>NZ_CP108796.1:2210000-7010000 GCF_045207475.1 Streptomyces sp. NBC_00885
CGACGACCACCGGAAGGATCATCGGGCGCCGACGGTAGGTGTCGGAGACCCACTTGCCCGCCACGCGGCGGACGAGTTGCTGCAGCTGGTGCGGCTCGGCGACGCCGTCGGAAGCCGACTTGGCGATCGCTTCCTCGATCTTCGGGAGCACCGCGCCGAAGGCGGTGTCCTCGATTCCGGAGCCGCGGGCGTGGATGTGCGGACCGCCGACGACCTTGCCGGTGCTCGAGTCGACCACGAGGAAGACCGAGATGATGCCCTCGTCGCCGAGGATCCGGCGGTCCTTGAGGGAGGCCTCGGTGACATCGCCGACCGAGAGGCCGTCGACGTACACATAACCCGCCTGGACCTTGCCGACAATCTTGGCCTTGCCGTCGATGAGATCGACGACGACCCCGTCCTCGGCGATGACGATGTGGTCCTTCGGGACACCTGTCAGGGCCCCGAGTTCGGCGTTGGCGCGCAGGTGGCGCCATTCGCCGTGAACCGGCATCAGGTTCTTCGGCTTGCAGATGTTGTAGAAGTACAGGAGCTCGCCGGCCGAGGCGTGGCCCGAGACATGGACCTTGGCGTTGCCCTTGTGGACGACGCTCGCGCCCCAGCGGGTCAGCCCATTGATCACGCGGTAGACCGCGTTCTCGTTGCCAGGAATCAGGGACGACGCCAGGATCACGGTGTCGCCCTGGACGATGCGGATCTGGTGGTCCCGGTTGGCCATGCGGGACAGGGCCGCCATCGGTTCGCCCTGGGAGCCCGTACAGACCAGGACCACTTCGTGGTCCGGGAGGTCGTCGAGCGTCTTCACGTCGACGACCAGCCCCGCAGGGACCCGCAGATAGCCCAGGTCGCGTGCGATGCCCATGTTGCGGACCATCGAGCGGCCGACGAAGGCCACGCGGCGGCCGTACTCGTGGGCCGCGTCGAGGATCTGCTGGATGCGGTGGACGTGGCTGGCGAAGCTGGCCACGATGATGCGCTTCTGGGCGTTCGCGAAGACCGTACGCAGGACGTTCGAGATGTCGCGCTCGGGCGGGACGAAGCCCGGGACCTCCGCGTTCGTCGAGTCCGAGAGCAGGAGGTCGATGCCCTCCTCGCTCAGCCGGGCGAACGCGTGCAGGTCGGTGAGCCGGCCGTCCAGCGGAAGCTGGTCCATCTTGAAGTCGCCGGTGTGGACCACCATGCCCGCGGGCGTGCGGATGGCGACGGCCAGCGCGTCCGGGATGGAGTGGTTGACCGCGATGAACTCGCAGTCGAACGGGCCGATGCGCTCGCGGTGGCCCTCGGTGACTTCGAGGGTGTACGGGCGGATGCGGTGCTCCTGGAGCTTTGCCTCGATCAGCGCGAGGGTCAGCTTGGAGCCGATCAGCGGGATGTCCTGCTTCATTCGGAGCAGGAAGGGGACGCCACCGATGTGGTCCTCGTGGCCGTGCGTGAGAACGATGCCGTCGATGTCGTCGAGGCGGTCCCGCAGGGTGGTGAAGTCCGGCAGGATCAGGTCGATTCCGGGCTGCTCCTCCTCGGGGAAGAGGACGCCGCAGTCGACGATGAGCAGTCGGCCGTCGTATTCGAAGACCGTCATGTTCCGGCCGATCTCACCGAGACCGCCGAGTGGGGTGACGCGCAGGCCACCCTTGGGAAGCTTCGGCGGGGCGCCGAGTTCAGGATGCGGATGACTCAAAAGACTCTCCTCACCACGCACGCCACGTACCGCTCGGCACGTGGCGTACATGACATTCGTGCACTTGCTGTTGTCTTGGTTCCGACCGGTTTCGGTCGGCCTTCTTCGCGTATTCAGTTATGAAGTCTGTGTTTAGAGCTCTACCCCACCGGCCGCGAGGTCGATCTTGAGCTGCGCGGTTTCCTCCGGAGAGAGCTCCACCAGGGGAAGCCGGAGCGGTCCGGCCGGGAGGCCCTGCAGGGCCAGTGCGGCCTTGGTGGTGATGACGCCCTGGGTGCGGAACATGCCCGTGAAGACGGGGAGCAGCTGCTGGTGGATCTCGGTGGCCTTCTGGACGTCACCTGTGAGGTGGGCGTCGAGGAGGGCGCGGAGCTCCGGGGTGACGACATGGCCGACGACGGACACGAAGCCGACGGCGCCGACCGAGAGCAGCGGGAGGTTCAGCATGTCGTCGCCGGAGTACCAGGCGAGACCGCTGCGGGCGATGGCCCAGCTGGCGCGGCCCAGGTCACCCTTGGCGTCCTTGTTGGCGACGATACGCGGGTGATCGGCGAGGCGCACCAGAGTTTCGGTGTCGATCGGGACGCCGCTGCGGCCGGGGATGTCGTAGAGCATGACGGGCAGTTCCGTCGCATCGGCGATGGCCGAGAAGTGACGGAACAGGCCCTCCTGCGGGGGCTTGTTGTAGTACGGCGTCACCGCGAGCAGGCCGTGCGCGCCGGAGCGTTCGGCCGTGCGGGCGAGCTCGATGCTGTGGCGCGTGTCGTTGGTGCCGATACCGGCGACGATGTGGGCCCGGTCTCCGACGGCTTCCAGTACGGCTCGTACGAGCTGGTCTTTCTCCGCGTCGCTGGTGGTCGGCGACTCACCGGTGGTGCCATTGATGATCAGGCCGTCGTTGCCTGCGTCCACCAGATGGGCCGCCAGGCGCTGTGCGCCGGCGAGGTCGAGTGCGCCGTCCGCCGTGAAGGGCGTGACCATGGCGGTGAGGACCCGCCCGAAGGGGGTCTGCGGAGTGGAGATCGGAGCCATGGGTAACACGCTACTCGCTGCTCAGTACGCAGTGTCCCCTCGGGGGACGTGACGTAGGACGTGACATGCGGAGCCCGGCACTGCCTGCTCGGGGGTTCAAGCAGTGCCGGGTCCGTTTGATCAGCCTAGATGAACTTCATGAAACACCGCAATGCGGACACTTCTCCGGGCCGACCCGCACATCTGTGCTCAACGGGACGATTGTGCCCTATGGGGCGATGCGCCCATTGGCATTGAAGGCCGCGTAGGTGAGCGGCATGAGCCTTGCCCAGTGCTGCTCCATCTTCTCGCCGACCATCTCGATCTCCCGCTGGGGGAAGGACGGGACCTTCGCCAGCTCGTGCTGCGTGCGCAGGCCGAGGAAGTGCATCAGCGAGCGGGCGTTGCAGGTGGCGTACATGGACGAGAACAGGCCGACGGGCAGGACGGCGCGGGCGACCTCGCGGGCGATGCCCTCGTCGAGCATCTCCTTGTACGTCTCGTACGAGCGGCGGTACGAGTCGATCATGGCGTCGCTGACGACCTTGTGCTGCTCCGGGCTGCCGTCGATGAAGACGTACTTGCCGGGGCGGCCCTCCTGCACGAGCTTGCGCTGCTGGCCCGGGACGTAGAAGACCGGCTGCAGCTCCCTGTAGCGCCCGGACTCCTCGTTGTAGGACCAGCCCACACGGTGGCGCATGAACTCGCGGAAGACAAAGATCGGGGCGCTGATGAAGAAGGTCATCGAGTTGTGCTCGAAGGGGCTGCCGTGGCGGTCCCGCATCAGGTAGTTGATCAGTCCCGTGGAGCGCTCGGGGTCCT
The DNA here is from genome assembly GCF_045207475.1 of Streptomyces sp. NBC_00885. NCBI lineage: Bacteria > Bacillati > Actinomycetota > Actinomycetes > Kitasatosporales > Streptomycetaceae > Streptomyces > Streptomyces sp. NBC_00885. The sequence continues at coordinate 2,213,512 of NZ_CP108796.1, forward strand.
TCTGGAGCTCCTCCAGAGACTGCTCGCCTGCCGTGGAGACGCGGGCGGCCCACAGCACGTCGGAGTCACCGGCGGTGTGCTTCACCAGCTCGACGGTGACATCGCTGCGGAAACTGGGCGTGGCTGTCTCGGCGGGGGTGTCGGGCACCAGGAGTCCTTCCGGTTGAACGCATAGGCGGCGCCCACTTTAACGACGGAACGCCTCGGCAGTGCCTCTGGCCCCTTTGAGTAAATCTGGGAATGTGGGCACCAAATGACTGCTTTTGACGTCTCTACCAGTAGACCACCGACACGTTGCCAAGGAGAGTGTTGTGATGTTCCTCCCCCAGCTACCGCTGGGCGGTGCCCCCAGGCCCGAGGCCTCCCTGCTCTTCGGGCTTCCCGCGCTGGAATCCGGCCGGGCGGCGGGGCATTCGCAGCAGTCCGAGGCGTCCGACGGGCGCTGACTCTCTCCCCCCACATGCCCTACGTGGGGGCACCCCCATGGCCCCCCGGGGGTGGTCGGGCCATAGGTGCCTCGGTAGCCTCACCGGGCACAGCCGAATCGAGTGTGCTGGTGAGTGAGGATCAGTCGTGCCCCTGCCTTTTCTGACGGCCGACCGTGCGTTCGGCACGAGCGATGACGACGTCGCGCTGCCCTTCGACGATCACGACCGCTGGCGGCGTCCGTACCGTCCGGGTCCCTGGCGGGTCGGCGCCGCGGCGCTGTTGCTGCTGCTCGCCTCGTTCGTCCTCATCGCTGCGATGATCATCGCGTTCGCCGGTGCGCTGCCGGGTGCGGGCGTCTGTCTGGGCCTGGGGCTCGCGCTCATCTTCACCTCGCTGAGGCTGCTGCGGGCGGGCGTCTGGGTCAGCCGGCACGGCGTTCGGCGCGTGGCCTTCTTCTCGACCGCGACGGTGCCGTGGAACCGCATCGTGGCGGTACGCACCGTGCAGCAGCCCGTGCGCTGGCTCGGGCTGCCGCGCACCGTACAGGGGCAGGCGCTCGTCGCCGTACCGCAGGGCGGGGAAGCGCTGCCCCTGCTGACCGATCACAACGCGGACTTCCTGTCACGCACCGAGGCGTTCGACCGGGCGGCGGACTCCATCGAGGCCTGGGGTGCCGAGTACCGCGGGGCCTGACCGACAGTTCCGCCGCCGGACCCCGCTTCTCAAACCCCGGAGGGGCTTGTTCTGCGCAGCGTGATCGCGCGCTGCATCGCCTTGCGGGCACGCGGGGTGTCGCGGGCATCTTGGTAGGCCACGGCCAGCCGGAACCAGCAGCGCCAGTCCTCCGGCGACTCTTCGGTCTCGGCCCGCCGCTTCGCGAAGATCTCGTCGGCCGCGTCACGGTCGATCCGCCCGCCGGGCGTGCGGTCCGGCTCCTGAACCGGCAGCCCGCCTTCGGCCTCCAACTCCCGGGCCAGCCGATGCGCGTTGCGCGCGAAGCTGGTGTTGTGCCAGAGGAACCAGGCGCCGACGACCGGCAGCAGGAACGCCACCGCGCCCATCCCCATGGCGGCGGGCTCGCCGGTCAGGACGAGCAGCACGCCCTCCAGCGCCACCACGCCGAAGACGAGCACCAGCGCGGCGGCGAGGAAGAAGTACGTGATCTTTCCACCCATGGCCGTCAGCCCAGGTCGAGGAAGTTTTCCAGGCCGAAGGTGAGGCCCGGAGTGGATACGACACGGCGGGCGCCCAGCAGGATGCCCGGCATGAAGCTGCTGTGGTGCAGCGAGTCGTGGCGGATGGTCAGGGTCTCGCCCTCGCCGCCCAGCAGTACTTCCTGGTGGGCGAGCAGACCGCGCAGCCGTACGGCATGCACGGGGACACCGTCGACGTCCGCGCCGCGGGCGCCGTCCAGCCCGGTGACGGTCGCGTCCGGCTGCGGGGCGCAGCCCGCCTCCGCGCGCGCCGCCGCGATGAGCTGTGCGGTGCGGGTGGCGGTGCCGCTCGGGGCGTCGGCCTTGTTCGGGTGGTGCAGTTCCACGACCTCGACGGACTCGAAGTACGGCGCGGCCTGCTGTGCGAACTTCATGGTCAGGACCGCGCCGATGGAGAAGTTCGGAGCGATGAGGACACCGGTCCCGGGCGATGCGGCGAGCGAGGTGCCCAGCTGCGCGAGGCGCTCGTCGGTCCAGCCGGTGGTGCCGACGACCGCGTGAATGCCGTGGCGTACGCAGAAGTCGAGATTGCCCATCACCGAGGCCGGCGTGGTCAGTTCGACCACGACCTGGGTGCCGGAATCGACCAGGGCCTCCAGCTTGTCGCCCCGGCCGAGAGCCGCGACCAGGTCCATGTCTTCCGCGGCCTCGACGGCTCGTACCGCTTCCGAGCCGATACGGCCCTTGGCACCGAGAACGGCCACGCGCAGCTTGCTCATTGCTCTCTTCCTTAACGTTAGGAGACCGCTTCGTGGAGGCGGTCCGCCTGCTTGTCCTTGAGCGGGCCGATCACCGACAGGGAGGGACGGTGTCCCAGCACCTCGCCTGCTACCGCGCGTACCTCGTCGGGCGTGACGGAGGCTATCTGCCGCAGCATGTCGTCGACGGACATCTGCGAGCCCCAGCACAGTTCGCTCTTGCCGATGCGGTTCATCAGCGCGCCCGTGTCCTCGAGGCCCAGCACGGTGGATCCGGAGAGCTGGCCCACGGCGCGGCCGATCTCCTCGTCCGAGAGCCCCTCGGACGCGACCCGGTCGAGCTCGTCACGGCAGATCTTCAGCACGTCGTGGACCTGGCTGGGGCGGCAGCCCGCGTAGACGCCGAAGAGACCGGTGTCGGCGAAGCCGGAGGTGTACGAGTACACGCTGTAGGCCAGGCCGCGCTTCTCGCGGACCTCCTGGAACAGGCGGGATGACATACCGCCGCCGAGGGCGGTGTTCAGTACCCCGAGCGCCCAGCGGCGCTCGTCGGTGCGGGCGAGGCCGGGCATGCCGAGGACGACATGGGCCTGCTCGGTCTTGCGCTCCAGCAGCTCGACGCGGCCGGCGGTGCGCAGGGTCCGGTTCCCGTCGCGGGGCGGGGTGGGGGCCGCGTCCGTACGGGACAGAGCGCCGGCTTTCTCGAAAGCCCTGCGGACCTGGCGTACGACGGTGGCGTGGTCGATATTGCCCGCGGCCGCGACGACCAGATGGGTCGGGTCGTAGTGCTTCTTGTGGAAGCGGCGGATGCGGTCGGCGCTCAGCGCGTTGACCGTGTCGACCGTGCCGAGAACGGGACGGCCGAGGGGGCTGTCGCCGAACATCGTGTGCGCGAACAGATCGTGCACACAGTCGCCCGGGTCGTCCTCCGTCATCGCGATCTCTTCGAGGATGACGCCGCGCTCGGCGTCGACGTCGTCCTGGAGGATCAGCGATCCGGTGAGCATGTCGCAGACGACGTCGATGGCGAGCGGCAGGTCGGTGTCGAGCACACGCGCGTAGTAGCAGGTGTACTCCTTCGCCGTGAAGGCGTTCATCTCGCCGCCGACCGCGTCGATCGCCGATGAGATGTCGAGGGCGGAGCGCCGTCGCGTGCCCTTGAAGAGGAGGTGCTCCAGGTAGTGCGTGGCGCCGCCGAGCGAGGGCGTCTCGTCGCGGGAGCCGACGTTCGCCCAGATACCGAAGGTGGCGGAGCGTACGGAGGGCAGGGTCTCGGTGACGACGCGCAGGCCGCCGGGCAGGACGGTGCGGCGGACGGTGCCGATGCCGTGCTCGCCCTTGAGAAGCGTTTGGGTACGGGCGACGGCCCGCGCCTCCGAAGAGGTGCGGGCCGTCGTCCTGGAACTACGGGACGTCACTTGGCAGCGTCGTCCTTGTTCTCGTCGGCGGACTCTTCGCCCTCGATCACGGGGATCAGGGAGAGCTTGCCGCGGGAGTCGATCTCGGCGATCTCGACCTGCACCTTGGAGCCGACCGCGAGCACGTCCTCGACGTTCTCCACACGCTTGCCACCGGCGAGCTTGCGGATCTGCGAGATGTGCAGCAGGCCGTCCTTGCCCGGGAGCAGGGACACGAACGCACCGAAGGTGGTCGTCTTGACGACCGTGCCCAGGTAGCGCTCGCCGACCTCCGGCATGGTCGGGTTGGCGATGCCGTTGATCGTGGCGCGGGCGGCCTCGGCGGCCGGTCCGTCGGCGGCACCGATGTAGATGGTGCCGTCGTCCTCGATCGTGATGTCGGCGCCGGTGTCCTCCTGGATCTGGTTGATCATCTTGCCCTTGGGGCCGATGACCTCACCGATCTTGTCCACCGGGATCTTGACGGTGATGATCCGCGGGGCGTTCGGGGACATCTCGTCCGGGACGTCGATGGCCTCGTTCATCACATCGAGGATGTGGAGGCGGGCGTCGCGGGCCTGCTTCAGCGCGGCGGCCAGGACCGAGGCGGGGATGCCGTCGAGCTTGGTGTCGAGCTGGAGCGCGGTGACGAAGGTCTTCGTACCGGCGACCTTGAAGTCCATGTCACCGAAGGCGTCTTCCGCACCGAGGATGTCGGTGAGGGCGACGTAGTGCGTCTGGCCGTCAATCTCCTCGGAGATCAGACCCATGGCGATACCGGCGACGGGGGCCTTGAGCGGCACACCGGCGTTCAGCAGCGACATGGTCGAGGCGCAGACCGAGCCCATCGACGTGGAGCCGTTGGAGCCCAGCGCCTCGGAGACCTGGCGGATGGCGTACGGGAACTCCTCGCGCGTCGGCAGCACCGGCACGATGGCGCGCTCGGCGAGCGCGCCGTGGCCGATCTCGCGGCGCTTCGGCGAACCGACGCGGCCGGTCTCACCGACGGAGTACGGCGGGAAGTTGTAGTTGTGCATGTAGCGCTTGCGGGTCACCGGGGAAAGGGTGTCCAGCTGCTGCTCCATACGGAGCATGTTGAGGGTGGTGACGCCCAGGATCTGGGTCTCGCCACGCTCGAACAGCGCCGAGCCGTGCACACGCGGGATGGCCTCGACCTCGGCGGCGAGCGTACGGATGTCCGTGACGCCGCGGCCGTCGATGCGGACCTTGTCCTTGATGACGCGCTCGCGGACCAGCTTCTTGGTCAGCGCGCGGTAGGCACCGGAGATCTCCTTCTCGCGGCCCTCGAACTGCGGGAGCAGCTTCTCGGCGGCGACCTCCTTGATGCGGTCGAGCTCGGTCTCGCGCTCCTGCTTGCCGGCGATGGTGAGCGCCTGCGCGAGCTCGCCCTTGACCGCGGCGGTCAGCGCCTCCAGGACGTCGTCCTGGTAGTCGAGGAAGACCGGGAACTCGCCGGTGGGCTTGGCGGCCTTGGCGGCGAGGTCCGACTGGGCCTTGCACAGCGCCTTGATGAAGGGCTTCGCGGCCTCGAGACCGGCAGCGACAAGCTCCTCGGTCGGCGCCTCGGCGCCGCCCTTGACGAGCTCGATGGTCTTCTCGGTGGCCTCGGCCTCGACCATCATGATCGCGACGTCGCCGTCCTCCAGGACGCGACCGGCGACCACCATGTCGAAGACGGCGTCCTCGAGCTCGGTGTGCGTCGGGAAGGCGACCCACTGGCCCTTGATCAGGGCGACACGGGTGCCGCCGATCGGGCCGGAGAAGGGCAGGCCGGCCAGCTGCGTGGAGCAGGAGGCGGCGTTGATCGCGACCACGTCGTACAGGTGGTCGGGGTTGAGCGCCATGATCGTCTCGACGATCTGGATCTCGTTGCGCAGGCCCTTCTTGAAGGAGGGGCGCAGCGGGCGGTCGATCAGGCGGCAGGTGAGGATCGCGTCCTCGGAGGGCCGGCCCTCACGACGGAAGAAGGAGCCGGGGATCTTGCCGGCTGCGTACATCCGCTCCTCGACGTCCACCGTCAGGGGGAAGAAGTCGAGCTGGTCCTTGGGCTTCTTGGAAGCGGTGGTGGCCGACAGCACCATGGTGTCGTCGTCCAGGTACGCCACGGCGGAACCGGCGGCCTGCTTGGCCAGGCGGCCCGTCTCGAAGCGGATGGTGCGGGTGCCGAAGGAACCGTTGTCAATGACGGCCTCGGCGTAGTGGGTCTCGTTCTCCACTAGCGTTTTCTCCTCGTCTTCGTCCCCTCGCCCGTGTGGCGGGGGACGGTGGCCGAGAAGCGCTCGTTCTGCGGGCCGGTCTTCGATCGAAGCACCCGGGGCTTGGTTCTCCGGGGGCCACTACCGAGGACCGGCGGCGGTGAGGCGGCTTCTCGTTCGTTCGTTCGTTCGTTCGGTATTGCGTTGTCGTTCGGTACTGCCTTGTGCGACCAGACTAAATGCCGTCCGGCAGGTCGCGCACGTACAGCAAAGGGAGCGGCCCCCTAAGAGTGGGAACCGCTCCCTTCACGGCGTCTTACTTGGCACCGCCGGCCGCACCGCGGCGGATGCCCAGGCGGTCGACCAGGGCACGGAAGCGCTGGATGTCCTTCTTGGCCAGGTACTGCAGCAGACGGCGTCGCTGGCCCACCAGGATCAGCAGACCACGGCGGGAGTGGTGGTCGTGCTTGTGCGTCTTGAGGTGCTCGGTCAGGTCCGAGATCCGGCGGGAGAGCATCGCGACCTGGACCTCGGGGGAGCCGGTGTCGCCCTCCTTGGTGCCGAACTCGGCCATGATCTGCTTCTTCGTAGCGGCGTCGAGAGACACTCGGTACTCCTCTTTGATGTTCGATGCGCCCACGAGTGCCCCTGGTCTTGATCTCAGGGGAGCTTCCGTGACTCGGAGGCGAAGGTCCGATGAGCGCTGCACCCAGATGCTCCGGGAGCGCGTACACAAACGGCCGTCACCCACAGTACCAGCCCCGGGACGGGCTCTGGACAGCCCCTCTAGCTGGTCATGGAGCGGGCCATGTTGAAGACGTCCAGTACGGCCAGGCAGAGCGGGACCAGCGAAAGCAGCACCGCGCCCTCGGCGAGGTCGAGCAGTCGGCCCCAGAAGGGCGAGAGGCCCTTCCGCGGGATGATCAGGCCGATCGCGGTGATCAGGGCGGCGCCGGCGGCGACGGCCGCGGTGAGCCAGATCGTACGGATGTCCAGGCTGCCGCGGTCCCCGTACATCAGCAGATCCTTGACCAGGTCGACGGGCGGGTTCAGGGAGAGACCGAGGACCAGGAGCGCGATGGCGGCGATGCCGGCCACGAGCGTGCAGGCGACCTGTGAGGTGTAGCGGAAGAGGCGGGCCCGCAGCAGCATCGCGAGACCGGCGGCCAGGGCGAGGAACTGGCCCCAGACGCTGTTCGAGAATCCGAGCACGGCTGCGCAGGCGACGACGACCGCGGCGCAGCCGCCGACCAGGCCGAGCAGCATTTCGTGGCCGCGGCGGGCCTGGGCGGCGATCCGCTCGCCGTCGACGGGCTGGGCGTCGGGCGTCTCGGTGGGGTCGGCCTCGAAATCGTCCTCGGCGGCGCTGCGCGGCGAGGCGTAGCCGATCGGCAGCCGGGCGAAGCGGGCCGAGAGGCCGGGCAGGAATGCGACCAGGCCTATCGCGACGGGGGCGACGACGGAGGCGGTCTCGGTGGCGGAGGCCTCGGTGATGATCGCGACGAAGGTGGCGATGGTGCCGGTGGCGCTCAGGAAGGTGGTGGCGACGAAGGGGGCGTCACCGCTCGGGGTGAGCGCGACGAGGGCGACCGAGGCAACCAGGACGGTCACGCAGCCGAGCAGGAACTGCAGCTTTCCGGGACCGTGACCGGCGTCCGGGCCGACGATGCCGGAGCCCGCGATCAGCAGCAGCGGCAGGGCGCCGAGGCCCAGCGCGACGGCGGTGGCCCGGTCGGAGTAGACCCGGGCGCGTACTCCCGCGAATGAGGTGAGCAGAAGTCCGGCCGCGCCCGCGATGATGCCGGGCAGGCTGTGCATGTCGTGGCGGACCGGGTCGGCGAACCAGAGCACGAAGCCCATCAGGACCAGCAGCAGGACGCCGCCCACCAGCCCGGCGCCGCGCAGGAGTTCGTCGCTCCACAGGTGCCGGTCGCGGGTGACGGCGGAGGCGACGGCGTCGGAGACGTCGTCGAAGACGGCGGGCGGCAGCGACTCCGCGAAGGGGCGCAGGCTCAGTACTTCGCCGTCGAGCACCTGCTGGGCGGCGAGCGAGCGGGCGCCGTCAAGTACGTTGCCGTCGCGGCGAACCAGGTGGTAACCGGTCGGAGTTCCCGGAGCCTGGGTCTGGCCGGTGAGGCGCAGAATCTCCGGGTAGACGTCGGCGACGGCGATGTCCTCGGGAAGAGCGACATCGATACGGCTGTCCGGCGCCACGACTGTGACGCGGCAGAAGCCGGTCGCTGCGGTCGTACTCACGTGTCTGGACCCCCTGATTCGCGGTTGCGCACGGTGCGCGCGCCACCCTACCGGGACACACCCGATGGGTCTGCAAGTAGGATCACCGTCGCGCGGAGGGAAGTCCGCAGCAAAGGCAGTCACGGGGGCGCCGGCGCGGAATTCGCCCGTCCGTCTTCCGTCCGTATCGAGGGATTGATGCTCCGGTGAGCCAGATCGTCGTGAAACGCCCGCCGAGGTCGCTGCCACCTGAAGTGCCCACGGAGGAACTGACTCTGGAGGCTCCTCCGGAACTGCCGCGGGGTCAGCAGGAAGGCATGCTGATGCAGATCCTGCCCGTCCTGGGCATGGGTTCCTCGGTGGTCTTCTTCTTCTCGCCGCAGGCGCCTCCGTTCATGCGCATCATGGGCGTGATGATGCTGGTTTCGACGGTCGGAATGGTCGTTGCCCAGATCGTCAGGTTCCGCAAGGGTACGCAGGGGCAAATGGCGGATGTCCGCCGCGACTACCTCAAATACCTTGCCCAGACGCGGCGTACGGTGCGCAAGACCGCGCGCAAGCAGCGCGACGCGCAGTTGTACCTGCACCCGGCCCCCGAACAGCTGTGGTCGCTGGTGGCCGAGGGCTCCCGGGTCTGGGAACGACGTGTGGGCGACGGGGACTTCGGGCAGGTGCGCGTCGGCCTCGGCGCGCAGCAGCTGGCCACGCCGCTCGTCGCTCCCGACACCGCGCCGGTGGACGAACTGGAGCCGCTGTCGGCCGGTGCCATGCAGCAGTTCCTCGCGGTGCACGGCTCGTTGGACGGGCTGCCGATGGCGGTCTCGATGCGTGCCTTCTACCACGTGACGGTCTCCGGCGAGCCGGAGTCCGCGCAGTCAGCCGCGCGGGCGCTTGTGTCCCAACTGGTGACACTGCACTCCCCCGACGACCTGATGCTGGCTGTCGTGACGGCGCCGGGCGCCGTCGAGCGCTGGGACTGGACGAAGTGGCTGCCGCACACGCAGGTGCCCGGACAGGTGGACGGCGCAGGGACCAAGCGGCTGTTCGGCGACGACCTCGGTGAGCTGGAGCAGCTGCTGCACAGCCGCCTGGACGGCCGTCCGCGGTTCAGCCGGGAGAACCAGCCGGTCATGGATCAGCCGCACGTCGTCGTCGTACTGGACGGCGGGATGGTGCCGCCGGACTCGCTGTTCGCGGCGGCCGAGGGGCTGCAGGGCGTCACCATAGTCGAGGTCGTTTCCGGCGATCTGGACGAGCCGCGCGGCGGTCTCTCGGTGGTCGTGCGTCCCGGGCGGCTGCGACTGGAGTCCGGTGCCCGGGTGGCGTACGAGGGGTTCCCGGACGGGATTTCGCTGCCGGCAGCCGAGGCGCTCGCGCGTCAGCTGGCGCCGCTGCGCATCGGCGGGGGCGACGACGACGAACCGCTGCTCGCCAACCTGGACTTCACGGATCTGCTGAACCTGGGTGACGCGGCCGGGGTCGATGTGGCGCGCACCTGGCGCCCGCGTTCGGTGGCCGAGCGTCTTCGGGTGCCGATCGGAGTCGGCGAGGACGGCCAGCCGGTCATGCTCGACCTCAAGGAGGCCGCGCAGGAGGGCATGGGCCCGCACGGTCTGTGCGTCGGCGCGACCGGTTCCGGAAAGTCCGAGCTGCTTCGCACGCTGGTGCTGGGCCTTGCGGTCACGCACTCGTCGGAGACCCTCAACTTCGTTCTCGCGGACTTCAAGGGTGGTGCGACCTTCGCGGGAATGTCGCAGATGCCGCACGTCGCGGCCGTGATCACCAACCTCTCGGACGACCTCACGCTGGTCGACCGCATGGGTGACGCGATCCGCGGTGAACTTCAGCGACGGCAGGAGCTGCTGCACAAGTCCGGCAACTACGCGAACATCCACGACTACGAGAAGGCACGTGCCGCCGGCGCTCCTCTGGAGCCGCTCGCCTCGCTGGTTCTCGTCCTCGACGAGTTCTCCGAACTCCTCACCGCCAAGCCCGACTTCATCGATATGTTCATCCAGATCGGCCGGATCGGCCGTTCCCTCGGTGTGCATCTGCTGCTCGCCTCGCAGCGCCTGGAAGAAGGCAAGCTGCGCGGCCTGGACACGTATCTCTCGTACCGGATCGGTCTGCGGACCTTCTCGGCGGCCGAGTCGCGCACCGCGATCGGTGTGCCCGACGCGTACCACCTGCCGTCGGTGCCCGGCTCCGGCTATCTGAAGTTCGGCACCGAGGAGATGACCCGTTTCAAGGCGGCGTATGTCTCGGGCACGTACCGCACCGGAGGCCCGGACCTGTCGGTGGGCCAACTGCCCATCGAGCGGCGGCCCGCTGTCTTCACCGCGGCTCCGGTGCCGGTGGTGTACGCGGCTCCCGACCCGGCCGCCACGGCCGCGGCCGCCGCCGACGACGAGGCGCTGGCCGACACGGTGCTCGATGTGATCGTGCGCCGTCTGGAGGGACAGGGTGTGCCCGCACACCAGGTGTGGCTGCCGCCGCTGGACGAGGCGCCCACGCTCGATCAGTTGCTGCCGGGTCTCGCGCCGACCGCCGAGCGGGGTCTCACCGCGACGGAGTACACGCGCCCCGGCGGTCTCACCGTTCCGCTGGGTCTGATCGACAAGCCCTTCGAGCAGCGCCGCGAGGTGCTGTACCGGGACTTCTCCGGAGCGGCGGGCCACATGATGGTCGTCGGCGGTCCGCAGTCCGGAAAGTCGACACTGCTGCGGACGCTGATCTCGTCGTTCGCGCTGACGCACACGCCGAGCGAAGTGCAGTTCTACGCACTGGACTTCGGCGGTGGCGGTCTGGCCTCGCTGTCCGACCTGCCGCATGTGGGCGGAATCGCCTCGCGCCTGGACCCGGAGCGGGTGCGCCGTGCCGTCGCCGAGGTGATGGGCGTACTGAACCGGCGCGAGGAGTTCTTCCGCGCCAACGGCATCGACTCCATCGCCACCTACCGGCGCAAGCGGGCCGCGGGTGAACTGCCGGGCGAGGCCTGGGGAGACGTCTTCCTGGTCATCGACGGCTGGGGCGGTTTCAAGAACGACTACGAGATGCTGGAGCCGGTCGTCGCGGACCTCGCGGCCCGCGGTCTGGGCTACGGCATCCATGTCGTCATCACCGCCGCCCGCTACATGGAGGTGCGCGCGGCGCTCAAGGACCAGATGCTGGGGCGTCTCGAGCTGCGGCTCGGTGACGTCATGGACTCCGAGTTCGACCGCAAGGTCGCGGCGAACGTCCCGCCCGGTGTGCCGGGCCGTGGCCAGGTGCCGGAGAAGCTGCACTTCATGACGGCTCTGCCGCGTATCGACTCGATCAGTGGCTCCGGCGATCTGGCGGAGGGCACCGCCGCCTTCGTCCAGGCCGTCAAGTCGAACTGGGCGGGCTCCCCGGCTCCGGCCGTGCGGCTGCTGCCGCGCCGGCTGCCGGCGGAGCAGCTGCCGAAGGGCTTCGAGTATCCGCAGCACGGCATCGCGATCGGCATCGACGAGACAAACCTGGAGCCGGTGTTCATCGACTTCGAGACCGATCCGTTCCTGCTGATCTTCGGTGAGAGCGAGTCCGGGAAGACGGCGCTGCTGCGGCTGATCGCCAAGCAGATCACCGAGCGCTACACCCCGGAGCAGGCACGGATCGTGGTCGGCGACTACCGGCGCACGATGCTGGAGGCCGTACCGTCCTCGCATCTGCTCGAGTACGCGCCGATGACGTCCGCGATGGAAATGCACATGGACGCGATCAACACGGTCATGGGCAAGCGCGCGCCGAAGCCGGACATCACTCCGCAGCAGCTGCGCGACCGCAGTTGGTGGACGGGACCGCAGCTGTTCGTGTTCATCGACGACTACGAACTGGTTGCCACCAACTCCGGCAACCCGCTCTCGGTGCTGGTGGAGAATCTGCCCTTCGCACGCGATGTCGGCATCCGTTTCATCATCGCGCGCAGCCAGGCCGGAGCTTCCCGCGCCATGTACGAGTCCTTCATGCAGCGCATCAAGGAACTGGGCGCGCAGGGCGTCATCCTGTCGGGCGACCCCGGCGAGGGCGACATCCTCGGCAATGTCCGGGCGCGGCCGATGCCTCCGGGGCGTGGCACCTTCGTCTCGCGCAAGCGGGGCGCGCCGCTGATCCAGGTCGGATGGCTGCCGGACCACCAGTAGGGTGGTTCGCGCACCTCGTTCGACACGTCTGGGAGGGACCGCGCCGATGGCTGACGCAAGCGAGAAGGAACGCCAGAAGGAAGAGCTGTACGCCCTCGACATCTCCGGTGTGGAGTGGCTGAGCGCACCCGGCACCAGCAAGGACGAGGAGCGCGTCGAGATCGCCCATCTGCCGGGTGGGGCGGTCGCGATGCGCTCGTCGCTGGACCCGGAGACGGTGCTGCGGTACACGGAGGCCGAATGGCGTGCCTTCGTCCTCGGCGCGCGCGACGGCGAGTTCGATCTGAGGTAAGTGGACGTACGACAAGGGGGGTTGCCCGCCAGTGGCGGGCAACCCCCCTTGTGCGTTCGGCCGATGCCCGTCAGTGCATCATGCGGAAACGGGCAGCGTTGCCCTTGTCCGTGTCCTGGTAGCCGATGACCGATTCGTCGAGCAGGCGCGCGATGTGGGCCAGGTCGGCGTTCAGGCCGTCCATGTCCGTGGCGAGGTTGCTCTGGATCTCGATGTAGGCCGTCTTGGCTTCACCGTCCCAGTTGCCGGCGACGGTCTTGACGTGCGACAGCAGGTCACGGAGCTGCTCGTTCAGGTACTTCGAGGTGCCACGGACGTCACTGGCGGCGGTGGTCACTGTGTCGTAATTGACAGCAGTCGTCATGCTTTACTCCTGGTAATTCGGCGAGGTCCGGACGGCTCAGATGCTGAGGATGGCGCTGCTGCCCTGCGAGGACTCAGCCTTGCGGAAGGTCTGAATGCGCTCGGTCTCCTGCGCATCGAAGCCGTCGGCGCTCATCTTCACGAGGTTCTGGAGGTTCTCCAGGTCGCGCTGCACATTGCGCAGACGCAGGTTCAGGTCCTTCTGAACCCGGTCGTACTCCTGGGCCGCCGCGCCCTTCCAGCCGGCCTGGATCTGGTCGACGACGCTGTTGAGCGACCCGATCCGGCTGTTCAGCTCGCCCTGGAACTTGTCGATCTGCTTGGACAGACCGGTGATTTCGCCACTGGTTACATTCAGGTCTTTGCCGCTACCCGACATCGTGCCCCTTCTTCCTTCGACGGTGACGTAGACGGAAGCCATGTGGATGCCGCCCCCGTGCGGACCGGTCCTCACCGGGTCCTACCGCCACTCTAGCCACTTGATATGACAGTTCCAACTGCAAAGGGCTGTATGGGACTTGGCTCACTGGGACCGTTTGCGCCGGGTGTCCCGGATGACCGTTGCCGAACCGCCGACCACCGCCACCAGTACGACGCCGATGCCCAGCGCATAGGTTGCGTAACGCTCGTTGCGTTCTTGGACGGTCTCCGTCATCGCCAGATGCGCGGCTTCCGGAGCAGGCGGCTTCGGCGGCCCGGGGTCCGCGCTCGGGGCGCTGATCGGCTTGCCCTCGCCGCTGAGGGCGCGCACCGGGTCGACCACGCCCCAACCGACGAAGTTGTCACGGCCATTGATGCTGCGCTCGGCGGTCTGCTCGATCTGGGCGATGATCTGCGCCACGGTCCAGTCGGGGTACTTGGCCTTCAGCAGCGCCGCGACTCCCGCGATGTACGGCGCCGAGAAGCTGGTGCCGTTGTCGACGCACTGGCCGTTGCCGGGGACGGTGGAGACGACGTCGACGCCGGGAGCCGCGATCCCGACGAACTCGCCCGCCTGGGAGAAGGCCGCCCGTTCGTTGTTACGGTCCGACGAGGCGACGGCGAGGACGCCCGGGAACGCCGCGGGATAGGTGTTCCTCAGCTTGCCGTCCATGCCGTCGTTGCCGGCGGACGCGACGACGACGGCCTTCGCCCTGATGGCCCGCTGCACGGCCTTGCCCAGCTCCGAGTCGAGCGCCAGCGGCTTGACCGTGTCCTGCGAGATATTGATGACGTCGGCGCCCTTGGCGACGGCATGGTCGATCGCCGTGGCCATCGTCCTGTCGTTGCCGCTGTTGTTCTCGTCGTTCTGGCGGATCGGGATGATCGTGGCCTCGGGCGCCAGGCCGACGAAACCGGTGCCCTTGCGAGGACGCGCGGCGATGATGCCCGCGACCTTGGTGCCATGGCCGACCAGGTCGACCGTGCCGTCGGTCTTGCCGCGTTTCTCGTCCTGGTTGTTCTTGTCGGGCTTGAGCAGATCCCTGCCCGCGGAGGCATCGACGGCCGACTTGAGCTGGACGTTGTCGTTGTCCACGCCGGTGTCGATGACGGCGACGCGTATGCCCTTGCCCTTGGTGTCCTGCCAGAGTTCGTCGAGCAGGACCCGCTGGAGCGGCCAGGGAATCCCCTCGATCTGCTGCTTCATCGGGAATGTGCACTCGCCACTGCCGTCGATGCCCAACTCGTGGGGGACATCGTCAGCGTGGGCGGGAGGCGTGGCCGCCAGGCCCGTCAGCGCCGCCGCGACGGTCAGCAGGACGGTCTTCCTGCGCAGATACGGCATCGGTCGCACCCCCTACGAACCCTGCGGCTGGCGCGCGCTGTTGGTGTCGAGGCGCGGCCCCTTGGACAGGAACTCCGACCAGGTGATCGGGACGAGCGTCGGGGTGACCTTCTCGTAGCCGAGCCGGATCTGTGCCTGGCTGGGCTCGGGGCGGCCGTCCTGCGGCTTCTCCTGACCGCCCGTGCCTATGTCGGAGCGGTCCTTGTCACTGTCGCCGTTCGCCTGGACCGCGTACCGCAGTCCGGTGTCGGTCACCAGGAACAGCGACCCGTCGGGCTTGGTCTGGTTGCCCTGCACCTGGGTGAACAGCAGGCCGGTTCCCGGGGTGACATAGGTGCTGGTACCACCCGCAGTGATCTCGGCGGGGTACGCGGATCCGGCCCAGGTCGACAGCGTCGTACGGCCCTTGCCGTCGACCTCGCGCAGCACGCTGCAGACCGTGTTGCGTTCGCCGCCCGCGTCATTGACCTGCTTGGAGCGGAGCGAGGGCCAGTGCTTCTCGGCGAAGAGGAAGTCGTCCTCGGGCGCGATCGACTGCGCGTCGACGGTGGTGGCCTCGCCGCCCATGTTGAGCTTGTCGGTCTGCGGGGAGTTGATGAGCAGCCAGGCGACGAAATCGGAGACCGGCTGCACCTTGCCGGCCAGTACGACGTAGTGCTGGGGGCCGGAGCCGGTCTGGGCCTGGAGCACCATGCCGATCTGGTCCTGCTTGTCCGTCAGCCCGCCGCCGACGCCGGCCTTGGAGCCGACCTGACCGGGAATCACCGGGAAGTCGACCGGGCTGCCGTCGTGCAGGGTGGCCAGCCAGTCGTCCGTGACGGTCTGGGGCTGCTTGCTGCCGACGAGGGTGCGGGTGAGGAACGAGGCGTCGGTCCCCGTGCCGCGCACCAGGTACTTCGTACCGGCCGCGTCCACCAGGTAGCGCTGCTTGTCCTTCTCGCTCTGGACGTACAGGACTTGGCCGGCGCTGAGGCGCTGCTTGCCCTCGGTGCGCTTCAGATCGCGGTCGCCGAGGACGAAGGTCGCCTTCTGCACACTTGACCCCTTGCCGGCGCCGGGCTGCTCGCACACGGCCCAGCGCTTGGCCTCGGCGGCGTCCGAGGCGGACGGCAGCCGGTCGGGTGCGTAGGGAATGCCGAGAATGGGGCCGCGCGGGGGCTTGCCGGAGTCCAGGATGTCGTCGCTGACCTGGATCACCTTGAACTGCTGGGGCGTGAGCAGCAGTCGGGCGGACGCGAGGTTCAGTACGGGGTGGAGCAGGACCTTCTTGTTCTTGCCCTTACCGGTCGTCAGGACCACGTAGCGTGTGGTGGAGCTCTTGCCGACGATCACGTTGGCGAAGGGCTTGTCCCAGTCCTTGGGCGCCTTGGGCTTGAACATGCCGAAAGCACCGAAGCCCGCCGCGATCAGCGCGCCGACGATCAGGCTGGGGATCACGGCGCGCATCGGGCGCGGCGCCCCCTCCTCCGTACCTGTCGCGGAGGGTTGGAGGAATGCCGCCACCGTGCGCTTCTTCGCAAAGGTGTACGCGTTGAGCTCATCCCGCCGTGATGCCATGAGTCCCCATTGATAAAGAAGGCACTGTCTCCCCGCGGGGGCCTTGTGGTGAGCACAGTCCCCCGGGCCCGGCTTGCCGGACCGGCCCCCTACTATGCCTGTTGATCGATGGTGCTTGTGGGGCGGGTAGGGTGATCCAGCCGTCAGATGCCTTGCTGGGCAGGGCTGGACAGGGGTGATCGGGATGAATTGGGGCCTAATGAACTGGGGGGTGCCTGAATAATGGCTTCCGCGACGCGGGTACGGCCCTCGGCCCACGGCCAGACCTCCGCGCGGCCCGCAGCGCCGTCCCCGGCACCGGCCGCACCCCGGCTCAAGGCACGACCCGGGCACTTCGGTTCGTTCCGACTGCAACAACTCGTACTGATCGAGATCGCCGCCGCTCTGCTTCTTGTGGCGTGGGTGATCGACCCCTTGATGCTCGTCCCGGCCGCCGTGGTGGCCGCGTTGCTGGTGCTGCTCGCGCTGTTGCGCCGGCACCGGCGCTCCCTGCCCGAATGGCTCGCGACCGTCTTCGCCCTGCGCGCACGCAGGCGCAGGGCCGCTTCACTGGTTTTGCCCGCCGATACGGAGCCGGGCCTCGCGCCCGCCGTCGAGTGCGACCCCGCCCTGCGGACGTACACCTACAGCGACCGCGACCGGCGCCCGGTCGGCATGATCGGCGACGGAACCTTCCTCACCACCTTGCTGCAGGTCGAGTCCGACGCGACGGCCCTGCGGCCCGAACGCACCGCCAGGCCACTGCCGATGGCTCTCATACGGGACGTGCTCGACGTCGACGGCATACGGCTGGAGTCCGCCCAGATCGTCCAGCACACGCAGCCCGCGCCCGCACCACACCTGCCGCAGCAGTCGGTGGCCGCGCGCAACTACGCACCCCTGCAGGCCCAGACCGGCTCGCCCGCGCTCCGTATCACCTGGATCGCGCTCAAGCTCGACCCGGAGCTCTGCCCAGAAGCCGTCGCGGCGCGCGGCGGCGGTCTCGAAGGCGCGCAGAAGTGCCTCGTGCGCAGCGCCGACCAACTGGCGAGCCGGCTCACGGGCGCCGGGTTCAGGGCGACCGTGCTGACCGAGCAGGAGCTGACGGCAGCCATCGCCACGTCCTCGTGCGCCAGCCCCATGGCCATCGCCCAGGCGGGCCGGGCGGAGGCGCCCGCCCGGCGCACCCAGGAGACGTCGCGCACCTGGCGCGTCGACGACCGCCGCCACACCACGTACTGGGTGGGCCGCTGGCCCCAACTCGGCGGCGGCGGGGCCCCGATGCCGCAGCTTGTCGCCCTGCTCACCTCGATTCCCGCGCTGGCCACGACCTTCAGCCTCACGCTGGGCCAAGGTGACCGGCAGGGTGTGTCGGTCACCGGGCATGTCCGTATCACCGGGCGCAGCGACGAGGAGCTGGTCGCCGCCCGCCATGAACTGGAGCGCGCCGCCCGCGGAGTGAAGACCGGTCTGGTCCGGCTCGACCGCGAACAGCTGCCCGGGATGCTCGCCACTCTGCCTCTCGGGGGAGCCCGCTGATGCCTTCGTCTGCCGCCAGGCCGCGTATCGGCTTCGGACTGATCGGACCACGCAGGGACCGTCACGCGCTGTCGATGGACCAACTGGCCGCGCTCGCGCTGCCGGTCGGTGACGACGGCGTGGTCATCGGCGTGGACGCCCAGGCCAAACCGGCCGTGCTCGGCATCAACCGGCCAACCCCCTACGACGTCACGCTGATCGGCGGCCTGTGGACGGCGCAGGTACTCGCGCTGCGCGCAGCGGCGACGGGAGCGCGGGTCACGGTGGAGACGGGCCGGGGGCACGCCTGGACGACGCTGGCTCAGGCCGCGGGCGGGGGGACGCAGGTCATCTCGCTGCACGACGTCGGGCGGGTGCCGCCGCAGGGTGCGTCCGCGGGCAGTCCGGTTGTCGTCGTCCGCGACTGCGGAATGCGGCCGCCGCGCGGCCGGGTGGTCTCGGGCCCCTGGCAGTCGGTGCTCACGCTGCTGCCGTATCTCAGTCCAGTGGCCCCCCGCTTGATGGAGAAGTCCGCTCTGGTCGGCATCCAGCGCGTCTCGCCGGACGAGGCCGCGCAGATCGGCCGCATCATGCATCTCCCCCGTGCCGAGACGGAGGCCCTGTCCACCCTCGCTGACGGCGTCACACTCTGGTGCACCGCGCGGGACCGGCAGTTCGTCATGACCCAGGCCACGGACGCCGAGACCGGATTGTTGGGCAGCGCCCGGCGGATGGACTGACGAGGGAACGACGGTCGCAAGTCCGTGGGCACTTGTACCGATTTGACCTGTCGGCTTCCTTGCGCTTGGCCGCACCCGGCTCACTTGGGGGCGCGGCGTGACGTACGGGACAGTGGACGACGGGCGGTCGGGCCTGCCGGTCGGGCGTTGTTGACGATTAGGGTGGGACATGACGCGGCAGGAGAACCTGCGGGCATGGTGGCCGCGTCCCCAGGGGGAGAGCCGGGCCGATCGGACGAAGAGGTCGCCCCCCACCCACGACGGCACAAGGGTGCTCGACCACACCAGGAGGCAAAGTGAACGGCGATCGGGACGAGATCCACGGGGGCTGGAACATTCCCGTCGATGATCAGTCCGACGCGGAGCCCGCCGAGCTGACGGGTGAGTTCACCATCGACTACACCCCGCCGGCCTGGTACACGCAGAACGCGGGCGACACATCGGGCGGGGGCGCCGGGCAGACGCCGCCTCCCCCGCCGCCGAACGGGGCGCCTGTGGCCGTGCCCGGGCTTCCGGCGGGCAGTGGCTTCGAGCCGAACTGGGCGCCGACGCCTACGCCTCCTCCGGCGCAGGTCCCGGCACCCGCGCCCGCGCCATCACCCGCCCCCGCGCCCGCGCCCGTACAGCAGGCACCTGCTCCTGCGCCTGCGCCCGTCCCCGTGCAGCAGACGCCTCCCACGGCTCCGGCTCCGGCTCCCGTCGCCGAGGCGGCCCCCGAGCCCGCGCCGCAGCCCTTCGGTGGCGGCGATCTGGAGAGCGGGGCGACCATGAGGTTCTCCCCGGCCGCTCTGAAGCGTGAGATGGAGGAGCGGGCGGCGGCCAAGCAGGCCGAGGCCGCTCCCGAACCGGCCCCGGAGAGCGCCGCGGAGGGTTCCGGCGAGCCCCAGGCGGACGCCACGGGCGTGCCCGCCGTGACGTCGGATACGGCCGCGGATGCGGATGCGGATGCGGATGCGGATGCGGAAGAGACGCCGGCCGAGGACGTCGTCGACGGTGGCGACGAGGCCGAGGCCGACGAGCCTCGTGACGAAGACGCCTCTGAGGGTGCGGCCGCGGAGCCGGCCGACTCCGTGCCGCAGGACTCGGTACCGCAAGACGCCGTGCCGCAGGACTCCGTGCCCGCCGTGCCCGCCGTGGCCGACGAGCCCCAGGACGCACCGCCCGCCCCTGCGCCCGCACAGCCCTGGGCGCCCGTGGCGCCCGCGCAGGTGCAGGGTGGCGAGCCGCCGCTGCCCCTGCCGCCCGCCTTCCAGCCGGCCGCGCCGACCTCGGCGCCGCAGTGGCCCGTGTCTCCGCAGACCGCCGAGCAGTCCGCGGCTCCGCAGGGCGGTTACGGCTTCCCCCAGCCAGGCCAGGCGAGCCAGCCGGGTCAGGCCGGACAGCCCGCGCCCGCAGCCCCGCAGAGTGGTTACGGCTTCCCCCAGCCCGGGCAGCAGCCCGCACAGCAGGGCGGTTACGGCTTCCCGCAGACCGGGCAGCCCGCACAGCCCACACCCGCCGCCCCACTGCCGCCGGCCGTTCCCGGCCCCAACACCCCCGGCCCCCCGGGCGGTTACGGGTTCCCTCAGCCCGGCCAGCAGCCCGGCGCGAACGCACCCGTACCACTGCCGCCCCAGATGCCCCAGGCGCCGCAGACGCCGAATCTTCCCGCGCCCGCCACGCCCCATCTCCCCGCGCAGCAGTCCCACCCGCAGGCCCACCCACAGGCGCTGCCCCAGCCCCAGCCGCCGGTCGGGCCCTCCGATCCGCGTGCCGGTGCCGCCTGGCCCACTCCGGTCACGCACGACCAGCGCGAGCGTTCCGTGCCGGGTGCGCCCCTCGGGTACACCGCAGCCGTCGAGCTGTCCTCCGACCGCCTCCTGCGCAACAACAAGCAGAAGGCCAAGAGCAGCCGTAACCCCGGCGCCTCCGCCCGGTTCAAGATCGGCGGCAAGAAGGAAGAAGCCGAGCGCCAGCGCAAGCTCGAACTCATCCGTACGCCGGTGCTGTCCTGCTACCGGATCGCGGTCATCAGCCTCAAGGGCGGTGTCGGCAAGACCACGACGACCACCGCGCTGGGCTCGACCCTGGCCACCGAGCGGCAGGACAAGATCCTGGCGATCGACGCCAACCCCGACGCGGGTACGCTCGGCCGTCGCGTGCGCCGTGAGACCGGGGCGACCATCCGGGATCTGGTCCAGGCGATCCCGTACCTCAACTCGTACATGGACATCCGCCGGTTCACCTCGCAGGCGCCCTCCGGTCTGGAGATCATCGCCAACGACGTGGACCCGGCCGTCTCGACGACCTTCAACGACGAGGACTACCGGCGCGCGATCGACGTGCTGGGCAAGCAGTACCCGATCATCCTCACCGACTCCGGCACCGGTCTGCTCTACAGCGCGATGCGCGGGGTGCTGGATCTGGCCGACCAGTTGATCATCATCTCGACGCCGTCCGTGGACGGTGCGAGCAGTGCGTCGACGACGCTCGACTGGCTGTCGGCGCACGGGTACGCGGACCTGGTGCAGCGGTCCATCACGGTCATCTCCGGAGTCCGCGAGACCGGCAAGATGATCAAGGTCGACGACATCGTGCAGCACTTCCAGACGCGCTGCCGCGGGGTGATCGTGGTGCCCTTCGACGAGCACCTCGCGGCCGGTGCCGAGGTCGACCTCGACATGATGCGGCCCAAGACCCGTGAGTCGTACTTCAACCTCTCGGCCCTCATCGCCGAGGACTTCGTACGCGCCCAGCAGCAGCAAGGGCTGTGGACGGCGGACGGCAACCCGCCGCCGCACCTGGCTCCGCCGATGCCGGGCCAGCAGCAGGTGCCCGGTCAGCAGGTACCGGGCCAGCCGATGCCCGGCCAGCCGTACCCCCCTCAGCAGCCCCACCAGCCGCTGCCTCACCAGCCCCAGCCCCAGCCCCACCAGCCGCATCCGCAGCCGCCGTACGGAGGCCAGCAGCCCTATCCGCAGGGTCCCTACCCGCAGGCTCAGCCGCCGCAGCCGTACCCGGGCCAGCAGCCGCCCCAGCAGCCCTACCCGCCGCAGGGCTGGCAGCAGTCGCACCCCTCCCAGGCCCAGTCCCCCGCGAACCCGGCCGGACCGCCGCCCGGACAGCCCGGGCACCCCGGACAGCCCGCTCAGCAGGGCCAGTCGGGTGGTCCTGGACAGCAGGATCTCCAGGGGCCTGTGCCGCCCGGCGGATGGCCTCAGCAGCAGCCTCCGCAGGCACCGCCAGCCCCTCAGCAGTAGCGCAGCAGAGGTCTCGACCAATGAGGGCCCGCACCGTCCCGACGGCGCGGGCCCTCAGCGCATTCGCGCAGCCCAGACGACATCTGACGGACCGTTGACTCGACTCGGCCACCGCTGATAAACCTTCGCTTCACCAGCTGGCGAGCCAGGCATCAAGCCGCCTTTCCGAGCGAGTGACGACGCGAGGTCCCCGTCTCATGGTCCATAAGAATGCGCCCCGCATCCGACTGCTGCTGGCCTCCGGCGCCGCCATACTGCTGGCCGGTTCGGCGACCCCTCCAGCCGGGGCCGCCGACGACGGTGGCAAGAACGACGGTGGCAAGAAGGTCCTCACCGTCGCCGTCTCGCAGAGCGTGGACTCGCTCAGCCCGTTCCTCGCGCAGAAGCTGGTCAGCACCAGCGTCCACCGGCTGGCGTACGAGTACCTGACGAACTACGACGTCAAGGACGCGCACCCGATCCCCGGTCTCGCCACGGAGTGGAAGACGTCCCCGGACAAGCTGACGTGGACGTACACCATCCGCAAGGACTCCACGTGGTCCGACGGACAGCAGGCGACCGCCGAGGACGCCGCCTGGACCTTCAACAAGATGATGACGGACCCGAACGCCGCCACCGCCAACGGCAGCTTCACAGCCAACTTCAGGAAGGTCACGGCGCCGGACCCCGAGACCCTGGTCATCGAGCTGAAGAAGCCGCAGGCCACCATGCTGGCGCTGGACGTCCCGATCGTGCCCAAGCACATCTGGGAGAAGGTCGGCGACTTCTCGAAGTTCAACAACGACAAGCAGTTCCCGATCGTCGGCAACGGCCCCTTCGTCATCACCGACTTCAAGGTCGACCAGTTCGTCAAGCTCAAGCCCAACAAGGACTTCTGGCGCGGCGCGCCCAAGTTCGACGAGCTGGTGCTCAAGTACTACAAGGACGGTGACGCGGCCGTCGCCGCACTGCAGAAGGGCGAGGTCTCCTTCGTCCAGGGCCTCACCCCCGCCCAGGCCACCGCCCTGGGGCGCGACAGGAACATCAAGGTCAACGACGCTCCGGGCCGCCGCTTCTTCGCCCTCGCCACCAACCCGGGAGCCAGGTCCAAGGACGGCAAGACCTTCGGCAGCGGCCACAAAGCGCTGCTCGAACCGGCCGTACGCAAGGCCCTGTTCCATGCCACCGACCGCAGGACGCTTGTCGACAAGGTCTTCCAGGGCCATGCCGTGGAGGGCGAGGGCTATATCCCGCCCCGCTTCGGCTCGTACTTCTTCAAGCCCGAAGCGAGCCAGAGGATCGCCTACGACCCGGCGAAGGCGGCAGCCCTCCTCGATCGGGCGGGCTACCGGAAAAACAGCGGCGGCAAGCGCGTCGGCAAGGACGGCAAGCTGCTCGATCTGCGCATTCTCTGCCACGCCACCGACCCCAACGACAAGGCGGTCGGCAAGTACCTGCAGGAATGGTGGGGCGAGCTCGGCGTCGGGCTCAAGGTCGACTGTCTGGACAATGTCTCCGACCCCTGGATCAAGGGCGATTACGACCTGGCCTTCGACGGCTGGTCGGTCAACCCGGACCCGGATTTCGTCCTGTCCATCCACACCTGCTCCGCGCTCCCGGCCACGCCCGAGGACGCCGGCGCGACGGACAACTTCATCTGCGACCAGCAGTTCGACGGGCTGTACGCGCAGCAGACCGCGGAGTACGACACCGCCAAGCGGGCCGCGCTGGTCAAGCAGCTGCAATCGCGGCTGTACGACACGGGCTACATGAATGTCCTCGCGTATCCGAACGCCGTCGAGGCCTACCGCACCGACCAGATCAAGTCCATCACGACGATGCCGGAGGCCGCGGGCAATCTCTGGGGCCAGGACGGTTACTGGAGCTGGTGGTCGGCCGAGCCGGCCGCGGGTGACGGCGGCTCCGACAGCGGCACCTCCACGGGCGTCGTGGTCGGCATCGGCGTGGTCGTGGTCCTCGGCGCCGCAGCTGGTTTCCTCCTCGCGATGCGCCGCCGTTCCACCGCGGAAGACCGTGAGTAGCCGATGAGCACCACGAGCACGACCGGCACGACGGGCACTGCCGCCGTGGCCCGGGCCCCCGAGGCCCGTGCCGCGAGCGGCAGCACCCGCGCGTACATCCGCTATGTGGCGGGCAAGCTGGGCGGCGCGGCCGTCTCGCTGCTCGCCGTCCTCGTCACGAGCTTCTTCCTCTTCCGGATCATTCCCGGCGATCCGGTGAAGGCCATGACGCACGGCGCGCCGACGTCCGCCGAGCAACTGGCCGCGCTGCGACGCCAGTTCGGCCTCGACCAGCCGATGTGGCAGCAGTTCACGGACTACTGCGGCAAAGCGCTGACCGGCGACCTCGGCAGGTCGTACCAGTTCCACGCGCCCGTCGGGGAGCTGATCACACAGAAGCTGCCCGCGACGCTCCTGCTCACCGGTGTCGCCGTGGTGATCTACTCGGCGATCGGGCTCTGGCTCGGCACCCGCTCGGCCTGGCGCCACGGCAGCACCGGCGACCGGCTCAACACGGGAGTGGCGCTGACCCTGTGGTCCGTTCCGTCCTTCTGGCTCGGACTGCTCCTGATCATCACCTTCTCGGTGGGGGTGGGGCCGATCCCCGGTCTGTTCCCGACCGGCGGCATGGAGTCGGGCGACGCGACCGGTTTCGCGTACGCCGTCGATGTGGCCCACCACATGGTGCTGCCGGTGATCACCCTGGTCGCGGTCGGATACGCGCAGACGCTGCTGGTGATGCGCTCCTCGCTGCTGGACGAGATGGGCAGCGACTATCTGACGACGGCACGGGCGAAGGGGCTGCGGGACGACGCGGTACGCCGCAGGCATGCGGTGCCCAACGCACTGCTGCCCACCGTCACCATGGTCTTCATCAACCTGGGCCATGTGGCGGCCGGTTCGATCCTGGTGGAGACGGTGTTCTCCTGGCCGGGGCTCGGCGGGCTGTTCTACCAGGCGCTGAGTGTGCCCGATCTGCCCCTCGTCCAGGGCCTGTTCGTGGTCTTCGCGGGGGCGATGATCCTGATGAACCTGCTCGCCGACCTCCTCTATCCGCTGCTCGATCCCCGGGTGGGCCGATGACGACCGCCGCAGCTCTCACGTGGACGCGGCGCCGCGATTCGGTGTCCCGCTTCTGGCACGCGTACCGCACTCACCGGGCGGGGCTCTTCGGCCTCGGCGGGCTCGCCGTCATCGCCCTGATCGCGCTCGCCGCGCCGCTGCTCGTCGGCAGCGACGTGCAGAGCGTGACCAACGCGCCCGGCACCGCGCTGGAGCCGCCGAGCAGTCAATTCCCTCTCGGCACCGACCAGTTCGGGCGCTCCCTGCTCGGGCTGCTGGTGTGGGGCGCGCGGATCTCCCTCACCGTCGGGCTGCTCGCGGCCTCCCTCTCGGTGGCCATCGGCACGCTCGTCGGCATCATCGCCGGTCATTACGGCGGCTGGTTCTCGACGGTCCTCATGCGGGTCACGGACTGGTTCCTTGTGATGCCGACGCTGGTGCTGGCGATCGTCCTGGCGACCGTGATGTCCCGGAGCGTGTGGACGGTGATCCTGGCGATCGGCGTCACCAGCTGGCCGACCACCGCCCGGCTGGTGCGGGCGCAGACGATCGCGGTCGAATCGCGTCCGTACATCGAACGCGCCAGGGCACTCGGCGGCGGCCACAGCCACGTCATGACCCGCCATGTGCTGCCGAACGTCATGCCGCTCGTCCTCGCCCAGACGACGCTGGGCATCTCGACCGCGATCCTTACGGAGGCGACGCTGGCCTTCCTCGGGCTCGGCGATCCGTCCGTGGTTTCCTGGGGCGGCATGCTCCAGGACGCACGGGAGGCGGGCGCTGTCTCGTCCGGCCACTGGTGGTATCTGGCGCCGCCCGGGATCGCGATCGCGCTGGTGGCGCTCGCGTTCACGCTGTGCGGGCGGGCCATCGAGGCCGTGCTCAACCCGAAGCTGGGGGTGACCCGATGACGGCGCAGCGCCTGCTCGAAGTCAAAGACCTCTCGGTGACCTACGGTTCGGGGGCCCGGGCGGTCCCCGCCGTACGCGGCGTCGATCTGAGCGTGGCCGCCGGGCAGAAGCTGGGCATCGCGGGCGAGTCCGGCTGCGGCAAGTCCACCGTGGCACTGGCGCTGCTGCGACTGCTGCCCGCCTCCGCGCACCTGAGCGGCGAGATCCTCCTCGACGGGGAGGACGTCCTCACCATGAAGTGGGGGCGGCTGCGGGCCGTGCGCTGGGCCGGTGCGTCGATCGTCTTCCAGGGCGCGATGCATTCGCTCAACGCGGTGCACCGGATCGGCGACCAGATCGCCGAGCCGATTGTGCTGCACCACAGGACCACACAGGCCGAGGCGAACAGACGCGTCCGCGAACTGCTGGCGCAGGTCGGGCTGCCGGTCGCCCGCGCGGACGCGTATCCGCACGAACTGTCCGGCGGCCAGCGCCAGCGCGTGATGATCGCGATGGCGCTCGCCTGCGAACCACGGCTGATCGTGGCGGACGAGCCGACGACCGCCCTCGACGTCATGATCCAGGCGCAGATCCTGCGGCTGATCGAGCAACTGGTCGCCGAGCAGGACATCAGCCTGCTGATGATCAGCCACGATCTGGCCGTGCTGGCGGACACCTGCGACCGGCTGGCGGTGATGTACGCGGGCCGGATCGTCGAGGAGGGCCCGGCGCGGGCGGTGTACGGCGCGGCCTCGCACCCGTACGGGCGGGCCCTGTCCGCTGCCTTCCCGCGCATCGGCGACGCGGCCGCCCGCCGGGCGCCACGCGGTCTGCCGGGCGATCCGCCCGATCCCTCCGCGCTGCCGGGCGGTTGTACGTTCCACCCGCGCTGCCCGGTCGCGGTGGACGCCTGCGCCCACGAGGACCAGACCCTGGTCGCGGCCGGCGAGGGGCACCTGGCGGCATGCGTGCATGTGGGCGCGCCCGTACGGACGGAGAAAGCCCTGTGACCACCTTGCCCACCCCCCTCCTCTCGGCCGCCGGACTGCATGTCACCTTCCCCGGGCGGCGCGGCGGCCCGACCGCCCGTGCCGTCGACGGGGTCGACCTCGACATCGGCGCGGGCGAGATCGTGGCCCTGGTCGGCGAGTCCGGCTGCGGCAAGACGACACTGGCGCGCTCGCTGCTCGGCCTCGTGGCGCCGACGTCGGGGCGGGTCACCTTCGGCGGCATGCCGCTCGGCTACGGCTCGCGTGCGCTCAAGGCCTACCGCAAGCGCGTGCAGCTCGTCCTCCAGGACCCGAGCGGCTCGCTCAACCCGCGGCACACGGTGTATGAGGCGGTGGCCGAGGGCCTGCGGATCCACGGGTACCCGGGCGACGAGCACTCGGCGGTCTCCCGGGCCCTCTCGCGCGCGGGCCTGCGTCCCCCCGAACGCTTCTTCCTCCGCTACCCGCACGAGCTCTCCGGCGGCCAGCGCCAGCGCGTCGTCATCGCGGGCGCGCTGGTCCTGGAGCCCGAACTGATCGTCGCGGACGAGCCGGTGGCCTCACTGGACGCGTCCGTACGCGGCGAAATCCTCGCGCTCCTGCTGCGCCTGCGGGACGAACTGGGCCTGTCCGCGCTCGTGGTGACCCACGACCTCGGTCTCGCGTGGAACATCGCGGACCGGGTGGCGGTGATGTACCTGGGCCGGATCGTGGAGTCGGGCACGGTCGAGGAGGTCCTGACGTCGCCCCGCCACCCCTACACCCAGGCCCTGCTCTCGGTCCTCCCGGAATCGGACGTCCCCCCGGTCATCCTCACGGGCGAACCCCCCGACCCGTCCCGCATCCCGCCCGGCTGCCGCTTCCACGCGCGCTGCCAGGTGCTGGCGTCGGGGGAAGCGGAGAGGGCGGGGGTGGCGGAGATGTGCAGGACGGGGGAGGTGGGGGTGCTGGGGAGTGGGGCGGGGGTGGCGTGCCACCTGGCGTGAGGGGGTTGTGTCCCCCAACCCGCCCCTTCCCGAAACTGGGGGCTTCGCCCCCAGGCCCCAGAAGAGGTTCACGTGGGGCTGACGCCCCACACCCGAAGCGGCAGCTTCGCGCCGCAGCCCGCAGGTGCGGGCCAGGGCTGACGCCCCCACTGCCCCGCTGGCAGCAGCTTCACGCCGCCGACCCGCAGGTGCAGGCCCGGACTGATGCCCCACTCTCCCCTGCGGCAGCGTCACGCCGCAGGCCGCAGGGGCGGGCCCGAACTGATGCCCCCACTCCCCCTGCGGCAGCTTCGCGCCGCGAGCCGTCGACGCGGGCCCGGCTCAGGTGCGGGCGTGAGTCCGCGGCCCCGGAGGCCCACTCCCCGAACCCCCGCCCCGCGGCAGGCCCGAGCAGCCGGGCGGACCGAGAGGAGCCTACGCCGCGCCCGTCAGCTCGCGGCACTTCTTCACGTCCGCCGCAATCGCGTCCAGCAGCGCATCGATCGACTCGAACTTCTCCTGGCCCCTCACATACGCCAGGAAGTCCACCGCCACATGCAGCCCGTACAGATCCAGCCCCACCCGGTCGATCGCGTACGCCTCCACCGTTCGCTCCGTACCGTCGAACTGGGGGTTCGTGCCGACCGAGATCGCCGCCGGCATCCTTTCGCCGTCCGCCGTCAGCCAGCCCGCGTACACCCCGTCCGCCGGGATCGCGGTGTGCGGCAGTGTTTCCACGTTCGCCGTCGGGTAGCCCAGCTCGCGGCCGCGCTGCGCGCCCCGCACCACCACGCCCTCGACACGGTGCGGGCGGCCCAGGATTTCGGCCGCTCCCTCGACGTCGCCCTCGGCGATGAGGCGCCGGGTCAGGGTCGAGGAGAACGGCTCGCCGCCCCCCGCCGCGCCGCTGACGTAGAGGTCGACGACCTCGACCTCGTAGTCGTACGTCGTGCCCAGCTCGGCGAGGAATCCGACGTTCCCCGCCGCCTTGTGGCCGAAGCGGAAGTTCGGGCCTTCTATGACCGCCCGCGCGTGCAGCTTGTCGACGAGCACCTTCACGATGAAGTCCGCGGGCGACAGCTTCGAGAACTCGGTCGTGAAGGGAAGGATGAGGACCGCGTCGACGCCCAGCTCGGCCATCAGCTCGGCCCGCCGGTGGTGCGGTGCGAGCAGCGGCGGGTGGCTGCCGGGGCGGACGACCTCGCTGGGGTGCGGGTCGAAGGTCACGACGACGGAGGGCACGCCGAGCTCGCGGGCGCGGGCCACGGCCCGGCCGATGATCAGCTGGTGTCCGCGGTGCACACCGTCGTAGGAGCCGATGGTGACGACGCTGCGTCCCCAGTCCTGGGGGATGTCCTCCAAGCCACGCCAGCGCTGCACTGTGACCGCTCCTCGCCCGAACCTGTGTACGTCATTGCCGATTACGCAGGTCTAAGACTGCCATGCCCGCGGCCGTCGGTTCGCATCGGCTCCGGGCTGCCGCCACGGGCGCGGCCGAGCCGGGCACCTCCGCGGCAGAGGTCGCGTAGTGAACGCGCCCCCCAGTACACCGCCGTTCACTCCGAGCGCCTCCCCGATGTGGTGAATCCCGGGTGCGCGGCGGATAGACCCTTGGGCGAGGGGGATCGTGGAACGGGCAGTGGCCCTGCCCGTTCCACGATGGGACCTCAGGGGCCGACCCGGTCAGCCGAAGACGGCGAGGCTCTTGGCCTTGCCCTTCTGCTCCTCGACCAGTGCCAGGAAGCGGCCGTCGGGCCCGAAGACGGCCACGGGCGCGGTGTCGTACGCGGGCATGTCCAGCCGTACACCGTTGATGAGAAGCTTGGCGCGCTTGTCGTCCACGTCCCAGCGGGCGAACGCCGCGGCGGCAGCGTCGGCGATCGGCATCACGATCAGCTCCTCCTGGAGCTGCTCCAGCGTCTTCGCCGCGTCCAGGCCGTAGGGACCGACCCGGGTGCGCCGCAGCGCCGTGAGATGCCCGCCGACACCGAGACCGGCCCCGAGGTCACGGGCGAGGGCGCGGATGTACGTACCGGACGAGCAGACGACCGAGACGACCAGGTCGACGACCTGAGTCCCGTCCTCGGCCTCCGCCTCCCGTACGTCGTAGACGCGGAAGGCCGAGACGGTCACCGGGCGGGCGGGGATCTCGAAGTCCTCGCCCCCGCGCACGCGCGCGTACGACCGCTTGCCGTCGATCTTGATGGCGCTGACCTTGGACGGCACCTGCATGATGTCGCCGCTCAGCGCGGCCACGCCCGCGTCGATCGCGTCCCTGGTCACCTTGGAGGCGTCCGTGGAGGACGTGATCTCGCCCTCGGCGTCGTCGGTGACGGTGTTCTGCCCCAGCCTGATGGTGCCGAGATACTCCTTCTCGGTCAGTGCGAGGTGACCGAGGAGTTTGGTGGCCTTCTCGACGCCCAGGACCAGCACACCGGTGGCCATGGGGTCCAGCGTCCCCGCATGCCCGACGCGGCGGGTCCTTGCGATCCCGCGCATCTTGGCGACGACGTCGTGCGAAGTGAAGCCGGACGGCTTGTCGACGATGACAAGGCCGTCCGGCGTCTTGTTCTGCTGCGTCATTCGGAGGCTTCGTCCCCACCCGCGGCGGACATGTCATCGGTCTCCGGCTTGCGGTACGGGTCGGCCTCGCCGGCGTACGCCGCGCCCGAGGACGCCTCGCGCACCTTGGCGTCGGAGGCCCGTGCCTTGTCGAGGAGGTCCTCGATCGTCTTGGCGTTCTCCGGGAGGGCGTCCGCCACGAAGGTCAGGGTCGGCGTGAACTTCGTCCCCGCCGCCGCTCCGACCGCCGACCGCAGGACGCCCTTGGCGCTCTCCAGCCCGGCTGCCGCGCTCGCCCGGTCCTCGTCGTCGCCGTAGACCGTGTAGAAGACCGTGGCCTCCCGCAGGTCGCCGGTGACGCGGGTGTCCGTGATGGTCACGTGCGTGCCCAGACGCGGGTCCTTGATGCCGCGCTGCATCTTCTCGGCGACCACCTCCCGGATGAGGTCCGCCAGCTTTTTCGCCCGCGCGTTGTCGGCCACTGGTCCTTCTCCCTTTTCCTGCTGTGCCCAGCTCATTCAGTCTTCGTCGCTGTGGAGCCTGCGTCGAACCGACAGCAGCTCCACCTCGGGCCGGGCGGCGACGAGGCGCTCGCACCGGTCGAGTACATCTGTGAGATGCCCGGTCTCCCCGGACACCACGGCCAGGCCGATCTGGGCCCGGCGATGGAGATCCTGACCGCCGGTCTCGGCCGCGCTCACCGCGTACTTGCGCTGGAGCTCGGCCACGATCGGGCGGATCACGGAACGCTTCTCCTTCAGCGACCGTACGTCGCCGAGAAGCAGATCGAAGGACAGTGTCCCCACATACATGTATGTCCGGATGTCCCGCCGGTACGGGTTCGACGGCCCCGCCAACGACTTGGCAGGGACACAAGAACCGTACACGCAACGGCCGGGGCCGATCGACGGAAATACGTCCCGTCGACCGGCCCCGGTCAGAGGTGTCGATCAGCCGCGAGGCTTCTCGCGCATCTCGTACGTCGCGATGACGTCGTCGATCTTGATGTCGTTGAAGTTTCCGAGGTTGATACCGCCCTCGAAGCCTTCGCGGATCTCAGTGACGTCGTCCTTGAAGCGGCGCAGACCCTCGATGTTGAGGCTCTCCGCGATGACCTTGCCGTCGCGGATGAGGCGGGCCTTGGTGTTGCGCTTGACCTCGCCGGAACGGATGAGAACACCCGCGATGTTGCCCAGCTTGGACGAGCGGAAGACCTCGCGGATCTCCGCCGTACCGAGCTCGACCTCTTCGTACTCCGGCTTGAGCATGCCCTTGAGGGCCGCCTCGATCTCCTCGATGGCCTGGTAGATCACCGAGTAGTAGCGGACGTCGACGCCCTCGCGCTCCGCCATCTGCGCGGCACGGCCGGCCGCACGGACGTTGAAGCCGATGACGATGGCGTCGGAGCCCATCGCCAGGTCGATGTCGGACTCGGTGACCGCACCCACACCACGGTGCAGGACACGGATCTCGACCTCTTCGCCGACGTCGAGCTGGAGCAGCGAGGACTCGAGAGCCTCCACCGAACCGGACGCGTCGCCCTTGATGATGATGTTGAGATCCTGCACCAGACCGGCCTTGAGCACCTTGTCGAGGTCCTCGAGGGACACCCGGCGGGTGCGCTTGGCGAAGGCGGCGTTGCGCTCACGCGCAGCACGCTTCTCAGCGATCTGACGGGCCGTACGGTCCTCGTCCACGACCAGGAAGTTGTCGCCGGCGCCGGGGACGTTGGTGAGACCCAGGACCAGGACGGGGGTCGACGGACCCGCTTCCTCGACGTTGTTGCCGTTGTCGTCGAGCATCGCGCGGACTCGGCCGTACGCGTCGCCAGCGACCATCGTGTCGCCGACGCGGAGCGTTCCGCGCTGGACGAGCACAGTGGCGACGGCACCGCGGCCGCGGTCGAGGTGGGCCTCGATCGCAATACCCTGCGCGTCCATCTCGGCGTTCGCCCGGAGGTCGAGCGAAGCGTCCGCGGTGAGGACCACGGCCTCCAGCAGGGAGTCGATGTGCAGACCCTGCTTGGCGGAGATGTCGACGAACATGGTGTCGCCGCCGTACTCCTCGGCCACCAGACCGAACTCGGTCAGCTGACCGCGCACCTTGGTCGGGTCCGCGCCCTCGACGTCGATCTTGTTGACCGCGACCACGATCGGCACACCGGCCGCCTTGGCGTGGTTCAGCGCCTCGATCGTCTGGGGCATCACACCGTCGTTCGCCGCCACCACGAGGATCGCGATGTCGGTGGACTTGGCACCACGGGCACGCATGGCGGTGAACGCCTCGTGACCCGGGGTGTCGATGAAGGTGATCTTGCGCTCTTCACCGTTGACCTCGGTGCCGACCTGGTACGCACCGATGTGCTGCGTAATACCGCCGGCCTCGCCCGCAACGACGTTCGTCTTGCGGATCGCG
Source organism: Streptomyces sp. NBC_00885 (assembly GCF_045207475.1). NCBI lineage: Bacteria > Bacillati > Actinomycetota > Actinomycetes > Kitasatosporales > Streptomycetaceae > Streptomyces > Streptomyces sp. NBC_00885. The sequence goes on from NZ_CP108796.1 coordinate 2,246,197, forward strand.
TCCAGCAGTCGGGTCTTACCGTGGTCGACGTGACCCATGACGGTCACGACCGGCGGACGGGAGACGAGCATCTCCTCGCCGCCCTCGTCCTCGCCGAACTCGATGTCGAAGGACTCGAGAAGCTCGCGGTCCTCCTCCTCGGGGCTGACGATCTGAACCGTGTAGTTCATCTCGTCGGCCAGCAGCTGCAGCGTCTCGTCGGAGACCGACTGCGTGGCCGTGACCATTTCGCCGAGGTTCATCATCACGGCGACGAGCGACGCCGGGTTGGCGTTGATCTTCTCCGCGAAGTCGGTGAGGGACGCACCGCGCGACAGGCGAACGGTCTCGCCGTTGCCGCGAGGCAGCATCACACCGCCGACCGACGGGGCCTGCATGGCCTCGTACTCCTGGCGCCTCTGCCGCTTCGACTTACGGCCACGACGCGCCGGGCCGCCGGGACGGCCGAAGGCGCCCTGCGTGCCACCACGGCCGCCGGGACCACCCGGACGTCCGCCGAAGCCGGGACGGCCACCGCCGCCACCGAAGCCGCCGCCACCACCGGGGCCACCGCCACCGGGACGACCGGCGAAACCGCCGCCGCCGCCACCGGGACGACCGCCACCGGGACCGGCCGGACGACCGGCGAAACCGCCGCCGCCACCACCGGGACGACCGCCACCGGCACCGCCGGGACGACCGCCGCCGCCACCGGGACCACGGCCACCGCCGCCACCGGGACCGCCACCAGGACGGGGGCTGGCAGCGGGACGCTGCGGCATCATGCCCGGGTTCGGGCGGTTACCCGCGGGGCCGCCACCGGGGCGGGGAGCCTGCGGACGCGGCATGCCGCCGGGGCTCGGACGGGCGCCGCCCTGACCCTGCGGCCGGGGAGCACCGCCGGGACCACCCTGCGGACGCGGGGCGCCGGGACGGTCCTGACCGCCGCCGGGGCGCGGGGCACCACCCGGACGGGGCGCCTGCGGGCGCGCCATACCGGTGGATCCACCCGAGGTGAAGGGGTTGTTGCCCGGACGGGGACCGGCCGGGCGACCGCCGGGACGCGCGGCGCCCTGACCGGCGGGACGTGCGGGACGCTCGCCACCACGGCCACCGTCACGGCCGCCGTCACGCTGACCGCCGGCCGGAGCCGGACGGGCGGGACGCGGGCCGGGAGTGGCACCCGCGGGACGCGGGGCCTGCGGCGCGGCGGGCTGGGCCGGAGCCGGGGCCGAGAACTCGGCCGCAGGCACCGGAGCCGCCGGAGCGGGCTTGGCCGGTGCGGGCTTGGGGCCCGGACGCGGACCCGTGGAGGCCGGGGCCACGGAGGGGGCGCTGCTCGCCGGAGCCTCGGCTGCGGCCGGCTTGGGGGCCGGGACGCCGGGCTTGGGGGCAGCGGGACGGGCCGACGACGCCGGGGACGGCGCAGCAGGCTTGGCGGGCGCGGCCTTGCGGGGCGCGCCGGGCTTGGCAGCGGACTTGCCGGCGGTGCCGCCGGGTCCCTGCAAAGCGTCAGTCAATTTACGTACAACCGGCGCCTCGATCGTCGAGGACGCCGAACGGACGAATTCACCGAGTTCTTGGAGCTTGGCCATGACGACCTTGCTCTCCACACCGAACTCCTTGGCGAGTTCGTATACCCGGACCTTAGCCACTTCGCTCCTTTTAGGTCCGGGTTACCGCCGGACCGTCGCTACTTCATGGGCGTACTCATCGCGTACTCATCGAGTGCTCATCGCAATCTCGACCTACTTCCAACTCGCGAGGTACCTGACCGCACGGGGTCCCGTGCCGTTCTCTTCTTACTGTGCTGCCTGCTCGACATACCGCCGTACATCGGCGGTATCGAGCGGTCCCTTGGCCCTGAAGGCCCTGGGAAACGCCCGGCGGCGAACCGCCAGGTCGAGACAGACCAAGGCGGGGTGTACATATGCACCCCGGCCGGGCAGCGTACCGCGATCATCGGGGACGCAGGCGTCTCCGGTCACCACGATGCGCAGCAGATCGCTCTTGGCCGCCCGCTCCCGGCATCCCACACAGGTTCGCTCAGGGCATGCGCGGGCGCGCGTCCGGCCAGACACCTTCAGTCTACCTCCCCGCACCGACCTCACCCCTTTGGGGCAAGAATCGAACGGTTGTTGTCTTGATCGCGGCCGGGCGCCACCGTCAGCGCAACGGCGTCCCAGCCGGATTCATTCCTCAGCGCTGGTCTGAGCGGTGGTCGGAACCCTGCTCGCCGGTCTGCTCCGTGTCGGGACGGATGTCGATGCGCCAGCCGGTGAGGCGGGCGGCCAGGCGGGCGTTCTGCCCTTCCTTGCCGATCGCCAGCGACAGCTGGTAGTCGGGCACGGTCACCCGTGCGGAGCGGGCGCCGAGGTCGACGACCTCCACCTTGCTGACGCGGGCCGGCGAGAGGGCGTTCGCCACCATCTCGGCCGGGTCGTCCGACCAGTCCACGATGTCGATCTTCTCGCCGTGCAGCTCGGCCATGACATTACGCACACGGCCGCCCATCGGGCCGATGCAGGCGCCCTTGGCATTGAGGCCCGAACGGGTCGAACGGACGGCGATCTTGGTGCGGTGACCGGCCTCTCGGGCGATCGCGGCGATCTCGACACTGCCGTCCGCGATCTCCGGAACTTCCAGCGCGAAGAGCTTCTTCACCAGGTTCGGGTGGGTGCGCGACAGGGTCACGGACGGGCCGCGCACACCCTTGGCGACGCGTACGACATACGTACGCAGGCGCAGGCCGTGGGTGTACTCCTCGCCCGGCACCTGCTCCTGCACCGGAAGGATGGCCTCGAGCTTGTCGTCCAGCCTGACCAGGACGTTCTTTGGGTCCTTGCCCTGCTGCACCATGCCGGCGACGACATCGCCCTCACGGCGGGCGTACTCACCGAAGGTGACGTCGTTCTCGGCGTCCCGCAGGCGCTGCTGGATGACCTGGCGGGCGGTCGTGGCCGCGATCCGGCCGAAGTCGGAGGGAGTGTCGTCGAACTCCTTGGGCTCCTGACCCTCTTCGAGGTCGGCAGCGTCCTCCTTCGCCCACACCGTCACATGGCCGGTGTCCCGGCTCAGCACGACGCGGGCGTGCCGGCGGCTGCCCTCGGTGCGGTGGTACGCGATGAGGAGGGCCGACTCGATCGCCTCGACCAGCAGGTCGAAGGGGATCTCCTTCTCTTGTGCCAAGCCCTTCAGGAGCTTTACGTCGATGTCCACGGCTACGCCTCCTCTTCCTTCTTGTCCTTGCGGTTGAACTCGATCTCCACGCGGGCCTTCGCGATCTCCGCGAAGGTGACCCGGCGGGCGGTGGGCCTGCGCCCCTTCACACCCGGCACCTCGAGGTCGAGTCCCTCGTCGTCCACGGTGAGGATGCGCGCGACCAGCTCGCCACTCTCGTGCAGCTGGAGCTTCACGAGGCGGCCGGTCGCGCGAACGTAGTGGCGGTGCTCAGTCAGAGGGCGGTCGGCGCCGGGCGAGCTCACTTCGAGTACGTACTCGTCCTCGCCCATCGCGTCCGTCTCGTCGAGCTTCTGCGAGATGACGCGGCTCAGCTCGGCACAAGCGTCCAGCGTGGCGCCCTCGTCGGAGTCCACGATGATCCTCAGCATGCGGCGCTTGCCCGCCCGGGACACCTCGATCTCTTCCAGATCCAGGTCCGCGGCGCTGACGAGCGGTTCCAGAAGCCCGCGCAGCCTCTCGCTCTGGGTGGTGCTCATCCGGGTGACTCCTCGGCCGCGTGTGCTGTTGTGGGATCGTCGCGTGTCAGCTCAAAGGGTATCCGGTTCGGAGGGGTGTTGCCGTCCACCTGTGCCGGACTCGCAGGTACGCTCGCCTGCGGCGATGATCACTGGTCGTAGGGAGACAGGCGTGGAGCGCACGGCGACGACACGCAGGCGTGCGCTCATCGCGACGGGTGCGGTCGCGGTCACGGCGTTGACGGGCTGTTCGAACGAGGAGCCGGAGCGCCGGCGGACCGCCGGCCCGGCTCCCGATCCGGCGCGTGCGGAGGCGGCGCTGCGGCGGCGGCTCGCCGCTGCGAGCGGTGCGCTGCGTGACCAGTACGACGCCGTCATCGCGCAACATCCGGCCCTGGCAGGGCAGTTGGCCGCTCTGCGGGCCGCGGTCGCCGAGCATGTCACGGCGCTCGGCGGGACGACACGGGTGGCGCCTGCCCTGCCGGTTCCCGCCGCTGCCCCGGCCGCGCTCAGATCACTGGCCGCGGCCGAGCGCCGCACCGGCGACGCGTATTCCGCCGCGCTCCTCGACGCGGAGCCGGAGCTGGCACGGCTGCTCGCCTCGGTGGCGGCGGCCGGAGCCGCGCATGAGTACCTGCTGACGAAGGGGGCTCGCGATGAGCACGCTTGACGCCATACAGGCCGCGCTCGCGGCCGAGCACGCGGCGGTGTACGGGTACGGGGTCGTCGGGGGACGGATCGGCGAGGCACGCGAGGCCGAGGTGAGGGCCGCCTACGCCGCGCACCGGGCCCGCCGCGACGCGCTGGCCCGCACGGCCCGGGACCTGGGCGGCGAGCCCGCCGCGTCGGCCGCCGCGTACGCGCTGCCCTTTCCGGTCCCGGACGCGGCCGCGGCCCTGCGGCTCGCCGCCGTGCTGGAGGACCGGGTCGCGAACGTCTACTCCGACCTCGTACGGGCCGCGGGCGGACCGCTGCGGAAGGAGGCCGCGGGCGCGCTGCGCGAGGCGGCGGTCCGCGCAGTGCGCTGGCGCGGCAGCGGCGTAGCCTTTCCTGGGCTCGCCGAGCGGTCCGGGAGTCGAACAGGCTGAAGGGGAAAAGGATCAACGAACGCATGGCTTTCGAAGCGCCGCAGCGGCTCGTCCGGGCTCTGGGTGAGAGTGACGACTGGCTCGGGCAGCTGCCCAAGACCGTCCAGGAGGCGGCGGACCGCTGGGAGCTGGACGTCGAGCGGGTGATGGCACCCGGCGGACGGAGCAGTCTGGTCGTTCTCGTACGGCAGCCCGACGGCACGGCCGCGACCCTCAAGGTCGCCCCGCCCTCCGCGTCCCCGCCACTGGAGCAGGCGGCGCTCGCACACTGGGACGGTTTCGGCGCGGTCCGTCTCCTCGGCGCCGCGGACGGCGCGCTGCTGCTCGAACGGCTGCATCCGGAAGTCTCGCTGCGGTCCCTGCCGGAGGCCAAGGCGCTGCTGGAGGCGGCGGGGGCGGTGCGGCGGCTGTGGGTCGAGCCTCCGGCGGGCCACGACTTCGAGACGGTCGCGGAACGGACGGCACGTCAGGCGGAGTCGATGCGGGCGTCCGCGGAGCCGGGGCCGGGGTCCGGGTCGACGGCCGGGCTGGTCTCGGCGGCGCTCGCGGCGCGGGACGAGCTCACCGCTCTTTCCCCCGAACTCCTGCTGCTGCACGGCAACTTCCGCCAGGGCAAGGTCCTCGCGGCCGACCGCACCCCCTGGCTGACGGTCGGCCCCGAGCCGCTGGTCGGAGAGCGCGCCTACGACCTGGCCCGGCTGGTCCGCGACCGCGTCGAGGACCTGATCGCCTCCGCGGCGGGCGCGTCGGCGGCCCGCCGCAGGGTGAACAGGCTTGCGGACTCGCTCGAGGTGGACGCGGACCGTTTGCGGGGGTGGACGCTGTTCCGGGCGGTGGAGTCGGGCACGCGGGCGATTGCCGCGGGGCGGCGGCAGGAGGGCGAACTGGCGCTGGAGTTCGCGGGCTGGTTGTAGTTCCCCACCCCGCCCCTTCCCGAACTGGGGGCAAGCCCCCAGACCCCCATACGCGCTTCGCGCGTGTCCTCAAACGCCGGACGGGCTGAAATGTGCAGCCCAGCCGCACACTCCAGCCTCGTGGGGGTCCCCCCGGACGAAGTCTGGGGGAGTTTGAGGAGCGGGGTCCGGGGGCAGCGCCCCCGGGGGCCCGCCGCAGGCGTCAGCCCCGCAGCCGCGACACCGCCTCCGCCACCGTGAGCTCCTCGCGCTCACCCGTCCGGCGGTCCTTCAGTTCCACCACGCCCTCCGACGCACGACGTCCCGCCACCACAATCTTCGGGACGCCGATCAGCTCCGCGTCGGTGAACTTCACACCCGGCGAGACGCCCGGCCGCTCGTCGACGAGCACCCGCAGGCCCGCCGCCGCCAGCTGGTCCGCGACCTCCAGGGCCAGTTCCGTCTGGAGCGCCTTGCCCGCGGCGACCACGTGGACGTCCGCCGGGGCGATCTCGCGCGGCCAGCACAGACCCTTGTCGTCGGCCGTCTGCTCGGCCAGGGCCGCCACCGCGCGGGAGACGCCGATGCCGTACGAGCCCATGGTCACCCGGACCGGCTTGCCGTTCTGGCCGAGGACGTCGAGCTGGAAGGCGTCGGCGTACTTGCGGCCCAGCTGGAAGATGTGGCCGATCTCGATGGCGCGGTCGAGCTTCAGCCCCGCCCCGCACTTGGGGCACGGGTCGCCGTCCTCAACGACGACCACGTCGAGGTAGTCGTCGACCGTGAAGTCCCGGCCCGCGACGACATTGCGCGCGTGCGTGTCAGGCTTGTTCGCGCCGGTGATCCACGCGGTGCCGGGCGCGACCCGCGGGTCGGCGATGTAGCGGACCTTCTCCAGACCCTGCGGGCCGACGTAGCCGCGTACGAGGTCGGGTCGGCCCGTGAAGTCCTCCGCGGTGACCAGCTCGACCTCCGCGGGGGCCAGGTGGTCCGACAGCTTGCCCAGGTCCACCTCGCGGTTGCCCGGCACGCCGACCGCGACGATCTCGCCGTCGACCTTGACCAGGAGGTTCTTGAGCGTGGCCGAGGCCTGGACGCCCAGGTGCTCGGCGAGGGACTCGATCGTGGGGGTGTCGGGGGTGTCCAGCTCCTCGACGGGACCGTGCCCGGCGGAGTCGACCGCCTCGGCCGCGAAGGTCACGGCCTCGGTGTTCGCGGCGTAGTCGCAGGAGGGGCAGTAGACGAAGGTGTCCTCGCCCGCCGCGGCCGGAGCCAGGAACTCCTCCGACGCCGAGCCGCCCATCGCACCCGAGACCGCCGAGACGATGCGGTGCTCGAGTCCCAGGCGCCGGAAGGTCTTGATGTACGCCTCGCGGTGCAGCGCGTACGACTCGGCCAGGCCCTCGTCGCTCGTGTCGAAGGAGTACGAGTCCTTCATCTGGAACTCGCGGCCGCGCAGGATGCCCGAACGCGGACGCGCCTCGTCGCGGTACTTCGTCTGGATCTGGTAGAGGATCACGGGCAGGTCCTTGTAGGACGTGCACTGGTCCTTGACGAGCTGGGTGAAGATCTCCTCGTGCGTCGGGCCGAGGAGGTAGTCCGCGCCCTTGCGGTCGTGGAGGCGGAAGAGCTCCGCGCCGTACTCCTCCCAGCGGCCCGTCGCCTCGTAGGGCTCCTTGGGCAGCAGCGCCGGCAGCAGCACCTCCTGCGCGCCGATCGCGTCCATCTCCTCGCGCACCACGCGAGTGACGTTCTCCAGGACCTTCTTGCCCAGCGGCAGCCAGGACCAGATACCGGCGGCGTTGCGCCTGACGTAACCGGCGCGCACCAGCAGCTTGTGGCTGAGCGTCTCGGCGTCCGCCGGGTCGTCGCGCAGTGTCTTGACCATCAGACGGGACATGCGCTGGACCTGGGCCATGGTGAACTCCTGCTCGGAATGTGTGATGAGCAGGAGGTTAGCCGGGCCGCACCGGTAGGCGGAAATCAGTTGTCGCGCAGCAGCGGCAGCGGGGCGCCCATCACGGCGTACGGACTGGGTGCACTGGGGAACATCACCTGGCGCGCGAGGTCCTGGTATCCGAGCGCGCGGTACAGGCCGCGGGCCGGGCTCTCGATGTCGATCGCGGAGAGGATCGAGCGCGGCTGCTTGACGCTGTCGGTGATCGTGGTGATCAGCGAGCGGCCGATGCCGCGCCCCTGGAAGCCGGGGTGGACATGGAGCTCGGTGATCACGAAGGAGTCGTCGAGCCAGCTGTCGGCGCCGTTGCGGCGCAGATACGGCTCGACAACGGTGGACCACCAGTGGGTGCGGCTGTTGGGCATGCCGTACACGAAGCCGACGAGTCGTCCCGTCTCCGTCAGCGCCCCCAGCGCACGCGCGCCGGGGTGGAGGAGATGCCGGTGGACGATATGGCGGCGCACGCCGACCTCGTCGTCGCTGAGCCCGAAAGCGAGGGCCTGCACCGCGAGCGCTTCGTCGATCCGCGCGGAGAGATCGACCGGGGCCACGACGACGCTGGGAGTCTGCGGTCCACCGCCTGAGAGTGCTGCCATGCGCGAACCCTACTTTGCGCGGCTCGAGGTCAGAACAGCACGCTCATGAAGGCGCCGACCTCACTGAAGCCGACCCTGCGGTATGCCGCTCTGGCTGCTGTGTTGTAGTCGTTGACGTAGAGGCTGACGACCGGGGCGACGTCCGCGAGGGCGTAGCGCAGCACGGCCGTCATGCCGGTCTCGGACAGCCCGCGGCCGCGGAACTCCGGTGCCACCCAGACGCCTTGGATCTGGCAGGCCTCATTGGTGGCCGCGCCGATCTCGGCCTTGAAGACGACCTGGCCGTCGTCGATGCGGGCGAACGACCGACCGGCGCCGACGAGTTCGGCGACGCGGGATTGGTAGAGCAGTCCGCCGTCGCCGGCCATCGGCGAGATGCCGACCTCCTCGGTGAACATCGCCACGCAGGCCGGCATGATCACGTCCATCTCGTCCTTACGGATCCGGCGGACGTACGGGTCGGGCTCGATGCCTTCGGGAATCTGCTGGGTGACCATCAGCGGCTGGTTGGCGCGTACGTCCCTGGCCGGACCCCAGCTCGGCTCCAGCAGCCGCCACAGCTGGGAGGTGGGCTCGGCGGGGCCGACGATGGAGGAGCAGCGCCGGCCCGCTCTGCGTGCCCGGTCGGCGAAGGCGCGCACGGCCTCGGGGGTGGCACAGATGGGGACGAGGTTGGCACCGGAGTAGCACAGCGAGCGCAGCCGCCCGTCCGCGTACCAGCCCCACATCTCGCCGCCCAGGCGCCACGGGTCGAGTCCGGCCACCTGGACGCGCGACGTGATGAAGGCGTTGGCGACAGGCTCGCTCTCGAGGATGGCGAGCGCTGCGCCGAGGTCACTGGGGTCGAGGACCCGGGTGGTGGTCTGCGTCAACACGAGGGGGCCTCACCATACGGTCTGCTGATCTCCGAACTGTACCTGGCAGGTCCAGGGGCTGCCGAGCTCAGCGCAGGGCCCCGCTGAACGCCCTGAGGCGTACAACGGGGCCCGTACCTCGTTGTCAGCTGACGGAGACCTCGGGCTCGCCCGAGAGGACGCCGTCCTTCTCCATCTGATCGGCGATCTTCAGCGCCTCTTCGATGAGCGTCTCGACGATCTTCGACTCGGGCACGGTCTTGATGACCTCGCCCTTGACGAAGATCTGGCCCTTGCCATTGCCGGAGGCGACGCCGAGGTCGGCCTCTCGGGCCTCGCCCGGGCCGTTGACGACGCAGCCCATGACGGCGACGCGCAGCGGCACCTCCATGCCCTCCAGACCGGCGCTGACCTGGTCCGCGAGCTTGTAGACGTCGACCTGGGCGCGGCCGCAGGACGGGCAGGAGACGATCTCCAGGCGGCGCTGCTTGAGGTTGAGGGACTCCAGGATCTGGATGCCGACCTTGACCTCTTCGGCGGGCGGGGCGGAGAGCGAGACCCGGATGGTGTCGCCGATGCCCTCGGAGAGCAGCGCGCCGAAGGCGACGGCGGACTTGATGGTGCCCTGGAAGGCGGGTCCGGCCTCGGTGACACCGAGGTGGAGGGGGTAGTCGCACTGGGCGGCGAGCTGCCGGTAGGCGTTGACCATGACGACCGGGTCGTTGTGCTTGACCGAGATCTTGATGTCGCGGAAGCCGTGCTCCTCGAAGAGGGACGCTTCCCACAGCGCGGACTCGACGAGCGCCTCGGGGGTGGCCTTGCCGTACTTCTTCAGCAGCCGGGTGTCCAGCGAGCCCGCGTTGACGCCGATACGGATCGGGGTGCCGGCCTCGCCCGCCGCCTTGGCGATCTCCTTGACCTTGTCGTCGAACTGCTTGATGTTGCCCGGGTTGACCCGGACCGCGGCGCAGCCCGCGTCGATCGCGGCGAAGACGTACTTCGGCTGGAAGTGGATGTCCGCGATGACGGGGATCTGGGACTTCCTCGCGATGGTGGCGAGCGCGTCCGCGTCGTCCTGGGTGGGGCAGGCGACACGTACGATCTGGCAGCCCGACGCGGTCAGCTCGGCGATCTGCTGAAGCGTCGCGCCGATGTCGGAGGTCCGGGTCGTCGTCATCGACTGCACGGACACGGGGGCGTCCCCGCCGACGGCCACGGAGCCGACCTGGATCTTGCGACTGACCCTCCGGTCGGCGAGCTTCGTCGGAACGGACGGCATTCCGAGAGAAATTGCAGTCATCTGCTGTGCAACCCCAAGGTGTGGATCGAGGTCCCGAGATCGGCGGGCTCCAGGCTCCGAGATTACGGCACGGACGTTGACCCGAGCACATCGCAAGGGAAACGCCACACAAAGGCGAAGGCCGGACACAAAGGGTGTCCGGCCGTCACCAAAGGGATCACTCAGCTGATTTTGACCGGGTTGACGATGTCGGCGACCAGCACGAGCAGGGTGAAGCAGATGAAGATTCCCGCCACCACATAGGCGACCGGCATCAGCTTGGCGACGTCGAAGGGACCCGGGTCGGGACGCCGGAACACCTTGGCGATGTTGCGGCGTACGGACTCCCACGCAGCTCCCGCGATATGTCCGCCGTCCAGCGGCAGCAGGGGCAGCATGTTGAACAGGAACAGGGAGAGGTTGAAGCCCGCGAGCAGCATCATGAACGTCGCGATGATGCTCTGCGTCGGGACGTCCAGGTTCAGCACCTCACCGCTGATGCGGGCCGCGCCGACCACGCCCACCGGGGAGTCGGCCTTGCGCTCGCCGTCCGAGAACGTCGCGTTCCACAGGTCGGGGATCTTGGACGGAAGCGCGACGATGGACTCGACGCCGTTCTCGATCATGTCGCCCATGCGGTCCACGGAGTCGGTGAAGGAGAGGGGCAGGATCTCGGTCCGCGCCGCGAAGCCGAGATAGCCGGCCTCGACGAAGTCCTCGGGAACGGGCTCGCCGTCCGAGTCCTTCCTGACCACCAGGTTCTTGGCGAGCGTGGCCTTGAGGACCTGCTGCTTGCCGTCCCGCTCGACGGTGATGTCGGCCGGGCCGATCGTCTCGCGGATGTGGTTGGACAGCGTGGTCCAGTCGCTGACGGGCTCTCCGTTGAAGGCGACGATCTTGTCGCCCACCTTCAGGCCCGCGGCCTGGGCGGGCGAGACAGGGTCGCCCTTCTTGCAGGTGTCACGGTCCTCGCTCTGCGAGATGACGCACTTCTGTACGCCCGCGACCTCGGTGGTCTGGGTGGCGAAGCCGTACGCCATCGCGACGCCGAGGAAGATCGCGACGGCGAGGACCAGATTCATGAACGGTCCCGCGAACATCACGATCACGCGCTTCCAGGGCTTGCGCGTGTAGAACAGACGGTTCTCGTCGCCGGGCTTGAGCTCCTCGAAGGCCGCCGAGCGGGCGTCCTCGATCATGCTGCGGAACGGCGAGGTGGACCGCGACTCGATCCGGCCGTCGTCGCCGGGCGGGAACATCCCGATCATGCGGATGTAGCCGCCGGCCGGGATGGCCTTGATCCCGTACTCCGTCTCGCCCTTGTGCCGGGACCAGATGGTCGGGCCGAAGCCGACCATGTACTGGGGCACCCGGATGCCGAAGAGCTTCGCCGTCGACAGATGGCCGAGCTCGTGCCAGGCGATGGAAATCAGCAGGCCCACAGCAAAGAGAGCTATGCCGATAACCGTCAACAGAATCGTCATGCGCGAGCCTCCGCTGTCGCCTTCACTGCCAGTTCCCGCGCCCGTGCCCGGGCCCAGGTCTCCGCTTCCAGGACGTCCGCCACCGTGAGCGGGGTTCCCCTGGCGGGCACACCGTGCTCGGTGACGACTTCGGTGACCGTATCCATGATTCCGTTGAACGGCAGCCGCCCTGTGAGGAAAGCGTCCACGCACTCCTCGTTCGCGGCATTGAACACCGCCGGGGCTGTTCCACCCAGCTCCCCCACGTGCCTGGCGAGTCCCACCGAGGGAAATGCCTCGGTGTCGAGCGGGAAGAACTCCCAGGTCGAGGCCTTGGTCCAGTCGAAGGCGGGCGCGGCGTCAGGGACCCTCTCGGGCCAGCCGATGCCGATGGCGATCGGGCCGCGCATATCGGGCGGGGTGGCCTGGGCGAGGGTGGAGCCGTCCGAGAACTCCACCATGGAGTGGACGTAGGACTGGGGGTGGACGACGACCTCGATGCGCTCGAAGGGGATGTCGTAGAGGAGATGCGCCTCGATGACCTCAAGGCCCTTGTTGACCAGCGTCGCGCTGTTGACGGTGATGACCGGGCCCATCGCCCAGGTGGGGTGCGCGAGGGCGTCCTTGGGAGTGACATCGGCCAGCTCGGCGCGGGTACGGCCGCGGAAGGGGCCGCCGGAGGCCGTCACCACGAGCTTGCGCACATCGGCTCGCGTCCCGGCCGCCAGCGCCTGGAAGAGTGCGGCGTGCTCGGAGTCGACGGGGATGATCTGGCCGGGCTTGGCGAGCGCCTTGACCAGCGGCCCGCCCACGATGAGCGACTCCTTGTTGGCGAGGGCGAGGGTGCGGCCCGCTTCGAGGGCGGCGAGGGTGGGTGCGAGACCGATGGAGCCGGTGATCCCGTTGAGCACGGTGTGGCAGGCGGATGCGGCGAGCTGGGAGGCGGCGTCGGGGCCCGCCAGGATCTCGGGTACGGGTTCGGAGCCGTACTGCTCGGCCAGCGCCTCGCGCAGTGCGGGCACCACGTCCTCGCGGGCCACCGCGACCGTGTCGACCCGCAACTGCCGCGCCTGCTCGGCGAGGAGTCCGACCCGCCCGCCGGCGGCGGAGAGCGCGGTGACGCGGAAGCGGTCGGGGTTGCGCAGAACCAGATCGATGGCCTGGGTGCCGATGGACCCGGTGGAGCCGAGTACGACGATGTCGCGGCGGCCTTCGGTCGCGTCGAAGGCGAGATGCGGGTCGGCGAGGGGGGATGGGCTGTCGCTCATGACCCCATTGTGGCCGTAACTGCTGTCCGACTGGACAGTGCGTCCCTATGCGCCGCTCTTCGCGCCCGCACCGAACTTCTCCCACTGGGCGTTCATGACCTCTTCGGGCACCTTCCCGATGTCCTTGGTACCGAGGAACTCGGCGCGGAAGGACAGGGTGGCCGAGCCCGAGCGGACGACGGTCAGGTACTCGTACAGCTTCAGCTTCCCCTTCACATCGAGGACGGTGAAGCGGTACGCCCTGGCCTCGTCCCCGAAGGCGGGCGCCCTGACGGGCTCCACGGTGAGGACCTTCGCCCTGGCGAGGGCGCGCTCCTCGACATAGCCCCCGGCGCACGAGGCTCCCGCGGTGGCCAGGGCCTTCATGACGGCGGCCGCCCGACCCTTCTCGTACGACCGCAGCTGTACGGCAACGCTGAGTCCGGCCATCTGTCCGGGTACGTCGACCTCACGGTTGACCTCGGCGGCGGGGTCATGGGCGGTGGCGCCCCTGGCGAGGCTGACGAGGGGCTGGCAGACGGCGGGATCGGCGGTGTAGTCCTCCCCGAGCGGCCCGCCGAGGGTGTACTCGGAGGCGGTGTACGCGCCGACCTTCTCGCCCTCGGTGAAGGAGACGGCCTTGAGCTGCGCCTCGGTCAGGGCAGCGGGGACGGCGGCGGACGGCTTGTCGTCGGCCTTCTTCTCCTCGGCGCCGTCGCAGGCGCCGAGACCGCCGAGGACGACCGCCACAAGGGCGGCCGTCCCTGGGCCCTGCCGATTCCCCACCCCGAACATCCCTGCCCCGTTTCCGTGTTGACCGTAATCCGTGATCAGAGGTCGATTGTGGGGCAGGGACGCCGGAGCGGTCGAGTAATCAGCGGATCGGACGGTGGACGTTGGTGCGCTCGGACGGGCCGGGGGTCGCGTCGGCGATCCAGGGGCCCTCGCCGCTGGGGTCGACGATGCCCTCTTCCAGCCAGGTGTACGTGCCGGACAGGACGCCGTCGACGACCTTGCGGTCCAGGTCGTCGGTGTTGGACCACAGGCGCGTGAAGAGCTCCTCGACACGGATCCGGGCCTGACGGCAGAAGACATCGGCCAGTTGGTACGCCGCGCGGCCGTGGTCCTCGCTCCTGCGCAGCAGCTCCGCGCGTACGCATGCCGCGCTCATCGCGAAGAGTTCCGCGCCGATGTCGACGATGCGCCCGAGGAAGCCCTGCTTGGTCTCCATCCTGCCCTGCCAGCGGGACATGGCGTAGAAGGTGGAGCGGGCAAGCTTGCGGGCCGAGCGTTCGACGTAGCGCAGATGGCCGGAGAGATCCGCATGGCCGGCAGGGTGGAACTCGCTGTACGTGCGCGGGAGTTGACCCGGCCCTGCGACCAGTTTGGGCAGCCAGCGGGCGTAGAAGGCGGTTGCGTGGGCGCCGGCCTTGGCCTTGTCGCCGAGCGACTTGTCCGGGTCGATCAGGTCGCCCGCCACCTTGAGGTGTGCGTCGACCGCCTCGCGGGCGATCAACAGATGCATGATCTCGGTAGAGCCCTCGAAGATGCGATTGATGCGCAGGTCGCGCAGGACCTGCTCGGCGGGCACGGCCCGTTCGCCGCGCGCCGCAAGGGAGTCCGCCGTCTCGAAGCCGCGGCCGCCCCGGATCTGGACCAGTTCGTCGGCCATGACCCAGCCCATCTCGGAGGCGAAGAGCTTGGCCAGCGCGCCTTCGATACGGATGTCGTTGCGGTCCTCGTCAGCCATCTGACTGGACAGGTCGAGCACCGCCTCGAGGGCGAAGGTGGTCGCCGCGATGAAGGAGATCTTCGAGCCGACGGCCTCGTGCTTGGCGATCGGCTTGCCCCACTGCTCGCGCGCGACGGACCACTCCCGGGAGATTTTCAGGGCCCACTTGCCGGCCGCCACACAGGAGGCGGGCAGCGAGAGGCGGCCGGTGTTGAGCGTGGTGAGGGCGATCTTCAGACCGGCGCCCTCGGGGCCGATGCGGTTCTCCGCGGGGACCCGGACCTGGTGGAAGCGGGTTACGCCGTTCTCGATGCCGCGCAGCCCCATGAAGGAGTTGCGGTTCTCGACGGTGATGCCCTGCGAGGCGGCCTCGACGACGAAGGCGGTGATGCCGCCCTTGTGGCCCTCGCTCTTCGGCACCCGGGCCATGACGACGAGCAGGTCGGCGACGACACCGTTGGTGGTCCAGAGCTTGACGCCGTCGAGGACGTACGAGTCCCCGTCGGGCACGGCCGTGGTCGCCAGGCGTGCCGGGTCGGAGCCGACGTCCGGCTCGGTGAGCAGGAAGGCGGAGATGTCGGTGCGCGCGCAGCGCGGCAGAAACCGCTCCTTCTGTTCGGGCGTGCCGAACATCTTCAGGGGCTGCGGTACGCCGATCGACTGGTGCGCGGAGAGCAGCACGCCGATGGCGGCGCTGGCGGACCCGGCAAGAGCCAGCGCTTTGTTGTAGTACACCTGGGTCAGGCCGAGGCCCCCGTACTTCGGGTCGATCTTCATCCCGAGCGCGCCGAGTTCCTTGAGCCCGTTGATCACCTCGTCGGGGATCCGCGCCTCGCGCTCGATCAGCGCCCCGTCGATCTTCGTCTCGCAGAAGTCGCGCAGCTTGGCGAGGAAGGCCTCGCCACGCCGGGTGTCCTCGTCCGCGGGCAGCGGGTGCGGATGGATCAGATCGAGGCGAAAGCGGCCGAGGAAGAGCTCCTTGGCGAAGCTTGGCTTGCGCCAGTCCTTTTCGCGCGCGGCCTCGGCGACCTGTCGCGCTTCGCGCTCACTGACCTTCGGAGTCTGTGTCGTGTCGAGTGGTGCGGACATGAGGCTCACCTCGCCGCGAGTCGGGGCTTCCGGGGCGTCGGCCGGGGCACACACGCTCTACCGACCGGTGCTACTCGTCCGTAGTACCCGATTCCTGCCCTCTCCACCAGTCCGCGTACCGCAGTGGAGGGAAGTGCGGGAGAAAACGGCAACGGCCGGAGCCCCCGCACAGTGGGCTCCGGCCGTCGGTCCTGACGCGCAGGGTTGCAGCGCGCGGTTACAGCGCGAGACCCGTGAGGACCAGCACCCGCTCGTAGGTGTAGTCGTCCATCGCGTAGCGCACGCCCTCGCGGCCCACGCCGGACTGCTTGGCCCCGCCGTACGGCATCTGGTCCGCGCGGTACGAGGGGACGTCGCCGATGATCACGCCGCCGACCTCGAGAGCACGGTGGGCGCGGAAGGCGGTCTGCACGTCGTGCGTGAACACACCCGCCTGCAGGCCGTACTTGGAGTCGTTGACCGCGGCGAAGGCCTCGGCCTCCCCGTCGACCTTCCGGACGGTGAGGACGGGTCCGAAGACCTCCTCGCAGGCCAGCGTGGTGTCCTCGGGGACGTCGGTGAGGACGGTCGGCGCGTAGGAGGCGCCGTCGCGCTTGCCGCCCGCGAGCAGCTTCGCGCCCGCCTGCACCGCCTCGTCCACCCAGGACTCGACGCGCTTGGCGGCGTCCTCGCTGACCAGCGGGCCGACGTCGGTGGCGCTGTCGGACGGGTCGCCGGTGACCTGGGCCTCGACGGCCGCGACGATCTTCGGCAGCAGCCGGTCGTACACCGTGGCGTCGGCGATCACGCGCTGCACGGAGATGCAGGACTGGCCGCCCTGGTAGTTGGAGAAGGTGGCGATACGGGTCGCCGCCCAGTCCAGGTCCTGCTCGGACGCGAAGTCGCCGAGGACGACGGCCGCGCCGTTGCCGCCCAGTTCCAGGGTGCAGTGCTTGCGAGGCACCGAGTCCATGATCGCGTAACCGACCTTGTCGGAGCCGGTGAAGGAGATGACCGGAAGGCGCTCGTCCTGGACGAGGGCGGGCATCTGGTCGTTCGGGACCGGAAGCACCGACCAGGAGCCCGCGGGCAGCTCGGTCTCGGCAAGCAGCTCGCCGATGATCAGGCCGGAGAGGGGGGTCGCCGGGGCGGGCTTGAGGATGATCGGCACACCGACCGCGATGGCGGGGGCGATCTTGTGGGCGCAGAGGTTCAGCGGGAAGTTGAACGGTGCGATGCCGAGGACGGCGCCCTTGGGGAAGCGGCGGGTGAGCGCGAGACGGCCCTGGCCGCCGGCGTCGGTGTCGAGGCGCTGCGCCTCGCCACCGTTGAAGCGGCGGGCCTCTTCGGCGGCGAAGCGGAAGACGGAGACGGCACGGCCGACCTCACCGCGGGCCCACTTGACCGGCTTGCCGTTCTCGGCGGAGATCAGCTGGGCGATCTCCTCGGTGCGCTCGACGAGCCGGCGCGACACATGATCGAGCGCTGCGGCGCGTACATGGGCCGGGGTGGCCGCGAACTCGTCCCGCACGGCGTGCGCGGCGGCCACGGCCTCCTCGATCTGGGCCTCGGTCGGGACCGAGACCTGGCCGACGAGGCGTCCGTCCCAGGGGGAGGTGACGTCGAGGGCGGTCTCGCCGGTGGCCTCGCGGCCGGCGAGCCAGAAGGCGTGGGTGGAGGTCATGTCCCGGCCCTTCCGAGATAGATGGGGTGTCTCTGCCCCACGGTAGGGGCGGGAGGGCGCATCGGCGTTTGTCCGGGGTGGAGTGCTGGGCGCGGCGTGCCCGCCGGTTTGGCCAGTCAGCGGGTTCGTGGCGAGCATGGACCGCGACAGGGCCCGGCGCCCGCCCCTCACCGGCCGTGCCCGGGAACTAGCGGCGGCGTTCCGTCGAGACGATCAGGAAGACCCCGGCCACGACGACCGCACCGCCGAGGGCGATCGGCCAGGTCAGCGGCTCGTGCAGGATCAGCGCACCGAGGAGGACGGCGACCACCGGGTTGACGTACGCGTACGTCGCGACCAGGGACAGCGGCGCGGAGTGCAGCAGCCACGCGTACGCCGTGAACGCGACGACCGAGCCGAAGACGACGAGATAGCCGAGCGCAGTCCAGGAGCGGCCGGAGACCTCGTCGAGGGCGAAGCCGTACTGCTCGCCCCGGCCGAGGCCCACCAGCAGACAGCCGATGCCGCCCGCGACCATCTCGTACGCACTGGCGGCGAAGGGATTGGCGGGCATCGGGATGCGTGAGGAGGAGAAGGAGCCCACCGACCACATGACGGTCGCCACGATCACGGTGAGCACGCCCCACAGGCGCACGTCACCACTGAGGCCGGGCAGGGTCAGCACGGCCAGGCCCGCCAGCCCGAGCAGCACGCCCAGATAGGCGCCGAGGCCGGGCCGCTCGCCGGCGGCCCTGCGCAGCACGACCACCCAGGCGGGCACGACGGCGATCAGCAGGGCGGCAAGCCCGGAGGGCACCGAGGTCTCGGCGAGTACGACCATGCCGTTGCCGCCGAGCAGGAGCAGCAGGCCGACCACGGCCGTGGACGCGAGCTGGGCCCGGGTGACCTTGAGTGCCGAGGCCCCCTGCCGCCAGGCCACGAGCCCGGCGAGGATCAGCCCCGCGACGATGAAGCGGGCCCCGGCCGAGAGGAAGGGCGGCATGGTCTCCACGACGACCCGGATACCGAGATACGTGGAGCCCCAGACGACGTACACGATGGCGAGTGCGCCCCATACGGCTCCGGATATCCGGCGGCGGGGTTCGGCGGCCACGAGGGCGTCGGAGATGTCGGGCGCGGGAGTGTCCGAGGGGGAAGCGCCAGCCTCGGAGGTGCTGGAGTTGGTGGCCACGAGGCAGGACTTTAGGCACTTCGGTCGGCACGTTCCAATGATTTTGCCCGACTTCGGGCACAAAACCGGAAGAAACTCTGGCGCCCGCCGATTATTCGGTCGCCGGGCCCGCCGTCGTCTTCAGCGCCAGCCACAGCTCCATACGTACGTCCGGGTCGTCCAGCGAGCGGCCCAGGATCTCCTCGACCCGGCGCATCCGGTAGCGCAGCGTATGGCGGTGGACTCCGAGGTCGGCGGCTGCCGCGTCCCACTGGCCGTGGCGGGAGAGCCAGGCGCGCAGTGAGGCGACCAGATCGCCCCTGCCGGTCGCGTCGTGCTCGTACAGCGCGCGCAGCATGCCGTCGGCGAAGGCGCGCACCGCGTCGTCCGCGAGCAGCGGCAGGACGGATCCGGCGGCCAGCTCCTCGTGCTCGACGAGGGCGCGGCCGCGGCGCCGGGCCACCGAGAGCGCCTGTTCGGCCTGTTTGTACGCGCCTGCGGCGGCGATCGGTCCGGTCGGCGCCGAGAGCCCGACGACCACCTCGGCATCCTCGGCCTCCTTGTCGGCGTACGCCGCGGTGCAGGCCGCGACGACCGCGCCGCCGTCCGCGGCCAGCACCACGAGACGGCCGTCGACGTCGGGGACGACGAGCAGGGGCTCGGGGGCCCGGGACGCCGCGGCCTCCAGTGATTCGGCGAAGGCCGGCAGCGGGTCCTCGGCAGCCGGGTCCGGCTCGCCCGCGAGCTCGGCGATCATCAGCCGGAAGGGCGCGTCGAGCAGCCCGCCGTACAGATCACCGGCGACCGCGCGGGCATGGTCCTGCTGGCCGGAGAGCAGCATGCGCAGCACCGCGGCGCCGAGGCGCTCTTCGGCGGCCTGGAGCGAGCGGGAGCGCTCGGTGGTGAGGGTCAGCAGGGCGACGGCGGAGTGCACGGCATAGCGCTCGGCGGTACCGAGCGGGGCTCCCGTACCGACGGCCAGCGCGCCGCGGACCCGCCGTCCGCTGCCCAGCGACTGCAGTTCGACCCGGTCGTCGTCGGTGTCGCCGACCACCGCGCTGGCGGGTGCCGGCCGCTCGCGCAGCCGCTCCACGTCGGCGGTGAGCCGCGCGGCCCGGCGGGCCGCCCATTCGGGAGCCGCGGCGACGACCGCGCCGGACGCGTCGTACAGCGCGGCCCAGCCGTCCACGGTCGCGGCGAGCCGGGCCACGACGGCCCCCGGGCCTTCGGCGAGCGCGGCCCGCGTCAGCTCCCGCTGGGCCTCGAAACCGGCCGTCACCGCGCGGTACTGGTCGGCCGCGATCGCCGCCGAGACCGCCTTGCTGATGGCGAGGAAGGGCGTGCGCCGCGGTACGGCGAGCAGCGGAAGGTCCTCCTCCTTCGCGGCCTCGACCAGCGCGTCCGGGATGTCGTCGTAGTACACACCGACGGCGAATCCGAGCCCGACGACACCCGCGCCCACCAGCCTGCGGACATAGCGCCGCATGGCCTCGCGGTCCTCGGCGTCCAGGGTCATCGCCGTCACCAGCAGCAGCTCGCCGCCCTCCATGTACGGCACGGGGTCGGCGAGTTCACTGACATGGGCCCAGCGCACGGGCGTCTCCAGCCGGTCCTCCCCGGCGCGCACGGTGAGTTTGAGCGCCGAGTGCTGGACGAGCGAGGCGAGCGTGGGCGGCATGGGGACCGGGGGCCCTTCGAGCAGAGGTGCAGAGGCAGACATGCGGATGATTTCGCCGTCCCGTATGAACGGCCTACCCCGATTCTGCCAGGGCGTAGCAGTACGGGGATCTGCCCAGGTCCAACGGGGACCTGTTCAGGTCCGCAGATCCACCAGGAGCGGCGGTGCGTGCTCGCCCCGTACGGTCGTCAGGGAGAGCACCGCATGCCCGGCGGGCACGGCGTGCGCCAGGTCGGAGGCGGACCAGCGGGCCCGCTCGACCTCGCGGACCGTGACCGCCTCGGCCGTGGCCGCCTTGCCGGTCACCAGGCGGCGCATCATGTGCAGCGCCTTGGTCAGGGGCTCGTCGGAGATGATCTGCCGGTTGGTGACGTCCCGGGTCTGCACCCACTCGGTGCCCCAGGCCTCGGCGAACCGGCCGCCGTCCCAGGGCGCGAGCCCCGCGAACGCCATCCGGCAGCCGACCGCGCCGAGCAGCGGGCCGCGCAGCGGCTCCGGCACGTCCTCCAGCGTGCGCAGCGCGAACAGCACACCGGCGTTGGCGGAGCGCAGCCGCTGGACCGCGCGCACCGAGTCGGCGGTCACGGTGTACGTCGCGTCGTCGAGGACGAGACACGCGAAGAGCGAGCGGTCCGAGCGGGTCAGCGCGGCTTCGTTGAACTGGGCGAGCACCAGGCGCGCGACGATCCGCGAGGCCTCGGCGTGACCGCGCTCGGGCAGATCGATGCGGACCCGCAGCGGGTGCTCGATGGCGCGCAGCGAGAACTGCCGGCCGCCGCCGTCGGTGCGGAAGAACTCCGCGAACGCGGGCCGGTCCAGGAAGGCGATGCGCTCGGCGAGCAGCACGCCGATGTCGTCGGCGCGGGCCGACTGCCGTTCGCGGGCGTCCAGTTCACGCAGCTGGGCCGCCTCCCCGGCCGCCTCCAGTGCGGTGCGCAGCACGCCCACGGCAGCGGGCGCGCCGCCGAGCAGTTCGCGCAGTTCGGGTACGGCCGGGAAGTGGTCGTGCACGCACTGGTAGGGCCCGATCAGCTGCGCCAGCGCGGTGGCCGCGCGCCTGCTGTCGCCGCCGGGCAGCGTGGCGGCGAGGTCCCCGACCAGCGCCTCGGCGAGTACGCGGGCGGCCTCGTCGGGGTCCTCGGCGCCGCCGTAGAGGTCGAGGTCATGGGTGGAGTCGGGCCGGCCGACACCGATGACGAGGTCGAAGGCGTCGTCGGGGGCGAGCCCGGTGCCGTAGGCCGTGACGGCGACGACGGCGGCGCGGTTGGCGAGCGCGAGCAGAGACATGGACTCGACGACGGGCCGCACGAGCCGCACGCTCTTGCCGGACCCGGAGGGCCCGACGGCGAGCAGCGAGGTTCCGAGGAGCGCGGGTTCGAGCGCGACTCCGGTGGTACGGCGGGCGTAGGGGTTGCGCTCGTCGTCAACGGCGGTGCCGATCTTGACCTGGGCGGTGGCCAGGTCGTGGGTGGCGGTGCGTACGGGCAGGTCGCGCAGGCCGGAAGGGTGCGCGCAGGCGGCGGCGCCGTGCTTGCGCACGGTGTCGGTGAAGGCGGCGAGCCGGTCCGGGCGGGCATGGACGCCCTGCCAGGCCCGCCGGATCCGTGCGTAGTCGACATCGCCGAGCGCGCCCGAGCGGGTGGCCTCGGAAAGGCTCTGCGCCGCGTCGAGGAGGCCCGCGGAGCGCAGGTCCGGCCAGTCGGCGGGGTCGGCATCGGGGCGCGGCGGCGGGGCGGCGGGCAGCTTGTCACTGCGGAGCACATAGCGCTGCCAGATCTCCGGCACATGGCCGATCCGGGCGAAGAACACGAGCAGGGCGCCGCCCACGATGGCGTAGTAGACGTAGCTGGCGGTCGCCCAGACGGGCGGGTCGGAGCGCCAGGAGTCGGGGGTCAGGACGAGCAGCGGCCAGATCCAGTAGCGGCCCAGGTAGCCGTTCCACAGCAGTGACCACAGCAGCCAGCCGCTGAGCAGCGCGATGAGGGCGCCGGCGAAGAGCCGCCGGGCCGGAACGAGTTCGGGCTCCTCCTCGGGCCTGGCGCGGTGGCCGAGCCGCCAGACACCGGGCTCGGCGGCCGGGCGGGGGGTGCGCAGCCATTCGGCGACGGCGGGGCGGGTGGTCGGGGCGTGGCCGGGGATGGCCGGGATCCCGGGCGCGACGGGTGGCCTCGCCGGCCGTGGCACCGGGTTGGACCGTGTGCCGCGTGCGTCGAATGTGCCTTCGGAATCCATGAACTGCTGCCCCCTGACCAGCCAGGCCCGCTCTGTGCACCCGTCAATCTAGTGCCCTCCTGCGGGTAGTTCACGGGTTCGCCCCGCCCTGTGGGGTCTCTCGCGGGGGTCCGGGGGTCGTCCCCCGGGAAGACACAGCACGGGTTCGCCCCGCCCTGTGGGGTCTCTCGCGGGGGTCCGGAGGTCACCCCCCGCGAAGACACAGCACCGATTCGCCCCGCCCCGTGCGATCCGCGCCGGGGGTCCGGGGCGGACTCCGCCTATGTCCGGCGCGGACAACGACACACCCCCAACACTCCCGAACGGCGCATGCCCGCCCCCCTCCCCCACGCCTAGCCTGCGGAGAAAGAGAACACGTAGCGTCCAAAGCACCCCCAGGAGCCCCTCATGACCGCAATCCCGCAGGAGCGCCGCGTCGTCACCGCCATTCCCGGGCCGAAGTCGATCGAGCTGCAGGCCCGCCGTACCGCCGCGGTCGCCGGCGGTGTGGGGTCCGTGCTGCCCGTCTTCACCGCCCGCGCCGGCGGCGGTGTCATCGAGGACGTGGACGGCAACCGCCTCATCGACTTCGGTTCCGGCATCGCCGTGACCTCGGTCGGCGCCTCCGCCGAGGCCGTCGTACGCCGTGCCTCCGCGCAGCTCGCGGACTTCACCCACACCTGTTTCATGGTCACGCCCTACGAGGGGTACGTGGAGGTCGCCGAGGCGCTCGCCGAGCTGACCCCGGGTGACCACGCGAAGAAGTCCGCGCTGTTCAACTCCGGCGCCGAGGCCGTCGAGAACGCCGTCAAGATCGCCCGCGCCTACACCAAGCGCCAGGCGGTCGTCGTCTTCGACCACGGCTACCACGGCCGCACGAACCTCACGATGGCGCTCACCGCCAAGAACATGCCGTACAAGCAGGGCTTCGGGCCGTTCGCGCCCGAGGTCTACCGCGTGCCCGTGGCGTACGGCTACCGCTGGCCGACGGGTGCCGAGAACGCCGGTGCCGAGGCGTCCGCCCAGGCCATCGACATGATCAACAAGCAAATCGGCGCCGACAACGTCGCCGCGATCATCATCGAGCCGGTCCTCGGCGAGGGCGGCTTCATCGAGCCGGCCAAGGGCTTCCTGCCCGCGATCGCGCAGTTCGCGAAGGACAACGGAATCGTCTTCGTCGCGGACGAGATCCAGTCCGGCTTCTGCCGCACCGGCCAGTGGTTCGCCTGTGAGGACGAGGGCATCGTCCCCGACCTGATCACCACGGCCAAGGGCATCGCGGGCGGTCTGCCGCTCGCCGCCGTGACGGGTCGCGCCGAGATCATGGACGCCCCCCACGCGGGCGGCCTCGGTGGTACGTACGGCGGCAACCCGGTCGCCTGCGCCGGTGCCCTCGGCGCCATCGAGACCATGAAGGAGCTCGACCTCAACGGCAGGGCCAAGCACATCGAGCAGGTCATGAAGGGCCGCCTCGTCGCGATGGCCGAGAAGTTCGACATCATCGGTGACATCCGCGGCCGCGGCGCGATGATCGCGATCGAGCTGGTCAAGGACCGGGACACCAAGGAGCCGAACCCGGAGGCGACCGCCGCGCTCGCCAAGGCCTGCCACGCCGAGGGTCTGCTCGTCCTCACCTGTGGCACGTACGGCAATGTGCTGCGCTTCCTGCCCCCGCTGGTGATCGGCGACGACCTGCTCAATGAGGGTCTGGACATCATCGAGCAGGCCTTCACCGGCGTGTGACGGGGGGCTGACCGACGGTAACGGTCGGGGCCTGTGAAGACTCTGTGGGGGGCCGATGGCGGGATGGAGATCCGCCTGTCGGTCCCCCTGCGCCTGCCGTACGGTTTCTGCAGATGAGAGAAACACCCCGCTCGCAGGGGACTGCGGGCGACTCCAGGGCGGAGCCTCCCCAGCCTCGACCTGGTCGTGCCCTCGCGCACACCACTGGAGCCTCTGGCTCCGGAACTCCTCACCGATCGGATGGCCGCCCGCCCCAAACCCCCCGGGGCGCGCGGCACACCGGTCCGGCCGGCCGGCTCGGAACCACCCCCCCTGTTCCGAGGCGGCCGGCTTCTCTTTTTCCGGCGCTTCCGACGCTTCTGACGCTGTGCGTCGCTCTCTTCACTCTGATCACCTGGCAGGTGGCCGCCAACGGGCCACTGCGGTCCCTGGACGAACGGCTCGAACTCAGGATCGTCGGCCACGGCCCCCAGGCGCCGGCCGACCGGCTCGCAGACCTCGGCAGCATGCAGATCGCCCTTCCGGTCCTGGCCGTGGCGATCGGGTACGCCCTTCGGCAGCGCCGCGGGATCGACGCCCTGTACGCCGCGCTCACCATGGCCGCCGTTCCCGCGCTCGTCGCTCCGCTGAAGGCGCTGATCGACCGTCAGGGCCCGCTCACCGAGGCGGTCGGCTTCTACCCGTCCGGCCACACGGCGACCGCGATGGTCGCGTACTGCGGCGCTGCGCTGCTCGTATCGGTGCGACTGATGCCCGTCGCCATACTGCTGACGGTGGCGACGGGCATCGGCCTGCTGTTGCGCGGCTACCACTGGCCCCTCGATGTGCTGGCGAGTTACTGCCTCGGCGGGGCGCTGCTGCTGATCAGCTCCATGGGTAGGCGTCGAAGTTCTTCGAGAACTCCCACTGGTTGTAGCGGTCCCAGTTGACCGACCAGGTCATCAGCCCGCGCAGGGACGGCCGGCTGCCGTGGGTCTGGTACGAGCCGCAACTCACCTTCTTCGTCAGGCAGTCCAGCGCCTTGTTCACCTCGGCCGGCACGGTGTGGCCGTTGCCCGCCTGCGTGGAGGCGGGCAGTCCGATCGCCACCTGCTCGGGGCGCAGGGCCGGGAAGATTTTGGTGGTGTCGCCGGCGACCGGGAAGCCGGTCAGCAGCATGTCGGTCATGGCGATGTGGAAGTCCGCGCCGCCCATCGAGTGGTACTGGTTGTCCAGGCCCATGATCGAGCCCGAGTTGTAGTCCTGGACGTGCAGCAGCGTGAGGTCGTCGCGCAGGGCGTGGATGACCGGAAGGTAGGCGCCCGCCCTCGGGTCCTGGCCGCCCCAGGGGCCCGAGCCGTAGTACTGGTAGCCCAGCTGTACGAAGAAGGTCTCCGGAGCCATGGTGAGCACGAAGCCGGAGCCGTACTTCGCCTTGAGGGTCTTGACCGCCGAGATCAGATTGACGATCACCGGCGAGGTCGGGGAGCGGAAGTCCGTGTCGCCGGTGTTGAGCGACAGCGAGTGGCCCTCGAAGTCGATGTCCAGGCCGTCGAGTCCGTACTCGTCGATGATCTTCGAGACCGAGGAGACGAAGGTGTCGCGGGCGGCCGTGGTGCTGAGCTGCACCTGGCCGTTGGCGCCGCCGATGGAGATCAGGACCTTCTTGCCCGCGGCCTGCTTGGCCTTGATGGCGGCCTTGAAGTCGGCGAGGGACTCGACGTTCGGGCACTCGGAGGCCGGGCAGAGGCTGAAGCGGATGTCGCCCGATGTGACGGAGGTCGGTTCACCGAAGGCGAGGTTGATGACGTCCCAGGAGTCGGGCACGTCCGCCATGCGTGTGTAGCCGGAGCCGTTGGCGAAGCTGGCGTGGAGATAGCCGACAAGGGCATGGGCCGGAAGGCCTGTGCCCGGGTTGCCACCGCTGGTGGTCGTCGCGCTGACGGCGGCGGACTTCGGGGATTCTCCCGCGCTGTTCGTCGCGGTGACCTGGAAGCTGTACGAGGTGGAGGGGGCGAGGCCGGTGACGGTGGCCGAAGTCCCGCTGACGGAAAGGACCTTGGTGCCGCCGCGGTAGACGTTGTAGCCGGCGGCGCCGGAGACCGGGGACCAGCTCAGCGGGACCGAGGTGGAGCCGGGGGATCCGGCGGTCAGGCCGGTGGGGGCGGCAGGTGTCTGGACCGGGTCGCCGCCCGGGCCGAGCAGGGAGAGGTCGTCGGCGCCATAGGCGGGGGTGCCGTACCAGCCGTGGGTGTAGATGGTCACCGAGGTGGTCGAGGCGCCGGTGCGGAAGGTCGTCGAGAGCTTCTGCCAGCTCGGCGCCGACGCCGTCCAGGTGGAGACGTCACTCGTGCCGGTGCCGGAGGCGCCGAGATAGACATAGCTGCCCTGGACCCAGCCGCTGAGCGTGTAGTCGGAGTTGGGCTTGACGGTGAGGGTCTGGCTGCACTTGGCGTTGTCGCTGCCCGCGGGTGTGGCCTTGAGTGCCGAACTGCCGCCGTGGACCGGTGAATTGACGACGACGCCGCTGCCCGCCGTACAGCTCCAGCCGTCGAGACCTGCCTCGAAGCCGCCGTTGCGGGCGAGTTCGGTGTCGGCCGCCCCGGCCGAGGCCGCCGTGGCAACGAGTCCGCTGATGGCGAGGGCGGCCGCCGAGAGGGCGGCCGGAAGTCTGGTGCGGTCCACAACTGCCTCCGGGCATGGGGGGATTGAGTGGGAGCGCGCTCAACATGGTCCAGACCAATCAACGTTGTCAAGACCTCTGGCAGCGCCCGGCTCCCCTCACTCCCCCATGCCCGGGGCGTGGCGAAAACGTGCGATCGCTTCAGCTGTCGAAGCCGAGGCCGAGCCTGTCCATCGCCTTCAGCCACACATTGCGGCGGCCGCCATTGGCGTCCGCCCTGGCCAGCGCCCATTTGGTGAGACCGATACCGGCCCAGGCGACGGGCTCCGGCGGGAACGGCAGCGGCTTGCTGCGCACCATCTCCAGCTCCGTGCGCTCGGTCTGCTGCCCGGAGAGCAGATCGAGCATGACGTCCGCGCCGAAGCGGGTCGCGCCGACGCCCAGACCCGTGTACCCGGCCGCGTAGGCGACCTTGCCGCCGTGCGCGGTTCCGAAGAAGGCAGAGAAGCGCGAACAGGTGTCGATGGCGCCGCCCCAGGCATGGCTGAAGCGCAGCCCCTCCAGCTGCGGGAAGCAGCGGAAGAAGTGGTCTGCGAGCTTCAGATAGGTCTCGGGCCGGTGGTCCATCTCGGCGCTGACCCTGCCGCCGTACGGATAGATCGCGTCGTAGCCGCCCCACAGAATGCGGTGGTCGGCGGTGATCCGGAAATAGTGGAACTGGTTCGCGCTGTCGCCCAGCCCCTGGCGGCGCTTCCAGCCGATCGCGGCGAGCTGCTCCGGGCTGAGCGGTTCGGTCATCAGGGCGTAGTCGTAGACCGGGACGGTGTACGCGCGCACCCGCTTGACCAGGGACGGGAAGACGTTCGTGCCGAGCGCGACCTGGCGTGCGAAGACCCGGCCGTAGGGGGTGCGGACCGCCATCCCCGTGCCGGATGCGGCCAGTTGCTGCCCTCTGGTGTTCTCGTAGATCCGTACGCCGAGGTCCAGGCAGGCCTGCTTGAGACCCCAGGCGAGCTTGGCCGGATGCAGCATCGCGACACCACGCCGGTCCCACAGGCCGCCGAGGAAGGTCGGGGAGTTCACCTCGGCCCGTACCGCGTCCTGGTCGAGGAGTTCGAGCCCGGTGAAGCCGAGCTGTGTCGCCTCCTCGTACATCTCCCGGAGCTCTTCCACCTGGTGGGGCTCGGTGGCGACGTCGATCTCACCGGTGCGCTCGAAGTCGCAGTCGATGGAGTACGTGGCGACCGCCGCCTCGATGGCGTCGAGATTGCGGCCGCCGAGCTCCTCCAGCTTCGCCATGTCCCCGGGCCAGCGGGCGAGTCCGTTGCCCAGGCCGTGGGTGAGCGACGCGGCGCAGAAGCCGCCGTTGCGGCCCGAGGCGGCCCAGCCCACCTCGCGCCCCTCGATCAGTACGACGTTCCGCCCGGGGTCGCGCTCCTTGGCGAGCAGCGCGGTCCACAGTCCGCTGTATCCGCCGCCGACGACCAGAAGGTCGCAGTGCTCGTCGCCGGTCAGGGCCGGCAGTGCGCCGGGCTTCGCGGGGTCGTCCAGCCAATAGGAGACGGGCTGGGCGTCGGAGAGTGATGAGGCAAAGGTCATGGCAGCTGGGGCCATGGTTTCCACTCCTTCGGAGCTACTTGGACAAGGCGCTTTTCTTCCGCCGACCGCTGATGATCTGGCCACCGGCCACGATCAGCACGGCGATGGCGAACATCGCTGTACCGATGACATTGATCTGGACGGGCGTGCCGCGCTGGGCCGAGCCCCACACGAACATGGGGAAGGTGACGGTGTTGCCCGAGTTGAAGTTGGTGATGATGAAGTCGTCGAACGAGAGTGCGAACGCGAGCATCGCGCCCGCCGCGATGCCGGGAGCGGCGATCGGCAGCGTGACCCGTACGAAGGTCTGCACAGGTCCCGCGTACAGGTCCCGCGCGGCCTCCTCGAGGCGCGGGTCCATCGACAGCACACGCGCCTTGACCGCGACCACCACGAAGCTGAGGCAGAACATGGTGTGCGCGATGAGGATGGTCCAGAAGCCCAGCTCCGCGCCCAGGTTGAGGAAGAGCGTGAGCAGGGACGCGGCCATGACGACCTCGGGCATCGCCATCGGCAGGAAGATCAGCGAGTTGACCGCGCCACGCGCCCGGAAGCGGTAGCGGACCAGCGCGAAGGCGATCATCGAGCCGAGGACGGTCGCGCCGATGGTGGCCCACAGCGCGATCTGGAGGGACAGCGAGAGCGAGCCGCACATGTCGGCGACTCCGCACGGGTCCTTCCAGGCGTCGGTGGAGAACTCCTGCCAGGAGTAGTTGAACCGCCCGGCGGGCTTGTTGAACGAGAACACCATCACGACGATGTTCGGAAGGATCAGGTACGCGAGCGTGATGAGCCCCGCGATGACCACAAGGTTGTTCCGTATCCAGCGCATCAGACCAGGTCCTCCGTTCCGGCCCGGCGGATGTAGACGGTGACCATGATCAGCACGACCGCCATGAGAATGAACGACAGCGCGGCCGCGGTCGGGTAGTCGAGCACCCTCAGGAACTGCGACTGGATGACATTGCCGACCATCTTGGTGTCGGTGGAGCCGAGCAGTTCGGCGTTCACGTAGTCACCGCTGGCCGGGATGAAGGTCAGCAGGGTGCCGGAGACGACACCGGGCATGGACAGCGGGAAGGTCACCTTGCGGAAGGTCGTGGACCCCTTCGCGTACAGGTCCCCCGCCGCCTCGTGGAGCCGCGGGTCGATCCGCTCCAGCGAGGTGTAGAGCGGCAGGATCATGAACGGCAGGAAGTTGTACGTCAGACCGCAGACCACCGCCAGCGGGGTGGCGAGCAGCCGGTTGCCCTCGGTCATGCCGAGCCAGCCGGTGACGTCCAGGAAGCCGACGCTGTCCAGCACGTTCACCACCGGGCCGCCGTCCGCGAGGATCGTCTTCCAGGCGAGCGTGCGGATCAGGAAGCTGGTGAAGAACGGTGCGATGACCAGCACCAGCAGAAGGTTGCGCCAGCGGCCCGCCTTGAACGCGATCAGATACGCGAGCGGGTAGCCGAGCAGCAGACACAGGATCGTGGCCGTGCCGGCGTAGAGCACCGAGCGCAGGAACTGCGGGTAGTACTCGGTCAGCGCGTCCCAGTAGGTCTGGAAGTGCCAGGTGACCTTGAAGCCCCCTTCGAGGGAGCCCGTCTGCACGGATGTCGAGGCCTGGTAGACCAGCGGCAGCGCGAAGAAGACGATCAGCCAGAGTATGCCGGGCAGCAGCAGCCAGTACGGGACCAGCTTGCGGCGTACGGACTGTTTGTGGACGACCGGCTCGACGGTGGGCGAGGCGGGCGGTGCCTCGGTGACGGTCATGGCGCCTCCACCACCGTCTCCACACCGGCGTCGATGTCCTGGGCGGCGTCGAGACCGAAGGTGTGCTCCGGGTTCCAGTGCAGGACGACCTCGGCGCCGGGCACCAGGCGCGGGTCCCGCTCGATGTTCTGTACGTACACCTCAAGCTCCGGACAGACCGGGCTGTCGATGACGAACTGCGTGGAGACACCGATGAAGCTGGAGTCGGCGATCGTGCCGGTGAACCGGTTGCGGCCGTCGCTGATCGTGCCCGCGTCGTCCGCGTGCGCCAGCGATATCTTCTCGGGGCGCACGCCGACCAGCAGCTTCCCGCCGGTGTGGGGCTGGGTGGCGCAGCGCTGGGCGGGCAGCCGCAGCTTGGCGTCGGCGGCCGTGACGATGACCTCGCCTCCGCCGTTGGACGCGACCTCGGCCTCGATGAGGTTGGAGGTGCCCAGGAAGTTGGCGACAAAGGTGGTCTGCGGGTTCTCGTAGAGCTCGGCGGGCGCGCCGAGCTGCTCGACCCGTCCGCCGTTCATGACCGCGACCGTGTCGGCCATGGTCATGGCCTCCTCCTGGTCGTGGGTGACATGCACGAAGGTGATGCCGACCTCGGTCTGGATGCGCTTGAGCTCCAGCTGCATCTGGCGGCGCAGCTTGAGGTCGAGGGCGCCGAGGGGCTCGTCGAGGAGCAGCACCTGGGGGTGGTTGATGAGCGCGCGGGCCACGGCGACGCGCTGCTGCTGGCCGCCGGAGAGCTGGTGCGGCTTGCGCTTGGCGAAGTCGCCGAGCTCGACGAGGTCGAGCATGTCGCCGACCTGCTTCTTCACCGACTTGATGCCGCGCCTGCGCAGTCCGAAGGCGACGTTCTCGTAGATGTCGAGGTGCGGGAAGAGCGCATAGCTCTGGAAGACGGTGTTGACGGGGCGCTTGTACGGCGGCAGGCCGGTGACGTCCTTGTCGCCGAGGAACACCGTTCCGGTGCTCGGGTCCTCAAGGCCGGCGATCATCCGCAGGGTGGTGGTCTTTCCGCAGCCGGAAGCGCCGAGCAGGGCGAAGAACGAGCCCTGCGGGATGGTCAGATCGAGCGGTTGGACGGCTGTGAAGCTGCCGAAGGTCTTGCTGATCCCGGAGAGGCGGACGTCGCCGCCCTCTGTCTTTTCAGTCATGGGTCGCGGTCCCAGTGGTGTCGAGGGGAGCAGGGGGGGCAGATCAGGCGCCGATGAGCTTGGCGAACTTCTCTTCGTACGCCTTCTCCTCCGCGCTGCTGAGCGAGCGGAAGGCGTGGGACTTGGCGGCCATGGCCTTGTCCGGGAGGATCAGCGTGTTCTCGGCAAGCGACTTGTCGATCTTGGTGAGTTCGGCGGCGACGCCCTCGACCGGGCACACGTAGTTGATGTACGCGGCGAGCTGGGCGGCGACGGGGAGCTCGTAGTAGTAGTCGATCAGCCGGGTGGCGTTCTGCTGGTGCCTGGCGTTGGCCGGGACCAGCAGATTGTCGGAGGACGTCATGTAACCGGCCGCCGGGATCGAGAACTTGATGTCGGGGTTGTCGACCTGGAGCTGAATGAGGTCACCGGCCCAGGCGAGACAGGCGGCGATATCGCCCTTGTCCAGGTCCGAGGTGTAGTCGTTGCCCGTGAAGCGCCGGATCTGCTTCTTGTCGACGCCCTTCTGGAGCCGGCCGATCGCCGCGTCGTAGTCGGCGTCGTTGACCTTGGCCGGGTCTTTGCCCATGTCGAGCAGGGTCATGCCGACCGAGTCACGCATCTCGGTGAGGAAGCCGACCCGGCCCTTGAGCGTGGGGTCGTCGAGGAGCTGCGTGACGGAGTCGACCTTCTTGCCGCCGGTCGCTTTGACGTTGTAGGCGATGACGGTCGAAATGCCGGTCCACGGGTAGGAGTAGGCGCGGCCCGGGTCCCAGTCGGGGCTGCGGAACTGCGGGGAGAGATTGGCGTACGCGTGCGGCAGCAGCGAGGCGTCGAGCTTCTGCACCCAGCCCAGCCGGATCATCCGCGCGGCCAGCCAGTCGGTGACGCATATCAGGTCGCGGCCGGTGTCCTGGCCGGCGGCGAGCTGCGGCTGGATCTTTCCGAAGAACTCGACGTTGTCGTTGATGTCCTCGGTGTACTTGACCTTGATCCCGGTCCGCTTGGTGAACTGTTCCAGCGTGGGACGGTGCTTCTCGTCCTCGCTGACGTCCATGTACTCGGTCCAGTTGGAGAAGCTGATCCGCTTCTCCGCAGTGGAGTGGTCGTCCGAGACCGCTCCCTCTCCCTCGCGCTTCGCGGGCGGGATGCCGCAGGCGCTGAGAGAGGCGAGGCCGCCGACGGTGAGCGCGCCTATACCGCCGGCGCGCAGCATCGAACGGCGGGTGAGGGCGCCCCGGCCGCTGGTGATGCTGCGTCGCATCGCCGCCAGTTGGGCTGCGGACAGGACGTCCGGCTCGTGCTGATCCATGCGCTGTGCCCTTTCGGGATGGTGCCGCCGGTCGAGCGGCGCTGGGCTGGCTATCGGTCCCCGAAGATGGTGCGGTGCCAGTCCTTCCTGGCTACCGCGGTGTTGTCGTACATCACGTGCTTGACCTGCGTGTACTCCTCGAAGGAGTACGCCGACATGTCCTTTCCGAAGCCAGAGGCCTTGTATCCGCCATGAGGCATCTCGCTGATGATCGGAATGTGGTCGTTGACCCAGACGCACCCCGCCTTGATCTCGCGGGTGGCGCGGTTCGCGCGGAACACGTCGCGGCTCCAGGCGGAGGCGGCGAGGCCGTAGGGGGTGTCGTTGGCCAGCGCGATGCCTTCGTCGTCGGAGTCGAAGGGGAGGACGACGAGGACCGGACCGAAGATCTCGGACTGGACGATCTCACTGTCCTGGGCGGCCCCGGCGACGAGGGTGGGCCGGTAGTAGGCGCCCTTCTCCAGGTCACCGCCCGGGGCTTCGCCGCCGGTGACGACCGTGGCGTAGGCGCGAGCCCGGTCGACGAAGCCCGCGACGCGGTCGCGCTGGAGGTGCGAGACGAGCGGGCCGAGGTCGGTGGCGGGGTCGAGGGGGTCACCGAGGCGCACGCCCGCCATCAGGTCGGCGACACCGCTGACGAAGGCGTCGTACAGCGGCCGTTGCACATAGGCGCGGGTGGCGGCCGTGCAGTCCTGGCCGGAGTTGATCAGCGAGCCGGCGACGGCGCCGTGGATCGCGGCCTCCAGGTCGGCGTCGTCGAAGACCACGAAGGGAGCCTTGCCGCCGAGTTCCAGATGCAGGCGCTTGACGGTGGCGGTGGCGATCTCGGCTACGCGCTTGCCGACGGGGGTGGAACCGGTGAAGGAGGTCATGGCGACATCGGGGTGCCCGACGAGATGCTCACCCGCCTCCTTGCCCGCGCCGTTGACGATGTTGACCACGCCGTCGGGGATCCCGGCCGCCTTGGCGGCCTCGGCGAACATCAGCGAGGTCAGCGGGGTGATCTCGGCGGGCTTGAGGACGATGGTGTTGCCCGCGGCGATGGCCGGGAGGACCTTCCAGGCGGCCATCTGGAGCGGGTAGTTCCAGGGAGCGATGGAGCCGACGACTCCGATCGGCTCCCGGCGTACGTACGAGGTGTGGTCACCGCTGTACTCACCGGCCGACTGCCCCTGGAGATGGCGCGCGGCGCCCGCGAAGAAGGACGTGTTGTCGACGGTGCCCGGGACGTCGAACTCGGTGGTGAGCCGGATCGGCTTGCCGCACTGGAGGGACTCGGCGTACGCGAAGTCGGCGGACTGCTCCGCGAGGACGGAGGCGAAGCGGTGCAGGGCGTCGGAGCGCTCGCCCGGGGTGGCGCCCGCCCAGCCGGGGAAGGCGTCGCGGGCAGCGGCGACGGCCGCGTCGACATCGGCGGTGGCCGCCAGCTCGTAGCTGTGGACCGTCTCCCCGGTGGCCGGGTCGACGATGTCCTGCGTACGTCCTGAAGTGCCGGGCCGCAGCCGCCCGCCGATGTACTGCGCGCCGTCGGCGTAGCGGTCCCGCGCCTGGAAGCGGTTGCTCATGAAGCTCTCCGTTGTTCCAGCTCGAATTGAGTGCCGATCCTGACAGAGCAACCCGTCTCCAACAAGGGATTCCGTTGTTGCCTTTTGGTTACGCGACGGAATCGGTCGACCATGTGTCGGGTCATGGCGACTAAAGGCGTACGGAGTGTCAGTGCTGGATGCCAGACTCGCGTGCATGGGGATGGAAGAGCTGATCCAGCAGGTCAGCAGCGACAAGCAAGTGAAGTTTCTGCACTTCTGGGGGCACGCGCCGCGCCGGGACGGGAGCATCGGCCCGAGCTGTCTCAGCCAGTGGTGGCCGTCACCGTTCGTGGTCGACGGCGTGCGGTACGCCACGACTGAGCACTGGATGATGGCGGGCAAGGCGCGGCTCTTCGGTGACGCGGAGGCCGAGCGGCTGGCGCTCACGGCGACCAGCCCTGGCGCGGCCAAGCGGGCCGGGCGGCTGGTGCGTGGTTTCGACGACGCGATATGGGAGCGCGAGCGGTTCGCGATCGTGCGCTCGGGCAGTGTGCACAAGTTCGGACAGCATGCCGAGCTGCGCGACTATCTGCTGGGCACGGGGGACAGAGTGCTCGTGGAGGCCAGCCCGCTCGACCGGGTGTGGGGCATCGGGCTGGCCTCGGACGACGAGCGGGCGCAGGATCCCGCGCGCTGGCGCGGGCTCAATCTGCTGGGGTTCGCGCTGATGGAGGCGCGGGAGGAGCTGCGGAAGCGCGGGTGACAGGGTGACAGGGGCTCCGCCCCGGCAGCTTCGGGCGGACGGGGGCCCTAGCGGGCCACGTCCTCGAGCACGAGCGTGTTCGAGTAGTCGTCGTAGCGGTCTTCCCTGTTCCGCTCGTCGTTGACCGCCTTGGTGATACCCCAGATCATCAGGCCCACGACGACCAGGCCGAGCACGATGCCGATGGAGCCGGTGATGATGCCCGCGAGCGCCATGCCGCCGTTGGTCGCCTCGCCCCGCTGGGCGCGCTTGCGGCCCAGGATGCCGAAGATCAGGCCGAGCACGCCGAGGACGATCGACACGACTCCGTACAGACAGAACAGGCAGATGGACAGAATGCCGAGCACCATCGCGGTAATGCCCATGCCGTTCGCCGGCTGGGCCTGCCAGCCCGGCTGGCTGTAGCTCTGGTAGCCCGGGTATCCGGGGTAGCCGCCGTACGGATCACCGGCGCCGACGCCGGGCTGCGGGAGGCTCGGAGCTGCGGGGTAGCCGTAGGGACCCGCGGCTGGCTGGGCAGGTCCGCCGGGGGCTATCGGGGGCGGCGGCACCGCACCCGCGTCGGGAACCGGACCGGCCCCCGGCATCGACGTGACGGTCGGCTGGTCGTGCACCGGCGACGTCGGCGGGCGCTGCGCGGCGGGCTTGTCCAGCGGCACCCTGTCCTGTGCCGCACCGCTCTGTGGCGGAGCCCACGGATCGCGGTCGCGGGGCTCGGACCCGCCCGTCGGCTGAGCCTGCTTGTCTGACATGGTTCTCCCCCATCGTGGTCCGCCGTCATGCTACGGCCCCTCACCCTGTCCTCGGCCGGGCCCCCTACGATGATCCCTGACCCGGGCGGCGCATTGAACACGGAGGACCCCGATGACCGATCTGCACCCCTTCATCGCGGGGCTCCCCAAGGCCGAACTGCATGTGCACCACGTCGGCTCGGCTTCGCCGCGCATCGTGGCCGAACTGGCCGCCCGCCACCCCGACTCGAAGGTCCCCACCGACCCCGAGGCGCTCGCGGACTACTTCACGTTCACCGACTTCGCGCACTTCATCGAGGTCTATCTCTCGGTCGTGGACCTGATCCGCACCCCCGAGGACGTACGGCTGCTGACCTTCGAGGTGGCCCGTGACATGGCCCGCCAGAACATCCGCTACGCCGAGCTGACCATCACGCCCTTCAGCTCGACCAGCCGCGGCATCGACGAGAAGGCCTTCATGGCGGCGATCGAGGACGCCCGCCGGGCTGCCGAGGCCGAGGTCGGTGTCGTACTGCGCTGGTGCTTCGACATCCCCGGCGAGGCCGGGCTCGAAGCGGCCGAGGAGACCGCACGACTCGCTGTGGACCTGCGCCCCGAGGGCCTGGTCTCCTTCGGACTCGGCGGCCCGGAGATCGGTGTGCCGCGGCCGCAGTTCAAGCCGTACTTCGACCGTGCGATCGCGGCGGGACTGCACTCCGTGCCGCACGCCGGGGAGACGACGGGACCGGGGACCATCTGGGACGCGCTGAACGACCTGCGCGCCGAGCGCATCGGTCACGGCACCAGCGCGACGCAGGACCCGAAGCTGCTCGCCCACCTGGCACAGAACCGGATCGCGCTGGAGGTCTGCCCGACCTCGAACATCGCCACCCGCGCCGTCGCCGACCTCGACCAGCACCCCATCAAGGAGATGGTCGCCGCCGGTGTGCTGGTGACGATCAACAGCGACGACCCGCCGATGTTCGGCAGCGACCTGAACAACGAGTACGCGGTCGCCGCCCGGCTTCTGGAGCTGGACGAGCGCGGACTTGCGGGCCTCGCCAAGAACGCCGTGGAGGCGTCCTTCCTCGACCCGGCGGGCAAGGCGCGGATCGCGGCCGAGATCGACGCGTACACCGCCGCCTGGCTCGCGCGCTGAGCGAACCCGACAATGGGGCCCATGCGCAGAGTCAGTGTTGTCGGCCATCGCGGCGATCCGTACCGCGTCCGTGAGAACACCCTTCCCTCGCTTCGCTCCGCGCTCGAACAGGGCGCGGACGCCGTGGAGATCGACGTACGCCTCACCCGTGACGACGTGCCGGTGCTGCTGCACGACGACTCGCTGAAACGGCTGTGGGGCCACGACCGGCCCCTCGCCGCACTGACCCTGGACGAGGTGCACGA
Source organism: Streptomyces sp. NBC_00885 (assembly GCF_045207475.1). NCBI lineage: Bacteria > Bacillati > Actinomycetota > Actinomycetes > Kitasatosporales > Streptomycetaceae > Streptomyces > Streptomyces sp. NBC_00885. The sequence continues at coordinate 2,283,339 of NZ_CP108796.1, forward strand.
GCTCACCGGCGGCGGGGTGCCCACGCTGAGCGAGGCTCTGAACGCCCTTGGATCGCACCGCGTGATGATCGATCTGCCCGGCGCCTCGACGGAGTCGGTGCGGACCGTGGTGGGCACGGTCCACGCGTGCGGCGCGGGCGAGCGGGTGTACTACTGCGCGGGCCCGGTCACCATGCTCGCGGTGCGCGCGGCCGACCCGTCGGCCGAGATCGCGATGACATGGACGTCGCTGGCCCCGCCGCGGCCCGCGCTGCTGGCAGCCGTGGGGCCGCGCTGGCTCAACTACCGGTTCAGCCTGCTCGGCCAGGAACTGACGGACCGTATCCACCAGGACGGCATGCTGGTCTCGGCCTGGGTGGCGGACACCAGGCGCAGCATGCGACGGCTGGCCCGGTACGGCGTCGACTCGATCACCACCAACCGCGTCGACGCGCTGCACGGTGTTGTCACCCCACGGCCGAACTCCCTGGTGGCCCAGTTCGGCGCGGTGGACCGCAAGATCCAGGCCTGAACTAGGCCGCGACGGCGGCCGGTTCGGGACCGGCCGCCTGTCCCGTCAAGGCCTCCAGCTGCTTGATCTTCCGGCGCAGGACGTACAGCGGGATCACTCCGAACACCCCGAACGAGATGTCGACGACCGACCACCAGACGGGGATGCCGCGGATCGGTCCGCAGATCAGGGCGAGCGGGATGATCCCGGCGCAGGCGATCATCCCGAACTCGACGACCCAGATGTTCCGTACGGGATCGCGGTACGGGCCGTAGAAGGCGACCGCGATCACGAGGTGGGCGAAGGCGAGCCAGTCCGTTCCGTACAGCACGAAGGGGTACTTCGCGTCGGTGGCGTCCAGCCCGGCCCGTACCCGCTCGATCCACTCCATCAGCGCCGGGAACCGGCCGCCGGTCCCCAGCGAGTTCAACAGGTCTTCCAGCCAGTGCAGTTCGTGCACCAGAGGGAAGGCCGTCAGCCCGCTCAGTACCAGGCAGACGATGAAGACGATCAACCACACGCGTATGCGCCGCAACAGGGCTCGCTCGCTCATGACCGCAGCGTACGCCCGTTGTGAACGCGTTCAAAAATGAGGGGGCCACCCCGCTGATCATGGACATGTGTCTATACTTACTGGACACATGTCCAAGAACTGAGGATACGCGATGAACACAACGGCAAACGTCCTGGTCGGCCTGGTGGCCGCGCTGCACATCTACATCCTGGTTCTGGAGATGTTCCTCTGGGAGCGCAGGCCCGGCCGCGAGCTGTCCGGCTTCGACGCGGAAATGGCCCGCGCGACCGCCCCGCTCGCCGCGAACCAGGGGCTCTACAACGGCTTCCTCGCCGCGGGCCTGATCTGGGGCCTGATAGCCGCCGACCCGACGGGACACCGCGTCCAGGTCTTCTTCCTCAGCTGTGTGCTCGTCGCGGGCCTGTACGGCGGCTTCACCGCGAACCGGCGCATCCTTCTTGCGCAGGCGCTGCCCGGCGCGATCGCGCTGGCGGCCGTGCTGGTGGCGGGATGAGCGTCCCCGCGGGAGACCCGCGCGCCGAACGCACCCGGGCCAGGCTGCGCGAGGCCCTGCTGGCGGAGTGCGCCGAGCGTCCGCTGGCGGAGGTCAGCGTCGCGGCGCTGGTCCGGCGGGCGGGCCTGGGCCGGGCCACGTTCTACCTGCACTACCCGGACCTCGACGCCCTGGCGGTCGACGCCTGCGCCGAGGTCGTACGGGACGCGGTGGACGCCCTCCACGCCTGGCGGGGCACCCCGGATCCGGCCGCTCCCCCGCCGGCGCTGACGGGCTTCTTCAGGGACCTGGCCCCGCACGCCGCGCTCTACCGCACGCTGCTCCACGAGGGCGGCAGCGGCCCCCTGGGCGATCTGCTCCACCGCGAACTGCGCGAGCGCAGCCGCAGGGAGCGCGAGCTGGCCGGAGCCCCGTCCGCGCCCCTGATCGCCTCGGCGGTGGCGGCGGCCTTCGCGGGCGTCCTGGCGGACTGGCTGCACGGGGCGATCGAGGCGACACCGGAGCTGATGGCGGCTCAGATCTGGCGCCTGCTGATGGCGTTGCACCGCACGCCCCTGGCGCAGACGGCATGACAACGGGGCGCGGGAAACAGTCCCCGCGCCCCGTCAACAAGGCTTACGCGTCGAGCGACGTCATGACGTGCTTGATGCGCGTGTAGTCGTCGAAGCCGTACGACGAAAGGTCCTTGCCGTAACCGGACTTCTTGAAGCCACCGTGCGGCATCTCCGCGACCAGCGGAATGTGCGTGTTGATCCACACACAGCCGAAGTCGAGGTTCTTGGACATGCGCATCGCGCGCGCGTGGTCCTTGGTCCACACGGACGAGGCAAGGGCGTACTCGACGCCGTTCGCCCACTCCAGAGCCTGCGCCTCGTCCCGGAAGGACTGAACGGTGATGACCGGGCCGAAGACCTCCTTCTGGATGATCTCGTCGTCCTGCTTGAGGCCGGAGACGACGGTCGCGGCGTAGAAGTAGCCCTTCTCGCCGACCTGGTGGCCACCGGCCTCGACCTTGGCGTGTGCCGGGAGCCGCTCGATGAAGCCGCTGACCTGCTTGAGCTGGTTGACGTTGTTGAGCGGGCCGTAGAGCACGTCCTCGTCGTCCGGCGCGCCCGTCTTCGTGTCCGCCGCCGCCTTGGCCAGCGCCGCGACGAACTCGTCGTGGATCGACTCGTGCACGAGCACGCGGGTCGCGGCCGTACAGTCCTGGCCCGCGTTGAAGTAGCCCGCCACCGCGATGTCCTCGACGGCCTTGGGGATGTCCGTGTCCTCGAAGACGACGACCGGCGCCTTGCCGCCCAGCTCCAGGTGTACGCGCTTGACGTCCTTGGCCGCCGACTCGGCGACCTGCATGCCCGCCCGTACGGAACCGGTGATCGACGCCATCGCCGGAATCGGGTGCTCGACCATCGCGCGGCCGGTGTCCCGGTCGCCGCACAGGACGTTGAAGACACCCTTCGGCACGATCGCGCCGATGATCTCGGCGATCAGCACGGTCGAGGCGGGGGTGGTGTCCGAGGGCTTGATGACGACCGTGTTGCCCGCCGCCAGCGCGGGCGCGAACTTCCAGACGGCCATCATCATCGGGTAGTTCCACGGCGCGACCTGCGCGCAGACGCCGACCGGCTCGCGTCGGACGATGGAGGTCATACCCTCCATGTACTCGCCGGCCGAGCGGCCCTCCAGCATCCGCGCCGCGCCCGCGAAGAAGCGGATCTGGTCCACCATCGGCGGGATCTCTTCGCTGCGGGTCAGGCCCAGCGGCTTGCCCGTGTTCTCCGACTCGGCGGCGATCAGGTCCTCGGCCCGCTCCTCGAAGGCGTCCGCGATCTTCAGCAGCACCTTCTGGCGCTCGGCCGGCGTGGTGTCGCGCCAGGCGGGGAAGGCGGCCGCGGCAGCGTCCATCGCGGCATCGACATCGGCCTGTCCGGAGAGCGGCGACGTAGCGTACACCTCACCCGTGGCCGGATTGACGACCTCGATGGTCCGCCCGTCGGCGGCGTCCCGGAACTCCCCGTTGATGTAGTTGCGCAGACGACGCAGCTCGGTGGTCACTGTTGCCACCCCTCCTGTCAGATGTCCGATGGGTGAGACACCCACCCTAATCTCTTGGGTAACGCTTTCGACAGCCCCGACCCTCCACAACTTCGGATTCAGTGAGAATTGACCCCCAGGACAACGAATTTCATCGCTCAGGGGTTGCGGCACAGACGAGTCGCAGTGCAAAGTGAGCCCGTGGCCAGTCGTAACGCAGACTCCAGGAACGGCAGCGGATCGTCCCCGACGATCGACGCCGTCTCCCTCGCGATCATCGAACAGCTCCAAGAAGACGGGCGCCGCCCGTACGCCGCTATCGGCAAGGCCGTCGGCCTCTCCGAAGCTGCCGTACGCCAGCGCGTCCAAAAGCTGCTCGATCAGGGCGTGATGCAGATCGTCGCCGTCACCGACCCACTCACCGTGGGCCTGCGACGCCAGGCGATGGTCGGCATCAAGGTGGAGGGAGACCTCGACCCGGTGGCCGACGCGCTTACCGCCATGGCCGAGTGCGAGTACGTGGTCATGACCGCGGGCTCCTTCGACCTCATGGTGGAGATCGTCTGCGAGGACGACGACCACATGCTCGAAGTGATCAACAAGCGGATCCGTGCGCTCCCCGGCGTGCGCTCCACCGAGAGCTTCGTCTACCTCAAGCTCAAGAAGCAGACCTATATGTGGGGAACCCGATAGCCGTGAGCAAGGACCTCTCCAAGACCGCGTACGACCACCTGTGGATGCACTTCACCCGGATGTCGTCGTACGAGAACGCACCCGTGCCCACCATCGTGCGTGGCGAGGGCACCTATATCTACGACGACAAGGGCAAGCGCTACCTCGATGGCCTCTCCGGCCTGTTCGTGGTCAACGCCGGCCACGGCCGTCACGAGCTCGCCGAGACCGCGTACAAGCAGGCTCAGGAGCTCGCCTTCTTCCCCGTATGGTCCTACGCCCACCCCAAGGCCGTCGAGCTGGCCGAGCGGCTGGCGCAGCACGCCCCGGGCGACCTGAACAAGGTCTTCTTCACCACCGGTGGCGGTGAGGCGGTCGAGACCGCCTGGAAGCTGGCCAAGCAGTACTTCAAGCTCAAGGGCAAGCCGACCAAGTACAAGGTCATCTCGCGTGCGGTCGCCTACCACGGCACCCCGCAGGGTGCCCTGTCCATCACCGGCCTCCCCGCCCTCAAGGCCCCCTTCGAGCCGCTGGTCCCCGGCGCGCACAAGGTGCCGAACACCAACATCTACCGCGCTCCGATCCACGGCGACGACCCCGAGGCCTTCGGCCGCTGGGCCGCCGACCAGATCGAGCAGCAGATCCTCTTCGAGGGCGCGGACACGGTCGCGGCCGTGTTCCTGGAGCCGGTGCAGAACGCCGGCGGCTGCTTCCCGCCGCCGCCCGGGTACTTCCAGCGAGTCCGCGAGATCTGCGACCAGTACGACGTGCTGCTCGTCTCGGACGAGGTCATCTGTGCCTTCGGCCGCCTCGGCACGATGTTCGCCTGCGACAAGTTCGACTACGTGCCGGACATGATCACCTGTGCCAAGGGCATGACCTCGGGCTACTCCCCGATCGGCGCATGCATCATCTCCGACCGCCTCGCCGAGCCGTTCTACAAGGGCGACAACACCTTCCTGCACGGCTACACCTTCGGCGGCCACCCGGTCTCCGCGGCGGTGGGCCTGGCCAACCTCGACATCTTCGAGAAGGAAGGCCTCAACCAGCACGTCCTCGACAACGAGGGCGCGTTCCTCTCCACGCTGCAGAAGCTGCACGACCTGCCGATCGTCGGCGACGTCCGCGGAAACGGCTTCTTCTACGGCATCGAGCTGGTGAAGGACAAGACCACCAAGGAGACGTTCACCGACGAGGAGACCGAGCGTGTGCTCTACGGCTTCCTCTCGAAGGCGCTCTACGACGCCGGCCTGTACTGCCGCGCCGACGACCGTGGCGACCCGGTCGTGCAGCTCGCGCCCCCGCTGATCTCCACGCAGGAGACCTTCGACGAGATCGAGGGCATTCTGCGCAGCGTTCTCGCGGAGGCCTGGACGAAGCTCTAGCCCCACGTTTCACGGCTGGCTGCTTACGGCTATCGGCCCGGGGCACCCCTCACTCATTCGGCCATCCGAGTGAGATGGGGTGCACCCGGGCCGTGTGCTTCCCGCCACCCCGGTTCTGAATCCTTAGCGTGCCGAGTGACCGATCGGCCCTGTCTTCGTTCCCCCGGACGGGGGAGGGGAAATCTGATCAGAACCGAGGTGTACGCCATGGTGGCCCCGCCGGACAACGATGTGCTCTGGGCGCGTTCCCTGCACCACTCCCACAACGGCTCGCCCGCGCTCGTGGGCGTATCGCTGGGCGTACGGGAGGGCGAGATCCTCGCCGTGTACGGGCCCCGCGGCAGCGGCAAGACCACGCTCCTGAGGTGCCTGTCCGGTCAACTGGTCGCGCAGGAGGGCGAGGTCTGGTTCAACAGCTCCCCTGTGCACACGCTGAGCCCGCCGCAGCGCGAGCGGCTGCGGCGGGACCGTTTCGGGTGGATCGACTCCGAGCCGACGCTGGTCCCGGAGCTGACGGCCTGGGAGAACGCCGCCCTGCCGCTGCTGCTGCGCGGCATCTCGCACCGCGCGGCGAAGACCGCGGCGATGGAGTGGCTGGAGCGGCTCGACATCGACGCGTGCGCGCGCAAGCGGCCCCATGCGCTGCTGCAGGCGCAGCGGCAACGGGTCGCCACCGCACGGGCGCTGGCCGCTTCGCCCTCGGTGCTGTTCGCGGACGAGCCGACGGCGACGCTGCACCGGGCGGACCGGGCGCACCTGCTGCGTATGGTCACGGCTGCGGCGCGTTCGCACCGCATCACCGTCGTGCTCGCCACGCACGACGCGGAGGTGGCGGCGCTCGCCGACCGTTCGATCGGGCTCGTCGACGGCCGGCGCGTCAACTCCCTCGCGACCGCGGACGCGGAAGGCCGGGCCGAGTGCTCGCTCTCCGTCTAGCCCGAGGCGCGCATCCCCTGGTCCTGCTGCGCCGCCTGATGGTGGCGTCGGCGTCCGCGGGCGTCGGGTTCCTGCTGCTGTGCACGCTGACGTACGCGCTGTCCCACCCCACCGACTCCGGCGCGTCCGCGGTGCGGCTGCTGTGGTGCCTGATCCCACTCGCGGCGACGGTGCACTTCGCGGTGGCGGTGGCGCGTACGGATCCGAGTACGCGTCCGAGGTCCGGGCTCTCGGCGATCGGCCTGGGGCCCGCACGGCTCAGCGCGCTGGCCGCGGTGTCGACGGCCGTCTCCGGCACGCTCGGCAGCATGGTCGCGCTGCTGTTCTTCCTCCACCTGCGGGGCGATCTGACGGGGCTGCCGTTCGACGGGGCGGCGGCCGAACTGCTCGCCGCGGACCGGCCATTGCCGCTCGGCGCGGCGCTGACACTGCTCACGCTGGTGCCGCTGCTGTCCTCGGTGGCGGCCGCGCTGACGCTGCGCCCGCACCAGTCTCCGCTGCCGTCTGCGGTGTCTTCGTCCTCCCCGGTGCCTTCTCCCGCTCCGGGCGGGCTGCCGTGGGGGGTCGCGCTGATGGCGGCGGGCCTGGCCGTCGAGACGTACGCGAGCCGCGGCGGGGCGGGTTCGCCTCTGCCTCTGCCGGGCGAATTCGACGGCCACTTCGAGGGCAACCCGGCCGGCGTCCTCGTGGGCTGGACCCTCGCCGCCCTGGGCCTCGCCCTGGCGGGCCCGGGCATCACCCGTTTCTGCGGCCGCCTCCTCCAGTCCCTCCGCCCTGGCCCGACCCGCCTGCTGGCGGGCCGCACCCTCATGGAGGAGTCGAGCCGCATCGGCCGCCCGCTGGGCGTGGTCTGCGCGGTCGCCGCGGCGGCGCTCGCAGCCTCCACGCTGTACGACGACTCGGCCCCCCGCCCCGTCGGCCCACTCACCGGCCTGGGCGCGGCCCTGGTGATCACCTGCACGACGGCGACGCTGCTGGTCTCGGCCCTGGAGGCCAAACATGCCCGTGCCAATACGACGGAATCCCTCCGCCGCCTGGGCACTCCGGCCCCCCTCCTCCGCCAGGCGGCGGCCCTGCGAGCGGTAACGCTCCTGCTGGTCTTCGCCCCCCTGACATGCGGGGTGGGCGCGCTGGCGGCGTTCCCTCTCACGGGCTGACGGAGCCTCAGCCGCCATGCCCCTTGGGCGGCGGGGCACGTGGTCGCGGCCGGAGGTGCCCGGTTCGCCCAAGCCGCGAAGCCGCCGCCCGGGCCGCGGACTTCGGTCTCCCGGGTTTCGGATCCCGTCAAGCGCCGCGAAGCCGGCGCACAGGGCCGGGGGCGTCAGCCCCCGCATCGTCCCGGCACAGGGGCGCCGGATAGCGCAAGGTGCGGCGAAGCAGACGCGGGCCCACGGCCGGTCCCTAAAGACGCCGCGAAGCTGGCGCCCGGCGCCAACGGAGGCGCAAGCCCCCGCTTTCCCCGGTTCGGGGTGCCGGACCCTGCAGGCGCCGCGAAGCCGAAGCCCCGGGCAGGGGGCATCAGCCCCCGCGTCGCCCCGGCACAGGGGCGCCGGACAGGGCAACGCGCAGCGAAGCCACGGCAGCGCGCCGGTCCCGTAAGACACCGAGAACCCGGCGCACAGCGCCAACGGGGGCCCCAGCCCCCGCACTTCCCACCCCGGCACGGGCGGTGCCGGACCCTGCACGGCCGCGAAGCCGACGCTCGAGGGCGGGGGCATCAGCCCCCGCGCATCCTGGCTCGGCGCCGGCCGGGGGCCCGGGGGGGCACCCCCGGTTCAGGCAAGGGGTGGGGTGGGGGACAACCCACCCCCACCCCTATCGGCCGCATGCCGCCTCCCCCCGTACCCCACCCCGACCGCGAGATCGAATCCCTCGAAGAGTTCGATCTCGTCGTCGCCCACGGCACCCTCGCCGGGCACCGCGTCCAGTCCGTCGACCTCACCGACCGCACCTTCGCGCTGCTCACCGCCGACACCACCGGCGCCGTCCTCCTCGGCTGCCCCATGCAGTCCGACGCCGACGCCAAGGTCCGGGCCGACGGCGCGCTCGTCTTCCCGCCGGTTCCCGATCTGCATTTCGATCCGTACCGCGGGCTTCTCTACTCCCCCGACGAGCTGTTCGAGGGCCTGGCCACCAGCGGCTACGAGGCAACTCCCGACGCCCGGGCCTACGCCTGGTTCCAGAAGACCAAGGCCGACGGCGACATATTCGCCTCCATGCTCCGCTCGATCCACGACGACGCCATATCCGACGCCCTGGACGAACACCTCGTCGGCGCGCGCGTCGTGGGCGTGATGGGCGGGCACGCCATGGCCCGCGGCACGGACGCCTACGCAGGCGCCGCCCGCCTCGGCCGGGTCCTCGCCCGGAGCGGGCTCACCGTCGCGACCGGCGGCGGCCCCGGCGCGATGGAGGCCGCCAACCTCGGCGCGTACGCCGCACCGCACCCCGACGAGATGCTCGACGAGGCGCTCGAACTCCTCGCCAAGACCCCCTCGTTCACCCCGTCCGTCTCCGACTGGGCCGGCGCCGCCTTCGAGGTGCGCGACCGCTGGCCCGGCGGCGGCGACTCCATCGGTATCCCCACCTGGTTCTACGGCCACGAGCCGCCGAACGCCTTCGCCGGCCACATCGCCAAGTACTTCGCCAACGCCACCCGCGAGGACGGCCTCCTCGCCCGCTCCACCGCGGGCGTGATCTTCCTGCCCGGCGCCGTCGGCACGGTCCAGGAGATCTTCGACAACGCGACCCCGAACTACTACGAGTCCCGCGGCGAACCGACCCCCATGGTCCTGGTCAACCGTGCGCACTGGACGCGGACGCTCCCCACCTGGCCGCTGCTCCAGTCCCTCGCGGCGGGCCGCACGATGGAGTCCGGCATCGCACTCGTGGACTCGGTCGACGAGGCTCCGGCCGCGCTGACGAGCCTGACCAGCGGCGATTAATCACCGAAAAGCAACTTCGGGGGCCGAAGACACGTCTGGTAGTCCAGCCGGACTTGGACCGACCCCACGTGAACGGAGCCCCTGGTGCTGATTGGCCTACTGACCGCTGTCGCGGCCTCGATCTGTTACGGCACGGGGTCGGTGCTCCAGGCCGTGGGATCCCGCAGGTCAGCTCGCCGCGAGGCGGCCGAGTCGGGCGTCACGCAGCACGGCGGGCCGAGTCTGTCGTCGACCGCGAAGGCCGCGATGACCTGGGAGTTCATCGTCGGCACCATCCTGGACTTCGTCGGCTTCGGCCTAGGCGCGCTCGCGGCACGGCTGCTTCCGCTGTTCCTCTCGCAGACCGTGATCAGCGCGAACCTGGTGATCACGGCCGTGCTGAGCGTCAAGCTGCTGGGCATCCGCCTCAACCGCGCCGAGTGGACCTCGATCGCCGTCGTCTGCTCGGCCCTGGTGCTGCTGGGGTCGGCCGCGGGCCCGGAGGGCAGCGGCGACACCCCGATCGCGACGCACTGGTGGCTGCTGGCGATCTCGCTGCTGCTGATGGTCGGCGGGACCGTCGTCGTACGTCTACTCGGCGCCCGCGCCGCGATCCTGGCCGGTCTGCTGTCGGGTCTCGGCTTCGGCGCCCTGGGGGTCGGCGTACGTGTGCTGAACGGCATCGACCCCTTCGACCTGGGTGCACTGCTCACGGACCCGGCGCTGTACGCGATCCTGGTGGCCGGGATCGGCGGCATGTATCTGCACACGATCGCCCTTCAGATCGGCTCGGTGAACGGCGCGACGGCGGCGCTGGTGGTGGGCGAGACCGTACTGCCGGGCATGATCGGCGTGCTGTGGCTGGGTGACACCTCGCGCGAGGGCTTCGCCTGGATGGCGATCGTCGGGTTCGTACTGGCGGTGGCGGGCGCGGTCGCGGTCGCCTGGTTCGGCGCGCCGGAGGCTCATGGCACGGAGCCACAGCCGCAGGAGTCCGGCGCCGACGAGCTGCGCCGGGAAGACGTCGTCAGCGTTCGCTGAGCACGACCACGTCCTCGGCGCCGAAGACCACGCCCACTTCGGCCCCTTCCTCCGGCGCGTCCCGCAGAGAGCATTCCGCCTCCAGCGGTGGCGCGTCGGCGGGCCTCAGCCGTACGGCGACATGGTCGCCCCGGAACGTAAGCCCGTCGACCCTGCACGGCAGCCCGGACGACGCGTCGTCCAGCCGTACGCCCCCGGGCCGGACCAGGACCCTGCACTCGCCCTGCGGCGAGCCGTCCGGCACCGGGATCTTGCCCCACACCGTGTCGGCGGCCGTCCCGCTCACCGTCGCCGCCACCACGTTGTCGAAGCCCAGGAAGCGCGCGACGAATTCGGACGCGGGCCGCTGCCAGACCTCCAGCGGAGTGCCGGCCTGGGCGATCCGGCCCTCCCGCATGACCACGACTCGGTCGGCGAGCGCGAAGGCCTCACCCTGGTCGTGAGTGACCGCCAGCACGGTGGTGCCCAACCGCCCGAACAGCTCCCGCAGTTCGACGACAAGCCGCTCGCGCAGCCCCCGGTCCAGCTGACCGAGCGGCTCGTCCAGCATCAGCAGCCGGGGCTCCGGCGCGAGCGCCCGGGCCAGCGCCACCCGCTGCTGCTCGCCGCCGGACAGCGAGGCCACCGCCCGGCGCTGTGCGGCGGGCAGCCCGACGAGCGTCAGCAACTCATCGACGCGGCGGGCCTGTTCGGCCCGGCCGACACCGCGCATCCGCAGCCCGAAGGCGACATTGCCGCCCACGTCGCGCTGCGGGAAGAGCTGGTGGTCCTGGAACATCAGCCCGACTCCGCGCCGGTGCACCGGAACCCCCGCCTGGTCGGCGCCGGACAGCAGCACCCGCCCGGTGTCCGCGGACTGAAGGCCGGCGACAATCCTCAGCAGGGTGGACTTGCCGCTGCCGCTCGGCCCCAGTACGCAGACGATCTCGTGCTCTGCGACCTCCAGGTCCACCGCGTCGAGCGCCGCGCGCGCCCCGAACCGTACGGTCACATCCTCCAGTCGCAGCAAGGCCATCAGAACTCCCCGGAGGTTTTGTCGGTACGGATGCGTTCGAGGACCAGCAGCGCTGCCGCGCACACCAGCATCAGGATCGTCGAAAGCGCCATCGCCTGGCCGTAGTTGAGCTCGCCGGGCCTCCCGAGCAGGCGTGCCACGGCGACCGGCAGGGTCGGACGGTCGGGCCTGGCGATGAAGACGGTCGCCCCGAACTCACCGAGCGACACGGCGAAGGCGAACCCCGCCGCGATCAGCACGGCACGCCGCACCATCGGCAGATCGACCTCACGCCAGACCCGCAGCGGCGAGGCCCCGAGCACGGCCGCTGCCTCGCGCAGCCGGTCGTCGACCGCTCGCAGGACGGGCAGCATGGTCCGTACGACGAAGGGGACACCGACCAGCGCCTGCGCCAGTGGTACGAGAATCCACGAGGTACGCAGATCCAGCGGCGGCTTGTCGAGGGTGATCAGGAAACCGAAGCCGACGGTCACCGCGGAGACCCCGAGCGGAAGCATCAGCAGCGCATCGAACCCGCGCACGAGCCGTCCCGCGCGCCGGGTGAGCGCGGCGGCCGCGAGCCCGCCGATGAGCAGTGCGATGCCGGTCGCCGCCAGCGCGTACCGCATCGAGTTCCAGATCGCTTCGATCGGCGGGACAAGGAAACTGCCGCCTGCATCGCCGGTCGACTGCAGGGCCCGGTAGAAGTCGAAGCCGTAACCGCCGGGCCCGTCCAGCGAGCGTTCGACAAGCACTCCGAGGGGCACCAGGATCAGCAACAGCACGGTGAGCAGGACCCCGCCGAGCAGCGCCCACTGCCGGGGGCCGCGCGGCCGGCGCGCGGTCTGAGCCGGGTCGACCAGCTTGAGCGCGGTCTCCCGCCGCCGGACCGTCGACGCGTGCACCGCCAGGATCGCGCCGACCGCGGCGAACTGAACCAGCGTGAGCACGGCCGCCGTGGGCAGATCCAGCAGCTGGGCCGTCTGCCGGTAGATCTCCACCTCCAGCGTCGAGAAGGTCGGTCCGCCGAGGATCTGTACGACACCGAACGAGGTGAAGGTGAAGAGGAAGACCATCAGGGCTGCGGCGGCCACGGCGGGTCCGAGCGCGGGCAGCGTCACCCGCCGCCAGGCCGTGAACCGCCCGGCACCCAGCACCCTGGCGGCTTCCTCCTGACGCGGGTCGAGCTGGGACCACAGACCGCCCACGGTCCGTACGACCACGGCGTAGTTGAAGAAGACATGCGCGAGCAAAATCGCCCACACCGTGGTGTCCAGCCGGACGCCCCACAGCTCATCCAGCAGTCCGCCACGGCCGAGGAGCGCCAGGAACGCGGTCCCGACGACGACGGTCGGCAGCACGAACGGAACGGTCACCACCGCCCGCAGCAGCTGCTTGCCCGGGAAGTCGAAGCGAGCGAAGACATACGCTGCGGGCAGCGCGATCAGCAGCGTGAGCGCGGTGGAGGCGAGCGCCTGCCAGGCGGTGAACCACAGCACGCGCTGGATGTCGGCACGGCTCAGCACCTCGCCGATCCGCCCGAACTGCCATACCCCGTCGACCTGGAGACCGCGGCCGACGATCGAGACGACGGGGTAGGCGAAGAAGACCGCGAAGAACACGGCGGGCCCGGCCATCAGCCCGAGCCGCGCCGCATTCCCCCGGACGGAACCGCGGACGGAACCCGGGACGGACTTCGTTACTTCACTACGAGCGAGGACCATGACTGGACCCACTGCTCACGGTTCTTGGCGATCTTGTCGGGAGCGACGGTCTCCGGCTTGTCGACGACGGCGCCGAACTTGGTGAACGCCTCGGGCAGCTTCGCGCCCTTGACCACCGGGTAGACGAACATGTTGAGCGGCATGTCCTCCTGGAACTGCTTGGAGATCAGGAAGTCCAGCAGGGCCTTGCCGCCCTCCTCGTTCTTCGCGCCGCTCAGGAGTCCCGCGAACTCCGTCTGACGGAAGCAGGTTCCGGTCGCGACGCCGGTGGGCGCCTCGGTCGGCTGCGGCTTGGCGAAGACCACCTCGGCCGGCGGGCTGGAGGCGTACGAGACGACCAGCGGGCGGTCCGCCTTGGCCTTCTTGCCACCGGCGGAACCGGAGAACTCGTTGTTGTACGCCTGCTCCCAGCCGTCGACGACCTTGACGCCGTTGCTCTTCAGCTTCTTCCAGTAGTCCTGCCAGCCGTCCTCGCCGTACTTGCCTATGCTGCCGAGGAGGAAGCCGAGGCCGGGCGACGAGGTCGCCGCGTTCTCCGTGACCAGCAGGTTCTTGTACTCGGGCTTGATCAGGTCGTCGAAGGACTGCGGCGGAGCCAGCTTTTTGTCGGCGAAGTACTTCTTGTCGTAGTTGACGCAGATGTCGCCGGTGTCGACGGGCGTGACGCGGTGCTTGTCCTTGTCGAGCTGCACCTCGTCGGGCACCTGGTCCAGGCCCTTGGCCTCGTACGGCGTGAACAGGTCGTTGTCCAGGGCGCGCGAGAGGAGGGTGTTGTCGACGCCGAAGAAGACATCGCCCTGCGGGGAGCCCTTGGTGAGGATCTCCTTGTTGAGGGCGGCGCCGGCGTCGCCGCTCTGGAGCACCTTGACCGTGTAGCCGGTCTCCTTGGTGAACTGCTTCAGTACGGCGGGCGAGGCGACGAACGAGTCATGGCTGACGAGCGTCACGGTCTTGGACTTCGGACCGCTGCCCGTGGCGGAGTCCTCGGACTCCCCGCACGCGGCGAGCGTCGAGACGCCGAGCGCGACGGCGATGGCGGAAACCGCCACCTTCTTGGTGGTGCTCACTGAATTCCTCCTGGAGTGACCAGGAAGAGACGCGGCCCTGCTCACATGGCGTGAGCAGGGCGCAACAGCTTGAGTGATGACCGAACTTCCTACCCAGAATGACCTGGGCAAGGTTCAGAGGGTCTGCGACCACGTGCTTGTTTCCAAGCATGTGCCGCACTCTCAGCGCTGTGGCGCTCCCCTGTCGGAATATGCAAATGTTCGAGCCCAGACTACCGCTCGGACGCCGCGAGCTGTCCGCACGCTCCGTCGATCTCCTGGCCACGGGTGTCCCGTACGGTCACGGGCACGCCGTGGGCCGCGATCGCCTCCACGAAGGCCTTTTCGTCCTCGGGGCGCGATGCCGTCCACTTCGAGCCCGGCGTCGGGTTGAGCGGGATCAGATTCACGTGGACGCGCTTGCCCTTGAGCAGGCGGCCCAGCAGATCGCCCCGCCATGCCTGATCATTGATGTCCCTGATCAGAGCGTATTCGATGGAGATACGGCGGCCTGACTTCTCCGCGTACTCCCATGCCGCGTCCAGGACCTCGCGGACCTTCCAGCGCGTGTTGACCGGGACCAGGGTGTCACGCAGCTCGTCGTCCGGCGCGTGCAGCGAGACGGCGAGGCGGCACTTGAAGCCCTCGTCGGCGAAGCGCAGCATCGCGGGCACCAGACCGACGGTGGAGACGGTGATCCCGCGCTGCGAGAGACCGAGACCGTCCGGCTCGGGGTCGGTGAGACGGCGGATGGAGCCGACGACCCGCTTGTAGTTGGCGAGCGGCTCGCCCATGCCCATGAAGACGATGTTGGACAGCCGCGCCGGGCCTCCGGGCACCTCGCCGTCACGCAGGGCGCGCATCCCGTCGACGATCTGGTGCACGATCTCGGCGGTCGACAGATTGCGGTCGAGCCCCGCCTGCCCGGTGGCGCAGAAGGGGCAGTTCATCCCGCAGCCGGCCTGCGAGGAGATGCACATGGTCACCCGGTCCGGGTAGCGCATGAGCACGGACTCGACAAGCGTGCCGTCGTGAAGCCGCCACAGGGTCTTACGGGTGGTGTCCTCGTCGCACGAGATGTGCCGCACGACGGACATAAGATCCGGCAGCAGCTCGGCGGCGAGCTTCTCGCGCGCGGACGCGGGGATGTCGGTCCATTGGGTGGGGTCGTGGGCGTACCGCGCGAAGTAGTGCTGCGAGAGCTGCTTGGCACGAAACGGCTTCTCGCCGATCGCGGCGACGGCGTCCTTGCGCTCGGCGGGCGTGAGGTCGGCGAGATGCCGCGGGGGCTTCTTGGCACCGCGGGGCGCGACGAAAGTGAGTTCTCCGGGCTTGGGCATGGTCCCACCAGTGTCGCAGAAGGATTCCCGTGACCTGGGGCCGTCGGCTTGCGGGGTGGGCGTTGTCGGTCGTTGTCGGTCACTGGTGGGCACCCTCAGACGGCCCACAGACGGCCCAGCCCGGAGAGCGTTCTGGCTGGCCAGGGGGCCAGCGGGGAGCGCGAGCGAACCTACTGGGGCCGACGACGACGGCATGGCGAACCTCTCCCCCGCCGTGGCCTCCCTGTCGGACCAGCACGGTCGCGACCTAGACTCGAACACATGTCCGAACAGATGCCTCGACTGGACCGCCTGCGCAGCGTCCGCCAGTGGCTCGCGTGGCAACTGCGCCGCACCGACGAATCCATCGCGGAACTGGAGCGCCAGGAGGCAGCCGCTGCGCGCGCGGCACGCACTCTGCCCCCACGCGAGCCTGCATGGAAGCTGTCGATGCTACGGGCAGGTGGCAAACCCAGCCCGGACGCGGTGCACACGATCGACTGCCGCATGGCCGGCAACCCCACGAAACGGCTGACCCGCGAGCAGGCACTCCGCGCAATCACAGAAGACGGAATCACGGCATGCCCGTACTGCCGACCAGACACAGACCTCGGCGTGCTGTGAACCGCGCAGCCGTCACAGCCCCAAGACGTGGGCAATGCACCGATCGTCTTGCACCGCGCAACCGGGGCGCCGGCCCTGTTCCGGCTGTGGACGTCCCTGCCGCATCATCCGCCGTCGCGCTCCCGGGCTACCTCGCTACACCACGCTCCGGTCAATAAAGTCGATCACAGCCCTGGCCAGTGCCACGCGGTGGTCGGACAGAGAGTGATCCGTCATGAAGACCCGATGTTCGAGACGGGGAACTGCGTACTTCGCGTACGCGGCGACCACAGGTTCATGGTGGATCTGGACCGGGGCCACATCATCCAGCCCTGTACCGACGAGGAGCACGGGCCGATCGGCGAGTCGCGGGGCCAGCCGAGCAAGGCTCCACTCGACACCAGTGCTCTCAATCTCCGATACCAGTGCCTCCCCACTCGTGCCCCGCAGTGGGAGCAACTCCTTTTCAAACGCCGTCACGAACGCGGCCCGGGCTACGGGGTCCGTCCGGCATCTGGCTCCGACCGCACCGAGGTCGAAGCCCGCGACAGAGGCGACGGCGCACACCTGCGAATCCGCGGCGGCGGTCATCAGCGCTGCGAAACCCCCCATGCTGTGGCCTACGACCGCAAGCCTCCCCGGATCCAGCCGATGCTCGGCCACGGTGCCCGGCTCACGCAGCGCGGCGACGACGCGGGCGCTGTCTTCGAGGACGTGGCACCACGCGTACGTGCCGCCGACGCCCCAGGAGCCCCGGTAGTGGAAGACCGCGGTGGCGTAGCCCGCGCGGCGCAGCGCCTGCGCAAGGTCGAAGTTGCGCTCGTTCCCCGGGAATCCATGCAACAGCACCACCACCGGGTGCGGACCGGGCCCTGGTGGCAGGTGGAGGAGTCCCAGCAAGGTCTCACCCGCGCTGCGGACGTGCAGCGGGAGCGTGGCGGCCGGCGGCCAAAGGCTGTCGACCGGGTCCGCTGCTACAGGGTCGGGCTTGGTTTCTCCTGCGTCGAGCATGGGGCCTCCCGTTCCTGCCGACTGCCGGTCATCGGGACGCTAGCGGCACTACTCACATCACTGAAGGCTGCGGGACGCCATTCTCACCAGGACTTCCACGCCTGGACATGGTTGAAGAGTTATACGGACCTCAGCCGATCAGGAAGCCCTTCATTCCGATTACCTCAAGTAGTAATGAAAACGCGTAACGTAATAATCTGGGGAGCGATGAACTTCTCGGCGGGGCGCGGCCGCGGCCCGGGGGTTTGGGCGCCGGATAGGGAAGTGCTGAAGTGGCACCTGAGGGTACGCACGTCGTACCCGTTGCCCACCGGACCCTAACGACACGCTCCGACGGCTTGTTCACTCCGGAGAGTGGGGGACTCATGACGACCGAAGCACTGGCTGGACTCGCGGCTGCCGGTGGAGCAGCGCTGGTTGGGGCGATGGCCACAGATGCCTGGCAGACGGCACGCACCCGTTTCCTCCAACTGCTCGGCCGGGACCACCGCTTGGACTGCATCGAAGGTCACCTGGAGGCACAGGCGGATGTGGTGGAACGCACCGCCGAGAGCCGCCGGGAGGAGGCTCGTGCGGCCCTTCTCCCGGGATGGCACTTTCAGTTGGCGGACTTCCTCCAGCAGCACCCCGAAGCCGAGCAGGAGTTGCGGCAGGCGATCGAGCAGGTGTGGTGGGAGTTGCCCGAGAAGTACCAGCGGCAGGTGGAAGCGCACTTCGATGTGCGCGCCGGACGGGACGCATACACCTCCGCACACGACATGACCGTCACCCATCACCATGGAGACCGCTCCTCGCCATGACCGCACCGCACTCGGAGCAGCCGAGCATCTGGATCGGAGCCGACCGGGACACCTACGCCGCTGCCAACAACCTGCATGTTCACCATCACGGAGAGAATTTCGGCCCCGCTGGCCAAGTGTCCATCGCGCCCCGGCAACTGGCCTATCCGGTGCGGGGCCGTCAGGGAGTCATCGAGTCACTGCTCGCTGCTCCCCCCGGGACGGTGCACGTGGTGTGCGGCTGCGGAGGCTCCGGCAAGACCACGGTCGCACTGGCCGTGGCAGCGGAAGCCCGGGCCCGGGGCGCCGACGTGTGGCAGTTGTCCGCAGTAGACGCCGCTACGTTCGACACTCATTTACGTGCTCTTGCCGTGCGGCTGGGTGTCGGCATCGAACGACTCAGGCTCGCCTGGTCGGGCTCGGCCGGTGACGCTCCCGACCTTGTGTGGGAAGTCTTGGAGCAACGGACACGACCATGGTTGCTGGTCGTCGACAACGCCGACGACCTGGGGCTGCTGGCGGGCGCGGGCGGTCACATAGAGGACGGCAATGGCTGGATCCGCCGCCCTCCGACACCAGGACGGCTGCTGATCACCAGCCGCAACCAGAACCCCGAGGCGTGGGGGACCTGGGTGAGTCTGCACCCGCTCGGCGTTCTCTCCCGCCGGGCAGGGACAGAACTGCTCCTCGACCGCGCCCCCACAGCGGGAGCCGAAGCCCAGGCCGCCGCGCTCGGGGACCGACTTGGCCACCTGCCACTGCTGCTCCACCAGGCCGGTCTCTATCTCTCCCGTGCAGACCGCAATCCCCCGTGGCCGGGCGTGCCTCGCTGCCCTCGAACCTTCGGGGCGTATCGCATCGCACTCGGCGACCGCCTCAACGAACTGTTGGACAGCCCGACGGGCCAGC
This sequence comes from Streptomyces sp. NBC_00885, assembly GCF_045207475.1. Classification (NCBI taxonomy): domain Bacteria; kingdom Bacillati; phylum Actinomycetota; class Actinomycetes; order Kitasatosporales; family Streptomycetaceae; genus Streptomyces; species Streptomyces sp. NBC_00885. The sequence continues at coordinate 2,302,234 of NZ_CP108796.1, forward strand.
CATCGCACCTGCCGCGCCAACGAGCCACCGCGACATGGGAAGTCACCCTCGATCTCCTGGCCGGGCGGCAGCTGGGCCACACCCGGCCGCTGCTCCGGCTGCTGGCGCACTTCGGTGATGCACCCATCCCATACACGGAGGTGCTGCCCTGCTCGGCCCTTCACACCTCCCCGCTGTTCCAGCTCCAGCGCGGGACCGATATCCAGCAAGCGATCAACGCGTTAGCCGAGTACGCCCTGGTCACCACCCAGACCCCCGAAAGCGACGCCGACGACCCGGCCGGTTACACAGTCACCCTGCATCCGCTTGTCGCCGAAGTCACCCGGCAACTCGACGAGGTCCGCCGGTGCCGTGGTGAGTACCTCGCGCTGGTCGCCCAGGGCCTGCACGACGGTGCGGCCAGACATGACCCTCGCAGCCCGGCCGACTGGCCTTTCTGGCGCCTCGCCACCGCGCATCTGCACCGTTTGCTTGAACAGACAGGGGACGGGGACGCCGGTCCGGACGCGGAGACCGTGACCGTCGCGGCCATCGCCTGCATCGAGTACGCCAGGGACGCTGGCCTGTACGGCCTCGCAAGAGCCACGGTTGATGGCGTCACCGCGGTGTGCGCCTCGCTGCCCCCCGACGGTCGAACTGCCCTGAGGCTGCGTTTCGAACGCGCGCTGCTCACCGGCCTGGCCGGTGACGTCGCTGCGGCCGAGTCGGAGTACCGCGCACTGCTCGACATCCAGCGCCGATTCCTGCACGACGCCGATCCCCAAACCCTGTGCACCCAACATGCCCTGGCCCATGTACTTGACCTGCGCGGAGACTTGGACGGGGCCGAGGCGGAATACCGGGCGGTCCTCGAAGGCCGCTCACGGATCCTCGGTACCGATCACATCGACACCCTGTGGACCCGGCACAACCTGGCCTGGATCGCCGGCCAGCGGGGCGATCTGACATCGGCCGAGGCCGAGTACCGGGCAGTACTGGACGACCGTTCACGGACGTTGGGCTGCGACCATCCGCACACCATGTACACCCGGCATGCATTGGCGTGGGTGCTCGGCCAGCGGGGCGATCTGGCAGCGGCCGAGGCGGAGTACCGGGCAGTGCTGGAGGACCGTTCACGGACGTTGGGCTGCGACCATCCGCACACCATGTACACCCGGCATGCATTGGCGTGGGTGCTCGGCCAGCGGGGCGATCTGGCAGCGGCCGAGGCCGAGTACCGGGCAGCACTCGACGGACAGACCCAGCTTCTCGGTGAGGAGCACCCACAGACCCGAAGCACATCACGTGCTCTTGGTGACCTGCTGCGCCGCATCGAGTCGCAGCCAGCCACCGGAGACGGTGACGAAGACCTGTACTGGTGGGGCTTCAGCGGGGGCAGCAGCTAGTACCGTCGTGTTCCGTGCGCCGAGGTCTGGCCCCTGCTGCTCCGTCGATGCCGTTGAGGGAGGCGTTCGACGTCTCAACTCGCTGGCAGAGGAGCCTCGTTGGTTCCCGATCCTGATCCTGCCGCACTCGACTTACCGCGCGCTCTGGCCGAGTGAGTCACCATGCATCGTCTCCGGAGGGATGCCAAGAGACCTACCAGCACGTGTCCTGACCTGTGTGTTTCGTGAGGCGAGTGGATCCCGACGTTGATCCCTATCCGCATACCGTGCACAAGAGGCGTTCGAACGCGCGCTCTTGGGCGTGCGGAGCAATAGCCGCCGCAGCCTGCTGTGCACGAACTGACGCTTCGAGGTGGCTGCTGCAGCGTCTGTATGCCCCATCGGGCGGGACTAGCCGCTCCGGATTTGACGGGTGTCCGCGTGGGCAATTCCTACCTTGCGATGACGAGGAGGAGAGTGACGTGCTGATCGCCACAGACAACGAGGGCCAGCGGATCCAGGCCGGTCACGACCTTGGTAGCGGATCGTTCACGTGCCCCATGTGCGATTCCGGAGTGATCCTCAAGCGCGGACGCAAGGTCGCTGCGCACTTCGCCCACATGCCCGGGTCGGATTGCCCGGCCGCCGAAGGCGAGAGCTGGCGTCACCTCATGGCCAAGCAAGTCCTGGTCGAGGAATTCAGCGCGCTCGGTTACCGCGCCCGAATGGAGGTTGATCATCGACGAGCTGGCCGACGAGTCGACGTGGCAGTCATTCTCTCCGGTGCTGCCGGCCTCGAACGGCACGTAGCCGTGGAGATCCAGGACTCTTCTATCCAAGTCGACACAATGAAGGCCCGTACGAACCTGGACAAGCGGCTCGGATACCACGCCACTACCTGGCTCTTCACCAGCCACCGTGCAGGTTCGCTGCTACTTGCCGGACCAAAGGATGAGGTGAAGATTCCTGCAGAAATGCTATGGGTGATCAACCGTTACCAGCAGGGCATCCACATCATCGACCCCGAGGCGAGGAGTATCTGCCGTGCCGACGTGGGGTCCGTCTATCGGGATGGAGAGTCACATTCCTGGTACGAGCCAGGTGGGGAGCTCACGGGAGTGGAGTATCCGGGCTACAGCCCAAGGACCCTCAAGACCGTGGAACGCCGACCAGGAGGCTTCCACATTGAGGGCATGAAGGGTCGCTATCCCAACGAGTACGCCATTCTCTTCACGTGATCACCGTCCGCTCGGGCTTCCGCAGGTCGGCTGCCAGCGATGTACTCGTGGGTGGGCAGGGCTCATGGTTGAGGTCCAGCAGCTGTGCACACCAGACGTCGAAGAACTGATGTGCCGAGTCCGCGACCTCGTGGTCACGAACGCGCCCCCGCGCTGACCGGCACGGGAGTGGCCGTCGGCGGTCGTTGCTGGTCATCCTCAGGCGACCTCTGACGGCCCAGGGACGGCCCGGCACCATGCACCGGAAGGTGCCGTTCCGAGTTGGAGGGTGGCTTGCCCGCAGTGCGCCGCCATGGCCCGCAACCTGGAGCCAGAGCGCCGCGTATCCCAATAACCCGGATGAGAAGGGCACTAACCATGGTGCTGGTCGCGAGTGCAGCTTGCATCCGATAGGTATCCACCAGCAAGACAGGAGCTGTGACTGCGTGATCGTAGGCCGCTTGCAGCAGCTGCGTGGTGACGCCCCGAAGGATCGGCCCGCCCTGCCTGTGGACGTAGTCGGCCCGTCCGCCCAGATCGAACGCGGTCAGATGAAGAACGAACAAGCGGCGCCGCCGCGTGACTTCAGAAAGAACAAACTTGAATTGGCGCGTACAAATATACGCTGGAGAAATGCAAGCATCAATTATTGACGCGCCAACAAAAACCCGTTACTTGACGGAGCTAGCTGCCAGGCGCAGGGTAGATGTATGGCGCCCATAGTGGTCCTGCTCGACGAGTGCCAAGTTAATTAAGAGAGAAGTGGCACGGCTTATTGTTGGGGGTGGTAATGATGGTGCTTGCAGATGAAATCTGCGGCTGGAAGCACGTACTAACGCTCCACAAAACAAGAGTCGACCGAATAACCAACGACGCGCGAAGGGCAGTCCGGGAGAACAGTGAAAAAAACGTCCACCCCTGGCCAATAGGCGCCCGAAACGGCAGGGCATCTCTGAGATCGGAAACAAAACAGCTGCGCGAGGTGTGTCAACGCAGAAAAGAAGTAGAAAGAATTGCTAATGATGCCGCTAATAAGCGGGTGAGCCCCTGGAGGCGATGGGATTATATTGACTATTCTCAAACCAAGGTTCATGAAGCTGAGTCGCTGTTGCTCCCGCTTCTGACGCGTGAACAACTCTGGGCAGAGCTACCGCGAATGGAAAGGTCAATCGACGACTATCTTTCGATCGACGACCCTAGACGCATTTGGGCGGACGCTTACTTTCGCAGTCAGCCTGATGAAACTATATCGAGCGCCGAGCGCCTACGGTTGACCGCAGCGGTTAATTGGGCCTATTACGTCAGCGGCCTGAACCGGGATCGCCTAAGATCGTTTCAAAGAATGATCATGTACACGACGGGCATCATCGTTTTCGTGCTCATCGCGCTAGCCCTGATTGAGGTATTCGCTTGGCGCGACGGCATTCTGAGTCTCTGCTTTAGTGATGCATGTCCGAGCGGGGAGGACTCTGGTCCTTTCGATATTCTGATAATAGAGATAGTTGGAATCATAGGTGGCGGATTCGCTGCCATTCACTCGATTGTTGGGAGCCGTGGAGCACTTGACCCCTATGGTCTGCATGTTGCTCAGGCGCTTTTGAAAGCGGTCCTCGGTGGCCTAACCGCGATTCTGGGCGTCCTGCTACTGCATGCCAGCGACGTGATAGTGATAGAGGATCCTGTGAGGCTGCTAGTCTTTGCACTGGTGTTTGGGTACTCTCAGGAACTTGTTACGCGCCTTATTAGCAACAGGGAGGAGGAGCTTCTCAAATCGGCACTTCCGGAAGCGCAAATACAACCTTCCTAGTTGGCATCCGATCAGGTGAGGCCACACAACGAAAGCCTGTGTCGTCGTCTTGCACTTGGCTGCGGTGTTCTGGTCTCCCCACGGATAGATGGTTCCTGTGGTGCCGCGTGCTGCTTTCTCCCATTGGTGAGCGGTGGGCAGTGACTTGCCAGCCCATTCCGCGTACGCAGCTACGTCCTTCCAAGAGACCTCGACCGCTGGGTGATCGTACAACCGGCGTGGACACCGTCCGCCCTCCCAGTGTTTCGGGGTCCGGTAGCCAGTGAGCGTTTTCCAACCTCATGCCGACGCGTGGTGCAGGATGAGGACGGCCTTCACGATGTCGGTGATCAGGTTGGTGCTGCAGCGGAGTTTCCGCAGAAGTCGCCAGCCCTTGAGAGTGGCCATGGCTTGCTCGCCGACGCATCGGATCTTGGTCCCCCCTGGTACGCCTTGTCCGCCCAGCACTTCAGGCCCGCGTCGGTGAGCGCGTCGATGATCCCGTGGTGCCGGGCGGCGGTGAGGTCGTGCGTCGATCCGGGCAGGGCTGGTGAGGCCCAGAGCAGGCGTCCGAAGGGATCGGTGAGGACCTGGACGTTCATGCCGTGGCGCTTGTGCTTCCCGGAGTAGTACGGGGTGTCGGCCGCGATCCGGTCGATCGGCAGCAGCGTGCCGTCGAGGATGACGAACGCCTTCTCCCGGATCGTCGTCATCGCCTCGGCAAGCGATGGGGCGAGACCAGCCAGCACCTGAACGGCCTCGCGGATGTAGCGGAACACGGTCGCGATCCCGACGCCGAACCCGGCGGCGAGCTGGGCGTAGGTGTCACCGCACCGCAGGTGGGCCAGGGCGAGCAGGGCCTGACGGGCGGCGGTCAGGCGCCGCCACCGCGTCCCGATCTCCACCTGCCGTGCAGCCAGTTGCCCGGTCAGGAACCGCAAAGTGCGGCTGGACAGATCGATCGAGGATGGGTAGACAAGCACGCGAAGCTCCTGGCGGACACGGGTGATCTTGGTCGAGAACCCGTCTACCAGGAGCTTCGTCGTTCCGTGCAAACACTGGCCGCTGCCAACTGACCCACCCCACAGTCAGGTTGGAAAGGGCTCAGTAGCCGCGCAGAACCTCGCGTAGTCGGCGTTTAGTCGTCGGAACATGTCGATGCAGTACTCATCGGCCCAGACGGGTCCGTTGCCTTCCTCGGCGGCGATCGACCAATGCGTCTCGCCTTCCTCCTGCGCACGGACCTGGCGCCGCAGCTCCACCCCGGGGCCGCGAACGACCGCCATGTGTTCGATTTCTGACGCTTGCCAGGCGTGCCGCGACAACCAGATGCGCTCCGTAACCGGACAGCCCGGACAGCGTCCGTTTCAGCTGTCCGGTTCGTTCCTTCAGGTCAGGTCCGCAACCAGACAGCCAGACAGCAGGGACACCATCCCGCGCGGTCCATCAGGCCCGGACATTCCGTCCGGGCTCTTCCCTATGCAGAGCTGCACGCTGTCCGTGGCGTGGGGGCTCAGATCCGCTACTCGTTCACCACCACGTCGGTACCTTGAGAGGCGCCCCTACTCAGCAGCGGGAGGCAACACCCCATGCGTGGTCTCGGAGATCACCTCAGCATCGGCGAACGAATCGCGTTCTACCGGAAGCGCCGCGGATACACGCAAGAGGTGCTGGCCGGACTGGTCGGCCGCAGCACGGACTGGTTGGCGAAGGCCGAGTCCGGGCGACGCAAACCGCCGCGGATCGACATGCTCGCGGAGCTCGCGCGCATCCTTCGGGTTCCCCTCGGGGACATCGTGGGTCAGTCCATGCTCGTAGAGGACGAGAAGCAGCAGGACGATGTGCCCGCTGTACGTGACGCCCTCATGAGCCCACGGCGGCTCTCGCGTCTCCTGTTCGGGCCGGAGGTAGATACGCAGCTTCCGACCCCTGCACCGGCCGCGGTGCATGTCGAGAAGGCGTGGAACGACTACCAGGGCGGTCGGCTCGGCAGCGTGATTTCCGCTCTTCCTGCGCTCCTCCAGACCGCTCAAGAGCTGGAGGACCGCGCGGCACGTCGCGAAGAGGACCGTCATGACTGCTGGGCAGTGTCGGCACGTACGCACCACCTTGCGGCCACGACACTCGCGAAGATTGGGGAGTCTGACATCTCATGGCTAGCTGCCGAGCGAGCCATGCAGGCGGCCGATGCATCCGACGACCCCTTGGTACTGGCGTCGGCTGCGCGCTCAGGCACGCACGCCCTGCTCGCCAACGGCCGTTATGAGGCCGCGATGCAGCTGGGCGACGCTACGGCAAACTGGCTGTCTCCCCGAATAGCGGAGAGCGATCCTGCCGCCTTGAGCTTGCTCGGCATGATTCACCTGCGGGCCGCCGTCGCAGCAGCGCGACACCAGGACCGTCCCACGGCTACTCGCCTCTTGAACCGCGCCGAAGAGCTGGCGGACGATCTCGGATCGGATGAGAACTACTGGCAGACCGGATTCGGCCCGACGAACGTGCTGCTGCACCGGCTATCCATTGAGCTGGACCTCGAAGACGTCGCATACGTGGTGGAGAACGGCCGGATCAACGTGGACCACATGCCGCAGGAGCGCAGCGTGTCGCACCGTATCGACTTCGCCCGCGCGCTGTCGCTCGCGGGACATGGTGACGACGCTTTCGCGGAGCTGCGCAAGGCCGAACGGACATCTCCTCAGCTCGTACGCAACAATCCCAGGGTCCGCGAGACGCTGAGAGATCTGACCAAACAGTCCCCGGTGACTGCGGGCTCCCGATCGTCCGAGGTGTTCGTGATGGCCCAACGATGCAAGGCGGTGCAGTGAGTACGAGCAAACGCGGTGTTCTGGGAGTCGTCGGCTCTGCGGCCGGCGGAGTTGAAGCGCTCCGCACCGGGCTGGTCGAGCCCGCAATGCACCGAGGCTGGCAGGTGGCCGTGACGCTTACGCCGACCGCTGGCAACTGGCTGCGGATGAGTGGTGAGGTGGAGCGGCTGGAAAAGCTGACAGGGCTCCCGGTACGTGCTGAGCCGCGGCTCCCTGGAGACGACAGGCCGCACCCGCCCGTGGACTGCTACGTGGTCGCCCCGGCAAGCTCCAACATGGTCGCCAAGCTCGCGACAGGCATCGCAGACAATCAGGCGCTGACCCAGGTTGGCGAAGCCATCGGAACGCTCGGACTTCCTGTCGTCGTCTTCCCTCGGGTGAACGCCGCGCACGCACGGCATCCTGCGTGGCAACGACACCTCGACACGCTCCGCGAGGCAGGCGTGCGCCTCGTGTACGGGCCGGACGTCTGGCCGCTGTACGAGCCGCGCGATGCGCCGCCAGGCCGAGAGCTGCCCTGGTTGGCTGTCCTCGACGCCGTGGATGAAGTCACCAAATGATGCATCGTCAACCTGCCTGACCTGCAAGGAAAGAGGACCCGGACATTCTGTCCGGGTCCTCTGCTGTTCGCGGCCACATGCTCGTTGGCATGCCAGGGATCAATGAGCAAGCGAACGAGCAGGGAGGCCTCACTCTCGCTGAACTCGCACTGATCAAAGCGAGTTTGCGGGAAGCGCGCTCCTCGGTCGAACGGCTGCTGAGGCGCGCGGATGAAGTCACCGGGAGGTTGGAGAGTCGTTGCCAGCCAACTGCTCAAGGCGGTCGAGACGCTCACCGAGTTGACGGAGAGCCTCATGAATCGAGCTGAGCTCTTCCGCCAACGCGGCGAATGCAGGGCTGCTGCCCGGCTCGGTGCCGAGGGGCGCCGAAGGGTCACGGACGAACGTCCCGCGTCCCTGCTGGGTGAGTACCAAGCCCTCATCGCGGAGTTGACCGTATGCGCTCTGCACGGTCATGAGCTGCACGCCGAGATCCTTGGCGAGCTTCCGCGCTGCGGGCAGCTGGGAGCCAGGTTCCCGCTTGCCGCCTGCGATTTCTCCGCGGTACTTCGCAGCGATCTCCTTGGCCGTCGGCTTCGGTGCGTCAGGTCTGGATTCCATAGCTCCGAGCGTAACCGGACCTAGGTCAATCTCAGATCCCCGGCTACACCTCTTGACAGCCAGATTGACCTAGGTCAATCTGAATGGCGCCCGGAGGGCCCCGTGAAACGGGCCTGAAGGAAGCGCCTGTTCCTTGACAACTCAACAGCGAGGTCACCGCCTCCTCAGAAAGGCGGTCGGCGCGGCTCTGGTCCGCGCGCAGTACAAGCACGCAGCCCTGTGCTGCCCACGCATCCCTGAGCCAGTCGGCCCGGGGGTGGTGGGGAGCGTTGGGAGTTCTTCCCTGCTTCAACGGCGTGCGGCCCCGGTGCTCGAACACCGGGGCCGCTGTTTGGGCCGTTCCGCCTTGAGAGGAGTACGACCCATGAAGAACATCGTTGCTGGTCATGTGGCTGTTACCGCCACAGAGTTCGTTGAGCTCGCGCTCGGCACCCCGCTGGATCTGTGGCTGGGTGTGGAGGGCGAGAGCGAGATGGAGCGGGCCGCCCGGCTCGATGCGGCCCGCGACATCCTCGCTGCCTACCCGGAGCTCCCGGACGACGTGAGCCGCGTCGCCGCGCAGGCGATCGAGGCGTTCGCCCCGGAACTGTTCAACGTCATCCCGCTGCCCCGCCCCGCCGGTCGGCGTCGGCCGCGGGGCGGCAAGGCGGTGGCGGCATGACGTTGACGCCGACAGCACGGCCCGAGGTGCCGCCGTTGACCCGCCCGGAATTGGGCCTTGCCGGTCTGGGTGCGCTTGCTGCGGCCGGGGTCGGCGCGCTGGGGCTGGTGGCCTCGTTCGATGCGGTGTCGGTCGCTGCCGCGCGGTGGGGTTTCGTTTCGCCGTGGATGCTGCCGGTCGGTATCGATGTGGCGATCCCGGTGTTCACGGTGGCCAATCTGCTGTTGATCCGGATGGATATGGCGCTTGCCTGGGTGCGGTTCGTGCCGTGGGCGCTGACGCTGATCACGTGCGGGCTGAACGTCTCGGCGGGACACGGGATGTGGGCGAAGGTGGCTCACGGGACGATGCCGCTGCTGTGGGTGGTGTTCTCCGAGATCGGCGCGCACATCTACGCCGTCCGGATCGGGGCGGTGACCGGTCGTCGCATGGACAAGATTCGGTTCGGGCGGTGGCTGCTGGCCTTCCCCTCCACGTTCGCTGTGTGGCGGCGCATGACGCTGTGGGAGATCACCTCCTACGCGGTGGCACTTGAGCGGTAGAAGGAACGGCAGTTGGCCCGCGCGGAGCTGCGCGAGACCTACGGGCGCCGCTGGCGCAAGCACACCCCGCAGCGCACCCGCGTGCTGCTCAAGCTGGGCGAACTGGCTCCGGCGACTGTGCCGGCCGATCCGGAGCCCGAGCCGGACCGCCCTGCCGAGGACGCGCCGCAGGCCAAGCCGCGGCCCGCACGCCGCAGCAAGGCCAAAGCCAAGGCCGGGCGCACCCCTGCCGAGCTGCTTGCCGCGGCACGTGAGGCTACGGCTACCTGGTCGGATGCTGAGCTGACCGCGGACCGTATCCGCACCACGGTGCGGGTGTCCGCGGCGAACGCGCGCATGCTGCGCGACGCGCTCAAGACCGAGCGCACAGGCGGCGGTGACCGTGCGGACCTTGAGCCGGTGGCTGCCTGATGTCCCCGACGTTCGGCACGTGCTACGACCCGAACAGCACCACCTACGGGATACCGACCCACCCCTGGCGCTTTGCCCCCGACGGCTATGCCACCCGGCGCCAGCTCCGTGCCCGCGGCTTACGGCCCGGCGGGCAGCCGATCGCCGCGCAGGTGATGCGCCGCTGCCGCGGCCGCAAGTCGGGCGCCCTGGTCGCCTACCTCTACCGCATCGACCTCGCCAAGCCGGTCCGGCCGATGACGTCGCGCAAGTGGGGCGCGCTCGCCCTGGCGATGCTCGCCCGCCGCACCTGCCCGAAGTGCCGCATCGATGCCGGGTACTGCATCCCGACCTCGCTCGGCATGTGCGTGCTCTGCGCCTACCCCTACCAACAGCAAGCCGCCTGAACACCCCGACCCACGAACGGAGTTCCGCTGTGAGTGACCAGACCATGCCGATCGTTCCCCCGCTGGGTGAGCTGGGCCCGGTCATCAAAGCCCTGACCGCGCTGACGGTGGCCTTCCCCATGCTGCCCGGTGACAGCTTGACCGTTGGCCGCGTGCTGCCGCCGACCGGCGGAGCCGTGTTCGGCATCGGGGTGGACCTGCACACCACGTTCGCCGACTTCGAGACGTGGCGTGAGGCGCTGGGCATCGACCCGGCCGACGTGGAGCACCGCCTCCTGGAGACGGTGCAGACCATGCGCGCCTACCCGGTCTTCGCAGGCGTCCAGATCGAACTGACCGCCTACACGCCGCGCTTCCCCGAGGCGGAATAGCCACACCCCTGCACCGAACCGAGCTGTACGGGGCCCGGTCACGACCGACCAAGACAGCGGCCGGGCCCCGTCACCCTCCCTTGGAAGGAAGTTCAGTGAATCACCCCGATGACGAGAACGAACTGTTCAACCGACTCGAAGCCGACATGGCACCCGACTCGGGTGCTGAGGTAGTCGACTTGGGCAAGGCACGGTCGGCCCGTGACGGGTCGGCCGACTCCATCGAGGAGCACACGCCCGACTACGACACGGCACCGTCGCCCGACTCCACTGCGGACGGGTCGGGCGACCCGTCGGCGCGGGTGATGGTCGACCAGCCCACCGCGACCGTCGCGGGTCCGGGCTACTTGGGTCGGCTGATGGCCGCCCGGCGCCGGGCGGTCGTTCCGGTGTGGCTGAAGTCGACGGCGGAGCTGAAGACCGCGGCGGAGTGGGTGGCCCGGCACTACGCGCATGCGGCCGGGTATCACGCCCTGCGCTCCCCGGTCTACGCCGCCCGCCTGACCCTCCAGTCACCGGCCGGGGCCGCGAAATTCATCGGCGGCACGCTGCGGTGGGTCGCCGACCGCGAAGGCGAGCCGGTCCGACTCGCCGCGGTGCGGCGTGAGGACGCGGCCGAGTATCTGAAGCTGTCCCGGCAGCGGGATGGCCGGGTCCGGCTGCGGACTCTGGTCAGCGTGCTGGCCATGTTCGTCGGACTCGGCGCCGCGCTCGCCATCTACGTCCTCGCCCCGGGCTGGCTCCAGGCCCTGTCGGTGAGCGCGCTGGTGATGGCGCTCGGCTTCAACGGCCGGCATGCCGACGCGCCGGTCATCCACCGCGCGGTCGAGATGCCCAAGGCCGTCAAGCTCACCAGCGACATCGTGCTCCGGGCGCTGGGCGCGCTGGGTATCCCAGCGATCAACCAGGCGCAGGGCAAGGGCCGGGACGGGTTCGAGTTCACCGCCCCGATCACCCGCGACGGGCCCGGCTGGCGCGCGGAGGGCAACCTGCCCTACGGCGTGACGGTCACGGACATCATCGAGCGCCGCGAACGGCTCGCCTCGGGTCTGCGCCGCCCGCTGGGCTGCGTGTGGCCCGAGGCAGTGAGCCACGAGCACACCGGGCGGCTGGTGCTGTGGGTCGGCGATCAGGACATGTCCACCGCACCCAAGCCCCCCTGGCCGCTGCTCAAGTCCGGGACGGTGGACCTGTTCAAGCCGGTCGCGTTCGGCACCGACCAGCGCGGACGCTGGGTGGAGATCACCCTCATGTACATCGCGGCCGTGATCGGCGCGATCCCCCGCATGGGCAAGACCTTCCTTCTCCGTCTCCTGCTGCTCATCGCCGCGTTGGACGTACGGGCCGAGCTGCACACCTACGACCTCAAAGGCACCGGCGACCTGGACCCCGTCGGTGAAGCGGTCTCCCACCGCCACCGCGCCGGTGAGGACGACGAGGACATCGAGTACGCGCTCGCGGACATGCGGGAGCTGCAAGAGGAGCTGCGCCGGCGGGCGAAGATGATCCGCTCCCTGCCGCGGGACATCTGCCCCGAATCGAAGGTCACCTCAGCGTTGGCGGACAAGCGCTCGTTGGGGCTGCACCCGATCGTGGTCGGGGTGGATGAGTGCCAGAAGTGGTTCGAGCACCCCGAGTACGGCAAGGAGCTGGAGCAGATCTGCACCGACCTGGTCAAGCGCGGACCGGCCACCGGCATCGTGCTGCTGCTCGCCACCCAGCGCCCGGACGCCAAGTCGCTGCCCACCGGGATCAGCGCGAACGCATCCGCGCGGTTCTGCCTCAAGGTCATGGGCCAGCTCGAAAACGACATGGTGCTCGGCACCTCCTCCTACCGTCGCGGGGTGCGGGCCACGATGTTCTCGTGGGCGGACAAGGGCATTCACTACTTCATGGGTGAAGGCGCCGACGCCCGGATCGTCGCCGCGTCCAACATCGACGCACCCACCGCCGAAGCGATCGGCCTTCGGGCCCGCGCGCTGCGCGAGGCTGCCGGAACGCTGTCCGGGCACGCACTGGGAGAAGTCTTCGAACCCGCCGCCACCACCTCCACCACGCTGCTCGCCGACATCCTCGCGGTGACCCCGGAGAAGGAAGCCAAGGTCTGGAACGAGACCGTCGTGGAACGGTTGGCGGAGCTGCGGCCCGAGCTGTACGGGGAGTGGGCCGCGATGACGGGCGAGGAGCAGACCGCGCACCTGACCGCGATGCTCAAGCCGTACGGCATCGCGGCCGGGCAGGTGGGCCGCCGCATCGACGGCAAGTTCGTCAACAAGCGCGGCATCAAGCGCGCCGACATCGCCAACATGGTTGCGGAGCGTGACGGAAACCGGGACGCGGGCTGACTCTCCGGGGCTGCTATCGATAGCGGGCACGCCTGCTATCGATAGCAGCCCCGATAGCACCCGAAACCCAGTCTCATCAGGCCGCTAGCGCATAGCGGCCCACCTGCGAAAACCCCCTGAACACCGCCCGGGAGGGCCCGTCATGACCCCTGCCCTGCTCGCTATCGCCTGCCTACTCGCCATCACTCTCTGTTACAGCGGTCTGTGCGCCGCATCGCCGTTCGGGCCCTGCCGCAAGTGCCGCGGCTGGGGCTTTGCGATGAAGACCGACCGCAAGGGCCGCCTCAAGCGCGGCCACGACTGCCGCCGCTGCAAGGCCACCGGCAAACGCATACGCGTCGGCCGACACCTCTACAACCTGTGGGCCGCCACCTACCGCAACGGCACCCGCTGACCCCGGATGCGAAGCGGCCGACGGTGCCCGTCATGAGACGTACCCCGCTCCGAGCAGGAGCTAGGTGGGCGCAACCGTCGGCCAAGCCCTCGAATTGGCCAGCACCCGAGGGCGCACACACCTTAGCCAGCCGCCTCAACAAGCCGTCAAAGGAGTTTCTGTTATGGCCATGACCGTCTCGCTCGTCGCCCTGTTCGGGCTGGTCCTGTTCTTCCTGCTGCGCTCCAAGACTCTCGGGCCGGGCTCGGCGTTCATCGCCGGAGCGTTCGGGTTCTTCCTCGCCTCCACCGGAGCGTCCGGCCCCATCAATCAGCTCACCACGGCTGTCATCGACGCCATCCAGCAGATCAACTGAGGGAGCCTTGATGAACCAGCCCATCACCGTGCGACACCCGCTCGCAGTCCTCGCCCCCAAGGTGGCCCCGGCGATTGCCACCTCCACGGTGCTCATCCTCGGCAGGATCTGGAACGCCAACGGCGCCGAACACAGCGTCGGCAACGCCGCGTTGATGGTCGTGCTCGCGACCGGGGCCGTGGCGGCCGGAGCGTTCGCCTCTGCCGGACGCGCGGGTGACAGCGTGATTGCCGGAACCGCGTTCGCCGCCTCGGGAGGGCTCGCCCTCGCCGGGGTCGCCGGATACGCGGACGGCATCTCGCTGCCGCTACTGCTGTGGGTTCTCGCGACGGCCGTCGCGTACGGGCTCGCGGCCCGCTACTGGCGCACCGACCGCCGCGAGAGCGCCGCCTACGAACGGCGAACCACCGAGCGGCGCGAGGACCACGCGCACATCGAGCGCGTGGAAGCCCTGCGCGCCGGAGCACAGATCGAAGTAGCCCGCTCCGGCGCCGCCTACGCCGAATCCCTCGCCACCGCACTCATCACCCGCGCCGCCCTGCCCGGCTTCGACCCCAAGGCCCTTGAAAGCGCGGGCCTGCCCCAACTCCCCACCGTCAACCACCCGGAGGACTGAGCATGTTCGAGATCCGCATCATCTGCGACCCCACCGACACCGACCGCATCACAACCGCCCTGAACGGCATCTTCGATACCGGCGCCGTGCGCCGCCTGCCCTCCCGCTACACGGACATGGAACGGCTGTACGTCACCGCCGACCACCTCGCCAGCCATGACGACTGCACCGTCTGCGCCGGGGAGGGCACGAGCCTTTGGCTTACTCCCGAAGGGACCGAGGAAACGCGTCCCTGCACCGGCATCCCGTACGAGGACATGCTCGCGGCCGGTCTCATCCGCCGCGTCGGCAAGGCCGCCTGCGGCGACGCCGACCCGAAGCTGAGTCCGTGGCCGACGCCGGATGAGGCATACGCCACGGCGCCGTGCATCACCAGCGAGCTCGGATGGACCGCGTACCACGCTGTGGGGCGTCCGACCGGGGCCCTGCTCGGGCGGGAGTTCTGGCTCCGCAGGGCCGCGGTCCTGGACCGCATCGCCCTCGGGGATGAGGTCGAATCGGTGTTCGGCGACGCATGCGAGGCCGCCACCGACGCGGCCCGCCGCCTCCTCGACACCGACAAGGTCGAAGAGATCACCGACCCTCGCGGCTACATCCGCCAGCAGTACGCGACGTGGCGCAAGCAGGAACAGCGAGCGGAGCTCGTAGCGACAGGACGGTGCCCCAATTGCCAGTGGCCGGAGCACGAATGCAACTGCGCTGATCACCCGGACGCCTAGCTACGCCCGGGGCGGCCGCGCCTCTCGCCAAAGACTCGCGGCCGCCCCGGCGATCCAGCACCTTTCACAGAACTGGAGACATCCAGCATGACCCAACGCACCGGCATCGGGCGAGTGGCCGGCCGACCGCCGTTACGGCTCGATGTCTCCTCGCGCTCCGGTGGCGCCGGTATGGGCTACTGCTGTGCCGGATTCGACGTGGACGGCATCGACATCGCCTGCCAGCCCAACTATCCCTCACGGGCCCTCATACGTGACGGTCAGCCGGGGGCTTCAGGTCATCTCGCATGAGCCGTTGGAGAGCATCCAAATCCATGAAGAACGGCCGTATGACTTGCTGATACTCCGGCGCGTCGAAACTCATCGCGTCCAAGGCAAGCATGTCGCGAGCAACCCGCAGTTGCTCATATACCGGCACAGCGGCCAGGTAGACGTGATCAGGCGCAGCTAGCGCCAACTCCCTTAGGACGGACTTGGCATCGGAGTGCTGCGGATCGCTGAGAAAAGCATCATGAACCGCCTGCCGGCGAGCAGGCCCGGCTTCCTCCCGAGCAGCCGCCACGGTCATACGGCTATGAGCCTGAGCCAGCGCGGTCAGAAACCGCACGTACGCGTTTCGCTTCGTGTCTGCCCACCGCTGGTCTTTCTCTCGCCGAGATCGAAGGGCGTCGGTGATCAGCGTCGCCCCGATTCCGAATAAAGCACCAACTGCCGCAACTCCCAGAGTCCCCCACTCCATGTGCGCAGAGTACGAGTTCCATCACACCGGGTCTAGACGGCCCAACGCAGTGCGACACCGGTCCCGTACCTGCCGCAACCGCAAGGGCGGCCCCTCACGCCAATGAACAGGGCGGCCCTCGCCCACCAGCCCTGTGGAGGCCTCCAGCATGATCAGGCCCAACCGGTCAGGCGCGCGCCTGCTCTACGGCTGCAATGAACTTGGCAGCCGCATCGTTCGCGCTGCGGCGGATGGACAGACTGTGCGGGTCCGAATGTGGCGGTCGGCCGCCGGTGATCAGACTCTTTGATTCGGGCGCGGGCGCGCTGCCCGGCATGACGAACTGCACGTAGCCGTGGAACAGGCGGGTGCCGGACTTGAACCGGGTACCGGTGACGTCTGCGGCCCGGATCCGGAACTCGCGTTCCTGCTGGCCGACTTCCTTCTTCGTGATGGTGATCCATTCGCCGTCGAAGCTCGCCGACCCCATCACGCCTTTGACCTTCACGGTGGCCCCCTTCAGGCAGAAGGGGGCCATCATGCCCGCCGAGTTCGGCCTGGGCCAAGTGCCACGAACCGCCCTTCTAGACACGGCTAGGGCGGCCCGCATCTCGCCAAAGTTCCGGGCCGCCCTGGTCTCCCGCTCAATTCAGAGAACTGGAGACATCCAGCATGACCCAACCCACCGACATCCGGCGAGAGCCCGACCACGGGACGCGCTTACGCGACCCTCTGCACACCGCGTTGGAACTGGCCTTGGCTGAAGTGCCGGTCCTACCTCTGCGGGCAGGAAAGGTGCCGTTCGGGAACTGCCTAGCGTGCACGGGCGGAGCCTGTGGCGGACGGCCGAACATGAAGACCGCAGGCGAATGCCGGTGCCCGTCCGTGTGCCACGGCTGGGCCGCTGCCACGACCGACCGACGCATGATCGCCTCTGTGGCCTGGGCTGCCGCGTGGCACCGGGCGTGTGCCGTCGCCTATCACCCGGCGGGGGCCGGACTGACCGTCGTCGACCTGGACAACGCCCAGGCCGTCGCCTGGGCACGCGAGACGCTGCCGCCCACCAGGGTGGTGCCGACGACCCGCGGGGAGCACTGGATCTACCGGGGGCCGATGCGGTCGGCGAACGCGGTCCGGCCCGGCGTGGACATCAAGTCCCGCATGGCCTACGCCCGCTGGCTCGGCCCCGGGCACGGTCCCATGGCCCTCCTGCCGTCTGCCGTGCGCGCCCTGATCTCGGGGGAAGAGACCACCCCCGCGCCGGGCAGGGTGGTCTCTTCCGTCCACGGACATCCCGACTGGGACCGGACCGCAGGCACCGGATGCCGCCACACCGAGAGTTACGTGCGTACCGGCCTCGAACGAGGCCTCGCCCTCGTGCTGGCCCGCACCGAGTCAGGTGCCGGATCGCAAGCATTCGGCGTGGCCCGGTTCCTGGCAGTCCAGCACGCCAAGTGCCCCGGGCCGTGCAGCCTCGAAGTCCTGGGGCGGCAGATCGTCGCCGCAGCCGTCTCCGTCGGCGTACCCGAGCCCTACGCCCAACGGGCCGTCACCAACGGCCTCCACGGCACCGGGAGGACAGCGTGAACGCCCGCCACAACACGGGGCAGGCCGCCGCACAGGCCGTACCCGTTGCGGCAGTGGGCGGCCGAGAGAGCGTCGCCCGAAGGGCGTCCGCATCTGCGCTTCGCACTGACCCGCAGCCGACCCGCCCGTACCGCCCCCTCGGGTGGCTGCGGATCGTCGCCCCACCGTCCTGGAGCGCCCAGGCCCATGCCCACTGCTGGTGCGCGTGCGGCTTCGAGCGCGACGCGATCGGACGCTCCGCCGTCCAGCTCCTCATCACCGCCCACACCGAGCACCGGGACACCTGCCCGCTACTCACCGCCGAAGGGAGGAACGCGGCATGAGCACCCCCAACGAGATGAGCCCGGACCTGTGGGAAGGGTTCGACCAGCTCGACCCCGAGCAGATCACCGGCCCGGCATGGGACGAACCCGTGCCCATCACGGCCCGCCCCGCCCTGCCGACCTTCCCCGTGGGCACCCTGCCCACGTGGCTGGGGGACATGGTGCGCGGGGTCGCGGAGGAGACACAGACCCCCGTCGACCTTGCCGGGTGCCTCGCGCTGGCGGTCATCGCCACGGCGGCCGGCGGCCGGGCCAAGGTGTGCGTGCGGGGGCACTGGCGCGAGCCGGTGAACATCTACACCGCCGTGGCCCTGGACCCCGGCAACCGCAAGTCGGCTGTCTTCGACCTGATGGTCCGCCCGCTGCTCGCTGCCGAAAAGGCGCTGATCGAGCTGTCCGGACCGGTACGGGCCGAGGCGGAGACCACCATCCGTCTGGCCAAGGCAGCTTCCGACAAGGCCACCCAGAAGGCCGCCGGTGCCGAACCCGGCACCCGCGACGCGCTCACCGCAGAAGCCGTCGCGCTTGCACAGGCTGTGGAGGAGATGACCGTTCCCGCGATCCCGCAGCTCGTGGCGGACGACGTCACCCCGGAAAACGTCGGCACGCTCCTGGACCAACAGGGCGGACGCATCTCCTGCCTGAGCGCCGAAGGGGAGCTGTTCGACATCATCGCCGGGCGCTACACCGGCAAGCCCAACATGGGGATGTTCCTCAAGGGCCACGCCGGGGACATGATCCGCGTCAACCGGCAGGGCCGCGAGGCCCAGCACATCGACGCCCCCGCCGTCACCATCGGACTGGCTATCCAGCCCGAGGTACTGGGCTCCCTGGCCCGCATCGACGGGGCCGACGGACGCGGCCTGCTCGCCCGGTTCCTGTACTCCAAGCCCCTGTCCCTGGTCGGCCACCGCAACCTGTCCCCCGCCCTGCTCGACGAGGAGACAGCCGCCCACTACGCCCGCCAACTCGGCAGCCTGACACTCGCGCTGGCCGACTGGACAGATCCCGCGATCCTCACCCTGACCCCCGAGGCGGACGCGGTGATCCTCGCGTTCCAGAAGGTCACGGAATCCCGGCTCGGGAAAGACGGCAGCTTCGCCCCCATCGTGAAATGGGCCTCCAAGCGGGACGGGGCCGTGGCCCGCATCGCCGGACTCCTCCACCTGGCCACCCACCCCGAGGACGGGTGGCACCGGCCGATCGAGGCGGCGACCGGCAGCCGCCACCGAACTGGGCGACTACTTCACCGCCCACGCCCTTGACGTGTTCGACGCGATGACCGCCGCACCCGCCCGCGATGCCGCCTACGCCGTCCTCACCCACCTGCGGACCAGCCGGATGGACGGGTTCTCCAAGCGGGAGCTGTTCCGGGCGCTGCCCCGGGAGGGCTTCCCCGCTATCGGAGACCTCGACCCCTCCCTGAGCCTGCTCGAGGAACACGGCTGGGTCCGCCAGCAGCCCGCTCCCCCGCGCACCGGACGCGGCGGCCGCCCACGCTCGCCCCGCTACGAAACCCACCCTCGTCTCACCCGGGGCACCTGACAGAACCCCCAACTCGCTGACAGAACTGACAGAACCCACCTCCCAAGCCGCTGACCTGCACAAACATTCATGATCGCGACTGTGACAAAACCTCCGAAAACTCTGACAGAACCGCCGAGCTCCGAACCGGACCGCCGTGACAGAACCCCCTTCCCGAGGTTCTGTCAGAGTTTTTTCGAGTTTTGTCACAAGATCGCGAACCATCGAAGCCGCAGGTCAGCGACCTAACGGAGAGGTTCTGTCAGTTCTGTCGACGATTCCCCGGTATCCGCACCATCAGCGGCCCTCAAGGAGAACCGCATGGCGGCAACATCACCACCCACCACAACGCTCAGGTCCGGCCTACCTGACTGCTACCTCACCCCCGAAGACCTAGTGGTCATCTTCAAGCTGGAGAGCGTCGAGACCCTCTACACCTGGCGCAAGAAGCGCGTCGGCCCGCCCGGATTCCGCATCGGCAAGCACCTCCGATACGACCCCGCCGACGTACGCGCCTACGTCACCCAACGCAAGACCGCCGACGCCGCCTGACCCCACCCACGAACACCAGAGGCACGACCCATACACGGGCCGTGCCTCTGGCCCGTTCTGCCCGAAGGAGCCCACATGGCAGGCCACATCCAAGACCGCTGGTACAAGACCGAGACCGGCCCCGACGACAAGACCGTCAAGGTGAAGACCGACCGCCACGGCGCCGGCATGCGCTACCGCGCCCGCTACATCGGCCCTGACGGCACCGAGAAGAGCAAGTCTTTCCCTGACGGACAGAAGCGTCTCGCCGAACAGTGGCTCACCAACACCGCCTCGGACATGTCTCGCGGCCAGTACATCGACCCACGAGCAGCGCGCATCACCTTCAAGCGCTACGTGGAGAAATGGCTCAAGGCGCAGACGACAGAACTCTCAAGTCAGATCGAGACGGAACGACGGCTGCGTTTGCACGCCTTCCCGCATCTCGGTTCGCGCCCTCTCGACTCGTTCCGCCCGCAGCACATCCGAGAACTAGTGAGCGCGCTGGCAGCGAGTCCTATCGGCGGCTCGTACGCGAGGAATATCTACAGCGACGTGCGCGCGGTCCTCGCGGCTGCCGTCGATGACGGGCTGTTGCCCCGCAACCCATGCAGTGCAAAATCCGTGCGGCCGCCGACCAGCGAGCCGCGGCGCGTCGTTCCGTGGCGGACGGAGCAAGTCCTCGCGGTCCGCGCGGCATTGTCCGAGCGGTACCGGGCCATGGTGGATGTCGGCGCGGGCTGCGGCCTGCGTCAGGGGGAGGTCATCGGACTCGCCGAGGACGCCCTCAGCTTCGACGCCGACACCCTGCGGGTAGTCCGGCAGGTGAAGCTAATCCGTGGGAAGGCTGTCTTCGCTCCGCCCAAGTGCGATAAGGAGCGGGACGTGCCTCTGCCGGCGTCGGTGGCCGAGGCCCTGCGCAGGCACATGGACACGTATAAGCCGGTCGAGGTCAGCCTGCCGTGGCGGAAGCCCGACGGCCCGAAGGTGACGGCACGGCTGGTGTTCACGAACACCGCCAACTGGCTTGTTTGGCGGAGCAACTTCAACCTTCAGGATTAGAAGCCTGCGATCGCAGCGGCAGGATTCATCGCTGAGCCGAAGGAGGGCGGATCGTACGCGTCCGCCCGCGAGCACGGCATGCACGCCCTGCGTCACTTCTACGCGTCTGTGCTGCTGGATGCTGGCGAGAGCGTCAAGGCTGTGAGCGAATACCTGGGACACTCCGATCCGGCCCTGACGCTGCGGGTGTACGCGCACCTCATGCCGACGAGCCGGGAGCGCACACGGAAGGCCGTCGACGGGGTGCTTCTGTCGGGCAAGAGAACGGCCTGACGGCCAGATCATCACGAATCCCTACTCCCGTCGCGACTAGGGAACACCGGCAGCGAAGGTGGGGTCCGCCCCGCAATCGTTTCAAGTTGAGCCCCGGGGCAGCGCCCCCTTGCCTCAAGTCGCTTGCGCCGCTCGCTACTTGTTCAACAAATCAGACCCTCTCGCGGTTGCGGCGGCGCTACGGTCGAACTTGAGCGAGGGGACAAGATATGACAGGTATAGAGATTGCGATCGGCTATGTGTTCGCCTGGGCTGTCGGCAAGGCCCGCCGAGTGGCGGGACGGGCGGATGCCGAGGTGGACCTGGCTCTGGATGGGGCCATGGACCGCGTGCACCAGGTCGTCGCCCGCAGGCTGGGAGATGACGTGGAGCTGGAGCGCCTAGAGGCTGAGGCCGCTGCTGGCCAGGACGAGCCGAGCGCGCTGACCCGGCAGCGGGTGGAACAGGCCGTGACAGTGGCGGTGGCGGAGGATCCAGGGTTCGCGCGAGAACTTGAAGCAGCGGTGGCCGCGGTCCAGGACGCCGCACGGGGGGCGGGCAGCACCGTAGTAGGGGCCTACGGGCTGTCGGTGGGTGGGAACCTGTCGGTACAGGCCGAGAAGGATTCGTTCGCTGCAGGTGTGGCCAATGTCCAGGGCGGGGTGCGCCTGGGAAACCCTCAACAGCCGGGCCCGAATCAGCCCTGACGGGACCCGGTAGCGAAGCCGTGCTTCTCTCGGGCGTGCAGGCCAGCAACGGTTCACTGGCCGCCGAGCAGTTCCGGGCCGACAACGTCTATTTCGGTGGCGCCCAGCCCGACCCACTGAACGTCCCCGTTACAGTGGCGCCGCCTCTGGGCGTGCGTGACCCAAGGCATCCACTGCGGGGCCGCGATGCACTGCTGAAACAAGTGGAGTTGGCGCTGTCCGCACCCGGGGACAGGCGGGCGCATGTGCTGTCCGGCATGGGCGGGTCTGGCAAGACCTCTGTGGCTCTAGATGTACTGCCCGGGCAGGTTGGTTGAGTTTGTGCGACGACACGGTCTGAATCTGTGAGATGGCGAAGGCCTCCGGTTGTGGAGTGGAGCTGTCTAGGAACCGCTCCGCCAACCTGGAGGCCTTCGTGTCTCACGCTAACGCTGCTTTGACTCCTCGTGCCCGTCTTCGCCTGGCGCGTCTGATTGTTGATGACGGGTGGCCGGTCGCTCGTGCGGCCGAGCGTTATGACGTGTCCTGGCCGACCGCGAAGCGGTGGGCCGTCCGTTACGCCGAGTCCGGTGCCCAGGCCATGGGCGACCGGTCCTCACGGCCGCACCGCAGTCCTGCCCGAACCACGCAGCCGCAGGTCCGCAAGATCGTGCACCTGCGCTGGAAGCAGCGTCTGGGCCCGGTCCAGATCGCCGGACGGCTCGGCATGCCTGCCTCCACCGTGCACGCGGTCCTGACCCGGTGCCGGATCAACCGGCTCTCGCACATCGACCGCGCCACCGGCGAGCCGGTCCGCCGCTACGAACACGACCATCCCGGCGCGATGCTCCACATCGACGTGAAGAAGCTCGGGAACGTTCCCGACGGCGGCGGCTGGCGCTACGTCGGACGCGTCCAGGGCCGCAGGAACCGCGCCGCGACCCCGGACAGGCCCCGCAACAAGTACCGCGGACCGCTGCTGGGCACCGCGTTCGTCCACACCGTCGTCGACGATCATTCCCGGGTCGCCTACGCCGAGATCTGCGACGACGAGAAAGCCGCCACGGCGGTCGGTGTCCTGCGACGCGCGGTCGACTGGTTCGCCGCCCGCGGCGTGAGGGTCGAGCGGGTGCTCACCGACAACGGCTCGGCCTACCGCTCCCGGCACTGGACACAGGCCTGCACCGAGCTGGGAATCACGCCGAAGAAGACCCGGCCCTACCGGCCACAGACCAATGGCAAGGTCGAACGCTTCCACCGCACCCTGGCCGACGGCTGGGCTCTTGGCCGCTTCTACTCCAGCGAATCAGCCCGCCGCAAAGCCCTGCCGGCCTGGCTCCATCACTACAATCACCACCGCCCCCACACCGCAACCAGCGGCAAACCACCCATCACCAGGTTGACCAACGTCCCTGGGCAGTACATCTAGAACTCACGTTCCGCCGAATGCGGATGGGTCATGAGGTGTGGTGGGTCGACGCACGGCAGGCTGCGACGCTTCAGTCGGGCTTGCGGGCGGTGGCCCGTCACATTGGGGCGACAGATGAGCAGTTGCACGCCGGGGACGCGGCCGACGTGCTGTGGGCGCATCTGTCGCAGTACGGGCGGCCCTGGCTGCTGGTGGTGGACAACGCCGACGATCCCGCACTGCTGGACGGTCCCGGACGGCTTAGGAACGGCACCGGCTGGATTCGCCCTCACACCAACAGCCTTGGCAGCGTGCTGGTCACCACCCGCGACAGCACCTCCAGCACTTGGGGAGGCGGCTGCGTCCTGCATCCGGTGCGCACGCTGACCGGTGACGACATCGGAAACGCCGCGCAGATCCTGCTGGACCACGCCGGCGACACAGCTGGCACGGCAGTCGATGCACGCCGCTTGGCGGAACGCCTTGGCGGACTCCCGCTAGCTCTGCTCCTGGCTGGTACTTACCTGGCCGAGGCGAACGACATGCCGCCCGCGTACCGGGACCCGGACATGCCCGCGGACTTCTCCTCCTATCAGGCAGCCCTGGATACCGGCCTGCGCCGAGTGGACCCCGGCAATGTCATCGGCCAGACCTGGGCCATGTCCGTGGACCTGCTGGAGAAACGTGGTGAGCCCCTCGCCCGACCGCTGCTGGAGCTGATCGCGACATTCGCCGACGCTCCGCTCCCCTACACCCTGCTCCTAACCCCATCAGCCCTGGCCAACGCCGGGCAACTCGCCGGCCTCGACGGGCCGCGCCTGTGGCGACTGCTCACGGCGCTGGTCGACCTCGGCCTAGTCGACCTCTCCTCCACAAACAACGACACGGACGCGCTGCCCACGTTGCGGGTACACCCGCTGGTCCGCGACGCCAGTCGCAGCCACACTGCCCTCAACACTGCGGTCGCAGCGCTAACCGTCGCGGCATTGGCGAACGAAACCGGAATACCGGAGGAACCGGCTTACTGGGATCACTGGCGGCTCCTCCAACCCCACGCGTCGGACCTCTTCCACCGAGCCAGTGCCGCCCTCCTGCCTGGTGATGTCATGCAGATGGCAGCAACAGCAGCGGTCTTCGCAGCCCGCCAGCTGCGAACCCGCGGCCTCTACCAGCAGGCCCGAACCGAATTCGAAGCCATCCTCGCCATCCAGCGCGAAACCCTCGGCGACACCCACCCGCGCACTCTCGTCACCCGGCACGAACTCGCGCGGATCCTGCACGACCAGGGCGAGCCGGCACAGGCCCGAACCCAATTCGAAGCCATCCTCGCCATCCAGCGCGAAACCCTCGGCGACACCCACCCGCACACTCTCGGCACCCGGCACGAACTCGCGCGGATCCTGCACGACCAGGGCGAGCCGGCACAGGCCCGAACCGAATTCGAAGCCATCCTCGCCATCGAGCGCGAAACCCTCGGCGACACCGACCCGCAGACTCTCGTCACCCGGTACAGCCTCGCGCGGATCCTGCACGACCAGGGCGAGCCGGCACAGGCCCGAACCGAATTCGAAGCCATCCTCGCCATCCAGCGCGAAACCCTCGGCGACACCCACCCGGACGCTCTCGGCACCCGGCACGAACTCGCGCTGATCCTGCACGACCAGGGCGAGTCGGCACGGGCCCGAAGCGAATTCGAAGCCATCCTCGCCATCGAGCGCGAAACCCTCGGCGACACCCACCCGGACACTCTCGTCACCCGGCACAGCCTCGCGCGGATCCTGCACGACCAGGGCGAGCCGGCACAGGCCCGAACCGAATTCGAAGCCATCCTCGCCATCCAGCGCGAAACCCTCGGCGACACCCACCCGCACACGAAGGTGGCCCGTAAGTGGTTGGCTTGGGCAGACGGCCGCCGGTGAACACCGATACAGACGGCGAGGCCGATTGGCAAGGTTAAAGAAGGTTGACGGCCCCGAGACGGCCCAATCAATGTCAGCAGGCCCCCGGCCAACACCAAAAGTGCTGGTCGGGGGCCTGCGGATGCTACTGAATTGCAAGTTCTCCGGGCTTGGGCATGGTGTTACCAGTGTCGCAGAGATACCAAGAGGGGTTCGCCGTCCTGTGGACAACGAACCCCTCGGCCCAAACACGCAGGTCAGCCGATCAGCCGGATCCGACGAAGATCACCATCAGCAGCCACACCACGGGAGCCGTCGGCAGCAGGGAGTCGAGCCGGTCCATGATGCCGCCGTGTCCCGGCAGCAGCGTGCCCATGTCCTTGATGCCGAGGTCCCGCTTGATCATCGACTCGCCCAGGTCACCGAGCGTGGCACTGGCCGCGACCGCGAAGCCGAGCAACAGGCCCTGCCACCAGGTGCCGTCGTCGATCACGAACTCCATCAGCAGCGCGCCCGCCACCATCGCGAACGTCACCGCGCCGACCAGGCCCTCGCGGGTCTTCCCGGGGCTGATGCGCGGCGCGAGCTTGTGCTTGCCGAAGCGCCAGCCGACGGCGTACGCACCCGTGTCACTGACCACCGTCAGCACCAGGAAGGTGAGCACCCGCTGCGGCCCGTCGTCCGCGGTGAGCATCATCGCGACGAACGTCGCCAGGAACGGCACGTAGAACGCGGCGAAGACACCCGCCGTGACGTCCTTCAGATAGCCCTCGGGCGGCTCCGTCATCCGCCAGACCAGGACCGCGAGCGCGGTGAGCGCCATCGCGACCCAGGCGCCCTCCGCACCACGGACATAACCGGCCACGACCATCGCCGCGCCGCCGACCGCGAGCGGTACCAGCGGCGCCTTGATCTGTTTGCGCTCCTCGAGACGCGAGGTGAGCTCCCACAGCCCGACGACGACGGCGACCGCGATCACGCCGACGAACACGGCCTTGACGATGAACAGCGATGCCACGATCACAGCGCCGAGCCCGACACCGACCCCTATGGCCGCCCGCAGATCGCGGCCGGCCCGCTTCTTCTGCGGCGGCTCGGACGCCGGCGGCGGGGTGGGCATGGGCTCCTGCGGAATCTCGTCCCGGAACAGAGGGCCGCTCAGCCGAGCGGCCCCCATGTCACGGTCGTCGTTCTGGTCGGGGTCGTTACGGTCTTCGGCGTCTCTACCTGCGTCGGGAAAGTCCGGCACGATGGGCATGGGCCGAGTCTGATGTGCGTCATGCTCATCGTATGCGGGACCCGCCGGGGCAGGCCCCTGGTCGGGCGGTCCCCAGAAACCGGCTCTCGGTGGGGCCCCCCAGGAAGAGTCGTTCATCAGACCTCGAGCAGCTCGGCTTCCTTGTGCTTGAGCAGCTCGTCCACCTGCGAGACGTACTTCGCGGTGGTGTCGTCGAGCTCCTTCTCCGCACGGCGGCCCTCGTCCTCGCCGACCTCGCCGTCCTTGATGAACTTGTCGATGGTCTCCTTGGCCTTGCGGCGCACGGAACGGATCGAGATCTTGGAGTCCTCGGCCTTGGTCTTGGCGACCTTGATGTACTCCTTGCGGCGGTCCTGCGTCAGCTCCGGGAACACCACCCGGATGATGTTGCCGTCGTTGCTCGGGTTGACACCGAGGTCGGAGTCGCGGATGGCCTGCTCGATATTGCGCAGCGCGCTCTTGTCGAACGGGGTCACCACGGCCATCCGCGCCTCGGGAACCGAGAACGAGGCCAGCTGGTTGATCGGGGTCAGCGCACCGTAGTAGTCCGCCACGATCTTGTTGAACATCGCCGGGTGCGCACGTCCGGTGCGGATCGCGGCGAAGTCATCCTTGGCGACCAGGACGGCCTTCTCCATCTTCTCCTCGGCCTCGAGGAGGGTCTCTTCGATCACCACTTGCTCCTGCGTGTCTTGAGTAGGCCCGGCGTTCGACTGGGCCGGCGGAACCTGCGTCGCGTCTTTTCCCTGCACGGTGTCCGACCGGCAGGACTTTGTCCATCCCTCGAGGGAAGCCCCCGGGGTCAGGCCCTGGTGCCCTGGTCGCTCACGAGCGTGCCGATCTTCTCACCCTTGACGGCCCGAGCGATATTGCCTTCTGCGAGCAGTTCGAAGACAAGGATCGGAAGGGCGTTGTCGCGGCAGAGAGTGATGGCCGTGGCGTCGGCGACCTTGAGGTTGCGGGAGAGCACCTCGCCGTACTCCAGCGCGTCGAACTTCACCGCGTCGGGATTGGTCTTGGGGTCGGAGTCGTAGACCCCGTCGACGCCGTTCTTGCCCATCAGCAGGGCTTCGGCGTCGATCTCCAGGGCGCGCTGCGCGGCGGTGGTGTCGGTGGAGAAGTACGGCATGCCCATACCGGCGCCGAAGATGACCACGCGCCCCTTCTCCAGGTGGCGCACGGCGCGCAGCGGGATGTACGGCTCCGCGACCTGCCCCATGGTGATGGCGGTCTGGACACGGGAGTCGATGCCCTCCTTCTCCAGGAAGTCCTGGAGGGCGAGGCAGTTCATCACCGTGCCGAGCATGCCCATGTAGTCGGAGCGGGCCCGGTCCATGCCGCGCTGCTGCAGTTCGGCCCCGCGGAAGAAGTTGCCGCCACCGATGACGACCGCGATCTGCGCACCGTCGCGGACGACCGCGGCGATCTCGCGCGCGATGGCGTGTACGACGTCGGGGTCGACGCCGAGTCCGCCGCCGCCGGCGAAGGCCTCACCGGACAGCTTCAGCATGAAGCGCCCGGCCTTGTTGACGTCGTGGTCGCTCTTGTCGTCGGCTGCCTGATTGGCGTCCGCGCCCTTGTTCATGGAGATCTCCTCGTGCACATACGAAGAAGGCCATTGCCTTGGGGTGCTGGTGTCCCTGTCGGCAATGGCCTCCTCGTCAGATCTGCGGTCTCCGGCGCGAGCGCGACCGGCGACTGCGTAAGAAACCCTAGCGGGCTCCCGTGTCGATCGCTTAACGGGTCAGATGCCGACCTTGATGCGCGAGAAGCGCTTCAGCGTGACACCGGCCTCGTCCAGGACCTTCTGGACGGACTTCTTGTTGTCGAGCGCGTAGGGCTGACCAAGGAGGGTGGCCTCCTTGAAGAAGCCGTTGACGCGACCCTCGACGATCTTCGGGAGGGCGGCCTCGGGCTTGCCCTCGGCGCGGGTGGTCTCCTCGGCGACGCGACGCTCGGACTCGACGACCTCTGCCGGGACGTCCTCGCGGGAGAGGTACTTCGGCGCGAAGGCGGCGATGTGCTGCGCGACACCCTTGGCGACCTCGGCGTTCGCCTTGTCGAGCTCGACAAGGACACCGATCTGCGGCGGGAGGTCAGGCATGGTGCGGTGCATGTACGCCGTGACGTAGGCACCGGAGAACTGCGCGAAGCGGTCGAGGACGATCTTCTCGCCGAGGTTGGCGTTGGCCTCGTCGACGAACGCCTGGACGGTCTTGCCGGCCTCGATCTCGGAGGCGAGCAGCGCGTCGATGTCGGCCGGAGAGGTCGCGGCGACGTGCACGGCCAGGGCGTTGGCGACGGCCTGGAACTTCTCACCCTTGGCGACGAAGTCCGTCTCGCACTTCAGCTCGACGAGGACACCGGAGGTGTTGTCGTCGGCGATCAGGGAGACGACGGCACCGTTCTCGGCGGAGCGGCCCTCGCGCTTGGCGACGCCCTTCTGGCCCTTGATACGCAGGGCCTCGACGGCCTTGTCGACGTTGCCCTCGGCCTCGTCCAGCGCCTTCTTGCAGTCCATCATGCCGGCGCCGGTGAGCTCGCGGAGCTTCTTGACGTCAGCGGCGGTGTAGTTCGCCATGTCCTTGAATCTCTCTCGAAAGTCGAAAGTCGAAGATCTACGGGTGAGCGGCGGGGGCCGGCGCTTGTGGCACCGTCCCCCGCCGTCAACTACCGAACCTGTGTGGTCAGGCCTGCTCGGCGTCCGCGGCCGGCTTCTCAGCCTCGTCGGCCGGGGCGGCCTCAGCGGCCGGAGCCTCAGCAGCGGCCTCAGCCGGCTTCTCGGCCTCGGCGGCGGCCGGAGCCTCGGCGTCGTCGGCCTTCTTCTCGCCCTCGAGGAGGTCGCGCTCCCACTCGGCCAGCGGCTCGCCGGCGGCCTTCTCGCCCGGCTTGGAGTCACCGGTGGCGACGCCGGAACGGGCGATGAGGCCCTCGGCGACGGCGTCGGCGATCACGCGGGTGAGCAGGGTGACGGAGCGGATGGCGTCGTCGTTGCCCGGGATCTTGTAGTCGACCTCGTCCGGGTCGCAGTTGGTGTCCAGGATCGCGACGACCGGGATGTGGAGCTTGCGCGCCTCACCGACGGCGATGTGCTCCTTCTTGGTGTCGACGATCCAGACGGCGCTGGGCACCTTCTGCATCTCGCGGATACCACCAAGGGTCTTCTCCAGCTTGGCCTTCTCGCGGGAGAGGACCAGGAGCTCCTTCTTGGTGAGGCCGGACGCGGCCACATCCTCGAAGTCGATCTGCTCGAGCTCCTTCAGACGCTGAAGGCGCTTGTAGACGGTGGAGAAGTTGGTGAGCATGCCGCCCAGCCAACGCTGGTTGACGTACGGCATGCCAACGCGCGTCGCCTGCTCGGCGATGGCCTCCTGGGCCTGCTTCTTGGTGCCGACGAACATGATGGAGCCGCCGTGGGCGACGGTCTCCTTGACGAACTCGTAGGCGCGGTCGATGTACGACAGCGACTGGAGCAGGTCGATGATGTAGATGCCGTTGCGCTCCGTGAAGATGAATCGCTTCATCTTCGGGTTCCAACGACGGGTCTGGTGACCGAAGTGGACGCCGCTTTCCAGCAGCTCCCGCATCGTGACGACGGCCATGGCCGTATCTCCTTGGGTTCTCGGTTATGTCCTGACGCCCCGACGCGCCGTGCCACAAGGGACCGAGGAGCGCGGCCACCGACCTGAAGAGGATGTGGTGGCGGGGCGTGCGAAGTCGACCCGGTGACCCGGATCGCCAGAAGAAGTGTACGGGACCCGCGCAGTGCCGGGTGACGGAGCTGTCCACAACCGGTCGGTACTCCACAGATCGGGACCATGATCCACTCGGCCGCGGGATTCGCGGGACGGTCTGTGCCATGAACCGCGCCCTGTTTCGCAGTCTTCTCGTCCTGCTCGTGTCGATGCTTTCCCTGGCCTGGGCGGGCACCGGCCCAGCCCGGGCCGGTGATTCCCGCAGCCGGAGCTGGCCGCTGGGGCCGCCCCGTCCCGTCGTCGTGCGCGGGTGGGAGCCGCCGGCCTCGGCGTACGGGGCGGGGCACCGCGGGGTGGATCTGGCCGCGCCGCCCGGCACAGAGGTCCGGGCGGCCGCGCCCGGCCGGGTCTCGTTCGCGGGCCGGGTCGCGGGCCGCGGCGTGCTGTCCGTGACCCTCACCGGTACGGGTGACCCGCCGCTGCGCACCACCTACGAACCGGTGCGCCCACTGCTGGCCGAGGGCGCGGAAGTGAGCGCGGGCCAGGTGGTTGCGACCATGGAGGCGGGGCCGTCGCACTGTGCTTCGGGGTGCCTGCACTGGGGGCTGCTGCGCGGGAGGGAGTATCTGGATCCGCTGTCCCTGCTGCCGCCCTGGCTGCTGCGCCGTCCCCCCTCCAGGCTGCTGCCGGTGTTCGGCGTCCCGGCTCTGGAGTCGACCAATGCTGTGGATGTCCCCGCGGTGCGCGCGGTGCAGACGCCGGTTCTGGCGGGTGCGGGCGGGGCGCTGCACGCTGTGATGCTCGCGGTCACCGCCGCCGTGTCTCAGTGGCTACTCCGGCGTGGCCGGGCGACCGGCCCGCACGGGCCGGGTACGCGCGGCACGCGGCCTGAAGCGGGCCCGCGCCGGCTCAGCCCCGTACGCCTCGCAGAGCCATCGCCACGGCCGCGTCGGCGATCGCCTCCGGGTCCTCCGCCACACCGATCTCGATCCGGCGCACCGCCGCGTCCACGACACCCTGCAGCAGCATCGCCGCCAGCCGGGGCTGCTCCTGGCGCAGCTCGCCCAGCGCCTCCACGATCATCGCGATCAGCCCGCCGTGCGCGGCACGGATCTTCTCCCGTGCCCCGGCGTCCAGCTCGCTCGCGGAAATCGCGACAACCGCCCGGTGACGCCGGTCGCCCACGAGGTCCAGCTGCTTGCGTACGTACGCCTCGACCTTGCCCTCCGCCGTGTCCGCCTGCTGCATCGCAGTCTCGACCTCCGCCGCCCAGACGGGGAAGTCGACCGCGCACAGCTCTTCGACGACCGCGGCCCGAGAGCGGAAGTACTCATAGACGGAGGACCTGGCCAGGCCGGTGCGCTCGGCGAGGGCGGGGAAGGTCAGCGCCTCCGTGCCGCCCTCGGACAGCAAGGAGCGTGCGGCGTCCAGCAGGGCGCCGCGCTGCATGGTCCGGTGCTCGGCCACGGAGGCCGCTCGAATCCTTGGCACGCCTCCACTGTACGGATGCAGGCGGATGAGGCAGGGAGGATTCGGCGTCAGCGCCCGACGTCGGCCAGCTTCGCGCGCAGTTGCAGGACCGACTTCGTGTGGATCTGGCTGACCCGGCTCTCGGTGACACCGAGAACATTGCCGATCTCGGCGAGGGTGAGGCCCTCGTAGTAGTAGAGGGTGACGACGGTCTTCTCGCGCTCGGGCAGGGTGTTGATCGCGCGGGCGAGCAGTCGGCGCAACTCCCGGTCCTCGGCCACCTCGACCGGGTTGTCGGCGGCCGTGTCCTCAAGAGTGTCCATCAGGCTGAGCCGGTCGCCGCCCTCGCCGCCCACGTGCAGCAGCTCCTCCAGCGCCACGACGTTGGCCAGTGACAACTGGCTGAAAACCGCGTGCAGTTCGTCCACCGCGATCCCCATCTCGGCGGCGACCTCGCACTCCGTCGGCGTACGCCGCAGCTGCGCCTCCAGGGTGCCGTAGGCCCGCTCCACGGCCCTGGCCTTCTGCCGCACGGAGCGCGGAATCCAGTCCAGGGCGCGCAGTTCGTCGATCATCGCGCCACGGATCCGGGTGATGGCGTACGTCTCGAACTTGATCGACCGGTCGATGTCGAACTTCTCGATGGCGTCGATGAGTCCGAAGACTCCGGAGGAGACGAAGTCCGCTTGTTCAACATTGGACGGCAGCCCCACGCTCACCCGTCCCGCGACGTACTTCACCAGAGGCGAGTAGTGCAGGATCAACTGCTCCCGCAGCCGCTCGTCACCCGTGGCCTTGTACGACCGCCACAACTCGTCGAGCGACGAAGGAGCGGGGGGCCGCACGGTGCCTCGGGCAGCGGGGGGCACTGCCGCGCGGTCAGACCCGGAGGTGTGCTGGGGCATGCGTTGCCTTGAGCCGTTCTGCTGTGAGGGGGGAGGGGGACGAGCGTCTGGGCCGGAACCTTGGTGAGCGTAGCGTGACTGTGGCGTTGCGGTGGGCGAAGGTCGAGGGAACGAACCTGTGCGGGTATCTGCTGTCGCCCACACCTTCGAACCGGGGCGGCCACCGCGCGCGCCGGGCTCTCAGATGTCGCCGAGGGGCCTGCAAAGCTCATCGGCATCACCTTTTCACCCGAATGCTCCAGGTCAAGGACCGCCTCGCCGCGCGTTCGAACCGCGGATCGCGCTGCGCGTCAAGTGCCATCCGTCTCCGTGCCGTTCGACGAACCCCAGCGAGTGCAGTTCGTACAGCCTGCCGAGCGTCTCGTCGGTCGTGGTTCCGGCAGCCCGCGCCAGCCGGCCGCCGTCGGCCGCGCCGCGCGCCGGCATGGCCTCAAGAACCCGCGCGCTGACGGGATCCAGCAGATCCCTCGGGAGCACAGGCCCCCGCCGGTCCGGGGCGAGATCACCGATGTCCCCGACCAGCTCGGCCACTTCGGCGGCATCGGTGACCAGCACACCCTCCCCGCGCAGGAGTTCGTGCACGCCCGCCGAGAGTCCGCTGGTGGCCGGCCCCGGGACTCCCATCGTGTAGCGGCCGAGCTTCTGCGCGCTGCGCGCGGTGACCAGCGAACCGCTGCGGTATTCGGCCTCGACGACCACGGTGCCCCTGGTGAGGGCAGCGATGACCCGGTTGCGCAGGACGAATCTGCTGGGCGTGGGATGGTCGCTGGGCGGCAACTCTCCGATGACCAGCCCCTGTTCGGCGATGCGTCCGATCAATTCGGCATGTCCGCGCGGATAGACGACATCGACCCCGCAGGCGAGTACGGCGACGGTGGCCCCGCCCGCGGCGAGTACGCCCCGGTGCGCCGAGCCGTCGACCCCGTAGGCCGCCCCCGACACCACGACCCAGCCGCGCTCGGCAAGCCCCGAGCCGAGCGTGGCCGCCATGTGCGCCCCGTACGGAGTGCAGGCCCGCGCTCCGACGACGGCGACCGAGCGCAGTGCCCATTTCCGCAGGTCGGCCCGCCCCCGCACCCAGAGTCCGATCGGTCTGGCGTCATGCAGGTCGTCGAGCTGCGTCGGCCATTCCTGGTCGCCGGGGCAGATGAAGCGTCCACCGACCGCGGCGACCGACGCCAGGTCGCGGTCGGGGTCAGCCCCCGCAGCCCGTATCCGGTAGCCCGCGAGCCGCCTGGCCGTGGCTCCGGTCAGCCCTGCGTCCTCGTGCTCCGCTGCGGTGAGCCGCGCCATGAGCCCTTGCGCGCCGAACTCACGCAGCCACCGCCCGCCGTGCTCGTCCCCCGGCTCGATCACCCGCGTCAGCGCGGCCCGTGCGAACCGCTCACGCTCCCCGGCGACCGCCCGGAGCTCGCCCCCTGCGTCCGGCATCACAGCCCTCCCGTGCCGACGGGCATGGGCGCACCGCGCGCGATGCCCGTACGCAGCTCCAGAGCCAGGTCGACGTCGCAGGCCTGCGGCCGCTCCCGCCCCGCGAGGTCCGCGATCGTCCACGCCACCCGCAGCACTCGGTCAATGCCCCGCGCCGTGAGCAGTCCCCGTTCCATGTCCCGCTCGGCCGCGGCCAGCGCCCCGGGCGCGACGAGCCAGCGCGTACGCAGCTCATGCCCCGGCACCTCGCTGTTGACCGTCCACGGCGTGCCCTGCAGCCGGGCCGCGGCGCGCTCCCTGGCCTCCCGCACCCGGGCCGCGACGACCGCCGTCGGCTCGCCCCGGCCGCCCTGGCACATCAGGTCTCCGCGGTTGACGGGCTCGACCCCGACCCGCAGATCGACCCGGTCGAGCAAGGGCCCGGACAGCCGCGCCTGATACCGCCGGATCACCGACGGCGGACACTCACATCCCGCCCCCTGCAGCGTGTGCCGCCCACACGGGCAGGGATTGGCCGCCAGAACCATCAGGAAGCGGGCCGGCAGCCGCACCACTCCCGCGCTCCGCGCCACGACCACAAGCCCGGATTCCAGCGGCTGTCTCAAAGCATCGAGCGCCTTGCCCGAGAACTCGGGCGTCTCTTGGACTTTACCGATCCCCCATCTGGCCGGATCGGCTCTGGGCTGGTCTAACACGTCACGTAGGTGTCAGCGATGTGCCTCATGTTGGGTGTCTGGTTCCGTGGGTGGGGGCTGGTCCCGATAGCGTGCCGCCCGAAGTACGTGACATGAAGGACAGGCTCCGGTGGCGAAGTGGTGGGTCCGGTACGTGATGCCTCCACGCGCACGCCAACCACTTGCAGGAACCCCGAGGTCTTGGTCGATCACTGCGGCATGCGACTTTCGAGCTCAGCGATCCGTGCCTTGACCGCCGGATCTTCGGCGAGCCGCGGCGGAAGTTTCGTCTTTGATGTGATGTCGGCGGAGATGACCTGTTTCAGCTCCACCACCGCGCCGGTCAGGTCCGCGCTGTCCAAGTCCGCACCGGTCAGCTTCGCATTGCTGAGGTCCGAGCTGGTCAAATCCGCGCCGGTTAGATCCGCGGCCTCCAGGTCCGCACCGTCCAAGTGCGCCTCGTGCAAGTTCGCCTCGTACAAGTCCGCGAAGTCCAGCTTCACGCCACTCAGGTCCGCACCGTTCAGGTCCGCACCCTTCAGGTGCGCCACAATCAGGTTCGCATTGCTGAGGTCCGCGCCGGTCAGGTCCGCGCTGTCTAAGTCCGCGCCGACGATGTACACGCCCGACAGGTCTACGCCCTGCAACTCTGCGTCGTACAGATTCAGGTCCGAAGGTCTTGGGGTTTGGATATCGGGAAGTTGGGCGAAGCGAAGATCGGCTCTGTAGTTGCGGCGGTCGTGTGCGGGGTTGCGGGTAGCGAGCACGATGAAGGCGGCCTGTACGTCAGCCGGGACGCCCACGCCTCGGCCTGGAGGCTTGCTCGCATGCGTGCGGACGTAGGTCGCCAGGACGTTGGCGATGGTGGGTTGGTCACGGGGGGAGTCCTCCATGATGCGCTGCAGGGCGTAGATGCCGCCCAAACGCACATCCACTGCGTCGTCCCCGAGGTTGTCCACGGCTGCGGTGTACCGGTCGGTGATCTGCCCTTCTTTCCCGAGGCTCAACTCCGCACGACTGACCTTCAGCTCGTCGCGCACCTGGGCATTGGAGTACAACAAGCCTGCCGCTGTCACGACGGAGGCGATCACGACCGCAGCCAGCTCGATCCGGCGCGCCCAACCCAAGCCCGCCGGGGCACCATCTGCCTCGTGTAACCCACGGTCGGCGGGTTCCCGGGTAGTGCGCCAAGCCACTCGGTGCAGCTGCTGACTGCGTCGGTGGTACATAGGGCCTATTGGATCTCTGCCTCCCGTCTTCCGCATTTCTTGGTGTCCTGCAGGGACCCTTTTCATGATCCCTATGGATTCGCCGGTCCTTTCTGTGGACTGACCTGCTACAGGGAGGGACGGAAGCCCGTCCGAACCCAAGGGATGTCGCACAAACAGCGGATACCTGCCGCTGCACGACGCCCCATAGTCTCCGGAGCAGCTTGCTGGTCTCTTCGGTGGTTTGTGCTGTGCGGCATCTCGGTAGCGCGGCCGCCACAACGCAATATGGCACCATGAACGTCCCCCACACGGCGCCTGGCACTGTTCGAATCGAGATCCTCAACGGGAGTGGGGCTACCGCCCAGGCTGTCCACGCGTGCCTGGCAGGCCGCCACCGGCTGGTGTCAGATTTGGAGCAGCTGACTGGGCAACCTGAAGGTACTCGCTGGCAGTTCTTCGCAGACCTGACCAGCCCCGCCGTCAACGGTGGCCCCCCGCCCCTCACCTCGGGGCCACCTAAGAACATCTCTGTCAGAGCGCGATGCTCCACAAAAGCTCACGTGCAGACTGTGGCGCAGGACCTGGAAGAAGCCTTCTGGTGCGTGGTCCCGGAAATCCAAAGGGACGATGAGGCCGACGCGTGGTTCTGTGACGTGGTCGTCGACCCCAGTCACCGGCCACCAGGTGCGGCCTGAGCGGCGGCGTCACCCCAGCTCGGCGCGGGCTTTTCTCCATCGTGACGGTGCCGGAGTCCGGCAGCCCCGCAGCCGACCACGCGGCCTGTGCGCGAGGTAGGCCCTCGGGGAGTATCGGCACGGCGGGTAGCGGTTGGGTGTTCAGTTTGTTGAACATCTGGTGGTGGCGGGTGGTCAGCGTTTGATGCGTCCACGGACGGCGAGGACAGCGAGGGCGAGGAGGGTGGGTTCCAGGAGGCGGGAGGTCATCTCGATGTAGGTGCCGACGGTGGTCCCCCGCGCCTGCGTATAGCGCCGCCTAGCTGATTACGAAGGGAATCAGTGCCACCTCCACATCCCACGGCGTCGACGACGGAGACCTCAGCACGAAGCTGTACTGGCGACCGTCGTTATCGGGAACAGCGGCGGAGACACAGCGCGGGTGATTTGCCAGCAACTGAGTGGCCTTCTCCACGATCGGCTCCGGCTGGGCCGCGTGGATGAACAGCGGAAGCACTGCGAAGCGGTCGTAGCGGGTCAGGTAGCCGAACAGCTGGTCGATGGCGTCAGGGAACTTCGATGCGCCCTTCCAAATTTTGCACTCGCCGACGAGAACGTTCCGGTCCTCGATCCGCAGCAGAAGATCGGTTTTCCCCGCACCGTTCAGGCTTTCCGCAGTGCAGCGGCCCGCGAACGCTGCGCCGAGCGCGACCAGGAGGACGTCTCGGATGTCTTCCTCGCCCTTTCCTCGGGTGGTGGAGGGGAGACGTTCGATCTGGTTGCGGGCGTGGCGCAGAACACGGAGAGCTTCGGTATAGAGCTCGGCGTCGGCCTTCTCATGGTCAGGCCGACGCTCTCCGGCCTTGCGAATGCGCAGGCTGTCGGTGATCTGGTAGCTGTCGTATTCGAAGTCACGGCGGATCCTGTCGAGTTCTTTCGCCCACTTCTGCTGGGGCGTCTCTTCCTCGGATCCGGAGTATCTCTCCACCCCGTTGCGGTAGGCGCGGAGCATCCTCTCGAACACGGCTATGGCACGGGTGACCTGTTCGGGGTCACTCCAGGTGATGTGGTCGGCGTAGGAAGAGAAGAGTTGCTTCCTCTGGGCGCCGGAGGTGTCGTTCGGAGGTCCGGGGGTGAAGCCGCTGCCGTCCCAACAGGCTTGGAGGGGGGAGAGCTCGATCCGGGAGCTAATCTCCCGCATGCAGGTGCGGGTCGGGCCGCTGACTAAGTCTGATGCCATAAGGGGTGAGGATAGTGACCTCGTGGTGGATAGGGTCCGGTGTCCGTCCAAGAGCCAGGCGGCCTTCTCGGGCCAGACGTGGTCGGTCAGCCATAGGTGAGGGGGACGAAGCCGTCGCCATCGTCGGCCTCGTCCTTCAGGGCCGGGCGTCGGCCGGAGCGGTCTGCTGGAGTTCGAGGAGTTGAACTTCGAGGTCGCCGATGCGTTTGTCGGAGAAGCGGAGGTTGGTGCGGGCTCCTTCGAGGCGTTCTTGGAGCTTGCGGTGCTCTTGTGTCACCTGTTGGAGACGGCGCTTGAGGGTGGTGTTCTCTGTGGTGAGGTGCTGGAGGGACTCGCCAGGGACCATGCCATCGGCGTCACGGAGCTGGCCCATGAGCTCGCCGATCCGCTGCCGCTGTACCAGGACCTCGTTCTGGGTCCGGGTGAGTTCGGCCTCGGCGTTCAGGGCGCGCTCACGCCAGGACGCCTCGATCTGCTCGTGCTTCTCGCCGGTGCGCCGGTCGTGGCGGCTCTTGCTGTCGGCGACGGCCTGCTGGACGAGAGCACGGGCGTCGGGGTTCTCGTAGAGAAACGTGGGAGACACGGCCGCCCGCTCGGCGATCGCCCGCACTGCGAGCCGGCCGCGTTCGCGGCGGAGTTGGGTGATGGCCTTCTCGACGCGGGTGAGTTTGTCCTGGGTCTGCTGGCGGCGGGCGGCGATGGCCGCCGCGGTCTGACCGGGGCCGGAGGTCATGGCGTCTCCTTGTCCTCGTCGGCCGGCTGGGTCGTGCCGACGACCGTGATCGCGCCGCTGGCGGCGTACTCGATCGCCGCGGTGGTGTCCGCGCCGATGTAGAGCTCGCTCGACGACTCGACGCGGAGGTGCCCCAGCCGCCGGGCCGCCACGAGTTCGGCGCTTTCGGTGTACTTGGTCAGCGCGGTGGTGTCCGCGCGGATGTAGGCCTCGCTTGACGCGGTGCGGCTGTGTCCCAGCTGCTGACGGGCCAGGGTCCGCAGGTGGCGGTCAGCAGCGGTCATGACAGGTCCTCGCTGTTGTCATCGGTGTCGTACTCGTCGTCGAAGTCGACATCGCCGTGGTCCTCGAGCTGGGCAAGTTCGCTGGCGCGGAACGCGGTGGCCCAGACCCGGCCGAAGTAGTCCTGGGGGCGTCGCAGGTCCAGGGCGAGGGCTTCATCAAGGAGACCGACGCCGGCCAGGGCCTTCTCCAGGCCGTCGATCGCGCGGGCGGTCGGTTCGAAGAGCTGGTGGAGGTAGTCGGCGACATTGGGGTCGGACGCGCCTTCGGCGACCGCGCGCCACTGCTCGCGCTTGCGGTGCCAGTAGACGAGGTCGGCGCCGGACATCACGAACTTCTCGCAGTTGTGGCAGTCCAGTTTCCAGGGGCATGCGCCGCCGTCAACCACGGCCTGGAAGGTGCAGAAGCCGCCCTCGGCCGGGGTGGACTTGCGGGTGAGGTCGATCATCATGGCCTCGGCCTGCTCGCGGCTCATCGGTTCGCCGCCGGACAGCACCACACCCGGTTCAGGGGCGCCGGGGCCGGTGACCCAGATCGCCTGGAGGGCGTCCTCAAGCTGCCGGTCAGTGCTGGCGATGTGCACGTAGTGCTCGGCCATCGCCTCGGAGACCTGCCCGAGGTAGCGCTTGACTTGAGTGAGGTTCGCCCCGTTCTTGAGCAGGTTGGTGGCCAGGGTGTGACGAGCCTGGTGGGTGACGACGTAGATGTCGGTGAGCGAATCGACCCACTTGCGGAACTGGGTGTTGAACCAGCCGTAGCTGACGCCCTTGACGTGCTGCCGGTTCGAGTTCCTGCTGGGAAACAACGCGATCTTCCGGCGTTCTTCTCCGGTAGGTTCGCGGCCCTCGCGCCCCAGGAACCTGTTGATCGTCTTGGCCTGGCGCTGCTGAAGCCGTTCGTAGAGGCGTTCAGGGATGCGGATGGCCTCGTCGTAGTTGCCGACCTTGGTTGCGTCGTACCAAAACATCGGAAGCCCCCCGAGGCGGCCGATGCACTCCAGCCGCAGCTCCAGCACCTCGCGGCAGCGGCGGCCGGTAATGACCAGGGCCTCCCAGCAATCCAGCAGACCCCGGTCGTCGACGTCCAGGGCATCCAGGGCCTGCAGGTTGGTCTCGTTCGCGACGGCCTTGGCAACGTCATCAGGGAAGGGACGGCGCCGCCTCTGCGTGCGCTTGCCCGGGGGGAGTGCGAGGACGAATGAGCGGTCCAGTCCGAGGCGTTCGACCTCCCCGGTCTCCATAAGAGCCGTGCGCAGGGCGCGGCGGATCCCGTTGAAGTAGTCGCAGACCATGCCCTCTGTGACGGGATCGTTCTGGCTGCTGCGGCGGCGGCTCGCCGCCAATGGTGACAGTCCGTTAAGGACTCGGTGCCGCTGGTCGGCGACGAAGTCGACCATGTGGCGGCCTTCCAGCAGGCGGGGATCGTGACCTCCGCCGGGAGCCTGAACCTCCAGGAATGCGCTGAGCTCCGCGCATCCGCGCCGCATCGCATCGAAGGGCCCGGTGCTGCGGGGTGGGACGGTCAGCAGCCGGTTCGCCATGTGGTCCCAGACCATGTCCCGCAGCCACCGCTGGGAGATGTGGATCAGATCGATCTGCCCACCGTGGGTGCCGAATCGGATCCCAAAGTGCTCGGTCTCGATGTAACCGGCGTCCCGGGTGTCCTCACGGGTGAAGTAGATCAGCCGCAGCATGCGGAGCATCCCTCGGGCCACCTGTGCCGGGAAGGGGCGTGCCTGTTCGAGATCGAGGTCGGCCAGCGAGTTGACCTTGCGGGTTCGGCAGTCGTCGGCCACGTACTGGATCCAGGGCAGTGGCCAGTGCCCGGCCTCGACCTTTGACTGGGTCCGCTGCCCCATGCACCACTGGATCTCGGCCTTCACCAGCGGACGCAGCCCGAGCAGGGACACCTTCCCGTCCATGCGATGGGCCGGGTCCGTCTCCGCGCACCATTTCCGGAACGCCAGCTCGTCGCTGTAGAGCACCGGGATCGGCTTGTCCCGGTCGGCCAGCCACCGTCCCCACTGGTGTGGCAGCCGGGCCAGGCCCGGCGAGCCGGCCTTGTGGTAGCGGCTGACGTGGCGCTGACACAGCCCGATCGGGTTTTCTGCAAGGCTGGCGCAGGCCAGCACCCGGCAGTCGCCGAAGGGCACGAAGGGCTTCTCCGATGCGAGCCACGCATCGTAATCCGGCTCCCCCTCGCCGAACCTATTCCTCCACCCCTTCTTGCGCGCCTGCCACCGTTTGCTGTGCAGGAAGCACAGGGGGGACGCTCCCGAAGCCGGGATGCCAGGGCAGATAGTGCAGTCCTCGGGCTGATACCAGGACACCGGCTTCAGCGGCTCGGCGGTCCGCATGAAGTCGCCGAGCAACCCGCCCGCCGCCTTCTGCGTGGCCCACTCGATCTCGTGGATGGAGCAGAACGACCGGGTCACCTCCTGAGCCCGCTCGCACAGCGGGACCGTGCAAATCCACCCGTAGGTGTCATGTTCCCCCGGCATGCGGATCACGTCCTGGCGGAACAGATCAGCGTCGAAGCCGGGCGCCTGCATCAGCGCGTGCAGCAATTCCAGCCGGTCGCCGGTGGTTCGGCTTGGCTGGTCGGGGTTGATGACGGGCAG
The DNA here is from genome assembly GCF_045207475.1 of Streptomyces sp. NBC_00885. Lineage (NCBI taxonomy): Bacteria > Bacillati > Actinomycetota > Actinomycetes > Kitasatosporales > Streptomycetaceae > Streptomyces > Streptomyces sp. NBC_00885. The sequence goes on from NZ_CP108796.1 coordinate 2,343,568, forward strand.
CAGGTTGCGGATGGGCTCGCTCACGCCTCCTCACCCCAGACCGCCTTCAGCGCGCCGATGAACTCCGGGGAGTGCATGTCGGGATGCCCGTAGACCTCGTCGACGGTCTGCACCGATGCCCAGTGGCCTGCCTCCTTGGCCACCCAGCTGTTGTTGTTCGTCACGTCGAGGATCTTGCTGGTGGTCGAGTGCCGGAACGCGTGCGGCTTGATGCGGCCGGGCAGCTCGGCCCGCTTACCGGCTCGCCGCAGCACCCCGCGGGCCGCGTCCGCCGTCCACGGCTCGCCGATCTGCGGTCCGGCGAGCTGGATCAGGAGCATGCCGTGCCCCGTCGCGAACTTCGCATACTCGGTCGTCATGTACTTGAAGTAGGAGCTGATCATGGCTGGGCTGACCCGGTAGATCTCACCGCCGGTGATCACGCCGTCGACCAGATTCCAGTCTTCCTTCTTCTTCGCCTTGGCCCGGTTTCGGTTGCCCTGCCGGTGGCAGACGTGGACGTGCGGGCTCTTGTCCTCGCCGCAGGCCGCGTTCTCACGAAGGTGCAGGTCGACCAGGTGCAGGCCGGTCAGCCCGCCGATCCGCAGGGTCGTGTCGGACAGCCAGGTCACGACCATCTCGTCGCGGGCCGTGTTCACCGCGCTCATCAGCTCCGGGCGGGCTCCGTCGGGCAGCATCTTCGGATGCCTCCGTCGCGTTCCCTGCGGCGGTGCCAGCGGATTGGTCTTGACCGACGTCATCGTGTGGCCCAGGATCGCCCGATTCTTGTCGGCCTTGGTCGGCAGCCTCTCGACGTCCAGCTCGGCGCGCAGTTGCTCGTTGATGCCCCGGGTCACGCATTGGTGCAGGTAGAAGCCCTTCAAGACGGTCGCCGAAATCGACAGTGCCGACGTGCCGTACGGACGCTTCGGCGGCACCCGCCAAGGCTGCCCGTACGGCATCGACACCTGAGCGCCCACTGCCCCCTGGTAGCGGTGGAGATCCTGCATCGCGATCGTCTCTGTGGTCAAGCCCTCACGGAACCGCCACCGCAAATGGTCGACGAGGTAGTACGCGTACGGCTCCTGCGACCCCGACCCTTCATAGGGACGCAGGTAGCTCTCCGCCTCCTCATCGACCGAGCAGTCCGGCCAGAGGATCGCGTACGACCAGCCGCCGTCAGCCCGTTTGATCTTCTGTACCCGTAGGTCATTCAGCACCAGCGTGCTTCGCATCAGGCCCTCTTCCCGTTCATCCCGAATAGGACGAAGAGAACCAAACCGTTAGCTAAAGGCCCACGCGACGCGGCCGAAGTGCGTCTTAACGAGCGACATGATCACGGAACTAGTGGTCGCTAAAATCGAGGAACAGCACGCCCCTGTGGGCGAGCGAGACCGCCCCCGGTCTCGGCAGGCCGTTTCCTCCGCCGACGAGCGACTGCATCGTCGCCGAATGGTGCGGCGCGCAGTACGGAGCCGTCCGTACCAAAGGCTCGCCCGGCGGCAGGATGCCGGCCACCGAGTGAACGGCCGTGACCTCCAAGGACTCCCGTCTGGTCAGCGGTGGCAGCAACCCGGGCAGCCGCTCGGCCAGCATGGTCTTGCCCGCGCCGGGCGGTCCGTGCAGCAGCAGATGGTGGCCGCCGGCCGCCGCGACCTCCAGCGCCGCCCGTGCCGCGCGCTGCCCGGCGACATCGGCCAGGTCCGGCCCTTCGCCGGGCTCCCTCGCCAGCCCCGTGCCGACCCCCGCACCCGGCACCATCAGCCCGGCCAGCATGGGATCCGGCCTGCCTTCCGCGACCGGTTCCTCCTCGGGCACCGGTTCATTGGTCAGCACGGCGATGAGCTGGCGCAGGCTGCGGACGCCCAGCACCGAGACACCCGGCACCAGCGAGGCTTCCCCCGCGGTCTGCTCCGGGACGACCACCTGCCGGTAGCCCGCCTCGGCGGCCGCGAGGACGGCCGGCATCACTCCGCGTACGGGTCTCACCCTGCCGTCCAGGCCGAGCTCTCCGATCATGACCAGGTCGGCGATGTCCTTGGCGTCGATGCGTTCCGCCGCACCGAGCACCGCGCAGGCAACCGCCAGATCGAATCCGCTGCCGCCTTTGGGGACGGAAGCCGGGCTGAGCCCTACGGTCAGCTTCTTCTGCGGCCACTCCGCGCCGGAGTTCACCAGCGCCGCCCTCACCCGGTCCCGGCTCTCCGACAGGCTCTTGTCGGGCAGTCCCACCAGCGTGAAGGCGGCCACGCCCGGCTCCAGGTCCGCCTGAACCTCGACCACCACGCCCTCGACGCCGACAAGCGCCACCGAACACGCACGCGCGAACCCCATCAGGCCACCCCCCGCGCATGCTCAACAGTGGGTGCGCCGCGCCTGGGCAGCACCACACCCACCAGGTCGATGCGCACGCCACCGGGCGGCGGCCCGCCGGTGCGCTGGAGCCAGCACTCGGCCAGTCGCCTCAGCCGCTCCGCCTTCGCCGGCGTGACCGCAGCCATCGGATGCTCGAACGAGCCCGCCCTGCGGGTCTTGACCTCGCAGACGACCACGGTGTCGCCGTCCCGGGCCACGATGTCGATCTCACCGGCCCGCCCGCAGCGCCAGTTCCTCGCCAGAACCGTCATCCCGGCCGCGGCCAGCAGCCGCGCCGCCAAGTCCTCGCCGTACCGCCCCAGTGCCCCCGTCGCGTTCATATCGGCACCACCTCCGGCACCGACTCTGACGCGTAGGGCGTCCACTTGTGGATCTTGGTGGACAACCCCTCGATTGTGGATAACCCAGTCACCCAGGAGTGCGCTCACGAAGGAGCGCACTCACCCGGGAGTTCAGCCGCTCGGGAGTTCCAGATCGCTCTTGTTGAGCTCTTCGATATTCACGTCCTTGAACGTGAGCACCCGCACCTGCTTGACGAACCTGGCCGGTCGGTACATGTCCCAAACCCACGCGTCCGCCATCGAGACTTCGAAGAAGACCTCGCCCTGTACCGAGTGCACCTGCATCTCATAGTCATTGGTGAGGTAGAAGCGACGCTCGGTCTCGATCACATATTTGAACAGCCCGACGACGTCTCGGTACTCCCGGTAGAGCTTCAGCTCCATCTCGGTCTCGTACTTCTCGAGGTCCTCGGCGCTCATGGCATGTTCCCCTTCAGCCGTGCGTCCCCCTATTGTGCGCCAGCCCCGCGGGCCCCTAGACGATTTCGGGGGCCAGGACAATCGGCGTACTCGGAGGACCCTCGTCGAGCAGCGTTCGCAGCAGCTCGGCGAGCCTGGTCGGATACACCGTCTCACGGGCCGCCGACAGTTCGGCGGAGGTCCACCACCTCAGACCCCCGACACTGCGCCGCTCAAGCTCCGTCAGTCCGCCCGGGGCCGTTGCCGTCTGCGCCGTACGCGCCAGGAAGTACCACTCGTCCTGGTCCCAGCGGCGTCCGTCGAACGGAAATGAGCAGGTCCGCCGCCACAGCACCGGCCCCAGCTCGACCTCTGTGATCCCCGTCTCCTCGGCCAGCTCGCGCAGCGCGGCCTGCTCCCGGGTCTCCTCGCCCTCCAGACCGCCGCCCGGCGTGAACCACCAGCGGTCGGCCGGATCCTGCGGCTCGTACCCGTGCATCAGCAGAATGCGGTCATCGGGATCGAGCAGGACGACCCGGGCCACTTTCCGCAGCTCGCCGAGCGCCTGCTCCTCGTCCGACACCGGCTCGCCATGGGCCGGTCCCTCATCCGACACCGGCGCTCGCCTTCTTGCGCCCGGCGCCGCCCGCCGCCCCACGCCGCCTCCCCGGCAGCCTGCGCGCGATGGGACCGTACAGAGCCCCGGCCACGATCAGCGCGGCCCCGACCGCCACCGACCCGACCACCAGCTTCACCGGTCCCGGCCGGGACACCCCGCCCGGCAGCGCGGCGAAGCCCTCGGGCCGCTCCAGCAGGCCGCCGTCCAGGGGCCATGCCACGGCGTCCAGCCGTGCCTCCACGGCCGAGCGCGGCACCGACCCCTGGCCGGGGTCCTGAAGGTGTACCCGGGAGTCCTGCGAACCCATGCGCTCGTCGCCCAGCAGGAACAGCTGCCCCTTGGGCACGGTCGCCGTGAAGGTGTTCGACGCGGGTCCCTCGGTGCGCAGATACGGTTCCTCGATGGCCTTGCCGTTGACGGTCAGCTTGCCGCCGTCGCCGCAGCAGGCGATCGTGTCGCCGCCCACGCCGACCACACGCTTCACCATCGGCATGTCGCCCCACTGCTTGTCGCGGAAGACCACGATGTCCCCGCGCCGCACCTGGTCGCCGTCTATCCGCTCCGCGAGCACCCGGTCTCCGGCGTGCACGGTCGGTGTCATCGAGTCGGTCGGCACGGTGTACGGCTGGTAGACCACGGCCCCCCAGATGAACCCTCCGAGGAAGAGCACAGAGCCGACGGCCACGGCCAGACCCGACAGCGCATTGCCGAGCCGGCCGTGGCCGTCGTCCGTACGTTCTGTTCCGCTCATCCCAGCGCTCCCCACCTCGGAGATTCGGTCCCCGGACATCGTGCCCCGGGGATCGGCGATCTGGGACGGCACCCTACCCGGCGGTACGCCCGGAGGTCAGCCTCCTCCGGCGCAGGAGCACGACCGGCAGGGCGCCGATCGCGCCCAGCACCAGGGGCGCGGCCGGGGCGGCAGCCGCGGCGGCGGAGTTGATCCCCGGCTGGTCGAAGGTCTCGGGCACCGGCAGCGTCGCCCAGCGGTCCAGCGGCCAGGCCACCACCACGGCACGTCCGACGACCTTGTCCACCGGCACGAAGCCGCCGTTCACGTCTTCCATGTGGTAGCGGGAGTCACGGGAGTTCTGGCGGTTGTCGCCCATCACCCAGATCCTGTCCTTCGGCACCTTGAAGGGGCCGAAGGGCTGGTCGTCGCATGCGGTGCTGCCCGGGAAGATGTACGGCTCGTCGAGCGCCTTGCCGTTGACCTTGACCGGGCCGCCCTTCTTGCACTCCACGGTGTCGCCGGCAACCGCGATCGTCCGCTTGATCAGGTCCTTCTCCTCGGACGACGGCATCAGGCCGATGAAGCTGAGGAAGTTCTGCACGGCGTTCGGCTTGGGGGTGGGCTCACCGTCCAGCCAGCCGCCCGGGTCGTGGAAGACGACGACCTCGCCGCGCTCGGGCTCCGAGCCGAACCACGGGGTGAGCTTGTCGACCAGCACCCGGTCGCCCCGCTGGAGGGTGTTCTGCATCGAGTCCGAGGGGATCGAGAACGCCTGTACCAGGAAGGTCTTGATGAGCAGCGCGAGAAGCAGCGCGATACCGATCAGGAGCGGCAGTTCCTTCCAGAAGGATCGCTGCTTCTTCTGTCCCGTACCACTGCCCTCGGAGGATCCGCCTCCAGCGTCCTGGACGTTCTCGTCGTCCACGCCGCCCGCCGTCCCCGGCGTACGCGCCGCCGATTCGTCCGTCACAGCTGCGGGTGACTCGGCGGGTTTCCCCGGCCTCTCCTCCGGCCCGTCGTGTCCGGATCGTGCGCCGACCGCCACGTCCCCCACATCCACTCCTCAGTCCGTGCGAACCGCCTGCCCCGGATCCGGAGCAGGCCCACTACTCCCATAACGAGCGGGAGTTCCGCAGGGCTCGGGAGCAGGATCATTCCGTTGAGATCCTGAGGTGACACCCTATTCGACGGGTGGAGTGCTGATGTCGACCCGGCACGCGCGTTCGGCACGGATGCGTACGTCTCGGGCTCCTCCAGCTTCCGCCAGTGGCCGACGGGCCAGGCGATGACGACCGCGCGTCCCACGACCTGGTCCTCCGAGACCGTGCCGCGGTCCTTCTCGTCGAGATGGAAACGCGAGTCCGCCGAGTTGGCCCGGTGGTCGCCCATGACGAAGATCCGTCCGGCCGGCACCTTGACCTCGAACTTCAGCGTCGAAGGAACGTTTCCGGGGTTCAGATACGGCTCGATGAGCGGTACGCCGTTGACGGTGACCCGCCCGTCCTTGTCGCAGCACTTGACGGTGTCCCCGCCGACCGCGACCACGCGTTTGATCAGATCCTGCTCGTCGTCGGAGGGCAGCAGCCCGATGAAGGACAGGCCCTCTTTCACCTGCTTGACGACGACCGGGTCGTCCTTCTGCGGTTTCTGCTCCTGCCGGAGCCAGCCGCCCGGGTCCTTGAACACGACGACGTCACCCCGCTGGGGCTTCGAGCCGAACCAGGGGGTGAGCTTGTCCACGAGCACGCGGTCCTGGATCCGTATCGTCTGCTCCATCGAGCCCGACGGGATCACAAAGGCCTGCACCAGGAACGTCTTGAGAACCAGCGCGATCATCAGCGCCACGGTGATCAGGAGGGGGATCTCCTTCACGGCCGAACGGCGGCGCTTGCGCTTCACCTTCTGAGCGAGCCTGCGCCGTTCCGCACGGCCCGGCAGCGTCCGGGAACCGTTCGTAGGCCGGGTCCCGGTGGGCAGCCTGGTGTCGGCCCGGTGGCTCGCTCGACGCCCGCGGTTACCCATGGGCGCCGCCCGGCATTCGTTCCGCCTCTCCGACGCGCGCAAAGGCACCGGACGGCTCCAGCGAGGTCCAGCGGCCGACCGGCCAGCCGATCCAGTCCGCCCGTCCGATCACCCTGTCGACGGGCACCATGCCGCCGCCGGGCTCCCCCAGATGGTCGCGGGAGTCCCGGGAATTGCTCCGGTGGTCTCCCATGACCCACAAAGTGCCCTGGGGGACGACGATGTCGAAGGGAACCTCTGACGGGACGTCACCGGGGTGCAGATATCCCTCGTCGACGGGTACGCCGTTCACCTCGACTCTTCCCCCCTTGTCGCAGCACACCACGCGGTCGCCGCCCACACCGACCACGCGCTTCACGAAGTCGGTCTCGGCGGGCTCGGCCAGCCCCAGCGCCGCGAAAACGCCCCGCGTCGCCGCACTGACCGGGTTCTCCTGCAGACCCTCCTGTACGAAGGATCCGGTGCCGTCGAAGACGACGACGTCCCCCCGCTCCGGCCCCGAACCGAAACGGTACGCCAGCTTGTTCACCAGAACCCGGTCCCCGACCTGAAGGGTGGGTTCCATCGAGCTGCTGGGGATCTGGAACGGCTGCACCACGAAATGGCTGAACAGCAGCACAACGACGGTGCAGCCGAGACCGAGCAGCCCGGCCCTGCGCCAGGACATCCCGGAGAGACGTTTACCCAGGTGCCCGGAGGGGCGCGATGAACGCACAAAGCGCGACCCCTCTCCCTCTTCCCCGGCGTCGGGGGCGGAAGAGCGGTCGCGCTCCGTGTACTTCGCTTCGGTGTCCATCGGGGCCAGAGCCTATCCGGCCCCTATGTGAACCCGGCGTGAGTGTGAGCCGAAGCTCAGGCGCGAGAGGCGAGCCGGGGCTCAGTTGTCGCGCTTCTCCTTGATCTTGGCAGCCTTGCCGCGCAGGTCGCGGAGGTAGTACAGCTTCGCGCGACGGACGTCACCGCGGGTGACGAGCTCGATCTTCTCGAAGATCGGGCTGTGCACCGGGAAGGTGCGCTCGACGCCGACGGAGAAGGAGACCTTGCGGACCGTGAAGGTCTCGCTGACGCCCGAGCCCTGGCGGCGGATGACAACGCCCTTGAACTGCTGGATACGCGAGCGGTTGCCCTCGATGACGCGCACGTGGACGTTCACGGTGTCGCCGGGACGGAAGGCGGGGACGTCGCTGCGCAGCGAAGCCGCGTTGACGTTGTCGAGCAGGTGAGCCATGTTGGTCTGCTTCCTCGCCGATGCCACAGGTCATCAGCGGAACGATCGAGATGAGAATTAGGGTGCTGGCCGCGTCGGGCGGGCGTCGTTCCCCCTGTGGCAGGGGCGCCGACCGGACGCACAGCAGCGGCCTATTCTTCCACGGCCTCGGGCCTGCGCCAAAATCGGCCGCCGGGCTCCGGCGCCCAGCCGAGGATGGACAGGATCTCGCGATCCTTCTTGTCGAAGACCGAGGTATCGCAACGCTCAATCAGATCGGGCCTGTTGGCGGCCGTGCGCCGTAGCGCCTCGTCCCGCCGCCAGCGCGCGATCTTCCCGTGGTGCCCACTGACCAGCACGTCCGGAATGGCGCGACCTCGCCACTCGGGCGGCTTGGTGTAGACGGGGCCTTCGAGCAGATTGGCCATCGCGCCGGGTGCGAAGGAGTCGTCCCGGTGCGACTCGGCATTGCCCAGGACACCCGGCAGCAGCCGGGCCACGGCCTCGGTGATCACCAGGACGGCAGCCTCGCCGCCGGCCAGGACGTAGTCCCCGATGGACACCTCGTAGACCGGTATCCGGGTCGCGTACTCGTCGATGACCCGGCGGTCGATGCCCTCGTAGCGGGCAGGAGTGAAGATCAGCCACGGCCGCTCGGAGAGCTCGACGGCGAGTTCCTGGGTGAAGGGGCGGCCGCTGGGGGTGGGCACGACCATCACCGGGCCGTGCGCGCCCGCCTCGTACCCGCTCGCCAGAGCGTCGTCGAGGGCGTCGCCCCAGGGCTCGGTCTTCATGACCATGCCGGGACCGCCGCCGTACGGAGTGTCGTCGACGGTGTTGTGCCGGTCGTACGTCCACCGGCGCAGGTCGTGCACATGGACATCGAGCTGTCCACGCGCGCGTGCCTTGCCGACGAGCGAGACGTTCAGCGGTTCGAGGTACTCGGGGAAGATCGTGACGACGTCGAGCCGCATCAGTTCTCGTCCCTCGACGATGCGATCTCGGCCTCGCTGTCGTCGATCAGCCCGGGCGGCGGTGTGATGACGGCCCGCTGCTTCTCCAGGTCGATCTCGCTCACGATGTCGCCGACGAAGGGGATCATCACCTCGCTGCCGTCCGGCCGCTCGACGATGAAGAGGTCCTGCGAGGGCAGATGGCTGATCTCGGTGATCCGGCCGATCTCGGTGCCGTCGGCGAGGACGACATCGAGGTCCATCAGCTGGTGGTCGTAGTACTCGTCCGGTTCCTCGGGCAGCTCTTGCGGGTCCACGTCCGCGATCAGCAGGGTGTTGCGCAGGGCCTCGGCCGCGTTTCGGTCGCGTACGCCCTCGAAGCGCAGCAGCAGCCTGCCGCTGTGCACCCGGCCGGTCTCGATCGTCAGCGGCCCCGCCGAGGCCGGGTCGGTGGCCAGCACGGCGCCCGGGGCGAGCCGCAGTTCCGGCTCGTCCGTGCGCACCTCGACGGTGACCTCGCCCTTGATGCCGTGGGCGCGGCCGATCCGCCCGACTACCAGCTGCACGCTCACTTCTCCCTCTGTGCGGCCAAGCCGCCGCCGCTCTCGCGGATGTGGCACATCCACGTCGTGGTTGCTCGATTGATGGTTGCTGTCGCCGTGCCTTGAAACGGCTCGGGCCGGGGAGCCCGCAGGCCCCCCGGCCCGAGCCGGTGTTCAACAACGTGTCAGCGAACCTGGTCCACGTCGACAAGGTCGACGCGGATGCCACGGCCGCCGATGGCGCCCACGACGGTGCGCAGGGCGCGTGCGGTGCGGCCGTTGCGGCCGATCACCTTACCGAGGTCGTCGGGGTGGACCCGGACCTCGAGCACACGCCCGCGGCGCAGGTTGCGCGAGGCGACCTGCACGTCGTCCGGGTTGTCGACGATGCCCTTCACGAGGTGCTCGAGAGCCTCCTCGAGCATGCTCAGGCCTCGGTCGACTCAGCGGCGGACGCCGACGAGGCAGCCTCGGCCTCGTCCGCCTTCTTGTCGGCCTTCTTCGCCTTCGGGGTGATGGCCTCACCCTTCGGCTCGTCGCCCTCGAGGCCCTTGGTGAAGGCCTCGAACGCGGCGCGCTTGTCCTTCGGCTCCGCGACGAGCAGCGGCGCCGGGGCCGGCAGGCCCTTGTGCTTCTGCCAGTCACCGGTGAGCTTCAGGATGGCGAGGACCGGCTCGGTCGGCTGGGCGCCGACGGACAGCCAGTACTGCGCGCGCTCGGAGTCGACCTCGATGCGCGAGGGGTTCTGCACCGGGTGGTACAGACCGATCTCCTCGATGGCCCGGCCGTCACGGCGGGTACGGGAGTCGGCAACGACGATGCGGTAGTGAGGCGAACGGATCTTGCCCAGACGCTTCAGCTTGATCTTGACTGCCACGGAAGTGGTGTCTCCTGGTCTTGACGTGGTTGGGCACAACGAGATGCCACGTGGGGTTGCGGTACTCGGGTGCCCGATGGACGCGTCAGCCGGAGGCGAGAGGGTTCCTGTGCGGCTGTCGAGTACAGCTAGCCATTGTGCCACACACCTGCGGCAGCCTCGCACCCGACCGGAGTCGCACCGCCCCCGTCGGGCGGCCCGACCCGGCGGGCGTGGCGGTCAGCTCGCCGCGGCGGCCACTTCCGGGATCCGGAAGGGCTTGCCGCAGCCGCCGCAGACAATGGGGGCCTGGGCGAGAACGGACGGAACGACCCGGACATTGCGCCCGCAGTCGCAGACCGCCTTCACGCGCACACCGCCGCCGGACGAGCCGTGCCGGGCGGCCGGCCCGCGGAAGGTGCGCTTGGTGTCGGAGGCCGTCGCAACCGTGTGCGCCTTGAGGGCGCGCTGCAGTCGCTCGATCGTGGGTCGGTAGCGCCTCTTCGCCTCGGGATTGAGCATGACCAGCGAGAAGCCGCTGCTCGGATGCGGCTCGTCGACATGGTCCAGGCCCATCTCCTCGGCGATCGCCAGGAATCGGCGGTTGTGATAGCGGCCGGCGCGTGAGGTGTCGCGGACACCTCGGGCGGCGGCGATGCCATGGACTGCCTCATGGAGCAGTCGCTCGAAGGAGAGCTCGGCGCCACAGGCGGACGACGACTCTCCGATCAGGGACTCTGGCGCGGCAAGATCCGGCAGCTCGGGGTGGTGCCGCTGAATATCGGCCCACGCCTGTGCCAGCTCTGCGGCGAGAACAGGTGGTGTCGTGCTCACGTCGTGATAACGAGCCGAAGCCCTTGCGGGTTCCATTCCGGGGCATCCCAAATATTTTGCACGTACCCGTCAGTTGCCATTGATGCGTCCTGACGAGGGCGGGTGCGCTGATCTGCGGAGAAGCCTCGCAGCTCACAACAAGGTGGTACGTAGCGGCGTGTACGCCCCAGCGCGTAGGCAAGCTCCGCGCGCCGGGGCGGCTACCCGCTTGCGGGTGGCTCACGCCTCAGTAAGCGCGGGCCACGATCGCGACAGTACCGGGGGCGTCGTCGGCCTCCGGCACCGACCCGTCCGCGGCGACCAGACACCGTACGGACACCGCCTGCTCGGCGAGCCGGGCCTCACCCTCCTGGCCCAGCGTCGACCACGGGATTCGCGCCCAGCCGCCCGCGACCGCGGCCTCGGAGGCCTCTTCGATCGTCCGCACCTCGGTCGTACGGGACTCACGGCGCTCGCGCGACTCCCGCAGCAACTGCGCCTGGTCCTCCTCCAGAATCGCGGGCAGCAGCTCGGCCAGGGCATCGAGGCGCACCGGCTCCTTGCCTCCCGGGATACGGCGGGCCAGCATCGCGGTGCCCGCCTCCAGGTCCCGCGGTCCGATCTCGATCCGTACCGGCACGCCCTTGAGCTCCCAGTCGACGGCGCGGCGGCCGAAGGGGGTGTCGGTGCGGTCGTCGACCTGTACGCGCAGGCCCGCGGCCTTGAGCCGGTCGCCGATCTCGCGGACCTTGGCGACGGCCTCGTCGCCCTTGATGGCCATGACGACGACCTGGACGGCGGCGAGGCGGGGCGGGACGCGCAGTCCGTTGTCGTCGCCGTGGGACATGATCAGGCCGCCGACCATCCGGGTGGAGCTGCCCCAGGAGGTCTGCCAGGCGAGCTCCTGCCGGCCGTCCTTCGACAGATAGGTAGTGTTGAAGGCCTTGGAGAAGTTGGTGCCGAGCTCATGGCTCGTACCCATCTGCAGGGCCTTGCCGTCGCCCATCATGCCTTCGAGCGTGAGGGTGTTGATGGCGCCGGCGAAGCGCTCCCTGGGCGTCTTGCGGCCGAGCACCACGTCGATGCCGAGGACGTTGACCATGAAGTCCGCGTAGACCTCCTTGTGGATGTACGCGGCGTAGTCCCGGGCGTCCTCGTAGGTGGCGTGGGCGGTGTGGCCCTCCTGCCAGAGAAATTCCGTCGTACGGAGGAAGACGCGCGGACGCATCTCCCAACGGACCACGTTGGCCCACTGGTTGATCAGGAGCGGCAGGTCGCGGTAGCTCTGGATCCACTTCGAGAAGTAGTCGTTGATGATCGTCTCGGAGGTGGGGCGTACGACGACGGGCTCCTCGAGCTCCTTGCCGCCTCCGTGGGTGACGACCGCGAGCTCGGGCGCGAAGCCCTCGACGTGCTCAGCTTCCCGAGTCAGGTAAGACTGTGGGATGAAGAGCGGGAAGTAGGCGTTCTGGGCGCCCGCATCCTTGATGCGGGCGTCCATCTCCTGCTGCATCCGCTCCCACAGGCCGTATCCGTACGGTCGGATGACCATGGTGCCGCGCACCGGGCCGTTGTCCGCCAGCTCGGCCTTGTTGATCAGGTCCTGGTACCAGCGTGGGAAGTCTTCCGACTGGGGCGTGAGAACAGGTGCCTTTGCCATGGCGCGCATCGTACGGCGACACCGGTGCCGAACGTGAATCGGCCGGCGCCCTGGGGGCGCACGCCGGTGGCACGCAAGCATTGCCATTCAACCCCTGGACTTGCGGACGCATGCGGAGTTCTCTGGCATACGGGGGGAGCGCAGGCGTACGCACACGGGGGGCTGTCCTTCAGGGCTCGGCTGACCTCTTGGCGGATTGGGGCGCTTTCTGATGACACCGACTCTCGTCCAGCACCGACCCCATGCGGCGTCCGCGGCTCCGTCCCCGGCGGAGGCGTGCGCTCGGGCCCGGGACTGGGCCGAGATCCAGGAACGGATGCTGGTGCCGCTCTACGAGGCGGTGTATGAGCGCCTGGAGGTCGGTCCGGGGACGCGGCTGCTCGGTCTCGGCTGCGGGTCCGGCCTGGCGCTGCTGATCGCGTCGGCGCGCGGTGCGAGCGTGACCGGCTGCGACGCGGACCGCGAACGGCTGGCGCTGGCGCGGGAACGGATGGCTGCGGACGCGGGTGCGCCCCGTGATGTCGAACTCGTGGAAGGCGAAGCGGCGGCGGATCCGGCGCGGCCTGCGTACAACCTGATCACCGCGTTTCAGCCGATCGGCTGTATGGCGGGTGACTCCGAGGGGCTCGTTCCGGCCCTGACGGCGGCCGTGGAACTCGCCGAACACGGCAGCGCGGTGGTCCTGACCGGCTGGGGCCCGCCGGAGCGGTGCGCCACGTCGGGCGTCCTGCGGATGGCGGGCCGGCTGACGGACCCTCTGCGCACGGGCGGCTGGCGCGCGGCCCGTCGGGACGACCTGGAGGACGTCGCGTCCCGGGCCGGCCTGAAGCCCGACGGCTCGGGGCGGGTGGCATGCCCCTTCGGCTACGCGGACACGGAGAGCGCGGTGCGGGGGCTGCTGTCGACGGGGCTGTACGGGGCGGCGGTGCGGGCGACGGACGTTGCACAGGTGGAGAAGGAGATTACGGAGGCGCTGCATCCGCATCGGCGGCGGGACGGGACGGTGTGGATGCCGAATGTGTTCCGGTACCTGATTGCGCGGACGCGCTGAGGGGGGCGGTGCGGTTCGGGTGGCGGGGGGGTGGGGCCGCTGCGCGGGGCTTTCCCCTACCCGCCCCTTCCCACAACCGGGGCAAGCCCCGGACCCCACGGGAGCGGCAGCTTCGCGCCGCGGGGTGCGGGCCTGCGCGGCGCACGGTGCGGACCCCTGCGCTCCACCGAGCGGCAGCTTCCCGCCAGAGGGTGCGCGCGCGTTTACGCCGCCCGGCCGACCATCGGCGGCAGGCCCGGGCCGGGCCCGACCACTGCGGGGCAGGCCCCCGACCCCACGGGGGGCGGCAGCTTCGTGCCGCAGGCGCCGCCCGGAGGCACCCGTTCGCGGCGTAGGGCGGGAGCTCATTCGCAGTGCAGCGCGGCGCGCGGCGCAGTTCGCGGCGCCTATGTGTCCTGGGTGAGGCGGGCGATGCCCGCCGCGTGGTAGGCCGCCTCCTCGTCGAGTGTCTCGTGGGTCAGGAGCGCCTCCGCCAGGGCGTCCAGGCGGTCGCGGTTGTCGCGGAGTTGGCGGCAGGCGCTCTCGTAGCACTCGTCGACGATGCGGCGCATCTCGTGGTCCACCGCGTCCAGCGTCGCGGGCGCAGCCGTGAGGCCGTACGGCTGCTGGGCGTCCCCCGGGATCGCGGTCAGTCTGCCGACGCGCTGGCTCATGCCCCAGCGGCCGACCATGCCCCGGGCCAGCTGGGTGACCTGTTCGAGGTCGCTTTCCGAGCCCGTCGTGATGACGTCGAAGACGACGTGCTCGGCCGCCATGCCGCCCAGCGAGCCGACGATGCGGCCGCGCAGATACTCCTCCGTGTACGCGTACCTGTCGGCGTCCGGGGTGGAGATCGCGACGCCCGGCGCCCGGCCGCGCGGCACGATGGTCACCTTGCGGACCGGGTCGGCGCCCGGCTGGAGCATGCCGAGCAGGGCGTGGCCGCTCTCGTGGTAGGCGGTGCGACGGCGTTCCTCGTCCGGCATCACCAATGCGCGTTCCGCGCCGAGTTGGACCTTTTCCAGGGCGGCGAAGAGGTCGGACTGGGTGACCGCGGACTTCTTGCGCCTGACCGCGAGGAGCGCCGCCTCGTTGGCCAGCTTGGCGAGTTCCGCGCCCGTCATCCCCGGTGTCGCACCGGCGATCCGGCCCAGGTCGACGTCGTCGGCGAGCAGGATCTCCCGGGTGTGGATCCTCAAGATCGCCTCCCGGCCGCCCCTGTCCGGCGGTGAGACCTGGACGACCCGGTCGAAACGGCCGGGCCGGGTCAGCGCGGGATCGAGCACGTCCGGCCGGTTGGTGGCGGCGATGACGACCACGCCCTCCGAGCCGGTGAAGCGATCCATTTCGCTGAGGATCTGGTTGAGCGCCTGCTCGCGCTCGTCGTGAGCGCCCAGGCCCGCCTCTCCGCCGCGCGCCCGCCCGATGGTGTCGATCTCGTCGATGAAGAGGATGGCGGGGGCCGCCTCGCGGGCTTCGGCGAAGAGTTCGCGGACCCGGCTCGCGCCGACGCCGACGATCATCTCGATGAACTCCGACGCCGATGCCGAGAAGAACGGCACGTCCGCCTCCCCCGCCACCGCCCGCGCGAGCAGCGTCTTCCCGGTCCCGGGCGGCCCCGCGAGCAGCACGCCGCCGGGCATCCGGGCGCCCATCCTCCCGTACGCCTGCGGGTTCTTGAGGAAGTCGACGACGTCGTTGAGCTCTGCCTCGACCTCCTGGATCCCGGCGATGTCCTCGAACGTGGTGCGTTTGCCCTGCTCGGACTCGACCGGTCCGGGCGGCGGCTCGGGGGCGAGCATGCCGCCGCCCGGCGTGGCACCGATGCGACGGGCGATGAAGACCCACAGCAGTACGAGAAGCGCCATCGGTGCGAGGGCGATCAGCAGATTGGCCAGAATGCTGCGCTCCTGGACGACCGGCTGGGCCGTCACGGTGACCTGCTGCCTGCTCAGCTCGTCCCACAGCCTGTCGTCGGCAAAGGCCGGACGCTGGGTCTTGAACGCGGTGTAGTCGCCCTCGCCGTCGGGGGCCGGGGCCTTCTGCTTGAGCCGGCCCTGGATCGCGTTGCCCTCGGAGTAGATCTTCGAGACATTGCCGGCCGCGACCTGCTTGCCGAACTCCGTGTACGGGATGGTGGGCTCGCCGACGCCGTTGAAGAAGGACAGCAGAAGACTGGCGATCAGATACACGGCGAGCGCGGCAAGGACCAGTCCGATCCAGCCCCCGGGCATCCTCTTCCTCGGCGGGGGCGGCACAGGCGCGCCTTCCGAGCGCCACGGCTGGTCCGTCCGGTCGCGTGGGGGTACGGGGTTGGCCACGCCTGTTCTCCTCCGCCCTGCCTCGGCCCCTGTGCCCATGACCGCATGGATCCCCAGGCGTCGCCAGCCGAGGACGTGTCCGGGAGTACTCACCCGGGGCAGGGCGGCAAAAGGGCCCGCGGCCGGTCCGGCCGCGGGCCCTTCAGAACTGCTGTCAGCCCATGAACTTCTTGAACTCGTCGGGCAGTTCGAAGTCCTTGCCCGCCTCGCCGGCCGGCAGTCCGAACGCCCCGCCCTGCGCCGCCTGCTCGCGGCGGGCCGCTGCCGCCTGCTCCTCGGCCTTGCGCTTCATCGGGTTCCCGCTCTTGCGCTTGCCCTTGGCCTGCTTGATCTGCTTCTTCTGACGGCCGGGGCCGCCACCCATGCCCGGCATCCCGGGCATGCCCGGCATCCCGCCGCCCTGGGCCATCCTCGACATCATCTTGCGGGCCTCGAAGAACCGCTCCACCAGGCCCTTCACCGCGCTGACCTCGACACCCGAGCCCTTGGCGACGCGGGCTCGGCGCGAGCCGTTGATGATCGTCGGGTCATGGCGCTCGGCGGGGGTCATCGACTTGATGATCGCGGCCATACGGTCCACGTCACGCTCGTCGATGTTGTTGATCTGCTCCTTGATCTGGCCCATGCCGGGCAGCATCCCGAGCAGCTTGGAGATGGAGCCCATCTTCCTGACCTGCTCCATCTGGGCCAGGAAGTCGTCGAGCGTGAAGTCCTTGCCCTTGCTGCTCGCCAGCTTGGAGGCCATTTTGGCGGCCTCTTCCTGGCTGAAGGTCTGCTCGGCCTTCTCGATCAGGCTGAGCATGTCGCCCATGCCGAGGATGCGGGACGCCATGCGGTCCGGGTGGAACGCGTCGAAGTCGTCCAGCTTCTCGCCGTTGGAGGCGAACATGATCTGGCGGCCGGTGACATGCGCGACGGACAGCGCCGCACCACCGCGCGCGTCGCCGTCGAGCTTGGAGAGCACCACGCCGTCGAAGCCGACGCCGTCGCGGAAGGCCTCCGCGGTGTTGACCGCGTCCTGGCCGATCATCGCGTCGACGACGAAGAGGACCTCGTCGGGGCTGACGGCGTCGCGGATGTCCGCGGCCTGCTGCATCAGCTCCTGGTCGATGCCGAGGCGGCCGGCGGTGTCGACGATGACGACGTCGTACTGCTTGGCCCTGGCGTGCTCGATGGAGTCCTTGGCGACCTTGACCGGGTCGCCGACACCGTTGCCCGGCTCCGGCGCGTAGACCGCGACGCCCGCGCGCTCGGCGACCACGGCGAGCTGGTTGACCGCGTTGGGACGCTGCAGGTCACAGGCGACCAGCAGCGGCGCGTGGCCCTGGCCCTTGAGCCAGAGGCCCAGCTTTCCGGCGAGCGTGGTCTTACCGGCACCCTGGAGACCCGCGAGCATGATCACGGTCGGCGGCTGCTTGGCGAAGCGCAGGCGGCGCGTCTCGCCACCGAGGATGCCGATGAGCTCCTCGTTGACGATCTTGATGACCTGCTGGGCCGGGTTCAGTGCCTGGGAGACCTCGGCGCCGGTCGCGCGTTCCTTGATCTGCTTGATGAAGGCACGGACGACGGGCAGCGCCACGTCCGCCTCGAGCAGCGCGATACGGATCTCGCGCGCCGTGGCGTCGATGTCCGCCTCGGACAGGCGGCCCTTGCCCCGGAGGTTCTTGAATGTCGCGGCAAGGCGGTCGGAGAGGGTGTCGAACACGGTGGTCGCGGATCCTCAGATGTCGGGAGCGGGCGGACAGTGTCCCCCAGGGTATCCGGCCGCGCGAGGTGGGGTCTTCCCCGTGGGGAGTCTCACGTCATGACCGCAGCACGGCCTCCAGGGCACGGGCGGTCCGGGCGGCCTCCTCGGCGGGCAGCGGCGCCCCCTCGGGATCGGTCACATAGAAGGCGTCGACGGCGTTCGAGCCGAGGGTGGAGACATGGGCGCTGCGCACCCGTACCGCCTCGTCCTCCAGTGCCCGGCCGATCCGGTGGAGCAGGCCCGGCGCGTCCTGGGCGCGGACCTCGATGACCGTGGCCAGGCTCGAACCGGCCGCGGCGACCGTGACCCGCGGGGGCGGGGCCTGCACCCCGCGGCGGCGCGGGTAGGCGGACTCCCGCTCGGCGAGCCTGGCGGGGATGTCGAGCGAGCCGTCCAGGGCCCGGACGAGATCGCTGCGCAGGCGGGCAGCCTGCGGCAGCGAGCCGTACTCGGCAGCGACGCGCCAGCTCAGCAGCAGTACGCCGGCGGGTCCGCCCAGTTCGCTGGGCAGCTCGATGGAGCGCAGATCGGCGGCGCGTACGGTCAGCCGGTGCAGGGCCAGCACTCCGGCCGCTGCGGGCAGGACACCCGGCTGGTCGGGCAGCGCGATCAGCAGCTCGACGCCGACCGGTTCGGGTTCGTCCCCGGCGGGCGCCTCGGTCTGGGCGTGCAGCGCGAGGACGGGTTCGCCGGTACGCAGCGCCTCGATGGCGAGCCGTTCCTGTTCGGCGCTGGGCGCCGCGGGCTCCGGCTCGGCCGGGGCGTTGCCCGCGAGGACCGCCGCGACCCGCTTGACCAGGTCGGTCACGAGCGAGCCGCGCCAGGCCGACCAGGCCGCGGGCCCGGTGGCGAGCGCGTCGGCCTCGGTGAGGGCGTGCAGCAGCTCCAGGGTGCTCACCGATCCCACGACCTCGGCGACGGAGGCGACCGTCGCGGGATCGTCCAGATCGCGCCGGGTGGCTGTTTCGATCAGCAGCAGATGGTGGCGTACGAGCGTGGCGATGACGGCCACGTCGGCACGGTCGAATCCGATCCGCGTTGCGACGTCCCGCGCGATGGTCTCGCCGGCCACCGAGTGGTCGCCGGGCCAGCCCTTGCCGATGTCGTGCAGCAGGGCGGCGATCAGCAGCAGGTCGGGGCGGCCGACGCGGCGGGTGAGGGCCGAGGCCTTGACCGCGGCCTCGACGAGATGCCGGTCGACGGTCCAGGTGTGTACGGCATTGCGCTGCGGGCGGCACCGTACGCGCTCCCAGTCGGGCAGCAGCCGGGTGATCAGGCCCTCGGCCTCCAGCGCCTCCCACACGCCGATCGTCGACTCCCCCGCGCCGAGCAGGGTGACGAGCTCCTCGCGCGCCTCGGCGGGCCAGGGCACGGGCAGCGGCCGGGTGGCGGCGGCGAGTCGCCGCACGGCGTGAAGGGAGATCGGCAGGCCCGACTGGGCGGCCGCGGCCGCGGCTCGCAGTGGGAGCACGGGGTCACGCTCGGGCTTGGCGGTGCGGGCGAGCACCACCTCGCCGTCCTGCTCGACAACGCCTTCGGCGAGCGGGGTGCGCTCGGGCTGCTGTCCACGGCCACCGCCGAGCATGGCGCGCAGCCGGGGCCGTACGGCCCGTGACCTGAGCACCCGGTTCACCTCACGCCAGGTGACATCGGTGGCGTACGAAACGGTGCGCGCCGCCTCGTACACCTGGCGCAGCAGCGCGTCGGCGTCCAGCAGGCCCAGCTCGGCGGCGACCTGGTCCTGCTCCTGGAGGGCGAGACGGTCGGTGGCCCGGCCTGTCGTCAGATGCAGCGCGTCGCGGGCGTCCAGCAGCGTCCGGCGCGCCTCGGCGAGCCCTTCGCGCGGCGCGTCGGCGAGCCAGGAGGCGGCGACGGCGCGCAGTGCGGTGGCGTCGCGCAGGCCGCCGCGCGCCTCTTTCAGGTCGGGCTCCAGAAGGAACTGCAGCTCGCCCTGACGCTCGGCCCGTTCGCGGCAGAGCTCGTCGAGCTGGGGCAGCCGTTTGGGGGCCTGGTTGCGCCAGTCGGCCAGTACAGCGGTGCGCAGCCCGGCGACCAGACCCAGATCGCCCGCGACCGGTCGCGCGTCCAGCAGCCCCAGCTGCACCTTCAGGTCCTCGCCTGCGGTCTTGCGGGCCTCGGCAGGGGTGCGTACGGAGTGGTCGAGGGCGAGACCGAGGTCCCACACCGGGTACCAGATCCGGTCCGCGAGCGCGGCGAGCGCGCCCGCTTCGGCGCTCCCGTCGTGCAGCAGGAGCAGATCGAGGTCGCTGCGCGGGGACAGCTCTCCGCGTCCGTAGCCGCCGACGGCTACGAGCGCCGCGCCACGCACCTTCGCCTCCTTGCAGGCGGTGGTGAAGAGCGCGGACAGCCACTCGTCGGTCAGCGTGGCCAGGGCCGCACGGCGCGGCGGCCCGGACTGCTCCTTCTCGTTGAGAAGGCGCAGCCGGGCCGCCGCATAGCCGCTGGGTCCCGAGTCTTCCGCTTCGGTGGTCACTTCGAGGCTCGTCACCCAGTAGCTCCTGTTCTGTAGAGCGGTCCGCGACTCAGAGCGCGTCGGGGCCGCGCTCGCCGGTCCGCACCCGTACGGCCGTCTCGACCGGGACGCTCCAGACCTTGCCGTCGCCGATCTTGCCGGTGCGGGCCGCCTTGACGACCACGTCGATGAGCTGTTCGGCGTCGTCGTCCTCGACCAGTACCTCGATACGGATCTTCGGCACCAGGTCGACGGTGTACTCCGCGCCCCGGTAGACCTCGGTGTGACCACGCTGGCGGCCGTATCCACTGGCCTCCGTGACCGTGAGGCCCTGGACGCCGAAGGCCTGCAGGGCCTCCTTGATCTCGTCCAGCCGGTGTGGCTTCACGACTGCGGTGATGAGCTTCATGCGTCCACCTTCTTGTTCTCTGCAGCTGCCACGGAGTCGGCCGGCGTGGGCGCGGCCTTGCGGGAGCCGGCGCCGCCGCCCGCACCGCTGAAGTCGTACGCCGTCTCGGCGTGCTCGTCCTGGTCGATTCCGGAGATCTCGACGTCCTCGTCCACCCGCATACCGATGGTCTTGTCGAGGACGAAGGCGAGGATCGCCGATGCCACCAGAGAGTAGGCCAGCACCGCGCCGACACCGATGGCCTGCTTGCCGAGCTGGTCGAGGCCACCGCCGTAGAAGAGGCCCTTGGCGTCGGACTGGACGCCACCCGTGGCGAAGAAGCCGATGAGCAGGGAGCCGACGACACCACCGACGAGGTGGACACCGACGACGTCCAGGGAGTCGTCGTAGCCGAGCTTGAACTTGAGGCCGACCGCCATGGCGCACAGCACACCGGCGATGACACCGATGGCGATCGCGCCGAGCGGCGAGCAGGAGCCGCCGGACGGGGTGATGGCGACCAGGCCGGCGACCGCGCCGGAGGCGGCACCGAGCGTGGTGAACGCGCCGTGGCGGATCTTCTCGTAGGCGAGCCAGGCGAGCATCGCGGCGGCCGTGGCGACCTGCGTGTTGACGAACATCACCGCGCCGACGCCGTCATCGTTGCCCAGCCACGATCCGGCGTTGAAGCCGAACCAGCCGAACCACAGCAGACCGGCGCCGAGCATCACCAGCGGCAGGCTGTGCGGCCGCATCGGGTCCTTCTTGAAGCCGACACGCTTGCCGATGACCAGGATCACGCCGAGGGCCGCGGCTCCGGCGTTGATGTGGACGGCGGTACCGCCGGCGAAGTCGATGACACCGAGCTCGAAGAGCCAGCCGCCCGCGCCCCACACCCAGTGCGCGACCGGGAAGTACACGACGGTGACCCAGAGCGTGATGAACAGCGCCCAGGCGGTGAACTTGACGCGGTCGGCCAGCGCACCGCTTATCAGCGCGGGCGTGATGATCGCGAACATGAGCTGGAAGACGGCGAAGACGTACACAGGGATGGTGTAGCCGTCCCACAGCTGAGTGAGGCCGAGGCCGCTCAGTCCGACGTAGTCGGAGGTCCAGCCGATGAAGCCACCCTTGTCGGTGCCGAATGCGGCGCTGAATCCGTACAGCACCCACAGGATCGTGACGATCCCGAGGCTGATGAAGCTCATCATCAGCATGTTCAGGGTGGACTTGACCCGGACCATGCCTCCGTAGAAGAAGGCCAGGCCCGGTGTCATGATCATCACCAGGGCGGAACAGATGAGCATGAAGCCGGTGTTGGCTGCCGACAGCGTCGGGGTGTCTGCTGCAAGCGTCGAGATGCCTGTTGGCATCGGCGTCTCCTCGTCGTCGGTGCGGCCGCGTGCGGGCGAAGCCTGAGCGGAAGGGCGGGCCGGTTATGCGCCATGAGATTGGCCCAATGCGGTTTCCGTCGATGCCCCACGATGTTTCGCCGCAGTGACGAAGAGGTCCGGCGTGTTACACCGCCATGAACAGCGGGGTCACGAGTACGTAACGGGAGTACCCTCTGCGCACGTCACGGGCCCCCGGGAGAAGAGCCCCGTCAGCCGCCCCGCAGAACCGGCCGCGACGTCACCCGGCTGACCTGGCAACGGGGGAGCCGAGTCGGGCTGTTTCGAGGTGACGTCGCGGCCGGGGCCTGCTGGGCGCAGCCCTCTCAGACCGCTTCCGCGGTCTCGGGCAGCTGGGAGGTGATCTGGTCGGTGAAGTGGGCGACCTCGGCCACGTCACCGAAGTCGCGGGCCGCGGTGTCGACGGTCTTGCGCAGCCGGGTGTTGACCCGCTCGGAGCGGACCCGCTTGGCGACCTTCAGCGCCTGCCCGGCCAGGTCCGTCGACTTTTCGGGCTCCCTCTTGAGCAGATGGACGGTGGCCATGCCGATCAGATTCAGTGCGTACGACCGCTGGTGCTCCTCGTCCTTGCCGAAGAGCTCCACCGCGCGCTGCATTATCGGCTCGGCGAGCGAGGCGTACGTGGGGCTGCGGCCGGCCACATAGGCCAGATCGCGGTACGAGTGCGCGTTCTCGGCATTGAGCTCGGCCTCGGAGAAGAAGCGGATCCAGTCGGGCTCGGGCTCGCCGTCGAGACCGGCGTCGGCGAACGTGTCCTCGGCCATCCGGACGGCTCGCTTGCACTTGCTGGGCTGGCCCATATTGGCGTACGACCGGGCCTCCATCGCATACAGCATCGCCTGGGTGCGCGGGGTCGCACAGTCGCGGCTGCCGTACTGCGCGAGATGGACGAGCTCCAGGGCGTCGTCCGGCCGCCCCAGGTGGATCATCTGGCGGCTCATGGAGGACAGGATGTACGAGCCGAGGGGCTTGTCGGCCGCCTCCTTGGCGGCGTGCAGCGCGAGCACGAAGTACTTCTGCGCTGTGGGCTGCAGGCCGACGTCGTAACTCATCCACCCGGCCAGCTCGGCGAGCTCGGCCGCGCACTTGAACAGCCGCTGGGCGGTGGCCTCGGGCTGCGGCTCCTGCAGCAGGTCGGTGACCTCGTGCAGTTGGCCCACCACGGCCTTGCGGCGCAGTCCGCCACCGCACTGGGCGTCCCACTGGCGGAACATCGCGGTGGTGGACTCCAGCAGATCGAGCTCGGGCTCGGAGAGCCGCGAGGACCTGCGCGCGGCGCTCGGCGGCGCTTCCGGCTCACCGGACGGGGAGGGCACCAGCCAGCGTTGCATCGGCTCGACGAGGGCGGGACCTGCGGCCAGGGCGAGCGAGGTGCCGAGGAAGCCGCGCCGCGCCAGCATCAGATCGCTGCGCGAGAACTCACTGAGCAGGGCGACGGTCTGCTCGCCGGCCCACGGCAGGTCGACCCCGGACACCGACGGTGACTGGTGCGCCGAGCGCAGACCGATGTCCTCGATGGCGACGACGCACCCGAAGCGCTCGGAGAACAGCTCGGACAGGATGCGCGGGATCGGCTCGCGCGGCTGTTCGCCATCCAGCCAGCGGCGCACCCGTGAGGTGTCGGTGCTGATGTGGTGTGCGCCCATCTGGCGTGCCCTGCGGTTCACTTGGCGCGCCAGCTCGCCCTTCGACCAACCACTGCGCACGAACCACGAACTCAACTGCTCGTTCGGGCGCTTGCCGGTATTCGTACCGCCTGCGCCGGTGCCGCCCACTGGATTGCCCCCATCCGCCGTAAAGCCCTGTCCCTGAACCCTTACCAGAATGCCGCGAGTTGAGGCTCTCCGTAGGGAGGTTGCGCCCCATCGAACAGGAAACCGACTTGCCTCCGGCATACCCGCGGATGCGCAGAACTCCAGGGTTCGTGTACTGAAAGTAGTCCTACGATCACCCCTCCAGCGAGGGCGATTCCAGAAACGCCACCATTCGCCACCCCTTCGAATGAACTCCCCTGCCGTCAGGCGCGATTCACTTGACACACGACGATCAGGAGTCAGCGGAGCGGTGCACGCGCAGGCGCGCGACCCTAGCTGCACCACCCCTCTCGCCACTGTGCGCTGCCGGACCTTCACCGAATGCGACGCAGTGTCACGGGAAGACTTCGGGTCGTAACCACCGGCGATTCGACCCGTTGGAGGGGGCATGGGCTTCACAATCGGCGGCAGCCGGGGGATCAGTCAGATCAGGCCCGGCTCACGGCGCCGTGCGCGCACCGCGGAGTGCACCGTGGTGGCGGAGTACACGGGGCTGTGGGGCTGGGACGTGGCGCCGGGGGCGCGAGCGGCCTCCGGCGACTGTTCCTGCGGGGCGGGCGACTGCGCGTCCCCAGGGGCTCATCCGCTCGGCTTCGCCCCCGAGGTCCCCGCAGGCGCCACGCTGGACGAGGTCACCAGGGCGTGGGCCCGGGTACCGGGCGCGGCACTGCTGCTGCCGGTCGGGCGGACCTTCGACATCCTGGACGTCGCCTCCCCGGCGGGCCGGCGGGCGCTGGTGCGCCTGGAGCGGATGGGCCTGCCGCTCGGCCCGGTGACGGCCACGCCGGACGGGCGCTGCCAGTTCTTCGTCGCGCCGGGCGCGGCCGACGAACTCCCGCAGCTGCTCTACCGGATGGGCTGGGACGACGCGGACCTGGACCTGCACTGCCTGGGCCCGGGCGCGCACATCACGGCACCGCCGTCGGACCACGCGGGTCTCGGGCCGGTCAGCTGGCTGCGACCGCCGTCGCTGGACACGGCGGCGGCGCCGCCGGAGGCACGGCTGCTGCTGGGGACGCTGGCGTACGTCTGCCACCGTTCCTGAACCGGGGCTCCGCCCCCCGGAACCCCGGACGTGCGGCCGAAGGTCGCCTACGGGGTCCGGGGCGGAGCCCCCGGTAAAGGGCGAGCTACTCGCCGATCAGCGCGTCGACGAACGCCTCCGGCTCGAACGGTGCCAGGTCGTCCGGCCCCTCGCCCAGGCCCACCAGCTTCACCGGGACGCCCAGCTCGCGCTGGACCGCGACCACGATGCCGCCCTTGGCCGTACCGTCCAGCTTGGTCAGCACGATGCCGGTGATGTCCACGACCTCCGCGAAGACCCGGGCCTGCACCAGCCCGTTCTGCCCCGTAGTGGCGTCCAGGACCAGAAGGATCTCGTCCAGCGGGCCGTGCTTCTCGACGACGCGCTTGACCTTGCCGAGCTCGTCCATCAGGCCCGTCTTGGTGTGCAGCCGGCCCGCGGTGTCGATCAGTACGACGTCCGCGCCCTCGGCGATGCCCTCCTTGACCGCGTCGAACGCGACCGACGCCGGGTCGCCGGCCTCGGGCCCGCGCACCGTGCGCGCGCCGACCCGCTCGCCCCAGGTCTGGAGCTGATCCGCGGCCGCCGCACGGAACGTGTCCGCCGCGCCGAGAACCACCGAGCGGCCGTCCGCGACGAGCACCCGCGCCAGCTTTCCGGTCGTGGTGGTCTTTCCGGTGCCGTTGACACCGACGACCATGACGATTCCCGGGGTGTCCAGACCGCTTTCGGTCTTCACCGCGCGGTCGAAGTCGGTGCCGAGAAGGTGCAGCAGCTCCTCGCGCAGCAGCCCGCGCAGTTCCTCGGGCGTGCGCGTGCCGAGCACCTTCACGCGCTCGCGCAGCCGCTCGACCAGCTCCTGGGTCGGCGCGACGCCGACGTCCGCGGTGAGCAGGGTGTCCTCGATCTCCTCCCAGGTCTCCTCGTCGAGGTGCTCGCGCGACAGGAGCGTGAGCAGACCCTTGCCGAGGGCGTTCTGGGAGCGGGCGAGACGCGCGCGCAGCCTGACCAGCCGGCCCGCCGTCGGCTCGGGGATCTCGATCTCGGGGGCGAGGGGCTCCTCGACGACGACCGGAGCCGTGGCTCCCGTGGCGTCGGGGAGATCGACCTCCTCGATCGTGCGGCGCGGCTCCTCGACCGTCGGGGCGGCGTCCTCACCGACCTGAGGCTCGGCGGGCGGGGCAGTGATGGTCGGCGTGCTCGACGGTGCCGAGGGCGGCAGCTGCTTCTTCTTGCGGCTGCTGACCACGAGCCCGCTGATCGCGCCGACCGCGACCAGGGCGATGACTACAGCAAGGATGAGGATTTCCATAACCCGACCAGTATGCGTGACCTCCCGGACGGCCGTTCGCTCCCTCTCCCGGGCCGCGCGCCCCTGCGGGAGGGGTCCCTCCCCCGCCCGGTCCCGTGCGCGAGCCCGGGCCGGGCGGCCACCGCCGTGGTCCCCGAGCCCCTCTCAGAACCCCGGGTCGCCGCTCTATCAATCTGACGCAACGTCAGCTACCGTCCGTCTTCGCCGTGCTCATACGCTGCGGAGGGGGACGTTCCCATGGCCTTCACGGTGGCCCGCTTCAATCTCGTCGATCCCGACGCGACACCCGAGACCCTCGCGGCCCGCTATCGCGCTGCCCTGGAGATGGCCGCGTACGCCGACGACCGCGGCATCGACACCATCCAGACCGAGGAGCACCACGGCGCCGGAAACAACTGGCTGCCCTCCCCCTTCGTCTTCGCCGGCGCGGTCCTCGGCTCCACCCGCCGTATCGCGGTCACCGTCTCCGCGATCATCGGCCCGCTCTACGATCCGCTGCGGCTGGCCGAGGACATCGCCGTGCTCGACCTGATCGGCAAAGGACGGCTGGTCACGGTCGCGGGCATCGGCTACCGGCCCGAGGAGTACGAGGCCCACGGCGTCGACTGGGGCAGGCGCGGCAAGATCCAGGATCTGCTCCTGGAGACCCTCCTCAAGGCGTGGACGGGCGAGCCCTTCACCTACGAGGGCCGTACGGTCCGGGTCACCCCGCGCCCGTACACCCAGCCCCACCCCCTTCTGCTCGTCGGCGGCTCGTCGAAGGCGGCGGCCCGCCGCGCCGCCCGCCTCGGGCTGCCGTTCTTCCCGAGCGCGCATCTGCCGGAACTTCAGGCGTACTACCAGGACAGGCTCGCCGAATACGGCACCGAGGGCTGGACGATGATGCCCGCCGAGAAGACGCCGCTCCTGCATCTGTCGGACGACCCGGACCGCACCTGGGCCGAGTACGGGAAGCACTTCCTGCACGAGGCCCGGATGTACGCCTCGTGGCAGTCCAAGGACATCCGCTCGGCGGTGAAGTCCACCGCCACCACCGTCGACGAGCTCCGCGCCGAGGGCGTGTACCGGATCGTCACGCCGGACGAGTGCGTGGCCCTGGGCGCCGAGAGTCTCGTACTGCATCCGCTGTGCGGCGGTATGCCGGTGGACGAGGGCTGGCGCAGCCTGCAGTTGATGTGCGAACAGGTACTGCCCCGGCTCACTGGGTGAGCCGGGGCAGTTCCGTGGTGAGGAGAGGGGCAGCGGGGATTAGCCCATCTCCTCCAACGCCTTGCCCTTCGTCTCCTTGACGTACCTGAGCACGAAGGGGATCGAGAGCACGGCGAAGGCTGTGTAGATGACGTACGTGCCCGAGAGGTTCCAGTCCGACAGGCTCGGGAAGCTCGCGGTGATGGCCCAGTTGGCGATCCACTGGGCGGAGGCGGCGACGCCGAGCGCCG
This sequence comes from Streptomyces sp. NBC_00885, assembly GCF_045207475.1. NCBI lineage: Bacteria > Bacillati > Actinomycetota > Actinomycetes > Kitasatosporales > Streptomycetaceae > Streptomyces > Streptomyces sp. NBC_00885. The sequence continues at coordinate 2,371,028 of NZ_CP108796.1, forward strand.
CGGCGCGGATCCGGTTGGGGAACATCTCGCCCAGGAAGACCCAGACCACAACGCCCCACGAGAGGGCGAAGAAGAGCACGAAGACATGGGCGGCCACCAGAGCGACGACGCCCTGGGTGGTGGGCAGCTTGCCGTCGACGAGTTCGGCGGAGAAGGCCCAGGCCTCGAAGGCCAGCGCGATCGCCATACCGGCCGAGCCGATGAGGGCGAGCGGGCGGCGGCCGATCCTGTCCACGAGGACCATCGCGATCACGGTGCCGACGATGTTGATGATCGAGGTGGTGAAGGAGTAGAGGAACGAGTCGGTCGGGTCGATGCCGACGGACTGCCACAGCGTCGAGGAGTAGTAGAACGCGACGTTGATGCCGACGAGCTGCTGGAAGACCGAGAGTCCGATGCCCACCCAGACGATGGGCAGGAAGCCGAAGCGGCTGCCGAGCAGGTCCTTGAAGGTCGACTTGTGCTCGCTGCGCATCGCCCGGTCGATCTCGGCGACTCGGGCGTCCAGGTCCACGCCGTGGCCCTCGACCTCGCCGAGGACCTCCTTCGCCCGGTCGGTCCTGCCGACGGAGATCAGGAAGCGGGGCGACTCGGGGATCGCGAAGGAGAGCAGTCCGTAGAGCACCGCGGGCACGACCATGACGCCGAGCATCCACTGCCAGGCCTCGAGCCCGCCGATCTCGCCGCGCTGCTCACCGTCGGCGAGCTGCAGGATGCCGTAGTTCACCAGCTGGGACACGGCGATGCCGATGACGATCGCGGCCTGCTGGAAGGAGGCGAGCCGGCCGCGGTAGGCGGGCGGGGAGACCTCGGCGATATAGGCCGGGCCGATGACCGATGCCATGCCGATGGCGAAGCCGCCGACGATGCGCCAGAAGGCGAGGTCCCAGAGGGCGAAGGGGACGCAGGACCCGACCGCGCTGACGGTGAAGAGCCCGGCGGCGATCTGCATACAGCGGATGCGGCCGATGCGGTCGGCGATCCGGCCGGCGGTGGCTGCGCCGATGGCGCAGCCGATCAGGGCGATCGCGATGACCTGGGCGAGCGTTCCGGAGCCTATGTCGTAGCGGTCGCGGATGGCCTCGACAGCGCCGTTGATGACCGAACTGTCGTAGCCGAAGAGGAAACCGCCCATCGCGGCGGCGGCCGTGATGAAGATGACATGGCCGAGGTGGTCGGGGTGGGCCTCACGGGCTGCCGATACAGGTGGTGGCTGCGCGGTGCTGGTCACGTGTACTCCTCGGGCGTCCGGCAGCGTCGCCGGGCGTGGGGGGCGAGCCCTTCAAGCGGCGTACAACAAGCCGCCGCCCACCACTTGAAGGTAAAAGCAACGCTGCAGAGACTATTCGTTCAAGTTTCGAAGTCAAGAGGAGAGATCAAGCCGACTTCAGCGATCGCGACATCTGTCTTCATTCAAGTGTTGAAGAAGTGTGGACGGTGTGGAAGAAGCGTCAGCGAAGGCGCTGACTGATGACCTTGGAGACACCGTCACCCTGCATGGACACGCCGTACAGCGCGTCCGCGACCTCCATCGTCCGCTTCTGGTGCGTGATCACGATCAGCTGCGAGGACTCCTGGAGCTCCTGCATGATCCGGATCAGCCGCTGGAGGTTGGTGTCGTCGAGCGCCGCCTCGACCTCGTCCATGACATAGAACGGACTCGGCCGGGCCTTGAAGATCGACACCAGCAGCGCCACCGCGGTCAGCGACCGCTCACCACCCGAGAGCAGCGAGAGCCTTTTCACCTTCTTGCCGGGCGGTCTGGCCTCGACATCCACACCTGTGGTGAGCATGTTGTCGGGATCGGTCAGAATCAGCCGTCCCTCACCGCCGGGGAAGAGCCGCGAGAAAACACCCTCGAACTCGCGGGCGGTGTCCCGGTACGCATCGGTGAAGACCTGCTCGACGCGCTCGTCGACCTCCTTGATCACCTGAAGAAGGTCGGCCCTGGTCTTCTTGAGGTCTTCGAGCTGCTCGGAGAGGAACTTGTGGCGCTCCTCCAGTGCCGAGAACTCCTCCAGCGCGAGCGGATTCACCTTCCCGAGCTGCTGGTACGCCCGTTCGGCGGACTTGAGGCGCTTCTCCTGCTCGCCGCGTACGAAAGGTTTCGGCAGGTTCCGCGGGTGCTCGGGGTCCTCCGGCAGCTCCTCGCCCTCGGCGGGCGGTGAGGGCGGCACCAGCTGGTCGGGCCCGTACTCCGCGATCAGCCCGGCCGGTTCGACGCCGAGCTCCTCCAGAGCCTTGGTCTCCAACTGCTCGATCCGCAGCCGCTTCTCGGCCCCGAGCACCTCGCCGCGGTGCACCGAGTCGGTCAGCTTGTCGAGCTCGCCCTTGAGGTCGCGCCCCTGGTTGCGGGCGGCGCTCAGATCCTGTTCGCGCTCGGCCTTGGCCGCCTCGGCGGCGACCCGTTCCGCCTCGGCGCGCACGAGGGAGACCTCGACATGAGCCAGCAGCTGGCGGGCGCCGCTCGCCACCGCGGAGGCCACCTCGGCCTCGTGGCGCAGCCGGGCGCGCCGCTGTTCGGCCCGCGCCCGCGCCTCGCGCTCGGCGCGCGCTCCCCGGTCGAGCGAGTCCGCGCGTCCCGCCAGCCCCTTGACACGCTCCTCGTGCGTACGGACCTGGAGGCGGGCCTCCATCTCGGTCTGGCGGGCGTTGGCGCCGTCGGCCGCGAGCCGGTCCCGTACATGCGTGTCGGGCTCCTCCTCGGCCGGAGCCTCCTCGGCGACCAGCAGCCGCTCGGCCAGTTCCTCGGCCTCCTCGCGGGCCCGCTCCAGCGCCTCTTGGGCCCGGGCCGCGGCCGCGGTCGTCCGCTCGGCCTCGCCCGCGGCGCCGCGCGCCTGGCCTGCGAGCCGCCCGAGCTGCCCCGACACCGCGGACTTCTCGCGGTCGGCGGCCCGGCGCCGCTCCCCCAGCTCCTCGACCAGCGCGGCGCATTCACGGCGGCGGGCGATTGCCTGCTGCTGGGTGGCGGCCAGTTCCTCGCACTGGACGGCCAGTTCCTCGAGCTCGGCGACGGCCTCGTCGACGGAGGCCTGCACCTCCAGCAGGCTCGGCGCACCGGCGGAGCCGCCCTGCGCGAAGTGCGCGCCGAGGACGTCGCCCTCGGCGGTCACGGCGGTGAGCTCGGGCCGCCCGTAGACCAGATCCTCGGCGTCCTCCAGCGTCCCGACGACGACGATGCCCCGGAGCAGTCTGCGCACGGCGGGCATCAGCTCCTCGGGCCCGCGCACCAGGTCTGCGGCGTACGGGGAACCGTCCGGGCGCCGCTCGGGCGCCGCGGGCTCCGGGGCGCCAGTCAGCAGTATCGCGGCGCGCCCGGCGTCGGTCTTGCGCAGCAGCCGCAACGCTTCGGCGGCGGTCGCCGGGCTGGAAACGGCCACGGCGTCCGCGGCCGCGCCGAGCGCCGCCGCCACCGCAACCTCGTAGCCGGAGGCAACCGTCAGCAGCTCCGACGCCGGTCCCAGTAGTCCGCTCAGCCGGTCCTTCGCAGCGAGCAGCGCGCCCGTGCCGTCCTTGCGGCGCAGGCCCAGGGCGAGGGCTTCACGGCGGGCGGCGACGGCGGCGCGCTTGCGCTCGGCGGCGGTGAGCGCCTCACGGGCCGCGCCGAGTGCGGCCTCCGCCTCGGACAGCTCCCGCTTGGCCGCGTCGTGCTGCTCGCCGAGCGCGGAGTCGTCGGCGTCGAGCCCGGCCACCTCGGCCTTGAGCTGCTCGTACTCCTCCTGCGCGGCGACGGCCCGCTCCTGGGCCTCGTCGCGTGCGGCGGCCAGCCGGTCGATCTCGGCCTGCGCCGAAGCGGCCCTGCTGCGTGCCGCGTTGACCTGGCCGCCCAGCCGGGCAAGACCCTCGCGCCGGTCGGCGATCGCCCGGGCGACGTCCTTGAGCCGCCGCTCCTCGACCGTCAACTCCCGCTCCAGCTCGGCGCGGTGGGCGACGGTGTCCTCCAGGGCGCGCTCGGCCGCCTCCAGCGCGGCCTCCAGCTCCGCCTCCTGCTCACGGATCCTGGCGGCCTCGCGCTCCATATCCTCCGGATCGCGGCCACGCCGCTCGTCCGCGGGCGCGGCGCTGGCGCTCTTGACCCGCGCGTCGGCCAGCGAGATCGTGCCGCGCACCCGCTCGGCCAGCTGGGAGAGCTCGTACCAGCTCTGCTGGGCCTGCTGCAGCCGTGGCGCGAGCCGCCGTACCTCGTCCTCCAGCTCCGCCTCGCGCGTCAGAGCGGCCTTGAGCTCCGCCTCGGCCGCGTCCTTGCGCTGCTTCAGCGCGGCCTCGTCGGCGATCTCGCCGCGCAGCGCCTCCCGCAGCCGTACGAGATCGTCGGCGAGCAGCCGCAGCCGGGCGTCGCGCAGATCGGCCTGGATGACGGCGGCCCGCCGGGCGACGGCGGCCTGCCGCCCCAGCGGCTTGAGCTGGCGGCGCAGTTCATCGGTCAGATCCTGCACGCGCGCGAGGTTGGCCTGCATCGCGTCCAGCTTCCGCAGCGCCTTCTCCTTGCGCTTGCGGTGCTTGAGGACGCCCGCGGCCTCCTCGATGAACGCCCTGCGTCCCATCGGATCGGCGTGCAGCACGGAGTCGAGCTGGCCCTGGCCGACGATGACGTGCATCTCGCGGCCGATGCCGGAGTCGGACAGCAACTCCTGGATGTCGAGGAGCCGGCAGGTGTCGCCGTTGAGCTGGTACTCGCTGCCGCCGTTGCGGAACATGATCCGCGTGATGGTGACTTCGGCGTAGTCGATGGGGAGCGCGCCGTCGGAGTTGTCGATGGTGAGGGAGACCTCGGCGCGGCCCAGCGGGGGCCGTCCGGTCGTCCCGGCGAAGATGACGTCCTCCATCTTGCCGCCGCGCAGCGACTTGGCCCCCTGCTCGCCCATGACCCAGGAGAGCGCGTCCACCACATTGGACTTGCCCGAACCGTTGGGCCCCACGACGCAGGTGATGCCCGGCTCGAAGCGCAGCGTCGTGGCGGACGCGAAGGATTTGAACCCGCGCAGGGTCATGGCCTTGAGGTGCACGCGGCCGGACTCTACCGTGCGCTTCGCTCGGAAGGCCGGAGCACATTCGCTCGGGCCCGCCACGAGGGGTTTTCTGCCGGGGGTCCGGGGGTTGCCCCACGGGAGGACACAGCGCTCACGGTTTCACCGATGAAGGTGCAGGGCACATCAGACGGTAAGGGAAGGACTGTAAGGGGCGGAGCGCAAAGAAAGAAGGGACGCCGAGGCGTCCCTTGCATATCTTGTGCGCGATGATTCTCCAGCGAACGCCGTGCTCAGGTGAGCGCAGGCTCCGCCTGGGGTACGTCGATGTCGATGCCTTCGAGCAACGACTCTCCAGGGTGCTGAGCGACGGCAGCGTTGAGCGCGTCGTTCTCGGACTGAATCCGTACAAGCTCGGATTCGAGGTCCTGGACGCGCTGCTGAAGCCGTCGCATCTCGGCGAGGAGTCGCGGGTCGTTACCGCCGACGTAACCGAGAAGCGCCTTTGCCATGATGGATGGTCCTCCACACTGAGTGACCGACCGAAGCGGTGTGGGTCGTGAGGGATTCGCACCCGCGGTGCTCGACAGTGCTTTGTTAGTGCTGAATACGGCTGCGGTTCTTACTGCCAAACAGCTAAGGTGCGCGGGGCTTCCAGAGTCTCACCAAAAAGTTTGACGGTCAACACGATCACGCCCGCGTCGACGGGCAAACCCGGGGGCGTACGGCCGCGGAACGCGCGGCGAAGCCTCTCAGCGGGGCCCAGGGGGCGTAGAGATCATTCTTACTGGCGCAGCCTGGCACGACAAGCCCTTCTTGGCAACCACCAGCCAATTTCTGCCGCGGCAGATGCCCGCGGCATGCCCGCTGGACCGACTTTCGCGATGAAATGCGCGATGACCTCAGCGGATCGCGAAGCCTTCGTAGCCACCGCGCGGGGTGGCCCAGATCTCGGTGACACCGTCGACCCGCCCGGGTGTGTCGTCCGAGCGCAGCCACTCCAGCAGACGGTGGCAATTCTCACGTGGCCCCTCTGCCACAACCTGCACTCTGCCGTCGTCGAGATTGACGGCGAATCCCGTGAGGCCGCCGATCTCCAGAGCATTCGCCCTGGTGAACCAGCGGAAGCCCACTCCCTGTACCCGGCCGCGTACCCAGGCGGTGAGCCGTGCGTCATCGTTCATGCGTGCAAGGTAACGGGCCAATTGCACACAGAACACTTCGCCCCCACGCGTCATGGCGTACAGTCCCGTCGAAATGAGCTTCACCCATATGGGTGAGTCAGTTTGACGTTTGACCGTCGAGCTTCGTCGAGCATCAGGAAGGCACAGCAGATGGGACGCCATCGACGCTCCGCCGACGCACCCGCCGCGCACGACCATGCGGACGGAGCGGCAGGCCGGCACCGGGGTGGTGCACGCCGGAAGAAGCGGTCGGGCATGCCCGTACGCACCGGACTGCTCGGCGCCTCCGCGGCCATGGCCGTAGGCGCTGTCGCCGTCGCGTCCGGCCTGCTGCCGGGCGGCGACAAGTTCGACGTCAGCGGCGGCAGTGAGCCGAGCGGGCAGATACGCAGCGAGGGCTCCGCCCAGCTGCAGACGCAGGGCGACGCGAGCGCCGAGCCGACGAAGGGGACTTCGGCCCCCGCGAGCCCCACCGCGCCGCGCCCGCAGGCACCGTCGAAGACCCCTTCCCCCACGCCGACGAAGCCGTCGGCGACTCCGTCGAAGCAGACGAAGGCCCCGCAGGCGGAGAAGAAGACGACGGCCCCGACCCGTACCGAGACCCGCGCCCCCGAGCGTTCGTCCGAGCGGGCCAGGCCCCCCGTCTCGGGTGCGGCGGCCGCCGAGGCCGAGGTGCTCGCCCTGGTCAACAAGGAGCGCGCGAAGGTGGGCTGCAGCCCGGTGCGCTCCGATGCCGGTCTTGCTGATCTCGCCAGTGACTTCAGCGCCGACATGGCCGCGCGCGGCTTCTTCGACCACACCGACCCCGACGGGGACACTCCCTGGGACCGCGCCGACCAGGCGGGCGTCAAGGGTCTGGGCGGCGAGAACATAGCCCGAGGGCAGGCCGACGCCGCCGCGGTGATGAACTCCTGGATGAACAGCGACGGTCACCGCGCCAACATCCTCAACTGCGACTACAAGACGCTGGGCATCGGTGTGGTCATGGGCGACGGCGGCCCCTGGTGGACCCAGGACTTCGGCTTCTAGCCGCTCCTACAGCACTTACGAATAGTTAGTACACCGGAGTAGGGTGGCCGTCATGGACGACGACGGCCACCCCTTCGACGTTTTCTCCAAGCAGTGCCCCTCACGCGGCACGCTCGAGCACGTGACGGGCCGCTGGGGAAGCCTGACGATCGGGGCCCTGTACGAGGGGACCCTCCGCTTCAACGAACTGCGCCGGCGCGTCGACGGCGTGAGCGAGAAGATGCTCTCCCAGACGCTGCACGCGCTGGAGCGCGACGGCCTGGTCCACCGGGAGGCACAGACCACCAATCCTCCGCGCGTGGACTATGAACTCACCGCGCTGGGACGCGCCGTGGCCGAGCGGCTGCTCGGGCTGATCCACCTGGTCGAGGGCCGGATGCCCGAGGTGCTCGCCGCGCGCGAGCGCTACGACGAGGTGCGGATGACTCTCGGCGCCCGCTGACAGCGCGGGCAGAAGTAGCTGGAACGGTTCATCCAGGAACGGCGGCGCATGGGTGTGCCGCAGCGTCGGCAGGGCTCGTCCTCGCGGCCGTACGCATCCAACGACCGGTCGAAATAGCCCGATTCGCCGTTCACATTCACATAGAGGCTGTCGAAGCTGGTGCCGCCGACGGCCAGGGCCGCGTTCATCACGTCCCGTACATGACCGAGCAGTTCGGCCGAGCGGGGGCGCGTGAGGGTCGCGGTGGGGCGCTCGTAGTGGAGCCGGGCGCGCCACAGTGCCTCGTCCGCGTAGATGTTCCCGACGCCGCTGATCAGCGACTGGTCGAGCAGCGCGCGCTTGACCGTCGTACGGCGCAGCCGCAGCGCGGCATGGAAGGCCGCGTCGTCGAAGGCCGGGTCCAGCGGATCGCGGGCGATGTGGGCGATCGCGTCCGGGAGTCCCTCAGGAGTGTTGTCGTGCAGCGACAGACCCCCGAAGGTGCGCTGGTCGACGAAGCGCAGCTCGGTGCCGAGCCGGTCGTCGAAGCGGATCCGGATCCGCAGATGCTTCTCGTCGGCGGCGTCCTCGGGCTGCACGAGCAGCTGCCCGCTCATGCCGAGGTGGCCGAGGATCGAGGTGTCCGTGTCCGCCAGCGGCAGCCAGAGGTACTTGCCGCGGCGGCGGGCGATCCCGACGCTGTGCCCCTTGAGCCGGGCCGCGAAGTCCCCGGCGCCGGCCGGATGGCGGCGGACCGCGCGCGGGTGCAGCACCTCCACCTCGGCGATCGTCCGCCCGCTGACCCAGCGCTGGAGTCCGCGACGTACGACTTCGACCTCGGGCAGCTCGGGCAACGGGGCTCCTTCGGGCAATCTCAGGGTGACGCCCGCAGCGTACCTCCGTGCCTGAGACGGAAAGCCGCGAGGCCCCTGCGCTCCTGAAGAGCGAGGGGCCCCGCGGGGAAAGCGGAATCGCGGACTCAGGCCGAGGCCCGGTCCCCGGATTCCGAGGCCGAAGGGGCGTCGGCGGCCCCTTCGTCATCAGCAGCGGTCGCATCGGCCAGAGCCTCCGCCTCGGCCCGGGCCTTGGCCCCGGCCTCCGCTTCGGCCTTCGCCGCAGCCGCACGCTCGTCCGCGGCGGCACGGATCTCCCGCCATGCGGACTCCGCCGCCTGCTGCTCCGCTTCCTTCTTGCTGCGGCCGGTGCCGGTGCCGTACGAGACACCACCGACGCGGGCGGCAGCAGTGAAGGTCTTCTCGTGGTCCGGGCCGGTCTCGGTGACGAGATACTCCGGAACTCCGAGCCCCTCGGCGGCGGTGAGCTCCTGGAGACTGGTCTTCCAGTCCAGGCCCGCGCCCAGGTTCGAGGACTTCTCGATCAGCGGGTCGAAGAGCCGGTGCACCAGCTCCGAGGCCGCTTCGAGGCCCTGGTCGAGATAGACCGCACCGATCACCGCTTCAAGGGTGTCGGCGAGGATGGACGCCTTGTCCCGGCCTCCCGTGCCCTCTTCGCCCCGGCCGAGCCGGATGAAGAGGCCGAGCTCGAGGCCGCGGCCGACCTCCGCCAGCGCACGAGAATTGACCACCGCGGCCCGCAGTTTGGCCAGCTGGCCTTCGGGCAGGTCGGGGTGGGTGCGGTACAGCGTGTCCGTGACCACCAGGCCGAGCACCGAATCCCCGAGGAATTCGAGACGCTCGTTGGTGGGCAGACCGCCGTTCTCGTACGCGTACGAACGGTGGGTCAGCGCACGCACCAGAAGGGCGGACTCGAGGTGATACCCGAGCCGCCCTTCCAGAAGCGTGTGGGACGAGGCTGCGTTGACGTTGTCCGCCTGCTTCTTGGCATTGGACAGCTCAGACATCGGGCCTCTCACCAGCCGCTCAGACCTCGAGGACCTGGCGCTTGTTGTAGGTGCCGCAGCTCGGGCACGCGATGTGCTGCTGCTTCGGCTCCTGGCAACGCTCACACGAAACCAGAGTGGGGACCGCAGCCTTCCACTGCGACCGGCGGTGGCGCGTGTTGCTGCGCGACATCTTCCGCTTCGGAACAGCCACGGCTACTTCTCCTGCTTCTCGTCGACGCCCGCTTCGGCGCCGCCCATGTTGTCCTTCTCGCCGTCCTGAATGGTCTCGGCGAGTCCCTGCAGTGCCGCCCAACGAATGTCGACGGCGTCATGGTGGTGGTCCGGGTTCTCGTCCAGCCTGATCCCGCATTCGGGACACAGACCGGCACAGGTCTCCCGGCACACCGGCTGCATCGGCAGTGCGAGCACCACCGCATCACGCAGCACGGGCTCGAGGTCGAACATGCCGTCCTCGAGGAAGAGCACGTCCTCGTCCTCGGCGTCGTCGACCGGCTCCGCAGTGCGACTGCGGCCCCGGTCATCGGCGTCGGGGTACGAAAACATCTCCTGGAAGTCCGCCGCGACCTCGTGGCTCAGCGGCTCCAGACACCTTACGCACTCCCCTTCGGCCGATGCACGGGCGGTGCCTGTCACAAGCACACCTTCCATGACCGACTCGAGACGGAGGTCGAGCTTCACGGGTGCGCCTTCCGGCACACCGATGACCCCTTCGATACCGAAGTCCTTGGGGGCATCGACCGAGCGGGTCAGCCGCTGGAGGGCACCAGGACGCCGCCCCAGCTCGTGTGTGTCGAACACGAGGGGGTTGCGGTGGTCGAGGCGCGTGCTCAGGGCTTTTCCTGCTTTCGGATCGTGAGGAGGGGCCGTCCCGGGCTTCTCGGTGCGAAGCGGGCAGCCGTGATCGCGGAGCTACGCGCGACCGAAGAGCCAGGATACTGGACGGGCCGCCGTAGACCCAATCCGCGCTTCCCGGCAGCCGTTCAGCGCCCCTGTTCGTACCGGCGCAGCTGCTCCAGGTCGATCATGCTGGTGTCGAACAGGCTGGTCTCGTCGAGAGCGGCGCCCTGCTGCTGGACCTGCTGCTGAGGCTGGTGCTGGGCCTGCTGCTGTCCCCCATAGCCTCCGGCATGGGAGGTGCCCCCGGCGTACGGATCCTGCTGGGCGTACTGCTGCTGGTCATAGCCCTGCTGCTGGTACGCGGCGTACGGGTCGGTCTGATACCCGGCGTACGCCTCCTGCCCCTGGTAGGCGTACGGATCCTGCTGGGCCGGGATCTGGGGCTGCTGCTCGGCCACCGGCTGGTACTGGTGCTGGGGCTGAGCCTGCGGCTGCGGCTCGGGCAACTCCGCGAGCCCGGCCAGATAGTCGGCGTCGCTGGCGTGCTGCTGGGTGCCCGCCGCGTCCTGGGCGGCCATGTGCTCGCCGAGGGCGTCGCTGGCGGTCCGGCCGTGCAGCTTCTGGCGGCCGCGGCCGACCGCGTCGAGGGTCTTGGAGAGCACGGCCTCGAAGGCGCCCAGCTTGGTGTCCACGTACGCGTCGGCGCGCTGGATCAGGGTCTGCGGGTCCGCGCTGTACTCGGGGGCGTCCTCGTCCGCGAAGCCCTGCTCGTCCAGGCCGGGGCCACGGCCGAGCAGCTTCTCGCGGCCGCGGTCGACCGAGCCGATGGTCTTGGTGAGGACGACCTCGAAGTTGGCGAGCTTGGAGTCGACGTAGTCGTCGGCCTCGGCACGGATCTCCTCGGCCTCCCGGCGGGCCTCCGCGAGGATGCGGTCGGCCTCCTCCTGGGACTGGCGGGCGACGTGGGTGTCCGAGACCAGCGAGCCGCGCTCGGCGTGGGCGGTCTCGATGATCCGCTCGGCCTGCTGGCGGGCCTGCTCGACCATCTGCTCACGGCCGCCGATCAGCTCCTGGGCCTGGGCCAGGGAGCCCGGCAGGGCCTGACGGACCTCTTCGAGCATGGCGAGCAGCTCGGCGCGGTTGACCACGCAGGAGGCCGACATGGGCATGGACCGGGCGTTGCCGACCGCCTCGACGATCTCGTCGAGCTTCTTCTGGACGTCCACCGTGGGTTCGCCACTCTCTAGAACTGATGGGAGACGGACGGGACGACTGTACGGGCAGTCGGCGCCCGCCCGACACCGGGTGACGGACTGTCAGTTCGTCACTTCTGGGCGAGGCGCCGGGTCAGGGCCTCGTGAACAACCGGAGGCAGCAGGTGGGAGACGTCACCGCCCCAGGCGGCGACCTCCTTGACGAGGCTGGAGGACAGGAAGCTGTAGGTGGGGTTGGTCGGGACGAAGAGGGTCTCGACTCCCGTGAGCCCGTTGTTCATCTGGGCCATCTGCAGCTCGTAGTCGAAGTCGCTGACCGCGCGCAGACCCTTGACGATGGCCGGGATGTCGCGCTCCTTGCAGAAGTCGACGAGGAGGCCGTGGTGGGACTCCACGACGACGTTCCCGTACTCACTGGTGACCTGGCGGATCATCTCCATCCGCTCTTCGACCGTGAACAGTCCCTGCTTTGACTGGTTGATCATCACAGCGACATGTACGACGTCGTACAGCTTGGAGGCGCGGGCAATGATGTCGAGGTGCCCATTGGTGATGGGGTCGAATGACCCCGGACAGACTGCGCGGCGCAACTGAAGTCCCTCGCTCTCCGAACCGGTCATCGTGCGTCTTCGCACGTAGAGGCGGCGCGACCGTACCAAAGCGTGCCCTCGCCGTAGCGACGGGCCCGCAGTGGCTCGAAGCCCTGCGGCCAGACGAATTCGCCGCCTCTGGTGCTGCGCTCCACGGTGGCGAGAGCATCGTCCGCGAGCCAGCCCTGGCGGCGGAGTGTGAGCAGAATCTCCCGAAGATCGTCATCGGTGACGGCGTACGGAGGGTCGAGGAAGACGACGTCGTACGGGAGCTCGGGCGCCGGGCCTGTCACGATCTGTTCCGCTTTGCCGGTACGGACCTCGGCACCGGGCAGTCCGAGCGCTCGGACGTTCTCCCGGACGATGCGGGCGGCGCGGTTGTCCGCCTCGACGAGGAGGGCGTGGGACGCGCCCCGGGACAGTGCCTCCAGGCCGACGGCGCCGGAGCCCGCGTACAGGTCGGCGACACGGATGCCGCCGAGTGTGCCGAGGAGGGACTCCCAGCTGGAGAAGAGCCCCTCGCGAGCGCGGTCGGATGTGGGGCGGGTGCCGGTGCCGGGCGGGACGGCGATACGGCGCCCGCCGGCCGCGCCGGCGATCACGCGGGTCATCTGAGTCTGGGTCCTTCGAGAGGGAGGAGGATGAGGGTGAGGCTGAGCTGTTGCGTTGAGCTGTGGTGCTGACCGGATGTGCTTAAACGATATGCCGTCGCCCGGGTTCAGTCCGCTCAGGTTCCCAGCGCTCCATACGCTCCATATCAGTCCGCGCTGCCCAGCTGCTCCAGGCGGCCCGCCAGGAAGTCGCTCTCGACGGCGTTCTCCGTGAGCAGGAGCGCCTCCTCGTACGCCGATCGCGCCTCCGCGGTGCGGCCGAGCCTGCGCAGGAAGTCGGCGCGGGCCGCGGCCAGATAGCCGTACCCGGCCAGCTGTGGCTCGGCGGCCAGCGCGTCGACCGCGGCGAGCCCGGCTGCCGGGCCGCCCGCGAAGCCCACCGCCACGGCCCGGTTGAGGGCCACCACCGGCGACGGCCAGATCTGCACCAGCAGGTCGTAGAGCGCCACCACCTCCCGCCAGTCGGTCTCCTCCCAGCTCGGCGCCTCGGCGTGGACCGCGGCGATGGCCGCCATGAGCGCGAAGCGGCCCGGAGGTCTGCGGCGCAGGGCCTCGCGTACCAGGGCGATCCCTTCCCCGATCGCGGCGCGGTCCCATTGCGTACGGTCCTGCTCGGCGAGCAGCAGCAGCCGCCCGTCGTCGGCCGAGCGGGTGTCGCGCCGCGCGTCGGTCAGCAGGATCAGCGCCAGCAGTCCGGCGACACCCGCGTCGCCGGGCAGCAGCGTGCGCAGCATCCTGGCGAGGTCGAGCGCCCGTTCGACGAGGTCGCGGCGGACGAGGTCGGCGCCTGCCGGAGCGGTGTGCCCGGTGGTGAAGAGCAGATGCACCACGGTGAGTACCGCTTCGATACGGGCTGGCAGCTCGTCGGCGGGCGGCACCCGGTACGGGATCCGCGCGGCGGCGATCTTCTTCTTCGCCCGGGTGATCCGGGCGGCCATGGCGGGCTCGCCGACCAGGAAGGCGCGTGCCACCTCCGCGGTCGTCAGGCCGCACAGCAGCCGCAGTGTGAGGGCGACCTTCGCCTCTTCGGCGAGCGCGGGGTGGCAGCAGGTGAAGATAAGCCGCAGCCGGTCGTCGGGGAACTCCTCCGGCCCGCCCCAGTGCACCAGAGCCTCCGGTTCGGTGAAGGGATCGCCCGAGAGGTCCAGGAGCTGCGGCAGCGACCTGCGCAGTGTCGCGTCCCGCCGGAGCACGTCCAGTGCCCGGTTGCGGGCGGTCGTGGTCAGCCAGGCGCCGGGGCGGCGCGGGATGCCGCGCTCGCCCCACACCGTCAGCGCCTTGGCGTACGCGTCCTGCACGCACTCCTCGGCCAGATCGAGGTCGTGCGTCAGGCGCGCTGTCGCGGCGAGCACGAAGGCCCACTCACGGCGGTGCGCGTCCGCGACGGCGGCGGCGACCGCGGGGTCCGTGCGGACCCCGCCGGCCGCGCCGTCCGTAGCCACCGGGGGCCTCCGTCAGTGGAAGATCTGCACGGGCCGTACCTCGATACCGCCGAAGGGCATCGGGCACTGCTTGGCCACGGCGATGGCCTCGTCCAGGTCTGCGGCCTCCACGAGGTAGTAACCGCCGAGCGCCTCCTTCGTCTCGGCGAACGGTCCGTCCGTGACGGCCAGGGCTCCCGAGTCGTCCGTGCGGACGCAGGTGGCCGTGGCGGTCGGGTGCAGGGCGTTACTCCCGAGGATGGCCCCGGCGTTGGCCTCCTGGAAGGCCCGGTGCTCCTTCAGGGTCCGGTCCCACATCTCCTGCGGGGCATCCGCCCAGGCCTGCTCGTCGTGGTAGATCAGGATCAGGTACTGCGCCATGGCGCGATCCCTTCCCGCTCGTGGGCCCGCCGCTCGGGCCTTCTGATGATGCCGACGTACGGCATCCGCCCGGATCGACAGCCTCTCCCCAGCAATTTTCCTGCGGTCTGTGTCGATTCGCCCTCTTCCCGCCCGTCGAGGGAGTGAGACGGAATCCGAGCCATCGATCCGCAAGGAGCGGAAAGCCATGCCGCAGGAAAACGTGCCGTACGAAACCACCCCCCGTGTCCCCGCCGCAGTCGGCCCCCACAAGGGATGGACCTTGGTCCTGGCCTCCCTCGGGCTGTTCATGGTCGCCCTCGACACCCTGGTCGTGGCCACCGCGCTGCCCGTGCTGCGTGTCGACCTGGACGCGAAACTCACCGACCTCGAATGGACGGTCAACGCCTACAACCTGAGCTTTGCCTGCCTGCTGCTGACCGGGGCGGCACTCGGCGACCGCTTCGGCCGGCGGCGTATGTACGCCATCGGGCTCTTCGCCTTCGCCGTCGCCTCGGCCGGGGCGGCCCTCTCGACCTCGGTCGGCGCACTGATCGCGGCCCGCGCGGTGCAGGGCGGAGCCGCCGCTATCGTGATGCCCCTGACGCTCACCCTGATCAGCCAGGCCTTCCCGGCCGAGAAGCGCGGGATGGCCATCGGGCTCTGGGGCGGCATCGCCGGCACGGCGGTCGCCATGGGACCGGTCGTCGGCGGAGCCATCACCAACGGTCTCGACTGGCAGTGGATCTTCTGGCTCAACGTCCCGATCGGTCTTGTCCTGGTCCCGCTCGCGCTGCGCCGCCTGACCGAGAGCTTCGGCCCGAGGCCCCGCCTCGATCTGCTGGGACTCGCCCTGGCCGGAGCCGGCTTCCTCGGCCTGACCTGGGGGCTGGTACGCGCGAACACGGTCGGCTGGGCCAGTGCCGAAGTGATCTCCTCGCTGCTGGCCGGGGCGGCGCTCGTGGCCTGCTTCGTCGCCTGGCAGCGGCGGGCCCCCAACCCCATGGTTCCCCTTCGCCTGTTCCGGCTGCGCGGCTTCACCACGGCCAACGGCGTCAGCTTCTTCATGTACGCCTCGCTCTTCGGCGCGCTCTTCCTGATGTCGCAGTTCCTGCAGATCGGGCTGGGCAACTCGCCGCTCGCGGCCGGGCTGTGGATCCTGCCCTGGACCGCGACGCCCATGCTGATCGCGCCCGTGGCGGGCACCCTGGCCGACCGCTGGGGCAACCGCCCCTTCATGGCCGCCGGACTGGCACTGCAGGCGATCGGACTCGGGTGGGTCGCCGCGATCGCCGACCCCGGTATGGGTTACGCGGAGCTGAGCGCCGCCCTCACGGTGGCCGGCGTCGGGACGTCGATGTGCTTCCCGACCGTGGCCAACGCGGTAATGGGCTCGGTGCCGCAGCAGGAGGCCGGAGTCGCCTCGGGGACGAACAGCGCGGTCCGTGAACTCGGCGGCGTCTTCGGTATCGCCGTCCTCGCGGCCGTCTTCACCGGCCCGGCCGTCTACGGATCGCCCGACGCGTTCGTGGACGCCTTCAAACCGGCCCTGTGGGTCGGAGCGGGTCTGGCGGCGGTCGGTATCGTCTCGGCCCTGCTCGCCCCCCGGCACGAGGGCCCGCATCCGGTCGAGGCCACGGGCTCCACCGCCCGCGCCGCCGACGCCCGGGCCGTGCCCCAGATGGTGCGGAACGACTCGTAGGAAGTCAGGGGCGCTCGCAGGCAATCTGCTTCGTGAAGCTGCCGCAGCGGAACCCGGGTTCAGCCGTTCTGCGCGAACCCCGCGGCGCGGATCGCCACGGTGTCGTGGATCTGGCGGATCCGGGTGATCCGGCCGGCGGCGACAGTGAAGTGTTCCGCCACACGCAGCGTTCCCAGCCCCTGGACATCCATGTCGTAGAGCAGCATCGCTTCGTCTTCTCCGTAGAGCTCCGAGAGAAGTGCCACGCGAGTGGCGAGTCCGCCGAAGGCAGCGAGGGCCCCGGCGAACGACTCGGTCGTGGGGTAGTCGTTGACAGGCACCTCGACCTTGAGGCCGGGGGAAAGCAGGCCGACCGCGGTCTCGAAGTCCCCACGGGTCCAGGCATCGTGATAGGCGCGCACTACCGAGCGGGGGTCGGTGCCGGAGCCCATGGCGGCACACTCCTTTCCGGTACGCGGGTTCCCACTCGCCACCTTCCCACCGGCGAGACTCTCCCGCAGCTCACCCCTTGTCGAGGTACTGCTCGCGCTCGGTGTCGAGCAGGGCGTCCAGCGCCGTACGCAGCTCCGGCAGGTGCGCGAGATCCGGATCCGCGGAGACGATCGCGACGGCCTCCTCCCGGGCCGCCGCGATGATCTCCTCGTCGTCGATGACGGTGAGCATCCGCAGCGAGGAGCGCACACCGGACTGGGCCTGGCCGAGCACATCGCCCTCACGGCGCTGTTCGAGGTCGATACGGGAGAGCTCGAAGCCGTCGAGCGTGGCGGCGACCGCGCCCAGCCGGGCACGGGCGGGAGCGGCCTCGGGCATCTCGGTGACGAGCAAGCACAGCCCGGGGGCCGAGCCACGGCCGACCCGGCCGCGCAACTGGTGCAGCTGCGAGACTCCGAACCGGTCCGCATCCATGATCACCATCGCGGTGGCATTGGGGACATTGACACCGACCTCGATGACGGTGGTGGCGACCAGGACATCGACAGCGCCCGCGGCGAAGCGGCGCATGACGTCGTCCTTGTCGTCGGGCTGCATCCGGCCGTGCAGGACCTCCACCCGCAGTCCCGTCAGCGGGCCCGCCGCGAGCTGGTCGGCGATCTCGATCACGGCCAGTGGCGGGCGCTTCTCGGCCTCGTCCTCCGCGGACTTCTTCCTCGGCTCGTCCTCGCCGTCGCCGATGCGGGGACACACCACATATGCCTGATGGCCGCCCTCCACTTCTTCGCGCACACGCTCCCAGGCGCGCGCGAGGAAGTGCGGCTTGTCCTGGGCGGGAACCACATGGCTGGCGATCGGCGAGCGCCCGGCCGGCAGCTGGTCCAGGACCGAGGTCTCCAGATCGCCGAAGACCGTCATCGCGACCGTGCGAGGAATGGGGGTGGCGGTCATGACCAGCAGATGCGGCGGCTGCTTGCCCTTGGAACGCAGGGCGTCGCGCTGCTCCACGCCGAAGCGGTGCTGCTCGTCGACGACGACCAGCCCCAGATCGTGGAACTGCACCTTGTCCTCGATCAGCGCATGCGTACCGATCACGATGCCGGCCTCACCGGTCACCAGGTCGAGCAGTGCCTGCCTGCGCGCGGCAGCGCCCATCGAACCCGTCAGCAGCACGACCTTGGTGGCGTGCTCGGCGCCGCCGAGCATCCCTCCCTCCGCGAGCTCGCCCATCATCTCGGTGATCGAGCGGTGGTGCTGCTGGGCGAGGACTTCCGTGGGCGCGAGCATGGCCGCCTGACCGCCCGCGTCGACGACGGCGAGCATCGCCCGCAGGGCCACCATGGTCTTGCCCGAGCCGACCTCGCCCTGGAGCAGGCGATGCATCGGATGCTCGGTCGCCAGGTCGTCGAAGATCTCCTTGGTGACCTTCTGCTGGCCGTCGGTCAGGGTGAAGGGCAGCTTGGCGTCGAAGGCGTCGAGCATCCCGTCCGGCCTCGGTGTGCGGGCCACTGCGGGCAGTTGGGTGTCGGCGTACCGGCGGCGGGCGAGGGCGACCTGGAGGACGAAGGCCTCGTCCCACTTCAGGCGGTCGCGTGCGACCGCGATGTCCGCCTTGGTGTGCGGCCGGTGGATCTTCAGCAGGGCCTCGGGGAGCGGGACGAGGTCGCGTCCTTCGCGCAGTGCCTCCGGCAGGGGGTCGACGGCCTCCCGGGCCCTGGGCAGTGCCGCGTCGACCGCCTTGGCGATCTTCCAGGACTCCAGTTTCGTGGTGGCCGGGTAGATCGGGATAAGGGCTCCGGCCCAGGAGTCGACGGCCTCGTCGCTGTCTCCCTGGAGCAGTTCGTACGCGGGGTGGGCGAGCTGAAGCTTGCGGTTGAAGACCGAGACCTTGCCGGCGAACATCGCGCGGGTGCCCGGCAGCAGATCCTTGTGGGGCTTGTGAACGCCCTTGCCGAAGAAGACCAGTTGCAGCTGACCGCTGCCGTCCGTGATGACGACCTCCAGTCGCTGGCCCCGGCCCTTCGAGCCGCTGAAGGTGAGCACGCGGGCGCTCGCCACCTGGGCGACCACGGTGACGTGCTCGTCCAGCGGCAGGTCGGACAGGTGCGTGAGCTCGCCCCGCTCCGCGTACCTGCGCGGGTAGTGGTGCAGCAGATCACCGAGGGTGTGCAGGTCCAGATGCTCGGCCATCACCTTCGCGGTGGCGGCTCCGAGCGTCTTCTTCAGGGGTTCGTCGAGCGCGGACACGCGATCCATTGCACACCACCGCACTGACAGACGTCGCGCACCTGTGGATAACCGCTGGTCACACCGGTGCCGCGAGCGGAGCACCGGCATCGCGGTCCGCCGGGCGGCCCCGTCTCCTACTCCACCCCGATCAGCAGCGGGGACGCTCCTCGGCCGCCCAGGTAGACCACCGTGTCCACCGCCAAGTGACCTTCTCTGACGTGCCGTTCCAGGCGCTCCGCCACCGCGTCGCCCTCCGGTACGTCCTCGCCCAGGATCAGCGTCACCAGTTCGCCGCCCGCCGCCAGCATCCGGTCCAGGACCGCCTCCGCCGTGCCCGGCAGGTCCGCGCCGATCACCGCCACGTCGCCGTCGATCAGGCCGAGGACGTCACCGGCCTGGCACACGCCCACCGTCGTCCACGACTGCCGTTCCGCGACGGCCAGTTCGGCGTAGCGGGTCGCGCCCGCGGCCGCTGTCATCGCGACGACGTCCTCGTCGAAGCGGCGGTCCGGTGCGTGGACGGCGAGCGCCGCGATGCCCTGGACCGCCGCGCGGGTGGGGATGAGGGCGACCCGTACGCCTTCCGTACGGGCTTGTTCAGCGGCCGCCGCCGCGGTGTGGCGCAGCTCCGCGGAGTTCGGCAGCAGGACCACCTCACGGGCATGCGCGCGCCGGATCGCATCGACCAGTTCACCGCTGGCCGGCGGCTCCCCCGGACGCGCGAGCACCGTCGTCGCGCCCGCCTCGGCGCACAGGTCCGCCACGCCCTCTCCCGGGACGACCACGACGACCGCCCGCTGCACCTGCTCGCGCGACGTCTCCGCGGCGCTGTCGAAGTGGGTGATCCGGATCCGGTACGGCCGCCCCGCCTCGACGCCCGCCTCCACCGCCGCGCCCGCGTCGTCGACGTGCACATGCACGTTCCACAGCCCGTCGCCGCCGACGACGACCAGCGAGTCACCGAGCCCGTCCAGCCGGGTCCGCAGCCTGGCCACGGCCGCGTCGTCGGCCTCCAGGAGGTAGATCACCTCGAACGCCGGCCCTCCGTCCGCGCACGGTTCGCCGCCTCCCGCCGCGACGGCGGCCACCACTGGGGGATGTACATGCGTGGGACCGGGCGCGGAAGGAGCCTCCCCCGTCACCGCCTCCACGAGCGCCCCCAGCACCGCCAGCAGCCCGCGCCCGCCCGCGTCCACGACTCCCGCGCGGTCCAGCACGGCAAGCTGTCCCGGCGTCGCGTCAAGCGCTGCCCGCGCCCCCTCGTACGCGGCGCGCACGGGATCGTGTGGTGAGGCCTCCGCCGCGTCCGCCGCCGCCGTCGCGACGGTAAGGATCGTGCCCTCGACGGGATGCGCGACCGCCTCGCGCGCCAGCCCGGCGGCCCGGCGCAGCGCGTCGGCGAGGTGGTCTCCGGCACCGAGCCGTTCCGCCATGCCCCGCAGCAGCTGCGCCAGGATCGTCCCGGAGTTGCCCCGGGCGCCTATCAGCGCGCCGTGGGCCATCGCCCGGACCACATCGGCGGGCGCGGGCGCCGAGCGTTCGGTCTCGTGCGCCGAGAAGACCGCCTCCACGGCCTGGGCCGCGGACTCGACGGTCAGATACAGATTCGTGCCGGTGTCCCCGTCCGCGACCGGGTAGACGTTGATCGCGTCGATCTCCTCGCGCTCCCGGCCCAGCGCTTCGAGTGCAAGTGAGCACCAGGCGCGTACCGCTGCGGCGTCGAGGGTCTGCGGCACCTGGTGATCCTCCTTGAGCGGCCGGAAGGGCCCTGAGCAGCGGGTTGCACCGCAGGGTAGACCCCTGGCGGGAGCGGGGTCCGGGGCGGGGGCGGGAGAAGCCATGGTAGTTTCGTATCTCGGACGCAGTCGTTGTATGCTGCTCCGGTTGCCCGATGAGAGTCGGGCCATTCCCCCGGCAAAGCCACCAATCAGATCACTGATCCGGCGCGCCGGAATTCACTGTAAGTGCATCTGAAGTCTTTGGAGTGACCCGTGGCTGCCAACTGCGACGTCTGCGGCAAGGGGCCGGGCTTCGGCAACAACATTTCGCACTCGCACCGCCGTACGTCCCGTCGCTGGAACCCGAACATCCAGCGTGTGCGTGCCGTGGTCGGTCGGACGCCGAAGCGGCTCAACGTCTGCACCTCGTGCATCAAGGCCGGCAAGGTCTCGCGCTAACCGCGACGGTTCGTCGTAGCGCAGCCCCTCCGGTTGCCTTGAAAGCCGGTCCACCTCGGTGGACCGGCTTTTTGCCGTGCCCGGACGGCACGCGCACGGACAGCACGTGCACGGACGGCGGTCACCGGACAGCACTCACACGACGGCACCCGGCGATCGGCGCAGGCGCCAGCCGTGATCGACCGGCCCGATCCCGCCCCCCAGCGCGAACCCCGAGGCGATCGCACCGGTGACGTACTCCTTCGCGGCCCGTACGGCCCCCGGAACCTCCATCCCCTTCGCCAGCCCCGAGGCCACCGCGGACGCCAGCGTGCAGCCCGTCCCGTGCGTGTGCCGGTTGTCGTGCCGGGGCGCGCGCAGCCAGTGTTCCTGCGCGCCGTCGGTCAGCAGGTCCACCGCGTCGCCCGCGAGATGTCCGCCCTTGATCAGCGCCCACCGCGGCCCGAAGCCCAGCACCGCGTCCGCGGCCCGGCGCAGATCCGCCTCGGCCTCCACCCGTACGCCCGTGAGCTGCTCGACCTCGTCCAGATTCGGCGTAGCCACGGTCGCGAGGGGCAGCAGCTTGGTGCGTACGGAGTCGAGCGCGGAGGCGGCCAGCAGCGGATCCCCGTGCTTGGAGACGCCCACCGGGTCGACGACGACCGGCGCGTCCGTCCCGGCCAGCAAATCGGCGACCGTCTCAACGAGGAGCGCAGACGCCAGCATGCCCGTCTTCACGGCCTGTACGCCGATGTCGTCGACGACGCTGCGGTACTGGGCCCGTACCGCATCCACGGGCAGTTCCCACGCGCCCTGCACACCCAGCGAGTTCTGCGCGGTGACCGCCGTGAGCACGCTCATGCCATGCACACCGAGCGCCAGCATCGTCTTCAGGTCGGCCTGAATGCCCGCACCGCCGCCGGAGTCGGACCCGGCGACGGTGAGCACACGAGGAGGCAGGGCGGGTATGTCCATGGCCCCGAATCTACTTGCCGTCCTCGATGTCCCCGAAGTGGTCCCAGCCGCCCTTCATGGTCCACGGCGCACCGTCGACCGTCACCTGCGGCAGCGCCGAGGGGTTGAGCACCTCGCCGATCACCTTCCAGCGGGCCGGAAGCTTCGCGTCCGGCGGGAAGGTCGCGACGATCGCGTGGTCCTCTCCCCCGGTCAGCACCCACTGCAGCGGGTCGACGCCGACGGCCTGGCCGATGTCGTTCATCTGCGAGGGGATGTCGATGGAGCCCGAACGCAGATCGATACGGACCTTGCTGGCCTCCGCGATGTGCCCGAGGTCGGCGACGAGTCCGTCGCTGACGTCGGTCATGGCGGTGGCGCCGAGTCCGGCCGCCGCGGGGCCCGCGTGGTAGGGCGGCTCGGGCCGCCGGTGTGCCTCGACGAAGGCGCGCGGCGAGCGGAAGCCGCGTGAGAGCACCGCGTGCCCGGCGGCCGACCAGCCCAACCAGCCGGTGTACGCGACGACATCGCCGGGCTGGGCGCCGGCCCGGGTGACCGGTTCGTGGTTGCGCAGATCGCCGAGCGCGGTGATCGCGAGGGTGATGAGGTCGCCGCGTACGACATCGCCGCCGACCACCGCCGCCCCGGCCACCTGGCACTCGTCGCGGATGCCGTCCATCAGCTCGGTGGCCCAGGTGACGGGGAGTTCGGCCGGGACGACCAGGCCGAGCAGCAGCGCGGTCGGGACCGCGCCCATGGCCGCGATGTCGGCCAGATTCTGTGCGGCGGCCTTGCGCCCCACGTCGTACGCCGTCGACCAGTCACGGCGGAAGTGCCGCCCCTCCAGCAGTACGTCCGTGCTCGCCACGACCCTGCGGTCGGGTGCGGCCACGACCGCCGCGTCGTCACCGGGTCCGAGCCGGACCGCGGGGGTGGAGGTGAGCCGTGAGGTGAGCTCCCTGATGAGCCCGAACTCCCCCAACTCGCCCACAGTGCCCTTCACCGAGTCTCACCTCTCCGTCGTCCTGCCGGGACCTCCGGCAGTGCTGCTCGCTTGCGGTCGCGAGCCGTACACGCCCTCGGTACCGTCAAGAGATACGTCAACTTCTGCCTTCCGTACGCCACGCTGCGGGCGTCACCCGGCGCGCGGGTCTCCCCGCGGCCCGCGGCGACGCGATACCGTGGCGTCCCTTCCCCCCACATGATCCTCGTGGCCGCCCTGGAGGTTCCGTGGTACAGGCGTACATCCTCATTCAGACCGAGGTGGGCAAGGCGTCGACCGTCGCCGAGACCATCGGCAAGATTCCGGGAGTGATTCAGGCCGAGGACGTGACCGGTCCCTATGACGTGATTGTGCGCGCCCAGGCCGAGACGGTGGACGATCTCGGTCGCATGGTGGTCGCCAAGGTCCAGCAAGTGGACGGCATCACCCGAACCCTGACCTGCCCGGTCGTGCACCTGTAGCCCCCGTCTACGCTTGGCCGGTGACGTCTTCCCGCCGCCGGCCCTTCTTTCTGTCCGCTGCCGCCCTGATGCTGCTGGCCGCCGCGGGCTGCTCCTCCACGGACGCAGCGGCGTCGGTCACGGTTCCCAGCCCGCCGTCGAACGAGGCCGCGCTGTGCGGTGCGCTGGACAAGGAGCTGCCGAAGTCCGTGGCCGGTGAGGACCGCAGCGACCCTGAGCCGGCTTCCGATCTGACCGCCGGCTGGGGCGATGCGGCGATCGTACTGCGCTGTGGTGTCCCGCGGCCCGCGAAGATGAGCGACGCACAGTCCAAGGCCGTGGAGGCGGACGGAGTCAACTGGCTGCTGGAGGAGAAGTCCGACGGCCCCCGCCTGACCACCACGTACCGCAAGACCTATGTCGAGGTCACGATGGACAAGCGGTACGCCCACGACGTCACGCCGCTCGCCGAACTGGCCGACGCCGTCAAGAAGACGGTGCCGGCCAGACTCGACGTGCCATAAGGGTCTAGCGCAATCCGGTCGAGCGGCGCAGCGCCGCCTGGATCAGCCGGTCGACGAGCTCGGAGTAGCCGACGCCGCTCTCCTGCCACATCCGCGGGTACATCGAGATCGGCGTGAAGCCGGGCATCGTGTTGATCTCGTTGATGACGAACTCGCCGTCCTCGGTGAGGAAGAAGTCCGCGCGCACCAGGCCCTCGCAGGAGGCGGCGTCGAAGGCCTCGACCGCGAGCCGGCGTACCTCGGCGGTCTGCTCCTCGGTGAGCGGCGCGGGCACCAGACCGGCTGCCGAGTCGATGTACTTGGCCTCGAAGTCGTAGAACTCGTGGGCCGTGACGGGCGGGATCTCGGCAGGCACGCTGGCACGCGGGCCGTCCTCGAACTCCAGCACCCCGCACTCGATCTCGCGGCCGCGCAGCAGCGACTCCACCAGGATCTTGGGGTCGTGGCGCTGCGCCTCCGTGATCGCCTCGTCCAGGCCGGAGATGTCGTCGACCTTGGTGATGCCGATGGAGGATCCGGCACGCGCGGGCTTGATGAAGAGCGGCCAGCCGTGCTCGCCCGCGAAGTCGATGATCTTCTTGCGGGCGGCGGACGGGTCGAGCTCCCACTCGCGGGGGCGGATGACCGTGTACGGGCCGACGGGCAGGCCGAAGGAGATGAAGACGCGCTTCATGTACTCCTTGTCCTGGCCGACTGCCGAGGCGAGGACGCCCGAGCCGACGTACGGGACGCCGGAGAGCTCCAGGAGGCCCTGGAGGGTGCCGTCCTCGCCGTACGGGCCGTGCAGCATGGGGAAGACGACGTCGACCTCGCCGAGCGCCTTGGGGACGGCGCCGGGCTCGCTGTAGACGACCTCGCGGTTGGCGGGATCCACGGAGAGCACGACGCCGCCCTCGGTGGAGTCCGCGAGCTGCTCGACGCTCGGCGTACGGCGGTCGGTGATGGCCATCCGCTCCGGCTCGTCGGCGGTCAGCGCCCACCGGCCGTCCGACGTGATGCCGATCGGCAGCACGTCGTACTTCGTACGGTCGATGGCGCGCAGTACGGCGCCGGCGGTGACCACGGAGATCCCGTGTTCGGAGCTGCGACCGCCGAAGACGACGGCTACGCGCGGCTTGCGCGGCTGCTGCTCAGGGCTCTGGGGGAGGTTCTCGCTGCTCATATCGCGATGAGACTACCCGCTGGCTTGAATCACGTCAGTGCCGCTCCGCCTTGGCGCTGCGTGACATCAGTTCCTTCAGCGCGACGACCGGCGGCTTGCCCTCGTGGACGATGCCGACGACGGTCTCGGTGATCGGCATGTCGACGCCGTGCCTGCGGGCCAGATCCAGTACCGATTCACAGGACTTGACGCCCTCGGCGGTCTGCTTCGTGGCCGCGATGGTCTCCTCGAGCGTCATCCCGCGGCCGAGGTTGGTGCCGAAGGTGTGGTTGCGGGAGAGCGGCGAGGAGCAGGTCGCGACCAGGTCGCCCAGTCCGGCGAGCCCGGAGAAGGTCATCGGGTCGGCGCCCATCGCGAGGCCCAGGCGGGTGGTCTCGGCGAGGCCGCGCGTGATCAGCGAGCCCTTGGCGTTGTCGCCGAGGCCCATGCCGTCCGCGATGCCGACGGCGAGGCCGATGACGTTCTTGACGGCGCCGCCCAGTTCGCAGCCGACCACATCGGTGTTGGTGTACGGGCGGAAGTAGGGGGTGTGGCAGGCGGACTGGAGCCGCCGGGCGACGCTTTCGTCGCGGCTGGCGACCACCGCGGCGGCGGGCCGGCGCTGGGCGATCTCCTTGGCGAGATTGGGGCCCGTGACGACGGCGACGCGTTCGGCGGAGACCTTGGCGACCTCTTCGATGACCTCGCTCATGCGCTTGGCGGTGCCGAGTTCGATGCCCTTCATCAGGGAGACGAGCACGGTGTCCGGCGCGAGGAGGGGTGCCCAGGCGGCGAGATTGCCGCGCAGGGTCTGGGAGGGAATGGCCAGCACGGTGAACTCGGCACCGGCCGCGGCCTCGGCGGGGTCGCTGGTCGCCCGTACCGCCTCGGGAAGCTCAATTCCCGGCAGATAGTCGGGGTTGGTCCGGGTGGCGTTGACCGATGCGGCGAGTTCGGCGCGGCGGGCCCACAGGGTCACCTCGCAGCCCGCGTCGGCGAGAATCATGGCGAAGGCCGTGCCCCAGGAGCCGGTTCCGAATACTGCTGCCTTGATGGCGGCGCGCGTCACTTGGTGCCCTCCTCGGCGGCCTTGCGGCGCTGCTGCGCGAGGACTTCGCGCAGATCGTACGGCTTGTCGGGGGCCTGCTCGCCGCGGATGTCCTCCAGCAGGGCGGTGATCGCGGCCATGATGTGCTCGGTCGCCGCCTTCAGCACCTCGGGGGTCGGCTCCTCGCCGTAGAAGCGGTCGAGGTCGACCGGCGGGCCCGCCTTCACCTGAAGCGTCTTGCGCGGGAAGAAGCGGACCTTGTTCTCCTTGGCGTACGGCGGCATCGCCAAGTTGGCGCCCCACTGGGCGACCGGAATGACCGGCGCCTTGGTCAGCAGCGCCGCACGCGCGACTCCGGTCTTCGCGGTCATCGGCCACATACCGGGATCGCGGGTGAGCGTGCTCTCCGGGTAGAAGGCGACGCATTCACCGCGCTCGATGGCGTCGACGGCCGCGCGGAAGGCGCCGAAGGCGTTGGAGGACTCGCGGTAGACGGGAATCTGACCGGTGCCCCGCAGGAGGGTGCCGACAACGGGCGCCTTGAAGAGCGCGGCCTTGGCCAGGAATCGGGGCACACGTCCGCTGTTGTACTGGAAGTGCCCGTAGGAGAACATGTCGAGGTACGAGTTGTGATTGATAGCGGTGATGAATCCGCCGTCCGCCGGAATGTGTTCCATTCCCTGCCAGTCCCGCTTGAACAGAACCAACAGCGGCGGTTTAGCGATGACCGCCGCCAGGCGGTACCAGAAGCCGATTCTACGGCGGGACACTCGGACACCTTCCTCTATTGCCGGGCTACCGCCCGGCTGCTGGGGGTCAAGTGTCGCCCCAGGCCCCTGGTCTGTCGAGAACACCGTACGCCTCGGCTCCGGGCCCGGGCCTCCGGCTCATCTAGGGCTCGCGCCACAATGGGGCGGATGCGCATGGACGGAGAGCTCGCCACGAACACCGACTCGAGCGACGGCTGGTCCCTGGTGGTCCCGCTGAAACCCCTCGTTCTGGCCAAGAGCAGGCTCGCGGGGGCCGCGGACGGCATTCTGCGGCCGCATCTCGCGCTCGCCTTTGCCCAGGACACGGTGGCCGCGGCGCTGGCGTGCGGCCTGGTACGGGATGTGGCGGTCGTCACGGACGATCCGGCGGCGGGCGTCGAGCTGGCCGCACTGGGCGCGCGGATCGTGCCGGACAGCCCGGGCGCCGGCCTCAACGCGGCACTCGCGCACGGGGCGGAGGCGGTGCGGGCGCTGCGTCCGGGCGCGGCCGTCGCGGCACTCAACGCCGATCTGCCCGCATTGCGCCCCGAGGAATTGGCCCGGGTACTGGTTCGTGCTTCGGTATTTCCCCGGGCATTTCTGGCGGATGCGGCCGGAATCGGCACGACTTTCCTCTCCGCGGCACCGGGCACGGAATTGCGTCCCGCTTTCGGCGGCCGATCCCGCCGTCGGCATTTGGCGTCGGGTGCCGCGGAAATCCTGCTCGACGGCGTGGATTCGGTCCGGCAGGACGTCGACACGGGGGACGATCTGGCGGCTGCGCTGACCCTGGGAGTGGGCCCGCGGACCGCTGAACGCTGGGCCGCGGGCGCCCGCACGCTCTAGGCCGTGTCTGACAAATCTCGCCTGGTGCGCGACGCCCGGCACGCACACTCGCTGCGTTGTCGGAGTCATCCAAGTACGTCCAGTACGAGGATGATCCTCCGCCTTGCGATTGCACGCACCGGACGCCGCGCACCCCGCCCTGCGGGCGGACGGCGCTATTTGTCAGACACGGCCTAGCCCCCACACCCCCTGGATCCCGAGGACACCCCCTAAGCTGCCGGTATGCAGGCGACCTCGTACACCTACGACTCCGATACCCGCAGCGGGAGTGTGCTGCTCGACGACGGCACCCCGGTGGAGTTCGATGCCGCGGCCTTCGACGCGGGCGGTCTGCGGCTGCTGCGGCCGGGCCAGCGGGTCCGTATCGAGACCGAGGGCCGGGGCGATGCCCTGCGCATCACGCTGGTGACACTGGCAACCCTCTGACAACGCCGCGGGCCGGGCTCCCCGAGGGGAGCCCGGCCCGGCGCGTGAGTGGCCCTTTGACCTTGTGCCGCTTACTACCTGGCGGCGCTCTTCTTGGCGGCGGTCTTGCGTGCCGTCGCCTTCTTGGCGGGCGCCTTCTTCGCCGTGGCCTTCTTGGCCGGCGCGGTCTTCTTGGCGGCGGCCTTCTTCGCCGTCGCCTTCTTGGCGGCCGTCTTCTTTGCCGGAGTCGCCTTCTTCGCGGCGGCCTTCTTGGCGACGGTCTTCTTGGCGACCGTCTTCTTCGCCGCGGTCTTCTTCACTGCCGCCGCCTTCTTGGCGACCGTCTTCTTCGCGGCGGCGGCCTTCTTGGCGACGGTCTTCTTGGCGGCCGCCTTCTTCACGGTCGTACGGGCTGCGGCCACGCCGCCCGTGAGGCTGCCCTTGGGAGCCTTCTTGACGGCGACTTCGCCGCCCCTGGGGAGCTTCTTCGAGCCGCTCACCAGGTCCTTGAAGCCCTGCCCCGCACGGAAGCGCGGAACCGAGGTCTTCTTGACCCGCACGCGCTCACCCGTCTGCGGGTTGCGGGCGTAACGAGCAGGACGGTCGACCTTCTCGAACGAGCCGAAGCCGGTGACCGAAACCCGGTCTCCGCCGACAACTGCGCGGACGATCGCGTCAAGTACCGCGTCGACAGCGTCTGCGGCCTGCTGACGGCCGCCGACCTTGTCGGCAATCGCTTCTACGAGCTGCGCCTTGTTCACGTCTTCCCCTTCGGAGACATTGGCCGGAACGAATGCGTCCAGGCTTTTTCGCACGTTAGGCAGATATATACCGCAAATCAAACACGAAACGGGCTAATCACCCTAGTGCCGCAACGAAGTCGACCTTCGCGGAACTTCGGGTGTCAGTCGCCTTCAGGGAATCGGCCCTCGTCGAGGTCCTTCATCAAGCGGTCCAGACGCCTAGCCGCATCCGGGAGATCGTGCTTCGCCGCTGCCGTGACGACCAGCAGCTTCCGGGACAGCGCCATCCTTACGCCCTCCGGGACTTGCAGTGCGCGCACTCTTGTGTGCGCTTCCTTCAGTCGGGCGGCGACTGCCTCGTAGAGCTCGAGTTGGCTGTCGCGTTCCATGCACCGATTGTGCCATCTGGGGCGAGTTGTCGCCCGGCAGGGTCTCAACGAGCGACTGCGCCCCCCACCGGACGGTGGGGGGCGCAGTACGGGAAAAGCGCTGCTCAGGCCTGAATTGTGCGGGGTTTGAAGGCCGGTCGGGTGGCCTCGTAAGCCGCGATGTCGGCTTCGTTCTGAAGGGTGAGGCTGATGTCGTCCAGCCCGTTCAGCAGCCTCCACCGGGCGTTCTCGTCAAGCTCGAAGTCGGCCGTGATTCCTTCGGCCAGAACCTGTCGCTTCTCCAAGTCCACGGTGACGTCGGCCGTCGGGTCGGCTTCGGTCAGCTCCCAGAGCGCGTCCACGACCTTCTGGTCCAGAACCACGGTCAGCAGACCGTTCTTGAGCGAGTTGCCGCGGAAGATATCGGCGAACCTGGAGGAGATGACGGCCTTGAAGCCGTAGTTCTGCAGGGCCCACACGGCGTGCTCGCGGGAAGAGCCGGTGCCGAAGTCGGGGCCCGCCACCAGAACCGTGGCGCCCTGCCGCTCGGGCTGGTTGAGGACGAAGGACGGGTCCTTGCGCCAGGCCTCGAAGAGCCCGTCCTCGAAGCCGTCGCGGGTGACCTTCTTCAGCCAGTGGGCCGGGATGATCTGGTCGGTGTCGACGTTGCTGCGGCGCAGCGGGACGGCCCGGCCGGTGTGTGCGGTGAAAGCTTCCATGGTGCTCAGACTCCGACGGTCGCGGGGGCTTCGGACAGGTCGGCGGGCGAGGCCAGATGGCCCAGTACCGCGGTGGCGGCGGCGACCTGCGGCGAGACCAGATGGGTACGTCCGCCCTTGCCCTGCCTGCCCTCGAAGTTGCGGTTGGAGGTGGACGCGGAGCGCTCGCCGGGGGCCAGTTGGTCGGGGTTCATGCCCAGACACATCGAGCAGCCCGCGTGCCGCCATTCGGCGCCCGCCTCGGTGAAGACCTTGTTCAGGCCCTCCTCGACGGCCTGCAGCGCGACCCGTACGGAGCCGGGGACCACCAGCATCCGTACGCCGTCGGCGACTTTGCGGCCGTCCAGAATCGCGGCGGCCGAGCGCAGGTCTTCGATCCGGCCGTTGGTGCAGGAGCCTACGAAGACGGTGTCGACCTTGATGTCGCGCAGCGGCTGGCCGGCGCTCAACCCCATGTACTCCAGGGCCTTTTCGGCGGCGTGGCGCTCCGAAGCGTCCTCGTACGAAGCCGGGTCGGGGACGTTGGCCGACAGGGGCGCGCCCTGGCCGGGGTTCGTGCCCCAGGTGACGAACGGCGCCAGTTCGGTGGCGTCGATGAACACCTCGGCGTCGAAGACGGCGTCGTCGTCGGTGCGCAGCGTCTTCCAGTACGCGACGGCGGCGTCCCAGTCCTCGCCCTCGGGGGCGTGGTCACGGCCCTGCAGATAGTCGAAGGTGGTCTGGTCCGGGGCGATCATTCCGGCCCGGGCGCCCGCCTCGATCGACATGTTGCAGATGGTCATCCGGGCCTCCATCGAGAGCTTCTCGATGGCGGAGCCGCGGTACTCCAGGATGTATCCCTGGCCGCCGCCGGTGCCGATCCGGGCGATGATGGCCAGGATCAGGTCCTTGGCGGTGACGCTGTCGGGCAGTTCGCCCTCGACCGTGATGGCCATGGTCTTAGGGCGGGCCAGCGGCAGCGTCTGGGTGGCCAGGACATGCTCCACCTGGGAGGTGCCGATGCCGAACGCGAGCGCGCCGAACGCGCCGTGGGTGGAGGTGTGCGAGTCACCGCAGACCACGGTGGTGCCGGGCTGGGTCAGGCCCAGCTGGGGGCCCACGACATGGACGACACCCTGCTCGACGTCGCCCAGCGGGTGCAGCCGTACACCGAACTCCGCGCAGTTCTTGCGCAGGGTCTCCAACTGGGCGCGGGAGACCGGGTCCGCGATGGGCTTGTCGATGTCGATCGTCGGGGTGTTGTGGTCCTCGGTCGCGATGGTGAGGTCGAGACGCCGCACCTGCCGGGCATTCTGGCGCAGCCCGTCGAAAGCCTGGGGGCTGGTGACCTCGTGCAGCAGATGCAGGTCGATGTAGAGGAGGTCGGGCTCGCCCTCGGCGCGCCGGACGACATGGTCGTCCCAGACCTTCTCCGCGAGTGTCCTACCCATCGCTTTCCCTCCGGCCGGCTGTTCGCCGACGCAACTAGAGATCTTGTGCAGAGCCCGTTGGTCCGCGGGCCGCGCATACAGAGTCGCAAGTTCCCGGGAAATTTGAACTTGCGTTTCACAGTGTGAGACGTGAATATCGTTGCATGGACAACTCTAGCGGCGTCGGCGTTCTCGACAAGGCAGCTCTGGTACTGAGCGCTCTGGAGTCCGGTCCGGCCACCCTCGCCGGGCTGGTCGCGGCGACAGGGCTTGCACGACCCACGGCGCATCGCCTTGCCGTGGCACTGGAACACCACCGGATGGTGGCGAGGGACATGCAGGGCCGGTTCATCCTCGGCCCGCGGCTGGCCGAGCTCGCGGCCGCGGCGGGCGAGGACCGGCTGCTCGCCACGGCGGGACCGGTACTCACGCATCTGCGCGATGTCACGGGCGAGAGCGCGCAGCTCTACCGTCGGCAGGGCGACATGCGTATCTGCGTGGCAGCGGCGGAGCGGCTGTCCGGACTGCGGGACACCGTGCCGGTCGGCTCCACGCTCACCATGAAGGCCGGGTCATCGGCCCAGATCCTGATGGCTTGGGAGGAGCCGGAGCGCCTGCACCGGGGCCTGCAGGGCGCGCGTTTCACGGCCACGGCGCTGTCCGGCGTACGGCGCCGGGGCTGGGCCCAGTCGATCGGCGAACGCGAGCCGGGCGTGGCGTCCGTCTCGGCGCCGGTGCGGGGGCCCTCGAACCGGGTCGTGGCCGCGGTGTCGGTCTCGGGCCCGATCGAGCGGCTGACCCGGCACCCGGGCCGGATGCACGCGCAGGCGGTCATCGACGCGGCGGCCCGCCTGAGCGAGGCGCTGCGCCGTAGCGGCTGACCCCGACCGGTGAGGCTGAGTTTCCCGCCGGCCGGCCTGATGTTTCAGGCCGGCCGGCGGGAAACTCAAGGCCAGTGCAGGGCGCGCGCGCCCGCGCAGCGGAGCCTCAGTCGCAGACCGCTCTCGGTCACCCCACGGATCTCCACCGCCTCGCACAGGCTCCGCACCAGCCACAGCGCGTCGTCCGCCGACGGCTGCGGTCCCGGCGGGACGAAACCCGCGAAGCGCCCCGGCAAGGTCGCCTGCCGCCCCAGGCCCAGCAGGTCCCAGACCACCGTGCCCGGCTCCTCCCAGACCCGCAGCTCCGCATCGGCCGCCCCGCGCGCGAGCAGCCAGGTCAGCGCCTCGTTCACCAGCGACTCGGCCTGCGCGACGCGCTCCTCGCTCAAACCCGCCGTCTCGGCCCGCAGCCGCGCGAAGCGCCGTACCGCATCCAGCGAGGCCGGTGGCTCCAGGAGCGCGGCGTGCGGGGGCGGCGGCGGGAGCGGGCTCTCCCGGGCCGCGGCGTAGATCTCCGGTTCGGTGTAGGTGCCGCAGGGCAGCACCAGGTCACCCACCACATGGCGGGGATGCGTCGCCCAGGCCGCCTCCACGATGTGGTCCGGCACGCTGCGGATGTCGTACGGGCAGATCAGTCGCGCGTCGGTGTGGGCGAGCAGGACATTGAGCCCGGACTCCAGCCGCTTCCACTCGTCGATCTGCCGGGTGCACTGCCCCGCCCACGCCGGTTCGGCGATCATCCGCACCGGGCGGCCCCGCGCCCGGAAGCTGTCGGCGTACCGCAGCAACGCGGTGACCCGGTCCACCGGCCGGCGGCCGAAGCAGGCGGTCTCGGCGGTGTCGAGGCCGTGCGCACTCTCCCCCAGCGCGTCCCGCAGGAGCGCGATGTTCGCGGGGGTCGTTGCGGCGAGCACCGGCTCCCCCGCGGCCAGCCCTTCGCCGGCGAACGGCACGGCCATCGCGAGAAACTCTTCCTCGTCGCCGTACAGACAGGCCTGGTGCTCAAAGCGGCCCGGGTCCCGGTCAGTTGACACGGTGGTCTCCCAGCCGCAGACCGGGTGTGTCGTCCCAGCCCACAAGCGCGATCACATTCCGCAGATGCGGGGCGAGTCCCGCCAACTCCACATGGTCGCCGGGCTTTCGGGTCCGGGCCAGGCCGATCAGCAGGCGCAGTCCGCCGAGGTCGAGGAACTCCAGCCCGGAAACGTCGAGTTGGAGATCCCCCTCGACCGAGGCGATCACGTCGAGAGCACCGCTCAGGTGGCGGTGCGTATGGACGTCGACGATGCCCTCGATCCTCATCCCCGGCGGCTGTTGGATGCGGGAGATGCGTAACTCCGCGGTACGTACGAGAGGTTCCGCGCCGACAGCATCCATGGGCGGAGTATCCGCCAGGGGCTGCCGCCGCAGGAAGGTCCGTACCCGAAGAACGCGAAGAGGCCCTCCGCGATGCGCGGAGGGCCTCTTCGATGCGTACCCCCGACCGGATTCGAACCGGCGCTACCGCCTTGAGAGGGCGGCGTGCTAGGCCGCTACACAACGGGGGCCCTGCGGATGAGCTCCGCGAGCTGGCCTACCAGGACTCGAACCTAGAATGACGGTACCAGAAACCGTAGTGTTGCCAATTACACCATAGGCCATGGTGGTTTAGACCAGTACCCCCGACCGGATTCGAACCGGCGCTACCGCCTTGAGAGGGCGGCGTGCTAGGCCGCTACACAACGGGGGCCCTAGCGATCCCACCCGGCAGAGCCGGGTGATGTCACTGCGCGGTCATCGGGTGCGACCCTGATGATCAGCAGGATGGATCTGTACCCCCGACCGGATTCGAACCGGCGCTACTGCCTTGAGAGGGCAGCGTGCTAGGCCGCTACACAACGGGGGCTTTGCAGAAGAACTCTGCGAGCTGGGCTACCAGGACTCGAACCTAGAATGACGGTACCAGAAACCGTAGTGTTGCCAATTACACCATAGCCCACCAAAACTCAACCCCGAGTGGGGGTTTGTTTGGTTTGCGCCCTCCGGCCGGACCTCTCGGCCCACTCGGGCGGCGCAGGAAGAACATTACCTGAAGGTGTCCGGCGCTCCAAAACGAGTATCGCGCCGGAGCAGGCCGGGGAGCTGGGCGAGACCGGTGATACGGGTGAGCTCAGGACGCCCTCCGAGACCGGTGCGGTCCAGCCAGATACCGGTGAGACCCGCGGCCATGGCTCCCTGCGCGTCGATGTCCGGTTGGTCCCCCACGTACGCGACCTCCTCGGGCGGCAGCGCGAGGGCTTCGCAAGCCGCGTGGAACGCCTCGGGTGCGGGCTTGGACACACCCAGCTCGACCGCGCACACGACCGCCTCGAACCGGTCGCGTACGCCCAGGACGCGCAGCTTGCGGTCCTGGTTGTGGAGCGAGGAGTTGGACAGGACGGCATGGCGGTAGCCGTCGGCGAGCAGGTCGAGCGCGGGGACGGCGTCAGGGAAGAGCGACCAGGCGGCCTCGAAGTGCACGATGTAGCGCTGGAACCAGTCGTCGGCCTCGGCATCACCGAATAGCCGGCCGGTGAAGGACCGCACGCGGTCGCGGCGCTGGCCCTGCCAGTCGGTCTCACCGGCGGAGAAGCGGGCCCAGTGCTGGTCGGTGATCTCGCGCCAACGGACGAGGGCCTGGTCGACGGAATCGTATCCGTCCACCAGGCCCTCGGCTTCGAGGTGCCGCTGCATTCCGGCGCGGTCGGCGCGGGCGTAGTCGAAGATCGTGTCGTCGATGTCCCACAGGACCGCGCGGATCGGCATGATTCCGACGGTACCTGCCGCGCCGCCCCCTGCTGGGGGTTCGGGGGTTACCCCCCGATGAGTGCAGTGTCGATGTCCCACAGGACCGCGCGGATCGGCATGAGCCGAGCCTAGGACGTGAGCTTCTCCAGCGCCGCGTCGATCCGCGCCAGCGTCTTGTCCTTGCCCAGGATCTCCAGCGACTCGAACAGCGGCAGGCCCACCGTGCGGCCCGTGACCGCGACGCGGACCGGGGCCTGGGCCTTGCCGAGCTTCAGGCCGTGCTCCTCGCCCGCCGCCAGGACCGCGTTCTTCAGCGACTCGGGGCTGGACCAGTCCGCGTCGGCCAGCTTCTCGCGAGCCGTGCGCAGCAGCGCGTCGGAGCCCTCCTTCATCGCCTTCGTCCAGGACGCCTCGTCCTCGACCGGCGCATCCAGGAAGAGGAAGTCGACATTGGCCGTGATGTCCGAGAGGACGGTCAGCCGGGTCTGGGCGTGCGGGGCGATCGCCTCCCAGGCCGCCTGGTCGAACAGCTCCGGGGCCCAGTTGGCGTGCGGGGCCCGCAGCCAGGGGCCGCATGCCTCGGTGAAGGCCTTCACATCGAGGCGGCGGATGTGGTCGGCGTTGATCGCCTCGGCCTTCTTCAGGTCGAAGCGGGCCGGGTTGGCGTTGACGTCCGCGACGTCGAACTTCGCCACCATCTCCTCGATCGAGAAGACGTCCTGGTCGGCCGAGAAGGACCAGCCGAGGAGGGAGAGGTAGTTGAGCAGGCCCTCCGGGAGGAAACCGCGCTCCCGGTAGATGTTCAGGGACGCCTGGGGGTCGCGCTTGGAGAGCTTCTTGTTGCCCTCGCCCATGACGTACGGGAGGTGACCGAACGCGGGGATCTCCTTGGCGATGCCCAGCTCGATCAGCGCCTTGTAGAGCGCGATCTGGCGCGGGGTCGAGGAGAGCAGGTCCTCGCCGCGCAGTACGTGCGTGATCTCCATCAGCGCGTCGTCGACCGGGTTGACCAGCGTGTACAGCGGGGCGCCGTTGGCGCGGACGATGCCGTAGTCCGGCACGTTGTCCGGGGTGAAGGTCAGCTCGCCGCGGACCAGGTCGGTGAAGGTGATCGGCCCGTCGGGCATCTTGAAGCGGACGATCGCCGGGCGGCCCTCGTCCTTGTACCGCGCGATGCGCTCGGCGGAGAGGTTGCGGCAGGTGCCGTCGTAACCGGAGGGCTTGCCGGCCAGCCGGGCGGCGTCGCGGCGGGCCTCCAGCTCGACGGCGGTGCAGAAGCACTCGTACGCGTAGCCGCCGGTCATCAGCTTCTCGGCGACGTCCCGGTAGATGTCCATCCGCTGCGACTGGCGGTAGGGGGCGTGCGGGCCGCCCGCCTCGGGGCCCTCGTCCCAGTCCAGGCCCAGCCAGCGCAGCGAGTCGAGCAGCTGGTTGTACGACTCCTCGGAGTCGCGGGCCGCGTCGGTGTCCTCGATACGGAAGACCATGGTGCCGCCGGTGTGCCGGGCGTAGGCCCAGTTGAACAGGGCGGTGCGGACCAGGCCCACATGGGGGTTGCCGGTCGGGGACGGACAGAAACGTACGCGGACGTTCGCGTTAGCCACGCTTGATCACCTTGTTGGTGAGAGTGCCGATGCCTTGAATGGTGACGGCGACCTCGTCGCCGACGTTGAGCGGGCCGACCCCGGCCGGTGTGCCGGTCAGGACGACGTCGCCGGGGAGCAGTGTCATCGCCTCGGAGGCATTGACGATCAGCTCCTCGATGGAGTGGATCATCTGGCTCGTACGGCCGAGCTGGCGCTGTTCGCCGTTGACCGTGCACTGGATGGCGAGGTCGCTCGGGTCGAGGTCGGTCTCCACCCAGGGGCCGAGCGGGCAGGAGCTGTCGAAGCCCTTGGCCCGGGCCCATTGCTTCTCGCGCTTCTGGACGTCACGGGCGGTGACGTCGTTTGCGCAGGTGTAGCCGAGGATGACGTCCTTGACCCGCTCGCGCGGGACCTCGCGGCACATCCGGCCGATGACCACGGCCAGTTCGGCCTCGTGGTGCAGTTCCTGCGAGAAGGAGGGGTACGCGATGGGGTCGCCGGGGCCGATCACCGAGGTGGACGGCTTGAAGAAGGCGAACGGCGCGTCGGGGACCTCGTTGCCGAGCTCCGCAGCGTGTTCCGCGTAGTTGCGGCCGAAGGCCACGACCTTGCTGGGAAGCACGGGCGGCAGCAGCCGGACCCTGTCCTTGGAGCCGGGAGCCAGCGGGACCTTGGTCCCTGAGAG
Organism: Streptomyces sp. NBC_00885; assembly: GCF_045207475.1. Taxonomy (NCBI): domain Bacteria; kingdom Bacillati; phylum Actinomycetota; class Actinomycetes; order Kitasatosporales; family Streptomycetaceae; genus Streptomyces; species Streptomyces sp. NBC_00885. Next base: position 2,408,312 of record NZ_CP108796.1, read on the forward strand.
CTCGAAGTCCGCGAACGGGATGCCCTTGATGATGTCGAGGACGAGGCCGTCGGGGCCTTCGCCCTCGACCGCGCCGAAGGCCACATTGCCGTCGATGGAGAACCTGGCGATGCGCACGGGATGCGGGTGCCCCTCTTTTGATGACGCTGGCTGGAGTCTGACGCTCCAGGCTAACGCGGGTGCGCGGACCGCCTCGCGTATTGGCGGGGCACCGCCTCGCGTACTACTGGGCGGGGGCGTCCATCAGGACCGTGCGGCGGGGGTTGGCCGTCTGCATGGGAAGATCGATCGCGTGCTCCGGCTGCTCCGACATCTGCAGTTCGTCCGCGTCCGTGAGGTGCGCGAGCGTGGTGCGCCGGGGGTTGGCTATGTTGCGGAACATCATCGTCGTCTTCATCGGTTGTTTCAGACCTTGTCGGTGTGCGGGCGCTGCGGTTAACGCCGGGTTGACGGATTTCCCATCCCTGTAAAGCGTCAGGCTAAACATCCAATTCCCCGGGAAAGCCCGGAAGACTCAGCGATCTACGTGTGAGTTTCCTCACGAGTTGACGGTCAATTCGGACATTCCGGATGACGGGTCAATTGAGAGAAACGGACATTGCGCCACTGAAGCGACCATTCCGCTCCTGATCATCGCTACTGGGACACCCCCCACCCCTAAGCGACTCGTACAGAAAAGTCCGTTTCCTCCGTGAACCGTTTCTACGTCTTGTGACGCGACGCTCACAACGCGTCATCCAGGTCACAGGCCGGTACATGGCTCTTGTTGGAGATCCGGCACTGTGCTGGAATTCCACGCACCGCCGCGGTTTCAGGCCGGCGCGCAAGGGGCGCAACGCAGCGCCGAGTGGCGGCGGGAAAGGGGGAGCAGCGCCGGTCACTCAACGACCACCATGGGGCACCATATTTTCGCCCCGAGACGCCGACACCGTCCCGCCGTGAGAGCGGAGGGACGCCTGGTCCAGAGGTTGCGACGCTAGTGCAGGGACGTTTCAAGAGGGATGGCAGCGCTGCGGCGGAACAGGAGCCGCGCGGCGGGACCGACCGCGGCTCCTCGCCCCAGCACACCCAAAACCAGGGACCGGCAGCGCCCGGCGACAGCGGCGACCGTGCCGCGCGCCCCGGCACTGCGGCACCCGGCGGCGAGAGGCCCACGGCCCCGCTGAAGCCGAAGGGACCGACGGACACAGGGCCGCGAATAGCCCTGCGCAACTGGCGCATCAGCACGCGTCTTGTCTCCCTGCTGACCCTGCCGGTCGTCGCCGCGACCACGCTGGGCGGACTCCGTATCAACGAGTCCATGGAAGACATGAAGCAGCTGGATCACATGCAGCTGCTGACCAAGATGACCAAGCAGGCGACCGAACTGGCGACGCAGCTCCAGACGGAGCGCGACCTGTCGGCGGGCCCGATCCGCAACGACCCTGCCGCCGTCAGCGACTTCAAGGTCACAGGTCCGCGTACCGCGACCGACCGGGCCAGGAAAGCCTTCCTCGAGGCCACCCGTGACATCCCCAACACGGATGAGGACGAGGCCCTGGAGAGCATCCGGGCCAACGCGAACCAGATCGCCGTCCAGGTCAACGAGCTCAACGGCATCCGGGCCAACGCGTACAAGCCGAACCAGCCGACCTCCCTCACCATCGACAAGTACAGCCGGCTGATCGACGCCCTGCTGAGCCTGTCCCAGGACATGGCGCAGGCGACGAACAACCCGGAGATGATCAAGCGGACCCGCGCTCTGGCGGCCTTCTCGTCCGCCAAGGAGTACGCCTCCATCCAGCGTGCGGTCATCGCCGCAGCGCTCCCGGTCGGCGACAAGGGCGCGATCCCCGGTCTGACCGAGTCCGACCGGCAGTACGGCCAGGCGGCCCGCGAGAGCGGCGACACCCAGCTCCAGGCCTTCAAGTCGGTCTACGAGTCCTCCGGCGGCAACGCCGACGAGCTGACCGAACCGATGGAGGACGGCAACCCGACCATCGAGGCGTCCGTGCTCTACGCCAAGCGCGTGCTGGACACCAAGAACGGTCTGGCGTCGCAGCCCATCCGTTCGCACCTGGACTGGACCGACGACTACACGGTCCGCATCAACGCCATGAAGACCATCGAGGCCACGCTGCTCGGCCAGATGGAGACCAAGGCCCGTGAGCTGCGTGAGGCCTCGCAGCGCGAGGCGATCATCAACGGTGCGCTGATCCTCATCGTCCTCGGTGTCTCCCTTGTGGGCGCCTTCGTCGTGGCCCGCTCCATGATCCGCTCGCTGCGCCGGCTGCAGGACACCGCGACCAGGGTCGCCCAGGACCGTCTGCCCGAGCTGGTCAAGCAGCTGTCCGAGTCGGACCCGCAGGACGTCGACACCTCCGTCGAGTCCGTCGGTGTGCACTCCCGTGACGAGATCGGCCAGGTGGCCGCGGCCTTCGACGACGTGCACCGCGAGGCCGTCCGCCTCGCCGCCGAGCAGGCCCTCCTGCGGGGCAACGTCAACGCGATGTTCACCAACCTCTCGCGCCGCAGCCAGGGTCTTATCCAGCGTCAGCTCTCGCTCATCTCCGAGCTGGAGTCCCGCGAGGCCGACCCGGACCAGCTGTCCTCCCTCTTCAAGCTGGACCACCTCGCGACCCGTATGCGCCGGAACGGCGAAAACCTCCTCGTCCTCGCGGGCGAGGAGCCGGGCCGCCGGTGGACCCGGCCGGTCCCGCTGGTCGACGTGCTCCGTGCCGCCGCCTCCGAGGTGGAGCAGTACGAGCGCATCGAACTGGCCTCGGTCCCCGGGACCGAGGTCGCCGGACGCGTCGTCAACGACCTCGTGCACCTCCTCGCCGAGCTGCTCGAGAACGCGACCTCGTTCTCCTCGCCGCAGACCAAGGTCCGCGTCACCGGTCACGCACTGCCGGACGGCCGTGTGCTGGTCGAGATCCACGACACCGGCATCGGCCTCTCCCCCGAGGACCTCGCCGCGATCAACGAGCGGCTGGCGTCGCCGCCCACCGTGGACGTCTCGGTCTCGCGCCGCATGGGTCTGTTCGTGGTCGGCCGGCTGTCCCTGCGACACGGCATCCGCATCCAGCTGCGCCCCTCCGACTCCGGCGGTACGACCGCGCTGGTCATGCTCCCCGTCGATGTCGCCCACGGCGGCAAGAAGCCTCCGACCGGTATGCCCGGTGCGGGCGGCCAGGGCGCCGTTCCCCCGGCGCCGGGTGGTCCGGCGGGTATCGGCGGTCGTCCCGGCGGTACGGGCGGCGGCCGTCCCGGTCTCGGCGGCGGCCCCGGCGCGGGTCCCGCGGGGACTCCCTCGGGCGGTCGGCTCGGCGCCGGCGCCCCGCGCGGCCAGGTCGGCGCGGGCTCGGGTGCGCGTGCCGCGCTGCCTGCCCGTGACGGTGCTCCGGGCCAGGGCCAGCAGGCCTCCCAGGGTCAGGGCCGCGGTCTCGCCGGGGCATTCGGCTCCGGTGCGGGGCGCGGCGCGCAGAACGCCCCGGCCCGCAACGAGCGTCAGAACGGCTTCCCGCAGAGTGCGCCGGGCTCGGGCGACCGCGGCCGGCAGCTGCCGGCGTCCGGCGGTCCGCGCGCCGAACTGCCCGGCAGCCCCCGCCGCGAGGAGCCGCAGCGCCCTCAGCGCCCGCAGGCCACCAGCTGGGGCAACGAGCAGCAGGGCGCCCCGCCACGCCATGCCGCAGACTCTCCGCGCGGGCACGAGGACAGCGACTCCGGGCGTGGTCCGGGCTCGACGTCGGAGTTCGCGCGGCCCGACTACACCGCGGGCCCGCCGCGCGGTGGTGCCGGTGCCACCGGGCAGTTCGTACGGCCCGACGTGTTCGGCGCCCCGGATTCCTCGTCCACGGGTCAGTACGCCCGCCCGGACATGAACGGCTCGGGCGCCGGTTCGCAGGACCCGGCGTCCACCGCGCAGTTCGCGCGTCCGGACTTCAACGCCCCGCCCGCTCCCGCCCAGGCTCCGCGTCCGCGCGGTGGCCAGGACGGCTTCCGCGCCCCGCGCCCCGCGAATGCGCTGCCTCCGCAGCCGCAGCCCGAGGCGCTGCCGCCCGCCGGTCCCGGCGACGGCCGTACGCCGCTGTACGACACGCTGGAGACGAACTGGTTCCACGGTCCGCAGAACGGTCAGCCCGCTCAGCAGCAGCCTCAGGGACCGTCGGCAGCTGTTCCGCAGCAGCCGGCGGAGCGTCCCCTTCCGCCGATGCCGCAGCGCGCCCCGGCGCAGAGCCCGGCGACCCCGGGCAACGCGCCCAACGCGAGTGGTGCCGCATGGCGCTCCTCGCCCAATGACGAGTTGGTACGCCAGGCCGAGCGGGTCAGGAAGCCCGCGGCGGGCGGCGTCACCACCTCTGGTCTGCCCCGTCGGGTCCCGCGCGCCAACCTTGTGCCGGGAACCGCCCAGGAGCAGAACCACCAGGCCGGACCGCAGGTTTCGCGTGCACCCGATGATGTACGCGGCCGGCTGACCAATCTCCGTCGTGGCATTCAGCAGGGCCGTCAGCAGAATTCGACGACCGGCAGCTTCAACCTCGGCCCCACTCACCAGCAGGAGCACTAGTTGAGCCCGATGAGCCAGGCGGCGCAGAATCTGAACTGGTTGATCACCAATTTCGTGGACAACACCCCCGGGGTGTCCCACACAGTGGTGGTCTCCGCCGACGGTCTTCTGCTGGCAATGTCAGAAGGTTTCCCGCGCGACCGCGCCGATCAGCTGGCGGCCGTTGCCTCCGGGCTGACCTCGCTGACCGCGGGCGCCTCCCGGATCTTCGAAGGCGGCCCGGTCAGCCAGACCGTGGTCGAAATGGAACGCGGTTTCCTGTTCCTCATGTCCGTCTCCGACGGTTCCTCGCTGGCCGTGCTCGCACACCCCGAGTGCGACATCGGTCTGGTGGGTTACGAAATGGCCCTCCTGGTCGACCGGGCGGGCAGCGTCCTCACTCCGGACCTGCGCGCCGAGCTCCAGGGGAGCCTGCTGCACTGATATCCGCCTCCCCCACGAGGTGTTTCAGATAGACGCCACCGCACAGTTACCGTCAGGCCGCCCACAGGCCCCCCACCGGCTCCACTCAGACGGCACGCAGACCACTTGCTGTCACGCCCGGAGGATTCATGACCCCGCCACCCGCCTCTCACGATCCGTACGGCGCCTCAGTCGACGCGTCGTACGGAGAAGGCGATCAGCCGCTGGTCCGTCCGTACGCCATGACCGGCGGCCGGACCCGGCCGCGCTACCAGCTCGCGATAGAGGCACTGGTCAGCACCACGGCCGACCCGGCGCACCTGGCCGGGCTGCTGCCGGAGCACCAGCGGATCTGCCACCTGTGCCGTGAGGTCAAGTCGGTGGCCGAGGTCTCGGCGCTGCTGTCGATGCCGCTCGGGGTTGCCCGTATCCTCGTCGCCGACCTGGCGGAGGCGGGCATGGTGGCCATCCATCAGCCGGGCAACGGAGAGGCCGGCGGCACGCCGGATGTGACACTGCTCGAAAGGGTGCTCAGTGGACTTCGCAAGCTCTAGCGGCGGCGCTGCCCGATCGACAACCAGCGCGAAGATCGTGGTGGCGGGCGGCTTCGGCGTGGGCAAGACCACGTTCGTCGGCGCCGTCTCGGAGATCAACCCGCTGCGTACCGAAGCCGTGATGACGTCTGCGTCCGCGGGCATCGACGACCTCACGCACACCGGGGACAAGACCACCACCACGGTGGCCATGGACTTCGGCCGCATCACCCTGGACCAGGACCTGATCCTCTACCTGTTCGGCACACCCGGACAGGACCGCTTCTGGTTCATGTGGGACGACCTGGTCCGCGGCGCCATCGGCGCCGTCGTCCTCGTCGACACGCGCCGCCTCGCCGACTGCTTCCCGGCAGTCGACTACTTCGAGAACAGCGGACTGCCCTTCGTCATCGCCCTCAACGGCTTCGAGGGACACCAGCCGTACAACCCCGAAGAGGTGCGGGAGGCGCTGCAGATCGGCCCGGACACCCCGATCATCACGACGGACGCCCGTCATCGTGCCGATGCCAAGTCCGCGCTGATCACGCTGGTGGAGCACGCCCTGATGGCCCGCCTCAAGTAGACACCGACATACGGCAGTTGTCGTAGTTATGCGTGGGCGGACTGTGTCCTTTGACACGGTCCGCCCTCGTGTTCATAACGTTTCGACAGAGAATTAAGATGGCTCGGCCACCCGGTGCATCCGGCCGGTGTCCCTGCGCTCACATTTGCCCCGCAATTTGACGGTACTTGCTCTTTATGCCCGAATTATCTCGGGTCTGCACACACGGAATGGCCAATTCCAACTGTTTGGAACGGGGCCCCTCCGCGTGCTGGAATTCGACGAACTCCCGAGTAGTAGAGCTCTGAACGAAACACGGCACAGCGTAGGTGCCGACGCCGAGAGGTTGTTGGTCGAGTGAGGCGAAGCATGACGAGCTCCGCAGAGCAGCAGGCGCGGGGCAACTTCACCCCGCCGCCGCGCACAGCGGCGTCGCCTGCGGATGCGCCCGGTCCGTCCCCGGCCACCGGAAGCTCCAGCCGGCTGTCCCCGCGCAACTGGCGGGTGCCCACCCGTCTGAACGCGATCCTGCTCATACCCGTGCTCGTCGGGCTGGTGATGGGCGGCTTCCAGGTCAAGTCGTCCATCGACACCTGGAAAGAGGCGCAGGACGCCGAAAAGACGGCGCTGATCGTGCGCGCCGCCTCGGAGTACGGCCAGGCACTGCTCAACGAGCGTGACCTGACGGCGCCCAAGCTGCTCGCCAATGCCCGCCAGGATCCGGAAGTCACCAAGGCGTACGCGAACACGGACAACGCGAAGAGGAAGTTCGACGAGGCCGTCAAGGTTCTGCCCGAGAAGCAGGGCCTGGAGCGCCGTCTGAGCCTCTTCCGGGCCGAGGAGCCCGGCCTCGCCGAGATCCGCAAGTACGCCTACACCGAGGGCGTCGAGAAGAAGTCCGCGGTGGGCACCGAAGAGAGCTACGTCAAGGTCCAGCACTCGCTGATGGAGTTCTCCAACGAGCTCGGCCTGGGCACCGGCAACATCACCAGCTACGGCCGTACGGTCTACGCGGTCCAGCTGGCCAAGGCCGCCGCCTCGCTCCAGCGCTCCATCGGTCTGCACCTGCTGATCCGGCCCAGCCAGGACGGCACGATCCGCGCGAAGCAGACCATCGCGTTCAACTCGTACAACTACCTCGAGCAGATCGCGCTCGCCGAGTATGTCTCCGGCGGTACGCAGGACGACGCCGACAAGCTCGAGCAGATCATGACGGCCAAGGCCGTCGAGGGCGGCAAGCAGCTCAAGGCCGCCGGTCTCAAGCCGCCGACGGACGACAAGGGGTCGGTCCTGGCGGGCATGTCCGCCAAGATCGGCCAGGGGCTCAGCCCCAAGGAGCTGAAGCAGCTCGACATCACGCCCGTGGTGTGGATGGGAGCGGCCACCGCCAAGTTCGACGGCTACACCGAGATCGAGAACGACCTCGTCACCAAGTCCGTGACCGAGGCCGCCGAGATCTCCGACGACGCCAAGCGCGACGCCATCACCAACGGCGCCATCGTCGTGATCGCCCTGCTCACCGCCTTCATCCTGGCCGGTCTCATGGCCCGCCAGATGAGCCGCTCGATGCGCCAGCTGCGCACCGCCGCCTTCGGCATCGCCGAGCAGCGCCTGCCGATGCTGGTCGACCAGCTCTCGCGTACGGAGCCGGGCCGCGTCGACACCCGGGTGCAGCCGATCCCGATCGACACCCAGGACGAGATCGGCGAAGTCGCCCGCGCCTTCGACCAGGTCCACCGCGAGGCCGTGCGGCTCGCCGCCGAGCAGGCCATGCTCCGTGGCAACGTCAACGCGATCTTCACCAACCTCTCGCGCCGCAACCAGTCGCTGATCGAGGGCCAGCTGACCCTGATCACCGACCTGGAGAACAACGAGGCCGACCCGGACCAGCTGGAGAACCTCTTCCGGCTGGACCACCTGGCGACCCGTATGCGCCGCAACGGCGAGAACCTCCTGGTCCTCGCGGGCGAGGAGCCGGGCCGCCGCTGGAACCAGCCGGTGCCGCTCGTCGACGTGCTGCGTGCCGCCTCCTCCGAGGTGGAGTCGTACGAGCGCATCGAGCTCACGGGTGTCCCGGAGACGGACATCCACGGCCAGGCCGTGACCGACCTCGTGCACCTGCTGGCCGAGCTTCTGGAGAACGCCACGACGTTCTCCTCGCCGCAGACCAAGGTTCGGGTGACGGCAACCCGTCTCCCCGACGGTCGAGTCATGATCGAGATCCACGACAAGGGCATCGGCCTGACCGCCGAGGACTTTGCCGACATCAACCACAAGCTGGCCAACCCGCCGACGGTGGACGCCGCCGTCTCGCAGCGCATGGGCCTGTTCGTGGTCGGCCGCCTCGCCGACCGGCACGGCATCCGCGTCCAGCTGCGCCCCTCCGGCGAGCAGGCGGGCACCACCTCGCTGGTCATGCTCCCCGACGCCATCACCCACGGTGGCGGCGGCGAGGCGCTCCCCGAGGACGACTTCACGGTCTCCCAGATCATTCCGGAGCAGCAGCAGTCCTACGAGCACGCCCCGCTGCAGAGTGCGCCGATGCGCACGGCGGCGGAGCTCGGCTTCGACGACTCGCGGTACGAGGAGTCCGAGGCATCCGCGCAGCTCGACCCGGTGGGCCGCTCGCTGATGCGCGAGGAGCGCCGTCTGGCGCTGGAGGCGCAGGCTCAGGGCGGGGAGCGCCCCCTCTTCCGCGACGAGGCGGACTACCCGCAGGAGCAGCAGCAGTACGGCTCCGAATACGGCCAGGAGTTCCAGGAGCAGGGTTACGCCCAGGACCAGCAGGCGTACGACGGCTACCAGACGCCCGGTGGCTACCCCGAGCACCAGGAGTACCAGGAGCAGCAGGACCAGCCCGCGGGCGCATATGCGGAAGCCAATTACCAGGCTTCGCAGGCGTCCGAGGGTCAGTACGACGGCCAGTACGACACCCCGTCCCACCAGGCGGAGTGGCAGGATCAAGGTCCGTACCAGGGTGCGTACGAGCCGGAGTACCAGGCGGAAGCGGAATCTTCCCCCGGCGCTCCCGCGAACGCCCCCGAGCGCGTAGGCTTCGACCGACCCGGGCCCGCTCCGAGCAGCAGCCACGCGATGACCAACGCCGGTCTCCCGCGGCGCGGCAGCACCCAGCAGCCGCAGTCCGAGCAGCAGTGGCAGCAGCCCGCCGAGCAGGACCGACAGGCTCCGCAGAGCGATCAGACCGAGGCGCCCGGCAACAGCATCAGCGCCACCGGCTCCGAGGACTGGCGCTCGACCAACGACGAGCGCTGGCAGCGGGCGGAGAAGCTCCGCGATCCGAAGGCGGGCGGGGTCACCTCCTCCGGCCTTCCGCGGCGGGTGCCCAAGGCCAATCTCATCGAGGGCACCGCGGAGCAGACGCCCCAGGGCGGCCCCCAGGTCTCCCGCGCCCCGGACGCCGTGCGCGGCAGGTTGAGCAACCTGCGGCGCGGTGTCCAGCAGGGACGCAGCGCGGGAACGGACACGAACGGACTGGGCTTCGGCCCGGGCAGTACCTACAACCAGGAGCGTTAGTGTGAGCCCGATGAGCCAGGCGGCGCAGAATCTGAACTGGTTGATCACCAACTTCGTGGACAACACCCCCGGGGTGTCCCACACAGTGGTGGTCTCCGCCGACGGACTCCTGCTGGCGATGTCCGAGGGTTTCCCGCGGGACCGAGCCGATCAGCTGGCGGCAGTGGCCTCCGGTCTGACCTCGCTCACCGCGGGGGCGTCCAGGATCTTCGAAGGCGGTGCGGTCAACCAGACGGTGGTGGAGATGGAACGAGGCTTCCTCTTCATCATGTCCATCTCAGACGGTTCCTCGCTGGCCGTACTCGCACACCCCGAGGCCGACATCGGTCTGGTGGGTTACGAGATGGCTCTGCTGGTGGACCGAGCGGGCAGCGTGCTGACGCCGGACCTCCGTGCGGAGCTCCAGGGAAGTCTTCTCAACTAACAGACAGACAGTGCGTTTCACGCCACCGCACCATAGGGTGCGGTGGCGCGGGCTCCACAGGGACATGGAACCGGCGAGCGGCAGTCGGAGGAGGAAACGTGGCAACACCCCCGGGCGGACGCCCCTATGACGGTGCTCACCAAACGCCTGGTGATCACTCTCAGAACCGTTTCAACTTTCCTTCCACGCCGAGCAGACAGGGCGCCCAGCAGCCCTACCAGCAGCCGCAGCCGCAGTACGACCCGTCGTACAACCAGCCGCAGCAGCCGCGTATCCAGCCGGTGCAGCCCCGGCGGGCGCCGGAGGCCGCACCCGCGGCGCACAACCCGTTGGTGCGTCCGTACGCCATGACCGGCGGCCGTACGCGGCCGCGCTACCAGCTCGCCATCGAGGCACTGGTCAGCACCACGGCCGATCCGTCCCGGCTGCAAGGGCAGTTGCCCGAGCACCAGCGGATCTGCCGGCTGTGCATCGAGATCAAGTCGGTCGCGGAGATCTCGGCACTTCTCACCATCCCCCTGGGCGTTGCCCGGATCCTCGTCGCCGACCTGGCGGAGGCCGGACTTGTCGCCATTCACCAGCCCGGCGGCGACGAGTCCGCCGGCGGCCAGCCAGCCGTGACACTGCTCGAAAGGGTGCTCAGTGGACTTCGCAAGCTCTAGCGGCGGTGCAGCCCGCTCAACCACCAGCGCGAAGATCGTGGTGGCGGGCGGCTTCGGCGTGGGCAAGACCACGTTCGTCGGCGCCGTCTCGGAGATCAACCCGCTGCGTACCGAAGCCGTGATGACGTCTGCGTCCGCGGGCATCGACGACCTCACGCACACCGGGGACAAGACCACCACCACGGTGGCCATGGACTTCGGCCGCATCACCCTGGACCAGGACCTGATCCTCTACCTGTTCGGCACACCCGGACAGGACCGCTTCTGGTTCATGTGGGACGACCTGGTCCGCGGCGCCATCGGCGCCGTCGTCCTCGTCGACACGCGCCGCCTCGCCGACTGCTTCCCGGCAGTCGACTACTTCGAGAACAGCGGACTGCCCTTCGTCATCGCCCTCAACGGCTTCGACGGACACCAGCCCTACAACCCCGAGGAAGTACGCGAGGCGCTGCAGATCGGCCCCGACACCCCGATCATCACGACGGACGCGCGGCACCGCGCGGACGCGAAGAGCGCGCTCATCACCCTGGTTGAGCACGCGCTGATGGCGCGCCTGCGGTAAGCCGGTTAGGGCGGTCGCGCGCCTGTCTCTGTGGGGAAGCCCCCGCCGCTCCTTCGGGAGGGCGGGGCTTTCTGCTGTACGGGGTGCGCGCCTGCGGCGGGCTTGTTCCCCACCCCGCCCCTTCCCGAACCGGGGGCGCTGCCCCCGGACCCCCGCGCCTCAAACGGTGGCGAGCTGAATATGCGGCTCGGCCGCACACTTCAGCCCGTCCGGCGTTTGAGGACACGCCCGAAGGGCGTGTGGGTGCTTGGGGGCGGAGCCCCCGGGTTCGCGCCGCGAAGCCGGCGCCGGGAGGTTGGGGGTCCCCCCGGACGGAGTCTGGGGGAGGGCGGGGTGGGGAACAAACAACGGCCCCGTCCACCAACACCGGTGGGCGGGGCCGCAGAAGGCCGTAGGAGGGCCGGGCGTCAGCCCTGCCAGCTGTGGGAGGGCTGGAAGCCCCGCTGGCGCTCCAGGCGGCGCCAGCCGGCCGTGGAGCGACCACGGTGCGCGGCCGGTGCCTCGGGCTGCGCGGCCGCACGCGCGAGCAGCACCGCGGTGATCGCGGCCAGCTCCTCGGGGTCGGCCTGACCCTTCTCGACGCGCAGCAGAGAGGAGGACAACGGGCTTTCGGCGGGAGTACTCATGGGCGATCAGGCTCCAGTCTTCGCAGGGTCACTGCGGGGGGTTGCCGTGTTTGCGGGAGGGCAGGTCGGCGTGCTTGGTGCGGAGCATGGCCAGGGATGCGATCAGCACCCCGCGGGTCTCGGCCGGGTCGATGACGTCGTCGACCAGACCGCGCTCGGCGGCGTAGTACGGGTGCATCAGCTCGGCCTTGTACTCCTTGACCATGCGCACCCGCATCGCCTCGGGGTCCTCGGCATCGGCGATCTGCCGGCGGAAGATGACATTGGCGGCACCCTCGGCGCCCATCACCGCGATCTCATTGGTCGGCCACGCGTAGGTCAGGTCCGCACCGATGGACTGGCTGTCCATCACGATGTACGCACCCCCGTACGCCTTTCGCAGGATCAGCGAAATACGGGGCACGGTGGCATTGCAGTACGCATACAGCAGCTTCGCGCCGTGCCGGATGATCCCGCCGTGCTCCTGGTCCACGCCCGGCAGGAACCCCGGCACGTCCAGCAGCGTCACGATCGGGATGTTGAACGCATCGCACATCTGCACAAACCGGGCCGCCTTCTCCGACGCCTCGATGTCCAGCACCCCGGCCAGCGACTGCGGCTGGTTGGCCACAATCCCCACCACCTGCCCGTCCAGCCGGGCCAGCGCACAGATGATGTTGCGGGCCCACCGCTCGTGGATCTCCAGATAGTCGCCGTCGTCGACGAGCTCCTCGATCACCTTGTGCATGTCATAGGGCCGGTTGCCGTCCGCCGGGACCAGATCCAGCAGCGCCTCACCACGCCGCTCGGCCGGATCGTCCGAGGCCACCACCGGCGGATTCTCCCGGTTGTTCGACGGCAGCATCGCCAGCAGATACCGCACCTCGGCGATGCACGTCTCCTCGTCGTCGTAGGCGAAGTGCGCCACCCCCGACGTCTCGGCGTGCACATCCGCACCGCCCAGCCCGTTCTGCGAGATCTCCTCACCCGTCACCGCCTTGACCACATCCGGCCCGGTGATGAACATCTGCGAGGTCTCCCGCACCATGAACACAAAATCCGTCAACGCCGGGCTGTAGGCCGCACCGCCCGCACACGGGCCCAGCATCACCGAAATCTGCGGGATCACCCCCGACGCACGGGTATTGCGCTGAAAGATCCCGCCATACCCGGCCAGCGCCGAGACACCCTCCTGGATCCGCGCCCCCGCACCGTCGTTCAGCGACACCAGCGGCGCACCCGCCGAAATCGCCATGTCCATAATCTTGTGGATCTTCGTCGCGTGCGCCTCCCCCAACGCCCCGCCGAAGATCCGGAAATCATGCGCGTACACAAACACCGTGCGGCCCTCGACCGTGCCCCACCCGGTGATCACACCATCCGTGTACGGCTTCTTCGCCTCCAGACCGAACCCCGTCGCCCGATGCCGACGCAACTGCTCGACCTCATGGAACGACCCCTCATCCAGCAACAGCCCGATCCGCTCCCGCGCCGTCAGCTTGCCCTTCGCATGCTGCGCCTCGGTCGCCCTCTCACTCGGCCCACGACGGGCCTCCTCACGAAGGGCATGCAGCTCGGCCACACGTCCGCGCGCGTCAGTCGGCTCGCTGGTGGTCTCGTCCAAAACGGTCATGCATCGACCCTACGGATCCGACCAAGAAAACAGTCCCGTCGACTCCACACAGTCTCCGGAGCGTTCTCCTGTCACCACCGAACAGAACGCTTGCCCACTGCAGCCCTAGTACCAGCCGAGTGCCACCAAGCTTTGTGGAGGTTCAACAAGGCGTTCACCTGAGAGCCACTTCACAGTGTTGGGTGGCTCCGGCGGTGCCACCGGTGATCCGCAGCCGCAGCGAGTCTCCCGTGGAGAGGACTTCGATCGACGCGTCCTTGCTGGTCACCTTACGCACCGGGTGGTGCCAGATGATCTCCAGCGGCGCTCCCGTGCGCGGCGGCTCGCTGAAATGAAGGCTCGCAGTGTGCCGATTACTCCGAACGAGGGCACTCGACGGTGCCGTCACGGTCAGGGGGCCCACCGTACCGGGCTGCCAGAAGTTCGCCGCGGTCAGTCCCAGCGAGCGGACGGCGACGGCCTGGCAGGCCCCGCTGTTGGCGAGGATCCGCAGCCATCGCTCGTCCCCGGCGCGGGCGGCGAGCGCGCGGCGTCCCGCCCCGGGCATCAGCAGATACGCGTACGAGGCGTCCACCGGGTCGGTCCCATGGTCGAGCCAGAGGGTCTGGTAGCGGCGGGTGACGCGCTCGGTCGAGCTGGTGGTGTTGATGTCGCTCCAGGCTCCGGTGCGCTCCTCGCGCAGGGTGCGCAGTCGCCCCGTACCGCACGGGAAGACCCAGCCGCCGTGGCCTTCGAGGTGAGCCCAGCCAGGGCCGAGGGTGAGTTCGTGGCTGCCGTCGGCGCCGAGGTTGCGGTTGTCGACGATCGTCTCGACGGGTAACCCGTCGGTGCAGGTGATGCCTGCGCCCAGGCAGATGACCGCGTCCGCGACGCAGAACCACGACTTGCGGGCCTGGAGGGTGGAGCCGAGGCCGAGCAGATGCTGGCCGACGGCCGCGAACTCGCCGTCGCTCGCCCCGCCGACCCACCTCGCGGCGGGCTTGGGTTCGCCCCATTCACCGCCCGCCCGGCCGGCAAGTCGCTTGGTCGACACGGTCGTTCCGGGCAGCCGGTAGAAGTCGACGGTGGGCCAGAACCAGTCGGTGTACTGGCCGCCGTTGCCGGGGGTCCACCAGTAGGTCATTCCGGCTCCGGTGTGCCAGCCGCGGGGATTCTCGCCGTTGCCGCACTCGTAGTACGCGATCCGCTCCGAGGCCATGGCGATGTTCGCGGCCCAGCCGGGCCGGCGGTGCACGGCCCGGTCCATGGAAGCGAAGAGCTGATGGCCGACCGGCTCGGGCGCCGCTGCCACGGGCGCGGCGGCGACCGCGTGCAGCCGGGAGAGGTCGGCGACGCCGAACTGCCCGGCGGTGAGGATCGGGGTGATGGTGTCCCGCTCTATCCAGCCCTTGATCCGGGCGTGCCACCTGTCCCGCTCGGCGGCCGATGCCCCGCCCGCGAGCAGCGCGATCGCGGCGATGAGCCCCTGCCCGTGGAAGTGATCGCTGCGCATGATCCTGCGGTCGTCGCTCTTGAGGTAACCCCGGCTGATGGCACGGCCGTTGACGCTGTCCATCATCAGCCCGTCGTGGATCAGCGGCGCGTACGCGTGCTCGACGCTGTCCAGAATGATCTGCCGGTTCGGGTCGGTGACGGCCCAGGCCGAGCCCGCGAGGAGGGCGAAGAGGCGGCCCAGGCCGTCGAGCATGACCTGTCCGTACGTGCCGGAGTAGGCGACCCAGGTGTGCTGGACGAACGAGCCGTCGGCGTAGAGGCCGTCGCCCTTGGTGACGTAGGGGAAGACGGGCGACAGGGCGTCCCGGGCGAGGGCGATCCTGTCCGGGTTCCGGCCGAGGACGCCGCGCAGCACGACGGAGCGGCACAGGTCGACACGGTTGGCGCCGGTGGAGGTGCCGCTGTAGTCGCCGAGCGCCGCGTCGGGGATGAAGTGGTCGACGGCGGCGAAGGCGGCCTCGCGCTGTGCGGTGGTGAGCCGGTCGTGCAGGACGGCGACGGTGTCCATGAGGAGGCGGGGGCTGCCTATCTGCCATTCCCACCAGTTGCCGTAGCGGGTGGTGGAGGGGTTGTAGATCTTCGCTGCGAGATGGTCGAGGCCGCGGACGATGTCGGCGAGGAGCCCGTCGTCACCGGTGAGGCCGGTGCCCTGCTGTGCGTACGCCTGGGTCATGGTCCACAGGCGGCTGTAGCTCTGGGTGATCCCGGCGGGCGGGTTGAAGAGGTAGCCCGGCCACAGGGAGGTGTCGGTGGGGGCCATGGAGGTACGGAATCCGGCGGCGAGCCGCCCGGTCTCGGCGAGGCGGGACGCGTAGGGCTCGGCTGTCGGGTCGTAGCCGGTGCCGAGGCTGATCTCCAGCCAGCGCTGCCGCAGGGTCTCGTACTCGTCGTCGGCCATGGCGGGTCCCGGGGAGGCGAGGACGAAAGCGCTCGCCGCCATCATCCCGAGAACGGTACGGCGTGACCACACGGCAGCCTCCTGAATGGGTGGGAAGCGCTTGCCCCTCGGTTTCCGCATTCAACACGAGGGGCAAGCGCGGCTCAGTTACCCCGGGGCTCCGCACTTGAATCGCGCACTGCCCCAGTCCGCGTGGTCATTGCCGTTCCCGTCGCCGCCGTCGCCGACGACCAGATCGGCATACGAGGCGCCGGTGACGTCCGCGGTCAGCTGCCAGGCGGCGTCCGCGGCCTTCAGGACCGGCGACTTCACCTTCTCGGCACCGTCCGCCAGCACGCTGAACTGGACGCTGCCCCGCGAGGTCTGGACGTCGTCCACCCCCACCTCGGCCGTGAAGGACGTGCACTGCCCGCCCAGGTAGTAGCGGACCCTCGCCGGAGCGTGCGTGCCGAGCCCCTTGGCGTACGCCACTGACCCGATCGTCAGCGGGCTGCCGTCACCCGTCCCCGTCTCGCCGTTGGAAACATCGCGCTCCACCGGCCCCCAGCCGTTCTCCGCGGACGTCCAGTCGATGTCACTGGCCCAGGCGTCGGCGGCGGGCGGTGGCGGAAGGGTGCGTACGGAGGCCGAGGCGGCGAGCTTCCGCGCGGAGGCGCCCACGGTGTACGTGAGCTGCGAACCGAGCGTGTACGTCTGGTACTTGGCGTCGGAGGGCGGTGTGACCTGCCAGCTGCCGGTGACCTTCGCACCCGGCGCGACCGAGTCGAAGGAGACAGGACCGGCGGGCTCAGCCGTCCACCCCTCGGGCAGTGCGAGAGCAATCGAGACACCGGTCGCCGGCTGCTCCTCGTAGCTGGTGAACACCGCCTTGACCTCGTTCTTCCGGCCGGGCTCCAGGGTCTCGGCGGCCGGTTCGACGCTCAGCGTCCCGCAGGCCGCCTGCCCGTCCGCCGGACCCAGATCGGTGACGGTGAAGCCGTCGAGGACGAAGTCGGCACCGTCCGGGGCGTCGTCCCGCTTGCGCAGACCGGTCCAGGTGTCGCCGCAGCCCGCCGTGACGGTCTCCGTGAAGTGCCCGTTGGCAGGCTGCTGCCCGATCGGCGTACGGCGGGTCTCGACGGAGGCGGGGGTCCCGTCCGCGCCGAACCGGTCGTACCCGGTGACCCACTCGTACGCGCCGGCATGGCTCGACTGGTAGTCGTACTCGACCCGGTAGCTGTGCCCGTTGCTCATCGGCACGGTCCAGGGCGCCGTGCGGTAGACCAGACCTGCGTTCTCCTCGTGGGACTTCAGGGACTCGGCCCCGCCCAGCACGTCGTCGATCAGCTTCCCGTTCCAGCCCGCCTGGGTGTACGGAGCGTGCTTCTGCGCGATGTGGGTGCGCGGGTCGGTGACGCCGCCCGCGTCGCCCTTGAGGAAGGGGCCCCAGCCCTGGTCGACGTCCTCGAAGTCCTCGTACGCCACCGTGCCCGGCCTGGTCGTGGGTGCGTTCTTGACGACGCGCATGTCGTCGATCCGCACCCGCGCCGAACTGCCGCTCGCCGCCTCGGCCTTGAGAGTGGCCGTGCCGTCCGCGGGCGCGGTGAAGTTCACCTTGGCCCGCTGGAAGTAGGTGTCGTGCCGGTCGGACGCGGCGACCTGGTCCTTGGCGGTCGAGCGCTCGACGGTGACGGACGCCCCGCCGGCGGACAGGGTCGTACGGCGCTCCTTGCCCGGCTGGACCTCGATCCAGGCGGACGCGGTGTAGCGGGCCCCGGGTGTGAGCCCGGTCAGCCGCTGGGAGAGCGAGGCGGCGGACGTCCCGCTGAGCGCGGCGCTGTTGCGGCCGTGGTCGTCGGTGTCCCGGGCGACCGTGCCGCGCTGGGACCAGTCGTCCAGGCCCGCGTCGTTGAAGCCGGGGTCGGCGACCGGCCCGCCCTCGCCCCACCGCGGGTCCGCGGGGGCGGGCGCGCGGTCCGGGTAGAGGACGTACGGCTGCCCGGCCGCCGCGGTCAGGCTGATCCTGCCGCCGGCCGGGCGCACGGTGCCGGTCTTGACGCGTCCGTTGTCGGTGAGCTTGTAGACGGTGTACGACGCCGCGCCGTCGACGGCCCAACTGCTGCTGCCACCTGCCTTGTTGTAGTGGTAGAGCTTCTTGCCGCCGTCCCACGGCAGCAGATAGGCGTCGCCGTCCAGGACCTTGCGCCCGTGGTCGTAGAAGGTGCGGCGGCCTTCCTCGAGCGTGCCCCGGACGCCGCCGGTGAAGGTCAGGTCGTTGTCGTTCCAGCGGGTGATCTTCTCCTGCTGGAGGTATTTGGCGGGCAGGTCGCGCTGCCAGACATTGGCGTAGAAGGCGTTCCAGTCGCTCTCGCCCGTCCAGCCCTCGAAGTCCTCCAGGGCACTCTGGCCCAGGACCGGGTGGTTGTTCCAGACGTCCTTCTCGCCGTTGCGGATGAAGCGGATGATCCGGGAGTTGAGGCCCTTGTTGGTGGCCCCGCCGTAGTCGAGGTCATTGGCCCAGTGCGACCAGAGCGAGGCCCGTTCGAACTTGTCGGCCCATTCGGTGCCGACGTTCCAGCCCTGGGCCTGCACGGCCCGCATGGTCTTGTCTGCGATCCAGCCGTGCGTGTAGTAGACATCGATGTAGAGGAGGGAGAGATTGCGGTCGGTCTCGTCCCTCAACTGCTGGAATCTGCGCGCCAGATCACCGCTGTTGATGTCCCGGCGCTGGTCGATGTAGTAGCTCTGGTTCAGCCAGTTCCAGCCGGGCTTGGTCTTGTCGACGAGGCTCTCGCTGAAGTGGTGGGCCTCCGGGTACGACTCGGTGGCGTTCACATGCACGCCGAAGGTCGCGCCCCACTTCTTGCCGCCCTTGAGCAGCGTATTGAGGTCGGTGAGTCCGCCGGCCCGCTTGTTGTAGTTGCCGCCGTAGTCGGGGTGCGCGGAGTCGTGGCCCTCGGAGCCGTATCCCTTGAGCAGCGCCAGCTGGCCGAGCCCGTCCGTGGCGAGCGAGATCCGCTTGACGTCGTCCAGGGTGCGCAGGAAGGGGTGGGTGGCCTGGCTGGCGAAGTTGAACGGGATATGGGTGATCACCCGGTCCGGCGTCTGCTCGCTGCCCGGTGCCCTGATACCGATCGAGCGGAAGGCGACGGCTCCGTCCTGCCAGTCGACCTTCTTGTCGCCGTTGGCGTCGGGGGTGACGACGACCTTCGCCCAGGGCAGGTCCCTGCCGCTCTCGGGCTTCGCGGCGCCGCTCCCCCGGTAGGTCCACTGCCCCGACCAGACGCCGACGCGCGTGCTGCCGTCCGCGGCCTTGCGGGCCTGGTGCCAGAAGCGGGCGTCGTCGCCGCCGGTGGCGCCGCTGGGCTTGTCGTAGCTGGAGTTGGACTCGACGGCGGCGGCGAGGGAGCCGGTGTTGACGAGGGCGTACGAGGCTCCGACGGGTGCCGCGTCCGGCACCGTCCGGTCCGTGACCCTGCCGAAGACGTCGGCGGTCCGCGTCGAGTCGGGGTCGAGGCGCGTGAAGGCGGTCTCGGCGCCGGATTCCGTACTGCCGACCGAGACGAGGTCGTGCCCGGGGATGTCGATCGTGCCCACGCGGAAGGCCTCGCTGTCGCGGACCGCGGTGACCTTGAAGGTCAGAGCCCGCCCGGAGACGGTCAGCGTCGCGTCGATCTCGACGCCGGGCAGCGCGGCGAAGGCCAGGGTGTACGCGGCACGCGACGCCGTGAGGGTGGGCGCGCCCTTCAACTGCACCGCGTACGCCGTGCCGTTGAGGGTGACCTCGGTGACCGCGCTCGTACTCCCGAGGAGCGTGGCCCCAACGGTCCGGTCGGTGTACGCCAGGACCCGGGGGAAGTCCTTGGCTACGGCGACCGAGAGCTGCGGCGAGCCGATGACGGCAGGGGTTTCGTCCTCGCCCGCGGCGGCCGGGAGTGCGGGCCCGGCGAGGGCGAACACGGCGGATGAGACGGCTGCGAGGACGCACGCCGCACGGAGTCTTCGTGGCATGGGGACTGAGTAGCCCTCCGTTCTCGCCATCGTCAACGAAGTCGCGCGCTCCGGCGAGCGGTAGTCCAACAACCGCCGCGCGTTAGTCCAAGTCGCCGCCCGGACCGTCAGGTTGTGAAGGCCTCAAAGAATCTGAGAGCGCTCTCAGTCACAACTCTTGACGGCTGCCCCACGCGTCGCAAGAGTGGGCCTCCCCCCACAACTCCAGGAGTACATCCGTGATATCCCGACGTATGTTCCTGACAGGAACAGCCGCTGCAGCGACCGCACTCACCTATCCCGCCTGGGGAAGCGCTCTCAGCCCCCGGGCCAAGGCCGCGCCCCCCACCTGCGAACTGGC
Organism: Streptomyces sp. NBC_00885; assembly: GCF_045207475.1. Classification (NCBI taxonomy): domain Bacteria; kingdom Bacillati; phylum Actinomycetota; class Actinomycetes; order Kitasatosporales; family Streptomycetaceae; genus Streptomyces; species Streptomyces sp. NBC_00885. Next base: position 2,428,500 of record NZ_CP108796.1, read on the forward strand.
CCTGGAGAACAAGTCGCTGCCCGGCACGGTCCACGCCTATGTCACCGGCCACGCGCAGGACACCAACCAATGGGTGCTGCTGCGCGCGGACGGAAGCGTCTACCGGCCCGACTCCCCCTCCGCGCCGCAGACTCCGCTTCCCGTCGACTGTGCGATCCCGCTGAAGGGGGCGGGCGCGGGTCCGGTCGTGCTGACGCTTCCTCAGATGTTCGGCGCGCGCGTCTACTTCGTACGCGACGACAAGCTCGACTTCTTCCTCAATCCCGGGCCCTCTCTCGTCGAACCCGCCTTCGCGACCCAGGCCGACCCCAACTACGGGCGCACCTGGTCCTTCTGCGAGTTCACCTTCAACCCGCAGCAGCTGTTCGCTAACATCAGCTACGTCGACCTGGTGACCGCGCTCCCCATCGGCCTCACGCTCGAAGGCGACGAGACCCACACCGTCGCGCCGCTCCCCGACGGCGCACTGAAGAAGATCGCCGACGACCTCACCGCGCAGGCCGCGCGCGACGGGCAGCCCTGGGACAAGCTGATCATCCGCGGGGCGGACGGCGAAGTACTGCGGGTCATCTCACCGCAGACCGTGATGGCGCCCTACTTCGGCCGGCCGGCCGAGATGCCCTTCCGGGACGTCTTCGACGACTACATCGACAAAGTCTGGGAGAAGTACCGCTCCACCGACCTCAAGGTCGACCTCCAGGGCGGGCGCGGCGTTCTCACCGGCCGCGTGAACGGCGACGTCCTCAGCTTCACCGGCGGGCACAGCTTCGCCAGGCCGGCCTCGAAGGACGTCTTCACGTGCAACCACGGGCCCTTCGCCAACAACCCGGGCGACCCGGACGACAAGAAGGCCCTGCTGGCCAGGATCGCGGCCGCCTTCAACCGGACGACGCTGCTGACGCATCCCGACCAGCCGAACGGTGCGACCACGGCGGACTACTACCTGGACCCGGCCACCAATCACTGGTCGCGCGTGGTCCACGCGAACACGCCTATCGGCTATGCCTTCCCGTACGACGACGTCCGGCCGGACGGACAGCCTGACGTGTCGGGGGCGGCGTTCGACGGGAACCCGAGGCGGTTCACGGTGACGGTGGGCGCCTGACGGCAGGGTCGGCGGGGGGCGCCTGCGGCGGGCCTGTTCCCCACCCCGCCCCTTCCCGAACTGGGGCTCCGCCTCAGCCCCCGACGGGGCTTCGCCCCAGCCCCCGTATGCGACCTTCGGCCGCATGTTCTCAAACGCCGGACGGGCTGGATATGCGGCCCTGCCGCACAATCCAGCCCCGCCGGCCATTGAGGCGCGGTTCCGGGCGTGAAATTCAGCCCCCCGGCGCTTGAGGCGCGGGGGTCCGGGGCAGCGCCCCGCAAGGGGGCTGGGGCGGAGCCCCGGTTCGGGAAGGGGCGGGTAGGGGAACAGCGCCGCAGGCCCCCCGTCAGCAGCCGCCGCAGTTGTAGTAGAGGACATCCCAGTGGCTGCCCTCGTCCGCGTAGACGTTCCCCGACCCCGACCTCCACTGCGGAGCCCCGTCACCCGGCCGCGCCCCGATGTACGTGAAGGTGTTCCTGATGTAGTTCCCGACGCATGTGTACTTGCTGTAGTCCAGCTTGTAGCCGTTCCAGTGCGAGTACGTCCCGCTCGCGTGCCCGGCCTCCGTTCCCCCGGTGATGTTGAGCGCGCACCCGCTCGCGCTCCTGAGCGTCTGCGCCCCCTTCGCGGTCGCGAGGTTCAGCTGCTCGAAGGACGTACACGTCGGGTTGTTGCGGTCGGAGCAGCCGCCGGACGAGGACCACGTGATCCCGGACGAGCGGAACATCGACGTCGCCGTGGCATGGCTGATCTTGGTGACCGCGTGAGCGTCGGTCGCGCCGGTGATGACGCCGAAGCCGGGCGCGAAGAGCGCGCCGGTGACGAGCGCGAGGGCGGTTGTTACGGAGCGGATTTTCATGGGGTTCCCTCCTGCTGATGACCCTTGAGGACCGTGGATTCCTGGGGGACGGCCGTGCAGGTGGAGCGCCGTGCGGGTGGAGCAGGGAGATGGTCCCGACTTCTACGCGCGTTCGCCAGAGCGCGGTCGCGACCTCCGGGTGAACCTCTCGCAAAGATGTTGAACTTTGAAGGGAATGCATCTACAGTCGATATCGTTGAAGCTTAAACAACACGCCACCACGTCCCCCAAGGAGTGCGTCATGGGTCTCTTCAACCGCAAGGCCGACACCGCTGTAGCAACCGCCACCGCCACCCGCGAGGTGGACCCGGCGCTGGTCGCCCTCACCGGCGACTACAGCATCGACCCGGCCCACAGCAGCATCGGCTTCACCGTCCGCCACGCCATGGTCACCAACGTCCGCGGCTCGTTCGGGGACTTCTCCGGCAGCCTGCACCTGAACGGCACCGACCCCCACCACTCGACCGCCGAGATCGACGTCAAGATCGCCAGCATCGACACCGGGATCGCGGACCGCGACGGCCACCTGCGCAGCGGTGACTTCTTCGAGGCCGAGCAGTACCCGCTGATGACCTTCCGCTCCACCCACGCCGAGCAGCTGGGCGGCGACACGTACCGCATCACCGGTGACCTGACGATCAAGGACGTCACGCGCCCGCTCGCCATCGATCTGGAGTTCAACGGCTCCGCCACCGACCCCTACGGCAACGAGCGCGTCGGCTTCGAGGGCAAGGCCGAGATCCTGCGCTCCGACTGGGGTCTGACCTGGAACGCGGCGCTCGAGACCGGCGGCGTCATGGTCAGCGACAAGGTCAAGCTGACCTTCGACATCTCCGCCATCAAGGCCGCCGCCTGATCCTCGGCGCCCGCCCCCCTGAGCGCGCCCGCCCTGCCGTCCCCCGCGGCCGGGGCGGGCGCTCGGTCGTGCGGCTGCCTGATCCCGCGGCTCAGAGGCCGTCGGTGTAGAGGAGCTTGTTGGGCGACCCGGGGCTGACACCGGTCAGGACGTTCCTGGTGGACCAGACGTCGAGCCAGGCCGCGACCTGGTCCGGCGCCGCGGTCGGGTTGATCGCCTTGTACAGCGCGGCAGCCCCCGCGACATGCGGCGAAGCCATGGACGTGCCGCTCAGGGCGACGCTGCCGCCGCCGAGCTTCGCGGAGACGATGGCGGCGCCGGGGGCGTAGAGCGAGACGCATTCGCCGTAGTTCGAGAAGTCGGTCTCCTCGTCGTGACTGCCGGACGCGGCGACCGTGACCACGCCGTCCGCGGACGCCGGCGAGACACTGCAGGCGTCCGTCGCTTCGTTGCCCGCCGCGACGACTGGCAGGACTCCGCTGTCCGAGAGCGCGGTCGCCGCCTCGTTCACCGTGACGGACTTGTCACCCCCGAGGGAGGCGTTGAGCACGGCGGGCTGCACGGCGTGCTCGGCCACCCAGTCGAGCCCGGCGAGGACCCCCGACCAGGTGCCCGTGCCCTCACAGTCCAGTACGCGGACACTCACCAGCGACGCACCGCGCGCGACACCGTACGTCGCGCCCCCGACCGTGCCCGCGACATGCGTGCCGTGCCCCTGGCAGTCCCGGCCGCGTTGGCCGTCCCCGACGACGTCATAGCCGTATGTGGCGCGCCCGCCGAACTCGCTGTGGCCGAAGTCGATTCCGGTGTCGAGGATGTACGCGGTGACACCGGTGCCGGTGCCATGCACGCTGTACCGGGTACTGAGCGGCAGACGGCGCTGATCGATCCGGTCGAGACCCCAGGACGCGGACGCTACGCGCGGCGCACGGACCTCCTCCGTGGGCAGTACGGAGACCTGGGCATCCTCCTCGACGGCAGAAACACCGGGCATCGTACGCACCGTCTTCAGCTGAAGCGCGGTGAGCGTGGTGGCGAAGCCGCGCAGTGCGGACTTGTAGGAGTACTGCGACGTCAGGCCGAGCTTGCGCACCAGCTCGTCCGGGTCGGCGCTCGCGCTGAGCGACACGATGTAGCGGCCCTTCAGGGCCTTCGCGGAGTGGTACAGCGGGGCCGGGCTGGGGACGGACGGCTCGGCGGACGCGGAGAGCGGTCCGGCGGACATCAGGACGGCGGCAAGGGCCGCGGCGGCAAAGGCTTTGAGCCTCGTTCGGTTTGGCATGCGCACGAGGCAAGCACGCAAAAACGATCACGGTCAATCACGTACGGTCGCTGTTCGAGCACTTTCGGTAGTGGTTCGATTTACGCCCCCCATGTGGACCGGTGCGCCGAGCCGTACGGCCAGTTTGTACGGCCCGTGACGGGTCAAGCGCGCCCCGTGAGGGGAAGGGGGCCGCCATGCACTCGGCTAAACGGCCCAAGCGGGTCACCTCATGGCACGTCATCGGCGCACAGCTCGCCGTCTTCCGGAACGCGGCACGCCTGACCCAGGCGGAGCTCGCGCGGCAGCTGGGCGCGGGCGAGGAAACGATCGCGTCCATCGAGCAGGGACGCAGGCCGCTGAAGCTGGACCTCGCGGAGATCCTCGACGAGCTGCTCGAAACGAAGATGGCGTTGCAGACGGCGGTACGGAAGGTGCCGGAACGGGAGCGGTTTCCGGCGTTCGCGCAGGATTTCGTGGACCACGAGCAGGAGGCGCTTACCTTGCTCTGGTACGAGAACCACGTCGTGCCAGGTTTGCTCCAGACCGAGGAATACGCACGCGCGGTGTTCGGCTGCCTCTATCCGCCCATTACCCCCGGGGAGGCCGAGGAACGGCTTTCGGCACGACTCGACCGGCAGCGGCTCTTCGAGCGCGAGCCCTGGCCCCCGATGATGAACTTCCTGCTGGAAGAGGTCATCCTGCACCGGCCCATCGGAGGCCGCCATGTCCTGCGTGAGCAGCACCGTCACCTGCGGCGCTGCGGCGAACTCCCCTATCTGGCGCTGCAGATCATCCCGACGAGTCGCGAGAAGCATGCCGGGCTCAATGGCCCCATGGTGCTGCTGGAGACGCCCGACCACGATCAACTGGCCTATATGGAAGGCCAACGCGTCAGCTTCCTCGTCGATGATCCGGACGAGGTCAGTGTCCTCCAGCAGAAATATGGGATGCTGCGTTCACAGGCCCTTACCCCCGAGGAGAGCATGGGTCTGCTGGACGATCTGCTAGGAGAGTCATGAACTGGTTCAAGTCCAGCTACAGCGGCGACGAAGGCGGAGACTGCGTCGAAGTCGCGTACGACTGGCGGAAGTCCAGCTACAGCGGGGACGAAGGCGGCGCGTGCGTCGAGGTCTCCGCGCACCCACTCGCCGTCCACATCCGTGACTCCAAGAACCCGACCGGGCCCGTCCTCACCGTCACCCCGGACGCCTGGTCCGCCTTCGTCGCCGAGCGCTGAGTCAGGCCCGGAGGTGATCCACCCGCTCGCCGGTGTGGGTCTCTATCTCCGCTGCCGCTTCGTGCAGCAGCCGATGAGTCACCTCGCTGAGGGCACGGGCCACGGCCAGTTCGTCTCCGATGTGCGGGACGTTCTGGTCCGCACGATTACGGTGCGCCGTGCCTTCTCCGAGGATCAGTTCCGAGTTCTGACCACGCAGCCTGGCCTCGGCCTTGGTCAGGTGGTCGTTCTCCGTGATGACGATCTCGACATTCCACTTCTTGGTCTGCATCAGAAGCCGCCTCCTCCGTCGAATCCGCCCCCGCCTCCGAAGTCTCCGCCGCCGCCCCAGTCGCCTCCGCCGAAGTCGGAGGAGCTGAAGTCGGCCCCGGAGTAGTCACCGCCGCCGAAGTCGCCGCCGCCGTACTCCGCCGCGTACGCCGGGGTGGAGAGCGCGCTGCCCAGCAGCGTGCCGACGAGCAGGCCGGGCAGGAGGCCGCCGCCGAAGTAGCCGCCCGCCCACGGGCCGTAGGCGGGGCCCGCCTCCCAGTACGGGCGGCGGCCGGACGCCGTTTCGACCGTGCGGGCCATCGGGTCCTCGCCGTCCTCCAGACGGGCCGCGTCGGCGGCGCAGACCGGGACCTCGCGGGGCATGCCGCCACCCGAAGGAATCCACGTCACGTCCGTCGTCGAGGGGCCGTGGCGCGGGTCGAAGAAGCAGGGGGCGCGGCGCTCCGGAACGGCCTCGCCCGTACGGCGGGCCTCCAGGACCGCGAGTGAGAACCGGCCGTCATCGAGGGCCCCAGTGACCGGGCGCACGTCGCTGGGGTGTTCGGCCGCGCCCATCAGGGACTTCGCCCTGTCGTACGAGTCGAGTGCGCGCTCGTAGTCGGCGCGCATGGCGTCGTCCGCGCCCTTCTCCGAAGGGTGGAAGTCGAGCCGGTCGAGCTCCTCGCCGAAGGCGGTGATGTCCTCGTCGACGACCACGCGCAGCTTGTCGAGCGCGGCCCGCTCCTCTGCGGCCTTCCGCTGCCGGTTGCGGCGGACGATCGTGTACGCGCCCGCGCCGCCGGCGGCCACGACCGCGCCGAGGACGATCAGGGTCCCGTAGTTCGAGCCGTCGTCGGAGCCGACGCCCCAGGAGGACGGGGCGCTGCCGCGCAGCTGGGGCAGCGCCTGGTCGACGAAGTTGTTCAGCTGGGTCGCGGCGTCGGCGCCGGGGGGCGTCTTGACCGCGGTGACCAGGTTCTGCACAGCCTGGTTGGACATGACGTTGCGGTCGGCGCCCGCGTTGAAGCCGTTGCCGAGGCGGACGGCGTACAGGCCGGTGATGCCGGTCTCGGTGCGGAGGTTGCGCAGGACCGAGTCCGGCGGGAACTCCGCGGCGTTGGGGGGAAGGACGGCCACAAAGAGGGGCTTGTCGGCGTCCTTGATCTTCTTGGTCAGCGCGTCGGCGTCGGCCTTCGAGAGCTGGCCGGAGGCGCGGGGATCGACGTAGACCGGGCTCTTCTTCAGCGCTTCGGCCACGGTCTCGGGGCCGGTGGCGGCTTGCGCTTCCGGCGCCGCGAGGAGGGCGGTGGCGGAGAAGGCGAGCAGCAGACCGGACAGTGCGGTGAGCAGCCGGGTCTTCATACTTCGACGCTACCCGAATGAGGGCGAATCCGGACAAGCGCGGGGCTTACGGTCCGGGGACGGGGTGCGCCTGCGGCGGGCCTGTTCCCCACCCCGCCCCTTCCCGAACTGGGGCTCCGCCCCAGACCCCGCTCCTCAAACGCCGGAGGGGCTGAATTTCACGTCCGGGACCACGCCTCAGTCGCCGGCGGGGCTGAATTTTCCGCCGGTCGGCCTGAATTCTCGGGCCGACCGACGGAATTCCAGCCCGTCCGGCGATTGAGGACATGCGGCCGAAGGTCGCATACGGGGTCCGGGGCGAAGCCCGTCGGGGGGCTGGGGGTTTGCCCCCAGTTACGGGAAGGGGCGGGGCTGGGGACTAACCCACCCTGAACGCCACCGTCAGGCTGGCCACCGCTCCCGTCACCTCACCCCCCAGCGCCAAGTGATCCGCCTCCGCGAACGGCTTCGCCGACGCCGACGTCATGTGCTGGCCGATCTTCTGCTGGGCGATCAGGCGGGCCTGAGAGACGAGCGCCCGGGCCTCCGGGGAGTCGCCACGGCCCGTTGCCTCCAAGACCCTTGCCGCGAGGGCGATCGCCTTGAGGGTGAGCTCCCCTCCCGACGGGGGCTTGCGGAGCGTGGTCAGGCCCCAGCCGTAGGGGTACTGCGGGTCGTACGCCGCGTCGCCGACGTTGATCGGCAGCTGGTCGGCCGACTTGGGCCAGGTGACCGGGAGCTGACCGGTGAAGGGCCGCTTGCCGTAGAGGACATCGGCGACGCCATCGCCCTCCGTGCCGGGGAGCCAGGAGGCCACCAGCGCGTCGATGTCGCCGAGGCGGTCGCCGATGAGCTGGGGGCGGCCCGAGACGATGAGGACCGCGCACTTCATGGCCCCGCAGACCTTGTCGACCGCTGCCTTGTCCGCGGCGCCGAGCTCCAGGTCGTGGCCGTTGCCGACGTCGCCGACGCCCTCCGCGTACGGGGCTTCGCCGACGACGACCACGCCGACGTCATGGCCGTCCGTCGGGGCGGAGGCGTCCTTGGAGTAGGTGAGGGCTGCGTCAGGCGCGGCCTTCTTCATGGCCTCCAGGATCGTCGTTCCGGTGGTGATCTTTCCGGAGGAGCCCTGCCAGGTGACGGTCCAGCCGCCCGCCTGGTTGCCGAGGTCGTCGGCGTTGGACCCGGCGACGTACACCTTCTGCGACGGCTTCAGCGGCAGCACCGCGCCGTCGTTCTTCAGCAGGACCTGGGACTTGGCGGCGGCCTCGCGGGCGACCGCGCGGTGTGCGGCCGAGCCGACCGTGCCGATGTTGGCGGTGTCCGCGTACGGCTTCTCGAAGAGGCCGAGCGTGAACTTCTGGGTCAGGATCCGGGAGACCGCGTCGTCGATCCGGGCCCGGCTGATGCGGCCCGCGTTCACCTCGTCCTGCAGGGTCTTGTGGAAGTCGGGGTACGCCGTCGGGACCATGATCATGTCGAGTCCCGCGTTCACCGAGGTGCGGACGTCACTTGCGTAGTCGCCGGGAATCTGGTCGATCGCCTGCCAGTCGCTGATGACGAAGCCCTTGAAGCCCATACGGCTCTTGAGCACGCCGTTGATCATCTCGGCGCTGGCGTGCATCTTCACGGGGCCCTGGTCGTCGCCGAGGATGTCGAGCGAGGAGTACGAGGGCATGACCGAGCCGGTGCCGCGCTTCACTGCTTCGGCGAACGGCGCGAGGTGTACTGCTTCCAGCTCCTGACGGGTGACCTTGGTGATGCCCTGGTCGATCGTGTACGAGCCGGTGGCGGACGAGCCGTACTGCGTGCCGCCGTCGCCGACGAAGTGCTTCGCGGTTGTCAGCACCTTGTCGTTGCGGTCGAGGTCCTTGCCCGACGGTGGGCCCTGCATGCCCTTGATGACGGTCTCCATGGCGGTGACCAGCGCCGGGTCCTCGCCGAAGGACTCGTACGAGCGGCCCCAGCGCTCGTCGCGGGTGACGCAGAGGCAGGGTGCGAAGTCCCACGGAATGCCGGTGGCGCGTACTTCCTTCGCCGTCACCGCTCCGGTCTTCTCGGCGACGGCCGGGTCGCGGGTGGCCCCGATGCCGATGTTGTGCGGCATGATCGTCGACCCGATGACATTGTTGTGGCCGTGGACCGCGTCCACGCCGTAGATCAGTGGGATCTGGAACCGCGTTGCCTGGGCGCGCAGTTGGTAGGCGTCGACCATCCTGGCCCAGGCCTCGGGGGCGTTGGGCGTGGGGACCGAGCCGCCGCCGGAGAGCAGTGAGCCGAGGTCGTACCGTGCGATGTCACCCTGGGACTTGAGGGCGTTGCGCTCGGCCTGGGTCATCTGGCCGGCCTTCTCCGCGAGTGTCATCCGGGAGAGGAGGTCGGCGACGCGCTTCTTCACCGGGAGCCCGGCGTCGAGATACGGCAGTCCGTGGGCGTCGACGACGACCTGCGGGGTCTCGGCCGGGGGCTTGGCGCCGGTGACGGTGAGTTTGAGCGGGATCGTCTCGGCGGACTCGGCCGCGGAGTCCTTCTTGGTGGCGACGGCGACGGTCTTGGACGTACCGGAGACCGATCCGGCCGGGAAGGTGACGGTGCCGGAGACGGGGGCGTAGTCCGTGCCCGCTTCGGCGCTGCCGCCCTCGGTCGCGTAGGCGACGGTCACGGGCTCGTCGATCGGGCCGGAGCCGGTGGTGGCGACGGAGATCTTCACCTGGGCGGTGCCGCCCTCGTCGACCGGGTACACGGCGGCGTCGGTGATGACCTTCGCCTTCAGCGCCGGGTCGGCCTTTCCGTACAGCTCGACGCCGTCCATCGCGAACTTTCCGGGCGCGCCGGGCGGCAGGGTGAGCGCGTATCCCCACATCTCGTTGAGGCCGAGGATCTGGTCGATGCCGCCGACGGGCTGGTAGTCGGCGCGGTAGACGAAGTCGGCGAAGGGGATCTCGACGAGGTGCCAGCCCTCCCAGTCGTCGGTGAACGACGTGGTCCACAGCTCGGACGCCTCGCCGTTGGCGCCGCCGTCCTTGAGCTCGAAGTTGATGCGCTTGCCGGAACCGGGCGGCAGGGGTGCGGTGTTCTGGCCGTACCACCAGAAGCGGATGCCCTTGTGCGCCGTCCAGTCGTGGGCGGGCTTGTCGAAGGCGAAGTCGTGGGTGAGTCCGCCCCAGCCGCTGATGTCGTAGCTGCCTTCGAGGACCTTGGCGCCTTCGGGGGCGTCGGCCCGCTCCTTGAGTTCCAGCCTGGGCTGGTCGTCGGCGTCGCTGCCCCAGGTGAAGATGCCGTCGGCGGGCGGGTTCGCGAAGGGGACCTCACCCTCGAAGCGGTCGACGGCGACGGGGGCGGGGTCGTCGGCGGCGGCACTGGGGACGGCGCCGGCCAGCAGACCGGTGAGCACGGCGGTCGCGGCGAGTATCGCTGTTCTGGTCCTGGTTCCGGTTCCGGCTCTGCTTTTGAAGCGCGTGCGGGTGCGGGGTGGCATTGCGGCTCCTTCGTAGGTCATGACGCAGGAACAGGGCAGGGCGCGGCGAAGGTCAGGGCGCGGACCGCCGGACGACCAACTCCGTGGGGAGGACGACCGGTTCGTCCGGCGCAGGGGTGCCGCCGAGGTGGGCGAGCAGCATCCGCGCCGCCGTCTCGCCCATCTCCCGCATGGGCTGGCGCACGGTCGTCAGGGGCGGTTCGGTGTGCTGCGCGACGGGGAGGTCGTCGAAGCCGACGACGGCGATGTCGTCGGGCACGCTCCGGCCGGCGGCGCGCAGGGCCCTCAGCACACCGACCGCGCTGAGGTCGTTGTGCGCGAAGACCGAGTCGAAGGGCGTCCCGTCGGCGAGGTGCCCTTCGACCGCGAGCTGTCCGGAGAGCTCGGTGAAGTCGCCCTCGGCGATCGTGCCGGTCGGCAGGACGGCCTGGAAGCCCTCCAGCCGGTCGCGTACGCAGCCGAAGTGGCGGCGGCCGGTGACGATCAGCGGGCGGGTGCGGCCCGAGGCCAGCAGATGCCGGGCCGCCGAGGCTCCGCCCTCGCGGTTGGTGGTCGCGACGGAGGGGAATTCGGGGTGGTGGCCGCGGTCGTCGATGAGGACGACCGGAAGGCCCTTGCGGTGCATCGCGGTGATCGTGCCGAGGGTGTTCTCCGGTTCGATCACGAGCAGTCCGTCGAAGGCGCGGGCCGAGACCTGGCTGGTGAAGCGCTCCACGGACTCGGCGCCACGGTTGCAGGTGAAGAGCAGCAGCCCGTATCCCGCTGCCTCGACCGTGTCGACGACTCCCTGGAGGACCTCGCCCATCCAGGGCCAGGTGAGCGGGGGCGTCAGCATCCCGACCGTACGGCTGGTGCCGCGGGCCAGGCCGACGGCGCCACTGCTGGGCACATAGCCGAGGCTTGCGATCACTTCACGAACACGGGAAGCCGTGCCGGCGTCCACCTCGCCCTTGGTGTTCAGGACGCGGGACACGGTGGTCTTGCTGACCCCCGCCTCACGTGCGACGTCGGCAATCGTGACTCGCATCGGGGGCCTCCGCGTCGAGGTCTTGGGCGGGTGCTGGGACCGGTTCCGGAACCGGTCCCGGGGTCTGGGCGGTGAGTTAACCCCCGGCGAAGAGTGCCGTCAATACTTCACGCCGAGATTGGTCCGAACCCAACCCGCAGGCGGACCGCGGCCGTTATGCGTTCAGGTCCTGAATACACAAGCCATTGATGACCGCACCCAACGGCAGTACACCTAACTGCCCCCGGCGGGGCCGGGCATGACGAACGCCCGTTCTGGAGGTCGCTGAATCGCGTGTGAATGTACGGGACTCGTGTGTTTGTGTGCCGGCCGGTTCTAGGGTCGGCTCTCATGAAGCTGGTGATGCAGGTGAAGCTGCTGCCGTCGCCCGAGCAGGCGGCGGCGCTGGAGGCGACCCTGCGCGCCTGCAATCGGGCCGCCACGTATGTCTCCTCCGTCGCCTTCGACTCCGGGGTGAAGGACCGCAACGGACTGCAGAAACTCGTCTACGCCGATATCAAGGCCACGTTCGGGCTGTCGGCGCAGCCCGTGGTGCGGGTGGTCAAGAAGGTCGTGGACGGCTATGGCGCGCTGGCCGCGCAGGCGAAGGCCAGCCTGCTGGGCACTCCCGCCACCAAGCGGTACCGCAAGGCGATGGGCCATCCGATCGCCTTCCGGCCCGAGGCGGCGCAACCGTTCGATGACCGATGTCTTTCCTGGCAGCCGGACGCGCGCACAGTGTCGATCTGGACCGTGGACGGCCGGATGAAGAACATCCGCTACACCGGCGCCGCCGACCAGCTCAAGGTCCTGGCCGAGCACCGCAAGGGCGAGTCGGATCTCGTGCAGCAGGGCGGGAAATGGTTTTTGATCGCCACCTGCGAAGTCCCCGAACCCAAGACATACGAGCCGGTGGACTGGGTGGGGGTGGATCGGGGCATCGTCAACCTGGCCACAACCTCCGACGCGGTCAACTACCAGGGCCGGGGCCTGGCACGCTACCGGAACTGGTGCGCCCGCAAGCGCGCCGAACTGCAGAAGAAGAACACCCGCTCGGCCACCCGCCGTCTCGCGCGGAGGACGAGGAAGGAGCACTGCCATGCCACGCATGTGAACCACTGCATCAGCAGGGAGATTGTGTCTGTCGCGCAACGCACCGGTCGCGGAGTGGCTGTCGAGGAACTCGACGGGATTCGCGAGCGGGTACGGCTTCGACGCGACCAGCGGGGCACCATCTCCTCCTGGGCCTTCCACCAGCTCGGGCAGCATCTCGCCTACAAGGCTCGGCGGGCCGGGGTGCCGTTCCTTGAGGTGGACGCGGCCTACACCTCGCAGCGCTGTCCGCGCTGCGGGCACACCGAGAAGGCCAACCGGCCTACTCGGGACCACTTTTCGTGTCGTCGGTGCGGGCTCGCTGGGCCCGCCGACGTCGTCGCCGGGGTCAACGTGCGCGATCGCGCACGCTCGGCGTGGGTATTCGTCACCATGCCCGTCCCCGCCCCGACGTAGCCGTGTGCGAGGAGATGCGACCCGTGACCGTCCTGCCGTAGGGGACAGTCGGGAGCGCGACAAGGTGTGAACGCAACCGAGCACACAAGCTCGGCCGTTCACGGCCGAGAAGGTGACTCTCGCCTCGACCCGAGCCCATCACACGACACGCGAAGGTCCAGCTTTACGGGTGCAACGGCTCGGGCGAGCAGCAGTGGCGGTGGCAGGCGTCCACCGGCGATCTGGTGGACGCCCCGGCCGACAAGTGCCTCGACGTGACCGGCAGTTCATCGGCGAACGGGGCCCGGGCGCAGATCTGGTCGTGCACCGGAGCCGCCAACCAGAAGTGGCGGCTCCAGCCCTGAGCCCGCGGCTCTGACCACGCAGCCTGACCCGGCCGGCGGCTACTCGGCGGGCTCGACCCCCGCGCGCAGCAGGCCGTAGGTGTACGCGTCCTCCAGTGCCTGCCAGGAGGCGGCGATGACATTGTCGGCAACGCCGACCGTGGCCCACTCGCCGCCTCCGTCGCCCGTGGTGATCAGGACGCGGGTGGTGGACTCGGAGCCGTGGCGGCCTTCGAGGATGCGGACCTTGTAGTCGATCAGCTCCAGCTTGGCGAGCTGCGGATAGATCTTCTCCAGCCCGACCCGCATCGCCCGGTCCAGCGCGTTGACCGGGCCGTTGCCCTCGGCGGTGGCGACGATGCGCTCGCCCTTGGCCCACAGCTTCACCGTCGCCTCGTTGGCGTGCGTGCCGTCGGGGCGGTCCTCGACGATGGCCCGCCAGGACTCCGTACGGAAGTAGCGGCGCGCCCGGCCCTCGGCCTCCTCGCGCAGCAGCAGCTCGAAGGAGGCGTCCGCGGCCTCGTAGGTGTAGCCCTTGAGCTCGCGTTCCTTGACCCGCTCGACGACCCGGCCGACCAGCTCGCGGTCGCCGCCGAGGTCGATGCCGAGCTCTTTGCCCTTGAGCTCGATGGAGGCGCGGCCCGCCATGTCGGAGACGAGCATCCGCATGGTGTTGCCGACCTGCTCGGGGTCGATGTGCTGGTAGAGATCGGGGTCGACCTTGATGGCGGAGGCGTGCAGTCCGGCCTTGTGCGCGAAGGCCGAGACCCCGACGTAGGGCTGGTGGGTCGAGGGTGTGAGGTTGACGACCTCGGCGATGGCGTGCGAGATACGGGTCATCTCGGCCAGCGCGCCCTCGGGCAGCACCTTCATCGCGTACTTGAGCTCCAGCGCCGCCACGACCGGGAACAGGTTGGCGTTGCCGACGCGCTCGCCGTAGCCGTTGGCGGTGCACTGGACGTGCGTCGCGCCCGCGTCGACGGCGGCGAGGGTGTTGGCGACGGCACATCCGGTGTCGTCCTGGGCGTGGATGCCCAGGCGCGCACCAGTGTCCGCGAGGACGGTGGAGACGACGGCCTGGATCTGGGCCGGAAGCATGCCGCCGTTGGTGTCGCACAGCACGACGACATCGGCGCCCGCGTCGGCCGCGGCGCGGACCACGGACTTGGCGTACTCCGGATTGGCGCGGTAGCCGTCGAAGAAGTGCTCACAGTCCACGAAGACACGGCGGCCCTGTTCGCGCAGGTGGGAGACGGTGTCGCGGACCATCTCCAGGTTCTCTTCGAGGGTGGTGCGCAGGGCAAGCTCGACATGCCGGTCGTGCGATTTGGCGACCAGGGTGATCACCGGAGCGCCCGACTCCAGGAGGGCCCTGACCTGCGGGTCTTCAGCGGCCCTGGCGCCCGGCCGGCGGGTGGCACCGAAGGCGACGAGCTGGGCGTGCTGGAAGGTGATCTCCTGCTGGGCGCGGGAGAAGAACTCCGTGTCCCGGGGGTTGGCACCGGGCCAGCCGCCCTCGATGAAGCCCACGCCGAATTCGTCCAGGTGCCGGGCGATGGTCAGCTTGTCCGCGACGGTGAGGTTGATGCCCTCGCGCTGGGCTCCGTCGCGGAGCGTCGTGTCGAAGACATGGAAGCTGTCGTCGGTCTCCGTGGTCATGGCTGAATTGACTCCTGTCGGATTCGTGGCTCCGGAAGTTCTGGCTCCACTTGCCCCCATCTTCGCGCGGTTCGCTCCTTGGCCGGGGTGGGGCCGTAAAACGAAAAAACCTCTCGCGGGTGCGAGAGGTCTGCGCGCGGGTCTGGGGCACGGTGCCGCTGCCGCGGGGGGTTACTGTCCACGGTTCAGCGGTCACTGCGGACCGGCGCGCTCTTGCCGATAATCATGGCGAATGAGAGCACGGTGGCAGTCTGCCACAGCCGGGACGGGCGTGGACGACAGTCTCACGATGCGGTCGCCCACGCGCCGGGGCCGCACATTCAGCCCGTCCGGCGATTGAGAACATGCGGCCGAAGGTCGCACACGGGGTCCGGGGCGAAGCCCCGCCGGGGGTATGGGCCCCCAGTTCGGGATTACGCTCCCGAGAAGAGCGAGTCGTCGAGGAACTCCCTCACATGCGCCAGAACCTGGGGTCGCCCGGTGCCCGGTATGCCGACGGCGACATGGACGCTGAAGCCGTCGAGGAGGGCACGCAGCCGGGCGGCGTAGCGGTCGGCGTCGACCGCGCGGAACTCGCCGCGCGAGATCCCCTCGGCGAGCAGCGCGACCAGATCCCGGTGCCATACCCCCTCGATGGCGGCCTGGCGGGCCCGCGCGTCGGCGTCGGCGCTCTGCGAGCGGTTCCAGACCTCGAGCCAGAGCGTCCAGTGCGGGTCGCGCGGCCCCTCGGGCACATACAGATCGACGTACGCGTCGAGCCGCTCGCGCACCGGGCCCTGCCGGGAGAGGAGCGAACCGCGCTCGGCGCCGAGGCGGCCCTCGCTCCACTCCAGTGTCTGGAGCAGCAGCTCGTCCTTGGTGCGGAAGTAATAGAGCAGATGCCCGCTGCTCATCCCGACCTCGCGCCCGAGCCCGGCCATCGTCAGCCCGTCGAGCCCACGCTCGGCGATGGTGGCCATGGCGGCTGCGAGCACGGACTCTCGGGGCGGCGCGATGTTGCGGCGGCGCGGGGCGGGGGTCATACGGCGGCAACCGGACTCAGGAACACATTCACCCGTATGTTCTACCGGATCGCGAACCCTCAGGAGGGCGGACGATCAGACCCTCGGCTGCTGCTGGGTGATGCAGTGGATGCCGCCGCCCCCGGCGAAGATCGTCCGGGCGTCGACCAGCGTGACCGTGCGGTCCGGATAGAGCCTGCGGAAGATGCCCGCGGCGATCTCGTCGCGCGGGTCGTCGAAGGAGCACAGCACCACACCCCCGTTGCAGACGTAGTGGTTGATGTAGGAGTAGTCGGCCCAGGCGCCGTCCTCGTCCCGTGTGACCGTGGGCGCGGGGACCTCGATGATCTCGATGCGGCGGCCGTGGGCGTCCGTCTGGAGCTGGAGCATCTCCACGTTCTCCTTGCAGAGCTCGTGGTCGGGGTGGGCCGGGTCCGGCTGGGTGTGGGCCACTATGACGCCCGGCCCGGCGAACGCGGCGACGATGTCGACGTGGCCGAGGGTGCCGAAGCCGTGCGGCGGGTAGTCGGCGCTGAGGCCGCGCCGCAGCCAGATCGCCTTGGTCGTGCCGAGCTTCCCGTGGATCTCGGCCTCGACCTCGTCCTTCGTCCAGCCGGGGTTGCGCTCGGGGCCCAGCTGCACAGTCTCCGTGAGCAGCACGGTGCCTTCGCCGTCGACATGGATGCCGCCGCCCTCGTTGACGAGGGGCGAGCTGTGGACAGGCACCCCGGCGAGATCCGCGACATGGCGGGCGATCTTCGCGTCGTGGTCCCAGCTGGCCCAGTGCTGCGCGCCCCAGCCGTTGAACACCCAGTCCACGGCGGCCAGTTGCTTCCCGTCGGTGACGAAGGTCGGGCCGATGTCGCGCATCCACGCGTCGTCCAGTTCACGCTCGACGAGGTCGATGTCTGGGCCGAGGAGCGCGCGTGCCTGCGTCGCCTGGCCGGGCCCGACGACCATGGTGACCGGTTCGAAGCGGCGTACCGCCTGGGCGACGGACGCCCAGGCGTGGCGGGAGGCGGCGAGGTCGTCCCCCGTGAAGGTGACGTTCGGGCCGGGCCAGGCCATCCAGGTGCGCTCGTGCGGGGCCCACTCGGGCGGCATACGGAAGGTCATCGGTGATCCCTTACAGGAAGTAGAGGCGGTTGAGGGAGATCGAGTCGGCGGGCTCGGACCGCAGCGGTTCGCCGTCGAGCGTGACCAGGCCGGTGCGGCCGTCCACCCCCACGTCACCGGTGCGGGAGTTGAGCCGCAGATCGGCCGGGCCGATGCCGCGGGTGCCGCGCACCGCGACCCGGCGGCGGCGCGTCGGCATCATGTCGGAGCCCGATTCGGTCGCGGCCCCGGCGACGAAGGCGACCGAGATGTCCGCGGCCGTGGCTCCGTACGACCCGAACTGCGGCCCCAGGACCAGTGGTTCACAGGTGTCGGTGGCGGCGTTCGGGTCGCCCGTCACGCCGTACGCCGGGAAGCCCGACTTCAGTACGAGCTGCGGCTTCGCCCCGAAGTACTGCGGCTTCCACAGCACGATGTCCGCGAGCTTGCCCACCTCGACGGAGCCGATCTCGTGGGCGAGCCCGTGCGCGATGGCGGGGTTGATCGTGAGCTTGGCCATGTAGCGCAGCACGCGCGCGTTGTCGTCGTGGGCGCCGTCGCCCTCCATGGGGCCCAGCTCTGCCTTCATCTTCCCGGCCATCGCGAAGGTGCGGCGTACGGTCTCGCCCGCGCGCCCCATGCCCTGCGCGTCCGAGGAGGTGATACCGATCGCGCCGAGGTCGTGCAGTACGTCCTCCGCGCCCATCGTCCCGGCCCGGATCCGGTCGCGGGCCATGGCGGCATCGCCGGGAAGGTCGGTCTTGAGGTCGTGTACGGAGACGATCATCCCGTAGTGCTCGGCGACCGCGTCCCGGCCGAAGGGCAGGGTCGGGTTGGTGGAGGAGCCGATGACGTTCGCCACGCCCGCCATCTTGAGCACGTTCGGTACGTGGCCGCCGCCGCAGCCCTCGATGTGGAAGGCGTGGATCGTACGGCCGTCCAGGACCTTCAGGGTGTCCTCGACGGACAGGCATTCGTTCAGGCCGTCGCTGTGCAGGGCGACCTGGACGTCGTACTCCTCGGCGACTCGCAGTGCGGTGTCGAGGGCGCGGGTGTGCGCACCCATGTCCTCGTGGACCTTGAAGCCGGACGCGCCTCCCTCGGCGAGCGCCTCGACGAGCGGCGCGTCGTTCGAGGACGAACCGCGGGCGAGGAAGCCGATGTTGACGGGCCAGGCGTCGAAGGCGTTGAAGGCGTGCCGCAGGGCCCAGGGCGAGTTGACGCCGACGCCCCAGACCGGCCCGAACTCCTGGCCGATGACGGTGGTGACGCCGGAGGCGAGCGAGGCCTCCATGATCCGCGGCGAAAGCAGATGGACATGGGTATCGACGGCACCGGCGGTGGCGATCATGCCCTCGCCGGGCACGATCGAGGTGCCCGTGCCGACGACGACGTCGACGCCGTCGAGGGTGTCGGGGTTCCCGGCCCGCCCTATGGCTGCGATACGGCCCTCGCGGATGCCGATGGACACCTTTCGGATGCCCTGCACGGCGTCGATGACCAGCACGTTGCTGATCACGACGTCGCAGGTCTCACGCACGGCCGCGGCCTTGAGGTGCAGTCCGTCTCGGGCCGTCTTACCGAAACCGGCGAGGAATTCGTCGCCGTGCTTCTGGGCGTCCGACTCGACGCGGACGACGAGTCCGCTGTCCCCCAGGACAACGCGGTCCCCGGCGCGGGGGCCGTGCACGGATGCGTACTCGTACGGGTCCATCAGGTGCCCTCCGCTCCCAGGTAGCCGCAGGCCGCCGCGCGTCGCAGGGACTCTTCCTTCGCGCCCGGCCCGTCCAGCGGGCCGTCGACCAGTCCGGCGAAGCCGATCGCGATCCGGTCGCCGCCGATGGGCAGCAGGCCGACCTCGGCCTCGCCGCCCGGGTCGAAGCGGACGGAGGATCCTGCGGGGACGCACAGGCGCATGCCGTAGGCCGCGGCCCGGTCGAAGTGGAGCCGGGGGTTGGCCTCGAAGAAGTGGAAGTGCGAGGTCACGCTGACGGGGACGGCCGCGGTGTTGCGCACGGTGAGCCGCAGGGCGGGAACGGGCTCGGCGTCCGCGGGGCCGGGGAGGAGGGCGCCGGGTGCGCCGGCTCCCGAACCGGCGCCGCCGATGGGGTCGGCGACCACGGCGAGCCGTGATCCGTCGTCGAAGACGGCCTCCACATGCACCTCGGTGACCACGTCCGCCACGCCGGGCAGGACGTCGTCCGGGCCCAGCACGCCGCGCGCGGCCTCGATCGCCTCGGCGAGCCTGCGCCCGTCGCGCGCCGCCTCGCAGACGGTGTCCGCGATGAGCGCGGTGGCCTCGGGGACATTGAGCCTCAGGCCGCGGGCCCGCCGGGCCCGCGCCAGTTCGGCGGCGCTGAAGATCAGCAGCCGGTCCCGCTCGGTCGGGGTCAGTCGCACGTCACCACACCTCCTGTTCGAACGACACTCTAACGGCGAGTTTCCTTTCACGGAAGCATTGACGTATCACCATCACCTCAGTCACATTGAGCGTCACTCAAATAGTCGCCGACCGAGCAGGGAGTCCCCCATGCCGATAGAACAGCGCGGAGTCGACACGATCCCCGACGACGAGCGCACCAGTGGGCCCCGCGACCTCGTGTCGATCCTTCTGGGCTCCAACCTCTGCCTGGGCGTCATCGTCTTCGGCTGGCTGCCGCCGTCCTTCGGGCTCGGCCTGTGGCCGTCGGTGACCGCGATCGTCATCGGCACGCTGGCCGGCATCCTCGTCACGGCGCCCCTGGCCCTGGTCTCCCTGCGCACGGCGACCAACCTCTCCACCTCCAGCGGCGCCCAGTTCGGCGTGCGCGGCCGGCTCGTCGGCTCGGTCGTCGGCCTGCTGCTCTCGCTCGGGTACACGGCCCTCACGCTGTGGATCGGCGGCGATGTCATGGTCGGCACCCTGTCGCGGCTGATCGGCCTGCCCGAGAGCGGAGCGACCCGCGCCCTGATGTACACGCTGCTCGCGGGCTGCACCGTCGTCGGCGCGATCTACGGCTACCGGCTGCTGCTCCGCCTCAGCAAGGTGCTGTCCGTCGGCATGGTCGCCCTCCTGCTGCTCGGCGTCTTCGCCTACGCGGGCGACTTCACCACGGCCGCGCCGCCCGACACCCCGTATCTGCTCGGCTCCTTCTGGCCCACCTGGCTGCTCGCGGCCGTCGCCGCCGGGCTCAGCGGCCCGGTCGCCTTCATCACGCTGCTCGGCGACTACACGCGCTACATCTCGCCGCGCCGCCACAGCACGCGCACGGTGTACTGGGCGAGCTGTCTCGGCCTCCTGCTCGGCCTGCTGGTGCCGCAGCTGTTCGGTACGTACACGGCGCTCGCCGCCCGCGCGGGTCTCGAGTACGCCGGGCCGCTCGTCGACGCCGCGCCCCTTTGGTACCTGGCGCCGCTGCTCCTCGCGGCCTCGGCGGGCTCCGTCGGCAACGCCGGTCTGATGCTGTACTCGATGGGCCTCGACCTGGACGCGATCCTGCCGAAGGCCACCCGCACCAGGGCCACGGTGATGGCCGCCGTCGTCGCGACCACGTTCGTGTTCCTCGGCTCGTTCGCCTGGGACGTTCAATCGGCCATGACGTCGTTCGTCCTGCTGCTGACCGCCATCGGCACCCCCTGGGCGGTCATCACGCTGATCGGATACATGCGCTGCGGCGGCCGGTACGACCCCGACGCCCTGCAGGTCTTCAACCGCCGCGCCCGGGGCGGCATCTACTGGTACCGCGCGGGCTGGAACGTCAGTGCCACGGTGTCCTGGGCGCTCGGCGCCGCGGTCGGTCTTGCGGCGGTCTCCACGACCGTCTACGAAGGCCCGCTGCTCGCCCTGACCGGCGGGGTGGACTGCAGCTTCATCCTGTCGGGCCTGGTCGGCGGACTGACCTACCTGCTGCTGACCCTGCGGGCTCCGGCCACGGCCGCGGCCGCAGCGCCGGAGGTGTCCACGGTCGAGGCGCCCGCCTGACGGCGGCACGAGGACGACGAAGGCCCGCCACCGGTGTGAACCCGGGGGCGGGCCTTCGTACGTACAGCACGAGCCCGCGTCAGCCCAGCTGGTGGGTCCAGCCGTGGATGTCCTCGGCCTTGCCCGTCTGGATGTCCAGCAGCGCCTTGCGCAGCTTCAGCGTGACCTCGCCCGGCTGCCCGCCGGACTGCTTCCACTCGCCGCCCTCGGACTTGACCAGGCCGACCGGGGTGATGACCGCGGCAGTGCCGCAGGCGAAGACCTCGGTGAGGGTGCCGTTCTCGGTGTCGGCCTTCCACTCGTCGATGGAGACGCGGCCCTCCTCGGACTCGTGGCCGAGATCCTTGGCGAGCTGCAGAAGCGAGTCACGGGTGATGCCGGCGAGCAGCGAGCCGGTGAGCTCGGGGGTCACGATGCGGTTCCCGTACACGAAGTACAGGTTCATTCCGCCCAGTTCCTCGACCCACTTGTGCTCCACGGCGTCGAGATAGGCGACCTGGTCGCAGCCCTTCGCGGCGGCCTCGGCCTGGGCGAGCAGGGACGCGGCGTAGTTGCCGCCGGTCTTGGCGTCGCCCATGCCGCCGGGGACGGCGCGCACGCGGTCCTCGGACAGCCAGATGGAGACGGGCTTGACGCCGCCGGGGAAGTAGGCGCCGGCGGGCGATGCGATGACGATGAAGAGGTACTCGTTGGCCGGGCGCACGCCCAGGCCGACCTCGGTCGCGATCATGAACGGGCGCAGGTACAGCGACTCCTCGCCGCCGTGCGCGGGCACCCAGGCGCTGTCCTGCTGGACCAGCGCGTCACAGGCCGCGATGAAGGTCTCGACCGGCAGCTCCGGCATCGCCAGGCGGCGGGCCGACCGCTGGAAGCGCTCGGCGTTGGCCTCCGGGCGGAAGGTCACAACGGAGCCGTCGGGACGGCGGTAGGCCTTGAGCCCCTCGAAGATCTCCTGCGCGTAGTGCAGCGTCATATTGGCCGGGTCGATCGACAGCGGCGCGTACGGGACGAGCTGTGCGTCGTGCCAGCCACGCCCCTCCGTCCACTTGATCGTCACCATGTGGTCGGTGAAGTGGCGGCCGAATCCGGGGTTGACCAGGATCGCCTCGCGCTCCGCGTCGGACAGCGGGTGCGAGGAGGGCTTGAGCTCGATCGTGGGCGTCGTCATGAGTGCAGTGTCCTTCACCGGTTGTTGTGACGGACCGCGCTCACGCCGCTGCGACTGCTAGGACGTCCGAGCTTTCCCGCATGCCGCGGCCCGCGTTCGATTATCGCCCGCGAGGCGCCGTGCACGAAACGGGGTGAATGCGGTCCAGGGATGAATGGTGGCACCCGGAGGCCGCACAGGAGAAGCCGCCGGGTGCGGTTGCGACCCGGCGGCTTGGTGGAAGCGTCGGGTCAGCGCGCTACTCGTACCGCGAGCGCGTCGCCGATCTCGTCCGTCGTACGGACCGTGCTGCCGTCGCGTCCCGCGAGGTCCGCGGAGACGGCCTCCTCGATACGCACGGCCTCGGCCTGGAAGCCGAGGTGGCGCAGCAGGAGGGCGACGGACAGGATCGTGGCCGTCGGGTCGGCCTTGCCGGTACCCGCGATGTCGGGCGCCGAGCCGTGGACGGGCTCGAACATCGACGGGAAGGTCCCCGTCGGGTTGATGTTGCCGGACGCGGCCAGGCCGATACCGCCGGTCACGGCAGCGGCGAGGTCGGTGAGGATGTCACCGAAAAGGTTGTCGGTGACGATGACGTCGAAGCGCTCCGGCTGGGTGACGAAGAAGATCGTCGCCGCGTCGACGTGCAGATAGTCGGTGGTGACCTCGGGGTACTCCGTGCCGACCCGGTCGAAGATGTTCTTCCACATGTGGCCGGCGTAGACGAGGACGTTGTTCTTGTGGACCAGCGTCAGCTTCTTGCGGGGGCGGGCGCTCGCCCGCTCGTACGCGTCACGGACGACACGCTCGACACCGAACGCCGTGTTCAGGCTGACCTCGGTGGCGACTTCGTGCTCGGTGCCGGTACGCAGCGAACCGCCGTTGCCGGTGTACGGGCCTTCGGTGCCCTCGCGGACGACGACGAAGTCGATGTCGGGGCGGCCGGCCAGCGGGGTCGCGGTGTTGGGGAACAGCTTCGACGGACGCAGGTTGACGTAGTGGTCGAAGGCGAAGCGGAGCTTGAGCAGCAGCCCGCGCTCCAGCACACCGGAGGGCACGGACGGATCGCCGATCGCGCCGAGCAGGATCGCGTCGTGGTTCTTGAGGGAGTCGAGCTCCGCGTCGGGGAGGGTCTCTCCGGTGCGGTGCCAGCGCTGCGCGCCGAGGTCGTACTCCTTGGTCTCCAGCTTCACATCCTGCGGGAGGACGGCCGTCAGGACCTTCAGGCCCTGGGCCACGACCTCCTGGCCGATGCCGTCACCGGGGATCACTGCGAGATTGATGCTGCGAGACATGTCGGCACCCTAACGCCGCGTCCCATTCAATGACACTTGACGTCCACCATCTGGACGATGCGAGCTCCACGGATCAACCAGCTCTGGTTTGGCTTTCGTTCATCCGGCGTCTGGCGGGGAGTCGTAAGTTACTGGCAAGTTTTCGGCCATGACTGAGGACACCCCCAACGTCGGGATTCCCGAGCAGCTGGCCCGCCGGATGAGCATGCCGGAGCAGCACGAGTATCTGCGCGCCCGGCACGCCCGCCCCAAGCTGTCCCGGCGCGGCGCGCTGGCCGGCGGGCTCGCGGCCGGCGTGGCGGGCGGCGCCGGACTGCTGCTGGGGCGCTCGTCCACCGCGAGCGCGGCGTCGCCCGAGCTCGTATCGGCCCCGGCGACCGCGCACGTCGACGGTTCGGTGGTCGCGCCCTTCGGACGGCATCTCGCCTTCGGCGCCGACCCGAAGACCCAGATGCGGATCTCGTGGCAGGTGCCCTTCGCGGTGAAGAACCCGTATCTGCGGGTCGGTGTCACCCCCTGGGAGCTGAGCCGGAAGATCGAGGCCGAGGTGCGCGCCCTGCACACGCCCTCGCTCGCCGGCAAGCTGCCCGCGGCCGATCAGCACTACCTGCACGTCGGCCTGGACGGGCTGAAGGCGGGAACGACGTACTACTACGGGATCGGGCACGACGGCTTCGACCCGACGACGCCCGAGCGGATGTCCACCATCGGGTCCTTCCGCACGGCTCCGGCATCGCCCGAGAAGTTCGTGTTCACGGCCTTCGGCGACCAGGGCGTGAGCTATCACGCGCTCGCCAACGACCAGTTGATCCTCGGTCAGAACCCGTCCTTCCATCTGCACGCGGGCGACATCTGCTACGCGGACAGCAGCGGGCAGGGCAAGGAGTCGGACACCTACGACGCGCGGGTGTGGGACCAGTTCCTGGCGCAGACCGACAGCGTGGCCTCGCGGGTGCCGTGGATGGTGACCACCGGCAACCACGACATGGAGGCCTGGTACTCGCCGAACGGCTACGGCGGCCAGTCGGCCCGCTGGTCGATGCCGGAGAACGGACCGGACCCGGCGAACGCGCCCGGCATCTACTCGTTCGTGTACGGGAACGTCGGCGTCGTGGCGCTGGACGCCAATGATGTCTCGTACGAGATTCCCGCCAACAAGGGCTACACGGAAGGAAAGCAGACGGCCTGGCTCGACAAGCGCCTGGGCGAACTGCGGGCACAGCCGGGGATCGACTTCGTGGTGGTCTTCTTCCACCACTGCATGTACTCGACGTCGACCCACGCCTCCGACGGCGGGGTACGCGACGCCTGGCTGCCGCTGCTGACCAAGCACCAGGTCGATCTGGTGATCAACGGCCACAACCACGTCTACGAGCGCACCGACGCGATCAAGGGCGGCGAGGTCGGCAGGCCGGTGCCGATCGGGGCGTCCACCGACCCGACGCGGGACGGCATCGTGTACGTCACGGCGGGCGGCGCGGGCAAGGAGCTCTACAGCTTCGGGCTCGGGGTCAAGGACAGCTACGAGGGCAATGTCCATGACCACGACACCATCCTGACCTTCCACTGGACCAAGCTGCGGCTGCCGGACCCGGACACGGTGGAGTGGTCGCGGGTGCGCTACACCGGCTTCTCCTTCCTCGCGGTGGAGGCGGAGTCCGGTACGGCGCCGGTGCTGAAGGTCTCCGCGCTCGCCGAGAGCGGCAAGCGCATCGACTACTTCGAGGTCAAGCGGTCCTCGAGCTGACGGCCCTTTAGTGGACCGACGGCTTCTAGTGGCCGGTGGAGCCGCCGTTGTCCCTGCGGTCGAGGGCTCGCTGCAGGGCGGCGGCGGCATTCTTGCGGTCGGACTCGCTCGTGCGGGAGGAACGGCGGACGCGGCGTGCGGTCTCAGCGGGCATGGTGATCGACTCCTTGGAATCACGTTGATTCGAGGCGCCGGAAGGGGCGGGGAGCGGTGCCGCAGGGGTTGCCTGCTTGTGGGCACGTGCTCACGACCGCCATTCGCTGGATCGAGCGAGACGTTCGGCTTCTACAAAGCTAGGACAGGTACGCGCTCCTGTCTCCACAATTAGTCGGACTTCCTACTATCTGAGACGGCGACCACCTGAACAGGGCTCTCAGCTCGCGGATCAGGGCCCTGACGGCGACACTTTTGTCGCCGACCGGCAAACTCGACCGGCACCATGACTCAAACCAGTGCGGGCTGCGCTTCGCGTCGCGGTTCCGGCAGATGCGCCGACACTGCCTTCCGTTCCCACAGCTTGGTGGTCCGTACGTAGCCGTAGACCACTGAGGTCGTCGCCAGAATGAGCAGTGGCCCGAACACCCACGGATGTTTGGCCATCTCCGTCGACAGATAGCGATACGACGCCAAGAGCGCAGCGAAGACCGCGGCGCCGTAGACGACCAGCTGGATTCCCGACCGGTCCCAGCCGCGGTCTCGCGAGCGCAGAGCCGTCTCGATCGTGAGCGTGAACACCACACCGGCGATGATGTCCGCGCCGTAGTGGTAGCCGAAGCCCAGCGTTGCGCCGAGCGTGGCGATCAGCCAGAACGTGCCCGCGAATCGCAGCGCCCGCGGGCCCTTGCGGGAATGAATGAAGATCGCGGTGGCCCACGCCGTGTGCAGACTGGGCATGCAATTGCGCGGGGTGATCTCGTCGAAGGGCATCGGGTGCGGGGTACCGACAGGCGGCGGCGTGTCCGGCCACAGGTTGGCCACCGCCCAGTGCCCCCCGTCGGCACCGTAGGCGAAGATCGGTCCGACCACCGGGTAGATCATGTAGATGCCTGGCCCGAGCAGGCCGATGACCAGAAAGGTGCTCACCAGGTGATGGCCCGGGAAGCGGCGCTCGACCGCCACGTTGCGCAGCTGGTACACCGCGACGACGACGGCGCCCACCGCGAGCTGAACGTAGACCCAGTTGAGAACCTGGGCGCCGACCGTGCCGGTGGCCGCGACAATCCGGCCTACCAGCCACGACGGATTGCCCAACGCGTGATCGGCGGCTGCCACGTACTGGTCGAGCACCGCCGGGCGGGTCTTCGACGTGATCAGCAGCCAGGCGTAGCCGGTCTTGCGGCCGGCCACCAGCAGCAGGGCGAGTCCGACGCCTTTCAGCAGCAGGACGCGGTCACGGCCGGTGCGGCGCGTGACGGCGATGACAGCACAGGCCAAAGTCACCCACAACGCGCCGTTGCCGTACATCATTTCGGCGCCGACGGCCCTGCGCACAAGCCAGAAGACGACATCGATGCCGATCGCGGCGCCGACTGCGATGAACCGCTGCCGCCAGGTGAGCACCACCATCATCAGCGCCATACTGACGTACAACACCGTGCCCGATTTGGGGGCGAATATCACCTCTCGCGCCTGGTCGGTGATCGGCCCCCGCTCGCCGTACCTACGCGCGGCGACCTCCAGTGCAATGAGGAATCCGAGGCCCACCACACCCACCGCGGCCCACAGCATGACGCGTGGTTGACGCCATGCAGCCAACCGAAGGCTGCCCTCAATTCGCTCTCGCGTTACCTCAGATATCAATTTTCAGCCGATTTGTCATAATTCATATGATCGTTTTGTGAGCTCGAACATGCTAGCGGAGCACGTGAGTTTCACAGATCCCGGGTACGTCGAACAACCGTCGGTGTGGACGGCGCGGGACGCCGGGGCGATCTGAGCCGCTGCCGGGTTAGAGGACGTCGCCGTCGCGCCAGTCGAAGAGCAGCGCGGCGGACGGGTCGGGCAGCGGACCGGCGGCGGCGGGCCGCAGATAGGTCGTGTCCTCCTCGTCCGGGAGGTGCACCACTCCGCTCGGGCCGAGCGCTTCGATCCGGCCACGCCACAGCCGCCAGCCGCGCGCCCGGTACAGCTCGGCCCCGTCGTCGGAGGCGGAGAGCGCACCGAAGTCGTACGCCCCGTCGATCACCCGCTCCAGCATTTCCATCACCAGGCCGCCGAGCCCGCGCCGCCGCCAGTCGGCGCGTACGGCCACAGCCTCGGCGTATCCGATGCGCAGTGAGCGGCCCCGGTGGATCACCCGGCGCTGGATCACGCTGCCGTGCGCGACGAGCTCCCCGTCCTCATGCACCAGCGCATGGACGCCGCCCAGTCCGTGGTCCCAGTCGTCGTCGCTGAAGTTCCCGTGGAACGCATCGGTCAACAGGGTGCGGATCTGCAGGAGTTCGGCGGAGCTGAGTTCGAAGGTGTGGGCGGTGCGCAGCGTCTCACTCATGCTCGGCATCCTCCCAGGGCCTCTAGTGCAACCAGAGGGTTGCACCACCCTCCGGGACGTGCAACCATTGAGTAGCACGTTACAGCCGAGCAGGAGGCAGGGATCATGAGCAGGGACCGCATCGAACGAGAGATCACCATCGCCGCACCGGTGGAACGCGTGTGGGCCGTCCTCACCGAGCCCGAGCACGTCGGCTCGTGGTTCGGCCAGGGCAGGCCGACCCCGGTCGACCTGCGCCCGGGTGGGACCATGCAACTCGACCACGGCGAGTACGGGCAGTTCCCGACCACGATCGTGAAGGTCGACCCGCCGCACCACCTCTCGTACCGCTGGGCGAGCGCCTTTCCCGGGGAGCAGGCCGTCGAGGGCAACTCCACGCTGGTGGAGTTCACCCTCACCCCGGATGGCGACGGCACCCATCTGCGGGTGGTGGAGACGGGCTTCGCCGCCCTCGCCATCCCCGAGGACAAGACCGCCACCGCCGGATACGACAGCCACTCGACAGGCTGGACAGAGGTGGTCGGCAACCTCCAGAAGTACGCGGAGCAGCTCGCCGCATGACAACGGAATCGAGCCAGGACGCCGTGACGGAGGTCCTGTCGGCGCTGGCCGACCCGACCCGCCGCCGGATACTCGACGCCCTCGCCGGGCACGGCGAGGCGACCGCCACGGTCCTGGCGACGGAGCTGCCGGTCAGCCGGCAGGCCATCGTCAAGCATCTCGCGGTCCTCGCCCGGGCCGGCCTGGTGGCCGGACACCGGGAGGGCCGCGAGGCGCGCTATACGGTGCTGCCCGCCCGGCTGGGTGTCACGGCGCGGTGGATGGACCGTGTGGCCTCGGAGTGGGACGCCCGGCTTTCGGCGATCAAGCGCATCGCCGAGGCAGAGACGGAAGCGGAGGCGGAGGCGGAAACCGAAGGCTGAGACGCCTACGCCGCCACCTTCTGGCTGAGCTCGCGCGTGAGCCGGGCGACCCATTCGCCGAACTCCTGCCGGTGGTGCACCTGTCCCCCGCACAGGGCGCTGACCTGTGCGTCGGTGAGCCGGTTCGGCCCCTCCACGGTCAGCAGGCCACTCAGTTCGCGCAGTACGGCGGCCAGCCGCACAGCATCGGTGTGCTCGACCGGATCGACCCCGTGCCCGGCCTTCAACGTCGTTGAACCTGGCATCACGCCCTCCTTCCGGCGCCCCTGAAAGCAGCGTAGACCCCCACGACGTGCACCGCCCCCGGCCCGGCGTGGGGGCCGGGGCGGGGGCGGGGTTCAGGGGTTCACACCTTCAGGCGCTCAGGCGCTCAGGCGTTCACGCGAGGGCGTCAGCCCATGTGCGGGTAGGAGTAGTCGGTCGGCGGGACCAGCGTCTCCTTGATCGCGCGGGTCAGCGTCCAGCGCATCAGGTTCTGCGGGGCGCCCGCCTTGTCGTTGGTGCCCGAAGCGCGACCGCCGCCGAAGGGCTGCTGGCCGACCACCGCACCGGTGGACTTGTCGTTGATGTAGAAGTTGCCCGCGGCGTACCGCAGCTTCTCCATCGTGTGGGCCGCCGCCGCACGGTCGTTGGCGATGACCGCACCGGTCAGGGCGTACGCCGACACCGACTCCATCTGCTCCAGCATCGCGTCGTACTGGTCGTCCTCGTAGACGTGGATCGCGAGGAACGGGCCGAAGTACTCGGTCGTGAATACCTCGTTGGCCGGGTCCGAGCACTCGACGACCGTCGGGCGGACGAAGTAGCCGACCGAGTCGTCGTAGGTCCCGCCCGCGACGATCGTGCAGCTCGGGTCCGCCTTCGCGCGGTCGATCGCGGCCTTGTTCTTGGCGAAGGCCCGCTCGTCGATCACGGCACCGATGAAGTTCGACAGGTCCGTGACATCACCCATCTTGATCCCGTCGACCTCGGCCGCGAACTCCTCCTTGAAGCCGGAGTTCCAGATCGAGGCGGGGACGTAGGCACGCGAGGACGCCGAGCACTTCTGGCCCTGGAACTCGAAGGAGCCACGGGTCAGCGCGGTCTTCAGCACGGCACGGTCGGCGCTCGGGTGGGCGACGACGAAGTCCTTGCCGCCCGTCTCACCGACGATGCGCGGGTAGGAGCGGTACTTCTCGATGTTGTTGCCGACCGTCTTCCACAGGTGCTGGAAGGTCTTGGTCGAGCCGGTGAAGTGGATACCGGCCAGGTCGGGGTGGTTCAGCGCCACCTCGGAGACGGCGATGCCGTCACCGGTCACCAGGTTGATGACGCCCTTGGGCAGGCCCGCCTCCTCCAGAAGCTGCATCAGCAGCACGGCGGCGTGCGTCTGCGTCGGGGACGGCTTCCACACCACGACATTGCCCATCAGGGCGGGCGCGGTGGGCAGGTTGCCCGCGATCGCGGTGAAGTTGAAGGGCGTGATCGCGTAGACGAAGCCTTCGAGCGGGCGGTGGTCCAGTCGGTTCCACACACCCGGCGAGTTGGCAGGCGGCTGCTCGGCGAGCAGGTCGCGGGCGTACTTGACGTTGAAGCGCCAGAAGTCGACGAGCTCACAGGGCGTGTCGATCTCGGCCTGCTGCACGGTCTTCGACTGGCCCAGCATGGTGGAGGCGGCGAGCGTCTCGCGCCACGGACCGGCCAGCAGCTCGGCCGCGCGCAGGATGATCGCGGCACGGTCGTCGAAGGACATCGCGCGCCAGGCCGGGGCGGCGGCGAGCGCGGCATCGATCGCGTCCTGCGCGTCCTGCTGGGTGGCCCCGGCGAAGGTGCCGATGACCGCCT
This sequence comes from Streptomyces sp. NBC_00885, assembly GCF_045207475.1. Lineage (NCBI taxonomy): Bacteria > Bacillati > Actinomycetota > Actinomycetes > Kitasatosporales > Streptomycetaceae > Streptomyces > Streptomyces sp. NBC_00885. Next base: position 2,458,852 of record NZ_CP108796.1, read on the forward strand.
TGTGGTTGTGCGGCTGTACGACGTCGAAGCGCTCGCCGCCGCCCATCCGCCTGACGCCGCCGATGGTCATCGGCAGCTCGATCGGGTTCTCGGACAGCTCCTTGAGCTTGGCCTCCAGACGGGCGCGCTCGGGGGAACCGGGGGCGTAGCCGTGCACCGGCTCGTTGACCGGGGCGGGGACCTGGGTGACAGCGTCCATGAGTTCCGTTACTCCTTTATGAGGGGTGGGAGGGCTCAGCCCTTGGTGATCATCGACCGGACGAAGAACAGCAGGTTGGCCGGCTTCTCGGCGAGACGGCGCATGAAGTAGCCGTACCAGTCGGTTCCGTACGCCGTGTAGACGCGCATCCGGTGGCCCTCCGCCGCGAGCCGGACGTGCTCGTCGCTGCGGATGCCGTACAGCATCTGGAATTCGTACTCGTCCAGTTTGCGCCCGGCACGGCGGGCGAGCTCCTGGGTGACGGCGATGAGGCGCGGGTCGTGGGACCCGATCATCGGGTAACCCTCGCCCTCCATGAGGATCTTGAGGATGCGGACGTACGCCTTGTCGATCTCCGCCTTGCTCTGGTACGCGACAGTCGCGGGCTCCTTGTACGCGCCCTTCACGAGGCGGACGCGGCTGCCGGCCTCGGCGAGCCGGCGGGCGTCGTCCTCGGTGCGGAAGAGGTACGCCTGGATCACACAGCCGGTCTGCGGATAGTCCTTCCGCAGCTCCTCGTGAATGGCGAACATCGAGTCGAGGGTGGTGTGGTCCTCGGCGTCCAGGGTGACCGTGGTGCCGATCGAGGCGGCGGCCTCGACCACCGGCCGGATGTTGGAGAGCGCCAGCTCGTGTCCGCCCTCCAAAGACTGGCCGAACATCGACAGCTTGACCGACATCTCGGCCTTCGCGCCCAGGCCGAGGTCTTCGAGGTGCTCGATCAGTTCCATGTAGGCGTCGCGCGCGGCGTAGGCCTGTTCGCGGGTGGTGATGTCCTCGCCGACGACGTCCAGGGTGACCTCTAGGCCCTTGGCGACGGTCTCCTTGACGATCGGGATGACCTGCTCGACCGTTTCACCGGCGATGAACCGCGAGACGACCTGCTTGGTCCCCGGGGCGGCCGAGACGAAACGTCGCATCTTGTCGCTGCGGGACGCGGCGAGGATCACGGGACCCAGCACGGGGCACCTCCACGGAAACAGGGGCAGAAGGAGGCCGGAACCGAACGAATCGGGAACGGCACGAAGAACCACCGTGAAACCTAAGGATCGCTCCGATCCTCTGCCATCGACAGCTGTCACGCATCCGTGGCCCGGATCTCAGACATATGTCTGAAGGGGGTGCGAGAATGTGCGAATGAAAGGCGATTACCAGGACCTGGTCGACGAGATCTCGGCTCTGCTGGCCGTCCCCGCGACGCTCGAGAACCGCGACTTCGGGCTGATCGCCTTCGGCGCGCACGACAGCGACGACGCCACCGCGATGGACCCCGTCAGGACCCGCTCGATCCTGACCCGCAAGTCCACACCGGCGGTCCGCGCCTGGTTCGAGGGCTTCGGCATCGCCCGCGCGACCGGCCCGGTCCGAATTCCGGCCGCCCCGGACGCGGGGGTCAACCGGGACCGGATCTGTCTGCCCGTACGCCACCGGGGCATCGTGCTCGGTTACGTATGGCTGCTCGACGCGACACCCGGCCCCACCGAGGCACAGCTCGCCGCGGCGATGGAGGTCACGGCGCGGATCGGCACGCTGCTCGCGGACGAGGAGCGGGCGGGGGCGGACTTGTCGCGGGAGCTGCGCGCGGTCCTGACGGCGGAGCGCGGCTGGCAGTACGACATGGCGGTGGCCGCCCTGCGCACGGCTCTGGGGGACCCGGGCGCGGACAGCCTGCACACGGTGGTGTGCGTGAGCCCGTGGGCGGCGGCCGACGTCCCGACGGCCCGCTCCCTGCCGGGGACGGCGGCGCTGTGCACGGTGCGACGGGGTAACGGCTCGCCGGGCGCCGGCGCGGCTTCGGGTACGGGGGTGGACACTCCTGCGGCCGGCGGCCCGAAGGAGGCGCCCGACGGGGACGACGTCCCGGGCGCATCCGCGCTCGCCGTGCTCGTACGCCTGCGGTCGGCCGACGCGCTCTCGCCCGTCCGCGCCTCCGCGGACCGGCTGCGCGCGGATGCGGGCGCGGCCGGGGCGACCGCCGGGCTCGCGACCCCGCGCCGCGGCCTCACCGACCTCAACACCGCCTGGCTGGAGGCGACTTCCGCGGCCCGCGCCGCACGGGCGCAGCCCGGGTTCGGCCCGGTCGCGCAGTGGTCGGAGATCGGCCCGTTCCGCATGCTGACAGCGCTCCCCGCGGACCGCCCGCAGGACCCCGCCGTACGCGAACTGCTCGACCGGTCCCACGCCGAACTGGCCCGCACCGCCGAGGTGTTCCTCGACCACTCGGGCCAGGCGGGCCGCACGGCGGCCGCGCTCGGCATCCACCGGCAGACGCTCTACTACCGGCTCTCCCGCGTCGAGCAGCTCACCGGCCTCGACCTGGGCGAGGGCGAGGACAGGCTGCTGCTGCACATGGCGCTCAAAGCCGCCCGGCTATGAGGACTCGCCGGCCGCCTTCATCAGGCGCCGCAGCCCCTCGGTGAGCTCGTCCGCCCGTGTGGCCGTGCCGGGGTCGAAGGTCCACTGGGCGATCAGGCCCATCATCAGGGTCATGTAGAACTTGCCGAGCGTGTCGACGTCCTTCTCGGAGACGTCAGCCTCCTCACCGCCCATCAGCATGGGGATGATCCCTCGTGCGCCCTCACGCTGGGCCTGGGCCAAGTGATCTCGCACCGCGGGCAGTTGGTCACCCATGACAACGATCTCCATGCTGAGGTGCCACAGGGAGTCGGGCCCGGACATGGTGGCGATGATGTTCGTCCAGACCTCCTCGAATCTCTCCAGCGAACCCGGTCGCGTCCCGGTCGTCGCCCGCTCCGTCGCGTCGAAGTCGTCCGAGACGCCCTCGACCAGGGCGATGTACGCCTCGGCGAGCAGCGCGTCCTTCGAGCCGTAGTGGTAGCCGATGGACGCCAGGTTCGTCCCGGACTCCTTGACGATGTCGCGCGCGGTGGTGCGCACGAAGCCCTTCTCGAGCAGGCAGCGCTTTGCGCCTTCGAGCAGATCCTCGCGATGTCCCATGCCAGAAGCGTACCGCCGCGCCATACGGCTGTCCTATACCTTCGTCTTATACATTCGTTCTAGACAGACGTTTAATACACCCGTACATTGCTCCGCATGACACTTCCCACCACCTCCGCACCGCGTGCGGGCCGCCGGGAATGGACCGCCTTCGTGGTCCTCCTGCTGCCCCTCCTCCTGGTCTCGATGGACGTCTCGGTCCTCTACTTCGCCATCCCGGCGATCAGCCGCGAACTGGATCCCAGCAGCACCCAGCAGCTGTGGATCTTCGACATCTACGCCTTCGCCCTCGCCGGGCTCCTGATCACCATGGGCTCGCTCGGCGACCGCATCGGCCGCCGCAGGCTCCTGCTGATCGGGGCCACGGCCTTCGGGATCGCCTCGGTCGGCGCGGCGTACGCGCAGAGCGCCGAAATACTCATCGCCGCACGGGCGTTGCTCGGCATCGGCGGGGCGACCCTGATGCCCTCGACCATGGCCCTGGTCCGCAACATGTTCCACGAGGACAAGCAGCGCAGTCAGGCCATCGGCATCTGGTCGGGCGCCATGGCCGGTGGTATCGCCCTCGGTTCGGTGATGAGCGGCGTCATGCTCGACCACTTCTGGTGGGGCTCGGTCTTCCTGATCAATGTGCCCGCGATGCTGCTTCTGCTGATCCTGGTCCCGGTGCTGGTACCGGAGTTCAAGGACCCCGCACCCGGCCGTTTCGACCTGCTGAGCGTGCCGCTGTCGATGGGTGCCGTCCTGCCGGTGGTGTACGGCCTGAAGGAGATCGCGGCCGAGGGCTTCAGCCTCGCGAATGCCCTGTGCATCGCGGCCGGTCTGGCCGTCGGCGCGCTCTTCGTACGCCGCCAGCGGAGCCGTACCGACGCGATGATCAGCCGGGAGCTGTTCCGGGACCGCGTCTTCGGCTCAGGGATAGCGCTCAACACCGTCGCCGCCTTCGCGATGATGGGCTCGGCCTACTTCACCACCCAGTACCTGCAGTCCGTGCTCGGCATGGGCACCATGGAGGCCGCGCTGTGGAGCCTGGCCCCGTCCCTGGCCGTCGGTGCCGCGGCCCCGACCGCGGCCGCGGTCGGCCAGAAGATCGACCGGGCGTATGTCATCGCCGCCGGATTCCTGATCGCCGCCGTCGGGTTCGCCCTGCTCACCCTCATCGGCACGGACTCGCTCTGGATGCTGCTGGCCGGCGCGGCCGTCATCGGCTGCGGCATCGTCACCGTCATGGCGCTGATCTCGGACCTGGCGCTGGCCTCGGCCCCGGCGGAGAAGGCCGGTTCGGCCGCTTCCCTGCTGGAGACGGGCCAGGAGTTCGGCGGAGCCCTGGGCATGGCGGTGCTCGGCTCCATCGGTACGGCGGTCTACCGCGCGGACCTCACCGACTCGGCGCCCCAGGGTGTGCCGGCCGGGGCGCTGGCCACGGTCCGCGAGACACTCGGCGGCGCGGCGGCGGTCGCCGGGCAGCTGCCGGGGAAGCTCGGCGATTCGGTCCTGGGCGCCGCCCGGGAGGCGTTCACGCACGGGATGCAGCTGGCGTCGGCGGGCGCGGGGGTCCTGCTGGTGGGGGCGGCGGTGCTGGCGGGGGTGCTGTTGCGGAAGGGGACGCGCGGGCGGAAGGGGACGCGCGGGCGGACGAGCTGGCGGCGTTGTAGTCCCCCACCCCGCCCCTTCCCGTAACCGGGGCTCCGCCCCAGACCCCGAATGCGACCTTCGGCCGCATGTCCTCAAACGCCGGACGGGCTGAATAACTCAGCCCCGCCGGCGTTTGAGGCGCGGGGGTCCGGGGGCAGCGCCCCCGGCCTGTCAGTCCGTCAGGTTCACCGATCGCGCCGACGCCGCGCCGATCTCGTCCGCGATCTCCGTCAGCACCGCCGGCGGCACCGTGTCGTCCACCGTGAGCACGACGACCGCCTCGCCGCCCTCCTCCGCGCGCGAGACCTGCATGCCCGCGATGTTCAGCCCGGCCTCACCGAGGATCCGGCCGACCGTGCCGACGACGCCGGGGCGGTCCATGTACCGCAGGACGACCATGTGGTCGGCGAGCGCCAGGTCGATGTCGTAGTCACCGATGGCGACGATCTTCTGGAGGTGCTTGGGACCGGCCAGCGTGCCGGAGACCGCCACCTCCTCGCCGCCCGAGAGCGTGCCGCGGACGGTGACCACGTTGCGGTGGTCCGGGGACTCCGAGCTCGTCGTCAGCCGGACCTCGACACCGCGCTCCTGCGCGAACAGCGGGGCGTTGACATACGAGACCGTCTCGTCGACGACATCCTCGAACACGCCCTTGAGCGCGGACAGTTCGAGCACCTTGACGTCGTGCTGGGTGATCTCGCCGTACACCTCGACGTCGAGACGGACCGCGACCTCGCCCGCCAGCGCGGTGAAGATCCGGCCGAGCTTCTCGGCGAGCGGCAGACCCGGGCGCACGTCCTCGGCGATCACGCCGCCCTGGACGTTCACCGCGTCCGGCACGAGCTCACCGGCGAGCGCGAGACGCACCGAGCGGGCAACGGCGATACCCGCCTTCTCCTGCGCCTCGTCGGTGGACGCGCCGAGGTGCGGGGTGCAGACGACCTGGTCGAGCTCGAAGAGCGGGGAGTCGGTGCACGGCTCCTTGGCGTACACGTCCAGGCCCGCTCCGGCGACCCGGCCCTCCTTGAGCGCCGAGTACAGCGCCTCCTCGTCGACGATCCCGCCGCGCGCGGCGTTGACGATCCGGACCGAGGGCTTGACCTTGTGCAGCGCCTCGTGGCCGATCAGCCCGAGGGTCTCGGGGGTCTTGGGCAGGTGGACGGTGATGAAGTCGGAGACCTCGAGCAGCTCGTCGAGCGTCAGCAGCTTGACGCCCATCTGCGCGGCGCGCGCGGGCTGTACGTAGGGGTCGTACGCGACGATCTTCATGCCGAAGGCGGACATCCGCTGGGCGACCAGCACGCCGATGCGGCCGAGGCCGACCACGCCGAGGGTCTTCTCGCTCAGCTCGACACCGGTGTACTTGGAGCGCTTCCACTCGCCGTTCTTCAGGGCGGTGTTGGCCTGCGGGATATTGCGCGCGGTGGCGACCAGCAGACCGCAGGCGAGCTCGGCGGCGGTGACGATGTTCGACGTGGGGGCGTTGACGACCATCACGCCGGCCTTGGTGGCGACGGAGACGTCGACATTGTCCAGTCCGACGCCCGCGCGGGCGACGACGCGAAGCTTCTTCGCGGCGGTGATGGCCTCGGCGTCGACCTTGGTGGCGCTGCGTACGAGGATCGCGTCGACATCGGCGATGGCGGGGAGCAGCTCGGCGCGGTCGGCGCCGTTGCAGTGCCGGATCTCGAAGTCCGGGCCCAGCGCGTCGACGGTGGCGGGCGACAGCTCTTCAGCGATGAGTACGACAGGTTTCGAGCTCACGTGAGTCCTCACAAATCCAGTGCGGACGGCCGTCCCGACGGCCGCAGGCGGTGGAGGGGGCTAGCCGCGTGGAAGACGCACGACACTGTGGGCCTGACGCGTATGTGGTTTAGAAGTGTAGTGGTGCCGAGCGGTGCGGCTTGCGCCTCGAAGGCAGGATCACCCGTCCGTGGCTGGACAGGGTGGAGAAGCACCCGAACGCGGCGGAACACGGTGGCGGGGGACCGGGACACTTCGGTCCCGGCCCCCCGGCGGCCCACGGGCTTACGCCTCTTCGTTGTCGACCCAGCTCATGAGCTTGCGAAGCTCCTTGCCGGTGGTCTCCAGCAGGTGGTTCTCGTCCTGCGTCTTGTACTCGTTGTACTTCTTCAGACCGCCGTGGTACTCGTCCATCCAGTTCTGGGCGAAGGTGCCGTCCTGGATCTCGGAGAGGACCTTCTTCATCTCGGCCTTGGTCTGGTCCGTGATGATGCGGGGGCCGGTGACGTAGTCGCCCCACTCGGCGGTCTCGGAGACCGACCAGCGCATCTTCTCCAGGCCGCCCTCGTACATCAGGTCCACGATCAGCTTCAGCTCGTGGAGGCACTCGAAGTACGCGATCTCCGGCTGGTAGCCGGCCTCGACCAGGGTCTCGAAGCCCGCCTTGACCAGCGCGGACGTGCCACCGCAGAGGACGGCCTGCTCACCGAACAGGTCGGTCTCGGTCTCCTCGGTGAAGGTGGTCTTGATGACGCCGGCGCGGGTGCCGCCGATGGCCTTGGCGTACGAGAGCGCCAGCGCGAACGCGTTGCCGGAGGCGTCCTGCTCGACGGCGGCGATCGCCGGAACGCCGCGGCCCTCCTCGTACTGGCGGCGGACCAGGTGGCCCGGGCCCTTGGGGGCGACGAGGGCGACGTCCACACCGGCCGGAACCTTGATGAAGCCGAAGCGGACGTTGAAGCCGTGGGCGAAGAACAGCGCGTCGCCGTCCTTCAGGTTGTCCTTGATGGACTCCTCGTACACCTGGGCCTGGATCGGGTCCGGGATGAGGATCATGATGACGTCGGCCTCGGCCGCCGCCTCGGCAGGCGTCACCACGCGCAGGCCCTGTTCCTCGGCCTTGGCCTTGGACTTGGAGCCCTCGTGCAGACCGACACGGACGTCGACACCCGAGTCACGCAGCGACAGCGCGTGGGCGTGGCCCTGGCTGCCGTAGCCGATGACCGCGACCTTGCGGTTCTGGATGATGGACAGGTCGGCATCGTCGTCGTAGAACAGCTCGGCCACTGGGATATCTCCTTGGTGTGCAGTGTTGCGTCCCACCGTACGGCGGGAGGGGGTGAGGAAGGTGAGGGGTCTCGCTAGGCGGAACGGTCGAGGGCCCGCAGGGACCGGTCGGTGATGGACCGGGCACCGCGCCCTATGGCGATCGTGCCGGACTGGACGAGCTCCTTGATGCCGAACTGCTCCAGCATCTTGAGCATGGCGTCCAGCTTGTCGGCACCGCCGGTGGCCTCGATCGTGACCGCCTCGGGAGAGACGTCCACGGTCTTGGCGCGGAACAGCGAGACGATCTCGACGATCTGCGAGCGGGTCTCGTTGTCGGCGCGGACCTTCACCAGAACGAGTTCGCGCTGGATCGCACCGGCGGGCTCGAGTTCGACGATCTTCAGAACGTTGACGAGCTTGTTGAGCTGCTTGGTCACCTGCTCCAGCGGCAGGTCCTCGACATTGACCACGATCGTGATGCGGGAGATGTCGGGGTGCTCGGTGACGCCGACAGCGAGCGAGTCGATATTGAACCCGCGGCGCGAGAACAGCGCGGCGATCCGGGCGAGGATGCCTGGCGTGTTCTCGACCAGGACGGAGAGCGTGTGCTTGGACATGGTCGTCGTTCCTCTTCCTACGGCTCTCAGTCGTCTTCGTTGTCGCCGAAGTCGGGGCGGACGCCGCGCGCCGCCATGACCTCGTCGTTGGAGGTGCCCGCGGCGACCATCGGCCAGACCTGCGCGTCCTCGTGGACGATGAAGTCGATCACGACAGGGCGGTCGTTGATCGCATTGGCCTCGGCGATGACCTTGTCCAGGTCGTCCGGGGACTCACAGCGGATCGCGTGGCAGCCCATGGCCTCGGACAGCTTGACGAAGTCCGGGACGCGGGTGCCCTTGCGTGCCGTGGTGCTCGCGCCGACCTGGGAGCCCGCCACATGGTGGCCCGTGTCGTCGGCGTGCAGGACGGTGCTGGAGTAGCGCTGGTTGTAGAACAGTGTCTGCCACTGGCGGACCATCCCCAGCGCGCCATTGTTGATGATCGCGACCTTGATCGGGATGTTGTTCAGGGCGCAGGTGGTGAGCTCCTGATTGGTCATCTGGAAGCAGCCGTCGCCGTCGATCGCCCAGACCGTGCGGTCGGGCAATCCCGCCTTGGCGCCCATCGCGGCCGGGACCGCGTAACCCATCGTCCCCGCGCCGCCGGAGTTCAGCCAGGTGGCGGGCTTCTCGTACTGGATGAAGTGCGCGGCCCACATCTGGTGCTGGCCGACGCCCGCGGCATAGATGGTGCCCTCGGGGGCCAGCTCACCGATGCGCTGGATGACCTGCTGCGGCGAGAGGCTGCCGTCGTCCGGTTGGTCGTAGCCGAGCGGGTAGGTCTCGCGCCAGCGGCTGAGGTCCTTCCACCAGGCGCTGTAGTCGCCGGTGTGGCCGTCGCTGTGCTCGGCCTGGACGGCCTGGACCAGGTCGGCGATGACCTCGCGGGCGTCCCCGACGATCGGGACGTCGGCGGTGCGGTTCTTGCCGATCTCGGCCGGGTCGATGTCGGCGTGGACGATCTTCGCGTACGGGGCGAAGCTGTCCAGCTTTCCGGTGACGCGGTCGTCGAAACGGGCTCCGAGGGCGACGATCAGGTCGGCCTTCTGCAGCGCGGTGACGGCGGTGACCGCACCGTGCATGCCCGGCATTCCCACGTGCAGCGGGTGGCTGTCGGGGAACGCGCCCAGCGCCATCAGGGTGGTGGTGACGGGGGCTCCGGTGAGCTCGGCGAGAACCTTGAGCTCGGTGGTGGCGCCGGCCTTGAGGACGCCGCCGCCGACGTACAGAACGGGGCGCTTGGCCTGGACGATCAGCTTGGCGGCCTCGCGGATCTGCTTGGCGTGCGGCTTGGTCACGGGCCGGTAGCCGGGCAGGTCGGTCTGCGGCGGCCAGCTGAAGACCGTCTGTGCCTGCAGCGCGTCCTTGGCGATGTCGACCAGGACCGGGCCCGGGCGTCCCGTCGCGGCGATGTGGAACGCCTCGGCGATGGTGCGCGGGATGTCGTCGGCCTTGGTGACCAGGAAGTTGTGCTTCGTGATCGGCATCGTGATGCCGCAGATGTCCGCCTCCTGGAAGGCGTCCGTGCCGATCGCCTTGGAGGCCACCTGGCCGGTGATCGCGACCAGCGGCACGGAGTCCATGTGGGCGTCGGCGATCGGGGTGACCAGGTTGGTGGCGCCGGGGCCCGAGGTGGCCATGCAGACGCCGACCTTGCCGGTGGCCTGCGCGTAACCGGTGGCCGCGTGGCCGGCGCCCTGCTCGTGGCGGACCAGGACGTGGCGGACCTTGGTGGAGTCCATCATCGGGTCGTACGCGGGGAGGATGGCGCCGCCGGGGATGCCGAACACCGTGTCGGCCCCCACTTCCTCGAGAGAACGGATGAGGGACTGCGCGCCCGTGACGTGCTCAACTGCGGCGGTCGGCTGTCCGCCGGTACGGGCCCGCGGCTGCGGATGGTGGGCCCCGGTGGCCTGCTCGGTCATCGGCATTCTCTTCTCGAAGCTGAGGGTTTTTGCGAGGGTTTGGGGTGTTCCAGTGCAACAAAAAACCCCTCGTGCCGTGTGGCAAGCGAGGGGAGCGCGTCGGGAGGGGTCTGCAGGGTTTTCATGAGGCCCTGCTCAGCCGACGCGCTTTCCAAGTACGAGAATTCGGGTGCGCATGGCACTGACCCTCCCCCCGGCGCACTGTCAGTGTCAAGTGGGTGGGACGCGCGTCTCACTATTTGAGCCATTGCGGGCAGGGAACGCGCCACCCGTCAACGCGGGCAAGGCGATTCCGCCGGGCACCGGGAACTCGCCGCGCACCAGAGCACGGCGCAGCCGGTACTCGTCCAGTGCTCCGGAGAATGCCATGCCCTGACCGTGCGTGCACCCCATGGCGCGCAGAGCGAGCACCTGCTCCGGCACATCGACACCGTCGGCCACGGACTGCATGCCGAGATCGCAGGCGATCCGCAGCAGCCCCGCGGTGATCTTGTGCAGCCGCGCGGACTCGACGACACCCTCCACCAGACCCCTGTCCAGTTTCAGTACGTCCACGGGGAGCCTGCGCAGTGCGTTGATCGCGGCGTAACCGCTGCCGATGCCGTCCAGCGCGATCCGTACGCCGAGTCTGCGCAGCGCGACCAGGCGCTGCTCCAGATCGTCGAAGGAGATCCGCGGATCGCTGTCGGCGAGCTCGATGATCAGGGCGCCCGACGGCAGCCCGTGCCGGGTGAGCAGGGCCTCGATGGAGCCGAGCGGCAGCGACTTGTCCAGCAGCCGGGGGGCCGAGAGCCGTACGGACACGGGCACCCGGTGGCCCAGCCTGCCGCGCTCGGCGGCCTGCTCCACGGCCTCCTCGAGCAGCCAGCGGCCGAGCTCGGCGGTGCGGATGCCCTCCTGGGTCTCCGCGGCGGCGTCCGCAACCCGCAGGAACTCGGCAGGCGTGAACAGGATCCCCTGGGACGAGCGCCAGCGGGCCTGGGCGGCCACGGCGGCGACGCGCCCGGTGGCGAGGCTCACCACGGGCTGGTGCAGCAGCGCGAACTCGCCCTCGTGCAGGGCACTGCGCAGCCGGGCGGCCAGCTCGCTGCGGCGTACCACCTCGGCCTGCATCTGCGGTGCGTACAGCTCGACGCGGTCCTTGCCCGCCGCCTTGGCGCGGTACATGGCGAGGTCGGCGTTGCGCATCAGGTCGGTGGGTGTGATGCCGGGCTCGGCGAAGGCCACCCCGATGGAGGCGGCCACCCGCACTTCGCTGCCGTCGATGCGGTACGGCTGGGAGAGGGTCAGGCGCAGCCGGTCGGCGATCTCCCGCACCTGGTACTCACGGGCCGAGACGTCACGGGAGCCGTCGCCGACGATGAGGGCGGCGAACTCGTCACCGCCGAGCCGGGCGGCGGTGTCCCCGGTACGTACCGAATCCTGGAGGCGGCGGGCCGCCTGGATCAGCAGCTCGTCGCCCGCCTGGTGGCCCAGGCGGTCGTTGACCCCCTTGAAGCCGTCGAGGTCGATGAAGAGCACGGCGGTGCCCGAGTCGCCCGCGCGGCGGCCGGTGAGCGCCTGGCGGACGCGCTCGGTGAACAGCGCGCGGTTGGGCAGGTCGGTGAGCGGGTCGTGCTCGGCGTTGTGCTGCAACTGCGCCTGGAGACGGACCCGTTCGGTGACATCCCGGCTGTTGAAGATCAGGCCGCCCTGGTGGCGGTTGACCGTGGACTCCACATTGAGCCAGTCGCCGGTGCCGGACCTGAAGCGGCACTCGATCCGGGTGGTGGGCTCCTGGGCGGGAGGGGCGGCCAGAAACCGGCGCACTTCGCGGACCACCCGGCCGAGATCCTCCGGGTGGATGAGACAGGCCAGCTCGGAACCGATGAGCTCCTCCGCCTCACGGCCGTAGACACCGGCGGCGGCCGGGCTGACATAGCGAAGGATCCCGGTGGGAGCGGCGATCATGATGACATCGCTCGATCCCTGCACCAGCGAGCGGAAGTGGTTCTCCTTCTGCGCCAGTTCATGGGTCAGGGCGATGTTGTCGAGCAGCATGATGCCCTGGCGGACGACCAGGGCGAGGACGACGGTGCAGCCGGTGAGGACGACGACCCGGTCCACACGGCGGCCCTCGATGACGTTGTAGAGGATCCCGAGCGTGCACACGGCGGCCGCGAGATACGGCGTGAGGGCGGCCAGAGAGCCCGCGACGGGGCGGCTGGGGTGGCGCGGGCCGCGCGGCGGGCGCGTCGCCTCGACCGGACGGCGGGCGCCCCAGGGGGCGTACGCCAGAAGCAGCGAACCGGCGAACCACCCGGCGTCGAGGAGCTGGCCCGAGCGGTAGCTGTCCTGCAGCAGCTGCGAGGTGAACAGCGCATCGCACAGGACGGTCAGGGCGAGCGCGGCGATGGCGGTGTTCACCGCGGCGCGGTTGGCGGCCGGGCGCCGGAAGTGCAGCGCGAGCACCATGCTGACCAGCACGATGTCGAGCAGCGGATAGGCGAGCGCGAGCGCGGCGGGGGCCACGCTCTCGCCCTGCACATGCGCGGTGTGGGCGAGCGCGAGACTCCACGACAGGGTCAGCAGCGAGCCGCCGATAAGCCAGGCGTCCAGCGCGAGACAGACCCAGCCGGCCCGGGTGACCGGTCGCTTGGCGAGGACGAGGAGGCCCACGATGGCCGGCGGTGCGAAGCAGAGGAAGAACAGATCGGCGATGGAGGGGCTCGGTACCTCTCGGTGCAGCACGACCTCGTACCACCCCCAGACGGCGTTGCCGCCGGAGGCCATCGCGGAGGAGAGCGCGAACAGCAGCCAGGCGGGCCGAAACCGGCCCTTCCCCGGGCGGGCGTAGAGAAGGCAGGAGACGGCGGCGATCAGGGCTGCGGCGCTCAGTCCGAAGTCGCCCATGATCAGGGCGACTTCGGGCGAGCCCCAGCCGAAGGCGGCGCCCACGCCGTACCCGGCGCAGACCCCGGCGAGGAGGAGCCGGGGCAGCAGTCCCGTGCCGCCGCCGGGAACCGCCTGCCGGGACAGGAGCGCACTCGGGGCGCTCACCGGGCTGCCCCGGGGAGCACCGCCGTCTGCCTGACCGTCGCCGGTTCGGCCTGCGCCCGCCCGACCGCCGGCAGTGGGACCGTGGCCGGTTCGACCGGCGCCGTACCGGATCTGCACTCAGGAGCGTGCGGGGGTCGCCGTCGGCAATCCTGCCGCGTCGGATCGTCTCTCCACTGGCCGTGCATCACCCGTCGCCCCCCTCGAAGTCTGATCGGCACTCAGGTCGCGTTGCAGCACCGCCCCTTGCCTGGTGCAGCCCCCAAGTCGGGACGATACACCAGAATGGTCACTCAGGGACATAGGTCCTCTACTCTCCGTGACGATCAACCTGGTGAAGGGCACGCGGCGCATTCGAGTGACTTCACAGAGTGCCCGAAGCAGACGGCCGGGGCAGCTATTCGGTCGTGAACACCACGTTGCGAACCGGCTCGCCCGCGGCGAATCGCGTGAGTTGTCCGGCGAGCAGACGCTTGGCGCGCGGCATGAACGCCGAGGTGGAGCCGCCCACATGCGGGCTGATGAGGACACCAGGGGCGTGCCACAGGGGGTGTCCTGCGGGCAGCGGCTCCGGGTCGGTGACATCCAGCGCGGCGGTGATGCGTCCGCGCTCCACCTCGGCGAGCAGCGCCTTGGTGTCGACAACCGGGCCGCGCGCGACGTTGACCAGCAGCGCACCGTCCTTCATCCGGGCCAGGAAACCGGCGTTCGCCAGGCCCTTCGTCTGCTCCGTGAGCGGGGTGGAAAGGATCACAATGTCTGCTTCGGGCAGCAAAGCGGGCAGATCGGCGAGTGCGCGCACTTCGCCGCGCTCCGTAGTGCGGGCAGAGCGCGCGACGCGCGCCACCCGCGCGCATTCGAACGGCGCGAGCCGGTCCTCGATCGCGGCACCGATCGACCCGTAGCCCACGATGAGCACCGACTTGTCGGCGAGCGCCGGATAGAAGCCCGCGCGCCATTCCTCCTTGTCCTGGCCGCGCACGAAACCGGGGAGGCCGCGCAGGGAGGCAAGGATCAGGGCGAGAGTGAGCTCGGCCGTGGAGGCTTCATGGACGCCCTTGGCATTGCACAGGCGTACGCCGGAGGGAAGCGAGCCCAGTCCCGGCTCCACATGGTCTATCCCGGCGGAGAGGGTCTGGACGACGCGTACGGACGTCATCGCGGCCAGCGGACGGACCGCGATCTCCATGCCCTTCATGTACGGGACGGCGTAGAAGGCACAGTCGGCGGGGTCGGCGGGAAAGTCCGGGCCGCCGTCCCAGAACCGGTAGCTGAGGCCCGAGTCCGAGGGGTCGGGAAGTCCCTCGATCTCGTCGGCCGGAATCGGGAGCCACACGTCTGAAGTCATGGTCAGGAGGCTATGCGAAGGGCATCGGTCCGCATTGGTTGGTCCTGTCCGGTCGATCAGGCCGGATCAGTGAGCGGGGCCTGGCGTGGTGCATCGCAGGCCGGAGGATGGGGGTCCCCCCGCCGAAGGCAGGGGGCGAGCCCACGCGGAGCGTAGGCGACTACGACAACGGTGGGGGTACCTCCCGTGCCCGAAGGGCTACGGGGGAGAGGTGCCGTGCCAGGGCACGCGAGCCCGGCAAGATCGGCCGGACAGGGCCTAGTTTGGTCGGCGGCCGGACGGGCCTGAGGAGGGGTACGGGCAGGTGGAGCGCAGGACAATCGGTGCGGCGGCGCTCGAAGTGGGCGCGATCGGGCTCGGCTGCATGCCGATGAGCTGGGCGTACACCGGCTCACAACAGCGCGGGGACCGCTCGCTGCGTACGGTGCACGCCGCGCTCGACGCCGGCTCCAGCCTGCTGGACACGGCCGACATGTACGGGCCTTTCACCAATGAACTGCTGATCGGCCGCGTGCTCAAGGAGCGGCGCCGGGACGCGTTCGTGTCGACGAAGGTCGGGCTGCTCGTCGGCGATCAGCATGTGGTCGCCGACGGACGGCCGGGGTATGTGAGGCGAGCCTGTGACGCCTCGCTGCGGCGGCTCCGGACGGATGTGATCGACCTCTATCAGCTCCACCGGGCGGATCCGGAGATTCCGGTCGAGGAGACCTGGGGCGCGATGTCGGAGCTGGTGAGCGCGGGGAAGGTACGGGCGCTGGGGCTGTCCGCGGTGGGGGCGCGCGCCGCGCGCCGCGGCCGGGCGGACCTGTACGACGGAACGATCCGGCAGCTGGAGCGGGTGCAACAGGTGTTCCCGGTGAGCGCTGTGCAGGCGGAGCTCTCGGTGTGGTCGCCCGAGGCGCTGGAGCGGCTGCTGCCGTGGTGCGAGGCGCGGGGGGTCGGCTTTCTGGCGGCGATGCCGCTGGGCAACGGCTTCCTGACCGGGACACTCACTCCCGGCCAGGGCTTCGAGCCGGACGACGTGCGGGCGCGGCACCCGCGGTTCACGGCCGAGATGATGGCGGCGAACCAGCCGGTCGTGGCGGGGCTGCGGCGGATCGCGGAGCGGCACGGCGGGGGCACGACACCGGCGCGGGTGGCGCTGGCGTGGGTGTTGGCTCAGGGACGGCATGTGGTCGCGGTGCCGGGGGCGAAACGGGAGGAGTGGGCCGTGGAGAACGCGGGGGCGGCGGGGCTGGAGCTCACCGGGCGGGATGTGGCTGAGATGGCGGGACTGCCGCGGGCGAGGGGATCCTGGGACTGAGTGCAACGCAATGTTCCGGTGATCGGGAACCTATAAGGCGGCTGCGGTGACTGCAATTCCCGGGGGGTAACCCCCGGACCCCCAGCAGAAGTGCCGGTCCGCCCGGGCCGAACGGACAGATCGGGAACCCGAAAGTGCGCTGGCGGTGTAAGAACGGTAGTCAGGCAGTCGACAGCCGTCGAAGGGATCAGACCTGTGCAACGTCCTGCTGTGACGGCCGTGTTGGCCGCTGCCGTGCTTCTGCTCGCGGCCGGGTGCTCGTCCGGTGACGACAAGGCACCGGCGGGCCGGACGGGGGCGACGTCGCCACCGGCCGCCTCCTCGTCCGGCGCGGGCGGCTCCCCGAGTCCCACGGGCCCACCCGCGAAGGGCTCGGTGAAGGTGGATTCCACACTGACACAGGGCCTGAAGTCTCCGTGGGGGGTTGCCCCGCTGGCCGACGGCGATCTGCTGGTCGCCTCTCGCGACGAGGGGACGATCACCCGGGTCGACGCGGAGAGCGGCAAGCAGACCCAGATCGGCTCTGTGCCGGGCGTCTCGCCGGGCGGAGAGGGCGGGCTGCTGGGCCTGGCCGTCTCCCCGTCGTTCGCCTCGGACCACCAGGTGTACGCGTACTTCACCACCGAGTCGGACAACCGCATCGCGCGCATGCTGTACGACGAACAGAAACCGGCCGGTCAGCAACTGGGCGCGCCGGACACGATCTTGAGGGGCATCCCCAAGGGCAGCATCCACAACGGCGGGCGCATCGCGTTCGGCCCGGACAAGATGCTCTACGCGGGCACGGGCGAGACGGGTGACATGTCGCTCGCCCAGGACAAGAAGTCACTGGGCGGCAAGATCCTGCGGATGACGCCGGACGGCCGGCCGGTGCACGGCAATCCCGAGGCCG
The DNA here is from genome assembly GCF_045207475.1 of Streptomyces sp. NBC_00885. Lineage (NCBI taxonomy): Bacteria > Bacillati > Actinomycetota > Actinomycetes > Kitasatosporales > Streptomycetaceae > Streptomyces > Streptomyces sp. NBC_00885. The sequence goes on from NZ_CP108796.1 coordinate 2,475,759, forward strand.
ACTCCGTCGTCTACTCCTGGGGTCACCGCAATGTGCAGGGACTCGCCTGGGACTCCGACAAGCGGCTGTGGGCGGCGGAGTTCGGCCAGAACACCTGGGACGAGCTCAATCTGATCGAGCCGGGAAAGAACTACGGCTGGCCGGAGGTGGAGGGCAAGGGCGGCAAGCCCGGCTTCGTGGACCCGGTGGCCCAGTGGCGGACGGCGGACGCGTCGCCGAGCGGCATCGCGTACGCCGAGGGCTCGATCTGGATGGCCTCACTGAGGGGCGAGCGGCTCTGGCGCATCCCGCTGGCGGGCGCGAAACCTTTGGCGCAACCCCAGTCGTTCCTGCAGGGGAAGTACGGCCGACTGCGCACGGTCGTCCCGGTGGGTGGCGCGAAGCTCTGGCTCGTGACGAGCGAGACGGACAACCGGGGCACACCCGAGCCGGGCGACGACAAGATCCTCCAGCTGCAGGTGAAGTAGGGGATTTTCGGGCCCGTCCGGCGTTTGAGGACATGCGGCCGACGGTGGCACACGGAGATCTGGGGGGGCTCGCCCCCGGTTACACCGCCACGCCCTCCGCATCCGGCGGCGGGAACAGCCGCAGCCGGTGCGCCAGCGCCGCCGCCTCGCCGCGGCCCGAGACGCCCAGCTTGGCCAGGATGTTGGAGACATGGACACTCGCCGTCTTCGGCGAGATGAACAGCTCCTCGGCGATCTGACGGTTGCTGCGGCCCGCCGCGACCAGCCGCAGAACGTCCTCCTCGCGGCGGGTCAGCCCCAGCGCCGACCCTGGGGGCAGCGCGGTCGGAGCCGGCGGGGACGGCTCGTCCGTCAGGGAGACGCGGGCCCGTTGCGCGAGCAGCGCGATGTCCTCGGACAGGGGCCGCGCCCCCAGCTCGCGGGCCGTCGCCGCGGCCTGCCGGAGCAGATCCGTGGCCTGTGCCCGGTGGGACTGGAGCAGGGCTTCCGCCCAGCGGTGGCGGACCCTCGCCAGGTCGTACGGCCGCTCCAGCCCCTCGAAGGCCGTCGCCGCCTCGGCCCAGTCGAGGGCCGTGTCCTCGCCGCCGGCGCGCAGCAGTTCGGCACGGGTCCAGCGCTCGTGAGCCATCCATACGGGCACCGCGGTGGCCAGGGACCTGGCCACCTTGCGGATCCGGTCCAGCGCCTCGGCGCGGCCGGGCTCCGCCGCGGGCAGCCCACGTGTGTCCGCCTCCAGCGCGGCCGCGGCTCGCAGCAGCGGCCAACCGTACCGCTGGGTGCCCGGCGGGAAGCCCGCCGCCGCGGCCTGCTCGAACTCCGCCCGGGCGTCCAGCACACGCCCCTGCGCGGCGGCAATGCTCAGTGCCAGCGTGTGCATCGGTATGGAGCTCTGCGGCATCGGGTCGTGCGGCCCGAAGTGCTCGCGCGCCGCCTGAAGATGCTCGGCCGCCTTCGCCGCATCGCCCCGCTCCAGGGCCAGAGCGGCACCCTTGAACGCGGCGAATCCCCGCGGCTTGGGGCTCAGCGCGATCCGCGCCGCCCGGCCGGCCACCTCGGCCGTATCACTCCAGCGCCCCAGCGAGAAATACGACTCGGCCAGGTTGTCCAGGACCCAGGCCTCGGTGTCCAACAGGCCGTACTTACGGGAGAGTTCGACCCCTTCGCTGAGGACTTCCACGGACTCCCGCGAGCGGCCGATTCCCTCCAGCACGGACGGCAGATTCACATGGGTGCGCCCCACCAGTGAGGGCGTGCCGAGGGCGACGACCCGCTCCTTGACCGCGTACATCTCCGCGAGCCCGGCCTCGACCTGGCCCGCGTCGACCATGAGGCTGCCGAGGATGAGCCGGGCGCGCAGTTCGTTGTCCTCCTCGCCGACCATGCGCGCGTACTGCACGGCGCGCTCGGCCGTCGCCAGGCTCCCCGGCCCGGGATCGTGCACCATGCCCCAGCCCGCCGCCTCCGCGAGCACCTCCGCGTGGACGGCCGACGGCGGCAGTCCGCGCACCAGTTCCTGCGCTTCGGCGAGCTCCGCCCAGCCGTCGCCGCGGCCGAGTGCGGAGGCCAGCAGGGAGCGCTGCAGGGTGAACCAGGCAGTGCGCAGGGGATCGTCCTCCGCCGCCGCCAGCCGCTGGCCCCGCTTGGCGATTTTCAGCGCGCGTTCGCGTTCACCGCTCAGCCGGCCCGCGACGGACGCCTCGGCCATCAGATCGAGGAAGCGCAGCGGTGTGGTGGCGGGGTCGCAGCCGCAGGGAGGGTACGCCTCGGCGTGGTCCACGGGCCGCAGCGCCGCCCGCACCTCGTCCGGAGCGCTGTCCCACAGTTCCATCGCCCGGTCCAGCAGGCTGAGTTGCTCAGCGTAGGCATGCCGCCGCCTGGCCTCGACCGAGGCGCTGAGCACGGCCGGAAGGGCCTTGGCGGGGTCGTGTGCCTGGTACCAGTAGCTGGCGAGCCGCGTGGCCCGCTCCTCGTCCCGTACGAGGGAGGGATTGGCCTCCAGCGCCTGCGCGTACCGCAGGTTGAGCCGGGAGCGCTCGCCGGGCAGCAGGTCGTCGCTGACGGCCTCACGCGCGAGGGAGTGCCGGAAGCGGTAGCCGTCCCCGTCGGGCGTGGCCTGCAGGATGTTCGCGCCCACCGCGGCCCGCAGCGCCTCGATGAGGTCGTCCTCGCCCATGCGGGCCACGGCGAGCAGCAGACCGTACTCAACGGTCGAGCCGCCCTCGGCGACGATCCGTGCGATCCGCTGGGCATCCTCGGGAAGTGCCTCGATGCGTACGAGGAGGATGTCACGCAGGGAGTCCGACAAGCCCGTGAGGCAGTCCTCGACGATGCTGCAGGCGAGCTCCTCGACGAAGAAGGCATTGCCGTCGGAGCGCTCGAAGACCCGGTCCACCAGAGCCGGTTCGGGCTCGGTGGCGAGGATTCCGGCCATCTGGCGGTGCACCTCGCCGCGGTTGAAGCGGGTCAGCTCGACGCGCTGCACGGTGCGCATCCGGTCGAGCTCGGCGAGGAAGGGCCGCAGCGGATGGCGCCGGTGGACGTCGTCGGAGCGATAGGTCGCGATCACGACGAGCCTGCCGCGGCGCAGCGTACGGAAGAGATACGCGAGCAGATGGCGGGTGGAGGCGTCGGCCCAGTGCATGTCCTCCAGGACCAGTACGACCGTGCGGTCGGCGGCGACGCGCTCGAGGAGACGCGCGGTGAGCTCGAAGAGGCGGGCCGTGCTCTCCTCGTCGTGCCGGATGTGGGCCGCTGGTGCCTCCCCCAGCTCGGGCAGCAGCCGCGCCAGCTCGTCCTCCTGCCCGGCCGCGGCCGCCGCCAGCTCCTTGGGCAGCTGGCGGTGGAGCGCGCGCAGGGCGGTCGAGAACGGCGCGAACGGAAGCCCGTCCGCGCCGATCTCGACACATCCCCCGACCGCGACGACGACTTGGCGGCTGCACGCCTCGGTGAGCAGCTCCTCGACGAGCCGGGTCTTGCCGACCCCGGCCTCACCGCCGATGAGCAGCGCCTGCGGCTCGCCCGCGGAACCGGTGGCGGCGCGAGTGAGCGCGTCGCCGAGCACGGTCAATTCACCGGCGCGGCCGACGAACACGGGGCTGACGGACCTGGTCTCCACGCTGCCGAGCATCGCACAGCCCTCTGACAACGCGGCGCCGTGGATCGGGACGACCGTCATCGCGCGCGGCCCCGCCTCTTCACGCGGCGCGCTCGTAGCGGGTGCTGTCGTGACTCACCCGGCCCTCCCCTGTGTCCTTGGCGGAGCGTCTGGCGGCGCGGCGGGCCTTGCGGACCTGCCGGATGAGGCGCGCGGTCTCGGCCTCACGCAGCAGATCGGCCAGCCGGAGCTCCTGCATCTCGTACTCGAACATGTCGTACTCCCTGGTTGCGAGTTGTCTCGGCGTCTTGCGATGCCTCAACTTTCGTCTCCCAGGGGGGTCCGCCACATCGGGAAGATTCCGCATCTCGGCGGCGGCGGGGCCCTTAGACGCACCCACTCAGGCAAGCCCGCGGCCTAAGGCCCCTGTCGGCGGGGGCCTCAGGACTTCGGGCCACTGCGCGCCGATGTCTCGTAGACGTACGGAGTGGTGGTGCTCAGCGCGGCGAAGCCGAGCCTGTGCAGGATGGGACGGCTCTGGTCGGAGGCGTCGACCTGGAGGAAGCGGTAGCCGTTCGCGGCGGCGATACGGGCCCGGTGGGCGATCAGTGCCCGGTAGATGCCGCGCCCACGCCAGGCGGCCACGGTGCCGCCACCCCACAGACTGGCGAAGCCGGTTCCCGGGTGGAGCTCCATGCGGGCACCGCAGACCGGACGGTCACCGGCCATCGCGACGGTCATGAGGACGGTGGCCGGGGTCTGCGCAAGCTGGGCGATGAGCTGCTCACGCAGCCGGGCTCCACTGGTGCCGAAGGCCTGCTCATGCACGTCCACGAGCAGTTCCACGCCCGCCGCGTCGGTGACCGTCTCCAGCCGGATACCGTCCGGGAGTTGGACGCCGGTGGGCAGACCGTCGATCTCGGCGACCATCACGGTCTCCTCGGGCTCGGGCGTGAAGCCCGCGGCCCGCAGCCGGGTGCCCAGGTCGTCCGGCTGGTCGTACCCGTACAGCTTCCACTCGAAGTCACGCCCCAGGGCGGTGAAGTACCGCACCTGCCGGGCGATCGCGGCGTCGGCCGTGGCCCGGTCCAGGGCGGACCAGACGATGCCGTTCCAGTCGCCCTCGGCGCCGGCATGCCGGACCACGTCGCCGATCCGTTCGCCCCCCTCTGCGTGCTGTCGCATCCGGCGGTCGAACAGGGTGAGCACGTCGTCGTGATCCATCCGCTCATTGCAGCACCGCGCGGAGGGAGGCACCAACGAGTTTCCGGGGCTGCCTAGGAGCCGGTGGTGGGCAGGGACAGGAGGAGGTCGAAGTACATCCCGGCAGAGACGATCATCCCCAGAACGCCGAGCGCGACTCCGGCCACGGCGAACGCACGTACCCAGCCGGCCTTCTGCGGCACGGCGAGCACGGCCACGCCGACGATCAGGGCGAGCAGCGCGAAGACGCCGTTGACCAGGGCGGTGGTGTGCCAGGCGTCGCCGTAGACCGCCGCGATCTGCTGGGCGGGGGTGCCGCCCTGCGAGGTCTTGATCTGGCCGATCAGGGTCTGGCGCTCGGAGGCGACCTTCCCGACCCAGGTGCCGCTGAGCGCGACGACGCCGAGACCGGCTGCCACGACGGCCGCGGCGGCGGCTGCGATGCCGGACGAAGCGCGCGGAGTCTCGTCGGCGTCCTCGGTCAGGGCGTCTTCGGTCTCGGCGTCGAGCGCCTGGGCTTCGGACGTGGCGTCGGCGTCGGTCCCGACCTGCTCGGCGGCCGCGCCGTCGCCCTCGTCCTTCACCACGGTCGAGGTGGTCGCCTCGGTCGGCTCGGTGGTCTCTTTGGTCTCGGTGGGGTTCATGCGCCGCACGCTAGGCGGCCTGTCTGAGAGTCCCCTTAACGAGTCCCGTCAGCGAGGAAGACGCTCACTATCGGGCGGAGGCCGCCTCGGCCGCCCGCAGCTCCCGCCACTGGGGCGCCAGCACCGACCAGACCTCCATGTCGTGCCGTACACCCCGGTAGGGATAGGCCTCCCGGAGCACTCCGTCGCGCGTCATCCCCAGCCGCTGCGCCACCTTGAGGCTCGCCGTGTTCCCGGCCGCGGCCATCCACTCGACGCGGTGCATCCCCCGCTCGAGGACCGCCCAGTCGATCAGCACCCGTATGGCACGGGTGACCAGTCCGCGGCCCGCGCCTGAGGGCTCCAGCCAGCAGCCGACCTCGCAGGACTCCTGGGCGGTGTCGAAGACGCGGAAGAGGACCCCGCCGACGAGGGTCCCGTCCAGCCAGATCCCGTAGATCCGTCCGCCGTCGGCGGCCTGCTTCTCGGCGTACGACTGGAGGAAGCCGCGCGCCGACTCGATGTCGGTCGCAGCGGCCGCGAGCCCGATGTACCGGCCGATGAATTCCCGTCCGCGGTCGATGTGAGCCAGGAACTCCTCGGCCCGCCACGGCTCCAGGGGGCGCAGTTCCGCTCCGTCGTCGCCCAGGGGTATCGCGAACATCGTCTTCCTCCGGCCCGTTGATGCCCTATGGCACGAGCTGTGAGTCCTCGCTCGCGCGCTGCCCAGGGATCTTCGCATGGACACGGCACTCGGGCGGTTCGATGCTGATGCGGGGCAGCCTGCGGTCGAGCCAGCGTGGCAGCCACCAGTTCGCGCCGCCCAGCATGTGCATCAGGGCGGGCACCAGGAGCGTACGCAGCACGGACGCGTCCAGCGCGACCGCCGCCGCGAGCGCTATGCCGAACATCGCTATGACCCGCTCGCCGCTGAGCACGAAGGCGAGGAAGACCGAAATCATGATCACGGCCGCGGAGTTGATCACCCGGCTGGTCTCGGCGAGGCCGACCCGCACCGCCCGGCGGTTGTCGCCGTTCTCCAGCCATTCCTCGTACATCCGGCTCACCAGGAAGACCTGGTAGTCCATCGAGAGCCCGAAGAGCACCGAGACCATGATCACCGGCAGGAAGGGCTCGATCGGCCCCGCCCGTCCGAGCCCGAGCAGCTCGCTGCCCCAGCCCCACTGGAAGATCGCGACGACGATGCCGAAGGAGGAGGCGACGGCGGCCACATTCATCAGGGCGGCCTTGAGCGGGATCCCGATCGAGCGGAAGGCCAGCAGCAGGAGCAGACAGCCGAGGGCGATGACGACACCGACGAAGAGGGGGAGCTTGCCGATGATGATCTCGGCGAAGTCGTCGTAGCTCGCCGTCACCCCGCCGACGTGGACCTGCAGCGATGTGCCGTCCGCCCCGGTGGGCAGGACGTCGTCGCGCAGCCGGTCGACGAGCTCGCTGGTCGCCTTCGACTGGGGCGCCGAGTCCGGTACGACGGTGAGCACGGCCGTGTCGCCGCTGCCGTTGTACGTCACCGGGCCGACGGACTCGATGCCCGTGGCGCCGCGCATGGCGTCGGGCAGCTTGTCCATCGCCAGCCGGTCGTCGGCGCCGTCGAGATGCGCGACCAGGGTGAGGGGGCCGTTGACGCCGGGGCCGAAGCCTTCGGCGAGCTGGTCGTAGGCCTGGCGGGTGGTGGATGTGGCGGCGCCGTTGCCCTGGTCGGAGGTGCCGAGGTGGAGCGAGAACGTCGGCAGGGCCAGCACCAGCATGACCACCGCGGCGACGGCTCCGAGCAGTTTCGGATGGCGTTCGACGAAGGCGGACCAGCGGGCGGCGAAGCCGGTCGGCAGCTCGGGCTGCGGGCCGTGTTCGGCGAGCCTGCGCCGTTCCCGCCTGCTGAGGGCCCGCATGCCGATGAACGACAGCAGTGCGGGCAGCAGCGTCACCGAGGCCGCCACGGTGAGGACGACGGTCAGACAGGCGGCGATCGCGACCCCGTTGAGGAAGCTGAGCTGCAGGATGAGCATGCCCAGCAGGGCGATACAGACGGTGGCGCCCGCGAAGACGACCGCCCGGCCGGTGGTGCGAACCGCCTCCCGGGCCGCTTCGGCCACCGGCAGTCCGCGCCGCAGTCCCTTGCGGTGTCTGGTCACGATGAACAGCGCGTAGTCGATGCCGACGCCGAGCCCGATCAGCATGCCGAGCATCGGGGCGAAGTCGGCGACGCTCATCACATGCCCGAGCAGCACGGTGCCCGCATAGGCGGTGCCGACCGAGACGAGCGCGGTGGCTATGGGGAGCAGGCTGGCTGCGAGCGAGCCGAAGGCGAGGAAGAGGACGACGGCGGCGACGACCACGCCGACGATCTCGGCCACATGGGCCGTGGACGCTTCGGTGAGCGCGATGGCGCTGCCGCCGAGCTCGACCTGGAGCCCGCCGGTCTCGGCCGCCTTCGCGGTGGCGACGACCGCCTCGGCCTGCGCCTCGGGGATGGCGTCGGCCTGCTGGTCGAAGGTGACGGTGGCGAAGGCGGTGTGCCCGTCCGCGCTGGTCTGGCCGATGCCCTCGTTGGCGTACGGGCTGGTGACGGAGGCGACTCCGTCGAGCCCCGCGACCTTGTCGAGCATCTGGGAGACGGGCTGTCGCACGCTCGCGGCGCGGACGCTGCCGCTGTCCGTGTGCCAGACGATGGTGTCGCTGTCGCCGCCCTGGCCGTGGAAACCCTCCTGGAGGAGGGCGGTGGCACGGCCGGACTCGGTGCCCGGGACTTCGTAGTCGTTGGAGTAAGCGGTGCCCGCGACGCCCGCGGCGACTGAGACGCCGACGAAAGCCAGCAGCCAGAGCACTACGGCTACGAGTCGGTGCGTGATGCACCACCGTGCGATTGCTGCCAACGGACTGCTCCCTGGGTGGTTCGTGGATCTTTGATCGGGAACAGCCCGCAAAGAACGCATGACCAACGAAACCTACGAAGGGACACTCTTGCAGCAGAACCTGATCCTTTGCCCCTTTCGTGGGCTTCCTCACAGCAAGGCCAGGGGGCCCGGATTCAGCTCCCGGACCCCCGTTCACCTGCGGCTGCGCCAGCTTTGCGTTCAGCCCGAGACGCTCGCCCGCCCGTTCTCTATGTGACCCATCAAACGGCGACGGAAGCCGGATTCGCGGTCGGCGGTCACCTCGATGTCGTACCAGCCGTGCGCGTCGGCCGCCGAGTGGACGACGCTGCGGCTGCGCCCCGGCTTGACCGTGACCGTGCGGGTCCAGTCCTCGAGGTCCGCCTCGTCGACGTAGGCCAGTGGCCGGATGGTGAAGGTGACCGGCTTGCTGCCGTCGTTGCGCAGGGTGAGGTGGAGATCGCGGTCGTGGTGGTCGATGGACGAGGACACCTCGGCCGCGCCGCCCACGCTGCCCGCGAACTCACGGCGAAAGCCGTTCGGCCCGGTGATCGTGAAGCGGTAGGCGTCCTTGGTAAGGGGCACCGACCACTGCGCCTTGCCCCTTACGTCCTTGTGCTGCGGCACGGGGAACTCACTGGCGTACGGATAGAGCGTGAAGTGCGCGCTCCCCCTGCCGCTGTTGCCGAGGAAGACCGTGAAGGTCCTGCCACCCCCGGTGATCCTGCCGTACGCGTCGGGCTGGTACGGCAGCGGCCGCGCGGGCCGCGTCCCCTCCTCCTGGACGGGCATGTGCTGCACCAGCGGCGGCAGGGGCCGCCAGCGGCCGGTGAACGGCGGGATCGCGCCGGGCTGGTCCACATCGGGCTGCGGCCGGCCGCGCCGGAAGTCGAAGGCGGAGGTCAGATCGCCGGTGACGGCGCGCCGCCAGGGGCTGATGTTGGGCTCCTCGATACCGGTCCACTTCTCCAGCAGCCGGATCACGGAGGTGTGGTCGAAGACCTCGGAGCAGACATAGCCGCCGACCGACCAGGGCGAGACGACCAGCATGGGCACCCGCAAGCCGAGCCCGGTGGGCTTGCCGTCCCACTGCTCGTTGGTGACCTCGGGCGGCGCGACCGGCGGCGGGACATGGTCGAAGAAGCCGTCGTTCTCGTCGTAGTTGATCAGGACGACGGTGTGCCGCCAGACGTCGGGGTGCGAGCCGAGGGCGTCGAGCACCTTGTAGACAATCGTGGCGCTGTGGATGGGCGAGGAGACGCTGGGGTGCTCGGAGTCGACCGCGGAGGGCACCAGATAGGAGACGGCGGGCAGGGTCCCCGCCGCGACGTCCTTGGCGAACTCCTCGGCGAGCGTGCCGGTGGGCACCCGGCGCAGCCCGCGCTCGAAGAGCCGTCGCTCGGCCGGGGGGAGGCCCGCGACCCCTTCCTCCAGCAGACCCAGCAGCCGATCGCGCTCGGCGGCGTCCTGTGTGTCACGGACGGCCGCGTAGAACGACTCCATGAAGGTGTGGCCGCCGGTCCTGGCGAGCGCCTTGCGGGCGATCGCCTTGAAGGTGGTGAAGAACTCGATCTGGTTGTCGGTGAAGTTCTCCCACTCGGAGTACGTCTTCCAGCTCCGCCCGGCCTTCTCCAGCCGCTCGGCGTAGGTGCACCAGTCGTAGCCGGGATGCGTGCCCTCGTCGTAGGCATCGTTGTCGACGGCGCGCTTTCCGTCGGCCTCGAAGCCGGTCTTCCCGCTCCACAGGTGGTTGCGGTTCGGGCTCGTCGACGTGTGGATCGAGGAGTGGTACGCGTCGCAGATGGTGAAGGTGTCCGCGAGTTCGTAGTGCAGCGGGATGTCCCGGCGGTCGTAATAGGCCATCGTGGCGGCCGACTTGGCGGAGACCCAGTTGTTCATCCAGCCGTCGGCCCAGGCCTTGGCGCCGCCGCTCCAGGAGTGGTCGAGGGCGCCGATGTACTGGAGCTCCTTCTTCTGCGTCTCGGCGGCGCCCCGGACGGGGAAGGGCAGGACGCTGCTGCCGAGCGGGCCGGGCTGCTCGAAGACGGGCTTGCCGGAGGGGAGTTCGACGGCATTGCGGTCACTGAAGCCGCGGACGCCGCGCAGGGTGCCGAAGTAGTGGTCGAAGGACCGGTTCTCCTGCATGAGGATCACCACATGCTTGACCGCGTGCAGACCGCCGGGCGCGGGCTCAGCGGCCAGCGCCGCCTGGAGCGAGGGGGGCAGCAGCGACCCGGCCGCCGCGGCGCCGAGCGCGCCTGTGCCGAGTGCGAGCAGGCGCCGCCGTGACATGTCCGTGGTCAAGTGATCCTCCTGATTCCGCTGTTACCGCCCGGAACGTAATGAAGCCGAATGACTTGAGGAAGTCCCATGGAGGGCGCAGCGGTGAACGTCCAAGAGTCCGTTCGAAGAGTCCAAAGCCCGGGATCGCCGGGCGTTACCGGCCGTTACCCGCCCCCAGCCGTCCCGAGACTGTCCTCCTGCCGTACCCGTGCTGTTCCGGGGCCGTAAATCCCCATCCGTACGGCCGGCGTTGTCGGTGGCGGCTGGCACGATGGGTGACATGGAAAACACGGGGACCAACCAGCCGATCGTTTGGCCCGGCGACGCCGCGGAGTTCGCCCTGACGCTCCATGACACACCCGATCCGTACTTCGACCAGGCCCCGGTTCCGGTGCTGGCGTACGACCCGGGGGCCTCGCTGCGTGACCGGCGCGAGGCCTTCCGGGAGGTGTACGCCGCGATCGTGGCCCGGATCGGCGAGCCGACGCTCTACGGCGGCTCGGCGGAAGGACCCAACATCCGCTGGCGGGACAGCAGGAGGGTAGTGCTGCTCGCGGGCAATCTCCACCGCGCGCAGCTGTCGGTCCACGACACGGACACCTTGGAGAGCGACGAACGGCGCATCTTCGACTGGGGCGGCGCCTGGTCGGCGGAGGAGCAGCACGACTTCGCCTTCCTGCCGTACGTCTGGCAGTTGGACCGCAGCGGGCCGGGGGTTCGGCCCATCGAGCGGCCGGGCGGTCGAATGGCCTCGAGCCTCGAACACTTCCAGAGCGCGCTGGAGTTGCTGCTCACGGCCTGGGTGGAGCAGCTTTCGGTGCAGGTCGGCGGCGACTGGGCGAGCTTCAGCGTGACCAGCGCGGCGGACCGCGGCCGTCAGCTTCAGATCTCGTACGCGCTGGAGGACGGGCTGCATGTCTCCGTCGACGACCGCGACGGCGAGGACAGCCCGGAGCGGGCGGGCCTGATGCGCTCACGCGGCTGGCAGTCCCGCGACCGGGGCTGGTGGCAGACGGACTTCCCCGAGCCGGAGCGCCCGGAAGTGGCGGCGGTGGCGCGCCTGGCGGTCACGGAGCTGCGGGCGCGTGGCACGAAGGAGCCGGAGGAACTGCGCGCGAGGGACGTCAGCTGCAAGGACCGCGGCGAACTGTGGCTCCCGGGCCTGGGCATACGCCACTGATCCACCGGGCAGCGCCGCGCCCGCCGCGGGTGCCTCCGGGTTGCCCGAGCCCCGGCGCCACCGCATCCGTCGCGTAGGGCGGCGCGTAGGGCGGCGGCCCTCGGAACGCCGGAGGCGGCCCGCACCCGCAGGTGCGAACCGCCTCTCGTTGTGCGAGCGTCAGCCCTCGACGCCGAGCTTCTGCAGGATCAGCTCCTTGACCCGCGCCGCGTCCGCCTGGCCGCGCGTCGTCTTCATGACCGCGCCCACCAGCGCACCGACCGCCGCGACCTTGCCGCCGCGGATCTTGTCGGCGATCGCCGCGTTGCCCGCGATCGCCTCGTCGACCGCCGCGCCGAGCGCGCCCTCGTCCGAGACGACCTTGAGGCCGCGCTTCTCGACGACGTCGTCCGGGCCGCCCTCGCCCGCGAGCACGCCCTCGATGACCTGGCGGGCCAGCTTGTCGTTGAGGTCGCCGGACGCGACCAGCGCCGCCACCCGGGCCACCTGGGCCGGGGTGATGGGCAGCGAGGACAGCTCGACGCCGTCCTCGTTGGAGCGGCGGGCCAGCTCGCCCATCCACCACTTGCGCGCGGACGCGGCATCCGCACCGGCGTCAATGGTGGCGACGATCAGGTCGACCGCACCCGCGTTGAGGATCGACTGCATGTCGTGCTCGGAGACGCCCCACTCCTCGCGCAGCCGGTTCCGCCGCACCCGCGGGAGTTCGGGCAGGGTGGCGCGAAGCTCCTCGACCCACTCGCGCGCAGGCGCGACGGGGACGAGGTCGGGCTCCGGGAAGTACCGGTAGTCCTCCGCCTCCTCCTTCACGCGGCCGGACGTCGTGGAGCCGTCCTCCTCGTGGAAGTGGCGGGTCTCCTGGATGATCGTGCCGCCGGACGAGAGCACCGCCGCATGGCGCTGGATCTCGAAGCGGGCCGCACGCTCGACCGACCGCAGCGAGTTGACGTTCTTCGTCTCGGAGCGCGTGCCGAACTTCTCGACGCCGTGCGGGCGCAGCGAAAGGTTCACGTCGCAGCGCATCTGGCCCTGCTCCATGCGGGCCTCGGAGACACCGAGCGCCTTGATGAGCTCGCGCAGTTCGGCGACGTACGCCTTGGCGACCTCAGGGGCGCGCTCGCCCGCGCCCTCGATCGGCTTGGTGACGATCTCGATCAGCGGGATGCCGGCGCGGTTGTAGTCCAGCAGGGAGTGGGACGCGCCGTGGATACGGCCGGTGGCGCCGCCGACGTGCGTCGACTTGCCGGTGTCCTCCTCCATGTGGGCGCGCTCGATCTGCACGCGGAAGACCTCGCCGTCCTCCAGCTGGACGTCCAGATAGCCGTTGTAGGCGATCGGCTCGTCGTACTGCGAGGTCTGGAAGTTCTTCGGCATGTCCGGATAGAAGTAGTTCTTCCGGGCGAAGCGGCACCACTCGGCGATCTCGCAGTTCAGCGCGAGGCCGATCTTGACGGCCGACTCGACGCCGATCGCGTTGACGACCGGGAGCGAGCCGGGCATGCCGAGACAGGTCGGGCAGGTCTGCGAGTTGGGCGCAGCGCCCAGCTCGGTCGAGCAGCCGCAGAACATCTTGGTCTTGGTGCCGAGTTCGACATGGACCTCGAGGCCCATGACGGGGTCGTAGGCAGCGAGGGCGTCCTCGTACGACACCAGTTCAGTGACGGTCACGGTGAAACTTTCCCTCTCAGCCCAGCAGGACGTCGTCGTCGCCCAGGCGCCTCAGCTCGCGGTAGAGCAGGGCCAGGCCGGTGACGATGGCGGCAGCGGATACGGCGGCGTCGATCAGCCGGAGCATGTCGCCCTCGTTGCGGGCCTTCTTGGCCTGCTTGGCGACGCTGATCGCGCCGAAGGCGGTGGTGCCGATCGACAGATACGTCCCGGTCTTGGACTTCTTGAAGCCCTTTGCCTTGGTCAGTGCCTTGGTCACAGCGACGGAGCCTCCTCGAGCAGCGGGTGGCCCCACTTTTCCACGAAGGCCGCCTCGACGGCCGCGCCGACCTTGTACAGCCGGTCGTCCTTCATGGCGGGGGCGATGATCTGCAGTCCGACCGGCAGTCCGTCCTCCGGCGCGAGGCCGCAGGGCAGCGACATCGCGGCATTGCCGGCCAGGTTGGTCGGGATGGTGCACAGGTCCGCGAGATACATCGCCATCGGGTCGTCGGCGCGCTCGCCGATCGGGAAGGCGGTGGTCGGCGTGGTCGGCGAGACGATCACGTCGACCTGCTCGAAGGCCTTCTCGAAGTCCCGGGTGATGAGCGTGCGCACCTTCTGCGCGGAGCCGTAGTACGCGTCGTAGTAGCCGGAGCTGAGCGCGTACGTGCCGAGCATGATCCGGCGCTTGACCTCGTCGCCGAAGCCGGCCTCGCGGGTGAGCGCGGTGACTTCCTCGGCGGACTTCGTGCCGTCGTCGCCGACCCGCAGGCCGTAGCGCATGGCGTCGAAGCGGGCCAGGTTGGAGGAGCACTCGGACGGCGCGATCAGGTAGTACGCGGAGAGCCCGAGGTCGAAGGACGGGCAGTCCAGCTCGACGATCGTCGCGCCGAGACCGCGCAGCAGCTCCACGGACTCGTCGAAGCGCTGGACGACACCGGCCTGGTAGCCCTCGCCGCGGAACTGCTTGACGACGCCGACACGCATCCCCGCGACCGAGCCGTTCTTCGCGGCCTCGACGACCGGCGGGACCGGGGCGTCGATGGACGTCGAGTCCAGCGGGTCGTGACCGGCGATGACCTCGTGCAGCAGGGCCGCGTCCAGGACCGTGCGGGCGCAGGGGCCGCCCTGGTCGAGGGAGGAGGAGAAGGCGACCATGCCGAAGCGGGAGACGCCGCCGTAGGTGGGCTTGACGCCGACCGTGCCGGTGACGGCGGCGGGCTGGCGGATGGAGCCGCCGGTGTCCGTGCCGATGGCGAGCGGTGCCTCGTACGAGGCGAGGGCCGCGCTCGACCCTCCGCCGGAACCGCCGGGGATACGGGTGAGGTCCCAGGGATTGCCGGTCGGGCCGTAGGCGCTGTTCTCGGTGGAGGACCCCATGGCGAACTCGTCCATGTTGGTCTTGCCGAGGATGACGACGTCCGCCGCCTTGAGCTTCTTGGTCACCGTCGCGTCGTACGGCGGGATCCAGCCCTCGAGGATCTTGGAACCGACGGTGGTCGGGATGCCCTCGGTGGTGAAGATGTCCTTCAGCGCGAGCGGCACACCGGCCAGCGGGCCGAGCTTCTCGCCCGCCTCGCGCTTGGCGTCGACGGCGCGGGCCTGCGCGAGCGCCCCTTCACGGTCGACGTGCAGGAAGGCGTGCACCTTCTCGTCGACGGCCTCGATCCTGGCCAGGTGCGCCTCGGTGACCTCGACGGCCGTGAGCTCGCCGGAAGCGATCTTCGCGGCGATCTCTGCGGCGGTGAGCCTGATGATGGTGACGTTGGTGTCCGTCATGGTGATTAGTCCTCCCCCAGGATCTGCGGCACCTTGAAACGCTGCTGCTCCTGGGCAGGGGCGCCGGAGAGCGCCTGCTCGGGGGTGAGCGACGGACGAACCTCGTCCGCGCGCATGACATTGGTCAGCGGCAGCGGGTGGGAGGTCGGGGGTACGTCTTGGTCGGCGACCTCGGAGACGCGGGCGACCGCGCCGATGATGTCGTCGAGCTGTCCGGCGAAGTGGTCGAGCTCTTCGTCCTTCAGCTCCAGACGCGCCAGCCGGGCGAGGTGGGCGACCTCCTCGCGCGTAATGCCAGGCATGCAGCGATCCTCAGGGGTGAGTGTGTGGTTTTGAGCCCAATCCTATGGGGCACGGGCCACTCCCCACGAAACGGTTGTGCGGCGGGGACCTCCCGGGCCTTGCTCCGGCGCCGCCGGGGACCCCGCCGAATCAGGGAACGACCTGGCCGGAGGGCTCGCTGGTCGGGCTCGCGGGAGGGTGCGGCGCCTCTGTCGCGGCGGGCAGTTCCGCGGCCCGGTGCCAGCCGCGCTCGCCGCGCGCCCGCAGCCATGCCGTGGTCTCCTGCGGCGGCATCGCGGCCGCGACCAGCCACCCCTGGACGGCATCGCAGCCCAGATCACG
Organism: Streptomyces sp. NBC_00885; assembly: GCF_045207475.1. NCBI lineage: Bacteria > Bacillati > Actinomycetota > Actinomycetes > Kitasatosporales > Streptomycetaceae > Streptomyces > Streptomyces sp. NBC_00885. Next base: position 2,491,556 of record NZ_CP108796.1, read on the forward strand.
CAGCCGCTCCCAGGTCTCGTCGTCCTCGACGCCCTCGGCGACGACGAGCAGACCCAGCGAGTGGGCAAGGTCGACGGTGCAGCGGACGATCTCGGCGTCCTCGTTGTCGACGGCCAGCCGGGCCACGAAGGAGCGGTCGATCTTGAGCTCGCTCACGGGGAGCTTGCGCAGATGCACGAGGGAGGAGTAGCCGGTGCCGAAGTCGTCGAGGGACATCTTCACGCCGTGGTCGGTGAGCCCGGCGAGCGTGTCCGCGGCGCGCTGGGGGTCCTCCAGGAGGACGTGCTCCGTGATCTCCAGCTGGAGGGAGCCGGCCGGGACGCCGTGGCGGGCGAGGCGGGCGGCGACGGATCCGGCGAATCCGGGGGTGTGGACGTCGCGCGGCGAGACATTCACGGCCACCGGCACGTCGAGCCCCTGGGCACGCCACTTGGCGACCTGCCCGAGGGCCGTGTCCAGCACGTACTCCGTCAGATGCGGCATCAGGCCCGAGGACTCGGCGATCGCGATGAACTCGTCCGGGGGGACCCGGCCGCGCTCCGGGTGGACCCAGCGGACCAGCGCCTCCAGTCCGGCGACATGGCCGTCGAAGCGGACCTTGGGCTGGTAGTGCAGCTCCACGTCACCGGCGTCCAGCGCCCGGCGCAGATCGCCCAGCAGGCCGAGCCGGTCGGGGGTGTTGCTGTCCCGCTTGGACTCGTACACCTCCACGCCCGTGCGGTCCCGCTTCGCCTGGTACATCGCGACGTCCGCGCGCCGCAGCAGTCCTTCCGCGTCCAGTGCGTGCTCGGGGAAGACGGCGACGCCCGCGCTCGCCTCCAGGACGAGGGTGAGCCCGTCGAGATCGAGCGGTGAGGACAGCTCGGCGACGAGATGGCGGGCGACGCGCTGGGCGCTGGTGGTGGAGTCGGCGGTCGGGAGCAGTACGGCGAACTCGTCGCCGCCGAGCCGCGCCGCCTCGGCGCCCCGGGGCAGGGCGAGCCTCAGCCGGTCGGCTATTTGAAGCAGCAGCCGGTCCCCCGCGAGATGGCCGAGTGTGTCATTGACGGAACGAAAGCGGTCGAGATCGATCAGTACGAGAGCCGAACGGGCACCGCTGCCCTCCGCGTCCGCGAGGGCGGACCAGGTCCGCTCCAGGAGCCACTGACGGTTCGGCAGGCCCGTCAGGGGGTCGCGCAACTGCTCCTCCGCTCTGGCCCGGGCGATCCACAGCGTGGAGTCGAGGGCGATCAGCGGTACGGCGAACAGGGGCAGCAGCAGTGGAAGGGCGACGGCGACGACACAGATCAGCGGAGCGATGCCGAGGAGGGCGACCGCGACAAGGCCCTGCCGGAGCAGGGCCGTACGTGCTGCGGTGGGCAGACCGCCCCCCTGGGGGGCCAGGACGTACCACAACAGCAGCCGGGTGACCACGAGATAGGCAGTGGCGGCGAGGATCACTTCCGGGGCGGCCTCGATGCCCCATTCGAGTGGCGTCCAGGGCGCCTCGACGCTCGGCTCCACCCCGAACACCTCGAGGACGAGAGCGGCAGCCCCGATCCCGAGGATGTCCACGGAGCCGTGCAACACGCCCTGGCGCCAGCGGTGTCTGCGGGCGGCGCCGACCAGGGCGACGACGGCGAGGCTGACCAGTCCGGCCGGCACCCAGCCGAACAGCAGCAGAACGGCGAGGGTGAGGGCGGCGCCGGACCCGGTGCCGCCCCACCAGCGGTCGCGGCCGAGCGCGACAAGATGACCGACGATGATCCCGGAGAGGACGGCGAGCGACCAGCCCGCCGTGGAACCGGGGAAGAGCGCACGCCCGTCCCCCACGGTGCTGAAGACTCCGAAAACGAGCAGTGCGGCGGCGCATACGACGACGGCGACAGGCAGTCCCGGCGTCATGCCCGCAAGGGCCGCGAATCCACGCGGCCGTGAGACCGGGGCGGCGCTCTCGGTCGGTTTCATTCCCGTCCCTCTCACAGCCGGCGGTGCCGATGCCTCGCGATGGCTCCCGTTGTCATGCCACCACGACTGGAATCCCACCACGCAGCCGTGCACGACAGGCGCACGTCTCAACAGTAGGCCGCAGTGGGCTCGCACGGGCAGCGCTCTACAGCTCTTGCCCGAATGAGACCTGGCCACCCTTATCCATCTGGTATGCGCTGAACGGGTGACCTGTACCGGTCGTTCCGAGGCCGAATCCGGCGTCCGATTCCCGCCCTGTGCGCCCCCTCTTGACCCCTTGACGAGCCCCTCCCTGGCCCCGCGCACGCCCCCTCCGTCACGCCTCTGGAGGCACTGCGGCCTCACGGGCCGCGTCCGGGCCCTGTTCGAGCAGCACGGCGAAGCCCTCCTCGTCCAGCACCGGAACCTTCAGCTGCATGGCCTTGTCGTACTTGGAACCGGGGTTGTCGCCGACAACCACGAAGCTCGTTTTCTTCGAAACGGAACCGGCCACTTTCGCGCCACGGCTCTGGAGGGCTTCTTTTGCGCCATCCCTGGTGTACTCGGCGAGGGTGCCGGTGACGACCACGGTGAGTCCTTCCAGCGGCCGCGGGCCTTCCTCCTCGCCCGCGCCCTCTTCCTCCATACGCACGCCCGCCGCCCGCCACTTGCGCAGGATCTCCCGGTGCCAGTCCTCCTCGAACCACTGCTTGAGGGAGGCTGCGATGGTCGGTCCCACGCCGTCGACGGCCGCGAGTTCTTCCTCACCGGCCTGCTCGATCCGCTCGATGGACCGGAACTCCCGGGCCAGCGCCTCGGCCGCGACCGGCCCGACATGACGGATCGACAGACCCGTGATGATCCGTGCCAGCGGGCGCTCCTTGGCGGCCTGGATGTTCTCCAGCATCGCCAGGGCGTTCTTCTTCGGCTCGCCCAGCTGGTTGGCGAAGACCGTGACGACCTTCTCCTCGCCGGTCTTCGGATCGCGCTTGGGCAGTCCGCTGTCCTGGTCCAGGACATACGCCGTGATGGGCAGCAGCTGCTCGACGGTGAGGTCGAAGAGATCGCCCTCGTCGGTCAGCGGCGGCTCCGCGGGCTCCAGGGGCTTGGTGAGCGCCGCCGCGGCGACATAGCCGAAGTTCTCGATGTCCAGCGACTTGCGGCCGGCGAGGTAGAAGAGACGTTCACGCAACTGGGCCGGGCAGGAACGGGCGTTGGGGCAGCGCAGATCGACGTCGCCCTCCTTCATGGGGCGCAGCCCGGTGCCGCACTCGGGGCACTCGGAAGGCATCACGAACTCCCGCTCGGTGCCGTCCCGCAGGTCCACGACCGGGCCGAGGATCTCCGGAATGACGTCGCCCGCCTTGCGCAGCACCACCGTGTCGCCGATCAGCACGCCCTTGGCCTTGACCACGTCCTGGTTGTGCAGGGTGGCGAACTCGACCTCGGAGCCCGCGACCGTGACCGGCTCCACCTGGGCATACGGTGTGACGCGCCCGGTGCGGCCGACGCCGACCCGGATGTTGACCAGCTTGGTGTTGACCTCCTCCGGGGCGTACTTCCACGCGATCGCCCAGCGCGGCGCCCGCGAGGTGGAGCCAAGCCGCCCCTGGAGGGGGATCTCGTCGAGCTTGACGACCACGCCGTCGATCTCGTGCTCCATGGAGTGCCGGTTCTCGCCGTAGTAGGCGATGAACTCCCGCACGCCCTCCAGCGAATCCACGACCTTGTAGTGCTTGGCGGTGGGCAGGCCCCAGGCGCGCAGCAGGTCGTAGGCCTGGGACAGGCGGTCGATGTCGAAGCCCGCACGCGCGCCGATGCCGTGCACCACCATGTGCAGCGGCAGGGTCGCGGTGACCTTCGGGTCCTTCTGGCGCAGCGAACCGGACGCGGAGTTGCGCGGGTTGGCGTACGGCTGCTCACCGGCCTCCACCCGCCGGGCGTTGAGCTCCTGGAACTTGTCCATCGGGAAGAAGACCTCGCCGCGGATCTCGACGAGATCCGGGACATCGTCCCCGTGCAGCCGGTCCGGAATGTCCGCGATCGTACGGACATTGGAGGTGATGTCCTCGCCGACGCGACCGTCGCCACGGGTCGCCGCACGGGTCAGCCTGCCCTTCTCGTACGTCAGGTTCACGGCGAGGCCGTCCACCTTGAGTTCGCACAGGAAGTGGTAGCCCGAGGAGCCCACATCGCGCGCGACGCGCTCGGCCCAGGAGGCCAGTTCCCCCTCGTCGAAGGCATTGTCCAGGGAGAGCATCCGCTCGCGGTGCTCGACCTTCGCCAGCTCCGTCTCGTACTGCCCCGCGACCTTCTGGGTCGGCGAGTCGGGCGTGCGCAGCTCGGGGTACTGCTCCTCCAGCGCCTCCAGCCCGCGCAGCAGCTTGTCGAACTCGCCGTCGCTGATGACGGGGCTGTCCTTCACGTAGTACCGGAAGCGGTGCCCCTCGACCTGCTCGGCCAGCCGGGCATGCTTCTCCCGTGCCTCGGCGGGCACAGACCCTTGCTGTTCGACAGCCACCGTCTCGTCCTCCCGTTACTCAGGGTTGTCTGCGAGCGATCTCGCGGCCCGGACGCAGTGGGCGAGTGCCGCGCGTGCGTATGCCGGTGAGGCACCCGCGAGCCCGCATGCCGGGGTGATCACCACGGACTCGCTCAGAGTCCCCGGACTCAGCCCCAACCTGCGCCACAACGTCCTGACACCCATGACGCTACCGGCAGGGTCTGACAATGGAGCATCGGTGGACGGCACGACGCCCGCAAACAGCTGCGTACCGCCTTCGACGGCCTCACCAATCTGATCCTCATCACGCTCGGTGAGCAGACCGAAGTCGAACGAGACTCCCCCGGCCCCTGCCCGGCGCAGCAGCGCGAACGGCACGTCCGGCGCGCACGAGTGGATCGTGACGGGCTCGTCGCTCACCCCGATCACATCCCGCAGCGTGCTCTCGACGACCTGGCGGTCCACTGCCCTGTGGGTGCGATACCCACTGGCTGTCCTGATCTGTCCCCGCAGTACGGCGGTGAGCGACGGCTCGTCGAGCTGCAGCACCACGCGGGCACCCGGAATCCGGCGGCGTACGTCCGCCAGATGCGAACGCAGCCCCTCGGCGAGCGAGCCCGCGAGGTCCCGGACGGCGCCCGGATCGCCCAGCGACGCCTCGCCGTTGCGCAGCTCCAGCGAGGCGGCGAGCGTCCACGGCCCCACCGCCTGGACCTTGAGCGGCCCCTCGTAGCCCTGGGTGTGCTCCTCCAGCGCGTCAAGATCCTCGCCGAGCCAGGAGCGGGCCCGGCGGGTGTCGCGCCCCGGCCGGTCGCTGATCCGCCAGCCGCTGGGCTCGACATGCGCGTACATCTCCACGAGCAGCCCGATGGTCCGCCCGATCATGTCGGCTCCGGGCCCGCGGGCGGGCAGTTCGGGCAGATGCGGAAAGTCGTCGAACGATCCGGCGACGGTCTTCGCGGCTTCGCGGGCGTCCCCGCCGGGCATCGATCCGATGCCGGTCGCGGGACCCCATGGGAAGTGGTTCATCGCCCGGGCCGCACCGTCACGTCGTTGATCTCGGCGTCGCGCGGCAGGTCGATCGCCATGAGGATCGTCGTCGCGACGGACTCCGGGTCGATCCAGCGGGACGCGTCGTACTCCTTGCCCTCCTGGGAGTGCACCTTGGCCTGCATCGGGCTCGCGGTGCGGCCCGGGTACACCGAGGTCACCCTGACGCCGTTGCCGTGCTCCTCGTGGCGCAGGGAGTCGGCGAGCGCCTTGAGGCCGTGCTTGGAGGCTGCGTAAGCGCCCCATTGCGCATGGGCGTTGAGGCCGGCGCCGGAGTTGACGAAGACCACCTGGCCTCTGGCGGCCCGCAGGTGCGGCAGGAAGAGCCGGGTCAGCTCGGCGGGTGAGATCAGATTGGCGTTGAGCTGCTGGTGCCAGGTCTTGGGGCGCAGCTCCGCGATCGGGCCGAGGTCGAGGATGCCCGCGATGTGCAGCAGGGAGTCCAGATGCTCCGGCATGGGCTGCATGCCGAGAGACTTGGAAATGCGGTCGGGGTCGGCGAGATCGGCGACGAGGGTACGGGCGCCCTCGTAGTGAGAGGCGAGCTCCTTGGCGCGGCCGGCGTCGCGCGCCAGCAGGATCAGCTCGTCCCCGCGCGCGTGCAGGCGGCGCGCGACGGCGGCGCCGATGCCGGAGCCTGCCCCGGTGATCAGATGTGTAGCCATACGGGACATGCTCGCACTACGGCGGGAACAGGGAAGAAGTGCGGCCCGGCCGGTGCTGTTCCCGGTATGACCAAAGGACACACGATCACCATCGAGCAGGGCACGGTCCATGTACGCGTCGCACGCGGCGACGAGATCCTCGCGGAGAGCCGGCGCCCACTCGTCCTGCGCGAGACGGGCTGCCCCGTGCGCTACTACCTCCCCGAGGAGGACGTACGCACGGACCTGCTGAAGCCCTCCGAGACGCACACCTACTGCCCCTTCAAGGGGACGGCTTCCTACTGGTCGCTGCCCGACGCGCAGGACCTGGTGTGGACATACCCCGAGCCCAAGGACGAAGTGGCGCAGATCAAGGGGCACTTCTGCTTCTACGACACCGAGGTCGTCGAAGCCTGAGCGTTGGCGCCCAAAGGGAGAGACAACGCGTAGATCCGGCCGATCCGGCCGGATCTACGCGACCGACGCGGTCCCCGCCCGCTCGGTCGTCGCGATCGTCGCCGAGCCGACCACGCGGGTGCCGTCGTACAGCACGATCGCCTGGCCGGGAGCCACGCCCCGCACCGGCTCGGTGAAGGAAACCTGCAGCTCGTCGTCGACGAGCTCGGCGGTCACCGGCGTCTCGCCGCCGTGGGCGCGCAGCTGCGCGGTGTACGTTCCGGGGCCCGCCGGGGCCACTCCGCACCAGCGCGGCTTGATCGCCGTGAGAGCCGTGACATCGAGGGCCTCGACCGGGCCCACGGTCACCGTGTTGTTCACCGGAGAGATGTCGAGGACATAGCGCGGCTTGCCGTCGGGAGCCGGGTGGCCGATGCGCAGGCCCTTGCGCTGGCCGATCGTGAAGCCGAAAGCCCCGTCGTGCGTGCCCAGCTTCGCGCCCGACTCGTCGACGATGTCGCCCTCCGCCGTGCCGAGGCGGTTCGCGAGGAAGCCCTGGGTGTCGCCGTCGGCGATGAAGCAGATGTCGTGGCTGTCGGGCTTCTTGGCGACGGCGAGTCCCCTGCGCTCGGCCTCGGCGCGGATCTCGTCCTTGGTGGTGAGGGTGTCCCCGAGCGGGAACATCGCATGCGCAAGCTGCCGCTCGTCGAGCACGCCGAGGACGTAGGACTGGTCCTTGGCCATGTCGGAGGCCCGGTGCAGCTCGCGGCCGCCGTCCTCGCCCGTCACGACCGTGGCGTAGTGGCCGGTGCACACGGCGTCGAAGCCGAGCGCGAGCGCCTTGTCCAGCAGCGCCGCGAACTTGATCTTCTCGTTGCAGCGCAGACAGGGGTTGGGGGTACGGCCCGCCTCGTACTCCGCGATGAAGTCCTCGACCACGTCCTCGCGGAAGCGCTCGGCGAGATCCCACACGTAGAAGGGAATGCCGATGACGTCGGCGGCGCGGCGGGCGTCGCGGGAGTCCTCGATGGTGCAGCAGCCGCGTGCGCCCGTACGGAAGGACTGCGGGTTCGCGGAGAGTGCGAGGTGCACACCGGTGACATCGTGCCCGGCCTCGGCGGCCCGGGCGGCGGCGACGGCGGAGTCCACGCCGCCCGACATTGCGGCGAGCACGCGGAGGGGGCGCTGGGGAGTCTGAGGAGTCATAGCTCTACCAGGGTAAGGGGACCTGGGAACCGAAAGCTCGCGCGTATGCGTTGGGCATCGCATGGGGAGTGAATCGAAGCGCGGCGGCGAGCAGGACCAGGGGCGGGGCGTCAGCCGTCGGGCCGTGCTGATCGGGGGCGGCGCTGTGCTGGTGGGCGCGGGTGTGCTCGCCCGGGACGAGCTGCGGCGTGCCTGGTGGCGGCTGCCGGGGATGGCGAAGCCCCGCAAGGAGGGTGAGCTCGACCACCCGGGCGCGGAATGGACGGCGGCGTCCCGGGCGAACTGGCGGCTCGCGGACCGGCCCGACGACTACAGCATTGACATGGTGGTCATCCATGTCGTCCAGGGCAGCTATCCGACGGCGCTGAGGGTCTTCAAGGACCCGGGGCACGGGGCCGCGGCGCACTATGTCGTACGCAAGGACGGGCATGTGGCCCAGATGATCCGCGAGCTGGATGTGGCCTTCCACGCGGGCAACCGCTCGTACAACGAACGCAGCATCGGCATAGAACACGAAGGCTTCGTGGACCGCCCGGGCGACTTCACGAACGCGATGTACCAGGCGTCCGCGCGGCTCACGGCCGGGATATGCGCGCGGTACGACATCCCGGTCGACCGGGAGCACATCATCGGTCACGTCGAGGTGCCGGGGACGGATCACACGGACCCGGGGCCGCACTGGGACTGGAACCGCTATCTCGCGCTCGTACGCAAGGCGCTTCCGACGGCCCGGGAGGCCACGAAGTCCGCCGAGGCCAGGTCAGGGACGGGCTGAGCCGTTCGCCCTAGCTGAGCCCCGCCGTCCTGGCCCGTTCCACCGCAGGGCCAATGGCCTCGGCGACCGCCTTCACGTCGGCCTTGGTGGAGGTGTGGCCGAGGCTGAAGCGCAGGGTGCCGCGGGCCAGGTCCGGGTCGGTGCCGGTGGCCAGGAGGACATGGCTGGGCTGAGCGACGCCGGCCGTGCAGGCGGAGCCGGTGGAGCACTCGATGCCCTGCGCGTCGAGCAGCAGGAGCAGGGAGTCGCCCTCGCAGCCCGGGAAGGTGAAGTGGGCGTTGGCGGGCAGCCGGTTGTCCGGGTCACCGCCGAGGATCGCGTCGGGGACGGCCGTGCGCACTGCGTCGACCAGCTCGTCGCGCAGGGCGCCGATCTCGCGGGCGAAGTCCTCGTGACGCTCGGCGGCGATGCGCCCGGCGACGGCGAAGGAGGCGATCGCGGGGGCGTCGAGGGTGCCGGAGCGCACATGGCGTTCCTGGCCGCCGCCGTGCAGGACGGGGACGGGGGTGTACTCGCGGCCGAGCAGCAGCGCGCCGATCCCGTACGGGCCGCCGATCTTGTGTCCGGAGACGGTCATGGCGGCCAGGCCCGACGCGGCGAAGCCGACGTCGAGCTGGCCGAAGGCCTGGACCGCGTCGGCGTGCAGCGGAACGTCGAACTCGCTTGCCACTGCCGAGAGTTCGGTGACCGGCATGACCGTGCCGATCTCGTTGTTGGCCCACATCACGGTGGCGAGCGCGACATCGTCGGGATTGCGCTCGATGGCCTCGCGCAGGGCCTCGGGGTGCACCCGCCCGTACGCGTCGACCGGCAGGTACTCGACGGTCGCGCCCTCGTGCTCGCCGAGCCAGTCGACGGCGTCGAGGACGGCATGGTGCTCGACGGGGCTGGCGAGGACGCGGGTCCTGGCCGGTTCGGCGTCGCGCCGCTGCCAGTACAGGCCCTTCACGGCGAGGTTGTCGGCCTCGGTACCGCCCGCGGTGAAGACCACCTCGCTGGGGCGTGCGCCGAGGGCTTCGGCGAGGGTCTCGCGGGCCTCCTCGACTGTACGGCGGGCGCGGCGCCCGGCGGCGTGCAGCGCGGAGGCGTTGCCGGTGACGGTGAGCTGCGCGGTCAGCGCCTCGACGGCCTCTGGCAGCATCGGAGTGGTCGCAGCGTGGTCGAGGTAAGCCATGGTGGCCCCGATTCTACGAGGCCCTGTGGGGGCGCGGAGGCGGCGCAGGGGTGCACAGGCGTGCGGGTGCCCTTTTCCTCCTGCTGCGGGCCGTTCTCCGCGGCTGCAATATCTCTTCTGCGACTGCCCGCGTCAGCTGCCGAAGCCCCAGACGACGGTGCCGTTCGCCGAGACCAGTACGGCGAGTACAGCCAGGTCGGCGATGCCGAGGGCGAGTCCCAGCAGGGCGCGGCCGCGGCGTGCGGTGCCGCGCCAGAGGGCGATGGCGGACAGGACGATGGCGATCGGGCCGAGCAGGATGTTCATCACGAGCAGTCCGACGAGGCCGAGGACAAAGGCGGCGACGGCCATACCGTCCGTGTCGCGGATGCCCACAGGCTTGGCGTCGGGCATGGTGTCGGGCCTGGCCCCGGCGGTCTCCCGGACGGCGGCATCCCCGTGGGTGCTCTTTGTCCGTGCGGTGCGCGCAGTGCGTGCTGTGGCGGTGAGCTGCATGGCGGTTCGGCTCCTTCCGGGTCAGTGGTGGTGGCGTGCGCGGCGCTCGCGCACGGCGAAGACGAGCAGCCAGGCACCGATCAGGGTGCAGGCCACGAGGGTTACGGGGAGGGGAAGTTGGGCCACGGCGCCCAGCATGATTCCCAGGAGGAGAAGCGCTGCGACGAGGGCGATCATCGTCTTCCTTTCGAATTCTCGGTGAACACTTGGGAGTACGACTGTTCACTGACTCATGAGTCTACACTTCCGTTCTCCGGAGAACGGTTGTTTACTGAATGGTATGAGTCACACCATCGGGATCCGTCAGGCCCAGAAACAGAAGACCCGTCAGGCCCTCCTGGAGGCCGCGCTGCAGTTGCTGGAGGAGCAGAGCCTGAGCAGCCTCGGCCTGCGCGAGGTGACCCGGGCCGTGGGTGTGGCGCCGACCGCGTTCTACCGGCACTTCCGGGACATGGCCGATCTCGGCGTCGCGCTCGTCGAGGAGGCGCTCGGCAGCCTGCACGCCACGATCGGCGAGGCGATGGCCGAGAACGGCGACGATCTGCGGATCGACCGCACCGTCGCGCTCATCGCCGACCTGGTGCGTACGTCCCCCGGGCACGTCCGCTTCATCGCCCGCGAACGGCACGGCGGTGTGCAGCCCGTGCGCGAGGCGATCGGAGCTCAACTGCGCCGGTTCGGCGACGAGGTGGCGGCGGCGTTCGCCCGGGAGCCGGAGACGGCGGGGTGGAGCGAGGCGGATCTGACGATGCTCGCGGGCGTGTATGTGGACCACATGGTGATGACGGCCTGCACCCTCCTGGAGGCCGGGCCGGACGGCGAGGATCGGGTCTCCTCGGTGGCGCGCCGTCAGCTGCGGCTGATCAGCGTCGGCCGCCGTCACTGGCTGGACTGACGGAGCCGTCCCCGTACAACTCCACGACCGCGGCGGCCGCGCGGGCCAGCTCCGCGCGGGCCTCGGGCGGCGAGAGCACCTCCACACTCTCGCCGGAGGCGAGCAGCGCGCGGGCCGCCATGAGGGCCGGGAGCGCGAGTTCGACAGACGTCCACTCCCCCTCCGTGACCGGCTCGGCGGCGAGCCGGCCCGCGTGGATCCGCAGAAACAGGTCCAGGTGATCGGCCCTCACCCTCGCTGTGACCCGTACCTCCGCGGGACGGTCCTCGACCTGCCGGCGCAACACCTGCCAGACGTCCGCCAGTTCCTGGCCCGCGCGCCGCCGCACCGGCGCGTCGGTGAGTGTGGCGGCGACAACCCGGTCCGCGCGGAACAGCCGGGGCCGGGTCCGGTGGTCGGCGACCAGATACCAGACACCTGCCTTCACGACGAGTCCGTACGGATCGAGGGTGTACGTCCGGGGCTCGGTCGTCCCGCTGTGGCGGTAGCGCAGCCGCAGCCGCCGGTCGGTGAAGACGGCGGAGTTGAGAACGTCCAGGTCCACGGCGGGCCGGGGCGTCCTCATCCAGCGGGCCGGATCGACCAGGATCCGCCGGCTCGTCAACTCGGCCGCGGGCCGGTGCGGTTCGGGCAGCGCGGCCATGACCTTGCGCAGCGCCGAGCCGAGCGCCTCGTCCAGACCGAGCGCGGCGTGCGCACCCTGGGCCGCCAGCACGAACAGGGCGCGGGACTCGTCGGCCGTCAGTCCGGTGACGTCGGTACGGAAGCCGGGCAGCAGCGAGATACCGCCGTGACGGCCGCGCTCCGCGTAGACGGGAACGCCGGAGGCGGAAAGCGCCTCGATGTCGCGGTAGATGGTGCGTACGGAGACTTCGAGCCGCTCGGCCAGCTCGGCGGCCGGGACGAGACCGCGGGTCTGGAGGAGCAGCAGGATCGAGAGCAGCCGGTCGGACTTCACAGGTCTGAGGGTCTCCGGAAAACATGACGGGGGATGTCAGGTTATCCGGGCAGAGTGCGGTTCGTCAGCGAGACCGATGATGAGGAGACGGACACCATGAACGATCCGCGCCCCCTGTTCGAGCGTGCGGCCGACCAGTTCGCGAGCCTGCTGAAGCTTGCGACGCCGCAGCGGATGGGAGATCCGACGCCGTGTACGGAGTACGACGTACGCGCGCTGCTGTCCCATGTCGTGGGGGCCACCCACCGGATCGCCCTCATCGGCGAGGGCGGAGACGGCCTCTCCCAGCCGGCCCGCGTCGACGGCGTCCCGGACGACGGCTGGCCGGCGGCGTACGACGCAGCCCGCGCCCGCTTCACCTCGGCATGGGCGGACGACACGAAGCTCGCCCGCGAGGTCACGGTCCCGTGGGGCGCGGTGCCGGGGGCCGGGGCGGTCGGCGGCTATGTGATGGAGACGGTCACCCACACCTGGGACCTCTCGCAGGCGCTGGGCCATCCGATGGCCCTGGACGAGGAGTTGGCCGAGATCATCCTGCCGATCGCTCGTGACGTACTCCCGGCGGAGGCGCGGGTGGAGGGGGTGCCGTTCGGTGTGGTGCGGGAGGCGCCGGAGGGGGCGGATGCGTATGGGAGGTTGGCGGCGTGGCTGGGGCGGACGGTGTGACGGAGCGGGTGTCGCTGGGCGGGGCTTGTTCCCCACCCCGCCCCTTCCCGTAGCCGGGGCGCGCCGCAGGCGTACCTACGCCTCCAGGAGCCGCCCCGCCAGCGCCTCCACGCAAGATTGCCACGCCCCCAGCGCCGCCTCCGCGTCGAAGTCGCGGGGACCGGACTGGGTCAGGATCAGGCGGGGCCCGTGGCCCGTGCCCTTCGTGAGGTGCCAGCGGACCTCGCCGTCCGGCTGGGTGGCGTAGGCGAGCAGGTCAGGGGCGCGGGTTTCGGTGACCGGGCCCGCCGGGGCCTTGGGGGACGTGAACCCCTCCGGCGCCGGCTCACCCCGCCGCGGCTCCGCGCCCGCCGTCAGGTCGGCCCAGACCTGCTCGGCCGGGCGCACCAGTTGGCGTTCGATGCGGAGGCGGCGCCCGTCGGCGGTGTCCTCGACCGTGCCGCGGCCAAGGTCGAACTGTGCGAGATACGCCTCGTGGAGTTCGCCTCCGGTGTCGGGGGCGACGTCGGCCTTCTCGCCGTCCAGCAGCTGACCCAGCGCGGTGATGCACACATGCCAGCCCGAGGCGAAGCTCGCGGCGCCGAAGCGGTCGCCGAAGGTGTGGGTGAGGGTGAGCAGCGAACCCTCACCGTCGGGGGTGATCTCCCAGCGCAGATGGTCCTCGCCCCAGGTGAAGGCGAAGACATGCGGCTCACGCGCGTCGGTGACCTTGCCGGTCATGGCCGGTTCGCTGCCCCCGGGGAACAGGAAGCCCACGGTCCCGCCGGGCCGCAGGTCGACGGTCATCTCGGAGGGGAACCACTGGGCGAGGTGCGCGGGTTGGGTGATCGCGTCCCAGACCCGCTGCGGCGGATGCGCCAGCCGGCGTTCCATCCGCAGCGCGGTCCGCCCGTCCGCCGTCGTGAGGGTGTCGGAGTGCGGGTTCATGAGGAGTCGTCCTCCATCGCGTCGAGATGCCGTTCGAGGGCGTCGAAGCGACCGGACCACAGGTGGCGGTAGTGCGCGAGCCAGGCGTCGAGTTCCGCGAGGGGCTCGGGCGTCAGCTCGTACCAGCGGCGCTGTGCGTCCTGCCGGACCCGTACCAGACCGGCCTCCCGCAGCACCCGCAGGTGCTTGGAGGTGCCGGGCTGGCTCAGGCCGAGCCGGTCCGTGAGCTCACCGACCAGATGCGGACGCTCCAGCAGCACATCGAGGATCTTGCGCCGGCTCGGCTCCGCGAGCACGTCGAACGGTATGGACATGCCGCCAACATATTCCGAGAGTTATATAACCACAAGGGAATGCAGGGTCTGCCCCTCAGCCGCGCGGCGCCTTCGCCAGTTGACGCGACTGCGCGACCAGGCGGTCCGCGCTGTCCCACACCTCCGCGTCCTCCTCCAGGAAGCCGCCCGCCAGATTCCGCGTGGTGATCGACACCCGCAGCGGTCCCGGCGCCGGGCGGCAGCGGATGTGCGTGGTGAGTTCGACCGTCGGGGTCCAGCCCCTCAGGCCCAGCTCGAAGGACGTCGGCGGCAGCGCGTCGACCGTGAGCAGCAGCGAGAAGGGGTCCGCGTCGCGGCCGTCCGCGAGCGAGAACCAGCCGCGCATCTCGCCCTTGCCCGAGGGCGCGCCGACAGCCCAGCCCACGGTCGCCGGGTCGAGCTTGATGTTCAGCCGCTCGGTGATCGCCGAGCTTCCGGGGATCGCAGCGGGGCCGTCGGACGGCCCGAGGCAGTCCTGCAGCGCCGGCATGGCGGGCGGCTCGGCCGTCGTCCGTACGTCGTCGGCCAGGTCGTCCAGATCGCCGTACGTCGCCAGCACACGGATGCGCTCGACCTCGGCGCCGTCCTCGTCGTACTGGAAGAGCGAGGCCTGACCGGTCGAGAGCGTGCGCCCGGTGCGCACGGTCTCGGTGCGGACGACCGCGGGCCCCGGCTGCGACGCGCTCAGATAGTGCGCCGAGACGGTGAACGGGTCAGGGTGCGGCAGCGCGTCGCCCAGCGCCCTGCCGAGCAGGGCCAGCAGGTAGCCGCCGTTGACGGCCTGGATGATCGTCCAGCCTGCCGAAAGTTCCGCGTCGTAGACGCCCTGGGCGCGCAGGGTGACGGCGGTGTCGCGGTCGAACTCGCTGTCCCCGATGGATGCCTGAACTGCCTGTGCCATAGCAGCACCGTACAACAAGCAATTACTAAGCGGTAGCTTTTTCGCGGTCGAACCGAGTCTAGCCTTCCTCGACGGCGGACGAGCGCCGGTTCCAGGCGCGTGGTGCCCGCCAGTGGAAACGCATCGCGAGCAGGCGCAGGACGAACGCGGTCACCACGGCCAGTCCGCTGGTGACCGCGTTGAGCACGTCGAACTGGATGCAGAGCACCACCATGGTCGCTCCGACGATCGCCGGGACGGCATAGAGATCGCGGTCCCAGCGCAGCAGCGAGGGCACCTCGTTGGCCAGTACGTCGCGCAGCACACCGCCGCCGACGGCGGTGGCCAGACCGAGGACCGCGGAGTAGGTCAGGCCGAGCCCGTACTCGTACGCCTTTGTGGTCCCGGTGACGCAGAACAGTCCGAGGCCGGCGGCGTCGAAGACGTTCACGCCGACCTGGATGCGCTCCACCTGCGGGTGCAGGAAGAAGACGAGCGCCGTCGCCACGAGGGGCATGAGGAAGTACCCGGTATCGGTGAAGGCGGCCGGCGGGACGGCCCCGATGATCAGGTCACGGAGAAGCCCTCCGCCCAGCGCGGTGACCTCTGCGAGCACTGCGATGCCGAAGACGTCAAAGTTCTTGCGTACGGCGAGCAGTGCGCCGGAGATCGCGAATACGAAGATCCCGGCGAGGTCGAGCGCGTGCTGGACGGAGGGCGTGAACAGTTCTTGGAGCACCGGACGATTGTGCCGGGTCTACTCCTTGGCGATGCCCTCCGAGTCCCCGGAAGCGGGGTTGCCCTTGTCGGCGGCGGCCTCCGCGGTGCCGTCACCCTCGGCAGCCTCCGCCTCATCGGCCGCAGCGCCGCCGTCGGCCTCGGCAGCCTCCGCCGCGTCGCCGTCTACCTTCGCGACGCCCACCACCGCGGCCGCCTCCGCCGACGCCTCCGCGGCCTTCGGCGTCGCCTCGACGAGCTCGATCGCCTCCCGCGCCGCCGACAGCAGCACCACGTCCTGCGGCGCCTGGTCCTCCGCGTTCTCCGGGTGGTGGCAGGCCACCTGGTGGCCCGTCTTCAGAGCCAGCAGCGGCGGCTCCTGCTTCTTGCAGATCTCCGTCGCCTTCCAGCACCGCGTGTGGAAGCGGCAGCCCGACGGCGGGGAGATCGGCGAGGGGACGTCGCCCTTGAGCAGGATGCGGTCACTCTTGGCGCCGCGCCGCCTCGGGTCCGGCACCGGCACGGCGGAGAGCAGGGCCTTCGTGTACGGGTGCATCGGCGCCTCGTACAGCGACTTGCGGTCCGTCAGCTCCACGATCTTGCCGAGGTACATGACCGCGATACGGTCCGAGACGTGCCGGATGACCGACAGGTCGTGGGCGATGATCACGTACGTGAGGCCCAGCTCGTCCTGGAGGTCGTCCAGCAGGTTCACGACCTGCGCCTGGATCGACACGTCCAGCGCCGAGACGGGCTCGTCCGCCACGACCAGCTTCGGCTTCAGCGCGAGTGCCCGCGCGATACCGATGCGCTGGCGCTGGCCGCCGGAGAACTCGTGCGGGTAGCGGTTGTAGTGCTCGGGGTTGAGACCGACCAGGCCCAGCAGCCGCTGGACCTCCTTCTTGATCCCGCCCTCGGGCGTCACGCCCTGCAGCTTGAACGGCGCGCTGACGATCGAGCCGACCGTGTGCCGCGGGTTCAGCGAGCCGTACGGGTCCTGGAAGATCATCTGGACGTCCCGGCGCATCGGACGCATGCCCGCGACGCCGAGGTGCGTGATGTCCTTGCCCTCGAACTCGATCTTGCCGCCGGTCGGTTCGAGCAGCCGGGTGATGAGCCGGCCCATCGTCGACTTGCCGCAGCCGGACTCGCCCACGACGCCGAGCGTCTCACCGGGATGTACGTCGAAGCTGAGGCCGTCGACAGCCTGGACGGCACCGGCCTGCCGGCGCAGCAGCCCCTTGGTGATCGGGAAGTGCTTGACCAGTCCGGTGACCTTGAGCAGCGGCTCGGGCGAGGAGGTGGCCTGCTCCGGGATGATCATCTCGGAATCCTTTGTCTCACTCACAGCTTCGGCGCAATCTCTTCGGTCCAGATCCGCGTGCGGTCCTCCTGCGACATGTGGCAGGCCGAGTAGTGCCGGCTGCCGACCTCCCGCAGCTCGGGCCGTTCGGTGCGGGTGACCCCGCCCTTGGGCACATCGGCGTACGGGCAACGCGGGTGGAAGGCACAGCCACTGGGGATGTTGATCAGGCTGGGCGGGGAGCCCTTGACCGGGATGAGGCGCTCGGTCTGGTCCCGGTCGATGCGGGGCATCGAGCCCAGCAGGCCCCAGGTGTAGGGGTGCTGCGGCTCGTAGAAGACCTGCTCGGCCGGGCCCCGCTCGACGCAGCGGCCGCCGTACATCACCAGGATGTCGTCGGCCAGTTCGGCGACGACGCCCAGGTCGTGGGTGATGATGATGACCGCGGAGCCGAACTCCTTCTGCAGATCCCGGATCAGGTCGAGGATCTGCGCCTGGACGGTGACGTCCAGGGCGGTGGTCGGCTCGTCCGCGATGAGCAGCTCGGGGTTGTTGACCAGTGCCATCGCGATCATGGCGCGCTGGCGCATACCGCCGGAGAACTCGTGCGGGTAGCTGTCCACCCGCTTGTGGGGCTCCGGGATGCCCACCCGGTCCAGCAGTTCGACGGCCCGCTTCAGGGCGGTCTTCTTGTCCACCTTGTTGTGGACCAGATACGCCTCGCTGATCTGCTTGCCGATGGTGAAGTACGGATGCATCGCGGACAGCGGATCCTGGAAGATCATCGCCATGTCACGACCGCGCAGCTCACGCACCTCGTCCGGGGCGGCAGTCAGCAGTTCCTTGCCGTTCAGCCAGATCTCACCCGAGAGGTGAGCCTTCTGCCGGCCGTACTGCCCGACCCGGTGCAGGCCCATGATCCCGAGCGAGGTCACGGACTTGCCGGAGCCCGACTCGCCCACGATGCCGAGGGTCTTGCCCTTCTCCAGCGTGAAGGAGAGCCCGTCGACCGACTTCACCAGACCGTCGTCGGTCGGGAAGTGCACCTGGAGGTCGCGTACTTCGAGGAAGGCGCTGGAGGGGGCCGAACCCGCCGAGACGGGTTCGCCGACGGCGCCGGTCTTCGTCAGATCGGTCATGAGAGCCTCACTCGGGGGTCGATCACTGCGTACATGAGGTCCACGACGAGGTTGGCGAGGACGACGAAGAAGGCCGCGATGAGCGTGACCCCGAGAATCACGGGCAGATCGTGGTCGCTGATTGCCTTCACCGCGTTGTAGCCGAGGCCGTGCAGGGAGAACGTGCTCTCCGTGAGGACCGCGCCGCCCACCAGGGCTCCGAGGTCCAGACCGAGGACGGTCAGGATCGGGGTCATGGTCGAGCGCATGGCGTGCTTCCCGATCACCACGGGTTCCGTGAGGCCCTTGGCCCGGGCGGTACGGATGTAGTCCTCGTTGAGGACTTCCAGCATGGTGGCGCGGGTGAGCCGGGCGTACATCGCGGCGTACAGGAAGGCCAGAGTGACCCATGGCAGAACCATGCCGTTGAACCAGGCCGCTGGATCATCGCTGAACGACGCGTCGGGCCGGTCGAACCACCCCAGCTGGTCGGAGAAGAGCGCCAGGGAGAGCATGCCGGTGAAGTAGATGGGCAGCGAGACACCGCCGAGGGCGATGCCCATCGCCGAACGGTCCAGGGGCGTACCGCGCTTGAGGGCGGAGATGATGCCGGTGGAGACACCACCGATCACCCAGAGCACGACGGCGCCCGCGGCGAGCGAGAGGGTGACCGGCAGCCACTCGAGCAGCAGCGGCCAGACCTCCTGCTCGGTCTTGAACGAGTACCCGAAGCAAGGTGCGGCGCAATGCGTGACGTCGGCACCGTTGGCGTAGGTACGCCCGGCCACCAGGCCGACCACGAACTTCCCGAACTGGACCAGGATCGGGTCGTCCAGGCCCATCTTCTGCCGGATGCCCTCGATGGACGCGGGATCGGACTGTTTGCCGACGAAGTACAGCGCCGGGTCCGTCCCGATCATCTTGGGGAAGAGGAAGAAGATTCCGAAGGTCACCAGCGTGATGACCATCAGCATGACGACGACGGCGAAGATTCGCCTGATGAGATATGCAAGCACTGCGCTTGGCCCGACGGTGGCCCGGGAGCCCTCTCTTATGGAGAGGGCTCCGGGCCACCGTTCGCGGCCATCACCTGCCCTTCGTGCCTAGCGGGTGTGGCACTGAAACGTGAACTGACGGGGTTTTACTTGACGACGCCGAGCGAGGCGTAGTCGTAGCGGCCGTTGTAGGCGTCGGCCGTGTAGGCGTTGGTCAGTCGGCTGCTGCGCCAGGTGATCGTCTTGTCGTAGACGAAGGGCAGGTAGACAGCGGCCTCGGAGACCTTCTGGTTCATCTGCTTGTAGATCTCGCCGGCCTTGGTCGGGTCGGTCTCGGCGATGGCGTCGTCGAAGAGCTTGTTGACGGCGGGGTCGTTCAGCTCGGAGAAGTTGTTGTTACCGCTCTGCAGGATGAACCGGCCGTCGACCAGCGGCTGCGAGAAGCCCTGGCCGGTCGGGAAGTCCGCGCCCCAGCCCATGATGATGATGCCGTAGCCCTTGTCCTTGACGACCTTCGGCGAACCGATGATGCCGGACGTCTGGGCGCCGTCGAACTGGTCGACCTGGGCGTCGATACCGACCTGCTTCAGCGCGTTCTGCAGCGAGACGGCCGTGGCGACCTCGACCGGCTTGTTGTTACGCACCGCGATGGTGGTCTTGAAGCCGTTCGGCTGGCCACAGGCCTTCAGCGCCGCCTTGGCCTTCTCGACGTTCGGCTTGCCGTCGTTCTTCAGAACCTCGTACGGGTCGTACGCGGGGTCCGAACCCTTGATGCCCGCGGGGAGCATGTTCGGGGCGATGTCGCCACCGGCCTGCGGGCCACCACGCGCCGTCTGGAGCGACTTGTGGTCCGCGGCGTAGATGACCGCCTTGCGGCACTCGATGTTGTCGAACGGCTTGACCGTCTGCGGGAAGACCGCGTAGCGGATGAAGCCGGTCTGGCCGTTGTCCAGGTTGCCCTTGTGCTCGCGCAGGGCGGTGGTACGAGCGGCCTGGCCGATGCCCGTCGCGTTGATGTCGATGTCGAAGTCGCCCTTGAGCAGGCGCTTGTCCATGTCGTCCGCGTTGGTCATGAAGGTGACCGTGATCTTGTCCGGAAGCGCCTTGCGGATCGTGTCCGTGGACTGCTTCCAGTTGGTGTTGCGCGACAGCGTCATCGACTTGTTCGGCGCGTACGAGTCGATCTTGTACGGGCCGTTGGAGAAGGGCTTCAGGCCGTACTTGGCGGCCGTGTCCTTCTCCTTCTTCACCGGGGTGGCGGCCGGCATGGCGAGCATCTGCTCGAAGTCACCGTTCGGCTTCGGCAGCTTGAAGATGATGGTCTTCGCGTCCGGCGTCTCGATGGCCTTCAGGCCGAGCTTGTCGGCGGCCTTGTCCTTGTAGGGACCCTTGTACTCGGACTTCGGGTCGAGGACCTGCATCAGGTAGACCGGGCCGCCGGAGATGACGTCCTGGGCCCAGGTGCGCTCGATGCCGTACTTGATGTCCTGCGAGGTGACGGGCGAGCCGTCCTCCCACGTGACACCGTCCTTGAGGGTGTACTTGTAGGTCTTGCCGCCGTCCGAGACCTCGCCCTTCGCGGTCGCGAGGTCTGGGACGAGCTCGGTGCTCGCCTGGCCCGGCTCCGGCTTGAAGCTGACGAGCTGGCGGGTGTAGTAGCGGGAGAAGTCCCACATGAAGCCGTAGTAACCGCGCTGCGGGTCCCACGAGTCGGCGTCCTGCGTGCCGACGAACTTCAGCGTGCCGCCCTTCGTCGAGGACGCGTTGGCCACCTTGCCGATTCCGGCGTTGAAGCCGGCCGCCTTGCCGGCGCCGTCCTTGCCGTCGTCGTCCTTGCCACCACAGGCCGTGGCGGTCAGCAGGGCCGCGAGCACGACAGCCGTGCCTGCGGCAAGCCTGCGCTTCGACGTGCGATTGGTTGTCACGATGCTCGCAACCTCCGTAGTAGTCACGGCCCTTGAGGGCAGTGGTTCTTGGCTAATGCTCCTGACCACTTCGGCAGGGGCGGGGTGTCCGCAGGGACGGTGTGGGGGTCAGCGGGAACCCTTCGGATCCAGCGCATCTCGTACGCCGTCGCCGAAGAGATTGAAGGCCAACACGGTGACGAAGATCGCCAGGCCAGGGATGATCATGAACAGCGGATCGTCCTCGTAGGTGCGCACGGCCGTCGAGAGCATCTCGCCCCACGACGGGGTGGGCGGCTTGACGCCAACGCCGAGGAAGCTCAGCGCGGCTTCCGTCAGGACGTTGGTGGGAATCATCAGCGTCGTGTAGACGGTGATCGGGGCAACCAGGTTCGGCAGCAGTTCCCGGAAGAGGATGTACGTACGTCCCGCACCGAGGCTCCGGGCGGCTTCGACGTACTCCCGCTCACGCAGTGACAGCGTCTGCCCTCGGACGATTCGGCCGATGTAGGGCCAGCCGAAGAAGCCGATCACCAGCACGAGGACGGCGATCCGCAGACCCGAACCGGAGAAGCCCCAGAGTTCGTTCGGGACGACCGAGATCAGGGCGATGATGAAGAGCAGCTGCGGGAAGGCCAGCAGCAGGTCCATCACCCGGCTGATGGCCGCGTCGACCCAGCCGCCGAAGTAACCGGCGATGACACCGAAGACCGTGCCCAGGGTGACCGCGACGAAGGCGGACAGGAAGGCCACGAGCAGCGAGATCCGCGCGCCGTAGACGATGCGGCTGAAGACGTCCCGGCCGTTGACCGGCTCGACTCCGAGCAGGAAGTCGGAATTGATGCCGCCCCAGTCGCCGATCGGGGTGCCCAGCAGCGGGTCGATCGCGTCCTCGTGGAGTTCCTCGGGCGGGTGCCCGAGCCAGCTCACGATCAGTGGAGCGAATATCGCGACCACGATCAGGAGAAGCACCACGAAGCCGCCGACAAGTGCGACCTTGTCACGCTTCAACCGGATCCAGGCGATTTTCCAGGGCGAACGCCCCTCAATGGCCTTCTGCGGGACATCGGCGGCGACATCGACGGCCGCGGTCTCGGCCGCGCTCGTGTCGTGCAGTGGTGCCGTCATCGTGGTGGGGACCCTCCCGGCCGGTGGTGACCGACCCATGCCCGCCGCTGTAGCGGCTTCGTTCACATCAGCGGTGCGAGTTGTGTGCGTGGTGCGAGGAACGCTTGAAGAAGCAGGTCGTACACAGGACCGAAGGGTCCTTGTTGCGGGAGTCTTCAACGCTGCTGCGATCACCCGCCAGACCCCACGGGGAATGTTTGCTCAAACGTGATGCGGCGAGGGGGTTTCCGTTATACGGACGGAGCCGCCGACTGAGCGGCACGGTAAATACCGCATACGGGGCGAAAGTTGACCGATGCACCGCCATGCGGACAACGGCGCCTCATTCGAATACAAGACGCCCGAGGGCTCAAGCAGACACAATCCGACCCTCAACACCGGTACGCAGCATGGAATTACGACCGACCGTGTCACAAATAGGGCGAAATCGCCCTGGGCTCAGCGGCCGTGGGGCGGGGGGTAGCCGTAGCCGCCGCCGGCAGGAGCGCCGCCGTGAGCGTCACGGTCGTAGAAGGGTCGGGCATTGGCCCGCAGCCACATCGTCACCGGGTCGTACTCGTCGGACATCGCGACCGTGGAGAGGGGCAGCCCGTCCGGGACCGCGGCGATCGACTGCTGCATCATCGTCCGCACCGTGTCCACGGACTGCCTGCTCGTGTCGTACAGATCGAGCCCGATGGCCAGATACGGAGCGCCGAGCGCGGGCTGCACCCAGGCACGGCGCAGGGAGCGGACCGCGGGTGTGCGGTGGGCGTTCTGCGAGAGCAGGGCGTAGAACTGCGGGATCTCGATGGCCGGTTCGGACAGCCGCAGGGGGCCTGCGGGCATCCGGTCGAGGCCGGTGGCGATCCGGCGGAGATCAAGCCAGGGGATGCCGACGCCGCCGCCCGGGGCGTGCGGGTTGAGCCAGATACCCCAGCGCTCCGGATACAGGGCGCGGGCGATGTCCGGGCCGCTGATCACTTCGTGCGCGCGGTTCCAGCCCGAGGCGGAGAGCTCCTGGGCGGAGGTCACACACGGCGCGTAGCCGACGCCGTCGACCTCCATGTTCCCGTACTGGGCGTCGGGCGCACCGGCCTGGCCGTGCCAGAGCAGCATCCAGAGCCTGCTGCCCGCCGGGTCGGCGATGGCCTGCAGCAGCGCCTCGTACGCGTCATAGCGTCCGGGTGTCACCTGGCGCAGCATGTGCTCGACCTGCCCCGCCGCCGCGGTGCCTGACGCACTCACCCTGGGTTCCGCCCCTCTTCGATCGACCGGTCCAGCTTAAACGGCAGCACTGACACCGGCGTGACGAGTACGCATGCTGGACGACTACGCGTGCTGTCGTTGGTAGAAGGGCCGCACGCGCTCAAGCATCCACTGTCCGACCGGGTCCTGCGCGACATCCAGAAGTACGAGATTGACGGGCCAGGGCACCTGGACCCGGCCCAGTGCCCGGCCGAGGGCGTCCATCGGGGCATTGCGTTCGGCGGCCTCCCAGGAGGAGACCTGGACACCGATGAAAAGGGCCGGCGGCTCGCCCTCGACGGAGGCGAGAGCGCGCCGGGCGCTCAGGACCACGCCGGAGGACTCGAACTCGCCGGCCGCGGCGGCCAGGAAGTCCACCGGCTCCTCTTTCCAGTCCGGCTCGAAGAGCCGCACCCTGCCCCCGCTCGCGGGGCCGTCCAGGGGCGTGCGGCCGACCCGGCACAGCTCGGCGACGGCGGGCGGGGGCAGCGGGGCGCCGACGGTGCCGCCCGGGTTGACGGCGATGCCGAGCTGCGGGGGCAGTCCGCGGGCGAACTCACGGGCGGGGGCGACGGTGAAGGACATGTGGCTGCCGACGCAGGCCATGAACTGCTGCTCGGAGCTGAAGACCGGGACGTAGGCGGCGCCCTCGATCTCCATGGTGGGCAGATCGAGGTTCGGGCTGTCGTTGCCGCCGCCGTTGGGCAGCGGCACCCAGACCTGACTGCGGCCGAGCACCTCGACCAGACGCCCGCCGGCGGAGGCGTTGCCGAGGGACGCGGCGAGCACCTCTTCGAGCTCGTTGGCCGGCCAGCCGCCGTAGGGATGCGGGTGAGCCTGCTCGGGTGTGTGCATGTGCGGTCCTTCTCCCCCGGGCGTGGTGCGGTCTGCGCGTCGACGATAACGCGGAGCGGTTTGCCTTGGCCCGGGGGCTCCGCCCCCGGACCCCCGCGCCTCAATCGCCGGCGGGGCTGAATTTCAGCCCGTCCGGCGTTTGAGGACATGCGGCCGAAGGTCGCATACCGGGGTCCGGGGCGGAGCCCCGTCGGGGGTCCAGGGGGCGAAACCCCTTGGTTACGGGAAGGGGGCGGGCTGGATATGCGGCCCTGCCGCACATGCGGCACCGTCTACTCGAAGCCCACCCGCCCCAGTGCCCCCGCCGCATCCCGGTCGAGCAGGACCGCCGACGCGCAGCCCACCGGCAGCCGCCCCGCCTCCGCGTCCGCGATCAGGCGGCCCACCGCCCGCCGGTGCCGGGCGAAGGCGTATCCGGAGACTCCGCGGCCACGCTCGCGCTGGCCCGCGCGGGCGAGTGCCGGGCTCACGTCGAGCAGCAGCAGATGCAGCCCGCTCCCCCGGCGCCGTGCCTCGCGGGCCAGCCAGCGCCGCACCCAGGCCTGGGTGCCGCAGTCGTGCACGACGACGCTCTCGCCGGAGCGCAGCGCGCGCCGCAGCCCGGCGTAGTGCGCGAGACGTACGAGCGGGCGGTAGACGGCGTAGGGCAGCAGGCGCGGCATACGCCCGTCCCACCGGTCACGGGTGTCCTGCGAGTCGATGCCGCGGCCGGTCGCCGCGCGCCGGATCAGCGTGGACTTTCCGCTGCCGGGCAGGCCGGAGACGACCACCACGTCACCGGTGGCGAAGACCAGGCTTCCCGGGCTGCGCCCGCAGCGGTCCCTCAAGTCACGCAGCACGGGCGCGGGCGCGCCGAGCAGTCGCCGGGCGGGCAGGGCCGGCCGGGCCGGCACCCCCGCGGTCGTCGCGTAGGCCTCGGACCGCTGCAACGTCATCACTCTCCCCGATGTCGGGTCACCCACCCTTGCCCATGAAGTGTAAAGAAACGGTAATGCGGTACAACCGTTTTGCCGCGAGGCCGGGCCCCCACTTTGCCGCGATGCGTGCAATGATGTGCGCGCCAACTGCATACAGGCCGCTTGAATCCACGCGGGAGAGTCCTGGCCACTGTGTGCGCCGGGCGCCGAAGGAGCAAGTCCCTCCCTTGAATCTCTCAGGCCCCGTACCGCGTGTGATGAGGCAGATCTGAAAAGCGAGCCGCTGTCGAGCGGCTCCACCCAAGGTGCAAGTCGCAACCACCTGTACGTACGGTTGCGACGAACCTCTCAGGTTCCGATGACAGATGGGGAGGATCGTCCTCATCGGCCTGCCCTGGGAGCCACATCTATGAGCAACGCCCCCCGTCTGACTGCCCTCGACGCCCTGCACCGGTCGCTCGGCGCGACCATGACCGACTTCGCGGGCTGGGACATGCCGCTGCGGTACGCCAGCGAGCGCGACGAGCACAACGCGGTCCGCACCAAGGCGGGACTCTTCGACCTCTCCCACATGGGCGAGATCACCGTCACCGGTCCCCAGGCCGCCGATCTGCTCGACTACGCGCTGGTCGGCAACATCGGCTCGGTCGGCGTCGGCCGCGCCCGCTACACGATGATCTGCCGGCAGGACGGCGGCATCCTCGACGACCTGATCGTGTACCGCCTCGGCGAGAGCGAGTACATGGTCGTCGCCAACGCGGGCAACGCGCAGATCGTCCTCGACGCGCTGACCGAGCGCTCCGAGGGCTTCGACGCCGAGGTCCGCGACGACCGCGACGCGTACGCCCTGATCGCCGTCCAGGGCCCCGAGTCCCCCGGCATCCTGAAGTCGCTCACCGACGCCGACCTCGACGGCCTCAAGTACTACGCGGGCCTGCCCGGCACGGTCGCGGGCGTCCCCGCCCTGATCGCCCGTACCGGCTACACGGGCGAGGACGGCTTCGAGCTCTTCGTCGAGCCGCAGCACGCCGAGAAGCTGTGGCAGGCGCTGACCGAGGCCGGTGCCCCGGTCGGGCTGATCCCCTGCGGGCTCTCCTGCCGCGACACGCTGCGCCTGGAGGCGGGCATGCCGCTGTACGGGCATGAGCTGACGACCGACCTGACCCCCTTCGACGCGGGTCTGGGCCGGGTCGTGAAGTTCGAGAAGACCACCAACGACGGCCGCTTCGTGGGCCGCGAGGCCCTGCAGACCGCCGCCGAGCGCGCCGAGACCAGCCCGCCGCGCAAGCTCGTCGGTCTCATCGCCACGGGCCGCCGGGTCCCGCGCGCCGGTATGGCTGTTATTGCCGTGGGCGGAGCGGACGCCACGGTGATCGGCGAGGTCACCTCGGGCGCACCGTCGCCGACCCTGGGCAAGCCCATCGCCATCGCCTACGTGGACGCGGCGCACGCCGCGCCGGGCACCGAGGGCGTCGGCGTGGACATCCGCGGTACGCATGAGCCGTACGAGGTTGTCGCGCTGCCGTTCTACAAGCGCCAGAAGTGACCTTCAGCACCACCCCTCCCGTTCACCAGCACTCCCCCGCGTACAGGAGAATTCAGGCCATGAGCAACCCCCAGCAGCTGCGCTACAGCAAGGAGCACGAGTGGCTGTCGGCCGCCGAGGACGGCGTGTCGACGGTCGGCATCACGGAGCACGCGGCCAACGCGCTCGGCGACGTGGTGTTCGTACAGCTCCCGGAGGTCGGTGACACGGTGACCGCGGGCGAGACCTGCGGCGAGCTGGAGTCGACCAAGTCCGTCAGCGACCTGTACTCCCCGGTCACCGGTGAGATCGTCGCGGCCAACCAGGACGTCGTGGACGACCCGTCGCTGGTCAACTCCGCCCCCTTCGAGGGTGGCTGGCTGTTCAAGGTGCGCGTCGCGGACGAGCCGCAGGATCTGCTCTCCGCCGACGAGTACACCGAGTTCTCCGGCTGACCACGACCGTAGGGATCGCCTGATGTCGCTTCTCAACACCCCTCTCCATGAGCTGGACCCGGACGTCGCCGCCGCCGTCGACGCCGAGCTCCACCGCCAGCAGTCCACCCTCGAGATGATCGCCTCGGAGAACTTCGCTCCGGTCGCGGTCATGGAGGCGCAGGGCTCCGTCCTCACCAACAAGTACGCCGAGGGCTACCCGGGCCGCCGCTACTACGGCGGCTGCGAGCACGTCGATGTCGTCGAGCAGATCGCCATCGACCGCATCAAGGCCCTTTTCGGCGCCGAGCACGCCAACGTGCAGCCGCACTCGGGCGCCCAGGCG
Source organism: Streptomyces sp. NBC_00885 (assembly GCF_045207475.1). NCBI lineage: Bacteria > Bacillati > Actinomycetota > Actinomycetes > Kitasatosporales > Streptomycetaceae > Streptomyces > Streptomyces sp. NBC_00885. The sequence continues at coordinate 2,518,834 of NZ_CP108796.1, forward strand.
AACGCGGCCGCGATGTTCGCGCTGCTCAAGCCGGGCGACACGATCATGGGCCTGAACCTCGCCCACGGTGGTCACCTGACCCACGGCATGAAGATCAACTTCTCCGGCAAGCTGTACAACGTGGTCGCGTACCACGTCGACGAGCAGACCGGTCAGGTCGACATGGCCGAGGTCGAGCGGCTCGCCAAGGAGTCCAAGCCGAAGCTGATCGTGGCCGGCTGGTCCGCGTACCCGCGTCAGCTGGACTTCGCCGCCTTCCGTCGCATCGCGGACGAGGTCGGCGCGTATCTGATGGTCGACATGGCCCACTTCGCGGGTCTGGTCGCCGCCGGACTGCACCCCAACCCGGTGCCGCACGCGCATGTCGTCACCACCACCACGCACAAGACCCTCGGCGGTCCGCGCGGCGGTGTGATCCTGTCGACGCAGGAGCTCGCCAAGAAGATCAACTCCGCGGTGTTCCCGGGGCAGCAGGGCGGCCCGCTGGAGCACGTCATCGCGGCGAAGGCGGTCTCCTTCAAGGTCGCGGCCTCCGAGGACTTCAAGGAGCGCCAGCAGCGGACGCTGGACGGCGCCCGCATCCTCGCCGAGCGTCTGGTCCAGGACGACGTCAAGGAGTACGGCGTCTCCGTCCTGTCGGGCGGCACGGACGTGCACCTGGTCCTGGTCGACCTGCGCAACTCCGAGCTGGACGGCCAGCAGGCCGAGGACCGCCTCCACGAGGTGGGCATCACGGTCAACCGCAACGCCATTCCGAACGACCCGCGGCCGCCGATGGTCACCTCGGGTCTGCGGATCGGCACCCCGGCGCTGGCCACCCGCGGCTTCACGGACGAGGACTTCCGCGAGGTCGCGGACATCATCGCCGAGGCACTGAAGCCGTCGTACGACACCGAGGCGCTGAGCGCGCGCGTCTCGGCGCTCGCCGCGAAGCACCCGCTGTACCCCGGTCTGTAACAGCCGGAGCACAACAAATGGGGCACCACGCACACTGGACGTGAGCGTGGTGCCCCGCACCGCCTACCGCTCTCTGCACCACCCCGGCAGACAACGGCGTCTACCAACCCCCGCTAGGAGTTCCCCGTGGCCATCTCGGTCTTCGACCTCTTCTCGATCGGCATCGGCCCGTCCAGCTCCCATACGGTCGGCCCGATGCGCGCCGCCCGTATGTTTGCGAAGCGGCTGGAGAACGAGGGTCTGCTGGCCCGCACCACCGCGATACGCGCGGAGCTCTTCGGCTCGCTCGGCGCCACCGGCCACGGCCACGGCACCCCCAAGGCCGTCCTGCTCGGCCTGACAGGCAGTTCCCCGCGCACCGTCGACGTCGAGACCGCGGACGCCCAGGTCGACGCCATCCGCACCGGCGGCCGGATCAGTCTGCTCGGCACGCACGAGATCGGCTTCGACTTCGACAAGGACCTGGTCCTGCACCGCCGCAAGGCGCTGCCGTACCACGCCAACGGCATGACGATCTTCGCGTACGACGCCGCGGGCACCCTTGTCATGGAGAAGACGTACTACTCGGTCGGCGGCGGCTTCGTGGTCGACGAGGACGCGGTGGGCGAGGACCGGATCGTCCTCGACGACACCGTGCTGAAGTACCCCTTCCGCACCGGCGACGAGCTGCTGCGGCTCGCCGGGGAAACCGGCCTGTCCATATCCGCCCTGATGCTGGAGAACGAGAAGGCCTGGCGCTCCGAGGAGGAGATCCGCGAGGGCCTGCTGGAGATCTGGCGGGTCATGCAGGCCTGTGTCTCGCGTGGCATGTCCCGCGAGGGCATCCTGCCCGGCGGCCTCAAGGTCCGCCGCCGCGCGGCCAACTCCGCCCGCCAGCTGCGCGCCGAGGGCGACCCGCTGGCCCGCGCCATGGAGTGGATCACGCTCTACGCGATGGCAGTGAACGAGGAGAACGCCGCGGGCGGCCGGGTCGTCACCGCCCCCACCAACGGCGCCGCGGGCATCATCCCGGCCGTGCTGCACTACTACATGAACTTCGTGCCCGGCGCCGACGAGGAGGGCGTGGTCCGCTTCCTGCTCTCCGCGGGCGCGATCGGCATGCTCTTCAAGGAGAACGCCTCCATCTCGGGCGCGGAGGTCGGCTGCCAGGGCGAGGTCGGCTCGGCCTGCTCGATGGCCGCGGGCGCGCTCGCCGAGGTGCTGGGCGGCACTCCCGAGCAGGTCGAGAACGCTGCCGAGATCGGCATGGAGCACAACCTCGGACTGACCTGCGACCCGGTCGGCGGTCTGGTCCAGATCCCCTGCATCGAGCGCAACGGGATGGCGGCGGTGAAGGCCGTGACGGCGGCGAAGATGGCGATGCGCGGCGACGGCAGCCACAAGGTCTCGCTCGACAAGGTCATCAAGACGATGAAGGAGACGGGCGCGGACATGTCGGTGAAGTACAAGGAGACCGCGCGCGGCGGCCTCGCGGTGAACATCATCGAGTGCTGAGCCAAGTCCCCAGCCCGTCAAGGAAGTTCACAAAGAATCACCCGCACGAGGGAGCTTTCCGAGCTCCGAACGTTTTTTCTCCTCCGGCCACCCAAAGCCCACCACTAACGTCACAGTCTGTTCACCCAGGCCGCCGGTGGCCGGTACGGGCTCATCGCACCAAGGAGAAACAGCCATGGCCGAGGGGCTGACATCCAGGTCCTCCGACTTACGCGCCCCGCTTCCCGGTCCGTTCGGACAGGTCTACCGCAGCCAGGAACGTACGGTCGTCGAACTGCACGGCGAGATCGACATCGCGGCGGCCACGCTCGTCGGGGCCTATCTGGATGTGGTCACAGCCGTCCGCGAGCACGACGTGGTGGTCGATCTGACCCATGTCGCGTTCTTCGACTGCTCCGGCCTCGCGCTGCTGTGCCGGGCACGGCGGCGCGTCGCCGAGAACGGCGGGCGGCTGTGGGTGGTGTGCGACCAGCCCCCGGTGCTGCGGGTGTTCCGGGCGGGCGGGGTACTGGACGTGTTCCGTACGGTGCCGACGCTGGAGGCGGCCCTGGCGGCCCAGACCTGACCCCCGGGCCGCGCGTCCAGGACCGCCGGACCGGCCGGCGGAGGGTCAGGCCTTGTTCAGCGAGGCCCAGAACTCGTCGAAGGTCAGCTGACCGTCGCCGTTGGCGTCCTTCGACTTGATGACGGCCTCGGCGACCGGCTCGGTGACATGGAAGTCGCCCAGTTGCGCCATCACGCTCTTGTACTCGGCCGCCGTGATCTTGCCGTCGCCGTCCAGGTCGTAACGGTCGAAGGCCTTGCGCGCCTCTTCGATGTCCACCACTGCTTCCGCCCCTTCTTGATGCATTGCTGACGAGGTCAGATTAACGGCCGGGTTGCGTCCTCAAGGCAGCGGCCAGGTATTACAGAGACCCGGGGGTCACCGGTCCGGAACGAGGAGAGGAACACGATGAGCGAGGCACTGGCGGGAATCCTGGCCGCGGCGGCGGCCGGACAGTTCCCGCCCTCGGACGGCGCCACCACCGTGATCGCGCAGCCGAACGCCCGGGACGCCGGGGTGATGGCCTTCACCGCGCACTCGGTGATCTTCACGGACGAGGATCCGGAGTGGATACGGGCCGAGCTCGCCGCCACCGACTCCGACCGGCTTGCCGCCGCGATGAACCCCTCGTTCCTGGCCACGATGCTGGCCCGCACCGGACGTTCGATGAACACCATCGACCTGGTGACCGTCGCCGGTGCACTGCCCGGCAGGCCCGATCTCGAGCTGCGGGAGATCGAGGACCCCGATCATCCGCGTGTCGCACGGGCGTTGAAGTTCCGCGACGGCGTACGGGTCTGGGCCGCCGACGGCGGGGTTCTGGTCCTGGGCCGGGGCGTGGCCGGGCGCTGGGAGACCGCGATCGAGGTGGACGAGCACATGCGCGGGCAGGGCCTGGGACTCGCTCTGGCGCTCGCGGCCCGCCATCTGGTGCCGGACTCGGTGGTGTGGTCCCAGCAGTCGCCGGGGAACGCCCGCAGCGTGCGCACCTTCCAGGCGGCGGGCTTCCGGCCGGTGGGCTCGGAGGCGCTGTTCGTGGCCGCCTGACGACTGACCGCTGACCGCTACCGGAAGATGCCCGTGTGGCCCAGCGAGTAGCGTCCGGGCTGCGGGTAGACCGCGAGGCCGTGCGGGCCCGCGCCCACCGGGATGCGGGCCAGTTGCCTGCCGGTCGCCGTGTCGAGCGCGTACACCTCGGCGTTGTAACGCCCCGACAGCCACAGCACTTTGCCGTCCGCCGAGACACCCCCCATGTCGGGACTTCCGCCACCCGGCAGCGACCACTTCTTGGTCAGCCTGTTCTGCGCGAAGTCGAAGAGGGAGATGGTCCCCTCACCACGGTTGGAGATGTACATCACCTTGGAGTCACGGCTGATGTAGAGGCCGTGGGCGCCCCTGCCGGTGGGCAGCAGCGCGGGCGTCGTGAACGTCTCGCCGTCCAGCACCCACATGCCGTGCGCCATCATGTCGGCGATGTAGAAGGTCTTCCCGTCCGGGGAGAGCTTCACGTCCTGCGGCATCGCGCCCTGGAAGGGCAGCTTCTGCTGTCCGACAACCTCCATCTTCTCCGTGTCGACCTTCAGCAGCTCGCCGGAGAACTCGCAGGAGACGATGAAGTACCGTCCGTCGGCCGAGAAGTCCGCGTGGTTGACGCCGTAGCAGGACACCGGGGTGGTCTTGACCGGGCTCATGGTGTGGGGGTCGCGGAAGACGAGTTGGCGGTCCAGGGAGGCCATGACGATGGCGTACTTGCCGTTGGGTGTGAAGTAGAGGTTGTACGGGTCGTGGACCTCGACCGGCTTGCCCGCGACGCCCGTTGCCGGGTCGATCGGGGTGAGCGTGTGGCCCCGGTTGTTGTTGACCCACAGGGTCTTCAAGTCCCAGGACGGGACGACGTGCTGCGGCTGGGCGCCGACCGGGATCGTCTCGATGACCTTGTACGTCGCGGGGTCGATGACCGACACGGTGTTGGAGTTGGTGTTGGGGACGTACACCCGGGAGGGGAAGCCCCTGACGGCCGCTGAGAGCTGGTTCGGCCGGTCCGCGGAGTAGATGTCCTCCGGGTCGAGGACGGGCGGCATGCCGGGCAGCCCGGCCGGGGCGGCCTTCTCGGGCTCGGCGGGCAGCGCCGCGGCGTTGGTGCCCTGCGCCTGCGTCGTTTCGGTGGGTGAGCTGCAGCCCCCGAGGAGGGCGAGCAGGACGCCGGCGAGCAGTGCGGTGGTCCGCTTGGTGCGGCAAGTCGTCGGGTGCATCAGATCAGCAGCTCCGTGGTCGTCACCGCGCGCCGCGGCGGTCGATCGAGGTCACGGAAAAGCACAGTAGGCGCGAAATGCACCAAAGATAACGATTGACCCAAATCGGGACGCCCGCAGGTCACTGCCGACCGATCACCATAAGCATAAGTGGATCATTGAAACACTCGCTAAAGCGCATGTTCATGCATTATTTTCCAGGCGGGTGGCTCACCTCACCTACGATTCATTTTTAATATGTCGCAATTTGCCAGCTATGACACAGTTGGGACTTTTGGCGCCGCCGCCCCCCGTCTGCCATAGTCGGTGACACGACCCCGAATTGACCCGGGCCAGGTCGTCATAAGCCGCCATGGATACACCCCCCCAATCCATGGCGACCAGCAGAAGCCCCCGCTCAGGGGGCTTCTGTGTTCTCGCGTCAGCGGTCGCAGACGCGCATCTCGAACCAGGTGGTCTTGCCGCGCGGCAGCAGATCCACGCCCCACCGGTCGGAGAGCTTGTCGACGAGGAAGAGCCCGCGGCCGCTGGTGTCCATCTCCTGGACCGGCATCAGACAGGGCAGACCGCGCGATGGATCGCGGACCTCGATCCTGATCCAGCCGCGGCGGCGCAGCATCCGCAGCCCGAAGACCCGGGCCCCGGTGTGGCGTACGGCGTTCCCGACGAGCTCGGAGACCAGTAAGACCGCATGCTCGGCGGTCTGCGCGGACAGCGCCCACTGACGCAGCACCACGCACTGGGTCAACCGGCGTGCGGTGGCGGCGGATTCGGGGCGGGAGGGAAGCTTGACTTCCTCGTCCGTGGGGTTGCCGAACAACTCGAGTGCCTTGAGCGCCTGTTCGTCCTCGAGGGAAGGTACCCACCGCGCGGCGGTAGCGCTGCCGCGCTGCCGCGGTTGCTCCACACCTTCGAGGCCCGCCATGCCTCCATCATGGCCGTAACAGGCGGCTCCCGGGGCCGTTCCGGGGGAATGGGGCCCCCGGAATCGGCCGTTCCGGAGTGAGCTGCTGGCATATGACTGTGGCCGCATGCCGACCCTCACACCCACCCTGAGCTGCGTTAACGCTGCACTTACGAGTGATCACCAAGCGCAACGGACCGCTGACCGCTTAAGGTTGTCTTAAGGCTCAGATAAGCCACACACAGGGTTGACGCCGGAGACAGAAGTGCCAACCGCCCCTGATTCAGAGGAACTTGGCCTTACCAGGGCCCTCCTGGACAAAGCTGCGCATCCCGCGCTCGCGGTCCTCTGTCGCGAACAGGCCCGCGAACCAGTTGCGTTCGATGGCGAGCCCCGTCTCGATGTCCGTCTCCAGACCCGCGTCGATGCACTCCTTGGCGGCACGCAGCGCCAGCGCGGGCCCCTGCGCGAGCTTCGCGGCCCAGGCGTGCGCCTGCTCGTACACCTCGTCCGCCGGGACCACGCGGTCCACCAGACCGAGGGCGAGGGCCTCGTCGGCCTTGACCATCCGGCCGGTGAAAATCAGGTCCTTGGCCTTGGAGGGACCGATCAGCCGCGAGAGCCGCTGGGTGCCGCCGGCGCCGGGGATCAGGCCGAGCAGGATCTCCGGCTGGCCGAGCTTTGCGTTGTCCGCGGCGATCCTGAAGTCGGCGCAGAGCGCCAGTTCGCAGCCGCCGCCCAGCGCATAGCCGGTGACGGCGGCGACAACGGGCTTGGGGATACGGGTGACGGCCGTGAAGGAGTCCTGCAGGCCCCGGGACCGTACGACCATCGCCGTATGGTCCATGGCCTGCATCTCCTTGATGTCCGCGCCGGCCGCGAACACCTTCTCGCCGCCGTACAGAATCACGGCCCGTACGTCCTCGCGGCGGGTCGCCTCCTCGGCGAGCTCGCGCAGCCGGTCCTGGATGGCGATGTCCAGTGCGTTCATCGGCGGACGGTCGAGACGGATGGTGCCGACGCCTTCGGAGACCTCGAGAGAAACAGTCATGCCCAGCAGGTTAGCGCCGGTTAACGCGCAGGTCCTGTCCGGTCGATCAGGCCGGATCAGTGAGCGGGGCCTGGCATGGTGCATCGCAAGGCGGAGGAAGGAGCCCACGCGGAGCGTAGGCGACTACGACAACGGTGGGGGTACCTCCCGTGCCCGAAGGGCTACGGGGGAGAGGCGCCGTGCCAGGGCACGCGAGCCCGGCAAGATCGACCGGACAGGACCTAAGGGCCCGGTGCGATGAGTCACAGCACCGGGCCCCTGCGCGAAGGGTGTTACTTGATCCATTCCGCCCAGGACAGGTTCCAGCCGTTGAGGCCGTTCTCCGGAGAGATCTGCTTGTCCTTGGAGTTCTGCACGATCACCACGTCGCCGATGATCGAGCCGTTGTAGAACCACGCCGCCGGAGTGCCGCTGTCGCCCGCGCCGCGGGCGTCGCGCAGACCCACACAGCCGTGGCTGACGTTCGCTGAGCCGAACGTGTCCGACGAGGCCCAGTAGTTGCCGTGGACGAAGGTGCCCGAGTTGGACAGGCGCATCGCGTGCGGCACGTCCTTGATGTCGTACTCACCGCCGAAGCCGACGGTGGCGCCGTTCATCCGCGTCACCTCGTACTTCTCGCTGATCACCATCTGGCCGTTGTACGTCGTGGTCGACGGGGCTCCGGCGGTGATCGGGATGTCCTTGACCAGCTTGCCGTCGCGCACGACCTTCATCCGGTGTGCCTTGGCATCCACGGTGGAGACCTGGCTGCGGCCGATGGTGAACTTCACCGTCTTGGTCTGCTTGCCGTACACCCCGGGGCGGCCCTCGACGCCGTCCAGGTTGAGCTTCACGGTCACCTTGGTGCCCGCGGCCCAGTACTTCTCCGGGCGGAAGTCGAGACGGTCGTTGCCGAACCAGTGACCCTCGATCGGCACGGACGGCTCGGCCGTCACCTTGATGGCCTTCTCGACGGCCGCCGGGTCCGTGATGCCACGGGTGAAGTTGATCGAGACCGGCATGCCGACGCCGACCGTCGAACCGTCCTCGGGGGTGTACTGCCCGATGAAGGTGTTCTGCGGGACGAGCGTGGTGAAGCTGGTGTCCTTCGCCGACTCGCGGCCGTCCGCGTCCTTGGCGACGGCGTGCACCTTGTACTTGGTGGAGCCGGCCAGATGCTGCTGCGGCTGCCAACTGGCGCCGTCCGCGGAGATCTTGCCCTCGACCGCGACGCCCTTGTCGTCCTGGACCGTGACCGTGGTCAGCTTGCCCTTCGCGGCGCTGACCTTCAGCGCGCCGCTGGTGGCGACCGAGGAGGCGCCGTCCTTGGGCGCGATGGTCACCACCGCCTGGGAGGCCGCGTTCGCGACCTTCCCGCTGTCCTTCTTGCCCTTGTCGTCGCTGCCCGCGTCGTCCCCGCCCCCACAGGCCGTGACCAGCAGCAGCACGGCGCCAAGCACCAGAGCCGGCAGAGCGGCGCCCCCGCGCCGTCGTATCCGTCCGCCCCGTGCCGACGCCCCCGATATCGGCTGCCCGTTCACAATGGTCTCCCCTCGCACGGCCTGGCCCCGCCACGGCCCGCACCCCCGCGCACCTCACGCACGCACCGCGCTAGATAATCACACCCCGCGTTGTTGAATCTCCCCGTGAATGTCACCGTTCAGTCCCAACTGTCCGGCGAGCTCAACTGAGTAGGGGCAGGGGCCCAGGTCCTGTCCGGTCGATCGAGCCCGGCAGGATCGGCCGGACAGGCCCAGCAGGTCAGTGAGGGTCAGTGCAGTGCGGAGCCCGCCTTCCAGGCGTTCCAGTCCAGGTTCCAGCCGCCGAGACCATTGGCGGGATCGACCCTTTTGTCCTTCGACTTGACGACCTCGACCACATCGCCGATCAGGGTCCGGTCGAAGAACCAGCCCGCCGGTGCGTCCGCGCTGCCGCCCTTCTCGTCGCGCAGTCCGACGCAGCCGTGGGAGACGTTCGCGGATCCGAAGGTCTCGGGCGCGGCCCAGTAGTTGCCGTGGATGAAGGTGCCCGAGTCGGTCAGCCGCATCGCGTGCGGCACATCCTTGATGTCGTACTCGCCCTTGCCGTCCTTCTTCTTGAAGCCGACCGTCGCGCCGTTCATCCTGGTCACGTCGTACATCTCCGTGACCACCATCTTCCCGTTGTACGTGGTCGCCTTGGGCGCCCCGGCGGTGATCGGCAGCATCGCCAGGACACCGCCCTCGCGCCGTACCTCCATGGTGTGCGCCGCCGCGTCGACGAGGGAGACCTGAGAGCGGCCGACGGTGAACGAGAAGGTCTTCTGCTGGATGCCGTACACCCCCGGCGCCGCCTGGACGTCGCGCAGCCGCAGATCGACGGTGACCTTGGTGCCGGACTTCCAGTACTCGCGGGGCCGGAAGTCGAGGCGTCCCCCGCCGAACCAGTGGCCGGCGATCTCGACCGGCGGCTCGGAGGTGATACGGATGGCGCGCTCGACGGCCGCGCGGTCCTCGATCTCCCTGTTGAAGCTGATGGAGATGATCATGCCGGTGCCGACGGTCGAGCGGTTCTCCGGCTTGAAGTAGCCGATGAAGCGGCGGCCGGGGACCTGTGTGGTGAAGGTGGTGTGGCGGGCCGAGCGGCGGCCGTGGCCGTCCAGCGCGACCACGTCGACGCTGTACTTGGCGGCCAGGTCGAGGCGGGTGCCCGGTTCGGGGTTCCAGCGCAGGCCGTCCTCCGAGATCGAGCCGGGGACCTCGGTGGGCCGGTCGTCCTCGACCTGGGTCACCTTCACCCGCTCCAGCCGGCCGCTGGGCAGCCGCACCTCGACAGGGCCGTCCGGGCCGACCCCCTTGGCGCCGTCCTCGGGGATGACCCGGATGGTCTCCTGCGGCGAGCGCGGCTTGTTGCCGATGTCGAGCGCCTCGCCGGTGCAGCCGGTCAGCCCGGCGATCAGTCCTGCCCATGTCAGGACGACGGCCGCGCCGTGCCTCGCCCGCTTCAGTACGTGTCTCACGTACCGCCCAACGACAGCGCCCCTCCAGGGGAAACGTGAGCGCGGGGCCATGTTGGGACAAGAGCAGTGCGGGCAGAACAGGTGGGAGGACCACGCGTGGGGTGCCACGGCCGGGACGCCGTGATCAGCCTTGGCTTGAGCGTGGCCCGACGAGCCGCGGGAGGCCGGCAGGTGTCGAGCGCAGCCGAGCAGGAGACAGTGCAGGAGGGGGCGCGGGGCGATCTGCCCGGCCCGCTCCTGGCGGCCGGGGACACGGCCGAAACGGCGGCCGGGGTCAACGGCCGCCATCGGGAGCCGGGCTCTCGCGGGCCGTCGGTGTGGCCGGGTGCGCCGACCCCGCTCGGCGCCCGCTTCCGGGTCGGTCCCGACGGGGTCGCGGGCACCAACTTCGCGCTCTGGGCGGGTGGCGCGGAGGCTGTCGAGCTGTGCCTGTTCGACGAGGGCGGCGCGTCGGCCGCGGAGACGCGGCTGCCGCTGACCGAGCTGACCCATGAGATCTGGCACGGCTTCGTGCCCGGGATCCGGCCCGGGCAGCGCTACGGCTTCAGGGTGCACGGGCGCTGGGACCCCTGGACGGGCGCCCGGTGGAACCCGGCGAAGCTGCTGCTCGATCCGTACGCACGGGCGGTGGACGGGGACTTCGAGCTGCCCGCGGAGGTGTACGGGCATGTGCGCGACTGGCCCCAGCAACATGTCGCGGACACCGTCCGCGACGACCGGGACTCGGCTCCGTACGTGCCCAAGGGCGTCGTCGTCCACGATGACGACGACTGGGCGGACGACCGCAGGCCCAAGACCCCGTGGGCCGACTCGGTCATCTACGAACTGCACGTGCGCGGCTTCACCAAGCTCCATCCGGGGATCCCCGAGGAACTGCGCGGCACCTACGCGGGCCTCGCGCACCCGGCGGCGATCGAGCATCTCGTACGGCTCGGGGTCACCGCCGTCGAACTCCTCCCGGTGCACCAGTACGCGCACGAGGACCATCTGCTGAAGCGGGGGCTGCGCAACTACTGGGGCTACAACTCCATCGGCTACTTCGCGCCACATGCCGCCTATTCGGCGAGCGGGACGCGGGGTGAGCAGGTCGGAGAGTTCAAGCGGATGGTGAAGGCCCTGCACACCGCCGGGATCGAGGTCATCCTCGACGTGGTCTACAACCACACGGCGGAGGCGGGTGAGCTCGGTCCGACGCTGTCGCTGCGCGGCATCGACAACCGCGGCTACTACCGCCTGCAGTCGGACGCCCGGACGTACACGGACTACACGGGCTGCGGCAACACCCTGCATGTGGTGCAGCCGCATGTGCTGCGGCTGATCACGGATTCGCTGCGCTACTGGGTGACCGAGATGGGCGTCGACGGCTTCCGCTTCGATCTGGCGGCTGCGCTCGCCCGCTCGATGCACGACGTCGACATGCTCTCCCCCTTCCTCGCGGTGATCGCCCAGGACCCGGTGCTGCGGCGGGTGAAGCTGATCGCCGAGCCGTGGGACGTGGGCAACGGCGGGTACCAGGTGGGCAGCTTCCCGCCGCTGTGGACGGAGTGGAACGACCGGTACCGCGACGCCGTACGGGACTTCTGGCGCGGCGCGCTGCCCGACGTACGGGACCTGGGATACCGGCTGTCCGGGTCCAGCGATCTGTACGCATGGGGTGGACGGCGGCCCTACGCATCCATCAACTTCGTCACCGCGCACGACGGGTTCACCCTGCGCGACCTCGTCAGTTACGAGCACAAGCACAACGAGGCCAACGGGGAGGGCAACCGCGACGGCACCAACGACAACCGGTCCTGGAACTGCGGCGCGGAGGGCGAGAGCGAAGATCCGCGCATCAACGCGCTGCGGCGGCGCCAGGTGCGCAATCTGCTCACCACCCTGCTGCTGTCGACGGGCGTGCCGATGCTGGTGGCGGGCGACGAGATGGGACGTACGCAGCGCGGCAGCAACAACGCCTACTGCCAGGACAACGAGGTCAGCTGGCTCGACTGGTCCCTGCTCGAGAGCCCGGGCCCGCGCGGCCTGCTGGAGCTGACCACCCGGCTGCTCTCCCTGCGGGGCACCCACCCGGTGCTGCGCCGCCGCGCCTTCTTCTCGGGCCGCGCCCGAGCGGCGGACGGTCTGCGGGACCTCGCGTGGTTCACCCCGCACGGCACGGAGATGACGGAACGGGACTGGTACGCCCCGGCGTCGACGCTGGCGCTGTATCTGTCCGGCCGCGACATCCCGGGACGTGACGCGCGTGGAGCGGAGGTGACGGACGACAGCTTCCTGACCGTCCTGCACGCGGCGGCCGGCCCGACGAGCTTCCGGCTGCCGGGCCCGCCCTGGGCGCAGGCGTACGAACTGGTGGTGGACACCTCGCTCGACGACCAGGAATCGGCGCCCGGGACGGTGTTCGCGGGCGGGGAGACGGTGACGGTGCCGGCGCGCTCGGTGCTGCTGCTGAGGGTCAGGAACTGACGATCCGGCTCCGCTTCGCCGGGCGCAAAACCAGATGAGCGATGTCAGTGGCGAACCGTAGGCTCGCACCTGATGCCCGAACAACATTCAACCGCCAAGGACCGGTCGGCCGTACGTTCACTGCTGCGGCTGTGGCCGTACGTACGCCCCATCCGAACTCGCCTGTTCAGTGCGGCATTTGTCGCCATCGTGGCCTCATGTCTGGGCCTGGTCATTCCACTCGTACTGAAGTGGCTCGTCGACGGCCCGGTGGCCGGGCGGGACCCCGGCGGGGTCTGGCTCGGGGCGCTGGCACTGCTGCTGCTGGGGCTCACGGAGGCGGGGCTCTTCGGCTTCCGGCGCTGGCTGGTGGCCCGGCCGCTCGCCGGGGTCGAGGCGTCGATGCGGGCCGACCTCTACCGGCATCTCCAGCGGCTGCCGGTGGCCTTCCACGACCGCTGGGCCTCGGGCCAGCTACTCTCGCGCGGCACGACGGACCTGATGCTGGTGCGGATGTTCCTGGCGTTCCCGCTGACCTTTCTGCTGGTCAACGCGACCACGATCCTGGTCGGCTTCGTCATTTTGCTGGGGCAGCAGTGGAGCCTGGGCCTGGTGCTGCTCGCGCCGATCGTGCCGCTGGTGATTCTCTGCTCGCTCTTCGAGACGCGGTACGCGATCGTCGCGCGCCAGGCACAGGACCAGGTCGGCGATCTGACCACGGTCGTCGAGGAGAGCGTCCTCGGTATCCGCATCATCAAGGGCTTCGGCCGTCACCGCAGCCAGGCGCTCGCCTTCCGGGAGCTCGCACGGCGGCTGCGCGGCACCGAGCTCGGCAAGGCGAGGCTGCTGGCCGGGATCTGGGCGCTGATCACGACCATCCCCGAGGTCGTCATCGGCGCCGCGCTGGTGCTGGGCACCGTCCAGGTGGCGGACGGCGGTCTGTCGGCGGGCACGCTGGTGGCGTTCCTGTCGACGGCGCTCGCGCTGCGGTGGCCGGTGGAGTCGATCGGCTTCCTGCTGGCGATGAGCCAGGAGGCGGCGACCGCGACGGAACGGTACTTCGAGGTGATGGACGCGCAGGAGGAGTCGGACACGGCCCTCACGCACCGGGCGGTGTCCGAGGATTCCGCGGGGCTGCGGTTCGAGGCCGTCGAGTTCCGCTACCCGGACGCGCCCGCGGACGCCCGGCCCGTACTCGCCCGCATCGATCTGCGCGTACGTCCCGGGGAGACGATGGCCCTGGTCGGCGGGACCGGAAGCGGCAAGACCACGCTGACCGCGCTCGTACCACGGCTGCACGAAGTGACCTCCGGGCGGATCACGCTCGACGGGGAGGACATCGCGGCGATGCCGCGCGAGCGGCTGCGCGAACTGGTGTCGGTGGCCTTCGAGGAGCCGACGCTCTTCTCTGCGAGCGTCGGCGAGAACGTGCTGATGGGCGCGCAGCGCGCGGACGAAGCCGAGTTGGGACGCGCGCTGGAGGTGGCGCAGGCCGGTTTCGTCGGTTCGCTGCCGCACGGGGTCGACACCCAGGTCGGCGAGCAGGGCCTCAGCCTCTCGGGCGGCCAGCGGCAACGGCTCGCCCTGGCCCGGGCGGTGGTCGGCCGACCGCGTTTCCTGGTGCTCGACGATCCACTGTCGGCGCTCGACGTGCATACGGAGGCACTGGTGGAGGCGGCCTTGCGGCGGGTCCTGGAGGACACGACGGCCCTCGTGGTCGCGCACCGCCCGTCGACGGTGATGCTGGCGGACCGGGTGGCGCTGCTGTCGGAGGGCAGGATCGCCGCGGTCGGTACGCATCAGGAACTGCTGCGGACGAACGCGGAGTACGCGTGGCTGATGTCGGGAGCGGATACCGGCTCCGGCGCCGAGGCCGAGGCCGAGGCCGACGCCGGCGCCGTCGCCGACGCCGATCGTGCTCACGCCGAGGAGGGGGTCCGATGACGTCGTCTACGACCACGACGCCGTACGCCGACGACGGCGAGGAGACGGCCGCTGCCGGTAGCGCGCCCACGGCTCGGGAGCCGAAGGGCTCGACCGGCGCGTTCCGCCGGGACGATCCCTTCGACCGGGACGCCCTGCCCGCGCCCGAGGGGGCGACCCGTGCGCTGCTCGGTTCGCTCCTCGCACCCCGCCGCGGACGCGTCGTCCTCGCCGCCCTGCTCCTGCTGCTCCAGCAGGCCGCCGTCCAGGCCGGGCCGCTGCTCGTCGCGTACGCCATCGACCGCGGAGTGCCCGCCTTCCGCCGGGACGACTACGGGCCGCTGATCGCCGTCGCCGTCGGGTACGCCGTGTGCGCGCTCGGCGCAGGACTGCTGCAGTACTCCTTCATCCGCGCCTCCGCACACGTCAACCAGGACGTGCTGCTCGACCTGCGCGGCCGGATCTTCCGCCATGCGCAGGCACTCAGCGTCGACTTCCACGAGCGCTACACCTCGGGCCGGCTGATCTCGCGGTCGACCACCGACGTGGAGTCCCTGCGTGAGCTGCTCAGCGAGGGCCTCCAAGAGCTGATCATGGTCGTCCTGGCCTTCGTCTACATCTCGGCGATGCTGCTCTGGCTGGACCTCGGGCTCGGCGGGCTCGCGGTGCTCTCCTTCGTACCGCTGTATCTGCTCGTACGGCTCTACCAGCGGCGCGCCAAGGCGGTCTTCAGCACTCGTTCGACGGCGATCGCCGCGGTCATCGTGAAGTTCGCGGAGACGATGAACGGCATCCGGCCGGTGCGGGCGTTCCGGCGCGAGCGGGCCAACGACGCGGAGTTCCACGTCCTCAACCACCGTCACGAGCGCAGCAACGGCGACGCGCTGCTCGAGATGGCGCGCTATGTCGTCGGATCCCGGCTCGTGGCCAACACGGCGGTGGCCGGAATCGTGCTGTGGGGTGCCTACCGGGTCGCGGAAGGCACGCTGGCGCTGGGTGTGCTGGCCGCGGCCGTGCTCTATCTGCGGCGGCTGTACGACCCGATCGACCGGCTGGGGATGTTCCTCAACTCCTACCAGTCCGCGGCGGCTTCGCTGGAGAAGATCGCCGGGCTGCTGGCCCAGATCCCGTCCGTGCCCGAGGCCCGCGACCCCAAGGTGCTGCCCGACCTGGCCTCCGACCACCCGGGGCGCGAGGTCGTCTTCGACGGCGTCCGCTTCGCCTACCGCACCGGTGGCGAAGTGCTGCCCCGCTTCGATCTGACCATCCCGGCAGGCCAGACGGTCGCGGTCGTCGGCTCGACCGGCGCGGGCAAATCCACCCTCGCGAAGCTGCTCGCCCGCTTCTACGACCCGACCGAGGGGCGGGTCCTCATGGACGGCGTCGAACTGCGGGATCTGGCCACGCCCGAACTGCGGCGGGGCGTGGTGATGGTGACCCAGGAAGCCTTCCTCTTCTCCGGGACGGTCGCGGAGAACATCGCGATCGGGCGGCCGGACGCGAGCCGCGAGGAGATCGAGCAGGCGGCGAAGGCGATCGGCGCGCACGACTTCATCGCGGGCCTGCCGGACGGCTACGACACGGACGTACGCAAACGGGGCGGCCGCATCTCGGCGGGCCAGCGCCAGTTGGTGGCCTTCGCGCGCGCCCTGCTCGCCGACCCGGCGGTCCTGATCCTCGACGAGGCGACGAGCTCGCTGGACATCCCGGGTGAACGGGCGGTCCAGCGCGCGATGGACACGGTGCTGCACGGACGCACGGCGGTGGTGATCGCGCACCGGCTGTCGACGGTGGAGATCGCGGACAGGGTGCTGGTGATGGAACACGGTCGGGTGGTGGAGGACGGGACGCCGGGCGAACTGATTGCGGGGAAGGGGAGGTTCGCGGGGCTGCACAGGGCGTGGCGGGACAGCGTGGTGAGCTGACGGGCGGAAATGTGCGGCCCTGCCGGAAGGCACAGAACCAGCCACAGTTCGACGTCCTCACCGCAACCGGGAACTATCCCCAGTTCAACACTCTGTTCACACAGGCCCCGTTCGACCTGGACGGAACCCTCTTCGAATTCGGGCCGCACAAACGCTCGACGGCTTCCCGATGGTGATCGGTGAAACGTCCGCTTAACGAACACGACCATTCAGGCACCGGACGATTTCCGGCCAACCTGTTGACGCGCTCCTGACAGGAGGCGTTCAGTGCTGGCACTCTTCCCCCGATCCACGCTCTACATGCTCCGCATGCTCTGCCCGGCCGACCCACCCAGTCGACCGGTACCCCCCTCGCAGAAGGAGTTCGCGTGAGACCCACGCCTCGCCGGCGCACCACCGCGACCGGAGCTCTCATAGCCACCGCCGCTCTCCTGGCGGTCGGATTCCAGACCGGCACCTCTTCGGCCGACACGGCGTCAACCGCCGTGCCGGCGGCGGCGAAAGCGGGGAAGGCCGACCCCGGCGCCCTGCCGCTGAATCTCTCCCCCGCGCAGCGCGCGGAGCTGATACGCAAGCAGAGCGCCACCACGGCGGCCACCGCCAGGGAACTGGGGCTGAGCGCCCAGGAGAAGCTGCTCGTCCGGGACGTCACCCAGGACCGCGACGGCACCACGCACACCCGCTACGAGCGCACGTACTCCGGACTCCCGGTCCTCGGCGGTGACCTGGTGGTCGCCGAGAACAAGGCGGGCGCCACCGAGTCGGTCAGCAAGGCGTCGGCAGCGAGCCTGAAGAACGTGGACACCAGCGCCGACGTCGCCCCGGCCGTCGCCGAGAAGCAGGCGCTGGGCGCGGCAAAGGCGGAAGGCTCGGCGAAGACCAAGGCCGACCGTGCGCCGCGCAAGGTGGTCTGGATGGCCAAGGGCACGCCGACTCTCGCGTACGAGACGGTCGTGGGCGGCATCCAGCACGACGGCACGCCGAACGAGCTGCACGTCGTCACCGACGCCACCACCGGCGCGAAGCTCTTCGAGTGGCAGGCCATCGAGAACGGCACCGGCAACACGCAGTACAGCGGCCAGGTGACCCTCGGCTCCACGCAGTCGGGCTCAACGTACAACCTGACCGACGCCGGCCGCGGCAGCCACAAGACGTACAACCTGAACCACGGCTCCAGCGGCACCGGCACCCTGTTCTCGGGTCCGGACGACACCTGGGGCAACGGCCAGGCCTCCGACCCGGAGACCGCCGGCGCGGACGCCGCCTACGGCGCGGGACTGACCTGGGACTACTACAAGAACGTGCACGGCCGTTCCGGCATCCGCGGTGACGGCGTCGGCGCGTACTCCCGCGTCCACTACGGCAACAACTACGTCAACGCGTTCTGGCAGGACAGCTGCTTCTGCATGACGTACGGCGACGGCTCGGGCAACGCCAAGCCGCTCACGTCGATCGACGTCGCCGCGCACGAGATGACGCACGGCGTCACGGCCGCCACCGCGAAGCTCGTCTACAGCGGCGAGTCCGGCGGTCTCAACGAGGCGACCTCCGACATCTTCGCCGCCGCCGTCGAGTTCTACGCCAACAACGCCCAGGACAAGGGTGACTACCTGGTCGGCGAGAAGATCGACATCAACGGCGACGGCACCCCGCTGCGCTACATGGACAAGCCGAGCAAGGACGGCGCGTCCAAGGACGCCTGGTACTCGGGCATCGGCGGCATCGACGTCCACTACTCCTCGGGTCCGGCGAACCACTGGTACTACCTGCTCTCCGAGGGCAGCGGCGCCAAGGTCATCAACGGGGTCAACTACGACTCCCCGACCTCCGACGGTCTGCCCGTGACTGGCATCGGCCGGGACAAGGCCTCGCTGATCTGGTTCAAGGCGCTCACCACGAAGTTCAACTCCACGACCAACTACGCGGCTGCCCGCACCGGCACCATCGCGGTCGCGACGGAGCTGTACGGAGCCACCAGCGCCGAGGTCAAGTCGGTGACCGACGCGTGGGCCGGCATCAATGTCGGCGCCCGCCCCGGCGGCGGCGACCCGGGGGGCACGGTCTTCGAGAACACCGCTGACGTCTCCATCCCGGACAACGGCGCGGCGGTCACCTCCTCGGTCAACGTCACCGGCCGCACCGGCAACGCCCCGAGCACCCTCAAGGTCGGCGTGGACATCATCCACACCTGGCGCGGCGACCTCGTCGTCGACCTGGTCGCCCCGGACGGATCGGTCTACAACCTCAAGCCCTTCAGCGGCTCCGACTCCGCCGACAACGTCCAGGCCACGTACACCGTCAACGCCTCCTCCGAGGTCGCCAACGGCACCTGGAAGCTCCGCGTCCAGGACAAGGCCGCCTGGGACACCGGTTACATCAACAGCTTCAAGCTCACCTTCTGAGCCATGACGCGAAGGTGACACAAGGAAAGTGACACAAGGAAGCTGCCCGGGGGCCGAGCCCCCGGGCAGCTTTCGCGTTCAAGGGTGGCACGGCGCCAGGCGCCGTGCCACCCCAGAAGCCGCCTCAGCGCATCAGCACGCCCGCGCCCTCCCCCGTCGCCTCGGTCGGCAGCGCCACCAGCCCGAGATCGGCGCTGGCCGCGAGCAGCGGATGGGCCGGCAGGATGCGCACCGTATAGCCGAACGGGCCCGTGCGGTCCAGTGAGAGCGGGCCCTCGTAGACCCAGCGGCCCTCCAGATCGGGGCCGCCCGCCGGCTTGAGCGGGAAGGTCTGGGCGTCGGCGATCGCGTCGTCGGAGTCGACGCGGCCGGACACCGCCTGCACCTCCACGTCGTCCGGCTGGAGTTCGCCGAGTGCGACCCGCACCCGCAGCGCCAGCGTGGAGCCCAGCTCCGCCGTTCCCCCGGCCGCCGACTGCTCCAGCGCTTCCACATGGTCGACGGCCACATGCGGCCAGCTCATCCGCACCCGGCCCTTCCAGGACGCCAACTCCCGTGCCGTGTCGGCGTTCAGGGACCGGTGAGCCCGGGCGGCCGGGGCGTACAGACGCTCCACGTACTCCCGGACCATGCGGCCCGCGAGCACCTTGGGCCCGAGCGTGGTCAGCGTGCGCCGGACCATCTCGATCCAGCGCTGCGGCAGCCCGCCCGCGCCCCGGTCGTAGAAGCGGGGCGCCACCCGGTTCTCGATCAGCTCGTACAGCGCGCCGGCCTCCAGCTCGTCACGCCGGTCGTCGTCCGTCGCCGAGCCGTCGGCCGTCGGGATGGCCCAGCCGAAGTCCGGCTCGAACCACTCGTCCCACCAGCCGTCGAGGACGGACAGATTGAGGCAGCCGTTGAGCGCGGCCTTCATTCCGCTCGTGCCGCACGCCTCCAGCGGCCGCAGTGGATTGTTCAGCCAGACGTCGCAGCCCGGGTAGAGCTTCTGCGCCATCGCCATCCCGTAGTCGGGCAGGAAGACGATCCGGTGGCGCACCCGCGGATCGTCGGCGAACCGCACCAGCTCCTGGACCAGCCGCTTGCCGCCGTCGTCCGCCGGATGCGCCTTGCCCGCGACGACGATCTGCACCGGCCTGGTCGGATGCAGCAGCAGCTCCATCAGCCGGTCGCGGTCGCGCAGCATGAGCGTGAGCCGCTTGTACGAGGGGACCCGGCGGGCGAAGCCGATGGTGAGGACGTCGGGGTCGAGCACGCCGTCGACCCAGCCCAGTTCGGCCGCTCCGGCGCCGCGCTGGCGCCAGGAGGCCCGCAGCCTCTCCCGTACCTCCAGGACCAGCTGTTCGCGCAGCTCACGGCGCAGCTCCCAGATGTCGGCGTCCGGGATGTCCGCGACGGCGTCCCAACGCTGGGAGCCGCCGACGGACAGGGCGTCCTCCGCACGGCTGGTGCCGATCTGGCGCACGCCGAGCCGGAACACCTCGGGCGCCACCCAGGTCGGCGCGTGCACGCCGTTGGTGACGGAGGTGATGGGCACCTCTTCGGCGTCGAAGCCGGGCCACAGCCCGGCGAACATGCCGCGGCTGACGGCCCCGTGCAGTGTGGAGACGCCGTTGGCGCGCTGGGCGAGCCGCAGGCCCATCACCGCCATGTTGAAGAGATTGGGCTCGCCGCCCGGATAGGTCTCCATGCCGAGCTGGAGCACCTTCTCGACCGGGACTCCGGGCAGCTCTCCGCGCTCCCCGAAGTGGCGGGCGACGAGCTCGCGGTCGAAGCGGTCGATCCCGGCGGGCACGGGTGTATGGGTGGTGAACACGGTTCCGGCGCGTACGGCTTCGAGCGCGGCGTCGAAGTCGAGGTCCTGGCCGCCGCGCTCCGGGGGCTCGCCCAGTTCGCGGATGCGCTCCAGACCGAGGAAGCCGGCATGGCCCTCGTTGGTGTGGAACACCTCGGGAGCGGGATGGCCGGTGAGGCGGCAGTACACCCGCACCGCCCGTACGCCCCCGATGCCCAGCAGCATCTCCTGGAGAAGCCGGTGCTCGCTGCCGCCGCCGTAGAGCCGGTCGGTGACATCGCGCTCGCCATGGCCGTTCTCCTCGACGTCCGAGTCGAGCATCAGCAGAGGTACGCGGCCGACCCGCGCCATCCAGATGTGCGCGCGCAGTGAGCGCCCGCCGGGCAGCGCGAGGGACACCAGGCAGGGTGTCCCGTCGGGCTCCCGCAGCAGGCTGACGGGCAGTTCGTTGGGGTCGAGCAGCGGATAGTGCTCCTGTTGCCAGCCGTCGCGGGACAGCGACTGACGGAAGTAGCCGTGGCGGTAGAGCAGCCCGACGCCGATCAGCGGCACGCCGAGGTCGCTCGCGGCCTTGAGATGGTCGCCGGCCAGGATGCCCAGGCCGCCGGAGTACTGGGGCAGTGCGGCGGTGACACCGAACTCGGGCGAGAAGTAGGCGACCGCTGCGGGGAATTCGGCGCCCTCGGGGTCATGGTCCCCCAGGGCGCCACTGTGTGCCTGGTACCACCTGCGACCGTGCAGGTAGTCGTCCAGGTCGTCGGCGACGGCGGCGAGTCTGCGCAGAAAGCGCCGGTCCCCGGCCAGCTCCGCCAGCCGGGTGGCGGACACCGATCCGAGCAGTCGTACGGGATCGCCACCCGCCGCCTGCCAGCCGTCGGGGTCGACGGCCTGGAAGAGGTCACGGGTCTCGGTGTGCCAGGACCAGCGCAGATTGCGCGCCAGTTCACTGAGCGGAAGAAGTGGTTCGGGGAGGACGGGGCGGACGGTGAATCGACGAATGGCCTTCACGGGTTCCACCTTCGCAGGGGAGGTACGCATCCGAGGGGACGCACGACGGTGTGCGTCCTTTTCCGTCCCGACAGACGGTAGTGGTACCCCGCCCTCCTCAACCACGGCGCGCGCCGGGCCCACGGGCGGGCGCCGGTGCATTCAGCACGCCGAAGGGGCGTTCAGCGCGGCTAGGCCGTGTCTGACAAATAGCGCCGTCCGCCCGCAGGGCGGGGTGCGCGGCGTCCGGTGCGTGCAATCGCAAGGCGGAGGATCATCCTCGTACTGGACGTACTTGGATGACTCCGACAACGCAGCGAGTGGGCGTGCCGGGCGTCGCGCGCCAGGCGAGATTTGTCAGACACGGCCTAGCGAACCGCCGGGTCGTAGGGAGAGCCCTGGTTGACGGTCGCCGGGTCGAAGGCCCCGGTGGCCGCGTACCGGGCGGCGATCTCGGCGAGTTCCCGCTTCGGGATCACCTCGTCGATGTCGGTGAAGCCGCCGGGGGCGCGCTCGTGGGCGAGGTTGATGACGACCTCGGGGCCGAGGCGGCGGTTCGCCTGCTGGAGTTCTGTCATCGCGGGCCTGCGTTCGGCCTCGTACGCGGCCAGGGCGCGGGCGGGGTCGGGGTGCAGGGCCATGGCGTGGCCGAGCGCGCGGGCGTCGACGATGGACTGGGTCGCGCCGTTGGAGCCGATCGGGTACATGGCGTGGGCCGCGTCGCCGGTCAGCGTCGTACGGCCGACGGACCAGCGCTCCAGCGGATCGCGGTCCACCATCGGGTACTCGAAGGCGCCTTCGGCGGCCCGGAGTACCTGGGGGACGCTGACGCCGTCGAAGTCCCAGCCCTCGTAGTGGTGCAGGAACTTCTCGACCGGGACCTCCCGGTTCCAGTCTCCGCGCGTAGCGCCTGTGGCGTCGGCGGGCATCGCGAGCGCCCAGTTGACCAGCACCTCGCCGCTGTCCCTGTCGGGCTCGGTCATCGGGTAGACCACGGCCTTCTGGCGGTCGTCGCCCGCGATGAACATGAAGGTGCCGATCTGGTGGGCGGGCATCCACGAGACGCCGCGCCAGACGAGCATGCCGTTCCACGGCGGCTCGCCCTCGCCCGGGTTGAGCGCGGCGCGCACCGTGGAGCGGATGCCGTCGGCGCCGATGAGGACGTCGGGTTCGAGGGACGCCCTGCCGCGCCGGGCGCCGTCACGGTGTTCGAGCTGGACCCGGGGGCGGCCGTCGGCAAGCGGTTCGAGACCGGTGACCTTGACGCCGCCGACGATCGCGCCGGGCCCGAGCCGGGCGCGTACCGCGTCGGCGAGCACGCGCTGGAGTTCGCCGCGCTGGATGGAGAGCTGGGGCCAGTGGTAGCCGGCGCCGAGGCCGCGCGGTTCGCGGGAGATGAGGCCGCCGCTGCGGTGGTAGTAGCGCAGCTCACGGGTGCGTACGGAGCACTCCTCCAGCCGGTCCAGCAGCCCGAGCGCGTCGAGTTCGCGTACCGCGTTGGGCATGATGTTCAGCCCGGCGCCGACCGGGCGCAGCTCGCGGACCGTCTCGACGACGGTGATCCGCTCGAATCCGGCGGTGTGCAGGGCCAGTGCCGCGGTGAGCCCGGCGATTCCTCCGCCGGCGATCATGATGTGGGTCATGGGGACCTCCAGGGACGGTCAGGCGACGGGGGTGCGCGGCCGCTCGATCGAACGGCGTACGAGGGTCTCGTTGTCCCGGGTCAGATCGAGCACGGAGCGGAGCAGTTCGATGGGGGCGCCGCCGCTGCCCACGTCGTAGAGCCGCACGTCCTCGCCGTACGCCTTGCGGGCGATGGTCATGTGGCGGGCCCGGAAGGTCTTGAGGATGCGCAGCACGCGGGCCAGGGAGACGGCGGAGGCGGCGAGCTGCGGCGGCAGCCGGTGGGCCGCCTCCCAGCTGATGGCGGCCGAGAGCTTGGAGACGGCGGAGGTGCCGCCCTTGTGCGCGGCGTAGTGGTCGCGCCAGGAGGGGAGGCTGTAGCGCACCGAGTCGTCGAGAAAGGCGTCGTAGGCTCGGTTGCTGCGGTCGCACTGCCACAGCGTCAGATCGACCAGCCAGAGCGGCACCTGGGCGGCGGCCGGGCCGAGGTAGTCGGTGCCCGCGACGTCGATCTCCTCGAAGTAGGAGCGCATCCGGGTCGCGAAGAAGACCGGTGAGACATTGGCGACGGTGAAGTCGATGGAGTCGACCATGGACTGCACATGCTGGGCGGTGCGGTCGAGCGCTGTGGCGAAGCCCGGTTCGTAGGGCTCCCGGCGGGCGAGTTCCGCGCAGGTGTCGAGCGCCGCCACCAGGCTGGGGAAGACCATCCGGACCGCGTCCTGGAGATTGCTCTCCATGATGTCGCCGGTGTACATCCGCTGCCGGGCGCCGAGCGGGTTCCACGTCGTGTAGTGGTGCACGGTGTCGCGCGGCACCATGTCGGTGCGCCGGCCCAGCTCTTCGAGCACCGGAAGGACGTCGGGCACCGCAGCGACGG
Organism: Streptomyces sp. NBC_00885; assembly: GCF_045207475.1. Classification (NCBI taxonomy): domain Bacteria; kingdom Bacillati; phylum Actinomycetota; class Actinomycetes; order Kitasatosporales; family Streptomycetaceae; genus Streptomyces; species Streptomyces sp. NBC_00885. Next base: position 2,542,987 of record NZ_CP108796.1, read on the forward strand.
GCTCGACGCCGTGCCGTTTGAGCGATCCGAGCAGGATGCCGAGGTCGCGCATGGCCGCGAGCGCGTCGGTGACGCCGAGCGCGGCCACCCGTTCGGGCTCCGGTACCAGGGTGCGCAGGGCGACGGTGAGCGCCGGCACATCGGCGCCGGCGTTCATCGCGGGCAGCGCCGCGAGCAGCGCGTCGGCGCCGAGCGGGTCGGCCGCGCGTATCTCGGCTATCCGGTAGCGCGGATCGCAGCGCGACTGGAGACCGGGCGCGACAAGGTCGTACAAGGTCAACGGAATGCCCCCCTCGGGCAACGTCGGTTCAGTGGGTGGGATGCGGCGCAGTTGCTCGCGTCACGCGCTCACCGGACGCTTTCGCCGCCTGCGTACGCCTGCGCGGTACGCACTCGCCGCATACGGTCACTCCACGGCACCGCCCACAGGGTCCCGGCGCGGTGGCGCCGGGGCGGGCCCGGGCAGCCGCAGTCGTACGCAGAGCAGGGCGGCCAGCGCCGCGAAGGCGGCGCCGGCCAGCAGCGCGGAGCGGAAGCCGGAGGTCTGGGCGGCGGCCGATGGGCCGCCCCCGGCGGTGGCCACGGCCACCAGGACGGCGAGCCCGAGCACCGAGCCGAACTGCTGGCTGGTGTTGACGAGTCCGGAGGCGAGGCCGGTCTCCTCGGGGGCGGCCTCGGCGGTGGCGGCCACGTTGGTGGTGACCATGACCAGCGGCAGGGCGACGCCGAGGACCAGGCTGGGTGCCAGGACCGTCGTTGCGAAGGTTCCGTCGGCGGACAGGGCGAGCGCCAGCCACACCATGCCCGCGAACAGGAGCCCGAAGCCCGCGGTCATGGTGGCCCTGAGCCCGATCCGGACGATGAGGCGGCCGGTCTGCGGGGCGACGGCGACCACCACCAGTGACAGCGGCAGCAGTCCGAGTCCGCCGGTCAGCGGCGACTGTTCGAGAACGCTCTGCAGATAGAGGCTGACCAGGAAGAACATGGGGAACAGCGCCATCTGGGCCAGTGCGCTGAGGATGTTGGCGTCCCGCAGCGCGGGCCGTCGCAGCACGGCGGGCGGCACCAGCGGGCTCGGGATCCTCGACTCCACTGCGGCGAAGGCCGCGAGCAGCGCGAGGCCCGCACCGCCGGCGGAGAGGGTCCGGGTGCTGGTCCACCCGGACTCGCCCGCGCCGACGAGTGCGTACGCCACCAGCCCGAGGCCGCCGGTGGCCGTGAGTGCTCCGCCCAGGTCGAAGCCGGACCGTGCGCTGCGCGTCCCCCCGTTGAGAACGCGCAGTGCGAGCAGTCCCATGACCAGAGCGAGGAGCACATTGAGCCAGAACGTGGAGCGCCAGCCGAGCAGATCGGTGAGCACTCCGCCGAGCACGGTGCCGAGCACCCCGCCCAGTCCGCCCATCGCGGCGAAAGCGCCGAGCGCCTTGTGCCGTCCGGGCCCGTCCGGGAAGAGGTTGAGCAGCAGTGCGAACGCCGCGGCGGCGGCGAAGGCGGCGCCCACGCCCTGCACGGACCGCGCGGCGATCAGGGCGCCCGGCGTCCCGGCGAGCCCGCCCGCCGCGGAGGCCGCGGCCAGCAGTCCCAGACCGCCGAGGTAGAGCAGCCGGTGGCCGAGGAGATCGGCCAGGCGCCCGCCGAGCAGCAGCAGTCCGCCGAAGGCGATGAGGTAGCCGTTGGCCACCCAGGACAGTCCGGCCGAGCCGGAGCCGAGGTCGTCGCCGACCGACGGCAGCGCGACATTGATGATGGCCGTGTCCATGATCAGCAGCAGCTGCGTGGAGGCGAGCAGCGCGAGCGCGGCGCCCGGACGGGCCGAGGTCACCGGCCCGTCCTCGGGTCCTCGCCCAGGCCATATCCCCCGAGACAGGCCTGGGCCAGTTCCTCGCAGCTCTCCGCGCCGCCCGCCCACGTCTGCATGGTCAGATAGACGTGCGGGGCGCCGTGGTAGAAGCGCTCGTACTGCTCGTGGCGTCCGGCGAACTCCGAACCGAGCGCGTCCCAGACCAGCTTGAGCAGCTTGACCCGGTCCTCGGCCGGGGTGCCGGGCACGCGCAGATACTTCCTCACGACCGGCCCGAGCTGCGGGTGCAGCAGATCCCCGCCGGAGGCCGGGAGCTGGATGATGCCGCCGCCCGCGAGCAGCTTGATCTCCTGGACGGCGCGCGGGTAGATCTCCCCGGCCATGATGCGCTGGGCGAAGGAGATCTCCCGGCCGGGCATGACGCCGCCGCTGCCGCCGTCGACCGGCTCATGGCTGGCCTCGGCGGCCAGTACGAAGGCCTTGGCCTGGGCGACCATACCGAGCAGCCGCCCGACCGACTGGGTGACGGCGGGGAGTTGGGAGGTGTTGTTGGCACGAGTCAGCAAAATGGCGAGGCCGGTGAGGAATTCGAGCTTGGTCCAGAAGCGGGTGGCCGCCTGGTGGCTGAAGTTGAGGTAGGCGGGCGTCCCCCACCACATCGCCGCGGTGGCCTCGGTATTGCGGTAGGTCAGCACCCGCTCCCACGGTACGAAGACCTCGTCGCAGACCAGCAGCGCGTCGTTCTCGTCGAAGCGCGACGAGAGCGGGTTGTCGAAGACGCTGCGGGCCTTCGCCTCGTACGACGTACGCGAGACGAGGGTCAGGCCAGGTGTGCCGACGGGCACCGAGAAGCACAGCGCGTGCTCCACGTCCTCGGGCGCCAGGGGCTCGATCGTGCCGACGAGCACCTCGTCGGCGAAGACGGCCCCGGTGCCGATCATCTTGGCGCCGCTCACCACGATCCCGTCGTCCTTCTCGGCGACGACCCGCACGACCAGATCGTCCTCCCCTTCGCCGGACTGCGGGTTGGTGATGGTGAAGGCCGCGTACAGATCGCCCTCGGCGAGCCTGCGGTGACAGGCGAGGGCGTTGTCGGCGCCGTCGAAGGAGTCGGTGGTGAAGACCTGGGGCAGGGCGGCGAAGCCCGCTGCTCCGCCTGCCATGTAGTCGGGGGTGCGCCCGAGAAAGCCGAAGCTCGACTCGGTCCACACCTTGTAGGCGTGCCGCCGCGCGACCAGGTCCTCGTAGGAGCGCGGCACGGCGAAGGCGCGGTGGACGCCGCCGGAGGTGAGGACAGGGCTGTGCTCGGAGTCGTGCGCCAGGTCGTAGAGGTGCGCGACCGACGCCGCGGTGTTGCGGAAGGCGGCATGGCGGGTGACGTCCTTGACCCGTTCGCCGTCGAGCCACACCTCACGCCCGTCACGCAGCGCTGCGAGGTATTCCTGGCCGGACCTGGTCAACGTCTCTCCTCAAACGGAACGTCCCCCGACACAGCCGAGCCTCGCTCCAGCCAGGGACACTGGGCAATGAACGACCGTCCAGCGGTGATTAAGAACCGGCCAGTCATGCAGCTGAGGGGCTTTTCGACCGGTACTCTCCCGGCGTCATTCCGTACCACTTGCGGAACGCCAGGTGAAAACCGACCGAGCTCTGGTAGCCGACCCGCTCCGGCACGGCCGACTGGGGCAGCGATGTCTCGCCGAGCAGCCGGGCCGCCTCCTGCATCCGCCGCCCCGTCAGATGCCGGGCGGGCGCCTCGCCGACCAGCTCGCGGAAGGCCGCCGTGAACGCCGAGCGGGACATGCCGACCTCGCGGGCGAGCGACTCGATGGTCCAGGGCTCGGCGAACCGGGTCGCGATGATGACCATGGCTCGGCTGATACCGGGATGGCGCAGAACCGGCAGCGCGGAGGGATTGCGGGCCAGTTCGCGCAGCAGCGGCCGCAGCGCGAGCACCAGCGCCATCTCGAAGGCCCGCAGCGTGATCAGCCGGTCGCCGGGGCCGACCGGGCGGTCGGTGGCGGCGAGCAGCCGCAGCGTGTCGCGCAGCAGCGGCTCCCTGTCCACCTGGGAGCGGTCCAGCACCAGCGCCCACGGCAGCGCCGTGTAGAGGTGGGTGGCCACGGAGGCGTCGTAGTGCAGCCCGGCGCAGAGCAGCCGGCTCTCGGGCCCGTCGCCCTCGATCCTGATCTCACCGGAGGTGCCCGGCGCACGCTCGGGCAGTACGGTGCCGAGCGCGACGCCCCGCCGCTCCGGCCGGTCGGAGAGCCGGTGCGCGGTGCCGGTGGGGAAGACGGCGAGGTCGCCCTCGTGCAGTTCGAGCGGGGTCTGGCCCTCGGCCGTGATCCAGCAGCCGCCCTCGGTGATGAAGTGCAATACGGCGCAGCTCTGTTCCGCGTCGCCCTCGATGGCCCAGGGGGCGCTGACATGCCAGCGGCTGTCGAAGACCCCCGTCAGACGTAAGGGTTTGAGCAGCTCGCTGAGGAGGTCGTCCCCTTCGCGCTTCGTCGGTTCCGTCTCCGTCGGTTCCATTGGACGATCCTTCAACCCCCGCCCCGGTTTGTTAATTGATCGGCCCAAGCAGCCGAAGCGAGCCTGGAAGAGCCGTTCACGGCAGCAGCCACACCCTATCGAAGGGCTCTTCAGACTCATGTCCGATCACATTCCGATGCGCGTAGCGGTCGTGGGGGCGACCGGGTTCCAGGGAGGTGCGACCGCCCGTCTGCTGGCCGAGCGGAAGCACCGCGTGCGCACATTGAGCCGCAAGCCCGAGGCCGATCGCCCGGAGCTGCCCGGCGTTTCCATCGCGGGCGGCGACCTCGGGCGGTACGAGGACGTACGCCAGCTCTTCGAAGGGGCCACGCACGCGGCGGTGGTGATGCCGCTGGTGTACCAGGCCGAGAAGGTCATGCGGTACGCCCAGCACATAGCGAAGGCGGCCCGCGAGGCCGGGGTGGGGCGGCTGGTCTACAACGCCAACACCCGTGTCCCCGACCGGAGCACGAATGTGGTGGCCTTCGAGACGCGCAGGCTCGCCGAGACGGTCTTCCGCGAGGGCCTCGCCCACAGCGGTGTGGAGCTGGTGGTCGTACGCCCGCCGGTCTATCTGGACAACCTCTTCAGCCCGTGGAACGGCCCGGCCCTGGTGAACGAGGGTGTGCTCGCCTACCCGCTGCCGGCCGACGTCCCGACGGCGTGGATCTCGCACCGGGACCTGGCGGAGGCGGTCTACGCGGCGCTCACGGTGGAGGGTGTGGCGGGCCGTACCTTCGACATCGGCGGCGCGCGGACACTGACGGGCGACGAGCTCGCCACGGCCTTCGGGCAGGGCCTCGGGCGCTCGGTCCGCTATGTGCCCCTGGAGCCGGGCATCTTCGAGCAGGGGCTCGCCCAGATCCTGGGCGAGGAGTCCGCCGCCGGGGTGTCGGGGATCTACCACTACATGGCCACGGGCCTGGAGCCCGGCCTGATGGCGGGCGACGAGGGCGAGTCGGCGCAGGCGCTGTCGCTGAAGCCGGCGCCGGTGGACGAGTGGGTGGCACGGCAGCCGTGGCAGATGTGGTCGGGGGAGCAGTCATGAGCGCGCGCAGGCGAGAGCCGAGCTGGGGAGCGTAGCCGGGCGGAGGCTCGGCGCTGTGAGGCGGTGCAGGGCGCGGGCCCCGACGCGAGTGGCGTCGGGGCCCGCGCCCGATTGCGTACGCCTCGGCCGCACCCCGAGCCCCGACCGCGCCCGATTACGTCCGCCTCGGCCGCACCCCGACCGCGTGCCCGATTACGTACGCCACGTCTTGTGCAGTCACCTACGTCCGAGTAGTTAACACTCCACCGGATTGCCCACCCGAAGACCGTGGGAAGGCTCATCCGGTACGCAGGCCACCGCACCCCTTCTCGACATTCTTTCCGCCCACCCGAGTGAACGCGGACAGGAGCGGCCATGCCCGCAGCCCGCCAGTCGTCGACTGAGCAGCTACAAAGAACCAGCAAACCTCGCATAAATGCCCAACGTGCTCAATCCGCCCTGCCCGCACCACCCTCAGGTGATCCCATGATCGGTCGTATCCCCGTCCTGGACGTCCGTCCCCAAGTCGACTGCGGGAGGAGGCCCGCAAAAGCGGTGACCGGTGAGACCTTCCAGGTCACCGCCACCGTCTTCCGGGAAGGGCATGACGCGGTCGCCGCCAATGTCGTTCTGCGCGATCCGACCGGACGCCCCGGCCCCTGGACTCCCATGCGCGAACTGGCTCCCGGCAGCGACCGCTGGGGCGCCGATGTCACCCCGGACGCCGAGGGGCGCTGGACCTACGCCGTCGAGGCGTGGAGCGACCCCGTCGCCACCTGGCGGCACGCCGCCGGGATCAAGATCCCCGCCGGTATCGACACCGCGCTGGTGCTGGCCGAGGGCGCCGAGCTGTACGAGCGCGCCGCCGCCGGGGTCCCCAAGCGCGACGGCCGCGAGGCCGTACTCGCCGCCGTCGACGCCCTGCGCGACGAGGAGCGCCCGGCCGCCACCCGGCTCGCCGCAGCTCTCGCCCCCGACGCCACCGCCGCGCTCGACCGTCACCCGCTGCGCGAACTGGTCACCGCCTCCCGCCCGTTGACCCTGATCGTCGAGCGCCGGCGCGCCCTGTTCGGCTCCTGGTACGAGCTCTTCCCGCGCTCCGAGGGCGCGATCGTCACGGAGGGCGCGCCGCCCGTCTCCGGCACCTTCCGCACCGCCGCCGAGCGGTTGCCCGCCGTCGCCGCGATGGGCTTCGACGTCGTCTATCTGCCACCCGTCCACCCCATCGGCACCACCTACCGCAAGGGCCCGAACAACACCCTCTCCCCCGGCGCCCACGATGTCGGCGTCCCCTGGGCCATCGGCTCCCCCGACGGCGGTCATGACGCGCTCCACCCCGACCTCGGCACGTTCGAGGACTTCGACCACTTCGTCGAGACGGCCCGCGACCTGCGCATGGAGGTCGCGCTGGACTTCGCGCTCCAGTGCTCGCCCGACCACCCCTGGGTGGAGAAGCACCCCGAGTGGTTCCATCACCGCGCCGACGGCACGATCGCGTACGCCGAGAATCCGCCGAAGAAGTACCAGGACATCTACCCGATCGCCTTCGAGGCGGACATGCGCGGTCTGGTCAACGAGACCGTGCGCGTGCTGCGCTTCTGGATGGACCACGGTGTACGGATCTTCCGCGTCGACAACCCGCACACCAAGCCCGTCGTCTTCTGGGAGAAGGTGATCGCGGACATCAACCGCAGCGACCCCGATGTGATGTTCCTGGCCGAGGCCTTCACCCGGCCGGCGATGATGCACACGCTCGCGGCGATCGGCTTTCAGCAGTCGTACACGTACTTCACCTGGCGCAACACCAAGCAGGAGCTCACCGAGTACCTCACCGAGCTCTCCGGCGAAGCCGCCTCGTACATGCGTCCCAATTTCTTCGTGAACACCCCCGACATCCTGCACGCCTATCTCCAGCACGGCGGGCGCCCGGCCTTCGAGGTGCGGGCGGTGCTGGCCGCGACGATGTCGCCGTCCTGGGGCGTGTACGCGGGATACGAACTGTGCGAGAACGTTCCCCTGAGGGACGGCAGCGAGGAGTATCTGGACTCCGAGAAGTACCAACTGCGGCCGCGCGACTGGGAGTCGGCGGAGCGCGAGGGCCGCACCATCACGCCCCTGATCACCGCTCTCAACCGGATCAGGCGCCGGCACCCCGCACTGCAGCAGCTGCGGGACATCCACTTCCACCCCACCGACAACGAGGCGGTGATCGCGTACTCGAAAACCGCCGAGGGCGCTTCGGGTTCGAACACCGTGCTCGTGGTCGCCAACCTCGACCCCCACCACACCCAGGAGGCCACGGTCTCGTTGGACATGCCGCATCTCGGCCTCGACTGGCACGAGAGCGCACCGGTGCGCGACGAGCTCACCGGCGAGACCTATCACTGGGGCAGAGCCACCTATGTGCGCCTAGAGCCGGGCGTCACGCCCGCGCACATCGTTGCTCTGCGACCGTCCCCGCCGATCGGAGGGTCACCCACATCATGATCGTCAATGAGCCCGTCCACGACCTGTTCGAGGACACGCCCGCCAAGGACCGCGACCCCGACTGGTTCAAGCGGGCCGTCTTCTACGAAGTCCTGGTGCGTTCGTTCCAGGACAGCAACGGCGACGGCATCGGCGACCTCAAGGGCATCACCGCCAAACTGGACTATCTGCAGTGGCTGGGGGTCGACTGCCTCTGGCTCCCGCCGTTCTTCAAGTCCCCTCTGCGGGACGGCGGTTACGACGTCTCCGACTACACGGCGGTACTCCCCGACTTCGGCGACCTCGCCGACTTCGTGGAGTTCGTCGACGCCGCGCACCAGCGCGGCATGCGCGTCATCATCGACTTCGTCATGAACCACACCAGCGACCAGCACCCGTGGTTCCAGGAGTCCCGCAGCGATCCCGACGGGCCCTACGGCGACTACTACGTCTGGGCCGATGACGACAAGCAGTTCCAGGACGCCCGGATCATCTTCGTCGACACCGAGACGTCCAACTGGACCTTCGACCCGGTGCGCAAGAAGTACTACTGGCACCGCTTCTTCTCCCACCAGCCCGATCTCAACTACGAGAACCCGGCGGTGCAGGAGGAGATCATCTCGGCCCTGCGCTTCTGGCTGGACCTGGGCATCGACGGATTCCGTCTCGACGCCGTGCCGTATCTGTACCAGCAGGAGGGCACCAACTGCGAGAACCTCCCCGCCACCCACTCCTTCCTCAAACGGGTGCGCAAGGAGATCGACGCCCATTACCCGGACACCGTGCTGCTGGCGGAGGCCAACCAGTGGCCCGAGGACGTCGTCGACTACTTCGGCGACTTCCCGGCCGGCGGCGACGAGTGCCACATGGCCTTCCATTTCCCGGTGATGCCCCGGATCTTCATGGCGGTACGGCGCGAGTCCCGCTACCCCGTCTCGGAAATCCTGTCCAAGACCCCGGCGATCCCGAAGAACTGCCAGTGGGGCATCTTCCTGCGCAACCACGACGAGCTGACCCTCGAAATGGTCACGGACGAAGAGCGCGACTACATGTACGCGGAGTACGCCAAGGATCCGCGGATGCGCGCCAACATCGGCATCCGGCGCAGGCTCGCCCCTCTGCTCGACAACGACCGCAATCAGATCGAGCTGTTCACGGCACTGCTGCTCTCGCTGCCCGGATCGCCGATCCTGTACTACGGCGACGAGATCGGGATGGGCGACAACATCTGGCTGGGCGACCGCGACGCCGTACGGACGCCGATGCAGTGGACCCCCGACCGGAACGCGGGCTTCTCCTCCTGCGACCCCGGCCGGCTGTATCTGCCCACGATCATGGATCCGGTCTACGGCTACCAGGTCACCAATGTCGAGGCGGCGATGGCCTCACCGTCCTCGCTGCTGCACTGGACCCGCCGGATGATCGAGATCCGCAAGCAGAACCGCGCCTTCGGCCTCGGCTCGTACACCGAACTGCCCTCGTCGAACCCGGCCGTGCTCGCCTTCACCCGCGAGTACAAGGACGATCTCGTGCTCTGCGTGCACAACTTCTCCCGGTTCGCGCAGCCCACCGAGCTCGATCTGCGGGCGTTCGGCGGACGGCACCCGGTGGAGCTGATCGGCGGCGTGCGCTTCCCGGCCATCGGTCAGTGGCCCTATCTGCTGACTCTCGCAGGCCACGGCTTCTACTGGTTCCGGCTGCGCAAAGAAGCGGCCACCGCCTGACCCACAAGTAACGAGAGGTGCCTCCCGCGGGGCGGTTTCCCCCGCCCCGCACTGGGCACTCTCCCCCTCATCCCCGCGCGCCGCCGGACAGCCACAGCTGTAATCCGGGACACTCTGCGCATTCGTGGTGTACCCGGGGAAAGGACGCGATGCCATGTCGGAGGCTGCATCCACCCGGACTCCCGTCGCTCTTCTCCCGTCCCTCGCGCCGCTGCTGCTCGCCTGGCTGCCGAGACAGCGCTGGTTCGCCGGCAAGGGCCGTCCGCTCACCGGCTTCTCGCTCGTCTCCGCGACCGAGCTGCTGCCACTGGACTCGAAGACCGGTCCGGGTCTGCTGCATCTGCTCGTACGCGTCCAGCAGACCGGCCTTCCCGCCGGCTCGCCGCAGGACTGCTACCAACTCCTCCTCGGCGTGCGCCGGACGCTGCCACCGCAGCTCGCGCCCGCGCTGATCGGCCATATGGCCGAGGGCCCGCTCGCCGGGCGGACGGTCTACGAGGGCCTGTACGACCCGCGCCTGGCCGAGCTGATCCTGGAGCGGCTGCGCACCCCAGGCGCGCTCGGGCCGCTGCGCTTCGACCGCTTCGAGGCGGCCGGCGTGATCCCGGGCGGGCTCACCGCCCGCCCCCTGGAGGCCGAGCAGTCCAACTCCTCGCTGGTGTACGGCGACGCGTACATCCTCAAGCTCTTCCGCCGGGTCCACCCAGGCTCCAACCCCGATCTGGAGCTGCCGCTCGCGCTCGCACGCGCCGGATGCGGCCGGGTGCCCGCGCCCGTCGCCTGGTACGAGGCCACCGCGCCCGAGCCGTACACCCTGGGCGTGCTGCAGCCGTACCTGCACGGCTCGCGCGACGGCTGGCTGCTCGCGCTCGAATCGCTGGCCGATGGAGGGGCCTTCACCAAGGAGGCCCGGGCGCTCGGCCGGGTCACCGCCGAGGTGCACACGGCGCTGGCGAAGGAGCTGCCCACCGTGATGCTGCGCCGGCCGCAGGCCGAGCATCTGGCGCAGGCGATGACGGCACGTCTGGACGCGGCCGCGCAGGCGGTGCCCGCCCTGCTGCCGTACGTTCCGCGGCTGCGTGCCGCCTTCGACGCGATCGCCGCGCTGGGCAGGCGCGGTTGCGCCTGGCGGGCCCAGCGCGTCCACGGCGACCTCCATCTCGGACAGACCCTGCGCGGCGGCGGCTCCCACGACGAGGGCCACTGGTCGGTCATCGACTTCGAGGGCGAGCCCGCACGCCCGCTCGGCGAGCGCCGCAGGCCGCAGCCCACGGTGATAGATGTCGCGGGCATGCTGCGCTCGTTCGACTACGCGGCCCGCACCCATCGCCCGTGGAACCCGGACTGGGCGGAGCGCTGCCGCGCGGCCTACTGCGAGGGCTACGCCGAGATGGCGGGCGCCGATCCCCGTACCGAACCCGAGCTGCTGCGCGCCTACGAGACGGACAAGGCCGTGTACGAGGTCGTCTACGAGGCCCGCCACCGCCCCGACTGGCTTCCGGTGCCGATGGCGGCGATCGACCGCCTGGCCGCCACCAACTGAGTTCCGCCGAGGAGGCAGACCCCCGTGACCGCCCGACCCCCGTCCCGCAATTCCTCAGACCCCCACAGCCCCCGGCAGGCGGCCGACGCCGGGCCCCGCAAGCAGACGGACTCGCCACGGCCGCGGGCGGGCGGCAGCCATGGCGTCCGGGCCGCGCAGCCGCTCATGGACGGGGACCGGGACCGGCTGCTGACCGGCTCGCACCACGATCCGCACTCCCTGCTGGGGGCGCACTTGACGCGGGGCGGTGTCGAGCTGCGGGTGCTGCGTCCGTTCGCGCAGTCCGTGACCGTGCTCGCCAAGGGGCTGCGGGCAAAGCTGCACGAGGACGGTGACGGCTTCTTCTCGGGTGTTCTGCCGCTGCGTACCGTCCCGGAGTACCAGCTGCTCGTCGTCTACGACGGAACCGAGATCGAGGTGCAGGACCCGTACCGCTTCCTGCCCGCGCTCGGCGATCTCGATCTGCATCTGATCGGCGAAGGGCGGCACGAGGAGCTGTGGAAGGCGCTCGGGGCGCACCCCATGGCGCACCAGCAGGTGACGGGCACCCGGTTCACGGTGTGGGCGCCCAATGCCCGCGGGGTGCGGGTCGCGGGCGACTTCAACTACTGGGACGGCACCGGGTATCCGATGCGCTCGCTGGGCTCCTCCGGCGTGTGGGAGCTGTTCGTGCCCGGCGTCGGCGAGGGCGCGCTCTACAAGTTCGACATCACCCGCCCGGACGGCTCGCACACCCTGCGGGCCGACCCGATGGCGCGGCGCACCGAGGTGCCGCCCGCCACCGCGTCGATCGTGACCGAGTCCCACCACGTGTGGCACGACGAGGAGTGGATGGCGCACCGCGCCGGCCGGCCGGTGCACGAGGCGCCGTTCTCCGTCTACGAGGTGCATCTCGCCTCCTGGCGGCCCGGCCTCACCTACCGCCAGCTCGCCGTCCAACTCCCCGCCTACGTCAAGGACCTGGGCTTCACCCATGTGGAGCTGATGCCGGTCGCCGAGCATCCCTTCGGCGGCTCCTGGGGCTATCAGGTCACCGGCTTCTACGCCCCGACCGCCCGGATGGGCACCCCCGACGACTTCCGCCATCTGGTGGACGCCCTGCACCGGGCGGGGATCGGCGTGCTGGTCGACTGGGTGCCCGCGCACTTCCCGAAGGACGACTGGGCGCTTGCGGAATTCGACGGCCGATCGCTGTACGAGCACGACGACCCGGCGCGTGCCGCGCACCCCGACTGGGGCACCCTCGAATTCGACTACGGCCGCAAGGAGGTACGCAACTTCCTGGTCGCCAACGCCACGTACTGGTGCGAGGAGTTCCACATCGACGGGCTGCGGGTCGACGCGGTCGCCTCGATGCTCTACCTCGACTACTCCCGCGAGCACGGCGAATGGTCGCCGAATGAGCACGGCGGCCGGGAGAACCTGGACGCGGTCGCCTTCCTGCAGGAGATGAACGCCACGGTCTACCGGCGCTGCCCCGGTGTCGTCACCATCGCCGAGGAGTCCACGGCCTGGGACGGAGTCACCCGCGCCACGCACCACGTGGGCCCGGGCGGTTTCGGCGGTCTCGGCTTCGGCCTGAAGTGGAACATGGGCTGGATGCACGACTCGCTGGGCTATGTCGCGCACGAGCCGGTGCACCGCAAGTTCCACCACAACGAGATGACGTTCTCGATGGTGTACGCGTACAGCGAGAACTACGTCCTGCCGATCTCGCACGACGAGGTGGTCCACGGCAAGCAGGCGCTGGTGAGCAAGATGCCCGGCGACTGGTGGCAGCAGCGCGCCAACCACCGCGCGTATCTGGGCTTCATGTGGGCGCATCCCGGCAAGCAACTCCTCTTCATGGGCCAGGAGTTCGCCCAGGGTGCGGAGTGGTCGGAGGGCCACGGCCCCGACTGGTGGCTGCTGGATCCCTCCTACGCCGCGGAGGCGGACCACCGCGGCGTAAGGGACCTCGTGCGCGACCTGAACACGGTCTACGCCGCCACCCCCGCGCTGTGGCAGCGGGACACGGACCCCGCCGGCTTCGCCTGGGTGGACGGCGACGCCGCCGAGGACAATGTCTTCGCTTTTCTGCGCTTCGACGCCACGGGCGCGCCGCTGCTCGCCGTCAGCCACTTCTCCCCGGTGGTACGCCACGAGTACCGCCTCGGTGTGCCCGAGGCGGTCCAGGCGTGGACGGAGGTACTCAACACGGACGCGGCCGGCTACGGCGGCGGCGATGTGCTCAACCCGGACCCGCTGAAGCCGGAGTCGGTCCCCTCGCACGGCCGGCCGACGAGCATCCAGCTGACGCTGCCGCCGCTGGCTACCGTGTGGCTGCGGCCGGTCTGATGATCCCGAGCCGCTGGGTGGCCCGGGTGAGCGCCACATAGAGGTCGTTGGCGCTCATCCGGTCGGGGTCGACGACGAGGACCGTGTCGAATTCGAGGCCCTTCGCCTGGCGCGGGTCGATGAGAACGACGGGCAGGGACAGATCCAGCGGTCCGTCGTTCTCTTCCAGTCCCGCGAGTTCGGCGTGCAGCTCGCGCGGGGCGATCACCGCGAGCCTGCCCTCCTCCGGGGCCTCCTCGTCGGCGATCCTGGCCACCTCGCCGAGCGGCACGGTCCGCTCCCAGGGCCCTACACCCGTCGAGCGGATGGAACGGGGCGGCTCGAAACCGGGATCGGTGGCCCGCCGCCGCTGCGACGCGTACTCCATGATCTCGGCGGGCGTACGGTAGTTGACGCCGAGCCGGGCCAGCTGCCAGCGGTCCTGGACGTAAGGGGCGAGGATCTCCTGCCAGGAACCGCATCCGGCCGGGTCACCGGTCTGTGCCGGGTCACCGACCAGCGTCATCGAGCGGGTCGGACTGCGCCGCATCAACAGCCGCCAGGCCATTGCCGACAGCTCCTGCGCCTCGTCGACGATGATGTGCCCGAAGGCCCAGGTCCGGTCGGCGGCGGCACGCTCGGCGGCGCTGCGGTGGTCGGCCTCCTCCTGCCGCTCGGCCATGCGCTCGGCGTCGATGATGTCGTGCGCGGCAAGGACCTCGGAGGCATCCTCGTCGATGTCCTGCTTGTCCTCGAACTCGTAGGTACGGGAGGCGTACGAGACATCGAGAACGCCCTGCGCGTAGGCGATCTGCCGGGCCCGCTCGGCCTCGGCGGCGGCCAGGGCCGCGGAGTTGTCCTCGCCGAGCAGCTCGGCGGCCTCGTCGAGGAGCGGCACGTCGGCCGCGGTCCATCCGCCGCCGGTGCGCCGGATCAACTCGGCGTCGTCCTCGGGCAGATGCGTGGGATGCGCGAGATAGTCCGCGAGGAACTGCTGCGGGGTGAGCGGGGGCCACAGCGACGCGATGGCTGCATGTACCTCGGCGCTGGCGGCGATGGCCTTGCCGAGCTGGGCGATGTCGTCGGGGCCGAGGAAGTTCGGGCCGCCATAGGGGTCTGCGCCGATCCGGTCGGCGAGCTGGGTGGTCAGGTCGTCGATGATCCGGAAGACGAAGTGCGGCCGGGCCCGATTGTGCGGCAGGCCGGTCTCCCGGGCCTTGTGCCGGGCCTCGACGGCGATGTCCCAGTCGAGCAGCAGATCCCCGTCGTCGTGCCGGATGACCATGGGGGCGTCCTTCTCGGGCACCTCCTGCCGGTCCCGTACGGCCTCGGCCAGGGCGCCGGCCATGTCCGCTCGGCCCTTGACGGCCGCCGCGGCGGGGCTGTCCGTGCCCGTGACGGCGACGCCCGGAAACAGCTCCCCGACCGTCGCCAGCAGCACGCCCGTCTCACCGAGCGAGGGCAGCACCTCGCCGATATAGCCCAGGAAGGCCGGGTTGGGCCCGACGATCAGTACGGCACGCTTGGCCAGCTGCTCCCGGTTCGCGTACAGCAGATACGCGGCCCGGTGCAGCGCGACCGCGGTCTTCCCGGTGCCCGGCCCGCCCTCGACGACGAGCACTCCGCGGTGCGGGGCGCGGATGATGTGGTCCTGCTCGGCCTGGATGGTCGACACGATGTCGCCCATCCGACCCGTACGGGCGCTGTTCAGCGCGGCGAGCAGCACCTCGTCGGCGTCGTGCGACTCGTATCCGGTGCGGGTGGTGTCGGCGAGATCCATGATCTCGTCGTGCAGCGCGGTGACGGTGCGCCCCTGGGTGGTGATGTGTCTGCGGCGGCGCAGTCCCATCGGCTCATATCCGGTCGCGAGATAAAACGGCCGCGCGACGCGAGCCCTCCAGTCGATGAGCAACGGTGTCCGTTCCGCGTCGTCGCGCCGGATTCCCGTACGCCCGATGTGGTATGTGACGCCGTCGCGCCGGTCGATGCGCCCGAAACAGAGCCCGGTGTCGGCGGCATTCAGCGCGGAGAGCGTGGCGGAGTACTCGGCCACGCCGACATCGCGCTCCACCAGCGCCTGCCGATCGGTGCTGACCTGCGCAATCGTGGCGTTTATGGCGGCTTCGGCCTCGGCCCTGAGCTGGTCGAGCCGCTCGTGGGCGAGGGAGACGAATTGTTGTTCCTGCCGCAATTCCTCGCTTGACAATTCAGCTCCTGACGCGATACAGTGCCTTTATTGAACTTCTCCGTGCTTTTCGGTGTGCGTGAACACGGAAACACTTAATATACGCAGAGAACGACCCCGGCCGTCAATTCGGTTCCGGGGTATTTTTCTGTCCGTGGACATATCGGGGAGCACGAGGGAAGCGGTCGCCCTGCTGCGGAAGCACGGCGCCGAGGGGATGGAACACCCGGGCGGCACACTGCTCGCCCACCTGGACCGGGTCCGGCAGCGCCTGTCGGAGTGGGGTGCGCGGCCCGAACTCCAGCTGGCCGGCCTGTCCCATGCGTTCTACGGCACGGACGGCTTCGCGAACGCCCTGCTGCCGCTGGAGGAGCGGTCGCAGCTCGCGGCGGTGATCGGCACGGAGGCGGAGGAGCTCGTGTACTTCTACGCGAGCTGCGACCGGGAGCTGTCGTACGGGACGTTCGCGGACGAGGACGCGGCCTTCCGGGACCGCTTCACGGGCGGGACGTACACGCCGCCGCCGGGCCGACGGCAGGATTTCGCCGAACTGACGGCGGCCAACGAACTCGACCTGGCGCGGGTGAGCGACACGTTCCGGGTGGAGTGGGGCGGGGAGCTTCTGGGGCTGTTCACCAGGTGGCGCCCGCTGCTGAGCGAGGCGGCGTGGCAGGACGTGCGCGATCTGCTGGTGCTGCGGGACGAGGAGGGGCACCGTCACTGAGGGACCGCCAACTTCCGGTGCACGCAAGGGTATTGACGGGTATTGACCGCTGGTTCAAGAATGACATGTCATTCCGCCGAGGGAGGGGGTCGACCGTGCCCAGGGGTGTTGTCGACAAGCGCGACGCGATATTGCGCGCGGCGGGAAAGGTGTTCGCCGAGCGCGGTTACCACGCGACCGGCATCTCCGACATCGCCCAGGAGCTCGGCGCCGGACACGGCACGTTCTACCGGTACTTCAAGAACAAGGAGGACATCGCGCGCAGCGTGGTGTCGCGTGCCCTGGGCCAGGTGATGGACGCCCTCTCCGACGAGGATCCCGGCTCCTGCGAGACACTGCCGCAGTACAGACAACAGGTCAGGCGCATCGGCCACAAGCTGTTCGACCTCGTCGCCGCGGAACCCGCGTTGTGCCACATCCTGTTCTACGACGCCATCACCATCGACCGGGCCGAGCCGGATCTGGCCGGCCGGGCCATGGAAGCGGCGGCGGAGTACACGGCCGCCTTCATCCGCAACGGGCAGGACCGCGGCTTCCTGCGGCGAGACGTGGACGCGCAGGTGGTCGGGCTCGCGGTCAACGGAATGATCGTGACCGGTGCGGTGCGGCTCCTGCACGCACAGGACCCCGATGCCATGCGGGAGCCGTGGATTCGCACGGTGGAGACACTCATGTTTGACGGCCTCGGCTCCCCCTGAGCCGCAGGCCCGCAGACTCGTTCACTTCTTCTGCCTTCAAAACGGAATGACGTGTCATTCCGGAAAGGAGAGCACGATGGTCCAGGTCGATGTCTTCTGGTCCTACGGAATCGGCGCGAGCTTCGCGACCGCCGCCACGCATCAACTCAGGAGCGCAGCCGGCCCCGCGCGTCACGCCGGCAGGTGGTCGGACCCGTACTTGATGGCGACCGTCCTGTACTGCGCTGTGCTGTTCGCGCCCAGCGGTGCGTGGCTGCTGTGGGGCTTCCCGGACTGGGAGACGATGCAGGCCGCGGACGGGCACGGTTCGCTGCCCGCCTGGCTGGTCGCCCTGTTCGCCGCGACGAACGTCAGCCAGGGCGTGCTCGGTTACTGGGTCGCAGCGCGCCTCATCGCCTCCGGCCGGGTCTACGCGGCCTTCCTTCAGGCCGGTCTTGGATACACCGGCATGTTCTTCATCCTCGTCCACGGGTGGGACGGCCGCGGGTACCAGCGATTCTTCTCCGCCGACCGTGAGTCGTTCGCGACCTGGCCGGCGCAACCCGCCCCGGGGGAAACGCTGTCTCGCATGGGCGACTGGCTGACCTCACCGGTCGCGCTGACGCTCTACGGGATGGGAATCGTGCTGGTTCCGGTGATGCTGGCACTGATGATCCGCTGGCTCCGGTCCGGCCAACGCCAGGCTTCCGCAACGGTGTCGGGCCGGCTCCGCATCCTCGGCACCGTACTGGGAGCGGTCTTCGGGCTGGCGCTCGGCACGGCGGTGGGCGCCTCCGTCCTTGTGCACCTGCTGGGTTGGTGGCTCGGCGTCCCGGTCGCTGTCGCCCTCGCCGCGCTGCTGGTGGTACGCCGGGGCGCCGCGGCCGACCGCCTTTTCGCGCTGCTCGCGCTACCGCCGGGCGGAACGGGGAGCCTGGAGCCGGTGCGCTGAGGAGCCCCGGCGGCATGCTGGGGACCCTATCGGCTGGGCTGCAGCGAGCCCGGCCGCCGCAGGGTCACGATGACCTCACGGCGGCCGTCGAGTCGGGCAGCATCCGGGCCCCTCATCCAACATCGTCTCTGCCTGTACGTCGCCGAGTTCACGTGCCGGCCTGCCGTTCCGTACGGATGTGGCCCGGGTCGCCGGACTCCCGAGTCTCTAGATCACGTCCTCCAGCTCCTGGAGCAGCCTGTGCTTGGGACGGGCGCCCACCATCGACTTCACCGGTTCGCCCTCGCGGAACACCATCAGCGTCGGCATCGACAGCACGGCGTACCGCGTCGTGATCTCCGGGTTGGTGTCCACATCGAGCTGGACCACCTTGAGTCTGTCGGCCTCCTCGCTCGCCAAGGCGCTCAGCACCGGGGCGAGTTGGCGGCACGGGCCGCACCAGTCGGCCGTGAATTCCACCAGGACCGGGCGCTCGGCCCTGAGGACCTCCTCGTCGAAATCGGCGTCCGTCACTTCGGCGACGCCTGCTGCGTGGATCATTCGTGTTCCCCTCCGTCGGTCACATGGGTCAGCTCGCACAGCGGCTCGGGCCCGCCCGGCAGCTCCGCCTCGGCGCGGGCGAGCTGGGCGCCCACCTGGGCGCGTACCGACCGGAGTTGCTCGATGAGCGTGTCCAGTTCGCCGAGCTTGGCGCGGTAGACGGCGATCGAGGCGGGACAGGAGTCCCCGGCCGGGTGCCCGGCGCGCAGGCACTCGACGAACGGCCGCGTCTCCTCCAGGTCGAACCCGAAGTCCTGCAGGGTCCGGATCTGCTGGAGCAGTCGCAGATCGTCCTCGTCGTACGTGCGGTAGCCGTTCACCGCGCGCCGCGCGGGCAGGAGCCCGCGGGACTCGTAGTAGCGCAGGGTGCGGGTGGTGGTTCCGGCCCGTTCCGCGAGCTCGCCGATTCGCATGTCCCCGACGGTAATCCTTGACCTCGGCGTCAAGGCAAGAGCGTCGGCGGCAGGTGGACACGGTAGGTTTCCCGGCCGCGTACGTGAGGCAGGGCCGTGGCCCGCCAGGTGCGCGCGTACGGCGGTGGTGCGTTGCCGCCCGCCACGACGACGGCCACCGGCATGTGGCGTGCGGCGTCCTCGATGCCGCCGGGCGTGATGCTGGCGTCATGGCCGCCGGGCTGGCGGGAGGTGCATCCCGCGTAGTACGCGATGGGGACGGCGTCCTGGCCGCTGACCATGCAGGGCGGGCGGACGCCCAGCCGGTGCAGCCCGGCGGCGGTCGCCGAGTAGTGCGCACGCAGGGAGCGGTTGACGTCCAGCATGTGGCGGAGCACTCCGTACTGGACCGCGAGGTGGCCGGTGAGGGCCAGGGCGAGGACTCCGGCGCCGACCGGCCGCAGTGCCGGCCGGACGCCGGTGACCAGGAAGGCGGCCAGGAAGACGAGACACTCGGCAACGGGCAGCGCCAGGAGCGCGTAGGCGGGAAGGAGAAAACGTGGCGCGGCGTAGTCGATGAGGAAGAGGTACGGCACCGCGAGCGACGCGGCGGTGCAGGCCGCCAGCAGAGCAGCTGGACCCCGGTGCAAGCGGAGACCCCAGGGTGCGCGGGAGCCCCGGTCCGCGCGGAACGCCGCCGCGACGCCCCCGGCCGTGAGCACGGGAAGCGCGAACCACCATGCCGCCGCCACCGGATGCTTCCAGGGCACGTCGCACGGGCGGCACAGCGAACGCCCGTCCAGCGCCCGCACCTGGTCGTCCACGGCCATGTGCCAGCCCAGGCCGCCCTGGATCTCGCTCGCCCGGTGGAGCCGTGCGCCCAGACCGCCGTAGTGCGCGTACGCCTCGACGACCCACGGCACGGCCCCGACCAGGAACCCGATCGCGACCGCGGCGAACACCGCGGGACGGCGCCACCCCGGAACCAGCAGCGCCGACGCCGCCAGCGGCAGCGCCAGCCACAACCCGTCGGAAGGGCGCATGAGCACCACCACGGCTACGGCGGAACCAACCCCGATCACCGCCCTGCGTTCCCCGGGGCGGGCCACGGCTCGCAGGAACCAGCCGGCGGCGGCCAGAGCCCCGAGCGCGCACCACAGATTGGGCATGGCCTGGGGGCCGTAGAAGAGGGTGATCCACAGGAGGGAGAACACAGCGCCCGCGCAGCCGAGGACAGCGACGGGCACCAGCCGGCGCCAGATCCACAGGCAGGCGAACAGTCCGCCGCCGGACAGCAGCGCCAGATAGACCCGGATCGCGGTGGTGGAGGCGGTCAGCGAGGCCACCGGAGCGACGAGGTAGGAGATCCCCCGCGCGCGGGGCGCGCTGAAATACGCGGGCGGGGCGTTGCCTCCGACCTGGCTGACGTAGACGGTCTCGTCCCAGCCGAGCCCGGAGCCGGGTACCACCAGGATCAGCTGAGCGGCGGTGAAAACCCCGGCGACGGTCAGCAGCCACGGGAGCGGGCGCCCGCCTGTCGACCATCGAGAGCGGCCCCGGAAAGGGGCGGACACCGGGTGCAGCGCCAGGCGTTCTTGCATGATGAGTCCTCGCCGAGAGCCCAGGACCGGAAGGGGACGGATACGCCGGTAACACTGCGGCGGGGGTGGGGAGCGGGCAACCGGGGAAGCCATTCGGCCTAGGGGCACGTCTGTGAACTTGTCAGCCCGACGTGGTCCGTGCAGGCTCGGCCGAGGGCGCCCCCTGCCGCGATGAGTTCCGGCCGGGTCGCGGGTCTGTTCTGGTGAGCGTCGCAGGACGTTGTAGGACGCTGCCCGGCACGAGACACCACGGAGGAACCATGACGACCACGCCCGGCAACGCGAGCGGCAACCTCCCCGGCAAGCCGCCAGTGGTCGACCTCGCCACCTGGCAGGCGGCGCGCGACGAACTGCTGGTCCGCGAGAAGGCGCACACCCATGAGGGCGACGCGATCGCCGCGGCCCGGCGGCGGCTGCCGATGGTCGAGTTCGACGGCGCGGTCGAGGTCACCGGCGCTGACGGGCCGGTCCCGTTCCTCGACCTGTTCCAGGGTCGCGACGAGCTCGTGGTCTACAAGCACATGTGGTACGACGGCGCGCCGCACCAGGGGCAGTGCGAGGGCTGCACCACCACGGCCTGGCACATGAAGGACGCCGTCTACCTCAACGCCCGGGGCGTTTCGTTCGCCGTCCTGACCACGGGCCCGTGGGACGAGGTGGCCTCCTACGTCGAGTTCATGGGCTACACCCAGCCCTGGTACTCGGTGCGCGGTGTGGACGGGCCGGCCGGCGGCAGCATGGGTTATCTCACCTGCTTCCTGCGCGACGGCGACCGCGTGTTCCTCACCTACTCCACGACGGGCCGTGGCAACGAGCCGGTCAACGGGTCACTGGGCCTGCTCGACATGACGCCCCACGGCCGCGGCGAGGCGTGGGAGGACAACCCCGAGGGCCGGCCCGAAGGGCGCAGCCCGTGCTGGTACTGGCGCTCGGACGCGGACGGGAACGCCACCTGGGGCCCGACCAGCCGGCCCGTGCCGCAGTGGACCCGCCCCGGCGCGACCCCCGTGGAGACCCTCGGCCGGCACGGCGACCACCACTGACGCGCCTTCGCCGACGGCTTCGGCAAACCGCCGCCACCCCGGCCCAGCGCCGAGGTCTGCTCCGTTGCGCCTTCGGCGAGCCGGACCGCGCGGGCCCCGGACGCCGCGGGCGGCGGTTCCCGTAACTCACCGGATGGACAGCTTCCGGTCGGGACCGAGCCCGGCCCCCCTCCCACCAGGCGCGCGTTCCAACTGGCTTCTGCATTCAGGAAGTTAAGAATGTGCAGCCATTGACGGCCGCACTGTCTACATCTACAAAACCCCTGAGAGCGCTCTCACCGACCCGTGGCACCATCCTCCCGGAGGTGTTCCTTGAGCACGAGCCGCATCAGACGCACCCCCCTGCTCACCGTCATCGTCGCCCTGGCCGTCGCCCTCGCCGGTTTCATCGCCGTCACCGGCGCCGGGCAGGCACGCGGCGACGTACCCCCCACGCCCGGCTGGAACCTCCAGTGGAGCGACGACTTCAACGGCGCCAACCGCACCCTGCCCTCGGCCGCCAACTGGCAGATCGACCTCGGCCACGCCTACCCCGGCGGGCCCGGCAACTGGGGCACCGGAGAGATCCAGAACTACACCGACAACCCCGACAACCTCTCCCTCGACGGCAGCGGCAACCTGCGCATCACGCCACTGCGCGACGGCGCGGGCAACTGGACCTCCGGCCGTATCGAGACCAGGCGCGCCGACTTCAAGGCACCCGCCGGCGGCACCCTGCGCATCGAGGGCCGCATCCAGATGCCCAATGTCACCGGGCAGGCCGCACTCGGCTACTGGCCCGCGTTCTGGGCGCTGGGCTCCCCCTACCGCGGCAACTACTGGAACTGGCCCTCCATCGGCGAGTTCGACATCATGGAGAACGTCAACGGGATCAACTCCGTCTGGGGCGTGCTCCACTGCGGCGTCAACCCCGGCGGCCCCTGCAACGAGACCAGCGGCATCGCCAACAACCGCGCCTGCCCCGGGGCCAGTTGCCAGTCCGCCTTCCACACCTACCGCTTCGAGTGGGACCGCGCCGTCTCCCCCAATGAGCTGCGCTGGTACGTGGACGGCCAGCTCTTCCACAGCGTCGCCGAGAACCGCGTGGACGCCGGGACCTGGGCGAACATGACCGGCCACGCGGGCTACTTCATCCTGCTGAACCTCGCGGTCGGCGGCGCGTTCCCGGACGCTCTCGCGGGCAAGACCCCCACCGCCGCGACCGTGCCCGGCCGCCCGATGCTCGTCGACTACGTCGCCGTGTGGACCAAGGGCGCATCGGACCCGAGCACCCCGCCCACCACTCCGCCACCCACCACCCCGCCGCCGTCCGGCTCCTCGCAGCTGTATCTGCGTACGGGAGGGGGCGCGGGCGATCCGGCGGCATCGGCCTCCACGGTGAGCCTGGCTTCGGCGGGCGGCGCCAACTACGACGGCACCCCGCACAATCCGCAGGTCTTCACCTCGACCGGGATCACCCGCAGATACAACGGCGGTCCGACTCAGTTCGACCTGTTCGTCGACGCGGGCTCCACGGTCGCCAACGGCCAGCAGGTCAGGGTGAGTTACGACCGTACCAGCGACGGCACCTGGGACCGGACGGAGACGTACCACTACTTCGCCACCGATCCCCTCCCGGGCTATGAGCACTACACCCAGGCCCGAGGCCTCAAGTCGGCCACCGGAGCGCTCGGGGACCTGGCGGGCGGAACGGTGCGGATCGAGGTCTGGAGCGCGATCGGCAACGGCGCCAGCACGCTCGGGGTCGGCAACCAGTCCGTCGTACGCATCCCCTTCGACTGACCGTTCAGGAGGACCCGACCATGCTCCGCCGACTGCTCGCGAGCACCGCCGCAGTGATCTTCCTGGTCACGGCGGCATGGGTGACAGCGAGAGGTACACAAGCACCGGCCCCCGATGCCGCCCCGAGCCGCGCAGGGCACACCGGTCAGTCAGCACACACCGATCACTCAGGCCACGCGTACACCTTCACCGCCGAGCAGACGGCCGCGATCGTCGCCCAGGCCGCGGCCCCGGTGCGCGGCAGCGAATTCCGCGCGGACTGCTTCTCCAGCCACCGGCAGGGCGACGACCCGATCGTCTTCCCCGGCCAGGCGGGCCGCTCGCACATCCACGAGTTCTACGGGAACCACACCGCGAACGCGTCCTCGACGCTCCAGTCGCTGGCCGCCGGCACCACCAACTGCACGCCCACCGTGGACCTCTCCTCGTACTGGACTCCCACCCTCTACAAGAACGGAGCCCCCGTGGCCCCCGAGCGGGTCACCGTCTACTACCAGGGCATCACCGACCACACCCGGGCCGTGGCCCATCCGCGCGGTCTGCGGTACGTCGTCGGCAACGCCCTGGCCACGTCCCCCGACCAGAACCCGGCCGCGCGCTGGAGTTGCGTGGCCGCCCGGAATCCAGCCGCGAGTTCATCAACTGCCCGCCCGGCACCAAGCTGGAGAACTATCTGGACTTCCCCACCTGCTGGGACGGGAAGAACCTGGACAGCGCCAACCACCGGGACCACATGGCGTACGCGGTGGGGCAGACCTGCCCCGCCTCGCACCCCGTGGTCGTGCCGCGCCTCGAACTGCTGATCACATGGCCGGTCAACGGCGGCGGTCTGACACTCGCGGGCACGAGGAACGGCGTCAATGTCACCGATCAGCCCGGCTACACCTTCCACGGCGACTTCTTCAACGCCTGGGGCGACGCCGAGCTGAAGCGCCGGGTGGCCAACTGCATTGTCGCGGGGTACATCTGCGGGACGGACGGCAATCCGATCCAGCAATGACCGCATCCTGGCAGCGCCGCTGTGTCAGCCGGAAAAGCGGCGGACGTAGCGGCGCTGCCAGGGGGTTTCCACGGCGCGGGGATCGTAGTTCCGTCGTACGAAGTCCACCGCCGCCTCGGCCGGAACCCCGTCGAGAACGGCAATGCAAGCGAGCGCGGTACCGGTGCGCCCCCGACCGCCGCCGCAGGCGATCTCGACGCGTTCGTCCGCGGCCCGCTCCCACGCCTCGGCGAGAGCCGCACGGGCATCGGCCCGGCTGCTGGGCAACCGGAAGTCCGGCCAGCGCAACCACCGGGCTTCCCAGGGGACTTGGGGGGGCGGCTTCCCGAGCAGATAGACGCCGTAGGCGGGCAGCGGCCCGGCGGGCAGGGGATGGCGAAGGCCGCGCCCGCGGACGAGCCGCCCGGAGGGAAGCCGCAGAACACCGGGGCCGGCCGGCTGCCAGGTCCCGGCCGCGGGACCGGGCACGTGCGCAGGATCGGAATCGGTCATCTGCTCACCGTATGCGCTGCTGCCCGGCGCCGGCCGGGGATGCGAAGAGCCGGGACCGGGCGCCCCATGCGCGCCGGTCCCGGCTCCGTTCATGCCCCCTCAGGGACCTCAGACCTTTACCGGTACCCCGTCCTCCTCGCGCGGCTCCGGCAGCTCCGCGTCGCCGGCCCGACCGTGGGTGTCGTCGTCGAGCAGGGTCTTCTCGTCGAACGGGATCCGCCCGGCCAGCACCTCGTCGACCCGCGACGTGTCGATCTCCTTCGTCCAGGTCCCGACCAGCACCGTCGCCACCGCATTGCCCGCGAAGTTGGTCAGGGCGCGCGCCTCGCTCATGAAGCGGTCGATGCCGACGATCAGGCCGACGCCGTCGACCAGTTCGGGACGGTGCGACTGCAGGCCGCCCGCCAGCGTCGCCAGGCCCGCGCCGGTGACACCCGCCGCGCCCTTGGAGGCGACGAAGAGGAAGAGCAGCAGCGCGATCTGCTCCCCGATCGACATGGGGTTGCCCATCGCGTCGGCGATGAAGAGCGAGGCCATGGTCATGTAGATCATGGTGCCGTCGAGGTTGAAGGAGTAGCCCGTCGGAACGGTGATGCCGACCACCGGCTTGCTGACGCCCAGGTGCTCCATCTTCGCGATGAGCCGCGGAAGGGCGGACTCGGACGAGGAGGTGGACAGGATCAGCAGGAACTCACGGCCCAGGTATCTGAAGAGCGTGAAGATGTTGAGGCCCGCGACGATGCGCAGCAGCGTGCCGAGCACGATGAAGACGAACAGGAAGCAGGTCACGTAGAAGCCGAGCATCAGCACGGCGAGGCTCTTGAGCGCGTCCAGACCGGCCGACCCGGTGACGGCGGCGATCGCGCCGAACGCGCCGATCGGCGCGGCCCACATCACCATGGCGAGGATGCGGAAGACGAGACGCTGGATGTGCTCGACACCGCGCAGCACCGGCTGACCGGCCGAGCCCATCGCCTGCAGAGCGAAACCGGCGAGCAGCGCGACGAGCAGGGTCTGCAGCACCTCGCCCTCGGTGAAGGCCGAGACGATCGTGGTCGGGATGATCCCGAGCAGGAATTCCGTCGTGTCCTTGGCCTCCGCCGAGACCTGGCCCTGGCCCGCGTCCTTGACCGCGTCGGTCAGGGCGAGGCCGTCACCGGGCTGAAGGATGTTGCCGACGACCAGACCGATGCCGAGCGCGACCATCGACATCGCGAGGAAGTAGCCGAGCGCGATGCCACCCACGGCGCCGACCTTGGCGGCCTTGCGTACCGAGCCGATGCCCAGCACGATCGTGCAGAAGATGATCGGCGAGATCATCATCTTGATCAGGTTCACAAAACCGGTGCCGAGCGGCTTGAGCTCGACTGCGAACTCAGGGGCTGCCAGGCCCACGACGATGCCCAGCACCACCGCAATGATCACGGCGATATAGAGATAGTGCGTACGGTCCCGCCTGACGGCTCCTGTAGCCACGGGGTCCTCCTTGTTCGAATTCATCCATGTCCCTATGGATGCCGTGACTATCGCCCACCCTGTGACCCCGGTCACCCTTACGTTCGTTTCGTTCACGCGATTTCGGCCAGGCAGACTTGGTCCATGCGCATACCCCGTCCTCGCAGCCTCGCCGGCCAGCTCTTCGCGATGCAGGTCGTGCTGGTCGCCGCGATCGTGGCGGGCTGCGCGCTCTTCACGTACATCACCGACCGCTCCCAGGCGGAGGAGACCGCACGCCGCCAGTCCAGGGCCGCCGCCACCGCCGTGGCGCGCTCGCCCTCGGTGGTCGCCGCGGCACGCTCCGCGCATCCGACCGAGCAGCTCCAGCCGTACGCGGAACGGCTGCGCCGTGACGCGGGCGTCAACTTCGTGGTGATCATGGCTCCGGACGGCACCCGCTGGACACACCCGGAGCCGGGCCAGATCGGGAAGACGTATCTGGGGAGCATCGACGAGGCGTTGAAGGGCAAGATCTACAGCGAGAAGCACCTGGGCACGCTCGGTCCTTCGGTACGGACGGTGGCGCCCGTCTACGACAACGGGAAGATCACCGGGCTCGTCAGCGCGGGCATCACCATCGAGAAGATCAGCGAGCAGGTGAGCAAGCAGGTCGCCGCGCTGCTCGGGGTCGCGGGCGCGGCGCTCGCGCTGGGCGGCCTCGGTACGTACGTGATCAACGCGCGGCTGCGGCGGCATACGCACGGCATGAACGCGGCCGAGCTGAGCCGGATGCACGACTACCACGAGGCCGCGCTGCACGCCGTGCGCGAGGGCCTGGTGATGCTGGACGGCCGGCGGCGGATCGCCCTGGTGAACGACGGGGCCCGGGAACTCCTCGGGCTCGACGAGGACGTGGTCGGCCGGCCCGTGGACAGCCTCGGCCTGCCCGCCCCGCTCACCGGCGCGCTGCTGTCGGCCGAGCCGAGGGTCGACGAGGTCCATCTGACCGCGGACCGGGTCATCGTCGTCAACACCAGCCCGGTCGTCGGTGGCGAGCAGCGCGGGACGGTGGTCACGCTGCGGGACCACACCGAACTCCAGGCGCTCTCGGGCGAGTTGGACTCCGAGCGGGGCTTCACACAGGCGCTGCGCTCGCAGGCGCACGAGGCCGCCAACCGCCTGCATACGGTTGTCTCGCTCATCGAACTCGGCCGCGCGGACGAGGCGGTGGAGTTCGCCACGGCGGAGCTCGAGCTCGCGCAGGCCCTGACCGACCGCGTCGTCGGCTCGGTCGGCGAACCGGTGCTGGCCGCGCTGCTGCTGGGCAAGGCGGCGCAGGCGAACGAACGGGGTGTGGAGCTGGTGCTCGCGGAGGACAGCCGTATCGACGACGGCCTGCTGCCGCCGTCGCTGCCGGCGCGTGACCTGGTGACGATCCTGGGCAATCTGATCGACAACGCGGTGGACGCGGCGTCGGAGGCGGCGGGTGCGCGGTCGCTGCGTGCCCGGGTGACCGTCACGGCCCGCGCGGAGAGCGGCGAACTGCTGCTGCGGGTCGCCGACACGGGCGCGGGAGTCGACCCCGCGGACGCGGACGAGGTCTTCCGCCGCGGCTGGTCCACGCACGGCGCGGGCCGCGGTCTGGGTCTCGCCCTGGTCAAGCAGGCGGCACACCGCAGCCGCGGTACGGTGCGGCTGGCCGAGGGCCGGGACGGCGGCGCGGAGTTCACCGTACGCCTGCCGCTGAGACCTGCGGAGGTACGGGCATGAGCGACGGTGCGCCTGCGGCGGGGCTTGTCCCCACCCCGCCCTCCCCCAGACTCCGTCCGGGGGGACCCCCAACCTCCCGCGCCTCAAGCGCCGGCGGGGCTGAATGTGCGGCTGGGCCGCACACTTCAGCCCGTCCGGCGCTTGAGGACATGCGGCCGAAGGTCGCATACGGGGTCCGGGGCGAAGCCCCGTCGGGGGTCTGGGGGCTTGCCCCCAGTTCGGGAAGGGACGGGGTGGGGAACAAGCCCCGCGCAGCGGCACCCGCACCGCGGACGCCCCTGCCGCACCGCCCCGGCGCGCGTCACCCCCTGGGGGTCGCCGCATGACCACCGCCCCCATCCGCGTCCTCGTCGTCGAAGACGACCCCGTCGCCGCCGACGCGCACGCCCTCTACGTCGGCCGCGTCACCGGCTTCGCCGTCGCCGGGGTCGCGCACTCCCGGTCCGAGGCCGTCCGCGTCCTGGAGCGGACCGCGGTCGATCTGCTGCTGCTCGACCTGTATCTGCCCGACGGGCACGGGCTCCATCTCGTACGGTCCCTGCGCGCCGCCGGCCACTCCGCCGACGTCATCGCCGTCACCTCCGCCCGCGACCTCGCGATCGTGCGCGAAGGGGTGTCCCTCGGGGTCGTCCAGTACGTCCTGAAGCCCTTCACCTTCGCCACCCTCCGCGACAGGCTCACCCGGTACGCCGAGTTCCGGGCCGCGGCCGGGGAGGCCAGTGGCCAGGACGAGGTGGACCGGGCGCTCGGCGCGCTGCGCGCGCCCCAGGGCGGCGGGCTCCCCAAGGGCCTCAGCGCGCCCACGCTTGCCGCCGTCACCCGTACGCTGCGCGATTCCGCCGCCGGGCTCACCGCCACCGAGGCGGGCACGGCCGTCGGCATCTCACGGATCACCGCGCGCCGCTATCTGGAGCACCTGGTCACCGAGGGCCGGGCCGCGCGCAGTCCGCAGTACGGACAGATCGGGCGTCCTGAGCTGCAGTACCGATGGATCACTTCCGGCCGCTGAACCGGTGTGCCCTGCACGGGGATTGACCCTGCTGACGGGCCGGACCTACGGTCACCGGGCAGCCCCCGTGGCTTCGAGGAGGTCGTGCCCGTGCGCCCCACCGCCCCACTCGCCCTCGTCCCGTTAGCCGCTGTCGTCGCAGCCTCACTCACGGCCTGCGGCGGCAGTTCCGGCAGCGACCCGGACACCATCAAGGTCGCCTACAACCGTTCCACCGACAACAAGGTCCGCTTCAAGGACACCTTCCTCGAGTCGGTGAAGAAGCAGTTCGAGAAGGACCACCCCGGCAAGAAGGTCAAGCTCGTCCCGATCCAGGCCCCGGACAACGACTACGCCACCAAGGCGCAGCAGATGATGCGCTCCCCCAAGACCGCGCCCGATCTGGTCTACGAGGACACCTTCCGCATCAACTCCGACATCAAGGCCGGGTACTTGAAGCCGCTGGACGACTACCTCCCGAAATGGAACCAGTGGAGCCAGTTCGTGGAGACGGCGAAGTCCGCCGCCAAGGCGGAGGACGGCAGGACGTACGGAATCCCGGACGGCACCGACACCCGCGGCCTCTGGTTCAACAAGGAGATCTTCGCGAAGGCCGGTCTGCCCGCCGACTGGCAGCCGAAGAACTGGGCGGAGATCCTGGCCGCGGCCCGCACGGTCAAGAAGAAGGTCCCGGGCGTCATCCCGCTCAACGTCTACACCGGCAAGGGCCCCGGCGAGGCCGCGGTGATGCAGGGCTTCGAGATGCTGCTGTACGGCACCGGCGCCGACCCCCTGTACGACCCCTCCGCCAAGAAGTGGGTCACGGGCGGCAAGGGATTCCGCGACGCCCTCGGCTTCGTACGCACGGTGTACGGGGAGAAGCTCGGCCCGGACGTTTCCGACGCCCTCGACCCCAACATCGGTACGCGGGTGGCGACGGAGCTGCTCCCGGAGGGCAGGCTGGCGATCGACCTCGACGGTTCCTGGATGGGCCAGCACTGGCTCGCATCGGGCGCCAAGCCGTGGCCCCAGTGGGACAAGAAGCTGGGCCAGGCCCCGATGCCGACGCAGAACGGGCAGGCGCCGGGCAAGGTGTCCATGTCGGGCGGCTGGACCTGGGCGATTCCGCAGAAGGCCAAGAACCCCGATCTGGCCTGGGAGTTCATCACGGCCATGCAGACCCCGGCGAACGCGGTCCAGTGGACGATCGT
The DNA here is from genome assembly GCF_045207475.1 of Streptomyces sp. NBC_00885. Lineage (NCBI taxonomy): Bacteria > Bacillati > Actinomycetota > Actinomycetes > Kitasatosporales > Streptomycetaceae > Streptomyces > Streptomyces sp. NBC_00885. Next base: position 2,573,190 of record NZ_CP108796.1, read on the forward strand.
CGACGCGCAGATCGCCGTACGCAAGGATGTCGCCGCCGACGCCCGCTATCTGAAGTCCATGCCGGGCATCGACTTCTTCACCTCTCTCGTGCAGTACACCCACTACCGTCCCGCGCTGCCCGTCTATCCGCAGGTCTCGACGGCGATCGGGGAGGCTATGGAGAAGGTGACGACGGGTGACGCCTCGGCGGCGGACGCGGCGAAGGAGTACGACGAGCAGCTGAAGACCATCGTCGACGGCGCGATCACCTCCAAGTGAGCAGCACGAGAAGGGGTTTGTGGCGGTGGGTACCGATCGCCCCCGCCACGCTCCTGCTGCTGCTCTTCCTGGCGGGACCGATCGGCTACTGCGTCTGGATCGCCTTCACCGACACCCAGCTGACGGGCGCGTCGGGCTCCGACTTCGTCGGCCTGGACAACTTCCGCAGGGCTTTCGCCGACGCCGGCTTCCGCAATGCCGTCTGGCTCACCCTCGTCTTCACCTTCGTCTCGGCGATCGTCGGCCAGAACACCCTGGGGCTGGCCCTCGCGGGTCTGATGCGTGCGGCGTCCCGTCCCGTCCGTACCCTCACGGGCACCTTGGTGATCACCGCCTGGGTGCTGCCGGAGATCGTCGCGGCGTTCTTGCTGTACACCTTCTTCCGCCGCGAGGGGACCCTGAACGCCCTGCTCGGCTGGCTCCATCTGCCGTCCCAGAACTGGCTGTTCACGCTGCCGATCCTGGCGGTGTCGTTCGCGAACGTCTGGCGCGGCACGGCGTTCTCGATGCTGATCTACTCCGCCGCGCTGGCCGAGATCCCCCGCGACATCACGGAGGCGGCGGAGGTCGACGGAGCGAGCGGCCCGCGCCGCGTCTGGCACATCACGCTGCCGATGATCCGCCGATCCATCGGCACCAATCTGATGCTGAACACCCTCTCCACGCTGTCGGTGTTCGGGCTGATCTGGGCGATGACGCGCGGCGGCCCGGGCAGTCGCAGCCAGACACTGCCGGTGTTCATGTACGACCAGGCGTTCCAGAAGAGCCTGATCGGCTACGGCACGGCGGTGGCACTGCTGCTTCTGCTGGTGGGCTCGCTCTTCTCGGTCGTCTATCTGCGGCTGATGCGGGTGGAAGTGTGATGCGCCGGGCCACCCGCGCCCGGCTCGCCGCGGACGGCGCTCTGCTGGGGACGGCCGCGGCCTTCGCGCTGCCGCTGGTGTGGCTGGTGCTCTCCTCGGTCGACGCGGAGGCGGACCTGCGGGTGCGGACGCCCTCGTCGTTCACCGCGGACAACTTCGACGCGGTGCTCACCGACGAGATCACCTTCACGCCGATGCTCAACAGCCTGCTGCTGTGCGGGGGTGCGACGCTGCTGACGGTGGTGTGCGCCGCGCTCGCCGCGTATCCGCTCTCGCGCCACCGCTCGCGCTTCAGCCGCCCGTATCTGCTGACGATCCTGTTCACGACGTGTCTGCCGATCACGGCGGTCATGGTCCCGGTCTACGGCCTGTTCGTACAGGTCAATCTGATCGACACGATGTACGGCACCGGTCTCTTCCTCGCCACCTCCCAACTGCCCTTCTCCATCTGGCTGATGAAGAATTTCATGGACGGCGTCCCGGTGGTCCTGGAGGAGGCGGCATGGACGGACGGCGCGTCGTATCTGCAGACGCTGACCCGGGTCGTACTGCCCCTGATGGGCCCGGGCCTGACCGTGGTGACGATCTACACCTTCATCCAGCTCTGGGGAAACTTCTTCGTACCGTTCATGCTGATCCTGTCCCCCGAGCAGATGCCGGCGTCCGTCTCGATCTTCACCTTCTTCGGCAACTACGGTTCAGTGATCTACGGCCAGCTCGCCGCCTTCTCGATCCTGTACTCGGCGCCGGTGCTGGTGCTGTACGTACTGATCGCCCGCAGGCTGGGCGGCGGCTTCGCCCTGGGCGGGGCCGTCAAGGGGTGAGTGGCTCCTGCCGTGTACCGTCACGTGACGTTACCAAGAGGTAACGATCAGCTCGGACGTTCCTACGACAAGTGGCTCTGGGTGAACGCACCGTAGTCGCCGCCCCCTCCGGCCCCCTAGCGTGTCGGCGTGCACCATAACGCGTCCCCGCCCTTCAACGCCCCCGCCGCGCGCCGGCTGCGCGAAGCCCTCGGCATGGCCCCCGGCCACGTCGCGTACGGCCTTCGCGCCCAGTACGGGATCCATGTCTCGCCCGACGTCGTGGTCCAGTGGGAGCGGGGGCTCGCCAGCCCCGGCACACGCGAACTGACCGCGCTCGCAGGGGTGTTGTGGTGCGCGCCGCACGATCTGCTCACCGAGGCGACCACCCTGCGCGAGCACCGGATGGCGCGCAGCCTCGCCGCCGAGGAACTCGCGCGCCTCGTCGGCATGGACGCGGGCTCGTATCTGCGGATGGAGGACTCGGGCCGCTGGCGCGGCAACGAGCGCCAGACCGCGGCGCTCTCCGAGGTGCTCGACCTCGGCCCCCGCGAACTCCTCACGGCGACCGGCCGGGACACGGACCTCGCGGAACTGCTGCGGGACGCGGTGAAGGCACGCTGGCAGGCGTACGTACGCCCGGTGGGCAAGATGCTGCCGATGCGGCGGGAGCACCTTGAGGGGGTGCTCGAGGAATTGCACTCCGCATACCAGTCCCGGATGGTGGCGACGCTCGCGTGGGGCGCGACGACGCACGACACGGGGGAGCCGGGGCGGGACTTCCTGGACCGGATAGTGGACCACTTCTGGGACTTGGCGCGGGCGTAGTCGCCTGCGGCGGGGCTGTTCCCCACCCCGCCCCTTCCCGAACTGGGGGCAAGCCCCCAGACCCCCGTACGCGCTTCGCGCGTGTCCTCAAACGCCGGACGGGCTGAAATGTGCGGCCGAGCCGCACATTCCAGCCCGTCCGGCGTTTGAGGCGCAGGAGGTTGGGGGTCCCCCCGGACGGAGTCTGGGGGAGGGCGGGGCGGGGTGAAAGCCCGCCGCAGGCGCACCTCCGACCCGGCATCCTCGCAAGACTGACGGCCCGTCGGATCACGGATCAAGCCAAAGCGCCAGGGATATGACATCCGTTCTTCGGGCTCCAGCAGTGGAGGATTCACTCATTACCCGCGAGTCCCGTCGTGATGACGATATCGGGGGCGCGCGCCGGATGTTACGCGCGTCGACCCAGCCGCCACGCCCTGGGAGACCCCCAAGGCAGCGTCATCACAGGAGGCCTCACCCTCATGAGCATTCCAAGAACTCACCGAGCCCTCGCGGGCCTGGCCTGTGCCGCCCTCGCGTTAGTCGCCCTGCCGGTCACCACCGCTCAGGCGTCCGCCGCGAGCAGCGCCGGGTCCCCCTCCACCTCCCACTCCACGGCCGAGAAGATCCAGGACGCCCTGGCCCGCAAGACCGCGGCCTCGCTGGGCGACGCGCCCTGGAGTGCCCAGTTGCGTACCGCCTCTCTTCGCTCCACAGCCGTCGACCTGCTCGAACTGAGCCGACGGGCCGACGCACCCGCCGGCCGGCGCATGGAGAGCGCCGTGGCCGAGGCCAACAAGGATCTTGCCGCGGCCAAGGGCCTGGGAGCGGGCACGGGCTCGCTGCTCCGGATCAGGCTCGCCGACCCCTCGATGCGCGCCGGCCTCGCGAAAGGCGTGAAGCCGCTGGTGGCGGCCGCCGCGCAGGACGACGACCGCTCGTCGGTCACCGCCTACGACGGCGCCGGCCGCCGGCACAAGCTCGATGCGAACAGGACGCCGGACCGGCCCGTGTATCTCATCGACATCGATACGTCCAAGGCTCTCGCGGCCGGCCTGGACATCCTCGACCGGGAGCTGGCGAAGGCGGGCCTGGCAGTTCCGGCCCTGCAGAAGCCCATCGCACAGGGCACGTCCGGGGCGGCCGCGAGCGGCGTCTGGACGTCGAAGATCACGTCCATCGGCGTGGCCGACGACCAGGAGCCGTGGTTCAAGGGCGGGGCCGAGACGTACGCCATCGTCACCGGCTGGGGACAGGACGGCGTCCCGCGCGTGGACACGGTGCAGATGCCGTATCTCGACGACGACGGCAAGACGTACTACCCGAACCAGGTCCTCGTGAAGTGGTTCAACTACAAGTACAACCTCGCCGACGTGGTCCTGATGGAGGACGACGGCGACACGAACTACAAGGCTCTGGCCCAAGCCATCGCGACCGCGCTGCTGACCCTCACCGACCAGGGCGTGTACGCGCCCCTGGTGGACGCGGTACTCGCGGCCATTCCGGACTCCTGGTACACGGACGACCCGGACTATGTGGACTCCTGGTACTCCCTGTCCAAGCAGGACCAGGGCCGCCGCAACGGCGCCTCGGGCAATGGCTGGATGACCGTCGAGCCGTATTTCGTCGAGCAGTTCTGACCTCGTACCCGCTTCCGTCACAACGAAGCTACTAACCGGTAGCCGGAACGCATCGTTCCGTCCACTGTCAGCCGCGATCATGCCGAGGCCCTGGCGCTTCCGCGCCCGGATCCGGACTCAGGAGTGAACCCCCCATGCATGCACGCAGATGGACCACCCGGGCGGCGGTGACGGTCGCCGCGCTCGCCCTCACCACGTCCGTGACCGGCACAGCGAACGCCGCGACCCCCACCCTCACCTCGCAGCAGACGAGCACCAGCCGTACGTTCCTCGCCGACGTCGACTACGCGACCTGGCAGCGCGACGTCTCCGCGGTCGTCGCCACCGCCCGCCCCTACATCGAGCAGCGCACTGCCGGTGCCTCGGGACAGCGGCTCGCGATGGTCCTGGACATCGACAACTCCTCGCTGGAGACGGACTTCCACTACTTCTGGGAGTACCCGACCCCCGCGATCAAGCCGGTGCTCGACCTGGTCCGTTACGCCGACTCCCGCGGCGTGGACATCTTCTTCGTCACGGCCCGCCCCGGCATCATCTACTCGCTCACCTCCTACAACCTCAAGAAGGTCGGCTACCCGGTCGACGGCCTGTACGTACGCGACCTGCCCGACCTGTTCGGCGAGGTCAGCGCGTACAAGACCGAGAAGCGGGCGGAGATCGAGGCCAAGGGCTACACGATCATCGCCAATGTCGGCAACAAGCCGGGCGACCTGGTCGGCGGTCACGCCGAGCGGACGTTCAAGCTGCCGGACTACGACGGCAAGCTGTCCTGACCCGGAAGACCGGCGAACACGTCCGCCGACCGTGCTCCAACCGCGGTCGGCGGACGGCCCGTTCACCGGTTCAGAAGACCGACTCCGCCTCGTACATACGGTTCTGTGGCACGGTCTTCAGCTGGGTGACCGCCTGCGCCAGCGGCACCGTCTCCACGTCCGTGCCGCGAAGCGCCGTCATCATGCCGAACTCACCGCTGTGCACGGCCTCCACCGCATGCCAGCCGAAGCGCGTGGCGAGCACCCTGTCGTACGCGGTGGGCGTGCCGCCGCGCTGCACATGCCCGAGGATGACCGGCTTGGCCTCCTTGCCCAGCCGGCGCTCCAGCTCCGCCGCGAGGCGGTTGCCGATGCCCTGGAAGCGCTCATGGCCGTACTGGTCGATCTCGCCCTTCTCGTAGGCCATCGAGCCCTCGGCCGGGTGCGCGCCCTCCGCGACGCAGATCACCGCGAACTTCTTGCCGCGCGAGAAACGCTCCTCGACCATCTTCACGATGTCCTCGACGTGGAAGTGCCGCTCCGGCAGACAGATACCGTGCGCGCCGCCCGCCATGCCGGACTCCAGCGCGATCCAGCCCGCGTGCCGCCCCATCACCTCGACGACCATCACGCGCTGGTGCGACTCGGCGGTGGTCTTCAGCCGGTCGATGGCCTCGGTGGCGACCGTGACGGCGGTGTCGAAGCCGAAGGTGCGGTCGGTGGAGGAGATGTCGTTGTCGATGGTCTTGGGCACTCCGACCACCGGCATGCCCGCCTCGGCGAGCATCCGGGACGCGGTGAGCGTGCCCTCGCCGCCGATCGGGATGAGCGCGTCGATGCCGTACTGCTTCGCCAACTCCGCGGCGTTCTCGGCGGCTTCACGCAGCCGGCCGCGCTCCAGGCGGGCGGAGCCGAGGATCGTGCCGCCGCGGGCGAGGATGCCGCTGACGGCGTTGAGGTCGAGCGGGCGGTAGTGACCGTCGAGGAGACCCTTGAACCCGTCCTCGAAACCGATGACTTCATCGCCGTGGCCGGTCAGAGCACGGTGCACAACCGACCGGATCACTGCGTTCAGGCCCGGGCAGTCGCCGCCTGCGGTCAGTACTCCGATACGCATCGTGCTGTGTCTCCTGCTCGTCAGTGATACACGTGAGCCCAGGTTCGATTGTTCCACGCGCGCCGGGAACCCCGCGCTCCCAGCTACTCAGCCGCATGGCACTCGGACCCCGCTCGCGGGCGTGTCGACCGACCCTTGCCCGGCGGGCGCCCTACCTACCGCCGGAGGTATTGTCAAGAGGGCAAGGCCGCCCTGAGCGGCTTTTTTGTAGGTACCACCTTTCGTACGTCTCATACGCGACAGCATGGACGGGAGAGCACGCGTGACGCGCAGCGTGTACGTGACCGGGATCGACCGCTCGGACGGCCGGCAGGTCGTGGAGCTGGGAGTCATGGAGCTCCTGACCCGCCAGGTGGACCGGGTGGGCGTCTTCCGCCCACTGCTGCACGACCGTCCGGACCGCCTCTTCGACCTCCTGCGCGCCCGTTACCGGCTCTCGCAGGACCCCGCGTCCGTATACGGAATGGACTACCACGAGGCCTCCGCGCTGCAGGCCGAGCAGGGCACCGACGAGCTGGTCTCCCGGCTCGTCGAGCGCTTCCACGAGGTGGCACGCGCTTACGAGGTCGTGCTCGTCCTCGGCACGGACTACGCGGGCACCCAGCTCCCCGACGAGCTGGCGCTCAATGCCCGGCTCGCGAACGAGTTCGGCGCCTCGGTGATCCCGGTGGTCGGCGGCAAGGGCCAGACCGCCGAGTTGGTACGGGCCGAGACCCGCAATGCCTACCGCGCGTACGAGGCCCTGGGCTGCGATGTCCTTGCGATGGTCGTCAACCGGGTCCCGCCCGACGATCGCGAGTCCATAGCCGAGCGGCTGGCGGCCCGCCTCCCCGTTCCCTGTTACATCCTTCCCGACGAGCCGGCGCTCGCGGCCCCCACGGTCGCCCAGATCACCCACGGGCTCGGCGCCACCGTCCTCCTCGGCGACGACGCCGGTCTGGCCAGGGACGCACTCGACTTCGTCTTCGGCGGTGCGATGCTGCCGAACTTCCTGCGGGCCCTGACCCCCGGCTGCATGGTGGTCACCCCCGGCGACCGCGCCGATCTGGTGGTGGGCGCGCTGGCCGCGCACTCCGCCGGCACCCCGCCCATCGCGGGCGTACTGCTGACGCTGAACGAGCGCCCGAGCGAGGAGATCCTCACGCTGGCCTCCCGGCTCGCGCCCGGCACCCCCGTCGTCCTGGTGCCCGGCATGAGCTTCCCGACGGCGGCCGAACTGTTCGGCCTCGAAGGCAAGTTGAACGCCTCCACGCCCCGCAAGGCCGAAACCGCGCTCGGCCTCTTCGAGCGACATGTCGACACCGGCGACCTCCTGGCCCGTATGTCGGTGGCCCGCAGCGGCCGCGTCACCCCGATGATGTTCGAGCACGACCTCCTGGAGCAGGCCCGCGCCGACCGCCGCCGTGTCGTCCTGCCCGAGGGCACCGAGGAGCGGGTGCTGCGCGCCGCCGACGTCCTCGTGCGCAGGGACGTCTGCGACCTGACCCTGCTCGGCGACACCGAGGTCATCCGCAAGAAGGCCGCCGACCTGGGCATCGACCTGAGCACCACCCAGCTGATCGACCCGGCCACCTCCGAGCTGCGCCAGAGCTTCGCCGAGCGGTACGCGCAGCTGAGGGCCCACAAGGGCATGACGGTGGATCTGGCATTCGACGCGGTGGCGGACGTGAACTACTTCGGGACGCTGATGGTCGAGGAGGGTCTGGCCGACGGCATGGTGTCGGGCTCGGTGCACTCCACGGCGGCGACGATCCGCCCGGCCTTTGAGATCATCAAGACCAAGCCGGACGCCTCGATCGTCTCCTCCGTCTTCTTCATGTGCCTGGCCGACAGGGTTCTGGTCTACGGCGACTGCGCGGTCAACCCGGACCCGGACGCCGAGCAGCTCGCGGACATCGCGATCCAGTCGGCGGTGACGGCGGCCCGCTTCGGCGTGGAGCCGCGGATCGCGATGCTGTCGTACTCCACGGGCACCTCCGGGTCGGGCGCGGACGTCGACAAGGTGCGGGATGCGACCAAGCTGGTGCGCGAGGCGCGTCCGGATCTGCGGATCGAGGGACCGATCCAGTACGACGCGGCGGTCGAGCCGTCCGTCGCGGCGACGAAGCTGCCGGAGTCCGAGGTGGCGGGCCGGGCGACGGTGCTGATCTTCCCGGACCTCAACACGGGCAACAACACCTACAAGGCCGTGCAGCGCTCGGCCGGCGCCGTGGCCGTCGGTCCTGTGCTGCAGGGTCTGCGCAAGCCGGTGAACGATCTGTCGCGCGGCGCGCTCGTCAGCGACATCGTGAACACGGTCGCCATCACCGCCATCCAGTCCCAGGGTCAGGAGCTCCCGGCATGACCGCCACCCGCGTTCTCGTCCTCAACTCCGGCTCCTCGTCGGTGAAGTACCAGCTGCTCGACATGCGGGACAGCTCGCGCCTGGCGGTCGGGCTCGTCGAGCGGATCGGTGAGGAGACCTCGCGTCTGGTGCACACCCCGCTCGGCGGCGGCGCCGAGAGGCGCGAGCGCAGCGGCCCGATCGCCGACCACGACACGGCGCTGAAGGCTCTCGCCGACGAGCTGGCACAGGACGGGCTCGGCCTGGACTCCCCCGAGCTGGCGGCGATCGGCCACCGGGTGGTCCACGGCGGCCTGAAGTTCACCGCGCCGACCGTGATCACCGACGAGGTGATGGCGGAGATCGAGCGGCTGGTCCCGGTGGCACCGCTGCACAACCCGGCCAACATCACCGGAATCCGCACCGCCCAGGCGCTGCGACCGGACCTGCCGCAGGTCGCGGTCTTCGACACCGCCTTCCACACGACGATGCCGGAGTCGGCGGCGCGCTACGCGATCGACGTGGAGACGGCGGACGCCCACAAGATCCGCCGCTACGGCTTCCACGGCACCTCGCACGCGTACGTCTCGCGCAGGACGGCGGCGCTGCTGGGCAAGGACCCCTCCGAGGTGAACGTCATCGTGCTGCACCTGGGCAACGGCGCGTCCGCCTCGGCGGTGGCGGGCGGCCGGTGCGTGGACACCTCGATGGGGCTGACACCACTGGAGGGCCTGGTGATGGGCACCCGCTCCGGTGACATTGACCCCGCGGTTACGTTCCACCTCAAGCGGGTCGCGGGAATGTCGGTCGACGACATCGACGAACTGCTCAACAAGAGAAGCGGTTTGGTGGGTCTGTGCGGCGACAACGACATGCGGGAGATCCGCCGCCGGATCGAGGGGGGCGACGAGCGCGCGCGGCTGGCCTTCGACATCTACATTCACCGACTGAAGAAGTACATAGGCGCCTATTACGCGGTACTCGGCCGGGTGGACGCGATCGCGTTCACGGCCGGGGTCGGCGAGAACGCGGCGCCGGTGCGCGAGGCTGCCGTCGCGGGTCTGGAGGAGCTGGGACTCGTGCTGGACGCCGAGCTGAACGCCGCCCGCTCGGACGAGGCGCGAATTATTTCGGCGCCGTATGCCCGAGTTGTGGTGGCTGTGGTCCCGACCGATGAGGAGCTGGAGATCGCCCGGCAGACATTTGCACTGGTCACAGGCGTTTCCGCCGAGGGCAACGCCTGAGCGGAACACCGCCCATTTGTACATTCCACCAGACGGAATATTCCGCGTCGAAACAAACCGATAGGATCCGCCTTATGCGCCGTTCCAAAATCGTTTGCACACTGGGCCCCGCCGTCGACTCCTACGAGCAGCTGAAAGCGCTCATCGAGGCCGGCATGAACGTGGCCCGATTCAACATGAGCCACGGGACCCACGCTGAGCACGAGGAGCGGTACCACCGCGTGCGCAAGGCGTCCGAGGACACCGGCCACGCGGTTGGCGTACTCGCCGACCTCCAGGGCCCCAAGATCCGTCTGGAAACCTTCGCCGAGGGGCCGGTCGAACTGGTCCGCGGCGACGAATTCACCATCACCACCGAGGATGTCGCCGGCGACAAGTCGATCTGCGGCACCACCTACAAGGGCCTGCCGGGCGATGTGTCCAAGGGCGACCAGATCCTGATCAACGACGGCAACGTCGAGCTGCGGGTCGTCGAGGTCGCGGCCCCCCAGGTCAAGACGATCGTCGTCGAGGGCGGCGTCATCTCCGACCACAAGGGCATCAACCTGCCCGGCGCGGCGGTCAACGTCCCGGCGCTCTCGGAGAAGGACGTCGAGGACCTGCGCTTCGCGCTCCGTATGGGCTGCGACCTGGTGGCGCTGTCCTTCGTACGGGACGCGAGCGACGTCAAGGACGTCCACAAGGTGATGGACGAGGAGGGCCGCAGGGTCCCGGTCATCGCCAAGGTCGAGAAGCCGCAGGCCGTCGAGAACATGGCGGACGTCGTGATGGCGTTCGACGGCGTGATGGTGGCGCGCGGCGACCTGGCCGTCGAGTACCCGCTTGAGCGGGTCCCGATGGTGCAGAAGCGCCTCATCGAACTGTGCCGCCGCAACGCCAAGCCGGTGATCGTGGCGACCCAGATGATGGAGTCGATGATCACCAACTCCCGCCCGACGCGCGCCGAGGCGTCAGACGTCGCGAACGCGATCCTGGACGGGGCGGACGCGGTCATGCTGTCGGCCGAGTCCTCGGTCGGCGCGTACCCGATCGAGACGGTCAAGACGATGTCGAAGATCGTCGTCGCGGCGGAGGAAGAGCTCCTGTCGAAGGGCCTCCAGCCCTTGGTCCCGGGCAAGAAGCCCCGCACTCAGGGCGGTTCGGTGGCCCGCGCGGCCTGCGAGATCGCGGACTTCCTGGGCGCCAAGTCCCTGGTGGCCTTCACCCAGTCCGGCGACACCGCCCGCCGGCTGTCCCGCTACCGCGCGGAACAGCAGATCCTGGCCTTCACGACGGACGCCTCGACGCGCAACCAGCTGACGCTGAGCTGGGGCGTGGAGTCCTTCCTGGCACCGTTCGTGGAGACGACGGACGCGATGGTCGACCTGGTGGACGCGGCACTGCTGAAGCTCCACCGGTACAACGAGGGCGACATCATGATCATCACGGCGGGCTCCCCGCCGGGGGTGCCGGGGACGACGAACATGGTGCGGGTGCACCACTTGGGCGGGGTGGACGCGAAGTAGTCCCCTGCGCCTGCGAGATGGCCAGGGCGGTACCCCGGAGTGGCCGGGGTACCGCCCTCGGGCTTTGCCGACGGGCGGGGCTGGTCGACCTCACCCGACCAGGGGTACTCGACTCTCCGGCCTCAGGCGACAACCACGCGGGTGCCGTCGAAGTTCGCGACGATCTCCAGCCGGCCCCCGAGTGCAGCGACGTAGGCGGCGATCGTTCCGACTTCCGCCGCTTTTGTATTCCCTCGTTCGATCGCCGACACCCGCTCCTGTCGCACATGCATCCGAGCCGCTACCTCGCTCTGCGTGAGGCCGAGTTGCTTCCGCATCTCGGCCAGCCGGTGCGCGCGAGCTTCAGCCACCATGCGCTGAGCTCCGGCAGCGATCGCATCAAGGTCCTCAGCGTCGAAGACCTCACGCTTGACGTCGTCCCAGGAGTGGAAGGTGGTCATTCCTGTGCCTCCTTCTGCCGTCGGGCCAGGTGATCCAACCATGCGGCATATCGTGCCTCGGCTGCGGGGATCGAGCGGCGGTACCACTCGGACCACTGCCCTGCCTTGTCTCCGGCCACCAACAGAACGGCACTGCGTTGAGGGTCGAAGACGAACAGCACCCTGATCTCGCTCGCCCCGGACGAACCAGGGCGCAACTCCTTCAAATTATGCAGAGCGGAACCCTTGATGCGGTCGACCAGCGGACGACCCAAGTCGGGCCCCTCCTCAACCAGAGCCTGGATAGCCAGACCCACCAATCGCGCGGAGTCGCGGTCGTCCTTTCTCAGCTTGTGCAGCCAGTCCCGGACTTCTCCGGCCATCTCAAGGTGCCACGGCATGACAGCCCACGTTGCAGTACGTACACATACTAGCACCTTGACGTACTGCCCGCCAATGAGAAGCAGTGTCACCGATGACTCCCTGAACGGGTGCAAATGGCTGCGCCTCGTTGACGAGCGGCATGGCGCCCAGGGCCTCGTCGGCACCTCCTCGCGGCACAACGAGGGCGACGTCGTGATCATCAAGCCGGGCTCGGCTCCAGGCATCTCGGGCACGAGGAACATCGTGCGGGTGCACCACTTGGGCGGGGAGTCGCGCGCCTGACGCACGCGCGCGGACGAGGGGGGTGGCCCGGGGTGGAGACACACGGGAGCCGCCCTTTGTATGCGGTCGCTGCGGGCGACAAGTAGGTCCTGTCCGTCAGCTCCGGGGCGACCTGCAGGACCTCCGACAGGACCGCATTCGCCAACTCCGTCCGGGCGGTCAACACGATGGGGGCAGGCGTAGCGCGTCTTCCAGCAGCACGGCAGTGCGCCAGCCCGGGACTTGCCCAAAGTGCCACCGGAGTGCGGTGGCCCGGTTACCCTCGGCTACGAACGGAACGAACGCCACGAGGCGTGAGCTTGGGGGTGACGGCCAGCATGGTCAATATCCGCGACCTTGATCCCAGCGCATCGCCGCTTGACTACTACGGCTCCGAACTGCGCCGCCTGAGAGAGGACGCCGGGCTGAAGCAGGGCGAGCTGGGCGTGAGCGTCTTCTGTACGGCGTCGCTCATCGGCCAGATCGAGACGGCGAGGAAGGTTCCGACGCGGGACTTCTCGGAACGGGTGGACGCGGCGCTGGGGACGGGCGGGGTGTTCTCACGGCTGGTGGGGCTGGTGCTGCGCAGCCAGTTACCGAGCTGGTTCCAGGCGTACGCGGAGATGGAGGCGCGGGCGGCGTACATCTCCACGTATCAGGCGCAGTTGGTCTACGGACTGCTGCAGACGCCCGACTATGCGCGTGCCGTGCTCCAGGCCGGGTGGTCGGACCGGCTCGACGAAGCGGTGGCCGCGCGAATGGAACGCCAGCGCATCCTGAACCGAGAGCGTCCGCCGCTGGCCTGGGTGGTGCTGGACGAAGCGGTGCTGCACCGGCCGTTCGGCAGCCGGGACACCATGCGCAATCAACTGCTCCACTTGTTGGGCTTCCGGGATCAGCGTGCGGTCCGTATCCAGGTGCTCCCGTTCGACGCCGGTCAACACCCGGCAACGGTAGGGTCGTTCAACGTTCTGAGGTTCGACGGAGACCCGGACATCGTCTACACCGAGAGCTACGGCTCGGCTCACGTGACCGCCAACCCGGAGACCGCCAGGGACTGTGCCCACCGTTACGATCATTTGCAGGCTGCGGCCCTCTCCGTGGAGGACTCGGCGGCACTGATCGCCCGCGTACGGGAGGAACGTTATGGGGAACGGCCAGCACCTGAACGGAGCGCTGTGGCGTAAGTCCAGCTACAGCGGAGGCACGGGTGGCGACTGCGTCGAGTGCGCACCTCTCGGCCTCGCCGCCTGGCGTAAGTCGACGTACAGCGGAGGCACTGGCGACGAGTGCATCGAGGTCGCCGCCCAGCCCTGCCGTATCGCCGTCCGCGACTCCAAGAACCCCGAGGGCCCCGCCTTCACCGTCCCGCCCGCCTCCTTCGCGGCGTTCGTCAGAGCCGCCACCGAGGGCGGTCTCTAACTGATCGTGTCTACGCGGTACTTGATTTCGCGCACGACGACTTCCCTGTAGTGCAAAGCCTTCCCCAGCGCCGTCAGCGCCGGGGCGGTTCTGCCGGACCTCGGGCAGAACCGCCCTCGCCAACTCCGTCGGGGCCGGTGCAGACGGGACGGAGGTCGCTCGTAAGCGTGGCCCGTGAAGGCCCTTCGTCGACGAGAAGCCGCAATCGGGTCCTGTGCTCCATGACGACGGGCGCCCCTCTTGGCGAGGGGCGCCCGTGTTTGTCTGTCCCGAATCAAACGTCGCTGCCGTATCAGGGCGCCATTAGTCCACCAGGTCCGTCCAGACGTTGAAATCCGTGTCGTCGACGACGTCCTCACCAAGGCCGAGGGCGTCCCCGAGCGCCAGATAGCGCTCGTAGCGGGCCTCGCTGATCGGTACTGAGTACGCCTTCACCGCCCTTAGCAACAGCCGGAAGGCGAGATCCGGGTCGATGTCCACCACCTGTTCCAGAGCCGGGACGACACCGGCAAGCGGGTTGTAGGAGTGGTGCGCTGTCGCCTGCTCGAGGGCAGATCCGACCGATCTCACTTCGGCTCGGACCGCCTCCTTCGTCGCCTCGTCCACTGCAGGTGTGGCAGTGAGGAGCGAGAAGGACGGATCGTCACGCCGGATCCTGCCGGTGCAGATGTCAGCGATCCGGCGCAGCCACACCCGACCGTCGATCCCGAGGCGTTCCAGGTCGAATTCCCGGAACGTCCCCGCCAGCCACAGGATCTCGACATCCCGACTGGACAGAGGTGAGTCCAGGAGCACGAGACAGTCCCGCAGAAGCTGGTGGGCGAACGCCCCTTCGAACTGGTCAGCGATGCTCCCGACGACCTCCAGGCCCGCGGCCTCACTGTTGACCAAGGGGTAGCGGATCCATTTGATCAGCCCGCTGAGCCCGATGTCGACACCGAGGTGCCGGTGTGGCTGCGCCATGCTTGCTTCTCTTTCCTACTTCGGGTAGCTGGTGAAGATAACGAAGTTGTCCGGGACGCCCGTGGCCTCGTCCCCTGGGTGCGTGTTGCCCTTTCCTCGCACCGCCTTGATCCTGATGATCACCTCGCTACCCGCATCGGTCGGCGCCGCGGCCCCCGAACGGTAGACCTTGCCGAGCGAACCCTCGCCCCGCAGCGTCCAGTTGATGGGGAAGAGGTCGACGCGGGGGTCGAAGATCTGTCCCTTTGGCTTCTTCCGCTGTGCGGTGATCCACTTCGCAAGCTTCTCCCCGTTCTTCGGGCTGCGCCTGAGCCACTGCTGAAAGGCCTCGTTGGTGGCACGCATTGCGGTGGCCTGATCGTTCCAGACCGACACAACGCCATCCCTTGCGAGCTTGTCCTGCAGCCTCTGCCCGCTGATGTTCACATGGTCCGTGATGGTGTGTGCGCCTTCCCTGCCTTCATCGCCCACGATGTTCAGGCAGTTGTGGACGAGCACATCGTCAGGCTGCTGACCCGATGTGCGCACGAAGAATGTGCGCAGGTCGTCGACCGTGAGGTCGTAGACGATGCGCGGAGCCAGGCCCGAGCGGTCGCGGAGTGCCGTCAGCGCGCGGACGGAGCCGTCCGGGGTGCGCAGTCGGTCGCCGACGCGCAGGTCGGAGACCAGCGTCCATCCTCGGTCCACGACGTAGAACTTGTGGCCCGCGGTGCTGGTCAGCGTGCCGCCGCCGGCGACTGTGAGGTCCACCAGGCGCTGGGTGTCGTGCTGAAAGGTGTCGGTGACCTTTCGGGCCAGCAGCTTGCCGGAATCCGGATCCGTGGCCTGGACGAGGTCACCCACGCCCACCTGGCTGATGGGCCGGTGTGAACCGTCCGCCATCAGCACCGGGGTCGTGGCGGGGAAGCTGTTGCGCGTACAGGCCGTGAACGCGTCCTCGTAGATGTTCACCTGCTGCGAGATTTTGGCGAGGGTCGCGGGGTCCAGGTCCAGGGCCTTGAGGGCCTTGAACGCGTCGGCGACACCGACACCGGTCTTCATCGCGGCGTCCAGGGCCCGGATTCCCTCGAAGACCTTGCTGAATGCCTTGCCCGGGATGAAGTTGCTCGCGGCCCAGGCGCAGCCGCTGGCGCTGCCGTGCCAGCAGTCGACAAAGTCCTGGACCAGGACCGCCTTGATGACCTGGTAGGCGAGCGTCATCTCGATGAGCTGCCACTTGGTGAAGTACCGGGTGACGTCCTTCTTCAGACCCGGGATGCGCTTGCTCTCGATGAGCAGCGTGTCCTCGGACGGACAGCTGATGCCCTCCGGGATATCCGGATTAGTGCAGAGGAAGAAGTCGACCACCGCGCTGAAGGTGACCGTGAACGTGGTGGTGCAGCCTTCGAAGCCGATCGTGATCAGGCAGGGGTCGTGCTGCTTGGCGTCGGTGATCTCGATGCTGTCCTCGTCGACGACGTACCACGTACCGCCGACTCCGGTTCCCGCACCGGTCGAGACCTGCTTGTTCGCAGCGTTGCGTGCCGCTTCCTCGGCGGCCTTCTGCGCCTCCTGGGCGTACTTGAGTGCGTCCTTGGCGGCCTGTTCGGCCTCCGTGGCGGCCGCGTCGGCACGTGTCGCGGCTGCCCGTGCGTCCTTGGCGGACTGCTCCGCCGCGGCTGCGGCGTCACGGGCAGCCTGGGCGTCGAGGGCGGCCTGGTCGGCGGAGGCGCGTGCGTCCTTGGCGTAGCCTTCGGCGCGGCCTGCCGCCTTGTCGGCGGCGGCGGCGTCTTCGGTTGCCTGGCGGTCGTATTCGATGGTGCGGGCCAGTGACGCCGAGGCCTTTGAGGCGGCTGCGGCGGCGTCGGCCGCGTAGCCCAGGGCCTCCTTCGAGTAGGTACGGGCGGTCGCCGCGTGGCCGGCGGCGTTGGCCGCGTACTGGTAGGCGATCTTCGCGTCGCCCGTTGCCTGGTCGGCGAGGTTCTTGGCCGCTGCGGCCTCGGCCTGCGCGTTCTTGGCGTGGGCGTCGGCGACGGCCTTTTGTTGGTCGGCGATGGACTTGGAGGCCTGCCCCGTCAGCACGACCAGGCTCGCGGCCGAATCGGTGGTGACATACGGGGAGCCGAGCTGGATCGCGTCGTTCGCCGGCTTGGCGACCTGCGCAGCGGCGTTGCCCGCGTCCACCGCGGCCTGCGCGGTGACGTAGGCGAAGCCGGCGGCCTTGGCCGATGCCGCCAGGGCCTTGCCGGCCTCCTTGAATGCCTCGTCCGCCTGGGACTTGGCGGTCTTGGCCAGCTTCTCCGCTTCCTCCGCCAGCTTGACGGCCGCCTTGGCCTCTTCGGAGGCGTGCTCGGACGCCTCGATGGCGTCGGCCGCGGCACTGGTCGCGGTCCGCACCGCGGCATCGGCCTTCAGCTTGGCGGCCTGAGCTGCGTCCGCGTTCGCACGGGACCGCTTGGCTGCCGCCTCGGCACGGGTGGCTGCGGCATCCGCCTCGGCCGCCGCCTCGCTCGCGGCATTCGCCTCGCCCCGCGCCCGACCCGCGGCAGCCTCGGCATCGTCCGCGTACTTGTCCGCCGCGTCCGCTGCCGCCCTGGACTCCTGGGCGTTGCTGTCGGACTCATGGGCCTCGGCGTACGCATCCTTGGCGTCCGCCTTGGCGCGGGCGGCGTCCGCCTTCTGCGCGGCGTCCCACGCATCGGCGTTGAGATCACGGGCGTTGTCGCGTGCCTTGACCGCGCCGTTTTTCTTCTCGACCGCGGTGGCTTCGGCGGCTTCGGCCTTTTCCTTGGCGTCCTTGGCGTTCGTCGCCTCGGCCTGGGCGTTCTGCTTGTGCTGAGCCGCCTCGGCCTGCTTGGCCGCGGCGGTCTCCTTCTCCGCCTTCGCCGTCGCCTCTTCGGCCTCGGCGGCAAGCCGCTTGGCGTGCGCGTCGGCCGCAGCCGCCTTGGCGTCTGCCTCCGCCTTCACCGTTTCGGCGAGCTTGGCCTCCGCGGTTTCCTTGTCCTTCTTCGCGTTGTCGCGGTGGATCTTCGCCGCATCGGCCGCGGCCTTCGCCTGCAACTCGGCGGTGTGCGCGGCTTCCTTGCGGAACTCGGCGTTGACCTGCGCGGCTTGGGCCAGCGCACGCTGCGCGATCGTGTCGCTGTCACCGGCGGACGCCCGCGTCGCGGCCTCCGCCGTCTCACCCGCCTTCACCATCGCGGTCAGCGCCGCCACGATGCCCTTGGTGACCTGCGCCTTCTGCTGGCCCACCAGCAGACCACGGCCCCGCGGCGCACCAGCCGCGTCCGCGATCCCGTATGCGGCCGTCTCCGCGGCATCCGACGTGGCGCCCGACTTCTTGGCGTTCTCCAGCTGCGCCTTGATCGCAGCGAGCTGCTTCTTCGCCGCCGCCTGGGTGTCGGTGATGCCCTTCTTCGCCTTGTCGAACTGGGCCTTGTCCGGGTACGACAGGGTGTCCGTGCCCTTGTGGCCGGTCGGCTTGATCAGGAACTTCTGCGCACTTGCGTCCTTGCAGTCCCACAGCCGCGCGTCCGTGCTCTTGGTGAACGCACTCAAGTCCAGGCACTTGCCAGTGGTGTTGCTCTTCAGGCTCGTAGCGGCACGGACGTCGCCCTTCCACGACTGCCCCGGAGTGTTGTAGCAATCCGAGATCTGGATCTTCGTGCCGTTCGCCGACTTGTTCCCGGCCACATCCAGGCACTTGAACGAGCCGACGTTGCGCAGATGGAGATCGTCCTCGCTGCCCTCCACCATCCACTCCTGCGCCGCGCCGCCGTTGCAGGTGTACACCTGGACCGGCGTGCCGGCGGTCTTCCCGCCGCCCGCGACGTCCAGGCACATGCCCTTCGCGCCCGGCACCTCGATCGTCGTATAGCTGTCGCCGATCCAGCCCACCCCGCCCGGGGACCAGTAGTCCTGCCAGCGGGCGATGTGGTCGGCGACCCAGGAGTGCCCCAGGAGGTCTCCCAGTGACTTCGCACCCGTGGCGAGAGCCTTGGTGGCGTCCTTGTTGGCGTTCAGGATCTGGTTGCGCTGCACCTGCTGGGAGGCGACCTCCCGCTGCCACTCCCCGGCGGCAGTATCGGCAATCCCGCCCAGCGCCTTGTTCGGGTCGATCGGGTCACGCCATGCGCACGATGCGAACCTGGTCTTCAGGTCCTCGACCGCGATGCGGTACTCCGCCGTGCCCGGCTGCGGGGCGGTGCGGGGGAAGCCGCCGGAGGCGAGGAAGATACGGGCGTTGTCCGCACCCATCGGCTCAAGGGACGAACCCGACAGATAGCCGAACGCGTTCCGCTCATCGACTGCACGGTCCCACCCGGGCAGGTTCGGGTCGGGGTCCTTGCCGTAGAGCGGCGCGCCGAGATCCTTGACAGCCTTGACCGTCTGCTCGTCGGCCCTGGGGGTGGGGTCCTCGTAGAAGTCGAAGTCGCTCTTCCAGTACCGGTCGGCGACCCACTTGGTCAGACCCGTCTGACCGTAGAAGTTCTCCTTGCCGTCACCCGGCGAACCGGGCGGCCAGTGGAAGCCGACCTCGCTGAAGCCGCGGGGGGTCTCCAGCCCGTCGAGCGGCTTCTTCCAGGTGTCCCGGAGAGCGTTGAGGGCGTCCATCTCTTTGGACGCCGCGTCCCGGTCCTTCTTGTACGCCTGGGCGAGGGGGGTGTCCTCCCAGTGCTGCCGGTTCGCCAGCTCATGCAGCTTGTCCTGCGGCTGGCTGAGACCGTCCTGCGCGGTGGTGGCCATGGACGGCCCGCCCAGGCGCAGAACATCGGCCATCAGGCACTGGTCCTGCCGCAACTGCTCGGCGGCCGTGTCCTCGTACCAGTCGTCGGAGTCGCCCGCCAGCTCAGTGCGTTGTCCGGTGTACCGGGCGAGCAGGTCGGGCTGGACAGCCAGGGCACCGAGGACGGCCAAGGCGGCGACGGACGTGATGACGGGGGTGAATATTGCGGATCTTCGTGATCTGGGCTTGAACAACCCTGGTCTGGGGCGCAAAACGGCATTCCTTCACAGCGAAGCGAGGGCAGGCGGGGGTACCCGTCAGAAGAGGTGGACGCGATGCGCGCGGATGAGCCCGCTGTCCCGGTGCGGGGACAGGGGGCAGCAAGATGCGCCGACCAAGGCGGCGTGCGCAGTGAGCCGATGTCGCGGCACGACTCCATCCCTCCCCGTGGCGGCTCTGTTCCCCCGGCCGCCGGCTGATGTGCATGCGTCATGGCGGAGCGGTCAAGGTCCACCACGCGCGCGCGGCGATCACCATACGCACAGGTCAACACCCCAGAGCAAGAGGTTACTTCAGCGTCCGGAGCCCATGACGCGAGGCACTTAGGGGCGTCCGCCCGATCCGGCGTGCGCAAATCCCGTGCTCATGACGGGGGTTACCTGTGTGACTGCTGTGAAGGCGGAGTGGAGGTGACGACGCCTCTCAGCCTGGAAGTTGGCTGATAATCAACCTTCCACGACAGCGGGACGCGTGCCCAGGCCGCACACGCCGGGGTCCTCGGTGCGGCGTGGCGTGGGGATACCTGCGCGTACGCGCATCCGGCGCAAGTCTGGCCCTCGGACCGGGAACGGTGGGGCAGCGAAGATCCCCGACCGTCGGGACTTCGCGACCAAGAGCGAGTCAGCGATGGCGATGGTGCCCCCGGCGCCTTACGGCCGACCTTGGTGGCCGACCAGCATCACGACGCATTGCTGGCGGACCTGGACAAAGACGTCGCCGTGCCGCTCGTCGACTCGACTCACTCCAAGGTGCAAGCACACTACGAGAGTTGGGGTGTCAGAAGTCGGCGAGCGACAACAGCCATTCGACGACTCGCCGATATTCTCGGTGATGGTCCAGCCGCTCAGCTCGGCCGGCTCCCTGAACTCATAGACGCTTCAGCCCGCGCGCACAGCGGTGGATAAGCAGGCCATGGAGGAAAAGATCAATGGCGGAGCCTGAACCGACCGATCTCCTCCTGAGCTCCCTCCGGCAGTTGGAAACAGTCCTCGGCAGGAGCCCGGCTACCGACTACACCGACGGCCACGCTCGCTGGGACCTCTACCGCGCCGTCACAGCGGTCCCGGAGGGGCATCCCATCCTCTTCCGCGCCATCTGTTGTGAGCGGGATGCCTCCCTTGCGGCAGGTGTTGTTGGCTCATTGCTCGAGCGCCTCGCCCCGGAGGAGCGAAACGCCTGGGTGCAAGCACTAGACCCGTCAGTTCGCGGCTTCTCGGTACGCAGGGTGCAGGAGCTCGATGTTCTGGAAGCCGTCACATCCCGGAACCTCACCGCCCACGAGGCCCGGGCCGCCATCGACGAATGGTCGGACTGGCTGCAGCTCCGTGTCATCGCCGCTTCCGATGACACGGACATTCTGCGGCTGTTGTCCGAAGTGGGCAGAACCAAGCGCATCAGAAACACCGCGCTCAGCTCGCTGAGTTAGCCGCAACGACCCTACGGCTCCGGGATGTTCCCCGTCTGATGCACGAAAGGACTGAACTCGAATGAGCCTCGACTTCCATGTCAGGGATCTCAGGCATGACCAGATCGAAGTCTTCGGGGACAGTCCTGACGACTCCTTCAGGCGCATGTGCGACCGGGCGCCGGACACCAGTCTGCGAAGTGGCGTCCTGGCCCACGGGCACACGATGTTCAACTCGTTCCAGTTGTATCGGTTCGTCGAAGAGCTGGAGGGTCTTCCGGAGCAGGAGATGACCCCGGTGATTCAGCGTGTGCTCGACGCCGCAAGGCTGGCCATCCGTAAGTCCGGTTACCTGTACTTCGTCGGCGACTGAACCTCGAGCCGGAGACCGAAAACGACTGTGGGCCGCACCCCCGACAAGGGGTGCGGCCCACAGCCTTTGTGCGGCTCCCGGACGGGTCTTAGCTGTTGCCACCGGTGAAGTAGCTGTGCAGGCCCGGCACCGTCAGCGACCCGCCGAACTGGCCCGCCTGCGTCACCTTCACGTTGGTGAAGATGGCGAAGGGAACATTCAGCGGCGGAGGCGTCTGCGGGCTGAACGTGACCGGGATGAGGCCGAAGAGGTTGCCCTTCAGCTCCTCCGTGTACATCGTCACCGTGCCGTCGGCGATCGTCGAGTGGGTGCCCTTGCCCGCCTGGACATGCCCGGTCGTGCCGTTCGGGCCGACCACCAGCTGGTGGAGGTCCTTGATGTCGACGCCCGAAGCCGTGAACTTCAGCACCTTCTTGACCTTGCCGCTGCCCGTCTTGACCTCGACGATGCCCTTGTAGTCCAGGCCTGTCAGGGTCAGGACTGAGCTTTCAAGGATCCACGGGTCGTCAGGGAGCAGCGGGATGCCCTGCTCCAGGTCCGCGGCGGCGAGCGCCTTCGGGTCGGCGGTCGGGCACGGGAAGCGCGGCTTGGCGCCGTCCGGGATGTCCTCGTCCTTCTTGGGGTCGAGGCCCTTGACCGCGTCGTCCAGTTCCTCGGTCGTCGCTCCGGCCTTGTCCGCCGCGTCCTTGATGGCGTCCTTGGCCGTGTCCGCCGCGTCGTCCACCTTCCCGACGGGGTTGGTGGACGGCTTCGCAGAGGGCTCGGTGGTCGGCTTCGTCGAAGACGTCGGCTCGTCGGCGGGCGCGGTGGTCGCCGGGGCGCTCGGCGTCGCGGTGGCCGTGGGCTCCGGATCGGGCCCGTCGAGCAGGTCCTTGATCGCGTCGCCGACACCCAGCGGGTCCAGCGGGTTCCTCGTCTTGGTCTCGCTCGGCGTCGGCGTGGGAGTCGGAGCCGGAGCCGTCGCACCCGTCTTCGCGTCCGGGGACTCGGACGCGGAGGGGGTCGGCGTCGGCTCGTCGGCGGGCTTGTCGCCCGTCGGCTCACTGGCACTCGGGTCGGGCTTCTCCGACGGCGACGCGGAAGGCTCCGCCGAGTCCGACGGCTTGGGCGACTCGGACTCCGCCGGCTCGTCCGAGCGGGTCACGCACGGACCCGGGGCGAAGGGGATGTCCTTGTCGTCGGCGAGTGCCAGCTTGGGGGTGAGACCCATGCCGAGAAAGACGGCGGTGGGCATCGCTGCCAGGGCTATCGCCTTGCCGGCCGGCATCTGGAGCTTGGTCAGCAGGGGCTTGCGGGGAGCCGCGTGCCGCGGCCCCTTTCTGGCCTGCGTCCCATCGCTCCCAGCCGTGCTCAGCGGTGTGACATCACCCGGCACTGTTCCTCCCGCCGTTGACTTCGATGTTGGTCTCGTGCACGCCCACGCCGTAGTCGTCCCACTGCTGCTCGGCTACAGGTTCCTCGGCGGGGTCGGGTGCGGGCGTCGACGCGTTCTCGACCGGAGCAGACTCCGCTACGGGCTTCCCCGGTACCCAGGAGAGCGAGAGCGCACCGCCGATGAGGGAGAACAGGAAGCCGATGAAGAAGCCACCCATGTTGGCGATCGGGATGGAGACCAGTGCCAGCAGAATCGTGGCGACACCTGCGAAGACCCGGACGATGGAGTGGAACCACATCGTGAGGCCCAGCGTCATCAGCAGTACGCCGATGATCAGTGCGCCGGCGCCCGCGGTGGTCTGCATCGCGAGCGTCATGTGACCGAGCTTGAGGGTCGCGTACGGGATGTAGGCGATGGGGATTCCGCCGAACAGGGTGAACAGACCCGCCCAGAAGGGCCGCTGGCCCCGCCAGGTACGAAAACCCTGCCGGATGGCACGGATGCGGTGCTCGTTCCGCCCCGGTGACACTGCAGACTCGGCGCTCATGGAAAACAGCTCCCTGGAACTGGCATTGCTGTGTGAAGAGTTGGGCGGGCGGGCGAAGCTGTGAAGGCCTTGCCCGCCCGCCCGGACGGGATGACCGTCAGTAGCACTCGACTCCGGCGCCGGAGCCTCGCTTCAGGCCCATGTGCAGACCGCTCAGCTCGAACGTGCCGGCAGTGGTCGCCCAGGCCGTCTGCTTGACGTTGGACAGCTCGGCCCGTTCGGCTTGCTGGGCGAAGCCGTTCGGCAGGACGGACGTGTCCTTGACTGCAGGGCCCTTGCCGGTGCCCGGGTTGTCCGTGTCCTTGGCCGCGACACCAATGTCGATGTTGGTGAACTTGGCCTTTTCCGCGCCCAGATCGGACACATCCAGGTAGAGCTTGTCGGCCTTGACCGGCGTGCCCTGGTCACCCGCCGTGAGCCTCATCGTGATCTTGCCGAGGAACGGCACATCGGTGACGACCGACTGGCACATGTCGGTGATCTCGGCGTTCTGGAAGGACGAGATCGCGACGGGGTGCGCGGTCTTCTCGTCGCCCTTCAGGTCCTTGTAGCCCATGTCAACGCCGCCGTACTGGGCGAATCCATGGCCGTCAAGGTATCCGGCGGTGACCTTGAACTCCTGGCCGGACACAGCGAACGACGCGGCGAGCGCGCCCTGTGCCAGGCTGACGCCTATCGCGGCTGTTGCGGCCACGCTGGGCACCATGACGAGGGCGAACCGCTTCCATCTGGTTCCGCCCCGAGTCATTGACTCCATGACTTTCCTCCTTCTCGGACGTACATCTCCGGTCCGGGCCTCAGGCCCGTTCTGGGAGTGGGAGAAGTGCTACGTCCTCGGGAAGGAGAGCGCCCGTACTTTCAGGCGCGAGCTGCGTCCGAAACACCGGCGATCACCCCCGAGCGACAACCACTGGTCGCGCCTGACTGATCACGCACAACCTGCTGGACAGGCCCTGCCGTTCGGCAGGAACCCCCCTGTCCACGACCGGCGACACTGCCGCCGGTCGACCCGGTGGGGACCCAAAGTTCCGCGGCGCGACTGGGGGCCGGGCTGGTGCGGTATTGGACCGAGCGTGGCCGATCGTTGTCCATTCCAGGCCGGGACACAAGGGGGTTCGTTACCCGCTAGTAACGGCCCGATAACCACGCAACGACCGGCTGATGTCGACCGGCCACACAGGGTGCAGCCAGGGGGTGAGCCAGAGGGGGAGATAGCCGCCAATAAGCGGACAGAACAAGCGGGTTGATTTACTGCGAGTAACAGCTCGTCCATTTACCAAGTTTTGGTAAAGCGCAGCCGTGTTTTGTCACTGTGTCGCCAAAACGGCGACGGCGCCTCGTCAGCGCCGTCGCCGCAAAAACCGTCAGACCTGGCGGAACACCACGTTCCGTGCAGGCGTTTCAAACATGGCTCAGAACAGCACTCGCGCGAGCGCCGAACGCGCCGCCGTCACCCGCGGATCATCCGGCCCGACGACCTCGAAGAGCTCAAGAAGCCGGACCCGCACCGTGTCCCGGTCCTCGCCCGCCGTGCGGCGCACCGTCTCGACCAGCCTGCCGAACGCGTCCTCGACATGACCGCCGACCAGGTCCAGGTCGGCCGCGGCGATCTGCGCGGTCACGTCGGCCGGGTTCTCGGCCGCGTCCTGGCGGACCTTGTGCTGGTCCATGTCCTGCACGCGCCGGAGCAGTTCGGCCTGGGCGAGGCCCAGCTTGGCCTCGGTGTTGCCGGGGTCGTCGGTCAGCACGTTCTTGTACGCCTGGACCGCGCCGCCGAAGTCGCCCGCGTCCAGCGCCTGGACGGCCGCTTCCAGCACGGCGTCGTACGGGCCCTGCGGCACCGCGGCGGGGGCGGCCTCCTCGTCCGGGGAGGCGTCGGGGTCGACCGTGATGCCCGTCAGACCGAAGCGCTCCTCGGCGACCTGGATGAGCTGGTCCAGCGTCTGGCGGATCTGTGTCTCGGGGGCCGCGCCCTGGAAGAGCGGCAGCGCCTGGCCGGCCACCACCGCGAAGACCGCGGGGATGCCCTGGATCCCGAACTGCTGCATCAGCATCTGGTTGGCGTCGACGTCGATCTTGGCGAGGACGAACCGGCCGCTGTACTCCTGGGCCAGCCGCTCCAGCACCGGGCTGAGCTGCTTGCACGGCTCGCACCACTCGGCCCAGAAGTCGATGACGACCGGGACTTCGGTGGAGCGCTGGAGGACGTCGCGCTCGAAGCCCGCCTCATCGACGTCGATCACCAGGCTGGAGGGGGCTACGGCACCGCCGCCGCCCTGGCGGGCGGACTCGGCACGGGCCTGCTCCGCCTTCACCTTGGCCTCACCGGCCGCCTTCACCGCGGCGAGGTCGACGACGCCGCTCATGGACATGTTCCTAGGCTGCATGAGTACATCCTCCCCCCTCCGCGCGCGCATGTGAAAAACGTTCCTGAAGATCGGCGCGGGTCCCCACTCGCGCCCGTGGTTGTCGCTGGAGCCGGTCAAGGCTTTCGCTACGAGCCGTAGCGTATCTGTACCAGCCCTCGGCGTGTGAGAAACCTCCGGTGAACTGCCTCACAGCAGATTGCTTACTCGCCGGTATGGTCGCCGTCATGTGCAGCCACACCCGCCCCAAAACCGTACGCACCGGTCGTACGGGACGCCCTCGCAGTGCGGAGGCCGACGCCGCGATCCTCGAAGCGACCCGCGCGGCGCTGGTCGAACTGGGCTGGTCGAAGCTGACGATGGGCGATGTGGCCAATCGCGCGGGGGTCGCGAAGACAACGCTCTACCGGCGCTGGACCAACAAGAACGAACTCGTCGTCGACGCGGTCGCCGAACTCTTCGACGAGCTCGAACTCCCCGATCTCGGCAGCCTGATGGCCGATGTGGAGGGCGTGGTGCTGCAGTTCGCCGCACTGCTCTCGCGGCCCGAGGCCAAGACCGCGTTGATGGCGGTGGTCGCGGAGTCGACGCGGGACGACGCACTGCGCGGCCGTATCCGCTCGGCGATCGTCGACCGCCAGAAGCGTCTGGTACTGGAGGGCAGGGCGCGCGCCCAGGCCCGTGGCGAGCTGCCGTACGAGGAGGACGCACAGGCGGCGGCCCGCAGCGCCGACCTGATCTTCGATGTGATCGCGGGCGCGGTGGTGCACCGGGCGCTGGTCAGCGCGGAGCCGGTGGACGAGGAGTGGGCACGCAGCTTCGCGCTGCTGCTGGTGTCGGGACTGGCCTCGCTCCAGAGCTGAGGCCGGGGGGCGGGATGTCCCGCCCCCCGTTTTCGTGCGGTCAGAAGCCGGGCGGCTCGGTGTACGTCCCCCACTCGTCCCGCAGCGCGTCGCAGATCTCGCCGAGCGTGGCTTCCGCGCGGACCGCGTCCAGCATCGGCGCGATCATGTTCGAGCCGTCCCGGGCGGCGGTCAGCATCGCCTCCAGCGCGGACTGCACGCGTGCGTCGTCACGGCCGGCCTTGCGGCCCGCCAGGACCCGTACCTGCTCGCGCTCGACCTCGTGACTGACCCGCAGGATCTCCAGGTCGCCGGTGACCGAGCCGTGGTGGACATTGACGCCCACGACCCGCTTGTCGCCCTTCTCCAGAGCCTGCTGGTACTGGAAGGCCGACTCGGCGATCTCGCCGGTGAACCAGCCGTCCTCGATGCCCCGCAGGATGCCGGAGGTGATGGGGCCGATGGGGTGCTGACCGTCCGGGTGCGCCCGGCGGCCGCGCTCCTTGATCTGGTCGAAGATCTTCTCGGCGTCCGCCTGGATGCGGTCGGTGAGCTGCTCGACGTACCAGGAACCGCCCAGCGGGTCCGCCACATTGGCGACGCCGGTCTCCTCCATCAGCACCTGCTGCGTGCGCAGGGCGATCTCCGCGGCCTGCTCGCTGGGCAGGGCGAGGGTCTCGTCCAGGGCGTTGGTGTGCAGGGAGTTGGTCCCGCCGAGGACCGCGGACAGGGCCTCGACCGCCGTCCGTACGACGTTGTTGTACGGCTGCTGGGCGGTCAGCGAGACGCCCGCGGTCTGGGTGTGGAAGCGCAGCCACTGCGCCTTGTCGGTCTTGGCGCCGTACACCTCCTTCATCCAGCGCGCCCAGATCCTGCGCGCCGCGCGGAACTTGGCGATCTCCTCGAAGAAGTCGAGGTGTGCGTCGAAGAAGAAGGAGAGCCCGGGCGCGAAGGTGTCGACGTCCAGGCCGCGGCTCAGGCCCAGTTCGACGTAGCCGAAGCCGTCGGCGATCGTGTACGCGAGCTCTTGCGCGGCCGTCGCGCCCGCCTCGCGGATGTGGTAGCCGGAGACCGACAGCGGCTTGTACGCGGGGATGCCCTGCGCGCAGTGCTCCATCAGGTCGCCGATGAGGCGCAGATGCGGCTCGGGCTGGAAGAGCCACTCCTTCTGCGCGATGTACTCCTTGAAGATGTCCGTCTGGAGCGTGCCGTTGAGGACCGCCGGGTCGATGCCCTGGCGCTCCGCCGCGACCAGGTACATGCAGAAGACGGGCACGGCGGGGCCGGAGATCGTCATCGAGGTGGTGACGTCGCCGAGCGGGATGTCCTTGAACAGGACCTCCATGTCGGCGGCGGAGTCGATGGCCACGCCGCAGTGGCCGACCTCACCGAGCGAGCGCGGGTCGTCGGAGTCGCGGCCCATCAGGGTCGGCATGTCGAAGGCGACGGAGAGCCCGCCGCCGCCGTTGGCCAGGATCATCTTGTAGCGCTCGTTCGTCTGCTCGGCATTGCCGAAGCCGGCGAACTGGCGGATGGTCCACGTGCGGCCGCGGTAGCCGGTCGGGTACAGGCCCCGGGTGAAGGGGTACTCCCCCGGCCAGCCGATCCGCTCGAAGCCCTCATAGGTGTCTCCGGGCCGGGGCCCGTAGACCGGCTCGACCGGGTCGCCGGAGAGCGTGGTGAAGTCGGCGTCCCGCGTGCGGGCCTTGTCGTAACGGGCCTGCCAGCGTCGGCGGCCTTCCTCGATGGCGTCAGCGTCCATGCTTTCAATTTACTAGGACGTCCTAGTAAATGTCGATGCCCACGCTGCGGAGCAGCAGGGTGTCACCGCGCCGCGAGCCTCGCTCGGGGCGGTCCGGGGGTCTTACGCCTTCGCGGTCGCGGGGGCGTCCGCGAGCAGCGGACGGATCTCGCGGGTGATCTTCGGCTCGACGAAGAAGGAGGCCACAGGGATGCAGCCGGCGGCCAGCACCCACCCCAGCTTGCCGAGCGGCCACTTCGCCTTGGAGCCGAGATCGAAGGCGAAGATGACGTAGATGATGAACAGCACACCGTGGATCTGGGAGATCAGCATGGTGTCGCCGACTTCGAACCCGTACTTCAGGATGATCGCCACGGTGAAGACCAGCAGCCAGACGGCGGTCACATACGCCATCACCCGGTAACGGGAGAGCACATTCGACTTCATGGCGACGAGCGTAACCGGACGCAACGGGCGATCTTCGCCCGGGGTTGGGCCCCCTACTTCTCGTCGAAGTCGTGCGCCGAGACCCGTAGCGGGCGCAGCATCGCGAAGATCTCCCCGCACTCCTCGTCGTCGTACACACCGAGCCCGAAGTCCATCGCCATCAGGTCGCGGGTGGCCGCCTCGACGACCTCGCGGCCCTTGTCGGTGATGGAGGCGAGGGTGCCGCGGCCGTCGTTCGGGTTCGGACGCTTGTCGACCAGACCGGATCTGACCAGCCGGTCCACGGTGTTCGTGACCGAGGTCGGGTGGACCATCAGGCGCTCGCCGATCTTGGACATCGGCAGCTCACCGGCCTTGGAGAAGGTGAGCAGCACGAGTGCCTCGTAGCGCGCGAAGGTCAGTTCGTACGGCTTGACGACGGCGTCGACCTCGGCGAGCAGGATCTGGTGCGCGCGCATGATCGAGGTGATCGCGCCCATCGAGGGTACGGGGCCCCATCGCTGCTGCCAGAGCTCGTCGGCTCGGGCGATGGGGTCGAAGGGAAGGCTGAGCGGCTTGGGCACGGCACCGACCCTACCGACTGGTCATATGGCGGTCAGCCCCGTCTCGCTCCTCGGTCTTGCGGGCCTCGGCGACCAGGAGGAGACAGCACAGCGTGCCGATCACCCCGGCGCCCGTGACGACAGCGCTCACGGAGAAGAACTCCGCGGCGAGCCCTGCCAGGGCCATGCCGACGCCCTGGATCGTCATCAGCCCGGCGGTGAGCAGGGTCATGGCCCGGCCGCGCAGTTCCTCCGGGATCTCCTCGACGATCCACCGGTCGAGACCGAGGGTGTACGCGGATCCGGCGCCGCAGAGCGTCAGGGCGAGCAGGGCCCAGCCGAGGCCTGGGGTGAGGGCGTAGACGGTCAGCGGCAGGAGGGTGGTGGCGGCGAGCGGCAGGACGATACGGGAACGGGCGCGGGGGCCGAGGGCGGAACCGGCGTACAGCTCACCCGTGATCGTGCCCACGGGCAGCGCGCACATCAGAAGGCCGAGGCCGGCCGAGCCGATGCCGATCTCGTCGGCGTACGGGGCGGCGAGGGCTTCGGGGGCGACGCTGAACATCGGCGGTGCCCAGAAAAGCAGCATCAACACGCGCAGCCGGCGGTCGGCGAAGACCTGCCGCGCGCCGGACAGCGACGAGCGCAGGAGGGCACCGCTGTCGCCGTCGCGGGCGGGGCGCCGCACGGTGCCGAAGCGGAGCAGCAGGGCGGAACCGAGGAAGGTCGCGACGGTGACGGCGAGGGCGCCACGGGGCGCCACGACGGCGAGCAGCAGCCCGCCGAGGCCGAAGCCGGTGAGCACGGCGCTCTGCGACACGATGCGCAGCACGGAACGGCCGAGTACGAAGAGGTCGCCGTCACCGAGGATGTCGGCGAGGGTCGCCATACGGGTGCCGTTGAACACGGGTGAGACGGCGGCGATGAGGCAGCGCAGCGCGAGCAGTACGGCGACCGGCGTCACGGGCAGCACCATGGCGGCCGCGCACGCGGCACACAGGAGATCGCACACGACGAGCACGCGTCGTGCGGGGTACTTGTCGGCGACCCCCGCGAGCAGCGTCCCGCCGACGAGGTAGGGCAGAAACCCGAGCGCGAAGGTGAGCGCGCTGAGGAGGGGCGAGGCGGTGAGCCGGTAGACGAGGACGGTCAGCGCGATCTCGCAGACGACGACCCCGAGAAGCGACATGAGGTGTGCCGCGAAGACGGCCCGGAACTCGCGCACCTGGAAGACGGCGCGGTAGTTGGGGGCGCCTGCGTCGCGGGTTCGCCCCGAACTCCCGCGTCGCGCGGTCGGCTTGGCCGACGCGACAGCCCCGCGGGCGCCCGAACTCCCGAGAGGCGTCGGGCTCGGGGCCTCCGGCCCGGCAGCGCCGGATCCCGTCCCGGCGTGCGGCGGGGCAGCGACCCGGACGCCCGGGCGGCCGGAAGTTTCGGGCCCGCCGTCCTGCGCGGCAGAGCGTCCCGGTGCGGGCGCACCGGCCGCTGACGGGCCGCAGGCATCGCCTGGCGACCCGGCACCACAGCCCGCCGACTCGGGTGCCCCAACCTCGGTCGCGGCGGAGCCGCCGCCGACGGGTGCCGCAGTGTGGTCCGGTCCGGACACCCTCGTCTCGGGTGGCGCAAGGCGACATCCCCCCGGCACACCGGCACCACCCGGTCCGGGCCGGCCGGAGTCACCGCCGGGCAACCCGGCGGAACCGCCCGCCGGCGCGGCAGCGGGTCCCGGCTCGGGCGCATCGCCCTTCGGCGCATCAGCGTGTCCCGGCGTGGTGGAGCCGAGGCCGCTGGGGGCCGGGGAGTCGTCCCCGGGATCGGGAAGGGGCGGGGCAGGGGAAAATGACCGGCACGTGGCACCGGTGCCCAGTTCTTCTGGCATGGGCACAGCCTGCCGACGCACGCCGTCCCCGCCCTAGACTTTCGGCTGCAGCCGAATCTTCTGGCCGGAGGGGAACGAACCATGCCGTCCTACATGCACTTCGGCGAAGCCGACCTGCTGCGGATCCGGTTCGCCATATCTCCCCTGTGGGAGACCCAGGACGCCGTCCGCACCCTCAAGCGGCCCGCGCGGCACGGGTATCACCTTCCCTGGCTGCGCCGGATCCGGCAGGCAGCCGAGGGACTCGATCTCACCGCACTGTGGTTGCTGATGCCCTGGCGCGGGCACAGTCCGGACTTTCTCGGGCCGCCCCCGATCGGGCCCGCCGCGTCCTTCGAGGAGGAGATCGCCGCCGTACGCGGCGCGGATCCCGATGCCGCGGGAGAGGACCTGGCGCGGTCCCTCTCCTGCACGCCGGGCGCCGCGGAGTGTCCGCAGGGGCGGGCCCTGCTCGACGATCCCGGGCGGGCGGTCCACACGCTCGCCGACACCCTGGAGCGGGCCTGGCACGCGCTCGTCGAGCCGGAGTGGCCGCGCCTGCGGGCGCTGCTGGAAGCCGATGTGGCCTTCCATACGCGGCGGCTGGCGCAGGGCGGCATCGAGGGGCTGTTCGCCGATCTCCACCCGCGGCTGCGGTGGGCCGAC
The DNA here is from genome assembly GCF_045207475.1 of Streptomyces sp. NBC_00885. Classification (NCBI taxonomy): domain Bacteria; kingdom Bacillati; phylum Actinomycetota; class Actinomycetes; order Kitasatosporales; family Streptomycetaceae; genus Streptomyces; species Streptomyces sp. NBC_00885. The sequence goes on from NZ_CP108796.1 coordinate 2,605,098, forward strand.
GGGACGCTGACCCTCGCCACGCCCTTCGACCATGTACGCGTCCTCGACGGCCAGGGCCTCATGCTGATGCCCAGTGTTTTCTGCTGGCCCGACGTCGTGACCGGCTTCGAGCCGCCCTGGCAGCCGACGCTCGCCTATCCGGCCCGCGGCATCGGCGCGCTGTGGGCCGGGCCGGCGGGTCCGGCACCCGAGGCGCTGGCGCATCTGCTCGGCGACCGGCGCGCGGCCGTACTCCTCGCGCTCGACGAGCCGGCCGGGACGAGCCCACTCGCACAGCTTCTCGGCCTCGCGCCGTCTTCCGTATCGGCGCATCTGTCCGTACTGCGTGACGCGGGTCTGCTGACCTCGCGCCGCGCCGGACATCAGGTGCTGTACGAACGGACACCGCTGGGCATCGCGCTGGCGGTGTCGCAGCCGGGCGCGCCCTGACGGCGCGGCCCGGCGGGAGCAAGGTCTCAGGCGGACAGGTGGCGCTCCACGGTTTCGACCTTGGAGGTGAGGCCGTCGGTGACGCCCGCTCTGATGTCCGCCTTGAGGACGACGGAGACGCGCGGGGCCCGGGCCTCGACCGCGGCGACGGCGCGTTTGACGACGTCCATCACCTCGTCCCACTCGCCCTCGATCGAGGTGAACATCGCGTCCGTGCGGTTGGGCAGACCCGACTCACGGACGACCCGGACGGCGTCGGCGACGTACTCGCCGACGTCCTCACCGACGCCGAGCGGAGTGACGGAAAAGGCGACGATCACGCGTTCACCTTGCCCTCGCGGCGGGCGCGGGCGGCGATGACCTCGTCGTCGGCCGCGCGCTTGAGCCTGCGCTCGGCGACGAAGCCGCCGAAGGGCAGGACGGAGAGGACGAAGTAGAGGGCCGCGGTCCCAAGGTTCCACTTGGTGCGGTTCCAGGCGTCCAGCCAGAAGAGCACGTACAGGATGAAGAGCACGCCGTGGATCGCGCCCATGACCGGGACCGCGTTGAACTCCGTGGTGCGCTTGAGCACCGAGCAGACGAGCAGGAGGAGGAAGGAGACGGCCTCCGGGGCGGAGACCAGACGGAGGCGGTGGAGGGAGGAGGCGGTCTTGATGTCCACGGGGGCACCTTCGGTGGGAGAGGGGCTGTGACGGGCAGGGCTCTTGTGAACGCGTGCACAAGCTTCGGTCCATTGTGGCAGCTCCGTTCTGCCGTCCTTTGTCAGGGTGCAGATCCTCCTCAAGGACCCTGTTCGCGCCGGGTAGCGCCCGATAACGTCACCCCGTGGCAACGTTCCGACTCCAAGGCAGCAAGGTGCTCGCCGTCGACATGACAGGCGACGCCGTCAAAGCGAAGAACGGCTCGATGGTCGCCTACGACGGCCAGATGGCGTTCAAAAAGATGTCCGGCGGCGGTGAGGGCATCCGCGGGATGGTCACCCGCCGCCTCACCGGCGAACAGATGGTGATGATGGAAGTGAAGGGGCAGGGCACCTGCTTCTTCGCCGACCGGGCCTCCGAGATCAACCTGGTGAACCTGCACGGCGACAAGCTCTATGTCGAGGCGAGCAATCTGCTCTGCACCGACGCCGGGCTGCGCACCGGGACCACCTTCACCGGCCTGCGCGGCGGTGCGACGGGCAACGGCCTGTTCACCACGACCGTCGAGGGCAGCGGCCAGGCGGCGATCATGTCGGACGGCCCGGCCGTGGTGCTGCGGGTGACACCCCAGTACCCGCTCTCCGTCGACCCCGGCGCATACATCGCGCACCAGGGAAATCTGCGCCAGGACTTCCAGTCAGGCGTGACGTTCAGGACCTTCCTGGGCGAGGGCGGCGGCGAGGCCTTCCAGATCCGCTTCGAGGGCGACGGTCTGGTGTACGTGCAGCCCAGCGAGCGGAACACCATCGGAGGGGACGTCTGATGCCGTTCCGCGAAGTCAACTCGAAGATGGTCGAGGCGACACTCGTCCCGGGCCAGAAGATGTTCAGCCAGCGCGGCGCGATGCTCGCCTACCGGGGCGAGGTCTCCTTCACGCCGAACATGCAGGGCGGCCAGGGCGGCCTGGCCTCGATGATCGGGCGGCGGGTCGCGAACGAGGCGACGCCGCTGATGACCGTCGAGGGCAGCGGCACCGTGATGTTCGGTCACGGCGGCCATCACATCCAGGTGATCCAGCTGACCGGCGACACCCTCTACGTCGAGGCGGACCGGCTGCTCGCCTTCGACGGGACGCTGCAGCAGGGCACGATGTTCATGGGCTCGCAGGGCGGGGTCATGGGCATGGTGCGCGGGCAGGTCACCGGGCAGGGTCTGTTCACCACAACCCTCAAGGGGCATGGCGCGGTCGCGGTCATGGCACACGGCGGGGTGATCGAGCTGCCGATCACGCCCGGCCGGGCGGTCCATGTGGACCCGCAGGCGTATGTCGCGCACCACGGCGACGTACGCAACAAACTCTCCACCGCGCTGGGCTGGCGCGACATGGTGGGGCGCGGCTCGGGCGAGGCCTTCCAGCTGGAGCTGAGCGGCAGTGGCGCGGTGTATGTACAGGCCTCGGAGGAGAAGCTGTGACCGGTCCCGTGGTCTTCGACCCCATGACGCTGCCGAGCGACGACAACGTCAACGCCTACACCTTCTGCGTGGAGCTCAAGGGCAGTCAGTGGTTCCTGCAGAAGGGGAAGATGATCGCCTATTACGGGCGCATCGACTTCAACGGCATCGGCCACGGCCGGCTGGACCGGTTGCTGCGGACCTCCTTCCACTCGCCGCTGCACGCCGCCGACTGGGTGGTCGCCGAGGGCAGCGGCAAGATGCTGCTCGCCGACCGCGCCTTCGACGTCAACTCCTACGACCTGGACAACGGCAACCTGACGATCCGGTCCGGGAATCTGCTCGCCTACCAGCCGACGCTGGCCCTGAAGCAGTCGATCGTGCCGGGCTTCCTCACCCTGATCGGTACGGGGAAGTTCGTGGCCGCGTCGAACGGTCCCGTGGTCTTCATGGAGCCGCCGATCCGGGTTGATCCGCAGGCGCTGGTGGGCTGGGCGGACTGTCCGTCCCCCTGCCACCACTACGACCACGGCTATATGACCGGCCTGATGGGCGGTCTGCGGGCGATGACGGGGATCGGCGGAGCGTCCGGCGAGGAGCACCAGTTCGAGTTCGTCGGCGCCGGGACCGTGCTGCTGCAGTCGACCGAGGTGCTGATGGCCGAGACGGCGACCGGGGCGGTGCCCGCGCAGGCGGGAGTTCCCGGCGGCCACGCCGGAGCCGGAGTCCCAGGTCAACAAGGGGCCACCCCGCGTCTCCCCGGTCAGCTGGGGGACCTCCAGCGGCGCTTCGGCCTGTGAGCGGTAGTCTGCAGAGTGTGACGTCGAACGCCTGCACCCTTCTACGTGCGTGCCATGTGCCTGCCGGGTGCCGGGCGTCACACCCCCCGACTTCGTCCGCATTTCAACTTCTTAGGTAGAATCCATATATGGAGACCGAGACGGCCACCCGCTGGCTGACCGATGACGAGCAGTGCACCTGGCGCACTCACCTGGACGTCAGCAGGCTGCTGATGCACCAGCTCGAGAAGGACCTCCAGCCGTTCGGCCTGACCAACAACGACTACGAGATCCTGGTCAACCTCTCCGAGTCGGCCGACCGGCGCATGCGCATGAGCGACCTGGCCGCGGCCACGCTGCAGTCCAAGAGCCGGCTCTCGCACCAAATCACCCGCATGGAGAACGCCGGCCTCGTCCGCAGGGAGAACTGCGAGTCGGACCGGCGCGGGCTGTACGCGGTGCTGACCGAGCAGGGCACCCAGACCATGGAGAAGGTCGCGCCGCACCATGTCGCGTCCGTACGCAAGCACTTCATCGATCTGCTGAGCCCCGAGGCCCTCGCGGAGCTTCGGGACTCGCTGTCACCGGTGGCCGAGCACCTGCGCGGGCGCCGGGGCAAGCCGTAACCGTCTGACGGACGTCAGACGGCGGGGCGGGGGGCCGTATCCGCTGTACGGCTCCGCCCGCCCCGGGCCACGTTCGCTACTCCGTCAGGCTGGCCACCAGCTCGTCGGCCGCCCGGTACGGGTCCAGTTCGCCCGCCACGATCCGCTGGGCCAGCGCCCCCAGCCGGCGGTCGCCGTGCAGATCGCCGATGCGTGTCCGCAGCGCCGTCACCGCGATCGCCTCCACCTCGCCCGCGGCCCGCAGCGCCCGGCGCTCGGTGAGGACGCCGTGCTCCTCCATCCACGCGCGGTGCTTCTCCAGCGCCTCGACGACCTCGTCGATGCCCTCGCCCCGCGCCGCGACCGTCTTCACGATCGGCGGCCGCCAGTCGCCGGGACCCCGCGCCTCGCCGAGGCCCAGCATGTGGTTCAGCTCGCGGGCCGTCGCGTCCGCGCCGTCCCGGTCCGCCTTGTTGACGACGTACACATCGCCGATCTCGAGGATGCCCGCCTTGGCGGCCTGGATGCCGTCGCCCATCCCGGGGGCGAGCAGGACGACCGAGGTGTCGGCCTGGGAGGCGATCTCCACCTCCGACTGGCCGACGCCCACCGTCTCGACCAGGATCACGTCGCAGCCCGCCGCATCCAGCACGCGGATGGCCTGCGGGGCGGCCCAGGCGAGGCCGCCCAGGTGCCCGCGCGTGGCCATCGAGCGGATGTAGACGCCCGGGTCGGACGCGTGCTCCGACATCCGGACCCGGTCGCCGAGCAGCGCCCCGCCCGAGAAGGGCGAGGACGGGTCGACGGCCAGGACTGCGACCCGCTTGCCGGCCCGCCGGTACGCCGACACCAGCGCCGAGGTCGAGGTGGATTTGCCGACGCCCGGCGAACCCGTCAGGCCCACCACGTACGCACCCCCGGCAAGCGGGGCAAGCGCCGCCATCACCTCTCGCAGCTGCGGGGACGCCCCCTCGACGAGTGAGATCAGCCGGGCCACGGCCCGCGGCCGGCCCTCCCTCGCCTGGGCAACCAGTTGGGGGACGTCCACCATGTGATCGCTCCTTGCCTACGTGGCTTACTTGCCGTTGCCCGGGACGCGGACGATCAGCGCGTCACCCTGTCCGCCGCCACCGCACAGCGCGGCCGCACCCACGCCGCCGCCCCGGCGCTTGAGCTCCAGAGCAAGGTGGAGGACCACCCGCGCGCCGGACATGCCGATGGGGTGGCCGAGTGCGATCGCACCGCCGTTGACATTCACCTTTTCCGGGGATACCCCGAGGTCCTTCATTGACTGCACGGCGACCGCGGCGAATGCCTCGTTGATCTCGATGAGGTCGAGGTCCTCGACGCCGATGCCCTCCTTGCGCAGCGCGTGCTGGATGGCGTTGGACGGCTGCGACTGGAGGGAGTTGTCGGGGCCGGCGACGTTTCCGTGGGCGCCGATCTCAGCGATCCACTCCAGGCCCAGCTCCTCGGCCTTGGCCTTGCTCATCACCACCACCGCCGCGGCGCCGTCGGAGATCTGCGAGGACGTACCGGCGGTGATGGTGCCGTCCTTGGCGAAGGCGGGACGCAGCTTGCCCAGCGACTCGGCCGTGGTGTCGGCGCGGATGCCCTCGTCCTTGCTGAAGACGACGGGCTCGCCCTTGCGCTGCGGGATCTCGACGGGCGTGATCTCCGCCTCGAAGATGCCGTTCTTCTGCGCGGCCGCCGCCCGCTGGTGGGAGAGCGCCGCGATCTCGTCCTGCTCGGGGCGGGCGATGCCGAGCCGGGTGTTGTGCTTCTCCGTGGACTCGCCCATGGCGACGTTCTCGAAGGAGTCGGTGAGTCCGTCGTAAGCCATCGAGTCGAGCATCTCGATCGCGCCGTACTTGAAGCCCTCGCGGGACTTCGGCAGCAGATGCGGCGCGTTGGTCATCGACTCCTGGCCGCCGGCGACGACGATGTCGAACTCGCCGGCGCGGATCAGCTGGTCGGCCAGCGCGATGGCGTCGAGGCCGGACAGACAGACCTTGTTGATGGTGAGCGCGGGCACGTTCATCGGGATGCCCGCCTTGACGGCGGCCTGGCGCGCGGGGATCTGCCCGGCCCCGGCCTGCAGGACCTGGCCCATGATCACGTACTGCACCTGATCACCGCCGATGCCCGCCCGGTCCAGCGCCGCCTTGATGGCGAAGCCACCGAGATCGGCGCCGGAGAAGGACTTGAGCGAGCCGAGCAGGCGTCCCATGGGCGTACGGGCGCCCGCGACGATCACTGAGGTGGTACCGGTCGTTCCTGACATGAGGCACGATCCCCTTCCAGCGCGCAGCTGAGGAGTGAACGAGGGTTTACTTCAAATGTACTGAGCGGTACCGCCCCAGGTCACCGGGCGGCGAGTGTGATCGCGCGCACGTTGCGTAACCACGTCCGGGGCGCTGCACTGGGGGAATGCTGACGCGAATCGACCACATCGGGATCGCCTGTTTCGACCTCGACAAGACTGTCGAGTTCTACCGGGCCACCTACGGCTTCGAGGTGCTCCACACCGAGGTCAACGAAGAGCAGGGCGTGCGCGAGGCCATGCTCAAGATCAACGAGACGTCCGACGGCGGCGCCTCCTACCTCCAGCTCCTGGAGCCCACCCGCGAGGACTCCGCGGTCGGAAAGTGGCTGGCCAAGAACGGTGAGGGGGTCCATCACATCGCCTTCGGCACCGCCGACGTCGACGGCGACGCGCAGTCCATCCGCGACAAGGGCGTGCGAGTTCTCTACGACGAGCCGCGTATCGGCTCCATGGGCTCTCGTATCACTTTTCTCCACCCCAAGGACTGCCACGGCGTTCTCACCGAACTCGTCACCTCTGCAACGGAGCACTGACCTGAGGATTCCCGGCCCGGTAGAGTGGGCGATTCCGGGCCGGGGCCGGGTCGGGGCCGCGCCGCGTCCCCACCGTTGATCTGTCACCATTCCCCGGGGGGCCGTTCGCCGGCGAACGGTGCTCGTACGGAGAAAGTTGCGACCAGGGGACGGATGGGACCGCGCAGTGCGGGGCTACGAACGCCAGGAGAGCCACCGAGCTGACGACGACCACCTTTCGCGGTTCGAAGCCGAGATGGACCGGCTGAAGACCGAGCGGGAGAAGGCCGTCCAGCACGCCGAGGACCTCGGCTACCAGGTCGAGGTGTTGCGCGCCAAGCTCCATGAGGCTCGGCGCGCTCTCGCGTCCCGTCCTGCCTACGACACCGCCGACATCGGCTACCAGGCGGAGCAGCTGCTCCGTAACGCCCAGATCCAGGCCGACCAGCTGCGCACCGACGCCGAGCGCGAACTGCGCGAGGCCCGCGCCCAGACCCAGCGCATCCTCCAGGAGCACGCCGAGCACCAGGCCCGTCTCCAGGCCGAGCTGCACTCCGAGGCGAACCAGCGCCGCCAGCGCCTGGACCAGGAGCTGGCCGAGCGCCGCCAGACCGTCGAGGCGCACGTCAACGAGAACGTCGCCTGGGCCGAGCAGCTGCGCGCCCGTACCGAGTCCCAGGCCCGCCGGCTGCTCGAGGAGTCCCGCGCCGAGGCCGAGCAGTCGCTTGCCGCGGCCCGCGGCGAGGCCACCCGGGTCGCCGAGGAGGCCCGGCGGCGGCTTGGCTCCGAGGCCGAGGCGGCCAGGTCCGAAGCGGAAGCGATCCTTCTGCGCGCCCGCAAGGACGCCGAACGGCTGCTGAACGCCGCCTCGAACCAGGCTCACGAAGCCACCAGCCACGCCGAACAGCTGCGCTCCTCCACCAGCGCCGAGTCCGACCAGGCCCGCCAGCAGGCCTCCGAGCTGAGCCGCGCCGCCGAGCAGCGGATCCAGGAGGCCGAGGAGAAGCTGCGCGAGGCCCGCGCGGAGTCCGAGAAGCTGCTGACCGAGGCCAAGGAGTCGGCGGCCAAGCAGCTGGCGTCCTCCGAGTCCGTCAACGAGCAGCGCACCCGTACCGCCAAGGCGGAGATCGCCCGGCTGGTCGGCGAGGCCACCACGGACGCGGAGGCGCTCAAGGCGGAGGCGGAGCAGGCACTTGCGGACGCCCGCGCCGAGGCCGAGAAGCTGGTCGCCGCCGCGGCGGAGAGTGCCAAGACGGTCGCGGCCGAGGACTCGGCCGCCCAGCTCGCCAAGGCGGCCCGTACTGCCGAGGACGTCCTCACCAAGGCCTCCGAGGAGGCGAAGGCCACCACGCGCGCGGCGGGCGAGGAAGCGGAGCGGATCCGCCGCGAGGCCGAGGCCGAGGCGGACCGGCTGCGTGGCGAGGCCGCCGAGCAGGCCGATCAGCTCAAGGGCGCGGCCAAGGACGACACCAAGGAGTACCGGGCCAAGACCGTTGAGCTGCAGGAGGAGGCGCGCAGGCTGCGCGGCGAGGCCGAGCAGCTGCGCGCCGAGGCGATCGCCGAGGGCGAGCGGATCCGCGGCGAAGCCCGCCGCAAGGCCGTCCAGCAGATCGAGGAGGCGGCCAGCACCGCCGAGGAGCTGCTGACCAAGGCACGGGCCGACGCCGACGAGATGCGTTCGGCCGCGACGAACGACAGCCAGCGGGTGCGTACCGAGGCGATCGAGCGCGCCACCACCCTGCGCAAGCAGGCCGAGGAGACGCTGGAGCGCACCCGGGCCGAGGCCGAGCGGATGCGCGGCGAGGCCGAGGAGCAGGCGGAGAGCGTCAAATCCGCGGCCGAGCAGGCCGGGGCGGAGCTGCGTGAGGAGGCGGAGCGCGCGGTCGCGGCCCGCCAGGCCGAGGCCGCCCAGGAGCTGACCCGGCTGCACGCCGAGGCGGAATCCCGCCTCGCCGCTGCCGAGGAGGGCCTGGCCGAGTCCCGCGGCGAGGGCGAGCGGATCCGGCGCGAGGCCGCCGAGGAGACCGAGCGGCTGCGTACGGAAGCGGCCGAGCGGATCCGTACGCTCCAGGCGCAGGCCGAGCAGGAGGCCGAGCGGCTGCGCACGGAGGCCGCTTCGGACGCTTCGGCCACCCGCGCCGAGGCCGAGAACATCGCGGTACGGCTGCGCAGCGAGGCCGCCAACGAGGCCGAGCGGCTCAAGAACGAGGCGCAGGAGAGCGCCGACCGGCTGCGCGCCGAGGCTGCGGCCGCCGCGGACCGGATCGGCGTCGAGGCCGCCGAGGCGCTGGCCGCGGCCCAGGAGGAGGCGAACCGCCGGCGCCGCGAGGCCGAGGAGACCCTCGACTCCGCGCGCGGCGAGGCGAATCAGGAGCGCGAGCTCGCCCGTGAGCAGAGCGAGGAGCTCCTCGCCTCGGCCCGCAAGCGGGTCGAGGAGGCCCAGACCGAGGCGCACCGCCTCGTCGAGGAGGCCGACCGCCGCGCCACCGAGATGGTCGGCGCGGCCGAGCAGACCGCCCAGCAGGTACGTGACTCCGTCAACGGCCTCCATGAGCAGGCCGAGCAGGAGATCGCAGGGCTGCGTTCGGCGGCCGAGCACGCGGCCGACCGCACCAGGACCGAGGCGCAGGAGGAGGCGGACCGGGTCCGCGCCGACGCGTACGCCGAGCGGGAGCGGGCCACCGAGGACGCGGGCCGCCTGCGGGCGAGGGCTCAGGAGGAGACCGAGGCTGCGGCCGCGCTCGCCGAGCGGACTGTCTCGGACGCGATCACCGAGTCGGACCGGCTGCGTGCCGACACCGCCGAGTACGCGCAGCGGATGCGTACGGAGGCGTCGGACGCCCTGGCATCGGCCGAGCAGGACGCCTCGCGCTCCCGCGCCGAGGCCCGCGAGGACGCCAACCGCATCCGCTCCGACGCCGCCGCCCAGGCCGACCTGCTCATCGGCGAGGCGACGAGCGAGAGCGAACTGCTGCGTACGGAAGCGGCCGAGGCGCTGTCCGGCGCACAGGCGGCCGCGGCCCGGCTGCGCAGCGAGGCCGAGCAGGTCAAGACGCAGGCCGAGGCCGAGGCCGAGCGGCTGCACGCCGGCATCCGGGCCGACGGCGAACAGATCCTGGACGATGCCCGCGAGGCGGCCGACAAGCGCCGCTCCGACGCCGCGGCCCAGGCGGACCAGCTGATCGGCGAGGCGACCGGGGAGGCGGAGCGGCTGCGTGCCGAGGCCGCCGACACGGTGGGTTCCGCGCAGCAGGCCGCCGAGCGCATCAAGTCCGAGGCCCAGAAGGTCAAGGCGGAGGCCGAGGCGGCGGCGGAGCAGATGCGCGCCGAGGCCCGCGAGGACGCCGACCGTACGCTCGACGAGGCGCGGGTGGCCGCGGCCAAGCGCCGCGCGGACGCCGCCGCGCAGGCCGACCAGCTCATCAACAAGGCTCAGGAGGAGGCACTGCGCGCGGCCACCGAGGCCGAGGAGCAGGCCGACACGATGGTGGGCGCGGCCCGCAAGGAGGCCGAGCGGCTGGTCGCCGAGGCGACCGTCGAGGGCAACACCCTGGTGGAGCAGTCCCGTACGGACGCGGACGAGCTGCTCGTCGGCGCCCGCCGGGACGCCACCGCCATAAGGGAGCGCGGCGAGGAGCTGCGGACCCGGGTCGAGGCCGAGATCGAGGAGCTGCACGAGCGCGCCCGCCGGGAGACCTCCGAGCAGACGAAGACGGCCGCCGAGCGCGTCGACCAGCTGGTGAAGGCGGCGACCAAGCAGCAGGCGGAGGCCGAGGCGAAGGCCAAGGAGCTGGTGGCCGACGCCAATTCGGAGGCGAGCAAGGTCCGCATCGCCGCGGTCAAGAAGGCCGAGGGCCTGCTCAAGGAGGCGGGCCTGAAGAAGGCCGAGCTGATCCGCGAGGCGGAGCGGGTCAAGGCGGAGGCCGACGCCGAGGCGGAGCGTCTGGTGGGCGACGGCAAGCGGGAACTCGATGTGCTGGTCCGCCGGCGCGAGGACATCCAGGCCGAGATTTCCCGTGTTCAGGACGTTCTTGAGGCGCTGGAGTCTTTCGAGGCGCCGTCCGGGGGTAGCAAGGAAGGCGGCGGCGTGAAGGCGGGTGCGACGGCGGGGGTTACACGTTCGAGTGGCAAGCCTTCCGAGAGCTAGCCACTCAAAAGGCTGGACATTCTCCAGATCAAACGGGCATCCGCTCGATGACACGCCGCTTTGACCCCTAGGATTCCCCCTAACACCTCACCGGTCTCATTCGACAGGAACCCCATGAGCGACACTTCCTCCCCCTTCGGCTTCGAGCTCGTGCGGCGTGGTTACGACCGCGGTCAGGTGGATGACCGCATTACCAAGCTCGTCGCCGACCGTGATAGTGCTCTCGCCCGAATCACCTCTCTGGAAAAGCGCATCGAGGAGCTCCACCTCGAGACGCAGAACGCCCAGGCCCAGGTCAGCGACGCGGAGCCGTCGTACGCCGGTCTCGGTGCGCGCGTCGAGAAGATCCTCCGTCTCGCCGAGGAGGAGGCGAAGGACCTGCGCGAGGAGGCCCGTCGCGCGGCCGAGCAGCACCGCGAGCTCGCCGAGTCCGCCGCGCAGCAGGTGCGCAACGACGCCGAGTCGTTCGCCGCCGAGCGCAAGGCCAAGGCCGAGGACGAGGGCGTCCGCATCGTCGAGAAGGCGAAGAGCGAAGCCTCTACGCTGCGTGGTGAAGCGCAGAAGGACGCGCAGTCCAAGCGCGAAGAGGCGGACGCGCTGTTCGAGGAGACCCGCGCCAAGGCCGCCCAGGCCGCCGCGGACTTCGAGACGAACCTCGCCAAGCGCCGCGAGCAGTCCGAGCGCGACCTGGCTTCGCGTCAGGCCAAGGCCGAGAAGCGCCTGGCGGAGATCGAGCACCGCGCCGAGCAGCTGCGTCTCGAGGCCGAGAAGCTGCGTACGGACGCGGAGCGCCGGGCCCGTCAGACGGTGGAGACCGCGCAGCGCCAGGCCGAGGACATCGTGGCCGACGCGAACGCCAAGGCCGACCGGATCCGCAGCGAATCGGAGCGCGAGCTGGCGGCGCTCACCAACCGCCGCGACTCGATCAACGCCCAGCTGACCAACGTCCGCGAGATGCTGGCCACGCTGACCGGTGCGGCCGTCGCGGCGACCACCGCCCCCGCCGACGACGAGCCGATCTCCCGCGGCGTCCCGGCGCAGCAGTCCCGCTAGTCCGGCACAGCCCGACTGCGATACGTCTGAGAGTGCCCGGCGCCGATGCGGCGCCGGGCACTCGCGCGTACCCGCAATTGGGGTGGCGCGGGCCACCTTGCCCCCTTAGCGTGGCCGCATGATTGAGCTCGAGGGCCTCACCAAGCGCTTCGGCAGTCTGACCGCGGTCGATCATCTCTCCTTCACGGTCCGGCCGGGCATGGTGACCGGCTTCCTCGGCCCGAACGGCGCGGGCAAGTCGACGACGATGCGGATGATGCTCGACCTCGACAACCCGACCAGCGGCACGGTCAGGATCGACGGCAAGCACTACCGCGATCTCCAGGAGCCGCTCAAGTACATCGGCGCGCTGCTGGACGCCAAGGCGATGCACGGCGGCCGCAGCGCGTACAACAACCTGCTCTGTCTCGCCCAGTCGAACCGCATCCCCGCCTCCCGTGTCTCCGAGGTCCTCGACACGGTCGGGCTTACACCGGTGGCGAAGAAGAAGTCCAAGGGCTTCTCGCTCGGTATGGGCCAACGGCTGGGAATCGCCTCCGCACTGCTCGGCGATCCGGAGATCTTGATGTTCGACGAGCCGGTCAATGGCCTGGATCCCGAGGGAATTCACTGGATCCGCAATCTGATGAAGACTCTTGCATCAGAAGGACGCACAATCTTCGTCTCCTCGCATCTGATGAGCGAAATGGCACTGACCGCGGACCACTTGATCGTGATCGGGCAGGGGCGACTTCTGGCCGACACCTCGATGGCTGATTTCATCCACCAGAACTCCCGGAGTTATGTACGGCTGCGCTCCCCGCAGCAGGAGCGGCTGCGCGATCTCCTGCACACGTCGGGATTCGTCGCCGTCGAATCGGGCCACGGCGTGCTGGAGGTCGACGGCGCCACCACCGAGCAACTGGGCGAACTGGCGGCCCGGCACCAGGTGGTGCTGCATGAGCTGAGCGCTCAACGTGCCTCGCTGGAGGAGGCGTTCATGCAGATGACGGCGGGTTCGGTGGAGTACCACGCGCATTCCACCCACGAGGCGCCGCCACCGGCCGAGCCACCGGGTCCCCAGTGGGGCCAGAGCTACCAGAGCAGCAAGGGAGCCTGACCCATGGCCTCGGTACCCGCGGTCCTCCAGTCCGAGTGGACCAAGATCCGTACGGTCTCCTCGACCACCTGGACCCTGGTGAGCGCGCTCGTCGTCACGGTGGCGATGGGCGCGGCGATCAGCGCGCTGCTCAGGTCGACGTTCGACGATCTCTCCCGCGAGGAGCAGCTCACCTTCGACCCGACGTTCATCAGCTTCTCCGGGATGATCCTTGGGCAGCTGGCGATGGTGGTCTTCGGGGTGCTCGTGGTCGGCACGGAGTACAGCTCCGGAATGATCCGCACCTCGCTGGCCGCCGTTCCGCAGCGCGCCACCTTCCTCTTCAGCAAGATCACGGTGGCGACGGCGCTGGCGCTGGTGGTCGGTCTGGCGACGAGCTTTGTCTCGTTCTTCCTGGGGCAGGCGCTGCTGGGCGGCCACCGGACGACGATCGGCGCGGAGCATGTCCTGCGCGCGGTCGTCGGCGGCGGGCTGTACATGGGTCTGATCGCCCTGTTCTCGATGGGCGTGGCGACGATGCTGCGCAGCTCGATGCTGTCGCTGGGCATCCTGATGCCGTTCTTCTTCCTGGTCTCGCAGATCCTCGCGTCCGTACCGAAGGCGAAGACGGTTGCCCAGTACTTCCCCGACCAGGCCGGCTCCAAGATCATGCAGGTGGTCCCGGACGCGCTGGACAGCGACAAGGCTCCGTACGGGCCGTGGGGCGGACTGGGGATCATGGTTCTGTGGGTGATCGCCGCACTGCTCGGCGGCTATCTGGTGCTCAAGAAGCGGGATGCGTAGAGGGCGGCGGGGTGCCCTGGTCGGGCAGCAGATCGTCGAACTCCCTCCAGCCCTTCCATGACCAGACGTCCTTGGCAAGATTCGGCTCCAGCGGCACGAAGCGGCCGGTCTCGAAGTCGTCGCCGTCCAGGTCGAACCAGCGCTCGTCGACCACTTCGGTCCCCATGCCGACGGTCCGCGCGGTCAGCCGCACGAGCAGCTTCGCCCCGTGCGACTGGGACAGATCCTTGCCCTGGATCCGGGTGACGGGCAGCGTCGGCACCGGAGCGTCGACCGGTATCCACACGGTGAAAGGAGCGCCCCGCTCCACCGCGAGCCATGAGCGCTCGTCGGCCGGATCACCCTTCTCGTCGAGCACCCTGAGCCACTTCTTGTAGATGACCAGGCTGCCGTCGTGCGGGGAGCGCTCCAGATAGCGCAGATGCACCCGCGCTTTCAGATCGACCACCGAGAGGTTGTCGAGGTGGTTGTAGAAGCGCACCGCGATGATCGCGTCCTCGCTCTGTGCGTGGAGCCGCGCATAGCCAGGGAAGTCCGCGGCCCAGGCGTGTGAGATGCTCGCCCGCCGCCGCCAGACGAACGGCCGCAGGGCGAACATCTTGATCAGCACGATGCCGAGCAGCACCGCGGGCGCGAGCGCCCCGGTCAACGAGGCAAGTGTGGCGAGCAGTTCATGGGCCAGGCTGTCCCGCTCGGGGCTGAGACTGTCGGTGCCGACGCAGGCGCGCAGCGCCTCCAGGGCCAGATTCAGCAGCCCTTCCCCGTCCCGCAGCCGCTCCCCCACGCTGCGCTTCGAGTCTTCGGTGAGCGTCCAGGCGACCGCGATGCCCGCAGCGAGCGCGGCCAGCGCGCTGAGCGCCATCAGGATCAGCGCGTGGACGGAACGGCCTGCGATCCACCAGCGAACCGACGTCCGAAATCGGGGGTGCGGCCTGCGCCGCCCCGGCCACCCCGGAAACCATTTCAACTCCCGCCTCCCCACCGTGAGTTCACATCCAGAAGATCCTCCTCCCCGGTTCCCGTCTGCGCCAACCGCATCGCGCGGGAGGGTCCCGTACGCTCGGCAGGGGTAGACCTGAGATGGAAGGCTCTGCCCGCACAAGCGAACAACCCCGAAGGGCGTCTCCCGTGAAGGACCGAAGCCTCGAAGCGCTGGGACTGGACGACGTGCCGGCCAAACAGCCGCTGACCTATCCGGGCCGGCCCACCACCGAGCCCTCGCTTCTCACCGGTGACGAGCTGCTGCAGCTGGACGTCCGCCCGGTGCGGCTCGGCGACTGGTACGTCGAGGAAAAGGCGCAGCAGCAGAGCCTGGACGAAGCGCTCTCCGGCCTCGGCCAGGTCGTGACGGGCCACCGCCACCCCGTCATCGCGGTCGGCTCCAACGCCTCGCCGGGACAGGTCAGCCACAAGCTCACCCGGCTCGGCATCCCGGCGACCGTCCCGATGGTGCCGGTGCGGGTGCGCGGCATCGGCGTCGGCTGCTCGGGACACATCAGCCCGGCCGGCTACGTCGCGGGAACGCCGTACGTCGAGCGGGACGCCGAGACCGTCCTCGTCGTCACTTGGCTGGATTCCACCCAGCTCAAGGCCGTCGACGACACCGAATTCCCCGACTACCGGCGGGCGATACTGCCGGGCGACGTCTTCGAGATGACCATGCCCTCCGGCGAGCGGCTGGGCGGCGCGTACATCTACTTCAGCGCGCACGGCGTCCTCGCGGACCCGGACGGCAGGCCCCGCCCCGGCGGCGGCGACCAGTCCGAACTGCTCGCGGCACTGCTCGCGGCCTCGCCCCGGCTGCGTGAGCTGCTGGGACCCGATCCTGCGGACTGGGTGAGTAAGGCGGGCGCGGACCGGGCGCTGCGTGAAGAAGGTACGCAGATCTTCGGCGACGAGGGCTGGGTGCTGCCGCAGACGGACTTCCTGCCGTATCTCGACGACGGCGCCGAGCTCCGGCTCTACGACGATCTGCCGCCGCTCGGCGACTCCCTCCCGCCGAGACCGTAGCGTTACGGCTTGGCCGGAACCGTCAAGGCCCGGATATCCTCCTAACTCTTACGGGGGCGTACGGCCGGACGGCCTCTGCCCCGACGACCCAAAAGCCGATGGGGCTGCAGAATGATCGAGGCAGTCGGCCTGACCAAGCGCTACGGCGCCAAGACGGCCGTGTACAACCTTTCCTTCCAGGTGCGGCCCGGTGCCGTCACCGGGTTCCTCGGCCCCAACGGCGCGGGCAAGTCGACCACCATGCGGATGATCCTCGGGCTCGACCAGCCCACCGAGGGCCACGTGACGATCGGCGGCCGCCCCTTCAGGCAGCTGCCGAACGCCCCGCGCCAGGTCGGCGCCCTCCTCGACGCCAAGGCCGTCCACGGCGGCCGCAGCGCGCGCAACCATCTGCTCTCGCTGGCGCAGCTCTCCGGCATCCCGGACCGCCGGGTCGACGAGGTGCTCGGTGTCGTCGGTCTCCAGGAGGTCGCCAAGAAGCGCTCCAAGGGCTTCTCGCTCGGCATGGGCCAGCGGCTCGGCATCGCGGCCGCGCTGCTCGGCGACCCGCAGGTCCTGCTCTTCGACGAGCCGGTCAACGGCCTGGACCCGGAAGGCATCCTCTGGGTCCGCAATCTGATGAAGCAGCTCGCCTCCGAAGGCCGTACGGTCTTCGTCTCCTCTCACCTGATGAGCGAAATGGCGCTCACCGCCGATCACTTGATCGTCATCGGGCGCGGACAGCTGCTCTCCGACATGAGCGTCAAGGACTTCATCTCGCACAATTCCGCCGACTTCGCCCGTGTGCGTACGCCGCAGACCGAGCCGCAGCAGCGCGAGAAGCTCTCGGCCGCGCTCACCGAGGCGGGCGGGCAGGTCATGCCGGAGCCGGACGGCGCGCTGCGCGTGACCGGACTGCCGCTGCCGCGGATCAGCGATCTCGCGCACTCCGCGGACGTCCGGCTGTGGGAGCTCTCGCCGCACCAGGCCTCGCTGGAAGAGGCGTACATGCGGATGACCCAGGGCGCGGTCGACTACCGCTCGACGGCCGACCAGAAGTCCGGCCTGATGCAGCAGCAGCCGGCGGGGTACGCCCCGCCCATGCCGCAGATCCCCGAGGTGCCGCAGCAGGGCTGGTACGCCCCGCCGCCGCCCCAGCCGGGACAGAACCCCTACGCCGCCGCGCCCACGGCTCCCGGTGCGCCCGGCGGTGCGCCCGCTCCTGCCGCCCCGCCCGTGACGCCTCCGGCGGCCGCCCCCGCCGACCTGACCAAGCCCGAGGACGCCCGATGAGCACCCCGTACCAGCAGCAGGCGACGTACCAGCAGCACGGCGCGCCCGCCGGGGCGTACTCCTCGCCGATCCCCGTGCGCAGTGCCCACCTCGGCGACGCCCTCGCCTCCGAGTGGACCAAGATCCGTTCCGTACGCTCCACGATGTGGACGCTCGGCGTCATGATCGTGCTGATGATCGGGCTCGGCATCCTGGCCGCGGTGGCCGCATCCGCTTCCGATGCCGATCTCGGCGACCAGTCGCCCCTCTTCCTCGGTTTCTACGGTGTCCTGCTCGGCTCCATCTGCGTGGTCACGCTGGGCGTGCTGACCATCGCGTCCGAGTTCGGCACCGGCATGATCCGTACGACGCTGACCGCGTGCCCGGGCCGCGCGCGGGTGCTCGCCGCCAAGTCCATCGTCTTCTTCGTGCTCGTCTTCACCCTGACCACGGTCCTCGCGGGGCTCGTCGGCGCGCTGCAGAACAGCATCGTGACCACCGGCCGTGAGTCGACCGGCGAGGAGTGGTTCCGCGCGACGGTGGGCGTGGGCCTGTTCGTCGCCGTCCTCGGGCTGCTGGCCCTCGCGATCGGCACGATCATCCGGCACTCGGCGGGCGCGATCACCATCATGATCGGCGTGATGCTGCTGCCGCTGGTGGCCGCCATGTTCATGTTCTCGGAAGCGCTCCAGGACGTACAGCGGGCTCTGCTGGACTACGCGATCCCGAGCCTGCTCATCGCGTTCTACAGCGAGGCCGCGCTCACCGACACGGGCCCCACCGGCTGGACCCCGCTGTGGATCCTGATCGGGGTGACGGCGGTGGCGATGGCCGGCGCCTTCTTCTCGCTCCAGAAGCGCGACGTCTGACCGCTCGGGCTGCTCGGGCTCCGACTGCTCCGGCGTCCGACCGCTCTTCAGTACCTGGGCGCGTTACGGGACCGCTGCACCCGCGTGGTGCGGCGGTCCTTCGCGTTCCAGCACGCCTTGTGCCAGTGCCGCCGGTCCTCCACGCCGCCGCCGTGTTCCGGCCAGGCGACCACATGCGGCACCCCCGAGGGGATCTCCTGGTCACAGCCCGGGCAGCGATACCTCTTGCCCGCGGCACTTGCGCCCGCGACATCGCGGACCGCCCACTGTTCGCCCTGCCAGGACTCGCTCCGGCCGAAGCCGCCGTACCTCTCGCCCGGCTCGCTGGCATGCTCGGTCGGCTTCTCGCCACCTCGGGGGCGGTTGCGGCGCGGGGACACGTGACACCTCACGGGGCAAGTCCGGACAGTTCCCCTCCAGCCTACGGGCCGCTGTCAGGGGTACACGCAACCCACGGCGTGAGACCGGGACACCCACAGGGGCCAGTTACCGGAAAATCGCAACAACTTCACGATTGGCCGTGCCTTTGGCACGTGTCAGACGTTGTTGCCGGTAGGGGGAGTGACGCGTCGGCCGCAAGGAGGCAATAGGCGATGCGCGTGGGAACTTTTGTACTGGCGGCCCAATTCCCGGGCCAGGGGCAGGGGGAGGCTCTGCACCGAGCGGTGCGGTCCGCCGAGGTCGCGGAGGAGTCCGGGCTCGATTCGGTCTGGCTCGCCGAGCACCATTTCGTGCCGTACGGCGTCTGTCCGTCGGCTGTGACCCTCGCCGCACTGCTGCTCGGCCGGACCCGGCGCATCCGCGTCGGCACGGCCGTGAGCGTGCTGCCGAACGCCCATCCCGTGGCGCTGGGCGAGCAGGCGGCGCTGCTGCATCTCACCAGTGGAGGCAGGTTCTCCCTCGGCGTGGGCCGCGGCGGCCCCTGGGTCGATCTGGAAGTCTTCGGCACGGGTCTCGCCGCGTACGACAGGGACTTTCCCGAATCCCTGGACCTGCTGCTGCGCTGGCTGCGCGAACCGCGCGTCGCGGCGCGCGGGGAGCGATACAGCTTCCGTGAAGTCCCGGTCGTACCCAGGCCGGACGAGCTGATCGGCGGCCCCGCCCAGGGCCCCGAGGTGATCGTCGCCTGTACGTCCCCGAAGAGCGTGAAGCTCGCCGCCGAGCACGGACTGCCGATGCTGCTCGGGATGCACTGCGACGACGGGGAGAAGGCGGACATGGTGGCACTCTGGCGTACGCACGCGCTCGCCGCAGGACATCCGCCCGAGGAGGTCCACGGCGCCGGACATGTGTCGGCCGGAGTTGCCCAGATCGGGGACCGCACGGCCGAGGCCACGGAGACTCTCGTCAAGGCGATGCCCGGCTGGCTCAAGCAGGGCCTGGACGCCCATGTGACGGTCGACGGGCGCCCCCGCGCCATGCGCGACCCCGTGGCATACACGGAACTGCTGTGCGGGCTGCACCCGGTGGGCCCGCCACGGCTCGCCGCGGACCGGATCGCGGCCACTGCGGAACGCACCGGCATCACACGCTTCGCCCTGCTCACCGAGGGCTCCGGCGACGTCGCCGCCACCGAGGAGAACGTGCGGCGGCTCGGCACGGAAGTGCTGCCCCTGCTCGGCTGACCGGCGCTTCGCCGCCGCTCGGGAGGTGCTGCCGCTCCGACATCTGTAGCACCTCCCGCGATGCGGAGCGGCAGCAAAAGACGTCAGCAGTCGCGCAGTTCGGGCGACTGGTTGAGCAACTGGCCCCGTATGGAAGTGAAGCGGGCAAGCCGCTCGTCGACCGAGGAGTCCAGCGGGAACACCGCGACGCGGTGGCAGTTCTGGAATGCCAGACGCACCCCGAAATGCCGCTGGAGCGCACCGCGAATGGCGTCACTCGCGAGCGCACGCAGCAGCTGACCACGTGCCTGCTCGTCCGGCGGCGGCGTCTGGTTGTCGGCGAAGTCGCCGCCGTCCACCTTCAGCTGAGCCACCAGAGAACTGATCATCTCCCATGCGAAGGGCAGGGAGGTCCGGACGCAGTCGACGAATGCAGCTTCGTCGACCTCGCCTCGCTCGGCCTGTTCCAACAGCGCCGGTGAGACGTCGAGCGACATGGGTTCTCCTCTCGCGACCCCGGTGAACGGGGTCTTACGGGCAGGGAAGGAGGACGACGGACAACGACGTCGTACGAGACGCACGACGACGCAGAGTGCATGACCGACAACCTCCCGCTTACACGGTAAGTGCGCCGTCCGGAGCGCACCAGGAGATTGGGAGCACAACCGGCCAATAACGAACAGGGCGAAAAGGGGCAGGCAGCCCGAACGACCTCGAACGAGGGTGGCGGTGGGCTACGGGTGGGAGAATCGCGCGCACCGGTCCGCGTCGAGTAGCGTTGCCGACCATGCGTCTTGTCATCGCCCGCTGTTCCGTGGATTACGCGGGCCGGCTCACCGCCCACCTGCCCTCCGCTCCCCGTCTGATCCTGGTCAAGGCCGACGGCAGCGTCTCGATCCACGCGGACGACAGGGCGTACAAACCCCTGAACTGGATGTCCCCTCCCTGCACGCTCAAGGAGGGTGACGACAGCGTCTGGACCGTCATCAACAAAGCGGGCGAGAAACTGATCATCACGATGGAGGAAATCCTCCATGACTCCTCGCACGAACTGGGCGTGGACCCCGGCCTGATCAAGGACGGCGTGGAAGCACACCTGCAGGAACTGCTCGCGGACCGGATCGAAACACTGGGCGAGGGCTACAGCCTGATCCGGCGCGAATACCCCACGGCCATCGGCCCGGTGGACATCCTGTGCCGCGACTCGGACGGCGGGACGGTGGCGGTCGAGATCAAGCGGCGCGGCGAGATCGACGGGGTCGAACAGCTCACGCGCTATCTGGAACTGCTGAACCGGGACCCCCATCTGGCGCCGGTGAAGGGCCTGTTCGCGGCGCAGGAGATCAAGCCGCAGGCGCGGGTGCTGGCGACGGACCGCGGGATCGGGTGTGTGGTGCTGGACTACAACGCGCTGCGGGGCATCGAGGACGACAAGCTGCGGCTGTTCTGAGGCCGCCCGAGCCTGTGACACGAGTACGGCCCCGGACGGCGAGGCGGTCCGGGGCCGTGGTGTGTGGTGACGGGGTCAGATGACGGGTGCGTCGCCGGAATCCGAGGGGGCGGCGCTGCCGGTCATCGGGGCGCTGGCCGAACTTCCCTCTCCGCCGCCCGCCGGGGGCGGGGATGAGGACGGCGGCGGCGAGCTGGTGGGCGGCGTGGTCGTCGGAGTCGGAGTCGGCGAAGACGACGACGGGGGCGAAGTCGGCTTGGTCGTCGAGGACTTCGTCGGCGTCGGCGGCCTGCCCGATGTCGACGGCCTCCCGCCCGGCGTCGACGCGTTCGACGACGGCCGTCCTCCGGGCGTCGACGCGTCGCCCGTCGACGAACTCGCCCCCGGTGTCACCGGGTCCGGCTTCTTCGGGTCGTCCGAGGGCCCGCCGCCCGGGCTGTTGGTCGAGCCGTCCGCTGGCACGTCCGCGTCCAGGCCGTCGTTGCCGTCGTCCTCGTTCGCGGACTGGCCGTTCCTGACCTTGTTGCTCGGCGGGTCCTGCTGGTCCGAGGTCGCCCCGAGCGTCACCACCGTGCCGAGCACCGCGGCGAGCAGTGCGCCCGCGCCCGCGGCGACCAGGTTGCGCCGTGCGCCGCCGAAGACGGCGAGGCGGCGGATCGGCTTCGCGCCGCCCCCGGACGGCGGTGCCAGCAGCGTCGCTGCCTCCCCGTCTTCCTTCTGTGCTCCCCCGGCTCCCGGGCCGGGCCCGATGCCGCGGCCGAGGGCCAGTACGGGCGCCGGCGACGCCGACTGCTCGGAGCGCGCGGCCGGTATCTCCTCGCCCGCCGGGGTACGTGCGGCGACGACGGGCCCGCCCGAGCGGTCCTCGACGAGCGCGAGCGCCCTGCGTCCCGCGACGGTGCCGCGCTTGTCGGAGAGCGCGCCGCGCATCCCGATGGAGGTCTCCAGCTCGGCGCGCGCCCGGTCCAGGTTTCCGGTGCAGAGTGCGAGGACGCCCAGCTCGTGGTGGAAGTACGCCTCTTCGGCCACCTCGCCCGCGATACGGGCCGCTTCGGAGCCGGCCCGCAGGGCCCGCTCCCAGGCGCTCCAGTGCAGGCCCGCCGCGAAGGCGGGCGCCGCGCTGCGGGCGAGCAGGACCGCCGCGCTCGGATGTCCGGCCTCAAGGCCCGGCACCAGCATGCCGAGCGCGGCGAGAACGGCGTCCGCCTCGGCCACAGCCCGCTCGGGGGTGACGGAGGGGTGGCCGGCCCACCAGGTGTAGTGCTGGGCGGCGGTGTGGGCATGGGCGGCCGCCTCGTCGGCGTAGCCCTTCTCCGTCAGCTGCGCCGTCACACCGGCTGCGAGCCGGTAGCGCGTACCGACCGGGGAGAGCAAGCCGCAGCTCATCAGCTCGCCGAGCGCGGCGTCCGCGTGGGTGTCCCCGACGAGCGCCGGCAGATGCGCCTGGTGCGGGACCTCGCCGCCGAGCGCGACCGCGAAGCGCAGGGTCTCGCGGGCGGACTCGCTCAGCCGGGAGGCGAGCAGGGCAGCGGGCGCGGCCCCCTCCCCCAGAGTCGGCAGCGGTACCTCGACTTCCTGGACGCCGTCGAAGGGCGTGTAGTCGTCGAGGGTCTCCGGGTCGGTGCGCAGGCTGTCGCACTGCCGCAGCAGCGCGCCCGCCTGGACGAAGCGCAGCGGCAGGCCCTCGGACTCGAACCAGAGGTCGCCCGCCCAGTTCGACTCGTCCTCGGTGAGCGGCCGCTCCACGGTGCGCTGCAGCAGCTCCAGCGAGGCGCTTCGGCCCAGTCCGGCGAGAAAGACCTCTTCGAGGTGCGAGTCGGCCGCGGGTGCGGCGACATCGGGTGTGGCCGCGACCAGGAAGGCGCACTCGGGCGCGGCGTCGAGCAGCTCGCCGAGGGCGGCGCCGCCGAACTCCAGGTCGTCGAGTACGACGATCGCGCCGATGTCCTTGACGTGTTCGAGCAGTGCGGCGCGGTCGGGCCGGTACAGCGGAGCGCTGTGGACGGCGGCGAAGAGCTCGTGGAGGAGTTCGGTGGGGGTGCGGTTGTGGCCGCTGAGGCGCACGACTCCGTCGGGCGCGAGGTTCGCGCAGTTCTCGGCGACGATGTCGAGCAGGGCGCTGCGCCCGGAGCCCGCGGGGCCGGTGAGCCGGACCGAGCGTCCGTGGCTGAGCAGCCGTACCAGCCGCTCTCGCTCATCGCCGCGCTCCAGCAGCGGGAGCCGCGGCGCGGGAGGCCCGGCCGGTACGGGCGGCTGCGCCGCGCGCTGCCGCTCGCTGCGATCGGCCTCGCTGTGCCGACCCGGCCGGGTGGGCAGCTGCCCCGGCGGGCAGGGCTCTATCTCGCTGCCGTCGACGGGGTTGACGGTGAGCAGGAAGTCGCCCGCCACGAGCTGGACGGTGCGCGCGGGCGCCTTCGCCGACTTCTTGAAGTCCGGGGCGCCGGTGTCGCGCGGGGGCCGGGCCTGGCCCGCGCCATCGCCGAAACTGTCGTTGTCCATGGTCCAAGCCCCCCAGATACGCTTCGCTGAGCTTCGTCCCCGCCGGGGTTGATCGAGTTCTGGCGGCGGAGTCGCGTGCGGATTGTCCCTCCGGCCTTTCTGCACGCCTAGGGCGTGTTTGAGAAGTAGCGCCGTCCGCCCGCAGGGCGGGCCCCGCGGCGTCTGGTGCGTGCAATCGCAAGGCGGAGGATCGCCCTCGTACTGGACGTACTTGGGCGACTCCGACAACACCGCGAGTGCGCGTGCCAGGCGTCGCGGGGCAGGCGCAACTTCTCAAACACGCCCTAGCTGTCGCTTCGGTCCGGTGCCCGCCGCATGGGTCTTTCAATTCGCCGGGCGACCGAACCTTAGACCTTCGCTCAGTATCTACAAAGGGGCGGGGTGCTGCCCCGTCCGCGACGTCACAGTCTTATGAGGATTGCGAGCGTCGTACGGTTCACACCCGGGGGAGCGATTCGGCCGCGATGCCGCCTTCGATGGCAAGAATCCGGTGCAGACGGGTGGCGACCAGGAGTCGCTGCATCTGTG
Source organism: Streptomyces sp. NBC_00885 (assembly GCF_045207475.1). Classification (NCBI taxonomy): domain Bacteria; kingdom Bacillati; phylum Actinomycetota; class Actinomycetes; order Kitasatosporales; family Streptomycetaceae; genus Streptomyces; species Streptomyces sp. NBC_00885. The sequence continues at coordinate 2,629,135 of NZ_CP108796.1, forward strand.
GCGGTACGCCGCGCAGCACCAGTCGGCGACCGCACCGGCCGGCTCTGCGGTGCGCGCCCATGATGACCCCCAGGCCGGTGGCGTCCCAGGAGTCGAGGTCGGTCAGGTCAAGCACCAGGTCGCCGTCTCCGTCATCGACGGCCGAATGCAGGACCGTACGGGCGTCCGCCGCGCTGCGGACGTCGAGGCGGCCCCCGACGACCAGCTCGGCGTGGTCGCCCCTGATGTGCATATGCGCTCCCCGTGAGTGCGTCAGTGCCCTGTGATCTCTTCTGGTTACTCTTCTGGTTTGCTCTTCAATGTTCTGCAACAACTGACTCCCGCATGGGCACAGCAGTTGCGCTTTGTAAGCGAACCGATACCGAATTCACCCCTTGGGGTGATACCAAACCGGTCGATGAGGGTCAGTGCTTGTAGAAGCCCTGCCCGCTCTTGCGTCCGATGTCACCGGCGTCCACCATCCGGCGCATCAGCTCCGGCGGGGCGAACTTCTCGTCCTGGGACTCGGTGTAGATGTTGCTCGTGGCGTGCAGCAGGATGTCCACGCCCGTCAGGTCGGCGGTGGCGAGCGGCCCCATGGCGTGGCCGAAGCCCAGCTTGCAGGCGATGTCGATGTCCTCGGCGGACGCGACGCCCGATTCGTACAGCTTCGCGGCCTCGACGATCAGCGCCGAGATGAGGCGGGTGGTGACAAAACCGGCGACGTCGCGGTTGACGACGATGCAGGTCTTGCCGACGGACTCGGCGAACTCCCGTGTGGTGGCGAGAGTTTCGTCGCTCGTCTTGTAGCCGCGCACCAGCTCGCACAGCTGCATCATCGGGACGGGCGAGAAGAAGTGCGCGCCGACGACACGGTCCGGACGCTCCGTCACCGCGGCGATCTTCGTGATCGGGATGGCGGAGGTGTTGGAGGCGAGGACGGTGTCCTCCCGTACGAGCTTGTCGAGCGTACGGAAGATCTCGTGCTTGACCTCGAGCTTCTCGAAGACCGCCTCGACGACGATGTCCGCGTCGGCGGCGCCGTCCAGATCGGTGGTCGTGGTGATGCGCGCCAGCGCCGCTTCGGCGTCGGCCGCTTCGAGCTTGCCCTTGGAGACGAACTTGTCGTACGAGGCCTTGATGCCGTCCGTGCCACGGGTCAGAGCCGCGTCGGTGACATCACGCAGCACGACCTCCCAGCCCGCCTGGGCCGAGACCTGCGCGATGCCGGACCCCATGAGTCCGGCCCCGATGACGGCGAGCTTCCTGGCCACTGCGGCACCCCTTAACACGCGTTTACATTTCTGCTCTCCGGCGGAGGTTAGCGCTCGTGAGGTGCCCTGTGGCGGTGAAGAGATGCGCGTCACGTCTCGGATGACGGACATCACACCGGTACGGCCCATCAGGCGGCCCGTACCGCGTAATTGAGCGCTTCATGGGCCACTTCGCCCGGCCTGCGGCTGCGGCGTAGGCTCGGCCTCATGGTCAATCTCACGCGCATCTACACCCGCACCGGCGACCAGGGCACGACCGCCCTGGGCGATATGAGCCGCACCGCCAAGACCGATCTGCGGATCGCCGCGTACGCCGACGCGAATGAGGCCAATGCCGTCCTCGGCACGGCCATCGCGCTGGGACAGCTGCCGCAAGAGCTCGTGAAGGTCCTCGTCCGCGTGCAGAACGACCTGTTCGACGTGGGTGCGGATCTGTCCACGCCGGTGGTCGAGGAGCCGGAGTATCCGCCGCTGCGGGTCGAGCAGTTCTACATCGACCGTCTCGAGGCGGACTGCGACCGCTTCAACGAGGAGCTGGAGAAGCTGCGCAGCTTCATCCTGCCGGGCGGCACGCCGGGGGCGGCGCTGCTGCACCATGCCTGCACGGTCGTACGGCGCGCGGAGCGCTCGACCTGGGCGGCGCTGGAGGTGCACGGCGACATCATGAACCCGCTGACCGCCACCTATCTCAACCGGCTCTCCGACCTCCTGTTCATCCTCGCGAGGACGGCGAACAAGGAGGTCGGGGACGTGCTCTGGGTACCGGGCGGCGAGCGCTGAACAACGGCCCCGGACACGCCCCTGCCGGGGGTCCGGGGGTCGCCCCCCGGGAGATGCAGCATCCTCGCGAGGACCGCGAACAAGGAGGTCGGGAACGTGCTCTGGGTACCGGGCAGCGAGCGCTAGCGCTCCACCCGGACCGGTTCGCGCTCGGGCTTGGAGGCCGCCGCCGGGGCCTTCTTCGGCCAGATCGTGTACGTGAGAGCGATCAGGCCGTGGATCCCCGCGGCCCGCAGGGCCGTGAACTGCCAGGAGCTGAGCGAACCGGTCCGGCTCGCGTCGCCGACGTACCAGATCGCGATCTGCAGCAGAGCGACGGCGACCGCGGCAGCCAGCACGGTCCGCAGCCACAGCTTCCCCTCGTGCTTGGCGCGGGCGACTCCGTAGCGCGGCGGCTTCTGCGGCGGCGGGGCGCCCGCGAAGCGGTGGGCGACGTGCCCGTCGATCCACTTGATCGTGTAGTGGCCGTACGCGACGGTGTAGCCGATGTACAGCGCGGCGAGCCCGTGCTTGAAGTCCGGCTCGGCGCCGTTCTTCAGGTCGATCGCCGTCACGACGAGCAGGACGACCTCCAGCAGCGGCTCCAGGAGCAGCAGGCCCGCGCCCAGCCGCGGCATCTTCAGTGCATAGCGCGTGGCGAGTCCCGCTGCCAGCAGGACCCAGAAGCCGACCTCGCAGATCACGATCAGCGTGACGATCACGGCACTCTCCTTTCGGTTCCCCTCCAGCTTCCCGTCCGCCGGGCCGCCGATCGTCGTCGCCAGTGACGAGGTGGCACTGCATCCTTCGATGTACCGGACCATCGCCCCGGACGTGGAGGCCCGCGTGCCGTCCGCCGTGTTTGATGGGTACGTGACCGCTCCGACCCGCCCGCACCGCGACGACGTGCTCATCGCCGTGGCCGGATTCCTCGGCGGCCTGGTGCTCTACGCGCTGGGACTGGACACCCGCAGTGGACACGACGTCGATCCGCGCTGGCTCCTGCTGCTGCCGCTTGCGGTGATGAGCGGGGCGGAGCTGCTGCGCCGGACGATGCCGAACACCGCGCTGGCCATCGGCTGCGCGGCGTTGCTCGCCGACCAGTTCACCGACGGGAATGTCGCCACCATCGCGATGTTCACGGATCTGGTCTACGCGGCGGTGCTGTACGGCACGCCCGCAGCCGCACGCCGTATCCCCGCCGTGTCCATGGTTGCGACGGCCGCCGTGACGGTCACCGCGCTCGTCGTCTTCCAGGACGCGCAGGCCGTTCTGCTGGGCCTGGTCTTCGCGGTCGTCACCGTGGCCCCGGCCTGGACGGGCGTGAGCGTACGCACCCATCGCGACGCCGCCGAAGCCGCGCAGCTGCGCGCCGAGCAGACGGCCCTGCTCGCCGAGATCGACCGCACCCAGGCGGTGACCGCCGAGCGCGCCCGGATGGCCCGCGAGCTGCACGACATGGTCGCCAACCATCTCTCGGCGATCGCGATCCACTCCACCGCCGCGCTCTCCCTCGACGATCCGAGGACCTCGCGCGAAGCACTCGGGGTGATCCGCGAGAACAGCGTCGACGGTCTCGCGGAGATGCGCCGGCTCATCGGACTGCTGCGGGACAGCGGGGGCGGTACGGCCACGGCGGCCGCCCCCACACTGGCCGGTGTGGACGCGCTGCTCAGCCAGGCGGGCACCAACGGGGGCGCCAGCGGTCTGGAGTTCGGGCTCGACGACCACCGCGCGGCGGGCCTCGCGCTTCCGGCGCCGGTCGAGCTCGCCGCGTACCGCATCATCCAGGAGTCGCTGACGAACGCCCTCAAGCACGCGTCGCCCGGCCGGGTCAGGGTCGCTCTGGCCCAGCACGAGGGGACGCTGACGGTGCAGGTGACCAGCCCGTTCGGCGACCGGCCCGGGCCGCGGGCGCCCGGCTCGGGGGCCGGTCTGGTCGGGATGCGGGAGCGGGTGGCGCTGCTGGGCGGGCAGTTCGAGTCGGGACCGGTGACCGACGGGGACGGCAATGGCGACGGCAACGGCAAGACCTGGCGGGTACGGGCCGAACTGCCCGTCGACGAAGGGAACGGCAGGGCATGACGATCCGGGTACTGGTCGCCGAGGACCAGAGCGCCGTACGCGCCGGTCTGGTCCTCATCCTGCGCAGCGCACCGGACATCGAGGTCGTCGGCGAGGCGTCGGACGGCGAGCAAGCGGTGCGGCTGGCCCGCGAACTGTGTCCGGATCTGGTGCTGATGGACATTCAGATGCCGCGTCTGGACGGGGTGTCGGCCACCCGGCAGGTTGTCTCGGAACAGCTCGCCGACGTACTCGTGCTGACCACCTTCGATCTGGACGAGTACGTCTTCGGGGCGCTGCGTGCGGGGGCCGCGGGCTTTCTGCTGAAGAACACCGACGCGGCGGATCTCCTGGAGGCGGTACGCACGGTGGCACGCGGCGAGGGTCTGATCGCGCCGGCCGTCACGCGCCGTCTGATCGCGGAGTTCGCCGCACCGACGCCCGTACGCAGACCGGACGCGCCCGACCCGGCGGTCCTCGATGTGCTCACCCGGCGCGAGCGCGAGGTGCTCTCGTGCCTCGGCGAGGGTTTGTCGAACGCCGAGATCGCCGTACGTCTCGACATGGCCGAGGCGACGGTGAAGACCCACATGAGCAGGCTGCTGGGCAAGCTGGAGCTGCGCAGCAGGGTCCAAGCGGCAGTCCTGGCACAGGAGTTGGGTATCTGATTTTCCCTTCTCCCCCACCCCTTACACCTATGGTCTGGACCTATTGACGATTGGTCCAGACCTTCCTAGTCTCACCGCACACACACTGCGTCGAGCCACGCAGGGTGCGCAGTGCACGGACCATCCCCCGAACGTCCCGGACCTCCTCGAGGAGCACCCGTGAACACGCAACCCCCACTGCACAGAACCCGATTCAGACTCAGATCCAGAGCCGTCGCGGGACTGACCGCGCTGCTCCTCCCCCTGGCCGCCATGGTCGGCCTCGCAGCACCCGCCGAAGCCGCCACATCCGCCACGGCCACCTACACCAAGGTCCAGGACTGGGGCACGGGCTTCGAGGGCAAGTGGACGGTGAAGAACACCGGCACCACCTCCCTCAGCTCCTGGACCGTCGAGTGGGACTACCCCTCGGGCACCGTCGTCACCTCCGCCTGGGACGCCGACGTCACCAGCTCCGGCACCCACTGGACCGCCAAGAACAAGAGCTGGAACGGCACGCTGGCTCCCGGCGCCTCGGTCTCGTTCGGCTTCAACGGCAGCGGCTCCGGCGCCCCTTCGGGCTGCAAGCTGAACGGCGCGTCGTGCGACGGCGGCAGCGTCCCCGGCGACAACCCGCCCTCAGCCCCCGGCACCCCGTCCGCGAGCAACATCACCGACACCTCGGTGGCGCTGAGCTGGACCGCCGCCACCGACGACAAGGGCATCAAGAACTACGACGTACTGCGCGACGGCGCCAAAATCGCGACGGTGACCGGCACGACGTACACGAACACCGGCCTCACCGCCGGCACCGACTACTCGTACACCGTCCAGGCACGTGACACCGCCGATCAGACAGGACCGGTCAGCGGAGCCCGCGCGGTGCGCACCACCGGCGGTGGCCCCGGCCCCGGCCCCGGCTCCACGGTCAAGCTGGGCTACTTCACCGAGTGGGGCATCTACGGGCGCAACTACCACGTGAAGAACCTGGACACCTCCGGCTCCGCCTCGAAGATCACCCACATCAACTACGCCTTCGGCAATGTGACCGGCGGCCGCTGCGCCATCGGTGACTCCTACGCCGACTACGACAAGGCGTACACCGCCGACCAGTCCGTCGACGGCGTCGCCGACACCTGGGACCAGCCCCTGCGCGGCAACTTCAACCAGCTGCGCAAGCTCAAGGCGAAGTACCCGCACATCAAGGTGCTCTGGTCGTTCGGCGGCTGGACCTGGTCCGGCGGCTTCGGCCAGGCCGCGGCAAACCCGGCGGCCTTCGCGCAGTCCTGCTACGACCTGGTGGAGGACCCGCGCTGGGCCGATGTCTTCGACGGCATCGACCTGGACTGGGAGTACCCGAACGCCTGCGGCCTGTCCTGCGACACCAGCGGCGCCGCCGCCTTCAAGAACCTGATGCAGGCGATGCGCGCCAAGTTCGGTACGAACAACCTGGTCACCGCCGCCGTCACCGCCGACGCCTCGTCCGGCGGCAAGATCGACGCGGCCGACTACGGCGGCGCGGCGCAGTACGTCAACTGGTACAACGTGATGACGTACGACTTCTTCGGCGCCTGGGCCGCTCAAGGCCCCACGGCCCCGCACTCCCCGCTCACCTCGTACGCCGGCATCCCGCAGGCGGGATTCAACTCCGCCGAGGCGATCGCCAAGTTCAAGGCGAAGGGTGTGCCGTCCGCGAAGCTGCTGCTCGGCATCGGCTTCTACGGACGCGGCTGGACCGGAGTCACCCAGGCGACGCCGGGCGGCACCGCGACAGGGCCGGCCCCCGGCACGTACGAGCAGGGCATCGAGGACTACAAGGTCCTCAAGAACACCTGCCCGTCCACCGGCACCATCGCGGGTACGGCTTACGCCAAGTGCGGCAGCAACTGGTGGAGTTACGACACCCCCGCCACGGTCACCTCGAAGATGAGCTGGGCGAAGGGGCAGGGCCTGGGAGGCGCGTTCTTCTGGGAGTTCAGCGGTGACACGACGAACGGAGAGCTCGTCGGCGCGATCAACAGCGGTCTGAACTGACACTGCGCACAGCGAAGCCCGGGAGACTCGCTCTCCCGGGCTTCGTCACACTCTCAGGCGACATTCACTCTCTGGCCGGGCGGCGCCGCCTCCAGCCAGGCGAGGAAACCGGTCAGCGCGTCCTCGCTCATCGCCAGCTCCAGCCGCGTCCCGCGGTGGACACAGCCCAGCACGGTCGCGTCCGAGAGCAGCGCAAGCTCCTCCTCGCCCTCGGGCGTACGCCGGGTCACGACCTCGATGGCGGAGCGCTCGAGGACACGGCGGGGGCGGGGAGCGTACGAGAAGACCCGGAACCACATGATCCGGTCACCGCTGTAGCGGGCGACGCCGTACACCCACCCCTTGCCGGAGAGGTCGGTCTCCTCCGGGACGTTCCAGCGCAGACTGCAGTCGAAGGTGCCGCCGGAACGCTGGATCAGCCGTCGGCGCAGTCCGAAGACGAACAGCCCGATCCCCACCAGTGTGACGACGACCAGGGCGCTCACAAGCAGAGCGAGGAACATGTCCACCGACCTCCTCGCATCGTCCCGTAACGGATTCCCACGTGCACCTGCACCTGCATCGCCTCAGCCGCGGCCCGGTCTGGAGAAATCCAGCCCGGGCCGCGGCTGAGGGCTACGACTGTCGGCGGGGTGCTCAGCGCACCGCCACCGCACGCAGCCGGACATCGGCGCGCCGCTCGGCGGCGGCGTCCTCGTCCGACTTGGCGCGCTCCAGCGCACGCTCGGCGCGCCGTGCGTCGATCTCGTCCGCCAGCTCGGCGATCTCCGCCAGCAGCGACAGCTTGTTGTCGGCGAACGAGATGAAACCGCCGTGCACAGCGGCGACGACCGTTCCGCCCTCGCTCGTACGGATGGTCACCGGGCCCGACTCCAGCACACCGAGCAGCGGCTGGTGACCGGGCATGACGCCGATGTCGCCGGACGTGGTGCGCGCGACGACCAGGGTGGCCTCGCCGGACCAGACCTGCCGGTCGGCGGCGACCAGCTCGACGTGCAGCTCAGCAGCCAAGGTTGGCTCCTCGGGTCACCACCCGGCGGTTCTGCCGGGTGTTGGGTCAATTCTACGGGGCGTGGGGAGGGGGGCGGGACGCACCCGCCCCCCTCCAGGAGTCAGCAGACTCAGGAGACGCCGAGCTCCTTGGCGTTGGCCTTGAGGTCCTCAATGCCACCGCACATGAAGAACGCCTGCTCGGGGAAGTGGTCGTACTCTCCGTCGCAGATCGCGTTGAACGCGGTGATCGACTCGTCGAGCGGCACGTCCGAACCGTCCACGCCGGTGAACTGCTTGGCGACGTGGGTGTTCTGGGACAGGAAGCGCTCCACGCGACGGGCACGGTGGACAACGAGCTTGTCCTCCTCGCCCAGCTCGTCGATACCGAGGATCGCGATGATGTCCTGGAGGTCCTTGTACTTCTGCAGAACACCCTTGACACGGGTCGCCGCGTCGTAGTGGTCCTGCGCGATGTAGCGCGGGTCCAGGATCCGGGAGGTGGAGTCCAGCGGGTCCACGGCCGGGTAGATGCCCTTCTCGGAGATCGGACGGGAGAGAACCGTCGTCGCGTCGAGGTGGGCGAAGGTGGTGGCCGGGGCCGGGTCGGTCAGGTCGTCCGCGGGGACGTAGATCGCCTGCATCGAGGTGATCGAGTGACCACGCGTCGAGGTGATGCGCTCCTGCAGCAGACCCATCTCGTCGGCCAGGTTCGGCTGGTAACCCACCGCGGACGGCATACGGCCGAGCAGGGTGGACACCTCGGAGCCGGCCTGGGTGTACCGGAAGATGTTGTCGATGAAGAAGAGCACGTCCTGCTTCTGCACATCGCGGAAGTACTCCGCCATGGTCAGACCGGCAAGCGCGACGCGAAGACGGGTGCCCGGGGGCTCGTCCATCTGACCGAAGACAAGCGCCGTCTTGTCGATGACGCCGGACTCGGTCATCTCCTCGATGAGGTCGTTGCCCTCACGGGTACGCTCACCGACGCCCGCGAACACCGACACACCGTCGTGGTTGTTGGCGACGCGGTAGATCATTTCCTGGATCAGAACGGTCTTGCCGACACCGGCACCACCGAACAGACCGATCTTTCCACCCTTGACGTACGGGGTGAGAAGGTCGATGACCTTGACGCCCGTCTCGAACATCTCGGTCTTCGACTCGAGCTGGTCGAAGTTCGGGGCCTTGCGGTGGATCGGCCAGCGCTCGGAGATCTCGACCGTGGACGGATCCACGTTCAGGACCTCACCGAGGGTGTTGAACACCTTGCCCTTGGTGATGTCACCGACCGGGACGGTGATGCCCGCACCCGTGTTGGTCACCGGGGCCTGGCGGACCAGACCGTCGGTGGGCTGCATCGAGATCGCGCGGACAATGCCCTCACCCAGGTGCTGGGCGACTTCGAGGGTCAGGGTCTTGAGCTTGCCGTCCTCGGCCGGGTCGGCCACCTCGACGGTGAGCGCGTTGTAGATCTCCGGCATCGCGTCGACGGGGAACTCCACGTCGACGACCGGGCCGATGACCCGGGCGACGCGGCCCGTGGCGGCGGCCGTCTCAACAGTGGTCGTCATTACTTGTCACTCCCCGCGGTCGCGTCGGCCAGGGCGTTGGCGCCACCGACGATCTCGCTGATTTCCTGGGTGATTTCGGCCTGGCGGGCCGCGTTGGCAAGCCGGGAGAGGCTCTTGATGAGCTCCCCGGCGTTGTCGGTCGCCGACTTCATCGCGCGGCGGGTGGCAGCGTGCTTGGAAGCAGCGGCCTGGAGCAGCGCGTTGTAGATCCGGCTCTCGACGTACCGCGGCAGCAGGGCGTCAAGGACGTCCTCCGCCGACGGCTCGAAGTCGAACAGGGGCAGGATCTCGCCCTTGGTACCCGACTCCTCGGCCGCCTTCTCGAGGCTGAGGGGCAGCAGCCGGTTCTGCACCGGCGTCTGCGTCAGCATCGAGATGAACTCGGTGAAGACGATGTGGAGCTCGTCCACGCCGCCCTCCGCCGTGTCCAGCTGGACGGCCTCGATCAGCGGTCCCGCGACGTTCTTGGCGTCCGCGTAGGTCGGGTTGTCCGTGAAGCCGGTCCACGACTCCGTGACCTTGCGCTCACGGAAGCCGTAGTACGAGACACCCTTGCGGCCGACGATGTACGTGTCGACCTCCTTGCCCTCGCCGCGGAGCAGCTCGGTGAGCTGCTCAGCCGCCTTGATGGCGTTGGCGGAGTAGCCGCCGGCCAGACCGCGGTCGCTCGTGATGAGCAGAATCGCGGCGCGGACCGGAGCGTCCGCCTCGGTGGTGAGGGGGTGCTTCGTGTTCGACCCGGTCGCCACCGCGGTCACCGCGCGGGTGAGCTCGGTCGCGTACGGCGTGGAGGCCGCCACCTGGCGCTGCGCCTTGACGATGCGCGAGGCGGCGATCATCTCCATCGCCTTGGTGATCTTCTTGGTCGCGGTGACGGATTTGATGCGACGCTTGTAGACCCGGAGCTGGGCTCCCATGAGTCAGGTCCCTTCCGTCGTCACTTGGCCGTGCTGACCGGCGCGTCTTCGCCGAGAAGCTTGCCGTCCGAGGTCTCGAACTGACGCTTGAAGGCGGCGATCGCGTCACCGATGGACTGCAGGGTGTCGTCCGACATCTTGCCGCCCTCGGCGATGCTGGTCAGCAGCTCCTTGCGCTCACGGCGCAGGTGCTCGAGCAGCTCGGTCTCGAAGCGGCGGATGTCCTGGACCGGGACGTCGTCCATCTTGCCGGTGGTGCCGGCCCAGACGGAGACAACCTGCTCCTCGACGGGCATGGGCTGGTACTGAGCCTGCTTGAGCAGCTCGACCATGCGCTTACCGCGCTCCATCTGCGCCTTGGAGGCCGCGTCCAGGTCGGAACCGAAGGCGGCGAACGCCTCCAGCTCACGGAACTGGGCGAGGTCCACACGAAGCCGGCCGGAGACCTGCTTCATGGCCTTGTGCTGGGCGGAGCCACCGACACGGGAGACCGAGATACCGACGTTCAGGGCCGGACGCTGGCCGGCGTTGAACAGGTCGGACTCCAGGAAGCACTGGCCGTCGGTGATGGAGATGACGTTGGTCGGGATGAACGCCGACACGTCGTTCGCCTTGGTCTCGACGATCGGCAGACCCGTCATCGAACCGGCGCCCATGTCGTCGGAGAGCTTGGCGCAGCGCTCCAGCAGACGCGAGTGCAGGTAGAAGACGTCGCCCGGGTAGGCCTCGCGGCCCGGCGGGCGGCGCAGCAGCAGCGACACGGCGCGGTAGGCGTCGGCCTGCTTCGACAGGTCGTCGAAGATGATCAGGACGTGCTTGCCCTGGTACATCCAGTGCTGGCCGATGGCCGAGCCGGTGTACGGCGCCAGGTACTTGAAGCCGGCCGGGTCGGACGCCGGAGCCGCGACGATCGTCGTGTACTCGAGGGCGCCTGCCTCCTCCAGCGCACCGCGCACGGACGCGATGGTGGAGCCCTTCTGGCCGATGGCGACGTAGATGCAGCGGACCTGCTTCTTCGGGTCGCCCGAGCGCCAGTTGTCGCGCTGGTTGATGATCGTGTCGACGGCCAGAGCGGTCTTGCCGGTCTGACGGTCACCAATGATCAGCTGACGCTGGCCGCGGCCGATCGGCACCATGGCGTCGACAGCCTTGTAGCCGGTCTGCATCGGCTCGTGCACCGACTTACGGACCATGACGCCCGGGGCCTGCAGCTCGAGGGCGCGGCGTCCGTCGGTCTCGATCTCGCCGAGGCCGTCGATCGCGTTGCCGAGCGGGTCGACGACGCGACCCAGGTAGCCCTCGCCTACTGCGACGGACAGGACCTCGCCGGTGCGGGTGACCGGCTGGCCTTCCTCGATACCGCTGAACTCGCCGAGAACGACGCAGCCGATCTCGCGCTCCTCGAGGTTGAGGGCGAGACCGAGGGTGCCGTCCTCGAACTTCAGCAGCTCGTTCGCCATGGCCGAGGGAAGACCCTCGACCTTCGCGATGCCGTCGCCGGCAAGGCTGACTGTGCCGACCTCCTCGCGCGAGGCCGCGTCCGGCTTGTACGCCTGGACAAAGTTCTCCAGCGCGTCCCGGATCTCCTCCGGCCGGATCGTGAGCTCCGCCATCTGGGTTCCCTGCTCTCCTTGTTGGGCCCGAAGTTTCTTAGGGGGTCTGGGGGCGACCCCCAGGAATCTTCTGCAATCTCTGCACGGCCCAACCGGGCCGCTCGTACTGCTTGTTCAGTTACCGGCTTGGTCAGCCGGCCATACGGCGTGCTGCCTCGTCGAGACGCTCCGCGATGCTGCCGTTGATGATCTCGTCACCGACACGCACCGAGATCCCGCCGAGGACCTCGGGGTCCACGTCGAGGTTCAGGTGCATCTCGCGGCCGTAGATCCGCGCAAGACCGGCGCCGAGGCGCTGCTTCTGCTCGTCGGTCAGCGGCACCGCCGAGGTGACGACGGCGACCATCCGGTCCCGGCGCGCCGCGGCGAGCTTGGACAGGGACTCGAGTCCCGCCTCCAGGCTACGTCCCCGGGGCTGGGTGACAAGACGGACCACCAGACGCTCGGTGACCGGGTTGGCCTTGCCGCCGAGCAGGCTGCGCAGCAGCTCACCCTTGGCGGAGGCCGGCGCCGACTTGTCGGTCAGCGCGGACCGCAGGTCCTTGGCGGAGTCGATGATCCGGCCGAACCGGAACAGCTCGTCCTCGACCTCGTCGAGCGCGTCGGCCCGCTGGGCCACGGTGAGCTCGGCGGAGGCCGCCAGCTCCTCGACCGAGTCGACCAGGTCACGCGACTGCGACCAGCGAGAACGCACCATGCCGGAGATCAGGTCGGCAGTCTCGCCGCCCACCTGACCGCGCAGCAGGCGTCCCGCCAGCTCGGCCTTGGCCTCGCCGGCCTGCGCCGGGTCGGTCAGGACCCGACGCAGCGACACCTCACGGTCGAGCAGCGCGGTGACGGCGGCCAGCTCCTCGGCGAGCTTTGCCACGTCGACCGACGTGTTGTCGGTCAGCGCGTCAAGGGACTCGCGTGCGGCAGCCAGTGCCTCGCGGCTCGCTCCGTTCATCGCCCGGCCTCTGCCTTCGAAGCGCTGTCCTCGAGTGCGTCGAGGAAGCGGTCGATGGTGCGGCTCTGCCGGGCGTGGTCCTCGAGGGACTCACCGACGAGCTTGCCGGCCAGTTCGGTGGCGAGCTTGCCGACGTCCTGGCGCAGCGCCGCGGCAGCCGCCTTGCGGTCGGCCTCGATCTGGGTGTGACCGGCAGCGATGATCTCCTCACGCTGCCGCTGGCCTTCCGCCTTCATCTCCTGGATGATCGCGGCACCCTGCTCGGTCGCCTCCTGGCGCATCCGGGCCGCCTCGTGGCGGGCCTCGGCGAGCTGCGCCTTGTACTGCTCGAGCACGCTTTCGGCTTCGACCTTGGCCGCAGCGGCCTGCTCGATGCCACCTTCGATGGCCTCTCGGCGCTGCTCCAGAACCTTGTTGATGTTCGGGAGGAGCTTCTTGGCGAGGAAGCCGAAAACGATGACAAAGGCGATCAGGCCGATGACGAGCTCAGGGATCGGCGGGATGAGCGGGTTTTCCGCCTCTTCCTGCGCGAGCTGAACCAGAGGGTTCACGTCAGTGCCTTTCGTCGAATGGGCTGTTCGCGACCGGTCAGGAGGTCGGGTAGACGAACGGCATGACCAGACCGATCAGGGCGAGCGCCTCACAGAAGGCGAAGCCGAGGATCTGGTTCTGGCGGATCAGGCCGGCGGCCTCGGGCTGACGGGCGAGAGCCTGGGTACCGTTACCGAAAATGATGCCCACGCCGACGCCGGGGCCGATGGCCGCAAGGCCGTAGCCGATGGAGCCGAGGTTGCCCTTGATTTCGACGCTGGTGGCGGCGAGGGTCTGGAGAGCAGACATGCCGGTTCTTCCTTCTCTTTCTTGGTCCGGTGGGGGTTGGCCACCGGGTGCTTCAGGAGGTCGGGTGCTCAGTGGCCCTTGGCGAGAGCGCCCTGGATGTAGCTGCAGGTCAGCAGGACGAACACATATGCCTGGACAGCCTGGATGAAGAGCTCGAAGGCGGTCATCACGATGACCATCACGAACGACACACCTGCGTAGGCGATGCCGATGCCGTTCAGCAGGTACCAGGTGGCGATCGTGAAGAGCAGCAGCAGGGTGTGACCCGCGAACATGTTGGCAAAGAGCCGGACGGCGTGCGTGAACGGCCTGACGAGCAGGTTCGAGAAGAGCTCGATGGTCATCGAGAGCGGCAGGACCGGGCCGAGGCTCTTGTCGTAGCCGGAGAAGTTCTTGAAGGCTCCGACGAAACCGTGCTTCTTGAAGGTCAGGCTGACCCACAGGACGTACACGATCGCGGCGAGCGCGGCCGGGTACGCAATGATCGCCGTCACGGGGAACTGGGCGACCGGAATGATGGACCAGAGGTTCATCATCCAGACGAAGAAGAACAGGGAGACGACCAGCGGGACGTACTTCTCGCCGTCGCGCTTGCCGATCGTCTCGTAGACGATGCCTCGGCGGACGAAGTCGTAGCCGGTCTCGGCGACCATCTGGAGTTTGCCGGGGACAACCTGCGGCCTACGGAAAGCCGCCCAGAAGAAGCCGACGATGATGACCGAGCCGAGCAGGGCCAGCAGCATTGTCTTGTTGAAGTACAAGTTGCTGTCCCCGTCGCCCCAGAGGGGCTGGAACAGGAACGAGTGCAGGCCGGGAGCCGGGAATCCACAACCGTCGCTCTGGAAGATGTGGCAGTCGGTCTCGAAGGCGAGCACCTGCGTCGGGTCAGCACTCACCGCGGGCTCCTTCAGCGTGGCGCATAGGTACGGCAACCTCGTTGTGTCGGCGCGGCGCACAGCCGCTGATCGGCACTGGACTGGTGTTACGGATATGGGGGCGGCTGGCAGGCATGGAGCCTCGCGCTTGAGCAGGCGTCAGCTCAGATGCCCGCGCCCGCAGTGCCGCAGTTGGCACCGGACGATAGCAGGATCGCGAACGCGCACTTATACCGGCCCTACCCCTCACGACTTCGACCCCTTGTTTTCGGGCTTCTCGCTCGAGGAGGGGTCGGGTTCGACGTAAAGCAGCTTGGCCTTCATGTGCGCACGGGTCTGAGCGGCGATCCATACAAGGGTCACCGCGACCAGCGTGATCGCGAAGGCCTTCGGGTTGAACAGCGTGGTGTTCTTGAATGCGGCGACGAAGATGAACAGCAGCAGAATCTGCGCCGCATAGAGCATGAGACCCATGGCCTGGAACAGATGCGGAAGGGACTTGGCCGTCCGTTCGAGGACCACAAGTCCCATTCCCATGAAGAGGATCACGATCACCGTCGCGACAACGGCGCCCACAGCTCCCTTGCCACCCGCGACCACGCCACTGATTACGGCGGCAAGAATGCCGGCGCCTGCGGCGGGCAGGGCTGCTTGGAGGAGTGTTCGGGCGTCATTGGACCGCATGGCGGCAGCTCCGCAGGTGGTGGGGGCATGAGTGTCGTCATGGACGAGCGTAGGCCCGGAGCGAGAGTGAACCTCGCGCCAATGGGCCGTCGCACTACGGCCCTTCGGCTCTGTCGCCGGGTTTCGTGAACGGTATCACAAACTATTTGATGAGGTCTTTACCTAGAAGTGTGCCGACCATCACACATGAGAGTGACCCCGCGCGTGTGTGCAGGACAAGACGCCGTTATGTCTGGTATTGGGCGCCCATGTCTCGACACGTCAGCCGCGCGTCCCGGCCTTTCGCCGGTCCGGGAGGCGCGAACGGGCGCCGATGGCAGTCGCTCCGTTGACGCCGTTGACCCCCGCCGCGACGGGCGCGCATTCCTCGGGCTCCTCGTGCGCGGCATCCGTCTCGTACGCGAGCGCGGGCAGCGCGGCCGGCTCGGGCCGCACCGCACGGCGCCGGTAGCGGGGCGGCACGAAGGCCTCCGCCCAGCGCGGGGCGCGCGGGGTGAAGCGCGGCAGCAGCAGAAGCACCAGCCCCACCGCGCTGAGCGCGACGATGAGCAGGACGATCCACATCGACGCCGAGTGCACGGAGTACGCGACCACGCCGAAGGCGATCAGTGCCGACCAGAAGTACATGATCAGGACAGCGCGGCTGTGCGAATGTCCGATCTCCAGAAGCCGGTGGTGAAGATGGCCGCGGTCGGCGGCGAAGGGCGACTGTCCGTTCCACGTACGCCGCACGATCGCGAGCAGCAGGTCGGCGACCGGGATCGCGATGATGGTCAGCGGCAGCAGCAGCGGGATGAAGACCGGCAGGGCAGCGTGCGTGGCCTGCCGGGTGCTGCCCTCGAAGATCTTCAGGGCGTCGGGGTCCACCTGGCCGGTCACCGAGATCGCTGCCGCGGCGAGCACCAGCCCGATCAGCATCGAGCCGGAGTCGCCCATGAAGATCCGCGCCGGGTGCATGTTGTGCGGCAGGAAGCCGAGACACATGCCCATCAGGATCGCGGTGAACAGGGTCGCGGGGGCGGCGGCCTCGATGCCGTAGCTGAACCAGATCCGGTACGCGTACAGGAAGAAGGCCGCGGCGGCGATGCAGACCATGCCGGCGGCGAGACCGTCGAGGCCGTCCACGAAATTCACCGCGTTGATGGTGATCACGACCAGCGCGACGGTCAGCAGCGTGCCCTGCCAACTGGTCAGCGCGACGACGCCGACGCCGGGCACGGGGATCCACAGGATCGTCAGACCCTGGATCACCATCACACCCGCGGCGATCATCTGGCCGCCGAGCTTGATCAGGGCGTCGATCTCGAACTTGTCGTCCAGAACGCCGATGATCCAGATCAGGGCCGCGCCGGAGAGCAGCGCACGCGGTTCGTTGGACAGCTCGAAGACGCTGTTCAGGTTCTGCAGATGGTCGGCGACCAGCAGTCCCGCGCACAGCCCGAAGAACATGGCGATACCGCCGAGTCGCGGTGTCGGCTCTCGGTGTACGTCTCGGGCACGGATCTGCGGCATCGCGCCGGACGCGATGGCGAACTTGCGCACCGGACCGGTCAGCAGATAGGTCACCGCAGCCGTGACACAAAGCGTCAGCAGGTAATCACGCACGGGCTGCCCCACAGGAATCGCTGGCCATCTCAGCCCCACACACTAGCTCTGTAGCCACATGCTTGAGGACATACGGGCGCCGACGACGGTTCCACGGCTCGCGGCTAGCCCTGATAAGGCGGAAATCTACCGGCCAGCGTACGTACTTCCGCACGGACCTCTCGCGCCCCTTCTCCCTCTTCACGCATCGCTGCCGTGAACAGCGCGGCGATATGGGCCATCTCGGCCTCGCCCATGCCCTGTGTGGTGACCGCCGCGGTGCCCAGGCGGATGCCACGTCCGTCGCCGTACGGCAGTGCGCAGGTGTCCAGGACCAGCCCGGCCGCGGCGAGACGGCCGCGGGCCGTCTTGCCGTCCACGCCCAGTGGGGCGGGATCCGCGCTGATCAGATGGGTGTCGGTGCCGCCGGTCAGTACCGCGAAGCCCTCCGCGGCGAGCCCGTCGGCGAGCACGCGCGCGTTGGCGACCACCTGGTGGGCGTACGCGCTGAACGCGGGGGTCGACGCCTCGCCGAAGGCGACGGCCTTGGCGGCGATCGTGTGCATCTGGGCGCCGCCCTGCGTGAAGGGGAACACCGCCCGGTCGATGCGCTCGGCAAGCTCGGCCCCGCACAGGATCATTCCGCCGCGCGGCCCGCGCAGCACCTTGTGGGTGGTGGCGCACACCACATCGGCGTACGGGACGGGGCTGGGGGCCGCGCCGCCCGCGATGAGGCCCATCGGATGGGCGGCGTCGGCGATCAGATACGCGCCCACCTCGTCGGCGATCTCGCGGAAGGCGGCGTAGTCGGGGTGGCGGGGATACGAGATCGAACCACAGACGAGGGCCTTGGGCTTGTGGTGCCGCGCCAGGGTGCGGATCTGCTCGTAGTCGATGAGCCCGGTGTCGGCGTCGATGCCGTATCCGACGAAGTCGAACCAGCGGCCGGAGAAGTTGGCGGGCGAGCCGTGGGTGAGATGGCCACCGTGCGAAAGGCCCATGGCCAGGACCGTGTCGCCGGGCTTGAGCAGCGCCGCGTATGCGGCGAGGACGGCGGAAGAGCCGGAGTGCGACTGGACGTTGGCGTGCTGTGCGCCGAACAGGGCCATGGCGCGCTCGACGGCGATCCGCTCGGCGGCGTCGACGAGTTCACAGCCGCCGTGATGGCGGGCGCCCGGGTAACCCTCGGCGTACTTGTTGGCGAGCGGGGAGCCGAGGGCGGCGAGGACCGCGGGCGAGGTGAAGTTCTCCGCGGCGATGAGCTGAAGGCTGTCGCTCTGCCGGCGCAGTTCCCCCAGGATCACCTCGGCGATCTGGGGATCCTGGCGGCGCAGGGCCTCGAAGTCCGCGCCGTGGTGGGTGATGTGGGCGGCGTCTGGTGCAGCGGTGACCGACATCTTGGGCTCCGGGCCTCGCGTGGTGTGGCGGCCCCTCCAATGTAGGCCGGGCCCCGCCGCCGCGCCCGCCATGACGGAGGTCCGGACTCAGCGGCGCGCGGGTACCCCCGTGAGCGCCGTCACCACCGGATCCAGCGCCTGCTGGATCTCGTCGCCGATCGACCGGAAGAAGGTGATCGGCGCACCGTAGGGGTCGTACACCTCGTCCGCGTCCGGGCTCGGCGCCAGCAGCCAGCCGCGCAGCGCCGCCGCCGCCCTGACCAGGGCACGGGCGCGCTCGACGACGCCCTCGTGCGGGTCCGGCAGCGTTGTCGGGTCTATCGCGCGCACGAGTCGTGTGAACTCCTTGAGCGTGAAGGTGCGCAGGCCCGCCGAGTGGCCCATCGAGATCACCTGGGCGCGGTGGTCCCTGGTCGCCGTGAGGACCAGGTCCGCGCGGATCACATGCTCGTCGAGCAGCTCGCGGCCCACGAACCCGGTCGCGTCCGCGCCGAAGTCGGCGAGGACGATCTCGGCGTTGGCCTCCATCGGGGCGCCCTCGTGGCCCCAGGTGCCCGCGCTCTCCACGATCAGGCCGCCCGTGAGCGGGTCGCCGAGGCGGACGCTCAGGGCATGGCGGGTCAGCCGCTCGGTGATCGGCGAGCGGCAGACGTTGCCGGTGCTGACGTGGAGGATGCGGAAAGTGGAGTTGCTGCTGACGGATTCCGCTATGCCACGCCCCTCAGGGGCGGTCAACTGGCCACCTCGAGGTCGGGTACGACTTTGCGCAGCTCGTCCGGCGAGAGCGCTCCCTCACGCAGCAGCAACGGGAACTTGCCCGTGACATCGACGATGGAGGACGGAACGATGCCCGGGGTCGGGCCGCCGTCCAGGTAGACCGAGACCGCGTCGCCGAGCATCTCCTGCGCGGCGTCACAGTCCTCCGGCGCCGGGTGCCCGGTCAGGTTGGCGCTGGAGACGGCCATCGGGCCGACCTCGGTGAGCAGTTCGATGGCGACGGGGTGCAGCGGCATACGGATCGCGACGGTGCCGCGGGTGTCGCCCAGGTCCCACTGGAGCGAGGGCTGGTGCTTGGCGACGAGGGTCAGCGCGCCCGGCCAGAACGCGTCGACGAGCTCCCAGGCCTGCTCGGAGAAGTCGGTGACGAGGCCGTGCAGGGTGTTCGGCGAGCCGATGAGGACAGGGGTGGGCATATTGCGGCCGCGCCCCTTGGCCGCCAGCAGGTCGGCGACGGCCTCGGAGCTGAACGCGTCCGCACCGATCCCGTACACGGTGTCGGTGGGCAGCACGACCAGCTCGCCGCGGCGGACGGCCGATGCGGCTTCACGCAGACCGGTGATGCGATCCGTCGCGTCGTTGCAGTCGTATCGCCGAGCCATCAGCGGGCCTCCTCGTACACATGCGTGGTCACGTGCTTCGTCATGGCGTTGCCTTGCGCGCGGTCGCGAAGCGCGGCCGCTTGTTCAGATCAGGGTGGTCGGCGGCATCCGCCCAGCCGGCCTCTTCACTGAAGATCCACGGCACCTGGCCGCCCTGCGTGTCCGCGTGCTCGACGACGACGAGGCCGCCGGGACGCAGCAGCCGGTGCGCGGTGCGCTCGATGCCGCGGATGGTGTCGAGGCCGTCCTCGCCGGAGAACAGAGCCATGTCCGGGTCGTGGTCGCGGGCCTCGGGGGCGACATACTCCCACTCCGTGAGCGGGATGTACGGCGGATTGGAGATGACCAGGTCCACCTGCCCGTCCAGCTCAGGCAGGGCGCTCAGCGCGTCGCCCTGGTGGATGGTGACGCGCGTGCCCTCGGCGTTCTTGCGCGTCCACCTCAGCGCGTCCTCGGACAGCTCCACGCCGTGCACCCGCGAGCGCGGCACCTCCTGCGCCATGGCCAGCGCGATCGCGCCCGATCCCGTACACAGGTCGACGATGAGCGGCTCGACGACGTCCATGGCCCGTACGGCGTCTATGGCCCAGCCGACGACCGATTCGGTCTCCGGGCGCGGGACGAAGACGCCGGGTCCGACCTGCAGTTCCAGATAGCGGAAGAAGGCGCGGCCGGTGATGTGCTGGAGCGGCTCGCGGGCCTCGCGGCGGGCGACGGCCTCCCAGTAGCGGGCGTCGAAGTCACCGTCCGGGACATTGTGCAGCTCTCCGCGCTTCACCCCGTGGACGAAGGCGGCGAGCTCCTCCGCGTCGAAGCGCGGTGAGGGCACGCCGGCGTCGGCCAGCCGCTGGGTGGCCTGGGCCACCTCGGCAAGCAGCAGACTTCGGGGGCTTGGGGGTCGCCCCCCAAAATGTTGCTGCACGCTGGTCCTCCGGGCTGGTGCTGTCTGCTGGGTGCTGTGCTTACTGGGCGGCGGCGAGCTTGGCGGCGGAGTCGGCGTCGACGCAGGCCTGGATCACCGCGTCGAGATCCCCGTCGAGGACCTGGTCCAAGTTGTACGCCTTGAAGCCGACCCGGTGGTCCGAGATGCGGTTTTCCGGGAAGTTGTACGTACGGATCTTCTCGGAGCGGTCAACTGTGCGGACCTGGCTGCGGCGGACATCCGACGCTTCCTGCTCGGCCGCCTCCTGGGCCGCGGCCAGCAGCCGCGAACGCAGGATACGCATGGCCTGCTCCTTGTTCTGGAGCTGGCTCTTCTCGTTCTGGCAGGAGGCGACGACGCCGGTGGGCAGGTGCGTGATGCGCACCGCGGAGTCGGTGGTGTTGACGGACTGGCCGCCCGGCCCGGAGGAGCGGTACACATCGATACGGAGATCATTGGCGTGGATCTCGACGTCGATCTCCTCCGCCTCGGGCGTGACCAGCACACCGGCCGCGGAGGTGTGGATACGGCCCTGGGACTCGGTGGAGGGCACCCGCTGCACGCGGTGCACGCCGCCCTCGTACTTCAGCCGCGCCCAGACGCCCTGTCCGGGTTCGGTCGCTCCGTTGCCGCCCTTGGTCTTCACCGCGACCTGGACGTCCTTGTAGCCGCCCAGCTCGGACTCGGTCGCGTCGATGATCTCGGTCTTCCAGCCGACGCGCTCCGCGTAGCGCAGATACATCCGCAGCAGATCACCGGCGAACAGGGCGGACTCGTCGCCGCCCGCGCCCGCCTTGACCTCGAGGATGACGTCCTTGTCGTCGCTGGGGTCGCGCGGTACGAGCAGCAGTCGCAGCTTCTCGGTGAGTTCCTCGCGCTGCTTGTCCAGCACCTTGACCTCGGCGGCGAACTCCGGGTCGTCGGCGCCGAGTTCACGCGCGGTCTCGATGTCGTCCCCGGTCTGCTTCCAGGAGAGGTACGTGCCCACGATGGGGGTCAGCTCGGCGTAGCGCTTGCCCAGCTTGCGCGCGTTCGCCTGGTCCGCGTGGACCGAGGGATCGGCGAGCTTCTTCTCGAGATCGGCGTGTTCGCCGATCAGTTCCTCGACCGCCTCGAACATCGGGGGCTCCTGGTCTTTCGTACGCGAAGGGGGCTGCTCAGAACGGACAAAGCGCCGGCCTCGGCCACCCCGGTCAGGGGCGGCCGAGGGCCGGCGCAGTGGCTCGCTACTTCTTGGCGGAGCCGGCAGCCTTGCCGAAGCGGGCCTCGAAGCGGGCCACACGGCCACCGGTGTCGAGGATCTTCTGCTTGCCCGTGTAGAACGGGTGGCACTCGGAGCAGACCTCGGCACGAATGCTGCCGCTGCCGATCGTGCTGCGAGTGGTGAACGACGCGCCACAGGTACAGCTGACCTGGGTCTCGACGTACTCGGGGTGGATGTCGCGCTTCAAGGTGTCTCCTAGTTTCGGGAGGGCACCGGGTCGCACGCGCGGATTGCTCGTACGTGAACCGGGGCCGACGTACCAGTCTGCCAGGACTGGCCGTAACTCCCAAAACCGGGGTCCGGCCGGAACTATTCCCCCTGGGGGTGGGTCCCGGGGAGCGGCCCGGCTACCGGTTCTTGACGACGGTGCCCGCGTCGCCCTTGTCGCCCGCCGAGTCCTTGACCGCGGAGGCCGGAATCGGCCTGTCCTGCTTGATCGCCGTCCATACCTGCTGGGCCGCGGCCTTGATCGGCACCACGCGGTTGGGGTCGGCCGGGTCGTACTCCACCGGCATCGTGATCATGTGGACGTCCTTGGCTCCGAGGCCGCTGAGCCCCCGGGCGAAGTCCATCAGCTCGTTGACCGAGTCGAGCTCGGAGTCGGGCGTGATCGCCTTGGTGGCGGTGTCGGCGACGTCGAAGAGCCGCTTGGGGTTGCTGAAGACGCCGACGTGCTTGACCTGGTCGATGAACGCCTTCATGAAGGCCTGCTGCAGCTGTATTCGGCCAAGGTCGCTGCCGTCGCCGACGCTCTTGCGGGTGCGTACGAGACCGAGCGACTGCTCCCCGTTGAGCTTGTGCGTGCCGGGCTCGAGGTCGAGGTGGCTCTTGGAGTCGTCAATCGCCTTGGTGGTGGTGATCTCCACACCGCCCAGCTTGTCGATGAGCTTCTTGAAACCGGTGAAGTCGACCTCGATGTAGTGGTCCATGCGGATGCCGGACATCTTCTCGACGGTCTTGACCGCACACGCGGGGCCACCGACCTCGTACGCGGTGTTGAACATCGCCCGCTTCTCGGCGGCGGCGGGCTTGCCCTTCTCGTCCGTGCACTGAGGCCGGTCGACGAGGGTGTCACGCGGGACGGAGACGACGCTCGCCTTCTTGTGGCCCTGGTAGACGTGCACGATCATCGCGGTGTCCGAGCGTGCGGCGCCTTCGTCCACGCCGTACTCGGCGTTGGCACCGGAGCGGGAGTCGGAGCCCAGGACCAGGATGTCCATGGAACCGTTGTCGATGTTCTTGGGGCGGTCGGTGCCGAGTGCGGCGTTGATGTCGACGCCCTGGAGATTGCCGTTGAGCTTGAAGTAGACGTAGCCGAGGCCGGACCCGCCGACCAGCACCAGTCCCGCGACCGACCACCCCGCGACGGTCAGTGCCCGGTGGCGTGCGGTGGGCTGTTTACGGCGCTTGCCACGGCTGCGTATTCGGCTGCCGCTGCTGCTCTGGTCGGCCATGTTCCCCTCGGCTCTCGATGGTCCCGCTACCCCCTGCCGTGGTGTTTCAGGCGCGGTGTCGGCACTGGTTCAGACGGTGAAGCACCAAGAAGGGTTGCACAGGGGGCTGAGAACCCCCTGAGAAACGCCTGGTGCCCACCGCGCATTGCACGGTGGGCACCAAACGGCGTGTGCGCTGGAGCTTTAGCCGAAGAGGTTGTACGCCTGCCAGCCGGTGCCGAAGGCGACACGTGTGGCGAAGATCCCACCGGTGGGCTTGCCGTTGCCCGGGTAGAGCCACAGCTTGCCCGTGGTGTCACGGACGAGCAGGTCGGCGTTTCCGTCGCTGTTCACGTCGCCGGTGGTGACCAGCGCGTTGAAGGAGCTGCCGAAGGTGCCGACGAGACGGCGGGCCGCGAACGTGCCGGTGGCCTTGCCGGTACCCGTGTACAAGTAGGTGGCGCCGCCGGCGCCGCGGGCCAGGATGTCGGCCCTGCCGTCGCCGGTGAAGTCACCGTGGCCGCGGACGATGCCGTACTGCCCCCAGCCGCCGCCGATCAGGATCGGCGCGGCGAAGGCGCCGGTGCCCTTGCCCGGGTAGAGGTAGGCGTTGCCGGAGGAGTTGACCGCCATCATGTCCGGCAGATCGTCGCCGGTCAGGTCACCGGGGACCAGGATCTGCTTGTGCGCTCCCCAGCCCTTGGCGATGAGCTTCGGCGCCAGGTCCGGGTCGTAGGCCCAGTAGACGTCACCGTTCGACAGCCGGTAGAGCAGGTCCTGGTAGTCGTCGCGGTTGAGGTCGGCCTGGACCATCAGGGTCACGCCGCCGAAGTAGCCGTGGTTGTACTGGCGGGTGAGCGAGGTGACCTTCGAGGTCCAGCCGAACAGCGTGCTGTCGGAGGCGCGACGGGCCAGCAGGTCGGCCGTGTGGTCGCCGCTCCAGTTGGCGTCGTTGACGCGGGCCCGGATCGGGGCCGAGTACGTGCTCACCTTGGCGTAGACGCCGTACTTGCCGACGGCCGAGCAGTTCACGTCGCCCCAGGAGACCAGGCCGACGAGCTTGCCGCCGGCCACCAGCGGGCCGCCGGAGTCGCCGTTGCAGGTGGTCTCGCTGGTGCTGTCGTCACCGGTCGGCGCGGCTCCGGCGCAGATCATGTGGCCGACGATGTAGGACGAGCCGTACGCGGTCTGGCAGGCGGCGTTGGAGTTGATGTCCGCGTCGGCGACCTTCAGCGTCTGCGAGGCGCTGTTGGTCACGGTGGAGCTGGTACGGCCCCAGCCGTACACCTTGGCGTCCGTGCCCGGCGTGTACAGCGCGGTGTCCGTGTTCTGCATGATCGGCAGCGGCTTCACGGAAACCGGCGAGGTCAGCGTGAGCACGGCAACGTCGTTGTCGATGGTGGCCGCGCTGTAAGCCGGGTGGTTCCACTGGCGGTAGGCGCCCCGCAGGACACCGCCGTGGAAGTCCCAGGTGCCGTCGGACAGCTCGGTGGGCAGCTGGTCGGTACCGGTGATGACCGTGCCGGTCTCGTACCACTTGATGCCCTTGACGCAGTGCGCGGCGGTGGCGACCTTCGTCGGGGCGACGACGACGCCGCCGCAGAAGTAGCCGTTGCCCAGGCTGTCCGCGAAGTGGAGCTGGGCCATCCAGGGCGCAGCCGAGATGGTCGTCGTCGAACCACCGATGATGCGGGCGCTCGGCGCCGACGTCGTCTCGGACGACGACGAGGAGGAGGGCTGCTGCACGAGAGTGCGCTTGCTGGCCTTGTCGGCCTTCATCGCCTCGATCGTGCGACTGCGCAGTTCCTGCTGAGACAGCGGGTCGATCTGCTGCCGGGAGCCCAGCTGGGGGCCCTCGGTCTCGGCGGCCTGGGAGCCGGACATGGCCAGGCCCGTACCGACGAGTGCCGCCACAACTGCGGCGACGGCCGGTACCGCGATTCTGATGCGGCGCTTGTGACGACCACCACGGGTGCGTATCTGCACTCGGTAACCCCTCGGGTTGAACCGGCAGAGCGCACACGGCCCCACCGGAAGACAAACGGGTGTGGTGGGGCAAACGAACAACAGGGCAGACCGGACCCGAGGCCCCCCGGCCTCTCTCGGTGCTGCGGCGGATTCCCCCCCACCGGTAACCAGCGCATGATACGCACGTCAACTGAGCGTTGACCAGCGGCTGATGGGCCCCGGGAGAAAACGAGACCGCCCCGTCACCTGGGTGACGGGGCGGTCTGTTGAACGAGGACGATGTCAGTCGCTGCCGTTGCCGGCGGACGGGGTCGTCTTCTGGATCTGCAGCAGGAACTCGGCGTTCGACTTCGTCTGCTTCATCTTGTCGAGCAGCAGCTCGATCGCCTGCTGCTGGTCGAGCGCGTGCAGCACGCGGCGCAGCTTCCAGGTGATCGCGAGCTCGTCGCTGCCGAGCAGGATCTCTTCCTTACGGGTGCTGGACGCGTCCACGTCCACCGCCGGGAAGATGCGCTTGTCCGAGAGCTTCCGGTCGAGCTTGAGCTCCATGTTGCCGGTGCCCTTGAACTCCTCGAAGATCACCTCGTCCATCCGCGAGCCGGTGTCGACCAGCGCGGTGGCCAGGATGGTCAGCGAGCCGCCGTCCTCGATGTTGCGCGCGGCGCCGAAGAAGCGCTTCGGCGGGTAGAGCGCGGTCGAGTCGACACCACCGGACAGGATGCGTCCGGAGGCGGGGGCCGCGAGGTTGTACGCACGGCCCAGGCGGGTGATCGAGTCCAGCAGGACGACCACGTCGTGGCCCAGCTCGACCAGACGCTTGGCGCGCTCGATGGCCAGCTCGGCGACGGTGGTGTGGTCCTCGGCCGGGCGGTCGAAGGTCGAGGAGATGACCTCGCCCTTCACCGACCGCTGCATGTCGGTGACCTCTTCCGGACGCTCGTCGACGAGGACGACCATCAGGTGGCACTCGGGGCTGTTGACCGTGATCGCGTTGGCGATCGCCTGCAGGATCATGGTCTTGCCGGTCTTCGGCGGAGCCACGATCAGGCCTCGCTGGCCCTTTCCGATCGGCGCGACGAGGTCGATGATCCGGGTCGTGAGCACACCCGGGTCGGACTCGAGGCGCAGCCGGTCCTGCGGGTAGAGCGGGGTCAGCTTCTGGAACTCCGGGCGGCCGCGGCCGGATTCGGGCGCCATGCCGTTGACGGAGTCGAGGCGGACCAGCGCGTTGAACTTCTCGCGGCGCTCGCCCTCCTTGGGCTGACGGACGGCACCGGTGACGTGGTCACCCTTGCGCAGGCCGTTCTTGCGGACCTGGGCGAGCGAGACGTACACGTCGTTCGGTCCGGGCAGGTAGCCCGAAGTACGAATGAACGCGTAGTTGTCGAGGATGTCCAGGATGCCCGCGACGGGGATCAGGACGTCGTCCTCGGAGACCGGCACCTCGCTCGCGAAGTCGTCGCGGCCACGACGGCCACGGCGGTCGCGGTAGCGGCCACGGCGTCCGCGCCGGCCGCCCTCGAAGTCGTCGTCCTCGTCGACACGCGGGCCTGCGCCCTGGCCGCCCTGCTGGCCGCCCTGGCGCTGCTGGCGCTGGCCGCCCTGCTGCTCGTCGCCCTTGCCGCGCTGGCGGTCGCGCTGACGGTCACGTCCGCGCTCGCCCCCGCGCTCACCACGCTCGCCGCGCTGGCGGTCCTGGCGGTCGCGTCGGCCCTCGGCGCCCTCCTGCGCGGACACGGCGGTGGCGGCCTCGGCCTTGGCCTCGGGCTCCGCCTCGGTCCGTACGTCCTTGACGTCGACAGCCGTCTCGGCCTTGGCCTCGGCCTTGGTGTCCGGGCTGCCCGCCTGCGCGGTGGCCCGACGACGGCGGCGCTCCCCGGCCGGCTGGTCGTCGCTGGCCGGCTGACCCGGAATGTCGATCTGCTGCTGGGCGACGGCCTTCTCGGCCTTCTCAGCGGCGGCGGCATCGCCGGTGCGCGCCTTGGAGGTCGCACGGCGCTTCGGCTTGGTCTCGGCCTCGCCGGTGCCCGCCTCGGCGCTCTTGGGCGCGGAGCCGCCTGCCTGCGCCTCCTTGATGACCTCGATCAGCTGGCTCTTGCGCATACGCGCGGTGCCCCTGATGCCGAGGCCGGACGCGACCTGCTGCAGCTCGGCCAGGACCATGCCCTCGAGGCCGGTGCCGGAGCGGCGGCGCCGTGAGGTGGTGCCAGAGGCAGCACCTGCGGCGGGCGCGGTGGTGTCGACGTTGTTGTCGGCAGTCACGCCCATCAGATCGGTGGTGTCGCTCACGAAGGGTCCTTCCCTGGAGCGGACGTCGGCCTTCTGGCTCGGCGACCGGTTGTGCTGTCCGACAGCGGTTGCGTATCGCGAACCGATGCCGGGGCGGTGGTCCCGCCGGATAGAACGGCGGAAAGAGATTCAGTGCAAGGTCCGGCCCGAGGTCCCCCTGCTCGGCCCACTCCTGGAAAAGCGAGGGTTTCGTGCCGGTTCCGGAGCGTGCTCGAAACTGCTCAGGCAGGCTGCTCAGGCAGTTGGGGAGGCTCCCGGAAGAATGTTGGTCCCGAAGGGGGACACGAAGCTCCGCGCCACAAAGACGTCAGGTGCAGACTTGAGGTTAACACTACCGGCTCCAACAAACATTCCCCCTCTCCCTCACCGGCAATCTCGTGTCACTGCGGGGCGAGCGGCAGAACGCTCGCTCCCGCGGCGTCGAAGGCGAGCCGGTTGGCCGCCCAGCCCTCGCCCGCCAGCCGTGCGACCTTGTCGGCCACACCGTCCTCGGTCAGCGCAAGGACCGTGGGGCCCGCGCCGGAGATGACTGCAGGGACGCCGTCGGCCCGCAGTCGGTTGACAAGGTCGACGCTCTGCGGCATCGCCGGGGCCCGGTATTCCTGGTGGAGCCGGTCCTCCGTGGCGGGAAGCAGCAGCTCAGGACGCCTGGTCAGCGCCTCCACCAGCAGGGCGGCCCGGCCCGCGTTGGCGGCGGCGTCCACATGGGGGACCGAGCGCGGGAGCAGCCCGCGTGCGGTCTCGGTGAGCACCGCCTTGCTGGGCACGAAAACCACCGGAACGACGGAATCGGACGGGTCCATCCTGATGGCGCGCGCCACTCCCCCGTCGGTCCAGGCGAGCGTGAATCCGCCGAGCAGACACGCGGCGACATTGTCGGGGTGTCCCTCGATCTCGGTGGCGAGCTCGAGCAGTGCTGCGTCGTCGAGCTTGGCGTCGCCCCCTATGGTCACCGCGCGGGCGGCGACGATGCCGGCGCAGATGGCCGCCGACGACGAACCCAGTCCGCGCCCGTGCGGGATGCGGTTGGCGCAGACGACCTCGAGGCCGCGCGGCTGCCCGCCGAGCAGGTCGAAGGCCGTGCGCAGGGAGCGTACGAGCAGATGACTCTCATCGCGGGGCAGCGATGATGCGCCTTCGCCCGCGATGTCGATGTGCAGACCGGAGTCCGCGACCCGTACGACGACGTCGTCGTACAGCCCCAGGGACAGGCCGAGGGCATCGAAGCCCGGGCCGAGATTGGCGCTGGTGGCGGGGACGCGCACTCGGACGGCGGCGGCGCGGAACGCTGGACCGGCCATCGCTCGATGACACTCCTTGGTTCTGGCTACGAGATTTTTTCGAGATCTGTGAACAAGAGGTGCGAACACCCGTGGGCCTCAATGGCAACAACACCGCGGCATATGCGGCGGGGCGGGTTCGGTACAGCGTATCGAAGGAAGGTTCAGTGGCGACATAGGGCGCACAGGAGGCGCACGATGCGTGTCGCAGGCCTCCTGTGCCCCTACGTACGCCGATGTCCGGCTTGCCTTGCTTTCCCCGGGGCTTTCGGGCACTTCCGGGACGGCGGGTTTACGCCATCCCGTCGGAGTGCGGGTTTACGCCAGACCGAGCCGCTGGGCGGCGGCTGCCGCGTCGACGGGCACGGTGACCGGCTGGGGCGCTCCGGCGACGGCCCAGTCCGGGTCCTTGAGGCCATTGCCGGTGACGGTGCAGACGATTTTCTGGCCCGGGTCGACCTTGCCCTGCTCGGCCGCCTTCAGCAGACCGGCGACCGACGCGGCGGACGCAGGCTCGACGAAGACGCCCTCCTGCGAGGCCAACAGCCGGTAGGCGCGCAGGATCTCACGGTCCGTCACCTCGTCGATGAAACCGCCCGACTCCTCGCGCGCGGCGAGCGCCTGCTGCCACGAGGCGGGGTTGCCGATCCGGATCGCCGTAGCGATCGTCGAGGGGTCCTTGACCACTTCGCCGCGCACGATCGGGGCCGAGCCGGAGGCCTGGAAGCCCCACATCCGGGGAGTGTGCGTGGACATCTTGTCCGCGGCGTACTCCTTGTACCCCTTCCAGTACGCCGTGATGTTGCCGGCGTTGCCGACGGGCAGCACATGGATGTCGGGGGCGTCACCGAGCGCGTCGACGATTTCGAACGAGGCGGTCTTCTGGCCCTCGATACGGAACGGATTGACCGAATTGACCAGCGCCACAGGGTAGTTGTCGGACAGAGCGCGAGCGAGATTCAGGCAGTCGTCGAAGTTTCCGTCGACCTGAAGGATGCGCGAGCCGTACACCAGCGCCTGGCCCATTTTGCCCAGCGCGATCTTGCCCTGCGGCACGAGGACCGCACAGACCATTCCCGCCCGTACGGCATATGCGGCGGCCGACGCGGACGTGTTGCCGGTGGAGGCGCAGATGACCGCCTGCGCGCCCTCCTCCTTGGCCTTGGTGATGGCCATGGTCATGCCGCGGTCCTTGAAGGACCCGGTGGGGTTGGCGCCCTCGACCTTGAGGTGCACCTCGCAGCCCGTGCGCTCGGAGAGGACATTCGCCGGGACGAGCGGCGTGCCACCCTCACCGAGCGTGACGACCGGCGTCGTGTCCGTCACCGGGAGTCGGTCCCGGTACTCCTCGATGATGCCGCGCCACTGGTGGGTGCCGTTGGTCGTCATGGGTCCCTTACTCCCCTTCAACACGCATGATGCTGGCGACACCGCGCACGGTGTCGAGCTTGCGCAGCGCCTCGACGGTCCCGGAAAGGGCGGCGTCGGGCGCGCGGTGGGTGACGACGACGAGGGAGGCCTCGCCGTTTCCGTCCTGTCGACCTTGCTGACGGACCGTGTCGATGGACACGCCGTGCTCGGCGAAGACCGTCGCGACCTGGGCGAGCACGCCCGGCTTGTCGGCCACGTCGAGACTGATGTGGTACCGCGTCACCACGTCGCCCATGGGGCTCACGGGCAGCTGGGTGTACGCGGACTCGCCCGGTCCGGTGGACTCGGCGAGCCTGTTGCGGCATACGGCGACGAGGTCGCCGAGTACCGCGGACGCGGTCGGCGAGCCGCCCGCGCCGGGACCGTAGAACATCAGCTGCCCGGCGGCCTCGGCCTCGACGAAGACGGCGTTGTACGCCTCGCGGACGGAGGCGAGCGGGTGGCTGAGCGGGATCATCGCGGGGTGCACGCGGGCCGTGACGGACTGCCCGTCGGCCGCGCGCTCGCAGATGGCGAGGAGCTTGACGGTGCAGCCCATGCGCTTGGCGGAGGCGATGTCGGCGGCGCTGACGTCGGTCAGGCCCTCGCGGTAGACGTCGTCGAGGCGTACGCGGGTGTGGAAGGCGATCCCGGCGAGGATGGCGGCCTTGGCGGCGGCGTCGAAGCCCTCGACGTCGGCGGTCGGGTCGGCTTCCGCGTATCCGAGGGCGGTGGCCTCGTCCAGGGCCTCGGAGTACCCGGCCCCGGAGCTGTCCATCTTGTCGAGGATGAAGTTCGTCGTGCCGTTGACGATTCCGAGCACCCGGTTGACCTTGTCGCCGGCCAGGGACTCGCGCAGCGGCCTGATCAGCGGAATCGCACCGGCGACCGCGGCCTCGAAGTAGAGGTCCTTGTCATGTTCCTCGGCGGCGGCGTAGAGCGTCGCGCCGTCCTCGGCGAGCAGCGCCTTGTTGGCGGAGACGACCGAAGCGCCGTGCTCGAAGGCGGTGGTGATGAGGGTGCGAGCGGGCTCGATGCCGCCGATGACCTCGATGACGACGTCGATGTCGCCGCGTTTGACGAGGGCGGTCGCATCCGTGGTGATGAGGCCCGGGTCGATGCCTTCGCGCACCTTGGAGGGGCGGCGGACGGCGACACCGGCGAGCTCGACGGGGGCGCCGATACGGGCCGCGAGGTCCTCGGCGTGCGTCGTCATGATGCGCGCCACCTCTGAGCCGACCACTCCACAGCCCAGCAGCGCCACCTTCAGCGGACGCGTACGCATCATCCGACCTCGCTTCTCATTACCTCTACGGTGTGGACCAGTCTCACTCACCGGACGGAAGTTTCTATCCCCCGTCCGGCATGCGAGACATCTATCTCAACTATCCGACGTCAAGACGCAGGAGATCTTCCTCCGTCTCACGCCGGACGATCACCCGCGCCTCGCCGTCGTTCACGGCGACGACGGGCGGGCGCAGTGCGTGGTTGTAGTTGCTGGCCATGGAGCGGCAGTACGCGCCGGTCGCGGGCACGGCGATCAGATCACCCGGCGCGAGGTCGGCGGGCAGGAACGCGTCCTTGACCACGATGTCGCCGCTCTCGCAGTGCTTGCCGACCACACGGGCGAGCATCGGCCCGGCGGTGGACGTCCGCGACACCAGGGCGACGCTGTACTCGGCGTCGTACAGCGCGGTGCGGATGTTGTCGGACATGCCGCCGTCGACACTGACGTAAGTACGCAGACCCTCGAGCGGCTTGATGGTGCCGACCTCGTACAGGGTGAAGGCCGTGGGCCCGACGATCGCGCGGCCCGGCTCGACGGAGATCCGGGGCGTACGCAGCCTGGCGGCCTCACACTCACGAGTGACGATCTCGCCCAGCGCCTTGGCGATGTCGTGCGGCTCGCGCGGGTCGTCGTCGGAGGTGTACGCGATACCGAGACCACCGCCGAGGTCGATCTCGGGCAGCTCGATGCCGTGCTCGTCGCGGATCTCGGCGAGGAGGCGGACGACGCGGTGGGCGGCCACCTCGAAGCCGGAGGTGTCGAAGATCTGCGAGCCGATGTGGGAGTGGATGCCGATGAGCTCGATGCCGTCGAGCCTGAGGGCGCGGCGTACGGCCTCGGCGGCCTGACCGCCCGCGAGCGGGATGCCGAACTTCTGGTCCTCGTGCGCGGTGGCGATGAATTCGTGGGTGTGCGCCTCCACTCCCACGGTCACCCGGATCTGCACGCGCTGGCGCGTACCGAGCCGCTGGGCGGTGTGGGCGACGCGGACGATCTCCTGGAAGGAGTCGACGACGATGCGCCCGACGCCGGCCTCGACGGCCCGGTCGATCTCTTCCTGGGACTTGTTGTTGCCGTGGAAGGCGATGCGGTCGGCGGGCATGCCGGCGTCGAGAGCGGTGGTGAGCTCGCCCCCGGAACACACGTCCAGGTTGAGCCCCTCCTCCTTGAGCCACCGCACGACGGCCCGCGACAGGAAGGCCTTCCCCGCATAGAAGACGTCGGCGTCCTTGCCGAAGGCATCGGCCCAGGCACGGCAGCGGGCACGGAAGTCGGCCTCGTCGAGGAAGTAGGCGGGGGTGCCGAACTCCTCTGCGAGCCGCGTCACTTCGATGCCGCCGACGGTGACGACGCCGTCGTCGTTGCGGCCGACCGTGCGGGCCCAGACCTTCTCGTCGAGGACATTGAGGTCGGCGGGCGGGGCGGTGTAGTGACCTTCGGGCAGGACGTCTGCGTGGCGGGGCCCGGCGGGGTGTGCGGAACGGCTCATTCTTCTCTCACAGGTAGTCAGGGGCGCTGATGCCGAGCAGGGACAGGCCACCGGCGAGCACCGTCCCGGCGGCTTCGGCGAGCGCGAGCCGGGAACGGTGGGCGGCCATGGGTTTCTCGTCGCCGAACGGCAGGACGTATGGCTGGAAGGCGAGAAGGGCGTCGGCGGTGCTCTCCAGATGCCGGGCGAGCCGATCGGGCGCGCGCAGGCGTGCGGCGGAGGCGAGGACGGCGGGGTGGTCGCCGATGGCGGTGGTGAGAGCGGGGGCGTCGACGTGCTGCTGCGGGTCGCCGGCGAACCCGAGCTCTTCGGCATTGCGGGTGAGGGCCCTCGTACGGGAGTGGGCGTACCGGACCCGGAAGAGCGGATTGCGCTCGTGCTGCAGAAGGAGGTCGGGCCCCGCCGGCGGCCGGTCGTGCGCGGCAACCGAGAGCAGGGCCCAACGGGCGGCATCGGGACCGAGCCGCTCGAGAAGGTCCTGGGCGGGGGCGGGCACGACATGCAGGGTTTCGGGGTCGCCGTGTGTGACGTCGGCACCCTGGGTGCGCAGGAGCCCCAGGACGGTCTCGGCCCAGACGCGGGCGCGGAGCTCGTCGGCGGGCCGGAGGCGTACGGAGCGGCCGGCGGCCCAGTCCCCGTGCCCGTAGGCGATGCCCCGCTCCAGCACCTGCCGTACGAGGGCTTGCTGGACGCCTGCGTCGAGGGTGAAGTTCAGAAACCCCGGTCCGGTGATCTCAACGCGGGCGATCCCGGGGCTGTGCGCCATCCGCCGCCGCAGCTCCTCGGCAATGGCGCGCGGTTGCTGCCGCGCCGGGCCGGCGAGCCGCAGGGCGACATTGGTGGCGTAGTCCCCCCGGCCCCCCGGCCGCGGCCGCTCGACACTGACGCTCTCGGGCACGGGCGCATGCAGCACACCGTCCTGGACCGCGCGGCACACGGCGTGCAGCACGGTACGAGAGAGCTCGGCGGGGGTCACGGGACAAGCGTATGGGAGGGAGGGGGGCCCTTCGCGAACCGGTTTCGCGATGCGGTCAGCCCCGTGCGCTTTCCGCCCGCCCGGCACCATGCCTGCCGTCGACGGACGGCGGGCCCTCCCGATGCATCAACTGCCGTACGAGCCGGACCAGCTCGGCGGGCTCGAAGGGCTTGGCGAGAAAGGCATCGACACCGGCGGCGAGGCCGCTCTCCACCTCGTACTGCGTGCACGCACTGATGATCGCGACGGGCAGATGCCGGGTCCGCGGATCATCCCGCAGCCGCGCGGCGGTGCGCAGCCCGTCGAGACGCGGCATGACCACATCGAGGGTGACGACATCGGGACAGACGCGATGTACGACCTCCAGGCACTCGGCACCATCGGCCGCGGTCACGACCTCGAAGCCCTCCAGCTCGAGATTGACCCTGATCAACTGCCGGATGACCCGGTTGTCGTCGACAACGAGCACACGGCCGGACGCCCCTGACACAACTCGAGAGTAGGTCTGCGGGCAGGGCCGCGTCCGGGTTTTGCCGACTTCTACCCCGCGCGGACGCCGCGAGGGAGGCCGCGCGGCGGCTCGGGGCGTGGCTCGCGGCGCGGCTCGGGAAGGTGGAAATACCTGTTCACGGGGACCGTGTGTGAGCTGGTAGGGTTCTACCCGTCGCCGCCGAAACGCGGCGGAACGCCCCCGTAGCTCAGGGGATAGAGCAACGGCCTCCGGAGCCGTGTGCGCAGGTTCGAATCCTGCCGGGGGCACCCTTTATGAGGTGCCCAAAGACCCCGCCATCAGCGCTTTAGCTGAGAACGGGGTCTTCGCGTATGTGCAGCCGTATGCCACTCAAAGCCGCCGTATGTCGGCGTCCGTGGACTATTCGTGGACAGGAAAGCGGGTCATCCGCGCAGGTCGGCCCGCGACATAGTGGCCCCGGGGACAGATCCAGGGGCTTCGGAGTGTCCCGCCCTGGGCGGATCACTCGTCCTCTGGAAACAGGTCCTCGATCTGAAAGGCCTCAGCCCGTGGCTTTGGCGATGATGCGGTCCATCTCCTCCTGGCCGAAGGCCCGCAGTGTGGTGGAGCGGACGTTGCCCAACCCGGAGACCTGCAGGAGCACCGCAGTGGCGGTCTCGTCATCGGGCGCCTCGACGACGGCCACGATGTCGTACGGACCGACGGTCCAGAAGAGGTTAAGGATCTTCACCCCCAGCTTCTGTGCCCCCGCGGCGAAGGCCTCGGCGCGCTGCGAGGTGTCCTTGTAGCCCCGGACCCCCTGATCGGTCCAGTTCAGCAACGAGACATACGTCGGCATGGTCTTTCACCCCTATGAAGGAGACACAAAACATCGTCGATCAATTCTGAGCACCATGCGCGTAATGCGCATTTAGAAGCACGCCGGACGAGTGATACGAGCGATGAGCAATACTCCTCAAGCAGTTGCCAGCTCGCCAGCACGAACCAAGGTTTTGACCGGAGCGCCGACGGCAACGAGGTCGGTTTGCGACATGGCGAAGGCCCCCGGACAGATCCAGGGGCCTCGGGACATACCGCAGTGGGTGTGTCACTCGTACTCACGTAACAGATCCTCGATACGGCGATTGGCGACCTCCTGACGGCCGTCGAGGCACTTTGCGTACCGACTGAGCAGCACCTCAACACTGTCGCCCGCGCGCTCCGCAACCTCGGTCGGGTCCACGCCTGCGTTGAGCCAAGTGGAGAGCGCGGAGTGCCGCAGCTCGTACGGACGCTTGGCCAGCGGCGAAGCCACCCCGGCCGGCGGGAGAGCCAACGTCCGGGCTTCCTGCCAGGCCCGGTAGTACGTGGATGAGGCAACCACTCCCCCGCCTTCGCTGAAGAACAGCCGTCCATCAGCGGCCGTGCCGAAGGTCTCCACCTGTTCGCGAAGAAGCGCCACGAGCTAAGGCGGAATCGGAGCGCGCCGTACGTCCTCGGCCGGACGGTTCTTCAGCCCGCGGTCGTCGTGACTCTCCCCGGAGTCGGTCGGTCCACTGCTTGCCAGCGCTAGGTCGGGTGCGATGCAGCAGCGCGGTGCCCCAACCGGACTCAGGCAACGCAAGATCAGACTCCGCCAGGCCCACCACCTCGGCAGGGCGAAACCCGCCGAAGTACATCCCGGCGAACAGGCCGACGAGGCGTCGACCACGAGCCCTGCGATAGCCACCGACGTACGAAACGGCGTGCAGCAGAGATCGCGCCTGCTCAGGATTGGCAACAACCCGAGGGTCCACTTCGCTGGACACCTTGGGCTTCTGCCAGCGCACCGCAGACAGCGGATTCTCCCGAAACTCCCCCAGGTCAACCGCGTAGTGCACGGCATTGACGAGAGTCCGACGCTTTCGGCGCACAGTCTCGGCAGCCGCTGCGGTACCGTCCAATTTGATCTTTAACGAATCAAGCACTGCCCGCCCGACAACGGGGTCCCCGAGGTCGGAGAGCGGCCGGGACGCCTTAGCCACCCAAGGTACCCGCAGCCAGATGAGGCACTGTCAGTAGACGTGACAGTTGGAGGACCGAAGTCCCCAACGCCAGCAGATGAGTTGGCCCCTTGATGAGGTCTTTGGTTTCGGCCAGTGCTACTCGTCGCCTCACTCGCTCCGCCCTCAAGGGAGTGGGGAGGTTCAACGAGCGCCCCGCGCTTCTCGACCAGGCCGCCGACTCGTGGAGTGCGCGGCTCAGGGCCGCTCGCTATGTGGCACATGAGGCAACGCATGCGCCATTTAACGTGCCTGACGAGTACCTGCGAGCCAACGTGAGGACACAGTCTTAGCAGGCGTCTGGCGCGGCACGAGCAAGAGCCGCAGCGGCAACTCGCGGCGGAAAACAACGTCGGTGAACGGGCCGGTCGATAGATTTCGACACATGGTTTCATTCAACTGAGTGGAGTACTTCCTGTGAACCGTAAGGAAATCATCGGTGGCACGTTCGCAGCCCTGATGCTGGCGGGTGGGTTTGGCGCATATACCGCCATGGCATCCGTACCAAACACAGGCGGTACGATCCACGCTTGCACGCCCAGCAGCGGTGCATTTCGTTCCGTTTACATTATCAACTACGACGCGGGCGCTCGCTGCACCGGGAGTCAAACGCATCTCCAGTGGAACCCGACCCACGGCGCGGTCGCGGTCGTTCGAGTGACCGCCACCGACACGTCGCCCACGATTGTTGGCACCGAGGGTCCGAACAACATCTACAGCTACGTCCCCGTGGCCGAGTGCCCGGAGGGCTACGTGGCGACCGGCGGCGGCTGGAAGGACTCGACCGTAGACCTGCCCATTCCGTCGGCCGCATTCGACGGGCCTACGGCTGACGGACTGGGCTGGCAGGGCCACGTTCGCTCAGCCCTGGGCGCCGGAACCCTGGACATCGGCGTCACGGTCATCTGCGAGCAGGGAACCACTTCCCCGTAAGTAGCTGTTGTCGTTCCGATCTTGAGGGGTGTGCGTCGAACGAGAGTCTCGATCGGGTGGTTGCCGCCCGCTGCGGGCATGAAGGCAGGGCCTCTTGATAGCTCGGGGTTGCGAAGCCAACCGAGATCCAGGAGACCCTGTTGCCGCAAGTTGTACGTGCTCGCGCCGGTGGAGTTCAACTCGGTTGCACCGTCGTGTGATTGTGTCGCTCACCGGTTCGGGAATGCGGCCGATCACCCGGAACGTGTTCGGCGGTATCCCTCGGACATGACGGACGCGGAGTGGGCCGTGTTCCGGCCGCTGCTGCCGGTGCCGGGCTGGTTGCGCGGCCGGGGCGGGCAGCCGGAGGCGTACTGCCACCGGGCGATGCTGGATGCGATCCACTACCTGGTGGACAACGGCATCAAGTGGCGGGCCATGCCCGGGGACTTCCCGCCGTGGGATCGGTTTTATGCGTTGTTCCGTCGCTGGCGCGATCAGGCGCTGGTCAGGGAGTTCCACGACCGGCTGCGCGCGAGGATCCGCGAGAGGCTGGGGCGGGATGCGGAGCCATCGGCCGGGTTGATCGACTCGCAGTCGGTCAAGGCGGACGCCGTCGTCGGCTCCGACAGCCGCGGCTTCGACGGCGGCAAGCTGATCAACGGGCACAGCAAAGCCGATCACGGCCACCGTCAACCATCAGCTGGGATCGAAGTGTCAAGCATCCAACGGGACCGGACAATCACCTTGAGAGGTCACGCGGACAGAGTTTCCCTACGTCTATCAAGGCTCGCTGCGCTCGCTGCCCGACCCGGGTCCCATCGCAGACCAGCCACACCGGTCGGACGTGCGCCATGCCTGCCATGTGGCCGAGTGGCCCCAGAAGACAGCACGGACACTAGGAGTACCGCGCCCGGGGAAGAGGCGGACGCACGGGAGAACACCACATTGGACGCTCGGGCGTCTGCATTCCCGACCTCCTGAACTGCGGTAGCAGTCTGATCAGAGGTCAGAGG
The DNA here is from genome assembly GCF_045207475.1 of Streptomyces sp. NBC_00885. Lineage (NCBI taxonomy): Bacteria > Bacillati > Actinomycetota > Actinomycetes > Kitasatosporales > Streptomycetaceae > Streptomyces > Streptomyces sp. NBC_00885. The sequence continues at coordinate 2,667,431 of NZ_CP108796.1, forward strand.
GTGCCGCGCACAGCGCGGCGGCGCCAGCCGGGCGCCCGCCGCCCCGCTCCCCGAACTGTCTACGCCACCGGGGGCGCGGCGGGTCGCCCGCCCGCGCCCACAAAGGGGCGAAAGAACCAGGCCGGGGGTGGGGACGGACGGCTCCACGGCTTTACCCCCACTCCCCGATTCGGGACCCGCGTCGAGCAAGACCAGGGGGCCACTCGGACACATTGCGGGCAGGGGTGAAGCCTGCCCGAGTAGCTGGCAAGCGTTCAGCGACAGAAGACTCATTGGGTTCGGAATCCGCCTGACCTTGCGCCATCCAATCACTGCCTTGCGCTGGCGTATTCGCAGGCGGAACGTCTGGGATCTCAGGGGGCGAAAGTGCGACATGCTCGATCCGATCTTGGGGCGGATGCAGCACATTTGCGCTGTAATCGAACTCCACGGCCCCGACCTCGTAGCCGGCCGAGCGGAGGAGTTACTCCGGCGTTGCGATCACGTCGTAGAGGTGGCCATGGACTGGTCCCTAGAGCCGTCTGCCCAACATCGGATCAAGGACGAAGGCCCGCGCATCCATGAAGCGAGCCGACTATTCGCCGAGGCTGCAAGGCCCTTCCTCGACGACGGTGATGATCCAACCAGTGCCAGCGCGGCGTAGGGATCGGCTCTGCCAGGCGAGCCCCGCTGCGGGTGAGCATGACCGGCAGTCCCGCACCGGGGTCCGGCCTGTGGGACTACAGGTGGCACGGACTGGGCGTTCGTAGGTGTCCGCACGTGGACTGGAGCTTCTCCGCTTCCTCGAACGTGTCCAGCTCCAGCAGCTCGACCTGACACGGCGCTGGCTCCAGCAAGAGGAGGACCGAGCGCACCGTGCCGCCCATGTCCCGCCGCCTCCACCAGACTGGCTGATCGAGTACGGCATCGGAGTCGGTCGCCTGCCGTGCCGCGTCCATGTAGGTACCTGCACCATGCGCGGCGCTCGCTCACGGCCGGCCAGCCGAGAGGAAGCGCTCCGGGCGCTGACCGAGCATGTCGAGCCCTGCACGATAGTCGCCCCGATCGAGAGCTTGGCGTGCTGTGACCGGCGAGCCGTCGCAGCCTGGAGGCATGAGCCACCCGCCGATAGTCGTGCACCGGATCAGCCCGCCAGGGGGCAGACGGGTCACGGTGCGCGATCAGATCATCGGCCTTGCGCACGCCGATACGGATCTACTGGAGTTCCTCAGGCGGGCGGGACTGCCAGACGCTGGGGTACTGCTCGATGACCCCACATGGGCTGAGTGGATCAACGATCGAGCGCACGAGTATGAAACCCCTGGAGATCGAGCCTTGACTCGGCTGCCGGGCAGCGTGATCGGCTAAGCACGCAAGGCTGATCGCGTAAAGTCCCCGTTTTCCGACGACATCAGTCGCTCACACCAACAGCAGCAAACTGAGGCGGATCGCGGCGGACCTCTACGGTTCATCGACCGCGAGCTTCCTGCCATAGAACAGGGCAGGGAGTGACACCCGATCGACCTGATAAGGATGTAGCCGCTGATTCAATTCCTGTTAGCCCGATGCCGACGGGGTGCATTTTTTCATGCACTAAGCGCCCCCCGAGCATCTCCCTATATCACGCACCGCTGCGACGAACCTTGTTCCGTATTGCGCCTCATTTACATTCAGCAGATCACATAGTCTGCCATCTGAAAAGTCCGCATAGAATGATTCGCTCCAGCTGGCCCAGTCGTCACAGGAATCGGCTTCGCTGTAGCCTTTTAGTGCGAAGGTCCCGTCATTAGGTCTGCATTCAATGAGTTCCTGGAGGGTGATGTACGCATAGTCGAGGAAGTTGAGCTTTCTCAGCAAGGCAGCCTCTACCTGTACCCTTTCTTTCCAATTAGTGATTTCATTCAGTGAAATCCCGCTATTCAAATGGTGCGCCAGGGTGGAATTTTCGCCTGACGCTAAGAATTGATCCCACTCCAAGAGTCGCTGATAGACTCCATCAACGCGAGCATTCGCAGTCTGCTTCTCTGCCTCTTTCGATTGTCGCGCCGCCTCGTCCGCCTGTCGCGCATTAGATTCAGTTTGCCTACCTAGAAAAAACAAAGTAACGAGCGTGAGTATCACTAGGGCGAAATGCGCAGCCAGTGTGCACCACTGGAACAGTGACGAGCCCCCAGCTGGCGTGGGTGCCGGGTCTGGGTTGGGGGGAGATCCGCCTGGAGGCGTAGGAGTCGGATTCGACGGAGGCCCTGAAGGAGTTGGGATAGGCGGGCCTGGAGGGGACGGATTAACAGAGGTCACGATTCACCGCCATGAAGCGACGAGCTCCGAGTGTGCGGGCGAGACCGTACCCATGCGCTTTGATCGATAAAGGCTGGCGCCTATCGAAAACTGATTCGACCCGCGAACGAAACGAAGTGTGGGGACACGTTCCTGATGCAGCCGCGAAGCGCCTAACAGCAACGTCGCACAGCAACCACGGCAACAGCGTCCATCCGTTAGCGTCCCACCAGGGCCTCGAAGCGACCGGATGACCTTGCTTACGGGTCCCGCTAGAGCTGCGGATCTGATGCACGTGCCACAACCGCGCCAGATCGGGCGGGAGTCAGGGGGAAATCCGGTGGCTGGCAGGGGCAGCAGCCAGCATCCGTCGAAGTCGTCCTGCCGCAAGTCAGAGCCCAACTCGCCCCACCTCGCTCCTAAAGCGGTGATTCCTCGCCTGCCTGCCGTACGCCCATGCAGGCCACCAGTGCGCCGCCGTCTGTGGTGAGGAAGAAGGTGAAGATCCATGCCCGATCGGCAGCTGTGATCTGTCCGAGGCGCACCGGTTGGTCATGCTGGCGGAGGAGCTGCACCGCTCGTTCCAGCCCTAGAGTCTCGATGCCCTGCCGCCGCATGTTCCGAAGTCGGATCTTAAAGACCTGGGCATGCCGCTCCGCAGGAAGGGTCCCGTCCCACACAACGTGGGTAGCGCCGTTGAGGAGGGCAGCCAGGGCAGCCTCGGACGCCTCGTCGTCACCGGCCAGCAGCCGCACCAACAGATGCCGTTCCATAGTCACCCCCGCCGGGATCCTGCGGTACAGCAGTGCAGTACCGCAACCGCAGCAGCCCTATTCGGCCGGTAGCGCGCCGCCCGGGCCGTACAACGACCGGGAATGGCCATCGCTGACCGATCTCGCTAGGGCTACGGATCGGCGCTTTCTAGGCGCCGTTCACCTGCGATGGGTGTGGGATTTGAACCCACGGTGACCTGGATGGCCGCGGATGGGAAATACGCGAACCGCTGTGGGCGCTCATTCAGATGAATGAACAACACCCCGAATCTCACGGCAAGTTGGTCACGAACCTCGCTCGGGATGCGCATACCGCACCAACGACAGGGAGACCATGAAGCAACGTGTTGATTCTTTACGGCCCTTAGGCTCGAAAGATCGCCTGTGACCAGCATGAATGCAGAACTCCCACTGGAGCACTAGGGCGTATCACGGGACGGGGGGAGGTTGCGCCTGCTGGGCTGCGCCTGTCGCGGTCCTGGCGCCCAGAGACAGAGCCTTCATGTCATCAGGGTCACTACGGCGCAGCGCGTACAGCTTACCCATCGCCAGCAGGCTGGGACCCCAGAGAAATAGCGAAAGCCACCACATGTCCTTGGCCACGTAAACGCCGACGACGAGCATGGCGACACTGATCACGGCGCTGAGGTACAAACCGGTCATCCGGAGTGCGTGCTGACGCTTCTCCTGCTCCAGTCGCACCATGCCTTCCGCAGCGACCCTGGCGTTCTCTTCAGCACGTGCGGTGGCCTCGCGCTGCATGTCCAGCTGCCTGAGGCGGATTAGGTGCTCCCGCTTTAGCTGGGGTTCCAGCGCTTCGAACGCAATTTTGAGTTTCTCCGGCCCGCCGAGGGCGGCGCCCCACTTCATGGCGATGTCCAGGCCCGCCGCGACGACGGGATCGTCCTGAGGGAGGGGCAGAGCACTGCTGTTTTCGTCCGTACTCACAGCCGGGCGCCTCCGTCGCCGTTTCCTGCTGGGGCATATTCGAGTTCGGTCGGCTCGGGAGGCGGCCCGAGCCGTACAAGGAGTCGGGCGAGGGTATGCTCCAGCGTCTCGCCGGCAGCTCTGGCCACCGCAGGAGTCTCGTCCTGCATATGTGGTGCGTATCGCTCGACCCGGTCCTTCCCCCAACTCTTAGCGCGGTACATGGCCCGGTCGGCGTTGCGCAGCAACTCGCTCGCGGCAAGCCCCGGCTCAGCGAAGGCGACTCCGATGGACACGGTGACCTTGACCTCTCCGCCATCGATGGCGGAGGGCTGGGACAGAGTGATTCTCAGCCTGTGAGCGAGCTCGAGGACGTTCTGCTCGCGGGCCGAGTGGTCGCGGCTACTGCTGTCCACGACGAGAGCAGCGAACTCGTCGCCGCCAAGACGGGCCACGGTGTCCTCGTTCCCTACGTTTTGCTGGAGTCTGCGGGCGGCCTGGACGAGCAGCTCGTCCCCGGCCTGGTGCCCGATCGTGTCGTTGACGGCCTTGAAGCCGTCCAGGTCGATGTAGAGGATCGCCGTGCCGCGGTCGGAGGCGCGGCGGCCGGCAAGTGCCTGCTGGACGCGCTTGGTGAACAGGGCACGGTTGGGCAGGTTGGTGAGCGGATCATGCTCGGCGTTGTGCTGCAACTGCGCCTGCAGGCGCAGCCTCTCAGTCACGTCCCGGCTGTTGAAGATGAGGCCGCCGTGGTGACGGTTGACGGTGGACTCCACATTGAGCCAGCCGCCCTCGCCGGACCGGAAGCGGCACTCGATGCGGGTGGTGGGTTCCTCCTGGGGGCTGGCGGCGAGGAAGCGACGCACCTCGTGCACCACGCAGCCCAGATCCTCCGGGTGGATGAGATTGGCCAGTTCGGTGCCCACCAGCTCCTCGGCGGACCGTCCGTAGACCCCGGCGGCGGCCGGGGAGACGTACCGCAGGACACCATTGGGCGCGGCGATCATGATGACGTCGCTGGAGCCCTGCACCAGGGATCGGAAGTGGTTCTCCTGCTGCGCCAGTTCCTGGGTGAGGGTGATGTTGTCGATCAGCATGATGCCCTGGCGCACCACGAGGGCGAGCACGACGGTGGTGCCGGTGAAGAGCACCACGCGGTCCACGCTGCGGCCGCTGAGGACGTTGTAGAGAATCCCCAAGGTGCAGACGACGGCCGCGAGATAGGGCGTGAGCGCGGCCAGCGAGCCGGTGATGGGCCGGGTGGCCGGATACAAAACGCGACGGTCGTCGCGGTCGTGACCATCCAGATGACCCAGACGCCCGCTCACACGATCGGCTCCCTCCGGATGCCCGCCCCGGGGCGCGGCCCAGGGGGTATACGACAGGAGCAGCGAGCCAGCGAACCAGCCCGCGTCTAGGATCTGGCCCGAGTGGTAGCTGCTGTGCAGCAGCGGCGAGGTGAACAGGACGTCGCACATCACGGTCAGCGCGAGCGCCCCAATCGAGGTGTTGACCGCGATGCGTCTGACCGCCGAGCGCCGGAAATGCAACGCAAGCACTATGGAGACCAGCGCGATATCCAGCAGCGGGTACGCCAAGGACAGCGCGGTGTGCACCACGCTGAATCCCTCGAACTTCACCGCCAGGGCGAGGCTCCACGACAGGGTCAGCAGCGAGCCGCCGAACAGCCAGGCGTCCAGCCCGAGACAGACCCAGCCCGCCCTCGTCACCGGCCGCTTGGCAAGCACCAGCAAGCCCACGATGGCCGGCGGCGCGAAGCACAGGAAGAACCCGTCGGCATAGGTGGGACTGGGCACAGGCCGCTGCAGAACGACCTCGTACCACCCCCAGACCAGGTAGCCCAGGGCCGCCATGGCCGAGGAGAGCGCGAACAGCAGCCAGGCCAGCCGAAACCGGATACTGCGTCGACGGGCGTAGAGGAAACAAGACACAGCCGCCGCGCCAGACGCGGCGCTCAACCCGAAGTCGCCCATGATCAAGGCGGCTTCACCCGACCCCCAGCCGACCGCGGAACCGACGGCGTATCCCGCGCACAGCAGGACAAGAACGAGCAGTGCGTACCATGGCAATCCGCTGCCGGGAGCCTGCAGACGCGATGCCGATGCCCCGCTGCCGGACTCCAGCGGGCGAATCCGATAGTGACGAGTGCCCACAGCCCCCCTCACGGCTACTTGCACAGTGCCGAGGCTCCAACTCCAAAGAGATTGGTGGGTCCCGTCTGCTGGCGTGGCATATCGACGGCCACTCGGCGACCTCGTTCTTACAAGCTACGCAGCGGCTTCCGCGCACGGGACGGAATTGACGGTTTCTAACCCGATCGAGTGAAGGCGGCCCGTCCCGCTGGGCGCCTTGCCCGGGCACCGGCACCCGCGTGTGCTGCGTGGTCTGGGTTGTCGGCGTGGGCAGCACGGACAGCAAGTCGCGGAGCCATCCCAGCGGTGCGCCCCTCGGCCCGGCCAGCTACGCCACCTGCAGAGGCCGTGTGCATGCCGTCGGACAGACTTCGGGCAGACCAAGCGCCCTGAAGACCGTCGTCGCCGCCAGCCGACCCGCGGATCACGACCTGCATTCCTGGGGGGCCAACCGCAGCAGTTCAACGATCCGCGATGTGTAATCGGAAAGAGTCGCTCGGTCTCCTCCAGCCACGACACCATGGCCGCCACCCCCGGAACCTGGCCACCCGACACCACGACGATCGGGCAACCAACCCCCGGTCAGCAACCACACAGGTCAAACCCGGAACCGTCAGCGTGCTGTAGAAGTTGACCTCGACCGCCTCTGCCTCCAGTCGCGCATAGTCCCGGAACCACGCCGGATGCCTGACCCTCGCCCGGGCCTTCGCCCGCGCCACGTCATCCTTGGTTGCCTTCAACAGGCCGCCGGCGCCCAGCAGATCGTCCGCCGCGTCCAGCAGCTCCGGCTGTGGGGTCCTGCGCCCGCGCTCCAAGGAAGAGATCAGGTCCTCGCTGTACCCCAGCCTGTCTCCGAGCTCCTTCTGCGTCCAGCCGGCCCGCTCCCGCAGCAGCTTCAGCTGTTTGCCCACCGCCCGGTTCAGATCCGCCGCGCCGTCCACGTCTTCCGGCGGATCGGGGCGGCGCTCAGCGCCCCTCTGATGAGTACCGTCCGTCATGATCACAACCGCCCAACACGCTTACCCGCCCGGCCGGTTACCTCCGCCATCCCGGACAGGCAACCGAACGTACCGGTACGCGCACCCTCCGCACCGATGGCTGACCTGGTCAGCGTAGGGGCATCCGGCCACGCTCTGTCACATGAAGTCGGAAATCCATGTGCCCCAACTCGGCGCCCCCGCAGCTCGCTTCAGCCAGCGGCTCGGTTCCGCCCGGCGCGGCGCCCGCCTCGCACGCGTGCTCGCCGTCCAACAGCTCACCGACTGGGGCTGGGCAAGGGACAGCGAAACGGTGACATCCGCGGGAAACGGCTGCCTGCTCCAGCACCCGATCCTCAGCCGTCGGACGAGTACGGGCGCGGGCTGCTCCTCGTCGAAATGCCTGGCGACGCGGTGGGGGTCGCTCCGCGCCTGCCATCGGGCAAGACCGTTTGGCTGAGGTTCAGGAACGGCGATGCATGCCCGGTCGGGCGCGTAGGTCGAGCCTTCCGAGCCCCGAAAGGGCAGGTCCCTGAGCTGGGGAGCCCTGTGGGCGGGTTCGAATCCTGCGGATTCGCCTCGCCGTAACCACGCGCGAAGGTGGAGGATGGGAGTGAGCGAGTGAAGGAGGCCCGTCATGAAAACCGGAGCCTCGGAATCGGATTACGACACCTGGCTGTATTCGCACACCCCGTCGCAGGCCGAGGGCGAGCGTGACGAACCAGGCGAGCGCAGTGCCGTGGAAGTGCACCCGGACGTGCCCAGGACCGAGCCGTCGCAGGCCGAGGGTGAGCGGGTGGAGGACGTTCCGACCAGGTGACCGCAGCGCCGGGAGTGGCCACTGGGTCGCTCCCGGCTGCCTGGGGCCCGCCGGTGACTGTCGGGTCAGGCGTTGGGGCGCTTGCCGTGGTTGGCCTTCTTCTTCTTGCGGGCGCGTCGCTTGTTGCCTCGTTTTGCCATGGCGCATATCTCCCTCATCCAGGACTTTGTCTGCCTTCGCCAGCTTATTTCGGGGTGCTGCGACCGGCCACGCGACGCACGCTGGACTCATGGCCCCGCACGTGTGGAGGTGAGTCCATGAAGCTCCGCAAGGTGTCACCCGGGTGGGGGGAGCCCCTTCAGCCGCCGCCCGGCTATTTCGGGTCCGAAGGCGGCGTGCCCGACGAGGCGCGGCGGCGTCTCGTTCTCGACTGGGCGGTGAATCAGCGGATCGCGAGCGGATGGCGGGTGGAGTCCCGCTCCGAGAGCCAGGCGGTTCTGGTCCGGGGTGAGCCGGTGAACCATGTGCTGCACGCCATCCTCACCCTCGTCACCTGTTTTCTGTGGGGCATCGTGTGGGTCGTTCTCGTCGCGACGAACACGGTCGAGCGGGTCGCGCTCACTGTGGATGCGCAAGGAAGCGTCGTCGCCGTGCATGCGCCCCTGTCCTAGGTCGGATGCCCACGCGAGCGGGGCCGACCCCCGGACGCAATACTGGAAGCGACCCTCGTCGTGCTCCCCATGAGCCCGACGGAAGGTGCTGCCAATGACCGCATCGGCGATTCCCCACGGGCCGGGGGCCACGGCCTGGGCACCCGAGACGGTGACGGCCGAGCCGTACAACGCGCAGACGCCCTCGGCCGCGCTGGCCAAGCCGGTCACACCCGTCGGTGCCTTCTTCGTACGCGATCACTTCGGCGTACCGCGCACGACACCCGGGCGGTGGCGGCTGCGGCTCGGCGGCACCGTGGCCGCGCCCTTCGACATCGGTTATGACGAGCTTCTTGCGATGCCGCGCCGCGAGCTCGACGTCGTACTGGAATGCGCCGGCAATGGCCGCAGCCTGATGACACCGCGCCCGCCCGGTCTGCCGTGGGGCCAACGGGCGGTCGGCTGCGCGCGTTTCGGGGGCGTGCCGTTCCGTCTCCTCGCCGCCCGGGCGCGGATCGGGCCGACGGCGCTGGAAGTCGTCTTCGCCGGAGCCGACTCTGGTACCGTGCACGGCCGCCGGACCGCCTTCGAGCGCAGCCTCCCGCTCGCCGTGGCCCTGCACCCGGACACGCTCCTTGCCACGCACATGAACGGTGAGCCGCTGGCGCCCGAGCACGGGGCGCCGGTGCGTCTGGTGGTCCCCGGCCAATTCGCGGTCGCCGATGTGAAGTGGCTGGTCGGGGCGCGGGCCGCCACGGAGCCGTTCACCGGCGTCTTCCAGGCCGAGGAGTACGTCTACGTGGCGTCGCGAGGCACGCCCGACGGGCCCGTGACCACCCTGAGGGTCAAGTCAATGATCACCTCGCCCGAGCCCGACTCGGCCGTACGGCGCGGTCATGAGACCGCCGTACGGGGCCGGGCCTGGTCCGGTGGCGGGGTCCCGGTGCGGCGGGTCCAGGTGCGGGCCGCGTACGAGGAAGAAGAGGGATACAGCGACGGGGGCTGGCGGGACGCCGTGCTCGGAGCGTCGGCCGGGGCGTACGCCTGGACGGAATGGTCCTGCCTGTGGACGCCCGCGCGGCCCGGCCGGTACCGGCTGCTCGCCCGCGCGACGGACGAGCACGGCCAGGTCCAGCCGTCCCGGGCGCCGTGGAACGCCCACGGGTACGGCTGCAACCCCGTCGCATCCGTCGAGCTGGTCGTCGTATGAGCGCCCCCGGGGCAGTGAGCAGAGGTGACGGTATGAGCGCTATCGAGATCATGACCACCGCGTCGCTCGGTGACAGCAGCTATCTCCTCGTCAGCGGGGACGAGGCCGCGCTGGTCGACCCCCAGCGGGACAGCTGGGGGCTCATGGAGTCCTGTACGTCCAGGGGGGTGCGCATCCGGTACGTCCTGGAGACGCATGTGCACAACGACTACGTCTCCGGTGCGCTGGAGGTTCGCGCGGCGACCGGCGCCACGGTGGCGGGGCCTGCCCGCGCGCCGTACGCGTTTGATCATCTGCCGCTGGCCGAGGACGACGAGATCGTCGTCGGAGGCGCGACCGTGCGGGCGATGGAGACGCCCGGGCACACGGCGGAGCACACCTCGTACCTCGTGTTCGACGACCCGCGCCTGGCGCCGACGGCCGTCTTCACCGGAGGCAGTCTGCTCGTCGGCGGCGCGGGCCGCACCGACCTCTCCGGTGAGGAGCGTACGGAGGAGCTGGCCCGGGCGCAGTTCCGTTCGCTGAGGCGGCTTTCTCTGCTGCCGGATACCACCCGCGTGCTGCCGACGCACGGAGCGGGCAGCTCCTGCGCGGCCGGACCGGTGTCCGGGAACAGGACGACCACCATGGGCACCGAGCGGCGCAGCAACCCGACGCTGGCCATCGAGAACGAGGAGAAGTTCCTCGGCGAGCGGCTGTCGGGGCTGCCGCCGTACCCCGCGTACTACCGCTACATGGCGCCGATCAACCGGGCCGGTCCCGAGGTGCTCGGTGGCCGGCCCGAGCTGCGGCCGCTCACGCCGGGCATGGTGGAGGGGCTGGTCGGGGGCGGTGCGCAGCTCGTCGACGGCCGCGACCGCAGAAGCTTCGCCGCGGCGCATCTGCCCGGGTCCCTCTGCGACGAGCTGGACGACCGCTTCGCGAGCCTGGTCGGCGAGGTCGTCCCGTTCGGCGCGCGCCTGGCGCTGGTGCTGCCGGAGCCGGAGGAGGAGGCGGCCGACGAGGCGATGATGCAGCTGCTGCGGATCGGATACGAGAACGTCGCGGGATATCTGGCGGGTGGCGTGGACGCCTGGCGGGCCGCCGGCCGCCCGGTGCGTTCCTTCCGTACCGCGGACGTGGCCGAACTGGCGGGACACATCGCCGAACGGCGGGTGCTCGACGTACGGCCGGACCGCCCCGAGGGCGGAATTCCCGGCACGCTCGCCGTTCCCCTCGCCGAACTGCCGCGACGGCTCGGTGAGATGCCGAGGGACCGCGAGATCTGGACGGTCTGCGGGACCGGCCGCCGGGCGATCATCGCGGCGAGTCTGCTCGACCGGGTCGGCATCCCCGTGACCGCGGTGATCAGCGGCGGGGTGAGGGACCTGACGCCTCAAGCCTGAGAGCACAAAGAGCACAGAGAGCAGGGAGAGAAGGGAGAAGACCATGGGCAGCAGCGGCTACGCCCACCCCGAGACACTGGTGGACACCGAGTGGCTGGCCGCCCACCTCGACGACGGCACGGTGCGCGTCATCGACGTGGACGAGGACACTTCGGCGTACGAGCAGGGCCATATTCCCGGCGCCGTCGGCTGGAACTGGGCCAGGGACCTGCACGCCGCCGTCGGCCGCGACTATGTGGACCGCGAAGCGCTCGGGCAACTCCTCGGCAGGGCCGGGGTGGAGGACGACACCACCGTGGTGCTGTACGGGGGCAACAACAACTGGTTCGCGGCGTACGCCTACTGGATCCTGCGGCTGCGCGGCTTCAACAGAGTGAAGCTGCTCGACGGCGGCCGCAAGAAGTGGGAGCTGGAGGCCCGCGAGCTGACCCAGGAGGTCATGGACCGCCCGCGCACCGGCTTCACGGTCTCGGGACAGGAGAACCCGCAGTTCCGAGCCCTTCGCGCCGAAGTGCTGGACAGCCTCGGCAGCTCCGCCCGCATGGTCGACGTACGCTCCCCGGAGGAGTACCGGGGCGAGAAGCTGGCGCCCCCGCATCTGCCGCAGGAGCAGGCGCAGGTCCCCGGCCACATCCCCGGCGCGGCCAACGTCCCCTGGGCGCAGGCGGCCAACGACGACGGGACGTTCAAGTCCGCCGAGGAGCTCAAGGAGCTCTACGCGCGCAAGGGCATCACGTCCGACCGCGAGATCATCGCCTACTGCCGTATCGGAGAGCGCTCGTCGCACACGTGGTTCGCGCTCCACGAACTGCTCGGCTACCCGGACGTCAAGAACTACGACGGCTCCTGGACTGAGTACGGCTCGCTGGTGCGCGCTCCCGTCGAGATGGGATGACGCCTCCGGCGCGTACGCCCGGACAGGACCTATCCGAAGCGGCCCTCCACATAGTCCGCCGTCCGCGGGTCCGAGGGCGCGGAGAACATCGCGGGTGTGGGGCCGTGTTCAACGATCACGCCCGGGGTGCCCTGTTCGGCGAGGAAGAAGGCGCACTGGTCGGAGACGCGCGCCGCCTGCTGCATGTTGTGGGTGACGATCACGATGGTGACCTCGTGGACCAGCTCGCGGATGGTCTCCTCGATGCGGCGGGTGGACGTGGGGTCCAGCGCCGAGCAGGGCTCGTCCATCAGGAGCACCTTGGGGCGGATCGCCAACGAGCGGGCGATGCACAGGCGTTGCTGCTGGCCGCCGGAGAGTGCGCCGCCGGGCTGGCGCAGCCGGGTGCGGACCTCCTTCCACAGGCCTGCCTTGGTCAGGCACTCCTCGACGAGGTCGTCCTTGGCGCCGCCGCCGAGCCGGACGCCGGTGAGTTTCAGCCCCGCGGTGACGTTGTCGTAGATCGACATCGCCGGGAAGGGATTCGGCTTCTGGAACACCATGCCGACCCGGCGGCGCGCCTCGGTCAGGCGCTGGCCGTTCGCGTAGATGTCCTGGCCGTCGACCAGCACCTCGCCCGCCAGTGAGGCGGACGGGACGAGTTCGTGCATGCGGTTGAGGATGCGCAGGAAGGTCGACTTGCCGCATCCGGAGGGGCCGATGAGGGCCGTGACCAGGCTCGTCGGCATGGTCAGCGACACGCGGTCGAGGACTTTGTGGTCGCTGAACCAGGCCGAGATCCTGCGGGCCTCAAGGGTCGCCCCCGTTGCCCCCGTTGCCCCGCTCGCGCCGGTCGTCTCGGCGCTCGCGGCGCTCGCGGCGCTCCGGAAGCCGTCGGCCTGCGCCGGAAGCGGGAGGGTGGTCTCGGTCTGGGTTGTCTGGTCGCTCACGGCACGTCCTTGTTCGGCGGAGACTCGATCACAGAAGGTTGGGGAGGAGCAGCGCGGCCTGGTCGGCGACGGCCAGGCCGAGGGCGCCGAGCAGTGGCACGCCCACCACCCAGGTGTGCCGCCGGCCCCAGCGGGCGTGCGCCCAGGCGACGGCCGCGGCCGCCAGCACCAGCCCCTGGCCCCACAGCACGAGCGGCAGCCAGGCCGTCTGCTGCACAGCCATCGGCTTCTCCTCCTCCGGCAGGGCGCCGGACGGAACGGCGGGCGCCGGAGCGGGCTGTACGTCCGAGACCAGGTCCGCGTCCACCCGCAGAATGCCGCGGGGCATGAACGGCGTGCCGTCGGCGGTGATGAGGGTGAGCCGGCCCCGGCCCCCGGTAAGGGCCGGGGGCTGGGGGTCGCCCTCCCGGCGCGGGCCGATGACCCTGTACGTGTGCTTCCCCTGGCCCGTCGTCACGGTGAACCTGTCCCCGGCGGTCAGGTCCTCCAGGCGCCGGAAGGGCCCCCCGTAGGTCGCCTGGCGGCCCATGATGACGCTGACTCCGGCCTGGCCGGGCAGGGTGGTGTCCCGGCGGTGGCCCGCCCCGCGGGCCAGGTCCTCCGCCGTGGTTCCCTCGCGGACGACTTCGCGCAGCCGGAGTACGGGGATGTCGAGGAGCGCCACCGGATCACCGTGTCCCGGCGCCAGGCCGCCGCCCGAGGACCGGCCGATGGGCGCGACGCCATTGGCCAGTTCGGCCCGGAAGCCGGCGTAGTCGACCTGCCGGTCGCGGGCGTGCCGGAGGTCGCCGACGAGAGCGACGTCGACGACGAATCCGAGCAGCAGCGCGGCGAGAATGCTCAACGCCGTGCTGACGACGCGCAGTCGGGGCCCGGCGGCCGGACGGCCGGACGGCGCGGGGCCGCCGGATGTGCCGCGGACGGCAGCGCCGTCCGCGGTCACGGCGTCGGCCAGGGCCGGTGCCGTCATCCGATCCTCCGTGACACCGAGGTGGCGTAACCCCAGGCGTATCCGGGGCGCTTGGCCGTGATGGTGACGGTGAGCAGGTGGCCGCGGTCGGCCCTGGTCGGGTAGTAGGTCACGCGGGTCGCACCGGTGATCGTCCGCCCGTCGCGCTTCCAGGTGTAGCTGTACGTGGTGGCGGCGGGGGTCCAGGTGCCGGGCCTTGCCGTCTGCCGATAGCCCACCCTGGCGGTGCCGGTGATCGAGGGCCTCGTCACGTTCTTCAGCGCCGGGCCCGCAGCCACGGTCACGACCGGGCTGGTCGAGGTCGTACTGCCGGTGCTGTTGCTCGCGATCGCCCGGCAGGCGGTCTTGTGGTTGTAGTCGGCGGCGACGAGGGGGCGGGTGCGCGCGATGGCACCACTGATCACCGCGCCGTCGCGGAGCCAGAGGTACTTGATCGACGTCGCGCCGCTGAAGGCCACGGTGCAGGTGGCCGTATAGCCGACCTTGAGGGTGCCGGTCACCTTCGCCGGTGTGACGACCGCCGGCGGCTTGATCTTGACCGTGTACGAGAGGGCCGCGGAGGCCGATGTGCCGTACGCCGCCGGGTCGGACGGTGTGAACTCCGCCTTGAGCGCGTGTGTGCCGACGGCCAGAGTGGTGATGGACAGGGTGGCCACTCCGGCGGACACCGCGACGGGGGTGCCGAGTTGGGCCGCCCCGTCCAGGAAACGCACCGAACCGGCCGCCTCGGCCGGGGCCACCGTCGCCGTCAGCTTCACGGCGGTGCCCTGGACGACCGGGCTCACCGGAGCCGTCGCGAGGGTGGTCGTGGTCGCCGCTGCGGGAGCGGTGGTCTGGTAGGCGGTGTTGGACGTGAACCACATGGGGGCGGTGAAATCGCCGTACGTCGTCGAACCGAAGGCGGCCCGGCAGGTCAGCGTGAAGTCGTAGCGCCCCTGCAGCGTGGTGAACCCCGCCGTACTGGCGTAGTCCCGCATCGTCTGCGTCAGCGGCACCACGATGCCGCCGGTGGCCGTGGAGCCGTACGTCTCGATCGGTGAGTTGCTCACCACGATCTGGCCCTCGGCGGGGAATCCCGAACCGGCCACGGAGACAATGAGGTTGGTGGCCTCGGCCGGGCACGGTCCGGGGGTGGTCAGCGTGACCCCGCTGGTGTCCGTACCGGTGGCCGGAGTCACCTCCATCGAGCCGAGGACATCGGCCCTGGCTCCGGTGGTGCCGAGCGCGAGCGCTCCGGCGGCGAGGAGGGATGCGAGCGCTACCGACAGCGGTCGGCGTGCGGTGGAGAACTTCATGGTCGGCCTCCGCCTCAGACGTTCGGGGTGTCGGTGACGGGGAACTCCTCGCGCCGGCGGGTGCGCCGCACGACCGTGATGCCCGTCGCCACGAGGAGGGCCGAAGCCACGCCGGCCATCGCGACGTCGGTGCCGGTGGCCGCCAGGGATCCCTTGCCGCCGCCCGAACCGCCGCCGCTGACGTCGGTGGAGATGCCCTGGGAGCCGCCGCCCGGGGTCGCGGTGTCCGTCGGGGTGGCGGTGTCGGTCGGCAGCGCCGTGTCGGTCGGCGACGCGGTGTCCGTCGGCAGCGCCGTGTCGGTGGGCGACGCGGTGTCCGTCGGAGACGCGGTGTCGGTGGGCGAGGCGGTCCCCGTGGGCGACGGTGAGCCGGTGCTGGTGGGCGCCGTGGAGGACGGCGTGGCCGTCGGCCCGGCGGGGTCGGTGTTGCGGTACGCCGTGTTGGAGGTGAACCAGATCGGTGCGGTGAAGTCGCCGAGGCTGGTGCCGTTGAAGGCGGTGCGGCAGGTCACCGTGAAGTCGTAGCGGCCCTTCAGCGTGGTGAACCCCGCCGTGTTGGCGTAGTCACGCATCGTCTGCGTCAGCGGCACCACGATGCCGCCGGACTGCGTGGTCGCGTACGTGCTGAGCGGCGAGTTGCTCACCACGTTCTGGCCCTCGGCCGGGAAGCCCGAGCCCTTCACCGCGACGATGAGGTTCGTGGCCGTGTCCGGGCACGCCTTCGACGTGGTCAGCGAAATCCCGCTGGTGTCCGTGCCGGTGGCCGGGGACACCTCCGCCGAACCGACGACCTCGGCGTGCGCGACGGTCGCAGTGAGCACCCCGGCCGCGCCGGACGCCGCGATCAGCGATCCGAGCAGGACGGCGGCCGGCCGGGATATCAAGGTGCGGGACTTGGTTGTGATGGACACGGTGTTCTCTCCCTGTGACTGATGGTTCAAGAGGTATGGATGGCGGTGGTGTTCAGTCGCCCGGCTCGGGCTCGGCGGCACGCGCTCGGCGTCCCCGCACCCAGTGGGCCGCACCCATGAGGAGTGCCAGCAGGGCGGCGGCGAAACCGGCCACCGACCAGGCGACGAGCGAGGTGTTGGAGTCCTGGGCGGCGGCCCCCGTCGCGGCGGGCGCACCCGCGGGTGCAGCGGACCCGTTCGCGGGCGCGGAAGGTGCCGCCCCCGCCCCGGCGCCCGCCGCGCTCCCTGTTTCGGCGCCCGTACCGCCCCCCGACACGGTCGGCGGTACGGGCTGCTCTGATTGCCCCGGCGCCTTGGCGTCCGGAGCCTTGACCGCGACCCGCGTACCGTCCTGGTACGCGTCTTTCGCGGTGAACCGCAGGGACCCCGTGAAGTCCCGCAGACTCGTCAGGTCGAATGCGCCCTTGAGGCAGCTGACCGTGAAGGTGTAGGTGCCGCGCAGTGTGGTGAAGCCGGCCGTGCTGGCGTAGTCCCGCATCGTGTACGTGAGCGGGATCGACAGGCCGCCGCCGGGCACCTTCGGATAGGTGGCGAGCGGGGCGTTGCCGACGACGATCTGGCCTCCGCGGGGGAATCCCGCTCCGGTGACGCGGGCGATGACGTTGGCGGTCTTCGCGGGGCAGGGCGCGGCGGAACTGAGCGTGATGGGCTGGGCGTCGCTCCCCCGCGCCGGGCTGACCGCGAGCCCGCCGGACTCCGCCGCCTCGGCGTCGGCAGGAGTGCCCGCGACGACCGCTGAGGCGGTGAGGAGGATCGCCGCGAGGCCGACGGCCTGCTTCGACCTGGCCGCGGCGGGGCGCGGCTCCGGTGCGCTCGTGCCCGCGCCGCGCCGCCCACGCCTGCGTACGAGCAGGAGTGTCAAGGCTCCGGCGGCGACCAGCAGCACGACCAGCATCGCCCACGGCACGGCCCAGAAGTCCTCGACCCGAGTGACCCGTGGCAGCACCCGGTGCTGGATGTCGCCGCGCACGGGCCTCGGGTCGACGGTGACCGTGGTGGTGTCGCGCATGGCCGGGACGACGCCTGTGGCCGAAGTCGTGATGTTCACGGCGGCGCCGGGCAGCAACTCGGGGATGTCACGAGGAGCCGCCACCTTCGCACCCCCTCCGAACAGATAGCGCACGCGCACCGCCTGACGGGCCGCCAGCCGGACGTTGCCGGTGTTGCGCACGGTGTACGTCACGGTCGCGGAGCCGGTGCCGAAGGGGTTGGCCGTGCCGTGGTAGCTCGTGTGCAGGCCCTCGACGGTGAGCGCGGGCTTGAGCTCCCCGGCCACCCGCAGATAGATCCGCGCGCCGACCCGCTGGTCGACCGCGACCTTGCTGCCCTTCTTGTCCGTGCGTACCGCCGACAGCGAGGCGACGATGCCGCCGGTGTGGTCCCCGGGGGGCACCTGCTGCGGGACGGTCAGGGTGAAGGGCACGATGACGTGGGACCGGCCGGGCACACTCAGCACGTTCTTGCCGAGCTTCACCCAGGAGCCCACCTCGGTGGACTTGTGGTTCGCCGCGAACAGGTCGAAGCCGCCGTCGGCGGTGGTGAAGGCGTCGCCGGCGTACACGCGCAGGGTGAGCGGCTTCTTGCCGTAGTTGTGGACGGCGATGTGGTCCTTGACGACGG
This sequence comes from Streptomyces sp. NBC_00885, assembly GCF_045207475.1. Classification (NCBI taxonomy): domain Bacteria; kingdom Bacillati; phylum Actinomycetota; class Actinomycetes; order Kitasatosporales; family Streptomycetaceae; genus Streptomyces; species Streptomyces sp. NBC_00885. Next base: position 2,685,202 of record NZ_CP108796.1, read on the forward strand.
CTCCGGGGGTCGCCCCGTACGAGAAGTGGGGCCGCGCGTCGGGCTTCTTCGCGGCCGACGGCTGGACACCGAAGGTCGTACGCCCCTGTCCGCCGTCGCCGGGCCGGGTGGCCGGAACCGGGGAGGCGGCCGACGCGGTTCCGGCTGCGGCCGGGAGGACGGCGAGGAGGCATGCGGCCAGGACGGCGGCGATGCGGCAGGCTGAGGTCGTGATCATGTCGGGTCGTCCGTTCGGGCGCGGGACGGGTGGAGCGGGGTGGGTGGGCGGCCGGGGCGGGCATCGCTGCCCGCCCCGGCCCGGGGCGGCTTACCTGGGGGGCAGTGCCGCCGCCCCGTGACCATCCGGGTGGGTCAGATGGCCGTCAGGGTGAGCGTGGCGGTGTAGGTGCCGGCCACGGTCGAGGTCGGCGCGTTGAGCGCCAGGTCCGCCCCGACGTGGGCGGTGCCCAGGCCGGTTCCGTTGGCGAGGGAACGGGAGGACTTGAGTCCGGCCGTGCCCGCGTCCGCGGGGGCGACACCATTGGCGGCCGCGACGGCCGCACCCGGCGTGACGGTCTGGGACGCGCCCCTGTCGATCAGCTTCGGCGTCCAGCCGAGGTTCTGACCGTTGATCAGGTGCGTACCGCCGTCGGAGAAGTCGGTCAGCTGGCCGCTGACGGACCAGCCCGGGTTACCGGCGCGGGTGTCGGTGAGCGTGACCGGGTTGATCGCGCCCGTGGTGGACAGCAGGTCACCGTTGGCGTTGAGCACCGGGGAAGGCAGGGTGACATGCGGGTTGTCGACGCTGATGACGAGCGCACCGGCTTCGACGGTGGTGGTGATGTCCTGCGAGGCGGTGACACCGGCGAAGGCGCCGATCACGTACGGAACGGCACCGGAGTCGGAGCCGAGGTACGCGGCCGGGTTCGTCGGGACGAAGACCGCCGAGAAGGAGTGGTCACCCGCGCCCAGGCTGCTCGTGGTGTAGGCGGCCTGACCCGCGGCGACCGGCACCGTGGCCAGCGTGGTGGTGGTACCGCCCACGGTGTCCTGGAACTTCACGGAACCGGCCGCCGAGGCGGGCGCCACCGTGGCCGACATGCTGACCGGGCTGTACTGGGCCGCCGTGCCGGCCGGCGAAACGGCCAGCGCGGTCGTGGTCGCGGTCGCCGGAGCGGTGTTGACCGTGTACGCGACCGCGTCGGACGCGGACGCGTTGTAGGCGGTGCTGCTCGGCGTGAAGGCGGCCGTCAGCGAGTGGCTGCCCGCGCCCAGGCTGCTCGTGGTGAGCGCGGCCTGGCCGCCGGAGACGTTCACCGGGTTGCCCAGCGCAGCGCCGTTGTCCTTGAACTGCACGGTGCCCGCGGCGCCGGCCGGGCCGACGGTCGCGGTCAGCGTCACGGGAGTACCCGCGGTGACCGGGCTGGCCGGGGACACCGCGAGGGAGGTGGTGGTGTCGGTCTTCACGGCCGGGTCGGTGTTCTGGTACGCCGTGTTGGACGTGAACCAGACCGCCGCCGGGAAGTCACCGAGGCTGGTGCCGTTGAAGGCCGTGCGGCAGGTGACCTGGAAGCTGTACTTGCCGGTCAGGTTGGTGAAGCCCGCCGTGTTGGCGTAGTCACGCATCGTCTGGGAGAGCGGGATGACGAGCCCGCCGTCCGCCGTCGATCCGTAGGTGCTGATCGGCGAGTTGCCGACCACGTTCTGGCCGCCGGCCGGGAAGCCCGAACCGGTCACCGAGACAATGACGTTGGTGGCGTTGGCCGGGCAGGGGCCGGACGTGGTCAGCGTCATGCTGGAGACGTCGGAGCCGGTCGCCGGGGTGATCACTGCGGTGCCGATGTCGGCGGCGTGCGCCGACGGAGCCAGGATGAGGCCGCCTGCAAGCACGGCGACCAGGCTCGCGAGACCGCCCGCCAGGGTTCGCGAGAGGGTGTTCTTCCACACAGTCGTGCTCTCCTTCTTGGAAGGATTCGAAAGTGACGAAAGCGATGTATCAGGCATGGGGGGTTGAGTGACTACGAAGGTGCTGCGGGAGCGTCAGGGGGTCTGCTTGCTGGTGTCGCCGCAGTTCGCGTTGGTCGCGAAGCCGTAGGTGTTGATGACCGTCGGCTGCTGGCAGATCAGAGCGTTCGAGCCGACGAAGACGGTGCTCCAGGGCGCCGTCCCGATCTTGCTGGTCGGGATGACGTTGTAGACATCGCGCTTCACACCGAAGTTGCTGTTGAGCGTGTTCGGCGCGAGGTTGTCGATGGTGCCGAGGATCGCGCGGCCGCGGAGGTCGGCGATGGTCTGCGTGGCCTGCGAGTTGTACTGCGCGATCGAGAACGGGACGATCGACTTGTCGTCGAGGACACGGCCGTCGTGCTCCTGGATGGGGGCGCCGGCCTTGGTGTCCTTGATGCAGGGGTAGACGCCGGCGACCACGTCGGCGTCGGTGATCCCCATCGTGGACTCCCAGAAGCTACGGGTGCCCGAGCCCGCCTGCGGCAGGTACACCGTGAGGCTGAAGTTGGGAGCGGTGCCCACGTAGTTGGGGTCGCAGTGGTAAATGGCCTTGAGGTCGGCCAGGGAGAGCTTGCGCGGCACCGTGCTGGTGGGCGTGATCGAGTAGCTCACCGCGTCCACGGCGAACGGGACATAGGTCAGGCCCGGGTTCGCGGCGCCCAGGTTCAGGCTGGACGAGCGCGAGAAGTCCAGACAACCGTTGGCCGCCTGCAGGGAGTTCAGCAGGGCGGTGCGTCCGGCGCCCGACCCGTTCGGGCGGCTGATGGTACAGCCCGGGGTGGTGGCGGGGTCCTTGGTGGTGATCTGGGCCGAGCCGGTGGCGTCGTACGAGCCGATGACCTTCTGGCCGCCGATGGTGATCGCGTTGGCCAGGCCGTTCATCACGTCCTGCGTGGTGTCGGAGCCGACACCGGAGAGCTGGCGGTAGGGCGGCGGCCCGGAGGGGTCGGCGACGGCCTGGCTGGCGCAGACGGTGCCGGTGAGGAGACCGGTGATCCCGACAGCGGCGAGCGCTATCTTCTTCTTGTTCACGTGCGTTACCTCTCGGATAGGCTTGCGCCGGTGGTGCCCGGCGCGGTGTTCAGACAGTTCGTTGGCGCGGACCTGTCGCTGATTCGAGTCCGGGCATCACCTCCCTTCGCTGCCGGGCCTGTTGGCCCCGGCGCGCCAGGCCGAAAGACCTGCCGCCAGCCGCGGCAGCACCCTCGGCAGGAGGGGGCCGCTGACCGCGGCGGCGAGCCCGACGATGAGCGCGATCAGGAGGGCGTAGCGCACGGCGCCGAGCGCCCAGGCCGGAGTGCGGATGATCGGTTCGTCGGAGGCGGCGGCTGCCGCGGCGGACGGCGATCCGGTCGGCTTCGTGGTCGCTGCCGGGGAGGACGCGGTCCCGCCCGCGCTCGGCTTTCCGCCGGCTGCCGCGCCACCGCCGCTCGCGTCACCTCCAGCCACGCCTGCCGCGGCGCCGCCGGACGAGTCCGAGCCCGCGTTGGATCCGCCGGCGTCACCGCCGGGAGTGTGGGTGGACGGCGAGGTGCCGGCCCGGGACGCGATGGCGTCGGCAGCGGCACGCGCCACGGCACGCACGCTCCCCGGCAGCGGGGCGTATCCCTCCGGGAGGGTTCCGGCCGACACACCCGGCCGCTGTCCGTTGCCCACCGCGTACTTCAGGAAGGCCGCGTAGTCCTGGCCCTCCTGCTTGGTCAGCTGTTCGGGCACGGTCGCGGCGTAGGTGAGCAGGGTGAGCGGGTAGGCGTTCGCGGCCTTCGTGGCCGGGTTGGGGCTCACGACCCCGCCGACGCCGCTGGGCTTCATCGCCGCCTGGCCCGCGAGCAGACCGGCGGTGTCGGGGCCCACGAACCGGCCCGCGGCGTTCTGGAGCTTCGCGGTCACCAGGCCGTAGCGGGCGGCCGTCGCGGTGTCGGTCAGGGCGAGGACGGCGCGCTTGCCGGCGGTCTGCGGCGGGGTCTTCTTGTAGCCGGGCGGCGTGCTGGTGTTGTCCCAGCTCGCGCGGGCCAGGGTGTCGCCGCGGGCGGCGGCGCGGGCGGCGGTGTGCATGTCGGAGGCGTACGGATGCTTGTCCTGGATGCACAGCGGTGGCTGGCCCGGGTTGTTCGGGAACTCCTGGCAGAACGGGTCGCTCTTCGGGAACTCGTTCCTCGGCAGTTCGACCTTCCGGTAGTGCGGGTTGACCTTCATCCCGGAGAAGTCCCGGCTGCCGTACCGCCCCTGATTGTCGGCGGTGCCGCTCAGGAACTCCCGGGCGGCCGGGTCCTTGTCCACCCAGTTCCACAGCTCCCACGCCGAGTCGGAAAGGGCCTCGGGTACGAGCACGTCGCCCAGGCTGCTGCGGAATTCGAGGTCCTTGTAGTCCGGGTTGTACTTGATGAACTCCGGGTCGCGCGCCAGGTTGAACGGATTCTCGGCGGTGCTCGGCGCGAGGCGCGAATTGCCGTCCTGATAGGACTCGGTGAGCAGCTTGGCGACCAGCCTCGGGGTGAGATTGAGTCCGGTCAGCCGTGTTCCGTTGCGCGCCGTGACCGTACCCGGTGCGTTGAATCCGGCCTGGCTCTCGACGAAGAAGCCGATGGTCAGCCCGGACAGCGTCATGGGCGCATAGACGGGACGCCGGCCGGACGGCACCTGGCCGGCGGTGGCCGGATGGCCGAGGAAGACCATTCCGGGCTTGCCGGAGACCAGCTTGGCCCGGGCGGTGTCGTCGGTCACCTGGGCGAAGCCGTAGATCGTCTTGCTCGCCGACTGGCACAGGGCGGGCTGCCAGCGGGAGATGGCCTCGGCGGCGATCTCGTGGCCGAGGGTGCTGCGCTCGTCGGCGCCGATCGGGCAGAAATTGCCCATCGGCTCGAACCCGAGCGGCACGACGAGCCGTTGCTTCCAGTTGCTCGCGGTGAGCGGCGAGGACTGCAGGAGCCCGCTCGGCTGGGAGTGGTACGAGCCGCCGTCCACCTCGCTCTCGCCGCGCGGCACGATGACGAGCCAGCAGGGCCGGCCGGCCGTCGCGTTCGAGGCACCGGCCGCCACCTCGCCGCAGCCCAGACCGGGTGCCTCCAGGGCCGTCTGGGTCTCGAAGTACACCTCGCCCCTGCCGTCGGGGCCGCTGCGGGCGTAAGGGGTCTCGTTCGTGGTGTTCACGTCGTAGAACTCGTTCCAGTTCCCCTTCGTGATCACATCGCCGGTCGCCGACTTGAACGGGACGTACGAGATACCGGTGCTGGTCGGCGGCGGGAGCGTCTGGTCCGGGTCCTTCAGTCCGCCGTAGGTCAGCTGCCGGGTGTTGGTGTACGCACCGGCGGTGCCGGCCGTGTCCTGCGCGGACGAGCCGCCGAACTGGCACTTGTCGGGGCTGTCCCCCCAGCACTGCATGATCTGGAGGTAGTTGGCCGCGTACGTGGTGTCCGAGACCGTGGGTGCGCCGCCCTTCCAGGAGACCTTCACCACCTGGTTGACCAGGTTCCGGGTCTGGCTGACGGTCACCTTCAGGTTCGCGTACGGCCCCCGTCCCGAGACTGTCACCGCGGACTTCTGGTCGGCGGCGTCGGCCGGCCCGGAGGTCATGGTCACGGCGACGGCACAGGTCACCGCGGTGAGCAGGACGAGCGCGACGACGGACGTCGTCCGCAGGAAGCGGCGGAGCGCAGCGATCACGACGTACTCCGCTTCAGGCGCCTGTTCAGCAGCGGAGGTCCGACCGTCACCACGACCAGCAGCACGCCCGCCACCACCATCAGCGCGGTCCGCATGCCGCCCCCGATGCTCGTGGCCGTCGTGACGGGGACGGCGAACGCGTCACCGCTGCCGCCGCCGGCCGCGCCGCCGTTGGCACCGACGACCTGCCCGGTGTCCGGGTCGATAGTGGCCCCGGAGCCCGCGGACGTACCGCCTGCGCCGGTTGCCGCGCCGGCCGACGACCCGGCCGTGCCCTTGCCGCCCGCGCCCGACGCCGACCCGCCGGGGCCCGCTCCGCCGGAGCCCGTGGTGCCCTGGGCGGACCCGGACGAACCGCCGGAGGATCCCGAGCCGTTGCCGTTGACGGTGGTCGGGGTCTTGGCACCGCCCGTGCCGGTCGAGCACTGAGCCGCGCCCTTCTTGTCACAGGCGGGCGGATAAGGAGCCGTCTTGGCCAGGGTGTTGCTGCCGTCGCTGGAGAAGGTCGGGTTGTGGCAGTCCTTGATATTGATCTTCTCGACGTCGACCCCGGGAATCCTGCGGACCTGCTTCAGCCCGGCCTGCACGAGGTTGATCGGCAGTGGCGAGTAGCCGAGGTTGTCCACGTGCTGCTGCCCCTGGCAGAGGAAGTAGTACGCGAAGGCGCCGAGGGTCTTGCCCTTCTGGGCGTTGAAGTTCGACTCCAGCACGGTCGGGACGACCATGTAGCTGTAGCTCGAGAGCGGATAGGCGCGCGCGTCACGGTCGTTGTAGACGTCGTCGAGGATCTGCGTCAGATAGCCGGGCGAGGAGCTGTTCTCGTTGATCCGGGCCTTGGTGAGGGCGACCGCGACGTTCTTCGCGGTCGGCTCTGTGTAGTACCCGGCCGCGTTCAGCACCTTGGCCACCGGGAACCCGGTCGTGTACACCGCGTACGAGTACTCGACATAGGTGATCGTGCCGACGTTGCCGCCCTGGGCGACATAGCCGGACACACCGTTCGAGCCCGACTGGCCGACGAAGCCGCTGCCCGGTACGAGCGGGTAGTTGGACGTCGCGCCGCAGGGCGCGGTGCGGCCCGCCCGGCGGCAGTAGGCGTCCCACAGCGAGGTGTGCTGCTTGCTCATCCAGGTGGTGAACTGCGCGGTGGTGCCCGAACCGTCGGAGCGCACCACCGGGACGACCTTGCGGGCGGGCAGCGCTCCGGCCAGCGCGGGGTTGTCGGCCTTGATCGCCGGGTCGTTCCAGGTCTTGATCTGCCCGGTGAACATCTTGGCGATGACCTCTCCGGACAGCCGGAGGTTGGTCACCCGCTTGTTGCCGATCGTGAGGTTGTACATGAAGGAGGTGCCGCCGGCGACGATCGGCATGTAGGCGTATTTGCGGGACGGCGGCGGGTCGACGACGCCCGAGTCCTTGATGCCGTACGGGATCTCGGAGACGCCGTAGTCGACGGTGCCGTTGCGGAACTGGTTGCGGCCGTCGGAGGACCCGGTGCCGTTGTAGTTCACCGTCATGCCGTACTGCTTGACGTTTGCCCGCCACTGGTCGAGCGCGTTCTGGCTCCAGGTGGATCCGGCACCGGAGATCGGGACGTACGACGCCGCGGCGGCGGGCTCGGCACCCGGCAGCGCGAAGCCGAACAGGAGGACGGCCAGGCAGGCGAGGGCGGTCACGGCTCTCAGGCGGAGGCGTGCGGACTTTGCCGGAGGCGATCCGGGCATGGCAGGTGACTCCTGGTCGGTGTCGTCGGTACAGGGCGGTGCGGAATCCGCGGTGCGGGATGGGGGAGCCGTGCGGGCTCGACGGGTCTCAGCCGGAGGGGCTGCCCGGGGCACCGGGCCGGGCGTCCGGCTCGGGGCCGGACCGAGGGCCTGGCGCGGGGTTCGGGAAATCCCCGGCCGCCGCGGCCGCTTGCGGCACGAGCCGTGCGCGCTTGCCCATGCGCTCGGCGTCGCGGCGGGACGCGACCACGCGCCGGTGCTGCTGGCTACGGGTCAGCGCACCCGGTCCGCGTCCGCCGACCACCCGGGCCACGATGAACAGCAGCAGCACGAGAGCCATCAGGAGGGCCGCGGAGCCGAACCCGCGGGCGATCATGCTGGGCTGTGGCGATCTCACCAACTCGAAGGTCGCGAGCGGCAGGGAGACCTGCGGGCGAGTCGTCGGGTTGAGGTTCAGGTCGGCCGCGAAGCCGGAGGTGAGCAGCACCGGCGAGGTTTCGCCGATCCCGCGCGCGGTGCCCAGGATCACCGCGGTGGTGAGCCCGGAGCGTGCGGTGGGCAGCACCACAGTCCACACCGTGCGCCACTGGCTCGCGCCCAGGGCGTAGGACGCCTCGCGCAGCGAGCCCGGCACCAGCCGGATGACCACGTCGGAGGCGCGGATGATGATGGGCAGCATCATCACGCTGAGCGCCAGCGCGGCGGCGGACCCGGACTTGTCGACGCCGAGGATGAGGATCACCGTGGCGTAGATGAACAGGCCGGCCACGATCGACGGCAGCGCCGTCATCGCCTCGACGATGGTGCGTACGAACCGGGCGTAGCGGCCCGGCACTTCGTTGAGGAACACCGCGCAGGCCAGCCCGAGCGGCACGGTGATCGCCAGCGAGATGGCGATCTGCTCCAGCGTGCCGACGATCGCGTGCAGGACGCCGCCTTCGGTGAGCGGCTGCAGCGGGCCGGTGCGCGACATGTCCTCGGTGAAGAAGTTGAGGTGCACCAGAGCGGACTTGCCGCGCCACAGGGTGTACACGACCACCAGGACCAGCGACGCGAGCAGCAGCATGGCGAGGCTCTGCCACAGCACCGCCGCGACCTTGTCCCGTACCGCCACGCTGTTCTCGTCGAAGGAGACGAGTACGGCGTAGACGACGAGGAAGAGCACATAGGCGACGACGACGAAGCCCAGGATCGAGTCGAACGGGGCGATCCAGGTGAACAGGAGTGCCGTCAGCGCGAGGGAGCCCACCGCCGCGCCCGCGAGCGCGAGCAGATCCGTGGCATGCACCGACGAGGTGTTGCGGCGCACTTCCGGGGACTCGTCCCGCGCTTCGGTGCCGGGCCGCACCGTCTGCGCCGGCCGTTTCTCGAGGAGGTCGGTCATCTCAGGCCTCCGTCCCGCTGCCCGAGCGGCTGCGGGCCGCGATCGAGGATGCGATGAAGTTCACGACAAGGGTCATCAGGAACAGTGCGAGTCCCGCGGCCATCAGGGCCGACATCCCGAAGGCGCTCGCGGATCCGTAGCGCAGTGCGATCAGCGACGAGACGGAGTTGGAGCCGTTCTGGAGGATGTGCGGCTGTACGACGAAGACCGGGGAGATGATCATGTAGATGGCGATCGTCTCGCCCAGGGCGCGGCCGAGACCGAGCATGGTGCCGCCGATCACGCCGCCCCAGCCGAAGGGCAGCACGACCGCGCGGATCATTCCCCACCGGGTCGCGCCGAGCGCGAACGCGCCCTCGCGCTCTCCCGGAGGCGCCTGCGAGAAGGTCTCCCGCATCACCGAGCAGGCGATGGGCGTGACCATGAGCGCCACGACGATGCCCGCGATGAAGGTGGAGGACGTGTAGACGGTCGTCGTCTCCAGCGGGTCGCGCGGATCGCTCCCGTCGACCTTGAAGAGAGGTATCCAGGAGAAGTACGTGGCGAGCCAGCGGGAGAGCCCCACCACATGCGCCTGCAGGAAGAACGCGCCCCACAGCCCGTACACCACACTCGGCACGGCGGCCATGAGGTCCACGAGAGAGATGAACGTCCGCTTCAGACGCCGCGGTGCGTACTCCGAGATGTACAGCGCGGTGCCGAGCGCCAGCGGCACCGCGAAGCTGATCGCCACCAGGCCGATGAGCACAGTGCCGGTGATCACCGCCGCGATCCCGAAGCGGTGGGCATCCGGCTCCCACGCGGAGGTGGTGAGGAACGAGCCCTTGGCGACGTCGAGCGCCTGCAGGGCACGATAAGTGAGGAATACGCCGACCAGGAGCATGATGGCCAGCACGATGGCCCCGCTGCCGCGAGCCACACCGCGGAAGAGCAGGTCCGCCGGCTCGCCCCTGCCACGCACAGCACGCGGCGCGTCCACGGGATCCGGTTCGGCCTGCGGGCGTTCGAGCATCGTTACGGTCATCGCGCACCCGCCCCGGCCCGGACGCCGGTGTGCGGCCGTGCGTGGCCTTCGTCTTCCTGCTCTGCTCGCGTAGATCTGGACCGCTGAGGTCCGCGCGGAGGCAGAGCGCGCGGCCGGGGCCGGCTCGTGACCCCGACGGCCAGCAGGGCCACGGGGACGGCGACCAGGAACTGGCTGAGGTTGTACTGGCACTCGCGCTGGCGCAGATAACGCCGGCCCGACACCGCCACGGCCCGCCCGTCGATCTCCAGGCGCCAGGTCCAGCTGCCCGCCGCATCGCCCATGGTCAGCAGCACACGTGCCGCCGCCACCTTCTCCCGGAGCTGAGCGACCGCTGCCTGGCACTCCGCGAGGCCGCCGAACGCGTCGGCGCTGCGTCCGAGTTCACGGTTGTTGGCGCCGACCAGGCGCCACCCGACCGGCTTCTCCTCCCCGTCCGGTCTCTGCTGCGATGCGCGCACTACGTACAAAAACCGCGGCTGAACCATCAAAACCACCCCCTGCCATCCATGCGTTTCGGCCACAGGCCAAAACCCCCACCCCCAGCGCACTGACAGTCGCTGGTTTGTGTGGGGACTGCGCGCACCACGAGGTGAAGGCCGAACGGAGGGAAAATGAATGGGAAGCTCAGGGGAACTCAAGGTAATCGTGATCAAGTCCGTGGTGACGCTGCGCGGCCTCCGCCGAAGCAGTGCGGGCTCCCGTCCCCCGGACATGACGAAGGCCCCCGGACGTGTCGTCCAGGGGCCCGCGGTCCGGCTCTCCGTCAGTCCTCGCCCTCCAGGTCGCCCTCCGTCTCCAGGAAGACCTGGCGCAGCGCGGCGAGCACCGACGGATCGGGCTTGGCCCACATGCCGCGCGACTCGGCCTCCAGGAGGCGTTCCGCGATGCCGTGCAGGGCCCAGGGGTTGGCCTGCTGGAGGAACTCCCGGTTCACCGGGTCCAGGACGTAGGTCTGAGTGAGCTTGTCGTACATCCAGTCGGCGACCACGCCCGTCGTCGCGTCGTAGCCGAACAGGTAGTCCACCGTCGCGGCGAGTTCGAAGGCGCCCTTGTAGCCGTGGCGGCGCATCGCCTCGATCCACTTGGGGTTGACGACGCGGGCGCGGAAGACGCGGGAGGTCTCCTCGACCAGGGTGCGCGTGCGCACGGTCTCGGGGCGGGTGGAGTCGCCGATGTACGCCTCGGGGGCCGTGCCGCGCAGGGCACGCACGGTGGCGACCATGCCGCCGTGGTACTGGAAGTAGTCGTCGGAGTCCGCGATGTCGTGCTCGCGGGTGTCGGTGTTCTTCGCCGCGACCGTGATGCGCCGGTACGCGGTCTCCATCTCGGCACGGGCCGGGCGGCCGTCGAGTTCGCGGCCGTAGGCGTAGCCGCCCCAGACCGTGTAGACCTCGGCGAGGTCGGCGTCGGTGCGCCAGTCGCGGGAGTCGATCAGCTGGAGGAGACCCGCGCCGTAGGTGCCCGGGCGGGAGCCGAAGATACGGGTCGTGGCGCGGCGTTCGTCGCCGTGGTCCGCCAGGTCGGCCTGGGTGTGGGCGCGGACGAAGTTCTGGCCGGCGGGCTCGTCGAGGGAGGCCGCCAGGCGGACCGCGTCGTCGAGCAGGCCGATCGTGTGCGGGAAGGCGTCGCGGAAGAAGCCGGATATGCGCAGCGTGACGTCGATGCGGGGGCGTCCGAGCTCGGCGAGCGGGATGGGCTCCAGACCTGTGACGCGGCGCGAGGCGTCGTCCCAGACCGGGCGGATGCCGAGCAGGGCGAGCGCCTCCGCGACATCGTCGCCGCTGGTGCGCATCGCGCTGGTGCCCCACAGGGACAGGCCGACCGACGGCGGCCAGTCGCCGTTGTCGGTGCGGTAGCGCTCCAGCAGCGAGTCCGCGAGGGCCTGGCCTGTCTCCCACGCGAGGCGGGAGGGGACCGCCTTCGGGTCCACCGAGTAGAAGTTGCGTCCGGTCGGCAGGACGTTGACCAGGCCGCGCAGCGGGGAGCCGGAGGGGCCCGCAGGGACGAAGCCGCCGTTCAGCGCGTGGACGGCGTGATCGAGTTCGGCGGTGGTGGCAGCGAGGCGGGGGACGACCTCGCGGGAGGCGAAGTCGAGGATGGCCGCGACCTCGGGGCCGTGCCCGGCGGGGACCGCGTCGGGGTTCCACCCGGCGTCCTCCATCGCCTGCACCAGCTCGCGCGCCTTCTCCTCGGCCGCGTCCGCGGTCGTGCGGGTGGCCGCCGACTCGTCCAGGCCCAGCGCCTCCCGCAGGCCCGGCAGCGACGATGTCCCGCCCCAGATCTGGCGCGCCCTCAGGATCGCGAGAACCAGGTTGACGCGGTCGGCGCCCGCGGGCGGGGAGCCGAGGACATGGAGGCCGTCGCGGATCTGGGCGTCCTTGACCTCGCACAGCCAGCCGTCGACATGGAGCAGGAAGTCGTCGAAGCCGTCGTCGTCCGGGCGGTCTTCGAGGCCCAGGTCGTGGTCGAGCCTGGCCGCCTGGATGAGGGTCCAGATCTGCGCGCGGATGGCGGGGAGTTTGGCCGGGTCCATGGAGGAGATCGCGGCGTATTCGTCGAGGAGCTGTTCCAGGCGCGCGATGTCGCCGTACGAGTCGGCACGTGCCATCGGCGGGACCAGGTGATCGACGAGCGTGGCGTGGACGCGGCGCTTGGCCTGCGTGCCCTCGCCCGGGTCGTTGACCAGGAAGGGGTAGATCAGCGGGAGGTCGCCGAGCGCGGCGTCGGGGCCGCAGGCCGCGGACAGACCGGCGTTCTTGCCGGGCAGCCACTCCAGGTTGCCGTGCTTGCCGAGGTGGATCATCGCGTCGGCGCCGAAGCCGCCGTCGGCCGCGGACGCGGCGATCCAGCGGTACGCGGCCAGGTAGTGGTGCGAGGGCGGCAGATCGGGGTCGTGGTAGATCGCGATCGGGTTCTCGCCGAAGCCCCGCGGGGGCTGGATGAGGATGAGGAGGTTCTTGTGGCGCAGGGCCGCGAGGACGATGTCGCCCTCGGGATTGCGGCTGCGGTCGAGGAACATCTCGCCGGGCGGCGGGCCCCAGTGCTGCTCGACGGCCGAGCGCAGTTCCTGCGGCAGCGTCGCGTACCAGCGCTTGTAGTCGGCCGCAGGGATGCGGACCGGATTGCGCGCCAACTGCTCCTCGGTCAGCCAGTCCTGGTCGTGGCCGCCCGCCTCGATCAGGGCGTAGATCAGCTCGTCGCCGTCGCCGGAGGCGAGGCCGGGTACGGGCTCCGTGCCGAAGTCGTAGCCCTCCGCCCGCAGCCGGCGCAGGAGGGCCACCGCGGACGCGGGGGTGTCCAGGCCGACCGCGTTGCCGATCCGCGAGTGCTTCGTCGGGTACGCGGAGAGCACGAGCGCGAGGCGCTTGTCGGCGGCGGGGATGTGCCTCAGACGCGCATGGCGTACGGCGATTCCGGCGACCCGCGCGGCCCGCTCGGGGTCGGCCTCGTACGCCGGAAGGCCGTCCGCGTCGATCTCCTTGAAGGAGAACGGCACGGTGATCAGGCGGCCGTCGAACTCCGGGACCGCGATCTGGCTGGCCGCGTCCAGCGGCGAGACGCCCTCGTCGCTCTCCTCCCACGTGCTGCGCGAACCGGTCAGGCACAGCGCCTGGAGGATCGGCACGTCCAGGCCGCTCAGGGCGCCCGCGTCCCACGACTCGTCGTCGCCGCCCGCCGATGCCTCGGCTGGCCGGGTGCCGCCCGCCGCGAGGACGGTGGTGACGATGGCGTCGGCGGCGCCGAGCGCGTCGATCAGCTCGGGTTCCGGGGCACGCAGGGAGGCGACGTACAGCGGGAGGGGACGGCCGCCCGCGTCCTCGATCGCCGTGCACAGGGCGTCGACGAAGGCGGTGTTGCCGCTCATGTGGTGGGCGCGGTAGTAGAGCACGGCCACCGTCGGGCCCTCGCTCTCCCGCGCGGTGCGCTCCAGCGGGCCCCATGTCGGTGCGGGGGCCGGTGACTCGAAGCCGTGGCCGGTCAGGAGCACCGTGTCGCAGAGGAAGCGGGCCAGCTGCTCCAGGTTGGCGGGGCCGCCGTGGGCCAGGTAGGCGTGGGCCTCGGCGGCGATGCCGACGGGGACGGTGGACGCCTCCATCAGCTGGGCGTCGGGGGCCTGTTCACCGGTGAGGACGACGACCGGGAGCCCGGCCTCGTGCAGCAGGTCGAGCCCGTCCTGCCAGGCGCGTACGCCGCCGAGGAGCCGTACGACGACCAGGTCCACGCCGTCCAGCAGGGCGGGGAGCTCACTGAGGTCGAGCCGCGCGGGGTTGGCGAACCGGTACGCGACCGGGCCTCCGGCCGCGCGGGCACTGAGCAGGTCGGTGTCGGAGGTCGACAGCAGCAGAAGCATGCGAGCGCAGGCCTTCCTCGGGGTGTCCGCGCCCCGGGCGGTGTGGACGGCAGGAGTTCCTGGCTCACCCGGTGTGGACCGGGCTCACAGTGGCGGGACCGCGCCGGATTCGCACCGGGCTTCCTCCATGTCGCCGTCGCAGGCGATGACGGGCCGGCCGGCCCGTCGCCTGAGCATAGTAGGGCTCGGGAGGCGGCCGGGCGGAGTGCTGCGGGTGTGATGATCGGCGCAGGTGGGCGGGAGTGAGGTGGAAAGGGTGGTGGGTATGCTCGCCGCCATGCCGACCGCCCCAGGCCCCCGCGACGCCGGGGCGATACCCCCGAGCCGTGATCGTGGTGACGCCTGCCCCGGCACACTGCGTCTCCACGCGGCGGACGACGGCGCGCTGGCCCGGGTGCGGATACCGGCGGGAGCGCTGACCACCGGCCAGGCGCTGGCGCTGTGGGATGCGGCACAGCGGCTCGGCGACGGTTCGCTGCACCTCACCTCGCGCGGCAACGTACAGCTGCGCGGCCTCGGCGAGGGCTGCGGCGGGGAGCTGGCCGATGTGCTCGCCGCGGCGGGTCTGCTGCCCTCGCCCCGGCACGAGCGGGTGCGCAATGTCGTCGCCTCCCCGCTCTCCGGGCTCGACGGGCGGGGCGAGGCCGATGTGCGGTCCTGGGCACGGGAGTTGGACCGGCTGCTGTGCGCGAGCGAGGCGGCGACCGGGCTGTCGGGGCGTTTTCTGTTCGCGCTCGACGACGGCCGCGGGGATGTGGCGGCGCTGGGTGCGGACGTGACCGTACAGGCGGTCGGCGCAGCGGATGCGGTGCTCCGGCTGGGCTCGGACGACGCGGGTGTGTCCGTACGGGGGGAAAACGCGCCGCGTGCCGCCCTGCTGGCCGCCGAGGCTTTCCTGGATGCCGCGCGGGACAGCGGCACTCGCTGCTGGCGGGTGAGCGAACTGCCCGGCAGCACGGCCGAGTTGACGACCGAGGTGGCCTCGCGTCTGGCGGCGGACGGGATCTCGGGCAAGCTCGTCACGATGCCTCTCACGGCGGTCGGCAATCCGCCCCCGCCGGGCGCAGTCGCGGGCCCCGACGGGCGCACCACCGCACTGTCCGTGGTCGCGCCGCTCGGCGTGCTCACCGCTGCCCAGTGGCACGAACTGGCCGCCGTGGCCGAGCACGACGGCAACGGAGAACTGCGGCTGACCCCTTGGCGCGGTGTGATCCTTCCCGGGGTCGAGGCCGCCGGCGCCCTCGAATCGGCCGGGCTCATCACCTCCCCCGCCTCCCCCTGGCTCGGCGTCGGCGCCTGCATCGGCCGGCCCGGCTGCGCCAAGTCCCTCGCCGACGTGCGGGCGGACGCGGCGAAGGCTCTCGGCCCGGGGCCTTCGAGCCTGCCCGTGTACTGGTCCGGCTGCGAACGCCGTTGCGGCCATCCGCACGGCGACTGGGTGGACGTCGTCGCGACCGCCGACGGCTACGACGTCTCCGTACACGGGGACGAGCCGTCCACCGGCATGCCCCCTTCCGAACTCGCCGCCATCGTGGCGGCTGCGCGCACGAGCGCCGTGACGCGTTGACGAAATGAGCGAGAGCACAGTGTTCGACTACGAGAAGGACGGCGCGGCGATCTACCGCCAGTCCTTTGCCACCATCCGCGCGGAAGCAGATCTCGCGGGGCTGCCCGCCGATGTCAGCCAGGTCGCGGTCCGGATGATCCACGCCTGCGGCATGGTCGACCTGGTACGCGATCTCTCGTTCACTCCGGACGTGGTGGCCCGCGCCCGCGAGGCCCTGCGGGGCGGGGCGCCGATTCTGTGCGATGTCGCCATGGTCGCCAGCGGGGTGACCCGTAAGCGGCTGCCCGCGAAGAACGACGTGGTGTGCACCCTGTCCGACCCGTCGGTCCCCGGCCTCGCGGCGAAGCTCAAAACCACCCGTAGCGCCGCGGCACTTGAGTTGTGGCGCGAGCGGATGGAGGGCGCGGTGGTGGCCGTCGGCAATGCGCCGACCGCGCTCTTCCGGCTGCTGGAGATGATCGAGGAGGGCGCCCCTCGCCCGGCCGCGGTCATCGGGGTGCCGGTCGGTTTCATCGGCGCGGCCGAGTCCAAGGACGCGCTCGCCCAACACCCCTCGGGTCTTGAGCACTTGGTGGTACGGGGACGACGCGGCGGCAGCGCCATGGCCGCGGCCGCGCTCAACGCGATCGCGAGCGAGGAAGAGTGAGCAACGTCAACGCCACAGGCCGGCTGTACGGAGTGGGGCTCGGGCCCGGCGATCCGTCCCTGATGACCGTACGTGCCGTCGAAGTCATCGCCGAGGCCGATGTGGTCGCGTACCACAGCGCCCGGCACGGCCGGTCCATCGCGCGTTCCATCGCGGCGAAGCATCTGCGGGCCGACCACGTCGAGGAGGCGCTGGTCTATCCCGTCACCACGGAGACCACCGACCATCCTGGCGGCTACCGCGGCGCGATGGAGGAGTTCTACACCGAGGCCGCCGCCCGGCTGGCCGCGCATCTCGACGCGGGCCGCACGGTCGCCGTGCTCGCGGAGGGCGACCCGCTCTTCTACGGCTCGTACATGCACATGCACAAGCGCCTCGCGGACCGCTATCCGACCGAGGTGATACCCGGGGTGACCTCGGTGAGCGCCGCGGCCGCGCGGCTCGGCACACCGCTGGCCGAGGGCGAGGAGGTGCTGACGATCCTGCCCGGCACGCTGCCCGAGGAGGAGCTGACCGCGCGTCTCGCCTCGACGGACTGCGCGGTCGTGATGAAGCTCGGCCGCACCTTCCCCACCGTACGGCGGGCGATCGAGCGCTCCGGGCGGCTGGACGAGGCCCGCTATGTCGAGCGCGCCACGATGGCCGGTGAGCGCACGGGCCAACTGGCGGACGTGGAGCCCGAGTCGGTGCCGTACTTCTCGGTCGCCGTGCTGCCGAGCCGTATCGACGCGCCCGCGGTGGTACGGGAGCTGGGCGAGGTCGTCGTCGTCGGCACCGGTCCCGCGGGGCCGCTGTGGCTCACGCCCGAGACGCGTGGCGCGCTTGCCGCCGCGGACGATCTGGTCGGCTACACCACCTATCTGGACCGGGTGCCGGTGCGCCTGGGCCAGCTGCGGCACGGCTCCGACAACAAGGTGGAGGCCGAGCGCGCCGAGTTCGCCCTCGATCTGGCCCGGCGCGGCAGGCGGGTGGCGGTCGTGTCCGGTGGCGACCCGGGTGTCTTCGCGATGGCCACAGCTGTGCTGGAGGCGGCGTCGCAGGACGCGTACAAGGACGTGCCGGTGCGGGTGCTGCCGGGGCTGACCGCCGCCAACGCGGCCGCGGCCCGCGCCGGCGCCCCGCTCGGCCACGACTACGCGACGCTCTCGCTCTCCGACCGGCTCAAGCCGTGGGAGGTCATCGCGGAACGGCTGCGCGCCGCCGCGGCGGCCGATCTGGTGCTCGCGCTCTACAACCCCGGCTCGCGCAGCCGGACCTGGCAGGTCGGCAAGGCCCGTGACCTGCTGCTGGAACACCGCTCCGCGGACACTCCGGTGGTGCTCGGCCGCGATGTCGGCGGGGCGCAGGAGAGCGTACGGATCGTGCGTCTCGGCGATCTCGATCCGGCCGAGGTGGACATGCGGACGATCCTGATCGTCGGCTCCTCGCAGACGCGGGTCGTACGGCGCGGAGACGGCGAGGAGATCGTCTGGACGCCGCGCCGCTATCCCGAGAGCCCCCGGGCGGAGAGCTGAGCCAGCCAGGCGGCGGCCTCGCCCGGTGAGGCCGCCACCGGGACGCCCTCGGGGACCGGGGGCCGCCGCACCACCACGACCGGCAGCCCCGCCTCGCGGGCGGCGGTGAGCTTGGGTGCGGTGGCGGCCCCTCCGCTGTCCTTGGTGACCAGGACGTCGATGCGGTGCCGGCGCAGCAGTTCGCGCTCACCGTCGAGGGTGAAGGGGCCGCGGTCGAGCAGCACCTCCATGCGCGGCGGGTACGGGGGTTCCGGGGCGTCCACGGAGCGCATGAGGAACCACAGGTGGTCCAGGTGGGCGAAGGCGGCGAGCCCCATCCGGCCCGTCGTCAGGAACACCCTGCGGCCGAGCGCCGGGAGCACCGCCGCGGCCTGCTCCAGGGAGTCGGCCGGGTGCCAGTCGTCGCCGTCGGCCGCGACCCAGCCGGGCCTGCGCAGGGCCAGCAGGGGAACATGGGCCTCGGCGGCGGCCGCCGCCGCGTTGAAACTGATCGTCCCGGCGAAAGGATGGGTGGCGTCGATGAGCGCGTCCACGTCGTGCTCCCGCAGCCACTGGGCCAGGCCCCCGGCTCCGCCGAACCCGCCGATACGGACGTCGCCCGCGGGAAGCCTCGGGGCGGCGACGCGACCGGCCAGCGAGGTGGTGGTCCGTACGGTGGTGTGGAGCTGTTCCGCGAGCTGCCGTGCCTCGGTCGTCCCGCCGAGGATCAGTACGTGCATCGGGTCTTGGTCCGTTCATGGATGAGGCGAAGGGCGGGCGCAGCGCCCAACTGAAGCACACCGGGCTGCGGCACGGCTGGACCACCGGCGCGTGTGCGACCGCGGCCACCACTGCCGCGTACACGGCGCTGCTGACCGGCGACTTTCCCGATCCTGTGACGATCACGCTGCCCAAGGGGCAGACGCCGTCCTTCGCCCTCGCGGCGGAGTCGCTGGCGGACGGGCGGGCCATGGCGGGCATCGTCAAGGACGCGGGCGACGACCCGGACGTCACACACGGCGCGCTGATCCGCGCGACGGTACGGGTGCTGCCGCGCGGTTCCGGGGTCGTCTTCGCGGCCGGGCCGGGCGTCGGGACGGTCACCCGGCCCGGGCTGCCGCTCGACGTCGGCGAGCCGGCGATCAACCCCGTGCCGCGGCAGATGATGCGCGAGCATGTCGCGCTCGTCGCCGGACGGTACGGCGGGACCGGCGACGTCGAGATCACGGTCTCCGTCGACCACGGCGAGGAGATCGCCCGCTCGACCTGGAACCCCCGGCTCGGGATTCTCGGCGGTCTGTCCATCCTCGGAACGACCGGCATCGTCGTGCCGTACTCCTGCTCGGCGTGGATCGACTCGATCCGGCGCGGGGTGGACGTGGCCCGGGCTGCGGGGCGCACGCATGTCGCGGGCTGCACGGGGTCGACGTCCGAGAAGACGGTCGTCGCGGAGTACGGCCTGCCGGAGGACGCGCTGCTGGACATGGGGGACTTCGCGGGCGCGGTGCTCAAGTACGTGCGGAGGCACCCGGTCGACCGGCTGACCATCTGCGGCGGATTCGCCAAGCTGTCGAAGCTGGCGGCGGGCCATCTGGACCTGCACTCGGCGCGCTCACAGGTCGACAAGGGCTTCTTGGCGGACCTGGCCCGGGCGGGCGGCGCGGACGAGTCCCTCGCGGCAGCCGTCTCCACGGCGAACACGGGCCTTGCGGCACTCCAGTTGTGCACGGCGGCGGGCGTCCCGCTGGGCGACCTGGTGGCGGTGGCGGCGCGGGACGAGGCGTGGGGCGTGTTGCGGGGGGCGCCGGTCGTGGTGGACGTGATCTGCATCGACCGCGCGGGGGTGGTGGTCGGCCGCAGCGGCCCGCGCTAGCGGGGCCCTGCGGGGCGCTTTCCGGACGGGCTGAAATTGCGCCCCGTCCGGAGGGCTGCGTTGAAGGTCAGTAGGACCTCTTAGTACGAGTGGTGGGCCTGCCAGTACGACCATGCCTGGCAGGGGCTGCCGTACTTCTCGTTCATGTAGTTGAGGCCCCACTTGATCTGCGTGGCCGGGTTGGTCCGCCAGTCGGCGCCCACACTCGACATCTTGGAGCCCGGGTATGCCTGGACGAGACCGTAGGCACCGGAAGGGTTGACCGCCTGATAGTTCCAGGTGGACTCGTGGTCCACGATGTTGCTGAAGCACTGGAACTGGCCCGCGCCCACGATTTGACGCGCCATCGCCTGGATCTGCGCGACGGTGTAAGAGCTCTGGGCCGGGAAGCTGGAGGCGTCGCGTGTGGCGGAGCGGCTGGCCGTCTCCTGGGCCGTCTTGCGCTCCTTGGCTTCCTCTTCGGCCTTCTGTGCGGCCTTCTGCTTGGCCAACGCGTCCGCGGCGGCCTGCCTACGGGCCGTCTCCTCGGCGACCTTCTTGGCGCTCGCGCCGGCGGCGATGGCCTGTGCGTCGGCCTGCTGCGTCAAGGACGCCTTCTGCACCTGAGCCTGCTGACCCCCCGGGATGTCAGCGAGAAGCGTCATGTTGCTTGCCGTCGCCTCGGCATCGCCTCCGGGCTGGCCGGTGTTGCTGGAGACGACACCGGTAACGGCGCCTACAGCGGTGACCGCCGTGGCCGAAGCCGCTGCGAATCCCCGGACCGAAATCCGGCTCACGCCGACCTCCCAGCTGCGGGGTCACAGGCGACACAGGCCACGACAGCGGCGCCGAGACGGCCGGCGGTCCGACCGGCCGAACGGTGCAAGTACATGAGTTCCCCTCCCCATGAAGTCATCGCATCCTATACACACGGGGTCGGCGCATCGGGACTCGGCACAGCGGCCCCAACCACCCGGGACAGCAGGGTAGTTGAGGGCTGCTGGTGTCAGTGCCCGCGCGGCCGGTGAGGCAACCCTGTGGCCCTGCCCCGCCAGGGGGCTGGGGAGAACCCCGCCTTCACGCCACCGGCGCACCCGGCACCGGCGCGCACGGCTCGTGCCTCTCCCGGTCACGCGAGTACAAATGGCTGTCGCGGAACTGCGACGCCCCCAGCGTCCGGCCCACCATGATCACCGCCGTCCGCAGGACCCCCGCCGACTTCACCTGGTCCGCGATGTCCGCGAGCGTGCCGCGCAGGATCACTTCGTCGGGGCGGCTCGCCATCGCGACCACCGCCGCCGGGCAGTCGGAGCCGTAGTGCGGCTCCAGCTCATCGACCACGCGGTCCACGTACCGCGCGGCCAGGTGCAGCACGATCAGCGCGCCGCTGCGGCCGAGCGTCGCCAGGTCCTCGCCCTCGGGCATGGCCGTCGCGCGGTTGGCGATCCGGGTGAGGATGACCGTTTGGCCGACGGTCGGGACCGTCAGCTCCCGCTTCAGCGCGGCCGCGGCCGCGGCGAAGGCCGGAACGCCCGGCACAACCTCGTACGGCACCCCCGCCGCGTCCAGGCGGCGCATCTGTTCGGCGACTGCGCTGAAGACGGACGGGTCGCCGGAGTGCAGCCGGGCCACGTCGAGACCCGCCTCGTGGGAGCGGATCAACTCGGCCGTGATCTCGTCCAGGTTGAGCTGGGCCGTGTCCACCAGGCGTGCGTCCGGCGGGCATTCGGCGAGCAGTTCGCGCGGGACGAGGCTGCCCGCGTACAGGCAGACCTGGCAGGAGGCGAGCGTACGGGCGCCGCGCACCGTGATCAGGTCGGCGGCGCCGGGGCCGGCGCCGATGAAGTACACGGTCATCGTTGATCTCCTGATTTGGTGACGGACCACTGGGTGACCGGCATCGCCTGCCGCCAGCCGGTGAAGCCGCCCACGGGAACGGCGTGCGCCACCGCGAGGCGTACCAGCTCGCCGCCGTGGCGGCGATACCGGTCGGCGAGCAGCGCCTCGGACTCCAGGGTGACCGTGTTGGCGACGAGGCGCCCGCCCGCGGGCAGCACCTCCCAGCAGGCTTCGAGCAGCCCGGGCACGGTCAGCCCGCCGCCCACGAACACGGCGTCCGGCGTGGGGAGTTGGGCGAGCGCCTCGGGCGCGGCGCCGGTGACGACGCGCAGCCCGGGCACGCCGAGCCGCTCGGCGTTGAGGGCGATGCGGGCGGCGCGTACCGCGTCGCGTTCGACGGTGACGGCCCGGCACGAGCGGTGCGTACGCATCCACTCGACCGCGATGGAGCCGGAGCCGCCGCCGATGTCCCACAGCAGCTCGCCGGGCGCGGGGGCGAGCGCGCCGAGGGTCGCGGCGCGCACATGGCGTTTGGTGAGCTGGCCGTCGTGTTCGTACGCGGCGTCCGGCAGCCCGGGCACGGCGCCGAGGCGCAGACTGCCGGGCGCGCGGCGGCAGTCGACGGCGATGACGTTCAGCGGGTCGCCGGGCGGGCGGTCCCACGTCTCCGCCGTGCCCTCGGTCTGCTCTTCACGCTCCCCGCCGAGCTGTTCGAGGACCCGCATCCGGCTCGGCCCGAAGCCCCGCTCGCGCAGGAAGGCCGCGACCTCGCCCGGCGTCGCGGCCCCGGCGCTGAGGACGAGCAGCCGCCGCCCGTCGTACAGGCCCGCGCCCAGCTGCGCGGTGGGCCTGCCGACGAGCGTGACGACCTCGGTGTCCTCCAGCGGCCAGCCGAGGCGGGCGCAGGCGTACGACACGGACGAGGGGTGCGGCAGGACGTGCGGGACACCGGGGCCGAGCGCTTCGGTCAGCGCCCGGCCGATGCCGTAGAACATGGGGTCGCCGCTCGCGAGCACCGCGACGCGGCGCCCGGCGTGGGCCGCGAGCAGCCCGGGCACGGCGGGCCGCAGAGGCGACGGCCAGGCCACCCGTTCGCCCGCACAGGCGGGTGGCAGGAGTTCCAGTTGCCGCGGTCCGCCGATGACGGCCTCGGCGTCCAGCAGGGCGCGCTGCGAGGCGCCGGGGAGTCCGTCCCAGCCGTCGGCTCCGATCCCGACGACGGTGACGGCCGGTGCGGTGGGGGAAGCGGGACTCACGGACGGACACCTCGGGTACGGGGAGAGCTCGAAGCCGCACTCTACTGGGCGGGCGTTCGCGCACGTAGCGGGGCCGGAGGGGCCGCGAAGGCCAGGCGGCGGTGGGCGCGGCGGAGCATCCTGCGGGCGATGGGCGGGTGGAGGCGGCGGATCACCGCGAAGTAGAGCCTGCCGCGCCAGTTGTGGGTCTTGACGACGGTGGTGAGCGTGACCTTGTCGTCAGCTATGAGGACCGAGGCGCGGAAGTCGAGGTGGCCGGCGTCCTCACCGAGCAGCAGCTCGTTCGGGGCGCTCGCCGTGACCTCGAACGGGAGGACATCGCGCCAGGCGTGCGGGGCGCGGGGCATGCCCGGGTCCAGGGCGATCGCGCACGCGTCCGCGAAGTCCGGGACGGGAAAGGCCTGATGGGCCAGTGCGGCCCCGGCCGGAACGGCAGTCGCCTTCGGCCGGTCCCGGACGAGGCTGTGCAGGAAACGGGCCCGGCGGGACCAGCGGTGGGGCCGGGTCAGGGTGCCGGGCGTGGCGGCGCGCTCGATGTTGTCGAGGAGCTCTTCGATCATGGTGTCGTGCAGGGGGCGGATCACCAGGGTCCACAGCAGCCGGGACTTGAGGTCCTGTCGCTGTTCGAGGACATGGCGGACCCGGCAGCTGCCGGGGTCCACGGGCTCTGTCGTGAGGGCGTGGAAGCCGTTGGAGGGCGGGGTGAAGTCGAAGCGGATGCTGCGGCCGGGGTCGTACGCGCCGACCGAGTAGCGGACGAAGCCGTGACCGCCGTCGGCGCCGACGCCCAGGGGGCGATCGAAACGGATGGGCGGCCAGACGGGGCTGGGGCTGAGCGGGTCGTCCGTGGACGAGATGCGGTCGAGCAGGGCGCCGACCACCTCCGCCGGGGCTGCGACCTGTCGTTCGTGAACGTTCCGCACTGTGCGCATCACGCACCTCCATACGGTGGCGTATGTTTCGCCATACGGTAGCGTATGGACATGGCGCAGGCACGCAGGAGACTCACGGCACACGACTGGGCCGACGCGGCGCTCGCCGCCATCGGGGAGCGCGGGCTCGCCGCCGTCGCCGTGGAGCCGCTCGCCGCGCGGCTCGGCACGACCAAGGGCAGCTTCTACTGGCACTTCACCAACCGGGACGCGCTGATCGCAGCCGCGCTGGGGCGGTGGGAGGAGATCCACACCGAGCAGATCATCACCGAGATGGAGACCGAGCCGGACCCGGAGCGGCGGCTGCGCAGGCTCCTGACGAAGGCGATCGCGACGGCGGCCGAGGATCCCCTGGAGGTGTCACTGCTCGCCACGGCGGATCATCCGCAGGTGGCGGCCGCGATCGAACGGGTGACGAAGCGTCGTGTGGGTTACGTGGCGCACCTCTTCGAGGAGTTGGGCTTCGAGCCACAGGAGTCGCGGCGGCGGGGGCTGCTCGCGTACGCGAGCTATCTGGGCCATACGCAGCTGAGCCACGCGGTGCCGCAGGCGCTGCCGGCCGGGGTGGAGCGGGACGTGTACCTGGAGTCGGTGATGGACACGCTGCTCCGACGCGGGTAGCCGCTGCACGGGGCCTTTCCCCACCCCGCCCCTTCCCGAACTGGAGGCAAGCCCCCAGACCCCCGTACGCGCTTCGCGCGTGTCCTCAAGCGCCGGACGGGCTGAATGTGCGGCCCTGCCGCACATTTCAGCCTCGCCGGCGTTTGAGGCGCGGGGTCTGGGGCGGAGCCCCAGTTCGGGAAGGGGTGGGGTGGGGAACAAGCCCGCCGCAGGCGCGCCTTCAGGCCGAGGCGTGCTTCCTCGGGGTCGTCTTCTTCGGCGTGGACTTCTTCGCCGCCGCCGTCTTCTTCGTCGCCGCCGTGGACTTCGTCGCCGCCGCCGACTTCGTCGACTTCGCGCCCGTCGCCTTCTTCGCGGCCGTCTTCTTCGCGCCCGCCGTCGTCGACTTCTTCGCACCCGCCGCCGCCTTGGGCGCGCTCGCCGCCCGCTTGCGCCCCTTGATCGGCGTGACCTCGGCGACCTCCCCGCCGGCTTCGCCGCCCGCCCCGCGCGCCTCCTGCGCCGCCCGCACGCTGCTCTCGAGCGCCGCCATCAGGTCGATGACCTGGCCGCCACCCTCCGCCGGGGCCGCCTCGGGGAGCACCCCGCCCTCGACCTTCGCGGTGATCAGCTGTTCCATCGCCGCCCGGTAGTCGTCGTGCAGGGACGACAGCTCGACCTCGCCGAGGGTGTTCATCAGCGCGTCGGCCAGGTCGAGTTCGGCCTCCCGGACGCTCACGTCGGTCTCCGGAGCCACGCCCTCCGGCGTGCGGATCTCGTCCGGCCAGAGCAGCCCGTGCATGGCGATCACATCGTCGACGACCCGCAGCATGCCCAGCCGCTCACGCCCGCGCAGGGCGAACTTGGCGAGAGCGACCTTCTGGCTGCGCTTGAGCGCCTCCCGCAGCAGCGTGTACGGCTTGGTGGCGGGGACGCCGTTCGCCGACAGGTAGTACGCCGCGTCCATCTGGAGCGGATCGATCGCCGACGCGGGCACGAACGCGACGATCTCGATCGTCTTCGCCGTGGGCAGCGGGAGCACCGCCAGGTCCTCGTCCGTGATCGGGATGAGCGATCCGTCCGCGTCCTCGTATCCCTTGCCGATCTCCGAGGGCGGCACTTCCTTCTCCTCCAGCTCGCAGACCTTGCGGTAGCGGATCCGGCCGCCGTCGGCGGTGTGGATCTGGCGGAAGGAGATGGAGTGGTTCTCGGTGGCGTTCATCAGCTTGACCGGGATGCTGACCAGACCGAAGGAGATCGCACCGTTCCATATGGATCGCACGTTTGATCCCTTTCATCCGAAATTTCGGGATTCGTGGGATTCTCATCGTATGACGCCGATCACGGAGGTGGAGGGGCGGCGCCTCGCGCTCACCAACCTGGAGAAGGTCCTCCACCCGGCCACCGGGACCACCAAGGGCGAGATCCTGCACTACTACGCCACCACGGCCGGTGCGATCCTGGCCCATCTGCACAACCGGCCGCTGTCCTTCCTCCGGTATCCCGACGGCCCGGACGGCCAGCTGTTCTTCACCAAGAATCCGCCGCCCGGTACGCCGTCCTGGGTTCGGACGGTCGCGGTGCCGCGCTCCGAGGACAAGCACGCGCACCAGGTCGTCGTCGACGATCTGGCGTCGCTGATCTGGGCGGCGAACCTGGTGGTGGAGTTCCACACGCCCCAGTGGCAGGCGGGCGAGCCGGGGATCGCCGACCGCATGGTCTTCGACCTGGACCCGGGCGCCCCGGCGACGATCGTCGAGTGCTGCGCCGTCGCGCTCTGGCTGCGGGAGCGGCTGGCGGCGGACGGCCTGCTCGCGTACGCCAAGACCTCGGGCTCCAAGGGGCTGCATGTCCTCGTACCGCTGGAGCCGACCCCCTCCGAGAAGGTCTCGGCGTACGCGAAGAGCCTGGCCGTCGAGGGCGAGGCCGAGCTGCCGGGACTGATCCTGCACCGGATGACGCGCTCCCTGCGGCCCGGCAAGGTCTTCGTGGACCACAGCCAGAACTCCGCCAAGAAGACCACCGCCACCCCCTACACGCTGCGCGCCCGCGCCGAGCCGACCGTGTCCGCCCCCGTCACCTGGGAGGAGGTCGAGGCGCACGAGAACCTCGTCTTCCGGATCGGCGACATCGGGCCACGGCTGGAGCGGTACGGGGATCTGCTCGGCCCGCTCATCAATCTCAACCGCGCCAGGCCCCTGCCATGAGCGTGCCGCGCCCGCCGCTTAAGGTCGCGCTCGCCGAGTCGGTGAGCGTGCTGCCGCGCGGGCCGGGCCTCGCGTACGAGCCGAAGTTCGACGGCCACCGGATGGTGATCTTCCGGGTCGGCGGCACGGTGCTGCTGCAGGCACGGTCGGGGCGGATCGTCACGGCCGCGTTCCCCGATCTCGCGGACGCGGCACAGCAGTTGCCGGAGGGCACAGTGCTGGACGGCGAGGTGGTGGTGTGGAAGGACGGCCGCACCGACTTCGCCTCCGTACAGAAGCGCGCCGCCGCCACACCGGGGCGGGCTCCCGTCCTCGCGCGCCGGCTGCCCGCCTCGTACGCCGCCTTCGATCTGCTGGCCGAGGGCGGCGAGGACCTGCGGCTGTCGGCGTACGAGAAGAGGCGCGCGCGACTTCTCGCGCTGCTCGGCCCGCTCGGGCCGCCGCTCCAGCCCGTACCGATGACGCTGGACGCCGACGAGGCGGCGACCTGGTTCGAGACGCTGCCCGAGATCGGCGTCGAGGGTCTGGTGGTCAAGCGGCTGGACCAGACGTACAAGAGCGGCACGCGCGCGTGGCGCAAGCTTCGGCACACCTCCGCGCGCGATGCGGCGGTCGTCGGCTTCACCGGGCCGCGGACGCGGCCCGCCGCGCTGGTCCTCGTACTGCCGGACGACGACACCCCCGTCGTCTCCACCCCGCTGACCCCGGCGCTGCGGGCACGTGCCGCGGCCGCGCTCACCTCGCTGACCAGTACGAACACCGGCACCGCGACTGCGCTCGGCGTGGGCGAGGTCGAGTACCGGAGGGTCGAGAGCGGCCTGACGGCGGAGGTGGAGCAGGGCACGACGCGGCACACGGTCACCACCGTGCTGCGACTGCGACTGCCCGAGGATCATGATTAATCAAGTTTGACTAGCACGGAGGCAGGGGATACCTCCCTCACGTAGTCAAGTTTGAGGAGACAGTGTGACCCTTCTGCCCGATACCGGATACACCCCCACCGCCGAAGAGCTCGCGAGCATCCAGGACTGGTTCGCGGCCTACGACGCGCACAGCGCCAAGCGCGAGGTCGAGCGCATGGCGGACCTCGCCGTCTTCCCGCTCAACCTGGTCAGCGACGACTCGGCGGGCAACGGCGCCTCGGCCCAGTGGGACCGGCGGCAGTTCGTCGAGACGATGAGCCAGGTGATGGGCGACGGCAGCGACGACATCGCCTTCGAGTCGACGCGTACCCCCGTCTTCCTCTCCCCCGCCGTGGCCGTCGTCTTCACCGACTCGACGATGACCATGGACGGCCGCACGCAGCAGCTGCGCTACGCCGACGTGCTGATCAGGCGGGACGGACAGTGGGCGTTCCAGACCATGCTGCAGAGCGGCTGGGGCGACAACCTCCGCTGATAACCCCATCTAAGCGCGCAGCCAGGTGCGGCGGTCCCGTGCCGTCGCGTACAGCGCTTCGATGTCCGCCGGCTTGAGGACGCCGCCGAGCCTGGCCAGGGCGGGCACTTCGTCGTCGCGGATGATCCGGATGTCGGGCGGCACGGGCAGTACGTCGAGCCGCGCCGCCCCGACCACGGCGAGCACCGGGCGCACCGCCGCCGCCAGCGCGAGGGTGGCGCGCTCGGCCCGGCGGCGGGTCAGCCGCAGCAGCGGCGCCGGCCCGCCGCGTCCGGCCCGCACCATCGGGTCGGCGATCCGCACCTTGAGCCGGCGGGCCGCCAGGGTGTGCACGGCCAGCAGTCCGCCCGGGCCTACGGCCAGATGGTCGATGCGGTCGGCGCCCGGCAGCGGCACCGAGTGCAGGATCCGCCAGCCCGCGCCCTCCAGCCGGTCGAGCGCTTCGCCGAGCAGCTGCTGGGCGGCGAGCTGGACGCGGCGCGGGTCCTGACGGAAGCGGCGGTCGGCGCCCTCGGGCAGCGAGTCGAGCTCCACCAGGAGCCCTTCGCCGGGCCGGTTGGGGGCCAGGTCGTCGTCCGGGTGGAGGGACAGCCGGGCGAGGTCGGCGGAGGTGGGAACGGGCGGCGGTCCGATGCTCACGTCGCCGGTCAGATAAGGGGCGAGGGCTGACAGCACATCGGCGCGGTGGCGCTCGGAGACCAGACTGACCCGGCCGCTGTCCCTGTCGTACCAGGCGACGTTGCGGCCGTCCGGGAGGCTGACGTACAACCGGTCCCGGCCCTGCCTGTGTGCGGGTGTCACGCGAAGCCTCGTCATGCCACCACCCCTCGACCATGGGAACAGCACAGGGGCCTTCGGGGCAATATCCACGCGATGCCGAGCGGTGGTGCACACTCTCCCCAAGCGCAAGGTTCTTGGGAGGGGGCAAGCGTGTTCGGGGGGATCCACGAGGTCGACTGGGCAGCACTGGGGCACGCCTACGGTCCGGCGGACGATGTTCCGCAGATGCTGTACGCACTGGCCTCGGCGGACCCGGACGACCGCGAGACGGCGCTCGACGGCATGTACGGAGCGGTGCACCACCAGGGTGATGTGTACGACTCGACGCTCGCCTGCATTCCCTTCCTCCTCGAACTCGTGGCGAATCCGGCGGTCCAGGACCGCGGCGGCATCGTCGAGTTGCTGACCAGCATCGGCGGCATCGACCTGGACGACGACGAACTGGACCCGGAGGACGAGGAGTTCGAGTACGCCGCCAACTACGCGATGGCCGCATCCGCCGTGACCGCCGGCGCGGACGTCTTCCTGGCGCTGCTCGACGCCGAGGACCGCGGGCTGCGGCTCGCCGCCCCGCTCGCCCTCGCGACCCTGCACAGCGATCCCGGGCTGGTGCTCGCCCTGCTGCGGGAGCGGCTCGCCGCGGAGCCCGACGAGGAGGTGCGCCTCGCCTGCGTCGAGGCCGGGGGCCGGATAGCACTGCGGCACCGGAGGCTCGCCCCCGAAGTCGTGGAGTGGCTACTGGGGCTGACCCGGGTGCCGTCGGGCCCGGGGCTGCGGCTGGCCGCGCTCGCGCAGCTCGCCCGCTGCGCGCCGGACACTCTGCCCGCCGATGTGGTGCCGGGGGTGACGGGGCTGCTGCGTGAGCTGCGCGCCGGGCCGGTGACCTCCTCCCCCCTCGGGGAGCCCGCTTCCGAACGGCCGCCCGCGCCGACCCTGCCGGGGCGGCTGCGCGAGGCGCACGAGGCGGACACGGTGGGCCGTGGCACGCCCTGGACAGCGGACCTGCTGCGGACGCTGCACTCCGGTCTGGGCGATCGCGTGGACGACCGGATCGCCCTGCTCGTCGACCAGTTGTGCAGCCCCGACTGGGGACAGCGGATCGATGCCGTACGGATGAGCAGCGGGCTGCTGGGGACCTGGCGCGGTGCCTACGGTGAGCTGGTCGGCCTGATCGGTGAGCAGCTCGCCGACCCGGAGAAACGTCTCGCCGACGCGGCCGCCGACACCCTCGGGGAGCTGTTCTGCCTGGCCGCGCCCGCCGCCGACGCGCTGGCCGACCGGGTGGCCGCCGACCCCGAGGCCTGGGTGCGTCACTGGGAGGGCGGGCCACCCTCGCTCGGCAGCGCGCTCTCGGCGCTGGCGCGGGCGGGCGACCGGCGGGCCGTGCCGGTGCTGGCGCGGACGCTGGACCTTCCCGAGCCTCCGCACGACGTGGGCCATGCGCTGGACCATCTGGGCGCGGCGGCGGCGCCGCTGGCACCGGCGCTGCGGCGCAGGCTCGGCGAGATCGAGCTGGACGAGCGGCTCTTCGACCGGGCCGGGCCGCTGTTGTACGGGCTGACGGCGCTGCGGGCCGCCGAGGCGGTGCCCGAGGTGCTGCGGGTGCTGCGGGGCGCGCCCGATGACCGCAGGGAGTGGGTCGCCGAGTCGGCGCTGCGGGCGCTGACCGCCTTCGGCCCCGCCGCGGCGGACGCGATACCGGACCTGCGGGCGCTGCTGCGCTCGGTCGGCGTCGGCTCCGGCTTCTCGGCGTCGCTCGCGGCGAGGACGGCGGGCGCGCTGTGGGCGGTCGAGGGTGATGCCGGGGCCGTACTGCCCGTGCTGTGTGCCGCGCTGTCCGAGGCGGACTCCGGCGGACGGCGTTCGGCGGCAACGGCGCTCGGCGCGCTGGGCCCGGCGGGCGAGAAGGCCGCGCCCGCGCTGCGTGAACTGCTGGGGGCGGCCGAGCCGTGGACCCGGGTGGACGCGGCGATCGCGCTGTGGCGGGTGACGGGCGATCCCGGGCGGGCATGGCCTGTGCTGCTCACGTCCTGGGAGCAACTGCCCGCCACCCGGACCGCGATCGCCCAGTGCCTGACCGAAATGTCGGCCGAGGGGGCAGAGCGCATTCTGCGCGAGGAGCTCCATTCCGTACGACGCCACAATGCGATCGACGGCGGCGTGGGCAGTCATGACATCTTTACCGACGAGAAGCTGCTGGCCCTGTGCCGGCGGGCGTTGACGAGGGAGAGACCAAGAGCATGATCATCTTTGGCAGCAGGGGCTACCTCTACCAGCTGGCGATACTCACGCTGGTGTGCGGGCACTGCGGCAATCCGTCCGCGCACACGCTGAGGAAGTACGTCACCAAGTTCACGCTGTTCTTCATCCCGCTGTTCCCGTTCTCGACGAAGTTCTCGACGCAGTGCACCTTCTGCGGCATGGAGCAGCGCATCACCAAGGAGCAGGCGGAGCAGCTTCAGGCGCAGGCCGCGGGCGCTGCGCCGCAGGCGCAGGGGTACGGGCAGCCCCAGCAGCAGCCCGGTCAGCAGCCGTACCAGCACTGACGGGCCCGTGGGAAGGCCGGCCGGGCGCCGGCTCCCTCGGTAAAGCATCATCTGTAGAGCCGTACCTCGGGCCACGCCCGGCAAGGAGAATCTTGAGCCCGAGCTCGAACCGCCTGTTGTACGCCGTGCTGCTCACGGTGTCCGCAGCCGTACTCCTCGCCGGCTGCGGCGACGAGGGACGGATGAAGAGCGCGGGCGCGACCCCCACGGCGGTCGGCCCCGTACGGCTGTGGCCCGATCTGCCACCCGTCACCGCGCCGCCCAACGACTACGGCGAGACGGACACCGAGCGCGTCCCCGGTATCAAGGTGCCGGGCGACGACGTCCGCAGACTCGACGCCGTCGCGGTGGTTCGGGCCGAGGCCAGGGCCCACCCCGATCAGGTCACCGGCGTCGACGGCCTCTACGAGGAAACCGTCCGTCAGCTCGGCGCCTGCGAGGAGAAGCCGAAGTCCTGCCCGGTGCTCGCGCCGTACTACCGCGATCTGACCGGCGACGGCCACGAGGAACTGATCGTCGGCATCAAGATGCCCGAGCAGCAGACGGCGTTGCGTGTCTACATGCCCGACAAGGGCCGCCTGACACGCGTCATGTCCACCTCCGACCAGATCGTCAGCGTGGATCTGGCGGGCCGGGACCTGATCATGCGGTCCGTCTCGGCGGGCATCCCCGGATACGAGTACCGCACCGCCTGGTCCTGGGACGAGCCGCAGCACGCCATGCTGCCCACCCGTGACGAGATCGTCCGCGTCAAGTCCTCCCGCTCCCACGCGCCCGAGCGCCCGGCGGCCCGGCGGTGAATCGGCCCCGGCTCCCCCGCTGGACCGCGACCCTCACCTGGAAGGCCGCGGTCTTCATCACCGTGATGTGCTGCGCGCTGGCCGCGATGCTCGGCGCGCTGGTGCACGCATCGATGACCCGGCAGACGGTGGACCAGGCCCGGGAGAAGGCGCTGGCCCGGCTGGTCGAGGTCACGCGGGCATACGAGTCGGGTGAGCCCGTGCCCCGGTTCGGGGGCGTGGACCCGCCGGGGCTGCCGCACTCGCTGCGCGCTCTCGCCGTCGGCGGGAAGCGCGGCACGATGGTCGAGAGCTACCGGGGCCGCCCCATCATGTGGGCGGCCGGCCCGGCCGACGGGCGGGCGCTCGCCGTCCGCGTCGACTACACCACCAGCGCGAACACGATCACCGGCCTGGACCGGGCGATCGTCGGCTCCTCGGTGCTCGCCATCGGGGCGACGCTGCTGGTGGGCGCGTTCGCCGTCACCAGGATCACGCGCCGGCTCCATCTGACGGCGCAGGTCGCGAGGAAGATCAGCGCGGGCGACCTGGACGCGCGCGTCAACGACCCGCGCACCAAGGACCCTTCGCGCCCCCAGGACGAGGTCGCGACGGTCTCCGGCGCGCTGGACACCATGGCCTCGTCCCTGCAGGGCAAGCTGCTGAGCGAGCAGCGGTTCACGGCGGACGTGGCGCACGAGTTGCGTACGCCGCTGACCGGACTGACCGCCGCGGCCGAGCTGTTGCCCGAGGGCCGTCCGGCCGAGCTGGTGCGGGACCGGGTGCGGGCGATGCGCTCGCTGACCGAGGATCTGCTGGAGATCTCCCGTCTCGACGCGGGCAGCGAGACGGTGGACCTGGACGTGCACGAGCTCGCGTACCTGGCCGAGCGGGTGGTGCGGGCCTCGGCCACGGACACGGAGATACGCGTCCTGCGCGACGCGACCGTGGAGACCGACAAGCGCCGGCTGGAACGGGTGCTCGGCAATCTGGTCGCCAATGCCCACAGGCACGGGAAGCCGCCGGTGGTGCTGACCGTGGACGGCACTGTCGTGACGGTCGCCGACCATGGCACGGGCTTTCCGCAATACCTCCTCGACCACGGGCCGCAGCGCTTCCGTACGGACGGCGGCAGCAAGGGCCACGGGCTCGGACTGACCATCGCGGCCGGCCAGTCGGCGGTGATCGGTGCCGAGCTGCGCTTCTGGAACGCACCCGGGGGCGGCGCGGTGGCCCGGCTGACGCTGCCGGAGTACGCAGGGCTCCTGGACGGCATGGACGACGGGGCCGACAACACGGCCGAGCACGGCCGGACGGGCTGACTTCGGCCCGTCCGGTACCCGGGCAACCGGGTCCGGGGCCGAGCCGCGGCTACGTTGCGAGGCATGACCGCAACGACGACGAGGCCGGCGGACGCTCCCCCGCCCGACCTGCGCCTCCCCAAGCGGCGGGGCGTCGAACTCTCGCTCCTCGTCTGCGCCGTCCTCATCTCCGTCTACGGCTACATCGACGTGGGTCTGACGAAGAACAACGCCGTCCCGCCCGACGCCGCGCGCTACGGAGCGGGCCTCGGCGTCCTGGCCCTGCTCGCCCATCTCGCCGTACGCCTGCGCGCCCCCTACGCCGATCCGCTGCTACTGCCCATCGCGGTCCTGCTCAACGGCATCGGCCTGGTGTTCATCTACCGTCTCGACCTGGACACTCCCGGCGAGGTGGCAGCGCCCGCCCAGCTGATCTGGTCCACCGTCGGCGTCGGCCTGTTCATCGCCGCCGTCGTCCTGCTGCGCGACCACCGGGTGCTGCAGCGGTACGCCTATCTCTCGGTCGCCGCGGCCCTGGTCCTGATGATCGCGCCGATCCTCTTCCCCGCCGTGAACGGCGCCAAGATCTGGATCCGGATCGGCGGACTGTCCTTCCAGCCGGGCGAGTTCGCCAAGATCCTCCTCGCCGTCTTCTTCGCCGCGTATCTCGCCGCCAACCGCAACGCCCTGGCCTACACCGGCCGCCGGATCTGGCGGCTCCAGCTCCCCACCGGCCGGGTGCTCGGCCCGATCGTCGCGATCTGGCTGCTCAGCGTCGTCGTCCTGGTCCTCGAACGGGACCTCGGCACCTCGCTGCTCTTCTTCGGACTCTTTGTGATCATGCTGTACGTGGCGACGGGACGGACCGGCTGGATCGCCGTGGGCCTGCTGCTCGCCGGGGCGGGCGCGTTCGCCGTCGGCTCGCTCGAACCGCACGTCAACAGCCGGGTCACGGACTGGCTCGACCCCTTCGCCTCCATCCAGGCCGGCCAGGGCCCCGGCCAGCTCGCCCAGTCGCTCTTCGCCTTCGCCGCGGGCGGGATGCTCGGCGAGGGCCTCGGACTCGGGCACTCCGTCCTCATCGGCTTCGCCGCCAAGTCGGACTTCATCCTCGCCACCGCGGGCGAGGAGCTCGGCCTGGTCGGCCTGACCGCGATCTTCCTGCTGTACGGGCTTCTGGTGGCGCGCGGCTACCGCGCCGGGCTCGCCCTGCGCGACCCCTTCGGCCGGCTGCTCGCCGTCGGCCTAGCCTCGATCATCGCCCTCCAGGTCTTCGTGATCGCGGGCGGCGTGATGGGCCTGATCCCGCTCACCGGTATGGCGATGCCCTTTCTGGCGCAGGGCGGTTCGTCCGTGGTCACCAACTGGATCATCGTGGCGCTGCTCATCACCGTCAGCGACTCGGCCCGCGCGCCGCACCCCGAGGCGCCCGAGCCGGGCGCACTCGCCCCGCTCCCGGACCGGGAACCGGCCCTGGACCTGGAGGACGAACGGTGATCCGCTACATCCGGCGGGCCGCCGTCCTGTGTCTGCTGCTCCTGGGCGCGCTGCTCGTCAACGCCGCCCGGGTGCAGATCCTCGACGCCACCTCGCTCGACAAGAACCCGGCCAACCGGCGTGTGGCGATCGCCCGTTACGACGATCCGCGCGGGAACATCCTGGTCGGCGGCCGGGCCGTCACCGGCTCCCGGGACTCCGGCCAGCAGCTGCGCTTCGAGCGCACCTACACCGAAGGCCCGCTGTACGCACCCGTGACGGGCTACTCCTCGCAGACCTACGGCACCAGCCTGCTGGAGAGCGCCGAGGACGGCATCCTCTCGGGCTCCGCCCCGATGCTCGCGCCGCTGCCCTTCTGGAACGACATCAGCCGTGGCGAGTCGCCCGGCGGCACGGTCGTCACGACCATCAGGCCCTCCATGCAGCGGGCCGCGTTCGAGGGCCTGGCCGGGCGGCGGGGCGCGGTCGCCGCGATCGAGCCGTCGACCGGGAAGATCCTGGCGCTGGTCAGCAGCCCCTCGTACGACCCCGGAGAGCTCTCCGGCACCGGGCCCCCGGTCAAGTCCGCGTGGGCCAGGCTCAATGCGTCGGGCCATCAGCCGATGCTCAACCGGGCCATCCGGCAGACCTATCCGCCCGGTTCCGCCTTCAAGATCGTGACGGCGGCGGCAGCGCTGGACTCGGGCGTGGTCGGCGATGTCGACGAGCCGAGCGGCGCACCCGATCCGTATGTCCTGCCCGGGACCCGCACCACGCTCCCCAACGCGGCCGACGGCTGCGGCGATGCCTCCCTCGCGTATGCCATCCAGTGGTCCTGCAACACCGTGATGGCGCATATCGGGGTCCAGGTCGGGCTGGCCGGAATGCTGGACACGGCGGACAGGTTCGGCTTCAACGACCCGTCGCTGAGGATTCCCTCGGGCGTCGCGACGTCCAATTTCGACCGCCGGATGAGCGTCGACCAGGTGGCGCTCTCCTCGATCGGGCAGTTCGACACCACGGCGACTCCGCTCCAGATGGCGATGGTCTCGGCGGCGGTCGCCAACGGCGGGGATCTCAAACGCCCTTATCTCGTGGACCGGGTGACCCGCTCGAACGGCCACACGCTCGCGCAGAACACCCCGGTCTCGTACCACCAGGCGATGAGCCCGGCGACCGCCCAGCAGCTCCAGGAGCTGATGATCAGGGCGGTCGAGGAGGGCACCGGCGAGAACGCCGCGATCGAGGGGGCGAGGGTGGGCGGCAAGACGGGCACGGCACAGCACGGACTCGACAACTCCGCCACGCCGTACGCCTGGTTCATCTCCTGGGCCCAGGCGCGGGACGCGATCCGCCCGGCGGTCGCGGTGGCGGTGGTGGTCGAGGACGCGTCCGAAGTACGCGGCGAGATCAGCGGCGGGGGCAGCGCGGCGCCGATCGCCCGGGCGGTGATGGAGGCAGCGCTGAGAGACTGACCGGATGGTGGTGGAACAGGCGCTGGAGCGGATCGGGCGGCTCGATCCCGGGCTGAGCGCGTTCGTCGAGGTCTGGCCCGAGCGGGCGCTCGCTCAGCGTGCGGATCGCCGACTCCCCCTGTCCGGTGTGCCGTTCGCGGTGAAGGGACCTTCCGGAATCCGCTCGTACGCGGCCCGGCGGCTGATCGCGGCGGGCGCTGTCCCGGTCGGCTCGACGTCGGTGCCGGGCGCCGGTACGTACTGGCAGACATGGGGTCTCGGCGCCCACGGCCGCACACGCAACCCGTGGCGCGCGGACCGTACGCCGGGCGGTTCGTCGGCGGGCTCGGCGGTGGCCGTCGCCGCGGGAATGGTGCCGCTGGCCACGGGCAGCGACGGGGCGGGCTCGGTACGGATCCCGGCGGCGTGGTGCGGGGTGTTCGGCCTGAAGACGACGAACGGGCTGCTGCCGTCGCCGGACCGGACGGGCCTGGCGTCGGCGGGTGTGCTGACCCGCTCGGCGGCGGACGCGCGGGCCTATCTGAGGTGCGTCCTGGACGGCTACGCGACGGTCCGGGCGCCCCTGCCGCTCCGTGCGCGCTGGTCACCGGACCTGGGGTATGCCGAGACCGACCCGGAGGTGGAGTCGGTCGCCCGGTCGGCGGTGGACCGGCTGGCGTCGGCAGGTGTCGTACGCGTCGACAGGCGGCCCTTCCCCCTGCTCGACCCGAAGGACGCCTGGCAGTCGACCCGGCGCGGGGAGCCCGCGGCCGCCGCGGACGTGCGGGCGGAGAACGACCGCCGCCTCGCCGGACTCTTCGCGGACAGCGACCTGCTCCTCACCCCGGCGACCCCGAACCGCCCGCACGGCCACGACGGCCCGGGCGAGCTCTACTCCACGGCCCTGACCTGGGCCTTCAACCTGAGCGGCCATCCGGCGGCCAGCATCCCGGCAGGATTCACGAGCGACGGCTGCCCGGTCGGCCTGCAACTGGTGACGGCCCCGGGCACGGACATCTCGCTCCTCGAAATGGCGGTGGCGGCGGAGAGACACACGATTAGGGTGCGCCCATGACCAACCAACCGAAGCCCTACGAACTCGCCCAGGTGAACATAGCCCGACTCAAATTCCCATTGGACTCCACGGAGCTGAAGGACTTCGTCGACGGCCTCGACCCGGTGAACGCCGTCGCGGACGCGGCGGACGGCTTCGTCTGGAGGCTGAAGAGCGAGAGCGGCAACGCGACGGACGTCCCGGTCTTCGGGGACGAGTGGCTCATCGTGAACATGTCCGTGTGGCGGGACACCCACGCGCTCACCGCGTTCATGTACCAAGGTCAGCACCGGGAGCTGCTGAGCCGCCGCCACGAGTGGTTCGAGCGGGTGCAGGAGGCGATGACCACCCTGTGGTGGGTGGACTCGGGCCACCGCCCGACGGTCGCGGAGGCGGAGAAGCGCCTCCTCCACCTTCGCGAACACGGCCCCACACCTGAGGCGTTCACACTGCGGCAGAGCTTCCCGCCGCCGGCCTAGGCTCCCTGCCCGCCCTGCGCGATCGCCTCCTCGACCTCCGAGACCCGGGCCTGCTCCTCCGCGGCGAAGCGTTCGCGGTCGAGCTGTTCGGCGATCTCCTCGTCCTCGGACATCAGGAGGTCGAGGTTGGCGTCACCCAGCTCGAAGACGCCCATGTCCAGATAAGCCTGCTGCAGCCGCTCGCCCCACAGCCCGATGTCCTTGACGCACGGAACGATCCGGCTGAACAGCAGCTTGCGGAAGAGCTGCAGGTATTCCGACTGCTCGGAGAGCTCGGCCGCCTCCTGCTTGGGGATGCCGAAGTTCTCCAGCACCTCCACCCCGCTGAGCCGGTCGCGCATCAGGTAGCAGCCCTCGATGACGAACTCCTCGCGCTCGCGCAGCTCCGCGTCACTGAGCTCCTTGTAGTAGTCGCGCAGTGCCATGCGCCCGAAGGCGACATGGCGGGCCTCGTCCTGCATGACGTACGCGAGGATCTGCTTGGGCAGCGGCTTGTCGGTGGTGTCCCGCAGCAGGCCGAACGCCGCCAGGGCGAGGCCTTCGATGAGGACCTGCATGCCCAGATACGGCATGTCCCAGCGGGAGTCGCGCAGGGTGTCGCCGAGCAGTCCCTGGAGGTTGTCGTTGACCGGGTAGAGCATCCCGATCTTCTCGTGCAGGAACCGGCCGTAGATCTCGGCGTGCCGGGCCTCGTCCATGGTCTGGGTGGCGGAGTAGAACTTCGCGTCCAGATCGGGGACCGACTCGACGATCCGCGCGGCGCACACCATCGCACCCTGCTCGCCGTGCAGAAACTGGCTGAACTGCCAGGACGTGTAGTGCTTGCGCAGCTCACCCTTGTCCTTCTCGGTCATCTTCGCCCAGTAGCGGGAGCCGTAGAGGGTGAGGGCCTCGTCGGGGGTGCCGAGCGCATCGCAGGGATCGACCTCCAGGTCCCAGTCGATGCGCTTGGCGCCGTCCCACTGCTTGTCCTTGCCCTTCTGGTAGAGGGCGAGGAGCCGGTCGCGGCCGTCGTCGTACTCCCAGCTGAAACGGGCGGCGCCGGAAGCAGGGACCTGCCACTGGAGGGTTTCGGGGGCGTGTGTGTAGCGGTCGTACGTCGACACCG
This sequence comes from Streptomyces sp. NBC_00885, assembly GCF_045207475.1. Classification (NCBI taxonomy): domain Bacteria; kingdom Bacillati; phylum Actinomycetota; class Actinomycetes; order Kitasatosporales; family Streptomycetaceae; genus Streptomyces; species Streptomyces sp. NBC_00885. The sequence continues at coordinate 2,724,104 of NZ_CP108796.1, forward strand.
GCGACTCCTTCGCCTCATATCCCGTATACCGAAGGCCACTTGGCAGGCTCACACGTTGGTAGACGAAGAGTCAACAAGTCGTACGCAAGGGATTGACGGGCTTACTGACAGGGAGTCTCATAATGGCCATGACGACAGTGACCGAACAGGACATCCGGCTGCTCCGCGACGCACTCGGCCCGCTCCGCGACCGCGAACAGGTCGCCGAGCGCCTGCTCGAGTCCTCCGCCAAGCACTCCTTCGACCCCGACAAGGAACTCGACTGGGACGCGTCGGCCGAGGACGGCAAGTGGTTCTGGCCACCGGAGCTGCTCTCCCTCTACGACACCCCGCTGTGGCACACAATGTCCGAGAAGCAGCGCTTCGACCTGGCGCGGCACGAGTCCGCGGCGCTCGCCTCGCTCGGCATCTGGTTCGAGATCATCCTGATGCAGCTGCTGGTGCGGCACATCTATGACAAGCCCGTGACCAGCAACCACGTTCGCTACGCGCTCACCGAGATCGCCGACGAGTGCCGGCACTCGATGATGTTCGCCAGGATGATCCAGAAGGGCGGGACACCGGCGTATCCCCCACCGCGGCTCTACCACAATCTGGGGCGCGTCCTGAAGACGATCTCGACCACGCCCGGTTCCTTCGCGGCGACGCTGCTCGGCGAGGAAATCCTCGACTGGATGCAGCGCCTGACCTTCCCCGACGAGCGCGTCCAGACTCTGGTGCGGGGAGTGACCCGCATCCACGTGGTGGAGGAGGCTCGCCATGTCCGGTACGCCCGCGAGGAGTTGCGCCGCCAGATGGTGACCGCGCCGCGCTGGGAGCAGGAGCTCACCCGGCTCAGCTGCGGGGAGGCGGCGCGGGTCTTCTCCATCTGCTTCGTGAATCCGCAGGTGTACACGAACATCGGCCTCGACCCGCGCGAGGCGGTCGCCCAGGTCCGCGCGAGCGGACACCGGCGAGAGGTGATGCAGTCGGGCGCGAAGCGGCTGACGGACTTCCTCGACGACATCGGCGTCCTGCGGGGGCCGGGGCGGCGGCTGTGGAAGCGCTCAGGACTCCTCGCCTGATCCCGCGCAGGGCATACGCTGCGAGCATGACCAGTCCCGCTCCAGCGACCCGTGCCTACCGGCGGCTCAGCGTCGAGGAGCGCCGCAGACAGCTCCTCGCGGCCGCGCTCACCCTCTTCGCGCACCAGCCGCCGGACGAGATATCCCTCGACGACGTGGCCGAGGCGGCGGGGGTCTCACGGCCCCTCGTCTACCGCTACTTCCCCGGCGGCAAGCAGCAGTTGTACGAGACGGCGCTGCGGTCCGCCGCGGACCAGCTGGAGCTGTGCTTCACGGAACCGCCCACCGGTCCGCCGACCGAGCGGGTCGCCCGGGTACTGGACCGCTACCTCGTCTTCGTCGACGAGCACGACGCCGGGTTCAGCGCGCTGCTGCAGGGCGGAAGCGTCGCAGAGACGTCCCGTACGACCGCGATCGTCGACGAGGTACGGCGGGCCGCGGCGGAGCAGATCCTCGTCCACATCGGCGCGGACCGGCCGGGACCGCGGCTGCGGATGATGGTGCGCACCTGGATCGCGGCGGTCGAGGCGGCGTCGCTGATCTGGCTGGACGAGGGGAAGCAGCCGTCGGCGGCCGAGCTGCGGGACTGGCTGCTTGACCACCTCATCGCGCTGCTCGCGGCGACGGCGGCGACGGATCCGCAGACGGCGGAGGCGGTCGCGGAACTGGTGGCACTGGAGACGCCGTCGGGGGCGGTGGGGACGCTGGCGGGGCGGGTGGGGGTGGTCGTGGGCGAGGCGGAGGGCTGAGTATTCAGCCCGTCCGGCATTTGAGGACACGCCCGAAGGGCGTACGGGGGTCTGGGGGCTTGCCCCCAGTTCGGGAAGGGGCGGGGTGGGGTGAAAGCCCGCCGCAGGCGCAACCCCCGCCCCCGCGACGTCACAGCTCGTGGCCCAGCCCCGGCCCCACCGGAACCTCCACCCACCCCGTGTCCACCACCCCCGCAAACGCGCTCCGCGCCAGCGGCTCCGCATCCACCAGCAGTGGACCCACCAGATCCGCCGGCACCGTCGCATGCGGAAGAGCCGCCGCCAGATGCGCCGCGGCCAGCGACGCGACGCCCAGTTCCGGCATCGTGCCGATCTTCACCGCGAGGCCCGCGGACTCCGCCACCGCCGCGACCTGCCGCGCCCGGTGGAGCCCGCCGACCTTGAGGATCTTGATGTTGAGGACATCCGCGGCGCCACGGCGGACGATCTCCAGCGCGTCGTGCGGCGACTGCATGCTCTCGTCGGCCATCACCCGCACCCCGCCACCGCCACGCAGCGCCGCCATGCCGGTCAAGTCCCAGCGCGGCAGGGGCTGTTCGACCAGATCGAGGCCCGCGTCGGCGAGCCGGGCCACGGTCCTGGCGGCCGTGCCGGGGTCGTAGCCCTCGTTCGCGTCGAGGGACAGTTCGACGGAGTCGGGCACGGACTCGCGTACGGACCGGACCAGCCCGACATCGAGATCCGGGTCCTCGCCGCCCTTGACCTTGATGTGGGTGAAGCCCTTCGCCGCGTACGCGGTCGCCTCTTCCACCATCTCCTCGACGGTGCCGAGTCCGACGACCCAGGTGGTGGGGACGCGCGGGCGGACGCAGCCGCCGAGCAGCAGATGGACGGGCCAGCCCGCCGCCCGCGCAGCAAGGTCGTGCAGCGCGATGTCCAGCGCCGCCTTGGCGAGATGCTGGCCGCGGATCGCGGCGTCCATCGCGGTGTGCGCTCCGGCCAGATCGCGAGGGTCGCGGCCGATGAGTGCGGGGGCGGCGTGTTCGGTGAGGGCGGCCTCGAGACCGGCGAGGGTCTCTCCGGTGTAGGCGGTCATGGGGGACGCCTCGCCGAAGCCGGACTCGCCGTCGGCGGTGCGTACTTCGACGACCAGGCTGATCAGTTCGGGGCTGGTTCCGCTGCTGATGACGAAGGGGCGCCGGTACGGTGCCCTGACGACGCGCGTGTGGACCGAGGCGATCTTCAAGCACGGCTCCTTCGAGTTACGGCCCGGACCGTAAGGGAGCGAGCGCGTGTGGGGGTGGCTCAGAGGCGTACGCGGTAGACGATCGGCGGGCGGCCGGTCTGACCTTCTTGCCGGCTGCCCGTCGGCACGGCGACCCCCGCCCGCTCCAGGCGTTTGAGGATGCGGCGGGCCGTGCGCTGCTGGACGTCGAGGTGTTCGGCGACGCGGTGGGCGGTGATGCCCTCGTCCGTGTCCTGCGCGGCCAGTTCGCGCAGCCGGTCGAGTGTTGTGGCGTTCAGTCCGACGCGGCGGGCGAGCGTGACCGTGCTCTCCGGGCCCGGGACCGCCGTCCCGGAGGACCGTTCCGCGTCGATCACGATGTCGACGTCGTCGGTCATCGAGACGACCCCGGCGACCGGGCCCACCGAGCGGGCCCGGTTGACCGCGCGCCTGGCGAGCGATTCGGCCTCCGCGGCGGTGCGGCCGAGTCCGAAGCCGACGTGCGCGGCACCGTGCCGGGCGGCGAGATCGCTGAGGAAGGGCAGGCGGGTGAACTGCTCGCTGACCTCCTCCAGGACGCCCCGGGTGGTGACGACCAGCCGCTCCCCGTGCGGCAGATCGGCGAGGCTGCCGCCCAGTACCCGCAGGTCGGCGGCGAGTTCGCGGTCGGCGGCCGGGAGGTCGATGATGCCGAGCGCGACCTGGGCGTCTCCGCTGTGCGCGCCCGCGGTGGCGAGGACGAGGGCCTGGAGCGTGGAACGTATGGAGTGCCGGGAGGGTGCCAGCCGTACGGCGTGCATCTCGTGGTCGAGCAGGTGGAAGGCCGAGCCGAGGCAGGTCAGGGCGACCCTGGTCTGCTTCTTGTCGCGGGCGGTGAGATGGAAGTCCGCCAGGTCCTGCGAGGTCAGCCCGGGCCGGTAGGGCAGTACATGCACATGCTCGGTGGGCAGCTTGGCCTCGGTGAGTGTCTCCATGACCTCGCTGCGGCGCAGCGTGTCGATGGAGATCCGGGACACGTCGTGGCCCAGCCGGAGCAGTTCGACCAGCGCCCGCAGCAGGGTCGCGCCGTTGTACGGGACATACATGGCGGGCCGGTCCAGCAGACCGGCGGCCGTCGCGAGGGTGTGCGGCACGACGCCGGTGAACAGCAGCGCGTCCACGTCGGCCTGCGCCCGCGCGACCACGTCGAGGGTCTCGTCCTCGTGGCGGTACGGGAGCGGCACAAGACGGTCGGCCCCGGACGAGCCGCCGACCGCGACCACTTTGGGCACAAGGTCCTCGGGACCGATCACGCCGACCGTGAGAGCCATCGGCCGGTCTCCGTTCTTCTGGAGTGGTTCTGCGGTACTTCTGGACGGGGTTGACGCCCGGCAACCGCGGTTCTAATTTCGGCCCAGGCCATAACCGCATGCTTGCGGAGAGGATAGTGCCCCGATGCCCGAACGGGAAATGCCACTGCCCACAGTTCTCGACGCCCGCGGCCGCACCTTCGGCGAGGAGGAACGGGCAGCTGTTCTGCGCGTGCTGGACTCGACCGTCCTGTGCAGCGCTTTCGGCAGTGAAGCACGCTCCCTCGAAGCCGAGATGAGCGGGATGTACTCCCGCGCACACACGATCGCCAGCAGTTCGGGGACGGCCGCGCTGCACCTGGCGGTCGCCGCGGCCGGGGTGGGCCCGGGCGACGAGGTCGTCACCACCCCGATCTCGGACTTCGGCACGGTCGCGCCCGTACTGGCACAGGGGGCACGCGTGGTGTTCGCCGACGTACGCGCCGAGGACGGCAACCTCGACCCCGCAGCGGTCGAAGCCGCCGTCACGCCGCGCACCAAGGCCGTCATCGCCGTGCATCTCTTCGGCGGCGCGGCGGACATCGACGCGCTGCGCGCGGTGTGCGACCGGCACGGGCTCGTCCTGATCGAGGACTGCGCCCAGGCCTGGCTCGGCGAGGATGCCGGCGGCCGGCTGCTCGGCACGGTCGGTGACATCGCCTGCTTCAGCCTTCAGCAGTACAAGCACATCACCGCGGGCGACGGCGGACTCACGCTCACCGACGACCCGGCACTCGCCCGCCATATGCGGCTGTTCATGGACAAGGGCTGGGACCGCGCCGAGGGCCGCATCCACCGGGAGCCCGGCCTCAACTACCGGATGCCCGAGCTCGTCGCGGCGGTCGCCCGCGCCCAGCTCACGAAGGTCGCGGACGTCGTACGCGTACGGCGGGAGCGCGCCGAGCAGCTGGCCGCGGCGATCGCCGGGATCCCGGGCGTGGAGATGCCCACGCGCCGCGCGGGGCACGCCTGGTGGGTGGTGCCGCTCCTGGTCGACGACAACGCCCGCTGGGCCAAGAAGCTCCAGGCCGCGGGCATTCCCGCACTGCCCGGCTATCTGGAGCGCCCGCTGTACGCCAACCCGGCACTCACCGGATATCCACCGGGCCTGTGTCCCCGTGCGGAGCGGCTGATCGACCGTACGCTGCTGGTGCTCCAGTGGAACGAGGGGTACTCGGAGGACGACGTGGACCGGATCGCCCATGCCCTGGCCGACGGGGAAGACCGATGAGCGCGTACGAGTGGCTGCATCCGTCCCCCGAGGAGTTCATCGGCTGGGACGTGGACGTGCTGTACGGGCCGTGGCCTCGGCACCACCGCGACATCGGGCTGCCGGAGGTCCGCGAGCGCCTGGGCCGTTCGCCCGTCGCCTGTGCGCTGGCCCTGTCGACGCGCGGCCCTCTCTTCGACGACGGCGAAGGCAACGCCGAGACGGTGCGCGACCTCGCCGACTGCCCGGAGCTGCTTCCGGTCGGCACCATCGACGTCCGCGACGCGCTGACCGCGGAGGACCGGCTGGACGAACTGGCCGCGGCCGGAGTGCGGTTCCTGCGGCTGTTCACGATCGAGCAGATGACCGAGCCCGGCTTCCCCGGCTACCGCCGGATCGTCTCGCTCGCCCTGGAACGCGGCCTGACACTCCTCCACGACGGCGACCCCCGCCGCTTCGGCCCGCCGCTCATGGGTCTCGGCGCCGATGTGGTCTTTCTCGACCTGCACGCCTATCTGCTGGCCGACTTCCTGCTGATGGCCCGCGAGGAGCCCGGATTCCGGGCCACCACCCGGATGCTGTCGGGACCCGACTCCATCGAGCGCGTGGTGGAGACGGTGGGCCCGCGCCATCTCGTCTTCGGTTCGCGCACCCCGTTCATGGACATCTCGCCGCAGACGCTGCGGCTGCGGTACGCGGACATCACGGACGACGACCGGGCCGCGATCTCTACGAAGAACGTCGAGGAGCTGCTGGCCTGATGCCGATCATCGATGTGCACGCCCATGTGGGCCGCTGGCAGTTCCACCTCACGGCCGGTGACTCGGAGAGAAATCTGCGGCAGATGGACCGCTACGGCATCGACCTGCAGCTGGTGTCCGCGTCGGAGGCGGTCGTGTACGACGCGGTCGGCGGCAACGCGGCACTGAGCAAGGTGCTCGCGCAGCAGCCGCGGCTGTACGGATACGCCGTGGTGAACCCCAACCGGCCCGAGGAGAGCGCCGCGGATCTGCGGCGCTGCATGGACACCGGGCGGTTCGTCGGGGCGAAGATCCACACGCACTATCCGGGGCAGCTGCCCGGGGCGCGGGCGATGGCGGAGGCGTTCGACGTGGTCGCCGAGGCGGGCGTACCGCTGCTGCTGCACACCTGGGGCGACGAGGTCACCCTCCTGCCGGAACTCCTGGCGTCCCGGCCGGGCCTGCGCGTCATCATGGGCCACGCGGGCGGCGACGCGTGGCGCGAGGCGGCGCATGCGGCCGCGTCGTGCGACCGCCTCTACCTGGAGCACTGCCGCACCGCGACGGACGCGGGCCGCATCGCCTACGCGAGGGAGGCGGGGGTCCCGGTGGACCGCCTGCTCTTCGGCACGGACGCGACGCTGATCGACCCGTGCGTGGCGTTGGGGGTGGTGCGGGATGCGGGGTTCTCTGCGGAGGAGTTGGAGCGGGTGCTGTGGGGGAACGCGGTGCGGTTGTTCGGGTTGCCTGCGGCGCTTTCCCCTACCCGCCCCTTCCCTTGACCGGGGCTCCGCCCCGGACCCCTGTGCCGGCTTCGCGGCGCGAACTGGGGGCAAGCCCCCAGACCCCCATATGCGACCTTCGGCCGCATGTCCTCAAACGCCGGACGGGCTGAATGTGCGGCAGGGCCGCACATTCAGCCCCGCCGGCGATTGAGGCGCGGGGTCTGGGGCGGAGCCCCAGTTCGGGAAGGGGCGGGTAGGGGAAGGCCCGCCGCAGGCGCACCGCCCACCCCGGACGCCCGCGCCTAGTCGGGCTCCTTGGCCAGCTCCTCCAAGCAGGCGATCACCGATTCCCTCTCCCCCACCGGGAGTTCCGGCCCGTACGGATCATGAGCGGCGTGCTCAGGGATCAACCCCTCCCACACCCCCGCCCACAGCATCCGCTGCACATACCCCTCGATCGGATCCCGGAACGTCGCCTCCGCGAAACGGTCCAGCCGACCCGACGCCCGCACGAACGCCCCGTAATCCCCCGCGTTCCACGCGCCCAGCACCGCCCCCGTCAGCGACACCCTCGCCGCCGCGATGCCCACCAGCGCCGAGTCCGCGCCCCACATCAGGGACGGGCCGAACATCCGGTCCTCGCCGGTGATGGCGAGCTTCCCGCTCGACCTCGCCGCACCGATCGCGTCCTGGCATGCCATCGCGCGGTCCAGCGTGGCGAGTTTGACCCCGGCGGCCGACGGCAGGGCGAGCAGGAGGCGGATGAGGTCGGGCGGGTAGGGGTAGCCGCCCGCCTCGCCGTGGAGGAAGAAGCCGAGCACCGGCAGCCCGCTCTCCTCGGCGACCCGCTCGTGGAGGCGTACCGCCTCCGCCTGCCCGGCCGGCCTGGCGGCGAACTGCGCCAGCGGGTAGACCATGACCGCGTCCGCGCCGAGGTCGGCCGCCTGGACCGCCATGGCGACGGTGGCGTCCCAGGCCTCCCGCAAGTTGCTCGCGCGGGCCGATCGTGGCACCCCCGCACCTGCCACGATCAGCCCTTGAACCGCCTCCCGCCAGGTGCGCAGCACCTGAAGGCGGTCGGACTCGGAGAGGTGGAGGCCGCGGCCGGTGTGCGCCCAGACGGCCACGCCGCCGATCCGCTCGGCCGCGATCCGTTCCGCGTACCCGCACAGTGCGCCGAAGTCCACGACCCCGCCGGGGTCCATGGGCGTGGCCACCGCGGGCAGTACGGTGCCGCGCAGCCGCCGCACCAGGTCCTCCGCCTTGGAGGTGGGCGTCGCGGACATGGGCGATCTCTCCCGTCTGTCGCGGTCGTTGGCGACACGCTAGCCTTTACGGCCCGGACCGTAAAGGAGCGTCCCATGCGTCTCGGCCTGTACGTCAATCTCTACGCGGACGCGGCAGAGAGGCCCCGTCTGGCCGATGCCGTGGAGCAGGTGCGGCTGGCCGAGGAGGCCGGATTCGACTGGGTGGTGCTCGGCGAGCGGCATCTGCACCGGCCCGGCTATCACGAGGCGCTCACCTCATTGGCGTATCTCGCCGCGCACACCGAGCGGATCGGCCTCGCCACGGCCGGACTGATCGCGCCGGTCTACCAGCCGGTGTGGCTCGCCGAGACGCTCGCACACATCGATGTGCTGTCGGGCGGGCGACTGACGGCCGGTTTCGTACTGGGCTACCGGCCCGAGGAGTTCACCCTGTTCGGCACCCAGCCGCGCGAGCGCGTGTCCCGTTTCGAGGAGTGCCTGGAGCTGGTCACCCGGCTGTGGACCGAGGACAAGGTCACCCACCACGGCCGCTGGACCTCGGCGGAGGATGCCTTTCTCTCGCCGCGCCCGGTGCAGTCCCCGCGGCCGCGGATCTGGAACGGCGGCCGGGTCTCCGCGGCCCTGGAGCGTACGGCCCGGATGTGCGACGGCTGGACGACCTCCTTCAACGAGCTCGACTCCGAACTGCCCGGAAAGATCGAGGAGTACCGCTCCTTCCCGCGCGGCGCCGCCAGTCTGGGCGCCGAGGTCATCGTCTGCCGCGAGGGCTACGCCGCCGCCACCTCGCAGCAGGCCCGAAGCGCGCTGGAAGCCCCGCTGCGCGGTCTGTACGACGCCTACGGCGACTGGAAGCGCACCTCGGCCGACGCGGCCCGCTACGCCCAGCAGTGGGACGACATCGAGGCGCGCTCGGTGATCGGTTCGGTCGACGGGTGCGTCGAGCGGCTGGGGGCGTACGGCGAGATGGGCGCCGACGGGGTGGTGCTGCGCATCCAGCCGCCCGGCATGCCGCAGGCGGACGCCCTGAGCGCCATCGAGACGTTCGGCACCAAGGTGCTGCCCCGGCTGGGCGGCTGAACGTTCAGGACTTGAGGCCGCTGGTGGCGATGGAGTCGGTCAGATAGCGCTGCAGCAGCCCGAAGACCAGCAGGCAGGGGACGACGGTGATGGTCGCTCCCGCCATGATCTGGTTGATCGCGACGTCCTCGCCCGCGAGCGTGGCAAGGCCGACCGTGAGCGTGCGCATCGACGAGGACTGGCCGATGACGAGCGGCCACAGGAAGTCGTTCCAGTGCCAGAGAAAGACGAAGACACCCAGCGTGGCCAGGATCGGCCGGATCAGCGGGATGACGATCGTGGTGTAGATACGCCACTCGGATGCGCCGTCGATCTTCGCGGCCTCGAAGAGCTCGTCGGGCAGCTGGTACATGAACTGCCGCATCAGGAAGACGGCCTGGGAGTTGGCCAGGGTCGGCACGATCAGGCCCCAGTAGGTGTCGACGCCGCCCATCTTCGAGACCAGGATGTAGTACGGGATGAGCGTCGCCTGGAAGGGCACCATCAAGGTCGCCAGGAACGCCCAGAAGAGCACCTCGCGCCCGGGAAACCGCTTCTTGGCGAAGGCGTATCCGGCCATCGACGAGAACAGCAGGATGAGCACGACCGAAACGAGCGAGTAGATCAGCGAGTTGAGCGCCCAGCGGGTGATGTCCGCGCCCGCCAGGACGTCGGAGAAGTTCTGCCAGGTCGCCCGGGTGATGTCGAAGGCCCCGGGCAGCGTCTGGCCACCGGGCGGGGCGAAGGCGACCAGCACCATGACCGCGAAGGGTGTGACGGTCACGAAAGCGACGAGGATCAGCAGTACGGGCAGTCTCAGCCGGGCTCCCATCAGTCCGCCTCTCTGCCGATGAGCCGGCGCTGGATGAGCGAGAAGAGCAGGACGACGAGGAAGAGCATCAGGCCGACCGCGCTGGCGTAGCCGAAGTCGAAGTACTTGAAGCCGGAGTCGTAGAGGAAGTAGACGAGCGAATAGCTGGCCCTGACGGGGCCGCCGGCGGTCATCACGTACATCGCGTCGAAGACCTGGAAGGCCTGGATCGCCTCGATGACGAGGACGAAGAAGAGCACGGGCCGCAGCATCGGCAGGGTCACGAAGCGAAAGCGCTGCCAGGCGCTCGCGCCGTCGACGGTGGCGGCCTCGGTGACCTCGCGCGGGATGGACTGGAGTCCGGCGAGAAGGATCAGCATGGTGTAGCCGAAGCCCTTCCAGGCGGAGGTGGCCGCGATGGAGGGCAGCACGAGCGACTCATCGCCGAGGAAGTCGACCGGGCCGAGGGAGAGGGCGCCGAGTGCGGCGTTCAGCAGCCCGTCGTCGACCTCGTAGATCCACTTCCAGATGACGGCGGCCAGCACGATGCTGGTGACGTACGGCAGGAAGAAGACGCCGCGGAAGAAGCCTCGCAGCCAGATGGTGCGATGCAGCAGGACGGCCGTGCCGAGGGCGAGCAGCACCGTCATGGGGACGTAGACGACGGTGTAGAAGGCGGTGACGCCCAGGCTCTCCCAGAACAGGTCGTCGCGCAGCAGCCGCGTGTAGTTCTCGGCCCCGATGAACTGCCATTCGCCGCTCAGCCGGTAGTCGGTGAGCGAGAGGAAGGCCGCGCCCAGCGTCGGTCCGAAGCGGAAGACGATGAACAGCACCAGCATCGGGGCGACGAACGCGAGGCCCACCAGGGCCTCGCGCCGCCGCCCCTGGCGCCGGCCAGGCCGGCGCGCGGCAGCCTCGTGCGTCGCCGTCTTGCGCGTGGCCGCCCCGTCCGGGACCGTCCCGTCCGGGTCTGTCTCGTCCGGGACCGCCTCGTCTGTGACTGCCTCACTCAACGCTGTCGCGCCAGCAGGTCGTCGGCCGCCTTGGCCGCGTCGTCCAGCGCGTCCTTGGGACTCTTCTTGCCCAGCAGCGCCGCCTGGATCTCCGGTGCGAGCAGGCCCATCAGCTGGCGTGCGGCGGGATTGGGCTCACCGGGAGAGACATTGGACAGTGCGGCCTGGTACTGCTTCGCGTACGGCGAGGCGTTCGGCACGCTCACGTCCGTACGGGGTGAGAAGTAGCCGCTGGCCTTGCCCAGGGACTTGATCTGCTCCGGCGCTGTCATGAAGGCGAGGAACTTCTCCGCGCCCGCCGTGTTCTTGGACTTGGCGTTGACGCTGAGCGCCCCGGGGATGCCGAAGGCGACCTCCCGGGCGGGACCCTTGAGCGGCGCACCCACGACGACGTTCTCGTTGCCCCAGGTCTTGGCGGCCAGTTCCGCGTCTGCGAGGACGACGGAGAAGCCCATGGCGGCCTGCTGCTTGCCCAGTGCCTGGTCGGCGAGCAGGTTGGTGTTCGTCATCGACGACTTGGGGACCGAGCCCGCCTTGTAGAGGTCGGTCAGGAAGGTGAGCGCCTCGACGCCCTCGGGGCTGTTGAAGGCGACCTTCTTGCCGTCCTTGGCGAATACGGTGCCGCCCGCCTGCCACAGCAGCGGATAGAAGTTGAGGTTCAGCGAGGCCTCGTTGCTGGCTGAGTAGTCGAGGAGAGCCACGCCCTTCTGCTTGAGCTTGGGGGCTGCGGCCTTGATCTCGTCCCAGGTGGCGGGCGGTGTGGTGATACCGGCCTGGGTCAGCAGCTTCTTGTTGTAGATGGTGGTCGTGATGGTCTGGTAGATCGGCGCGCCGTAGATCTTGCCGTCCTGCTTCATCGCGTCCATCGTCGCGGGCAGGAACTTTCCGGTGCTGTCCTTGAGCGCCCCGTCCACCGGCCTGATGGCGCCATTGGCGGAGAACTGGGGAATCTGGTCCGGCGTCAGCAGGACGACGTCCGGACCCTTTCCGCCGCCGAACGCGGTGGCGATCTTCTGGTCGCGGTTCTCCCACGGCTGCTGCTCGATGGTGAGCGAGGTGCCCGGTGCCGCCTTCTCGAAGGCCTTCTCGATGCCGTCCCAGTAGGCCGCACTGGCCTTCGGGTCGGCGATCACCGGATACATCCAGACGGTGACCTTCTTCGAGTCCGAGCCCGCGTCGCCGTCCCCGCATGCGGAGAGCGAGGCGGCGAGCATGAACAGTGCGAGAGGTGCGGTGGCGCGCTTGAAGCCTGTCTTCATGGGGGCCTCCGGAAGGCCTGATACGAAGGGAGCACGGAGCCCGGCTGTTTCGGCCTGGGCCGAAACTAGTCGCGGGGGATTTGACCTGTCAATGAGTCAGTAACGGGGAACCACCCGGAACAGCTCGGGTCCACGGTTCAAAGAGAAGCTGCCGTCACTGTGGACACACAGCCGCCTGTGCACGAAGCCCACCACGAGCGCCGGTTCATCGTCCTCCGCGTAGGGATCGACCCGGTAGATCAATGCGTTGTCCACGCTCACGTACAGCCTTTCCCGGGAGATCACGATGGACCCCGCCGCGCTTCTGCTGCCCAACCTGTACTGGCGCACCACCTGTTGACTTCCGAGATCGACCGCGAAGAGCGTGTGACCGGCGAGGCCCCACAGCCTTTCGTCGGGGCCGATCGCCACGGCGCTGACCGACCGCTCCGTGGGGACGGGCTCCAACTCCCAGAGTTTTTCGCCCGCTTGCATGTCCCACGCGAACACCGCGCCCGACTCCCGGGTGTACTCGGTGGTGCTGAGCCCTCCGGTGATCGACGCCCCTCCGTAGACCACACCCTCGTGCGCGGTCAGACAGAACACGGACTGGTCCTCGACCACATGGCGGACGAACCGGTAGGTCCCGGCCGCCGGATCGTGGATCGCGAGCCCGCCGCCGAGCCGGTCGCCCTCGGGGACCGTGCCCACGACGATCTTCCCGTCGGCCTCCACCAGGCATTTGGCACGCATCTGCAGATGCGGCGCGAGGTTGAGGACCGGCTCGGGGTTGACCGGGGTGCCGGACGGGCCGCCCGGCGAGTATTCGGGGCTGTTCCAGGGCCGGTCGGGCCGGTACCGGTAGAGCCTGGCCTCGGGATAGAGACCGAGCCATACGGAGCCGTCGGAGGCGGGCAGGATGCACTCCGTCTGCCCGAAACGGTGGGATTCCGTGGCGCCGGTGGCGGTGTTCACCGAGGCCAGACCGCCGTTGAGGAAGCCGCCCGCATAAAGGGTCTCGCCGTCGCCCGCGCCGAGCGCGAGGATCTCGATCGGGCTCTTGGTGATCCCCGTGTCCGTGATCGCGTACGCGCCGGTGGCCGGGTTGTAGCGGAACATCTCGCCGCGCGAGAGCGTGCCCACGACGCTTTGGCCCGGCCAGTCGTCGAGCAGCAGCTCGGCCCAGCCGAAGGAGCGGACGCATTGCATCTTGCCGGTGAAGGTGAGACCGGTGCTGGTGAGCTGCCGGGTGGCCGGGTCGTAGCGGTGCAGTTCGCCGTGCTGGACGAGATGGATGCCACCGCCGGGGTCGGGCGGGGCGACCGTCAGGCCGTGTGCGCCGGGGATCTCGTCGGTCCAGGCGCGCGCCTGGAGGTCGTAGACGAAGAGCGGTCCCGGCAGGTCGGAGCCGATGCGTGCGTACAGCCGTCCGTCGTGGGCGTCCAGGTCGTAGACGGCCTTCGACTCGGCGGAGTCCAGGCTCGGGGGCATGGGGAGTTCGGTGACGGACCCGGTCGCCGGGTCCAGTTCGGCGATGTGGGCGGCCGCGTACGAACCGGAGTAGACCTTGCCGCCGGCGCAGGCGATGCTCCGTACGTACGACTGGCCCGCGACGACCTGCCCGAAGTCGGTGTACTCCTTGGCCGCCGGGTCGAAGCGGAACACCCTCCCCCCGGGGAAGGTGCCGCCCCAGACCGCGCCGTCCTCGTCGCAGGCCAGCGACCAGACGAAGGACTCCCCGTCGAGCGGCTGCCCGAGATCCTCGGCCTCGTCGCCCGCGCCGGGCCGCCAGCGGTACAGATGCGCGTTGCTGTACGTCCCCGCGTAGACGCCGTCGGGCGCGGAGGTGAGGGCCCAGGCGCCGTCCGCGTCGGCGAGCGGCGCGCTGACCAGCTGTTCGCCGGTGGCCGGGTCGACGGCGGTGAGACAGGCGGGCCTGCCCGTGGACACATTCCACAGGGCCGGTCTGCCGCCGGGTCCCGGTGCGACCGTGCCGCCCAGAAGCAGGACGTCGGCGAGCGGTACACCCAGCGGTTCGGGTTCACGCATCAGCGTCTCCCGGGCCGGCGCGGTCTCACAGGAGTAACACCTCCGGCCCAAAGGGGGGTTTTGGCAGTAGCCGAAAGTGATACGCCACTGCTCCTGAGGCGTCAACGGTGCCTGCCGGGCGGGGCGCGCGCTGCACTCCAACGGGTGCATGCCACGCCGCGGCGCGCCCGGTGACGGCGGCGGACGGGCCCTGCGTGAGACTGGCCCGTGTGAGAAGCGAGAACACCCCCTTCGAGGGCGGGCCGCTGGACGGGCGCGTCCTGCCGGTGCTGGTCGGGCCGACCGGCCATCCCCCGAAGTGGTACAAGGTCCCTGTCCCGAACGACGACGGCACGCCGCCGACCGTGTACGCCTACCGGCGCGTCCCGTCCGGCTACACCAAGCGGCTCCGTCTGCAGCGCGGCTGGAAGTACGAGTACGCACCGGGGGGTGTGGAGCGGCGCACCCTCAAGTGGCCCTGGTCGAAGCCGAACGGCGCGCCATAAGATCACTGGACTGTCCGTCAGGGGGGATGCTCGCCATGGAGCCGCTGCAGCAGGACGATCCGCGCCAGATCGGCCCGTACACCACGCTGGCGCGCTTCGGGGAGTCGGCGGTCTGCGTCCGGTATCTCGCGGACGGTGCGGACGGTGCGGTCTCGGTCGTCTCCGTGGCCAGGCCCGAACTCGCCGCCCTTGCGGCCTTCAGAAGCCGCTTCCGCTCGGAGACGCGCAGAACGGAACGGCTCGCCGGCGGCTGGGTGGCACCCATCGAGTCCCGTACGGACGGGGATCCGATGTGGACGGCGAGCCCCTACGTACCGGCACTGAGCCTGCGTGAGGCGATCGCGCTGGGCGGTCCGCTGCCGGAGCGGGCGCTGCGGACCCTGGGCGCGGGACTCGCGGAAACCCTGTCGCGGGTGCACGCGGGCGGGGCGGTGCTGCACGGTCTCGCGCCCGACACCGTGCTGCTCGCGGCGGACGGGCCGCGACTCACGGCCTTCGGCGCCCTGGGCGCGGCGGCCGTCGCCGAGGCGCATCCGGACGGGCAACTGACCGTCAGGCTCGGCTATCTGACCCCGGAACAGGCGTCGGGTTCGCAGCCCGGACCGGCCTCCGACATCTTCGTACTCGGTCTGCTGCTGGCGTACGCGGCGACGGGCACGACGCCGCTGGGCGACGCGGACCGGATCGCGCACGCCGAGCCGGAACTGGACGGCGTGCCCTCCGAGCTGCGTTCGCTCGTGGCGAGCTGCCTGGCGAAGCTTCCGGAGGACCGCCCGTCGGCGGGCACGGTGGCGGCGGAACTGGCCCTGGAGGGCGCGGCAGCCCTGGCCCGGGACGGCTGGCTTCCGCCGGGCCTGGTCCAAGCGGTCCAGGCGCAGGCGGCGGAGGTCGAGTCCCTGCGGTCGGGGGGTGAGCCGGCGCAGGCCGGCTCCGGGCCGACGGATGCGATCCCCCAGCAGCATGCGGGCGGCAGCCAGGGCACGGTGGGCGCACCCGAGGGCGGACAGCTCGTCACCGGCGGCGACACCCTCGTCGTCCGTGGGCGGGGCGTCGACCGGGAGACCGCTGCCCTGGGGGTGCCCGGCGCCCGGACCGCTCCGGTCGCACCTGCCGCTCCGGTCGCACCCGTCGTGCCTGCGGCCGCCCCGGCCCTGCCCCCCGCACCCCTGCCGGTGCCCGCACCGGCACCGGCGCCCCTGTCCCCGCCACCGCCGGCCGCGCCCGATCGGCGTGCGCTGCTCGTCGGGATCGCCGCCGGGGTCGCCGGTATCGCGCTCGGCGGCGGCGCCGTCCACGCCCTCGGTGACGATGCGTCAAAGACCGTCGCCAAACCGGCCCCCACTCCCTCGCGCACCCGCGTCGCCGGAGTGCCGCCCGAGCCCGTCTGGCGCTACGAGCACCCCGGCAAGGAGGACGACGCGCCGCCGAACGCGACCGCTTGGGGCGACAAGGTGCTGGTCCTGACCGGCACCGACCATGCCGTCGGCGTGGATGTGCGCAGCGGACGCCGGCTCTGGCAGATCGCGGAGGCCGCCTCGCCCTCCCGTGCCGTACCCGTGGACGCCGAGCTCTGCTTCGTCGACGGCGAGTCGGAGTTCCTCTGGATCTCCGTACGGGACGGCCGGATCAAGCACCGGGTCGCCAAGACCACCCTCCTGGGCCCCGGCGAGACCCTGACCGTCGGGACCGTCACGGGCTGGGACGGCAGCACGCTCTGGATGACCGGGCACATCAAGAAGGGCGCCGCGACCACCGCGCACTTCCTCGCGTACGACCTGGTCGCACGCACCTGGCAGTGGCGCACGCAGATCACCAAGGGGCAGCCGCCCGCGATCCCGCGGTACGACCTGATCGCCGTCCGCGCCGCCGACATCGTCGTGCGTCAGGACGCGGCGTCGCTGACCCTCGTACAGCGCAGGGCGTCCAAGGGCGCGTCCGTGCTGCTCACCTTCGACCGGAAGACGGGCAGGCAGTTGCAGACGCTCGCGCTCCCGGGCATCGCGCCCACCGCGGCGCTGACCGGCGATGCGGCGGACAAGGTCTTCGCCACGTCGGCGGGCGAGCTGCACGCGTACGCCGGCAGCGGCGGGAAGCGGCTGTGGCGGCTGGCCGGCGCCGCTCTCGCGCCCGGTGAGACCGGGGTCTTCCCCTTCGGGAAGGGGGTCCTGCGGGGTTCGGCGCTCTATGTCGCCAACCGCCATCAGGAGGTGTGCGCCGTCGACACGGCGACTGGCCGCGCCCTGTGGCGGCGCTCCACCGAGGCGCCGGTCTGGAGCAGCGTCCCGGCGACCGCGGTCAGCGCGAGCGGCGGCACGGTGCTCGCGGGCGACGGCGTGCAGCTCACCGCGTTCGCCGGGCGCGACGGCAGGCGGCTGTGGAAGTTCCAGGAGGCGGGTGCGAGCGACGTCCCGGGCGGCCCGCGCTATGTGCCGCTGCAGGGCGGCGGCCGGATGCTCGTCGTCCAGCGGGAGCGGACCTTCTACGCGCTGCCGGTGGACTGACACGCCGGAGGCGGGCCGCACTCCCTCTCGACGAGTGACCGCGTTGCGCTGAATCGACCACCCGCCGGGCGCTCCCGGTTGCGCGCTCCCACGATGGGGCGCACGGCCCACCCCACAGCCGGAGGTGACGAGATGTCAGGCAGCGTGCTCCGATCCGTCTGTACCGCAGCGCTGGCAGCCGCGACCGCTCTCGCGGCGGTGCCCGCCGCGGCCGAACCCGCCGCCGATCCGACGGCGAACCTCAGCCGGATGCTGACGCAGCTTCAAACCCTGTACCGGCAGGCGGAGGCGGCCGGTGAGAGGTACAACACGACGGAGGAGGAGCTCACCGCGCAGCGGGCCGAGACGGCGCGGCTCGGCCGCGAGCTCGCGAAGGCGCGCAGTGCCCTCAGCGCGAGCCGGGGCGAGGCGGGAAGACTGGCACGCCTGCAGTACCAGGGCCAGTCCGAGCTCTCCTCGTATCTGCAGCTCCTCCTCGCCCGGAACCCGCGCCAGGCCCTCGACCAGGACCATCTCATCGAGCGCGCGGCCCTTGGACGGCTGGCGACAACCGCCAGGCTGGAGACGGGAGCACGGCGGGCCGCGGGACTTGAGGCCGCGTCCCGCAAGGCGCTCGGCAAGGAGCAGACCCTCGCGGCCCGGCAGAAGAAGTCGAGCGAGGCCGCGACGGCGAGGCTGAGGGCGGTCGAGGCGATGCTCGCCTCGCTCTCGCCCGAGCAGATCGCCGGGCTGGCCGCGCTCGAACAGTCCGGCACCGACAAGGCACAGGAGGAGCTGATCGCCTCGGGCGCGCTCGCGGGCGACCGCACGCCCACCGAGGAGGGCGAGCAGGCACTGCGGTACGCGGTCGAGCAGATCGGCAAGCCGTACCTCTGGGGTACCGAGGGACCGGAGTCGTACGACTGCTCGGGACTGACCTCCCAGGCCTGGGCGACGGCGGGGCGCGAGATCCCGCGGACGAGCCAGGAGCAGTGGGAGGAGCTTCCCAAGGTCCCCCTGCGCTCACTGCGCCCCGGCGATCTGGTCGTGTACTTCCCCGAGGCCACCCATGTGGCGATCTACCTGGGCGGCGGCATGGTGGTCCACGCCCCGCGCCCCGGAGCCACCGTCAAGGTCTCCCCCCTCGCGGCGAATCCGCTGCTCGGTGCGGTACGCCCGGACCCCGACGGCAGCCCGCTGAGTACGTACACCCCGCCGCCGCTCCCGGACGGAGCCACGGAGGGACCGGACACCGGCTACTCGGCGCCGGAGCCGCCGGACGACGCCGCGGAGACTTCGGCGAGGTAGTCGTTCGCCTTCTCCGGCTCGTAGAAGAAGTTCTCGAAGTCGGCCGGGTCGTTGAAGCCGTTCGCGAACCGGTTGGCGACCGGCTGCAGCTGACCGCCCGCGCCGATCAGGTTGAGTACGTGCTCGGGCGGGACGCCGAGCATCGCGTTCGTCCACTTGGTGACGTGCTGCGCCGTGTCCCAGTAGCGGTCGAACGTGGACTGCATCCACTCCTCGTCGAACGGCCTGTCGCCGTGTCCGGTGATCGAGGCGAGATACGAAGCCGCGCACTTGGACGCCGAGTTGGAGCCCTGTCCGGTGATCGGGTCATTGGCGACGACGACGTCCGCGACGCCGAGGACCAGGCCGCCGCCGGGGAGCTTGCCGATCGGCAGGCGGACGGTGGGGGCGTAGCGCCCGGCGAGGGTGGCGCCCGGGTCGGTCAGCTCGACCTTGGTGGCACGCGCGTACTCCCAGGGCGTGAACTTCTCCATCAGCTCCAGCGTCAGGGAGAGGTGCTCGGCAGGGTCCCTGACGTCCTGGAACACGTCGAGCGGGCCGCCCGGGATGCCTTCCCAGAAGAGGATGTCGGCGCGACCGGTGGTGGTGAAGGTCGGCATCACGAAGAGCTCGCCTACGCCGGGTACGAGGTTGCAGCGGACCGCGTCGTAGTCGGCGTGCTCGGGGCGCGGGCCCAGGCCGTGGACGTAGGAGACGGCGAGCGCGCGCTGCGGGGTGTCGTACGGGGAGCGCGAGGCGTCGCGGCCGAACATCGAGACCAGTTCGCCCTTGCCCGCCGAGACCAGCACCAGGTCGTACGTACGGGAGAAGTAGTCCAGGTCGGAGACGGCGGCGCCGTGGATGACGAGCTGGCCGCCGCGCTGGGCGAAGGTCTCCATCCAGCCGGCCATCTTCACACGCTGGTCGACGGACTGGGCGTAGCCGTCGAGCGTGCCGACCCAGTCGACGGCGCGCGAGGCGTCGGGGGCGGCGACGGAGACGCCGAGTCCCTCGATGCGCGGGGCCTGGGACTCCCAGAAGTTGATGCCGAGATCCCGCTCGTGCTGGAGCGCGGTGTCGAACATGCACTGTGTGGACATGACCCGGCCGGACCGGATCTCGTCCGCCGTGCGGTTGGACATCACGGTGACGTCGTAGCCCTGGGACTGGAGCCCGAGCGCGAGCTGGAGACCGGACTGGCCGGCTCCGACGATGAGTATCTTCCGCATGGCGGGGGTTCTCCGTTGTGTAGCTAGTCGGGGACGGCTTCGAGGGCGTGGGCGACCAGCGTGAGCAGCGACTCGACCACCGTGATCCGGCTGCGGGCGTCCATGATCACCACGGGTACGTGGGGCGGCACCGTCAGGGCCTCCCGCACGTCGTCGGCCTCGAACCGCTCCGTGCCCTCGAAGTGGTTGACGGCGACGATGTAAGGCAGAGCGCTGCTCTCGAAGTAGTCGAGCGCCGGGAAGCAGTCCGGCAGCCTGCGGGTGTCGGCCAGCACGACCGCGCCGATCGCGCCACGCACCAGGTCGTCCCACATGAACCAGAAGCGCTGCTGTCCCGGTGTGCCGAAGAGATACAGCACCAGATCGTCGTCGAGCGTGATCCGGCCGAAGTCCATGGCGACGGTGGTGGTGAGCTTGTCGGGCGTAGCGGTGAGATCGTCGCTCTCCTCGCTCGCCTGCGTCATCAGCGCCTCGGTCTTGAGCGGCGTGATCTCGGAGACCGCTCCGACGAAGGTCGTCTTGCCCACCCCGAAACCGCCCGCGACGACGATCTTGGTCGCGGTGGGCGCCCGGGTGGGGTCCAACTGCCAGGCCTGCAGCTCCTCTTCGGGCTGCGGGCCGGGCGGGGCCGGCAGGGTGCCAGGGGTGAGCGTGCCGGACGCGAGCGTGCCAGAGGCGAGTGTGTCAGAGACGGCGGAGTCCACTCAGCACCCTTTCGAGCAGCGCGCGGTCGGGCTGGCCGGAGCCGTGTCCGGTCCCGAACACGCGGATCCTTCCCTGGTCGGCCAGATCACTGAGCAGCACCCGGACCACACCCAGCGGCATCTTCAGCAGCGCCGATATCTCGGCGACGGTACGCATACGACGGCACAGCTCGACGATGGCCCGCAGCTCGGGCATGACGCGGGAGGAGCCCTTGGGGAGCTCACGGCGCTCGGCCGGTGCTTCGAGCGCGGCCACGAAGGTCTCCACGAGCAGCACATGGCCGAAGCGGGTGCGGCCGCCGGTGAGTGAGTAGGGGCGGACCCGGGCGGGGCGGCGGCCCTCGCCGCGCACGGGGAGCCTGCGGGCCGGTTCGGCGGCGGACGTCACTGGGCGCTCTCCTCCATCGATGTACGCAGCTCGCTGCGGAGTTCGGGGGTGAGGACGTGTCCGGCCCGGCCGACGAAGAGCGCCATGTGGTACGCGACGACGGACATGTCGCAGTCGGGCGTGGCGTGCACGCCGAGCAGTGAGCCGTCGCTGATCGACATCACGAAGACGCTGCCCTCCGCCATCGCGACCATCGTCTGCTTGACGCCGCCGCCTTCCATCAGCCGAGCCGCGCCGATGGTGAGGCTGCCGATGCCGGAGACGATGGTGGCGAGATCGGCGCTGGAGCCCTTGGGTCCTTCCGGGCGCTCGGTGGTGGCCGCCGCGGCGTTGCGGGCGGGGTCGGAGGAGAGCAGCAGCAGCCCGTCGGACGAGACGACGGCGACCGAGCGCACCCCTGGCACCTCCTCCACGAGATTGCTCAGCAACCAGTGCAGATTGCGGGCTTCACTGCTCAGGCCGAATGTCCCGGTCGCAGTCAACTGCGTGCCTCCTCGACTGTGTCCCCCGCTTCTTCTGTTGTTGTACGTGCGCCGGTTGCAGGTGTGCCTTCTGTCTGCCGTGTGATCTCCGCCTCGGCGTCGCGGCGGCCCGAGTCGGCGCCCTGCTGGAAGCCGCCGAGGCGGCGGCGCAGGGCGTCGGCGTCGATGCCGCCGGTGCGCCCGGTGGGCGCGGCGGCGGGCTTGACGATCTTGGGGGTGCGCTTGGGCAGGCCCTTGTCGGTGACGCGTTCCCGGGCGGGATGCGCGGGCTCGGGCTCCACGCCAGCGGGCTCCAAGCCCTCGGGCTCGGGTGCGGCCTCCGGCTGCGGTTCGGCCTCCGGCTCCGACTGCGGGTCCGGCTCCGGCTCCGGCAGGCGCATCGCAAATGTCGCTTCATCGATGCTGTCGGCCTCGTCGTACCTGTCGGCCTTGTCGACCCCGTCAGCCTTGTCGCCGTCCGCCGTTCGCTCGTGCGCGTCCGGCTCCGCCTCGCGGATCGCCTGCTCCGCGGCCGCCACCAGGGGGTCGATTCGCCGCGAACTGCCGGGCAGCGCATTGGAGTTGGCCTCCGCCACCGATCCCGGCAGCTGCAGCGTGGGCGCGGACCCGGCCATGGTCACCGTGGGCGACGCGGGCGCCGGCGGACCCGCCGGCAGCAGACCCTGCGACAGCACGACGACCGCGGCGATCCCGCCGCCCTTCTGCTCGCGCAGCTGGACCCGTACGCCATGACGCGCCGCCAGGAGCGCGGCGACCCGCAGCCCGAGGCCCTCGCCGTCCCGGCCCGTCCGCGTCTGGTGCGCCTGCGGGTCGTCCAGACGGGCATTGAGCTCGGCGATCCGCCCGGCGGTCATCCCGATGCCGCTGTCCTGTACGGAGAGCATCACCTCGCCGCTCTCCAGCAGCCAGCCCGACAGCTCGACCTGGGCGTCCGGCGGCGAGAAGGAGGTGGCGTTCTCCAGGAGTTCGGCGACCAGATGGCTGAGGTCGTCGGCGGCGAATCCGGCGACCTGGGCGTGCGGCGGCAGCGACTGGATGACGACCCGTTCGTACCGCTCGATCTCGCTGACGGCCGCGCGCAGTACGTCGACGAGCGGGACGGGTCCGGGATGCCCGTGGCTGTGCTCGGCGCCCGCGAGGACCAGCAGGTTCTCGCTGTGGCGGCGCATGACGGTCGCCATGTGGTCGAGCTTGAAGAGGGTCCCGAGCCGCTCGGGGTCCTGCTCGCGCTCCTCCAGCTTCTCGATGACGCCGAGCTGGCGCTCGACGAGGCCGAGGGTGCGCAGCGAGAGGTTGACGAAGGTGTGCTGGACGGTGTGCCGCAGGCGTTCGAGCTCGGCGGTCAGCAGCTCGGTCTGTTCCTTGAGCTCGGCGCGGCCCGTGGCGAGTTCGGCGGCGAGCGTGTCGCGGGCACCGGCCAGGTCGCCGCGGTCGCTGTCGAGGCGTTCGGCGCGTACCCCGAGGTCCCGCACCTTGCCGTGCAGGGTGTTCAGGGAGCGTACGACCTGCGCGAACTCGTCGTTGCGCCCGGTGAAGCGGACCGGCTCCTCGACCTCGGGGCCGGCGGCCAGGCGGGCCGCGCCGATCCGCAGGACGGCGAGCGGGCGGGTGAGCGTACGGGCCACGGCCGCACTGACTCCGATGGCGACGATCACCAGGCCGCCGAGAAGCGCGACCCGGATCTCCAGTGCGGTGACATCGTCGTCGCGCAGCTGCTCGAAGCGCTCGATCCGCTCGGCGGCGAGCGTCGACTCGACGCCGCGCATCTGCTCGATACGGGCGGTGAGCGAGGTTTCGAGCTTCTCGCGGTTGGACTTGCGGTCGGCCTTCGAGAGCTCGGGCTGGTCGGTCAGCCGGGCGAGGTAGATCTCGGCGGTCTTGACCTCGGCTCCGGTCACGGTGGCGGCCAGCGAGTCGCGGGCGTCCTTGCCGGCGGCCCGGTCGAAGTCGGCGAGCGCGGCGAGTTCACGCATCCGGGACTGCTGCGCGGCGGCGCTCAGCGCGTTGCGCGCGGGGTCCGCGGCGTCGTCGTCCTCGCCCTCCACGGGCAGTCCGGTGACCGGGTCGAGGTCCGGGCTGCTCTGCTTGGCGGGCAGGGCCAGCGCGGCCAGCAGCAGCCCGCGGGTCGCGGAGGCCTGCTCGACGGCGAGAGCCAGCTCGGCGGGGGCCCGGGTGCCGTGGGCCGCGCGCGGCGGGGTCTTCTCGGCCAGCTCGTCGGCCAGGTCGTGCAGGCTCGCGATGACGGCCGTGTACGCCCGGTGAGCCTCCATCGCCGTGCCCTTGCCGGTCAGCGCGGTGCGGCGGACGGAGGGGACGACGGACAGATCGCGGCCCAGGTCGGCGTGGTCGTCGGGGATGCTGCCGCGGATCTCGTCGATCTGCCGGTCGACGCGGGCGCTCAGACCTGCGGAGACCACGCGCCGGGCGGCCTTGTCGCCCTTCTGGTCCGCGCGGCCCGCGGCGATGTACGCGGTGACCTCGTCGCGTTCGTCGGCGAGGGAGTGGGCGAGGGTGACGGCCTGGCGGTCCAGTCCGGCGAGGGTGACCAGGCGCTGGGACTCGGTCAGCTCGGCGGAGGTGGCAAGGATGCCGGGGGCGCCCGCGGCGACCACCACGACGGTGACGGCGGCGACGCCGGCGACGAGGCGGTTGCGCACACGCTTGGCGCGACCGCGCTCGGCGGGCTCGGGCGAGGGGTCCTGCGTCCGGGACGGCCGCTTGTTCTGCACCGGTGCTCGCAATCTTGCTTGACTCGTCCACCCATGAAGCAGAGATGACGACCGGTCACACGTGAGAGCCCCACCCCTGGTACGGCCTACGACCATTCCAGCGCCTTTGGGAGGGAGACGCGCATCGGCCGCTCCGCCACCCGAAGGAGTGAACATCACTGAGGAGTTGACGAACAACTCGCTCCGGCCACGGAAACGGCGGCGCGCGGGTCCGGGCTGGATCTTCCGGCCGGGCTTTGGCAGGATGCGCGCCCGCAGCTTCCCAAGACCGCGCCGCCGCGCGTCCACGACCCTTCTGACCTGCTAATACGCGCCATTTGCGATTCCGTGCGGGCATCGTGAAGGAGTCATGCAGACTGGGGTCATGCGTATCGAACTGGCTAGCGCACCCGGCACCCCCGAGCGGCTCAACGAGGACTGGGCATCCGTGGCCCTGCCTGCCTCCGGCCAGGGCGGAACGATCGTGGTGCTGGACGGTGTGACACCTCCGGCGGGCGACGACGGATGTGTGCACGGTGTGCCGTGGTTCACCGCCAGGCTAGGCGGCGCGCTGATCGAACTGTCCGGTTCACGGCGGGATATGACTTTGGCTGAAATCCTCTCCGAGGCAATCCGGCGCACCGCCGACTCCCACAGCGACACCTGTGACCTTTCTCACGTGCGTACGCCTCAGGCGACGGTGGTCCTGCTGCGCTGGGGCGGCCCGGCGCACCCCGTGGAGCATCTGGTCCTCTCCGACTCGACGCTGCTGCTGGAGTCGCCGAAAGGAGAGGTCCGCCCGGTGCTGGACGACCGCATCGACCGCCTGCCCCGCGAACTGCTGCGCTCGCACGCCACGGCGGACGCACTGCGCAACGCGGAGGGCGGCTTCTTCACGGCGGCGGCTGACCCGGCGGTGTCGGCGCGCGCGGTGACGGGCACGACGCCCCGGTCCGGGGTCCGCGCCGTGGCGGCACTCACCGACGGAGCCTCGCGCTGGGTCGACATGTTCGGCGAGGGCGACTGGGCCGACTGCATGGCTCTGCTCCGCAAGGAGGGCCCGCAGGGCCTGATCGACCGGGTCAGGTCGATGGAGACGTCGGCGCGGGAGCGGGGTGAGGTGATCCGCTGGAAGCTCCGCGACGACGCGACGGCGGTCTTCGCGGAGCTCTGACGCGTGCGGGATTTCAGCCCGTCCGGCGTTTGAGGACATGCGGCCGAAGGTCGCATTCGGGTTCTGGGGCGGAGCCCCGGTGCGGCACGGGACGGGTCGGGGCCGTATCGATGTGCGGCTCCGCCGCGTGGCCCGCCGCAGGCGGACCGCTCAGCTCCCCGCGCGTGCGTTCAGCTGATGCAGCAGCCGCGCCAGCTCCGCGATCTCCCCCCGGTCCCACCCCGCCAGCTTGCTCATGTACCGGTCCCGCCTCGCGTCCCTCACTCGGCGGAAGCGGAGCAGACCTTCTTCGGTGAGCCGGACGAGTGAGGCCCGGCCGTCCGCCGGATCCGGTTCGCGGGTCACCAGGCCGAGCTCGTCCAGCGCCCGCAGCTGACGGCTCATCGTCGCCTTGCCGACGCCGAAGTACGCCGCGAGTTCGGTCGCCCTCTGCTGCCCGGCCTCCTCCAGCCGCACCAGCAGTCCGTACGCGGCGGGCTCCAGCTCGGGGTGGACCTCGCG
Source organism: Streptomyces sp. NBC_00885 (assembly GCF_045207475.1). Classification (NCBI taxonomy): domain Bacteria; kingdom Bacillati; phylum Actinomycetota; class Actinomycetes; order Kitasatosporales; family Streptomycetaceae; genus Streptomyces; species Streptomyces sp. NBC_00885. The sequence goes on from NZ_CP108796.1 coordinate 2,749,979, forward strand.
GGCCATCTCGCCCGAGGACGCCCGGGCCCGGCGCAGAAAGACCGCCAACTCCCTTTCCAGAGCAAGGAATTCGCGGTCCACACCATTCCCGCCCTTCGAGTTCGCTTCACTCCCCGTACCGCTTTCGTGCACGTCAGCACCCCTCGCGCGCTTTCCGGATTCTGAAAGTTTCTTCCGGCGTTTCCCATCGCCGCAGCTCGGCCAGTATTTCGCAGGCGTAGACCAACGGCGTCCCCCTGCCCCCCTTCCACAAGGGGTTCTACGCACCTAGCTTCATTGCTGACATGTCCACACCATATGGTCCCCCGCCATGGATTTCCGCCACGGCATGTCGACAGATCGCCAGATCCCCCACCGAGGTCTTCGGAGGCACGCTATGTCCGTGCACAGATCCCGAACGACCGGCCGGTCGCATCTCGCGGCAGCCGGCACCCTCATCGCAGTACTGTCCCTGCTCCTCACCCTCCCCGGCGCAGCCGGCGCCGCCGTCGTACCCCCGCGCGGCTCCGCCCACCTGGGCATGGGCGTCATCGCCCACGACGGCCAGGGAGGACTCCCCCGTGACACCCGGGTGGTTCAGACGGAAGGCGTCGACGTCTCCAGTCACCAGGGCAACGTCGACTGGCCCCGCCTGTGGAACAGCGGTGTGAAGTGGGCCTACGTCAAGGCCACCGAGGGCACCTACTACAAGAACCCGTACTTCGGGCAGCAGTACACCGGCTCGTACAACGTCGGGATGATCCGCGGCGCGTACCACTTCGCCACCCCCGACACCGCCACCGGCGCCGCGCAGGCCGACTACTTCGTGAACAACGGCGGCGGCTGGTCCCGCGACGGCAGGACCCTGCCGGGCACGCTCGACATCGAATGGAACCCGTACGGGGCCGCGTGCTTCGGCAAGACGCAGTCCGGGATGGTCACCTGGATCCGCGACTTCCTGAGCCGCTACAAGGCCCGCACCGGGCGCGACGCGGTGATCTACACCGCGACCAGCTGGTGGACCCAGTGCACCGGCAACTACAGCGGCTTCGGCGCGAGCAACCCGCTGTGGATCGCGCGCTACAACACCACGCCCGGCACGCTACCGGCCGGCTGGGTCTACCAAACGATGTGGCAGTACACCTCGTCAGGACCGATCGTCGGCGACCACGACAAGTTCAATGGCGCGCTGGACCGCGTCGTAGCTCTCGCGAATGGCTGAGCAGAGCGCGACAGCCCGTCCCGCGCACGCTCGTGACCCGTCGGTCACGACCAGTGCGCAGGGCGGGTCAGCGCGGGCGGCAGCCTGGTCGCCGCGTCGCCCTTCGCCCCGTTGAGCTGCGGCTGGGTGAGGAAGAAGCTCCCCGTCAGATCCGCGCCCGCCAGGTCCGCGTCCCGCAGATCCGCCCCGATGAGGTCCGCGAGTCGCAGATCGGCGCCCGTGAGGTCGGCCGCGATGAGATATGCGCCCCGCAGATTCGCGCCCCTGAGGTCGGCGCCGCGGAGCCTCGCCCCGATCAGGTCGGCCCCTCGGCGGTCCTTCTTCCTGCGTCCGGCCTCGGCCCGCACCAGTTCGCTCGTACGGAGCAGCAGCACGTTCACGTCCTGCCGGTGCGCCGCCACATCGAGCTTCTCCAGCGCCTCGGGGGCAAGACCGGTCAGGCGCTCGGTCTCCTCCAGCAGCCGGCGGATCTCGCCGTGCAGCGCGCGGGCCGGCCGCAGCGTCAGCGCCTCGGTCAGGTACCAGAGCAGTTCGTGCAGCTGCCGTACGACGGGGAACACCGCGAACATCTGCTGCGCGGTGTCCGGCGCCTGCCGCCAGTCCGTACCGCCGAAGGTGACCTGGGAGACCTGCTGCCCGGCGCCGAAGCAGTCGTAGACCGTGCAGCCGGGAAAGCCGCTCTGCCGCAGCCGGGTGTGGATGCCGCAGCGGAAGTCCGTGCGCAGATTGGGGCAGGGCTCTCCGGCGTCCTTGTTGATCGCGAAGTCCGCCGACTTGGCGAACGGCAGCGCGGCACAGCACAGTCCGAAGCAGTTCCCGCAGTCGGCCTGCAGGGGGTTTTCCATGCGTCCATTGTGAACGACCGCGAAGGACCCCCGGCGCACGGGCGCCGGGGGTCCGTCTCTCATCGGGGCAGGGGCCAGAGCATCAGCCGCACAGGCCCGCGGGGCGTTCGCGGGTGACCAGGTCGGTCCAGCCCGTCGTGCCGTCGATCCAGACCACCTGGCGGCCGGTGACCGCGGCCGGGGAGATCTGTTCGCCGCGGTTGCAGGAGACCCGCTCCTGGCGCGATCCGTCGGTGGTCAGCTGCCAGAGTTTCGGCAGTGACTCGTTGCGCAGCGCCGTGTCGGGCAGTGCGCTGTTCACGGTGACCGCCTCGTCCGAGGCCGTGAGGTCGAACGGCATCAGCGCGGCCGGCTTGTACTCGGAGCTGATGTCCACCGTGTCCTTGCCGTCCAGGCCCGAGCGCCGGATCCCCATCTGGCCCTGGTCGTTCAGGTTCTCGTCCACCAGCCAGAAGGCGTGCGTGGCGTTGATGCCGGTCTGGCCGAGGATCTGCGGTTCGCCGAGCTGCTCCGCGAGGGCGGCCTTGCCGGTCTTGAGGTCGAAGACCTCGACGCCCAGCTTGTAGTCCTCGGGGGTCGGATACAGCTTGGCGTAGGCGAGCCTGCCGTTCTTGATCGCCGGGAGGGCGGTCAGGATCTCGAAGCCGCCGCCGTCGACGAAGGTGGGGCCACGGTCGCCGGGGCGCAGATAGCCGACGTGCCGGTCGCCGAAGATGCCGAAGCTCTCGAAGACGACGACGCCGTTCTCGACGCGCAGGCCGCCGATGTCGGTGGACGAGGTGTACAGCTTCTTGATCGGTCCGCCCGCGAGCGGGCGGGAGAGGATGTCGAGGCTGGTCGTGCCGTACGCCGCCCAGACGACCGTCTTGCCGTCGGTCGCCGGATAGACGTGGTAGCGGCCGTCGTTGGGGCTGATCAGCTTCGGGGCGCCCTTGCCGTCCGTACGGCCCGCGTACACGGAGTACGGCTCCGAGCCGTCGTCGTTGGACTGCGAGGCGGTCCACCAGCCGCCGCCCGCCTGGGCTCCGGTGCCTCCGGTATTGATCTTGCCGAGCAGCTGGTCGGAGTCGACGCCGAGCGCGTCCTCCCAGCCCGGGACGATGCCGTGGGCGTTGAAGGAGCGCTTGACGGCGGTGAGCTGCTTCGCGGTGACGCCGAGGTCCTTGGCGGCGGCGAGCACCGCGTTGCGGCCGTCGGTGAAGCCGTCGAGCGGCGTCATGTACTCGGACAGCGCCTTGTACACGATGCTGTCGGCGAGCTGTCCGCCCACGTCCTGGCGCAGGTCCCACAGCGCGCCGGAGAACACGGTGGAGTTGAGGTGCACCCCGCCGCTGTCGGTGCCGTAGGTGACGCCGAGGAAGTTCTTCGAGGTGGTCGCGCCGTCGTTGAGGTCGCGGAAGGCGCAGGCCCGCGGCTTCGTCGCACGGCACAGGTCCTCGCCGATGAGACCGGCGTCCGGGTCGTCCATGGAGACTCCGGACGCGGCGGTGTCGATCGCGTTGCCGAAGTAGTCGGCGAGCGCCTCGTTCAACGCGCCGGACTGCCCGGCGTAGACGAGGTTGGCGGTGTTCTCGACGACGCCGTGCGTCATCTCGTGGCCCACCACGTCGAGGTCGGCGGAGAGCGGCTTGTAGTCCTCGTCGCCACTGCCGTAGACCATCTTCTGGCCGTCCCAGAAGGCGTTGACGTACGGCGTGCCGAACTCGGTCACGCCGACCAGGGAGTTGATGGTCATGCCGCGGCCGTCGAGGCTGTCGCGGCCGTGGTTCTGCTTGTAGTAGTCGTAGACCTTCCCGGCCGCCCAGTGCGCGTCGACCGCGCCGGACTCGGTGGCGTCCTTGCCGAATTCCTTTTCCGCGTGGCTGAATTCCTTCAGCCCGCCGGGCCAGGTTCCGGCGACCTCGCTGACGTCGCGGTCGCGGGCGTCCCAGGTGGTCAGGGTGTTCTTGGTGGAGCCCGCCATCCGCGTGGAGTCGATCATCAGGTACTTGTTCGCGGCGGTGTCGAGCTGGAGGTCGAGGTCGACCTTGGCCGCATCGAGCTTGACGCCGCTGCCCTTGATGGCGGCGGCCGGGTCGGCCTCGGCCGCGCGGGCGCCCGCCGGGGCCGCCTTCGCGGTGGCGCCGGACGCGGCGGTCCCCTTCGCGGTCAGCGTCTTGATGCCGCTGAACTGCAGCACCGGGTAGCCGGCGCGGGCGTCGATGTAGACCTGCTGCAGCACCGGTTCGCCGGTGGTGGGGTTCGTGCCGCGTACGGTCACGTGGTGGGCGAGGATGCCCTCGCCGCGCGGGATCACCACGAGGCCGCCCGCGCTGCCCGTGAGGGCCGCCGCCTTCGCGGACTTGGCGCCCTTGCCGCGTATCGCGTCGGCCTTGCTGAGCGTCTTGCCGCCGAGGCGTGCGGCGGTCGCCGCGACCGCGCGGCGTACCGCGGTGTCCTTGGTGACGCTCGCCTTGGTGCCGGTCTTCAGACCCGTGAAGTACTTGCCGGAGGTGCCGGTGACGACGCGCTTGCCGCCCTTGGACTCCATCCGTACGACGTACTGGCCCCCGAACACCGGTATGCCGTGGTGCTTCTGCTGAAGCCGCACGGTCTCTTCCGCGCCATTTTTGACGGTCCCCATCGGCGCGAGATCGCGCCGCGCGTCGGCGATCTTGTAGCGGCTCTCCTTCGCGGCGAGATGGCCGCGGGCCGCGTCCGCCGGACTTGCCTTGGCGTCCGCCGTCTCCCTGATTCCGTCGACGAGCGACGGGGTGGCCGTCTCCGCCCCCGGAAGGACATCGGCGGGCGGTGCGGTGGCCGGCGGTGCGGCCGCCTGGGCCGGCAGTGCCGTCAGCAGCAGCCCGGCCGCGCCGAGCAGTGCCGCGAGACCGGTCCCCCTGAAAATACCCGATCTCTGTGTGCTTGTCCTGGCCTTGCGCACAGTACGTACCCCTCCCACGTGCTGGTCAAGCCGTAAAGGTGGTCATGGCCATGCAACCGGTGGGGCGCCAACCGATCAATGTGGCAGGCACGTTGACAAGTGGACACGCACACTTGTGTGGCCCGTGAAGAGGGAGTGAGAATCCGACGCATGAGCGAGGGGGAACTGCAGACCCTCGGCCTGGGGGAGGCCGAGGGACGCATCTACGAGGCACTGCTCAAGGAACGGGCCACCGGGGCCGAGGAGTTGGCACGCCTGCTGGGTCTGCCACGCGACCGCCTCGACCGGGCGCTCGGCCATCTGGTCGAACACGGCCTCGCGCTGCCGGCGGACGGCGACGCGCTGCCGCATCCGGCGGCGCCGGACGCCGCGATCCGTACGCTCATCCATCGCCGCCAGGCCGAACTGCACTTACGGTCGGCCGAGCTGGAGCGATTACGGATGACCGCGGACCGGCTGGCCGGCCGCCTGATGTCGGGGGCGACCGGCGCACCCGAGCGTGGCATCGAGGTGGTGACGGGTCCGCGGGCGATCGGGGAACGGGCGGAGTATCTGCTGGCCACGGCGGAGCGGGAGGTCGCCATCCTGGACCGCTCACCCTGTGGGAAGGGGCCGCGCGGGGACGGCGGTTCACGCGCACCGGCCCTGGACATCGAGGGGCTCCTGGACCGCGGGGTGGAGGTGCGGACCGTCCTGGACCGGGACGGGCTCGCCCGTCCCGGCCGGATGGGCTCGGTGACCGGCCTCGTCGAACAGGGCCTGCGGGCACGGGTCGCGGCGGCGGTGCCCACCGAACTGATCACCGTGGACCGGCGGATCACCCTCCTTCCGCCGGCCGACCCGGCCGATCCGAGGGCCTCCGCCCTGGTGATCGGCGACGCGCTGCTGCGCAACGCGCTGATGCCGCTGTTCGAGACGGTGTGGGACCGTGCCACACCGCTCGGCGGTTCGGGCGGGGCGTGCGACGACGCGGCGCTCGCGAAGGCCCAGAAGGAGCTGCTGGGCCTGCTCGCCTCGGGCCTCAAGGACGAGGCGATCGCCCGCCGCCTGGGCGTCCATGTGCACACGGCGCGCAGAAGGATCAGCCGTCTGCTTCAGACGCTCGGCGCCGAGACCCGCTTCCAGGCCGGAGCGCAGGCGACCTTGCGGGGCTGGCTGGACTGACGGCCGCAAACAGGCAAGATGGCCGGATGAAGTGGATCGCTCCTGGCCGCCGCCCGAAGAGGCTGCTGAGGTGGCCCGTCATAGCCCTGCTCGCCGCCACGACGGCGTGCGGCGGTCCGGTTTCGGCCGCGTCCGACACCGGGGACGAGGCCCCCTTGCCGCCGCCGCCCGAGCCACAGTCGTCGGCGACCGCTTTCGCGGGCCTGTCGTCGGCCGGCGTACTGCTCGACAAGGAGGGCGAGCACTTCTGTTCCGCGAGCGTCGTCGACAGCCCCAAGGGCAATGTCATCGCCACCGCCGCGCACTGTGTCTTCGATTACGGCAGCTATATGGAGAACGTCACCTTCGCCCCCAGCTTCAGCGGCGCGGGTGCGGGCAAGGCGCCGTACGGACGGTGGAAGGTGCGCGCCATCCAGGTGGACGCCCGCTGGCGCGCCGATGCCGAGGACTCCGACTCCGTGGACTACGCCTTCGTGACGCTGGAGCCGGACGCCAAGGGCCGCAATGTCCAGGACGTGGTGGGCGGGACGCCGGTCGACTGGACCGCGGTGCCGGCCCGCCGGATCACGGTCGTCGGCTACCCCAACCCCGACCACAATCCCGACAACCGCCCGATCGCCTGCACCACCGACACCGAGCCGGATCCCGAACTGGCCGGATCCGTACGGATGGACTGCTCCGGTTTCTGGGACGGCACGAGCGGCGGTCCCTGGCTCGCGGGCTACCGGGACCCGAAGCATCCGGGCCGCCTCATCGGGGTGACCAGCGGCGGCGACACGGACAGTGTGTCGACGGCGGTGCGCTTCAACGCGAACGCGCGCAAGCTGTACGACAAGGCCACGAAGCAGTAGCGCAGAGCCGCGGGGGGAAGGCCGAAGACCTTCCCCCCGCGGCTCTGCGATCGTGCTCAGGCCGCGGCCTGCACCGGCACATCCGCCGGTGAGAGCGCGATCTCCAGCACCTGGAGCACATCCGTGACCGGGTGCACGTCCAGCTTCTCCAGGACCTCAGCCGGGACGTCGTCCAGGTCCGCCTCGTTCCGCTTGGGGATCACGACCGTCGTGATGCCCGCCCGGTGCGCGGCGAGCAGCTTCTGCTTCAGACCACCGATCGGCAGGACCCGCCCGGTCAGCGACACCTCACCCGTCATCGCCACATCCGTACGCACCAGGCGTCCGGACAGCAGCGACGCGAGTGCCGTCGTCATCGTGATGCCCGCGCTCGGGCCGTCCTTGGGGACCGCGCCCGCCGGGAAGTGGATGTGCACACCCCGGTCCTTGAGATCGGCGACCGGAAGCTCCAGCTCCGCCCCGTGCGAGCGCAGGAAGCTCAGCGCGATCTGCGCGGACTCCTTCATCACGTCGCCGAGCTGTCCGGTCAGCGTCAGCCCTGCCGCGCCCGTCTCCGGGTCGGCGAGAGAGGCCTCGACGAACAGGACGTCGCCGCCCGCGCCGGTGACGGCGAGGCCGGTGGCCACGCCCGGCACCGCCGTGCGGCGCTCGGCCGGGTCCTGCGCGGACTCGGGCACATGGTGCGGCCGCCCGATCAGGCCGCGCAGCTGCTCGGCACCGATGGTGAACGGCAGCTCCTGGTCGCCCAGTTCGTGCTGGGCCGCCACCTTGCGCAGCAGCCGGGCCACCGAGCGCTCCAGGTTCCGCACGCCCGCCTCACGGGTGTACTCGCCCGCGAGCCTGCGCAGCGCCGACTCCTCGATGATCACCTCGCCGGGCTCCAGGCCCGCCCGCTCCAGCTGGCGCGGAAGCAGGTGGTCCCGGGCGATGACGACCTTCTCGTCCTCGGTGTAGCCATCCAGCCTGACCAGCTCCATCCGGTCGAGCAGGGCCTCCGGGATCGCCTCCAGCACATTGGCCGTGGCCAGGAAGACGACATCGCTCAGGTCGAGTTCGACCTCCAGGTAGTGGTCGCGGAAGGTGTGGTTCTGCGCCGGGTCCAGGACTTCGAGCAGGGCGGCCGCGGGGTCGCCGCGGAAGTCGGAGCCGACCTTGTCGATCTCGTCGAGCAGGACGACCGGGTTCATCGAGCCGGCCTCCTTGATCGCCCGGACGATCCGGCCGGGCAGGGCGCCGACGTAGGTGCGCCGGTGGCCGCGGATCTCCGCCTCGTCCCGTACGCCGCCGAGCGCGACCCGGACGAACTTGCGTCCCATGGCGTGCGCGACGGACTCGCCGAGGGAGGTCTTTCCCACGCCGGGCGGGCCGACGAGCGCCAGAACCGCGCCCCCGCGCCGCCCGCCGACCACGCCCAGCCCCCGGTCGGCGCGCCGCTTGCGCACCGCCAGGTACTCGGTGATCCGTTCCTTCACGTCCTGCAGACCCGAGTGCTCGGCGTCCAGGATCGTCTTGGCGCCCTGGATGTCGTACTCGTCCTCGGTCCTTTCGTTCCAGGGCAGTTCGAGGATCGTGTCGAGCCAGGTGCGGATCCAGGAGCCCTCGGGGCTCTGGTCACTGGAACGCTCCAGCTTCTCGACCTCCTTGAGGGCGGCGTCGCGCACCTTCTCGGGGAGGTCGGCGGCCTCGACACGGGCCCGGTAGTCGTCGGACTCGTCCGCAGCGTCGGTGGCCCCGCCGTTGAGCTCGCGCAGCTCCTTGCGCACGGCTTCGAGCTGGCGGCGCAGCAGGAACTCGCGCTGCTGCTTGTCGACGCCTTCCTGGACGTCCTTGGCGATGGACTCGGCGACGTCCTGCTCGGCGAGGTGCTCACGCAGCTGCTGGGTGGCGAGCTTGAGGCGGGCCACCGGCTCGGCGGTCTCCAGGAGTTCGATCTTCTGGGCGGTCGTCAGGAAGGGTGAGTAGCCGGAGTTGTCGGCGAGCTGCGAGACGTCGTCGATCTGCTGGACGCGGTCGACGACCTGCCAGGCGCCGCGCTTCTTCAGCCAGTCGGTGGCAAGTGCCTTGTACTCCTTGACCAGCTCGGTGACCGAGCCGGGCAGCGGGTCGGGCACGGTCTCATCGACGCGCGAGCCCTCGACCCAGAGCGCGGCGCCCGGGCCCGTGGTTCCCGCGCCGATCTTCACCCGGCCGCGGCCGCGGATGAGCGCGCCGGGGTCGCCGTCCGAGAGCCGGCCGACCTGCTCGACGGTCCCGAGCACGCCGGTCGCCGCGTACGTCCCGTCGATGCGTGGAACAAGCAGCACGGTCGGCTTGCTTGCACCACTGGAACGCGCAGCGGCCTGAGCGGCCTCCACCGCGGCACGTACGTCGTTGTCGGACAGGTCGAGCGGCACCACCATTCCGGGCAGCACGACCTCGTCGTCGAGCGGCAGCACGGGCAGGGTGAGCGGTGTGGACGTCGAAGCCATGATCTCCCCTTAGGGGGTCAAGTTGAGCTGTATGGACTCAATGAAGGAAGCCGCGGAGTTGTTCCCCCGGGGGCGTTCGCTCTGAGCGATCAGGGATGACGCAATTTCCCGCGGGCCCGCCGACCGATCGGCCACACTGCAGCGACGGGCTTGTGACATGTACTCGTGCGATACGGACGGCAGGTGGGCGCGTGCGAGGGACGAGGCAGGGCAGGTGCGGGGCGGCGGGATTGCTGCTGGGTGTCCTGCTGGCGGCGGGGTGCGCGTCGGGCGAGGGCACGGACGGCGGTGGGGATTCAACCCGCGCGGGGTCCTCCGTGCCGACGACGCCCGCCATCACGACGCCTGCCGCCACGACGCCGGCCGCCACGGCGTCCGCCCCCACGACACCTGCCGCCGCGCGGCCGCTCGTCCACGTGACCGTCACCGGTGGCATCGCCGGCGTACACAACGACCTTCTTGTCCGGGACGACGGCACCTACACGACGTCCACGAAGACCGGCCCCAAGGGCTCCGGCAGGATGACACCTGCCGAGCTGGCCGAGCTGCGGCGGGCTCTGGAGAAGGCGGACTTCGCACGGCTTCCCGGTGAGGCCACCGGCAGTCCCGTCGCGGACGGGTTCACCTACCGGATCACATACGCGGGCCATACCGTCACCACGGACGAGACGACGCGGCTACCCGCCCTGCGGGACGTATTCGCCGCGCTCCCCGAGGACTGACCGACGTTCAGACGCACGCCCCCGCGACCAGCGGCGTACGGCGGGCCAGCAGGCGATACCGGCCAGCAGCGCGAGCGGATGGCCCCAGTTGGTGAGCGGGTCCGCGAAGTCCAGCAGGTCCTGGACCTGCATCAGGACGACGAAGCCGAGCAGCGTCCCGCGCTGGATCGGGCCGAGCAGTCCGGCCAGGGCGCCGATGCTCGCCATCAGGCCGAAGCTGATGCCGTAGTCGAGGCGGTGCAGCGACGTGGCGGGCAGATGCCCGGCCATGACGGAGACCGCCACGGGTATCTCGGTGGCCAGGGTCGCCCCGACATGGCCCAGCAGGAACACCCCCGCAGTGCGCCGGCCGCCGATGTGGCGCTCCAGCGCGGTGAGGGTGAAAAGGAAGGCGACGGCGTACGGGGACGCCAGGCCGCCCGCGACCCAGAGGGCGCTTGCTCCCAGAACAAGGAGCGGGGTGTGGGCCAAATGGGCGACATCGGTACTGGATCCATGGAGCATCAAGGAGACGGTCGCCGGGTCTCCGTACTCCACGAAGAGCGAGGTGACGATCAGGACGAGCGCGTAGCCGAAGGTGAACGGCGTGCCGGTCGGCGTGGGCAGCAGCCGCAGCGCACGGCGCCACAGGGGCCATGGCAGACCGGGGGCGGGCGCGGGCGGCAGGGCCGGCGGGGGCGCGAGTGCGGGTGCCGCCGCCCGCGTCACCGTGCGCTGGGCCGGGATGCCGCCCAGCAGCTCCCGGCCCGTCGCCGGGTCGCGAGTTGAAAGCTGGTCCACGCGTGAGGCCCCTCTCGTTCAAGCCCGAACGAACCCCCACCCAACGCGATCACCATGACCCCCGTCTATGACCTGCGCCACACGAGGCAACCTTCGCGCCACCTCGGACGTCGTGTGCACGCCACACTGCGCCGACCAGCTGTGAGTCCACTGTGGATCAGCTGTGAACCGACCGCGAAGCGACTGTGGAGCGGCCGGAGCCACACCGGCCGAAACCATTTGTCCCGCTCGCCCCACCCCGGCACCATGGCCACCTGTACGCGTCCGCCCCGTCGCCAGGAGGTCACCGCCATGCCGCTTCATGCCGACGCACCCGTCACCCTCGACCGCCGTGAGGGGCCCCACGGGGAGGTCGTCCTGCAGCAGCGCGGCGAGCACCACGAGATCATCGCCAACGGGTGCTTCCTCATGGACACCTCCGACGGCCGCTCCGAGCGTCTTCTCGTCGACGCCGCCTACGACGCGCTGGCCACAGGCCGTACCGCTCCCACCCTCCTCATCGGCGGACTCGGCGTCGGCTTCTCCCTGGCGCGCGCCGCGGCCAACCCCCACTGGCGCCGTATCGCCGTCGTCGAGCGCGAGCAGGCGATCATCGACTGGCACCGTTCGGGACCGCTCGCACGGATCTCCGGCGACGCGCTGGCCGACCCCCGCAGCGTGATCCTTCACACGGACCTCGTCACCCATTTGGGCGAGACCACGGACCGCTACGACGCACTTTGTCTGGACATCGACAATGGGCCCGACTGGACCGTCACGGACGACAACGGAAGTCTCTACTCACCGGCCGGACTCGCCGCCTGCCAGGGGCGGTTGGAGCCCGGCGGCGTGCTCGCCGTCTGGTCCGCCAAGCCCTCCCCCGCATTTGAGGACGCGTTGCGGAATGCCGGATTCACCGGGGTAAGAACCGAAGAGATCCGGGTTGCCCGGGGAGTACCCGACGTGGTCCATCTCGCTGTTCGCCCTGCGTAGCCGGGATGCCTTCAATGCCCTTACGCTGCTGACCTACACACGGGGATCTACACCGGCATGCAGCTCGCGAGAACGCGTACAGGGGCGGGGCCATGGAGCAGACACACACCACGCACAACGGCGTCGCGGCCACACCCGGCGCCCAGCGCCGCGTGCTGGTCGTCGAGGACGACTCGACGATCGTCGATGCCATCGCCGCCCGCCTGCGGGCCGAGGGCTTCCTCGTCCAGACGGCCGTGGACGGACCGGCCGCCGTCGACGCGGCCGAGGCCTGGCAGCCCGATCTGATGGTGCTCGACGTGATGCTGCCGGGCTTCGACGGCCTGGAGGTCTGCCGCCGGGTCCAGGCCCAGCGCCCGGTCCCCGTGCTGATGCTCACGGCGCGCGACGACGAGACGGACATGCTCGTCGGCCTCGGTGTCGGCGCCGACGACTACATGACCAAGCCGTTCTCGATGCGGGAGCTCGCGGCACGCGTGCATGTGTTGCTGCGCCGCGTCGAGCGCGCAGCACTCGCCGCCGTGACGCCGCGCAGCGGCATCCTGCGCCTCGGCGAGCTGGAGATCGACCACGCGCAGCGCCGGGTCCGGGTGCGCAGCGAGGACGTGCATCTCACCCCGACCGAGTTCGACCTGCTGGTCTGCCTGGCGAACACCCCCCGCGCCGTCCTCTCCCGCGAGCAGCTGCTCGCCGAGGTGTGGGACTGGGCCGACGCGTCCGGCACCCGGACCGTCGACAGCCATATCAAGGCCCTGCGCCGCAAGATCGGCGCCGAGCGCATCCGTACGGTTCACGGCGTCGGCTACGCGCTGGAGACGCCGGCGCCATGAGCGCCATGAGACGGCGGCGGCCCTGGGACGGGCTGCCCGCTCGCCAGGGCTGGCGGAACTGGCTGCGTTCGGTCTCCATCTCGATCTCGATCAAGACCAAGCTGGGCACGCTCGTCGTCGTCTCGGTCTTCATCACCACCGGCCTGCTGCTGGTCGCCCTGCGCACCGAGACCGAGCTGCGCTTCATCACCGTCTTCTCGGTGATCGCCACGCTGCTGATCACCCAGTTCGTGGCCCACGGCCTGACCGCCCCGCTGGACGAGATGAACACCGTCGCCAAGGGCATATCGCACGGCGACTACACCCGCCGCGTGCGCGGCGCGGACCGCCGCGACGAGCTCGGCGACCTCGCGTCCACGATCAATCGCATGGCCGACGACCTGGAGGCCGTGGACCAGCACCGCAAGGAGCTGGTGGCCAACGTCTCGCACGAGCTGCGCACCCCGATCGCCGCACTGCGCGCCGTGCTGGAGAACGTCGTCGACGGGGTCTCTGCCGCCGACCCGGAGACGATGCGCACGGCGCTGAAGCAGACGGAGCGCCTGGGCCGCCTGGTCGAGACGCTGCTGGATCTGTCCCGGCTCGACAACGGCGTCGTACCGCTGCGGGCCCGCCGTTTCGAAGTGTGGCCCTACCTGTCCGGGGTGCTGAAAGAGGCCAATCTGGCCGCCGCCCAGCGCGGTCTGACCTCGGGGTCCGGCCACCACACCCGTACCGACGTCCATCTGCACCTGGATGTGTCGCCGCCGGAGCTGACCGCGCACGCCGACGCGGAGCGGCTCCACCAGGTGGTGGCCAATCTGATCGACAACGCGGTCAAGCACTCGCCGCCGCACGGCCGTGTGACCGTACGGGCCCGGCGCGGCCCGCTGCCGGAGTCCCTCGACCTGGAAGTGGTCGACGAGGGCCCCGGCATCCCGGAGCAGGAACGCCACCGGGTCTTCGAACGGTTCAACCGGGGCACCGTCACCGCCCCGCACGGCAAGGGCAGCGACGGCGGTACGGGCCTGGGTCTCGCGATCGCGCGCTGGGCCGTCGATCTGCACGGCGGACGCATCGGGGTGGCCGAATCGTCCCGCGGCTGCCGCATTCTCGTGACCCTTCCGGGGATCCCCTCGGCACGCGGTTGACGTAGGGTTCGAACCGGAAGCGCGCATTCTGCGTGTACGTGGTGAGGGCACGGCCGAAATACGGCCAGTACGCCGTCCTGAGTGCGAGGCAGTGGGCCGCAGCCGCGGTGAGTCGTACCCGCGGAAAACGGAACCGAGCTTGTTTCCCGCCATTCCTTGCCCCGAAACCCGCCGATCGGTGTGACTTGCGCGACGATGGCCCGCCCGGCCTGCACCTCTCGGCCAGGGAGGCGTAGCCTTTATTTCCGCTGTCCATCACCTTGTGAAGCGGAAGAGGGCGGTTGCCGCCGTGTCGTCTCAGTCCCCCAGTAACTCGAGCATCTCGACCGACCAAGGCGGGCAGGGTAAGAACCCTGCCGCCGCGTTCGGCCCCAATGAGTGGCTCGTCGACGAGATCTACCAGCAGTACCTCCAGGACCCGAATTCGGTCGACCGTGCCTGGTGGGACTTCTTCGCCGACTACAAGCCGGGCGGCGCGGGTGCTGCCGCCGCAGGGGCGAAGCCGGTCGACGGGGCTCCTGCCACGGATGCCCCGGCCGCCGCGCAGTCCGGCGCCGTAGCCGCGGGGGCTACGGGTGCCACCGCAGCGGCCCCGGCCCCGGCCGCCGCGCAGCCCGTCGCCGCACCCACCCAGGCCGCGCCCGCCGCACCGGCGAAGCCCGCGGCTCAGGCCCCGGCCGCCCCCGCTGCGGCGAAGCCCGCCGCGGCTCCCGCCCCCAAGCCGGCGGCTGCTGCCGGCAAGGCGGCCGAGCCGGCCCCGGCGGGTTCCGAGTACGTGCCCCTGCGCGGCCCCGCCGCCGCCGTCGCGAAGAACATGAACGCGTCGCTGGAGGTGCCCACGGCCACGTCCGTGCGCGCCGTTCCGGTGAAGCTGCTCTTCGACAACCGCATCGTCATCAACAACCACCTCAAGCGCGCCCGCGGCGGGAAGGTCTCCTTCACGCACCTCATCGGGTACGCGATGGTGCAGGCCATCAAGGCCATGCCGTCGATGAACTGGTCGTTCGCGGAGAAGGATGGCAAGCCGACCCTCGTCAAGCCGGAGCACGTCAACTTCGGCCTGGCCATCGACCTGGTGAAGCCCAACGGCGACCGCCAGCTGGTCGTCGCGGGCATCAAGAAGGCCGAGACGCTGAACTTCTTCGAGTTCTGGCAGGCCTACGAGGACATCGTCCGGCGCGCCCGCAACAACAAGCTGACGATGGACGACTTCACCGGCGTCACCGTCTCGCTGACCAACCCCGGCGGGCTCGGCACCGTCCACTCCGTGCCGCGTCTGATGCCCGGACAGTCGGTCATCATGGGCGTCGGCTCGATGGACTACCCGGCGGAGTTCCAGGGCACCTCCCAGGACACCCTGAACAAGCTGGGCATCGCCAAGGTGATGACCCTCACCAGCACGTACGACCACCGGGTCATCCAGGGCGCCGCCTCCGGCGAGTTCCTGCGGATCGTCGCCAACCTCCTCCTCGGCGAGGACGGCTTCTACGACGACATCTTCGAGGCGCTGCGCATCCCCTACGAGCCGGTCCGCTGGCTCAAGGACATCGACGCCAGCCACGACGACGACGTCACCAAGGCGGCGCGCGTCTTCGAGCTGATCCACTCCTACCGGGTCCGCGGCCATGTCATGGCCGACACCGACCCGCTGGAGTACCGCCAGCGCAAGCACCCCGACCTGGACATCACCGAGCACGGACTCACGCTGTGGGACCTGGAGCGCGAGTTCGCCGTCGGCGGCTTCTCCGGCAAGTCCCTGATGAAGCTGCGCGACGTGCTGGGCGTGCTGCGCGACTCGTACTGCCGCACCACCGGCATCGAGTTCATGCACATCCAGGACCCCAAGCAGCGCAAGTGGATCCAGGACCGGGTCGAGCGCGGGCACACCAAGCCCGAGCGCGAGGAGCAGCTGCGGATCCTGCGCCGTCTCAACGCCGCCGAGGCCTTCGAGACTTTCCTGCAGACCAAGTACGTCGGTCAGAAGCGGTTCTCGCTGGAGGGCGGCGAGTCCGTCATTCCGCTGCTCGACGCGGTCATCGACTCGGCCGCCGAGTCGCGGCTGGACGAGGTCGTCATCGGTATGGCCCACCGCGGCCGCCTGAACGTCCTCGCGAACATCGTCGGCAAGTCGTACGCGCAGATCTTCAGGGAGTTCGAGGGCAACCTCGACCCGAAGTCGATGCACGGCTCCGGCGACGTGAAGTACCACCTGGGCGCCGAGGGCACCTTCACCGGTCTCGACGGCGAGCAGATCAAGGTCTCGCTTGTCGCCAACCCCTCGCACCTGGAGGCGGTCGATCCGGTTCTCGAGGGTGTCGCCCGCGCCAAGCAGGACGTCATCAACAAGGGCGGCACGGACTTCACGGTCCTGCCCGTCGCCCTGCACGGTGACGCGGCCTTCGCCGGCCAGGGTGTCGTCGCCGAGACCCTGAACATGTCGCAGCTGCGGGGCTACCGCACCGGCGGCACGGTCCACATCGTCATCAACAACCAGGTCGGCTTCACCGCCGCCCCGGAGTCCTCGCGTTCGTCCATGTACGCGACCGACGTGGCCCGCATGATCGAGGCGCCGATCTTCCATGTGAACGGCGACGACCCGGAGGCCGTGGTCCGCGTGGCGCGGCTCGCCTTCGAGTTCCGCCAGACGTTCAACAAGGACGTCGTGATCGACCTCATCTGCTACCGCCGCCGCGGTCACAACGAGGGCGACAACCCGCAGTTCACCAACCCGCAGATGTACAACCTGATCGACAAGAAGCGCTCGGTGCGCAAGCTCTACACCGAGTCGCTCATCGGTCGCGGCGACATCACGCTGGAAGAGGCGGAGCAGGCGCTCCAGGACTTCCAGGGCCAGCTGGAGAAGGTCTTCGCGGAGGTCCGCGAGGCCACCAGCCAGCCGACCCCGGCGCATGTCCCGGACGCGCAGGCCGAGTTCCCGGTGGCCGTCACCACCGCGGTCTCCCAGGAGATCGTGAAGCGGATCGCCGAGTCCCAGGTCAACATCCCCGAGCGGATCACCGTCCACCCGCGTCTGATGCCGCAGATGCAGCGCCGTGCGGCCTCGGTCGAGGACGGCACGATCGACTGGGGCATGGGCGAGACGCTCGCCATCGGCTCGCTGCTGATGGAGGGCACCACGGTCCGGCTGTCCGGCCAGGACACCCGCCGTGGCACGTTCGGCCAGCGCCACGCGGTGCTGGTGGACCAGGAGACCGGCGAGGACTACACGCCGCTGCTGTACCTCTCCGAGGACCAGGCCCGCTACAACGTCTACGACTCGCTGCTCAGCGAGTACGCGGCGATGGGCTTCGAGTACGGCTACTCGCTGGCCCGCCCGGACGCGCTGGTCATGTGGGAGGCCCAGTTCGGTGACTTCGTCAACGGCGCGCAGACCGTCGTGGACGAGTTCATCTCCTCGGCCGAGCAGAAGTGGGGCCAGACCTCCGGCGTCACGCTGCTGCTGCCGCACGGCTACGAGGGCCAGGGCCCGGACCACAGCTCCGCCCGTCCTGAGCGCTTCCTGCAGATGTGCGCGCAGAACAACATGACGGTCGCCATGCCGACCCTGCCGTCGAACTACTTCCACCTGCTGCGCTGGCAGGTCCACAACCCGCACCACAAGCCGCTGATCGTCTTCACCCCGAAGTCGATGCTGCGTCTGAAGGCCGCGGCGTCGAAGGCGGAGGAGTTCATCAACGGCGGCTTCCGCCCGGTGATCGGCGATGACACCGTGGACCCGAACGCGGTCCGCAAGGTCGTCTTCTGCACCGGCAAGGTCTACTACGACCTGGAGGCCGAGCGGGTCAAGCGCGGCAACACGGACACCGCGATCATCCGCCTCGAGCGGTTGTACCCGCTGCCGGGTGCCGAGCTCCAGGCGGAGATCGCCAAGTTCCCGAACGCCGAGAAGTACCTGTGGGCACAGGAGGAGCCGGCGAACCAGGGTGCGTGGCCGTTCATCGCGCTGAACCTGATCGACCACCTCGACCTGGCGGTCGGCGCGGACATTCCGCACGGCGAGCGCCTGCGCCGTATCTCGCGTCCGCACGGCTCGTCCCCGGCGGTCGGTTCGGCCAAGCGTCACCAGGCCGAACAGCAGCAGCTGCTCAACGAGGTCTTCGAGGCCTGACCGTACGAACCGAAGGGCCCTGCCCGGCGCACACGCGCCGGGCAGGGCCCTTCGGGCTGTCAGGGGTGTCAGGCGCGCAGGGCTGTCAGGGGCCGGCTTCGAGCCGGTCGACCTCCTGCCGGACGAGGC
This sequence comes from Streptomyces sp. NBC_00885, assembly GCF_045207475.1. Lineage (NCBI taxonomy): Bacteria > Bacillati > Actinomycetota > Actinomycetes > Kitasatosporales > Streptomycetaceae > Streptomyces > Streptomyces sp. NBC_00885. Next base: position 2,768,123 of record NZ_CP108796.1, read on the forward strand.
TCGCGGTCTGCGTGCGCGAGGCGCCCGCGGCCGACAGCAGGGACAGCACCGCCCGGTGTTCCTCCAGGGCCCGCCCGGGGCCCGCCGTCCGTTCGAGGCGGGTCGCCCGCATCCACTGGGCGGCCGTCGCCCGCTCCAGCAGCTCGCCCGTGCCGGGCTGGGCCGCGGCGCGGCGGTAATGGGCGGCGGCGTCCTGGAGCTTGGGGTGCGAGGCGGTGCGCTGTGCGAGCAGGGCCGAGGCGAGGGCGCGGTACCACCAGGCGTACGCGGCCAGTTCGGGATCGCCGGCCGCCCGGGCCGTGGCTCCCAGAGCCCAGTCCGCCTCGTGCAGGTCGGCGACGGTCTCGTCGGCACGGAAGCGTTCGATGTAGGCGTGGCCCAGCAGGGCACGGCGGCGCGGGAGTTCCGGATCGGCCGCCGGTGTCTGCTCGATCGCGCCGCGCAGTGCCCGTACGGCCGCGTGGATGTCGGCCGACGAGTCCTTGTCCACACCGCGCTCGGTCAGCTGTCTGCCGAGCGAGGTCAGGACCACGGCACGGCCCGGGTCGTTCCACGGCAGCAGCGGCACCGCCTCGGTCCAGGCCGCGATCGCCGAGTCGCGGTGCGCCCAGCCTCCCGTCGACGCGTACCGCTGCTCCAGGACGCGGGCCATCCGCAGCAGGATGTCGGCCAGGGCGTCCTCGTCCTTGCCGACGTGCTGGCGCGCCTGGTCCAGGGCCTGGAGGATGCGCAGCCGGTCGTCGTCGTCCGGGGTCTCGTGGGCGAATTCGATGGCGTCGGCGTAGTCCAGCCAGGCGCGGCAGAGCTGTGTCCCGGGGACCGCCTCCCAGTCGAGTCCGTCGATGCCCGCGTGCAGGTCCTCGTCGGCGCGCTCGGCGTAGGCGCGGGAGGCGATCCGGTCCTGCTCGTCGGCGGCCCTGGCGACCGGGCCCTCGCCGCGGTAGTGCCGGGCCAGTTCCAGCAGCAGCCCGCCCTCGACGAGCAGCGCCGAATCGGGGCGCTCGTCGTCCAGCAGCAGTTGTACGACCTCCAGCGCGGTCTGCGTGGTCTCGGTGAACCAGTCCTCGGGCCGGACCGGGCCGCGCAGTCCGTACGGGGCGCCGCTCACGGCGAGCCGCCGCAGCACCCGGATCCTGGCGGCCGCCGCCGCCTCCCTGAGCCCGGGAACGTCGTCGAACCGGGGTCGGCTGTCGGTCAGTTCGGCGAGCCCGGCATCCGCGGTCGACAGCAGGACCGACGCCACCAGGCGCACATCGTCGGCTCCGGCCGCCGCCTGCAGCCGTACCCACTCCGGCATCAGCAAAGTGCTCAGCCGGCCCGACTCCACCTCGTCGGCCATCGCTTCGAGCACCTGCGCCAGCGTCAGATACGCCTGCGGCATGCCGGTGAGCGCGTTCTGGGCGGCGTCCAGGGCCTCGCGCAGGTCCTCGGGCAGCGGCCGCACCAGCCAGCGCCGCAGCAGGGCATCGGCCAGCTCCCCGTAGAGCACGGCCCGTTCGGCGGTGCGCCGTTCGGCCTGGGTGGCCGAGCCGAGCAGCCTGATCGCCTCGTCGAGGTCGCGTACGGTGCCGTACTCGCCGAAGTGCGCGAGGCAGGCGCGGGCCTGCGCCCGCAGACCCGCCGGGCCGTCCTTGGGCAGGCCGCCGGGGGGCGCGGCGGGTTCGGGGACGCCGAGCCGCCGCAGCACCTGCGCCGACACCTGGGCGAAGGCCCACTGGCTGCGGCTGCCGGGGCCGCCGGGCGCTGCCGGGTGCGGGTCCACCGAACCGGCAAGAAAGGCGGCGGCCATGGCCGGGAAGTTGCGCACCGTACGCCCGTAGCGGTTCTCGACGTACTCGGAGCAGTGCTTGAGCACCAACGCCGCGCTGCTCGCACCCAGTTGGCCGAGCAGTTCCTCACGGACCCCGTCCAGGAAGACGTACGCGGGGCCGCCCTCCTGCTCGGCCGGCCCGTCCTCGTCCCGCCGCAGCAGACCGCTGAGCAGCACTTCCGCGAGCACATCGGGGCCGCCGCGGACCAGCATGGCGCGCTGGACGAGCTGCATCACGGGCAGCACCAGCGGGACCGCCGACAGATAGACGGCGAGCTGGGCTGCCGCGGGCGAGGCGGTCCTGCGGAAGGCCCGGACGCGCTGGGCGGGTTCGATGTGCCGGGCCGTTCGGGACCGGATCGCGGCGGGTCCGTGGCGGGCCCGCACCAGCGCCGCGGCGGCGTCGAGCGACTGGCCGGTCGCGCCCGCCACCAGCCTGGTCCAGGCGTCGAACGAGGAGCGTCGCAGGGCGAGTACCGGCACCGGTATGCCCCGGTCGAGGCCCGCCGGTCCGGGCTGCTTCGGGGTGAACTCCAGCCGTCCCGCGGGTCCTTCGCGCCGTCGCAGCAGCCCTGGCCGCGCGGGCAGGTGCGTACGCCCCCACATCCGCTGCGGCAGCGGCTGCACCACCGCGACCGGCGCGGTCGACGCCCAGGTGTACAGCAGCCGCTGCATCCGGCCGCTGCGCCACATGGGGCCGGCGCAGTCACTGAGGACCAGAGTCAGCTGGCGGCCGGTCGGGTCGCCGAGCTGGGCGGGCGCGGGCGCGTGCTCGCGCAGGTGGTGGACGGCGACTTCGCGGAACGCCCCTGCGCGTTCGCAGACCTGCCGCAGTTCCTCGAGTGCCCTGTCCCATACGACGTTCGACGAGGAGACGTCCATGACGAGGGCGAGGCGCGCCTCGCGCCGCCGGGCCGTGCGCAGCACCGGCACCACGAGGCCGGTGTCGGCGGCGCGGTCGGCCGTCGCGACCTCGTCGAGGTCGCGGCGGACCGGGCGCATGGGCGGGCGGTAGCGCTGCAGGGGCCGCAGCGCGCGCTGGAGTGCCGCGGCGTCGGGCAGCGCGGCGGCGGCCGGCACGGGCACCCTGCGCATGCCGGCGGGCGGTACGCCTGCTGGTGCGCCCTCCGTCTGCGCCGGGCCGTACAGGTCGATGCGGGGGCCCGGCGGCGGACCCGCCCGCAACGGGGAAGGTGCGGGCGGCTGCGCCGCCTCCACCGGCGGACGGTCCTCCGGACGTGTCCCGGGCTGCCCGTCGGGTATCGCGCCGCCCGGCGGCCTGGACGGGGCGGGCGGCACATGCCGGGACAGCCACAGCGCGTCCGCCAACTCCTCGGCCGTCGGCTTCAGTTCCGCCTCACGCAGCCGGGCGACCAGCGCGGTCAGCGCCGCCGGAGGCACAACGGCAGGCGGAACGGGCGCGGGAGGCGGAGCGGCCGCGTTCATTCCGTCACCGCTGCCGGGTGTCGAGGGGACGGATCAGCAGCTCGGCGATCTCCTCACGCCGCCCCGATTCCGCCCGTACCGCCTGCTGCGTGAGGTAGATGGCGTTGAGCAGCTGGTCGGTGGGGCGCAGCTCACCGTCGCCGTCCTCCCGGGTGAACTGCCCGATCAGATCGAGATTCCGCTCATCCGCCCCGGCACCGAAGTGGGCCTGCACCATGGCCGCGAGCCGCTCGTCGCGCGGCGGGTCGAGGTGCAGATGGATGCAGCGGCGCAACAGGGGTGCGGGGAAGTCGCGCTCGCCATTGCTGGTCATCACGACGAAGGGGAAGGCGTGACAGCGCACTCTGCCGTCCCTGACGGGCACCCGGCGGCCGTCGTCGGTGAGCACCCGTACCTCGTCGTGCCCCGGCCGGTCGGCCATCCGCTCCAGCTCCGGAAGGGCGAACTCCCCTTCCTCCACCACATTCAGCAGGTCGTTGGGCAGATCGATGTCGCTCTTGTCGAGCTCGTCGATGAGCAGCACCCGGGGCCGCTCGGCGGGCAGCAGCGCGGTGCCCAGCGGCCCGAGCCTGATGTACCGGCCGATGTCGTCGGATCCCCGCTCCCCGCCGCGCCCGGCGAGCTGGGCGTCCTGGAGCCTGCCTATGGCGTCGTAGGTGTACAGGCCGTCCTTCAGCTCGGTGCGGCTGACGATGGGCCACTGGAGGACCCGGCCGAGCCCGAGTTCGTACGCGACCGAGTGCGCGAGCGTGGACTTGCCGGAGCCGGGCTCGCCGGTGACAAGCAGCGGACGCCTCAAGTACAGGGCGGCGTTGATGAGTTCGAGTGCTTCGGCGTCCTGGGCGGGCGGGGCTCCCACGCGCGCGCCGAGCCGCCGCGTCGACGAACTGTCGATGGGCGGCGCCGCGTCGGGCAGCGGCACCCCGGAGAAGGCACGCCAGGGGGGCGGCGGTGGCAGGTGGCGGATCCGGCCGGGATCCGGTGCGCCGACGCCTCGGTAGATCAGCCAGTCGTCCATCGCTCGCTCCTCATAGGCGGCCGGTGGGACCCGTGGCGGACCACGGGGGGTATGTACCCACCCCCCGGACTTCTGATACTGCAATTTCCGGGGGACGACCCCCGGACCCCCGGCAGGAAATGCAGGTCAGCCACGCCGCCCGGCGAGGACACTGCGCGGCGACCCGGTGGCGCCCCGGCGCGGCTCCTCATGGCGAGTCCACAGGGCCGGAGTCGTCGGCAGGCAGAGGGCGGCTCGGGTCGTCGTAGAGCATGGCCACCCCTTCCGCCCAGTGCCTGCTGTTCCTCGAACCGCTGATGTCGTCCCTGATACGGCGAAGCCGGTCGGGAAGCTCAATCGCCCCCGCGCTCTGGGCGAGCAGCTGGGCCGCGCCCTGCTGCATCTCCTCGCAGAACTCCGTACAACTGAGGTCCGGATGGCCGTCCGTGTGCCACAGGGCGATGCCGTGCCCGGCCTGCAGCGCCATCCCGATGGCCCGCCGACCGACGCCGCTGCCTGCGGGGCGGCACAGGACGGGCACCGTGGAGGCCGGCATCTCCTCGAAGTGCCGCGGGCGCGGGACCTGCCGCTGCGGCGGCGTACGGGCTGCCGTGAGCACTTCGGCGGTCAGCGTCCCCTCCCAGCGGCGCTGCCAGACGGCGTCCGGTTTCCCTCGTCTCGCGAGATCGCGCAGCACCACCATCCGCCGTACTCCCACATACGCCGGATGGTGCAGCCGGGCCATCTCGGTGAGCTGCCAGCGGTGCACGGCGGTGTCGAAATGATCGACGGGCAGGGCGACTTCGAGGGGAGCCGGGGCACCGGGCGAGTCCACGGAGGCGAAGACCTCCTCCAGCGGGCCGCGCAGCCGCTGCACGATCTGCTCTGGCGGGACGCCGTCGCCGGTCTGCTCCTCGTGCAGCGGCTCGTTCACGTCCTGGCCGTCGTCGACACGGATCCGCCAGTAGAAGCGGGCGGGGCGGGCGTCGCAGACCGGCTCCAGCTCGACGATGACGACGGCGGCCCCGTCGCCGGGCCGCGGATAGCGGACGACGATCCGGTCGTGCCCGTCGGCCGTGCGCTGATGGACGAGTCCGGGCGGCAGCGTCGCCTGGGTGACCACGGTGTGCACGATGCGGGGCACGTCCTGCAGCCGCCGGGCCACCCAGTCGGCGAGCGCGACGGGGTCGCCGCCGCGGCTGCGCTCGTACTCGACGACCAGTTGGAGGTAGTGCAGCGCGGCGATGGCGGCGACGGGCTGCCCCGCCTCGTACAGCAGGCCGTGTCCGTCGCGCCAGATGCGCGGCAGCAGCTGGCCGGGCGGCGCGGCGACTCCGCCGCGGGCCTTCTTGGCGAGTTCGACGACGGGACGGATGGCGGCCGGCGGGTGCACGGCCGAGAGCAGGGACAGCGCATCGCGCCGGTCGCGGGGGCTCCACTGGTCCCCGCTGGTGTGAACACCGGCACCCGGGAGCTGGTGCTGGCGCTCGATCCAGTTGTGGCCGGTGACCTTCGGGGACTGGCCGTGCCAGCGGTCGTGCGCGGCCATGAGGGTCTGGTACGCGGGGCCGAAGCGGCGCAGTGCGGTGGCGGCGATGGCCATGCCGCCGTCCCGGCCACTGCGCCGGGACTTGAGGATGCCGACGACGGCGCCGGTGTGGGCGTCGAGCACCGGTGATCCGGAACCGCCCTTGGGGAACTCGGCCTCCGGCCGAAATCGCATCCCGTAGTCGTCGTCGAAACCGTTGATCCTGGCACCGGCCTTCCAGCGCACGGCCCGCCGGACCTGGCGCACGGGGTCGTCCTCGGGCCGGTAGCCCTGCACGATCCCGCGGCCGCCCGGGTAGTCGGTGCGGTCGGTGAGCCAGACGCACTCGTGCTCGACGCCCTCGTCGACGAGGCGTACGAGGGCGAGGTCCTGCTCCACGGGCACACGCTGCTCGGCGCGCGGTTCACCGTCGAGCAGCCAGGAGGCGAGCCGGGCATCCAGCGGCTCGCCGTCGTTCACCTCGCTGCCGCAGAGGCGGAAGGTCCTGGCCGGGTCGCCCTTGAGGTGGGGGGCGAGTACGTGGGCGCAGGTCAGGACCCAGCCGGGGGCGACGAAGAAGCCGCTGCCCCACATGGGGGAGTCGTCCTGCCGGTGCGAGAAGTGGACGGTGGCCGCGCGGGTCAGGGCGTCTATGACGGAGTCGGAATCGGGGTCGCTCATGCCGGGTCTGCGGGGGCCTGAACCGAGGGCCGGCCGGTCTGCCGGCCGGGCGGCGGGTCGCTCGGCTGGTTGGGCGGCTGGTCGGTCGGCTGGTCCTTGAGCTGCCAGGTGAGGGTGACCTGGACGGACGCCTTGGCCTCCCCCGCCGCCAGTACGGCGAGGGCGACGCCGGACTTGGCGGTGAGCTCGACGCCGAAGGTGACGCTCGCCTCGTCCGGCCTGGCGGCTGCCGCGGCATCGAGAACGGAGGCGCCGACCTGGGTGATCAGCTGCTGGAGCTGCTGGACCTTGGCGGTGGCGTTCTCGACGAAGCCGACGTCCTCGTCGTCCTCGCCGTATCCGCCGCCGGGAGTGGACAGCCGGGCGAGCACGACGGCTCCCCCGGGAAGTTCGATCTGCTGGACGCGTCCGGTCACGGTTCCCCCCGTCGTTGCACGGCCAACTCATCCCAGTGTCACTGCACTTGGATGCTGTGCGAATGGCGACGACGTTACTGGCCCGGGCGGTTGCAGGGGAGAGAGGGAAGTCGCCGTAATCTGAGGAGGTAGACCCCGTCCGTACCAGGAGCATGTCTTGTACTTCACCGATCGCGGCATCGAGGAGCTGGAGAAGCGGCGCGGCGAGGAGGAGATCACTTTCGAGTGGCTCGCCGAGCAGCTGCGCACGTTCGTCGACCTCAACCCGGACTTCGAGGTCCCGGTGGAACGGCTGGCCACGTGGCTGGCGCGGCTGGACGACGAGGACGAGGACGAGTAGGGGGCTTCCGCAGCCGTGGGACCCCCGGCTCCGGGACGGCGCGGCACCGGGCCCTACCCCGGATGCCCCCGCACCCGGTCGTACACCGGCCCCAGCGCCCCGTGCACGATCAGCACCGCCCCCGCCACCGCCCAGCCTCCGCTCCGCCGCCGTACCCCCCGCGCCACCATCGGCACTCCCGCCGTCGGCTGCGCCGCGCTCAGCAGCCGGGCGGCCGGGCCGCGCAGCCACGGTCCGAGCGGACCCTCCTCGACGGCATCGAACTCCGCTCGTACCGCATAGCGCCAGCTCATACGCTAGGCCCATTTGCCCCCGTACAACCGTTATGCGCTCCCCCGCACGCCCGCCGCCACGCTTGACATCCCCTATTCGCGATATATCGTATCTACGAAGAGACGCGATATGTTGCGTCAAGCCCGCCCCAGGGAGGTCAGCACCATGGCAGAGTCGACGTGGGAAGTCGCCGAGCCGAAGAAGCTCACCTTCGACGACCCCGTGACGGCACTCAACGTGCGCATAGTCAACGGAACGGTCAACGTCGTGGGCACGGACGAAGGTTCCGCCCGCCTCGAGGTCTCCGAGATCGAGGGCCCCCCGTTGATCGTGACCCAGCAGGGCTCCACGCTGACCGTGGCGTACGAGGACCTGCCCTGGAAGGGCTTCCTCAAGTGGCTCGACCGCAAGGGCTGGCACCGCAGCGCGGTCGTCTCCCTCGCCGTGCCGACCGGTTCGGCGGTCGAGGTCGGCGTGGTCGGGGCGGCAGCATTCGTATCCGGTATCCAGGGCACGACGGCAGTGCGCGGCGTCAGCGGCGACACCACGCTCGTCGGCCTCTCCGGCGCGGTCCGCGCCGACACCGTCTCCGGGAATCTGGAGGCCCAGTCCGTCACCGGCGATCTGCGCTACAACTCGGTGTCCGGCGATCTGACCGTGATCGAGGGCGCCGGAACCTCCGTACGGGCCGAATCGGTCAGCGGCGACATGGTCATCGACCTCGACCCCGGGGGCAGGCCCACCGACATCCGGCTGACCACCGTCTCCGGCGAGGTCGCGATCCGGCTCCCGCACCCCGCGGACGCGCGCGTCGAGGCGAACACCGCGAGCGGAGCGGTCTCCAACGCCTTCGAGGACCTGCGGGTCAGCGGCCAGTGGGGCGCGAAGAAGATCACCGGGAGACTGGGCGCGGGCACGGGGACGCTCAAGGCGACGACCGTGTCCGGCTCGATCGCCCTGCTGCGCCGGCCGTCCGCACAGGACGAACCGCACGACGCAGCCCCCACCGGAAAGGTGCTCTGACATGCCGCCCGTCTTCGCTCATGGCCGTCTGCGCCTGTATCTGCTGAAGCTCCTCGACGAGGCCCCTCGCCACGGCTACGAGGTGATCCGGCTGCTGGAGGAGCGCTTCCAGGGCCTGTACGCGCCTTCGGCGGGAACGGTGTACCCGCGCCTGGCCAAGCTGGAGGCCGAAGGCCTGGTCACCCATGCCACCGAGGGCGGACGCAAGGTCTACTCGATCACCGAGGCGGGCCGGGAGGAACTGGCCGGGCGCAGCGGCGAGTTGGCCGACCTCGAACTGGAGATCCGCGAGTCGGTCTCCGAGCTGGCCGCGGAGATCCGCGACGACGTGCGCGGCGCGGCGGGCAAGCTGCGCAGCGAGATGCGCGCGGCGGCGTCGGAGACACGCACGACGTCCGGCGGGGCGGAGACGGACTGGGGCGACAAGGAGTCGTGGCGCGCGGCGAAGGAAGAGCTGCGCAAGGCGAAGCAGGAGTGGAAGGAGCAGGCGCGGCGGGCGAAGGACGAGTCGCGCCGGGCCCGCGAGGACGCGCAGCAGGCGCGCCGCCAGGCGAAGGAGGCGCAGGAGACGGCCCGCCGGGAGATGCAGCGCATCGCCAAGCAGGTCCAGGACCAGGTGCAGGACCACTTCGCACGGGGCGACTGGCCGACGGGTGTACGGGAGGGCCTGTCGGAGCTGAGCACGCAGCTGGGCGGCCTGGCGCGGGGCACGGCGTGGCCCCCCTACGTCAAGCCGGACCCGGCGGAAGAGCCCCCGGAATGGGCGAAGGCCCCGGCCGACTCGGACAACCCGGCCCGGGACCTGGACCGCTTGCTGGACCGCTTCCGCGACGACATCCGCGACGCGGCAAGGGACCACGGAGTCACGGCCACCCAACTGGCGGAGACCCGCCGCCACTTGTCCACGGCGGCGGCCCACATCGGCGCACTGCTGCGCAAGCCGGAGGCGTAGCCGCGGGCGCGGGGATCCAGAGTGCCGGGCCGCGGGATGCGGGGTGCGGGTCAGGGGTGCGGGTCCGGGCCGCGGTCCGGGCCGCGGGATGCGGGATGCGGGGCGCGGGTCAGGGGTGCGGGTCCGGGGCGCAGTTCCTCGCCGGGCCGCGGGGTCCGGGGCCGCGGCGGGCATCTGGGCGTGGGTTCCGGGGCGCGCCCTGGCCCGGGTTGCGGGCCACGAACGCGATGCCGCAGCGGCGCGAAGCTGCCGCCGGGGGTGTGGGGGCGTCAGCCCCCACGTCAACCTCTCCCCCCGGGGGCCTGGGGGCGAAGCCCCCAGTTTCGGGAAGGGGCGGGGTGGGGGAAACAACCCCGCCCGCCACCCCGAACGCCCGCACCCCAACCGGCCCCCACCTGCGGCCTGCCGGCTCCGGCGCGAAGCTGCCGCCCCGGCGCCTGTGGGCGAAGCCCCCACCGCTCCGCGAAGCCCCCACCGCTCCCGTCAGGGTTTCGGGAAGGGGCGGGGTGGGGAACAAACCCCCTCACCCCGCCCGCGCCGCCCCACCCCCAAACAGCACTCGCTCCACCGCCTCATACGTCGCCCCATGCTCCGCCAGCACATCCGCCACCACCCCCGGCCGCGCCGTCAGCGCCAGCAGCAGATGCTCGCCCCCGATGCACCGGTCACCCCGGCCCGCCGCGATGCGCAGCGACTTCACCAGCGTGTCCTTCGCCGACGGGCTGAAGGCCCGGTGCCCCGACCATCGTCGCTTCGACGTGGGGCCCGCCTGCAGCGCCCCCGCCCCGTGCGTCTGCTCGACCTTCGAGACGATCTCGGCCACATCGATGCCGAGCCCGGCGAGGGCCTCCTCGTCCGCCTTGGACAGGCCCCCGCGGCGCCTCGCATCCGCGAGCGCGTTCTCCAACGAGCCGCGCCGGTCCGTGATCCCCAGGGACTCGAAGGCGAACGACGTCCGGGTTCCCTCCTGGTCGAGCATGGCCAGGAGCAGATGCTCCTCGGTGGTGGAGTCCGCGTATGCGCGCTCCGAGTGTTCTACCGAGCCCTTGACGACTTCACGGGCGTCCTTGGTGAAGCGCTCGAACATCACTGCCTCCCGTACTTCTTGTGTACGGCCTGCCGGCTGACGCCCAGCTCGGCCGCGATCTCCTGCCACGACCAGCCCTGGTTGCGGGCACTGCGTACCTGTACGGCTTCAAGCTGCTCAAGGAGCCGCCGCAGCGCGGCGACGGCTCGCAGCCCGATCCGCGGGTCACGGTCACCCGCCCGCTCGGCGAGATCGGTTGCTTCGGTCATGCTTGTCAACCTACATTGACAGTTGTCCACAGTCAACCCCGGTTGACAATCTCCCGCCGTACCGTGGTCCCGTGATCGATTTCCGTACGTCCGCACCCGTGACCGGCAGCCTCGATGTCCAGTGGCACGCTGGCTGGCCCTCTCCGAAGCACGACCCGGCTCCCGAGATACAGGTGCACGCCTACTCCGAACACACCGTGATCCTTCGGCAGAACAAGTCCGTGCACTTCGAAGCCCCGTTCCTCTTCCTGCTGTTCGGGAACGAACGGGCGCTGCTGCTGGACACCGGCGCGACCCCGGACCCCGCGTACTTCCCCCTGCGCGCCACCGTCGACGCGCTGATCGAGCAGTGGCTGGCCCGCCATCCCCGCTCGGGGTACGGGCTGGTGGTCGCCCACACGCACGGCCACAGCGACCACATCGCGGGCGACCCCCAGTTCGCGGACCGGCCGCACACCGAAGTCGTCGGGCCGTCGCTCGGCGAGGTGCGGGAGTTCTTCGGGCTGACGGACTGGCCGGACGGCCGTGCCGAGCTGGACCTCGGCGGGCGGGTGCTCGACCTGGTGCCCGGGCCCGGGCACCAGGAAGCCGCCGTCGTCTTCCACGACCGGCACACCGGGCTGCTGCTGACCGGCGACTCGCTCTACCCGGGCCGGCTGTATGTCCAGGACACGGAGGTGTTCGCCGCCACCGTCGACCGGCTGCTCGCCTTCTGCGAGACCACCCCGGTCACCCATGTCCTGGGCTGCCACATAGAGATGACGAGAACCCCGGACGAGGACTACCCCCGTGGCACCACCCATCAGCCGGACGAGCCTGCGCTCCAGCTGACGACCGCGCATCTGCGACGGCTGCGCGACGCGCTCGCCGAACGCAGGACCCACAGCGGGGACTTCATCGTGGTGTACCGGGACTGACGGTGACCGTGATCCGCGCACCGGGCAACGCCCGCACCCGGACCGTGCACGCCCGGCCCGCCGGCACCGTCGGGGTGTCCGTCCACGCCGGGCCGTCCAGGGCGATACGCCGGCCGGACGCGCTCGGCGGCAGCGAGATCTCCGTCGCGCCCCGCCACCCGTGCGCCCGGTACACCAGGCGGTACGTCCCGGACCCCGGGTCGTACGTATCGGCCACGACCCGCCCCGCGACGACCGCCGCGTACGGCGCCGCGGTCTGCTCCTTGTTCGTACGGAACAGGCCGCGCTCGTCGACGGCGCAGTAGCCGCCGCCGTAGCACCAGACATAGCCCGCCCAGCCGGAGCTGTAGCGGTTCAGGGATGCCAGCGCCTCACGGTAGAAACGGCCCATGTTCGGAAGGGAGTTGTTGAGGGGACCCCACTCACCCACAACGACCGGGATCCGCTGCTCCTTCGGGTAGGCGGTCACGGCCGCCTCGTACGACTCGATCCAGCCCGCCGAGGGGTCGTAGTCCGCGCCCGCCTCCATCGCGGTGTTGTAGAAGTGCGGTGCGTAGACGACCTTGGGGTCCTTGATCCTGCCGAGGCCGGTCGGGAGGCCCTCGCCCACGATCGGGGTCGGTTCGACGAAGACCCAGTTGCCGTCGTCGGCCGAACGGACGGCGTCGGCAAGGCGGTTGTACATCGGCGTGAGCTGATCGCGCTCGATGCGGCGGGCCGCGGCGGGGAGGTCCTCGCCCGCGCGCAGCTCACCCATCGGCTCGTTGATCAGGTCGTAGCCGAGAACGGCCGGGTGGTGCTCGAAGCGGTCGGCGATGACCCGCCACATCCGTGCCTGGGCACGGCGCAGGTCCTCGTCCTCGTAGAGGTGGGTGAAGGCGCGCTGCACGGCCGGTTCGAAGTACTCCGAGAACCAGTCGTCCGGATGCCGGGTGAAAGGCAGACCGTCGGTCCGGGTTGCCCATTCCGGAATTCCGCGATGCCCGAAGGCCGGGCCGAACACGTCCTGGTGGGAATCGATCAGCACCTGGATGTCGTATGTCTCCGCCCAGTCCAGAATCCGCTCGATCTTGCGGAGGTACGCGGCGCTGTACTGGCCTCGCCGGGGCTCCAGGTCGTCCCAGAAGACCAGCAGACGGGCGAAGTTGAAGCCCTGGGCGCGCATGTCGCGGAAGTGCTTCTCGGTGATGGCGGACAGCGCCCGGTCACCGCGGTTCGTCTTGTCCTCGACGTTCCAGCCGCGCAGGGTGAGCGTCCGGCTGCGGTCGTCGGTCAGACGGGGAATGGCGTCCGGATCCGAGGGGCCGGCGGCGGAGGCCGGAGCCAACGCCGCCAGAACCAGAAGGAGACAGCAGCCGATCAGTACCGGGATCGTTCGGCGCGTAGGCATGGGACGGATCCCATCAGCGCACCTGACGGTCCATCAAGAGGGCGTCAGCACGATCTTTCCGAAGAGGTCGCCCGCGGCCATCTTCTCGAAGCCCTCCCGGGCTCGGTCCAGCGGCAGGACCTCGTCGATCACGGGACGTACGCCCGTTGCCCCGCAGAAGGAGAGCAGATCCTCCAGCTCGTCCTTGGTTCCCATCGTGGAGCCGACGACCTTGAGTTCCAGGAAGAAGATCCGGGTCAGTTCGGCGTGCGAGGGGCTGTCGCCGCTGGTGGCGCCGGAGATCACCAGCGTGCCGCCGGGCCGCAGCGACTTGACCGAGTGCGACCAGGTCGCGGCGCCGACGGTCTCGATGACGGCGTCCACGCGCCGCGGCAGCCGTGCGCCGGGCTCGTAAGCCTCCTCCGCGCCGAGCTCGACGGCCCGCTTGCGCTTGGCCTCGTCGCGGCTGGTCGCGTACACCCGCAGCCCGGCGGCCTTGCCGAGGACGATCGCGGCGGTGGCGACGCCGCCGCCCGCGCCCTGGACGAGGACCGAGTCACCGGGACGCACCCCGGCGTTGGTGAAGAGCATGCGGTACGCGGTGAGCCAGGCGGTCGGCAGGCAGGCGGCCTGTTCGAAGCTGAGCTCCTTGGGCTTGGGCAGCAGGTTCCAGGTGGGGACGGAGACCTGTTCCGCGAAGGTGCCTTGGTAACGCTCGGTGAGAATGGAGCGCGGCTCGTCGGGCCCGACGCCGTGGCCGCTCTGGCCGATGACGGAGTGGAGGACCACCTCGTTGCCGTTCTCGTCGATGCCCGCCGCGTCGCAGCCGAGGATCATCGGGAGCTTGTCCTCGGCAAGGCCCACTCCCCGCAGCGACCAGAGGTCGTGGTGGTTGAGCGAGGCGGCCTTGACGGTGACGGTGCTCCAGCCGGGCCGGGTCTCGGGGGCCGGGCGATCACCCAGCTCCAGGCCGTTGAGCGGGGCGTCACGGTCGATGCGGGCTGCGTAGGCGGCGAACATGACCATGACGATAGGACGGCGGCCGGACGCGACGGAACCACGCAGAGGTGTGACACGCACCGCGTCCCGCGCGCAGGCGGCGGGTGATCCACCTGTTCGGCGCAAACTCGCACAGAATTTTCCGGCTATGCGCCCGTACGGGCCGTGCCGCACCCCCTCAGGAGTGCCGCACGGCCCGTACGGGCGCATCCGGCGGCGCGCTGTCGCGCCCCGCACCCACTGCCCGGGTCAGCGCCTCGCGACGCCCTCCGCGCGCGCAGCCGCCGCCACCGCCGCGGTGACCGCCGGGGCCACCCGCTCGTCGAAGGGGGACGGGATCACGTAGTCGGCCGCCAGGGCGTCGCCCACCACGTCCGCCAGCGCGTTCGCCGCGGCGATCTTCATACCCTCGGTGATCCGGGAGGCCCGGACCTGGAGCGCGCCCGCGAAGATCCCGGGGAAGGCCAGGACGTTGTTGATCTGGTTCGGGTAGTCGCTGCGGCCCGTGGCCACCACGGCCGCGTACTTGTGCGCGACATCGGGGTGGACCTCGGGGTTCGGGTTGGCCATCGCGAAGACGAAGGCACCCGACGCCATCGACGCGACCGCCTCCTCCGGGACCGTACCGCCGGAGACGCCGATGAAGACGTCCGCCCCGGCCAGCGCGGTCTCCAGGGAGCCCGAGAGACCGGCCTTGTTCGTGATCTCCGCGAGCTCGCGCTTCACGGACGTCAGATCGTCGCGGTCCTGGCTCACGATGCCCTTGCGGTCGGCCACGGCCACGTCGCCGATGCCCGCCTCCAGCAGGAACTTCGCGATGGCCACACCCGCGGCGCCGGCGCCGGAGATGACCGCGCGCAGGTCACCCAGACCGCGTCCGGTCAGCTTCGCGGCGTTGCGCAGCGCGGCGAGGGTCACCACGGCAGTGCCGTGCTGGTCGTCGTGGAAGACCGGAATGTCGACCCGCTCCTGCAGCCTGCGCTCGATCTCGAAGCAGCGCGGCGCCGAGATGTCCTCGAGGTTCACTCCGCCGAACGAGGGCGCGAGCCGGACCACGGTCTCGATGATCTCGTCCGTGTCGGTCGTGGCGAGCGCGATCGGCACCGCGTCGACCCCGCCGAACTGCTTGAAGAGGATGGCTTTCCCCTCCATCACCGGAAGCGACGCCTCCGGCCCGATGTCGCCGAGACCGAGCACCGCTGTGCCGTCCGTCACAACTGCGACGACCTGCGACTTCCAGGTGTAGTCGTGGACGAGCTCCGGCTGCTCGGCAATCGCGCTGCACACCTTGGCGACCCCGGGTGTGTACGCGAGGGACAGGTCGTCCTTGTCTCGCACCGGCACCGTGGCCTGGATGGCCATCTTGCCGCCGCGGTGCAGCGCGAAGGCCGGATCGAAGGGCTCCTCGGGAGCACCCTCCGCACCGTCTTCGCTGTCGCTGCGAGGATTGACGATCTCCGCTGCCATTTTGTTGACCCCTTAAGTCTTCATCAGTTGAGGGTGGCCACTCCTGGTTGAGGAGGGGTGGGCGGGCACCGCGTAAGTGCCCCGCCTCGGCGGTTGGCCCGCCCGGCGGGGGAGGTACGTACGCGCGGGCGCGCCGCACACGCGCCCTGAGCCCCGGATGAGGGGTGTAAGCGTCCTTCTTACCGGACCGACGGCCCCGGCGACGAGTCGATATCAGCTTGCTGACAGGACTCATTGCCCCATGTCAGGACACGTCAGCTGCGCACTCGGAAACCGGTGCGAAGCACCGGTCGGGCCGCAGATTTTCCGGCCGGAAGAAGGTATCTCAGTGAAAGGTCCGGCCTTGATGTACCGGCCTCGTGAGCTTCGGGGGTGTCCCGTTACCCGATTTTGACATGCGCGGCCCCCTGGTTGGGCTAGTCCGAATGGCAAGATGCCGAAAACACTCAAGGTCGCGACACTCGAAGATGAGTGGAACGACTCAATATGTCCTAAATGGCAGCACCTCATCCGCCGGAGGATCACGACCATGACCGCAAGCAACACCTGTCGTACGACCGCAACCAGGGCCCGGATCGCCGCGGTCGGCGCGATCGCGGTCGCCGGGTCACTGATGCTCACCGCCTGTGGTGACCAGACCGACTCCGCATCGACGAAGGAAAGCGGCGCCACCAAGTCCGAAGCCCCACTCTTCGGCAAGCTGCCCGCGAAGTACCAGAAGTCCGGCGTCATCAAGGTCGGCACGGACGCCGCGTACGCCCCTATGGAGTTCACCGAGGGCGGGAAGATCGTCGGCATCGACCCCGACATCGCCGAGGCCCTGGGCAAGCAGCTCGGAGTGAAGTTCCAGTTCACCTCCGGCACCTTCGACGGTCTCATCACGTCGGTCTACACGGGCCGCCAGGACCTCGTCATGTCCGCGATGAGCGACACGAAGGCCCGCCAGGAGGGCCTGGACGACAAGGGCAAGAAGATCGGTAAGGGCATCGACTTCGTCGACTACTTCACCTCCGGCGTCTCGCTGCTGGTGAAGAAGGGCAACCCGGAGGGCATCAAGTCCCTCGCCGACCTGTGCGGCAAGACCGTGGCCGTGCAGCGCGGCACGATCTACGAGACCACCTTCAAGGACCAGGCCAAGAAGTGCGGTGACAAGAAGCTCACCATCGAGGCCTTCGACACCGACGCCGAGGCGCAGACCCGCGTGAAGGCCGGCGGCGCGGTCGCCGACCTGAACGACTACCCCGTGGCCGCGTACATCGCCAAAACCAGCGGCGGCGGCAAGGACTTCGACGTCGCTGGCGGCCAGACCGACGCGGGCCCGTTCGGCATCGGCGTGGACAAGAGCAACACGCAGCTCCGCGACGCCCTCAAGGAAGCGCTGGACGCCATCATCAAGGACGGCTCCTACGCCAAGGTTCTGGAGAAGTGGGACGTCACCAACAGTGCCGTGGACAAGGCCACCATCAACGCCGGCTCCTGAATCTCGCGCTCCACTGAAGGGCAGTCACTGTGACTGACAAGATCAACAAGGGACCGGGCGACACTCCGCCGTCCGGTCCCGGGGCCTCGAATGTCCCCTTCGAGGCCATCAAAGCCATCCCGGTACGGCACTACGGGCGCTGGATCAGCGGCGTGGTCGTAGTCGGCCTCCTGGGCTGGCTGATTTACGCCTTCTCCCAGGGCGACGTCATCTGGGGCACCGTGTCGGACAATCTGTTCGACCCCGAGGTCCTTAAGGGCTTGTGGAACACCATCAAGATCAGCGTGCTCTCGATGGCCCTCGGCCTGGTGCTGGGCGTCCTGTTCGCGGTCATGCGGCTGTCGAAGAACCCGGTGACGGGCAGCGTGGCCTGGCTGTACATCTGGTTCTTCCGCGGCACGCCGGTCTTTGTACAGCTGCTGCTGTGGTTCAATCTCTCGCTGATCTTCCCGATCCTGAATCTGGGGTTCTACAAGAACGAGACGGTCGACGTCATGACCCCGTTCATGGTCGCCCTGCTGGGGCTGGGCCTGAACGAGGGCGCCTACATGGCGGAGATCGTCCGCGCCGGCATCCAGTCGGTGGACGAGGGCCAGACCGAGGCCTCGCACGCACTGGGCATGACGAGCACCCAGACCATGCGCCGGGTGGTGCTGCCGCAGGCCATGCGGGTGATCATCCCGCCCACCGGCAACGAGTTCATCAACTTGCTCAAGACCTCGTCGCTGGTGTCCGCCGTGCAGTACCTGGACCTGTTGCGCGCCACGTCCAACATCGGCACCGCCTCCGGGGCCATCATGGAGATGTACTTCGTCGCCTCCATCTGGTATCTGGCTCTGACCAGCGTGTTCAGCGTCGGCCAGTACTACCTGGAGCGCCGCTACGCCCGAGGATCGCTGCGCAGCCTGCCGCCCACCCCGTTCCAGCGCCTGCGTGCCAACCTCAACCTGTTCCGCCGTACGGAGGTGGCCCGATGACCGTTCAGCCCATGGTCAAGGCCGAGGGCGTCCACAAGTCCTTCGGTCTCGCGCACATCCTCAAGGGCATCGACCTCGAGGTCGCCCCTCGTGAGGTGTTCTGCCTGGTCGGCCCGTCCGGTTCCGGCAAGTCGACGTTCCTGCGGTGCATCAACCACCTGGAGAAGATCAACGCCGGCCGGCTTTCGGTCGACGGCCGGCTGGTGGGCTACCAGCAGAAGGGCGACAAGCTCTACGAGCTCAAGGACAGTGAGGTCGCGACGCAGCGCCGGGACATCGGCATGGTCTTCCAGCGCTTCAACCTGTTCCCGCACATGACCGCCCTCCAGAACGTCATGGAAGCGCCGATTCAGGTCAAGGGCGAGTCGAAGGCTGTGGCCCGTGAGCGGGCCGAGCGTGTTCTGGACCGGGTGGGCCTCGGCGACAAGGGCAAGCACTACCCGTCCCAGCTCTCCGGCGGCCAGCAGCAGCGCGTCGCCATCGCCCGTGCGCTGGCAATGGAGCCGAAGCTGATGCTCTTCGACGAGCCCACCTCGGCGCTCGACCCGGAGCTGGTGGGCGAGGTGCTTGACGTGATGCGGGGCCTCGCCGAGGAAGGCATGACGATGATCGTCGTCACGCACGAGATGGGCTTCGCGCGTGAGGTCGGCGATGCGCTGGTGTTCATGGACGACGGCGTCGTGGTCGAGTCCGGCCACCCCCGCGAGGTCCTGAGCAACCCGCAGCACGACCGCACCAAGGCATTTCTCTCCAAGGTGCTTTAGATCAGTCCTGCGCGTCGCTGCGTTCGTTCCGCACCTGCTGCACGAGGGCTGGACCTCATGGTGATTCACCATGAGGTCCAGCCCTTTTCGAGTCAGCAATACAAGTTTGCCCCGCCGGACAGAATCCGGACGGGGCAAATTTGGTTTAATCGTCCTGATTGGCCGGCAATTACCTGCCCGACGTCCAGGCAGTGATCGGCGCCGTCGCGTTCGACGCCTTACCCTTTGCCCCGCTTCGGCTCTCCACGTGGAATACGAGGATCCCATTCTCCGCAACGTCGTACTTACACGTGGTCGGAGGGTTATTGGCACCATTCGCGTCGTGGCATTCACCGGACTTGCCGTCCGACGACCCCCATACGACAACGGACCGCAGTCCATCAGCCCACATGTCCTGAACTGTGATCGTGTCGCCGGTCGAATAGAAGCAGCCTACGCCCGCCCTCTCGAACGGCATGCTGCAGAACTTCGTCACCGTCGCCGCCTGGGCCGGCGTACCACTTACCAGTACCCCAGCCAACGCGGCCGTCGCGGCGATCACGGCCGGAGCAATTTTCTTGACTCGCATATCCCCCACCTATAACAGCGAATTCTGAGCGCGGTCCACGCCCACATCCATGGAACTTAACCGCAGCTGATCTTGGCCACCACAAATTTGAGTGAAACTTGAGCTTCGAATTCACTCCACGACACCGGCAACGTCGATACCTCACAGAAAGTCCTCTTACATGCAGCTCCGCGGCAAATGATCGCCCCGACGAATACCATAGGCTACGCCTCAAAATCCGGGCTTCCGGGACCATTTGCAGTGCTCCGTCCTTTAGGGGGAGGTGAAGTGAATCTCAAGACTCCTCCGACCCGCAGGCTAGATCGGACGGTTTTGCTGCTCGATGTACTGCTTGACGATGCTCAGGGGTGCGCCGCCCACGGACCCGGCGAAGTAGGAGCCGGACCACAGACGTTGTGCGCGCCAGTAGTGGCGGACCAATTCGGGGTGCTCCTGTCGCAGGCGGCGGGAAGAGACACCCTTGAGGGAGTTGACCAGCTTGGAGATGGCCACCTTGGGCGGGAAGTTCACGAGGAGGTGGACGTGGTTGTTCTCGCCGTTGAACTCGATCAGCTCGCACTCGAAGTCGGCGCACACCGCGCGCATGATCTCCTCCATGCGTCTGAGGTGGGTATCGGTGAAGACCTTGTGCCGGTACTTCGTCACGAAGACCAAGTGCGCATGGAGGGTGAAAGCACAGTGTCTACCAGTTCTGATGTTCTGCATGTCGGCCATAGCCCAAGTATGTAGGGTGAGTTGTCATGCAGCTCCGCTACTCCTTCCGTATCGAGCCGACGCCAGGTCAGCGCATCGCGTTGAGCCGGGCGTTCGGCTGTGCGCGGGTTGTGTGGAACGACTGCCTGCGGGCGCGGCGGGACGCACACAGTTCGGGCCTGGCGTATCTGAAGTCGGCGGAGCTGTCGAGGCGGTTCATCACCGAGGCGAAGAAGACCTCCGAGCGGGGATGGCTTGCGGAGGTATCCGCCGTGGTGCTGCAACAGGCGCTTAGGGACCTGGATACTGCATATTCCAACTTCTTCGCCTCGTTAAAGGGCGCCCGTAAGGGTCCGAAGATCGCCGAGCCCCGGTTCAAGTCGAAGCGGGACAACCGCCAGGCCGTCCGGTTCACCGCGAACGCCCGCTGGTCGATCACCGAGGGCGGGAGACTGAACCTTCCCAAGATCGGACCGGTAAAGGTGCGGTGGTCCCGCCAACTTCCGTCTGTGCCGTCCACGGTGACGGTCATCAAAGACCCGTCCGGCCGGTACTTCTGCTCCTTCGTCGTGGAGACCGGCCCGGCGGATGAGATTCTGCCCGTGCTGGAGATGGACCAGGGCATCGACCTGGGGCTGACGCACTTCGCCGTGATGGCGGACGGATCCCGCGTGAAGTCGCCTCGGTTTCTGCGTCGGGCGGAGAAGAAACTTAAGCGTGAACAGCGGCATCTGTCCGGCAAGGCGAAGGGGTCGAAGAACCGGAACAAGCAGCGGGTCAAGGTGGCCCGCGCCCATGCGAAGGCCGCCGATGCGCGCAGGGACTTTCACCACAAGCTGTCCACGAAGCTGATCCGCGAGAACCAAGCGATCAGCGTGGAGAGCCTGAGCGTGAAGGGCCTTGCCCGCACCCATCTGGCCAAGTCCGTCCACGACGCGGGATGGGCGACCTTTGTGAACATGCTGGAGTACAAGGCCAGCCGGTACGGACGCACCCTGACACGGGTGGACCGCGCTTTCCCGTCCTCTCAGGTGTGCTCCGCCTGCGGTCACCGCGACGGACGCAAGCCGCTGCACATACGGGCCTGGACCTGTAGCGCATGTGGTACCCGGCACGACCGGGACCACAACGCGGGCAAGAACATCAAGCACGAAGGGCGGCGCATCCGCGCCGCACAAGCAGCACCACCCACCCCCGGACCGGGGGCCCTCGCCCGGCAACGAGCGAGGTAAGCGCCTGCGGAGCGCACATAAGACCAGGGCTTGCCCCGGCAGCGCGCACAACCCCCACCCCGGGTGGGGAGGAACCAGGAACCCGACTCAAGGCGGAACCGCACATGCGGATGCCAGGGAGGGAATCCCCACACCCATGTGGGGGAGGAGGTCAATTCACGGCCAGCAGCAACGTGTCGGAGGGCGAGGCCCATACGGCCCGGGCCTCCCCGAATCCGGCGTTCCGCAGCGTCTCGGCGTGCCACCGTACGGAGGGCATCTCCCCGTCGGCGTGCTCGCCGTAGATCTCGTAGCGCTCGGCGGTCGGTCCGGCGAGCACGGGGTCCTTGGCGGCCAGTGCCCACCACTCGGACCAGTCGAGCGCGCCCGCGACCCTGGCCCGGTCCATCTGGGCGTGGCGGTGGGCGCGTTCGGCGGCGTTGATGCGGGGGGTGTCACGGTCGATCATGTGGTCGGCGTTCATGAAGACTCCGCCTTCGCGCACGAGCCCGGCGATCTGTCCGTACAGCGTGGCCAGCGGTCCGCTGCGCAGCCAGTGCAGGGCGGTGGCGGTGAGGACCGCGTCGTACGAGTCGTACGGCAGCTTGGTCACCCAGTCGGGATCCTTGAGATCGGCCGTCACGAAGCCGACCCGCTCGTCGCCCTCGAAGTAGCCCCGGGCGATGGTCAACAGAGCGGGGTCCAGATCGACCCCGGTACTTGTGGCCTTCGGGAACCGGCGCAAGAGCCGGTCCGTGATACTTCCCGTACCGCACGCGAGGTCCAGCACCCGGGGCTCGGGTCCCACCAGCGCCTCGACCATGTCGAGCATCACCCGGAACCGCTCCTCGCGATCGGGCATGTACCACTCCTGCTGCCGGTCCCAGCTCTGCTGCCAGGCCCGCCAGTCTGCTCCCGTCATCGTCTCCGACACCGGAACCCTCCCGTCCGTAATACCCTCGAAGCTGTAGCAGCTGTTACACCGACCCTAGACCGCCGCAGTAAGGACTACAAGTGGAACTGGCCCATTACTCGGACTATGCCGTGCGCCTGGTCAACACCGAGGAGCCGGCCCGCAACAAGGACTCCCTCACCTCGGTCGAGGCCGTCCGGGAACTCTTCGGCGTTTCCGCCCAGGCCGCACGGCGCGCCACCGACGCCGACGTCACCCGGTTCCGGTCCGTACGGGCCAGGCTGCGCGCGGTCTTCACGGCGGCCGACGAGGGCGACGAGACCCAGGCGGTCGACCTGCTCAACTCACTGCTGCTCGAGTTCCCCGTCAACCCGCAGATCTCGGGCCACGACTACCGGGACGAGGACGGCCGCCCCAAGTGGCACATGCACCTGGCCGAGCATCCTTCCAACGCGACAGCGGGGTACGCCGCGATCGCCGCGATGGGGCTCGCGTTCCATCTGACCGAGTACGGAGTCGACCGGCTCGGCCTGTGCCAGGCAGCGCCGTGCCGCAACGCCTATCTGGACACCTCGACCAACCGCTCCCGCCGCTACTGCTCGGACCGCTGCGCGACCCGCGCCAACGTGGCCGCCTACCGCGCCCGCAAGCGCCTCGAGACGGAACGGTCGGACAGCACCGGCCTCACCGCCGAGAACGCCCACGCGGCGACCCCGCGCACGGATCGCTGATCCCGCGCGAGCGGCCGGTACCTGCCGCGTACCCGCCCCAGGAGGAGCTCATGGGGCACCGTGCCGAACAGCCGGCTGTCCCCCTCCGCCCCCGGATTGTCGCCGAGCACCCACCAGCCGTCCTCACGCCGCTCGACGAGCCGCTTGACGATGAGCAGGTCCTGCTGGAGCGGGTGACGCAGCACGGCGACGTCGCCGGGCCGCACCTCCGCGCCGTAGTGCACGAGCAGTTGATCCCCGTGCTTGAGCGTCGGGTACATGGAAGGACCTGTCACTTCGGCGACCCCGAACGGCACTTTCGGCTCCCGCCCCTGATCGGTCATCCGCCACCTCCGAGTCCCACGGTATGTTCGCCCACCAGTCCCATACTGGCCCTGGACTTTTGTCCTAAGCCCTAGGGGGCACTCGCGAAAACACGTCTCTCACGGAGTAATGTCCCACCTGAGAAGACGATCACGAGGAAGGACAGCTCAATGCTCTCCCGCCTGTTTGCCCCGAAGGTGAAGGTCAGCGCCCACTGCGACCTGCCTTGCGGTGTCTACGACCCGGCCCAGGCCCGTATCGAGGCCGAGTCGGTCAAGGCCGTCCAGGAGAAGTTCCAGGCCAACGAGGACCCGCACTTCCGGGCCCGCGCCACGGTCATCAAGGAGCAGCGCGCGGAACTCGCCAAGCACCACGTCTCGGTGCTGTGGAGCGACTACTTCAAGCCGCCGCACTTCGAGAAGTACCCCGAGCTGCACCAGCTGGTCAACGACGCCCTCAAGGCGCTGTCGGCCGCGAAGGCATCGACGGACCCGGCGACCGGCCAGAAGGCGCTGGACTACATCGCCCAGATCGACAAGATCTTCTGGGAGACCAAGAAGGCCTGACCTTCCCGGTCACGTCCTTCGCGTAGGCATATCGCGTACGTACGACAGCACCCGGCATCCGCGCGGAGCCGGGTGCTGTCGGCGTTATGCCGCACCTTCCTCCGCGGACCCGGTCCGCCTGCTGTGCAGGACCACCATGCCGAGCACCGCCGCGGCCAGCAACGCCAGGGCGAGCAGGGCGGGAAGCAGGACGACGAGCGCGCCCGCGGCCAGCAGGGCGAGGCCGCCGATGATGAAGACGAGGGAGCGCCGACCGCTGGTGCGCAGGAGGATCGCCGCCGCCGCGAGCAGGAAGATGCCCACGCCGCCCGTCAGTGCCCACGCCACCACGCCGTGCAGCGGCTCGGACAGGTCGTAGTGCTCGCTGTCCGCGACCTGGTGGAGCACCTTCTTCATGCCGAGCGCGGTGAGCACGATGCCCCCGACGAGCGGCAGGTGCAGGAAGGTGTACGCATCGCGTGCCAGGCGGGTGCGGTCGTCCCCCTCCAGAGCGGTCAGGCGCTCTTCGGCGGGCTCGCTGAGCTGGCGGAAGTACAGGCGCCACAGCCCGGCGACGACCAACAGGCCCGCGGCGGCCCCGGCCAGCACCGGTGTGGAGATGGGGAGGCCGGACACCCCCACCCCGATCGCGACGATCGACTCGCCCAGCGCGATGATGACGATCAGTCCGTGCCGTTCGGCGAAGTGACCCGGCGAGGCGACCCGCCAGCCCGAGGAGCCGGTGATGTAGATGCCGCCGTAGTCGATGACGACCGCACCGAGCCAAATGAGCACCTGTGTCAGGCCGGTGAAGGCGCTGCCGACCAGGAGCAGGACGAACGGCGGTGCCACCGAGAGCAGTGCGGTACGGCGCAGCGTGGCATGGAGCGCCTCGTCGCCGGGGCTGGAGATCCAGTACGTGACGAGATGCAGGACGCGGACCGCGCCGTAGCAGAGGACGAACACCAGCGGTGCGTACAGGCCGCCGGGCAGGTCGTCGTAGACCTCCGGCACCGTGACCGTGACGACCAGCACCACCGCCATCACGGCGACCAGCACGGCGAACATCGGCCCGGAGTCTGCGCGGACGACATTGCCCAGCCAGGCGAAACAGCACCAGCACCACCACAGCAGGGCGAGCACAACTCCCCCGCCGAGCAGCCGAAGCAGGGAGGGGTCCGCCGCCATCAGTGCCGTGACCTGCGTGATCGCGTACACGAACACCAAGTCGAAGAACAACTCGGCAGGCGTCACCCGGTGACCGCCCTCCGTGGCGATCAACCCGGAACGCTCTCTACCTGTCGGCACGGCCTCTCCCCCTCCGGCGCCCATCCCTGGGTCGGCTGATTCCGCGCGGAACAATACAGACGATGCGGGGTCCGCAACCCGTTCATCACTCGTCCAGTGCCCGCCGGACGTTGGCCCTCACCGCTGCATCTCCGCGCGGACCTCCCACCACACCCGCACCGTGTCGTGCTCCGCTTGCACTCGACATCGGCTGTCGCCGTCGCCAGCTCCCGCTCCGTGCGGGTCGTATTGCCGCCGCTGCCCCGCTGCCAGGCCTTGTCCTCGAACGCCTTGTCCGGGTTCCGGTACCGTCCGAGCCCCTTGTCCACCACGCACTGGGACCAGATGTCCCAGGCCTGGCGTATTCGTGCGTCCCTGGGTTCCGTCCCGGTCAGGCTGTGTTGGCGTCCGGAGACGTAGGACCACATGCGCAGGGAGTCCTTGACGCCGCTGATCAGTTGCTTGTCCGCCTCGCCCGAGCAGCCGTTCTCCGGGACCTTGCGGCCGTGGATCGTGGCCGCGCCACCGCTGCCCGGGCCGTGGACGACTCCGTACTCCTCCTCGGTCATCACACGGTCCTTGGGCTTCCAATCCATGCTCTTCTTCGGATCCCAGCCGTAGCCCCAGCGGCAGGCGTCGTCGAGGTCGAGCATTCCGAAAGGACTCGAGGAGACCAGCACCGACATGACCGCCGCCAACCCGCGCTGCGGGTCTTTCGGGTCCAGCGGGAAGATGTTCGGCCACCCGCGAGCAGGTGTCAGGCCGCGGGCGCGTGCGGCAGAGGGCGCTTGTGCCGCAGCAGCCACTGCCGGTACGCGAACGCTCGCAGCGCCGCCTCCCGGTAGGCGGCCGCCAGTTCCGCGTACACCGCCTCGTGCAGCTCCTCGCCGGCTCCGGGTCTTCGGAACAGCAGGAGCCGTACGGCGAGCGGATCGCCCCGCAGTGGACGGATCGCCATGTCCTCGCGCGGGCCCGAGGTCGGCTGGCAGGGTGCCACCGCCTCGCCGATCGCGATCAGGGACGCCGCCGTGTGGTAGTCGCCGTGCAGAACCGGCGGGTTGAGCCCCGCTGCTCGCAGGACGCGGCGCAGGCCGTCCCACTCGCCGTCCACCGTCGGGTCCACCATCCAGCAGTCCTCGGCCAGATCGGCGAGTTCCACAACGGGCGCGGCGGCGGCCGGATGGTCGCGGGACATGGAGATGAACTGCGGCTCGCGCTCGACCAGTACGTGTGAGGTCAGGGCGTCCGGGACCAGGAGGGGGCACCCCTCCACCTCGTGCACGAAGGCGACGTCGAGCTGGCCCGCCGCGACCATCCTGAGCAGGGCGTTCGCGGAGACGTCCACATGCAGCGAGATGTCGGTGCCGGGCAGCCGCTGCCGCAATCGGCGCAGCCAGCCTGCAAGCACCCGGCTGGCGGTGGAGCCGATGCGCAGCCTGGGGCCGCCCGCCCGGGCGGCTGACGCCTTGGCCTCGACGACGAGTGCGGCCATTTCGGCCAGCAGCGGGCGGGCACGGCTCAGCACGGACCGGCCGAGCGGGGTCGGCCGGCAGCCGGTGCGTTCACGCGAGAAGAGCTCCGCGCCCAGGGAGTTCTCGATCCGCCGCAGCTGGGTGGTCAAGGACGGCTGGCTGACGCCCAGTTGCCGGGCGGCTTTGTGCAGGCTGCCGGTGTCCGCTATTGCGCACAGCGCACGGAGGTGCCTCACCTCGAGCTCCATGACCAGAGGGTAAAGCCAGCCCCAACAGTCACACCAGACACCGTAGTTGGGGCACAAGGGACTGACCGGAACAGGGTGATGCGCTCGTGTTATCGGCCATTGGCATCATCCGCGAGGGGCGCCGGCTCCCCGAAACTCTGCCGTACCGAACCCCATCCGCCGGGGTTCACCCAACACGTAGGAGCCCCCCACATGCGTCACCAGAGAACGTTACTCTCCGCCGCACTCGGCCTCGGACTCGCCGCCGCGCTGAGCGCGGTGCCCGCCACCGCAGCCACGAACACAGGCACGTCGGCCAACTCCCATGAGGCCGCCGCCGCCCAGTCCTACGCCGCCTACGAAGGGTCCGCCGAGGACACCAAGGCGACCAAGGCCTTCTTCGACGCAGTCGTGAAGTCGGTCGCCGAGAAGCGCGCCGCGAACCCCGGCGCGCAGGCCGTGACCGTCATCTACAGCGCAGGCAACGCCCCGAGCTTCCGCAGCCAGATATCCCGGAGCACCCAGATCTGGAACAGCTCGGTCAGCAATGTGAAGCTCCAGGAAGGCAGCAACCCCGACTTCCGGTACTACGAGGGCAACGACTCCCGCGGCTCGTACGCGAGCACCGACGGTCACGGCCGCGGCTATATCTTCCTCGACTACCGGCAGAACCAGCAGTACAACTCCACCCGCGTGACGGCCCACGAGACCGGGCACGTGCTGGGCCTGCCGGACCACTACTCGGGCCCGTGCAGCGAGCTGATGTCGGGCGGCGGCCCCGGCACCTCCTGCCAGAACGCCTACCCGAACACGCAGGAGCGCTCCCGCGTGAACCAGCTGTGGGCGAACGGCCTGGCAGCGGCGATCGCCCGCGTCTCCTGACCGGATCACCACGAACGCCGGGGCGTCCCTCCACGAAAGTGAGGGGCGCCCCTCCGCCGCTTCGCGCTTAGGGTGGTTGCATGACGAGCCCGAGTGAGCGTCCCGAGACGCTGTACGAGGCCGTGGGCGGCATGGACGCCCTGCGGCGGCTGAGCGACACCTTCTACGAGGCGGTCCTCGCCGATCCGCTGCTCGCACCCGTCTTCGCCGACTTCACGCGCACCCATATCGAGCACGTCGCCGTCTGGCTCGCCGAGATCTTCGACGGCCCGGCCCGCTTCACAGCCGAACTGGGCGGCCACCAGACTCTGCTCCGGGCCCACCTCGGGCTTTCGATCACCGAGGAGCAGCGACTGCGCTGGATGGAGCTGATGACCGCGGCGGTGGAGAAGGAGCTCCCGGACGACGAGCTGCTGCGCCGCCGGGTGATGGAGTACTTCGACTGGGGTACGAAGATCGCCCGGTCGGTCTCGGCCGACCCGGAGGGCACGGACCTCGGCGATCCGGGCCCGACCCCGCGCTGGGGTTGGAACGGCCTGCGCTGAGGCAGGCCGTAACCGTGCGGCTGGCGCGGTGCGGCGATCACCGTGTGGGGTCACCGTACGGCCGGCGGCGTGTGGCGTCAGGCACCCACCGGCGTCCGCACCACGAACTCCGCGCCGGGCGGCAGCTGCCTGCGTATCCGGCTGAGCGCATCACCGAAGTCGCCACCGGCGACACCGGATTCGTACGCCGCCCCGCCGTAGTGCAGGGTCAGATTGAGGTCCGCGCGGTCGAGCGGCCCGCCGTCCTGCGGTGGCTCGCCGAGGGTCAACAGACAGCTGAGCGTGGCTTGTTCGACCCTCCCGTCCGACTGCACGGGAAGCGGCATGTCCCACTCCAGTACGCAGGAGGACAGCATGCCGTCCGCGCCCACCGGCTTCAGAGCGGCGAAGGTCTCCCCTTCGTACTCAACACCCTTGATACGCGTGCGCAGTTGGCGCCCGCTCGCGGCGATCGTGACCGCTTCCGCGCCCGTGCGGTCGCGGTACCAGCCCGCCCACACTTCCGTCGACTCCGATGACATGGCGCGGACTGTAGCGGTACGCACCCCTCCGCTGAACAGGCGGGATCCCTCAAGCGGTCCCGACCGGGGCGCTGGGCTCGTCGCCCGCCTCACCGCCGGGCTCGTCGGTGTGCTCCGTGTCCCGCTGTCCGCCTCGCTGCTCACCCCGCTGCCCGCCCGGATGCTCTCCCTCGGTGTCGACGGACTGAGGGCATTCGGGATTGTGGCAGGGGCCCGGGCCCCAGAGGGGGACGAATGTCCCGAGAGTCTTGTGCCGCTTCACGACCGTGACGACAGGCTGTCCGCAGGCCGGGCACACATGCTCGGCCTGCGGGTCATGAAGGATCTCACGTCCTTGGCTGCCCATACCTCCAGGATATGGCGGTTTGGGCAACCCCGACAGCTCAGCGCGTGCGCCGGGTGACGAACTCCGCCAGGGACAGCAGATCGCCCGCCGCCGCCAGATCCGGGACCGCGCGGGCAAGCTCGTGGACGGCCCGGGCCATCCGGTCCGCCGCCTGCAGCTGCGCCCAGTCACGGCCGCCCGCCCGGTCCACGGCGTCCGCGGCCCGGCACACCGCCGCCGAGTTCATGGGGCGGCGGTAGAGCTCGGCCAGTTCCGCCGCTGCCTCGGTTCCCGAGGTCAGGGCCGCGACCACCGGCAGGGACTTCCTGTGGGCTGCCAGATCGGCGCCGGCCGGTTTGCCCGTACGCTCCGGGTCGCCCCAGATCCCGATCAGATCGTCGATGATCTGGAAGGCGAGACCGGCCTCCCGGCCGAAGGCGTCCAGGGCGGCGGCCTCCTCCTCGCCCGCTCCCGCGTACAGGGCGCCGACCGCGCAGGCGCAGCCCAGCAGCGCCCCGGTCTTGGCCGTAGCCACGGCGAGGCACTCGTCGAGCGAGACCTCGTGCGGGGCACGTTCCTCGAAGGCGCGGTCCGCCTGCTGCCCCGCGCACAGCTCGATCACACAGGCCGCGAGCCGCTCCGACGCGGCGCCGGCCGCCGGATGCCGGTCCTCGGCCAGCAGCCGCAGCGCGAGGGCGAGCATGGCTTCGCCCGCGATGATCGCGTCCGGAACGCCGAAGACGGTCCAGGCGGTGGGGCGGTGCCTGCGGGTGGGGTCCTCGTCGATGACGTCGTCGTGGAGCAGCGTGAAGTTGTACGCCAGCTCGACGGCGGTCGCCGCCCGCACCGCGTGCCGCGGATCCCCGCCCAGTGCCCCGGCCGCGGCCAGTACGAGCGCGGGCCTGATGGCCTTGCCCGCCGAGCCCGCGGCCGGGGTACCGTCCGCGTGCTCCCAGCCGAAGTGGTACATCGCGACACGGCGCACGGATCCGGGCAGCGTCTCCACGGTGGTGCGCAGTTGGGGATGGACGACGGCACGGGTGCGTTCGAGGAGGGCGACTGCCTCACCGGCCTCGACGGTGTCGGACATGGTCAACCGGGCAGTCCTTTCCAGGCGTTGGACCAGGTGCTCGGGGAACAGGGGCCGGGGGCGCGGGTGCGGTACCGCGTCCCCGGCCGTGCCGCGTCACCGCCAGCGGCTCACCTCGACGTTCTCCAGGACACCGAGCGCGTCCGGCACCAGCACGGCCGCCGAGTAGTAGGCCGTGACGAGGTACGAGATGATCGCCTGCTCGTCGATGCCCATGAAGCGGACGGAGAGGCTGGGCTCGATCTCGTCGGGGATACCGCTCTGCTGGAGGCCGATGACACCCTGGTCGGCCTCGCCCGTACGCATGCAGATGATCGAGGTGGTCCTGGCCTCGGTGATCGGGATCTTGTTGCAGGGGAAGATCGGAACACCGCGCCAGGCGGGCACATGGTGCCCCTCGACCTCCACGCTGTCGGGGACCAGTCCACGCCTGTTGCACTCGCGCCCGAAGGCGGCGATGGCCCGCGGATGGGCGAGGAACAGCTTCGAACCGCGCCGCCTCGAGAGCAGTTCGTCCATGTCGTCGGGGCTGGGCACCC
Source organism: Streptomyces sp. NBC_00885 (assembly GCF_045207475.1). NCBI lineage: Bacteria > Bacillati > Actinomycetota > Actinomycetes > Kitasatosporales > Streptomycetaceae > Streptomyces > Streptomyces sp. NBC_00885. The sequence goes on from NZ_CP108796.1 coordinate 2,798,710, forward strand.
CGTCGTGCGGCTGCAGGCGCTGGTCGTAGTCGCAGTTGTTCAGCAGGCCGAATTCGCGGTTGTTGACCAGCTCGTGCTCCTGGCGCTCGCGCAGCGCCTCGACGGTGAGGCGCAACTGCTGCTCGGTCTGGTTCATCGGCTGGTTGTAGAGGTCGGCGACCCGGCTGTGGACCTTCAGCACGGTCTGGGCGACGCTCAGTTCGTACTCGCGCGGCGCCGCGTCGTAGTCGACATAGGTGTGCGGGACGACGGCTTCGCCGACATGGCCCGCGGAGAGGTCGATCGCCGCCTCGCCGTACTTGTTGGTGCGCTGGTGCGGAAGGGACGCCTGCCCATCCAGATGCGCACGCAGCGAATGCGCGCGCTCCGCGAGGTTCAGCACATCGGCCCGGGTCAGCACGAGCACCGTGCACGTGGTCGCGGCGCGTGCGGTGTACTCCCAGGGGGCGTCCCCGTCGAGCAGCGCGTGGTCGCCGAAGTACGAGCCGTCGGCGAGGACTCCGAGCACCGTCTCGTCGCCGTACGGACCGGTGCCGATCTGCTCCACCCGGCCGTGGGCCAGCAGGAAGATCCGGTCCGCCGCCGCACCGGAGGCGGCGAGCACCTCGCCGGCCGCGAACTCCCGCTGCTCGCAGCGGTTCGCCAGCTCGGTGAAGACCGCCTCGTCGTCGAACTCCCGCAGGGCGGGCAGCTCGGCGAGCTCGGCGGGGATGACCGCCACCCGGTCGCCCGTCTGCACGAACGTCACACGCCCGTCGCCGACCGAGTAGCTCAGGCGGCGGTTCACGCGGTAGGTACCGCCCTGTACCTGCACCCACGGCAGCATGCGCAGCAGCCACCGGGAGGTGATCTCCTGCATCTGCGGAGCGGACTTGGTGGTTGTCGCAAGGTTCCGCGCAGCGGCCGTACCAAGACTCTGCTGCTTCGGCGTCTGCTGTTCGCGGACTTCGTCGCCGACAGAACCAACCGAGCCAACCGACATGGGACTCCCTCTCGATCACGGGTCTGACCTGCGTCGGCAAGCCTTTCAGCACGGAGAGTCCTCGCACCATTACACAAATGGATGGGACTAGTTCGACCTCGGCGGGGCAGGTAGCGCGGCCGCCCGCTGGCCGGATCTGTTCGCACCCCCGTACCAACATATGGTCATTCCAAGGGAGTTGGGAGTAAAAGCGCGGTACGGCACATTTAGCACGCACCCCCTCACCTCCCCAAGGAGACAGCCATGTCCCCACCCATGCCCGCGAGCAGTTTCCTCGACGCACTGCGCGACGAGGGGCTGACAGTCGTCGAGGTCGGCGAATGGCGCACGCACAACCGCAACCACAAGGGCCCTTGGGGCCCGGTGCACGGCGTAATGATCCACCACACCGTCACCCAGGGCACCGCGAACACCGTCCGTATCTGCAAAGACGGCTTCGAGGCGCTGCCGGGGCCGCTGTGCCACGGAGTCATCGCCAAGGACGGCACGGTCCATCTCGTCGGCTACGGCCGCGCCAACCACGCCGGGCTCGGTGACGACGATGTCCTGAACGCGGTCATCGCGGAGAAGGCGCTGCCCGCCGACAACGAGGCGAACACGGACGGAAACCGCCATTTCTACGGATTCGAGTGCGAGAACCTCGGCGACGGCCAGGATCCCTGGCCCGAGGTTCAGCTGGAGGCGATCGAGCGGGCGGCCGCGGCGGTCTGCCGCCACCACGGCTGGACAGCCCGCTCGGTGATCGGCCACCTCGAATGGCAGCCGGGAAAGGTCGACCCCCGGGGCTTCACGATGGACGCCATGCGTGCACGCATCCATGACCGTCTGAAGTGACAATGGGTGCGTGACCAGGGAAGCGCTCGATCTCACCACCGCCCTGCGGCCGCGACTGCCGTCGCCGCTGCAGCCGGTCGAGGACGAGCGCTTCACCCGCCACGGGATACGTCTGCTGCTCAAACGGGACGATCTGATCCACCCGGACCTGCCCGGCAACAAGTGGCGCAAACTCTCCCTCAACCTTCGGGCGGCAGCGGGCCGACCGCTGCTGACCTTCGGGGGCGCCTACTCCAACCATCTGCGGGCGACCGCCGCCGCGGGCCGCCTGCTGGGCTTCGGGACGACCGGCATCGTCCGCGGCGACGAACTGGCCTCGCGGCCCCTGAACCCTTCCCTGGCCCGGTGCGCGGCGGACGGCATGCGGCTGGTGTTCGTCTCCCGCTCCCTGTACCGCCGCAAGTCCGAGCCGGACGGGCTGGCAGCGATCCTGGACGTGGCCCGCGCATCGAGCGCGGACGGGGCCGGGATACCCGGGGACGTCTACGTCGTACCCGAAGGCGGGAGCAACGCACTGGCCGCCCGCGGCTGCGCCGACCTCGGTCGGGAGCTGGGCGGCGCCGCGGACGTGGTCGCCGTCGCGTGCGGCACCGGCGGGACCCTGGCCGGGCTCGCCGCCGGTCTCACACCCGGCCGGCGTGCCATCGGCTTTCCCGTCCTGGAAGGCGGCTTCCTCACCGACGCGATATCCCGCCTCCAGCACGAAGCCTTCGGCGGCAGCGCGGGCGACTGGTCCCTCGACGAGCGCTTCACCTTCGGCGGGTACGCCCGCACCACCCCCGAACTCACCGCCTTCGCCGACGACTTCGAAGCCCGTCACGGTCTTCCCGTGGAGCGCGTCTACGTCGCCAAGATGCTCTACGGCCTCACCACGCTGGCCGCCGAGGGCGCCTTCCCGCCCGGCACCACGATCGCCGCGGTGATCACCGGTCAGGACTCCTCGCGATAGGCCGCCGCCTCCTCCAGGTCCAGTCGGCGCAGCAGCGTACGCATCATCTCGTCGTCGATCCGCCGCTGGTCGCGCAGCTGTACGAAGACCTCACGCTCGGCGTCGATCATCTCTCTCGACAGTCGACGGTAGGTGTCGTCCGCCGACTCGCCGGTCAGCTCGTTGACGGCGCCCAGCCGCTCCCAGACGGCGTTCCGGCGCCGCTCCAGCACGGTGAGCAGCCGGTCCGCGAGCGGCTGCGGCAGCGCGTTGCGCTCGTCCGCCAGCAGCTCTTCCAGCCGCCGCTCCGCCGCATGCGAGGCCTCGCTCTGGGCCTGCGCCTCGGCCAAGGTCTCGGCGTACGCGTCGCGGCCCGGCAACTTCAGTGCCCGGATCAGCGGCGGCAGCGTGAGCCCCTGGATCACGAGCGTGCCGATGACCGTCGTGAAGGTCAGGAACAGCACCAGGTTCCGCGCCGGGAACGGTTCGTCGTCCGCGGTCGCCAGCGGGATCGAGAAGGCGATCGCGAGCGAGACGACGCCGCGCATCCCGGCCCAGCCCACGATCACCGGCGCGGTCCAGTTGGTGTCCGGTTCGCGCTCCCTGATGCGTTTCGAAAGACCGCGCGGCAGGAAGGTCGCCGGGAAGACCCAGACGAACCGCACCACCACCACGGCGGCGAAGACACCGGCCGCGTACCAGAGGGTTTCGCCGACGCCGTACCCGCCCAGGCCCTCGATCACGTACGGCAACTGCAGCCCGATGAGCGCGAAGACCGACGACTCCAGGATGAACGCGACCATCTTCCAGACAGCCTCCTCCTGCAGCCGGGTCGCGAAGTCGACCTGCCAGGCGCGGTGCCCGAGATACAGCGCGACGACGACCACGGCGAGCACCCCGGACGCCCCGACCCACTCGGCCGCCGCGTAGGCGACGAACGGGATGAGAAGCGAGAGCGTGTTCTGCAGGAGCGCTTCCTTCAGATGCGTACGAAGCCAGTGGATCGGCACCATCAGCACCAGGCCGACAGCGACCCCGCCGAGCGACGCCAGCGCGAACTCCGCGATGCCGCCTCCCCAGCTCGCGCCCTCACCGACGGCCGCGGCGAGCGCCACCTTGTACGCGGTGATCGCGGTCGCGTCGTTCACCAGGGACTCGCCCTGCAGGATCGTCGTGATCCGGTTCGGCAGGCCCAGCCGCCGGGCGATCGCGGTCGCGGCGACGGCGTCCGGAGGCGCGACGACCGCGCCCAGTACGAGGGCCGCCGTCAGCGGCAGATCCGGCACCAGAAGATAGGCGAGGTAACCGACAGCGACGGTCGCGAAGAGGACATAGCCGACGGAGAGCATCGCGACGGGCCGCGCGTTCGCCCGCAGATCGAGATACGAGCTGTCGACCGCGGCCGTGTACAGCAGCGGCGGCAGGATCAGCGGGAGCACGATGTGCGGGTCGAGCGTGTAGTCGGGCACCCCGGGCAGATAGGCGGCCAGCAGCCCGGCCGCCACCAGCAGCAGGGGCGCGGGGACCGGTGTCCTTCGGGCCGCCCCGGCGATCGCGGCACTCACCGCGATCAGCGCGATCAGTGGCAGTGCGTCCATCTCGCCGATCCCCTGTCCGTACGTATGTCCGTAACCAGCGTCGTAATCTGGCAATCATGAGCGAGTGTCCGCACGTAGCCGAACTCCCCCGCCCCCAGCCGACCCCGCAGAGCGAGACCTGTGAGGAGTGCCTGGCGCTCGGCAGCCATCCCGTGCAGCTGCGCATCTGCCTGGTGTGCGGGCATGTGGCGTGCTGCGACTCCTCGCCGCACCGGCATGCGAGCGGGCACTTCAGACAGACGGGGCATCCGATTATGCAGAGCCTGGAGCCGGGTGCGCCCTGGCGATGGTGTTCCGTCGACGGTTCGATCGTCTGACGCGTGGGTACGTCAACCCTCCGCCGGTTCCTCGCAATTGGACCGCGCAGACCTCTAGCCACTGTGCGTACTCATGTGCTTACCATGAGTGACAGCCATCGACTGGGGGTCCCGGCGACAGGGCACCATGGATCGCGATAGCGTCGCCGGGCCAGTACCGGCTACGTACGAAACGTAGCGACGGCTTCGGGATCTCCCCTCCCGTAGCCCCGTTTGAGCTTGTGCCACCTTGGAGGTGAGGGTGTCCCAGATCGCAGGCGAGCCCGGGACTCAGGACTTCGTGGAAGTCCGGCTGCCCGCTGCGGGTGCCTACCTGTCCGTGCTGCGTACGGCCACGGCCGGTCTCGCGGCGCGTTTGGACTTCACCCTCGACGAGATCGAGGATCTTCGGATCGCGGTCGACGAGGCGTGCGCGATCCTGCTCCAGCAGGCCGTTCCCGGTTCCGTCCTCAGCTGCGTGTTCCGGCTCGTCGACGACTCGCTCGAGGTCACGGTCTCGGCACCGACGACCGACGGGCGCGCGCCGGAGCGTGACACCTTCGCCTGGACGGTGCTCTCCGCACTGGCGGGCAAGGTCGACTCATCGGTCGCCGACGACCGTACGGTCACCATCAGCCTGTACAAACAGCGCGGCGCGGGACCCGGTCCGGCGTGAGGGACGGGGACGGTCCGGTGCGGAAGGAGCCACCCGCGGTGACGGGCTTCCCGGAGCAGCAGGCGCGGCCGCACCCGGAGGACGGGCTGGACGGCCAGACGGCCGCGGCGGAGCAGGCGCAGGCAGGGCAGGCGGACCGTATGAGCGAGCACGTGAACGAGCAGCAGCACCACGATCCACATGACCGCAGCGGGGCGCGGGCGATGTTCATCGAGCTGCGCGAGCTGCCCGACGGCTCACCGGAGCGGGCCGAGCTGCGCAACCAGCTGGTGCGGATGCACCTGCCGCTGGTCGAGCACCTGGCCCGGCGCTTCCGTAATCGCGGCGAGCCGCTGGACGATCTGACGCAGGTCGCGACCATCGGCCTGATCAAGTCGGTGGACCGGTTCGACCCGGAGCGCGGTGTCGAGTTCTCGACGTACGCGACCCCGACGGTGGTGGGCGAGATCAAGCGTCACTTCCGCGACAAGGGGTGGGCGGTGCGGGTGCCGCGCCGTCTCCAGGAACTGCGGCTCGCCCTGACGACGGCGACGGCGGAACTGTCCCAGCAGCACGGCCGCTCCCCCACGGTCCACGAACTGGCCGAACGCCTGGGCATCTCGGAGGAGGAGGTGCTGGAGGGCCTGGAGTCCGCCAACGCGTACTCCACGCTGTCCCTGGACGTCCCCGACACGGACGACGAGTCCCCGGCGGTGGCGGACACGCTGGGCGCGGAGGACGAGGCGCTGGAGGGCGTGGAGTACCGGGAGTCGCTGAAGCCGCTGCTGGAGGACCTCCCGCCGCGGGAAAAGCGGATCCTGCTGCTGCGGTTCTTCGGCAACATGACCCAGTCGCAGATCGCGCAGGAGGTGGGCATCTCCCAGATGCACGTCTCGCGCCTCCTGGCCAGAACACTGGCCCAGCTCCGGGAGAAGCTCCTGGTGGAGGAGTAGGGCTCCGCGGTAGCGGGCCCGGGCCCGCTACCGCTGCGCGTCCCCCGCGCTGCCGCGGATTCCCAGAGCCTGGGCCGTCGTCGGGTTCACCAGCAGGACCAGGCCGGTCACCGCCATCGCCGCCAGCACCATGCCCACCGGGATCAGCGCCCCCGACGAGCGCAGCAGCGTCCAGGCAGGGATCAGCGCCATCAGGTGCGTGATGATCGCCGGCCCCCGGCTCCAGCTGCGCGCGAGCAGCAGACCCCTGGCCGCGATGAGCGGAATCGCGCCGAGTGCGAGAAGCGTCACCCCGCCCATTTCCGCCTGCGAGGGGCTGTCGGGGCGGCCGAGCAGCCCCAGTACGAGCATGTAGACACCGCCGGCGACAAGTACCAGCCCTTCCAGGCCGGACACCGCGGCCGCGGCGGTCAGGCGGGCGGGGCGGGGGGTCTGGTCAGTGCTCATTCCAGCAGGGTAGCGGCCGTGCGCAGCCCTGGGCTGGGCCAGGTACACACCACTGGGTACGCTGGCGCGCATGCGCGCACTTCTTGTGGTCAATCCGGCAGCAACCACCACCAGTGCCCGCACTCGTGACGTACTCATCCATGCCCTCGCCAGCGAGATGAAGCTGGAAGCCGTCACCACGGAGTACCGCGGACACGCCCGCGACCTCGGCCGCCGTGCCGCTGACTCCGACGACATCGAGCTCGTCGTCGCCCTCGGCGGCGACGGCACCGTCAACGAGGTCGTCAACGGCCTGCTGCACAACGGCCCCGATCCCGACCACCTCCCGCGTCTCGCGGTCGTCCCCGGCGGCTCGACGAATGTCTTCGCGCGCGCCCTCGGGCTGCCGAACGACGCCGTGGAGGCGACCGGCGCGATTCTGGACGCTCTGCGTGATCAGACGGAGCGCACCGTCGGCCTCGGTCTCGCGGCCGGCACCCCGGGCACGGAGGACGAGGGCGTCCCGGCCCGCTGGTTCACCTTCTGCGCCGGGCTCGGTTTCGACGCGAGCGTCATCGGCAGGGTCGAACAGCAGAGGGAGCGCGGCAAGCGGTCCACGCACGCCCTCTATATGCGCCAGGTGGTACGCCAGTTTCTGGACGAGCCCCACCGCCGCCATGGCCCGATCACGCTCGAGCGCCCCGGCGAGGACCCGGTCAGCAATCTCGTGCTGTCCATAATCTGCAACACCACTCCCTGGACCTACCTGGGCAATCGCCCGGTGTACGCCTCCCCGGAGGCCTCCTTCGACACGGCCCTGGACGTCGTCGCGCTGTCCAAGCTGTCGACTACCTCCGTGGCTCGTTATGCGACCCAGCTGCTCACATCCACCCCCGAGCGGGGACCACGCGGTAAGCACGCGGTCACTCTTCACGACCTGACCGACTTCACCTTGCATTCAAAGGTCCCGCTCCCGTTCCAGATGGACGGTGACCACCTGGGACTGCGCACCAGCGTGACGTTCACAGGCGTACGCCGTGCACTGCGTGTGATTGTGTGAGCGGAAGGGCCGGAAGTCCTTTATCTCGAACGTACGGACTGGGCTCCACCCCATAGAAGTACGGCTGTGACCTAGTCGACACCGAGGAATCAAAAAAAAGTTTCCGGAAGGGGTTGTATCCGCCGCCGAGGTTTGCGAATCTCTACATGGCGATCGGGACGGCCCGCAACATCGGCCCCACAGACCGCCAGAACCCCTCCTCAGAACTTCAGGACCACGCCAGTGCAACTGGCAGTCGGCCCTTCCCTTGCGGGGGGATTCGTGAAAGCGTTCACATTCACAAGCAACCTGCATGTAATACCAAGGAGAGGTAGCAGCCATGGACTGGCGTCACAACGCCGTTTGCCGCGAGGAAGACCCCGAGCTCTTCTTCCCCATCGGCAACACTGGTCCTGCGCTGCTGCAGATCGAGGAAGCCAAGGCCGTCTGCCGTCGCTGCCCCGTCATGGAGCAGTGCCTGCAGTGGGCGCTCGAGTCCGGCCAGGACTCCGGCGTCTGGGGTGGCCTCAGCGAGGACGAGCGCCGCGCTATGAAGCGCCGTGCCGCTCGCAACCGGGCGCGTAACGCCAGCGCCTGAAGCCCCTGATACGAGCCTGAGCTCTGGCGGCGCGTACAGAGAGTACGCACTCACCGCCCCCGAGCCGCAGCGCGCAGTGCCCCCGATGCGCATCGCAATCGCAGCGTGAGCAAATACAAGCTTCGAGCCCCGGACCGTTCCACGGTCCGGGGCTCATCGCTTATTTGTCGCCCTGGACGGGGATGTCGAGGACCACGCGCGTGCCCCGCCCCGGCTCCGGCACCCGCACCATGTCGAAGCCGCCGCCCAACTCCCCCTCCACCAGGGTCCGTACGATCTGCAGGCCCAGATTCCCGGCCCGCTGCGCGTCGAAGCCCTCGGGCAGCCCGCAGCCGTCGTCCTGCACAGTGATCAGCAGCCGGCCGTCGGTGCGCTGGTCACTGCGTACGGCCGCAACCTCGACCGAGCCGTGTTCCCCCTGTGCGAAGGCGTGTTCCAGGGCGTTCTGCAGCACCTCGGTCAGAACCATCGACAGCGGAGTCGCGACCTCGGCGTCCAGAATGCCGAAGCGGCCCGTACGGCGGCAGGCGACCTTGCCCGGGGAAATCTCGGCGACCATCGCGATGACCCGGTCGGCGATCTCGTCGAACTCGACGCGCTCGTCCAGGTTCTGGGAAAGCGTCTCGTGCACGATCGCAATCGAACCGACGCGCCGCACCGCCTCGTTGAGCGCTTCGCGGCCACGAACCGAATCCATCCGCCGGGCCTGGAGCCGCAGCAGCGCGGCCACCGTCTGGAGGTTGTTCTTCACCCGGTGGTGGATTTCCCGGATGGTGGCGTCCTTGGTGATCAACTCGCGCTCGCGGCGGCGTAGTTCGGTGACGTCGCGCAGCAGTACGAGCGAGCCGATGTGGGTGCCCTTGGGCTTGAGCGGGATGGTGCGCAGCTGGATGACGCCGTCGTTGCCCTCGACCTCGGTCTCGCGGGGCGCGTAGCCGCTGACGAGTTTGACCAGGGCCTCGTCGACCGGGCCGCGGGAGGGCGCGAGTTCGGCGGTGGTCTGGCCGAGGTGGTGTCCGACGAGGTCGGAGGCGAGGCCGAGGCGGTGGTACGCGGAGAGGCCGTTGGGGCTCGCGTACTGGACGACGCCGTCGGCGTCGAGCCGGATCAGCCCGTCGCCGACGCGCGGGGACGCGTCCATGTCGACCTGCTGGCCGGGGAAGGGGAAGGAGCCCGCGGCGATCATCTGGGCGAGGTCGGACGCGGACTGCAGATAGGTGAGCTCTAGCCGGGACGGGGTCCGCACCGTCAGCAGATTCGTGTTGCGGGCGATGACTCCGAGCACGCGGCCGTCTCGGCGTACGGGGATGGACTCGACCCGTACCGGAACCTCCTCGCGCCACTCCGGGTCGCCCTCGCGCACGATCCGCCCCTCGTCGAGCGCGGCGTCGAGCAGCGGGCGCCGGCCGCGGGGAACGAGATGGCCGACCATGTCGTCCTGATAGGAGGTGGGGCCGGTGTTCGGCCGCATCTGGGCCACGGAGACATAGCGGGTGCCGTCGAGGGTGGGGACCCACAGGACGAGATCGGCGAAGGAGAGGTCGGAGAGCAGCTGCCACTCCGAGACCAGCAGATGGAGCCACTCGAGGTCGGATTCACTCAGGGCTGTGTGCTGGCGTACGAGGTCGTTCATGGAGGGCACAACTGCGAGCGTACCTGCGGGGTGAACCGGTCGAGCTGCCCGCCCGTGCCGCGGGATGGGACGAGAACTATGCTCTGCAAGTGGATGGACAGCGGAGAATGGTCTAGTCCACAATGAATCAAGCTGGACGACTCGGGGGCCACCCCCGGATCCTGATACCTCCGCCCTCCCCGCACAGGAGGGTGGACCGAGGTCCACGGCGCTCTCTGCCCTGACTGCGCCGAGACCTCCACCCGGCCGCGCGGGACCGCACACCTGCCGGCCGGAGCGACTCCGGGCTGCGGTGCCGGACGGGTTGAGGGTCCCGTCAGGCGCCGCGGCCCGCGGGTTTCAGTGAGTCTCTGTCACCTTGGCCAGCGCCCTCGGCGCGTCCGGATCCTGGCCCCGGGCGATCGTCACCTCGTACGCCAGCAGTTGCAGCGGCAGAATCTCCAGAATCGGCTGGAGCTCCTCGGGGACGCCCTCCGTCGGCAGGACGAAGCCCGCCGAGGCCGCCTCTGCCTGGGGAGCCGGGCCCACCACCACAAGGTCCGCGCCGCGGCCGCGCAGGCGGTCCAGGACCGGCTGGAGGGCCTCGCCGCCCTTGCCGTCGGTGACCACGGCGATGACCGGGGAGATGTTGTCCACCATCGCCAGGGGACCGTGCAGCAGGTCCGCGCCGGAGTAGGAGAGCGCCGGGATGTAGCTCGTCTCCATCAGCTTCAGCGCTGCCTCCTTCGCCGTGGGGTAGCCGTAACCCCGCGACGTGATCACCATGCGCTCGGCGAAGCGGTAGCGGGAGGCCAGGTGCCGCACCTCGTCCTGGCGGGCAAGGACCTGCGAGGCCAGGTCGGGGAGGACCTTCGCCGCCGCGCCGTCACCGCCCCGCAGACCCTCCACGAACAGATAGAGCGCGAGCAGCGACGCCGTGTACGTCTTCGTCGCCGGAAGCGCCTTCTCGGGACCGGCCAGGATGTCGATGTGGAACTCGGAGACCGCTGCCAGCGGGGAGTCCGGGTTGTTCGTGACCGCGAGCGTGATCGCGCCCGCCTCGCGTGCCGCCTTCGTCGAGGCGACCAGGTCCGGTGAGCCTCCGGACTGGCTGACCGTGATGACCAGAACGTCCGTCAGGTCGGGCCGGGCGCCGTACGCCGTCGTCGTGGACATGGAGGTCAGCCCGCACGGCAGACCGAGCCGGATCTCGAGCAGATACTTCGCGTACAGCGCGGCGTTGTCGGACGTGCCGCGTGCGGTGAGCAGCACGAAGCGCGGGCTGCGCGCCGCGATCGCCGCCGCCACCTCGCGGATCCTCGGCGCGCCCTGTTCGAGGATGCGCCGGAGCACCATCGGCTGCTCCGCCATCTCACCGGCCATGATCCCGCCCGGCTTTCCGGACATGCGAGGTGCCTCCCTATGGCATTCCCTGTGCCGGGACGGACAGGCCGGCCAGGCACCGCACGGTCCGCGTCGGTCAGGCTCCGACGCCCTTGCCGGTGATGACCTCCGCGGCGGCCCGTCCGCAGACGCGGGCGGCGCCATGGGTCGCGATGTGCAGGGCCCCCCTCGGCTCGGCCCGGTCCAGCCCCATCTCGACCACCACCGTGTCGTCGGGACGGGCCGCTGTCAGGGCGTCCAGAGCGTCCGCCATCCAGGGGTGGCGGTGAACGTCGCGCGCTACAGCGACGATCCTACGGTCACCCGCTGCACCCAGCACCTGTGCCACCAGGGGCGACACATCGCTCGCGGCGGCATAGGTGTCGGTCGTCGTGCCCGGCAGGATCGCGGCCAGCTCGGCCGCCACGCCCCAGGGAGTCTCGTCCCCCACGGCAATGTTCGCGACGGGGGTGAGAGCCGCGACGTACGGGGCGCTCGTGAGGGGCGTGAACGGCTCCGCCGCCGTCACCCGCAGGGCCCGCCGCGCGGCGACCAGACCGATGTCGGCCGGTTCGGTGTCGGTGCCGGGCGCGGTCCCCTCCTGTGAAGCCGCGCCCGGCTCCGCTGCGGCCCCCCTGGCCCGTCGCGTCCAGTCGGCGAGCGCGCGCACCCGCGCGGCCGCGTCGGCCAGTCGCTCCTCGGGCAGTTCGCCGTCCCGTACCGCAGTGACCAGCGCGTCGCGCAGTCGCAGTACGGTCTCCTCGTCGGCCAGGCCGCCGCCGACGCAGATCGCGTCGGCACCCGCGGCGATCGCGAGGACGGAGCCGCGCTCGATGCCGTACACCGCCGAGATGGCCTGCATCTCCATGCCGTCGGTGACGATCAGGCCCTGGTAGCCCAGCTCTTCGCGCAGCAGACCGGTGAGGATCTGCGGGCTCAGTGTCGCCGGGCGATCAGGGTCGAGCGCGGGAAGCAGGATATGCGCGCTCATCACCGCTTTGGAACCCGCCGCGATCGCCGCGCGGAAAGGCACCAGCTCACGGGCGTGAAGCGTGTCGAGATCCACATCGATCCGGGGCAGCGCGTGGTGCGAGTCCACGTTGGTGTCGCCGTGTCCGGGGAAGTGCTTGGTGCAGGCGGCAACTCCGGCGGCCTGGAGACCTTCGATGTACGCGACGGTGTGGCGGGCGGCGAGCGCGGTGTCGGCGCCGAAGGACCGTACGCCGATGACCGGATTGTTCGGGTTCGAGTTGATGTCCGCGGACGGCGCCCAGTTGAGGTCGACCCCGCATTCGGCGAGCCTGCGGCCCAGTTCACGGGCGACGGCCCGGGTGAGGTCCGTGTCGTCCACCGTGCCCAGCGCGTAGTTGCCGGGGAACGAGGAGCCGGCGCGTACCTCCAGGCGGGTGACGTCTCCGCCCTCCTCGTCTATCGCGACGAGCACGTCGTCCCGCTCGGCTCTCAACTGTGCGGTGAGCGCGGCCAGTTGAGCCGGGGAGAGGATATTGCGGCCGAACAGGCCGACGGCCGAGAGGCCTTCGCCGATCCGGCGCAGCAGCCAGTCGGGGGCGGTGGTGCCGACGAAACCCGGCTGGAGGACGGCGAGGGCGTCGCGCGTCAGGGTGTCTGTGCGTACGAGGGTTGTCATGGGGACGGCGTCATCCCTTCACTGCGCCGGCCGTCAGACCCGCGGCCATTTTGCGCTGGACGAGGAGGAAGAGGATCACGATGGGGATGGCCATCATCGTGGCGCCCGCCATCATCGGGGCGTATTCGGTGCCGTTCTTGGTGGTGAAGTTGCCCAGCCACACGGTGGCGGTCTGGTTCTGCTGGCTCATCAGCATCAGGGCGTACAGGTACTCGTTCCACGCCTGGATGAAGCCGTAGACCGAGGTGGCCACCATGCCCGGGGCGAGCAGCGGGAAGACCACGCGGATGAAGGCGCCGGTGCGGGTGCAGCCGTCGACCATCGCCGCCTCCTCCAGCTCCTTGGGGATGTTGACGATGAATCCGCGCAGCGTCCAGACCGTGAAGGGCAGGATGAAGGTCAGGTACGTGATGATCAGGCCGGTGAGCCTGTCGTACTGACCGAGGTCGTTCAGCAGCAGGAAGACCGGGATGATCATGGCGACCAGCGGGATCATCTGGACCGCGAGAATGCCGACGATCACGATCTTGCGGCCGCGGAAGGCGAAGCGGGATATCGCGAGCGCGGCGAGCATGCCGACCGCGATGCCGATGACGACCACGACGAGCGAGACGGTCAGGCTGCGTCCGACCGGTCCCCAGAAGTCGGCGATGTCCAGGGCGCGGCGGAAGTTGTCCGTCGTGAAGACACGGGGGAAGAAGTGCGGGTCGGGGTCGATCGCGTCCTTGGCGGGCTTGAACGCCGTGTTCAGCATCCAGTAGACCGGGAAGCCCGCGGTGACGAAGACGAGGAGGCCGAGCAGATTCCAGCCGAGCCGGCTCTTCCTGGGACGGCGGGTGGCGGCGGGAGCCGCGGCGGTCGAAGTCACTCCACCTCTCCGATCTTGAGCATCTGGCGCATGTAGACCGCGACCACACCGAGCAGCAGGATCACCGTGACGAGAGCGATCGCAGAGCCGGTTCCGTAGTCGTTGACGACGAACGCCTTGTCGTACGAGTACGTGGTGAGCAGCTGGAACTCCGCCTCGGGATGGCCGTTGCGCATCACGAAGACCTGCGGGAAGACGCCCATGTCCCAGATCACCGAGAGCGTCGTCAGCATCACGATGATGGGCTTGAGGATCGGCAGGGTGACGAAGCGGAAGACGCCCCAGGCGCCGGCGCCGTCGAGCCGGGCGGCCTCTTCGAGCTCCTTGGGCACCTGCGTGAGGCCGGCGCCGAGTGTGATCACGACGAAGGGCACGGCGCCCCAGACCACCAGCAGGATGATCACCGCGAGGCCCTGGGGGCCGCTGGCGAACCAGTTGTGGCCGATCATGTCGACCCCGGGCAGCCGGGAGAGCAGCCAGTTGAGTACGCCGTAGTCGGCGTCGAAGAGCCACTTGAAGATCGCGGTGGCGACGATGATCGGCATGCCCCAGCTCGCCACCAGCGCGATGTTGACCAGGGTCTTCACCCAGCCGGAGACTCGCTGCAGCAGCAGGGCGACCAGCATGCCGATGACCATGGTCAGGACGACGGCGCTGAAGGCGAAGACGGCGGTCCGTACGACGACGGTCCAGAACTCGCTGTCCCCGAGGATCTTGGAGAAGTTGCCGAAGCCGACCGACTCCGGGTCCTTGAAGCCCCACAGCTGGGGCTGGCCGAACTTCTGGAAGGAGAGCGTGACCAGCCGTACCAGCGGATAGCCGAGGACGAGCAGCAGGATGAGCAGGCAGGGCGCCAGCAGCAGCCAGGGCACTCCCCCTCCGCCTCTGGTCCGCTTTCTGCCGGGCTTCGCGGGGGTGGCTGCGCCGGTCCCTGGTGGTGGCGATGGCCGCGTCGGCGGCACCGTGGCGGTGGTTGTCTCTGCGGCACTCATCCCGTGCTCCTCAGCAGTCCCTCTCCCGGTACGAAAGGCAGGGCCCCGTCGCGGTGACGGGGCCCTGCCCACAGGTCACTTGGTGTTGATGACCTTGTCGATCGCGGCGTCCGCGGCCTTCGCGGCGTCAGCGACCGACTTCTTGCCGGTGCCGATCTCCTGCAGCATGGTCTTGAGGGTCTGGGCCTTCTCGACCTGACCCCAGCCCGGTGCCATGGGCACGAACCAGTTGGACTCGGCCGCGGTGGCCGGGACCACCGTCTTCGGGTCGCTCTTCAGGGTCGCGAGGTCCGTCTTGTTGTTGGGCAGATTGCCCTTGGCGAGCAGCCCCTTCTGGCCCTGGGCGCCGGTGAAGGCGTTGATCCACTCGGCCGCGACGTCCTGCGCCTTGGACTTGACCGGGACGGCCAGGTCGGAGCCGCCGAGGAAGACCGGGAGTGCCTTGCCGTTCGGGCCGGGCATCACGAAGTTCTCGATCTTGTCGGCGAGCTTGCCGACCTTGTCGTTCTCCGGGGCGGCGGCGGTGCCACCCTCCCAGGCCGCGCTGAAGATGGTCGCGGACTTGCCCTGGCCGAAGACGACCGGACGGTCGGACTCGTCCTTCGTCTTGTCGCCGTGCATGTACTTGTCGAGGATCGACTTGTACTCATTGAGGCCCTTGAGGGACTCGGGCGAGGAGAGGTTGGCCTTCCACTTGTCGCCGTCCTTCTTGGCGATGGAGCCGCCGGCGTCGTACACGAAGGACATCGCGGCGTACCAGTCGGGCGACGGCTGGTACCAGGCGCTGAACTTGTCGCCCTTCTTCTCCTGGATCTTGTCCAGGGCGGCGGTGAGCTCCGCGTACGTCTTGGGGGCGGCCTTCACACCGGCCTCGGCGGCGATGTCCTTGCGCCAGGTGCCGACACGGCCACCGGCGTAGTACGGCACGCCGTAGGCCTTGCCCTCGTACGTGACGGACTCCTTCAGGCCGTCCAGCCACGCGTCCGACTGCTCGAACTTCTTCGGGTCGACCTCGGCGAACGCGCCCTTGGTCATGTAGCCGAGCATCTCGGTGTTGCCCATCTCGACCACGTCCGGAGCCTTGTCCGTGGCGAGTACGGCGTCGAGCTTGGCGTTCTTGTCCGGCCAGCCGTAGTACTCGTGCTTGATCTTGATGCCCGGGTGCTTCTTGACGACCGCCGCGTCGGCGGCCTTCACGAGATCGGGCCAGTTGTTCTGCGCGTCGACCGTCAGCCAGACGGTCAGTTCCTTGGCGTCGCCGCCGGCAGCCTTGTCCCCGCCCTTGTCCGAATCGCCACAGGCCGCCAGACCGATCATCATGCCCGCGACGCCTACCGCCGCGATGAGCTTGCGCTTCACGCCACCCTCCTCAGGGATGCCTGCAACCCCCCGCCCACCGCGAAGACATACGACGAGTACTGCTCGTGGGGCTGGGACCTGGTCTTTAATGGTTTAGACCAGTACCCGGAGCTTGGCCTAGACCTTTAGGGGTGTCAAGGGTGTATAAGAAGGGCTGTCGCGTCCGTTATCGGACCGACACCTGAGGGCAGGCGAGGACCCGGGACCGTGCCCGTGCCACCATGTGAGCCGCAACAGACGGAGGAGCCGGTGACGGCAGCACCACAGGAGTCGGGAAGGCGGGCCATGACCACGGACGGGGGCGGCACCGAAGCCGAGGGCGGGGCAGTGGCCCGTACCGCGCGCGTGCCTAAGTACTACCGGCTCAAGCGCCACTTGCTCGACATGACCGAGACGCTTCCGCCCGGCACGCCCGTGCCGCCGGAGCGCACACTGGCGGCCGAGTTCGACACCTCGCGCACCACGGTGCGCCAGGCGCTTCAGGAACTGGTCGTCGAGGGCCGCCTGGAGCGCATCCAGGGCAAGGGCACCTTCGTGGCCAAGCCCAAGGTCTCGCAGGCCCTCCAGCTCACCTCGTACACCGAGGACATGCGGGCCCAGGGCCTCGAGCCCACCTCGCAGCTGCTGGACATCGGCTATGTCACGGCCGACGACACGCTGGCCGGACTGCTGGACATCTCGACCGGCGGGCGGGTGCTGCGGATCGAGCGGCTGAGGCTCGCGAGCGGCGAGCCGATGGCGATCGAGACGACGCACCTTTCGGCCAAGCGCTTCCCGGCGCTCCGCCGCAGCCTGGTGAAGTACACCTCGCTCTACACGGCGCTGGCGGAGGTGTACGACGTCCGTCTGGCCGAGGCCGAGGAGACGATCGAGACCTCGCTCGCCACGCCGCGCGAGGCCGGGCTTCTCGGCACGGACGTGGGCCTGCCGATGCTGATGCTCTCGCGTCACTCGCTGGACGCGCAGGGCGAGCCGGTGGAGTGGGTGCGCTCGGTGTACCGCGGCGACCGGTACAAGTTCGTGGCCAGGCTCCAGCGGCCGCAGGACTGACACGGCGGCCACCCGGGTTTGCCGGGTGCGCTCGGATCGGACGGACCGTCAGCAGGCCGGACTCCACAACGGAATTCGGCCTGCTGACGAGACGCTACCGCCAAGTCGTTGCCGTACCGATATGCGGACGGGGGGTGACGCTGGTCAGAACCCTCCCCTAGATTTCCTGCGCATTACAACTGGTGATACGTGAGGGGACGGAACCGCCGTATGTCAGATGTGACGGAAGTGCCGGACGAGAAACAACCAGTGATCACGCCTGTGCGCGCGATCGTCGCCCTCTGCCTCTTCGCGCCGTTCGTCGCGATGCTCTGGGTCGGCTCGTACGCGAAGACCGAGCCGACGTTCATCGGCATCCCGTTCTTCTACTGGTACCAGATGCTCTGGGTGCTCATCTCCACCGCGCTCACCGTGGTCGCCTACACGCTGTGGCAGCGCGACCAGCGCGCCCGCAAGGGGGGTGCGTCGAAGTGAACGACGGCGTGAACGGCGTCGCACTCAGCGTCTTCATCTTCTTCTTCCTGGCCGTCACGGTCATGGGCTTCCTGGCCGCGCGCTGGCGCAGGGCCGAGAGCGACAGCCTCGACGAATGGGGCCTGGGCGGCCGGTCGTTCGGCACCTGGGTCACCTGGTTCCTGCTCGGGGGCGACCTCTACACGGCGTACACCTTCGTCGCCGTCCCCGCGGCGATCTACGCGGCGGGCGCGGCGGGCTTCTTCGCCGTCCCGTACACGATCCTCGTCTATCCGCTGATCTTCACCTTCCTGCCCCGGCTGTGGTCGGTCTCGCACAAGCACGGATACGTCACCACCTCGGACTTCGTCCGCGGACGCTGGGGCTCGAAGGGCCTGTCGCTGGCGGTCGCCGTCACCGGCATCCTGGCGACGATGCCCTACATCGCGCTCCAACTGGTCGGCATCCAGGCCGTACTCGACGTGATGGGTGTCGGCGGCGGCGAGAGCACGAACTGGTTCGTCAAGGACCTGCCGCTGCTGATCGCCTTCGGTGTGCTCGCGGCGTACACGTACTCCTCCGGGCTGCGGGCCCCCGCGCTGATCGCCTTCGTCAAGGACACGCTGATCTACATCGTCATCGCGGTGGCGATCATCTACATCCCGATCAAGCTCGGCGGCTTCGACGACATCTTCGCCAAGGCGGGCGACGCGCTGGCGCAGATCAACCCGGCGACGGACAAGCCACGGGGCGCGCTGGCACCTGCGGAGGCGGGCCAGTGGGGTTACGCCACGCTGGCACTCGGGTCCGCCCTGGCGCTGTTCATGTATCCGCACTCGATCACGGCGACGCTCTCCTCGCGCAGCCGTGACGTGATCCGGCGCAACACCACGATTCTGCCGCTGTATTCACTGATGCTGGGCCTGCTGGCGCTGCTCGGCTTCATGGCGATCGCGGCGGGCGTGAAGGTGAAGAACGGTCAGCTGGCCATCCCGCAGCTGTTCGAGAACATGTTCCCCGACTGGTTCGCCGGTGTCGCCTTCGCGGCGATCGGCATCGGGGCGCTGGTGCCGGCGGCGATCATGTCGATCGCGGCGGCGAACCTGTTCACGCGGAACATCTACAAGGACTTCATCAAGCCGGACGCGACGCCCGCGCAGGAGACCAAGGTCTCCAAGCTGGTGTCCCTCCTGGTGAAGGTCGGCGCGCTGGCCTTCGTCCTGACGATGGACAAGACGGTGGCCATCAACTTCCAGCTTCTGGGCGGCATCTGGATCCTCCAGACCTTCCCCTCGCTGGTGGGCGGCTTGTTCACCCGCTGGTTCCACCGCTGGGCGCTGCTGGCCGGCTGGGCGGCCGGCATGATCTACGGCACAGCGGCGGCGTACGGAGTGGCCAGCCCGACGCAGAAGCACTTCGGCGGCTCGTCCGCGGAGATCCCCGGCTTCGGCGAGATCGGGTACATCGGTCTGACCGCGTTCGTGCTGAACGTGGTGGTGACGGTGGTGCTGACGTTCGTACTGCGGGCGGTGAAGGCGCCGGAGGGCGTCGACGAGACGTCGCCGTCGGACTACACGGCGGACGCGGGGGATCCGGACGTGAAGGCGGAACTGCCGTCGGCAACGGCGGGCGCGGGTCACTGACGGTCCGTCTTGGCGCGGGTGCCGCTGCGCGGGGCTGTTCCCCACCCCGCCCTTTCCCGCTGTGACATTGTGCGGCTCCGCCGCGTGGCGGGGCTCCGCCCCGGACCCCGCTCCTCAAGCGCCGGCGGGGCTGGATGTGCGGCTGGGCCGCGCACTTCAGCCCGTCCGGCGTTTGAGGACATGCGGCCGAAGGTCGCATACGGGGTCCGGGGCGAAGCCCCGTCCGGGGTCCTGGGGGCTTGCCCGCAGTTCGGGAAGGGGCGGGGTGGGGAACAGCCCCGCCGCAGGCGCACCCCGCACCCCGTAGCCGCCCCGGCACAACATGTGGTGGGTGCGGCAACTCCCCGCCCCCACATGTATGCTCATGCTCGCTGTCGCCGCAGGGGAATCCGGTGCGAATCCGGAACTGTCCCGCAACGGTGTGATGTGGTGCGCTTTGCCGTACCCCACCAGTCCGAAGACCTGCCGACGGTGCATCCGGCTCGACCGAACCGGGTGCCGACACGTCCGGGCCTCGCGGTTGGGCCGGTGGACGCGGTGAGCCGTCCCCTGACGCGCGCCCGTGACCCCTCCCCCCGCCGGCCCAGAGCCGAGCGAGGGAGAGCACCACGTGACCATCGCGCCAGCCGATCCGGCTTCAGGCATCTCCGAGCAGGTGGCCGACGGCCCCGGGACCGCGCTTCTGCGGACCCTGACCGGTCTCACCGCCGATCTGCCCGACACCGACCCCGGCCGTGTCGCCGCCGCCGCGCTGCGCGGCCGGCACGCCGGTTCGGACGCGGCGGAGCTCCGGAGCCTGGCCACCGACGCGGCCGCGGGGCTGATCTCCGAGGACCCTGCCTACTCCCGGCTCGCTGCCCGCCTGCTGACCCGTCATATCGCAGACGAGGCAGCCGGACAGGGCGCGGTCTCCTTCTCCGCCTCGGTCGCGGTCGGCCACCGCGAGGGCCTGATCGCCGACCGCACGGCCGAGTTCGTGGCGCTGCACGCCGCCCGGCTGGACGCGCTGATCGACCGGGACGCGGACGACCGCTTCGGCTACTTCGGGCTGCGCACCCTCTACAGCCGCTATCTGCTGCGGCATCCGATCACCCGTCAGGTGATCGAGACGCCGCAGTACTTCATGCTGCGCGTCGCCTCGGGCCTCGCGGAGGACAACAGCACCCGCGCCCTGGACGAGGTCGCCGCGCTCTACCGGCTGATGAGCAGGCTGGACTACCTCCCCTCCTCGCCCACGCTCTTCAACTCCGGGACCCGCCACCCGCAGATGTCGTCCTGCTATCTGCTGGACTCCCCGCTGGACGAGCTGGACTCGATCTACGACCGCTACCACCAGGTCGCCCGCCTGTCCAAGCACGCGGGCGGCATCGGCCTCTCGTACTCCCGTATCCGCGCGCGCGGTTCGCTGATCCGCGGCACCAACGGGCACTCCAACGGCATCGTGCCCTTCCTGAAGACCCTCGACGCCTCGGTCGCCGCCGTGAACCAGGGCGGCCGGCGCAAGGGCGCGGCCGCGATCTATCTGGAGACCTGGCACGCGGACATCGAGGAGTTCCTGGAGCTGCGCGACAACACCGGTGAGGACGCGCGGCGTACGCACAACCTCAACCTCGCGCACTGGATCCCGGACGAGTTCATGCGCCGCGTCGAGGCCGACGCCGACTGGTCGCTGTTCTCGCCCGCCGATGTGCCCGGGCTGGTCGACCTGTGGGGCGAGGAGTTCGACGCCGCGTACCGCAAGGCGGAGGCCGAGGGCCTGGCCCGCAAGGCCATCCCGGCACGCGAGCTGTACGGCCGGATGATGCGTACGCTCGCCCAGACCGGCAACGGCTGGATGACCTTCAAGGACGCCTCCAACCGCACCGCCAACCAGACCGCCGAGCCCGGCCGGGTCGTGCACAGCTCCAACCTGTGCACCGAGATCCTCGAAGTCACGGACGACGGCGAGACGGCCGTGTGCAACCTCGGCTCGGTCAACCTGGGTTCGTTCGTCGCGGGCGACGGCATCGACTGGGAGCGCCTGGACGAGACCGTCCGTACCGCCGTGACCTTCCTCGACCGGGTCGTCGACATCAACTTCTACCCGACCGAGCAGGCGGGCCGTTCCAACGCCAGGTGGCGTCCGGTCGGCCTGGGCGCGATGGGCCTCCAGGACGTCTTCTTCAAGCTGCGCCTGCCCTTCGACTCCCCCGAGGCCAAGGCGCTCTCCACGAAGATCGCCGAGCGGATCATGCTCGCCGCGTACGAGGCGTCCTGCTCGCTCGCCGAGCGCAACGGCCCGCTGCCCGCCTGGTCCGAGACCCGCGCGGCCCGTGGTGTGCTGCACCCCGACCACTACGACGTGGAGCTCAACTGGCCCGAGCGCTGGGACGCCCTGCGCGCGCGGGTGGCGAAGAGCGGCATGCGCAACTCGCTCCTCCTCGCCATCGCGCCGACCGCCACCATCGCCTCGATCGCGGGCGTGTACGAGTGCATCGAGCCCCAGGTCTCCAACCTGTTCAAGCGTGAGACGCTCAGTGGTGAGTTCCTCCAGGTCAACGCCTATCTCGTGGAGGAGCTGAAGAAGCTGGGCGTATGGGACGCGCAGACCCGCGAGGCGCTGCGCGAGTCCAGCGGCTCGGTGCAGGGCTTCAACTGGATCCCCGCCGACGTCCGCGCGCTGTACCGCACGGCGTGGGAGATCCCGCAGCGCGGCCTGATCGACATGGCCGCCGCCCGCACTCCGTTCCTGGACCAGTCGCAGTCGCTGAACCTGTTCCTCGAGACGCCGACCATCGGGAAGCTCAGCTCGATGTACGCGTACGCCTGGAAGCAGGGCCTGAAGACGACGTACTACCTGCGCTCACGCCCGGCGACCCGGATCGCCCGCGCCGCCCAGTCGCAGGCGACCATTCCCGTCCAGCAGGCATCCGCGCCCGACGCCGACGCGATCGCCTGCTCCCTCGAAAACCCCGAGTCCTGCGAGGCCTGCCAGTAATGACCACCGAGAACAAGAACCTCCTCGACCCGGGCTTCGAGCTGACCCTGCGTCCGATGCGCTACCCGGACTTCTACGAGCGCTACCGCGACGCGATCAAGAACACCTGGACCGTCGAGGAGGTCGACCTCCACTCCGACGTCGCCGACCTCACCAAGCTCACGCCGGGCGAGCAGCACATGATCGGCCGGCTGGTCGCGTTCTTCGCGACCGGTGATTCGATCGTCTCCAACAACCTGGTTCTGACGCTCTACAAGCACATCAACTCCCCCGAGGCGCGGCTCTACCTGAGCCGTCAGCTCTTCGAGGAGGCCGTGCACGTCCAGTTCTATCTGACGCTGCTCGACACCTACCTCCCCGATCCGGACGACCGCGCGGCCGCGTTCGACGCGGTGGAGGAGATCCCCTCCATCCGCGAGAAGGCCCAGTTCTGCTTCAAGTGGATGGACTCGGTCGAGAAGATCGAGCGCCTGGAGACGAAGGCCGACCGGCGGCGCTTCCTGCTGAATCTGATCTGCTTCGCGGCCTGCATCGAGGGGCTGTTCTTCTACGGCGCGTTCGCCTACGTCTACTGGTTCCGCTCCCGCGGTCTGCTGCACGGCCTGGCCACCGGCACCAACTGGGTCTTCCGCGACGAGACCATGCACATGAACTTCGCCTTCGAGGTCGTGGACACGGTCCGCAAGGAGGAGCCCGAACTCTTCGACGACGAGCTCCAGCAGCAGGTCACCGACATGCTGAGGGAGGCCGTCGAGGCGGAGCTGCAGTTCGGCCGCGATCTGTGCGGCGACGGTCTGCCCGGCATGAACACCGAGTCGATGCGCGAATACCTGCAGTGCGTCGCCGACCAGCGGCTCACCCGGCTCGGCTTCGCCCCGGTGTACGGCTCGGAGAATCCGTTCTCCTTCATGGAGCTGCAGGGTGTCCAGGAGCTGACGAACTTCTTCGAGCGCCGTCCGTCCGCCTACCAGGTGGCGGTGGAGGGCTCGGTCGGCTTCGACGACGACTTCTAGGCCTCACTGGAGACCTCACGGATCTCTCCCGTCACGGGGGGACGGGAGAACGGGCCGGGCGGATGCAGGGGTGCATCCGCCCGGCTTTTCGTTGTTCGTACCGCTCGCCGACAAAAGTAAAGGCAAGGAGGTTTCCCACTCCTTGCCACTTTCAACATATAGCGCACAGGGGGCCTTGCGGCAAGACCCGGGGCATGACGCAGAATCGTCAGCCGAAGCCAGAACCTGCGGAAATCAGCGGTTCGCGAAGTACGCGCTTTTTGGGGGATTCTTGTGATTGACGTGATCATTGCCGGCGGTGGACCGACCGGCTTGATGCTGGCCTGCGAGTTGCGGCTGCACGGCGTGCACGCCCTCGTGCTGGAGAAGGAGACGGAGCCGACCAGCTATGTCCGCGCGCTCGGCCTGCACGCGCGCAGCGTTGAGGTGATGGACCAGCGCGGCCTGCTGGAGCGGTTTCTCGCGCTCGGCAAGCAGTACCCGGTCGGCGGTTTCTTCGCCGGCATCCCCAAGCCGTCGCCGGACCGGCTGGACACGGCACATCCGTACGTCCTCGGCATCCCGCAGACCACCACCGACCGCCTGCTGACCGAGCACGCCACCGAAGTCGGCGTCGATATCCGCCGCGGCTGCGAGCTGGTCGGGCTGAGCCAGGACGACCACGGGGTGTCGGCCGAGCTGGCCGACGGCACGCAGCTGCGCGCGCGCTACCTCGTCGGCTGCGACGGCGGCCGCAGCACGGTGCGCAAGCTGCTCGGCGTCGGCTTCCCCGGTGAGCCCACCAGGGTCGAGACGCTGCTGGGCGAGATGGAGGTGGCCGTACCGCCGGAGACGGTGGCCGCCGTGGTGGCCGAAGTCCGCAAGACCCAACTCCGGTTCGGCGTCGGGCCCTTCGGGGAGGGGGTGTACCGCGTTGTCGTACCCGCCGAGGGGGTGGCCGAGGACCGGTCGGTCCCGCCGACCCTCGAGGAGGTGAAACAGCAGCTGCGGGCGTTCGCCGGCACCGACTTCGGCGTGCACTCGCCGCGCTGGCTCTCCCGCTTCGGCGACGCCACCCGGCAGGCCGAGCGTTACCGGGTCGGCCGGGTGCTGCTGGCGGGCGACGCGGCACACATCCACCCGCCTGTCGGCGGGCAGGGACTCAATCTCGGCATCCAGGACGCGTTCAACCTCGGCTGGAAACTGGCCGCCGAGGTGGGCGGCTGGGCACCGGAGGGGCTGCTGGACAGCTACCACACCGAACGGCATCCGGTGGCCGCCGACGTGCTGGACAACACCCGCGCGATGATGCTGCTGATGTCCCCCGAGCCGGGTCCCAGGTCAGTGCGCCGACTGGTGTCGGAACTGATGGACTTCGAGGACGTGAACCGGTACCTGACCGAGAAGATCACGGCGATCGGGGTCCGCTACGACTTCGGCGAGGGCCATGAACTGCTCGGCCGGCGCCTGCGGGACGTGAAGCTGAAGCAGGGCCGCCTCTACGAGCTGATGCACGGCGGCCGCGGGCTGCTGCTCGACCAGACCGGCCGGCTCTCGGTGGAGGGCTGGGCCGACCGGGTCGACCACGTCGTCGACGTCAGCGAGGAACTGGACGTTCCCGCGGCGTTGTTGCGGCCGGACGGCCACGTGGCGTGGGTCGGTGACGATCAGCAGGATCTGCTCGGCCGGCTGCCCAAGTGGTTCGGCGCACCATCGGCTTGACGGCACACGGACCGCTACTGCGCATTGCACGGGGCCTTCACCGCTGCCGCGTCCCGGCGGGAAGCGGTCGTGGACTTCGGGTTCACGATCGTCCTCGACGGGACTGGCGTGCGCACCGGCGTACGGACCGGAGGAGTGGTCGAGGAACGACGCCGGGCCTCGCGAAGCTCAGCCTGAAGCAGCCTGGCCCGGTGCACGTCCTCCCGTCCCAGCTCCGCCTCGCGCAGCTGGCGGTCGACGATCCGCTCCCTGACGTTTCCCACCAGTGCGGGAAGGAGGATGAGCCCAAGGAGGGCGATGACGAAGAGGTACTCGAGGAATGTGTTCATGCCGTCCACTGTCGTCCTCGCGCGCCAAAAAAGTCAGTGGCAGGACTGTCATGAATCATCGAATTACTGCCACAATGGTTCCATGCTGAAAAACGTGGCCACCGTCCTCCTGGAGGACGTGCATCCCTTCGAGCTCGGGGTCGTCAGCGAGGTCTTCGGCTACGACCGCAGCGACGACGGACTGCCGGTGTACGACTTCGCCGCGGTCTCCGCCGAGGGCCCCGTCCTGCGCACCCATGCCGGGTTCACCATCAGCACTCCGTACGGCCTCGAACGGCTGGAGGACGCGGATCTGATCGTCGTGCCCACCGGCGGGTCCTACCCGACCCGCGAGTATCCCGAGGAGCTGCTCGACGCGCTGCGCAGAGCCGTCGACCGCGGTGCGCGCGTGATGAGCGTCTGCACCGGCGCTTTCGTCCTCGGTGCCGCCGGGCTGCTCGACGGCCGCCGCTGCACCACCCACTGGCGGCACGCCCGTGACCTGGCCGAGCGCCATCCGCAGGCCCTCGTCGACCCCGATGTGCTGTATGTCGACGAGGGGTCGGTGATCACGTCGGCCGGCACCGCGGCGGCGATCGACGCCTGCCTCCATGTTGTACGCCAAGAGCACGGCCCCGAGGTTGCCAACACCATCGCGCGCCGCATGGTGGTGCCGCCGCACCGCGACGGCGGCCAGGCGCAGTACATCGACCGCCCGCTGCCGCGCACTTCGTGCGACACGGTCGGCGAGGTGCTGTCGTGGATGGAGCGGCATCTGGACGTCGAGCTGACCGTCGAGCAGCTCGCCGCCCGGGCCCATATGTCCCCGCGTACCTTCGCCCGCCGCTTCCAGCAGGAGACGGGCACCACTCCCTACCGCTGGCTGCTGCGCCAACGGGTGCTGCTGTCACAGGAGTTGCTGGAGACGACGGACGAGACGGTGGACGCGATCGCGGGCCGCGCCGGCTTCGGCAATGCGGCCACCCTGCGCCACCACTTCCTGCGTACGCTCGGCACCACGCCGCACGCCTACCGCCGCACCTTCCGGGGCCCGCTGCACGGCGTCGCGTGACGCACCGCCCCGGCAGGCGCCCCCGGCAGGATCAGGCGTTGGGGACGGTGTCGTAGCGCGGCGTGCCCTCTTCCATCTGGCGCAGCGCGTCCTTGCGGTCCCGCTTGGAGAGCCGGTCGATGTACAGGTAGCCGTACAGATGGTCCGTCTCGTGCTGGAGGCAGCGGGCGAAGTAGCCCGTGCCGCGCACCTTGATCGGGTTGCCTTCGGCGTCCTGGCCGCGCACCACCGCGTAGTCGGGGCGGGCCAGCGAGGCGTAGGCCGTCGGGACGGAGAGGCAGCCCTCGTTGGAGTCGTCGAGAACGCGCAGCTCCGGCGGCAGCTCCTCCAGGACCGGGTTGCAGACGACACCGGTGTGACGTACGCCGTCGTCGTCGGGGCAGTCGTACACGAAGACCTTGAGGTCGACGCCGATCTGGTTGGCGGCAAGGCCCACGCCCTCCGCCGCCTTCTGGCTGGCGAACATGTCGTCGATCAGAGCCGCGAGTTTGTCGTCGAACTCGGTGACGTCCTTGCACTCCTTGTGGAGCACGGGGTTGCCGACGACCGTGATCGGGCGGGCCGTGCCGCGCTCGCGGTACGCCAGCTCGCGCTCCTCGCAGTTCTCCGTGTCGACGACGAAGCCGTCGTTCACCTGCTCGTCCGTCTGCTGCTGCGCCATGGCCGCTTCTGCGCCTTCCTGGGAACCCGAATCCGATCCCGTACAGCCTACGGCCCGCGGTCAGCAGACTTCTTCGAGATCCCGCCACTCACGGGTTCCGGGGCTGTCGGCGACCCAGCCGTCCAGCAGGCCACGAACCAGTCCGGCGGGGGCGGCGATCCCGCACTCGCGCTCCGGCGACCACAGATCGCCCGCGGTGCGGTGGCCCAGCGGTCCCGGGTGGCCCGGCTCGCTGTGGTCGTGCGGGTCCAGGTGCTCGCCCTCCCCCTCGGCGCTGGGCATCTGGCTCTCGGAGCAGGCCCGGCACAGCAGCCGCACGGAGGAGGACCAGTCCTCGGCGGCGAAGCCCGCGTCGGAGGCGAGCTGCTCCAGGGCGTCCCGGTCGGCCTCGGTCGCGGCTTCCAGCAGCACCACCCAGGTGGGGACGGGAGAGGGCGCCCAGAGCTCGATCTCGTCGAACACGGGGTACGAAGGCCCGGCGGTGGTGGTCCGCTCGCCGTGCGGCACGCCGTCGTGCAGGACGACCTCGCCCCAGCGCCGCCCGGAGGACGGCAGCGGGATCGAGAGCACTTCTATCCGTGCCGGATCGAGCCTGCGGCCCCACACCACCTCGGCCTCGCCCTCGGGCGACAGCCGTACGGCGGCGCTGCCGAGCTCCATGCCGACCGGCTCGCCGTTCGCCGCGGCCGCGCCGGGCACCTTGAGTCCGTAGGCCTGCCAGGCGCGGCGGGCCAGCGGCCAGTCCTGCAGGGCGGTGGCGGCGATCCCGACGTTCCACCAGTCGGGGGCGCCGGTCTCCTTGTCCAGCAGCGCCACGGCCCGCAGGCCGGCGGCGCGGGCCTGCTCCCAGTCGTGCCGGAACTTGTGCAGAAGTGCAAGGTTGAACCAGGACTCCGAGAGCCAGGGCTCCAGGTCCGCCGCCCTTGTGAGCAGCGCGCCCGCGTCCTCGTACCGGCCGTCGCCGATCAGCGTGAACGCGCGGTCGGTGGCCTGCCGCCACGAGGCGGAGGGCCGATGCCGTACCTTCCCGAAGATCCTCACGATTCCCGCCTGCCGGTCGCTCGGGTCACTGCCCCCGGACACGTGTTTTGTGCCTTCCTTCGCATCCAACCATGCCGAGCTGGAGGCTCGCTCATTACCCATGGGTTACCCAGGCGGCACCGGGGCCAGACCGCCTCGGGCGAGGACTCTGGCGAGCGATTCGACGACCTCCGGCTGGTAGTCCCGCCCTGTGCCCAGACGCAGCTGTTCGAGTGCGCCGAGCACTCCGCCCGCTGTTCGTCCACTTCCCCCGGTCAGATCGTCGTATGCGTTGACGGCGCGGACAATCCGGGCGGGCAGCGGCTGTTCGCGGTACGGATCCGCCTGCAGCTCCACGACGACGGCGACGGCGGCCGGGACCCCGGTCTGGCGCACGACCGCACCCCCCAGCAGGGCTATCCGTCGCTGCTCGGCGACGGACAGCAGGGCGGTGGCCCCGTCCGGAACGGGGTCCACGAGCGAGAGCTGCCCGATGTCGTGCATCAGGGCCGCGTACTCCAGAACGGTCAGTTCGGAGCCCGAGAGCCCCAGCTCGCGCCCCACGGCGGTGGAGAGCGCCGCGACCCGGCGGGCATGGCCCGGCTGGGTGTATCCGGCGATCTCGGTCGACCGGGCGAGGGAGGCGATGGTCTGCCGGTAGGTGGTTCGCACGGCCGCGTACCGGCGGTAGGACAGCTGCGTCAGCAGCAGCGGCACACAGAACACGGGCAGCGCCCAGAGCCCTGCGACGGCGACGGAGAGCGCCATCACGACTCCGCTCGCGCAGACGGCCGAACCGATGCCGAGGAGAGCTCTGAGCTCGTCACGCAGCAGCGGTGTGTATGGGATGGGGGCACCTCCCCTGCACTTGGCGCTAGGGGGGAGGGTGCGGGCGTGAAGCATCGCGGCGGCCAGTACGGCATCGCACAGGGCGGTCAGCAGGAGCAGGACGACGAGGAACAGCGCGTAGTACGCCCCGTGTCCGACCCAGCGCTCCAACTCGCCGGAGTTGTAGAGCGGTTGGAAGCAGGCGGCGGCGAAGGAGACGGTGAGCACCCGCCGCGCGACATGATCGAGCGCGGGCCCGCTCCCCCGCGCCACATGGGGTGCGGCGCCGGCGAGCGCTGCCGCGACGACGACGGAGACGACCTGCAGCACGCCGTGTGTCGTGGGCTGCCCGGCGCACTCTCCCAGCAGCGCGTACGCGAGGGCTCCCGCCGCGCCGAGGGGCGCGGGTTCGCGCTCCCCGGGCAGCGCGCCCCATCGGGCCAACTCCCCGACGGCGATGAACACCCCGAAGGCCAGGGCGTTTGCGGGCTGCTCCAGCCCCTGCCACAGGGTCAGCGCGAGGGCCCCACCGGTGAGCAGGGCGGCGGTGGCGTACACCCCGCGAACGGCGAGCCCGGCGGCCGGGCTCACCCCGATCCGCCCGGCGCACCGTCACGCCCGGGGAGCGGCCCGCTGACCGGCACCCGGTCCGGCTGCGGCTCCGGCTGCGGCTCGGGCCGTGGCTCAGGCTGCGGCTCCAGTTGTGGCTCCGGTTGTGGCGGGACGTTTCCGCACGCCGCCTGCGCGACCGGCTCGTCCGATGTCACCGAGGTCTCCCAGCCGTGCCGCGCGAGCGCCCGCACCAGCGCCTGCACCATCTGCGGGTCGAACTGCGTCCCCGCGCACCGCTCCAGCTCCTCGAGCGCCGCGTCCACCGGCCGCGCCCGGCGGTAGGAACGCGTCGAGGTCATCGCGTCGAAGGCGTCCGCGACCGCAACCACCCGCGCGAACTCGGGGATCTGCGGCCCCACCAGACCGTACGGATATCCGCTGCCGTCCAGCCGCTCGTGGTGGTGCAGGATCGCCACCCGCGCCTCCCCCAGGAATCCGATCCCGCGCACCATCTCGTGCCCGTACTCCGGATGCAGCTCGATCACACGCCGCTCCTGCGGTGTCAGCGGACCGTCCTTGCGGAGCACCCGCGTCGGCACCCCGAGCTTGCCCACGTCGTGCAGGATCCCGGCGAACCTGAGCACCTCCAGGCGCCCCTCGTCCATGCTCAGTTCGCGCGCGATCAGCACGGACGCGCGCCCCACCCGCTCGCTGTGCCCGCGGGTGTACTTGTCCTTGATGTCGACCGCCTGCACCAGCGCCCGGATCGTCGCCTGATGCGCGGCCCGCTCGCGGTGGTACTGCGCGAAGATCCAGCAGGAGATGTACATCGGCAGCAGGACGAGGAGCGCCGACAGCGGCCCGTACGGACTGCGCCACAGCACCGCCATCATCAGCCCGGCGAGCCCGTGTACGAGGTGCGGCGCCAGTGAGCGCAGCAGCGGCCCGCGCCAGGCGCTGCGTAAGGGCAGCCGTTCCGCGGTGGCGAGGATGCCGCCGTCGAGCGCGGTCAACACCAGACTGAAGGCGAGGGCTCCGGCCGCGGCCGGCAGCAGCGCATACGGAAAGTCCGGTACGCCCAGCGTCCGCCCGCCGCCGAGCAGCAGATACGCCTGCGCCGCGCCCCAGGTCGCGAGCGAGAGCCGGGCGGCACGCCAGATCCGCCGTACGCCCGCCGGCCGTTGGTCCACCCGCCCCAGCAGCGCGCCGGGGACGGCGACGAGCGCGGCCGCGGGGGGCGGCAGCACAAAGGCCGCGGCGAGCAGCACGGGGAAGAAGGACCCGGCGCCGACCGGCACCCAGTCGCGGGGGCAGCGGCAGCGGGCGGGCATCTCGCACACCGCGTACAGACCGGCCAGCAGCAGCGCGCTCCAGGGCACCGAGGCGCCGGGCCGCACGGCGGGCAGCAGCGGCAGCGCGCATGCCGCAGCGCAGAGCACGACGCCGAGAATGTACGCACGTGCCGCCGCCGGTATGACCGTCACTGCCCAGCCCCCTCCTCAAATCGAGCGCCAGGCTAGCGAGTTGAGGGGTGAACGGCGGGCGGATGCGCTCTGTTCGCACCCACGGGTGACACGTGGGTGAACATACGAGCAGGGTGCGCCGCGAGAATCGCGGCGCACCCTGCACACGTGTACGAGCCTCTGCTCGTCGGCTACTCCTGGGCGAGCGGGAGGTCCGCGCCGGAGACCGCCACATCCTGGTCGGGCACGGCCTGCCCCGAGCGGATGAGATCGATGCGTCCCATGACCTTGGCCCGCAGATCGCTGGGCACGTCGTCATGTCCGCAGCAGCGCTTGACCAGCTTCTTCACGGCCTGCTCGAGACCGTACTTCTCCAGGCACGGCGAGCACTCCTCGAAGTGCACCTCGAACTTCGTGCAGTCGCTCTCGGACATCTCTCGGTCGAGAAACTCATAGAGATGGTCCAGGACCTCTGAGCAGTCCGTCTCGTGCGGCTCTCCGCAGCTCATGAGCCCGAGCCTTTCGCGTTGTTCGACTCCCCCGCACCGGCGGGTACGAGTCCGCGCTCACGCGCGTAATCCTCAAGCATGCCGCGCAGTTGACGACGGCCCCGGTGCAGGCGGGACATCACCGTCCCGATCGGTGTTCCCATGATGTCCGCGATCTCCTTGTACGCAAAGCCCTCTACGTCGGCGAGATAGACCGCGATACGGAACTCCTCGGGAATGGCCTGCAGCGCCGCCTTGACGTCGGAGTCCGGCAGGTGGTCGAGAGCCTGCGACTCGGCGGAGCGCAGCCCGGTCGACATGTGCGACTCTGCGCGCGCGAGCTGCCAGTCCTCGATCTCCTCCGCGCCACTGCGCTGAGGCTCGCGCTGCTTCTTGCGGTACGAGTTGATAAAGGTGTTCGTGAGGATCCGGTACATCCACGCCTTGAGGTTCGTGCCCTCGCGGAACTGGTGGAAGGAGCCGTACGCCTTGGCATACGTCTCCTGCACGAGATCCTCGGCATCAGCCGGATTCCGCGTCATACGCAGCGCGGCCGAGTACATCTGGTCCAGGAAGCCGAGAGCGTCCCGCTCGAAACGGGCATTGCGCTCGGCAGTCGTCTCCTTGGACTGCCCCGCCTGGCCGTCGTCGGTCCCTGCGTCGGTCCCAGTGACCGGACCCACCTCCTCCAACGCTGTGGCGAGACCGAATGCGGACCCGCTCGACTCGGAGGATAGACGACGATCCGCTCCGCCCGCCGCCCGGACAGGGGCGGTCTTGGCCGCAGAAAGCACCGTCCACTCCAGGTCAGCGGTGTTCGAGCGGCTCGGGCAGATGGTCGAACCCATGCTGTGGACTCCCTACTCCGTGCGCTGTGACTGACGTCCCGACACCCGCCTCAACAGTGTGTGCGTGCGCATCATTCCCGGAGCCCGCGAGCCCAGTCCCGTACCGCCTCCGTGATCACCCGAAGCGTCTCGCTCTCGCTGATCCCGGCCCGCTTGGGGACGGCGAAGCCGTGATCTCCGTACGGGACCTCCACGAGCTCGTACGCCCCCTCGGGGAACTCCGCGGGCTTGCCGAAGGGATCGTTGCCGCCCTGTACGACGAGGGTGGGCACGCCGGCGCCGAGCAGCTCGTCGGCGCGGGACTTCTCGGGACGGCCCGGCGGATGCAACGGAAAACTCAGCGCGAGCACCCCGACGGCTCCGAGCTCGACCGCGGTCCGGCAGGCGACACGGGCCCCGGCACTGCGCCCTCCGGCGACGACGGGCAGCCCGGGCTTCCCCAGTACGGGCCAGATGCCGCGCCATCCGGCGTCGAGCGTCTTCGGCGCGGGGGCGACCTTCTTCCCTGCCACCCGCCAGGGCTGCTCCACCAGCGCGACGGTGACCCCGTCCGCGGTCAGCTCCCGGGCGACGGCCTGCAGATCCCGCGCCTCGATCCCGCCCCCGGCGCCGTGCCCGAGCCCCAGCACCAGCCGGGCCCGCCCGGCGGTATGCCAGGTGACACGGGCCTCACCGGCGTCCGTCTCCACGATCTCGATCCGCTTCACGCTTCCATCCTGCCGCGCGAAGCGTGCGACACGGCTGCGCCGCGACGGGGTGCTGTTCAGAACAGCGTCTCCACCTCCGGCGCCGCCAGCTCCTCCAACAGCTCCGGCCCGTTGTTGCGCACATTGCTCACCGCGGTCGGCACCGCATAGGCCCGCATGAGCCCCTCCGGCGGCGGCTCCAGCATCCCGCGCAGTTCGTCCAGGTCCGTCCGTGACGGGTCCAGCCACGCGTCCCAACGGTCCGGTGTCAGCATCAGCGGCATCCGCGGGTGGATGTCGGAGAGCGACCGGGGGCCCTGTGCCGGGGCCACCCCCAGCGGGCCCTTCTCCGCCTCCGTCGTGATCACCGAGCACGTCACCCACCACGCCTGCGGATGATCGTCCGGCAGCGTCCGGTCCCGCCAGAACTCATACAGCCCCGCCATCGCGAACACCGATCCGTCCGCCGGCGTCACGAAGTACGGCTGCTTCCGCGGGCGCTTCTTCTTGCCCTCGACCTCGAGCTCCCGCTCGCCCGCCCCGGTCACCCACTCGTAATAGCCGTCCGCGGGCAGGATGCAGCGCCGCGAGACGAAGGGCTTACGGAAGGACGGCTTCTCGTGAATCGTCTCGGCCCGCGCGTTGATCATCCGCGCCCCGCCCTCGGGCGACTTGGCCCACGACGGCACGAGCCCCCATTTCAGCGCCCGCAGCTGGCGAACCGGACGCGGGTCCGGGGCGTCTTTCACAGGGCGCTCGAGAATCGCGTAGACGTCCTTCGTGGGGGCCACGTTCCAGTCGGGCGCCAGTGTCTCCTTGGGATCCCACTTCTCGACCTCGAAGAGTCCTGAGAGATCCTCGGGCCTACGACTCGCTGCATACCGTCCGCACATGAGTGCCAGACTGCCACTCCTGCCCGCCGCCCGAGGAGCCGCCCGAGAAATGGCCATCACACAGTCCGCCACCGATCTCTGGGACCGCGTCTTCGGCTCTCAGCCCGCCCCCGACGAATGGCTCGTCCTCGTCGCGGGCGTCATCGCTCTCGGCGCCGTCGTACCCCACCCGATATGGCGGATCTCGCGCAACGCCATCACCATCGCCCACGAGGGCGGCCACGGCCTCGTCGCGCTGCTCACCGGCCGCCGGCTCGACGGCATCCGGCTGCACTCCGACACCAGCGGCCTCACGGTCAGCCGTGGCAGGCCCACCGGTCTCGGCATGATCCTCACGGCGGCCGCGGGCTACACCGCGCCGCCGCTCCTGGGACTCGGCGGCGCCTGGCTGCTCGCCGCGCACCACATCACGCTGCTTCTCTGGCTGGCCACCGCCCTGCTCATCGCGATGCTGGTGATGATCCGCAACGCGTACGGGGCGCTCACGGTGATCCTCACCGGCGCCGCCTTCCTCCTTGTCTCCTGGCTGACGGAGCCCGAGGTGCAGGCCGCCTTCGCCTACACCGCCGTCTGGTTCCTGCTGCTCGGCGGCGTACGACCGGCCTTCGAGCTCCAGTCCAAGCGGCGCCACGGCGGGGCCCCGGACTCGGACGCCGATCAGCTGTCCCGGCTGACCCATGTACCGGCCGCCATGTGGCTGTTCCTGTTCCATGCCGTGTCACTGTGTTCGCTGATCGGCGGCGGCCGCTGGCTGCTGGGCCTTTGAACACCCGCGGTCCGGCGGGCGGACGGGCCGGGAAACCTGACCGGCCGAGCCCTCTATCACTCCCCGGTTACGCCCCGATTTCGCCACTTTTGATCAAGATCCTGGCCTTCGCGGAACCACTAAAGTGATGGCCATGACCGAAAGCTCCGTGCACCCTGCCCTGTGGCCCGCCCCCTACGCGACCGGAGCCGTCGAAGCGACGGTGACCGTGCCCGGGTCCAAGTCGGTCACCAACCGGGCCCTGGTGCTGGCTGCCCTGGCCGCCGAACCCGGCTGGCTGCGCCGCCCGCTGCGCTCCCGGGACACCCTTCTCATGGCAGAGGCCCTGCGCGCGCTGGGCGTCGGCATCGAGGAGACGGTGTCCTCCAGCTCCACCGTCGCGGGCAGCCACGACGGCGAGGGCGAGGCCTGGCGCGTCATTCCCGCCGGTCTGCACGGCCCCGCCACGATCGACGTCGGCAACGCCGGTACGGTGATGCGCTTCCTGCCCCCCGTCGCCGCGCTGGCCGACGGCGCGGTCCGCTTCGACGGCGACCCCCGTTCCTACGAGCGCCCGCTGAACGGCGTGATCGACGCGCTGCGCGTCCTCGGCGCCCGTATCGACGACGACGGACGCGGCTCGCTCCCGATGACCGTGTTCGGCAGCGGCGCGCTGGACGGCGGCCCGGTGGAGATCGACGCCTCCTCGTCCTCGCAGTTCGTCAGCGCCCTTCTGCTGTCCGCACCGCGCTTCAACCAGGGCGTGGAGGTACGCCACATCGGCGGCACCCTCCCCTCCATGCCGCACATCCGGATGACCGTCGACATGCTCCGCGCGGTCGGCGCCCAGGTCGACGAGCCCGAGACCGGGGGCGAGCCCAATGTCTGGCGGGTCTCCCCCTCCGCGCTGCTCGGCCGCGATCTGACGGTCGAGCCGGATCTGTCCAACGCCCAGCCGTTCCTCGCCGCCGCGCTGATCACCGGCGGCCGGGTCACCATCCCCGACTGGCCCGAGCGCACCACCCAGCCCGGTGACGCACTGCGCCGGATCTTCACCGAGATGGGCGGTTCCTGCGAACTGACCGAGTCCGGACTGACGTTCACCGGCACGGGCCGTATCCACGGCATCGACGTCGACCTCGGCGAGGTCGGCGAACTGACCCCGGGCATCGCGGCGGTCGCGGCGCTCGCCGACTCGCCCTCCACGCTGCGCGGCGTGGCACATCTTCGCCTCCACGAGACGGACCGCCTCGCGGCCCTGACCAAGGAGATCAACGAGCTCGGCGGCGATGTCACCGAGACCGAGGACGGGCTGCACATCCGCCCGCGCCCGCTGCACGGCGGCGTCTTCCACACGTACGACGACCACCGCATGGCCACGGCGGGCTCGGTCATCGGCCTCGCCGTCGAAGGTGTACAGATCGAGAACGTGGCGACGACCGCCAAGACCCTGCCCGATTTCCCGCGGATGTGGGCCGGAATGCTCGGGGCCTGACGAGAGATGCGGCGCTACGGCAAGCACACCGACGAGGACGACATCCGGTCCCGCCCCAACCCCAAGGGCAACCGGCCCCGTTCCAATATCCGCCCCAAGCACGAGGACGCCGTCGAGGGCATGGTCCTGACCGTTGACCGGGGGCGGCTCACCTGCCTCGTCGAGGACCGCGTGGTGACGGCGATGAAGGCCCGCGAACTGGGCCGCAAGGCCGCGGTGGTTGGCGACCGGGTCGGCATCGTCGGCGATCTCTCCGGTGAGAAGGACACCCTCGCGCGCATCGTGCGCATCGAGAAACGCAAGTCGGTGCTGCGCCGGACCGCCGACGACGACGATCCGTACGAGCGCGTGGTGGTCGCCAACGCCGACCAGCTGGCGATCGTGACGGCGCTGGCCGATCCGGAACCGCGCCCGCGGCTGATCGACCGCTGCATCGTCGCGGCGTACGACGGCGGGCTCACCCCGCTCCTCGTGCTGACCAAGTCGGATCTGGCCTCGCCCGACGAACTGCTGGAGAAGTACGGAGCGCTGGGCGTCCCCCATATCGTCACCACGCACGACGAGTTCGTGGACGGCGCCGCGGCCGACCGGGTCTACGAGCACCTCCGGGGAAGGACAACCGTGTTCGTCGGCCACTCCGGCGTCGGCAAGACGACTCTGGTCAACGCCCTTGTCCCGAAGGACCGTCGGCGGAGTACAGGCATTGTCAACGCGGTCACCGGCCGCGGCCGGCACACCACCACATCGGCGCTCGCCCTTCCACTCTCGGGCGAGGAGGGCGGCTGGGTGATCGACACCCCGGGCGTGCGCTCCTTCGGTCTGCACCATGTCGATCCGTCCCGCGTCATCCTCGCTTTTCCCGATCTCGTTCCGGGTACGGAGGGCTGTCCGCGGGCATGCAGTCACGACGAGCAGGACTGCGCGCTGGACGCCTGGGTCGCCGAGGGGCACGCGGATCCGGCGCGGCTCTATTCGCTGCGGCGTCTGCTGGCCACCAGGGAACGACGCGAGGGGGACTGAGTCCCGCACGTTTGCGGCCCACGGCAGTTGGTAAGTGCATAATCGCACCAAGTCCGACGAAGCAGTCACCGACTGATGCGGGAGGCACAGACCATGGCGTGGCTGCTGGTGGTGGTCGCCGGAATCCTGGAGACGGGGTTCGCGGTCTGTCTCAAACTCTCGCACGGCTTCACCAGACTGTGGCCGACCATCGCCTTCGCCGCCTTCGCGCTGGGAAGCTTCGGGCTGCTGACGCTCGCGCTGAGGAAGCTCGATGTCGGTCCCGCGTACGCGGTGTGGACGGGCATCGGCGCGGCGGGCACCGCGATCTACGGAATGATCTTCCTCGGCGACCTCGTGTCCACCCTCAAGATCGTCTCGATCACGCTCGTGATCGTCGGCGTCAT
Source organism: Streptomyces sp. NBC_00885 (assembly GCF_045207475.1). Taxonomy (NCBI): domain Bacteria; kingdom Bacillati; phylum Actinomycetota; class Actinomycetes; order Kitasatosporales; family Streptomycetaceae; genus Streptomyces; species Streptomyces sp. NBC_00885. The sequence continues at coordinate 2,836,183 of NZ_CP108796.1, forward strand.
CGGTCTCCAGCTGTCGGGCTCGTCGCACTGACCGCCCCACCGACCCACTCACCGACGGCCCCACCCACGGCCGTGCGCACCAGCTGCCCAACCCCTTCGCCGACGGGCGCGACCACATGGGCGAGCGCGAGCCGCGCCGCCAGCTCACAGCGGCGCGCCACATCGGCCGACTCCTCCTTCGTACGCCCGCCGGACAGCCCTTGTTCCAGCGCGGCCACCGAGCGGTCCCGTACCGCCGCGACCAGCTGAGCCGGGGACGGCGGCCCCGCGTCGGCGCGCCGCTGGGCGGGCACCCCGGACAGCACCGCACCGCGCCGGGCAGGCCTCGGCGCGGGCAGTCGCTCACCCCAGCATGCGGTGAGCAGGGCCCGCAGCAGCGGCCTCGCGCGCGCCTCGGCGACGGTCCACTCGGCGACCGAGACCAGCCGGTCCGCGGCCGCGGTCGGCTCGGCCAGCAGCCGCTCCACGCCATGGAGATATCCGTCGGCCTCACGCCGCACCAGCGCGCGGGCGAGACCGTCCTTGCTGCCGAACTCGTTGTAGAGGGTCTGCCGCGAGACCCCGGCGGCGGAGGCGACATCGACCATCCGCACCCCTGACCAGGGCAGATCGGCGAGCGCCGCGAGAGCGGCATTCAGCAAGGACTCGCGCGCTGTAGGCATCGTCGCCTCCCGGGCCGTACGGCTCTGCGGCCGTGCGCCTGTGCGTCCGTGCGGCACTGCGCTCAGGGTTGACGCGCGGCCATCCACTGTCAAGAGCCGTGCTGGACAGAGCCCGGAAGCCGGGCGGGACAGGGCCCAAGGACCGCCCTCCCCAGCCCGGATAGAGTGACGGCCATGCCCGACTACCACGACGATCTGCGTCTTGCCCATGTCCTCGCGGACGCCGCCGACGCCGCCACGATGGACCGGTTCAAGGCGCTGGACCTGAAGGTCGAGACCAAGCCGGACATGACGCCGGTGAGCGAGGCCGACAAAGCGGCGGAGGAGCTGATCCGCGGACAGCTCCAGCGGGCGCGGCCGCGTGACGCGATCCTCGGCGAGGAGTACGGCATCGAGGGCACGGGCCCGCGGCGCTGGGTGATCGACCCGATCGACGGCACCAAGAACTATGTGCGCGGAGTGCCGGTCTGGGCGACGCTGATCTCGCTGATGGTGCAGGGCGAGGGCGGCTACCAGCCCGTCGTGGGCGTGGTATCGGCCCCGGCGCTCGGCCGCCGCTGGTGGGCGGCGCAGGGCGGCGGCGCGTACACCGGGCGCAGTCTGAGCTCGGCGAGCCGGCTGCGGGTCTCGGAGGTCGGCCGGATCCGGGACGCCTCATTCGCGTACTCCTCGCTGAGCGGCTGGGAGGAGCAGGGGCGGCTCGACGGCTTCCTCGATCTGACCCGGGCCTGCTGGCGCACACGCGGCTATGGCGACTTCTGGCCCTACATGATGGTCGCCGAGGGTTCTGTGGACATCTGTGCCGAGCCGGAGCTGTCACTCTGGGACATGGCGGCCACAGCGATCGTCGTCCAGGAGGCGGGCGGATCCTTCACCGGCCTGGACGGACGCCCTGGTCCGCACAGTGGCAACGCCGCCGCGTCCAACGGTCTGCTCCACGAAGAGCTGCTCGGATATCTCAACCAGCGCTACTGACAGTCAGCGGACAGCCAACTGACGGGTGTATACACCCTTTTCCGCCCGTGCGCGCCCCCTTGCTGCCCCGCCCCAGGGCTGCGACTCTGAGAGTCCCCCCACTTGTGAACTTGTGAATCGGTTCCCGAACGACCGATCACCAAGGAGGTGGCTCCATCCATGCTCGTCCGTGACGCCATGAGCACGGTGGTCCTCACCATCGGACCCGCACACACACTCCGCCAGGCGGCCCGCCTGATGGCCGCGCGCCGTGTCGGCGCCGCCGTCGTCCTCGACGGCGACGCGGGCGGCCTCGGCATTCTGACCGAGCGCGACATCCTGAACTCGGTGGGCGCGGGGCAGAACCCCGATCTGGAACTCGCCGGCACCCACACCACCACCGACGTCGTCTTCGCCGCGCCGTCCTGGACCCTGGAGGAGGCCGCGGAGGCCATGACGCACGGCGGCTTCCGGCATCTGATCGTGCTCGACAACGACGGACCTGTCGGCATCGTCTCCGTGCGCGACATCATCCGCTGCTGGGCACCGGCACGTCGCCACCCGGCAACGCTCGCCGGATAGGCCGGGGGGCCGGATCCCCGGGCGCGGATCCGGCCCTCGTCAGGTGATTCGGACGCGTGGTTCAAGCTCTTCCTTTGGACTTTGTCCAGATCAAGCGAGTGTCCAAAGTCACACCTGTTCGGGAACTGGGTCGTGCCACTGTTAGGCTGGTCCTTATGAGTGACCTGTTGGAACGACTTCGCGGACGTGGCTGGCGCATGACGGCGCAGCGGCGTGTCGTGGCTGAGGTCCTCGACGGCGAGCATGTCCACCTGACGGCCGACGAGGTACATGCGCGCGCCGTGACAAGGCTGCCCGAGATCTCCCGCGCGACGGTCTACAACACCCTGGGCGAGCTGGTCAGCCTGGGCGAGGTCCTCGAGGTCTCGACGGACCGCCGCGCCAAGCGGTACGACCCCAACGCGCACCGCCCGCACCAGCACCTGGTCTGCGCCCAGTGCGGCGCGATCCGCGACGTCCACCCCGCGGGCAACCCGCTGGCGGACCTCCCGGACTCGGAGCGGTTCGGCTTCACCGTCTCGGACGTCGAGGTGACGTACCGGGGCACGTGCCCGAACTGCGCGTCGGCCTGACGCTGAGGTTTCCCGAAAGCCCGGCACCAAGAGGTGCCGGGCTTTCGCTCACCCTTCCGGCACACGACGAAGGCCCGGATCCTGATGGATCCGGGCCTTCGTCTTCAGTAGCGGGGACAGGATTTGAACCTGCGACCTCTGGGTTATGAGCCCAGCGAGCTACCGAGCTGCTCCACCCCGCGTCGATGAATGCAACACTACGTCACCCCGCCGACCAGCGCAAATCGATATTCGTCTCTACATCCGTCGCTACGCCGTGAGCTCCTGGTGGAGCGCGTCGCGCAGCCGTGCCGCACGCTCCGCCACCTCGGCGGGACCCAGTTCGACGGCACGTGCGCACCACCGCTGCCCCTCGGTCAGCTCGCCCCTGCGGGCCGCGAGGAGGGCCAGGCGCAGCGCCGCCCGGCCGTGCCCCGCGCGGGCCGCACGAGCCCACCACAGGGCCGCCTCGCGCTCATTTCCCTCGCGGGCCAGGAGCAGCCCGAGGTTGAAAGCGCCGTTGCGGCTGCCCGCCTCGGCGGCCTCCCGGTACCAGCGTGCGGCATCCGCCATGTCTCCGCGAGTCGCGGCGAGCATTCCCACCCGTACCTGGGCACGCCGGTGCCCCTGCTCTGCGGCACGCTCGTACCACTCCTCGCACTCGCTCTTCTCCGCCATCGGCTCACCGAGCGCGGGCGGGCCCGGCGGCGGCTGGCGGGAGTCGAGCACGGTGGCGAGCCGGAACGCGGCCTCGGCGCTGCCGCCTCCCGCCGCGCACCGCAGATGACGCTCGGCGGCCCGCTCGTCGCCGTCCCTGAGCAGCGCGATACCGACCTGGAGGGCTGCCTCGGTGTGCCCGGCGGCCGCTGCCCGCTCGTACCAGGACAGGGCCGTACGGTCGTCGTCCCGGCCGACGTAGAGGATGCCCAGGTTGAAGGCGGCGTCGACGCTTCCCGCCTCGGCGGCCTTGGAGAACCAGGGCTCGGCGCCGGTCGCGTCCCCGGCCTGCAGCAGCAGAACGGCAAGCGCGTTGGCGGCCTCGCGGTGGCCCGCGTAAGCGGCGCGGCGGTACCACTGCTCGGCCTGCGGCGTGCGGTCCTGCGCAGCGCAGAGCAGCCCCAGGTTGTACGCGCCGTTGACGTCACCCGCGTCCATGGCGGCGCGGTACCAGCGCTCGGCGGTCTGCTGCTCACCGCGGGCGGCGTGCAGCGCGCCGAGGGCGTTGGCGGCATTGCCGTCACCGTCCTGCGCGGCGCGCAGCCACCAGACGGCGGCGCTCTCCTCGTCACCGGCGTCGCGCAGCAGGAATCCGAGCGCGCAGGCGGCGCGGGCCTCACCGTCCTTGGCGGAGGTGAGGTACCAGCGACCGGCCTCCTTGAGCTCGCCGCGCTTCTCCAGGATCGCGCCGAGGTGCAGCGCGGCCCGCTGATGCCCACGCGCGGCGGCCTGCTGGTACCACTGAGCGGCCTCGTCGAGTACGGAGAGTTCTCCGCCCTCGCCCCCGGCGACGGGCGCGGCGACAGCGGATGCCGGGGCACCCGCAGCGGGACCGCCTGCGCCGCCGCCGACACCCGACGTGGCCGGCGTGGCCGGCGTGGCCGGCGTGGCCGGCGTGGCCGGCGTGGCCGGCGTGGCCGAAAGCGCGCCGACAGCCGGGACCGCGTCCCCGCCGCCCGCACGACCCTGCGCCTGCACGCGCGCCGCGTTCTCCGTGCGGCCCAGAACCAGGCCCATGTCCCCGCCCGCGCGTGCCTCTTCCGCCGCGCGGCGCTCCAACGCGCGGGCAAGCCGGTAGGCGGCCTCACGGTGTCCCTGCTCGGCCGCAGCGCGCAGCCAGCGCTCCGCGCCCACGTCGCTGCGGTGCTCCAGCAGGTCGGCGAGGGCGTAGGCCCCCAGCGCGTGCCCCTGCTCGGCGGACTGGCGCAGCCAGTACTCCGCGGCCGGCTCGTCGCCGCGCTCACGGAAGTGGCGCCCCAGCGCATGTGCCGCGGCCGCGGAACCGGCGACGGCGGCGATACGCCACCATCCGGCCGCCTCGTCGGCGTACCCGCGCTGGTGGAGCAGGACACCCAGGTTGTTGGCGGCGGCGCGGTCGCCCTCGGCAGTCGCGGCACGCAGGTACGGCTCGGCGCCGTCGAGGTCGCCCCGGCGCAGCAGCAGTGCGCCGAGCACGCTCATCGACGCGGTGTCGCCGCTTTCGGCCGCGCGCCGGTGCCGTGCCTCGGCCCCGGCGGTCTCCACCGAGTCGGCACTTCCACCACTGCCGGCACCGTCAACGTTGTCAGCGGCTACGGCAGAACTGGTCGCATCCGCCACGTCTCCGGCATGCCGCTGCACAAACCGCCCTGTCTCCAACAGAGTTGCCCTGTCCCCCATAAATTCCATCGTCGCACCACCTGCAACCCGCGTACACCTGGTATACCGCAGCCAGTGAGGTCACTTCAGCGTTTTGTCGACATGCCCACAGAGAGATAAGTCAAACACGCCGAACCTCAACTCGCGCCACGCGGCACACACTTCTCACCGGCAGCACATACGCACGAAGAGGGCCCGGATCCTCAAAGGATCCGGGCCCTCTTCATTTCAGTAGCGGGGACAGGATTTGAACCTGCGACCTCTGGGTTATGAGCCCAGCGAGCTACCGAGCTGCTCCACCCCGCGCCGTTGTGTTGCAACCGTACCACGGCGCGGGATGGTGCCTGCTCAGCCGCCTTCAGCCACGGTCAGCCACCCTTGGGCGGGGTGGCCGTCGGGCTGGGCTTGGACTGCGCCTCGGAGAGCCTGCGCAGCGCGTCGTCAAGAGCCTCCTGGGCCTTGCCGTACGCCTCCCAGTCCTTCGGGTCCTTCGACAGCGCCGCCTCGGCGTCCTGATGCGCCTTCAGGGCATCCGCGATGGCAGCCTTCGTCGCGGCGTCACCGGTCGCCGGTGGCTTGGTGCCCGGTGGCGGTGTCGTCGTCGGCGGTGGCTGCTCGGTACTGACCTGTCCGAAGGCCGCGTCAAGTGCTTCGGAGAGGCTGTCCTTGAAGACCGGCTTGCCTCCGCCGTAGGCGGCGGCAACCTTCTTCAGCAGCGGGTAGTTCGCGCTGCCGCCGCGTGCGTACACCGGCTCGATGTAGAGGAAGCCGCCGTCGAGCGGCACCGTGAGCAGGTTGCCGTACTCGATGTCCGAGTCGGTGCCTCTGAGGTTTCTCACGAACTCGGCGACATCGTCATTGCCGTTGAGCTCACTCTGCACCTGTTGTGGACCTTGAACGGTCTCGGTGACTCTCAACAGCCTTATCGTGCCGTACTTGTCGCTGTTGGCATCGGCGTCGACCGCCATGAACGCACCCAGGTTGGGGCGTCCGGCCGGCGTGAACGTCGTCGTCAGCGAGAACTTCTGCGTCTGATCGCCGGGCATCTTCAGGCTCAGGTAGTACGGCGGGACGGCGCTGGTGTCCTTGTTCGTCGGGTCGTCCGGCACCTGCCAGGCGTCCGAGCCGCTGTAGAACTGCTCGGGCTCGGTGACGTGGTACCGGGTGAGCAGCTCGCGCTGCACCTTGAACATGTCCTGCGGGTACCGCAGATGGGCCTTGAGCGAGGGCGAGATCTCGTTCTTCGCCTTCACCGTGCCCGGGAACGCCTTCATCCAGGTCTTGAGCACCGGGTCCTGAGTGTCCCACTGGTACAGGTTGACGGTGCCGTCGTACGCGTCGACGGTCGCCTTCACCGAATTGCGGATGTAGTTGACCTGGTTCTGCTGGGCGACGACCGCGCGCTGGTTGGTGGTCAGCGAGTCGGCAGTGGTCTCGCCCAGCGTCGTACGCGAGGCGTAGGGGTAGCCGTTGGTCGTGGTGTACGCGTCGACGATCCACTGGATCCGGCCGTCGACGACCGCCGGATAGGCGTCGCCGTCAATGGTCAGCCAGGGGGCGACCGCCTCGACGCGTTCCTTGGGCGTGCGGTTGTACAGAATCCGCGAGCCCTCGCCGACGGCTCCCGAATACAGTATCTGCGGCTCACTGAAGGCGACGGCGTATGCCGCGCGGTTGAGCGGGTTGGAGAGGTTGACCCCGCTCTTGCCCTTGTAGCTCGTGTACTTGGTGGGCCCGACGCTCGCCTCGTAGTCGAGCTCCTTCTGCGGGCCGCCGACGATGGAGTACTGCTCCGTCTTCTCGCCGTAGTAGATCCGCTGCTCGTACTTGCCGAGCTGACCGCCGGTCGGCATTCCGGCCTCGGTGAAGTCGGGCGAGCCGACGGTGCCCTTGTCCGGGTCCGTGATGGTGTTCGTGCCCTTGGCCGCGATCGCGCCGTAGCCATGGGTGTAGGTGAAGTGGTCGTTGATCCAGTTGCGCTTCTGGATGCCCTTGATGTTGAGCTCGCGCAGACCGATGACCGTGTCCTGCGGCTTGCCGTCGGGGCCGGTGTACCGGTCCACGTCGAGGGTCGCGGGGAACTGGTAGTACTTGCGCTCCTGTTGGAGCTGCTGGAAGGCGGGCGAGACCACGTTCGAGTCGACAAGTCGGTAACTCGCCGCCGAAGGCGCGGCAGCGCGCTGCTGGGCCTTCCGCTTGGGGTCACCCTTGCCGGAGTAGTCCTCAGGGTTGGCCTTGTCGATGCCGTACGCGTGACGCGTGGCCTCGATGTTCTTCTTGATGTACGGGCTTTCCTTGGCCTGCTCGTTCGGCTGGACCTGGAACTTCTGCACGATCGCCGGGTAGAGGCCGCCGATGAGGATCGCGGACAGGACCATCAGGCCGAAGCCGATCACCGGGAGCTGCCAGGTGCGGCGCCACAGCGTCGCGAAGAACAGCAGAGCGCAGATGACGGCGATGCAGAAAAGGATCGTTTTCGCCGGGAGATAGGCGTTGGCGTCGACGTACCGCAGGCCCGTCCAGTTGCCGGTGGCCTTGAAGTCGCTGGACTTCACCGCGAGGCCGTACCGGTCGAGCCAGTACGCCACGGCCTTGAGCGAGACGAAGACGCCCAGCAGCACCGACAGATGCCCGGTCGCCGCACCGGTGGCCCGCGCGCCGGGGCTGGTGATGCGCAGCCCGCCGTACAGGTAGTGCGTCAGGGCGGCGGCGATCAGCGAGAGCACGGCGGCCGCGAAGCCGAAGCCGAGCAGGAACCTGTACCAGGGCAGATCGAACGCGTAGAACGACACGTCCATGTGGAACTGCGGGTCCTTCTGGCCGAAGGGCACGCCATTGACCCACATCAGCCAGGTGCGCCACTGACCGGTGGCGGAGGCTCCGGAGATCAGCCCGACGAGAGCGGTGATCCCGAGGAGCACCCACTTCTTGTACGGCGCGATGCCCATCCGGTAGCGGTCGAGGCTCTGCTGCTCCAGCGACATCGCGCTCAGCGGCGGGCGCAGCCGGTGAGCGAGCCAGATGTTGACGCCGACGGCCGCGGCCATCAGCAGCCCGAAGACGGCGAACAGTCCGACCTTGGTCCACAGGGTGGTGGTGAAGACGGAGGAGTAGTGCACCGATCGGTACCAGAGCCAGTCGGTCCAGAACCCGGCGAACATGACGAACGCCATGGCCAGCACGGCCAGGACGCCCAGCGTCATGAGCAGGGTGCGGACCCGCCGGGACGGCCGGCCCACTCTGATCCGTGGCCCTGTCGGGCCTCCGCCGCGGTCCGGCATCTGGAAAGCCAACGTGCGCACCTCGAAGTTCGCGGTCGTGTGAAACGGGCCCCGCGATCGTAGAGCCCACTACTGCAACTTACTGAGGCTTTACCTAGTTCCCGTCTTGGGGCCGGAAGGAGGCAGGATATTGGCCATGCCCAACGTTTCCCCCTCCGGCCCCCCGATGGCCGCCAGCCCGCTGACCCGCGCCGTGCTCGAAATCGACGAGTACGCGTCCGGCCTCGGCTGGGACCAGCCGGCCAGGCTCTTCGCGCTCGTCGACACCGCACACCTGCGCTCCCACGAACCGGGCCTCGCGGCCCAGCTCGGCCTCGACGCCGACGAGGCGGCCGCGCCGCTGACACCGATCGAGCAGGACGAGATCCCGGCCGGCACGCCGCTGGACGAGTTCCTCGCAACGATCGCCTGGCCGGACGCGGTGGCGGGCTGCGCGCTGACGGTGGAGCGCCAGATGCTCCCGCCCTCGGCCGAGTCCTCGGTCCCGGCCGGCCTCGACGACAAAGCCCTCACCAAGTGGGTCTCGTCCCACCCCGACCGCCAGGAGGTCCGCATGACAGTCGCGGTGCTTCGCGACGGCACTCGCGAATCGGCGCTGCGCCTGCGCGAAAAGGACTCCCCGAAGGAGGTCCTGACGGGCTCCGCCCTGGTCCCGGGCCTGGCGGAGGCGCTCGCGGCGACGTTCGAGGCGTAATCAGCTCTGCGACACCGCCGTACCGGATCCCGGGGTCCGGATACGGCGGTGTCCCTCGTTGCGTGACGGGTCGGCGGCGACTCGAAGCGAGCGGGCGCTGGGGCCTCCCGTTTAGGGAAGGGGCGGGCCTGGGGGACAAACCCCCCGCTCAGCCCGCCGCGCAGCCCACCAACCCCGCCGTGTCCCCCGACCGAATCTTCTCCAGCGACTTCGTCGCATCGGCGATCGTGTTCACCTTCACCAGCGTCAGCCCGTCCGGAATGTCCGACGCCGCCGCCGCGCAGTTCTCGCTCGGCGTCAGGAAGTACTGCGCCCCAGCGTTCCGCGCCCCCACCAGCTTCATCTCGATCCCCCCGATCGGACCGACCTTCCCCCTGTCGTCGATCGTCCCGGTGCCCGCCACGAACTTCCCGCCCGTCAGGTCCGCCGGTGTCAGCTTGTCGACGATCCCGAGGGCGAACATCAGCCCCGCACTGGGTCCCCCGACATCCGCCAGGTTGATGTCGATGCTGAACGGAAACGTGTGGTCGGTACCCGCCTGGATGCCGACGATCGCCCGGTCGTCCTTGTCCGCCTTGACCGTGGTGATCGTGACCTTCTCCGTGGCGTCCGGCTCCTTGCCCGCCTTCTCCGCCGCGGCCGCCGCCTTCGCGGGCACGATCGTGAACACCACGTCCTGGCCGGGCTTGTGCTTCACGACCAGCTTCGCGACGTCGCCCGGCTCCTTCACCGCCGTACCGTCCACCGCGCGGATCACATCCCCCGCGTGCAGCCGGTTCTCCGAAGGCGTGTTCTTGAGAACCGTGGAGACCACGACCCGCGACTTCACCGGGATCTTCAGCTGCTGGAGTGCCGCGACCTTGGCGCTCTCCTGCGACTGGGAGAACTCCTCGGCGTTCTCCTGCGTCGACTGCTCTTCGGTCTTCCCGTCCGGGTAGAGCGTGTCGTGCGGCACCACCACGTTGTCGTGGGCCAGCCAGCCGTACACCGCCTCGACGAGGTTCATCTTGTAGTCCGCGCCGGTGACCCTGACCGTCGTCATATTGAGATGGCCACTCGTCGGGTACGTCTTGCGGCCGGAGATCTGCAGGACCGGCTCACCACCGGCCGCGCCGAGCGTGTTGACCGTCGGCCCGGGCGACATCTCCGAATACGGCACTGTAATGAACACCCCGGCGCAGAGCAGCGCGATGAAAATCAGGGTGGAAGCGAGCATCGTCGCGGTGCGGCGTGGCATGGAACGACAGTACGGGACGGGTCTGTCAGTGCACCGCCGGGGCCAGTCCGTACGTGGCATCTTGGCAACTGCGTACGGTCAGCGGCCGGGTCCCCCGGGTTACGCGGCGTCAGGCGGCGTCGGTACCGGAGCCCGCTCTCTCCATCGCATCGCGGAACCGCGCATATCCGGCAAGCTCGGCGACATCCCCCGACGTCCGGTTTCGTGAAGCCCAGCTTCCCCATATCGCAGCACCCACGGCAGCGAAAAACGGAATCAGCAGCCAAGCGAGTGCCGCCATCGCGACCCCCTTACCCCATGAACGTACGCAACTGAGTGATCAGCAGATTAGTGTCTGCGAGTTCAACACTCGTGGCAGGGGGGTGGTTACGCAAATCAGGCGCTTGGTAACGCTCCGGGTTTCAGCCGATCGCGCCTCAGCAGGCGCCGACCCACTCCTCCGTGCCGTCGGAAAACTTCTGGTGCTTCCAGATAGGCACTTCGTGCTTGAGGTCGTCGATCAGCTTCCGGCAGGCCTCGAAGGCCTCTCCCCGGTGCGGGCACGACACGGCGACAACGACCGCCAGATCGCCGACGGCCAGGTCACCCACACGATGGACAGCGGCAAGCGCCCGTACGGGAAAATCCGCCGTCACCTTCTCGGCGATACGGCGCATCTCCGCCTCCGCCGTGGGATGACAGGAGTACCCCAGCGTGTCCACATCCGCGCCGCCGTCGTGATTGCGCACGGTGCCGACGAAGAGCGCGGTGCCACCCGCCGCGTCGTCGCCGACGGCCGCGAAGACCTCGTCGACGGAGAGCGGGGTGTCGCGAATGGCGAGCAGACGGATGGGGTCCTGAGCCGCCTGTTCACCGGGGTGGTCGTACGTGCTTCCCATGCCGTCCATCGTGCCGTACGGCACTGACATCGCGAAATAGCCCATTCGACCGGCCGGGGCGGCATCGCCTTGGAGCCTCCTACATACGGCGCCTGGCCTTGCGCGCACGCCGCACCAGCGCGGCCGTGCCGAGCAGCGCCACCGTCGCACCCGCGGCGCCGGCCGCGGTCGCGTCCTTGCGGCCGAGGCGGCGGCCCGCGACCGTGTGGCGGCCCTCCACCTCCTCCAGCAGCGCAGCCAGGACCTCCTCGTTGGTCCACTGAGGACGCCAGCCCGCATCGTGGAGCCGGCTCACACTGACCACCCAGGGGTGCATCGTGTACGCCAGATCCCCGGCCGGAGACGGGGTGAGGCCGATCCGGTGGAGCCGAGCCGCAGCGCCCAGGGCGACGGCCGAGGGCAGCTCCATCCGGCGGATGCCGCTGAGCTCCTCGACCTCCTCCTGTTCGAGCCAGCCGTCGCAGCCGACCGCCAGCTCGCCGTCGACCTTCTCCAGCGCGGCGTACTCCAGGGCAGTCACCAGGTCCTCGACATGGCAGAACTGCCAGGTGGGACGGGATCCGGCGACCACGAGGAGGCGCGGCGACTCGAAGTAGCGGGTCAGCGCGGTGTCAGTACCGCCCACCAGGACAGCGGGCCTTACCACCGTGACGTTCAGACCTGGGTGGGCGCGCGGCGCACGGCGGCCCAGACGTTCGATCTCCAGCAGGTCACCGACGCCCGTGGCTTCGGCGGTGGCGCGCAGCTCCGCGTCCTCCGAGAGGGGGATGTCGTTCTCGGGCAGCGCCCCGTAGACCATTGCCGAGGTGCACAGGACGACCCGGTGGACGCCCGCCGCCGCGGCGGCGGTCAGCACAGTCTGTGTACCGCGCACGTTGTATGCCGTCCGGGCGGCCGAGTCGGTCTCCAGGTCGAGGTCGAGCGCCAGGTGCACGACCACGTCCGCGCCCCGCAGCTTCTCGGCGATGGCCGGGTCGCGTACGTCGAGAATGTGCCACTGCGCCTCGGAGACCTCGCCCCGGCGCTCGTCGATCGCGATGACCTGCTTGATCTCGTCGGACCCGGCGAGGCGCCGGGTGAGCAGGTCACCGACGCCCGTGGCGGCACCGGTGATCGCGACCACGGGGCCACGGCCGGCCGACCCGCGGCCCGCGGCCGAGGTCTGGGTTGAGTGGTTTCGCGCTGCGCGAACCTGCGGATCTGGGGAACTCACCAGGCGTCTCCAGCGGTTGTCTTCAGTACGTGAGCGAATGAACGCCTACGTACCAGGTGCGTCCATCCTGCCGCAGGCCAAAGGTCGGCGGAGCACTGAGCCCATATGCGACCCGCATGTCTACGCTGGGTGTGTAGTCGGGCAGCCGCCGCCGGCAGGAAGCCGGCGGCCCTACGAGCCGAGGAAACCCGTGAGTGACACCCCATTCGGATTCGGCCTTCCGCCGGAGGAGCCGGAGAACGGCGACGAGGGCAAGAAGAAGGATCCCGCCGGAGGTGGCCAGGGCTCCGGCGGGCCTTCGCCTGCCAATCCTTTCGGTTTTGGCTTTGGGGACGGCGCGGACAATCCGTTCGCCGCGATGTTCGGCTCCCTGAACCCGAACGACCTGGGTGCGGCCTTCCAGCAGCTCGGCCAGATGCTGAGCTACGAGGGCGGTCCCGTGAACTGGGACATGGCCAAGCAGATCGCGCGCCAGACGGTCTCCCAGGGCACGCCGGACGGCACCAAGGACCAGAGCGTCGGCCCGGCCGAGCGCACCGCGGTCGAGGAGGCCGTGCGCCTCGCCGACCTGTGGCTGGACGGAGCGACCTCGCTCCCCTCCGGCGCCGGCTCCGCCGTGGCGTGGAGCCGTGCCGAGTGGGTCGAGGCGACCCTCCCCGCGTGGCAGCAGCTCGTCGACCCGGTCGCCGAGCGCGTCGGTCTGGCCATGGGCGATGTGCTGCCCGAGGAGATGCAGGCCATGGCAGGCCCGCTGATCGGCATGATGCGTTCCATGGGCGGCGCAATGTTCGGCCAGCAGATCGGGCAGGCCGTGGGCGTGCTGGCGGGCGAAGTGGTCGGCTCGACCGACATCGGTCTGCCGCTCGGCCCGGCCGGCAAGGCCGCGCTCCTGCCGCTCAACGTCGAGGCGCTCGGCAAGGACCTTGGGGTGCCCAAGGAGGAGGTGCGGCTGTATCTCGCGCTGCGCGAGGCCGCCCACCAGCGACTCTTCGCGCATGTGCCGTGGCTGCGCTCGCATCTGTTCGGCGCGGTCGAGGCGTACGCACGCGGGATCAAGGTCGACACGTCCAAGCTTGAGGACGTGGTCGGCCAGTTCGACCCGCAGAATCCCGAGCAGCTTCAGGAAGCCCTCCAGCAGGGCATGTTCCAGCCGGAGGACACCCCCGAGCAGAAGGCGTCGCTGGCCCGTCTGGAGACCGCGCTCGCGCTCGTCGAGGGCTGGGTGGACGCGGTGGTCCACGAGGCCGCATCGACGCGGCTGACCTCCGCGGACGCCTTGCGCGAGACGCTGCGCCGGCGGCGGGCATCAGGCGGTCCCGCCGAGCAGACGTTCGCGACGCTGATCGGCCTTCAGCTCCGTCCGCGGCGGCTGCGGGACGCCTCGCGGCTGTGGGCATCGCTCACCGACGCCCGGGGCGTGGACGGGCGTGACGGCCTGTGGGCGCACCCGGACATGCTGCCGACGGCAAGCGATCTCGACGACCCCGACGGCTTCGTCCACCGTGAGCAGCTCGACTTCTCCGAGCTGGACAAGATGCTCGGCGAGGCCGCGGGCAGCAGCAGGCCGAGTCTCGACAAGGACCTCGGCAAGGACGACGACGAGGGCGACAAGGACAAGTGAGCCTGCACGACGACGCGGTCCTCGTACTGACGAGCTACGAGGAGCAGGAGGAGCTGCGCCGTCTCTATCTGGACCATCTGGCAGCGCATCCCGACGGAATGTGGAAGGCCTGCGGGGCGGGGCATGTCACGGCGAGCGCGCTGGTCGTCGACCCCGAGCGCGGGCGGGTGCTGCTGACCCTGCACAGGAAGCTGGGCATGTGGCTCCAGATGGGCGGGCACTGCGAGCCGGACGACACGACGTTGGCGGCCGCCGCGCTGCGCGAGGCCACGGAGGAGTCCGGGATCAGGGGCCTGACGCTGCTGCCCGGCGGCCCCGTACGGCTGGACCGGCATCCGATTCCGGCACCCTGCCACTGGCATCTCGATGTGCAGTACGCGGCGCTGGCTCCGTCCGGAGCGGTCGAGGAAATCAGCGAGGAGTCTCTGGATCTGCGCTGGTTCGCGTACGACGAGGTGGCGGAGGTGGCCGACAAGTCGGTCGTACGACTGCTTGAGATGACGCGCGCGGCTCTCTAGCGAGCCAAAATACGCAGCGAAGCGTAAGGGGCGGCCTCCATGGAGGCCGCCCCTTACCTGTGCTCTGTGGCGTCAGCTCCAGGCGTTGTTCTGGTTCTGGGCGTGGGCGCCGTGCTGGCCCATGCCGTACTGCGCACGCAGGCCCTGTCCGATCTCCGCGCTCTGCGGCGGCATGACCTCACTGGGCTGCACCAGCGCGAAGCCCTGGCCCAGGAAGCTCAGCTCCCAGCCCTCGCCTGTGTTTCCACGCCTGCGCCGTACACCGGAGGAGTGCGTCTGCGCCTGCATCTGCACCCGCAGCGCGGACGACCAGGCGACGATCGCATCGGCGTCGACATTGACGTACTTGTCGGGCGTCACCTGCATCATCAGCGGCTGGCCGGAGGTCATCAGCGCGACCTTGCCCCGGCCGGAGATATTGAGCTGGTACTTCCCGGAGCCGGAGATTCCGTACTGGCTGTCCACCGCGATGACTTCGGTGTGCAGCGTGGAGTCGAGCGCCAGGACATAGGCGCTGTCGACCGTCATGCCCTCCTGGTCGACGTCCACGACATGGATGTACTGCGCGAGGTTGGCGAAGTAGACGGTGCCCTGCCCGGAGCAGCGCATCAGATCGAGGCCCTCGCCGGTGTTGGCGCGGGCACGGCGCTGATTGCTCGTCTGGTACTCGCCGTCGAAGTCGACAAGGCCCTGGTACGCGACCATGGCGCCCTTGCGGGCGAGGACGTCGTCGTGGCCGGTGAGAGCGACCCGCAGGAGCTGCGGGTTCTGCACGACGTACCGGTCCTGGGACTGCTGTTCCGTGTTGCTGAAAAGCGGACTCTGCATGGTGTGTTCTCGCTCCCCCTCAGTTCCGGATCCGCAGGCGGTCGGTACTGTCCTCGCTCGGCTGTACGACGACGATGCCCTGGCCCGAGAAGGCCATCTGGTACGCCTCGCCGCTGCCCCGCCCGATCAGCGAGGAAGCCTTGAAGCTGCGCTTGCCCTTCACCTTCAGGTTCGGGGACCAGGCGACAAGGGCGTCCGGGTCGACATAGGTCTCGTCCTCGCCACGGCCGCAGTCGACGACGATCGGCGTGCCGCGCGACGTGAGGGCCACCCAGCCGGTGCCCGCCACCTCGACGTTCCACAGGCCCTGGCCGGCGAACTTGGCCAGGCCCTTGACCCGCTCGACGCCCCACTGGAGATGCGCGTCGAAGGCGAGCAGGTTGGTGCCGTTGACCGAGAGCGAGTCGTTGTTGAGGTTGATGACGACGACATCCGCGCCGTAGTCGGCGAGGTAGAGCAGTCCGTCGCCGGAGCACTTCATGATGGGCGCGCCCTCGCCGGTCACCCACTGGGAGGCGATCTGGCGGACGGCGGGCGGGTTCGGCTCGTACTGCACGAAGCCTTCGTAGGCGACCATCGAGCCGGTGCGCGCGTACAGGTCCTGGCCGCTGGACATGGCGACCTTGAGCATGGCGCGGCCGTGGTTCTCCATCCGGGCCGCCATCGGTGTCGGGGCGAAGCCCGCGAGTTGCTGGTTCATTTCTTCGGGCTCCCTCAGACCTCGTACGGCTGGACGACGATGAAGTTGCCGGGTGCGCCCCGGAACTGGAGGTTGACGGTCTCTCCGCTGTGTCCCGGGTACGCGTTGCGGCGAAGCCGGACCTGGCTGGAGAGGATCACCTGGGACGCTGCCGACCAGGCGACGACCGCGTTGCAGTCGGCGAAGGTCGTCGGCGTGACCGGGAGGACCACGGGGACGCCTTGGGTCTTCACGACGACCGTGCCGGTGCCCTGGAACATCATCGTGAACAGCGCGCCGCCGGGTATGCCGTGACCCTCGATCCTGCGGACTTCGTGCTGCAGGGACTCGTCGAAGGCGAGGACGTTCTCGGCGGAGACGCAAATGCCGTCGCCCTGCAGCTCGATGGAGTGCAGATGCGCGCCGTTCTCGGCGAGGAAGACCTGGCCGCGGCCGGAGCAGCGCATCAGCTGCATCTCCTGGCCGGTGGCGTTGCCGACGATGCGGCCGGCGAAACCGGCGCCCTTGTAGCTGAAGTCGACCTTGCCCTGGTACATCACCATGCTGCCCTGACGGGCCAGCACGGGCATGCCCCCCATGGTCAGATCGACCCGCATGAGCTGCTGATTCTGCGGGGTCCAGCGCTGGCCGGTGGCGGTCTCGCGGTACGGCTGGAGGGCGGCCTGGAGACCGGCCCCTGCCTGCGGGACGCCCTGGGGGACGCCCTGCGGAACCCCTTGCGGCATGCCCGGAGGCTGCTGTCCGTACGGGGTGGGTGCCTGTTGTCCGTACGGCGAGGGCGCACCCGGCGGGACCTGGCCGGGGACCTGACCCGGCATCTGTCCCGGGACCTGGCCGTACTGCGGCTGCTGGGGCGGCTGTCCGTACGGAGCCGGCGCAGGCGGCGGCACAGTGCCCGCGGGCGGGCTCATCGGGGCCGCGATGGTGGGCGCGGCGTGCATCTGCGGGTTCGGCTGAAGGGCCGGGGCAGGTGCCGGGGCCGCAGGGGCGCCGAACGAGGGCGCGGGCTGCGGGGCCTGAGGCGCCTGCGGTGCGGCCGGTGCGCCGAACGCCGGAGGCGCGGTGGCCTGCGGGGGCGGCGCGAACGACGGCCCGGCACCCTGGGGCTGCTGCGCAGCCGGCTGCTCCTCGGCGACCTCGCCGCCGAAGTTCTTGAGCAGTGCGTCGAGTCCGCCGTCGAAGCCCTGGCCGATGGCGGCGAAGCGCCAGACGTCCTTCAGATAGAAGTCGCCCAGCATCACCGCGCGCTCGGTGGTGAACTCCGAGCCGGTGAAGGCGTACCTGACGACCTCCTCGCCACCCGCGACGATTCGGATGTATCCGGGGCCGACCTGCGACATCTGTCCGGCGCCGTCGATCGTCGCGGTGAAAGAGAGCCGGTGGATGTTCGCCGGAATGCGGTCCAGAGTGACGCGGAATGACTCGGTGTCACCGGACTGCGCGCCAAGCAGCTGGATGGACTCCTCGGGTGACTTCGGCTGGTTGAAGAAGATGAAGTACCGGTCGTCCGAAAGCTGCTCGTTGGCGTCGAGTCCGAAGCAGCTGATGTCGAAGGTCAGCCCAGGAGCGGCAATCTGCACACCTACGTACAGATCCGTTCCCGGCGTGAGATCACTGATCTTGGCCTTGTGGCCGCGTTGGAATTCCCTGGCCATGCGTAACGACCGTCCCCCATCCCGAAATGTGAATCCGTCGCGCCAGGCTAACGGCTCAGTACGACATTGAGCCAAGCCGGTACAGATTCGGTACAGGAGGGCCGCCGGTCACTCTCCGCGTGCGGCCGGAAGGTGCGGCAGCCGGTCGGCCGCGACGACGCCCTCGAGGTAGCCCCGCGCGCGCTCGGTGCGCGGATACGCCTCAAGGAGTCGCCAGAAGCGCGGTCCGTGTCCCGGCACGAGGAGATGGGCCAGTTCATGGACGAGCACATAGTCGACGACGTACTCGGGCATCCCCTGCAGGCGGTGCGACAGGCGGATACTGCCTTCCGCCGGGGTGCAGGAGCCCCAGCGGGTGTTCTGATTCGTCACCCATCGCACGGATGTCGGTCTTGCGCGTCCGTCGAAGTACTGGGCGGACAAACGCTCGGCGCGCTCGGCCAGTTCACTGTCCCCGAGGATGCGCTTGCTCTCCTGAGCGGCGAGCTTGTCCAGCATCACGGTGACCCAGCGCCGCTCCTCCGCCTCGGACATCCGGGCGGGGATGAGGACAATGGTGCGGTCACCCTCGCGGTAGGCCGAGACCGTTCTGCTGCGCCGGGTGCTCCTTCGGACCTCGACCGCACTCGTCCCCGATCCGCGGGACGGTCGGCTTTTCGTGCTGCGCTGTGGGGTCTCCCCAGCGAAGCGAGGGGACGGGTCGACGGACACGCCCCGACGTTACCCGCTGTCAGTGGGGGAAGTCCCGCCTCCGGGACGGTTCGAGCTTGATCCACTCCATGGCTGCACCATTTGAACGACTAATACCCCATGCCTGTGGATAACTTTTCACATCCCGCGGAGCGGCCGTGCATTCTGACAACAGATCAGCGGAGAGATCCGACAGGACTTCAACGGGGAAGTGGGGAACGGGGGACGTGGAAATGCATCCGATGGTGAAGCCTGCCCTGAAGCGGGCATGGCGGGAGCGGCAAACGGTGCAGTTCGGGACGATGCCCGCGCATGCGGTGATGGTCGGCCCGGTGGACACGGCGACGGGAGCCCTGCTCGAGCTCTTCGACGGGACGCGAGGGCTGCCGCTGCTGCGTCAGGAGGCTCGGGAGATAGGGCTCCCGGAAGGACAAGTGGACGCGCTGGTGAAGCGCTTGACATCGGCCGGACTGCTCGACGATCCGACGGCGGGCGGGCCCGCGGCCGACGCCTTACGGAAACGGACGGGCGCGTTCGACCGGCTGCGCCCCGATCTGGCATCGCTGTCCGTGGTCGATCCGGAACCGGGCGGTGGGATACGGCGCCTGGCGGCCCGGCGCGCGATGCGCGTCCAGGTCCGGGGCGCGGGCCGTGTGGGTGCGACGGTCGCCGCGGTGCTGTCGGCCTCGGGGGTGGGCCGGGTCGAAGTGCTCGACGGCGGGTGCACAGAGCCATGGGACGTGGCGCCCGGCGGGCTGCCGGCCGAGGCTGTCGGTGAGCGGCGGGAGGCGTCGGCCCGGCAGCTGGTGCGGCGGACCGCTCCCGACCGCCCGCCGCGCGCGTCCGAGTACGCGACGGCACCGGGCTGCGGTGAGCCAGGTCTCTCTCTGGTTGTGGTGGCCCCACGGGACGGTCTCGCGGCATACGCACCCGACCCGGCCGGCGCCGCGGACTGGATCGTCGGCGGAACACCTCATATTTACGCGGGAGTTGTCGAAGCAACCGGCGTCGTCGGCCCGCTGGTGCTGCCCGGCGGCACGGCGTGCGCGAGCTGCCTGGAGCTGGACGGCGTGGAGCGGGATCCGGGCAGGGCGAGGCTGCTCGCGCAGTGGCGGTCGGGCCGCCGCGCACTACCGGCGTGCGATGTCGCCCTCGCCACCGCCGTTGCGGGGATGACGGCAGCGCACGCGCTGTCCTTGCTCGACGGGGAGCTGCCCACGAGCACGGGAGCGCGCTGGGAGGTTTCACTGCCGCTGCTGGAGTGGCGCTCGGAGACAATCACGCCGCATCTTCACTGTGCCTGCGGAGCGGGAGGGAAGAGTGAGGGGGGACACACCTCAGAGTTCGGGTCGCCGCACGAGACAATGGCCGGGTAACGGCCGTCAACGGAGCAATGCCGTAAGGCACACGCGGCACGGCTGTCTGGGATTTGGAGGGGCACATGTCTGATCTTCCCCGGAAAGCGGTCACCCGGACCGCCAAGCTGGCCGCGCTGCCACTGGGCTTCGCCGGGCGGGCCACTTGGGGTCTGGGAAAGCGGATCGGCGGGAAGTCCGCGGAGATCGTGGCCAGGGAACTGCAACAGCGCACGGCGGAGCAGCTGTTCAAGGTGCTCGGCGAGCTGAAGGGCGGTGCGATGAAGTTCGGGCAGGCCATGTCCGTCTTCGAGTCCGCCCTTCCCGAGGAGGTCGCGGGCCCTTACCGCGCGGCCCTCACCAAGCTCCAGGACGCCGCGCCCCCGATGCCGACGCGTACGGTCCACGCGGTCCTCGCCGAGCGGCTGGGCGAGGACTGGCGGGAGCTGTTCCTGAACTTCGAGGACAAGCCGTCGGCCGCCGCGTCCATCGGCCAGGTGCACCGGGCGGTGTGGCACGACGGGCGTGAGGTCGCGGTGAAGGTGCAGTACCCGGGGGCGGGCGACGCGTTGCTGTCCGACCTCACTCAGCTCAGCCGCTTCGCCCGGCTGCTCGGGCCGCTGATCCCGGGCATGGACATCAAGCCTCTGATCTCGGAACTCCGCGACCGGGTCTCGGAGGAGCTGGACTACGAGCTGGAGGCGCAGGCACAGCGGGAGCACGCCGCCGAGTTCGCCGACGATCCCGATGTGGTGGTGCCGGATGTGGTGCACCAGAGCGATCAGGTGCTGGTGACGGAGTGGATCGACGGGATCCCGCTGGCCGAGGTGATCGCCGACGGCACCGAGGAGCAGCGGAACCGCGCGGGGCAGCTGCTTGCCCGCTTCCTCTTCTCCGGCCCGGCGCGCACGGGACTGTTGCACGCCGATCCCCACCCGGGGAACTTCCGGCTGCTTCCGGAGGAGGACGGCAAGGGCTGGCGGCTCGGCGTACTGGACTTCGGCACGGTGGACAGGCTGCCCGGCGGGCTGCCGCAGACCATCGGCGACTGTCTGCGGATGACGCTGGAGGGCGAGGCCGAGGCGGTCTACGAGCTGCTGCGCGAGGCGGGCTTCGTCAAGGAGTCGATAGAGCTGGACCCGGACGCGGTGCTCGAGTATCTTCTGCCGATCATCGAGCCCGCCGAGGTCGGGGAGTTCACGTTCAGCCGCAGCTGGATGCGCAACCAGGCGGCCCGGATCGCCGACATCCGATCCCCCGCGCATCAGCTGGGCAAGCAGCTCAATCTGCCGCCCTCGTATCTGCTGATACACCGGGTGACGCTGAGCACGATCGGGGTGCTCTGCCAGCTGAACGCGGCGGTGCGGCTGCGGGACGAACTCGAGTCGTGGCTGCCCGGATTCCTGCCCGAGGACGAGGAGGACGGCACGGCGGTCGAGGCGGGGGCGTGAACGATCGCCGCCGGGCGCTCCGCCACCAGTAGCTCCGGCGGCCCGGTGTCAGGCGGCGTTCACCACCAGGCGGAGTCGAGCCTGCCCTCGATCGCCCTGATGTTGGCGCGTGCGCAGTCGTCGCAGAAGTAGTGACGGGTGCCGTTCTCCACGGAGCAGGTCCAGGTCGGCGGTGGTCCCTCGGCGACGGTGCCGCAGTGGGAACACACGATGCTCTCGGCACCCGCCTGCGCAGGGTGAGGAGTCTGCTGCTGGTCCACCTCGTGACGATAACCCCGTAACGGACGTGCCGCAGGGACAACGCACCGCGGGGCCCGGTCCGTTCGGACCGGGCCCCGCGGGTTCAGTGCCTACGTGGCGGAGCGCTTGCGCGATCAGTGCATGACGGCCATGGCCAGCGCGCGGCGGGCACGCAGCGAGGCGCGCTCGGCGCGGCGCTGCATCCGCCGGGCGGCGACCAGGCGCACGGCCTGGCTTTCGGCCTCGGCCTCGCGCAGGCGCTCGTGCATATGCGCACGAGCCATGGCTTCTGGGATGAGTTGCATTTCACGGGTCCTGTTCTGACGCGAGGCGTTCGCGCCGGTGGTGGTGACGTCTGGGGTGGCGGAGCCGGACGGCTCGCTGGTGGAAGAGGTCATGGGGGCCAGCTTCTGGGG
This sequence comes from Streptomyces sp. NBC_00885, assembly GCF_045207475.1. NCBI lineage: Bacteria > Bacillati > Actinomycetota > Actinomycetes > Kitasatosporales > Streptomycetaceae > Streptomyces > Streptomyces sp. NBC_00885. Next base: position 2,858,064 of record NZ_CP108796.1, read on the forward strand.
ATCGTGCGTGATGGGGCGGTCGATGGTTCCGATGACGGTCATGCCGCGACCGGGTTCTTGCGCGGGCGGCCACGCGGCCGCTTGCGGGCGACGACCACGCCCTGGACGAAGAGCTCTCCGCCCCAGACGCCCCACGGCTCACGCCGCTCCTTGGCGCCGGCGAGGCAGGCCTCCATCAGCGGGCAGGTGCGGCAGAGGGACTTGGCGTACTCGACGTCGGCCGGGGACTCGGCGAAGAAGACCTCCGGGTCGTAAGCACGGCAGGGGACGGGTACGCCGAGGTTCTCGATGGCGTCGTCGAGCGCGGAGAGCGCGGTGAGCGGAGTCAAGGTGGAGTCCTCCGTGAGGGCGGGCGGGGGGATCGTCTCGGAAGGCGGTACGGACGGGGCGTGCGCTTCGAGTTGCACGGTGGTGTCTTCCTCGTCTGGTCGGTTCCGGCCTGTTGGCCGGGTGTCGGCTGGTACCGGGTGTTGCTTGTCCCGAGGCCCCTTCGCTCTGTGGTCCCCGTTCGGGGAAAACAGAAGGGCCGCGGATCCCGGGTGGGGTTCCGCGGCCCTGAAGGCGCCGGCCTGATCTGGATCAGGCTGGATCACTCCAGGGTTCGAGCCCACGGAAGGCCCACATCGTGTGGTGCTGCGTCGTCTGCTTCTGGGTTTCGGCACTGGCCGCCGCAATGGCATAGGCCCGAGCCTCTGCCGCTGCTACTCCTGCTTCCAGTGCCTTGGTCGGTCGCTCATTGCGCTCCAGGACGGGGAGACCGCCCAGGCCGGACACCGGAAGCACGGCGGAGAAGCCGGACAGACCGGTGCCGTTGAACGCCGCGGAGAAGCCGAGCGTGCAGGCGGAGACGACCGAGCGATCGGTCACTTTGGTGCTGGTGAAGCGGGTCTTGGTGCTGATCACTGGAATCGCCTCCTCTCGGCGTCTAGAGGACCGGCCGGGGCCGATCGCGCGTATTCGGATAAGTACAGCACGAGGACAGGGCTTCAGAGAAGTCGCTGTTCCCGTGGTTAAGAACCTATGGGGCTGGCTGGGGCGCGCGCAAACTATTTTCTCGACGAGTTTGTATCAGTCCTCCTCGTCGCCCTCTCCAACTTCCTGACCTGCGCAGATGACCAGCACATCGGCTCCAAAGCGCTCAAGTTTGCGTCCGCCGACGCCGGAGATCTGGGCCAACTCCCCCTCGCTGCCCGGCACGGCCTCGGCGATCGCCATCAGCGTCTTGTCGGTGAACACGCAGTACGCGGGCTGGCCCAGCTCCTTCGCCTGCTCCGAGCGCCACTCCCGAAGGCGCTCGTACAGCGCCTCGTCCATGTCGGAGGGGCAGTCCTCACAGCGCATCAGCTTCATCTCGCCCGCGTCGGTGAGCGTCTTGCCGCAGACACGGCACAACACGGGTCCACGCCGCTTGCGCCGGCCGGCGCCGCGCTCGATGCCGCCTGAGCCGCCCGCGCCACGGGCGCCAGGGGCGCCAGGGGCGACCGATCCCGGGCGCATCCCGTTGAGGAAGCGCGTGGGGCGGCGGGAGGCGCGGCCGCCAGGGGAACGCGACAGCGCCCAGGACAGCGAGAGATGGAGCCGGGCCCGGGTCACGCCGACATAGAGCAGCCGGCGCTCCTCCTCGACCTGCTCGTCGGTCTTGGCGTAGGTGATCGGCATCATGCCCTCGGTGAGGCCGACCAGGAACACGGCGTCCCACTCCAGGCCCTTCGCCGAGTGGAGCGAGGCCAGGGTGACGCCCTGGACGGTGGGGGCGTGCTGGGCGGCGGCGCGTTCGTCGAGCTCGGCCACCAGATCGGAGAGGGTCGCCTCCGGCTTGACCCGCACATAGTCCTCGGCGAGGCGGACCAGCGCGGCCAGGGACTCCCAGCGGTCGCGCACCGCGCCCGATCCGGCGGGCGGCTCGGTGGTCCAGCCCTTCGTCGAGAGCACGGCCCGGACCTGGGACGGCAGATCCCCGGCGTCGTCGAGCAGGGCGTCATTGCCGCCGGCTCGGGCGGCGCCGCGCAGGGCGATGCCCGCCTCCCTGACCTCCTGGCGTTCGAAGAAGCGCTCGGCGCCACGCAACTGGTAGGGGACTCCGGCATCTGCCAGGGCCTGTTCGTAGACCTCCGACTGGGCGTTGACGCGGTAGAGCACGGCGATCTCCCCGGCCGGGACGCCCGCGGCGATGAGGTCGCGGATACGGCGGGCGGTGCCCTCGGCCTCGGCCGGTTCGTCGGCGTACTCGGTGTAGGCGGGCTCGGGGCCTGCCTCGCGCTGCGAGATCAGTTCGAGACGGTGCTCGGCGGCGCGGCCGTGGGCCTGGCTCAGCAGACCATTGGCGAGATGGACGACCTGTGGCGTGGAGCGGTAGTCGCGGACGAGCTTGACGACGGTCGCGCCGGGGTGGCGGGTGCGGAAGTTCAGCAGATGGTCGGGGGTCGCGCCGGTGAAGGAGTAGATCGTCTGGCTGGCGTCGCCGACGACACAGAGGCTGTCCCGGTCGCCCAGCCACAGATCGAGCAGTCGCTGCTGGAGAGGGCTGACGTCCTGGTACTCATCCACCACGAAGTGCTGGTACTGGCTGCGGATCTGGTCGGCGATGTCGTGCCGGTCCTGGAGGATGCCGACCGCGAGGAGCAGGACATCCTCGAAGTCGATCACCGAGCGGTCCCGCTTGAGCTGCTCGTACATCGCGTAGATCTGACTGATCTCCGCAGTGTCGCGAGGGGCGTCGCGATGCGATTTGGCGACCTCGGCCGGGTAGTCGGCGGGGACGGTCTGGGTGACCTTGGCCCACTCGATCTCGCTCGTCACATCCCGCAGCTCATTGCGGTCGAGCCGGATACGGCAGCGCGCGGCGGACTCGGCGACCAGCTGGATCTTGCGCTCGAGCAGCCGGGGCAGATCACCGCCGACCGCCTTCGGCCAGAAGTACTGGAGCTGGCGCAGCGCGGCGGAGTGGAAGGTGCGTGCCTGCACACCGCCCGCGCCGAGCTGGCGCAGCCGCCCGCGCATCTCGCCCGCGGCGCGGTTGGTGAAGGTGACGGCCAGCACACTGGCGGGCTGGAGTATGCCGGCGCGCACGCCGTACGCGATGCGGTGCGTGATCGCGCGTGTCTTGCCCGTGCCGGCGCCTGCCAGCACACACACCGGACCGTGCAGGGCCGTCGCCACTTCGCGCTGCTCGGGGTCGAGCCCGTCGAGCACCGCGTCCGCCGACTCGGGGACCTGCGGGAAAAGGGAGGAGTGCGTTGCTGCTGTCACACCGCCATGCTGCCAGGTCGCACGAGGCTGCCGTTGCCGTTGTCCACAGGGGCCCCTGGGCAGTCGTACTAATGCGGGAATGGTGGACAGGTCGCGTACGTTCAAGTACCCGGTGCGAAGACGCATCGAGCAAAGGGACCGGACTGCGAGACAGAGGAGCACGAGAGACGATGCAGGGCACTGTGACGATGTACAGCACCACGTGGTGTGGCTACTGCCGTCGGCTGAAGAGCCAGATGGACCGCGAGGGCATCGCGTACACCGAGATCAACATCGAGCAGGACCCGCAGTCCGCGGCCTTTGTCGAGAAGGCCAACGGGGGCAATCAGACCGTCCCCACCGTGCTCTTCCCGGACGGATCGACGCTGACCAACCCCTCGCTGGCGCAGGTCAAGCAGAAGATCGGCGTCTGAGCCGCAAGGCCTCTCAGCCGACATCACCGGGCTTGGGCAACGGCTTTCCGTACCAGAGCTCGATCAGGCGGGCCGCAATCGAGATCCCGTAGGGAGGCAGCACCTCCCCGGACTCGAAGGCGGCCCGCAGGTCGTCCCGGGAGAACCAGCGCGCCTCGTGGATCTCCTCGCCGTCCACGTTGATCTCCGCGGACGTCGCCCGCGCCACGAAGCCGAGCATCAGGCTGGAGGGGAAGGGCCAGGGCTGGCTGGCGATGTACTCGACGTCGCCGACCGTGACACCCGCCTCCTCGAAGACCTCCCGGCGCACCGACTGCTCGATCGACTCGCCCGGCTCGACGAAGCCCGCGAGCGTGGAGAAGCGTCCCTCCGGCCAGTGGACCTGGCGGCCCAGCAGCGCGCGGTCCTGCTCGTCGGTGACGAGCATGATCACGGCAGGGTCGGTACGGGGGTAGTGCTCGGCGCCGCAGGCGGGGCAGCGGCGGATGTGGCCCGCGGCCGCGATGACCGTGCGCTCGCCGCAGCGTGAGCAGAAGCGGTGCAGCCGCTGCCAGTTCTCCAGCGCGACGGCGTGCACCAGCAGCCCCGCGTCGCGCGGAGAAAGCAGCAGTCCGGCCTCGCGCAGGCCCGCGGGACGGGCCGACTGGTCCATACGCCCGGGAAGGGCGTCCTTCTGGAGCGCGAAGTAGCGCACGCCCTCTTCGTCCGTACCAAGGAAGTAGCGGTGGGTCTCGGTGACCGGGGCCTCGAAGGCCGGGATCATCACCAGTTCGGTACGGCCGTCGGGGGTGTCGTCGATCAGCGCCTGGCCCCCACAGACCACGAAGACCCGGGTCGTCGGGTGACTCCAGGCCGCCGCGAGCCATGCCTCGTCGAGGCGATGGTGCGCCTCGCGGTCGATGCCGGTCGGCGCGGTGAGAACGATCGGGCGGTCCGCGGTGGCGTAGCTGTTGGTGCTCACGGTATTTCCAACTCCCCCGGGTGGATTGGGTGTCGTGTCAGCGGAGTTCAGCGCAGGGCTTGGGCGAGGTCGCCCCACAGGTGGGCGGTGGTCTCGACGCCCTTGACGAGCAGGTCCAGTTCGACCTTCTCGTTCGGGGCGTGCCAGCCGTCGGACGGTACGGAGATGCCGAGGAACAGCACCGGGGCCGCCAGGACGTCCTGCAGGTCCGCAGCAGGTCCCGAGCCGCCCTCGCGCGTGAAACGGATCTTCTGCCCGTCGAAGGCGCGGCTCATGGCCCGCACGACCGACTGCAGGGCGGGGTGGTCCAGCGGGGTCAGACAGGGGCGGGTCGAGGCGCCGAAGCGGATCTCGTGGCGGATCCCGGCCGGAACGCGATCCGTGACCCATGCGTCGACGATCTTCTCGATGGTGTCCGGATCCTGTCCCGCGACAAGCCGGAACGTAAGCTTCAGCTGCGCCGACGACGGAATGATCGTCTTGCCGCCGGGGCCCTGGTAGCCGCCGCCGACGCCGTTGAGCTCGGCGGTCGGGCGGGCCCAGACGCGCTCCAGGGTCGTGTATCCGGCCTCGCCCAGGGTGCCGTGCGAATTGGCGGTTTTCAGCCAGGACGCCTCGTCGAAGGGAAGCTCGGCGAGCAGTTCGCGCTCGGCGCCGGTGAGCGGCGCGATGCCGTCGTAGAAGCCCGGGATCGTCACCTGCTCGTCGGCGTCGTGCAGCGCCGCGACGAGGCGGGCGGCGACGGTGGCCGGGTTCGGGACCGCGCCGCCGAAGGAGCCGGAGTGGATGTCCTGGTCCGGGCCGTACAGATCGATCTCGCAGTCCACCAGGCCGCGCATGCCGGTGCAGACGGTGGGGGTCGTCTCGGACCACATTCCGGTGTCCGAGACGATCACGGCGTCGGAGGCGAGACGTCCTGCGTTGGCTTCGACGAGTGCGCGGAAGTTCGGCGAACCCGACTCCTCCTCGCCCTCGATGAGCAGCTTGAGGTTGACCGCGGGGGCGGTACGGCCGGTGGCGGCGAGATGGGCCCGTACACCCAGGGTGTGGAAGAACACCTGGCCCTTGTCGTCGGCCGCGCCCCGCCCGTACATCCGGCCGTCGGCGATCAGCGGCTCGAACGGGTCGCTGTGCCAGCCATCCTCGCGGGCGGCGGGCTGGACGTCGTGGTGACCGTAGACGAGCACAGTGGGCGCGTCCGGGTCGCCGGAGGGCCACTCGGCGAAGACCGCGGGTGCGCCGGGCGTGGGCCAGACCTCGGTGACCGGGAAGCCGGTCTCCTTGAGCTTGGCCGCGAGCCAGTCGGCGCTGCGCCGTACGTCCGCGGCGTGATCGGGCTGGGCCGACACGGACGGGATACGCAGCCAGTCGGCGAGATCGTCGAGGAAGGCGGCGCGGTGCTGCTCGATGTACGTACGGACGGCGCTGTCCGGGGTGTCGCTCATGCAGGTGAGCCTAACGGGCCCCGGCTGCTCTCTCGTCGGCCGTCTCGCCCAGCAGGATGCGCTCAAGATCGGCCCGGCCGGGGAGGGCGGTGGGGCGCGCGATCTCGCCGCTGCGGACGTAGACGAACGCTGCTTTGACGGCTTCCGGAGGGAGGTCGTGCTGCTCGGCCCAGGCAAGGCGGTAGATGGCGAGCTGCAGCGGGTCCGCGGTGCGCGTGCGGCTGGTCTTCCAGTCGACGATCTCGTACGTGCCGTCCTCGTCGTCGCGGTAGACGGCGTCGATACGGCCCCGGATCACGCGGCCCGCGAGGGTGAGCTGGAACGGCGACTCGACGCGGTAGGGGGTGCGGCGGGCGTACGGGGTGCGCTCGAAGGCCTCCTTGAGTGCGGTCAGGTCGCGCTCGTCCACGATCCCGGGGTCGTCGGCGTCGCCCCCGGGGAGCTCGTCCGGGCCGAGCATCGGCAGCGGCAGCTCCTCGAACCGGGACTCCACCCAGGCGTGGAACCGGGTACCCCGGCGGGCGGCAGGCTGCGGAGGGCGGGGCATGGGGCGGGCCAGCTCATGGGCGAAGCCGTCGGGGTCGGCGGCGAGGCGCATGAGCTGGGAGGCGGACAGGGCGGGCGGCAGGGGTACGTCGCGGACGGTGGCGCGGGTACGGCGGAGTTCGCCGGTGAGGGCGGTGAGGTCGCGGTCCCAGGAGGCGATGGTGCGGATGTCCTCGGGCGTTGCCCCCACTCCCCCGGGAGCGCCGGTCTCGCGAGGCACGGACGGCTCGCTGCGCTGGTGCGGCAGGTCCGCCGACGGGGCGGCCTGTTCCCACTCCGGCTCCGGGGCGTCCTCGTCCCAGGGCGGCTCGTCGTCCCACAGCGGCTCGTCGTCCCCGGGCTCCGGCCCCTGTGGCTCGGCCGGGAGCAGCGTCAGCGCGTCCAGGTGCGACAGCACCGTGTCCGCCGCCTCACGGCGGCGGGACAGCGACACCGGGTCCAGCGGAAGCGGCCAGGCGTGGTCCTGCGCCGACTCCCGCAAGGACGGGTTCTGCGCGTCCTGTTCCGGTTCTTCCGCCCAGATCTCGATCTCGCCGAAGCCCTCCACGCAGTGGTCGTACAGCTCCTGCAGGAACGCCGACGGGCCCCGTCGGCGTTTCTGGCTCGGCCCCCACCAGTGGCCCGAGCCCAGGAGCAGGGAGCGGGGGCGCGTGAAGGTGACGTAGCCCAGGCGTAGTTCCTCCGTGTGCTGGTGGTCCTTCATGGCGTCCTTGAAGGCCTTGAGGCCCCTCGCGTCCCAGGACGGCACGTCGGGAAGCGTGCCCGCGTCGCCGCGCAGTGCGTGCGGCAGGACCTTGGACTGGGAGGTCCAGGCCTCGCGCGCCTGGTCGTTCGGGAAGTGTTTGGCGACCAGGCCGGGGACCGCCACGACGTCCCACTCCAGACCCTTGGACTTGTGGGCCGTCAGGACCTTGACGGTGTTCTCACCACCCGGCAGGGCGTTGTCGAGGCCCTTCTCGTACTGCGCGGCCGTACGCAGGAAGGCGAGGAAGGCCAGCAGCGAAGCCTCCCCGTCCAGAGCCGCGAAACCGGCGGCCGTGTCCAGGAAGTTGGCGAGGGTCTCGCGGCGGCGGGCGGCCAGGGCGTGCGGGGACGCCGAGAGTTCGACCTCCAGGCCGGTGGTGCCAAGGACGCGGTGCAGTACGTCCATCAGCGGGTCGGCCAGCGAGCGGCGCAGATCGCGCAGTTCGGCGGCGAGGCGGGCGAAACGGACCCGGGCCTGAGCCGAGAAGGGAAGGTCGTCGTCCTGACCGCCCGCCGACTCCAGGAAGGTGTCCAGCGCGTCGGCGAGCGAGATGACCTCCGCCGGATCGGTGCCCTCGACGGCTGCGGCCAGCCGTTCGTCCGGGTCCGTGCCGTCGGCCCGGGTGCGGTGGACGAGCAGCCGGGCCCGGCGGCCGAGGAGGGCCAGGTCGCGCGGGCCGATCCGCCAGCGCGGACCCGTGAGCAGTCGTACGAGCGAGGCATTGGCCCCCGGGTCCTGGAGGACTTCGCACACCGCGACCAGGTCGGCGACCTCGGGCAGGTGCAGCAGCCCGGACAGGCCGACGACCTCCACCGGGATGTCCCTGGCGACCAGCGCGCCCTGAATCTGGGGAAAGTCACCCGCCGTACGGCACAGGACCGCGATCTCGCCGGGCTCCTTGCCCGTACGCACCAGGTGGGCGATCGAGTCGGCCAGCCATTCGATCTCCTGCGCGTGGGTGTCGAGGAGGGCGATGCGTACGGATCCGTCGCGCTCGGCGCCGGGCGCGGGGCGCAGCGCCTCCACGCCCGCGTGCATGGCGCGCAGGGGCTCCGCCAGGCCATTGGCAAGGTGCAGCAGCCGGCCACCGCTGCGGCGGTTCTCACTGAGCGAGAAGCGCGTGGCCGGGCTGCCGTCGGCGTGTGCGAAGTGCACGGGGAAGTCGTCGAGGTTGGCGACGGAGGCTCCGCGCCACCCGTAGATGGCCTGGCAGGGATCGCCGACCGCGGTCACGGCATGACCGGTCCCCTGGCCGAACAGGCCGGACAGCAGCAGCCGTTGGGCCACCGAGGTGTCCTGGTACTCGTCGAGCAGAACGACCCGGAACTCGTCCCGCAGGATCGTCCCGACCTCGGGCCTGGTCAGCGCGAGCTCGGCGGAGAGCGCGATCTGGTCGCCGAAGTCGAGGAGGTCGCGGGCGCGTTTGGCCTCGCGGTAGCGGACGGTGAGATCGAGCAGCTCACGGCGGGCAGCCGCGGCCTCCGGGACCTTGCGCAGTTCGGCGTTGCTGAGCGGGGCGCTGTGAAGGGTGCGGAGCAGTTCCTCGTCGTACGCGGCGAGCTGCCCGGGGCGTACGAGATGCTCCGCCAGTTCCGCGTCGAGCGCCAGCAGGTCGCTGACCAGGGAGGGAAAGGACTTGGTCAGCGAGGGGTAGGGCCCAGGCGCTTCGCGCAGCACGCGCGCGGCGAGCTGATAGCGGGTCGCGTCGGCGAGCAGCCGGGCGCTCGGCTCCAGGCCTATCCGCAGCCCGTGGTCGGTCAGGAGCTGCCCGGCGAAAGCGTGGTAGGTGGAGATGCGCGGCTCGCCGGGCGGGTTGTCCGGGTCGATGACGTCGGGGTCCGTCACCCCGGCCCGTACGAGCGCGGTGCGCACGCGCTCGGCGAGTTCGCCCGCCGCCTTGTTGGTGAAGGTGAGACCGAGCACCTGCTCCGGGGCGACCTGGCCGGTCCCCACGAGCCACACCACCCGCGCGGCCATGACCGTCGTCTTCCCCGACCCGGCTCCGGCCACGATGACCTGCGGGGCAGGCGGCGCGGTGATACAGGCCGTCTGCTCCGGGGTGAAGGGGATGCCGAGGAGCTCCTTGAGCTGCTCGGGGTCGTTGATGCGTGCGGTCACCTCAGTGAGGCTAATGGCGACCACTGACAGCCATGGCCACCATCGGCCTCGACCGCGTCAGGCTCCCACGGCGGTACCGGAGCTGGAGCCTGACGCGCTTGAGGCCGAGAGCGCGCCGGCGGCGGCCGCGCCCAGGTTGTCCACGTCCACCACCTGGTCCGGCGGCGGGGCCACGGCCTTCACCGGCTTGTTGTAGTCCGAGAACGTCAGCGCCCCGGATTCGGCGCCGCCCGTCCTGACAACCTTGAGTACATAGGGTGCGCCCTGCTTGGCCACATACATGGTGAGCGTTTCGCCGCCCGGCTTCTTCTTCACCAGGGTCGCCACCGGCTTGCCGCCGACCACCGCGTCCGGCCCTTTGGCCATGCCCCGGAGCTCCGATTTGTCCTTGCCCATGTCGGCGATCATCGCCTTGAGGTCGCAGACCCCTTCCATGCTGGCGGCAGTGCCCTGCGGCACCTTCATCCAACGGCCCTTCAACAATTCGGTGATGGCGTCGGCCTGCGAACTGATCGCGGCCCTCCAGAACTTCTCGTCGCCCTTGATGTACATGACCTTGCCGACCTGGCGAAGCTGGGCATTGCCGCCCTTCATCCCGATCTTGCCGGTGCAGGAACCCTTGCTGTCCACCGCGAAGTCGACGGTCAGCAGCTCGCCGCCACTCGTGACCTTGCCCGCGATCCGCATGGACCGCGCGGACTTGGTGGCCGCGACCGCCTTGGCGGCGATCTGGTCGGCACTGAGGCCGCCGAACGGGTTACCCGAAGCCTTCGTGGCCGCGGCGTCCACGGCCTCGATCCTCTCGGTGCCGCTTTGGGCCTCGAGCTCGTCGCCGGTGGAGCAGCCCGCCGGTCCGGCGACCGCGGCCGCCCAGACCACCGCGATGACCAGGAACTTCCGCTTGGCCGCCATGTACTTCTCCTCGCAGTTCACGTGGTCCGTCGCACGGCTTTCGTGACCCGCGTCACCGCGCCGCTCACTCCACTATCTGGCGGCCCTCGGGCTGTGCGCTGCATGACGCGCGGAAGGCGCAGTGGGTGCAGTGCTGTCCGGCGGTCGGCGTGAAGCGCTCGTCGAGGACGCGGCCGGCGGCGGTGGCGAGCAACTCACCGACCCACTCCCCCGCCAGCGGCTCCTGCGCCTGGACCTTGGGCAGGTCCTCTCCGCCCTCCTTCTTCGCGGCGGCCTGTCGCAGCTGTACGAGCTCGGCGCCGCCCGGCTCGGGGCGGCGGCCGCCGAAGGCCTCGTCGAGCGCGCCCTCACGCACGGCGAGCTGGTAGACGGCGAGTTGGGGGTGGCGGGCGACCTCGTCGCGGGTGGGGGTCTGCTTGCCGGTCTTGAAGTCGACGACGTACGCGCGTCCTTCGGCGTCCTGCTCGACGCGGTCCATGGAGCCCCGGATGCGTACCTCGTACGCACCGGCCTCCAGGGTCACGTCGAAGCCGTGCTCGGTGGCGGCGGGAGTGCGGCCGCCACGGTCCATGACGTGCCACCGCAGGAAGCGTTCGAGCGCCACGCGCGCGTGCTCCTTCTCCTGCCGCGACTTCCATGGGGCGTCGAAAACGAGCGCGTTCCAGACCGAGTCGAGGCGTTCCATGAGGACGGCGAGATCGGCGGGCGTCTGTCCGGAAGCCACCTCGTCGGCCAGTACGTGCACGACATTGCCGAAGCCCTGGGCCGCGGTGGCCGGGGCGTCCGCCTTCACCTCGCGGCCCAGGAACCACTGCAGGGCACAGGTGTTGGCGAGCTGGTCCAGTGCGCTGCCGGAGAGGGTGAGGGGTTCGTTCCGGTCGCGCAGGGGCAGCCGGCTGTGGGTCGGCTCGTACAGGCCCCACCAGCGGAAGGGGTGCGCCGCGGGCACGAGCGGCTGACCCTCGTCGTCGGTGAGCGCGGCGAGGCGGGCGAGGCGGCGGGCGGCGGCGTCGCGCAGCACGGGACTCGCCTGCGGGTCCACCGTGGTGGCACGCAGCTCGGCGACGAGCGCGGCGACGGCGAGGGGGCGGCGGGGGCGGCCGGTGATGTCCTTCGGCTCGACGCCGAGTTCGGTGAGGAAACGGGAGGGCTGATCGCCGTCGTCGGCCGGAGCCTTGACGGCGGTGACGACGAGGCGCTCGCGGGCGCGGGAGGCCGCGACGTAGAAGAGCCTTCTCTCCTCGGCGAGGAGGGCGCCGGGGGTGAGGGGCTCGGCGAGGCCGTCGCGGCCGATGCGGTCGGCCTCCAGGAGTGAGCCGCGGCGGCGGAGGTCGGGCCACAGGCCCTCCTGTACGCCCGCCACGACGACAAGGCTCCATTCCAGGCCCTTGGAACGGTGGGCGGTCATCAGGCGTACGGCGTCGGAACGCACCTCTCTTTTGGAGAGGGTGTCGGCGGCGATGTCCTGGGCCTCGATCTCTTCGAGGAAGTTGAGGGCGCCGCGGCCGCCGGTGCGCTCTTCGGCGCGGGCGGCGGTGTCGAAGAGCGCACAGACGGCGTCGAGGTCGCGGTCGGCATTGCGGCCGGACGCGCCGCCGCGGAGGGCCGCGCGTTCCAGGCGCTGCGGCCAGGGGGTGCCGGCCCACAGCTCCCACAGCGCCTCCTCGGCGGTGCCGCCGCCTTCGAGGAGCTCGCGCGCCTTGCGCAGGAGCGCGCCGAGCCGCTGCGCGCCGCGGGCGTACGCGGGGTCGTGAGCGACGAGGCGCTCGGGCTCGGCGAGGGCGCGGGCGAGGAGCTCGTCGGAGGGCGGGGGGATCTTGTTGCCACCGGCGCGCTCCTCGTCACGCAGCGCGCGGCCGAGGCGGCGGAGGTCGGCGGTGTCCATGCCGCCGAGGGGGGAGGCGAGGAGTTCGAGGGCGGTCTCGGTGCGGAGCCAGGGGGTGGTGTTCTCCGCCGCGGATTCATGGCGGTCGGCGGCCACGCCGTCCGGCGACGCGCCCGGGCCGGCCACTGCGGCTCCCTCGGCGTCGGCAACGCTGTGCACCGGCGGAGCCGCACTCGGCCCGTCCGCATCGTCCGACGCGCCACGGCCCGGGCCCGGCTCGGCCGAAGCGTCCTCCGCTGCGACCGCCTCGACCGGCGAACCCGCAGTCGGCGCGACCTCCGCGCCGCCCCGTCCAATCGCCGCCTCCGCCACCGCGCGCAACGCCGTCAGCAGTGGCGTGACCGCCGGTTCGTGGCGGAGAGGGACGTCGTCGCCGTCTATGTCCAGGGGGACGCCCGCCGATGTCAGGGCGCGGCGGACCGAGGGGATCGTGCGGCCGCCCGCGCGGACCAGTACCGCCATGTCGCCCCAGGGGACGCCCTCCTCCAGGTGGGCCCGGCGCAGGATGTCCGCGATGTTGTCGAGTTCCGTGGAGGCCGTCGGGTAGGTGTACGTCTCGATCCGCCCTCCCTCGCGGACGGCGCCCAGTTCGCGGTGCGCCCGGACCTTCTCCGACGGGAGGCGGGGCAGCGGCATCCTGCGCGTCAGCAGGCGGGTCGCGTCCAGCAGTTTCGATCCGCTGCGGCGGGACGTCGTCAGCACCGCCACGCCCGCCGGGCTGCCGTCCGCGTGCGGGAAGGCGTCCGGGAAGTCGAGGATGCCGTTCACGTCCGCGCCGCGGAAGGCGTAGATCGACTGGTCCGGGTCGCCGAAGGCGACCAGCGTGCGGCCCCCGCCCGCCAGCGCCTGGAGCAGCCGGACCTGGGCCGGGTCGGTGTCCTGGTACTCGTCCACGAACACCGCGTCGTAGGGGAACCCGTACGGCAGACGCTCCGCCAGCAGGACAGCCCGGTGCACCAGTTCCGCGTAGTCGAGCACCCCCTGCATGTCCAGAACGTCCAGATATTCAGCGAGGAACGATGCGGCCGCCCCCCAGTCGGGGCGGCCGGTGCGGGCCGCGAAGCGGGCCAGGGAATCGGGTCCCAGGCCCAGCTCACGGCTCCGGGCGAGCACCGCGCGTACCTCGTCGGCGAAGCCGCGCGTGGTCAGACAGGCACGCAGTTCGTCGGGCCACTCGTTGCGCGCCAGCCCGTCCGCCTCCAGGTCGATCTGGCCCGCCAGGAGTTCGCGTACGGCGACGTCCTGCTCGGGACCTGACAGCAGCCGCAGCGGTTCGGAGAAAAGATCGGCGTCCTGGTGCGCGCGGACCAGTGCGTAACAGAAGGAGTGGAACGTCGTCGCCTGCGGTCCCTTCGTGCCGCCGAGCCGCAGCGCCATCCGGTCGCGCAGTTCCACCGCCGCCTTGCGGCTGAAGGTGAGCACCAGGATCCGTTCCGGATCTGCGCCCTTGGCCACGCGCGCGGCGACCGCCTCGACCAGCGTCGTGGTCTTGCCGGTGCCGGGACCTGCCAGAACCAGCAACGGACCGTGATCGTGGTCAACCACAGCGCGTTGCGTTGCGTCCAGGAGAGGGGGATCCACCGGGCCCGGAGGGGTACGCACCAGTCGGTACGCGCCGAGGGTCCCACGCCGTACCTGGTGCTGGTACGGCGTACGCCCTGTGGTGGAGGAGGAGCTCACGTGGATCGCCGGTCCTGGTGGGTGTGCTGGTGGTGATGGAGCGGTTCGTGCCGCGCGCTGACGACGCTACGCCAGCGCCTGGCGGGAACGCAGTGAGTCCGTCGCGTACCGCCTGTAGTCCCGGTACTCCGTACGGTCCTCCGATTCCCCGTGCCGCCCCCGATTGGCGGAAGCTGTCATATGTGAGCGCTGTCGCCGGCACCCTCGTCGCCGTCCCATCGCGCGCGCTTCATGTCGAGGCGCGGCACATGGCTGTCGGCGCTTCGTGCGGCCTCGCGCAGGGGAGTCCCCTCGCTGCGGTAGTGCGCCAGGGCGCTGAGCTCATGGCCGGGCAGCAACGTGCCGTCCGAGCGTACGACGCGCCACCAGGGCACCCCGCCCCCGTAAAGCGCCATGGCCCGGCCGACCTGCCTCGGGCCGCCCTCTTCGAGCCATTCGGCGATGTCGCCGTAGGTCATCACGCGGCCGGGCGGGATCAGCTCGGCGACCTCGAGCACCCGCTCCGCGTACTCCGGCAGCTCTTCCATCCGGCCCATCCTGCCGCACGCCACCGACAACGCCCCGCGCCGCGGGCACCGCGCGGGCGGCCGGCTCCGGCAGGCAAAGGGGCGTATCTCACGCACCTCCCGTCCCCGCGATGCACCCTGATGCCCCCCTCTGTCGTCCGGTCGTGCCACCATCATGCGGGCGGTGACTGGTGATACGAGATCAAGAAGAGACCGAGACGGCGAGGGAGCAGGGCGTGCAGCCTCCGAAGGTGGCAAGCACCCCTGAGGCCGAGCCGTACCCGGACGCGCCCACTTCGCAGCCGGACACGAGCGACGAGGCAGCTGCCGGTGCCGGTGCCGGTGCCGGTGCCGGTGCCGGGAAAGCGTCCGACGCCGCCGCGGACCAGACAGCCGCAGACACGACAGCCGCGGAGGAAGCAGCCGCAGAGAAGGCAGCCGGCAAGACGGTCGACCAGTCGCCGGACGCGGCCGAGGTGACCGACGTCGCCGGCGTCGACCGCGTCTCCGGGGACGAGCCGCTGCTGGCCGCCCGCGTCCACCGGCCCTCCGACCTGATGCGCCTGCTCATCGGCATCCTCGCGATCGCGATCGTCCTCGCCGTGGCCGCCTTCGCCCAGGGCACCACGACAGGCCTCGCACAGGACATCGACAAGGGCACCGACCAGGCCCCCGACCTGTTCGTCAAGATCGCCGGTCTGGTGTCCAGCATCGCCGTGCTGCTCGTCCCGGTCGCCTTCGCCATCGAGCGGCTGATCAAACGCGACGGTCTGCGGATCGCGGACGGCGTCCTGGCCGCCGTGCTCGCGCACGGAGCCACTCTCGCCACCGACCTCTGGGTCGCCAGGGCCGCGCCCGGCACCCTCCAGGAAGCCCTGACACAGGCACAGACCGGCGGCGGGCTGACCGATCCCGTTCACGGATATCTCGCGCCCGTCATCGCCTATATGACGGCCGTCGGCATGTCCCGAAGACCGCGATGGCGGGTGGTCCTGTGGGTGGTGCTGCTGCTCGACGCCTTCGCGATGCTGGTCGCCGGGTACACAACACCGTTCTCGATCATCCTCACCATTCTGCTCGGCTGGACCGTGGCGTACGGAACGCTCTACGCCGTCGGCTCGCCGAACGTACGCCCCACCGGCCAGACCCTGCTGGCCGGTCTGCGCCATGTCGGTTTCCGCCCGGTCACCGCAATGCGGGCCGAGGACATCCCCGACAGCGCCGACCAGGGCGACCGCGGCCGCCGCTACCTCGTCACGCTGGAAGAGGGCTCGCCGCTCGACGTCACCGTCGTTGACCGCGAGCAGCAGGCCCAGGGCTTCTTCTACCGCGTGTGGCGGCGCCTCACGCTGCGTTCCATCACCACCCGACGCTCCATCCAGTCGCTGCGCCAGGCGCTGGAGCAGGAGGCGCTGCTCGCGTACGCGGCGATCGCGGCCGGAGCCAACGCCCCGAAGCTGATCGCCACCTCCGAGCTCGGCCCGGACGCCGTGATGCTGGTCTACGAGCACCTGGGCGGCCATTCCCTCGACTCCATGGACGACGACGAGGTCACCGACGACGTGGTGCGCGGAGCCTGGCGACAGGTGAAGGCGCTCCAGTCGAGGCGCATCGCGCACCGGCGGCTGACCGGCGACGCGATTCTGGTGGATCGTTCCGGCAAGGTGATCCTCACGGATTTGCGCGGTGGCGAGATCGCGGCGAGCGACGTGGTGCTGCGTATGGACATCGCGCAGCTGCTCACCACCATCGGCCTGCGGGTCGGTGCCGAGCGTGCGGTGGCCACCGCGGTCGAGGTGCTCGGCCCGGACCAGGTCGCCGACTGCCTGCCGCTGCTTCAGCCCATCGCGCTCAGCCGCTCGACCAGGGCGACGCTGCGCAAGCTCGCGCGTGAGCGGTCCCAGCGGGAGCGGGAGGCCGTCCTCGAGGCGTCGGCCGCCGCCAAGCGGGCCCGTACGGAAGAGGCACACGCCGACCCCAAGGTCGTACGCAAGACGGAACGCGCGGAGAAGCAGGCCGACAAGAGGGCCATGGACGTGGCCATGGACGAGGCGCGCGAGGAGGATCTGCTCTCCCAGATCCGCGCCCAGATGCTGCTGATCAGGCCGCAGGCACCGGTCGAACCGGTCCGTCTGGAACGGATCAGGCCGCGCACGCTCGTCAGCTTCATCGCGGGCGCGGTCGCCGCCTACTTCCTGCTCTCGCAGCTCGCGGGCATCGACTTCGGTACGGTCTTCGGCCAGGCCCACTGGGGCTGGGTGGCGGCCGCTGTCGCCTTCTCCGCGCTCAGCTACTTCGCCGCGGCGATGAGCCTGCTGGGCTTCGTGCCCGAGCGGGTGGGATTCCTGCGGACCGTCGTCGCCCAGGTAGCCGGATCCTTCGTCAAGATCGTCGCCCCGGCGGCGGTCGGCGGTGTCGCGCTGAACACCCGCTTCCTGCAGCGCTCGGGAGTACGCCCCGGGCTCGCTGTGGCCAGTGTCGGCGCCTCCCAGCTCTTCGGGCTCGGCGCGCACGTCATGCTGCTGCTCGCCTTCGGCTATCTCACCGGTACGGAGCGGACGGCGTCGTTCACCCCGTCCAGGACTGTGATCGCGGGGCTGCTGACCGTCGCGGTGCTGGTGCTGGTGGTGACCGCGATCCCGTTCCTGCGGAAGTTCGTCTCGACGCGGCTGCGTTCGCTGTTCGCCGGGGTCGTGCCGCGCATGCTCGACGTGCTGCAGCGGCCGATGAAACTGATCACCGGCATCGGCGGGATGCTGCTGCTGACCGGTCTGTTCGTGATGTGTCTGGACGCGTCGATCCGTGCCTTCGACAACGGCAATCAGCCGCTGAGCTACGCCAGCATCGCCGTGGTGTTCCTCGCGGGCAACGCGCTGGGGTCGGCGGCGCCGACGCCGGGCGGTGTGGGTGCGGTGGAGGGTGCGCTGACCTTCGGTCTGATCGTGGCGGGGGTGCCGAAGGAGGTGGCGGCGCCGGCGGTGCTGCTGTACCGGATGATGACGCTGTGGCTGCCGGTGCTGCCGGGGTGGTTCGCGTTCAACCACCTGACGCGCAAGGGCGCGCTGTAGGGGTGACCGGGGGGTTTTCCCCTACCCGCCCTCCCCGAACTGGGGCTTCGCCCCAGACCCCGTGTGCGACCTTCGGCCGCATGTCCAACCACCCGCATGGACCGTCGTCGCGGGCGCAGCCCGCACCCGCGGCGCACGATGGGAGCATGCCCCGTTCCTCCGTCGTCCGCGCCGCCGCCACCAGCGCCTGTGCCGCCGTGCTGCTGGCCGCCGCCGGGTGTTCCGACGACGGCGGCGGCAAGGGCAAGGAGTCGGACCAGGACCGGGCGAAGGAGCTCGCCTCCCAGGAGCTGGACTGGCAGGCGTGCCCGGCCCCCTCGGACGCGGAAGGCGGCGGCACCGCGCCGTCACCGCTGCCCGGCGGCACGGTCTGGGAGTGCGCCTTCATGGACGCCCCGCTCGACTACGCCAAGCCGGGCGGCGACACCATCGAGCTCGCTCTCATACGCGCCAAAGCCCGCGACCAGTCCAAGCGCATCGGCTCCCTCATATTCAACTTCGGCGGACCCGGAGGCTCCGGGGTCGCCGGCCTGCCAGCAGCCGCGGCGGACTACGCAGCCCTGCACACCCGTTACGACCTGGTGAGCTTCGACCCGCGCGGGGTCGGCCGCAGCGCCGCGGTGGAGTGCAAGGACGACAAGCAGCTCGACGCGTACTACCAGCAGGATTCGACGCCCGACGACGCCTCTGAGGAGAAGACCTTCGCCGAGGGTCTGAAGTCCTTCGCAGCGGCCTGCGAGAAGAACTCCGGGGACCAGCTGCCCTACGTCGGAACCGTCAACGCCGCCCGCGACCTGGACCTGATGCGCCAAGTCCTCGGCGACGACAAGCTCTACTACTTCGGCATTTCGTACGGCACCGAACTGGGCGGCGTCTACGCCCACTTGTATCCCACCAAGGTCGGCCGGGCGGTCTTCGACGCCGTCGTGGACCCGACCAAGAACTCCGAAGAGGGCTCCCTCGGCCAGGCGAAGGGCTTCCAGCTGGCCCTCGACAACTTCGCCCAGGACTGCGTGAACCGCGGCGACAAGTGCCTGTTGCCCGGCTCCACCGCGAAGGAGGTCGAGGCCTGGATCATCGCCCTCCTCGACGAGCTCGAGAAGAAGCCGATCCCCGCCAGCGGCGACCGGATGCTCACCCAGAGCCAGGCCACCAGCGGCATCGCGCAGGCCCTGTACTCCAAGGAGTACTGGCAGTACCTGGAGCAGGGTCTCGACGAGGCCGACGGCGGCAACGGCGGGCTGCTGCTCGCACTCGCCGACTCGCTTAACGGGCGCGGCGACAACGGCCACTACAGCAATATCCAGGCGGCGAACGCGGCCATCAACTGCGTCGACTTCAAGGACCGCTGGACCCTGGAGCAGACGAAGGCGAAGCTCCCCGAGTTCCGCCAGGCGTCCCCCGTCTTCGGCGACTACCTCGGCTGGGGTCTGATGGGCTGCACGGAGTGGCCGCTGCCGGGCACTTGGGACACACCCGATGTGTCGGCCCCTGGCGCACCGCCCATCCTCGTCATCGGCAACACCGGCGACCCGGCGACCCCTTACGAGGGGGCGAAGGCGATGGCCGACGCCCTCGGCAAGGGGGTCGGCATCGAGCTCACCTACCGGGGTCAGGGACACGGCGCGTACAACGGCGGCAGCGCGTGCGTGCAGCGAGCGGTGAACTCCTACCTCCTGGAGGGCAAGGTGCCTGCCGCGGGCACGGTGTGTCAGTAGCCCTGCCCAGGATGCCGGCACGGTCTGTCAGTAGCCCCGCCTAGGATGTCGAAACAATCTTCGAAGCGCGGGGGCACGTATGACGATTCGGGTACGGGCGGGGGCACTGGCCGTGAGCGCGCTGCTGGTGGCCGGTCTGGCCGTCGGCTGTGACAGCGGTCAGGACAAGGCGGGCGACGACCGCAAGAACACGGCCGGGCCCTCCGCCTCGCATAACTCCCCGGGCGAGGCTGCTCCGAGCACTCCGCGCGAGCCGGTTCTGCCCGCCGCTCTCACCGGCCAGAAGCTCGACTGGAAGCGCTGCGAGGCGCCCGTGAAGGCCTCGGGCAGCAATGCGAAGAGACCGGGCGGACAGTGGCAGTGTGCCCGGCTCAAAGCCCCCCTCGACTACAGGAAGCCGACCGGCGAGACCATCGGGATCGCCCTGATCCGCTCGAAGGCCGAGGACGGGTCCAAGCGGATCGGTTCACTCCTGTTCAACTTCGGCGGTCCCGGCGGCTCGGGTGTCGGCGCGCTGCCCGGCGCGGCCGATCAGTTCAAGACGCTGCACAGCCGCTACGACCTGGTCAGCTTCGATCCGCGCGGTGTCGCCGAGAGCGCCGAGGTGGCCTGCCGGGGTGACAGGGAGATCGAGGCCGCGCACCGGCTGGACTTCACCCCCGACACCCCCGCGGAGGAGAAGGCGTACATCGACAACTCCGTGGCCTTCGGCGCCGGCTGCGCCAAGAAGTCCGGCCGGGTGCTGCCGCATGTCGGCACCACCAACGCTGCGCGCGACATGGATCTGATCCGCCAGGTCCTCGGCGACGCCAAGCTGCACTACCTCGGTTTCTCCTACGGCACCGAACTGGGCGGTGTCTACGCCCACTTGTTCCCCAGGAACGTCGGACGCCTCGTTCTGGACGCCGTGGTCGATCCCACCGCGGACTACGCCGGGCACTCGCGCGGCCAGGCGCTGGGCTTTCAACGTGCCCTGGAGAACTACTACAAGAGCCGGGGCATCAGCGCCAAGGACGGCACCGAGCGGGTCGTGAAGCTCCTCGACAGGCTGGACCGCAAGCCGCTGCCCACCGACGAGGGGCGCACGCTCACCCAGAGCCTGGCGCTCACGGGGATCGTCCTCCCGCTGTACTCGAAGGACAGCTGGCCCTACCTCACCCAGGCGCTGGACGAGGCGGAGAACGGCGACGGCACGCGTCTGCTGATCATGGCGGAGGCGTACAACAGCCGTGACCGGACAGGCCACTACAGCACCCAGGACCACTCCCAGCGCGCCATATCCTGCGCGGACACCAAGGGCCGGGTCACGGCCGCCGAGGTCAGGTCCCGTCATCTCGCCGAGTTCACCAGGGTGTCGCCGGTCTTCGGCCCGTATCTGGCCTGGGACCTGGCGGGCTGGTGCGCCGAGTGGCCTGTCCCCGGCGAGTCCGACACGCCCGAGGTGGCCGCCGCGGGCGCGGCGCCGATCCTGGTCGTGGGCACGACGGGCGATCCGGCGACTCCGTACGAGGGCGCGAAGAAGATGGCGGACGAGCTCGGTGCGGGCGTCGGAGTGCTGCTCACCAACAAGGGCGAGGGCCATGGCGCGTACGGCAACGGGGCGTGCGTGACGCGGACGGTGGACGCGTATCTGCTGGACGGCAAGGTCCCGGCGAACGGCAAGACCTGCTCGTAGCGGCGCAGCGAAAAGGCCCCGGACCAAGCGCTGCGGTCCGGGGCCCTGCACACATCCGCGTCAGTAGATCGGCTTGTCCGGCTCGATCTGGTTGACCCAGCCGATCACGCCGCCGCCGACGTGCACCGCGTCCGCGAAGCCCGCGGACTTGAGCACGGCGAGGACTTCCGCACTGCGGACACCGGTCTTGCAGTGCAGGACGATGCGCCTGTCCTGAGGCAGGTCCTGAAGGGCGGTGCCCATGAGGAACTCGTTCTTCGGGATCAGCCTGGCGCCGGGGATCGAGACGATCTCGTACTCGTTGATCTCACGGACATCGATGATGTCGATGCTCTCGCCGTCGTCGATCCACTCCTTGAGCTGCTTGGGAGTGATCGTCGAACCGGCCGCCGCCTCCTGGGCCTCCTCGGACACGACGCCGCAGAAGGCCTCGTAGTCGATGAGCTCGGTGACGGTGGGGTTCTCGCCGCAGACCGCGCAGTCCGGGTCCTTGCGGACCTTGACCTGGCGGTACTGCATCTCCAGCGCGTCGTAGATCATCAGTCGGCCGACCAGCGGCTCACCGATGCCCGCGAGCAGCTTGATGGCCTCGTTGACCTGGATGGAGCCGATGGACGCGCAGAGCACACCCAGCACGCCGCCCTCGGCGCAGCTGGGGACCATGCCCGGCGGCGGGGGCTCGGGGTAGAGGCAGCGGTAGCAGGGACCGTGCTCGGACCAGAAGACGGAGGCCTGTCCGTCGAAGCGGTAGATCGAGCCCCAGACGTACGGCTTGTTCAGGAGCACGCACGCGTCGTTGACCAGGTAGCGCGTCGCGAAGTTGTCCGTGCCGTCGACGATCAGGTCGTACTGGCTGAAGATGTCCATCACGTTCTCGGCCTCGAGCCGCTCTTCGTGCAGGACCACATTCACGTACGGGTTGATGCCGAGCACCGAGTCCTTGGCGGACTGCGCCTTGGAGCGGCCGATGTCGGCCTGGCTGTGGATGATCTGGCGCTGCAGGTTCGACTCGTCGACCTCGTCGAACTCCACGATGCCGAGCGTGCCGACACCGGCCGCGGCGAGGTACATCAGGGCCGGCGAACCCAGGCCGCCGGCGCCCACACACAGCACCTTGGCGTTCTTCAGCCGCTTCTGCCCGTCCATCCCGACATCGGGGATGATCAGGTGGCGGGAGTACCTGCGGACCTCGTCGACGGTGAGCTCAGCAGCTGGCTCTACCAGGGGTGGCAGCGACACGGGGACTCCGTTGCGTCGATAAGTCAGTACGGTTGTTCTCCCGGTAACACTGCCACGGCCCTCCTCATTCCGAGACACCCGGTCCGATCCGCGAGACGATTTCGTCCCAGTAGCCGGGCAGTGCCTCGAATGGGCTGGTTTGTCCCCACTGGTCCGTGCGATCGGTGAAGAAGATCGTCCCGGCGCCCTGCCAGCGGGCGATTCGGGTGGCTTCCTCCAGGTGCGTGCGCGGCACCCCGTGCACGAAGTGCACAAAGCGCTCCGCCGGATGGTCCGCCGTCCACTCCGCCACCTGTGACCAGCGGTAATCCGTCCACGGCCCGGAGAAGGTGACCAGCTGGTCGGCAGCTTCCGCGTAGCCCGGGTACGGATGCGAGCCGTGCCCGAGGACGAGATGGCCGCCGTCGAGAACGGCCTCCAGCGTCGCCGTCGTACGCCGCACCTCCTGCAGGTCGGCGCGGTCCGTGGGGCAGCGGTCCAGCAGGAAGCCGTCGACCCGGTACCACTCGAGGTAGAGATGCGCGTCGGAGACGAGATTGCCGAAGGAGCGCGAGCCGTGGGCCATGTCGAGATGGCCCAGAACTCGCACGCCCGCATTGCGCAGCTTGCCCGCGGCCTCCAGGCAGTGCGGGTCGGGGCGGTCCCCGGGCCCGCCGTCGACATTGAGGACGACCCAGTGCAGGGGGGTTCCCGGGCGGGTCAGTTCGGCCCATTCGACCGGGGCGAGCAGCGGGTGGGCATAGCCGGGGATGCCGAAGCCGAGCCTCTCCGCGCCGGTCGCGGAGAGCTTGGTGCCCGTGGTGGTCAGATGCGGCATGCCGCCTCCATCCAGATGTCGGCGAGGGACTCTTCGAGGTTGATGCGGGGGCGCCAGCCGAGGCGGTCGCGGGCGGTGCGCACATCCGCCTGCTGCCAGCTGCCACAGCCGTCGGGGTAGGGGGCCGGGTTCGCGGAGAGCTGCTCCAGCAACGCTTCGGAGCGGGGGGCTCCGATGGAGGGGCGGCCGGGGGGCGCGTCGAGCTCGTGCAGCGCGCCCGCGTAGCCCGCGACCCGGGCCAGGACCGCGGCCGCGTCGCGCAGTCGTACGGCACGTCCCGTACCGATGTTGACGACGCCCTGAGCGGCGGAGAGCGAGGCGGCGTGCACGGCGCGCGCCACGTCCCGCACGTCGACGAAGTCGCGCTGCACGCCGAGGCCGCTGAGCTTCAGCTCACCGTCGCCGGACTGCATCGCGCGGCGCATCGCCTCGGCGAGACGGCCGAGCGGTGAGCCGGCCGGGGTGCCTGGGCCGACGGGCGAGAAGACCCGCAGCACGACGGCGTCCAGGCCCGCGCCGAGTACCAGCTCGGTGGCGGCGAGCTTGCTGACGCCGTACGGGCCGCCCGGGCGCGGAATGGCATCCTCCGCGGTCGACGAACCCTGCTGGGACGGACCGTACTCGGAGGCGCAGCCGAGCTGGACGAGCCGGGCGCCGCAGCCGCTGCGTCGCAGGGCCTCGCAGACGGTGGCGACGGCGACGGTGTTGTGCCGGGTCAGCTCGCGGGCGCCGCCGCGGGTGGCGCCTGCGCAGTTGATGACGACGCCCGGATGGACGGCGCCCAGGAAGCGGGTGAGCGCGCCCGGGCTGCCTCCGGCGAGGTCGAAGCGTACGTCGGCGTCGTCACCGCGCCCGAGGGCGGTCAGGTGCACGGCGGGGTCGGCGAGCAGCCGGTCGGCGACGAAGCGGCCGAGGAATCCATTGGCACCGAGCAGGAGCACCCTCATCGCGCGGCCCCTGTGTGCCGACGGGCCTCTGTTGGGGGTTGAGGGGTCATGTCGCTTTCTCCTTAAAGGTGTTGCTGTCGGTGCGGAAGGGGTGTCGGAACCCGTGGCGACACGGGTGCCGGATGCGCCCGCGATGTCGGCTACGCGGGTGGTCAGACGGTGTGCGCCGAGGCCCGGGACAGGGCAGCGGTGGCATGGGCCAGCAGGCCGAGCACAGCGGCCGAGCAGGCGATGGCAGGTGGGGCACCGGCGCCCCAGGCGCCTACGGCCGCCTCGACGGGACGCGCCAGGACCTCGCAGCCGGGCAGGCGTCCGGCCAGCAGGAGCGCGGGGGCGAGGGCCTCGGCACCGCAGGCGACGGCGAGTCCCGCGGACGCGGACGCCGGGTAGCCGTGGACGATCAGCAGCCTGGCCAGGAAGAGCAGGGCGCCGAGGGCGACGGCGGGGACGAGGGCCTGATGGGGAAATACCAGGCCGGCCAGGACGAGGAGCGCGCCGAGGGCAGCGACGTACAGGGCGACGACTCCCAGCAGCAGCGGGCGCATCCCGGACGCGAACTCCTCCAGGCCCCGGCTGCCGTCCAGCCTGCGCCGTGCCTGTACGGAGAAGAGGCGGGCGCACCCGGCCGCGGGGGCGACGGCGAGGGCGAGCCCGACGAGCGGGGCGGCGCTCAAGGGCAGTGGGCCGTCCGGGCCCCCGGCGACGATCTCGTCGAGGAGGCCTTCTCCGTACGCCGCGTACGCCAGCAGCCAGAGCGTCCACAGGCGTACGGCGGGGACCGTGCGCCCCTCGGCGCGCAGGGGTCCGCGCCGCAGACACAGTGTGAGCGCGACGGCGACGCCGATCGCGCCAGCGGCGCCGACGGCGATCGGGGCACCTCCGTCCATCGCCTGCGCAACGGTGAGAGCGAGCGCGCAGACGGCGCCCGGCAGGATTGTGAGGAGTGCGCGCCCGGCGGCTCGGGGGCGGCGTCCGTCGCGCGCCTGGGCCGCGCGCGCCGGACGGCCGGCCCCGTCCGCCGGCTCCGCTCCCCGCGGCACGCGGGCGTACAGCTCCTCGGCGAGCGAGAAGACGTCCCGGTGACGGAAGCGGGCGGCGGTCCGGTCGGTGATGCCGTGGGCTTCGAGACCCGCGGCGATCTCCAGGGGGTCGACGGCACGCTCGCACAGTTCCCGGTGGCGGTGCATCAGCGCCTTGACGGGGTCGGCGGGGCCGCGGCGGGGGGCGGGAGGCTTGCGTGTCTTCGCCGGCTCGTCATCCCTGGTGTCGGCGAGGTGGGCGCCGCCACGGCTGTCCCGCGCGGCGGCGTCGGCAGCGGCGCCGACGGGCGGCCAGGCCCCGTCGAGGGCGGAGGGCTCCTTGGAGAGCCGGGCGGAAGACCCGCTGCCGGTGCCTGTGGTGGTCCCGGTCGTCCGTGAGCTGCCGGACGTTCCGGTGCTCGGATCGGGGCCGGCGGCGCGTGGAGGGCTGCCGGGGCCCCAGTCGTGCGCGGCGCCGAGGATGCTCACGTGCTCCTCTGCACGCCGGGTACTCACGTGCTCTCCTGTTTCCCGAGCGTCCGACGCGCCCCCCGCGCTCTCCGTGATCCGCGACGTACTCATGCGCGCGCCTCCTTCGGGGTCACGGCCGCGCCGACCAGGCCGCCGATCCCGTCCTGTCTGTCCGCCCAGCGCGGGGTGCGACCGCCGGACGCGATGCCGCCACCCGTCCAGTGGCCCGGGACATGCGCCTCGGCGGGGTGGGCGAAGGGCAGCGGCTCGCCGTCCTCGTCGACGGCTTCGCGTTTCACCGGGGAGTGCGAGATCAGCTCCAGGTAAATGCCGCGAAATGCCGTCAGGTTCTGCTCGATCGTGAACAGTTCGAGTGCGCGGGCGCGTGCGGCGGCGCCCAGCCGTTCCCGGCGCTCCGGGTCGCGCAGCAGCGCGAGGCAGGCGTCCGCGAGCGCTCGCGGATTGCGCGGGGGCACGACCAGGCCGGTACCGCCGATGACTTCGACGACTGCGCCGACGTCCGTCGACACCGTCGCGCGGCCGCAGAACATCGCCTCGACAAGGCTGATCGGGAAGCCCTCGACGACGCTGGACAGGACGACCACGCCGCCGGACGCGTAGGCGTCGGCGAGTTCGGGGGCCTCGGGCCCGCCGATCTCCTCGAACGAGACGGGGTTGTCGCCCACGGCGTGCGCGTCGGCGGCCTCGTCGGGGAAAAGCTGGGCGGCCAGCGCCTTGCAGTGGGCGAGATACGTCGCGGCCTCGGGCCCGTGCACCGGCGCCCCGAACATCCTCAGCCGCGCCTGCGGCTCCTCCTTGCGCACCTCGGCGAAGGCGTGGAGCAGCGCGATGAGGTCCTTGGCGGGCTCGAACCTGCCGACCCACACCAGGGTGTGCTCGTCACCACTGTCGTCGCCGTCGCCGACCGCGGCGAACCGATCCGCCTCCATGCCCGGGTAGACGGTCCGCAGCTTGGCGCGGTCGGCGCCGCACTTCTCCTGCCAGCGCCGGGCGTGCGTGTTGCCGGGGGTGATCACGGAGGCCTGGGCGTACACCTCGGCCGCGAGTCGGCCCTGGAAGGCGGCGAGCAGCGCGCGTACGGGCGCCGTCAGCTCGCCCTCGCTCGCGGCCAGATAGTGCGCGCGCAGCTGAACGCCGTACTCCGTGACCAGCAGCGGAACCCCGAAGAAGCGTTTGGCCAGCAGGCCGGACAGTGCCGCGGATCCGCCGGACGCGGCATGGCAGAGGTCGACGGCTCCGAGCCCGTCGTCGCCGTACCAGTCGAGCGAGAGCGGGCGCAGGGCGCGCTCCAGCTGGTCGGCGAAGGCAAGGTAGTCGGGGACGGTGGCGGCGTGTACGGTGCGGCGCGCGCCGGGGGCGCGGCAGGCGGCTTCGAGGGCGCGCACGGCCAGTTCGGAACGGAGCGCGGCGTAGAGGCCACCACGTTCGCGGGCGAGTTCGGCGAGGCCGTAGAGGCCGTCCGCGAAGCCTTCGCCCGGTCCGCAGATGGCCGCGGCAAGCTCCGTGAAGTGGCCGACGAAACGCCGTCGTTCGCGTCTGCCATATGTGTGCCCGTCGTCCTCGGGCGCCCAGAGCGGGGCGGTGCGCACGCGCTGCACCTGCGCCGGAAGCCGGATCCAGCCGTGGTCTTCCTGCTGTGCGCTGCGGCTCAGCGCGTAGATGTCGAACTCGTGCTGCGCCAGCCCGCGCACAAGCCTGTCGCACCACAGCCTGGATTCACCCGTCGCATACGGATAACCACCGTCCGTAAGCAGTCCGATCCGCACGAGCACACCCCCGATCTCCCTTGTGGGCGGCCGCCGTTGGTCCGGCGACTCGCAGCGTGACGACGTTAAGCCGGTACGACGGTGGCGCGACGGACGGTTGTCCATCGCGCCACCGGAAGGGGTGAATGCACGTAACTTTCGCGTGCCGGTTGCGTTCTGTCGCGCTACGGTGCGGTTTCAGTAAGGAACCCAGCTGCCTCTGCCGACGCGCCGGGCGCGGAGGGTGAGACACCGGTCCCGCACGGCGGACTCAACTGCCGGGGTACACCCAGGGGTTGGGCCTGCACTTGATGCCGTTGATGTCGAGCGACTTGGTCTGCTGCTGCATCACCGGCGCGAGCGCTCCCGGCGTACGGCAGTTCACATGGTCGTGTCCGAGCCGGTGCCCGACCTCGTGATTGATGAGCATCTGACGGTACGTGAGCATCGCCTGGGGGCCGTATGTCTCGGATCCCTGGGCCCAGCGGTACGCGTTGATCATCACGCGTTCGGTCTGCGCGGAATCGCAGGAGACATTGCCCTCGGCCGTATCAAGCCCGGATTTGTCGCACCACTCGTGCGTGGTGCCGGGACTGGCGAGCGTGATGACGAATTCGGGATCGCCGGAGGATATCCGCTCGAAGGTCATCTCCCCGTCGTGCGCCCAGCTGCGGTCGTCGTTCAGGGTTGCCTGGACCGCCTTGGCGAAGAGCGCTCCGTCGAGTCCGAGGCCTTGTTCGACATCAACCCGGTAGCGGATCTTGCGGCCCTTGCCGGGCGCCTCGTCGAAGCCGGGGACGGCCTCGAACTTTCCGCTCGCCTTCAGCTTGGGGGCCATCGCGAACCGTGTGGCCATCAGTTGCCCGTACGAGACCGGGGCCGCGGGAGCGGCGGCCCCGCCCTTCTGCGGGGCCTGCCGGTTCTCGGAACGGGAGGCCGGGCTCTCGGCGCCGCCGCGGTCCTGGTCCGCGGACCGGGCGCTGGAGTGGCCGTGATTGTCGGCCGCCACCTGGCCGGCCACGACGACCGCGAGCACGGTGGTCACCGCGGCGGCGGCGATCCCGGTGAACGTGCGCCCCTTGCCGCCCTTGGCGGGCCGCTCCTCGGACGCGCCGTCCTCGTCCGCGCCGTCCATGTACGCGTCGAAGGCCGGGTCGGGCTCGACGTCCCAGGACGTGGTCGCGGCGTACGGATCGCCCTGCGGCCTCCTGCCCTGCTGCCTGCCCACCTGGGGCTGGTCGAAGGCCTCGACGAACTCCCGTCGCGGGCCCGGTATTCGCGCCCCGCCGGCCACCGTACGAGGCGGCTGCGGCGTCTGCCCCCGCTGCCCGCCCGGGGCACCCTGCCAGTTCTGGTACTGCTGCAGTACGCCCCAGCCACCGCCCGGCTCGCGCTGCTCGGGGTGTCCGCCCCTGGCCTGCGGTATGCCGTAGCCGGAAGGGGTGTGCTGCTCGGCACCCGGCGCGGCGGGGCGGCCACGCCGCCCACCTGCCCGATCTGTCCCTATGCCGGATGTGCTGTCCGAATCGGAGCCCTTGGGTGCGGGGCCCTTGCGACTATGTCGTCCCACGCCCCGGATCAGCTCCCACCGCAGTCGTCGAGCAGCTCCCGGATGGCCAGGGCGACCGTTTCCGGGTACTCCATCATGGCGACGTGCCCCGCGTCCGGGAGTGTCAGCAGCCGGGAGTCCCGGAAAGCCGCCGCCGCTTTGCGCGCCATACGGTACGCGACGAGCTGGTCGCGTCCTCCGTACACCAGGAGCGTCGGCGCGAGCACCCGCTCCGCCTGCCGCCACAGTCCGTGCTGACCGCCCAGGGTGTACGCGTCGACGATTCCGCGCGCAGAGCGGGCCATGGCGTCCCAGAAGTACGGGAGCTGTATGCGCCGCTCCATCTCTTCCACAGCATTGCGCAGCGCCTCGTCGGTGACCCGCGTGGGGTCGCCGTAACACAGTTCGAGCACGCCTCTTGTGCGTTGCTCGGCCGACCACTCCTTGGTGAGCCTGGTGAAGAGCGAGACCACACCGGGCAGCGCCAGCAGCGCGGTGGGCACGGCCGAGCGCTGGACGCGCAGCTCGGGAAGAGCGGGCGAGATCAGGGTGAGCGTGCGCACCAGATCGGGTCTGACGGCAGCGACTCTGGTGGAGACCGCACCGCCCAGCGAGTTGCCGATCAGATGCACGGGCCCGTGCCCCGCGGCGTCCAGAAAACGGATCACGGCCCGGGCGTGTCCCGTGAGCGAGTAGTTGCCGTCGTCCGGCGGCGGGGAGTCCCCGAAACCGGGCAGATCCAGCGCCTCTCCGTCCACGACGTCCTCGAGCAGGGGCATCAGCGCGGACCAGTTGAGCGAGGAACCGCCCAGGCCGTGCACGTACAGCGCGTGCGGCAGCCCGGAACGTGCCGGGGGACGGGATCTGACGTTGAGCGTCAGACCGGGCAGCGTTACGGAGCGAAGCTCCTCCCCCTCGGCGACCCGTACGGTCGCGACCTTGGGGGCCACGGCAGCGGTCGCGGCGCGGACTCCCGGCAGCTCGGTCGAAGACATGCGGCAATGTTACGAGACGATCACGCCGTGGTTCGTGTGTTCGGCATCACACATCGCATAGCGCCGCGATTCAGTAGCTCCTACGCTCGTAGGAAAGGCGCTCTCCATGGAAAGCGGTGCCGCATGGCTGTCGATCCCACCGACCCGGAAACTTTCGAAGAAGACGACCAGGCCGCCGCACTCGACGAGGAGGTCCCGGAGGCCGATGCGGTGGAACAGCTCAAGGACCTGCAATCCGAGCAGGACGACCAGGTCAGCCCCAATGGGCTGGACTCGGCGAACGTGGCCGACGCCGTGGAACAGGCCCGGGTGGTGGCTCTCGACGAGGACGACTACCGGTGACCTGCCCCTGATTGCCCCCGAGTAGGGAGCTACCGCGACTGTCCGGTCCGTGAAATTCTGCGCTCGCAGCACGCACAGCCGGGTTACCCAAAAGTACGATGGCGGCGCTGCGCACAGCGCGCACGGAACGATTTTTGGGAGGCGGCGTGACAGCCATCGAGCAGACAGAGGCAGCGCGCCCACGGGGCACACGCCTGCCACGCCGAGCCCGCAGGAACCAGCTTCTGGGCGCTGCCCAGGAGGTTTTCGTGGCCCAGGGCTACCACTCGGCCGCCATGGACGACATCGCCGAACGGGCAGGCGTCAGCAAGCCGGTGCTCTACCAGCACTTCCCGGGCAAGCTCGAGCTCTATCTCGCGCTGCTCGACCAGCACTGCGAGTCGCTACTGCTCGCGGTCCGTACGGCGCTCGCGTCGACGACCGACAACAAGCTGCGCGTCGCCGCCACCATGGACGCCTATTTCGCGTACGTCGAGGACGAGGGTGGTGCCTTCCGGCTGGTCTTCGAGTCCGACCTGACCAACGAGCCCGCTGTCCGCGAGCGCGTGGACCGGGTCTCGCTCCAGTGCGCCGAGGCGATCTCGGACGTGATCGCCGAGGACACGGGGCTGTCCAAGGAGGAGTCCATGCTGCTGGCGGTGGGCCTCGGCGGGGTCTCGCAGGTGGTGGCCAGGTACTGGCTCTCCAGCGCTTCGGCCATTCCGCGCGAGACGGCCGTACAGCTGCTGACCTCGCTTGCGTGGCGGGGCATCGCGGGCTTCCCGCTGCACGGCACCGACCAGCACGCAGGGCAGGGCACGGACCAGCAGGGAGACTGACCGGCCGGTGTTCGCTCCTGGCGTTCACCTCGGACGCCTGCCGGGTCCGTTCGCCGGGCTAGTGTGTGCTGCGTACGGCGCGGCTGACCGCGCAACGCACTGACCGTTCGGAGGGACATAGCCGTGGAGGTCAAGATCGGCGTGCAGCACGCGCCCCGGGAGATCGTTCTGGAGAGCGGGCAGTCCGCCGAGGAGGTCGAGCGCGCGGTGGGCGACGCTCTGGCCGGCAAGGCGCAGCTGCTCAGCCTCTCGGACGACAAGGGCCGCAAGGTCCTGGTGCCGGCCGACCGGATCGCGTACGTCGAGATCGGCGAGCCGGCGGTACGGCGCGTTGGCTTCGGCGCGCTGTAGGGCGCCGGGACGTCACTGAAGCAGTACTACTGAAGCAGCACGAAGAGGGCCCGGCGGGAATTCCCGGCCGGGCCCTCTTCCGCTGCTCAGAGAGGGTTGTACTCCACGACGGCCGGGTAGTACGGGCTACGACCGATTTGCCCGCACCGGCATCCGTGAGGTGATCAGCAGTGCTGCTGGAAGCGCTCGGTTCAGTCCTGCTCGGACTCGCCCTCGCCTGGGCCGCTGTCCGGCAGCTGCCGGACCGTCTCCCGTCGCGCCGCGTGGTGCTCATCTCAGGTCCGCTCGGAGCCCTGTTCGGCGCGTACGTCACGCATGCGGCGCTCGGCCCGGGGCACACCCTGGCGGTGCTGGTGGGCGCGGTGGCCGTCGGAGCCGTACTGCTCTCACTGCTGATCAGGCCGTCGACGGGCCGGCTGCGCCGGGCGTTCCCTTTCTGAGGCCGCCCGAAGCGGCTTCCGCGAAGCCCGAGGAGCCGCGGAAGCCGCCGAAAGCTCCGGAGTCACCCGAGTCGCCGGAGTCCTCCGAGTCGAGCGAGCCACGCAAGCCGCCCGAGTCGACCGACAGTTAGGCCGCCAGCCCCAGCGCTGCCATGCGCTTGGTGTGCGCCTCGGTGATCCGGGAGAACATCCGGCCCACCTCCGCGAGGTCGAAGCCGCCCGCCACACCGCCCACGAGCATCGTGGAGAGCGCGTCGCGGTCAGCCACCACCCGCTGCGCCTGCGAGAGCGCCTCGCCCATCAGCCTGCGTGCCCACAGCGCGAGGCGCCCTCCGACGCGCGGCTCGGCCTCGATCGCGGCGCGCACCTTCTCGACCGCGAAGTTGCCGTGGCCCGTGTCGTCGAGCACGGCGAGCACCAGCCCGCGGGTGTCGGTGTCCAGGCGGGCCGCGACCTCGCGGTAGAAGTCGCTGGCGATCGAGTCGCCGACGTACGCCTTGACCAGGCCCTCGAGCCAGTCGGACGGCGCGGTCTGGCGGTGGAAGTCGTCCAGGGCCTGGGCGAAGGGCTCCATCGCGGCGGTCGGCTCGGCGTCGATGGCGGTGAGCCGGTCGCGCAGCTGCTCGAAGTGGTGGAACTCCGCGGAGGCCATCTTCGCCAGCTCCGCCTTGTCGCCGAGCGTCGGTGCGAGCTTGGCGTCCTCGGCGAGCCGCTCGAAGGCCGCCAGCTCGCCGTACGCGAGCGCGCCCAGCAGATCCACGACGGCGGCGCGGTACTGGGGGTCGGCGGACGCCGTTGCCCAGTCCTGGGCGGCGATTCCGGTGGGTTCAGTGGCGTTGTCAGGCGTCTCCATGAAGCGCACAATAGCCCGCTCACCGCAGGGCGGAAGGGCCTGGTCAGCCTTGCCCGTAGTGAGGTTCCTACGAATTCGCCCAACACACATGCGCGATTCCGGGGTACAGTGGTAATGCGCCTGTCGAGCGTTCTAGCTACTCGATGGGCGATCGCATGTATGACTGGGGAACTTGTTCCCCAGAGTCCCCTTGAGGATGCCCGGTCGGTGGCACGATCGGCTCCGAACCGACCGCCCTCCGCGCGGACCGTGCGCACAGTTGCGTACGACCGCAGATGAGGGGCCCCCTCAGCGGCATGACGCTCGAGCGACGGCAGTGGTCCCGCGCCATCCGGCCAACCCACGGCCGGCCCAGTACCCAGGTGCGGTACGACCCCCATCGTTCGCCTCGTGCCGCGTCTCACAGAAGAGGCAGCACCCTGACTACGACTTTCCGGGATCTTGGGATCCTCCCCGAGACCGCCGAGGCCCTTGAGGCCGTCGGCATCATGTCCCCCTTCCCCATCCAGGAGATGACGCTCCCCGTCGCCCTCACCGGCACTGATGTCATCGGCCAGGCCAAGACCGGCACGGGCAAGACCCTCGGTTTCGGCCTGCCGCTGCTTGAGCGCGTCACCGTCCCCGCGGACGTCGAGGCAGGCCGGGCGAAGCCCGAGCAGCTGACCGACGCCCCGCAGGCTCTGGTGGTCGTCCCCACCCGCGAGCTGTGCACACAGGTCACCAACGACCTGCTGACCGCCGGCAAGGTGCGTAACGTCCGCGTGCTCGCCATCTACGGCGGCCGTGCGTACGAACCCCAGGTCGAGGCGCTCAGGAAGGGCGTCGACGTGATCGTCGGCACCCCGGGCCGGCTGCTCGACCTGGCCGGCCAGAAGAAGCTCGACCTCTCGCACGTGCGCGCGCTCGTCCTCGACGAGGCCGACGAGATGCTCGACCTGGGCTTCCTGCCCGACGTCGAGAAGATCATCCAGCTGCTGCCGCCCAAGCGCCAGACGATGCTGTTCTCGGCGACCATGCCGGGTGCGGTCATCGGCCTCGCCCGCCGCTACATGTCGCAGCCCACACACATCCGCGCGACCTCGCCGGACGACGAGGGCGCGACCGTCGCGAACACCGCGCAGTACGTGTACCGCGCGCACTCCATGGACAAGCCGGAGATGGTCTCCCGCATACTGCAGGCCGACGGCCGCGGGCTGGCGATGATCTTCTGCCGCACCAAGCGCACCGCGGCCGACATCGCCGAGCAGCTGCAGACCCGCGGCTTCGCCTCCGGCGCGGTCCACGGCGACCTCGGCCAGGGCGCGCGCGAGCAGGCGCTCCGTGCCTTCCGCAACGGCAAGGTGGACGTCCTCGTCTGCACCGATGTCGCCGCGCGCGGCATCGACGTCGAGGGTGTGACGCATGTCATCAACTACCAGTCGCCCGAGGACGAGAAGACCTACCTCCACCGCATCGGCCGCACCGGCCGCGCGGGGGCCAAGGGCATCGCGATCACGCTGGTCGACTGGGACGACATCCCGCGCTGGCAGCTGATCAACAAGGCGCTGGACCTCGGCTTCAGCGACCCGGTCGAGACGTACTCGACGTCGCCGCACCTGTTCGAGGAGCTGAGCATCCCGGCGGGCACGAAGGGCGTCCTGCCGCGCGCCGAGCGCACCCGCGCCGGTCTTGCGGCGGAAGAGGTCGAGGACCTGGGCGAGACGGGCGGCCGCGGCCGCAAGTCCGCTCCGGCCACCGAGGAGCGTGGGCCGCGCGCGCCGCGCACTCCGCGACAGCGCCGCCGTACGCGCGGCGGCTCGACGCCGGAGACGGTGGAGCCGACGACCGAAGCGACGACCGAGACCGCGGAAGCCCCTGCGGAGCCCCGCACTCCGCGGCGCCGCCGCCGCACCCGGGTGGGAGCGGCAACGGCCGTGGACACGGTCGAGTCGGTCGACACGGTGGTCGAGGCCGAGCCCGAGGTCGTGGCGGAGACCAAGCCCCGTCGCCGGTCGCGTGCCGCGAAGCCGGTCGAGGCCGAGGTCGACTTCCAGATCGCACCCGCGACCGAGCCGGAGGCGGAAACCAAGCCCCGCCGCCGCACCCGCGCCGCCAAGCCGGTCGAAGCCGTCGAGGCTGTAGCAACCGAGGTCGAGGTGGAGACCAAGCCCCGCCGCCGCACCCGTGCCGTCAAGCCGGTCGAGGCCGAGGTCGACTTCCAGATCGCACCCGCGACCGAGCCGGAAGCGGAAACCAAGCCCCGCCGCCGCACCCGCGCCGCCAAGCCGGTCGAAGCCGTCGTGACGGCCGTGGCTCCGGACGCCCCCGAGGCCGTCGCGAAGCCCCGCCGCCGTACGCGCACGGTGAAGGCAGCCCAGCCCGAGAGCTGACGCACCAACCCGATGGCCCGGTCCCCTTGCGGGGGCCGGGCCATCGGCGTGTGAGACGCGGGGGCCGGGGCGGAGCACCTGTCGAGGGCGGGGCCCCGTTAGCCTCGTCGCATGAGCCGGCCGCCCACCTTCACCCCGCCCCCCTGCGCCCTCCCCCGCGATCTTTCCACCGCGCGCGGCGCGTTCGCCGTGCTCGACGCGCGGCCGAGCGGTCAGGCCCACAAGGGCACCGCCCTCCTCCTGCCCGGGTACACCGGGAGCAAGGAGGACTTCATCGCGCTGCTCGAGCCTCTCACCGTGGCCGGTTACCGCGCAGTCGCCGTCGACGGGCGCGGCCAGTACGAGACCGACGGCCCCGAGGACCAACAGGCTTACGCCCAGGCCGAGTTGGCTCGCGACGTGCTTGCCCAGGCCGAGGCGGTCCAGGACGGCCCGGTCCATCTCCTGGGGCACTCGCTCGGCGGACAGATCGCCCGCGCCGCCGTCCTGATCGCCCCCGCCCCCTTCCGCACCCTGACCCTCGTGTCCTCCGGGCCCGCACAGATCTCGCCCGCCCAGCAGCAGAAGGTGAAGATGCTCAGCGACGCGCTGTCGGTGATGAGCATGGACGAG
This sequence comes from Streptomyces sp. NBC_00885, assembly GCF_045207475.1. Classification (NCBI taxonomy): domain Bacteria; kingdom Bacillati; phylum Actinomycetota; class Actinomycetes; order Kitasatosporales; family Streptomycetaceae; genus Streptomyces; species Streptomyces sp. NBC_00885. The sequence continues at coordinate 2,893,573 of NZ_CP108796.1, forward strand.
GTGTGGCAGGCGATGAAGGCGCTCGACCCGCCCGAGGACGCGGACAGGGACCCCGCCAACGGCGAGGACCTGCGCCGCCGCTGGCTGCGGCACAACCCGTCCCAGTTGATCGCCACCGGCCGCGCCCTGACCGTTGAGCCCGACCGGATCGACGCCCTCGCCGCCGTACAGATGCCGAAACATGTGGTGTCGGGCGAGCGCGACGACACCTGGCCCCTGCCGCTGCTGGACGAGATGGCACGGCGTCTGGACGCCCGCCGGACGGTCATCGCCGGAGCCGAGCACTCACCGAACACCGGCCGTCCCGCCGAGACGGCGGCAGCCCTGGTGTCGTTCTGGGATCAGTACTGAGCCTGCAGGTGCTGCCAGAACCCGTCCCGCAGTGCCCGCCTCAGCACCGCATGCCCCCGTAGCGAGCGCTGCAGGACCCGCTCCGCCTCGATGAGCAGGTCCTGGTCCACCGGACCGGGCAGATAGGGATGGCCGGGCAGCAGCTCCGCCATCGGCTCCCGCCCCCGCTCCCCCAGCCATGTCGCCGCGATCTGCGCCCCCACGAAGCGCACCTCGTCGCGCGACGGCGGCGGAGCGCCCTCGTTCTCGTACGTCGTCACCGGGCGGCGGGTGATGTAGGGACGGCAGAAGTCGAGGTCGAACGTCCGCTGGCTGTCGACCTCCCACAGCAGCGGTTCGGCCTGATTGCGTCCCTCCCCCGCCTCGATGCCCCACAGATGGACCCGCGCCCCGTACCCCTGCGCCGCCTCGACCGCCGAGACCAGGTCCTCGTCTCCGCCCACGAGGGCCGCGTCGCTGATCGCACGGTGCCGGGCGAGTGACTCCAGGTCCGTACGGATGAGTGAGTCGACGCCCTTCTGCTGGTTGTTCGCGTTGAGATTGCCCAGGCGCACCTTGACGTCCGGCAGCTCGGCGATGGACTGCTGCTCGGGGGTGTGGATACGGCGGCGGGCGCCGTCGTACCAGTACACCCGCAGCAGTCTGCTGTCCGCGAAGATCGTGCGGGCCTTGTCGATGAAGGCCTCGATCAGCCCCTCGGCGTCCAGGTCGAAGGAGCGCCGGTCCTCGGTTCCCGCCACAAGCAACCCGGCCGCAGCATAGACGTAACCGGCGTCCACGAAGATGGCATGTGTCGAAGGGGTCTTGGCGACCTCGGCGAGCATGCGATGGAGCAGCTCGTTGGTGCGCTCCAGGCGGGCGCTGATCTCGGTGATCTCTGCATCGTTCATACGAGGCTCATTCTCCGTGGCCCCGCCTCTACCTGCCAGTAGTTAGGCATCCAAAAAATTTCCTTAGCGTAGGGAATGTTTGCAGGGTGCATACCGTTGAACCACTACAGAACGCCGACGGGCAACCGTCGCCATCAGTTCTCCAGCAGGAGGATCAGACGAAGGGAGAAGCCTTGCGCTTCGAAATCATGCGCCTCAACGACGTCGACGGCACCGCCGTGGACAGCACCGTCGTTGACGCCGCCTCCGTCAACCGGATCGTGCAGCAGGCCGCTTCGATCGGCCAGCGCATCTACATCCGACCCGCCGAAACCACGGCCTCGTAACGCTTCATGACGTTGTGATGTGACGCACCGCGCCCCCGTACGGATCGCCGTACGGGGGCGCACTGTGTTGTGGCGGCGGCTCAGGAGCTCTGGATCACCTGGGTGATGCCGTTGATGATCTGCTGCACGGCGATCGCGGACAGCATCATGCCCGCGAGCCGGGTCACCAGCACCACGCCGCCGTCCTTGATCAGCCGGATGATCAGCAGCGAGTAGCGCATGGTCAGCCAGAGCACCACATGCATCGCGACGATGGCCGCCCACACGGACACCTGCTGGGCGGCGCCGTCGGCATGCTGCACGGCCAGAATCACCGAGACGATCGCACCGGGCCCGGCGAGCAGCGGCATGCCCAGCGGTACGAGCGCGACATTGACGTCCTTCGTCTGCTGGGGCTCGTCCGTCTTGCCGGTCAGCAGGTCGAGCGCGATGAGCAGCAGGAGCAGACCTCCCGCGATCATCAGCGCGGGCACGGAGACATGCAGATAGTCCAGGATCTGCTGGCCGAGGATGCCGAAGACGGTGATCACGCCGAAGGCGACGGCGACGGCCTGCCAGGCCATGCGGCGCTGCACCTTGGCGGGCCGGCCGGAGGTCAGCGCGAGGAAGATCGGAGTGATCCCGGGGGGATCCATGATGACAAAAAGAGTCAGGAAGAGAGAGCCGAAAATGGCAGCGTCGAACACAGTGAGGGCCTAGCGAGAAGAGGAACAGAGGGAGGGCGAGGAGACTACGCGGAACGTCCGCCCGTGCCCGGCACCGGGAAGGCGCCCGTCGCGCGGCGCGTGATCTCGCCGTAGATCTCCGGGTCGGTGGTGAACTCCCCGAGCCGGCACGTCTTGCGGCTGCCGTGGTAGTCGCTGGATCCGGTGCCCAGCAGGCCGAGGTCGGCGGCCAGTGAGCGCAGCCGGGCGCGCGCCGCCTCGTCGTGGTCGATGTGGTCGATCTCGATGCCGTCGAGACCTGCCGCCGCCAGTTCCGCCATGGCGCTCTCGGGCACGGTACGGCCGCGCTTGACGGCGAGCGGGTGCGCGAAGACCGTGACGCCGCCGGCGGCCTTGACCAGCCGGATCGCCGTGAAGGGGTCCAGCTCGTGCTTGGTGATGTGCGCACGGCCGCCGTCGGCGATCCACTCCGTGGTGAAGGCGTCGGAGACGGTGGGCACGACGCCGAGCTCGACCAGCGCGGACGCGATGTGCGGGCGGCCGACCGAACCCTCTCCGGCGATACGGGCGACCTGCGACCACTCGACGGGGACACCCAGCTCCTGGAGCTTGGCCACCATCGCCCGGGCGCGCGGCACCCGGTCGTCCCGTACGAGCTCACGCTCGCGCAGCAGGTCCGGCTCGTCGGCGTCGAAGAGATAGGCCAGCAGATGCAGGCTCACCCCGTCGATACGGCAGGAGAGTTCGGCGCCGGTGACCAGGGTCAGGCCCTCGGGGAGCGCGGCGATCGCCTCGGCATGGCCGCGGGTGGTGTCGTGGTCGGTGAGCGCGACGACGTCGAGTCCGGCCGCTGCGGCATTGCGTACCAGCTCGGCCGGAGTGTCCGTGCCGTCCGATGCCGTGGAGTGGGTGTGCAGATCAATGCGCACGACGCGTGACTCCAGGGACGGAAGACGGACAGGGGACGGTCAAGTGTATCGGGGTTTCGAACGCCCCCGGTCAGCCCCGGTTCACGACAGCAGGCGGGGCGACAGCGCCCCACAGGGCAGCAGTTCCACCTCTGCGCCCGCGTCCCGCAGATCCGTCAGCACCAGCTCGTCGTACATGAGCAGCCCGGACTGCTCGGGCCAGACGATCGCCCAAAGCCACAGCCCGCGCGCCTCGCCGGCGAACACCGCGCGGTCGTCGGGCGCATCGGCGACATGCCACAGCGGGGTGGGGCGGCCGGCGGCAAGGACCTTGGCCTGTGACGGCTTGTCGACGCAGATGTGCGGGCCGGGGTCGGGGCCGTCCATCCCCGCGTAACGCGCTCCGAGGCCGACGCCCAGTTCCTCGGCGACCAGCAGGAGTTCACCTATGCCGCCGAGGGGGCCGGGGCCCGAGCAGGCCACCGCGGTCGCGCGGCCTCCGCTGCGGTCGTCGCCCGCGTAGGCGACACCGGTGTACAGCCAGCCGACGGGTAGCGGCCAGGGCATCCAGACAGGGACTTTCGCGCGGTGCACGACGACACCGAGGGCCTCGACGCTGGGCGGGATCACCGGCTGCAGCGGGTGCACGGCACCGTGCACGTCGCACTGCCAGGAGTCGGCAAAGAGACCGGGCGCCCTGACCCGGCCACCGCACTTCGGGCAACTGGGTTCGCCCCTCATAGCGCCCCACGGTCCTCCCCGGCCGTCGTCGCGTCAAGGACGATCACCCGTCCGGCGTGTGCTCCCATCGGCTTTCGGCAGTCCGGCGTTCAGTCGGAGGTTCAGTCCAGAGTGACGGACCTGCGCAGCGGATCGCGCAGGTCCATGCCGTGCGTCAGCCAGCGCTCCTGGAGCTCCTGCGCGCCGTGCACCCGCTTCCAGGCCGCCTCGTTCGACGTCATCGGCAGCAGCGGCAGAAAGCGCACCGGGTCCATCGGGGCATCCAGTTCCAGATCCTCGACAAGGCCGCCCGGCTCCGCGACGAGCACCGAGCTGAAGGGCGCGGACGGCCACAGCGGATCTCCGACGTCCAGCGAGGCGCCGGGGGCCACCACCACGCCCTCGACCTGTGGTGACGCGGCGAGCACGGCGAGCGGACGCAGCACCTTGTCGGTGTCGGCGAGCCCGCCCCGTACGGAGAGGACCAGCTCCGCGCGCGGACCCTTCACCGGGTCGGCGAGGGCTGACGTGGGGTCCGTCATCGGGTGCGCGGACATGCCAAGAGTGGCGAAGCGAACGATGTCCCCGTCGCCGTCGCGGTCCATGAACCGCAGCACCTCGATGCGGTCCGTACCGAGGAAGGTCACCGCGGCGCGCGCGTCCGGTTCGCCAAGTGCCGTGCGCAGCCTGGCCTCGACCAGAGCAAGAACATCTTCCATGTCGCGAGCATAAAGCGCGTATGGAACGGGCAAAACAAGGGATTGACCCTCTGTCGGCTGATAGTCTTGGCCGCTGGTCGGGACGGCACGCTGATGGGGACACCCCCAGGCGGAGCTCTGGGGGAGTCGCTCTTAAGTCCCGACGACACGTCATCCCCTACGGGGGACCGGCCGGAGGAGGTGGGGTCTGCGGTGGATCGAAGTCGACCGTGCAGTACCAACCGCTCTTCCGCACAACACCTCTCTTGGTGATCTGAGGCCTTCCCGCACGGGGCCCGCGGCTTTTCGCACGACGGAAGAGCACTTCGTTTTTGCCTGTCTGTAGCGAACGCCGTCACCGCGAATCCCGCGGTGCCGCCCGCTTTGCGGACGTATGCATCACGTCCCCATTCCGGGCTGTGCCACGCCACTCGCCGACGGCCTCTCCGTGAAGGAGCCCGCCATGTCGATGATCCGTGACCTGCGCGCAGCAGTGCGCCCGGCCCTGCGCAAGAGCAGCACCCCGTACAACACGTACGACACCACCCGCGACCCCTCCGCCTCCAGCGCCGTCGTCGACTGCGCGGTCTACCGCGACGGGAAGCGGCTGGACACCGGCGTCTGCCAGACGCCGCACGAGGCGATGCTGCGGGTGCGCGAGGCGGGCGGCTTCGCGTGGATCGGGCTGCACGAGCCGACGGAAGCCGAATTCGCGGGTATCGCGGCGGAGTTCGGGCTGCACCCGCTGGCCGTCGAGGATGCGGTCCACGCCCATCAGCGGCCCAAGCTGGAGCGGTACGACGACACGCTGTTCACCGTCTTCAAGACGATCCACTACGTCGAGCACGCCGAGCTCACGGCGACGAGCGAGGTCGTCGAGACCGGTGAGGTGATGTGCTTCACCGGCCGGGACTTCGTCATCACGGTGCGGCACGGCGGCAAGGGCTCGCTGCGGGCACTGCGGCACGGGCTGCAGAAGGACACCGAACTGCTCGCCAAAGGGCCGTCGGCGGTGCTGCACGCCATCGCGGACCATGTCGTAGACGGCTACATCGCGGTGGCCGCGGCGGTGCAGGACGACATCGACGAGGTCGAGATCGATGTCTTCTCCGCGCCCGCGAAAGGCAGCCCGCGGGGCAGCGACGCCGGCCGGATCTACCAGCTCAAGCGTGAGGTGCTGGAGTTCAAGCGGGCCGTGTCTCCGCTGCTGCGGCCGATGCAGCTGCTGAGCGAGCGGCCGATGCGGCTGGTCGACCCGGACATCCAGAAGTACTTCCGCGATGTCGCCGACCACCTTGCCCGGGTGCAGGAAGAGGTCATCGGCTTCGACGAGCTGCTCAACTCCATCCTCCAGGCAAATCTGGCGCAGGCGACGGTCGCGCAGAACGAGGACATGCGCAAGATCACCTCCTGGGCGGCGATCATCGCGGTGCCGACGGCGGTCTGCGGCGTGTACGGCATGAACTTCGACCACATGCCGGAGCTGCACTGGAAGTACGGCTATCCCATGGTGCTCACCGGCATCATCGGGCTCTGCCTTGCGATCCACCGCACACTCAAGCGCAACGGCTGGCTGTAGATAGGCTGCCCGCATGACAGAACAGCTGCTCGGCCAGGCGCTCGTCGAGGAGGCCACGAAGAAGTCCGGCCTCATCTGGGTGCGCGGCGGGGGTCCCGCGCGGGCCCTGTGGCACGTCTGGCACGAGGGCGCCGCGCATGTCGTGGGCGACGGGCCGGGCGAGCAGCCCCTGCCTGAGCTGGCGAACGGCGCGACGGCCGAGGTCACGGTCCGCAGCAAGGACAAGGGCGGCCGCCTGATCGCCTGGACGGCGACGGTGAGCGAGCTGGAGCCGCACTCCGAGGCCTGGGAGTCGGCCGTCGCCGAACTGAAGGGCAAGCGGCTGAACGCGCCGGACGCCGAGCAGATGACGGAGCGCTGGGCACGTGAGTGCCGGGTGCTGCGCCTGGAGCCGCAGGACGCGAAGACCGACTTCCCGTCCGGCTCGGGAGCGGCGGCGCCGCTGCCGACGACGGCGACGACGCGCCTCCCGGTGCCTGCGGGGCTGCCGCGGCTGCTCCTGAAGCGCAAGCGGAAGAGCGGCTAGCCGGCCAGGCGCGGGCGGCTAGGCGCGGGCGGCTAGGCCGTGTTTGAGAACTCCCGCCCGGCCCGCGACGCCTGGCACGCACACTCGCTGCGTTGTCGGAGTCATCCAAGTACGTCCAGTACGAGGATGATCCTCCGCCTTGCGATTGCACGCACCAGACGCCGCGAGCCCCGCCCTACGGGCGGACGGCGCTAGTCCTAAAACACGGCCTAGTCGCTCGTCTTCGGGAGCTTCTGGCCGTAGTCGACCGTCTCGTCCTTCGACGGCGCCGCCAGCGCGAACTCCTTGTCCCAGTCCCCCAGCGTCAGCACACCCGCCCCGCCCGCCCGCGCGAACTGCAGCGGATACGGCTTGCCCTCCAGCGAGACATCGAGCGTGCCGCCCGTGCCCTCGCCCGCCAGGACCTTGATCGTGCGCACGCCGCCCACCTGCGTACGGTCGCCCTTGCTGAGGTCGCCCTGCATCCCGAGCAGGCCCTCCAGCAGCACATCCATGTCCGTGAAGCCACGGAACTGCTTGTACGCCGGGTCCCCCTTCGGGACCTTCACGTACTTGTCGTTGAGCTTGCCCGCCGCCTCCGAGTCCGTGGTGCCCGGCTTCTCGTCGCTCTCGCCGTCCACGTGGGTCCAGAAGCCCGCGTCGGCCTTGAGATAGAGCGCGTCCCCGATCCGCAGCAGCTCGAAGGTGTTGTCCTTCGAGGTGACCGAGCCGGTGCCGCCGTCGTGCTTGAGGCGCATGTTGAGCTTGTACGTGCCGCCCTTGCTGACCAGCGTCCCGGAGAGCCGCACCGACGTGGCCGCGTCCGCCGTCGCGCGCGCCTTCGTCTCGATCTCGGCCGCGGAGAGCTTGGCGATGCCGTTGGTCCCCGCGTCCGGGTCCTCGCCGCACGCCGTGAGTACCGCGGTCAGCACGGCGCAGAGCGCCACGGAGAGCGCGGCCCGGCGGGCCCGGAGAACCGGAGGGAGGGGAGTCACAAGCGCACTGCCTCTCATCTGCTTGTCGTGGTGGCAGGTCGCAGCGTACCCGTGCCGAGGGCATCGATCGGAAGGGTCCCGTCCGGACGTCCAGCCAGGGCGGCGCGGAACGGTACGGGCTAGCCTGAAGCCCTCAAACAGCGGTATTCACGGGCAAAGAAGGAGGTGCGGAGCATGGCAGCGGGCGCCCCTCGGATCTTTGTCTCCCACCTCGCCGGTGTGCCTGTGTTCGACCCCCACGGAGACCAGGTGGGACGCGTGCGCGACCTGGTCGCGATGCTGCGCGTGGGCAGCCGCCCGCCACGGCTGCTCGGCATGGTCGTCGAAGTGCTCAGCCGTCGCCGGATCTTCCTCCCCATGACCCGGGTCACCGGCGTGGAGTCGGGCCAGGTCATCACCACCGGCGTACTGAACATGCGCCGTTTCGAGCAGCGCCCCACCGAGCGGCTGGTGCTGGGCGAACTGCTGGACCGGCGCGTACGGATCGTGGAAACCGGCGAGGAGGTGGCCGTCCTCGACGTCTCGATCCAGCAGCTGCCCGCCCGCCGCGACTGGGAGATCGACAAGGTCTTCGTACGCAAGGGAAAGCCCGGGGCGCTGCGCCGCAAGGGCGAGACCCTGACCGTCGAGTGGTCGGCCGTGACCGGCTTCTCGCTGGAGGAGAACGGACAGGGCGCCGAGAGCCTGCTGGCGACCTTCGAGCAACTGCGCCCCGCCGACCTCGCCAACGTGCTGCACCACCTGTCCCCGAAGCGCCGTGCCGAGGTCGCGGCCGCGCTCGACGACGACCGGCTCGCGGACGTCATGGAGGAACTGCCCGACGACGACCAGGTGGAGATCCTCGGCAAGCTCAAGGAGGATCGGGCCGCGGACGTCCTGGAGGCGATGGACCCCGACGATGCGGCCGACCTGCTCTCGGAGCTTCCCGAGGAGGACAAGGAGCGGCTGCTTGCGCTGATGCGGCCGGACGATGCCGCCGATGTGCGGCGCCTGCTGTCGTACGAGGAGCGGACGGCGGGCGGTCTGATGACCACCGAGCCGATCGTGCTGCGGCCGGACGCGACGGTCGCGGACGCGCTGGCGCGCGTACGCCAGCAGGACCTCTCCCCCGCGCTCGCCGCGCAGGTGTACGTGTGCAGGCCGCCCGACGAGACGCCGACCGGCAAGTACCTGGGCACGGTGCATTTCCAGCGGCTGCTCAGGGACCCGCCGTTCACACTGGTCAGCTCGATCGTGGACAGCGATCTGCCACCGCTCGCGCCGGACACCCCGCTGCCCGAGGTGACCAGCTATCTGGCGGCGTACAACATGGTGGCGGCGCCCGTCGTCGACGAGGGGGGATCGCTGCTGGGGGCCGTGACCGTCGACGACGTACTCGATCACCTGCTGCCGGAGGACTGGCGGGAGACGGACTTCGAGGAGTCCGCCCACGAGGACACCGCCCGCGCCGAGTCCGCCCCCGAGGGGTCCGCACATGGGTAGCGGCAGCGAGCACGGAGCGGGCGAGCGCGGCGAGCACAGGGAGCGGACGCCCGCCGGGGCGAGTGCCCTGCCGCGTCACCGCGTACGGCTCGACCAGCCGCGCGCGCCGCGGCGCAGGCTGCTGCCGCAGTACGACCCCGAGGCCTTCGGCAGGTTCTCCGAGCGGTTCGCCCGATTCCTCGGGACGGGGCGGTTCATCGTCTGGATGACGGTGATCATCATCGTGTGGCTCCTCTGGAACGTCTTCGCGCCCAAGGGTCTGCGCTTCGACGAGTTCCCGTTCATCTTTCTGACGCTGATGCTGTCGCTTCAGGCGTCCTACGCGGCCCCGTTGATCCTGCTGGCGCAGAACCGGCAGGACGACCGGGACCGGGTCACCTACGAGCAGGACCGCAAGCAGGGCGAGCGCTCCATCGCGGACACGGAGTATCTGACGCGGGAGATCGCCGCGCTCCGGATGGGCCTCGGCGAAGTCGCGACCCGGGACTGGATCCGCTCCGAATTCCAGGATCTGATGAAGGAGATGGACGAGCGGCGGCTATTCCCGTACGAGCGCCGGGACCGGAGTGACGAAGGCGACCGCTGACAGGGCTTACCGCGGGTGGCACCCCGCGCCGTACCATCGTCCGTATGGCTACACAAGACGCGGTGCTTGAGGCACTGGCGACGGTGAACGACCCCGAGATCAACCGCCCGATCACCGACCTCGGCATGGTCAAATCCGTCGAGATCGGGGCGGACGGCGCGGTCGCCGTCACGGTGTATCTCACCGTCTCCGGCTGCCCGATGCGCGAGACGATCACCCAGAATGTGACCGACGCCGTCGCGCGCGTCGAGGGCGTCACGCGCGTCGACGTCACGCTGGATGTGATGGGCGACGAGCAGCGGCGCGAACTGGCGGCCTCGCTGCGCGGCGGCACCGCCGAGCGTGAGGTGCCGTTCGCCAAGCCGGGCTCGCTGACCAGGGTGTACGCGGTCGCCTCGGGCAAGGGCGGCGTCGGCAAGTCCTCCGTGACCGTGAACCTGGCGGCCGCCATGGCGGCCGACGGGCTGAAGGTCGGCGTCGTGGACGCGGACATCTACGGCCACAGCGTGCCGCGCATGCTCGGTGTGGACGGCCGTCCCACCCAGGTCGAGAACATGATCATGCCGCCGTCCGCGAACGGCGTGAAGGTCATCTCGATCGGGATGTTCACCCCTGGCAACGCCCCGGTGGTCTGGCGCGGCCCGATGCTGCACCGCGCGCTCCAGCAGTTCCTCGCGGATGTGTACTGGGGCGACCTGGACGTGCTGCTGCTCGACCTGCCGCCGGGCACCGGAGACATCGCGATCTCTGTGGCGCAGCTGGTGCCGAACGCCGAGATCCTGGTGGTCACGACCCCGCAGCAGGCCGCGGCCGAGGTGGCCGAGCGGGCCGGCTCGATCGCCGTACAGACCCACCAGAAGATCGTCGGCGTCGTCGAGAACATGTCGGGCATGCCGTGCCCGCACTGCGACGAGATCGTCGACGTCTTCGGCTCGGGCGGCGGCAGTCGGGTCGCCGAGGGGCTCACGAAGACGACCGGCGCGAATGTGCCGGTGCTGGGCTCGATCCCGATCGACGTCCGGCTGCGCGAGGGCGGCGACGAGGGCAAGCCGGTCGTCCTGACCGACCCGGACTCCCCGGCGGGCGCGGCGCTGCGGGCGATCGCGGACAAGCTGGGCGGCCGGGCGCGCGGGCTGTCGGGCATGTCGCTGGGTATCACACCGCGCAACAAGTTCTGAGGCGGTTCCGGGGGTCCGGGGGTCCGGGGACAGTGTCCCCCGACCCCCGGCTCCGGTCAGGCGTACGCGCCCAGGTCCTTGACCACGGAAAAGGCCAGCCCGTACGCGCTCATCCCCCGCCCGTACGCGCCGATGTGGACGCCCGCCCGCGTCGATCCCGCCAGCACCCAGCCGAACTCCGACTCGCGGTAGTGGAAGGACGTCGGCACACCGTCCACCGGCAGCGAGAGCACCGACCAGGCCGGTCCGTGCAGATCGTCGGCCAGCTCGAACGCGGTCTCCGTCTGCTGGTCCAGCCAGTCGTCGCGCAACGAGTGGTCCATCTGGGCGGGCCAGGTGTAGGCCAGCAGTCCTGAGCCGGCCAGCCAGGCCGCCGAGGAGACCGAGGTGGCGTCCAGGACACCCGTGCCGTCACCGCTGCCGCGCACCGGGCTCGCCACGACGGTGATGACCGCCGCGAACCGCTCCCTCTCCGCGCCGCCGGCCTCCGACCGTATCGACGGCTCGGTGCCATGGCCGATCGCGCCGTGCTGGACCGTACCGTCCGCCGCGGCGCCGACCTGCATCAGCCAGCGCGGACCGGTGAAGGCCTCGTCGAGGCCGTACCAGGGGAAGGACGCCCGCAGGTATCCGTCGACCGCGCGCCGGGCCGGCGTCCCCGCGGGTGCCGCCGCGAGCGGGCGCTGCCCGCCGGGGGCAGGGGAATCGCTGACCGTGCCTTGCGCCGCCAGCCGACTTGTCGTCTCCATCTACCCGGCCGCCTCCTCTGTGTCCGAGGCCCGGAGCGGACCCGCCCCCCTCGGGCGTCCTCACTGCCGGACAGATGGAGAATAGCCACCCTGTCCCGGCTCGCAGGGATTGACGGTACTCAGGTGGCGTCTGCGTCGAAGGGCGGGCGCTCGTCCTGATCGAGCTTTTCGCGCTTCTTGAGCAGGTCGGGAGTGCCGGGCGAGCCGTTGACGGCGGCAGGGACCGAGGTGCTGGATTCGTTGCTGTTCACCGCGTCCGCGACCTCGTTCATCTCCTTCTTGAGGTCGAAGCTGCTGCGGAGGTCCTTCAGTTCCTTCAGGTCCTCGTTCTCGTTCAGCTGCTTGCGGATGAACGCCTTCGGGTTGAGGTCCTCGAACTCGAAGTCCTTGAACTCCGGCCCCAGTTCGCTGCGGATGTCCTGCTTCGCACTCTCGGAGAACTCGCGGATCTTCCGGATGAAGCGGGTGACGTCCTGGATGACTTTCGGCAGCTTGTCCGGGCCGAAGATGAGCACGGCGAGCACCACGAGCGCCACCAGCTCCAGTGCGCCTATGTCATTGAACACCCTGCTGCTCCTCGTGTTCTGTGCGGCCCGCAGGTCGGATGGGGTCCGGGCCCGATCCACGGTACCCGCCCGAACTGTCCGCGCGGTACCTTCCCGCGGCCCGCGCCAGGGCCTGTGCCCCGGGCGTTTCGCTGTACGTCATGTGCCGGACGCGGAGCCGAGTGTGAGCGTCAGCGTCCGTTCACGCCCGCCCCGGACCAGGGTCAGTTCGAGCCGGTCGCCGGGGCGGTGGGAGCGGATCTTGACTATCAGTTCCTCGCCGCTGTGGACGCGCTGGCCGTCGACCTTGGTGATGACGTCGCCGGGCTTGATACCGGCCTTGGCGCTGGGACCCTTGGGGGTGACGGACGGGGTGCCGTCCTTGCCCTTCTCGCCGACCCGCGCGCCGTCGCCGGTGTACTTCATGTCCAGGCTGACGCCGATCACCGGATGGGTTGCCTTGCCGGTGTTGATCAGTTCTTCGGCGACGCGCTTGCCCTGGTTGATGGGGATGGCGAAGCCGAGTCCGATGGAGCCCGCCTGGCCGCCCTCGGGGCCCGAGCCGGTGTCGGCGGCGCGGATGGCGCTGTTGATACCGATGACACGGGCTTTGGTGTCCACCAGCGGTCCGCCCGAATTGCCGGGGTTTATCGGGGCGTCGGTCTGGAGCGCGTCGACATAGCTGACATCGCTGCCGTCGCCCTTCTCGCCGCCCGCCGTGATGGGGCGCTCCTTGGCGCTGATGATCCCCGAGGTCACGGTGTTCTGGAGGTCGAAGGGGGCGCCGATGGCCACGACCGGGTCGCCGACCTGGACGCTGTCGGAGTTGCCGAGGGGCAGCGGCTTGAGGTGGGAGACACCGGTGACCTTGACGACTGCGAGGTCGTAGCCGCTGTCCTTGCCGACGAGGGTCGCCTTGGCGGTCTCGCCGCCGCTGAACGTGACGGAGATCTCCCCGGCGGAGCCTGCCGGGTCCACGACATGGTTGTTGGTCAGGATGTGGCCCTGCTGGTCGAGTACGAAGCCGGTGCCGGTGCCCTGTTCGCCGCTGCCGCTGACATGGAGGGTGACGACGCTCGGCAGCGCACTGGCGGCGATGCTCGCGATGCTGTCGGGTGCGCGATGGCCGTTGTCCTTGGACGCCTGCGGGAGTTCGATGTCGGTGATGCCGCCGTTGCGTTCGATGTACGCGCCGATGCCGCCGCCGATACCGCCGGCGACCAGCGCCAGCAGGACGGCTCCGACGAGCAGCGATCCACGGCGCTTCTTCTTGGCGGGCTCGCCGACGTGGGTCAGCGGCCCGCCGGGGGTGCTCCACGGGTCGTACTGCAGCCACAGCGAGGGCCCCGGCTGAGCGGGGACCAGGGGCTGGTGGTGCGCATGCGGCTGGGGCTGGGGGGCGTATCCGCCGCCCGACGCCGGTGCCGGGGCGTTCGGTGCGCCGTACTGCGGCGGAATGGGCGTGCCGTGTGCCGGGGTCGGCACCGGCCGCTGTACGGGCGGTGCCGGCGCCCACGGGCCCGGACCGCCGTACGGCGGGGTGCTGTACTCGTCGGGCTCGTGCAGCGGTTTGGGCCTGGACGGCGGGGCAGTGGCCGACGCAGAAGTGTCCGACGCAGAAGTCGGCGACGGAGAAGTGGGCGGAAGCTCCGCTGTGACCTCGGTGTCCGGTACCTCCTCGGGCGCGGTCACCAGAGCAGGTTCGGGAATCGTCACCGGCTCCTGAACCTGCGCCTCGGGGTGGTTCGCACGTCCCGCGCTGGGCCGGCTCCACCACTTCGCCTTGGGTCCGGTGGGCTTCCCGTCGTCCATGCTCTCCCCGCAAACTGCCGGCCACTGCGCACCCCTGTGGGGCACCCCTCAGAGGATTCAACCAGGTTTGCGAATCTCCGCGCAGGTCGCCGTCACTGGCGGGGTGAGCGGGGCTCAGCAGGATGTGCCGGAGCAGCGATATGTGAGGGAACGGGTGTGGCCGAGGGGGTGAGCCCGGGCGCGGTGGCGAGCTGGATCGCCGAGCCCGTGGGACGTATCAGCGGGGGCCCGGAGAACGAGGTGTCCGTCAGCATCGGTGCGGAGAAGGGGTGGTTCGGCGGCGCGGCCGGGGCCGGCAGGCTGGGCTGCGCGGCGACGGCCGGCCGACTGTCGGGTCTGCCAAGGCCGTTGCCGCCGCCGCTGCGGCGGCGCTCGGCCTCCGTGGTCCTGATACCGGTCACCCCGGAACCCGAACCGGTGGACGTACGCAGTGGCGTGACGTTGTTCCCCGAGCCCTCGCCTCGGGGGCCTGCCTGGAGTGGAGCGTCCAGCGGCACGGCCCCGCCGAGGGCGATCGCCGCGAACGAGACGGCGCTCGCGGCCGCGAAAGCGAACCTGCGTCCGCGCCAGGGCGAGCGCTCCGCTTCCGAACGCCCCACGTCATGGATCCGGAAGCCGCCGGACCTGCCGGGAAGCACGGAGGCGTGCGGGCCCTCGGGGACGTACCCGAAGGTCTGGGTGCGGGGGTCGCGGGCTTGTCCCGACGAGGGGTTCAGCGCTCCGAAAACGGAGTCGGCGATCCGCCCCCCGTCGAAAGGACCCCCCCGGTCGTCGTCACCTCCGGGGCCGGCGGGCAGCCCTTGGAGCCGCGCGAGCAGCCCCTCGGAGGGCGGCGGCGGCGCGGTGTGCGCGAAGACGTTCTTCAGTCGGCGCTGGGCATCGGCCTCGGCCTTGCACTTGGGACAGGTCGCGAGATGGGCCAGCACCCGGTCCCGTACGTCATGTTTCAGCTCACCGTCGACAAGCGCGGCAAGCCGGTCCCCCAGGTGCTGCTCCGCGGGGGTGGGACTTGAGCCAGTCACGCCGGTCCGCCCTCCCCTGCCAGGCTCACCGCGGCCGTCAGCGTGCGCTGCTGCTCCGCACGGGCCTCCGGGGAACGGTGCTGCAGGGCCTTGCGTAGATGTGACCGGCCGCGGTGGATGCGGCTGCGGACGGTACCGAGCTTGACGCCGAGGGTCGCCGCGATCTCCTCGTAGCTCAGCCCCTCGATGTCACAAAGGACCACGGCGGCGCGGAATTCCGGGGCGAGGGTGTCCAGCGCCTGCTGCACATCGGCGTCGAAGTGGGTGTCGTTGAAGACCTGCTGCGGGGACGGCTCACGGCTGGGCAGCCGCTCGGCCGCGTCGTCGCCGAGCGCGTCGAAGCGGATGCGCTGCTTGCGGCGGACCATGTCCAGGAACAGGTTCGTGGTGATCCGGTGCAGCCAGCCCTCGAAGGTGCCGGGGGTGTACGTCGACAAGGAGCGGAAGACGCGGACGAAGACTTCCTGAGTGAGGTCCTCGGCGTCGTGCTGGTTGCCCGTCAGTCGGTAAGCGAGGCGGTAGACCCGGCCGCTGTGCGTGCTGACGATCTCCTCCCAGGAGGGAGGGGTCCACGCCTGCGATTCCGCATCCGATGCGAACGTCGCGGTTGGTGCGGAGTCGTGGGTGCGGGACTGGTCAGCAATGTCGGTCACGGATCTCGGCTCACCCGACGACCTGAGAAAGCGCCTCAGCACTCCTCTCCGATCCGCAGGTGCAGCCGCACCTCCCCTGTCGGCTCTGGTGGTGTCCAGCGGAGCCCCTACCATAGCCACCTCGCCCGTTAGCTCCGGATAAGAATCTTTACGCGAATTTGGGTGCTGCTTCCGGTCTTGATCCATGCGCTTACCCCCGTCCTTCATAACGCCTGGTCCCATCTGCGGGTTCCCGGGCGCAGCGGATACAGTCAGCGTCGCGCCAACTACGGGGACAGGAGAGGGTCATTACCGCAAACCGGCAGACGAGCTGGGCGTTCGCCGACGCCTTTGTCGCCGAGGACGACGCGCTGCGCTGGGCCCGTGACCGGTCCCGGGAGTCAGGGCTCCCCTCGGTGTCACCAGGCACGGGTGCCGCGCTGCGACTGCTGACTGCCACGGCTGACGCGAAAGCGGTGGCCGAAATCGGTACGGGGACGGGTGTCTCCGGGATCTATCTGCTGCAGGGCATGCGGCCCGACGGCGTGCTGACCACGGTGGACCCCGAGCCGGACCGTCAGCAGTTCGCCAAGCAGGCGTTCCGCGCGGCGGGCTTCGCGGGGAACCGGGCCCGGTTCATCCCGGGCCGGGCGCTGGACGTCCTTCCGCGCCTGGCCGACGGCGGGTACGACCTCGTGTTCTGCGACGGCGACCGGATGGAGTCGCTGGACTATCTCGCTGAATCGTTGCGCCTGCTGCGACCTGGCGGTCTGGTCTGCTTCGAGGGCGTCTTCTCGGAGGGCCGCACGGTCGACTCCGCGGCCCAGCCGGCGGAGGTGCTGCGCGTACGGGAACTGCTGCGGGCGGTCCGCGAGAGCCAGGAGCTGCTGTCGTCCCTGCTCCCGGTGGGCGACGGTCTCCTCTGCGCGGTCCGGCGCGGCTGACGCCCCGCCGGGGCGCCCCGCCGGAGCTGCGCCCCCGAAAACCGCATGGTCCCGGAAAACAGCATTGCCCCGGCACGTCAGTGCCGGGGCAATGAAAAGTGTGGGCGCTTCCGCGTCAGCCGACGACCTTCTTCAGGGCGTCGCCGAGGGCATCGGCTTCGTCCGGAGTCAGCTCGACAACAAGCCGACCGCCGCCTTCGAGCGGAACGCGCATGACGATGCCCCGCCCCTCCTTGGTCACCTCGAGCGGGCCGTCGCCCGTCCGCGGCTTCATGGCCGCCATGCTCGTTCCCCTTCCTGAAACCAGCTCATCGCAGCCGACAACCCAGGTGTCACCGGCATCGAACACATTGCTTCCAGGTCATTATCCCGCATGGCGGGACCCGATGACCAACATCGGTCGGCATCGCTTGCGCAACGCGCTCTCTCAAAACCACTCAATTCGGCGATCCGCCTGCGATACTTCGCCGCCGCGCACCGGACCGGGCCCGAAGATTGTTTGACGCAGGTCACATGTTCGGTCCCGGCGATCTCCGCCATGCTGGGCCTGAACACTCACCGAAGATGCCTGAACAACGCCGTTTGAGCCGCAAAGGGGACCCTGCCATGGCCGACTCCGTGCTGTACGAGGTGAGCGACGGACTCGCGACGATCACGATCAACCGGCCCGAGGCCATGAACGCGATGAACACCGAGGCCAAAGTCGCCCTCCGGGACGCGGCCCAGGAAGCCGCCGCGGACCCCGCCGTACGGGCGGTACTGCTCACCGCGGCCGGGCGCGCCTTCTGTGTGGGCCAGGACCTCAAGGAGCACATCGGGACCCTCGCCGCCGCCCGCGAAGCGGGCAGCGGCGAGGTCATGACCACCGTGCGCGAGCACTACAACCCCATCGTGCGGGCCCTGACCGAGATGCCGAAGCCGGTCGTGGCCGGGGTCAACGGCGTCGCCGCGGGCGCGGGTCTCGGTTTCGCACTCGCCGCGGACTACCGGGTCGTCGCCGACACCGCCAAATTCACGACATCCTTCGCGGGTGTCGCACTGACCGCGGACTCCGGGGTGTCCTGGACGCTGCCCCGGCTGATCGGCCAGAGCCGCGCCGCCGACCTGCTGCTCTTCCCGCGGTCGTTCTCCGCGCGCGAGGCGTACGAGTGGGGCATCGCGAACAAGCTGGTCCCCGCCGACGACCTGGCCGCGGAGGCTGCCGCCGTGGCCCGTGCCCTCGCCGAGGGGCCGACCGTGGCGTACGCGGCGCTCAAGGAGTCCCTGGCCTACGGCGCGGGTCACACGCTCGGCGAGACCCTGGAGAAGGAGGACGAGCTCCAGACGCGGGCGGGCGCCTCGGAGGACCACGCGATCGCGGTCCAGGCGTTCATCGGCAAGGAGAAGCCGAAGTACCTCGGCCGTTAGCAGGCCAGGAGCCTAGGACGCCGGGGAGGCGGCTCCACGGGCGACGCAGTCGCTCAGATGGTCGTCGACGAGGCCGCACGCCTGCATCAGGGCATACGCTGTGGTCGGCCCGATGAAGCGCAGACCGCGTTTCTTCAGGGCCTTCGCCAGCGCCGTGGACTCGTCGGTGACCGCGGGCACGTCGGCGATCGTGCGCGGAGCCGGCCGCTTCGCCGCATCCGGGGCGTACGACCAGATCAGCGTGTCCAGCTCGTCGGCCGGCCAGTCGGCGAGCACACGCGCGTTGGCGAGGGTCGCCTCGACCTTGGCGCGGTTGCGGATGATCCCGGGGTCGGCGAGCAGTCGCTCCTTGTCGGCGTCGGTGAACGCCGCCACGGATGCGATCTTGAAGTCGTCGAAGGCGGTACGGAAGCTGTCCCGGCGGCGCAGAATGGTGATCCAGGACAGGCCCGACTGGAACGCCTCCAGGCAGAGCCGTTCGAACAGCGCGTCGTCGCCGTGGACCGGGCGGCCCCACTCCTCGTCGTGGTACGTGACGTACTCGTCGGCGGACAGGCCCCAGGGGCAGCGCAGCTTCCCGTCGGGCCCGGGGACGGCGCCGCCCGTCACTGCTCGGGCTCCTCGCCGGGCTTGGTGAACAGGTCGCGCCTGCCCCCCGCGGTGGCCTGCGCACCGGCCAGCGCGGACTCCAATTCGGCGATGCGCGCGTCCCGCTCGGCGAGCTCCGCGCCGAGGCGGCCCAGCACATCGTCCACATCGGCCATCCGGTAGCCACGGGGGGCGACCGGCAGCCGCAGCGCGTCGACGTCGGCCCGGCCGACGGGGCGGGAGACCGGCAGCGGATCCACGAGCTGCTCGGGCGCCACCTCCGGCAGAGCCGCACTGTCGCCGCCGCCGACCACGGCGAGTGTGACCGCGGCGACGACCACGACCATCGCGATCAGCAAGAACAAGAACACGAGCGACCCTCTCCCCGGAGCGGAAACTGTCCGGTGCTGATCGTGCCACGACCCTCTGACAGTTAGGGTCGCAGGCGGACGACCTGAGGAGGAAACCGCTGATGCTGCGGCTGGGACGGCGCGAATTCGACGCGCACGAGCCGGTGATCATGGCGATCGTGAACCGTACGCCTGACTCCTTCTACGACCAGGGCGCGACGTTCCGCGACGAGCCCGCGCTCGCCCGCGTCGAGCAGGCCGTGGCAGAGGGCGCCGCCATCATCGACATCGGTGGCGTGAAGGCCGGCCCCGGCGAGGAGGTCACCGCCGAGGAGGAAGCCCGGCGGACGGTCGGCTTCGTGGCCGAGGTCCGCAGGCGGCACCCGGACGTCGTGATCAGCGTCGACACCTGGCGGCACGAAGTGGGCGAGGCGGTCTGCGAGGCCGGCGCGGATCTGCTCAACGACGCGTGGGGCGGCGTCGACCCGAAGCTGGCGGAGGTGGCCGCGCGGTATGGCGTCGGCCTGGTGTGCACCCACGCGGGCGGCGCGGAACCGCGGACGCGGCCGCACCGGATCGCGTACGACGACGTGGTCGCGGACATTCTGCGGGTGACGCTGTCGCTGGCCGAGCGGGCGGTAGGGCTGGGGGTACGCCGGGACGGGATCATGATCGATCCGGGGCACGACTTCGGGAAGAACACACGCCATTCGCTGGAGGCGACACGGCGGCTCGGGGAGCTCGTCGAAACGGGATGGCCGGTGCTGGTCTCGCTCTCGAACAAGGACTTCGTCGGCGAGACGCTCGACAAGCCGGTGAAGGAGCGCGTGATCGGGACGCTGGCGACGACGGCGGTGTCGGCGTGGCTGGGGGCGCAGGTCTACCGGGTGCACGAGGTGGCGGAGACGCGGCAGGTGCTGGACATGGTGTCGACGATCGCGGGGCGCAGGGGGCCGGCGGTGGCGAGGCGGGGGCTGGCGTAAGGGGGGCGATGCGGGTGCGGTACCGGGTGCGGTGGTGCGGGTGCGGGGCGCCTGCGGCGGGCCTGTTCCCCACCCCGCCCCTTCCCGAACCGGGGGCAAGCCCCCAGACCCCCGTATGCGACCTTCGGCCGCATGTCCTCAAACGCCGGACGGGCTGAATTTCCGCCGGCGATTGAGGCGCGGGGGTCCGGGGGCAGCGCCCCCGCCTACCGGCCCGTCTCCTTCGTCACCATCGAGACCGCCTCCTCCACGTCGTCCGTCACATGGAACAGCAGCAGATCGTGCTCCGACGCCTTCCCCTGCGCCACCACCGTGTTCCGCAGCCAGTCCACCAGGCCGCTCCAGTACTCCGTACCGAACAGCACGATCGGGAAGCGCGTGACCTTCCGCGTCTGGACCAGGGTGAGCGCCTCGAACAGTTCGTCCAGCGTGCCGAGGCCGCCCGGCAGGACCACGAAGCCCTGCGCGTACTTCACGAACATCGTCTTGCGGACGAAGAAGTAGCGGAAGTTCACGCCGATGTCGACGTGCTGGTTGAGCCCCTGCTCGAAGGGGAGCTCGATGCCCAGGCCTACCGAGATGCCCTCCGCCTCCCGCGCGCCCTTGTTCGCCGCCTCCATCGCGCCCGGGCCGCCGCCCGTGATCACCGCGAAGCCGGCGTCGACGAGGGCCTTGCCGATGCGGACACCCGTCTCGTACTCGGGGGTTCCCGGCGCCGTGCGGGCCGAGCCGAAGACGCTGATCGCGCTGGGCAGTTCGGCGAGCGCGCCGAAGCCCTCAACGAACTCCGACTGGATGCGCATGACCCGCCAGGGGTCGGTGTGCACCCACTCGGAGTCGCCCTCGGTGTCCAGCAGCCGCTGATCGGTGGTGCCGGGCTGGACCTGCTGCCTGCGGCGCAGCACCGGTCCCAGTCGCTGTTCCGCCAGCGCCCGCAAACCCTCGGGTCCCTCGGGGTTGCCCATGACCTGCTCCCTCCGCCGAACATCAATGCTTCGGCCCAGGGTAGGTCGGCGAACGTTACGACATGTGAAATCAGGGCTGTCGGGCAGTGAGCCAGTCGCGGAGCCGGGTCTCGCAGTGCGTGATCTTCTCCACGGCGACGTGCTCGTCCCGCTTGTGGGCGAAGAGCGCGTCGCCCGGTCCGTAGTTGACCGCGGGCACCCCCAGCCCGCTGAAGCGTGAGACGTCCGTCCAGCCGAACTTGGGCTGCGCGCTGCCGCCGACGGCCTCCATGAACGCGGCCGCGGCCGGGTGCGAGAGCCCCGGCAGCGCTCCGCCCGAGTGGTCATCCACCACGAACTCCTCGACGCCGCAGTCCGCGAAGACCTCGTGGACATGCGCCAGGGCCTGTTCCTCGGTGAGGTCGGGTGCGTAGCGGTAGTTGACGACGACGGTGCACTGGTCGGGGATGACGTTGCTGGCGACGCCGCCCTCGATCCCTACGGCGTTGAGCCCCTCCCGGTACTCGAGGCCGTCGATCACCGGCCGCCTCGGCTTGTACGCGGCGAGGCGGGCCAGGATCGGGGCCGCGGCGTGAATGGCATTGGACCCCATCCAGCTGCGCGCGGAGTGTGCCCGCTCCCCCGTCGTACGGAGAAAGACCCGCAGCGTGCCCTGGCAGCCGCCCTCGACCTGGGCGTCGGAGGGCTCCAGGAGGACCGCGAAGTCACCCTCCAGCCAGTCGGGGTGGGCTTCGGCCACATGACCCAGACCGTTGAGGTGTGCGGCGACCTCTTCGTTGTCGTAGAAGACGAAGGTGAGATCGCGGTTGGGCTCGGGGACGGTCGCGGCGATGCGCAGCTGGAGCGCGACGCCCGACTTCATGTCGCTCGTGCCGCAGCCCCAGAGCACGCCGTTCTCGTCCAGCCGGGAGGGCACGTTGTCCGCGATCGGGACGGTGTCGATGTGCCCGGCGAGGATGACCCGCTCGCTGTGCCCGAGGTAGGTGCGGGCGACGACGTTGTTCCCGTGCCGGTCGACGGTGAGGTGCGGCAGGTCGCGCAATGCCTCTTCGATGGCGTCGGCCAGGGGCTTCTCGGTGCCGCTGACCGACGGGAAGTCGACGAGGGCGGCGGTGAGCGCCGGGGCATCAAGAGTGAGGTCAAGCACGGTGTCGGGCATGGCTCCGACCTTAACGCGGGCTCCAGTACGGTGGGCACCGTGTCCGAGACCGCCTCCCCAGTCCGGCGCGGCCGCCTCCTGCGTATCGCGGCCGCGTTCGCCGTGCTGCTGGCACTGATCGGTTACGTCGTCGTGCAGTACGTCACCGGCGGGGGCGCTGCGCGCTGCACGGTCCGGACCCACGGCGAGGACGGCGGCCCCAGGTACGAACTCAGCGCCGAGCAGGCCGCGAACGCCGCGACGATCTCCGCGGTCGGCACCACCCGCGGCATGCCGGAGCGTGCGGTCACCATCGCGCTCGCGACGGCTCTCCAGGAGTCGGGGCTGCGCAACCTCGGGCACGGCGACCGGGACTCGCTCGGCCTCTTCCAGCAGCGCCCGTCGAAGGGGTGGGGCACGGCCGCCCAGATCCTCGACCCCGTCTACTCCGCCGGGAAGTTCTACGAGCATCTCGCCGAGGTCCCCGGCTATTCGCGGCTCCCGCTGACGGTCGCCGCACAGCGCGTCCAGCGCAGTGGTTTCCCACAGGCGTACGCGAAGCACGAGCCCGATGCGACGCTGCTGGCCGCGGCCCTGACCGGTCGCGCGGGCGGGGCTCTGACCTGCGAGTCGCGCCAGGACCACACGGCGGGCGACACGGCGGGCGACCCGGGGAAGGTCCGGGCCGAGCTGGTGCGGGCGTTCGGTCCCGAGGTGCTGCCGAAGGCACGGGCCTCCGGCCGGACGGGAGCGCCCGGCCCGCGCGAGGTGTCCGTACCGGTGCCGTCGACGGCCGGGACGTACGGCGGCGGGGCCACCCAGCGGGGCTGGGAGCTGGCGCACTGGGCGGTGGCGCGGGCGGACGGGCTGCGCATCGCGGAGGTCTCGTACCGGGGCCGGGTGTGGAGCGCGCGGAATTCCGACAAGGGCTGGCATTCCGCCGGCAAGAACGCGCCGTCGGAGGGGTCCACGGCGGATTCCGGTGCCACCGACGTACGAATTCGCCTCGCACGCTGATCCGGGCACTCCCCCGAACGAGGCACTCCACTCATCTCGGGACGAGAAGCACTCGCGGCTGTTCGGCCCAGGAGCGACCGATCCTCCAATTCCCTTGCAAGGAACGGGAAGTGACGGTTCGGCAGGCGGTTGCGCAATGGAATGTTTGCCCGTCTTTATCCGAAGCCGATAATGCGACGCATTGCAAACTCTTTACCTCGGGGCACCGCAACTTCTCCCGCCCTTCCGGCGGTTGTCACTGCGTCCGAACCACAGTCCTTCTCGTCTCTAGGAGCATCATGTCCCTCCCCCTGACCCGTCGGATCGCCCGTGCCGCGCTGATCGTCGCGGCGGGAGCAGCCCCCGTGGTCGGTGCGGCCGGCTCCGCAGGCGCCGTGGAACTTCCGCAGGCTCCGGTGGGCGGCCTGACCGCGCTCGACACGGACGAACTCGGCGACACGGTCGACGGTGCGTCGCACAAGGCCACCGACCTGGCGGGCAAGACCGGCGGCAACGCGGTCAAGAAGGCCGTTCCGACCGCGGGCAAGGCCGTCGACAAGGCCGGCAAGACCGTCGGAACGGCCGGCAAGTCGGCGCCCGGCACCGCCCAGGAGATGGCCGGTGACACCGCGGGCAGCGCCGGCGAGGTCGTGGGCGGCACCGCCGGCACCGCGACGCAGTCGCTCGGCGGTCTCCCCGTCGGCAGCGGCCTGCCCGGCGGAGGCGACCTCCCCGTCGGCGGCGGTCTGCCCACCGAGCAGCTGCCCTTGGGGTCCCCGCTCGGCTAGTCCGTACACACCGAAGGGGCCCAGGGAGTCTGTACTCCCGGGGCCCCTTCGCACGTGCTCGGCCCGACTCAGCCCAGGCGCTTGACCGCGGCCTCGACGCGCTCGTCGGTCGCCGTGAAGGCCACCCGTACGAAATGCTCACCTGCAGTCCCGTAGAAGTCGCCCGGCGCCACCAGAATGCCGCGCTCCGCCAGGTGTGCCACCGTGTCCCAGCACGGCTCGTCGCGCGTCGCCCACAGATAGAGGCTGGCCTCGCTGTGCTCGATCCGGAAGCCGTGCGCCTCCAGTGCGGTGCGCAGAGCGGTACGCCGGGCCGCGTACCGCGCCCTCTGCTCGCCGACATGGACGTCGTCGCCGAGCGCCACGACCGTGGCGGCCTGCACCGGCGCGGGCGTCATCATGCCGCCGTGCTTGCGGATCTGCAGCAGCTCGCCCAGCACGCTCTCGTCACCGGCGATGAAGGCCGCGCGATAGCCGGCCAGGTTGGAGCGCTTGGAGAGCGAGTGGACGGCGACGACACCCTCGTACGTACCGCCGCAGACATCAGGGTGCAGCACCGAGACCGGCTCCGCCTCCCAGCCCAGCTCCAGATAGCACTCGTCGCTGAAGACCAGCACGCCGTGCTCGCGGGCCCAGGCGACGATACGGGTCAGCTCGTCCTTGGCCAGCACGCGGCCGGTCGGGTTGGAGGGCGAGTTGAGCCAGAGCAGCTTGAGTCCGGCCGGGTCGAGCTCGGTCGGGTCGTCGTAGACGACGGCCTCCGCGCGGGCCAGCCGCGCGCCGACCTCGTACGTCGGATACGCGAGCCGGGGGTGGGCGATCCTGTCGCCCGGGCCCAGACCCAGCTGGGTCGGCAGCCAGGCCACCAGCTCCTTGGAGCCGACGACGGGCAGGACATTCGCGTGCGCGACGTCGACCGCGCCGAGGCGCCGCTCGACCCAGCCGGTCAGCGCGTTCCGCAGCTCGACCGTGCCCCACACCGTCGGATAGCCGGGCGAGTCGGCGGCCGCGACCAGGGCCTTTTGGATCAGGTACGGGACGGGGTCGACCGGAGTGCCGACGGAGAGGTCCACGATGCCGTCGGGGTGGGCGGCAGCCGTCGCCTTGTACGGCTCGAGCTTGTCCCAGGGGAAGACGGGAAGGCGCGAAGAGACTGCGGACACGGGCTTCTCTTTCTGTCTTTCCGGGTTGAACGCTTCGGTCCCGTACGGACGACGAAGCC
Source organism: Streptomyces sp. NBC_00885 (assembly GCF_045207475.1). Classification (NCBI taxonomy): domain Bacteria; kingdom Bacillati; phylum Actinomycetota; class Actinomycetes; order Kitasatosporales; family Streptomycetaceae; genus Streptomyces; species Streptomyces sp. NBC_00885. The sequence goes on from NZ_CP108796.1 coordinate 2,918,597, forward strand.
GTACGGGACCGGGGGAGCACCCGCCGCGTGTCCTACTGGTTCTGCGGCGGAAGTGCGGCGATGAAGGGGTGGTCGCGCTCGATCAGGCCGAGCTTGGAAGCACCACCGGGCGAACCGAGATCGTCGAAGAACTCGACGTTCGCCTTGTAGTAGTCCTTCCACTCCTCGGGGGTGTCGTCCTCGTAGAAGATCGCCTCGACCGGGCAGACCGGCTCACAAGCACCACAGTCGACGCATTCGTCCGGGTGGATGTACAAGGACCGGGAGCCCTCGTAGATGCAGTCGACGGGGCACTCCTCGATGCACGCCTTGTCCTTGACGTCGACACAAGGCTGCGCGATGACGTAGGTCACGCTGTCGTTCCTCCTCGGTAGGGCTGGCATTGCGCGGGAGCGCGGCGTCGTCGATGCCCGCCCCTAGTATCTCCGTTCTTGGGGACGATCCGAACAGGAGGGGCGCGCAGACCTGTGGAATTCACCGGCGGCGGACGGCTCGAGGTCCGTATTACACCTGCTGACGTGGGCAAACGTGTATCAGTCCGGCGCCTGACCGATGCTGACAGCGAGCTGACGAAGTTCACCGACACGGTCGGCGTTCTCACATCCTGGAAGCATGGTGTGCTGCTGATCACACGACGGACCGGAGAGAGCGTCCGTATCGCGGAATCGTCCCTGGTCGCGGGCAAGGTCGTCCCTGCCGCGCCGGCTCGTCGGCGGGGTCCGGCGGCGGACTTCGAGGAGCTCGCGCGGGTCACGGCGCGCGCCTGGCAGCCGGTGGAGAGCGAGCAGCTGGGCGAGTGGGAGCTGCGGGCGTCGTCCGGCTTCACCCGGCGGGCCAACTCGGTGCTGCCGCTCGGCGACCCGGGGCTGCCTCTCGGCGAGGCGCTGGCGCAGGTGCGTGCCTGGTACGAGCACCGGGGACTGCCGTCTTACATACAGACCGCGACCGGCGCGGCGGGCTCCCAGGAGGAGCTCTGCGCGCAGCTGGAGGCGCGCGGCTGGCTGCGCGAGGTGTCGGCGGAGGTGCGGATCGGGGGCCTGGCGCCCATCGGCGACCTGGACGCGGACGTCGAGCGGGTGCGGCTCGCGCGCTCCGTCGACGAGGCGTGGCTGCGGCGCTACCAGCGGTTCGGTGTGCCCGGGCCACATGTGCTTCACGTCCTGGAAAGCGGCCCTTCCGTGTGGTTCGCAACCGTACCCGGCGAAGGTGAGGTACCTGCGGCCATCGGGCGGTGTGTGGTCGACGGACGCTGGGCGGGCTTCATGGCTGTGGAGGTGGACCCCGCGTACCGGCGTCAGGGCCTGGCCACCAAGGTGATGACCGCGCTCGCGCGGCGCGCGCTGGAGGAGGGCGCGTCGGCCGCGTGGCTGCAGGTGGAGACCGACAACGACGCGGCTCGTGCGCTGTACGAGGGGATGGGCTTCGCGACCCATCACCGCTATCACCACTTCCGGCCCGCGTAGGCGGGTACGAAACGCGTATGCACGACGAATCCCCCGACATGCCCGCCGAACGGTCCGCCGACCGGCGGCAGCAGTTCGCCGAGGAAGCCCGCTCCGAGCGACCCGACCTCGCGGCGCTGTGCCTGCTGGTGGGCGCGGTGGCGGACCCGGCCGTCGACGACCCCGCCCTGGACGCGGCCCAGATCGAACTGGACCGGCTGGCCGGACTGCTCCCCTTCGGTCTCTCCACTCCCCGCGCCTGGGCGGCGGCGCTGGCCGATCTCCTCGGCGGACGGCTCGGCTTCAGGGGCTCACCCGGCGACTACCAGCGCCTGGAGTCCTCCCTCCTGCACGAGGTCCTGCGGCGCCGCCGGGGCCTGCCCATCCTGCTGTCGGTGGTCTGGATCGAGGTCGCCCGCCGTGCCGGGGCGCCGGTGTACGGGGTCGCCCTGCCCGGCCACTTCGTGGTCGGCTTCGGCGACCCGGCCGCTACGGACGAGCAGGTCCTCGTGGACCCGTTCGCGGGCGGCCGGTCACTGACGGGTTCGGACGCGGAACTGCTGGTCGCGGGCGCGACGGGTGCGCCGCTCGACCCGTCGATGCTGACGGCGGCGGATCCGCTGGACGTGGTGCTGCGCATCCTCAACAACATCCGCGCCTGGGCGGCGACCCGCCCGGAACGCTCGGACGTCGCCCTGTGGGCGGTCGACCTGTCCCTGCTGCTGCCCTCGCATCCGGCACGGCTGCGCTACGAGCGGGCGCAACTGCTCGTCCAGCGTGGGGAGTTCCTCACCGGCGCGGCGGAACTGGACGCGTACGCGGACCTGGTGGCGGCGGTGGACCGGGCCGCGGCGGACACGATCAAGGGGCGGGCACGGGCGGCGCGGGCGATGCTGAACTGAGTCCCGGTGGCCGCACGGCGTGAAGTCACCTTGATCGTTTCCACGCCCCCATGAGACGGTATTCGCACATGCATTCTGCGAACGGCGTCTCATACGGGGGGACTTCGAGCCGTGGCTGTCACCGTGCCGGACTGGGCGGACACTCTGCTGGACCTCATCGGCGTCTCCTGGCCGAACGTCGATGAGGACGCGTACCGGGACATGGCGGACTCCTTGCGGGAGTTCGCCGAGGACCTCGAGGACGACGGCCAGCTGGCCAACAATCACGTACAGCGCCTGCTCTCGTCGGGGCACGGCGAGGCCCTCGACGCGCTGAACGAGCACTGGGGCAAGGTCAAGGACAAGCACATCAAGGACATCGCCTCGGCGGCGCGCACGATCGCCGGGGCGCTGGACACCGCCGCCGGGGCGATCGAAGTCATGAAGGGCGCGGCGCTGGTCCAGCTCGGCTATCTGGCCACCGAGGCCGGTATCGCCCTGTCCCTGATTCCGGTCACGGGTGGCCTGTCCGCGCTCATAGGCGCCGGGGCCATGCGCGCGACTCAGGAAGTCGTCAAGCGCCTGATCAAGGAGTGCTTGGAGGAGGCGGTCGGCTATGTCGTCGCCGCGATGACCGAACCGGCCGTCGCCGCGCTCGAGAACCTCGCCGCCGACCTTGTCGTCCAACTCGGCGCCACCGCCCTGGGCTTGCAGGACGGCGTCGACCTCGACCAGGCCAAGCAGGCGGGCAAGGACGGCTTCAAGGAAGGCGTGCAGGGCTCGAAGGAGGCCATGCACCTGGCCTCCGCGGGCGGCTCGGGCGGTGGCGGCGGCAAGGGCCCGGGCAAGGGTTTCCACATCGAGCACGGCGAACACGACCACGCCTCCACCCAGCTCAACGGCGTCAGCGTCAACATCCACGGCAAGACCGCCGGCAAACTCACCAAGGCCAAGTCCCACCACGGCCGCACCCGAGGCCGCGACAGCATCGCCGAGGCCATCGACCCGGTCGCGGACAAGGCGATGGACGCCCTGGAGAAGGCCGTCAAGACGATGGGCGACCACGTCGGCGAGCGCCTTCCCAAGGCGGTCAAGCAGATCTCCAAGGACCACAAGAACAACGACGCCGATATTCGCGCCCGTCTCGCGAAAGAGCGCAAGGGCGACCGCCCTGGCGACAGGAAGAGGGGCCAGAGCGACGGCCCCTCGTCGCGCAAGAAGCCGGACTCGCTGCGCAAGGCCAAGGACGAGACGCGCCGGAACGGCGTCTCGCTCGAGAAGAAAAAGTGCGAGAACGACCCGATCGACGTCGCGACGGGCGAGATGACGCTCCCGCAGACAGACCTGTCTCTGCCGGGAGTCCTCCCCCTCGTCCTGCGCCGCACCCATCTGTCGGAATACCGCTACGGCCAGTGGTTCGGCCGAAGCTGGGCATCCACCGTCGACGAGCGCATCGAACTCGACCAACAGGGCGTCGGCGCGATCTGGGCACGCGAGGACGGTTCGCTCCTCGTCTACCCCGAACTCCCTCGTCCCGACGGCGAACCCGTCCTCCCCGTGGAGGGCCCGCGCCTGCCTCTCGTCCACGGCGGACAGCACGACGACGAGACCACCTACTCGATCACCGACCCGCGCTCCGGCCTCACCCGCTCATTCACCGGCAGCCCGTACCGCACGTCAGCCGCGTACTGGCTCACCGGCCTCAGCGACCGCAACGGCAACCGCATCACGTTCTCCCGCCGCCCCGACGGCTCCCCCGCCGCCGTCACCCACGACGGCGGCTACACCGTCCAGCTGACAGCCGAGGACCAGCGCGTCACCGCTCTCTCCCTGCGCACACCGGACGGCCCGGTCACCGTCATGCGCTACGGCTACGACGACCTGGGCAACCTCACCGAGGTCATCAACTCCTCAGACCTGCCGCAGCGCTTCACCTACGACACCGACGCTCGCATCACTTCGTGGACCGACCGCAACGACTCCACGTTCCGGTATGTGTACGACGCCGGGGGCCGCGTCGTCCGTACGGTCGGTCCGGACGGCTACCTCTCCTCGACGTTCGCGTACGACGTCCACGCGGAGACCGGCGACCGAATCACCCGCTACACGGACTCGACGGGCGCGACGAAGGTCTACCACCTCAACGCCCACCTCCAGGTCGTGGCAGAGACGGATCCCCTGGGCAACACGGTCCGCCAGGCATGGGACCGGTACGACCGCCTGCTCTCCCGCACCGACGCGCTCGGCCGGACCACCACGTACACCTACGACGACCGGGGCAATCTCACCGGCGTCGCGCACCCGGACGGCACGTCGGCAACGGTTGAGTACAACGAGCTGAACCAGCTCACGTCCGTAACCGGCCCGGACGGCTCCGTGTCGCGTCAGGACTACGACGAGCGCGGCAATCCGACCGTCTTCACCCGCCCCAACGGGACGACGACCCGGCTCTCGCACGACACGAGGGGCCACCTCACCGGAGTCGACGACTCCCTGGGTGCCCTGGACCGGCTCTCCTGCGATGCGGCGGGTCTTCCGCTCGCGATCCGAGGTCAGCTCGGCGCTGTCACGCGTTACAAGCGTGACGCGTTCGGCCGCGCGGCCCGCATCACCGATCCGCAGGGCCGCGTCACCGAGTTGGAGTGGACGGTCGAGGGCAAGCTCGCGCGCCGGACCGATCCGGACGGGTCACAGCAGTCCTGGACGTACGACGGCGAAGGCAACTGCCTCGTCCACACGGACGCGATGGGCGGCGAGACCCGCTTCGAGTACACCCACTTCGACCTGGTGGCAGCCCGCACTACACCGGACGGGGCACGCCACGAGTTCGCTCACGACACCGAACTGCGCGTCTCACGCGTCACCAATCCCCAGGGTCTCACCTGGAGTTACGAATACGACCACGCAAGCCGCCTGTCGTCCGAGACAGACTTCGACGGCCGCACCCTCACGTACACGCACGACGCACTCGGCCGTTTGGCGAGCCGGAGCAACGGTCTCGGACAGACGGTCCGGTATGAGCGCGACACGGCCGGACGCGTGGTCCTCAAGGATGCCGAGGGCGCGGTCACGCGCTTCACGTACGACGGCGGTCGGCTGGCCCGCGCGATCGGCCCGGACGCCGAGCTGTTGTACGTGCGCGACGAACCCGGCCGGATCCTGCGGGAGATCTGCAACGGCCGGGAACTGACCCATGTCTACGACGAGGCCGGTCGTCGGACGCAGCGCACCACCCCTACGGGGGCGGTCAGCTCATGGACCTACCCGGAGGACCGACGCGCCCAACTGGACGCGTCGGGGCATCAGGTGGTCTTCGAGTTCGACGAGGCGGGCCGGGAGACCACTCGGCGCATCGGCGAGACGCTGACGATCGACCACGCCTACGACGCCGTGGGACGCCTCACTGACCAGCTGGTACGGGGCGCCGACGACCTGACCGTCCAGCGCCGCACGTACACCTATCGCCCCGACGGCCACCTCACCTCGGTCGACGACCACCTCGGCGGCCGGCGGCAGCTCGAACTGACCCGGGAGGGCCGGGTCACGGGCGTCACCGCCGAGAACTGGAGCGAGCGCTACGCGTACGACGAAGCCGGCAATCAGACGGAGGCGTCCTGGCCCAAGGGGGACACCGCCGGGGGCCGGCGCGAGTACGCCGGCACCCGCATCACCCGCGCGGGCAGGGTCCGCTACGAACACGATGCGCAGGGCCGGGTGGTGCTGCGCCAGAAGGCACGCCTCTCCCGCAAACCGGACACCTGGCACTACGGCTGGGACGCGGAGGACCGCCTGGTATCGGTCACCACCCCGGACGGCACGCGCTGGCGGTACCTGTACGACCCGCTGGGCCGCCGTATCGCGAAGCAGCGCCTGTCACGGGACGGGCTGTCGGTCACCGAGGAGGTGACCTTCACCTGGGACGGCGACACCCTTGTCGAGCAGACGACCCACACCCCCGGCTCCCCGGAGACCGTCGCCCTGACCTGGGACCACGACGGCGTGAAGCCGGTCACCCAGGTCGAGCGCAGGCTCCTCGACCAGGCCGAGGTCGACCGCCGCTTCTTCGCAATCGTCACGGACCTGATCGGTACCCCGCGCGAACTCGTCGACGAGCAGGGCGAGGTGGCCTGGCACACCCGCGCCACCCTGTGGGGCACGACGACCTGGAACCGCGGGGCGACGGCGTATACGCCGCTGCGCTTCCCGGGCCAGTACTTCGACCCCGAGTCGCAGCTCCACTACAACCGGCACCGGCACTACGACCCGGAGTCCGGGCGCTATGTGTCCCCGGACCCGCTGGGGTTGGTGCCGGCGCCGAACGCGGTGGCGTACGTGGACAACCCGACGAGGTGGATCGACCCGCTGGGGTTGGCGGGGTGCCCGCACAGATCGAGTGGAGAGCACAAGCACAGCGTGGTGCTGGGCCTGAACCAGGATCCGACCGACGCGTCGGACACGCTGGCCAGGCACTTGCGTGAGCGCCCCGACGATCCGGACCTGGGAGCGCACACCTACAACGGGCCGGACTACGGCGGCATCGAAGGTGGCGCGCCCGTGTGGATGACGAACGTCATGGCCGCGGTGGGCGACCGTAACACCACCTTGTCGATCACTCTGGACGGTATGCCGAACAGCGACGGCGTCAGAGGAAACTGGAACACGCCAGAAAGCATCGTGGCCGCGTTCCAGCAGGCAGTCCAGGACGGCGAGGGGTACAGCACCAAGGAAGGGAACCGTCCGCTCGGTGCCGGGACAGCCTGGGAGATGAACGTCGTCGCCCGCAATGTGCGCATGCACGAAGGCGGCATCGCACACGGCGACTCGGAGGACGAGCTTCTCGGAAGGTCGTGGGAGTCGATCCACTGGTACTCGAACAACGAGCGAATTGACGTGCCCAGACCTGACATCCCGGAACTCGATCCCCCGCCCAAGCCCAAGAGAAGGTGAACCCACCACATGACGAATGACGAGACCTCCCGGGACGCCGCGGACATCGTGTCCGCCAAGTGGCAGACGGTCCTGGCGTACGCCGACCACAAGATCAATCCCGCGACGACCCGCGCGGCGTACGCGCAGCCGCGGCTGCGGGAGCTGTTCCCCGTAGTCAGCCATGGCGTGCTGTACCTCAACCGATGCACCGGGTTCCCTGCGCCCGCGGACGTGCCCGTGGTGTACCGCCTGTCCGGCGGCGGTTTCCAGGTCGTTCGCGAGTCCGACGGAGTCAACCTGGGCGAGCCGACCACCCTGGAGGAGGCATTCGCACTGGTGGTGGCGAACCTTCCTGAAGGCTGCGGACCGGCCATCATCGGCACGGCGGACGACCTGTGAGCTCGGCCTCAGACATGGTGGCCGCGGGATGGCTGAGCATCCTGGCGTACGACGACGAACTGATCGACTCCCGGGCGGTCCGTGCCGCGTACGCACAGCCCCGACTGCGGGAGCTGTTCCCCAGCGTTAGTCACGGCACCTTGTACCTCAGCCGGTGCACCGGCTATCCGGGTTCCTTTGTGCCCGTTGTGTATCGCCTGGTCGGAGGCGGCTTCAAGGTGAGGGCCCGATCCATAGGCAGCCTCGGCGAGGTCGACACCGTCGAAGAGGCGTACGCGCTCGTCGTTGCAAACCTCCCGGAAGGCTGCGGGCCGGCCATCATCGGCACGGCGGACGACGTGCCTAGTTGAGGTCGCTGTTCTGGACGGCGGCGGCAAACGTGGTCCAGGCAGCGCTGCCAAAGACAACTACTGGGCCCTTGGGGTTCTTGCTGTCGCGGACGGGGATGTGGGTGGGGTGGGCGTCGTTCACTTCGAGGCAGCTGCCCTCACTCGCGCCGCTGTAGCTGGACTTGCGCCACAGCGGCGGCACCGAAGCATCCCGGATGACGTGCTCACTGTGATTCACGCTCGTACTCCTCTGCAACGGACCTGATAAGGGCCAGCGACTCACGGTGCGACAGCGCGTCGCCCAGAGCGAGATCGTAGGCAGCCATGCCCTGTTGCACCACCGATGGAAGGTCCCAGACCTTGCCCGTATTCCAGCCCTCCACGTACACAACCGGCGGCAGGTCCTCGAACCACATCAGCGAGACCATGCTCTCCATCAGGGCGTGGGCACCCGCTCCGAATGGCAGTACGTGAACACGGACACGGCGTCGCTCGCCCAACTCCACGATATGCCACAACTGTTCAGCCATGGTGTTCGGACCACCGACGCGGCGCCGGAACACCGCCTCGTCCAGCAGCGCCCACACCACGGGTGACCTTGGGTTCTCAAGGATGTGGGCGCGGCCCAGGCGCGTGACGAGCGCCTTGTCACACTCCTCATCCGTCTTCAGCGGGAAGCCCGACTGGAACACCGCGCGCGCATAGCCCTCGGTCTGCAGGATCCCCGGCACGAGGGCAGCCGCGTACTCTCGAATCAACGACGCCTGCTGCTCCATCTCCTTCGCGGCCTCGAAGTGTTCGGCCACCCTCCGGCCGTCCAGCGTCGGCAGAAACCGTTCGAAGATCCCACCCGTCCCCAGCACCTGATCAAGCCGCCGCGCGTCGTCCGCCGACGGTCTGCGCCTGCCCGCCTCGATGTGCGCGATGTGGGTGCGGGTCATGATCGCCCGCTGGCTCAGCTCCTCCTGGGTGAGCCCGGCCGCTTCGCGCCGGGAGCGCAGCTCCTCGCCGTACCTCTCGCGCGACTGCGGGTTGTCCTCGATCGCCATGCCCAACTCCCCCGCGTGCGTTGTCCGGTGTCACGTGCGAACCCCTACCGAGCGTAGCCATCGCGACCTCATTCTGTGAGCAGTTCCGCACACAGAGCGAGAGGCCCGCCCATGCCCGACACCCCCCACGCCCCCGGCGCATTCGTCGCCCACACCGGCACCGACGTCTACGGCCCCGGCAAGGTCCTCGCCGTCGAGGGCGATCACCGGCGCGTCAGATTCGTCCACTTCGTCGCGACCATCCGCGCGCACGACCTGCGCGCCGCCTCGCCCGATGAGACCGCGCAGGTGACGCAGTGGCTGCGGCAGAAGCAGAAGCAGAAGCAGAAGCAGCAAGGTGGCCAGTGGTGATGACTCTTCGCGTATCGCGCGACGGTGGCCGCACGTGGGGTCCTGCCGTCACCGTCCGGCCCAAGCCGGGGACCGTACCGATCGAGTCCGGGGTGCGCTATCCGCCGTGCGCCTGCCCGCGGTGCGCTCACTCGAAGTGGCAGGTCCCGCGGCTTACAGCCAGCCCTTCTCCCGCGCCACCCGCACCGCCTCCGCCCTGTTCCTGACCGCGAGCTTCTGGATCGCTGTCGAAAGGTAGTTGCGCACCGTCCCCTGGGACAGGTGCAGCCGCGCCGCCAGTTCCGCGTTCGTCGCGCCGTCCCCCGACGCCCGCAGGACCTCGCGCTCGCGGTCGGTGAGCGGGTTCGCGCCCTCCGCCAGGGCCGCGGCGGCGAGGGTCGGGTCGATGACGCGTTCGCCGGCGAGCACCTTGCGTACCGCGTCGGCCAGTTGGGCCGCGGGGGCGTCCTTGACCAGGAAGGCGTCGGCGCCCGCTTCCATGGCCGTACGGAGATAGCCGGGGCGGCCGAAGGTCGTGAGGATGACGATCTTCACCGCGGGGAACTCCGCGTGGAGTTCGCGCGCCGCCTCGATGCCCGTCCTGCCCGGCATCTCGATGTCGAGCAGCGCGACGTCCACCTCGTGGGCGCGCGCCGCCGCCAACACCTCGTCGCCGCGTGCCACTTGGGCGACCACCTCGAAGTCCGGGTCCAGGCCGAGCAGTGCCGCAAGGGCCTCGCGGACCATCGACTGGTCTTCGGCCAGGAGGAGTCGGATCATGAGGCGGATCCTAGAGGGACCCGCACGGTGAGCGTGAAGCCGCCTTGGGAGCCTCGGCCGGAGCCGGTGTCCACCGTGCCGCCGACGTCCGTGATGCGTTCGCTCAGCCCCGTCAGACCGTTGCCGAACGGCGCGCTGCCGCCACGGCCGTTGTCCTGAACCATCAGCTCCAGGACCGGGCCGTCCAGCGTCTGGCGCGGGGTCAGCGCGACGACGCAGCGCTGCGCGCCGCTGTGGCGTACGACATTGGTCACCGCCTCCCGCAGCGACCAGGCCAGTGCCGCCTCCTGCTGCTCGGCGATCTCCGGGGCGTCGGCGGGAACCTCAGCCGTGATTCCGGCCGCGGCCAGCGCGGTGCGCGCGCCGGCCAGCTCGCCCGGCAGCGTGGGCCGCCGGTAGCCGGTGACCGCTTCCCGTACGTCGACGAGTGCCTGGCGGCTGACCTTCTCGATGTCGGCGATCTGCTGGGCGGCACGCTCCGGCTGGTCCGGCAGCATCCGCCCGGCGAGCTCGCTCTTGAGGGTGATCAGCGACAGGGAGTGGCCGAGCAGATCGTGCAGGTCCCGGGCCAGCCGCAGCCGTTCCTCGTTCGCCGCGAGCTGGGCCACCGTGGCGCGGGCCTCGCGCAGTGCCTTGGTCGTCACGACCATCTGGCGCACTCCCGTCAGCGCGAAGCCGCCGAGCAGGGCCGGGATGACGACGGCCGGGAGGACGTCCCCCGGGTTGTCGGTCTTCAGGCCGATGAGGACCATTGCCGCGGTGATGCCCGGGATGACCACGCGGGCCTGGTTCAGCGGCAGTGTCGCTCCGGCCGAGACCGAGACGTACACGAACAGCACCAGCCACGCGGAGCCGAGGCTCAGAGTGAGGACCGCCGCGAGGGAGAACAGCACGGCGAGCGTGACATGCACGATGGTCCTGGTCACCGGCTTGGAGGTGTGGCGGAAGACGAGGACCAGATAGACGGCGACGAAGGTCACGAGGCCGAGCCACCCAAGTGCGGTGGTTCGGCTCGTGTGTTCGCCACGGAGCAGGTCGCTTACAGGGGCGCCCATGAAGGCCAGCCAGATACATATCCAGAGCAGTTTCACTGCGGCCTGGCGGCGCGTGGTCGGCGGGCGCCCGATCCTGGCGAAGGTTTCCTCGTTCACGCCTTCAGTGTGTCCTTCCGGTACAGCCAGGCCGCGCCTCCCGCGAAGAGTACGAAGTACACCCCGAGGATGGCGATGTCCTTCAGATGGGGGGAGTTGCCGAGCTCGATGGCCTGGCCGAGCCCCGCGTACGCGTGCGTGGGCAGCCATTCCGCGATGTTCTGCAGCCACTGCGGGTAGACCGTGGTGGGCATCCACAGACCGCCGAGGATCGAGAGCCCGAAGTAGAGCATCATCGTGACGGGCCGGACCGCGTCTCCGCTCGCGACATAGCCGACGGCCACGCCCAGCGCGGCGAAGACCAGGCTGCCGGCCCAGATGGAACCCGTGAGCGCGAGCCACTGCCAGGTCTCCAGGCGTACGCCCTTGGCCAGGGCGGCGACGGCGAAGACGATCAGGATCGAAGGCAGGGTGACCACGGCCGCACCGGCGATCTTCGCCAGGACATAGCCGCGGCCGGGCAGCGAGGTGAGCCGCAGCTGGCGGACCCAGCCCTTCTCACGCTCCTTGGCGATGCGTTCGCTGTTGCCCATCAGGACAGCGGTCAGCGCGCCGAACGAGGCCATGGCGACCATGTAGAAGGCGGGCATCGTCAATTCGGTGTGCGGGACCTTTGCCGCGGAGTCCTGGGTGCCCGCGATCATCAGGAACAGCGCGGAGGGATAGATCACCGAGAAGAACATGAACTTCTTGTTCCGCAGGGTGCGGGTGATCTCCAGCTTGATGAGAGTGTTCACAGCGCCTTGGCCTCCTCGGCCTCCGTGATGGCGACGAAAGCCTGCTCCAGGCCCAGTCCTGCGACTTCGAGATTGCGGGGGTAGACCCCGAGTCCGTACAGCGCGTGGACGGTCGCGTCCGCGTCGTGCGACTGGATGCGGACCGTGCGGCCGGACACGGAGAACGTGGACAGGAACGGCAGTCGACGCAGCGCGACCTCGTCGAGCGGGCCCTGAAGATCGAAGGAGATCCGCCGCGCCCCCGCCTTGGCCTTGATCTCGGCGGCTGTGCCGTCGGCGAGGAGACGCCCCCGGTGCAGGACGAGCACCCGGTCGGCGATCGCGTCGGCCTCTTCCAGATAGTGCGTGGCGAAAAGGACCGTACGTCCCTGCTCGGTCTGTTCGCGCATGGTGGCCCAGAAGGAGTGCCTGGCCTGGACGTCCATGCCTGTGGTCGGCTCGTCGAGGACGATCAGATCGTTGGCACCGGCCGTCGCGAGCGCGAACCGCACGCGCTGCTCCTGGCCGCCGGAGAGCTTGTTGACCATACGGTCGGCGATCTGACCGATCCCGGCCTGGGCGAGCACCTGGTCGACGGGGTACGGCCTGGGGTGCAGCGCGCAGGCGAGCTTCACCAGTTCGCGGACCCTGACCTCCTCCATCAGGCCGCCGCTCTGGAGCATCGCGCCGACCCGGCCGGCCGCGACGGCCTGCTGCGGGGTCGTGCCGAAGAGCCGTACGGAGCCGGTGTCGGCGGGGCGCAGGCCGAGGAGCAGATCGAGCGTGGAGGACTTGCCCGCGCCGTTGGGGCCGAGGAGGGCGACGGTCTCGCCGGGGTGGAGCGTCAGCGAGAGGTCGGCCACGGCGCGGACCGTGCCGTAGCTCTTGTTCACATTCTCGAAGCTCACCACCGGAGTTGTGCGGGTGGGAGGGGCTGTCGTCGTCATGTGTTCAGACTGGCCGCCGGACCGGGTCCGCCGTCAGTGTCGTCGGTCGTGACTCCGGGATGACAGATGTCATGGCCCGCACCATGACCCCGGCTCTGATCCCGACCGGGATGCCGAGTGTGATGCCGACGGTGATGCCGACGGCGACAAGAGCCCCCGCCCGGGTCCGGGCAGGGGCTCTGATCAGCGACGAAGCGGCCGGCAGCTAGCTCGGGTCGAGCTCGATGACCGTGGTGCGCTCCTCGGGCGTCTTGCCGCGCAGCGCCGTGCCCATGGCCTGCGCGACATCGTCGGCGGAGACCTCGTGCTTCTTGCCGTCGCCCTTGGTGATCATGACGCCGTCGAAGACGCCGTCCAGGAGTTCCTCGATCGCCTTCTTGTCGTAGACCTCGACGAGCTTGCCGTCGATCGCCTTCATGGAAAGGATCTTCGGCAGCGACCTGGCGGGGCCGAACTGGATCTGCTTGTCACCCGCCTTGATCGTGATCAGGCCGGACATCGCGGGCTCCGCGAAGGCCTTCATCGCCCGGTCGAGCTCCGTCTGGCTTATCGCCGGCTCGCGGGTGGCGACGGGCAGCTCCACGAGGTTCGGCCTGCCCGTCTCGACCTGGGCGCGGTACGCGTCCTTGACCGAGAGCATGGAGCGTCCGACGTCCAGCGCCTTGCCCGACTTGCCCGGTACGGCCACGGCCTTGCCCGGCTCGAACCTGATCGTGCCCTCGGTGGCCGAGCCCGAGACGCCCGCGAGGTCGGTGAGCGCGACGCTCAGCTTCTCCTCGTCGACCAGGATCACCGGCTCGGCGACGCGCTCGCCGCCGAAGAGGGAGCCGATCACCGAGAACGGGTTGTAATCGCTGCCCGCGGCGTTACGGACGGTGGCCTGGCTGTCCAGCGAGAGCCCGGCCTTGTCCGGGGCGAGCTGCTCCTTCTTGCCGCCGACCGAGAGCTGCAGCGGGGTGGCCGCGCGCTTGCCGAGAGCGGCGTCGAGCTTGCCGACGGCGTCCTCCTTGGTGCCGCCGCCGATGTCGACACCGAGGACGGTGGTGCTCTTCGGTACGTCGGAGTGGTTCATCAGCAGGCCCGCGCCGTACGCGATGCCGAGCAGGACAAACACTCCAGCGCCGGCGAGCACCAGCTTGGAGCGGCCCTTCTTGGCGGGCGCGGAACGGGGGGCCGGGGCGGGCCGGGCCGCGGCCGGCGCGGCAACGGGGGCCACCGGGCCACCCGGGGTACCGCTCGTACCGGCCGGGAACTCGGGCGCCGAGAAACCGGCGTCGGGTTCCTGCGGGCCCGGGCCACCGATGATCGGGGTCGCGAGCGGGTTCGGCCCGGTGCCAGGTCCGGTCGCGGGTCCGGCGCCGGCGAAGGGCGGGAACGGCGAGCGGTGCTCCGGCGGGACCACGGGGATCCCGCTGGTGAGCGTGTCGCCGGAGACATGACCACCGGGGGGCTCGGCGGCCGGTCCTGCGGGCTTCTGCGGGGTCAGTACGGCGGTGTCGTCCGACATCAGAGGAACGCCGGAGCCAGGTCCTCCCGGGCCGGGTGCGACGGGGCCGGGTACGCCCGGGCCCTGCCCGGGAACGCCGTGGCTGGGGCCCTGAGGCGCGCCCTGGCCGCCCGTACGCGGACGGATCGGCATGCTGCCCTTGACCGGGCCCCCTGTCGGGCCGGTCGGCGGCCGTACACCCGTTGGAGGCGTGCTGCCCCCTGGAGCCCCAGAGGCGAAGCCGTTCGCACCCGCGGGCGGCGCGTCGGCGTTCGCCGCCAGGTCGCTGATCGCGCTGCGCGGGCGCGGCGCGGACGTCTCGGGACCGGGGCCGGAACCGGGAGGGGCCTGGCCCGGGCCCGGCGGACGCCCGCCGGACTGCTGCCCGTCGGAGAAGTACGGAAGCCCCGCCCCGGGACCACCGCCGTTCGCAGCCGCGCCGGACCCGCCGGACGCACCGGCCGGACCCGCGGGCGCCGCGGAAGCGGACGACTGGGCGCCCGGTACCGAAAGCCCCGCCCCGTTCGTACTCGTCGACGAGGACTTCCGCGGCGCGAACCAGTCGCTCGCCGGGGCCTTCTCCTCGGCCTGCGGCTCCGCCGCCGCGGCGTCCTGCGCCACGTCCGGCCGGGGCGTGCTGCCCGTGCGCTCGCTGTCGTGGCCACCGGTTGCGGCCGCGTGGGCGTCCGCCTCCGCCTCGCTCATCGGCGTACGCATGACGACCGGCGGGATCGGCCGCGAACCCGGGATGTTGATCCGGATGCGGGTGGTCAGCGTGGTCTCGGTCCTGGGCTCGTCCGGCTGCGGCTCGGCGGGCGCGGCAGCGGTCTCGTCCGGAGCGTCCTGCGTGGGGTGCAGCGACGGATACTGGCGGGATCCGTACGGCGGTGTTCCCGAGGGGTACGCGGCTCCACCGCGCCCCTGGGGGCCGGAGGACGAACTGTCAGTTTCACGACTCAAAGCAGGTTCTCCCGGTTGGCTCCACCGCCCGTTTCTTACAAGTGCGTGCTCTGCTGCGGGCGGCTCGGCGGCGCGCACCACCATACTGGCCGCCGCCGACAGACACCCCGGGACTGTGGAAAGCGACATTCCGCCGACCGTACGGGCATGGTCAGTTCAGTGCCTTCCCACCCCCTGGGGGCGACCCACCATAGGGGCCCGCAGCGCGGCGTGTGCGTCGGGGGTCCCGCCCGAGGTGAGAGCGGTGTGCGGCACATTGGCCCCGGACCGGCACACAACCGTGGAAGAGGTACCTCGCGTTGCCGTTACTTGCCAAGTCGGCCGGGGGCGCCGCCCGGTTGCGCGAGCCGCGGCAGGGTGGCGCACATCACAGCAATCGCCATTCCGCCGAGCATGAAGACGAGCGGCCCCACGCCGGCGCCGAACAGGCCGTCGCCCTCCGGGCGGCCGATGCTCAGCGCCACGATCGCCAGCAGCCAGCCCACGGCGGGGGACAGCACGCCGAGCTGGGTGCCGGTCAGCAGCAGCGCGCCGTAGAACAGCCCGGCCGTGGCGAGCAGCGCGAGCACCAACCCGGCCGGGAGCCAGGCCCCTTGGACCAGTGAGCCCGCGATGCCGACGAGCGCGCCGAACACCGCGAGAGAGAGATAGCCGGCGATCCGGCCGCCGCTGACGCTCATGTCGCCACTCCCGCGAAGAGATCGTGCTCACGCTCTCCGGGCGGCGCGCCCGGCTCGCCCCGCACCAACTGGTAGTACTCCGTCACGAAGATCGGTTGCCCCAGATCGTTGGAGAGTGCGAAGAACGGGCCGTCCACGGCGATTTGGGAGGCATGGGCGCGCATGGCCGCCGCCTTTTGTTCCGCGTACGGCCTGCCGTCGATCTCCGCGGTGATCTCGGAGTCGTCGACCACACCCGGAATGTCGTCGATCTCCGCGATGCCCGGGAAGTCCACTCCGGCGGCGCGCAGTCGCGCGAAGCCTTCCGCGGCCACCGAGCGCGGTACCCGGTTCCAGTAGATCTTGGCGATGGAGTGCGCTTCGCCGAGATCGGGCCGGAAGGCGGGATCGCCGGCCAGCTCCGCGGCGCGCATCGCGACCCGATGGGCCTGGATGTGGTCGGGATGTCCGTAACCGCCGTTGGGGTCGTACGTCACAAGGACCTGGGGGCGCACCGAGCGGATGATCTCGACGAGATACGCAGCGGCCTCGTCCACGTCGGTGTTCCAGAACGCTCCCGCGCGACGGTTCTGCGGGAGGCCCATCATCCCGGAGTCCCGGAAGCGGCCGGGCCCGCCCAGGAAACGGTGGTCGGTGACGCCCAGCTCCTTCATCGCGGCGGCCAGTTCGCCGATGCGATGCGGCCCGAGGCGGTCGTCCCGGTCGGGCGCGAGGTGGGCGAGGTCCGGCGGAATGACCTCGCCCTCCTCCCCGAGGGTGCAGGTCACCAGCGTGACCCGGGCGTCGTCGGCCGCGTACCTGGCCATCGTCGCGCCATTGTTGATCGACTCGTCGTCCGGGTGCGCGTGCACCAGCAGCAGACGGCGGGCGGGAAGATCCTTCATACGGGACAGCCTACGAGGCCGGACAGCCCCTGCGGCCGGGCCGCGGCTCTAGAACTTGATGCCCCCGATCATCCCGGCCACATTCGTGGTCAGTTCGTTGATGGTGGGAGCGATGGACGAACTGGCCAGATAGAACCCGAGCAACACGCAGACCACCGCATGCCCACCCTTCAGCCCGGATTTCCGGACCAGCAGGAAGACGACGATCGCCAGCAGCACCACCGCCGAAATCGAGAGTGCCACGGCGGTTCACCTCCACAGATATTCGGTCGGGACGGGCAGCTTGCATGTGCCAGGGGGTTCTATACCCACCTTGCGCTACGGATCATAACTATCCGTTCCCACGCATCGATCGGTGCACGGCAGCACATGGGGGCGCACGAACGCTAGGTTCGGTCGCATGACGACGAAGCCGCAGCTCTCCTTCCCGCGTCAGTACGCCAGGACCCAGCGCTTCACTCTCGGCGCACCGCGCGCCTTCACGGTGTCGCCGGACGGCTCCCGGGTGGTGTTCCTCCGGTCGCCCTCGGGGACCGACCGGACCGGCCGGCTCTGGGTGCTGGATCTCGACGGCGAGTCACGCAGGCCGCAGGAGCGGCTCGCCGCCGATCCGCAGGCGCTGCTCGGCGGGGCGAAGGAGAAGCTCTCGGCCGAGGAGCGGGCCCGGCGGGAGCGCAGCCGCGAAGGTTCGGCGGGCATCGTCGGCTACGCGGTGGACCAGGCGGTCGAGTTGGCGGCATTCACCCTTTCCGGGCGGTTGTACGCGGCCGAGCTGCGAGCAGGGACCGCCCGCGAACTGCCCGTGCCCGGACCGGTGATCGACCCCCGGCCCTCCCCCGACGGCCGGCACATCGCCTATGTGGCCCGTGGCGCGCTGCGGCTGACCGGCGCGGAGGGCGAAGGGGACAGGGCGCTGGCCGAGCCGGAGATCGAGCACACGACGTACGGCCTGGCGGAGTTCATCGCGGCCGAGGAGATGGACCGCTCACGGGGCTTTTGGTGGGCGCCCGAGTCGGACCGGCTGCTGGTCGCGCGCGTGGACGAAAGGGACGTACGGCGCTGGTGGATCTCCGACCCCGCCCATCCGGAACGGGAGCCGGAGCAGGTGCGGTATCCGGCGGCGGGCACGCCCAATGCCGAGGTGCGGCTGTTCCTGCTCACGCTGGACGGGGAGCGTACGGAGGTGAGCTGGGACCGGTCGCGCTATCCGTATCTGGCACGGGTGCACTGGTCGGCGGCGGGCGCTCCGCTGCTGCTCGTCCAGGCGCGCGACCAGCGGACCCAGCTGTATCTGGCGGTGGACCCGGAGACGGGCAAGACCCGCACGGTGCATGTCGACGAGGACGCGGTGTGGCTGGATCTGTTCCCCGGGGTGCCGGCCTGGGCGCCGGACGGGCGCCTGGTGCGGATCGCGGACGAGGGCGGCGCCCGGGTGCTCGCGGTCGGCGACCGGACGCTGACGGGGGCGCAGTTGCAGCTGCGGGCGGTACTCGACATCGGCGAGAACGATGTTCTGGTGTCCGCGGCCGCGGGCGAGGAAGCCGCGGATCCGGAGATCGGCGAGATCCATGTGTACCGGGTCAACGAGCTGGGGATCGAGCGCGTCTCGGAAGGGGCCGGGGTGCACTCGGCCGTACGCTCCGGCGGGGTGACGGTACTGGCCTCCTCACGCACGGAGGTGAGCGGCACGTCCGTGCAGGTGCTGCGGGACGGCAAACCGGTCGCGACGGTGGCCTCGTACGCAGAGCAGCCCGTGCTGTCCGCGCGGGTGCGGCTGGTGGAGGGCGGGCGGCGGCGGATTCCCTGCGCGGTGCTGCTGCCGACCGGCTACCGGGAGGCGGACGGGCCGCTGCCCGTACTGATGGATCCGTACGGGGGACCCCACGGCCAGCGTGTGTACGCGGCACACAATCCGTATCTCACCTCCCAGTGGTTCGCCGACCAGGGCTTCGCGGTGATCGTCGCGGACGGCCGGGGGGCTCCCGGGCGCTCGCCCGGCTGGGAGAAGGCGATCAAGGACAACTTCCCGCTGACCCTCGACGACCAGATCGAGGCCCTGCACTCGCTCGCCGGAACGTTCCCGCTCGACCTGGACCGCGTCTCGATCCGCGGCTGGTCGTACGGCGGCTACCTGGCGGCGCTCGCGGTCCTTCGCCGCCCCGACGTCTTCCACGCGGCGGTGGCGGGTGCGCCGGTGACGGACCTGCGGCTGTACGACACGCACTACACCGAGCGCTATCTCGGCGATCCGGCGAAGCAGCCGGAGGTGTACGCGGCGAACTCCCTTGTCACGGACGACGGGTTGACGGCGCCGGAGAACCCGGCGAGGCCGCTGATGATCATTCACGGTCTGGCGGACGACAATGTGGTGATGGCGCATACGTTGCGGTTGTCGTCGGCGTTGCTGGCGGCGGGGCGGCCGCATGAGGTGCTGCCGCTGAGCGGGGTGACGCATATGACTCCGCAGGAACAGATCGCGGAGAACCGGCTTCTGCTGGAGGTGGACTTCTTGAAGCGCGCGCTGGGTCTGCGGTAGGCGGTGCCGCTGCGCGGGGCGTGTTCCCCACCCCGCCCTCCCCCAGACTCCGTCCGGGGGGACCCCCAACCTCCTGGCGCCCGCTTCGCGGCGCGAACCGGGGGCTCCGCCCCGGACCCCTTGCGGGGGCGCTGCCCCCGGACCCCCGCTCCTCAAACGCCGGAGGGGCTGAGTGTGCGGCTCTGCCGCACAATTTCAGCCCGTCCGGCGATTGAGGACATGCGGCCGAAGGTCGCATACGGGGTCCGGGGCGAAGCCCCGGTTCGGGAACCCCCGCTACCACCCCGGCGGTGGCGAGCTCGGCGGTGGCGGGCCGAACACCCCCGTCGGCGCCGCCCGCCGCGCACCCGTCACGCCGTTCCCCTCCCCCCGCCGCCCCAGCGCAACCAGCAGCGTCAATCCCGCCGCCACCTCGAACAGCCAGGACAGCACCAGCAGTTGGTCCCGCGTCGGCAGATCGCCGAGCCGGGTGAAGAGGTCGTTCCGTACCGCGATGTCAACTCCCCGACCGCCCGTGCCGAGCACAAGGGCCCCCGCCACCAGGCCCAGTGGCCGCGAGTGGACCGCGTGGAAGAGCGCTCCGATCGCCGCGACCAGCGCGAGCGTCACGGTCACGGCCGTCAGCCATCCCGGCGGTGTCCCGAGCAGCGGCATCAGGACCGTGTCGTCGCCGGTGAAGCGGTCGAGAGAGCGCGAGCCGCCGATCTCCCTCGCCGTGTAGACCTCCCAGGCCGCCAGGACCGCCGCCGCCGTGCCGAGGAGCAGAAAGGCGAGGACGGACACACCCTGCGTGGGCCTGGTCGGCGTCCGTTCGTGGGCCGCCGGGGAGCCATGCACGGTGTACGGGTCGTACGCAGCGGGCGCCCGCCGTCCCGCCGCGGCCGTGATGATCAGCCCCAGGCCGAGCCCCAGTGCGGCGAAGGCGCAGTACAGCGCCCTGGTGCGCAGTTCGTCGGTGGCTCGCTGTCCCATCCAGGAGGAGCTGAGCACCCACAGCCCGGGGAGCCGGACGGCGAGGGTGACCACTCCGGCTGCCACCAGCGCGGCGGCCGCGACCGGTGAGCGCAGAGCGGCGACGGCCACGGTGAGGTACACCGCGAGCAGCACCAGATCCTCAAGGGTGGTCGTCATCGGGGCGGAGGCACTGACGCCGCCCGCGTTCCCGGTCCAGAACCGCCACAGGTCGAGCGGGTCGTCCACGGTGGTGAGATCACGGGCGATCCACACACCGACGAGGATCGCGAGGGCGGCGCACAGCACGGAGCCGGTGATCCGGGCCCCCCGCGTAAAAGTCACAGTGCGATGTTGCATCGCTCCACTGCGCCGAACAAGGGCCCGCACGGCGCGGGCGACCGGCCGGAGCCACATGGCGAGCCCCAGCCGGTCTACGGCACCCGCACGGCCGTACGCTGTTCAGCGTGGCGCGTTCGTATATCGGTGTTGCGACAGTCAAGTTGCCTGCATGTTAACGAATTTGATGGGCATTTATTGAGCTATGTCGCCCACCTCGGCCGACTGTCAAGCACGTCGCCACCTCGATCTGCACAACGTTCGCTCAAGAAGCGCACCGACATCACGCCTTTCGCCTCCTGGCTCTTGACTGGCACTGACAACGATTGCCACAGTCCGCTCAACCAGCAGCGTTTTCCGAGCTCTTGACGGCACGTCAGTACGTCAGTCATGAACCGCGAGTCATGAATTGCGGGGGCGAGCAGAAACGTGACGACATCCCGTGGCGAGTTAGCCGAACAGGCCACCGATCCGGCCACCGCGGCCGGTCCGCTCCCTGCCGCCCCGCCCGGGCAGGAGCAGACCCTGGTCGGCCGGTCCCCCGGCCGGCTGGCATGGCGCCGCTTCAGACGCGACCGTACCGGCGTACTCGCCGCGTACATCGTGCTGTTCTTCTTCGTCGTCGCGGCTCTCGCCCCGGTGATCGGCTGGCTGTACGGGAAGGATCCGTACACCACCTACGGCCTCGACCGACCCGAACTGCTCGATCCGATCACCAGCTATCCGGTGAAACCCAATGGCGGCATCGACGGTGAATTCTGGTTCGGAATCGAACCGAGGCTGGGCCGCGACGTCCTCATGCAGCTGGTGTACGGAATCCGCACCTCGCTGCTGATCGGTGTTGCCGCGACCATTCTCTCCACCGTCACCGGAATCCTCGTCGGAGTGACCGCCGGCTATATGGGCGGCCGTACCGACTACTTCCTGGGCCGGTTCATCGATCTGCTGCTCTCCTTCCCGCAGCAGCTCTTCTTCGTGGCTTTCATGCCGGTGGTGACCGCGCTGTTCGTCAGCCCGCAGAAGGAGACCCCGACCTACTTCCGGGTCACCGCGCTGGTCCTCGTGCTCTGGCTGCTGGGCTGGATGACGCTCGCGCGGCTGCTGAGAGCCCAGGTGCTGAGCCTGCGCGAAAGGGAGTTCATCGAAGCGGCCAAAGTCACAGGGGCCCCGCCCTGGCGCATCATCCGCAAGGAGCTGCTGCCGAATGTGACGACGCCGATCCTGGTGCAGTCCACGCTCATGCTGCCCAACTTCGTGACCCTGGAGGCAGGTCTCTCCTTCCTCGGCGTGGGCCTGGTGGAGCCGACGCCCGACTGGGGCCGGATGTTCGCCAAGGGCGCCGACTTCTACGAGGGCGACATCACCTACATGTTCTTCCCCGGCATCGCGATGGTGATCTTCGTGGTCGCCTTCAACCTGCTCGGGGACTCGGTCCGGGACGCCATCGACCCGAAGACCAGGCTCTGACGCCCATCCCCGGGCACGTGGCGAGGCACAGCGCAAGGCACGTCGTAAGGCACTGAGTGTTCCGTCCGACGAGGCAGGTGCATGGAGACCATGACGTCCACCATTCAGCGAAGAGTGCGGATCTCGGCCCTTTCGGTCGCCGCCGGAGCGCTTGTGCTGTCCGCATGCAGCAGCGGCGGCGGGGGTGACAGCAAGGACAAACAGTCCAAGGAACCCGAGCTCAAGCAGCAGACCATCAGCATCGGCACCGCTCAGGACTCCACCGGGCCCGCCCCGGACCTCCCGGGCGCCAAGCCCGGCGGCACGGTCTCCGTGCTCCAGCGTGACGCCTTCGAGCATCTGGACCCCGGCCAGATCTATGTCAGCGACGAGCTGATCATGCAGACGCTGTTCAATCGCACCCTCACCACCTACAAGATCGACGACAAGACCGGGAAGGTGACGCTGGTCGGCGACCTCGCCACGGACACCGGAAAGTCGTCGGACGGCGGCAAGACCTGGACGTACACCCTCAAGGACGGGCTGAAGTTCGAGGACGGCACGCCGATCACCTCGAAGGACATACGGCACGGCGTGGAGCGGTTGTACGCCAAGTACCAGGTCAGCGGGCCGACTTATCTGCAGCAGTGGCTCTCGGGGTCCGGGCAGACCTTCCGGAAGGCGTTGCCGGACGGCCCGTACAAGGGCAAGCATCTGCCCGACAGCGTGCTTGCCACGCCGGACGACAAGACGGTCGTCTTCCACTTCACTCAGCCGCGGGCCGAAGTGCCCTTCGCGGTCGCCATGCCGAACATCACAGCGGTGCCTGCAGCCAAGGACACCCAGGAGAAGTACGACAAGGCGCCGGTGGCCTCGGGCCCGTACAAGATCCAGAACTTCAAGCCCGACAAGAGCATCGAGTTCGTCAGGAACAGCAACTGGGACCCGAAGACGGACGCGGTACGCCATCAGTACGCGGACAAGTTCTCGGTCACCTTCGGGCACCAGTGGGTGGACTCCACGCGCCGGCTCGTCGCCGGGCAGGGCGCCGACAAGACGGGCATGACCTTCACCAACGCGGTCGACCCGTCGCTGATCTCCACGGTGCTGGGGAACAAGGAGGCGATGGCGAGGTCGTTCACCAAGACCCAGCCCTACGTGGACGTCGTCAGCTTCAACATGGACCGGCTGGGGGACAAGCGGGTACGTCAGGCGCTGGCCTGGGCCTGGCCGTCAGGGCAGGTGCTCCAGCAGTACGGCGGCGTGAAGGCCGGCGAGGTCGCGGGCGGCCTGGTCGGCCCGACCCTCAAGGGCTACCAGCCCTTTGATCCGTTTGAGAAGAAGAAGTACCCGGCGGGCAACCCGGAGAAGGCCAAGGCGCTGCTGAAGGAGGCCGGCCAGGAGGGCAAAACGATCGTCTACGCCTACGCCAACACCGGTCCCGCCCAGAACGCCGCGGTGGTCGTGGAACGGGCGCTGGAGAAGGCCGGATTCCAGGTGGAGAAGAAGGAGATCGACTCCACCACGTACTACACACAGATCGGCAAGGTGAAGAACCAGTTCGACGCCTACCGCTCCTCGTGGGGCGCCGACTGGCCGTCCGCTTCGACGGTCGTGCCGCCGCTGTACGACGGCAAGAACATCTACGACGACTCGGCGAACTACTCGCACCTCAACGCCCCGGCCGTCAACGCCGACATCGCCAAGGCGGAGAAGATCGGCGACATCGACCAGGCCGGCAACGAGTGGATCAAGATCAGCCAGAAGATTCTCACCGACGAGGTGCCGCAGGTGCCGATCTTCTACAACCGGCTGTTCACGCTGTGGGGCTCGGGCCTCGGCGGGGTGAAGTTCCACGAGCCGTACGGGGCCGTGGACCCGACCGCCGTCTTCGTCAAGTAACCCGCCGGAACACCGGATCGGCTCCCCGCCCGCTTCTGGGGGCGGGGGCCGGTCCCTCTCACCGGAAGCCCGCGAAGCCATGCTGAGATTCCTCGTCCGCCGCACGCTCGGTGCCCTCGTCATCCTTCTGGTGATCAGCGCGGTCACCTTCTTCCTCTTCTTCGCGCTGCCGGCCGAGCCGGCCCGGCTGGCCTGCGGAAAGAACTGCGATCCCGCCGCGCTCGCCCTGATCAACAGCAACCTCGGCCTCGACAAGCCGGTTCCCGTGCAGTACTGGGACTTCATGGTGGGGATCTTCGCGGGCCGCGACTTCTCCGTCGGGCACTGCGACGCGCCCTGCTTCGGCTACTCGTTCGTCAATCAGGAATCGGTGTGGGGCACGATCCTCGACCGCTTCCCCACCACGCTCTCGCTGGCCTTCGGCGGCGCGGCCGTCTTCCTCACCGTAGGCGTGGGTATCGGTCTGCTGGCCGCCGCGCGCCGCGGCACCTGGGTCGACAAGTTCTTCAGCTCACTGTCGCTGCTCGGCTCGTCGCTGCAGATCTACTTCGTCGGCGTGCTCGCTCTGGCGCTGTTCGTCTCCAACCTGGGCTGGCTGGACCAGCCCGAGTACCGCCCGATCACCGAGGACCCGGCCGGGTGGTTCACCGGGATGATCCTGCCCTGGCTGGTGCTCTCCATGATCTTCGTCGCCAACTACAGCCGACTGGCACGGTCGTTGATGGTCGAGCAGTTGCAGGAGGAACATGTCCGGGCGGCCCGCGCGAAGGGGCTCGCCGGCCGGACGGTGTTCTTCCGGTACGCCATGCGGGGCGCGGTCGCCCCGGTGCTGACCATCTTCGGCATGGACCTCGGCTCACTGCTGGGCGGCGCGATGATCACCGAGGTCACCTTCACGCTGCACGGCATCGGCCGGCTGGCCGTGCAGTCCGTCCAGCTCACCGATCTGCCCATGCTGATGGGCGTGATGCTGGTGAGCGCGGCGGCCATCGTCTTCTTCAACATCGTCGTGGACGCCGTCTACGCCCTGCTCGATCCGCGTGTGCGGCTGGCATAGGAGTCTTCAGTGACCACGCTGACCAAGACCGATCAGCCGGCTTCCCCGGCGGCGGACGGCCCTTTTCTCTCCGTACGCGATCTGCACGTCCACTTCTCCACGGAGGACGGCATCGTCAAGGCGGCCGACGGGATCTCGTTCGATCTGGAGCGAGGCAAGACGCTCGGCATCGTCGGTGAGTCCGGCTCCGGGAAGTCCGTCACCAATCTCTCCATCCTCGGTCTGCACGACCCCAAGTTCACCGAGACCTGGGGCGAGATCGTGCTGGACGGCGAGGAGTTGACCGGAGCAGGGGAACGGACGCTGGAGCGGCTGCGCGGCAACAAGGCCGCGATGATCTTCCAGGACTCGCTCACCGCGCTCTCGCCGTACTACACGATCGGACGGCAGGTCTCGGAGCCGTACCGCAAGCACACCGGGGCCTCCAAGCGCGAGGCATGGGCCCGGGCGGTTCAGATGCTGGAGAAGGTCGGCATTCCACAGGCAAAACTGCGGGCGCACGACTATCCGCACCAGTTCAGCGGTGGCATGCGGCAGCGGGCGATGATCGCGATGTCGCTGGTGTGCAATCCGGCGCTGCTGATCGCCGACGAACCGACTACGGCGCTGGACGTCACCGTGCAGGCGCAGATTCTGGATCTGCTGCGCGATCTCCAGCAGGAGTTCGGCTCGGCGATCATCCTGATCACACACGACCTGGGCGTGGTGGCCAATGTCGCCGACGATCTCCTGGTCATGTACGCCGGGCGGGCGGTCGAGCGGGGTTCGGTACGGGAGATTCTGCGCGATCCTCAGCATCCGTACACCTGGGGCCTGCTGGGGTCGATGCCGCGGCTCGGCTCGGACGTCTCGGAGCTGCTGACGCCGATTCCGGGAGCGCCGCCGAGTCTGCTCGCGCCGCCGCCGGGCTGTCCGTTCCATCCGCGCTGCGGCTACCCGTCGACGGTCGGTAGCGCGAGGTGCGAGGAGGAACGGCCGGAGCTGCCCCCGGGACGAGGCTCCGCCTGCCATCTGACGGGCGAGCAGAAGCGAACGGTCTTCATCGAGCAGATCAAGCCCCGGCTGGGATAGGGAGAGACGCGACATGGCGCACGAAACCACCATCCCGGCCCCGCGTGACCGGGCGCCCGCGGGCGGCGACGTCCTGATGACGGCACAGGGCCTGACCAAGCACTTCCCGATCCTCGGCGGGTTTCCGTTCAAGCGGCGGATCGGGTCGGTACAGGCGGTCGACGGCATCGATCTGACGCTGTACGAGGGCGAGAGCTTCGGGCTCGTCGGCGAGTCGGGGTGCGGCAAGTCGACGACGGGCCGTCTGCTGACCCGTCTCCTCGAGCCGACCGCAGGGAAGATCACCTACCGGGGCCAGGACATCAGTCACGCGGACCGCAGACAGCTGGCACCGGTCCGCTCCGAGATCCAGATGATCTTCCAGGATCCGTACTCCTCGCTGAACCCCCGCCAGACGGTCGGCAAGATCATCTCCGGCCCCATGGAGATCAACGGCATCCGGCCGCGGGGCGGCCGCGAGAACAGGGTGCGGGAGCTGCTGGAGACCGTCGGCCTCAATCCCGAGCACTACAACCGCTTCCCGCACGAATTCTCCGGCGGTCAGCGCCAGCGGATCGGCGTCGCGCGGGCGCTGGCGCTGGAGCCGAAGCTGATCGTGGCGGACGAGCCGGTGTCCGCGCTGGATGTCTCCATCCAGGCGCAGGTCGTCAATCTGCTTCAGGAACTCCAGCGGGAGCTGGGGATCGCGTTCCTCTTCATCGCCCACGACCTGGCGGTGGTACGGCACTTCTCGCAGCGGGTCGCGGTGATGTACCTGGGCAAGGTGGTCGAGGTGGGCGACCGTGAGTCGATCTACTACCGCCCCCGCCATCCGTACACCCATGCGCTGCTCTCGGCGGTCCCGGAGGCGGCACTGACGGACGAGGCGGAGGCGCGTACGCACGAGCGGATCCGGCTGGCGGGCGACGTCCCGTCACCGATCGAACCTCCGTCGGGCTGCCGCTTCCGCACGCGATGCTGGAAGGCTCAGCATAAGTGCGCGGCCGAGGAGCCGCCGCTGGTGCGGATCGAGGGAAGCCACGACGGCCACCTGACGGCCTGCCACTTCCCGGAGGACCCGACGCGGGAACGGGAGGAGGAGGTCATCCTCGACCCGGCGCTGCGCGCGGCGGAGGACCTTGCCGACGGCTGAGCGGAACCCGCGGCCATACGGCCCACGGCGGCCGTCGGCCCGCCTCACTCCCCGCCCGGCTCCTCCTCCCCCGGCACGACGCGTTTCTCCTCCGCGAAGTGGCACGCCGACGCATGCTTCGCCGGCCCCTCCTGGAGCCGGAACACCGCGGGCACCTCCAGCAGCGGCACCTCCAGCTCGCACCTCTCCTGCGCCTTCCAGCAGCGCGTACGGAACCGGCAGCCCGAGGGGATGTTCGCCGGTGACGGGACGTCGCCGTACAGGATGATCCGCTCGCGGTGCTCGCGCGCCTCCGGGTCCGGCACCGGGACCGCGGACAGCAGCGCCTGCGTGTAGGGGTGGGTCGGATGGTCGTAGATCTCCTCGTCCCTGCCGATCTCCACCACCCGCCCCAGATACATCACGCCGACCCGGTCCGAGATGTGCCGCACGATCGACAGGTCGTGCGCGATGAAGACATAGCTCAGGCTGAACTCGCTCTGCAGACTGTCCAGCAGGTTGATCACCTGCGCCTGCACGGACACGTCGAGCGCCGAGACGGGCTCGTCGGCCACGATGATCTCCGGCTGGAGCGCGAGGCCGCGTGCGATGCCGATGCGCTGGCGCTGACCGCCGCTGAACTGGTGCGGATAGCGGTTGATGTACTCGGGGTTGAGCCCGACGACATCGAGCAGATCCTGGACCTTGCGCCGCCGGTCGCCCTTCGGCGCCACCTCGGGATGGATCTCGTACGGCTCACCGATGATGTCCCCGACCGTCATCCGCGGATTGAGCGAGGTGTACGGATCCTGGAAGATCATCTGGATGTTCCGCCGGACCGCCTTCAGCGCGCGGCCGGACAGCTTGGTGACGTCCTCGCCCTTGTACCGGATCGTCCCTGCCGTCGGCTCCTCCAGATGCACCAGCATCTTGGCGAGCGTGGACTTTCCGCAGCCCGACTCACCCACGATGCCGAGGGTTTCGCCCGCCACCAGGTCGAGGTCGACGCCGTCCACCGCCTTGACCGCGCCCACCTGCTTCTTGAAGAGGATGCCCTGGGTGAGCGGATAGTGCTTGACCAGGTCGCGGACCTCGAGGATCGCCTCAGCCATTGAGCTGCTCCTGCCAGAAGTGGCAGGCGCTCCTGCGGGTCTCGGACACCTGGTACAGCGGCGGCTCGTCGGTCCGGCACACGTCCCGGGCCAGCGGACAGCGCGGATTGAAGGCACAGCCGGGCGGGATCCTCATCAGGTTCGGCGGCAGGCCCTTGATCGCGTACAGCTGCTCGCCCTTCTGGTCCAGGCGCGGGATCGAGTCGAGCAGCCCCCTGGTGTACGGATGGGCGGGGGCCTTGTAGATGTCGTGGACCGGGGCGGTCTCGACGATCCGTCCCGCGTACATCACCGCGATCTTGTCCGCGACGTCCGCGACGACACCGAGGTCGTGGGTGATCAGGATGAGCCCCATGTTGAGCTCGCTCTGGAGCGTGGCCAGCAGATCCATCACCTGTGCCTGGACGGTGACGTCCAGCGCGGTCGTCGGCTCGTCCGCGATGATCAGCGAAGGCTCCAGCGCGAGCGCCATGGCGATCATGATGCGCTGGCGCATACCGCCGCTGAACTGGTGCGGATACTGCCCCACCCGCTCCCTGGCCCCGGGGATGCCCACCCGCTCCATCAGCTCGACCGCCTTGGCGCGTGCGTTCTTCCTCGACATCCCGCGATGGACGGTGAACATCTCGCCGAGCTGGTCGCCCACGCTCAGCACCGGGTTCAGGGACGAGAGCGCGTCCTGGAAGATCATGGCCATCCCGGCCCCGCGGATCTTGCGTCGCTCGTCCTCCTTGAGCTTCAGCAGATCCTGTCCCTGGAAGAGGACCTCGCCGCCGGTGATCTTCCCCGGGGGCATGTCCAGGATGCCCATGACCGCCTGTGCGGTGACGGATTTGCCGGAGCCCGACTCGCCCAGCACGGCAAGGGTCTCCCCCTCGTCCACCGTGTAGTGAACGCCGTTGACGGCCTTGGCCACCCCGTCCTGAGTACGGAACTCCACGTGCAGATCGCGCACTTCGAGCAACATGGCGGGCTCCTCAGCGCAGCTTGGGATCGAGGGCGTCGCGCACCGCGTCGCCGAGCATGATGAACGCGAGCACGGTGATCGCCAGTGCGCCGGCCGGCCAGAGCAGCATGTGCGGGGCGTTGCGGATGTACGGCGACGCGGAGGAGATGTCGATGCCCCAGGACACGGTCGGCGGCTTGAGGCCGACACCGAGGAACGACAGGGTCGCCTCCAGGGAGATGTAGGTGCCGAGCGCGATGGTCGCCACGACGATCACGGGAGCGACGGCGTTGGGGCCGATGTGCCGCAGCAGCATGCGGGAGTTGGATGCGCCGAGCGCCCGCGCCGCCTGGACGTAGTCGTTCTGCTTCGCGGTGATGACCGAGCCGCGCGCGATACGGGAGAGCTGGGGCCAGCCGAGCAGCACCATGAAGCCGACGACCGGCCAGATGGTGGAGTTGGAGACGACGGAGAGGAAGACCAGTCCGCCCAGGACCACCGGGATACCGAAGAAGATGTCGGTGAGCCGCGACACGACCCCGTCCCGTGCCCCGCCGTAGAAGCCGGCGATACCGCCCAGGACGGAACCGATCAGCGCGACACCGACGGTGGCGCAGACGCCGACCGTGACCGAAGCCCGGGCGCCGTAGACCGTACGCGTGTACACGTCACAGCCCTGCCCGTTGAAGCCGAAGGGGTGACCTGGCTGGGAACCCTGCTGGGCCTTGGCGAGGTCGCAGTGGAGTGGACTCTGCGTCGTGATCAGCGAAGGCCAGATGGAGATGATCACCAGGAAGATGATGATCAGGCTGGAGATGATGAAGATCGGGTTGGTCCGCAGATCGCGCCAGGCGTCGGACCACAGACTGCGGGGCTTCTCGGCGGGCCCGGTGCCCATCGGGCCGCCTGGAGTCTTCTCCAGCGTCTCACCCTCGGTGGTCGCGAGGTCCATCGTGCCACCCGCGCCGGTGCCTGCCATGGCCCCGCCGTTGGAGTACGGCTGCTTCGGCTCAGGCATACCGGATCCTCGGGTCGAGTACGGCGTACAGAAGGTCGACCAGCAGATTCGCCACCAGGAAGATGATGACGAGCACGGTCACAAAGCCGACGACGGTCTGGGTGTTCTGGCGCACGATGCCCTGGTAGAGCTCGTAGCCGACGCCGTGGATGTTGAAGATGCGCTCGGTGACGATCGCGCCGCCCATCAAGGCGCCCACATCCGCGCCGATGAAGGTGACCACCGGGATCAGTGAGTTCCGCAGCAGATGGCGGCGGATGACCCGCCCTGGAGGGAGCCCCTTCGCTTTCGCGGTCCGGACGTAGTCGGAGCGGGCGTTCTCGGCGATCGAGGTCCGGGTCAGCCGGGTGACATAGGCGAGCGAGACCGAGGCGAGTACAAGTCCGGGGATCAGCAGCTCACTGAGCGGCGCCTGAGGTGAGACGGCGGGCTCGATGATGTCCCACTCGACGCCCAGCAGGAGTTGGAGAACAAGACCCATGACAAAGGTCGGGATCGAGATGACCACCAGAGTGAGCAGCAGCACGCCGGAGTCGACGGGACGGCCGCGCTTCAGACCGGTGATCACACCCAGGGTGATGCCGATGACGATCTCGAAGAAGATCGCGACGAGGGTGAGCCGGATGGTGACCGGGAAGGCCTCGGCCATCAGCTCGGTGACCTCCTGGCCGTTGAACGCGGTGCCGAAGTCGCCGGTGAAGACATTGCCCATGTACGTCAGGTACTGCTGCCACACCGGCTTATCGAGGCCGAACTCCTTGCGCAGCTGTGCGGCCGTCGCGGGGTCGCACTGCCGGTCGCCGCAGAGGCCCGCGATGGGGTCGCCCATGACGTTCACCATGAGGAAGATCAGCAGCGTGGTGCCGAAGAAGACCGGAATCATCTGCAGCAGACGCCGGATCACATAACGTCCCATGAGGGCTCCGGGGGTCGTGGGAAGAGGGACGGCCCGGCGCGCAGGGGACGCCGGGCCGGTTTCCTTCCGCCGTCAGCTGACCTTGATCTCGTTGTAGACAGGCACGCTGAAGGGGTTCAGCGCGACATTGGAGACACGTTCCGAGTAGCCGGCGCTGCCGTTCTGGTACCAGAGCGGGATGGCGGCCATCTGGTCGCGTACGACCTCCTCGGCCTGCTGGAAGGTCTGGACGGCCTTCGCCGTGTCGGTCTCGGCGTTGGCCTGGTCGACGAGCTTGTCGAACTCCGCATTGGTCCACAGGCCGTCGTTGGACGAGGCGTTGGTGTAGTAGAGCGGCTGCAGGAAGTTCTGGATGAGCGGGTAGTCCATCTGCCAGCCGGCCCGGAATGGACCGGGCATCTTGTGCTGCCCGATCTGGTTGCGGAAGTCGGCGAAGGTGCCGATGGGGTTGCCGACGCAGGCCTGGTCGTTGCCCAGCGCGTTGTTGATGCTGTTGCAGAGGGCGTCGACCCACTCCTTGTGCGAGCCGGTGTCCGCGTTGTACGAGACCTTCAGCTGGCCGCCCGGGATGCCGCCGCCCTCGGTGACGAGCTTCTTCGCCTCGGTGGGGTTGTACTCACAGGCCGTACCGCACAGGGTCTCGCTGAAGCCGCCGTCCGCGCCGAGCACGGGCGAGGTCCAGTCCTTCGCGGGCGTACGTGTCTTCATGAAGATCGTGTCGGTGATCTGCTGGCGGTTGATCGCCATGGACAGGCCCGTGCGGACCTTGGCGGCGTTCGGGGTGTCCCAGGCCTTGTCGTAGTACGGGAACGCGATGGTCTGGATGATGCCGGCGGGGGTGTTGATGTACCGGTCTCCGAGGTCCGCCTGCACATTCTTGAGCTGCGCGGCCGGCACATCGTCGACGAGGTCGAGGTTGCCGGCGGTCAGGTCGGTGTAGGCGGTGTTGTTGTCGGTGTAGACAATCAGGTCGATGCCGCCGTTCTGCGCCTTGTCGGTGCCCGGGTAGGCGTCCCACGTGCGCATGGACAGCTGCGAGCCCTTGGCGTACGACGCGACGGTGTACGGGCCGTTGCCGATGGGCTTGGAGAGCCAGGCGTCGTGGTTGTCGAAGAACGCCTGGGGCAGTGGCGAGAAGGCGGAGTAGCCGAGGGTGTCGGGGAACGTGGAGAACTTCTGGTTCAGCTTGACCGTGAAGGTCTGGTCGTTGACAACCTTGAGCCCGGAGAGCGTCTGGGCGGTGGCCTGCCCCGTGTCCGGGTGGACCTGGGCGTAGCCGTCGATGTAGCCGAAGAAGTAGGCGTTCTTCTGGTTGTTCTTGAGCTGGGCGCCGTAGTTCCAGGCGTCCACGAAGGACTTCGCCGTGACCTTCTCGCCGTTGCTGAAGGTCCAGCCGTCCTTGACGGTGATCGTGAAGTTGACCGAGTCCGTGGTGACGATCTTCTCGGCGAGCATGTCCTCGGCCGCGCCGGTCTTCGCGTTGTACCGCTTGAGTCCGCGGAAGAGCATGTCGAGGACCTTGCCGCCCTGCACCTCGTTGGTGTTCGCGGGCTCCAGCGGGTTCTGCGGATCACCCCATGAGGACTTCACGATCCCGTCGGCGCCACCGCCGCCGCCGCTGTCGCTGTCGCCGCCGCAGGCCGTCGCCGCGAGGGCGACAGCCACCGCGCATGCGGCGAATCTGGCGTGCGTGGCTCCACGCATGGAGTGCCTCCCGAGTCCTGAGCCTTACTTAGGACCGAATATCACGCCATGCGCGACTTAACGCACTTTCAGGGCATCCAGGTGGATGGTAAAGCTGCCGGTCGAGTGACCTTCCGCGTGTCGACGGCGTACACATGACTTCTCGGGCCGTACGCAACGAAGGGCGCCCGGACCATATGGTCCGGGCGCCCTTCGTTCATGCACAGCGCACTACGCCGCGTGGACGACGTCCTTCTCCTCGGCGAAGTGGCACGCGGACTCGTGTGCCGCCGGGGTGTCGGCGCCCTTGAAGCGCTCGGGGATCGCCAGCAGCGGGACCTCCGTGGAGCACTTCTCCTCGGCCTTCCAGCAACGGGTGCGGAAGCGGCAGCCGGACGGCGGGTTCGCCGGCGACGGCACATCACCGACGAGGATGATCCGCTCGCGGCCCTCACGGGCGGCCGGGTCGGGAACCGGGACCGCCGACAGCAGCGCCTGGGTGTAGGGGTGCGTCGGGTGGTCGTAGATCTGCGTGTCCGTACCGATCTCGGCCATCTTGCCGAGGTACATCACGCCGACCCGGTCCGAGATGTGACGGACGATCGACAGGTCGTGGGCGATGAAGAGGTAGGAGAGGTTGAACTCGTCCTGCAGCTTCTCCATCAGGTTGATGACCTGCGCCTGGACCGAGACGTCCAGGGCCGAGACCGGCTCGTCGCAGATGATGATCTCCGGGTTGAGCGCGAGGCCGCGGGCGATGCCGATGCGCTGGCGCTGGCCGCCGGAGAACTGGTGCGGGTACCGGTTGATGTACTCCGGGTTGAGACCCACGACGTCCAGGAGCTCCTGGACCTTGCGGCGGCGGTCACCCTTGGGCGCCACCTCGGGGTGGATGTCGAAGGGCTCCCCGATGATGTCGCCGACCGTCATGCGCGGGTTCAGCGAGGTGTACGGGTCCTGGAACACCATCTGGATGTTGCGGCGTACGGCCTTCAGCGCGCGGCCGGACAGCCTGGTGATGTCCTGGCCCTTGTAGAAGACCTCGCCGGCGGTCGCCCGCTCCAGCGTCATCAGCAGCTTGGCGACCGTGGACTTGCCACAGCCGGACTCGCCGACGATGCCGAGCGTCTCACCCTGGTAGAGATCGAAGGAGATCCCGTCCACGGCCTTGACCGCACCGACGTTCTTCTTGAACAGAATGCCCTGGGTCAGCGGGAAGTGCTTGACCAGGTTGCGGACCTGAAGGATCGGCTCACCCTGCGAAATGGGCGCCTCGATGGCGGCGACCGCCTCGGCCTCGGTGGCGGCATCGACCGTCTCGACGTCGGTGACGTTCGGGGTGGCGTCCATGGGCTCGTCGGACTTGTTGAGCTCAGCCATGGATCGTCTCCTTCCAGAAGTGGCACGCGCTGCCGCGGCCGACCAGTTCCGTGCCGTCCTGCTCGGAGACCGGAAGCAGTGCCGGGATCTCGGAGCGGCAGATGTCCTCCGCCATGGTGCAGCGCGGGTTGAACGCACAACCGGACGGTACGCGCAGCAGGTTGGGCGGCAGACCCTTGATGGCGAAGAGCTCCTGGCCCTTCTGGTCCAGGCGCGGAATCGAATCGAGAAGGCCGCGGGTGTACGGGTGCGCGGGGCGCTTGTAGAGCTCGTGCACCGGCGCGGTCTCGACGATCCGCCCCGCGTACATGACCGCGATCTTGTCCGCGACGTCGGCGACCACGCCGAGGTCGTGGGTGATCAGGATCAGACCCATGTTGTACTCGCGCTGGAGTTCCGCGAGCAGGTCCATGACCTGAGCCTGGACCGTCACGTCAAGAGCCGTGGTGGGCTCGTCGGCGATGATCAGGTCCGGCTCCAGGGCCAGCGCCATGGCGATCATGATGCGCTGGCGCATACCGCCGGAGAACTGGTGGGCGTAGTCGTTGACCCGGGCCGCGGCGGCCGGGATCTTGACCCTGTCCATCAGCTCGATGGCCTTGGCCTTGGCCTCCTTCTTGGACAGGCCCTCGTGGACCCGGAACATCTCGGCGAGCTGGTAGCCCACGGTGAGGACCGGGTTCAGCGAGGAGAGCGCGTCCTGGAAGATCATGGCGATCTTGCGGCCACGGATCTGCCGGCGCTCCTCGTAGGACATCTTGAGCATGTCCTGGCCGCGGAAGAAGATCTCTCCCTGCGGGATCCTGCCGGGCGGCATGTCCAGGATGCCCATGATCGCCTGCGCGGTCACGGACTTGCCGGAGCCGGACTCGCCGAGCACGGCGAGCGTCTCACCGGCGTTCACGCTGTAGTTGACACCGTTGACCGCCTTGGCCACACCGTCACGGGTGTGGAACTCCACATGCAGGTCACGGACTTCGAGGAGCGAGCCCTCGTAGTCGTTGCCGTCGCGCGGGGCGGGGACAGACGCGGTCTTGTCAATGATGGTCATGTCGTACGCCCTCCTCAGCGCAGCTTGGGGTCGAGGGCGTTGCGGACGGCTTCGCCGAGCATGATGAACGCCAGAACGGTGATGCTCAGCATGATCGAGGGGTACAGCAGGATGTGCTGCGCCGTACGGATCTGCTGGACACCGGAGGATACGTCTACGCCCCAGGAAACGATGGGCGAGGACAGGCCCAGACCCAGGTACGACAGGGTCGCCTCGGCCGAGATGTAGCCACCGAGGGAGATGGTGGCGACGACGATCACCGGAGCCATGGCGTTCGGCAGGATGTGCCGGAACAGGATCCGGGTGGTGCCGGCGCCGAGGGCCTTGGCGGCCTGGACGTAGTCGGCCTGCTTGATGGTGATCACCGCACCGCGCATGACGCGGGTGATCTGGGTCCAGCCGAGGAACGCGAGGGCGAAGACGACCACCCAGATGGTGCGCTCGGTGAAGGACTGCAGCACGACCATGGCGCCGAGCAGGAACGGGATACCGAAGAAGATGTCGGTGACCCGCGAGAGGATCGCGTCGATGATGCCGCCGAAGTAGCCGGCGAGCATGCCGATGACGCCGCCGAAGATGGTGACGATCAGGGTGACGCAGATGCCGACGATGACCGAGGCACGGGTGCCGTAGATCAGGCGGGCGTACACCGAGCGTCCCTGGCCGTCGTAGCCGAGCCAGCCCTCCGAGCCGACGCTGCCGAGCTCCGGCTTGCCGAGGTAGTGGTGCACCAGGTCGCCGACGGTGGGCGAGGAACTGGTGAACCAGCCCGGGAAGGCCGTGATGACCAGCAGGAAGAAGATCAGAACCGATGACACCAGGAAGTAGGGGTTACGGCGCAGATCCGCCCAGGCGTCTCCCCACAGGCTGCGTGCCTTCTCCGGCTTCTGGGGCGCGGGGGCGGCGGAGGGCGGCGCGATGGCGTCCTCGGTCGCGACAGCCGCGGTCTTGGTCACGTCAGGCATAACGGATCCTCGGGTCCAGGACCGCGTACAGCAGGTCGATGAGCAGGCTGGTGACGAGGTAGACGAGCACCAGGATGGTGACGAGGCCGACCAGGGTGGTGCCCTCACGTCGGCTGATCGACTCGTAGATGACGCCGCCGATGCCCTTGACGTTGAAGATGCCTTCGGTGACGACCGCACCGCCCATCAGGGCGCCGATGTCGGTGCCGAGGAAGGTGACGACGGGGATCATCGAGTTGCGCATCAGGTGGACACCGATGATCCGGCGCTTGGGCAGACCCTTGGCCACGGCAGTGCGCATGTAGTCGGCGCGCAGGTTCTCCGCCATCGAGGTGCGGGTGAGCCGGGCGACGTAGGCGAGCGAGAGTCCGCCGAGCACGATGGCCGGCGCGATCAGCTCGGACCACTTCTGCTCGTTGCTCACGTTCGGCGATATCCAGCCCAGCTCGAAGGCGAAGACCAACTTGATGATGAAGCCGAGGACGAAGACCGGAATCGAGATGATCAGCAGAGTGAAGATCAGGATCCCGTTGTCGGCGAGGCGGCCGGCTCGCAGACCGGCGATGACGCCGAGGCCGATGCCGAAGATGAGCTCGAAGGCGAAAGCCAGCGCCGCGAGTTGCAGGGTGATGGGGAACGCGTCGCCCAGCACCTCGGTGACCGGCCGCCCGTTGCGGATCTGGTTACCGAAGTCCAAGTGCAGGACGATATTGGTCATGTAGTTCCAGTACTGCTCCCAGATTGGGAGATCCAGCCCCAGTTCGTGTCTCTTCGCGGCGAGAGTCGCCGGGTCGACGCCCTTGTCGCCGAACAGCCCCGCCACGGGGTCGCCCGGGAGGCTGTAGACCATGAAGAAGATGAGAAAGGTTGTCCCGAGAAAGACCGGGATCATCTGGAGCAGTCGTCGTGCGACATAGCGCCCCATCATGCCTCCGTTGAGATGTGACAGCAGCAGCCGACGAGCCCTCCCACGGCATTCGCACCCCAGTGGGTACACGAATGCCGTGGAAGGGCCCCCCAGCCGCTGCGTAAGAGCCAAGGTGTGGGACTGAGCTGTCGTCAGCCCCGCACCGGCCTGCGGACTACGCTTGGGCGATTACTTCTTGACCTCGACGCCGGTCAGGATGGGGTCACCGTCCTGGCCGTACTTCACGCCGGAGACCTTCTCTGAGTAGCCCGCGTTGACCTTGTAGTACCAGAGCGGGATCGACGGCATGTAGTTGACCAGGTCCTTCTCGATGGCCTGGAACTGCTTCACCGAGTCGTCGAGCGTCGCGGCGCCGTCAGCGGTCGCGATCTTGGCGTCGAGCGCCTTGTTGGAGAATCCGCCCTGGTTGCCCGCCGCGCCCGTACGGAACAGGTCGCTGATGAAGTTGGAGTTGACGGGGTAGTCAAGCACCCAGCCGGAGCGGTAGATCGACTTGACCTGCTGGCTCTTACGAGCGGTCAGGTCGGCCTGGAAGTCCGGCTTGCTGTCACCGGTGCACTTGACGCCGGTCGCCTGGGTGATGCTGTTGCAGACCGCGTCGACCCACTCCTTGTGGCCGCCGTCCGCGTTGAACTGGATGAAGATCTCGTTCTTCGGGACGCCGCCGCCGGCCTTGATGAGCTCCTTGGCCTTGGCGGGGTCGAACTTGGTGACGTCGCCCGCGGCGTTCTCCTGGTAGCCCACGACGCCCTTGGCGACCCAGCCGGTGGCCGGCTCACGGGTACCCTGCAGCACCGTCTTGGTGATGGTGTTGCGGTCGATGGCCATGGACAGACCCTGGATGACCTTCGGGTCGACCGCCTTCGGCTTCTTCCACTGGTCCGCGTAGAACGCGATGGCCAGCGTCTGGATCGCCGAGTACGCCTGGTCGACGGCGCGGTCGCCGAGGTCCTGGCGGTAGACCGGGAGGTCCTTCGGGCCGATCTGGCGCAGGACGTCCACGTTGCCGGACTTCAGGTCCTCGTACGCGGCCTCGAGGGTGGTGTAGTTCTTGAAGACCACACCGCCGTTCTTCGCCTTGTTCGAGCCCTTGTAGGCGTCGTACCGGACGATCTTGATCTGCTTCTTGTGGTCCCAGCTCTCGAACTTGTAGGGACCGTTGCCGACCGGCTTCTCGCCCGCGGCCTTGGGGTCCTTGTAGAAGGACGCCGGCAGCGGCGCGAAGACGATGTAGGCAAGCT
Organism: Streptomyces sp. NBC_00885; assembly: GCF_045207475.1. Lineage (NCBI taxonomy): Bacteria > Bacillati > Actinomycetota > Actinomycetes > Kitasatosporales > Streptomycetaceae > Streptomyces > Streptomyces sp. NBC_00885. The sequence continues at coordinate 2,957,213 of NZ_CP108796.1, forward strand.
TGTGACCGAAGGCCGGAACCGCGGTCTTCAGCTCGATGGTGAAGGTGCTGTCGTCGACGACCTTCAGGCCTTCCATGGCCTGGGCGGTCGGCTTCGCGCCTTCCTTCTCCGGGTGCAGGGCGTCGAAGCCCTTGATGTCCGCGAACCAGGAAGACAGACCCTGGGCGTTGGTGATGTTGGCGTTCCAGTTCCACGCGTCCACGTAGGACTTGGCGGTCACCGGGGTGCCGTCGTGGAAGGTCCAGCCCTTCTTGAGCTTGACGGTCCACTTCTTGGAGTCGGTGGTCTCCACCGACTCGGCGTTGATCATCTCCAGCGAGCCGTCAGCCTTGTAGTCGACCAGAGTCGAGAACAGGCCGGCCATGACCGCGGAGCCGTTGGACTCCATCGTGTCACCGGTGTGCAGGAGCTTCTCCGGCTCACCCAGCTCGATCGAGAAGATCCCGTTCGGGTCAACTCCACCCTTGGCGCTGGAACCACTGTCCTTGTCTCCGCCACCACAGGCGGTTGCTGCCAGGGCGACGACTATTGCACCCGCTACCCACTTGGCGCTCTTGGCACCGCGCATGGGTTCCTCCTCATGAGTCCACTTGTCACTACAAGAGGGGCACGTTCTACGCGCGCTGACACCCCTGACAGCGTGAACGTCAAGTGCCCCGAGTGTGCTCGTGAGTCGGCACTCCCCACAGCGCCTGACCCGTTGACCCGAGCTCAATGGAGCCAACTATTGAGTACGCCCGAGCCATTAACCACACTTTATGGGTCTCGTTTTGACAACATCGCCCGACCCCGAGTGCCCGAAATCCGGACAAACTGAGCACAGACAGACACACGCGAAACGGACCCTTAACACACGTTCCGGAGATCAGCGTCCGTTATCCGGACGATCGAGCCGGAAAATGGAGTTGACGAACGACTCGGCCCCCTCCCTGACGGCGAGGGGGCCGAGTCGTTTGTGACGAAGCGTCAGTTGCGCTTGGCGCGCGAGGCCGTGCGGCCGCGCTCCTTCTGGTCCAGGACGACCTTGCGAATGCGTACGGTCTCCGGGGTCACCTCGATGCACTCGTCCTCGCGGCAGAACTCCAGGGACTGCTCCAGCGACAGCTTCCGGGCCGGCACCACGTTCTCGGTGGTGTCCGCAGAGGCGGCACGCATGTTGGTGAGCTTCTTCTCCTTGGTGATGTTCACGTCCATGTCGTCAGCACGTGAGTTCTCACCGATGATCATGCCCTCGTAGACCTCGGTACCGGCCTCGGTGAAGATGACACCGCGCTCCTGGAGGTTGACCATGGCGAACGGCGTCACCGAACCGGAGCGGTCCGCCACCAGCGAACCGTTGTGACGGGTGCGCAACTCGCCGAACCACGCCTCGTGGCCCTCGAAGATGGAGTGCGCGATGCCGGTGCCACGGGTCTGGGTCAGGAACTCCGTACGGAAGCCGATCAGGCCGCGCGACGGGACGATCCACTCCATGCGGATCCAGCCCGAGCCGTGGTTGGTCATCGTCTCCATGCGGCCCTTGCGGGTCGCCATCAGCTGGGTGATGGCACCGAGGTGCTCCTCGGGAGAGTCGATCGTCATGCGCTCGATCGGCTCGTGCGTCTTGCCGTTGATCTCCTTGGTGACCACCTCGGGCTTGCCGACGGTCAGCTCGAAGCCCTCACGGCGCATCTGCTCGACCAGGATGGCGAGCGCGAGCTCACCACGGCCCTGGACCTCCCAGGCGTCGGGGCGCTCGGTGTCCAGGACGCGGAGCGAGACGTTGCCGATGAGCTCCCTGTCCAGGCGGTCCTTCACCTGGCGGGCGGTGACCTTGTGGCCCTTGCCGCCCTTGCCGACCAGCGGCGAGGTGTTCGTACCGATGGTCATGGAGATGGCGGGCTCGTCGACCGTGATCAGCGGGAGCGCGATCGGGTTCTCGGGGTCGGCCAGAGTCTCGCCGATCATGATGTCCGGGAATCCGGCGACCGCGCAGATGTCGCCCGGGCCCGCCTTCTCGGCCGGCTTACGGGTGAGCGCCTCGGTCATCAACAGCTCGGTGATGCGGACGTTGGACATGCTGCCGTCGCGCTTGATCCAGGCGACGGTCTGGCCCTTGCGCAGCTCGCCCTGCTCGACGCGGCACAGCGCGATACGGCCGAGGAAGTTGTCGGCGTCCAGGTTGGTGACATGGGCCTGGAGCGGCGCGGCCTCGTCGTACTCGGGGGCCGGGACGTGCTCCAGGATGGCGTTGAAGAACGGCTGCAGGCTGTCGCTGTCGGCCGGGACGGTGCCGTCCTCCGGCTTGGTCAGCGAGGCGACGCCGTCACGGGCGCAGGCGTAGACGATCGGGAACTCGATCTGCTCCTCGTCGGCGTCCAGGTCCAGGAACAGGTCGTAGGTCTCGTTGACGACCTCGTCGATCCGCGAGTCCGGGCGGTCCGTCTTGTTGATGCAGAGGATGACGGGCATCCGGGCCTGCAGCGCCTTGCGGAGCACGAAGCGGGTCTGCGGAAGCGGGCCCTCGGAGGCATCGACGAGCAGGACGACCGCGTCGACCATCGACAGACCGCGCTCCACCTCGCCGCCGAAGTCGGCGTGGCCGGGGGTGTCGATGATGTTGATCGTGATCGGGGCCCCGCCGGCCTTGGGGTGGTACTTCACGGCGGTGTTCTTCGCCAGGATCGTGATGCCCTTCTCACGCTCCAGGTCGTTCGAGTCCATCATGCGGTCGTCGAGGTGCTCGGCATCGTGCGCGGCGAAGGCGCCGGCCTGCTTCAGCATGGCGTCGACCAGGGTGGTCTTGCCGTGGTCGACGTGGGCGACGATGGCAACGTTACGGATGTCGTGGCGCGTGGGCATGCTGGCTGGGGCTTCTCTCGATCGTGGGATCAGGCGTTTGATGGTCGTAGCCTCGTCCGCCCGCCGGGCGGACACGCCTCGGCTGGTCCCATGGTACGGGGCCGCCGCGCCGGGGGCTTCCCGGGCCGATCGGGAGAAGGTTCCTGCGTCAGTCGGAGCTCTGTGGGGAGCGGTGAAACCGGGATCTGAAAGCCTGGGTCAAAGGGTGAGACGATCCTGCCCGCCGGCGGCGCCGGCGGGCAAGGAAATTGAGCCAGTTCTGAGGTTGGGGGCTGCTGCTTACCGCTACTTCTTGGTGTTCTTCGGTGCCCCGGCCGTCGGCATCTTGAATCCGATGTCCTGGTAACGGGGAGCGGCGAAGCCGAAGGCCCCGGCGTTGGCCACCAGCGGCCTGGCCGCGACGAGCTCGGGCCGCTGATAGAGCGGAATCGATCCGGCCGCCGCCCAGATCCGGGCGTCGGCCCTGCGCATCAGGTCACGGGCCGTGACCTCGTCCAGCTCGGCGGCCGCCTGGTCGAAGAGCTGGTCGATGTAGTCGGAGCCGACACGGGTGTAGTTCTGCTCCACCAGCAGCGAGCCGTCGGTGGCGGGCTCGGGCTTGGCGTAGATCGGGCGGGCGTCGGTGGCCGGGTAGGCGGTGGCGGGCCAGGAGTACAGCGCCATGTCGTAGTCGCCCGAGGCGATGTGGTCCTTGAAGTAGCTGTCGTCGGAGACCTTGGTGATCTCGCTGTGCACGCCGATACGGTCCAGCATCCGCGCGATCTTGTCTCCGACGGTGCGCAGCGCCTCGGAGCCGGGGCCCGAGGGGAGGACGAAGCGCAGGTTGAGCGGCTTGCCGTTCTTGCCGACGGTGGTGCCTGCGCGGGCGGGGGCGGCGGTGCCGCGCGGGGCGTACGCACCGGCGACCGCGCCCTTGCCCTCCTGGGCGCTCGTCCTGGACCCGGCGGCGTCGTCGTCCAGTGGTTCGGCCCGGCGCTGGACGGCCATGCCCTGGTCGGCGGCGGGCGCGGGGGCGAGGATGTGCGTACCGGCCGAGCCGCTCTCGGGGCCGTGACCGGCGCTGCCGGGCTTGTTGTCGCCGATGATGTACAGCCCCTCGTTCGAGGCGACGTCCTCTTCCTTCTTCTTCGCGGCCGCTTCGTTGGCGGCTTCCTTGGGCGCCTGGTTGGGCCCGGCCTTGGGCGAGGCCTTGAGTGAGGCCTCACCGGGGGCCACGGTGGCGGGGGGCTTCTTCCGGTCGGTTTCGTCCTCGCCGCCCGCCTTGGCCGGGGCGGGCTTCATGCGCGCCCCGGCGGGCGTCCAGCCGGCGTCGGCCAGCAGCGCCTGCGCCTCCGCGGTGTTCTGGTCGCCGAGCGCGCCGCTGTTGTCGCTGTACGCCCGCTGCCCGGCCAGCGCCAGATGACTCCCGGGCGGGGTGGCGGGCAGGCCGAGCGGAGTCAGCACAGCCTCGGCCAGCTCCTCGCGGTCCAGTGCGCGGGCCACGGCCCGGCGTACCCGGTCGTCGGCGAGCGGTCCGGACTCGCCGTTCAGCGCGAGCTGGGTGTAGGCGGGCTCCAGCGACTTGCGCACGACATAGCCGCGCAGGGCCTTCTGCTCGGTGGCGTACTCGCTGATCGACTCGGCTGTCTGCTCGCGGGCAACCCGGGCGGCCTCGGCCTGCTGCTGGTTCGAGCCGTTGGCCTGTGCCCAGGACTTGAGCGCCCCGGACGGAGTGACGGCGGCGCCGGGCCCCTGGCTGAGCTGCTGGCCGGCCGCACCCTTGTTCTTCCGGGCCTGGGCGATGCGGTCCGCCGTGGCGCGGTCGATCTCGGCGAGATCGAGGCTGCCGGCGGCGAGGGCCGCGGCGCGCTTGTCGCGCGGCACGGCGGTCAGCACCAGCTGCTCCAGCTTGGCCCGAGACCCCCACCAGCGCGGGTTGCGTACGAGCGTGGCCGTGCCCGCCTTCGGGTCGAGGCCCTTGAGCTGGAAGGGGCCGGCCGTCGTCCTGAGCGCCATGCGTGCGCCGTCATTGAAGGAGGCCGGGGTCCCGGTCACTTCCTTGGGGTAGAGCGGCGTGAAGAGGGACTTCCAGTCCGCGTACGGCTTCTTGAAGGTGATCTTGACTTCGAGATCGTCGGCGCCACGTTCGATCTTCTCGATCCGCTCGTAGCCGGCGTTGCGGGCCGTCCAGTACGCCGAGTTCTTGCCGCTCAGCGCTCGCCACTGAGAGACGAAGTCGGCCGCGCCGATCTCGCGGCCGTCGCTCCACACCGCCTGCTGGTTGAGCTTGAAGAGGACGACCTGCTTGGGCTCGCGCTTGACGATCTTCGCGGACTCGACGAAGTCGGGATTGCGCTGCGGCCGTCCGCGCCGGTCGAGGGTGAACAGGGCGGGGAGCACGGCACCGGCGATACGGGTCGTGGCGGCGTCCGCGTCGGCCTGGAAGGTGTTGAGCGTGGTGGGCATCGCGTCGATGGCCCAGCGCAGGGTGCCGCCTTCGGCGATCAGGTCACGCCCGGTGGGCGCGATGTCCTGGGCCGCGGCCCTTGCCTCGTCCGTATCGCCGGAGCCGCAGCCCGACAGGACGGGCAGAGCGAGCACCCCACTGGTGAGAAGCGCGACGGAACGGAGCGTCCGGGAGCATGTCCTCCCGCGTGGCGCGTCGACCTCGGGCATGGCTTGTACCTCATCGTCCTGTTTTGCGGAATTTAGGGATGATCACACCGATTCCCGTCCACTGAAGTGGACGAGGCCGGGCAGTCGGTGGCGACACGGCGCGGGTCGCCTCAAGGTCACCCGTGCGGCCTAAGGGGGAATCGGACACGGCACTACCAAAGGGGACAAAATGAGGGGAGTGAGATTCGAGCCACAAGGGGCGCGCTGACACCCCATGCGCCGGGAATCCCCGTACGTCCCCTTCACAAGCGGGGATGTGACGCGCGACACTCGCAGGCGCATGAACGAAGCCACCGCACCCTGCGGAAGTGAGGGCGTAGTCATGTCCCAGCAGGAAGATCTGACGGCGATCCAGCAGCGCCTCGACGAGCTCGTCCAGCGTGTCGGCGATCTGGAACGGACCGTCGATCAGCTGCGTGGCGCCGGCCCGGCCGCGTCCGCCGAGTCGAAGACACCGGAGCGCCCCGAGCTGGTCACCATCCCCGACGTGCCGTACAACCACGCCCTGTGGACGGACTCGGACGACGAGGGCCTGGGCGTCCAGGACCGGCACGCCCCCTAGGAGATCTCGTTGGCCACAGGCACTGAACCACCACAAGTCAATACAGGCGTGCACGGCGCGACGCGCGCCGCCATCAGCCCGCGACATCTGCGGACCGACCGCTGGTGGCTGGCGCCCGCGCTGACCGCCGCCGGGCTGCTCGCCTTCATCGTCTACTCGACTTGGCGCGCGTTCGCCAACGCCGACTACTACGCGGCGCCGTATGTCTCGCCGTTCTACTCCCCCTGTCTGGCGGAGAACTGCGAGACGATGCGGGGCGGCCCCAACTGGGAGATCTTCGGCAGCTGGTGGGGCCTGTCCCCCGCGCTGCTGATCCTGATCTTCCCGCTGGGCTTCCGGCTGACCTGCTACTACTACCGCAAGGCCTACTACCGGGGCTTCTGGGCCTCACCGCCGGCCTGCGCGGTCGCCGAACCGCACAAGAAGTACACCGGCGAGACCCGCTTCCCGCTCATCCTGCAGAACATCCACCGGTACTTCTTCTACGCGGCGCTGCCGGTCGCCGGGATCCTCACGTACGACACCGTGCTCGCCTTCCGCGACGAGCACTACGCGTGGGGACACATGGGTCTGGGCACGGTCGTCCTCCTGATCAACATCGCGCTGATCTGGGCGTACACCCTCTCGTGCCACTCCTGCCGGCACATCATCGGCGGCCGGCTGAAGCACTTCTCCAAACACCCGGTGCGCTATCGCCTGTGGGGCTGGGTCGGCAGGCTCAACGAGCGGCACGCGCTCCTCGCGTGGGCATCGCTGATCAGCGTCGCGCTCGCCGACTTCTACGTCTATCTCGTCGCGTCCGGTGCCTTCGACGATCCGAGGTTCTTCTGATGGGTGGGGCGTTCTGACATGACGCAACTCGAACGGCAGCAGTGGGACGTCGTGGTGGTGGGCGCGGGCGGCGCGGGCCTGCGCGCCGCCATCGAGGCACGCGAGCGGGGCGCCCGCACGGCGGTGATCTGCAAGTCCCTCTTCGGCAAGGCCCACACCGTGATGGCCGAGGGCGGTATCGCCGCCTCCATGGGCAATGTGAACGCCGGGGACAACTGGCAGGTGCACTTCCGCGACACCATGCGCGGCGGAAAGTTCCTCAACCAGTGGCGGATGGCGGAGCTGCACGCGCGCGAAGCGCCCGACCGGGTGTGGGAGCTGGAGACCTGGGGCGCACTCTTCGACCGCACGGCCGACGGAAAGATCTCCCAGCGCAACTTCGGCGGGCACGAGTACCCGCGCCTCGCGCACGTCGGCGACCGGACGGGCCTTGAGCTGATCCGTACCCTCCAGCAGAAGATCGTCTCGCTGCAGCAGGAGGACAAGGCCGAATTCGGGGACTACGAAGCCCGGTTGAAGGTCTTCCAGGAGTGCACGGTCACCCGCGTCCTCAAGGACGGCGACCGCGTGAGCGGCACCTTCTGCTACGAGCGGGAGTCCGGGCGCTTCTTCGTCCTGGAGGCCCCTTCGGTGGTGCTCGCCACCGGCGGGATCGGCAAGTCCTTCAAGGTGACGTCGAACTCCTGGGAGTACACCGGCGACGGGCACGCGCTGGCACTGCTCGCGGGCGCTCCGCTGCTCAACATGGAGTTCGTGCAGTTCCATCCGACCGGGATGGTCTGGCCGCCGTCGGTGAAGGGCATTCTCGTCACCGAGTCGGTGCGCGGCGACGGCGGGGTGCTGCGCAACTCCGAGGGCAAGCGGTTCATGTTCGACTACGTGCCCGACGTCTTCAAGGAGAAGTACGCGCAGTCGGAGGAGGAGGGCGACCGCTGGTACGAGGACCCGGACAACAACCGCCGTCCTCCTGAACTGCTGCCGCGCGACGAGGTGGCCCGTGCCATCAACTCCGAGGTGAAGGCGGGCCGCGGCTCCCCGCACGGCGGCGTGTTCCTGGATGTCTCCACCCGGATGCCGGCCGAGGTCATCAGGCGCCGACTGCCCTCGATGTACCACCAGTTCAAGGAGCTGGCGGATGTCGACATCACGGCCGAGGCCATGGAGGTCGGACCGACCTGCCACTACGTGATGGGCGGCATCGCCGTCGAGTCCGACACCGCGGCGGCGGTCGGGGTGCCCGGCCTGTTCGCGGCGGGCGAGGTCGCGGGCGGAATGCACGGCTCCAACCGGCTCGGCGGCAATTCCCTGTCCGACCTGCTGGTCTTCGGCCGGCGGGCGGGGCTGCACGCGGCCGGGTACGCCGAGGGGCTCAGCGTCCGCCCGGCCGTCGACGAGGCGCAGATCGACGCCGCGGCGGCGGAGGCACTGCGTCCGTTCAGCGCCGAAGGCCCCGACGAGGGCGCACAGCCGGAGAATCCGTACACCCTCCACCAGGAACTCCAGCAGACGATGAACGACCTGGTCGGCATCATCCGGCGCGAGGCGGAGATGGCGCAGGCGCTGGACAAGCTGGCGGATCTGCGGGTACGGGCACGGCGCGCCGGGGTCGAGGGCCACCGGCAGTTCAACCCCGGCTGGCACCTCTCGCTGGACCTGCGGAACATGCTGCTGGTCAGCGAGTGCATCGCGCGGGCGGCACTGGAGAGGACCGAGAGCCGCGGCGGGCACACGCGCGAGGACTGCCCGGCGATGGAGCGCGAGTGGCGGCGGATCAATCTGCTGTGCCGACTCCTCGACCCCACCGGCGGGCTCGCGGCCACCGATCCGGTGAGCGGCCAGATCGCGCTCGTACGCAAGACGACCGAGCCCATCCGTCCCGACCTGCTCGCCCTCTTCGAGAAGGAGGAGCTGGTCAAGTACCTCGCCGAAGAGGAGCTCTACGAGTGAGCAGCTACACAGCGGCCTTCAAGGTCTGGCGGGGCGACCAGGACGGCGGGGGTCTTGAGGACTTCGCCGTCGAGGTGAACGACGGCGAGGTCGTCCTCGACATCATCCACCGCCTCCAGGCCACTCAGGCGTCCGATCTCGCCGTCCGCTGGAACTGCAAGGCGGGCAAGTGCGGTTCGTGCAGCGCGGAGATCAACGGGCGGCCGCGGCTGATGTGCATGACGCGAATGTCGGTCTTCTCGCGCGAGGAGACGATCACGGTGACGCCGTTGCGGGCGTTCCCGGTGGTGCGGGACCTGGTGACGGATGTGTCCTTCAACTACGCGAAGGCACGGGAGATCCCCTCCTTCGAGCCGCCGCCGGGGGTGAAGGCGGGTGAGTACCGCATGCAGCAGATGGACGTGGACCGCTCGCAGGAGTTCCGCAAGTGCATCGAGTGCTTCCTGTGCCAGGACACCTGCCATGTGGTGCGCGACCACGAGGAGAACAAGACGGCGTTCGCCGGTCCGCGCTTTCTGATGCGGGTGGCGGAGCTGGACATGCACCCGCTGGACGCGGCGGCCGAGGCGGGCCTGGACCGCAAGAAGACGGCCCAGGACGAGCACGGGCTGGGCTACTGCAACATCACGAAGTGCTGTACGGAGGTGTGCCCCGAGGGCATCAAGATCACCGACAATGCGCTGATCCCGCTGAAGGAGCGGGCGGTGGACCGGAAGTACGACCCGCTGGTGTGGCTGGGCAACAAGATCACGCGGCGCGGGGCGGCTGACTAGCTCCTGTCCGGTCGCGGAGGCCCATAGGGCGGCATAGCCTCCCAAATGTGACGCGAATAGCCGCCCGGGCCCTCGTGGCCGTGCCGACGGCGGCGTGGTGGCTGGTGGTGCCCGCCGCTCGCTGCGCGCTCGCCGACGATCCGGTCGGCTCCGGCGAGGGGTGGAACACCGGGGCCGGCACGTGGGCCGCGGATCTGGTGCTGCCCATCGCGCTCGCCGCCGCGGCCGGTGCGATCGCCGCGTACAGCTCCGCCAAGCGCCGGAGACGGACCGCGACGCGCACCACACCTCAGGGCGGCCAGGAGGGCTGGGGCCCGCCGCGGCAGGCGCGCGAGAAGCCGGCGGCCGAACCCGACGCCGAGAGCCTCGACGCCGAGACCGGACGGACGCGCTGGTGGTCCTGGCCGCGTCGGCGCAGGCGCAGGACCCGGTGACGGTGGGGCCCTGTCAGAACATGCTCAGCAGCTGTTCGACCGTGGGCTCCGCCGTCGAGTCCCCGTCGGGCAGGGCGAGTTCGAACCAGACCGTCTTGCCGCGCGGCGTCCGGCGCGAGCCCCAGGCCGCGCTCAGCAGCCCGACCAGCTGCAGTCCGCGGCCGCCCTCGTCGGTGTCGCGTGCCCGTCGCCGTCTCGGCTGCACCAGGCCCGCGTCCCACACCTCGCAGACGAGGGTGCGGTCACGCAGCAGCCGCAGCCGTATCTCGCCCTCGCCGTACCGCAGTGCGTTGGTGACCAGCTCGCTCACCAGCAGCTCGACCGTGTCCACGAGCGCCTCGAGGTCCCAGGTGACCAGCTGGGCACGGGCAAGCTCCCGGGCCCGGCCGACCGAGCGGGGCTCCCGGGGCAGCCGCCAGTCGCCGACGGCGTCGACGGGCAGCCCCTGGATCCGGGCCATCAGCAGAGCGATGTCGTCCTCGCCGTGCCGGGTGTCGAGCGTGTTCAGCACATGGTCACAGACGTCTTCGAGGGGGCGTACCGGATCGGTGAGCGCGGCGCGGAAGGCGCGCAGCCCCTCGTCGAGGGGGTGGTCGCGGGATTCGACGAGCCCGTCGGTGTAGAGGGCGAGGAGCGCGTCCTCCGCGAGCTCGACCTCGACCTCCTCGAAGGGCTCGCCGCCCACGCCGAGGGGCATCCCCGGCGGCACGTCGAGCAGCAGTGCCTCCTCGCCCGGTTCGACGAGGACGGGCGGCAGATGACCGGCGTTGGCGAAGGTGCAGCGCCTGGTGACCGGGTCGTAGACGGCGTAGACGCAGGTCGCGAGATAGACCTCGGAGAGGTCTGCGTCGCGGGACTTGTGGGCGACGCGCGAGGCCTGCTGGGCGCCACTGGGGGTGCCGAGCCCGCGGGCGATCTCGTCGAGCGCGGAAAGCACTTCGGCCGGCTCCAGGTCGAGCAGCGCCAAGGTCCGTACGGCCGTGCGCAGTTCACCCATGGCGACCGCGGCCCGCAGTCCGCGGCCCATCACGTCGCCCACGACCAGGGCGGTGCGGTGGCCGGGCAGTTCGATGACGTCGAACCAGTCGCCGCCGACCTCGGTGGCCGTGTTGCCCGGGAGATAGCGGCACGCGATGTCCAGGCCCGCGGCCTCGGGGTCGCCGGGCGGCAGGAGGCTGCGCTGGAGGATCAGTGCCCGCTCGTGCTCCCTGCGATAGAGCCGTGCGTTGTCCATACAGACCGCGGCCCGGGCGGCGAGTTCGACGGCGAGCGCCAAGTCCCGCTCCCCGAAGGGCTCGCTCCCCTTCGTACGGGAGAACTGCACCAGGCCGACGACGGTGTCGTGCGCGACCATCGGAACGGCGAGGGTGGACTGTACGAGGCTGCCGTCCTCGCCCGGGATCGACTGGACGCGGGCGGCGCGCAAGGCCTTGGCGCAGGGCGAGTTGAAGGCATAGCGGTGGACCGCGCCGACGGCGATGGGGGCGCTGCCCTCCGGGCTGCAGCCCGGGGTGGCCAACAGCGGCGCGTCGGACACGGCGCTGGCGAAGGCGACCCGGCGCAACTCGGCGCTCCCGCCGCCGTATCCCTCGGAGTGGGGGGACCCCCATCTGCCGGGAGGCGCCTCGTCGCCGCTCAGGAGCCCTTGGCACAGGTCGACGGAGGCGAGGTCGCAGAAGCCGGGGACGGCGACGTCGAGCAGTTCGCGGGCCGTGGTCTCCAGGTCGAGGGAATTGCCGATGCGGGCGCTCGCCTCGTTGAGGAGGGCGAGATTACGGCGGGCGTTTGCGGCCTCGCGGGCGGCGATATGACGGCGGGTGACATCGGTGCCGATTCCGGCGACTCCGATGGGCCGCCCGGATCCGCTGTGCACGCGGTAGAGGTTGATCGACCAGTGCCTGCGGTCCGTGCTGCCGGGTGCCGCGCCGACGATCTGGAGGTCGATGGCGGATTCGCCGGTCTCCAGCACGCGGCGCAGCGAGGCGGTCATCCGGTCGGCCTCGGCGCGGGAGAGATAGTCGTGGACGGTGCGTCCGCGGTGATCGTCGGACGTGCCGCCGAAGACGGTCGCGAAGCGCTGGTTGGTGCGCTGCACTGTGAGATCCGTACCGAACAGGAGGAACCCAAACGGAGATTGGCCGAAAATCGCCTGCGAAGCCGCAAGATCGGTCTCGATCCGGCGCAGTGCTCGGACGTCGACGACGATACAGAGCGCAGCCCTGTCGCCGCTCTCCGTCTCGCTCGGCATCACATAGACCTCGGCGATGCCGTGCGCGCCCCCCGCCCCCGGCATCCGGAACGGGACGAGGCCCGTCCACTCCTTGCCGTCGAGTATCTCGGCCACATGCCGGTGGCCGCGCGGGCGCAACTCGGCGGGCATGAAGACCTCGACCGGGTCCTTTCCCCTGACCTCGTCTGCGGTGATGCCGAAGAGGTCGATCGCACGCCGACTCCACTGGTCGACCAGCCCGTCGGGGCCGATCGAGAAAGAAGCGACCTTTATGTAGTCATAGATCGAGCCAGGCGGGCTGCTCTGCCACACGACAGTGCTCGCCGTCTCAGGTATTTCGCTCACGCGACCGTCCCCTCCAGCTCACCGCACCGGACCGGTCATGACCGCAGTATTCAGCACTACGGGCCAGACCGGCACGGCGTTCACGATCACAGCACGGTCTCGTTCATTTTCGGCCTACTCCCGGCCAGGTCGGAACCGTGCGTGGCGTGATCGTCGTCCCCCCACTCTTCTAACCAGTCAGCGGGAGCTCGAACCACACCGTCTTGCCCGTTCTCCCGCGCCTTGTGCCCCACCTACGAGCGGAACCAGCCACCAGCTGAAGCCCGCGCCCGCCCTCGTCGTCGGGCAGTGCGCTGCGCTCGGTGGGCGGATCCGGAAGGGGATCGGAGACTTCGACCAGCAGCGACGGGGAGGAGTCGCCCGGTTCGGGCCCGACCAGACGGACCCCGATGGGGCCCGATGCGTACCGCAGGGAATTGGTAACCAGCTCGCTGACCAGCAACACGGTCACATCGCCGATCACCGAATCAAGTTCCCAGGCTCGCAGGGTGTCGCGTACTGCGTGCCGGGCGGCGCGCACGGAGTCGGGCTCCGCAGGGAAGGTCCATTCGACGCATTGACCCTCGGTGTCGATCACGCCGCTCACTTCCCCAGACCGGCAGCAGCCCAGCAGACCCACGTCCTATTTCGGGGGGTTAATCAGCACATACCCGATATTCGGTGGGAGGTATCCCGGTCGGTACGGCAAGGGGCGGACCGTGGTACGAACGGCGTAGGGCCTCAGTCGCGGGAGCCGTCCCGCTCGCTTCCGCCCGGCTCGCCCGCGCGCAGGCGTCGTGCGGCCTCGGCCACGGCGGGCCGGTCCGGGTCGAGCCAGTCGACGGCATCGGTCTCATGGGGGGCGAGCCAGCGCAGCTCGTCATGGTCCTCCAGCGGCCGGGGCTCCCCGGAGAGCAGCCGGGCGGTCCACACCTGGAGGACATAGCCGGGTTTGAGCGGCCACTCTCCCGGGATCCGCTCCAGCGGCTGGGTCTCGACGCCCAGCTCCTCACGCAGCTCGCGCACCAGCGCCTGCTCGGGGCTCTCCCCCGGCTCCAGCTTGCCGCCGGGCAGCTCCCAGCGGCCGGCGAGCTCCTCGGGTGCGCTGCGGCGTGCGGCCAGCAGCCGCCCCTTGTCGCACAGGGCGCCGGCCACCACAACACGATCCTTCATGCGCCGGAGCGTACTGTGCTCCGGCGGATACCGGTCTAGTGCGTCGTCTGGCCTATGCGCTCGACCCAGTAGAGCTGCTTGTGTCCGCGGCCGTCGAGGGTGTCCGCGATCTCCTGGGCCTCGTCCCGGGTCGCGTACTGTCCGACGCGGTAGCGATTGCCGTTGTCGTCCTGCCGAATGACGAGCCAGGGGAGCAGAGCGGGGCTGTCGTTCATCGCGCCCCTCCCCGGGCCGGCCTGCAGGTCTGTAAGGATCGCCAGGAAACCGCAATACGCATATGCCCGAGCCTACGCCTGACCTTTACTCAGCGGATACGCATTTACACAAAGAGATATGAAAGAGGGCGCACCCGGCTGGATACGCCCCCTGCTGGCCGATTCCGGGCCCCCACTGAGCCCGTCCATGCCCTGCGACACCGCGTCATGCCTCGCGACCGGCATCGTCGGCACCGGCACCAGCACCGGACCGGCCGCCGGGCCACGGACCCCTGGGTCACTTCACCGGAAGGTGGTACGCCATCCGGTAGCGGTCCGCCGGGACGACGAGGTCCGCCGTCTCGACCGCACGCCCCGACGCGTAGTACGTCCGCTCGACGACCATCACGACATGGCCCGGTACGCCGCCGAGCGCCAGGAGCTCCTCCGCAAGCCCCGGCCGGGCGCCGACCTCCTCCGCCACGTTGTCCACAACAACGTCGATGGCGGCCATGCGCTCGACGACTCCGCAGCCGCCGAGCGGACCCTCCTCGGGCAGCATCACCGGTGTGCGGCCGGTGACTTCGAGCGGCTCCCAGGAGGTGGAGAGCATCATCGCCTCGCCCGCGTCGCGGAACACATAGCGCGTACGCATCACCCGGTCACCGAGCGGGATGCCGAGGCGGGCGGCGATCTCGGGGCCCGCCGCCTCCTGTTCGCTGCTGGATTCCCAGGTGCCCCGGATACCCTCCTCGGCCTGTTCCTGACGAAAGGGATTGGCTCCGGACGGCGGGCGATAGCCGGAGCGGGCGATCCGGCGGGGGACCGGCCGCTCGCGCACATACGTACCGGAGCCCGAGCGGCCCTCGACCAGACCCTCCGCCATCAGGACCTTGCGCGCCTCCAGGGCGACGGTGTCCGAGACTCCGTACTCCTCACGGATACGAGCCTGCGAGGGAAGCCGGGTGTGCGGCGGCAGCGAGCCGTTGACGATCTTCTGGCGAAGGTCGCTCGCAACGCGCAGATAGGCGGGCTGCTCACCGAATGTCACTGGCCACTCCCAACAGGTTGACAGACAGCAACAGCCTGGCAACCGTCGGTTGATGCCGCAAGCATGGGCCAGAGTTTCACTCGAAGTGATGAGCCGGGTTTGGGCAGGCACTTGCCGCAGGCGTGAACGTCAATTCCGCGCCCACCCTTGACCTCAATGGTCCAGACCAATACGTTCCTGGCCATGCGTCGAAACTGCCGAAGATCCCTTGCCAGGGCGGCCGTTGCCGCCTGCTCCCTCTCCCTCCTCGCCGCGCTCGCGCCCAGCGCCTGGGCCCACGGGAACCACCACGAGCCGTACAAGCGCGTCGGCTACTTCACCCAATGGGGAGTCTACGGCCGGGACTTCCAGGTCAAGGACATGGACACCAGCGGCCAGGCCGCCAAGCTCACCCACATCAACTACGCCTTCGGCAATGTGAGTTCCAACGGCACATGCTTCACCGGCAACGTCCCCGGCGAGGCGGACGCCTGGGCCGACTACGCCCGCCCGCTGGACGCCGCCGACTCGGTGGACGGTGTCGCCGACACCGCGGAGCAGCCGCTCGCGGGCAACTTCAACCAGCTGCGCGAGCTCAAGGCCAAGCATCCCGGTCTCAAAGTGCTGATCTCGCTGGGCGGCTGGAGCTGGTCCACCCACTTCTCCGACGCGGCCCGCACTCCCGCCTCCCGCAAGGCGTTCGTCTCCTCCTGCATCGACCTCTACATCAAGGGCAATCTGCCCGTCGACGGATCGCGCGGTGGAGCCGGCGCGGCGGCCGGGCTCTTCGACGGCGTCGACCTCGACTGGGAGTGGCCCGGCTCGGCGGGCGACACGGACACCGTCTACCGGCCGGAGGACAAGCAGAACTTCACGGCCCTCGTGCACGAATTCCGTACCCAGCTCGACGCGTACGCGACTTCGCAGCGCGGCAAGCGCAAGCACTACGAGCTGTCCGCCTTCGTGCCGACCGCACCCGCCAAGATCGACGCCGGGTTCGAAGTACGCAAGATCATGTGCGACCTGGACTTCGTGAACCTCCAGGGTTACGACTTCCATGTCTCGGGCGAGAAGACGACTGCGCAGCAGTCCGCCCTGTACGCACGCGGCGACTTCAGCGTCGACCAGACCGTCCGCGAGTGGCTGCGCCGGGGCGCGCCCGCCCGCAAGCTGGTGATGGGCATGCCCTTCTACGGTCAGGGCTGGACGGGGGTGACCGGCGGCGGCGACGGCCTGGGCCAGCCGGCGACGGCGCCCGCGCCGGCGACCTGGGCAGCGGGCTACGAGGATTACAAGGCCCTCAAGAAGCTCGCCGAATCGGGCACGTACACCCTCCACCGCGACCGGCGGAACGGGCACGCGTGGCTCTTCGACGGCACCACCCTGTGGACGTACGACGACCCGCAGGTGCTGCGGACCAAGACCTCGTACATCCGTGAACGGGGCCTGGGCGGGGCGATGTTCTGGTCGCTGGACGGGGACACCGCGGACGGCGAGCTGATGACCGCCGTCGACCGCGAGCTCTCACGCCGCTAGCCCGGACGAGTCCGGTGCCTGTGCCCCCAGCGGCTCAGGCGCCGGACTCCTGTGCCGACGGCGTGCTCCCGGACCCGGCCCGCAGCGAGCCGGTGAGCTTGCCGTCGACCGCGGCGTAGGAGCAGGTCACCGTGTGGTCGCCCAGGCGCCAGCTCTGCTTGCTCGGCATGTAGTAGTACATCGACGCGTTGTCGGGCACGGCGGAAGGGTCCGCCACGTAGGCATCGTTCAGCTCCGTACAGCGCTTCTCGGCGATCGGCTCGACCGCGGCCTCACCGGGCCAGGCCCCGGACTGCTCCAGCTTGAACGAGCCGGTCACCTCGCCGTCGTGCGGCTTGGCGCAGTCGACGACCCTGACGCTCGCGGTCTCCTGCTCCAGCTCGGTGCCGGGGACGTTGAAACAGTCCCCCTTGCGCAGATCGAGCGTGCTGCGGGACCGGGCGGCCTCGTTGACGCCCTCCTTGAAACCGTCGAGGGCGTCGCCGATCCCCCCGGTGAGGAGACCTGCCAGCACCAGCGCGGTACTGATTCCGGAGAGGATGCTGCCCGCGATGGCCATGCCCTTGCCGCGGTGGCCGTTCCGCTTGATCTGGGAGAGGGCGAT
This sequence comes from Streptomyces sp. NBC_00885, assembly GCF_045207475.1. Lineage (NCBI taxonomy): Bacteria > Bacillati > Actinomycetota > Actinomycetes > Kitasatosporales > Streptomycetaceae > Streptomyces > Streptomyces sp. NBC_00885. Next base: position 2,974,347 of record NZ_CP108796.1, read on the forward strand.
GAGGCCGAGGATCAGTCCGAGCGGGGGTATGCAGCACACTATCCCGACGACGAGGGATGTGATGGCGAGCCCGTTGACGGGGGGATTCGGGGGTCTGGCGGGGGCGTAGGGGGACGGGGGGTACATGGCCACGGGTGGGGCTCCTCGTGCGGGTCTCAGGGTGTGGTGCGAATGGGCGCGGATCTTATGCGACGGGCGGGGGGCGGGGGTTCGGGGGGTGCGGGTGCGGTGGGGCGCGGAGTCCGCTGCGCGGGGCCTGTTCCCCACCCCGCCCCTTCCCGAACTGGGGGCTGCGCCCCCAGCCCCCGGGCTCCAGCGGCTCCGCCGCGGAGAAATGACGCGGGTCCAGGGCCGCCCCTGACCCCAGGGAAAGGCGACGCGGGGCCGACACGCCCCCACACCCCGGCTCCGGCGGCTTCGCCGAGGAGCGAAGTGCGGGAGCGGCACGTTCGGCACCGCACCTCTCGGCGGGCCCGCGCACCGCAGACCGTGAAGCGTTGGTGGTTGCTGCCCAGTGGGTGCCTTCGCGGGCGAACCCCCGCGTACCGCACCTCGGCCTGGGGAGGGGCCGTGCAGGGTCGTCCCCGCAGGCGATTGGCGGCCAACACCGGGTGATCAATGCGGACCCCTGTATGCCGCCGACGCCGAGGAGTCGAGCCCGGAGGGGCCCCGGAACCCGCACCCCGCGGCACCGGCGTACCCCGCGGCACCGGCGCACCCCGGACCGCCAGGCCTGCACCCCACGGCCGCCCGCACCGCGGACGCCAAAGCCCGCGCCGCGGCCCCCGCGCCAACCCCCGCAAAACGAAAGGGGCGGTCGCCTTCGCGGCCGCCCCTCCCTGCTACCCGGTGATCAGAACTGCAGCGCCCACGCGTCGATCTTGCCGACGTCGTACGCCGCGTTGTCGCTCACACGCAGCTTCCACGTGCCGTTCGCGACCTCCGACGACGCGTTCACCGTGTACGTCGTGATCACGTTGTCCGAGCTGCCGCCCGCACCGTACGCCTTCAGGTTGTAGACCGAACCGTCCGGCGCGACCAGGTCGATGCGCAGGTCGCCGATGTACGTGTGCTTGATGTCCACCGGCACGCTCAGGCTCGCCGGCGCGTTGCCGGTGACCCCGCTGACCGTGACCGGCGACTCCACCGTGGAGTTGTCGCTGATCGTGTAGCCCGCGGTGTTCTCGAACTTCGGCCCCGGCGGCTGCGTCGAGCCGCCGCCCACGTACAGCAGGCGGTTCGGCGAGCCCGTGCCCGGGTTGCCCACCACGCCGGCCGTCGCGGCCGTGGTCAGCGCCGAGGAGACCTGCGCCGGGGTCGCCGTCTTGTTCGCCGCGAGGTACAGCGCGGCCGCGCCGGTGACGTGCGGGGTCGCCATCGACGTGCCGGAGATCGTGTTCGTCGCCGTGTCGCTGGAGTTCCAGGCCGACGTGATCGACGAGCCCGGAGCGAAGATGTCCAGGATGCTGCCGTAGTTGGAGAAGCTGGAGCGCGCGTCCGAGCTGGTCGTGGAGCCGACCGTGATGGCCTCGGCCACGCGCGCGGGCGAGTAGTTGGAGGCGTTGGCACCGTCGTTGCCCGCGGCGACCGCGTACGTGACGCCGGAGGCGATCGAGTTGCGTACCGCCGTGTCGAGCGCGGTGTCGACCCCGCCGCCGAGGCTCATGTTGGCGACGGCCGGCTTGACTGCGTGCTGCGTCACCCAGTCGATACCCGCGACGACCTGCTCGGTCGTGCCCGAGCCGGAGTTGTCGAGCACGCGGACGCCGACGATCTTGGCCTTCTTGGCCACGCCGTAGGACGAGCCGGCGACGTTCGCGGCCACGTGGGTGCCGTGGCCGTTGCCGTCCTGCGCGGTGTTGTCGTTGTCGATGGCGTCATAGCCGTACGACGCCCGGCCGCCGAAGTCGGTGTGGGTGATCCGTACGCCGGTGTCGATGATGTACGCGGTCACCCCCTCGCCCGCGGTGTCCGGGTAGGTGTAGCTCTGGTTCAGGGGCAGGGCCTTCTGGTCGATCCGGTCCAGGCCCCAGGAAGGCGGGTTCGGCTGCGTACCGGTCGCCTTGAAGACGCGGTTCTGCACGACGGAGGCGACAGCCGGGTCGGCGGCGAACTTCTTGGCCTGCGCCTCGGAGAGCTGGACGGAGTACCCGTTCAGCGCCGCGTCGTACGTCTTCCTGATCTTCGCGCCGTACTCCGCCGCGAGCGCCTTGCCGGCCTTGGAGCCCGCGTCGGGCGCCGATTCGTCGAGCGTGACGATGTAGCTGCCCGCGATCACTCCGGGCGCGCCCGCGTTCTGGATGACGCCTACGGGAGCCGGCTCGGCTCCGGTGGCTGCGGTGGCCGTGAGGGCGGATGCCACGCCCAGCGAGAGCGCGGCGGCGGCTATGACGCCGCCCGTGGCGAGTCTTCGACGCGAATTACGCATCACAGACATGTGGGGGTCCTCCTCATTGGTGGTGCGTTACCGTGGGGGAAATCGACAGGTGCATGACAAGATGTAACGACTGAATTTCCCCTGCCCTTGTCTCGCCTGCCGAGCCAAAGGTTGGCCGATCCATAGGAATCACACAAGGGTCCGGGACGGTGCGTAACACTGCGCCACACAACTGCCATGCTGGCGACCCATGAGCTCGTACAAATGCCCCGGCTGCGGCACCCGCTCCCCCGTCGAGACGGCCAACTGGCGCTGCCCGAACTGCCGCAGCCCCTGGGACCTCGACTTCACGCCATCGGCGATCATCCTCAAGTCCCTCCCCACCAGGGTCAATTCACTGTGGCGTTACGAGGAGGCACTGCCGCTCGCCGCACCGGCTGTTTCGCTCGGCGAGGGCCGCACCCCGCTGGTCGCACTCACCGAAACCGTCTCCGCCAAGCTCGACTTCCTGATGCCGACGCTCTCCTTCAAGGACCGGGGCGCGGTGATGCTGGCGGAGCTGGCCCGCCGTCTCGCACCCCGCCGGGTGATCGCCGACAGCAGCGGCAACGCGGGCACCGCGATCGCCGCGTACTGCGCACGCGCCGGTCTGGAATGCACGGTGTACGTCCCCGAGGACACCTCCGCCAAGAAGGTCGAGCAGATCGGGGCGCACGGTGCGCACCTCCAACTCGTCCCCGGTGACCGCGAGTCCACGGCGGAGGCGGCCCGCGCGGCAGCGGATGAACCCGGCACGTTCTATGCGAGCCACGTCTACAACCCGTACTTCCTGCACGGCACGAAGACGTACGTCTACGAGCTGTGGGAGGACCTCGGCGGTACGCTCCCGGACGCGATCGTCGTCCCCGTCGGCAATGGCACGTTGCTGCTGGGCGCCGACCTCGCCATCGGCGAACTCCACGCACACGGCCTGATCTCCGAGCGGCCGACCCTCATCGCCGTCCAGGCCGAGGCCGTCTCCCCCCTGGCCGCCGCCTTCCACGCCGGAGCCGACACGCTCCCCGACGAGCCCGCGGCGACCGCCCCGACACTCGCCGAAGGCATCGCGATCCCCCGCCCGCCGCGGGCGAGGCAGATCCTGCGGGCCGTCCGCGCGTCCGGCGGCACCTTCCTCACGGTGACGGAGGACCAGATCCGGGCCGCGCAGCTGGACCTCGCCGCCCGCGGACTGTTCGTCGAGTCCACGGGCGTCGCGTGCTGGGCGGCCGCGGGCACCTGGAGCGAGGGCACGGCCGTCGTCCCGCTCTGCGGCGCGGGCCTGAAGACGGGACTCGCGCCTCAGTCGGTCCAGTAGGTGTCGTGCTTGATGAAGAACTCCGCCTGCCGCTCGGGCGACCACTCGGTGGCGACCTCGGCGACCTTCTCGAAGTACTCCTCGCGCGGAGCGCCCGGCGTGAAGAGCAGCAGCATCGAGGCGAGCGCGTCCGAGTCGTTGCGGAAGGCGTGCAGACCGCCCTGGGGCACGTGGAGGAAGTCGCCCGCGGTGGCGTCGATCCAGCTCTCGCCGTTGTAGAGCCGCACCGTCCCCTCGATGATGAAGAACGACTCCGAGATCGACTTGTGGAAGTGCGTCTTCGGGCCGCCCGCCCGGGGCGCCATGTCCATCCGGTAGAGCCCGAACTCCCCGCCCGTGGAGGCGCCGGTGGCCAGGTAGTGCGTCGTGCTCCCGGTGCGCGAGCGCAGATCCGGTTCGGTGGCGACGGACCGGAACTCCGCGCTGATCTCGCCCTTGCCCTCGATGTATTTCGGGTCGGGGTACGACATGTCCCTCTCCTCCTCCTCGAGCCCCCGCCTGGGGACCGGATCAGCTTAGGGAGCCATGGGGTTGGATGAGGGCGTGAGTGTTCTCGATGTCGCCCGACAGCTGCCCGCCGTCCCCGTCCTGCGGGACCTGTGTCGCTCGATCGCCATGCTGGAGGCGATCCTCAGCCCCGAGTGGGAGCACCGGTTCTACTCCTTCGACGCGCGCTGGTCCGCGACCGAGGAGATGGCTTCGATGCGGAACGGCTCGGGCGACGAGTACGCCATCGTCTTCTCGCCCGCCGGCGCGTTCGTCCGGGGCTTCGCCCACGAGTCCCTGATGAGCCCGTACGCCTCCGACGGACCATGGCCCGGAGTGCTGGACGATGTCCCGGAGGTCTTCCGGGCCTGCGTCCAGGAACCCGCGTTCACCGACGAGGACGGCATGCCCGTCGCGACGGCCTGCCTGTGGCGCGAGCCTGCCGACGAGGGCTGGCGGACGGGGACGATCGACTTCCCGGAGGACTACGAATATGCGGACGGCGCCGGGGAGTTGTTCGCGATACTGACGGCCGGGACCCCTTCGGCGTACCAGGGGTTCGCCGAGGACTACTACGAGGTCCCGGTCGACCTGGCTGCCGTACGCCATGTGTACGCGCTGCGCCCGCTGACCCCGGAAGTGGTCGCGGCGCTCAATCCCCACCTCACACCGGCCGAACTCGGCGGGGACATCGTCTCGATCGGCTACCCGCAGCAGCCCTGACAAGCGCGCCCGTCAAAGCCGTTCGATGATGGTCGCGTTGGCCATTCCTCCCGCCTCGCACATCGTCTGCAGCCCGTACCGCCCGCCCCGGTCCTCCAGGTTGTGCAGCAGTGTCGTCATGATGCGCGCCCCGCTGCCGCCGAGCGGATGCCCGATCGCGATCGCGCCGCCGCGCACATTCAGCCTGTCCGCCTCCACACCGGTCTCCCGCTGCCAGGCCAGCACGACCGAGGCGAAGGCCTCGTTCACCTCGAACACGTCGATGTCACCGATCCCCAGCCCTGCCCTGGCAAGCACCTTCCCGGTCGCCGGCATGATCGCCGTCAGCATCAGCAGCGGATCGTCGCCGACCACGGCGAAGGAGTGGAAGCGGGCCCGCGGGCGCAGCCCCAGCCGCTCCGCCACATCCGCGCCCATGATCAGCAGCGCCGCCGCGCCGTCGTTGACGGGCGAGCTGTTGCCCGCGGTGATCTGCCAGCCGATCTCGGGGAACCGCCGCTCCATGGCCGGGTCGTAGTACGCCGGCTTGAGCCCGCCCAGCGCCTGGGCCGAGGTTTCCGGCCGTACGGACTCGTCCCGCTGCCCGGTCCAGGCGACCTCGCGGTCGAACTCCCCGCGCTCCCACGCGCCCGCCGCCCTGCGGTGCGACTGAAGCGCGAAGGCGTCGAGTTCCTCCCGGGAGAGCTTCCAGCGGGCCGCGATCAGCTCCGCGCTGATCCCCTGCCCGACCAGACCTCCGGGATACCTCTCGCTCAGCCTCGGCCCGAAGGGGTCACTGCCGGGGAGCAGGTTGGACGCCATCGGCACCCGGGACATCGACTCCACCCCGCACGCGATCGCGATGTCGTACGCCCCGCTGATCACTCCTTGCGCCGCGATGTGCGCGGCCTGCTGGGACGAACCGCACTGCCGGTCCACGGTCACGCCCGGCACGCTCTCGGGGAAGCCGGCGGCCAGCACTGCATTGCGGGTGATGTTGAACGACTGGTCACCGACCTGCGTGACGCAGCCGCCGATGACGTCGTCGACGAGTGCGGGATCGATCCCGGCCCGCTCCACCAGCGCCACGAGCGTGCGGGCCAGCAGGTCCACGGGCAGCTCGTCGTGCAGCGCCCCTGACGGCTTGCCCTTGCCGACCGGCGTACGAACCGCCTCGACGATCACCGCGTCCCGGACCACGACAGCCTCCCCAAGCGCTACGAGTTTGAAATTCAAACCCTCCTGCCTCAAGCCTGCCCCGACGGAGGTGGGTTGTCAATTCCAACCGAGGAGTGCGCCCGGTGGGGGCATCAGCGGCCTCGCAGGGCGCCCGCCGTACTGCCCGTGCGCTCGCGCAGCAGGATCCGCAGCGTGTTCGCATGCTCGTAGCCGACCTTGCCGGCGATCGACTCCAGGGAGAGGTCGGTGGTCCGCAGCAGGTGCGAGGCCTGTTCGACGCGCAGGTCCTGGACGAATCGCACGGGAGAGGTGCCCAGTACGCGGCGCACGGTGCGCTGAAGAGTGCGTTCGCTGACGCCGAGCGAGCGCGCCGCGTCGACGACGCTGACCGGCTCGTCCAGATGCTGCCTGGCCCAGCGCTCGAAGGCGGCGACAAGCGGATCGCTCTGGGCCAGCGCGCTCGGAATGGTGTACGCGGACTGCGAGGGGCGCTTGTCGACGACCAGGTAGCGGGCGACGAGGTCGGCCAGGGCCGGACTGCTCATCCGTACGATCGCCAGCGCCAGGTCGACGTGTCCGAAGGCCGCTCCCGCCGTCGTCACCCCGTCCGACGTGGTGACCATCATGGTCTCGTCGATCGTCACGGCCGGATAGCGCTGACGGAAGACCGGCGCCAGCCACCAGCTCGTCGTCGCCTTCCGGCCGTCGAGCACGCCCGACTCGGCCAGCAGGAAGGTTCCCGTACAGGCCGAGGCGAGGGGGGTGCCGCGCTCACGGGTCTCGGCGACCAGGTCCCGTACCGGCGCCGACGCGGAGCCGGAGACGTGGGCGAGCAGCGCGTCCGGCCGCCGCTCGGCGAGCGCGGGCACCAGGAGGAGGTCGGCGCGCTTGGCCTCGGCGGCGGGTTCGGTGGTGACGATGTGCCCCGCGCCGGTGCGCACACGGCGGCGGAAACCGACGGTCTTGACCTGCCACGCGGGCGGCGGGTGGGAAATCTCGCCGCGCATGGCGTTCGCCCCTTGGAGCACGTCGAGGATCGCCGAGAGTCCGGAGTCGAAGACCCCGTCGTAGACCAGCACCGATACATCCATGGCGGAAACCGTATCCGATGCGTCGCTTACGACACTGGGGCGGCGGGAGTGACCGGCATACGTTTGATGGTGTCCCCGACGACGAGGACACCGAAGCCGACCTACGGAGTGACTCACGATGAACATCGGTCTGCTGGCCCGCATCGAGGCCAAGCCCGAGTACGCCGACAAGGTGGAGGCCCTGCTGAAGGACGCGCTCCAGCTCGCCCGCGAGGAGGAGCACACGGTCACCTGGTTCGCCTTCCGGGAGAGCGCCACGACCTTCGGCGTCTTCGACACCTTCGAGACCGAGGAGGGACGGACCGGTCATCTGCAGGGCCGGATCGCGGCGGCGCTGATGCAGGCGGCGGAGACGATGCTGAGCTCCGCCCCCGACATCCGCCCTGTGGACCTGCTCGCGGTCAAGCTTCCCTGACCAGCCCGTACACCCGGTCCGGCGGGCACGGTCCGCCTGTCCGCCGTCCCTCGGCGCCGGGGCGGGACCGCCCCGGCGCCGGACGAGTTCCATGCCCCGAGATTCCCTCCGAGATCCCCTTGCGATCCCCCTGAGATCCCCCTGAGGAGACGTCATCATGACGCGGCTCACGAGCGTGCCCGCCACGGGCGACACCAGCGCGACTCGCTCGCGCACCCACACCTGGGAGCCGCCGAGGAACCTCGCGGAGGCCGGCAACCGCTCCGGCCTGGAGCTCCTCCGTCTCATCCTCGACGGCGAGGTCCCACAGGCCCCCTTCAGCAGCACCGTGGGATTCCGGCTCGTGGAGGCCACCGAGGGCCGCGCGGTCTTCGAGGGCGAGCCCGGACAGCATCTGCTGAACCCGATGGGCAGCGTCCACGGCGGTTTCCTGGCCACGCTGCTCGACTCGGCGCTCGGCAGCGCGGTGATGGCAACCCTCCCGGCGGGGCGCGGCTACTCCACCATCCAGCTGGGAGTGAACCTGGTCCGCCCGGTGTACGCGGACACCCAGCCGCTGCGCTGCGAAGGCACCGTCATCCACGCCGGCCGCACCACCGCGACCGCCGAGGCGCGGGTGACCGGCAAAGACGACGGCAAGCTGTACGCCCACGGCACGACGACCTGCGCGGTCTTCGCGTTGCCGGGCGGCGCCTGAAGCCGGAGGATCCACCCCATGGACCGCACGACAGTCGTCAACCTCAAGGGCCACCGCGACGACCCCGAGTACGCGGACGTGGTCTATGTGGGCCGCGCGATGCACCGCGGCGGCTGGCACCTCGACGCCTCTCCCCTGGCCAGTCCCTTCCGCCCGGGGCCGGACGGCACCCGCGAGGAGGTGGTCGAGAAGTACCGCGCGTATCTGCTCTCGCGCCCCGACCTGCTGGCCCGGCTCCCCGCCCTGCGCGGGCACCGCCTGGGCTGCTGGTGCGTCCCGGAACGCTGCCACGCGGAGGTGCTGGCGGAACTGGCCGATGCGACGGAGCCGGGCGGCGGTCACTGACTGAGCGGGGGCCCGGGTTCGCGTTCTGGTGCGGGGGTCACCGGGGTGGGATATTTGGGGCAGAAGCTCATACAGGAGGCGAAATGTCCACCATCAAGGAGAGCGTAGACATCGCCCGTCCACCCGAGGATGTCTACTCCTACGTGACTGACCCCTCCCACCTCACCGAGTGGCAGGAAAGCGCCGTATCCGTCCAGCCGCTCGGCGACGCCCCGATGGGCGTGGGGTCCCGGATGGTCGTGACCCGGCGCGTCGGGCGCCGGACGTTCCCGATGACCATGGAGGTGACCGAGTTCGACCCTCCCCGCAGCTGGCACATCCACGGTGTTGACGGGCCCGTCAGGGGCGACGTCCACGGCACGATCGAGCCCCTCGGCGACGGCGACCGGTCACGCCTGACGCTCGACCTCGACTTCGAGGCCCACGGGATGGGCAAGCTGCTGGTGCCACTGGTCGTGCGTCCGCAGGCACGGAAGGAGATGCCGAAGAACGAGCAGAAGCTCAAGGGCCTGCTCGAAAGCGGAGCCGCGTAGGGCCCCATGGGCATCCACGGACCCAAGGACATGACAAAGGGGGCGGGCCCGACGGACCCGCCCCCTTCGCGCGCGTCACACCTTGCCGACGCGCTCAGCGATCAGTAGTGATAGCGGGCGGCAAGGATGACGATCTCCTTGTCCGTGACCAAGTAGACGAGGCGGTGCTCGTCGTCGATCCGCCGCGACCAAGCGCCGGACAGGTGGTACTTCAGCGGCTCAGGCTTGCCGATCCCCGAGAAGGGGTCGCGCCTGACGTCCTCGATGAGCTTGTTGATCCGCGCCAACATCTTGCGGTCGTTCTTGAGCCAGGACGTGTAGTCCTCCCAGCCATGATCCTCGAAGACAAGCCTCACGCGGCACCCGCACCGGCGTCCGCCGAGTCGGGATCTACAAGCTCGCGCTCCGCCACATTGATGTTGGCCAGTGCATTCTCATACGCCTTGAGCAGCCGACGGGCATTCGCCGGCGACCGCAGGAGATAGGAGCCTTCACGCAGAGCGGCGTAGTCCTCGGCCGAGACGAGGACAGCGTTCCCGTGCTTGGAAACGATCTCGATTGCTTCGTGATCGTCGTTGACCTTCTTGATCAGCGGAAAGAGAGCCTTGCGGGCTTCGCTCGCGGTTATTGACATGACCTGACCCCCTTCGGCAAGTGGTACTGAATAACGTACCACTCTGGGGGTGAGCGTAGCGGATAGCTGAGAACCCAGCCCCAATCCAGTACGGCAGGAAGTCATCCAACGACGCCCACGTTGCTGCTCCGCGACTGTCGGGGCTGCCATGCCCGTACGAGGTCTTCCGGCCCCCAGTGCGCGGTGAGCGGCAGATCATCGGCCACCCCGCAACGGGAGACCGCGACCAGTGGAGTATCCGGGGCGGTGCCGGGAACGGCGAGCATGTCGCGTACCAGGGCGTCGTACTCATGACGGCCGAAGGGCTGGGCCTCAAGCCACTTGACCGACCCGACGAAGTGCACCTGCCGAGCCACCGGCTCACGGTCTGTACCGATGAGGTCGATCTCAGGGTTGTTCTGACGGTTCCACCAACCACCGACAGCCTCGGTCTCGGGCCACTCGTCGCTGGGCATCAGACGCAGCAAGGACTCGCGGATCAGCGGCTCGACCGCTCGTCCGCGCCAAGTGGTCCACGACCGCTCGATACGTTCCAGCGCCAAGTCACCGCGGCCACGCTCGATGAGCGGGATCGCGCGTGCCAGGAAGGCCAGCCAGAACCGCAGATACGGGTCGGCGATCCGGTAACGCTTGTTCTTGGTGTCCGGCTTGACGGACAGCGGGAGATCAGCGGCCAGGACTCGCTTCGCCTGCAGCGTGGCCAGTAGCGGGGAGAGCGTGCCCGACGGCAGTGCGCCGGCGCCGCCCGCCTGGGCTGCGATGGTGCTGAATGTGCGCTCACCGCTGCCAACCGCTTCCAGTACCGCCCGTGAGTGCGAAGCCTCGGGGAATTCACTCAGCAGGGACAACTCACCGGCCACCAGCAAGGGCGAGAGGGGATTGGCGACCGACGCCTGCAAGAAGGCCGTGCGATTCATACCCGGCCGCCACGACTGCACGATCTCGGGGAATCCGCCAGTGATCAACTGGGCGTCGACGGCCGCCGCGGCGTCGAGTTCGGTCATGGCCTGCACGTCGGCCAGGTTCAGGGGACGGACGGTCATTTTCGCCGCACGGCCGAAAAACGGGCGCCCATACGACTGCAGCGCCTCCATCACCGATGTATCGCTGCCAACCAACAACAGAAGTACGGGCTTGGAAGACAGGTGCCGGTCCCAGACAGTTTGGAGTGCGCCCTCGAATTCCTGATCCTGCTCGACCAGCCAGGGCACCTCGTCAATCACCGCAATGCTGGGAGAGTCATCGGGTACCGCAAGCGCAAGCGAGCGCAGGGCCTGGTTCCAGTCCTGCGGCTGAAGGCCGGCGACCCGCTCCACCCCTGGCAACAGCGACTGCGCGAGGGTCGCGGCAAAGTCGGCACGTTCCGTCACAGGGTTTCGCCCCCGGCTGGCCTGGAACACCACGTACGGCGCTCCCGAGCGATCGCAGAACTCCTGGACCAGCCGTGACTTCCCCACTCGGCGACGGCCCGTCATGATCACAGCCCGCCCTCGTGTGGCGCCAACACCCTCTGCCACTGTCCGGTACTGCTCGGCCAGCAGTTCAAGATCCCCGACCCGACCTTGGAACTCCACGACACGCTCCCGAAAGTAACGTAGATGAATTATTACGTAGATTGAACCTTACTTCACTTCAGGCGGCCTAGTGGATGGCGCGCAAGGGCGGGCGGGTAGGAAAAACGCAGGGGCCCGACTCCGAAAAGTCGGGCCCTACTGACCAGCAGATGTGCCAGGCCGCCAACGTGGCGGTACGTCACCCGCTACACGTTGAAGCGGAACTCCACCACGTCGCCGTCCTGCATCACGTAGTCCTTGCCTTCCATCCGCGCCTTGCCCTTCGCGCGGGCCTCCGCGACCGAGCCCGTCTCCACCAGGTCGGCGAAGGAGATCACCTCGGCCTTGATGAAGCCCTTCTGGAAGTCGGTGTGGATCACACCGGCCGCCTCGGGAGCGGTCGCGCCCTTCTTGATCGTCCAGGCGCGGGTCTCCTTCGGACCCGCCGTCAGATACGTCTGGAGGCCCAGGGTGTCGAAGCCGACACGGCCCAGCGTCGCCAGGCCCGGCTCTTCCTGGCCCATCGACTGGAGCAGTTCCAGCGCCTCGTCGTCATCGAGCTCGATCAGCTCGGACTCGATCTTGGCGTTCAGGAAGATCGCCTCGGCGGGGGCGACCAGCGCGCGCTGCTCGTTCTTGAAGTCCTCGTCGACCAGCTCGTCCTCGTCGACGTTGAAGACGTAGAGGAAGGGCTTGGTGGTCAGCAGGTGCAGCTCGTGCAGCAGGCGGCCCCTCTCCGTGCCGGCGGTGATGCCCGCGGCGAAGAGCGTCGTGCCGGCCTCGAGGATCTTCTGCGCCTCCTCGACCGCGGCCAGGACCGCGACCTTGTCCTTCTGGAGGCGGGACTCCTTCGTCAGGCGCGGCAGCGCCTTCTCGACCGACTGGAGGTCCGCCAGGATCAGCTCGGTGTTGATCGTCTCGATGTCGCCCTTGGGCGAGACCTTGCCGTCGACGTGGACGACGTTCTCGTCCTTGAAGGCGCGGATGACCTGGCAGATCGCGTCGGACTCACGGATGTTCGCGAGGAACTTGTTGCCCAGGCCCTCGCCCTCGCTCGCGCCGCGCACGATGCCCGCGATGTCGACGAAGTCCACGGTCGCCGGGAGGATCCGCTGCGAGCCGAAAATCTCGGCCAGCTTGGCGAGGCGGGCGTCCGGGACGCCGACGACGCCGATGTTCGGCTCGATCGTGGCGAACGGGTAGTTGGCCGCCAGCACGTCGTTCTTGGTCAGGGCGTTGAACAGGGTCGACTTGCCGACATTCGGCAGGCCGACGATTCCGATCGAGAGCGACACGTTGGCGACTTCCTGGAGTGAGGACTGGCTGTCGACCCGGAGGTGGGCCGATCCCCCAGTTTACGGGCGGGTGGGGCCGGGCAGCGACGGTGGCCGGGAGTCGAACTCAACGCCAAGGTCACCCAAAGGGCGTGTCTCATGCCTGATTCCTCCCTGCATGCGACCTACGTTGTTCGGGTGGAGCAGCACAGGACAAGTCACCCTCGGGGCCGACAGCGACCGCAGCCCCCTCTTTCCCCGCAGAGCCCCCTCGCCCCGCAGGGCGCGCTGGCCGATGGCCCCGCCGTGTACCGGGTCGCCACCCGGCCCGCGCGGACCACGCCCCCCGTCGTGCTCGCCCTGCGCAGACTGCCCAATCCCCGGCTGACCGGCATCGGCGGCGGGCTCTTCGGGGCCGCGGCGATGTTTGTGCTCGGCTGCCTGGACGAGCTGCTGTTCGGCGGTGCCGCGGTGGTGTACGGGCTGTTGTTCCTGCCGGTCAGCGCGCTCACCGCGCTGTGGGTGCGGGACGCCGACCTGGTCACCGCGCCGATCAGCGTCCCGATCGCCTTCGCGGTCGGGGTCGTGCCGATCTCCGGCGGGACCGGGGGCATCGGCGGGCAGACGATGGCCGTGATCACCTCGCTCGCGGTGCACGCCGGATGGCTGTACGGCGGGACGCTGGTCGCCGGCCTCATCACGTGCGTACGGAAGGTACGGATGATGAGCCGCCGCCGACGGCACAACAACCGCCCCGGGAGCCCACCCCGCCGCCGGTGATCCGTTCCGGCGTTCGTGGTGCACCCAGGACGGCGGTCCGGGCTCCGGCCCTACCCTCCGGCCGCCGCCATCGCCGCGCCCACGATGCCCGCGTTGTTCTGCAGTTCCGCCGGGACGATCTCCGCCCTGATCCCCTTGATCAGCGGCACGAACTTGTCCGCCTTGCGGCTCACCCCGCCGCCGATGATGAACAGCTCCGGCGAGAACAGCATCTCCACATGCTGCAGATACTTCTGCACCCGGTGCGCCCAGTGGTGCCAGCTCAGGCCCTCGTCGTCCTTGGCCTTCGTCGACGCGTTCTTCTCCGCGTCGTGGCCGTGCAGCTCCAGGTGGCCCAGCTCGGTGTTGGGGACCAGCCGGCCGTCGATGAAGACCGCGCTGCCGATGCCCGTACCGAACGTCAGCAGCATCACCGTGCCCTCGCGGCCGCTGCCTGCGCCGAAGGTCATCTCCGCAATGCCCGCCGCGTCGGCGTCGTTGAGGATCGTCACCGGAAGGCCGCCGAGTCGGTCGCCCAGCAGCTGGGAGGCGTCCACGTCGACCCACCCCTTGTCGACGTTGGCCGCGGTGCGGGTGACTCCGCTCGTGACGACGCCGGGGAAAGTGATGCCGACCGGGCCCGACCAGCCGAAATGGCTCACCACCTCGGCGACGCCGCCCGCCACCGCGTCGGGTGTCGACGGGTGTGGGGTCAGAACTTTGTGGCGCTCCTGCGCCAGGTTGCCGCGCTCAAGGTCCACGGGTGCGCCCTTGATGCCGGATCCGCCGATGTCCACTCCGAACACGTTCATGGACACAACGTTACGGGCAGCCGCTGACAGTCACTCCCCGGACGCCTGCCCGGACGGCCGGCCCGACAGTTCCGCCGCCTCCGCGCGCAGGTCCCTGCGCAGCTCCTTCGGCAGCGAGAAGGTGATCGACTCCTCCGCCGCCTTGACGATCTCGACATCCTCGAAGCCGCGCTGCGACAGCCACTCCAGGACTCCCTCGACCAGCACCTCGGGCACCGAGGCACCGGAGGTGAGGCCGACCGTGGAGACGCCCTCCAGCCAGGCCTCGTCGATCTCGTCGGCGAAGTCCACCAGATGCGCGGCGCGCGCGCCCGCGCCCAGCGCCACCTCGACCAGCCGGACGGAGTTCGAGGAGTTCTTGGAGCCGACCACGATGACCAGGTCCGCCTCCGCGCCCATCTGCTTGACGGCGATCTGGCGGTTCTGCGTGGCGTAGCAGATGTCGTCGCTCGGAGGCGAGATCAGCTGCGGGAACTTCGTCTTGAGGGCGTCGACCGTCTCCATCGTCTCGTCGACCGAGAGCGTGGTCTGGGAGAGCCAGACGACCTTCGACTCGTCCCGTACGGAGACGTTCGCGACGTCCTCGGGGCCGTCCACAAGCGTGATGTGCTCGGGCGCCTCGCCGGAGGTGCCGATGACTTCCTCGTGGCCGTCGTGGCCGATCAGGAGGATGTCGTAGTCCTCGTTTGCGAAGCGGACGGCTTCCTTGTGGACCTTGGTCACCAGCGGGCAGGTCGCGTCGATGGTCGCGAGCCTGCGCTGTGCCGCCTCCTCGTGGACGACCGGCGCCACGCCG
This sequence comes from Streptomyces sp. NBC_00885, assembly GCF_045207475.1. Lineage (NCBI taxonomy): Bacteria > Bacillati > Actinomycetota > Actinomycetes > Kitasatosporales > Streptomycetaceae > Streptomyces > Streptomyces sp. NBC_00885. Next base: position 2,989,354 of record NZ_CP108796.1, read on the forward strand.
TGCGCGGAGAACATGACGATCGACCCCTCGGGGACCTGCGCCGTCTCCTCGACGAAGATCGCGCCCTTCTTCTCCAGGGTCTGTACGACGTACTTGTTGTGGACGATCTCGTGGCGGACGTAGATCGGCGACCCGTACTGCTCAAGGGCCTTCTCGACGGCGATCACGGCACGGTCCACGCCCGCGCAGTAGCCACGGGGAGCGGCGAGCAGGACGCGTCGGGCGGGAGTCGTAGCAGTCATGCCCACCATCGTAAGGCCGCGTCGGAGAGGCAAGAGATCACCCTCCGCGGCACGACCGGGCCTGGGGCGGCGGGGTTGTCGTACGCGGCCGATACGCTCGCCCGTATGGCTCTCAACACGTCCGCGGAAGCTCCTCTGCCGGTCGGCGAGGTGTCACGGCTCATCGGCGGGTGGATCGACCGGCTCGGCGCGGTCTGGGTGGAAGGGCAGATCACCCAGCTCTCGCGGCGCCCCGGCGCCGGCGTCGTCTTCATGACGCTGCGCGATCCCTCGTACGACATCTCGGTGGGCGTCACCTGCTTCCGGCAGGTCTTCGACGCGGTCGCCGACGTGGTGTCGGAGGGTGCGCGCGTCGTGGTGTACGCCAAGCCGGAGTGGTACGCGCCGCGGGGGCAGCTGTCGCTGCGTGCCGTGGAGATAAGGCCGGTCGGGATCGGTGAACTGCTGGCGCGCCTGGAGCAGTTGAAGCGGACCCTGGGCGCGGAGGGGCTGTTCGCCCTCGACCGCAAGAAGGCACTGCCGTTCCTGCCGCACCGGGTGGGTCTGGTGTGCGGTCGGGCGTCCGCGGCCGAGCGTGACGTGCTGGAGGTGGCGCGGCGCAGATGGCCCGCCGTCCGCTTCGAGGTGCGCAATGTCGCGGTGCAGGGTGTGCACGCGGTGGCCCAGGTCGTCCAGGCGGTCAAGGAGCTGGACGAGCTCCGGGACGTGGACGTGATCATCGTGGCGCGGGGCGGCGGCAGCGTGGAGGATCTGCTGCCGTTCTCGGACGAGCAGCTGGTGCGGGCGGTGTCCGAGTGCCGCACACCGGTGGTGTCGGCGATCGGGCACGAGCCGGACTCGCCGCTGCTCGACCTGGTGGCGGACCTGCGGGCCTCCACGCCGACGGACGCGGCGAAGAAGGTCGTCCCGGACGTGGGCGAGGAGATGGACCGGGTGCGCCAGCTGCGCGACCGCGCGCTGCGCACGGTGCGGGGGCTGATCGACCGCGAGGAGCGCGGTCTCGCCCATGCGCTGGCCCGCCCGTCGATGGAGCATCCGCACCGGATGGTGGACCAGCGCGAGGCGGAGGTCGACGCTCTGGTCGCCCGCAGCCGCCGGGTGCTGGGGCATCTCCTGGACCGCGCGGACTCGGAGTTGTCGCACACCCGGGCGCGGGTGCTCTCGCTGTCCCCGGCGGCGACGCTGGAGCGGGGGTACGCGGTGCTGCAGCGCGCGGACGGCGCGGTGGTCCGCTCGCCGGACGAGGTCGCGGCGGGCGACGAGCTGAGGGCGCGGGTCGCCGAGGGCGAGTTCGCGGTACGGGTGTCCGAGTGAGTACGAACGGGGCGAATAGGGTGGGCGGCATGGCAGCCAAGACGGAAGAGAGCACGCTCGGCTACGAGCAGGCGCGGGACGAGCTCATCGAGGTCGTACGCCGCCTGGAGGCGGGTGGCACGACGCTCGAGGAGTCGCTGGCGCTGTGGGAGCGCGGCGAGGAGCTGGCGAAGGTGTGCCGCCACTGGCTGGAGGGCGCCCGCGCGCGGCTCGACGCGGCACTGTCCGAGGGTGAGGCCCCGGGCGCGGCGGCCGGTGACACCGAGGACTGAGCAGGTCAGGGGCCGCCCGGACCGGCCTGTGGTGTGAGTCGGGTCACTGTCGGGCTGTAGTTGAAATTTAATCTACTGGGGTGCGGTTACACCGCCCGTAAACATCTGCACGCCCCGGAAGGTTCACCCCCATGACGCTCGTCCTTGACTCCGCCGCCCAGGACCTCCTGTTCCGCGATGCCCGCACCGCCAACACGTTCACCGACGAGCCGGTGACCGAGGAGCAGGTCCAGGCGATCTACGACCTCGTGAAGTACGGCCCGACCGCGTTCAACCAGAGCCCGCTGCGCGTCGTCCTCGTCCGCTCCGAGGACGCCCGCGAGCGTCTGGTCCAGCACATGTCCGAGGGCAACCGGGCGAAGACCGCGTCCGCCCCGCTGGTCGCGATCCTGGTCGCCGACAACGAGTTCCACGAGGAGCTTCCGGTCCTGTTCCCGCACTTCCCGCAGGCCAAGGACATGTTCTTCGCGGAGCGCCCGGTCCGCGAGCGGGCCGCCGGCTTCAACGCCGCGCTGCAGGCCGCGTACTTCATCGTCGGCGTCCGTGCCGCGGGTCTGGCCGCCGGCCCGATGACCGGCTTCGACTTCGCGGGCGTCCAGAAGGAGTTCCTGGACGATGACCACACCCCGCTGATGATCGTCAACATCGGCAGGCCGGGCGAGGACACCTCGCACCCGCGCTCGCCGCGCCTGGCGTACGACGAGGTCGTCACCACCGTCTGAGCCGCCGCACGCAAAGGCCGCCGCACCCCGTTCCGGGTGCGGCGGCCTTTGCGTGACGTCCGTCAGGTCTTCTTGGACTCCAGCGCGGCGGCGAAGTGTGCCAGCTGCTCGTAGGACGCCGTGCCCGTCACGACCGTCGTCGAGCCCTTGTCCTCGCGCACCAGCGCGTCGTACTTCGGGCCCTCCCAGCGCTGCCATTGCACGCCCGCGATCTGCTGGGTGCGGCCCGTCTTCGTGGCCTGCTGGCTGACCTGCGGGATGTACTTCCCGGCGGGGGCCGTGGACTGCTCCACCGCGACGTACTCGCCGTCCGGGTCCAGGAAGCCGAGGTGCCAGGCATTGCCGTCGGCTCCCCTGTACGAGACGGAGGTCGGCTTCCACTCCTTGGCCAGGCCCTCCGGGGCCGCCACCGGATACGGCGCCGCGCGCCGTGCCGTCAGCAGCTCGACGCGGTAGTCGACCGCCTTGACCGGGTCCGCCTTCTCGTCGTGCGGAATGAATACATAGATCACTGCGACGACGGCGCCGATCACCGCCATCGACAGCACCATGTCGCGCACCGTCTGTCTGCCTCGCATACCTGCCACGCCCCCATCGTCGCATCAAGGGTGCGTGCTCAAACGTGGCCCCCTCTGCTCAATTTGTCGACGTACGGATAGAGTCGCATCACCCTCTTTTCCGGCCGTCGTCGTACAGAAAGGTGCGCTCCGATGACCGAGCACAATCTGCCGCCTCAGCTCGAGGTCTCGCCCGAAGCCCCCGACCGCAACCTCGCCCTGGAGCTCGTCCGCGTCACCGAGGCCGCTGCCATGGCCGCCGGCCGTTGGGTGGGGCGCGGGGACAAGAACGGCGCGGACGGCGCGGCCGTCAGGGCCATGCGGACCCTCGTCTCCACCGTTTCGATGAACGGCGTCGTCGTCATCGGCGAGGGCGAGAAGGACGAAGCCCCGATGCTGTTCAACGGCGAGCGGATCGGCGACGGCACCGGCGCCGAGGTCGACATCGCCGTGGACCCGATCGACGGCACCACCCTGAACGCCAAGGGCATGCCCAACGCCATCGCCGTCCTGGCGGCCGCCGACCGCGGCACCATGTTCGACCCGTCCGCGGTCTTCTACATGGACAAGCTCGTCGTCGGCCCGGAAGCGGCCGACTTCGTCGACATCACCGCCCCGCCGTCGGTCAACATCCGCCGGGTCGCCAAGGCCAAGAGCATGTCCCCCGAGGACGTCACCGTCGTCATCCTGGACCGCCCCCGCCACGAGGGCATCGTCAAGGAGATCCGCGAGACCGGCGCCCGGATCAAGTTCATCTCGGACGGCGATGTCGCGGGCTCGATCATGGCCGTACGCGAAGGCACCGGCGTCGACCTGCTGATGGGCATCGGCGGCACGCCCGAGGGCATCATCTCCGCCTGCGCCATAAAGTGCCTCGGCGGCACGATCCAGGGCAAGCTCTGGCCCAAGGACGACGCCGAGCGGCAGCGCGCGCTCGACGCCGGTCACGACCTGGACCGGGTGCTGCACACGAACGACCTGGTCAGCGGCGAGAACGTGTTCTTCGTCGCCACCGGCATCACGGACGGCGAGCTGCTGCGCGGCGTGCACTACCGCGCGGAGACCGCGACGACGTCCTCGCTCGTGATGCGCTCGAAGTCCGGCACGATCCGGAAGATCGACTCGACGCACCGGCTCTCCAAGCTGCGTGCGTACAGCGCGATCGACTTCGACCGCGCGAAGTAGCGCGAAGCAGTACGCGCGGCAGAGCGGCACACACGGAAGGGGCGCCCCATGTGCGGTGGGGCGCCCCTTCCCGTAGGTGCGCGTCTCCGGCGGTGTCGCCCGGATCAGGCCGCCGACGCCGGCTTCTTGAGCTCGACCTCGCGCCGCCTGCGCCGGGCCAGCACCACACGGCGCTCGGCGGCCGTCAGCCCGCCCCACACTCCGTACGGCTCGGGCTGGAGCAGCGCGTGCTCCCGGCACTCGACCATCACCGGACAGCGGGCGCAGACCCGCTTCGCAGCCTCCTCGCGCGACAGCCGCGCGGCCGTCGGCTCCTTCGACGGGGCGAAGAACAGTCCGGCCTCGTCCCGGCGGCACACCGCCTCCGCGTGCCAGGGTCCGGCCTGATCTTCCCGAGCGGGAATCCGCTGGGGCGGAAGGGCGGCCACCTGCAAGGACTGATGCGGCAGTTGCAGCACGGTCTACTCCTGACGACGGCTTCGCGAGCGAGAGACGATGCAGCACTCCCTACCCGCTGTACGCACTCCTATTCACTGAGTGGCACTGAGTTGCGGGGTACGGAATTGCGGGATGGGCGCTCGCGGCCAAAAAGCGCTCCGGGGCGGAGCCGTCAGCCGAGGTGTTTGCGCAGGCGGTCATGGAGATCGGCGATGAACCGGCCCCGCTTCGGCTTGGCTTCGACATTGCCGAAAACCGAATACCCGTTGACGACCACGACCGGGGCCTCGGGGTCGGCGGCCTCCAGGGTGAGGACGTCGAAGTTGCCGAAGAATCCGGTGCCACTGCCGCGCAGCGAGATGTTCTCGGGCACTCGGATCTCGACATTGCCAAAAATGGCGGTCGCGTTGATCACGGTCAGCCGCTGCCCGAACAGCGCCTCGGTGAGATCGATTTCGACACTGCCGAAGAGCGAGAAGGCGTTGGTCCGGCGGCCGACGCGCCAGCGGCCCTTGCGGGTGGAGCTGGAGAAGACGGCGACCAGGTTCTCGGCCGGTCCGGCGGGCTCGTCGGGTCCGTAGGCGTACGCGGGCGATTCGGGGCGCTCACGGGTCGCGGGCAAGTCCCGTACGAGTGGCTCCAGTTCACCGAGAGTCTTGGCGCGGTAGACGGCGTCGATCCGCTCGGAGTGCTCCTCGGCGTCCAGCCGGCCCTCCGCCAGGGCATCCCTGAGGATGTCCGCGATCCGGTCGCGGTCGGCATCGGAGGCACGGATGGCGTCGCCGGGCTCGGCGGGGGCGACGGGCTTCTGGGAGTGCTTGTCGAGGTCCACGGATTCAGCGTAGCGAAACGCGATAGATCGCGACTAGGGGATGTCCGGGGTCGGGCGCGCCGCCTGCCGCCGGAGTTGTGGCCCCGGATCCCGGCCAGGCCCGTTGCGCGTCCGGGGCGCGGCAAGGCGCCGGGTGAGCCTTACCTCACAGACCGCGGCAGCGAACCGCGTTCTACGCTGGAGGGCGCGCTGCCAATGGAGGCCGCGTCGCTGTCTGCCGAGTGAGGAATGGCCGTAATGCCAGAGTTTGCGTACTCCGATCTGCTCCCGCTGGGAGAGGACGCCACGCCGTACCGGCTCGTGACCGCCGAGGGAGTCTCCACCTTCGAGGCCGACGGCCGTACGTTCCTCAAGGTCGAGCCGGAGGCGCTGCGCACGCTCGCCGCCGAGGCCATGCACGACATCTCGCACTATCTACGGCCCGCCCACCTCGCGCAGCTGCGCCGCATCATCGACGACCCGGAGGCCTCCTCCAACGACAAGTTCGTCGCGCTCGACCTGCTCAAGAACGCCAACATCGCCGCCGCGGGCGTGCTCCCGATGTGCCAGGACACCGGCACGGCGATCGTGATGGGCAAGCGGGGGCAGAACGTCCTGACGCAGGGCGGCGACGAGGAAGCCCTCTCCCACGGCATCTACGACGCGTACACCAAGCTCAACCTGCGCTACTCGCAGATGGCTCCGCTCACCATGTGGGAGGAGAAGAACACCGGCTCCAACCTCCCCGCCCAGATCGAGCTGTACGCCGCCGACGGCGGCGCGTACAAGTTCCTCTTCATGGCAAAGGGCGGCGGCTCCGCCAACAAGTCCTTCCTCTACCAGGAGACCAAGGCGGTCCTGAACGAGGCCTCCATGATGAAGTTCCTGGAGGAGAAGATCCGCTCGCTGGGCACGGCCGCGTGCCCGCCGTACCACCTGGCCATCGTCGTCGGCGGTACGAGCGCCGAGTTCGCCCTGAAGACCGCGAAGTACGCCTCCGCGCACTACCTCGACGAGCTGCCCGCCGAGGGCTCGCCCACCGGTCACGGCTTCCGCGACAAGGCGCTGGAGGAGAAGGTCTTCGAGCTCACCCAGAAGATCGGCATCGGCGCGCAGTTCGGCGGCAAGTACTTCTGCCACGACGTGCGCGTGGTCCGGCTGCCGCGGCACGGTGCCTCGCTGCCCGTCGCGATCGCCGTCTCCTGCTCGGCCGACCGCCAGGCCACCGCGAAGATCACCGCGGAGGGTGTGTTCCTGGAGCAGCTGGAGACCGACCCGGCGCGCTTCCTCCCCGACACGACGGACGAGCACCTCGACGAGGCGGGGGACGTCGTGAAGATCGACCTCAACCGGCCGATGGACGAGGTGCTCGCCGAGCTCACCAAGTACCCGGTCAAGACCCGGCTCTCGCTGACCGGCCCGCTGGTCGTGGCGCGCGACATCGCGCACGCCAAGATCAAGGAGCGCCTCGACGCGGGCGAGGAGATGCCGCAGTACCTGAAGGACCACCCCGTCTACTACGCCGGTCCCGCGAAGACGCCCGAGGGCTATGCGTCCGGCTCGTTCGGGCCGACGACGGCGGGCCGTATGGACTCCTACGTCGAGCAGTTCCAGGCGGCGGGCGGCTCGAAGGTCATGCTCGCCAAGGGCAACCGCTCGAAGCAGGTCACGGACGCGTGCGGAGCGCACGGCGGCTTCTACCTCGGCTCGATCGGCGGGCCCGCGGCGCGGCTGGCGCAGGACTGCATCAAGAAGGTCGAGGTCGTGGAGTACGAGGAGCTGGGGATGGAGGCGGTGTGGCGGATCGAGGTGGAGGACTTCCCGGCGTTCATCGTGGTGGACGACAAGGGGAACGACTTCTTCACTGAGCCCGCGCCGGCGCCGACGTTCACGTCGATCCCGGTGCGGGGTCCGGGGCTGGGGTAACGCCTGCGGCGGGGCTGTTCCCCACCCCGCCCCTTCCCGAGCTGGGGCTCCGCCCCAGACCCCCGTATGCGACCTTCGGCCGCATGTCCTCAAACGCCGGACGGGCTGAACATCAGCCCCGCCGGCGATTGAGGCGCGGGGGTCCGGGGGCAGCGCCCCCGGCTAGCCGAAGCGCTGGTTCGGGCCGCCCGTGCACGGCTGCAGCCGCGCCGCGTCCCGCGCCGCCGCCACCGTCAGGCACAGGCCCGTCGCCGACGCCGGACGGACCGTCCCGGCCGTGCGGACGAACTGCTGGTTCGTGCCGCCGTGGCAGTTCCACACGATCGCCGCCGTACCAGCCGTATAGCTGCCGCCCGGCACGTCCAGGCACCGGTCCTGCGTCAGCTCCGTATGCAGCGATCTGCGCGCCTCGTCGTACCACCACCCCTGGTTGCGTCCGCCGTGGCAGTCCCAGCCCACGACGCCCGTCCCGTTGCGGCTCACCGCACCCGCGACGTCCACGCACGAGCCCGTCGCCTCGTTCCTCAGGGGCCTGTACGCGTCGTCCCAGGCCCCCGCGTACAGCGCGGGCTTTCCGCCGGATGCGGCGTCCGCGCAACTCGCCTCGCGCAGACCCGAGTTGTAGAGCTGGGTCAGGCAGGACGCGAAGGCCGCGTGCCCGCGCACATTGGGGTGGAAGGACTGGCGGACCGAATTGGAGTCGGGCGGGAAGTTGGACAGGTCGATGTACAGTCCGCGGGCCCAGGTGTCCTCCATGCAGACCTCGTGGCCGTGGAAGAGCCGGGAGTTGTCCAGGTAGACCGCACCGGTGGACTGCGCCACCCGGCGCATGCCGCGTTCGAAGGCGGGGACGGCCGTGTTGCGGCCCCAGACGGTGTCGGAGTCGTAGCCCATGCCGCCGCAGATCAGCTTGCCGGGGAAGCCGGGGTTGTCGCGGAAGTCCGGGCCGATGGGGCTCGGGTAGCCCATGACGACCAGTTTGTAGTCGCCGTCGGCGTAGCCGGCGTCGTGCATCACGGTGCGCAGGTCGCGCACCGTCTGCTCGACCTTGGGGACGAGGCCGTCGACGCGGGCCTGCCAGCCCGGTGCGTACTTCGGCTCGCAGGGGCCCTGGATCAGCACATAGCGCGTGACGCAGTCGGTCATCACCGGGCCGAACTGCAGGTCGTCGTTGGCTCCGGCCACCAACAGCACCATCTTGATACGGGTGTTGCGCGCCTTGATCGCGAGGTTGTCGCTCTGGACCAGTTCGTCGGAGTACTGCTTCGAGCCGCCGATCCTGATGTTCCCGGTGTACGCGCCGGAGCAGGAGACGTTGTACGTGACATCCGCCGCGATGCCCGTACGGTGGATGGCGGCGTCGGGGGAACGGTGGCACCAGTTGTCGGGGCCGTTGGTGCCGGGTTCGTAGGTGCCGACGCCCTCGCCGGAGATCTCGCTGTCGCCGAGCGAGATCAGGCCGGTCTTGCGCTCGGCGGGCGGGCGTTCGGCGGGGCTGCCGTAGAGCTTGACGGCCTCGGCCGCGCGGATGGACTCGAGCTCGGGCGGGAGCGGTACGGACAGGGCCACGCGCGTCTCGCCGGCGGCGGCCTGAGCGGTGGTGGTCATTCCGCCAAGTCCGGCCGCCAGTGCGGCTGCGGCCGCGACCGTACAGCGAAGTCTTCGTCTCGTGCGCCTCATTGCGCCTCCCCGGTTTGTCGTTGACTGGGGTATTTACTGGCGGGTAGCGCAGATGGGAATAGGCGGAACAAGACAAGTGCTCATCTTTTCGGGAGGTACGAGAGAGATGACTGACGCGAACCAGTACCGGATCGAGCACGACTCCATGGGTGAGGTGCGGGTTCCCGCGCACGCCAAGTGGCGGGCCCAGACGCAGCGGGCCGTGGAGAACTTCCCCGTCTCCGGCCAGCGCCTGGAGCGCGCCCATATCGAGGCTCTGGCCCGGATCAAGGCGGCCGCCGCCCTGGTCAACGCCGAACTCGGGGTGCTGGACAAGGACATCGCGGGCGCCGTCGCCGACGCTGCCGCCGAGGTCGCGGACGGCCGCTGGGACGAGCACTTCCCGGTGGACGTCTTCCAGACCGGATCCGGGACGTCCTCGAACATGAACGCCAACGAGGTCATCGCCACCCTCGCCACCGAGCGTCTCGGCCGCGAGGTCCACCCCAACGACCATGTGAACGCCTCCCAGTCGTCCAACGACGTCTTCCCCTCCTCCATCCACATCGCCGCGACGGCTGCCGTGACGCGGGATCTGATCCCGGCGCTGGATCATCTGGCCGCCTCGCTGGAGCGCAAGTCCGCCGAGTTCTCGGACGTCGTCAAGTCGGGCCGTACGCATCTGATGGACGCCACCCCGGTCACGCTGGGCCAGGAGTTCGGCGGCTACGCCGCGCAGATCCGCCACGGCGTGGAACGGCTCGAGTCCGCGCTGCCCCGCCTCGCCGAACTCCCCCTGGGCGGTACGGCGGTGGGCACCGGGATCAACACCCCGCCCGGCTTCTCGGCCGAGGTCATCGCGGAGCTCGCCCGCGCCACCGGACTGCCGCTGACCGAGGCCCGCAACCACTTCGAGGCCCAGGGCGCGCGTGACGCGCTCGTCGAGACCTCGGGACAGCTGCGTACCGTCGCCGTCTCGCTCACCAAGATCTCCAACGATCTGCGCTGGATGGCGAGCGGCCCGCGCACCGGACTGGCCGAGATCAACCTCCCCGACCTGCAGCCCGGCTCGTCGATCATGCCCGGCAAGGTCAACCCGGTGATCCCCGAGGCCGTACTGATGGTCGCGGCCCAGGTCACGGGCAATGACACGACCGTCGCCACCGCCGGCGCCGCCGGGAACTTCGAGCTGAACGTGATGCTCCCGGTGATCGCCAAGAACCTGCTGGAGTCGGTCAGGCTGCTCGCGAGCGCCTCCCGGCTGCTGGCGGACCGTACCGTCGACGGCATCACGGCCAATGTCGAGCGGGCCCGCGAGTACGCCGAGTCCTCGCCGTCGGTCGTCACCCCGCTCAACAAGTACATCGGATACGAGGAGGCGGCCAAGGTCGCCAAGAAGTCACTGGCCGAACGCAAGACGATCCGCGAGGTCGTCCTGGAGTCCGGCTATGTGGAGCGTGGAGCGCTCACCGTCGAACAGCTCGACGAGGCTCTCGACGTGCTGCGTATGACGTATCCCTGACATGACGGCCGTGACCTGGGTCGCAGCAGGACCCCGGCCGTCCTCCTAGGATCTGCTCATGACAGGCACTCAACGCATCGCACGCTGGACGCCCGGGGACCACATCCTCTGGCGCTATCGCGGCCATGCCCCGGACCTGTCGGGCGCCGCCGTCCACATCTGCCGCCCCGTGACCGTCGTGGAGGACACCGACGAACTGCTGGCCGTGTGGATGGCGCCGGGCACGGAGTGCGTGAAGCCGGTGCTCGCGGACGGCACGCCGGTTCACCAGGAGCCCCTCGCCACCCGCTACACCGCTCCGCGCACCGTCACCCGCGCCCGCTGGTCCGGCGCCGGCGTGCTGAAGCTGGCGCGGCCCGGGGAGCCGTGGTCGGTGTGGCTCTTCTGGGACCGCGGCTGGCGCTTTCGCAACTGGTACGTCAACCTCGAAGAGCCACGCACGCGTTGGGCGGGCGGTGTCGACTCCGAGGACCACTTCCTGGACATCTCGGTCCACCCGGACCGCAGCTGGCGCTGGCACGACGAGGACGAGTTCGGCCAGGCTCAGCTCGTCGGCCTGATGGACGCGGAGAAGGCGGCGCGGGTACGGGAGGCGGGTGAGGCTGCCGTGGAGGTCATCAGGGCCTGGGGAGCACCGTTCCCGGACGGCTGGGAGCACTGGCGGCCCGACCCTTCCTGGCGGGTTCCCGAGCTGCCCGCGGACTGGGACCGAAGACCCGCACAGCTCACGTCCTGAGTCCGCGGCGGGGGCGAAGAGCGGTGTGGCTGGTTCCGGTACGGGAACACCCCCCGGCACATGCGACCTCGTGAGACTCTTGATGCGCCCCCTGGGGGCAAACGTAGGATCGTCGTCCGCAAGGCTGCGTCGTTTCGGCAACCGTTGAGCGCAGCACACGACCTGACCGTAAGTCATCACGAGGCAGTGCCGAGGGGGTGGAGCTGTGCCGGATGCCCGCCATCCTTTCGACGCCGCCCGCAGAGCGATTGTTTCGCCCGGCGGCTCGGGGGTTATCCCCCGAGGTAGCACAGCACCGCTCCACGAGGTGATCGCATCGCACAACCGGCCCGGACGGACGGAACCCCACGAGTGACGGAGCAGCCCACCTCCCACGAAGGCCGGCAGCCCCTGGCTGCCCGGCCGCACGAACGCACCCGCCCGCGGTCGGAGGCGCCCGGCCCGTCGGCCGTGCCCTCGCCGGCCGGTCCCCCGCAGGACCTGGCGGGGACGGCGCGCCGCGAAGGCGACCGGCTGCGTTTCGTGGGGGCGGCGACGCGCCGCATCGCACGCGGGATAGATCTGGACGAGATCGTCCTCGGGCTGTGCAGGGCGACCGTGCCGACCTTCTCCGACGCGATCCTCGTCTATCTCCGCGACCCGCTGCCGGTGGGCGACGAACGGCCCGTTTCGCCGTTCGTGCTGCGCCTGCGCCGTACCGACAGGCTGCGTTTAGCCGGTGAGGACGCCGATCTCGGCGCCGCTGTGCCGATCGCCGTCCTGGACCCGCAGACCGACCTCTCGCCGACCGCAGAGCTGTGCGAGGTGCGGTCCGGCGGTGCGCTCTCCGAGGTGCTGCGCGGGGTGCGGCCGGTCTTCGGCGACTCCGCGGCGGCCCGGGCCGCGCTGCCCGAGCTGCTGGGCGACGGCCGTACGGTGCCCAGCGGTCATCGCGCGATACTGGCCCCGCTCCGCGGCAGGCGCCGGGTGATCGGCGCCGCCGTCTTCCTGCGCCGTCCCGACCGTCCCGCCTTCGAGCCCAACGACCTTCTGGTCGCGGCCCAGTTGGCGACCCACACCGCGCTCGGCATCGACAAGGCCGTGCTGTACGGACGCGAGGCGTACATCGCCGACGAGCTGCAGCGCACGATGCTGCCGGACTCGCTGCCCCAGCCGACCGGTGTCCGGCTCGCCTCGCGCTATCTGCCGGCCGCCGAGACGGCCCGCGTCGGCGGCGACTGGTACGACGCGATCCCGCTGCCCGGCAGCCGGGTGGCGCTGGTCGTCGGCGATGTCATGGGTCACTCCATGACCTCGGCCGCGATCATGGGCCAGCTGCGGACCACCGCACAGACCCTCGCCGGGCTCGACCTGCCGCCGCAGGAGGTCCTGCACCACCTCGACGAGCAGGCCCAGCGGCTGGGCACCGACCGGATGGCGACCTGCCTGTACGCCGTCTACGACCCCGTCGCACACCGCATCACCATCGCCAACGCCGGCCACCCGCCGCCCATCCTGCTGCACCTGGGCGGGCGGGCCGAGGTGCTGCGCGTACCGCCGGGAGCGCCCATCGGCGTGGGCGGGGTGGACTTCGAGGCCGTGGAGCTGGACGCCCCGGCCGGCGCGACCCTGCTGCTGTACACCGACGGTCTGGTCGAGTCCCGGCTGCGCGATGTGTGGACGGGGATCGAGCAGCTGCGGGAGCGTCTTGCCGCCACCGCCCAGCTGACCGGGCCCGACCACTCGCCGCCGCTGGAGGCCCTGTGCGACGACGTGCTCGACATGCTCGGTCCTGGTGACCGCGACGACGACATCGCGCTGCTCGCGGCCCGCTTCGACGGGATCGCGCCAAGTGATGTCGCGTACTGGTTCCTGGAGCCGGAGGACGCCGCCCCGGGCCGCGCCCGCCGCCTGGCCCGCAGGGCGCTGGCCCGCTGGGGCCTGGAGGAGCTGAGCGATTCGGTGGAGCTGCTGGTCAGCGAGGTCGTGACCAATGCTGTGCGGTATGCGGAGCGGCCGGTGACGCTGCGGCTGTTGCGTACGGACGTACTGCGCTGCGAGGTCGGCGACGACTCCCCGCAGCTGCCAAGACAGCGGCGGGCCCGGGACACCGACGAGGGCGGACGCGGACTGTTCCTGGTGAACCGGCTGGCCAGACGGTGGGGGGCCACCCGGCTGTCGACCGGCAAGGTCGTCTGGTTCGAGCTGCCTACCCGTACGTAGCCAAATTGTGGACTTTGTCCAAGGTTGCCCCTGTCGCAGCCGCGGAGTTGACTGGAGCACACGGCCGAAGCGACCGCAGTCCCCTTTATGGATGGGAGGACGCTCGTGACCGAGACAACCCCCAAGGCTCCGTACACGACGAGCAACTCCGGCATCCCGGTGGAGAGCGACGAGCACTCGCTCACCATCACCGCCGACGGCCCGATCCTGCTCCAGGACCACTACCTCATCGAGAAGATGGCCCAGTTCAACCGGGAACGGGTCCCCGAGCGGGTGGTCCACGCCAAGGGCGCGGGAGCGTACGGGACCTTCGAAGTAACCAATGACGTCAGCCAGTTCACCAAGGCCGACCTGTTCCAGCCGGGCAGGCGCACCGAGATGCTGGCCCGGTTCTCCACGGTCGCGGGTGAGCAGGGCTCCCCCGACACCTGGCGTGACCCCCGCGGCTTCGCGCTCAAGTTCTACACGGAGCACGGCAATTACGATCTGGTCGGCAACAACACGCCGATCTTCTTCGTACGCGACCCGCAGAAGTTCCAGGACTTCATCCGCTCGCAGAAACGCCGCCCGGACAGCGGGCTGCGCGACAACGACATGCAGTGGGACTTCTGGACGCTGTCCCCCGAGTCCGCGCACATGGTGACGTGGCTGATGGGCGACCGCGGCATCCCCAGGAACTACCGCCACATGAACGGCTACAGCTCGCACACCTATCTGTGGGTCAACGCCGGCGGCGACAAGTTCTGGGTGAAGTACCACGTGAAGACCGACCAGGGCATCGACTTCCTCACCCAGGCGGAGGCCGACGATCTGGCCGGCCGTGACGGAGACGTCCACCGCCGCGATCTGTACGACGCGATCGCCTCCGGCAACGCCCCGAGCTGGACCATGAACGTCCAGGTCATGCCCTTCGAGGATGCCCCGGACTACCGCTTCAACCCCTTCGACCTGACCAAGGTGTGGCCGCACGGCGACTACCCCCTGATCGAGGTCGGCCGGATGACGCTCAACAAGAACCCGGAGAACTATTTCGTCCATATCGAGCAGGCCGCCTTCGAGCCCTCGAACCTGGTGCCCGGCATCGGCCCGTCGCCGGACAAGATGCTGCTCGGCCGGCTCTTCTCGTACCCGGACACCCACCGGTACCGCATCGGCCCGAACTACAACCAGCTGCCGCCCAACAGGGCACGCTCGCAGGTGAATTCGTACGCCAAGGACGGCCCCATGCGGTACGACGCCGCGAACACCGCGCGGCCCTACGCCCCGAACTCCTACGGCGGCCCGGCGGCCGATGTAGGGAACTTCGGCGAGCCGGCGGGCTGGGCGACGGAGGCCGGCGAGATGGTGCGCGAGGCGTACACGCTGCACCGCGAGGACGACGACTGGGGCCAGCCAGGCACCATGGTCCGCCAGGTGCTCGACGACGCGGCCCGTGACCGGCTGGTGTCGAATGTCAGCGGGCATCTGCTCGCCGGCGTCTCCAGGCCGGTGGTGGACCGGGCGCTGCAGTACTGGCGCAATATCGACAAGGAGCTGGGCGACCGTATCGCCAGCAAGGTGAACGGCGGCTGAGCCCGCAGCGCACACATGACCGTGCCCGGGGATCGAATGATCCACGGGCACGGTCGTAGGGCAACAGCTACGGCTTGATGACGGGATTGGCGTTCGGCCCGCCGGAGTCGCCGTCACCGGGATCGGTGGGCGGCGTGATGGTCGGCGTGTCCGTCGGTGTCTGGGTCGGCTCGTCCGTCGGGGTCTTGGTGGGCTTGTCCGTCGGAGTCTTGGTCGGCTTCTTCGTCGGAGTCTTGGTCGGCCCCTTGGACGGAGTCTGCGAAGGCGTCTGGGACGGGGTGTCGGTGGGCGTCGGGTCCGGGTCCGCGGTCGCGCCCTCCTCGACCTCCAGGTCGAACTCGGCGGCAGCGGCCTCGTCGTCGAGCGCGCCCGTCGTGTACTGCTGCCAGATCTTCGCCGGGACACCACCACCGTTGGCGCGGCCCTCGTTGACGGTGTCGGTCAGCGTGACCTGCCCGCCCTTGGGGTCCTCGCCGAACAGGGCGACGGCGGTGACCAGTTCGGGGGTGTAGCCCACGAACCAGGCCGAGCGGTTGTTCTCCGAGGTACCGGTCTTCCCCGCCGCCTGGTAGTCGCCGGCCGCGTTGGTGCCCGAGCCGGACTTCACGACGCCCGTCATGGCGGCGGTCGTGGTGTCCGCCGCCTCGCGGCTGACCGCCTGGTCGATTTCGTAAGTCTTGAGAGAGCCGTCGCGGACCTGGTGCTCGGCGGACTTCACGATGATCGGCGTGACGTGCTTGCCGTGGTTGTCGAGAGTCGCGTACACCCCGGCCATGTCCCAGGTGGACGCGCCCATCGTGCCGAGCGACATCGCGGGCTGCTCCGGCCAGCCCTTGCCGTCCTTCATGCCCATGGCGAGCGCGGTCCCCTTCGCCTTGGCCGGGGTGACGTCTACGATCATCTGCGCGAAGACGGAGTTGATCGAGCTGTTCGTCGCCCGCTGGACGCTGACCATGCCGTAGTCCCGGTCGTCCTCGTTCTCCGGGGCGAAGGGGACGTCACTGCCCTCGACGGGCCGCTTGCTCGTGCCGTCGTACTTGGTGTTGAGGCCGATCTTCACGCCGTCCTGGGTCTCGGCACCGTTCTCCAGGGCGGAGGCGAGGACGACGGGCTTGAAGGTCGATGCGGGCTGGTAGTCGCGGCGGGTGGCGTTGGACAGCCAGTGCTCTGTGGCGCCGACGCCGCCGTAGAGCGCTACGACATGACCGGTCTTCGGGTCGACCGAGGTCGCGCCCGCCTGGACGGTCGCGTCGGCCTTGTCCTTCTTGCGGTCGAGCCTCTCCTCGAGCTGCTTGTTCACCGACTTGACCATTTGCTTCTGGCGCTTCTCGTCGATGTTGAGGGTGATCGTCCAGCCGCCGGCCTTGATCTCCTCCTCGCTGATGCCCCGGCGCTCCAGCTCGGCGTTGGCCGCATCGACGAGGTAACCGGTCTGGCCCTCCATGCCGGGGGCCGCCTTGGGGGGCTTGGGCGCGGGGAACTTCAGGCCCGTGCGCTTGCCGGATTCGAGCCAGTCCTCCTCGACCATGTTGTCGAGTACGTAGTTCCAGCGCTCCTTGACCAGCTTCTTGCCGGACTCCGAGGCGACGGCCCAGTCGTACTGGCTGGGGGCCTGGAGGAGAGCGGCGAGATAGGCGCCCTCGGCGACGTTCAGGTTCTTGGCGTCCTTGCGGTAGTACGCCTGGGCCGCGGCCTGGATTCCGTACGCACCGCGACCGTAGTAACTGGTGTTGATGTACCCGGCCAGGATCTCCTTCTTGCCCTTCTTCTGGTCCACCTTGAGCGAGATCACCAGCTCCTTGAGCTTGCGGGTGACCGTCTGATCCTGGTTCAGGTAGTAGTTCTTGACGTACTGCTGGGTGATGGTCGAGCCACCCTGCTTGCCCTTGCCCGTAAGGGTGTTCATCAGGCCACGGGCGGTGCCCTTGAAGTCGACTCCGGAGTCCTTGTAGAAGCTCTTGTTCTCGGCTGCGACGAACGTGTCCTGAACGTCCTTGGGGATGTTGTCGAGCCCGACGATCTCGCGGTTGATCTTGCCGGTGCGGGTGAGGATCTTGCCGTTGCTGAACTTGTAGACGTTGCTCTGCATCTCGGCCTGGGCGTTGGCCTCGGGCACGGGAACCATCAGATAGATCACGAAGAACGCGCCCATCACCAGCAGGCAGAGGCCGAAGAAGGTGCCCAGCAGCTTCCTCCAGGTGAAGAAGCGCCGTATGCCGGTTGGCTTGGCTTTCTTCGCCCGGCGCGCGCCGCGCTGCCGGGCCTGCCGCTCGTCCGCTCGGCCCATCGCTTCGTTGCTCCGCTCGTCGTTTTCTGTGGTCTCGTGGCCGGAACCGGCCCGGAATCAGCTCAGAAAGCTAACACCGCTCGTACAGACAAAGGGCAACCGATCCGGTCTTTTCCGGACGTGAGAATCAGCACCCCGTCTCATGGAACCGACTCATGAGAGGTGCGCAAGGTTGCGAAGACGGTTAAAGTGATATCACTATGCTAAGACGTCGGCGGAGGTCGCCGACGGCACAAACGGGGAGCGAACATGCCTGCCACCAGCACTTCGACCGTGGACGACCTGCCGCAGATGCCGACGCCACAGGTTCGTGAAATTCCGGCCCACAGCATCGGCGGGGGACTCGCCCTGCTGCTGGGGCTGCTCGGCCTCGGCGGCGGAGTGGCACTCATCGTGACCGGCGCCTCCGCCGGCACGGCCGGCACGAAGGCGGCCCTGATAGTCCTCGGGATCGTGATCGCGATCGCCGCGTTCTTCGCGATGTGCGGACTGAACACGGTCGCGCCGGGCGAGGCTCGGGTGGTCCAGCTCTTCGGGCGCTACCGGGGCACGATCCGCACGGACGGACTGCGCTGGGTCAACCCGCTCACCTCGCGGACCAAGATCTCGACGCGGGTGCGGAACCACGAGACCGCCGTCCTGAAGGTCAACGACGCATACGGCAACCCGATCGAACTCGCCGCGGTCGTGGTGTGGAAGGTCGAGGACACCGCCCAGGCGCTGTTCGAGGTCGACGACTTCCTGGAGTTCGTCTCGACGCAGACCGAGGCGGCCGTACGGCACATCGCCATCGAGTACCCCTACGACGCGCACGACGAGGACGGCCTGTCGCTGCGCGGCAACGCGGAAGAGATCACGGAGAAGCTGGCAATCGAGCTGCACGCGCGCGTGGAGGCGGCGGGCGTCCACATCATCGAGTCCCGCTTCACGCACCTCGCGTACGCGCCGGAGATCGCGTCCGCGATGCTGCAGCGCCAGCAGGCGGGCGCGGTGGTCGCGGCACGGCGGCAGATTGTGGACGGCGCGGTCGGCATGGTCGAGGCGGCGCTGGCCAGGATCCAGGAGCAGGACATCGTGGAGCTCGACGCGGAACGAAAGGCGGCGATGGTGTCGAATCTGATGGTGGTGCTGTGCGGTGACCGTGCGCCCCAGCCGGTCCTCAACACGGGCACGCTCTACCAGTGACGCCGCCGCCCGAACGCAAGCAGGTGCTGCTGCGGCTCGACCCGGCGGTGTACGAGGCACTGGCGCGATGGGCGTCGGACGAGCTGCGCAGCGCGAACGCGCAGATCGAGTTCGTGCTGCGCCGCGCCTTGTCGGACGCGGGGCGCCTGCCGGGCGGCGTCGGGCCACTACCGCGACGGGGCCGCCCGCCGGCGGCTGCGCCGCGGGACGAGCCGGAGTAGCTCCCGTCCGCCGGGTGGCGCGGGTCCGCTTTCTTTGCCCCACCCCGCCCCTTCCCCCAGACTCCTGCAGGGCCTTCGGCCGTGTCATCGAAACGCCGGACGGGCTGGATGTGCGGCCGGGCCCCACATCCAGCGCCGAGGGACCGGCGGGTCAGATCCCGCCGAACTCCTTCATCACCCGCCTGGCCTGGGCGAAGAGCATGCCCACGTTCACCGACTTACGGCACACCGCGACCACCACGACGTCCTGGCTCTCGTTCCCGCGGATGAACAGATGGGTCAAGTTGTCGCTGTTCACCAGGATTTCCTGGAAGTAGTGCTGATCGGTATCGACGCCTCTGCGTTCCTTGAAGACGTCCTCGATCATCACAACCGTGCGCCCCTGGAACAGGTCCAGCGTCGCTCCGGCGAGCAGGTCCAGCACCTCCGGCGGGTGACTGTCGACGGTCTCGTACGACAGGAGCATGCCGGTCGCCATGTCGACGACACCGGCCGCCAGACAGTCGGGCGTCTCGGACCTCATGGCCTTCACCAGGGCCATGACTTGCTCCGAGAACCCCTGGGCCATGCGTTTCGTCGCCATGCGTGTTACTTCCCTCCGGACAGGATGGCTCCGATGCGGTTCAGCATCGGCTGGGATTCGAGGTGGAGCCGTTCGACGTCGAGCCCTTCGTCGCCGAGCACCACCATCAGCGCGGTGTCGCCCACCGCGTACACGGCCGCACAGCCCCGGTTTCCGTAGGCGACCGTGCGCCGCAGGGATCCGCGGCCCGTGGCCGCTGCCGTACGCCGGGCAAGGCCGAGGCCGGCCGCGGCGAGCGCGGCGAGGCCGTTCGGTTCGATGGCGTCCTCGGTGTCGGCCGCGATGAGCAGCCCGTCGACGGCCACCACCGCCGTATCGGTAATTCCTGGTATCTGGTCGCGGAGTCCCTTCATTTCCCCGGCCAGAGCATTATGATCCATTCACTGAACCTCTCGCACATGTGCTTGATTTCCCCGGCCCTTCAGGAGTCCGCGACCCCGGAATTCGCTGTCCGGGTACGGCTTCGAAATCGGAAGAGCCCTTTCCAGCTCGTCGCGGAAACGTCCGCGGCGAGAGTCTTCTCCGTAATCCCGCTGGCTCCGGGGGTGCGACGGGGCAGCTCGCCGGTGGCGTCCCCACCGTGCGGGGCGACGGCCGGACGCCGCGGCATCGGAGCCTGCGTCGCCCACACGCGCGGAACGCCGGTCCCCGCGCTGCGCGCGACTCGCTCCAGCAGCCCCTCGGCGAGCATCCGGGAGATCTCGACGGTCACGTGATAGACGCCTCGGCCGATCATGAAGGCGATGTCCCGCGGGGTGCGCCTGCCGTCGGCGAGATAGAGGATCTCCTTCCTGTGGGGCGCCAGGTCCTCGGCCGGGCCGTCGACGCCGCGGCGGACGACGACCCGCTCCCGGTCGGGCAGGACGGCGTGGGGCATCGCGGCGAGAGCGGCGAGTTTCCTGACCGCGTCGTCGAGCAGCCGCAGCGGGTCCTCACCGCGGCCGACCGGGACCAGCGGGCCGCTGTTGGGATCGGCGAGGCAGTCGCCCATGTCTCCCGCGAGGACGGCGAAGACCGCGTCCTGCAGAGCCATCGCCGAAACGACCTGGAGTTCGGCGGCGCCGATGTGCCCGCGCGTCACCAGTTCGGCCACGGGCCTGCGCGACTCCCTGCCCGCCGGGACCAGCTCGGCCCAGTCCGCCTCGCTGATCCGGCCGGAGCGCAGCAGCAGCGTCTCGATTCCGGGGGCGCCGGGGCTCTCGACCGCGACCACGCTGCCCTGCCGGAGATGGAACACGCCGCCCGGCCGGCCGCACACCCGCAGGACCATGGTCGATCCGGCCGCGCGGCACTGGGCCAGCGCGAGAGAGAGCACTCCCTGTCCGGCGCGGTGAAGGGATTCGCGAATGTCCGGCATCACTCCCCCTTGGCAGCCGCGCCCATCGATTCAGCGCACATGAGTTTCAGGGCGCACGAATTTCAGGACACATGAATTTCGCACTGGTGCCTGACTTATGACACCGAGGGGGTATGTGTATCAGCCGCGGAGGCGCATCTTCCGCCAGTCATGCAATATGACCGAAGCTGCAATGTCCCCGCCGGTCAAAGACCGTCGTCGATCAGAAAACCGACCGCCTACTTAAGAGTCAGCTCCTCGTCTCGGGGCGGAGAGCACCCGGACCGGAAGCACCGCCATCGCCTCCCGCAGCGCCTGCGCGAACTCCACGAACTCGCCCTGGCGTGCCGCACCTGCCCGCATCGCCAGGGCGATCCGGCGCGCGGGAGCGGGCTCCGCGAAGTACCCCGTCTGCAGCCGCCCGCCCCGGCCGGTCTCGACATCGACCGCCGTACGCGGCAGCAGGGTCACGCCGAGCCCGCCCGCGACCAGCTGCACGAGCGTCGACAGGCCCGCGGCGGTCGTGGTCACCGGGGCACCCTCGGTGCGTCCGGCCTCACGGCAGATGTCGAGGGCCTGGTCGCGCAGGCAGTGCCCCTCGTCGAGCAGCAGCAGATGCAGCTCGCGCAGTGCCTCGCGCGGGATGTCCTGCCGGCCGCCCAGCCAGTGGTCCTCGGGCGTGACCAGCACAAAGTCCTCGTCGAACAGCGGCAGTTCGGTCACTCCGGGCGCCCCGAGCGGTACGGCGAGCAGCAGCAGATCCAGCCGCCCGGCACCGAGCCCCTCCAGGAGCGAGGAGGTCTGTTCCTCGTGGACCTGGAGATCGAGGTCGGGGTAGCGGTCGTGCACGAGCCTCAGCACATTCGGCAGAAGATAGGGAGCGACGGTCGGGATCACACCGAGCCTGAGGACTCCGGTGAAGGGGGCGCGTACCGCCTCGGCCTCCTCCATCAGCTCACCGACCGCCTCCAGCACCGCCTTTGCGCGCACGGCGAGCCGCTCCCCGGCCGGGGACAGCAGCACCTTGCGGGTCGTACGCTCCAGCAGCTGGACACCCAGTGCCACCTCCAGGGCGGACACGGCTCCCGACAGTGCGGGCTGACTCATCCCGATTGCTGCCGCTGCGTCCCGGAAGTGCAGATGCTCGGCCACGGCCGCGAAGGCGCGCAGCTGCGCGAGGCTCGGCTGTTTCATCCCGTTTGTCCCACCCACTGATAGCTGTCTCCGATCGCGCCGACCGAGTCTAGCTATTTCTGTGATCAATGCACTCTGTGCCAGGATCGGGATCCGTCCAACCCCCCTGGAAGACCCCACAAGGGAAATCCACCTGTGCAAGGAGAGCGCGTGCTCACTGTCGGTGACCAGTTCCCCACGTTCGAACTGACCGCCTGCGTCTCGCTGGAGAGCGGCAAGGAGTTCGAGGAGATCACCCACAAGTCCTACGAGGGCAAGTGGAAAGTGGTCTTCGCGTGGCCCAAGGACTTCACCTTCGTCTGCCCGACCGAGATCGCCGCGTTCGGCAAGCTGAACGACGAGTTCGCCGACCGTGACGCCCAGATCCTCGGCTTCTCCGGCGACTCCGAGTTCGTGCACCACGCCTGGCGCAAGGACCACGCCGACCTGCGTGACCTGCCCTTCCCGATGCTGGCCGACTCCAAGCACGAGCTCATGCGCGACCTCGGCATCGAGGGCGAGGACGGCTTCGCGCAGCGCGCCGTCTTCATCGTCGACCCGAACAACGAGATCCAGTTCACGATGGTGACCGCCGGCTCCGTCGGCCGTAACCCCAAGGAGGTCCTGCGGGTGCTGGACGCCCTGCAGACCGACGAGCTGTGCCCGTGCAACTGGACCAAGGGCGAGAACACCCTCGACCCGGTCGCGCTCCTGTCGGGCGAGTGATCGAGATGTCTCTCGACTCCCTCAAGTCCGCGGTCCCGGACTACGCCAAGGACCTGAAGCTGAACCTCGGTTCGGTCATCGGCAACAGCGAGCTGCCTCAGCAGCAGCTCTGGGGCACCGTCCTGGCCTGCGCGATCGCCTCGCGCTCGCCGAAGGTGCTGCGCGAGCTGGAGCCCGAGGCGAAGTCCAACCTCTCGCCCGAGGCGTACACCGCCGCCAAGTCGGCCGCGGCCGTCATGGCGATGAACAACGTCTTCTACCGCACCCGGCACCTGCTGTCGGACCCGGAGTACGGGACGCTGCGCGCGGGTCTGCGGATGAACATCATCGGCAACCCGGGTGTGGAGAAGGTCGACTTCGAGCTGTGGTCGCTCGCCGTCTCGGCGATCAACGGCTGCGGTCAGTGCCTCGACTCGCACGAGCAGGTGCTCCGTAAGGCCGGTGTGGACCGCGATACGATCCAGGAGGCCTTCAAGATCGCCTCGGTGATCCAGGCGGTCGGTACGACCCTGGACGCGGAAGCCGTCCTGGCCGAGTAGACCGGTGCACGAAAGGCGCCTGCGCCCGGCTTCGCGCCGGGCGCAGGCGCCTTTGTCGTAACGACCGCTATGGCGCGAGAAGTTGGCCTGCCGCCAGCGCCGATGCCACCGTGCCTCCGGCCACCACGGCCGAGGCCGCGAATAGCGGAACCCTTCTCGTCCAGGTGCGCAGAGCCGGGGAGCGCGAGACGCGGTCCAGCAGAGCGTCGCGGCCGCGCAGGACGATCAGGCCGACACCGGTGAGCGTGAGGGCCATACCGGCGCCGAAGGCGGCCACCATCGCCAGCGCGATGCCGACCTTTCCGGTCAGCAGCCCGGTCAGCAGTACAAGAAAGGCCGAGGGCGAGGGCAGCAGACCGCCGGATGCGCCGAGGAGGACGAGACCTCGCCAGGTGAGCAGGGACGCCGCGTCCGGGATCTCGTGGCTATGACCGTGGTCGTGGTCGTGCCCATGCCCATGCCCATGCCCATCCCCGTGGTCGTGGTCGTGGTCGTGATGGTGATGATGCTTGCGCCGACGCAGATGCTTCCGCAGCAGGCTCGCCCCCACCCCCGCCACCACCAGCGCCGCGATCAGCTGCAGCCACCCCGTCAGGGCCGCCATGTCCGGCGTGCTCTTCGCCGCCAGCCACCAGCCGACGGCCAGGACCGCGACCGAAAGCGTGTGCATCACCGCGACGATGCCGCCCAGCCACACCGCGTCGCGCGGTCTGCCACCGGCGCCCACCAGATACCCGGCGGCCAGCGACTTTCCGTGCCCGGGCGCGCAGGCGTGCAGCGCGCCCACGGCCGCCGAGAGGAGCAGCGCCACCGGGAGGGCCGGTCCGCGGTCCAGGAGCGACGCCAGGTCGGTGGTCCAACTGCCGTCGGACGCTGATGAGTTGCTGCTCCCTCTTCCCGCCGATGTGAGGGAAAGTTCCCGCGTGGGCTCCTTCGCCGTGTGCAGTCCCCCGCTGCCCAGATCCGTCACGGAGAGCGTGCGATAGGCGGGATTGATGTCCGTCAGCGCGGTGACCGTCAACGTGATCCGGTCCACCGGCCGCGGGCAGACGAAGTGGAGCGTCATGCCGCCCGCACCCTCGACACGGCACGGGCTGCCGTCCTGGCGTACGACGATGTGCGAGCGCAGATAGCCCGTCACATCGCCGCCGGTCTCCTTATCCAGGACGGCGACATCGTCCTTCTGCGCGGACCAGGCCGCGTCCACCGCCGAGCCCGTCGCCTCGACCCTGACGACGGGCGGTGTGCCGAAGGGGTGCGCCTGCGCCGTCCCCGCGCTGCCGAAGAGCAGCGCGGGGACGGCGGCCAGGACGAGCAGCACCCCGGTGCGGAGTGATCGCACAGTGGCGCTTCCCCTCAGTCCCTGCGTGCGGCCAGCGCGTGGACCGTGCCGTCGTCCGTCAGGGCGACGATCCAGTCACCGCTCACGGCCAGGGCGGAAGCCACACCCGCACCGAGGTTGTACGACGCGATCTGCTTGCCGTCGGCCCGGTCCAGGACGAGCAGTCGCCCGTCCCACGTCCCCACGTACACAAGGGACTCCGTCACCAGCGGGTGCATCGTCGGAGAACCGTCGCCCACCGAACAGCCCATGGCCACCCGCCACTTGTCGTCCAGCGGGCTCTCCCCCGGCAGATAGCCGGACTTGGACTCCCACACCGGCTTCGACGGATCGGCCGCACTCGTGTCATAGGCGCGTACGACACCGTCGCGGCCCGCGACATAGGCGGTCGCGCCCCATACGGCCGGGCTGGTGATCGCGGCGGGACCCGGCTCGCAGACGCTGCGGCCGCCCAGCTTGGACTCCCAGGTGACCGCGCCCGTCTTCGGGTCGTGGCCACGGGTGCCGGAAGCCGTGTTCGTCACCAGCTTCGCCGCGCCGCCCGAGGCCGTCGGGTCGGTCAGGACGGGCGACGAGTGGCTGTCGATGCCGCCCGCGGTGTCCTTCGCCCACAGCTGCTTGCAGCTCGCGAGGTCCATGGCGATGACCGTGTTGCTCGACATGGAGTGCAGATAGGCGGTGTTGGAGCCTGGCTCGCGGATCGCCGTGCTGTGAGCCTGGCCCCAGGAGAACGCCGCCCCGAACCCGCCGGGCAGCAGCCCGCCGGTCTCGGCGTCCCGGCAGCGGATCATGCTCGCGTCCTGGTAGACGGCGACCGTACGGTCGTCCCCGCCCGTGAGTCCGAAGACGCTGACAGGTCCGCCCGCGCGGCCGTAGCGGCGCACGGTGTCGCCGTGGGTCTCCTCGCGGTCGATCGACTGCCAGGCGACAGTGCCGTCCTCGGCGTCGAGCGCGTAGACGCGTCCCACACCGGTCGTCAGATACACCTTGCCGTCGTGGAGCGTCGGCGCCGACTCGGCGTCGCCGTCCAGGTACGTACGCCAGATCTCACGTCCGGAGGCGATGTCGTAGGCGAGCATCATGCTGTGCGGCGAGTCGAAGGCGCGGGACGAGACGATCAGCTTGCCGTCCGCGATCACCGAGCCGTTGAGGTTGAACTGCTCGCCGGTGTGCCGGGCCCACTTGAGGTCGAGCTTCGCGCCCGGCTCGTCGCCGCTCGCGGACCGCCCGGCCTCGTTGCCGCCCTGCCGCAGCCAGTCCTGCCCGGTCTTCGGCTTCGCGAGCTCGGAGTCGCGTACGACCTCGAAGGTGTTCCTCACCTCCGGGAACTTCTTGCCCTGCGTGTCGTAGGCGACCGTCTCGGCGGTGTACGTGCCCTGCCGCAGCCCGGTCACCTTGCCGCTCGCCCGGGTCCAGGCGCCGCGTGCGTCCGGGCAGGGCTCGGGCTCGCCACCGGGAGGCGTGTAGCAGTTCTCGACGCCGGGCCGCGCCGCTCCCTTTCCGAAGCGCACAGTCGCGTAGCTCACCACGTAGCCGCGGCTGTTGCGAACGGTCAGTGTCGCCTTCGCGGGCGTGCGGCCGTCGTCCTCCGCGTACACCTCGACTGGGATACCGGCCCTCGCGCCGTGCACGCTGTTCTGTGCCGGGCTGACCAGCGCGGAGTCGTCGTCGATGTCGAACTGCCGGTGGATGCCGGTCACGTGGCCGGTGTCCTCGTTACGATAGGTGCGCGGATTGTCCGTGATGCCGCTGAAGTCGAGGACTTTGTAGTCGGGGTGGGCGCCGTCGATGCCGTAGGTGCCCTGGTTGTTGATCTCGACCGACCGCTTGAAGGCACCGCGCCGGAACTCGGCCTGCTGGTTGTGGCCTGCCGCGACCATCCGTACGTCGTACTTGGCCAGCTCGTCGATGGTCGGCTGCATGCCGGCGCCGGGTCCCCACTGGGTGAACAGCGAGCGGTGCGCGAAGACGAACACCTGCTTGCCGACCGCGTGCTGGGCCAGGTCCCTGCGCAGCCACTCCAGCTGCGGCTTCAGCCCGCTGGCGTCGTAGTTGTCCTCGAGTACGACGATGTGGCGGCCGTTGCGGTCGAAGCTGTACCACTCGGGGGCGAGGTTGCGGCGGTAGTACTCCAGGCTGCCCGCGTAGCCCTTGGAGGTGGCTGTGCCGCCGAAGTCGTGGTTGCCCATCACGGGGTAGAAGGGGTGGCCGAGCCGCCCCTGCTCCAGTCCCTTGCTGAACAGGTCGTAGCCGCCCTGCCGTCGCGGCTCTTCCGCATAGTCCGTGACGGTCAGGTCTCCGGTCGCGATCTGCATCGTCGCACCGTCGACCTCGGACATCGCCTGCACCTGGCCGGTCCACTGCGGCAGTGCCGTCCGGGCCTCGGCGTCGGTGCGGTTGCCGACCTCGGGGTCGGAGTTCATGACCCACTTCTCGGTGGGGTTCGAGGCGTTGCGGTCCGGTACGAGCGCGAAGTCGATGCCGGTGCCGCCGGTCTCGGGAACCTTGTGGAAGAACTGCGGGATGTAGTCCTTGCGCAGAGCCGGGGTGTATCCGTCGGGCGAGACGATGCTGACGAGGTCGGTCTCGCGCCGCGTCGGATCGGTCTGAAGGGTGTACGAGCCGTCTGCGCGGGTGGTTGCCCAGGCAGCTCCGTCCGTGACATCGACGCCGGGCATGGGCCGCTCGCCGCTGTCCCGCTTGCCGTTGCCGTTGCGGTCCTTGAAGACGGTGCCCTCGACGGTGACGGTGGCCGGTGCCGTGTCGTCGGCGACGGCCGCCTGGGGCGCGAGGAAGGACAGGGCGACGGCGCCCGCGGTCGCCAGCTTGACCCGGCGCCGGGTGCGACCCAGCGCGCGTACCAGGGACGGCAGCCGCCAGGCGGCGAGCAGCAGCACGACACCGGCGGCCGTGACGAGCGCGACGGTGAGCCAGGGGAACGTCGGCAGCGCGTGCGCGCCCTTGGCGTCGACGACCGGTGTGGCGGCGGAGGCGTCGCCCGCGGTGCCGTCGAACTCGACGACGACCTGGGTCAGTCCGCCCTTCTCGATCAGCGCGCTCAGGTCGAGCGCGTCGATGTGGCAGCTCCACGCCAGTTCGATGACGACACCACCGGGGACCCCGCCGTCGTCGCCGGGCACGCCCGAGCCGGTGGCCGGGCAGCCGGCCTGCAGCATCGAGGACGCCCAGGCTCCGGCCCCCGCGGGGGACACCAGGTCGCGGTGCACGATGAGGCGGCCGCTGGTGACGTTGTCGCCGGTGGCGACGACGAGTTCGGCATGCTCGCGGGAGACATGCGCAAGTGCGGGCTGGGCGCCGATGCCCAGCACGAGGAACAGCAGCGCGAGGGCGAGCCCCGCTGCTGTGCGTATGTGTTTCATGGCAGCGGACGCTAGCCACCACTGTTCGGTTTCCGGTCAGTAATGAACGACTTTCATCAGGCTGTTCGGAAGAGTTCAGCGCCCGGTTCACCGTTCGTGCGGTCAGTTGCGCATTACGCACCGGGCACGGGGGCGGCACCGGCGTGCGACGAACCTCTCGACACCGGGCCACCAGGAGTTGCGCCATGTCCGCCGCAGCTGTCGAGCAGTCCTACACCTCCTGCGCCCCCGGAGATACCGGCACCGGAGTAGGGGCGAGGTCGATCGCCGTGGCACCGTGCGGCGGCTGCGCGGCCCGCAGCGCCTGCTCCTTGCTGTACGCGCGCAGATAACCGACCACCGTGTTGGTCACCGCCACCAGCGGCACCGCCACCACCGCGCCGCCGATGCCCGCGGTCAGGCCGCCCGCCGCGACCGCGAGGACGACGGCGAGAGGATGGACCCGCACCGCGCGGCCCAGGATGAACGGCTGCAGCACATGGCCTTCGATCTGCTGGACGGCCAGCACGACGATCAGGACCATCAGCGCGGTGAACACGCCCTGGGTGACGAGCGCGACGACGACCGCCAGCGCGCCCGAGACGACCGCGCCGACGAGCGGGATGAAGGCGAACAGGAAGATGAACACGGCCAGCGGGACGGCCATCGGGACATCGAGGAAGTAGATGCCGAGGCCGATGAAGATCGCGTCGATCAGCGCCACTATCACCGTTCCGCGCACATAGGCGGTCAGTGTGCGCCAGGCCCGCGGACCGGCTCCGGCGACACCCTCGCGGGCCTGTGCAGGGACCAGCTTGAGCACCCACTGCCAGATGCGCTTGCCGTCGTACAGCAGGAAGAGCGTGGAGAACATCGCCAGCAGTATTCCGGTGAGGATCTCCACCATCACCGTCACACCCTGCAGACCGGCCGAGGTGATCTCCTCGGTGTTGGTCCCGATGGTGTCGCTGAGGTTCTTGGCTATGTCGTTGATCTGCTGCTCGGTGACATGGAAGGGGCTGTCGAGCAGCCAGCGCTTGAGCTCCTCGATGCCGTCCCTGACCCGGTCGGAGAGATCGTCGAGGTTGTCCATGACCTGCCAGACCACGAACCAGCCGACCAGGCCCATGACGACGAAGCCGGCGATCGCGGTGACGGCGGTGGCCAGTCCGCGCGGCAGGCCCCATCTCTTCAGCCGGGCCACGGTGGGCTGGAGCAGCGCGGTGACGAGCAGCGCGGCGACGAAGGCGAGGACGACCAGTTGCACGGCGCTGATGACGCGGATCAACACCCACAGCGTGCCTGCCAGTACGAGCAGCCGCCAGCCGGCCTCGGCCGCGACGCGGATGCCCCAGGGGATGGCCGCGACGGGATCGGGCTTCGCGGCTATGGCGGGGGCGTACGAGGGCGGTGGCGGGACGCTTCCCGGAGCCGACGGCGCGGCATCGGGCACGACAACGTCAGGCACAGCGACATCGGACACGACGACATCGGGCACGTCGTCCCTGGCCGCCTCGGTGCGCCGTTCCTCCAGGTGCTCGCCGATCCGGGTCAGAGAGGCGCCCATACCGGCAAGCCATCCTGGCAGTCTTGACATGATCTTCTCTCTTCCCCCCACCACTCCCCCCGGAGCTTTTCGAACCCGACGGTACACGCACGAAGCCCCCCACCGTATGACGGTGAGGGGCTCCGCGAAGTTGAGCGGCGGCCGGATCTAGTACCAGTTGTTGGCCTGCCAGAACGACCACGCGCCGCAGGGGCTGCCGTAGCGCTCGTTCATGTAGTTCAGGCCCCACTTGATCTGGGTGGCCGGGTTGGTCTGCCAGTCGGCGCCGGCCGAGGACATCTTCGAGCCGGGCAGTGCCTGGACGAGACCGTAGGCGCCGGAAGAGGCGTTCTGCGCCTGGTAGTTCCAGCTGGACTCGTGGTCCACGATGTTGCTGAAGCACTGGAACTGGTCACCGGGGACCATCTGCCGTGCGATTGCCTGGACCTCGGAGACGGAGTACGAGCTCTTCGCGGAGAAGCTCGACGCGTCGCGCACGGAGTCGCGGCTGGCGCGCGCGGCCTTCTCCTCGGCCTCGCGCTCCGCCTGCTCCTCGGCGGCTTCCTTCTTCGCCTTGGCGGTCTTGGCGGCCTGGATGCGAGCGGCTTCCTCGGCAGACTTCTTCGCGGCCGCGTCGGCGGCAGCGGCCTGTGCGTCGGCCTGCTGCGTCAGGGACGAGACCTGAATCTGGGCCTGCTGACCCACGGGTATGTCTGCGAGGAGAGTCGCGTCGGCTGCCGTTGCCTCGAGGTTGTCGCCCGAGGGCTGGGCATTGCCCGACGCAACGCCCACGACGGCGCCGACGGTGGTGACCGCAGTGGCAGATGCCACGGCGAATCCCCGGACCGAGATCCGGCTCACACGGTGTCCTTCCAGCAACGCCCGCATAGGTGACCTCGCGGGCGCAATCGTGCCCCTGGCGCTGGCCTCCCCTTGCTTGGGTCACGGGAGGCGCGGGCCCGGTGGGCAACTCCCTTCCGGGAGAAGCCGCATGATGCTCGCGGGCGGCATACGACGGCAGATCTTGAGTTGTGTGGTGCGGTGCACCTGGTGGTGCTGGTGTGCCGTATGCGGGGCCTGACGGAAGCAAGACTCTGCCGGAAGCCGACGCCGCAAGGCAATTCTTCGTTACGTGTGAAAGGTCACACGCCGTTTGGGTCACGGGTTTTACGGAAACCGGCGGACAGCACGACGCCGCCCGGCTACGCTCTTGCGCTTTGCCGGGCGGCGCCAACTGCTGCACTGCCCCAACCTCTTGCATTCCGTACTAGATGTGGCCTTCCTCCAGCATTTCGGTCACAAGCGCGGCAATCTGGGAGCGCTCGGAGCGGGTGAGAGTGACATGCGCGAAGAGCGGATGGCCCTTCAACTTCTCGACGACGGCGACTACTCCGTCATATCGGCCTACGCGCAGATTGTCCCGTTGTGCCACGTCATGCGTGAGAACAACCCGGGAATTGGCCCCGATACGGGACAGAACAGTCAGCAGGACGTTCCGTTCCAGGGACTGGGCCTCGTCGACGATGACGAACGCGTCGTGCAGCGAGCGGCCGCGGATGTGGGTGAGCGGCAGGACCTCGAGCATGCCGCGCCCCAGCACCTCCTCGATGACCTCTCGGCCCGCCACGGCCGAGAGCGTGTCGAAGACGGCCTGCGCCCAGGGGCTCATCTTCTCGGCCTCGGAGCCCGGCAGATAGCCGAGCTCCTGCCCGCCCACGGCGTACAACGGCCGGAAGACCATCACCTTCTGATGCTGTCTGCGCTCCAGGACCGCCTCGAGACCGGCGCACAGGGCCAGCGCCGACTTTCCGGTGCCGGCCCGGCCGCCCAGCGAGACGATGCCGACGTCCGGGTCGAGGAGCAGATCGAGTGCGATGCGCTGCTCGGCGCTGCGGCCGTGGATGCCGAAGGCCTCCCGGTCGCCGCGCACCAGCCGCACATTGCCCTCGGCCGAGACCCGGCCCAGCGCCTTGCCCCGCTCGGACTGCAGGACGAGACCCGTGTGGACGGGCAGTTCGGCCGCCTCGGGGACGTACAGCGTCTCCTCTCCGTACAGCAGGTCCACCTGTTCGGCGGAGAGCGGCAGTTCCGACATACCGGTCCAGCCGGAGTCGGTGATGGCGAGCTCGGCGCGGTACTCCTCGGCGAGCAGGCCGACGGACGAGGCCTTGATACGCAGGGGCAGATCCTTGGAGACGACCGTGACGTCGTACCCCTCGGCCTGGAGGTTGCGTGCTACCGCCAGGATCCGTGAGTCGTTGTCCCCCAATCGGAAGCCGGCCGGAAGGACGCCGGGATCGGAGTGGTTGAGCTCGACACGGAGCGTGCCTCCGAGGTCGCCCATGGGGATGGGGGCGTCGAGACGTCCGAACCGGATCCGGTAGTCGTCCAGCAGGCGCAGCGCCTGGCGGGCGAAGTAACCGAGCTCCGGATGGTGCCTCTTGGCCTCCAGCTCTGTGATGACCACGATCGGGAGCACCACTTCATGCTCGTCGAAGCGGGTCAGAGCGTTCGGGTCGGCCAGCAGGACGCTGGTGTCGAGAACATAGGTGCGCCTGTCGGGCATGCGGCGCTTTGTGCTGGTCACCACGGAAGGACGTACCCCCTCGGATCAGGTCGGGGTGCGACTGCGACGGCGTCGCGGGGGGATGGGGCCGGGCTCGGGCGCCGATGCGCGGGCCGAGCACCGGCCCTCCCCGTCGTCCGTACAGGTGCTGCACGGTCGTCCTGGTGCAAAGGGCCTCCCGGGTGAGCGGACTCCATGCCACTCACTCTGGAAGGGATATTCCCTCGAACATGCGCAGCCATGCCATGGCATATGACGGCGCAAGGATGAACAGGGGGTAACAGCACTCACCCGGGTGTACGTGAGCCGCGGGAATCCCGTCAGGAGCCGTAGCGGCGGTGACGCGCCGCGTAGTCGCGCAGCGCGCGCAGGAAGTCGACCTTGCGGAAGGCCGGCCAGAAGACTTCGCAGAAGTAGTACTCGGAGTGGGCGCTCTGCCAGAGCATGAATCCGGACAGACGCTGCTCGCCGCTGGTGCGGATGACCAGGTCGGGGTCGGGCTGGCCACGGGTGTAGAGGTGCTCGGAGATGTGCTCGACGTCGACGATCTCGGCGAGCTCCTCGAAGCTCGTACCCTTGCTGGCGTGCTCCAGCAGCAGGGAGCGGACGGCGTCCGCGATCTCCTGGCGGCCTCCGTAGCCGACGGCGACGTTCACGAGTATGCCGTCGATGCCTACGGTCGCCTGCTCGGCTTCCTTCAGTACGGACTGGGTGCGGGCGGGCAGCAGGTCGAGCGTGCCCACGTGATGGACGCGCCAGCGGCCGTCGGCGGCCAGGCCGCGGACCGTGTCCTCGATGATGCCGAGCAGCGGGATCAGTTCGTCCTCGGGCCGGTCGAAGTTGTCCGTGGACAGCATCCACAGCGTGACGACCTCGACATCGGTCTCGTGGCACCAGCCCAGGAACTCGGAGATCTTGTCGGCCCCGGCCTTGTGGCCCTGCGCGGCGGTGCCGCCGGACGCCTTGGCCCAGCGACGGTTGCCGTCGAGGATGACGCCGATGTGCTTGGGCACCTGGGCGTGGTCGAGGCGGCCTTCCACCCGGCGTGCGTAGAGCCCGTACACCAGGTCGCGCAAGTTCACTGAGTTCACCTCTCGGTTCTGTCGGGCGCACCGGCCCTTTGTCGGGTCCCCCCACGCCGCAGGGCGTAGGGGGCGTCCCGGGGCTCCGCGGCGCCGGCCGCTGATGTCTCAGTCCCCGGGAGATGCAGCACAGTCCCTGACCCCCGTGTGCGGCAGTCCCCGAAGCCGCCACAGTACTGCGCACGGGCCACGGCGGCCCAGCCCGGTCTGTCACAAGTCCGTGATAAGGAGGGATGCGTGACTGATTCCCCTTTCTACCGAGCCTCCGCGGACCGCTACGAGTCGATGGAGTACCGGCGCAGTGGCCGCTCCGGGCTCAAGCTCCCTGCGATCTCCCTCGGTCTTTGGCACAACTTCGGCGACGACCGTTCCCTGGACTCGCAGCGTGCGATTCTGCGCCGCGCCTTCGATCTGGGTGTGACGCATTTCGATCTGGCGAACAACTACGGGCCGCCGCCCGGTTCGGCCGAGCTGAACTTCGGCAAGATCTTCGCACAGGATTTCTCTGCATACCGCGATGAATTGGTCATTTCGACCAAAGCAGGCTATCTGATGCACCCCGGACCCTACGGCGAGTGGGGTTCGCGGAAGTATCTGCTGTCCTCCCTCGACGCCTCCCTGAAGCGAATGGGTCTGGACTACGTCGACATCTTCTACTCCCACCGCTTCGACCCCAACACTCCGCTCGAGGAGACGATGGGCGCACTGGCCTCCGCCGTCCAGCAGGGCAAGGCGCTGTACGCGGGCGTGTCCTCCTACAACGCGGAGCAGACCGCCGAGGCGGCCGGCCTGCTGAAGGAGATGGGCGTCCCTGCACTCATCCACCAGCCCTCGTACTCCATGATCAACCGCTGGATCGAGGACGACGGCCTGCTCGACACGCTGGAGAGCGCGGGCATGGGCTGCATCTCCTTCGTACCGCTCGCACAGGGTCTGCTCACCGGCAAGTACCTGAAGGGCATCCCGGAGGGCTCGCGGGCCGCGCAGGGCAAGTCCCTGGACCCGAACCTGCTCTCCGACGAGGTCACCCGGCGGCTGCGCGGCCTGAACGACATCGCCGCGTCGCGCGGTCAGTCGCTCGCCCAGCTGGCGCTGTCCTGGGTGCTGCGGGACCCGCGGATGACGTCGGCGCTGATCGGCGCCTCCAGCGTGCAGCAGCTGGAGGAGAATGTCGCGGCGCTGGCCGGACAGCCGCTGAACGCCGAGGAGTTGAAGGAGATCGACACCTTCGCCGTGGACACCGCGGGCACCAATATCTGGGCCGGACGGAGCTGAGGGAGCGCCGGGAAGGCGGAGGAGAACATAAAACGGGCCGGTCCGTGGGGGGGGATACGGACCGGCCCGAGGGGGGGTTTCCACCATAACCCTTCGTAAGCGGTGCCGAGTGCCACGCCATGCCGTAATCACGCTCCGGATATACGGGCACGGTGGAGGATCGCAGGCCCGGGCCCGGAAGCGGCGGCCTGCGGGCCCCGCGCCCGCCCCGGGGCCGTACCCCCCAAGAGGGACCCGGCCGCGGGCGCGCCGTTGACGCCGCAGGTCCTACGGCCCGTCACACAGCCTGCCCCTTGGCCCTGCCGGCGAGGATCTGACCCATGAAGGCGTCGCCCCACTCCCCCAGAGGCAGCAGTGCGGTGTTGAGCGCCTGGCCGAGTTCGGTGAGGGAGTACTCCACCCGGGGCGGAACCTCGCGGTACACCTCGCGATGCACGACACCGTCCGCCTCCAGCTCACGCAGCTGCTGGATCAGCATCTTCTCGCTGACACCGCTCATCTGGCGCTTCAGCTCCCCGAAGCGGTAGGTGCCGTCGTGCAGCGACCACAGGATGAGGGCTTTCCACTTTCCGCCGACGACGTCCACGGCGGCATCGAGCCCGCAGCTGTAGGACGTCTTCACCTTGCCCACGTCAACTCCTCGGATCCGTCCAATACTTACCGATTCGCCAGTACAGCAAGGCACGGGAGTCAAGGGGCCCGCCTTTTCCTCAACGCCCGGGGCAAGGCGGACAGGAACTGGCCTATATGGCTCCTAGAGTCGTCCGCATGACGACACACAGAGTGACGTGGACCGAGGCCTGTGCCCGTCGCCTGGAGCGACAGGGACTGGCCGCACCTGCCCCAAGCTCTCCCGCGGGGATCGCCGCCGCCATGCTCGGGGCGCATGCCCAGGTGCTGTCCGCCGCCGAGCTGTCGCTCGCGCTGCGGCTGGACGGCGGCGCGACCCGGGCCGATGTGCGCGAGGCGCTGTGGAGCGAGGGCAGCCTGGTGAAGACGTACGGGCCGCGCGGCACGGTTCATCTGCTGGCCGCGGCCGATCTTCCGCTGTGGACCGGGGCGCTGTCCGCGATCCCGGCCGGTCCGAGCCCGATGCCGGCGGATATACGGATGACGGCCGAGCAGACCGAGCAGGTCGTCGCGGCCATCGGGGACGCACTCGCCGGCGCAGAGCTGACGATCGACGAGCTGACCGAGGCGATCGTCGCGCGCACCGGCTCCTGGGCCGGCGACCGGGTGATGGACGCCTTCCAGGACAAGTGGCCGCGCTGGCGTCAGGTCATGCACAAGGCCGCGCACCGAGGGGTGCTCCGCTTCGCGCCCAACCGCGGCCGCAAGGCGACGTACACCAGCCCCGGCGTCGCCCCCATGGACGGGCCTGCCGCCTCGGCCGCCCTCGTGGACCGCTATCTGCGCGCCTACGGACCCGCGACCCCGGCGCACTTCGCGAAGTGGCTGGCCGCGCCGAAGGCGTGGGCCGACGGCCTGTTCACCTCCCTCGCGGGCAGGGGGCAGATCGAGGAGGTCGTGTTCGAGGACAGCCCGGCGTGGGTGGCCTCGGGCGATGCCGGGTTCCCCGACGAGCGTCCCCGGGGCGTGCGGCTGCTGCCGTACTTCGACGCGTACACGATCGCCTCGCAGCCGCGCGAACTGCTCTTCCCCGGCGTCGCGTACGAGCGGGCGCTGGCCGGCGGGCAGGCCGGGAACTTCCCCGTGGTGCTCGTCGACGGGACCGTCGCCGGCGTCTGGCACCAGCGCCGGTCCGGGCGGCGGATCGCCGTGACGGTGGAACCGGTCGGGAATGCGCTCAAGACCTCCGCCCGCCGCCGGGAGCTGGAGCTGCAGGCCGAGCGGGTGGGCGAAATCCTTCAGGGGCACGCCGAGTTGACGGTGGGCAGGGTCACGGTCGGCCCTCATGCCTGAGGCGCCGGGCCGGGCTTGGCAGCGCCGTCACGACAGGGCATGTCCGGTGGTGCTGTCGACATGCCCGGGGATCTCGCCCTCGTGCCGGTCGCCCGTGGTGCTCGTACCGGAGGGCTCGAACATCAGGATCGAGCCGCCGGGCGACGAGGGCTTGTGCTCGGTGCCCTTCGGGACGACGAAGGTGTCGCCCTTGCGGAGCTCGACGGTGGACTCGGTGCCGTCGGCGGCACGCAGGGCGACGTCGAAGCGCCCGTCCAGTACGAGGAAGAACTCGTCGGTGTCCTCATGGACGTGCCAGACGTGCTCTCCGGCGGTGTGGGCGATCCGTACGTCGTAGTCGTTCATCCGGGCGACGATGCGGGGGCTGTAGACCTCGTCGAAGGAGGCCAGGGCTTCGGTGAGATTGACCGGCTTGTAGTCCATACGGTCGATACTGCGCGGCGAAGGCGCCGTTGTCCTGCACATATGCGCCGGGCCGGTTCTACGGCATCGCCGCCAGGGCTCCGAGCAGTACCCCCGCCAGCGCGCCCACGATCATGAACGGCCCGAAGGGGATCGCGGTCTTGCGGCTCGCGCGGCGCAGAGCCATCAGCCCGAGCCCGTACAGCGAACCCAGCACAAAGCCCGCGAAGGCTCCGCCGAAGAGGGTCGCCCAGCCGTACCAGCCGAGAACGACGCCGAGCGAGAGGGCGAGCTTGACGTCGCCGAAGCCCATGCCGTTCGGGTGGATCAGAAAGAGCACGAAGTAGGCGGCACCGAGGACGAGCCCGCCCAGCAGCGCCGTGGGCCAGGAGCCGCCGTCGCCGGGGAGCAGCGCGGCGAGCCCGAGGAGGGCCGCGGCTGCGGCGGCGAGCGGGAGGGTCAGCTGGTCGGGCAGGCGGTGGACGGCGCGGTCGACGAGGGCAAGCAGTACGGCGAAGGGCGTGAGCAGCAGCCAGACAGCCAGTTCGGGGCGGGGCCCGGTGGCGGCGGCGAGGGCGGCGCACACGAATGCGGTGGTGAGCGGGACGAACGGCTGGAGGCGGGGGGCGGGCGGCTGGAGGCGGGCGGCGGGCGTGCCTGCGGCTTCCGCTGTGCCTGGTGCTGTACGAGCCGGAACGGCCGTGGCGCAGGCCACGCATCGCGCCCCGCCGATCCACCCCCGCGCGGGCCCGGTGAACGGGTGCCCCTCGGCGCAGGCGTCGCGCCACGCCTCCCCCGGCTCGACGGAGAGCCGGTACTCGGCGCGCGGCAGGAGCAGCCCGGCGCCCGCGCCCCACAGGGCGGCGACGGCGATCAGCATGGCGTACACGGCAGCGAGCGTAGGCCGGGACGGGCGGCAGGTCATGGGCCCTGGGGCCCACTCCTGCCGATCCGGGGCCCACGGGGGGTGTGCCGGCGCTACGGTCTACGACCATGAGTGGACGGCGTCAATGGCGGGGCGGCACAGGGACGTTGACCGTGGCCGGGCACACCGGCGGTGTCCCGGTGGAGATCGCGGCGACATACGGGCCGCGGCGGCGCGGGCTGCTGGGGCGGGACGGGATCGCCGGCGCGATCCTCCTGACACCGTGCAACAGCGTGCACACCTTCCGGATGCGCTTCACCATCGATGTGGCTTACCTGGACAAGGAGTTGAGGGTCGTCCACGTCCACACCATGAAGCCGGGACGGCTCGGCCTGCCGCGCCTTCGGGCACGGCATGTGCTGGAGGCGGAGGCCGGGGCGATGGCGGGATGGGGCCTGGTCCCGGGTGTGCTGGTGACGATCAACTGAGCTTCGCCACCTGGGCGGTGAGCAGGACGCTCGGGATCTGCGGTGTCGCCGGGCCCTCCAGGTTCGCGGTGTAGTACGTCGCGAGCGTGCCGCCGCACCGTACGACCTGGAAGACCAGGGGCACAGGATCGCCCTCGAAGTCGCCGGTGACCTGATAGGCGAACGCGTCGTCGCCGACCTTCGCGACGGGCAGCGGCTTCACGCTCCTGTACGTCGTAGGACCCTCGCCGCCGCTCGCCGTGAAGCCGCTCTTGCAGGCCTCGACGGCGGTACGCAGCCGGCTGAGCACTGTCGCGGCGCCCTGCGTCCCGTGGGCGCTGAGGAACTCGGAGACCGCGGGCCGGTCGTCCGTGGCGCCGGTGAGCTGACGATAGGCGGAGGCCCGGGCCAGGGGTTCCGGCTTGCCGTTGATGACGGCGGTGAGCGGGGCGCACTCGGGCTTGTCGGCGCTCTCCCCCTGGGACGGCGGGGCGCCCAGGGGGCCGGCGCTGAAGCCGGGAACGTCGCCGTTGGCGAGGATGGCCTGCTCCAACTCGGCCTTGGAGAAGTCCTTTTGGGAAGGCGCGGAGGAAGGCGAGGCGGGTGCTTCCGGAGTCGGGTCCTGGGTGGCGGGCCTCGCGGCGGCGGTCTCCTTCTTCGGCTGCTGCGACCTTGCGGCAGTGTCGTCCTCGCCGCCGCAGCCGGCCGTGAGCCCCACGGCAAGGGCAAACGCTGCTGCCGCCACCGCCGTGCGCCGCTGCGTCATCCGTGCCCACCTCGTCCGTTGCCGGGGTCCGGTCGCCGCACGCTAACAGCGCTGTCCGCGCCCCCGCATGGGCCCACGGACCCAAAGGCGGCCTGCTAGGGCCTTCGGTTCGGCGCAGCCCGGAGTCCGGGCCAGCGGTCGAGCATGGCGCGCCGCATGTCCGCGCCGAGCCGCCCGAGACCGCCCAGTGCAGCTGTGCCGCGGCTCATCCCGGCCACCACCCCCAGCCGGTGCACAAGCCGCTCCCGCGCGCTCACCGTCCCCCACTCCCAGTCCTCGTCCATGACCCGGGCCAACTGGTCGACGGTCCCCCGCTCCGCACGCTGAACCAGCGCGTCGCCCCGGATCAGCCACCCCGCACAGGCGTCGACGAGCTCACCCTCGACATCCGTACCGGTCGCCTCCCGCCAGGTCGTGCGGTATGCCGCCTCGGCCTGCGCGAGCAGCGGTTCGGGGGCGGCGGTCACGCACCAGCAGGTGGGGAAGCCGATCCGCAGATACGCCAGTTCCATCAGCGCATTGCCGAGGCAGGCCTGCTCGAAGTCGATGAAGCGAATGCCGTCGTCGGTGTGCAGGTCATTGCCCGGGCACGGGTCGCCGTGCAACAGGGCGGGCGGCCCGTCCAATTCGGCGAGCCTGTCCAGGAGTCGGCCCAGTTCGTCCTCGACACCGGCCGGGATCGGGACGCCGAGCGCGTCGGCGAGTCCCAGAAACGACTCGATGTCCTTCGCGTCCGGCCCGGCCCACGGCGGCAGCTCACCGCCGCCCCCGCCCACACCTGCCGCATGCAGCCGGGCCAGCGCTGTCGCGTACTGGACCTCCCAGCCCGCGCGCGGGGGCCTGTGCTCCACGTACTCCAGCACCAGCACGCGCTCGTCGGCGTCCGCGCCCAACAGCCGTGGCACAACGGGCGGTCGGACCGGTGCGGCGAGCCGCAGCGCGGTCACCTCGCGCGCGTAGCGCTCATCTGCCCCCGCGCCCGCGACGAGCTGCTTGACGACGGCCGTGCCCGCGTCGAGCTCGACGCGCCACACAGCGGACCGCGGGCCGCTCTCCAGCAGCCGGGCGCGTCGCGGCACGCCCAGTTCGTCCCGAAGCCGTGGGCCGAGAGGAACGCTCATGTCTGCTCCCCCGTTTCGGCGTCCGTTTCGGTGTCCGTTTCGTTGTCCGTTTCCGCGTCCGGCCAGGGGACGCGCCGGGGCCGCCGGCTCCGCCACCACTGCGCCTCGCCGTCGGCGGCCATCGGCACCGTATGCGTACGGAAGAGGGCGTCGAGTTGCCCGAGGGCCGTACGGAAAGGCTCCACATACGCCTGCGGAAGCCTCGGCTCAAGGACTTCGAGTTCGTCCCGCTCGGCCAGGTCCTCCTCGTACAGATCCGGACGGTAGCGCCCCGACGGCGCCCAGTCCCGCTCCAGCCTCCGCACCAGCCGCTCCCAGGTCACCAGCCCGATGCGGGCCGCGTCCGCCTCGCTGCCCACCGAACCGTCCGGGACGGCGGCGGTGAAGGCATCGGTCACCGGGAGCTCGATGCGCTCCTCGCGCAGGATCTCCGGCAGCACGGTCACCCGGGCTTCCGGCAGATCGGGCAACGGCGCCTCGACGGCGTCGACGACGTACGGATCCTCGTGCTCGTCCGGTTCGTACAGCCTGGCCCGCGTCCTCAGCCCGCCGGGGGTCACCGCCCAGTACGCGCTCGGCGGGAACGCCTCGGCCGGGTACAGCACCGTCGTCCCCGCCCGCGCCGCGAACCGGCGCGCCAGCTCGGCCTCGTCGAGGATCCCGCACGTCCCCTCGGCGACGTACACATCAAGCAGGAGGCCGAGCCCACCGGCGGGCAGCCGGGTGTAGGCGCACAGCACGGGGGCGTCCCAACTCCGCACCTCCGGGTCCGCCTCCGCGTCGGCCACGTCGACCTCGGCGGGTGCGACGCCCACGGCTCCGGCGAGCGCGGCGACGAGCACGTCGGGCTCCAGCAGGCCCACGGCGAACAGGTCACCCGTCACGGGTGCGTCACGTCGCGGATTTTCTTCAGTCATACGGGGTCTCGGCCCGGAACGGATCAATCACCGGCCGCTTCCTCCGAGGGACACTTCCACGGTCTCGACGCCGGCCTCCTCGCCCGCGTACAGCTCCCGCCAGCGCTGCTCGTCGGCCACATTGCCGATCCTGATGCCGAACGTCCAGGTCGGGTCGAAGAAGAGCGTGTGGCGTCCCTCGAAGTCGAGGGCGAGACACTTGAGGTGGTCGGCGACCTGATACGCCCGCAGCCGCACGCAGCGCACGGTGTCTCTGCCGTCGCCGAAGAGCTGTTCGCCGTACGAGGCGACCACGACCTCGTCCTCGGCCTCCGCGAGCAAGTCGACATCGTCCCAGCTGACCTGAGGCACGCGCGCGACGGCGAGGCGGTCGTACTGCCCTGCCGATCGGAGCCTCAGCAGTCCGCTGTCCAGCCTCAGCCAGACGACCAGGGGCTGCGGCCGGAACTCGGGGACCTCCCCGTCCCGGTCGATCCAGCCCGGGACGAGGACGTCATACACCTGGTGGTCCCTGAGCGCCTCGTCGACCGTGCCCCAGCCACCCATTGCCCACACACCTTTCGCTCCGCCGAAGCCCGCTCGCCCCAGGCCGCCGAGGACCCCACCGCCCAGGACCCACCGCCCAGGACGGCCCTAACCTGCCTTCGGCGGCACCCTCTTGGTGATCTGGATCGCCGTGTCGAGCCCGGTTCCGCTCTCGAGCGCCGTCCAGAAGTCGCCGTTCTCCCGGAGGACGATGGTCACGCCCTTGCCACGGTAGATCATTCCCTCGGGCTCGCCCTTCTTCAACGTGCCCTTTCCGACCAGTTCGAAAGTGCCGTCCTTGATGGCGTTCTGGATGTCCTGGCGGAAGCGCGGACCGTCCTCCTTCAGCTTCTTGTACGTGGTCCCCAGGGCGTCCTCGATGAGCTTCTTGTGGCGCTGGAAGTGGCTCCTGAACTTGCTCGGATCGCCTTCGCCCACCGTGGGGTTCCTGGCCTCGGCGATCTCGTCCGCCGACAGGCAGTCGCCGTCGTTGTTGTGCACGAGGGCACTCTCGGCACCGACCCCGACGTAGTAAGTGTGGATCCCCTCGACCGTCAGGTCGTGGGTGGTCTGACGCTGGGTATAGCGGGAAACCGCGGCGACCTTCAGAGTCCGGCCGGACGGCATTCTCAGCCCGTCGCCCGGAACGATTTCTCCGGCAACCGCCCAACGGCCCCGGCCGGTCAGCCAGAAGGGGTGGGTGTCCGTCGCGGTCAGCACGGCGGCACCGCCGCTCGTCGTCACCTTGAGGCGGGTGAAGGCCTTGTCGTCGTACGTCGTGATGGTGTCGGTCACCCGGCGTACCGTGGTCAGCCCGCCGACCGGATCGGTGACGATGACCTTCGCGCCGACGGACACGCTCTCGATCGGGATCCGCCGGCCGTCGGCCAGCAGGACGGGAGTGCCGGGCGGGAAACTGTGGACGGGACACGAGGTCGGCTTGTCCTTGTCCTTCGGTTTGTCCTTCTTCTCCGCGTCGAGCTTCCTCTTGGCATCGGCGAGCTTCTTCTCCGCCTCGCTCACCCGCTTGCGGTTCTTGATGAGCCCCTTGAGCCCGTCGTACAGATCCCCACCGTGCTTCTTGAGCTTCCTGACGAGCTCGACGGCCTTCTTCCACTTCCAGGGCGCCCCGTACTTCGCGGCAAGCTTCCCGACGGCGCCGCCGATCAGACTGAGCAGCACATTGACGAGCGTCTCGGTGCAGGCGCCCATGTCGCCCTTGGTGATGCAGTCGAGCGCATCGGTGATCCCGAGCTCATCGGCAAGAATCTTCGCGAGCTCTTTGGCGGCCTCGATGGCCTTGTCCTGATCGGACTTCTCGGCGGCCTGGGCGTCCTGGAGCTCTTTGAGGGCCTTTTCGTAGTCGATCTGGGACTGGGGCTTCCGGCCGCCGCCGGGGTCGTCGTCGGACCCGTCGGAGCCGTCGTCGGCTGCAGGCTGGTCGTCGGTGGCCTGCGGGTCTCCCCCACCATCAACGCCACAACTTCCGCCGACCGCCTGGCAGATCTTGTTCCCGATGGTCTTGCCCACCTCGGGCACACCACCGGTCGCCACCAGCGCGCCAATGATGGCGATCACCACCACGACCAGACCGATGTACTCCACCGCGGTCTGGCCCGACTGCGACTTCCGCAGCCCGAGCGCCCTGGCATCGGTGTGCGGCAACAGCGCACCCATCCGCCGGCGAAGCTGACGCACTACCCCCATACGCGACATGCACTCGACGCTAAGGCGCGGTCCATGCGCAGTCGTGGGCCCCAGGACCCAAAGTCGGGCTCATCTCGGCCGACACATGAAGTAGGCCCCGCTGCAAGGAGATTGCGGCGGAGCCCACTGAGCTTCGTACGGAGAACGGCCCGGGAGTCTAGGAGGCCGTGCCTCGCGGGAAGGAGACCTCCACACGCCGGTTCTTCCGGCGGTTCTCTTCGGAGTTGTTCTCAGCGATCGGGAACTGTTCACCGTATCCCCGGATCTCGTAGCTGATGCCTACGGCGGCGAGTTCCTGCGAAAGCACACCGTGTACCGCGGCGGCGCGCTGCCTGGACAGCACGTCACCGTGCTCGGCCGAGCCCAGGTCGTCCGTGAAGCCGAACACCCGCACCTTCCTGGCGTTCTGCTTCTTGATCTCCTCGGCAATATCCTTGATACGGGCGTTGGCATCGCTGCTCAGCTTCGCGCTGTCCTTACCGAAGAGGACCTCGGCCTGCAGGCTGAACTTGACCTCGGAATTCGAGTCCTCGCGCTGCTCATTGCCCGCCTCGTCGCCGACGACCTGCTTGATCTCCAGAACCTTGGCAGCGGCGAGCGTAGCGCCGTCGACCATCTTGAGGTCGGGGTCGCTTACGTCGATCCTCCCCTCGTACACGGAAGTCGCCTTGGGGCGCGGTCCGTCGTCAGCTCCCGCCGACGGAACGGCAATTACGGTCAGAGCAAGGGCAATGGAACCGATGAACACGGCCCTGCCACGCGCGAATCCAGTACTGACCAGCATGCGTCACTCGCTTCCGAGCCGGAGCGTCACGGACTGGAAGGTCGGCAGCGAGAACGTCATCTGGTTCACGGTCTCAGGGGGCGCCGGGAACTGCATGAAGACCGGAGTCGACGACTTGGCCTTGACACTGCTGACTGTGGTGACCAGCGGCCGGTTTTCGGTGTCACGCAGGACGTAGTAGCGCTTCTTCTCCTTGGCGTCCACCAGGGTGGCTCCGGCCAATGAGCCACCGCCGACCGCCGAATTGACCTCGAGTTCGGAACCGGA
Organism: Streptomyces sp. NBC_00885; assembly: GCF_045207475.1. Classification (NCBI taxonomy): domain Bacteria; kingdom Bacillati; phylum Actinomycetota; class Actinomycetes; order Kitasatosporales; family Streptomycetaceae; genus Streptomyces; species Streptomyces sp. NBC_00885. The sequence continues at coordinate 3,033,476 of NZ_CP108796.1, forward strand.
CCAGTCGGATGTGTGATTGAAGTTATTGTCCGTGGTGTTCCGCATGTTCCCCTGGATCGTCACAAACCCGCCGGCGTCGCGCACGGCGGCGGTGATGTCCAGCTCCATCCCGTCTTCCCCCTTGAGCGTCGTCAGGACCTTGCCCGGTCCTGGGTTCGCGCTTCCGGGATTCCCCTTGTCACCCTGATCGACCGCGCCTCCGTTGTCAGGATTGGACGACTGGCCGGCATTGGAGGTCTTGTCAGGTTTGTCACCGTCGCTGCCGCACGCGGCCAGCGTGAAGGTCAGCGCCACCGCCGCGGTGACGGCCGCCGCCGCCCTGCGCGCCCCTGAGATCTGCCGCATGCTCATGACTGCAATTCCTCTGATAGTTGTCACTCGGTCAGTTCGGGTCGATCAGACGGACGGTGAAGAGATCAGCCAGGTCCGGCACGCTACCGAGGTCGTCCGGATCGATCAACGAGCCCAGGCCGTCGCAATCCAGCTTCGCTCCGCTGAGCGAACATTTCGGCACGACAACGCCCCTGGCCTTTGCCTCGCCCTTCTCGTCCGCCGTACCCGGGATCACCGAATCACCGATGGTTTTCTTCGTTTCGACTCCGACCGTGAAACCCCAGTACTCCCCGTAGTACGGCTGGCAACTGGTCCTGTCCGAGTCATTCTTCTGCGCGTACTCATCGGCGGCTTGACACGCCGCGCCGGGACCGAAGCCGCGTCCGAGAATGAGGTCTGCCCAGTCGTCGGGCAGCTTCGGCCCGCGCAGTGCTTCGACGATCTGATCCCGCGCATCCCGGGCTGCGGCCAGCGCGGCGGCATCGGCAGCACCCTGGGCGCCATTTCGCTGGTCGGCGGACTCCCCGACCACGAAATACGCAAACGCGAGGAAGAGCAGGCCCGCCACCACCGTGATGTAGATGGGGAAAGCCTGCCCTGCCTCGCGTTGCCTGCTGTGCAATCCGACGATCAGCCCGACTTGCCGGAGGTGCCGATCACGTCCTTGATCTTGTTGCCGATCTCCTTGCCGATGTCCCCCTTCATGGTCACCACGATCGCGATGATCGCAATGACCGCCACCAGCATGCCGATGTATTCGACCGAGGTCTGACCCTTGTCGGCCCTGCGGTTCATCCGCTCGATCGCCGTGTTCTTCCAGCCGCTCACGCGAAGCTGCGTCGCAACCGCAGCCTTGAGCGCGATGTCCTTCGACATGATGTTCCCCTCCGGGTCCGGCCGGCCGCACACCGGCCGGTTCGCACGTCTCTTGTGTGCCTTCCGCGCAACCGGCTTCCTCCTGGCCGGTGCCGCTTCCGACGCGAGAAACGTACGACGGACGGGTGGTCCCCGCAGAGGGTCCCAGGGCCCAATCCGAGGCCCAAAGAGAGGGATGGGCCTTTCCGTTCTGACTGTGGGCCCGGCGGCCCGCACCGCACATCGCCGTGCCGTCAGCCATGGCCGGCCGCCCCCCTCGGCATGCCGCCACCGCTGTGGCCATGTGCTGTGCCGAGCCATACCGCGATGGCTTCGCTCCGGCTGGTGCTGTGCAACTTGGCGAAGATGCGGTTGATGTGGTTCTTGACCGTCTTCTCGCTGATGAAGCAGGTGGCGGCGATCTGCTGATTGGTCATGCCCGACGCGATCAGATCCATCACCTCCACCTCCCGCGAGCTAAGGCCGAACCCTGTCCTGGACCCGGCGCGTTGAGTCGGCTTCCGTGGAGTTGCCGCCTGCCGCGCCTCCAACGACTGTCCCATGTTTGGTTGCATACGCGAAGCGCCGTGCTGCGGCTGCAATGAGTTTGATACATAGGAGCCGTCCTGGTGCCCGAAGTTGGACGTCTGGCGCGGATCGGTTTGCGATGCAGAACCATGTGCAGTCGCACCCTGATGTCCCAGCCCTCCCGGAAGCTGCGGAGGCTCGGACGGCGCGCGCTCGCCCCGCACATGGGCGAGCAGCGCGTTGGCGGCGGTGACCGTGAAGTGGGCCCGGCCCTGCCTGATATCCCGTACCGCGTCGACGAGTTGGTCCGCGGTGAACTCTCCGTGGACCAGATAGCCGCCCGCGCCCAGGCGCAGCGCCTCGTGCACGATCTCGCTCTCTCGGCTGTACGTCAGCATCATCACCGGGGCGATCCGCACCAGATGCGGAAGCGCGGAGATGCCGTCGACGCCCGGCATCCTGACATCGAGCAGAACCACGTCAGGACGGTGTTGCTGGGCGGCCTCACAGGCCTGGCGTCCGTCTGCTGCCTCGGCGACGACCGCGATGTCCTCGCGGCCGGAGAGCAGCGCATGGAGCCCGGCCCGTACGACGGGGTTGTCGTCGGCGACCACGATCCGCAGCGGAGTCGGCCTCACCGGAGCGGGGAGGGCGGGGAACCCTCCGGATGCCGCGGCCGGCGGGGGAAGCGGTACCTGGGCAGGTGTGTGCTCAGAGCGGATGGGTGTGCTGTGCGACGACGTGTGCTGGGACACGTGCGACGACGGCAGTTGTTGTCCTGGTGAGTACGACGAATCGTCCGGCATGATGCGGCCTCCTTTCAGTGGGTGGGGGGAATGCTGTCGGTGGGGACTGGCTGGTGCGTCAGCGGTGGGTGTGTGTCGGCGGGCAAGCCATGGGGTAGCAAGGCGTTGACGGGGATTTCGAGGCGGACTTCGGTTCCCTTGGTCGCCCGTCCGCGTCCGATGCGAATGCGGGCGCCGATTCCGGCAGCGCGCTCGACCATGCCGACGAGTCCGAAGTGGCCCGCCTTTCTGAGGTCGTCGAGCGACGTGCCCGGCGGCAGACCGCGCCCGTCGTCGTAGACGCTGATGCGCAGCGCTCTGTCGACGACACCCACGGACACGTCGATGTAGGTGGGCCGGGCATGGCGGTGGGCGTTCTCCATCGCCTCGGACGCGATGGTCAACAGGTGCCGCGCGACGGCATGCGGGACTTCGGGTACGGGCAGTTCGCCGAGGGTGTGCCAGGTGGCCCCCATCCCGGTCCGCCGGGCGAAGTCCTCGGTGCGGGCGGCGAGTTCCGCGGCCACGTCGACGCCTGCGGCTTCGATATCGGTCTGGCGGCGCAGGTCGGAGAGCAGTTCACGGGATTCGGCTGCCGCGCGGCGGGCGGATCTGGCGACCACTTCCGCCTGGTGCCTGACGGTGAGTGGATCCATACGGTCGGCGGAGGAGGCCAGACCGTCCGCGGCCATCGCCACACCGTGCAGGGTCTTGGCGACGGAATCGTGCATCTCACGTGCCAGACGGGCACGTTCACCCTGGACGGCCTCGGTCACCGCGAGCCGCGAGCGTACGTCGCTGAGTGCCTGCGTCGCCGTACCGAAGCGGAGCATCAGCTGGCGCAGGCTGACCCCGACGGCGCCGAGCACGGCACACAGGCCGGGCAGAAGTGTGGAGCCGGCGATCGAGACCTGGAGCTCGGCATTTGCGGCGTAGGCGGCGAAGATGATCAGGATGGTCAGTGAGGCGAAGACGCCTGCGCCGCGCCATCCGTAGACAAGGCCGGCCAGTAGCGGCGTACAGATGGTGACGTAGCTCAGTGGGCTGGCAGGGGTGGCGGTGATCAGCAGCAGCGCACCGAAGAAGGCGTCAATGCCTAACAGCCAGGGATGCCGCAGCAGCAGCGGGCCGAAGCGCTCCCAGTCGCGGAAGAGTACGTACGAGCCCATGAAGGTGGCCAGGATCGCGACGCCGACGAGGACGGTCGGCCAGCCGGATGCCGCGCCGGCGACGGCGAAGGGGGTGGCCAGTGCGATCATCGCCAGCCGGAATCCGAAGACCTGGCGGCACATGGCCTGGAGCGCACTCAGCTGAATCCTGAGCGCGGGCTCGGCGGGAACGTCATCGCCGGAGGCGACGCCGAGCAGGCCGTGCGCCGTCATGGCGCCGGCCGGTCCGGTCGACACCTGGTGCAGTGCCATGGAACTCTCCCCCTTCCCCGGGATCCCCTGCTCATCCGCCGAGGCTCATGCCCGAGCCGAGGAACATGCCTGCCCCGATGAGCAGGATGGTGGCCGGGACCATGAGCATGGTCACGATGCCCGTTGCCTGAGGGACGGCTTTGGATGCCCGGCGACGGGCATTCTGGGCGTCCGTACGGCGCATGTCGTTGGCGATGGCTATCAGGGTGTCGACGATGGGCGCACCGAGTTCCTCGCCCTGCTGCAGGGCGGTGACGAACTGGGCGACCTGTTCGGAAGCGTTGCGCTTGCGCAGCTGCTCGAAGGCGTCGCGGCGGCTCATCCCCATGTCCATCTGACGCAGCGTGATCTTGAGCTCGTCGGCCCAGGGGCCCCGGTAGCGCTCCGCCACCCGGTCGAGGGCCTGGCGGAAGCCGAGACCCGCGGAGACGACGACCGCCAGCACGTCGAGGAAGTCCGGCAGCGTTCGTTCGATGGCGGCCTTGCGCGCGCGGGTGGCCGCCCAGATCCCCACCTCCGCCCACCAGATGCCGAACGCCACGAACAGCAGGGCGAGGAAGGGGTGCGCATTGATGAGCAGGGCGAACGCCCCGAGCGCGCCGATGAAGCCGTAGACCGCGCGGCGGGCGGCATAGCGGTCCACGGTCAGGCCACCGGGGTTGCCCGCCATGTCGAGCCGCATGCGCAGCTTGTTGACTTGCTTGGGGCCCATCATGCGAAGCACCGCGGGCGCGTAGCGCATGCCGAGGCGGTCGATGCCGCTGCCCACGGCGCTGGTGCGGGTGGAGCCCACTTCGAGGGCGAGTGCCAGGTCCGAGGGCAGTTTGGCGTCGGCTCGGTAGAGCCTGATCCCGTACAACATGCCGGTGACGGACAGTCCGGCGGCGAGTGCGAGCAGCAGTTCCATGACGTCCCTCAGACTTCGATCTTGGCCAGTCGGCGGACGAGGAAGAAGCCGACGAGGTAGAGCCCGAGAGCGATCAGGACGACCGCCTGTCCCAGGGTGTTCCCGGTGATCTTGTCCAGTGCGCCTTCCCACACGCTGTCCATGAGCATCAGCATCGCCAGGCCCATCCCGGGGACGATGTACGCGGTCAGCGTCACCTGCGACAGCTGGGTTCTGACCTCGCGGCGGGTCTCCTTGCGCTCTTCCAGCGTCTCCGTGAGGTTTCGCAGGGAGCTGACGATGGCGCCGCCGGAGCGGTTCGACAGGACGAGGGTGGTGACGAGGACGACCAGTTCGCGGGAGGGCAGCCGGTCCGCCAGCTCGCCGAGAGCGTCGTCGATGGAGTGCCCGAGGGCGAGGGCGTTGGCGACCTTGGCCAGTTCGTCTCCGGCCGGTTCTTCCAGCTCCTCGGCGGCCAGACTGATCGCCATCCGCAGGGCGAGTCCGGCCTGGGTGGCGTTCGCGATGATGCGGGAGAGTTCGGGCAGCTGGTTGATGAATTTCTCGATGCGCTTCTGGCGCTGCCAGTTGAGGAACGCGAACGCGGACCAGAGCGCGATCACTCCCGCGATCGGGCCGAAGAAGGAGGCGAGTACCGAGCTGGCGAGGAGCCAGAAGCCGGCAACGGCGGCGACCATGTAGACGAAGAACTCACCAGGGGTGAGATCGAGACCTGTGGCGGCGAGACGTTGCTCGATCTTCTTGCCGAAGCGGGTCTGCTTGAGTCTGCGGTCGACGCCCCTGAAGCGCCGTCGCCGCCCGGGAGTGGTGATCTGCTGCGTCGATGACAGGCGATGCTCGAGCGCCGCGCGCTGGGCCCTGCCCGAGGCGTACGTATGGACGCCCGCGATGAGGAGCGCACTGAAGAGCAGCGTGGCGCCGATCGTCAGCTGATCCAGTCGATTCATTTCCTGGCACCTACTCGCTACTTGGCTTCTCTGGAGGCGAGTTGTTCGTCGGACTGTGCGATACCGAAGGCTTGTGGGACGGGCTGGCCGGTCATGTAGAAGCGGTCGGCGACGCGGCGGGGCAGCGGGTAGTACTCGAACTGCCCGTAGATCTTGCCGTCGGCTCCCATCGGCCGGGACAGGAAACGGCACACAGAGACGATCTTGAAAGGCTCGCGCCCGTGCGAGTCGAGGACCGCGATCTCGGTGATCTTCCTGGAGCCGTCGGCATGGCGGGTGAGCTGCACGATGACATCGACGGCGGAGTTGATCTGGTCCTGCAGGGCCGCGAAGGGGACCTCCACCTCGGACATCGAGGCGAGGGTCTGCAGTCGCATCAGCGCGTCCTCGGCGCTGTTGGCGTGGACGGTCGCGAGTGAGCCGTCGTGACCGGTGGACATTGCCTGGAGCATGTCAAGCGTTTCACCGCCACGGACCTCACCGACGATGATGCGGTCCGGGCGCATACGCAGCGAGTTGCGTACCAGATCGCGAATGGTGATCCGTCCCTTGCCCTCGACGTTCGGAGGGCGGGACTCCAGCCGGATCACATGCGACTGCTGCAGCTGCAGCTCGGCCGAGTCCTCGATGGTGATCACGCGCTCGCCTTCCGGGATCAGTCCGGAGAGGGCGTTGAGAAGGGTCGTCTTTCCGGTGCCGGTGGCGCCGGACACGATGATGTTCATCTTGGACTGCACCAACGCAGAGAGCAGATAGAGCATGGGCTCGTCGAGCGATTCCAGGCCGATCAGCTCGCGCAGTGTGAAGGCCCGGGGAAAGCGGCGGATGGTGAGAATGGCGCCCGTCAGCGACAGCGGAGGAATGATCACGTTGACGCGCTCGCCGCTGGGGAGCCGGGCGTCGACCATCGGATTCGACTCGTCCACCCGGCGGTTGACCGTGGAGACGATGCGCTCGATGGTCTGCATCAACTGGTCGTTGGAGGCAAAGCGCATCGGCAGTTGCTCGACGCGGCCGCCACGCTCCACGAAGATCTGGTCCGGGCCGTTGACCATGATCTCGGAGACGGACGCGTCCTCCAACAGGGGTTCGAGGATGCCGAGCCCGAGCGCTTCGTCGACGACGCGCCGGATCAGCTGGGCACGCTCGACGGTGGAGAGAACTGGGCCTTCCCGGCTGATGATGTGGCCCAGTACGCGCTCCAGGCGGACGCGGCGCTCCACCGCGGCCAGCGCCGACATCTCCGCGAGGTCGATCTCCTGAAGCAGCTTCGCCCGGTAGGTCGCGACGAGATGACCGTCTTCACGGTTCCCGCCGCTCTCCTCGGGGGCGCCTCGGCGCTCCAGAAGGCTCATCGGTTCTCCAACTCTTGTCCTCGGCCGGTCTATTCGTCGGTGCGTGGCATGGTGGACGTACGCTTCACCGGGTCGAAGCTGAACCCCGGGATGACCGAGGGAATGTCGACGGTGGCCGTCGCCCTGGCGTCCTCGGCAGAACCGCTCATGTCAACCCGCGTGCCCGACTTGATGAGATCGCTGACGGCCGCCTCACCGGCCGCCTTGGCGGCGCCATCGTCGTTGCTCTGGGAGCTGATGCGCGCAGCGGTACGGGCGGCCGTGCCCGCCTGCTGCATGGCGTAGGCGGCCAGACCGAACTGGACCAGGCAGATCCCGATGAGAATCAGGATCGGCAGGAATCCGATGTACTCGACCGCGGTCGCGCCCTTGTCGTCTCTGCGCCTGGTCATCGGTTCAGTCCTCCTCCAGCGGCGAACTGGCCTTGCCGGTCACCGTGCCGAACGAGTAGTCGGTCAGGCCGGGTATGAGGACGGGCACCTTCACACCGACGCTCGCCCGCATCGACCTGTGCCCGAGGTCCACGATGCAGCCGGCGCTGAAGTCGTAGTCCGGATCGGCCACCCCCAGGCGTGCGCCCTCCTGGCACCGCGCGTCCTGATCCGGCCGTAAATAGGACACGGCCGCGTCGTGTGCGGCCCGGTCGGCGCCGTTGCCCGCCAAGGTGTAGGCGTAACCGAAGAGCACGGCCTGCCAGAGCAGTACACACGTCAGGAGAATGATCGGCAGCATGCCGACGAATTCGACCGCGATCTGGCCCCTGTCGCGTTCGCCGTCCGGACGGCACAAGAGCTTCCATCTGTATCTCATCCCCCTGCCCCCCACTTCCCGTCCTTCGGTGTTTCTCCCCGTGTGCGGCGTCCGAAGGCGAATGACCCACGGTCGTTCGCCGTGCGTCCGCCCTTGCTGCTGGTCCTGCCCTCGTTCTCCGCCGTTGTCACCAGGCCGAGCTCTCCGGCCAGGCCCCACAGCGCCTGCTTGACAGTGCTCTTGGCCTCCAGGTCCTGCATGCGCCCGGCGTCGACAGCGCCCTGGAGCTCCTTGAAGTTCGACGGGACGGCGATCCGCGCCACCCGGGTGCCGGTGATCCGCTCGATCAGCGGCGGCTGGATTTCCGTATTGCGCATGTGGCGGTTGACCACGGTGACCGTCTCCTCGGCCTTGCGGATCTGAAGCCGGTCCCAGAGCCGGACCATGCGCTTGGCTCCGCGCACCGCCACCACGTCCGGGGTGGTCACCAGAACTGCCTTTTCCGCCATCTCGATGGCGGTGGCGTTGGCGCTGCTCATCTGCGAACCACAGTCGATGACGACGACCTGGTAGCGCTGGCGCAGTGCGCTGACGACCTGCCGCGCCACCCGGTCCGTGACCTCCTCACCGCGCTCTCCCTCGCCCGGAGCGAGCAGCAGACCGAGGCCGCTTTCATGATGGAAGACCACGTCCTGGAGCACCCGGGGCGAGATGTCCTGGATACCCGCGAGATCCACGATCGAGCGTCGGAACTGCACGTCCAGATACGAGGCGATGTCACCCGCCTGCAAATCCATGTCCACCAGCGCCGTGTGCTGACCGGAGGCCTGTGCGGCCAGGGCCAGTTGGATCGCGGTCAGCGTGGTGCCCACGCCGCCTTTGCCGCCCGCGACGGCCACGACCGTGCCGCCGGGACCGGAGAAGACCTCCGTGCCCTGGCCGAGGTGGCGGCGGACTCCGACGGACCAGCCGGCCGCCGCCTGGACCCGGGTGACCAGCTCCTCGTAACTCAGCGGCAGCCCGATCAGACCCCGCGCACCCGAGTCCATGGCGGCCGAGAACAGCCCGGGGCTGGCGTCGGAGGTGATGAGCACGACGCCGACCGCCGGGAAACGCAGAGCCACTTCCCGGATGACCTCGAGCGCCGGTACCGGTCCGATCCGCTCGTGGACCAGGACGACTTCCGGCAGCTCGTCGATCGACTCTCCGGCCAGCCGGGCCAGGGTGTCGAGGAGGGTGGTCGAGTCGCCCACCGGGCTGGCCGGCTCCGCGTCGGGGAGCTGGCTGAGCAGGGTGGTGATGGACCGTGCTGCGTCGGCGTCGCCGACCGCCGGGATGATTCGCGTGGTCATGCAGCCCTCACTTGTTCTTGTCTTCGTCGAGGGTGTACGTGCTGTCCCCCGGGCGCAGTGTGGTGGGGCTGGAGTTGCCGAGGAGAGCCAGCCGGACGTGTTCGGCGAAGGACTCCGCGTAGGCGAGGCGCTGGGCGTCCGTTGTGTTGAGGGCGAAGGTGATGGGCACGGCCTGGGTGAGTCCGCTGCCCCGGTCGTTCTTGTCCGGCTGCAGCGCGGTGATCCGGCCGACGTCGATGACCTTGGCGTTGGGCACGATGATGCGCGACTGGTCCGTCTCGCCCTCTTTCTTGCCGGCGAAGGTGGCGAAGATATTGACCAGAGAGCCAGGTGTGATCTTTCCTGCCACGCCCGTGGCCGCGTCGATCATGATGGCGATCTCCTGCTCGCCATTGCCGACCGCGGGCTTCTTCACCATCATGTCGTCCTGCAGCAGCGAGCCTTTCTTGAGCTGCGTGACGGCGATCTTTCCCTTGACCACGGACAGATCGGTGACGGCATTCTGCGACAGCCAGCGCTTGGGCATCGAAATCTTCTCGAACTGCCCCGGATCCAGGGACGTGTAGGGCGCCACATCGGTCTTGATCCGGTACGCCGTGACCTCGGGCCCCACCTTTGAATTCACATCACTGATGACGGACAGAACACCGGCGAACACACCGAAGGCGCAGAGAACCGACAGGAGCAGAAGTATGACGCCACGGCGCTGACGTGAATTCATGGGCGGGACAACCTCGTTCAGGAGCGTTGAGGAGCGGACAGAGTCGGAACTGTGCACGTACCTGAGCTGCTGCGGCTGGGCCGGTGAGGTGGAACCTCCGGGGAGCGGCCCGAAGGCCGGTTACGAACCCTGACGCATCGGGGCCCCGTGGTTCAGGACACCGGTCGTGTGCGTTTGGTTCTCGGGCGGGGCGAGCGGTGCGGAGCAGAAGCCGCAGCGATCACCTATGAGTTCTCTTCCGCACCAGGTGCACACCTCTCGCCGTACGGACGAAACCAGCTGGTAGAGCACGGAGATATCAGGCAGATAGGCAGCGAATTCAACCAGTCTGGACGTGCCCCACCAGCGAGGGGAGTCAACAGGGAGCGCGGTTTCCCCCAGGCCCTGCACCTGCCAGGCGGGAGCGAGTGTCGAGCCCACCCACTCGCTCTGCAACTGGCCTTTCGCAACCAGCAGTTGCGTGCCGAACTCGGGACCGGAGAGCTGACCGGAGCCAATTTTGATCAGTTGAGGATTCGGGCTCGCCAGCACACCGAACTGGGAACCGGGGACCCAGGACTTGGCGTGGGACTTCAGGCTCACCGGAACGCGGTCCAGCCTGGTCACGGAATTCAGCAGCGCGCCCGCATAGATGTAATGGGAGAGCAGCCGGGCGGCGGATGCCACCACTCCGGCGCTGAAGTCACAGATCGACAACTGCCGTAACTGGCGCACGAGTACAGCCACACCCAGGGGTGGCAGATCCAGCTTCAGACAAGCGATCCGGTCGCTCTCCAGGACCGACCGGACCGTGTGCAGTCGGCGCTCATGGGCCAAGGGGATGGTCGAGGGATACAACGCGATCACATAGCCGTGCTGCTCCAGCAGGACACTCATGTCGGCGAGCGCGGCGTCCAGGGGCTGGGCGTCGGGTGGGTGGAGCAGAGCCGCGGTGGGCGTCTGATGGTCGGTGGGCGGCAGCACCAGATCGGCGCTGGTGACAGCTATCGCGGTGGGCACGCTGGTTCCCCGTTCAGCCCCGGACGCCGGGGGCCCGGCGACCGCAGATACCTACTGCTCCGTGCTTCTGCCCCAGCACTTTAACGGCGTCCTACGAGGCAGAGAACACCTTTGAGATCTCTGGGCCACAACTCGCACACGCTCCGCACAGGCGAAAACGGGCGAAGGCGTCAGAGGTTAACTCTCGTTTCAGGGCGGTGAATTCGCCAGGAGCTCTGGTCCGCTTTGGGTCCGCGTTGGGTCTCCGGGCCCAAGCCAGCCCGGTGCCCCCCTTCGTACGCTCCACTTCCGATTCCTTGTACGAGAGGCACGGCCACCGAGGGGGACGGCGGATGAGCCGGATGAGAGGACGCCGGGCGCCCAACCCGGCGCGCGACAGGGGCACCACAGCCGTCGAGTACATCGGAATGCTGGTTGTCCTCATCACCGTCATCGCCGCGGTGACGACGCTCGGCGTGGGCCGGATGATCGGCGAGAAGATCATCTGCGTCATCTCCGGCGGCCCGTGCAGCACCGGGGAAAACCCCCGCGCCACCCCCAAAACCGACGCCGACTACGAACCCCCTCTCTGCCAGATCTCCTCCATCACCGACAAGGCCGGCGCCAAGGCCAAAGTCCTCTTCATCGAATGGGGCGAGGAGTACGGCTTCCAGCAGCAGACCTTCAAGGCCAACTCCGACGTCAACGGCGACGGCGCCGTCGACGACCGTGACCAGCGGGTCATGATGACCTTCACCGATGCCGCGTCCGTCGCCCTCAAGAAGGACTGGAAGCCCGGGGCCAAGGTCGGCAGGTTCGGCTCCGACAAGGTCGAGCTCGGGGCCGGGATCAAGGTCACCAACGGGGACACCTGGGTCTTCGACAGTGAGGCGGACGCCGCGGCCTTCCGGGACGATCTGGAGTCGCTCAAGACGTACGAGCTCGCCAACCGGCACGCCAACTCGCAGGGCGGCGGGCTCGGCAGCGGCATCCTCTACCTCTTCGGCAAGGGGCCCCTGGCCGAGGAGGAGAAGCTGCGCAAGCGCATCGAGGACAAGCTCGGCAACCGCCACATCAGTTACGGCAAGGTCGCCCTCGAAACCTCCGCCGCGGGCGGGCTGAAGATTTCCGCCGGGGACGAGAAGAAACTGAGCGCGACCCTCGGAGGCTCGTTCAAGTTCACGCCCGAGGCGACGTGGACCGACAACGACTTCAACGGCACCAAGTCGTACACGTACAGCGCGTCGATCGAGTACGGGACCAAGGTCGGGTACGAGGCCGGGCCGCTGAGCGGAGAGGCGTCCGCGTCGACCACGCAGACCGGGACCATCACCGTCACCCATGACAAGGCAACCGGCAAGCTGGTGCGCATCGACATGACCCGGACCGTCGAGAAGGGTTCGACCAAGGACGGGGTCAAGGTCGGTGGCGACAACGGCAAGTCCGGCAAGGACAAGCGCGGCGGCAGCGCCGGGGCGAAGGGCAGCGATGCGGACACCGGGATCGAGGTCGTCACCAACTCGCTCGCCTTTCCGCCGGAGCCCGAGGGCGATGCCGGGCGGAAGATCGCGCAGGACTGGCTGGACGGGAGCGGGCAGTATGGCGCGCCCTTCGCCTACATGTTCAACGACCACGCTCCGACCCGGCGGCCGGGTGCCGACGACCCCTTCGGGCAGTTGCTCTTCGACGAGGGGCTGTCCAGCAGGACGACCTACACCGGAAAGACCGAGGCGGCCGAGTACGGCTTCGAGCTGAACCTGGGGCTGAGCCTCGGTTTCTCGGTCTCCACCGAGAAGAAGGAGGAGACCCTCAATGCCGCCGAGTTCCTGGGCGCACCCCATGGGAATGGCCGCGACTATGTGCCGTACAGCTACTGCGCGAACTGACCGGCCGAGGGACGAGGGAGGATCCACGGTGAAGAGGAAGACACCCCCCAGGGCCGGCGCCTGGCTGACAGCGGCCGTCCTGCTGGCCGCCGGATGCGGTACGGACACGGCCGGGCAGGCGCCCGAAGGGTGGGGCACACTGCGCACGCCCGCCGTCACCGTCGCCCATCCGCCCGCGTTTGTACCGCAGAGCGACGCCCGGCGCAGCAAGCACAACGCGGCCGCGGCCACCCTCACCGCGGGCGGCAGGGCCGTCGGCATGATGACCGTTCAGCTGGACTTCACCGAGGCCGACTCCGCCGAGGAGGCCGCGATCGCCGCGGAGGCGGGCATCGCGCTGGGTTCGAAGCTCCAGGGGCAGCGGGAGATCCGGGTCAGGGGGCCGAAGGGCGAGGAGGAGGCGCGCCGCGTCGACTTCGAGTTCACGCAGCAGGGGACGCGGATCAGGGGTGTGATCGTGGCCGGTCTGGACGCGCGGGACACGGCGTACGCGGTACGGATCGACGCGGCCGAAGGGCGGCTCGCGGACGGCGATCTGAAGCGGATCATCGACTCGATCACGGTCATGAAGCGATGACGCGATACGGCTACCAGAGGGCGCACCCCGAGCGGCGCGGAGCGGCGCTGCTCGCGCTCGTACGGGCCTGGGCGGCCGGTGTCGTCGTCCTCCTCTTCAGCGAGTATCTGCAGGCCACGCTCGTCTACGAGCTGCTGGCGACGGGAGCGCGCACGGAGAGTTTCGGCGGCCGGCTGCTGCTGATCCATCTCCCGAACGCGCTCTGTGTCGCGCTGGCCGCCTGGGCGGCTGCGCGGATCCACCGTGAGCCGTTCCGGGAGTCGCTGCCGGGGCATCTGACGGCGATGTTCGCGGTGCCGGTCGTGGCGCAGGCGCTCAACATGGCCGTGCAGTGGCGGGAGTTGGCGGCGGAGGGGGTGCTGCTGTCCAACGCGGTGCTGGTGGTGGGGTGCGTTGCGGGGTATGCCGCGGACCGGCTGCAGGAGGAGACCTGAGCGCGTGGCCGTGCGGCACGGGGGTGTGTATACGAATCGCTGCCACAGGTCTTGACAACCCGATTGGTCTGGACCAGCTTGTACGCCCAGCGGTGGCCACCGTTCCGTAACCCCTCCACACCCCCAACTCCCCCACCGGAGGCAGCAAGTGGACCGCACCTCACGCTCTCGGAGACGCCCCTCCCGAAGATGGCTCGGCACCGTGCTCGCACTCGCTGTCGGGACCGGTCTCACCCTCATGGGCATCACGGGGACCGCGCAGGCCGCCGACGTCAATGTCGCCAAGAACGCCAGCTTCGAGTCCGGGCTCGCCAACTGGACCTGTTCCGCGGGCAGCGGGAGCAATGTCTCCTCGCCCGTCCACGGCGGCGCCTTCGCGCTCAAGGGGACTCCCGCCGGGCAGGACAACGCCAAGTGCACCCAGACCGTGGCGGTGAAGCCCAGCTCGGCCTACACGCTCAGCGCGTGGGTGCAGGGCGCCTACACCTACCTCGGCGCAAGCGGGACCGGCACGACGGACGTGTCCACCTGGACGCCGGACTCGGCCGGCTGGAAGCAGCTGTCCACCACCTTCACGACCGGCGCGAGCACCACCTCCGTGACGGTCTACACGCACGGCTGGTACGGGCAGGCCCCCTATTACGCCGACGATGTGAGCGTCTTCGGCCCGGACGGCGGCGGTGGCGGCGACCCCGATCCGGTCGTGCCCGCGACCCCGGCCGGCCTCGCGGTGGGCTCCGTGACCTCGTCCTCCGTGGCACTGTCCTGGAACGCGGTGACGGGCGCGACGGGTTACAACCTCTACCAGAACGGCACCAAGGTGCAGTCGGCCGGCGGCGCCTCGGCGACCGCGACGGGGCTGAGTGCCTCCACCTCGTACCAGTTCCAGGTGACCGCGACCAACGCGGCCGGTGAGTCCGCGAAGTCCGCGGCGGTGACCGGCACCACTTCCGCATCGGGCGGCGGCGGAGGCGGCACGGTGCCCAAGCACGCGGTGACCGGCTACTGGCAGAACTTCAACAACGGCGCCACCGTCCAGAAGATCAGCGATGTGCCCGCCAACTACGACATCATCGCGGTCTCCTTCGCCGACGCGACCGGCACACCCGGGGGTGTCACCTTCAATCTCGACTCGGCCGGGCTCGGCGGCTACACCGTCGACCAGTTCAAGGCCGACATCAAGGCCAAGCAGGCGGCCGGCAAGTCCGTGATCATCTCGATCGGCGGCCAGAACGGCACCGTCACCATCAATGACTCCGCCTCGGCGACGAACTTCGCCAACTCCGTCTACTCGATGATGCAGACATACGGCTTCGACGGCGTCGACATCGACCTGGAGAACGGCCTCAACTCCACCTATATGACCCAGGCGCTCAGGTCGCTCTCCTCGAAGGCGGGCTCCAAGCTCGTCATCACGATGGCGCCGCAGACCATCGACATGCAGTCGACGTCGAACGAGTACTTCAAGACGGCGCTCAACATCAAGGACATCCTGACCGTCGTCAACATGCAGTACTACAACAGCGGTTCCATGCTCGGCTGCGACGGCAAGGTCTACTCGCAGGGCTCGGTCGACTTCCTCACCGCGCTCGCCTGCATCCAGCTGGAGGGCGGCCTCACCCCGGCCCAGGTCGGGCTCGGTCTGCCCGCTTCGACCAGCGGCGCGGGCAGCGGCTATGTGTCGCCGACGATCGTGAACAACGCGCTGGACTGCCTCGCCCGGGGCACGAACTGCGGATCGTTCAAGCCGTCGAAGACCTACCCGTCGCTGCGCGGCGCGATGACCTGGTCCACCAACTGGGACGCGAAGTCCGGCAACGCCTGGTCGAACGCGGTCGGCCCGCACGTGCACGGCCTCCCGTAACCAACACCCCTCAGGCAGCAGCGCCGCCGCTCCCCCGGTGGCGCTGCTGTGCGTTGTTGTACGTTGCGTCCGTGAACGCGACGGGGGACGTATCGGGTATCAGCCGCCGCACCGTGCTGCGCGGCTCCCTGGGAGTGCTCGGCCTGGCGGGCGCGGGCGCCCTCGCCGGCGCGTGCACCGCGGATGAGGAGGCCGGGCCGAGGAAGCGGGACGCGGCCTGGACCTTCGACGGCAGCGTCTACGGCGGGCTCACGGTCGACGGCGGCACGGTCTATGTCCCCACCACCGGACCCGATCTGCTGTACGCCCTGGACGCCAGGACCGGCGACACCCGCTGGAGCGCGAAGGGCGGCAACTCGACCGGCACCGAACCCGACATGGTCGCGGTGGCGGGCGGCACGGTCTTCCGGGTCAGCCAGGACGGCCTTGTCCACGCCTACCGCGCGTCCGACGGCAAGCGGCTGTGGCGGGCCGGGCCGCTGGTTCAGGAGGGCGAGCCCGACCGGCCGTTCGTGCTCGGCAGTGTGCTGTGCGTACAGCTGCGCGCGCGGAGCGACGAGGACGGCCGGGTGCTGGAGCCGGGAGTGCTGTGCGGCATCGACACGGCAAGCGGCCGGGTCCTGTGGCGCACGGACATGTCCTGGCTCTTCACGCCCGACCCGGAGCGTGGCGTTCTCTTCCGGAGCACGCCGGACGGCGTGGCGGCCTGCGATCCCGCGACGGGCCGCGAACGCTGGCGCGTGCCGGGCGCCCGGGGCGCCGGGGCCCCGGCCTTCGCGCTGGGGCCCGACACCGTCCATCTTGTCGCGGGCCCCAAGGGCAACACCCGCCTGTACGCCTACGACGCGACCGGCGGCGCCCCGCGGTGGGACGTCCCGGCCCTGGACGGCACGATCAGCGCCGCCCCGGACGGCAGGGCCGTCTACCTCCACGACGGCCGCGGCCGGCTGCACGCGCACAGCGCCGCCGACGGCCGCCGGACCTGGACGGCGACGACGGCACCGTACGCGCGGGACGAGGTCGTTCCGTACGGCGGCACGATCCTGCTCTCGTCCGGCGACAGCTACCACGGCGAGGACGGCAGGCAACTGGGGGACGACCGCCCCGGCTATGTCCTCGCCCACTCCGCCCGGACGGGCAGGACACTGTGGCGCCGGAACCGCGAACAGCCGTCGTGGACACTTCCGGTCCCGGCCGGGCGCCTCGCCCTCGTCGGCCATGACACCGCCTGGTGGGCGTACGACATCGCCACCGGCGAGCCGCGGTGGCGGCTCGCGTGCGACGGGGCGCCGGCCGACGACCCGGTGGTGCGGGACGGAGTGCTCTACGGCCCGAACACCGAGGGCGTCCGGGCCGTACGCGTCTAGAACCGGCCCGGTCTCAGAAGAACTCCGACCACGGCTGGTCGGCGATCTGCTTGACACACAGCACCTTTGCGCCTGCCGCGGGGGCAACGAACGTCCCCCCGCTGCCCCGTGCCGCTACCGCGAACCCGCCGCGCGGGTGTGCAAGATGAACGGTGTCCCACGCGCCCTGGCCGAGCCGGCCACCCCACTCGTTTGGCCGAAGTTCACCCCTTGACCGGGTCATGCCAGGGCCTCACCATGTGCGCACACACCCGCACGACATGCGTCGCAACTGATCAACCCCCCACCTCCACACCCAGGAGACAGCATGCGACTTCGCATCCGCGGCAAAAGGGCCGCGGCCCTCGCCGCCCTGCTGGCAGTGGCACTTGCCGCGCCAATTACCGCGAACGGCACCGCCACCGCATCGGCGCCGCCCCCCGTCTCGACGGACGAGGACATCCGCCAGTACGAAATCGACATCCACGCCGACAAGGTCACCCGCACGGCGCTCGCCAGGACGGGCGTGACCATCGACGACTCCGACGGCAATGTGGTGATCGTCTCCGCCGACCCGACGGAGGCCGCGAAGCTCAAGTCCCTCGGCTACAAGCTGCGGGACGTCGGCAAAGTCCCCGACCGCCGCGACGGGACGGCCGTCCGTCCGATGGACTTCCCCGGGGCCGACTCCAAGTACCACAACTACGCCGAGATGAGCACCGAGCTCAACCAGCGCGTCGCGCAGTATCCGTCGATCATGAGCAAGCGCGTCATCGGCAAGTCGTACCAGGGCAGGGACATCGTCGCCATCAAGATCAGCGACAATGTCGGCACCGACGAGGCCGAGCCCGAAGTGCTCTTCACGCACCATCAGCACGCGCGCGAGCACCTCACCGTCGAGATGGCGCTGTATCTGGTGCGCGAACTCGGCGCGGGCTACGGCAGCGACTCGCGGATCACCAACGCCGTCAACGGCCGCGAGATCTGGATCGTGCCCGACCTCAACCCGGACGGCGGCGAGTACGACATCGCCACCGGCTCGTACCGCAGCTGGCGCAAGAACCGCCAGCCCAACTCCGGTTCCTCGTACGTCGGTACCGACCTCAACCGCAACTGGGCCTACAAGTGGGGCTGCTGCGGCGGTTCCTCCGGCAGCAAGTCGTCCGACACCTACCGTGGCTCGGCCGCCGAGTCTGCGCCCGAGGTCAAGGTCGTCTCCGATTTCGTACGCAGCCGGATCGTAGGCGGCAAGCAGCAGATCAAGGCCGGCATCGACTTCCACACGTACAGCGAGCTGGTGCTCTGGCCGTACGGCTACACCTACAGCGACACCGGGCCCGGGCTCACCCAGGACGACCGGGACGCGCATGCCGCCGTCGGCAAGAAGATGGCAGCGAGCAACGGCTACACGCCCGAGCAGTCCAGCGATCTGTACATCACGGACGGCACGATCGACGACTGGCTGTGGGGCAGCCAGAAGATCTTCAGCTACACGTTCGAGATGTATCCGTCCTCGGGCGGCGGCGGCTTCTACCCGCCCGACGAGGTGATCGAACGCGAGACGAGCCGCAACCGGGACGCGGTGCTGCAGCTGCTGGAGAACTCCGACTGCATGTACCGCTCGATCGGCAAGGAGCAGCAGTACTGCACGAGTTGATACGCGACCGAGGGGCGCCCCGGGGAGTCCGGGGCGCCCTTTCGTGTCCGTACCGCTACAGCGCCAGACTGAGCGCGGCCGTGACGGCGAAGCCCGCGAGCGACAGGACCGACTCCAGGACGGTCCAGGACTTCAGCGTGTCGCGCTCCGAGATCCCGAAGTATTTCGCCACGATCCAAAAGCCCCCGTCGTTGACGTGCGAGGCGAAGATCGAGCCGGCCGAGATCGCCATGATGACCAGCGCCAGGAATGCCTGCGAGTGGTGGCCGTTCTCGACGAGCGGCAGCACGATGCCTGCCGTGGTGACGATCGCGACCGTCGCCGAACCCTGCGCGACGCGCAGTACCAGCGCGATGAGATAGGCGAGCACGATGACGGGCAGGCCGATGTCGTTGAAGGCGTCGGAGAGCGCCTGGGCGACGCCGCTGGCCTTCAGTACGGCTCCGAAGATGCCGCCCGCGCCGACGACGAGCAGGATGTTGCCGACGGGCTTGAGCGAGGAGGTCGACACGCTCCCCAGGGACTTGCGGGACCAGCCGCGGCGCAGGCCCAGCAGGTAGTACGCCATCAGCAGCGCGATCGTGAGGGCGACGAAGGGGCTGCCGAAGAACTCGACGACCGAGCGGGCGGTCGAGGGATCCAGCGCGATGGACGAGAAGGTGGCGGCGAGGATCAGGACCAGCGGCGTACCGATGATGGTGAGGACCGTGCCGAGGGAGACCGGGTGCTCCTGCGGGGTGCGGCCCGCGGCCGTCTGCTCGGCGACGACGGCGGCCTTCGCCTCTTCCCCGGCATCCACCATGTCCTGCGGAACCTCGACGAAGAGGCGGTTGCCGATCCAGGCGGCGTACCCCCAGGCGGCGAGGACCGCCGGGAGGCCGACGGCTGCGCCCATCAGGATGACCCAGCCGAGCGAGACATGGAGCAGACCGGCGGCGGCGACCGGGCCGGGGTGCGGCGGCAGGAAGGCGTGGGCCATCGACAGACCGGCCAGCAGGGGCATCGCGTACAAGAGGATGGACCTGCCGGAGCGCTTGGCGGCCGCGTAGACGATCGGCGCGAGGACGAAGACGCCGACGTCGAAGAAGACGGGTATGCCGAAGATCAGGCCGGTGAGGCCCATGGCGAGCGGGGCGCGCTTCTCGCCGAAGAGCTGCAGCAGACGGGAGCTCAGCACCTCGGCGCCGCCGGACACTTCGAGTATCGCGCCGAGCATGGTGCCGAGACCGATGATGATCGCCACGTGCCCGAGGATGCCGCCCATGCCGGACTCGATGACCGAGACCGCGGTGGACTTCTGGACGGTGCCGAAGAGTTCGGTGACGGAGAGTCCCGCGGCGAGGCCGACGGCTATGGAGACGGCGAGCAGCGCGACGAACGGCTGCAGCCTGACCTTGATGATGAGGAAGAGGAGCAGCGC
Organism: Streptomyces sp. NBC_00885; assembly: GCF_045207475.1. NCBI lineage: Bacteria > Bacillati > Actinomycetota > Actinomycetes > Kitasatosporales > Streptomycetaceae > Streptomyces > Streptomyces sp. NBC_00885. Next base: position 3,053,592 of record NZ_CP108796.1, read on the forward strand.
GATACCGAGGGCGGCGACGGTCAGCAGACCGGCGGTGCCGTCGACGAGGAGGAGGAGTCCTCCGGTGTGGGGCGGGGGTGGTGGGGGTGCGTCAGCCGCGATCAGCATGGGAGTTCTCCTGTTTTCGGCAAGGGAGGACCGCGGGACGGCGCTTGGGGGAAGAGCGCCGCCCCGTGCAGTGGGGGGTTGGACAAGATCAGCCGAAGTTCGTTGGCGGATTCAGCCGAGGACGGCCAGGGCGTCGATCTCGATGAGGAGGCCGGCGGGCAGGCCGACGTACACCGTCGTACGGGCGGAGGCGGGGGCCTTGAGGTCCTGCTCGGCGAAGTACGCGTTGTAGATCTCGTTCATCTCGGCGAAGTGCGCCGTGTCCGTCAGGTAGACGCGCATCATCATCACGTCGTCCCAGCTCGCGCCGCCCTCTTCGAGGACCGCCTTGACGTTGGCGAGGGTCTGAAGGGTCTGTTCACGCAGGGTCGGGCCCGCGGGGGTGGGCGCCTGCCCCTCGACGGCGGGCAGGAAGCCGACCTGCCCTGCGACCTGGAGGATGTTGCCCTTCCTGACGCCGTGGGAGAACTTCGCGGGCGGGGCGGTGTGGGTGGCGGGGGTGATCGCGGTCTTCTCACTCATGGAGCCTCCTCGGGTGGGACGGTTGTTGAGTCGGGCGCAGCACCTGAGTACTCCCGGCTGATGGCGTCGGCGGTGCGGCGCACCAGCGGGAGAAGGGTGAGGAGTTCCTCTGCGGTGACGACGACATTCGGCGCCGAGACCGACATGGCGGCGACGACACGCTTGTCCGCACCTCGGATGGAGGCCCCGATGCAGTTGATGGACTCCTCGTGGCCTCCGAGGTCGCAGGCCCATCCCTGTTCGCGTACGACGGCGAGCTCCTTGAGGAACGCGGCGGCGTTCGGGATCGAACGGGATGTGTACATGGGGTAGTCGAGCTTCTCCGCGAGGGTGCGGCGCTCGGGCTCGGGAAGGTCGGCGAGGAGCAGTTTCGCCACCGCGGCGACGGTGATCGCGACGGGCTTGCCGATCCGCGAGTACATCCGGACGGGATAGCGGCTCTCGACCTTGTCGATGTAGAGGACCTCGCCGTCCTCGTACACGGCGAGGTGGACGGTGTGCCCGATCTGCTCGTTGAGGGAGACGAGATGGGGGTGGGCGATCTCGCGTACGTCGAGGTTCTCGACGGCTTCCTGGGCGAGGGCGAAGAGGCGGGCGCCGAGGCGGTAGCGCTGGTCCTCCTGGCGGTAGACGAGTCCGTGCTCGTGGAGCGTACGCAGCAGCCGCAGGGCGGTGGACTTGTGCACGCCGAGGCGTTCGGCGACCTGTCCGAGGTCGGCGGGTCCCTGGGCGAGCAAGGGGAGGATGCTCAGCGCGCGGTCGACGGTCTGGCTCATGGGATACGTACCTCCTGCGGGTACTGCGAGTCCTGCGGTCCCTGCTCGGCGGCCGCGGTCCAGCCGGGGCCGAGTCGCAGTCTCCCCCAGTCACGGTCGTCGAGTGCGACAAGCCGGTCGGCACACGCGCGCGGGGGCGGGGTGGCGAGGTCCCCGGCGACGGTGAGGGTGGCGGCGGCCATGAGATGCCCGTGCCGCAGCCGGTCGCGTACGGGGAGCCCGCGGAGGGTGGCGGAGAGAAAACCGGCGGCGAAGGCGTCCCCGGCGCCGACGTGCGCGACGACCTCGACGCGGGGCGCGGGCGATTGTTCAGTCCGTCCGGCGTTTGAGGACGCCACCGCGCCCTCCCCGCCCCGCTTCACCACGACCACCTCCGGCTCCGGCAGCGCCGCCCGGATCGCGTCCGCGCCCCGCACCCCCCACGCCGCCTCCGCCTCGTCCTCGCCGACGAAGACGATGTCCGCGCCCCGCGCGAGATCGAGCAGCACACACGCACCGGCGTGCGCGTCCCACAGGCCGGGACGGTAGTTGACGTCGAACGAGACCAGCGGACGCCCCGCGCGCCGCGCCGTCAGGTCACGCATCAGCGCAAGACAGTCCGCCGACAGCGCCGCCGTGATCCCGGACAGATGCAGGATCCGCCCCGCCCACACGTCCTCGTAGCGCACGGTCGACGGCGACATCGCGGACGCCGCGGACCCCGCCCGGTAGTAGAGGACTTCGTGAGCGTCCGACGCGCGGTCGCCCGCCGTACGGAAGTAGACCCCCGTCGGCCGCAGCGGATCCCGCTGCACCGCCGACGTGTCGACGCCGTACGACGCCATCGCCGCGAGAAGGTACCCGCCGAAGCCGTCCGCGCCCACCCGGCCGACCCACTTCGCGCTGTGGCCGGACGCCGCGAGAGAGCACGCCACATTGGACTCGGCTCCGCCGATGCCGCGTACGAAGGACGGCACATCGGCGAGGCGGCCCGGCGCCGTGGGCAGAAACGTGACCATGGACTCGCCGAGGCAGACGATGTCCACGGGGCCCGGGTCCACCGAGCCGGGGGCCACGGGTCCGGGCACGTCGGGGGTCACGATCCCTCAGACTCCTCATGAGTTGGCCGTCGGGCACACCATTGACCGGGCGTTGGCTCGGATGTTAGACAGCCATAAGCGAGATGCGCAATGGTCGTTGCATATATTGCAACACCGTCACCCAGGGAGGACCCATGGCAGGCGACACCACTGTCGGACGACTCGCCGACGAACCCGCCGACCACCGCTTCAAGGCACTCCCCCCGGACGCGGAAGCCGCCCACCTCACCGTCGGCGCCCTCGCCGCCGAGCGCCGCAACCTCTTCACCGGCGGCTTCACCACCCCCGTTCTCGCCCTCTCCGCCGAGTCCGTCGAGCACAACCTCGCTCTTCTGGAGACCTACTCCGAGCGCCACGGCCTCGCCTTCGCCCCGCACGGCAAGACCTCCATGTCCCCCCAGCTCTTCGACCGCCAGCTCGCGTACGGCGCCTGGGGCATCACCGCCGCCGTCCCCCACCAGGCCCGCGTCTACCGCGCCTACGGCATCCAGCGGATCTTCCTCGCCAATGAGGTCGTCGACCCGGCGGCCCTGCGCTGGCTCGCGCACGAGCTGGACGCCGACCCCGGTTTCCGCTTCATCTGCTACGTCGACTCCGTACGCGGCGTGGAGCTGATGGACGAGGCGCTCCAGGGCATCTCCCGCCCCCTGGACGTCGTCGTCGAACTCGGCGCCGGCGAGGGCGCCCGCACCGGAGCCCGTACGGAAGCAGACTGCGCCGCCGTCGCCGATGCCGTGGCAGCCGCGCGGACCCTGCGCCTCGTCGGGGTCGCGGGCTACGAGGGCGAGGTCCCCCAGGCCGACGACGACCGCGTACACGCCTGGCTGCGCCGTCTCACCGCACTCGCCACCGATTTCGACAAGGCCGGCCGCTTCGAGGGAGCCGACGAGATCGTCGTCAGCGCGGGCGGCAGCGCCTGGTTCGACGCGGTCGCCGACGTCTTCACCGAGATCCCCGAACTCTCGCTCCCCGTACTGAAGTTGCTCCGCTCGGGCGCGTACGTCTCGCACGACGACGGCCACTACCGCCATCTCACCCCCTTCAACCGCGTCCCCGAGGAGGGCGCCCTCCAGCCCGCCTTCCGTCTCTGGGCCCAGGTCGTCTCCCGCCCGACACCGGAGCAGGCCTTCGTCAACGCGGGCAAGCGGGACGCCGCGTACGACCTCGACCTCCCCGAGGCCCAGGTCGTCCGCAAGGCCCGCACCGGCGAGATCCGCCAGGCCGCCGGTATCACCGTGAGCGGCCTGTCCGACCAGCACGGCTGGCTGCGCACCAGCCCGGAGGCGGACCTGGAGGTCGGTGACTGGGTCGGCATGGGCCTGTCCCACCCGTGCACTTCCTTCGACAAGTGGCAGCTGATCCCGCTGGTCGAGGCCGACGGCACCGTCACCGACTACATCCGCACCTTCTTCTGAGAGGGCCCATGGACCTCGTCATCCGCGGCGTCCGCGTCATCGACGGCTCCGGCGGACCCTCGTACCGCGCCGATGTCGGCCTGGACGGCGGACGTATCGGTGCCATACGCCGCGAGGGCGACCGGGCGCTGTCCGCCGCGCGCACCCTCGACGCGCACGGACTCGCCCTGTCCCCCGGCTTCATCGACATGCACGCGCACAGCGATCTCGCCCTGCTGCGCGACCCGGCGCACGAGGCGAAGGCCGCGCAGGGCGTCACCCTCGAAGTCCTCGGCCAGGACGGACTCTCCTACGCCCCCGTCGACGACACGACGCTCACCGAGGTCCGCAAGGCCATCACCGGCTGGAACGGCGGTGCGCCCGGTGACACCTCCGTCGACTTCGACTGGCGTACGGTGGGCGAGTATCTGGACCGCCTGGACCGGGGCATCGCGGTCAACGCCGCGTATCTCGTCCCGCAGGGCACCGTCCGGATGTACGCGGTGGGCTGGGACGACCGCCCGGCGACCCCCGACGAGCTGACCCGTATGAAGCAACTCGTCGCCGAGGGCCTCGAACAGGGCGCGGTCGGCATGTCCTCGGGCCTGACCTACACACCGGGCATGTACGCGGACGGCGCCGAACTGACCGAGCTGTGCCGGGTGGTGGCGCGCTACGGCGGCTACTACTGCCCGCACCACCGCTCGTACGGCGCCGGGGCGCTTCAGGCCTACGAGGAGATGGTGGACCTCGCCCGCGAGGCCGGCTGCGCCCTCCATCTCGCGCACGCCACCATGAACTTCGGGGTGAACAAGGGCAAGGCGCCCGATCTGCTTGCCCTGCTGGACAAGGCTCTGGCCGCCGGAGCCGACATCAGCCTCGACACCTACCCCTACACCCCCGGCTGCACCACGCTCGTCGCGATGCTGCCGAGCTGGGCGGGCGAGGGCGGCCCCGAGGCGGTCCTGGCCCGCCTGAAGGACGAGGAGAGCGCGGAGAGGATCCGTCACCACCTGGAGGAGACCGGCTCGGACGGCTGTCACGGTGTGCCCATCGAGTGGGACACCATAGAGATCTCCGGCGTGAGCGACCCGGGGCTTGCGAGCTGCGTCGGCAAGACCGTCCAGGAGTCCGCCGAGGCCCGGGGCGAGGCTCCCTGGGCAACCGCCCGCCGTCTCCTGATCGACGACCGTCTCGGCTCGACGATCCTCCAGCACGTCGGCCACGAGGAGAACGTCCGGCAGATCATGCGCCACCGCGTACACACCGGCGGCAGCGACGGCATCCTGCAGGGCCACAAGCCGCACCCGCGGGCGTACGGCACCTTCCCGCACTATCTCGGCCGGTACGCACGGGAGTTGGGCATCCTCCCCCTGGAGGAGACCGTCGCTCACCTCACCTCCCGCCCGGCCGCCCGGCTGCGCCTGCCGGACCGCGGCCTGGTCCGCGAGGGCTACCGGGCCGACCTGGTGCTGTTCGACCCGGACACGGTCGCCGCGGGCTCGACTTTCGAAGCCCCTCGTACGCTGCCGGCCGGCATCCCGTATGTGCTGATCGACGGCCGTTTCGTGATCGAGGACGGCTCGCGTACGGACGTACTGGCGGGCCGGTCCGTGCGCAGGACGCCCGCCTGAGCCTCAGCCGACGCCCTGCGGGCGGAACTGGATGCTGATGCGCGGTCCCACCGAGCGGGCCGTCTTCGGCACGGCATGCTCCCAGGTCCGCTGGCAGGACCCGCCCATCACGATCAGATCGCCGTGCCCGAGCGGCCTGCGCATGGGGAGCCGGTCGCCGCTGCGCGGCCGGAGCACAAGATCGCGCGGGGCGCCGACGGACACTATGGCGACCATGGTGTCCTCGTGGGAGCCGCGCCCGTGGGTGTCCCCGTGCCAGGCGACGCTGTCGCGGCCGTCGCGGTAGTAGCAGAGCCCGGCGGTGGTGAACGGTTCGCCGAGCTCCGGTCCGTAGTGCGCGGAGAGTACGGTGAGGGCCTCGTCCAGCACGGGGTGCGGGAGCCGGTCGCCCTCGCGGTAGTGGGCGAGCAGCCGCGGCACGTCCACCACGTGCTCGTACATCTGCCGCCGCTCTGCGCGCCACGGCACCGAGGAGACCAGCTCCTCGAAGAGGGCGTCCGCCCCGCCGAGCCAGCCGGGCAGCAGGTCGATCCATGCCCCGTCACCGAGCACGGTCCGCCGGACGTCCTTCAGCGGACCGAGGCGTATCTCGTCGGTCTGGTCGAAGAGCGAACCCTGGAGGTGTGCTGCCATACCTCCAGGGTAGCCCTTCATTCGAACATACGAACGGATTTCGTTCGGCGGGCGTCGAGGACAGGGCCTACGGCTTGGGCAGCACGCAGCCCGCCCGGCCCAGGTCGATCTTGTTGTCGAGCCCGACGCAGGGGACTATCCCGTATGTCTCCTGCCCGTAGTTGATCCCCTCGCGCACCGTGACCCGGCCGTTCTCGTCGACCTCGCAGGGGTTGTTGTCGGTGCAGCGCTGGCCGTCCTCGTTGCCGGTGTTGTTGACGGCGACGACCTTGCCGGTGGCGTTGTCGACGACCGGCGAGCCCGAGGTGCCGCCGATGGTGTTGCAGCTGGAGGTGTAGCGGACCGAGTCCTTCCAGGTCCACTCACCCTCTTTGAGGCGGTAGGCGAAGCCGTCGATGTTGCAGCTGTAGATCCGCTTCCAGTAGCCGGAGACGACCTTGATGGCCGTGCCCTGCACCGGGTGCGCGGCGTTCAGTTCAAGCGCCTTGATGCCGTAGCGGCTCTCTATCTGCTGGTAGGTGCTGGTGAGTTGGTACAGCGAGATGTCGGTGTCCGTCATCGTCGCGTACGCGATCTTGCTCGCCCGCAGCGTGCCGACTCTGCTGCCCGCGGAGTTGAGCAGTGAGAAGCTGCGGCTGGACCGCTGATCGACGATGACCTCGCCCGCAGCCGGGAAGCCGCTCTCTATGCAGTGCCCGTTGGAGAGCACGAGGGCGGGGTCGTCGGGCTCCGAGGCCGGCATCCGTACCACCGATCCGGAGCAGTTGCTGAGCGCCACCGTCCCGGCGAAGTCGACCGCTTTGGCGGTGACATGAGCCGCGGGCCGGGCTGATGCGGCGATCGTGCCGGCCGGCGCCGTGTCCGCGGTGGTGACCGCGATCGCGGGCGCCGCGCCCGCCCCGAGGAGTGCCAGGGCCAGGAACGTGCCGACGAGAGGCTTCTTCATGTGGGGGTCCCCTCTTGCGACTTCTGTGACCGAAGTGGGTCTTCGGTTTGTCATGCGCATTGTTAGGGGATCCGGGTCGGCCGACAAGGGACTGATTCCGGTCAGGTGCCGTCCATGGCGAGGACTTTCACATTTCATCCGTTACCGGCCATGCGTTACGGCGTTGAAACCGTGACGGCCGCAGGCCCTGCGGCCGAGCTCTCATCTTGCAAGGAGAACTGATGTCGCGTATCGCGAAGGCAGCCGCTGTTGTCGCCGGCACGGGTGCGATCCTGGCCGGCGGTGCCGGTATGGCCGCCGCTGACGCCGGAGCACTCGGCGCCGCCACCAACTCCCCCGGTATCGCCTCGGGCAACGCCGTCCAGGCGCCCGTCCACGTCCCGGTCAACGTGTGCAACAACACGGCGGACGTCGTCGGGCTGCTCAACCCGGCCTTCGGCGGCCTGTGCGCGATCGGCTGAACGCAGCCCCGAAGCACTGCGGCCTCCCCCTTGTCGAAAGGGGGAGGCCGCGGTCGTACGTCGGCGTCCGGCCGTCCGGTCAGCGGCGCAGCCGGCTCACCGGCAACAGGATGTGCGCCGCGCTGGTGAGGGTGTCCTCGTCACCGAGGAAGGCCTGAAGCATCTCCTCGGTGACGGGCCGGCCAGGGACCGCCTCGGGCCAGGGGCGGCTGGCCACCATGAAGTGCGCGTGGCCGCGCTGCTCGGCGGCATCGAGCCACTCCTGCGGGGCGCGGCACTGGGCGCTCAGATAGGGCATGTTGAGGATGGCGTACCCGCCCTGGACGAGCAGCCGGATCGGGGAGTTGTTCGCGTGCGTGGCGTCGTGCACGCTCCCGCCCGGTGTGAGCCCGAGCTCGTCGATCACGGCGAGGAGGGCCGACTCAGCCGCCTCGGCGCCTTCCTTGCCGTCGCCGAGGGAGTAGGCGATCAGATAGGGCATGTCGTGGCCCTCTTCGGGATCCCCGGTCCACGCGAGCACGGAAAGGGTGCCCAAATGGCCGCGCTGGACGGTGTTCTGGGAAGGGGAAGCAGTGGTCATGGATCGGCACCCTAATGCCCTGCCGACCAGGGAAAGTAAGCCGTTCACCTGGATGGCGCAGCCGGAGCCACCAGGTGCCGCATCGTGCGGCGGGCGCGCGACTCACCGGTATGTGCGACGGGGTCGAAAGACCGTTCCTCCCGTCCCCCCCATGCCCCACCCCGGCAGTGACTTCGCCCGCGGGCGCGCGTTGGCGGTCGTATGGCAAGGACCAACACCTCTGCCCGATGGCAGCGCGTCCAGACGCTCTCGGCCCCGAGCCCGGCGAGTCCGCCCGCCGGGAACAGCCCCATCTATGAACAGCTCGCCCGGGAGTGGGCCGCGGCCGGCCGTACCCTGCCGGGCAGGCCCGACGTGGAGTGGACCCGCCTCTCCCGCTATCCGCCGCCGGGGAGCGAAGCCGACATCCTCCCCGGTCCCCCGCCGCCGCGCCGGGGCTGGCTCCACGAGCCTCACCCGGCTTCCAACAGCTTTGCCGCACAAGGCGGTTCGGCCCACTGACGGGTGATACGAGAATCTCCGCGCCCTCGCGGTGGTGTGGCGTCGGGCAAGGCCCCCGGAGCCAGGGTTTCTCCTGCGGACAGGACTCGTTACGCATGTCGACGACGGCGAGAAACGCCGTCGGAGAAAGGAATGCGAAGAGATGAAGTACTTGAGGGTTGCCGCGATCGTTGCCGGCTCCGTAGCGGCGATGGGGGCCGCGTCTCCCGCGATGGCCGCGACGACGCCGTCCATGCCTCCCATGAGCCTCAACGGAGGTCTTACCCAGGCCCTCAGCCAGGCGCCGCTGCTGGACGGAAGCGGGTCCGTGGTGAGCGATGTCGCCGACACCGCAGCCGACGTGAACGGCGTCAAGGGCGACGCCCCGCAGCAGGCCATGAGGACGGCCGGTGAGCTCACCCCCATGCTGGGCGGCGTCGAACTGGGTGGCTGAACGCGCAAGGGTGGCGCTACCGGTTCGAACCGGTAGCGCCACCCTTGCGCGTGGAGCGAGGTCAGCCGTTCGCGCAGAGGTTGCCGAAGGCCGGGTTCAGCAGGCCGATCGCGTCGATCGTGTTACCGCAGACGGTGACCGGCACGTGCGCCGGGACCTGGAGCGCGTTGCCCGACAGCACGCCCGGCGAGCCCGAGGTGACACCCTCCGCACCGGCGTCGGCGAACGCGGCGCCGGCCGCGGAACCAGCGGCGAGACCTGCGGTGGCCAGGATCAGGGCGGCCTTCTTGGCAGTCTTCATGGGAAATAGCACCTTCTGTTCGATGTTCTGCCCAACATTAGGGCTCACTCAAATCGAAACGGATTACCCATAGAGATGACACGGCCGACACCACCGATGCCCCTATTCGGCCCAATATCCCTACGAGCACTCAACATGGGGCCAATTGAGTGAACCGCAAGAACTAATTCTCAAAGGTGCTAGTTGTCCAGGGAGCTCCACTGGCGGGCATCCACGAGACTTAAGGACAGAACATGCTCAAGAAGGTTATGGCGACTGCGGCGGTCACCCTCTCCGTGGCGGCCGCGGGCGCGGCGATGGCTCCGCAGGCTATGGCCATCGGGAACGACACCGGTACGACGTCGGAAAGCGGCACCAACTCCTCGCAGGTCTATGGCAACGCGGAGACCTGGGGTGACATGAGCCCGCAGATGGGCCTCGTCCAGGGCTCGCTCAACAAGCCCTGCGTCGGCCTGCCGGCCAAGGCCGATGTCGGCTCGCTCGTCGGCGTCGTCCCGGTCTCCGTGCAGGACATCCCGATCCTGTCGAGCCCGCAGACCCAGCAGTGCACCGAGAACGCGACCCAGGCCAAGGGCGACGAGTCGCTCTCCCACATCCTCGACGACATCTCGGCCCTGTCCGGCAACGGCTCCGCCGACAGCTGACACTCGCCCCTCGGGGCATGAGCCAGCAAGCAAGACCCCGGCACCTCTTGCAGGTTGCCGGGGTCTTCGCTGTCGGTACGGATCCTCTCAGCTGGTCCAGAAGTCCCACCAGCGGGTCAGGACGAGCATCCCGATGATGCCGATCCAGAGCACCGGCGGCAGCCAGTGGAACTCCAGCAGTCCCTTGCGCAGCCCCTCCGGCACCCTGATGATCCGGTGCTCGATGTTGTGCAGCGTGACGTAGCAGAACATCACGATGGTGGCGATCCAGGCCAGCGAGCACCACAGGCACAGCGCGTTGATCTCGTACAGCGACTGGTACTGCAGCCACGTACAGAACCCCACCCCGAACAGGCACCCGGCGTTGAGACCCAGCCAGTACCAGCGCCGGTAGCGCGCCCCCGCCAGCAGCGCCACACCGATCGCGATCACCATCGAGTACGCCACAAGACCCAGCATCGGATTCGGGAACCCGAACGCAGAGGCCTGCTCGCTCTTCATGATGTTCCCGCAGGACACCACCGGATTCAGACTGCACCCCGGCGTGAAACCCGGATCCTCCAGCAGCTTGAACTTGTCGATCGTGATCACCCACGACGCCAGCAGACCCGCCGCACCCGTGATCACCAGAAGCCAGGAGAAGGCACGACTGCCGCCGATCGTGTCCCCGCGAGTCCTTCGGCTTCTCCGCCGCCCGACGGACACCGGCTTGTCCTCTGTCATTGTCATGTAGTTTTCACCGCTTCGATTGCGTGCTGGACACCCTCATTGTGCCCCAATTCGGGATTGCTCCGATCGTCGAGAATTCATTCGGCAAACGGGTGAATGCGGGTCCGGACGGCTCTCCCGAGGTGATGGAATGGCCGTGCAGACCGTGCATGGGATCTGCTCCGGTTGCAGGCCTCCAGCCGGCGACGCATTGCGTCGTGGGGCAGTCGTGTCTCCTGTTGGCATGGCGCAGCCGGGTGCCCGCGACGATCTGCTCCCGTCGGCGGAGGGCCTTCTGACAGGCCCTCCGCCGATATTGCATTCCGGGCCGCATTTCAAATCGTTGCGACATTCGGGTGAATGCGCGGAACCAAACCCGCCGGGCGCAGTTGATCAGTCTGCTCCACGATCGATCGATCAAAGCGAAAAGGGACGAAAAGTGATCAAGAAGATTCTGGCGACTGCGGCCGTCACCGCTTCGATGGTGGGCGTCGGTGCCTCGATGGCTCCTCAGGCCATGGCCATCGGCAACGACGGGGGCACCACGTCGACCAGCGGCGAAGGCGCCTCGCAGGAGTTCGGCAACTCCGTCACCAACGGCGACATGAGCCCGCAGATGGGCCTCGCCCAGGGCTCGCTCAACAAGCCCTGCGTCGGCCTGCCGGCCAAGGCCGACGTCGGCTCGCTCGTCGGCGTCGTCCCGATCTCCGCGCAGGACATCCCGATCCTGTCGAGCCCGCAGACCCAGCAGTGCACCGAGAACGCGACCCAGGCCAAGGGCGACGAGGCCCTGTCCCACATCCTCGACGACATCTCGGCCCTGTCCGGCAACGGCTCCGCCGACAGCTGACACTCGCTGCGACACGTGCACCCCCCGGGCATCGAGCGTTCGGGGGGTGCGCTCTTTCAGGGCGTCAAATGTTCCGGTGAATGAGAAAATGACGCCCCGCGAAGCGGCAAAAGCGTTAACGCAAAGAAACTACTCGACAGTTGAATAAACTGCCGCGAGGCATCCGAGTGACTTCTCGAACTGGCGGCCATATTGAGGTTTCTTTGCGGGAATCCAATCGTTACCAGTCCATGCGGCGGTGCCCATGAACAGGAAACTGACAGCGCAACGCGCGAAGGTCGCGCCTGCGTACGGGCACCACTGCTGAAAGGATCACACAGATGAAGCACATGAAGGCTGCAGCCGTCGTAGCGGGCGTCATCATGGCCGTGGGCGGCGCCGCCCCCGCCATGGCGGACGCGGGTGCGGAGGGCGCTGCCGTCGGTTCCCCCGGCGTCCTGTCCGGCAACGTGATTCAGGTTCCGCTTCACGTTCCCGTGATCGCCTGCGGCAACACGGCGACGCTGATCGGCCTGCTCAACCCGACCATGGGCAACGCCTGCGGCATCGGCTGACATTCACGCACCGAGCGGCCCCGAGGAGCGCGAGAGCGCACCTCGGGGCCGCCTTTGCGTGCGGCCGACGGCGGGTGCGGCTGGCCGATTACGGCCCTAGCCAGCTGTTCCGCCGGTACCTACCATTCAGGTCGATCCGGCTCTTCGAGAAGTGCCAAGAAATGTTTGAAGAGTTGACATGTCCATGGTTAGTCATGGCCTGTTCCGGGATGAACCCCTCACATTTCCCCCGATGGGAGAAGCATGTCCCGAGCACTTTTCGCGGGCGGCGCGACAGCGGCAATTCTCGCTTCGCTGCTGGCCGCTCAGAACGCTTCCGCGGTCAACCGCACGCCCCCTGACAAAATCACGATCGACATCGCAACGGTCAATGGATCGGGCTGTCGCCCGGGGTCCGCCGCGGTGGCCGTGTCCGAGGACAACACCGCCTTCACTGTGACGTACAGCGAGTACCTCGCGAAAGTGGGCGTGGGCGCCAGCCCGACCGACTTCCGCAAGAACTGCCAGCTCAACCTGGTCGTCCATGTCCCGCAGGGCTTCACATACGCGGTGGCAAGCGCCGACTACCGGGGCTTCGCGAGCCTTCAGTCCGGCGCCACGGCAATGCAGAAGGCGTCGTACTACTTCCAGGGATCGCCGGATACGGCGGCCAGAAATCACCCCTTCAAGGGGCCACTGGACGACAACTGGCAGGCATCGGACTCCACGGAATGGGGTCAGTTGGTGTGGGCGCCGTGCGGAGTGAAGCGCAACTTCAACATCAACACCGAAGTGCGTGTGAACGCCGGGACATCGGACCCCAAGAAAACAACCAGCTTCATGACGATGGATTCGACGGACGGTGACATCAACACCATCTACCGGCTCGCCTGGAAGGACTGCGAGGAGTCCTGAGCAGGCCCGCTGCCCCGGCCGCTCATGTGCGGTGGCCGGGGCAGCGGGGGTCACTCGGCGTCCCGGACGACTGATGGCGTCCAATCTCCTTGCGACAACACCGAGATGGGCGTCAGGTCTGGGCATTGGGGGCGCGTGTGACGCTCTATGGTGGATGCCATGTCCGCCTCCGAGCTGATCCGCATCGTCTCCCGTGACTCGCCGATGGCACTCGCCCAAGTGGAGCGTGTACGGACCGAACTGGCCGCGCTCCACCCCCGTATCGCCACCGAGGTCGTCCCGGTCAAGACCACCGGGGACAAATGGATGGGCGATCTGGCTCAGGTCGAGGGGAAGGGTGCCTTCACCAAGGAGGTCGACGCCGCGTTGCTCGCCGGCGAGGCCGACCTCGCAGTGCATTGCGTCAAGGACATCCCCGCCGACCGGCCGCTGCCCGCAGGTACGACGTTCGCCGCCTTCCTCAAGCGGGACGACATCCGCGACGCCCTCATTCACCCGGCGGGCCTCACGCTCGACCAGCTTCCGGCCGGGACCCGGATCGGGACCTCCTCCGTACGCCGCGTCGCTCAACTCGCCGCCTCCCACCCGCAACTTCAGTGCGTACCGATGCGCGGCAACGCCAACCGCCGCCTGGACAAACTCGCCGCGGGTGAAGCCGACGCGCTGCTCCTGGCGGTCTCCGGACTGGAACGCATCGGCCGCACCGATGTCATCACCGAGACTCTGTCGACCGAGGTCATGTGCCCACCGATCGGCGCGGGCGTCCTGGCCCTCCAGTGCCGCGAAGGCGACCAGGACCTGATCCACACGGTCAGCGGCCTCGGCGACCCGGACACGCACCGAGAGGTGACTGCGGAGCGCATGCTGCTCCACGTGCTGCAGGGCCACTGCAACAGCCCGATCGCCGGGTTCGCCACCGCGGAGGGCAGTGGTGACCTTTCGCTGCGCGCGTGCGTCTTCGCCCCCGACGGGAAGAGGGTCCTGAACGCCCACGAGTGGGCGGGCCCGCTCGACCCCGCAACTCTCGGAACCTCGGTCGCTGTTGCGCTGCTCCGTCAAGGGGCACGGGAACTGATCGACTCCATCGCTCACTGACCTACCGCGAGGCGCGGCCCGGGTCCAGCACCTGCGTGCTCAAGACCGCCGCCGGGCATCGGCCAGTGGACTCCCACGTCATCGTTGTCGTAGGGGAAGAGGAAGACGGCACCGCTCGGGGTCGAGTACGGCAACTCGCGCCGCCTGACGGGGTATTCGCATCCCGACACCGCAGGGAGTGTCGCTCGAGACTGTGTCTCACCGGGCAGAGCCACGGCTCACGGCGTCGATGGACAAGGGGCGCCTGAGTCAGGCAGCGTGGGCTTCGAACCACAGCGAACCGAGATCATGTCCGGCGGTCAGACGTACGTCTGCGTCCAGAGCCGCCGCCAGATGCCTGAGGAGCGCCACGGTGGTCGCGGTGCCCCCTCCTCGATGCACGGTCCTCGTCGGTGGGCTGGGAGTGATCCGCCGAAGTGATCGTTCGGTGCGGCTCCGGCGATCGGGTCCGTGCCGTCGCCTCCGTCCGGACGTGGCCGCCGCCGAGGTGCCGCAGGAGGCGGTCGACGTTCCCGCCCCGGCGGGAGGGACGTCGTGGGCATGGTGACGAGGACAACACCGGCCCGTCCGCTTGCCGCTCTCGTAACGCAATCCGCAGGTGCAGGCACCGTACCGGTGGCCCTTTCGAAGGGAAGTTGGCGCTCTCACCGACCGATGCAACAAACCGGACATTCGTGCCACGCCCCGGTGGCCGAAAACACCAAGCGATCAGCTTTACGCGCCCGTAAGCTCACGGGCATGCAGGTGATCCAGTCGACGAAGCTCGCAAACGTCTGTTACGAAATCCGGGGTCCGGTCCTCGAGGAGGCGATGCGGCTTGAGGCAGCGGGTCATCGCATCCTCAAGCTCAACACCGGCAACCCCGCAGCCTTCGGTTTCGAGTGCCCGCCCGAGATCCTGGAGGACATCCTCCGCAACCTCGGCGACGCGCACGGCTACGGCGACGCGAAGGGCCTGCTGTCCGCACGCCGCGCGGTGATGCAGCACTACCAGACCAAGGGCATCGACCTGGACGTCGAGGACATCTACCTCGGCAACGGCGCCTCCGAGCTGATCCAGATGTCGATGCAGGCGCTGCTCGACGACGGCGACGAGGTGCTCGTACCGGCCCCGGACTATCCGTTGTGGACCGCGTGCGTGTCACTCGCGGGCGGCACCGCCGTGCACTACCGCTGTGACGAGCAGGCCGACTGGATGCCCGATCTCGCGGACATCGAGCGGAAGATCACCGACCGCACCAAGGCGATCGTGATCATCAACCCGAACAACCCCACGGGCGCGGTGTACAGCGAGGAGATGCTCCGCGGCCTCACCGAGATCGCCCGTCGGCACAACCTGATCGTCTGCTCCGACGAGATCTACGACAAGATCCTTTACGACGGTGCCACGCACACGCCGACCGCCGCGATCGCGCCGGACCTGATGGTCCTGACCTTCAACGGGCTGTCGAAGAACTACCGGGTGGCCGGGTACCGCTCCGGCTGGATGGCCGTCTGCGGCCCGAAGGCGCATGCCGCCTCGTACATCGAGGGCCTGACCATCCTCGCCAATATGCGTCTGTGCGCGAACATGCCCTCGCAGCACGCGGTCGCCACCGCGCTGGGCGGCCGGCAGTCGATCGAGGACCTCGTCCTGCCGGGCGGGCGGATCCTGGAGCAGCGGGACGTCGCGTACGACCTGCTCACCCAGATTCCCGGCGTGACCTGCGTCAAGCCGAAGGGCGCGCTGTATCTGTTCCCGCGGCTCGACCCCAATGTCTACAAGGTCAAGGACGACCGCCAGATGGTGCTCGACCTGCTGCGCGCCGAGAAGATCATGGTCGTGCACGGTACGGGCTTCAACTGGCCGGAGCCCGATCACTTCCGGATCGTGACGCTGCCCGCGGCGAAGGAGCTTGCGGACGCCGTGACGCGGATCGGGACATTCCTGGACGGCTACAGCCAGCCCTGAGCCATCTCGCCCGATTGCCGGATCCAGCTCAACTTTAGACGGAATCCAAGCTAGGATGGCCTCCTGACGACCCACGCAGGAGGCCATCCCCATGTACGAGCCGATCCGCACCAAGTCGGTCCATCGCATGCAGGCCGATGCGCAGGCCGACTACCCGCACCGCAGCCGCGAGGAAGAGCTCGACATCCAGCTCGCGGGCCACCTGTCCGCGCTCCTCGCCGTCACCGACGAACTGGGCCTCGACGAGGCCGCCGAGCACATCGCCGAGCAGGTCGCCCGGCTGCGCGGCGCTCCGCCCGCCCGGCACGCCGGCCTCAGCGCCGCCGACACCGGCGTCCTTCATCGCCGCGCCCACGACATCGCGGGCCGCGCCCTCGTCGTCGCGGCATCTCGCGCCGACACCGCCGCCGCGATCCTCGCGGCCGAGCGGATGGACGTGCACTCCGCCGCCCTCGCACCGGCAGGCGCCCACTGACGGCCCCGGTCCGCGTGCCGAGGAGGCGCACGGACCGGGTGCCACCCATGTCACCGCCACCTGCGGCGCAAGAAACGGGTCCGGCCCCCGGAGCCGTGAGGGGGCTCCGGGGGCCGGGGACGCGGCGGGCCGTATTGACCCCACAGGTCAGGGCGGATGTCAGGTGGGCCCGCCGCGACGTTTCTTCAGTTGGACGGCGAGCGCTCAGCCGAGACGCGAGACCAGCGCGCGGTACTCGTCCCACAGCTCCTTCGGCGCGTGGTCACCGAAGGTGTTGAGGTGCTCGGGGATCAGCGCCGCCTCCTCGCGCCAGACGTCCTTGTCGACCTTGAGCAGGAAGTCCAGGTCCGCCTCGGGCAGATCGAGGCCGTCCGTGTCGAGCGCCTCACGCGTCGGCAGGATGCCGATCGGGGTCTCGACGCCCTCGGCCTTGCCCGCCAGGCGCTCCACGATCCACTTCAGGACGCGGCCGTTCTCGCCGAAGCCGGGCCAGACGAACTTGCCCTCGTCGTTCTTGCGGAACCAGTTCACGTAGTAGATCTTCGGCAGCTTGGACGCGTCCGCGTTCTTGCCGACCTTGAGCCAGTGGCCCATGTAGTCGCCCATGTTGTAGCCGCAGAACGGCAGCATCGCGAACGGGTCGCGGCGCAGCTCGCCGACCTTGCCCTCGGCGGCGGCGGTCTTCTCGGAGGCGACGTTCGCACCGAGGAAGACACCGTGCTGCCAGTCGAAGGACTCGGTGACCAGCGGGACGGCGCTGGCGCGGCGGCCGCCGAAGAGGATCGCCGAGATCGGCACACCCTTCGGGTCCTCCCACTCCGGCGCGATGATCGGGCACTGCCCGGCCGGGACGGTGAAGCGGGCGTTGGGGTGGGCGGCCGGGGTCTCGGACTGGGGCGTCCAGTCGTTGCCCTTCCAGTCGGTCAGGTGCGCGGGCAGCTCTTCGGTCATCCCCTCCCACCACACGTCGCCGTCGTCGGTCAGGGCGACGTTGGTGAAGACGGAGTTGCCCCACATGGTCTTCATGGCGTTGGCGTTGGTGTGCTCACCGGTGCCGGGCGCGACGCCGAAGAAGCCCGCCTCGGGGTTGATCGCGTACAGCCGGCCGTCCTCACCGAAGCGCATCCAGGCGATGTCGTCGCCGATGGTCTCCACGGTCCAGCCGGAGATCGTGGGCTCCAGCATGGCGAGGTTGGTCTTGCCGCAGGCGCTCGGGAAGGCCGCGGTGACGTACTTGGGCTCGCCCTGCGGCGGGGTGAGCTTGAGGATCAGCATGTGCTCGGCGAGCCAGCCCTCGTCGCGCGCCATGACGGAGGCGATGCGCAGCGCGTAGCACTTCTTGCCGAGCAGGGCGTTGCCGCCGTAGCCCGAGCCGTACGACCAGATCTCGCGGGTCTCGGGGAAGTGCGAGATGTACTTGGTGGAGTTGCAGGGCCAGGGGACGTCCTGCTCGCCCTCGGCGAGGGGCGCGCCCAGCGTGTGCACGGCCTTGACGAAGAAGCCGTCGGAGCCGAGCTCGTCGAGGACGGGCTGTCCCATGCGGGTCATCGTGCGCATGGAGACGGCGACATACGCGGAGTCGGTGATCTCGACGCCTATCGCGGAGAGGTCGGAGCCGAGCGGGCCCATGCAGAACGGCACGACGTACATCGTCCGGCCGCGCATCGAACCGCGGAAGATGCCCTTCTCACCGGCGAAGATCTCCTTCATCTCCGCGGGAGCCTTCCAGTGGTTCGTCGGGCCCGCGTCCTCCTCCTTCTGGGAGCAGATGAAGGTGCGGTCCTCGACGCGCGCGACATCGGTCGGGTCGGACGCGGCGTAGTAGGAGTTCGGGCGCTTGATCGGGTCCAGCTTCTTGAAGGTGCCCTTGGCAACGAGCTCCTCGCACAGGCGCTCGTACTCGGCCTCGGATCCGTCACACCAGACGACGCTGTCCGGCTGCGTGATTGCTGCGATCTCGTCGACCCAGGAGATGAGCTCCTGGTGGTTGCTGGGGACGGTGCTGGGAGCCGCGATGTCGCGCGCCACGATCGCTCCTAAGTGAGGGTATGAAGGTTGATGCCCCGTGGGGGCTGCGACCCGGATGCTTCGGTCCCTTGCTCTTCTGGCGCTCATCCGGTGCCGACCGCACTCATCTGATCATCGGTGCCCTGTGCGCATATGTCCAGAGGACCTCTCACGTGAGCATCGCCACTCGCAATCCCGCCACCCCCCGCCGAGCGTTTGGGCCATAGCGGTGTGAGGCTTGTAACGAGGCCTGCAGACAGCCTCGTTACCTACGGTTGCGTAGGTAACATCCACGCCATGACCTCTGCCGTGCCGGAAGCGACCGACATAGAGCCCACACCGCACAAACCGCGGCTGCGCGGCTGGCTGCACGCCGGGATGTTTCCCGCCGTCCTGGTCGCCGGGCTCGTGCTCACGGCACTGGCCGACACCGCCAAGGCCCGGGTCGCCTGCGCGATCTACGTCTTCACCGCGTGCCTGCTCTTCGGGGTGAGCGCGCTCTACCACCGCGGCAACTGGGGCCCGCGCGGCGAGGCCGTACTGCGCCGCCTCGACCACGCCAATATCTTTCTGATCATCGCGGGCACGTACACACCGCTGACGATGCTCCTTCTCCCCGCTTCCACCGGCCGTACGCTGCTGTGGGCGGTCTGGGCGGCGGCCGCGGCGGGCATCGCCTTCCGGGTCTTCTGGGTGGGCGCCCCGCGCTGGCTCTACACCCCCTGCTACATCGCGATGGGCTGGGCGGCCGTCTTCTTCCTGCCCGACTTCATGCGCGCAGGCGGGATCGCGGTGCTCGTCCTGGTGATCGTCGGCGGGCTGCTCTACAGCGCGGGCGGCGTGATCTACGGAATGAAGCGGCCGAACCCCTCCCCCGGGTGGTTCGGCTTCCACGAGGTCTTCCACTCCTTCACGCTCGCGGCGTTCGTCGTGCACTACGTGGGGATCTCGCTGGTGGCCTACCAGCACTCCTGACGCGCTCCGGCATCTCCTTCGCCTCCTTCGCCGAACGGCCCGTGGCACCCGCCACGGGCCGTTCCGCGTTCCCGCGCCGACGCCCTCCGCACACGTTGACATCAACCACCTTTTGAGAGTTACTGTCATTTGACATCATCTCTCGAAGGAGGCTGCCATGTCCCGCCGCTGGTGGGCGCTCGGCGCTCTCGTCGCGAGCATGCTCGTGCTCGGTTTCGACCTCACGATCCTCAACGTCGCCCTGCCGACCATGGCCGCCCAGCTCGGCGCCACCACCGGCGAACAGCAGTGGATGGCCGACGCCTATGTCGTCGTCTTCGCCGCGATGATGCTCCCGGCGGGCCTCCTCGGCGACCGCTTCGGCCGCCGCCGGATGCTCGTCACCGGCCTCGGCGTCTTCCTCGCCGGCTCGCTCGTCGGCGCGCTGGCCGATGACGTCACCACCGTCATCGCCGCCCGTGCCGTGATGGGCATCGGCGGCGCGCTGATCATGCCGCTCGCCCTCGCCGTACTGCCCTCGCTCTTCGCCGCACCCCAGGACCGCACCAGGGCCGTCGGCATCGTCTCCGCCGCGTCCGCGCTCGGCCTGCCGCTCGGCCCGATCCTCGGCGGCTGGCTCCTCGATCACTTCTGGTGGGGCTCGATCTTCGTGATCAACGTCCCGATGGTCGCCATCGGGATCACCGCCTGCCTCCTGCTCCTGCCCGAGACCAGCGACCCCGCGTCCCCCAAGGTCGACGCCGTCTCCACCGCGCTCACCGCGGCCGGGCTCGGCACCCTGATCTACGCGATCATCGAGGCCCCGGACCGCGGCTGGGGCGATCGGCTCATCGTCGGCATGCTCGCCGCCGGTGTCGTACTCATCGGCGCACTCGTCCTGCGCGAACGCCGGGCGGCCAGGCCCATGCTCGACATGTCGCTGCTGCGCGACCGGGGCTTCCTGCTCAACACCCTCACCGCGACGCTGGTGATGTTCGTGATGGCGGGGCTGCTGTTCACCCTGCCCGTCCATCTCCAGGCCGTCCTCGGCTACAACGCTCTGGACACCGGGGTGCGGATGCTGCCGATGATGGGCGGCCTGGTGATCGCCGCCAAGTTCAGCGCGGCCCTCGTCCAGCGCTTCGGCCCGCGCGGGGTCATCACCGCGGGACTGGTCGTCCTCGCCTTCTCCGCGCTCCTCGGCAGCCGCACCACCGTAGACAACGGCTACGGCTTCACAGCCCTCTGGCTGTCCGTCATGGGCCTCGGCTTCGGCTTCGCGATGGTCCCCGCCATGGACGCGGCACTCGGCGCCCTGCCCGCCGACCGCGCGGGCAGCGGGTCCGGGCTGCTGATGACCGTACGCCAAGTCGGCAGCGCGATCGGCATCGCGCTCCTCGGCTCGCTGCTCGCCTCCCGATACGCCGGCGACCTCGACGTCACCGGGCTGCCGACCGCGGCCGCGGAACGGGCCCAGGACTCCGTCGTCGCCGCGCACCTGGTCGCCCAGCAGCTCGGCGACGGCGTCGGGGGACGCCTCGCGGACTCCGCCGACGCCGCGTATGTGCACGGCATGACCACCGTCCTGCTCGTCTGCGCAGTGGCGGCGCTGCTGTCCGCGCTGTTCGTCGCCGCGCTGCTGCCGAACCGGCGGCCCGTCACGAAGGACGAGGTGGACGTGGTTCCCGCGCCGGTCGATGCAGGACAATGACGAACATGGCCGCCACTCCACGTACGTCCTCCGGTGCTTCTCTCGCCGAAACGCAGCCACAGCCCGGCCTGCGCGAGCGCAAGAAGCTCAAGACGCGGATCGCGATCCGCCGGGCGACGTACCGGCTCATCGCCGAGCAGGGGTACGAGGCGACCACGATCGAGCAGATCGCCGAGGCGGCGGAGGTCTCCCCGTCGACCGTCTTCCGCTACTTCCCGACCAAGGAAGACATCGTCCTCACCGACGAGTACGACCCGATCATGGAGGCGGAGCTGAGGGCCAGGCCGGCGGGCGAGGATCCGCTGGACTCCATCCGGGCCGTGCTGACGCAGGGCCTGGCGGCGTTCATCGAGGAGGAACGGGAAGAAGTCATCCAGCGGACCCGGCTGATGGTGGAGGTCCCGGCGATCCGCGCGCGGATGACGGAGACGATGGCGACGACGTCGGAACTCCTGGTCCACGCCCTGGCGGACCGCACGGGCCGATCCCGTGACGACCTGGATGTACGGGTCTTCACGGCGGCGGTGCTGGGGGCGGTGCGCGAGGTGATGCTGTACTGGGCGGCGCGGGACCACAAGGACGACTTGATCGCGCTGCTGGACCGGGCGCTGACGACGATCCAGGGCGGGCTGCGGCTCTGACCCCGGGGGGCGTTCCCCCACCCCGCCAATCTGCGGCCCCGCCGCACTCAGCGACCGCCGAGCTGCCCCGCGAGCTCAGCAGCGTCCGCCGTGGGCATCCGGCACGCGAAGTTCCGGCAGACGTACGCCGCAGGGCCGCCGTCCACCAGATGGCGCTCCTTCAGCAACGGGAACTCCTCACCGTCCGGTTCGCCCACCGCGACCACCGCGCCGGGAGCCTGCGCCAGCAGCGCCGTACGGTGCAACTCCCGCGTCGCCGCGTCGCCTTGGGGTCCCACCACGGCCACCTCGCGCGGCCCGTCGAGCAGCGCCTCCGCGACCGCCAGCCCCCAGCCGATGAAGCGCGGCGCCCGCGGGCCGAGCGCCTTCACCACACCCAACGCCCCTTCCGCGGCCGTGCGATGGGCCTCGGATCCGGTGTGCGCCGCATACGAAAGCAGTGCACCGGCCGCCGCCGTCCAGCCCGACGGCGTCGCGTTGTCCGTCGGGTCCTGCGGACGGCGGATCAACGGCTCGGCGTCATGGGCCGTGTCGTACAACGCCCCGCCCTCCGCCACGAACTGGTCGATGACGATGTCCAGCAGGAAGCCCGCGAACTCCAGCCACACCCCCTCGCCGGTCACACCCGCGAGCGCCAGGAAGCCCTCGGCGACATCCGCGTAGTCCTCAAGGACCCCGGCGTGCGCGCCGGGCCTGCCGTCCCTGGACGTACGGGCCAGCCGCGCGCCGTTGTCCATGTGCAGCCGCACCAGCAGATCGGCGGCCTCGGTCGCCCGCTCGACAAGATCGGGACGCTCGAAATACGCACCCACCTCGGCGAGCGCCGCGATCGCCAGACCGTTCCACGCGGCGACCACCTTGTCGTCCCGCCCCGGACGCGCCCGCAGCGCCCGCGCGGCGAGCAGCCGCTCCTTGACCGACGGATCCACCTCGCCGTCCGGGAGCTGCAGGACCGACGCGCCCTCCTCGAAGGTCCCCTCCTCCGTCACCCCGAACAGCTCGACGGCCCGCTCCCCGTCCTCCTCGCCCAGCACCTCACGCAGCTGTTGCGGCGTCCACACATAGAACGCGCCCTCGACATGCCTGCCCGTGCCGTCATCACTGTCCGCGTCCAGCGCCGAGGCGAACCCGCCCTCGGCCGTACGCAGCTCCCGCACCATGAAGTCCGCTGTCTCCAGCGCCACCCGCCGGGCCAGCTCCGAACCGGTCGCCCGCCACAGATGCGCGTACACCCGGCACAGCAGGGCGTTGTCGTAGAGCATCTTCTCGAAGTGCGGCACCACCCACTCACGGTCCACCGAATACCGCGCGAAACCGCCACCGAGCTGGTCATAGATCCCACCGCGGGCCATCGCCGCGCAGGTCTCGGCGGCCATCTGCAGCGCCCCGTCGGACCCGGTCCGGGCGTAGTGGCGCAGCAGGAACTCCACGGCCATCGACGGCGGGAACTTGGGCGCGCCGCCGAAGCCGCCGCTGCGCTCGTCGTACTCGCGGGTGAGCCCGAGCAGCGCCTGCGCCAGCTCCTCCTCACCGGGCACACCCTCCCCGCCGTACGCGAGCGAACGCCCGGCCAGATCCCGGACGATCTTCCCCGCGACCTCACCGACCTCATCGCGCCGCTCGGCCCAGGCGGCGGCAACGCCTTCGAGGATCTGCCGGAAGGAGGCCATGCCGTGCCGGGGCTCGGGCGGGAAGTACGTACCGAAGTAGAAGGGCTCGCCGTCCGCGGTGAGGAAGACGGTCATGGGCCAGCCGCCCTGCCCGGTTGCTGCCTGCACGGCCTCCATGTAGACGGCGTCGACGTCGGGGCGCTCCTCGCGGTCGACCTTGACCGGGACGAAGTGCTCGTTCACATACGCCGCGGTCTCGTCGTCCTCGAAGGACTCGTGAGCCATGACATGACACCAGTGGCAGCTCGAGTAGCCGACGCTGAGCAGCACCGGCACCCCTCGCTTCCGCGCCTCCTCGAAGGCATCGCCCGACCACGGCCACCAGTCGACCGGGTTGTCGGCGTGTTGCAGGAGGTAGGGGGAAGTCTCATGGGCGAGGCGGTTCGGCATGTACTCATCCTCTCTCAGGTGAGGATGATCGTCAGAGTCTCTCGCGCTGACGCGCCGCACGCAGGACACTTGTCGCCGGAACGGAACCGGAACCCGAGACGGGCCGGAACCGGAACGGACACGGAGCTTCGGAGGGGGACGCACATGCGGGACAGCCATCGGGCGGAAGCCGAGCGGCTGTTGGTACGCGCCGTCGAGCAAGAAGTACGGCGTTCGGGAGGGCGGGCGGACTCCGCCGTGCTGCTGGCACGCGCGCGGGCCGCCCTGGACGGTTTGGCGGCGAACGCGGACGAGGAGTACGCCGCGTACGAGCAGGCGCTGGCCGAGGCGGAGGCCGGGCAGCAGCCGCTGGCCGAGCGGTTCAGTCGGCGCAATGTGTCGACTCCCTTGCTGGTGACTGCCGTTGCGGCGATCGCGGCGATCGGCGCGGATGTCGCGCTGGGCACGGCCACGGGTACCGCGCTCGGGGCCGGGGCGGTTGTCGCCGTCGCCGGGGCTGCGACGACCGTCGCGAAGGTGACCGCGTCGCACTGGCCGGCCGCGCACCGCAGGGCCGGGGCGCTCGGGCAGCCGGGTGGGGCCGAGCAGCTGCGGCTGCAGTGGCTGACGGCGCTGGAGGTACGGGGCATCCGCCCGTTCCTGGACCAGCAGCGGATGCTGGCCTCCTCGACCCGTACCGCGACGAAGAAGGCCGCCGTGGCGCCCCAGCTGCGGGGCACGGACCGCAGCGCGGCGGCGCGCAGGCGGTCCGTGCTGGAGCAGTCGTTCGGGCATCTGCCGGAGCCGGAGGGGCCGTTCGCGGGCCGCCGGGAGGAGATGACGCAGATCGCGCAGTGGGTGCATGCGGCCCGCGCCTCGACGGAGACGAAGCCGACGGTCGTGGTGCTGTACGGCGATGCGGGTGCGGGGCGTACGACGCTGGCCGTACGGGCCTCGCAGCATCTCAAGGACCAGTTCCGGGGCGCGTGTGTCGTCGATCTGCGGGGCGACAGCGCCGATCCGCTGTCCACGCGGGACGCGCTGCTGCATCTGCTGAACCGGCTGGGCGCGCCGCGTGAGCAGTTGCTGTTCCGTGAGCGGTCCTCGGCGGAGCAGCAGGTGCGGCGGCTGAGCGAGTTGTATCACCAGCATCTGACGGGCCTGCCGGTGACGGTGGTGCTGGACGACGCGAGCGATGCCGCGCAGGTGCGCACGCTGGTGCCGGAGCGTTCGGACAGTCTGGTGCTGGTGACCGCACGCAGGCCGCTCGACCTGGCGGACGACATTCCGGCGTGGGTGCACCAGCTGCCGGTCGATGCGCTGGATCCGGCGGGCGCGGAGGAGCTGTTGCGGGCGTCGGCCGAGGAGCCTTCGTCCAGTCCGTATGACGCTCAATCGGTGGATGCAGTACGGGAGTTGTGCGGCGGGCTGCCGCTGGCGCTGCGTGTCGCGGGCTCCTCGCTCGGCCCCCGGACCGCGCATCAGCTGGCGGCCGACCTGGGCGCCTACGGCCCCGTGGATCCGGTCGAGCGTGCGCTGTGGCTGCGCTACACCGACCAGTCCGAGCAGGCGCGGCGGCTGCTGCGCCGGCTCGCGCTGGCCGGACGGGCCTCACTCGGTGCGGCAGCGGCGGCGGCGCTGCTGGCCACGGACGAGCAGGAGGGGCAGCGGCTGCTGTCGGGCCTGGCGAGGGCGGGCCTGATCGATCATGTGCGGGCCAGCCGTTACCGGCTGCACGATGCCGTACGGTCCTTCGCCCAGGCCCGGCTTGTCGACGAGGAGGAGGCCAAGGAGCGGGCGGCCGCGCAGGAGCGGCTGATCCAGAACTACGCGGACCTGGCCGGGGCCGTGATCCGCATGGTGGACGGAAAGATGTCCACGCGGGCGGGCCAGTTCGGGGCGCACGGCTTCTCCTCGCTGGACGCGGCGCTGCGCTGGCTGGACGACGAGTCGAGCTTCATCACCTCGGCGCTGCGGCACGCGGAGGGTGTGAACCAGCAGACGGTGCTGGGTCTGCTGGGCGCGCTGTGCGACTACTGCCTGCTGCGCGGCGACCTGTACCGCCTGGGCGAGATCAGTGAGCTGTCGCAGGCGGTGGACCAGGGGCTGCTGGAGCGCTCCGTACGCTGGCGTACCGGTATCGCGGCCCGCCAGCTCGGCGAGCTCGACAAGGCGCGTACGACCCTCTCGTCCGTCGTCGGCCTCTATCGGGAGGCGCAGAACGACTCGGGCACGGCCCTCGCGCTCTGCTCGCTCGGCATCACCCTGCACCACCAGGGCAATCTCACCGAGGCCGCGGCGAAGCTGCACGAGGCGATCGAGCTGCAGTCGTCCGAGGAGCAGGCCGAGGACCGGGCGTGGTCGCTGCACGCGCTGGCCGCGGTCGAACGCGACCGGGCCAATCTCGCGGAGGCGCTGACCCTGCTGGCGACGGCGCTGACCCTGCACCGGGAGGGCGAGTCACTCCACGGCGAGGCCTGGACGCATTTCCAGCTGGGACAGGTGTGCCTGCGCATGGGCGATGTCCCGCGCGCCGAGTCGGAGCTGCGTACGGCGCTGGATCTGTACGGCCGCACCGGTGACGGCCGCGGCGAGGCGTGGGCGCTGACCCAGCTGGCCAGGGCGCGTCTGGTGGACGGCGACCCGGCGCCCGCGGTGGATCAGCTGCGCCAGGCGCTGAGCCGGCACCGGGACAACGAGGACGCGCGCGGTGAGGCGTGGACGCTGTACTACCTCGGCCAGGCGCTGGAGGAGGGCGGCGACCGTGACCAGGCGGTACGGGAGCTGGAGCGGGCCCGGACGATGTTCTCGCGGATGCGTGACGTCTACGGTCTGGCCTGCGCCCGCCACCACTCGGGCCGTGTCACCCGCGACCAGCGCGCGGCCCAGACCGGCAACCTCCGTAACTCCGGCTTCGCCCGCCAGCTCCTGGTGGACGCCCGGGCCGATTTCCACCGCATCGGGGTGGCTCACGGCGAGGCCTGGACCTGCCTGGAACTGGCTCTGATCGACGCGGGCAACAACCGCGCGGCGCAGGCGCTGGCGCTGTGCGACGAGGCGACGGAGCTGTTCGCGTCGTACCAGGACGAGCGCGGCTCGGACTGGGCACGTTTCCTGCGCTGCACGCTGCTGCCGTTCGCGTCACCGGGCGGCATAGAGGTCGGCACGGTGGTGGCCCAGGAGGAGCTGGCTCAGCTGATGGGTACGTCGCACTCCTCGCGCGACGGCAAGCTGGAGGACTGCGCGGAGGCGCTGGCGGTGATGCTGGAGCGCGGCGTCCACCTGGAGGACGGCTGGCAGGCCTGGCACCTGGGAATGGTCCCGAACCGCCACGCGCGCGAGGTGATGGGCGTCCCGGTCACGGCGTCGACGTAGCAGTCAATCGCCGGGACGGGCTGCGTTTCAGCCCGTCCGGCGATTGAGGACACGGCCGAAGGCCGTACCGGGGTCCAGGGCGGAGCCCATGGTTTCGGGATGGGGCGGGGTGGGGGAAAGCCCGCCGCAGGCGCCCAGCCCCGCCCGTTACGGCTTCACGCCGCGGCAGGCCCCGACTTCCGCTTCGCATCCTTCGAAGAAGGCCCGTCGCCCTTCGGATCCGGTGCCTCCTCGAAGTTGACCTTCCCCATGTGCCGGTTCATCGACTTCATCAGCAGCCACACCCCCACGGCCAGCGCCGCGAAGACGAGAAAGCCCAGGACACCGGGCGTGACCTTGTTGTCGTCGACCTCCTTGGCCAGAGGGACGAGATGCGTCAGTGCGAGGTTTGCGCTTGCGCTCATGTCAGGCATTCTCGCGGATGCCCGCGAAGAGGTCGTCCTCGGGGAGGGAGGTATCGACCAGAGACTTCGCCAGCTCGTACTCCTCGGTCGGCCAGACCTTCTTCTGGATGTCCATCGGAACCCGGAACCAGCCGCCGTCGGGGTCGATCTGCGTCGCGTGTGCGATCAGCGCCTTGTCGCGGATCTCGAAGAAGTCCGCGCACGGTACGTACGTGGTCAGCGTGCGTTCGGCGCGCTGGAACTCCTTCCAGCGCTCCAGCCACTCCCCGTACGGGGACTCCATGCCGCGCTCCAGCAGCGCCTCGTGCAGCGCGACCGTGCGCGGCCGGTTGAAGCCCTGGTTGTAGTAGAGCTTCTGCGGCTGCCAGACGGGCCCGAACTCGGACTCGGGGAACTTCTCCGCGTCCCCCGCGCCGTCGAAGGCGACCATCGAGATCTTGTGGGTCATGATGTGGTCGGGGTGGGGGTACCCGCCGTTCTCGTCGTAGGTCGTGATGACCTGCGGGCGGTAGGAACGGATGGACTTCACCAGTCGCCCGGCGGCCACGTCGACGTCCTCGAGGGCGAAGCAGCCCTCGGGAAGCGGCGGCAGCGGGTCGCCCTCGGGCAGGCCGGAGTCGACGAAGCCGAGCCATTCCTGGCTCACCCCGAGGATCTCGCGCGCCTCGTCCATCTCCTTCTTGCGCACTTCGTGGATGTGCTCCTCGATGTACGCGTCCCCCTGGAGCTTGGGATTGAGGATGGAGCCACGCTCGCCTCCCGTGCAGGTCACGACCAGCACGTCCACCCCCTCGGACACATACTTGGCCATCGTGGCCGCGCCCTTGCTCGACTCGTCGTCGGGGTGGGCGTGAACGGCCATCAGTCGCAGCTGCTCAGTCAAGACTCGATCCTCAATGATTCGTCGCGTACGGCGGCTTCTATAGTGACCGAATCGGGGGTCGGAAAATTCCGGCAGCCCCGTCCCGAGCCCAGCCCGAGAGGAATTGTCATGGCCGCGGTGCGCGCGCAGCTTCCGGAGGGCCGCTACGGCCGCTCGGCTGACGACCGTGCCGACCGCAAGCTCAAGATTGTGGGCGCGGGCCTCGGCGTCGCACTGCTCGGGGTCATCGGCTGGTTCGGATACGACTACATCGCCGGGCAGAAGATCAGCGCCGAAGTGATCAAGTTCAGCGTCACGTCCAACACCGAGGTGCAGGTGCACCTGGAAGTACGCAAGAACGCGGACACCACGGGCAGCTGCACGCTGCGTTCCCGGTCCGCGGACGGCAGCGAGGTGGGACGCCTCGACGTCGCTGTCGGCCAGCGGGGCACGACCCGTATCGACGAGGTCGTCAAGGTGCGCACGACGGCGCGCGGGACCAGCGCCGAGCTGGTGCAGTGCACCGCCCGCTGACAGCGGATCCCCTGCCTGATCACATGGCGGGTCTCGCCCGCTGACCTGCGGTGATGTAATTCTGATGGCTTTCGTCCTCCCCCTTGGGCCTCGGAATTGTTAGGCTCGTGGTTTCGCCCATCCATGGAGGCACATCCTTCTGGGTAGGGCGATGCTTTGTATTCCCAGTACCTACGAGGAGCACCTGTGACCCAGACCAGCGAGAACGTCACCTGGCTCACCCAGGAGGCGTACAACCAGCTCAGGGCCGAGCTGGAATACCTGTCTGGTCCCGCGCGCACGGAGATCGCCGCCAAGATCGCGGCTGCGCGTGAGGAGGGCGACCTGCGGGAGAACGGCGGGTACCACGCGGCCAAGGAGGAGCAGGGCAAGCAGGAGCTCCGTGTGCGCCAGCTGACCCAGCTCCTGGAGAACGTGAAGGTCGGCGAGGCGCCGACCGCCGAGGGCGTCGTTGCGCCCGGCATGGTCGTGACGATCGCCTTCGACGGCGACGAGGACGACACCGAGACCTTCCTGCTGGCTTCGCGCGAGTACGCCTCCGACGCCATCGCGACGTACTCCCCGCAGTCGCCGCTGGGCAGCGGCGTGAACGGCAAGAAGGTCGGCGAGTTCGCCGAGTACGAGCTGCCGAACGGCAAGACGGCCTCGGTCAAGGTCCTGGCGGCCAAGCCGTACAGCGCCTAAGCCCGCACACCGGACAGCACGGCGAAGGGCCGGACCGCACATCGCGGTCCGGCCCTTCCCTGTATGCATGATCAGGCGGTCGCCGAGCGGTACTTGCGCACCGACAGCGTCCGGAAGACCACGATGATCAGGACCGACCAGATCAGCGATGCCCACACCGGGTGCGCCATCGGCCAGGCGTCCGACGGCGATGCTCCGGGGTTGCCGAAGAGCTCGCGGCAGGCCTGGACCGTGGCGCTGAAGGGGTTCCACTCGGCGATCGGCTGCAGCCAGCCCGGCAGATTGCTGGACTGCACGAAGGCGTTCGAGATGAAAGTGACTGGGAAGAGCCAGATCAGTCCGCCGGACGTGGCCGCCTCGGGCGTACTGACCGAGAGTCCGATGAGTGCGCCGATCCAGGAGAAGGCGTATCCCAGCAGGAGCAGCAGCGCGAACGCGCCGAGGGCCTTGGGGATGCCCTCGTGGATCCGCCAGCCGACCAGCAGAGCGACGATCGTGAGGACGACGACGGTCAGAGTGGTCTGGACGAGGTCCGCGAGGGTGCGGCCGGTGAGGACTGCGCCGCGGGCCATGGGCAGGGAGCGGAACCGGTCGATCAGACCCTTGTGCATGTCGTCGGCGATGCCCGCACCGGCGCCCGCGGTGGCGAAGGTGACGGTCTGGGCGAAGATGCCCGCCATCAGGAACTCCCGGTAGACCGCGGGGTCCGTGGTGCCGCCGACGTCCATGGAGCCGCCGAAGACATAGCTGAACAGCACCACGAACATGACGGGCTGGATCATCCCGAAGATGATCATCTCCGGGATCCGGGTCATCCGGATCAGATTTCGCTTGGCGACGACGAGCGAGTCGTTGATCGACTGGACGACGCCGCCGCGCGGCTTGGGTGCCGCGAGCTTCACGGCGTCCGTTGCGGTGGTCACTTCACGGACTCCTTCCGGGACTTCATGGCCTTCGCATCCTTGGGATCCTTGGCGCCCTTGGCGTCCTTGGCGCCCTGCGACTGCCGGTTCTCCTCGTCCTGGAGCTCGGCGGCATGGCCGGTCAGGGATATGAAGACGTCGTCGAGGGTGGGGCGGCGCAGACCGATGTCGTCGATCTCGACGCCCCGGGTGTCCAGTTCGCGGATGACCTCGGCGAGCAGCTTGGCGCCGCCGTTAACCGGGACGGTGAGCTTGCGGGTGTGCTCGGCGATGGCGACCTCGCCCTTGCCGAAGCCCAGCAGCACCTCGCGGGCCGGGGTGATCTGGTCCGGGTGCTGCACGACGACCTCGACCCGCTCGCCGCCCGTCTGGGCCTTGAGCTGGTCGGCGGTGCCGCGGGCGATGACCCTGCCGTGGTCGATGACGCAGATGTCGTGGGCCAGGTGGTCGGCCTCTTCGAGGTACTGGGTGGTGAGCAGCAGTGTCGTACCGCCGCCGACCAGTTCTTCGATGACCTCCCACAGCTGCATCCGGTTGCGCGGGTCGAGTCCGGTGGTGGGCTCGTCCATGAACATCACGGGTGGGGAGACGACCAGCGCGGCGGCGAGGTCGAGCCGCCGGCGCATGCCGCCGGAGTACGTCTTGGCGGGACGGTCGGCGGCGTCCGCGAGGTTGAAGCGGTCGAGCAGCTCGCCCGCCCGTACCTTCGCGTCACGTGCGCTCATCTGGTAGAGCTGGCCGACCATCTGGAGGTTCTCGCGGCCGGTCAAGTACTCGTCGACCGCGGCGAACTGGCCGGAGAGGCCGATGCAGCGGCGGACTTCGTTCGGGTGTTTCAGGACGTCTATACCGGCGACGACCGCCTTGCCGCTGTCGGGCTGCAGCAGGGTGGTCAGTACGCGCACGGCGGTGGTCTTGCCGGCTCCGTTGGGGCCGAGAAGACCCAGAACCGTGCCCTCCGGGACGTCGAGGTCGACGCCGTCCAGAGCCCTTACATCGCCGAAGGTCTTCACCAGGCCTTCGGCGTAGATGGCGCCTGGCATGTGGGTTCTCCCAAGGTGGCAGATGGGTGGGTCACTGCTTGCGAAGAGATGCGTGGAGAGAAGAGGTACGTAGGGATACGAAGAGATGCGGGCGTACGAAGAGATGCGGGCATGTGTGGGATGTCCCGCACCTGGCGGGAGCATGGCAAGACCTTCACCGTAACGCGATACATCGCGACACTCAAGCCTGTCGCGAATGCACATGCCGAGAAAGCCCAAAGGGCCTGTCAGCGCCGCGTCAGGCTGTGTCAGCTTGCGCCGGCCACCGGGGCCGGAGGCCACGAGAGCGCCCTCGCGGGCTCAGCTCATGACCCTGTAACCCGCATCGCGCAGCGTCGCCGCCACCAGTTCGCAGTGCTCAGGGCCCTTCGTCTCCAGCTGCAACTCCACCTCCGCCTCCGTGAGCCCGAGCCGCGGGTCGGTCCTTACGTGACTCACATCAAGGACGTTAGCGTCGACCACTGACAACGAGCCCAGCAGTGCGGCGAGCGCACCTGGCCGGTCCGTCAGCCGCAGCCTCAGCGACAGATAGCGGCCGGCTGCCGCCATTCCGTGCCGCAGGATGCGCTGCAGCAGCAGCGGGTCCACATTGCCGCCCGACAGCAGGGCGACAACCGGGCCCTGGAACGCCCCCGGGTCACTCAGCAGCGCCGCCACCGGACTTGCCCCGGCCGGCTCGACCACCAGCTTCGCCCGCTCCAGGCAGAGCAGTACGGCGCTGGAGAGCTCGTCCTCGGAGACCGTACGGACTTCGTCGATGAGATCGCCAATGATTTTGAACGGAACGTCGCCGGGCCGGCCCACCTTGATCCCGTCCGCCATCGTCGACGGTGCGTCGATCGAGACGGGATACCCGGCGGCGAGCGAGGGCGGATACGCGGCCGCGCCCTCCGCCTGCACGCCGATCAGCTTCACATCGGGCCGCACCGCCTTCACCGCGACCGCGATACCGGCCGCGAGCCCGCCGCCGCCGATGCCGACGACGATCGTCCGCACCTCGGGGCACTGCTCCAGGATTTCGAGGCCGACGGTGCCCTGCCCGGCGATGATGTCGGGGTGGTCGAAGGGGTGGATGAACACCGCGCCCGTCTCGTGCGCGTACTCCTGCGCGGCGGCCAGGGTCTCGTCGATGACCTGGCCGTGCAGCCGTACCTCGGCGCCGTACTCCCTCGTCGCCGCGACCTTCGGCAGCGGCGCCCCCATCGGCATGAACACGATGGAGCGCACGCCGAGCAGCGAGGATGCCAGTGCCACGCCCTGCGCGTGATTGCCGGCGGAGGCCGCGACGACGCCCGCGGCCCGCTCCACCGGCGAGAGCCCGGAGATCCGTACGTACGCGCCGCGCAGCTTGAAGGACCCCGTCCGCTGGAGGTTCTCGCACTTGAGATGAACGGGCGCGCCCACCAGCTGCGACAGATGCCTGCTGCCCTCCATCGCGGTCATCCTGGCGACCCCCGCGAGCATCTTCTGAGCCCCCCGGATGTCGTCGAGGATGACGGGGCGAAAGGTGCCAGACGTACTGAAGCTCATGACGTCAAGCATCGCAGCTCACCGGGCCGACGGCTGCCCGGGTACCGGGCTTCCCCACTGGTTTGCGCAGCCCTGGTACACACCGGGTTTTTGCCGCGTACTCTGTCCCCCACCAACCGACCGCCGCACGAGAGAGCCCCCCTAGCCATGCCCACTTCTCAGGACATGACGACCCATCTCGACCCCGGCCTCCTCGATGCCCTCCAGCACCAGGTCGCCGTCTTCGCACGCCGCGCGGAACAGACCCGGCTCGGCGGGGTCGGCCAGGTCCGCAACTCCATGGACCGTGCCGCGTATCTGCTGCTCAACCGGCTCGACAAGGAAGGCCCGATGGGCGTCAAGGCGCTGGCCGCGGGGATGGGCATCGACTCATCGACCGTCACCCGCCAGGTCGCGCCGCTCGTCGACACCGGGCTGGTCAAGCGCACCTCGCACCCCGAGGACGGCCGCGCCGTCGTGCTCCAGCTGTCCCCGCGGGGCCAGGCCAGGCTCGAAGAAGTCCGCTCCTCGCGGCGCGAGCTGATGGCACAGGTGACGGACGGCTGGACGGAGACGGAACGCGAATCGTTCTGCACTCTGCTCACCCGTTTCAACACCGCTCTCTCCGCCCGCCAGGCCGGTCTGCCGCCCGTGGACACGGAGACGTCGCCGACCTCTTGACCCCGGCGCCTGATCTGCTCCTATATGAGGACGTGAGCGATCGGCAGACGGGACAAGGGCGTCGCCGTGCCCGGGAGTTCGAGGCGTTCGTCGCGGGCGCGGCGCCACGGCTGCTGCATGCCGCGACCCTGCTCACCGCCGAGCCCCCGGGCGCCAATCCGCACGCCGAGCAGCTGCTGACCGCCGCGCTCGCCCATACGTACGCGCAATGGGACCGGCTGCGCGGCGAGGATCCGTACGACCGCACCCGCCAGGAACTCGCCGCCCGCTTCGCCCGCGGCGCCTGGCGCCTCCACCGGGTGCGCGGCGGGGTGCTGGAAGGTCTCACCCCGCAGGAGCGCCTGATTCTGGTGCTGCGTCTGTACGAGGGCGTGGCGGAGGAACAGACGGCCGCGCTGATCGGGCTCCCGGTGGAACGCGTCCGCGCGATCTTCACGCGCGCGGTGCGGAGGATGTGCGCGAGTCCTCCCACGCCGCCGCCGCCGCACACTCAGGTCCAGGCGGCGTCATGAGCAGCCGGGAGCGCAAGGAGACCGAGGTACGCCGGATGCTGGAGACGCCCCATCCGCCGGTCCCGGCCGATCTCGCCGCCCGCGCCGTGGAGCACGGCACCCGGCTGCTGCGCCGCCATCGTGCACTGCGCCGTGCGCTGTGGCTGCTGCTGGTCGCCGCGGCGATCGCGTTCGCCCTCTGGGCGACGGTGGCGCAGCCGTGGGTGGTGGCGCCGTCGGACACGACGCCCCCGCTGGAGGGCTGGTAGGCAGCCCCTTCGCCGGCCCGGCCTGCCGGAGCGGCCCGGATCTATCCTGGAAAAAGCGGCGTACAGACCGATCCCAGGAGGTCCCCATGACCAGGAAAGTCGCCGATTGCCGCAGGTTCCCGAGCGTGATGGACTGCTCGCTCACCATCTCCGGTGAGGAAGAGGAAGTCGTACGGGCAGCAGCCGAGCACGCGGTCTCCGTCCATGGACACGCGGACAGCCTGGAGCTGCGCTCGGAGATCCGTGAATCGCTCGAGGACGAGAAGGTCACCGCGTGACGCCCGGCGCCTGACACATGACGTGCTCTGACATGCTCTGACTTCGTCTGCGGTCCTCTGACGTGCTCTGACGTGCTCGCCGGGCAGGCCGATGCTCGGCCCGCCCGGCGATGGTGACCGTGGGGTCAGCCCAGCGCCTGCTGAAGATCCGCCAGCAGATCGTCGCCCGACTCGATGCCCACCGAGACCCGCACCAGGTCCGCCGGGACCTCCAGTGCGGAGCCCGCCACCGACGCATGCGTCATCCGCCCCGGGTGCTCGATCAGCGACTCGACGCCGCCCAGCGACTCGCCCAGCGTGAACAGCTTGGCGCGGTTGCAGACCTCGACCGCCGCCTCCTCGCCGCCCTGGACCCGGAAGGAGACCATGCCGCCGAAGTGCTTCATCTGCTTGGCGGCCGTCTCGTGGCCCGGGTGTTCCGGCAGGCCCGGGTAGAGGACCTGGGTGACCTTGGGGTGGCTGGTGAGCATCTCGGCGACCCGGGCGGCGTTCTCACTGTGCCGGTCCATCCGGACGGGCAGCGTCTTGATGCCGCGCAGCACCAGCCATGCGTCGAACGGGCCCGCGACGGCGCCCATCGCGTTCTGGTGGTAGGCCAGTTCCTCGCCCACCGCCGCGTCCGCCGCGATCAGCGCGCCGCCGACGACGTCCGAGTGCCCGCCCATGTACTTGGTCAGCGAGTGCACGACGATGTCCGCGCCGAGCGAGATCGGCTGCTGGAGATAAGGGCTCGCGAAGGTGTTGTCCACGACGAGCCGGGCGCCCGCGCCCCGCGCGATCTCGGAAACCGCCGCGATGTCGGTGATGCCGAGAAGCGGGTTGGACGGCGTCTCGACCCAGATCACCTTGGTCTTGGGGGTGACCGCCGCCCGTACCGCCGCCGGGTCGGAGGTGTTGGCCACCGACCACTCGACGCCCCACCGGGAGACGACCTTGGCGAAGAGCCGGAAGGTGCCCCCGTACGCGTCGTTCGGGATCACCACATGGTCGCCCGGTTCCAGCAGCGTACGCAGCAGGCAGTCCTCCGCCGCGAGTCCGGACGCGAAGGCGAGCCCGCGCCGGCCGCCCTCCAGCGCCGCGAGGTTCTCCTCCAGCGCGGTACGCGTCGGGTTGGCGCTGCGGCTGTACTCGTAGCCGCCGCGCAGTCCTCCCACACCGTCCTGCTTGTAGGTGGACACCTGGTAGATGGGAGGGACGACCGCGCCCGTCAGCGGGTCTGCCGTGTTGCCCGCGTGGATGGCGAGGGTCTCGAAGCTGTGCTCACTGTGCTGGTCGCTCATGAGCCCCGAGCGTAGTCGCGCCGGAACGACTGCGCGGCCCGGCCCCGAACGCTGTCCGGTACCCACCGCCCCGATGACGCCGCAGTGCCGTCCGGGACAATGGGCTCATGGAGATTCTCTGGTTCCTGATCGCACTGTGCATGCTGACCGCGGTCATCGGCCCCTTCGTGCTGCGCCGGCGCTCCGCCATCCGGCAGGTCGCGCCCGGCTCGCCCGACGCCGCCGACCCGGACACGTACGGATTCGTACGCCAGGAGGAGCTGGACATCCGCCTGCCGGGACCGGACCAAGACCTCCTCGACGTACTCGAAGTCGTCCAGCGCACCCAGGACTGGCGGGCGGCGTCCCAGCTGCTCGCCGGCACCCCCAAGGAGGGCGAGGTCCGCTGGCAGCGCGTGCAGGCCTTCGCCGGGGCCGCGTCCGTGGAACTCCAGCAGCAGCCCGGCGTCGGCGGCGCGTGGCTGCGCGCCTGGCGCCTGGACTCCCCCAAGGACGCGGGCGGCGCGCAGGTGCACGCGGAGTTCCTGGTGCAGCAGGCGTGGCGTTCGTCGACCGCGGGCACGGACGACTTCCGGATCATCCTGGAGGAGGCCCGTACGGTCTGCGGCGAGGCGGCCCTGCTCTCGCCCGGCGACCCCGTTCCGTACATCGTCGAACTCGCCGTCGGCCGCGGACTCGGCTACTCCCACGAGCAGTTCGACCAGGTGTGGGCGAAGGTCATCGACCGCGCGCCTGAACACATGGGAGCGCATCTGGCCGCGCTGCACTACTGGTGCGAGAAGTGGCACGGCTCCCGCGAGGAGGCGGACCACTTCGCGACGACGGCCGCAGCCCGCGCCCCGCAGGGCTCGCTGCTCGCGGCGCTGCCGCTGTTCGCGGTGTACGAGCATCTGCCCGAGGTCAATCTGGTGCAGAGCTTCTACCGGAGCGAGGTCGTCACCAAGGCGATGGAGGGCGCGCTCTTCGCCGTGCACGCGGCCCGTCCGGACGACCCGATGCTCGCGCACGTACGGCATCTGCTCGTCCTCTTCCTCGTACGGTCGGAGAGGTGGGCGGAGGCGATGAACCAGCTGGTGCACGTCGACGGCCACATCGGCGCACTGCCGTGGACGCTGAGCGGGGACCCGGCGGCGGACTACACGGTGTACCGCAACCTGGCGGTGGCGGGCTACGAGGCCAACGGCGGGAGCCCGGCGACGTTGCCGCACTGATCGGGTGGGCGTGCCCGTGGGGTGCGCGGCGCTGGGAATTCCGGCGCCGCACCAATCGTTCTCACCGGTGTCGCCACCTCAAGGAGAGCCCGCATGTTCCTGTCCCGCCGCACCCCCGAGCTCCCCACCCCCGACCAGGCCCTCCGCGGCCGCCCGGAGCCCGAATTCTCCGTCCCCGCGCGCCACACGGTCCTGGGCAACCCGCTGCTGGGCCCGTACCCCGAGGGCCTTGAGATCGCGGACTTCGGCCTGGGCTGTTTCTGGGGCGCGGAGCGCAAGTTCTGGCAGACGGAGGGCGTCTGGACCACGCTGGTCGGCTACCAGGGCGGCCACACCCCGAACCCCACCTACGACGAGACCTGCTCGGGCCTGACGGGCCACACCGAGGCGGTGCGCGTCGTCTTCGACCCGAAGGTCGTCTCGTACGAGTCGCTGCTGAAGCTGTTCTGGGAGTCCCACGACCCGACGCAGGGCTTCCGCCAGGGCAATGACGTGGGCACGCAGTACCGCTCGGCGATCTACACCCACTCGGCCGCCCAGGCCGAAACGGCGACGGCGTCGCGCGAGGCGTACCAGCGAGTCCTGACGGGCTCGGGGTACGGCACGATCACGACGGAACTGCTGCCGGCGGAGGGCCGCCCGTTCTATCCGGCCGAGGCGTATCACCAGCAGTATCTTTCAAGCAGCAAAAACCCGAACGGCTACTGCGGGACCGGCGGCACTGGTGTCTCCTGTCCGATTGGTGTCGCGAAGGCGGACGGGTGAGCGCTGGCTTCACCCCCGAACTACTGGCGGGGCTGTGGCAGGAACGGCGGCCGTCGGGTCCGCCCATCGCTCACACGTTCCGCAGTACGTACCCGGACCGCTGGGTGCGCTTCCACAGCCTCCCCGAATCGAAGCGCTACCCAGATTCCCGGGACGAGTACGCGATCGTGCTGGACCGGTACAACACGATCCTCGACGAACTGTTCGCGGGCACGGACGTGTTCGTGGTGACCATGGACTGGTCGAACACGCCGACCGGGCCCGCCGGCTACCCAACACCACGACAGACACTGCACCCCGACGGCATCCGCTGGTGGACCGAGTCGGAGCAGGACGACCCCGACCCGGAGTTCCACACCCACACACGCCTGTACGCCACCCGACGCCCGTGGGAACGCGGCTGCGTCGACGAGTTGCTGCGCGCCGTCGCGGACGAAGTGGTCGTCGAAGTGTTCTTCACCGATACGGAACTTCGACGCATCCACCACCCGTACGACGGCGGCGCAGACGTCATCCTCACCACAACCACAGAACGAGACCGGCTGCGCGGCCGACACACCGCCTGGCTCCCCAGCAACGCAGCAGGGCTCTAACACCAGCAGTACTTGGACAAGAACCCGGCGGGGTACTGCGGGATCGGCGGGACGGGGGTTTCCTGCCCGATCGGTGTCGCGCCCGCCGAGGGATGACAGGCCCGCGGTTGTCAGAGGTCGACGCCCTGGTCCGTCGTCTCACACCGGAGGACCGGGCCGCGGTCAGCCTGCTCGACCTGCAAAGACTCCAGGTCGAGCGGACCGGTGTCAGCGAGCAGACCGCTGGACAGATGCGGGAACCCGTATACGGAGTGCATGGCCGCGAAGCCCGCTGGTGGTGGCTCCGCAAACCGACTGTCCTGCCACCTGACTGGTAACGCAACACCGCCAGCCAAGTCCCGGTATCCGGGAGGGAACTGACACCAGCAGTACACGGGCCGGGCAGCTCAGCGGCGTCGAGCCCATAGCGCGTGCCCATCAGGACGCACAACCACGGCAATGGCAGTCGAAGCGCCGGTCCGGAGGGCCGCGGGTGGCGCTCGCGGCAGGCCGGGACCTCGAATGCCGGGACCGACCAGGGCCGCTCAACGCACCGGGAAGCCGCAGGAGTAGCCCTGCTCCTTGAGCCAGGGAAGGATCCGGCGCAGGGCCTCGACGGTCTGGGAACGGTCCCCGCCCGCGTCGTGGAAGAGGAGCGTCGGCCCATTGGGCAGCTCCCGCTTGACGGTGGCGACGATTGCGTCCGTGCCCGGTCGTTCGAAGTCCTTGGTGTCCACGTTCCAGCCCAGCGGGCGCATCCCCCGGGAAGCGGCGAGCTCACGGCTGTGAGGGGTGAAGGCCCCGCCGGGCGCCCGGTAGTACATCGGCCGTACACCTCCGGACGCCTCGGTGATCATGCGTTCGGCGTCCTGTATCTGCTGCGACTGGTAGGCCTGGGACTTCTTGTCCATGGTGGTGTCGTGCGACACCGAGTGGTTGCACAGCCGGTGCCCGGCCGCGACCACCTTCTTCACGAGGTCCGGGTGGGCCTGCGCCTGCCTCCCCACCATGCAGAACGTGGCCTTCACCCCGTACTCCCGCAGCACGTCCAGCACTTGAGGGGTCCACACAGGGTCGGGGCCGTCGTCGATGGTGATGTTGACGCCGCGCGTCCCCTTGTCCGAGGCGTGCGCGATGGTCACCGAGACCTTTTTGACGTCACTGCCCGGCGTCGCCGACGCGGCCGCCTTGGGCGACGAGCCGCCCACGGTACCGGCCTGCGCCGTCCACACCGAGGCACCGATGGTGAGCACCGTCACCCCGAGCGCCGCCCCGACCAGCTTGCCGTACCAGCCCCGCCCGCCGCCGTGCCGTGCCATGTCCGCCCCGCCTTCGCCCAGTCCCTCGCCGATCCCCGGTCACTCTGCGACCACCTGGCAGGACGAAGGGCGGCGGCCATGGGATGCGTCCGTTACGGTTCGCGGACAATCTCGGGGGAGTTCGCGGACAACTCGGCTTGCAGCGGCCAGAACCCGGCCAGTTGGCCCGATCCCAGGGCGGCGGCCACGGTGCGCGCTGTCGTTCCACTCACCAGCAGTACTTGGACAAGGACCCGGCGGGCTCCTGCGGGATCGGGGGGACGGGCGTCAAGCCAAGTACCCCGTTCGAGACGAACTGGGGAGCGTCCTGCCCGACGGGCATGGCCCCTGCGCCGGAAGCCACTGAGGGATGGTCGCCCGCCAGCGGGCCGGGAATTCAGTTGCCTCGCCTCACCCCAAGCTGGCTAGATTCTCCGCATGGCGGACATCCAGGGCTCATACGATGACCTGTTCACTGCCGTGCCCAGCGCGCTGGCGGCATTGCTGGACGAGGGAGACGCCGGCGGCTCGGTGGCCGTCTTCGTGGATGGCCGGCCGGTGGTGGATGTCTGGGGCGGATTCACCGACGCCGACCGTACGATCCCGTGGCAGCGCGACACGATCGTCAACGTCTGGTCCGTCACCAAGACGATGACCGCGCTGTGCGCCCTGGTTCTCGCCGACCGTGGCGAACTCGACCTGGCCGCGCCGGTCGCCCAGTACTGGCCGGAGTTCGCCGCGGCGGGCAAAGAGAAGGTGCTGGTACGCCACCTGCTCGCGCACACGGCTGGCCTCCCCGACTGGGACGGGCCGGTGGCGGAGCTGTACGACTGGACGTCCGCCACGGCACGACTGGCCGGGCAGGCTCCGCAATGGGAGCCGGGCAGCGAAGCCGGATACCACTCGCTCACCCAGGGATTCCTCGTGGGCGAGGTCGTACGCCGCATCACCGGCCGGACGCTGGGCGCGTTCTTCGCCGACGAGGTTGCCGGCCCGCTGGGCGCGGACTTCCACATCGGCCTGCCCGCCGAGCACGACCACCGGGTGGCGCTCACGATCCCGCCACCGTCGCGGGACGACGGCTACGCCGCAAGTGCCCCTGCCAGCGGCGCGACTCCCGCCGCCGGGACCCCGATACGGGTCCGCGACGGGAACAGCGTGGCCTGGCGCCGTGCGCAAATCCCTGCGGCGAACGGTCTCGGCAACGCCCGCTCGGTCGCCCTCGTCCAGTCCGTGATGGCTTGCGGAGGATCGGTGCGGGGGGCGCGGCTGCTGTCGCAGGCGGGTTGTGACCGTGCCCGGGAGGAGCAGTTCAACGGCGACGACCGCGTCCTTGGCATGCCGATGCGCTGGGGTCTGGGCTACGGACTGTTCGGCAACACCTACGGGTGGGGCGGTTGGGGTGGCTCACTGGTCATGATCGACCCTGACGCCCGTATGGCAGTGGCGTACGTGACACATCAGATGCGCGAACCTGCGGACGACACTCGGGGACTGGAGATCGTCACGGCCGCGTATGACGGGCTCGTTGGTCTGCGCGCCTGATCCAACGGGTCACATGGCAGCACAGGCTCGACGGGACTGGGGTTTTTTGCCCGATCGGTGTCGCGAAGGCTGATGGGTGAGTTCCGACTTCACCCCCGAGCGGTTGGAGGGGCTGTGGCAAGAACGGCGGCCGTCGGGTCCGCCCATCGCCCACACCTTCCGCAGTACGTACGCGGACCGCTGGGTGCGCTTCCACAGCCTCCCCGAATCGAAACGCTACCCGGAGTCCGAGGACGAGTACGCGATCCTGCTGGACCGCTACAACACGATCCTCGACGAACTGTTCGCAGGCACGGACGTGTTCGTGGTGACCATGGACTGGTCGAACACACCGACCGGGCCCGCCGGCTACCCGTCACCACGACAGACGCTGCACCCCGACGGCATCCGATGGTGGACCGAGTCGGACCAAGCCGACCCCGACCCGGAGTTCCACGCCCACACACGCCTGTACGCCGACCGGCGCCCGTGGGAACGCGGCTGCGTCGACGCGCTGCTGCGCGCCGTCGCGGACGGAGCGGTCGTCGAAGTGTCCATCATCGATACGGAACTTCGACACATCCACCACCCGTACGACGGCGGCGC
This sequence comes from Streptomyces sp. NBC_00885, assembly GCF_045207475.1. NCBI lineage: Bacteria > Bacillati > Actinomycetota > Actinomycetes > Kitasatosporales > Streptomycetaceae > Streptomyces > Streptomyces sp. NBC_00885. The sequence goes on from NZ_CP108796.1 coordinate 3,095,791, forward strand.
AGACGTCATCCTCACCACGCCAGCGGAGCTAGACCGGCTGCGCAGCCAGTACACCGCCTGGCTCTCCAGCCATCCCGCCCTCTTTGACAGAAGCGTAGGTTGCATCGGCTGCAGCCACTGCGATGTGCGTGCGGCTCGCTGGGGCGGCACTTTGAGGTGTCGTCACAAGGCTACTGGTTGCCGACCTTGTAGTCAGGGTCCACATAGCAGGGGGAGTCCAGGGTGATGTACAGGCCGTCGCGCCCGGCCTTCTCCCACTTGGACGCGTCCGGGGCTCGGGAAACGAAGTCCTCTTCCACCCTCACCGTGTGATGGAGCTTCATGTCCTCCACGTCGAGCTGCATCTGCTGGGCCTTTGAGTTGGCCTTTTCAAAGCGGTATGCCTTCCAGCCTTGCTTGGGGAGCCCTTCGTGAAGTCGCTCCAGCGCTGCGGTGAGGGCCTCCCTGGAGGGCCCGTACACCTTCCAGAAGTGCTTGACCCGGTACCCATGCTCGACCTTCTCGCACGGGGAGACATCAGGAGAACCGTTGGTGGTCTCCCCTTTGAGGCCGGAGAGATCCAGAATGAGGCTGGACTGTTTGCGCACCAGGTCCTTGGCCTCCTTGACGGGCATCTTCTCCGGTGTGTAGTCGAGTGCGTCGTTGTTCATGGCGCTGCATCCTGTCGTGGCGATCAATGCGGCGAGGGTGAGCGCGGCGAGCCGGGCCGTCCGCGACGCGATCCTGCGATGGTTGCTAGTCAGCATGTGTCACCCTGTCATACTTTCCTACGGTTACCCGGGCCTGGTTGTTGAGGCTCTCCGTGCCTTCGTCCCAGTAGCCGCTGTGGCCCCGGGATCCGTCCGTTGCGACGATCTCCGCGCCGAAGTCCGGATTGGTAGGAGTCTGGGGCTTCACGATGCTGGCCCCGTCTCCGTCGATGAACGCCGGGAGGATGTCGATGTCCAAGTCGACCGGGGCATGCTTCCAGCCACCAAGGTCAGGGACGGGGTCGCTCGTGACGAAGGGAATGTTGATGCCTCCGTACTTGTCGTCGCCGACGTAGGGAATGTGGACACCCTTGAGGTACGGGTCGCTGTCGGCCTCGGCGGCGAAGACGTGCCCCCTGGGAACGTCGAGTTCCGCGGCGGTGCCGACCTGCATGCCGGGGCTGCCGGCGACAAAGATGTCGTCGACCGGGAGAGTGCCCTGACGGGCGGCGGCGCCGATAACCGTACTGCCGTAGCTGTGGCCCGTCACTGTCAAATGGTCCTGCCCTCCCTCGTGGGAGGAGCGCAGCCCGCCCAGGAAGGTATTCAATTTGGGGCCGCCGTCGTCGGCGTACTCACTCTTCGGGGCGTCGGTCACCAGACTTTGCGGCGCGTCGTAGCCGAGCCAGGTGATGGTGGAGACACTCTCCCCTTCGGCGAGGGCGTCGCTGGCGCGCCAGAGCGTCTCCATGCGCTTGACGTCGCCTCCGATGCCCTCCAGGTTTGACGTGGTGCCCGGCACGTACACGGACGTGTGCGTGGCCGTGTCCGGGTTGCCGTTCGCGACGATCGCGTGGCCGATGCCCTTGGTGTCGAAGCCCAGCAGGTACGCCTCGGGCAGCGGGCGCTCGCCGGGCTTGTCGGACCGGCCCGTGCGGTCGAAGCGGTCCTGGATGGCATCCATGCCCGTCAATTTGGCGAGGTACGGGGCTCGCTTTTCGGACCATTCGGTCCAGGCCGGGTTTCTGTAGGTGCGACCGTGGCTGGGGTGCTTGATGTACTTTTCCGGTTCCGGGCCAATCGCATTGAGGTCCAGTTGGGTCTGCGCGCGGGTCTCGGCCAGGACCATGCGGTTGGCGTCGTCGCGGACGGTGGCCGGGATGCCGTCGAGAGCGCCGATGGATGCCGGGTAGAGGGTGGCGTACTCGTCACGCTTCTCCTGTGGCAGTTCGTTCCACCACTTGGCTTTGTCGGCAGGGGACTTGCCCTTGGGGATCTCCGATTCGGCGGCGTACTTGCCGGCCGCTTTCTGCAGGTCCCTGGTGTCGTTGGCGGCGTCGGCGAACATCGCGTCGGTGATGTCGAGGCCCTTGACGCCGTCCGGGATCTTGAGTTTGCGCAAGGCGCCCGCGTACCGGCCGTCGATCTCGTCGGCTTCCCGCAGCGCGGTAGCGATGTCCTCGGCGATCTGCTCGGCCAGGGCCTTGTTGGCGTCGCCGCCGCCCTCGGCCTTGCCGGGGATGAGGGGGATCGGGGCTCCGGGGGCGGCTGTTCCGCTACCCGATTCGGGCGTAGTGATGAGCGCCGGGGCAACGGGGTACTCGACGGAGCCGTTCGGCTGCACGGTGAAGGTCTTGGGGACATCCGCCAGCGCGTTCATGAGCTTCCGCTGCGGGGCGGCGAGTTCGGAGGCGAGCCCGTTGAGGGCCGTGCGGATCAGCCCGCACTCGGTGTGGATGTACTGGTAGTTGCGGCTGAGCCGGGTCAGGTCGCCGGTGGCGGCGTCGGCGGTCTTTCCCTTCTGGGTCTCGCGGAGCTTGCTGAGCATCTCGTTGTCGACGCGGTCCTTGGCGGCGTTGGCGCGGCTGGACACCTTGCCCCAGCCGTCCGCCGCGTCCTGGTATTCCTTGAGATCGAGCTTCTCCAGCTGCTGCCAGGTGATCACTTCGGACCCCCGGCCCTGCCCTCGAACTTCTTCCGGGTCACGACCTCGCGCTCGCCGAACTCTTTGCCCGCGCTCTTGAGGGAGCCCTCGAGGCGCTGGCACTCGTCGCGTACGGCGGTGAGTCGCACCTTCCATGAACCGAGGACCTCGCCCATCGCCGTTGTGCAGTCCAGGCCCGCGGTGCTCTTCGCCTCCACCTTGGCGGCGGTCTCCAACTCGGTCAGCGCTGAAGCGGAGGACGTGTGCAGGGCGTTTGCGACCCCGGACGCGGTGGTCCACGGGCCACCGCTCGCCTTGAGATCGGGAGCGCCGCTGTCGCCCCCACCGCCGTGCGCGTCCGCCGAGGCCAGTCTCGTTGCAGTGCGGGAGCCGGAGCTGTCGTCGCCGAACAGCGCTCCCCATTTCTCGTTGAGCGCCATGCGCCCTCCCCCGTAACAAGTGAACCAAATGCTTCAAGAACCTAACGGACGGAACTGTGTTCGTCGAACCTGGCTGGACGGGACGCTCCTTGTAATGGATGAGGAAAATGCGATGGGGGTGGGGTGACTGTGCCACGGGCGCCGGGCTGCCCAACGCCGAAGAAGGACTCGCGAGATGGCCCCGGCGCGAAGCGCCCGAGAGGCACATCGTGTGACGGCCAGGACCGAGTTCAGGACGGGGCGGCCAAGAACCTGCCAATGTCAAGACCGGGCAGTCCAGGCTGAGTCTGGAGCAGGCTCTCGACGAACCCGCTTGATTGGTCAGGCGGCAGCACCAAGACGCCCCCAGCGCGTCACATGACAACGCCGGGACGGCGGCACGGGTGTCTCGTGCCCGATCAGCGTCGCGAAGGCGGAGGGCTGACTCGACACATGAGACGACGTCGTACCGGTTGCGGCGAGCCCCATGGGGTATCGCCATCGACCTGACCGCCGAGGCGAGCCTGACCCCGTAACCGCCGGTAGGTGGCGAACTGGTCGGCGACCCGGTGTGGCTCGACCTCGCCCCCGTCCTCAACCATCCGCCCTCCGACCACTCGGGCTTGCGGATCACCGAGGATGAAGCGGCATGGTTGCGGCGCGGAGTGGCCTTGGCCGCAGGCTCCATCGCGGCCCAGAACCCGTCATTGCACACCACGGTCACAGTCCGACGAGTCCTGTTTCCCCTCACGGACTTTCAGCCTGAGGGCCTCGCCGCAGCGGTACTTGAGTGGACCGAGAAGGAGTTCGGCCTGACTTCCTACCCTGTGGAAGCAGAGTTCGATCAGCGCGCCAATCGGTACGTCTACACGTGGTAGTCGAGGACACCAGCGCTACGTGGACAAGCACCCGGCGGGGTACTGCGGGCGGTGGGACGCCTGTGAAGGTAATCGCGCCGTCGGAGACGAACTGGGGACGGTCCTGCCCGGCCGGCATCGCGCTTGCCGAGAACTGACCCCAATGGGCCCCAGCCCAGGTAGGGCGGGTCCCGGCCTTCCAAGAAGTGCTGGATGCGGAGTCGCTGCGTGTGATGCATGGGGAGGTCCGCCGAGGTCGTCGCGCATTGAAGCACGGCTGATCCCCCTAATCCGAGCCGCTAAGCGCCAGGAGCCCGGTACCGGACTTGCTCGGCTTTGCGCAGGGCATCCATTGTTTCATCAACGGTCAGGAGCACTGTCGTCTCAAACGACCTGAGCGCGCCGCCTCCGCTGATCGCCAGCGCAACCGCGGCCATCGACACGTTGTCGGGGGCCTCCCACAGGTTGTAGCCGTCGTGCGTGCCGAAGGCGTACCAGAAGCCATGGAGCTTCCCGCCGACGGACTCGATGTACGACTGAGCCGCCTGCGCGCGGTCCTCGGGACGGCCGATCAGCCTCGCCCACGTCTCCGGCGTGTAGCTGAATCTCGATAGATAGAGCGGCATCATGTCTCCCTTTCGCTCCATCAAGGGATGCCCCCGCGGGAGGGAAACGCGCCCGAGGCGGCCCGCGTATCCCCCGAACGGCGGCGGCCGATGACCGGTACGGCCACCAGCCGTCGGGTGAGCGACCCGTCCGGGCGGTGTGGAGAGCGCCGTGCTCCCGCCTGATGCTTCGACGTGCGCAGCGACGGCAGCTGGCGGCTGATCGCTTTGGCTCGCGGCGCCTCGCCTGCGCCGGTTGACCCCCTGGTGCGCTCTTGCGCCAAGCCTGACGGCCAGTCACCGTCAGAGGCTTGACGTTGCTCCACAGCGAAAGGCATGCGCAGGAGGTGGCCGTTCAGCCGGAGGCCACCATGTATAACGCTACTTCACTCATCATCTCGTTGATTGCTCTGGGCTTCTCGGGCTTGTCGCAGTTAGACAACTATGGTACGCGCGATCTGCAAGTGATATGACACTCCTCTGAAGTTGCTCTGCGCGCCACTCTGACGAGTACATCGGCATCATGTATGCGCTCGACATGGTGGACTTCCGAATAGCGCTGGGAATCTTCCATTTCCGCATCCGTCAAGTGTGGGAGACGCTCGAGCCCTACATTCGCGCCGAAAGAGTGGCCCGGCAAGCGCCGTTCCTTCCGTTCTTCGAGAACTTGTACATTCGAGCCCAGGTCGCGTCCCCGGAGGAAATTTTCCGTTCCATAGGCCTCCGCAGCACACACGGCTATGCCCTGGGCGCCTGAGCGTCGCCGCCGGAACGCACGGAGAACGGCACGCATCAGCATCGTGTCTTCTAGGCACTTCGGAGACCAACTAAGGCCGCTCCTGCCCGAGCGGCATCGCGCCCGCCGAGGATTCATTGCACTTCACCGTGAATGGCGCACAGAGCCACAGAGGGTGAGCCAGCCACTCTCCTGAACGCCCCAAACGCTTAGTTTCGGGTCAGGCGGGGCCGACTGCCCGGCCGATCCTGGCGGGCGCGGCTAGCGTGGGACGGGGCAGACGGCGCGATCGGGAGGACGGGATGGCGGCACCACCGAAGCACGCCCTCGCGAAGTGGGAGAAGGTGCGGGCCTTTGCCCTGGGGCTGCCCGGCGCCGGCGAGGAATTCCCTTGGGGCGAGACCGTCGTCAAGGTCAACAAAAAGATCTTTGTCTTTCTGGGAGTGAACGACGGCAGCTATCCGCTGGGTGTCGGCGTCAAGCTCAAGGACGAGGCGATGCACGCCCATGCCCTGTCCTGCCCGGGCGCCGAACCGTCGGGCTATGGGCTGGGGAAGGCGGGCTGGGTGCAGATCCCGCTCGCCGTGAAGGGCGCACCGTCGGCGGAGGTGCTCTTCGACTGGGTCGAGGAGAGCTACCGCACCATCGCCACGAAGAAGCTGATCGCCGAACTCGACGCCCGCTGATCGTGGCCCCCGCGCCCTGACCTGTCGCTTTGCGTGAACGGCGTACTCCCGACGGCACCCGACCGGCCACGCGGTTCTACTGGGACCGGAGTTCACCGTCGACCGAGGAGCGGATCAGCATGGCTGTTGTGTTGTCGTTGCGCTGGGCCGGTGTCACGCCCGAGCAGTACAACGCGGTTCGGGACGAGGTGCGCTGGGAAGAGAAGACGCCGGACGGGGCCGTGCTGCACGTGGCCTGGTTCGCGGGGGGCGGGTTGCCGGTCACCGACGTATGGAACAGCCAAGGGGAGTTCGAGCGCTTCTTCGCCGAGCGGCTCGCGCCCGCTGTCCAGAAGGCCGGCATCGCAGGGCAGCCCGAGACCCAGTTCACGCCGCTCCACCGGCGCTTCGTGGCGCCCGGCGTCAGCGGTTCGGCCTGAGCGCTGGTTCCCTGAGCTGTCCGTCGAACGCGCGCGTACCGGCTCGGATCCGGGCGGGGCGATCCAATGAGGCCGGACAGCCTGGATGCGGTCACTGATCGCCCACGACCACTAACGAATGGTCTGGATTCGCGCGGTCGCAGTCGCCACAGCCACCGGTCTGTCGTCAGGGCCGATGAGCTCACCGGCGAGAAAGCACACGTCCTTGCCGCGCTGCACAATCCGTCCCCGCCCCGTCAGCCGTCCGGGACGGGCGGGGCGCAGGAACTGAACATGCAGATCGAGCGTCGGCGCGAACTGGTTCTCCGGCAACGTCGCGACCAGCGCAGGCCCCAGAGTGTCGTCGAGCATCGCGGCCAGGAACCCGCCCTGGATCACGCCGACGGGGTTCGCGAACTGATCGCCCGCCAGAAACGCCACCTCGATGGTCCCCTGCTCCGGATCCACATCGACCAGCTCCCAGCCGAGAAGCACCGCTGCAGGTGGCGGTGGGACCCGGCCTGCCTGCACGTCCCAGAACAACCCACGCCTTTGCGTATCCATCTCCATGAGCCACATTGAACAGGCCGCCACTGACAGCCTCGGGAGGCGGCTTCTCGCCGTTAGGGTTTGCGCCGTGGGGATCAGTGAACAGGCGGAGAGCGTCCGGCGTGACGCAGGCGAGCGGGACGCATCACCCCGGTGGCGCGTCCCGCTCGTCGCGCGCGTGCCGGTGGTCGCACGCGTTCCGCTCGTCTCGATCGCCGTCGTCGTGCCGCTCTACGCCCTGTGGGCGTTCTGGCTCGCCACCGGCGGTGGCGATCTGGCCGCGCAGCTCGCCTGGGCCGGCTTCATGGAGCGGCATCCCGCCTCCGCGTACAACCTCTCCTGGTACGGCGGCACCCACACCGCCAACTACAGCCTCCTCGCTCCCCCGCTGATGGCCGTCTTCGGCGTACGCGCCGTGTCCGTGGCCGCCGGGCTTGCCGGGACCTGGGTGCTGGCCCGTCTGTTCGTACGCAGCCAAGTGCCGCGGCCGGTCTGGCCCGCCGTTCTCGGGGCGGTGGCGCTCTGGTGCAACGTCGCCTCCGGTCGTACGACCTTCGCGCTGGGCGTCGCGATCGGGCTGCTCGCGCTGCTGTACGTACGCAGGACCGCCGTCGCGGCGCTGTGCACGACGCTGGCGGCGATGGCCAGTCCCGTCGCGGGGCTGTTCCTGGTGGTGGCGGGGGCGGCGTATCTGCTGGACCGGCAGTGGCGCAAGGCTGCCGCGCTCGTGCTGCCGCCGTTCGTCGTGGTGGGCGTGGTGACGCTGCTGTTCCCCTTCCAGGGCGAGCAGCCCATGGCGACGGGCAAGCTGTGGATGCCGCTGGCCGCGTCGGCGGCGGTCGCCGTCGCCGCGCCGCGCGGGCGTGAGTGGCGGGTGGTGCGCTACGGGGCTGCCGTGTACGGCCTCGGCGTCGTCCTGACCTATCTCATCGCCTCGCCGATCGGTACGAACGTCGAGCGTCTCGTCGGTCTCGTCGGACCGCCGGTGCTGCTGGCCGCCGTGCTCACCGCAGGGCTCGGCAGGTTCCTGCGCGCCGTTCTCGCGGCCGCCCTCGCCCTCAACACGTACTGGCTGATCGACAAGACCAACGACGACCTGCTGGTCTCCAACGACGTGCCCGCGTGGGCGGCGCACACCGACGGTGTCGTACGGGAACTGGAAAGGCTGGGCGTCGGCCGCACCCGGGTCGAGGTCGTCCCCGCCCGCAATCACCGCGAGGCGTCCCTCCTCGCCCCGCACATCAACATGGCGCGCGGCTGGAACCGCCAGCTCGACGTGGAGCGCGGGCGGTTGTTCTACGACGGGTCGCTGACCCCGGCGACGTACCGCCAGTGGCTCGACCGGTGGGCGGTCGGCCTGGTGGTGCTGCACCACGGGCGTCCCGACGGGCCCGCGGAGGCCGAGGCGGCGATCGTCAGGAGCGGGCCCGGCTGGCTGGAGCGGGTGTGGCAGGACGAGGGCTGGTCGGTCTACCGGGTGCGGGACGCCGTTCCGCTCGTGTCCTCCCCGGCGACGGTGGTGCGAGGCGACGACGCGGAGCTGGTGGTACGGATGCCGGCGGCCGGGTCGGTGAGGGTGCGGGTGGCGTACTCCCCGTGGCTGCGGGCGCGGGGGGCGTGCCTGCGGCAGGAGGGCGAGTGGACGCGGCTCACGGTGCCACGGGCCGGTGAGTACCGGTTGGACTCGCCCTACCGCCTGTCGCGCTCCGCCGACTCGGACTGCTGAACGCGGTGGTCAGCTCACCGCGGACTGCTCCCGCCTCAGCCGGTCCGCGGTGACCGACGCGTCGTACCCGGGAGCCACGCCCTCGACCAGGACCACGTCGCCCGCCATGTGCCGCGTGCGCAGCGGCACAAGCTCCTGATACGCCTCGGATTCGTACCAGCCGCGCGCCTCGTCCATCCCCGGGAAGCCGATGATGACGAGAGCGCCCGGCCATGCGCCCTCGCGGACCTCGACGCTCGCACCGTGGACGAGGAAACGGCCGCCGAAGGGGTCGAGCGTGGACTGGATCCGCTCCATGTAGACGAAGATCTCGTCGTCGAGGTGGGGGGAGGGAAGCAGATGGCCGACGGCGTAGGCGTTCATGATGTCCTCCTGGTGCGTGCTGATTTCGGATGTCCTCGATCCTGCCGGGAGCCTGGAACAGCGTCGATTACGCCCGAGGTAATCAGCGGGAGCCCGCCGGACTGGGTCAGAGCTTGGCCTGGAAGACCGCGGCCGTCCGCTCGCGCCGGTAGCCGAGCTGCTCGTTGACCGCCAGCATCGGCCCGTTGTCGTCGGCGACGCTCGTCGCGATCTCCCGTACGCCGGGCTGCGCGAGGCTCACCGCCCCCAGCATGTGCCGCTTGACCGCACGGCCGAGCCCGCGGCCCCGGTGGTCCGGGGTGACCACCGTGTCGTACTGGACGGCGCGCACGTCCGACGGGTCGCGCAGGACCAGTTCGGTGTACGCGGCGACGTCACCGCTCGCCGCGTGGAGCACCGCCGAGGACAGGATCACCCCGCCCCGGTCCAGGATCACCTGCGCGGCCGCCCGCACCCTGTCGGCGTCCCACGGGGTCACCTGCTCGTCCATGTCGCCGCTCGGGGCGTCCTCCATGGCGTTGTGCGCCGCGGCGAACGCGTCCGCGTGGGTGTCTGGCACGACGCCCGGCCACTGGGCGTACGCATAGCCCTCGGGGAGCTCCGGCGGCCGCGGGTGCGCTTCGAGCGCGTCGCGCACGTTCTGGACGTACCACCCGAGCGGCAGCACATTCTCGAAGCCGAGCCGGGTCGCGAACTTCTCGCCCGCGCCACCGAGTTCAAGCATCGTGGAGACCGAGGTCCGCCCATCGGCGGTGAGTTCGGCGCGCACCGCCTCCCAGAGCGCGGCGCCGACACCGCGGCGTCTGGCCCTCGGGTGCACGGCGAGCACGTCGAGGAAGGCGGTGTGCCGGTTGCCCTCGTCCGTGAACAGCAGCAGCGCGGCCACGCCGTCGTACGCGCCGTCCGGCGCCGTGGCCGCGAGACGGACGGTACGCCCGTGCACCGATGACAGGCTGAGCTTCCCCTCGGTCTCGACCCGCCCGAGCGCGGGCACTGAGGCCAGAAGGTCCTGGCGGTGGGCCGCGGTGACCACGTCGTGCCAGGCGTCGACGGCGGTCGCGGGCGGCGGGACGGCGAGAGGGGTGATCGTCATAGCCGGGACGGTACGGGCCCGTCCGAGCGCGCGCAGGCCAATTTCGACGTCCCCAGCGGCAGAGGAAGGCGGCGGCACCCCGGGGGGTGCCGCCGCCTTCGTACGCGTCGTGGGTCAGACGGCGGAGCCGGCCTTCCAGGCGCTCCAGCTCATGTTCCAGCCGTTGAGGCCGTTGTCGGGCGAGATGGTCTTGTCCTGGGAGTTCTTCACGACGACGACGTCACCGACGATCGAGTTGTTGAACAGCCAGGCGGCGGGCTGGTTCGGGTCGCCCGCGCCCTTGACGTCGTTGAGGCCGACACAGCCGTGGCTGGTGTTGGCGCTGCCGAAGATCGAGTCGGCGCCCCAGTAGTTGCCGTGGATGAACGTGCCCGACGTGGACAGCCGCATCGCGTGCGGGACGTCCTTGATGTCGTACTCGCCCTTGCCGTCCTTCTTCTTGAAGCCGACCGTCGAGCCGTCCATCCGCGTCTCCTTGAACTTCTCGGAGATCACCATCTGACCGTTGTAGGTCGGGTTGTCGGGGGCACCGGCGGAGATCGGGATCGTCTTGATCGTCTTGCCGTCCTGGGTGACCGTCATCGTCTTCGCCGAGGCGTCGACGGTCGAGACCTGGTTGCGGCCGATCTTGAAGGTGACGGTCTTCTGCTGGACACCGAAGACGCCGTCCGCGCCCTCGACGCCGTCCAGGTTCAGCTTGAGGGTGACGGTCGAGCCCTCCTGCCAGTACTGGTCGGGGCGGAAGTCGAGACGCTGCCCGTTGAACCAGTGGCCGACGACCTCCTGGCCGCTGCTCGACGTCACCTTGATCCCGGACTGGACGGCCTTCTTGTCGGTGATCGCCTTGTTGAAGGTGACGGACACCGGCATACCGACGCCGACGGTGGAACCGTCCTCGGGCGTGAAGTTGCCGATGAAGCTGTTGTCGGGCGAGACCGTGGTGAAGGAGGAGTTCTCGTGAGCCTCCAGGCCGGCAGCGTCCTTGGCCGAGGCAGTGATCTTGTACGTGGTGGAACGGTCGAGCTGCTCGTCCGGCTTCCAGCTCTTGCCGTCGGCGGCCAGCGTGCCCTTGACGCTCTTGCCGTCGGCGGTGGCCATCGTGACCTGGGTGAGGGTGCCTTCACTGACGGTGACCTTGGCGGCGTTGTTGATGCTCGCGTTGGTCGCGCCGTTCTTGGGCGAGATGGCTATTCGGGCCTTCGAAGCGTCCTTCGCAGCGGCCTCGTCGACCTGAGCCTGCGATTTCTTCGAGCCGTCGGCGCCGCCCTTGTCCCCGTCGCCGCTGCAGGCGGATATGACCAGCACGCCGCCGAGCACCGCGGACGCGGCCATGAGGGCCCTGCGCCGCTTGCTGTCCGTCATCACACGCTTCTCCATCGTCGCCGATTCCCCTGACCAACTGCTGAAACACTCATTCCGGGCCACCCGGTTCCACATCCGGCGGGGATGTGGCATACACCACTCACCGACTCCCACCGACGCAGCGGTGGCCCCGCCGGTTGCAGTACGGCACGAAGACGGCCGGGCTCAGGTTCACCGGCCTGACGATCCGGGCCCTTTCACCGGCCGGCCGCGGAGGTTACGGCCGCGCGCCGTCAGGGCTCTCGTCGCTCTCGTCATCGTCGTAGTCCCCATCTTCCTCGTCGAGGTCCCACTCCTTTGCATCGGGGTCGTACTCGATCTGCTCACTGCTCCAGGATGCCTGCGCGAGATCGACCCCCGGAACCTCGCTGACCAGGTCGAAGGGATCCACGAGATACGCGATGGCCTCAGCCTCGTCCTCGCGCACCGCCGAGCGTGCGTGCGCACGCTCCTCGTCCGGCATGAACTCGTCGGCCGCGATGCGCTCGAGCGCCGCGCCGGTCAGCGCCTCCGGCTCGGCGATCTCCAGCACCAATTCCACCCGCAGCCGCACATAACGTGATGTCTCAGAAGAGGTCATACGACGGAGGGTAGAGCGCACGGTCACCCGGCTTTCCCACGACCCGCTGCTTTCACTAGCATCAGCGCACCGGCCAATTCTTGGATGCCTCAAGGGGGATCGAGTCCGTGTCCGTCGCACGTCGACCGCTTCTTACCGCCACTGCCGCAGGGACTCTGCTGTGTGCGCTGTGGTTCGTCCCCTCGGCGAATGCCACGGCCGAGACGGAAGCGGGGCCGAGACAGCAGACCGGCGCGCAGGCGTCGGCGCAGGGGCTGGCTCTCGCCGACACGGGCACGGTGGACACCACGCCGTATCTGATCGGCGGCACGGCGTTCCTGGGTATCGGCGTGGGCTTCGTGACGTACTCGGTGCGCCGCCCTCAGTCGTCGGCGGGGCTGCGATGAGCCACGCCGACGACTGATTTACCGGTGCCAGGGCGTCCGGCTGCGGTTCGCCCGCGAAACCACCCACCGGACAGCAACCACCAACGCCCCCTGGCCCACGTTCACCGCGAACCCGGTGACTTAGGTGTACTGCCCAGGGACGTTGGTCAACCTGGTGATGGGTGGTTTGCCGCTGGTTGCGGTGTGGGGGCGGTGGTGATTGTAGTGATGGAGCCAGGCCGGCAGGGCTTTGCGGCGGGCTGATTCGCTGGAGTAGAAGCGGCCAAGAGCCCAGCCGTCGGCCAGGGTGCGGTGGAAGCGTTCGACCTTGCCATTGGTCTGTGGCCGGTAGGGCCGGGTCTTCTTCGGCGTGATTCCCAGCTCGGTGCAGGCCTGTGTCCAGTGCCGGGAGCGGTAGGCCGAGCCGTTGTCGGTGAGCACCCGCTCGACCCTCACGCCGCGGGCGGCGAACCAGTCGACCGCGCGTCGCAGGACACCGACCGCCGTGGCGGCTTTCTCGTCGTCGCAGATCTCGGCGTAGGCGACCCGGGAATGATCGTCGACGACGGTGTGGACGAACGCGGTGCCCAGCAGCGGTCCGCGGTACTTGTTGCGGGGCCTGTCCGGGGTCGCGGCGCGGTTCCTGCGGCCCTGGACGCGTCCGACGTAGCGCCAGCCGCCGCCGTCGGGAACGTTCCCGAGCTTCTTCACGTCGATGTGGAGCATCGCGCCGGGATGGTCGTGTTCGTAGCGGCGGACCGGCTCGCCGGTGGCGCGGTCGATGTGCGAGAGCCGGTTGATCCGGCACCGGGTCAGGACCGCGTGCACGGTGGAGGCAGGCATGCCGAGCCGTCCGGCGATCTGGACCGGGCCCAGACGCTGCTTCCAGCGCAGGTGCACGATCTTGCGGACCTGCGGCTGCGTGGTTCGGGCAGGACTGCGGTGCGGCCGTGAGGACCGGTCGCCCATGGCCTGGGCACCGGACTCGGCGTAACGGACGGCCCACCGCTTCGCGGTCGGCCAGGACACGTCATAACGCTCGGCCGCACGAGCGACCGGCCACCCGTCATCAACAATCAGACGCGCCAGGCGAAGACGGGCACGAGGAGTCAAAGCAGCGTTAGCGTGAGACACGAAGGCCTCCAGGTTGGCGGAGCGGTTCCTAGACAGCTCCACTCCACAACCGGAGGCCTTCGCCATCTCACAGATTCAGACCGTGTCGTCGCACAAACTCAACCAACCTGCCCGGGCAGTACACTTAGGCCAGCGGCCCCGTCACGGGCTCGACGGCCGCGATGAGCTTTCCGTCCCGGACGAACGCGTCCGCCGCCTCCAGGTCGGGCGCGAGGAAACGGTCCGGGCCGGGGCCCTCGACGCCCGCGGCGCGCAGGGCACCGATCGCGGCCTGCGAGGCGGGCGCGGGGGTCAGGTGGCGGCGCAGCTCGATGGCGCGGGTCGCGGCGTAGAGCTCCACCGCGAGGATCCGGTTCAGGTTGCCGACGGCCGTACGCAGCTTGCGCGCGGCGGACCAGCCCATCGAGACGTGGTCCTCCTGCATCGCCGACGACGGGATCGAGTCGGCGGAGGCCGGCACGGCGAGCCGCTTCATCTCGCTGACCAGGGCGGCCTGGGTGTACTGGGCGATCATCAGACCCGAGTCCACACCGGCGTCGTCGGCGAGGAACGGCGGCAGGCCGTGCGAGCGGTTCTTGTCGAGCAGCCGGTCCGTACGCCGCTCCGCGATGGATCCGAGATCCGCGGCGGCGATGGCCAGGAAGTCCAGGACGTACGCCACGGGGGCGCCGTGGAAGTTGCCGTTGGACTCCACGCGCCCATCGGGCAGGACGACCGGGTTGTCGACGGCCGAGGCGAGCTCGCGGTCGGCGACCAGGCGGGCGTGGGCGAGGGTGTCGCGTCCGGCGCCGGCGACCTGCGGGGCGCAGCGCACCGAGTACGCGTCCTGGACGCGCGGGGCCTCTTCCTCCTGGAAGTGGCCGACGAGCCCGGAGCCCTTGAGTACGGCGCTCATGTTCGCCGCGGCGACGCCCTGGCCGGGGTGCGGGCGGATGGCGTGCAGCTCGGGTGCGAGGACCTTGTCGGTGCCGAGCAGCGCCTCCAGCGACAGCGCGGCGGTGATGTCGGCGGTGACGTAGAGGCGCTGGAGGTCGGCGAGGGCCATGACCAGCATGCCGAGCATGCCGTCGGTGCCGTTGAGGAGGGCCAGGCCCTCCTTCTCGCGGAGCACGACGGGCGTGATGCCGTGCTCGGCGAGCAGCTCGCCCGCGGGCCTGACGGTGCCGTCGGGGCCCTCGGCGTCGCCCTCGCCCATGAGGGTCAGCGCGCAGTGGGACAGCGGCGCGAGGTCGCCGGAGCAGCCGAGGGAGCCGTACTCGTGGACGACGGGCGTGATCCCGGCGTTCAGTACGTCGGCCATGGTCTGGGCGACCTCTGGGCGTACGCCGGTGTGGCCGGAGGCCACGGTCTTCAGGCGCAGGAACATCAGCGCGCGGACGACCTCGCGCTCGACGCGCGGGCCCATGCCCGCGGCGTGCGAGCGGACGATGTTGCGCTGGAGCTGGGCGCGGAGCTCGGGGCTGATGTGCCGGCTGGCGAGTGCGCCGAATCCGGTGGAGACCCCGTAGACGGGCTCGGGCTTGGCGGCGAGGGCGTCCACGATTCCGCGGGCGGCGGCGAGGGCGGCGACTGCCTCCTCGGAGAGCTCGATACGGGCGCCCTCGCGGGCCACGGCGATGACGTCTTCGGCGGTGGTACCGGACGTCCCCACCACGACTGTGTGCATATCCATATTCAGCAGCGTACGGATTGAATCGGAACCTGTCACTAGTGGCGGCCGGGTTGACCCCTTACGCGCTCACCGGGCCCGCCAGTCGGACTCACGGCTCGCTCCAGGGTTCCGGGGCGTCCTCGGGCCTGGCTGCCCGGAACGTGCGGCGCTCGTGCCTGGAGCGGGGCGGGGAGTCCGCGAGGCGCAGCACCGTGCCGTCGCGGCCCGCGACGACGGGTTTCGGGGAGCGGGCCGCCTTCGCGCGGTACTGGGCCGCGTCCGCGAGCCGGAACAGACGGCGGGCCGAGCGCACCTGCCCGATCGGGTCGCCGGTGGACGCGACCCCGCAGGCGACACCCTCACCCATCTCCAACTCGCCCGCCCGTACACAGAGTTCGTCGGCGGCATGGACCACCTCGTCCGCGGTCGGGCCGACCGAGAGCAGACAGAACTCGTCCCCGCCGAGACGGGCCGCCAGCGCGCCGGGGAGCATCGCCCCGCACAGCGAGAGCACCGAGCCGAAGCGTTCGAGCAGCCGGTCGCCGACGGCGTGGCCGTGGGTGTCGTTCACCTGCTTGAGGCCGTTGAGGTCGCACACCACCAGGCTGACGACCGAGCCGTCCACGCGGTGGCGCTCCAGCGCCTCGTCGAGCCTTATGTCGACGGCGCGGCGGTTGGCGAGGCCCGTCAGGGGGTCCGTGAAGGCCAGCCTGCGGACCTCTTCCAGCCGCTCGGTCTGGGCGATCCCGGCCGCCACCACGGAGGCGATCACGGTCGCGAAGTCCGCGTCGTCCCGGTCGAAGACGGGCCGGCCGGCCGCGCGTGCCACATACAGCTCGCCCCATGCCCGCCCGTGCAGCACGATGGGCGCGACCACACAGCAGCCGCGCCCGCGCCTGCGCAGCGCGGCCACGCGCTGATGGGAGTAGCCGATCTCGCCCGAGACCGGGCCGTCGACGGTC
Organism: Streptomyces sp. NBC_00885; assembly: GCF_045207475.1. Lineage (NCBI taxonomy): Bacteria > Bacillati > Actinomycetota > Actinomycetes > Kitasatosporales > Streptomycetaceae > Streptomyces > Streptomyces sp. NBC_00885. The sequence goes on from NZ_CP108796.1 coordinate 3,111,890, forward strand.
TCCACCCAGGCGTCGGGCTCGCCACCGCCGGCCCACTGCTCGTGCAGAAACTCCGTGATCTCCGGGAAGCGGTTGACCGGATATGTCTCGGATTCGGGGAACTCCTCCTCCCCGGCGGCGCGTTCGCCGGCGTTCACGAGCACCTTGAGACGTCCGAGCTCACGCTCCCACACGGACAGCGCCGCGAAGGAGCCGGAGAGCGCGTCGCACGCGCCGAGCGCCGCGGCGCGCCATGACTCGCGCGGGGTACGCGCGCAAGCCATTGCCTGCGCCAGCGCCACTACGGCTCGCAGCCGCCGATCCTCAGCCATCATCCCAGCTTAGGGCTGGTTTGCCTGATGTGATCAGTTGACGTGACCCGGGTCCCTGCGAGCTCTGGCGCGGGTCACTCGCCGGGCCACTGCGGCTTCCGCTTCTCGTTGAACGCGGCGACACCCTCGGCGCGGTCCCCGGAGAAGGCCACCGAGCGCCAGGCCGCGTCCTCGACCTCGAGACCGGCCCGCAGATCGAGCCCCTGCCCGAGCCTCATCGCGCGCTTGGCGGCGCGGAGCCCGACGGGAGAGTTCGCGGCGATCTTGGCGGCGATCTCCAGCGCGCCGGTCCTGGCATCGTCCACGAGCTGGTCGACGAGCCCCAACTCCCGGGCCTCCGCGGCCTCCACGCGGCGTGCCGTATAGACCAGCTCGGCCGCCCGCGCGGCCCCGACGCGGCGCGGGAGCAGCTGCGTCCCGCCGCCGCCGGGGATGACACCGACGGACACCTCGGGCAGCCCCACGACGGCGGTGCCGTCGGCGACGATCAGATCGCAGGCCAGCGCCAGCTCGAACCCGCCGCCGAGCGCGAATCCGTGCACGGCGGCGACGGTGGGCATGGGCAGCTCGAGCACCCCGGTGTAGGCGGCCCGCGCGGTCGGCCGCTGCCGCACCAACTCGGCGTCGGAGAAGGAGTTCCGCTCCTTCAGGTCGGCGCCGACGCAGAAGGCCCGTTCATGGGTGGAGCTGAGCACGGTGACCCGTACGTCCCGGTCGGCACCGAGGGCGTCGCAGGCGGCGGCGATGGAACGGGCCATGTCGGTGGAGACGGCGTTCATGGCCTTGGGCCGGTCGAGTACGAGCTCGGCGACGTGCTGGTGCCTGCGGACGACGACGAATTCCCCGAAGCGCTGCTCGGACTCGGACATGACGACCCTCCCGGTGAACGATGGTTAACCGGATCATAGGGCGTGGCCGCTGCGCGGGGCCTGTTCCCCCACCCCGCCCTCCCCCAGACTTCGTCCGGGGGGACCCCCACGGGGCTGAATGTGCGGCAGAGCCGCACACTTCAGCCCGTCCGGCGTTTGAGGACACGCGCGAAGCGCGTACGGGGTCTGGGGCGAAGCCCCAGTTCGGGATGGGGGTACCTCCCACGGCCGCCAGGCCGTAGGGGGAGGGCGGGGTGGGGGAACACCCCCGGTCAGAGCTCAGCCGCCGCGGCGCGACATGAGCCACGGCTCCACCACGCCGAGCCCCCGCACCGGCCGCTGCCACATCGGCTGAAGCGCGAAGCGGTACGAGGGGGGCTCCTCGCCCTCCTTCTCCGCCGCGGCCGCTGCCTCCGCCGCCTCCGCCTCGGACGCCGGCGCGTCCCCCGTGCGCACGAGCTCCTCCGCGAACGCGCCGTCCACCAGCACCGCGTCCTTCGGCGCTATCGAGGTCAGGCGGCTCGCCAGGTTCACGGTCGTGCCGAAGACGTCGCCCATCCGCGTCGTCACCGTCCCGAAGGCGATGCCGACCCGCAGCGCGGGCATCGACTCGTCGTCCGTCATCGTCTCTATCAACCGCAGCGCGATCTCCGCCGCCGTGCCCGCGTCGTCCGCCGCGTACAGGACCTCGTCGCCGAGCGTCTTGATCAGTCGGCCGCCGTGCGCGGCGACCAGGTCCGCGCAGGTGGTCTCGAACGCCTCGACGAGTTCCCCGAGTTCCTCCTCCTCCAGGCGCCGGGTGAGGCGGGTGAAGCCCACCAGGTCCGCGAAGCCGACCGCGAGACGGCGGTCCACCATCTCCTCGTCGTCCGCCGCCTGGACCACGCGCCCGGTCGCCGCGGCGAGCTGGCGCCGCCAGACGTAGACGAGGAACTCCTCCAGCTCGGGCAGGAGCAGCTCGACCAGGGGGTACGTGACTTCCGTACGGGTCATTCCGGGCTCGGGCGGCTCGGTCAGGCCCTCCAGGAAGGAATCGATCTGCCATTCCGCCAACCGGGCGGTGGTCTGGCCGGTCGAGCGGGCCACCTGGACCGCCATCGGCTCGCTGAGCAGGCCCGCCTCGACGAGACCGGCGAGCCGTCGCAGGGCCAGTACGTCCGCCTCGGTCAGGGCCTTGGCCTGGCCGATGTCGGCGAAGCCCATGGCCCGCCAGAAGCGGGAGGCGAGCTCCATGGAGACTCCGGCCGTGCGGGCGGCCTGAAACGGCGTGTAGCGCCGGTCCGCGCCCAGGATCAGCTGCTCCAGCCGGATCGCGAGGGGGTCGTCGGTCGGCTCCACGGTGTGATCGACCTCGTGGTGCGGCGGATGCACCGCAGCGGCCCCTGAGGCCGTGCCCGGGGACGAGGACGCGCGGGAGGCCGACGATGACGAATTCGGGGGTCCGGACGCGCCGGAAGAGGAGCCCTCCGGCGGCTGCGCGCCCGCGCCGGAAGTGGTGTCGTCGACGGTCACCAGCCGCCTCCTGCCCGTTCCCTGCGCACTGCCCTGCCGATCTGTCGCTCGATCGCCTCAACGATACGGCAGGTGTGCCCTGGCTCACGTCCCGGCCGGCCGGCCGGTTCAGCCGGCCGGCCGCAGGTGCACGATGTCGCCCGCACTGATCGCCTGCCGCCCCCCGCCCTCCGTGGACAGCACCAGCCGCCCGTCTCCGTCGATCGCGACCGCCTCGCCGATCACCGAGCGTTCGCCGGGCAGCTCGGCCCGTACGCTCCGTCCCAGCGTCGCGCAGCCCGCCGCGTACGCCTCCTGGAGCCCCGAGAGGCCCGGGTCGCCGCCGGCCGCGCGCCAGTCGCCGTACCACTGCTCCAGCGAGCGCAGGACGGCCCTCAGCAGCGGGTCACGGTCGGTGGAGATCGCGTTCGCGAGGGCGAGGGAGCCCGCCTCCGGGACCGGCAGCTCCTCGGTACGCAGCGTGACATTGAGGCCGATACCGATGACCACAGCGTCGTCGCCCGCCCGCTCGGCGAGGATCCCGCCGGTCTTGCGCTCCTCGCCGTCGATCTTTACCAGCAGGTCATTGGGCCATTTGAGGTACATGTCCACCCCGGCGGCGCGGGCGAGACCCGTCGCGGACGCCACCCCGGCGAGCAGCGGCAGCCAGCCCCAGCGCTCGACCGGGATGTCCGCTCCGGGCTTCAGCAGTACGGAGACGAACAGCCCGGAGCGCGGGGGCGCCGTCCAGGTGCGGTCCAGGCGTCCCCGCCCCGCCGTCTGCACCTCGGCGACGAGCACGGCCCCCTCCTCCAGGGACCCGGCTCTGGCCGCCAGGTCGGAGTTGGTGGACCCGGTCTCGGGCACGATGTCGAAAGAGGTCCACAGCCCGCCCGGCTGCAGCAGCGAGTGGCGCAGCGCGGCTTCGTTCAGCGGCGGCCGGTCGAGGTCGGACCAGCGGCTCCGGGGCGCATTCTCAGGCGTCATGCAAGCCAGGTTAGGTGTGGTAAACGACGCACTGCCGAACGGTATGCGCGCCGATACGCTACGAGTCAGTAGCCACCGACCCCGTGACCAGCCAGGGAGCCGCATCCCGATGTCCGAGCCGGAACAGATCGACATTCACACCACCGCAGGAAAGCTGGCGGATCTGCAGCGCCGTGTTGACGAGGCGACGCATGCCGGTTCCGCGCGCGCGGTGGAGAAGCAGCACGCCAAGGGCAAGTTGACCGCCCGTGAGCGCGTCGATCTGCTGTTGGACGAGGGTTCGTTCGTAGAGCTGGACGAGTTCGCCCGGCACCGCTCCACGGACTTCGGCATGGAGCAGAACCGTCCCTACGGCGACGGTGTGGTCACCGGCTACGGCACGGTCGACGGCCGTCCGGTGGCGGTCTTCTCCCAGGACTTCACCGTCCTCGGCGGGTCCCTGGGCGAGGTCTTCGGCCAGAAGATCATGAAGGTGATGGACTTCGCACTGAAGACGGGCTGCCCGGTCGTCGGCATCAACGACTCCGGCGGCGCCCGTATCCAGGAGGGCGTCATGGCCCTTGGCATGTACGGCGAGATCTTCCGCCGCAACACCCATGCCTCCGGCGTGATCCCGCAGATCTCGCTGATCGTCGGACCGTGCGCGGGCGGCGCCGTCTACTCCCCCGCGATCACCGACTTCACGGTGATGGTCGACCAGACCTCGCACATGTTCATCACCGGACCCGATGTCATCAAGACGGTCACCGGTGAGGACGTCGGCTTCGAGGAGCTGGGCGGAGCCCGTACGCACAACACCACCTCCGGTGTCGCGCACCACATGGCGGGCGACGAGAAGGACGCCGTCGAATACGTCAAGTCGCTCCTGTCGTACCTGCCGTCCAACAACCTCTCCGAGGCACCGGCCTTCCCCGAGGAGGCCGACCTGGAGACGACCGACGAGGACCGCGAGCTCGACACCCTCATCCCCGACTCCGCGAACCAGCCGTACGACATGCACACGGCCATCGAGCATGTGCTGGACGACGGCGAATTCCTGGAGACGCAGGCGCTGTTCGCGCCGAACATCGTCACCGGCTTCGGCCGGGTCGAGGGCTACCCGGTCGGCATCGTCGCCAACCAGCCGATGCAGTACGCGGGCTGCCTGGACATCAACGCCTCCGAGAAGGCCGCGCGCTTCGTGCGCACCTGCGACGCGTTCAACGTCCCCGTGCTGACCTTCGTCGACGTGCCCGGCTTCCTGCCGGGCGTCGACCAGGAGTACGGCGGCATCATCCGCCGCGGCGCGAAGCTGATCTACGCCTACGCGGAGGCGACGGTTCCGCTGATCACGGTGATCACGCGCAAGGCCTTCGGCGGCGCCTACGACGTCATGGGCTCCAAGCACCTGGGCGCCGACCTCAATCTGGCCTGGCCGACCGCGCAGATCGCGGTCATGGGCGCACAGGGCGCCGTGAACATCCTGCACCGCCGCACGATCGCGGCCGCGGATGACGTCGAGGCGACCCGCGCGGAGCTGATCCAGGACTACGAGGACACGCTCCTCAACCCGTACATCGCGGCGGAGCGCGGCTACGTCGACGCGGTGATCATGCCGTCGGACACGCGCTCGCAGATCGTGAAGGGCCTGCGTCAGCTGCGTACGAAGCGGGAAAGCCTGCCGCCGAAGAAGCACGGCAACATCCCCCTCTAGGAAGGGACCTGACGATGATCAAGGTCGTACGAGGAAATCCCACCCCGGAGGAACTGGCCGCCGCACTTGCGGTGGTTCAGGCACGCGCCGCGGCGACGGCCGCGGCGGTGGAGGGCGCGCCGCTCCCGCCGGAACAGTGGTCGGACCCGGCGCGGATCGCCCGCACGCGAAGGCCGCTGCCGGGCCCGCGGACGTGGGCCCGCAGCTACTGGCCGGTTTAGGCCCGCGCCTCGATCGCCGGACGGGCTGACATGTCAGCCCGTCCGGCCATGAAGAGCATGAGCCCCTGACGGAACAGCAACCCCTTAAGGTCCTGTCCTACCGATCTTGCCGGTTTCGCGTGCCCTGGCACGCCCGCTCGCCGCGTTGTCGTCAGTCGCCGACGCTCCGCGTCGGCTCTCCCCCTGCCTTCGGCGGGGGGACCCCCATCCTCCGGCCTGCGATCGCACGCACCACAGTGACATCAGCAGCCGCTCCGCGGCGGGCCGCTCACTGATCCGGCCTGATCGGCCGGACAGGACCTAGTCATCGCGACACCGGAAATTGGCCCGTTGTCGGCCCGCCGGTTGAGTACCCGTACTCAGGCGCCGCCCGGCTCCCTGCAGCAGGATCGAAGACATGCTGTGGTCCGACCCGGAGAACGAGCCTCCGAAAGAACTGCGCGAGACGCAGGCGATGATGCGCCGCGCGGGCCTCCTGCTGGCCCTCGCGATGGTGGTGGCGATGTTCGTGGTCGGGCTGCACTGACCGCCGCCTACGATGACCCCATGACCGCTCACCGCCCCCGGCTCGTCCTCGGCTCCGCCTCCCCCGCGCGCCTCAATCTGCTGCGCCAGGCCGGACTCGTCTCCGAAGTGATCGTCAGCGGCGTCGACGAGGACGCGCTGAGCGCACCGACCCCGGCCGAGCTGGCCCTGGTACTCGCCGAGGCGAAGGCGGCCGCCGTGGCCGCGCGCCCGGAGGCCTCCGGCGCGCTCGTCATCGGCTGCGACTCGGTCCTCGAACTGGACGGCCAGGCCCTGGGAAAGCCGGCCGACGCGGAGGACGCGACCGCCCGCTGGAAGAGCATGCGCGGCCGCTCCGGCATCCTGCAGACCGGCCACTGCGTCACGGACACGGCGACCGGCCGCAGCGTGTCGGCGACCGCGTCGACGACCGTGCGCTTCGGCGAGCCGACGGACGCCGAGATCGCCGCGTACGTCGCGAGCGGCGAACCGCTGCACGTGGCGGGCGCGTTCACGCTGGACGGCCGCTCGGCGCCGTTCATCGACTCCATCGACGGCGACTACGGCAACGTGATCGGGCTCTCGCTGCCGCTGCTGCGCACGCTGCTGGCCGAACTCGGCTTCTCGATCACGGATCTGTGGACGGACTGAAGCACCCCCGCCCCGGGGCGGGTTGACGTCAGCCGAGCGTCAGAATCACGTCAGACTCGACGCCGGCTCGCGGCCGGGTGAGGGCGGGCTCGGGCCCGCCTCACGACCGGCTCGGATCCCGCTAGGCGGGTGCGGCGCCGTTCGTCGAAGCGGGCTCGCTCAGGGTCTCTTCCTTCTGTGGCTTCCCGCCATTTCCATAGGCCAGCAGCACCAGGACGATCAGTGCGAGCACGACCATCATGAACGCGAACGCGTCCCAGCCGACGAGACCCACCGTGAGCGCGCCCAGCACGCCGTGCGTGATCGCGCACGAGATCAGCAGGATCCGGGCGGCGCGCCCCGGGGCCCGGTCGCGCAGACCGGCAAGCAGCGCGACCACACCGCAGGCGGCGAGGTAGAGACCGAAGACGCCGCCCATCACCCATGTGCCCGTGACCATCGCGTCCGGGTCCAGGTCGGCGAGCGACATGCTCTGCTTCTTGAGGAACGTGGCGAGGATCCCGTTGATCACCACGATGCCGATGGCCTCCACCAGCAGAACAAGCGCGGCCACCACGGCCACCGGTCTGCGCGCCACGGCGCCCCCAACCCTCTGTTACCGGAAGTACGTACGACAACACGAACGCTACTAACGGGTAAAGGGCGGGACAAGGGGCGCGGCACGCTCGGTCTCACAGCAAAGAATCATTGGGCCATTCGTAGGGACTCGACAAAGAAACGCGCCCGGCCGCTGGCGCCCAGAACAGAGACCTGTGCCACACCACGGGGTTACTGTGCGAGGAAGGAACCCGTCGTACCTTGGTGCGACAAGGGATTTCGCGACTTGCGCGAGCCTCGAATCACGCTCCGTGTGGCATAGCTCACCATTGGGGATGGGTCGAAGGACGGTGTGCGGCTTCCCTAAACTCAGCTTGTTTCAAGGAGGGAGCCATCGTGCGCAAGGTGCTCATCGCCAACCGTGGCGAAATCGCTGTCCGCGTTGCCCGTGCCTGCCGGGACGCCGGGATCGCGAGCGTAGCCGTCTACGCCGATCCGGACCGGGACGCATTGCATGTCCGCGCGGCCGACGAGGCGTTCGCCCTGGGCGGTGACACCCCGGCCGCCAGTTACCTGGACATGGCCAAGGTGCTCCAGGCCGCGAAGGACTCGGGAGCGGACGCCATCCACCCCGGATACGGCTTCCTCTCGGAGAACGCGGACTTCGCGCAGGCCGTACTGGACGCCGGTCTGACGTGGATCGGCCCGCCGCCGCAGGCGATCCGCGATCTGGGTGACAAGGTCGCCGCCCGTCATATCGCCCAGCGCGCCGGCGCGCCGCTGGTCGCCGGTACGCCCGACCCGGTCTCCGGCGCCGACGAGGTCGTCGCCTTCGCCCGGGAGAACGGGCTGCCGATCGCGATCAAGGCGGCGTTCGGCGGTGGCGGCCGCGGTCTGAAGGTCGCCCGCACCCTCGAAGAGGTGCCGGAGCTGTACGACTCCGCGGTACGCGAGGCCGTCGCCGCCTTCGGACGCGGCGAGTGCTTCGTCGAGCGGTACCTGGACAAGCCGCGGCACGTCGAGACCCAGTGCCTGGCCGACAGCCACGGCAATGTCGTCGTCGTCTCCACGCGTGACTGCTCGCTGCAGCGCCGCCACCAGAAGCTGGTCGAGGAGGCGCCCGCGCCGTTCCTCTCCGAGGCGCAGAACGCCGAGCTGTACGCCGCGTCCAAGGCCATCCTCAAGGAGGCCGGTTACGTCGGCGCCGGCACCGTCGAGTTCCTCGTCGGTGTCGACGGCACGATCTCCTTCCTCGAGGTCAACACCCGTCTCCAGGTGGAACACCCGGTCACCGAAGAGGTCACCGGCATCGACCTGGTCCGCGAGATGTTCCGTATCGCCGACGGCGAGGAGCTCGGTTACGGCGACCCGGCGGTGCGCGGTCACTCCTTCGAGTTCCGCATCAACGGCGAGGACCCGGGCCGGGGCTTCCTCCCGGCCCCCGGCACGGTGACCACCTTCGCGCCGCCGTCCGGTCCGGGTGTGCGCCTCGACGCGGGCGTCGAGTCCGGGTCGGTGATCGGTCCCGCCTGGGACTCGCTGCTGGCCAAGCTGATCGTCACCGGCGCGACGCGGGAGCAGGCGCTGCAGCGTGCGGCGCGCGCGCTGGAGGAGTTCAACGTCGAGGGCATGGCCACCGCCATCCCCTTCCACCGCGCGGTCGTCACCGACCCGGCGTTCACCGCGGACCCCTTCCGGGTCCACACCCGGTGGATCGAGACGGAGTTCGTCAACGAGATCAAGCCCTTCGCGGCGCCCAGCGACGCGGACGCCGAGGACGAGCCGGGCCGCGAGACGGTCATCGTCGAGGTCGGCGGCAAGCGCCTGGAGGTCTCGCTGCCGTCCTCGCTGGGCATGACGCTGGCCCGCACCGGCCTGGCAGCGGGCGCCAAGCCCAAGCGCCGCGCGGCGAAGAAGTCGGCGTCGGCGGCCTCCGGTGACACCCTTGCCTCTCCGATGCAGGGCACGATCGTCAAGATCGCGGTCGAGGAGGGCCAGGAGGTCAACGAGGGCGACCTCGTCGTCGTCCTGGAGGCGATGAAGATGGAGCAGCCGCTGAACGCGCACCGCTCCGGCACGATCAAGGGCCTGTCGGCCGAGGTCGGCGCGTCGATCTCGTCGGGCGCGATGATCTGCGAGATCAAGGACTGACGTCCGGCCGAGTGTGTACGTGTGTGGGGCCTGCCCGGTACGACGACGGGCAGGCCCCACGCGTATGCATCCTGGACACTGAACGCCGGGGGGCGGACTCAGGGAGGACGACGCGATGGCGACCAGTACGGCGGTGGGCTCGGCGCGGCCGATGCGGGCGGATGCGCGCCGCAACTACGAACGGCTGCTGACCGAAGCGCGCGCCGTCTTCGCCGAGTACGGCACCGACGCCTCGCTCGAAGAGATCGCGCGGCGGTCGGGCGTGGGCATCGGCACGCTGTACCGGCACTTCCCCAACCGCCACGCGATGATGAGCGCGGTCTTCCAGGAGGCCCTGGCCGCACTGCTGGAACGCTCGGGCGAACTGGCATCGGCGGAGCGGCCCTGCGGGGCGCTGGTGGAGTGGCTGCGCGCCCTCATCACCCATGCGGGTGAGTACCGAGGGCTGGCCCGAGCGCTCATGTCGGCCTCGCACGACAAGACTTCGGCCCTGTCGGCATGCAGCGTGCCGCTGCGCGAGGCGGGCGAACGGCTGCTGATCCGGGCGCAGGAGAGCGGGGCGGTGCGGGCGGATGTCTCGATCGGCGACCTGATGCAGCTGACGAACGCGATCGCACTGGCGGCGGAAGAGGAGCCGGGGGACGCGGAGTTGGCAGACAGACTGCTGACGCTGACGCTACGGGGCCTGAAGGGGGAGGACGGAGCCCGGGCCTGAGGCGGTCCGGCCACCCGGCGCCGTGTGGTGCGGGTTCCGGGTCGCCTCGGGGCTCGACTCCTCGGCGTCGGCGGCGATGAGGGGTCCGTATCGGTCACCCGGTGTTGGCCGCCAATCGGGGGTTCGCCCACGAAACCACCCACCGGACAGCAACCAACAACGCCCCCTGGCCCACGGCACCCACGAACCCGGTACAAGCGCCGTCGGGATCGACTCCTCGGCGTCGGCGGCGATGAGGGGTCCGTAACGCTCACCCGGTGTTGGCCGCCAATCGGGGGTTCGCCCACGAAACCACCCACCGGACAGCAACCACCAACGCCCCCTGGCCCACGCCCACCACGACCGCTGGAAACGCGGGGACGACCCTTCACCGCCCCTCCTCAGGCCGAGGGGCTGTGTGCGCGGAGGTCCGCCGGATGTCTGTACGCAGCGCGAAGCTGCCGCAGGCGGGGGTGCGAGGGGCGCCAGCCCCTGCATTCTTCTCCGCGGCGAAGCCGCTGGAGTCTCGGGGTGGGGGCGTCAGCCCCCACACCCCCCCCAGGGGTCTGGGGCGAAGCCCCAGTTACGGGAAGGGGCGGGGTGGGGGAACAACCCCGGACCCGCACCCCGCGCACCTACCGCCGGCGCAGATCCGCCACCCTCGCCGCCCTCTCCCCTGGAGGCTCCGACGTCAGGGCGTTGCGCAGCTGAGGGCCCGGCCCGGCCCCGCCGCGGGTGCGGCGTTGGGACGGGAGCGGGACGTCGCGGCGGGGCTGGCGGCCGGGCCCGGCCGTGTCCGACGGCGCGCCCGAGCCGGCCACCGCGATCTGGACGCCCTGGTCCGCCAGCGCCTGGAGTTCCGTCGCCGCCCGGTCGTCGTGCGTCGGCGGCTCGTCCGTGACCAGCCGCGTGATCACATCCGTGGGCACCGTCTGGAACATCGTGTCGGTACCGAGCTTGGTGTGGTCCGCGAGGACCACGACCTCCGCCGCGGCCTGGACGAGCGCCCGGTCGACACTCGCCGAGAGCATGTTGGACGTGGACAGGCCGCGCTCGGCCGTCAGCCCGCTCCCCGAGAGAAACGCCCGGGACACCCGCAGGCCCTGCAGGGACTGCTCCGCCCCGCTGCCCACCAGCGCGTAGTTGGAGCCACGCAGCGTCCCACCGGTCATGACGACTTCGACCCGGTTGGCATGGGCCAGCGCCTGGGCGACGAGCAGGGAGTTGGTGACGACGGTCAGTCCGGGGACGCGCGCGAGCCGGCGGGCCAGCTCCTGCGTCGTCGTCCCCGCTCCGACCACGATCGCCTCGCCTTCTTCGACGAGGCCCGCGGCAAGATCGGCGATGGCCGTCTTCTCCGCGGTCGCGGACAGGGATTTCTGCGGAAAGCCGGACTCCCGCGTAAAACCGCCCGGCAGTACCGCACCGCCGTGACGGCGGTCGAGGAGTCCTTCTGCCTCCAGAGCCCGCACGTCCCGCCGTACGGTCACTTCGGAGGTCTGGACGACGCGGGCGAGCTCACGGAGCGACACGGCTCCGTTGGCGCGCACCATTTCGAGGATCAATTGGCGACGTTCTGCAGCGAACACGAAACTGACAGTAACCTGACCGACCGATACTTTTCAGCACTATGCGCCGAATAACAGAAGTTGCGCACAGACGGGACCGCCAAGTGGTATGGGCGGCCCGGGAGTTGATCGGTTGCCGCGCACAGTGCCCGGGGTTCGTCGGGTTTGCGCCCGCATCACCCTTCGCCGGCCGCCTTGCGGGTGTGCAACTGCCGTGCCACCTCGGCGATCGACCCCGACAGAGAGGGGTACACGGTGAAGGCGTTTGCGATCTGTTCCACCGTCAGATTGTTGTCGACCGCGATCGAGATGGGATGGATCAGTTCGCTGGCGCGCGGCGAGACGACCACGCCGCCGACCACGATGCCCGTGCCCGGGCGGCAGAAGATCTTGACGAAGCCGTCCCGGATGCCCTGCATCTTCGCGCGCGGGTTGCGCAGCAGTGGCAGCTTGACCACGCGCGCGTCGATGATGCCGCCGTCGACGTCCGCCTGGCTGTAGCCGACGGTCGCGATCTCCGGGTCGGTGAAGACGTTGGACGAGACGGTCTTGAGGTTCAGCGGCTGCACCGCGTCGCCCAGGAAGTGGTACATCGCGATACGGCCCTGCATGGCCGCCACTGAGGCGAGTGCGAAGACCCCGGTGACGTCACCGGCCGCGTACACGCCGGGAGCGCTCGTACGGGAGACCTTGTCGGTCCAGATGTGGCCCGAGTCCCTGAGCCGGACGCCGGCCTCCTCCAGGCCCATTCCCGCGGAGTTCGGGATCGCGCCGACCGCCATCAGGCAGTGCGAGCCGGAGATGACGCGGCCGTCGGAGAGCGTGACCTCGACCCGGTCGCCGACGCGCTTGGCGGACTCGGCGCGGGAGCGGGCCATGACGTTCATGCCGCGGCGGCGGAAGACGTCCTCCAGGACCGCGGCGGCGTCCGGGTCCTCGCCCGGCAGCACGCGGTCGCGGGAGGAGACGAGGGTGACCCGGGAGCCGAGCGCCTGGTACGCGCCGGCGAACTCGGCGCCGGTGACGCCGGAGCCGACCACGATGAGCTCGTCGGGGAGCTCGGTGAGGTCGTACACCTGGGTCCAGTTCAAGATGCGCTCCCCGTCGGGGAGCGCATCGGGGATCTCGCGCGGGTGGCCGCCGGTCGCGAGCAGTACGGCGTCGGCGGTCAGCGTCTCCTCGGTGCCGTCCGCGGCGGTCACGACCACCGTGCGGGAGCCGTCCATCGCCTGCCGGCCCACCAGCCGGCCGCGGCCGCGCATCACCCGGGCGCCGGCCCGGGTGACGGAGGCGGTGATGTCGTGGGACTGGGCGAGCGCGAGCCGCTTCACCCGTCGGTTGACCTTGCCGAGGTCGACGCCGACGATCCGGGCGGCCTGCTCCATCGGCGGGGTGTCGTCGGCCACGATGATGCCCAGCTCCTCGTGCGAGGAGTCGAAGGTCGTCATCACCTCGGCCGTGGCGATCAGGGTCTTGGAAGGTACGCAGTCGGTCAGCACAGAAGCCCCGCCGAGGCCGTCGCAGTCGACGACGGTCACCTCCGCGCCGAGCTGGGCGCCCACCAGGGCCGCCTCGTATCCGCCGGGTCCGCCGCCGATGATCACGATCCGGGTCACTGGGGTTACGCCTCGCGCTCTCGTTCGTTCTGCCGGGGTTCGGGGGGTGGCCCCTTTGGACTGCAGTACGTCCTCCATTGTCCCGCACGGTTCAAGTGCCCTCGCCCCGGGTCCCTTCATCGGTGAACCGCAACCACCCGCGCCCCTCCCGTACCCTCGATCCCATGTCGCTCTACGCCGCGTACGCCGGCAACCTCGACGCGCGGCTGATGTCCCGCCGCGCCCCGCACTCCCCGCTGCGCGGCACCGGCTGGCTCAACGGCTGGCGGCTGACCTTCGGCGGCGAGCAGATGGGCTGGGAGGGGGCACTGGCCACGATCGTGGAGGCGCCGCGCTCCCAGGTCTTCGTCGCGTTGTACGACATCGCCCCGATGGACGAGGACTCGATGGACCGCTGGGAGGGTGTCGGCCTGGACATCTACCGGCGCATGCGGGTCCGGGTGGACACCCTGGACGGCGAGGAGCCTGCCTGGGTGTACGTGCTGAACGGATACGAGGGCGGGCTGCCGTCAGCGCGGTACCTGGGCGAACTGGCCGATGCGGCGGACTCGGCGGGCGCGCCGCACGACTATGTGATGGAGCTGCGGAAGCGGCCTTGCTGATGCGTTTACCGTCGCGTTCGTGGGAAACGACAAGGCAACGATCCGAAGACCGTGGGCTGCGTCATCTACGCGCGTAGGAAATGACCGGCTACCCTCGTCGGCGTGAACGCATCTGTGAATCCGGACCTCAACGGCGTTAGCGCCGACCCCCACGCCGCAGCCGACGCCGCCGCCGCGCGCCTGCGCGAGCTGACCGGCGCCGAGACGCATGACGTAGCCCTGGTGATGGGCTCCGGCTGGGCACCGGCCGTCGACGCGCTCGGTACGCCCGAGGCCGAGTTCCCGGTCACCGACCTGCCCGGCTTCCCGCCGCCCGCGGTCGAGGGCCACGGCGGCACCATCCGCTCGTACCGCATCGGCGTGAAGCGGGTGCTGGTCTTCCTCGGCCGTACGCACTTCTACGAGGGCCGTGGCGTGGCCGCGGTCTCGCACGGGGTGCGCACCGCGGTGGCCGCGGGCTGCAAGACCGTCGTGCTGACGAACGGCTGCGGCGGTCTGCGCGAGGGCATGCGCCCCGGGCAGCCGGTGCTGATCAGCGACCACATCAACCTGACGGCGGCGTCGCCGATCATCGGCGCGAACTTCGTGGACCTGACGGACCTGTACTCGCCGCGCCTGCGGGCGCTGTGCAAGGAGGTCGACGCGTCGCTGGAGGAGGGCGTGTACGTCCAGTTCCCCGGCCCGCACTACGAGACGCCGGCCGAGATCAACATGGTCCGCGTCATGGGCGGCGACCTGGTCGGCATGTCCACGGTCCTCGAGGCGATCGCGGCGCGGGAGGCGGGCGCGGAGGTGCTGGGCATCTCCCTGGTCACGAACCTGGCGGCGGGGCTTACGGGCGAGCCGCTGAACCACGAGGAAGTGCTGCAGGCGGGCCGGGATTCGGCGGCGCGGATGGGCGAGCTGCTGACGCGGGTGCTGGACCGCATCTGACGGTCCGGGTCCACCGGGGTGCGCGGTCGGGGGTGTGCCGGTGCCGCGCGGTGCGGGTCTTGGCGTCCGCGGTGCGGGCGCGCCGCACGGCGCGGTTTCCGGGTCGCGTGTTGGCCGCCAATCGGGGTTCGCCCGCGAAACCACCCACCGGAGAGCAACCACCAACGCCCCCTGGCCACGCTCACCACGGACGCTGGAAATGTGGGGACGACCCTGCACCGCCCCTCCCCACCGGACGGGCTGCGGTGCGCGGCGGTTCGCCCGCGAAGCCACCCACCGGGCAGCAACCACCAACGCCCCTGGCCCAGGTCCACCACGAATGCTGGACACGCAAAGCCGGCGCCGATCCCCGTCGGGGGCCGGGTCTGGAGCGGTTCGCCCCGCCGGGGCAAGCGGGAACGCCGGAGGCTCCGCGGCGGAGCCGCCGGAGCATCGGGGGTGTGGGGGCGCAGCCCTCACGAGACCCCCTCCTCCCAGGGGCCCGGGGCGCAGCCCGGTTCGGGATGGGGGTACCTCCCACGGCCGCCAGGCCGTAGGGGGAGGGCGGGGTGGGGGAACAAGACCCCGCCGCGCCACGGCACCCCGAAACGCCCAAAACTCCGCGGCGGAGCCGCCGGAGCGCGGGGCCGGGTCCGGGGCACAGCCCCCACGCGGCCGAGCCGCACAACGACACAGCCGAAGGGGCGGGGCGGGGAACAAGCCAGGCACCCGCCCCACCTCGCCCCGCACACGCGGACGTCCGTCCAGAATGGCCGGGCGACCAAACCACACGAGAGGCGGACCAACCGTGCAGCAGGACCTCATCGCGCGGGCCAGCGCGTGGCTGGCGGAGGACCCGGACAGTGAGACCCGGGACGAGCTCGCCAAGCTCATCGAGGCGAAGGATGTCGCCGAGCTCGCCGCGCGGTTCGGCGGCACGCTGGAGTTCGGGACGGCCGGGCTGCGCGGCGAGCTCGGGGCCGGGCCCATGCGGATGAACCGGGCCGTGGTGATCCGGGCGGCCGCCGGGCTCGCCGCGCATCTCAGGGCGAAGGGCCAGGGCGACGGCCTCGTCGTCATCGGCTACGACGCCCGGTACAAGTCCGTCGACTTCGCGCGCGACACCGCCGCGGTGATGGTCGGCGCCGGGCTCCGCGCCGCCGTGCTGCCGCGCCCGCTGCCGACCCCCGTGCTCGCGTTCGCCATAAGGAATCTCGGCGCGGTGGCCGGGGTCGAGGTCACCGCAAGCCACAACCCGCCGCGCGACAACGGCTACAAGGTCTACCTCGGCGACGGCTCGCAGATCGTGCCGCCCGCCGACGCCGAGATCGCCGCGGAGATCGCCGCAGTGGCGAGTCTGGACGACGTACCGCGCGCCGAGAGCGGCTGGGAAACCCTCGGCGACGAGGTCCTGGACGCCTATCTGGCGCGTACGGACGCGGTTCTGACCCCCGGCTCCCCCCGCACGGCCCGCGTCGTCTACACGGCCATGCACGGCGTCGGCAAGGACGTGCTGACCGCCGCCTTCGCCCGTGCCGGATTCGCCGAGCCCGTCCTCGTACAGGAGCAGGCCGAGCCCGACCCGGCGTTCCCGACGGTCTCGTTCCCCAACCCGGAGGAGCCGGGGGCGATGGATCTCGCCTTCGCGACCGCCCGCCGGGTCCGGCCCGACATCGTCATCGCCAACGACCCCGACGCGGACCGGTGCGCCGTCGCCGTCCCGGACGGCGGGGACTGGAAGATGCTCCGCGGCGACGAGGTCGGCGCGCTGCTGGCCGAGCACCTGGTCCACAAGGGCGCACGGGGCACGTTCGCCGAGTCGATCGTGTCCTCCTCCCTGCTGGGCCGGATCGCCGACGCGGCGGGGCTGCCGTATGAGGAGACGCTGACCGGCTTCAAGTGGATCGCCCGTGTCGAGGGCCTGCGTTACGGCTACGAGGAGGCGCTCGGCTATTGCGTCGACCCCGAGGGCGTACGCGACAAGGACGGCATCACCGCCGCGCTGCTCGTCGCCGAGCTGGCCTCCGAGCTGAAGGAGCAGGGCCGCACGCTCACCGATCTGCTCGACGACCTCGCCGTCGCGCACGGGCTGCACGGCACCGACCAGCTGTCCGTGCGGGTCGAGGATCTGAGCATCATCGCGAACGCCATGCGCCGGCTGCGCGAGCAGCCGCCGACCGTGCTCGCCGGGCTGCGGATCGTCTCGGCCGAGGACCTGAACCGGGGCACGGACAAGCTGCCGCCGACGGACGGCCTGCGCTACTACCTCGACGGCGAGTTCAAGGCGCGGGTCATCGTCCGCCCGAGCGGCACCGAGCCCAAGCTCAAGTGCTATCTGGAGGTCGTGGTCCCGGTCGGGGACGCGAGCGAGCTCGGGAACGCGCGCGAGCGGGCCGCCGAGATCCTGGACGGGATCAAGCGGGATCTGGCGGAGGCCGCGGGCATCTGACCCAGGACCCCGCCCCGCGGCGCGAAGCCGCCGGACGCACAGGGGCGTCAGCGCCCCGGTCCCGTCAGGGTGTCGGAAAGGGACGGGGCGGGGGCCCAGCAGCCCGCGCCCCGGACCGGCTCGGCCGGCGCGTCAGCCCGTCGCCAGCAGGATGACCAGCAGCACCGCACCCGCCACCGCGGGCGCCGCGATCTCGTACGCCCAGCGGGCCTGCGGCTCACCCTGCGCGCCCGGCTTGCCCGCATTGCGCTCCATCAGCTCCCGCAGATCCGCCATCGCCCGGTCCGCAGCGGGCAACAGAGGCGAGGAATGGGTGGAATCGGCGCCTGTCGGCATCCGGCCGCGCGTGGCGCCGTTCGCGGGCGAGAGCGGGCGCCGTGCTGCCCTCTTGCGCGCCCGCAACGAGACGGGGATGGCCCAGAGCTGGTACTTCGCACCCTCGTGGGTGACGACCTCGCTGGAGTACCCGGCCCGCACGTCCGCGACGGCCGCCCAGGGAATCGTGATCGTCCGGAAGGGGTTCCTGACCCGCATCCGGTCGTCGTTCGCGAAGACCGCGGGCCGCAGCGTGAAGGCGACCACCAGAGGGACGGCGAACAGCGCCCCGGCGAGGGCCGCCCACGGCGTGCGCCCCTCGCCCCGTACGACGGCGTCTCCGGCGAGCCAGGCGATGAGCGCGAGCAGCAGCACTCCCCCGGCCATCCCGGCGGGCGACCGGAAGACCCGGTCGGCGTACGTGGGCTCGCTGGGCTGCTGGGGACTCGTCATGGCTCCGATTCTGCCGTACGTCCCCGCCCGGCCGACCGGGTCCACCCCGCGCTAGGTCCTGTCCGGTCGATCAGGCCGGATCAGTGAGCGGGGTCTGGTGCGTGCAGATGCAAGGCGGAGGATGGAGCCGACGCGGAGCGTCGGCGACTGACGACAACGCGGCAGATGTGCGCACCAGGGCACGCGAGCCCGGCAAGATCGGCCGGACAGGACCTGGGGGACAAGCCCTCGGCCCCACCCCCTGTACAGGCCGCTACGCGCGTAGATATGCTCATCTGGTGACCATGCCCACCATCCCCACCGCATTCGCTGACGTGACCGCGTCCGACAGCACACTGCGGCGCTTCCTCCACGGCCTGCCCGGCGTCGACGCCGTCGGCCTGGAGGCCCGCGCCGCAGGGCTCGGTACGCGTTCGATCAAGACCACGGCCAAGGCGTACGCCATCGATCTGGCCATCTCGATGATCGACCTGACGACGCTCGAAGGCGCGGACACCCCGGGCAAGGTCCGGGCGCTCGCCGCCAAGGCCGTCCACCCCGACCCGACCGACCGCACCACTCCCTCGACCGCCGCGGTCTGTGTCTACCCCGACATGGCCGCGATCGCCGTCGAGGCCGTCAAGGGCTCCGGCGTCAAGGTCGCCTCCGTCGCCACCGCCTTCCCGGCCGGCCGCGCCGCGATCGACGTGAAGCTCGCGGACACCCGCGACGCCGTCGCCGCCGGGGCCGACGAGATCGACATGGTGATCGACCGCGGCGCCTTCCTCTCGGGCCGCTATCTCAAGGTCTTCGACGAGATCCGCGCCGTGAAGGAGGCCGCGGGCCCGGCCCGGCTGAAGGTCATCTTCGAGACCGGCGAGCTCTCCACGTACGACAACATCCGCCGCGCCTCCTGGCTCGGCATGATCGCCGGCGCGGACTTCATCAAGACCTCGACCGGCAAGGTCGCGGTCAACGCCACCCCCGCCAACACCCTGCTCATGCTGGAGGCGGTGCGCGACTACCGCGCGCAGACCGGCATCCAGGTCGGCGTGAAGCCCGCGGGCGGCATCCGCACCAGCAAGGACGCGATCAAGTTCCTGGTCCTGGTCAACGAGACCGTGGGTGCAGACTGGCTGCATAACCACTGGTTCCGCTTCGGCGCGTCGAGCCTGCTCAACGACCTGCTCCTGCAGCGTCAGAAGCTCGCCACCGGCCGTTACTCCGGCCCCGACTACGTGACGGTGGACTGATCACCATGGCATCTGCACCAGCATCTGTTTTCGAATACGCGCCCGCACCGGAATCGCGGTCGATCGTCGACATCGCACCGTCGTACGGCCTGTTCATCGACGGCGAGTTCACCGACTCCGCCGACGGCAAGGTCTTCAAGACCGTCTCCCCCTCCACCGAGGAGGTCCTCGCCGAGGTCGCCCAGGCCGGCACCGAGGACGTGGAGCGTGCCGTGAAGGCGGCCCGCAAGGCCTTCGAGAAGTGGTCGGCGCTGCCCGGCCAGGAGCGTGCCAAGTACCTCTTCCGTATCGCGCGGATCATCCAGGAGCGCTCGCGCGAGCTCGCCGTCCTGGAGACCCTCGACAACGGCAAGCCGATCAAGGAGACCCGCGACGCGGACCTTCCCCTCGTCGCGGCGCACTTCTTCTACTACGCGGGCTGGGCCGACAAGCTCGACCACGCCGGCTACGGCGCGAACCCGAGGCCCCTCGGCGTCGCGGGCCAGGTCATCCCCTGGAACTTCCCGCTGCTGATGCTCGCCTGGAAGATCGCCCCGGCGCTCGCCACCGGCAACACCGTGGTGCTGAAGCCCGCCGAGACGACCCCCCTCTCCGCCCTCTTCTTCGCGGACATCTGCCGCCAGGCGGGCCTGCCCAAGGGCGTCGTCAACATCCTTCCGGGATACGGCGAGACCGGCGCCGCACTCGTCGAGCACCCCGACGTCAACAAGGTCGCCTTCACCGGTTCGACCGCCGTCGGCAAGGCGATCGCGCGTTCCATCGCCGGTACGGACAAGAAGGTCACCCTGGAACTGGGCGGCAAGGGCGCGAACATCGTCTTCGACGACGCCCCCATCGACCAGGCCGTCGAGGGCATCGTCTCCGGCATCTTCTTCAACCAGGGCCAGGTCTGCTGCGCGGGCTCCCGCCTGCTGGTCCAGGAGTCGGTCGAGGACGAGGTGCTCGACTCCCTCAAGCGCCGGCTCTCGACGCTGCGCCTGGGCGACCCGCTGGACAAGAACACCGACATCGGTGCGATCAACTCCGCGGAGCAGCTGGCCCGTATCAAGGCCCTGACCGAGACGGGCGAGGCGGAGGGCGCCGAGCGCTGGTCCGCCCCGTGCGAGCTGCCGAGCTCCGGCTACTGGTTCGCGCCGACCCTGTTCACGAATGTCACGCAGGCGCACCGGATCGCGCGCGACGAGATCTTCGGCCCGGTCCTGTCCGTGCTGACGTTCCGTACGCCCGACGAGGCGGTCGCCAAGGCCAACAACAGCCAGTACGGCCTGTCGGCGGGCATCTGGACGGAGAAGGGCTCCCGCATCCTCGCGGTCGCGAACAAGCTCCGGGCCGGCGTCGTGTGGGCCAACACGTTCAACAAGTTCGACCCGACCTCGCCCTTCGGCGGCTACAAGGAGTCGGGCTTCGGCCGCGAGGGCGGCCGTCACGGTCTGGAGGCCTACCTCGATGTCTGAAGCGACTCGTCTTGGCGTCTTCAAGACCTACAAGCTGTACGTCGGGGGCAAGTTCCCCCGCTCCGAGAGCGGCCGGGTGTACGAGGTGACTGACTCGAAGGGCAAGTGGCTGGCCAACGCCCCGCTCTCCTCCCGCAAGGACGCGCGTGACGCCGTCGTCGCGGCCCGCAAGGCCTTCGGCAGCTGGTCGGGCGCGACCGCGTACAACCGCGGCCAGATCCTCTACCGCATCGCCGAGATGCTGGAGGGCCGCAGGGACCAGTTCGTACGCGAAGTGGCGGACGCGGAGGGCCTGTCCAAGTCGAAGGCCGCGGCCGTCGTGGACGCGGCGATCGACCGCTGGGTCTGGTACGCGGGCTGGACCGACAAGATCGGCCAGATCGTGGGCGGGGCGAACCCCGTCGCGGGCCCGTACTTCAACCTCTCCACCCCCGAGCCGACCGGTGTCGTGACAATCCTCGCGCCGCAGGAGTCGTCGTTCCTGGGGCTGGTCTCGGTGCTCGCCCCGGTGATCGCGACCGGCAACACCGCGATCGTGATCGCTTCGGAGAAGTCCCCGCTCCCGGCGCTCTCGCTCGGCGAGGTGCTGGCCACCTCCGACCTTCCCGGAGGCGTGGTCAACGTCCTCTCGGGCCGGACCGCGGAGATCGCGACTCCGCTGGCCTCGCACCAGGACGTCAACGCCATCGACCTCACCGGCGCCGATGACGTACTGGCGAAGGAGCTGGAGATCGCGGCGGCGGACAACCTCAAGCGCGTCCTTCGTCCACAGCCTGTGGATTTCTCGGCCGACCCCGGCACGCACCGCCTGACCGCCTTCCTGGAGACGAAGACGGTCTGGCACCCGACGGGCTCCCTCGGCGCGTCCGGCTCGGCGTACTGACCGGTCCGGCCCCATGGCCGAGCCCCCTGCCGTCCCGTCCGACGGCAGGGGGCTCCTTCATGCCCGGCCAAGGCCGCTCAGGCCCGGCTCAAGCCCTGCTCAAAAGGGCAGCATCGCGGAGGCGCCGCCCACCACCGGCAGGTCTTCGAGTGCCTGGCCCTCGGTCAAGTGGCCCGTCGCCGTCGTCGTGCCGACCGGCTTGAAGTCGGCGACCTGGGTGGTGACGCCGTTGTTCAACGGGTCGACACCGGTCCTGGCCAGCGGGTTGAGCGGGAGGCTCTTGAGCTGCCCGACACCGGCCACCGAGTTGGTGACCACGCCGGCCGGACCCTGGGCCTGGCCCGCGTCGAGCATGTCGAGGCCCACGGGTGCCGTCGGCGCGGCATGCGCTGCGGCCTCACCCGCGCCGAGGGCCGCGGCCACCGCCGCGACGGTCAGACCCGCGCGCAGCAGGGTGAGCCGCCGGGACTGGGGAGCTGTGTGACGTGCCATGGGATTCCTGACTGAGTGGGTAATCGGACGAGCACGCAGCGTAGTTGAGGTGTGATGCTCAATACCAACGCCCGACCCGAGGGGTCCCCTTCACGGGTCAATGCCTCACACTGGTGTCCCGTGACCTCTTCCCCCATGCCCACTCGTGTCGTGCTGCTCTCGGGTCCCTCCGGTTCCGGAAAGTCCTCCCTCGCCGCCCGTACCGGCCTGCCGGTCCTGCGCCTGGACGACTTCTACAAGGAGGGCGACGACCCGACGCTCCCGCTGGTCGCGGGCAGTTCGGACATCGACTGGGACTCCCCGGCGTCGTGGGACGAGGACGCGGCGGTGGCGGCGGTCGCGGAGCTGTGCCGTACGGGACGTACGACAGTGCCCGTGTACGACATCGCCACGAGCTCGCGCGTCGATGTGGAGGCGTTCGCGATCGACCGCACGCCGTTGTTCGTGGCCGAGGGGATCTTCGCGGCGGACATCGTCGCGCGCTGCCAGGAACTGGGCGTACTGGCGGACGCGCTGTGCCTGCGCGGCCGCCCGTCGACGACGTTCCGCCGACGGCTGGCACGGGATCTGCGCGAGGGCCGCAAGTCGGTGGGCTTCCTGCTGCGCCGCGGCTGGCGCCTGATGCGCGCGGAACGGGGCATCGTGGCCCGCCAGACGGAACTGGGCGCGTACCCCTGCGGCAAGGCCGAGGCCCTCGGCCGCCTCGCGGCCGCGGCGGCGGGCCGCCGCAGGGCGCCTGCGGCGCGCACGATGGCGTGACGGGGTTCTCCCCACCCACCCGCCCGTGAATATGGGGTACGCGGTACCCCCACACCCCTGCGGTTCGCGGCAGCTTCGCGCTGCGCGTGTGCGGAGCCGCTGCGCAAAGCGCAGGGCCATGCCTGCGGTCGGCCGCAGCTGCACCCCGCGCCCGGCGCCGGTACACAAGTCCCGCGCCGTGCGATCGCGGGGACGTACGGAAACCCGGGCCCCGGAACTGGGCGGAGCTCAGAGCGCTCCCCGAACCCGCGGCGCCGGTTCAGGCGCAAAACGCAGCGGGGCCGGACAAGACCCCCCGGCCTGTCCGGTCCCGCTCTGTATCCCCCGTGACCCCCGTGGTCCCCCGTTCCCGCCGTCTCCCCCGAAACGGCGGCCCCGTTCCCCCCGTTGCCCTCAGGCCACCAGCTCGCCGAAGGACTCTTCCTCGTCACGGCCGAAGCTGAGGACCTCGTCCTCGCGCAGCCGGCGGAGCGACCGCCAGATGCTCGACTTCACCGTGCCGACACTGATGTCCAGGATTTCCGCGATCTCCGGGTCGGTGCGGCCCTCGTAGTAGCGAAGGACCAGCATCGTCCGCTGGAGTTCGGGCAGCCTGGCCAGCGCCTGCCAGAGCACCGCGCGCAGTTCCGTACCCCGCATCGCGTCGGTGTCGCTCGCCGTCTCCGGCAGCTCCTCCGTCGGGTACTCGTTGAGCTTGCGCCGGCGCCACGCGCTGATGTGCAGGTTGGTCATCGTGCGGCGCAGATATCCCCCGACCGCCGCCTTGTCGCTGATCCTGTCCCAGGCCCGGTACGTCGAGAAGAGGGCGCTCTGCAGCAGATCCTCCGCCTCGAACCGGTCCCCGGTCAGGTGGTACGCGGTCGCGTACAGAGAGGCGCGGCGTTCCTGCACGTAGGCGGTGAACTCCGCCTCCGACAGGCTCGCCCGCTCCCCCGCGGCCTCTCCGTACGCCGCACCGCTTGCCCCCATGTTCGCGTCAACGACCGTCATGTACGACGGCTTGTGCTGACGCCCGGCGCTGCGAACGCACCCCCGTCCGTTCACCGCGCCGGACTTCTCGGTGCTCCTCACGACGTCGTGGAGACGCGTGACAACTGCGCTTGAGTTGGTGCTGTGCAGTGCGTTCATCTCGCGCCCCCCGTCGAGTGGAGTCTGTTTCCGTCCGTGTGCAGAAAAGATTGCCCGGGCAGTTTCATGGCGCTGTCCGTCGACTGTCACAGGCCTGTCACAGGGCCCGGCGGAGCCTCGTTGATCAGCGGTCCGGGTCCGGTCGGGACCCCCTCGCGAACCGCGGAACAAAGCGCTCGAAACGCCTCTCACAAGGGGAGGAGTCGTGTGAGAGCGCTCCAGCAGTCGAACTCCGGCTCCCCCATGGGACAGAATGACCTCCGTGCCTTTCCTGTTGCTGATCGAGGACGACGACGCCATCCGCACGGCCCTCGAACTCTCGCTGTCACGCCAGGGCCACCGAGTGGCCACCGCGGCGACGGGCGAGGACGGCCTGAAACTGCTGCGCGAGCAGCGGCCGGACCTGGTCGTGCTGGATGTGATGCTCCCCGGGATCGACGGTTTCGAGGTGTGCCGGCGCATCAGGCGCACCGACCAGCTGCCGATCATTCTGCTGACCGCACGCAGCGACGACATCGATGTGGTCGTGGGTCTTGAGTCGGGCGCGGACGACTATGTCGTCAAGCCCGTGCAGGGCCGTGTGCTGGACGCCCGGATCCGTGCCGTACTGCGGCGCGGTGAGCGGGAGTCCACGGATTCGGCGACCTTCGGCTCGCTGGTGATCGACCGCTCCGCGATGACGGTCACCAAGAACGGCGAGGATCTGCAGCTCACCCCGACCGAGCTGCGGCTGCTCCTCGAACTGAGCCGCAGGCCCGGGCAGGCGCTGTCGCGGCAGCAATTGCTGCGGCTGGTGTGGGAGCACGACTACCTCGGCGACTCACGACTGGTGGACGCGTGTGTGCAGCGGCTGCGGGCGAAGGTGGAGGACGTACCGTCCTCGCCGACCCTGATCCGTACGGTGCGCGGTGTGGGTTACCGGCTGGACGTTCCCCAGTGAGAGATGCGCACGCCATGACCCCCGTGAACGGAAGCACTCGGTGAGCGGTGCCGCAAAGCGCGCGATACTCGCCGGACTTCGCTGGACGAGCCTGCGGCTCCGTCTCGTCGTCGTCTTCGCCCTGGTCGCGCTGACCGCCGCCGTGTCCGCCTCGGGCATCGCGTACTGGCTCAACCGGGAAGCCGTGCTGACCCGTACCCAGGACTCGGCGCTCGGCGACTTCCGCCAGGGGATGCAGAACCGGGCCGCCGCGCTGCCGCTGCGGCCCACCCAGAGCGAACTGCAGAAGACCGCCGAGCAGATGGCCGGAGGCAACGCCGGCTACAGCGTGCTGCTCATCGGCGAGCGCGACAAGGGCAAGCCGATCGTCGGCGCCTCCAACGCGGACAACTTCACGCTCGACGACGTCCCGGCCAAGCTGCAGGAGGCCGTCAACGAGCGCCAGGGCGTCGGCGCGGGCAACTCCGTCCCGTACCACCTCTACTGGCAGCGCACCCAGCGCCGCGGCAAGCCCTATCTGGTCGGCGGCACGCGGATCATCGGCGGCGGCCCGACCGGCTACGTGTTCAAGTCGCTGGATCAGGAGCGCCAGGACCTCAACTCCCTGGCCTGGTCTCTGGGGATCGCCACCGCGCTGGCCCTGGTCGGCTCGGCGCTGCTGGCGCAGGCCGCCGCGACCACCGTCCTCAAGCCGGTGCACCGGCTGGGCGAGGCGGCCCGCAGGCTCGGCGAGGGCAAGCTCGACACCCGGCTGCGGGTCTCGGGCACGGACGAACTCGCCGAGCTGGCAAGGACGTTCAACAAGACAGCCGAGTCGCTGGAGAAGAAGGTCGCGGACATGAGCGCGCGGGAGGAGTCCAGCCGCCGCTTCGTCGCCGACATGTCGCACGAGCTGCGCACCCCGCTGACCGCGCTCACCGCCGTCACCGAGGTGCTGGAGGACGAGGCCGACAGCCTCGACCCGATGATCGCGCCCGCCGTGAACCTGGTGGTCAGCGAGACCAGGCGGCTCGGTGATCTCGTCGAGAACCTGATGGAGGTCACCCGCTTCGACGCGGGCACGGCCAGGCTCGTCCTGGACACGGTCGACGTCGCCGACCAGGTGACCGCCTGCATCGACGCGCGGGCCTGGCTGGACGCGGTGGACCTGGACGCCGAGCGCGGGATCATGGCGCTGCTCGATCCGCGCAGGCTCGATGTGATCCTGGCGAATCTGATCGGCAACGCACTCAAGCACGGCGGTTCGCCGGTACGGGTGTCGGTGCGGCCGGTCGACCACGAGCTGCTGATCGAGGTACGGGACCACGGGCCGGGCATTCCCGAGGACGTACTGCCGCATGTCTTCGACCGCTTCTACAAGGCGAGCGCCTCGCGGCCGCGCTCCGAGGGCAGTGGACTCGGGCTGTCGATCGCGATGGAGAACGCCCATATCCACGGCGGCGACATCACCGCGGCCAATTCGGCGGACGGCGACGGCGCGGTGTTCGTGCTGCGGCTGCCGCGCGACGCCTCGTCGCTGAACGACGGCGACGGACACGGCGACACGGACGCGGACCAGGACCCCGCGGACGACCGGGGAGAGGAAGGCGCGCAGTGACACCCGTGAAGGGCCGTACCCGGCGCACGGCAGCGGCAGTCGCCGTACTCATGGGCGTGGCCGTCCTCGGCGGCTGCGGGATCCGGCCCACCCAGGTGCCCGTCGACGCCGGTCCCGCGCCCTCGCGGGTGCCCTGCGAGGTGACCGGGGAGAACCTCACGCCCCAGGCACAGCCGCAGGGCGTCCCGGTCCGCGTCTATCTGGTCTGCGCCTCCCAGCTGGCGTCCGTGGACCGTACGGCTCCGATGTCGGACGCGAAGGCGGGCGACAGCCGTCTTCGGGTCGCCCAGGCGCTCCTCGACCAGCTCGAGAAGGAGCCTTCGGCGCCGGAGCACGAGGCGGGCTTCGCCACGTACGTACGAGGGCCCCTCACCCTGAGCGGCGCGCGCAAGGGAGATCCGGCGGGGACGCTGCGGCTGAGCCGCCAGCCGGAGGATCTGCCGACGGCGGCGCTCGCCCAGATCGTGTGCACCTTCGCGGAGAGCCGGGCGGCGGCGACGGACGGTTCGGTGCTGCTGGGCGGGCCCGGGGAATACGCGCCCCGCGGGTACCAGTGCTCGGCCGGAACCAAGGAGCGGCCGGAGGAGGCCGTGCCGACGCTCGGCGCGCTGCCCTCGGCGTCGTAGCGCGTCCGGCCGTGCGTCCCCCGGCCCACTCCCGGGCGTCCTCCCGAGCCTCCGGCGGAGCTTCCTCTTCGAGGCGGGCGGAACCGATTCGCGGGAAGCGTGCGTCTTGGGGGGCGTGCAGCGTCAAGGTTCGGCAGGCAGTGCCGCCATCCACTTCCGCGCGGCGGGGGTCATCCTCCTCCTCGCGCATCTGCTGCTCGTTTCCTGGCTGATGCTGCGCCCCCTCGACGTGGTGTGGGTGACGGCCGCGAATCTCGAGCCGCTCGCCGGTATAAAGGCGGATCTCGCGCTGGGCCCGGTGGAGGCCGCGCGCCGGATCGGCGAAGGTCTGCTGCTGCTCGCGCCCCTCGGCGTACTGCTGCCCATGGCGGGCGGCAAGCTCACCGTCTCTCCGCTGGCCTCGCTGACCCGTACGGTCGCGGCCGGGGCCCTGCTGTCGCTCGGCATCGAGCTGCTGCAGACCGGGGTCCCCGGCCGGGTACTCGACGTGGACTCGCTGCTGCTGAACACGGCCGGGGTGGCCCTGGCCCATCTGGCCGTCGTGCCCGCCGGCCGGGCCCGGCTGCGCCGCAGGCACGGGCGGACGTCCGCGGCGGGCTCCTCCCGGCGGCAGCGCGGGGCCATGCTGCGGGATGACGCGTCTCAGGGGGCGACCCCGACGATTCCCAGGGTCGGGATCGCACCGTAGAGCGACGCTTTGACCCCCCTCGCGGAGCCACCATGGATGCATCGGGAGCACGACAGAGATGCTCCCCCGGAAGGTTCTCGAAGGAGCCCACCATGGCCGCACTTGTCCGCCCCCGAGACGGACGCATGATCGGCGGAGTGTGCGCAGCGCTGGCACGGCGCTTCGGCACCTCTGCGACGACGATGCGTGTGATCTTTGTTGTCTCGTGTCTGCTGCCCGGACCGCAGTTTCTGATCTACCTGGCGCTCTGGGCGCTGCTGCCCTCGGAGAAGACCGCCAGTACGGCCTGGTAGTACGCATCCGGACGGACCGGCCGGACCGGGCCCGGCCGTCTCAGCCGGCGAGCACCTGGGCGACCTTCGCCAGCTGCTTGTCGGCAACCTCCTGAGGGACCCGCGGCACGGTACGCCGCGCCAGGTCGAGCGCCATGAAACGCGCCACGGTCGCGCCCTTGCGCACCACGACCAGATGGATCGGGACCTGGGAGCCGTCGCCCGACCCCACAGTGGTCCAGCTGACGGTCTCGTCGGCGCCGCCGACGGTGAAGGCCGCGGTCTTCACCTCGCGGTAGTCGCCGCTGCGGCCGTCGACGGTCGCGCTGAAACCCTCGCCGCAGCCGGCGACCGCCGACGTGAGCGACTGCATCAGCTTTCCTGCCGCCGCCTCGCTGTACGAACTGAGCGAGGCGGACACCGCGAGGCCGAGGCTCTCCAGGGAGCCGAGCCCACGGTTGACGGTGTCCCGCGCCTGCGGGCTCGGCCTGTCGCCCATCGCGTCGGCGAGCGGCTGGCACTGGTGCCTGTCGGCAGCGGGCTGTCCGGAGGGCACGAGCGCGCTCTTCCCCGGGGACACCTGGAAGCCGGCCAGGTCGCCGGTGGCCAGCGCGGCCCGCTCCAACTGGGGCCCGCTGAGCGGCTCGGATGCGTCGGCACCGCCCTTGGCGGTGTCGGGGCTGCGGCCCTTCTGCGTACCGGCAGGGCTGCTCGTGTCCTTGGCGGTCTGCTTGCCGTCGTCACTCGTACAGGCCGTGGCCAGCAGGAGCGCGGGGACGGTGACAAGTGCGGTCAGTCCTGCGGTCTTCACGCGCATGGCGGCGATCCTGGCACACGGAAGTGGGGCGCACACCCGGTTCGGATGTGCGCCCCACTTCCGTGTACGGAGCCGTACGGAGTCTGCGCAGTGCGTCAGCCGCCCAGACCCGGAAGGGCGCCGGTGGGCAGACCGCTGGTGGGCAGAGCGCCCGTGGGCAGACCGCTGGTGGCCGTGCCGACCGGCAGGCCACCGAGCAGGCCGCCGACCGGGTCGGCCGCGCCTCCGTTGGGCAGCACCTTGGTGGCCGCCCCCTGGACGGTGCCCGGCAGCGTGCTGGCGCCGCCCGCCAGCGACTCCGGAGCACCGGCCGGAAGCTGCGTCAGAGCCTCCTGGACGGGCGCGACGCTGGTGACGGTGTCCAGCGGGAGGGCGGAGTCGGGGAGCGCGGGCGCGGCGGTCGCGGTGCCCGCGGCGGCAGCGGCGAAGGCGGCGCCGAGAGCGGCGACACCGAGAGTCTTGGCAGCAGACTGCTTCATCAGGGATGAGTCCTTGGGACGGGGATATCGAGCGGCTCTGCAAGCTAGCCAGCCGTACTCTGCGCCCGCAAACACCACGAAGCGGCCGGGTGTTGACGGTCCCGGCCGCTTCGGAGTACTCGCGCTCAGTCCTCGACGGGGGAAGAGTCGCTGGTCGTGGCGGTTTGCCGGAACAGCCATTCGGATTTCAACTCGGCGTAACCCGGCTTGATGACGTCGTTGATCATCGCCAGTCGTTCATCGAAAGGAATGAACGCCGACTTCATCGCATTGACGGTGAACCACTGCATGTCGTCGAGCGAGTATCCGAAAGTGTCGGTCAGCAGCTCGAATTCCCGGCTCATGCTGGTGCCGCTCATCAGCCGGTTGTCGGTATTGACGGTTGCCCTGAAGTGGAGTTTGCGCAGCAGTCCGATGGGGTGCTCGGCATATGAAGTGGCCGCGCCGGTCTGCAGATTGGAGGTCGGGCAGAGCTCCAGCGGGATGCGCTTGTCCCGTACGTATGCGGCGAGCCGTCCCAGCTTCACGGCGCCGTCCTCGGACACCTCGATGTCGTCGATGATCCGCACACCGTGCCCGAGCCGGTCGGCGCCGCACCACTGGAGCGCCTGCCAGATGGACGGCAGTCCGAAGGCCTCGCCGGCGTGGATCGTGAAGTGGTTGTTCTCCCGCTTCAGATACTCGAAGGCGTCAAGGTGACGGGTGGGCGGGAAGCCCGCCTCGGCGCCCGCGATGTCGAAGCCGACGACGCCCATGTCACGGTAGCTGTTGGCGAGTTCGGCGATCTCCAGGGCGCGGGCGGCGTGCCGCATCGCGGTCAGCAGGGCGCCGACGCGGATACGGTGACCGCTCGCGCGGGCCCGCCGCTCGCCCTCGCGGAAGCCCTCGTTCACAGCCTCGACGACCTCTTCGAGGGAGAGCCCGGCTTCCAGGTGCTGCTCGGGGGCGTAGCGCACCTCGGCATAGACGACGCCGTCCTCGGCGAGATCCTCCGCGCATTCGGCGGCGACGCGGAACAGGGCGTCACGGGTCTGCATGACGGCGCAGGTGTGCGCGAACGTCTCCAGATAGCGCTCCAGGGAGCCGGAGTCGGCGGCCTCGTGGAACCAGATGCCGAGCTTGTCGGGCTCGGTCTCGGGAAGCGCTTCATAGCCCGTCTCGCGGGCGAGTTCGATGATCGTGCCCGGACGAAGCCCGCCGTCGAGGTGATCGTGGAGGAGCACCTTCGGAGCGCGGCGGATCTGGTCCGCGTTGGGCGTGTTGAGGGTCTGGCTCGTCATCTGCGCACTCTAGCCCCTACGCGCGTAGAGAGCGCCGCGTCGATACGTAACAGTGACCGTGCGTACGGGTGGAGTACACCTGTCCTTCTGAGACTGTTCTGCCATGGCAGACCACGCACTGCCCCTTTGGTGGGGGCGTCCGGAAGGCGCGGCGGCAGCGACGGTGGCAAGGGGAGCGCGAGTGAGCCGGACGCCGCCGAGTGCGCGGCTGGGCAGGCCGGCCGGCGGACGCGCGTTCGGCACGGACTCGGCGGTGGGCGGGGTGGTGCTGCTGCTCCCTGACGGCGAACCGGAGTCAGTACGCCGTCCCTCACCGCTGTCGTACGCGGCGGCGCTCCCGCTGGGCCGCACGCTGGCCCGCGCGGGCCGCACGGACGGCCTGGCGGTGCACGCGGTCCACTACCGCTGCCGCGGCTGGAACGGCCCGGACGCGCACCTGGCGGCGGACGCGACATGGGCGGTGGACGAGGTGGTACGGCGCTACGGCGACGTCCCCGTCTGCCTCGCGGGCCACGGCATGGGCGGCCGGGCAGCCCTCCGGGCGGCGGGCCACCCGGCGGTCAACTCGGTGCTGGCGATGGCTCCCTGGCTGCCGGAGGACGATGTGGCGGCCACGCCGGAGCCGGTGAAACAGCTGGTGGGCCGCCAGGTGATGATCGTGCACGGCACGAACGACGCGCGTACGGACCCGGAGCTCTCCTACCGCCTGGCGGAACGCGCGAAGAAGTCGAACCGCGACACGTGCCGCTTCGAGGTCCACTCGGACGGTCATGCGCTGCGCCAGCACCACGAGGAAGTCCTGGCGCTGGCAGCGGACTTCGTCCTGGGCGCCCTGTTCACCCGCACCTACGCCCGCCCGGTGGCCGACGCCCTGGCGGCCCCGCCGCCCCTGGGCCTGCGCATGCCGCTGGCGGCAGGCTTCGGCCGCTCGCTGCGCAGCTGACCCGAGCCCCTGCCGACCGCGCAGGCGTCGGCACGGGGTGCACCCAGGTCCGCGCCGCCCGGGCTCGGGGCTTCGCCCGGGCCGAAACCCTGGCCGCCCACCGCGCGAAGCTGCGGCCACGCAGCGCAGCTGCCCCGCCGACGCCCTCGCGGCCCCGCCGCCCCTGGGCCTGCCTGCCGACCGCGCGGGCGGAGCGCGCGCGCCCCCTCCCCGCAGGGCGGTCCTTAGTCGCGCCGAGCGCGGAGCTGCCGCGCCGCCCGCGCACCGGGCCTTTCGGCCGGGCGAAGCCCTGGCCGCCCGCCGCCGCGCGGCTGCGGCCCCCGGCGGGCGTCGCATTTGCTCAGGCGCCCGTACCAGCACGGGGTACTGCCCGCCCCGGGAACGGGCCCGACTCGGCTCGCGGCACGGACGGGGGCTCGTGCAGCGCGAACCCGCCCCGCAGCCTGGCCCCGGGGCCCTGGCCAATTCGCCGGGCGAAGCCCTGGCCACCCACCGGGGGAAGCTGCGGCCACGCAGCGCAGCTGCCCCGCCGACGCGCCCCTGGCTGCCGGGCGCGAAGCTGCGGCGCTCCGGGGCAAGGGGTACCCCGTACCCCCGTATTCCAAGGGGCGGGCGGGTGGGGAACAACCCCCGGACGTCAGTCCGGCAGCAGATGGCCCCGGCGGGACAGCAGGAACCTCTTGAACGCCGCCACCGGTGCCGTGTCCACCTGGCCGTCCAGCCAGGCCACGCCGATTTCGCGGGCCGCCCGCGGGGACGTCAC
This sequence comes from Streptomyces sp. NBC_00885, assembly GCF_045207475.1. Classification (NCBI taxonomy): domain Bacteria; kingdom Bacillati; phylum Actinomycetota; class Actinomycetes; order Kitasatosporales; family Streptomycetaceae; genus Streptomyces; species Streptomyces sp. NBC_00885. Next base: position 3,144,267 of record NZ_CP108796.1, read on the forward strand.
CGTCAGTTCGACCACTCCCGGGCGGGCCACCGCCGGGGGTGGGAGCAGGGCCACGCCCAGGCCCGCCGCGACCAGGCCGCGCAGGGTTTCCGCCTCCTCGCCCTCGAAGGCGACGCGCGGGGTGAAGCCCGCCTCCGCGCACAGGTCGTCGGTGATGCGCCGCAGGCCGTAGCCCGGCTCCAGGGTGACGAAGGTTTCGTCGGCCGCTTCGGCCAGGCGGATCCGCTTGCGGGCGGCCAGGCGGTGGTCGTCCGGGACCACCAGCCGCAGGCGCTGCTCGTCGAGGCGGCGGGCCACCAGGTCCGGTGCGTCCGGGACCGGTGAGGTCAGGCACAGGTCGAGCTCCCCGGCCCGCAGGCGCTCGATCATCGCCTCGCCGTAGTTCTGGACGAGGGTGAAGCGGATGCGCGGGTGGTCGGCCCTGAAGGCCCGGATCAGGCCGGGCACGGTCTCGGAACCCATCGTGTGGAGGAAGCCGAAGGCCACCTTCCCGGACGCCGGATCCGCGTCCGCCTGGACCGACTCCGCCGCCCGTTCCACCTCCGCGAGCGCGCGCTCCACGGACGTGAGGAAGGTCCGGCCCGCCGGCGTCAGTGAGACGGTGCGGCCCCTGCGGGCGAACAGCACGACCCCCAGGTCCTGTTCGAGGCGCACGATCGCCCGCGAGAGCGTCGACTGCGGCACCCCCATCTCCTGCGCGGCCCGCGTCACATGCTCGTGCCGGGCCACCCCGGCAAAGTACGCGAGCCGGGGAGCGAGCAGCAGCGCGATGTCTTCTTCGTAACTACTCGGTGACAGCCGCGCCTGTGAGCTGTGTTGATGCACCATGGGAACGATTATCGCCATTCCGTGCATTGGACGCATGAAATATCGCGGCCTACGTTCGAAGCATGTCTCCCGCCAGTACCAAGGCGTCCACCATCCCCGTGGACGCCCCCACCGACGACCGCCTGACGCCCTCCTCCCCCGGCTACCGCCGCATGAGCTTCGCGCTCTTCGCCGCCGGAGTGGCCACGTTCGCCCTCCTCTACTCCACCCAGGCGCTGCTGCCCGCCGTCTCCGCCTCCTTCGGCGTGAGCGCGAGCGCCGCCAGCTGGACGGTCTCCGCCGCGACGGGCGCGCTGGCCCTGTGCGTACTGCCGATGAGCGCACTGTCCGAGCGCTTCGGGCGGCGCTGGGTGATGACCGCCTCGCTCGCGGTCGCCGTCGTGGTCGGACTGCTCGTGCCGTTCGCGCCGAGCCTTGAGTGGCTGGTGGCACTGCGCGCCGTGCAGGGTGCGGCGCTCGCAGGTCTGCCGGCCTCGGCGATGGCGTATCTGGCGGAGGAGGTACGCCCCAAGGCACTGGTCGCCGCGATCGGCCTGTTCGTCGCGGGCAACAGCATCGGCGGCATGAGCGGCCGTATCGTCACCGGCTGGGTGGCCCAGCTCTGGGGCTGGCGCGCGGCGCTCGCCGCGGTCGGCCTGATGGCGGTGGTGTGCGCGCTGGTCTTCCGCGCGCTGCTCCCCAAGGCCCGTCATTTCACGCCCGGTTCGCTGAGTCCGAAGGCGCTCGCGAAGAGCGTCCGCGGCCATCTCGCCAACCCGCTGCTGCTGCGGCTGTACGCGATCGGCGCGCTGTTCATGACCGTCTTCGGCGCGGTCTACACGGTGATCGGCTACCGGCTGGTCGAGGCGCCGTTCTCTCTCCCGCAGGGCGTCATCGGCTCGATCTTCCTGGTCTACCTCGTCGGTACGGTGTCGTCGGCCGCCGCGGGCACGCTGGTCGCCCGCATGGGCCGCCGCGGGGCGCTGTATCTCGCGGTCACCACCACCGCCGCGGGCCTGCTGCTGTCGCTGGCGGACTCGCTGCCCGCCGTACTGCTGGGCCTGGTCCTGATCACCGCGGGCTTCTTCGCGGGCCACGCGGTCGCCTCCTCCGAGGTGAGCCGTACCGCGAAGACGGGCCGCGCCCAGGCCTCCGCGCTCTACCAGTCCGCGTACTACCTGGGCAGCAGCGCGGGCGGCACGCTCGGCGCGATCGCCTTCCACTCCGGCGGCTGGGCGGGCACGGTCCTGCTCGGTCTGCTCGCGGTGCTCGGCGTCGTGTCGATCACGCTGTACGGGACCCGGGTGGCCCGCGCCGAACACCGGCTGCTCCTCGCCACGGCCCGCCGCTGAACCAAGCGATTGTCCCGGCACCGACCCCGGCGCCGACATGCACTGAGATTCCATAGAGAATCCGTACAACTCCAACTCCCCGACGCGTGTCAAACCGACAGACGGCGAAGGGGAGTTGGTGGCTGTGACGAACACGAACGGGAGACGCGCGGGGATAGCGCTCGGACTGACCGGGCTCGTGGTCCCGCTGACGATGGCACTCGGCAGCGCGCCCGCGCACGCGGCCTCGTGCACGACGTCCACGGGCCCGTATCAGAGGCAGGTGGAGAAGTTCCTGGGCCGCCCGGTGGACGGAAAGCAGTCGGCGGCCGACTGCAAGGCGATCCAGACCTTCCAGGGCTGGCACGGCATCAAGCCGGCCATCGGCTACGCGGGCGTGATCACCTGGCGCACCATGAACACGATCCTCCAGCAGCGGGCGGCCGGAAAGACGCCCAACAAGGCGGGCAAGTGCCCGGTCAACAAGGGCCGTATCGCGTGCGTGGACCTCACGCGCCAGCTGACCTGGATCCAGGACGGCGCGAAGCTGAAGTACGGCCCGGTGCCGGTGCGTACGGGCAAGGACGGCACCGAGACGCGGACCGGCGCCAAGAAGATCTACTGGCGGAGCATCGACCACTGGTCGACGCTCTACAACGTACGGATGCCGTACTCGCAGTTCTTCGACGGCGGACAGGCATTCCACTCCACCACGAAGTCCATGTACAACCCGCCGGGCTCCGGCGGTTGTGTGAACATGCGGCCCGCGGACGCGAAGGCATACTGGAACCTGCTGAGAAACGGCGACGACGTCTACGTCTACGGGCGCAAGCCCGGAACCTGACCCCCACTGTCAGTCCCCTCCTGTAGGTTCCGAAGGGCTGGTGCCGATGGGCGACAGGGGTGGATGACCCGATGAGTGATCTGGCAACGACGAAGGATCTCGATTCCCGGCTTGAGCAGTACCGGCGCGAGCTGACGGGTTACTGCTATCGCATGCTGGGCTCCGCCTTCGAGGCGGAGGACGCCGTCCAGGACACAATGGTCCGGGCCTGGCGCAATTTCGAGAAGTTCGAGGGGCGCTCGTCCCTGCGCTCCTGGCTCTACCGCATCGCGACGAACGTCTGTCTGGACATGCTCAATGCCGGCAACCGCCGGGCCCGCCCGATGGATCTCACAGCACCCACCCCTGTGGCCCAGGCACAGCTCACCTCCCGTCCGGAGATCACCTGGCTGGAGCCGGTGCCCGACGGGCGGGTGCTGCCCTCGGTCGCCGACCCGGCCGAGACGGCGGTCGAGCGGGAGACGATCCGGCTGGCGTTCGTCGCGGCGCTGCAGCATCTGCCGCCCAAGCAGCGGGCGGTGCTGATCCTGCGGGAGGTGCTGGCCTGGAAGGCGAGCGAGGTGGCGGAGCTGCTGTCCACCTCGGTCGCCTCCGTCAACAGCGCGCTGCAGCGGGCGCGGGCGACGCTCGCCGAGTCGGAGCCGGCCACGACGGACGCTGCCGACCCGCTCGACGAGGAGCAGCGAAAGCTCCTCGACCGCTATGTCGCGGCCTTCGAGGGGTACGACATGAAGGCGCTGACGGCGCTGCTCCACGAAGACGCGACCATGTCCATGCCGCCCTACGACCTGTGGCTGCGAGGCCATGACGACATCGTGGGCTGGATGCTCGGCGTCGGTGAGGTCTGCCGGGGCTCGAAGCTGGTCCCGACCGTGGCCAACGGCTCCCCGGCCTTCGCGCACTACCACCCGAGCCAGAGCGGCGAGGGGTACGAGCCATGGGCGCTCATCGTCCTGGAGATCAGGAACGGCATGATCGGCGGGATGGACTTCTTCCTGGACACCAAGCGCTGGTTCCCGCTCTTCGAGCTGCCGCCGCTGCTGGACAAGGAGGGCTCGCCCACGGGCGGGGCGACGGGTTAGGGCCTGTCGTTCGGATAAGGCCGGGTCAGTGAGCGGGGTCTGGTGCGTGCGATCGCAAGGCGGAGGAAGGAGCCGACGCGGAGCGTCGGCGACTGACGACAACGCGGCATGGGGGCACCTCCCGTGCCCGAAGGGCTACGGGGGAGTGCGTGCCAGGGCACGCGAGCCCGGCAAGATCCGAACGACAGGCCCTCGGCCCGCGGTCAGACGACGGCCTCGCCGAAGCCCACCAGATCGAGGAGCGCCCGCAGCTCGGGCCGGGCGTCGTGCAGCCGGATCCGGCACCCCCGTCGCCGGGCGGTGAGCTGCAGCCGGGCAAGAGCGTTCACGGCGGCCAGGTCGGCATGGGTGAGTTCGCCGACGTCACAGATCACCTCGGTGGCATCGCTGTGGATGAGCCGCGCGGCCAACTCCTCGCACAGGCGCGGCACATCGGCCGGTGTCACTCTCCCGGCGATACGCACGACGACGGGCTGCGTGGCGTCCACACCGAAGGGACTGTCCCTGCGGCCGGAACTCATCGCGATACCCGGTCTGCGCCCATGACCCACCTTCCCGTCCCTCGCAGGGGCGGATATGCCCTGCTCTGTGGACCGCCCGGCGGGGCGAATCTCATCGGATCGTCGCCTTCCGGCACGAAAACGGGACCGGTGGCTCGCGCCGCCGGTCCCGTTCCCGTTCTCGTTCCCGTACTCGTTCGCGTACTGACAATGCGTCAGGCGATACGGTCCAGCACGATCGGGTTCGCGGTGAACTCCGTGCCCGCCGGTGCGATGTCGTACGCCGACTTCAGCGAGTCCAGCGCGTAGTCGAACTTCGAAGGGGTGTCGGTGTGCAGGGTCATCAGCGGCTGCCCCGCCGTCACCTGCTCGCCCGGCTTGGCGTGCAGCTCCACGCCCGCGCCGGCCTGCACCGGGTCCTCCTTGCGCGCGCGGCCCGCACCCAGGCGCCAGGCGGCGATGCCGACGCCGTACGCGTCGAGACGGGTGAGCACACCGGAGGCGGGTGCGGTCACCACATGCTGCTCGCGGGCGACCGGGAGCGTGGCGTCGGGGTCGCCGCCCTGGGCCGCGATCATGCGGCGCCAGACGTCCATCGCGGAGCCGTCGGCCAGGGCCTTTGCCGGGTCCGCGTCCTTGATACCGGCCGCTTCCAGCATTTCGCGGGCCAGCGCCAGGGTCAGCTCGACGACATCGGCGGGGCCGCCGCCCGCCAGGACCTCGACGGACTCGCGGACCTCCAGGGCGTTGCCCGCGGTGAGGCCGAGCGGGGTGGACATGTCGGTGAGCAGCGCGACGGTCCTGACCCCGCTGTCGGTGCCCAGCGCGACCATGGTGGAGGCCAGTTCGCGGGCGTCCTCGATGGTCTTCATGAAGGCGCCGGTGCCGACCTTGACGTCCAGGACCAGGGAGCCGGTGCCCTCGGCGATCTTCTTGGACATGATCGAGGAGGCGATCAGCGGGATGGCCTCGACGGTGCCCGTGACATCGCGCAGCGCGTAGAGCTTCTTGTCCGCGGGAGCCAGGCCGTCGCCGGCGGCGCAGATCACCGCGCCGGTGGTGTCCAGGACGTGCAGCATCTCCTCGTTGGAGAGCAGTGCGCGCCAGCCGGGGATGGACTCCAGCTTGTCGAGGGTGCCGCCGGTGTGGCCGAGGCCGCGGCCGGACAGCTGCGGTACGGCGGCGCCGCACGCGGCGACGAGCGGCGCGAGCGGCAGCGTGATCTTGTCGCCGACGCCGCCGGTGGAGTGCTTGTCGGCGGTGGGGCGGGAGAGCGCGTCGAAGTTCATGCGCTCGCCGGAGGCGATCATCGCGGCGGTCCAGCGGGCGATCTCCGTGCGGTTCATGCCGTTCAGGAGGATCGCCATCGCCAGCGCCGACATCTGCTCGTCGGCGACCTCACCGCGCGTGTAGGCGTCGATGACCCAGTCGATCTGCTCGGGGCTCAGCTCGCCCCGGTCCCGCTTGGTGCGGATGACGGAGATGACGTCCATGGAATTCCTCCAGAGTGGCTCAGAGTCGCTCTACGCGCATAGAGAAAGCGTAGGGGAACGGCCCTTCCGCTGGAGCGGAAGGGCCGAGGGACTACCCCAGATGCCCGGGGCCGAAGGCCTGCGGAAGCATCTCGGAGAGTGGGAGTACCCCTGCCGGGGTCTCCACCAGCAGCTCGGGGCCGCCGAATTCGTACAGCAGCTGACGGCATCTGCCGCACGGCACCAGGATCTCGCCGCGGCCGTCCACGCAGGTGAAGTGGGTCAGCCGGCCGCCGCCGGTGGCCTGCAGCTGGGAGACGAGGCCGCACTCCGCGCACAGGCTGAGCCCGTACGAGGCGTTCTCGACGTTGCAGCCGATCACCGTGCGGCCGTCGTCGACGCGCGCGGCCACGCCGACCGGGTAGGTCGAATAGGGGGCGTACGCATGCGACATCGCCTCGCGCGCCAGCTCGCGCAGCGCGTCCCAGTCGAACTCCCGGTCGGCGTCTCTCACTTGCCCTGGCCCCTCTTGTACGGCAGGCCGTCGGCCTTGGGCGGCCGCAGCCGCTGCGCGGACAGCGCCAGGACCAGCAGCGTGGTGACATACGGCGCGGCGTCCACGAACTGGCTGGGCAGCGCGTCGGTCAGTGCGTACCAGGCGTACAGGCCCGCGGCGACGAAGAGGCAGATCGCGGCCTGCCAGTGCTTGCTCTTGTACAGCTGCCAGGCGAACGCCAGCACGAGCAGGATCGCCAGCAGGAGCAGCATGGCGTGGACGTTCTCGGCGCCGCCGCGCAGCTTGAGGCTGTCGGTGAAGCCGAAGAGTCCGGCGCCCAGCGCCATGCCACCGGGCATCCAGTTACCGAAGATCATCGCGGCGAGACCGATGTAACCGCGGCCGCCGGTCTGGCCCTCCTGGTAGATACCGGTGGAGACGATGGCGAGGAAGGCACCGCCGAGTCCGGCCAGGCCACCGGAAACGAGGACGGCGATGTACTTGTACTTGTAGACGTTGACGCCGAGGGACTCGGCGGCGACGGGGTTCTCACCACAGGACCGCAGCCGCAGACCGAAGGATGTGCGCCACAGCACCCACCAGGTCCCCGGGACCAGCAGGAGCGCCACGATGGTCAGCAGCGACAGGTTGGTCACCAGACCGCCGATCGCACCGGCCAGGTCGGAGATGAAGAACCAGTGCCTGGCCTGCAGGTCCGCCAGCCAGTCCGAGAGTCCCGGAATGGTGATGTCGTAGATCTGGTCGATGCGCGGGGACTGCTTGGAGGAGCCGCCCTCGGCCTCGGCGAAGGTGAAGTTCGATACATAGCGGGTGAAGCCGACGGCCAGGATGTTGACGGCCACACCGGAGACGATGTGGTTGACGTTGAACGTGACCGTCATGACCGCGTGCAGCAGACCGCCGAGCGCACCGCCGACGATGCCCATCAGGACACCGGTCCACGGGCCCCACTGGTAGCCCGCCCAGGCACCGAACCAGGTACCGAGGATCATCATGCCCTCGAGGCCGATGTTGACCACACCCGCGCGCTCGGCCCACAGACCGCCGAGTCCGGCGAGGCCGATCGGCACGGCCAGTTGGAGGGCTCCGGCGACCTGGCCGACGGAGGTGAGGTCGTTGGCACCACTGATCACCCGGACCAGCGAGAACAGCGCGAGGCCGCCCGCGATGATCAGCAGGATCACGGGCAGGGACAGCTTGCGGCGTCCGCCGCCCTTCTTGGGCGCGGTGGACACCATCGAGACGGTGCTCGTGGACTCGCTCATGCCGCGACCTCCTCACTCTTCTTGGCCTGCGCGGCAAGCTCCTCGCCGACCTTCTGCTGCTGTCGGCGAAGTCCGTACTGGCGCACGACCTCGTAGGACACGACGACCGCGATCACGATCAGGCCCTGCATGATCGTGGCGATCTCCTTCTCGTAGCCGTGCTGGTCCAGCTCGGCGGAGGCCTTGTCCAGGAACGAGAGGAGCAGTGCGGCGAAGAAGATGCCGATCGGGTTGTTGCGCCCGAGCAGGGCGATGGTGATGCCCGTGAAGCCGACACCGACCGGGAAGCTCAGGCTGTACGTGTGGGTGTCGCCCAGCAGCAGCGGCAGGCCCGCGAGGCCGGCGACCGCGCCGGAGATCAGCATGGCGGTGAGGATCATCTTCTTGGCGTCGACGCCGCTCGCCTGGGCGGCGGACTCGCTGGCGCCGGTGGCGCGCAGGTCGAAGCCGAAGCGGGTGCGGTTGAGCGCGAACCAGTAGACGATGCCCAGCGCGAAGGCGACGAAGGTGAAGCCGTAGATGGTTCCGCCGTCGACGTCCACGCCCGGGAACCAGCCGGACTCGGGGATCTCTCCGGTGGTCAGGTCGTTGGAACCGGGCAGCTGCACACCGAGGTTGGCGGGCAGGATCATCCAGGCGATCAGGCTGGTGGCGATTGCGTTCAGCATGATCGTGGAGACGACCTCGCTGACCCCGCGGGTGGTCTTCAGGACACCCGCGATACCCGCCCAGATGGCTCCGACGCCCATGGCGACGAGCACGATCAGCAGGATGTGGATCGGGCCCGGCAGATCGACGTTGGCACCGACGACGGCCGCGAGCATCACCGCAAGGCGGTACTGACCGTCCACACCGATGTTGAACAGATTCATCCGGAAGCCGATGGCGACGGCGAGTGCGGCCAGGTAGTACGTACCGGTCGTATTGACGATGTTGACCTGTACGTCGGTGAACTGGGCCGTGTCGTACATGATTTGGTACGGCTCGATCGGATCACGGTCCGAGACGAGCAGCACCACCGAGGTGAGCACGAAGGCCACGACCAGCGCGAGCGCCGGGCCGGCGAGGCCCAGCAGCAGCCGTTCCTTGTCGAACTTCTTCATCGGCCCTCACCGTTCTCAGGCTGCTCGTGTGCTTCGAGGTGGCCGGTGGCAGCTCCGGTCATGGCCGAGCCCAGCTCCTCCGGGGTGATCGTGGCGGGGTCGGCGTCCGCGACCAGCCGGCCCCGGTACATCACCCGCAGGGTGTCGGAGAGCCCGATGAGCTCGTCCAGGTCGGCGGAGATCAGCAGCACCGCGAGGCCCTCGCGGCGCGCCTCGCGGATCTGGTCCCAGATCGCCGCCTGCGCGCCCACGTCCACGCCACGGGTGGGGTGCGCGGCGATCAGCAGCTTGGGGTTGTGGCTCATCTCGCGGCCGACGATCAGCTTTTGCTGGTTGCCGCCGGAGAGAGAGGCCGCGGTGACCTCGATGCCGGGGGTGCGCACGTCGTACTCGCGCACGATCCGCTCGGTGTCCTTACGGGCCCCCTTGAGGTCGAGCAGGCCCCGCTTGCTGTTGGGCTCCTCGGTGACATGGCCGAGGATGCGGTTCTCCCAGAGCGAGGACTCCAGGAGCAGACCGTGCCGGTGGCGGTCCTCGGGGATGTAGCCGATGCCGCCCTCGCGGCGCTTACGGGTCGGCGCGTGCGAGATGTCGTCGGTGTCGAGCGTGATGACACCGCCGTCGGGGATGCGCATCCCGATCAGGGCCTCGATGAGCTCGGTCTGGCCGTTGCCCTCGACACCGGCGACACCCAGCACCTCGCCCTTGTGAATGGTGAAGTTGATGCCCGCGAGGACCTCGCGGACGACGCCGTCGGGGTCGGTCACGGTCAGCTTCAGGTCGGAGACCTGCAGCATCGGCACGTCCGTCACCGTCGACTCACGGGTCTCCGGCGAGGGCAGCTCGCTGCCGACCATCAGCTCGGCGAGCTGCTTCGTGGTGGTGCTGTGCGGGTCGGCGGTGCCGACCGTCGTACCGCGGCGGATGACCGTGATCTCGTCGGCGACCCTCAGGACCTCGCCCAGCTTGTGCGAGATGAAGATGACCGTGAGGCCCTCGGCCTTGAGGTCGCGCAGGTTGTCGAAGAGCGCGTCGACCTCCTGCGGGACGAGCACGGCGGTGGGCTCGTCGAGGATCAGGGTGTGGACACCGCGGTAGAGGACCTTGAGGATCTCCACGCGCTGGCGGTCGGCGACACCGAGGTTCTCGACCAGGGCGTCGGGACGCACGTTCAGGCCGTACGCGTCCGAGATCTCCTGGATCTTCTTACGCGCCCGGGCACCGATGCCGTAGAGCTTCTCGCCGCCGAGAACCACGTTCTCCAGCACGGTGAGGTTGTCGGCCAGCATGAAGTGCTGGTGGACCATGCCGATGCCGCGCGCGATGGCGTCGGCCGGGCTGGAGAAGGTGACCTGGGCGCCGTCGACGGTGATGGTGCCCTCGTCCGGCTTCTGCATGCCGTAAAGGATCTTCATCAGGGTCGACTTGCCGGCACCGTTCTCACCGACGAGGGCGTGCACGGTGCCCTTGCGGACGGTGATGTCGATGTCGTGGTTGGCGACGACGCCGGGGAAGCGCTTGGTGATGCCGCGCAGTTCTACGGCGGCAGGAGGGCTGGACGCGTTGATGACGCACTCTCCTTGGCGGGAAAGGTGCCTGGAGGGCAGGCGGGACAGGCTGCGGAAATACGGGCAGGGGGTGGGGCGAAGCTATCGCGTCCCAGCGCGCTCTACGCGCGTAGCGCAGCCGAATAACAAAAACCGATGGCCAAAACCCGGGCCGGGGCCCGGAGGGGCGGCTGTGTGCCGCCGTCTCCGGACCCGCGTGCCTTCGGTCTTGGCGTGCCCGCGATTACGGAGCGGTCTTGACCTTGATCGTGCCGGCGGTGATGGCGGCCTTGGCCTTCTCCACCGCTGCGGTCACGTCGGTCATCTTGGTGTAGGCCGGGTTCGAGGCGGCCAGGCCCACGCCGTTTGTGGCGAGGCCGTAGCGGACCTCACCGGTCTGCGGCTTGCCGTCCTTGACCGACTTGATCACGTTGAACACGGCGAGCTCGACATCCTTGGTCACCGAGGTGAGGATGGAGGCCTTGTAGGCCGCGAGGCCCTTCTGGTTGTACTGGTCGGAGTCGACACCGATGGCCCACTTGCCGGCCTTGGACGTGGCCTCGATCGCGCCCGAGCCCGCCAGACCGGCGGCGGCGTAGATCACGTCGGCGCCTGCGTCGAGCTGGCCCTGCGCGGCGGCCTTGCCCAGGTCGGGCTTCGAGAAGCCACCGAAGTCCGGCGGCTGCGTCAGGTACTGGACCTTGACGGTGACGTTCTTCTTGGTGTCCTTGACGCCCTGGACGTAGCCCGCCTCGAACTTCTTGATCAGCGGGGTCTCGACGCCGCCGATGAAGCCGACGATGTTCGACTTGGTCACCTTGGCGGCGGCGACGCCGGCCAGGTAGGACCCCTGCTCCTCGTTGAAGACCAGGTTGGCGATGTTCTTGCCGGTCTTGGAGGTGTCGTCGATGAGGCCGAAGGTGGTGTTCGGGAACTTCGGCGCGACCTGGGCGATGGCGGGGGCGTAGGCGAAGCCGACACCGATCACCGGGTTGTTGCCGGCGCGGGCCAGCGACGTGAGGCGCGAGACCTTGTCCGGGTCACCCTCACCCTCGGTGGGCTCGGCCTCGGTGCCCTTGGTACCGAGTTCCTTCTCGGCCTTCGCCAGGCCGGCGTAGGCGGCGTCGTTGAAGGACTGGTCGCCACGGCCGCCGATGTCGTACGCGAGGGCGGCCTTGCCGCCATTGCCCGCGCTGGACTCGGAAGACGAAGACGAAGACGAATTGCCGCCACACGCGGTGACGGACAGCGCGAGAGCCGCGGACGCGATGCCCACGGTGGCGATCCTGGTGATCCGGCGCACTGAGGGGCTCCTTAAAACCTGACCGAAAGCGCCAGTTCCGGCGCTGGTTTCGCGGCGATCGTAACGCGCGTAGATGTCAGTTAAAGCCCTGTTCATGAGTCGTTATCGGATCGTCGCGAACAGGCCATCAGCTTTGCGCGCGGTAGCGGCTCAAGAACGCAAGCTACACCCGCCGGGCCGCCGCGCGGCCCTGTTACACGGCAGGGCAACTCATTTCCAGGAAACCACCCATGTGGGCGGCCGGACCAGAGGAGTACGCACGCGAGATGCTGGGGCGACTGCTCGCGTGAACCCGGCGGGGGCCTGCGGGGAACAGAGGGTGTGACCACACCCGCCAGAGACGGAGACCCTGTGATCGGCCCACCGGACACCACCGGCGGCGGCCATGACGACTCGGCCGTCATAGCAAGCTCGTTGGAGCGCCCCGAGGTCTTCGCCGAGCTGTACAGCCGGTACGCAGCCGACATCCACCGGTACGCCACCCGGCGGCTCGGTGACGCGGCCGCCGACGACATCACGGCCGATACGTTCCTCGCCGCGTTCCGCGCCCGCTCGCGCTACGACCTGGGCCGCGCCAACGCCCGCCCGTGGCTCTACGGCATCGCTGCCAACCTGATCGGCAAACAGCGCCGCACCGAAGTCCGCGCCCTCGCCGCGCTGGCCCGTACCGGGCGCGACCCGGTCGCCGAGTCCTGGGTCGACCACGCCGACGACCGCGTCACCGCCCAGGCCGCCCACGGGCCCCTGGCCGGCGCCCTCGGCTCCCTGTCCGGCGGCGACCGGCACGTGCTGCTGCTGGTGGCCTGGGCGGACCTGACGTACCAGGAGGTCGCCGAGGCGCTCTCCATCCCCGTCGGGACGGTCCGCTCCCGGCTCAACCGGGCGCGCAAGAAGGTACGGGCCGCGCTCGGCGACATCGACCCCACCCTCGTACACGACTTCGCTTCGGAGGTCACCCATGGATGAGATGCGGACGCTCAAGGACTTCCGCGCGGACGCACCCACCCCGGACCGCGCCCGGCTCGCCCCCGGCCATCAGCGCCTCCTCGACGAGGCCGGCCGCCCCAAGCGGCGCCTGCGGGGCGGTTGGTGGCTCGCGGCGATCGGCGCCGCGGCGGCGATCGCCGTGGTGGCGACGCTCGCCACGCTGTTGCCCGCGCCCCACGAGCCGGCAGCGTCGGATGTCAAGCCGCGGGCGGACCAGTGGATCTACCGCAAGACCGCGTGGCGCACGGTGAACTGCTCCTACGTAGCAAGCGGCAGCGGCTCGATGGAGTGGCTCGACCTCAACCTCGAATCCGACCGCCGACCCTGCGATCTGCACGGCGAGCAGTCCCGCGACGAAGAGGGGTGGGTCCGCTACGACGGCCGTAGGCCGATGCCTCGGGGTGCCGGTGCGGGCGCCACGCCCGAGGGCGTCGAGGAGTGGGTCGACGCAGGTGGCGACACCCTTTCCCCTCAGCAGGCGGACGCCCTGGTGGAGGACCTCCCGGACGACACCGATGCCGCCCTCCGCATGATCCGGAAGCGGTCCATTCCCAGCCGTGTGACCAGCGCGTGGCGTCTCACGCAGGCCCAGCGTGACTTCGAGGAGGTCGCGGAGGTGCTGGCGATGGCGACCCGGGTGCCCTCGGACAAGAGGAAGCTGCTGTACCGGATCGTCGGGGAACTGGACGGGGCCAGGACGGTGGAAGCCGGCCCCGAACCGGACGGTGGACAAGAGAGGCTCGTGGCCCTCGCGGTCGACGGCAATTACCGCGACTACTCCTACGAGCGGAACACCTTCCAGGTGCTGTTCGACCCGGAGACCTTCGCCTTCCGGGGCTTCCGGCTCGTCGCAGGGATGGGCTACTACGTCGACGGCAAGGCCTCCGGCGGCCCCTACGTGGCCAAGGGCACGGTGCTCGCCACCGCCGCGCGGGTCACCACGAAGGTCGTCGACAAGGACGGCGCCCGCACCTGAGACGTTCCCGCCCGCCCCGGCACGGGGGTCCGGGACGGGCGGGCGACGGGGCCGGCATGCCGTGGGTCAGGACACGCAGGCCCTAGACGCGGTCGGCGTCCAGCAGTGCGGCCCCGGTGAAGAGCTCGACCCCGACCTGGATCGCGTGCTCGTCGGCGTCGAAGTCACCCCGGTGCAGATCACGGCGCGTCGTGTCGCCGGGCGTGCGCACGCCCAGCCGTGCCATCGCGCCCGGGACGTGCTCCAGGTACCAGGAGAAGTCCTCGCCGCCCAGGCTCTGTTCCGTGTCCTCGATCGCGCCTGATCCACGGCGCGCCGTCTGCGCGTCGCGCAGCAGCTCGGTCACGACCGGGTCGTTGACCACCGGCGGGACTCCGCGGATGTAGTTGATCTGCGACTTGGCCCGGTGCAGCGTGGCGATCTCGTCGATCGCGGCGTGCACCAGGTCGGGGGCTGCGCGCCAGCCCGGCAGATCCAGACAGCGCACGGTTCCGGACAGTTCGGCGTGCTGCGGGATGACGTTGCAGGCGTGGCCCGACTCGATACGGCCCCAGGTGAGGGCGAGCCCGGAGCGGGCGTCGACGCGGCGGGCGAGCAGGGCGGGAACGTCGGTGACGATCCTGGCCGCGGCCGTGACCAGGTCGGTGGTCAGATGCGGGCGGGCGGTGTGGCCGCCGGGGCCGTCGAGTGTGACCTCCAGACGGTCGCAGGCGGAGGTGATTGGTCCGGGCCGCAGCCCGATGACGCCCGCGTCGACCCGGGGGTCGCAGTGAACCGCGATGATCTTGCCGACACCGTCCAGCACGCCGGACTCCATGGCGTCGGGCGCGCCGCCCGGCAGGACCTCCTCGGCGGGCTGGAAGATCAGCCGGACGGGCTGGGGCAGCAGCCCCTGCCGGTCGAGCTCGGCCAGCACGAGCCCGGCGCCGAGGACCGCGGTGGTGTGCACGTCGTGCCCGCAGGCGTGCGCCCGGCCGGGGACGGCGGAACGGTAGGGCACCTCTGTCTTGGTGTCGGGAATCGGAAGCGCGTCGATGTCCGCACGGATGGCGAAGAGGGGACGTACCCCGTCCCAGCTGCCGATGTCACAGATGAGCCCGGTGCCGATGGACAGCACGCGGGGCCTCAGCCCCGCCTTCTCCAGGCGCGCCTTGAGCGCCGCGGTGGTGCGGAACTCCTGGTTGCCGAGTTCCGGGTGCATGTGCAGGTCGCGGCGGAAGGCGATGAGCTCGTCGCGCAGCGGCTCGGAGAGCGTGCCTGGCAGTGCGGCTTCCCCGGGCTGGTCGGCCTCGGACTCGCGGGACATCAGTTGGTTCACCTGTTGAAGAGTAGGCCCAGACAGGGGTCAACTGACCACTGATCAACAAAAGTTCAACCCGATAGGGGAAGGAAAGGTGGCCGCGAGGTGCATAGTTGCACGCTCGTGTGGGTAAGCTCACTCCTCTTCTCTACCGTAGCGCGAGTGGGCGAGCGCGCCTCTTATGCGGGGGCAGGCAGCCGCTGGACATCGCGGGCCGTCCCCGTCACTCCCGCCAGAAATCCCTGGGCCCGCGGGGATGCGCTGTCTCTGAGCCACTCCGGGGCGATGTCGCAGACGGCCACCTGGACGCCCGTACCCACCAGGGCGAGCGGCAGGGTGTGCACGACGGTCGACGGAAAGCTGAGGACCGTACGGCCGATCGGGCCACGGCGGGCGATCAGCTCCAGCGGAAGGTCCGGGCGGACGATCTCCAGGCCGGTCTCGACGGCGAGGCGATGGAGCTTGTCCGAGCTCTCCCGGCGGTGGGCGAAATAGCGGGTGGCGCCGTGTGCACGGGCCAGGGCGGCAACCGCTTCCACATACTGGTCCAGGTCCACGACCCCCGTCTCGACCAGGGACGTGCCCACCAGGTCCGCGCCCCGGGTGATCTTGGGCGGGCCGAAGCGGGAGCGGGTCCACGCGAAGCGGTTCGCGGTGACGGTGATCCCGGGCGGCGGCTCCACCGGCATCGAGGTGAAGACCTCGACCTGGCGGCTGCGGGAGGGCGTGAGCCTGCGGCGGGCCAGAAAGGTGACGGGCGCGAGGACGAGTTCGCGCATGCCCCGCCTGCCGCGCCGGTGCCAGCGCACCAGCTTCTCGCCGCGCGCGAGCTGCGCGACGAACTCCATCGTGGCCGTGCCGTCGTCGACGACGGTCAGATCCCTGCTGCCGGTCATGGTGAGCAGCAGCTGTACGTAGCGCGAGAACGGGTCACCTATGACGATGCGCTCTGCCCGGTGGAGCATCGGGGCCAGCTCCCGCACCGTCTTCAGCGGGGCCTTCGTGCCGCCGCGCGCCTCCTGCCAGCGCACCGTGAAGCCCTCGTCGCGGGCCAGCTCCGCCATCCGGCGCAGCTGGCCCCGCGACATGGGGTCGGTGGGCGACAGGACGACCACCGTGAGTTCGGCGACCGGCAGACGTGCCGCCGCTGCCGGGCCGGTCGGCTGTGACGGGACCCGGTCCAGCGTGGCGCCGGGCCTGGAGTGGGCCCACTCCAGGACGTTCAGGAGCTGGACCGGACTCTCGACGAAAGCGAGATTCACTGAAGTTCACCTCGTGATGCCGGGACGGCCCGAGCGCCGCTGCGACCGGGGGTCCGGGGGATACTCCCCGGCGAGACGGAGCACTGACATTCACCTCGTGATGCCGGCTGTGCCGGCCCCGCCTGCCTGTGCGGCCGGGGGTCCGGGAAGGGCTTCCCGGGGTGAGACAGCACGGCGGCAGGGCCCGTCAGACCGCGGCCGGCTCGCGGTCGTCGGCCTCGGCGACGACGCCCGCGACGCGGCGCAGCTTCTTCATCGGGGCGAGCTCGGAGTCGTAGACCTTCTTGACGCCGTCGCCGAGCGCGGTCTCGATGGTGCGGATGTCGCGGACCAGGCGCTGCAGGCCGCCCGGCTCGACGGAGGCCGCCTGGTCGGAGCCCCACATGGCGCGGTCGAGTGTGATGTGGCGCTCGACGAAGGCGGCGCCGAGTGCGACCGCGGCGAGCGTGGTCTGCAGGCCCGTCTCGTGGCCGGAGTAGCCGATCGGGACGTTCGGGTACTCCCCCTGGAGGGTGTTGATGACGCGGAGGTTGAGCTCCTCGGCCTTGGCCGGGTACGTCGAAGTGGCGTGGCAGAGCAGGATGTTGTCGCTGCCGAGCACCTCAACGGCGTGACGGATCTGCTTCGGCGTCGACATGCCGGTGGAGAGGATGACGGTCTTGCCGGTGGCGCGCAGGGCACGCAGCAGCTCGTCGTCGGTGAGCGAGGCGGAGGCCACCTTGTGCGCGGGGACGTCGAACTTCTCCAGGAAGGCGACGGCCTCGGTGTCCCACGGGGAGGCGAACCAGTCGATGCCGCGCTTCTTGCAGTGCGCGTCGATCTGGCGGTACTCGTCCTCGCCGAACTCGACCCGGTGGCGGTAGTCGATGTACGTCATCCGGCCCCACGGGGTGTCGCGCTCGATGTCCCACTGGTCGCGCGGGGTGCAGATCTCCGGGGTGCGCTTTTGGAACTTGACCGCGTCGCAGCCGGCGTCGGCGGCGGCATCGATGAGCGCAAAGGCGTTGTTCAGGTCGCCGTTGTGGTTGATGCCGATCTCACCGGTGACATAGACGGGGTGGCCGGGACCGGCGGTCTTGGTGCCGAGGGTGCGCAGGCGGGACGGGCTCATGGGGGTCGTTCCTTACTTCTCGGGGGAGTTGTGGGACGTGGCGGGGGTTTCGCGGGTGTTCTCAGGGGTGTTGAGCGTCGGGCCGAGGAGCCAGGAGGCGATCTCACGGATCGCCCCCTCGCCGCCACGCGCGGAAGTGACGGCGCGCGCCGCGGCACGTACGGAGCCGTGCGCACTCGCGACGGCCACGGGCCAGCCGACGAGGTGGAAGCACGGAAGATCGTTGACGTCGTTACCGACGTAGAGCACCCGGTCGGGGGCGATGCCCCGCTCCTCGCACCACTGCTTCAGCGCGAGGTCCTTGCGGTCGATGCCGTGCAGGACCGGGATGTCGAGCTTGCGGCCGCGTGCGGCGACGACCGGGTTCTGCTCGGTCGAAAGGATCAGCAGTTCCAGGCCCGCCCTGCGCAGATGCGCGATGCCGAGGCCGTCGCCGCGGTGCACGGCGACCGTCTCGTGGCCGTCCGCGTCGATCCAGACGCGGTCGTCGGTCTGGGTGCCGTCGAAGTCCAGGACGACGGCGTCGACGGCGTCGCGCGCGGGCTGCGCGGGAGTGTCGAGGAGCGGCGCGAGCGCGCGGGCCCGGGCCAGGTCGTGCGGGTCGTCGACTTCGAGGACGCGCGCGGGGTCGGTGCGCACCAGCGCGGTGCGGCCGAAGAAGCGGTGACCGGCCTCCCGGAAGCCGGTGGCGGACATCGCGTACGCGGCCCCGGTCTCCAGGAAGTCCTGCGGCCGGTCCTGGCGGCGGGGCCGGAAGGACGCGTCGTGGTTGACGCCGTATCCGCGGGCCGCGGCGGTGTCGACGAGCACCGCGGTGGAGCCCCCGACGCGCTGGGCGCCGATGACCGCCTGGCCCGCGTCGCTCTCGTCCTCGCGCCAGACGAAGCCGTGGAAGGGGGCCACGGTGACCGCGCTGTCCGCGCCGCCCTCGATGACCGCGGACGCGACGCCTTCGACATCCTCGCGGGTGAGGAAGGGGCTGGTGCACTGGACCAGCAGGACCACGTCCACGGGCGCGCCGTGCATCGCCTCGTGGGCGTCCATCGCGTGCAGCACCGCGGCCTCGCTGGTGGCGGTGTCCCCGGCGATCGCGGCGGGACGCAGCACCACTTCGGCGCCCGCGGCGCGTGCCGCGGCAGCGATGTCCGCGTCGTCCGTGGAGACCACCACATCGGTGACCAGGCGGGCGGCGAGGCTCTCGCGCACGGCTCGCGCGACGAGCGGCACACCGGCCACGGGGGCCAGATTCTTGGCCGGTACGCCCTTGGAGCCGCCCCGGGCGGGAATCACGGCGAGAGTGGTCATCGGTGCTCCTGAGTACGGGAGTTGAAAGGTGGCGCCGGCGCGGGCGGGCGTCACAGTTCGCCCATCCGGCGGATGACGGGGGCGACCCGCTGCACGCCGTGGCGGTACGCGCCGCGCGCCGCGTTGCGTACGGCCTCGCGCACCACGCGCCGAAGCGCGCTGGTCTGCGACTTCGGGGCCGCGCCCGGCAGCGGGGTGCCGTCGGGAGCGAGGTGGTGGCGGGCGAGGATGCCGGGCAGATAGCCGGGCGCGGTGGCGGGGGTGTAGTACGGCGCGATCGGCGCGAGCTCCGGCCGCTCGATGAGTTCGGCGACGCGCTTGCGGGCCGCGTCGAAGGCCGTGTCGTACGCACCGTCGGCGGCGACGCCCTGCCGCGCCAGCCAGTCCTGGTCGGGGACCGGACGGTGGCCGCCGTCCAGCTGGTCCCAGGAGGCCAGCAGCCCGGAGCCGAGGAAGTGGTGGTTGCCGAGCGCCTCGCGCACGCCCAGGTCGCTGAGGACCGCGGTGGGCACACCCCGGTGCAGGGACTCCAGCGCGGCCGTCGAGGAGACCGTCACCAGCAGGTCGGTACGGTCGAGAACCTCGCCCATGTGCCCATACACGAGGCGGAAGTTGGGCGGCAGTCCGCCGGGCAGCCTGTCGGCGAGCTTCTGGTAGGGCAGCTCTTCGAGGTGTGTGGTGTGCTCGCCCGGCTTGGAGCGCAGCTTCAGCAGCACCTCGCGGTGCGGGTGGAGCCTGGCGTGCTCGACGAGCCGGCGCAGCAGATAGGTGCGGTCGGCGCGGGACTCGGGCACGGAGGGCTGGGCCGCGAAGACGACGGTGTCTCGGCCTTCCTCGGGCTCGTAGGGCGCGCCGCCGAGGAAGGGCAGCGCGGCCTCGGTGACGGACGAGGCATCGGCGCCCACGCCCTCGTACACCGCGCGGAATCGGTCCGCGTCGTGCCGGGAGTTGGCGAGGACGACATCCGCGCCCTGCCGCAGCAGCAGGCCGTCGGCGAGCTTTTCGTATACGACTCCGACGTAGCCGGTGACGACGACGGGCCGCTCGGCCAGACGCAGCGCGGCCATTCCGTGGAGCATCGCCTGGACGGCGCCGCCGACGAGGGCGAGCACGACCACGTCGTACCCCTCGTCACGTATCGCCCGCAGGAACTCGTTCCCGGTGACCTCGCGCAGCTCGTCGGCGCTCACGTTGACCTCGGCGAGCTGGCGGGCCGTGGGAGTGGCCCGGCCGCGCAGCAGAAAGCCGCTCAGCTCGACGGGGTTCGGCGCGTCGTCCGGGGCGATACGGCGCGCGGTGAGCGCGCCCCATTTCCACCGGGTGTCGGAGTCGGCGAGCACGGCGACCCGTACGGCCTCGCTGGTACTTGATGGCACGTCGAGGACGTTAGAAAGGCATTCCGTTTGACGGCCCAACTGGACCGCAACAGATGGTTAACAGCGAGTCGACGGTTGGCGAAAATGCCAGGGAATGAGGCCGGTTAACCATTCCGCCATTCTTCGTTCACCCATCATCTCTCCCAGGGACAGGGCGAATGCCGGGTGGCGACCTAACCTCACGCGGGTGGTTAAGCTCTCCGTCATCGTGCCGTTCTACAACGTGCAGACATACGCGCCCGACACACTCAGAAGTCTCCAGGCGAACGCCCGCGACGACTTCGAATTCCTGCTGGTCGACGACTGTTCGACGGACGGGACACCGAAGATCCTCGAGCGCGCGGAGCGTGAGGTTCCGGGAGCTCGGCTGATCAGACATGAACAGAACGGCGGGCTCGCCACCGCGCGCAACACCGGCCTCGACGCGGCGAGCGGGGAGTACATCACCTTCCTGGACGGCGACGACTGGCTGGCACCCGGCCACTACGAGACGCTGCTCACGGCCATCGAGGAGCTGGGCTGCGACTTCGTCCGCACCGACCACGTGCAGTGCACGGCAAGGGCTCGGACGGTCCACCGTGTTCCGGTCGGCCGGCGCGGCGAGGTGTTGCGGCCGCGTGACGCGATCCTGCCGGCGGACCGCTCCACCGGCGTCGACTATCCGATGGCATGGGCGGGGATGTACCACCGGCGGCTCGCCGAGCGCGGGCTGCTGCACTTCACCGACGGACTGCGCACCGCCGAGGACCGGCCGTGGATCTGGCGGCTGCACCGCGAGGCGGAAACGTTCGCCGCGATCAGCCACTTGGGGATCTTCTACCGACGCGGCGTTGCATCATCCCTGACACAAATCGGTGACATTCGGCAGCTGGATTTCATCCGCGCATTCGACCAGGTGCTCGAAGAAACGGCGAAGGATCCCGATTCTGCTCGCCTTCTTCCAAAAGCCGTGCGAACGTACTGTGCCGTTATTTCCCACCACCTGGGATCAGTTGAGAGGTTCGAACCCGCAGTGGCGCGGAAATTGCGTGCAATGAGCGCGGCGGCGCTGAAACGGATGCCGCAGGACATTTTGAAGGAAGCGCTCGACTCGATGGACTCCGAGCGCGCGTCCAGGCTGCGCAGGCTGCGCCGCCGCCCCTCTCTCTCGGCGGAGGCCGCGGCCTGATGCGTACGACCCAGATCTTCTACGCGTCCTCCCTGTACGGCGCCGCCACGCTCGCCGCCGCGATCGACAGCGGCGCCTTCGCCACCGCCGACCGGCGCCTGCTCCTGGTCGCCAACAACGCCACGACGCCCGAGACGTCGCCCCCGCTCGACGCGATGCCCGGCTTCGAGCAGCTGCGCGGCCGCTTCGACGGGGTGCTGTCCTGGAACGAGGCCATCGCCCCCTTCCATCCGGGAGGCTGGTCCCCGCGCCAGGACGACATCCCGATGTGGGAGCGGTATCTGCGGATGCTGTGGGACCTCGGCGACGACAGCATCGAGCTGGCGGTCGAGTCCATCCAGGTCACCCCTGCGCTCGCGATCGCGCAGCTCTTCCCGGACGCCAAGCTCGACGTGTACGCGGACGGGCTCATGAGCTACGGCCCCACCCGCAACAAGATCGACCCGCTGGTCGGCGAGCGGGTGCGCACGCTGTTCCACCTGGACCTCGTACCGGGCCTGAAGCCGCTGCTGCTCGCGGAGTTCGGCGCCGAGCCGAAGGTCGTGCCGACCGAGGCCTTCGTCAAGGTCGTCGCCGAACTCGCCGACACCGTGACCGACCTGGCACCCGTCGAGGGCGACGGTCCGGCACTGCTGCTCGGCCAGTACCTCGCCGCGCTCGGCATCATCACGCACGAGGAGGAAGAGACCCTCCATGTGCGGATGGTGCGGGGCGCGGTCGCGCTCGGCCACCGGCGGATCGTATTCAAACCGCACCCCACCGCGCCGGCGTCCTGGACGCGCGCGCTGGAGCGAGAGGCGGAGGCGCTGGAGGCGGAACTGACCGTCCTGGACCGGCCGATCATCGCGGAAGCGCTCTACCGTCAGCTGCGGCCCGCCCTGGTGGCGGGCTGCTTCTCGACCGCGCTCTTCACGGCGAGCACCTTCTACGGCATCCCCGTCGCCCGGATCGGCACGGAGCCGCTGCTCGACCGGCTCACGCCGTACCAGAACAGCAACCGGATCCCGGTGACGCTCGTCGACGCACTGGTCCCCGACCTGGCGCTCGGCGAGTCCGGCACGCCCAAGGAGGCGGACGACACGCTGAAGGGCCTGGTCACCTCGGTCGGCTACGCGATGCAGCCGCAGCTGCGGCCGGATCTGCGGGAGGCGGCGGTGGCGCATCTCGGCCGCCACCTGGACTCGCGCACGATGCGCTACTTCAAGCGCCGCAGGCTGACGGTGCTGGGCCTGCCGGGAGGGATCCCGGTCCCGCGGCACGCGGCGGTGCGACGGGTGGTACGCAGGGCGCGCCGCCTGAAGCGGGTGGCGCTGGGCTGAGTCTTCAGCCCGTCCGGCGTTCGAGGACATGCGGCCGCAGGTCGCATACGGGGGCGGGGACAAGGCCCGCCGCAGGCGCTACGCGCGCCCCCGCAGCACCGCTCCCACCCCCGCCACCACCGCCGCCAGCCCCACCTCGAACCCCTCCGCGTGGCCGCGGAAGATCTCCTCCCCCGCCGCAGCCGCAAGCGGATACTCCGCGAGCCGCTCGGCGCGCGCCGCAAGGTCGTACCCCTCCGCGCCCGTCGCCGGATCCGGCCCCATCGACTGTTCCTCGATCACGTAGCCGATCGTGTAGCTGTACGCGGTGAGCCACGCCCGCGCCGCCGCGCCCGGCGTGAAGCCCGCCTCCGTGAGCAGGCGCAGATGCGCCTCCATCGGCGCGGCGTAGCTCGTGTCCGTGAAGTGCGTACCGCTGTAGACCTTCGCGCCGTCGCGGTAGCGCAGCAGATGCTCCCGCAACCCCCGCATCGCCGCGGCGAGGACCTCCGGCCAGTCGCCCCGCGGCTCCGACGGCGCGAGGTCCGCCGCCATCCGCCGCACCATCTCCGTGGCCATCTCGTCGAGCAGCGCCTGCTTGTCCTTGAAGTGCCAGTACAGCGCTGGCGCCTTGACGTCGAGTTCCTTGGCGATCGCGCGCAGCGTCAGCCCTTCCAGGCCCACTTCGTTGAGCAGGCGAAGGGCGGCCCGCGCCACCCGGGTCCGGTCGAGTCGTTCAGCAGCCACCTTGACAATTTAACAGCGTTAAGCGCATCCTCCCAACCATGGAACTTAACAGCGTTAAGGAAACTGACGTACTGGTCGTGGGGGCCGGACCCACCGGGCTCGCCCTCGCCTGCGATCTGACCCGCCGCGGCGTGCGCACCCTCGTCGTCGAGCAGTCGGACGCCCTCTTCCCCGGCTCCCGAGGCAAGGGCATCCAGCCCCGCACCATGGAGGTCCTCGACGACCTGGGCGTGGTGGACGCGATCCTCGCGTCGGGCGGGGCGGCCCCGGTCGGGATGGTCTGGCAGAACGGCACCCGGCAGGGCGAGCACGACATGTTCGAGCGCCCCGGGCCCACGGATTCCGCGCCGTACGGCGAGCCCTGGCTGCTCCCGCAGTGGCGGACCCAGCAGATCCTGCACGCCCGGCTGACCGAGCTCGGCGGCAGCGTCGCCTTCGGCACCACCCTGACGCGGATCACCCAGGACGAGCACGGCGTGAGCGCGCAGCTGTCGACCGGGACGGTGCGCGCCGCCTACGCGGTCGCGGCCGACGGCGGCCGCAGCACGGTGCGCCGCGCGCTGGGCATCGCGATGACCGGCGAGGACGTCGACCCGGCGCCGATACTGGTCGCCGATGTCCGCATCCCCACCCTTGACCGGCTCAACTGGCACGTCTTCCCCGGCGACGGCGCCGGCTATCTCGCCCTCTGCCCGCTGCCGGGCACGGACGACTTCCAGCTGGTGGGCCAGATCACCGACGGCGAGCCGGACATCTCGTCCGCGGGCGTACGTGCCCTGGTCGCCGCCCGCACCCATCTGACCGCCGACGAGGTCACCGAGATCCTGTGGGCATCGGACTTCCGGCCGCGCGCGGCGATGGCCGAGCGCTTTGGTGAAGGGCGGGTGTTCCTGGCGGGCGACGCGGCCCACGTGCACTCCCCCGCCGGCGGACAGGGCCTCAACACCAGCGTGCAGGACGCGTACAACCTCGGCTGGAAGCTCGGCCAGGTACTGCGCCACGGCGCGCCCGCCTCACTGCTCGACACCTACGAGCAGGAACGGCTGCCCGTCGCCGCGCAGATGCTCGGCCTGTCGACTCGTATCCACCGCGGCGAGGAGCAGCGCGGCGCGGCCACGATGCAGCTGGGCCTCGGCTACCGCGGCGGCTCGCTCGCCTCCGGCTCCGCGGGCGCCCTGGAGGCGGGAGACCGCGCCCCGGACGGCCCGCTGCCCGGCGGGCGTCGGCTCTTCGACCTCTTCCGCGGCCCGCACTTCACCCTGCTCGCGGTCGGCACGGACGCCGAACTGCCGCCGCTGGACGGAGAGTTGGTGCACATACACCGCATCGAGGCGTACGAGCCGTACGGCAAGGGCCTCTTCCTCGTACGCCCGGACGGCTATGTCGGCTGGGCGGGCGAGGACACGACCGGCCTGAGTGACTACCTGGCGAAGGTCACGCGCTGCTGAGCGAGAGCTTCACCGCGAAGCCCAGGAAGAGCGCGCCGGCGGCCGACGTCGCTCCCGCAGACAGCCGCTTGCGGCGGCGGAAGGCAGCCGCCAGATGGGTGCCGGTGAAGATCAGCAAGGTCAGATAGAGGAAGCTGGCAAGCTGCGCGAAGACGCCGAGCACGACGAAGGACAGCGCCGGATAGGCGTATCCGGGATCGACGAACTGCACGAAGAAGGCGATGAAGAAGAGGATCGCCTTGGGATTGAACAGGCTGATCACCAGCGCCTTGCGGAACGGCCGCTCAGCGGCGGGCGCATCGGCGGGTGCCGACTGCTCGGCGGTCAGCTCCCGGCGGCTGCGCCACATCGACCACGCCGCCCGCAGCATCCCGACCGCCAGCCAGGTCAGATAGCCGGCGCCCGCGAACTTCACGATCCCGAAGAGCAGGGAATTGCCCTGAAGCAGCGAGGCGACGCCCGCCGCGGAGAGCACCATCAGCACGGTGTCGCCGCACCACACACCGGCGGCGGCCTTGTAGCCCGTACGCACGCCACGGCGCGCGGCGACCGAGAGCACGTACAGCGAGTTCGGCCCGGGCAGCAGAACAATCAGGACAAGGCCTGCGAGATAGGTCGGCAGATCGGTAACACCCAGCATGAGGCGGAGTGTCGCACATGGGTACGACACTCCGCCTTTGTGTTCCGTATCGCGGAATGGATCAGAAGCAGATGCGCGCACCGAGCATGGTGCCCCCTGTCGTGGGGAGAACCACGACCGGCCGGGCAGCGGCTGAAAGCGTCGCACCCTCGGGGAAGCTCAGAACGCGTCGGTCGGGACGTACGTCCCCCACACGGCGCGCAGTGCGTCGCACACCTCGCCCACCGTCGCCCGCGCTTTGAGCGCGTCCTTCATCGGGTACAGCACGTTGTCCGTGCCCTCGGCCGCCTTGCTCAGCTCCGCGAGCGCCGCGTCGACGGCTGCCTGGTCGCGCTCGGCCCGCAGCCTCGACAGGCGCTCCGCCTGCTGTGCCTCGATCGCCGGGTCGACCCGCAGCGGCTCGTACGGCTCCTCCGCATCCAGCGTGTAGCGGTTGACGCCGACCACCACCCGCTCGCCGCTGTCGGTCTGCTGCGCGATGCGGTACGCGCTGCGCTCGATCTCGTTCTTCTGGAAGCCGTGCTCGATCGCGCTGACCGCGCCACCGAGGTCCTCGACCCGCCGCATCAGCGCCAGGGCTGCCTCCTCGACGTCGTCCGTCATCTTCTCGACGACGTACGAACCCGCGAAGGGGTCCACGGTCGCGGTCACGTCGGTCTCGTACGCGAGGACCTGCTGCGTGCGCAGGGCGAGCCTGGCCGACTTGTCCGTCGGCAGGGCGATGGCCTCGTCGAAGGAGTTGGTGTGCAGCGACTGGGTGCCGCCGAGCACCGCCGCGAGGCCCTGGACGGCGACCCGCACCAGATTCACCTCGGGCTGCTGCGCGGTCAGCTGCACCCCGGCCGTCTGGGTGTGGAAGCGCAGCATCAGCGACTTGGGGTTCTTCGCGCCGAACTCCTCACGCATCACCCGGGCCCAAATGCGGCGCGCGGCACGGAACTTGGCGACCTCCTCCAGGATCGTCGTACGGGCGACGAAGAAGAAGGACAGGCGCGGCGCGAAGTCGTCGACGTCCATGCCGGCCGCGACCGCCGTACGCACGTACTCGATGCCGTCCGCGAGCGTGAAGGCGATCTCCTGCGCGGGCGAGGCCCCGGCCTCCGCCATGTGGTAGCCGGAGATCGAGATGGTGTTCCACTTCGGGATCTCGGTCTTGCAGTACCTGAAGATGTCGGCGATCAGCCGCAGCGAGGGCTTGGGCGGGAAGATGTAGGTGCCGCGGGCGATGTACTCCTTGAGCACATCGTTCTGGATCGTGCCGGTGAGCTTGTCCGCCGGCACGCCCTGCTCCTCGCCGACGAGCTGGTAGAGCAGCAGGAGCAGCGCCGCGGGGGCGTTGATCGTCATCGAGGTGGAGACCTTGTCGAGCGGGATCCCGCCGAACAGGACGCGCATGTCGTCGATCGAGTCGATGGCGACGCCGACCTTGCCGACCTCGCCGTGGGCGAGCGGCGCATCGCTGTCATGGCCCATCTGGGTCGGCAGGTCGAAGGCCACCGAGAGGCCCATGGTGCCGTGGGCGATGAGCTCCTTGTAGCGGGCGTTCGACTCGACGGCGGTACCGAAGCCCGCGTACTGGCGCATCGTCCACGGACGGCCGGTGTACATCGACGGATACACACCGCGGGTGAAGGGATACGAGCCGGGCTCACCCAGCTTCTCGGCCGGGTCCCACCCCTGAAGGGCCTGCGGCCCGTAGACCGGTTCGATGGGCAGTCCCGACTCGGACTCGCGCGCCATGTCTGTGCCTCCGCTGAAGCTACTCGTTGGTAACCAACCTCGCGACGGACTGTAGTGGCGGGTCCCCGACGGATGGAGAGCCCCGCGCTGGGACCTGGGGCCTGTCTTTCGGATCTTGCCGGGCTCGCGTGCCCTGGCACGCACATCTGCCGCGTTGTCGTCAGTCGCCGACGCTCCGCGTCGGCTCCCTCCTCCGCCTTGCATCTGCACGCACCAGACCCCGCTCACTGATCCGGCCTGATCCAAAAGACAGGCCCTGGCTCACAACCGTCCGCACGGCTTTCTCCCCATCATGCGCGGGATTGCGCAACCGAGCAGGCCGGGAATCTGTCTCATGAGGCACAGCAGATACAGGGGGGCGACATGCTTCGGAAAATCGTCATACGCAGATCACTCGCCGCGGCCGCGGTGCTCGCCGTGACCGCGGGGTGCACGGCCCAGGCCGCGACCGGCCGCCCGGCCGACTCGAAGGCGGGGAGCACGGCGTCCGCGCAGCCGCCGTCTTCGTCGGATCCGGCCACGCCATCGGCGAAGCCGAGTGGGAAGCCCGGAGACAAGCCGGGTGAGAAGCCGAGTGAGTCGGCTTCCCCGAAGCCCAAGGTGCTCATGGCAAGCGGCACCAAGAGCGAGCAGGTGCGTGAACTGCAGGCCAGGCTGGCCCAGATCGGCTGGTTCGACGACACCCCGACCGGCACCTACGGTCCGGTGACGGTCGCCTCGGTCAAGGGCTTCCAGGGCAAGCGGGGGCTGCCGACGACCGGTGACACGGACACCGTGACCTGGCAGCGGCTGCTCGGTATGACGAAGGAGCCGACGCGCGACGAGTTGGCGGGCAGGACGGTCAACAAGCCGTCGGCGAAGCTGGATCCGCGCTGTATGACGGGCCGGGTGATCTGCGTCAGCAAGACCACCCGCACGCTCTCCTGGGTGGTCGACGGCAAGGTGCGGTCGACGATGGACGTGCGCTTCGGCTCGCAGTACACGCCGACCCGCGAAGGCGTGTTCAGCGTGTTCCACAAGTCGCGGGACCACGTCTCGACGATCTACCACACGTCCATGCCGTACGCGATGTTCTTCAGCGGCGGCCAAGCGGTGCACTACTCCGCGGACTTCGCAGCCCGTGGCTACAACGGCGCGTCGCACGGCTGCGTCAATGTCCGCGACAAGGGAGCGATCGCCTCGCTCTTCAACCAGGTCAACAACGGCGACAAGGTCGTCATCTACTGGTGAGTCGAGAAGGTCAATGTAAGGGGCGCGGGCGGGACCGGGGGAACGTGTCCCGCCCGCGCCATTTGCGCCGAGTCGTAGGTACGGGGGGAACCCCGGCTCAGGCGCAGCCGATGACCAGTCGGCTCACTTTCTACTGCGTCACCGGCTCGAAAAACGTCACACCTGGTGGGTCCGAAACTCGATCCCGGCAATGAAGCGCAGGTCAGAGCGCGAACAGCGTGGTGCTGGACGAAGGTGAGGGAACACTTTCGGACGGCGCGGGCGTCCAGGCGACGGGCGGCACGGACGCGCTGCCCGACTGGCTGCCGCCGGAGAACTTCCCGGCGCCACCGTCACTGTCGTGGCTGTCACCGCTGCTGCTGCCGCTGTCACTGCCGCTCTCGCCGCTGCCCTGGGTGTCGCTGCCCAGCAGCTGGTCGCAGAAGCGCTCGATGCGACCCGCACCCTTGGCATCGGCTTCCAGCCGCCGCTTGATGTCCGGATCGATATGGCCGCTGCGGTAGTCGCGGCAGGCCTCCGCCGTCTTGCGGTACCACTCTTCGCGCTGCTGACGGGACTTGTCCCCGTCGCCCCGCTGCTGGCCCGAGTTGCCGTCGGTGCCGCCGACGGCGGGGTCCGGAGCCCCGGACCCGTCGCTCGGCGAGGGCGAGAGGGGCGCGCTCGGCGATCCCGAGGTGTTCGGAGGAGCCACTGCTCCCCCGCCGGTGGGCGAGTCGGAGACCAGCGGCTCGGGGGTCGCGGCCGCCGTGACGGAGGAGGCGGGCAGCGGATCGCCACCGAAGGGACTGGGCAGGAGGCCGGTCGTCGCGGCGACGGCGGCGCCACCGAGCGCGCAGCCGGCGAAAGCGGCGGCCAGTCCGAAGCGCACCGGACGGCCGAAGCGCGAGCGGCGCGCAGGACGCCGATGCGAAGGCGCCAGCCGTACGGCCGCGACGGCTTCCCCGGCGGGCGCCGCGGCGTCCGCCCTGGCCTTGCGGAAGGCGGCCAAGGCGGCGGCCTCACCGGGCATTTCGCCGTCACCGGCGTAGCCGGGAGACTCGTTCCGGCCCGCCTCGTACAGCGCGCGGGAGAGTCGTGCGGCCTGGATGCGGGCGTGCTCGTCCGAGACTTCGACCGGCTCGCCGCGCAGCATCCGCTCCGCCGCTTGCCTGTCAAGCCACTCGAACTGCTCGTCGGCCATCACATGTCCTTCTGCGTCCGCAGGCGTGAATGCGTCACACCGGCGGGCGCCGAGGCGCCCGGCCGGGGGCCGCGCTGCGGCGGTACTCCGTTCAGATCCGCGCCATGCTCTTCGGGGGTCGAAGCGTTCGACCCGTTCGAATTATTCGGAGCGTCCCGACTGTCCGTATCGTCCTGACTGTCCATGAAGTCCGCATAGTCCGCGCCGTCTGCGCCCAGCAGTTCGGCGAGGCGCTTGAGCCCGCGGTGCGCTGCTGTCCGTACGGCTCCGGGCCGCTTGCCCAGCGTCTTGGCCGCGCTCTTGGCGTCGAGACCGACGACGACGCGCAGCACGACGGCCTCGGCCTGATCCTGCGGCAGCTGGGCGATGAGCGCCATGGTGCTGCCGGTGGCGAGCGCCTCCATGGCCTCGTCCGCGGTGTCCGACTCGGCGGGCTTGCCCGTCAGTTCGGTCTCGTCACCGCCCACGGCGGGGCGGCGGCCGCGCATGCGTATGTGGTCGAGGGCGCGGTTACGGGCGATCCGTGCGGCCCAGCCGCGAAAACGGTCGGCGTCGCCGCTGAACCGGTCGAGGTCGCGGGCTATCTGGAGCCATGCCTCGGAGGCGACATCCTCGGCGTCGGGATCGCCGACCAAGGTGCGTACATACCCGAGCAGCCGCGGATGCACAGCGCGGTACACAGTCCGGAAGGCGTCTTCGTTCCCGGCCTGCGCCGCGAGCACAGCGGCGGTCAACTCCGCGTCGTCCCCCAGCACTACCCCAAACCCTGTCCTGAATCGCAGCTGGTCACCACTGCCGCGCCACCGTGCGCGAATCAGCACGCTACGTGCTTGCACCCGGCCGCGTCCACATTTTGTACAACCCGCAACATCATGCTGCCACAGCGGGGTGTGACAGAAAACGCACGCACGGCGCTGAGAGAAGTACGGGGCCGCTCTGCGGCCCCGGCGAACGACGACCGGGGCCTCTCCTGTGGGGGGTGGCGGCCCCGGTCGTCCTTGCATGTCCAGGACCGCCGGTCAGCGGGGTCGGGCCGCCGGTATGTCCCGGTCGCCGGGACCAGCCGCTCGCCCATTGCCCTGCTTCCCCGGCTTCTCGGGCATCTTGGACGGCTTTTCTTTCGCGGGCTTTCCCTTCGCGGGCTTTCCGTCCGGGCGGCCGTCCGCAGGGTTCGGCCGGGTGTCGGACATCTCACCCTCCAACAGCCGCTCGCAGTAGGCCCGTACGAACTCCGGCCCTCCCGCGACCGCTTCCAGCCGGGCCATGGCCGCGCTCCGGGGCGCAGTGCCCTGTCGCGAAACGGCCGCCAGATACACGCGGCAGTGCGCGGCGGTGTCCCGCGCCGTGCCCGGACGTGCAGGGGGAGTCGTGTCCGTGGACGGCCGGGGGCTGCCCACCGGGCTTTCCGGCGCTCCTCCCCCGCGCCGTTCGCGGGCCCGTTCTTCCTCGGGCCCCGGTTCCGCGGGCGCGCTCCGTACCGGCTTCGGCTCAGCGCCGCCCCCGAAAGGCGACGGGATCGCGCCCTTCCCGGCCGCAACCGCGACCCCGCCCACCGCCGCCGCCGCGGCAACACCCGCCACCAGCGCCCTGAAGAACCGCACGCGGTGCCGCTCACCGGCCGTCCGCCAGTCGTCCCGGCTCCGCCGCCACCACACCCGCTCCGTGAACAGGCCCGCCTCGCGCGCGTCCCGGAACGCCTGGAGCGCCCGCTCCTCGGCACCGGCATCGACCATTCCGGGCCGGCGTGCCGCCCCGAGCAGCCTTTCGAGCTCGGGTGTGCGCGGGTCCTGCGGTTCGGGTTTCATCTCTCATCCTTCGGCGTACGCCCTGGCCAGTAGCTCCGCCAGTCCCTTCAGTCCCCGGTGCGCCGCGGTGCGTACGGCGCCGGGGCGCTTGCCCAGTACCCGTGCGGCCGCCGGCCCGTCGAGTCCGACGACCACACGCAGCAGTACGGCCTCCGCCTGCTCGCGCGGCAGCCGGCCGATCAGCGCGAGAGCACGCTCTGTGGAGAGCGTTTCGAGCGCCGCGGCGGCGGTGTCCTGTCCGCCCGGAAGGTCCAGCACGTCCTGTTCGAGTAAAGAAGTACGCGGACGCCGCTTCTGCTTGCGCAAGTGATCCAGGGCGCGGTGCCGGGCAATCGTCGCGGTCCAGCCCCGGAACCCCGCACCGTCCCCCCGGAAACGACCGAGGTCACGGGCGATCTCCAGCCACGCCTCGGCCGCCACGTCCTCGGCATCGTCGCCGACGAGCCCGCGGACGTACCCGATCAGCCCCGGCTGCACCAGCCGGTACGCAACGGCGAAGGCGTCCTCGTCCCCCCGCTGCGCCCGCTCGACGGCAGCTCCGAGTTCCGCGTCGTACGCCCCCACACTTCCCTCTCCGCACCGGCGCCTCTTGGCACATGCCCCTACTTCTCTGCGTACGGAGACCGAGAAACGTCACCGTCCGCAGGCGGCCCCCGAGTCGGCGGTCCTGCGCGCCCGGCCGTGCAGCAAAAGATAGAGGCGCTGAACGGATTCTTCAGGGCCGCCCAGCTCGAAGCGGTTGGCTACCTTGCCGAGCGGATTCCACACCCGCCCGTCGGGCATCCGCACGCCCGCCGGCTGCCCGAACAACTCCCGCTGCTCGGCGCCGAGGTCCACCCACTCCGCCCCGGCCCGCCGGACGATCACCTCTCCCGTGTAGGCCCCGAGTCCCTGGAGCAGCCCCGCGACCTGCCCGATGTCCGGCCGGCCGCGGCGCACCCCGTCCACCATGAAGTCGACGAGCCGCAGGCTGGCGACGGAGTAGTCGAGCGGCAGCCTGCTGCGCTGCGTGAGACGGTCGACGACCCCGGCGACGTACGCGCGCATGTCGGCAGCGCTGGGCAGCACTCCAAAGTCCGTATCCATGTATGACCAAGCGATATGCGGACGCAGAACATCACGGTGTCCGGAAGTGACGCTTCTCACACGGGAGTTCGAGCCATGCGGTGTTGACCGGTGCGTCAGCCGATGGCGATGCGCGGGTGGGCGCCGGGCTGGATCCAGGCCATGATCCGGTCCATGGCCGAGCGCGGCACCGATACGCAACCCGCGGTCGCCCCCTTGCCGTTGACATGCAGGAAGATCCCGGCTCCGCGGCCGGGCGTGGCGGGCCAGCGGTTGAAGTTGATGACCAGGGCCTTGGCGTACTGGGTGGGGTAGTTGATGAGGTGCTCACTGCCGCGGTCACCGGTCTCGGTGAGCGGGAAGTCGGCCCCGGCCGCGGTGTGCATCTGGTTGTAGAACTGCGACTGGGGGTCCTCCACCCACCAGTGGCTGCTGTTGACCCGCGTGTACGGCATGCTCGTGCCGCCGGACTCGACGCCGAAGCCCTCGGTGATGGTGTACGTGCCCGAGGGCGTGGTGTACGTGCCCTGCCTGCGGGTGGATCCGTCGACGATGCCGTTCGACCCGACCCGCCCGCTGGCGGAGATGACGGACTTCCAGCCGGACGAACCCTTCGCCCAGGCCGTGACGGTTGCGTAGGAGCCGCTGGCCTTGACGGTGATGACCTGGGTGGCATTGCTTACGTCGACGCGCACGGGGAAGTTGGGGGCGTGGGCCGTCGGGGCCGCCTGAGCCGTCCCCGTACCGCCGTTCCCGGTGGCACTTGAGCCGCTGGCCGCCGGCTTCACGCTGCCGGACGGCTTCGAGGAAGCGGAGGCGGAGTTGGAGGGCGAAGCAGACGCCGAGGCGGACGCGGATGCGGACCCGCTCGGCGACGCGGACGAGGCGGGCGCGTCCGACGTCACGCTGGTGGAGGTGGCCGCGGCGGCGTCGGCGGCCGGGGCCTCCTGGCCCTGGTGCCCGCAAGCCGTGGCCAGGAATATCGCGCCGGTGGCAGCCAGTGCGGCGGAGAAGTTACGGGACGAGGGCAGCACGAAGTAACCCTTCAGGGTGACGGGCAGGACGCGACGGCCGGAACGGCACGGCGAAGTATGGCCGGTTTATATCAGGTCGACGCCGGAATGCGAACTGGCGGACCATTCCGACGAATCACCCTGGGGGCCTCGTCGTCGGGGCGGCCTGGCACGTCCGTAGCGCCCGCCGACGCCCTCGACCAGCCCGGCAGTTGTCGCTTGGTTCAGATACGTACGGGAATGATCGACGCCGCGCCCGGTAGCTGATCCAGATACGCCTGGATGTCCCCGGGGTCGGATGTAGCGACGATCGCCGCACCGATCTGCAGCGCGGTGAGCGCGACCAGCCCGTCGACAGGATCGGGCCGCTTCTTGGCAGGAAGCTCCGCCCTCCCGATGAGCTCGCCCACGCGCCGCCATTCCGTGTCCGTGTAGCAGCACACCACCGCACACTCCTTGAGCGCTCTGGCGAGATGAGCCCGTGCAGCCCCGCCCCGCCAGGCTTGCGCGACCACAGGCGCCGGCACCACAGGGAGCCCGTTCCGGCTGAACGCCCGGTGCCTGGCGAGAGCAGGTCCGGGCCTTTTGTCGGCGAGAGCGATGAGCATCCCGGCGTCGTAGACGACATCGCCGAGGCCGCCAAGGTCAGGACAGGTGGGACAGCCCAGGTTCACGCAGCGGCCCCGCGTCGGCGCGCGGCGGACGCGGCACGGGCCGCCGCGATCTCGGCCTCGATACGGGCCAGCTCCTCCGCATCGACGTCCCCGTCGGGCGGCCAGGGAAGCTCGTCAGCCTCCGCCTCTACCTCGGCGATCGCGGCATCGATGTCGGCGAAGGACTCCGCTATCCGCGCCAGCCGGACAGCCTCCTTGCGGCCCGCCATGACCAGAAACGCGGAGACGTCGAGGCCATTCTCGGCGGCGACCGCCCTGATGCGCTCGGCGTCCTCGGGGTCGAGGCTGATCGAAATCCGGGTCTTCGCCATACGACGACAGTATCACGACGTATTACGCCTGCGCCTGCGGGGACTGCCGGCAGCGATCAGCTTCCGATCACCCCGACGACCATTCCTCGCGAACCATCATGAATGCCCTGTAACTCGCACCACACGGTCTTGCTGCCGGGCCCCTGCTCCACACCCCACCTCAGGGTCACGGCGTCGAGCAGGGCGAGGCCGCGGCCGGTCTCATCGTCGGCGGCGGCCTTGGGCAGGAGAGGCAGGGCCCGGGGGTCGGGGTCCGTGACCTCCAGTCGCGTACGGCCCTGCTCACAGACCACACGGACGGTCACGGGGACGCCCTCCCCGAGATGGCGGACGACGTTCGTGAGCAGCTCGCTGGCGTACAGCTGGAGGTCGGCGCAAGGACCGCCCATGTACGCACGCAGGGCCCGGCGGACCTCGGGCACGTCCTTCGGGGTGGCGAGTAGGTCCAGGGTGAGCGGTAGTCGCATTACGCAACTCCCTTGCGCAGGGCGGCGACCAGGCCGCGCGCGGTGGCCAGGTTGCAGTTGCCCAGCGCGATGAGGGGCGGGGTGCGATAGCTGGCGGCGAAGTTCGGCAGGTCGACGCCAAGGGACGGCAGCGTGATGCCGTGGGCGGCGAGGGCGGCCCGCAGCTCCTCGGCGCAGTCCTGAACGTCGGGGTGGTCGTGCATGGGTGTCACACCTTCCAGTGCGCTCTGTGACGAACTCCTCACACTCTGACGCCGGTCCGCGTACCGTGAAAGAGGTCCGGGCTCCCGGCCCTGAACTGCGGTAATGCGCACCGGGGTTGGTATCGGCCGGGGAAACGCCGGGAAGCGGACGGTAACGGCACCAGGGGCGGTGAACGATGGGACAGCGCAAGGACATCGACGGGTCGGCAAGCGTCCCCACCTTCTACGGCAAGGAGTTGCGCTGGAAACGGGAGGAGGCGGGTCTCACCCTCACGCAGCTGGTCGAGGGCAGCTTCTACGGCCCAAGCCACCTGAGCGAGATCGAGCGGGGCGAACGCCGCATGCCGGCGGAACTGGCCGAGCACGTGGACAAAGCGCTGGGGACGGACGGCTTCTTCAAGCGCCGCTGCGAGGACGTACGGAAGGCGAAGAGGCGAGGCCACGCCAGCTACTTCGAGCGCGTGCTGGAGGCGGAGAAGCACGCGGAGACCATCGAGGAGTGGTGTCCGACGCTGATTCCGGGCCTGTTACAGACGGATACGTACGCGCGGGCGGTCGTGCGGTCGGCGCACCCGCTGGCGCCCGACGACGAGGTGGAGGAGAAGGTCAGCGCGCGGATGGCCCGCGCCCGGCTCTTCGAGGACGACCACAAGACCCCGGAGTATTGGGCGATCCTTCCCGAGTCGCTACTGCGCCAGCCGATCCTTCCGCCGGAGCAGACGACCGAACAGTTGGAGCGGATCGTGGCCTTGGCGAGGCGCCGCCGGATCGTTCCACAGATCCTTCCGTGGAACCGTGGACCGCATCCCCTCATGCTCGGCACGGCCATGATCATGACCTTCCCTGATGCCCCGCCCCTCGTCTACACAGAGGCTCAGTACAGCGGTGACACCATCGACGATCCGGCCCTCGTGAAGCAGTACCGCAAGGCATACGATCGGCTCAGGGCCGCCGCACTGCCGCCGGAGGCGTCCCTCGACCTGATCGAGCAAGCGGCTGAGGATGACCGAAATGGCAAGCAACGGGATTGACTTGAGCACCGCTGTCTGGCGCAAGAGCAGCCACAGCAACGGCGACGGCGGGAACTGTGTCGAGGTCGCCGAGGCGTTCCCCGGGGCCGCCCACTGGCGCAAGAGCAGCCACAGCAACGGCGACGGCGGGGACTGCGTCGAGGTGTGCGACGCCCACACTGGCATCGTCCCCGTCCGCGACTCCAAGGTCCCGAGCGGCCCGGTCCTCACGATCACGGCCCCGGCCTGGACGTCCTTCGTCACGTCCCTCAAGTCCGCCGCGGCCGCGCAGGCATCGTAGGACCTGCCCCGCACCGAAAATGGACGGGCCGCCAGACACTCTGGCGGCCCGCCGCATCGAAGTCCGGTTCAGAAGGTCCGGTAATAGGGCGTCTCGATCGTCGCCGCGACACTGAATGCGGAGAACTCGGCTTCCGTGAGTACACGGTAAACAAATTCCGAGGCGGTCATGCCAAAACGCTGGAAAGGCTCCAGCGGGTCCACTCGCGCCACCACGGGCCACGTCGACGGATCCTGCGACGTGTCGGCCAGCCAGTAGTACTCCTCCTCGATGAAGGAGTAACCCCACTGCACAAGGCCCTTGCCCTTGCCCTTGCTCTCGTCATTCGCCCCGAGGATCCCAAACGGTTCGAAAATCCGTCCGTTGTCGGGATTTCCCCGAACGGACCTGCGCAAGGACTCGTAGTTTGCGAGCACCGACTCCGTATCCCCTTGTGCTTCCAGCACCAGAACATGGTCACTGAAGGCGCCCCACTCCGCGAAGCGCCGACGTAGTTCCTTGAAATCAGCCGGCAGACGGGCGCCCAGGGCCCGTTCGGTACCGGACCAGTCGAATTCGACGGGTTCGGCGCTCCAACCAGTCACCGCCACGAGGGGATCAACCCACTCCATGTGCACCCCTTCGCATGACGGACCAACCGACGACGCTTTCGAACCTTCTCCGCGGCAAGAGCCCACCGCGCCGATGGCGCGATGGGTACCTGATTCACCGGTCGACGGGGACCCGGGGTCGCACCGCTCAGTCGATGCGGTCGCTCAGTCCCAGCACCTTCGGGTCGTCACTCGGGAAGTCCCTTGGCATGCCCGGCACGTCGATATTGCGCCCGTACACGCCGGCCAGAAATTCGACGGCACCTACCGGGAACTCCGACCAGTCGCCGTTGTCTCCGCGGACGACCACCGGCCATGCGTCCGGGTCCGCGGGGCTCGTCCTCCAGTAGAAGGAGTCCCCCGAATTGGACGCCGCCCAGCCGATCAGGCCTCCCGGCTGCGGGAAGGGAACGTAGCCCTCGGTGTCGCCCATCTCGTACAGATCCTGAAGGATTTCGTCCCCCCTGGACGCGGACGCCCACCTCACCTCGGCACCGGGCGTCGGAACGGACACCGTGAGGAAGTCATCGATGACCAGCACCGGGTACGCATCCGCCAGGGACCTGTAGTCGGAGGGCAGCGCCGTCCCCAGGTCCGCTTCGAGGGCGGCCCAGTCCACGCTGCGGCGCACTGTCGCACGCCACTGCGTCATCGATGGGAGCGTCGCCTCCAGCTCTTCGACCCTCAGCATGTCGCCTGCCAATCCCTGATGTTCTCGACCACAAACGTTCTCGAACAATAATCCGCCCTCGCACTTGCCCCCGGGCATGTGGGGCTACGGGGGCGAACCCAGCTCCGGCGATATCCGCGCAGTACGGTCGGCCGATTGCCTGCGCGCCCCTGCCACCGGGTAGTCGAACTCGACCCGATCAAATAGCGGTTCCAGCTCGGCCTGTGACACCCGTTCCACGTTCAGGAGCACCTCGGCCCAGCCCGTCGGACGCCTCCGGCGGATATCCCTCTGCATGGCCTCGTCGACCCGCCCGCCATTGACCAAAGCAGCCTGGGTCTTCCGGCAGAAACCAGCACCCGGAGCCGGGCAATTCAAAGGTACCGAAATCATTCCAAGCTATAGCCCTCAAGGACCGGCTCCGCCCATGCCGCGTAATCCAGGATCGGCCGGTGAGTGACTGCGGCAAACGGCGGCGGGAGCCTTTGCGGCGTCAGATGCGGCCGGTCTCGTGGGCCCACATGGCGACCTCGACGCGGTTTCGGGCGCCGAGCTTTCGCATGAGGCTGGCGAGGTGGGCTTTGACGGTGCTTGGGGTGATATGGAGCTCGTTGGCGATCTCATTGTTGGTGCGGCCTTGGGCTACAGGCACGAGGACTTCCTCCTCGCGGGCGGTGAGCGGTTCTATCGGCTGCCTTGGTGGTGGGGTCTGTGCGTGGGCGAACGCTGCGAGCAGTCGGACAGTCACGCTGGGTGCGATCAGTGCGTCTCCGTCGGCGGCGGCGTGGATGGCCTGGGTCAGCAGGGCGGGTCCGGCGTCCTTGAGCAGGAACCCGCGGGCGCCGGCTTTGAGCGCCCCGTGGACATACTCGTCGAGATCGAAGGTGGTGATGACCACGATCGGCAGGGGATCGGTGACGTCGGGGCCGGCGAGGCGTCGGGTGGCTTCGATGCCGTCCATCAGCGGCATTCGGATGTCGAACAGGCCGACGTCGGGGCGCAGCTGGAGCGCCAGGCGGACTGCCTCGCGCCCGTCGGCGGCCGCGCCGACCACTTCGATGTCGGGTTGGGCGCCGAGCAGCATCGTCAGCCCGGTGCGCACGATGGGCTGGTCGTCGGCGATGAGGACCCTGATGCTCATCGTGGCGTCCCGGTTCGGGGCAGGACCGCCTCTACCCGCCAGCCCCGCTCGGCGGCGGGGCCTGCGTGGAAGGTGCCGCCGAGCAGTGAGGCGCGTTCCCGCATGCCCACCAGGCCGTAGCCTGCTGGGGCGCGGCCGCCAGCGGCGGAGCCGTCGTCG
The DNA here is from genome assembly GCF_045207475.1 of Streptomyces sp. NBC_00885. Taxonomy (NCBI): domain Bacteria; kingdom Bacillati; phylum Actinomycetota; class Actinomycetes; order Kitasatosporales; family Streptomycetaceae; genus Streptomyces; species Streptomyces sp. NBC_00885. The sequence continues at coordinate 3,183,215 of NZ_CP108796.1, forward strand.
TCGATGGTCAGCCTTACCTGGTCGGCGTCGCCTGTGACCGCGACGGTGACCTGGGTCGCGTGGCGGGCGTGCCGTCGAGCGTTGGTGATGGACTCCTGGGCCAGGCGGTAGATCGCGGCCCCGACCGCCGGGCTGAGGTCGTCGAACTCGCCGAATAGCGTCACCTCGACGCAGGGACGCGTCTGGCCATCGGTGGCGAGCTGCTCGACCTCGGCCACGCCGGGCTGCGGCGCGAACTCGGTGTCCTGTGTGGCGCGGAGCACGCCGACGATGGCGCGCAGCTCGGTGAGGGTGCGGGTCGCTGCGTCCTCGATGATGGCCAGGGCCTCGATGGCACGCTCGGGGTGGGAGGCCGCGATGGCACGTCCTGCTTGGGCCTGGATGGCGATGCCCGAGACGTGGTGGGCGACGGTGTCGTGGAGTTCACGAGCGAGCTGTTCGCGTTCGCGGGCCTTGGCTTGGTCGATGTCGCGGATGAGGATCTTCGTGTGATAGCGGATCGCGGCGCCGAGCGCGGCGGCGAGCAGGAAGAACCCGTATGCTGCGACCGAATCCGCCAGGCTGGTGGTGTCGGCGACGTTGGTGATGGCCAGCCAGAGCAGGATGACGCCGAGGCCGCTTGCGGCTTCCCGACCGGAGCCCCACCGGAACAGGGCGTAGGCCAGGATCAGCGCCGCGGAGATGCTGTTCAGCAGGGCGCCTTGCGACCCGGTGAGGATTCTGACGATGTCGACGATCGTCAACGTGCCGAAGGAGACCGCAACCGCGACGAGCGGGTGCGTGCGTCGCCACAGCAGGGGGCCGAGGACCGCGAGCACCGCGAGTAGCAGCAGCGGGCGTGGCGCCAGGTCCTGGCGAAGCACCACTTCCAGCAGGGACCAGCAGATCAGTACTGCGACCAAGGCCCAGTCCCGCGGCCTCCGGTCCGGGGCATTCGTGGGTCGAGGTTCGGCCCACAGCGAGCGGAGTGCGTTGGTCGCCATCTGATCAGCCTAGGCGGCCCGCGTGCTCGGTGTATCCGCCGAAAGTACAAGAGCTCGGCTGTGCCAACGGCCAGGTCGAATCAGGCTCCGCGGCTGATGTGCCCGCCGCCGGCATCCGTGAAGGTGGAAGCACCCACCCAATCAAGCCAGGGAGCATTGTGATGAGAACGCCTCAATCCCATACCGCACTAGAGAATCCGCCGTCCCAGGGCACGCTGGAAGATCTGCGCATGCCCGTGCAGGCCAAGCTCGCAGCAGCATGGACCAGCTTCATGTTCCTCTACATCTACGTCGACTACCTCGCCCTGTACAAGCCCGGCTTCGTCGACGACATCCTGGCCGGCATCGTCCACGAGTTCGACATCGGTCCAACCTTTGTCGCCATTGCGCTCACGCTCATGGCCATCCCGATCCTCATGATCCTGCTCTCCGCGACACTGCCCGCCCGTGTCAACCGGACCATCAACCTCGTCGTAGCAACGCTCTACATCCCCGTCTCGATGTTCAACGCGGTAGGGGAGTCTTGGACCTACTTCTACTTCTACGGCCTCTCCATCGGACTCGAGGTGCTGCTCCTGGCCTTCATCCTGCGCTCCGCCTGGACCTGGCCACGCCGCATCGCATCACCGGCGACCCTGGGAGCCAGCCTCGACAGCGAGCCACTCCGCAGGCCGTAGCAGGCGTGACTGCCCGCCCCGCGCCCGACCATCCTTCGCTCGCGCCACCCGCGGGCACGGTCCATTCAGCGGTGACCTGGTGGTCATGCTGGTGTGGCGATGCTCCAGGGATCGCCCAGAAAGGCGTTGCGTAGGGCTGTGAAGACCTCGACGCCGTGGGCTTTGGCCGTGGCGATGTAGGAACGGACGCGGCAGAACGCGGTGAGTCCTCGCATGCTGCGCCAGCTCCCGCTGATCTTGGCTTGGAGCTTGGCCATCCTGATCGCCTGCTCGGCTGGGTTGTTGGTCCACTCGACGTGGAAGTCCAGGGTGAAGTTGAGGACTTGATCGTGTGCGCGGCGAACGCCCGCACGTTCGGGCCGTAACAGACCGGCCCGGACACCCCCGCCGGAGCCGGCGCCTGGGTGAGGTGCCCGGCCGAGCACCGCCGCCGCATCAGATCGAACTGGACCTTGCGCAGCGTCACCGGCGGGACGTCCCACTGCTGGACCGGGGTGAACCCCTCACCAGGGGCGTTCGAATCCAGACACTCGCCGCAGGTCGAGCACTCGGCGGGCTCGACTGGCACTGTGTCAGCCAACTCCGAGACCGGCGCGAACTCCAGGCCCGAGCCCGGGTGTCCCCGCTGCCCACCGGGCTTGCGGTCCTTGGACCGTCGCGTACACCGGCGAGTCCGATACATTCACCCCAGAGAAGCTCGCTCGATGCAACAGGAACTGCGTTTCCTCGTCTCGCGGCGGATCAGCTCACCCGGAACGTAGTAGAAATCCGCATCTCTGAATTTCGGCTCTCTGATGTCAAGCGCCCATTCCACCTTCTGGTAGGCGACTCGCATCGCATACATTGAGCGAAGAGGCGCGCCCAAGCCCTCAGTCCTCGACTGGCTCCACACGAATGGGTTCAGCACCACCCATATAGAGCATGCAGCCCGCGTCCTCCTCGTCCATGTTCTCCGGTGGGACCACATAGATTCCCGCGGTGGGCGCGGGAACCCAGCCGAGGTTGCGCGGAGGGTCATACGCCTCGTAATGCCCCACGTAGAGCCGCGTCGGCGGGATGGACACCGTACAAACGTCTCCTGCACGGAGTTCGGAAACTGCCGGTTCGATGCGATATGGGGCCCATTCCGGGTCGGAGTCATCGCACGGGAGGGAGAATCTCCCGTCCCACCGGAAATTCGAGGAGTGGTCGATCACTCCCCATGGCCATTCGAGTGTGATGTGACGCGAATCCACTGCGGCCACCCGAGCGCTTGCCGGCTCACAGGAGACTATGACTTCGTCGCCGATCTGAGGAACCATATCTCGTCACCATTTGTTCTGGCCGTGAACGGAGCTGGTGCGCGCGGAGGTCCGCGCGCACCAGCGAATACTACCTGCCTAGAGGAGCACTGGCCTTGTCACTATTGCCGCCAGAACATCCGGAATGGCGAGGCTAGTGGACCGCCACGGAACCGTGGTCCACCGATGACGATCCCCGGGTCCGACGACAACGACCCGTGACAACCCCAGCAGACGTTGCGGGACGCCGCGCCGAACAGGACCTCTTCGTTGTCGGCGAGGCTGGAGAGGATGGTCGTCTCGGCGTGACCTTCACCCTGCACGAAGGCATTCTGCGCCCACTGCGGCCAGCTGTTGGGAGCGTCTCCACCGTGGTTTACCGCAGTACGGATCGAGATGTCCCCAGTGGTCGTGTTGCGAACCCCTACGACGGCCGTCGTCCCGTACTGCCCCTGCGCTCCCCTGACCCCGGGAATGCTCTCGTTCGTGGCCCGGTAGCGTGCTTGCTGGAGGACGTCGGCGGCTATGTAAGCGTGCTGCGCCTCTTCCTCGTTGCCGCAATTGTGCACAAGGACCGGTGTGGCCCCAGCTTGCACGTAGTAGGTGTGCTGGCCGTCAACCGTGAGGTTGAAGACCCGCTGCGTGCGATGCGACTCGTCGACGGCCGTTACCTGGACCCAGGTGCCGGCTGAGGTCTGGAGCCACATGCCGGGCTCCAGGTCCTCCGCGTTGACCCACTTGCCGAAGTCCGGCAGCCAGAACGGGTGCTCGTCCGTGGCCGTGATGGTCGCGGGCTTCGCATCACCGTCCTTGCCGTCGGGGTCGACGGTGAGGGTGATCAGGTGCTTGACACCGCTGTGGTTGCGGGTGTCGGTGATCTGGCGGGCCTGGAGTTCGCCGGTCTCCGGGTCGGAGGCCAGGACGTACTCGCCCTCCTTCAGGTCCTCGATGTTCTTCGTGGACCCGTCGGCCATGGCGACCTTGGTGCCGGGGACGAAACTGTTCTTCTTCTTACAGACGCCACCCTTCTTGCCCTTGGGGGCGCGGTGCTTACCCGTGCCCTTGCTGACCGTCTGCTTGGCCTTCTTGGCACCGGCCTTGGCCTTGCCGGCGACCTTCTTGCCACCGGACTTGGCCGCGCTCTTGACCGCGTCGACGGCCTTCGCGCCCTTCTTGGCCCACTTCGCCGCCGTGACCGCGTTGCCCACACCCGGAACAGCCGAGGCAAACGACATGGCAGCATCCGCGTAATTGCCCTCGGCCGCGTACCAAATGCCGTTCGCGACGTCCGCCGCCTCGCCGATCACCGGCACCATGCCCGCCACATCGAGCGCGGCATGGCCGACGTCCGAGAGCGAGATGTCCATGCCGAAGAGGTGGCCGTCCAGCTCCACGAAGGAGATGGGGTTGCCGCCGGCGAAGGCGTAGCGGTTGCCGGTGTACGGGTCGGTCGCCAGGGACATGTCGTCCAGGGCGCCGCCGTACATGTCTCGCGTCAGGAACCGGTTCAGACCGGGGCTGTAGTTGCGGAAGCCCATGTCGTACGTACCGGAGCCGTCGTCGTACCGGTGCGCGTTGTACCGGTAGTCGTTGTACTGCTCCTTGTCCGGGTTCGCCGCGTCGGGCTTGTCCGCGCCGGTGAACTGCGCGTCGTCGTCCGAGCCGTAGGCCGTGTAGCCGTAGGTGGCCCGGGTGTTGCCGTCCTCCTTCGTGATCGCCTCGACATCACCCTTGGGGTGGTAGAGGAACTGCGAGTACTCGTGCGGACCGGTGTCCTTGTGCTTGATCTGGGTCAGCTTCTGACCCCACGGCGAGTACTGGTAGGACTTGGTCGCCTTGCCGGCGACCTCCTCCCGCAGCACCTTGGACTCCATGCCCAGGTAGGTGAACGCCGTGGTCTTCCCGTTCGTCCCGGACGTGGTCTCCGATGCCGTGCGGTCGAAGGCGTCGTACACGTACGACGTCGTCTTGGCCGACGCACCCGTACCCGCCGTGTGCTTGGCGATCCGGTCGAAACCGTCGTACGAGTACTTCTCCTGCACGGACCCGTTCGACGAGACCGTGTCCAGACGACCCAGCGGGTCGTAGTTGTACGTCGACGCGACACCGCCGGCCGCCGTCTTCAGCAGACGGTTGCGGTCGTACGTCGACGTCGACGTGATCCCGCCCGACTTCTGCTCGACGATGTTGGAGTTGCCGTCGTAGACGTACTCCTCCGTGCCCGCACCGCTACCGGTCTTGGTGACCTTGGAGATGCGGTCCTGCGGGTCGTAGTCGAACGTCGAGACGGTGTCCAGATACGCCGCCGTGTTGTCGGCGTTCATCAGCTTCGCCGTGTCCTTGGAGCGGTTCCCGTTCGGGTCGTACTCCAGGTCGTGCGAGGCGACGACGGTGCCGCTGCTCTTCTTCTCCACCTGCGACTTGACCGCACCGTTGAGCCAGTACGCGTAGTCGACGGTGTTCCCGTTCGGCTTCGTCTGCTTCAGCGGCTGGCCGCGGTCGGTGTAGCTGAGGGTGGTGATCTGCTGGTTGCCCGCCGTCGGCGTGTCTGCGTTCGTGATCTTGTTGATCATGTCGCGGACGTCGTACTCCGCCTTCGACCACGTCACGTCGTGCGTGGTCTCCAGCGGGTTGCCGTTGACGTCATAGGTCAGCGAGGTCGTGTTCTTGACCGTGCTGCCCAGCTTCTCCTCGACCTTCGACAGCTGGTTCAGCTCGTCGTAGGCCATCGCGTACGCGTCCGCCTTCGCGCCCGGCGAGAGGTCCTTGACCTCCGACAGCAGCCCGTTGGCGTCGTACTTGTAGGTGAAGTCCTTCTTCTCGTTGTCGGTCTCGCCCGTGTTGGCGCGCACCAGCTTGATGCCGTCGGCGACGACCGTGCCGTTGGCGGCGTCGGTCAGGGTGACCTTCTGGCTGCCCGACTCGGTGAAGGAGTACGAACCCAGCGAGACCCACGTGCCCGAGCCCGTCGACTGGTTGACGGTCCGGGTGGTCTCCCCGGTCGAGTGGGTGATCTTGAACGGGGCGTCCGTGGCCGCGCCGGTCACGTCACCGTGCCGGGCGAAGACCTCGTACGTACCGTCCTGCGGGATGTTCAGCTGCCAGGTGAAGGACTCCGTGCCGGTGCCCTTGGCGTTCGTGCGGACGTCGTAGCCCCACTGGCCGAGCGCCTGGGAAGCGTCCCAGTTGCCCTGCGTGGCCGTGTTGTGGATGTCCGTCGAGTCGACGACCACGACCTGCTTGCCGACCGGAACACCGTCGTCCGAGCGGGCCTTCTGGTTGCCCGACGGGTAGAAGTCCCACGTCATCGTCCGCTGCGACGAGCCACCGGCAGAGGTCAGCGTGTTCTTGGTCTGCTGGCCCAGCGTGTTGTAGTCGTACGCCGTGGTGATGTCGAAGGCGTCCTTGGCCGACTTGGTCCAGCCGTTGTCGTAGTACTCGTAGTCGGTGTCGTTACGGACCGTCTGGCCCTGCGACGGCGGCGCGGAGACCTTGGACAGCTGGCCGACCGTGTCGTAGAAGTAGTGCGTCCGGTCCGGGCTGCCGTAGTTGGCGTCGCCCTGCTTGAACGGAGACAGCGTCTCCTTGACCCGGTTCAGCTCGTCATACACGGTCTCCGAGGTGAAGTCCGTGGCATCCGAGGTCGTCTCGACACCGCGCGGGCTGATCGTCTTGGTCTTGTTGCCGACCTCGTCGTACTCGAACTTGGTCGCCCGGTACGTGATGACGCCCGAGCCGTCCTTCGAGTACGGGACCTTCACCTCCTTGGTCAGGCCACGCCGGTCGAAGCTGGTCTCGGAGGTGTTGCCCTCGGCGTCCGTCGCCTTGTCGGTGCGGCCGTCGAGGTCGTAGTGGACGGTGGTGAACTTGCCCGCCGCGTCCGTCGTCTTCACGACCCGGTTGTCCAGGTCGTAGTCGTACTTCGAGGTGAAGTCCGACGAGTCGGGGGTGGCGTTCTTCTTCGGGTCGACGACCGTGATCAGGTTGCCGACGCTGTCGTAGGTGCTGGAGACCTTGTCGCCCTTGGCGTTGACCACCGAGACGGGCCGGTAGACCTCGTCCAGGGTGTACGTGGTCGTGTAGTCGCCGACCGTCGGCGTCAGGTTGCCCTTCGGCTCGGTGACGGTCTTGACGTTGCCGACCTTGTCGTACGTGGTGGTCGTGCGCCGCTCGGAGTCGGTCGCCTCGTCCTTCGGGGCGAGGGAGTCGGTGACCTGGTCCGCCGCGTCGTACACCGACGAGGTCTCGGCGCCGTTCGGCCCGAACGCCTTCAGCGTGTTGTTGTTGGCGTCGTAGACCGGAGCCGGCGTGGTGATGTAGACACCGGCGGCCTGGTCCTTGGGCTGCTTCTGATCCAGCGGACGGCCGAAGTAGTCATAGTTCTGGGTGACCTTGGCGCCCTTGGCGTTGACGACCTCCTTGGTGTTGCCGCGGTCGTCGTAGACGAAGGTCGTGGGGTTGTTCAGCGCGTCCTTGATCGTCGCCGGGTACCCGTGCGGGCCGTAGTCCGCGTAGGTGGTGGCGTGGCCGTTCGCGTCGGTGTCCGTCAGGGGCTGGCCGTAGGCGTCGTACGTGGTGGTCGACTGGTAGTCGCCCGCCGTCGCCGAGGCGACACCCTCCGGGTCCGTGACCGAGGTCTGGTTACCGAAGGCGTCGTAGCCGAACTCCCAGACGTTGCCCAGTGGGCTGGTCTTCCGGAACAGGTCGGCGGAGTAGCCGTCGAGGCGGGTCTGGTACTCGAACTTGGTCGCGCCGGACGGGTACTTGGCCGGGTCGCAGTAGTCGGTCTGGTTGAACGACGACCACGACTTGGTGGTCTCCGGGTCCCACTGGCGCAGCGGGTAGCCGGTCTTGGAGTCGTAGCAGGACGCGGCCTTGGCCCCGTTCGCCGCCTCCATGTAGGTGACGTTGTTGTCCGCGTCCCAGGACATCTTGGTGGTCTGGGACTTGGCGTCGGTGATCTGAACCGGACGGAAGAAGTCGTCCGTCACATGGTCCGTGGCGTGGCTCTCGGCATCCGTCACCTTGGTGTCGGTGAAGTTGGTGTTCGCCGTGTTCGCCTTGTACGCGAAGCCGGTGGTGAAGGCCAGACGGTCGGTGATCGTCTTGGTCCACCAGTGGTACTTCGGGTCGTCGCCGGTCTGCGGGGCGTAGTACGCGAACTGCGTGTTGTTGCCGCGCGGGTCGGTGGCCTTGACCAGCTTGACGTTCTTGTTCCCCTGCGTGGCGTCGTAGGTGAACTTGAACACCTTGGGCTGGGAGGACGTCTCGCCGTCCCCGATCTGCCCGAGCAGGCCCTTGTCGGTGTAGTAGAAGGAGATCTTGCGGGTCGAGATGTCCGTAATGGACTTCACGTGGTCGTAGATCTTGGAGTTGGTCAGGTTGGTGCCGGAGACCTTGGCGCCCGAGTCGTTGATGTACTCGTAGGTGGCGTCACCCTTGCCGTAGTAGTCGATCGTGAGCGACTGTCGGCCGGCCGGGTCGGTGATGTACTTGAGGAACTTGGTCGGCTTGTTGTTGGACTTGCGCTCCTCGTACGTGTACGTCTGCGTGTTGCCGTCGTTGTCGACGGCAGACGTCATGTAGCCGTCGCAGCCGAACAGGAACCGTGTGCCGTCCGGGCGCGTGAGCGTCCAGGCGTCCGGGACCGGGTCCTTGGTCGGCTTGCAGTCCAGGCCGGCCTTCATCGTCAGCTTGTAGTGGACACCGGCCGGTGCCTTCCACACGCTGTTCGTGGCGTCCCAGCGGAAGACGTGCGTGGTGCCGTCGCCGTCCGGCAGACGGATCTCCGTCGGGCTCGGCTTGGGGTGGAACTCCAGGGGCGCGCCCAGGCGCGTCGGTCCGGAGATCTGCGCCGACCAGCCGTGGCCGAGGACCGTGTCCGAGGTGTCGAGCGAGTTGTACGCGACACGGGCGAAGGTGTTGAGTCCGCGGCCCGGGTTGTTGATGGCGTTGTACGACCACACGCTGTTGCCCGAGGCCAGGTTGTTCATGACCGTCGAGCCGGCGCCGGTGTTCTTACCCGCGTAGTCGTAGAACTTCTCCAGACCCAGCGTGTTGGACGTGGGGTCCTCGACCGTGACGTTCTGCTTCAGCGGTGGGATGGCGCCGGTCCCGGCGGACAGCCAGGTCCCGTCGGCGACCTTCTTGACGTCCCAGCCGAGCACGTAGTCCAGGCGCTTGTTGCCCTCATCGGAGTTGATGGGGGTCTTGACCTGCGCCTGGATCGTCGCGGACTTGCCCGGCAGCAGAGCCGGAATCGCGGTCGACAGCTGGTTGCCACCGGTGGTGACATCGGTGCCGTCGGGGAGCTTCCAGGTGTACGAAAGCACCCGCTCACCCGCCGCCCACGCGGTCGCGGTCGTGTTCGTGACCGTGAACTCGACCGTGTACTGCGAGTTCGGGGTCATCCGGGCCGGGGTGGTCGGCGCGTAGTACGTGTCCTCGGTCGTCGAGTCGACGTAGATGACCTGCATGTACGGACGCAGCTGCGGGTCGGAGGCCTCGGACGACAGGAACAGGGTGCGCTCCTGCGGGCCGGTGGTGGTCTCGTCCTTCAGCTTGACCGCGACGCCCTTGTTGTTGGCGGGGGTCTTGACCCAGGACTGCATCAGGCCAGTGGCGTCCCACCAGTGGCGGCCGACCTCGTCGGTGATCTGCGGGACGGTGTCCGCGACCGTGGCGGACATGTCGCCGCCCGGCGTCGTCCACGGCGTCGTCGAGGTCGCGTTGTTCCAGGTGGCCTGGGTCTCGGTGAAGTCCCGGGTCAGCGAGTGGAGTTCGTAGATCGCACCATTGGTGGTGCTGGTGGTCTCCGCTCCCCACATGTACATCTTGTTCTCCAGCACCGTGGCGGTGGTGGGGATCGAGCTGGTGGGGAACTTCACCACGGCGCGCGTCTTGCCGTACGTGGGCGAGTTGTTGCCAACGCTCAGCCAGGTCTGGCCCACACCCAGGGACTGGATGGCGTCCTGGTTGGTGGTCGGCTGCAGCGAGGACAGCGTGGTGTCCGTCTGACCCGCCTGGATGATCTTCATCGTCCGGCCGGCCTTGGGAATGCCCACCACCCGGGTCGGAGACCCGAGCAGCTCCCCGCCCTTCGTCTTGACCGCGAGCTGGTAGAAGTACGACTTCCCGATCTCGCTGGAGCTGGAGTCCGGGGTCGGCACCGCGGTGGTGTCCGTGTAGGTGGTCGCCGTGGAGGCGATCGGGGCGATCAGGGTCGCGGCGGAGGGCGTGAAGACCTGCTGCGTGGAACGGTGCAGCTGGTACTCGACGATGTCGTCGTTCGCCGCGCCAGCTGCGTTGACATACGCCGGCCAGGACAGCTCCGGGCCCGTGCCGTGCACCACGGTCGGCGAGTTCAGCGCGGTGCCGACCTTGCCATAGGTGACCGTCAGTCGCGGAATGGTGGAGGTCTCGCCGCCGTAGTCGCCGTCCCCCGCCTCGTAGCGAGGACCACCGGTCAGTGTCCCGGCCAGGGTGTCGTCCTTGGCCTGCAGCACGAACCCGTAGTTGGGATTGACCCCGGACACCCAGCGCTGGACGGTGTCGGTGACCGGGAAGTCGTGCCACAGGTTGTACTTGCCGGCCGGCTTCACGATCTGCGCCGGGTTCACCAGCCGGACCGAGTCCGCCAGCGTGCGCGTCGTCGAGCTGCCCGTGTCGCCCAGCACCACCTTGCCGGTGTTGCCCTTGACGAAGCTGTACTCAGCGGCATCCAGGGTCTTCCAGACCCCGCCCGTACCAGTCTGGTTGACCGTGTAGTTCTTCGTGCCGCCGTTGTAATTCACGGTGTACGGAGCCGCCGTGGCCGCATCCGAGGCCGCCGGGTAGTGCACATCCACCCGGTAGCTGTCGGTCTCCGCCACCTGCGGCTGCCAGGAGTACGTCTCACCCGTCAGCGCGTTCTTGTTGTACGCGAAGTCGTCGTACGTCGCCGCACCACCGGTCGTGGTGCCTCCGGGCCACTCGCCGACCGCCGCCGTCCCCACAGCCCCGTCATCGATCATGACAGTCGTCGCGGACAGCTCACCCACCAGCGCACTGGTGTTGGACCAGGTCGCCGTCGACTCGTCCCACGCACCGGTCGCCCGGTGCGCCTCGATGGTCACCGCGTTGCTGTTGGTGGTGTGGGCCTGGTCGTAGTACATGCCCAGCCGCGCGGCATCGACCTTCACGCCCGCCGGGATCTCCGTCAGCGGGAACTTGATCAGCGAACGCGCGATACCGGTGTCCGTCTTACCGGCGGACATCTTCCAGGTGGAGTTGAAGTTCACCGACGGCTGATCCGAGAGGACCATCGTGTCCTGCGAGGTGGCCGCGTTCGGCGCGACGGTGATCGTCGGGTCGATCACCACCGGGTACTGACGCTCCTTCGCCGCCAGCCACTTCGCGTCCGGCGCGACGGTCAGCTTCCAGTTCTTCCCGTCCCGGGTGAGCTTCTGGCTGACCTTCGTGGAGTACGTACCGCCGGTCGGCGACAGGCGCGCCTTCTTGGCGTCCGTCATGTACGGAGCGGGGATCACCATCACCGGGGTGCCCGGCGCCTCACCGTAGAAAGCGACCGAGCCGTCCTTGCGCGCCTTCGGTGTCAGGCCCTCGGTGTTCAGGGTGAAGGTGAACGACACCGGTCCGGCCGGGCGTTCGGCAAGGACGATGTTCTCCTTCACCTGCCCGCGGCCGACCTTGTACTGCAGATCGGCGCCCGAAGCGGCGTCCTTGTACGTGACCGTGTCGCCGTCGGCCTGCGGCTTCAGGGTGTTCGCGGCCGCGCCCGTCAGGCCCATCCTGATGGCCCCGCCGCCCGCGGACTCGAAACGCAGCAGCTTGTCCGGATCAGAACCGAACCAGCTCCGGCCGGTGTTGGCCGTGTTGGCGAAGTCGAAGCCCTTGTCCTCGGTGGCGCGCACCGAGGTGTCGATCGGCTTCCAGGACTTCCCGGCCTTGTACGAGACCGGAACGGCCGACAGCTCGGCCTCGACCCGGCCGTCCGACAGCTCGAAGAACCGCGCCTGCGACGTACGCCGCTCCGTCAGCTCCTTGACCCGCTTGGCCTTCGGGAGCTTCTTGCCCTTCGGCAGCTTCTCGCGGCTCGGTATCTCCAGCTTCCCGCCGACCGGCGGCTTGTCCGCCTCCTCGTCGTCGTCGGAGAACCAGCCCTTGACGGTGTCGACGATCCCCTTACCGCCGTCATCCGACGACGACGCAGGAGCCGCATACGCGACCTGCGGCAGCAGCGTTCCCGCCACAGCCGATACCACTAGACAGGAGATATATCTCCTGTACGGAACTTTCACCTCTATGCCCTTTCGCATCGGCGGGCCAATTCGCCGCATGCGAAATGGGCACGCCGAATGAGCCGACCCGGAGGTTTCCGGTCGGCGTGACTCATTGCTCCACGAACCGCGAATTGCCAGTTCACGGACGTGGCGGCGTGTTTTCTAGTCACTGGAGTGACGCCCAGTCAACCCCCTGGACAATCGGGACAGTTGACCCCTGAAAAGAGCGTCGATTCGCCCGTTTCTTCCGCTCGCTCGCGCCGGGCGGGCCGCGTCGTGTATAAACGCCCGGTTCCGAAGAGAGTCAATTCCTTGAAAGCCGGTGCGTCATGCCATCCACGGAATCGCCTGAATCCGCCGAGTCCGCCGAGTCCGCTGAATCAACTGAAGCCACGAACCCGGCGGACGCCGGAAAGAGCGGCGGGCCGGACCGCCGCGGACTGGCCATCGCCGCCGTGGCGCTGCTCGCGTGTGGCGGGCTCATCGGGTACGGCTTCCTCAACACCGACGAGAAGCCCGAGCCACGCGCCATCCCGACCGCGGAGGTGACCTACGAGGTGACCGGACAGGGCACGGCCGAGCTCTCGTACCTCGCGCGTAGCGAGTCGGGCAAGGCAACAGTGGAGAAGCGCGTTGCGCTGCCCTGGAAGAAGACGGTCCAGGTACCGCTCGGCAAGGCGCCGACCATCGGCCTCGTCCTGGACGACAAGGGCGGCCAGGCCAGCTGCTCGCTCGCCATCCGCGGCAAGCACGTACAACTCGCCACCGCGTCAGGCAGCTACGGACGAGCCACCTGCACCGGTCAACTACCGGCCGGGCAGCACTGACCCCCGGGCTCGCCCCCGATCCGGCGCCTCAGCGCTTGACGCGCGCCCGTCGCGAGACGACCGCGCGCAGCACGCGCTGGCCCTCGATCGAGACATCGAGCGCCTGGCGCAGCCCGACGCCGCCCTGCGCGTCGGCCAGGATCTCCAGGATCTGGATCTGGCGGCGCAGTTCACCGGCGACGAGTGGTCCCGCTCCGTCCGGCTCGCCCTCGCGGCAGCGCTTGAGTACGTCGACGACTTCGGCAGCGGCGGGTTCGTCGGCGCCCGAGCCCGCGTCGAAGCGGTTGTGGAGTTCGAGCGCGGCGACGGAGCAGTCGTCCGCCCATTCCCGCAGGGGGTCCGCCTCCCACTCCGAGGGCGCGGCACCGAGCATCTGACGTACGAGGGCTGCGGCTTCGTCCTCGACGGCGGCGCTCTCCATGGTCGCTCTGGCTTCGGCGAGCCGCCCCGACCAGTCCTCCTCGCCTTCCACCAGGCCGGCCCAGAGCGGACGCAGCGCGTCGGCCTCGGATGCGAGCACGGGCAGACAGCGGTCCAGGCAGGCGAGCCCGCTCGCGGCCAGGCCTCGCTCATCCGCCTGTGCGATCAGTTCCCTCAGGCTCTTCGACGCCACGGACGCCTCCCATCGCGGACGCAGTACTTCCTCTTACTGCGCCCCGTGGCTCGAATGCGTCACTGCGCCGGCCAGGAATACCCATTCCTTCCAGGAATCAGAAGAAAGGTCCCCGGTTCAGCCGCGGGCCGCTTGGCGAAAAGTACTCCCTTCGGCACCCCGGCCGCCACCGTATCGGCGACCTGATCCGGAACACTTTCGCGTGCCGGGCACACACATATGCGCCACAACTCTGTTACATTCTGGCCACCTGGAACTCGGCCTGCAGAGCGCCCTGTTGGGACCGCCGCGACCCAAGACTGGTGTGGGCCCGCACACCCCCGGGCGGGCTCACACCGCGGCCTCCTTCGAGACCTGCTTCGCCCTGAGCGCCGCCTTGACGTACTGCATGCGCGTCAGCCTGCGGACGACGACGATCGCCAGGAGGGCGGCAGCGATGTCGAGGATTCCCGCGAGGACGAAGGCGTCCGCGCCCGCGCTGAAGGCGTCCGGAGTGTCGGCCGAGTCGATCTGGCTGCCCGCGACCGGATTGATCAGGGTCGTGGCGAGCCACGCGGTCCACCAGACGTTGACGACGGTGTGCGGCTCCTGCTTCCCCGTTCCGTACGGGTCGCGCCGGCTCGCCGCCCAGATGTCGGCGGTGATCGCGCGGGGGATGTAGAGATTCCCGAACGGGACGAACCAGCCGCCGGTCGCCCACCCCGCACCGCGCCGCTGGAGATCCGGCGCGAAGACACCTGCGTTGTTCCGGGCCCGCTGGAACCAGGTGAGGAAGACGAACAGGGTGGCGAGCTGCGCGATCCCCTGAGTGACTCCCGCGGTGTCCAACAGCGACGTGGCTTGCTCCAGATCCGCGTCGGAGTAGGCCGTGGCCGTCAGGTTCCCCAGACCCACCGCGGCCACGACGGAGAAGAGGTCGGTCGCGATGACGAGGCAGAGCAGCGCCACGACGGCGTACGAGATGCCCACCGGAGAACGCAGAACACCCCGGGCCCGCGGCCCGGGCGGCGTGATGTCGACCGCGGCGACCGAGCAGGCCTGGCAGAGTCCTTCGGCGGTCGCCGCCTCGTCGGTCCGGCAATTCGAGCAGAGCATGGCCGAGCGGCCCCCCACGGGTGAGAAGACGCCCCTCCCCAGAGACGTCGCGAAGACCGGGCTGTACGGCGCGCGGTCGCCCGCGGACAATATGCCTCGGCGGCTGGTGCCGTCCACCATGAATCCCCAGTTCAGCCCAGCTTCCGCGCCAGCTCCTGCCCCGCTGCCATTCTTGTTGCATGGCCACTCTCTACGTGCGGGACCTGTCCGAGGATGCACTCACCGAGCTGAAGGCAAGGGCTGCACGCAAACGGCAGTCCTTGCAGGCGTACGCGAGGACCCTGCTTGAGGAAGAGGCTGCCGGCCCGGCGCTCGAGGACGTGGTTGCCCGCATCAGGGAGCGGGCTACGGCTCAGCTGTCCACGGGCGATGCGCTGAACGAGAAGACCGTTCCCCCGGCGTCCCCGCCCGAGAGCAACTGAACGGCCCGCGAAGGACGCAGGGACCCGGCGGGCGCCCGGCCGCGCTTCAGCCCAGCTTCCGCGCCAGCTCCTGGAACTGCTGCCAGCTCCGCCCCGGTGTCCGCGGGTCCCACAGTTTCTGGGACGTCGCCCGCAGCGGCATCGCGATGCCGCGTGCCACCTGTTCCTGGGTCTGGGAGTTGGCGAGGTCGCACCAGACCGCGAAGCGGCCGCCCAGGATCTGGGACGAGTACTTACGGGGCACCGGCTGGGTGCCGCGGATCACGAACGGTGTCCACCGCTCGTAGATCCGGCGGCCCGTCGGATAGACGAAGGTCTGCGGCTGGCCGAGCACGTAGTACAGGTACTCGTCGTTGACGTTGACCAGCCGCCGGCCCTCGCGAAGGTACTCCAGCGGCGGCCGGGCCCCGATCTCCTTGCCCGTCCAGTACTCGACCTCGAGGTCCTTGTCCGCCCTCACCACGCCGCCGCGGAAGAAGCCGTCGTTCCAGGCCTTGGGCTTCTTGCCCAGCGGGCGCACCACCGCCGCGCGGTCGTTCACCCAGGCCGTCGCCAGGTCCTGAACCCGTGCCTGCGGGCCGTACTTCTGGCGGGCGAGTGCTGCCAGCTGCGGGAAGGACGCCTCCGGGTTCCGCCGGACCAGCGCCTGGTACTCGTCTCCGCCGAGATGCCAGTACGCGCCGGGGAACAGCTCCGCGTACTCCTTCAGCAGCTCGTCCACGATCTCGGCCGAGGCGGGCTGTCCGATGTCGATCGCCCCGCGCACCGGCCTGCCCGCGGCGTCCCGCAGCTGGAGCTGGGGATGGGCGGCGAGCACCGCGCCGAGGTGTCCCGGGGAGTCGATCTCCGGGATGACCGTGATGTGCAGCCGCGCGGCGAGGTCGATGATCCGGCGGACCTCGGCCTTGGTCAGGTGCCGGCTCGAGACGATCTCGGGGTGCGAGTCCGATTCGATGCGGAAGCCCTGGTCGTCGGAGAAGTGCAGGCCGAGCTGGTTGAGCTTGAGGTCGGCCATCTCGCGCAGCCGGGCCTCGATCCAGGCGGCGGAGAAGTGCTTGCGCGCGATATCGACCATCAGGCCGCGCTGCGGCCGGTCGGGCCGGTCGCGTATGACGCCCTCCGGCATCGCGCCGCCCGATTTCACCGCCTGCTTGAGGGTCCGGGTCCCGTAGAAGACACCCGCCTCGTCGGGTCCGGTGATTCTGACCCGGCCGCCGCTGGTGAGGGCGGTGTACGACTCGCGCGCACCCCCGGCCCCGAGCGCCAGCTCGACGTCGCCGGCGCGGGCGGCGACCGCGCCGCGGTAGCCGAGCTTCAGCTCGTCGGCGAGCAGCCGCGCCTCGTCGGCGAGCGCCTCGCTGCCCTTGGCGATGACGACGCCGCCGCCGGGCCCCGGCCGCCAGCCCGGCCCGCGCGCCGCCTCGTGGCTGCGTACGGCGGGGATGGTGGCGGGCGCCCGGGAGAGGGGGTAGGTCCTGGAGGGTGTCGGTGTCGGTTTCGGTGACGGGCTCACGGCGGCGGGGGCCTTGGTTCCGCCCCGCGTCTCGCCGGCCGCCGTGGGCGGCTCGTCGCTCGAGCAGCCGGTCAGCGTCATCGAGAAGGCCGCTGCCGCGGCGAGGAAGGCGCCCGTGAACCTGGCACACCCAAAGTGCCGTACCACCCGGATACCTCCAATATCTGGCGTAACTACCGCGAACCTCCCCCACCATCGTCCATCACACGAGTCGAAACTCTCCCGTCCGGGTGAAAATCGCGCATCCGTCGGACAGCTTCCGGCAGCCCCGGATAGCGTTAGGACTCATCCACCCCACACTTCCCAGCCGTCCTGCTGTCCCTTTCGAGGAGCCCACGCTGTCCAGCGAATCCCACGCCGGCCTCCCGAAGCGACCGCCGACACTCCACCACACCCAGCATGCGCTCGCCTCTTCGGCCATACCTGCCACGCTCTCGCCCCAGCTTCCCGGCCAGCGCGGCGGCGAACCCGGTCTCGATCGCTTCAACACCGCGGCCGCCGACGCGGCCGAAGCGACCCTGCTCGCCTGCTGCGGCAGCCACCGCTGGGCCCAGCGGCTGGTCGCCCATCGCCCCTACCCCGATGTCGACGCCCTCCTCGCCGCCGCCGACGAGGCCAGCTACGACCTCTCGCACGCCGACCTCTCCGAGGCCCTCGCCGACGAGTCCTCCGCCGGTCTCCACCCGGGCGCGCCCCAGGCGGCGCACACCGCGCTGGGCGCCGCCCACGCCGCGTACGAGAGCCGCTTCGGTCACGCCTTCGTGATCAGCCTCGACGGATACCGCCCCGAGGAGTACCTCGACCAGGTGCTGGCCGGAATCCGCACCCGGCTCGGCCACGAACGGGACGAGGAGCGGGCCGTTTCGGCCGAGCAGTTGCGCGGCCTCGCCCGCTCCCGACTGGCGCATGTAGTGGCCAACCATCCGGAATCAGACGTCGCGGGGGCTTCCCGATAGCCCGTCCGAGGCTGTTTGATTGCCTGTTTGATCACACCTATGGACCCCGGGCGAGCGAACCGACAAGTCGTCGCTACGATGGCCGGGGCCGGTGGACCGTACCCGGCCGGGCCAGACCGACACAGAAGCCGGCATGGCCCCAATCCCCGCTTTCGGAGGGTTCTTCCGTGCCGGCTGGAACGCTGTACCGCGGCCGGGAAGGAATGTGGTCCTGGGTGGCTCATCGAGTCACCGGCGTCCTCATCTTCTTCTTCCTGTTCGTACACGTGCTGGACACCGCTCTCGTCCGCGTCTCCCCCGAGGCGTATGACGACGTCGTTGCCACGTACAAGACGCCGATCGTCGCGCTGCTCGAATACGGCCTCGTGGCCGCGATTCTCTTCCACGCGCTCAACGGCCTGCGTGTCATCGCCGTGGACTTCTGGTCCAAGGGCGCGCGCTACCAGAAGCGGATGTTCTGGATCGTGATGTCCATCTGGTTCGTGCTGATGGTGGGCGCCCTGTACCCGGTGCTCGGCCACGCTGTTCGTGAACTGTTCGGGAGCTGAGCCACACAATGTCTTCGAACAACACAGTCGCCGACACCACCTCCGCCGTCGGTCCCGTCGAGGGCACGAGCCCCTACGACGTCGACCACCCGGCCCCGTACATCGAGGCCCCGCGCAGGCGCACCGGCAAGACCCCGAAGGCGACCCGCGGCAACTTCGAGATGGCCGCATGGCTCTTCATGCGCCTGTCCGGTGTCGTCCTGGTCGTCCTGGTCATCGGCCACCTGCTGATCCAGCTGGTGCTGGACGGCGGCGTCTCCAAGATCGGCTTCGCCTTCGTGGCCGGCCGCTGGGCGTCCCCGTTCTGGCAGGTCTGGGATCTGCTG
Source organism: Streptomyces sp. NBC_00885 (assembly GCF_045207475.1). Classification (NCBI taxonomy): domain Bacteria; kingdom Bacillati; phylum Actinomycetota; class Actinomycetes; order Kitasatosporales; family Streptomycetaceae; genus Streptomyces; species Streptomyces sp. NBC_00885. The sequence goes on from NZ_CP108796.1 coordinate 3,201,736, forward strand.
ATGCTGTGGCTCGCGATGCTGCACGGCGCCAATGGCCTGCGTACCGTCATCAATGACTACGCCGAGCGCGCCAACACGCGCCTGTGGCTCAAGGGCCTGCTGTACACCGCCACGGTGTTCACCATCCTTCTGGGCACGCTGGTGATCTTCACCTTCGACCCGAACATCCGCTAAAGCCGGGGCTGACGAGACCAATGAAGATCCACAAGTACGACACCGTCATCGTCGGCGCCGGTGGCGCGGGCATGCGCGCGGCCATCGAGTCGACCAAGCGCAGCCGTACCGCCGTGCTGACGAAGCTCTACCCCACCCGCTCCCACACGGGCGCCGCGCAGGGCGGCATGGCCGCCGCGCTCGCCAACGTGGAGGAGGACAACTGGGAGTGGCACACCTTCGACACGGTCAAGGGCGGTGACTACCTGGTCGACCAGGACGCCGCCGAGATCCTGGCGAAGGAGGCCATCGACGCGGTCCTGGACCTCGAGAAGATGGGCCTGCCGTTCAACCGCACCCCGAACGGCACCATCGACCAGCGCCGCTTCGGCGGCCACTCGCGCAACCACGGCGAGGCCCCGGTCCGCCGGTCCTGCTACGCCGCGGACCGCACCGGCCACATGATCCTCCAGACGCTGTACCAGAACTGCGTCAAGGAAGGCGTGGAGTTCTTCAACGAGTTCTACGTCCTGGACCAGCTGATCACCGAGGTCGACGGCGTCAAGAAGTCGGCGGGCGTGGTCGCGTTCGAGCTGGCCACCGGCGAGATCCACATCTTCCAGGCGAAGGCCGTCATCTACGCCTCGGGCGGCACCGGCAAGTTCTTCAAGGTGACCTCCAACGCGCACACGCTGACCGGTGACGGGCAGGCCGCCTGCTACCGGCGCGGACTGCCGCTGGAGGACATGGAGTTCTTCCAGTTCCACCCGACGGGCATCTGGCGCATGGGCATCCTGCTCACCGAGGGCGCCCGCGGCGAGGGCGGCATCCTGCGCAACAAGGACGGTGAGCGCTTCATGGAGAAGTACGCGCCCGTCATGAAGGACCTCGCCTCGCGCGACGTCGTCTCGCGCTCCATCTACACGGAGATCCGCGAGGGCCGCGGCTGCGGTCCCGAGGGAGACCACGTCTACCTGGACCTCACCCACCTGCCGCCGGAGCAGCTGGACGCGAAGCTCCCGGACATCACCGAGTTCGCGCGTACGTACCTCGGTATCGAGCCGTACACGGACCCGATCCCGATCCAGCCGACCGCGCACTACGCCATGGGCGGCATCCCGACCAACGTCGAGGGTGAGGTCCTTCGCGACAACACCACCGTCGTGCCGGGTCTGTACGCCGCCGGTGAGGTCGCCTGCGTGTCGGTGCACGGCGCCAACCGCCTGGGCACCAACTCGCTGCTCGACATCAATGTCTTCGGCAAGCGTGCCGGTATCGCCGCCGCCGAGTACTCGGCGAAGAACGACTACGTCGACCTGCCTGAGAACCCGGCCTCCCTGGTCGAGGCGCAGGTCGAGCGGCTGCGCAACTCCACCGGCAAGGAGCGGGTCGCGGACATCCGCCGCGAGCTGCAGGAGACCATGGACGCCAATGTCATGGTGTTCCGCACCGAGCAGACGATCAAGACCGCGGTCGAGAAGATCGGCGAGCTGCGCGAGCGCTACCTGAACGTGTCCATCCAGGACAAGGGCAAGCGCTTCAACACGGACCTGCTGGAGGCCGTCGAGCTGGGCAACCTGCTCGACCTGGCCGAGGTCATGGCCGTTTCGGCACTGGCCCGCAAGGAGTCCCGCGGCGGTCACTACCGCGAGGACTTCCCCAACCGCGACGACGTCAACTTCATGCGCCACACCATGGCGTACCGCGAGGTGGGCGACGACGGCGTCGAGTCGATCCGTCTCGACTACAAGCCGGTCGTCCAGACCCGCTACCAGCCGATGGAGCGTAAGTACTGATGGCTACCCCGACTCTGGACAAGGTGGAGGCGGAAGCCGCCGCCTCGCCCTACATCACGGTCACCTTCCGGATCCGCCGCTTCAACCCCGAGGTCTCCGACGAGGCCCAGTGGCAGGACTTCCAGATCGAGATCGACCCGAAGGAGCGTGTGCTCGACGGTCTCCACAAGATCAAGTGGGACGTCGACGGCTCGCTGACCTTCCGGCGCTCCTGCGCGCACGGCATCTGCGGCTCCGACGCGATGCGGATCAACGGCAAGAACAGGCTCGCCTGCAAGACGCTGATCAAGGACATCAACCCGGAGAAGCCGATCACGGTCGAGGCCATCAAGGGCCTGACGGTCCTCAAGGACCTGGTCGTGGACATGGAGCCGTTCTTCCAGGCGTACCGCGATGTGATGCCCTTCCTGATCACGTCCGGCAACGAGCCGACGCGCGAGCGTCTGCAGTCCGCCGAGGACCGCGAGCGCTTCGACGACACCACCAAGTGCATCCTGTGCGCCGCGTGCACGTCCTCGTGCCCGGTGTTCTGGAACGACGGCCAGTACTTCGGCCCGGCGGCGATCGTAAACGCGCACCGCTTCATCTTCGACTCGCGTGACGAGGGCGGGGAGCAGCGGCTGGAGATCCTCAACGACAAGGACGGCGTGTGGCGTTGCCGCACGACGTTCAACTGCACGGACGCCTGCCCGCGCGGTATCGAGGTCACCAAGGCGATCCAGGAAGTCAAGCGCGCGCTGATCACGCGTCGCTTCTGACCGACCTGTACCGGGGCCCCGTCTCAACTTCGTGTGAGGCGGGGCCCTTTGGTGCCCGGGGTTCACCGGGCGAGGCGATACCTGGCAGGATCGGGGACGTCTGACATGAGCAGCAGGAAAGCGGGGACGAGACCATGAGCGAGCCCAATCCGTACGCGGCTGACGGAGAGCCCGAGTACAAGTGGGGGCCGACGCAGCCTCCGGGGACGCCGGCCTACGGCTACCCGAACCAGGCGCCGGGGTACGGGTACCCGAACCAGGCTCCCGACTACAGCCAGACGCAGCCCGCTCTCCCCGTACCGGCCGGGGCTCCGGCCGCGATGGGCGGGGCGCCGCTGGTGTCGATCGGTGACATCAGTGTCATGGGCGACTCGATCGTGACTCCCGCGGGCACGCTGCCGTTGCGGGGCTCGGTGTGGAACGCCACCGACATGTCGCACACCGAGGAGAAGATGCCGACCCACGCCATCGTGCTCGCGGTCATCTTCTTCATCTTCTGTCTGCTGGGGCTGCTGTTCCTGCTGATGAAGGAGAAGAAGACCACGGGCTTCATCCAGGTCACGGTGACGAGCGGCGGCAAGCACCACTCGACGATGATCCCGGCCCGAGGCCCGGAGACGTTCCAGCAGGTCATGGGTCAGATCAATTACGCGCGTTCGCTCGCCAGCATGTAGCGGTCACGCGTTGTGGGTCAGCCCCGGTACGCCAAGGGGTAGATGCCGCCACTGACGGGCGGGCTGGGAGTCGGGTCAGCCCGCCCGTGGGGAGACGGGACGCTCGAAGAACGTCTCCAGGGAAACCGTGGCCTGCGTGCCACTGACGCCGTCGATCGCGTACAACCGCCGCAGCACGTCCTGCAGTTGCTCCGTCGTGGCCGTGCGCACCTTCACCAGCACCGACGCACTGCCCGCGATGATGTGCGCTTCCTGGATCTCCGGGATGGCGGCGAACGCGGCCCCCGACTCACCCATCCACGCCGACGACTCCACCATGACGAAGGCCAGCACGCCCTGCCCGAGCGCGGCCACGTCCACCTCCACAGTCGTACGGCGGATGACTCCGCGTTCACGCAGTTTCCTCACCCGCTCGTGCGCTGCGCCCGCCGAGAGGCCAACGGCCTTGCCCAGCGCGGCGTATGCCTGAGTGGCGTCCTCCTGTAGCAGGGCTACGAGCTCACGATCAATGTCATCCACGCTTGCGACCATACCCCATTCCGGGATATGCATGTCAGGCCGAAGCTCATTCAGTTGAATGCCTGGAGGGCCTGACCGTGTCTACCATCGACGACGCCTCGATATACGAGATCCTGGACGACCGCTTCCGAACCGGACGCTGCGCCAACGGCGATGCGCGCCTGGAGCAGCTCCACGGCGACTGCCGCTGGGCCGAAGGCCCGCTCTATCTGCCCGCCTGGCGGCAGCTGATCTGGAGCGACATCCCCAACGACCGCATGCTGCGCTGGGACGAGATCACCGGCGCGACCAGCCTCTTCCGCTCCCCCGCCGGGCACAGCAACGGCAACACGCTCGACCGCGAGGGCCGGCTGATCTCCTGCGAGCAGGGCAACCGCCGCGTCACCCGCACCGAACCCGACGGCAGGCTTACCGTCCTCGCCGACCGTTTCGAGGGCAAGCGCCTCAACAGCCCGAACGACGCGGCCGTACGGTCCGACGGCTCCGTCTGGTTCTCCGACCCCGACTTCGGAATCACGAGCGACTACGAGGGCTTCCGCGCCGAGAGCGAGATCCGCGCGTGCAACGTCTACCGCGCCGACCCGGCGACGGGCGAGGTCCGTCTGGTCGCCGACGGCTTCGACGGTCCGAACGGCCTGGTCTTCTCGCTCGACGAGCGGCAGTTGTACGTCTCCGACACCCGCGCCGGCCAGATCCGCGTCTTCGGTGTCCGCGAGAACGGCACCCTCTCCGACGGCAAGGTCTTCGCCGAAGTGATGGACGACGTCAGCCGTTTCGACAACATCCGCTTCGACGACGAGGGCCGCCTGTGGGCGGCGGCCATGGACGGCGGAGTGCACTGCTACGACCCGGACGGCACGCTGATCGGCAGGCTCCGCGTCCCCGAAGCGGTCTCCAACATCGCCTTCGGTGGCCCGAAGAACAACCGCCTGTTCATCACGGCGACGACGGGTCTGTACTCGCTGGTGATGTCGGTGACGGGGGCTCCGCGGATCCGCCGCCCGTAGCTTCGGCGGCCAGCATGACGCGGCGGAGCATGTCGTTGAGCTGACGGCGCTCGTCCTCATCGAGGACGCCGAGCAGGCGGTACTCCTCGTTGCCGAGGACATCCATCGCGCCCAGCCAGGTCGCGCGCCCCGCCTCGGTGAGTTCGACGTCGACGCGGCGGCGGTCGGAGGCGGAGGGCGTACGGCGGACGAAGCCGCGGCGTTCGAGTGCGTCCAGGCGGCCGGTGACGGACGCGGGGGCGAGGTCGAGGTCGGCGGCGAGTTCGGAGGGGGCCGCCTTGCCGCCGCGGCCCGCGAGTTTGTGGAGTGTGTCGTACTCGGGGCGGTCCAGGTCGAAGACGACCAGCGACTGCTCGCGGACGCGCCGCAGATGGACGGTGAGCCTCATCATCCGGGTGACCGCACCCTCGATGTCGGGGTCGAGGTCGGGCAGTACGGGCTTCCAGCGCGCCACATGCTCGTCGGTCCAGTCGCGGTGCTCCATGGCGACGATGGTACGCAGACCCTTCGGTGCAGGATATTTCGGCGGGAGATATTTCGTTGCCAAGTTATTCGGTATCGAAATACTCTTCCGGCCATGGCTCACCCCCTGCGCACGCGCGCCTTCCGGCTGCTCTTCCTCGGCCGCACGCTCTCCCTCCTCGGCGACTCCGCGATCCCCGCCGCGCTCGCCCTCGCCGTGTACGAGGCCACCGGCTCGACCGGCGCGCTCGCCCTCGTCCTGGGCTGCGCGATGCTGCCCAGGCTCCTGCTGCTGCCGCTCGGCGGCGTGTTCGGCGACCGCTTCAACGCCCGTACGGTCGCACTGACCACCGATGTCGTGCGGGGCCTGACCCAGCTCCTGGTGGCTGCCGAACTCCTCGGTGGTGAGCCGAGGTTGTGGCACATCGCCGTCGCGGAGGCGGTCGGCGGCGCGGCCGGAGCATTCGCGATGCCGACCGTCTCACCACTGATCACCGGCACGGTGACCAAGGACGAACTCCCGAAGGCGAACGCCCTGATGGGGGTCGCCCAGAGCGCCACGCGGCTCGGCGGGCCCGCGCTCGCAGGCGTGCTCATCTACGCCGTCGGGCCGGGCTGGGCCTTCGTGCTCGACGGAGCGAGCTTCGCGGTCAGCGCGCTGCTGCTCGCGGCGATCCGGGTCCGGCATCTGCCGATACCGCGCCGCCCGCTGGTCGCCGACCTCAAGGAGGGCTGGAGCGAGGTCCGCTCCCGTGACTGGTACTGGACCAGCCTGGTCGCGCACGCCGCGTGGAACGGCGCGGCCGCGGTGCTGATGACGCTTGGACCTGCCATCGCCGTACGGGAATTGGGCGGTCAGGGAACCTGGGTCGTGCTGTTGCAGACCGGCGCCGTCGGACTGCTGCTGGGCTCGATCGCCGCGGGCCGGGCGCGGCCCCGGCGGCCGGTGCTGATGGCCAACCTGGGGCTCGCCACCTATGTGCTGCCGCTCGCACTTCTCGCCCTCTCCGCGCCCGCCCCGCTGACCATCGCGGCGTACGGCATCGCCCAGGCCGGGCTCGGCTTCCTCTCCCCCATCTGGGAGACCTCGGTCCAGCGAGCGATCCCGGCGCACACGCTGGCCCGGGTGACCTCGTACGACTGGCTGCTCTCGCTCGCGGCGATGCCGGTCGGGTACGCGCTCGCGCCCCTGGCGGCCGCGGCCTGGGGCCCTGCGGTGCCGCTCGCAGTCGCGGCGGTCGTGGTGGGCGCGGCCTGCCTGGGCACGGCGGCGGTGCCGGGAGTGCGGCGATTCGGGTCCGCCGAGCCGACTGTCAGTGGCGGCCCGTACCGTCAGGAGGAGTTGAGCTCGGGGAGGGGACCGGCACGATGACGGTGACGACGGACGGCCTGGAGACCAGGCTGTACGAGGCGGGGGTGCGCCAGCGCACCCGAGGTGGTACGCCGGTGCGGGAGCTGCTGGAGTCCCTGACCCTCGGCCAACGGCGGCGTGCCGCGCTGTGGATACACCGCAATCTGTGCCACGGCGGTGCGGACCGGGCCGACGACTGGGCGGTGCCCTGGCTCTCGGAGCAGCGCCTCGGCTGGAGTGCCGCGGAGGCCGACACGCTGCTGCGGCGCCTGGTGGGAGCGGACGCGCTGGTCGATCCGGGGCAGCTGCTGCGGCAGTTCGGGGCGCTCGCCCGGCTGCCTCTCGCCGCGGCGAAGGAGGCGGGCGGCTACGACCGGCGGCTGCTGCGGGCCGCGCGTCAGGTGTCCCTGTCGGCCTGGGGAGGGCAGGACGAGGGATCCGAGAACTTCGCGATGCGGGCGCGGCTGGACGCCCTCATCGGGCCGGAGGCTTCCGACGACACGGGGCTGCCGCCGGTCCTGCTCGACGACGAGGACGAGTTCGGGCCGCGGATGCGCACAGAGCACGCGAAGCTGCTCGCCGGGCCGGGCGTCGCCGCGTTCCTGGAGCACTCTGCGGCCCAGGGCCAGGTGCGCGCCACCAAGCGGTGGCGCAGGCAGGCCGGGGCTCTCCTGGCGGGCACGGAGCAGGGCGAGGAGACCGTGCGGGCGCTGCTGGAAGGGATGGGCGACCAGCGTGAGCACCGGGTCGCGGCTCCCGCCTGGGTGAGTGGCAGCACCTGGCCGGGGATCGCCTCGGACGGCAACACCCGGCTGGTGCGCGGGCTGCTGTGGGCCGCGGCGGACATCGGGGCGGAGTGGGTGGTGCCCGCCGTCGGCGCGGTCGCACTCAACTCCGGTACGGGGACGGGTGGTTCAGGCGGCTACTGCCGCAACGGCAAGATGGCCACGACCGCGGTCGCGGTCCTCGGCGACTTCGGCGGCACACAGGGCGAGCAGGCAGTGGACTGGCTCGGCCGCCTGCAGCGCACCATCCGCAACCGCACCGTGCTCAAGGGCATCACCGCCGCCCTGCAGGCCGTGGCCGAGCGCGGCGGGATCACCCCGTCGATGCTCAGGGAGCGGGCCGTGCCGTCCGTGGGCCTCGATGCGCGCGGTATGCGCGAACAGGCGCTGGGCGACTACACGGCGGTCCTGTCGGTCACCGCGTCCGGGACACCCGCGCTGTCCTTCCGGGGGCCGCAGGGCCAGGTGCTGAAGTCCGCGCCGAAAGCGGTCCGCGAGGAGTACGGCGAGCAACTGACCGACATCCGGACCGCGTTGAAGCAGGTGCGCACACTGATGCCGGTCGAGCGCGCGCGGCTGGAAGAGCATCTGATGGCGGGCACCCGATGGGCGGCAGCCGACTGGGAGCGGTACTACATCGACCATCCGGTGACCGGCACCCTGGCGCGCACGCTGATCTGGGAGGCGAGCGCGGACGACGGCGAGCAGTGGGTGGCCGGACTGCCGGAGCGTACGGCGGGCGGCTGGGCACTGGCCGGGGCGGACGGTACCGCCGTGCCCGTGACGGACAGGGCCGTGCTGCGGCTGTGGCATCCGGTCCGGGCCGACGCCGAGGAGATACGGACCTGGCGCGAGGAGCTCACCGAGCGCGAGCTGCGCCAGCCCTTCAAGCAGGGTTTCCGGGAGGTCTATCCGCTCACCCCAGCCGAGGAGGAGACCCGCACCTACTCCAACCGCTTCGCCGGCCACATCCTGCGCTACAACCAGGCGAAGGCGCTGCTGGTGGAGCGCGGCTGGGCCGGAAACCATCTGGGGTACTTCAGCGACGGATACGCCGCCGAGATGGTGCGGGAGCTGCCGCGCGCCGGTGAACTGACCTTGGGCGAGGGCGAGTTCTGGCGTGCCAGGTTCCATCTCGGACTGGTCGAGCAGCAGTCGGACGGCGGACTGGCTTCCCTGTGCTCCACGGACCGGCTGCGCTTCGAGCGGCGAGGCGGGGCGCGCGGTCCGTGGGAGCCCGCCGAGCTCGCCGCCGTACCGCGGCTGGTGCTGACCGAGGCGATGCGGGACGCCGACCTGTTCGTGACAGTCGCGTCGATCGGGGCGGATCCGCAGTGGCAGGGCGGCGGCGAGGATCGGGCGCACGACGGGTACTGGGAGCGATGGGCGTTCGGCGAACTCACCGAGTCGGCGCGGATACGCCGCCAGTCGCTGGCCCGGCTGCTGCCGCGGACCCGGATCGCCGAGCGCGTGGAGCTCACCGACCGGTTCCTGAGGGTGCGCGGCGAGCTGCACACGTACAAGATCCATCTGGGCTCGGGGAGCATCCTGCGGGAGCCCGATGACGCGTATCTGCGCATCCCGGTGGACCGTTCGGCGGCGGGCGCGGGCGGGGAGCGGCTCTTTCTGCCCTTCGAGGAGGACGGCGGACTGCTGTCGCTGATCCTGTCGACGGCGTTTGTGCTGGCGGACGACGCCAGGATCACCGACCGCACGATCACGGCCCAACTGCGGCGCGACGCGTAGGCGAAGCCGACCGGACCGACCGGACCGGACCGACCAGACCCACCAACTCCCTACCCCGCCACGCCCATCGCTTGAACATGTTCAAAAGGAGGTCTACAGTCATGACTGCCAGCTTTTGAACACGTTCAATGGAGGGTGGGGGATGGACCTCACCGTTGTTGCGTATGTCGTCTACCTGCTGATCAGCGTCGCGCTCACCATCTGGGTCGCGCGGACCCTGAGCCGCAACGGACGCATCTTCATCGCCAGTGTCCTTCAGGGGGACGAGAAGCTGGCCGACGCCGTCAACCACCTTCTGGTGGTCGGCTTCTACCTCGTGAACCTCGGCTTCGTCGCCCTCTACCTCAAGGCGGCCGATGCCGTCGAGGACGCCCGCGGGCTCTTCGAGGCGCTCTCGGTCAAGCTCGGCGTCGTGCTCCTCGTCCTCGGCGTCATGCACCTCGGCAATGTCTGGGTCCTCAACAAGATCCGCCGGCGCGGAGTGATGGAGCGCCAGCAGACTCCGCCGGTCGGGCCGCAGGGCTGGACGACCCAGGCGGGCCCCGGCCCGTGGGCCGCGCCGGCCACCGGTCCCACCGGGGCGTGAGCGCGATGGGCACCCCGGTCCGGGGACTGACCGTCCTGTACGACGCCCAGTGCTCCCTCTGCGTCCACCTGCGCAGCTGGCTGCTGCGGCAGAGGCAGCTCGTACCGCTGGACCTGGTGCCCGCGGGGTCAGCCGAGGCGCGGCGCAGATATCCGCGCCTCGACCACACCGCGACCCTGCGGGAGATCACCGTCATCGGCGACAGGGGCCAGATCTACACCGGCCCCGCCGCCTGGATCGTCTGCCTCTGGGCGCTGGCCGAGTACCGGCCAAGAGCCCACTGGCTCGCGACCCCGGCAGGCCTGCCGTTCGTACGGGTGACGATGCTCGCGGCGTCCAAGTACCGCGAGGCGACCGCGGCGGGAGCGGCCGGCCCTGCGCCCTGCGACGACCGGTGCTCCGTTCCCGGTTAGGCTCGGACACCGTGACAGAAGTGAAGGCGGCCCCCAAGAGCGAGCAGACCCGCACGCTCATCCTCGAGACCGCGCTCCGTCTCTTCCAGGAGCGCGGTTACGACAGGACCACGATGCGGGCCATCGCCAAAGAGGCCGGTGTCTCGGTGGGGAACGCGTACTACTACTTCGCCTCCAAGGAACATCTCGTCCAGGGCTTCTACGACCGGATCGGCGCCGAGCACCAGGCGGCGGTCCGGCCCATCCTGGACCGGGAGACGGACCTGGAGACCCGGCTCGCCGGGGTGCTGACGTCCTGGCTGGAGATCGCCGAGCCGTACCACGAGTTCGCGGCCCAGTTCTTCAAGAACGCCGCCGACCCTGAGAGCCCGCTCAGCCCGTTCTCCCCCGAGTCGGAGCACGCCCGCGAGGCGGCCCTGTCCATCCACCGCGAGGTGCTGGCCGGTTCCAAGGCCAAGGTCGCCGACGAACTCGCGGACGCCCTGCCCGAGTTGATGTGGCTGTCCCAGATGGGACTCGTCCTGTACTGGGTCTTCGACCGCTCGGAGGGCCGCGAGCGCACCAGGCGGCTGGCTGAACGCGGCGCCCGGCTGACCACCCGCGGTGTCGCGCTCTCCCGCTTCCGGGTGCTGCGACCGCTCGTACACGAAGTGCACGATCTGTTCACGGACTTCCTGCCCGGGATGGCGGAGACGGTCGCCGCCCGCAAGAAGTAGCCGGCCGGGCGCGGGGCTCCTGCCCGGAGCCCCGGACCCGGATCGCTCAGCGGCTCACGCCCAGGTCCGACAGGACCACGTCGTGGACCAGCGGATCGCCGCCGATCATGATGTGGCGTACCCAGGGCTCGTGGATGCCCGCCGTCGCGGCCAGCATGTACGCGCCACCGGCCGGAGCGGACAGGATGTACGAGCCGTCGGCCAGCGACTCCACGCGGTCCACCTGGCTGCCGCCCGGCGAGACGAGGGTGAGGATCGCTTCCCCGACCGGCTCGCCCGACTCCGTACGGACGAAGCCGTGCACGGCGGACCCGCCCGCCCCTGAACCTGCCCCGGCTCCCGGCTCGGAGCCCGGACCCGGCACGGACAGCGCGAGCTCCGGCGCATCCTCCTTCGGCTCCACGGCCAGATGCGGCAGCCGCTTCTCCAGACCCGCCGGCAGCCACCAGTTGGACTTCCCGAGCAGATGCATCGCCGCAGGCACCAAAGCCGTACGCAGGATGAACGCGTCCAGCGCCACCGCCGCCGCGAGCCCGATGCCCGCCATCGCGCCCTCCATGTCACCGCTCAGCACAAAGGCGCTGAAGACACAGATCATGATCAGGGCTGCGCTGTTGATGACCCGGCTGGTCTCGGCGAGACCGACGCGAACCGCCCGCGCGTTGTCCTTCGTATGCACCCACTCCTCGTGCATCCGGCTGACCAGGAAGACCTGGTAGTCCATCGAGAGGCCGAACAGCAGCGACAGCATGATGACCGGCAGGAAGGCGGTGATCGGGCCCTCCTTGCCGAGGCCCAGCGCCTCCGCTCCCCAGCCCCACTGGAAGATCGCGACCAGTACGCCGAAGGAGGCCGCGGCCGCGATCAGGTTCATCAGGGCGGCGGTCAGCGGGACGACGAGCGAGCGGAACGCGATCAGGAGCAGCAGGAAGCCGAGCGCGATGATCGTCCCGACGAAGTAGGGCAGCCGGTCGCCGGTCACCGCCGCGAAGTCCTTGAAGATCGCGGTGACTCCGCCGACATGGACTTCCTCGCCAGACTGCGGGATGACCTCACCGCGCAGGGTGTCGATCAGCTGGTCAGTCTGCTCGGACTGCGGCGATGTCGTGGGGACGACCTGGATCACGGTGATGCCGGAGCCCGGCTTCGAGGGCAGCGCGACGACCTGTGCCACACCTTCCGTGGCACGCACCTTGCTCACCAGGCTCTGGACGGCGGCCGGTTCGGCATCCTTCGCGACCAGCTGCAGCGGCCCGTTGAAGCCGGGGCCGAAGCCCTCGGCGAGCAGGTCGTACGCCTGCCGGGTCGTGGTGTCCTTGCGGTGGTTGCCCTGATCGGTCGCGCCGAGCCGCAGGGACAGCACGGGGATCGCGAGCGCGGCCATCACCACGAGCGCGACCAGCGCGATGGACCTGGGACGCTTGTGCACGGTCACGGACCAGCGGGCGGCGGCGCCGCCGGGCTCGACGGACTCGGGACCGTTCGCGGCGAGCCTGCGCCGCTGGCGCCTGCTCAGTACGCGCATGCCCAGGACACCGAGGAGCGCGGGCAGCAGCGTGATCGCGGCGAGCACGCTCAGGACGACCGTCAGCGAGGTGGCGATCACCACGCCGTCGAGGAACCGCATGTTCATCACGAGCATTCCGGCGAGTGCGATGCACACGGTGCCGCCCGCGAACAGCACCGCGCGTCCCGAGGTGTTCAGCGCGGCGACCGCCGAGTCCTCGGGCGCCATGCCCCGCAGAATGCCCTTGCGGTGACGTGTGACGATGAACAGCGCGTAGTCGATGCCGACGCCCAGGCCGATCAGCGAACCGAGCAGCGGAGCCACTTCGGGCACATCCGTCGCGTGGCTGAGCAGAATCGTCGACAGCATTCCGGTGCCGACCCCGAAGATGGCGATCACCAGCGGAAGCACCATCGCGAAGAACGAGCCGAAGGCCAGGAACAGCACGACCGCCGCGGCGGCGATGCCGACCAGCTCGGCCGTGCCGGTCGGCGGCTCCTGGATGCGTGCGATCGCCTGCCCGCCCAGCTCGACCTGGAGGCCCGCCCGCCCGGCGTCCTGCGCGGTGTCGACGACGTCCTCGACCAGCTCCTTGGGCACCCCGTTGGCCTGCTCGGCGAAGGTGACCTGGGCGTAGGCGATACGCCCGTCCTTGCTGATCTGCGTCCCGCCCGCCGGGACGTAGGGACTCGCGACGTCGCCCACGCCCTTCATGCCCGCGATCTCCTTGAGCGCGGGCTCTATCCGCTCCCGTACCGCCGTGTCACGCACGGAGCCCTCGGAGACCCGCCACACCACCGTGTCGGTGTCGCCCGAGCTCTGTGGGAATGCCGTGACCATCAGGTCGTACGCGTGTGTGGAGTCGGTGTCCGGAAGGCTGAAGCTGTTGGAGTAGTTGGTGCCCGCCGAACTGCCCGCGGCCCCCAGGCCGAACAGCGCCCCCACCCACAGCACCAGGACCACCAGCCGGTGCCGATAGCACCAGCGTGCCAATGCCGCCACGATTCCTGCCCCTTCGTCGATCCGTCTCCCCCGGGCCGGTCTTCAGAATCGGCCGTGGACAGGGTTCGTGGCGTGGCGCGGCCATGACTCTCAAGGAACTCCCAGACAGTGACCGGTTCCGCGCGCGGGGATCACACCGATACTGAGGACATGGACCACGAGGGAGCGACCGTGCTGGTCGTCGAGGACGAGCCGAGCATCGCCGACGTCCTTGCCATCGCCCTGCGCTATCACCGTTTTGAGGTGATTACGGCGGGAAGCGTACGGCAGGCGCGACAGCTGGCCGGGCAGACGCGTCCCGATGTCGCGCTGCTGGATGTCATGCTCCCGGACGGCGACGGACGCGCCCTGGGGCGTGAACTGCGCGACACGCGGCCCGAGACGGCCCTGGTCTTCCTCACCGCGCGCGACGCGCCCGCCGAGATCGTGGGCGCGCTCGGCTTCGGCGACGACTACATCACCAAGCCCTTCAATGTCGACGAGGTGGTGGCCCGTATCAGGGCGGTGCTGCGCCGCACCCGGCCCGCCGATGTGCTGCCCGCACGGCCGCCGCTGCGCTACGGCGATCTCGAACTGGACGACGCGACCTACGCGGCGCGCCGCGCCGGCCGCTCGGTGCAGCTCACCCCCACCGAGTACGCGCTGCTGCGCTTCCTCGTACGCAACGGCGGGCGCATCGTCCCCAAGGAGCAGCTGCTGCGCCATGTCTGGCAGTACGAGCACCAGATCGAGTCGACCGTCGTCGAGACCTACATCAGCTATCTGCGACGCAAGTTGGATCCCCTGGGGCCGCCGCTGATCACCACCCGGCGGGGCTTCGGATACGGGCTGGCATGAGGTGCTGGAAGGGCACCAAACGCTGGGTACGGGCCCGCGCGAGGCACCACCACCGAGCGATCCACTCCCTGCGCGCCAAACTCACCCTGGTGAACGTCTGCGTGCTGGCCCTCGGCATCGTCGCGGCCACCGCGGTGAGCCTGATGGGCATGCGGCACTATCTGCTGGACCGCGTGGACACCGAGCTGATGGGCAGCCGCACCGCGCTGCAGCGGACGGGGTTCACGCAGAAGGAGATCGAGACGATCACCGCCATCAGTGAGCTGGCCGCGCAGTTCGGCAAGACGGGCGCGGGCGGTCTTCCGCGCTCCGACACGATCATGGTGGCCGTCGACGCGAACCGTGAGCCGATCTCCCTCGCGGGCATCGCCCCCACCGGGCGCCAGCGTGAACTCGCCGCCGCGGTCGGTGATCCGGCCGCGCTCGCGCACTCCCCCGGGCCGCGGGACGTGAGCGTGGCGGGAGATCCCTACCGCACGGTCGCGACCGGTCTCGGCGACGGCACGGTGGTCGTCCTGGCGACCGACACCGGGTCCGTGCACTCCTCGCTGAAGAAGGCGCTCAAACTCGATCTCGCCTTCGGCACCGTCCTGTTGGCGCTGCTCGCGCTGCTCACCATGCTCGGCGCCAAGCACCGGCTGCGGCCGCTGGAGGACATGGTGGAGACGGCATCCGCCATCGCGGAGGGCGATCTGACCCGGCGCGTGCCCGCCGGGCGGGATCCGGTCACCGAGATCGAGCAGCTGCGGACCGCCCTCAACTCCATGCTGCACCAGGTCGAGTCGGCCTTCGAGACCCGCGAGCACAGCGCCGCCCAGCTGCGCAGGTTCGTCGCGGACGCCTCGCACGAGCTGCGTACACCGCTGTCCGCGATACGCGGCTATCTCCAGCTGTACGACAAGGGGATGCTGCGCGAGCCCGCCGACCGGGCCCGCGCGCTGGCCCGGATGACGGCGGAGGCCGACCGGATGGGACGGCTCGTCGAGGAGCTGCTGACCCTGGCCCGCCTCGACCAGCAGCCCGAACTGGGGGTGTGCGCGGTCGATCTGAGCCGTCTGGTGCGGGACGCGGTGGACGATCTGCGGGCCCAGCAGCCGCAGCGCCCGCTCGCGGTCTCGGCCGACGGCGCGATGATCGTGCAGGGCGACGAGTCGGGGCTGCGGCAGGTGGTCGGCAATCTGCTGGGCAACGTCCGCGCCCACACCCCGGCGGACGCGCCGCTGCGGGTGGAGCTGGAGCGCGAGGACGGCGAGGGTCGCGGTCCCGGCGCGGTCCGGCTGCGGGTCGCGGACGAGGGGCCCGGCATGACCCCCGAGGACGCCGACCGCATCTTCGACCGCTTCTTCCGCGCGGGCGGGGAAGGCAGCGGGCCCGCGGGCAGCGGCCTCGGGATGGCGATCGTGCAGGCCGTGGTCGCCTCGCACGCCGGCGAGGTGGCCGTCAGGACGGCGCCGGGAGACGGCCTCGCGGTGACGGTCACGCTCCCGGCCGCCGCCGCCCGTACGGTCAAGACGTAGGGGCCGGTCGGGCCCTCAGATCCAGCCCAGCTCCCACAGCCGCCAGACACCCGTGCCGTCCGACAGATACTGCGCGCCGCTGATGTCCTCGCTGCTCAGTACGTAGTCCTTCCCCTGCCACAGCGGCACCAGCGGCACATCGACGGCGATCTCCCGCTGGATCGACTTGAAGTCGTTGGTGGCGCGGGGGCGTTCGCCGTACTGCTGGGTGGAGGCGATCAGACTGTCGACGGTCTTGCTCTCGTAGCCGCTGTGCAGAGTGGAGTCCTTGCCGACGAGGGGCTGGGTGAAGTTGTCGGGGTCCGGGAAGTCCGGGATCCAGCCGAGCGTGTACGCGTCGTACTTGCCGGCCCCGTAGCCCTTCTGGAAGACCTTCCAGTCCACGGCGACGACCTTCACCTTGAACAGCCCGGTCGCCTCCAGCTGGCGACGCAGCTCGGCCGCCTCCTGCGCCGGGCCGCTGTCGGCGCGGTGCACCAGGGTGAAGCTCACCGGTGTCCGGATCCCGGCGTCGTCGAGCAGCTCCCGGGCCTGCTTCGCGCTGGGCTGCGGATACGCGTCGAAGAAGGGGTTGGTGTGCCCCAGGGTCCCCTGCGGGATCAGCGAGTACAGCGGCTGCACGGTGGCGTGGTAGACCGAAGTGACCACCTTGGGGCGGTCGATGACCCACGCGACCGCCTGCCGTACGGCCTTCTTCGCCATCGGGGAGCCGGGCCGTACGTTGAAGACGAGATTGCGGATCTCCGCGGTGTCCGCCACGCTGACGCGCATGCCCGAATCGCCCGGGTCGAGACCGGCGATCAGCTTCGCGGGGAGCTGCCGGTGGGTCACATCGACCTGTCCCGCCTTCCATGCCTCCGCGAGCTGATCGGCCCCCTCGAAGTAGCGGATCAGTACCGGCCCGCCGGTCTTTGTCAGTGCGCCCTTGTACCTGGGGTTCGGCACGAGCCGCGCCCTGACCCCGGGCTCGTACTGCTTCAGCAGGTACGGTCCCGAACCGTCCACGCTCTCGCCCTCGCGCAGGCTCTGGTCCGGGTACTGGCTGCGGTCGACGATCGAACCCGCGCCGGTGGCGACCTTCTGGGGGAAGGTCGCGTCGCGCGTACGGAGGTTGAAGGTGACCGTCTGCCCCCGGGCCCTGACGTTCTTGAGCGTGGAGAAGAGTGGCTGCGGGCCGACGTCCGTCTTGATGCGCAGCATCCGCTCGAAGGAGTACTTGACGTCCTCGCCGGTGATTTTGCGGCCGTTGGCGAAGGTGAGGTCGTCGCGCAGCTCGCACTGGAACGTCTGGAGCGTCAACCCGACGAAGTCGCAGTCCCGGGCGGCGTCGGGGACCGGCGTGACGCCATTTGGCTTGAAGGTCAGCAGCGACTGGTAGACGTTGCTGTACATGGCCCACGAGCCCGCGTCGTACGCCCCCGCGGGATCGAGCGATGTGACCACATCAGTGGTGCCGACAGTGATCGTTGCTTTGCTTTCCTCCTCGGACGGCAATAACTGCCAGCCTCCGACGGCCGCGGCCAGGACCACCGCACAAGTGACGAGTATCCGCAGACGGATCGACTGCATCGCCAAGCTCCTCTTCACGCCCACCCCTGTTCGTGATAAGGCGTTCAGCCAACCACAGGGGCGTTCACAAGAGGAAGGATGGATTTATGGCTCACAGACAACTGTGACAACGGCTATGCCTGGGCTATGCCAAAGCCATTCCTGCGCCATGTGGAAGACATGCGGCGGTTATGCGTGGCGGGATGCGAGTTGTACGACGGTGATGTCCGAGGGCGCACCGACGCGTACCGGCGGGCCCCATGCGCCCGCTCCCCTCGACACGTACAACTGGGTGTCTCCGTACCGCTCCAGCCCGGCGACGGTCGGATTGGCGAGTGCGGCAAGATAGTTGCCCGGCCAGAGCTGGCCGCCGTGGGTGTGGCCGGAAAGCTGGAGGTCGACGCCGTGCTCGACAGCGTCGTGGATGACGACGGGCTGATGCGCGAGAAGCACGGACGCCCGGGAACGGTCCCGGTCGCCGAGCGCCTTCCCGAAATCGGGGCCGTCGCCCTCGCTCTCGCCCGCGATGTCGTTGACACCGGCGAGATCGAAGGCGCCGATCTCGACGCGTTCGTTCTGGAGCGGCTTGAGCCCGAGCTCACGGACGTGGTCGACCCACTCGTCGGCGCCGGAGAAGTACTCGTGATTTCCGGTCACGAAGAAGGAGCCGTAGCGCGAGGTGAGCCGCGCGAGCGGCTCGGCGGCGGGCCCGAGGTCCGCCACGCTGCCGTCGACGAGGTCCCCGACGACGGCGACGAGGTCGGGGGAGGTGGCGTTGATGGTGTCGACGATCCGCTGGGTGTGCCCACGCCCGAGGATCGGCCCGAGGTGAATATCGCTGACGACGGCGATCCGGAACCCGTGGGCGGCACGGGGAAGCCGGGCCAGCGGTACGGTGACGCGCTTCACCCTGGGCCCGCGCAGGACGCCGTAGGTCCCGTGGGCGACGGTCCCCAGGGCGGCGGAGGCGGCTGCGCCGCCGACGACACGCGAGACGAACAGTCGCCGCGAGAGCGTTCGTTGCCCGTCGGCACCGGGGCCCGCGGCCGCGTCGGTACGGGCCGCCCCGGCGGACGCCTCGGTCGCGTCGGTGGCGAGGGTCCCGGCGGACGCCTCGGCGGAAGCCGTCGCGGTCGCACCCGCGCGTGCTTCGGCGGGAACTGTCCCCGCGGACGCCTCGGCCACATCGGTACGGGTCGAACCGGTGGAGCCGGCGGGCAGCGACGGCTCAGGGGTCCGAGTGACCTGGCCCCCGGTTTCGGGGAGCGGCGGGGCGGGGGAAGTTATTCTGCCCCGGCGCAGCAGCAGCGGCCGCACAAGCTCCCCCACCACGAGCCCCAGCACCAGATACAGCAGCACCGCCAGCCACAGATAGCCGGGCCACGCCACCACCCGCTCCAGCCAGAACGGCGCCCCGGCCCGTCCCGAGACCAGCGCCGCCACCGACAGCAGCGGCAGCGCCCACATCGCCGCCGTGCCCACCCGGCGCGCAACGCCCCCGGGCGCCGTCGTGTCGCGGACCAGACGCCGCCAGACGTACCAGTGCACGCCCGCCAACAGGGCGACGACCCCGATCACCACAAGCAGGACGACCACCAGCACGGACCGCTCCCCTATTCCTGAGGCGTTTCTCGGCGCAACGCCCGAACGCCACGCAACCCGATCCCCCCGACGACCGTCCCCAGAACAAAGGACGTAATGGCGAGCAGCAGATGGACCCAGAAATACCCGGTCGGGTCACCCGCGTCGTCGAAGGCGAGCCCGCTGCCGTCCTTCCACAGGTTCTTGACGAAAGTGATCCAGATGAACCAGCTCCACACCCCGAACGCGAGCAGGAACCAGGAGACGGGGCGGCTGAGCTTCATGGACTCAGTATCGCGCCCGTCCTCCGACCGGGTTCTTCGGGGTGGGCTGTCCCGGCGGTCCCCTCGGCGGGTCATCGACCTGATGAGCATATTTTCTTCAGCGCCCTGTACGTTCTCGTCCGTGTCTGCTCTGAAGAAGACCGCGCTGACGGTCACCGCCGCCACGTTGCTGCCCGCACTCGCCGTCGCGCCCGCGTCGGCCCACAGCCCTGGCAACAAGGCAGGCAGACAACACCCGAATCCACCGGCTTCCATGTCCACCGTCGGCGGGACCCAACTGGGTCGGGCGGGCACCCAGGTCAGCCTCGGCCCCGGCGCGCCCGTGCTGCCCAAGGATCTGAGCGGCCGGTCCTGGATCGTCGCGGACGCGGAGAGCGGCGAGGTGCTGGCCTCCCACAACGCGCACTGGCGGCTGCCGCCCGCGTCCACGCTCAAGATGCTGTTCGCGGACACCGTGCTGCCCCGGCTGCCCAAGACCGAGATCCACAAGGTGGCCCCCAAGGAGCTCGCGAGCGTCGGCGAGGGCAGCAGCCTGGTCGGGGTCAAGGAGAACCAGACGTACTCCGTCCACGATCTGTGGCTCGGCGTCTTCCTGCGTTCCGGCAACGACGCGGTGCATGTGCTGTCCGAGATGAACGGCGGCGTTCGCAAGACCGTCCAGGACATGCAGGCGCACGCCGACGAGCTCCAGGCGCTCGACACGCATGTCGTTTCTCCCGACGGGTACGACGCCCCCGGCCAGGTCTCCTCCGCGTACGACCTGACCGTCATCGCCCGCAGCGGCATGCAGAAGAAGGACTTCCGCGAGTACTGCGCGACGGCGAGCGCCAAGTTCCCCGGCGAGCAGAAGCCGGGCAAGGCGCGCGCGACCTTCGAGATCCAGAACACCAACCGCCTGCTCACCGGCGACTACGGCATCTCCCCGTACAAGGGCATCGCGGGCGTCAAGAACGGCAACACCACCAACGCCGGCGCGACCTTCACCGGTGTCGCCGAGCGAAACGGCAAGGTGCTGCTCGTCACCGTCATGAACCCGGACTCCGGCGAGGGCCAGGCCGTCTACAAGGAGGCGGGGCGGCTGCTCGACTGGGGCTTCGCGGCGGCCGGGAAGGTGACTCCGGTCGGCGAGCTGGTCGCGCCGAGGTCCGCGACAACGCCTGCCTCGGGCGGCAACGAACAGGCCAACAACGGCGCACCGGCCAAGACGGTCGCCGCGAAGGACAGCTCAGGGGGCATCGGCATCGCGCTCGCCGTCACGGGCGGGGCGCTGGTGGTGCTGGCGGCCGGGGTCTACCTCGTCAACCGCCGCTGGCCGCTGCGCCGTCGCTAGAGCGTCCCCGCCCGCCTCGTCGACGGCGTCGTCGCTCGCCTCGTCGACGGCTTCTCTGCTCTGCGTCGCCGTCCACGCGGCGCAGAACAGCAGCAGTTTCGCCGAGAGGTTGATCCACAGCAGCAGGGCGACCGGGACGCCGAAGGCGCCGTACATGCTCTTCGAGGCGACGTCCCGCATATAGCCGCCGAGCAGCAGCTTGAGCAGCTCGAAGCCGACCGCGCCGAGCATTGCCGCCACCATCAGGCGCCGGCGCGGCGGCTGCACACCCGGCAGCAGTGTCAGCAGATACAGCAGCAGCAGGAAGTCGGCGACGACGGCGATCGAGATGCCCGCGACCTGGAGCAGTACGCCACCGGCTCCGCCCTTGTCGATGCCGAGCCGGTCGGCGCTCCAGCCGACGGCGGTCGAGCCGAGGCCCGACGCGGCGATCGAGGCGAGCGCGGTCGCGCCGAGACCGAGCAGGACGATCCCGTCCTTGAGCTTGCGCAGTACGGGGTTGCCCTCCTCCTCGTCGTCCAGCCCCCAGACGACCCGCAGGCAGTCCCTCATCGAGCCGACCCAGCCGATGCCGGTGACAAGGAGCAGCGCGCCCGCGACCAGTCCGATCGTGCCCGCGTTGTCGACCAGGGAGTTGATGTCGAGCTGGTCGGAGATGCCCGGTACCTGTTCGGCGATCTTGTTCTCGAGCTTGGTCAGCTGCTGCTGGTCGAGCAGCGCCGCACCGACCGCCGCGGCCACGGTGATCAGCGGGAAGAGCGCGAGAAAGCTGATGAAGGTGATCGCGGCGGCCAACCGCGTCCAGTGCACCCGGTCGAGCGTCTCGTACGAACGCCAGGCGTGGGTGCGCATCAGCCGGACGGCGAGCGGTCCGACGACGGGGAGCTTGATCAGCCAGTCCATGTCGTACGCGTACCCTCCACGCGGCAACACGAGCGCCCGGGTCCCCGGAATCGTTTAATCACCCATTTCCGGCGGACCCGTGAGGCATTGCCGAATTGGGGCATACGCGGCGATA
The DNA here is from genome assembly GCF_045207475.1 of Streptomyces sp. NBC_00885. NCBI lineage: Bacteria > Bacillati > Actinomycetota > Actinomycetes > Kitasatosporales > Streptomycetaceae > Streptomyces > Streptomyces sp. NBC_00885. Next base: position 3,223,326 of record NZ_CP108796.1, read on the forward strand.
CGGTCAGCGCCATGGCCGCCGACACCCGCCACAGGACCGGCGCCATCGCCGCCCCCGCTCCCCGCGCGACGCACCCCCCGAGCCGCCCCTCCCTCCAAGGAGACACCAGCCATGAAGGACGCCTTCGGCCCCCCGCAGTCCCTGCTCGTCCTCGGCGGCACGTCGGAGATCGGGCTGGCCACCGCCCGGCGCCTCATCGCCCGCCGCACCCGCACGGTCTGGCTGGCGGGCCGCCACGCGCCGTCCCTGGAGGACGCGGCGGCCGCGCTCCGCGCCCTCGGGCCCGATGTCCGCACCGTCGCCTTCGACGCCCTGGACCCCGGTTCCCACGAGGAGGTGCTGGGCAAGGTCTTCGCGGAGGGCGACATCGACATGGTGCTGCTCGCCTTCGGCGTACTCGGCGACCAGGCGAATGACGAGTCCGATCCCCCGGCGGCCGTCCGCGTCGCCCAGACCAACTACACGGGGGCTCTCTCGGCCTCTCTGGTGTGCGCGGCGGCACTGCAGCAGCAGGGGCACGGCTCGCTGGTGGTGCTCTCCTCGGTCGCCGGTGAGCGCGCCCGCCGCGCGAACTTCATCTACGGATCGAGCAAGGCCGGCCTGGACGCCTTCGCGCAGGGCCTGGGCGACGCGATGCACGGGACGGGTGTGCACGTGATGGTCGTGCGCCCCGGATTCGTGCGGACGAAGATGACGGCCGGGCTGCCCGCCGCCTCGCTCACCACCACGCCCGAGGCGGTCGCCGCGGCCATTGAGCTCGGGCTGCGGCGCAGGTCGGAGACGGTGTGGGTGCCGGGGGCGATGCGCGTGGTGATGTCCGGGCTGCGGCATCTGCCGCGTCCGCTGTTCCGCCGACTGCCGCTCTGATCAGGGCAGCAGGGGTCAGGGGGTGGCGGCTCGCTCGTCCACCGGGGCGCCTTGGGAGGGGACGGCCGCGATGCCGCCCCCGAAGGCGTACTCGTGCAGCTGGCGCCACACGCCGTCCGCGCCCTGCTCGTACAGCGCGAAGGAGGCGCACGTCCAGGCCGCCTCGTACTCGGACAGCTCCTCGTACGCCCGGTCCATCGCCTCCTCGGCGATGCCGTGCGCCACGGTCACATGCGGGTGGTACGGAAAGTGCAGCTCCCGCACCAGCGGACCGGAGGCGTCCCGCACCCGCTTCTGCAGCCAGGAGCATGCCGCCGCGCCCTCGACGACCTGGACGAAGACGACGGGCGAGAGCGGCCGGAAGGTCCCGGTGCCGGACAGCCGCATCGGGAACGGACGGCCGGTCGTCGCGACCGCGGCGAGATGCGCCTCGATGGCGGGCAGCGCCTCGCCGTCGACCTCGGTGGGCGGAAGGAGGGTGACATGCGTGGGGATGCCGTGCGCGGCGGGATCACCGAAGCCCGCGCGCCGCTCCTGGAGCAGGCTGCCATAGGGCTCCGGGACCGCGATCGAAACGCCGAGCGTTACGGTCCCCACGTCGTTCTCCTCAGTCGTCGGTAGCTAGGTGTGCAGCCGCCAGTGTGGCGGCTGCACCGCCGGTGTGGCCAGAGGCCTTGGACACAGTGCTGATTCGGTGATGAATCGGTACGCAACTGTGCGTACTCAGTGCTTCGCGGGCAGGAACCCCACCTTGTCGAAGGCCGAGGCCAGGGTCTCGGCGGCCACGGCGCGGGCCTTCTCCGCGCCCTTGGCAAGGATCGAGTCCAGCGTCTCGGGGTCGTCCAGATATTCCTGCGTACGGGTGCGGAACGGAGTGACGAAGTCCACCATGATCTCGGCGAGGTCCGTCTTCAGTGCCCCGTACATTTTGCCCTCGTACCCCGCCTCCAGCTCGGCGATGGTCCTGCCGGTGAGGGTGGACTGGATGGTCAGCAGGTTGGAGATTCCCGGCTTCCCGGCGGGGTCGAAGCGGATGACGGTGTCGGTGTCCGTGACCGCGCTCTTGACCTTCTTGGCGGTCGCCTTCGGATCGTCGAGCAGGTTGATCAGGCCCTTGGGCGTGGACGCCGACTTGCTCATCTTGATCGTCGGGTCTTGGAGGTCGTAGATCTTCGCGACCTCCTTGACGATGTGCGGCGCCGGGATGGTGAAGGTCTGGCCGAAACGGGTGTTGAAGCGCTCGGCGAGGTCACGGGTGAGCTCGATGTGCTGGCGCTGGTCCTCGCCGACCGGGACGGCGTTGGCCTGGTAGAGCAGGATGTCCGCGACCTGCAGGATCGGGTACGTGAACAGGCCGACGGTGGCGCGGTCGGTGCCTTGCTTGGCGGACTTGTCCTTGAACTGGGTCATCCGGGAGGCCTCGCCGAAGCCGGTGAGGCAGTTCATGATCCAGCCGAGCTGGGCGTGCTCGGGGACATGGCTCTGGATGAAGAGCGTGCAGCGCTCGGGGTCGAGACCGGCGGCCAGCAGCTGGGCGGCGGCGAGCCGGGTGTTGGCGCGCAGCTCGGCCGGGTCCTGCGGCACGGTGATCGCATGCAGGTCCACGACCATGTAGAACGCGTCGTGGGTCTCTTGCAGCGCCACGTACTGGCGGATGGCACCGAGGTAGTTCCCGAGGTGGAACGAGCCTGCGGTGGGCTGGATACCGGAGAGCGCGCGGGGTCGGTCTGAGGCCATGCTCATCATTCTCTCAGGTGCGGAACCGATTTCCGGCCGCCGGAGGTGACCCTTCGGGGCGGTCGCGGTCAATGAGACGAGGAACACAGCGCGCCCCGGCGGCCACCCCGCCGTTCGGGCGGGGCGGCCGCACAAGTCAGAGCAATCAGGCGCTCAGCCCCGGCGCCGGGAAGGCCGCCATCAGCTCGGCCACCTCCGCGCGGATCGCGGCCAGCGCGTCCTCGTCGCCCGCACCGGCCGCTCTCACGCCCCGGTCGATCCACTCGGCGACCGCCGCCATGTGCTGCGTACCGAGACCGCGGGAGGTGAGGGAGGGGGTGCCGATGCGGACGCCGGAGGGGTCGAAGGGCTTCCTCGGGTCGTACGGGACGGTGTTGTAGTTGACGACGATCCCCGCCCGGTCGAGCGCCTTGGCCGCCACCTTGCCGGGCACGTCCTTGGGGGTGAGGTCCATCAGGATCAGGTGGTTGTCGGTGCCTCCGGAGACCAGGTCGAAGCCGCGGGCGAGCAGTTCGTCGGCGAGAGCCCCGGCGTTGGCGACGACCGCGTGGGCGTAGTCGCGGAAGGAGGGCTGGGCCGCCTCGTGGAGGGCAACCGCGATGGCGGCGGTGGTCTGGTTGTGCGGGCCGCCCTGGAGGCCGGGGAAGACCGCCTTGTCGAGGGCCTTGGCGTGCTCCTCGCGGGACATCAGCATCGCGCCGCGGGGCCCGCGCAGGGTCTTGTGGGTGGTCGTGGAGATCACGTCCGCGTGCGGGACCGGTGAGGGGTGGGCGCCGCCCGCGATCAGGCCGGCGATATGGGCGACGTCGGCGACCAGCACGGCGCCGGACTCGCGGGCGATCTCGGCGAAGGCCGCGAAGTCGATGGTGCGGGGCAGTGCGGTGCCTCCGCAGAAAATGATCTTCGGGCGTTCCTTGAGGGCGAGTTCGCGCACCTCGTCGAAGTCGATGAGGCCGGTGTCGTGGCGTACGCCGTACTGGACGCCGCGGAACCACCGGCCGGTGGCGGACACGCCCCAGCCGTGGGTGAGGTGGCCGCCCATGGGCAGGGCCATGCCCATCACGGTGTCGCCGGGATCGGCGAAGGCGAGATAGACGGCGAGGTTGGCCGGGGAGCCGGAGTAGGGCTGGACATTGGCGTGCTCGACACCGAAGAGGGCCTTGGCGCGGTCGATGGCGAGCCGTTCGACCTTGTCGATGTTCTGCTGGCCCTCATAGTAACGGCGGCCCGGGTAGCCCTCGCTGTACTTGTTCTGCAGGACCGTGCCGGAGGCTTCGAGGACGGCGCGCGAGACATAGTTCTCGCTGGGGATCAGGCGCAGGGTGTCGGCCTGAAGTTGTTCCTCGGCACCGACGAGAGCCGCCAGTTCGGGGTCCGTGGCGGCCAGGGCGGGGTGCGGCAGGGGAAGAGTCATCGTGTCCTCCGGGGCGATCCGTGCTCGGTCGAGGTCCCGGGGTGCGCTCGGGGGTCCCTGGCCAGAGGCGGATCACCCATGGCAGGGGGCGTGCGGCACCACACGGGACGTGTCCCGGGGTACCCAGGCGGGCGGCACCTCGTGTGATCTTCCGCGCGCGGTTCCCTCGGGGTCACTTCCCCGTACGCCAGTCGCCGTGCGTACTCTCCAGCCTAAGGGGTCGGCCTGACATGAAGGTTTCTTCGTCCACCATTCGAGCGACGATAGAAACAGGGGCACACCCCGCCCCACGCCGGATGCCTTGTCACTACGTGAACGGAGATCCCGTGTCTGCAACGGAGAGCGCCATCGCCTCTGCGGAGGCCCACAGCGCGCACAACTACCACCCGCTCCCCGTGGTCGTCGCCTCGGCGGACGGCGCGTGGATGACCGATGTCGAGGGGCGCCGCTACCTCGACATGCTTGCCGGGTACTCGGCACTCAACTTCGGCCACGGGAACCGCCGGCTGATCGACGCCGCCAAGGCGCAGCTGGAGAGGGTCACGCTCACCTCCCGCGCGTTCCACCACGACCGGTTCGCGGACTTCTGTACGCAGCTCGCCGAGTTGTGCGGCATGGAGATGGTGCTGCCGATGAACACCGGGGCGGAGGCGGTGGAGACGGCCGTGAAGACCGCCCGGAAGTGGGGCTACAAGGTCAAGGGCGTCCCCCAGAACCAGGCGAAGATCGTCGTCGCCGCCAACAACTTCCACGGCCGTACGACCACCATCATCAGCTTCTCGACGGACCATGAGGCACGCGCGGACTTCGGCCCTTACACGCCCGGCTTCGAGATCGTTCCGTACGGGGACCTGACCGCGCTCGAGACGGCGATGAGCGCGAACACCGTGGCCGTGCTGCTGGAGCCGATCCAGGGCGAGGCCGGTGTGCTGGTGCCGCCGGCCGGGTATCTGCCGCGGGTCCGTGAGCTGACCCGCGAGCGGAACGTCCTCTTCATCGCGGACGAGATCCAGTCGGGCCTCGGGCGGACCGGCAAGACCTTCGCCTGCGAGCACGAGGGCGTCGTGCCCGACATGTACGTGCTGGGCAAGGCGCTCGGCGGAGGTGTCGTCCCCGTGTCGGCGGTCGTCTCCTCCAGCGAGGTGCTCGGCATCTACCGTCCCGGCGAGCACGGCTCGACCTTCGGCGGCAATCCGCTGGCCTGCGCGGTGGCGCTCGAGGTGATCGCGATGCTGCGCACCGGCGAGTTCCAGCAGCGCGCCACAGAGCTGGGCGAGCATCTCCACCACGAGCTGGGCCTGTTGACGGGCGGCGGCGCGGTCGAGGCGGTTCGCGGCCGCGGGCTGTGGGCGGGCGTCGACATCGTGCCGAGTCATGGCACCGGCCGGGAGATCTCCGAGAAGCTGATGGACCGCGGGGTCCTGGTCAAGGACACCCACGGCTCGACGATCCGGATCGCGCCGCCGCTGGTGATCAGCAAGGAGGACCTGGACTGGGGTCTGGACCAGCTCAGGGCCGTCCTGGGCGCGTAGGTAGCGGTCAGAGGATGACGTGGGGCAGGAAGCGGGCGTACTCGTCCGTGACCGGCCCCGCCGATTCCCTGATGCCGAGCCCCGCCGCCTCGTCCTCGACGACCCATGCGCCGAGCACCACGCGGTTGCCGTCGAAGTCCGGCAGCGGGGCCAGCTCCTGGTAGCAGCACGGCTCGTCACGCAGTACGGGAGCGGCGCCCGGCTCGTGGATCGTGACCCCCGCGCCCTCGCGGCCGAGCAGCGGTTTGGCGACATAGCCCCGCTCGGCGGCGAGTTCGCGGGGGCCGTCGAGATAGGCGGGGAGCAGGTTCGGGTGGCCCGGGTTCAGCTCCCACAGGATGGCCAGCAGCGCCTTGTTGGACAGCAGCATCTTCCAGGCGGGCTCGATCCAGCAGGTGCTGCCGGTGCCGCCGCCGTTGTCCAGGGTGTCCAGCACGTACGGCCCGAAGCGGTCGGTGGCCAGCCACTCCCACGGATAGAGCTTGAAGCAGCTGCGGATGAACCGCAGCCGGTCGTCGACGAAGCGTCCGGAGAGCCGGTCCCAGCCGATCCGTTCGACGGACAGCGCCTCGGTGGCGAGCCCCGCCTGCTCGGCCGTCTCGCGCAGATACGCCACGGTCATCAGGTCCTCGCCCAGCTCGTCCCCGTCGGAGTGGACGAAGTGCAGCGGCCCGGGAGGCAGCAGGGGCGCCTGCCGTTTCCAGGCGCCGACGAGGCGTTCGTGGAGGGAGTTCCACTGGTCGGCGCCGGGGAAGCGGTCCTCCATCCAGAACCACTGCGGGCTGGCGGCCTCGACCAGGGAGGTGGGGGTGTCGGCGTTGTACTCCAGCATCTTGGCCGGGCCCGTGCCGTCGTAGCGCAGATCGAACCGGCCGTAGACGGAAGGGAGTTCGGCCCGGCGCCGCCAGGAATCGGCGATCAGCGAGGCGAGCCTGGGGTCGGTGATGCCGAGGTCGGCGAAGCGGTCGTGCTCGACGATGTACGCGGCCGCGGCAAGGCACAGGGCGTGCAGTTCCTCGACTACCTCTTCCAGCGCCTCCACCTCGGGCAGCGTGAACGCGTAGTAGGCGCTCTCGTCCCAGTAGGGGCGCAGCGAGTCGTCCGGGTAGCGGGTGAGCGGATAGACGAGGCCCTGCTCCTCGACGGTCTCCTGCCAGCCGGGGCGGGGGGCGATGGTGTGACGCTTCATGCGGGCAGGTTCCGGCTCAGCCGCCGCCGGATCCGGAGCAGCCGAAGCCGCCGCGGTCGACGGCGGTCTTGTCGAAGCTGCCGCCCTCGACCTTGCCGTCGCTGACCTGGCCGCCGTAGTAGTACGAGCCGCGGGTGCCACTGCTGCCACTGGTGCTGCCACCGCCGCTGCTGCTCTCGCACTCGTAACTGGGCAGCTTCTCCCGGGTCACCGGGTCGACGCAGCGCTTGTCCGGGTCGGAGCCGCAGGAGGTGATCGTCGCCGCGAGCACCCCCATACCGCCGAGCACCACCGTGCTCGACCTCAGCCTGCGTCGCGCCATCAGCCGGTCGCCCCCGTTCGAATTCATGCCTGTAGGCCGTCGAACAGACTAGATGGCCGCCTCGCGCCCCCGTGATCCCGGTCCGCCAACCGTCCTCCTCTAGAGTCGCTTTGTGCTCTTCGGGATGATCTGCGCGCTCGGTTCAGCGGTCTGCTACGGCACGGCCTCGGTTCTCCAGGCCATGGCCGCCCGCGCCGCGGAGCCGGGCACCGGCTCCGGGGTCGACCCGGGGCTGCTGCTGCGCTCGCTGCGCCAGTGGCGTTATGTCGCCGGACTCGGCCTGGACGGCCTGGGCTTCGTCCTCCAGATCGTCGCCCTGCTCTCCATCCCCATCTACGCGGTCGGCGCGGCGCTCGCGGCCAGCCTCGCGGTCACCGCCGTCGTTGCCGCGCCGCTGCTCCACGTCCGACTCAGCGGAATCGAATGGGCGGCGGTCGCGGTGGTCTGCGGCGGTCTGGCGATGCTGGGCCTCGCCTCCGGCGAAGAGGGCGACCGCGCGGGAACGGACGCGCTGCGCTGGTCGATGCTCGGCGTCGCGCTCGGCGTGCTCCTTCTCGGCGCGGCGGCGGGCCGCCTGCCCGACAAGTCGCGCGCCCTGGTACTCGGCCTCGGCGCGGGCTTCGGCTTCGGCGTGGTCGAGGTCTCGGTCCGCCTGATCGACTCGCTCGCGCTGCCGGGCGTACTGGCCAATCCGGCCCTGTACGCGCTGCTGCTGGGCGGCGGCGCGGCGTTTCTGCTGCTCACCTCGGCGCTGCAGCGCGGCTCCGTGACGACCGCCACGGCGGGCATGGTGCTCGGCGAGACGATCGGCCCGGCGCTGGTGGGGGTGGTGTGGCTGGGCGACCGGACCCGGGAGGGGCTGGCGTGGCTGGGGATCACGGGGTTCGCGGTGGCGGTGGCGGGCGCGCTGGCGCTGGCGCGCTTCGGTGAGCCTCCGGCACCGGCGCGGGTGGAGGAGCCGGTGGCGCGGGGGGCGTGAGCGGGTCGCCTGCGGCGGGCTGTTCCCCTACCCGCCCCTTCCCGAACTGGGGCTCCGCCCCAGACCCCGCGCCTCAAACGCCGGCGGGGCTGGATTGTGCGGCTGGGCCGCACATTCAGCCCGTCCGGCGTTTGAGGACATGCGGCCGAAGGTCGCATTCGGGGGTCTGGGGGCTTGCCCCCAGTTCGGGAAGGGGCGGGTAGGGGACAAGGCCCGCCGCAGGCGCTCCGGGCCGCCCCGATGAGATGTCACGGCAGCGCGCGGCACAGCGCGTCCAGCGTGCCCGTCCACGCGCTGTCCGGCGGCGTGCCGTACCCCACTACCAGCGCATCCCGCCCCCGCGCCGCGTCCCCGTGGCGGAAGCGTGAGACGCCCTCCACCGCCAGGTTCTGCCATGCCGCCGCCTGGATCACCGAGCGTTCCGTGCCCGGCGGGAGTTCGAGTACCGCGTGGAGTCCCGCCGCGATCCCGCTGACCCGGATGTGCGGCGCCCGCTCCGCCAGTGCGGCGACGAGCTGGTCGCGCCGTCGGCGGTAGCGCAGCCGCATCCCCCGTACATGACGGTCGTACGCGCCGGACGCGATGAACTCCGCGAGCGTCAGCTGGTCCAGCGCACTGGACACCCAGTCGACGGAGCCCTTCGCCTCCAGCACGTCCCCCACTAGTTCCCCGGGCAGCACCATCCAGGCGAGCCGCAGCCCCGGCGCGAGCGATTTGCTCGCGGTCCCCATGTAGACCACGCGGTCCGGGTCGAGTCCCTGGAGCGCGCCGACCGGCTGGCGGTCGTAGCGGAACTCCCCGTCGTAGTCGTCCTCCAGGATCAGCCCGCCCGTCCCGCGCGCCCAGTCGACCGCCGCCGCGCGCCGGTCGGGGTGCAGTGCGCCGCCCGTCGGGAACTGGTGCGCCGGTGTCAGCAGCACCGCACCGGCTCCGCCCCGCCCGCCCAACTCGTCCGTATGGGTGCCCAGTTCGTCGTACGGGAGCACGGACGTGCGCAGCCCCGCCTCGGTCAGCAGATTCCAGTGCACGTCGAGTCCGTACGACTCGACCGCCACCTCGCGCACGCGCCGCCGCCTGAGCACCTTTCCCATCAGCATCAACCCGTGGACGAAACCGGAGCAGATGACGATCCGCTCGGGATCCGCGTACACGCCGCGCGCCCGCGCCAGATAGTCGGCCAGTACGGTCCGCAGCTCGATGCGCCCGCGCGCGTCTCCGTATCCGAAGGCCTCGTGCGGCGCCGCGGTCAGCGCGCGGCGGGCCGCCTTCAGCCATTCGGCGCGGGGGAAGGAGGCGAGGTCGGGGCTGCCGGCCATCAGGCTGTACTGGGGTCCGCCGCGGGCCGGCCGGGTCCGCGGCGCACCCGCCGTCGGCTTCCTCGGCGCGGCCCGCCGGGCGACCTGCGTGCCCGAGCCCTGCTGCGCGGTGAGCCACCCCTCGGCGACGAGCTCGGCGTACGCGTCGGCGACCGTATTGCGGGCGATCCTCAGGTCGGCGGCGAGCGAACGCGAGGACGGCAGCCGCGTCCCGGGCGCCAGCCGTCCCGTGCGCACGGCCTCCCGCAAGGCGTCCATGAGTCCCGCGCGCAGCCCGGAACCCCGCAGTTCAAGATGCAGGTCGGCGCCGAAAGTGGCCCAGGAATCCGTCATGGAGATGGACCATACTCCTGCGCCGCATACGCACTAGATTCCTCCGCATGACTCCGAACGAGAGCCAGTCCCACGCCCCCGAGCACACCCCCCGACTGCCATGGGCGGAGCTCGCCCCCGAGGTCTACAAGGCCATGGCCAAGCTGGACGCGGCCGCCCGGCAGGGCCTCGACCCGGTCCTTCTCGAACTGGTCAAGATCCGCGCCTCGCAGATCAACCACTGCGCGTTCTGCCTGGACATGCACACCAAGGACGCGTTCGCGGCGGGCGAGTCGGTGGAGCGGATCATCCAGCTCAGCGCGTGGGAGGAGTCGCGGCACTTCTATACCGAGAAGGAGATCGCGGCGATCGAGCTGACGGAGGCCGTCACCGTGCTGACCGACGGCTTCGTGCCGGACGAGGTGTACGAGAGGGCCGCCAAGCACTTCGACGAGGCGGAGCTCGCGCAGCTGATCTCGGCGATCACCGTCATCAACGCATGGAACCGCCTCGCCGTGAGCACGCGCATGGTCCCCGGGCACTACACGCCCGGCCAGTTCAAGCACTGATCCGCGTACGAGAACCGACCAGACCGGGGTATCCGACATGACCGTTGAAGTCTTCCGTTCCCTCCACCACGACCGCGCGCCCGGCGATCCCCTCGTCCTGCCGGGACCGTGGGACGCGGCCAGCGCGCTCGCCTTCGCGGAGGCGGGTTTCCCGGCGCTCGCGACACCGAGCGCGGGAGTCGCGGCGTCCCTCGGTTACGAGGACGGGCAGACCCCGGCCGACGAGATGTTCGCGGCCGTGGCCCGTATCACCCGCGTGGTGAACATCCCCGTCTCCGCGGACATCGAGGACGGCTACGGCCTGGCCCCGAAGGAGCTGGTCGCCCGCCTCCTCGACTCCGGCGCCGTCGGCTGCAACCTGGAGGACTCCGACTCCCGGACCAGGACGCTCAAGGACCCCCGGCGCCACGCCGACTGGCTCGCCGAGGTCCGCGCCGCCGCGGGCGACCGCCTGTTCGTCAACGCCCGCGTCGACTCGTTCCTGCGCGGAGTCAGCGACCCGGCTGAGGCGATCACGCGGGCGCGGCTGTATGCGGCGGCGGGGGCGGACTGCGTCTACCCCTTCGCGGTGCCGCCGCAGCAACTCCCCCTGCTGCGCAAGGAGATCGACGTCCCGATCAACGTCGCGCCGCTGCCGGGCAGCCCGGGGATCGCGGAACTGGGGCGGTTGGGGGCTACGCGGGTGACGTTCGGGCCGTATCTGCAGCAGCAGGCGGTGGTGGCGGCGCGGAAGCTGGCGGAGGAGCTGCGGCCGGGCGGCGCGAACTAGCCAGGGGGCGCCTGCGGCGGGCCTGTTCCCCGCCCCGCCCCTTCCCGAATCGGGGCTCCGCCCCGAACCCCATATGCGACCTCCGGCCGCATGTCCTCAAACGCCGGACGGGCTGGATATACGGCCCCGCCGAACATTCGCGCCCCCGGTTACCCCGCGTCCGCCTCCTTCGCGAACTCCACCGCCGCCAGCAGGCTCAGCCCCGGCTGTGCCTGGCGCAGGGCCTTGATCGCGGGGATCGAGTAGGCCGGGCCCTCGATGCCCGCCACGTCGAGCTGCTGGCGTACCCACCGGCCGCGCAGTTCGGCGGCGGAGGCTTCCGACGCCTCGGCGATGATCGCGGCGGCGCGCTCCAGGCCGGGGCGTTCCTCCGGGGTGGCCGTGGACAGCGCGGCGCGGACGGCATCGAGAATGCCGTCCGCGTCACGCACAACGAGTACGGTGAGTTCGCGCTTGCCGGATCCGAAGAACATGAATGGATCTTCATCCGCGAACCCCCGTTCACTCAAGCGAGTTGAGCAGACTCAGAGCTCGGATCACTTCTTCGGGAGCCACGCCTTCCACGTCGCCTCGTTCGCCTTGACCCACTTCTCGGCCGCCGCCTCCGGCGACATCTTCTCGCCCGCGATCATCAGGGCGACCTCGTTCTGCTGCTCGGTCGTCCACTTGAAGTTCTTCAGGAACTCGGCCGCCTCGCCGCCGTTCTTGGCGAAGTCCGCGTTGAGGTACTTCTGCAGCGGGGTGTTCGGGTACGCGCACGCGATCTTCTTCGGGTCCGCGTCACAGCCCGTCTTGTACTCCGGCAGCTTGACCTCGACCATGTCGACCTGCGCGTTCAGCCACTGCGGGGTCCACCAGTACGTCAGGAAGGGCTTCTGCGCCTTCGCGTACTTCTTGATCGCGGTGATCTGCGCGGCCTCGGAACCCGAGTAGTTGGTCTTCAGGTTCAGCTTCAGGTTCTTGATGAGCGCATCGTCGTTGGTGACGTAGTCCGGGGAGCCCTCAAGGATCTCGCCCTTGTCACCGCTCTCGCCGGTCTTGAAGTCCTTGGCGTACTTGTTGAGGTTCTTGTAGTCCGTGACGTCGGGGTGCTTGTCCGCGAAGTACTTCGGCACGAACCAGCCGATATGCCCGGTCACGCCGAGGTCGCCGCCCTTGACGACGGTCTTCTTCGTCGTCAGGTACTGCTTCTCCTCCTTGGGGTGACCCCAGTCCTCCATGATCGCGTCTATGTCGCCCTTGGAGAGCGCGTCCCAGGCGAGAACCTCACCCATCTGCTGGGTCTTGACGGTGTAGCCCAGCTCCTTCTTCAGGATGTACGCGGCGACGGCGGTGTTGGCCTGGGCGCCGACCCAGGAAGGGACGGTCAGCTTCACGGTCTTGTCGCCGCCGACCGCGTCCTTCTTTCCGGTCTCCGCGGCGCCGCACGCGCTGAGGGTGAGGACGCCGAGGGCGCCGATGACAGCAGTGGTGGTTCGAAGAATGCGCATGGTGGTTCTCTTGCTCCTGTTACTGAGGGACGGGGTTCAGTCGGTCTTGCGGGCTGCGGGCTGCGTGATCCGGTCCAGTACGAGACCCAGGCAGACGATCGCGACTCCGGCGGTCATGCCGACGCCCATATCGCCCCGGGACAGGCCCTTGACGACGTCGTAGCCGAGGGCTCCGCCGCCGACCAGGCCGCCGACGACGACGACCGCAAGCACCAGCACGACGCCCTGGTTGACGGCCAGTTGCAGTGCCGGGCGGGCCAGGGGCAGCTGGACCTGGAGGAGTTGCTGGCGGGTCGAGGCACCCAGCGAGCGGGAGGCCTCCAGCGCGGCCGGGTCGACCTCGCGCAGGCCCTGGGTCGTGATGCGCACGACGGCGGGCAGCGCGTACACGACGGCCGCGATGATCGCCGAGGCGCGGGTGACACCGAACAGCGCGACCACCGGGATGAGATACACGAACTGCGGCATCGTCTGCATCGCGTCGAGTACGGGCCGCAGCCAGCGTTCGAGCCGCCCGGCCCGCGCGCAGAAGATGCCCGCGAGCACACCGAGCACCAGCGTGAGCACGAGCGCCGCGAGCACCTGCGAGAGCGTGTCCAGGGACTTCGCCCACACGCCGAGGACGCCGATCGCGCCCATCGACAGCGTGGCGGTGAGCGCGGTCGCCCAGGTGCCGACCAGCCAGGCGACGGCCGCGACCAGCAGCAGGAGCGACCACCAGGGGAGCCAGACCAGGGCGTCGCGCAGGGGGTTGAGGATCCAGAGGGTGAACTCGCGCGACCAGACCTCGGTGAAGGTCAGGTTCTCGGTGATCCACTCCTGCGCCTTGTTGACGGGCGAGGAGATGTCGTACGTCCAGCCCTCCGGCCAGGCCCTGCCGATGGCGAGGCCGCCCAGCGCGGCGGCCACGACGCCCCCGAGCACCAGGGCCCAGGCCGGGCGGCCGTGCAGCAGCCCGCCGCCGGGAGTGCTTTCGCCGATACGGTCGCCCGCGGCCGCCGTCGTACGGTCCAGCCAGATCGCGATCAGCACGATCGGGATACCCGCGGCGAGCGCCTTGCCGACGTCGACCGTGGACAGTGCCGAGTACACCGCTTCGCCCAGGCCGCCGGCCCCGACGAGCGCCGCGATGACGACCATCGAGAGCGCCATCATGATCGTCTGGTTGAGACCCAGCAGCATCTGCTTGCGGGCGAGCGGGAGCCGCGCGGTCCGCAGCCGCTGCCAGCCGCTCGCACCGAGCGACGCGGAGGCCTCCAGCACGGCCGGATCGGCGCCGCGCAGCCCGAGCGCCGTGAGGCGGGCCATGGGCGGGGCCGCGTAGATGACCGTGCAGAACAGCGCGGCGGGCGTGCCGGTGCCGAAGACCAGCACGAACGGCAGCAGATACGCGAACGCGGGCAGCACCTGCATGGTGTCGAGCACCGGCCGCAGCGCCCGGTCGACGCGCCCGGACAGTCCGGCCGCGAGCCCGATCAGCACGCCCAGCAGGGCGGCGACCGCCACGGAGACCACCATCAGCGCGATGGTGATCAGCGTGGCGTCCCACATCCCGAGCAGCCCGCAGACGGCGAACGCCCCGAACGCGGTGGCCGCCACCTTGATCCCGCGCCGCCCGAGCCCGGCGGCGCGCCAGGCGAACAGCACCCCGGCGACCATGACACCCAGCCAGCCCATGGAGTCCAGGAAGCCGTACACGGCGTCGACCGCGTCGGTGGCGGTGTTGGAGAAGTGGAGCAGGAAGTAGAGGAAGAGGGGGTGGGTGTCACGGTTGTCGATGACCCACTTGTTGGCGTCGTCGAGGGGACCCGAGACGTCGACGGTCAGCCCGGCGGGCCAACTGCCGCTGCCCCACAGGGCGATGCCGACGGGTACGAGCACCAGCGCGGCGAGGCACAGCACCAGCAGCTTGCGCTGAACGGGGCTTTTCAGCAGGGCGCGCAGTGCGGGCGTTTCCTTGACGGGAGCGGTGGTGACGGCCGTCATGCGACCACCACCTTGTCGGTATGCGCGCCGCGGTCCAGGCCCGCCACCACGTTCAGCAGACCCGCGTGGTCCACAACGCCCACGCAGCGGCCCGACTCCATGACCCGCACCGGGGACCCCGTGCGGGCCACGGCCTCGATCGCCTCGAAGACCGTCGCGTCGGGAGCGATCGCCGGTCCCGCGTCCGCCTCGCCGCCGTCCGCGGGGCGCATGGCGGTGCGCACGGTCATCACCTGCTCGCGCGGCACATCGCGGACGAAGTCCCGTACGTAGTCGTCGGCGGGCGAGCCGACGATCTCCTCCGGCGTGCCCAGCTGCACGATCCGCCCGTCCCGCATCAGCGCGATACGGTCGCCCAGCTTCAGCGCCTCGCTCAGATCGTGCGTGATGAAGATCATCGTCCGGCCCTCCTCGCGGTGCAGGCGGATGACCTCCTCCTGCATGTCGCGCCGGATCAGCGGGTCGAGCGCGCTGAACGGCTCGTCGAAGAGCAGCACTTCGGGGTCGACGGCGAGCGCGCGGGCGAGCCCGACACGCTGCTGCTGACCGCCGGACAGCTGGCCCGGCCTGCGGTGCTCGAGCCCTTCGAGCCCCACCTTGGCGACGACCTCCGCCGCCCTGGCCCGGCGCGCGGCCTTGCCGAGGCCCTGTATCTCCAGACCGTAGGCGACGTTGTCGAGCACCGAGCGGTGCGGCAGCAGCCCGAAGTGCTGGAAGACCATGGACGCGCGGCGGCGGCGCAGTTCGCGCAGCCGGGCCGTGTCCATGGAGAGCACGTCCTCGCCGTCGATGGCGATCGCCCCGGACGTCGGCTCGATCAGCCGGGTCAGACAGCGTACGAGGGTCGACTTGCCGGAGCCGGAGAGGCCCATGACGACGAAGACCTCGCCCTTGTGCACATCGAAGGAGACGTCGCGCACGGCGGCGGTGCAGCCGGTACGGGCACGCAGCTCGGCCGGGCCGAGCGCGCCGAGTTCGGCGTCGCCGGGGATGCGTTCCGCCTTCGGGCCGAAGACCTTCCACAGGTCGCGTACGGAGAAGACGGGCGGCGCACTGTCGTCGCCGGCCTTCTTGGTCATGTCCACCGCCTCGTTCACGGTCGCGTTCGCGGTCTTGTCCACTGCTTCGGACTTCATCGGAGTTCACCCCTCTCGTCGGACGCCGCCGCAAGCAGCTCGGCGCATTTCTCTCCCACCATCAGGACCCCGATCATCGGGTTCACGGCGGGCATGGTCGGGAAGACGGACGCATCGGCGATACGGATGCCGTCGAGTCCACGGATCCTCAAGTCCGGTTCCACTACCGCGAGTTCATCGGTCGTTGCGCCCATCCGGCAGGTGCCGGCGGGGTGGTAGACGGTGTGCGCCACCTTGCGCGCGTACTCGCTGATCGCCTCGTCGGAGGTGATCTCGGGCCCCGGGCAGACCTCCCGCTTCAGCCAGCCCGCCAGCGGATGGGCCCGGGCGATCTCGCGGGCGAGCTTGATCCCGTCGACGAGGGTCCGGCCGTCGTAGTCGTCCTCGTCCGTGAAGTAACGGAAGTCCAGCGCAGGCTTCACATCCGGATCCGCGCTGGTCAGATACAACCGGCCGCGGCTGCGCGGCTTGGGGATGTTCGGCGTCATCGACACCCCGTGCGCGGGCCGCTCATAGCCCAGCCGCTCCGGGTTGTCGGTGAACGGGACTTGGTAGAAGTGGAACATCAGGTCCGGCCCCTGCTCGCCCGGATCGCGCCGTACGAACAGGCCCGCGTCGCTGTCCATCGCCGAGTTCTCGGGGATGGGCCCGTGCGTCTCCCAGACGATCACCGACTCCGGGTGGTCGAGCAGGTTCTCGCCGACTCCCGGCAGATCGTGCACGACCGGAATGCCGAGAGCTTCCAGGTCGGCGCGCGGTCCGATGCCGGAGTGCAGCAGCAGCCGCGGGGTGTCCACCGCGCCCGCGCAGACGAGCACTTCGCGCCGGGCACGGACGACCTGCTCCTCGCCATCCTTGGTCCGCACATGCACGCCGGTCGCCCGGGTGCCATCGAGCTCCAGCTTGTACGCCCAGGTCTCCAGGGCGATATGGAGGTTCGGGCGGTCGAGGAAGGGGTGCAGATACGCGACCGAGGCGGAGGAACGCTTGTTGTTCTCCGGGTGGTACGCGAGGTCGAAGAAGCCGACGCCTTCGTGGAAGGGCTTGTTGTTGAAGCCCTCGACGCGCGGGACCGAGAGCGCGCTGTGGGCCGCGTCGACGAAGTCGCGGGCGATGGCGTTGCGGTCCTTCTCGTCGACCGTGACGATGTTGTTCCGCAGCCGGTCGAAGTACGGGTCCATGGCGGCCGCGTCCCAGCCGTCGGCCCCGGCCGCCGCCCACTCGTCCCAGTCGGACGGCAGTGGCCTGAAGGCGATGAGGGTGTTGTGGGAGGAACAGCCGCCCAGCACACGGGCGCGGCTGTGCCGGATGTGGGAGTTGCCGCGCGGCTGCTCGGTGGTCGGGTAGTCGTAGTCGAGTTCGCCGCCGAGCAGCCCCATCCAGCGCCGCAGGGTCAGGACGTCGTCGCGGCCGACATCGCTCGGGCCGCCCTCGATGACGGCGACGGTGATGTCCGGGTTCTCGGTGAGCCGGGATGCGATCACCGATCCGGCGGTGCCGCCCCCGACGACGACATAGTCGTAGGTGCTCATGTGTTCGTTCTCCAACTCGGCCCTGGCTCAGCCCTTGAACCAGCGCACGGGGCGCGGGGCGAGGTTCTGGTAGACGTGCTTGGCCTCGCGGTACTCGGCGAGACCGGCGGGACCGAGCTCTCGCCCGATGCCGCTCTTTCCGAAGCCGCCCCACTCCGCCTGCGGGAGGTAGGGGTGGAAGTCGTTGATCCAGACGGTCCCGTGCCGCAGCCGCCCGGCGACGCGCCGCGCCCGCCCCTGGTCGGCGGTCCACACCGCGCCGGCGAGCCCGTACTCCGTGTCGTTGGCGAGGGCGACGGCCTCGTCCTCGGTACGGAAGGTCTCCACGGTCAGGACGGGCCCGAAGATCTCTTCGCGGACGACGCGCATGCCGCGGTGGCACTGGTCGAGGACGGTGGGCCGGTAGAAGTACCCGTCGGCGTACTCGTCCCCTTCGGGCCGCTGCCCGCCGGCGCGCAGCACCGCGCCCTCGGCGAGGGCGGAGGCGACATAGTCCTCGGTCCTGGCGAGCTGCTGCGCGGATACGAGGGGACCGCACTCGACACCCTCGTCGGTGCCGCGTCCGAGACGGATCCGCTCGGCCCGGCGGGCGAGCTCGCCGACGAAGCGCTCGCGCAGGGATTCCTCGATGATGAGCCGGGACCCGGCGGAGCAGACCTGTCCGCTGTGGATGAAGGCGGCGTTCAAGGCCTGGTCGACGGCGGTGTCGAATGCCTCGTCGCTCTCGCAGGCGTCCGCGAAGACGACATTGGGGTTCTTGCCGCCGAGTTCGAGAGCGACCTTCTTGACGCTGTCGGCGGCGGCGCGCATCACCTTCGTACCGCTGGCGAGCCCGCCGGTGAAGGACACCAGGTCCACATCGGGATGCTCGGCGAGCCGGGCCCCGACGGTGTCGCCCGGTCCGGTCACGATGTTCGCCACACCGGCGGGCAGCCCCGCCTCCTCGAGCAGCTGGATCAGCTCGACGGTCGTCAGCGGAGTGATCTCGCTCGGCTTGATCACAAAAGTATTGCCCGCGGCCAGAGCCGGGGCAATCTTCCAACTCGCTTGAAGGAGTGGATAGTTCCACGGCGTGATGAGGGCACAGACCCCTACGGGTTCGTGCACCACGAAGCTGTGAATGTCCGGCGAACCGGCATCCACCACTCTGCCGCCGCTCTCGTTCATGACGAGGTCGGCGAAGTAGCGGAAAGCGTCGCTGACGCAGTCGACGTCGATGCGGCCTTCCTCGACGGTCTTCCCGGCGTCCCGGCTCTCCAGCTGCCCGAGCGCCTCCCGGTTGCGCTGCAGCAGATCCGCGACGCGCCTGAGCACGGCGGCCCGCTCGGCCACCGGAGTCCGGGGCCATTCGCCCTGGTCGAACGCGGTACGCGCGGCGGCGACCGCGGCGTCCGCGTCCAGGGCCCCGCCCTCCGCGACGGAGGCGAACACGGTCGCGTCAGCGGGGTCGAGTATCTCGCGCGCGGACCCGGAGGCGGCTGCACGCCACTCTCCGCCCACGTGGATGGTCTGTTGTGCCGACACGTCGCGTTTTGCCTTCCCGTTCCCGATGTGATCCCCGCCGGTGTGGACCGGCGGACGGGGCGCCTGCCCCTGGGCGTGGGAAGCATGCGCAATGGGTGGTCGAAAGTGTCGCGTGTCACTTATCCGGTGCCTACGCCACGCATCGGGCCCTGCCTGGGCCGCCCCAGCTGTGGCGGGCGGACACCGCGGCGGGCGAGGGAGCCGCAGGTGGACGTCGGGAAGCCCTGAGGCGTGGACGCGACCGCGTCAGCGCGTCCCACGCGGGCTCGAACTTCTTCGCCGAGGCTCCCCCTGCGCCGCAAAGGCATCCACATGCGAGAAAGCTCCCGGCAGCCATACGGCCGCCGGGAGCTTTCAGCGAATTGCGGATCAGATGAGGCCGAGCTCGCGGACCGCCGCGCGCTCCTCCTCCAGCTCCTTCACCGACGCGTCGATGCGCGCACGCGAGAACTCGTTGATGTCCAGGCCCTGGACGATCTCGTACGTGCCGTCCTTCGTGGTGACCGGGAACGACGAGATCAGGCCCTCCGGCACGCCGTACGAGCCGTCCGACGGGATGCCCATCGAGGTCCAGTCGCCGTCCGCGGTGCCGTTGACCCAGGTGTGGACGTGGTCGATGGCGGCGTTCGCGGCCGAGGCGGCCGAGGACGCGCCGCGGGCCTCGATGATCGCGGCGCCGCGCTTGGCGACGGTCGGGATGAACTCCTCGGCCAGCCACTTCTCGTCGTTGACGACCTCGGCGGCGTTCTTGCCGGCCACCGACGCGTGGAAGATGTCCGGGTACTGGGTCGCCGAGTGGTTGCCCCAGATGGTGAGGCGCTTGATGTCGGAGACGGCGGCACCGGTCCGGGCGGCGAGCTGCGAGATCGCGCGGTTGTGGTCCAGGCGGGTCATCGCGGTGAAGCGGTCGGCCGGTACGTCCGGGGCAGCGGCCTGCGCGATGAGCGCGTTGGTGTTGGCAGGGTTGCCGACGACGAGGACCTTGATGTCGTCCGCGGCGTTGTCGTTGATGGCCTTGCCCTGCGGCTTGAAGATGCCGCCGTTGGCGGAGAGCAGGTCACCGCGCTCCATGCCCTTGGTGCGCGGGCGGGCGCCGACGAGCAGGGCCACGTTGGCGCCGTCGAAGGCGACGTTCGGGTCATCGGTGATGTCGATCCCGCGCAGCAGCGGGAACGCGCAGTCGTCGAGCTCCATCGCGGTGCCCTCGGCGGCCTTCAGGCCCTGCGGGATTTCGAGCAGACGCAGCTTCACCGGCACATCCGCGCCGAGCAGGTGGCCGGAGGCGATGCGGAAGAGCAGCGCGTAGCCGATCTGGCCGGCCGCGCCGGTCACGGTGACGTTGACGGGAGTGCGGGTCATGGCGATCTCCGTAAGACAGCTGGCGGTAGGGGTCCCTGCCCCTGATGCTGGACATCTCCCATGATCGATCGGTGTCTCGACATGAAGAGATATCCAGCGGTCAGGCTATCCGACCCCGGACACCGCCAACCTACGCCCCCTTGTGGCGCGGATCACTGCGGCGTGGTGCAGCCGTTGACGCCCGTCGTGAGCGTGGCGCACGCCTTCGCGTCGGCCGGCCCGGTCACCGCGGTCATCGGGGTGTACGCATCCTTGTCGGCGTTCACCAGGCCGTTCTGGGCGCCCTTGCCGCCCACGCTGATCTGCACCGTGTCGCCGGGCGCCGCGCGGGTGATACGGGCCCAGGACGCCTGGCAGGTCTTGCTGTAGCGGACCTCGACGAAGGCCTTGCCGACGGTCGCGGACGAGACGGTCTTGGCGAACTGGCCACCGCAGCCCATCGCTTCCGGGTCCTGCCCGGTGCAGTCCTTGCCGCTGCACTTCACTCCGGCGGGCAGCGGCGGGCTGCTTGTCGTCGGGGCGCTGGAGGGGGGCTTGGCCACGGGCTTGTCGTCGCCGTCCCCGCCCAGGTCGGTCAGCAGCACGGCCGCGGCGATCACCAGCAGAGCGCCGACGAGACCGGCCAGGAACATGGTGACCTTGCGCTTGCCGCCACGCCCACGTCCGGGGGACGGGGCGGAGGGCAGCGACCCCGGCGCGGAAGGGGAACCCGGCGCGGACGGGGAGCCCGGATGGCCCGGCCCGCCAAGTCCGTCCGGCTCGTGGTGCGTCGGTACGTACGACGGACTCTGCGGCTGGTGATCCCGGCTGCCCGGATCCCGGCGGCGCCCGCCCGGTTCGTGGCCGCTTTCCGGGTCCGCCGGCGCGGCCGTGCGGCCGCCCGCGCGGCCGTTCGCGGTGCCCGCCGGGGCAGGCCCGAACTCGCCGAGTGCGGCCCGCGCCTGGGATATCCGTATCGCTTCCATCGTCATGTCGTGACGCATCTCGGCCCGGCTCCAGGCGCGCTCGGCGAGCTCCCACATGGTGGTCAGATGCGCCTGGTTCGTACCGGTCACCTCCGCGAGCGCGACGATCGCGCCCTTGGGCGCGAGCAGCCGCCCGTTGAGATACCGCTCCCAGGACGTCTTGCTGTACCCGGTGCGGTCCGCCACCGCGGCGATGCCGAGCCCACTGCGGTCCACCAGTCGGCGCAGCTGACTGGTGAACTCTCTGACCTGCGGGTCCAGCTCCTCCGGCAGTGCCTTCCAACGAGGCATGTGCTTCCCCCCTTGTCCCCCCGAACGTGCCTGATGTGCCCCGCGCTCCTGACCCCCTGCGGTGTACCTCGGGAGTCCGTGTACCGGACTACCCACTGGGATGCGCAGGGCCAGGATGTCAGTTCCTGTTATCGGCGTGCACGGGAGCATCCGGGACGGTCGGCGCGCCCCGTTGTGCGCCCAGCCCCGGCTGCCGGACTCAGTCTCCCATCCGTTGCGGAACGATCACACCATGGCGGAACGGTCACTTCCGTGCCACAGGCCCCTGGCGTCCCTTGTCCGAGATTGGCGCGTCCATGACTCTTGAAACACGACGGCGCCCGTCCTCCCTCGGGGGAGAGGACGGGCGCCGTCGGTGTTCGCGGGCGCGATACGTGTGGTCCGCGCGTGCCCGTTCGGGCCCTGTGTCCAAGGCAGTTGCCCCGGCCGTCAGGCGGAGGCCATCTTCTTCTGCAGCCTCGCGTCGAGCGCGTCCAGGAACTGCTCCGTGGTCAGCCACGGCGTGTCCTTGGAGATCAGCAGCGCCAGGTCCTTCGTCATCCGGCCGCTCTCGACGGTGTCGATGCAGACCTGCTCCAGGGTCTGTGCGAACCCGGTGACCTCGGGTGTGCCGTCCAGCTTCCCCCGGTGGGCGAGACCACGGGTCCAGGCGAAGATCGAGGCGATGGGGTTGGTCGAAGTCGCCCTGCCCTGCTGGTGCTGGCGGTAGTGGCGGGTGACCGTGCCGTGCGCGGCCTCGGCCTCGACGGTCCTGCCGTCGGGCGACATGAGGACCGAGGTCATCAGGCCGAGCGAGCCGAAGCCCTGGGCGACGATGTCGGACTGGACGTCGCCGTCGTAGTTCTTGCACGCCCAGACGTAGCCGCCCTCCCACTTGAGCGCCGCGGCGACCATGTCGTCGATGAGGCGGTGCTCGTAGGTCAGACCGGCCTTGTCGAAGTCCGCCTTGAACTCGGCGTCGAAGGTCTCCTGGAAGATGTCCTTGAAGCGGCCGTCGTACTTCTTGAGGATCGTGTTCTTCGTCGACAGGTAGACGGGGAAGTCACGCGCCAGGCCGTAGCGGAACGAGGCGCGCGCGAAGTCGCGGATCGAGTCGTCGTGGTTGTACATGCCGAGCGCGACACCGGCGCCCGGGAACTCGTGGACCTCCACCTCGATCGGCTCGGATCCGTCCTTGGGGGTGAAGGTCATGGTGAGCGTGCCGGGACCCGGGATCTTCAGGTCGGTGGCGCGGTACTGGTCGCCGAAGGCGTGACGGCCGACGACGATCGGCTTGGTCCACCCCGGTACGAGCCGCGGCACGTTCTCCATGATGATCGGCTCGCGGAAGATCACGCCGCCGAGGATGTTGCGGATCGTGCCGTTCGGCGAGCGGTACATCGCTTTGAGGTTGAACTCCTCGACCCGCGCCTCGTCCGGCGTGATGGTCGCGCACTTCACGCCGACGCCGTACTCCTTGATGGCGTTGGCGGCGTCGACGGTCACCTGGTCTTTGGTGGCGTCGCGGTGCTCCATGCCCAGGTCGAAGTACTTCAGCTCGACGTCGAGGTACGGAAGGATCAGCTTGTCCTTGATGAAGGACCAGATGATGCGGGTCATCTCGTCGCCGTCGAGCTCGACGACGGGGTTGGCTACGTTGATCTTGGCCATGAGGTGGAACGTCCCTCTCACGCGTCGATGTGTCCCGCCATCACGGTACTCGACGTGAGCGTTCACTAACGCACGGTGAAGTGGACCGCGTCCTCCAGGAACGGGACGTCCAGCCAGGGGTTCGGCTGGGTCACGAGCGCGATCAGTACGATCACCGTGCCGAGCAGTCCGTACGTGACCATGTCGGTGAAGCGGGAGCGCACCGCGAGCATCCCGACGGAGGGCAGGATCCGGCGCATGACGGCGCCGGTGATGAGCGCGACCCCGATGAGGATCGTGCCCACACGGAACGCGTCGGCGAAGGCGTCCGTACCGACGATGACGAGCCCGAGTCCGGCCAGGGCGAGAACGGTGAGCAGGGGCCACTGTCGTGCGGGCGCGGAAGCGTCGCCGGGGGCGGCGCGCCCGCCGCCCTCGGGCCGGGCGGTGTCCTGGGTGAGGGAGGGCGGCCTCCGCGAGGGGGCCTTGGGGGCGGTCTTGGGTTCGGCGTCCGGTGCTTCGGCGGTGTGTGCCTCCGGCCTCCTGTCCGAGTCGCCGGAGCCCGTACCGCCGGAGCCCTCGGGGTCGGCGTCCGCAGCCGCTGTCCGCGGATGGACCGCCTCTGCCAGGACGGCCGCGGCCGCCACGTCAGGGGCAGGCTCGCCCGCGCGGCCCCGCTCGGCCCCGGGGACCGGTCCCGCCGCGCCGCCAATCGGCTCGGATTCGTCGTTCGTGCGTACGCCCATGGGCTCAGCCTCTCCCGATCCGCTCAGCCCTCGGCAGCGACAGTCGCGCGCTCGGCCGCCTCGACGACATTGACCAGCAGCTGCGCGCGGGTCATCGGGCCCACGCCGCCCGGGTTCGGCGAGATCCAGCCCGCGACCTCCGCGACGCCCGGGTGGACGTCTCCGGCGATCTTGCCCTCCGCGTCACGGCTGACGCCGACGTCGAGGACCGCGGCCCCCGGCTTGACGTCCTCGGGCCTGATGATGTGCTGCACACCGGCCGCCGACACGATGATGTCGGCCTGCCGCAGATGCATCGGCAGATCGCGCGTGCCGGTGTGGCACTGCGTCACCGTCGCGTTCTCGGACTTGCGGGTGAGCATCAGTGGCAGGGAGCGGCCCACGGTGATACCGCGGCCCAGGACCACGATGTGCGCGCCCTTGATCTCGACGCCGTGGTGGCGCAGCAGCTGGATGATGCCGTTCGGAGTGCACGGCAGCGGCCCTTCGATGCCCAGCACGAGGCGCCCGAGGCTCATCGGGTGCAGCCCGTCCGCGTCCTTGGCCGGGTCCATCAGCTCGAGCACCTTGTTGGTGTCGATGTGCTTGGGCAGCGGGAGTTGGACGATGTAGCCGGTGCACTCGGGGTTGTCGTTGAGTTCACGGACGACCGCCTCGATCTCTTCCTGCGAGGCGGTGTCCGGCAGTTCGCGCTGGATGGAGGCGATGCCGACCTGCGCGCAGTCGCGGTGCTTGCCGTTGACGTACCACCGGCTGCCGGGGTCGTCCCCGACGAGCAGCGTCCCGAGGCCGGGGGTGATGCCCAGCTCCTTGAGGGCCGCCACGCGGGCGGTCAGGTCGGACTTGATCGCGGCTGCGGTGGCCTTGCCATCGAGAATCTGGGCAGTCATGGACCCATCCTCGCGGATGAACCCGCCCGGGTTCCAATTCTGCTCTCGCTCCGGTGGCCGCACGCACCCCTCCTGCCCCGCCAAACAGCAGGGGAGGTTGCACTTGCACAACACATACGGATACCGACTGGACAAAATGTCGACGTTAATACCACGATGATCCGCGCAGTACCGCGGCAGTGTTGGGGGGCCAAACCGCTGATCTTGTGAAGTTCCTCCGCTCGGACCGCATCGTCCCCGCACTTTCAACGGAGGAATCCCCCCATGAGCTTCGGCGACCCGAACAACCCGTACGGCCAGCCCCAGGGCGGCCAGCCGGGCTACGGCCAGCCTCAGGGTGGCCAGCCGGGCTACGGCCAGC
This sequence comes from Streptomyces sp. NBC_00885, assembly GCF_045207475.1. Taxonomy (NCBI): domain Bacteria; kingdom Bacillati; phylum Actinomycetota; class Actinomycetes; order Kitasatosporales; family Streptomycetaceae; genus Streptomyces; species Streptomyces sp. NBC_00885. The sequence continues at coordinate 3,248,241 of NZ_CP108796.1, forward strand.
CGGGATATGGCCAGCCCCAGCCGCAGGGACAGCCCGGTTACGGCTACCCGCAGGCACCGCCGGTCCAGGCGTACGGCGGCGGCTTCGCGGGCGGCCCCACGGAGATGCCGGGCGGTGTGAAGGCGGCCCGCGTGATGCTCTTCGTCATCGCGGGCTTCCAGGTGATCGGCGCGATCTTCGGCGCGCTGGGTGCCATCGGCGTCGCCAAGGCCAAGGACGACCCGGCCCTCAAGGACGACGTCCAGTTCCAGCAGCTCACCGACTTTCCGGTCGGCGCGGTCTGGGCCTTCGCCTTCCTGATCCTGGCCTGGGGCATCCTCGCGATCGTGCTCGGCGCCAAGTTCAGCAGCGGCGGCAACGGCATCCGCGTCACCACGATGGTCTTCGGCATCATCACGGCGGTCCTGGGCATCTACCCGTTCGTCGTCGTGGGCCTGGTGCACACCGTTCTCGCGATCCTCATCACCGTGTTCGTCGGCAAGTCCGACGGCGGCGAGTGGTTCAACCGCGCGCAGCGCTGAGCTGAGCCCTTCGACAGCACGAAGGCCGTAAACCCCGCCGACGGGCGGGGTTTACGGCCTTCTGCCGTTCAGGTCAGGTCAGATTCAGCCGGGTCAGTGGAAGAAGTGCCGCGTCCCCGTGAAGTACATCGTCACGCCCGCCTTCTTCGCCGCCTCGACCACCAGCTCGTCCCGTACCGAACCGCCCGGCTGCACCACGGCCTTGACGCCCGCCGTGGTCAGGATCTCCAGGCCGTCCGGGAACGGGAAGAACGCGTCCGAGGCCGCGTACGAACCCTGCGCCCGCTCCTCGCCGGCGCGTTCGACCGCGAGCTTCGCCGAGTCGACGCGGTTGACCTGGCCCATGCCGACGCCGACCGACGCACCGCCCTTCGCGAGCAGGATCGCGTTGGACTTCACCGCGCGGCAGGCCCGCCACGCGAAGGCGAGCTCGGCCAGCTCGCCGGCGGTCAGCGCCGCGCCCGTAGCGAGCGTCCAGTTCGCCGGGTCGTCGCCGTCGGCCTGGAGGCGGTCGGTGACCTGGAGCAGCGCGCCGCCGTCGATCGGCTTGAGCTCGACCGGGCCGGCCGGGGCACCCTCGGCGCGCAGCACGCGGATGTTCTTCTTGCGGGCGAGGATCTCGACCGCGCCGTCCTCGTAGCCGGGGGCGACGATGACCTCGGTGAAGATCTCCGCGACCTGCTCCGCCATCTCCTTGGAGACCGGGCGGTTGACCGCGATCACTCCGCCGAACGCGGAGAGCGGGTCGCAGGCGTGGGCCTTGCGGTGCGCCTCGGCGACGTCGGCGCCGACCGCGATACCGCACGGGTTGGCGTGCTTGATGATCGCGACGCACGGCTCTGTGTGGTCGTACGCGGCACGGCGGGCGGCGTCCGTGTCCGTGTAGTTGTTGTACGACATCTCCTTGCCGTGCAGCTGCTCGGCCTCGGCGAGGCCGCCGTTGCCGTTGACGTACAGCGCGGCGCCCTGGTGCGGGTTCTCGCCGTAGCGCAGGACGTTCTCGCGCTCCCAGGTGCCACCGAGGAAGTCGGGGAATCCGGACTCGTCGGCCGGGGCGTAGGAGCTCGCGAACCAGGAGGCCACAGCCACGTCGTACGCGGCGGTGTGCTGGAAGGCCTCGGCGGCCAGGCGCTTGCGGGCGGCCAGGTCGAAGCCGCCCTCCTTCACCGCGGCAAGAACGTCCTTGTACCGCGCGGGGCTGGTGACGACCGCGACGGACGGATGGTTCTTGGCGGCGGCGCGGACCATCGACGGGCCGCCGATGTCGATCTGCTCGACGCACTCGTCCGGGGTGGCTCCCGAAGCGACGGTCTCCCGGAAGGGGTACAGGTTCACGACCACCAGGTCGAAGGGCTCGACGCCCAGCTCGGCGAGCTGCTCGCGGTGCGACTCGAGGCGCAGATCGGCGAGGATCCCGGCGTGCACGCGCGGGTGCAGCGTCTTGACCCGGCCGTCCAGGCACTCGGGGAAGCCGGTGAGCACCTCCACCTTGGTGACCGGCACCCCGGCCGCGGCGATCTTCGCGGCGGTGGAACCGGTGGAGACCAGCTCGACGCCGGCCTCGTGGAGCCCGCGGGCGAGCTCCTCCAGCCCTGTCTTGTCGTAGACACTCACCAGCGCGCGACGGATGGGCTTATTCACCGACATGAACCTTTCGTCCCTCAATGCGGTAGCCGTTACGGGCCAGACGCCCCACGACCTCGACGAGCAGCTGACGCTCGACTTCCTTGATGCGCTCGTGAAGAGCGGCTTCGTCGTCCTTGTCCCGGACCTCGACCACGCCCTGCGCGATGATCGGTCCGGTGTCGACGCCGTCGTCGACGAAGTGGACGGTGCACCCGGTGACCTTCGCGCCGTACGCGAGCGCGTCACGCACGCCGTGGGCTCCGGGGAAACTGGGCAGCAGGGCGGGATGCGTGTTCACGAACCGTCCGCCGAAACGGGCGAGGAATTCCTTGCCCACGATCTTCATGAAACCGGCCGAGACCACCAGGTCCGGTTCGTACGCGGCGGTTGCCTCGGCGAGCGCGAGGTCCCACGCCTCGCGGGTCTCGTAGTCCTTCACCTTGCACACGAAGGTGGGAAGCCCGGCGCGCTCGGCGCGCTCAAGACCGGCGATCGCGTCCCGGTCTGCCCCGACGGCGACGATACGGGCGCCGAATCCCTGCGGATCGTCATCAATGGCGTCCAGCAGAGCCTGCAGATTCGTACCGGATCCCGAGACCAGGACCACGAGGCGGGCCGGGCGGGCGGAGTGGGGCGGGGAGGCCACGGCGGGTCTCTTTCTCGCGTGCTTGCTGTTCGCTGGCTGTTCGGCCTTTGTGCGGTCCTACGAATCAATCGCGCCCCGCGATACGGGGAACTCTACGAAGGGGCCGACCGTCAGCAACGATACCGGCACACAGAACGGCCCCCACGGGACGGGGGCGTGGCCGGGAGGTAGCGTCTGGGGACAGGCCCGTCCCCCGACGGGCACGACGACACAAGACCCCATGCGCGCTGGGTCTGAGGGGAAGACGTTCACCAGATGCCGGACCGACGCCGCCGTACGGACCTCCTGTTGCCGCGGGAGCGCCAGTCCACGGATGACAACAATCCCTTCGCGCCGCCGCCGGAAGGCCGGCCGGACCAGCCCTGGCAGCCGCGCCACCCTGCGAACGACGGCAACTCCGACGATCCCTCGTCCGGCTCGTCGGACCCTTCGGGCGACCAGGGCGAGCGCCCGACCTGGGGCAGCCAGTGGAGCAGCCGCCAGCCGGGCCGCTCGTCGGGCGGCGGCTTCGGTGGCCGCCCCGGCGGCCAGAACGGCGAGAACGGCCAGAACGGCGGCGGCGGCCGCCAGGGCCAGGACGGGGGCTCGCCCGGCGGCCTGAAGTGGGACCCGACGGACCCGGCGCAGCGGCGGGCCCGGTATGCGCTGCTTTCGGGCATGTGGGCGTTCTTCTTCGCGCTGTTCGACCTCCCGGAGATCGCGCTGCTGCTGGGTGCGCTGGCGCTGTACTGGAGCATCAGCTCCCTGCGCGCCAAGCCCCAGCGCCGCCCGGTTGACCCGACCTCCCCTCCCCCGCCCCCGACGCCGCCGACGCCCCCGAACAAGCCCCAGCTGACGGCTGCGGTGAGCGGCCTGGTGATGGCGAGCATCGCGCTGGTCATCGTGGCGGCGTCATTCACGGCGCAGCTGGTGTACCGCGACTACTACACGTGCGTGAACGACGCCCTGACGAAGTCGGGCCAGCTGGCCTGCAACGACTTGCTGCCGGATCCGCTGCGCGGAGTGATCGGCGTCAAGGAGTAGCCCCCGGGCCCACTGAGCACGCGGGCGGCGATGCCTCCGCTCCCGCCTGCGGCGCGAAGCCGACCATCGTGGCGGCTGGGGCTTGCCCGGGTACCCATCCGGGCGCGGCAGTCTGCCCGACGTTCCCCTGCGGCGCGAAGCTGCCGCACACCCGGGGTCTGGGGGCCGAGCCCCCAGTTTCGGGGAGGGGCGGGGCTGGGGAGAAACCCTCCTACGGTGCCACCGACGGCCCGGGCTCTTCCGGTGCTGGTGGCTCTCCTTCCGGCTCTGCCGCAACCAGCGGCACCGACGGCTCGGGCTCCTCTGCTGCCGGTGGCTCCGGTGGCTCCGCCGGAACCGGCGCCGGCGGGAACTCCGCCATCAGACCCCCCGACGCCTCCTTCAGTGCCGCCAACCGGACCTCCCACGGCTCCCTCTCCTCCAGCTCCCCCAGCGCCACCACCGGCAGGAAGTCGTACCCCTCCGTCTCCTCCGCCTCCTCCGCCTGCTCCACCTCCTCCGACACGGCCGGGGCAGCCACAACCCCCGCCCCCCGCATCCGCCACGCCCGTACCCCCAGCGCCCCCGGCACCCCCACCGCCGCCGTCCAGGCCGTCGCCGCCGCGCCCGTCAGCCACCACACGGGGCCGAACGCCGCCAGCCTGCCCGTGCCCATTGGGCCGCCCGCCGCCGCCGCGAGCAATGTCGTGAGGAGCCCGCAGCCCACCGCGCCCAGCAGCGCCGCGAGCGCGGTCTCGCGGAGGCCCGACACCGCGTCTCTCCGTACCGTGAACCAGGCGATCACCACCCCCGCCACCACCGGCACGACCACCACCGCCCAGTTCAGCGGGGTCCCGCGGCCCTCCGCCGGAATCGCGGACAGCAGCGGGAAGTGCGGCAGTGCCGGGTCACCGGTGAGCGCGAGGGGCGTCGCCATGGCGCCCGTGCCGAGCGCGAAACCGGGGCCGAGACCGTACGCCGCCCCCCACACCGCCGCGTTCGGCACCAGCGCAAGCCCCAGCAGCAGGAGCGCGAGCCGTCCCGACCACTCATCCGCGAGGTGCAGGAACGAGTCCTGCGTCGCGTCCGCGTGCCACACCAGTGACACCGCGACCAGCAGCGCACCACACCCCAGCAACGCAAGCGCCCCCGCCGCCGCGGACCGCGCGGCGACGGTGTTCCGGGTACGGGCGAGCTCGGTCCGTACGCGCTCGGGCAGCCACACGGGCAGCGGCCCGAGCGGCCGCCCGCTCGCGGTCCACACCCCGGCCGCCGCAAAGGCCCCGGCCACCAGCGGCAGATGGAGGAGCGCGCTCAGCGGATCGGCGGCCAGCGGACCGCGCGTCGCATAGACCACCACGGCCCCGCCGACCAGCAAGTATCCCGAGGTCACCGCGCACAGCACCCCCCGCGCCGACGCCCGCGGCCGCCCCTCTTCCGGTTCGAGCGCGTCGCGCGCGGCCCGGTGCGTGAGCAGCGCGGGCAGGGCGACGAGCAGCAGCGGTACGACACCGACCGGCGCCGGGTTCCCGGAGAGCGTGTCGGCGCGTACGAGCTCCGTGCCGTGCGCCAGCAACCACAGCCCCGCGGCGACGTGCAGTGCCCCGCCAGGACCCCTGTCCGGGTAGGGGGAGCTGATCCACAGCACCATCACGAGGGCGGCGAGCGCGCCGAGCCCGAGCCCCGCGGCGGTCACGCCGCGTACGAGGGCCGCGGCCAGCGCGGGCGCACGGCCCCCCTGGACGACGGCCGGGGCCTGCGACAGCAACGGGCTGGGCTCAGTCATCTGCGTCACGCGGCCATGCTGTCAACGACACGCGGTTTATCCATGTAACAGGCGAATGCCCGCTGTGTCGCTCAAGATACGCTTATGTACTTTTCGCCTGGTGCAGCACTGCGGGGAGCCCTCTCATGACTGAGAGCACCCGACACTCTGCGTCCGACTCCCTGCCCTCCCCCAAGGAACGGCGCAGGCTGCGCGAGGCGATGTCCCTGAGCGAGGAGCAGGTGGCGACAGCGGTCGGCGTCACGCGGGCGACGGTCAGGAACTGGGAGACCGGGCGCAGCAGCCCCCGGGGACGCAAACTCAGGCTGTACGCGCAGCTCCTCGCCGATGCAGGACCCGAGGAGCCGTCCCGTACGCCGGACCCGGCCCCGGACCCCGAACCGGCACCCAAGCCCAATCCCAATCACCCCCACTCCACCACCCGGCCCACCTCCAAAGGCGCGGCCAAGCCCCCCACGCTCCCCGCCCACGCGGCCCCGCCGCCCTCCGCCACACCGCACTCCGGCCCGCCCCCGACACCGCCCGCACCCCCGGCCCCCACCCCGGCCGAGGCCTTCGACGCCCTCTACGCGTACGCCGCCCCCGCGCTCGTACGCCAGGCCTACCTGCTCACCGGCCGTCGCAGACTCTCCCACGAGGCCGTCGAGCGCGCCTTCCACCTCGCCTGGCAGCGCTGGCCCGAGGTCGCGGTCGACGGGGACCCACCGGGCTGGGTGCGGGCTGCGACGTACGAGCACGCCATGTCTCCCTGGCAGCGAATGCGGCGCGTCCACCGCCACCGCGACGCCCCGCCCGCCGAGCAGGACCGCCGCGAACTGCTGGACGCACTCCTCGAACTGCCCCCGCACTACCGCCGGACCCTGCTGCTCTACGACGGCGTGGGCCTCGATCTGCCCGACACGGCCGCCGAGACGGAGGCGAGCACGCCCGCCGCGGCGAACCGGGTGCTGCACGCGCGCGCCGCCCTGGCCGAGCGCGTGCCCGAACTCGAAGCGCCGGACACACTCCACGACCGGCTCACCGAACTCGCCAACTCCTGTCCGGCGCCCCGGCTGATGCCCGCCCAGGCGGTACGAACGGGCAGCGAGCGCCGGGCCCGGTACTGGACTCGGGTCGCAGTCACCGTCACCACCCTGATCGTCGGTGTCACCGCTCTGACGATGATCAACGCACCGACCCGGTACGAGCCGCCGGTCTCCCCCGGCCGGCAGGTCGAGGGCGTACCGCCCCACAAAGGACCGCAGAAGCTGACCCCGAAGGACAAGAAGCTGCGCGCAAGGCTGCTCTCCGAGCCGGTGCACGGCCCGGAACGGCTCGTACCGCAAGATCGCTGAGCCGGCGCGCCCAGGAACGCGTGTGGGCCCGCACCTCGTTGAGAGATGCGGGCCCACACGTGGGTACTGCGAAGGTCAGCCGGCCAGAATGGCGCGCGCCAGCTTGGCCGTCTCGGTCGGCGTCTTGCCGACCTTGACGCCCGCGGCCTCGAGGGCCTCCTGCTTCGCCGCGGCCGTGCCGGAGGAGCCCGAGACGATGGCGCCGGCGTGGCCCATGGTCTTGCCCTCGGGCGCGGTGAAGCCCGCGACGTAGCCGACGACCGGCTTGGAGACGTTCTTGGCGATGAAGTCCGCCGCACGCTCCTCGGCGTCGCCGCCGATCTCGCCGATCATCACGATCAGCTCGGTCTCCGGGTCGGCCTCGAACGCCGCGAGGGCGTCGATGTGCGTCGTACCGATGACCGGGTCGCCACCGATGCCGACGGCGGAGGAGAAGCCGATGTCACGGAGCTCGTACATCATCTGGTAGGTCAGCGTGCCGGACTTGGACACGAGACCGATACGGCCGGGCTTGGTGATGTCGCCCGGGATGATGCCGGCGTTGGACTGGCCGGGGGTGATCAGGCCGGGGCAGTTCGGACCGATGATCCGGGTCTTGTTGCCCTTGCTGACCGCGTACGACCAGAACGCGGCGGAGTCGTGCACCGCGATGCCCTCGGTGATGACGACGGCCAGCGGGATCTCGGCGTCGATCGCCTCGACGACGGCGGCCTTGGCGAACGCCGGCGGCACGAACAGGACGGAGACGTCGGCCCCGGTCTTCTCCATCGCCTCGGCGACGGAGCCGAAGACCGGCACCTCGGTGCCGTCGAAGTCGACGCTGGTGCCCGCCTTGCGGGGGTTCACGCCACCGACGATGTTGGTGCCGTCGGCCAGCATGAGCTTGGTGTGCTTCATGCCGGTGGAGCCGGTCATCCCCTGGACGATGACCTTGCTGTCCTTGGTGAGGAAGATAGCCATGGTGGTCTGATTTCCCTTACTTCGCGGCCGCGAGCTCGGCGGCCTTGTCGGCCGCGCCGTCCATGGTGTCCACGCGCTGCACGAGCGGGTGGTTGGCGTCGGACAGGATCTGGCGACCCAGCTCCGCGTTGTTGCCGTCGAGGCGCACGACCAGCGGCTTGGTGACTGCCTCGCCCTTGGTCTTGAGCAGCTCAAGGGCCTGGACGATGCCCTTGGCGACCTCGTCGCAGGCGGTGATGCCGCCGAAGACGTTGACGAACACGGAGCGGACGTCCGGGTCGCCGAGGATGATCTCGAGGCCGTTCGCCATGACCTCGGCCGAGGCGCCGCCGCCGATGTCGAGGAAGTTGGCGGGCTTCACGCCGCCGTGGTTCTCACCGGCGTACGCGACGACGTCGAGGGTCGACATGACCAGACCCGCGCCGTTGCCGATGATGCCGACCTCGCCGTCGAGCTTGACGTAGTTGAGGTTCTTGGCCTTGGCCGCAGCCTCGAGCGGGTTGGCTGCGTCCTTGTCCTCGAACGCGGCGTGCTCCGGCTGACGGAAGTCGGCGTTCTCGTCGAGCGAGACCTTGCCGTCCAGAGCGATGACGCGACCGTCGGCGACCTTGGCCAGCGGGTTGACCTCGACGAGGAGGGCGTCCTCTTCGATGAAGGTCTTCCACAGGGTCACGAGGATGTCGGCGACCTGGTCGGCGACATCGGCCGGGAACTTGGCGGCCGCGACGATCTCGCGGGCCTTCTCCAGGTCGACGCCCTCGTTGGCGTTGACCGGGATCTTCGCGAGGGCCTCGGGGTTCTCCTCCGCGACGACCTCGATCTCCACGCCGCCCTGGACGGAGGCCATGGCGAGGAATGTGCGGTTGGTGCGGTCGAGGAGGTACGAAACGTAGTACTCCTCGGCGATCTCCGGCGCCGTCTCCGCGAGCATGACCTTGTGGACCGTGTGGCCCTTGATGTCCATGCCGAGGATCTGACCGGCCTTCTCGACGGCGTCGTCCGGGTCGGAGGCCAGCTTCACGCCGCCGGCCTTGCCGCGGCCGCCGACCTTCACCTGCGCCTTGACGACCGACCGGCCGCCCAGACGCTCGGTCACCTCGCGCGCCGCCTCAGGCGTGTCGATGACTTCACCGGCCAGCACCGGTACACCGTGCTTGGCGAAGAGGTCCCTCGCCTGGTACTCGAACAGGTCCACGCGCGTCCGTCCCTTTTCTACTGATCGCGGTTCGTTGTCTGCGTGGGCGTGCCGCGAAGGGCAACGTGACTGCGCTGTCACAAGGGAGGCGTACACGGTGGCCGAGTACGCGGCATGTCCGTCTCGCAGGTTATCCCCGCCGGACCGGGGTCCCTAAATCGCAGATCACACCTGAGCGGTGATTACGGTCACAGATCGCACGGGTGGGCGCGCCGAACAGGGGCTACACCGAAGGAAACGGGCGGTCCCCACCCCAATGAGGACCGCCCGTGGAAAATCCGGCCCGCCTGCCGGACAGTGCTGCCGCCTCAGATGCCCTGGGTCAGGTGCGAGGCGTAACCCGGGGTGACCGTGGTGACCAGGCCCTGGGCGCCGGAGGCGGCGTTGCCGACGAGCTGCGCCGATTCGGCCGTGCCGTGGACGTCCTGCGCGAACGGCCGGACGTCGGAGACCACACCGCCCGTGAACGGGGCGACGTCAGCGACGACGCCCTGCGCGAGGGTGCCCGCGCTGCCGCCGACGCCGTACGCGACCGGCTGGACCTGGCCGACGACGGTGTCGACGAGCGGCGCGAGGGCGCCGACGACGCCGCCCGCGAAGGGCTGGACCTCTGAGGCCACGCCACCGGCGAACGGCTGGACCTCGGAGACGACACCGCCCGCGAACGGCGTCACGTCACCGACCACGCCCTGCGCGAGGGTGCCGACGTCGCCGACCGCCTGACCGGCGACCGGAAGGACGCCGCCGACGGCCCGGGAGGCGATGGGCGGCAGGGTGTCCTGCGCGGCCGCGTCGGCGATCGGGGTGGCGGCGGCGACGGTGCTCTGCGCCGTGTACTGGGCCTGGGCCGGGGCCTGCTCGGCGAGCTGCGGCGCGAAGGCGGCCAGCGGACCGAAGAGGTAGTCGATCTCGGCCTGGACGTCGGCGACGCCGGGGGTGGCCGGGACCTCGTACGCGGGGACGTCGTACGCCGGCAGCTCGGCCTCGGCGTACTGACGGGCCTGCTCGGCCACGGTTTGGGCCGAACCCTGGGCGCCGGTGGCCGTGCCGGTGGCGGTGGCGCGGGCGTCGGATGCGGCGCCCTCGGCGGCGCGGGCTGCGTCGATGCCCTGAACGTCGGACGGGATCTCCGAGCGAACCTGCGACTGGACGTCCGTGATGTCGTCGACGACATCGGCCGCCTGGTCGGGCGTGGAGAGCGGCACGGAGACGGGCAGTTCGTCGGCGCTTGCCGCGGCGGTGCCGAGCGCCCACATACCGGTGGCCGTGGCGGCGACGGCTATGGAACGGCGAATGTTCTTGTGCATGCTGGTGTCAAATCCTTCGAATTGGTTCGGCTGTCCGGAACTATCCGGTTGGCGGGCAGACCTGTCCCGCCCCCGCGCGGCAGGTCTTGAGCGGGGGAAAGGACTGCCCTAGCCGGGGAAATCGAGGATGTCGCGCGGTCGTTCGCGGGTCGGCGCATCCGCCGCCGACCCGCCCGCGCCGGGTACGAGCGCGAACGGCCTGTCGTACGCACTCGTCGCCGCATGCTGGTCGCCCGTGCGCGGCGTGTGGGTCTCGGCGGACTGCTGCAGCGCGCCGGGGGTGGAGTCGCAGGGCTCGCCCGGGACTTGAGCGGGCGCGGAAGCGGGCCGCTCGGAACGGGCTTCGACCCGCGGACGGTGAAGGCCGATGTCGTAACTACTGAGCTGTCCCGGGGTGGTGACGGTCGCCGCCCCGGACGACCGGCCCGCCTCGACGACCGCGGACCGGCCGAGGAGAAGCTGCGGCGCACGCGCCTGGTCCGCGTGGCTGCCCGGAGGTGTCAGCGGTACGGGAGGGGGCTCCGGCAGCGACGTGACGGGCAGCCCGCCGAGCGGCTCGGTGAGCTGCTGGACCACGGGCGGTACGACATGCCGCACTGTGTCCGCGACCGGCTGCGCGACTTCGCGCAGCGGCTCGACGGGCCGGACCACCCGCCGCAGTTCCCGTACCGGGGCCTGCTGCACCGACGTTGCGACGTTCGCCTCGGCGTCGGCCGCCGTTGCCGACGCCTCGGTGACCGCCGTCGGCTGCGGCAGTTCGGCCGCGTGCGCCTGACCGCCGTGGAGAAGACCGATCGTCAGCAGGCCCCCGAGGAACAGCATCACGCGCAGCGCACGCCGACCGCCCGCCGCCCGGCGCAGTATGCGCAGGACAGCAGCAGGACGAGCAGCTGCGGCAGTCACGGTGAGGGAGCCTTCCCTGTCGGCGGAAGCGGACCTTCCGCGGGGATCGGGACGATGCTCGCACGAGACTCCCGGGGGCACGCAAGTCCCCTGTTACTGATGGGTCACTTGTCCGGTATGGGAAGCGGCCGCTTCTCGATCGCCGCCGCCATCACCTCCGGGAAGAGATCCGGCGTACACGCGAACGCCGGTGCGCCCAGCGCCGCGAGGGCCGCCGCGTGCTCTCGGTCGTACGCGGGCGTCCCCTCGTCGGAGAGCGCCAGCAGCGCGACGAACTGCACGCCCGACGCCTTCATCGCCGCGACCCGCTTCAGCATCTCGTCCCGTATGCCGCCCTCGTAGAGGTCGCTGATCAGTACGACGACGGTGTCGGCGGGGCGCGTTATCTGCGACTGGCAGTACGCGAGCGCCCGGTTGATGTCGGTGCCTCCGCCGAGCTGGGTGCCGAACAGGACGTCGACCGGATCGTCGAGCTGGTCGGTGAGATCGACGACCGCGGTGTCGAAGACGACGAGGCGGGTGGCGATGGAGCGCATGGAGGCCAGGACCGCGCCGAACACCGAGGCGTAGACGACGGAGGCCGCCATCGAACCCGACTGGTCGATGCAGAGGACGACGTCCTTCTTCACGGACTGCGACGCCCGCCCGTACCCGATGAGGCGCTCGGGCACGACCGTGTTGAACTCAGGAAGGTAGTTCTTGAGGTTGGCCCGGATGGTGCGGTCCCAGTCGATGTCCCGGTGGCGCGGGCGGTTGATCCTCGCCGAGCGGTCGAGCGCCCCGGTGAGCGTGGAGCGGGTGCGGGTGGCCAGCCGCTTCTCCAGGTCGTCGACGACCTTGCGCACGACGGCCCGGGCCGTCTCCTTCGTCGTCTCGGGCATCGCCTTGTTGAGCGAGAGCAGGGTGCCGACGAGGTGGACGTCCGCCTCCACGGCCTCCAGCATCTCCGGCTCGAGCAGCAGCGCGGACAGACCGAGCCGGTCGATCGCGTCGCGTTGCATGACCTGGACGACGGAGCTCGGGAAGTACGTACGGATGTCGCCGAGCCAGCGGGCGACCGAGGGCGCGGACGCCCCCAGCCCTGCCGAGCGGTTGCCGGCGCGGCCGGCGTTCCTGGCGCCCTCGTTGCCGTAGAGGGCGGTCAGCGCGCCGTCCATCGCCGCGTCCGTACCGGCGAGGGCGCAGCCGGTGCCGTCCGCGGACTCGCCGCCGAGCACCAGCCGCCAGCGCCGCATCCGCTCGTCGTCGCGGCTCATCGGCCCACCCCCACAAGGTCGTTGTCCACACGGTCGTTGTCGTCGGCGTCCTGGGTGCCGAGCAGCAGTCGCAGGAGCGGCAGCACCGCGTCGGCCCGCTCTTCGTCGAGGCCGGGCCCGAAGCCGGGGACCGTGGACTCGGCGCGCATCTCACCGAGAGCCGCCGATGGCCCGCGTCTGACGAGCTCGCCCAGGGTGCGGCGCACACCCGATTCGTACGCGGAGAACGTGCGGCGCAGCAGCGGCAGGACGTCGGTGAACGCGTCCGCCGCAACTCCCGTCAGCCAGGCGTCGACGAGCTGGAGCAGGCGCTGGTCGTGAACCAGGAGCATCCCTCCTCCGGAGGCACCGCCGACGAAGCCCTCGATCCAGGCGGCCGCTTCGGTGGGCGCTGTGCCGGGCGAGAGCGCGAGGCCCATGAGGCGCCCGGCCTCGGCCTCCTCGAGCCGGCCGTCGTCCAGCAGCAGCCGGGCCGCCCGGCCCCGTATGACCCCCGGTACGGTGTCCCGCCCCGCGAGCCGGTGCAGGACCGAACCCCAGCGCCCGCTCAACTCCTGTGCTGTGGGCAGCAGTCCGATCGCGGTGTGCACCCCGTCCAGGTGTCCGCGCATCTCGGCCGCGCCCTCCGCGTCGAGCCCGGTGCACGCGGGCGGCAGGCCGACGCAGATGCGCTCGGCGAGCCCGGCCGCGACCTCGCCGAGTGCTGCCGTGTCGGTTGACCGCACGTCGCCGTACCGCAGGGAACGGGCCAGGGCGGGGAGCGCCTGCGCGAGATGGCCGACGTCGGCGTCGAGCGCGGCACGGTCGGCGAGCGCCCTCATCACGACGGGGAGCGCGCCCGGCAGTTCGGCCAGCAGGCACTGCTCGGCGAGCTCGGTGACCTCGGCGAGGGCGGTCGCCGCCACCGCATGGTTCTCCGCCTTCGCGGTGGCCGCGGAGAGCACGGTGGTCCCCCACACCCCTGCCTCCGCGACCTTGACGAAGAGCTCGGGCTCCCAGCGCAGCCGCCAGCTCTCCCGGAAGGTGCCGGTGCTCCCCCGGCCCGTGACGGTCTCGCCCCAGCCGACGTCGAGCAGCCTCAGCCGGTGCAGCAGGCGGCTTTTGGCCGCGTCGGTCTCCTTGCGCAGATCGAGCTCCAGCTCGCGCTCCAGTGCCTCCGGTTTGAGCCGGAGGCTGCGCTGGAGGCGGCTCAGGTCGCGCTGCAGCGGCACGGCGGGCGCGGCGTCCGGCACCTCGCCGAGGACGTCCCCGACGATCAGCCGGTCCCTGATGAGGTCGAGCGGAACATCGGAGCCGTCACACATCACCGCCCGTACGGCATCGGTCGTCTCGGTCAGCCCGGCAAGCGGCCGGCCGCGCATCGCTGCAAGGGTGTCGGCGAGGCGGACGGCCTCGATGACATGGGCCGGGGAGACCATCCGGTCCTCGCCCCTCAACAGCCGGGCGACCTTGGTCATCCAGCGCTCCACGGGCCGGTCGGGCGCGCCGAAGAGGTGCCCGTACCAGCCGGGTGAGTCGATCCCCGCGCCGTAGCCGCTGTGCCGGGCGAGCCTGCGGTGTGTCCAGGGCACCCAGGTCACCTCGGTCCTGACCTTGGGCAGCCCTTTGAGGAGGGCCTTGTCGGCGGCGAGGGTGGTCTTCCCGGCGAGCGCGGGCACATGCCAGGCGCCGCAGACCACGGCGACATCGTCCCCGAACTCCTTGCGCGCGGCGCGCAGTTGGATCCGCATGTGAGCCTCGCGGGCGAGGTCGCGGTCCTGCCCGCCGTGGCCGTACATCTCGCGCAGCGCGGTCATGGCTTCGCCGAGCGCGGCGAACGGCGCGCGGGGGTCGTCGCCCGCCCGGCCCGTTGGCCCGGCCCTTGACCCGGCCCCGCGGTGCTCGACGACGTCCTCCCACCACCGCTCGGGGTCGTCGTATCCGGCGGTCTCGGCGAGGACGGCGATGGGGTCGATCCGCACACCCGCGTCGGGCACGGCATCCCACTCGGGATCGACGGACTGTGCGTCGGGCTCGACCACGGGCGGCTCCCCGCCCGGAACCGCATCCCATTCGGGGTCGGCGGCCACCGCGTCCGGGAGAAGCTTGTGATCCGCTTCCCGGTCCGGATCCGCGTGACAGGAGTCCTTCTCCTCGGCCGCCGCCAGTGCCAGCGAATGCGCGGCCGGCAGGTCGACGAACCGCACCGGCACCTCCCGCTCCAGCGCCCAGCGGATCGCCACCCACTCCGGCGAGAACGCGGCCAGCGGCCAGAACGCAGCCCGTCCCGGATCGTCCACGGCATGGGCGAGCAGCGCGACCGGCGGGCGCATCTGCTCGTCCGCCGCCAGCGCCAGCAGCGCGTCGCCCTCGGGCGGCCCCTCGATCAGCACCGCCGGGGGCGAGGCCGCGTCCAGCGCGGCCCGCACCGCCCGTGCCGAACCGGGACCGTGGTGCCGGACACCGAGAAGCAGGGGGCCGGTCATGCGCTCACCTCACGGCAGGCGCGGTAGAAGTCCTTCCAGCCGTCGCGCTCACGGACCACCGTCTCCAGATACTCCTGCCAGATGACGCGGTCCGCCGCCGGGTCGCGGACGACGGCGCCGAGGATCCCCGCCGCCACATCGCCCGGCCGCAGCACGCCGTCGCCGAAGTGCGCGGCGAGCGCGAGGCCGCCCGTGACGACGGAGATCGCCTCGGCCGTGGAGAGCGTGCCCGAGGGCGACTTGAGCTTCGTGCGGCCGTCCGCCGAGACACCGTCCCGCAGCTCCCGGAATACGGTGACCACCCGGCGGATCTCCTCAAGACCCTCGGGCACAGCCGGCAGATCAAGCGAGCGCCCGATCTGGTCGACGCGCCGCGACACGATGTCGACCTCGGCCTCGGACGTAGCGGGCAGCGGCAGCACAACGGTGTTGAAGCGGCGACGCAGCGCGCTGGACAGGTCGTTGACCCCGCGGTCGCGGTCATTGGCGGTGGCGATGAGGTTGAACCCGCGCACGGCCTGCACCTCCTGCCCCAACTCCGGGATCGGCAGGGTCTTCTCGGACAGGATCGTGATCAGCGTGTCCTGCACGTCGGCGGGGATACGGGTGAGCTCCTCGACCCTCGCGGTCATGCCCTCCGCCATGGCGCGCATGACGGGGCTGGGCACGAGCGCGTCGCGGCTGGGGCCGTGGGCGAGCAACTGGGCGTAGTTCCAGCCGTAGCGGATCGCCTCTTCGGGTGTGCCCGCCGTGCCCTGCACGAGCAGCGTCGAGTCGCCGCTGACGGCGGCGGCCAGATGCTCTGAGACCCAGGTCTTCGCGGTGCCGGGCACGCCGAGGAGCAGCAGCGCCCGGTCGGTGGCGAGAGTGGTGACGGCGACTTCGACGATCCGGCGCGGACCCACGTACTTGGGTGTGATCACCGTCCCGTCACCGAGCGCGCCGCCGAGCAGATAGGTGGACACGGCCCACGGCGACAGCCGCCAGTTGACCGGGCGCGGCCGGTCGTCGGCCGCCGCGAGCGCCTTGAGCTCGGCGGCGAAAGCGTCCTCGGCATGCGGCCGCAGGGCCTCGGCGCCGGTGGCTGCCCCGGTTTCGGACACGGTCATGGATCCCCCTCCAGATCGGTTCCAGATCGTTCGACCCGATGTGGATTCCACCGTGCACCATGCCACTGACAATCGACTTCGCCGCATACGAATCCGCAGGTCAGAGCCATTGTCAGTGGTGACCCGTAGCGTCGTCCTCATGAATCAGCTGGGGGTGCGCTGGACGTCGGAACAGGTGCTGGCACTGGCTCCTGACGACGCGTCACGCAAAGCGGGAATCAAACTCGGTGCGGCCGGGCCGTGGTCCGGTGCGGGCAGCTGCGGCTCGGGGGCCGTGTGGGGTCTGTGCAAGGGCAGCGGCAGCAAGCCGTACCAGACCGTCGTCGACACCACCGGCCCGGCCTACAAGTGCAGTTGCCCCAGCCGGAAGTTCCCGTGCAAGCACGCGCTGGGACTGCTGCTGCTCTGGGCGGCGGACGAGGGGGCCGTCCAGGTCGCGAGCACGCCGGACTGGGCCGAGGAATGGCTGGAGGGGCGCAGAAAGCGCGCCACGGACAAGGAACAGAGCGGAGCGGGCGCGGGGCAGACGGCGAAGACCGCCGACCCCGAGGCGGCCAGGCGCAGGGCTGAGCGCCGGGCGGAGCGGATCACCGCGGGGGCAAGAGAGCTGGAGCAGCGGCTGTCCGACCTGCTGCGCGGCGGCCTGGCCGCGGCCGAGCAGGCGGGGTACGGGCTGTGGGAGGAGACAGCAGCCCGCATGGTCGACGCGCAGGCCCCAGGACTGGCGGGCCGGGTGCGTGAGTTGGGGGCGATACCGGGCTCGGGGCCAGGCTGGCCGGCGCGGCTGCTGGAGGAGTGCGCGCTCATCCATCTGCTGGATGCGGCCTGGCTGGGGATCGAGCGGCTGCCGCGGCCGCTGGCCGCGACGGTCCGCACCCGGGTCGGGCTCACCTCGCCCGCCGAGGGCCCGGCGGTGCGGGACGACTGGCTGATCCTCGCTCAGTACGACGCCTCGGACGGAAAGATCACCACTCGTCGTATCTGGCTGTACGGACGCGAGTCCGGGCGCATGGCGCTGCTGCTCTCCTTCGGAGCGGCGGGACGGTCCCCGCAGCACGCCCTTCCGGTGGGGCTGATGATCGACGCCGAGCTCACTCCGTACGCGGGTGCGGGACAGCTGCGGGCGGACCTGGGCGAGCAGTTCGGCGCGCCCGTTCCGATCACGTCGCCACCGCCGGGCGGCCCGACCGCGGCGGCCCTGGAGGCGTACGGGCAGGCACTCCGGAACGACCCCTGGCTGGACTCCTGGCCGGTGACGCTGAGCCGCGTCATACCCGTTCCGTCGGACGGAGGGTGGCAACTGGCCGACGCCGACGGCAAGGCCGCGCTGCCCGTCGCACCCGCGGCGCTCGCCCGCTCCGGGCTGCTGAAGCTCGTGGCCGTCGCCGGCGGCGGCCCGGTCACCGTCTTCGGCGAGTGCGGCCACCAGGGCTTCTCGCCGCTCGCCGCCTGGCCCGAGGACGGGTCCGAGACGGTCCCGCTGATCTGAAAGGTACGGAGGACCCCATGACTGGCACCACCAGCACATCGGCCTGGGAAGAACTCGTCACCGCGGCCCTGCTCGGCACCGACCGCCGCACGCCGCCGGATGCGGTCCTGACCCCGGGCAAGGACGCCCCGGCCGCACTGCTGGACGCCGCGGCGCTCCATACCGTACGGCGCAGGGCGGGACTGCTGCCCGCACCCGCGGCCGACCGTCCCGAGCCCGCGCCGCACGACGCACGGCCGCGAGTGCCCGTGGCCGCGCGGCGCCGGCTCGCCCAGCTGCTGGCCGACCGGTCCGCCCCCTCCCACGCGGGCGGGCGGCGCGGTACGGCACCCGATCTGACCGAGCTGCTCCCGCAGTGGCTCGCCGTGGCCAACGAGCACGGTTACCAGGCGCCGCCGTCCCTGCTTCCCGCGCTGCTCGACGCAGCCCGGGCGAGGACCGACCTGCGACCGTATGTCCTCGCCTTCGCCGGGTCGCGCGGGCTGTGGCTGGCCCGGCTCAACCCGGAGTGGAAGTTCGCGCTGCGCGGCGCGTCCGGGAGCGCTGTGCTGCCGGATGTGACCGACGCCGAGGCCGTCCAACGGCTGTGGGACGAAGGGCTGTTCGCGGAGCGCGTCGCCCTGCTGGCCGCGGTGCGGGTGCACGACGCGGGGGCCGCGCTGGCGCTGCTGACCGCGACATGGGGCACAGAGCGAGCCGAGGACCGGCTGATGTTCCTCGACTCCCTGCGTACGGGGCTGTCCGGCGAGGACGAGCCGTTCCTGGAGAGGGCCCTGTCCGACCGCAGCCGCAATGTCCGCGCCACCGCGGCCGACCTCCTGTCCGCGCTGCCGCACTCCGCGCTCGCCGTACGGATGGCGGCCCGGGCCGCGTCCTGCGTCGGCCTGGACCGCAGCGGGGACGGGGCCGGCGGGGACGCGGCGTCGATCGCGGTCGAGGCACCGCACGAGTGCGATGCGGACATGCAGCGCGACGGGATGGTGCCGGGCCCACCGACGGGCCGGGGCGAAAGGTCATGGTGGCTGGGCCAGTTGGTCGAGGCGGCCCCCCTGTCCACCTGGCCGGCGCGGCTCGGCGGGCGCACGGCCGAGGAGATCGTCGCCCTGCCCGTCGCCGAGGACTGGGGGCAGGAACTGCACGCGGCGTGGTGCCGCGCGGCGGTGCGGCAACGGGACGCGGAGTGGTCCCGCGCCCTCCTGGGCGCCCCGGCCGCCCCGCCGGAGACCGGTCCGGGCACCTCGTCCCTCGCCGAGCGGGCGAAGCTGCTCTCGACGCTTCCGGCGGCCGAGCGAGCCGCCTGGGTGGCGGAGTTCATCGCGGCCCACGGCCTGTCGGAGGCCTTCCAGCTCCTCGGCGTCTGCGCCGTGCCATGGGCGGAGCCGCTGGGCCGCTCGGTGGTCGACGCGCTGGACATCGCGCGGGACGCGGGGAGCTACCCGTGGAGCTTCAGCGGCGTGATGGGCCTCGCGGAGCGCTGCCTGGACCCGGCAGAGGCAAGCCGCCTGGAACTGCTGACGGCGACCCCGGACGAGACGGAGGGGGCGTCGCCGGGGGCGGGAGGCTACTGGTCGGAGGCGTTCCAGCGACTGGTGTCGACACTGAGATTGCGCGCGACGATACGTGCGGAGCTCGGGGGTACGCCGCTCTGACCCGCGCCTCAGACGTCGGCGGAAATTCAGCCCGTCCGGCGTTTGAGGACATGCGGCCGAAGGTCGCCTACGGGGTCTTGGGGCTTGCCCCCAGTTCGGGAAGCGGCGGTAGGGGACAAGGCCCGCCGCAGGCGACCCGCACCGCCCCCGCCGCGCGCTGAGCGCTACGCGCCCGCCGGCTCCCGCACATTCGCGTTGACCCAGTCGACGATCGACGTCGTGGTCGCCCCCGGCGTGAAGATCTCCGCGACGCCCAGTTCCTTCAGCGGCGCGATGTCCGCCTCCGGGATGATGCCGCCGCCGAAGACCTTGATGTCCTCCGCCTCACGCTCCTTCAGGAGGGCGATCACCTTCGCGAAGAGCGTGTTGTGCGCGCCGGACAGGATGGACAGGCCGATCGCGTCCGCGTCCTCCTGGATCGCCGTGTCGACGATCTGCTCCGGGGTCTGGTGGAGGCCGGTGTAGATGACCTCCATACCCGCGTCGCGAAGCGCCCGCGCGATCACTTTGGCACCCCGGTCGTGGCCGTCGAGACCCGGCTTGGCCACCACCACACGGATCGGACCGGTCACACCCATCACTGCCTCCACATACCGACTGCGCCGCACTGGGCACGGGTCCCGCGCCGACTCAGGCCCGGGGAAGTGAACGAACGTTATCTCCAGCATCCCGCAACCGGCCGTTTCGCGGTGGACAGCGAGGGGGAAATCACACGTGGGACAAGTTCGCTATGCGTCGTACCCGCATCGGGCGGAACACAAGCCACACCACCGCCGCGGGCACGGTCGCTACGGGAGCCGCAACAGGGTCGTTCCCCGTGCCGTCAGCCGCGCGGCACGGCGGACGACACCGTCCGGCCCCTGGCCCGGTTCGGGCCAGGGGCCGCACAGTACCTGCGAAAGCTCCCATGAGGGCACACGGGGGACGGAGCCGTCCTCCGGCGTGCCGTACGGGAGGTCGGCCATGAGGGTGCTCCCCTTCTTTCCGCTGTGTCTGCGCCCTGTCCGACACCTGCGAATATCCGCCGCGCTGATGCGCGCCACCGCCCTCGAGCTTGCGATCCTCGCCGGGCATCTGCTGCTCTACCCCACCGGCCTGACCCCGGAGCGCCCCGCGCCCACCCCCGCACCGGATCCGGAGCCCCACCCCTCCGACGCCGCACTGCTCCCGACCGGCGGCCCGGTCCACCCGCCCGTCGTGCTCCTCCACGGCTTCGTGGACAACCGCTCCGTCTTCGTCCTGTTGCGCCGCGCCCTCGCCCGGCACGGCCGACAGCACGTCGAGTGCCTGAATTACTCACCTCTGACCTGCGACATCCGCACGGCCGCCGAGCTGCTGGGCCGCCATATCGAGCAGATCTGCACACGTACCGGCCGGTGCGAGGTCGACATCGTCGGGCACAGCCTGGGCGGCCTGATCGCCCGCTATTACGTGCAGTGCCTCGGCGGCGACCTGCGCGTGCGCACCCTGGTGACGCTCGGAACGCCGCATTCGGGCACCGCCGTCGCCCCGCTCGCCAGTGCGCACCCCATCGTGCGCCAGATGCGTCCCGGCTCGGCGGTGATCGAGGAACTGACCACGCCCGCTCCCGGGTGCCGCACCCGTTTCGTGAGTTTCTGGAGCGATCTCGACCAGATCATGGTCCCGGTCGAGACGGCCTGCATCGACCACCCGGACCTCATCGCGCAGAACGTACGTGTCAGCGGAATCGGACATCTCGCCCTGCCGGTCCACCCCGCCGTCGCGGCCGCGATCCGGGAGGCCCTCGAGTCGAGCGACTCGGCGGCAGCCACCTCGGGAGCCGTCTCCGTCGCGTGAATCGGCGTAGCGCCGGGCAACGAATGGTCGAACACATTTCGAACGTAGGATCAAAGCTGTGCCCGCAGTCCGCCGAAAGACGGCCGAATGCCCGTTTCCTGATTGCCTAAAACCTGCGGAAGATTGTCGCCGTCGCGTACCGCCGGGTACAGTCGCGCCACTGCTTTCCCTCTGGGTCCCCCGCTCCCCGTGGCCCCAGAACCCAGGTCCTGCTGCCGAGGCGAGAGAGAAGTTGGTGAACGACCAGCACGCCCACGCCGGGTACGTCGGATACGACGGGTATTCGACCACTGGCAGCTTCGACGCCGACCCGCTCTTCGGTGCGCTCCCCGGGAGTTACGAAGCGGGCCACAGCGGCCAGTACGACACCGCCCAGTGGGACACCGGGTCGCACCAGACCGCCGGTTACGACGTCTACGGCGCGCAGCAGGCACAACAGCCGCAGTACACCGAACAATTCCCGCAGTACGAGACCTCCGCGGTCCAGTACGACACGACCGGGCAGTGGGACGCCGGCGCGTGGAACCAGACCGCGCAGACGGGTCAGTACGAAACGGCCGCGGCGACGTTCGCGTACGACACGACCGGGCAGTGGGCGGCGCCCGCCTTCGACACCGGGACGTACGACGCCGCCGCGTGGAACGCGGGCACGCAGCCCGTCGTACCGCAGCAGTTCACGCCGGAGCACGAGTATCTCCAGCCGGAGTCCCACGGCGAGCCGACGTACGACGGCTTCACCACCGAGTTCCCACAGGACTTCCAGCAGGAATTCCAGCAGGAGTTCACGACCGAGTTCGCGGCGGCCGACTACGAAACGGCCCACTTCGCGGCCGAGCCCGAGGCCCACGCCGAGCCCGAGCCCGAGGCGTACTTCGACGCCGAGGCCCAGTTCGACGAGGCTCACTTCGACGCCGAGGCCCATGCCGAGACCGGCTCCGAGGCCGACGACGAACCGGACGGCGACGACTACGAGCACGACCCCGAGTCCGAGTTCGCATCCGACTTCTCGCCGGAACCCGAACCCGCCTCCGCCGCCGTCACCCCCCGCCCCGTCCGCCGCTCCGGCGGCTCCCGCGGCCGTCGCCGTACCCCCGCCAAGCGCTCCGCCCTCCTCACCGTCGCCGTCCCCTCGGCCTGCGTGATGGGCGTAGCGGGCATCGCCGCCGCCTCCGTCGGCAATCTCGGTACCGACACCAAGGACGACTCCAAGAGCCTCGCGGCCGCCGATCCGTCCTCTGTGAAGCCCGTCGCGGCGAACAACAAGATGGACACGCAGCTCGCCGCTCTCAGCGCCGACGCCCGCGACTTCGGCGACCGCGCCTCCCGCACCCAGGAACGCCTCGATCTCAAGGCGCGCCAGGAAGCGGAGAAGAAGAAACGCGAGGAGGAGGCCAGGCGCCGCGAGGCCCTGCGCCCCAAGTTCGTGCTGCCGGTGAAGCAGCAGGGTCTGAGCGCGTACTACGGACAGGCCGGCGTCAACTGGATGTCCGTGCACACCGGCATCGACTTCCCGGTGTCGTACGGCACCGAAGTGAGGGCCGCGACCGACGGCACCGTCCGTACGCAGTGGAACAGCGCCTACGGCAACATGGCCATCGTGACCGCGGCCGACGGCACGGAGACCTGGTACTGCCATCTGAGCAGCACCAAGATCCGCTCCGGTTCGGTCAAGGCCGGTGACGTCATCGCGTACTCCGGCAATTCCGGCAACTCCACCGGACCGCACCTCCACTTCGAGGTCCGGCCCGGCGGCGGCTCGGCCATAGACCCGCTGCCGTGGCTTCGCAGCCACGGCCTCGACCCCACCTAGGCGACAGGCCTCACAGCTTCTCGACCGGCGCGTACCGCAGCAGCAGCCGCTTCGGCTTGGTGTCCCCGAAGTCGACCGTCGCCTGCGCGTCCGAGCCCGACCCCGTCACCTCCACCACGGTCCCCAGACCGAACTGGTCGTGCGTGACCCGGTCACCGACCGACAGCGAGATCACCGGCTTGTCGCTCGCACGCCGCGTGGCGAAGCCCGACGCACCGCCGCCCGAGCGGGAGCGCGAGGACGAGAGCGACGACGTGATGCCGGAGGTCGGCCCCGCGGGCGCGGCCATCGGGCCGGTCCGCTTCCACTCCAGGTGCTGCCCCGGGATCTCCTCCAGGAAGCGCGAGGGCGGGTTGTACGAGGGCTGGCCCCAGGCGCTGCGCATCGACGACCGGGTCAGATACAGACGCTCACGGGCGCGCGTGATGCCGACGTAGGCGAGCCGCCGCTCCTCCTCCAGCTCCTTCGCCTGGCCGAGGGCGCGCATGTGCGGGAAGACGCCGTCCTCCATGCCCGTCAGGAACACCACGGGGAACTCAAGGCCCTTGGCGGTGTGCAGCGTCATCAGCGTGATGACGCCGGAGCCGTCCTCGTCCTCGTCGGGGATCTGGTCGGAGTCGGCGACGAGCGCGACCTTCTCGAGGAATTCGGCGAGTGTGCCCGCGCCCTCTTCCTCGGCGCGGTCCTGCTCGAACTCCAGGGCAACGGCGGCCAGTTCCTGGAGGTTCTCGATACGTGTCTCGTCCTGCGGGTCGGTCGAGGCCTGCAGCTCGGCGAGATAGCCGGTGCGCTCCAGGACGGCCTCCAGCACCACGGCCGGGCCGGCGCCCGAGTCGACGACCGTGCGCAGTTCCTCCATCAACACGTTGAAGCGCTTGACGGCGTTCGCGGAGCGGGACGCCATGCCGTACGCCTCGTCGACGCGGCGCAGCGCCTGCGGGAAGGTGATCTTCTCGCGCAGTGCGAGGGCGTCGATCATCGCCTCGGCGCGGTCGCCGATACCGCGCTTGGGGACGTTCAGGATCCGGCGCAGCGGGACGTTGTCCTCCGGATTGGCGAGGACCCGCAGATACGCCAGCACATCGCGGACCTCCTTGCGCTCGTAGAAGCGCACTCCGCCGACGACCTTGTACGGCAGTCCGACGCGGATGAAGATCTCTTCGAAGACACGGGACTGGGCGTTCGTACGGTAGAAGACGGCGACGTCGCCCGCCTTCGCGTCGCCCGCGTCCGTCAGCCGGTCGATCTCGTCGGCGACGAACTGCGCCTCGTCGTGCTCGGTGTCGGCGACATAGCCGGTGATCTGCGCGCCCGCGCCCGCGTTCGTCCACAGGTTCTTGGGGCGGCGGCTTTCGTTCCGCTCGATGACCGCGTTGGCGGCGGAGAGGATCGTCTGCGTGGAGCGGTAGTTCTGCTCCAGCAGGATCGTCGTCGCGTCCGGGTAGTCCTCCTCGAACTGGAGGATGTTGCGGATGGTCGCGCCACGGAAGGCGTAGATCGACTGGTCGGCGTCGCCGACGACACAGAGCTCGGCCGGCGCCAGATCCTCGTATCCCGTCCCCACCAGCTCGCGTACGAGTGTGTACTGAGCGTGGTTGGTGTCCTGGTACTCGTCCACCAGGACATGGCGGAAGCGGCGCCGGTAGTGCTCGGCGACATCCGGGAACGCCTGGAGCAGATGCACCGTCGTCATGATGATGTCGTCGAAGTCCAGGGCGTTGGCCTCGCGTAGCCTGCCCTGGTACATGCGGTACGCCTCGGCGAGCGTCTTCTCGAAACCGTCGGCGGCCTGGTCGGCGAAGGTCTCCTCGTCGATCAGCTCGTTCTTCAGGTTCGAGATCTTGGCGCTGAAGGCCTTCGGCGGGAACTTCTTGGGGTCGAGATCGAGGTCCCGGCAGACCAGCGCCATCAGCCTTTTCGAGTCCGCCGCGTCGTAGATCGAGAACGACGAGGTGAAGCCGAGCCTCTTGGACTCCCGGCGCAGGATGCGGACGCACGCGCTGTGGAAGGTGGACACCCACATGGCGTTGGCGCGCGGCCCGACGAGCTGCTCGACGCGCTCCTTCATCTCGCCGGCGGCCTTGTTGGTGAAGGTGATCGCCAGTATCTGGCCGGGGTGGACGCTGCGGGTCCCCAGCAGATACGCGATCCGGTGGGTCAGCACCCGCGTCTTGCCCGATCCGGCCCCGGCGACGATGAGCAGCGGTGAGCCGGTGTGCACGACGGCGGCGCGCTGCTGTTCGTTCAGCCCTTCGAGGAGGGCGGCGGGGTCCACGACGGTGCGCGGGGCGCCGTCGCGGTGGTACGGATCCCGGGCCGGGGGCACGTCGAAGGCGCCCTGGAAGAGATCGTCGGGCATCTCCTCCGGGGCCGGGTCCTCGGGCGGCGGCGGAGGGTG
Source organism: Streptomyces sp. NBC_00885 (assembly GCF_045207475.1). NCBI lineage: Bacteria > Bacillati > Actinomycetota > Actinomycetes > Kitasatosporales > Streptomycetaceae > Streptomyces > Streptomyces sp. NBC_00885. Next base: position 3,273,515 of record NZ_CP108796.1, read on the forward strand.
CTCCGAGCTGGGCTGGAGGTCCGCCAGGAAGCTGTCGTCAAAGAGGCTGCTCATCGCTCCACGAGTCTAGGCCGCCGCACTGACAGCTTGCCGCCGCATCAGGCCACCACCCTCCGTAACCTTCGCGACCCTGCGTGATCGGGGCATGTCGCCGGGTCATCCTCCGGAACGCACGGGTCCGTCAATCAGCAAGGTCACGAAAATGTATCGGGCATATCGAACATCAACCTTCACAGCGGCCACGCGAGTTGGCTACCGTGCTCGACCAGGCGGCCCGTATCCCCCTGGCGATCCGCGTCACATCGGGCAGCCTGCGCCGAATTCGGGCTTTCCGCAAGGAAGTTCGGAACCGGGGACCCACCATGCACAACCGGGGTGAATCGGACCGCACCCATTCGGTCCGTAGGGCGATCTTCCGTTCCGCCCGAACCCGACAGCTAACCCGGTAGGCGGTCCACGGAAGAAGGAGATGCCGGCCTTGGCGTCGCATCGCAAGGAACGCAGCCGTACCACGACCTCACCCGCCGTCGGGCTCACGACGGCAGCCATCGCCGGCGTCACGCTGCTGTCGACGCAGAGCGCGGGCGCCGCGCCGACCGAGCCGAAGCCCTCCATCGAAGAGGTGCAGAAGAAGGTCGACGACCTGTACCGGCAGGCCGGCACCGCGACCGAGAAGTACAACAAGGCCAAGGAATCCACCGACGCGAAGCGGGCCGAGGTCGACGAGCTGCTCGACGACGCCGCGACACGTACCGAGAAGCTGAACGAGTCGCGCAGAGTCCTGGGCAACTACGCGGCCACGCAGTACCGCACGGGTGCCGTCACTCCGACCGCCGCGCTGCTCTTCGCGGACAGCCCGCAGGCGTACTTCGACCAGACGCAGCTGATGGACCGGATGACCGACCGTCAGCGCACGGTGATCGACGACTACGAGACCCAGCGGGCCGCGGACGCCAAGCAGCGCGCCGCGGCGACCGAGAAGCTCGAGTCGCTCACGCTCTCGCAGAAGGCCCTGCGCACCAGCAAGCAGGAGGTCCAGGCGAAGCTCGCCGAGGCGCGGGCACTGCTGTCGAAGCTGACGGCCGAGGAGAAGGCGCGGCTCGCCGCGCTCGAGCGCCAGAAGCAGGACGAGGCCCGCCTCAAGGCCGAGGCACAGGCCAAGGCGGAGGCGGAGGCCCGCGCCAAGGAGGCGGCGGCGGAGGCGGCGCGGCAGCAGCAGGAGGCCGCGCAGAGCCAGGACACCAGCACCGGGACGGGCACGGACACCGGCACCAGTACTGGCACCGGCACAAGCACCGGAACAACCGACAGCACCTACGCGGCCAAGGCCGACAAGGTCCTCGCCTTCGCCCGCGCCCAGATCGGCAAGCCGTACGTCTGGGGAGCGAGCGGCCCGAGTTCGTACGACTGCTCGGGGCTGACCCAGGCCGCCTGGAAGGCGGCCGGCGTGGACCTGCCGCGCACCACCTGGGACCAGGTGAACGTGGGCACGCGGGTCGCGACGAAGGATCTGCTCCCGGGTGACCTGGTCTTCTTCTACGACGACATCAGCCACGTCGGCATCTACATCGGCGACGGCATGATGATCCACGCACCGAAGCCCGGTACGAACGTCCGCGAGGAGTCGATCTACTACATGCCCATCTACGGCAGCGTGCGCCCCGCGTAGCACTGCAGCAGCCGAACGCCCGGGCCTCCGAAGCGCGCCCGGGCGTTCTCATGCCCGGCGCACCCGGCGCACCGGGTATCCCAGGCATCCGGGCAACCGGGCATCCCGCGCATCAGGTCCAGAGCGTCGCGATGAAGATGTTCGCGATCGTCAGCCCGCCCACCACGCCGAACAGCGCCTTGTCGACCTTCTCCTCGTCCCGCTTGACGTAGACGAGGCCCAGGATGACCACCAGCAGGGCCATCTTGATCCCGATCTTCAGGCTGTTCACCGGCTGGTCGTCCGCCTGGTTCAGGCCCACCAGCACCACGCCGGTGACCAGCATCGTCAGCGCGCCGTGGAGCATCGCCGGGCTGAAGCGGGCCGTCCCCGCGCCCATCGCCTTCATCTGGGTGAGGAAGCCGCCGAGCAGCGCGGCTATGCCGATGATGTGCAGGGCGACGAAAACATTGATGAGTACGTCCATGAGGCGGAGCCTAACGATCCCCATACCACCGCCCTTTGGGCAGGTGTGCCTCATTCGCCGCATCGGTCACAGCGGTAGCGGGGTCGGGCCGGTGCCATCAGGTCCGCTCTCAGAAACCGGTCCAGGGTGTCCACCTTCGGACAAAACCGGTCCTTGTGCCCCCACCCCGTGAACCCCAGGCTTAGCGTCCTTCCTCAGGTGACCGACTCCCCACCGCCGCCGAGCTCCCGGGCGGCCGTCGGCCACCACCGCCGAGAGATCCGGCGGCGGACCGCTCCCCCTGTGCGGACCGCCGCCGGACTCGGGCTCGGACCGCAGGGAAGACGGAAGGACGTGGACGCCCTCGTGGCAGCGCACCGGAAACCGAAGCAGCATCCGCTCACCGGGCCCGCGGCCCGTACCGCCGCCACCCTTGCGCTCGCAGGCGCCGCAACGACCACCGCATTCAACGGCACCGCACTTGCCGAGCCCGCTCTCACCCCCGCACAGGTCAAGGCCAAGGTCGACAAGCTCTACATGGAGGCCGAGGCCGCCACCGAGAAGTACAACGGGGCCAAGGAGCAGACCGCGAGCGCCCGCAGGTCGCTCGACGAGCTGCGCGACGAGGCCACTCGCAGGACCGAGCTGCTCAACACCTCGCGCAACGCGCTCGGTTCGATGGCCACCGCCCAGTACCGTGCGGGCGGCATCGACCCTGCGCTGCAGCTCGCGCTGTCCTCCGACCCGGACGAGTATCTGGAGCGGGCCGCGCTCGCCGAGCGGGTCGGCGCCCGTCAGGCCGACGCCATCGCCGGCGTGCACCAACAGCTCGTGGACATCGCCCGGTTGAGGGCCGAGGCCGGCCAACGGACGGACGCGCTCACGGCCCGGCAGACCGAACTGGCCAGGCACAAGGCCACCGTCCAGGAGAAGCTCTCGGCCGCCGAACGCCTGCTGGACCAGCTCACCGCGGCGCAGCGCGCCTCCTACGACAGCTCGCAGGGGACGTCCGACGGGGGCTACGGGGACGCCACGACCGAGGCCCGCGCCGACCGCTCCGCGGCTCCCCGCGGCTCCCTCCAGGCCCCCAACCCCCGTGCCGCGCAGGCCGTCGCCTTCGCCTACGGGGCGCTCGGCAAGCCGTACGTCTGGGGCGCGACCGGGCCCGACTCCTTCGACTGTTCCGGGCTCACCCAGGCCGCCTGGCGCTCCGCGGGAGTCTCGCTGCCCCGCACCACGTACACCCAGATCAACGCGGGCAGGCGTGTCTCGCTCTCCGAACTCGCCCCCGGTGACCTGGTGTTCTTCTACTCCGGCATCAGCCATGTCGGCCTCTACATCGGCGGCGGACAGATGATCCACGCACCCCGCCCCGGCGCCCCGGTCCGGGTCGCGCCGATCGACGAAATGCCTTTCGCCGGAGCCACCCGGCCCGCATAGGATCCCCGGCGTCCCGAGATCCCGAACGCGGCAGGAGCCCGACGTGGACGTCGATGTCCAGAACTACGTACGCACCCTCGCGCTCCGCTCGCCCGATCATGTGCGAGTCGGCCCCTTCACGGTGCGCTACGACCCCAACTGGGCCATCCCGCCGGTGAATTACGCCATACCGGACCATGGCGCGGAGCCGACGACCGAAGAGATCGGCGCTCTGATCGCCGTCTTCCGCGAGCGCGACCGGATGCCGCGTCTTGAGTTCCTGCCGTCCTGCGCCCCCGAGGTCGAGCCCGCGCTGCTCGCCGCGGGCTTCGCGGTCGTCAACCGCGCCCCGCTGCTGGCCTGCGCGCCCGGCTCCCTCGTCCCTCCCGCGCCGGTGGCCGGGACGGCGATCAGCGAGCCCCGCGACCCGGCCGGATTCAGGGCCGCGGCCGCCGTGCAGCATCTCGCGTACGGCGAGACGGGAGAACCGACCGAGGGCGAGATCGCCTGGCTCCGCGGGGCCCACGAGGGCGGCGGGGTCGCGGCGCTCGTCACGGACGAGGCGGACGGGACCACGGTCGCCGCCGGCGGCTGCTCCATTCCGGTCGACGGGATGAGCGAGCTGTGCGGTCTCGCGGTCGCCGCGTCGCACCGCCGTCGCGGCATCGGCGCCGCCCTCTCCGCGTATCTGACCGCCACCGCCTTCGACCGCGGCTGCAAGGTCGTCTGGCTGGAGCCGGGCGACGCGGACGTCGAGCGGATCTACGCGGGGATCGGCTACCGGCGGGTCGGCGACAAGACCGACATGGCACTGGACGTGTCGCCCCGGTAGGCCGCGGCCGTCACAGCCGGCTACTCCAGCGGTCCGGCGGCGCTGTCGGTCAGCTCCCCCTCCTGCTTCCCGTCATCGCCCCGGCCGCTTGCCTGTCCCACGGTCTCTCCCTGGCCCTTGCCATGGGGCTGGGTCATGCCCTGCAGATGCATCTGCCGCGTCAGCCACTGGAACGCGTACGGCATTTCCCTGCTCCACACCTTGGTGAGGTGCCCGCCGGTCGTCTTGCGCACCTCCACCTTCGTGGGCGCCTTGGCCGCACGCAGGAGTGCGAGACCGGGCTGGTACCCGTCCGCGCCCTCGCCCGTCGCCAGGAGCGAGACGCGCGGCGGCTTCGTGGCCGACTTCAGGATGTTCAGTACGTCGTTCTCGCGGCGCAGGTCCGGGTCCGAGCCGGTGATCGAGTCCTTCTCGGCCGCCGGGTCGTTGTAGCCCGAGAGGCTGATGGCCGCGCGGTAGCGGTCGGGGTGGGCGAAGGCCAGTTTGGCCGCGCCGTGCCCGCCCGCGGAGTAGCCCGCGACGGCCCAGCTGTCGGGGCTGAGGGAGACCCGGAAGTTGTCGGCCATCATCTTGCGTACGTCGACGGTCAGCCAGCTGTCCGCGTTGACCGTGCCCGGGATGTTCGCGTATCCGGCGTCGGAGGCACCCAGCAGCATCGTGCGGGGCGAGACGAGTATGAACGGAGCGACCTTGCCCGACTCGATCAGCGGCTGGATCTTGGACTGCGCCTTCATGGCCTTGAACCAGCTCTTGGAGGAGCCGGGGAATCCGGCGAGCAGTTCGACGACCGGGAACTTCTTGTTGCGGTAGGCGGGGTCGTCGTACTGCGGCGGCAGCCAGACGTAGACCTCGCCCTCCACACCCGAGATACCGCCCTTGAGATAGGTGCGGCGCAGTCCCTTGCCGAGCTGGGGATCGTCGACCTTGTCGAACTTCTGACGCAGCTTCGGCAGCGAGGATATCTGCCTGCCGCCGGTGCCGCTGGGGCCGAGGTCGACGGCCGTGTTCACATGGTTCGACGTGCCGAGCAGGTCGTCCCAGCTGTCGTAGAGGCCATTGGAGTTGTTGACCGCCACGAACACCACCAGGACCGCCGTCGCCTGCGCGAAGAGCACCATGAGCAGCCGGCCGGCGCCCCGCACCACCGCGGGTCCGCGCAGCCGGCTCCAGAACAGGAGCGGCAGGAGTACGGCGATCACGACCAGGACGATCGTGATCACGAAGAAGGTGTTCCCCGTCAAATTCATCACGCAAAACAAGAGGTGATCACGGCACAGTCGGTTGCCCGGCTATGTACCAGTTACCTCACAACGGAGCCTAGACGAGACGACGAGCCGTCGCCCATCGCGTCAATTCGTGACGATTTGAGAGCTGCAACTTGCGCAGCACCGCCGACACATGGGACTCCACCGTCTTCACCGAGATGAACAGCTGCTTCGCGATTTCCTTGTACGCGTACCCCCGCGCGATCAGCCGCAGCACTTCCCGTTCGCGCTGAGTGAGCCGATCGAGGTCCTCGTCCACCGGCGGCGCGTCCGTCGAGGCGAACGCGTCGAGCACGAAGCCCGCGAGCCGCGGAGAGAACACCGCGTCCCCGTCCTGCACCCGGAAGATCGAGTCGACCAGGTCCGCCCCCGTGATGGTCTTGGTGACATAGCCGCGGGCACCACCCCGGATCACCCCGATGACGTCCTCGGCCGCGTCCGAGACGGACAGCGCCAGGAACCGTACGGGGTTCTCGGTGGCCGCCATGAGGGGGGCGCAGCGCCGCAGCACCTCCACCCCGCCGCCGCCCGGCAGATGCACGTCGAGCAGGACGACCTCGGGCCGGGTCGCCGTGATCACGGTGACCGCCTGGTCCACGTCGGCGGCCTCGCCGACCACCTCGACGCCGGTGGTGTCAGTCTGGCCGATTTCCGCCTGCACGCCCGTGCGGAACATCCGGTGGTCGTCGACGAGCACGACCCGTACGCGCCGCTGTGCGGTCTCTCCCGCAGCCTCGGTCTCGGTCATTCGCCCGCCCTCTCCATCTCCAGCTCGACCTCGGTGCCCCCGCCGGGCACCGAGCGAAGCCGTGCCGTGCCGCCGTTGCGCTGCATCCGGCCGATGATCGATTCTCTTACGCCCATCCGGTCCTGGGGCACCGAATCCGGATCGAAGCCGGGCCCGCGGTCCCGTACGGAGACGAAGACCGTGCGGTCCTCGACCTCCGCGTAGACCTGCACCGCCCCGCCCTCGCCACCGTACTTGGCCGCATTGACCATCGCCTCGCGTGCGGCCTGCATCTGGGCGACCAGTTTCTCGTCCAGCGGGCAGTCGCCGACGACCACGACCTCCAGGGGGACGCCGTGCTTGTCCTCGACCTCGGCCGCCGCCTTCTTCACCGCGTCGGCGAGAGTGTCGGGTTCCTCGTCCTCGTCCTTGCCGGTGCCCTCGGGTTTGTAGAGCCAGTTCCGCAGCTCGCGCTCCTGGGCGCGGGCGAGCCTGCGGACTTCGCCCCCGTCGTCGGCGCTGCGCTGGATCAGGGTGAGGGTGTGCAGGACGGAGTCATGGACGTGCGCGGCGACTTCGGCACGTTCCTGGGCCCGGATGCGCATCGTCCGCTCCTCCGAGAGGTCCTGGGTCATCCGCACCAGCCAGGGTCCGGCGAGCAGCGCGACACCGGCGATCACGGCGATCGCCGCGGTCAGTACGTTGCCGAGCTGGGCGACCGAGCCGCGGACCACGATGAAGACGGTCAGGCCCATGCCGACCAGGGCCACGCCCGCCAGCGCCCGGCCGAGCTGCAGCAGCCTGCGGCGGCGGCCGACCTCGGTCCAGCGGGCGCGGCGCGCGTTGTCCGCCTGCCGCCACACCAGCACCACACCGGCGCCGATCAGCAGGATCGGCCAGACATAGCGGCCGGCGCTGCTGCCCATCTGCACATTGCCCGCGAAGATCGCGGCGCCGACGAGCAGCGCGACCATGGCGAAGAGCTGGCCCTTGTCGGGTTTGCGCAGCCTGCGTCTGCCGTCCGCCGTGGTCTCGAAGACGGAGCGCGGCTCGGCGGTCCTTCCCCCGACGCCCAGCGGCACGACGATCCAGAAGACCGCGTACAGCAGCACGCCGAGTCCGTCGGCCATGAACAGGCCGAGGAAGACCAGCCGTACCCAGATGACAGGCAGCCCCAGATGGCCCGCCAGGCCCCGTGCCACACCGCCGAGCATCCGGCCGTCCGCGCTGCGGTACAGCTTGCGCAGCGGCTGCTCCTCGGGCACGGGGGCGCGGGAGGGTCCGGCGGGTCGGGGCGCGGCGACTGGCATGTTCCGATCGTCACACGCGGGGACAGGCCGCGGTATCAGGGTCGTCCCTTAAACCGACCCTGATCCGCGCCCGGGGGCGGGCTGCCGATATCAGGGACCGGCCAGGGTCGGGGTGGGTGCCGCCGGGGCGCGCGGCCCGTCACCATGGACGTATGACTCAGCCGACCACTTCGCCTCAGGCGCAGCCGGATGTGCCGCCCGAAGCGCAGCAGCTGCGCCGCGCCTCCCGTCAGAAGGTCGTGGCCGGTGTCTGCGGCGGGCTCGGGCGTTACTGCGACGTGGATCCGGTGATCTTCCGGATCGTGATCGGCGTGCTCTCCGTGACCGGCGGTCTCGGCCTGATCTTCTACGGCTTCGCCTGGCTGCTGATCCCCTTGGAGGGCGAGGAGGAGAACGAGATCCGCAGGGTGCTGTCGGGCCGGGTCGAGGGCGCTTCGCTGGCGGCCGTGCTGCTCGCGCTGATCGGCTGCGGTGTGTTCCTGTCGATGCTGAGCAACGGCGGGACGCTCGCCTTCGCCGCGATGCTCTCGATCGCGGTCGCGGGCTCGGCCGTGTGGTCGCAGCGCCGCCGTGTCACCGCGCCCGGCGGGGCGCCGCTGGATGCGGCGACGGCGCACGCGGTGGCAGAGGCCCCGCCGGAGACCAAGGCGCCGCCCGCTCCCGACAGCCCCTCCTGGTGGCGGGATCCGATCGTCAAGGACGGCACGACGGGCCCGGTGCCTTCCGGCTATCTGTGGGGTCCGGAGGATGCCGTCGCGGAGGCGGCACCGGCCGGTGCACCGCCCCCGCGGCGCACGTCCTCGGCTCCCCCGCAGTCGCGCGGCCCGCGCGGAATCGGTGGCACCGTCTTCCTGTTCGCCCTGCTCGCGGCCGGTCTCGGCACCGGTCTCAGCTGGGACAGCAATCCGCTGGGCACAAGCCTTCAGATCGGACTGGTCTGCGCGCTGGCGGTGTTCGGGCTCGGCCTGCTGGTCAGCTCGCTGCTGGGCCGTACCGGCTTCGGCACGATCATGATGACGATGATCACGGCGGTACTGCTGGCGGGCGCGGCCGCCCTGCCCAGGGACATCAGCACCCAGTGGGTGCGTACGGGCTGGAAGCCCGCCACCGTCGCGGCCGTGCAGGAGCACTACGAACTGGGTTCGGGCGTCGCGACGCTCGATCTGTCGTCCCTCGCCGTGCCCGCGGGCCGGACGGTGTCGACGAGTGCCGAGGTCGGGGCCGGCCGGCTCAAGGTCGTGGTGCCGAAGAACGCACCGGTGAAGGTGCGGGCCGAGGCGGGCATCGGCGACATCCGTCTCCCCGACGACGCCCCGAACGACATCGACGTCTCGGCCGGCAAGGAACGGCAGCAGACGCTGCCCGCCCCCGCGGGGGCGAAGCCGTCGGGCACGGTGGAGCTGAACCTCGAAGTGGGCATCGGACAGGTGGAGGTGACCCGTGCCTCGTCGTGAACTCCGGCATGGTTTCCGGCCGGGCAAGCTGGTCGCGGGTCTCGCCGTGCTGGCCGCAGCGCTGCTGTACGCGGGCGATGCGGCCGGCGCGTGGCAGACGCCCTGGTTCGTGGTCTTCCCGGTCGTCTTCGGCGGTCTGTTCCTGGCCGGGGCGGTGACCTGGATTCACTACGGAATCCGGCGCCGCCGCTCGGCCAGAAGGGCATCGAGGGAGAACACCGCGGCGCCGCCGAGCACCAGCGGCAGCCAGGCCATGAGATAGGCGAGATCGTTGCCGTAGTAGTACGGCTCGGTCTGCCAGCTCACGGTCAGCCACAGGCTCAGCGAGATGAGCGCACCGCCGAGCGCGGCGAGCCGGGCCAGCAGCCCGACCAGGGTGCCGATGCCGACGGCCAGCTCACCGAAGGCGATCGCGTAGCCGAAGCCCTCGGGGCTCTTGAGCGCAAGATCGACCAGGGCGGGCACGGCGGCGGTGTCGCGCACGCTGCGCATCAGTTCTCCGATGGAGCCGCTGCCGCTGGCCGCCATGAACTGGCTGTCGGTGAGTTTGTCGATGCCCGCGTAGATGAAGGTCACGCCGAGAAAGATCCGCAGCGGCACAAGGGCGTAGCGGCTCGCCTTCTCCCTCCAGCCGCCGCGCCCGCCGTCGACCGGTCCGTAGCCGGCCGTCGTCCGATATGTGTGTGTCATGAGTGGTCCCGCCTTCGGTTGACCCGTCAACTGACCATACGTACGACGAAGCGGGGCCGCTCACCAGCCGCGCGGCTCACTCTGTGACAGACGAGTGTGGTGGGTCAGGCCTTCAAATCCCTCAGTCCTTCACCTGGATCGGACAGCGGTTGCTCTCCACGCCCGCCGCCGTCACCACCTGGACGTCCACCTGCCCGGGCTCGACCTCGGCCGGGACCTGCACCGTGAGCACCGTGTCCGCCGGGTTGGCGAAGCCGCCCGGGACCGGGATCAGCGGGACATGGACATGCACCTCGCCGATACGGACGACCATCCGGGCCAGCCGGTCGGGCGCTCCCGCACCCGGCGGCACGAAGCCCGCGCCGCGGATCTCGATGTCGTCGCCCGTACGGATGGGGGCATCCAGATCCCCCGCCTCACGGGCCCGTACGACCGAAAGGACGACCGGCGGGCCGCCCTCCGCGTACTTCCCGGCGAAGTACGTCGCCGCCGAGACCGCGACCAGGAGCGCGAGCCCCCACGGCAGATCGGGCAGCTGCTCGGGCCGCCGCGCCAGCCGTACCAGCGCGAAGATCACGGCAACGGCGCTGACCAGCGCGTACTGCACATCCGCGAAGCTGCCGCGCCCGCCGTCGTCGCAGAGCAGATCCCCGAGGCGCGGGCGGTCGGCCCGGATCTTCTGCAGCCGCCGGTTCCTGACGCGCACGGCCACCACACTGCGTACGACAACGGCGATCCCACACACCAGGGCGAGAACGGACAGCACGCCCGCGCCCCGGGCCAGGTCGAGCCCTTCGATCAGCGCGTCCCGGTCGGCGGCCGAGGAGGCCCCGGCCAACTGGACAGCGAGCACCAGGACCGCGAAGACGACGAGCAGCACCCAGGCGGTGGCGACGGCGCGGGAGGTGGAGAGGCGGTTGTCCTCGCCGATCAGCGGCGCGAGGAGACCGCCACGCGAACGGTGCAGCCGCGCGGCCGCGGTCAGCAGCCCGCCGACTACGACCGCGGCGATCAGCCCTGCCGTCCGGGCACCGGTCCAGCCCGCGCCGATCGCGGTGGCCGCCTGACCCAGCACCAGCGCCCCGACGCTCACCCAGACGATCAGCAGCGTCCGGCACCACACCAGCTGGAGCCAGGCCTCGCCCTCTTCGCGGCTGCGGTCGGCGACCGTGCGGGCCGACTGGTACAGCTCGTCCGACACCCACTGTCGTGAGGCGCTCGGCGAGTGCGAGAGCGCGACCGGCAGTCCCTGTCCGGCGGCGAGCTCGTCCCTCTTGGCGATGAAGGCCGCCACGGCACGCCGATGCTCTTCGCGCGCGCCGTGCGTGCATTCGTCGCACTGTCCCGCTTCCTGCACCGCCACGACCGACGCCGCCCTTTCCGCGTACCGACTGAACTTCCGTGCAATTCCTGGGAATTGTGCCGTACGGAAGGGGTCCACACTCCGGCGCCAAAGGCCAGAGCGGGTGAATGTGCCGTGCCGAGATTGACTTCGGCCACCGCGTGGCCGGTTGTGGGGCTATTGAAGCAGCCCCGGCTCCTCCTGGCTGATCTGCCGCCACAGCGGCTGGTAGTTGATCCACGCGACCAGATCACTGCCGAGCTGATCGCGCGTGGCCACCGCGTCCCGGTGCTCGATCAGCACGGGCTTGCCCGCCGCCCGGGCCGCGAGCTGGACCTGCGCGCAGCGCTCCATCGAGATGAACCACCAGGCTGCCGCGTCGACCGAGTCGCCGACGGTCAGCAGCCCGTGGTTGCGCAGGACGACGGCCTTGTACGCACCGAGGGCGCCCGCGATCCGCCGGCCCTCCTCCTCGTCCACGATCACTCCGGTGTACGAGTCGACCAGCGCGTGGTCCTCGTAGAAGCCGCAGGCCTCCTGCGTGATCGGCTCGATCAGCTCACCGAGGGCGGACAGCGCCCGGCCGTGCACGGAGTGGGTGTGCGCGACGGCGACGACATCCGGCCGGGCGCGGTGCACCTGCGCATGCACGGCGAACGCGGCCTGGTTGACGTGGTGACGCCCGACGACGACCTGGCCCCCGTCGTTCACCAGGATCAGCTCCCCGGCCGTGACCTGCGCGAACGGCACACCGAAGGGATTGACCCAGAAACAGTCGGTGAACTCCGGGTCGCGTGCGGTGATATGGCCGGACACCCCCTCCTCGTAACCGAACCGCCCGAAAAGCCGCAGTGCCCCGGCGAGCCGCTCCTTGCGGTAGCCCCGCTCGTCCACCACGGACTCGTGCACGGGCGGCATGGCGAAGCGCAGCTGCTCGACGGGGATGGGAGGGGGCGTCTCAGTCATGGCTGGAAGCTACCTCCGGGTACCCGAAGTGACCAGAGACTTCGCACGCCTTGTACGAGAATGCGCTCATGACCGACACGACATCTCCGCTGGTCCCGCTGCTCGGCCTCGAACCGCACGTCGAGGGCGGCTGGTTCAGGGAAACCTGGAGGACGGCCGGCTCGACGACCCCGCCCGGCTACCCCGGCCCGCGCGCGTACGCCACCGGGATCTACTTCCTGCTGCACCCCGGCGAGAGCTCGCGCTGGCACCGCGTACGCTCCGACGAACTCTGGCTCTGGCACCGCGGCGGCCCGCTCCGCCTCCGCTTCGGCGGCACGGACGAGAAGCCGTCCGAGACGCAGAGCCTGACCCTGGGCCCCGCGGTGGAGGCGGGCGAACAGCCCCAGCTGCTGATCCCGGCCGGGACCTGGCAGGCGGCGGAGCCCGAGGGCGACGAGCCGGTCCTGGTGACCTGCATCGTCGCCCCGGGTTTCCACTACGAGGACTTCGAGCTGGAGCAGTCCTAGGGACCTAGGAAGTGGTTACTCCCACTCGATGGTGCCCGGCGGCTTGCTCGTCACATCGAGGACGACGCGGTTCACGTCCGCGACCTCGTTGGTGATCCGCGTCGAGATCTTCGCCAGGACGTCGTACGGCATGCGCGTCCAGTCCGCCGTCATGGCGTCCTCGGACGACACCGGCCGGAGCACGATCGGGTGGCCGTAGGTGCGGCCGTCACCCTGCACGCCGACGCTGCGCACGTCCGCGAGCAGCACGACCGGGCACTGCCAGATGTCACGGTCCAGGCCGGCCGCGGTCAGCTCCTCGCGGGCGATCGCGTCCGCCTCGCGCAGCAGGTCCAGACGGTCCTTGGTGACCTCGCCGACGATACGGATACCGAGACCCGGGCCCGGGAAGGGCTGGCGCTGAACGATCTCGTCGGGCAGGCCGAGCTCCTGGCCGACCATCCGGACCTCGTCCTTGAACAGCTTGCGCAGCGGCTCGACGAGCTCGAACTCGAGGTCCTCGGGAAGGCCGCCGACGTTGTGGTGCGACTTGATGTTGGCGGTGCCGGTGCCGCCGCCGGACTCGACGACGTCCGGGTAGAGCGTGCCCTGCACGAGGAACGCGACGTCCTCGCCGTGCTCGGCCTCGGCGATGATCTCGGCCTGGGCCTGCTCGAAGACCCGGATGAACTCGCGGCCGATGATCTTCCGCTTCTCCTCGGGGTCGGAGACCCCGGCCAGCGCGCCGAGGAACCGCTCCTGCGCGTCGACGACCTTCAGCTGGACGCCGGTTGCCGCGACGAAGTCCTTCTCGACCTGCTCGGTCTCGCCCTTGCGCATCAGACCGTGGTCGACGTAGACGCACGTGAGCTGGGAGCCGATGGCCTTCTGCACGAGCGCTGCGGCAACAGCGGAGTCGACTCCACCGGAGAGACCGCAGATGGCCCGCTTGCCGCCGACCTGCTGCCGGATGGCCTCGACCTGCTCGTCGATGACATTGCCGGTGGTCCACGTCGGCTCGATGCCGGCGCCGCGGTAGAGGAAGTGCTCAAGAACCTGCTGGCCGTACGTCGAGTGCATCACCTCGGGGTGGTGCTGGACTCCGTACAGCTTCTTCTCGTCGTTCTCGAAGGCCGCGACCGGCACGACGTCGGTGGACGCGGTGACGGTGAAGCCCTCGGGCGCGGCGGAGCAGGCGTCGCCGTGGGACATCCACACGGACTGCTCGGCCGGGGTGCCCTCGAAGAGGGTCGAGCCGGTCTTGGAGACATGCAGCGGCGTACGGCCGTACTCACGCGCACCGGTGTTGTCGACGGTCCCGCCGAGCGTCGTCGCCATCAGCTGGAAGCCGTAGCACATGCCGAAGACGGGGACCCCGGCCTCGAAGAGCGCGCGGTCGAGACGAGGAGCGCCTTCCGCATAGACGGAGGACGGGCCGCCGGAGAGGATGATCGCCTTGGGGTTCTTGGCCAGCATCTCGGCCACGGGCATCGTCGAGGGGACGATCTCGCTGTAGACCCGGGCCTCGCGGACGCGGCGGGCGATGAGCTGGGCGTACTGCGCGCCGAAGTCGACAACGAGGACTACGTCCGGGTTGGAGGGGTCTGGCGCGGCAGCGGGGGACGCTGAGGACACTGGCGGCCTTCCGGCGGTGGGAGGGGGTCGGTTTTGTCGATTCTACCGGCGCGCCGGAGCCGTTTTTCGTCTCACCATCCGAACCGGGTTTTCGCCGCGGACGGCGGGCGGTCCATACTTCCCCCATGCACAAGCAGCTGACCTTCGTCTTTACCTATGGCACCGGCCCGTCCGGCTGCCATGGTCGTGCTGCTTGAGCCACTGACAAGCAACTTCCCAGGCGCCCCGGGCCGACAAGGCCCGGGGCGTTCTGTCATTTCCGGGCCGTGCCGATCCGGGGCCTCGCACAAAGGAGCCCCACCATGACCGTCACCGAGCAGACCGTGACCGAGCAGACCGGCGCCCGCACCGAAGAGGCCGCGGATCTCATCACCGGCGCCCGCGAGCGCATCGACGCACTCGACGACCGGATCATCGGCCTCGTACAGGAACGGATGGCGGTCTCGGCCGTCATCCAGGAGGCCCGGATCTCCTCCGGCGGCCGCCGCGTGAATCTCTCGCGGGAAATGGAGGTTCTCAGCCATTTCCGCGACGCGCTCGGAAAGCCCGGAACGGCACTCGCGATGACGCTCCTGGAGCTGTGCCGGGGGCGCATCTGAGGCCGCGCCGACGCGTGCGGAGCCGCAGCTGAGTTCGGGCCCAGCCTCACCCGTACGGAGCGTGACCGCGCCCGGCGGGGCTTCGTTGGTACCGATGTCCGCGCCAGCCAGGGGCGGGCTTCGCAGGAAACCACGCGTGGCTTCGCTGGGGCGTGTGACGTACCGCGGGTACGTCGTGGGACCTCGCCCCGGCGTGCGTGACCGGTCGGCAGGGGACAGCAGCCCGGTCACCCCAAGGGCGGTCGGCTCCGGGGACGCCCGGGGCCGACCGCATCCGGTCCAAACGGTTGCGCACGCCGCGGCCCGTCCAGCACGATGCAAGAGAAGCGCGTCCCCCTCTGCGCGAAACAACTGCCAAAGGTCGATACCACCCGCGCGCCCTCTGCGCGCCGGGGCGGCGACCTTCCCCACGCGGCGCTACCCCCCGGTGCCGCGCCTCGGCACCGGCGCTGCCCTGACGTCGGTGCTGACCCCCAAGGGCCCTGCGGTGGTGCATCCGCGGGGCCCTTGGCCGTTTCCGCACGCTCAAATGGCATGTGACGGGGGGCACATAAAGTTTCTGTCAGTCCGAGGGCAACCTTTTCGGCCACTGGCCGGTCAAGCATGCGAAACAACGGCCTCACCTATGTACCCCCACCTCGGTAGGCCCATCAGACTCCGTGCCGTGTCACAGCGGTACGCCCGGACTTCACTGAGGTCTTAATGATGCTTCGCCGCGCTATGGCCGTCGCTGCAGCGACCGCTGTCATAGCACCCGCCGCGTTCCTGTCGGCTCCGGCCGCGTTCGCGGACCCGTCGCCGACGCCGACCGAGACGGCGAGCAGCTCCCCGTCCGAGACGGCCAGCGCCTCCCCTTCGGAGACGGTCAGCAGCACCCCCTCGGCCACGGCGACCACGCCGGCCGCGGACCAGAGCAGCACCCCGGCAGCCGCTCCGAGCACGTCGTCCAGCTCGTCGGCCGCGACGCCGAGTGCCACGGCGAGCGAGCCGGGCGAGGACGACGACTTCGAGTGCGAAGAGGGCTCCATCCAGGTCTCCCTCGGTGGCTTCCCGAACAAGATCGTCGCGGGCAGCGGCTGGAAGAACTTCACGTACAACGTGAAGAACACGGGCAAGAACGACATCGAGAGCCTGCTCGTCTACACCGTCGCCACGTACGCGGACGGTCTCGAGAACCCCGACGACAAGCTCGTCAGGAAGTACGCGCACTTCGAGTACAAGGACCCCGAGTCCGGCAAGTGGGTCAATGACCTCGCCGGCTCCGGTTTCAACAACGGCATCTTCTTCGGCGAGTTCCCGCTCGACGCCGGGCAGAAGGTCACGATCGACCTCCGCGTCAAGATCGACAAGGCCGCCCCCGCGGGCGATGGCCTCGCGATCGCCGCCGGCACCTATGACAACGGCGCCGACGACGACTCGTTCAAGTGCTACGACAACGGCGACGTCTACCCGTTCGCGATCGTCAAGGCCGGTAGCAACCCCGGTGACGTCGACGACTCGAAGCCGAACGGGCAGAAGCCGGAAGGCGACGTCAAGCCGCAGGGTGGGGCCAAGGAGCTCCCCGTCACCGGCAACCTCGCGTCGACCGGTTCCAGCTCCATGCTGCCGACCGTCGGGATCGCCGGTGGCATCGCCGTCGTCGCCGGTGCCGGTGTCGTCTTCGCGATGAAGCGCCGCCGCAGCGGTGACGCCACCGCGTAACACCCGGCCCCAGAGCCAGAAGGCCGCTGCACTCGGAGGGGGGTGCAGCGGCCTTCGTATGTCCGAAAGGGTCAGGACTTCTTCGGCGGGACCGCCGGCATTCCCAGGAACGGCAGCCTCAGCGCGCCGAACGCCGAATCCGGCACAGCCGGTGACTTCGGAGCCACCGCCGGGAGGCGTTCGTACGCCGCGCCCTGCTGCGGGCGGGTGTCCTCCTCGCCGTAGTTGGGCCAGAGCGACATCGCCCGCTCCGCCTGTGCCGTGATCGTCAGCGACGGGTTCACGCCCAGGTTCGCCGAGACCGCCGCGCCGTCCACGACCGAGATGCCCGGGTGGCCCCACAGCCGGTGGTACGGGTCGATGACGCCCTCCTCGCCGGAGGCGCCGATCGGGCAGCCGCCCAGGAAGTGGGCCGTCAGCGGGGTGCCCATCAGTTCGCCGATGTTGGAGCCCGGGTAGCCGTTGATCTCCTCGGCGAGGAGCGACGCGGCGCGGGTGGCTTCCGGGATCTGGTTGGGGTTGGGGGCGCCGTGGCCCTGGCGGGCGGTGAGCAGGCCCTTGCCGATGCCTTTCGGCTTGCGGTACGTCGTCAGGGAGTTGTCCAGCGACTGCATGACCAGACCGATGATGGCCCGCTCCGACCAGCGGCGGCTGGAGAGCGAACGGACCGCGAGCCAGGGGTGCCTGGCCATGTTGCCGAACCATGCCGCGACCCGGGAGTGGGCGCTGTAGGGGACCTGGAGGATCGTGAGGCTGCCCATCGCGTTCGAGCCCCTGCCGTAGCGCACCGGCTCGATGTGCGTGTTCTCGTCGGGGTGGATCGAGGACGTGATGGCGACGCCCCGGGTGAAGTCGACCTTCTCCGCTCCGTGCTTCTTGCGGTAGCGGCGGTTGTCGGTCAGTGCGCCGACCAGCGCCTCGGAGTTGGTACGGGTCAGCTCGCCCAGACGCGGCGAGATCCGCGGCAGCAGGCCGCCGTCCTTCATCCGGTGCAGGAGGGTCTGGGTGCCGTACGTGCCTGCGGCGATGACGACCCGGCGCGCCGTGAACGTACGCCCCTTGCCCTTGCGCTTGTTGTCGCTGGGCAGGGTGCTGACCGCGAAGCCGCCGCGCGAGTCCTCGGTGACGGTGACGACCGAGGTCATCGGGTGGACGACGGCGCCCGCCTTTTCCGCCAGGTAGAGATAGTTCTCGTTGAGGGTGTTCTTCGCGCCGTGGCGACAGCCCGTCATGCATTCCCCGCACTCGGTGCACGCCTTGCGGGAGGGACCCACTCCGCCGAAGTACGGGTCGTCGACCTCCTGTCCCGGTTTGGCCGTCGTCGTGCCGTCGGCGTCCTCGCCGTCGCCGAAGTAGACGCCGACCGGGGCCATGTGGAAGCTGTCGCCGACGCCCATCGCCTGGGCGGTTGCCTTGAGATGGACGTCCGAGGGGGTCATCGTCGGGTTGAGCCGCACGCCCAGCATCCGCTTGGCCTGGTCGTAGTACGGAGCGAGCTCCTCCTGCCAGTTCGTGATGTCCTTCCACTGCGGGTCCTCGAAGAAGGCCGCGGGCGGGACGTAGAGGGTGTTGGCGTAGTTGAGCGAACCGCCGCCCACCCCCGCGCCCGCCAGCACCATCACATTGCCGAGCAGATGGATGCGCTGGATGCCGAAGAGGCCGAGCGCCGGGGCCCACAGATAGTTGCGCAGGTCCCAGGAGTTCTTGGGCAGCGTCTCGCGGGTGAAGCGGCGGCCCGCCTCCAGGACGCCGACCCGGTAGCCCTTCTCGGTCAGCCGCAGCGCGGAGACAGAGCCACCGAAGCCCGAGCCGACGACGATGACGTCGTAGTCGTACTCGGATTCGTCCTGATTCCCGGCAGGATTTGGGGTAGGGGGTAGCTCGGGCATGGCTCTCCTTGGTGCGAAAGGGGCTGTATCAGCGCAGGCGCAGGGCCTTCATCGCCTTCAGGCTGCGGCTCATGAGCGCGGCGTACTTCTCGTCGTCCATGCCGAAGGACGGCCCCAGCGGCATCAGTCTCTGCTGGGCGACGGTCTGCGCCTCGGTGTACTTGAGGATGCCCTCCGAGCCGTGCCGCCGGCTGAGACCGGAGTCCTTCATGCCGCCCATCGGGGACTGCACGCTGCCGTACGCGGGGGCGTAGCCCTCATTGATGTTGACGGTGCCGGTGCGCAGCTTCGCGGCGACGGCGTGGCCGCGCTTGCCGTCCTTGGTCCAGACGCTCGAATTCAGGCCGTACGGAGTGCCGTTGGCCTGCTTGACGACCTCGTCCTCGTCCTTGAAGCGGTAGATGGAGACGACAGGGCCGAAGGTCTCCTCGGTGCACACGGCCATCGGCGACTCGACGCCGTCCAGGATGGTCGGCTCGTAGAACAGCGGGCCGATGTCGGGGCGCGCGACGCCGCCCGCGACGAGTGTGGCGCCCTTGGCGACGGCCTCCTCGACATGGCGGGTGACGGTCTCCAGCTGGCGCTCGCCGACCAGGGAGCCCATGTCGGCTCCGTACGCGAGGGAGTTGCCGAGGCGCATGGCCTTCGTACGGGCGGCGAACCGCTCCAGGAAAGCGTCGGCGATCGACTCGTGGACGTACAGCCGCTCGATGGAGATGCACAGCTGGCCCGCGGAGGAGAAGCAGGCACGGATCGCTCCGGCCGCGGCCTTCTCGATGTCGGCGTCGTGCAGCACCAGCATGGCGTTCTTGCCGCCGAGTT
Organism: Streptomyces sp. NBC_00885; assembly: GCF_045207475.1. NCBI lineage: Bacteria > Bacillati > Actinomycetota > Actinomycetes > Kitasatosporales > Streptomycetaceae > Streptomyces > Streptomyces sp. NBC_00885. Next base: position 3,292,768 of record NZ_CP108796.1, read on the forward strand.
CGAGGGAGACGCCGATCAGGCGGGCGGCCGCACCCTGGGCGACCTCGCGGCCGGTGCGGGTGGAGCCGGTGAAGGAGACGTAGTCCGCGTGCTTGACGACCTCGGGGCCGACGACCGGGCCCTCGCCGATGACGATCTGGAAGACCTCGGAGGGCAGTCCGGCCTCGATGAGCAGATCGCGGGCCCACAGCGCGGTGAGCGCGGTCTCGGTGTCGGGCTTCATCACGACGGCGTTGCCGGAGACGAACGCGGGGAGCGCGTCACCGACGGAGAGCTCGAAGGGGTAGTTCCAGGGCGCGATCTGGCCGACGACGCCGCGCGGCTGACGCAGTTCGGTGGTCTTGGTGAGGACGGGGACCACGCCCGTGTGCCGCTTGGGCTTGAGATAGGCGGGCGCCCTGCGGCCGTAGTGACGGGCGGCGACGGCGACGGCCTGGACCTCTTCGTGCGCGTGGAGGCGGGCCTTGCCGGTCTCCAGCTGTATGAGGTCGAGGACCTCGGCCTGGCGCTCGAGTACGAGGTCGTGGAAGCGGAGCAGGACGGCGGCGCGGGCGCGGGCCGGAGTCGCGGCCCACGCGGGCTGGGCGGCGCGGGCGCGCTCGAAGGCCTCGGCGACGTCGTCGGGGGTGGACTCGGGCAGGTCCGCCAGCTTCTCCCCGGTGAAGGGGGTGTGGTTCGCGGTTGTGCCGGAGCCGATCACGCCACGGGTGAGCTGGGCGACCACCTCGGGAGTGACCACGTCGGCGGCGGTGCGCGCACCGGCCGGGGCGGCGGCTGTCGGATTGGTGCCGGGGGCGGCGGCGGGAGCCTGCGAGTCCGTCATGGGGGTGAGAGTAAGCCGCATCCGGAACTTTGGGTACCCGTCGGTAACGGCTTTTCACCAGGCCCTCACCATCACGCCAGCGATCACTGGCAGATAAGCCCTGATCAGGGGCTTGTCCCGGGTATTCCGGGCTTCAGCAGCTCTTGTACCGGCCCTTGAAGATCCTCGATCTTCAGGTGCTCGACCACCTGGTCGAAGAGCCGGGCGGTCCGCAGCAGCGTGGCCCGCCTGACGTCAGCCCGCCGGCGTGAAGGAGTCCAAGGCGGTGTCGAAGTGCCGCCGCGCCTCGTCCGCCCTGCCGACCGGGGCCGAGACCCACACGTCGTACATCATGCCGTTCTCGTCCCAGCAGATGTCGAACGTGTGCCGGTCTCCCTCGGCCTCGGAGAAGCCGTTCCAGGTGAACTCCCAGAGCGCGGCGGTCAGGCCGTTGTGCGTGGTCGCGGTGACCTTGCCGTCGCGGTAGCCGGGGTTGGTGTTCGGACCGTCCGCGTCCGAGCGGCGCATCGATCCGACCGGCCCTTCGGCGGCCGGGCTCTGCACCCGGATGCCGATCCTGATGTCCTGGTCCGGCGCCATGTAGTAGACGCGCTTGTCGTCCTGGGAGCGGGTGAAGCCCTCGGGGACGACGAGGGCGAAGCCTCCTGGGTCGGAGACCGCGAGATACCCCTCGGGCGCGACGGGCTTCTTGGCCGGGGGCGGTGCGGGCGACGTGGTCACGGTCACCGTGGGGTTCGGTCTGGCCTTCGCGGCGGGTGACTGCTCCGTACGCACCGGAGGCGCACTGTTCTCGGCCGTAGGGCCCGGAGCCGCATCTGCGCTGCTCCCTCCGTCGCCATTGAGCAGGACCGCTGCCGCCCCTCCCGCTCCGGCCAGCGCGGCGACGAGCGCCGCCGCGACCAGCAGCGGCGCACGCCGACGTCCGGCACGCTCGGTCCCGGGGGCCGCGGGGGCCACGGGCTGCCGCGGCGCAGGCGCATGCGGCGTCGGCACGCTGTCCCGGCGGGTGTCGGGGCGGGTGTCCCGTCGGGTGTCGGTGTCGCGTCCGGCAGGCATCGGCACGGCCCCCGTCGTGACGTACGTACGCAGCAGCTCCTCCGCCTCCGTCGCGCCGATCCGGCGCTCAAGGTCCCGATCGAGAAGCCCCAGCACGACCGGCAACAGCGGCGCAGCCTGGGCGGGCGGGCGGATCTCGTCCTCGACGACGGCATGCAGGATGCCGCCCAACGAGTCACGGCGGAAGGGCGATTCACCACTCAGCACCGCGCAGAGCAGTACACCCAGCGACCACAGATCCGACTCGGGCCCGGCCGTCTGCCCCTGCATCCGCTCCGGCGCGGTGTACTCGGGCGATCCGACGAACGACCCCGAGTCTGTGATCGTCGTGGACCCGGCAAGCTGCGCGATCCCGAAGTCGGTGAGGACGACCCGCCCGGTGGACTCCTCGATGAGAACGTTGGCGGGCTTCAGGTCGCGGTGCAGCACTCCCAGTTCGTGCGCGGCCCGCAGTGCGGCCAGCAGGGCGAGCCCGATCCGCGCCGCCTCGGCCACATCGACCGGTCCGTCGCGGCTGATCCGCTCGGCGAGCGAGCCGCCGTCGACCAGTTCCATGACGATGTACGGGAGTCCGTCGTCGACGACCACGTCATGGACGACGATCACATGCGGATGCTTGACCCTGGCAACGGCGCGGGCCTCACGCAGCGGCGCGGCCGTGGACGTGTACGGGGACGCCGAACGGCCGCCCCTCGCATCCTCCGGATGGAGCTCCTTGACGGCGACGCGGCGGCCGAGCAGCTCGTCGTCCGCACGCCACACGGTGCCCATGCCTCCGCGCCCCAGCCGGTCCACAAGCCGGTAGCGGCCCGCGATCAGCCGCGTTTCCTCGGACACGCAACTCCCCCTCGATCAGCCTGCGTCCATCATGCCGGAGGCCGCCAGCCCCGGAGCATGATGTCGAACTGCTGACGTGTCGTAGCCCAGTCGTCCGCCGGGCCCGACATGTAGAGCGCGTACTCCGCGCCGTCCTCCTCGATGTATATCTGATCGATGGCACGGCGCGGACCGGGGAAAGTCTTCTTCTCGTGCCAGGTGAACTCCCAGCAGGCGGAGTTCACCTGGTCACGGTAGGTGTTCTGGCCGAGCTTCAGCCGCTTGTACTGGGGAAGCCGTTTCGCCAGACCCCTCTCCATGTCCAGCAAGTGCGTATACGGATTCTCGAATTCGGGCGAATCGTTACTGCTGATCCGGATGCGGTGCTTGCCGTTGTCGGGCGTGTAGTCGACCTGGTCGCCGTCCGTCTGGCGCGTCCAGCCGTCCGGTACGAGCAGGCTGAAGCCTTCCGGATCGTTCTCGCGGTGCCAGCCGGCCGGCACGGCCGAGGAAGGGCCCGGCTTGGCCGAGGAAGGGCCGGGCTTGGTGGTCGTCTGGTCGCCCGCACGCGCTCTGCCATCGTTGTCGCCGCCCGCGTACTCCATGGCGGCAAGTCCCGCGCCGACACCGACAACCGCAGCGAGCACCACGACGATCGCGGCCCTGCGCAGCCTGCCGCCGCGGCGCAGGGGCGGCGCGGCCTGGGCAGTCGTGCCTGTTCCGGAACCGGAGCCGGTGCCCGGACCCGGACTCGGAACAGGCTCCGGAGCGGGGGGCGTCGGCGACGGAAGGTTCGTGGTCACGGGCCGGGTGTGCCGCTCGGTCGTCCGCTGGGCGGGCACCTGCGGCGTACGCGGGGCCGCCCGGCGCTCTCCCATCGCTTCCGCCAGCATCTGCTCGGCCTCGGCGGCCGACGGGCGTTCAGCGGGATCCTTGCGCAGCAGCGCCATGATGACGGGCCCCAGGGGACCCGCCCATTCGGGATGACGCGGCTCCTCGCCCACCACGGCCTGCATGCTGGCGAGCGGCGACGAGCGCCGGAAGGGCGACTCGCCCTCCACCGCCGTGTACAGCGTCGCGCCGAGCGACCAGAGGTCGGAGGCGGGTCCGGGATCCGCGCCACGTACCCGCTCCGGGGCCAAGTAGTCGATGGACCCCACGATTTCCCCGGTCCGGGTGATCGTCGAGTCGCCCTCGATCGCGGCGATCCCGAAGTCGGTGATCAGCACCCTGCCGTCGCGGTTGAGCAGGACGTTGGCGGGCTTGACGTCCCGGTGGAGCACTCCGGCGGCGTGCGCGGCGCCCAGCGCGCGCAGCACGTGCAGCCCGATGCGGGCGGCCTCGGCGGCCGGGATGCGTCCGGACTCCTTGGCCGCATCGGCGAGCGAGGGCCCGTCGACGTACTGCATCACGATCCAGGGACGGGCGTCGTGTTCGAGAACGTCGTGGACGGTGACCACACCGGGGTGGCTGATCCGGGCAGCGGCCCGGGCCTCCTTCTGGGTGCGGGCGTGCAGAACGATGCGGTCCGCCTCGGAGACATACCGCCCGGCGGTCAGCTCCTTGACCGCCACGACCCGGTGCAGCACCTCGTCGTGCGCGCGCCACACCTTGCCCATGCCGCCGCTGCCGATGGTCTCGCTCAGCCGGTAGCGTCCGGCGAGCAGCAGACCCGCGCCCGTGCTTTGACTGTGTTCCACGTCCCCCGCCCAGTTTCCTTGGGATGACAGGTTACGGAAGTGAAGTACGGGCGCGGAACCCCGGATGCCTCAAGTGACCAGGCCGTGATGCTAGCGGGTGGTCCGATAGGCCTTTGTGGCCTCCTGGTAGATCTCGGTCACCTTGTCGCGCTGGTCCTCCGGTCCAATCACCTGGACGACGTGGTAGCCGCCGCCGATGACGAGGGCGAGATTGCGTACGTACACCTCACGGCCGTTGCTGTCCTGCCAGGTGAACTGCCCTTCGGCCATGACCTGTTGCCCGACCTCGATACGGCGCAGCCCGGACGCCCCGGCCCAGGACGAGTCACGCCACGGCTGGAGTTCACGCTCCTTGTCACGCTGATAGGTCAGCGGATCGTCGCCGTTCGCTTTCACGGTGTCACGGCCGGGGACGACGATCAGAGTGAAATTTCCGTCGGTGTAGCGGACTTGGCCGACATCATTGATCGGGCGGCGCTGCCAGGATTTGTCGACGGCTATCTGGAAACCTTCCGGATCCTTGCGCAACGCGTAGCCGTACGGGAGGTTCCCGGCGGGTGCGGAGGTCTGGGGCTGCTGGGCACCGGGGCTGGTCGCGGGAGTCGACGGCCGGTTGCCGGGAGTGGCGGGGTCCGGGCTCGCACTGGCCGCCGGCGGACGCCCGCCGTTCGTGCCCTGGGAACGGTCCTGCTGCGAGTCCGCCTTCGGCATGAACACCACGGCATACGCGATCGCCGCGACCAGCAGGAGCAGTATCAGCAGCAGGAGGATGCGGCCGAGGGAACGCGGGCCGCGCCGCTCACGTCTGGACTTCTTGTGGCGATGGCGGCCGTGCACCACTTCGGCCGAGCCGCGGCGTCTGCGCACCAACTCGCCCCGGCGGCGTACGACAGGCAGCCGGGAGCCGTCGACCGCGGCCGACGGGACCGGCACGACGTCCATCCCCGCCTCGGGCTCGGGCGCGGACCGTACGAGCGAACGCAGCCAGCCGCGCAGCTCCTCGAAGTCCGGGCGCTCCGTGGGGTCCTGCCGCAGCAGCGACTCGACGACGGGGCGCAGCGGGCCGCACTCCTCGGCGAAGGCGGGCGGCTCGGAGCAGACGAGCTGGACCAGCTCGACTGCGCTCTCCTCGGGATACGGGGCGTGGCCCTGGACGGCCCGGTAGAGTAGGGCGCCCAGCGCCCAGAGGTCGGTGGCGGGGCCGACGGGGGCGGCCAACTGCCAGTTCTCATGGACGGGTCCGGCCTGCTCGGGGGCCCATCGCTCGGTGACCGCGCCGACGACCGCGATACGCGCCTGCCGGGCGCGCTCGGCGGCCAGGGGTGTGGCGGGGCCGCGGTAGGCGGGTGTGCTGCCGCCCGCGACTATCTCGTCCCAGCGCCCGGTGGGCGCCTGGACCTCGGCGACGACGGGCCTGCGCTGGACGTCGGCACGCTGGGCGTCGGCGCGCAGCGCGTCCTGGGCGGTCCCGCCATGACGGGTGGGGGCGGGCACGTTGTCGGTACGGGGGCCGGGAAGCGCGGGGCGGGTGCCGTACGGGTCGTTGTGGCCGCGTGCCGCGGGACCGCCCGTGCTGTGGCTGCCCGGGCTGCCGCCTGCCGGGAGGGGGCGCGGGCCGTCCTGGGCCGGGAAGGCGCCGTCGTGCCAGGTACCGGCCAGCCTGACGCGGCCGGGGGTGCCGGACCAGCCGCCGTCGTCTTCCTCGTCGTCGATGTCGTCGTCGGTCTCGTCGTCCATGCCGAGATCCGGGCCCGGCTCGCCCGGACGCCGGGCCCACCAGTCCGGGTCGAAGCCCGCCTGGACCGGACGGTCGCCATCGCGCTCGTCCTCGCCGGCGCGCGCCGCGGCCCGTGCACCCGCGCGGTACGCCGCGATCGCACCCGCCCTCGCGGCCCGGGCGTCCACCGCGCCGGTTCCGGGCCCCGGCAGGGCGACCCGGGCGCCGGGCGAAGCCCCGTACGGCCCGTCGTCCTCGCCGTCGCTGTTGTCCTCAACCTCGTCCGCGTACCCGTCCGCGTCCTCCGGATCGGCGTACGTCTCCGCCTCCAGGAACGCCGGTTCCCCCGACGGCACGGGCGCCTCTGGCAGCCCCGAAACCCCTGCCAACTCGTCCGGAGGACCCGGCACCGGGGCATACCCGCACAACGCTTCCTCCGCCGCTCCCGACGCCAGTCCGGTCAGGACCACGCGCCCGTCGTCGCAGACGAGGACCGTTCGGGAAGTGATGTTGCGATGGGTCCAGCCGTGCGCGTGCAACACCCGCAGGGCGGTCAGTACGTCGGAGGCGACCTCGGCCGCCCGGTAGGGGCTGAGCGGCTTCTCCGCCAGAAGCGCCGCGAGCGGCCGCGCGGCGACCCGTTCGCTCACTATCCAGAGCGAACCGCCCTCCGCGAAGACGTCGAAGACCTGGTCCAGGCGCGGATGGTCGGGAATCTGCGCGGCAGCCTGCGCGGCCTCGATGGCCCGCCGCACCGCCGGGTCCGTGGGCCGCCGTGTCGTACGCCCCTGGGCTCTGCGTGGCACCGCCGCCCCGGCCAGGCCGTCCGTCTCGACGACCTCGGCGTCCACGACCTCCGGCAACGGCACCTGCCGCACCAGGACTTCCTGCCCGCTGTATGTGTCGAACGCGCGGGTCTCCACCAGTTCGTACTCGTCGGAGGGCGGCAACGGCAGGCGGTAGCGGTCGGCGAGCACCCTTCCCGCATAGTCGTCCACGTCGCCTCCCCACGCGCGCGCATGTCCCCCGGACGGCCCCCAGGGTCGTACCAAACCGTCAATTCCGGTCGTTTGACGGCTACTTACGACCCCTTGCGGCTGCGTACCGTCCGCGAGCTCTCACGATACGTGTCCTGACTCAGTCCTTGGGCTTGAATGTGGCGAACGCCGTCTTGCGCAAGGTCTCGCACTGCGTGCTGTGCCACTCGCTCGCCTTGCACGTGATCATGATCGAGTAGCCGTGCTCGGCATCCACCTTGAAGCCCCTGTTGAGGACTCGTACCCGCTGGCCGACCTGATTGCGCTCGAACTGCCAGTCGGCGACGGTCGGATAGCCCTTGTACTGGACCGGCTTGATCCCGAGGTGCTTATAGCCGTCGCTGCTGGCGGCGGTCACCAGCCTCAATCCCTCCCAGGCAGCGGCGGCGTCGTCCGTGGGGCTGCCGTTGAAGTCGACCTGAACGCGCGGGAAGCCATCCTTCTGCAGGTTGAATATCCCGCCGGAGTTCTCGCCCGCGATGGCGGTCATCCTGAAGCCCTTGGGCATCGCCATGGTGAAGTGGAACCGCTCGTTCGAGACCATCACGTACCCTGCCGGGATTCCGTCCCGGCCCGCGGGGGCATCGGTCTTGGGCCCGCCGGACGGCTGCCCGCCCTGGCTGTCCCCGGTCCCGGTGCCGTCCTGGGGGTCGTCCTTGGCGGCGTCCTTGCCCTTGCCCCCGTCCGCGGTACCACCCGCGTCCGTGCCCTTGCCGCCGGTCACTCCGGCCGAAGTGGACTTGTCCTTGCCCGACTTGTTCTTGCTGCCCTTGTCGCCACCGCCGAGCGTCAGATAGAGCACGGTCGCCAGCACGGCGAGCGCGACGACGGCCGCGATGACCATCAGGGTGCGGCGGGGCACCACATCGGTGAGCGGCGCTCGCACCGGCGCGGGCCGGGCGGCAGGAGCCTGTGGCGCGGGCTGCGGCTTCGGTTCCGGCTTGGCGGCCGCGGCGGCGTTGCGCACGGAACGCAGCGCACCGCGCACCCGGTCGGCCGCCGGGTCCTTCTGCCTGGCCTCCGGCGGAGGCGGGGGAAGCGGCGGCAGCGCGACGACGCGGGTGGCCTCCGGCGACGGCTCGGGCTCGGCGGGCGGCTCCGGCACCTCGGGGGCGTGCAGCACCCTGGTGAGCAACGCCCGTGCGCCCGCGTCGTCGAGACGCTGATCCGGGTCCTTGGCGAGCAGACCGTAGATGACCTCCTCCAGCGGGCCCGCGTTCTTCGGCGGGTCCAGCGGCTCGGTCATCACGGCGGTCAGCGTCGCGATCGCGGAGCCCTTGTCGTACGGCGGGCAGCCCTCGACGCTCGCGTACAACAGCCCGCCCAGCGACCACAGGTCGGCGGCCGGCCCGGGCTTGTGACCGCGGGCACGCTCCGGCGAGATGTAGGAAGGCGCGCCGACGAGCATGCCGGTCGACGTGATCGACGGGTCGCCCTCGACCTGCGCGATACCGAAGTCGGTGAGCACAACGCGCCCGTCCTCGGCGATCAGCACATTGGACGGCTTCACATCGCGGTGCAGGATGCCCTCGCGGTGCGCGGAACGCAGTACGTCGAGGATCGCGAGTCCGACCTCGGCGGCCCGCCGGGGCGTCAGCGTGCCGTCCTCGCGCACGGCTTCGGCCAGGGACTTGCCCTCGACGAGCTCCATGACGATCCACGGGCGGTCGTCCTCGTCGACGACGTCGTAGACCGTCACCGCGCTGTTGTTGCGGATCCGGGCGATCGCCTTGGCCTCGCGCATGGTGCGGGTGATGAGGCGGCGCTTCTCTTCCTCGTCGATGCTGCTGGGGAAGCGCAGTTCCTTCACGGCGACGGTACGGCCGAGGGTCTCGTCGACGGCCCGCCATACGGTGCCCATCCCGCCGCGCCCGAGGACGCCGCCCAGCCGGTACCGCCCGGAGAGCAGCCGCCCCTGGGCCTCCCGCCCGGAACTCCGCCCGGCGGCAGCCGCCTTGACGGGCGCGGTTGCCGCCGACTCGGGCGCCTTGGGCTCAGAGGTCGTGGGCTTGGGGGACGTTGGCTCAGGCGCCGCGGACTCGGGCGCCTTGGGCTCAGATGCCTTGGGCTCGGTCTCCTTGGGGGACGTCGCCCGGGACGCCTTTGACGCACCGGCCCCGGACACGGCCCCGTCACCGCGGCCCGAGCCGGACCCCGGCTCTGAGTCCTGCCCAGAGGCGACCCGCCCGGAAGGCGTCACAGGCTTCTCGGCCTTCGCCGCCTTCTCCGGCTCGGCACCGGACGCCGGTTCGGCAGCCGATGCGGGCACCGCCTTGGACTCCGGCTCCGTGTCGAGCTTCTTCTCGGGATCCTGGGACTCCGGCTCGGTGTCCTGGGACTCCGGCTTGAGCTCCGTCCCGGAATCCTGCCCGGAATCCCGCTTGGGCTCCTCGGCCGTGTCCCGCTGGGGCTCCCGCGCCTGCTCCGCCTCCGACATGCGTCCCCTCTGCGATCCCTGATCTTCGCCCGCGCCTGCCGCTTCCCGCGCGATGCGGTAACCCGCCCTGGCAGAGCCCCCATTGTCCCTCACTCCGGGACCGGCGCTTCTCCCGGGTCCGCAGTCCGCCGGGACAGGTCCAGAAGCAGGGGAGCACCCACCATGCCATTACTCGCCGTGAAGCTCACCGCTTGGCTGGTCGGGGCCCTGCCCAGCCAAGCGGAACGCACCCCTCCAGCCACACTCGCCACCCCGAACCGACCCTCCGGATGGCGGATTTCCAACGGGTCGGGGGCCGAAAACAGGGTTCCGGCAGAAAGCCCGCGGGCAGCCCGCACGGACGGGCGCGGGCAAACGGGATCAGATCGGCACGATGTCCGGTGCCCCCAGCCGCGCCGCGTCCGCCGTCAGGTCGTCCGGCTGCCGCTGCGACTCGCGCTCCGCCTCCACCCGCTTCTCGTAGTGCTCGATCTCCTTCTCGATGTGCCCCTTGTCCCAGCCCAGCACCGGTGCCATCAGCTCCGCGCACTCGCGCGCACAACGCGTCCCCCGGTCGAAGGTCTCGATCGAGATCCTGGTCCGCCGCGTCAGCACGTCATCGAGGTGCCGCGCCCCTTCGTGCGATGCGGCATAGACGACCTCGGCCCGCAGATAGTCCTCCGCGCCCCCCAGCGGCTCCCCGAGCTTCGGGTCGTCGGCGATCAGCGTCAGCAGTTCCTCGATGAGCGAGCCGTACCGGTTCAACAGATGCTCCACGCGGACCACATGAAGCCCTGTCCGCGCCGCCGTCCTCGCCCGCGCGTTCCACAGCGCGCCATAGCCCTCGGCCCCGACGAGCGGGACGTTCTCCGTGACGCACGCAGCCACCCGCTGGTCGAGCGCGTGCACCGCCTCGTCCACCGCGTCCTTCGCCATCACCCGGTACGTCGTGTACTTGCCGCCCGCCACAACCACAAGGCCGGGCACCGGATGCGCCACCGTGTGCTCGCGCGACAGCTTGCTGGTCGCGTCTGACTCCCCCGCGAGCAACGGCCGCAGCCCCGCGTACACCCCCTGGACGTCATCGCGCGTCAGAGGCACCGCCAGCACGGAGTTGACGTGCTCGAGGAGATAGTCGATGTCCGCGCTGGACGCGGCCGGATGGGCCTTGTCGAGATCCCAGTCGGTGTCCGTGGTCCCCACGATCCAGTGCCGTCCCCAGGGGATGACGAACAGCACGGACTTCTCGGTCCGCAGGATCAGCCCGGTCGTCGAGTGGATCCGGTCCTTGGGCACCACCAGATGAATGCCCTTGGAAGCCCGCACATGGAACTGCCCGCGCTCCCCGATCAGCGCCTGGGTGTCGTCCGTCCACACTCCGGTCGCATTCACGACCTGCTTGGCCCGGATCTCGTACTCCCCGCCGGACTCGACGTCCTGCACCCGCGCTCCGACGACCCGCTCACCCTCCCTCAGAAAGCCGATCACCCGCGCCCGGCTGGCGACATGGGCCCCATAGCTCGCGGCCGTGCGTACCAACGTCGCCACATAGCGGGCGTCGTCCATCTGTGCGTCGTAGTACTGCAGCGCCCCGACCAGGGCGTCCTTCTTCAGACAGGGCGCTACCCGCAGCGCCTGCCGCCGCGACAGATGACGGTGGACGGGCAGTCCGCGCCCATGACCCGACGACACCGACATCGCGTCGTACAGCGCGACACCCGATCCGGCGTACAGCCGCTCCCAGCCCTTGTGCTGGAGCGGATAGAGGAACGGCACCGGCTTCACCAGATGCGGCGCCAGCCGCTCCAGCAGCAGCCCGCGCTCCTTGAGCGCCTCCCGGACGAGCGCGAAGTCCAGCATCTCCAGATAGCGCAGCCCCCCGTGGATCAGCTTGCTCGACCTGCTCGATGTGCCCGACGCCCAGTCCCGCGCCTCGACCAGACCGGTGGAGAGTCCTCTCGTCGCGGCATCCAGCGCGGTCCCTGCTCCGACCACGCCCGCGCCGACCACCAGCATGTCCAGTTCACGCTCGGCCATCTTGGCGAGCGCCTCGGCACGCTCCACCGGTCCCAGTGTCGCTGTCCTCACTGCTGCCTCCCGTCGCCCCCGTACGGCCCCTGCGATCGGGCTCACAACGTCGATTCTGTCCGCAGTCGACGACTTCAGCCACCGCCTGTGGATAACACTCGGACAGCCACGAGCACACAATGCGGCATATCGGTCATATTTACGCCTAGTGTGACATTGCGCCTGCCCGTTCTGCCCACAGGGCTTGCGCTCAATGTCTCCGCGGCTTAAAGGGAAGGACGGCCCACGCCATGCCCGCAGATCTCGCCGTCATCGGACTCGGTCAGCTCGGCCTGCCCCTCGCCCAGGCCGCCGTAGCCGTCGGCATCGAGACCATCGGCTACGACACCGACCCACGCCGGCTGCCCGAACCGGCGGCGGGATGCACTCCGGCCGACATCCGCCGCATGTTCGCCGGTGGCTTCCGGACCGTCACGGACCCGGCCGAACTCGGACGCGTACGCACCGCCGTCATCTGTGCCCCCACCCCTCCCGGAGCCGACGGGGCGCTCGATCTCACCGCCCTCGCCGAGTCCGCCCGGGCACTCGCCGCGCGGCTGCGCCCGCACACCACCGTGCTGCTCGAATCGGCGGTCCAGCCCGGCACCACGGAGACGTTCCTCCGCCCGATCCTCGAAGAGGGCTCCGGGCTGCGCGCCGGCCGCGACTTCCATCTCGCGTACTCCCCGAGCCGGGTGGACCCGGGCAGCCGCACCCACGGCTACGCCAACACCCCCAAGGTCATCGGCGGCCTCACCCCCGCATGCACCGAATCGGCCGCCGCCTTCTACGGACGCCTCACCGACAAGGTCGTCCGCGCGCGCGGGCCGCGCGAGGCCGAGACCGTCAAGGTCCTCGAAACGAACTTCCGTCACGTCAACATCGCCCTGGTCAACGAGATGGCCGTGCTCTGCCACGACCTGGGCGTGGACCTCTGGGACGTCATCCGCTGCGCCGAGACCAAGCCCTTCGGCTTCCAGGCCTTCCGCCCGGGCCCGGGCGTCGGCGGCCACGGCGTCCCCCTGGACCCGGGCCTCGTCCCACCCTCCGGCCGCGGTTCGGGCCACCCCCTGCGGATGGTCGGCCTCGCCCAGGAAATCAACACCCGCATGCCGCAGTACGTCATCCAGCGCTGCGCCACGCTCCTCAACGAACACGGCAAATCGGCCCGCGGCGCGCGCGTGCTGCTCCTCGGTATCACCTACAAGCCGGACCTCCCCGACCTGGAAGCCTCCCCGGCCACCGAGATCGCCCGCCGTCTGATGGACCTGGGCGCGGCCGTCAGCTATCACGACCCGTACGTCCCCGACTGGCGGGTCCGCGAACTCCCCGTCCCCCGCGCGGACTCGCTCTACGAGGCTGCCGCCAGCGCGGATCTGACGGTGCTGCTCCAGCACCACCGCACGTACGACCTGCAGGGCCTGGCCGTCAAGGCCCAACTCCTCCTGGACACAAGGGGAGCCACCCCGGCCGGGGCCGCGCACCGCCTCTGAGCCCCCAACAGCGGCATTCCAACAGCTCGATAACGCAGTGCCGCACTGTCCTACCGGACTGCTAGTCTCCGGGATCTCCGCCCGCACACTCGTGCGAGGCCTTCGTCCCTGGGGGGAAATTCCAGATGAGCCAGCCTGTTCCACCGTCGTCCGGCAACCCGTTCGCCGGCGGCGACGCCGCCCCGTACGCCCCAACTCCGCCTCCCGCGCCCGTCCGTGACAACGTCGGCGTCGGCATCGTCGTCGCCGTCGTCGCCGCACTGGTCGGCGCGGGTGCGTACGGCGCTCTCAGCGGCGCCATCGAGCGCGAGATCGGCTACGCGGCCATCGGCGTCGGCTTCCTCATCGGCTTCGCCGCCGCCAAGGCCGGCGGCCGCAACCCGGCGCTGCCCGTCGTCAGCGCGCTGCTCGCGCTCCCCGCCGTGTACTTGGGTCAGTTGATCGGGGGCGCTGTCGTCGTCGCCAAGCTGACGGACGCCGCCTTCCTGGACGTATTCATCGACAGGTTCGATCTGCTGACCGACGCGTGGAGCAAGTCGGCGGACGGCATGACGTATGTCTTCCTCGCCATCGGCGCCGTCGCCGCTTTCGGTGGCGCCAAGAAGGCCAACGGCTGAGGCCGACGGCTGAGGCCGACGGCTGATCCGGACAAACGGAGAGGGGCCCCGCACCACCCGGTGCGGGGCCCCTTTCGTACGCGGCGGATTCAGCGGCGGTGCTGCGAGTCGGCCACCGTCACCTCGACGCGCTGGAACTCCTTGAGCTCGCTGTAGCCCGTCGTCGCCATCGCACGGCGCAGCGCGCCGAAGAAGTTCATCGAACCGTCGGGGCTGTGCGAAGGACCGGTGAGGACCTCCTCGGTCGTGCCCACGATGCCCAGGTCCACCAGCTTGCCGCGCGGCACGTCCTCGTGGACCGCCTCCATGCCCCAGTGGTGCCCGCGGCCCGGCGCGTCCGTCGCGCGGGCGAGCGGGGAGCCGATCATCACGGCGTCCGCGCCGCACGCGATCGCCTTCGGCAGGTCGCCGGACCAGCCCACGCCGCCGTCCGCGATGACATGCACATACCGGCCGCCGGACTCGTCCATGTAGTCCCGGCGTGCCGCGGCCACATCGGCCACCGCTGTCGCCATCGGGACCTGGATACCCAGGACATTGCGCGTGGTGTGCGCGGCGCCGCCGCCGAAGCCGACCAGGACGCCCGCGGCGCCCGTACGCATCAGATGCAGCGCGGCCGTGTACGTGGCACAGCCGCCCACGATGACCGGTACGTCGAGCTCGTAGATGAACTGCTTCAGGTTCAGCGGCTCGGCCGCGCCCGAGACGTGCTCGGCCGAGACCGTCGTACCGCGGATGACGAAGATGTCCACACCGGCGTCGACAACGGCCTTGGAGAACTGAGCGGTGCGCTGCGGCGAGAGCGCGGCGGCGGTCACCACACCCGAGTCGCGCACCTCCTTGATCCGCTGCCCGATCAGCTCCTCCTTGATCGGGGCGGCGTAGATCTCCTGCAGACGACGGGTCGCGGCGGCCTCGTCCAGCTCGGAGATCTCGTCGAGCAGCGGCTGCGGGTCCTCGTAGCGGGTCCACAGGCCTTCGAGGTTCAGTACGCCCAGACCGCCCAGCTCACCGATGCGGATCGCGGTCTGCGGGGAGACCACCGAGTCCATCGGAGCGGCCAGGAAGGGCAGCTCGAAGCGGTAGGCGTCGATCTGCCAGGCGATCGAGACCTCCTTCGGGTCCCGGGTGCGCCGGCTCGGTACGACGGCGATGTCATCGAACGCGTACGCCCGGCGGCCGCGCTTGCCGCGCCCGATCTCGATCTCAGTCACGATGTGTGGCCTCTCCCTCTACGTCTGCGCCTACCAGTATCCCCGACGCACACGTCAGGGGCGGTCCCGGGAATCCCCGGGACCGCCCCTGATCACGCGTGGACTACTTCCTGCTGTAGTTCGGCGCCTCGACCGTCATCTGGATGTCGTGCGGGTGGCTCTCCTTGAGCCCCGCCGAAGTGATCCGCACGAAGCGGCCCTTGCGCTCCATCTCGTCGACGGCGGCCGCCCCGACGTAGCCCATGGTCTGGCGCAGACCGCCGACCAGCTGGTGGAGCACCGCCGACAGCGGTCCGCGGTAGGGCACCTGGCCCTCGATGCCCTCGGGGACGAGCTTGTCGTCGGAGGCCACCTCGGCCTGGAAGTAGCGGTCCTTGGAGTACGAGCGGCCCTGGCCGCGCGACTGCATGGCGCCGAGCGAGCCCATGCCGCGGTAGGACTTGAACTGCTTGCCGTTGATGAAGAGCAGTTCGCCCGGGGACTCCTCGCAGCCCGCGAGGAGACTGCCCAGCATGACCGTGTCGGCGCCGGCGGCAAGCGCCTTGCCGATGTCGCCGGAGTACTGCAGGCCGCCGTCACCGATGACCGGAACGCCCGCCGCCCGCGCGGCCAGCGCCGCCTCGTAGATCGCCGTGACCTGCGGGACACCGATACCGGCGACCACTCGGGTCGTACAGATGGAGCCCGGGCCGACACCGACCTTGACGCCGTCCACACCGGCGTCGATCAGGGCCTGGGCACCGTCACGGGTCGCCACATTGCCGCCGATGATGTCGACGCCCACGCTCGACTTGATCTTCGCCATCCAGTTGAGGGCGTTGCTGTTGTGCCCGTGCGAGGTGTCGACGATGAGGAAGTCGGCGCCCGCCCCGGCCAGCGCCTGGGCCCTCTCCAGGGCCTCCGGGCTGGCACCCACCGCCGCGCCGACGAGCAGACGGCCCTCGGAGTCCTTCGCCGCATGGGGGTACTGCTCGGCCTTGACGAAGTCCTTGACCGTGATCAGGCCCTTGAGGATGCCCGCGTCGTCGACCAGCGGAAGCTTCTCGATCTTGTGGCGGCGCAGCAGCTCCATGGCGTCCACGCCGGAGATGCCGACCTTGCCGGTGACCAGCGGCATCGGGGTCATGACCTCGCGCACCTGGCGCGTACGGACGGTCTCGAAAGCCATGTCGCGGTTGGTGACGATGCCGAGCAGCTTGCCCGCGGCGTCGGTGACCGGCACGCCGCTGATACGGAACTTGGCGCACAGGGCGTCGGCCTCGGCGAGCGTGGCGTCGGGGTGCACCGTGATCGGGTCGGTGACCATTCCGGACTCGGAACGCTTGACCAGGTCGACCTGGTTCACCTGATCCTCGATGGACAGATTGCGGTGCAGCACGCCCACGCCGCCCTGGCGCGCCATGGCGATCGCCATCCGCGATTCGGTGACTTTGTCCATCGCCGCGGAGAGCAGCGGGATGTTCACCCGGACGTTCCTGGAGACACGGGACGAGGTGTCGACCGCGTTCGGAAGTACTTCCGAAGCACCCGGCA
The DNA here is from genome assembly GCF_045207475.1 of Streptomyces sp. NBC_00885. Lineage (NCBI taxonomy): Bacteria > Bacillati > Actinomycetota > Actinomycetes > Kitasatosporales > Streptomycetaceae > Streptomyces > Streptomyces sp. NBC_00885. The sequence goes on from NZ_CP108796.1 coordinate 3,309,257, forward strand.
ACAGCAGCACATCGTCGTAGGTCAGCCCGAGTGTCGCGAATTTATCGGGCACTCCGTCGACGTTGGTCATGACACCTTCCCCAAATGGCCTTGATCGGTGCGGATGTCCATGCTAACGGGCCCGGAAGCCGTCTCATTCCACGATCAAGATCGTCGAACAGCTTTGTGTGTTCATACGTGCGCGAGATGCCGTACGACTCACCGCTCGGCTCACTGTTCGGCCAGGGCGCGCAACCGGCTGAGAGCGCGGTGCTGCGCGACCCGTACCGCGCCGGGTGACATGCCCAGCATCTGCCCGGTCTCCTCGGCGGTCAGCCCGACCGCGACCCGCAGCACCAGCAGCTCGCGCTGGTTCTCCGGAAGGTTGGCGAGGAGCCTCTTGGCCCATTCGGCGTCGTCGCTGAGCAGCGCGCGCTCCTCGGGGCCGAGGGAGTCGTCGGGCCGCTCGGGCATCTCGTCGGAGGGCACCGCCGTCGATCCCGGATGCCGCATGGCGGCCCGCTGCAGATCGGCGACCTTGTGCGACGCGATGGCGAAGACGAAGGCCTCGAAGGGCCTTCCGGTGTCCTTGTAGCGCGGCAGCGCCATCAGAACCGCGACGCAGACCTCCTGTGCGAGGTCCTCCACGAAATGACGCGCATCGCCGGGCAGCCGGCTGAGCCGGGTGCGGCAATAGCGAAGTGCGAGCGGATGGACGCACGCAAGAAGATCGTGCGTGGCCTGCTCGTCGCCATCGACGGCACGGTGAACGAGTGCACCGATCACCGTGGTCTCGTCGTCGCGCATCGGTCCATGGTGCCTTGGCGGCTGAGCATCCGTGGCACTGCGTCCAATGTTGTGCACCGAAGCGTTATGAGCAGGTGCGCCGGAACTCATCTCCTGCGCCCTCCCCTCCCGCTCGACCGACTCGTCCCCGAGGAACTCCACCCCTCAAGGATGCGGCATCGCGAGGGAAACGGATGCCCGCGGTCATCCGTCGCCCCGCCCACCCGGCGGCGGGCGGGGTTCATCGTGCCCCCGCGACAGCCCACCCGTCCGCCTAGCGGACCAGGCCCCAGCGGAATCCGAGCGCGACGGCGTGCGCCCGGTCCGAGGCGCCGAGCTTCTTGAAAAGCCGCCTTGCGTGGGTCTTCACGGTGTCCTCGGAGAGGAAGAGCTCCCGGCCGATCTCGGCGTTCGACCGGCCGTGGCTCATACCTTCGAGCACCTGGATCTCACGCGCGGTGAGGGTGGGTGCCGCGCCCATTTCGGCCGAACGCAGCCGCCGCGGGGCGAGCCGCCAGGTCGGGTCGGCGAGCGCCTGGGTGACCGTGGCCCGCAGTTCGGCCCGCGATGCGTCCTTGTGCAGATAGCCGCGGGCACCGGCGGCGACCGCGAGCGCGACACCGTCCAGGTCCTCGGCGACGGTGAGCATGATGATCCGGGCGCCCGGGTCCGCGGACAGCAGCCGGCGGACGGTCTCGACACCGCCGAGTCCGGGCATGCGTACGTCCATCAGAATCAGGTCCGAGCGGTCGGCGCCCCAGCGGCGGAGCACTTCCTCGCCGTTGGCTGCGGTCGTCACGCGCTCGACGCCGGGTACGGTCGCAACCGCCCGGCGGAGCGCCTCTCGGGCAAGCGGGGAGTCGTCGCAGACGAGGACGGATGTCATGGCCGCCCTCCGCAGCTGATGCGCGTCACCTTGAGCCTCCAGGCTGGGTACGTTTCGTCACCTGTGCGGTTGAACGCTCTCGGACATGTGCCCTAGCGCTTGTTCTTTCAACCGCCTCCGCACTCTCAACGACGGTCACTCGAAAGAGTTACGGGTCGGACTCCCGCCTTCAGCACTCTATGTGAGGGGCCGTGCGCGGAGGAGAGCACTGCAGGTGATGGAGCGTTTCGCCTGGAAGCTATGCCCCATTTAGCTGCTTTTCTTCCCTTTTTGTGGTGTCTGTAGCTAGATTCGCAATGAGTCATATTTACATCTACTTACACAGGAGATGTACGGTCGTGAGGCACACGCGGGTGCCGGACGGGTGCCGGATACGGCTCGGATCCCGCTCCGGATCCTGCCCGCATCCCGCTCGTGCGCTACCTGACCTGTATCCACTCAGCACGGTTTCAAGGGGACATGCGCTATGGCAGATTTCTCCCGCCTTCCCGGACCCAACGCCGATTTGTGGGACTGGCAGCTCCTCGCAGCCTGCCGCGGGGTGGACAGTTCGCTCTTCTTCCACCCCGAGGGCGAGCGGGGAGCCGCACGAAGTGCGCGCGAGAACTCGGCGAAAGAGGTCTGCATGAGGTGCCCGGTACGAGCGGAGTGCGCGGCGCACGCGCTGGCGGTGCGGGAGCCGTACGGCGTGTGGGGTGGACTGACGGAGGACGAGCGGGAGGAGCTGATGGGGCGTGCGCGACATCGCCTGATCCCGGCGACCAGCGTGAGCGGGCCGGCGCGGAGCTGACGCCCGCGCCGGGAGAAGTTCGAAGAAACGTTCCTGCACCACCCCCGTCCGGCTCTCCGGCGGGGGTGGTCCGGTCAGCGCAGTGCGGCCAGGGCGAGCTGATCGAGCGTGGCGGCGACCGCCGGGACCTGGGCCAGGTCCGGCAGTGTGAGCGCGACGATCTCGCGCTGGACGGACGGCTCCACGGTGACCGTCCGTGCACCCTTCAGCCGTACGGACTCCATCGCGAGTCCGGGCAGCACCGCCACGCCGAGACCTGCGGCGACCAGGCCGATCACGGCCGGATGGTCGTCGGTGGCGAAGTCGATCCGGGGCGTGAAGCCGGCCTCCTCGCAGACCTCGACGAGCTGGCGGCGACAGCGCGGACAGCCCGCGATCCAGGACTCGTCGGCGAGATCGGCGATGGCCACGGCATCGGCGCCGGCCAGCCGGTGCCCCTCGGGGACAAGGCCGACGAGGCGGTCGACGAGCAGGGGCCGGACGACCAGGTCGTCCCATTCCGCGGCCGCAGCGCCGTACCGGAAGGCGAGCGCCACATCGCAGTCGCCCTCGCGCAGCATCTCCACCGAACGCGGCGGCTCCGCCTCGACGAGCGAGACCCGGGTGCCCGGATGGGCCGCGCGCAGCGCGGCGAGCGCGGTCGGTACGAGCGTGGAACTGCCGCTGGGGAACGACACGAGCCGCACCCGGCCCGCCCGCAGGCCGGCGATGGCGGCGATCTCCTCCTCGGCGGCGGTCAGCCCGGCAAGGATGCCGGAGGCGTGGCGTACGAGAACTTCACCCGCCTGGGTCAGCCGCGTCTCACGACCCGTACGGACCAGCAGCGGGGTGCCCGCGGATGCTTCGAGTGCCCTCATCTGCTGGCTGACGGCCGGCTGGGTGCAGCCCAGCCGGCGCGCGGCCGCGGAGAACGAGCCGGTGGCGGCCACTGCGCGCAGAACTCTCAGATGACGGGCTTCGATCATCCTCCGAATATAAGCGAGGCTTGGAGGGGAGCCTTCTTTTCGATTGGTTCCTTTGGGAGTGGGGGTTAGCGTGTTGTCCATGAAGCTTCTGACCGTGAATGTGGGCCGGCCGAAGATCGTCGAGTACACCGACACACCGGGCGGCGCGACCGGCATCGACAAACAGCCGGTGGCGGGAGCCGTGCGGGTGAGCGACCCCGGCCCCAAGGGCGAGGGGGCCGGCGGTGTCGCGGGGGACGCGGTCTGCGATCTGCGCCACCACGGCGGCACCGACCAGGCGGTGTACGCGTTCGCGCGTGAGGATCTCGACGTCTGGGAGCGGGAGTTGGGGCGGCCTCTCGGCAACGGCGCGTTCGGCGAGAACCTCACCACGAGCGGGCTCGACGTGAGCGGGGCGAAGATCGGCGAGCGCTGGCGGATCGGCGGCGAGCTGGTGCTCGAAGTGACGAGCGCCCGCATTCCGTGTCGTACGTTCGCGAGCTGGCTGGGCGAGAAGGGCTGGGTCAAGCGCTTCACGCAGCAGGGCGCGCCCGGAGCGTATCTGCGCGTCGTCGAGCCCGGCGAGATCCGCGCGGGCGACCCGATCGAGATCGTGCACCGGCCGGACCACGAGGTGACGGTCCACATGGCGTTCCGGGCCGAGACCACCGAGCGGACCCTGCTGCCCGAGGTGCTCGCGGCGGGCGACGCGCTCCACCCCGAACTGCTCAGGGCCGCACGGGAGTACGTCGCCAAGCAGAGCGCGTAGCGCCGGTCTCCGAGCGCGGCGGGCACGGTGGACGCGTACGCCACGCCCGAACACGGGGCACTAACGTGCCGCCTATGACGACTGCACTGATTACGGGAGCGACCGCGGGGATCGGCGCCGCGTTCGCGCGGCGGCTCGCGGCCGAGGGACACAACCTGGTGCTGGTGGCCCGCGACACCGCGCGGCTGCAGGAGCAGGCCACCGAACTGCATGACCGGCACGGCATCGAGGCGGAGGTGCTGACCGCCGACCTGTCGCAGGACGAGGGCATCGCGGCGGTCGAGAAGCGGCTGGCCCACCGTACGGATCCGGTGGATCTGCTGGTCAACAACGCCGGGTTCGGGAACAAGGGGCGCTTTCTGGAAGTGTCCATGGCCGATGAGTTGACGATGCTGAAGGTGCACTGCGAGGCGGTGCTGCGGCTCACGGCGGCGGCGACCGGGGCGATGCGGGAGCGCGGGCGGGGCGGCGTGGTGAATGTGGCATCGGTGGCCGCGTTCGTGCCGCGCGGGACCTATGGCGCGTCGAAGGCGTGGGTCGTGCAGTTCACGCAGGGTGCCGCGCGGGATCTGGCGGGGTCGGGGGTGCGGCTGATGGTGCTCTGCCCCGGTTTCGTACGCACCGAATTCCATGAGCGCGCCGGAATGGGCACCGACAACATCCCCCGCTGGATGTGGCTCGACGCGGACAAGCTGGTGGCGGCCGCGCTGGGGGATCTGGCACGCGGCAAGTCGCTGTCGATTCCGGACCCTCGCTACAAGGCGCTGATGGGTGTGGTGAAACTGGCGCCGCGCGGGCTGATCGGCGGGGTCACGTCCAGGACAGGCCGCAAGTACGGTCCGCAGTAGGGGCCCGGCGTGGCTGGCGGCTGCCGTCCGGCCGGCGGATGCGGCGGATGGGGACGCGGCGGATGCGGACGGCGGCCCCGGGAGTCGCGGCCAAAGGGAGCCGTGTGCTCCTTCTCGCCGGTGATACGGCCGTCCGCCCAGGTCGGCCTCGTCGTTCGCCCAGTGACCTCAAGCGGCTTACGAGGAGCTCGAGTTCCACCATGGACCACGCCACCGACCATCGCCCGGCGAACGACCCCGGTGCCGAACGCCCCGTCCCCGCCGAACGCGCCACGGAACGCCGCACGATGCGCTCCGCGCAGCGCCCCGCCGTCCTCCTCGCCATGGGCCCCGGCATCGCCGAGCGCCTGTTCGCCGACCGCCATCGCGACCGCCTCACCACGCTCGCCCGCAGCGATCCGCGGCTGATCGCCCACGACCTCGCCGCCCCCACACCCGCCGTCGCCGCCGCCCTCGCCGAGGCGGATGTCCTGTTCACCTGCTGGGGCGCCACCCCGCTGACTCCCAAAGTCCTCGAGCGGGCACCGCGTCTGCGCGCGGTCGTGCACGCGGCGGGCTCCGTCAAGCACCACATCACCGACGCCTGCTGGGAGCGCGGCATCGCGGTCACCTCCGCCGCCGCCGCCAACGCCCTGCCCGTCGCCGAGTACACGCTCGCCGCGATCCTCCTCGCCGGCAAGTACGTCCTGCGCTCGGCGCAGCGCTACGAGGAACTGCGCGCCGGCTACGACTGGCGGCGTGAACTCGACAGCGCGGGCAACTACCGCCGCACGGTGGGTATCGTCGGAGCATCCAGGATCGGCCGTCGCGTCCTCGAGCTCCTGCGCCCCTTCGATCTGCAGGTCCTGCTCCACGACCCGTATGTCACCGCCGCCGATGCGGCCGCACTGGGCGTCGTCCCCACCGGCCTCGACGAGCTCTGCGGCCGCAGCGACATCGTCACCATCCACGCCCCGCAGCTCCCGGCCACCCACCACCTGCTCGACGCGCGCCGCCTCGCGCTGCTGCCGGACGGGGCGACCCTGATCAACACCGCGCGCGGCTCGCTGATCGACGAGCAGGCGCTGCTCGCGGAGCTGGTGTCGGGCCGACTGCATGCCGTACTCGACGTCACCGACCCCGAAGTGCCGCCCGCCGACTCGCCGTTGTACACCCTGCCGAACGTCCTGCTGACCCCGCACATCGCGGGCTCACTGGGCAATGAACTCCACCGTTTGACGGACCGGGCCCTCGACGAACTGGAGCGGTTCGCGGCCGGACTGCCCTTCGCGGACCCGGTGCATCCGGGGACCCTGAATCACTCCGCCTGAACCGGCACTATCCCTGAATCTCACTAAACTGGACGTATCCCACCCAACCCGTGGAACCGGGAGACGCGATGAAATTCGTACAGATAATCGACTGCAAGACCGAGCGGTTCGACGAGATGGACCGGCTCATGGACAAGTGGGTCGAACAGACCAAGGGCAAGCGGACCGCGACGCACAACCTCATCGGCAAGGACCGCACCGATGGCTCCCACCTCGTCGAGATCGTCGAATTTCCTTCGTACGAAGAGGCAATGGCGAACTCCAAGCTTCCGGAGACCGACCGGATCTTCCAGGAGATGGTGGCGCTCTGCGACGGCATGCCCACCTTCACGGACCTCGATGTGGTCCGCGACGAGCAGTTGAACCAGGCAACTTCCCGCCGGTTCTTCCACGAGGTAGCCGTCGGCGGCAACCTCGACGCCATCGACGAACTGTTCGCGGCCGACTACGCCGACCACGACGTCGCCAAGGAAGAGGAAACCGTGGTCGGGTCCGACGGAATCCGCCGCGATGTCAGCCAGTGGCGGGCCGCCTTCGACTTCACCTTCGATCTCGACCGGCAGATCTGCGAGGGCGACGACGTGGTGACCCTGTGGACCTGGACCGGCACCCACAAGGGCGAATTCATGGGGATCGCGCCCACGGGCAGGCAGTGCACGATGACCGGCACCACGATCTTCCGGTTCAAGAACGACAAGATCCAGGAAGGCTGGTGGCACGAGGACCTCATGGGCCTGATGCGCCAGCTCGGCGCCATCGGCTGAGGCGGTACACGCTCGGCCGGACACCGGTACGACGCAGACCGGAACGGGGAAGGCCCCGGTTCCCGCCAGTGGCGGGAACCGGGGCCTTCACACCTCGTACGACGTCACACGTCAGTGGCTGTGGCCGTGGCCGTGCCCGTGACCTGCGTCGGACTCCTCCTCGGCCGGCTTCTCGACGACCAGGGTCTCGGTCGTGAGCAGCAGCGAGGCGATGGACGCGGCGTTCTCCAGAGCGGAGCGCGTGACCTTGACCGGGTCGATGACGCCGGCCTTCACCAGGTCGCCGTACTCGCCGGTCGCGGCGTTGAAGCCCTGGCCGGCCTCCAGCTCCGCCACCTTGGCGGTGATGACGTAGCCCTCGAGACCGGCGTTCTCGGCGATCCAGCGCAGCGGCTCGACGACGGCGCGGCGGACGACCGCGACACCGGTGGCCTCGTCGCCCTCCTTGCCCAGGCCGCCCTCGAGCACCTTGGCGGCGTGGACGAGCGCGGAGCCACCACCGGAGACGATGCCCTCCTCGACCGCGGCGCGGGTCGCGGAGATAGCGTCCTCCAGACGGTGCTTCTTCTCCTTCAGCTCCACCTCGGTGGCGGCGCCGACCTTGATCACGCACACGCCGCCGGCCAGCTTCGCGAGGCGCTCCTGGAGCTTCTCGCGGTCCCAGTCGGAGTCCGTGGACTCGATCTCGGCCTTGATCTGGTTGATGCGGCCGACGACGTCCTCGTGGTTGCCGCCACCGTCGACGATGGTGGTGTCGTCCTTGGAGATCGTCACGCGGCGGGCGCTGCCCAGCACGTCCAGACCGGCCTGGTCGAGCTTGAGGCCGACCTCCTCGGCGATGACGGTGGCACCGGTGAGGGTGGCCATGTCCTGCAGCATCGCCTTGCGGCGGTCACCGAAGCCGGGAGCCTTGACGGCCACGGCGTTGAAGGTGCCACGGATCTTGTTCACGACCAGGGTCGACAGGGCCTCGCCCTCGACGTCCTCGGCGATGATCAGGAGCGGCTTGGAGCCACCGGCCTGGATGACCTTCTCGAGGAGGGGCAGCAGGTCCTGGATGGAGGAGATCTTGCCCTGGTTGATCAGGATGTACGGGTCGTCGAGGACGGCCTCCATACGCTCCTGGTCGGTCACCATGTACGGGGACAGGTAACCCTTGTCGAAGGCCATGCCCTCGGTGAAGTCGAGCTCCAGACCGAAGGTGTTGGACTCCTCGACGGTGATGACACCGTCCTTGCCGACCTTGTCCATGGCCTCGGCGATGAGCTCGCCGACCTGCTGGTCCTGCGCCGAGAGCGCGGCGACAGCGGCGATGTCGGCCTTGTCCTCGATCGGGCGGGCGGTCGCGAGCAGCTCGTCGCAGACGGCCTTGACCGCGGCGTCGATGCCCTTCTTCAGGGCGGCCGGGGAGGCGCCGGCGGCGACATTGCGCAGGCCCTCGCGGACCAGCGCCTGGGCCAGCACGGTGGCGGTGGTGGTGCCGTCACCCGCGATGTCGTTGGTCTTGGTCGCCACCTCCTTCACCAGCTGGGCACCGAGGTTCTCGTACGGGTCCTCGATCTCGACCTCGCGGGCGATCGTGACACCGTCGTTGGTGATGGTGGGGGCGCCGAACTTCTTGTCGATGACGACGTTGCGGCCACGGGGGCCGATCGTCACCTTGACCGTGTCGGCAAGCTTGTTGACGCCGCGCTCGAGGGCGCGACGGGCGTCCTCGTCGAACTTCAGGATCTTCGCCATGGGAGCTTCTCTGTCCTCTCAAACGAACTGCGCCCCTGGGCACCCGGCTACATCAGTGCGGGAACCAGGGGCGCAGATCAAAAACGTGGGTGAATTACTTCTCGACGATCGCGAGCACGTCGCGAGCCGAGAGGACGAGGTACTCCTCGCCGTTGTACTTCACCTCGGTGCCGCCGTACTTGCTGTACAGCACGACGTCGCCGGTCTTGACGTCGAGCGGAAGACGCTCGCCGTTCTCGAAGCGGCCCGGGCCCACGGCAAGGACGACGCCCTCCTGGGGCTTCTCCTTCGCGGTGTCCGGGATGACCAGGCCAGAGGCCGTGGTCTGCTCGGCGTCGAGCGGCTGGACCACAATGCGGTCCTCGAGCGGCTTGATGGCAACCTTGGAGCTGGCGGTCGTCACGATCCGACCTCCCCCTTCGGAGATCTCACGGGGTTAACTGTCTGGGTGGCGACCAGGTGGATCCGTCGTCGCGGGTGCCGGACCTGCCCGTCGCTGCGTTGGCACTCTCCAGTGGGGAGTGCCAGACCCGAGACTATGACTGCGATTAGCACTCGGTCAAGCGGAGTGCCAATTCACCGGTGCGCCGCGGTTCGCTCCCGGTACGGACAACGCCGCCGCCGATGCCAGGGTTCCGCCGCCCGGGCGCCGCCCGGTCAGACGTAGTCCTCCAGGCGCCCCACCGCGTATCCCTGTTCCTGGATACGGCGCAGCAGCGCCGCCGTCCTGCTCGCATCCGCCCGGACGATGTCGCCGGGCCGCAGGCGTTCGCCCAGCGCGTACTCACCGAACTCCCGGCCCAGCACCACCGCACGGACCCCGCAGTCGGCCGCAGCCCGCAGCGTGTCCGCGTTGTACGCGCCTTGGGGCGGATGGAACAGGCGGCTGCCGTGCTGCCCGCAGATCTCGGCGCGCTGTCCCTCGTACGAGAGCGTGGGCAGGTCGGGCCGCCCCTCGGCGCGGAACAGGCTGACCGGCAGCTTCAGTTCGCCCGCCATCCGCACAAACCGCGGATCGCGCGCCGCACCCGCGTCGACAGCGAGAAAGACAACCTTGTCGTGGGTCGGCACATGGTCCACGACATACGCCGCCGAGAACCTGCGTGCGGGCGGCTCCGGCGCGCGGGCGAGCGGTCCGGCCAGCCCCCACCGCCTGTGCGCCGCGGACCGTGGCGCACCCGTGCCCGGAGTGACCTGCTGCGCCGCCTTGCGTCCGAGGCGTTCGATCGGGTCGACCGACTGGGCGCACCCCGCGGTGAGGAGCGCACCGGCCGCCAGCAGTCCGGCCAGCAGCCGGTGCGACTGCCTCATACGTAGTCCTCCAGCTTGGCCACGGCGTAGCCCTTGTCGGTGACCGTCTTCATCACCCGCCGGATCATGTCCGGCATGCTGCCCTTCCATTCTTTGCGGCCACGGAAGTGGGTGAGGATGATGTCGCCGGGGTGCAGGTCCCGGTCCCGCTCGCGCCACTCCATGCGATCGGGGAACGCCTCGGCCGCCCACAGGGGGATGGCTTTGATTCCGCACGACCGGGCGATGCGCAGCGTGTCCTGGTCGTAGCTGCCGTACGGCGGGCGGAAGAGCGGGGGCCTGATTCCGTACCGCTTCTCGAGCTTGGTCTGCTGGTCGCAGATCTCATGCTTCTGCTCGGCGTACGAAAGGCCGCGCAGATAGCGGTGGTTGAGGGTGTGGTTGTGCAGCGAGACGCCTCGGTCCTGCATCTGCTTGAAGTAGCCGTAGTTGTTGCTGATCAGGTAGTCGCTGAGGAAGGCGCTGTACGGGATCTGAAGATCGCTCATCATCCGGAGAAGGGCGGGGTCCTTCTCCGCACCGTCGTCGATCGTCAGGAAGACAATCTTCTCCTTCACCGGCACGGTCGTGAAGACCGGTGGCAAGGACTCGCCGCCGTCGACCTCGAAGCCCGTGCGGGTGGTGATCTTGTGCTTGACGGCGGGCGGCGGGGGCGCGGCAAGAGGCGTCTTGGCCAGGCCCCATTTCTTGGCGGCGACGGCCCGTACGGCCTGGGCGCGCTTCACCTTCTCCACGTACGCGGAGAGCGCGCCCGCCGGTCCAGCCTGCCGACCGGGGGCGGCGGGCGAGCCGTCCCACGACTCGGCGGCACATCCGGAGCCGATCGCGGCGACCATGAGCACGGCCAGGACCATTCGGCCCCACTTTCCATGCTTATTTTCCTTTTGTCGTACTAGTTGCATGGCGCTGGATCCTGTCAGCACGAATCCGTACGGCCCGGCCGACACCGCCACCGCGGGCGCACCATCCCCCGCCTGGCCCACAATGGGCCGGGTGAACGACCTCGATCCCCTCGCCTCCTTCGCCGCACTGCTCACCGAGGAGGGACGGGCGCTGCTCGACTCCCTGGCCGACTACGACCCGGCGAAGGAGCTGGCCACGGCCACCCGACTGCGCCGCGAGCACCCGGCGGAACTGGTCTCGGCGGCCCTCGGACAGGCGCGCCTGCGGCAGCGCGCGGTCGCGAAGTTCGGGCCCGAGGACGCACGGCGGATGTTCTTCACGCCGAACGGCGTCGAGCAGGCGACCCGCCGCTCCGTCGGCTCGTACCGCGCCGGGCGCTTCGCCTCCCTCGGCGTGCGCAGCGTGGCGGACCTGTGCAGCGGAATCGGCGGCGACGCCATTGCGCTCGCCCGCCGGGGCATCTCCGTACTTGCGGTGGACCGGGACCCGCTGACGGCGCAGGTCGCACGGGCGAACGCACAGGCGCTGGGGCTGGCCGAGCTGATCGAGGTCCGGTGCGCCGATGTCACGGAGACCGACACGGCGCCGTACGACGCGGTGTTCGTGGACCCGGCGCGGCGGGGCGGCAGGGGCAGGATCTTCAACCCCGAGGCCTACTCCCCGCCCCTGTCCTGGGCGATCGCCGCGGCCCGCGCCCGCCCGCACGCGGCCCTCAAGATCGCCCCCGGCATCCCGCACGAGGCGATCCCCGAGGACGCCGAGGCGGAGTGGATCTCGGACGGCGGCGACGTGAAGGAGGCGGTGCTCTGGTTCGGCACCCGCCCCTCCACCCTCGGCGCGACCCTGCTTCCGGGCCCGCACTCCCTCACCGGCCGCGGCCTGCCCGACCCCGGCGTAAGGAAGGTGGGCCGCTATCTGTACGAGCCGGACGGCGCCGTCATCCGTGCGCATCTGGTCGCCGAGGCGGCCGAGCAGCTGGACGGCGGACTGATCGACGAGACGATCGCGTACATCACGGCGGACGAGCTGCGCCCGACGCCGTACGCGACCGCGTACGAGATCACCGATGAACTCCACTTCAATCTGAAGAAGTTGAAGGCACTGCTGCGGGACCGCGGCGTCGGCGTACTCACCGTGAAGAAGCGCGGCTCGGCGGTGGAACCGGAGGAGCTGCGCCGCAAGGTGAAGCCGCACGGACCGAACGCGGCGACGGTGTTCCTGACGCGGGTGGCGGGGGCGCCGACGATGCTGATCGGGCGGCCTGCGTAGTCCCGGGCACAGTGGGCCCGCGGTGTGTAACCGCCGTGCTGTCAGCCTGCGTTGTTAGGCTTCTTTCCGACCGCACGGAGGGGGAGCCATGGTGGATCACGCCGATCTCGACGTCTCGGACGACGACCTGACCCGGCTCGCGCTGCACGGAGGAGCGGCTGAAGACGCCGTACGGATACGGGAGCCCGGCGGCCGGCTCACCGGACTCGCCGGACGGCTTCGCTGACCATGCCGCTGCACCCCGAAGGCATACTCACCACCGGCCCCCTCTTCCAGCTGGTCAGCGAGGCGGCGTCGGGCCGGATCCCGTGGAGTGGCAGGTCCTGCGCCTCAAGCGGGTCCTGAGGACCGAGTACTGGGACGCCCCCTGGCGCCAACCGATGCAGCCGCTCGCCTCCCAACTCGACTACATGGCAGCCACCTTCACGAGCGATTTCTTCGCGTCCTGCCCCACGAAGGCACAGGAAACCTGGATCGCCGCCGCCGAGAAGAAGTCCGTCCCCGAGTTCATGACGGAGCTCGCCATGCTGCTGCGCGTCGCGGACCGGCAGTACGAGCCGGACTACGACGAGGTACCACTGGCCCGATGGGAAACGTGGGCGCGCTTCCCACTCCTGATCGGCATCGATCGCTGGGCCTACGACGACGAGTACGACTCGTTCGAGGCGAGCGTCCAGGGGCGCATCGACACGGAACACCCGTTGTGCGAATTGGAAATCGTGCCCGCCATCGCGCAGGCGCTGGAGGCCCTGGCACTCTGCGCCGAGTCGAGCAGCTTCGCCGCCGCCCTGCTCTTGCACGCGTCCGGCGCGACACAGGACTCTCTGGCCGTCTATGCCGACCTGGGTCAGGCCCACATGCGGACCCACCACCGCCCCTGAGCGCAGGTCACCGGTGCGCGCCGCGGCTGTCGGGGCTCCCTTGGGCAGCCGCAGCATCAGTGATCGCCCAGGTCAGCAGCCCGGTCAGCCGGATTCCCGGGCCCGCTTCAGCAGGAGTTCCCGCTCCCGTGCGTTGCGGGTCAAGGACGCCGCCCGCTCGAACTCCGCCCGTGCCTCCTCCCTGCGCCCCACTCGCTCCAGCAGGTCGCCTCGTACGGTCGGCAGCAAGTGGTAGTCCTTCAGCGCCGGTTCGTCGGCAAGGGCGTCGACCAGCTCCAGGCCGGCCTCGGGACCATCGGCCATGGAGACGGCCACCGCCCGGTTCAGTTCCACGACCGGCGAGGGCATCAGCGCCACCAACTGCCCGTACAGCGTCGCGATCGTCACCCAGTCGGTGTCCTCGTACGCCATGGCCTGCGTGTGGCACGCGGCGATCGCGGCCTGGAGGGCGTACGGTCCACGGCCCGCACGGTGCAGTGCCTCGACACCGCGGCGGATCAGCAGGCGGTTCCACCGGGAGCGGTTCTGGTCGGCGAGCAGGACCGGCTCGCCGTCGGGCCCCGTCCGGGTCGCGATGCGCGAGGCCTGGAACTCCAACAGCGCGGCCAGGCCGTGCACTTCGGGCTCCTTCGGCATCAGCCCCTGCAGCACGCGGGCCAGCCGCAGCGCGTCCTCGCAGAGCGCCGGTCGTACGAGGTCGTCGCCTGCCGTGGCCGAGTACCCCTCGTTGAAGACCAGGTAGATGACCTCGAGCACCGAGCCGAGGCGCTCGGCGCGGTCGGAGCCGTACGGGACCTCGAAGGGGACGCCCGCCTTGGCCAGGGAACGCTTCGCGCGGACGATGCGCTGGGCGACCGCGGGCTCGGTGGCCAGGAACGCGCGAGCGATCTCCTCGGTGGTCAGGCCGCCGAGGAGCTTGAGCGTGAGTGCGATCCGGGCGTCCGTCGACAGCACCGGGTGGCATGCGGTGAAGATCAGCCGCAACAGGTCGTCGTCGATGTCGTCGGGACCCGACGGCTCGGGCGGCGGCGCTGCGTCCTCCAGGTCCCGCCCGACCTCGGCGAGCTTGCGGGCGTACGTCTCCTTGCGGCGTACGAGATCGATCGCACGGTGTTTGGCGGTGGCCATGAGCCAGGCGCCCGGCTTGTCAGGGACACCCGACTCCGGCCACTGCTCCAGCGCGGCGACCAGAGCGTCCTGCGCGAGCTCCTCGGCGATGCCCACGTCCCGCACGATGCGGGTGACACCGGCGATGATCCGCGCCGACTCGATCCTGAATACCGCTTCGACCGTTTCGGTCGCGCTTGCTGCCGTCACGGCCATCCATCAGAGCAGCCGCACCGGGGCGGGGCAAGCGCGGCCCGATCAGCCCTCGGCGATCTGGCGGACCTCGCAGGTCACCGACCACTGCTTCGGGTGGATCTCCAGGAAGCGCTTGGCCCATTCGAGGGCCTCCGCCTTGTCCTTGCACTGCATGATGGCGTAGCCGCCGATCACTTCCTTGCTCTCGGTGAAGGGCCCGTCGGTGTACGACAGCTTGCCATCGGTCCAGGTCACGCGGGTGCCGTCGGAGGTCGGGGCGAGGCCGGCCGTGTCCAGCATGACTCCGGCCTTGGTGATCTCCTCCAGCAGCTTGCCCATGCGCTCGTTGAAGTCCTCGGGGAAGTCCTCTCCGGCGAGCTCGTTCTCGTTGACACGGACCATCGACAGGAAGCGCGGCATGGTGACTCCTTGGTTCGGGAGAGCGGGGCCGTTCCCCGCCTCTCACCCATGCGTCGAACAGGAGACGGCCGGATCGACAGCCTCCCCGGAATTCTTCCGGGATTTTTCCCGGCGGGCACCGGCACGGCCACCGGTGCGGCCGCCGGCACGGTCCGATCCGGGCCTGGCTACGGCTGCGTCTCCACCGACTCGAAGCGCCAGCGGTGGACCGGCCGCGTGATCAACTGAGCCTCGGGCTCCGGGAGTTCGGGCAGTTCGGCGCCCACGTCCTCCGCGTCCCACCAGGTGATGACCAGGACCCGGTCCTGCGGGGCGCGGAAGGTCTCCCGGCGCAGCGGCTCGCGCGCCAGCTCCTGGGCCCGCGCCCACTCCAGCAGCTCGGCGCCCCGCCCCTGGACCGCCCGGGCCTCCCACATCAGCGTGACGGTCACTTGTACAAGTTCCCCTTGCTGACCTCGTGCACATGGTCGTGGCCCCGACCTGGAACGTGGGGATCGGTCACCGGAAGCGACGAGTCCGCCGACAGCTCCAGGTCGGACACCGGCCTGCCCCGCGCCACCATCTCCGCACCGAGAGCCGCCACCATTGCGCCGTTGTCCGTGCACAGCTTCGGCCGCGGCACCCGAAGCCGGATCCCGGCCCGCTCGCAGCGCTCCGCGGCCAGCGCCCGCAGCCGCGAGTTGGCGGCCACTCCCCCGCCGATCATCAGGTGGTCCACGCCCTCGTCCTGACAGGCGCGTACGGCCTTGCGGGTCAGCACGTCGACGACCGCCTCCTGGAAGGACGCCGCCACATCCCTTACGGGCACCTCCTCGCCCGCGGCCCGCTTGGCCTCGATCCAACGGGCCACCGAGGTCTTGAGCCCCGAGAAGGAGAAGTCGTACGCCGCGTCGCGCGAGCCGGTCAGTCCGCGCGGGAAGGCGATCGCGGCCGGATCTCCCTCCTTCGCGAGACGGTCGATCACCGGACCGCCGGGGAAGCCGAGGTCGAGCACCCGGGCGATCTTGTCGAAGGCCTCGCCCGCCGCGTCGTCGATCGTCGCGCCGAGCGGCCGTACGTCCGAGGTGATGTCGGGCGCGAGCAGCAGGGACGAGTGGCCGCCGCTGACCAGCAGCGCCATCGTCGGCTCGGGCAGCGGCCCGTGCTCCAGCTGGTCGACGCAGATGTGCGAGGCCAGGTGGTTCACGCCGTACAGCGGCTTGTTCAGCGCGTAGGCGTACGCCTTCGCCGCCGAGACGCCGACCAGCAGCGCGCCCGCGAGCCCCGGCCCTGCCGTCACCGCGATGCCGTCGAGGTCGCGCGCCGAGACGCCCGCCTCCTTCAGGGCGCGCTCGATGGTCGGCACCATCGCCTCCAGATGCGCGCGCGAGGCGATCTCGGGCACCACGCCGCCGAAGCGGGCGTGCGTGTCCACGCTGGAGGCGACGGCGTCCGCGAGCAGGGTCGTGCCGCGGACGATGCCGACGCCGGTCTCGTCGCAGGAGGTCTCGATGCCCAGTACGAGCGGTTCGTCAGCCATCTGTTAAGTCTCTGTTCCTTGTACGTGGAGCCGCATGACGAGGGCGTCGACATTGCCCGGCTGGTAGTAGCCGCGGCGGAATCCGATGGGCTCGAAGCCGAAGCGTTCGTACAGCTTCTGGGCCCTGGTGTTGTCCACGCGCACTTCGAGGAGCACCTCGTCGCACTCGAAGGCGGTGGCGTGCTGCAGCAGCTCGGTCAGGAGCCGGGACCCGAGTCCGGTGCCCCACTGCTCCCGGGCGACAGCGATGGTCTGTACGTCACCGAGGCCGCCGGCCGCCGCGAGGCCCGCGTATCCGACGATCTTCCCGTCGGCCTCGGCCACCACATAGTGGCGGGTGGCCTGCGGCCCGCGCGCATGGGCGAGTTCGGACCAGAACATCCCGGCCGACCAGGCGTCCTCGGGGAAGAGCGCGTGCTCGAGCGCGAGCACGGGCTCCAGGTCCCACCAGCGCATCTCGCGCAGCACGGCGGTGGCGACGTCGGTCACTTGGGGGTGACCACCTTGTAGTTCTTCGGCACCTGGGCGTCGGGCCTGCGCAGATACAGCGGCAGCGGCGGCAGGAAGGCCTCGCCCGCCGCCAGCTTCTCGGCCGCCAGCGAGGCGAGCGCCCCGGCCGAGACATGCTCGGGCCCACGGGCGTCCGGGAAGGCCTCGGGGTAGAGCAGCGCGCCGGCGCCGACGGCGGGCAGGCCCGCGAGCTGCTCGGCGATGTCGGCGGGCCGGTCGACGGACGGCTCGCCCACCCGGGCGCGCGCGAACTCGTACCGCGCCCAGTACACCTCTTTGCGGCGCGCGTCCGTCGCCACCACGAACGGCTCCTGCAGACCGGAGGCGTACGCGAGGCCGTCCAGCGTGCACAGCCCGTACACCGGCACCCCCAGCGCCGAACCGAAGGTCGCGGCCGTCACCAGGCCGACCCGCAGTCCGGTGTAGGGACCGGGTCCGACCCCGGCCACCACCGCGGTGACGGCGTCGAGTTTCACGCCGGCCTCGGCAAGGACGCGGTCGACGGCGGGCAACAGCAGTTCCCCATGGCGGCGCGCGTCGACGGACGAGGACTCGGCGACGACGGAGCTGCCGTCGTGGAGAGCGGCGGTGACGGCGGGCGTGGCGGTATCAACGGCGAGCAGGAGCACGCAAACAGCCTACGGCTCCGGCGGACTGGCCACGGTGCCCCGTCCGCGCGTGCGGCTGCTGCTAACGTCGCAGGCGGATACGTACATCAGAAAGGTGGGCACGGTGGCACGGAGCAGCTCGGGTCTCGTGGCCGGGCTCACGGCGGCAGCGCTGGCCGTCGTCGGATTCCTCGCCTACCAGGCGTCGGCGAGCGCCCCCGACCAGTTCGGCAGTCCCGCGACACCCAGTGCGGTCCCCTCGGGGCAGGCCTCCGGCGGCACCGGACAGAAGCCCAAGAACCCGCTGGCGCTGCCCGCGAAGTCGGGCAAGGGCGTGCGCGTGGTGTACGCGCTCGGCCAGCGGCGCGTGTGGCTGGTGGCCCGCAATGGCAAGGTGGAGCGGACCTTCGGGGTCATGCCGTCGACGGTCAGCCCGGTGCCCGGCGTGTACACCGTCACCTCGCGCTCCGGGAGCGTGCCCGGCTCGGACGGGGTGCGCATCGAGCATGTGGTGCGCTTCGCGAGCGTCGACAGCGTGGCGATCGGCTTCAGCGCCGCGGTGAACGGGTCGATGGAGAGCCCCGACCCGGACAAAAAGACCGGCGGCGTACGGATGAAGCGGGCGGACGGCGACGCGATGTGGACGTTCGCCGCGATCGGCTCGAAGGTCGTCGTCGTCCCTTAGGGGGATGCACCCGAACGGACTAGGCCGCGTCGCGGCGCCGTTCACGCTCCCCGGCGAGCCGCTCGTCGCGGGGCGGGGTGGAGACCGCGCTGGCCGCCGCACACGACGCCAGCAGATCACGCATCGACAGTGCCGACGGTGACATCGGCACCGGCGGCGCCGGCTGCTGCTGCCGCGGCTCTGATTCGCGCTCGGATGCCGACATGGACGCCTCCTGGGCTCCGGGGGCAGGCGTGGTTAGGTAGACCTAACCAGGTCTCAGTACCATGTGACCACGCCCGGTGCGGCCCGCGCAACTTTTTGCCGACGTCTTGTCGGAACGACCAACGCTTTCTGCACACGTCGCGCGCTTGGACCGCCCAGGCCGCGGCTCAGACCCCCAGGGCCGCCAGATCCACCTGCGCCCAGCGGGCGCCGAAGGCCGTCAAAGTGACCTCGCGGTGGTCGTCCACCGTGTCCCCGACCATCCGGTGGATCAGCACATGCAGCCGGTCCTCCGACAGGTCCTCGACCTTGCCGACCCCCCACTCCACGACCACCACCGACTCGGGCAGCGAGACATCGAGATCGAGGTCCTCCATCTCGTCCAGCCCGCCGCCCAGGCGGTACGCGTCCACATGGACCAGGGCGGGCCCCCCGGTCAGCGAGGGGTGGACGCGCGCGATGACAAAGGTCGGGGAAGTGACGGCGCCGCGGACCCCGAGGCCCTCGCCCAGGCCCCGGGTCAGCGTCGTCTTGCCCGCGCCGAGCTCGCCGGTGAGCATCACCAGATCGCCGGGGCGCAGCAGCTTCGCGAGGCTGCGCCCCAGCTCCTGCATCTGCTCGGGGGACTCGACAGAGAGACGGGCGGCGGCAGACTCAGCCGCCGGGCTGTGCGGTGCTTCCATACGGGCCAACGTTAGCCGGTGCCGGGACCGCGCCGACCCGGGCCAGCAGGTCCGCCAGCCGGTCGGTGACGACCTCCGGGTGCTCCAGCATCACCAGATGCCCGGCGTCCGGCACGATCACCAGCTCCGAGTCCGGCAGCAGGTCCGCGATCGCCTCGCTGTGCGAGCTCGGCGTCACCAGATCCTGGTCACCGGCCAGGACGAGCACCGGGACCTCCAGGAAGATCTCCAGCGCCCCGGCCTTGTCGTGCTCGACGAAGGCCGGATAGAACTCCGCGACGACATCGATCGGGGTCGACTCGATGAGCCGCTCCGCGAACCGCGCGACCGCCGGGTCCACGTCCTTGGACGAGAACGAATACCGCTTGATCAGGCCCGCGAACAGATCCGCGGTGGCCCGGCGGCCCCGTTCGACCAGTTCGGCCTGGGAGCCGAGCGCCTTGAGGACGCCGGGCAGCACGCGCCGTACGGCATTCACTCCCGCGACCGGCAGCCCGTAGTTGACCTCGCCGAGCTGCCCGGACGAGGTGCCGACGAAGGCGACCCCGACGACCCGTTCCCGTACGAGCTCGGGGAACTGGTCGGCGAGCGCCATCACCGTCATCCCGCCCATGGAGTGCCCGACCAGCACCAGCGGGCCCTCGGGCGCGGCCGAGTCGATGACCGCCTTGAGGTCGCGGCCCAGCTGGTCGATGGTGACCGGAACGCTGTCGGGTCCCGACTGGGACGCGCCCCGGTCGGAGCGGCCGTGGCTGCGCTGGTCCCAGTACACCGTGCGCACGAGGCCGCGCAGGGCGGCGCGCTGGAAGTGCCAGGAGTCCTGGCTCAGGCAGTAGCCGTGGCTGAAGACGACGGTGACCGGTGCGGGCATCTTGCGGCCGAAGAGCCGGCGGCGGCGCGGGGCGCCCGCCTCCGGGTCCACCTCGTCCGCCTCGTAGTAGAGCTGATTGCCGTCGTCGGCGGTCGCCGTGCCCGGTACGCCGCGCAGGGAGCCGTACGGCCCCGAGGCGTCCAGCGCGAGCCGGGCCTTCTTGCGCATGCCGCGGCCGACCGTAAGGCGCTCGAGTGCGACGCCCGCGGCCGCTCCCGCGGCGATCACACCTATCGCGGCGCCGGCGATGCCCGCCTTGCGCCAGTTGCCCGTCGTGGCGGCCGTCGCCGCGGCCGCCACGACGTCCCCCGTGCTGGTCTCGCTCACCGTGCCGCTCCTACTCGTCGGAGTCCTCGTTCAGGTAGACGCGCGGAACCCTCGTTCCGATGCGGGTGACGATCTCGTACGCGATGGTGCCCGCCGCCTGGGCCCAGTCCTCGGCGGTCGGCTCGCCCCGGTCGCCCGGGCCGAACAGCAGCGCTTCGGCGCCCTCGGCGACCGCCCCGCCGTCCGGTCCGAGGTCGACCACGAACTGGTCCATGGCGACCCGTCCCGCGACCCGGCGCCACTTGCCGCCCACCAGAACCGGTCCCCGGCCCGAGGCATGACGCGGTATGCCGTCCGCGTAGCCGAGCGGGACGAGGCCGAGCGTCGTGTCCTGCGCCGTGACGTAGTGATGTCCGTAGCTGACGCCGTGACCGGCCGGGACCTGCTTGACCAGGGCCACGGACGCGGCGAGCGTCATCACGGGCCGCAGCCCGAAGTCCGCCGGCGTGCCC
Source organism: Streptomyces sp. NBC_00885 (assembly GCF_045207475.1). NCBI lineage: Bacteria > Bacillati > Actinomycetota > Actinomycetes > Kitasatosporales > Streptomycetaceae > Streptomyces > Streptomyces sp. NBC_00885. The sequence goes on from NZ_CP108796.1 coordinate 3,330,018, forward strand.
AGCTCGGGGCTGGGCGAGACGCCGTATATGGCGATGCCGGTCCGGACGAGGTCGAAGTGGGTCTCCGGAAGGGTCAGCGTCGCCGGGGAGTTGGCGATGTGCCGGACCTCTGGGGTGATGCCCGCCTTCTCGGCGTACGCCACCAGGTCGCGGAACAAGTCCAGCTGAGCAGTGATCGAGGGGTGCCCGGGCTCGTCGGCACAGGCGAGGTGCGACCACAGGCCGGTGACCTCGACCGTGCCCTCGGCCTCGGCGGCGAGCGCGGCGGCGACCAGTTCCGGCCAGTCGGCCGGCTGGCAGCCGTTGCGCCCGAGGCCGGTGTCGGACTTGAGCTGGATCCTGGCCGGGCGCCCCGCCTCACGGGCGGCGGCGGTGACCTCCCGAAGAGCCCACAGTCCGCTCACCGACATGTCGAGATCTGCCTCGATGGCCTCGCGCCAGGGCCCGCCCGGCGTCCACAGCCAGCACATCACGCGCCCCTGGATGCCCGCCGCGCGCAGGGCCAGGGCCTCGTGGGGTGTGGCAGTGCCCAGCCAGGTCGCGCCCGCCTCGATCGCGGCCTTCGCGCAGGGCACCACGCCGTGTCCGTACGCGTCCGACTTCACCACGGCCATCAGGGCAGCACGGGGTGCGCGGGCACGGAGCGCGCGGACGTTGGCGCGCAGGGCCGCGAGGTCGATCTCGGCACGGGCTCTCAGGGGTGGTGTCTGGCTCATTGCGCCCAGTGTCTCAGAGCCGTACGACAGCGCTCGTGTAACGGTTGTGCGGTTCCTCACGGGGGGCCGAACTGGGGCTCCGCCCCAGACCCCGCGCCTCAAGCGCCGGACGGGCTGGAATGTGCGGCCCTGCCGCACATTCCAGCCCGTCCGGCGCTTGAGGACACGCGCGAAGCGCGTAGTACGGGGTTCGGGGCGGAGCCCCATTGCGCGCCGCGAAGCGGGCGCAGGGGTCTGGGGCTTGCCCCGGTTACGGGAAGGGGCGGGGTGGGGGCCTCTCAATCCTGGACGTCGCGCCACGCGTACCGCAGCGCGTCCGCCACCTCGTACGACGTGATCGGCGTGCCCTCCGCCGCCATGTGTCGCGCCGCCAGGCCGTGCAGGTACGCCGCCACCGAGCCCGCGTCCCGCGCGTCCAGGCCCGTGGCCAGCAGCGAGCCGGCCAGGCCGGAGAGGACGTCGCCGCTTCCGGCCGTGGCCAGCCACGGCGTGCCCATCGGGTTCACCCGGACCGGGGTCCGGCCGCCGTCCGGGGCGGCGACCAGGGTGGTCGAGCCCTTGAGCAGCACCGTCGCCCCGTAGCGCGCGGCCAGTTCCCGTACGGAGGCGAGCCGCGCGGACTCGACGTCGTCGCGCGGTACGCCCAGCAGCGCGGCCGCCTCCCCCGCGTGCGGCGTCAGCAGCGTGGGCGCGTTCCTGCCGCGTACCGACACCGCGTCCAGCAGCCGCAGCCCGTCCGCGTCGACCAGCACCGGTACGTCGGAGTCCAGTACGTCCCGTACCGCATCCACCGCATCGCCCCCGTCGCCGAGACCCGGGCCGACCACCCACGCCTGCACGCGGCCCGCCTTGGACGGCGGCCCGGCGTGCACCAGGGCCTCGGGGAAGCGGGAGATCACGGCGTCGGTGGCGGGACCGACGTACCGCACGGCGCCCGCACCGCCGCGCAGCGCGCCCGCGACGGCGAGCACGGCGGCGCCCGGGTAGCGCGCGGACCCGGCGACGACGCCCACGACACCCCGCCGGTACTTGTCGCTCTCGGCGGCCGGGACCGGCAACAGCTGTGCCACATCCACGTGTTGGAGCGCCTCGACATCGGGCACGGACGGCAGGTGGTCCTCGAGACCGATGCCGACGAGCCGCACCGTCCCCGCGTACTCCCGTGCCGGATCGATCAGCAGCGCCGGCTTGTACGTGCCGAACGTCACCGTCGCGTCGGCTCGCAGCGCCTCGCCGTGCACCTCGCCGCTGTCCGCCTCGACCCCGCTCGGCAGATCGACCGCGACGACCGCCGCGTTGGACCCGCGTGCAGCCCGGATCACCGGCACCGCGTCCGGGCGCAGCCCGCCGTGGCCGCCGATCCCGGTCACGCCGTCCAGCACCAGATCGGTGAAGGCCAGCACCTCGAAGGGATCGTCCGCGACCCGTCCGCCCGCGCCGAGCAGCGCCGCGAGGCCGCCCTCGTGGGCGTGCGAGCCGAGCAGTACGGCCGCGACGCCCGCCCCGCGCCGTGCGAGGCGCGCCCCCGCGTACAGCGCGTCGCCGCCGTTGTCCCCGCTGCCGACGAGCAGCACGACCCTGGCTCCGTACACCCGGCCCAGCAGGCCGGCGCAGGCGGCGGCCAGTCCGGCGGCCGCGCGTTGCATGAGCGCGCCCTGAGGCAGGCGGGCCATCAACTCGGCCTCGGCGGCCCGTACGGTCTCCACGCGGTAAGCGGTACGCATACGCTCAACCCTCCGCGATCACCACTGCCGACGCCACCCCCGCGTCGTGACTGAGCGACACATGCCAGGAGCGCACACCGAGCTCGGCGGCCCGCGCCGCGACCGTCCCGCGCACCCGCAGCCGCGGCTGCCCGCTGTCCTCGACGTACACCTCGGCGTCCGTCCAGTGCAGTCCGCCGGGCGCGCCGAGCGCCTTGGCGACGGCCTCCTTCGCGGCGAACCGGGCCGCGAGGGAGGCGTATCCGCGTTGCTCACCGCTCGGCAGCAGCAACTCCCGCTCCAGGAAGACCCGTTCGGCCATTCCGGGCGTACGCCGCAGCGATGCGGCGAACCTGTCGATCTCTGCGACGTCGATCCCCACCCCGATGATCATTCGACGGTGACAGACTTCGCGAGGTTGCGCGGCTGGTCGACCTCGTTGCCGCGCGCCGTCGCCAGCTCGCAGGCGAAGACCTGCAGTGGCACGGTGGCAACCAGCGGCTGCAGCAGCGTCGGCGTCGCCGGGATCCGGATGAGATGGTCCGCGTACGGCACGACCGTCTCGTCCCCCTCCTCCGCGATCACGATCGTCCGCGCCCCGCGCGCCCGGATCTCCTGGATATTCGAGACGATCTTGTCGTGGAGAACGGAGCGCCCGCGCGGCGACGGCACCACGACCACCACCGGCAGATCCTCCTCGATCAGCGCGATGGGCCCGTGCTTGAGCTCACCGGCCGCGAAGCCCTCCGCGTGCATGTACGCGAGTTCCTTGAGCTTGAGCGCGCCCTCCAGCGCCACCGGGTAGCCCACATGCCGGCCCAGGAACAGCACCGTGTTCTTGTCGGCGAGCGAGCGTGCCAGCTCCCGTACCGGTTCCATCGTCTCCAGGACCGTCTCGACCTCGCCGGAGATCTGTGCCAGGTCGCGGATGACGGCCTGGATCTCGTCGCCCCACTTGGTGCCGCGCAGCTGGCCCAGATACAGCGCCACCAGATAACAGGCCACCAGCTGCGTCAGAAACGCCTTCGTGGAGGCGACCGCGACTTCGGGACCGGCGTGCGTGTACAGCACCGCGTCCGACTCCCGAGGGATCGTGGAGCCGTTCGTGTTGCAGATGGCCAGCACCCTCGCGCCCTGCTCGCGCGCATGCCGCACGGCCATCAGGGTGTCCATCGTCTCGCCCGACTGCGAGATGGCGATCACCAGCGTGCGCTGGTCCAGGATCGGGTCCCGGTAGCGGAACTCGCTCGCCAGCTCCACTTCGCACGGGATACGGGTCCAGTGCTCGATGGCGTACTTGGCGATCATCCCCGCGTGGAAGGCGGTACCGCAGGCCACGATGACGACCTTGGCCGCGTCCCGCAGCACCGACACCGGGATCCGCACCTCGTCGAGGCTGAGGGAGCCCTCCGCGTCGATCCGGCCCAGCAGGGTGTCGGCGACCGCCTTCGGCTGCTCGGCGATCTCCTTGAGCATGAAGTAGTCGTAACCGCCCTTCTCGGCGGCCGACGCGTCCCAGTCCACGTGGTACGTGCGCACCTGCCCGGGCGCTCCGTCGAAGTCGGTGACGCTCACACCGTCCCGGCGCAGCTCCACCACCTGGTCCTGCCCCAGCTCGATGGCCGAGCGCGTGTGGGCGATGAAGGCGGCGACGTCGGAGGCGAGGAAGGACTCGCCATCGCCGACTCCGACGACCAGCGGGGAGTTGCGCCGGGCACCGACCACGACGTCCGGCTCGTCCGCGTGCACGGCGACCAGCGTGAAGGCGCCCTGAAGCTGCCTGCACACCTGGCGCATCGACTCGGCCAGGTCGCCGCACGACGAGAAGGACTCGGCGAGCAGATGCGCCACGACCTCGGTGTCGGTCTCCGACGCCAGTTCGTGGCCCCGGTCGGTCAACTCGGCCCGCAGGGCGGCAAAGTTCTCGATGATCCCGTTGTGTACGACCGCGACGCGTCCCGCGTTGTCCAGATGAGGGTGGGCATTGGCGTCGGTGGGCCCGCCATGGGTGGCCCACCTGGTGTGCCCGATGCCGGTGGAGCCGCTCGGCAGCGGCCGGCCCACCAACTCCTTCTCCAGATTGACGAGCTTGCCCGCCTTCTTCGCCGCGGCAAGCCCGCCGTCGGCGAGTACCGCCACACCGGCCGAGTCGTAGCCCCGGTACTCGAGCCGCTTGAGGCCCGCGATGACCACATCAAGCGCCGACTGTCCGCCGACGTAACCCACGATTCCGCACATGTCGGCAGCCTACGGCCCGCGCCTGTCACGTCCCAGACGGCAGGCGCGCACCGGCCGGGTCATGCTTTCGCCCGATACGCCCGCATCGCCAACGGATAGAAGACCGCGGCTATCCCGGCAGCCCACAGCAGCGACCACAGCACCGGCTCCGCGACCGGCCCGCCGAGCAGCAGACCGCGGTACGCGTCCGACAGATGCGTGACCGGGTTGACGTCGCTCCACGCCTGGAGCCAGCCCGGCATCGTGTCGACCACCACGAACGCGCTGCTGGTGAAGGTGATCGGGAAGATGATCGTGAAGGCGATTGCCTGGACCTTCTCCGCGTCGCCCGCCAGCATGCCGATCAGCACCGCGCTCCACGAGACCGCCGCCGCGAAGACCACCAACAGCAGTGCGCCGAGCAGGAATCCGTCCCAACCGCCGGTGATCCTGAAGCCCAGCAGCAGGCCGAGGCCGATCATCAGCAGCATCGCCCACACATGCTTGGCGAGGTCCGCGACGATCCGGCCGATGAGCGGGGCGGAGCGGGCTATCGGCAGGCTGCGCAGCCGGTCGAAAACGCCTTTGGTCAGGTCGGTGTTGAGCGCCATCGCCGTGTACATCGTCATGAACAGCGTGTTCTGGACGATGATCCCCGGCAGCGCGTACTTCAGGTACTCCTGCGGCGAGCCGGCCATCTGCCCGCCCAGCACGAACGTGAAGAGGAACACGAACATGATCGGCGTGATGCTGTAGTCCACCAGCTCCAGCGGGTTGTGCTTGACCGCCACCAGACTCCGCCAGGCCATGGTGAAGGTCTGCTGGAGCCCGGCAAGCGGCCGCACCCGGCCCGACTTGCCGATCGGAGCAGTGATCGTCGTCGCGGTCACAGCGAACTCACCGCCTTCTCCAACTCGCTCTCCTGCGCATCGGTCCCGTCCGGCTGCGCGGGCTGAGCACGATGCCCGGTCAGCGCCAGGAAGACCTCGTCCAGCGAGGCGCGCCGAAGCGTCAGCTCGCCCACCGCTATCCCCTCACGGTCGAGCGTGCGCACCACCGAGGGCATCAGCTGAGGGTCCTTCACCGGCGCGGTGATCGACTGTCCCTCGATCTGGGTGTGCGGACCGGCTTCCCGTGCCACCAGCGCATGCGCACGCGCCAGGTCCTGGGCCAGCACCGGCCGCAGCTCGAGCACCTGGCCGCCGATCTGCGACTTGAGCGCGTCCGGGGTGCCCTCCGCGATGACCCGCCCCTTGTCGATCACCACGATGTCGTCGGCGAGCACATCCGCCTCGTTCAGATACTGCGTGGTCAGCAGGGCGGTGGCACCGTCCGCGACCAGGGCTCGCAGCATGTCCCACAGCTCGCCGCGGCTGTGCGGGTCCAGGCCGGTGGTCGGCTCGTCCAGGAACAGGATGCTCGGGCGTCCGACCAGGCTGGCCGCCAGGTCCAGGCGTCGCCGCATACCGCCCGAGTACGTCTTCACCGCGCGCCCCGCCGCGTCGCTGAGCTGAAAGCGGCCCAGCAGCTCCGCCGTCCGCCCCCTTGCCTCACCCCTCGGCAGACCGAGAAGGCGACCGATGAGCATCAGATTCTCGGTACCGGTGAGGTTCTCGTCCACGGCGGCGTACTGCCCGGTCAGGCCGACGAGGGAACGCACCACACCGGCCTCCCGCACGACGTCGTGTCCGGCCACGAGGGCTCTGCCGCGGTCGGGCTGCAGCAGCGTGGCGAAGATCCGCACCGCCGTGGTCTTCCCTGCGCCGTTGGGCCCGAGCAGACCCAGCACCGTGCCCGTACGAGCCGCCAGATCCACTCCCGCCAGGGCCTCGGTCTCCTTGAACCGCTTGGCCAGGCCTTCCGCCTCAATCGCATACTTCATGGGGCCACCCCTCGGGCTTCGCGGACGTCGGCAGGCGTCCACCTTCCTCATAACTGTGACGTACGCCACTGACATTCCGGCCGGAGCCCCCGGCCCCTTGCGTGATGGATCCCACCCGCCACGCAGGCCCGGCACACCCGACAATGACTGTGTGATCTCTTCGCCGCCACGAAGCGCCCACCGCCGGGCCGAGCCTGCGTCGACGCCGTATGTCGACCTCACCCGCGCGGAGTGGAGCGCCCTGCGCGACAAAACCCCGCTCCCCCTCACCGCCGATGAGGTCGAGCGGCTGCGCGGTCTGGGCGATGTCATCGACCTGGACGAGGTACGAGACGTCTACCTGCCGCTGTCCCGGCTGCTGAATCTGTACGTACAGGCCACGGCCGGTCTGCGGGGAGCGCTCAACACCTTCCTGGGCGACGCCGGAAACGGCCACGGCGAGCAGCGCGGCACCCCCTTCGTCATAGGCGTCGCCGGGTCCGTCGCGGTCGGCAAGTCCACCGTCGCCCGTGTCCTCCAGGCGATGCTGGCCCGCTGGCCGGAGCACCCGCGGGTCGAGCTGGTCACCACCGACGGCTTTCTGCTGCCGATGAAGGAGCTGGAGTCCCGCGGCCTGATGTCGCGCAAGGGCTTCCCCGAGTCGTACGACCGCCGTGCACTGACCCGTTTCGTCGCCGACATCAAGGCGGGCAAGGACGAAGTCACCGCCCCGGTCTACTCCCACCTGATCTACGACATCGTTCCGGACGAGCGCCTCACGGTCCGCCGCCCCGACATCCTGATCGTCGAGGGTCTCAACGTCCTCCAGCCTGCCCTGCCCGGCAAGGACGGCCGCACCCGCGTCGGCCTCGCCGACTACTTCGACTTCAGTGTGTACGTGGACGCGCGGCCCGAGGACATCGAGACCTGGTACCTCAACCGCTTCCGCAAGCTGCGCGAGACGGCCTTCCAGAACCCCTTCTCGTACTTCAGGAAGTACACCCAGGTCTCCGAGGAGGAGGCCCTGGACTACGCCCGCACGATGTGGCGCACCATCAACAGGCCCAATCTGCTGGAGAATGTGGCGCCCACGCGCGGCCGGGCCACGCTCGTGCTCCGCAAGGGACCCGACCACAAGGTCCAGCGCCTGTCCCTCCGTAAACTCTGAGCATGCTGCATCTGCGCCTGATCGTTCCTGCCGACCGTACCGACGACGTCGTACGGACGGTGGAGAGGACGGTTGGCACCGCCCACCTGGCCGTTGTCCCGGGCGTCGCCCGCAATCCCCGGGGCGACCTGGTCCTGTGCGACGTGGCGCGCGAGGCGGGCGACGAACTCATCGGCAGCCTGCGCGCGCTGGGCATCGACAAGACCGGGTCGATCGCCGTCGAGAACATCGACCTTTCGCTCTCCAGCCGCGCCGACAAGGCGGAGGCCGAGGCGCCGGGCGAGGGCGCGGACGCGGTGCTCTGGGAGCACCTGACCGACGCCACCCACGAGGAGTCGACGCTTTCGGTCACCTACATCGCCTTCCTGACGCTGGCGACGATGATCGCGGCGTGCGGTGTGGTGCTCGACAACGCGATCCTTATCGTGGGCGCGATGGCGGTGGGGCCCGAGTTCGGCCCGCTGGCGGGCATCTGCACGGCCCTGGTCCAGCGCGCCCCGCGCCTGGCGTGGCGCTCGTTCCAGGCGCTGATCGTGGGCTTCGCCGTTGCCATGCTGCTGACAGTGACCTTCAGCTACTTCATGGACGCGGTGGGCCTGTTCGAGGTGGTGAAGCTGGACGCCGAACGCCCCAACACCAATTTCATCTATCGCCCGGACGCGTTCTCGTTCGTGGTCGCGGTGCTCGCGGGCGCGGCGGGAATGCTCTCGCTGACCTCGGCGAAGTCGGGGGCGCTGGTGGGCGTCGCGATCTCGGTCACGACGGTCCCGGCCGCGGCGAACGCGGCGGTGGCCTTCAGCTATCAGGAGTACAAGCAGGCGTGGGGCTCGACGGAGCAACTGCTGCTGAACCTGCTGGGCATCGTGCTGGCGGGCACGCTGACGCTGCTGGTGCAGAAGGTCGTGTGGGACAGGCAGCGGGAGCGTGCGGCGGCGAGGTCCGGAGGGGTCTGACGTCAGACCCCTCCGGATATCGGCGTGGGGATCCGGGACGGTCAGCCGAGCGCGGACTTGACCGCGTCCGCGAGCCGCTCCGCCACCGAGCGGGCCTGCTCGATGTCGGCGGCTTCGACCATGACCCGTACGAGCGGCTCGGTGCCCGAAGGACGCAGCAGTACGCGACCGGTGGCGCCCAGCTCGCGCTCCGCATCGGCTACGGCGCCTGACAGCTCGGCGGACGTCGTCACCCGGGACTTGTCGACGTCCGGGACGTTGATGAGCACCTGCGGCAGCCGGTTCATGACCGCGGCCAGCTCGGCCAGCGAACGGCCGGTCGCGGCGACCCTGGCCCCCAGCATCAGGCCGGTGAGCGTGCCGTCGCCGGTCGTCGCGTGGTCGAGGACGATGACGTGCCCGGACTGCTCGCCGCCCAGGGCGTAGCCCTCGGCCTTCATCGACTCCAGTACGTACCGGTCGCCGACCGCCGTCTGCACCAGCTGGAGGCCCTCGCGCTCCATCGCCAGCTTGAAGCCGAGGTTGGACATGACGGTGGCGACGACGGTGTCCTTGCGTAGCGTTCCGGCCTCGCGCATCGCCAGGGCGAGCACGGCCAGAATCTGGTCCCCGTCGACTTCCTCACCCGAGCCGTCGACGGCCAGGCAGCGGTCCGCGTCACCGTCGTGCGCGATGCCGAAGTCGGCGCCGTGCTCGACGACGGCGGCCTTCAGCAGGCCGAGGTGCGTGGACCCGCAGCCGTCGTTGATGTTGAGTCCGTCGGGGTCGGCGCCGATCGTGATGACTTCGGCCCCGGCCCGGGCGAAGGCTTCGGGCGAGACGCGGGCGGCCGCGCCGTGCGCCTCGTCGAGGACGACCTTGAGGCCGTCGAGGCGGTTCGGCAGCACGGCGATCAGATGGGCGACGTACTTGTCGAAGCCCTCGTCGTAGTCGGTGACCCGGCCGACGCCCGCGCCCGTGGGCCGCTCCCAGGGCTCGCCGGTGCGGTGCTGCTCGTAGACCGTCTCGATACTGTCCTCGAGCTCGTCGGCGAGCTTGTGGCCGCCGCGCGCGAAGAACTTGATGCCGTTGTCCGGCATGGCGTTGTGGCTCGCGGAGAGCATCACGCCGAGGTCGGCACCGAGGGCGCCGGTGAGATACGCCACGGCGGGGGTGGGCAGCACACCGACGCGCAGGACGTCGACGCCCGCGCTCGCCAGACCCGCCACGACGGCGGCCTCCAGAAACTCTCCCGACGCTCGCGGATCACGGCCGACCACGGCGGTCGGCCGATGCCCTTCAAAGGTCCCCGCTTCGGCGAGCACATGCGCCGCAGCGACTGAGAGGCCGAGCGCGAGCTCCGCCGTCAGATCCGCATTTGCGACACCGCGCACGCCGTCCGTGCCGAAGAGTCGTCCCACAGCTGTCCTCCGAAATGCTCCGAAAATGCAAGCCTCTGAGCGCCATAGCCCGTTGTACGCCCGAGGTAGTTGATAAACGAACGCCCCGGCAGCACGGAGTGCCGCCGGGGCGAACGTAAGCCGTACAGGCCAGCGAGCGATTTAGCGCTTGCTGTACTGCGGGGCCTTGCGGGCCTTCTTCAGACCGGCCTTCTTGCGCTCGACCGCACGGTCGTCGCGGGAGAGGAAGCCGGCCTTCTTGAGCGCCGGGCGGTTGTTGTCCACGTCCGCCTCGTTCAGCGCGCGGGCCACGCCGAGGCGCAGGGCGCCGGCCTGGCCGGAGACGCCGCCACCCGAGATGCGGGCGATGACGTCGTAGCGGTTGTCGAGCTCGAGCACCTTGAAGGGCTCGTTGACTTCCTGCTGGTGCACCTTGTTGGGGAAGTACTCCTCAAGGGTGCGACCGTTGATCTTCCACTTGCCGGTGCCCGGAACGATCCGGACGCGGGCGATGGCGTTCTTGCGACGGCCCAGGCCGGCAGCCGGCTGCGGGTCGCCGAAGCGGGACGCCATGGACTCGGAGGTGTACTCGCCCTCGACGGGGGCTTCCGACTCGAAGGTCGTCACCTCGGCGAAGGTCTCTTCGCCCTCGAGCGGGGTCTCTGCAGTGGTCTCGGCCACGATTCTCCTCAGATTTCTTTTCGTCTTAGGGGGTGGCCGGAACTACTGCGCGACCTGGGTGATCTCGAACGGGACCGGCTGCTGAGCAGCGTGCGGGTGGTTCTCGCCCGCGTAGACCTTCAGCTTCGAGAGCATCTGACGGCCCAGGGTGTTCTTGGGGAGCATGCCCTTGATGGCCTTCTCGATGGCCTTCTCGGGGCTCTTGGCGAGCAGCTCGTCGTAGCGGATGGAACGCAGACCACCCGGGTAGCCGGAGTGGCGGTACGCCATCTTCTGGGTCCGCTTGTTGCCGGAGAGGTGCACCTTCTCGGCGTTGATGATGATGACGAAGTCACCAGCGTCAACATGCGGCGCGTAGATCGGCTTGTGCTTGCCCCGCAGAAGGGTGGCGGCGGTGGTCGCCAGACGGCCCAGGACAATGTCCTGCGCGTCGATGATGTGCCACTGGCGCGTCACATCGCCGGGCTTGGGGCTGTACGTACGCACGGTCGTATGCCTTCGCTTCTTCAGTGATGGGGTCTCCCCAAACCCGCTAGGGCTGAGGGGACGGGTCCTGACAAGGCCACCCGGACGATCACGACAGCCTTGGCGGCGCTACGGGGACGCAACCCGAGTGCCTGCCGCTGGTCATCGGCCCGGTGGACCGGCGTAAGGGCCCCTCACGTGAGATAGAGCAAGCCAATACGCATAACGAACCAGAAGAATACCCGCGGTCCCCCACCTGGGTCAAAATGCGCGGCGCCCCCGTGGCCGGTTCCCGCCCCCACCGAGGCTCAGGGTGCCCCTGTACGGCTGCGTGGCACCCGGTAGCGGCCCCGGGACCGGGGTTGCCGCTGGGGCCCGCAGGTGCCCCGCCCAGGGGCCGCCTTCCGGTGGCCGGGCGCGGGTCCCGACCGCCACGGCGGCGCGAAGCGCTCCAGACAACGGAGCCCCTGCGACCCACCCGGCCGAGGGGCACAGCCCCCGCCCGGGCCCTGCGGCGCGAAGCCCGCACGCGCCCCCGGCCCGGCGCGAGCGCAGCCCCACTCACACCCAGCGGCGCGAAGCTGCCGCACCCCCGGCGTCCGGGGCGGAGCCCCGGTTTCGGGAAGGGGCGGGGTGGGGGAAGGCCCGCCGCAGGCGCCCCCGCCCACACCTCACCGCGCCCGCGCCACCCTCGCCTCGTCCCACACCGGCTCCCCCGCCTCCCGCACAACCCCGTCCGCCCCGAACACCAGATACCGGTCGAACGTCTTCGCGAACCACCTGTCGTGCGTCACCGCCAGCACCGTCCCCTCGTACGCCTCCAGCCCCTCCTGCAGCGCCTCCGCCGACTCCAGGTCCAGGTTGTCCGTCGGCTCGTCCAGCAGCAGCGCCGTCGTGCCCGCCAGCTCCAGGAGCAGGATCTGGAACCGCGCCTGCTGTCCGCCCGACAGCTTCTCGAAGCGCTGGTCCCCCTGCCGCTCCAGTTCGTAGCGCCGCAGGACCGACATCGCCCCGCCCCGGTCCTTCGCGTGCTCGGTCCACAGGATGTCGACCAGCGTCCGCCCGAGCAGTTCCGGGTGGGCGTGCGTCTGCGCGAAGTGGCCGGGTACCACCCGCGCCCCCAGCTTCCACTCGCCTTTGTGCGCCACGGACGCGTCGCCCGCCAGCAGCCGCAGGAAGTGCGACTTCCCGGACCCGTTGGAGCCGAGCACGGCGACCCGCTCCCCGTAGAAGATCTCCAGCGAGAACGGTTTCATCAGCCCGGTGAGCTCAAGACCGGCGCAGGTCACCGCCCGCACCCCCGTGCGCCCGCCCCGCAGCCGCATCTTGATGTCCTGCTCGCGCGGCGGCTCGGCCGGCGGGCCCGCCTCCTCGAACTTCTTGAAGCGCGTCTGCATCGCCCGGTACCGCGACGCCATGTCGGGGCTGATCGCCGCCTGCTGCCGCAGCCGCAGCACGAGCGCGCGCAGCCGCGCGTGCTCCTCGTCCCAGCGCCGCTTCAGCTCCTCGAAGCGCGCGAACCGCTCCCGCCGCGCCTCGTGATACGTACCGAAGCCGCCACCGTGCACCCACACGTCCGACCCCGCGGGCCCCGGCTCCACGCTCACGATCTTCTGTGCCGTCCGCGACAGCAGCTCCCGGTCGTGGGAGACGAAGAGGACCGTCTTACGGGTCTCCTTCAGCCGGTCCTCCAGCCACCGCTTTCCCGGCACGTCCAGATAGTTGTCCGGCTCGTCGAGCAGCAGCACCTCGTCGGGCCCCCGCAGCAGCGCCTCCAGCACCAGCCGCTTCTGCTCGCCACCGCTGAGGGTGCGCACCAGCCGCCACTGCGCGCTCTCGTACGGAACACCCAGCGCGGCGCTCGTGCACATGTCCCAGACCGTCTCGGCCTCGTACCCCCGCGCCTCCGCCCAGTCGCTCAGCGCCTGTGCGTACGTCATCTGCGCGGCCTCGTCGTCGACCGTCATGATCAGGTGTTCCGCGGCATCCACCGCCGCGGCCGCTTCCCTGATCCGCGGCTGGGCGACCGACACCAGCAGGTCGCGTACGGTCCGCTCGTCCCGTACGGATCCGACGAACTGCCGCATCACGCCGAGCCCGCCGCTCGACGACACCGTCCCGCCGTGCGGCTGCAGCTCACCCGCCATCAGCCGCAGCAGTGTCGTCTTGCCCGCGCCGTTCGCCCCGACCAGGGCGACCACCGCGCCTTCGCCCACTCGGAACGAGGCGTCGCCGAGGAGGACCCGCCCGTCCGGTAGGTAGTACTCCAGATGCGCCGCCTCGAGATGTCCCATGCTCCGATTCTCACCGCCGACGTCCCCACCGCCCAACAGGTTTAGGATGCGCGGCATGAGCTTTGGGCAGGGGGGACCCCAGTGGGGGTCCGGTGGACAGAACCAGGATCCGTACGGAGGGCAGGACCCGTACCGGGGGCAGAACTCGTACGGCGCACCTGACCCGTACGGCGCGGACCAGGCCACGCCGGACCCGTTCGGCCTGCGGGCCAGGGCGGCAGCGGCGGACAACACCCCGGACTGGGCCGCGCTCGCCGACGCCTCCGCGGCCCGTACCCGCCGCAGGCGCTGGCTGCTGATCGGCGGCGGCGCACTCGCCACCGCCGCGGTCGCGGGCATCGTGGCGAGCGCGATCGTCTCTTCCAACAGCGATGACAGCAACCAGTCTTCGGACAAGAACGCGAGCCAACTGCCCGCGGCCCCCGAGCTGCCCAGCGACACCACCCAGCCCGAGCCGTCCTTCTCGTCGGTCGCGCCGCTGCCCCCGCCGGACCCCAAGGACTTCATCTCCGACCGGAAGAAGGACACGGCGCCGCTCAGCGCGGAGTCCCTCTTCCCGGGCAGGAAGCTGACGATGGGCGAGCGCGTCTACGACAAGGGCGCCACGGCCCGTACCGGTGACTGCAAGTCCGTCACCAAGGGCGCCCTCGGCGCGGCCCTCGAAAACAACGGCTGCGAACAGGTCTTCCGCGTCACCTACAGCGCGGGCGGTATCGCGGTCACCGTCGGCGTGGCCACCTTCGAGAACGAGGCCAAGGCCAAGAAGGCCGTACAGCAGGCGTCGGGCAACATCCTGCCGCTGTCCGGCGACGGCGTCCCCGCCTTCTGCCAGGGCGGCCCGGTCTGCCGCTCCACGTACAACTCGTACGGCCGGTACGCCTACATCACGTTCACCGGCTACACCAAGGCGAAATCCGTCACCAAGGGGGACGCCAAGGCCTTCCAGATCGGCGACGACCTGGGGGAATTCACGTTCCGTCAGATCCGCAGGCGCGGCGAGGCCCAGGCCTCAGCAGCAGCCGCCCAGCCCGCCGCCTGACCCGGGCAGCGAACGCTTGTTGCGGGCCTCCCGGTTCCGGGCGGCCAGCAACTCGTCCGCGGGGTAGCCGACTTCCTCCAGCGTGAGCCCGTGCGGCCGCACCACATGGACGGCCGAGTCCCGCACGCCCGCGGCCAGTACCTTCCCCGGCCAATCGACCGGCCGGTGCCCGTCCCCCACGAACAGCAGCGCGCCGACCAGCGAGCGCACCATGTTGTGACAGAAGGCATCGGCCTTCACGGTCGCCGTGATGACCCCTGCCGCATCCCGCTCCCACGAGAGCTGCTGCAGCGTACGGATGGTCGTGGCGCCCTCGCGCCTCTTGCAGTACGCCGCGAAGTCGTGTTCGCCGACCAGCTTTTCGGCCGCGGCGTTCATGGCGTCGACGTCCAACGGCCAGTCGTGCCACAGCACATGACCGCGCAACAGCGGATCGACACCACCCGGGTTGTCGGTCACGCGGTAGGCGTACCGCCGCCAGATCGCCGAGAAGCGCGCGTTGAATCCGGCCGGAGCCTGATCGACGCGCCAGATCCGCACATCGCGCGCGAGCCTCCCGGCCAGCCGCTTCAACAGCTTCTCCTGGTGCTCGGCCCACACCTCCGCCGGCAGATCCACATGCGCGACCTGCCCGCGGGCGTGCACGCCGGCGTCCGTCCGCCCGGCGACGGTCAGCTCGTACGTCTGCGAGGACCGCGTCACCGTACGCAGCGCGTCCTCGATGTCCCCCTGGACGGTCCGCTGCCCACGGGCCTGCTTGGCCCAGCCGGAGAAGTCCCTGCCGTCGTACGACAGGTCCAGCCGCACCCGGACGTGTCCGGGCTCCACCTCGTCACTCACGTATCAGATCCTCTCAAAGCGGAACGGGCCCGCTCCCCGGAGGGAACGGGCCCGCTCGCACAGCCAGGTCAGAACGCTCAGGCGTCCTTGGCCTCGTCGGCCGGCGTGGCGTCCTCGACGACCTCGGCCTCGGCGGCCTTGGTCTCGGACTCCTTGACCGCACGCTTGGTGGCGGCCTCGGCCTCGGCGACGGTCGCCTTCTTGGCGATCTCACCCTCGACCAGCTCGATCACAGCCATCGGGGCGTTGTCGCCACGACGGTTGCCGATCTTGGTGATGCGGGTGTAGCCACCCGGGCGCTCGGCGTAGCGAGGAGCGATCTCGGTGAAGAGCGTGTGCACGATGCCCTTGTCCGTGATCGTCTGCAGCACCAGACGACGGTTGTGGATGTCGCCCTTCTTCGCCTTGGTGATCAGGCGCTCGGCGACCGGACGCAGGCGGCGGGCCTTGGCCTCGGTCGTGGTGATGCGGCCGTGCTCGAACAGCGACTTCGCGAGGTTCGCGAGAAGCAGACGCTCGTGCGCGGCGCTGCCGCCGAAACGGGCTCCCTTGGTGGGACGCGGCATGGTGTTTCTCCTTGGTGATCTGCACCGGCCGTATCAGGTACCGGTGTCAGTTACCGGCGGGCGGCCGCCCGCCGGAAGTTTCCCTGAGCCACAGGCTCAGTACTGCTCGGTCTCCACGAAGCCCGCGTCCGCGTCGTCGTCGGCACCGAAGGCGTCGGCGGCGGCGGTCGGGTCGAATCCGGGCGGGCTGTCCTTGAGGGCCAGGCCCATGCCGGCCAGCTTCGCCTTGACCTCGTCGATCGACTTCGCACCGAAGTTGCGGATGTCGAGCAGGTCGGCCTCGGAGCGGGCGACGAGCTCACCCACGGAGTGGATGCCCTCGCGCTTGAGGCAGTTGTACGAACGAACGGTGAGCTCGAGCTCCTCGATCGGCAGCGCCAGGTCGGCAGCGAGCGCGGCGTCCGTCGGGGACGGACCCATGTCGATGCCCTCGGCGTCGATGTTGAGCTCGCGCGCCAGACCGAACAGCTCGACCAGGGTCTTACCGGCCGACGCCATGGCGTCACGCGGACGCATGGCCTGCTTGGTCTCGACATCGACGATCAGCTTGTCGAAGTCGGTGCGCTGCTCGACACGGGTCGCCTCGACCTTGTACGTGACCTTGAGCACCGGCGAGTAGATGGAGTCGACCGGGATACGGCCGATCTCCTGGCCCACCTGCTTGTTCTGCACGGCGGAGACATAGCCGCGACCGCGCTCGACGGTCAGCTCCATCTCCAGCTTGCCCTTGCCGTTCAGCGTCGCCAGCACGAGGTCCGGGTTGTGGACCTCGACACCGGCCGGCGGGGCGATGTCAGCAGCGGTGACGAGGCCGGGACCCTGCTTGCGCAGGTACATCACGACCGGCTCGTCGTGCTCCGAGGAGACGACCAGCTGCTTGATGTTGAGGATGAGGTCGGTGACGTCCTCCTTGACGCCCGGCACGGTGGTGAACTCGTGCAGGACACCGTCGATCCGGATGCTGGTGACAGCAGCGCCGGGGATCGAGGAGAGGAGCGTACGGCGGAGCGAGTTACCGAGGGTGTAGCCGAAGCCCGGCTCCAGCGGCTCGATCACGAACCGTGAGCGGTACTCGTCGACGACCTCTTCGGTCAGCGAAGGACGCTGAGCGATAAGCATGAGAAATGCCTCCAGTCTTGGCACCCACTATTTGATGCCAACGGAACAAGGGTACGGGCGGTACGGCACCGAAGCGCCATACCGCCCGAAGTCAGGCCCCTACGGGGTCAGACGCGGCGACGCTTCGGGGGGCGGCAGCCGTTGTGCGGGGTGGGGGTGACGTCCTGGATCGAGCCGACCTCGAGGCCGGTGGCCTGGAGGGAGCGGATCGCGGTCTCACGGCCGGAGCCGGGCCCCTTGACGAAGACGTCAACCTTGCGCATGCCGTGCTCCTGCGCGCGGCGGGCGGCCGACTCGGCGGCCATCTGCGCGGCGAAGGGGGTGGACTTGCGCGAGCCCTTGAAGCCGACGTGGCCGGCGGAGGCCCAGGAGATCACGTTGCCCGAGGGGTCCGTGATCGAGACGATCGTGTTGTTGAACGTGCTCTTGATGTGGGCGTGCCCGTGAGCGACGTTCTTCTTTTCCTTGCGGCGCACCTTCTTGGCAGCGCCCTGACGACCCTTGGGGGGCATCTATATCTCCTACAGGGAGGTGGTCGGTCCTACAGCGAAGACCGCTGATGAGCGTCCGCTGAGGACTACTTCTTGCCCGGCTTCTTCTTGCCGGCGATGGCGCGACGCGGGCCCTTGCGGGTACGAGCGTTCGTGCTGGTGCGCTGACCGTGGACCGGCAGGCCGCGGCGGTGCCGCAGACCCTGGTAGCAGCCGATCTCGACCTTGCGGCGGATGTCGGCCTGAACCTCACGCCGGAGGTCACCCTCGGTGCGGAGGTTGGCGTCGACGTACTCGCGGATCTTGACGAGGTCCTCTTCGGCCAGGTCACGAACGCGGGTGTTCGGGTTCACGCCGGTGGTGGCGAGGATCTCCTTGGACCGGGTGCGCCCGATGCCGAAGACGTAGGTGAGGGCAACCTCCACACGCTTGTCGCGCGGGATGTCAACACCTGAAACGCGTGCCATTCAATGGCTCCAGTTGTTTTCGGGGGTCTTCCGCAGAACCGCTCCCGACCGCCGACCTCTCGCGCAAGAGAGGTGGTACGGCCCGGGTCCCCGGCCCCCGCCGGAGGTGTCGTCAGCCGTGGCTTGGACGGGCTCTGCGTATGTACGTATTACGTGCGTCGCGCGAAGAACTGCGAGGTGCAGGTCGTGCTTCAGCCCTGGCGCTGCTTGTGGCGCAGGTTGTCGCAGATGACCATGACCCGACCGTGACGGCGGATCACCTTGCACTTGTCGCAGATCTTCTTGACGCTCGGCTTGACCTTCATGGGATGTGAGGTTCTCCGGGTCAGTGCCACCACCCACGCCGGAGCGGGGTGCGGGCAAGATCTACTTGTATCGGTAGACGATCCGCCCACGCGTCAGGTCGTACGGAGACAGCTCCACGACGACCCGGTCGTCCGGGAGAATACGGATGTAGTGCATCCGCATCTTGCCGGAGATGTGCGCGAGGACCTTGTGACCGTTCTGGAGCTCCACCTTGAACATGGCGTTCGGGAGGGACTCGATCACGGTGCCCTCAATTTCGATGGCACCTTGCTTCTTGGCCACGCTTCGCCCTTCGAATCGGCTACCTTGATCGACTCACGCTCACCGCATGCAGACACACGAGTACACGAGAGCCGACGCATCAGTCTACGTCAGGCCATCCGAAATGACGAATCCGGCAAGTCTGCCCACCCCCGGAGATCGTTAAGCCAGCGGGTCCGGCGCCGTCGTGATGCCCAGCTCCGCCAGCTTCGCCCTGCCGCCGTCCGGCGCCGTCAGCACCAGCGGGCCCTCCTCCGTCAGAGCCACCGAGTGCTCCCAGTGCGAGGACCACGTGCCGTCCGTCGTGATGACAGTCCAGTCGTCCTGGAGCACCTCGGTGTGCGGGGTGCCCAGCGAGACCATCGGCTCGATGGCCAGGCAGAAGCCGGGGACCAGCTTCGGGCCCTTGCCGCGCTTGCGCGAGACGTAGTTCAGCAGGTGGGGGTCCATGTGCATCTCGGTGCCGATGCCGTGGCCGCCGTACTCCTCGATGATCCCGTACCGTCCGCCGCCCGGCTTCGGCTGACGGCGGATGTACGTCTCGATCGCACGGGAGACGTCCACCAGCCGGTTGCCGCTCTTCATCGCCGCGATGCCCGCCCACATCGACTCCTCGGTGACCCGGGAGAGTTCGATCAGCTCCGGAGCGTGACCGCTGCCGACGAAGACGGTGTAGGCCGCGTCGCCGTGCCAGCCGTCGATGATCGCGCCGGCGTCGACCGAGATGATGTCGCCGTCCTTGAGGACGGTCTTCTCGTCCGGGATGCCGTGCACGACCACCTCGTTGACCGAGGTGCAGATGGTCGCGGGGAAGCCGCCGTACCCGAGGAAGTTCGACTTGGCGCCATGGTCGGCGATCACCTTGCGGGCGACCTCGTCCAGATCCTTCGTGGTGGCGCCCGGCACGGCCGCTTCGCGTGTCGCCGCGTGGATCGCGGCGACGACCAGCCCCGCCTCGCGCATCTTGGCGATCTGCTCCGGGGTCTTGATCTGCACCATGGCCTTGCCTTCCACCTCTGACGTGTCTCTGCTCAACAGTACGGCCGCGGCGTCCGTCGGACACCGCGGCCGTACCAGGAGTTACTACGGGGTACTGCTCAGCTCTTCGCGGACTTCTTCAGCGCGTCCATCGCCCGCTGCGTCACGTCCGTGACCTTGCCGAGCGCGGAGATCGTGACCACCAGGTTCTGCGCCCGGTAGTAGTCGATGATCGGCTCGGTCTGCGTGTGGTAGACCTCGAGGCGACGGCGCACGGTCTCCTCGGAGTCGTCGTCGCGCTGGTAGAGGTCACCGCCGCAGATGTCGCAGACACCCTCGTGCTTCGACGGGGAGTAGGTGACATGGAAGACATGGCTGGAGTCGTTGCGGCAGATGCGGCGACCCGCGATCCGCTTCACGACCTCGTCCTCGGGGACCTCCAGGTCGAGCACCGCGTCCAGCGTCATGCCCTCGGACTTCAGCATCGCGTCGAGCGCCTCGGCCTGCGAGACATTGCGCGGGAAGCCGTCCAGCAGAAAGCCGTTCGTGGCGTCCGGCTGTTCCATCCGGTCCTTGGCCATGCCGATGGTGACCTCGTCGGGCACCAGATCTCCCGCGTCCATGTAGGCCTTGGCCTGGAGACCGAGCTCCGTGCCCTGGCTGATGTTGGCGCGGAAGAGGTCGCCCGTGGAGATGTGCGGGATCGACAGGTTCTTGGCAAGGTACGCAGCCTGCGTTCCCTTGCCGGCACCGGGCGGCCCGACGAGGACGATTCGCATCAGCGGAGGAACCCTTCGTAATTGCGCTGCTGGAGCTGGCTCTCGATCTGCTTCACGGTCTCCAGACCCACACCCACGATGATGAGGATGCTCGTCCCGCCGAACGGGAAGTTCTGGTTCGCGCCTCCGAAGCCTGCCAACGCCATCGTCGGGACAAGAGCAATCAGACCCAGGTACAGCGAGCCCGGCCAAGTGATCCTGTTGAGCACGTAGCTCAGGTACTCGGCAGTAGGTCGACCTGCCCGGATACCCGGGATGAAGCCACCATACTTCTTCATGTTGTCCGCGACTTCCTCGGGGTTGAACGAGATCGCCACATAGAAGAAGGCGAAGAACACGATCAACAGGAAGTACGTCGCGATGTAGTACGGGTGGTCACCCTTGACGAAGTGCTGTTCAATCCATGTCTTCCAGCCCGCTTGGGAGTTGGAGAACTGCGCGACCAGCGCCGGAATGTAGAGCAGCGACGACGCGAAGATGACGGGAATCACACCCGCCTGGTTCACCTTCAGCGGGATGTACGTGGACGTCCCTCCGTACGAACGCCGCCCGATCATGCGCTTCGCGTACTGAACCGGGATACGGCGCTGGGCCTGTTCGACGAAGACGACCAGGGCGACCATCACGAAGCCGATCAGGATGACGGTCCCGAACTCGATCCAGCCCTTGGCGAGCTTTCCGCTCGCCTTGATGGCCCACAGGGCACCCGGGAAACCGGCGGCGATCGAGATGAACATCAGGATCGACATGCCGTTGCCGATGCCGCGGTCGGTGATCAGCTCACCGAGCCACATGACGGCGGCGGTACCCGCGGTCATGGTGACGACCATGACGATGGTGGTGAAGATCGAGCGGTCGGGAACGATCTGGTCGCCGACGGAGCAGTTGCCGAAGAGCGCTCCGGAGCGGGCGGTGGCGACCAGGCCGGTGCCCTGCAGCACGGCGAGGGCGACCGTCAGATAGCGCGTGTACTGCGTGATCTTCGCGGTACCGGCAGAGCCCTCCTTCTTGAGGGCCTCCAGCCGCGGAATGACCACGGTCAGCAGCTGCAGGATGATGCTCGCCGTGATGTACGGCATGATGCCGAGCGCGAAGATCGTGATCTGCAGCAGCGCTCCGCCACTGAACATGTTGACCAGGCCGAACAGGCTGTTGTTGCCCTTCGAAGCCTGGTCCACACACGTCTGTACGTTCTGGTAATCGACGCCAGGGACCGGGATGTGTGATCCCAGCCGGTACAGCACGATGATGGCGAGCGTGAAGAGCAGCTTCTTGCGCAGGTCGGGCGTCTTGAACGCCCGGGCGAACGCGGTGAGCACGGTGCCTCCTGCGACCCCCGCGCTACTGCGTCAGAGGTGACGGTATTGAGGATCGACGAATACGTATCAGGCATTCCGCTTGGTCCAGATGCACAGACCACGCGGTTTGGGGGCACAGCCCCCTTTGTTTACAGCAACAGTGCACGCCACCTTACCGGCGGAAGTGCCCCCCTAGGAACGACCAACCGGGGATGCCCCATTTGAGAGGCATCCCCGGTCGATTTTCAGCTTTCAGCCACTGAACTCGTCTCAGACGAGCTCGGTGACGGTGCCGCCGGCAGCGGCAATCTTCTCCTTGGCGGAGCCGGAGACGGCGTCAACCGTCACCTGCAGCGCCACGGAGATCTCGCCCTGGCCCAGGACCTTGACGAGGCTGTTCTTGCGCACCGCACCCTTGGCGACCAGGTCGGCAACGGTGACCTCGCCACCCTCCGGGTAGAGGGCGCCGAGCTTGTCCAGGTTCACGACCTGGTACTCGGTGCGGAACGGGTTCTTGAAGCCCTTGAGCTTCGGGAGACGCATGTGGAGGGGCATCTGCCCACCCTCGAAGCGCTCCGGAACCTGGTAGCGGGCCTTGGTGCCCTTGGTGCCACGACCAGCGGTCTTACCCTTGGACGCCTCACCACGACCCACACGGGTCTTGGCGGTCTTGGCGCCCGGGGCGGGCCGGAGGTTGTGGACCTTCAGCGGGTTGTTCTCCGCCATGTCAGTCGACCTCCTCAACCGTGACGAGGTGGCGGACGGTGTGCACCATGCCGCGGAACTCGGGACGGTCCTCCTTGACAACCACGTCGTTCAGGCGCTTGAGCCCGAGCGAACGCAGGGTGTCGCGGTGGTTCTGCTTGCTTCCGATGTACGACTTCGTCTGCGTGATCTTGAGGCGGGCCATTACGCAGCACCCGCTCCCGCACGCGCACGAAGCAGAGCCGCGGGGGCGACGTCCTCGAGGGGCAGACCACGGCGAGCCGCGATCTCCTCGGGACGCTGCAGGCCCTTGAGGGCCGCCACGGTCGCGTGCACAATGTTGATCGCGTTGGACGAGCCGAGCGACTTCGACAGGATGTCGTGAACGCCGGCGCACTCGAGCACGGCGCGCACCGGGCCACCGGCGATAACGCCGGTACCGGGGGAAGCAGGCTTGAGCAGGACGACGCCCGCGGCCTTCTCGCCCGTGATCGGGTGCGGGATGGTGCCCTGGATACGCGGAACCTTGAAGAAGTTCTTCTTGGCCTCTTCAACGCCCTTGGCGATGGCCGCGGGAACTTCCTTGGCCTTGCCGTATCCGACACCTACGGTGCCGTCACCGTCGCCCACCACGACCAGCGCGGTGAAGCTGAAGCGGCGACCACCCTTGACAACCTTGGCAACGCGGTTGATCGCGACAACGCGCTCAACATAAGCGGTCTTCTCGGCGGCAGCGCCACCGTCGCGACCCTTCCGGTCCCGCCGCTCGCCGCCACCGGCACCGCTTCCGCGGCGCTGGGGTCCAGCCATTGGATTTACCTCTCTCTGTTACGTCCGTTAGTCCCGGAACCGGGGCTCAGAACTTCAGCCCGGCTTCGCGGGCGGCGTCAGCCAGAGCGGCAATGCGCCCGGCGTACCTGTTGCCACCACGGTCGAACACGACGGTCTCGACGCCGGCAGCCTTCGCACGCTCGGCGACAAGCGCGCCGACCTGCTTGGCCTGGGCGCTCTTGTCGCCCTCGCCACCACGAATCGAGGTGTCCAGGGTCGACGCCGACGCGAGCGTGTGGCCCGCGATGTCGTCGATGACCTGCGCAACGATGTTGCGGTTGGAGCGCGTCACGACCAGGCGCGGACGCTCCGGCGTGCCGGAGACGTGCTTGCGGACGCGGATGTGGCGGCGCTTGATGGCGGCGCGCTTGTACGCGTCACCCTTGGCAATCTTCACACCGTATGCCATGGCTTACTTACCCGCCTTTCCGACCTTGCGGCGGATGACCTCGCCGGCGTACTTGACACCCTTGGCCTTGTACGGGTCGGGCTTCCGCAGCTTGCGGATGTTCGCGGCGACCTCGCCGACCTTCTGCTTGTCGATGCCCTCGACCGAGAACTTGGTCGGCGACTCGACCTTGAAGGAGATGCCCTCGGGCGCCTCCACCAGGATCGAGTGGCTGTAGCCGAGCTGGAACTCCAGGTTGGAGCCCTTCGCGGCGACGCGGTAACCGACACCGCTGATCTCGAGCGCCTTGACGTACCCCTGGGTCACGCCGGTGATCATGTTCGCCACCAGCGTGCGGGACAGGCCGTGGAGGGCCTTGTTCTGACGCTCGTCGTTGGGACGGGTGACGTTGAGAACGCCGTCCTCGCCCTTAACAATCTCGATCGGCGCGGCGACGGTGTGCGAGAGGGAACCCTTGGGGCCCTTCACCGCGACCGTGCGGCCATCGATGGTGACGTCCACACCGGCGGGAACCTGGATGGGGAGCTTGCCGATTCGCGACATTAGCTATTCCTCCGTTCCCGACTACCAGACGTAGGCGAGGACTTCCCCACCCACGCCCTTCTTCTGCGCCTGCTGGCCGGTCAGGAGACCGTGGGACGTGGAGATGATCGCCACGCCCAGGCCGCCGAGAACCTTCGGCAGGTTGGTGGACTTCGCGTACACGCGCAGACCCGGCTTGGAGATGCGCTTGATGCCGGCGATCGAACGCTCGCGGTTCGGGCCGAACTTCAGCTCCAGGACGAGGTTCTTGCCGACCTCGGCGTCCTCGACCTTCCAGCCGGTGATGAAGCCCTCCTGCTGGAGGATCTCCGCGATGTGCGACTTGATCTTGCTGTGCGGCATCACGACGGAGTCGTGGTATGCCGAGTTCGCGTTACGCAGACGCGTGAGCATGTCTGCGATGGGATCAGTCATGGTCATGAATTGGCCTTCGGCCTCTCTCGCCGGGGTTTCCTGTATGCGCCATCCCTCTCCCCACTCAGTGGCGGGACGGGTGCGGTGCGGGGACCTACGGCGTAGTAAGTCGGTCAGGGCGGCGGGCGCCCAACCCCACAAGCCTACGGCATGTGAAGGAGGGCTCCCGCCGACCAGATACTTACCGAGAGCCTCCGGTAATTCCCAAGTAGGGAATTACCAGGAGCTCTTGGTCACGCCCGGCAGCTCGCCACGGTGAGCCATCTCACGAAGGCACACGCGGCACAGGCCGAACTTGCGGTACACGGAGTGGGGACGACCGCAGCGCTGGCAGCGGGTGTACGCACGCACACCGAACTTGGGCTTACGAGCAGCCTTGGCAACTAGAGCCTTCTTCGCCATCTCGCTTACGCCTCCTTGAAGGGGAAGCCGAGGTGACGAAGGAGCGCGCGGCCCTCAGCGTCGTTGGTCGCCGTGGTGACCACGGTGATGTCCATACCCCGGACGCGGTCGATCTTGTCCTGGTCGATCTCGTGGAACATGACCTGCTCCGTGAGACCGAAGGTGTAGTTGCCACGGCCGTCGAACTGCTTGGGGGACAGACCACGGAAGTCGCGGATGCGCGGAAGCGCGAGCGACAGGGTGCGGTCCAGGAACTCCCACATGCGGTCGCCACGAAGCGTGACGTGGCAGCCGATCGGCTGGCCCTCGCGCAGCTTGAACTGCGCGATGGACTTACGGGCCTTGGTGACGGCCGGCTTCTGGCCGGTGATCGTGGTGAGGTCGCGAATCGCGCCGTCGATCAGCTTGGAGTCGCGGGCGGCGTCGCCCACACCCATGTTGACCACGATCTTGACGAGGCCGGGGATCTGCATGACGTTCTCGAACGAGAACTCCTCACGCAGCTTGCCCGCGATCTCCTCGCGGTACTTCGTCTTCAGACGCGGAGTGGTGGTGGTAGCCATCAGATGTCCTCACCCGTCCGCTTGGCAACGCGGATCTTGTTGCCCTCGTCGTCGAAGCGGTAACCGACGCGCGTGACGACCTTGTTGCCGTCCTTCTCCACGACGAGCTGAACGTTGCTCACGTGGACAGGGGCCTCGGTCGTGACGATGCCACCGGTCTGCGAACCGCGAGCGGTCTGACCGGCCTTGGTGTGCTTCTTGACCCGGTTGACACCCTCGACCAGGACGCGGTCCTCACGGGGGAAGGCCGCGATGACCTTGCCCTGCTTGCCCTTGTCCTTGCCGGTGATGACCTGAACCAGGTCGCCCTTCTTGATCTTCATGCTTACAGCACCTCCGGCGCGAGCGAGATGATCTTCATGAACTTCTTCTCGCGCAGCTCACGGCCCACGGGGCCGAAGATACGGGTGCCGCGAGGGTCGCCGTCGTTCTTCAGAATGACAGCGGCGTTCTCGTCGAAGCGGATGTACGAGCCGTCCTGGCGGCGGCGCTCCTTGACGGTGCGAACGATGACCGCCTTGACGACGTCACCCTTCTTCACGTTGCCACCGGGGATCGCGTCCTTGACGGTGGCAACGATGACGTCACCGATGCCCGCGTAGCGGCGACCGGAGCCACCGAGAACACGGATGCAAAGGATCTCCTTGGCACCAGTGTTGTCGGCGACACGCAGTCGCGACTCCTGCTGGATCACGTCTATCTCCTGTTTGTCTGCCGGTTCCCGGCCGGGGCTGTACTGGACAGCCCCGGCCGAGCCTGGCGGAACTGACTCGAAGGGTTACCCCTTCAAGTAATTACTTGGCCTTCTCGAGGATCTCGACGATGCGCCAGCGCTTGGTCGCCGACAGCGGACGCGTCTCCATGATGAGGACGCGGTCGCCGACGCCGGCAGCGTTCTGCTCGTCGTGCGCCTTGAGCTTGTTCGTACGGCGGATGACCTTGCCGTACAGCGCGTGCTTCACGCGGTCCTCGACGGCGACGACGACGGTCTTGTCCATCTTGTCGCTGACGACCAGACCCTCACGGGTCTTGCGGAATCCGCGGTCGATCTTGTTCTCAGTCACGTTGCTCTCGCTCATCAGGCGCTCTCCACCGTCTCGATGCCCAGCTCGCGCTCACGCATCAGGGTGTAGATCCGCGCGATGTCCTTCCGGACGGCCTTCAGCCGACCGTGGTTCTCGAGCTGACCGGTTGCCGCCTGGAAGCGGAGGTTGAACAGCTCTTCCTTGGCCTCGCGGAGCTTGGCAACAAGCTCCTCGTTGCCCAGTTCGCGCAGCTCGGACGCCTTGGTACCGGTAGACATCACGACTCACCTGCCTCGCGCCGAACGATCCGGCACTTCATCGGAAGCTTGTGAGCAGCGCGGGTAAGCGCCTCACGCGCAATCTTCTCGTTCGGGTAGGACAGCTCGAACATCACCCGACCGGGCTTGACGTTCGCGATCCACCACTCCGGGGAACCCTTACCGGAACCCATGCGGGTCTCGGCAGGCTTCTTCGTCAGCGGACGGTCCGGGTAGATGTTGATCCAGACCTTGCCGCCACGCTTGATGTGGCGGGTCATCGCGATACGAGCCGCCTCGATCTGGCGGTTGGTCACGTACGCCGGAGTGAGGGCCTGAATGCCGTACTCGCCGAACGCAACCTGCGTACCACCCTTGGACATACCGCTGCGCTTGGGGTGGTGCTGCTTGCGGTGCTTGACCCTACGGGGGATCAGCATGTCGGTCAGGCCTCCGTTCCGGTGCTCTCAGCAGCCGGAGCAGCGGCAGCGGCGGGAGCCTCGGCCTTGGGGGCCTCGGCTGCCGGCGCGGACTGCTGCGGCTTGCGGCCGCGACCGCCACCACGCTCGCCACCGCGGCCACCGCGGCCGGCCGGGCGGTCGGTGCCGCCTCGGGCCGGACGGTTGCCGGCGCGGGCAGCGGCGTTCTCGGCGCGGACCTCGGCGATGTTCTTGACGTCGCCCTTGTAGATCCAGACCTTCACACCGATACGGCCGAAGGTCGTCTTGGCCTCGAAGAAGCCGTAGTCGACGTTCGCACGGAGCGTGTGCAGGGGCACGCGGCCCTCGCGGTAGAACTCCGAGCGGGACATCTCGGCGCCGCCGAGACGGCCACCGCACTGGATCTTGATGCCCTTGGCGCCGGCCTTCATCGTGCCCTGCATGCTCTTACGCATGGCGCGACGGAAGGAGACGCGGGAGGAGAGCTGCTCGGCGACGGCCTGGGCCACCAGCTGAGCGTCCACCTCGGGGTTCTTGACCTCGAGGATGTTCAGCTGGACCTGCTTGCCGGTCAGCTTCTCCAGCTCGCCGCGGATGCGGTCGGCCTCGGCGCCACGGCGACCGATGACGATGCCCGGGCGGGCGGTGTGGATGTCAACGCGGACGCGGTCGCGGGTGCGCTCGATCTCAACCTTCGAGATACCGGCTCGCTCCATGCCCTTCGTCATCATGCGACGAATGGCGACGTCTTCCTTGACGTAGTCCTTGTACAGCTTGTCGGCGTACCAACGGGACTTGAAGTCCGTGGTGATGCCGAGCCGGAACCCATGCGGGTTAACCTTCTGGCCCATTACCGGGTTCCTTCCTTGCTGCTGACGACCACGGTGATGTGGCTGGTCCGCTTACGGATCCGGTAGGCACGGCCCTGAGCACGCGGTCGGAACCGCTTCAGGGTCGGGCCCTCGTCCACGTACGCCTCGCTGATAACCAGCGAAGAGGCGTCGGTGTGGTCGTAGTTGTGCGCGGCGTTGGCAATGGCGCTGTCCAGCACCTTGCCGACCGGCACGCTCGCGGCCTGCGGGGCGAAACGCAGGACCGCCTGAGCCTCCGTGGCATCCATGCCACGGATGAGGTCCACCACTCGGCGGGCCTTCATGGGCGTGACGCGGATGTACCGCGCCTGGGCCCTGGCTTCCATGGTTGTCCCTTCGGTGTAAGTCATAGTCAGTCACCCCGCGTTAGCGGCGCTTCGACTTCCGGTCGTCCTTGACGTGGCCGCGGAAGGTGCGAGTCGGCGAGAACTCGCCGAGCTTGTGGCCGACCATCGACTCGGTGACGAACACCGGGACGTGGATCTTGCCGTTGTGCACCGCGATCGTGTGGCCGAGCATGGCCGGGATGATCATCGAGCGACGGGACCAGGTCTTGATGACGTTCTTGGTGCCTGCTTCGTTCTGTACGTCCACCTTCTTGATGAGGTGGTCGTCGACGAAGGGCCCCTTCTTGAGACTGCGCGGCATCTAAACCCGCTCCTAGCGCTTCTTGTTCGTCTTGCGGCGGCGGACGATGTACTTGTTGCTCGCCTTCTTGGGAGAACGAGTACGACCCTCCTTCTGACCCCACGGGCTGACCGGGTGGCGACCACCGGAGGTCTTGCCCTCACCACCACCGTGCGGGTGGTCGACCGGGTTCATGGCGACACCGCGGACGGTCGGGCGGACGCCCTTCCAGCGCAGACGGCCGGCCTTGCCCCAGTTGATGTTCGACTGCTCGGCGTTGCCGACCTCGCCGATGGTGGCGCGGCAGCGGACGTCGACCAGGCGAATCTCGCCGGACGGCATGCGCAGGTGGGCCATCTGGCCCTCCTTCGCCAGCAGCTGCACGGAGGCACCCGCGGAGCGGGCGAACTTCGCGCCGCCGCCGGGCCGCAGCTCGATGGCGTGGATGGTCGTACCGACCGGGATGTTGCGCAGCGCCAGGTTGTTGCCGGGCTTGATGTCGGCGGCCGGGCCGTTCTCGACACGGTCACCCTGCGACAGGCCACGCGGTGCGATGATGTAGCGCTTCTCGCCGTCTGCGTAGTGCAGAAGCGCGATGCGCGCGGTGCGGTTCGGGTCGTACTCGATGTGAGCGACCTTGGCCGGCACGCCGTCCTTGTCGTGACGACGGAAGTCGATCACGCGGTAGGCGCGCTTGTGGCCACCGCCCTGGTGACGGACGGTCACACGACCGGTGTTGTTACGGCCGCCCTTGCTGTGCAGGGGGCGGACCAGCGACTTCTCCGGCGTGGACCGCGTGATCTCGACAAAGTCGGCGACGCTGGAGCCACGACGGCCCGGGGTCGTCGGCTTGTACTTGCGGATACCCATTTCTCAGTCCTCGTCCGATTCCGGACGACTCGACCTCCGTCAGGAGGTCGGGCCGCCGAAGATGTCGATTCGGTCGCCCTCAGCGAGGGTCACGATGGCGCGCTTGGTGTTGGCGCGCTTGCCGAAACCGGTCTTGGTGCGCTTGCGCTTACCCTGACGGTTGATCGTGTTGACCCCGGTGACCTTGACCGAGAAGACCGCCTCGACGGCCTGCTTGATCTGGGTCTTGTTGGAGCCGGGCGCGACGATGAACGTGTACTTGTTCTCGTCGAGCAGGGCGTAGCTCTTCTCGGAGACAACCGGCTTGACGAGAACGTCACGCGGGTCCGAGTAGGTCTTGCTGGTTACGGTCGCCTCGGACATCAGGCGTCGCTCCCTTCGGTCTCAGCGGCCTTGGGGCCAGACACGAAGGACTCGAAGGCGGCCTGGGTGAAGACCACGTCGTCGGAGACGAGCACGTCGTACGTGTTCAGCTGGCCCGGCTCCAGGAGGTGCACCTGGGGCAGGTTGCGGGCGGAGAGCCACGCGGCCTCGTCGGCCCGCTCGACAACCAGGAGCACGTGCTTGCGCTCGCTGATCTTGCCCAGCAGGGTCTTCGCGGCCTTCGTGGAGACGCCACCGTCGACCACGCCGGTGACGACGTGGATACGGCTGTTGCGGGCCCGGTCGGAGAGGGCACCGCGCAGGGCGGCGGCCTTCATCTTCTTGGGGGTCCGCTGCGAGTAGTCGCGCGGCGTGGGGCCGTGGACGACGCCACCGCCGGCGAACTGCGGCGCACGGGTCGAACCCTGGCGCGCGCGGCCGGTGCCCTTCTGGCGGTAAGGCTTCTTGCCACCACCACGGACCTCGCCACGACGCTTGACCTTGTGCGTGCCCTGACGGGCGGCGGCCAGCTGCGCGACGACGACCTGGTGGAGCAGCGGGATGCTGACCTTGGCGTCGAAGATCTCGGCCGGGAGCTCGACGGTCCCGGACTTGTCGCCGGAGGGCGACAGAATGTCAATGGTGCTCATAGTCCTCAGACCCCCTTGGCCGCAGTGCGGACGAGGACGAGGCCGCCGTTCGGACCAGGAACCGCGCCCTTGATGAGCAGCAGGCCCTTCTCCGCGTCAACCGCGTGGATGGTCAGGTTCTGGGTGGTGACCCGCTCGTTACCCATGCGGCCCGCCATGCGCATGCCCTTGAAGACACGCCCAGGGGTGGCGCAGCCACCGATGGAACCGGGCGAGCGGTGCTTGCGCTGGGTGCCGTGACCGGCGCCGAGGCCCTTGAAGTTGTGACGCTTCATGACACCGGCGAAGCCCTTGCCCTTGCTCTTGCCCGTGACGTCAACCTTGACGCCGGACTCGAACACCTCGGCAGTGATCTCCTGGCCGAGCGTGTACTCGCCGGCGTCGGAGGTGCGGAGCTCCACCAGGTGGCGGCGGGGGGTCACGTCGGCCTTGGCGAAGTGGCCCTTGAGGGGCTTGTTCACCTTGCGCGGGTCAATCTCGCCGAAGGCGATCTGGACCGACTCGTAGCCGTCGACGTCATTCGTACGGACCTGGGTCACAACGTTCGGACCGGCCTTGACCACAGTCACCGGGACGACACGGTTGTTCTCGTCCCAGACCTGGGTCATGCCGAGCTTCTCGCCCAGGATGCCCTTGATCTGCTTAGCCATCTCTTCCGCGCCTCTCAGAGCTTGATCTCGATGTCGACGCCGGCCGGAAGGTCCAGGCGCATCAACGAGTCAACGGTCTTGGGCGTCGGGTCGAGGATGTCGATCAGGCGCTTGTGCGTGCGCATCTCGAAGTGCTCGCGCGAGTCCTTGTACTTGTGCGGCGACTTGATGACGCAGTACACGTTCTTCTCAGTGGGCAGCGGCACCGGGCCTGCAACCGACGCACCAGTGCGGGTCACCGTCTCGACGATCTTCTTCGCCGAAGAGTCGATGACCTCGTGGTCGTAGGCCTTGAGCCGGATGCGGATCTTCTGTCCCGCCATGGCTACTCAGTAGTCCTGTCTCTCGTAACGCTCTGGAACTCGGCGGGTACTACATTCTTCTCCGACCCACGCGGTCGGGCGTGTCGCACTCCCTCTACGAAGATCTCCCGAAGGATTTCCCAACCAAGGGGGTGCGGGCCGTAGCCGCGCATCGGGGGAAGAACACCCACCGAGTGCCTGGCCGGTACCCCGCTGACACTTCCCGGAAGATTCCCGTACGTCCGCTCCAGCGCTGCCTTACGGCAGATGGGGCGACGAGTACTGTGGGACTCGCTTCCGGTCCTCCCGACGGGAGGCGCGCAGCATCGGCACTCAACCGAGCAACCTGGCTAGTGTGCCATATGGGGCAGACCCCTGGCCAATCGTGGCCGGAGAGAGTACCCCACTGATCCGCTTCTCACCCACGCCCCTGCGACGCGAGGCAACCTCGCGTGTCGATCGGCCGTCTTGCTGAGCGCGGACGGCCTGTGACCAGCCCGGCCGCCCATATCTGAGTGTGAGAGTACGCAGCAAGGGGGGCCTGTCTGCCCGCTGCGGGGGAAGCGGACGGAGCGGGACAGATGAACATCGCGCATGCCCGGGGGGCGGCTGCCGCGCGCCTGAGCGGCCCGAGCAGACGGAATGTGGTCAGCGCCACAGCCGCCGTCGCCGCGGCCGCCGCTCTCAGCTCCTGCTCCGTACCCGCCCAGCGGCGCTCCTACCCGACCGCGGACCCCGCACCCGGCATTCCCATCGCCAGCTCCCGGCGGGCGCAGCTGATGCAGATACTCGCCCATCCCGACGACGATCTGTACTTCATGAACCCCGACACCCAGCGGATGCTGGACGCCGGGGTTCCGCTGGTCTGCGTGTACGTCACCGCGGGCGAGCACGAGGGCATCAACCACATACCCGGCAACCCGAACGACCCGGCGGACAAGGCCGCCTACTCCTCGGCCCGTCACCAGGGCCTGCGCCAGGCCTACGCGTCCCTGCTCGGGCTCGGCAGGTTCACCGAGTGGACCAAGGACGTCGCCCCGCTGCAGGGCGGCCACCGTGCCGAGATCAACACCCTCGTCAACGGCTACCGCAGGGTCGAGCTGATCTTCCTCAACCTCCCCATGCACACCAGGCGCCGGTACATGGCCCTGCCCAGCCTGTGGCAGGACCGGGCGCTGGGGCTGACCACCGTCGTCGCCGCCGACTCCCCGCTGCGCCGGGCCGTCTCGTACGACTACGACACGCTCGTCGACGTACTGGTCGGGCTGATGGAGCAGTACCGGCCGACCGTGATCCAGACCCTGGACCCCGACCCGGACATCCAGCACAGCGACGAGGCCACCCGCAAGAAGGACAGCGAGCAGCGCGGCTACTCGGATCACGGCGACCACACCGCGGTCGCCTCCTTCAGCTGGGCCGCCATGGTCCGCTGGGTCGCCCGTGCGACGAAGGACGGCGGCCATGTGCCCGCCTTCGTCGCCACCGCCTTCCGCGGCTACTACAACCGGCACTGGCCCAAGAACCTCCCGGCCGCGGTGCTCAAGGAGAAGGCCCAGAACCTCGTCCCGTACGGCGGCGACCCGCGGTGGCAGTGCGGCAACTCGTCCGGCTGCGGCGACTACAGCGTCGGCGGCATCCGTCCGCTCCAGAACAAGAAGGGCTGGGTCCGCTCCACCCACTACCGCCACCCCGGCGCCCGCACCGTCGTCGCCGCCGAGCCGTCCGGCCGGCTGGTCGCCTACGGGGTGCTCGGGCTGCGTGCGGTCCGCTGGCGCGAGACCAGGCCGGGCAGCGGGCAATGGAGCAACCCGGACGACCTCGGCGGCGGCCCGCTCGCGCCCGCGCTCGGCGGCGCAACGCTGAAGGACGGCCGCCAGTTGCTGTTCGCGCTGCGCTTCGCCGAACTCGGCGGCCGCGGCGGGCCCAACCGGCGCGAGGTCGTCCTGCTGGAGCAGGGCTCCCCCGGCGGCACGTTCCTTGCCTGGAAGGGGCTCGGCAACCCCGAGCGGGGCGACGACCGCGGCCGCCGCATCGGCGTCCCGGTCGCCGTCGCGGCCCCCGACGGCCGGGTCCATCTCTTCGTCCGCAACGCCGACAAGGGCATCAGCACACGGGTCCGCGACACCTCAGGGGACTGGGACCGCTGGCGCGACCTCGGCGGCGAGGAGATCCAGGACGGTCTGTCGACGGTCGTGGACCGCGCCGGCCGGGTCCATGTCTTCGCCGCGGGCCGCGAGGGCGTCCACCACTGGACGCAGGACACGATGGGCCTGCCGCTCACCTACCGCGCGGACGGGGGCCTGCCGGTGCCCGGAGACCCGATCGCCCCGCTGCCGACCCACGACGGCGGCATAGAGCTGTACTACCGCAGGCCGACGGCCCGGGCCGTGATGGCCGTACGCGCCGGGGGCACCCCCGCGCGGCCCCGCAAGGAGGGCTTCGCCGGCTACGGCCCGGTGAGCGCGGCAGCGACGCCCGGCGGCCCGGTACTGCTCGGCAAGGACACCCGCGGCCAGCTCCAACTGCGCACGGGCAGAAGGCTTCTGACACGCACTCGGGGCATGGCGGCACTGGACGCGCCCGCCCTCCACATAGGCCGCTCGGGCGCCACCGTGGTGGGCCTGGGGGCAGACGCGCACCCCTGGACCTGGCAGCCCGAGGCAGGAACCGCCGGCTGATCCGGCTTCAGCGCAGGCAGACAGACAGACACAGCAAAGGGGCCCCGCACCGAAGTGCGGGGCCCCAGCTGTTGCTCCAGGAGCAACCAGGTCAGATCAGCAATTACTTGTTGATCTTGATGACCTGGCCGGCGCCCACAGTCCGGCCACCCTCACGGATGGCGAACTTGAGGCCTTCCTCCATGGCGACCGGCTGAATCAGGTTGACCGTCATGGTGGTGTTGTCGCCCGGCATGACCATCTCGGTGCCCTCGGGGAGGGTCACAACGCCGGTCACGTCCGTGGTACGGAAGTAGAACTGCGGGCGGTAGTTGTTGAAGAAGGGGGTGTGACGACCACCCTCGTCCTTCGACAGGATGTAGGCCTGGGCCTCGAACTCGGTGTGCGGCGTGACCGAACCGGGCTTGATGATGACCTGGCCGCGCTCGACGTCCTCGCGCTTGATGCCACGGAGGAGCAGACCGACGTTCTCACCGGCCTGGCCCTCGTCGAGCAGCTTGCGGAACATCTCGATGCCGGTGACCGTGGTGGTGGTCTTCTCCTGCTTGATGCCCACGATGTCAACGGTCTCGTTGACCTTGAGGACACCACGCTCGATACGACCGGTGACGACGGTGCCACGACCGGTGATCGTGAAGACGTCCTCGATCGGCATCAGGAACGGCTTGTCGACGTCACGCTCGGGCTGCGGGATGGACTCGTCGACGGCCTTCATCAGGTCGAGGACGGTCTGGCCCCACTCCTTGTCACCCTCGAGCGCCTTGAGCGCCGAGACCTTGACGACCGGAAGGTCGTCGCCCGGGAACTCGTACTCGGAGAGCAGCTCGCGGACCTCGAGCTCGACGAGCTCCAGGATCTCCTCGTCGTCCACCATGTCGGCCTTGTTCAGGGCGACAACGATGTACGGAACGCCAACCTGACGGGCCAGGAGCACGTGCTCCTTGGTCTGCGGCATCGGGCCGTCGGTCGCGGCGACCACGAGGATGGCGCCGTCCATCTGCGCCGCACCCGTGATCATGTTCTTGATGTAGTCCGCGTGACCGGGGCAGTCGACGTGCGCGTAGTGACGCGACTCCGTCTGGTACTCGACGTGCGCGATCGAGATCGTGATACCGCGCTGGCGCTCCTCAGGAGCCTTGTCGATCTGGTCGAAGGCCGAGGCCTCGTTCAGGTCCGGGTACGCGTCATGCAGCACCTTGGTAATGGCGGCCGTGAGGGTCGTCTTACCGTGGTCGATGTGACCGATGGTGCCGATGTTGACGTGCGGCTTAGTCCGCTCGAACTTCGCCTTCGCCACTGGGGTCCTCCTGTGGAGTGGTTCTGTACGCCTTACTCATCGGCGCCAGGTGATCTTTGCTGGATGGCCGGGGCCCGGGACATTCCGGCCGAATACTTGCGTAACGGCTGGAACGTCCCCAGCAGGCTCCGGTAACAAGCCTAAAGCGTGTACTCGGGAGAGTTACTCGCCCTTGGCCTTCGCGATGATCTCCTCGGCGACGTTCCGCGGAACCTCGGCGTAGGAGTCGAACTGCATCGAGTAGCTTGCGCGACCCGAGGTCTTGCTGCGGAGGTCTCCGACGTAGCCGAACATCTCCGACAGCGGAACCAGGCCCTTGACGACCCGGGCACCGCTGCGCTCCTCCATGGCCTGAATCTGGCCACGGCGGGAGTTGAGGTCGCCGATGACATCGCCCATGTAGTCCTCGGGCGTGGTGACCTCGACGGCCATCATCGGCTCGAGGAGCACGGGGGACGCCTTGCGGGCACCCTCCTTGAACGCCTGCGAACCAGCGATCTTGAACGCGAGTTCGGAGGAGTCGACCTCGTGGTAACCACCGTCGATCAGGGTGACGCGGACGCCCACCATCTCGTAGCCGGCCAGGATGCCGAACTGCATGGCTTCCTGCGCACCCGCGTCCACCGAGGGGATGTACTCACGGGGGATGCGGCCACCGGTGACCTTGTTCACGAACTCGTAGGTCGCGTCGCCGCCCTCGATGGGCTCCAGCGCGATCTGCACCTTCGCGAACTGACCGGTACCACCGGTCTGCTTCTTGTGCGTGTAGTCGATACGCTCGACGGCCTTGCGGATCGTCTCGCGGTACGCGACCTGCGGCTTGCCGACGTTCGCCTCGACGCGGAACTCGCGCCGCATGCGGTCGACGAGCACCTCGAGGTGAAGCTCGCCCATACCACCGATGATGGTCTGGCCGGTCTCCTCGTCGGAGTGGACCTGGAAGGAGGGGTCCTCCTCCGCGAGACGCTGGATGGCGACACCCAGCTTCTCCTGGTCACCCTTGGACTTGGGCTCGATCGCGACCTGGATGACCGGCGCCGGGAAGTCCATGGACTCCAGGATCACCGGGTTCTTGTCGTCGCACAGCGTCTCACCGGTGGTGGTCTGCTTCAGGCCCATGACGGCGACGATGTCGCCGGCGCCCACCGCGTCGATCTCCTCACGCTTGTTCGCGTGCATACGGTAGATCTTGCCGATGCGCTCCTTCTTGCCCTTGGTGGGGTTCAGCACAGCGGTGCCGGACTCCAGGCGACCCGAGTAGACCCGGATGAAGGTGAGCTTGCCCAGGTGCGGGTCGCTCGCGATCTTGAAGGCCAGGGCGGCCAGCGGCTCGTCCTCGGACGGCTTGCGCGTGATGACCTTCTCCGCGTCCTTGACGTCGTGGCCATCAATGCCTTCGACGTCCAGGGGGGAGGGGAGGTAGCGCACAACCGCGTCGAGCAGGGGCTGCACGCCCTTGTTCTTGAACGCGGTACCGCAGAAGACGGGGGTGACGGTGGTGCCGCCGCCCTTGCCGGACGCGATGGTGATACGACGGATCGCGGCGTACAGCTGCTCCTCGGTGGGCTCGACGCCCTCCAGGTACAGCTCCATGATCTCTTCGTCGTTCTCCGCGACGGTCTCGACCAGCTTGCCGCGCCACTCTTCAGCAGCCTCGGTGTGCGTGGCCGGGATGTCGACGACGTCGTACATCTCGCCCTTGGTGGCCTCCGCGGACCAGACAAGAGCCTTCATACGAACGAGGTCGACGACGCCCTTGAAGTCCATCTCGGCACCGATCGGCAGCTGCATCACGATCGGGGTCGCGCCGAGGCGGTCCACGATCATGTCGACGCAGCGGTGGAACTCGGCGCCGGTACGGTCGAGCTTGTTGACGAAGCAGATACGCGGAACGCCGTAGCGGTCCGCCTGACGCCAGACGGTCTCGGACTGCGGCTCAACGCCGGCAACACCGTCGAACACCGTGACGGCACCGTCGAGCACGCGGAGCGAACGCTCCACCTCGACCGTGAAGTCGACGTGGCCCGGGGTGTCGATGATGTTGATGGTGTGATCGACGTCCTCGAGCGGCCAGTGACAGGTCGTCGCGGCGGACGTGATCGTGATGCCGCGCTCCTGCTCCTGCTCCATCCAGTCCATCGTGGCAGCGCCGTCGTGGACCTCACCGATCTTGTAGCTCACACCGGTGTAAAACAGGATGCGCTCGGTGGTCGTCGTCTTGCCCGCGTCGATGTGGGCCATGATCCCAATGTTGCGGACCTTGGCCAGGTCAAGCGAAGTGGTGGCCATAAGGCTCAATCTTCTCTCGGTCTCGATGTGGGTAGCGACTACCAGCGGTAGTGCGCGAAGGCCTTGTTGGACTCGGCCATCTTGTGCGTGTCCTCACGCTTCTTGACCGAAGCGCCGAGGCCGTTGGAGGCGTCGAGCAGTTCGTTCATGAGGCGCTCGGTCATGGTCTTCTCGCGACGGGCGCGGGAGTAACCCACGACCCAGCGGAGCGCGAGGGTGCCGGCGCGACCGGGCTTGACCTCGATCGGCACCTGGTAGGTGGCGCCACCGACGCGGCGGGACTTGACCTCGAGAGTCGGCTTGACGTTCTCGAGAGCGCGCTTCAGCGTGATGACCGGGTCAGCGCCGGTCTTCTCGCGGAGGCCTTCCATGGCGCCGTAGACGATCCGCTCGGCAGTGGAACGCTTGCCGTTGAGCAGGATCTTGTTGATCAGCGACGTGACAAGAGGAGAACCGTAGACCGGGTCGATGATGACCGGGCGCTTCGGGGCGGGGCCCTTACGAGGCATTCTTACTTCTCCTTCTTGGCGCCGTAGCGGCTGCGGGCCTGCTTGCGGTTCTTGACACCCTGGGTGTCAAGGGAACCGCGGATGATCTTGTAGCGAACACCCGGCAGGTCCTTCACACGGCCACCACGCACGAGCACGATGGAGTGCTCCTGCAGGTTGTGTCCCTCACCCGGAATGTAGGCCGTGACCTCGATGCCGGAGGTCAGACGCACACGCGCGACCTTCCGCAGGGCCGAGTTCGGCTTCTTCGGGGTGGTCGTGAACACACGCGTGCAGACGCCGCGGCGCTGAGGAGAACCCTCGAGCGCGGGCGTCTTGTTCTTCTCGACCTTGTCCTGCCGGCCCTTCCGGACCAGCTGCTGGATCGTAGGCACTACTTCTCCGGTTTCTGTGTGCCGTATGTGAAACTAACCTGGAACGTCGCCGACCCACGCGGTCGGGTGTGTCGAATGCTGCAGGCTCCCCCGCAAAGGGAAGAGAGCGCAGATTACGGTGGCCTTTCGCGGACTCGCCATGCGGTTGAGGACACGCACACGAGCCCAGGCACACCCCAGGCACAAGGTCAGAGCGTACCTACCGCATCGGCTCCGGTCAAAACAAATGCACACGCGCAGGACACACCAGCCTGCAATGTACGACACAGGGCGGCCATCCGCGAGGGATGACCGCCCTGTGGGCGTACGCTGCGTCATTCCGGGGGACGCCCCCGGAACCCCCAGCGCTTACTGGTTGTACGGACCGTAGTCGTAGTCCTCCAGCGGAACCGCCTGGCCGGAGCCGGTGCCGAACGGCGAGTAGTCGATGTCGTCGTAGCCGACGGCCGAGTACATCGCGGCCTTGGCCTCCTCGGTGGGCTCCACCCGGATGTTGCGGTAACGGGACAGGCCCGTACCGGCCGGGATGAGCTTACCGATGATGACGTTCTCCTTGAGGCCGATCAGGGAGTCCGACTTGGCGTTGATCGCCGCGTCGGTCAGAACCCTGGTCGTCTCCTGGAAGGACGCCGCGGACAGCCACGACTCGGTCGCCAGCGAGGCCTTGGTGATACCCATCAGCTGCGGACGGCCGGAGGCGGGGTGACCGCCCTCGGTGACCACACGACGGTTCTCGGTCTCGAACTTCGAGCGCTCGACGAGCTCGCCCGGCAGCAGTTCCGCGTCGCCGGACTCGATGATCGTCACACGGCGCAGCATCTGCCGGATGATGATCTCGATGTGCTTGTCGTGGATCGACACACCCTGCGAGTTGTAGACCTTCTGGACCTCGCCGACCAGGTGGACCTGGACCGCGCGCTGACCGAGGATCCGCAGCACGTCGTGCGGGTTGGTGGCACCCACGGTGAGCTTCTGGCCCACCTCGACGTGGTCGCCCTCGCCCACCAGCAGACGGGCACGCTTCGAGATCGGGAACGCCGTCTCGTCGCTGCCGTCGTCGGGGGTGACGACGATCTTCTTGGTCTTCTCGGTCTCCTCGATACGGATGCGGCCGGCCGCCTCCGAGATCGGGGCGACACCCTTGGGCGTACGAGCCTCGAAGAGCTCGACGACACGGGGCAGACCCTGGGTGATGTCGTCACCGGCCACACCACCGGTGTGGAAGGTACGCATCGTGAGCTGGGTACCGGGCTCACCGATGGACTGGGCGGCGATGATGCCGACCGCCTCACCGATGTCGACCAGCTTGCCGGTGGCCAGCGAACGGCCGTAGCAGAAGGCACAGGTGCCGACCGCAGACTCACAGGTCAGGACCGAGCGGGTCTTGACCTCCTCGACACCGGCGCCCACCAGGGCGTCGATGAGCACGTCACCCAGGTCGACATTGGCCGGCGCGATGACCTTGCCGTCGACGACGACGTCCTCGGCGAGCATCCGCGCGTACACGGAGGTCTCGACGTCCTCGGTCTTGCGCAGCACACCGTCGGCGCCGCGCTCCGCGATCTTGAGCTTCAGACCGCGGTCGGTGCCGCAGTCCTCCTCGCGGATGATGACGTCCTGCGAGACGTCGACCAGACGACGGGTCAGGTAACCCGAGTCGGCGGTACGCAGGGCGGTGTCCGCCAGACCCTTACGGGCACCGTGCGTGGAGATGAAGTACTCCAGCACGGACAGACCCTCACGGAACGACGCCTTGATGGGCCGCGGGATGGTCTCGTTCTTGGCGTTGGACACCAGACCACGCATACCGGCGATCTGACGCATCTGCATCATGTTTCCGCGAGCACCCGAGTTGACCATCATGGAGACCGGGTTGGTCTTCGGGAAGTTCGCGTTCATCGCCTCGGCAACCTCGTTGGTCGCCTTGGTCCAGATGGTGATGAGTTCCTGCGTGCGCTCCTGCTTGGTGATCAGACCGCGCTCGTACTGCTTCTGGACCTTCTCGTCCTGCGCCTCGTAGCCCTTGACGATCGCCTTCTTGGCGTCGGGGACCACGATGTCGGAGATGGCCACGGTGACACCGGAGCGGGTCGCCCAGAAGAAGCCCGCCGCCTTCAGGTTGTCGAGCGTCGCCGCCACGATGACCTTGGGGTAGCGCTCGGCCAGGTCGTTGACGATCTCGGAGAGCTGCTTCTTGCCCACCGTGTAGTCGACGAACGGGTAGTCCTCGGGCAGCAGCTCGTTGAAGAGCGCGCGGCCCAGAGTCGTACGCAGCCGGAAGGTGTCACCCTGCTGCCACTCGCCCGCGGCGATGTCCGAGCCCTCCTCCGCGACCGGCGGGGTCCAGCCACGCGGCGGGATCGTGCCGACCGGGAAGCGGATGTCGACCTTCGCCTGGAGCGAGAGCTCCCGGGCGTCGAAGGCCATGATCGCCTCGGCGGTGGAGTTGAACGCACGGCCCTCGCCGCGCACCTCGCGCTCCTCCTCGTCCGTGGTGAGGAAGAAGAGGCCGAGCACCATGTCCTGGGTGGGCATGGTGACCGGACGGCCGTCGGCCGGCTTGAGGATGTTGTTCGAGGACAGCATCAGGATGCGGGCCTCGGCCTGCGCCTCCGCGGACAGCGGCAGGTGCACGGCCATCTGGTCACCGTCGAAGTCCGCGTTGAACGCGGTGCAGACGAGCGGGTGGATCTGGATGGCCTTGCCCTCGACCAGCTGCGGCTCGAAGGCCTGGATGCCGAGGCGGTGCAGCGTGGGCGCACGGTTCAGCAGAACCGGGTGCTCGGCGATGACCTCTTCGAGGACGTCGTACACGACCGTGCGGCCGCGCTCGACCATCCGCTTGGCGCTCTTGATGTTCTGCGCGTGGTTCAGGTCGACCAGGCGCTTCATCACGAACGGCTTGAAGAGCTCCAGCGCCATGGCCTTGGGCAGACCGCACTGGTGCAGCTTCAGCTGCGGACCGACGACGATGACGGAACGCGCGGAGTAGTCCACACGCTTGCCGAGCAGGTTCTGACGGAAGCGGCCCTGCTTGCCCTTGAGCATGTCGCTCAGGGACTTCAGCGGGCGGTTACCGGGACCGGTCACCGGGCGACCGCGGCGGCCGTTGTCGAACAGCGCGTCGACGGCCTCCTGCAGCATCCGCTTCTCGTTGTTCACGATGATCTCGGGGGCACCGAGGTCAAGGAGACGCTTGAGGCGGTTGTTGCGGTTGATCACACGGCGGTACAGGTCGTTCAGGTCGGAGGTCGCGAAGCGGCCACCGTCCAGCTGCACCATCGGACGCAGGTCCGGCGGGATGACCGGCACGCAGTCGAGCACCATGCCCTTGGGGCTGTTGCTGGTCTGCAGGAACGCGGAGACGACCTTGAGGCGCTTGAGCGCACGGGTCTTCTTCTGGCCCTTGCCGGTACGGATGATCTCGCGGAGGCGCTCGGCCTCCTCCTCGAGGTCGAAGGACTCCAGGCGCTTCTGCAGCGCCGCGGCACCCATCGAGCCGTCGAAGTACGTGCCGAAGCGGTCACGCAGCTCGCGATAGAGCAGCTCGTCACCCTCCAGGTCCTGGACCTTGAGGTTCTTGAAGCGGCTCCACACCTCGTCGAGACGGTCGATCTCGCGCTGCGCACGGTCGCGCAGCTGCTTCATCTCGCGCTCGGCGCCTTCGCGCACCTTGCGGCGCACATCGGCCTTGGCACCCTCGGCCTCGAGCTCGGCCAGGTCGGTCTCGAGCTTCTTGGCGCGGGCCTCGAGGTCGGCGTCGCGGCGGTTCTCGACCTGCTGGCGCTCGACGGAGACATGAGCCTCCAGCGAGGGCAGGTCGCGCGTACGGCGCTCCTCGTC
This sequence comes from Streptomyces sp. NBC_00885, assembly GCF_045207475.1. Classification (NCBI taxonomy): domain Bacteria; kingdom Bacillati; phylum Actinomycetota; class Actinomycetes; order Kitasatosporales; family Streptomycetaceae; genus Streptomyces; species Streptomyces sp. NBC_00885. The sequence continues at coordinate 3,372,512 of NZ_CP108796.1, forward strand.
CACGAACGTGATCATGTACGCGGCGAAGTAGATGACCTTCTCGAGGTCCTTCGGCGCGAGGTCGAGCAGGTAGCCAAGGCGCGACGGGACGCCCTTGAAGTACCAGATGTGGGTGACGGGCGCGGCCAGCTCAATGTGGCCCATCCGCTCACGGCGCACCTTGGCGCGGGTGACCTCTACGCCACAGCGCTCACAGATGATGCCCTTGAAGCGGACACGCTTGTACTTGCCGCAGTAGCACTCCCAGTCCCGGGTCGGGCCGAAGATCTTCTCGCAGAAGAGTCCGTCCTTTTCGGGCTTGAGCGTGCGGTAGTTGATGGTCTCCGGCTTCTTGACCTCGCCGTGCGACCACTGTCGGATGTCGTCCGCGGTGGCAAGGCCGATCCGCAGCTCGTCGAAGAAGTTGACGTCGAGCACTTGTCGTCAATCCCTCTTTCGGGGTCGTGTCTCAATCATGGTCTGTACGGGTCCGGGGCAGGGCCGGGACCTCACGAGGAGGTCCCGGCCAGACCCGTCAGACCTCTTCGACGCTGCTCGGCTCACGCCGGGACAGGTCGATACCGAGCTCCTCCGCAGCGCGGAAGACGTCCTCGTCCGTGTCGCGCATCTCGATGGACATGCCGTCCGAGGAGAGCACCTCCACGTTGAGGCAGAGCGACTGCATTTCCTTGATGAGCACCTTGAAGGACTCGGGAATGCCGGGCTCGGGGATGTTCTCGCCCTTGACGATGGCCTCGTAGACCTTCACGCGGCCGGTGACGTCGTCGGACTTGATGGTCAGCAGCTCCTGGAGGGCGTACGCGGCGCCGTAAGCCTCCAGCGCCCACACCTCCATCTCACCGAATCGCTGGCCACCGAACTGGGCCTTACCACCCAGCGGCTGCTGGGTGATCATCGAGTACGGACCGGTCGAGCGGGCGTGCAGCTTGTCGTCGACCAGGTGGTGGAGCTTGAGGATGTACATGTACCCGATCGAGATCGGGTCCGGGAACGGCTCGCCGGAGCGGCCGTCGAACAGGTTGGCCTTGCCGGAGGGCTGGACCAGCCGGTCACCGTCGCGGTTCGGGATCGTGGCCTCGAAGAGACCGGCCAGCTCGTCCTCGCGCGCACCGTCGAAGACCGGGGTCGCGACGTTGGTGCCGGGGGCGACCTGGTCGGCGCCGATGGCCTGCAGGCGCTGAGCCCAGTCGTCGGCCAGACCGGAGACGTCCCAGCCGCGGCTGGCGAGCCAGCCGAGGTGGATCTCGAGGACCTGTCCCGGGTTCATTCGGGACGGGACACCGAGGGGGTTGAGGATGATGTCGACCGGGGTGCCGTCCTCCAGGAACGGCATGTCCTCGATCGGCAGGATCTTCGAGATGACGCCCTTGTTGCCGTGACGGCCGGCGAGCTTGTCACCATCGGTGATCTTGCGCTTCTGCGCGACGTACACGCGAACCAGCTGGTTCACGCCCGGCGGCAGCTCGTCGCCCTCCTCGCGGTCGAAGACGCGGACGCCGATGACCTTGCCGGTCTCGCCGTGCGGCACCTTCAGCGAGGTGTCGCGGACCTCACGCGCCTTCTCACCGAAGATCGCGCGGAGCAGACGCTCCTCCGGGGTCAGCTCGGTCTCACCCTTGGGCGTGACCTTGCCGACCAGGATGTCGCCGGCGACGACCTCGGCACCGATACGGATGATGCCGCGCTCGTCGAGGTCGGCGAGGACCTCCTCGGAGACGTTCGGGATGTCCCGGGTGATCTCCTCCGGGCCGAGCTTGGTGTCACGGGCGTCGACCTCGTGCTCCTCGATGTGGATCGAGGAGAGGACGTCGTCCTGCACGAGGCGCTGCGACAGGATGATCGCGTCCTCGTAGTTGTGGCCCTCCCACGGCATGAAGGCGACCAGCAGGTTCTTGCCGAGCGCCATCTCGCCCTGCTCGGTGGCCGGACCATCGGCGAGGACCTGGCCCTCGACGACCCGGGCGCCCTCGTCCACGACAACCTTCTGGTTGACCGAGGTGCCCTGGTTCGACCGGGAGAACTTGGCGATGCGGTACGTGGTGTACGTGCCGTCGTCGTTGGCGACGGTGATGTAGTCCGCGGAGACCTCCTGGACAACACCTTCCTTCTCCGCCTTGATGACGTCACCGGCGTCGACCGCGCAGCGGTACTCCATGCCGGTGCCGACCAGCGGCGCCTCGGCCGTGATCAGCGGAACGGCCTGACGCATCATGTTCGCGCCCATGAGGGCACGGTTGGCGTCGTCGTGCTCGAGGAACGGGATCATGGCGGTCGCGACCGACACCATCTGGCGCGGCGAGACGTCCATGTAGTCCACGTCGGAGCCCGGGACGTAGTCGACCTCGCCGCCACGACGGCGGACCAGGACACGGGCTTCGGCGAAGCGCATGTCGTCGGTCAGCGCGGCGTTGGCCTGCGCGATGACGAACCGGTCTTCCTCGTCGGCGGTCAGGTAGTCGACCTCGTCGGTCACCTGGTCGTCGACGACCTTGCGGTACGGCGTCTCGACGAAGCCGAAGGCGTTGACCCGGCCGTAGGAGGCGAGCGAGCCGATCAGACCGATGTTCGGGCCTTCAGGGGTCTCGATCGGGCACATGCGGCCGTAGTGCGACGGGTGCACGTCACGGACCTCGAAGCCGGCCCGCTCACGGGACAGACCACCCGGGCCAAGCGCGGACAGACGGCGCTTGTGGGTGAGACCCGACAGCGGGTTGTTCTGGTCCATGAACTGCGACAGCTGGCTGGTGCCGAAGAACTCCTTGATGGAGGCGACGACCGGCCGGATGTTGATCAGGGTCTGCGGCGTGATCGCCTCGACGTCCTGGGTCGTCATGCGCTCACGCACGACGCGCTCCATACGAGCCAGACCCGTGCGGACCTGGTTCTGGATGAGCTCGCCGACGTTGCGCAGACGACGGTTGCCGAAGTGGTCGATGTCGTCGGTCTCGACGACGATCTGGGTGCCGCTCTCGCCCACGGTCTCGGTCTCACCGGCGTGCAGCTTGACCAGGTACTTGATGGTCGCGATGACGTCGTCGGTGGTGAGCACGCCGGCGTCCAGCGGCTCGTCGGCGCCGAGCTTCTTGTTCACCTTGTAGCGGCCGACCTTGGCGAGGTCGTAGCGCTTCGGGTTGAAGTAGAGGTTCTCGAGCAGCGTCTGAGCGGCCTCACGCGTCGGCGGCTCGCCCGGGCGGAGCTTGCGGTAGATGTCGAGCAGCGCGTCGTCCTGGCCCTGGGTGTGGTCCTTCTCCAGGGTGGCGCGCATGGACTCGTACTCGCCGAACTCCTCGAGGATCTGCTCGGTGGTCCAGCCGAGAGCCTTGAGCAGGACGGTGACGGACTGCTTGCGCTTGCGGTCGATGCGGACACCGACCATGTCGCGCTTGTCGATCTCCATCTCCAGCCAGGCACCCCGGGACGGGATGATCTTGGCCGTGAAGATGTCCTTGTCGGACGTCTTGTCGATGCTGGAGTCGAAGTAGACACCCGGCGAGCGGACCAGCTGCGACACGACGACACGCTCGGTGCCGTTGATGACGAAGGTGCCCTTGTTGGTCATGAGCGGGAAGTCGCCCATGAAGACCGTCTGGGACTTGATCTCGCCGGTCTCGTTGTTGGTGAACTCGGCCGTGACGAAGAGCGGGGCCGCGTACGTGAAGTCGCGCTCCTTGCACTCGTCGATGGAGTTCTTCGGAGGCTCGAAACGGTGGTCGCGGAAGGTCAGCGACATCGACCCGGAGAAGTCCTCGATCGGAGAGATCTCCTCGAAGATCTCTTCCAGACCGGACTTGGTGGGGACGTCCTGTCCGCTGTCCAGAGCCGCCTCGACACGAGCCTTCCATGCGGCATTGCCGAGCAGCCAGTCAAAGCTCTCGGTCTGCAACGCGAGGAGGTTCGGAACCTCGAGGGGCTCCTTGATCTTTGCAAAGGAGATGCGCAGCGGGGCGGTGCTGGCGCCGTTGTTCGTATTCGCGGTCGAGGCGTTGCGCGAGGCGGCCAAGAGGGGGTCCTTCCGAGGGCTCGGACTCACTACGCGCGTACCGGTCCCACCATGGGCACGGAGAAAGACGCTCCTGATTGGCCAAATGGCCAGCTCAGGGATGCTTCAGTCAACGATGCTCATACGTGGGGATGCCCCTGGTGACGGGCAGGGGGCAGTTAACAGGCAGCGCAAAGGGTCAGTGTAGCCACTTGGCACACTGATGTCCAGTGCGGGTTTTCGAGACCCTCGTTGTTCTCAACTCCGCGGCTTGCCCTCGCGCCAGCAGGCGCACCTCGATACTGCCCGTTCGGTCGTCGATCCATGCCTCGGATCCGGATCCTTGTGACGACGCGTCCTGAGAATTGCGCGCTACGTGCGGTTCGTCAAGGCCCCCCAACCCAAACTGGCTGCTGAGATCGTCACTGACCAGCGTCAGGGGCGCACGGCGAAGATCACGATACCCACCGGATCCGGAAGAACATCGCAGGCCTCGCACACGTCGAAGGGCGACCACCCGTCTGGGTGATCGCCCTTCGCTGTGTCCCTCGCGGCTCCTATGCGGAACCACGCGTCAGAGACTCAATCCACGCGCCGGTGGCGCAAGTGGGACTTACTTGACCTCGACGGACGCGCCGGCACCCTTGAGGGACTCGGCGGCCTTCTCGGCGGCCTCCTTGGCGACCTTCTCGAGAACGGGCTTCGGGGCGCCGTCCACGAGGTCCTTGGCCTCCTTCAGACCCAGGGAGGTCAGCTCACGCACGACCTTGATGACCTGGATCTTCTTCTCGCCGGCGCCGGTGAGGATGACGTCGAACTCGTCCTGCTCGGCCTCGGCCTCGGCCGGGGCGGCAGCGGCGCCACCAGCGGCAGCGGCGACCGGAGCGGCGGCGGTGACGTCGAACTTCTCCTCGAAGGCCTTCACGAACTCGGAGAGCTCGATGAGGGTCATCTCCTCGAACTGCGCAAGCAGGTCGTCCTGGCTGAGCTTCGCCATGATGGGCGATCCTTCCACTAAATCGGCTGGTGCCGGGATGTATATGTCGGCGGGCGTTCGGCCCGCTGCGACCAGCGCGCCTTCAGGCGGCGCTGATCAATGCGCGAGCCGAATTACTCGGCACCGCCCTGCTCGGCCTTCTTGGCACGAAGCGCCTCCGCGGTGCGGACGAACTTCGAGGGAAGCGCCTGGAAGAGCGCGGCAGCCTGGGACTGCTTGCCCTTCATGGCGCCCGCCAGCTTGGCGAGCAGAACCTCGCGGGACTCGAGGTCCGCAAGCTTCTTGATCTCATCGGCGGACAGCGCCTTACCGTCAAGGACACCGCCCTTGATGATGAGGTTGGGGTTGTCCTTGGCGAAGTCACGAAGACCCTTCGCCGACTCCACCGGGTCACCGGTGACGAAGGCAACCGCTGTCGGACCGTTGAACAGGTCGTCGAGCGTGTTGATCCCGGCCTCGTTGGCCGCAATCTTGGTCAGCGTGTTCTTCACCACGGCGTACTGGGCGTTCTCACCGAGCGAACGGCGCAGCTCCTTGAGCTGAGCCACGGTGAGACCCCGGTACTCGGTCAGCACGGCGGCGTTCGAGCTGCGGAACTGGTCCGCGAGCTCGGCTACCGCGGCAGCCTTGTCGGGCCTTGCCATGAGCGTCGGCCTCCTTCCGGGTGATGAGGACCGCTCAGAAGGGGCTGAACAAAACGAAACGCCCCGGCGCAGGCGCACGGGGCGTAGCTCGACCGAATGGAATCCGGGAGCTGTCCACAGTCACCTGCGCAGGACGTCCGCAGCTAGCGGATCCTTCGGCCGCCACACCCTCTACGAGAGCACGGCAACGACCAGCGGTCTTTGGCTTCTGTGGAAGCGTACGGGACCGGATCCCGGTCAGGCAAATCGGGCCGTACGGCTCACTCCTGGCCGCTCTCCATGCCCTTGAACATCTCGGCCAGATCCGCGGTCGCGGAGGCCGGCGGCGCCTTCACGACGACCGGCTTGTTGTAGTCGAGGAACGTGATGGTGAGATCCAGCGGGCCCTTCTCGGCGGCCGCGCGGGTGCGGAACTGCTTGGTGTGGTCACTCCCGTCGATCCACATGTCCATCGTGACGGCCTTGACGCCCATCTCCTCGTACTTCTTGAGGCTCTTCTCCCGGCGCTGCCTGGTCGCCGCGTCCTCGCCCTTGAGACTCGCGCGCATCACGTCCAGCGGCACGGTGCCCGCGTAGTGGGTGGTGGCCACCCCGTCGACCGTCTCCTGGCCGACCTTCTTGAGGTCCTTGGCGGCGGTCAGCGAGGACGAGTCCTCCGTCGGGTTCCGGTCCGCCTGGCCACCCAGCCCGGCCAGCGGGTCCTGTCCGCCCTTGCCGAGCCCGGACAGGTCGAACTTGAGCCAGGTCTTGCCGTCCAGCTCGGCGGCGGCCTTCTCGCCTCCGTTGAGGTACATGACGCCGCCGACGAGGCGGATCTCGACCTCGGCCTTCTCCCCGGCGCTCTTCTGCTTCATCTTCATCCGCATGGCGAGCGGCTTCAGCGCCATCGCGGCCTGGCCCTCGATGGCGCCGCCCCCCGGCACCTGGCCCTTCATGCGGTACGAGAGCGAGGTCAGCTTCTCGTTCTGGTCGGCCGCGCGCTTGACCGCCGCGGCCAGGGTGACCCGGAGCGGCTTCTGCGCGGCCGGGCGGTCCGGCTTCGGCGTGGTGTCCGCCGAACAGGCAGCACTGCCGCACAGCAGCGCTCCCGCGAGCAGTCCCCCGGCCGCCTTCCGGTACATCGGATGCATGTTCCCCCCACAGCTGTACGTGATGCTCCGCAAACCCTCGCGACACTACCGTTCGACTCCGACAACGCCAGTGATTAAAAGACGGCGTCTGCGCAAAAACCGGCCCCCGCGCCTCTGTTGAGGTGCGGGGGCCGGTTCTCGTATCGAGTGAGCCGTCAGGCTCAGACCGCGGCCGGGTCCTCCTCGACGAGGAGGTTGCGGGTGCGGTTGGAGTCCAGCGGGATGCCGGGGCCCATCGTCGTGGTCAGGGTCGCCTTCCTGATGTAGCGGCCCTTCGCGGCGGACGGCTTGAGACGGAGGATCTCCTCCAGCGCCGCGGCGTAGTTCTCGACCAGCTTCGTCTCGTCGAAGGAGACCTTGCCGATGATGAAGTGCAGGTTCGAGTGCTTGTCGACGCGGAACTCGATCTTGCCGCCCTTGATGTCGTTCACAGCCTTGGTGACATCGGGGGTGACGGTGCCGGTCTTCGGGTTCGGCATCAGACCACGCGGACCGAGCACGCGGCCGAGGCGGCCGACCTTGCCCATGAGGTCCGGGGTGGCGACGACGGCGTCGAAGTCCAGACGGCCCTTCGCAACCTCGTCGATCAGTTCGTCGGAGCCGACAATGTCGGCGCCAGCGGCTTCCGCGGCCGCAGCACGGTCACCGGTCGCGAAGACCAGGACCCGGGCGGTCTTGCCGGTGCCGTGCGGAAGGTTCACGGTGCCGCGGACCATCTGGTCGGCCTTGCGCGGGTCAACACCCAGACGCATGGCGACCTCGACGGTGCCGTCGAACTTGGTGGCGGTGGTGTCCTTGGCGAGACGGACGGCCTCGAGCGGGGCGTACAGCTTCTCCCGGTCGATCTTGGCGTCCGCAGCGCGGAGAGTCTTGCTGCGCTTCACTTCTGCTCCTGTGTTGGTTCAGGTATGGAGTCGTGGTGCGGACCAGCGCTTGGCCCTACCACTGAGGTCAACGGGGGCTGTCAGCCCTCGACCGTGATGCCCATCGAACGGGCGGTGCCGGCGATGATCTTCGACGCGGCGTCCAGGTCGTTGGCGTTCAGGTCGGGCATCTTGACCGAGGCGATCTCGCGGACCTGGGCGCCGGTGAGCTTGGCAACCTTGGTCTTGTGCGGCTCGCCGGAGCCCTTGTCCACACCCGCGGCCTTGAGGATCAGCTTGGCGGCCGGCGGAGTCTTGGTGATGAAGGTGAAGGAACGGTCCTCGTAGACCGTGATCTCCACCGGCACGACCATGCCACGCTGCGACTCGGTCGCGGCGTTGTAGGCCTTGCAGAACTCCATGATGTTGACGCCGTGCTGACCCAGCGCGGGGCCGACCGGCGGAGCCGGGTTGGCCGCGCCGGCCTGGATCTGGAGCTTGATAAGCCCCGTGACCTTCTTCTTCTTGGGAGGCATTCCGGGTCCTCTTCCTATTCATGTCTTTCCTGCTGCCCAAGGGGCAACCGCACAACGATAACTGCTGTGGCTGTGCGGCCAAAAACCGAGCAGGTCAGAGCGGCTGCGAGAGCCGATCTGACCTGTTCGGAGGCGTATGTTCCAGAAGACCGCTTGAAGGAGCTAGTTCTTCTGGATCTGGTCGAAGCTCAGCTCAACCGGGGTCTCGCGGCCGAAGATCTCGACGAGGCCCTTGACCTTCTTCGAGTCGGCGTTGATCTCGTTGATCGTCGCCTGCAGCGTCGCGAACGGGCCGTCGGTGACGGTGACCGAGTCGCCGACCTCGAAGTCCAGCACCTGGACCTCGACCTTGCGGGCCGGAGCCGGCTTGCCCTCGGCCTCGGCGGCCTCGCGGGCTGCCTTCTCCTCGGCCTCCGGGGCGAGCATCTTGACGATCTCGTCCAGGGTCAGCGGGTAGGGGTCGTAGGCGTTGCCCACGAAGCCGGTGACGCCGGGGGTGTTGCGGACGACGCCCCAGGACTCGTTCGTCAGGTCCATACGGACCAGGACGTATCCGGGGAGCTTGTTCTGGCGGACGTTCTTGCGCTCGCCGTTCTTGATCTGGACGATCTCTTCCTCGGGCACTTCGGCCTGGTAGATGAAGTCCTCGACGTTCAGGGAGACGGCGCGCTGCTCAAGGTTGGCCTTCACGCGCTTCTCGTACCCGGCGTACGTGTGGATGACGTACCACTCGCCGGGCAGACCGCGCAGCTCGTCGCGGAGCGCGGCGACGGGGTCGACCGGGGCGGCGGGCTCTTCCTCCACGACATCGGCCGCCTCTTCGGCGGCTTCGACGTCGGCGGCCTCTTCGGCCTCGTCCTCGACAGCGGCTGCGGCGGCCTCGTCCTCGTCGACCTCGGCCACGGCGGTGGCCTCTTCCTCGACGTGCACCACGGCCTGCTCGGCCGGCTCACCGGCGGTGGAGTCGGCAGCCTCGGCCTGGTCCGGCTCCACAGCGTCCGCCGCCTCGACGATGTCGAGCTCGTCCTCCACGGACTCCGCCGACTCGATGGCGTCGTTCAGGTTCGGGTCAGACACGGTGGCTGCTTCTTCCTGGATACAGATGGGGTGGAACATGCGAAAGGGGCGCCGCTGCCGGCGCCCTCCGCGGGATCAGCCGAAGACGTACTTGACGGCTTCCTGGAAGCCATAGTCAATCACGGTCACCAGACCAATCATGACGACTACGAAGACAATCACCACTGTGGTGTACGTCGACAGCTGGCTTCGAGTGGGCCAGACGACCTTGCGCAGCTCGGCAACGATCTGTCGGTAGAAGAGCGCCAGACGACCGAGGGGGCCCTTCTTGCCGCGCTTACCGCCCTTGCGGGCCTTCTTCTTCGACTCAGGCGCCTCGTCCTCGGCATCAGGCATGTCGATGGAGCCCACGGCGTCCGTCACGATCTTTCACCTGATTCCGGGTCGTGGCCGCGCCGCGCCCGGTGGAGCCGCACGGCCGGTTCATTGAATGTACGTACATGCGCACACATCCTGGCGAAGGTGTGTGTAGCAGGGCCGGAGGGACTTGAACCCCCAACCGCTGGTTTTGGAGACCAGTGCTCTACCAATTGAGCTACGACCCTTTGTGGTTTCCCCAACCTACCCCATCCGAAGATGTGGTTGGTGTGGGCCAACGACGAGTGAGTGTACGTGCTTGCAGGCCCGGCGTCGAACAGACAGCTTCGAGCCGGTTCCTGTCCGCTACTCGAAACACCTGTGCCGAGCGGGATGGCTGTCTGGGACGATGGCCGTATGAGCGCTGCAACCTCTCCCACCGAGCGCCGGGTCTCCGCCCGCATCGGCGCGATCTCCGAGTCCGCGACCCTCGCCGTCGACGCAAAGGCCAAGGCCCTCAAGGCCGCCGGACGTCCGGTGATCGGCTTCGGCGCGGGTGAGCCGGACTTCCCGACACCGGACTACATCGTCGAGGCCGCGATCGAGGCCTGCAAGAACCCGAAGTACCACCGCTACACGCCGGCGGGCGGGCTTCCCGAGCTCAAGGCCGCCATCGCCGCGAAGACGCTGCGCGACTCCGGTTACGAGGTCGATGCCTCGCAGATCCTGGTCACCAACGGCGGCAAGCAGGCGATCTACGAGGCGTTCGCGGCGATCCTCGACCCGGGTGACGAGGTCATCGTCCCGGCTCCGTACTGGACCACCTACCCCGAGTCGATCCGCCTCGCGGGCGGCGTCCCGGTCGAGGTCGTGGCCGACGAGACCACCGGCTACCGGGTCTCCGTCGAGCAGCTGGAGGCGGCGCGCACGGACCGTACGAAGGTCGTGCTCTTCGTCTCCCCGTCCAACCCGACGGGCGCGGTCTACAGCGAGGCCGACGCCGAGGCGATCGGGCGCTGGGCGCTCGAGCACGGGCTGTGGGTGCTGACGGACGAGATCTACGAGCACCTGGTCTACGGCGACGCGAAGTTCACCTCGCTGCCGGCGCTGGTGCCCGAGCTGCGCGACAAGTGCATCGTGGTCAACGGCGTGGCCAAGACCTATGCGATGACCGGCTGGCGCGTGGGGTGGATCGTCGGCCCGAAGGATGTGGTGAAGGCCGCGACCAACCTGCAGTCGCACGCCACGTCGAACGTGTCCAATGTGGCGCAGGTCGCGGCACTGGCCGCCGTCTCCGGTTCGCTGGACGCCGTCGCCGAGATGCGGACCGCCTTCGACCGCCGCCGGCAGACGATCGTGCGGATGCTCAACGAGATCGACGGCGTGCTGTGTCCGGTGCCTGAGGGCGCCTTCTACGTGTACCCCTCGGTGAAGGGGCTGCTGGGCAAGGAGATCCGCGGCAAGCGTCCGCAGAGCTCGGTGGAGCTGGCGGCGCTGATCCTGGACGAGGCCGAGGTGGCGGTCGTACCGGGCGAGGCCTTCGGCACGCCCGGCTATCTGCGTCTTTCGTACGCACTGGGCGACGAAGACCTGATCGAGGGTGTCTCGCGGCTGCAGAAGCTGCTGGCCGAGGCGCGCGACTGAGGTCCTGCGACGGCGGAACCCACTGACTCGCTGGAGTCGGTGGGTTCCGTTTCTTTGTTCGGGCAAGAACCCGATCGGGGAAAGCGGCTGTCCCTGGGCGGGGTGTTGCGGCAAGATCCTTGGATGGAGCGTGTACGTGACGTGGCCCTGCTGCCCAAGGCTCATCTGCATCTGCACTTCACCGGGTCGATGCGGCCCACCACCCTGCTGGAGCTCGCCGACAAGTACGGCGTTCATCTGCCCGATGCCCTGACCGGGGGCGAACCGCCCAAGCTGCGCGCGACCGACGAGCGCGGCTGGTTCCGTTTCCAGCGGCTCTACGACATGGCGCGGTCCTGTCTGCGCTCCCCCGAGGACATCCAGCGGCTGGTGCGTGAGGCGGCCGAGGAGGATGTCCGGGACGGTTCCGGCTGGCTGGAAATTCAGGTCGATCCGACCTCGTACGCCCCCATGCTGGGCGGGCTGATCCCGGCGCTGGAGATCATTCTGGACGCGGTGGAGTGCGCCTCGCGGGAGACCGGCCTCGGGATGCGGGTGCTGGTCGCGGCGAACCGTATGAAGCACCCCCTGGATGCCCGCACGCTGGCGCGGCTGGCGGTGCGCTATGCGGACCGTGGGGTTGTCGGCTTCGGCCTCTCCAACGACGAACGCCGGGGCATGGCACGGGACTTCGACCGCGCCTTCTCCATCGCGCGGGAGGGCGGTCTGCTGGCGGCGCCGCACGGCGGCGAGCTGACGGGACCCGCGTCCGTACGGGACTGCCTGGACGATCTGCACGCCTCGCGGATCGGCCACGGGGTACGGGCGGCGGAGGACCCTCGGCTGCTGCGGAAGCTGGCGGAGCGCGGGGTGACCTGCGAGGTGTGCCCCTCGTCGAATGTGGCGCTCGGCGTGTACGAGAAGCCCGCCGATGTGCCGCTGCGCACCCTGTACGACGCGGGAGTACCGATGGCGCTGGGGGCGGACGACCCGCTTCTCTTCGGCTCGCGGCTGGCCGCCCAGTACGAACTGGCACGCAGGCACCACGGCTTCACGGACGCCGAACTGGCCGAACTGGCACGCCAGTCGGTACGGGCGTCGGCGGCTCCGGACGAGATGAAGGACAAGCTGCTGGCGGGGATCGACAACTGGCTGGCTACCGGCTGATTCCGCGCAGCAGGGTGCGTGCGATGCCTGCGGCGAACTCGTCGAGGGGCTGCGGGGGCTTGCCTCCCTCCGTCATCTCGTAGGCGAAGGCACGCTGGGCGCAGGCGCCGAGAAGCAGCGAGGCGGCGGCATAGGTGTCCGCCTCGGCGCTGATACGGCCCGCTTGCTGCTCGGCCCGCAGATAGGCGTCCAGACCCTGGATCGGCCTGTGCGGTCCCGCGCCCATCTCACGCATGGCTTGCTCGTGGCGTCGCTTGAGCTGCGGCTCGGCGTAGAGCGAGGCGGCGATCGGGAAGGTCTGCTCGTAGAAGAGCGCGGCCTCGCGGGCGACCGCCGTGAGGTTCTCCTCGACGGGATGCTCCCCCGGCTCGGCGGTGAGGCCGGCGAGCAGCGGGCTCAGCTTGGGCAGCCGCTCTTTCAGGACGGCAATGAACAGTTCCTCCTTGCTCGCGAAGTTCTTGTAGAGCGCGGCCTCGGAGCAGCCTGCCGTCTTGGCGATCTCCTTGGTGGTGGTGCGGGCGAGGCCGAGGGTGAGCATGAGCTCGTGGGCGGCGTCGACGATGCGGGCGCGAGCCGGTTTCTGCATGGATCCTCCGACCGGGCTTGACGAGTGAGTGAGTACTTACCCACTCTAGAGGTGAGTGAATACTTACCCACCCGAGGAGGGTGCGCCATGAAGCTCACAGTTTTCGGTGCGACCGGCCAAATCGGTCAGGAGATCGTCACCCAGGCAGTGGCGGCGGGGCACGAGGTGACGGCGGTGGTGCGCGACCCGGCGCGGTTCACGATCACGGGTCCAGGCCTGCAGGTGTTCCAGGCGGACCTGAAGGAGGGCGAGTCGCTGCGCAAGGCGGTCGCCGGGCGGGACGCGGTCCTCTCGGGTCTTGGTGCACGCAGGCGTGGGGACGCCGGGGTCGCGGCCGCGCTGACGCGCTCGGTGCTCTGGGCGATGGAGGCGGAGGGCACACGCCGGCTGCTGGTGGTGAGCGCGGCCCCGCTCGGCCCGGTCCCCGAGCGCCAGCCGATGCTGGACCGCACGACGCTCGCGGTGATCAACACCTTGCTGAAGCCGGTGTACGACGACCTCCGTTCCATGGAGGAGGAGCTGGCGCGCAGCTCGACGGACTGGACCTCGGTACGCCCGCCACGGCTGCTGAACAAGCCGCTGACAGGCTCGTACCGGACGGTCGTGGGCGGCACTCCGCGCAGCGGCAGGACGATCGGCCGTGCGGATGTGGCCCACGCGATGCTGGGAATGATCGAGAACCCGGCGACGGTCAAGCAGGGTGTGGGCGTGGCGTACTAGCGGGGAACCGCCCGGGCGCGACGGCGCGGGCTCAGTCGCACTCGTCGCCTTTGCGGTCGACCAGTTGGTAGTTGATCTTCCAGTTCTTCTGGGGCTGGGGGATCTCGAGGAGAGCGGTGGTGCTGTCCACCTGGGTCATGTACGCGGCGAGGGGCCTTTCGTTCACCCAGTCCACCCGGACCCCGGACGACCAATTCTCGTCGGCCTTCCACCACCTGCCGCCGAAAGCCGCGTACTTCATCTCACACTCCTTGGTCATGGAGTACGGATACCTGGCACCTATAAGTGGCTTCTTCGGGCCCATCGGATAGGCGGGCTCGTCGGACAGCGCCCGCTGCGGTTCCTGCCCGATGCAGGGCACCTTTCCGGAGACGGGGTGGAAGGTCAGCCCGGACGGCCGGCCTTCGGCGGTCTCGAAGAGAGCGGTGTCCGCGGCTATCAGCGTCATGTATCCACTGTGGCGGTCGGCGCCGGGTACCCACAGGAAGGGCAGCAACCCGTCACGGGTGGACTCCCAGATGCGGCCGCCGAAGACGGCGAACCGCCGATTACAGACCTGGGACAGGTCGTACCGGTACCTGACCCGCTCCTCGGGCTTGGCAGGCCCGGTCGCCAAAGGGCCCCCCTTCTGCGGCGACAGGCTCTCCGTCTCCTTGCTCACCACACTGTCCGGCGCTCGGTCGCCGACAGAGAGCCGCACTCCCAGCCCCGCGCCGCCCGCAACCAGCAGCACTGCGCAGCCGGCGACCGCCACACGTCGGCGAGCCCGGGCCCGCTGTGCCTTCGCCAGGAATGCCTCCACCGCCGTCAGACCCCCGGCCTGACCACCACCCTCGGCCAGATCCTTCAGGCCCCGCCTCAGCACCTCTTCCTCGTCACTCACCGCGCGCCCCTTCCCGCATAGCCGGCCAGCGCACCCGCAGTACGCAGCCGCTCCAAGGCCCTGTTGGTACGGCTCTTGACCGTCCCGGGCGAACAGCCGAGCAGCTCGGCCGTCTGTTCCACCGACAGGTCCTCGTAGTAGCGCAGCACCACGACGGCTCGCTGGGCACGGGGCAGAGCCCCGAGCGCGCGGCCCAGTTCGAGCCTCGCCTCCGCGCTCCCGGCCATGTCGTGGCCGTCCGCCGCGCTCTCCGCTCCGGTGTGGGCGACCTCGCTGTGCCAGCGGCGCCTGCGCCAGGTCGCGAAGAGATTGACGACGGCCTTGCGGGCATACGCCTGAGGCGAGTCCCAGCCAGCCGACCGGCCCCAGTGCGTATAGACCCGTATCAGCGCGGTCTGCACGAGATCCTCGGCCGTGTGCGGATCACCCGTCAGCAGACGGGCGGTCCGCAACAGCGACACCTGTGACGCCGTCACGAAATCCGCGAATTCCGAATCGCGAGCCGAGCCGCCCTGACGCACTGGCGCTCCCCCCGAGCGGTGTGTGGTCCGAAGACCCTGTCACTCACTCGACAACCTGGGGAGCACGGCGGGTTCCATCGGCTTTTGCGGACCGATGCCTGCCTTGTCCAGGCTGGGCTGCAGGTCGGGAACAGGCCGGGCTACAGGCTGACGCCGACCGTCACCGGCTCGTTGACGAGCGTGACGCCGAAGGCCTTGCGCACGCCCGCCACGACCTCGCGTGCGAGCGCGAGCAGGTCCTCGGTGGTGGCCTCACCGCGGTTGGTGAGGGCGAGCGTGTGCTTGCTGGAGATCCGGGCCGGGCCGGTGCCGTACCCCTTGGTGAAGCCGGCCTTGTCGATCAGCCAGGCCGCCGAGGTCTTGGTGCGCCCCTCCCCCGCCGGGAAGGCGGGCGGCGCGACGTCGGGGCCGAGGCGGTCGTGGACCCGGGTGAGAAAGGTCTCGTACGCGGCCGGATCGAGGATCGGGTTGGTGAAGAAGGAGCCCGCCGACCATGTGTCGTGGTCCTCGGGGTCCAGGACCATGCCCTTGCCCGCGCGCAGTTTCAGTACGGTCCCGCGGGCGGCGGCCGCCGGGACACGGTCACCGGCCTCGACGCCGAGTGCGCGCGCGGTCTCGGCGTACTTGAGGGGCGCCGACAGACCGCCCGCGTCCTCCAGCTCGAAGCGGACCCGCAGGACGACATAGCGCTCGGGGTCCTGCTTGAAGCGGCTGTGGCGGTACGAGAAGGCGCACTCGGCGTTCGGGACGGTGACCGTTTCGCCGCTGCGGCGGTCGTAGGCCACGACCTCGGTGATGGTGCTGGATACTTCCTGGCCGTACGCGCCGACGTTCTGGATCGGCGTGGCACCGGCGGAGCCGGGGATGCCCGCCAGGCACTCGATGCCCGCGAGGCCCGCTTCCACGGTGCGGGCGACAGCGTCCGTCCAGACCTCGCCCGCGGCCAACTCCAGCGTGGTACCCGACAGTTCGAAGCCGCGGGTGGCGATGCGCAGCGCGGTGCCGTCGAATCCCTTGTCGCCGATGACCAGGTTGCTGCCGCCGCCGATGATCAGCAGCGGGGTGCCCGCGGCGTCCGCCTCCCGTACGACGGCGACCACCTCGTCGTCGGTGGTCGCCGTGACGAGGCGGGTCGCGGGGCCGCCGAGCCGGAAGGTGGTCAGGGGGGCGAGGGGGGCGTCGTGGAGTTCCTGCACGGGGACAAGGGTACGGTCCGTGGCTCCACCACTCGGGCGGGGCCACGGACCGGATGCGTAGGCCGCTGTCGTACAGATCACACGGCGACGGCTCACACGGCGACGGGTCACGCGTCGTCCGGTCACACCGCGACGGGCACGGACTGCTCGCCGGCCTCCGAACTCACCGGGGCGTCGGCCGGGGTCAGCCGGCGGCGGCCCGGGATCAGCAGGGCGACCAAGGCCGCGACGGCCACCGCGCCCGCGCCGATCCACAGCGCCGGGGCGGTGCCGTCGGTGAAGGCCTGGGGGGACTCGTAACTGCCCTGGGCGGCGAAGACCGCGCCGAGGACCGCGATACCGAGCGCTCCGCCGACCTCGCGCAGGGCGTTGTTCGCGCCTGACGCGACGCCTTGCTCGGCCGGACGGACGCTGGACATGACGACGCTGGCAGCCGGGGCGAAGTACAGCGCCATGCCGATGCCGCTGAGGATCAGTGCGGGCAGCTGCGCGGAGTACGACACACCCGGCTCCAGGACCAGCGCGAAGAGCGCCAGACCCACGGCCTGAAGGGCGAGGCCGGTGGCGACGACCGGGCGGCCGCCGATCTTGTCGGAGAGGTATCCGGCGATGGGCGCGACGATCAGCGGCATACCGGTCCAGGGGAGCATCCGCAGACCCGCCTCGGTGGGCGAGTACCCGGCGACGCCCTGCAGGAACTGGCTGAGCAGGAAGATCGAACCGAACATCCCCAGGAACATCAGCAGGCTCGCCGTATTGATACCGAAGAAGGCGCGGTTGCGGAAGAGCCGCATGGGGAGCATGGGGTTCTTGCTCGTCAGACCGTGCCGCACGAAGGCGGCCAGAAGGAGCGTGCCCAGGATCAGACCGGCCAGGATCGGGGTGCTGCTCCAGCCGTCGGCCTGACCGTTGACCAGGGCGTAGACGATCCCGAAGAGGCCGCCGCTGACGAGCAGGGTGCCGGGGATGTCGAGCCGGGCGTTGGGTGCGTACGACTCGTCCAGGCGCAGCCGGGCCAGCGGCAGCAGCGCCAGGCCTATCGGTACGTTCAGCCAGAAGATCCACTGCCAGGAGATGTGCTCGGTCAGGCTGCCGCCGATGAGTGGGCCGCTGGCGACGGCAAGGCCGGTGACGGCGCTGAAGATGCCGAGAGCCGCACCGCGCCGGGCGACCGGAACGGCCGCAGTGAGCAGGGTCAGGGTGAGCGGCATCATGATCGCCGCACCGACGCCCTGGACGGCACGGGCTGCGATGAGGGCGTCGATACCGGGTGCGAGGGCGGCCGCGGCGGAGGCGCCGGTGAAGACGGCCAGCCCCGCTATGAAAAGCCTGCGACGGCCGAAGCGGTCGCCGAGCGCGGCACCGAACATCAGCAGGACGGCGAAGGTGAGCGTATACGCGCTCACCGTCCATTCCAGGTCCTCCAGTGCGCCTCCGAGGTCCTTGCGGATGGAGGGGAGGGCGGTGGTGACGACGAGGTTGTCGAGGGCCGCCATGAAGCCGGCGACGCTGGTGATGACGAGTGCCCAGGCGGCGCTGCCGCGGCGGGCCGTGCTCTGTTCCATGACTTTCCCCTGATGTTAGTTATTGATGACTAACTTTCGTAGGCAGAGAAACGCGCTCATCCATTACGCGCGAGGGCTTACTCCGCCACCGGAATCTTGGACCCGTCGAAGGCCGACCAGACCCGATGCCCCTTCGGGAAGCCGAGCGACGCAAGGACGTTGATGAGCATTCCGTAGGACAGGAAGTACGTGGTCTCCTTCACATCGGCGCCGAGGGCAAGATGCGAGAAGTCCCAGAGCTTCTCCCACTCGGCCCGGATCGCCTCGCCGAACTCGTGGTCCCCGGCCGCCTCGGCCGAGGCCACGGCGACGTACACCTGCATCTGCATGAGCAGCCTGTCGGGATCCTCGGCCAGCAGCCGCTTGTACGCGGTCCCCATCGCCAGGTGCACATCTTCCGGCGCCACGTCGCGCGCGGCGTCGGCCATTGCCTCGCGAGTCTGATCCAGACAGCGGGTCGCCGCCGCAAGGAAGAGCTCCTGCTTGTTCTTGAACAGCCGGAAGAGATACGGCTGCGACACCCCGACCCGCTTGGCGATCGCCTCGGTGGAGGTGCCGTCGTAGCCGCCTCGCGCGAACTCGGTGATCGCTGCGCGGATGACGCTCTCGCGTCGCTCTTCTGCGCTCATTCTGACCATGAGAACTAAGTTAGTGGCCAATCACTAACAAGTCAAGAGGCGACTGAAAGACGGAGGCAGGGCAAGGGGAAGCGGGGTAAGGGACACCCCGCATGGAGGGGTGCCCCTTACTCATCGCCGTACCGTTCGGGACTCATCGCCGTACCGCCCGGCGCGGCCCTCAGGAGAGCTGCACCACGGCGCGGGACATGCTCAGTACCTTCTGCCCCTCGCTCATCACCGTCACGTCGACCTGGACGCGGTTGTCGTCCAGCTTCGCCGCGACCTTGCCGCTGACCTCGATCAGCGCACCCTTCTCGTCATTCGGGACGACGACGGGCTTGGTGAAGCGGACGCCGTACTCGACGACCGCGCCCGGGTCGCCGGCCCAGTCCGTGACGACACGTACCGCCTCGGCCATGGTGAACATGCCGTGCGCGATCACATCGGGAAGTCCCACCTCCGTGGCGAACTTCTCATTCCAGTGGATCGGGTTGAAGTCGCCCGAGGCGCCCGCGTACTGCACCAGTGTCGCCCGCGTCACGGGAAAACTCTGCGCCGGAAGCTCGGTGCCCACCTCGACGTCCGCGTAAGAGATCTTCGCAGCCATCACGCCTCCTCGGCAGCGCGCGCCACCAGCTTGGTCCACGCAGTCACGACATGTGCGCCGGCCTCGTCGCGCACCTCGCCACGGATGTCCACAACATCGTTGCCCGCAAGGGACTTGATGGACTCAATGGTCGAGGTGACGGCGAGCCTGTCCCCCGCGCCGACCGGGCGGGTGTAGGCGAACTTCTGCTCGCGATGCACCACGCGGTCGTAGTCGAGCCCCAACTGCGGGTCCTGAATAACCTGTTCAGCAGCTTTGAAAGTGATCGCGAAGGCGAAAGTCGGCGGCGCGATCACATCGGAGTGGCCGAGCGCCCTGGCGGCATCCGGGTCGGTGTACGCGGGATTGGCGTCGCCCACCGCCTCGGCGAACTCGCGGATCTTTTCCCGGCCTACCTCATAAGGCGAGGTGGGCGGATAAGTCCGCCCCACGAAGGACTGGTCGAGCGCCATGGACTGGCTCCCTCCTGACAGATGGACCTCAACAAACGACACGAGGCCGCCCCCGAGTCGGGGGCGGCCTCGTATACGAGCCTGATTAGCGCGTTTCGCGGTGCGCCGTGTGCGAGTTGCAGCGCGGGCAGTGCTTCTTCATCTCAAGACGGTCCGGGTTGTTACGCCGGTTCTTCTTGGTGATGTAGTTCCGCTCCTTGCACTCCACGCAGGCCAGCGTGATCTTCGGGCGGACGTCGGTGGCAGCCACGTGAGTGCTCCTTGGACGGACGGATGAACGGATGAACGCATAAAAGAGTAGCCGATCGGAGGACCGACCCCACAATCGGCTACTGTGTGTAGCGGTGACCGGACTTGAACCGGTGACACAGCGATTATGAGCCGCTTGCTCTACCGACTGAGCTACACCGCTGCGATACCGGATCTCCTCACCCGGAGGTGAGGATCCCCGACATCAGAGCCCCAATACGGAATCGAACCGTAGACCTTCTCCTTACCATGGAGACGCTCTACCGACTGAGCTATTGGGGCGAGCGATGAAGACATTACACGGTCGGTCGCCGATCGCCCAAATCCGTTTCGGCGCCCTCCGCAGGGCATGAGCCCCGTGCGTCCCGTACGCCACTCGTGGCCACACCGGTACGACTATTGCGCTCCTCCTCGAAGCGCGCTCGGCGCGCCCCTAGGCTCGACTCACGCTGCGTGATCTTGTCTTTGTGATCTTGTTTTCCGTCACGCCGCCCGAGCCCCACCGCCCCACCCAGGAGCGCGATGCCCGACAGCCAGCCGCAGCCACCCGACGGCGCCACGGCGGACACCACCGCGCTGCTGCTCTGCGACGCCCGGCTCACCGACGGCCGCACCGTGGACGTACGGCTCAGCGGCGGACGCATCGAGGCCGTCGGCACCGCGGGCAGCCTCACCCCGCACGCCACCCGCGTCGACCTGAGCGGCTATCTGCTGCTGCCCGCCCCGGCCGATCCGCACACCCATGGGGACACGGCACTGACCGCCGACTCCCTGGGACCCGTTTCGTACGACACCGAGGACGTCCAGCGGCGTGCCACCGAGGCCGCCCTGCTGCAGTTGGGACACGGGGCGACCGCGCTGCGCTCGCACGTCCGGATCGGGGATGTGCACGCGCTCGGCCCGCTGGAGGCGGTGCTCCAGGCACGGCGCGCGCTGCGCGGCCTCGCGGATCTGACAGCTGTTGCCGTGCCGCGGCTGCTCACGGGCGTCGCGGGAGCCGACGGCCTGGCGATGCTGCGGGATGCGGTGAAGATGGGCGCCGGGGTGGTGGGAGGCTGCCCGGACACCGACCCCGATCCGACCGGGTACGCGGAGGCCGTGCTCGAAGTCGCCGCCGAACACGGCTGCCCCGTCGACCTGCACACCCACGGCGACGATCCCGCCCGGCTCGCCCGACTCGCCGCGATGGCGGGCGGACTGCGGCCCGGCGTCGCGATCGGACCGTGCGCGGGGCTCGCCCGGCTGCCGCGCGAGGTGGCGTCGAGGGCGGCCGACCAGCTGGCCGCGGCCGGGGTCACGGTGGTCTGTGTGCCTCAGGGCGGCTGCGGGGCCGTCGAGCTGCGGGGCAACGCGCCGGTGCGCCTGCTGCGAGCCGCCGGGGTGCGGGTCGCGGCGGGCAGCGGGGCTCTGCGCGACGTCTCGAATCCGGTGGGCCGCGGCGATCCTTTGGAGGCCGCGTATCTGCTGGCTTCTCAGGGCGGGATGGCGGCGCGTGAGGCGTACGGGACGGTGGCGGGCGTCGCGCGGCAGGCGATGGGACTGCCGGAGGTACGGGTCGAGGCAGGCTTCCCCGCCGAGCTGCTTGCGGTGCGCGGCGAGCGGATCTCGGGGGTCCTGTCGCTCGCGTACAGCCGGATCGTGATTCACCGCGGCCGGGTGGTGGCCCGGACCAGCGCGGTACGGGAGTACTGCGACTCGGCGGCCGCGGTCGCCCTCGAACTGCCCCGGCAGGGGCGGCCGGACACCTGCCCCTGAGGTCTGCGCTTCGCGTCTAAGCGTGATGTCGCAGACGGTGAGTCCCTGAGCGAGCAGGGCGCTTCGGACGTACCGTCGTAGGCATGCGCATTGTCATCGCTGGAGGACACGGTCAGATCGCACTCCGCCTCGAACGGCTGCTGTCGGCGGGCGGCCACGAGGTCGCCGGCATCATCCGCAGACCTGAGCAAGGCGACGACCTGCGTGCGGCCGGTGCCGAACCGGTCCTGCTCGACCTGGAGTCGGCCTCGGCCGAGGAGGTCGCCGCCGCGCTTCAGGGCGCCGGCGCCGCCGTCTTCGCGGCGGGCGCGGGTCCGGGCAGCGGCAAGGCGCGCAAGGACACGGTGGACCGGGGCGCGGCGGTGCTGTTCGCGGACGCGGCCGAACGGGCAGGCGTACGGCGGTACATCGTGGTCTCCTCGATGGGTGCGGACGCACAGCACGCGGGCGACAGCGAGTTCGACGTGTACCTGAGGGCGAAGGGCGCGGCGGACGACGACGTACGGTCCAGGCGAGGCCTCGCCTGGACGATTGTGCGGCCGGGCTCACTGACGAACGACGCAGGCACCGGTCTCGTACAGCTGAAGGCGTCGACAGGCCGCGGGATGGTGCCGCGTGACGATGTGGCAGCGGTGCTCGCGGAGTTGGTGGAGACGCCGGCGACGGCGGGGCTGACCCTGGAGCTGATCAGCGGCTCGGTGCCGGTGACGGTCGCGGTGAAGGACGTCGCCGGAAACTGAGCCCGCGGGCGATGTGGTCCGCGTTTCCGGCTGGCTGACCGGCCGCGGAGCTCGCCGGTGCCCTCTTCTTCCGCTTCAACAGCGTCGACATCGAAGGGGAGTCGGAGGTCGAGGCGGGCATCCCCGTCGTGTCCATGCCGGAGCCCGACGGCGATATCGGCGTCGCCGTGCTGCCTCGCGGCCGCTATGTGACGGTCACCCATGCCGGCCATCCCGACCAGCTGTTCGGGGTCATCACGGCGGTACGGGAATGGGCGGAACGGGAGGGTCTGGAGTGGGACATGACGGTGGTCGACGGCGCTGAGCGCCGGGCCTGCCGCCTGGAGTCGTGTCTGACCGACCCCCGCGTCGAGCCGGACCCGTCCAAGTGGGAGATCGAGCTCGCGTTCCGTCTGGCCGACTGAGGGCGACGGTGATCACGCTCGGCGAGGGCCGGCAGGGGTGTCGGCCGTCCGGACGGGGAGGCCTGCAGTCCGGGGGGTCTGCCGTCCGCCGGTGCCTGCCCTGGGACACGCGTATACGACGATGGCCCCCGGTCCGCGTTTCCGCAGATCGGGGGCCATCTTCATCACGTGGCGGCGCCAGGATTCGAACCTGGGTAGGCAGAGCCGACGGATTTACAGTCCGTTCCCATTGGCCACTCGGGCACACCGCCATGGGATGTCGCCGTGAAAGTCACCCGCTGTGGGGTGGTGCTCCGTGGCAACGACGTAAACGATACCCGATGCCCGGGGGTGCTCCGCCACCGGATTGATCAGCCCTCGGGACGGGTCCGGGTGGCTAGGCTTGCGGGTGCGGTCCGGGACTCCGGCCGCGCCTCCACGCACCCGATACAAGGAGCCACAGGACATGGCCGACTCCAGTTTCGACATCGTCTCGAAGGTCGAGCGGCAGGAGGTCGACAACGCCCTCAACCAGGCCGCGAAGGAGATCTCCCAGCGCTACGACTTCAAGAACGTCGGGGCTTCGATCGCCTGGTCCGGCGAGAAGATCCTTATGCAGGCCAACTCCGAGGAGCGCGTCGCCGCCATCCTCGATGTCTTCCAGACCAAGCTGGTCAAGCGCGGGATCTCGCTGAAGGCACTGGACGCGGGCGAGCCCCAGCTGTCCGGCAAGGAGTACAAGATCTTCGCCTCGATCGAGGAAGGCATCTCCCAGGAGAACGCCAAGAAGGTCGCGAAGATCATCCGCGACGAGGGCCCGAAGGGCGTCAAGGCGCAGGTCCAGGGCGACGAACTGCGGGTCAGCTCGAAGAGCCGGGACGACCTGCAGGCCGTACAGACGCTGCTGAAGGGCCAGGATTTCGAGTTCGCGCTGCAGTTCGTGAACTACCGCTGATTCCGGCGGCGTATGCCTGGCGACCGGGGGCGGAGCGGCTCGGCCGCCCGCCCTCGCCCCGTGTGGCGGGGGCGGGGCGCGTCGGCCGGGCGTGATGTCCGAATACCGCCAGCTTCGGCGGAGCGGGGGTCGCAGACTCGTAGGCGTACGGCGCAGGACACGCTGCGAGGAAAGGAACGGGCCATGACCGCCAGGACGGTCTACACGACCATCGACAGCCCGCTGGGCGAACTGCTGCTGGTCGGCGAGGAGTCCCCCACGGCGAAGGGCGGCACCGCACTCGCCTCACTGTCGCTGCCCGGCCAGAAGGGCGCGGCCGTCGTACGGGACGGTTGGCGGCGCGACCCTGCGGCCTTCGAGGAAATCGGCAGGCAGATCGGCGCGTACTTCGAGGGCCGGCTGACCCACTTCGAGATCGAGTACGTGGACGGCGGGACCGAGTTCCAGCGCCGGGTGTGGCAGGCGCTGGAAGAGATTCCGTACGGCGCGACGGCAACGTACGGGCAGATCGCCCAACAGGTCGGCACCTCGGCTGCGGGGGTACGCGCGGTGGGGACCGCGATCGGGCGCAATCCCCTGCTCGTGGTGCGGCCGTGTCACCGGGTGATCGGCGCGGACGGCACCCTGCGCGGATACGCGGGCGGGCTGGAGCGCAAGCAGCGGCTGCTCGGGCTCGAGGGCGTGCGCGAGGGCGTGCCGACGCCGTGAGGGGTGAGGCACTGTTCCCCAGGGAGCGGGCGGTGATCGCCCCTGGGGCGGTGCATGTGCCGGGGTGGCTGGCGGTGGAGCGACAGCGGGAACTGGTGGAGGCATGCCGCTCCTGGGCTCTCGGCCCGGTCCCGATCCGCCACACCGTGCTCCCGGGTGGCGGTGTGATGTCCGTGCAGACCGTGTGCGTCGGCTGGCACTGGCAGCCGTACCGGTACAGCCGCACGGCGGACGATGTGAACGGCGCCCGGGTCGCCGAATTCCCTGACTGGCTTGTGGAGTTGGGGCGGTCGGCCCTTGTCGCGGCGTACGGGGAGGACGAGGCGGATCAGGCGTACGCCCCCGACACCGCCCTGATCAACTTCTATGACGGTGCGGCGCGGATGGGAATGCACCAGGACAAGGAAGAGCGCTCCGGTGCTCCGGTGGTGTCCCTGAGCATCGGCGACGCTTGCGTCTTCCGGTTCGGGAACACCGAGACGCGGGGGCGGCCGTACACGGATGTGGAGCTGGCGTCCGGGGACCTGTTCGTCTTCGGCGGACCCACACGCTTCGCGTACCACGGGGTGCCGAAGGTGTACCCGGGCACGGCCGACCCGGCGACGGGCATGAGCAGTGGACGGCTGAACATCACCCTGCGGGAGACCGGTCTGCCGGGCTGAGCAGGCGCGGCGGGTGCTGGGCGAGTACTGCGGGCGTCAGCGCGAGCGCGAGTGGCCGAACAGGATCCGGTAGACGATCAGCAGCACGAGCGCGCCGCCGATGGCTGCGGCCCAAGTCGCCCCGTCGTAGAACTCGTTGGTGATGGGCCGGTCGAGGTACCGGGCCGATATCCAGCCGCCGATGAACGCTCCTGCCACACCTATCAGCGTGGTGCCGATCAGGCCCCCCGGGTCGCGGCCCGGGAGCAGGATCTTGGCTATGGCGCCGGCGAGCAGCCCGAGAATGATCCAGCTGATGATGCCCATGCCGTGAACCTGCCTTTCGTACGGTGTTGCTCGTGCTCTCAAGGACGTCGGGGGGACTGAGCGTGGTTGCGGAGATCAGTAGGGTCGTCACATGACACCGGAACTGCGGCGGTCCCTGGGAGTCTTCGACGCGGTCGTGATCGGGCTGGGGTCGATGATCGGCGCGGGCATCTTCGTGGCACTCGGTCCCGCCGCCCGTGCTGCCGGTTCGGGGCTGCTGCTGGGGCTGGCCATGGCGGCCGTGATCGCGTACTGCAATGCCATGTCGTCGGCACGGCTCGCCGCCCGCTATCCGGCTTCCGGCGGGACGTATGTGTACGGGCGGGAGCGGCTCGGCGAGTTCTGGGGCTATCTGGCGGGCTGGGCGTTTGTCGTCGGGAAGACCGCTTCGTGCGCGGCGATGGCTCTGACGGTCGGGGCGTATGCCTGGCCGGACCAGGCGCACGCGGTCGCTGTCGCCGCGGTGGTGGCGCTGACTGCCGTGAACTATGGGGGCGTTCAGAAGTCGGCGTGGCTGACGCGGGCGATCGTGGCGGTGGTACTGGCGGTTCTGGCTGCGGTCGTCGTCGTCTCCCTCGGCTCGGACTCGGCGGACTTCGATCGGCTGGACGTGGGCGCGGACGCTTCGGCCGGCGGCGTACTCCAGGCGGCGGGGCTTCTCTTCTTCGCGTTCGCGGGGTACGCCCGGATCGCCACGCTGGGCGAGGAGGTGAAGGATCCCGCTCGTACGATTCCGCGTGCCGTGCCGCTGGCGCTGGGCATCGCGCTGGTGGTCTATGTATGCGTGGCGGTATCGGTCCTTTCTGTGCTGGGGGCCGGGGAGTTGGGCAGGGCGACGGCTCCGCTCGCCGACGCCGTGCGAGCTGCGGGTGCTCAGTGGCTGACGCCCGTGGTGCGGGTGGGGGCCGCGGTGGCGGCGCTCGGGTCTTTGCTCGCGCTGATTCTCGGCGTCTCACGGACGACGCTTGCGATGGCCCGGGACGGTCATCTGCCGGGCGCGCTGGCCGCCGTACACCCCCGTTTCCAGGTGCCGCACCGCGCGGAACTCTCGGTGGGCGCTGTCGTCGCCGTGGTGGCGGCGACGGCGGATGTGCGCGGGGCGATCGGCTTCTCGTCGTTCGGAGTGCTGGTGTACTACGCCATTGCTAACGCCTCGGCATGGACGCTGAGTTCCGAATCGGATGGGGATACGCCCGTTCGAGTGACGCAGGCACGAGCGACGACGGTACGGGTGACCGCGGGCCTCGGGCTCGCCGGGTGCCTCGTGCTGGCCTTCGCTCTCCCGGCGCTCTCGGTGGCGGCGGGCGCAGCGGTTCTGGCCGTGGGCGTCGTGGTGTACGCGGTACGCCGAAGGGGTTAGGGGGGCGTCTTCCCCTAGCGCACTGCGAACGGCTGGTCCGTGCGGACGATCTCCTTGCCGAAGGGCAGCAGCGAGACCGGGATCAGCTTGAAGTTGGCGATGCCCAGCGGGATGCCGATGATCGTGATGCACAGCGCGATGCCTGTGACGATATGGCCGAGCGCCAGCCACCAGCCGGCGAGGACCAGCCACAGCACATTGCCGACGCAGGACGGCGCTCCGGCATCACGGCGTTCGACGACGGTGTAGCCGAAGGGCCAGAGGGCGTACACGCCGATGCGGAACGCGGCCAGACCGAAGGGGATGCCGATGATCGTGATGCACAGCACGAGTCCCGCAACCATGTAGCTGAGGAACATCCAGAAGCCGCACAGCACGAGCCAGATGACGTTCAGGATAGTTTTCACGGGCGACGACCTGCCATTTGCTCGAGTCGGGCAATGCGCTCCGCCATGGGCGGGTGTGTCGAGAACATCCTGGAGAGGCCCCGTCCCGGGCGAAACGGATTCGCGATCATCATATGACTCGCGGTCTCGAGGCGCGGCTCGGGCGGCAGCGGCAACTGCTTCGTACCGGCGTCGAGTTTGCGCAGGGCGCTCGCGAGGGCGAGCGGATCACCCGTGAGCTGGGCGCCCGAGGCGTCCGCCTCGTACTCCCGCGAACGGCTGACGGCCAACTGGATCACCGAAGCGGCCAGCGGACCGAGGATCAAGACCAGCAGCATGCCGATGAGGCCGGGGCCTTCGTCGTCGTCGGAGCGGCCTATGGGGATCAGCCAGGCGAAGTTCACCAGAAACATCACCACCGAGGCGAGCGCGCCCGCGACGGAGGAGATCAGGATGTCGCGGTTGTAGACATGGCTCAGCTCGTGGCCGATGACGCCGCGCAGCTCACGCTCGTCGAGAATCTGCAGGATTCCCTCGGTGCAGCACACCGCGGCATTGCGCGGGTTCCGCCCGGTGGCGAAGGCGTTGGGTGCCTGGGTCGGCGAGATGTACAGGCGGGGCATGGGCTGACGGGCGGCGGTGGAGAGCTCACGGACCAGGCGGTACAGCGCGGGCGCCTCGAATTCGCTGACGGGACGGGCGCGCATGGCCCGCAGTGCCAGCTTGTCGCTGTTCCAGTAGGCGTACGCGTTGGTGCCGAGCGCCACGAAGAGCGCGACGATCAGGCCCGTACGGCCGAAGAAACTGCCGATGACGAGGATGAGAGCGGACAGTCCCCCGAGGAGTACGGCGGTCTTCAGCCCGTTGTGCCGGCGGTGCACGGTACGCCCTCCAAGTGGTGCCGCAGGGGAACCCTTCGCGTGATGGTGCTCCACTCACCAGTGGACCCTTCTGTACAGGTCAACGCCAGGCGAGGGACGCTAGTTCCCTTGTGCTCCGGCCCTTGGAGTGGGCCGTTCGGGTGTCGCTCAGAACAGGTTGGTCGCCGCGAAGCGGAGCACCAGTTGGGGATAGCCGGACAGGACGACGCCGACGACGGCGGTGAGGACGATGGCCACGGTGACCGGGGCCGGGGCGCGCCTTCCGGCCGCAGCTGCTGCCTCGCCGCCCGCCTCGGCGCTCTGTGTGGCTGCCTCCGCGGCCCCTTCGGGGGCGCGGAAGAGGATCGCGGTCCACTGCAGGTAGTAGTACAGGGCGATCACGACATTGATGGCCATGACGACGGCCAGCCAGCCCAGGCCCGCGTCGACGGCCGAGGAGAAGACGGTCACCTTCGCGAACAGGCCGATGATGCCGGGCGGCAGACCTGCCAGGCAGAGCAGGAAGAAGCCCATGGCGAGGGCGGTGAAAGGGCGGGTGGCGTAGAGGCCGCGGTAGTCGGAGATCCGGTTGAGCGGCCGGGTACGGGCGACGACCGCCGCCACGGCGAAGGCTCCGAGGTTCACGATTCCGTACATCAGGGCGTACGCGACGGTCGCGCCGATCTGGTCGTCGCTGGAGTACGCGGCGGCCGCGATCGGCACCAGGAGGTACCCGGCCTGCGCCACGGAGGACCAGGCCAGCAGGCGTACCGCGCTCCACGCGCGCGTGGCCGACTGGCGCAGCGCCGCGACATTGCCCGCGGTCATGGTGAGACCCGCGAGGACAGCCATGGCCGGGCCCCAGACATCCGCGTATCCGGGGAAAGCGATGACC
This sequence comes from Streptomyces sp. NBC_00885, assembly GCF_045207475.1. Taxonomy (NCBI): domain Bacteria; kingdom Bacillati; phylum Actinomycetota; class Actinomycetes; order Kitasatosporales; family Streptomycetaceae; genus Streptomyces; species Streptomyces sp. NBC_00885. The sequence continues at coordinate 3,401,234 of NZ_CP108796.1, forward strand.
GTCACCAGGATGAGGCCGGAGAAGCCAACGGCCTTTCCGACGACGGAGAGATACGCGGCGACGGGCAGCGGGGCGCCGACATAGGTGTCGGGGACCCAGAAGTGGAAAGGAACCGCGGCCGTCTTGAAGGCGAAGCCGACGAGGGTCAGCGCGACGCCCACCTTGGCGAGACTGTCCAGCTGGCCGGGGACCTCGTCGAGCTCGGTCGCGATCTGGGTGAGGTGCAGGGTCCCCGTCGTGGCGTACACAAAGCTGACGCCCAGCAGCATCACGGCGGTCGCGGTGACCGAGGACAGGAAGAACTTCAGGGCCGCTTCACTGGAGAGCCGGTCGCCGCGCCTGAGGCCGACGAGCGCGAAGGCCGGCAGGGATGCGACCTCGAGGGCGACGACCAGGGTGGCCAGGTCGCGCGAGGCGGGCAGCAGTGCCGCACCGGCCGCCGAGGAGAGCAGCAGGAACCAGAACTCCCCTGCGGGGAGCTTCTTGCGGGTGTCGTGGAGCGAGAGCAGAGCGGTGAGCAGGGCGCCACCGAGCACGAGGAGCTGGATCACGAGCGTGAAGCGGTCGGCGGTGTAACTGCACGCGTCCGCGTCGGTCGTGAGGCAGAACGTCGCGCGGTTGCCCTTGCGCAGCGGCACGAGGGTGATCAGCGCGGCGACAAGACCGGCGATCGCGAGGGCCCCGAGCAGCGGCTTGCGCTTCTCGGGCACGAACAGGTCGGCGACCAGGACGATCAGAGCCACCGTGGCGGTGATGGTGGGCGGCGCGATCGTGAGCCAGTCGACGGACTGGACGAGGCTGGTGACGCTGTCGGCTGCCACGGTCACGACTTGCCTCCTGCGAGGAGCTTCTGCACGGCCGGGTCGGTGAGGCCGAGGAGGACGGCGGGCCACAGTCCGGCGAGGACGGTGAGGGCGACGAGCGGGGACCAGGCCGCGAATTCGTAGCTCTGGACATCGGTGAGCGGCTTCACGAACTGCTCCTCCTGCCCCGTCTGCCCCTCCGGTCGCAGCGCGCCCATGCAGACGCGGCGTACGACGACGAGGAGGTACGCCGCGGTGAGCAGGGTGCCGAAGCCGGCGATCGCCATGAACGTGAGGAAGGCAGGGCGGCTCAGACCCTCGGCGGGATCGAACGCGCCGAACAGCGCCAGCATTTCGCCCCAGAACCCGGCGAGGCCGGGCAGGCCGAGCGAGGCGACGGCGGCGAAGGCGAGGAGGCCGCCGAGGCGCGGGGCCCGGCCGTAGAGGGCTGCCCCGGTGGCACCGGAGAGGGTGTCGAGGTCGGCGGTGCCGTAGCGGTCTTTCAGGGCGCCGACCAGGAAGAAGAGCAGACCCGTGATCAGGCCGTGCGCGATGTTGGCGAAGAGCGCGCCGTTGACGCCGGTGGGGGTCATCGTCGCGATGCCGAGGAGCACGAAGCCCATGTGCCCGACGGAGGAGTACGCGATCAGGCGCTTGAGGTCGCCGCCCGCGCCCTGCTTGGCGAGGGCGAGGCAGGCCAGGGATCCGTAGATGATGCCGACGACGGCGAAGGCGGCGAGATACGGCGCGAAGGTCTGCATGCCTTCGGGCGCGATGGGCAGCACGATGCGGACAAACCCGTACGTACCCATCTTCAGCAGTACGCCGGCGAGGAGGACGGAGCCGACGGTCGGTGCGGCGGTGTGCGCGTCCGGCAACCAGCTGTGCAACGGCCACATCGGGGTCTTCACGGCCAGCCCGAGCCCGATCGCCAAAGCGGCGATGACCTGCGTGGATGCGGTCAGCCCACGGCCGTTGTCAGTGGCGAGTGCCACCATGTCGAATGTGCCGGTCTTCAGCCCGATCAGCAGCAGGCCGAGCAGCATGACGACAGAGCCGAGCAGCGTGTAGAGGATGAACTTCCAGGCGGCGGGCTGCCGCTCCTCGCCGCCCCAGCGGGCGATGAGGAAGTACATCGGGATGAGCACCATCTCGAAGGCCAGGAAGAAGAGCAGCAGGTCGAGGACGGCGAAGGTCGCGAGAGTCCCGGATTCCAGGACGAGCAGCAGCGCGACGAAGCCCTTCGGGGACGGGCCCGAAGGCATCTTGTAGTAGCTGTACAGCGCGCACAGGAAGGTCAGCAGCGCCGTAAGGACCAGAAGGGGGAGGGAAATGCCGTCGACGCCGAAGTGGATCCGCACATCGAGTGCCGGGATCCAGCTGATGTCCGTCGTGGCCTGCATCTTCGACGGGTGGTCGTGGTCGAAGCCGATGGCGAGCACGATCGCCGCCGCGAGGATCGCGCCGGTGAAGGTCACGCCGTGGCGCAGGACCGCCTGGTCCGGGCTCTTGCCGCGCAGCCCGGGCGGGGCGGGCAGGAGCGCGGCCCCGGCCCCGATGAGCGGGCCGACGACGATGCACGCGAGAAGGAACTGCATCACGGACTCGCTGATATCGATCACGGCTCACGATCCCGCGTTGACGTTGGAAAGGACGACGGCGGCGATCGCCAGGACGACGGAGCCTGCCAGCAGCGCGCTCAGGTAGGTCTGCACATTGCCGGTCTGGGCGCGGCGGACGGCCGCGCCGAGCCAGCGGGTTCCCGTGCCCGATCCGCGTACGTACGTCTCGACGACCTCGCGGTCCAGGAAGCTGACCAGCTGGGCTGCGGCCCGGACGGGCCGTACGAACAGTGCGGAGTAGACCGCGTCGACGTGGAAACCTGCGGCGGCGTGGCGGTGGAGCGGGCCGAGCAGAAGTCGGCCGGGGTCCGACTGGTCGGGGGCTGCCGCGATGTCGCCGTACGCGGGGGTGTGGGTCGCGATGGCCTCGGCCTCGGTGACCGACGGTGCCGCCTCCGGGTGGGCGGCGACGGCGCCCAGGGGAGCCCTGGCGATGGCTGCTCCCGCGCGGAACTGCAGGGCACGCCAGGTGCCGTAGGTGATCAGTCCACCGACGAGCGCGACACCCGTGCCGAGGACGGCGGTGGTGACGGTCGGGGTGAGGCTTTGGCCGTCGAACCAGTCGTCGAGATAGCCGATGGTCAGGCCGATGCCGAGAGAGGGGATGGAGAGCACCCAGAGCACCGCGTTCATGACGACGGGCTCGCGGCCGTGATCCGGGGCTTCGGCTCCGCGCCCGCGGAAGGCGAGCAGCCACAGGCGCATCGCGTACGCGGCGGTGAGAAGGGCGGCGATCAGGCCGGAGACCAGCACCGTCCAGCCGGCGGCGCCGGGGGCGATGTCGGATTCGCCGAGCGCCGCGTGCTCGGCGGCGACGAGGATGGCTTCCTTGGAGAAGAAACCCGCGAAGGGAGGGATGGCGGCGAGCGCGAGCAGGGCGACGGTCATCGTCCAGTACGCGTCGGGGATGCGCTTGGCGAGGCCGCTCATCCGGGACATGGCGGCCAGCGAGTTGGTGCCCGCGGCATGGATGATCACGCCCGCCGCAAGGAAGAGGAGCGCCTTGAACGCGCCGTGTGCAAGGAGGTGGAAGACGGCGGCACCACGGTTACCGACGGCCAGCGCGCCCGTCATATAGCCGAGTTGGCCGATGGTCGAGTAGGCGAGGACCCGCTTGATGTCGTCCTGGGCGAGAGCGGCGAGGCCCGAGCCGACCATGGTGACGGCGGCCATCACGGCGAGAACGATGAGTGCTGCCGCGGAGGCGGCGAAGACGGGAAGGAGCCGGGCCACGAAGTAGACACCGGCGGCGACCATGGTCGCGGCGTGGATCAGCGCGGAGACGGGGGTGGGGCCCGCCATCGCGTCGGGGAGCCAGGTGTGCAGCGGGAATTGGGCCGACTTGCCCGCCACACCCGCGAGGAGCAGCAGTGCGATCAGCGTCGGGTGATCGATTCCGCCGGCCGCGACGGAGCCGAGGATTCCGGTGATCTGGAAGGTTCCGGCGTCAGCGGCGAGCGCGAACAGACCGAAGAGGAAGGGGACATCGCCGAGCTTGGTGACCAGGAATGCCTTGAGGGAGGCGGCGCGCGCCTCGGGCGTCTCCCAGTAGTGGCCGACGAGGAAGTACGAGCAGATGCCCATGATCTCCCAGCCGACCATGAGCACCATCAGGTCGCCGGAGTAGACGACGAGCAGCATCGCGGAGGTGAAGAGGGAGACGAGAGCCGCGTACGAGGGGTAGCGCGGGTCCTCGCGCAGATAGCCCGTCGAGTAGATCTGCACGCACGAAGCGACTACGCCGACCAGGACCGCGACGAGGACAGCGAAGCCGTCGAGGTACAGGGCGAGGTCGATGGGGACCGACCCGGTGGGGGTGAGCTGGGTCGAGGCGACGATCGGCTTGTCCCCGCCCTGGCGGACGGCGACGAGGACGGCGATGGCTGCCGCGGCGAGGGTCGGCAGGACGGCAAGGGGCCGTACGAAACCGGGGGCTGTGCGGCCGAGGAGCAGTCCGGCCGCGGCGCCCAGGAACGGAAGGAGGGGGACGAGGACGGCGAGGGTCGTGGTGGTCACGCGGTGGCCTCGGCCTTCTGCGCCCGGGCGGCTGCGTCGGCGTCCGGGTCGTGGGGCTCGTCGTCGGGGCGCTCGGCGGTGTCGCGAAGCTTGTCGACGTCAGAGGTTCCGCGGTTGCGGTAGACCATCAGGACGATCGCCAGGCCGATTCCGATCTCCGCGGCGGCGATGGCGATGGTGAAAAGGGTGAGCGCCTGGCCGGCGTGCAGGGTGTCGCGCATCCACACGTCGAAGGCGACGAGGTTGAGGTTGACCGCGTTGAGCATCAGCTCGACGGACATCAGGACCAGGATCGCGTTGCGGCGCGCGAGCACTCCGTACAGCCCGACGGAGAAAAGGAGGACGGCGAGCACAGCGGGATAGACGAGGTGCATCAGCTCTTCCCCTCGGGAGCCTTGACGTCCTTGCGGGACAGGACGATCGCCCCGACGAGGGCGGCGAGCAGCAGTACGGAGAGCGCCTCGAACGGCAGCACCCAGTGCCGGAAGAGGATCTCGCCGGATACCTGGGTGGAGCCCTGGGAGGGTCCGTCCAGGTCGATCCAGGTCGTACGGAACGCGTCCACGACCACCCAGACCAGAGCGCCCGCGGCAGCGAGGGCGACCACGAGGGCGACCCAGCCGTTGCGGGAGTCGGCGTCCGGGGAGCGGCCGATGGGGGCCTTGGTGAGCATCAGCCCGAAGAGAAGGAGGACGACCACGGAACCGACATAGATCAGGACCTGCACCCAAGCGATGAACTCGGCCGTCAGCAGCAGGTATTCGACGGCGAGGCCGCCGAGGGCCACGACCAGCCAGAGGGCGGCGTGCACCAGCTGCTTGGTCGTGACCGTGATGGCGGCCGCGCCGAGGGTGGCGAGGCCGACGAGGAGAAAAGCGATCTCGACGCCGGTCGGGGAGAGGAAGCCGTGCGTTTCGGCTGCGGCGAGCATCATGCGGGACCTCCCTCGTCCGCGGGCGGTTCGGCCTGGGCGGCGGCGAGCTTTTCGACTGCCTTGCGGGCCGCGGCAATCTCCTTCGGCTCCTCGGCGCCCGGGTCGAGCGCGGGCGGCGCGGGCACCGTCCACATCCACTCGCGGAGCTTGTCCCGCTCATGGGTGAGTTCGCGGATGTCCGTCTCCGCGTACTCGAACTCCGGTGACCAGAACAGCGCGTCGAAAGGACAGACCTCGATGCAGATACCGCAGTACATACAGAGCGAGAAGTCGATGGCGAACCGGTCGAGGACGTTGCGGCTGCGCTCGCGGCCGCCCGGGGCCGCAGCCGGAATCGTCTCCTTGTGGGAGTCGATGTAGATGCACCAGTCGGGGCACTCGCGGGCGCACAGCATGCAGACCGTGCAGTTCTCCTCGAACAGGCCGATCACGCCACGGCTGCGAGGCGGGAGCTCGGGCTGGGTGTCGGGGTACTGCTGAGTGACGGTCTTCTTCGTCATCGTCCGCAGGGTGACGGCGAGGCCCTTCGCGAGGCCGGATCCGGGGATCGGAGGCATTACTGCATCACCACCTTCACGATGCCGGTGAGGGCGATCTGGGCGAGGGCGAGCGGGATGAGTGTGGTCCAGGCGAGTTTCTGCAGCTGGTCCTCACGCATCCGCGGATAGCTCACGCGCAGCCAGATGACGACAAAGGCGAGTACGGCGGTCTTGAGCAGAGTCCAGACCCAGCCGAGCCCGTCCGCCCCGAACGGGCCGTGCCAGCCGCCCAGGAAGAGGACGGTGGTCAGAGCGCACAGGACGACGATCCCCGCGTACTCGGCGAGGAGGAAGAGCGCGAAACGCAGGCCGGTGTACTCGGTGTACGCGCCGAAGATGATCTCGGAGTCGGCGATCGGCATGTCGAAGGGCGGACGCTGGAGTTCGGCGAGGCCCGCGGTGAAGAAGACCAGGGCGCCCACGATCTGCCAGGGCACCCACCACCACTCGAAGGCGTTCAGGATGCCCGGCAGCGAGACCGTGCCGGCCGCCATGGCGACGGAGGCGGCGGCGAGCAGCATCGGCAATTCGTACGCCAGCAGCTGCGCGGCGGTGCGCAGTCCACCCAGGAGGGAGAACTTATTGGCCGAAGCCCAGCCCGCCATGAGCGAGCCGAGCACCCCGACGCCCATCACGGCGAGCACGAAGAAGATGCCTGCGTCGACGACCTGACCGACCGCGCCCTCGCTCGGGCCGATGGGGATCGCGACCAGTACGAGCAGGTACGGGAGAAGGGCGACGGCGGGCGCGAGCTGGAAGATGCGGCGATCGGCACCGGCCGGGACCACGTCCTCCTTCTGCGCGAACTTCACGCCGTCCGCGACGAGCTGGGCCCAGCCGTGGAAGCCGCCCGCGTACATGGGGCCGAGGCGGCCCTGCATATGGGCCATCACCTTGTGTTCGGTCTGCCCGATGACGAGGGGCAGGACAAGGAAAACGGCGAGGATGACGACCAGCCGGAGGGCCACGTCGAGAGCGTCGTTCACGCGCTTCCTCCGGGGCGTTCGGCCGAGTCGTCCGAGTCGGTCGGGGCTTCGTCGGCCTCGGGCCGCTCGGGTTCGTCGGGGGTGGGTTCGGACGGGGCCGGCTCTTCGCCGGCGGGGGCTGCATGCGGCGCGGGGGCCACCTGCTCTTCGTCGGCGGGCGGCTCGGGTGCGGTGGGCGCCTGCGGCGCCTCGGTTCCGGCTGCTGGGGCGGGCTGCTTGGGCTCGGGCTCCGGCGGCGCCTCGTTCTCGGCTGCCGGGGCGGGCTGGTCCCGCTGCGGCTCAGACTCGGGTGCCGGGGGCGCTTCGGTCCCGGCCACCAGGGCTGGGGCGGGCTGCTTCGGCTCAGGCTCCGGCGCGGGCGTTGGGGGGCCCTCCGTCGGCCCGGGCTCAGCCGGTGCCGACTCGTCGAAGGCCGGGCGGGCGTGGTGCCAGGGGGCGTCCGGGGTGCCGGGGCGGGCTGCGGCGGCGGGCTGCTGGGAGGCCGAGCCCTCGGAAGCGGTGCGTGCCCGGCGGGGCCGGGCGGCCGGAGCGTCGGAAGTTTCCGCACCGGCCGTCACCTCGGGCACAGCCGCGGCCTGCGACGCCGAGCCCTCCGAGGCGCTGCGGGCACGGCGCGGCGGGCGTTCCACCGGCGCCGCCTCCTGCGAGGCCGAGCCCTCGGCGACGCTGCGGGTGCGGCGGGGCGGGCGTTCGCCGGGTGCGGCGGGCGCGCCTGCCGTGCGGGCTGCCCTCGCGGGGCGGGCCGGGGCAGGGGGAAGCTGGCCCTTGAGCGGGCCCCATTCGTTCGGGTCCGGGACGCCCGGCGGGAGCATCTGGCGGCGCTTGGGGCCGCCGTGTTCGGACTCCCCCGGCTCCTTCGCGCCCGGCCAGGCCTTCGCGACGCGGGCCGCCAGCACGAAGTCCTTGCGCAGCGGGTGCCCCTCGAAGCCCTCCGGGAGGAGCAGCGGGACGAGGTGCGGGTGATCGGTGAAGGTGACGCCGAACATCTCGTACGTCTCACGCTCGTGCCAGGCGGCGCCCGCGTAGACCTCGACAGCCGACGGGAGGGATGCAGCGGTGTGCGGAACGGTCGTACGGAGCAGCAGGCGGCGGACCCTGCCACCGCCCAGCGCGACGACATGCGCACAGACCCGGAAGCCCCTGCCCGGTTCGTCGACCGCGCTCAGCCAGTCGAAATACGTGCAGCCCAGCCCGTCGCGGGCGATCTCAAGCGCGGCGATCCAGGAGCCGGCGGGGACATCGACCGTGAGCAGGTCGTAGGCCCGCTCAGCAGTGGCTTCGTCGCCGAAGATCTCCGTAACGGCGTCGGGGAGTCGGTCGTAGGCGCTCACCGGTCACCTCCCGGCGCCGGCGGCGGGGTGACCAGACCGCTGCGCAGCTGATCGGCCGACGCCCGCGCGCCACCGTTTCCGTACCGCTCTCCGAGCGATTCGCGCGCGATCTTCTCCTGCAACTTCAGAATGCCCTGGAGCAGCGCCTCGGGCCGGGGCGGGCAGCCGGGCACATACACATCGACGGGGATGATCTGGTCGACGCCCTTGGTCACGGAGTACGAATCCCAGTACGGGCCGCCGCAGTTGGAGCAGGCACCGAAGGAGATCACGTACTTGGGCTCGGGCATCTGCTCGTACAGGCGCTTGACCGCCGGAGCCATCTTGTCCGTCACCGTGCCCGAGACGACCATCAGGTCGGCCTGGCGCGGGCCGGGCGCGAAGGGGATCACGCCGAGCCGGATGAAGTCGTGGCGCGCCATCGAGGCCGCGATGAACTCGATCGCACAGCAGGCGAGCCCGAAGTTGAAGACCCAGAGGCTGTAGCGGCGACCCCAGTTGAGGACCACCTTCATGGGCTCCGGGGCCAGGCGTGACAGTACGCCCAGGCGTTGTGGCTCCGGCAGGAGCACGGGCTGGGCCTCGGGCCGGGTCACGTCCATGCCAGGACGCCCTTCTTCCATGCGTAGAGCAGTCCCACGGCCAGGAAGCCGAGGAAGATGAACATCTCCACAAGCGTCGTCGCGCCGTATCCCGCCGCGGCGAAGACCGTGGCCCACGGGAAGAGGAAGATCGAGTCGACGGCGAAGATCACGTACAGAAAGGCATACACGTAGTAGCGAACCTGGGTGTGCGCCCAGCCCTCACCCACGGGGTCGACGCCGCACTCGTACGTCAGCATCTTTTCCCGCGTGGGCACCACGGGCCGCAGCAGCCGGCCCGCCCCGAAGGCCACGGCCACGAACAGCACGCCGATCAACGCGAGCAGTCCGACGACCGAATAGCTCTCGAAATAGTCCGCCGCGAGCACGGCCACGGTCGGTTCCGGCACGTCTGCCCCTCGCTCCCTGAACCTCGTTGGCGATCTGACCGATCTGTTCGATCTGTTCGACGATCTATCTCTACGCACGGGAGTCTAGGCCCTGCTAAAGGGACCGTAAGCAGTCGAGTCGCACATCAGGTGGGGTTATCCCTACTACATCCCACCCATGAACCCCATGGCGTGCGGCAACCCGGCCCGGCAGGCTTGGCGCCATGACCGCGAGCATCACCGCACCCGACGACGACCGGCCGCCGGCCGCGCGCTTCGCCTTCGACCGCCACACCTGGAAGGAGATCGCCCATCTCCTCGCCAATCTGCCCGCCGCGCTGATCGGCTTTGTGTACGTGGCGGTCATGATCTCCACAGGTGCGGGGCTGTCAGTGACCGTGATCGGTCTGCCGCTCCTCGCCCTCGGGCTCGCGGGTGCGCGCCTGCTCGGCCGGTCGGAACGGGGCCGGGCGCGGGCGCTGCTCGGCGTACGGATCGACGAGCCGAGCCCCTTGCACGGCCCGCACCGCCGGGACGGGCTGTTTCCCTGGCTGTGGGCAAGCCTCAAGGATCCGGTGGCCTGGCGGTCGGTGCTGTACTCCTTCATACGGCTGCCGTGGGGCGTACTGACCTTCACCGTGACGCTGGTCAGCCTGTTCGTGCTCTGGCCCGTACTTCCCTTCATCGCGCGCGGCCTGGCCAACGCGGACCGGGCGATGGTCCGCGGACTGCTCGCGCCCTCCGACGAGCTGGAGCGGCGCATCGCGGAACTGGAGTCGGACCGGGGGGTCGTCGTCGACACGGCCGCCGCGGATCTGCGGCGTATCGAGCGGGATCTGCACGACGGGGCGCAGGCGCGGCTCGTGGCCCTCGCGATGGGGCTCGGCCTCGCGAAGGAGAAGCTCCTGGAGGACCCCGACACGGCGGCGGCGATGGTGGACGAGGCGCACGGCGAGGTGAAGCTCGCGCTGCAGGAGTTGCGCGATCTGGCGCGCGGGATCCATCCCGCCGTACTGACCGACCGCGGGCTCGACGCGGCGCTCTCGTCCGTCGCCTCCCGCTGCACGGCGCCGGTCAAGGTGACCGTCGACCTGACGGAGAGGCCTGCCGCGGCGATCGAGGGCATCGCCTACTTCACCGTCTCCGAGCTCCTGCAGAACGTCAGCAAGCACGCGCAGGCGAAGAGCGTCGCCGTGGATGTGTGGCGGGCGAACGACCGGCTGCTGATCCAGGTCACCGACGACGGGCGCGGGGGCGCACGGCTGGACGGAGGCACGGGCATGTCCGGCCTGGCGGAGAGGCTGGGGGCGGTGGACGGGCTGTTCGTGCTGGACTCGCCGGTGGGGGGGCCGACGGTGGTGACGGCGGAGCTGCCGTGGAGGAGGCGGGCGGAGGGGTGAGGCGGGGGTTGTTCCCCCACCCCGCCCCTTCCCCAAACTGGGGCTTCGCTCCAGACCCCTGGGGGTGTGGCGGGGGCCGGCGCCCCCGCACCCCCGCTGCTCCGACGGCTTCGCCGCGGACCGGGACACCACGCGGGGTTGACCCCGCAGAGGTGCTCGCCTGCGGGAGCCGTGCCCGGCGCGGGTCTGGCGCTACGTGGGCCGGGCCGCGCCGCCCCAGCGCGGAGCAGTAGGAGACTCACGCCCCCCACGCCCCCAACCTCCAGCGGCTCCGCCGCGGGAATGAACAGGGGCCGACGCCCCGAGCCCTAGCTTGCCGGCAGCTCCCGCCGCGGGCCCGGCGCAGGTCGGGCGCTAGGCAGGACGGCCCGCGCCGCCCCGGCGCCCCACGCCCCGGGCTCCAGCGGCTACGCGGGTCCAGCCCCCGCCGCCCCGGCGCCGAGCAGCAAGTGCGGGCTGCTGCCCCGCGCCCCGGCGCGGAGCAGCAGGTAGGGGCTGACGCCCCCGACCTCCAGCGGCTCCGCCGCGGAGAATGAACAAGGCCCGACGCCCCGACCCTGCGCCTGCGGGCAGCTCCGCGCCGCGGGCCCGGCCCCCGTGGACCGCCACCCCCAAACCCCCACGGTAGGGAAAACCCCCCTCCCAACACGGTGCCCCTCCTCATGGCGCCCCCGCTCCCCCGGACCCACGCTTGACCCATGACAGCCCGCATCGCAGAACGGACGACCCCGATGGCCACCGAATACGGATCCGAGCGCCGGGAGCACTTCCTCCCCGCCGCTCTGCGCGCGCCGCTCGAAGGGCGGACATGGCGGGAGTTCGGCTATCTGCTGCTGAGTCTGCCGATCAGCATCGTCTTCTTCACCTTCGCCGTCGCCGGCGTCTCGCTCGGCGCGGGCCTGCTCATCACCTTCCTCGGGATTCCGGTCCTGGCCGCCGGGCTCGCCGGGTGCCGGGGGCTCGGGGCGATGGAGCGGGCGCGGGCGCGAGGGCTGCTGGGGCTGGAGGTCGGGAATCCGGAGCCGATACGGGCCCGGAAGGGCGGGCTGATGTCCTGGGTCGGCGCCGTCCTCAAGAGCGGGGCGTCCTGGCGGCATCTGCTCTACGCGCTGCTGCACTTCCCGTGGGCGATCTTCGCCTTCGTCGTCTCGGTCACCTTCTGGGTGAACGCCTGGGCCCTGCTCACGTATCCGTTGTGGCACTGGACCTTCCCGCGCTACCTCGACCAGCCGGGCATCTCGCTCTACGGCGACAGCGACGGCAACCAGCTCTATATCGACACCCCCTTCGAGATCGGCTCCACCGCCGCCGTCGGCCTGGTGCTGGTCCTCGTGACTCCTTGGGTGATCCGCGCTCTCGTCTCCTTCGACCGGGTCATGGTCACCGGTCTGCTCGGCCCCTCCACGCTGGCCACCCGCGTCGTCGAGCTGGAGTCGGACCGCGGCGTGGTCGTCGACACGGCGGCCGCAGATCTGCGGCGTATCGAGCGCGACCTGCACGACGGCGCCCAGGCCCGCCTCGTCGCCCTGGCCATGGATCTGGGGCTCGCCAAGGAGAAACTGGCCGAGGATCCGGACGCGGCCGCGCGCATGGTGGACGAGGCGCACGGCGAAGTGAAGGTGGCGTTGCAGGAGCTGCGCGATCTGGCGCGCGGGATCCATCCCGCCGTACTGACCGACCGCGGGCTGGACGCCGCCCTCTCCGCCGTCGCCTCGCGCTGCACGGTCCCGGTGACCGTCGAGGTGGACCTGCCATCGAGGCCCGCCCCCGCCATCGAGGGGATCGCCTATTTCACGGTCTCCGAGCTGCTGCAGAACGTCAGCAAGCACGCGCAGGCGAGCCGCGCCACGGTCGACGTCTGGCGCTCCCAGGACCGCCTGATGCTGCAGGTCACCGACAACGGCCGTGGCGGCGCCGACCTCAGTGCGGGCAGCGGTCTTGCGGGCCTGGCGGAGCGGCTGGACGCGGTGGACGGGATCCTGGCTCTGGACTCCCCGGCCGGCGGTCCGACGACGGTGACCGCCGAGCTTCCCTGGCGTGGCTGATCTGCCCCCAATCTCCCGATCCGTCGATTCTCCCGGCCAGGGCACAGTCGGGTCCCATACTGGGATGCTTGTAGGTGCACGGGTGGGACACAGATCGACATGGGGGCTTCAGGGTTGTGGAGGACAGGGTGCGGGTGGTCATCGCCGAGGACTCAGTGCTGCTTCGGGAGGGCCTGACCCGGCTGCTGACCGACCGCGGGCACGATGTGGTGGCCGGCGTGGGGGACGCCGAGGCGCTGATCAAGACGATCGGTGACCTCGCGGCGCAGGAGTCGCTGCCCGATGTCGTGGTCGCCGACGTGCGGATGCCGCCCACGCATACGGATGAGGGTGTACGGGCGGCGGTGCAGCTGCGCCGGGAGCATCCGGGGATCGGGGTGCTGGTCCTTTCGCAGTACGTCGAGGAGCAGTACGCCACCGAGCTGCTGGCGGGCAGCAGCCACGGCGTGGGCTATCTGCTCAAGGACCGGGTGGCCGAGGTGCGTGAGTTCGTGGACGCCGTGGTGCGGGTGGCCCGGGGCGGCACCGCGCTGGACCCCGAGGTCGTCGCGCAGCTGCTGGGCCGCAGCCGTAAGCAGGATGTGCTGGCCAATCTCACCCCGCGCGAGCGTGAGGTCCTGGGCCTGATGGCCGAGGGGCGGACGAATTCAGCGATCGCCAAGCAGCTGGTGGTGAGCGACGGCGCGGTGGAGAAGCATGTCAGCAACATCTTTCTGAAGCTCGGACTGTCCCCCAGCGACGGGGATCACCGGCGTGTACTGGCGGTGTTGACCTACCTGAACTCGTAATTGGCTGACACTCTGTCAGGTATCGAGCGGGTCGTTAGTCCCAGAACCAAAGTATGAATGGGGAGCGTCTTACAGGAAGGACCCGGGGGCGAAGCAAAAGATGGCAAACCAGGGCGCCGGGGTGTCTCACAAGGACGTCCGGCATATGAGCGGTCCAGGGAAGGCCACCCTTACGGACGTAGGGTGGCTAATGGGACGGCCGGTGGGCCGACCGGGCCCGAGCAGCCGCCTCGAGGGAGGTCCAGTTCAGTGACCAGCCAGGTCAGTAGCCCAGCCGAGCAGGCCGATGAGGCCGATGACGAGTCCAATGAGGCTCTTGTCGGGGAACAGCGCAAGCCCGCCGGCGACAAGGAGATCCGCCGACTGGACCGGGTGATCATCCGCTTCGCGGGTGACTCCGGTGACGGTATGCAGCTCACGGGTGACCGGTTCACCTCGGAGACGGCGTCGTTCGGGAACGACCTGTCGACGCTGCCGAACTTCCCCGCCGAGATCCGGGCCCCGGCAGGCACCCTGCCCGGCGTTTCCAGCTTCCAGCTGCACTTCGCCGACCACGACATCCTCACCCCCGGCGACGCGCCGAACGTGCTGGTGGCGATGAACCCGGCCGCCCTGAAGGCCAACATCGGAGACGTGCCGCGCGGCGGCGAGATCATTGTCAACACGGACGAATTCGCCAAGCGGGCGATGGCCAAGGTCGGCTACGACACCTCCCCGCTGGAGGACGGCTCGCTGGACGCCTACCACGTCCACCCCGTGCCGCTGACGACGATGACGATCGAGGCGCTCAAGGACTTCGGGCTGTCCCGCAAGGAGGCCGAGCGCAGCAAGAACATGTTCGCGCTGGGGCTGCTGTCGTGGATGTATCACCGCCCCACCGAGGGCACCGAGACGTTCCTGCGGACCAAGTTCGCCAAGAAGCCCACCATCGCGGAGGCGAACATCGCCGCGTTCCGGGCGGGCTGGAACTTCGGCGAGACGACCGAGGACTTCGCCGTGTCCTACGAGGTCGCCCCGGCCAGCACGGCCTTCCCGACCGGCACGTACCGCAATATCTCCGGGAATCTGGCCCTGTCCTACGGGCTGATCGCCGCGAGCAAGCAGGCCGACCTGCCGCTGTATCTGGGCTCGTACCCGATCACGCCGGCCTCCGACATCCTGCACGAGCTGTCCAAGCACAAGAATTTCGGCGTACGCACCTTCCAGGCCGAGGACGAGATCGCCGGGATCGGTGCGGCGCTGGGCGCGGCGTTCGGCGGGGCGCTGGGGGTGACCACCACTTCCGGACCGGGTGTGGCGCTGAAGTCGGAGACGATCGGGCTTGCGGTCTCGCTGGAGCTGCCGCTGCTGGTGGTGGACATTCAGCGCGGCGGGCCCTCCACCGGGCTGCCGACCAAGACCGAGCAGGCTGATCTGCTGCAGGCGATGTTCGGCCGCAATGGTGAGGCGCCGGTGCCGATCGTGGCGCCGCGGACCCCGGCGGACTGTTTCGACGCCGCCCTGGAGGCCGCCCGGATCGCCATCACCTACCGGACCCCGGTGATGCTGCTGTCGGACGGCTATCTTGCCAACGGCTCCGAGCCGTGGCGGATCCCCGACGTGGACGAGCTGCCCGATCTGCGGGTGCAGTTCGCCACCGGCCCCAACCACACCCTGCCTGACGGCAGCGAAGTCTTCTGGCCCTACAAGCGCGACCCCAAGACGCTGGCGCGGCCGTGGGCGGTGCCCGGCACACCCGGGCTGGAGCACCGGGTCGGCGGGATCGAGAAGCAGGACGGCACCGGCAACATCTCCTACGACCCGGCCAACCACGACTTCATGGTCCGTATCCGCCAGGCCAAGATCGACGGCATCGAGGTCCCGAACCTGACCGTGGACGACCCGGACGCGGCCCGCACCCTGGTGCTCGGCTGGGGCTCCACCTACGGCCCCATCACCGCCGCCGTCCGCCGCCTGCGCGCCGCCGGACTGCCCATCGCCCAGGCTCATCTTCGCCACCTCAACCCCTTCCCGAGGAATCTCGGAGAGGTTCTGGGGCGTTACGAGAAGGTAGTGGTACCGGAGATGAACCTCGGCCAGCTCGCCACCCTGATCCGGGCGAGGTATCTGGTCGACGCGCACAGCTACAACCAGGTCAACGGCATGCCGTTCAAGGCCGAGCAGCTGGCCACGGCTCTGAAGGAGGCCATCAATGACTGAGGCGCTCTCACTGGTGCCCAAGGCCGAGGCCAAGCAGTCCATGAAGGACTTCAAGTCCGACCAGGAGGTGCGATGGTGCCCGGGCTGCGGTGACTACGCGATCCTCGCCGCCGTGCAGGGCTTCATGCCCGAGCTCGGCCTGGCGAAGGAGAACATCGTCTTCGTCTCCGGGATCGGCTGCTCCTCCCGCTTCCCGTACTACATGAACACCTACGGGATGCACTCCATCCACGGCCGCGCCCCCGCGATCGCCACGGGCCTGGCCTCCTCGCGGCGGGACCTGTCGGTGTGGGTGGTCACCGGCGACGGCGACGCGCTGTCCATCGGCGGCAACCACCTCATCCACGCCCTGCGCCGCAACGTGAACCTGAAGATCCTCCTGTTCAACAACCGGATCTACGGCCTCACCAAGGGCCAGTACTCCCCGACCTCCGAGGTCGGCAAGATCACCAAGTCGACGCCTATGGGCTCCCTGGACGCCCCCTTCAACCCGGTGTCGCTGGCGATCGGTGCCGAGGCCTCGTTCGTCGCCCGCACCATCGACTCCGACCGCAAACACCTCACCGAGGTACTGCGCCAGGCCGCCGACCACCAGGGCACGGCGCTGGTGGAGATCTACCAGAACTGCAACATCTTCAACGACGGCGCCTTCGAGGCCCTCAAGGACAAGCAGCAGGCCGAAGAGGCCGTCATCCGCCTCGAACACGGACAGCCCATCCGCTTCGGCACGGAGAACGACAAGGGCGTCATCCGCGACCGGGCCACCGGCGACCTGAAGGCCGTCCACATCACGTCCGAGAACGAGTCGCAGATCCTCGTCCACGACGCGCACAACCCCAGCCCCACCACCGCCTTCGCGCTGTCCCGCCTCGCCGACCCCGACACCCTGCACCACACGCCGATCGGCGTGCTGCGCAGCGTGGAGCGGCCCGTCTACGACACCCAGATGTCCGACCAGCTCGACACCGCCATCGAGCAGAACGGCAAGGGCGACCTCGCCGCCCTCCTCGCCGGCAACGACACCTGGACGGTCGTCGGCTGACCTGCCGCTGAGCCACCAGGGCCCGGATCTCCCCTCAGGAGGTCCGGGCTTCGTCGTACGCGGTGCGCGCGGCAAGGACCTCGTCCGTCCGCTTCTCCGTCCAGCGGGCCAGGCCCCACACCTGCTCGGCGGCCTCCCTGCCGAGCTCGGTCAGCGAATAGTCGACGCGCGGCGGGATCACCGGCTTGGCATCGCGGTGCACGAAGCCGTCGCGCTCCAGCGTCTGGAGCGTCTGGGCGAGCATCTTCTCGCTGACGCCGCCGACCTCGCGGCGCAGCTCACTGAAGCGGTACGAGCGCTCCAGCAGTGCGGCGAGAACGAGCACGCCCCAGCGGCTGGTGACGTGCTCAAGGATCAGACGCGAGGGGCACATCGCCTGATTGACGTCGGGGTCTCTCCTTACGGCCATGCCAGTACCTTACTTCAAAGTGGGTACTTTCCAATAGTTAGCGCCCGCCCTAGGGTGAGCTCTGGAACCCCGCCGAACAAGGAGAAATCACCCATGAGCATCGTCGTCACCGGAGCCACCGGAGCCCTCGGCCGTCTCGTCATCGACGAGCTGCTCGCCCTCGTCCCCGCCGAGCAGCTGGCCGCCGTCGTCCGCAACAAGGAGAAGGCCGCGGATCTCGCGGCGCGCGGCATCGAGCTGCGTATCGCCGACTACAGCGAGCCCGAATCGCTGGCCGGGGCCTTCCGCGCCGGCGACCGGGTGCTGCTGATATCCGGCAGCGAAATCGGCCGGCGGGTGCCGCAGCACGCCGCCGTGATCGACGCGGCGAAGGCGGCGGGCGTCGCTCAGCTCGCGTACACAAGCGTGCTGGGCGGGCCCGGCGCCGACTTCAGGCTGGCAGCCGAGCACCACGTCACCGAGCAGGCGATCGTCGACTCCGGACTGCCGTACACCCTCCTGCGCAACGGCTGGTACACCGAGAACTACACCGAGCACCTCGCCCCCGTCCTGGAGCACGGCGCCGTCTTCGCCAGCGCCGGTGAGGGCCGGATCGCCTCCGCCTCCCGCGCCGACTACGCGGCAGCCGCGGCGGCCGCGCTGACCGGCGAGGGCCACCTGGGTGCGGCGTACGAACTGAGCGGCGACGTCGCCTGGTCCTTCGCGGAGTACGCCGCCGAGCTCTCCCGGCAGACCGGCCGGACGATCACCTACAACAACGTCCCCGCCGAGGCGCACCTGGAGATCCTGACGGGCGCCGGGCTGCCCGAGCCGCTCGCCGAGATCTTCGTCGACGTCGACGCGGCGGTCGGGCGCGGGCTGCTGGCGGGCACGTCGGGCGACCTGGCGCGGCTGGCCGGGCGCCCCACGACTCCGCTCGCCGACTCGGTCGCGGCGGCACTCGCCGCGTCGTAGCCATCCATGATCCGTCATGACCGTATGGCGATACGGACATGACTGAACGGCCTTGTGCGGCGTACCTTCGACGGGATATTGCGCGCGTGGGCGGAGGGGCCAGTGAAGTCGGACGCTGAACAGCGGGCAGGACTGCTGTACGGGATCGGGGCCTACGGAATGTGGGGCCTGGTCCCGCTCTTCTGGCCACTGCTGAAGCCGGCCGGAGCGCTGGAGATCCTCGCCCACCGGATGGTCTGGTCGCTGGCCGTCGTCGGCATCGCGCTGGTGGCGCTGAAGCGGTGGGGCTGGATTCGGGAGCTGATACGTCAGCCCCGCAAGCTGGCCCTCATCTCGGTCGCCGCGTCGGTGATCACCGTCAACTGGGGCCTCTACATCTGGGCGGTGAACTCCGGCCATGTCGTCGAGGCCTCGCTCGGCTACTTCATCAACCCGCTGGTCACCATCGCGATGGGCGTCCTGCTGCTCAAGGAGCGGCTGCGTCCGGCGCAGTGGGCGGCGGTCGGCACCGGCTTCGCGGCGGTGCTCGTCCTGGCGATCGGCTACGGGCAGCCGCCGTGGATCTCCCTGACGCTGGCCTTCTCCTTCGCGACGTACGGCCTGGTCAAGAAGAAGGTCAACATCGGCGGTCTGGAGTCGCTGGCCGCCGAGACCGCGATTCAGTTCCTCCCCGCGCTCGGCTTTCTGCTGTGGCTGGGGGCGGACGGCTCCGCCTCCTTCGGCTCGCACGGCGCGGGCCATGCGGCGCTGCTGGCCGCGACGGGTGTCGTGACGGCGGCGCCGCTGGTCTGCTTCGGCGCGGCGGCGATCCGGGTGCCGCTCTCCACGCTGGGGCTGCTGCAGTATCTGGCGCCGGTCTTCCAGTTCCTGCTGGGGATCCTGTACTTCCACGAGGCGATGCCTGCCGAGCGGTGGGCGGGCTTCGCGCTGGTGTGGCTGGCGCTGACGTGCCTGACCTGGGACGCGCTACGGACGGCACGGCGCACGAGGGCGGACGCGCTGCGGCTGGCCGCGGCGGCGGCCCCGTCCCGGGCGTCGCAGGTCCCCACGCCTCAGTCTCCACAGCCGGAGGCGGAACCTACGGCCTGAGACTCAGGCCACGCCCAGGGCGTCGCTGACCTCGACCATCACGGCCTTCCAGTGCGCGCGCTGCCGCTCGCGCTCCTCCGCGTCCGCGAGACGCTCCTGGTGGAAGCGGAGCACGGCCCTGCCCTCCCCGGACGCCGAGACCGCGACCTGGAGGGTGCTCGTGCCGTACGTCAGCCGGACCCGGTCACCGGGCCGGTAGCTGCGCACCTCACCGGCGATCCCGTCCCCCGTCTCGTACGACTCCCCCTTCGCGGTGGGCAGCCGGACATCCTCGCCGAGCCAGAGGGCGACGCCTTCGGGGCTCGCGATGAACTCCCATACGGCGGCCACCGGGAGGGGCAGGGTCCTGGACACGCCGATCTCCCAGCCGGCGTCCTGCGTCAGTCCTCGTGGCATGGTTCGGCCTCCTTCGTGGCGGACGCGGTGCGCCCGGACCTTGTTGCGGTTGCCGCACCGTTCCATGGCGCACCAGCGCCGTCGGCCCGGGCGTGAGGTGTCGACGAAGAGCAGATAGCAGTTGTGCGAGCCGCATTCGCGGATGCGGTGTGCGTACGGACCGGTGAAGAGGTCCACCGCATCGCGCGCCACGGCGGACAGCAGCTGGGTGCCGGTGGCCCCGGGCGCCCAGTCGCGCCCGCCCCGGTCGGTTATCCGGGGCGCGGGCGGGGTCTGCGCCGCCGCCTCGTTGACCACTGCCAGGTCGGCGGGGCTCGTGGCGCGGCCGTGTACCCGCGCCGAGGCAAGCCGCCACAGTGCGTCCCGGAGTGCCCGCGCGGCCCACAGCTCGTCCGGCGCGACGACCGGCTCAAGACCGTCCGGCAGCCGGCTCTCGCCCGCCCAGCGCACCAGGTCGGCGGGCTCGTGCAGCACCTCGTACCGCGCGAAGTCGCCGGGTCCGCCGGTCGTCAGCAGCTCAAGGCAGAGCGCGCCGGGGTCGAAACGAAAGCGACGCCCGTCCGGCGTATGCAGGGTCAGTCCTCTTGCAGCCTCGCTCACGTAACCACTATAAGTGGTTAGCATGACCCTGCACTGGAAACTGGTCGTCGATACCTCCGACCCGCACGCCCAGGCGGACTTCTGGGCCGAAGCCCTCGGCTACGAGGTCGAGGACAACAGCGCACTCATCGAGCGGCTGCGCGGATACGGGCAGTTGCCGGAAGAATCGACGGTCCAGTCGCACGGCCGGGACGCCTTTCGCGACTACGTCGCAGTCCGGCATCCGGACGATCCGTTCGACAAGGACACCGGGATGGGACGCGGGCGCCGGCTGCTCTTCCAGCGCGTCCCGGAGGCGAAGACGACCAAGAACCGGCTCCATCTCGACCTGCACGTCGGCGCGGAGCAGCGCGAGGCGGAGGTGGCACGGCTGGAGGGCCTGGGCGCGCGGGTCCTCTACCACGCGGACCAGCCGGAGGGCGTGTGGACGACGATGGCCGACCCGGAAGGCAATGAGTTCTGCGTGGAGTAATGGGGCGCGGATCCCGCTACTCCGGATCGTTCCAGGTGAAGGACTCCAGCCCCTCGCACTCCTCCTCGGCGTCCGTCCACCGGTGGCGGATACGACGTGTGCCCAGCGCGACGAGGCCAACCAGCAGACCCATCACACCCACGGTGATGAACACCGCCACCACACCGGCGCGCAGGAACATCTCGCCGAAGAGGGTCAGGATGACGAACGGGTCCAGGTTCATGCCGTCAGCTTGCGGCTCGGCGGCTTCTTCCGCTCCCGGCCTGCGGCCTCGTACCTGAACAGCGCCTCGGCATTGCCCATTCCGTGACCCGTATCAACCGTGTCGGCGCCGGATCGTCCGGCATGCGAACACCGCTGACCGGTTTCCGCCCTTGACGGTGAGTCAAACTCTCGCTGAACTCTCAGCACGCACTGCGCACCAACAGCTCCAACGCCCTGGGACCCGCCATCCCAGGGCGTCTCGCACGTTCCGTCCTGTCCCCGTTCGGAATTCGGAGCCCCCACACATGCCCCTGTCCTTGTCCAGACGGTCCCTGCCCATACGCACGGCCGCTGCCGCCGCGCTCGCCCTCGCCGGGCTGCTCGCATCCGCCGCGCCCGCGGCCACCGCGGCACCGGCGCCGGTGCTCGCCGCCCCCGACATACCCCTCGCCAACGTCAAGGCGCATCTCACCCAGCTCCAGTCGATAGCCACCGCCAACCGCGGCAACCGCGCCCACGGCCGCAGTGGCTACAAGGCGTCCATCGACTACGTGAAGGCCAAGCTGGACGCGGCCGGATTCACCACGTCCCTCCAGCAGTTCACCTCCAGCGGCGCCACCGGCTACAACCTGATAGCCGACTGGCCCGGCGGCGATCCCAATCAGGTCCTGATGGCGGGCTCCCACCTCGACTCCGTCACCTCCGGGCCCGGCATCAACGACAACGGCTCCGGCTCGGCGGCCGTCCTGGAGACCGCGCTCGCCGTCTCCCGCGCACAGTTCACCCCCCAGAAGCATCTGCGCTTCGGCTGGTGGGGCGCCGAGGAACTGGGCCTGGTCGGGTCGAGGTACTACGTCAACAACCTTCCCGCCGCGGAGCGTTCGAAGATCTCGGGCTATCTGAACTTCGACATGATCGGCTCGCCGAACCCCGGCTACTTCGTCTACGACGACGACCCGGCGATCGAGAAGACCTTCAAGGACTACTTCGCCGGACTGAGCATCCCCACCGAGATCGAGACCGAGGGCGACGGCCGCTCCGACCACGCGCCGTTCAAGAACGCGGGCGTCCCGGTCGGCGGCCTGTTCACGGGCGCCGACTACACCAAGACGGCGGCCCAGGCCCAGAAGTGGGGCGGCACGGCCGGCCAGGCCTTCGACCGCTGCTACCACTCCTCGTGCGACACGAGCGCGAACATCAACGACACCGCGCTGGACCGCAACAGCGATGCGATCGCGCACGCGATCTGGACGCTGTCCGCCGGGACGACCACCCCGCCGGGTGATGTGTACGAGTCCACGGCGGACGTGGCCATCCCGGACAACGGCGCGGCGGTCACCTCCTCGGTCAGCGTCACCGGCCGCACCGGCAACGCGCCGAGCACCCTCAAGGTCGGCGTGGACATCATCCACACCTGGCGCGGCGACCTCGTCGTCGATCTGCTCGCCCCGGACGGATCGGTCTACAACCTCAAGCCCTTCAGCGGTTCCGACTCCGCCGACAACGTCCAGGCCACGTACACCGTCAACGCCTCCTCCGAGGTCGCCAACGGCACCTGGAAGCTCCGCGTCCAGGACAAGGCCGCCTACGACACCGGCTACATCAACAGCTTCAAGCTCACCTTCTGAGAGGTCCCCGCGACCGCCACACTCCAGGGACTGCATGCGTGTGCATATACTTGCGCACGCATGCAGTCATCTTCGGAGTACGCGCGATCGGACGACGCGCAAGGCGCGCAAGGGGAAATGCCATGACCCGGACGTTCCTGTTCCTGCTGGGCAGCAGCCGCACCGGCGGCAACACCGAGACGCTGGCCCGCCTGGCCGCCGAACAGCTTCCGGCCGGGGCCGAGCAGCGCTGGCTGCGGCTGTCCGAGCTCCCCCTCGCGGATTTCGAGGACCTGCGCCACGAGGGCGACGGCACCTACCCCGCA
Organism: Streptomyces sp. NBC_00885; assembly: GCF_045207475.1. NCBI lineage: Bacteria > Bacillati > Actinomycetota > Actinomycetes > Kitasatosporales > Streptomycetaceae > Streptomyces > Streptomyces sp. NBC_00885. The sequence continues at coordinate 3,423,966 of NZ_CP108796.1, forward strand.
CCCACCGGGCATGCGGCAACCCTGCTGGACGCCACCCTGGAGGCAACCGACCTCGTCATCGCGTCCCCGCTGTACTGGTACAGCGTCTCGACCTCGGTCAAGCGCTATCTCGACCACTGGTCGGGCTGGCTGCGGGTGCCGGGCGCGGACTTCAGGGCGCGGATGGCCGGGCGGACGCTGTGGGGCGTCACCTCGTACGCGAGCACCGCCGACAAGGCCGAGCCGCTGATCGGCACCCTGCGCAACACCGCCGACTTCATGGGCATGCGCTTCGGCGGCGTCCTGCTCGGCAACGGCACCCGGCCGGGTCAGGTGGACAGCGACACGGACGCGACGGCCCGGGCCAAGGAGTTCTTCACGCCATGACGCCCGCGCCGATGCCGTTCAGGCCGTGACGTCCTTCGTCGTGAAGCGCGCCCAAGCCGCCGATCCGAAGACCGCCGCGTAGACCCCCTGCAGACCGAGGTTCTTCAGCACCTCGTCCCAGTACACCGGCTCTCGCAGCAGGTCCGCGAACGACAGCCAGTAGTGCGGGAAGAGATACGGATGGATCCCGTTCAGCTGCGGGATCGTGTCCAGGATCTGCACCGTGATCAGCAGTCCGACGGTCGTCGCCATCGCCGCGATGCCGCTGCCCGTCAGGGTCGAGACGAACAGGCCCAGTGCCGCGATCCCGGTCAGTGACGCGGCGACGACGACGGCGATCAGCCCGGCCCGCAGCAGCCCGTCCCCGAAGGAGATCCGGGTGCCGGAGATCGTCGTGACATCGCCGAGCGGGAAGAGCAGCGCCCCGACCGCGAGCGCGGACGCCGCCACGACCAGGGTCGCGACAAGGCAGAAGGCGCAGGCCGTGGCGTACTTGGCGAGCAGCAGCCGGGTCCGCCCGGCCGGGGCGACGAGCAGATAGCGCAGTGTTCCGGAGTTCGCCTCGCCCGCGATCGCATCGCCCGCCACGACGCCGATCGCCATCGGGAGGAAGACGGGCAGCGTCGCGGCGAGCGCGGCGAAGACCAGGAACAGGCCGTTGTTGGTGATCTGCGTGATGAACGCGGGCCCCTGGCCGCTGCCGCCGCCGGCCTGTCCGCCGTCGCTCGTCTCGATCCTGACGGCGATGCCGATCAGTACGGGAACGGCGGCCAGCACGCCCAGCAGGGCGAGTGTGCGCCAGCGCCGCAGTGTGGTGGTCAGCTCGGAGCGGAAGAGGCCGAGCGTCCACAGCGGGCTGCTCGTCCTTCTCCCTGCGGCCACTGCGAGCGTGTCAGCCTGCGACATCGAAGCCCTCCCCGGTCAGCGCGACGAAGGCGTCCTCGAGCGATGCCCGCTCGACCCCGAAGCCCCGTACCCGTACGCCTGCTTGGACCAGCGCCGCGTTGAGCTCCGCGAGGTCCTTGGCGGGCGGTTCTCCGGTCACCCTTTCGTCGGTCACGGCCAGATCGGTCACACCCTGCTCCTTGAGAATGCGCGCGGCATCGGCCGGGTCGGGGGTGGTGACCACCAGCCGCCCGAGCGCGCCCGCCGCGAGATCGGCGACCGGGCCCTGAGTGAGCAGCCGCCCCCTGGGCCATCACCGCCGCATGCGTACAGACCTGTTCGATCTCGTCGAGGAGATGGGAGGAGAGAAAGACCGTGGTCCCGTCGGCCGCCAACTCCCGTACCAGCGACCGGATCTCACGCATGCCCTGCGGGTCGAGGCCATTGGTCGGCTCGTCGAGCACCAGCAGTTTCCGCGGCTGCAGCAGCGCGGCCGCGAGTCCCAGCCGCTGTTTCATGCCCAGGGAGTACGCCTTGGCCTTCTTGCCCGCGGCCGGGGTCAGCCCGACCCGGTCCAGCGCGGCGGCGACGCGGCTGCGCCGGGTGCGCGGATCGGCGCTGGGGTCGGCGGAGTCGTAGCGCAGCAGATTGTCCCGGCCATTCAGGAACCCGTACAGCGCGGGCCCTTCGATCAGCGCGCCCACCTGCGGCAGTACGGTCCGAACGGCGCGCGGCATGGGTTTGCCGAGGACCGTGGCGCTGCCCGCGGTCGGCTCGATGAGCCCCATCAGCATCCGGATGGTGGTGGTCTTGCCGGAGCCGTTGGGCCCCAGGAACCCGAAGACGCTGCCGTCGGGCACGCTCAGATCGAGTCCGTCGACGGCCAACTGGCCGCCCCGGTACCGCTTGGTGAGCCCGTGCGTCTCGATGACGGCTGTCATTCCGGTCCCCCGTTTCGCTCGGTCAGCGGTCCGCCCCGCCGTATGGAGCGTACGGCGGGGCGGACTGTCAGCGCGTGTCGTGCTGCCCGATGGGCGCTGCGTGGGGCTACTTGCCCTCGTTGGCGGCCTTCACGAGCGCGTCCTTGGTCACGGCGCCGACATAGACCGTGCCGTCGTCCGTCATCAGCGCATTGACCAGGCGGGTCTCGAAGACCGTGCCCGAGCCGAACTTCCCCTCGACCTTGTCGCCGAGCGCGTCCAGGAGCTTGCTCGCCTCCGGCGGCATGTCCTCGCCCTTCGGCGCGCCGGAGCCCTGGCCACCGGGCATCTCGATCTTCGCGATGGAGGTCCAGCCCTCACCGATGACATTCAGACCCTTGAAGTCCTCGGCACCCTCGAAGTCCTCGTGACCCTTGAGGTCCTTCGGGCCCTTGAAGCCCTCGTGGTTCCTGGCGCCCTCGCCCTTCTCCAGCTCGTCGGCCTCGGTGACCTTCGCCCCCTTGGGCGGGGTGAAGTCGAAGGTGGAGGCTGCCGGCTTGGAGAAGTCGACCTTGGTGAAGCCCGCGTCGATCACGGCCTTGCCGCCGCTGGCCGGCGTGAGCGTGAACTTCAGCGGCACGCCGTTCTCCGCGTCCACCGCGATCTTGATCGAGCCGATCGTCGAACCGCTCTGCTTGGGCTTGATGACCAGCTGGTACGCATCGCGGCCTGCCACCTGCGCCGTACCACCGACGGTCACCGACGTGGTGTCGCCCGCGGCCTTCAGCGCCTCGTCGGCGAAATGCTTCGGCGTGGTCGGGAGGTCCTTCGGCAGGGCCTCGTGCTCCTTGCCCTTCTCACCGGAGCCGCCGTCCTTGGCGTGGAAGGCCTCGTTCGAGGCGCTGTCGTACGCCCAGACCTCGTCGCCGTTGTGGATCAGGCTGTACTCGGCGGCGTCCTCAAGGATGGAGACCTTCGCCTTGTCGGGGCCGTCGGCCGCGACGCGCAGGGTGTGCGAGCCGGTGGCCAGTTCCATCAGCTTGCCCTGGGGATCGGCTGACGAGCCTGCGCCCGGGCCGCCCTGGCCCTTGGGTGCGAAGGAGCCGCCGCCCAGCCCCGCGAGGCCGCCCAGCGGGAGGCCCAGGTCCGTGTTGATCTTCACGCTGCCGGACAGCTGCTGGGTCTCCGAGGCGGCCATCTTCTCGATGAGTTCCTGCGCGCTGATCTTCGGCAGATCGGGGTCACCGGAGGCAGCGAGCGCCGGGACGAGCCCGATGGTCGCCGCCGCCACCCCGGCCACCGCGACCGGGACGAAGTAGCGCGCTGCCCTGCGGCGGCCCGCTGCGAGGTCCTCGGCCTCTTCGGTGGTCTGTGCGCTGTCGTTCGGTGCCATGGTGTGCCCTACCTCCGTGGTTGGTCAGGTTCCACTGACTCCATCTGACCAAATCGGGTGAACAGAAGCGTCAGTCCGCGGGAGCAACTTGGCGTACTGCTATGGGATGACACAAGGACGCGGCGCCTCCCCCAGCCAGTGGGGGAAGCGCCGCAGGCCCAGTTGAGGAGGGGTTACTTCTGGATGAAGACGTAGTCGGCCCCGTAGGGGACGCCGACGACGGCGCCCTTCTCACAGCTGCCGGCCGGGGCGACGCCGCCCACGGTGTTGAGCCGGAAGATCTCCTGGGTGCCGGCCAACAGGCCCCGCTTCTTGCCCGACTGGGTCGCCTTCAGGTCCAGCTCGGCGATGTTCTTGTCACCGTTGGGGGTCTTGCTGATCAGCTTGCCGGTGACGGCGCTGTGGTCGGGCGCGATCCACTGCGGCGTACCGGAGTTGGGGGCGACGAAGGAGTGGGCGATGTTCCCGCCGAGGACAGCGCGGACATCGCGCTGCTGGAAGGAGAGCGTGCCGTCCTCGCCCTTCTTGCACTCGTAGATCTGCTTGCCCTTGACCACGGAGGCCTGGAAGTTGTCGAGGGCGTCTGAGAAGTTGAAGGAGCCGGTCACCTTGTGGAACTGGCCGCGGACGGCGCCGCCCGGGAACTGTGCGGTGTGCAGGTTGGCGTAGAAGCCGTTCGGGTCGGCCTTGAAGGCGTCGAGCACGGCCTTGTCCTTGACCCTGACCGTGCCGGCGACGGCGCCGGTCCAGCCCTTGGCCTTGGTCCTGCCCTTGCCGACCAGCTCGGTGAAGTCGATCTTGATGCCGCCGTTGGTGCCCTTCGCGCCCTGGTGGATGTGGAGGGCGGTCGGCTTGTCGGTGCCGCGGAACTTCACGGCAACGGACACCTTGTCCCCCTTGACCTTCACGAACTCCAGCGCGACGCCGTCGCGGTCACCGACGGCGGGTCCGCCCTGCACCGGCACCTCGTTCGCGCCGTTCAGGCTGGAAACGAAGAGGGAGGCACCACTGTCCGAGCCGCTGCCGCCGCTCTGGACCGAGATGCTCGCGCCGCTGTCCCCCTGGCTCTCGCGGCCGGCGTTGGAGCTCTTGCTGTCGGCGAAGGCCGGCAGAACGGCGAGCGCCACGCCCGCGGCTGCGGCGACGGCGGTCGTACCGACAAGAAGTGCCTTGTTGCGCTTCATTCTGAAATCTCCCCGTACTGGTGCCAACGCCCGGTGCGTCGGCTTCCGGGCATGAGTACGGAGTGGATCCGAGATTAGACTCAATCCAAGAATGAGACCTGCGTCACATCCTTCGGGTGGAACCCGAAGCAGGTCGCAGGCGTGATAACTGGTTTGTCAATCCGCCCGCCGGCGGTCAGCCCGCGCGGTGGACCACCGCGTCGCAGAGTTCCTCCAGGGCAGCCTTCGCAAAGCACTCGGGCAGCGGGGCGAGCATCGCCCGCGCCTCCTCCGCGTACCGCACGGTGTCCCGCCTGGCCTGCTCCAGCGCCGGGTGGACACGCAGCCGCCGCAGTGCCTCGCCGTGCCGGGCGTCGTCCGTCAGATCCCCGTCCAGCAGGGCGACGAGCTCCAGGTCCTCGGGCCGTCCGTGGGCCTCGGCCTGCGCGCGCAGACGCAGCACCGGCAGCGTCGGGATGCCCTCGCGCAGATCGGTGCCGGGCGTCTTGCCCGACTCGTGCGAGTCGCTCGCGATGTCGAGTACGTCGTCGGCGAGCTGGAAGGCCACGCCGAGCCGCTCTCCGTACTGGGTGAGGATGTCCACGACACCCTCGTCGGCGCCGGACATCATCGCGCCGAACCGGCCGGAGACCGCGATCAGCGAGCCCGTCTTGCCGCCGATGACGTCGAGGTAGTGCTCGACCGGGTCGCGGCCGTCACGCGGCCCCGCCGTCTCCAGGATCTGGCCGGTGACCAGCCGCTCGAAGGCCTCGGCCTGGATGCGCACGGCCTCGGGGCCCAGGTCGGCCAGTATGTGCGAGGCCCTCGCGAACAGGAAGTCGCCGGTCAGCACGGCCACGGAGTTGCCCCAGCGGGCGTTGGCGCTGTCCACGCCGCGCCGCACATCGGCCTCGTCCATCACGTCGTCGTGGTACAGCGTCGCGAGATGCGTGAGCTCGACGACCACGGCCGAGGGCACGACACCCGGCGCGTACGGATCACCGAACTGGGCCGCGAGCATCACCAGCAGCGGCCGGAAGCGCTTGCCCCCCGCCCGTACGAGATGCTGTGCGGCCTCCGTGATGAAGGGCACCTCGCTCTTGGTGGCATCGAGCAGACCCGCCTCGACAGCCGCCAATCCGGTCTGGACATCGGCCTCAAGAGCCTGGTCCCGCACGCTCAGCCCGAACGGCCCGACGACGGTCACGAGGGGATCTCCTGTCTGCTGACGGTCACACGGATTGTCGATGTGTCGCTGGATTCACTCAAGTCAGCGTATCCGGTCGCCTTTCGATCACCATGGGCGCCTTCCCGTCACCGCCGGTATGTTCGTGATCAGCTGGTACGACATCGAGTGACCCTTTCGCCAGGAAGCTCCCGCCATGCGCATCCGCACCGATTTTCCGTACGAGACCGCCCATGAGGACGTCCGTATCCCCCTCAAGGACGGCACACGGCTGTACGCGCGCCTCTGGCGGCCGCTGACCGGCGAACCCGTTCCCGCCCTGCTCGAATATGTGCCCTACCGGCTGACCGACTGGACCGCGCCGCGCGACTATCAGCGCCACCCCTGGTACGCGGGCCACGGCTACGCCTCCGTACGGGTCGATGTGCGCGGACACGGCAACAGCGAGGGACTGCCCGGCGACGCGTACGACGCCACCGAGGCGGCCGACGGGGTCGAGGTGATCAACTGGCTGGCCGGACAGCCCTGGTGCACGGGCCGGGTCGGAATGTTCGGGATCTCCTGGGGCGGCACCGACGCCCTGCGGATCGCCGCCCTCGCCCCAGAGCCGCTGAAGGCGATCGTCACCGTCTGCTCCACGGACGACCGCTACGACAACGACGCGCACTACATGGGCGGTTCGGTTCTGGCCGGCGGGATGCCCGCCTGGGCCGCGACCCTGCTCGCCTTCACCGCCCGGCCGCCCGACCCGCTCCACGTCGGCGACGCCTGGCGCGAGCAGTGGCTGAACCGGCTGGAGGCTCTCTCCCCCTTCATCCACACCTGGCTCGCCCACCAGATCCGCGACGACTACTGGAAACAGAGCAGCGTCCGCGAGAACTACGCCGCCGTCGACGCGGCGGTCCTGGCGGTCGGCGGCTGGCACGATCCGTACCGGGACACCGTGCTGCGCCTGGTCGAGCAGCTGCCGCCCGACCGGGTACGGGGCCTGATCGGCCCGTGGCCGCACGAGTACCCCGACCGCGGCCGCCCGCCGGGACCCGCGATCGGCTTTCTCCAGGAGACCCTCCGCTGGTGGGACCACTGGCTGAAGGGCAGGGACACCGGCGTCATGGCCGAGCCCCTGCTGCGCTCCTGGATCAGCGAGTCGCACCGGCCCGCGACCGTCTACCGCGAACTGCCCGGCCGCTGGGTCGGCGACCCCGCCTGGCCCTCGCCGCACCTCACCTCAGTGCCGTACGCGCTGACGGGCGAGCCGCTCATCGTCGACTCGCCGCAGCACACCGGCCTGGACGCCGGACGCTTCCTCCCCACCGGCAACGACGCCGATCTGCCGCCCGACCAGCGCGACGAGGACGCCCGCTCGGCCTGCTTCGAATTCCCGGTCACCGACGAGCCGGTCGAGATCCTGGGCCGCCCCCGGGTGACCCTGCGGCTGCGCCCGGACGTGCCCTACGGCCAGGCGATCGCCCGCCTCTGCGACGTCGCCCCGGACGGCTCCTCCACCCTCGTCACCCGCGGCGTGCTGAGCCTCTCCGCCCGCCACGGCCGCGAACGCGCCAACGCCTGGCCGCCCGGCACGACCGAGGACGTGGCCTTCGAGCTGAACGCCATCGGTCACACCTTCCCCCCGGGCCACCGCATCCGGCTCGCCGTCTCCTCCGCGTACTGGCCCTGGATCTGGCCCCACAGCGGCTCCGCGGGCTTCACCCTCGACCCGGCGGGCTCCCGTCTGGAGCTCCCCGTACGCGATCCGGGCGCGGGCGCCGAGTACAAGATCCTCTTCGAGGAGCCGGAACAGTCCGAGCCGCTCGGCGTCAGCTCCCCCGTGACGCTCGACGAGCCGCGGCCCGGGCGGCTGGTGACCCGGGACGTCGCCAAGGGCGAATGGCGCGTCGAGACCGACCCGCGCCACGGCGCCACGCTCGTTCATCCGGACGGCCTCGAGTACACGGAGGACACGCTGGAGACGTACACGATCCGCGAGCGCGACCCGCACTCCGCGCACACCCGCTCCACCTGGACGATCCGGCTGCACCGGCCCGAGCTGGCCTGGGACGTGACGATCGAGACCCGCTCCGAAGTCGGCTGCGACGCGGCCGACTTCATCACCCGGGACGAGGTGGTCTGCCGGGACGGCAGCGAGATCGTCTTCCACCGCACCTGGGAGCGGCGCATCCCCCGTATGGCCGGGTGAGAGCGCAGGCCGGGTGGCCTGCCGCGGCGGGGGAACATCCACGTAACGTGGGACCCACACCCGTGGAAAGCGAGGCAAGCACCGATGCCCGAGCAGAGCCCGCTCGATCTGGCCGAGGGCGATCCCTTCGGCCCGCACAATCTGCCGTACGGCGTTTTCAGCACGGCCGACGAGCCCGGCCGCCGGCGGCTCGGCGTCCGCATCGGCAGCCATGTGCTCGACGCCGGGGCCGCGGCCCACACCCTCGGCTCCCCCTATGCCGCGCTGCTGGCACAGCCGAGCCTCAATCCGCTGCTCGCCGCGGGCCGCACCGCCTGGCGCGATGTGCGCCGCGCGCTCACCGCCTGGGTCACGGTGCCCGCCCACCGCGCGGACATCGAGCCGCTGCTGCACCCGCTCGACTCGGTCACGCTGCACCTTCCGTACGAGGTCGCCGACTATGTCGACTTCTACGCGAGCGAGCACCACGCCACCAACGTCGGCAAGATGTTCCGGCCGGACGGGGACGCGCTGACCCCCAACTGGAAGCACCTGCCCATCGGTTACCACGGCCGGTCCGGTACCGTCGTCGTCTCCGGCACGGATGTGGTGCGCCCCTCGGGCCAGCGCAAGACTCCCGCCGACACCGCCCCCGTCTTCGGCCCCTCGGTCAAGCTCGACATCGAGGCGGAGGTCGGCTTCCTCGTCGGCACCCCCTCCGAGCTGGGCACGCCCGTGCCGCTCGGGGACTTCCGCGAGCATGTCTTCGGGCTCTCGCTCCTCAACGACTGGTCGGCGCGCGACATCCAGGCCTGGGAGTACGTCCCGCTCGGACCCTTCCTCGGCAAGTCCTTCGCGACCTCCGTCTCCGCCTGGGTGACCCCCCTCGAGGCCCTCGACGCGGCGCGGACCGCCCCGCCCGCCCGCGACTTCGATCTGCTGCCCTACCTCGACGACTCCGGCGAGGACGAGCCCGGCGGCTTCGATGTGCGCATCACGGTGGCGATCAACGGCCATGTGATCTCCGAGCCGCCGTTCGCCACGATGTACTGGACGGCAGCCCAGCAGCTGACCCATATGACGGTCAACGGCGCGTCCCTGCGTACGGGCGACCTCTTCGGCTCCGGCACGGTCAGCGGCCCCGAAGTCCACATGCGCGGCTCGCTCCTCGAACTCACCTGGAACGGCCGGGACATCCTCGAACTCCCCGAGGGCAAGCGGACCTTCCTGGAAGACGGCGACGTGGTGACGATGACCGCGTGGGCGCCCGGCCCGGACGGCACCCGGGTGGGCCTCGGCGAAGTGACCGGCCGGATCGTCCCGAGCGTCGGCTGAGTCGGCTGATGAGCGAACTCACCCTGCCCGAGGAGCTGTTGCTGCTCGCCCTCGACCCGGCGACGGGCCGCCGGCACTGCAGCAGGAGCTACCTCCAGTACGGAGTGGCCGGCGCCGCCCTGGCCGAACTGGACCTCCAGGGCAGGGTGGCCGAGGCACGCGGCCGGGTGACGGTCGTCAATCCACTGCCGCCGCAGAACCCGCTGTCGGCGCAGATCCTGGCGAGCCTCCCGGCCCCGCGCGGGAGCCGGTTCGGCGACGGCGTCCATGCCCGGCGCTGGGTCAGGCGCACCGGGCGTCACGTCGAAGAGCTGTGCCTGCACCACCTGGTGGGGCGCGGTGCCCTGCGGGTGGAGACCCGGCGCTTCCTGGGCCTCTTCCCGTACCACCGCTACCCCGCGGCGACCGAGGACTGGTCGTCATCGGCCCGGGGGCGCTATGCCCAGTCGATGGCGTCCGGCTTCCCGGACCGCCGCAGCCGACTGCTGGCCGGCTTCACCACGGCGATCGGTCTTTCCCGGGTGCTGCATCCGGGCCGGTCCTGGCGGGAGAGCGGCGTGATGCGCGCTCTCGTACGGGAGGAGTGGGCCCCGTACGCGGTGCACCGCGCCGTCAAGCAGGACAAACGGTCGAGCAGCATCAGCGTCGGGGACGGGGGCGGGTCGGACGGCGGAGGCGACGGTGGGGGCGGCGGCGACTGACGTGCAGGGGGTGGCAGATCATCGGCTACTCCGGCCTGAGCGGCGGCAGCCCCATCGCATTGGGGAACGGCACCCCGCCCGCCCCGACGATCCGCCGCGCGAGCGGACGTAGACACTCGGCGAGCCTCGCGTCGCCGAGGACGGGCCGGGCAAGCCGATCGGTGGTGGCCTCGATCGCAGCCCGCTCCAAGCGGCCCGCGTCGGTGAGGGTGCCGTCCTCGGCCAGCACTCCCCGCTCACGGAGGCGTTCCTCGGCGTCCTGCCACTCGTCCTCGCTCCACCCACGGTTGAGCCGTTGCTCGGTCGGGGCGAGCCCCAGCGCCACGGTGATCACATTGGCCTCGCAGCCGTCCACCCCCGCGGCCACGAGGGCGGCGACATGCCCGTCCCCGCGGAATTCCCGCAACGCGGTGGCAGCCCACCACAGCCCCAGGTGAGGATGCTCGGGCACGGGCAGCGCAGCATGCGCGGCAAACAGCACCCGCCCTGCGACGGGAAGCGCCTCGACCGCCCGGCGCCCGAGTTCCGCGGCCTCGGCGACCTCCGGCCCCTCGACAAGCTCCCCGAGCAATCGCCGCAGAGCCTGGTCAGTCACGTCAAGCCGGGCCGCAAGCACCTCCTCGGGCGTACACCGATCCCAGGCATCCGGAATCGACCGGGCAACCCGCGCAGGCGCGAAGTTGTAGAAGGCGGCGGTCACCACCTCCGGCGCCACCGCACCCAGCGCGGCGGCGCGCGAGGCGAAGTACCCCATCCAGAAGCCCTTGAGCCCGGACCCGGCGGCGGAGTAGACGGGCACCGTCTCGGGCGCGAAGTAGACGGGCGCGTGTACGCATTCCAGCGACTGCCAGATGTCGTCCATGGTCACCGACGCTAGCCGACACAGGGCACGTCAATGCGACGTGATGCCCTCACCCGTGTGCGGGAGCCTGATCGCATTCCCGCCGGATACGCTGGACAGACCCGCGAGACTCCGTCCCATGGGAGCACTGATGAGCGTCGAACCCGAGGCCCCCGAGCCCAGCTGGCCGACCCCGCCCGTGGGTGGCTGGACTGCCGACGACCTCGACCGGCTTCCGAACCTGCCTCCGCACACGGAACTGATCGACGGGAGCCTGATCTTCGTGAGTCCGCAGACGCTTTTTCATTTGCGGGCGGTCGACTTCTTCAACTGGCAGTTGCAATCTGTGGCCCCCGAGGACCTGGATGTGGTCCGGGAGTTCACCATCGACATCGACTGGCAGAACAGGCCCGAGCCCGACGTGATCGTCGTACGCGAGGATGTCGTGGAGGACGCACGCCAGACCCGGTTCCCGGCCGAATCCGTAGTGCTGGCCATTGAGGTCGTCTCCGCCGAATCCCGGACCCGCGACCGCGAGACCAAGCCGGTGAAGTACGCACGCGCCAAGATCCCGCACTACTGGCGGGTGGAGGACAACGAGGGCAAGGCTGTCGTCTACGTCTTTGAGCTCGAGCCAGCCACCGGCGCCTACACCAGCACCGGCATCTTCCACGACCGAATGAAGGTCTCCGTCCCCTTCCCCGTCGACCTGGATCTGAACGGGATCGCAGCCCGCCGGAAGCGAACCCAAGAACAGTAGCCGTATCAGCCGAAGAGCCCGGCACCTCACCGAGGTGCCGGGCCGGGTGTCATCCGATGGCCTTGTAGCCGGACCAGCTCGTGCCGACGCTGCTGTTGATGATGTTGAACATGTTGGTGGTGCTGAGCGCGGCGGTGCTGCTCCCCGGGTAGATCACGGCGTTGCCGTCGGATTTCAGGGCCCAGACATCAAGGATGGCGTCCCCTGTGACATCCGGGCTGCCGATGACGATGGGTATGTCCGCGACGTGCCAGCCCGAGCTTCCGTAGATGAAGTCGATGCCGTCGGCGGATGCCGTCTGGACCGCGAAGGGATTTCGGAAAGCCAGTAGGGAGAGGGCCCATACCGCGCGATGGATCCGCTCCTGGTTGGCAGACCAGTGTACGGGTTCATATTGATGGAAAGGGTCGGGTGCACGCCCACCCGGTCGGCCCCGTTTATCGAGACTAGCGACATGAAGGAAAGCGGATCCATGGGAGCGAGAACCCCCTGGCCTTGGCGGGCATGGGACGAGCTGACGCGAGATATCCAGAACGCGTACGAGGACATCGGTGCACCTCGGAGATCCTTCGTCTCGGCTGTTGAGCAGAGCCAGCCCTACCGCGATCTCGTCCATGCTCTGAGTGAAGTAGCTGAATTGAATGACGATACGGACGTCAACTGTGACGTATGTTTCAGCTATGTACTGGAGTCGGATGGGTTGTACTTCGTTCGCCTTTCGATGGTTGGGTTGTATGCAACTTTTGAAAGGTTGCATGGTCACGGAGGTGCAGACCTTGTCACCTCGCGGAAAGATTGTTCATCGGACTTTGAGCGCGATGTATTCCGGTTGCTGACGGCCCGTGGTTTTCATGTCTTGTCTGAGGGTGAGCTGAATTCAGTGGTCGATCTGGCGCCTCCAGACATTGACAACGGGGCGGTGACGGTGCGCAATGCGATCTTCTCTCCAGAGGAGTAAGCGCATTTGCTTTGGAGGAGGTGGGCTGTGAAATTCCGAGGCTGCGGTGTTCCGGGAACAGTGTGGCACTGGAGGGGCAGTTCCAGCGGTGTGACGAAGTCGGGCACTGGCGTACGCCCGAGACATCCTCGCCCCCGGCGCGAAGGCGGTCTCGGGCACCGAGTACCGCTGGCTGGCCTGCCGACTGGCCTTTTGACAACCCTTTCTGGGCCAGGCACGACTTCAGGAGTCGGTCCGACGCAGCCCGAAATCGAGGACTACACATTCCACTCCCTGAACGCGTGCACTCAGGAATACTTGCACCACTTCCCGAATCGCCGTGTCGGGGCCACGATTCTTGTCCACCTGGAAGCGTCTGGTCTTGACAGCAGGGACATGAGGGCGCCTATCCGCGGAATATCAAGGTTCCTTCATGCAAGGTGGTACGGGTAACCCAAGGCGTGGGGGCTGTTTGACGGCAACGTCGGCTGCAGCGGATGGGTCATCAGGGCGGTCGCCGCCCCGCCACCGAATGCGTCGTTGAGGGTCTCGATGGCTTGGCATTGGAGACGGAGCCGGACTCTGGCATAGACGTCGGCACCCTCACTCCGAGGGCCATGCTGCCCGGGTCAAGGCTTGGACGTGGACGTGTACGTCACGAAGGTTGCCCACTGGGCTTCGGTGAAGGCGAGTTGGGGGCCCTGGGTGTTCTTGGAGTCGCGGACGAGTACCGCACCAGGAGCCGCCGCTATCTCGACGCACTCGCTACTGCTGCTGCTGTCGCTGTAGCTGCTCTTGAACCACTCCAGCTCGGAAACGTCCCCGGCAGAGGGCTTGCGGATCATGTCTCTCCCAGCATTTGCTCGATGAAGGCCAGCGACTCCCGTGGCGTGAGAGCTTGGGCGCGGATCATGCCGTACCGCAGATCAAGGACCCGGAGCTGTTTTGGCTCAGAGAGCGGACGGCCGCCGGACTGTCCTTCGTCACGGCCCACCGCTGAACCGTCCCCGAACTTCAACACCTCGATCCCACCTCCCATCCCGGCATGGTCGTCGCTGTCGGTCGGCATCACCTGGATCGCGACGTGCCGTAACTGACCAACCTCCAGAAGGCGTTCCAGCTGTCGGCGCAGCACCATTCTGCCTCCGAGCGGGCGCCGCAGTGTCACCTCCTCCTGAACGAATGTGAGGGCCGGGGCAGGGGACCGCCCGAAGACCGCGTTCCGAGCCATGCGCGCGGCCACGGCTCGCTCCACCTCGTCCTGCGAGTAGGCGGGTTGCCGCATCTCGAACAGCCTGCGCGCGTACTCCTCCGTCTGCAACAGCCCGTGAACGTTGTGGTTGCCGTACACCCCGATCTCGACCGCCTGAGCCTCCAGCCTCGCCAGGTCCCGAACCTTCTTCGGGTACCGCGCCTCCGCGATGTCCTTCTTCATCGCGGCGATCTTTCCGCCCGCTCCCAGTGCCTCGTCTGCCTTGTCCAGGAACTCCGGCCTGGGGATGCGCTTTCCTCCCTCCACCTTGTAGATCAGGTTCTCGCCGTAACCGATCGCCGCACCGAACTCGGCCGGCCGCAGCCCCGCCGCCTCGCGCCAGAGTTTGAGCTGGTGGCCGAGTGCGGCGACCACGGCCGCCGAGTCGTTCTCCGGATCGACCTCCCAGCCGGGCTCGTCCGCCCCTTCCGCCGCGTGCTCCGCGCGTTCCCCGTCCACGCTCATCCGCGCCCACCTCCGAAAATGTCATGGTGGACAGCCTGTACAGGCCTTGACAGCCGCCAGACAGTCACCGTACGCATCGACTTCATCACTGTTCAGGCTACGCACGCACGGCCACGCTGAGTTACGTGAATCCAGAAATCACCCAAGCCAGCGTCACCGTCCGCCAGTTCAGCGTGCAGCTCTCCGCCACCCGCAGAGGTGCCCGCCTCGCCCGTCTGCTCGTGACCGAGCAACTCCGCTCCTGGGGGCTCCCGTTCGAGACGGCAGCTCAGGTGGTTGCAGAGCTGGCTTCGAACGCCGCGCTGCACGGACGCGTACCGGGACGCGACTTCCGCCTCGCCCTCGCGGCCACCGAGCGCACTCTCCGCATCGAGGTGACCGACACCCGCAGTGACCTTCTGCCCGTCAAACGGCAGTCCGGAGACGACGAGTCCGGACGCGGACTCATCCTCGTCGATTGCCTTCGCCGACCGCTGGGGCGTCACCCACGGCCCGGCACCCTGCAAAACCGTGTGGGCCGAGTTTGATCTCGCACCCTGACCGGCCCCCACCGGGACGAGGCGCGGCACGTTCCGGCTTTGCCTGGAGGTCTGCGCAGACGTCAACCCCGACGATCGTCCAAGTCTCGTGCTGTCGTTCGGCCCAGGCCCTTGGCTGTCCCCACTTCTACGTTCGTGCTTATGGAACGAGAATCGCGAGAGAACATCCGTGCTGGTCGGCCGCTGGCCGCGCTGGGGACGCTTGGCGCGGGAGCGGGAGCAGTGGCCTGGCTTTCCCCGGGCGGACTGGGTGAGGCCGACGCAGTCGAGGTCGCTGGCGGAGCCTCGGCGTCCGCCTACCGATCGGCGACCGGGACAATGGCGGACGCTCCCTCGTGGCTTGGCCCGCTCCTCGAAGTAGCCACCGAGGGCACTCTGGTGATCCTCGGGATGTTGCTGGCCTGGATGTGGTGGACCGGAATCCGCCACACGGACCCACGACTCGCCGCCGGAACCGTGTTGACCGGCGTCGGCACCATCGCTGCCTATGCGGTCAGCGAAGCCGTGAAGCTGGTGGTGGACGAGGAGCGGCCATGTCGTGCCCTGCGCACGGGGGCCGACTTCGTCGCGGAGTGCCCCGGCGCAGGGGACTGGTCGTTCCCGAGCAACCACGCCACCCTGGCCGCAGGGCTGGCAGTCGGCCTGGCCATGCTGCGGCCCCGCCTCGCCGCAGTCACGCTGCCACTGGCCGGAACCGCTGCGCTGCTGCGCGTCGTTGTGGGAGTCCATTACCCGCACGATGTGCTCGCCGGTGGGACTCTCGGCGGCGCTGTGGTGGCGGCCGTGCTGCTCGCGTTCATGCCGCGCGCTCAGCAGGCGGCGTCACTGCTGGGGAGGCAGCGGAGGAACGATTCCTGCCTCGTGGGCAACGACCGCGGCAGCAGCCCGGTTATCGACGCCCAGCCTCGCCAGGATAGAACTCACATGGGCTTTGACCGTTCCCTCCACCACATGCAGCCGTCGGGCGATCTGTCCGTTGGACAGGCCGCTCCCGAGGAAGGCCAGTACCTCCCGTTCCCGAGCAGTGAGGGCGTGGACCCGGTCACGTGCGGTGGCGCGCCGACCGGCCAGGGCGCCCGCGCCAGTCGCGGCGAGGTGCGCGACGACCCGGGCCGCGACCTTGGGTGACAAGTAGGCGGCGCCTTCGGCCACCGCACGGACCCCCGTGATCAGTTCCTCGGGCTCGCCCGACTTGATCAGAAATCCGGCTGCACCGCCGCCGAGCGCCTGAAGGATGTAGTCATCCTCGCCGAACGTTGTCAGCATGACGACGGCCGTGGTCGGCACCATCCTGCGGATCTCCGCCGCCGCCTCGATCCCGTTGATCCCCGGCATGCGGATGTCGAGTACAGCCACCTGAGGCCGGTGGCGACGACTCAGTTCCACGGCGTCGTGCCCGTCCCCGGCCTCGGCTACAACATCGATGTCCGGAACTGTGGAAAGAACGGCGCGCACCCCCGCGCGGATCATCGGCTCGTCGTCGGCGATCAACACCCGGATCATCGGATGCTCACGAGGTGAGGGCGTCCATGGACACGAGCGTGGTCTTCTGGAAGCAGAGCCGGTAGGCGTCCCCGGACCGGTTGTCGAACCGGTCGGCCGTCATCGCGTAGTACTCGCACGTTATGCCGTGTCCTCTCGGTTCCTCAGCCGGGGGACGGTGGATCGTCTGACGGTCCGGCAGAAGACGCTCCACCTCGGAGCGATCTTGCCCCACCCGGAGGCGGGCGTAGTCGCCCGGGTCCAGCACCGACTGCGACGCCGACAGCATCTCCCACCCCATGAGTACTCCGCTCAGCACCGCTCCCGTCACCAAGGGCAGCACGACTGCGAAGGTCAGGGCCCGGCTGACCCGGCGGCGAGCGCCTCGGTGTTCTTGGGGCAGTTCGCCGCCCGGCCAAGAGGATGCGGAGGTCAGTTGTGGCGGCTGTGCCGGGGAGGTGTGCGGAATCCTTGCGACGACGCTGTAGCCCCTGTCGCACGGGCCGTACGCGAAGGAGCCGCCGGCCAACCGCACACGCTCGTCAAGGCCGATCAGCCCACGTCCTCCGCCCGAGGGCCGAACTCTCCTGGGGAATGGCGGCAGGCTGTTCTCGACCACGACCTTCGTCTCTTCAACCGAATGCCCCACACGGACGGTCGCCTTCGAGTGGGGCGCGTGCTTGGCGACGTTGGTCAGCGCCTCCTGCACGACGCGGTGAGCGGCCCGCGCGACCGCCGGAGGGAGGCCGTCCTCCTCGCCGTCGATGTACAACTCGACCGCGAGCCCGGACGCCGACGCCTCGTCGGCCAGACGCGAGATGGTGGAGCCGGACGGCAGCAACGGCGCACCGTCGGTCTCCTCGCGCAGGACACCGATCACCTCTCCGAGACGCTCCACCGCGGCTGCCGCCCTGGCCCTGATGTCCCCGGCAGCCCTTCGGTGTTGTTCTTCGAGACCTGGCGCAAGTTTCAGGGCTCCCGCCGAGAGCGCGATCAGGCTGAGGTCATGGCCGAGTACGTCGTGCATGTCCTGGGCGATACGAGCACGCTCGCGCAGCCGGGTCTGCTCGGCCACCAGTCGCTGCTCGCGTTCCAATTGCTCGGCCCGCTCCCAGCCGGCCCGGACAAGCTCCTGGTATTGGCGCCAGAACCGGCCCGCGAACCAGGGCAGCATCGTGGCGAAGACCACCACTGTCACGAACCGGCTCCCCATCTGGAACCAGGCAGGCACGACGGCCACCGCTACCACGCCCGCCGCCAGAATCGCGACCAGAGCAAGCACAGTTGGGCGGGTTCGTCCGGGCCGCTGTCCCGCCAGGAAAGCGGTGACCGCAGTCGGCACAGCCCACCAAAGGCTCACCATGGTCAGACCAGCAGCCGTCGTGGCAGCCACTGTCAGAAGGTTCCCCGGATCAAGCGCCCGCTGAAAACCCGCCGTCCCGGTCACGGTCACGCCGTCGATCATTGTGCTGTCCACAGCCGCGACGGTACGGGCATCGGGAACCGTCCGACACTGCCGAAAGTCCAATCCGCCCCTGCGCCTGGCACCGTGGTGCCAGGACCGAAACCGTTCAGCCAGAGCCATGTCGCGCACCTCGCCGCATAAAGAGCGCTCGCCGCGGCGTCGTCGAAGACACCGCGGCGAGCGCTCAGAAGACGGGGCCGGGCTACCGCACGAACACTCCCGCCTGGCTCGCCAGGTCCAGGAAGTACTGCGGCGCCACACCCAGGACCAGCGTTACCGCCACGCCCACGCCGATCGTCGTCATCGTCAGCGGCGACGGCACGGCGACCGTCGGGCCGCCCTCCTTCGGCTCGCTGAAGAACATCAGGACGATCACCCGGATGTAGAAGAACGCCGCGATCGCCGAGGAGATCACACCGACCACGACCAGCGCGCCCGCGCCGCCCTGTGCCGCCGCCGAGAAGACCGCGAACTTTCCGGTGAAGCCCGAGGTCAGCGGGATGCCCGCGAAGGCCAGCAGGAAGACCGCGAAGACCGCCGCCACCAGCGGTGAACGGCGGCCCAGGCCCGCCCACTTGGACAGGTGCGTCGCCTCGCCGCCCGCGTCCCGGACCAAAGTGACCACCGCGAACGCGCCGATCGTCACGAAGGAGTACGCCGCCAGGTAGAAGAGGACGGACGAAATGCCGGCGGGCGTCGCCGCGATGACACCGGCCAGGATGAAGCCCGCGTGCGCGATCGAGGAGTACGCCAGCAGTCGCTTGATGTCGGTCTGCGTGATCGCGACGATCGCGCCGCCCAGCATCGTGACGATCGCGATGGCCCACATGACCGGCCGCCAGTCCCAGCGCAGGCCGGGCAGGACGACGTACAGCAGGCGCAGCAGCGCACCGAACGCGGCGACCTTGGTGGCCGCCGCCATGAAGCCCGTGACCGGGGTCGGCGCGCCCTGGTAGACGTCCGGCGTCCACATGTGGAACGGCACCGCGCCGACCTTGAAGAGCAGGCCCATCAGGATCATCGCGCCGCCGATGAGCAGCAGCGCGTCGTTGCCCATGGTGTCGGCGAGCGCCGGGTCGATGGTGCGGACGCTGCCGTCGACGACGTCCGCGATCCTGGCGTACGAGACCGAGCCCGCGTAGCCGTACATCAGCGCGATGCCGAAGAGCAGGAAGGCGGAGGAGAAGGCCCCGAGCAGGAAGTACTTCACCGCCGCCTCCTGGGACAGCAGCCGCTTGCGGCGGGCGAGCGCGCACAGGAGGTAGAGCGGGAGCGAGAAGACTTCCAGCGCGATGAACAGCATCAGCAGATCGTTGGCTGCCGGGAAGATCAGCATGCCGGTGATCGCGAAGAGCACCAGCGGGAAGACCTCGGTGGTGGTGAACCCGGCCTTGACCGCGGCCTTTTCGCCGTCGCTGCCGGGCACGGACGCGGCCTGCGCGGCGAAGGAGTCGATGCGGTTGCCGTGCGCCGCGGGGTCGAGCCGGCGTTCGGCGAAGGTGAAGACGGCGACCAGCGAGGCCAGCAGGATCGTGCCCTGCAGGAAGAGCGCCGGGCCGTCGACCGCGATGGCGCCCATCGCCGCGATGTGCGCCTTGGTGGTGCCGTATCCGCCGGCCGCGAGTGCCACGACCGCCGCGAAGGCGGCCGTGAGTGCGACGACGGTCAGGAACACCTGGGTGTAGTAGCGCGCCCTGCGCGGGACCAGGGCCTCGACCAGCACACCCACGACGGCGGCGCCGACCACGATCAGCGCGGGTGCCAGCTGGGCGTACTCGATGGTCGGGGAAGGGATCTTGTCGATCGGCTCGGCGACCGTCGTCCACAGGCTGTGGACAGCCATTGCGCTCACTTGGCTGCCTCCGCGTTCTGAATGGGCACAGTGGGCTGGGGGTCCTTCTGCTGTACGTCGGACATCGTTTGCTCCACCGCAGGGTTGATGATGTCCGTCAGCGGCTTCGGGAAGACGCCGAGGAAGATCAGCAGCGCGATCAGCGGTGCGACCACCGCCAGTTCACGTGCCCTGAGGTCGGGCATCTTCGACACCTCGGCCTTCACCGGGCCCGTCATCGTCCGCTGATACAGGACGAGGGTGTAGAGCGCGGCGAGCACAATCCCGAAGGTCGCGACGATTCCGGCCACCGGGTAGCGGCTGTACGTGCCGACCAGGACCAGGAACTCACTGACGAAGGGCGCGAGACCGGGCAGTGAGAGTGTGGCCAGGCCGCCGATGAGGAAGGTACCGGCGAGCACCGGGGCGATCTTCTGCACTCCGCCGTAGTCCGCGATGAGCCGCGAGCCGCGCCGGGAGATCAGGAAGCCGGCCACCAGCATCAGCGCGGCGGTCGAGATTCCGTGGTTGACCATGTAGAGCGTCGCGCCCGACTGACCCTGGGAGGTCATCGCGAAGATGCCCAGGATGATGAAGCCGAAGTGCGAGATCGAGGCGTAGGCGACCAGGCGCTTGATGTCGCGCTGGCCGACCGCGAGCAGCGCGCCGTAGACGATGCTGATCAGCGCCAGTACGAGGATCACCGGCGTGGCCCACTTGGACGCCTCCGGGAAGAGCTGGAGGCAGAAGCGCAGCATCGCGAAGGTGCCGACCTTGTCGACAACCGCGGTGATCAGCACGGCGACCGGGGCGGTCGCCTCACCCATGGCATTGGGCAGCCAGGTGTGCAGCGGCCACAGCGGCGCCTTGACCGCGAAGGCGAAGAAGAAGCCGAGGAACAGCAGCCGTTCGGTGCTGGTCGCCATGTCGAGCTGCCCACTGGTCCGGGCGTCGGCGATCTCCGTCAGGGAGAAGCTCCCCGCGACGACATAGAGACCGATGACCGCGGCCAGCATGATCAGACCGCCGACGAGGTTGTAGAGCAGGAACTTCACGGCCGCGTACGAGCGTTGAGCCGCGGCGTTCTCTTCGGTGCCCGCGTGGGCCCGGTCTCCGAAGCCGCCGATGAGGAAGTACATCGGGATGAGCATGGCTTCGAAGAGGATGTAGAAGAGGAAGACGTCGGTGGCCTCGAAGGAGAGGATCACCATCGCCTCGACCGCGAGGATCATGGCGAAGAAGCCCTGAGTCGGCCGCCAGCGCGAGGACTTGGTCTCCAGCGGGTCGGCGTCGTGCCAGCCCGCGAGGATCACAAAGGGGATCAGCAGGGCGGTGAGTGCCAGCATCGCGACCGCGATGCCGTCCACGCCCAGTTCGTACCGGACGCCGAAGTCCTTGATCCAGGCGTGGGACTCGGTCAGTTGATACCGGGCGCCACCGGGCTCGAAACGTACGAGCACGATCGCGGCCAGCACCAGTGTGCCGAGCGAGACGAGCAGCGCCAGCCACTTGGCGGCGCTCCTCCTCGCGGCCGGGACGGCGGCGGTGGCGATGGCGCCGACCGCCGGAAGCGCCGCCGTCGCCGTCAGGAGTGGAAAGGACATCTCAGACCGCCCTCATCAGCAGGGTCGCGGCGATCAGGATCGCCGTACCGCCGAACATCGAGACCGCGTACGTGCGGGCGTAGCCGTTCTGCAGCTTGCGCAGCCGGCCGGAGAGCCCGCCGAAGGAGGCGGCCGTGCCGTTGACCACGCCGTCGACCAGGGTGTGGTCGACATAGACCAGGGAGCGGGTGAGGTGCTCGCCGCCGCGCACCAGGACCACGTGGTTGAAGTCGTCCTGGAGGAGATCGCGACGGGCGGCCCGGGTGAGCAGCGAGCCGCGCGGCGCGAGGACCGGCACCGGCCTGCGTCCGTACATCCCCCAGGCGATGGCGACGCCGACGACCAGACAGACCATGGTCGCCCCGGTGATCGTGGCCACGCTGAGCGGTGAGTCCCCGTGGGCGTGTCCGGTGACGGGCTCCAGCCAGTTCAGGAATCGGTCGCCGATGCTGAAGTACGCACCGGCGAAGACCGATCCGAAGGCCAGGACGATCATGGGGATCGTCATCGACGTCGGAGACTCGTGCGGATGCGGCTCATGGCCCTCCGCGTCCGGCTGCCAGCGCTTCTCGCCGAAGAAGGTCATCAGCATCACGCGGGTCATATAGAACGCGGTGATGGCAGCGCCCAGCAGCGCCACGCCACCGAGGATCCAGCCCTCCGTGCCGCCCTTGGCGAAGGCCGCCTCGATGATCTTGTCCTTGGAGAAGAAGCCGGACAGCCCCGGGAAGCCGATGATGGCCAGATAGCCGAGGCCGAAGGTGACGAAAGTGATCGGCATGTACTTCCGCAGGCCGCCGTACTTGCGCATGTCGACCTCGTCGTTCATGCCGTGCATGACCGATCCGGCGCCGAGGAAGAGCCCGGCCTTGAAGAAGCCGTGCGTCACCAGGTGCATGATCGCCCAGACGTAACCGATCGGGCCGAGGCCCGCCGCCAGGATCATGTAGCCGATCTGCGACATCGTCGAACCGGCCAGCGCCTTCTTGATGTCGTCCTTCGCGCAACCGACGATCGCACCGAAGAGGAGCGTGACCGCGCCGACGACCACGACCACCAACTGGGCGTCGGGTGCGCCATTGAAGATCGCTCCGGACCGGACGATGAGATACACACCGGCGGTCACCATGGTCGCCGCGTGGATGAGGGCCGAGACCGGAGTCGGGCCTTCCATCGCGTCCCCGAGCCAGGACTGCAGCGGTACCTGGGCGGACTTGCCGCAGGCGGCCAGCAGCAGCATCAGCCCGATGGCCGTCAGCTTGCCCTCGCTCGTCTCACCGGTCGACGCCAGGACCGGCCCGAAGGCGAAGGTCCCGAAGGTGGTGAACATCAGCATGATCGCGACGGACAGGCCCATGTCGCCGACGCGGTTGACGATGAAGGCCTTCTTCGCCGCCGTCGCCGCGCTGGGCTTGTGCTGCCAGAAGCCGATCAGGAGGTACGAGGCGAGGCCCACGCCCTCCCAGCCGACGTACAGCAGCAGGTAGTTGTCCGCGAGGACCAGCAGGAGCATCGCCGCGAGGAAGAGGTTCAGATAGCCGAAGAAGCGGCGGCGCCGCTCGTCGTGCTCCATGTACCCGATGGAGTACATGTGGATCAGCGAGCCGACGCCGGTGATCAGCAGGACGAACGTCATCGACAGCTGGTCCAGCTGGAAGGCGACGTCCGCCTGGAAGCTCTCGACGGGGATCCAGGTGTACAGCTTCACGTGCAGGGCGCGGTCGTCCGCGTCCTTGCCGAGCATGTTGGCGAAGAGCACCGCGCCCATCACGAAGGACGCGGCCGCGAGCAGCGTGCCGATCAGATGGCCGCTGCGGTCGAGCCGCCGCCCGCCGCACAGCAGGACCGCCGCTCCGAGCAAGGGCGCCGCGACGAGCAGCGCAATCAAGTTCTCCACGATTCAGCGACCCCTTACAGCTTCATCAGGCTGGCGTCGTCGACCGAGGCCGAGTGGCGAGAGCGGAACAGCGACACGATGATCGCGAGCCCGACCACGACCTCCGCGGCCGCGACGACCATCGTGAAGAAGGCGATGATCTGGCCGTCGAGATTGCCGTGCATCCGGGAGAAGGCGACGAACGCGAGGTTGCAGGCGTTGAGCATCAGCTCCACGCACATGAAGACGACGATCGCGTTCCGCCGGATCAGCACGCCTGCGGCGCCGATGGTGAACAGCAGCGCCGCGAGATACAGGTAGTTGACGGGATTCACCGAGTGGCCTCCTCTTCGTCCCGGTCACGGCCGAGCCGCTCCTCCGCGCGCTGCTCCAGCGCCTTGAGGTCGTTGAGCGCATCGCTCGACACATCGCGGATCTGGCCGCGCTCCCGCAGCGTCTTGCTGACGCTGAGCTGGGAGGTGGTGCCGTCCGGCAGCAGGCCGGGGATGTCCACGGCGTTGTGCCGGGCGTAGACACCGGGTGCGGGCAGCGGGGGCAGTTGCCTGCCTTCCCGTACGCGCTGCTCGGCCAGCTCCCGCTGGGTCCTGGCCCGCTCGGTGCGCTCCCGGTGGGTGAGCACCATCGCGCCGACGGCCGCGGTGATCAGCAGCGCACCGGTGATTTCGAAGGCGAACACGTACTTGGTGAACAGGAGCGCCGCGATGCCTTCGACATTGCCGCCGTACGCGCTGTTGGCCGGGCCCAGTCCGTTGAAGTTCTTCAGCGAGGCATTGGCGATACCGGCGATCAGCAGCACACCGAAGCCGAGACCGCAGACCGCGGCGAGCCAGCGCTGGCCCTTCAGCGTCTCCTTGAGCGAGTCGGCGGCGGTGACGCCGACCAGCATGACGACGAAGAGGAACAGCATCATGATCGCGCCGGTGTAGACGATGATCTGGACGACTCCGAGGAAGTACGCCCCGTTGGCGAGATAGAAGACCGCCAGGATGATCATGGTCCCGGCGAGGCTGAGCGCGCTGTGCACGGCCCGCTTCATCAGGATCGTGCCGAGCGCACCGAGCACGGCGATGGTGCCGAGCATCCAGAACTGGATGGCCTCACCCGTCGAAGTGACCGTGGCCGCGAGGGTGTTCATACGTCCACCTCCTCGGCCTTCTCGTCCTTGGAGACGGCGACCTGCTGGACCGTGCCGGGAGCGGCCTCGGTGACCAGGCCCCGGTAGTAGTCCTGCTCGTCCATGCCCGGGAAGATCGAGTGCGGGGAGTCGACCATGCCCTCCTCGAGACCGGCGAGCAGTTGCTCCTTCGTATAGATGAGGTTCTCGCGGGAGCTGTCGGCCAGTTCGAACTCATTCGTCATGGTCAGCGCCCGCGTCGGACAGGCCTCGATGCACAGCCCGCACAGGATGCAGCGGGCGTAGTTGATCTGGTAGACCCGGCCGTACCTCTCACCCGGGGAGTAGCGCTCCTCCTCGGTGTTGTCCGCGCCCTCCACATAGATCGCGTCCGCCGGGCAGGCCCATGCGCACAGCTCGCAGCCGACGCACTTCTCGAGCCCGTCCGGATGACGGTTCAGCTGGTGCCGGCCGTGGAAGCGCGGCGCCGTGACCTTCTGCTGCTCCGGGTACTGCTCGGTCAGCCGCTTCTTGAACATGGCCTTGAAGGTCACGCCGAAGCCGGCAACCGGATTCTGGAACTTGTCCTCGGATCCCTCAGACATCGTCAGCCTCCTTTCCGTCACTGGAACCGTCACTCTGAGTATCGGGGCCACCACTGACAATCAACTCGCGCTCCCGGCGCGGCCGCCTGCGCGGCACGGGCGGCAACTCCTGTCCCGGCAGCGGCGGTACGGGGAATCCGCCCGCCATCGGGTCGAAGGCCGGGGGCTCGCCCTTGGCGGCTTCGGCCTCCTGCTCCTTCTTGCCCCGGAACATGTCGGCGACAAAGGAGAGCAGCAGCACCGCGATGACCGCGCCTCCGACGTACAGCACGATCTGCTGGAAGTCGTAGTTCTCGTTCCGCAGCGCCCGTACGGTCGCGACCAGCATCAGCCAGACCACCGACACCGGGATGAGGACCTTCCAGCCGAGCTTCATCAGCTGGTCGTAGCGGACGCGCGGCAGCGTGCCGCGCAGCCAGATGAAGAAGAAGAGCAGCAGCTGGACCTTGATGACGAACCAGAGCATCGGCCACCAGCCGTGGTTCGCGCCCTCCCAGAAGGTGGAGATGGGCCACGGGGCCCGCCAGCCGCCGAGGAAGAGCGTGACCGAGACCGCGGAGACGGTGACCATGTTGACGTACTCGGCCAGCATGAACATCGCGAACTTGATCGAGCTGTACTCGGTGTTGAAGCCGCCGACGAGGTCGCCCTCGGACTCCGGCATGTCGAAGGGGGCGCGGTTGGTCTCGCCCACCATCGTGACGACGTAGATGATGAAGGACACCGGCAGCAGGATGATGTACCAGCGGTCCGCCTGCGCCTCGACGATCGCCGAGGTCGACATCGACCCGGAGTAGAGGAAGACCGAGGCGAAGGCCGCGCCCATGGCGATCTCGTACGAGATCATCTGCGCGCAGGAGCGGAGTCCGCCGAGCAGCGGGTAGGTCGAGCCGGACGACCAGCCCGCCAGCACGATGCCGTAGATGCCGACGGAGGCGACCGCAAGGATGTAGAGCATCGCGATCGGCAGGTCGGTGAGCTGCATCGAGGTGCGCTGGCCGAAGATCGAGACCTGGTCGTCGGCCGGCCCGAAGGGGATCACGGCGATCGCCATGAAGGCCGGGATCGCGGCGACGATCGGCGCGAGGACATAGACGACCTTGTCCGCGCGCTTGACGATCAGGTCTTCCTTGAGCATCAGCTTGATGCCGTCGGCGAGCGACTGGAGCATGCCCCAGGGGCCGTGCCGGTTGGGGCCGATGCGCAGCTGCATCCAGGCGACGACCTTGCGCTCCCACACAATGGAGAAGAGCACGGTGATCATCAGGAAGGCGAAGCAGAACACGGCCTTGATGACGACGAGCCACCAGGGGTCGGTCCCGAACATCGAGAGATCCTCAGCCGCGAGGACGGTCGGGTTCACGCTCGCACCTCCGTGTCGTCAGTGGCGGCGGCCGCCGGGCCGATGCGGACCAGCTGTCCGGGGACTGCCCCGGTGTCCGAAGTGACGCCGCCGCCCACGGAGTTCAGCGGCAGCCACACCACCTTGTCGGGCATCTCGCTCACCTGGAGCGGCAGCCGCACCTCGCCGGCGGGCCCGCTGACGGCCAGGACGTCGCCGTCCTTCACTCCCGTCTCGGCCGCCGTGGCCGCGGAGAGCCGGGCGACCGCGGCATGGCGAGTGCCCGCCAGTGCCTCGTCGCCCTGCTGCAGCAGGCCCTGGTCGAGCAGCAGCCGGTGTCCCGCGAGAACCGCCTCGCCCTCGCCGGGGCGGGGCAGGGTCAGCGCGGACTCCAGCGGTTGGGTGGCCCGGGGGCCGTCCCAGGTGCCGAGCCGGTCCAGCTCCGTGCGTACGGACCTGAGGTCCGGCAGTCCGAAGCTGACGTCGAGCGCGTCCGCGAGCATGTGCAGCACCCGCGCATCGGTCGGCGCCAGGCGGCGGGTCATCTGCTCGGGCTTGAGCGCGGCCTCGAACAGCCTCGCCCTGCCCTCCCAGTTGAGGAAGGTGCCGGGCTTCTCGGCGACGGCCGCGACCGGGAAGACCACGTCCGCCCGCTCGGTGACCTCGCTCGGCCGCAGCTCCAGGGACACCAGGAAGCCGACCGCGTCGAGTGCCGCACGCGCGCGTGCCGGGTCCGGCAGGTCCGCGAGCTCGACGCCCGCCACCAGCAGCGCGCCCAGCTCGCCGGTGGCCGCGGCCTCGACGATCTGGCCGGTGTCGCGGCCGTAGCGGTGCGGGAGTTCGCGTACCCGCCAGGCCGCCGCGGTCTCCTCGCGGGCCCGCGGGTCGGTGGCCGGACGTCCGCCTGGCAGCAGCGAGGGGATCGCGCCCGCCTCGATCGCGCCGCGTTCGCCCGCCCTGCGCGGGATCCACACCAGCTGCGCGCCCGTGGCGGTCGCGGCCAGAGCGGCCGCGGTAAGACCGCCGGGCACGCCCGCCAGCCGCTCGCCGACCACGATCACCGCACCTTCGGTGCGCAACGCCTCGGCCGCCTTCGCGGCGTCGCCCTCCAGACCGGTGCCGGAAGCCAGCGCGTCCAGCCACTCGGGCTCGGTCCCGGGCGCCGCGGGCAGCAGCGTGCCGCCCGCTTTCGTGAGGCCCCGGGTGGCGTGGGTGGCCACAGCGAAGGTGCGCTGGCCGTGCTTGCGGTTCGCCTTGCGCAGCCGCAGGAAGACGCCGGGGGCCTCCTCCTCCGACTCAAACCCGACGAGCAGGACCGCCGGTGCCTTCTCCAGCGAGGTGTACGTGACGCCCTCGCCGTCCAGGTCGCGGCCACGGCCCGCGACGCGGGCGGCCAGGAAGTCGGCCTCCTCGCTGCTGTGCACGCGCGCGCGGAAGTCGACGTCGTTGGTGTCGAGCGCGACCCGGGCGAACTTGGCGTACGCGTAGGAGTCCTCGACGGTGAGCCGGCCGCCCACCAGGACACCGGCGCGGCCGCGTGCCGCGCTCAGCCCGCGGGCCGCCGCCTCAAGCGCCTCGGGCCAGCTCGCCGGTTCCAGGACGCCGGCGTCATTGCGTACGAGCGGAGTCGTGAGCCGGTCCGGCTTCTGCGCGTAACGGAAGCCGAAGCGCCCCTTGTCGCAGAGCCACTCCTCGTTGACCTCGGGGTCCTCGGCCGCCATGCGTCGCATGACCTTGCCGCGCCGGTGGTCGGTACGCGTCGCGCAGCCGCCCGCGCAGTGCTCGCACACCGAGGGCGAGGACACCAGGTCGAAGGGGCGGGAGCGGAAGCGGTACGCGGCCGAGGTGAGCGCTCCCACCGGGCAGATCTGGATGGTGTTCCCGGAGAAGTACGACTCGAAGGGGTCGCCCTCGCCGGTGCCGACCTGCTGCAGTGCGCCGCGCTCGAGCAGCTCGATCATGGGGTCGCCCGCGACCTGGTTGGAGAAGCGGGTGCAGCGGGCGCAGAGCACGCAGCGCTCGCGGTCGAGCAGCACCTGCGTGGAGATCGGCACGGGCTTCTCGTACGTGCGCTTCTTGCCCTCGAAGCGGCTGTCCGGGTCGCCGACCTGCATGGCCTGGTTCTGCAGGGGGCACTCGCCGCCCTTGTCGCAGACCGGACAGTCCAGCGGGTGGTTGATCAGCAGCAGCTCCATCACACCGCGCTGGGCCTTCTCGGCGACCGGCGACGTGAGCTGCGACTTGACGACCATGCCGTCGGTGCAGGTGATGGTGCAGGACGCCATCGGCTTGCGCTGGCCCTCGACCTCGACGATGCACTGGCGGCAGGCGCCGGCCGGGTCGAGGAGGGGGTGGTCGCAGAACCGGGGGATCTCGATGCCGAGCAGTTCGGCGGCCCGGATGACCAGGGTGCCCTTGGGCACACTGATCTCGATGCCGTCGATCGTCAGCGTGACGAGGTCTTCCGGCGGACGAGCCGCCTCCCCGCCCCCGGAGGGAGCGCTGTTTGTCGTGACCGTCATGCGTTCACCTCCAGGTGCTTGTCGGCCCAGGCGGTCGACTTGGCGGGGTCGAAGGGGCAGCCCTTGCCGGTGATGTGCTGCTCGTACTCCTCGCGGAAGTACTTGAGCGAGGAGAAGATCGGGGACGCGGCGCCGTCGCCGAGCGCGCAGAAGGACTTGCCGTTGATGTTGTCGGCGATGTCGTTCAGCTTGTCGAGGTCGGACATGACGCCCTTGCCCGCCTCGATGTCGCGCAGCAACTGCACCAGCCAGTAGGTGCCTTCGCGGCAGGGTGTGCACTTGCCGCAGGACTCGTGGGCGTAGAACTCGGTCCACCGGGTGACGGCCCGCACCACGCAGGTGGTCTCGTCGAAGCACTGCAGCGCCTTGGTGCCGAGCATCGAACCGGCGGCGCCCACACCCTCGTAGTCCAGCGGGACATCGAGGTGCTCGTCGGTGAACATCGGGGTCGAAGAGCCGCCCGGCGTCCAGAACTTGAGCCGGTGGCCGGGGCGCATGCCGCCGCTCATGTCGAGCAGCTGGCGCAGGGTGATGCCGAGCGGTGCCTCGTACTGGCCGGGGCCGGCGACATGGCCGCTGAGCGAGTAGAGCGTGAAGCCGGGGGACTTCTCGCTGCCCATCGACTTGAACCAGTCCTTGCCCCGATGGAGGATCGCGGGAACGGACGCGATGGACTCGACGTTGTTCACCACAGTGGGGCATGCGTACAGACCGGCGACCGCAGGGAAGGGGGGACGCAGCCGGGGCTGACCGCGACGGCCCTCCAGTGAGTCCAGCAGCGCGGTCTCCTCACCGCAGATGTACGCGCCCGCGCCCGCGTGCACGGTGAGTTCGAGGTCGAGTCCGCTGCCGAGAATGTTCTTGCCGAGGTAGCCCGCCTCGTACGCCTCGCGTACGGCTTCGTGCAGCCGCCGCAGTACGGGGACGACTTCACCGCGCAGATAGATGAACGCGTGAGACGAACGGATCGCATAACAGGCGATCACGATGCCTTCGATGAGCGAATGCGGGTTGGCGAAGAGGAGCGGGATGTCCTTGCAGGTCCCGGGCTCCGACTCGTCGGCGTTGACAACAAGATAGTGAGGCTTGCCGTCGCCCTGCGGAATGAACTGCCACTTCATTCCGGTGGGGAAGCCGGCGCCGCCGCGGCCGCGCAGACCCGAGTCCTTGACGTAGGCGATGAGGTCGTCGGGCGACATGGCCAGCGCCTTGCGGAGCCCCTCGTACCCCTCGTGCCGCTTGTAGGTCTCCAGCGTCCAGCTCTCGGGCTCGTCCCAGAAGGCCGACAGGACGGGCGCGAGCAGCTTCTCGGGGCTGGTCTCTCCCCCGGTACCCGGCCCGGAGGGACCGCCGTATTCGGTGGACATGGTCATCACTCCCCCTCCTCGGCGTCACGCGGGTGCACCACTCGCGGGGCCTCGCCCCTGGCGAGCCGCAGGCCCACCAGCGAGGCGGGACCCGCGCCGCCGCCCGCCTCGACGGCGCCCGGGCGCTCGTCGGGGAAGCCGGCCAGGATCCGCGCGGTCTCCCGGTACGTGCACAGCGGCGCTCCGCGGGTGGGAGTCACCTGCTCCCCGGCCCGGAGGTCGTCCACCAGCTGCTTGGCGGACTCGACGGTCTGGTTGTCGAAGAACTCCCAATTGACCATCACCACGGGAGCGAAGTCGCAGGCCGCGTTGCACTCGATGTGTTCGAGGGTGACCTTGCCGTCCTCGGTCGTCTCGTTGTTGCCTACGCCGAGGTGCTCCTTGAGGCCCTCGAAGATGGCGTCCCCGCCCATCACCGCGCACAGGGTGTTGGTGCAGACGCCCACCTGGTAGTCGCCGCTCGGCTTGCGGCGGTACATCGAGTAGAAGGTGGAGACCGCGGTGACCTCGGCCGTGGTCAGGCTCAGCATCTCGGCGCAGAACCGGACGCCGGTGCGGGTCACATAACCCTCCTCCGCCTGCACCAGGTGCAGCAGCGGCAGCAGGGCCGACCTGCTGTCGGGGTAGCGGGCGACGATCTCCTTGGCGTCCGCTTCGAGCCGGGCGCGCACATCGGCCGGGTAGTCGGGGGCGGGGAGCTGCGGCATCCCCAGTTGAACCTCTTGCTTGGGCGACTGGGCCGTCATCGGTCGACGCCTCCCATCACGGGGTCGATGGACGCGACGGCGACGATGACGTCGGCGACCTGGCCGCCTTCGCACATCGCCGCCATGGCCTGGAGGTTGGTGAAGGACGGGTCGCGGAAGTGGACCCGGTAGGGGCGGGTGCCGCCGTCGGAGACGACATGGACCCCGAGCTCGCCCTTGGGCGACTCGACGGCCGCGTAGGCCTGGCCGGCCGGCACCCGGAAGCCCTCGGTCACCAGCTTGAAGTGGTGGATCAGGGCCTCCATGGAGGTGCCCATGATCTTCTTGATGTGGTCGAGGGAGTTACCGAGTCCGTCGGGCCCGAGCGCGAGCTGCGCGGGCCAGGCGATCTTCTTGTCGGCGACCATGACCGGTCCCGGCTCCAGACGGTCCAGGCACTGCTCGACGATGCGCAGCGACTGCCGCATCTCTTCGAGCCGGATGAGGAAGCGGCCGTACGCGTCGCACGTGTCGGCGGTCGGGACGTCGAAGTCGTAGGTCTCGTAGCCGCAGTACGGGTCGGTCTTGCGCAGATCGTGGGCGAGGCCCGCGGCGCGAAGGATCGGGCCGGTCGCGCCGAGCGCCATGCAGCCGGTCAGATCGAGATAGCCGATGTCCTGCATACGGCCCTTGAAGATGGGGTTGCCGGTGGCGAGCTTGTCGTACTCCGGCATGTTCTTGGTCATCTTCTTGACGAACTCACGCACCGCGTCGACCGCGCCGGGCGGCAGGTCCTGGGCGAGTCCCCCGGGCCGGATGAACGCGTGGTTCATCCGCAGGCCGGTGATCAGCTCGTACAGATCCAGGATCATCTCGCGGTCCCGGAAGCCGTAGATCATGATCGTGGTGGCGCCGAGCTCCATGCCGCCGGTGGCGATGCAGACCAGATGGGACGAGAGCCGGTTGAGCTCCATCAGCAGGACGCGGATGATGCTCGCCCGGTCCGGGATCTGGTCGGTGATGCCGAGCAGCTTCTCCACGCCCAGGCAGTACGCCGTCTCGTTGTAGAACGAGGTGAGGTAGTCCATGCGCGTGACGAACGTGGTGCCCTGCGTCCAGGTCCGGTACTCGAGGTTCTTCTCGATGCCGGTGTGGAGGTAGCCGATGCCGCAGCGGGCCTCGGTGACCGTCTCGCCGTCGATCTCCAGGATGAGGCGGAGCACGCCGTGCGTGGAGGGGTGCTGCGGGCCCATGTTGACGACGATGCGCTCGTCGTCGGCCTTGGCCGCGGACTGGACGACCTCGTCCCAGTCGCCGCCGGTGACTGTATATACAGTCCCCTCGGTGGTCTCGCGCGGGCTTGCAGGTGGGGTGGTCACGAGTACGACCTCCGCTGGTCCGGAGCCGGGATCTGGGCGCCCTTGTACTCGACGGCGATGCCGCCGAGCGGATAGTCCTTGCGCTGCGGGAAGCCCTGCCAGTCGTCCGGCATCATGATCCGGGTCAGGGCGGGGTGACCGTCGAAGACGATCCCGAAGAAGTCATACGTCTCGCGCTCGTGCCAGTCGTTGGTCGGATAGACCTCGACCAGTGACGGGACGTGCGGATCGCTGTCCGGGGCGGAGACTTCGAGGCGGATCAGCCGGCCATGGGTGACCGAGCGCAGGTGGTAGACGGCGTGCAGCTCGCGGCCCTTGTCCTGGAGGTAGTGGACACCACTGACGCCCGTGCAGAGCTCGAAGCGCAGTGCCGGGTCGTCGCGCAGGGTGCGGGCCACCTGGAGCAGGTGCTCGCGGGCGATGTGGAAGGTGAGCTCGCCGCGGTCGACGACCGTCTTCTCGATGGCGTTCTCGGGGACGAGTCCCTGTTCTTCCAGCGCGCCTTCGAGCTCGTCGGCCACCTCGTCGAAGTAGCCACCGTAGGGGCGGTGCGAGGCGCCCGGCAGCGTCACGGTCCTGACGAGCCCGCCGTAGCCGCTCGTGTCCCCACCGTCGCCGGCGCCGAACATGCCCCTTCGTACGCCGATGACCTCCGGCGAATCGTCGCGCGGGGCGGGGACGTTGTTACCGTTGGTGTGTTCGCCGTCACTCACCGGAGCAGCCCCTTCATCTCGATGGTGGGGAGCGCCTTGAGGGCCGCTTCCTCCGCCTCGCGGGCCGCTTCCTCCGCGTTCACACCGAGCTTGGAGCTCTGGATCTTCTGGTGGAGCTTGAGAATCGCGTCCATCAGCATCTCGGGACGCGGCGGGCAGCCCGGCAAATAGATGTCAACGGGAACAACATGGTCAACGCCCTGCACAATCGCATAATTGTTGAACATTCCGCCCGATGACGCACAAACACCCATGGAGATAACCCACTTGGGGTTGGGCATCTGGTCGTAGACCTGCCGCAGGACGGGCGCCATCTTCTGGCTGACGCGACCGGCGACGATCATCAGGTCGGCCTGGCGCGGCGAGCCGCGGAAGACCTCCATGCCGAAGCGGGCCAGGTCGTAGCGTCCGGCGCCCGTGGTCATCATTTCGATGGCGCAGCAGGCCAGACCGAAGGTGGCCGGGAAGACGGATGACTTGCGCACCCAGCCCGAGGCCTGTTCGACCGTGGTCAGCAGGAAACCGCTCGGCAGCTTCTCTTCGATTCCCATTGGTGTGCCCCTCAGCCCCTCAGTCCCATTCCAGGCCGCCGCGCCGCCACACATAGGCGTAGGCGACGAAGACGGTGAGCACGAAGAGCAGCATCTCCACGAGCCCGAAAATCCCCAGGGCGTCGAAGGTGACCGCCCAGGGATAGAGGAAGACGATCTCGATGTCGAAGACGATGAAGAGCATCGCCGTCAGGTAGTACTTGATGGGAAAGCGGCCGCCTCCGGCCGGCGTGGGAGTGGGCTCGATGCCGCACTCATACGCTTCCAGTTTTGCGCGGTTGTACCGCTTTGGGCCGATAAGCGTGGCCATGACCACGGAGAAGATCGCAAACCCTGCCCCGAGGGCGCCGAGCACAAGGATGGGCGCGTAAGCATTCACCCTCCCCGCTCCTTCCAGTCGTCCTTGACCGTTGGACCGCACCGGGCATCCGTCTCGCCGCCTCGCGAAGATCGTGCACATGTGAGGCAGTTCACAAGCCCGACTGCTCCGCATCCTATGCCTGCCGGTCTGTGATCTGCGACACGGGGTGGCCCACCGTCTTTGTGATCTCCACCACCAGGCGAACGATCATGAAGTCGGATGAGCAGTGATCTTCATACGCGAAGCGCCCGAGTGATCACCAGACGTGACATCTGGCCGTGTTACCGCTGGTCGGAGACGTGGCGCCCTATCAAGGGGTGGCCCGTACAGGCAAATTGGCGATGGACCGCATCGGGTGATAGTGGACGCACCCTCACCCGTCCGGGCAACAGGGCGGATTGAGGTGGACGCGTGCACGCGTTCACGAGCTCTCACGTTCTCCGGACGGTGACCTTTCTGTGACCTGCACCACTCGTTCCCGGGCTCAACAAAAGCGGGCTTGGCCATGGGTGTGAAGCGATGGTAAGCGCCAGGCAATTCGGACCTTTCACGGAAACGCCGTGATCACAGCCCGTATCACGGGTGCCCGGTTTGCCCGTTACGGCGTCAATAAGGGCGCAACATAAGCGGATTCAGACGTTCCGAACGTAACTGTGGCGCAACACACGTTTCTTGATGGGAACCGGGTGCCCCTGATAGCGGTTGTACTCATGTCCCACACCGCTCACATACCCAGCCACCGGAAGCCCCGCCGCAGCAGCTCGAAGCTCGCACTGCGGGCCGGAGTTGCCGGTGGCGTCCTCAGCACCATCGCAGTGGCTTCAGGAGCCGGGCCGGCGACCGCCGAGCCGGTGACCGAGACCATTGAGATGCCCACGCTCACCTCCGGCCTCTCCGCCGCCGTCGCGCAGTCCGCCGAGGCCACTTCGCAGGTCGCCCTCGACCTCGAGCTGCAGGCCCAGGAGGACGCCGCGGCCGCCAAGGCCGCGCAGACCGCGAAGAAGGCCAAGGCCGAGGCCGAGCGCAAGGCCGAGGCCAAGGAGAAGGCCGAAGCGAAGAAGCGCGCCGAGGCCGAGGCCCAGGAGCGCGCCTCGCGCGACTCCGAGCGCACCACGCTCTCCGCGAAGACCAGCACCTCCTCCAACGCGACGGGCTCCGCAGCGACCGTTGTGGCCTTCCTCAAGGCGCAGGTCGGCGACGCCTACATCATGGGCGGCACCGGACCCAACTCGTGGGACTGCTCCGGCCTCGTCCAGGCCGCGTTCAAGACGGTCGGCGTCGACCTGCCGCGTGTCTCGGAGGACCAGTCGGTGGCCGGCACCCAGGTGGGCACCAGCAACCTCCAGATCGGCGACATCCTCTACTGGGGCGGCGCCGGCAGCGCGTACCACGTCGGTGTCTACATCGGCGACGGCCAGTACCTCGACGCCGCCAACCCCAGCAAGGGCGTCGTGATCCAGGACCTGTCGGGCTACCCGGCGAGCGGCGCGGTCCGCGTACTCTGAGCGCAGACAGCGCATATACGGACACAAAGGGCCGCGGCTCCCCCCCTCGGGGGTGGAGCCGCGGCCCTTCGCCGTGCCGGACCGCTCAGGCCTTGGGGGCCACCTTCGAGAGGCCGTTGATGATCCGGTCCATCGCGTCGCCGCCCGTCGGGTCGGTGAGGTTCGCCAGCATCTTCAGCGTGAACTTCATCAGCAGCGGGTGGGTCAGACCGCGCTGCGTCGCGATCTTCATGACCTTCGGGTTGCCGATGAGCTTCACGAACGCGCGGCCCAGCGTGTAGTAACCGCCGTAGGTGTCCTTGAGGACCTTCGGGTAGCGGTGCAGCGCCAGCTCGCGCTGCGCCGGGGTCTGCCGGGCGTGCGCCTGGACGATCACGTCGGCGACAAGCTGCCCGGACTCCATGGCGTACGCGATGCCCTCGCCGTTGAACGGGTTGACCAGGCCGCCCGCGTCGCCCACCAGCAGGAGACCGCGCGTGTAGTGCGGCTGGCGGTTGAAGGCCATCGGGAGCGCGGCGCCGCGGATCGGCATCGTCATGTTCTCCTCGGTGTACCCCCAGTCCTCCGGCATCGAGGCGCACCAGGCCTTCAGCACCTCGCGCCAGTCCAGCTCCTTGAAGGAGGCGGAGGTGTTGAGCACACCGAGGCCGACGTTCGAGGTGCCGTCGCCCATGCCGAAGATCCAGCCGTAGCCGGGCAGCAGCCGGTCCTCGCCCGGACCGCGCCGGTCCCACAGCTCCAGCCAGGACTCCAGGTAGTCGTCGTCGTGGCGCGGTGAGGTGAAGTACGTCCGCACGGCCACGCCCATCGGGCGGTCCTCGCGCCGGTGCAGCCCCATGGCGAGGGAGATCCGGGAGGAGTTGCCGTCGGCGGCGACCACGAGCGGGGCGTGGAAGGTGACCGGGGTCTTCTCCTCGCCCAGCTTGGCGTTCACGCCGGTGATACGGCCCGTACGGTCGTCGATGATGGGGGCGCCGACATTGCACCGCTCGTACAGCCGCGCGCCCGCCTTCTGCGCCTGCCGGGCCAGCTGCTCGTCGAAGTCGTCGCGCTTACGGACAAGTCCGTAGTCCGGGTAGGAGGCGAGATCCGGCCAGTCGAGCTGCAGCCTCACGCCACCGCCGATGATCCTCAGGCCCTTGTTGCGCAGCCAGCCGGCTTCCTCGGAGATGTCGATGCCCATGGCGACCAGCTGCTTGGTGGCGCGCGGGGTCAGACCGTCGCCGCACACCTTCTCGCGCGGGAAGGCGGTCTTCTCCAGGAGCAGGACATCCAGTCCGGCCTTGGCCAGGTAGTACGCGGTCGTGGAGCCGGCCGGGCCTGCCCCGACGACGATCACATCGGCGGTGTGTTCGGAGAGGGGCTCGGTCACGGCGGGTTCTCCCGAAGACTCGATATTGCGTACCGAAGGGCACTGGACATGTGCAGTCTATGGGGGCGTACTGATCCACAAACTGAAGGGCACCCCCTATGAGCAGGCCGCTCCCCGCCGTACAGCTGCGTGTGCCCACCGATGAGGACGCCGTGGCCTGGCACCGGATCTTCGACGACCCCGACGTCATGGAATTTCACGGCGGGAAGTCGGCGGAGCTGTCGCTCTACGAGGAGTTGACCGCCCGGCAGCGCAGACACGACGCCGAGCGCGGCTTCTGCTTCTGGACCATGCTCGACGAGGAGGGCAGGGTCATCGGCTTCACCGGGGCGCAGCCGTGGCCGCACGAGACCTTCGGCCCGGTGGGCGAGATCGAGATCGGCTGGCGGCTGGCGCGCGACGCGTGGGGCAAGGGGTACGCGACGGCCGCCGCCCGCACCACGCTGGAGCGGGTACGGGCGGCAGGCGTCGAGCGGGTGGTGGCGATGGTCAACGCCCGCAACGAGCGCTCCATCGCCGTGATCCGGCGACTCGGCATGGAGCTGGCGGAGACCTTCACGACACCGGTTTCCGAGCAGAAGGGGTACTGCTTCCGGCTGGAGCTCAGTTCATCGTGAACGTGCTCGTCGCGGTCGAGAAGACCACGTCCTTGCTCGCGTCCCACAGATCGGCGCGGCCTGCCGCGAGGATCGCGTACTCCGTGCCGTCGGCGGCGACGAAGGCCTGGTCGATGACGTGGCGCCGCAGGCTGCTCTCGTCGGGCTCGGGAATGTGGGTGAACTCCCAGAGCGCGCCCGGCCGTCCCTGATAGGTGTTCTCGATCAACTGGCCGCGCCGGTAGTCCGTTTCCGGGGTCTGAAGGTGCTTCGTCTCCAGGCCGAGGAAGTTGTCGTACGAGGTCGTCGGCGTGTTCTTGACGATGCCGATCTGGAGGTACGCGCCGCCCGTCGGGGCCTCGTAGTAGATCTGGCTGCCCGCCTGCCGCCGCTTCCAGCCGTCCATCACGCCGACGGTGAATCCGGCGGGGTCCTGCTTGAGCACGAAGCCCGTGGGGAGGGTCGCGCTGCCCTGCGAGGCGGACGGGGACGGGGAGGGGCTGGTGGACGGGGTGGCGGACGCGGAGGGCTGCTGATTCTGCTGGTTCTGCTGGTCTTGCTGCGGGGTGGGTGACTGCGAGGCGGCAGGCGGCTTGTTCTGCGCCCGGCCGGACTCGTCGTCGTTGTTCTTCTTCAGGAGCAGGGCTCCGGCGGTCGCGCCGCCGCCGATCACGAACGCGGCGGTGAGGGTGGCGGTCCAGATGAGGACTCTCCGCTTCCGCTCGGCCGCGCTGGGTACGGGGGGTACGCCGGGAGCCACGGGAGCCACGGGAGCCACGGGAGCCACGGGAGCCGGTGCGGCGCCGAGGTGCATGGTGTGTGGTTCGACGGCATACGGAGCGGACGGCGCGGCGGCGACGGTGGCGGGGTGATCCGGTACGTCGGGGTTCGGGGGCGGGGCCGGGTGGACCGGCGGGGCGCCGGGCAGCGCCGGGTCGGCCGGAGCCGAGACACCCGGCGCATACCCGGCCCCCGGGCCGTACGCCGGAGGCATCGGCGGCGCGGGCGGAGCCGGCGGGACCAGTGCCTGCTGCCCCACCAGCCGCAGCACATACGGGCCGAGGAACGTCGCCGCCCCCACCCACAGCAGACCGAACAACAGCGCGTCCGGAACACTCGGTGCGAACTCCGACGTGCCCTGACCGCCCCAGTCCGCCAGGCCGCCCGCGAGCTTCGCCGAGACCCCGCTGACGCCCGTGAACAACAGGACGAGCCCCAACGAGAAGCCCGCGGCCAGCAGTTGCTCGCGACGGTCCGCCGAGCGGCGCGCCGCCCAGACACCGAGTGTGAGCGCGCAGACGACGCCGAGGCTCAGCGCCCCCGCGACCGCACCGTTGCCCCATACGTCGCCGATCTCGGACAGCCCGAAGCTGCCGCTCTCCGCGCTGGAGCCGACCATGCTGAACTGCCCCTGGACGTCGAACTTCACCGGCGCGCCCCAGCTCAGCCCCAGGACCGCGAAGCCGATGTTGGGCAGAATCGGCAGCGCGATCAGCAGGGCCGTGCCGTCCACGTCGTCCGAATTGGCGTACGCGACGAAGCCGACCAGCGAGCAGAGCGCCACGACAGCGCCCAGCGCGCGCACCGCGGTCCCGAACGCCCGCACCGCCGACCGGGCCCCGGGCCGCTGCGCCAGCCAGGCCGCGAGATCGTCGCGCTGCAGCACCCCGCACGTCGCCGCGAGCGAGATCACCAGCGCGCCGAGCGCGGCGAGGAGCGGGGACGAGGAGATCTCGACCCCCTGGATCTCGGGCTGCGCGAACAGCCCCAGGACCAGCACCAGTCCGGAGACCAGCAGCGAGAGCCGTACGGCGGCCTCCAGTCCGGCACCGCGCGTACGCAGCATCCGCGCACCCAGATAGAGCGCGCCGATCCACAGCAGGGTCACCGTCAGCGGAACGAGGGAGAGGGAGGCCGCGCCCATCGCGTCCGTGCCCGAGTCGCCGAAGATCCCGCCCGAGGAGCCGGAACCAGAACCGGAGCCTGAGTCCGAGCCGAAGGGCGAGGAACCACCGCTCGCCTTCATCTCGAAGCCGCCGCCGAAGCCCTGCAGCAGCATCGCCAGCGCGATCCGCAGCCGGTCGCTCCAGCCGACGACGACCTCGTCGTCCTGGCCGTACGAGGGGATGGCGAGCGCCACCGCCATCACCAGCAGCAGCCCGGCGGGCCAGGCCGCGGCCTTCACCGAGGACAGCCAGTCGCCGCGGAACACCCGCCCGAAGAACGCCCCCACGGGAGAGGGCTGAACGGGACCAGGGACGGAACCCGGGACGGGACCCGGGACGGAACCGGGACCGTACACGGGCGGCGGTGGCGCAGGCGGCGCCGCAGCGGCGACGGGCAGCCTCTCACGCCCGCATGTCATGCAGAAGCGAGCCTCATCCGGGGATGGGTTGCCGCAGTGCGGGCAGAACGACGCCATGGTCAGACTCCGAGGTGAGACACGGGGACGGGCGGGGAGATAAGAACGTCATAAACAAACGTCGTAGACAACGGACACATCTTCCCCGGCCGCCGGTTCCCGTCAACTCGCCGTCCGGAACGGCTCGTTCAACAGTCCGCGTCAGAAGACGGAAAGCCCCGTCAGCGTCGTGAAGCGGTCCAGCGCCGCAACTCCCGCCACCGAGTTGCCCCGTGCGTCGAGCCCCGGGCTCCAGACGCCCAGCGTGCAGCGTCCCGGCACCACCGCCACGATCCCGCCGCCCACGCCGCTCTTGCCCGGCAGCCCGACCCGGTAGGCGAACTCACCGGCCGCGTCGTACGTACCGCAGGTCATCATCACCGCGTTGACCTGCTTGGCCTCGCTGCGGGTCAGCAGCCGCGAGTCGTCGGCGCGCAGCCCGTGCCGGGCCAGAAAGAGCGCCGCACGGGTCAGGTCGGCGCAGCTCATCTCGATCGAGCACTGCCAGAAGTAGTGGTCGAGAAGGGTGGGGACGGGGTTGGCGATATTGCCGTACGAGGCCATGAAGTGGGCCAGCGCGGCGTTGCGGTCGCCGAACGCGGACTCCGACTCGGCGACGTCCGGATCGAAGGCCAGCTCCGCGTTCCCGCTCTCCTCCCGCAGGAATTCCAGGACTTCGCTGCTCGCGTCGCCGGTCAGGGTCAGCAGCCGGTCGGTGACGACGAGCGCGCCCGCGTTGATGAACGGATTGCGCGGGATCCCGTTCTCGTACTCCAGCTGCACCAGCGAGTTGAAAGGGTTGCCGGACGGCTCACGACCGACGCGCTCCCAGAGGCTGTCGCCGCCCTGGGCGAGTGCCAGGGCGAGCGTGAAGACCTTGGTGATCGACTGCGTGGAGAAGGGCTGCTGCCAGTCCCCCACCCCGTACACCGTGCCGTCCACGTCGGCGATGGCCATGCCGAAGCGGTGCGGGTCGACGGCGGCGAGGGCCGGGATGTACTCGGCGGGGGTGCCGCTGCCGACCTGGGGGGCGATGTCCTGCGCGATCCGTTCGAGGACCGCCTGGTAGTCCATGGCGGGTGGCTCAGCGGGGCTTGGTGCCGCGGTGCAGAGCCACGATCCCGCCGCTCAGATTGCGCCAGGCGACCTGGGACCAGCCCGCCCCCTGAAGCCGCTTCGCGAGACCGGCCTGGTCGGGCCATGCGCGGATGGACTCGGCGAGGTAGACGTACGCGTCGGGGTTGGAGGAGACCGCGCGGGCCACCGGCGGCAGCGCCCGCATCAGGTACTCGGTGTAGACGGTGCGCAACGGCGCCCAGGTCGGCTGCGAGAACTCGCAGATCACGACCCGCCCGCCCGGCTTGGTGACCCGGTACAGCTCGCGCAGCGCCTCGTCCGTGTCCTGGACGTTGCGCAGCCCGAAGGAGATCGTCACGGCGTCGAAGACATCGTCGCGGAAGGGCAGCTTCGTCGCGTCACCGGCGGTGAGCGGCAGCCACGGGTGGCGCTTCTTGCCCTCGCGCAGCATGCCGAGGGAGAAGTCGCAGGGCACCACATACGCGCCGGTGGCGGTGAAGGGGAGCGAGGACGTGCCGGTGCCCGCGGCCAGGTCCAGGACCTTCTGTGCCGGGCGGGCGTCCACCGCCCTGGCGACCTCCTTGCGCCACCGCCGGTCCTGGCCGAGCGAGAGCACGTCGTTGGTGAGGTCGTAGTTCGCCGCCACGTCGTCGAACATCGAGGCGACTTCGTGCGGCTGCTTGTCCAGGGTTGCGCGGGTCACTGGCGTTCGGCCTCGCTCGTGTCGTGGGGCGGGTGACGTGGTGGACGCATTGTCTCAGGCGCCCGGTCGGCGTCGGCGGTGGACCAGGCGCCCGTCGAGGACGGTGACCAGGCAGGTGCCGTCCTCGGCGAAGACGGCGAAGTCGGCGGGCCCGCCGGGGGCCAGGGCGCGCGGCCCGGCGGCGTACTTCAGGCCGGAGCGCTCGACGGCGAGCCGGACCGCCGGCCGTGAGAGGGGCCCCGCCAGGGTGGTCGTGCCGGACGCCAGGAGGCGCTGCACCCCGCGCCGGGCGCTCGCGCCCCACCGGGTGTCGGTCATCCCGAGCGCGGCCAGTGCGTCCCCGGTGAGCGGCGCGGTGCCCAGCTCATCGGCCTCACGCGGGTCGGGCCAGTACGCGTGCTCCAGCAGGGCGACGGCGTCCGGCTCGTGGCGGCCGGGGCCGAGGACCCCGTCCCACTCGCGCACCCGGGCGCGCTCCCCGTACGCGGCGTACAGCTCCTCGTACGGGCCCATCGCGGCGATCCGCGCGCCCTCGACGATGAGCGAGTGTCCGTCGGGCACCCGGTGAAGTGTCAGCACAGCACGCTCAGTTGGCGCTGAGAAGCTTCAGCTCGGGGTGCGCCGTGCCGCCCTCGATCGCCGTCGACGAGATGTGCGAGGCCACCCGCTCGTCGACCGGGTCGTTCGCAGGGTCGTCGTGCACGAGGATGTGCTCGTACGTCGTCGTCCGCTGCGCCGGGACCCGGCCCGCCTTGCGGATCAGGTCGATGATCTCCAGCCGGTTCGAGCGGTGCTTGGCGCCCGCCGAGGAGACCACGTTCTCCTCCAGCATGATCGAGCCCAGGTCGTCCGCGCCGTAGTGCAACGACAGCTGGCCGACCTCCTTGCCGGTGGTCAGCCACGAGCCCTGGATGTGGGCGACGTTGTCGAGGAAGAGCCGCGCGATCGCGATCATCCGCAGGTACTCGAAGAGCGTCGCCTGTGTCCTGCCCTTGAGGTGGTTGTTCTCGGGCTGGTACGTGTACGGGATGAAGGCCCGGAAGCCGCCCGTCCGGTCCTGTACGTCGCGGATCATCCGCAGGTGCTCGATGCGCTCGGAGTTGGTCTCGCCTGTGCCCATGAGCATCGTCGACGTCGACTCGACGCCCAGACCGTG
Organism: Streptomyces sp. NBC_00885; assembly: GCF_045207475.1. Lineage (NCBI taxonomy): Bacteria > Bacillati > Actinomycetota > Actinomycetes > Kitasatosporales > Streptomycetaceae > Streptomyces > Streptomyces sp. NBC_00885. The sequence continues at coordinate 3,466,614 of NZ_CP108796.1, forward strand.
CGCGATCTCCATGATCTCCAGCCACCGCTCGCCGCTCTCCTTGAGCGGGGCGATCGCCTTGCGCGGGCGCTCGGGCAGCAGTTCGGCGCCCGCGCCCGCGAAGGAGTCGAGACCGGCGGCGTGGATACGGGAGATGGCCTCCTCCACCGGCACGCCGGAGATCCGCGCCATGTGCTCGACCTCGGAGGCTCCCAGCGAGTGGATGACCAGCTGCGGGAACTCCTTCTTGATCGCGGCGAAGTGCTCCTCGTAGTACTCGACGCCGAAGTCCGGGTGGTGCCCGCCCTGGAACATGATCTGGGTGCCGCCGAGCTCGACGGTCTCGGCGCAGCGCCGCAGGATGTCGTCGAGGTCGCGCGTCCAGCCCTTGGCGGTGTCCTTGGGCGGGGCGTAGAAGGCGCAGAACTTGCAGGCGGTGACGCACACGTTGGTGTAGTTGATGTTGCGCTCGATGATGTACGTCGCGATGTGCTCCGTACCGGCGTAGCGCCGCTTGCGTACGGCGTCGGCGGCCACGCCGAGCGCGTGCAGGGGTGCGGAGCGGTAGAGGTCGAGCGCCTCTTCGGGCGTGATCCGCCCACCCTCGGCAGCACGGTCCAGCACGGACTGAAGGTCGGCCTTCTCGGTCACCGGGCGTCACCTTTCGGCGGTGTTTCAGAGCATCAGCGGGCCGATCCAGCCTACGCCAGCCGCCTCGCCCGCTCGCGGGCGCGGTCGGCGGGTCACTGCCTGCGCTCCAGCGTGGCGCGCGGGTCGCCCGCGCGGGGTTCCTTCGAGGTGTACTGGAGGCGGGCTCCGTCCAGTCGCAGCCTGACCGTGTGCGTGCCGGGCGTGCACTTGGTGCCCGGTTTGCCGCTCGACCTGCCGTCGGCGACCAGCTCCTTCGGGGTCACGCCGCGCAGCACGAGATTGTCCTCGCAGGAGAGGCTGCCCAGCGCGTCGAACTGGCTGACCGTGGCGAACTTCGCGCCCGTCCTCCCCGCGCGGATGGCGACCGAGAAGGTCCCGGCCTCCAGTTCGCTGCCCGCGAAGCTGACCTTGAAGGGGCCCTCCCAGGTGCCGATGAAAGCCTTTGGCACCTTCTTCACCTTCTCGGTCGCCGACGGGGAGTGGCCCGCCGAGTCGTTGGTCTTGTCGCTGCCCGCGCCCGGCCACAGGTCGAAGAGGAACCCGCCGCCCACCGTGACCGTCGCCAGTGCCGCGGCCACCGTCAGCGTGACCGTGCAGCTCACCTTCCTGCGGGCGCGGGCGGGCGGCGGGCTCTGAAGTGGGCTCCCCTGGGTGTGCGGCGGCGCGTCCTGGGGAGCCGCCGCCGAAGCGGGCGGCGTCACCGGTTCGACCGGCGGCCCGAACGTCCCGATCGCCGGGCTGCTGAACGCCACCGGCCCCGACGCACGCGGGTCGGCCGGTGCCGGCTCCAGGTTCAGCAGGCTCACCGCCGACCGGCTGACCTGCTCCACCAGCGGGCCGGGCAGCCACCCCACGCCGACCAGCGAGGCCGCCCCGCCCGGGGCCAGCCTGTGCGCGATCTGCGCGGGCGCGGGCCGCGCGGCCGGGTCCTTGGCCAGGCAGTCGGCGACCAGCGCCCGCAAGTCGCCCTCCAGCAAGCCCAGTTCGGGCTCCTCGTGCACCACCTTGTAGAGCAGCGCGGCCGACGAGTCGCCGGGGAAGGGCGCAGCCCCCGTCGCCGCGTACGCCAGCACCGCGCCCAGCGAGAACACGTCGGCCGCGCCGGTGACGACCCTGCCGAGGATCTGCTCCGGCGACATGTAGCCGGGCGAGCCGACCGAGACCCCGGTGGAGGTGAGCGAGGCGGTGCCGTCGGTGGCACGGGCGATCCCGAAGTCGATCAGGCGCGGTCCGTCCAGCGTGAGCAGCACATTGGACGGCTTCACGTCCCGGTGCACCAGTTCGCGGCCGTGTACGGCCGCCAGCGCCTCGGCGAGCCCCGCGCCCAGCACCCGTACCGAGTGCGCGGGCAGCGGACCGTGCTCGGTGACCGCCTGCGACAGCGCGGGACCGGCCACGTAACCCGTGGCCACCCAGGGCACGGTCGCCTCCGGGTCGGCGTCGAGGACCGGCGCCGTCCACTGGCCGCCGACGCGGCGGGCCGCCTCCACCTCACGCCGGAACCGCGCCCGGAACTCCTCGTCGAGCGCGAAGTGCGGATGGACCACCTTCACCGCGACCGTGCGGCCGCCGGCGCTGCGCCCGAGATAGACGCGGCCCATTCCGCCCGCCCCCAGCCGTCCGAGCAGCCGGTACGCCCCGATGTTCTGCGGCTCGCCCGGATCCAGCGGCTGCATCTGTACTCCCCCGATTGCCCTTGCCCTGACGGCCCTTGCCTGCTGTGACTCCTCAGCGTAGGGGGCGCCGTGCCGGGCATCACGAGGATTCCCGCCGCCCGGCAGCCAACCGAACCGGGCCCGACGCCATCTCCCTGCGTGTAAATCACACCGCTTGTCCGAAAGCCGGCTGTGCCGTGACGCCTCGGCCAGAATCCCTCGGAGTCCGTCCATGAAACGCCTGCCCAAAGCCCTCATAGCCACCGTTGTCCTCGGCTCTGTCGCGCTCGGCTCGTACGCGCTCGGCGCAGGCTGGTGGGAGGAGGGTGAGCCGCTCACCTTCGACGGTCCCACCGCAGCAGCCCCCGGCCGGCAGTCGGGCGGCGCCCAGGACAGCGGCACGGGCGACAAGGCGGCCGACGAGGCCGCCGCCAAGACGCTGATGCCGACCGGCCCGAAGGCCTCGTTCACCACCCAGAACAGCCTGGACGATGGCACCAAGATCGGCGTCACCACGCTGGAGGGCAAGAAGTCCGGCTTCGAGGGCAAGGTGTGGGTCTGGGCCCCCAAGGAGTACTTCGACCCCAAGTACGCGGGCAGCGGTTTCCCCGTGCTGATCGCGCTGCCCGGCGGCAACGGCTACCCCAAGAACTACTGGATGGGCACCGACCTCAAGCTGCAGAGCAGCATCAGCAAGTGGTCCAAGGAGGGCAAGAGCCTGCCCTTCATCGTGGTCATGCCGGTGCTCAACCCGGACGCGAAGTACTACTACGACGGCAGTGACATACCCGGGCAGCCGAAGATGGGCACCTGGATGACCGAGGACGTCCCCGACTTTGTGAAGGCCAACTTCCGTACCTTCACGTCCCGTGACGGCTGGGCCTTCATGGGCTCCTCGTCCGGCGCCTTCGTCGGCCTGAAGTCGGTGCTCCAGCGCCCGGACAAGTTCAAGGCCGTGATCGCCTCCGGCCCCGACACCGTCCCGGACTCACCGCTGTGGGCGGGCCACGAGTCCAAGCGGCAGGCCAACAACCCGGAGAAGCTCGCCAAGGCTCTGGCCGCCAAGCCCGACACCAAGGCCAACGACGTCTATCTGGCCTTCCAGATAGGCACCAAGGAGCGCGGGGTCAAGAGCCTCAAGAACTTCATCCGTGACTACTGCAAGGGCCCGGTCAAGAGCCGCCTGCAGGTCATCCAGGACGGCGAGCACAACGCCAAGACGTATGTGCAGGGCATGGGCGACGGATCCATCCAGTGGATCAGCGAGCACATGCAGGCCCCCATCCCCGCGTCCTAGCCGGGCGGCCCTCAGGAGCCCGGCAGCCGTCAGGGGCCGAGCAGCTCCACGCGTACGTCCGCCGGGAACCCGGTCGTCGGCCCGGTCCGGCGCGCGAACTCCCGTACGCCCGCGAGCTGCTCGGCGCCGAAGCGGAAGTCCAGCGTCCTGAAGTACCGCTCCAGCAGCGCCTTGTCGAAGCTCTCCCAGCGCGCGGCCTGCTCGGCGACCTTGGAAACCTCCTCCAGCGAGACGTCCCGCGAGGCGAGGAAGGCCTCGTGCACCTGCCGTACGACCAGGGGCTCGCGCGCCAGATAGTCCTTGCGCGCCGCCCACACGGCGAAGACGAAGGGCAGCCCGGTCCAGTCCTTCCACATCAGCCCCAGGTCGTGGACCTGAAGGCCGAGCCGGGGGGCGTCGTGCAGCGAGGCGCGCAGCGCGGCGTCGCCGATCAGTACGGCCGCCTCCGCCTCCTGCATCATCAGGCCGAGGTCGGGCGGGCAGGTGTAGTAGTCGGGCGCCACCTTGTACTGCTCGGCCAGCAGCAGTTGAGCCAGCCGTACGGAGGTGCGCGAGGTGGACCCGAGCGCGACCCTCGCACCGTCCAGCCGGTCCAGCGGGCCCTGGGACACGATCACGCAGGACATGACCGGGCCGTCGCAGCCGACCGCGAGATCGGGGAAAGCGACGAGCTGATCGGCATTGCGCAGGAATTCGACGAGTGTGATCGGCGCGATATCGAGTTCGCCGCGCACCAGCTGCTCGCTGAGCTTCTCCGGAGTGTCCTTCGTCAGCTCGAGATCGAGGAGAGTTCCGGTACGGGCCAGCCCCCAGTACAGGGGGAGACAGTTGAGGAACTGGATGTGGCCGACGCGGGGCCGGCTGCGGCGGTGGTCGGTTGCTGTGCTTTCTCCAAGACTGTCCACATCGCGAGGCTAGACCTGTGCCGCGCGGGCGGCCCCGCCGGGGCTGGGCGCGCCCCTCCCGAGCTGCAATTCGTCAGCGGATCATGATCCTTTCAAACGTCCGGGTGACGTGATCTTTCCCTCTACCGCTGCGCACACGCTGCGTGCTAGGCTCGACGCAAGTTGCAGTTTGGTTTCCCTTGCAGTACAGAGCCTGCGGAGCATGTAACCCGCAGGCTTTTGTAGTTTTCAGACTTCTTGCAGGTTCTGGAGCAGGGCAACCCTTTGGCCCAAGGAGGGCTTATGGCTACCGGAACCGTCAAGTGGTTCAACGCTGAAAAGGGCTTCGGCTTCATCGCCCAGGACGGCGGCGGCCCGGATGTCTTCGTCCACTACTCCGCGATCAACGCGTCTGGTTTCCGCTCTCTCGAGGAGAACCAGGTCGTGAACTTCGACGTCACTCAGGGCCCGAAGGGCCCGCAGGCGGAGAACGTCACCCCGGCCTAGTCAGCCACGGGTCGGCGATCGCGCACGACTTAGCAGTACCAAGGAGCCCCGTTCCCTGTGGACCGGGGCTCCTGCCTTTATTCCGATGGAGACACCCTCCTCCCGCCTCCTACAGTGACCGGACCCGATGTCGTCACGGAGAGCGGTCATGCGAGTTCACTACCCCCGCACACCACACCTCCCGTGGTCGCCGGGGGCCGCGTCGGACGACGTACGAGCCGGTGATCTCTCGCCTCTGCACGGCCGTGAAGTCGTGGTCACCGAGAAGCTCGACGGGGAGAACACCACCCTCTACGCCGACGGGCTCCACGCCCGGTCGCTGGATTCCGCGCACCATCCCTCGCGGGCCTGGGTCAAAGCTCTGCAGGGGCGGATCGGTACACAGATCCCTCGGGGGTGGCGGGTGTGCGGCGAGAACCTCTTCGCGCGGCACTCGATCGCGTACGAGGACCTGGAGAGCTGGTTCTACGGCTTCTCCGTCTGGGACGGCGACGGCCGTTGCCTGGACTGGGACCGGACCGTCCGCTTTCTGCGGCGGCTGGGGGTTCCCGTGCCGCGGGTGCTGTGGCGGGGCGCCTTCGACGAGCGGGCACTGCGCGCGCTGCGGCTGGACACCGCGCGGCAGGAGGGCTACGTCGTACGGACCGTGGAGGGCTTCGGCCAGGACGAGTTCGGGCAGCGGGTGGCCAAGTGGGTGCGCGGCGGGCACGTGCAGACCGATACGCACTGGATGCACGCCGCGGTCGTGGAGAACGGGCTGAGCCCGAAGGCCGCGCTGTGGGCGGTGCGTTCGGGGGCCACCGCCGATGGGGAGTCCCTGTCGGCCGCGGTCGGAGTCGCTCCGCGGGACCCCGCCGCCGCCGGGGCCGCCGTCGCCGAGGTGTCGGCGAGACTCGATGCGCTCGGCCGGTCCGGGGACGCGCGGCTGGCGGGCGTCCTGGCCGCGCTGCTGCACGGAACACGCCGGGGCTCGCTCGCCGGCCGGCTGGTGGCCCCGCTGGGCATGCCGCTCGCCCGGCAGGTCGCCGACCTGGTCGGGCTGCACCCGAATCTGCACCGGCCGTATCCGGACGAGGACCGCCGGACCGGTCTTGTACGGATGTCGTTCGCGGCCGACCTGGGGGTGCTGCACGCCGTCGCGGGAGCGGTGGCGGCGGACAACGCGGGGCGCGAGCAGGTCGACTGGTCCGCGCTGTACGCCGAGGACGCCGGACTGCTGGGCGGGGCTGAGGTGCTTGCGGGACTGCGGGAGGCGTTCGCCGACCTGGACACGGAGGCCGCCGACCGCTGCCGGGCCGAGGCGCGGGAAGCCTGTGCACAGGGGCGGATCCGGACCGTCGAGGAGGCTGCCGCGGCGACCTGGCGGTGGCGGAACGGGGACTTCCCGCGGCTGATCCACCTGGTCGGTCCTTCGGGCAGCGGGAAGAGCACCTTCGCGCGCGGCCTGCGGGGAGTCGACGCGTACGTGTCCCTCGACGAACTGCGCGAGGCGCGCGGCTCGCGCGCGGACCAGCGCGCAGGCGGGGACGTGCTGCGCGCGGGCCTCAGCCGGCTCGACACCGCACTGGCCTCGGGCGGGACCGTCGTATGGGACGCCACCTCGCTCAACCCGCACCAGCGTTCCCTGGTGCACGCGGTCGCGCACCGTCGCGATGCGCTCATCACGCACGCCGTGGTGCTGGTAGACGAGGATGAACTGGTCCGGCGTAACGCGGTGCGGCCGCATCCGGTGCCGCCCGACGTGCTCACCGCGCAGCTGCACCGTTTCGTGCCGCCCTACCCCGGCCAGGCGCATCGCACCTGGTACATCGGGCCGGGCGGAACCGTCGAGGAGGCGGTCTAGTGCGTACCAGCGACGAGATCTACCACCGCGTCCGCTGGGACGCGCGCTTCGACCCGGCCAGGTTCGTGATCGGGATCAACCAGCGCGGGGCCGCCCCCAAGCGGATCCCGCTGCCCGCCTTCGTACCCGGGGGCGACATCCCGTGGCACCGGGTGCTGTTCTTCGAGGCGGACGGCGAGGTGGTCTGGGACCGGGCGACCGGGGTGGACCGGATCGACACCTCGGACGCGGGCCGGGCACGGGATCCGCGCCTGTTGCGCGCGCCGTTCTTCACGGCCGGGACGCCGCACGCGTGGGACCCGGCGACGGAGCGGTGGCGGCCCGCTGACGGGTGGCGGCCTGCGGGCGGCGCAGCCCGGGCTGCCGCGCCGGCCGGGAGGAGTCTGCGCGTACTGACGTGGAACACGCTGTGGGACCGGTACGACAGCGAGCGCATCGACACCGCACTGCGCAGGCCCCTGCTGCTCGCCGCCCTGGAGGAAGCGGACGCGGACGTCATCGCGCTCCAGGAGGTCGAACCCGCGCTGCTCGCCCTGCTCCTGCGGGCGCCGTGGGTCCGCGCGGGCTACACCCTGGGCACCGACGCGGGAGGCAAGGACGTAGACGACTGCGGGCTGCTGCTGCTCAGCCGGCTGCCCGTACGGGAGGCGGGACGGCACGAGTTCGGACCGCACAAAGCCGTCACCGCCATCACCGTGGAGACCGGCTCCGGCCCGCTCGTGGTGGCGGCGACCCATCTGAGCAGCGACCACTCCGAGGACGGACCGGCCAGGCGGGAGGCCGAACTTGGCAGCCTCGCCGAGGGACTCGGCGGGATCGACGGCGAGCTGATCCTGCTCGGTGACTTCAACGACGGCGGCGAAGGACCGGCCGAGACGCTCCGGCTGCGGGACGCCTGGACCGAGGTACACGGTCCGGACGACCGGACCCCCACCTTCGACCCCGGCGTCAATCCGCTGGCCGCGGTGTCCTCGCTGTCCGGCCGGGTCTCCCGGCTTGACCGGATCTTCCTGCGCGCAGGGCGGCTGCGGGCGACCCGGGCGGCGCTCCGGGGCGACGTGCCGACACCGGAAGGGCTGTACATATCGGATCATTACGGTGTGGAAGCCGACCTGACCGTCGGCCGGACCGAACCCGGCGACAACCTCGCCGACGTCCTCGCCGTCGCGCCGACGCCGCGCACCGCCGTGGCCTGGATTCCTCCCCAGGAGCTCTGGCCGTCGATCCAGCACATCCGCCAGGAACACGACCGACAGATCCACCGCTGGCCGCCGCACGTGAACCTGCTGTTCGGTTTCGTACCGGAGTCGGACTTCGAGCGGGCGGCCCCGCTGCTCGCTGCGGCGACGGCAGGGACGGCGGCGTTCACCGCCCGTCTGGAGGGAGTGCGCTCCTTCCGGCACCGGGAGGACTCCACCGTCTGGCTCGACCCGGCGGCGACCGACGCGGCGCCCTGGGCAGAACTGCACCGCGCCCTGGAGCGGCGATTTCCCCGCTGCGGGGGCCGGGCCCCCAGCTTCACCCCACACCTCTCTCTGGGCCGGACCCGGGATCCGCACACGCTCGCCACGCACTGCGCCGCCCTGCTCGACGGCATGTCGGCGCGGGTGAGCGAACTGGTGCTCCTCTCGCGGCGGGGCGACGGGCCGATGCGGCCGCGGGCCACGGTGGCCCTGGGAACGGGCGAGGTGCGCTGGCTGCCGGACTCCCCCGAATCCCCCGCGTCCCCTGAAGCCGCCACCGCCGAGCCTGTCGCGGAGGACGGGACCGCTCAGCACCTCTCCGAAGCACTGGGTGAGGGAGTCGTCCACATCGCCGGTTCGCGGCGCATGGGCTGCGCCCTCGCCGGAGCCGACCTGGACCTGGTGGCGGCGCTGCCGGGCTCCGTCGACATGGCGGACGTACGGGCGCGCGTGACGGCCGCACTGCCGGACGCCACCCGGGTACGGGAGGTGACGGGCGCCCGCGTGCCCGGCCTGCGGCTGCGCGTCCGTGACATCGACGTGGACCTGGTGGTCGTCGCCACCGGGACGCTCGATCCGGCCGAAGCGGTCTCACGGCGTGCCGAGTTGGGCGAGGCGGCCGCGATCGCGCTGAGCGCGGTGAGCGACGCGGACGCGGTACGGGCCGAAGCCGGCGCCGACCATGCCGCGTTCGCCCGGCTGGCCGGGCAGGTGAAGGCGTGGGCGAAGGCACGCGGCCTCGACTCGGCTCCCTTCGGCGGGCTCCCGGGCCTGGCCTGGTCGGTGCTCGCGGCCCGTACGACACGCGAGTCGGCGGGCTCCACCGACGCGGACCGGCTGCGTGACTTCTTCGGCACCTGGGCCGCGTGGGACTGGCGCGAACCGGTCGGCCTCGCGGATACCGCTACGGGTCCACAGGGTTCCCTGACCGTCATGACCCCGACCGCGCCCGTCCGTACCTGCACCGGGCAGGTCACCGCGGGCTTCCGGAACCTGCTCACCGACGAGCTCTACCGAGCCTGGACCATCCTGGATACGGCCGCGGAAAGCCGCGCGGACCCCTGGCCCGAGCTGCTGTCACCGCCGCCCCTGCACCGGCGGCACGCCGCCTGGGCGACGGTGACCGTACGCCCGGGCCCGGACGGCGAGTTCGAGGAACTCCTCGGCCGCGTCCGGGGCCGCCTGCGCGCGCTGCTCACCGCCCTGGAGGACGCGGGGGCGGTGGACGCGCACGCCTGGCCCCGCCCGTACGAGAGGGGCCCGGCGCTCGCGCGGTACGCGATCGGCCTCGGCCGTACGCCTCCGGACGCGGCCCGGCTCGCCCGGATCGCCGAAGCGTGGGGCCGGGGGCTGCGCGGGGTCGACGTGGAGCGGGCGGAGTGCGGCGCGGTGCCGACCCTGCGCTGATCCCGGAGGCGAACCGCCCCGCCTACCATGGATTCACGAGACGGGAGGAGCGGCCGTGACCGAACGCAAACCCCCAGGTGTCAGCTTCGAATCGTGGGTCGACAAGCAGATCCGGGACGCTTCGGAGCGCGGGGACTTCAAGGATCTGCCCGGCTTCGGAAAGCCGCTCCCCGACGACACGGCTCCGTACGACGAACTGTGGTGGGTCAAGGGCAAGATGCACCGCGAGGGCGTCTCGGTGCTGCCGCCGACGCTGGCCCTGCGCAAGGAGGCGGAGGACGCGCGGGAGGCGGCGGGGCGGGCGGCGACGGAGTCCCAGGTGCGGCGGATCCTCTCCGAGGTCAACGAGAAGATCGAGGCGGCGATCCGGAGGCCGCCGGTGGGGCCGCCGCTGGGTCTTGGGCCGTTCGATGTCGACGCGGCTGTCCGCGAGTGGCGCGCGGGGCGCTTGGGTTAGGGGGGCCGCTGCGCGGGGCTTGTTCCCCTACCCGCCCCTTCCCGAACTGGGGGCAGGCCCCCCGAACCCCGTCGACCCGCACCGCACCCGCCCCCCTTACCGCCGCGCCTGCGGCAACGCCGGGAGTTTCTCGTCGTACAGCCACATCCGGAACAGCCCGTCCAGCGGATGCTCCGAATACCTCTGCGCGACCGCGATGAACTCCTGCGTCGTCACCACCCCGTACCGCCGCGTCGTCGTCCACTCCCGCAGCACCGCCACGAACGCCGCATGCCCGATCACCGTCCGCAGTGCGTGCATCGTGAGCCCGCCCCGCTCGTAGAGCCGGTCGTCGAACAGCCGCCGCAGCCCGGGATCGCCGATCTTGATGTCCTGCCGCAACAGGGCGAGCTTGGCCCGGGACTTGGCCGCGAGTGCCGCGGCCGAGGGCCCGCCGGACACTTCGGACCACAGCCATTCCGCGTACTTCGCGAAGCCCTCGTTGAGCCAGATGTGCCGCCAGTCCGCGACGGTCAGGCTGTTGCCGAACCACTGGTGGGCCAGTTCGTGCGCGATCAGGCGCTCGCTGCCGCGCCGCCCGTCGACATGGTTGGACCCGAAGATCGACAGGCCCTGCGCCTCGCAGGGCACGTCCAGTTCCTCGTCGACCACGACGACGGCGTAGTCGTCGAAGGGGTACGGGCCGAAGAGGTCCGTGAAGGCCGTCATCATCTGCGGCTGGCGGGCGAAGTCGTGCTCGAAGCGGCCGAGCAGTTCGCGCGGCACGGCGGCCGGCTGCGGCACGCGTCCGGCGTGGGCGATGTCGACCAGTTCGTACGGGCCGATCTGGACGGTCGCCAGATACGTCGCCATCGGCGCGGACTGCTCGTACACCCAGGTCGTCGTGGAGGCGCTGATCGTACGGGAGGTGAGGGTCCCGTTGGCGACCACGGTGTACGGCGAAGGGGCGGTCACCGCGATCCGGTAGACCGCCTTGTCGCTGGGCCGGTCGTTGCACGGGAACCAGGAGCGCGCGCCGCTGGGCTGGGAGGCCACCAGCGCGCCCTCCTCCAGCTGTTCCCAGCCGATGTCGCCCCAGTCCCGGGTGCGGACGGGATGGGGGACGCCGGTGTAGCGCACCTCGACCGTGAACGGGGACCCGGTGCGCAGCGGCTTGGCGGGCCGGATGCGCAGCTTGTCGGCGCGGTGGGTGTACCGCGCCGGGCGGCCGCCGTTGACGAGGACGCGGTTGATGCGGAACTGGCCGAGGTCCAGGGCGACTTCGGCCAGGTCACGCTCGGCGACGGCGCTGATCCTGGCCCGGCCGGACAGGCGGCCGGTGTGCGGTCGGTAGTCCACCTCCAGGTCGTACTCCGTGGTGCGGTAGCCGCTGTCACCGTGCTGCGGCAGGTAGGAATCCCTCACCGTGGTGCGTCCTCGCGTTTCTTGCTGTCGTGCGTGTGCGTGTGCGTGTGGCTGATTCTGGGCTACGGCTTCCAGGCCGCGATCGGATTGCCCAGCCAGCGGGTGCCCGCGGGCACCCGCTCCCCACGCATCACCAGCGACGCCGGACCGACCGCGGCGCGGTCGCCGATCACCGCGCCGGGCAGCGCGATGCCGTGCGGGCCCAGCGTCGCGCCGGCTCCGAGGACGACATTGTCCATACGCATGATCCGGTCATGGAAGAGGTGCGTCTGAACAACACAGCCACGATTCACGCTGGCACCGCCGCCCACGCTGACCAGGTCGGCCTCCGGCAGCCAGTACGTCTCGCACCAGGCGCCGCGGCCGATGCGGGCGCCGAGCGAGCGCAGCCACAGGTTCATCAGCGGTGTGCCGCCGGTCGCGCCGATGAGCCACGGCACCGCGAGCACCTCGACAAAGGTGTCCGCGAGCTCGTTGCGCCACACGAACGACGACCACAGCGGGTGCTCGACCGCCTTGAAACGGCCCACCAGCAGCCACTTCGCCGCGATGGCCACCAGGCAGGCCACCAGGCCGCCGGCGAGCAGCAGCCCGCCGGTGGACAGCACCGCGAGGCCGACGCCGACGCGGGAGGCCACCAGCGCGAAGGCCGCGAGCACGAGGACGGCGAGCGCCACGCCGCACATGACAGGCACGACCCGGCAGACCTCGACGGCCGCGCGCGCCCACATCAGCCGCTTCGGCGGGTCGAAGGTACGGCTCTGGTCGCCCGCTTCGGCCGCCCGGGGCAGCTTCATCGGCGGCATGCCGAGCCAGGAACTGCCCGCCTTGGCGCGCTTCGGGGTCGACGACAGCACGCCGACCAGACCCCGCTTGGGCACGGAGCGGCCGGCGGCCGTCATCCCGGAGTTGCCGAGGAAGGCCTTCTTGCCGATCCGCGCCTCGGCGATCCGCAGCCAGCCGCCGCCCAGTTCGTACGAGGCGACCATCGTGTCGTCGGCGAGGAACGCGCCGTCGCCGACCGTCGTCATCGCGGGCAGCGCCAGCACGGTCGACGCCTCGACCCCGCGGCCCACCTTCATGCCCAGCGCCCGCAGCCACACCGGCGTGAACAGGCTCGCGTACAGCGGGAAGAGATGCACCCGGGCCATGTCCATCAGCCGTTCCGTCGCCCATGCCTGCCAGGCGACCCGGCCGTGGACGGGGTAATAGCCCTCGCGCAGGCCGATGCTGAGCAGCCGCACACCGGCGAGGACGATCAGTGCGTACGTGACCATCGCGACGACGGTCGCGAGCGGTACGGCGGTCAGGGCGGCGGTCAGCGCCTCGCCGAGATCCGCGCTGCCGCGTACGAACAGGCCGATGACGAGCAGACCCGGAAGCGCCGCGACCGCGGGCAGCAGCCCGAGGAGCAGCGAGGTCAGCGAGTAGAGGCCGATCCAGCGGCGCCTGCGGGGCGGGCGGCCGTCGGGGAGACGGCGGTTGGCCTTGCCCTTGCGGGTGGCGGGCACGCCAGACCAGCGCTCGCCCGCAGGGACGGTGCCGGTCACGCCCGATCCGGGCGCGATCTCGGCGCGCTTGCCGATGCGTGCGCCGGGGAAGAGTGTGCTGCGGGCGCCGACCGTGGCTCCCGCGCCGATCCGGATGGAGCCGATGTGCAGCCGGTCGCCGTCGAGCCAGTGCCCGGACAGATCGGCCTCGGGCTCGACGGCGCTGCCCTTGCCGAGCCGCAGCATGCCGGTCACCGGCGGCAGGGCGTGCAGATCGACGTCCTCGCCGATCCGGACGCCGAGAGCGCGTGCGTAGTAGGTGAGCCAGGCGCCCGCGAGGCTGGTCGCGCCGCTCATCTCGGCGAGGCGTTCCGCGGTCCACAGGCGCAGATGGACACGGCCGCCGCGCGGATACGTACCCGGGCGCATGCCCCGCAGCAGCAGCCGCGCACCGCCCGCGGCGATCACGATCTTGCCGACCGGGCTGACGAAGAGCAGCCATCCGAGCGCCACCCACCACCAGGACACGGTCGGGGCCCAGGGCCCGCCGATCACATTGCCGACGGCGGCGGCGACCACGCCCCAGCGCAGCCCTGTCACGCCGAACAGCGGCAGCATGAGCAGTGTCTGCGCGATTCCTGTGCGGCGCGGCACCGGCTTGACGTCGCGTGCGTCGTCCCTGCCCGCGGAGGATGCCTCCAGGGTCCGGGCGAGCGCGCCGAGGGTGGGGTTCTGGTAGATGTCGCCGACGGATCCGGCGGCGAACCGCTCGCGAATCCGCGACACGAGCTGGGCGGCGGCGAGAGAGCCGCCACCGCTCGCGAAGAAGTCGGCGTCGGGCCCGCTCACCGGTGCTCCGAGCAGCTCGGTCCACTGCTCGGCCAGCCACGCCTCGGTCTCGGTGAACCGGGCCGTTTCCTCTTCCGCCCTCTCCGCGGCGGGCAGCGGCCAGGGCAGTGCGGCCCGGTCGACCTTGCCCGAGGTCCGGGTCGGAAGGGTGTCCACGACGGCGAGCAGTGGCACGAGCGCGGCGGGCAGCTCCTTGCGGAGCCGCGCGACGGCGTCGGCGGGGTCGAAGGCCACGGTGTCGAAGGGCAGCGCGCGCGGAACCACGTCGTCGGCGTCCGGGGCGGCGTCCTGCTCAGGGGCGCTCGGGACCACGTACCCCACCAGCAGCTGATGCCCCGCGCCCGTCGTACGGACCGCCGCCGCCGCGCCGGCGATGCCCGGGAGCGACTGCAGCGCGGAGTCGATCTCGCCGAGTTCGATACGGCGGCCGCCGAGCTTGATCTGCTCGTCCGCGCGGCCCATGAAGAGCAGGCCCTCCGCCTCCGCCTTGACCAGGTCGCCGCTGCGGTAGGCGCGGTCCCAGCCGAGGACGGGCAGGGGCGCGTACTTCTCGGCGTCCTTCTCGGCGTCCAGGTAGCGGGCGAGGCCCACGCCGCCAATGACCAGTTCGCCGGTCTCGCCCATGGGCACGACCTCGCCGCGGGCGTCCACGACGGCGAGCTCCCAGCCGTCGAGCGGCAGCCCGATCCGTACCGGCCCCTCGCCGGTCAGCGGTGCAGCGCAGGCGACGACGGTGGCCTCGGTCGGGCCGTAGGTGTTCCAGACCTCCCGGCCAGGGACGGCCATCCGCTCGGCCAGCTCGGGCGGGCAGGCCTCGCCGCCGAAGATCAGCAGCCGTACGTCGTCGAGCGCCTCGGCGGGCCAGAGCGCCGCGAGCGTGGGCACGGTCGACACGACGGTGATGCCCTGCTCGATCAGCCAGGGGCCGAGGTCAAGGCCGGTGCGTACGAGGGAGCGGGGGGCGGGCACCAGGCAGGCGCCGTGCCGCCACGCGAGCCACATCTCCTCGCAGGAGGCGTCGAAGGCGACAGAGAGCCCCGCGAGCACGCGGTCGCCGGGGGCGAGCGGCTCCTGGGCCAGGAAGAGGCGGGCCTCGGCGTCGACGAACGCGGCCGCGCTGCGGTGCGTGACGGCGACGCCCTTGGGCTTTCCGGTGGAACCGGAGGTGAAGATGATCCACGCGTCGTCGCCGGGCCCCGGCCGGCGGCCGGTGTCGCCGCCGCAGGATCCGAGCGGCGTGATCTCGCGGCCCGCGCCGATGACGGCGCTCACGGCGGCCTCGGTGAAGACGAGCTCGGCCCGCTCGTCGGGGTCCTCGGCGTCGACCGGCACATAGGCAGCGCCCGCCGCGAGGACGGCGAGGATCGAGACGTACAGGTCGGCGGTGCCGGACGGCACCCGTACGCCGACACGGTCGCCGATGCCGATTCCGGCGTCGCAGAGGCGGGCTCGCAGTCCCTCGACCTCGTCGAGGAGCGCGCTGTAGCTGAGGGGCGCTTCGCCGTCGTCGACGGCGAGGGCATCCGGGTGACGGCGTGCGCTCTCGTCGAGAATGTCGAGGAGGGTGCGCTCGCGGGCGGCGGCGCCGGCGGTGAACAGCGCGGTCGCGGGCGCGGCGTCGAGCAGCGGATCGAGAAGAGTCGGCGACTGAGGGGCCATAGTCATGCAGCGCACCGATCGCCGGCCGACAGGTCGCTCGGATCAGGTCCGATCCGGTGGATGTCACACAGGTTCGTACGCATCTCTCACTCTCCGTAGGTCGTGTCGAGTGCGCTGCGAATCCCCATTCCGCGCACGGCAAACGAGGAGTTTATCCCTCGTTCACCCGACTCGCCTGTTGTATGGGCGAGAGGCGAACGGGTCCCGCCGACCGGCCGGAGAGCCGCCAAGACGGCATAGCACCTGCTCACGCGGGGCGCTGCCACTGATCTACCGACGGGTACCCGGGGCGTCCCCGGCCGCCCGACTGTGGCGAAGGGCACTCGTCAGTCACCGTTTGCTCACCGTCCGAAACGGCTCCGACCGCCCCGCCGGAGGCCGGGGCACCACTCTCGAACGGCGCCCTTACTCTCGAGCAACCTGCCTGACGGTCGCACCTCGCGGGACTGATCCCGACACGGCTCAGCGGGAGTGCGACCAGCTCTCCCCGCGCATCAGATTTCCCAGTCCCATCCAGGCGAAGTTCATCAGCGTCCCGGCCGCTTCCTTCGCCGAGACGTCCTCCGCTTCGTTCGCCCACCCGGCGAGCGATTCGGCCGCCCCCACCAGTGCCTGAGCGAGCCCGGCCACATCGCGGTCCGCGAGCTCCTGATCCCGGTGCGCCTCACGGGCCGCGGCACCGATCAGCCCGGTCACCACCGCCACGATCGCGTCCCGCATCACCGCCACATCCGCGGCGAACGGCTCCCCGTGCGTACGCGCCTGACGGTGCAGCACCGCCCAGCCGTAAGGATTCTCGGCGGTGTGCGTGAAGAAGGCCGCGAGTCCCGCCCACAGTTGCCGGTCCGCCGCGAGCCCCGGCTCGACGGCCGCCTGTACAGCGGCGATCAGCGCGTCCGCCTCACGTCTGATGCACGCCGTGAAGAGCTCTTCCTTGGAATTCAGGTACAGATAGACGAGCGGCTTGGAGACCCCCGCGAGCTCCGCGATCTCATCCATGGAGGCCGCACGGTAGCCGCGCCGCCCGAAGGTCTGCACTGCCGCGTCCATCATCTGCCGCTCGCGGACGGCACGCGGCATGCGTTTGGCCTTCGCGCCTTTCACAGCACCCATGTCAAACATCCTCCCGCCCCACACCCCAAGTCCGCGGTAAGCCTACGGCCACCGCGGAGTTCGAGCGCCTGGCCCCCGCGCAGCCGGCGAACACCGCGCTCGCCGCACGAGGAGACGCGTGCTGCACCCGGAAAACGGGCACAGCACGCGTCGTCACGATCTCGGCTCGGTCAGGACTGCCACCGGGCCAAGACCACTACCCGGGGTCAGGAGTGCTTCCTGCCCTTTTCGCTCGGAACGACGCCCATCAGGCCCGAGCTGCTCGAACCACTGGCAGCCGGGGCGAGTTCGGGCGACACCTGCGGGTCCCACACCTCGGTGCACGCAAGGCTCGGGGGCGTGAACGGAGCCACAGGGAGCCCGAAGGTCAGGGTGCACTCGGTCTCGTACACGTCCCCGCCCTCGGTGAGCACCTGGACCGAGGCGGTGTTCACCGCTCCGTTGCTGGCCACCGAGATGGCGCAGGCGTCCACCGGGAAGCCGCCGAGCGGGGTGTTGCTGATGTTCTCCCAGTCGTAGACGCCCCCGGGAACCGTCCGGATACCGGCGAAGGCGACCCCGTCGATGAGCGCGGCGCTCACCTGGTGGGTGCTGAGCGGGTCGACCACGAGGGGGTTGTAGGTGTCGATGTCGCTGCAGGGACCCGTGTCACCGGTCGGACCCGTCGGACCGGTCGCACCGTCAAGACCGTCAAGACCAGCCGGACCCGTCGGACCGGTCGCACCGTCAAGGCCGGCCGGACCCGTGGGACCGGTCGCACCGTCAAGACCGTCAAGGCCGGCCGGACCCGTCGGACCGGTGGGGCCGGTGGGCCCGGTGGGACCGCGACGGCCGGTGGGCCCGGTGGGCCCGCAGTCGCGGCCGCCCATTACCGACTTCTCCGTGACGTCGTCACAGCCCACACCCGACGGGCCGGACACGGACGTGGGCGCCTTGGCGCTCTGCGCCATGGCGATCCCGGGGGCCGCCATACCCGAAACCACGAGGGCGAGCGACGCCATCGTGCCGCCGACCAGCCAGGCACGCCGCTTCGGAAGCGGACCCAGAGAGGACTTGGTCCTGTTCTCAGGACTCATACAGGTGCTCCTTCTTGAACCAGTTCGAGTGAGACTCTGGAAGCCAGTTCGAGCCTCCTTCGACATCATCGGTTCGCGGACGCAACGTCCTTGAGAGCATCGCGAAGCTATCAACGCAATGGCGTACGAGTAGCACACCAATGGCTGTGTACGCGGTAGGGAACGGCACAGTCGTCGGCGTGCCGTGACCGCGCCGCCGGGTCCGGTGCCTAAGGTCGCCGCCGGAGAGACCCGCCGGAAATGGTGATGCCGTGAAGCCGACCGTGTGCCTGTGCATGATCGTCAAGAACGAGGCGAAAGTCATCGAACGATGCCTCGCCTCCGTACAAGACCTCATTGACACCTGGGTGATCTCCGACACCGGCTCGACCGACGGAACCCAGGAGTTGATCCGCGGGGCGCTGCAGGGCATCCCGGGCGAGCTCCACGAGGAGCCCTGGGTCAACTTCGGCCACAACCGGAGCCTGAACATCCAGCACGCCCGCGGCAAGGCCGAGTATCTGCTCCTCCTCGACGCGGACCATGTGATCCGCCAGGACGGCCCGCTGCCTCGTCTCACCGCTGAGGCGTACATGCTGCGCCACGAGAGCGCGACCGAGTACCGCATCAAGCGCCTCGTCCGCGGCGACCTGCCCTGGCGCTACGAGGGCGTCACCCACGAGTACCTCACCGCCGACCGGCGCGATAACCAGGAGAACCTCGACGCACTCGTCATCGAGGACTACGCCGACGGCGGCTCACGGCACGACAAGTTCGAGCGCGACGCACGTCTGCTGAGCGCCGAGATGGAGCGCGACCCCGCCAACGGGCGCACGGTCTTCTACCTGGCGCAGACCATGCGCGACATGGGCAGGGCCGACGAGGCGATCACCCTGTACGAGCGCCGCGCGGAGATGGGGGGCTGGGGCGAGGAGGTGTACTACTCGCTGCTGCAGGCCGGGATCCTCCGGGCGGATTCCGGTGACTGGCCCGCTGCCATGGACACCCTCTCCCGCGCCTGGGAGTCGCGCCCGCAGCGGCTCGAAGCGTGTTACGAACTGTCCTCACGGCTGCGCAGCCAGGGCCGACATCACACCGCGCACGCGATCCTCCTTGCCGGGCTCGGCAGGAAGCAGCCGGACGACATCCTCTTCATCCATCCGTGGGTGTACCGCTGGGGACTGCTGTTCGAGTACTCGATCACGGCCTACTGGGTGGGCGACATGGCCGCCTCGCTCCAGGCCTGCAACCGTCTGCTGGCGATGCCCGACCTGCCGGAGTCCTATCGGGAGCAGACCCTCACGAACCGAGGATTCGCCCAGCGGCGCCTCACGCCGGAAAAGGCGGTGGGACGGCAACGCCCCGGCCGGGCGCGAGGCTCCCGCAGGGGTGTGTGACCACACCGGCCAGGCCCTGTCCCGTCGATCAGGCCGGATCAGTGAGCGGCCCGCCGCGGAGCGGCTGATGTCACTGCGGTGCGTGCGATCGCAGGCCGGAGGATGGGGGTCCCCCAACCGAAGGCAGGGGGAGAGCCGACGCGGAGCGTCGGCGACTGACGCAACGCGGCATGGGGGGCACCTCCCGTGCCCGAAGGGCTACGGGGGAGTGCGTGCCAGGGCACGCGAACCCGGCAAGATCGGCCGGACACGGCCGCGCGGCCCTACTGAACGGCGCCGTCCTCCTGCGACCGGTTCGCCTCGAGACGGGCCTTGGTCCTGTCGACCTTGCCGGCGATCTGCTCGGACATCGCGTCACGCTGCTTGCGCAGCAGTACGAAGCTCAGCGGCGCGGACAGCACGAGCGCGAGCAGGACCACCCAGACGAAGTTCGAGTCGCCGAGCCCCTTGGGCAGGGCGCCGACCTGGACCAGGCCGCCGACGACAACGAAGCAGCCGATGAAGATCGCCAGGCGCAGGGTGGTGTACCGGATCGCGGCGCTCGACTTGGCGGACACGGCGGGCCTTCTCTCTTCTTACGACAGGTAGTGCCCGTCCAGTGAAGCACGTCCGCTATGGGATCAATTCAGCGGGAGCAGCATGATGATGTCGTCGCGGTCGTCGCCCTCGGCCACCCGGATCGCACCGGGCACCCGCCCGACCTCCTTGTAGCCGCACGCGGCGTAGAAGCGGTCGACGCCGATCCCGCCGCGGCAGGTGAGCCGTATCGCGTCTATGCCCTCGAAGCCGCGGGCCGCTTCCGCCACGGCCGCCATCAGCTCGCGGCCGTAGCCCGCTCCCTGGTGGCGGGGATGGACCATGACCGTGTACAGCCACACCCAGTGGCGCATCAGCCGGTGGGTGTTGTACGTGAGGAAGGCGGTGGCCGCTACGGCGCCTTCCTCGTCGTACCCCACCAGCAGCCGGGTGCGGCCCTCGGCCATCGAGGCCAGATGCTTCACGAACTCGGGCCGTACGGTCTCCTCGTCCACGGGCGGCACGAATCCGACGGCGCCCCCGGCATTGGACACCTCGGCCCAGAGCGCTACGACCCCGTCCCGCAGCGCGCGGTCGACCGGCGGATCCAGCTCGAACATAAGGGACATGCAGGAAGGTTATCCATTACGCGGAAGGCCGTTCACGCCGGGCTCGCTCCCCGGAACGCCGGGTCCGCCCGGGCTTTTGAGCAGGACGAAGCCATCCTCGTAAGCCACGGTGCGGTATCCCTTGCGCAGCGCGCCGTCCAGTTTGAACTTCTCCTGTCCGGCTGACAGAGGCCATCGCCGCTCCGCCGGCACCCGGGTGTCCACCATGATCCACTCGGGAAGGGGGCGGCTCGCGGGCCAGCCGTACAGGCTGACGCTCGTGCGCCTGGTGAGCTGGGGCACCAGATGACTGGACGCCTGGACCGTGGCGCCGTCGGGGATCTGATCCATCAGACGGTGGGCGACAGCGATACGGGGATCGGTCCGCCAGGTGGCCGGCTGGACCAGCTGCCACAGCGGAAACTGCGGAAGCAGCAGGACGGTGATCGCGGCACAGCCCACGAGATAGCGGCGCAGACTGCTCGCACTGGAGCGCCGTCGGACCAGAGCGTCGATGAATGCCGCGAAGACGATCGGCATCAGCACCAGCGAATAGTGGAACTGGGTGCCCCAGTGAGCCGCGTTGCCCGAGGCGCCGCGCCAGAGCAGAGTCGGCAGCGCGATCCACAGCAGCGGCGATCGCAGAGCCAGGAAGAGAGTCGGAGCCAGTACGAGCACAAGAGTCGACATCTTGGCCTGGGGCGTGATGAGACCGACCGTGTACTTGTAGAGCTGATCTGCCGGTCCGCCTGCACTTCCTGCCGGGCTGTCCAGGTAGAACCAATAGGCAAAGGAACCGGTCGGGTTGACAGCCGGGAGAATCACCAGCAGCGCAAGCACGGTCCCGGCCAGACCGGCCGACGCGGTGATGATCCCTAGTCTGCGGTTGCCGCGCAGGGCGATGACGAGACCGATCACGGCCACCGTGAGCCCGAGGTCTTCCTTCACCAGCAGCAGGGGAAGAGCCCAGTACGCCGCGGCGCGCGGCCGGTTGTTCGCGAGAGCCGTCAGCGAAAAGGCGAGGAGGGGGACGGCGAAGGCCACTTCATGGAAGTCGAAGCCGACCGCGGTCGCGACCCCCCAGGAAAGGCCGTAGCAGACACCGATGACCGCGGCGGCCAGGGAGCCCAGCGTTCGCTTTGCCCAGACGGTGAGGGGCAGAACGCTCACGGCGATCAGCGCCGCCTGCGTCACGAGCAGGGTGCCCGGCGACGGCCACAGCCAATAGAGCGGTGCCACCAGGGCCAGAATGGGGGAGAAATGGTCCCCCAGGACGGGAAAGTCCGGACCCTTCAGTTCAGCGACGGGCAGGTGGCCGTGCGCGTAGGACTGGACGACCTGCTCGAAGATTCCCAGGTCGTAGCTGTTGGAGAGCATCCGCTGATGGATACGCAGGGACAGCGCCGTGTAAAGGAGAAACAGCGCTCCCGCCAGGACCCACATCCACCATGCGACGCCGGAGCGCCTTTCATGAACCGTCTCCGCCGACGACTGTTTGTCGAATTCCGATTGCTGCGATGGCAGAGTGGTGCCGCTGGTGGGGAATGCTTGCATGGCCATGCCTTCCAGAAGCTGAGGCTGAGTGGCCATCAAGATGCCAGCAACCAGGAAGACTTGACTCTGAGCAAACTGCCGTGTGGTAAGAATCCCCCGAATGGCCGCGCGCCCGGGCGAATTCAGAAACGTCCGTGCCCGGGGCGCAGCCTCAGGCCGGCGTCAGACCCGCATCGGCTGCGGCGACTCGCGGCGGTCCGCGTCCGGCCCCGGGTACTCCCGGATGACCTCGTACCGCGTGTTCCGCTCCACCGGGCGGAAACCGGCGTCGCGGATCAGGTCGAGCAGGTCGTCACGCGTCAGCTTGTTCGGCGTGCCGTAGTTGTCCGCGTCGTGCGTGATCTTGTACTCGACGACCGAGCCGTCCATGTCGTCCGCGCCGTGCTGCAGCGCCAGCTGAGCGGTCTGCACACCGTGCATCACCCAGAAGACCTTGACGTGCTGGACGTTGTCGAACAGCAGCCGCGAGACCGCGAAGGTCTTCAGCGCCTCGGCTCCGGTCGCCATGGTGGTGCGCGCCTGAAGGCGGTTGCGCACCTTGCCGTCCTGCATGTCCACGAAGTCGTGCTGGTAGCGCAGGGGGATGAAGACCTGGAAGCCGCCGGTCTCGTCCTGGAGTTCACGCAGGCGCAGGACGTGGTCGACCCGGTGCCTGGGCTCCTCGATGTGGCCGTACAGCATCGTGCACGGGGTCTTGAGACCCTTCTGGTGCGCGAGCCGGTGGATGCGCGACCAGTCCTCCCAGTGGGTGCGGTGGTCGACGATGTGCTGCCGGACCTCCCAGTCGAAGATCTCGGCGCCGCCGCCGGTCAGTGACTCCAGACCGGCCTCGATGAGCTCGTCGAGGATCTCGGAGGCGGACAGCCCGGAGATCGTCTCGAAGTGGTGGATCTCGGTCGCCGTGAAGGCCTTCAGCGAGACGTTCGGGAGGGCCTTCTTCAGCTCGCTGAGCGACCGCGGGTAGTAGCGCCACGGCAGGTTGGGGTGGAGCCCGTTGACGATGTGCAGCTCGGTGAGGTTCTCGCCCTCCATCGCCTTGGCGAGGCGGACGGCCTCCTCGATGCGCATCGTGTACGCGTCCTTCTCGCCCGGCTTGCGCTGGAAGGAGCAGTACGCGCACGACGCGGTGCACACGTTGGTCATGTTGAGGTGCCGGTTGACGTTGAAGTGGACGACGTCACCGTTCTTGCGCGTCCGCACCTCGTGCGCGAGGCCGCCGAGCCACGCCAGGTCGTCCGACTCGTAGAGGGCGATGCCGTCCTCGCGGGTCAGCCGCTCCCCGGAACGGACCTTCTCCTCCAGCTCGCGCTTGAGCCCCACGTCCATGTACGGCCGCCTCCCATACGATTCGTCAACAGGCCCCACCCAAGGTACGCCCCTGCCTACTCGGGCAGATCTCCGACCCGGTTCTCCCACTTCGTGGAGAGCACGATCGTCGTACGCGTACGCGACACTCCCCTCGTGCCGGAAAGCCTGCGGATCGTCTTCTCCAGACCGTCCACGTCGTTCGCCCGCACCTTGAGCATGTACGAGTCGTCGCCCGCGATGAACCAGAGGTCCTCGATCTCGGCCAGGTCCTTGAGCCGGCGCGCCACGTCCTCGTGGTCGGCCGCGTCCGAGAGCGAGAGACCGATC
Organism: Streptomyces sp. NBC_00885; assembly: GCF_045207475.1. Taxonomy (NCBI): domain Bacteria; kingdom Bacillati; phylum Actinomycetota; class Actinomycetes; order Kitasatosporales; family Streptomycetaceae; genus Streptomyces; species Streptomyces sp. NBC_00885. The sequence continues at coordinate 3,490,037 of NZ_CP108796.1, forward strand.
AGAGCCGTGACGCCGAGGCCGAGCGACCTGGCGTCGACCGTGGCGCGATAGCCGGTGATGACGCCCGCCGCCTCGAGGCGGTTGATGCGATCGGTGACGGAGGGCCCCGAGAGCCCGACGAGCCGGCCGAGCTCCGCGTACGAGGCCCTGCCGTTCTCCCTGAGGGCCTGGATGAGCTGCCTGTCCACCGCGTCCATATGCCTGGACCCTTCCATTATTCAGCGATTCCGCAATTCTAACATGCGAATCTAAGGTGCGCAGCGCGAAATTCCTACGAATTACACAAATCAAGCGTGAGGTGCCGGCCCTGGTCAGTCCGTACGAGGGCCACCCAGCTCACCCTCCCAACGGCGGTACAGCCGATGCGGCACCCCCGCCGCGTCCAGCACCCGTCCCGCCACGAAGTCCACCAGATCCTGAATGTGCGTCGCCCCCGCGTAGAACGCCGGAGAGGCCGGGAGCACCACCGCACCCGCCTCGTCCAGTGTCACCAGATGCCTCAGGGTCTGCCCGTTCAGCGGGGTCTCGCGCACCGCGACCACCAGCTTCCGCCGCTCCTTGAGCGTCACGCTCGCGGCCCGCTGCAGCAGATCCTTCGAGAGCCCGAGCGCGACTCCGGCCACGCACGCCGTGGACGCCGGGACGATGAGCATCCCCTTGACGGGATACGAACCCGAGGAGGGCCCGGCGGCCAGATCCCCGGCAGCCCAGTGCCGTACGTCATCGACGTCCACCCGGAAGGTGCCCGGCTTTCCGTCCGCCCCGCGCGCCAGCCACTCCCGCAGATCCTCGCGCCAGTGCGCGTCACGGAAGGCGATCCCCGTCTCGTCGAGCAGCGTCAGCCGTGAGGCCCGGCTGACCACCAGGTCCACGCTCTCGCCGGCGGCGAGCAGCCCGCGCAGCACGGCGGCGGCGTACGGCGTCCCGGACGCGCCGGAGACGCCCACCAACCAGGGGGTGCGCTTGGCCTCGTTCATGCCGCTGAGCCTATCCGCCGGTCACACCGTCAGGCCGCGCACCAGCAGATCGAGCAGCGCGCACCCGAACAGGGCGATGCCGATGAAGCCGTTGACGGTGAAGAAGGCGCGGTTGAGACGGGACAGGTCGTGCGGCTTCACGATCGTGTGCTCGTAGAGGAACGCGGCGGCGACGATCAGCAGACCGGTCCAGAAGAATCCGCCCGCCTCGGTGGCCAGCGCGTACCAGACCAGCAGAACGGTCGTCACGAGATGCGCGGCCCGGGCCCCGTACAGCGCGGCCGGGACGCCGAAGCGGGCCGGGACCGACATCACGCCGTGCGCGCGGTCCGCCTGCACGTCCTGGCAGGCGAAGATCAGGTCGAAGCCGCCGATCCAGACGCCCACGGCAAGACCGAGGACCACCGAGTCCCAGGACCACGCGCCGGTGATCGCGATCCACGCGCCGACCGGGCCCATGGCCTGGGCGAGGCCGAGGATGACATGCGGGAAGTTCGTGAACCTCTTGCCGTACGGATAGACCACCATCGGGATCACGGCGATCGGCGCGAGCGCGAGGCACAGCGGATTGAGCGCGGCCGCCGCACCCAGAAAGACGACGACGGCGATCAGCGCGCCGGTCCAGGCCGACCGCACCGACACCGCGCCCGTCACCAGTTCACGGTTCTCGGTACGCGGATTGCGGGCGTCGATCTCGCGGTCGATGATCCGGTTGCAGGCCATCGCGAAGGTCCGCAGCCCGATCATGGCGAGGGTGACCAGCAGCAGCCGCCCCCAGTGGATGTTCCGGTCGAACTGGAACATCGCGGTCAGCGAGGCGATGTACGCGAAGGGCAGCGCGAAGACCGAGTGCTCGATCATGACGAGCCGCAGAAACGACTTGGTCCTGCCGGGTTGCGGGACTGCTGCGGCAGCGCTGCTCACAGGCCGTACTCCTTCCACCGGCGGTCGACCTTCGCCGCCGTATCCGGGTCCGACTCGACCATGTCCGGCCAGCCGCCGTCCCGGACGTACCCCTCCTCGGGGAGTTTCCTCGTCGCGTCGATGCCCGCCTTGCCGCCCCAGAACTGCTGGTACGAGGCGTGGTCGAGATGGTCGACCGGGCCCTCCACGACGGTCAGATCGCGGGCGTAGTCGGTGTTGCCGAGCGCGCGCCAGGAGACCTCGTGCAGATCGTGCACGTCGCAGTCCGCGTCGACGACGACGATCAGTTTCGTCAGGGACATCATGTGGGCGCCCCAGATGGCGTGCATGACCTTCTGCGCGTGCTTCGGGTACTTCTTGTCGATCGAGACGATCGCGCAGTTGTGGAAACCACCCGACTCGGGCAGGTGGTAGTCCACGATGTCGGGCACGATGATCTTGAGCAGGGGCAGGAAGAACCGTTCCGTGGCACGGCCGAGCGGTCCGTCCTCAGTCGGCGGGCGGCCCACCACGATCGACTGGAGCAGCGGCCGCCTGCGCATGGTCACGCAGTCGATGGTCAGCGCGGGGAAGGGCTCCTGGGGCGTGTAGAAGCCGGTGTGGTCGCCGAAGGGACCCTCCGGAAGCATCTCGCCCGGCTCCAGCCAGCCCTCCAGGACGACTTCGGCGTTCGCCGGGACCTGGAGCGGCACCGTCTTGCAGTCGACCATCTCGATGCGCTTGCCCGACACGAAGCCCGCGAAGAGGTACTCGTCGATGTCGCCGGGCAGCGGCGCGGTCGACGCGTAGGTCACCGCGGGCGGGCAGCCGAAGGCGATCGCGACCGGCAGCCGCTCGCCGCGCTTGGCCGCCACCTGGTAGTGGTTGCGGCTGTCCTTGTGGATCTGCCAGTGCATGCCGATGGTGTTCCGGTCGTGCCGCTGAAGGCGGTACAGACCGAGGTTGCGCACGCCCGTCTCCGGGTGCTTGGTGTGGGTCAGACCCAGGTTGAAGAAGGAGCCGCCGTCCTGGGGCCAGGTGAACAGCGCGGGCAGCTGGTCGAGATCGACGTCGTCACCGCGCAGGACGACCTCCTGCACCGGCGCGTCCTTCACCTTCTTCGGCGGTACGTGGACCATCGTGCCCAGCTTGCCGAAGGCCTCGCGGACCCCGACGAAGCCGTGCGGCAGCTCGGGCTTGAGCAGCCCGCCGATCTTGTCGCTGATCTCGGAGTAGGACTTCAGGCCGAGGGCCTTGAGCAGCCTGCGGTCGGTGCCGAAGACGTTCATCGCGAGCGGCATCGCCGACCCGCGGACGTTCTCGAACAGGAGCGCCGGACCGCCCGCCTTGTTCACCCGGTCGACGATCTCCCCGACCTCCAGATACGGGTCGACTTCGGCCTTGATGCGCTTGAGGTCACCCTCGCGCTCCAGCGCCCGGAGCAGGGAGCGAAGATCGTCGTAAGCCATGCCGTCCAGTATCGGGCAAGGACTAGGCTTGGCCTGTCACCGGGGCCCCAAGCAGCCCCGCCACCGCTCCCCGGGGGGAACGCACCACCATGCTCCGGTATCTGCCCTTCCTGCTGGTCCTGGCGCTGTGGATCTACGCCTTCATCGACTGCCTCAACACCCCCGAGCAGGAGGTCAAGCACCTCCCGAAGGTGGTCTGGGTCATCATCGTGCTGCTCTTCGGCGAGGTCCTGATCGGCCCGATCGCGTGGCTCGCCGCGGGCAGGGACCGCAAGGCCACCGCCGGCGGCAGCACACCGTCCGCATGGCACCGCAACCGCACCGAGTTCGTCGCGCCCGACGACAACCCGGACTTCTTGAAGTCCCTCAAGGACGACGCTGTGCCTTCTCAAGATGTGAAGGACGAGGCGCTCCTCAAGGACTGGGAGGCGGATCTGCGCCGCCGCGAGGAGGAGCTCAAGCGCCGCGAGAACGGCGACGACCCCCAGCAGCCCTGACATGGAACTGCGTCTGCTGGTCACCTTCGAGAAGGTCGCCACCGTCCTCAGCTTCACTCAGGCGGCGGCCGAGCTGAAGTACGCCCAGTCCAGCGTCACCAGCCAGATCCGCTCGCTGGAGACCTCTCTCGGCACGGAGCTCTTCGACCGGCTCGGCAGCCGCATCCGGCTCACCGAGGCGGGCGAGCGGCTGCTGCCGTACGCACGCCGGATCATCGAGCTCTCCGAAGAGGCCAGGGTCGCCGTCACCGGCGCCGACGAGCCCGCCGGAACGATCAACGTCGGCACCATGGAGTCGCTGACCTCCTACCGGCTGCCCGCGCTGCTCGAACTGTTCCACCACCGCTATCCGCAGGTGAGGCTGTCGCTGCGCCCCACGCTCGGGGACGAGACCCGCCAGGCGCTGCGCCAGGGCGTGTACGACATCGGCTTCCTGATGGAGCGGGAGACCGAGCACGCGGGCCTTCAGACGGAGGTGCTGACCGCCGAACCACTCGCCCTGGTCTGTGCGCCCACCCATCCGCTCGCCGACGCGGCGAAGCTCGCGACCGTCGATCTCGCGGACATCCAGCTGGTGGGTACGGAGCCGGGCTGCCCGTACCGCGACCTCTTCGAGGAGGAGCTGCGGGAACGCAACGGCGCTCCGCCGCCCTTCATGGAGTTCGGCACGATCGAGGCGACCAAGCGGGGTGTGGCCGGCGGCCTCGGGGTCGCGCTGCTGCCCCGCATGGCGGTGCGCGAGGAGCTGGCGTCGGGGACGCTCCTCGCGCTGCCGTGGGAGCCGCCGTTCCAGCTGTACACGCAGGTCGCGTGGCGGGAGGGGAAGCGGCTGCCGCGCCATGTGCGGCTGTTCATCGACGAGACGATGCGGCTGGTGCGGGAGCAGGAGTCGGCGAGCCGGTCCGAGGACCCGAACCGGTAACCGTACGGGGGGACTTGGCGAGGTTGACCTTCAGGCTGGCGAACACGATCAGCGGGATGCCGAGCGCCTGGACGAGGCCGATGTGGTGCCCGTAGACCGCCCAGTCGGCGACCATCGCGACGGCCGGGTAGGTGAAGGCGAGCACGGCGATCTTCGCGGTGGGCAGCTTCTGGTACGCGGCGTACATCAGGACGTACATCACGCCGGTGTGGATGAGTCCGAGGCCGATCAGCCAGCCCCAGTCGGCGCCGGTCCCGCTCATGGCGCCGAAGTCGGCGAGGGGCAGCAGCAGCGGGATGCCGACGAGGACCTGGACGAGTGCGATCAGGTGCGGGCGTACCCCCGTGACGCGCTTGGTGACGAGCGTCGACAAACCGTAGAGGAGCGCGGCGGCGAGCGCCTGGCCGATGCCGAGCAGATAGGTGCTGTTGCCGCCCGTGAAGTCGCCCGGCGTGACACCGGAGACGAGGATCAGCCCGGCGAACGCGAGCGCGATCCAGCCGACCTTCGCGGCGGTGAGGCGCTCACGGAAGAGCAGGGCGCCCAGCAGCACCACGTAGAAGGGCTGCGTGTGGTAGACGACGGTCGCGACGGAGATCGACGTGTTCTCGTACGACTCGAAGAGCAGCACCCAGTTGAAGACGATGAACAGGCCGCCGAGCGCGGCCAGTCCGAGCTTCTTCGGGGTGAGGCCGTGGCCGCGGAAGTAGCCGCGGGCCAGTGCGTAGCCACCCAGGGCCAGGGCGCCGAACAGGACGCGGAAGAAGACGACGTTGAAGGCGGAGGCGCCCGATTCGACGACGAAGATTCCGAGCGTGCCGGACAGGACCATGGCCGCGGTCAGCTGCAGCGTGCCCTTGCTCTCTGTGTTCATGACCACGACGCTACGAGTGGAGGTGGGAGCCGGTCCACGAGCCAGTGGGGCGTCCTGCCGATGGGCCGATCGGCGCCGCCGATGACTTAAGGTCCTGTCCGGTCGATCTTGCCGGGCTAGCTTCGGGATGTGAGCGTCATGGAGAACGCGCGGTACGGGGCATGGCTGCGGGCGGCCGTCGAGGAGGCCAGAACCGGCCTCGCGGAGGGCGGGATCCCGATCGGGGCCGCGCTGTACGGCGCGGACGGGAGCCTGCTGGGGCGCGGCCACAACCGGCGGGTGCAGGACGGCGATCCGTCGATGCACGCGGAAACGGCCGCCTTCCGGGCGGCCGGGCGGCAACGCTCGTACCGGGGCACGACCATGGTGACGACCCTCTCGCCGTGCTGGTACTGCAGCGGCCTGGTCCGGCAGTTCGGGATCTCCCGGGTGGTGATCGGCGAGGCGGCGACCTTCCACGGCGGGCACGACTGGCTGGCCGGACACGGCGTGGAGATCGTGCTGTTGGACGACGCCGAGTGCAGAACCCTGATGGAGGACTTCATCAGGGAACGTCCCGAACTGTGGAGCGAGGACATCGGTGACTGAACCCAGGATTCCCACCATCGATCTGCGCCTCTGGTCCCCCGGGGACCCGGCCGCCCGTGCCACGGTCGCGTCGGTGGTCGACAACGCCCTGCAGCGCGCCGGATTCCTCCTGGTCACGGGCCATGGGGTCGATCCGGGACTGCGCGGACGGATCCGGGAGGCGGCGGGAGAGTTCTTCCGGCTGCCCGAGGCGGCGAAGGAGCGGTACGCCGTGCGGGTCGGCGGACGCGGCTGGCTGGGCCCGGGCGCCGAGGCCAACGCCTATGCGGAGGGCACCGAGTCTCCCCCGGATCTGAAGGAGTCGCTGTCCTTCGCGGCGGACGAGCCGACCGGCGACGCCGCGGTGGACGCCGAGTGGTTCCTGCCCAACACCTGGCCGGACGAGGCGCCGCGGCTCAAGGCCCTGGTCGAGACGTATCTCGCTCAGATGCGGGAGCTGTCGGACCGGCTCCTCGGACTCCTGGGCGTCGCGCTGGGCGAGCCGGAGACCTTCTTCACCCGGCACACCGGGCACCCCACCTGGGGCTTCAACATCAACTGGTACCCGGGCCGCGACCGGCTCGGCGACCCGCAGCCGGGCCAGTTCCGCATCGGCCCGCACACCGACTTCGGCACGGTCACGGTCCTGGACCGGCAGGCGGGCAAGGGCGGGCTCCAGGTCTTCACCGATGAGGGCGGCTGGGAGGACGCGCCGTACGACCCCGAGGCCTTCACCGTCAACATCGGCGATCTGATGGCCCGCTGGACGGGCGACCGCTGGCGCTCGGGCCGCCACCGGGTGCTGCCACCGCCCGCGGACGCGCCCGCGGAGGAGCTGATCTCGCTGGTCTACTTCTACGAGTGCGACCCGGGCACGGACGTCCTGGGCATCGACTCACACACCTATCTGCGGGCCCAGCTCGACGCGATCACGGCCGGCTGACGTACTCCTCGCGCAACTCCTGCCACCGCTCGGGCGTCCAGGTCGACCGGTCCGTCACCGGCCGCCCGTCCAGTGCGGCGGCGAGCAGCTCGAAGTGGTGGTGCCAGCCCGCCAAGTGGTCGAGCCGGTGCTCGTCCGTACCCCGGAACTCATGGGTGAACCGGAGCACGGTGACGCTCTCGCCCGCCGCCTGGAGATGAAAGCGGATCCGGCCGCGGAAGGGATCCATGGTGTACTCGGCGACCCGCTCCATGTCCCAGGCGGTGACCCGGCCCTCGGCCGCAAGGGTGTCCACGGCGTTGAGCCGGCGCAGCCTGATGGCCCCGCCGATCCTCGGTTCGAGGACATCCACGGCGGTGAGCCAGGTCGGCAGCCCCTCCGGCGTGGCGACGGCGGCCCAGACCCGCACCACCGGATGCGGCAGCCGGAGCTCGAAGCGCAGCAGCTGAATGCTGCCGTCCCGGGTCTCGCTGGTGCCATGGCGGATCGCGTCCATGGCACCAGCCTCGCCCGGGCTCAGGGCTTGTGCACGCCCGCCGCAGCTACGGCATCTGGCGACCGTACGGGAAGGGTCAGACCCCGGCGTAGGAGTGCTTGCCGGTGACGAAGATGTTCACGCCGTAGTAGTTGAAGAGCCAGCAGCCGAAGGCGATGAGCGCCAGGGTGGCCGCCTTGCGGCCCTTCCAGCCCGCGGTGGCGCGTGCGTGCAGGTAGCAGGCGTACGCGACCCAGGTGATGAAGGACCAGACCTCCTTGGGGTCCCAGCCCCAGTAGCGGCCCCAGGCGTCGCCCGCCCAGATCGCGCCCGCGATGATCGTGAAGGTCCACAGGGGGAAGACCGCGGCGTTGATGCGGTACGAGAACTTGTCGAGCGAGGCGGCCGCGGGCAGGCGTTCCAGGACCGAGGTGGCGAAGGAGCCGGGCTTCACGCCGCGGGCCAGCTTGTTCTCGTAGCTGTCGCGGAACAGGTAGAGCAGCGTGCCGACCGCGCCCAGGTAGAAGACCGCGCCGCAGAAGATCGCGGTGGAGACATGGATCCACAGCCAGTACGAGTGCAGGGCCGGGACCAGTTGGTCGCTGTCGGTGTAGAGCCAGGTGGTGGCGATGCCGAGGTCGAGGAGGACCGTGGTGACCAGCAGCAGGCCCATCCAGCGGACGTTCTTCTTCGCCAGCAGGAAGCCGAGGTACGCGCCGACCGCCACCGTGGAGAAGGTGATGGAGAACTCGTACATGTTGCCCCAGGGGGCCCGCTGCACCGACATCGCGCGGGCGACGACGCCGCCCGCCTCGACCAGGAAGGCAAGGACCGTCAGCGAGACGGCGATCCGGCCGTACAGGTCGCCCTTCTCGGTGCCGCCGGCCGCGCCGGGACCGTCCGGGACGTCGCGGGTGCCGGCCGCGGAGCGGGTGATGACCTTGGGCTTGTCCAGTACGGCGGTGCCGCCGGCCTGCTTGACCCGGACCGTGACCGAGGGGGCCGCGGCGGACCCGGCGCCGGTCAGCGCGGCGGCCGTGCGGCCGACCTTGCTGCGGCTGCCGAAGACCCATTCCGCGATGTGCGCGAAGAAGGCCAGCGTGTAGACGGCCATCGACGAATAGATCAGCACATTGCTGATGTGCGCGAGATTCTCGTTGGTTGCGGCGGCGAGAGTCACTTCTCAGCCCCTTCGGCAGGTACGTCTGAGGAATCGGGCGCCGTCGGCGCCTCGGCGTTGAGAGTCAGGGCCAGATCGCCCAGCTCTTCGGGAAGCTTCGGGGACTCGCTGCGGCCGAGTCCCGCCATTTCGACGACGGTGACGCCGTCCTCACCGGTCACGGCCCGCACCCAGACCCGGCGGCGCTGGATGAACAGCGAGCCGACGAGGCCCGCGATGGCGGCGATGGCGCCGGTCAGCGCCCAGCCGTTGCCGGGCTGCTGCGAGATCTGGAAGCTCGCCCACTCCTTCACTTCCTTCTCGAAGGTGATGGAGCCCGCGCCGCCCGGGAGGGTCATCGTCTCGCCGGGCAGCAGCCGCGCCTTGAGAATCTGGCCCTTGGCGTCCTTGAACTGGGTCATCTTGGCGGTGTCGAGCTGGTACACGTTCTGCGGCAGCCCCGCGTTGACGCCGAGGCTGCCGTGGTAGCCGGTCAGCGCGATCACGGGGAACTCGAGGCCGGGGAACTGCGAGAACATGGTGCCCTTGCCCGCGCCGCCGAACGTCGGCACGAAGAAGGCCTGGAAGCCCAGCTGGTCCTTCTTGCCGTATCTGTCCCGGTAGCCGTCCATCACCTTGATCGCGCCGGTCGACGTGATGTTGTTGTCGATCGGCAGCAGCGGGACGCCGCCGTTGAAGACGACCTTGCCACGGCCGTCCCGGACGGTGACGACGGGCGCGTACCCGTGCGAGAGCAGATAGACCTTGGTGCCGTCGATGACCAGGGGCTTGTTGACCTGGATGACGGACTTCTTGTCCGGGCCGCCGCCCTGGGAATAGGTGACCTGGGCCTCGAAGGTACGCGGGGTGCCGCGCTGCGGCCCGGTCTTCTCGTACGTACCCGTGAACCGGTCCAGCTTGAAGGTGAACGGCACGAGGTCGTCCGTGCGGAACAGTGAGCCGGACTTGAAGTCGTCGTACTGGGTGAGGGTGTTGGAGAAGCCGTCGCCCTCGACGATCAGCTTTCCGCCCTCGGACTTGAAGAGCTGGCCCGCGGCGAAGGCCACCAGCATCACGATCAGCGCGATGTGGAAGAGCAGGTTGCCGGCCTCGCGCAGATAGCCCTTCTCGGCGGCGACCGCGTCACCGACGGTGTGGGCGCGGAAGCGGCGCTTCTTCAGCATCGCGAGCGCGGCCTCACGCACCTGCTCGGGCTCGGTGTGCGTACGCCAGGTCGTGTACGCGGGCAGCCGGGTCAGCCGTCCGGGCGCGCCCGGCGGGCGGCCGCGCAGCTGCCCGACGAACTGCCAGGAGCGCGGCACGATGCAGCCGATGAGCGAGACGAACAGCAGGATGTAGATCGCCGAGAACCACACCGAGCTGTAGACGTCGAAGAACTGCAGCTTCTCGTAGATCGGCGAGACCGTCATGTGGGACTCCTTGAAGGTCCGCACCTTCAGCTCGTCCACGCTGTTCTGCGGGATCAGCGAGCCGGGGATCGCGCCGAGCGAGAGCAGGAAGAGCAGGATCAGCGCGACCCGCATCGACGTCAGCTGCCGCCAGAACCAGCGGACCCAGCCGACGACCGAGAGGGAAGGCCCACCGGTGAGCTCCTCGCGGGGGGCGGTGGACAGCTGGGCGCCGGCCGCGCCGAGGTCCTTGCCGTCCTGGGCGTCCCCGCCGTCGCGCTGCTCTTCGGTCTCCGTCGTGCTCATGGAACTCAGATCCCCACCGTGAAGCCATTGGTCCAGCCCTGCATGTCCTGCACCAGGCTGTCCCAGACGCCGGTCAGCAACAGCAGACCGGTCGCGATCATCATGATGCCGCCGATCCGCATCACCCAGGCGTAGTGGCGCTTGACCCACCCGAAGGCGCCGAGCGCCTTGCGGAAGGCCACCGCCGCGAGGACGAAGGGCAGTCCGAGGCCGATGCAGTACGCGACCGTCAGTATGGCCCCCCGGCCGGCGCTCGCCTGCTCGGCGGCCAGCGCGTTCACGGACGCGAGCGTCGGGCCGATGCACGGCGTCCAGCCGACCCCGAAGAGCGCGCCGAGCAGCGGAGCGCCCACCAGCCCGGTCACCGGCCGTTTGTGGATACGGAATTCGCGCTGGGTGAGCCAGGGCATCAGCCCCATGAAGAACACGCCCAGCAGGATCATCAGTACGCCGAGGACCTTGGAGAGCGTCTCCTTCTCGGCCTGCAGGCTCGCGCCGAAGTAGCCGAAGAGGGCGCCGCCTGAGACGAAGACGGCGGTGAATCCGAGGACGAAGAGGGAGGCTCCCGCGACCATCCGGCCGCGCTTGGCCTCGGCCAGGTCGGTGCCGCTGACTCCGGTGACGTAGGAGAGATAGCCGGGTACGAGAGGCAGCACGCACGGCGAGAAGAAGGAGACGAGACCGCCGAGCACGGCGATGGGCAGTGCGAGCAGCAGCGCACCGCTGAAGACCGTCTCATTCACCGCGACTCACCTCGCGAGGACCGTTCCACGATCACTTCTCCGCGACCAGCGGATCGATGATCTTGTGGAGCCCCTCGCTGTCGAGAGCCATGAGCGAGCGTGCCGCGATCTTTCCCTCGCGGTCGAGAACGATCGTGGAGGGAATGGCCTGCGGATTGAGGCTGCCCTTGGGGAAGCCGTTGACGATCAGCTTGCTCACCGGGTCGTACAGGCTCGGATAGCCGATCTCGTAATCCTTCTCGAAGGCGAGAGCCGGGCCCTTGTTGGCGTCGCGGGTATTGATCCCCACGAACTCGACGCCCTTGGCCTTGGTCTCCTTGGCCACCTTCGCGAAATGCGGCGCCTCGGCCCGGCAGGGCGGGCACCAGGAGCCCCAGACGTTCATCACGACGACCTTGCCCTTGAAGTCGGCGACGTCGAGCTGCTTGCCGTCGAGGGTCTCGCCGGCGAGCGTGCGGGGGGCGGTGCGCTTGCCCTTGGCGACGGTGGAGATGCCACCGGTGTCGGTGACGAAGTTGGTGTCGCCGCCACCGCCGGACTTGCCGTTGGAGTCACCGCTGCATGCCGACAGCACGAGTGCGCCGCCAGCGACCACGGCGGTCAGCAGGGCGGCGCGGGGGGCACGGCTAAGGCTCATGTGAAAAGTTTCGCATGGCCCTTCCGCGGATCATTCCGCGCCCCCCTGGGTGCCCGTGAAGCCCCTTGTCAGGCTGCCTTGAAGAATGTGTTCCAGCCGCCCGCCGGGGACTGACCGACTTCGAGCGTCCGGAGCTTGGCGAGCACCTGCGGGTCCTGGACATCGAGCCAGTCGCAGAACTGCCGGAAGGAGACCAGCCGTACGTCCTTCTTGCCGGCCATGCCCTTGAGCGCCTCTTCGACGGCGTCCATGTAGATGCCGCCGTTCCACTGCTCGAAGTGGTTGCCTATGTAGAAGGGCGCGCGATTGCTCTCGTAGGCCCGGTTGAATCCGGCGAGGTACGCCTCGCCTGCCTGCTTCTTCCAGCCGGGATAGCGCTCGGGCATGCCCTTGGTCGAATTGTTCGACTGATTGGCGAGGATGTTGTAGTCCATCGAGAGCACCTCGAAGGAGTGCCCGGGGAACGGAATCTGCTGGAGCGGCAGATCCCACAGGCCCTGGCGCTTCTCGGGCCACATCTGGCGGCCGCCGGGCGAGCTGGCGTCGTAGCGCCAGCCGAGCTTCTTCGCGGTGGGCAGCAGCCTGTCCTGGCCGAGCAGGCAGGGGGTGCGGGCGCCGACGAGTTCCTTGCGGTAGTCGAAGGGCAGCGGATCGAGGTCCTTCCAGCCCGTGTTCGTACGCCACTCGGTGACGAACTTCACAGCCTGGTCTATCTCGTTCTGCCAGTCGGCGGGCGACCAGTTGCGGACCGATCCCGAACCGCCGCAGAAATGCCCATTGAAGTGCGTGCCTATCTCATGGCCGTCGAGCCATGCCTGGCGTACGTACTTCAGCGTCTCCTTGATGTGACCGTCGGTGAGATAACCGATGTCGGATGCGCCGATGCCGTTGTTCGGCGGGCGGTAGAGCGTCTTCTTCGACTCGGGGAGCAGATAGAGCCCGGAGAGGAAGAAGGTCATCGCGGCGTCATGATTCTTCGCGAGTTCGAGGAAGCGCGGGAAGAGGCCGTTGCCGACCTCGCCCGCACCGTCCCAGGAAAAGATCACGAATTGCGGCGGCGTCTGGCCCGGTTCGAGCCGAACGGGCTTGGGCGGCTGGTTCGGCTGCTTGCCGGTGTCGGACGTGGAGCCGTCACCGATGAGCCGGCCCTGACTCCTGGACGGGGAAGGCTTGCCCTCCCCGCCGGGTCCGGTCTGTCCCCCTTTGCCCTGACCCAAGGAGCCGCAGCCCGCGATTCCGATCGCGGCTGCGGCTCCAAGTCCCGCCCCGAGCAAGCCCCTTCGACTGATGTCGCCCATCTCGTCCCCCATCCACGCTCTCCCGTTCGGAGAGAGCACATCCAAACCGGCAATGGTCTAGATGGACTTCCGGAGAGAGGGGTTCCGGGGACTGGCACCCATTTCGTGAAGGTTCGTCAAGAACTGCTTTCGATCTACGCGCCGAATGCTTTGGACTTGCCCTTCACAGGCTTTGCACCGGCGAGAAGATGAGCCGGAACAAGATCACGGGCGGGCTCGCTGTAACCGACGGAAACAATACGGTCGCCCTGATATGTGAACGTGGTCAGGGACGCGAGCGTGCATTGCCGGCGGCGCGGGTCGTGCCACAGCCGCCGCCGCTCCACGAAGCTGCGCACGATCCAGATCGGCAGCTGATGACTCACGCACACGGCCTCGTGCCCACGGGCCGCGTCCCGCGCCGCGTCAAGCGCGCCCATCATCCGTACGACCTGATCGACGTAGGGCTCGCCCCACGAGGGGCGGAACGGATTGGTCAGATGCTTCCAGTTGGACGGCTTGCGCAGCGCGCCGTCGCCGACGCCGAAGGTCTTGCCCTCGAAGACGTTGCCCGCCTCGATGAGCCGCTCGTCGGTGTCCAGGGTGAGGCTGTGGCTCTTGGCCACGGGAGCCGCGGTCTCCTGGGCGCGCTCCAGCGGGGAGGAGACGACATGGGTGATGTCGCGGTCCGCGAGATGCTCGGCGACCCGCTCGGCCATCTGCCGGCCGAGCTCGGAGAGGTGGTACCCGGTGCGGCGGCCGTAGAGCACACCGTCGGGGTTCTCGACCTCGCCGTGGCGCACCAGATGGACGACGGTGATGTCCTTGTCCTCGCTCATGCGGACACCTCCGTCGCCTCGGCCGCGGCACGGGCGGCGGCGGGCAGGGCGGCGGCGATCCGCTCGATGGCCCGCTCGTCGTGGGCCGTGGAGACGAACCAGGACTCGAAGGCGGACGGCGGCAGGTAGACGCCCTGGGAGAGCATCGAGTGGAAGAAGGCGGTGAAGCGGAAGGACTCCTGCTTCTTGGCGTCCTCGTAGTTCGTGACCTCCGAGCCGGTGAAGAAGACGGAGAACATGTTGCTCGCGCTCTGCAGCCGGTGGGCCACGCCCTCCTTGAAGAGCGAGTCGGTCACCAGCGACTGGATCTGTGCCGAGACGGCGTTGATCTTCTCGTACGCGGCCTCGTCGAGCAGCCGGAGCTGCGCGAGCCCGGCGGCGGTGGCCACCGGGTTACCGGAGAGGGTGCCCGCCTGGTAGACCGGGCCGGCCGGGGCGAGATGGGCCATGACGTCCTGGCGGCCGCCGAAGGCCGCGGCGGGGAAGCCGCCGCCCATCACCTTGCCGAAGGTCATCAGGTCGGGCGCGACGCCGTCCACGCCGTACCAGCCGGCCCTGGACGTACGGAAGCCGGTCATGACCTCGTCGGAGATGTACAGCGCGCCGTTCTCGGCGCAGGCCGCCTTGAGGCCCTCGTTGAAGCCCGGCCGCGGCGGGACCACGCCCATGTTGCCGGGCGACGCCTCGGTGATCACACAGGCGATCTCGCCGGGGTGCGCCCGGAAGGCCTCACGCACCGCCTGAAGGTCGTTGTACGGCAGCACGATGGTGTCGCCCGCCTGCGCGCCCGTGACGCCGGGGGTGTCGGGCAGCCCGAAGGTCGCTACGCCCGAGCCCGCTGCGGCGAGCAGCGCGTCCACATGGCCGTGGTAGCAGCCGGCGAACTTCACGACCTTGGCGCGGCCGGTGAAACCGCGGGCCAGCCGGATCGCGGACATCGTCGCTTCCGTACCGCTGGAAACCAGCCGTACCTGCTCGACGGGCTCGATACGGGCCACGATCTCCTCGGCGAGGGCCACCTCACCCTCGCCGGGCGTGCCGAAGGAGGTTCCGCGGGCCACGGCGGACTGCACGGCCTCGATGACGGACGGGTGGGAGTGCCCGAGGATCATCGGTCCCCACGAGCAGACGAGGTCGACATACTCGCGCCCGTCGGCATCGGTGAGGTACGGACCCGTACCGGACACCATGAACCGGGGCGTACCGCCCACAGCGCGGAAGGCTCGGACAGGAGAGTTCACGCCGCCGGGCGTCACAAGGGACGCGCGGTCGAAGAGCGTCTGCGAAACGGGGGCTTCGTATGAATACGCCACTTTGGTCCTGATCTGCTATGCGGGTGTTCGGGGGGCCGGGACGGAGGATCTCGGCCACCGGTGAGCAGGGAGCGCGGTCTCCTCGTATTACGAAAGGGCGTCACCACGCTCGCGTCTGCGAAACTGGGGCGACACAGGGAAAGCTCACGGAATCCATGGTGTCAGAGCCTTCGACGTTCTTGCGGACTGGTGTTTCACAGTACGTTCGTGGGGGAGGTCACTGTCACGATGATCGGGTTGCGCGGCGGGGGCTGCGAGTGGTCGGGTGGAGATATGCATCGCGGTGGCGGACTGGGCGAGGGGACCGACGGTCTGGGTCCTGAGCCTGCCCGGCGGGGAAAGCACCGGCGAGGCGAATCGGGCGCGGGCGAACCCATGGAAGGCCCGGGCGAGCCCATGGAAAGCAGGAGCGGCCGAGTGGGGGTGACCTACAAGTACTTCGGCGCACCCGACGGGGCCACGGCGGCACGCGTGCCGATCTCGATGCGCCCCGAGGAACTGGGCGGCGACGAACTCGGCATGGGCGGAATGTTCGCCAAGATCAAGCCGGAGACCATAGCCGCGATGGTGCTGACGGGCATCCAGGGCATGCCGCTGAACAAGGTGCCGCCGCTGGAGCTGGTGGTGCTCCACCCCGACTACGCGGTGGTCAAGCTTCCGATGACGGTGGTCGACCCGCTACGCGGCATCGGCGAGGAGTCGGTGGGCGCGGCGGCCTTCATATGGTCGACGGTCCCGGACCGGGGCGGTCCGCGGGACGCGTTCAACGTGTACCAACTGCTTCACGAGTGGCAGGACTTCTCGGTGCGGTTGCATGAGGCGGGGCACCAGCCGTACTGCCTGGTGTGGCCCTAGGTCGTGTCCGGCCGATCGTGCAGGTCGAGCCCGGGCGCACCGTTGACCTGGGCGAAGCACAGATCGCGGGCGGGCGCCGGGTGTGAGCGAGCTACGGCCGCCAGTGCGGATCGCGGCCCGTCAGCCCAAGCACCCGGTCGAAGGCGGACGCGTCCTGCCCGACCTCGACGGGCGCGCCGTACACGCCGCCCTTGTGGGCCATCGGCGCCAGCTCGGCGAGCGTGGGCTCGATCTCCTCGACGACGGCCGGGTCCGGCGTGAAGTCCTGTCCGGTGGCGCGGGCCAGGTCCCACGCGTGCACGGTCAGATCGCCCAGCGCCATGTTGGCGACGGTCCTGGCCGGGAAGCCCATGCGCCCGGTGGTGCCCTCCTCGGCGCCGGGTGCCGCCCACGCCGCGACGAGTGCGCCGGCCTCGTCGGCGAACCGGGACCGCCAGTCGCCCTCCATGTAGTGCGGTTCGGCACCGAAGTCGGATTCCTCCTTCGCCGCCAGCTTCTGGAAGTTGATCAGCACCTGGATGAGGTGATCGGTCAGAGTGCGTACGTCGTACTCGGCGCAGGGCGTCGGGTCGGACAGCTGGTCCTCGGTGATGCCACGCACCACCGGCACGGCACGCCTCGCCGCCGCGTCGAGCAGCTCACTGATGGGTTTCGTCATGCCTCGACGGTAGGCCCGGCACAGTCCCTGCGTATTGAACAAACGCGACATAGGATCCGCGTCATGGCAGGTCCGCGCCGCGACACCAGGGGAATCGTCGAAGCCCGCGAGCTCTTCGCGCGGGTCGACTTCCGCCGCCGCGAGCCCGCGCCCGAGCTGCGCCCGTATCTCGAGCACTACTGGCTCATCGACTGGGACCTGGCGGAGCCGTACGCCTCGCATGTGGTGCCGCATCCGTCCGTGAACGTGGTCTTCCAGCGGTACGGCGACAAGCCGCCGTGGGGCGAGGTCGCGGGCATCGGCCTGGGGCTGTTCACGCAGAAGCTTCAGGGGCGGGGGCGGGTGTGCGGGGTGCAGTTCCGGCCCGGCGGCTTCCGGCCGTTCGCCCCCGGGCGGCCCGTGTCCGACTGGACGGGGCAGCGCCTGCCGGTCCCGGACGTCCTCACGGGCGCGGACACGGCGAACACGGCGGGCGCCGGCCCGGACACGGCGGGCGCGATCCTCGGGCCGGAGGCGGAGGACGAGCGGGTCGCCGCACTGGACGCCTTCCTGCTGGGGCTGGAGCCCGCGGCGGACCCGCAGGCGCTGCGCGCGATGGAGCTGGTCGATCTGGTGCGCAGGGACCGTACGATCCGGCGGGTCGCCGAGCTGGCGGAGGCGGAAGGGGTGTCGGCGCGTTCGCTGCAGCGGCTCTTCGCGGCGTACGTCGGTGTGGGCCCCAAGTGGGTCATCCTGCGCTACCGCATCCATGAGGCGCTGGAGCGGGCCGAGGCGGCGGAGGACGCCGCGGCCGAAGGTGGCGGCGGGGCCTCGGATGCCGACGCGCTGGACTGGGCGGCGCTGGCCGCCGAGCTCGGATACAGCGACCAGGCCCATCTCGTACGGGATTTCACGGCGACGGTGGGCGTACCGCCGACCGCCTACGCGCGCCAGACCCCTTAGGTCCTGTCCGGCCGAGCTATCAGTAACTCTGGGTGACGCCGACCGCGCCCGTGCCATGTGCGGCCGCGTACCGCAGCACCCGCAGCGGCCCGTCCAGCAGCATGCGCGCGTCGAAGCCGGGCTCGTCGCTCATGGCCGACATCCAGGCGTCGACACGGCCGATGATCTCGGCTCGGCGGGGCCCGGTTACGGCGAGCACGGACTCGGCGTGCGGCAGGACGGCCCGCACCTCGGCGGCGGTCAGCAGAAAGTCGCCGAACCAGCCGGGGAGGCCGGCTACGGCCTTGGCCCCCAGGCCGTAACAGAGGGCGACGGCCGGATCGCTCTTGCGCGCCGTGGCCGCGAAGGCGGCCGCCCCTTCCGCGTCCCGCAACAGGTCCATGCCCGCCTCCTTCATCGCGGCGACGGCCGGCGCGCTGGGTCCGCCACTGCGCGCGAAGGCCGCGAAGCGGAGGGCTGCGGGGGTGGGATCGGGCGTGAAGTACGGTTCGCGGTCACCGCCGCCGAGCCACCACGCCAGATCCTCGGCGTAGCCCGGGGGCGTGGTCCACTCCCCCTCCAGGTGCGCGAAACGCCCGGGAAGGGCGGCGACTTCGGCATCGGGGACGGCACCGATCGCCCACACACCGGTGAAGCTCATCCTCAGGACCCCCGGTTGTCAGACCCCCGTCTTACAGTGCGTGACATGGAGATCAAAGCATCGGCGGTACGGATCGAGCCATGGTCCGAGGACGACTTCGACCTTCTCCGGGCTGCGAACGCACCGGAGTTGATGGCACACCTGGGAGGCCCGGAGACGGAAGAGCAGCTGGTCAAGCGGCACGCGCGCTATGTGGAGGTGAGCTTTGACCGTACGGGCAGAGGCCGGATGTACCGCATCGTCCTGGAGGAGACCGGGGAGTCGGTGGGCTCGGTCGGCTTCTGGGAGAGGACCTGGCAGGGCGAGGAGGTGTACGAGACGGGGTGGGGCGTCCTGCTCGGCTTCCAGGGGCGCGGCATCGCGACATCGGGCACGCGCGCGGTGGTCGAGGCGGCACGCGCCGAGCACAAGCACCGCTATCTGCACGCTTTCCCGCCCCCTGACAACGGCCCGTCGAACGCGGTGTGCAGGAAAGTGGGCTTCGAGCTGCTGGGCGAGTGCGAATTCGAGTACCCGCCGGGCCATGTGGCTGTGTCCAACGACTGGCGACTGGACCTGTGGGGGACTTCCCCCACGAGGTGAGGCACGCCTGATGCGCGGCTGATGCGGGTCTGCTTGACGAGAGGGGCACTTTCGCGGATATTTATCTGCGCCACGCAGATTCTGCGCGGCGCCGAATGATGCGCAACTCCCTTAAGGAACCTCACCCATGACCGTCCTCGTCACCGGAAGCCGCGGCAAAGTCGGCTCCGCCCTCATCGCGCTCCTCCACCAGGCCGGAGCCGACGTCCGCGCCGCCTCCGCCGCCCCGGACGAGCTTCGCCTCCCGACGGGCGTCGAAGCCGTGCAGTGCGCGCTCGACGACCCCGTGACCTTCCCGGCCGCCCTCGACTCCGTGACCTCCGTCTTTCTGTACGCGGAGCCGTCGCAGACCGGCGCCTTCCTCGACGAGGCCGCGGCGGCGGGCGTCGAACACATCGTGCTTCTCTCCTCCAGCTCCGTTCTCGATCCGGACGCTGCCGACAACCCGATCGCCGCGTCGCATCTCGCCGTCGAGCAGGCGCTTGCCGCCTCGCCCGTCGAGACGAGCGTCCTTCAGCCGGGCGCCTTCGCGGCCAACGCGTTCCAGTGGCGCTGGGCGCTGGAGTCCGCCGGCTCGATCGACCTGCCGTACCCCGGCAGTTACGGCGATCCCATCCACGAACGCGACATCGCCGAGGCGGCGTTCGCGCTGTTCACCCGGCCGGAGCTGCGCGGCAGGACGTACCACCTGACCGGCCCCGAATCGCTCACCTTCACCGAACAACTCGCCATCCTGGAACGCGCGGTCGGCAGCCCCTTCCCCTACACCACGGTGACCCGCGAGGCGTGGAAGGCGGCCATGGCCGGATACATGCCGGGCGCCTTCGCCGACGGACTGCTCGACTACTGGGCCTCGACCGACGGCTCACCCACGCCGCTGACCCACGCCGTCGAGGAACTGACCGGCCACCCGGCCCGCAGTTTCGCCGCGTGGGCGGCGGAGAACGCCGATGCCTTCAAAACGGCCTGGCTGACGCGGGCCGCCCGATGACATGCTGGCGGCGTGAACGGACCGGAAATCCATCTAAGCGTCGCCCCTGAGCTGCGCCTCTTCGTCCCTTCGGAGCGCCGCCAGGGACGTACGGCCCTGGTCACCGACGGATCGTCGACCCTCGGCCATGTCATCGAGTCGCTCGGTGTCCCGCTCACCGAGGCGGGCCGGGTGCTCGTGGACGGCCGCGAGGTGCCCGTCTCCCACATCCCGCGCACCGGCGAGAGCGTCGAGGTGTTCGGCGTCGAACGGCCTCAAGCGGTCCCCGGAGCCCCGCTGCGTTTCCTGCTCGACGTCC
The DNA here is from genome assembly GCF_045207475.1 of Streptomyces sp. NBC_00885. Classification (NCBI taxonomy): domain Bacteria; kingdom Bacillati; phylum Actinomycetota; class Actinomycetes; order Kitasatosporales; family Streptomycetaceae; genus Streptomyces; species Streptomyces sp. NBC_00885. The sequence goes on from NZ_CP108796.1 coordinate 3,510,313, forward strand.
ACCTCGGCACGCTGGCGCGACGGCTGCGGCTGCTCGGCCTCGACGCCGCGTACGAGAACGAGGACATCGGCGACCCGGCACTGGCCGCCCTCTCGGCGAAGGAGCAGCGGGTCCTGCTCTCCCGCGACCGCGGACTGCTGAGGCGGCGGGAGATCTGGGCGGGGGCGTACATCTACAGCGACCGCCCGGACGACCAACTGCGGGACGTACTGGAGCGGTTCGCGCCGAGGCTCGCACCCTGGACCCGCTGCACGGCGTGCAACGGGCGGCTGACGGATGCGGACAAGGACTCGGTCCAGGACCAGTTGCAGCAGGGCACCCAGCGGACGTACGACGTGTTCGCGCAGTGCACGGCCTGCGAGCGTGTGTACTGGCGGGGCGCGCACCATGCCCGCCTGGAGGAGATCGTCGAAGAGGCACTGAGGGAATTCGGCGACGCCGCGGCGTAATTTCAGCCCGTACGGCGCTCAGTCGGGGCGGCCGCACATTCAGCCCGTCCGGCGTTTGAGGACACGCGGCCCGCGTCAGAGCTCGCCGCCCCGCAACCGCTCCACCTGCGCCGCACTGAGCTCGACCGTCCGCCTCATATGCGCGGTGAGGAGCGCGATCTCCTCATCGCTGTACGCGTCGAACATGGCGAACCACGAGCCGTTCAGCTTCTGCCACACCTCGCCGAACTCCGCCATGCGCTCGGGCACCAGCGTCACCAGCACCCGCCGCCGGTCCTCGACGTCGCGCTCGCGCCGGACATAGCCGGCCCGCTCCAGCCGGTCGACGAGCCGCGTCGCGGACCCGGTGGTCAGCCCGGTCAGCTCGGCGACGCGTCCGGTGGTCACCGGGCCGGGCTCGAGCGCCAGCAGGTTGAGGCACTGCAAGTCGGTGGGATGCAGCCGCAGATGATCGGCGAGGGCCTGGTTGAACAGGGCGTACGAGGCCATGTAGCGCCGCGAGGCGGTGGACAGCTCGTCCATCAGCCTGCCCCGACCGGCCGCACTCTTCTGCGTCATGCAGAGATTGTACGAACCAAACGCACACTCCCCCGCGACGCCACCGGCCACGGCACCCCTACAGCGCCTCCGCCGTCAGATACCGCTGAACCGTCGGCGCCAGCCAGGCGATCACCTCCTCCCGGGACATGTCGACGGCCGGGGGGAAGCGCAGCACGTAGCGCACGAGCGCCATCCCGAGGATCTGCGAGGCGACGAGCGCGGCACGGCGGGGAGCCTCGGCCGGATCGGGGCAGACCGCGGTGGCGACCGGCCCGAGCTGCCCCTTGAAGATCTCCTGCGCCCGCTCGGCGGCGGCCGCATTGGTGACGCTGGCCCGCAGCAGCGCGGTCAGCACCTCGTCCTGCTCCCACCGGTCGAGGAAGTGGGACACGAGGACCGCACCCATGTGCTTGCCGGGCACGGCTCCCAGCGCGGGCAGGCGCAGATCGAATTCGGAGGCCGCGGCGAACAGCCCCTCCTTGTTGCCGTAGTAGCGCATGACCATCGACGGGTCGATGCCCGCGTCGCGGGCGATGGCCCGGATGGTGGCGCGCTCGTACCCGTCGGCCGCGAAGCGCTCGCGCGCGGCTTCGAGGATCGCGGCCCTGGTGGCATCGGAGCGGCGGGGACCGCCGGGGGCTTCCGTCGTCATGCCAACAACTGTAGGCCAACAGGTGTTGACATGCCAGGCCGGGCCGCTCTACATTTGCCAACAAGCGTTGACCAACAAGCGTTGGCATCCTGAGGAGGCAGCCATGACCGGCAAGCCCGGAACCGAAGTCACCACCCGCACAACCGGCACGACCCGCGGGGACGGCACCGACGTCCTCGTCGTGGGCGCGGGCCCCACCGGCATGCTGCTCGCGGGCGACCTCGCCGCCGCGGGTGTCCGGGTCACCGTCATCGAGCGCCGCCCGCACGAGACCAGCAACATGACGCGCGCCTTCGGCGTGCACGCCCGCACGCTGGAGCTGCTGGATGCCCGGGGCCTGGCGGACGAGCTGGTGAAGACAGGCACGTCCATCACCGGCCTGCGGCTCTTCAGCCGGCTCTCCCTCGACCTGTCCCGGCTCCACTCCCGTTTCCCGTTCCTGCTCATCACCCCGCAGTACGAGGTGGAGCGTCTGCTGGAGCGCCGGGCAATCGCCGCGGGCGTGACCTTCCGATACTGCACGGAGCTGCTCGGCCTGAGCCAGTCCGACACCTCCGACACCTCCGGCGACTCCGGCGAGGTCACCGCAGAGGTGCGGGCCACCGACGGGACCCGGAGCACGCTGCGGGCCCGCTATCTGGTCGGCACGGACGGGGTGCGCAGCGCCGTGCGCACGGCTCTCGACCTGCCGTTCCCCGGTGTCTCGGCGATCCGCTCGATCGTCCTCGCGGACGTCCGGCTCATGGAGGAGCCCGAGAGCCTCCTCACCGTCAACGGCACGGGCGACGCCTTCGCGTTCATCGCCCCCTTCGGCGACGGCTGGTACCGCGTCATGGGCTGGAACCGCAAGCGTCAGGTCCCCGACAGCGAGCCCGTCGAGCTGGACGAGGTCCGCGAGATCGCCCGCCAAGCCCTCGGCACCGACCATGGCATGCATGACGCTCGCTGGATCTCCCGCTTCCACAGCGACGAGCGCCAGGCTCCGTCCTACCGGAGCAGCCGTGTCTTCCTGGCGGGCGACGCGGCGCACGTCCACTCCCCCGCCGGCGGCCAAGGCATGAACACCGGCTTGCAGGACGCCGCGAACCTCTCCTGGAAGCTCGCTTCCGTCGTCCGGGGCAAGGCCCCCGACCCCGAAACCCTGCTCGACAGCTACGAGTCGGAGCGGCACCCCGTCGGTGCGATGGTGCTGCGCAGCAGCGGCACGATCGTCCGGCTCGCCATGGCCCACACCCCGCTCCAGCGCGCCGCCCGCTCGCTCGCGTCCCGCTTCCTGAACGCGGTGCGGCCCGCGTCCGCCCGGGCGATGGGCATGATCTCCGGCATCGGCATCTCTTACGCCGCGCCTCGCGGCGCCCACCGCCTCACTGGCAGGCGCGCGCCCGACCTGGAGCTCACCCAGGGCAGGCTCTACGAACTGCTGCGAGAGGGCCGGTTCGTTCTGGTGGCCCCGAAGGGCGAGACCCCCGCGGCACCGGCCGCCCCCGGCAGCGTCATACGCGCGACCTGGGCATCGGACCGCCGCGGTGCGCTGCTGATCCGCCCCGACGGCTATATCGCCTGGGCACAGGGCCGCTGATTCGGCGGCCGGATGCGTGGCACAGGCGACCTGTCAGCCCGTCAGAAGACGTACCGGTCCCCGGTGGCGGGCGCCTCGCGTGGCAGGCTGCCCCCATGCTCGTCGTCCGTTCCGCAGCCCTCTTCCTCGTCGCCGCCGTCTTCGAGATCGGTGGAGCCTGGCTCGTCTGGCAGGGACTCAGGGAGCACCGAGGCTGGATCTGGATCGGCGCGGGCGTCATCGCCCTCGGTGCGTACGGCTTTGTCGCGACGCTCCAGCCGGAGGGCGAGTTCGGGCGGATCCTCGCCGCGTACGGCGGAGTCTTCGTCGCGGGCTCCCTCGCCTGGGGCATGGTCGCCGACGGCTACCGCCCGGACCGCTGGGACGTGATCGGGGCGCTGGTCTGCCTGGCGGGCATGGCATTGATCATGTACGCACCACGGAGCCGCTGACGCCGGGCCGTCGCCCGCGAGACCCGCCGCCTATCCTGGGCCCGTATCGATCACATGCGCGAGGAGTAGGACATGACCCCCGCCGGGACCCCCGTCGCCGTCATCACCGGAGCCAGCAGCGGCATCGGCGCCGCCACCGCACGCGGGCTCGCCGCCGCCGGGTACCACGTCGTCCTCACCGCCCGCCGCAAGGACCGTATCGAAGGGCTCGCCACCGAGCTCGCCGCCGCGGGCCACGGTGCCACCGCGTACGCCCTCGATGTCACCGACCGCCCGGCCGTCGACGAGTTCGCCTCGTCTCTCGACCGCTGCGACGTCCTCGTCAACAACGCGGGCGGCGCACTCGGCGCGGACCCCGTCGCCACCGGGGACCCCGCCGACTGGCGCCAGATGTTCGAGGTCAACGTCATCGGCGCCCTCAACACCACCCAGGCGCTGCTCCCGGCCCTCACCGCCGGCGGCGACGGCACCGTGGTGATCCTCTCCTCCACCGCGGGCCTCGCGACCTACGAGGGCGGCGGCGGCTATGTCGCCGCCAAGCACGGCGCCCACGTCCTCGCCGAGACCCTCCGCCTGGAGATCGTCGGCACCCCGGTCCGGGTGATCGAGATCGCGCCCGGCATGGTCAAGACCGAGGAGTTCGCCACGACCCGCTTCCGCGGCGACGAGGAGAGGGCAGCCAAGGTCTACGCGGGCGTGGCCCAGCCGCTCACCGCCGACGACGTGGCGGACACCATCACCTGGGCGGTCACCCGCCCCTCGCACGTCAACATCGACCTCCTGGTGGTCCGCCCCCGCGCCCAGGCCTCCAACTCCAAGGTCCACCGCGAGCTGTAGGCCCATCCGTACTGTCTCCGAGGCCTGGACAGGTGGGCTCCGGACCCTCGACGGTGCTCAGCAGAGCGCGATAATTCCCACCGCCGTGTCCGCAGAACCGATGTCCCGGTCCATCGACACAATGTCAGCGCGCTCCGGGCTGCAGTCATGGCGCACACCGCGCCGGTTCAGGCTTCCTCAGCGGGTGTCTCATTCACGTCGGAACCCGCGCTGACGTCTCGGCTCTGGATCGTTTCGGCTGCACGGTGCAGTTCGGTGAGCACCAGCCGTACCGCTCGCCGTGCGGCACGTTCGGGGCGGTGGAGCACATCGATGTGGCGTCGGGTGTGCACGCCGCTGAGAGGTCTGAGGATCAGTGCGGGGTGCGGACGTGTAGTCCAGCGTGGCATCAGCGCCAGGCCGCCTCCGGCGGCCACGACTTCGGCGACCACCGCGAATTCGTTGATGCGATGGACGATGTTGAGCCGTCGGTTCGCGGCAGTGGAGATGGCGTCGATGGTGGCCATCAGCGGGAAGCCGTCGTGAACGGTGATCCAGGGTTGATCCGCGACGTCTCGCGGCGTGAGGCGTCGTTTGGCGGCCAGGGGGTGGCCGGCCGGCAGGGCGATGTCGAGCGGTTCACGCAGCAGCGTGCCGGCGGTGACCGTGGCCGGCCACGGTGGCGCATGGTCGAGACGGTGGGCGAGTACGAGGTCGTAGTCGCGGGTCAGTCGCGGGAAATGGTCTTGCGCGACGTCCTCGTCGGCGAGCGAGAGCTGCGGGCGTCCAGGGCCGTCCTGGCCAAGCAGCAGCAGTGGGAAGAATGCGGCGGCCGCGCTGTGGAAAGCCGCTACCGACACATCTGCGTCCGGCTGGTCGACGAATTCCTCGATGGTGTGCCGTGCCCTGGCCAGTGCGGTCTCCACCTCGATCGCCGCACCGGCCAGGGCTTGTCCGGCATCGGTGAGCACCAACCGCCGTCCGTCACGTTCGGTGAGTGGGACCGGGATCGAGCGCTGCAGCAGCCGTAGCTGTTGGGAGACTGCCGAGGGAGTCATCAACAGCGCCTCGGCGGTCGCGGTGACGCTTCCCAGCTCTCCGAGCTCCCGCAGAATCTGCAACTGCCGTTCATTCATCCTCTCAATGTAGTGATGCTTCAGGATTCCTGAAGAACCTCGTTCTTGGCTTCAGAGTGGAAGCAATACAGCGTAGAGGGGTGTTCCACACCCGCCGCACTGACGCAGTGCTTCTCCTTGTCGCCATCGTCTGGGGCTCCAGCTACCTGGCCGCGAAGACGGCCACCTATGCCCTGCCGGTCCTGATGGTGCTGTTCGTGCGGTACGCGATCTCCGCGATCGCCTGCCTCGCCCTCGTCGCGGCCCGCAGCCGGAAGGGGCGCTACACGCGCGATGAGGTTCGTGTCGGGGCACTGCTGGGGATAACACAGGCTGCTGTCCTGCTTCTTGAGACCTATGGCGTCGCGCACACCAGCGCGGCGAACGCCGGCCTGATCATCAGCCTCACCATCGTGCTGACCCCACTGCTGGACCGCACGGCAGGCACCGGTCGGCTGCCCCCGCGCTTCTTCGCCGCCACGGGCGTGTGCCTGCTGGCCGTCGCACTGCTCATGTCCGGCAGCGGCTTCCACACTCCCCGGATCGGTGACCTGCTGATGCTCGCCGCCGCGGTGGTTCGCGCAGCGCACGTCGTGCTCGTGGGGCGACTCACGAAGGGCCGCGTTGTGCGGCCGTTGCAGCTCACGGCCGTCCAGACGGTTGTCGGCTCGGCGCTGTTCGTCATGCCGGCCGCGAGCGGCATGTCGGCGCTCACTCAGGTCGATGCCGCGGGCTGGGGCCGGCTCGTCTATCTCGCCCTGTTCTGCAGCGTGTTCGCCTTCCTCGCCCAGACGTGGGCGGTGCAGAACAGCTCCGCCAGCCGGGCCAGTCTGCTGCTGGGCACTGAACCGGTCTGGGCGGTCGCGGTCGGCATCGGCCTCGGCGGCGAAGAGTTCACCGCCCTTGCCTGCCTCGGGGCGGCGCTCATGGTCACCGGAACGTACTGGGGGCAGAACATCGAACGCGCCCACCGCACCACCAGCAACGAGGAGACCCCATGCCGGACAACAGCACCTACGAGCGTCTGATCAGCCTGCTCGACAACACCGCAACCGCGTACAAACTCATTGACCATGAACCGGAAGGCACGACCGAGAGTGTCAGCGCACTGCGCGGACACCCAGTGTCGGAAGCAGCCAAATGCCTCATCCTGATCGTCAAGATCGACCGGCGAGTCACTCGCTATGTGCTGGCGGTCGTCCCCGGGCACCGGCGTGTGGACCTCAACGCCATCCGCACGCTCTTCGCCGCCCGCTACGCCGGATTCTGCGACGCAGCCACTGCAGAGCGACTGGCCCATGCCGTCCCCGGCACCGTCCTGCCCTTCAGCTTCGACCCTGAACTTGAACTCGTCGCAGACCCGGACGTCATTGCGCGGCCGTGCCTCTACTTCAACGCCGCCCGCCTTGACCGCTCGCTGGCCATCTCCGGTGCGGACTACGCGAGGCTCGCCGAGCCGCGCATCGAGCGCATCACCAGTCCGGGCTCGAACTGACACACCCCACGGCCCGCTGATCCTGCCGCCCGGCTCACCCGCCAGATGCAGGAGTCCGGGACCGTTGGCCCGCTCAGGGGGCCCACTTGTACTTGCCGCCGCCGACCCATCGCACGACCGCGGGATCGTCGACGTCGATATGGGTCAGCCCCGCCCGGTGCGCCAGCCTGATCACATCCAGCATGGTGTAGGCGGGCCCGGCCACCTCCCCGTTGATCTCCACCAGGCGGTACGGCGGGTCGCTCGGCACTACGCCGAGCACGACGACGGGGGTGGGGTGGAACTCCTCTTCAGCATCGCTGGTCATGCTTACAGCGTGTGGCAGGGACGCGACGCGCACATGTCGAGCGGACCAGGGGGTGCGGGGATGCCGCCGCGTTGCCCCTGCGTCAGGGAGTTCCGGCGCGCGCCGCCGCGGAGGGCCGAACGCCTCGCGCGTGGGCGGCGGCAGTTGATCCCGGGGTCGCCCTGCCCCGGGGCCGGCAGCGCGGAAGCCGATGGCCGGCGGCGCCTACGCTTTGGGCGCCTGCGAGATGCGCACCATGTTGCCCGAGGGGTCCCGGAACGCGCAGTCGCGCGGGCCCCAAGGCTGGTCGACGGGCTCCTGCAGCACCTCGGCACCGGAGGCCCGCACCTTCTCGAAGGTCGCGTCGAGATCGTCGGCGCGGAACACGATCATAGGCAGGACTCCCTTGGTCAGCAGCTCCTGCAGAGCGTCGCCGTCGGCCTGGGATCGGCCGGCGTGCGGCTCGGAGAGCACGATCTCCAGGTCCGGCTGGGACGCGCTGCCGAGGGTGATCCAGTGGAACCCGCCCGAGGCGACGTCATTGCGCACCTCGAGGCCGAGCGCGTCGCGGTAGAAGGCGAGCGACTCGTCCGGGTCGTTGACGGTGACATGGCAGTACTGGAGGGAAATGGTCATGGAACCAAGGCTAGGTCCCCTCCGGCCCCAGCTGCGCGGGCCGCTTCTGCGATCGCGCTCGGTTGCTCCCTGGTCGGCCGGGTGCGCATCTTTGCCACACACGCCGGCATCGCCGTCACGGCGCGGTGCTCCCGGGACCGGTACGCGCTCGGCGTCACCCCCACGAGCTCGGTGAAGCGCGAGCTGAACGAGCCGAGGGAGGTGAAACCGACCGCCATACACGCCTCGGTCACACTCATGCCCCCGCGCAGCAGCGCCATCGCCCGCTCGACGCGCCTGGTCATCAGGTAGCTGTACGGCGTCTCGCCGTAAGCCGCCCGAAACGCCCGGGAGAAGTGCCCCGGCGACATCAGCGCGTGGCGGGCCATGGTCGGCACGTCGAGCGGACGCGCGTACTCCCGGTCGACCAGATCCCGCGCCCGGCGCAGGCGCGCAAGGTGGGAAAGGTGGTGCTGATCCATGGAACGAGCGTACCGTTCCACTCTGACAGCAGCCTGCTGACCTGCACGGATGACACTTGGCGGGGGTCACGCCCGCGCGATTGAGTCCACGGAGTTCCTCGATGCCGTTTGACGTTCAGCCTTGCCTCAAGGGCGAATTGGTCGAACTCAGGCCGCTCCGCGCGGAAGACCACGCAGACCTCTATGCCGTCGCGGCGGACCCGCTCGTCTGGGAGCAGCATCCCGACCCGGAGCGATACCAGGAATCGGCGTTCAGCGGCTTCTTTCGCGACGCCCTGGATTCCGGAGGGGCGTTGGCTGTCGTCGACAACGAAGACGGCCGTCTCATCGGTTCCTCGCGCTACCACGGATACGACGAGGAGCGCGACGAGGTCGAAATCGGCTGGTCGTTCCTGGCCCGGTCACACTGGGGCGGCGTCTACAACCGTGAGCTGAAAGAGCTCATGCTGAACCATGCATTCCGGTTCGTCGGCAGCGTCATCTTCCTCGTCGCGCCCGGCAACATGCGTTCCCAGCGTGCTGTGGAGAAGATCGGTGGCGTACGAGCGGGCACACGGCTCGACGGTGGAGGACAGCGCAGTCTCCTCTACCGGATCGAGGCTTCCACCCGGCCTTGAGGATGTCCGATTCGTCGCATGGCCTCAGAATTGGCGATATCTGCTGTTTCTGCCGGATCGGAGACATCCATGAAGGACCTCAAGTTTGAGCAGAAGCGCTCGCTGTCCCGCCTCGAGGCGGCTGATCAGCTCACCGCGCTCGCGGCCGCACTGAGGCACGGTGGCGATGCCGATCTGGAACTCGGCCCCGGGCGGCTGAGCCTGCGGGTCCCCGACGAGCTTCGCAGCGAGATAGAGGTCGAGGTCGGCAACGGGGAGATCGAGCTGGAGATCGAGTTCAAGTGGCCGACCGCACCGACACGGACAGCACCATCACAGGCGGCGGCAGGCGCAGAGTAGGTCCCGCGCGCGACGACGACTGGCGCGAGACCCGAGACGCGAGACCCGAACCAGCCCGCACCCGTCTCACCGGCCCAGACCGCCACCTGACCCAGAAGTCGGCCCGGTCGGCGCCGCCCTCCGGATCGCACCCTGGCTCTACGGTTCCGTGGAGCCGGGCTGGGTGGTCGGGATCCGCTGGGTGAAGAACAGCGCGAGCAGACTGGCCAGAGCGAGGATCGCGAGTGCGGCGCGCAGGCCGTCGAGCCTCGCCGCCTCATTCGCGTCGAGCGCGGCCTGGGTGACTTCCTCGCTCGTGCCCGCCTCGTCGAGGGCGTCCTTGAGCTGGGCGTCAGACAGGAAGGGCACACCGCTTTCAAGTTCGACGGTCGCCCGGCTCTTGACGTCGGCCGGGATCGCCTCGTTCTGCTCGACGCTGGTCAGGAACGAAGCCGTCAGCGCGGCGATCAGGATCGACCCGGCGAGTGCCGTACCGATCGAGGCGCCGAGGTTGGTGACGGCGTTCTGGATACCGCCGACCTCCGCGCTCTGCTTGTCGGGCACTGCGGACACCGTGACCGACCCGAGCTGGGACGCCAGCGCGCCCATACCGAGCCCGATCAACAGGAGGGGGATGGTGACGATTTCCGCACCGGCGTCCGCGTCGAGCGCGGCGATCAGGACCACCGCACCCGCGAACAACGCAAGGACCCCGAGCCGGACCACGCGCCGCGGTGAGACGTTCGGAAGGAGACGCGGGATCAGGATCGCGGCGGCGAGCAGTGTCAGCGAGAGCGGCAGGATGCGTGCCCCGGTCTGGAGCGCGGACAGGCCGAGCGCGACCGAGAGGTAGAGCGGTACGACGAAGAACACGCCCATCTGCACGAGGTACTGGAAGAAGAACATGGTCAGGCCGCCGGTGAGCTGCCTGTTCCGCAGGAGCGCCGGATCCACGAGGGGTTCCTTGCGCTGCTCCACCATGCGGGCCTCCCAGTGCAGGAAGAGCCAGATCAGGAACAGACCCGCCAGCATCAGCCACACGACCAGAGAAATACCCAGCCAGGAGGGTGCGTCGGGCTTCGGCCTGAACCAGCCCCATTCGTCCGAGCGGAGTACGCCGTAGACGAAGATCCCGAGCCCGAGGGCGGAGAGCGCGGCGCCGACGAGATCGAGGGGGTGGCGCCCGCCGGTCGGGGCGTCGGTGACGCGGCGGGCGAGCAGCAGGATGCCGAGCACGATCACGACCTCACCTGCGAAGACCCAGCGCCAGGAGAAGTACGTCGTTGCGATACCCCCGATGATCGGCCCGACCGCGATCGCCACGGCTCCTGCGGCCGCGACGAGTCCGTAGGCGGCGGGGCGGCGTTCCGCGGCGAAGTTGCCGGCGACGAGCGCCACGATGGCGGGCAGGATGAGCGCCGCCCCGACGCCTTCGAGGAACGACCAGCCGAGCAGGAGAACCGGCAGGTTCGGGGCGAGCGCCGTCGTCAGGGATCCGCAGCCGTAGATGCAGCAGCCGATCATGAACGCGCGCTTGCGGCCGATGATCACGCCGACCTTGCCGCCAGGGATCATGAACATCGCCATCACGAGGGTGTAGGCCGTGATCGCACCCTGGATCCCGGTCACCGTTGTGCCGACGTCGTCAGCCACCGTCGCGATCGAGACGTTCATGACGGAGCTGTCGAGCGCCATCAGGAACTGCCCGGCCGCGAGAGTCAGCAGGACGAGTCCTGCCTTGGTCGAACTCCCCGTGCCCGCTTTGGATGTCATGGGGCGCATCGTCCCAGCGCCCCCGGCGGCAGTTCCTCGGCCCGCCTCGGAGGTCAACCGGTTGGCGGACATTTTCGCGCCGAGTCCCCGCAGCCTGGCCCGATCCTGCCTGCGGACCTCCAGAGGCGGGGCGGAAGAGGGGCAGGTCAGCGTGGCCCCGCGCCGGAACCGGATCCGGGCCCGGGCTGTGTGAGCTGCTGCCGCAACGCGGCGATCTCGGCTCGCAGAGCGGCGACGTCGTCCTTGTCGGCCGCCTGGTCGCCCTCGCGCAGGCTGACCAGCAGCGAACCGCTCGGCTCCAGGCTGACCGAGGTGGTCTCGGAGACATCGTCGCCGCCCTGCCGTTTGACCGCGACATCCAAGTCCGCGCGGTTCAGTCCGCTGCGCTTCACCTCGGAGGGCAGCCACTGCCCGTCGCGCGCGAGAATGACAGGCGTTCCCTCGAGCAGGCGGCCGAGTCGGCTGGACAGCGAGGCAGCCCGGACCACGAGTGCGTTCACCGCGAGCAGCACGGCAGCGCCGAAGGCGGCTCCGGCCACGGAATTGTCGGGTCCGATGATGGCGTTCTGCACCACGTTGGCCAGCAGCAGCATGACCACCAGGTCAAAGGTGTTCAGCTGAGCGAGCTCCCGTCTCCCGCCCCACCGCAGCAGCACCAGGATCACCAGATAGACCAGCACGGTGCGCACCGCCTTCTCGCCGTACGAGATGCCCACACTCATCAGGTCATGCCACATCGCGTCTCCCGCGTCTCTTCGGTCCGCCCACTTGCTCATCGGCCGCTTGCCCCAACCCTCTTGACCGGCCATCAGGCGGACGCTTTCTCTGGTGCTCTTCCGGTGCGGCCTGGTACTCCCCATCACTCGACGTGTTCGCCCGCGCGTGAAACGATGCCGGCCGGGGAGAGGGGGACGTGATTCAGTCGGTGCTCGCGAACATCGCGATCGGGCTCGTGACGAGCTTGCTCGGCGGTGGGTTCGTCTGGTTGAGGGAGCGGGCCAAGCGCGCTCGGGCGGTGAACAAGAGGGCGGCATTCTTCGGCGTCCGGCCCGGGCAGACCTGCCTGATGGTGCTGGGCAACAAGCACAACGCGCCCGGCACCGCGCATCATCGGGATGTACGGGCGATGCTGGAACTGGCCATGCTTGCCGCTGAGTTGGACTGCAACGTCTCGCTGGAGTCCGGCGACTTCCGTGGCGGCAACGGAGATCGCACCGAATTCTGTGTCGGCGGACCCACCGGGGGCGCCAACATCCGCACCGGCGGCCACCTTGCCGCCCACATGCCCGGCGTCGTCATGCATCCCTACGACGCCACCCGTGCGGACTCGGTGGCCATCGAGGTCGGTGGGGAGAAGTTCCTCTTGGACAAAGGCAACCAGGAGCACGCTCTCGTGGCGAAGTTCACGCCCGTGGAGTCCACTTGCCCGGTGTTCCTGGTGGCCGGGCAGACGCCCGTGGCAAACCTGGCCGCGATCCACTTCCTGCGGCGCGAGTACGCGCGAGTGGCCGGACAACTGTCGTCGGTGGAGCGCTTCTGCCTGCTGATCAAGGTCTCCGACATCGGGACCTACGAGTTCCACCGCGCGGAACTGGAACGGGAAGTCACCGCGGCCGCGTTCGGAGAGTGAGCGCGCCCACCGTTTCGCCCGCTCGCACAGCGGATCAGCGAGTCCGCCACCCGAACTGATCACCCAGGGCTCTGATCAGCCTGCGCGCCGCGGCCTTCGTCGGCCGCTTCGCGGCGGTCGCCGGGTGCTGCGCGACTCGCTGCTAGGCCCCGCCCAAAGGGAATGCCCTAGCAGTAACCCGCGTGCAGAAAGCCGCGCCGGCCCGGTGTCCCCAGGTCCAGCGGGATGGTGACATGGCTCGGCAAGGCGGTGAAGGGGGCGCTCGGCAGGATGAACTCGCGGCCGGTGTACCGCTCCCGCACGCTCTGCCGGTCGGCGGGCCGACACACGAACGGATTGGCGTACGTGTTGTACCCCAGCCCCACACCGGTGTTGAGGAACCCGGCGTCCTGGCACTGGAACAGCGCGCCCCGCAACGCCGAGGCGTCCCGGTGGCCCCGGTAACGCGTCTGGAAGTTCGCGAAGCACGTCCGGGAGTCACCGCCGTCGTACGGGGACGGGCCGGCAGCCGCCAGCGCGCCGAGGAAGGAGCGGTCGCAGCCGATCTCCGCCGAGGGAGCCTCACCCGCGAGCAGTGCGTCGCGGCGGCAGCCGGTGACCTCCTCGAACGCCCCGACGACGTCCTCGCCCCGGTCCAGCTGTGAGTACGCGACGACCAGGTCGCGCTGAGCCTCGAGCGGGTACGCCCCCGTCGTACCGAACTCCTCGTCGAGCAGCCGGAACCAGGTCTCGAAGGCCGGCACCTGCGCACGGACACCGGACGGCAGCGTGTAGACCTCCAGATCGGTCGGCGTCGACCAGTCGTCCAGTCCCGGGAAGCCGACGTAGGACAGGACCCCGATGCCGACCTTGGCCGGCTGGTCGCCGTACCGCGCGCGCAGCATCAGGTACTGCTCCAGGTTGGTGCTGGAGCCGGCCCAGGCATAGCGGAAGCCGCTCGGGTAGAGGGAGGTCTGGCCCCGGGTGTACGCGGTCCCGAAGAGGGACGGCGCCACGCACCGGACCTCGCGCGCCTCCCACGCGGCCCGGTACGCGACCGGTGTGGAGACGCACCCGGCGGCGGCGACGCTCGCGCCGTCCCGGGAGAGCGGGAACGCGCTCGGTGCACCCGCCAGCAGGAGCAGTCCCGCCACAAGGGCTGCCAGCAACCGGGCGCGCGACCCGAGGAATCGTTGTCGGTGATTCATAGAGCCAAGTCTCGAAACGGGCTCGCGGCCCCGCCAGCCCACTGCTCTACTCGGCCCAACGGGCCATTCCCCCGGTCCGTCGCACGGGCGGAAGAAAACGGCCGGGCGGCGGCCGGACAACCGCCGCGCCGGACCTCTACGTGGCGCCCCGACGGTGAGGAGATACGCAAGCGGGTGTTCGGCGTCATTGGTATCGGGTATCGGCTACTACCAGGATCTGGGCCAAACGCACGTCCGCTAGCTCACTTCCTGCGCGCTCGGTCGACCAGGTCCCGCTGCCCCCAACGAGCCCCGGACTGCTACCAGTCCGGGGCCTCTCGTTCACGTGGTGTGCTGCCCTCAGCCTTCACACAGATGACCTGCTTGAGCTTCGCGACCACCTGCACCAGGTCCCGCCCTTCGTCCATCGCAACCACCGCCGCCCGAACCAGCTCGCCGAGTCGTTCCCCCGCATGCTCAAGGTCGACGGCCCACGTCGCGGACCTGGATGCGATCGATGGCTCGCCAATTTTCGACCTGGCCCCTTACTTCAAGGAGATGGGCCCCCGCGGCGAGGTGCGGGAGCCCACTTGGCCAGGCGAAATGCTTGAGGACTACTGGGCCGAGATCCAGTGACGCTTGTCATGGCGTGAGGACCTGGTTGAGTGCGTGATTCAAAGCCCGGCTGCCCCGCTAGCGCGTTGGCAGGATGACCCATCGGTACCCACGTCCCAGTCGGCGGCCTCCGTCTTTCAGCCTCGGCGTGCCGTGACACCGAGCCTGACTAGCGAAAACCGCTGTCCGACGGTTCGCACTGAGGGCAGCTGGCGGAGTGAGCATGAACACCAAATGGGCACTGCGTCAGCTGGATGATTTCGTCGCAAGACCAGACTCGTTCGCCGGAGCGGTCCAGCTAGCACACGCCTCATGAACAACCAGAGCCCTGACCGGGACATCGTCGACGTGGCACCAGTAGTAGAACAGATCGTCGATCAGGTCCTGCCTGGCCGGCGGCTCAGCAGTGAAGCTCGGATCAGCGCCGGTCCCGGCGGTCCTCTCGACGGTCCTGACGGTCGTCCCGGTGGTCCTCGCGCCGGTCGCTGCGGCGTTCGACCCCGTGGGCGACTACAGCTGCCGTGCCCGCGACAGCAGCTGTGCGAGCAACGGGGCGGCCGATGACCCCACGACGTCCTCTGCGCATGGGTCCGAGTGGCATGTCACTCTCCTCCTTCCTCGGCTTCGATCGACGCCAGGATGGCCTGTATCGGTATACGTCCGTTGGCGATGAGCTGGCCTCCCGAGCGGCGTGCGGCGGCGGCGAAGGGCCCCGCCCACACGTTCTCCCAGACCAGCACCCCGGCTGTCGTACCGGGCTCCATGGCGGCGGCCAGGTTGATGACGTCCTCTTCGGCGAGTAGGCCGGCCAACTGCGCCTCTGCGGCGCGCAGGTCGCCGGCGTTCTTGAGGTCATCGACCTCCATTGCGTCGATCTCGCCGTCTGCTCCCTTCGTCAGGATGACCAGGTCCAGGACCCGGATGATCCCCGTGGTGACCAGCCTGTCGAGCTCTGCGGCCATCTCACCGGTGAAGTGCGAGGTAGCCGGAGGGAACTCGACGACGAGGTAGTCGACCGGGCCCAGTTCGTCGGTGTCGGGTGATGTCATGTCTGCGCTTCCGTTCTCTCGGTGAGCACCCGCTCGAGGCCAAGCGCCTTAGCCGACAGGTTCAGAGACCTCAAGTGCAGAAGCCCGGTCCAGCACACAGCGCCCGCACAATGTGGCAGCGATGGGCAGAGTGCCCGGAACGAGGTCAAGCCACCAGTCCTACCGTGCCAGGTTCAGCGCGCACGGGTAGTTCCGCGTGACGAATTCACCGTCGTTAGCGATCGCCTCCCTCCGAGAGGAAGCGGGATTGGCTCTCGCTGGGCGGAGCAAGACCCTCGACGGGCTCCAATTACCACCCTTGCACGGTAGCCGCCTGCCTGCATCCCTGCCGAACCCGGCTCGGGAGGCCACAGATGCCGTCCATCCTGCTGCGCCACGACCATCGCCGGGGGGCTAGCAGTGCCTGCGCGGCGCGCGCCGGGACGCTGATGCAGGCGTGCGCGCAGGGAGTCCGCGCCGCTTGCGCACGTCGGCCCATGATGACGGATACGGGGCATGCGGTTCACCTCCCTCGGCGGGCACCGTCTTCACATCTGCGACGGCAGACGGAGGCACCTCCATCTCAGGATCGCGGTGACGGGGGGTTCGCGTAAACGCCAGAAACGGGTGATCGTCATGCGCCGCCCGTCGGCGAGCATCGGGTCACGGGAAAGCAAGCGCCGGGCAGAGCGGGCTCCGCGGCCGGTCGTGGCCACCTGGACCGGGTGATGTGCCCAGCCAGGAGCTGCTCGGCCGTCGCGGCGACCGCAGCAGCTCGGCTTTCACTGAAGCGGAGTTCGTACGCGGCCAAGATCCCTGTTCACTGCCGAGCCATGTGCATACGCATCTCGCTGTCCGCGTCGGTGATGAGCTCCCCCGACACGTCGATGGTCACGCTGTGGAGCGTGCCGGTGAACCGGAACGGTGACCGGTAGTCGGAAGTAACCGGTTGGCCGGGGTTGGCGCCGCAGGTCAGGCCGCCGGGGTTGAACATGATGGGGGTGGTCACCGGGAAATCGGCCTCTGCCACGAGGCGGCGGTCGATGTAGAGCTGGGCACGCCCCGGTGCTCCCTTGCCGGTGGCGAGGTCGGGCTTGCCGGTCGGTTCGAATTCGAAGCGCAGCTCATGACGGCCTGCGGGCACCGGGTCGGTCGTGGACACGGTGTAGAGGGCTCGCGAGACGTAGTTGTGGACGTACGTCAGCTTGCCGTCCTTGATGTAGAAGCTCCAACCGCCTGCCAGCGAGCCTTGGCTCATCAGTACGCCTTCGGCGCCGCCCGTGGGGATCTCCGCGACGGCGGTGATGCTGTGCGGCCGGTTGAGCACCCGGGGCACGACGGAGGCCGGCAGCGTCTGGGTGCCGGGCCGGAAGGCGTAGCTGGTCCGTTCCTTGGTGATCTGCGGGCGTTCCACGATCATCCGTGCGAGGGCGCTGCCGTCGATCGGCAGCACGCCGTACTTGCCTGCCTCGACGTACCACAGCGACACCATCTCTATGAGCTTGTCGCGGTGATCTGCACCGATGTCACGGGTCTCGGCGAAGTCCTCGTCGATGTGGAAGAGCTCCCAGGAGTTGGCGTCCAGTTGGGAAAGTGTCTCGGAGCTGATGGGTGTGCCGAAGGGCTGGCGCGCCTCGGTGAAGGAGGGGCCCGGCCAGGGACATACGGCACGCCAGCCGTCGTGGTCGATGGCGCGGTGGCCGAGCATTTCGAAGTACTGGGTGTGGTGGAGTGTCGGCGTGGTCGGGTTGTCGAAGGTGTGGGCGAAGCTGACGCCGTGCAGGGCGGACTGGGTGACGCCTTTGATGGTGTCGGGCGGTTCGATCCCGAGGACGTCGAGGACGGTGGGGACCATGTCCACGAGGTGGGCGTACTGGGTGCGCACTTCTCCTCGCGCCTTGATGCCGCGTGGCCAGTGGACGAGGAACGGGTCGCTGGCGCCTCCGCGGTAGGTCTCCCTCTTCCAGCGCCGGAACGGGGTGTTGCCTGCCCAAGTCCAGCCCCAGGGGTAGTGGTTGAACGTGGTCGGACCGCCGAGTTCGTCGATCGTCCTGAGGCTGTCCTCGATCGGTTCGGGGGCGTTGTTGAAGAACTGTGCCTCGTTGGCGGTCCCGGTGACCCCGCCCTCCGCGCTGGCCCCGTTGTCGGAGACAACCATGATCAGGGTGTTGTCGAGTTCGCCGGTCTCCTTGAGGAAGTCCAGCAGCCGCCCGATCTGGTGGTCGGTGTGCGACAGGAATCCGGCGTAGACCTCCATCATGCGGGTGGCGAGGCGCCGGGCGTCCGGGGTCAGGGACTCCCAGAGCGGGACGTCCGGGTCGTGGCGGGAGAGCTCTGCGTCGGGGGGGACGACGCCCAGCCTTTTCTGGTTGGCGAACGTCACCTCGCGGTAGGCGTCCCAGCCGTCGTCGAACTTGCCCCGGTAGCGGTCCGCCCACTCGCGCGGTACGTGGTGCGGTGCGTGGGTGGCCCCGGGGCAGAAGTGGAGGAAGAACGGCTTGTCGGGGGCGACCTGCTTGGCATCGGAGATGAAGAGCATCGCCTTGTCGGCCAGGTCCTCGGTGAGGTGGTAGCCCTGCTCCGGTGAACCGGGGGGCTCGACCTGGTGGTTGTCGTACACGAGGTCCGGATACCACTGGTTGGTGTCGCCGCCGAGGAAGCCGTAGAACCGTTCGAAGCCGCGGCTGAGCGGCCAGCGGTTGTAGGGGCCGGCGGGGGACTCCTGCTCCGAGGGCATCAGGTGCCACTTGCCGAGCATGTACGTGTTGTATCCGTGCTGCAGCAGCATCTCGGACAGGAACCCGTTCTCGAACGGGATGTTGCCGTTGTAGCCGGGGTATCCGGTGGCCATCTCGGTGACTGCCGCCATGGCGTTGGCGTGGTGGTTGCGGCCGGTGATGATGCATGAACGCGACGGCGAGCACAGTGCCGTGGTGTGCATGTTGTTGTAGAGAAGCCCGTTGGCAGCCAGCCCGTCGAGGCTGGGGGTCTCCATCGGACTGCCGTAGCAGCCCAACTGTCCATAGCCGGTGTCGTCAAGCACGATCGTCAGCACATTGGGGGATCCCGGTACCGCGCGGGGTGGCTCGGGCCATGCGGGGGTGGACACATCTGTGGTCCGCCCGATCACTCCGGGGAACCCGCTTCCTGGCTTGTACTCGTTCACTGGCATCGTGCCTGTCCTCCTTCCTGCCGAACCGCTGATGGGCACCGGCAGGTGGATGCGGGTGGGCGATACCAAGCCGTCGCCCCGCCGGCCGTCGTACCGGTGGGCCTCGGATCCTCGACGTCCAGCGAGCTTTACGCCGGCCAACGGGAGGGCCTCATGCGGACCGCTCCGCGGTGTGCGTGGGCTCACACGGAAGTGTTGGCCGACGGGTCAGGTCCGTGGCACACAATCACCTGGCACGCGGCTTATCAACTGCGGTCGACCCGCGTGCAGCTCGGTTGCCCCTGCACATTTCGCCCACCATTAATGCTAGATCCGCGCCACGACAGCTGCCACTGGAGCAGCGGCCGTTGACGCTCCTCCAACCGTGATCAGTCGCCGGATGCAATACGGGGCCGCGGATTAACCCCTCGCCGAATTACCTGTCCAGAAGGATTTCCGCCGAGGAGTTCTACGTCCGCCCCTGCGAGCATTGACGTGATGAAATAGAAAGCGCATGACTGCACCTAATGTTGAGCGTGGGACTACACGACGAGGACGATGGCACGCGGCGCTTCCCGGGTGTCGGGCCAAGACCCGGCGACGTCACCGGACTTGAGATGCTCCCGCTCGTAGGCACTCCGTGGCAATTCACGCAGGTCGTGATCTTCGCGGGCGAGGCCCCATGCCGCGCGATTCGGCGCCACGCTCCATCTGCCGCTGGCGTCGACACCAGTCGGCCGCCACCGTTCTTCGTGAGGGGCGCCCGACCGCCGGCTGGAGCGCGCGGGACTCCCGCCTGTGCAATCCAGGCGGGGAGAGGAAGGGAGAATGGTGGTACTCATGGTTCGGCATTGGTATCCACTCGCCGAGAGTGGAGACGCATTTCTGAAGTCCGCGCCCTTCCGCTACGTGCACTCCGTGGAGACCACGGCCCCTGCCGAGCGGATCTGGGAGGTCCTGACCGGTGAGAAATTGGTCCACTGGGTGTGGGTATTCACCGGCCTGCGCTGGGTTTCGCCGCTCCCGTTCGGCGTCGGAACGGTACGCGATGTCACGCTGCTGAGAGTTTTCACCGCTCGTGAACGCTTCTTCCGCTGGGACGAGGGGCATCGGTACACGTTCAGCGTTTTCGAGGCATCTCTTCCCGGCCTCCGCCACGCGGCGGAGGACTGGACCATCGAAAGCACGCCTTCCGGCTCACGCCTCACCTGGACGATGGCCATCGAGGCAATCCCTCTGGTCACCCCGTTGATGTGGGCCAGCAGCCCGGTCATCAGGCTCGTGAAACGCCGAGCCATGCGCACCATCCGAGCCCACGTCGGCAGCTGACGCCGGGCTCCGGACTCCCTGGTCGGTAGGCCGACCGGCCTGGCAGTGGCCCGCCCTGCTCTGTGAGCGGAGACACAGAAATCGGCACGAATACGGACGTACGATCTACGTGAATAGCACTCCGTACAGGCAGGGGCGGGAAGCCCGGTGCTGACTGGCGACGTGGCCGTCGACGGGGGTGTCCCCACACTGCGGAGGGCTCGAATGGTTCGCCTGGTTTCCTTGACAGACGCGCGCGTATGCGCGGTGAGCGAGGCCCTGAGCCCGTACGCGTGGCGAAGGCTCACGCCTGAAATGGTCAGCCGTCGCGCGCTCGCCGCGATCGACGAACCCGCAGCGGCCGACCCAGTGCCGGTGGCCCGCCATGACGAGCGGATCGGAGTACTCGTCGAGTTTCTCAGGGGCTGCCGGTGGCGCTCAATGACAGCCGACGCAGTGAGCCGCCAGATGGTGACCGCCCTGGACACGTGGCGTCACGAGAGCCAATGGCTTGAGATCGAGTTGCGCTGGCTGTCGGACGCAGACAACTGAGGCACGGCTTGGAGACGCCCGGGCCGCGCGCCATCACCTCTCGGGCCGGTCCAGGGAGCCGAGCCTGCGGCGCCCGGGGGACTCGGGTACGGGGGTGCCCTCGCGCAGGCCGCGGGTGGCGGCCGCGGCCTTCTCGTGCCAGCGGCCGTACCGCTCGGCGAGGGCCACTGCCGAGACGCCGTGCAGGAGGACACTGAGGCCGACGGTGATCGCGACCACCCTGCCCAGCAGTTCCACCCCGGGGACGTCTTCCTCCACCACGAGCAGCGCCAGCACGACCGACGCGAGACCGCGTGGCCCGAACCACCCGATGTACGCCACCGTGGGCACCCGCAGCCCGCTCCCGACGAGGGAGAAGGCCACCGGCACCATCCTGACGACAGTGAGACTGAGCACCGCGTACAGGACGATCCGCCAGCTCAGATCCTCCAGCGTAGGACCGAGCAGCACTGCTCCGAAGACCAGAAGACTGATCGACGCCAGGAGTCCTCCGAGGTTTTCGGTGAACTCGGCTGTACGGTCCGGGTGTTCCTCCTCGCGGCCGGTCCGGTAGCGGCGCAGGGCGAAACCGCAGGCGAACCCGGCGACCCAGGCGGCGATGAAGCCGCTGCCTTCCGTCACGACGCCGAGTTCGTACGCCGCCGCCGCGACGGCCAGCACATAGACCTGCCGCCACTCTCGCGTGACCCATCCCTTGGCCCGGGACCATTGCAACAGCCGCCCGCCCAGCCCACCGACCAGAAGACCCAGCGCGGTGCTCAGCACGAGTGCGCGCCAGAAGACGCCCGCCACCCCCTCTTCCGCATAGTTCGTGCCCGGGATGGCTGCCAGGAAGAGGACGAAGAAGGGCAGCACCATGCCGTCGTTGAGGCCGCTTTCCACATTCAGGCCGTGACGTACCAGCGCCGGGACGCGGGGACTGGACATGGCCGTCTTTCCGAGGGCGGCGTCGGTGGGGGCGAGGATGGCACCGACGAGTGCGAGCTCCCACGCCGTCAGCCCGGGCAGCAAGGGCCAGGCAAGCAGCCAGCCCGCCCCGATACTCAGCGGCAGTCCGATGGCCAGCAGACGGCCGGGCAGAAAGCCCCCAACCGCGAGGTCCCGTCTGCGCACGGTCATGGCATCGGTGAACAGCACGAGGGTCAGAGTGGTTTCGAGAAGCGCGGTGATCGGTGCGGTGTCGTGCTCCAAGTCGACGATGTCCAGCACGGCCGGCCCGAGGAGGATCCCGGCGCCGACGAACACGATCGCCGACGACAGAGGCGTCGATGACAGCCGACGCGAAACCAGTGCGTACGCGGCAGTGACGCCTGCCACCGCCACAACGGTCCAGGCGCCACTGCTCATGCTCCGGCCCTCCGGGTCCACCCGCCGGACACACCCGGTGGATTGTCGACTCCTGCGCAGCTGCGGCGAGCCCCGCTGGTCCCCCTTGAACGCGCCGCTCGCCTCGTTCTACAGGTCGGCGAAGAACTGCCCGCCAACATCGACGGGACACGCCGGACGGTGCCGCCCCAGGGGTGCAACGGCGGACCGTGGTCGCTCCTACTCCGCTCGTGGGCTCGATCCCGTCTTCCAACGGACGACCGACCGGCCCCGCCCCGCCTCGCCCGCCCGCACTGTGCGTGGTCAAGCGTGACGAGTTCACCGGCCGAGCGGGGTAGCCCGCCCTCCGCTCCCGGGCCCTGGCAGGTCAACCCAGGTAGCCCGTTGGCTCAGGTAGCTGGGGGCAC
Source organism: Streptomyces sp. NBC_00885 (assembly GCF_045207475.1). NCBI lineage: Bacteria > Bacillati > Actinomycetota > Actinomycetes > Kitasatosporales > Streptomycetaceae > Streptomyces > Streptomyces sp. NBC_00885. Next base: position 3,532,664 of record NZ_CP108796.1, read on the forward strand.
CATCCGGAGATACGATCAAGCGAATGGGCAAATATGCTCATTTCGCCCAGCGCGGCTGGATAGGGACGATCAGCTGCTGCGGCGGCGACCCGGTCTGCGCCGAACTCGACGTCATGCTGAACGACCCACGACCTCGGCGGCCGCCGCGCTACCAACGCGCTGCGCGCCGGGCCACCAGATCGTGGAGCGTCTGCAATGACCGAGAACTACCTCTCCGGCGCCGAGACACGACACCTCAGCCAGCAGGAGCGGGTCGCCCGCGGCAAGGCCGCACGATCCGCCGCACCCCGGTCCAGCCACGCCGAGTTCCATCCCCCGCCGAAGCGCACGGACCCGGTGGAGATCATCGAGAAGCAGTCCGCGGCGCGGGTGCCGGAACTCGTGCCGATCCGCTACGGCAGGATGAGCGAGGCGCCATTCCGCTTCTACCGCGGGGCTGCCGCCATCATGGCCGCGGACCTCGCGGAGACGCCGCGCAGCGGGATCAGGGTGCAGTGCTGCGGCGACGCGCACATGCTGAACTTCCGGTTGCTGGCCTCACCGGAACGCCGCCTGATGTTCGACATCAACGACTTCGACGAGACACTGCCTGGACCATGGGAATGGGACGTCAAACGGCTGTCGGCCAGCCTCGTCATCGCGGGCCGGGCGAACGGCTTCAGCTCCAAGGAGCGGGCGTCGGTGGTCCGGACGGCGGTGCGGTCCTACCGTGAGAGCATGCGTGGCTTCGCGGGACTGGGCAATCTCGAGGTCTGGTACACCCGCTTCGACGCGGACGAGCTGCAGCAGCAGTTCGCCTCCGCGGCGAGTGCCAGGCAGCGCGATCGCTGGGAAAAGACGCGGGAGCGGGCCCGTGCTCATGACACGCTGCAGGTCTTCGACAAGCTCACACACGTTCTCGACGGAAGGCGTCTGATCGCTCCCGATCCGCCGCTGCTGGTACGGCTCCAGGATCTGCTTCCGGACACCGAACGCGGCGAGCTGGAGAAGGAGCTCAGCCGGCTGATCGAGCGCTACGGACAGACCCTGTCGACGGACCGCCAGTTCCTGCTGGAGAGCTATCGCTTCGCCGATGTGGCCCGCAAGGTGGTCGGTGTGGGCAGTGTGGGAACCCGCTGCTGGATCATCCTGCTGCTCGGCAAGGACGACGAGGATCCCCTGTTCCTCCAGGCCAAGGAGGCCGACGAGTCGGTTCTGGCGCCCTACGTCGGCCGCAGCACATTCGCCACCCAGGGCGAGCGCGTCGTCGCCGGCCAGCGGCTCATGCAGGCCACCAGCGACATGTTCCTGGGATGGGAACGCCTCACGGGTATGGACGGTAAGCGGCGGGACTTTTACGTACGCCAGTTGCGGGACTGGAAGGGAATCGCCGTGGCCGAGGACATGTCGCCCAAGAAGATGGCTCTGTTCGGCCGGCTGTGCGGTGCCACGCTGGCCCGCGCCCACGCCAGGTCCGGGGACCGGATCGCGATCGCCGCCTACCTGGGCGGCGGCGACGCGTTCGACCGCGCGCTGGCGTCGTTCGCCGAGTTGTACGCGGACCAGAACGAGGAGGACCACCAGGCTCTGGTCGATGCCATCCAAGCCGGACGGGTCCCGGCCGAAGCGGCCTGAGAAGCCGGCCGCCCGCAGCATCGGCGACGCCTTCGGGCTGGAACTTCCCGCCGAATAGGACCAGTAACGACCGGCCCGGCCGGGGTCGCGAGCCCCGCGCGCTTCGGCAAGGGGCCCGCGGCCCCGTCCTCACACACACCCCGGCCGCAACGGACGACACCAACAGGAGACGACACCAACAGGAGAAGCAATGGGCAGCTATGTGAACCTGGCCTACGACTACCCGGTCCTGGGGGCCTTCTGGACGATCATGTGGATCTTCCTTTGGGTCGTGTGGATCTTCCTGCTCTTCCGCGTCATCGTCGACATCTTCCGCGACGACTCCCTGAACGGATGGGCCAAGACGGGATGGCTGATCTTCACGATCGTCCTTCCCTTCCTGGGCGTCTTTGTCTACGTCATCGCCCGCGGCAAGGGCATGGGCAGGCGTGAACAGAAGCACGCCCAGGCCAAGATGGAGGAGTCGGACCGGTACATCCGCGAGACCGCCGGCACCACCGGCCCTGCCAGCGAGGCGGACCAACTCGCCAAGCTCTCGGAGATCCGGGCCCGGGGCGACATCTCCGATGAGGAGTTCCGCCAGGCCAAGGAGAAGGTCCTCCACCACTGACGCCGTGAGCGCACGCGTGGAAACCGCCAAAATGTGTGCTCCCGCCGACGGGCCCTGCCAGAGAGGCGGTTGCGCACAAGCGGTGCCGAACAGACAGGTTCACTACGCGGCGAAAGGGCCGTTCTCGCCGTCGCCCGCTGCCCGATTCCGCTGCCGCACACCCTCTTGGACCGCGCCGACCAAGACCCGGGCCGCAACGCCGATCAGCACGAGATCGACTGCCATCTGACCAGTGATCAGCAGCCGTGCCGGTTCGCTGACGGGGGTGATGTCTCCGAAGCCGACCGTGCTGAACACGGTCATCGTGAAGTACAACGCGTCGCTCCGCGACAGCGGTTCACTGAAACTCTCCGGCGCGCTGTGGTCCAGCAGGTAGAAGACCGCAGCGAACAGCAGCAGGAAGAGCGGCAGGGCCGTCGACACCGACTCCACGGCCCTCAGCAGGGGCCGCGGGGAGCTCATGATCACGCGAACCTGCCAGAACAGGATCAGTGCCACTGCGGTGAGCCCGCTGATGAGCGCGATGACGGTGCCGACTGTGAACGCCGAATCGAGCGGCAGCAGGTAGTAGGCGGTGATGAGGACCCCAGCTGCCAGAAGTGAACGCACGGCAGCGAGCACGATTGCCCGGCGCCCGTTGCCCGGATCCCTGTCCACGGATTCCCCTCTCGGTCGCGCAGACCCGATGGGTGACCGCGCCGGTGCGCTGGCTGGAGACGGTCACTCTCCCGAGTGATCCGAGCGCCGTGCGGCAGGCGCACCACGGGTGTCACCGGACTGGCGGCACCCACACGTCCTCTTCGCACAGCCGCCACCGACGAGGCATGAAGGGCGCCGCGGCCGAGGAGCGGCGCAAGGCCGGCGCAGAGGCGAAGCCGCTGGAGGTGAAGGCCGGCGCGGACGATACGTACGCCTTCACCGGCCGCACCACAGAGATCTTCATGCGTATCGGCGGGGCCCTGGTCCGGGTGGAGAGCGAGGACCTCCGGGAAGGCCGGCCCTACGCCGGTTTCGCCAAGCTCCAGATCGACTGGATCAAGAAGACGCCCGAGGGCAAGAACCCCGACGCCTGAGGGCAGGTGAGGGTCGACCGCGTTCCGCTGCTCTCCGCAACGAGCAGAAGGCCCCGGACCGCTACCAGTCCGGGGCCCTCGTTCACGTGACGTGCTGGACCTCAGCCCTTCACACAGATCACCTGCTTGAGCTTCGCGACCACCTCGACCAGGTCCTTCTGCTGCTCCATCACCTTCTCGATCGGCTTGTACGCACCCGGGATCTCATCCACGACGCCGGAGTCCTTACGGCACTCCACACCCCGCGTCTGCTCCTCCAGATCCTTCGTCGAGAACCGCCGCTTCGCCGCATTCCGGCTCATCTTCCGACCCGCCCCGTGCGAAGCCGAGTTGAACGACGCCGGGTTACCCAGACCACGGACGATGTACGAGCCCGTACCCATCGAGCCCGGGATGATCCCGAAGTCGCCGCTCCCCGCCCGGATCGCGCCCTTACGCGTGACCAGCAGGTCCATGCCCTCGTACCGCTCCTCCGCCACGTAGTTGTGGTGGCAGGAGATCACCGGCTCGAAGGTCACCTTCGCCTTCTTGAACTCCTTGCGGACCACGTCCTGGAAGAGCGACATCATGATCGCGCGGTTGTACTTCGCGTACTCCTGCGCCCAGAAGAGGTCGTTCCGGTACGCGGCCATCTGCGGGGTGTCCGCGATGAACACCGCCAGGTCTCGGTCGACCAGGCCCTGGTTGTGCGGGAGCTTCTGGGCCTCGCCGATGTGGAAGTCCGCGAGCTCCTTGCCGATGTTCCGGGATCCGGAGTGCAGCATCAGCCAGACCGAGCCGGACTCGTCCAGGCAGAACTCGACGAAGTGGTTTCCCGAACCGAGCGTGCCCATCTGCTTCGTCGCACGCTCCTGACGGAACTTGACCGCGTCGGCCACCCCGTCGAACCGCGCCCAGAAGTTGTCCCACCCCGCCGCCGGGAAGCCGTGCAGCTGTCCCGGGTCGACCGGGTCGTCGTGCATCCCCCGGCCGACCGGGATCGCCTGCTCGATCTTGGAGCGCAGCCGGGAAAGATCCCCGGGCAGGTCGTTCGCGGTCAGCGAGGTCTTCACCGCCGACATACCGCAGCCGATGTCGACACCCACCGCGGCCGGGCAGACCGCTCCGTGCATCGCGATCACCGAGCCGACCGTCGCGCCCTTGCCGTAGTGGACGTCCGGCATGACCGCGAGGCCCTTGATCCAGGGCAGCGTGGCGACGTTCCGGAGCTGCTGCATCGCGCCGCTCTCGACCGTCGAAGGGTCCGCCCACATCCGGATGGGGACCTTCGCACCCGGCATCTCTACGTACGACATACTTCCTCAATTCCCCCGAAACACCATGAAAAGTCTAAAGCGCAAAAGCCGGAGCATAAGACCGGATATGACTCAACGGACCGGCATCCACGGCTGTGCGTGCGATAGACATTGTGTTCATCGGCCGCTCTGGCGCGGCAACCGTTTTTCCTCTCGAAGGGAGCCTGGGACCGTGCAACGAAAGGCGTACGTACCCGGCCTCGCGGCGCTCCTCGTGGCGCTCCTCGCCGGCTGCACCGCCGACAGCGGCACCGAGGGCTCCGCCATCGACTCCAAGGCCGGGAAAAGCACGTCCTCCGTCGCGCAGCCCGGCAAGTACCGCACCCTGCGTGAGCCCTGCGGCTCCGTCCCGGGCTCCACGCTCAAGGACCTGCTGCCCGGCGCCGCCGAGCTGCCCGAGGAGCAGCGGCAGAAGATCTTCCGCGGCACGTCCGCCGTCACCTACGACACGGACCGCCGGGTCGGCTGCAGCTGGAAGGCCGACTCCCCGGACGCCTCCCACCACCTCAGCGTCGACTTCGAGCGGGTCGTCTCGTACGACGGGGCGGTGAGCGACGACGACCGGGCGCAGGAGGTCTTCGCCACGAAGCAGGACGCGGCCAATCTGCCGATCCCCGCGAACAGCGCCGCCACCGACGCCGACGGCAAGCAGGGCCAGGTCTCCCCGCCCCCCACCCCCTCGACCTCGAAGCCCGCGACGGGCACCCCCTCGGGAACCCCGAGCGGCACCCCCAGCAGCACCTCCACCAGCACCGCCGACGGCCTCCAGCCCCGTGTCCTCGACGACCTCGGCGACGCCGCCTTCCTCGATGACGTCCTCACCGGAGCCGGGGCCGGATCCACCGCCCAGCGCCGCACCGTCAGCGTGGTCTTCCGCACATCGAACGTGATCGTGACCATCGTCTACGGCGAGCAGGCCGCCCGTACGACAGAGATCCCGGACAGCAAGGAACTGCAGGACAAGGCCCGGAGTCTGGCCCGCAAGCTCGCCGAGGAGTTCAGCGGCTGACCCGCTGTGCGGACGGGTTGCGATGTGGCGTACGTATCAGAAGACAGTCCCACGGAAGGGCCGGGTCCGCGTACCGTGGCCTGGCCGACCGGACCGACCGGACCGACCGCAGACGGTCGACCGACATCGACTGACATCGACTGAAGGAACCATGCACCGTTCAGCCCCGCGACTCGCCCGCATTCTCGCCTGTGCCGCCGTCCCGGTGATGCTCGTCGTCGCCGGCTGCTCCTCGCTCTCGGGCTCCGACAGCAAGAAGGACTCGGGCTCGGACTCGTCCTCCTCCGCCACCTCGCAGGGCGGGCAGAAGCCCGCGGCCGTCGAGCCGGCGAAGTACGCCAAGCTCCCCGAGCCGTGCAAGGCGATCTCCGCGAAGACGATCGCGAAGCTGGTCCCGAAGACGAAGTCGAAGTCGGGCACGGCCGGAAAGTCCTCGGACACCACCAGCCGCGGCAGCTGCTCCTGGAACGGCCTGGACGACAACGGCATCAAGGGCTCCCAGTACCGCTGGCTCGATGTCTCCTTCCTCCGCTACGAGTCCGAGCAGTCGCTGGGCGTCAGCGGCAAGAAGCGCGCCGAGGACAACTACGCCAAGGAAGTGGCGGGCGCGCAGGCGACCGAGGGCGCCAAGAAAGTGCGGACCTCGCCCGCGAGCGGCGTCGGCGAGGCGGCCACGGCCGTCGGCTACGAACTGACCAAGACCGGCGAGGACTTCACCTACGCCACGATCGTGACCCGCGTCGACAACGTCGTGATCACGCTGACCTACAACGGCACTGGCTACGCGGGCGCCAAGTCCCCGTCTTCCTCCGAACTGATGGAAGGCGCCGTGGCGGCGGCCAAGGAAGCCGTTACCTCGGTGGGCACCGCCAACAAGTAAGTTCCGGCCAGAGCCTGTTGACGGATCCCGCCACCCGGACGTACCCGCGGTAGCACCCCAGGAGGGTCGCCCGGAGGGCCGGGCTCCGAAAGCATGTGCCAGGCTGTGCCCGCTGGAATCGAATACGGGAGGGGATCGCGGGTGGCCGCGATGCAGCTGACACGCACGCACCGCATACTCATCGGGCTCGTCGTCACGGGCGCGGTCGTCATCGCCGCGATCGGATTCGCGGGCTCGTACGCCGCCGTGCGCGAGCTCGCCGAGAACAAGGGCTTCGGCCGCTTCTCCCTCGTCTTCCCCATCGGAATCGACGCGGGCATCTGTGTTCTGCTCGCGCTGGATCTGCTGCTGACCTGGCTGCGCATCCCCTTCCCGCTGCTGCGCCAGACCGCCTGGCTGCTGACCGTCGCGACGATCGCCTTCAACGGCGCGGCCTCGTGGCCCGACCCGCTCGGCGTCGGCATGCACGCGGTCATCCCGGTGCTGTTCGTCGTCTCGGTCGAGGCGGCGCGGCACGCGGTGGGCCGGATCGCGGACATCACGGCCGACAAGCACATGGAGGGCGTCCGGCTCACCCGCTGGCTGCTGTCCCCGATCCCCACGTTCATGCTGTGGCGCCGGATGAAGCTGTGGGAGCTGCGCAGTTACGAGCAGGTCATCAAGCTGGAGCAGGACCGGCTGATCTATCAGGCGCGCCTGCAAGCCCGCTTCGGGCGGAGCTGGAGACGCAAGGCGCCGGTCGAGTCGCTCATGCCGCTGCGCCTGGCGAAGTACGGCGTGCCGCTTGCCGAAACGGCACCGGCGGGGCTGGCCGCGGCGGGCGTTGAGCCTGCGCTGATCCCGCCGCAGCCGCAACAGCAGCAGCAACAGCCGCAGCTGCCTCGGGGCCAGGAGTGGGCGCAGAAGCCCGAGCGCGAGCGCGAGCACTACGAGCCTGAACAGTACGGGCCCGAGCAGTACGAGCAGGAACAGCAGGAGCAGTACGAGCAGGGCCCCGCCAACCACGAGAGCCCGTGGTTCGCCGCGCCTCAGGTCCCGCAGGAGGCGTACCAGGAGGCGTACGAGAGCGCCTTCAACCCGACGTACGTGGAGGGCCTGGAGCCCACCCCCGTCCGCGTCCCCGCGGGCCCGGGCCGCACCCGCCCCCTCGGCGGCATGGTCCCCGGCCAGCGTGTGGAGGGCCCTGCGCCGGAGCCCGTCCAGGAGGAGTTCCCGGAGCCGCCCGCCGACACGGAGGAGTTCAGGGAGCTGGCCTATCCGGTCTTCCAGGCGTACGTGAACCAGCACGGCGCGTTCCCGAGCGCGGAGCAGCTGGACATACACCTCACAGACGGCCACGGGGTGCGGCACCCGCGGAGCGCGGCGCTTCTGCGGCGGTTGATGCCGGAGTTCAAGAACCGGTTCCAGGCGGAGCTTGAGGCGGAGCACATCGCTTGAGCGGGATGTTCTCCCCCACCCCGCCCTCCCCCAGACTCCGTCCGGGGGGACCCCCAACCTCCCTGCGCCCGCTTCGCGGCGCGAACCGGGGGCGCTGCCCCAGACCCCGTAACCGGGGGCTCCGCCCCCAAGCCCCCATACGCCCTTCTGGGGGTCCCCTCACGCCCGCAGGGCGTAGGGGGAGTGTCCTCAAACGCCGGACGGGCTGGATGTGCGGCTCGGCCGCACATCCAGCCCCGTCGGCAGTTTGAGGCGCGGTCCCGGGATGCGAAATTCAGCCCGTCCGGCGTTTGAGGACATGCGGCCGAAGGTCGCATACGGGGTCCGGGGCGAAGCCCCGGCGGGGGCTGGGGCGGAGCCCCAGTTCGGGAAGGGGCGGGGTGGGGAACAGCCCCGCCGCAGGCGACCCCCTACGCCCCCAGCAGCTTCCGCACCCGCTCCGCCCCCACCGCCAGCAGCAGCGTCGGCAGCCTCGGCCCCGTGTCCTTGCCCACCAGCAGGTGGTACAGCAGGGCAAAGAACGTCCGCTGCGCCACCTTCAGCTCCGGCGTCGGCTTCGCGTCCGGCTCCAGGCCCGCCATCACCTTCGGCACGCCGTAGACCAGCGTCGTCAGGCCGTCCAGGGACCAGTGCGTGTCCAGGCCCTCCAGGAGCAGCCGCAGCGACTCGCGGCCCTGCTCGTCCAGCGACGAAAGCAGCTCCGTATCGGGCTCGGACCGCACGACCGTCCGCGCCTCCGCGGGGACCTGCGAGGTGATCCAGTTCTCGGCGCGGTCCAGCCGGGGCCGGGCCTCGTCCAGCGAGGACAGCGGGTTCGACGGGTCGAGGTCGCTCAGGATGCGGATCGTCTGCTCGTCGTGCCCGGCCGTGATGTCGACGACCGACGCGAGCGTGCGGTACGGCAGCGGCCGCGGCGTCCGCGGCAGCTCTCCCGCCGCCGTGCGCGCGGCGCGCGAGTACGCCGCGGCGTCCGCCGCCAGCGCGGTCCCGTCCGCGACCTTGCTCTCCAGCTTGTCCCACTCGTCGTAGAGCCGCTGGATCTCCTGGTCGAAGGCGATCTTGAAGGACTGGTTCGGCTTGCGGCGCGCGTACAGCCAGCGCAGCAGCTGCGGCTCCATGATCTTCAGCGCGTCCGCCGGCGTCGGCACGCCTCCGCGCGAGGACGACATCTTCGCCATCCCGGAGATCCCCACGAACGCGTACATGGGGCCGATCGGCTGCACTCCGTCGAAGATGTCGCGCACGATCTGCCCGCCGACGACGAACGACGACCCCGGCGAGGAGTGGTCGACACCGCTCGGCTCGAAGATCACGCCTTCGTACGCCCAGCGCATGGGCCAGTCGACCTTCCAGACCAGCTTGCCGCGGTTGAACTCGCTCAGCCGCACCGTCTCGCCGAAGCCGCACGCCGTGCAGACGTAGGTCAGCTCGGTGGTCTCGTCGTTGTACGAGGTGACGGTCGTGAGGTCCTTGTGGCACTGCCCGCAGTAGGGCTTGTACGGGAAGTAGCCCGCGGCCCCGCCGCTGCCGTCGTCCTCGGCAGCAGCGCCGGATCCCTCCGCCGCCTCCAGCTCCGCCTCCTCCAGCGGCTTCTGCGACTTCTTCGCAGGCGACTTCTTCGTGCGGTACTGGTCGAGGATCGCGTCGATCTTCGCCCGGTTCCTCATCGCGTGCAGGATCTGCTCGCGGTACACACCGGACGTGTACTGCTCGGTCTGGCTGATGCCGTCGTACTCGACGCCCAGCTCGGCCAGGGACACGGTCATCGCGGCCTTGAAGTGCTCGGCCCAGTTCGCGTACTCAGAGCCTTCCGGCGCGGGCACCGAGGTCAGCGGCTTGCCGATGTGCTCGCCCCACGAGTCGTCCACACCGGGGACGCCGGCCGGAACCTTGCGGTACCGGTCGTAGTCGTCCCAGGAGATCAGGTGCCGGACCTCGTACCCGCGCCGCCGGATCTCGTCGGCGACCAGGTGCGGGGTCATCACCTCACGCAGATTGCCCAGGTGGATCGGTCCCGAGGGCGAGAGGCCGGACGCGACGACGACCGGTTTGCCAGGCGCACGTCGCTCCGACTCGGCGATGACCTCGTCCGCGAAACGGGAGACCCAGTCGGTCTCGGTGCTGCTCTGAGCCACGATCGGCACGTCCTTGAATGCTTGGGGGTTCTCTTGGGTTCTCGACAGGCGTCGTACGCCATTGTCCCAGACGGAACGGCTCCCCCTGAGGTTGCTCATCACCGTGCTGATTCCAGGGAGAAATCCGGGGAGAAACAGGTTGCTGCCCCATGGGACACTTGACAACCGAAATAGCCCTCCCGACGAGACTCGACAAGAACGGAAGCTCATGGCCTCGGTCCCTTCCCTCGCTTCGACCGTGCAGCAGCGCCTCGCGGACGCCCTCTCGGCAGCTCTGCCGGAGGCCGGTTCCGCCGACCCCCTGCTGCGACGTAGCGACCGGGCCGACTTCCAGGCCAACGGCATCCTGGCGCTCGCGAAGAAGCTGAAGGGCAACCCGCGCGAGCTGGCGGCCAAGGTCGTCGGGGGCCTGACCGCCGGTGATCTGATCGAGGAGATCGAGGTCTCGGGCCCCGGCTTCCTCAACATCACGCTCACCGACGAGTCGATCGTGAAGACCCTCGCCGCGCGCGCCACCGACGACCGGCTCGGCGTCCCGGACGCGCAGAACCCGGGCACCACGGTCATCGACTACGCCCAGCCGAACGTGGCCAAGGAGATGCACGTCGGCCACCTGCGCTCCGCGGTGATCGGCGACGCGATGGTCCAGATCCTGGAGTTCGCGGGCGAGAAGGTGATCAGGCGCCACCACATCGGCGACTGGGGCACCCAGTACGGCATGCTCATCCAGTACCTGATCGAGCACCCGCACGAGCTGGACCACGAGGGCGCCGAGGAGGTCACCGGCGAGGAGGCCATGTCCTCCCTGAACCGCATCTACAAGGCTTCGCGCGCGCTCTTCGACTCCGACGAGGCCTTCAAGGACCGCGCCCGTAACCGGGTGGTGGACCTGCAGGCCGGGGACCCCGAGACGCGTGCCCACTGGCAGCGGTTCGTCGACGAGTCGAAGATCTACTTCTACTCGGTCTTCAACAAGCTCGACATGGAGATCCACGACGCCGACATCATCGGCGAGTCCGGCTACAACGACATGCTCGACGAGACCTGCCGGCTCCTGGAGGAGTCGGGCGTGGCGGTCCGCTCGGAGGGTGCGCTGTGCGTCTTCTTCGACGATGTGAAGGGACCGGACGGCAACCCGACCCCGCTCATCGTCCGCAAGAGCAACGGCGGTTACGGCTACGCGGCCACCGACCTCTCCGCCATCCGCGACCGGGTGCAGAACCTCAAGGCGAACACGCTCATCTATGTCGTGGACGCCCGGCAGTCCCTGCACTTCAAGATGGTCTTCGAGACCGCCCGCCGGGCGGGCTGGCTGAACGACGAGGTCAAGGCCGTCCAGCTGGCGTTCGGCACGGTGCTCGGCAAGGACGGCAAGCCCTTCAAGACCCGTGAGGGCGAGACGGTACGGCTGGTGGACCTGCTGGACGAGGCGATCGAGCGGGCGACGGCGGTCGTGCGCGAGAAGGACGTCCAGAAGCAGCTCACCGAGGAGGAGATCGCGGAGCGCGGTACGCAGGTGGGCATCGGCGCGATCAAGTACGCCGACCTGTCGACGTCGGCGGCGCGGGACTACAAGTTCGACCTGGACCAGATGGTGTCGCTGAACGGCGACACGTCCGTGTACCTGCAGTACGCGTACGCCCGTATCCAGTCGATCCTCCGGAAGGCGGGCGAGGTCAAGCCGGCCGCGCACCCGGAGCTCGAACTGGCCGCGGCGGAGCGGGCGTTGGGTCTGCACCTGGACGAGTTCGGCGAGACGCTGGCGGAGGTCGCGGGCTCGTACGAGCCGCACAAGCTGGCCGCGTACCTCTACCGGCTGGCGTCACTGTTCACGACGTTCTACGACCAGTGCCCGGTCATCAAGCCCGCGCCTGCGCGTGAGGTCGCCGAGAACCGTCTGTTGTTCTGCGACATGACGGCCCGCACGCTGCACCAGGGCATGGCGCTCCTCGGCATCCGCACCCCCGAGCGCCTCTGACCCCAGGGGCCCCTGGTACCCCCAGGGGCCCTCAGGAAGCCGACTGCTCGACCCACGCGCTCTTGTCCGGCAAGTACCCGTACTCGGTCCGTCCGTTCATCGCGCTCGTACGGAACGGCTTCCCGCCGTCGTCCATCCGCACCGTCCCCCGCCGGTCCCCGCTGCTCCAGTCGAGTTCCAGGTACCAGCTGACGTCGTGTCCCTCGGTGTGGACGTCCAGATTGAGTACCTGCGGATCGTCGGACGCGACCTTGTACGGGAAGTCCTTGGCGGGCACGACGGTGTCGCCGTCCTGCCCCGCCACGGGCTTCACCGGCGGATGCGCGGCATCCAGGTCGATGTCGAAGGTCTGCGGGGTGATGCCCCCACCGCAGCCGTAGGACATCGAGTACGCCTTCCAGTCGAGGGGTGCGCTGCGCGCAACGACCCGTACGTGCACGGCGTTCAGCACCACCGAGTCCGCCGTCTTGCCCGTCGCGGTCAGCTGAAGCAGCATGTGGCCGCCGTCCACCCCGCCCAGTGCACGGGCCCAGCTCCTGTTGTCCTGCGGCGCGGGCGGCGGCGGGACCGCGTCGGGGGCCTGGTCCAGCAAGTAGTACTGCCCACACGGCTCTTCCCAGTTGTACGAGCTGACTCCCACCCGCAGGGGTACGCCTCCGGTCGCCGGAAGTGCCTCCTGGCGGCTCGGAGCAGACGAGGGCGACGGGCTCCCGCTCGGCGAGGTGCTCGCCGAAGGGCTGCCGCTCGGCGAGACGCTGGGGGATGTGGTGCGTGGGGCGGTGGTATCTGGCGGGACACTGGCTCCGGCGACGGCGCCCGACTTCTTGCCGCCCTCGTCCCCGTCGGCCGCGTGAACGGCCACGAAGGCCGCGGGCACGGCGAGAGCGACAACGGCCCCCGCGGCAAGGGCGATTCGTATCCGGTTGCGGTCGCGGCCGCGCGGTGCGTCGGCGGCTTCGGGCGGGACCTCGGGCTCCGTGGCATCGACCGGGACCTCGGCCTCCACAGCCTGTGGAACCTCTGCCCGTGCCCGCTTCCGCGCGCCGTCCGCCAGAATCCAGTGCCGGTGCAGGTCCACCAGCTCGTCCGGTGTCGCCGCGCACAGCCGCGCGAGCCGCTCCACGGGTGCGTACTCGGTCGGGACGGCGTCACCGTTGCAGTACCGGTGCAGCGTGGACGTACTGACATGGAGCTTGCCCGCCAGCACGCCGTAGCTGCGTCCGGAGCGGTCCTTGAGTTGCCTGAGCAGGGCCGCGAACTCCTCGGCCTCTGGCGTCGCCACTGCTGTGTTCCCCCTCGTGAGCCCTGCCGACTGTCCCGGAACGCCGTCCCAGGGACGTGAAATCCGCCCAGGTCACAGTACGCGCCGCCGTTCCAGCATCCCCAATGGTTCAGGGCCTGTTGCGGCCGGAATCCGCCGCGGCCCAGCCTGTGATCGATGCGAAGCCACATCCGCGACAGCCTCATTGATGTCGTGGCGGCACTCGTACTGATCGCGGCGACCGCGATCGTCACGGCCCTCATCTGCCGCCACTGACCCAGAGACCGACCACGGGGAGAACCGAACACCATGCGCAACACCGCCGTAGCCGCCACCGCTCTGCTGGCCGCCCTCTCACTGACCGCGTGCCAGTCCGCCGACGACGACGGAAAGAAGGCCGGCGCGTCGGCCCCGGCCACGAGCGCTCCCGCGGCCGACAAGACCGGGTCCACGACCGAGGCCAAGACCCCCGCCAAGACCCCCGCCGGGGACACGGCCGAGCAGCCCACGACGGGCACCAGGCCCACCTCCGCGGGCAAGGGAATGACCGGCAGCGGCACCGACACCGGCCCCGTCACCACCGCCTGCACCGACGCGAACACCAAGGTCACCGTCACCAAGGTGAGCCGCCCCATCAACCACCTGCTGCTCACCGTCACCAACACCGGCTCCAAGGCGTGCAACGCCTACCACGCTCCGTTGCTCCGCGTCGACGAGGGCCAGGCCGTCACCCGGATCATGGACGAGAGCCGGCCGCAGGCGGTCGTCACGCTCTCCCCCAGGCAGTCCGGCTACGCGTCGATCCTCCTGTCCGCTGCCGACGGCAGCGGCGAGAACGGGCGTACGTCAAAGACCCTCGGAGTCCTCTTCGCCCCGCGCAACGGCTCCGGCTCCATCGGCAGCCCTCACGTGCTCACTCTCCCGGCGAACACGTACACCGATGACTCCGTGGCCGTCAGCTACTGGCAGAGCAGCATGTCCGACGCGCTCACGTACTGACCCGCACCGCGCACTGACGCACGCCACGCGACAGCCCCCACCGGTTCCCCGGCGGGGGCTGTCACCGCAATCCGGTCACCTCAGGGGGTGCGACATTCTGCCCGAGGCTTCGTCGATCTCCACATGAGCCTTCTGCAGCAGTTGCGAGGCGATGTCCATGAGCGCCCGCGCGCCCGAGATCTCCTCGCCGACCCGGAGCTGCTCCGGGTCGGAGTGGTGGCGCTGGGCATTACCGTGGCCGCGGATTTCCGTGCCGTCGCCAAGTCTCACCATGGCGGCCGCCCTGGTCCGGTCGCCTTCCTCCTGGAATTCCATCTCAACGTGCCATCCGACGAGTGTCTGCATGGCGGATCACCTCCAGCGGTACCTCCAGAGTGCGCCGCCGGGCCCGTGATCACCACATCACTGACCGAAATGGTGCGCACCCGACTTATTACGCTCAAGCGCTCACGGTGAACTCGCACCACACGATCTTCCCCGGATCGCGCTCGCCGACCCCCCACTTGTCGGCGAGCGCGGCCACGAGTAACAGACCCCGCCCCGACTCCTCGTCCGGCTCCCGTACCGCCGGCAGCCCGCCGCCGCTGTCGTGCACCTCGATGCGCAATGCCCCGTCCCCGTCTCCGTAGAGCCACAGCTTCAGCCGGTAGCCGCGGCCCGGTGGCACACCGTGCACGAGGGCGTTGGTGGCCAGCTCGCTCACACAGAGCAGTACGTCGTCCATACGCGCGCCGAGCCCCCAGTCGGTCACGGCCGTGCGTACGAACTCCCTGGCCGCGGGAACGGATCGTCGCTCACGGCGGTAGAACCGCTCACGCAGACAGGGCTGTTGAATCACGTCGTCCATGAGACGAGCGTCACTGACTGTGACTACGGTGGTGCAGTACGCGAGCCCGTACGGGAATTTCGTACGGGCCCGAAGTGCGTGACGTACGGACATGGGTGGGGAGTTGGACGTGTATGCACCCCAGAAAGCGGCAGCGGAAGAACGCGTCGGCGATGAAGCTCGTGGGCGCGCTGGTGGGCCGGTTCCGGGAGTTCGCCGGGCTCACACAGCGCGAACTGGCCGAGCGGGTCTGCCTGCACGAGGAGACGATCGCGTCGCTGGAGCAGGGCCGCCGCCCACTGAAACCTGACCTGGCGAGGGCGCTGGACAGGATCCTGGATACGAAGGGGGCGCTGGAGACGGCGGTGGACAACATGCCGGAGATCGATCTGATCCCGGCGTGGGCGGAGCAGTACATGGACATCGAGCGCGAGGCGATCGCGCTGTCGTTCTTCGCGAACCAGGTGCTGCCGGGTCTGCTCCAGACGGAGAATTACGCCGGAGCAGTCTTCCGCAACCGGGTCCCCACGTTCAGCGAGGAGCAAATCAACGCCCTTGTCGCTGCTCGTCTGGAACGCCAGGAGATCCTGCACCGCAAAGTCCCGCCGACGGCCTGTTTCATCCTCTCCGAAGGAATCCTGATCGACCGCCTCGGGGGCAACGCCGTGTACAAGGAGACCCTGCGCCATCTCCGCGCCTGCGCTGATCTACCGGGCTTCACGTTCCAGGTCATGCCACTGGGACGAGAGGCCCATGCCGGGCTCAATGGCCCCTTCATCCTCCTGGAAACACCTGACCACCAGCACCTCGGCTACACCGAAACGCAGCGTGGCAGCCAACTCATCTCCGACCCAGATGAGGTCAGCATTCTCGCGCAGAAGTATGCGATGCTGCGAACGCAGGCCCTCAACCCCGAGGAAACGAAGGGCCTGTTGGACCGGCTGCTAGGAGAGCAATGAGCACCGCACTTGAGTGGTTCAAGTCCAGCTACAGCAGCGAGCAAGGCGGCGCCTGCCTCGAAGTCGCCTACGCCTGGCGCAAGTCCACGTACAGCGGCGACGAAGGCGGCGAGTGCGTCGAAGTAGCCACCCACCCCGCCGCCGTCCACATCCGGGACTCCAAGAACCCCGACGGCCCCATGCTCACCCTCACCCCCGCCACCTGGGCCGCCTTCACCACCACCCTGCTCTGAGCCAAATTGTCAGTGGCGACGCATAAAGTCGCCTGCATGGTGATCAACCCGAACGCACTGGGCCTGGATCTGCCGCCCGGTGCCATGCGTGTCCAGCCGTCCCTCTGGTACGCGAACGAGCCCGCACAGCTGAATACTTGGGCGCGCCTGCTCCCCGCCCGGGAGGTGTCCGGCATGCACCCGGTGCTGCTCGTGAACGACGAGGACCGCTCCCTCACCTGGGACCGGGACCTCGATCTCGACCGTGTGTCGCACCCGGACGACTACGACGTCGAAGAGGTCCTGACGGCCCTGTGGGACTACGACATGGCGGAGAACGAGGCCGAGGACGACGCGGACACCATCGCCCCGTTCACATCCGAGTGGCCGGGCCTCGCCCCCGCCGGCGAGCGGGTGGCCGACGCCGACGTCACGGCCGCCCGGGTCGCGGGCGAGCTGATGAAGGCCGGCCGGCTGCCCGGCGCCCGGGCCGGACTGATTCCCGTACGCCGCAGCGCGGACATCCCCAGCGCGCTGGGCTGGGCCGCCGCGGGCAACCACTACGACACGGGCCCGCTGTCCACCATCCTGCGCTCCTGGGAGGACCGCTTCGGACTGCGCGTCGTCGCGCTCCACTTCGACCGCCTGGACGTGTCCGTCGCAGCGCCGCCCAGCACGATGACGGATGCGCTCGCCGTGGCCGCCGAGCACCACGCGTTCTGCCCGGACAACATCCGGCAGGGGTACGACACCATCCGCGAGTACGCGGCGGAGGGCCTGCTGGGGAAGCAGCACTGGACGTTCTGGTGGGACTGACCGCTGGAGCGTTTTTCGGCTGACCCCAATTCGCATTGGTCTATACCTTGACTTGATCACGTCAAGCACGCTTCAGTGAGTTGCACAACCCCCCACCACGGCACGGCCGTTGCGTGCTAAGGAGTGATCGCGTGCTGAGACGACACCGCATCATGGCGTTGCTGATCGCCATCCTCGTAGGAAGCGGACTGGCGGCGGTATTCATGCCCGCCGCCACCGCCGCCACCGCGGACGCCTGCACCTCCGCGCCGAACTGGTCGGCCGGTACCTGGTACGGCACTGGCAACGTTGTCAGATACACGGACGGCAAGTACTACATAGCCGAGCACGACAACCCGGGCTACGACCCGACGATCAGCACCTGGTACTGGGACCCGTACAGCTGCAGCGGCGGCGGGGACCCGTCCCCGTCGGGCTTCGTCGTGAGCGAGTCGCAGTTCAACCAGATGTTCCCGAACCGGAATTCGTTCTACACGTACAGCGGGCTGAAGGCCGCGCTGAGCGCGTACCCGGGCTTCGCGAACACGGGCAGCGACACGGTCAAGAAGCAGGAGGCCGCGGCCTTCCTGGCGAATGTGAGCCACGAGACGGGCGGTCTGGTCCACATCGTGGAGCAGAACCAGGCCAACTACCCGCACTACTGCGACTGGAGCCAGCCGTATGGCTGCCCCGCGGGCCAGGCGGCGTACTACGGCCGCGGTCCGATCCAGCTCAGCTGGAACTTCAACTACAAGGCGGCGGGCGACGCGCTCGGCATCGATCTGCTGGGCAACCCCTGGCTTGTGCAGAACGACGCGGCCGTGGCCTGGAAGACCGGCCTCTGGTACTGGAACACCCAGAACGGCCCGGGCACGATGACCCCGCACAACGCGATGGTCAACCAGGCGGGCTTCGGCCAGACCATCCGCTCGATCAACGGCTCGCTGGAATGCGACGGCAGGAACCCGGCGCAGGTCCAGAGCCGGGTGAACAGCTACACGCAGTTCACGCAGATCCTGGGCGTGCCGACAGGCTCCAACCTGTACTGCTGACACCGCCCCCCACACGACCGCGGGCCGGGAGCGATTCCCCCGGCCCGCGGTCAGCCATGTGAGCCCCATTTCGCGCCACAGGAACTGTCGCCACTCCCTGTTCATGCGCCCCTGGGCAACCGACAGGTTCTTCTCCCCGTCCTCCGGGAACGAGAGGCATCCGGGCCCAACCGGGCGCCGCGGTCGGGGGGTTGAGGAGAGAGAAGTTGATACGTGCCCGGAGAACATGGGCCACCGCGATAGCGGTGCTCACCGTGGCGGGGGTGTCCCCGGCCGTGGCTTACGCCCAGCCCAAGCCACCTGAGGTCCGGTCCGCCGCGGCGGCGGCGAACAACGACGACGCCCTGCCGCCCGGCTGGCAGATCACGAACACCGAGGGGGAACAGGCGCTGGAGTGGCGTTCCCCGCGCCCGGTGCCGACGGGCGACGCGCGCGTGGAGTTCCACGCCGGCGGCAAGCTGGTCGGCGTGCCCGAGCCGGACGAGGACGGCCGGACCTTCCGGCTGCCCCTCGACGACGCACGCACAGCGGATCTGGCGGACCTCCAGGTGCTGGCGGCCGGCCGACGGCTGGACCAGAAGGCCGACAGCGCCCGTGACCGGCGCTCGCCGTCCGCGGCCAAACCGCCCGCCACGCTCCCGGCCGGCTCCGTCGACCCCGGCAAGCCGGGCACGTACCGCACGGTCACCGGCGAGTACGCGCTCGACCCGGTCCGCCTACCCGGCCTCTCCGCGCCCGTCGAGATGCGCGGCGTCGTCGTCGCACCGAAGGACGCCAAGGGCAAGCGTCCGATCGCACTGTTCCTGCACGGCCGGCATGCCACGTGTTACGTCCCGGGCAGCGACGAGCCGAACATCGACTGGCCGTGCGCCAAGGGCGCCAAACCGATCCCGAGCCACCGGGGCTACCTGCGCGACCAGGAACTGCTGGCCTCCCAGGGCTATGTGACCGTGTCGATCTCCGCCAACGGCATCAACGGCCAGGACGGGGACATCGAGGACGCCGGCGCGCAGGCGCGCTCCTCCCTGGTGCGCACCCACCTTGGCCGGTGGGCCGACTGGGCCGCCAAGCCGTCCGCCGCGCCCGCGGCCGTGCGCGAGGCGCCGAAGGCCGACCTGTCCCGCGTCCTGCTCGTCGGGCACTCGCGCGGCGGCGAGGGCGTCAACCGTGCCGCCATGGACAGCCTGTACCCGCCCCTGCCCGCCCAGGACGGCTACCGGGGGAAGGTGCGCTGGAACATCCGCGGGACCGTTCTCATCGGGCCGACGATCTTCGGCCAGAACCCCGTGCCCGACGTGCCTTCACTGACGATCCTTCCGGGCTGCGACGGCGACGTTTCCGACCTCCAGGGCCAGGTGTACGCCGACGGCACCCGCGGGGTCAGCACGGGCAAGGCCCTGCACAGCTCCGTCTACCTGGTCGGCGCCAACCACAACTTCTTCAACACCGAGTGGACGCCCGGCCAGGCCCAGGCACCCTCCTCCGACGACTTCGGTGCGGACCCCGAGCGGCCGGACCCGGTGTGCTCGCCGGGCACCGCGACCCGGCTGACGGCCGACCAGCAGCACCGGGCAGGGGCCACCTACATCGCCGCCGCGGCCCGGCTGTTCGTCGCCGGTGACGACCGGGTGCGCGAGCTGGTCGACGGCTCGGACCGCCGGGCCCCCTCCGCCGACCCCGCGCGGGTGCTGACGCACGCGGTGGGCGCGAGCCGCGGGGCCGGGTTCCTGCCCGACGGCTCCGTGAAGGTGACCGGCGGACGGCTGTGCTCCGCGATCGATCCCGACCCGCGCGTCGCCTGCCTGGACTCGGCGGCGGGCGGCTCCTCGCCGCACTTCGCGTATTGGCAGCCGGAGCGCGAGACCGGTCGCCGGGCGGTGGCCCTGCGCTGGAAAACGCCGGGCTCGGCGGTGACAGTGCGCCCCGCGAAGCCGCTCTCCGTCAAGGACGCCAAGAACCTCGCGCTGCGTGTCTTCGTGCCGCCGAACTCCACCGGCACACAGCTCGACGTGTCCGTCACCGACGCCTCGGGCAAGCGGGCGAACCTCGGCCGCGTACGGGTGGACGGCCTGCCGGGCAGCGACCGCACCTCCTCCTACTGGGCGCGCGAGGTGCGCGTACCCCTCACCGCCGCCACCCGCGCCGGCCTCGACCTGCGCCGCATCGCCTCCCTGGAGCTGACCCCGCGCACCCGCTCCGGGCAGGCGTGGCTGATGGACGCCTGGGCGTGGAGCCCCGGCACACCCGCAGCGCAGGAGGCGCCACTGATCCGCGTCGACCTCGGCCGCCTGAAGGTCAAGGAGGGCGACTCGGGCGTCCGCACGTACCGGGTGCCCGTCCGCGCGTCCGGGAAGGGCAGCGGCACGGTCCGGCTGTACGTCCTCGACCCGGTCACCGGCAAGGCGAAGGACCGGCTGGTGACGGTGCGGCCCGGCGGGGGCATCGACGTTTCGGTGCAGGTGAAGGGCAACAAGCGGTACGCCTGGGACGTGTCCCACGACCTGCTCGTGAAGGCGGTGCGCGGGACCGTCGTCGGCTCGCACTCCGGAGGGGTCATCGCCGAGAACGACGACCCGATGCCCAAGATCACCGTCAAGCCGGTCGCCGGCAAGGTGACCGAGGGGCAGCCCCTGAAGTGGCAGGTCGCCCTGTCGGCGCCCGCCGACGTGGAGATCACGAGCACGCTGACGTTCGTCCCCGTCCCGGACCGCCGCGAGCTGTCCACGGCGGATGTCGACCGGCAGTGGCTGCTCGACCTGATCGGCCACGTCCCGAACGGTGAAGTCCCCCTGTCCCGGCTGGAACAGGCCAACCTGTGGGCCTCGGTACCGGCCGGGAAGACCAGCGCCGAGGTGACCGTACCCACGGTCCGCGACCAGCTGGCCGAGCCGACGGAGTACATGGGCATCCAGTCCACCGACGACGAGGGCAAGCCGCAGGGCCCGGTCTTGACCGGCACGGTACTCAACGCGCCGTAGGCGCGAACGCATTGGTCACGCGGGCGGGAGCCGACACCTTCGGTTCCCGCCCGCGTGTGCGTCTCTCGTCAGCGACCTGCGCCGAGCCCCTGCGCGACCTCGGTCGCCCAGTAGGTGAGGATCATGTCCGCACCGGCCCGCTTGATGCCCAGCAGCGCCTCGGCGATCGCCTTGTCCCGGTCGATCCAGCCCTTCTCGGCGGCGGCCTCGATCATCGCGTACTCACCGCTGATCTGGTACGCGGCGACCGGCACGTCGACGGACTCGGCGACCTTCGCCAGCACGTCGAGGTAGGGCCCCGCGGGCTTGACCATGACCATGTCGGCACCCTCTTCGAGGTCCAGCGCCAACTCCCGCAGGGACTCCCGGACATTGGCGGGGTCCTGCTGGTAGGTCTTGCGGTCGCCGCTGAGGGAGGAGCCGACGGCCTCGCGGAAGGGCCCGTAGAAGGCCGACGAGTACTTCACCGTGTACGCGAGGATCGACACGTCCTCGTGGCCGGTCTGGTCCAGCGCGTCGCGGACGACGCCGACCTGGCCGTCCATCATGCCGCTGGGGCCGACGACATGAACGCCCGCGTCGGCCTGCACCTGGGCCATCTCGGCGTACCGCTCAAGGGTGGCGTCGTTGTCGACGCGGCCGTCGGCGTCCAGGACGCCGCAGTGGCCGTGATCGGTGTACTCGTCCAGACACAGGTCCGACATGATGACGAGCTCGTCCCCGACCTCGGCCTTCACGTCCCTGATCGCGACCTGCAGAATCCCGTCCGGGTCCGTCCCCGCGGTCCCCGCGCCGTCCTTCTTCGCGTCGTCCGGCACCCCGAACAGCATGATCCCGGCGACGCCCGCCTCCAGCGCCTCGACGGCTGCCTTACGCAGGGTGTCGCGGCTGTGCTGCACGACGCCGGGCATGGCGCTGATCGGCACGGGCTCGTGGATGCCCTCCCGGACGAAGGCGGGAAGGATCAGATCGGCGGGGTGAAGGCGAGTCTCAGCGACCATGCGGCGCATGGCGGGGGTGGTGCGCAGCCGCCGTGGCCGCGCGCCGGGAAAGGATCCGTACGCAGTCATAGGGGAACGGTACGCCCGTCGCGGGGGCGCACGTACCGACAGCCCGTCGGCGGGGGCGGTGCCGCTGCGCGGGGTGTGTTCCCCACCCCGCAGGCTCCGCCCCGAACCCCAAACGCCGGACGGGCTGAATTTCGCGCCCGGGACCGCGCCTCAATCGCCGGCGAGGCTGGAATGTACGGCTCGGCCGCACATTCCAGCCCGTCCGGCGTTTGAGGACACGCCCGAAGGGCGTATGGGGGCTTGGGGGCGGAGCCCCCGGTTACGGGGTCTGGGGCAGCGCCCCAGTTACGGGAAGGGGCGGGGTGGGGGAACAAACCCCCGCCCCGCCCCGCGAAACCCGTACCGCAGCCCGCCAGGGCTACGTCGTCCGCCGACGCCGTCCGCCAGGACGCCGCTCGCTCGGCCGCGTCACATGCTCCCCCGCCTCCAGCGCCGCCGTCCTCCGCCGCGCCCCGAATTCCGCGAGCGCCTCCGCGAGCTTGTGCACCGACGGCTCGGGGGACAGTACGTCCACCCGCAGCCCGTGCTCCTCCGCGGTCTTCGCGGTCGCAGGACCGATGCACGCGATCACGGTCACGTTGTGCGGCTTTCCGGCGATGCCGACCAGGTTCCGCACCGTCGACGACGACGTGAAGAGAACGGCGTCGAAGCCGCCGCCCTTGATCGCCTCGCGCGTGTCCGCCGGCGGCGGCGACGCCCGCACGGTCCGGTAGGCCGTGACGTCGTCGACCTCCCAGCCGAGTTCGATCAGGCCCGCGACCAGCGTCTCGGTCGCGATGTCGGCCCGCGGCAGGAAGACCCGGTCGATCGGGTCGAAGACGGGGTCATACGGCGGCCAGTCCTCCAGGAGACCGGCCGCGGACTGCTCACCGCTCGGTACGAGGTCCGGCTTCACGCCGAAGTCCACCAGTGAGGCCGCGGTCTGCTCCCCCACCGCCGCGACCTTGATCCCCGCGAAGGCCCGCGCGTCGAGCCCGTATTCCTCGAACTTCTCCCGCACCGCCTTCACGGCGTTCACCGAGGTGAAGGCGATCCACTCGTAGCGGCCCGTCACCAGGCCCTTGACCGCGCGTTCCATCTGCTGCGGCGTCCGCGGCGGCTCGACGGCGATCGTCGGAACCTCGTGCGGCACCGCGCCGTACGAACGAAGCTGGTCGGAGAGCGACGCCGCCTGCTCCTTGGTCCGCGGCACGAGCACCTTCCAGCCGAACAGCGGCTTGGACTCGAACCACGCGAGCTGGTCGCGCTGAGCAGCGGCACTGCGCTCACCGACCACGGCTATGACGGACTGGTGGCCGTCGGGCGAGGGCAGCACCTTCGCCTGCTTCAGGGTCTGGGCGATCGTGCCGAGCGTCGCGGTCCAGGTGCGCTGCCGCGTCGTGGTACCGGCGACGGTGACGGTCAGCGGGGTGTCGGGCTTGCGGCCCGCGGCCACCAGCTCGCCCGCCGCCGCGGCGACCGTCTCCAGTGTCGTGGAGACGACGACCGTGCCGTCGCTCGCGCCGACCTCGGTCCAGCAACGCTCGCTCGCGGTGCGGGCGTCGACGAAGCGGACGTCCGTACCCTGCGCGTCGCGCAGCGGCACACCGGCGTACGCGGGCACACCCACCGCGGTGGCGACACCGGGCACGACCTCGAAGGGAATCCCCTCCGCGGCGCAGGCGAGCATCTCCTGACCTGCGTCGGTGTCCAGGCCGGGATCGCCGGTCACCGCACGGACGACCCGCTTGCCGTGGCGCGCGGCCTCCATGACAAGATTGGCCGCATCCCTGAGGACGGGGATTCCGGCGGCTGTTGACGCGTCGTCAACAACCGTCAGTTCAGGCGTGCTTACATTCGCCCGCGCATGGCTGCGTACGACGTCGAGCACATCCGGTTCGGCGATCAGTACGTCCGCTCCCGCGAGCGCTTCGACGGCGCGCAGTGTCAGCAGTCCGGGGTCGCCGGGACCGGCGCCGAGGAAAGTGACGTGCCCGTGTGCCGAGAGCGTCGAGGATGCGTTGTTGGTGGGGCTGGTGGGGCTCAAAGTGCTCGCTCCCCCATAAGACCGGCCGCACCCTTGGCGAGCATCTCGGACGCGAGTTCGCGACCGAGCGCGATGGCGTCGCCGTGCGACGTGGGTACGGGACCGGTGGTGGACAGCTGCACCAGCGTGGAGCCGTCGGTCGTGCCGACGACGCCGCGCAGGCGCATTTCGGTGACAACCTGTCCGTCGGCCAGCAGGTCGGCCAGCGCACCCACAGGTGCGGAGCAGCCGGCCTCCAGGGCGGCGAGCAGGGAACGCTCGGCGGTCACGGCGGCCCGGGTGTGCGGGTCGTCGAGCTCGGCGAGCGCGGCGGCGAGGTCCGCGTTGACCGCGGCACACTCGATCGCCAGTGCCCCCTGGCCGGGGGCGGGCAGGACGAAGTCGACCGACAGGAAGTCGGTGACCTCGTCGGTCCTGCCGAGGCGGTTGAGCCCGGCCGCGGCAAGCACCACGGCGTCCAGCTCTCCGCTGCGTACGTATCCGATCCGGGTGTCGACGTTGCCGCGGATCGGCACGGTCTCGATGCTCAGGCCGTGCGAGCGGGCGTACGCGTTGAGCTGCGCCATGCGGCGCGGCGAACCGGTGCCGATCCGGGCAGCCCCCCTTGGGGAAGGAGCAGCCAGCCGGTCGAAGGTCAGCCCGTCGCGGGCCACGAGCGCGTCCCGCGGGTCCTCGCGCAGCGGCACGGCCGCCAGCGTCAGGTCCTCGGGCTGCGCGGTGGGCAGGTCCTTCAGGGAGTGGACGGCGAAGTCGACGTCACCCCGCAGCAGGGCGTCCCGCAGGGCGGTGACGAAGACCCCCGTACCGCCGATCTGCGCGAGATGCTCACGGGAGGTGTCTCCGTACGTGGTGATCTCGACGAGCTCGACGGCACGGCCGGTCAACCGGCGCACCGCCTCAGCCACTTGCCCGGACTGGGCCATGGCCAGCGCGCTGCGCCTGGTCCCGAGCCTCAAGGCCCTCTCGGTCATACTCGCCCTCGATTCGGGTCATTCATGTCGGCCCGGCTGACGGATGCGACCGTCTCCGGGTCGAGGTCGAAGAGTGTCCGCAGCGCGTCCGCGTACCCGGCGCCGCCGGGCTCGCTGGCCAGCTGCTTGACCCGCACGGTGGGCGCGTGCAGGAGCTTGTCGACGACGCGGCGCACGGTCTGGTTGATCTCGGCGCGCTGCTTCTCGTCGAGACCGGTCAACCGGCCCTCCAGGCGCGCCATCTCACCGGCGACCACATCGGCGGCCATCGTGCGCAGGGCGACGACGGTGGGAGTGATGTGCGCGGCGCGCTGGGCCGCGCCGAAGGCGGCGACCTCGTCGGAGACGATGCGCCGCACCTGGTCCACGTCGGCGGCCATGGGAGCGTCGGCGGAGGCCTCGGCGAGCGACTCGATGTCGACGAGCCGCACACCGGCGAGGCGGTGGACGGCGCCGTCGATGTCCCGCGGCATGGCGAGATCGAGCAGCGCGATCCGTACGTCGCCGTTGGCCCGCGTAGTCCGGGTGCCGGAAGCGGTGCGGATGGTCCGTCCCGCGTTGTCGACCCAGGCCGCGTGCTGCGCAGCTTCGTCGGCGTGCCGGTCGTTCAGCCCCACCGGGCAGGCATCGGCGAATTCCGGCCCCGCCGGCGTTTGAGGCGCCGGGTCCGGGGCGGAGACCGCCGCGTCCGTACCGGTGTTACTCACACCCGTGTCGCCGAACGACGTGCCCGCGAGCGACTTGTCGGCCACGCGGCCGTCCCGCGCCGCCGCCGCGGCAAGGCGCGCCACCAGGCTGCCGTCCGGCGCGCGCAGGCTGTCGCCCGCACCCGCGTCCGGAGCGGAGGGCGCCACCGCGAGGGCCGCCGCGATCGACTCGGCCGTCAGGACAAGACCCGTCGCACCGGTGCACGACACCACGGCGTCGGCACGTGTCAGCTCATCGTCGAGGCCGTCCATCGCGACCGCGCGCGCCGTCACCCCGCCCGGCTCGCCCAGCGCCGCGGCCAGTCGCTCCGCACGCTCCAGCGTCCGGTTGGCGATGACCAGTTCACGTACACGCAGGCGCGCGAGCGTCGTCGCGGCGAGCGAGGACATCGAGCCGGCGCCGATCACCAGCACCCGCTTGTCCGCGGCCCACTCCTCGACGTCCGCGCCGTCCGCGAGCTGCTCCAGTCCGAAGGTGACGAGCGACTGCCCGGCCCGGTCGATCCCGGTCTCGCTGTGCGCGCGCTTGCCGACGCGCAGCGCCTGCTGGAAGAGGTCGTTGATCAGGCGGCCCGCGGTGTGCAGCTCCTGCCCGAGCGCGAGGGCGTCCTTGATCTGCCCGAGGATCTGGCCCTCGCCGACGACCATGGAGTCAAGTCCGCAGGCCACCGAGAAGAGGTGGTGGACGGCCCGGTCCTCGTAGTGCACGTAGAGATAAGGAGTGAGCTCCTCGAGCCCGACGCCGCTGTGCTGCGCGAGCAGCGTGGACAGCTCGGCGACACCCGCGTGGAACTTGTCCACGTCCGCGTACAGCTCGATGCGGTTGCACGTGGCCAGCACAGCCGCCTCGGTGGCGGGCTCCGCGGCCAGCGTGTCCTGGAGCAGCTTGATCTGCGCGTCCGCGGACAGCGAGGCCCGCTCCAGCACGCTCACCGGCGCACTGCGGTGGCTCAGTCCGACGACCAGAAGGCTCATGCCGGCATCACGGCGGGCATGTCCCCGTCCGGTCCCTTCCGGCCTGCCGCGGCCTCGGCCTCCTCGCCGGCCTTCCGCTGCTCGTGGAAGGCGAGGATCTGCAGCTCGATCGAGAGGTCGACCTTGCGCACATCGACGCCGTCGGGCACGGAGAGGACGGTGGGGGCGAAGTTGAGGATGGAGGTGACACCGGCGGCGATCAGGCGCTCGCACACCTGCTGCGCGGCACCGGCGGGCGTCGAGATGACGCCGATGGACACCCCGTTGTCGCTGATGATCTTCTCGAGTTCGTCGGTGTGCTGGACCGGAATCCCGGCGACCGGCTTTCCGGCCATGGTGGGGTCGGCGTCGATGAGCGCGGCGACCCGGAAGCCACGGGAGGCGAACCCGCCGTAGTTGGCGAGCGCGGCGCCGAGGTTACCGATACCGACGATGACAACCGGCCAGTCCTGCGTGAGGCCGAGCTCACGGGAGATCTGGTAGACGAGGTACTCCACGTCGTAGCCGACGCCCCGCGTCCCGTAGGAGCCGAGGTAGGAGAAGTCCTTGCGCAGCTTCGCGGAGTTGACCCCGGCGGCGGCCGCGAGCTCCTCGGAGGAGACCGTGGGTACGGACCGCTCGGACAGCGCGGTCAGTGCGCGCAGGTACAGCGGAAGACGGGCGACGGTGGCCTCGGGGATTCCTCGGCTACGGGTCGCCGGTCGGTGATTTCGGCCAGTTGCCACGGTGCTCCTGCGGGATGAGCGAGGCTGCAGGCGGCCAGACGTCCAAGGACCGCCCCGTCGAATGCAGGCTATGTCTTTGTGAACGCGTGCACAAAGATGGTGTCCGTTTTGTCCGCGCAAAGTGACCGGGGTCACGCAATCCGGCCACACGATCCTGGAACCGTGAACCGCATCGGTCCGTTGGAGAGCCGAAGGGGGCAAAGCCGTACACACTCCTCACCATGGCGCCCCCGAGACCGCTCTACTGTGCCCTGTCCGTGTCGCGTCCGGATAGAGCCGGACCCGCCGGAAAAACCCAGCAGAACGTGCACGGTGGTCACGAACCTTCCGGTCAGGCCCCCAGCGCGCGGCGAAGCCGTCCGGCATCCACGCGCCAGAAGGTGTGCTGCTCCCCGTCGACCAGGACGACCGGAATCTGCTCCCAGTAGGCACGGTGCAGCACTTCGTCCTGAGTGATGTCCTTCTCCTCGAAGGACGCACCCGTCTCGGTGCACACCTCCTCGATCACCGACCTCGCGTCGTCACACAGATGACACCCCGGCTTCCCGATAAGCGTCACCACACGCTCGCCGGCCTTCTTCTTCGTACGCCGCAACACAGGACTCATGCAGCCATTCTCCGCCAGCCCGCGCGCGATGCGTCCCGCATGCCCCGCCTGACGAATCGCCCGTTTAACAGGCAGGTCGCAGAGTGTTCACGCCATGGCATCCCGGCGTGTCGGGAAGTACCGAACAGACTGGCTATGCTCACGACATGGCCGCACTGGGATGGCTCACCCCCCGTAGGCGCTCCGCCACAGCGCGGAGCGTGCTCGCAGGCGAGGCAGCAGCCGAGGCAGCGCGCAAGTCGTCACAGCAGTTCGAGGCACTCGACGCGCTCGAGGCGAAGGACGGCACTGCCCCGGCCGAACCGGATTTCCCCGTCGCGGGGGACGACCGGGCAGCCGCCTTCTTCGACCTCGACAACACCGTGATGCAGGGCGCCGCGATCTTCCACTTCGGCCGCGGCCTGTACAAGCGGAAGTTCTTCCAGCGCCGCGAACTGGCCCGTTTCGCCTGGCAGCAGACCTGGTTCCGCCTCGCCGGCGTCGAGGACCCGGACCATATGCAGGACGTCCGCGAGTCCGCCCTGTCCATCGTCAAGGGCCACCGCGTCTCCGAGCTGATGTCGATCGGCGAGGAGATCTACGACGAGTACATGGCCGACCGCATCTGGCCGGGCACCCGCGCACTCGCCCAGGCGCACCTCGACGCGGGCCAGAAGGTCTGGCTGGTGACCGCGGCCCCCGTGGAGACCGCGACGATCATCGCCCGCCGTCTCGGCTTGACCGGCGCGCTGGGCACCGTCGCCGAGTCCGTCGACGGCGTGTACACCGGCAGGCTGGTCGGCGAACCGCTGCACGGACCCGCCAAGGCGGAGGCCGTACGGGCGCTGGCCCACGCCGAGGGCCTGGACCTGACGCGCTGCGCGGCGTACAGCGACTCGCACAACGACATCCCCATGCTGTCCCTGGTGGGACATCCGTACGCCATCAACCCGGACACCAAGCTCCGCAAGCACGCGCGCGCCCGCGAGTGGCGGCTGCGCGACTACCGGACGGGCCGCAAGGCGGCCAAGGTGGGCATTCCGGCCGCCGCCGGTGTGGGCGCCATCGCGGGCGGAACCGCCGCAGCGGTCGCCCTGCACCGCCGCCGCCGCTGACGCACACCTGCCCGGTTTCCCGGTGGACACGGGCGGCACGCACCCCGCCATTCCGGGGGCCTTGCCCCGGCGCGCCCCCGGCCAGTCCCGTTGCCACGGCGCGGGCGCAATCCACTGCCCGACCGGACAGATCGCGACGCGATTCGATCAACAAACGTTCACAATCTGCTACTTGATACGTCGCCGAGACGTAACGGAAGCGACGGAAACGGCGATTTGAGCAACTGGGTGTAGCACTGCCTGTACGAAGCGTTATTCTCCTCAGACGCATGACGGACCACCACCAGTCCCCACGACGGGTGAATGGTCCCGCACTGCACGTGATGGAAGCTCTGCCTCTGGGAGTCCCGTGTACCCACACGTCGGGGTTGACGCCTCGGGCCTGGCTACGCTGCGCGCAGCGGTCCTCGACCACTTGCGCGGCTTCGTCCCCACCGCGTACGCCGTCCCCGCATTCGCCATGCCCCGCCTTGCCGTCAGCGGCCCCGCCGCCCCTTGCTACGCCCTGGCCGACGGCATCGAAAAGGTGCCTGGGCGCAGCCCTGTCGTTGAGGGGCGGCGGCCGGGCGACGGGCGGGGCGTGGGCAGACGGGGCAGCCGGGGCGGCTCCGGCGCCTCGACCACCGCCCGCCGCCCGAGTGCCGACAGTGACAGCGCACGCATGATGGAGCTGGTCGAGCGCGCCCAGGCGGGCGAGGCCGATGCCTTCGGCCGTCTCTACGACCAGTACAGCGACACCGTCTACCGCTACATCTACTACCGGGTGGGCGGAAAGGCGACGGCGGAGGACCTCACCAGCGAGACCTTCCTGCGCGCCCTGCGCCGTATCTCCACCTTCACCTGGCAGGGCCGGGACTTCGGCGCCTGGCTGGTCACCATCGCCCGCAATCTGGTGGCCGACCACTTCAAGTCCAGCCGCTTCCGGCTGGAGGTCACCACCGGCGAAATGCTCGACGCCAACGAGGTCGAGCGCAGCCCCGAGGACTCCGTCCTGGAGTCCCTTTCGAACGCCGCACTGCTGGAAGCCGTCCGAAAGCTCAACCCCCAGCAGCAGGAGTGCGTCACTCTGCGCTTCCTGCAGGGCCTCTCGGTCGCCGAGACGGCCAGGGTCATGGGCAAGAACGAGGGTGCGATCAAAACCCTCCAGTACCGCGCGGTGCGCACCCTTGCCCGGCTCCTTCCCGACGACGCCCGCTGACCCCACCCCAACTCACAATCGGTGACGCCTCGATGACGCACTGGTCCGATCATCCTTCGCGCGTAACCCAAGTGCCGCGACGCTCGTTGTGCGGGATGCAGGCTCCCTGTGGTCACGCCCTGCCCACAGCCACTCACTCGATCGTGTGGATGTGCTCAAGGCGTGCAACCCTCCAGACCCCCAGGGGAGTCGATCGTCATGACGAGAGGAGGTGCCGCCAGTGATCGCGAACGTATCGGCGCACCGGCGGGCGAGCGCCTTCGCCCAGGCCTTGGAAGATCAGGCGGCCGGGCAGCCCGAAGAATCGGTCGAACCGACCGAGCCCGGACGGCTGTTGGCTCTGGCGAACGGTCTCGGCGAGCTGCCGAAACCGGAGATGGATCCCGAGGTCAAAGTGGTGCAGCGAGCACAGCTCGTGGCCGCCATGGAAGAGATGTTCGCCTCGGCAGGTGCGTCCCCGGGCTCCGCGGTGCCCGGGCAGCGGACCGGCCGGGGCGCCCATCGCGCCTCCCCACTCCGGAAATTGCGACCACGCTCCCGCTGGTCGAAGGGCCTCGCGGCCGGCGGCTTGACCGTCGGAGTCGCCGCGGGAGCCTTCAGCGGGGTGGCCGCGGCCAGTTCCGACGCGCTGCCCGGTGACTCGCTCTACGGGCTGAAGCGTGGCATGGAAGATTTCAAGCTCGGCCTGGCGGACGACGACTCCGACCGCGGCGAGCTCTACCTCGACCAGGCGTCCACCCGCCTGAGCGAGGCCCGGCGCCTGATGGAGCGGGGCCGCGCGGGTGCCTTGGACCACGAATCGCTGGGCGAGGTCCGCCGCGCGCTCAACGGCATGCGGCACGACGTGAGCGAGGGCCACCGCCTGTTGCACGCGGAGTACCAGCGGGACGGCTCGCTCGGCCCGATGGCGACGCTCAATTCGTTCGCCAGGTCCCACCGCGACACATGGAACGGTCTGCGCGACCGGCTGCCCGCTCAGCTGGCCGACGTCGGCGACGAGGTGAACTCCGCCTTCGACGCCATAGACCAGGAGGTCGGCCCGCTGGAGTCGCTGCTGCCCCGGGCCCCGGAGAAGGGCCGCGGCTCCCAGCCGTCCGGCTCCACGCAGGACTCCGGACGCACCATGGGCCCCGGTCGTACGTCACCGGCCTCACCCGGCGCGGACGACAGCCCGCCGGGAGACAGCGGCCCCGACCCGTCGGGCTCGACCACCACGGCGGACGAGGGCCTGCTCGGCGGCAACACGGGCGGCCTGTTCGAGCCCCCGGCGACCGGCGCATCGCCGTCCCCGTCCGGCAACACCTCGACGGTGCCGCAGCCGGATGTGACGATCCCGCCGCTGCTGCCGGGGATCCTGCCGGGTCTCGGCTTCGAGAGCGACGACTAGCGGCATTGGGCACTGGCTCTGCGTGGCAGGGAGGGGAAGCCCTCCCTGCCACGCAGGTCAGAAGCGTCAGAAGAACACGGACCGGCGCTGAACCAGCAGCTTGTACAGCGTGTGCTGGATCTGCTCCCGGACCTGGTCCGTCAGGTTGAACATCAGCATCGGATCCTCGGCCGCCTCCGGCGGGTACCCGTCCGTCGGAATCGGCTCGCCGAACTGAATCGTCCACTTCGTCGGCAGCGGCACCGCACCCAGCGGCCCCAGCCACGGAAACGTCGGCGTGATCGGGAAGTACGGGAACCCCAGCAGCCGCGCCAGTGTCTTCGCGTTGCCGAGCATCGGGTAGATCTCCTCCGCCCCGACGATCGAGCACGGCACGATCGGCGCCCCGGCCCGCAGCGCCGTCGACACGAACCCGCCGCGCCCGAACCGCTGAAGCTTGTAGCGGTCGCTGAACGGCTTGCCGATGCCCTTGAAGCCCTCCGGCATGACCCCGACGACCTCACCGCGCTGCAGCAGCCGCTCGGCGTCCTCCGAGCAGGCCAGCGTGTGCCCGGCCTTGCGGGCCAGTTCGTTGACCACGGGCAGCATGAAGACCAGGTCCGCGGCGAGCAGCCGCAGATGCCGGTTCGCCGGGTGGTTGTCGTGAACGGCGACCTGCATCATCAGCCCGTCCAGCGGAAGCGTCCCGGAGTGGTTGGCCACCACCAGCGCCCCGCCGTCGGACGGGATGTTCTCGATGCCCTTCACCTCGACCCGGAAGTACTTCTCGTACAGCGGCCGGACCATCGACATCAGGACCTGGTCGGTGAGCTCCTTGTCGTAGCCGAACTCGTCGACCTCGTAGTCACCGGTGATCCGCCGGCGCAGAAACGCCAGCCCGCCCGCGATACGCCGCTCCCAGCCGCCACCGTCGCCCACAGGCTGCGGGAGCGCCCCGGGCTCCTCGCCGGGCGTCTCGGAAGCCTTCAGGACCCCCTGATGCCCCGGCAGAGGGCTGACCGGAACCTCGTGTACCGCCGCGGGCTCGACCTTCCGGCGGCCCCCCGCAGGGCGTCGCCGCGCACCACGCTGCGCGCCGGCACGCGAACGGTCGTCGTCGAACGGAATGACCTTGGCGTCCGCCATCGTTGGCTGCGCTCCTTATTCGGCGTCGCTCTGAGCCGTCTTCGTGGCCTTCGTGGCTTTCGTACGCGCACTGCCCCCGCAGGGCAGTGCCGCCGCCACCTGGTCAACAGCCTTGGCCAGGGCTTCCGGCGGCAGCAGCCCCGGGCCCCGGCTGCGGGCGAAGTCCGCGAACGTCTCCGCGGTCGTGTACTTCGGGTTGAAGCCCAGTGTCTCGCGCATCTGGTCGGTGCTCACCACCCGGCCATGGGTGAGCAGCCGGATCTGCTCGGGCGAGAAGTCCGTGAC
Source organism: Streptomyces sp. NBC_00885 (assembly GCF_045207475.1). NCBI lineage: Bacteria > Bacillati > Actinomycetota > Actinomycetes > Kitasatosporales > Streptomycetaceae > Streptomyces > Streptomyces sp. NBC_00885. Next base: position 3,565,947 of record NZ_CP108796.1, read on the forward strand.
ACCGACCGTACGCAGCGCGGAGCCGACCCAGGTGACCGCGGGCAGCAGGACCGGCATCGTGGGCCGCCCCAGCCGCCGTGAGCACTGCGAGAGCAGCAGCACACCGTCGCCCGCGATATTGAACGTGCCGCTGTTGAGCGTCCCGCGCCGCGGCTCGTGCAGGGCGATCCGCAGCACGTCGATCACGTCGTCCTCGTGGACGAACTGCAGCCGCGGGTCGTAGCCGAAGACGGTCGGCATGACGGGCAGTGAGAAGAACTCGGCGAGCGGGGAGTCCGCGCACGGCCCGAGGATGTTCGCGAAGCGCAGCACGCAGACGGCCACATCGGGCCGCCGCCGGGCGAATCCGCGTACGTACCCCTCGACCTCCACCGCGTCCTTCGCGAAGCCACCGCTCGGCAGGGACTTGGGCGGGGTGGTCTCGGTGAAGACCGCCGGATCGCGCGGCGCGGAGCCGTACACGCTCGTACTGGACTTGATCACCAGCCGCTTGACGGTCGGCGACTTCTGGCAGGCGCCGAGCAGCTGCATGGTGCCGATGACATTGGTCTCCTTGACCGTCGTCCGGCCGCCCGCGCCCAGTGGTGTACCGGTGACATCCATATGGACGACCGTGTCGACGCCGTGCTCGGCCAGTACGCGCCCTATTGCGGGCTGGCGGATGTCCGCGCGGACGAAATCGGCTCCACCGAGATGGTGCTCGGGCCCCACCGCATCGACGCCGATGACCCGGTCCACGTCGGGATCCCGCTGGATGCGCCGTACGAGACGGCCTCCGAGCTGCCGGGCCACTCCGGTGACGAGCACGACCTTCCCCAAGATCAGCGCCTTCCCATAGCTCCGCCTAGGTCAGCCTAGGCCGTGTTTGAGAACTCCCGCCTGGCTCGCGACGCCTGGCAGTGCGATTGCACGCACCAGACTCCGCGAGCCCCGCCCTACGGGCGGACGGCGCTAGTTCTCAAACACGGCCTAGGTCCCACTCTCACGCGTCACCGTAGCGGTTCGGTGTTGCGCTGTGATGACCACGCGACGCACTTTTGCCACGCGGCCGAAAACCACCGCGGCCCTCCCACCGTGCTGGTGGGAGGGCCGCGGCGACACGAACAGCTATCGCTTACTTCTTGTTGCGACGCTGAACGCGGGTGCGCTTGAGCAGCTTGCGGTGCTTCTTCTTAGCCATCCGCTTGCGCCGCTTCTTGATAACAGAGCCCACGACTACCCTCGCTCACTTCTCTTCACTCGGTGCGGGGCGTCTGGGCCCACACGACCTACGTCGGCCTAGCCTACCCGCCCGAGCTCCGAGCCCGTAATCCGAGGGGAACCGACCGGCTCCGGCTACGCCGATTCCACCCCCACGAAAGATTCGCGGAGGTACTCGTGAACTGCTTGCTCCGGAACCCGGAAGGACCTGCCCACCCGGATCGCCGGCAGATGACCGCTGTGTACCAAGCGGTACACCGTCATCTTCGACACTCGCATTACCGAGGCGACTTCCGCCACGGTAAGAAACTTGACCTCATTGAGAGGCCTCTCGCTGCCAGCAGCCATGACCCACCTGTACCTTCCGCACACGACGCACACCGGCTTCCCCTCCGGTGACTCTTCGTCGCTGTGCGCTCACTCCCCAGACTAGGGGCGGGTGATGCGAGTGGGGAAGAGGAGCAGCCATCGGCCGCCTACTGTGACAGACACGCTCGATTGAGTACATAGCGAGTCAGCGGTCGGTAGTAATCAGACCGCACAGCGTCATCAAGCGGAACGACTACGGACACGCGGCCCTCGGCCTCGCCGACGAACAGGGCCGGATCGTCGGTATCGGCGAGGCCGATGGCCTCAATCCCCAGCTGACCTGCCCCGCAGACCCAGCCATGGTCCCCGACGACCAGCTCGGGCAGCGGCCCGCCGCCCTGCGCAAGACCCTCCAGGGCGGCCCGAACCGGGAGCGGCGAATGGGTGTGTGCGCCGGTGTCACCGGCGGCGCCCTGCGCTCCGGGTTCCCGCACCAGCGCGACTCCTCGTACGTACTCAAGGTTGTACGTGCGTACGCCGAACCGGGTCGTTATGTCGACACATCGCCCCTGCGCGGGTGTGAGGACCTGGCACCCCACTGCCGACAAAGCGTCTGCCAGCGCGGCGTAGAACCCGAGCAGCCGATGCGGATGCCCGGTCCCGATCAACACTGCCCCACGGCGGGCGGCCACGTCCCCGAGCCGCTCGGCAAAGGCCCTGAGCGCGCTCAGCGTCCGCTCGGGATCAATCACATCCGGCCCGACGACATGCGCGGGATCGCGGGAGACCCCGCACTTGTCGGCCATCAACGCGATCAAGTCCCGCTCGCTCCAGTCCCATTCGGGAACGAGCCCGAGGGTGACGCGGGGATCCCTGGCGGCGAAGAGCCGATAACTGCGCAGACTCTCCTCCCGCGAGGTGGCCACGGGCCCGGCCAACCGAGCGGCCAAGAGATGCGCACGCAGGGCTCCGGTACTCAACACACGGTTGATGCTGCCGCACGGGGAAGAATCCCGGGCCAAAAGGAGGAATACCACGCACAGTTGGCGTAATGGCACATGGTCGGCGCCAGGCGCCCGCGAGGGCGGCCGTCCTCCACCGGCTCGGGTCGCGCCGCACGCCTCCGGGGCCGGCCGGCCGGGCGGCGCAAAGCGGTCGGGCGACCGCGCCGACGCCAGGAAGCTGCCCCCGCCGCAGCGGGCGCCGCGATGAAGGACCCCGAACGCGCCCGGCAGTGCCAGGCTGCGGCCGCCGCGGGCGCGTGGGGGGACGAGCCGTAGCGACGCGCCCCGGGCACCGCGAAGCTGGTGCCGAATGGCTCATATCCGGCGGGCCTCGGCCCGCAGTTCGGACCGGCGCCACAGCTCGGCCGGCCGGGGCGGCGCGAAGCGGTCGGCGACCGCACCCGCAACAGAAAGCTGCCCCGCCGCAGCGGGCGCCGCGGCCGAGAGCGAGGCACTCGCCCCACCGGGCGCCGCGCAGCGGTCGCCCGACCGAGCACGCCGGGGGCGTGGGGGTACCCCGTACCCCCACAACTCAAGGGCGGGCGGGTGGGGAAACCCCGGGGTCCGGGGCGGAGCCCGCGGTTCGGGATGGGGGTACCTCCCACGGCCGCCAGGCCGTAGGGGGAGGGCGGGGTGGGGGAAACGCCCCGCGCAGCGGCCACCCGCACCACCCTCGGGCCCGCCACCGCGCTCCTACGCCAACAACCCCCGCAACGGAAACACCGCGCCCCGCGTCGCCCGCACCGCCTGGTCCAGCCGGTCCGCCGGGTCGTACCCCTCTTCCCACGACCGCCACTGCGGATCGCGCCCATCCGTCATCCGCCCCGGCCCCAACTGCCGCGTCCGCGCGTACACCTCATCGCGCCACGACGACGGAATCACCGACTCCGGGTCCACCGGCGCATGCCCCGCGATCCCCACCAAATGCGTCCACGACCGCGGTACGACATCCACCACCGCGTACCCACCGCCCCCGAGCGCGACCCACCGCCCGCCCTCGACCCACTCGTGGGCCAACGCATGACACGACTCCTGCACCGCCCGCTGCGCGTCCAGCGACACCGCGAGATGCGCCAGCGGATCCTCGAAGTGCGTATCCGCCCCGTGCTGCGTCACGAGCACCTGCGGCCGGAAATCCGCCAGCAGCTCCGGCACCACCGCGTGGAACGCCCGCAGCCATCCCGCGTCCCCCGTCCCCGCCGGCAGCGCCAGGTTCACGGCCGAGCCCTCACCCGGCCCCGACCCGCCCGTCTCTTCCGGCCACCCGGTCCCCGGAAACAGCATCCGCGGATGCTCGTGCAGCGAGATCGTCAGCACCCGCGGGTCGTCCCAGAACGCCGCCTGCACCCCGTCCCCGTGATGCACATCGACGTCCACGTACGCGACCCGCTCCGCCCCGAGCTCCAGCAGCCGCGCGATCGCCAGCGACGCGTCGTTGTACACGCAGAACCCCGCCGCCGACCCCGGCATCGCATGATGCAGCCCGCCCGCGAAGTTCACCGCGTGCGTCGCCTCCCCGCGCCACACCGCTTCCGCGGCCCCCACGGACTGCCCCGCGATCAGCGCCGCTGCCTCGTGCATCCCCGCGAAGGCAGGATCGTCGACAGTCCCCAGCCCGTACGCCTGATCCGCAGCCCGCGGATCCGCCGACGCCGCCCGCACCGCCGCCACATAGTCCTCGCGGTGTACGAGCCGCAGCGTCGAGTCGCCGGCCGGCTTGGCCGCCACCACATCGACGACGCGATCCAGCCCGTACGCCCGCACCAACCCCATGGTCAGCGCAAGCCGCACCGGATCCATCGGATGGCCGTCCCCGAAGTCATACTTCGTTACCGCCTCGTCCCACATCAACAACCCGCGGCCGCTCATGCCCGCCACGGTATCCGGCTTGTTGCGCATCGAACGACCTGGTGTACCGCAAGGTCATCAGCACCAGCACCATCGGCACGACCATCGCCCACCGGTAGCTCCACGCGTCCCCGAGCGCCCCCACCAACGGCGAACCGATCAGAAACCCCACGTAGTTGAATACATTCAGCCGCGCCACCGCAGCGTCGCTGGCCCCCGGATCGCCGCTCTCGACGGCCCGGCGCCCCGCCGCCGCAAAGGTCTGCGGCACGATCACACACAGCCCGAGCCCCAGCATCGTGAACCCGAGAATCCCCGCCCACGCTCCGGGCGCCACGGCCACCACGCCGAATCCAGCCGCTGCCAGCCCGGTCCCGCAACGGACCACAGCCGCCGCCCCGAACCGCCGGACCCCCAGATCCCCGACGGCCCGGCCGAGCAGCGTCGTGACCATGTATGCGTTGTACGGGACGGTCGCCAGCTCCTCCGAGCTGCCCAGCACGTCCTGCAGATACTTCGCGCTCCAGTTGGAGACCGTCGAGTCCCCGATGTACGCGAAGGTCATCACCAGGCAGAGCGGCAGCAGCAGCTTGAACGCGACCCCCGTCTGCTTCCCCTCGCCCTGAGCCTCGCCCAGGCCCTCGGCCGGGACCGGCCCGCCCCTTTCCCCGTCCGCGTACCACCGGCTCCCGATCAGTGCCGCGGGCAGCAGCACACCCACCACCGGCAGATACGAGACAAGCAGCGACAGATGCCAGTGCGCCCCGGCCCATGCGAGCGAGGCACCCGCGATCCCGCCCAGGCTGTACGCCGCGTGGAAACCGAGCATGATGCTGCGCCCGTACGCCCTCTGCAGGCTCACCCCGAGCATGTTCATGGACGCATCAAGCGCACCCACCGCCAGCCCGAACACCCCGAGCGCGAGCGCCACCTGCCACAGCTCGTCGCCCGCGGCGACCCCGAGCAGTGCCAGCAGCACAACCGGCTGCGCCCACCGGAGCACCACACTCGGCGCGACCCTCCGCACCAGCCGCTCGGTGACGACACTCGCCACCCCGGCCAGCACCGGCACGGCCGCGAGAAAGGCGGGCAGCAGCCCGTCGGATATCCCGTACCGGTCCTGGATCGCCGGTATGCGCGTCACGAGCAGCGCGAACGCCACTCCCTGCGCGAAAAAGCTCAACGCCAAGGAGGCACGCCCGTGCCGCAACCGCGCATCTGTCATGGCCGGACAGCGTAGGGCGCTCCTCTACCCATGGGTAGATCGATCACGCAAGCAATGCGGGCAACTCCGCCATCTCCCCGAAGTACCCCCTGGCCCCCGCCAGCGTCTCGGCCGCGGTCATCGCCGTGAACCCGTACACATCCATCCCGGCCGCCCTGGCCGCCGCCACCCCGAGGCGACTGTCCTCCACGACGACGCACCGCTCCGGCGCGACCCCCATCCGCTCGGCGGCATGCAGAAACAGATCCGGCGCCGGCTTCCCCCGCCCCACATCCTGCGCGCTGAACACCGTCCCGTCCTCGAACCACCGGTCCAGCCCGGTCCTGCGGTGCCCGACCCGGATCCGCTCATGGCTCCCGGACGACGCGACGCAGTACGGCACCGAGTCCGCGACCAGCTTCTCCAGCACGTCCGTCACACCGTCGACGGCGACCAGCTCCCGCTCGAAGGCGGCAAAGACGCGAGCATGCAGGGTGTCGTCGAAATCCGCGGGCAGCGTCTGCCCGGTCCGTTCCATAACTATGTCGTGTATGCGATGCACAGCGGCCCCCATGTAATCCCGCAGGGAGTCCTCGTACGAGGTGGGGTGCCCGAGCTCGGTCAGATACCCGGCGAGGATGGTGTTGGAGATGGGCTCGCTGTCGACGAGCACACCGTCGTTGTCGAAAATGACAAGGTCGTAGCGCATGCCCCCAGCCTAGGAGGGCCCCACGCCTGACGCACAACGCAAAAATGCCTCAACCCCCGGACAGAGTCCAGGGGTTGAGGCTAAAGATTGTTCGGCGGCGTCCTACTCTCCCACAGGGTCCCCCCTGCAGTACCATCGGCGCTGAAAGGCTTAGCTTCCGGGTTCGGAATGTAACCGGGCGTTTCCCTAACGCAATGACCACCGAAACACTGTGAAGATATCGATTCCGGAATCCCCCGGCCAAAGGGGGACTCGACAGTTCGTTACTTCAGAACTGACACAGTGGACGCGAGCAACTGAGGACAAGCCCTCGGCCTATTAGTACCAGTCAGCTCCACCCCTTGCGGGGCTTCCACATCTGGCCTATCAACCCAGTCGTCTACTGGGAGCCTTAACCCCTCAAAGGGGGTGGGAGTCCTCATCTCGAAGCAGGCTTCCCGCTTAGATGCTTTCAGCGGTTATCCTTTCCGAACGTAGCCAACCAGCCATGCCCTTGGCAGGACAACTGGCACACCAGAGGTTCGTCCGTCCCGGTCCTCTCGTACTAGGGACAGCCCTTCTCAAGACTCCTACGCGCACAGCGGATAGGGACCGAACTGTCTCACGACGTTCTAAACCCAGCTCGCGTACCGCTTTAATGGGCGAACAGCCCAACCCTTGGGACCGACTCCAGCCCCAGGATGCGACGAGCCGACATCGAGGTGCCAAACCATCCCGTCGATATGGACTCTTGGGGAAGATCAGCCTGTTATCCCCGGGGTACCTTTTATCCGTTGAGCGACGGCGCTTCCACAAGCCACCGCCGGATCACTAGTCCCGACTTTCGTCCCTGCTCGACCCGTCGGTCTCACAGTCAAGCTCCCTTGTGCACTTACACTCAACACCTGATTGCCAACCAGGCTGAGGGAACCTTTGGGCGCCTCCGTTACCCTTTGGGAGGCAACCGCCCCAGTTAAACTACCCATCAGACACTGTCCCTGATCCGGATCACGGACCCAGGTTAGACATCCAGCACGACCAGAGTGGTATTTCAACGGCGACTCCACAACCACTGGCGTGGCTGCTTCAAAGTCTCCCACCTATCCTACACAAGCCGAACCGAACACCAATATCAAACTGTAGTAAAGGTCCCGGGGTCTTTCCGTCCTGCTGCGCGAAACGAGCATCTTTACTCGTAGTGCAATTTCACCGGGCCTATGGTTGAGACAGTCGAGAAGTCGTTACGCCATTCGTGCAGGTCGGAACTTACCCGACAAGGAATTTCGCTACCTTAGGATGGTTATAGTTACCACCGCCGTTTACTGGCGCTTAAGTTCTCAGCTTCGCCACACCGAAATGTGACTAACCGGTCCCCTTAACGTTCCAGCACCGGGCAGGCGTCAGTCCGTATACATCGCCTTACGGCTTCGCACGGACCTGTGTTTTTAGTAAACAGTCGCTTCTCGCTGGTCTCTGCGGCCACCCCCAGCTCAAGGAGCAAGTCCTCTCACCAGTGATGGCCCCCCTTCTCCCGAAGTTACGGGGGCATTTTGCCGAGTTCCTTAACCATAGTTCACCCGAACGCCTCGGTATTCTCTACCTGACCACCTGAGTCGGTTTAGGGTACGGGCCGCCATGAAACTCGCTAGAGGCTTTTCTCGACAGCATAGGATCATCCACTTCACCACAATCGGCTCGGCATCAGGTCTCAGCCTTAATGTGTGACGGATTTGCCTATCACACGGCCTACACCCTTACCCCGGGACAACCACCGCCCGGGCTGGACTACCTTCCTGCGTCACCCCATCGCTTACCTACTACCACCTTGGGCCGGCGGCTCCACCACTCCCCTTCGCCCGAAGGCTCCAGGACGGCTTCACGGCCTTAGCATTAATGGGCTCGATACTGGGCGTTTCAAAGCGGGTACCGGAATATCAACCGGTTGTCCATCGACTACGCCTGTCGGCCTCGCCTTAGGTCCCGACTTACCCTGGGCAGATCAGCTTGACCCAGGAACCCTTAGTCAATCGGCGCACACGTTTCTCACGCGTGTATCGCTACTCATGCCTGCATTCTCACTCGTGTACCGTCCACCACTCGCTTACGCGGCGGCTTCACCCGGCACACGACGCTCCCCTACCCATCCCAGCGGGCGTTGGCCCTCATGCTGGAATGACACGACTTCGGCGGTACGCTTGAGCCCCGCTACATTGTCGGCGCGGAATCACTTGACCAGTGAGCTATTACGCACTCTTTCAAGGGTGGCTGCTTCTAAGCCAACCTCCTGGTTGTCTCTGCGACTCCACATCCTTTCCCACTTAGCGTACGCTTAGGGGCCTTAGTCGATGCTCTGGGCTGTTTCCCTCTCGACCATGGAGCTTATCCCCCACAGTCTCACTGCCGCGCTCTCACTTACCGGCATTCGGAGTTTGGCTAAGGTCAGTAACCCGGTAGGGCCCATCGCCTATCCAGTGCTCTACCTCCGGCAAGAAACACACGACGCTGCACCTAAATGCATTTCGGGGAGAACCAGCTATCACGGAGTTTGATTGGCCTTTCACCCCTAACCACAGGTCATCCCCCAGGTTTTCAACCCTGGTGGGTTCGGTCCTCCACGAAGTCTTACCTCCGCTTCAACCTGCCCATGGCTAGATCACTCCGCTTCGGGTCTTGAGCGCGCTACTAAACCGCCCTGTTCGGACTCGCTTTCGCTACGGCTTCCCCACACGGGTTAACCTCGCAACACACCGCAAACTCGCAGGCTCATTCTTCAAAAGGCACGCAGTCACGACGCACAGAGTAAACTCTGCGCGCGACGCTCCCACGGCTTGTAGGCACACGGTTTCAGGTACTATTTCACTCCGCTCCCGCGGTACTTTTCACCATTCCCTCACGGTACTATCCGCTATCGGTCACCAGGGAATATTTAGGCTTAACGGGTGGTCCCGCCAGATTCACACGGGATTTCTCGGGCCCCGTGCTACTTGGGTGTCTCTTAAACGAGCCGCTGATGTTTCAGCTACGGGGGTCTTACCCTCTACGCCGGACCTTTCGCATGTCCTTCGCCTACATCAACGGTTTCTGACTCGTCTCATCGCCGGCAGACGATGACAAAGAGATCCCACAACCCCGCATGCGCAACCCCTGCCGGGTATCACACGCATACGGTTTGGCCTCATCCGGTTTCGCTCGCCACTACTCCCGGAATCACGGTTGTTTTCTCTTCCTGAGGGTACTGAGATGTTTCACTTCCCCTCGTTCCCTCCACACTGCCTATGTGTTCAGCAGCGGGTGACAGCCCATGACGACTGCCGGGTTTCCCCATTCGGAAACCCCCGGATCAAAGCCTGGTTGACGGCTCCCCGGGGACTATCGTGGCCTCCCACGTCCTTCATCGGTTCCTGGTGCCAAGGCATCCACCGTGCGCCCTTAAAAACTTGGCCACAGATGCTCGCGTCCACTGTGCAGTTCTCAAGCAACGACCAGCCACCCACCACCCCACCCAACAGGGCGAGTTCACCGGGGCCGGCATCGCGAAGGACGAGCAAACGCTCGTACCCTCAGACACCCAACAGCGCGCCCGGCAGGTCTCCCGCCCCGGGCTCCGTTCCACGCTCCGAAGAGCAGTACTGGAAGACCGAGTTGGTCAGACCTGCCGAATAGTCAACGTTCCACCCATGAGCAACCAGCATCGGACGTACGCCGATGTACTGGCCTCTGGACCGGCAGAGCCGGCCTAGAAGTGCTCCTTAGAAAGGAGGTGATCCAGCCGCACCTTCCGGTACGGCTACCTTGTTACGACTTCGTCCCAATCGCCAGTCCCACCTTCGACAGCTCCCTCCCACAAGGGGTTGGGCCACCGGCTTCGGGTGTTACCGACTTTCGTGACGTGACGGGCGGTGTGTACAAGGCCCGGGAACGTATTCACCGCAGCAATGCTGATCTGCGATTACTAGCAACTCCGACTTCATGGGGTCGAGTTGCAGACCCCAATCCGAACTGAGACCGGCTTTTTGAGATTCGCTCCGCCTCGCGGCATCGCAGCTCTTTGTACCGGCCATTGTAGCACGTGTGCAGCCCAAGACATAAGGGGCATGATGACTTGACGTCGTCCCCACCTTCCTCCGAGTTGACCCCGGCAGTCTCCTGTGAGTCCCCATCACCCCGAAGGGCATGCTGGCAACACAGAACAAGGGTTGCGCTCGTTGCGGGACTTAACCCAACATCTCACGACACGAGCTGACGACAGCCATGCACCACCTGTATACCGACCACAAGGGGGGCACCATCTCTGATGCTTTCCGGTATATGTCAAGCCTTGGTAAGGTTCTTCGCGTTGCGTCGAATTAAGCCACATGCTCCGCTGCTTGTGCGGGCCCCCGTCAATTCCTTTGAGTTTTAGCCTTGCGGCCGTACTCCCCAGGCGGGGAACTTAATGCGTTAGCTGCGGCACCGACGACGTGGAATGTCGCCAACACCTAGTTCCCAACGTTTACGGCGTGGACTACCAGGGTATCTAATCCTGTTCGCTCCCCACGCTTTCGCTCCTCAGCGTCAGTAATGGCCCAGAGATCCGCCTTCGCCACCGGTGTTCCTCCTGATATCTGCGCATTTCACCGCTACACCAGGAATTCCGATCTCCCCTACCACACTCTAGCTAGCCCGTATCGAATGCAGACCCGGGGTTAAGCCCCGGGCTTTCACATCCGACGTGACAAGCCGCCTACGAGCTCTTTACGCCCAATAATTCCGGACAACGCTTGCGCCCTACGTATTACCGCGGCTGCTGGCACGTAGTTAGCCGGCGCTTCTTCTGCAGGTACCGTCACTTGCGCTTCTTCCCTGCTGAAAGAGGTTTACAACCCGAAGGCCGTCATCCCTCACGCGGCGTCGCTGCATCAGGCTTTCGCCCATTGTGCAATATTCCCCACTGCTGCCTCCCGTAGGAGTCTGGGCCGTGTCTCAGTCCCAGTGTGGCCGGTCGCCCTCTCAGGCCGGCTACCCGTCGTCGCCTTGGTAGGCCATCACCCCACCAACAAGCTGATAGGCCGCGGGCTCATCCTTCACCGCCGGAGCTTTCAACCCCCCAAGATGCCTCGGGAGGTGGTATCCGGTATTAGACCCCGTTTCCAGGGCTTGTCCCAGAGTGAAGGGCAGATTGCCCACGTGTTACTCACCCGTTCGCCACTAATCCACCCCGAAGGGCTTCATCGTTCGACTTGCATGTGTTAAGCACGCCGCCAGCGTTCGTCCTGAGCCAGGATCAAACTCTCCATGAATGTTTACCCGTAATCGGGTCGAACACCACAAGAGCGGGACAACCGGTCGGAATAAGACCGGTCATCCACAGCGTCCTCGCTGTGTCATTGCCTGCCCGCCACAAAAGGGCCGACAGGACTTTCAAAGGAACCTCAACCCACCGAAATGGGCCGGGGTTGTCAATCTGGCGTTGACTTTTGGCACGCTGTTGAGTTCTCAAGGAACGGACGCTTCCTTCGTACTCACCCTCACGGGCTTTCCTCCGGGCGCTTCCCTTCGGTCTTGCGTTTCCGACTCTATCAGACGCTTTCGTGTCCGATTCCCCGTCGGAGCGGGGCTCGCTTTCCGGCCTTTCGGCTTTCCGGCGATTCCGACTCTATCAGATCCTTTCGGGCCTGATTCCCGGTCGAACTCGGGTTGTCATTCCGGCCGTTGAGCCGTTCCGACGAGTGAGACTTTAGCGGAATCCTTGCCCCCGACGCTAATCGGGGTTGCGTCCGTTCGAACGCCGATTCCTCATTTCGCAAAAGCGCACGGAAAGCCGGGCGACGGAGAGTCGCTTGCTGTAGTGGATCTTGCGGAATGGTTGTCCCGGGACCGGCCGTAGTCGGTGCTCACGCCGGACAACTCGGAGAACAGTACGGATGTGGGAATCCGCTGTCAACCTGGTGCCTGCCAGCGTACTCTCGTTCGCATGACTATGCGTACGTGCCTCCTTCAGTGGTGGGCCGCCTGACGGCGGCCGGCACCTGCGCAGGTACTCAACGGCCGCCGCTTCGGCGGCCGTTCGTGTTTCTCCCTCCGGGAGTCCGGCCGCCGGTGGCGGCGGCTCCAACAGGAGACGGAGAGCGGGATGACGCGGATCTTCAGCGGGATCAAGCCCACGGGGCATCTGACGCTGGGCAACTATCTCGGGGCGCTGCGCCGGTGGGTCGACGTCGATCAGCATCAGGCGGACGCGCTGTTCAGCGTGGTCGATCTGCATGCGCTGACCGTGGAGCACGATCCTGCGCGGGTGCGCAGACTCAGTCGGCAGGCCGCCACGCTGATGCTGGCGGCCGGGCTGGATCCGGAGCTGTGCACCGTATTCGTACAGAGTCATGTGGACGAACACGCACGGCTGTCGTATCTGCTGGAGTGCACGGCCACGGACGGCGAGCTGCGCCGCATGATCCAGTACAAGGAGAAGGCCGCGCAGGCGCAGGCTGCCGGGCAGAGTGTGCGGCTGTCGCTGCTTACGTATCCGGTGCTGATGGCGGCGGACATCCTGGCCTACGGGACCGATGAGGTGCCTGTGGGGGACGACCAGACCCAGCATGTGGAGCTGACCCGGGATCTGGCGGTGCGCTTCAACCAGCGGTACGGGCACACGTTCACCGTGCCGAAGGCGACGCATCCGCCCGTGGCCGCGCGGGTCATGGATCTGCAGGACCCGACGTCGAAGATGGGGAAGTCGCACGAGGCCGGGGCGGGGATCGTCTATCTGCTCGACGAGGCCGACGTCGTCCGCAAGAAGATCATGCGGGCCGTGACGGACAGCGGACGCGAGGTCGAGTACGACCGGGCGGCCAGGCCCGGTGTCGCGAATCTGCTCGAAGTGCTGGCGGCCTGTGAGGGTGGGGATCCCATCGAGCTGGCCGGTGCATATGAGTCGTACGGCGCTTTGAAGAAGGACACGGCCGAGGCGGTGGTGGAACTGCTGCGGCCGGTCAGGGAGCGGCATGCCGAGCTGGCGGCCGATCCGGGACATGTCGACGACGTACTGAGGAAGGGAGCAGAGCGGGCCAGGGCGATGGCCAGGCCGAGGGTGGACGCCGCCTACCGGGCGATCGGGCTGCTGCCCGCCTAGGGCGCGGTTCGCCCCCCACGGCAGTGGGGGGCGAACTCTCAGCCGTTGCCGGAGGCGAGCTCGCGGCTGCGGTCGCGGGCCGCTTCGAGGGCGGCGATCAGGGCGGCGCGTACACCGTGGTTCTCGAGTTCACGGATGGCGCTGATGGTGGTGCCGGCGGGGGAAGTGACGGCTTCGCGGAGCTTGACGGGGTGTTCGCCGCTGTCGCGGAGCATGACGGCGGCGCCGATGGCGGCCTGGACGATCAGGTCGTGCGCCTGGGCGCGCGGGAGGCCGAGGAGGATGCCCGCGTCGGTCATGGCTTCGACGAGGAAGTAGAAGTACGCCGGACCCGAGCCGGACAGGGCGGTGGCCGCGTCCTGCTGGGACTCGGGGACACGGAGGGTCTTGCCGACGCCGCCGAAGATCTCCTCTGCGTGGGCGAGGTGGTCGGCGGTGGCATGGCTGCCGGCCGAGATCACGGACATGCCCTCGTCGACGAGTACGGGGGTGTTGGGCATGACGCGGACGACGGGGGTGCCCGCGGTCAGGCGCTCCTCGATGAAGGAGGTGGGGATACCGGCCGCGGCGCTGATGACGAGACGGTCCGCGGCGATGTGCGGGCTGAGTTCGTCGAGGAGCTTGCCCATGTCCTGGGGCTTGACGGTCAGGATGAGGGTGTCGGCTCGTTTGGCGGCCTCGGCGTTGGTGACGGGCTCGACGCCGTAGCGGGTGCGGAGCTCGTCGGCCCGGTCGGCCCGGCGGGTGGTGACCAGCAGGTCGGCGGGGCGCCAGCCGGCGCGGATCATGCCGCTGAGGAGGGCCTCGCCGATCTTGCCCGTACCGAGAACTGCGACTGTCTGGGTCATGGCTCTGTTCACCTCGCCGGTGGGGATACGTGCGGCCATCCTCGCACCGGGGGCGTGACGGTGCCGTGACGTCCGAGGGGCGGGATCACAGGGCGCTGCGCGAGCGCCACTGGGACCAGGAGAGGTTCCAGTCGCCGTAGCCGTTGCCTGCGGCGAGGGTGTCCTTGGAGTTGGTCACGCGGATGACGTCGCCCGGGATTATCTGCTCGTAGAAGCGTCGGGCGGTGCCGTCGGATGCGAGGCCGATGCAGCCGTGGGTGATGTTGCTGCGGCCCGCGAAGGTGTTGGCCCGGTCGTTCTCGTGGAGGTAGGTGCCGGAGGTCGTGAGGTGGACGGCGTAGCTGTACCAGCCCTGGTAGGTGTCGGCGATGTCGACGGTGCGGGAGTCCATATAGACGCGGCGCTGCTTGTCCGAGACGACCATCGTGCCGTTCCAGGTGTCGTAGCCGGGAGCGCCGGTGGTGATCGGGATGTTCCGCGTGGCCTCGCCGTCCTTGACCACGGTCATCCTGTGGCTGCGGACGTCGACCGTCGCGACGAGTGAGCGGGCGATGGTGAAGGAGCGTGCGAGGGAGGGGGCCGTGAGGCTGACCTTGGTGCCCGGCTTCCAGTAGGTCTGGGGGCGGAAGTCGACGCGCTGGCCGTCGTGGAGGTTGCGGTCCTTGATCCAGGCCCAGGCGCCGGTGACTGCGGGGTTGGCGGTGACCTTCAGCCGGCGCTCCACGTCGGCGCGCTCCGAGTCGGGTATCGGGCGCTTGAAGGTGACCGAGATCGGCATGCCGACGCCGACCCGCTCGCCTTCGGTGATGTTGACGGAGGCGTCGGACAGATGGGCGAGGGTGGCGGGTGTCGGAGGGGTGGCCGTGGGCCGGGATGGCGCGGGGGACGTGGTTGAACTGTTGTCGGCCGGTCGCGCCGATCCCGCGGCGGCGCCCGGTGCGACGCTCGCTCCCGAGCAGCCGGTGAGCGACAGAGCGCAGATCAGGCCGAGTACGGCGGCGCCGAAGTGTCCTCGCATGGTTCCTCCCCCTGGGTCAGCTGATGAGTCAGCTGTGCTGGTTCGGCTTCTGTACGCACGGGGAGCGGGGGGAGGTTGCAGAAGCGGCGCGGAAAGTTCCGAGGGAACCGCGGGGGCGCGTCGGCTGTCCTACCGCTCGTGACCGAGGAGGAATTCGACACCTTCTACGCGGCCTCTTTCCCCCGCCTGGTGGGGCAGTTGTACGCGTTGACGGGGGATCACGGCGAGGCTCAGGACGTGGTCCAGGAGGCGTTCGTACGGGCCTGGGACCGTCGTGCCTCCTTCCTGGCCGAGGCGGCTCCGGAGGCGTGGATCCGTACGGTCGCGATGCGGCTCGCGGTGAGCCGCTGGCGGCGGGCGAGGCGGTGGCTGGAGCTGGTGCGGCACCATCCGCCGGCGGACCGTACCCCGGGGCCGGGGCCCGAGCACACGGTGCTGGTGGAGGCATTGCGGCAACTGCCGGAAGTGCAGCGCCAGGCGGTGGTGCTGCATCATCTCTGCGATCTGAGCATCGAGCAGATCGCCGCGGAGACGGGATCTCCGGCCGGTACGGTCAAGGCGCGACTGTCTCGTGGGCGCGCCGCGCTCGCGAAGTTGTTGTCTCCCGAGGAGTCCGCCGACGAGAGGGAGGGGAGCCATGTCTGAGCACGAGCCGGACGCGCTCGGCTCCGCGTTGCGGGTGCTGGCCGCGGATGCACAGGCACCGCCCTCACTGTCGGGCGGGCAGATCCGGCGTCGCGGTGAGGCGCGGGGCAGGCGTCGGCGGGTGGCGGGGACGGCGGCTGTGGCCGCCCTGCTGGTGGCGGGCGTCGCGCTCGGAGTTCCGCAGGTGATGGGTGCGGGCAAGGCCTCCCAGCCGCCGGCCGCGTCGACCCCGAGCCCTTCGTTGCCGAAACCGCCGCCCCTGGCGGCCGCCAGCCTGGACACCCAGAACAAGGTGCTGACAGTCACCGGGCGCGATGGCCGGTCACGCTCGATCGACGTGTCGATCAAGGAAGGCACCGCCTTGATCCGGCTCACCGTCGACGACAAGTACCCCAAGGGCGAGTTGCCCGACGACCTGCTCTCGGGGGGCAAGTACGTGTACGGCGCACAGTGGGTGGTGAAGCTGACCAGGACGGGCGGTTCTCCCGTCTACATCGCGCAGGCGTCCAAGAACACGAGGTTTTCCTCGAACGTGATCGCAGTGGGCTCTGCCGACGCGAAGTGGGTCTACGACCAGCTCGACGTCGGGGACGTGATCGTCCCGAACTAGGCCGTGCGGCGGCGCAGGGTCGCCGCGCCCAGGGTCAGGACGAGGATCGCACAGGCCGCGACGATCAGGACGTCGCGGGTGAAGTCGCCCGTGGCGTCCGGGTGGCGCAGGACCTGGTTCATCGCGTCGACGGCGTACGACATGGGCAGGACGTTCGAGATCCCCTCAAGGACCGGCTGCATCTTCTCCCGCTCGATGAACAGACCGCAGAGAAGCAGCTGCGGGAAGATCACGGCCGGCATGAACTGGACCGCCTGGAACTCGGAGGCGGCGAAGGCCGAGACGAAGAGGCCGAGTGCCGTGCCGAGCAGGGCGTCGAGGAGTGCGACGAGGAGCAGCAGCCAGGGCGAGCCGATGACGTCCAGGCCCAGTGCCCACAGCGCGAGGCCGGTGGCGAGGAGGGACTGGACGACGGCGACGAGTCCGAAGGCCAGGGCATAGCCGCCGATCAGATCGCCCTTGCCCAGCGGCATGGCGAGGAGGCGTTCCAGGGTGCCGGAGGTGCGTTCGCGCAGGGTGGCGATGGAGGCCACCAGGAACATCGTGATCAGCGGGAAAATGCCGAGCAGCGAGGCGCCGATGGAGTCGAAGGTCTGCGCGCTGCCGTCGAAGACGTACCGCAGCAGGAAAAGCATCAGGCAGGGCACCAAGACCATCAGTGCGATGGAGCGCGGGTCGTGGCGCAGCTGGCGCAGGACCCGGGCGGCCGTGGCGAGGGTGCGTGAGGTGCTCATCGGGCGTTCTCCTCAAGGGCCTGGGTCTTCGGCATCCGGGGGGCGCGCTCGTCGGCCCGGCGGGCGTTGGCTTCGTCGACCAGGTGGAGGAAGGCGGCCTCGACCGTCTCCGAGCGGGTGCGCAGGCGCAGGTCGTCGGGGCTGTCCTCGGCGAGGATCTCGCCCTCGCGCATGAGCAGCAGGCGGTGGCAGCGCTCGGCCTCGTCCATGACGTGCGAGGAGACGAGGATCGCCGCGCCGCGCTCTCCGGCGAGGCGGTGGAAGAGGTTCCACAGGTCGCGGCGCAGGACGGGGTCGAGGCCGACGGTCGGTTCGTCGAGGACGAGCAGTTCGGGTGCGCCGAGCAGGGCGACGGCGAGGGAGACGCGGGTGCGCTGGCCGCCGGAGAGCCTGCCTGCGAGGGAGTCGGTGTGCGAGGTGAGGTCGACGTCGGCGATGGCGCGGGCGACGTGTTCGCGGCGGGCCTCGCGACGGCGGCGGCCGGGTTCCAGTACGGCGGCGAAGTAGTCGAGGTTCTGGCGGACCGTCAGGTCGCCGTAGACGGAGGGGTTCTGGGTGACATAGCCGATCCGGGAGCGGAGGGAGGCATCGCCGGCGGGCTTGCCGAGGATCTCGAGGGTGCCGGTGACCTTGGCCTGCGTGCCGACGACGGCACGCATCAGGGTCGACTTTCCGCAGCCGGACGGGCCGAGGAGGCCGGTGATACGGCCGGGCGGGACGCTGAAGTCGATACCGCGCAGGACGGTGCGGTCTCCTCGCACGACGGTGAGGCCGCGGGCCAGGACGGCCAGGCCAGAAGAATTCATCATGCGATGAATAATGCGCCCGGGGCTGGACCGCGTCAAGAGATGGGGGGTGTGTCAGGGGCATCCCCCATGGCGCTCCGGGGGAAAGGCGGCGGACTGTGGACATATGAGCCACAACAGTGAGATCTCGAAGGCCGAGCGGCGGCGTCTCGCCATCGCCTCGGCGACGCTCGGGCCGTGGCGCGCGGCGGCGGTGGTCGGCGGGCTGGGCGGCGGGATTGCCCTCGCGTTCGGCGCGATCGACGACAGAATCGGGCTGGGGCTGCTGGCCGGAGCCTTGTCGGTCGCGCTGATGCTGTTCTTCATGGTCGGCGGGGCCGGGGCGGTGCTGGGTGGCGGCCCGTCGGCCGCCGGGGCGGCCGATACCGACCGCCGGATACGCCGCTGGGCGGCGGCCCACCCGTGGCGGGTCGCGGCGGTGCCGGGGGCGCTGATGGTGGCGGCGGACGTGGTGGTGCGGCAGGTGCTGACGTCGCAGGGGTTCTTCGGCAGCCTGTGGGAGGGGCTGTGGCGAGGGGCGCTGGTGGTCGGTGTGGTGGGGATGGTGGGGCGGGTGTCGCGGGGCCGGCGGTGAGGGGGGTGGGAGATACGCGCGCGGGACCTACCGGGTGGACGATCCCGACGCGCGCAGGGTGACACTGAGCTCGACCGCGTACGCCTCCTCGACGATGCCGTCCGGGAACACCTTCAGCAGTTCGGCGCGCTCCCGGGCGAGGAAGGACGCCGTGGCCTGCGCACCCAGCACCAGGAAAAGGGAGTGGCTGCCGAGGTTGTCGAGGTGGGTGTCGAGACAGACGCGCCGGGTCCAGTGGACCCGCCGCTCCGCGCGCTCCAGCCCTTCCGGCAGGCGCCGGGCCGGGCCGGCGGCTCCATGGGCGCCTTCCTTCAGCTCGCTGCGTAGCCGTTCGTCCTGCTCGGCTATCCATGGGACGTCGCGGTCCGAGACGTTCCACCACAGTGCCAGCGCACCGCCCGGCCGCAGCACCCTCAGTGCCTCCGGGAAGGCACGTTCCGGGTCGGTCCAGTGCCAGGCCTGGGCATACGTGACAAGGTCGGCGCAGCCGTCGGCCAGCGGCAGCGCGTCACCGAGGCCCAGCACGAGCGGTATGTCCGGCAGGACGCTGTGCAGTTGGGCCGCCATACCGGGGCCCGGCTCCACCGCGGTGACGCGGGCGCCGCGCTCCCGCAGCAGCCGGGTCGCGATGCCCGTACCCGCGCCGACGTCGATGACCCGGGAGCCCTTGAGGGGACGGCCGGTCAGTTCCTCGACGGCGTCGAAGAGGGCGGGCGGATAGCCGGGGCGGGCCGCGTTGTACTGGGCTGCCGCCGCGTCGAAGGACAGCCCGCGCTGCGCGTGACTTGTTGTCGTCATGCACTGCATCCTCACCGCGACACGGCTATTTACGCTTGGACTTGGCGCCTTTCGGCCTGCGCGTGGCCGGGTTGCCCGCGCGGGCCCCGCGGCGCTTCTCGTACTGGCTGCGAGCCGTCTCGTACTCCTCGCGGTGCAGCTTCTCCCCCGGCGCCTCGGCCAGCGAGCGGAAGAAGTACGCGAGGAGTACGCCGACGAAGCCGATCGCCTTGAGGCTGCGCAGCGCGTCCTCGCCGACGGAGCCGCTGGGGCGGCGGGTGAAGCCCTCCCAGGTCTTGCGGAAGGCCACAGCGCTGCAGATCGCGAACATGACGACGACCAGCATGTTGACGAAGCCGCCGATGTCGGCGATCGCCAGGCCCTGGTAGGCGAAGCGCAGGACGAGGCAGCCCGCGAGCGCGGCGACGAGCGAACCGGCGGCGACGGCGGCACGGCGCGGCCCGTAGCCCCTGTCGTGGCCCACCCAGGTCGTGCCGAAGAAAAGGATGGGCTCGGGCTGCGGGCCGTCACCGGCGCCGTCACTGGTGTTCTGGATCTGCTCGCTCACGGGGCGATTATCCCCGTAGCGTCACGAGCAGCGAATGGTCACATAGCCGTCGCTGCCCGTGTTCACATACGCGTCGGAGACGAACTCCCCGTTCGCGATGTTGTCCCACAGGTTGGACGTGCCGTAGGGGCCGCTGATCCACTCCCCCGGCTTCTGGCAGTTGATCGGCACCCGCGACCCGACCGGCAGCACCCTGATGAGCCGGTAGTTGGTGCCGGGACCGCTGCGGACGTTCAGCGCGACGCCCGGCGCGACCGGGTAGCGCTTGACCGTTGCTTCCCCGAAGCTCTCCGACTCGCTCCGCACTTCTTCGACAGCCATGAAACTCTCCCCCGTCAATGTGGCTTGGCCAATGTGGCTTGATCCGTACGGTTCGCCCGTACGCCGCGCAGGCTAGCAAGCCGCACCGGCATCGGACGCATCATCGACTAGGCTCCGTGCGTCGCGCGTGTGCACGAACATCACGGGGGTGGGGAAATGCCACCGCTGCGCAGCACCGGTCGGTTCCCGGAAGCGGAGCATCCGGAATATGCCGGGCAGTACCGGCTTGAGGCATGCCTCGGCAACGGCGGTATGGGGGTCGTCCATCTGGCCACCTCTGCCTCGGGGTTGCGCCTTGCCGTCAAGGTCATCCATGCCGAGCATGCGTCGGACCCGGAGTTCAGAGCCCGGTTCCGGCAGGAGGTCGCGGCTGCCCGGAAGGTCAGCGGCGCGTTCACCGCGCCTGTGGTCGATGCCGACCCGGAGGCCGAACGGCCCTGGATGGCCACGCTGTTCATCGAGGGCCCGACGCTCGCCGAGCGGGTGAAGCGGAACGGGCCACTGGGCGCACAGGAGTTGCGCAAGGCGGGCGCAGGCCTCGCCGAGGCGCTGCGCGACATCCATCGCGCCGGCGTGGTGCACCGCGATCTCAAGCCGAGCAACGTACTTCTGGCGTCCGACGGTCCCAAAGTCATCGACTTCGGCATCTCCCGTCCCGCGGACAGCGATCTGCGGACTGAGACGGGCAAGCTGATCGGTACGCCGCCGTTCATGGCGCCCGAGCAGTTCCAGCGCCCGCGCGAGGTCGGGCCGGCCGCCGATGTGTTCGCGATGGGCGCGGTGCTGGTGCACGCGGCGACCGGGCGCGGGCCCTTCGACTCGGACAGCCCGTACATCGTGGCGTACCAAGTGGTGCACAACGAGCCGGACTTGGCGGGGGTGCCCGCCGACCTCGTACCGCTGTTCCGGCGCTGCCTGGCGAAGGACCCGGACGAGCGGCCGACGCCGTACGAACTGATGGTCGCCCTGCGCGGGTCGTCGCCCTCGTCCTCGTACGACACCCAGGCCTACATACCGGTGCAGCGGACGCCGGACCCCCGCGAAAACATTCCCCCGGGCCTCGCCGCCGAGCCCCTGCCGAGGCGGCGGCTGGGCCGGAAGGTGAAGTGGGCAGCCGCGGGGGTGGCGGTGCTGGTCACGGCGGGGGTCGTTGTCGCCGGGACGGTGGCGGACGGCGAGAGCCCCGGACCCTCTCACTCCAAGCCGCGCGCCGAACAGGGCTTCCACGGCTGGAGTGTGCCGCTGCGCGGCGGGAACGACGAGAACAGGACACCGGTCTGCGCGGCCGCGGACGGCGGGCTGTACTGCGCGGCGCCCGGGATCAAGGCGGCCCGGCTGGACCCCGACGACGGCAGGATCCTCTGGTCGCAGAAGGCGGCCGACAAAGCGGCGCAGACCGACGAGGGCATGACGCCCGTACTCTCCGGAGGTCTGCTTCAGGTGGTCGCGCCCGGCGGGAACCGGCTTGAGGCACTCGACCCCGAATCCGGCACGGTGCGCTGGGATCTCGACATCTCCCCGTACTCCTCGGTCCGCTACAGCGGCGACGTGGTGCTGCTGGTGACCGACAGCGGACGGGTGCGGGCGGTCGACGCCGCGACGGGCAAGGAACGCTGGACCCGGCAGCGCGGCGGACCCGGCACCCAGTGGGTCTCGTCCGCGGGCGGCGACGGGCCCGCGCTGGGCGCGACGCCCGCGCCGGACGGTACGACCACGCTGGTGACCGCGGTCGATCCGGGCAGTGGAAAGGTGCTGTGGGAGAAGCGGGTCAAGGGGGCGCTGAGCCCGGTGCGGTTCGTCGGCGGTGCGCTGTATCTGCTCGCCGCGAACACCGACGGCTTCACCGACGCGGTCGTACGCATCGACACCGCGGGTGGCAAGCGTGCGGTTCGCCGGATCGTGCTGTCCGCGCCGCTCGACCAGGCGCAGGCGACCGTGGCGGTGTCGGGGGACGTCGTCTACCTGAGCGGGTCGGGCGGCGCGCTGATCGCCCTCGACACGAGCGGGAGGAAACCCGCGCAGCTGTGGCGTCTTGAGACCCAGGTCACGCATCTCTCGCGACCGGCGGCGGACGGGCGCGCGGTGTATGTCACGGCGGGGGACGGGCGGCTGCTGGCGGTGGACGCGGTGCGGGGGAAGCTGACCGGCCAGTCGAAACCCCGTATGGACGACGGGCGTTACACCTTCGCGTCGGCGCTGCCGGCGCCGGTGGCGGGGGGCGGGAGGGTGTACGGGATGGCGCCGGACGGGTCGGTGTTCGCGCTGGACGGGCGGGGCGCGGCGGGGTGGTGAGGCGGCGCGCCTGCGGCGGGCTTGTTCCCCGACCCGCCCCTTCCCGAACTGGGGGCAAGCCCCCAGACCCCCGTACGCGCTTCGCGCGTGTCCTCAAACGCCGGACGGGCTGAACTGCTCAGCCGAGCCGGGACACGTCCCGGACCGCTCCCTTGTCCGCGCTCGTCGCCATCGCCGCGTACGCCCGCAGCGCCGCCGAGACCTTCCGTTCGCGGTTCTTCGGCGCGTAGACGCCACCCAGCACCTCACGACGGGCCGCCAAGTCGCCCTCCGACACGAGGAGTTCGATCGAGCGGTTCGGGATGTCGATACGGATGCGGTCGCCGTCCTCCACCAGGGCGATGACGCCGCCCGACGCCGCCTCCGGTGAGGCGTGGCCGATCGAGAGGCCCGACGTACCGCCGGAGAAGCGGCCGTCCGTCACGAGCGCGCAGGCCTTGCCGAGGCCGCGGCCCTTCAGGAAGGACGTGGGGTAGAGCATCTCCTGCATCCCGGGGCCGCCCCTGGGGCCCTCGTAACGGATGACGACGACATCGCCCTCCTTGATCTCCTTGCGGAGGATCTTGTCGACTGCCTCGTCCTGCGATTCGCAGACGACGGCCGGGCCCTCGAAGGTCCAGATCGACTCGTCGACACCGGCGGTCTTCACGACACAGCCGTCGACCGCGAGATTGCCCTTGAGGACGGCGAGGCCGCCGTCCTTGGAGTACGCGTGCGCCGCGTCGCGGATGCAGCCGCCCGCCGCGTCGGTGTCCAGCGTCTCCCAGCGTTCCGACTGCGAGAACGCCGTGGCCGAGCGGACGCAGCCGGGCGCCGCGTGCCACATCTCGACTGCCTCGTCCGACGGCGAGCCGCCGCGCACGTCCCAGGTCTCCAGCCACTCCTTGATGCCGGGCGAGTGGACGGTGTGCACGTCCTCGTTCAGCAGTCCGGCCCGGTAGAGCTCGCCGAGGATCGCGGGGATGCCGCCCGCGCGGTGCACGTCCTCCATGTAGTACGTGCCGCCGGGGGCGACGTTCGGTGCGACCTTGGCCAGGCAGGGCACCCGGCGCGAGACCGCGTCGATGTCCTTGAGGTCGTAGTCGAGCCCTGCCTCCTGGGCGGCGGCGAGCAGGTGCAGGATCGTGTTGGTCGAGCCGCCCATGGCGATGTCGAGGGCCATGGCGTTGTCGAAGGCCGCGCGGGTGGCGATATTGCGCGGCAGGACCGACTCGTCGTCCTGCTCGTAGTAGCGCTTGGTGATCTCGACGACCGTGCGGGCGGCGTTCTCGTACAGCGCCTTGCGGGCGGTGTGGGTGGCGAGGACGGAGCCGTTGCCCGGCAGGGAGAGGCCGATGGCCTCGGTCAGGCAGTTCATGGAGTTGGCGGTGAACATGCCGGAACAGGAGCCGCAGGTCGGGCAGGCGTTCTCCTCGATACGCAGCACGTCCTCGTCCGAGACGTTCTCGTTGACCGCGTCGACGATGGCGTTGATCAGGTCGAGCTTGCGGACCGTACCGTCGACGAGAGTGGCCTGACCGGCTTCCATGGGGCCGCCGGAGACGAAGACGACGGGGATGTTGAGGCGCAGGGCGGCCATCAGCATGCCCGGGGTGATCTTGTCGCAGTTGGAGATGCAGATCAGCGCGTCCGCGCAGTGCGCCTCGACCATGTACTCGACGGAGTCGGCGATCAGGTCGCGGGAGGGCAGGCTGTAGAGCATGCCCGCGTGGCCCATGGCGATGCCGTCGTCGACCGCGATCGTGTTGAACTCACGGGGCACGGCGCCCGCGGCCAGGATCGCGTCGGAGACGATCCGGCCGACCGGGGCGAGGTGGGTGTGCCCGGGGACGAACTCCGTGAAGGAGTTGGCGACCGCGATGATCGGCTTGCCGATGTCCGAGCTCGCTACGCCCGAGGCCCGCATAAGGGCGCGGGCGCCCGCCATGTTCCGGCCGTGGGTGACAGTGCGGGACCGCAGCTCGGGCATCGTCGCTCGCTCCTTCGGACGGATCCTTCAGGCAGATCCTTCAGACAGATAGGACTGCAATCGAGCGTACGCCGAGGCTCCAAGATCTGGACACTCCGTCCGCTATACGGGACGCGCGGCTCACGCTTCGGTCGCTCACGCTTCGGTCAGATACCGCTGGAGCGTGGGGGCCACCATCTGCACGATCTCCTCGGGATCCACCGAGGCCAGCGGCTCCACCTTGATCACGTAGCGCAGGATCGCGATGCCGATCATGTGAGAGGCCGCGAGCTCCGCGCGGAACTTCGGATCCGGTACGTCAAGCTCCCCCGCGATCCGCTCCAGCAGCCGCCGCAGCACAAAGCCGCGCAGCACCTTGGCCGCCGCCTCGTGCGTGAGCGCGGAGCGGACGATGGCCAGCAGCGGGCCCCGGGTCGCCGGGTTCTCCCACACGCCGATGAAGTAGCGGGCCAGCCGCTCGCCGATGCCCTCGTTGCCCTGGCCCAGGATCGCCGGGACGACCAGGGCCGGCTCGAAGGAGACCTCGATGGCGGCCGCGAAGACCTCGTCCTTGGTACCGAAGTAGTGGTGTACGAGAGCCGGGTCGACGCCCGCGGCCTTGGCGATGCCGCGGACGGTCGTCTTGTCGTAGCCGCGCTCGGCGAATTCCGTACGGGCCGCCTCAAGGATCCGGTCACGGGCGCCGGGCCCCTCGTCGGTCTTGGTACGGGCGGGGCGGCCGCGCCGCCTCGGAGCCGCCGCACCGGTCATGAGCCGCGCACTCCCGAGGAGGCGGCCGACGCGAGGTGCAGCCGGGTGAAGGCGAGTGCCTCGGCGAGGTCGGCTTCGCGTTCGGCGGCGGACATCGCGCGCCTGGTGTTGACCTCGATGACGACATGGCCGTCGAAGCCGGACCGGGCGAGCCGTTCGAGGAGATCGGCGCATGGCTGGTTGCCGCGCCCGGGCACCAGGTGCTCGTCCTTCGACGATCCCTTGCCGTCGGCGAGATGCACGTGACCGAGCCGGTCGCCCATCCGGTCGACCATCGCCATGGTGTCGGCGCGGGAGGTCGCGGTGTGCGAGAGGTCGATCGTGAAGTGCCGGTAGTCCTCTTTGGTGACGTCCCAGTCGGGGGCGTACGCGAGCATCTCGCGGTCCCGGTAGCGCCAGGGGTACATGTTCTCGACAGCGAAGCGGACGTCCGTCTCGTGCGCCATGCGCCAGATCCCGCTGACGAAGTCACGGGCGTACTGCCGCTGCCAGCGGAACGGCGGATGCACGACGACCGTCGACGCGCCCAGCTTCTCGGCCGCCGCCTGCGCCCGCTGGAGCTTCACCCAGGGGTCGGTGGACCAGACGCGCTGGGTGATCAGCAGACACGGCGCGTGGACGGCGTGGATCGGCACCTGGTGGTAGTCGGACAGACGGCGCAGCGCCTCGATGTCCTGGCTGACCGGATCGGTCCAGACCATGACCTCCACGCCGTCGTACCCGAGGCGTGCGGCGATCTCGAAGGCCGTCGCCGTGGACTCCGGATAGACGGAAGCCGTCGACAGGACAACCTTCGCATCCGGGATGCGCACCACTGGTTCTGCCACGGGAGACAGCGTACGGGCCAACACTAGGAAGCCGGGAGGTGGTCGAGACGCCGCAGGATGACGCCCTCACGCAGCGCCCAGGGACAGATCTCCAGGACCGGTACGCCGAACAGCTCCATCGCACCCTCCGCGACCAGGGCTCCTGCGAGCAGCTGGCGGGCGCGGCCCTCGGAGACACCGGGGAGCGTGCTGCGCTGCTCGACCGTCATGGTGGCGAGTTTCGGCACCCACTCCCGCAGCGATTTGAGACTGAGCTCACGCTGCACGTACAGCCCCTCGGTGGAGCGCGCGGCGCCCGCGATACGGGCCAGCTGCCGGAAGGTCTTGGACGTCGCCACGACGTGGTCCGGCTTGCCGAGCCGGGTGAACTCGCCGACCGTACGGGCGATTTCGGTCCGCGCCTGGCGGCGCAGCGCCCTCACGTGCTCGGCGTCGGGCGGGTCGCCCGGCAGCATCGCGGCCGTCAGCCGGCCCGCACCCAGCGGCAGCGACACGGCCTTGTCCGGCTCCTCGTCGATCCCGTACGCGATCTCCAGCGAGCCGCCGCCGATGTCCAGTACCAGCAGTCTCCCGGCGGACCAGCCGAACCAGCGGCGGGCCGCGAGGAAGGTGAGCCGGGCCTCCTCCTCGCCGGTCAGCACCTGCAGATCCACTCCGGTCTCGGCCTTGGCCCGGGCGAGTACCGCGTCGGCGTTGGTGGCCTCACGCACCGCGGATGTGGCGAACGGCAGCACCTGCTCGCAGCCCTGGTCCTCGGCGGCCTGCACCGCCCCGGCGATCGTCTCGATCAGCCGGTCGATTCCGGCGGGGCCGATCGCCCCGTCGTCGTCGAGAAGTTCGGCGAGCCGCAGCTCCGCCTTGTAGGAGTGGGCGGGCAGGGGGCGGGCGCCGGGGTGCGCGTCCACCACCAGCAGGTGCACTGTGTTCGAACCGACGTCGAGGACTCCGAGTCTCATGGACCGAACGCTACTGCGGTCGCGGACATACCCTTGGCCTGTGCCAAAGACGAAAAAGGCGAAGCAGGGCAAAGCCAAGCCCCCGAAGCAGAGCAAGCGCGACCGGGACGGCGTGCAGAACGCTGTACCGGGCGCCATGCCGGACGCCGTACCGGACGAGAAGGGCCTGGACTTCGCGCGCGCGTGGGTCGAATTCCCGGACCCCGCCGACGACGAACAGGTCTTCCGCTGCGATCTGACCTGGCTGACCTCACGCTGGAGCTGCATCTTCGGCAGCGGCTGCCAGGGCATCCAGGCAGGCCGCGCGGACGACGGGTGCTGCACGCTGGGAGCGCACTTCTCCGACAAGGACGACGAGAAGCGGGTCGCGGAGAACGTCGCGCGGCTGACGCCCGAGCTGTGGCAGTTCCACGACGTGGGCGCGGAGACCGGCTGGGTCCAGCTCGACGAGGACGGCGAACGCCAGACGCGGCGCTGGGAGGGCTCCTGCATCTTCCAGAACCGTCCCGGGTTCGCGGGCGGGGCGGGCTGCTCGCTGCACATCCTGGCGCTGCGGGAGGGCAAGGAGCCGCTGGAGACCAAGCCGGACGTGTGCTGGCAGCTGCCGGTGCGGCGGACGTACGACTGGATCGAGCGGCCCGACGACACGAAGGTGCTGCAGGTCTCGATCGGCGAGTACGACCGCCGGGGCTGGGGCCCGGGCGGCCACGACCTGCACTGGTGGTGCACGTCGGCGACGTCGGCGCACGGGTCGGGGGAGCCGGTGTACGTGACGTACCGGCCGGAGCTGACGGAGCTGATGGGCAAGGCGGCGTACGAGGTGCTGGTGGAGCTGTGCGAGGCGCGGCTGTCGTCCCAGCTTCCCCTGGTAGCGCCGCATCCGGCGGACCCGAAGAGGGACTGAGCGGCGGGGGCCGCGGGTGGTGCGGGTGGCCGCTGCGCGGGGCTGTTCCCCGACCCGCCCCTTCCCGAACTGGGGGCAAGCCCCCAGACCCCCGTATGCGACCTTCGGCCGCATGTCCTCAAACGCCGGCGGGGCTGAATGTGCGGCCCAGCCGCACATTCAGCCCCGCCGGCGTTTGAGGCGCGGGGTGTGGGGCGGAGCCCCAGTTCGGGAAGGGGCGGGGTGGGGAAAACAACCCTCCCTCAGCCCGACGGCGACGGCGGCGTCTCCTCCTGGGACGGGGGCGGGTCCGAGGGGGCCTGCCCCGGCGAGGAGGGGTCCGAGGGCGGCGGGTCCGAAGGGGGCGGGGTCGGATCCGAAGAAGCCGGCGTCGGGGTCGGCGTCGGGTCTGCGGGCGTCGGCGTCGGGGGCGGGTCCGACGGGGTTGGCGTCGGGTCTGCGGGCGTCGGCGTGGGCGTGGGCGTCGGGTCCGAAGAGGCCGGCGTCGGGGTCGCCCCGTAGCCGTCGATCTCCAGGACCGCTCCCGACGGATCCACCCCCACCCGCGCACTCCACGGCCCCGCCGGCTCCCGCCCGTGATCCACGGTCACGTAGATCGTGACCGACTCGCCCGGACGCAGCGTCCCGGAGGAGCGGCTCACATACAGCCAGGGCGCGTCCGTCCACAGGGACCAGGCCACCGGGGACCCGCCCGACGCCCTGAGCGTGATGCGGGTCGTGTCGCCCGCGGGCTCCGCCTCGACCGTGATGCGGCCGGGTCCCGGAACGCCGGCGCGGGCCGGTGGGAACGAGGCGCCCGCGCTGATGACCTCGACCGAGACATCGGGCGAGCGCATGCCCGCCGTGAACCTCGGGTCCGGTTCCGCGCGCGCGTTGCCCGCGTTCTCGTAGTAGTCGTACGGCTCGCCGTCGAGCCCACCAGGACCGTCCGCCTCGCTCGCGGTGACCGAGGACCCGTTGTGCCCCTCCCCCGTCTGCGGCGCGCCCCGGTACGCCGCCCACAGCGCGAACACCGGCGCCGCGACGACGGTCGCCACGACCGTGGTCGTCACGGCACGTGCCCGCAGCCGGTCACGCCGGGCGGCGTGGTCCTTGGGGTCGAGCGGAAAGCCGCCGGGACCGAAGCGGGGCGCCCCCGCGCGAGCCCGCGGGACGTGCAGCATCGCGCTGTACGCGGCGGCCCGCGGTGCCTCGACCAGGGGCAGCGCGGCCGGGGTGACGCAGGACCCCGGCCAGGGTCCGCCCGCACCGGCGCGCTCGGCGGCGCGGCGGCAGCGGGGGCAGTCGTCGACGTGCCGGACGAGTTCCTGGCGCAGTGCGGCGGAGAGCAGGACCCGGTGGTCGTCGGTGAGCCGGGCGACGGCGGGGCAGTTGCCGGTCTCGACGACGGCGAGCGCGGCCCGGGTGCGCTCGACCTCGCACGCGGCCGCGGCGAGCAGTTCACGCGCCGCGAGCGCGTCGAGGCCGAGGACCGAGGCGACTTCGGATGCCCCGAGCCCGTGCCGGACGGCGAGTTCGAGGGCCTCGCGCTGTTCGGGTGTCGTGCCGGCCGCCTCGGGCCAGGCCAGCAGCGCCAGTTCGCCGCGGCGGCGCTCGGCGACGTCCTCGCGGAGCTGCGTGGCCTCGTCCGGGACGGCGGGCCGCGTCGGCCGCCCGGTGTGCGCCCCCTGCCGCTTGCGCCGCTCTTCGGCCAGTCGGCGCAGACATGCCCAGCGCGCGAGCGCGTACAGCCATGCCTTCCGCTCGGCCTCGCCCGAAGGGCAACGCCCTTCATGCCGCTCGGCGATGGCGAGTACGTCGCCGAGCAGCGCCGTCGCGGCGTCGTGGTCGCAGAGCACGGAGAGGCAGTAGGTGAACAGGCCGTCGAGGTACGGCTCATAACGCGCGGGCGGCCGTTGTGCGCAGGGGCGGGGCGCACGCCGGCGCCCCCGGTGTGCGCCGGTGATGTGGGTCGGTGGCTCCAGCCTGCTGCTCGTCACGCCGTGACCGTAGGCGCTGAATCACATCCCCTTCGTACCCCTTGAACACTTTTAATCCTTACGGGTGAACACATCGCTCGAAGGGGGACAGGAATCGTTAATTCCACCCCTACCGGTCCGCCCTGCGACGACGAGCGGCTGCGGGAGACCTCGTTGTCAGTGGTCCCCTATACGGTTCCTGCATGGCTGCCCGTACGAAATCCGCGAAGGACCGGCCGTCCTACCGCTGCACCGACTGCGGCTGGACGACCGCCAAGTGGCTCGGCCGCTGCCCTGAATGCCAGGCCTGGGGCACGGTCGAGGAGTACGGCGCACCCGCTGTCCGTACGACCGCCGCCGGGCGCGTCTCCACCGCCGCGCTCCCCATCGGTCAGGTCGACGGCCGGCAGGCGACCGCCCGCTCCACCGGTGTGGCCGAGCTGGACCGCGTCCTCGGCGGCGGCCTCGTGCCGGGAGCCGTCGTGCTGCTGGCGGGCGAGCCGGGCGTCGGCAAGTCCACGCTGCTCCTCGATGTCGCCGCCAAGGCCGCGAGCGACGACCACCGCACCCTGTATGTCACCGGCGAGGAGTCCGCGAGCCAGGTCCGCCTGCGCGCCGACCGGATCAACGCGCTGCACGACCACCTGTATCTCGCCGCCGAGACCGATCTCTCCGCCGTCCTCGGCCACTTGGACGCGGTCAAGCCCTCCCTGCTGATCCTCGACTCCGTACAGACCGTCGCATCGCCCGAGATCGACGGGGCGCCCGGCGGCATGGCCCAGGTCCGCGAGGTCGCGGGCGCACTGATCCGCGCCTCCAAGGAGCGCGGCATGTCCACGCTCCTGGTCGGCCATGTCACCAAGGACGGCGCGATCGCCGGACCACGGCTCCTCGAGCATCTGGTGGACGTCGTGCTGTCCTTCGAGGGCGACCGGCACGCCCGCCTCCGTCTCGTACGGGGCATCAAGAACCGCTACGGCGCGACGGACGAGGTCGGCTGCTTCGAGCTGCACGACGAGGGCATCACCGGCCTCGCCGACCCCTCCGGCCTCTTCCTCACCCGCCGCGCGGAGGCCGTACCCGGCACCTGCCTGACGGTCACCCTCGAAGGCCGCCGCCCTCTCGTCGCCGAGGTGCAGGCACTGACCGTCGACTCGCAGATCCCCTCGCCCCGGCGCACGACCTCGGGCCTGGAGACCTCACGGGTCTCGATGATGCTGGCCGTACTGGAACAGCGCGGCCGGATCACCGCGCTGGGCAAGCGCGACATCTACAGCGCAACGGTCGGCGGCGTGAAGCTCTCCGAGCCCGCGGCGGACCTCGCGATCGCTCTCGCTCTGGCGTCGGCGGCCAGCGACACCCCGCTGCCCAAGAATCTGGTCGCGATCGGCGAGGTGGGCCTCGCGGGCGAGGTCAGAAGGGTGACGGGCGTCCAGCGAAGGCTCGCCGAGGCGCACCGGCTCGGCTTCACGCATGCCCTTGTCCCCACCGATCCGGGCAAGATCCCTGCGGGTATGAAAGTCACGGAAGTGGCCGACATGGGGGACGCTCTCAGGGTGCTCCCGCGCGGTCGCCGGACGGCTCCCGACAACGGATCCGAAAGGCGTCCCGAAAGGGCTTCCGAAAGGGGTCAGTAGACCGCCAAAGGGAAAGAGCGCACCGAGGCCCCACGGGCGGGCGACACGCGCCGGTAGACTTTGCCCTGGTCTCGCCCATCCGTACGAGCCGGAGGAGTGCAGTGGCAGCCAAGGACGGGGCAGGTGCACCCGGAAAGTCCGGCGGAGGCTCCGGCAACGAAGCACTGATCCGCGCCGCCCTGAGCGCGGTCGCGCCCGGGCAGGCCCTCCGCGACGGCCTTGAGCGGATCCTCCGCGGCAACACCGGAGGTCTGATCGTCCTCGGCATGGACAAAACGGTCGAATCCATGTGCACCGGCGGCTTCGTGCTGGACGTGGAGTTCACCGCGACCCGGCTGCGCGAGCTGTGCAAGCTGGACGGCGCGCTCATCCTCGACAAGGACATCAGCAAGATCCACCGGGCCGGTGTGCAACTGGTCCCGGACGCGTCCATCCCCACCGAGGAGACCGGCACCCGCCACCGCACGGCGGACCGGGTCTCGCGCCAGTGCGGCTTCCCCGTCGTGTCCGTCTCCCAGTCGATGCGCCTGATCGCGCTGTACGTGGACGGGGAGCGCCGGGTCCTTGAGGAGTCGGCCGCGATCCTCTCCCGCGCGAACCAGGCGCTCGCGACCCTTGAGCGCTACAAACTGCGCCTCGACGAGGTCGCGGGCACGCTCTCCGCCCTGGAGATCGAGGACCTGGTGACGGTGCGCGACGTCACGGCGGTGGCACAGCGCCTGGAGATGGTGCGCCGGATCGCGACCGAGATCGCCGAGTACGTGGTGGAGTTGGGCACCGACGGCCGCCTTCTCTCGCTGCAGCTGGACGAGTTGATCGCGGGCGTCGAGCCGGAGCGGGAGCTGGTCGTACGCGACTATGTGCCAGAGCCCACGGCGAAGCGGTCGCGCACGGTGGACGAGGCGCTTGCCGAGCTGAACGACCTCACGCACACCGAACTGCTCGAACTGCCCATAGTGGCAAGGGCGTTGGGATACAGCGGCTCGCCCGAGACGCTCGACTCCGCGGTCTCGCCGCGCGGTTACCGTCTGCTGGCGAAGGTGCCGCGGCTGCCCGGCGCGATCATCGAGCGGCTCGTCGAGCACTTCGGCGGCCTGCAGAAGCTGCTGGCGGCGAGCGTCGACGATCTGCAGACGGTCGACGGCGTCGGCGAGGCACGGGCACGGAGCGTGCGCGAGGGCCTGTCGCGGCTGGCGGAGTCCTCGATCCTCGAGCGGTACGTCTGAGTTCTGTGTCCTCAGTCGCCGGACGGGCCGGCTCCTCCAGCGCGTCCGGCGAGGACCATTCCGACCGTGCGGCCCAGGCTCCGGCTCAGTCCTTTTCGAGGCGGAACGACGCCGGCAGCACCGTCACCCCCGGGAACGCCGCCTCCACCAGATACGTTCCGGGACCCACCGCCCCTGCGGGCGGCGTGGCGCACTGCGGTGCGCTCCGCTTGCGGTCCCACTCCACGGTGTGCGTGATGCTCGCCCCCGCCGGGACCCTCAGCAGCAGACTCCCCGCCGCCCGCGGGCAGTCCTTCGACGACCACACTGCGTCGTCCTCGTCGTCGGTGACGGTGAGCACGGCAGCCTTGGGCCCGAAGTCCGCCTTGCACGTCGTCGCCGACGAGTTGGCGGCGACCAGCTGGAACGAGGGCTTCTCCCCCGGCCCGTAGGCGACTTCGACGCTGCGCAGGGTCAACTTCAGTGCGCCCGGGGCACAGTCGGGCAGGCTGGAGCCGGCCGGGACCTGCTGGCCGCCCGCGCCGCCATTGGCAGCGCCGCCCGCCGCGTTGTCGCCGTTCTTGCCCGTGGTGGCGCCACCGTCGCCGCCCGCGCTGTCGCCCGTACCGCCGCCGTCACCGCTGCCGTCGCTGCCGCCGGTTTCGCCCGACTCGTCGCGCCCGCCCGGCTGTTCACTGATCGCGGTGCCGGACTGCGAGGGTCCGGGGGTGATGGTGCGGGCGGGCGTCGAACCGTTGGCACTGTCGCCGTCGCCCTTGTCTCCGTTGCCACCGCCGGAACTGACGGCCCATACGGTCAGCATCGCGAGCAGCGCGATCAACGAAGCCGCGACTGCCCTCCGTCGCCAGTAGATGGAGGAGGGGAGCGGCCCGATCGGATTGCGCAGAGATCCCACGGCCCAAACTCTACGAGAGATCCGGGCCAACTCCGGCCCCACCCGCCGCCGCAGTCCACAAGTTCTGCGGATCATCATCCCGGGCGGCATGGCCCGGTCCGTGCACCGTCACCGAGAGAAGGCGTCGGCATCACGGAGCGTATGCAGCATCGACTCCCCGGGACGTGCCAGGATCGGAGTGATGACTGAAACCACCACAGACCCTGCCCCGGCCGATGCGACGGCTCTCCACGCCCCCGTCATCGCCTGGTTCGACGAGCACGCACGCGATCTGCCCTGGCGCCGCCCCGAGGCCGGCGCCTGGGGTGTGATGGTCAGCGAGTTCATGTTGCAGCAGACCCCGGTCAACCGGGTGCTGCCCGTGTACGAACAGTGGCTGGCGCGCTGGCCGCGTCCTGCCGATCTCGCGGCCGATGCGCCCGGCGAGGCGGTCCGTGCCTGGGGGCGGCTCGGCTATCCGCGCCGTGCGCTGCGCCTGCACGGGGCCGCGCAGGCGATAACGGATCGGCACGGCGGCGATGTGCCGAGCGACCACGCCCAGTTGCTCGCTCTGCCGGGCATCGGGGAGTACACGGCGGCCGCGGTGGCCTCCTTCGCGTACGGACAGCGTCATGCCGTCCTCGACACCAATGTCCGCCGGGTCTTCGCTCGGGCGGCGAGTGGCATCCAGTACCCGCCGACGGCGACGACCGCGGCCGAGCGCAAGCTGGCACGGGCACTGCTGCCCGACGACGAGGAGACCGCCGCCCGCTGGGCAGCGGCCTCCATGGAGCTGGGCGCGCTGGTGTGCACCGCGAAGAACGAGGACTGCGCGCGCTGCCCGATCGCCACGCGCTGCGCCTGGCGGCTCGCCGGTAAGCCCGCGCACCAGGGTCCCGCGCGCCGCACCCAGACGTACGCGGGCACGGACCGCCAGGTGCGTGGCAGGCTCCTTGCCGTGCTGCGCGAGGCCGTGGTGCCGGTGCCGCAGTCGGCGCTGGACGCGGTCTGGCACGAGCCGGTGCAGCGGGCTCGGGCGCTGGACGGGCTGGTCGCGGACGGCCTTGTGGAGCCGCTGGAGAACGGCGTCTACCGCCTCCCCCAGAACTGACGCCGAGCAGACACAGAGCAGTCGCCGAGCCGCCGCGGAAAGCCGTGCCCGCGGCCCGGTCCGCAACACGCCGGGTGCCGTTTCCCACCCGAACCGTGCCTGAAACCTCTCCTGTTACACAACCGATGGATGGCCGTGCGCCCTCCGACGGCTGGACCGCACAGCCCCGTGACAACACCTCCGTAGCTTCATCTGGCGTAAGGGGACGGCAGTTGCTTGTCACGGGGATTCACGGGGACGGAGGCGGTTGAGATGGCGCACGGCGAGGTGCTCGAATTCGAAGAGTACGTACGCAACCGGCAGGAGGCCCTGCTGCGAAGCGCCCGGCGTCTCGTACCCGACCCGATCGACGCCCAGGACCTGTTGCAGACCGCTCTGGTCCGCACCTACGGCCGCTGGGACGGCATCGCCGACAAGTCGCTGGCCGACGCCTACCTCCGCCGCGTGATGATCAATACGCGTACGGAGTGGTGGCGGGCCCGCAAGCTCGAAGAGGTACCGACCGAGCAGCTGCCGGACGCGAGCGTCGAGGACGGCAGCGAGCAGCGCGCGGACCGCGCCCTGTTGATGGACGTACTGAAAGTTCTGGCTCCCAAGCAGCGCAGCGTCGTCGTGCTGCGACACTGGGAGCAGATGAGCACCGAAGAGACAGCTGCCGCGCTGGGCATGTCTGCCGGTACGGTGAAGAGCACGCTGCACCGGGCTCTCGCCCGGCTCCGCCAGGAGTTGGAGAGCCGGGACCTGGACGCCCGCGCCCTTGAGCGCGGCGAACTGCGGCGTGAGCGTGAGCTCGACGAACGGGGGCAGGAGCGGTGCGCGGCCTGAAAGTCAGAGGCGGCAACAAAAGCCTGGCGGCGAGCGGCGCGGCGATGGCCGGACTCGCCGCCGTAGGCGTGTTCACCGTCGCATGCTCCTCGGGCGGCACCGGGGTCCAGGACGAGGGCGCGGCTCATGCCGACGTGGTCGCCAAGGCCACTCCCTCGCCCGACTCGAGCCCCACGAACGGTGCGCAGAAGGCCGAGCGCGCGAACCCGGTAAAGCTGATCATGAGTGACCCCAAGGTCAGCGAACGGGTCAAGGCCGATCTCAAGCCCTGTGCCCGGGACTCCTACCCGGTGGACACCTCCTATGGAAACCTCACCGGCGGGACCAAGCCGGATGTGGTCGTCAACGTCCTGACGTGCGGCGACGCGGTTGGCATGGGCACGTATGTGTACCGGGACAACGGCGAGAAGTACGAGAATGTCTTCGCGGTCGAGGAGCCCGCGGTGTACTCCGCGATCGACCGGGGTGACCTGGTGGTGACCCAGCAGGTGTACGCCAAGGGTGATCCGGTCGCCGAGCCGTCTGGCGAGGAAGTCACCACCTGGCACTGGGCGGGCGGGAAGTTCGTCCAGCAGTACTGGGTGCGCAACGAATTCAGCAGAGCGGTCGGCGAGGGCGAAGCAGTCGTCCCCGAACCGTCATCGACGAGCGAGAACTGAGAGAGCAGCGGGATGGCCGAGACCCATGTCCTGTTCGTGGAGGACGACGACGTCATCCGCGAGGCGACCCAGCTGGCGCTGGAGCGCGACGGCTTCAGGGTCACCGCGATGCCCGACGGGCTGCAGGGCCTCGACGCGTTCCGGGCGAACCGTCCGGACATCGCGCTGCTCGATGTGATGGTGCCCGGCCTGGACGGCGTGAGTCTGTGCCGCCGTATCCGGGACGAGTCGACCGTGCCGGTGATCATGCTGTCGGCGCGGGCCGACTCCATCGATGTGGTGCTCGGCCTGGAGGCCGGCGCCGACGACTACGTCACCAAACCCTTCGACGGCGCGGTGCTGGTCGCCCGCATCCGCGCGGTCCTGCGCCGCTTCGGCCACGCGGGCGGCGCGGCGGGCGGCGAGTCCGGCCCGGCGGGCCAGGAGGCGCAGGAGGCGCTGCTGGTCTTCGGCGATCTGGAGATCGACACGGAGGGCATGGAAGTGCGCAAGGCCGGTGAGCCCGTGGGGCTGACGCCGACCGAGATGCGGTTGCTGCTGGAGTTCTCCTCCGCGCCCGGCACCGTGCTCTCCCGCGACAAGCTGCTGGAGCGGGTCTGGGACTACGGCTGGGGCGGCGACACCCGCGTCGTGGACGTCCATGTCCAGCGCCTGCGCACCAAGATCGGACAGGACCGGATCGAGACGGTCCGCGGCTTCGGTTACAAGCTCAAGGCATGAGGCGGCTCGTACTGCGCACCGGCGTCCGATGGAAGATCAGCATCGCGATCGCAGGGGTGGGCGCACTGATCGCCGTGGCGCTGAGCCTTGTTGTGCACAACGCGGCCCGCGTCTCGATGCTGGACAACGCGCGCGATGTCCAGATGGACCGGGTGGACATCGCGCGGCGCTGGTACGAGACGTCCAAGAACAAGGACCCCCGCTTCAACTCCAAGATCAATGACCCCGCGCTGCCCAAGTCGCTCCAGAAGCTGATGCGGGAGAAGCGGCGCGGTAGTTACGTCGACGAGGGCCGCGGCAGCACACCCGACATCTGGGCCGCCGTCCCCCTCTCCAACGGCGATGTGCTCTCCCTGCACAGCCCTTTCCCCAGACACAGCGCCGCCGTCATGAACGACCTCGACCGGGCGCTGATCATCGGTTCGGTCTCAGTGGTGTTCGGCGGCTGCGCGCTCGGCGTACTGATCGGCGGACAGCTCTCGCGCAGACTGCGCAAGGCCGCCGCGGCCGCCCGCAATGTCGCGCAGGGCAATACGGACGTACGGGTCAGGCACGCCATCAGTGGTGTCGTACGCGACGAGACCGACGATCTCGCCCGTGCCGTCGACGCCCTGACCGACGCGCTGAACGAACGCATCGAGGCGGAGCGCCGCGTCACCGCGGACATCGCGCACGAACTGCGCACCCCCGTCACCGGGCTGCTCACGGCCGCCGAGCTGTTGCCGCCCGGCCGCCCCAGCGAGCTCGTACGGGACCGGGCACAGGCCATGCGGACGCTGGTCGAGGACGTCCTGGAGGTGGCCAGGCTCGACAGCGCGTCGGAGCGGGCCGAACTCCAGGAGATCGCGCTCGGCGAGTTCGTCAGCCGCCGGATCACGGCACTGAATCCGGACGTGGTGGTCCGAGTCGTGCACGAGTCCTGGGTCAGCACCGATCCGCGCCGCCTCGAACGCATCCTGCTCAATCTGCTGACCAACGCCGCCAAGTACGGAAAGCCGACGGTCGAGGTCACCGTCGAGGGCCGCGTGGTGCGGGTCCGCGACCACGGTCCGGGCTATCCCGAGGCGCTGCTGCGCGAGGGCCCGAGCCGCTTCCGTACGGGCGCCAGCGACCGGGCGGGCACGGGCCACGGCCTGGGTCTGACGATCGCGGCGGGCCAGGCGCGCGTACTCGGCGCACGGCTGACCTTCCGCAATGCCGCGCCGGAGGGAATGCAGACGCCGCTGGGCGAGTCGGGCGGCGCGATCGCGGTGCTGTGGCTGCCCGAGCACGCGCCGACGAACACCGGCAGCTTCCCGATGATGCCGCTCCCGGACTAGCGGACTAGCTGGCCCAGTCCTTGTCGAGGTCGAGGCCGCCCTCGCGCCGCTGCGTGAAGGAGAACCAGTTGCCGGAGTCGTCGCGCAGGATCGCCTCCGTGCCGTACGGACGCTCCTGCGGCGGCTGCAGGAACTCCACTCCGCGCGCCTTGAGCCGCTCGTAGTCCCCATGGACATCGTCGGTGGTCAGCACCCCGGCGCCCATGACGCCCTTGCTGATGAGCGTCTTCATCGCCGCGGCCGCCTCCGGGTCCATCGCGGGCGCGCCCGGCACCATCAGCGTCAGCTCCACGTCCGGCTGGTCCTTGGCTCCGACGGTCAGCCAGCGCATCCCGCCGTCGCCCATGGTCATGTCGGTACGGACCTCAAGACCGAGCTTCTCGGTGTAGAACTCCTTGGCCCGGTCCTGGTCCAGGACCCAGACCGTGGAAATGGCAAGACCCTTGATCATGAGGTGCTCCTCGGTGGGGTGGCGTCGAGTGGGGTGGTCCCCGCCCGTGGTGTCACCGTAGGCAGCGCCCCCGTCAGTCGGCTTCTCCAGAATTGCTCTGTCCGTCCGGACGCTGTTTCGCGGGGAAGCCGCCCGCCCACAGCAGGGCATAACACCCCGGTATCAGCGCGGCCCCGCGCCCCACGTACCGGGCGCGGTACTCGCTCGGTGTCAGCCCGGTCTGCTTCTTGAACCGGGTCGAGAAGGTGCCGAGGCTGCTGAAGCCGACGAGCGTGCAGATCTCGGTGACGGACAGATCCGCCGAGCGCAGCAGTTCCTCGGCCCGCTCTATGCGCCGGCAGGACAGGTACTGGCCGGGCGTCTGCCCGTACACCGCCTTGAAGGCGCGCACGAAGTGATACCGCGAATACCCGGCATGGGCGGCCACCGCGTCCAGGTCGAGCGGCTCGGCCCAGTCGCGGTCCATGGCGTCCTTGGCGAGGCGCAGCTGCCGCAGATGGGCCAGGCGCGCCGGCGCCGCAGTGGTGCTTTCCACATGTCCGATGCTGGCACGCACCACTGACAACGGCCCCCGGTGTGCACACCGGGGGCCGTCGACCGGGCAATCTGCGGGGTTCGGGCGCGTCAGACCTTCTCGGCGACCTTCTCGCCGCCGGCGTCCGCGATCTCCTGCGCGTCCGCACTCTGCTCGGCGTCCGCATTCGGTTCCGCGGCGGGCGCCGGAGCCGCCCCGCGCAGCGGTACCTCCTTGACGAAGAACGCCGCCAGGAAGCCGATCACCGCGACCGCCGCCCCCAGCAGGAAGGCCGCGTGGGTGCCGGACGACACCGCGAACTCGTACGCCTCCCTCACCGGGTCCGGCAGCTTCGCCAGGCTCGCGGCGTCCAGCTGCGCGGAACGCTCGGTGATCGACGAGCCGCCCCTGGCCGCCATCTCGTGCTGCACCCGGCTGGTGAACAGCGCGCCCATGATCGCGACGCCGAAGGAGCTGCCGAGCGTACGGAAGAGGGTGGCACCGGAGGACGCGACGCCCATGTCCTTGAGCTCCACGCTGTTCTGCGCGACCAGCATGGTGATCTGCATCAGGAAGCCCATGCCCGCGCCGAGCACCGCCATGTAGAGGCCGGAGGTAAGCCGCGAGGTCTCGGTGTCCATCGTCGAGAGCAGGTACAGGCCGACCATCATCAGCCCGCCGCCGATGATCGGGAAGAGCCGGTACTTGCCGGTGCTGGTGGTGACCCGGCCCGCGATCATCGAGACGACGAGCATCGACATCAGCATGGGGAGCAGCAGCAGGCCGGAGTTGGTCGCGGACGCGCCCTGGACCGACTGCTGGTACAGCGGCAGGAAGAGCACCGCGCCGAACATCACGAATCCGGTCAGGAAGCCGATCACCGACATGAGGGAGAAGTTGCGGCTGCGGAAGATGTGCAGCGGCATGATCGGCTCGGCGGCCTTGGTCTCGACGAAGAAGAAGCCGGTGAGCGCGGCCACACCGATCGC
Organism: Streptomyces sp. NBC_00885; assembly: GCF_045207475.1. Lineage (NCBI taxonomy): Bacteria > Bacillati > Actinomycetota > Actinomycetes > Kitasatosporales > Streptomycetaceae > Streptomyces > Streptomyces sp. NBC_00885. Next base: position 3,606,190 of record NZ_CP108796.1, read on the forward strand.
GATGAGCTCCATGATCACGGCCGAGTCCCAGGCGTACTCCGTACCGCCCCAGGTGGTCACCAGCACGATCGAGGTGATGCCCACGGTCAGCAGCCCGGCGCCCAGATAGTCGATGCGCGCCTTGGTCCGTTCCTTCTTCGGCAGGTGGAGCACCGCGGTGACCATGGCGAGCGCGACGGCACCGAGCGGCAGGTTGATGTAGAAGCTCCATCGCCAGCCGAGGTGGTCGGTGATGGTGCCGCCGACCAGCGGTCCGCCGATCATCGCGACGGCCATGACGGCCGCCATCATGCCCTGGTACTTGCCGCGTTCCCGCGGCGGAACCAGATCGCCGATGATCGCCATGACGCCGACCATCAGACCGCCCGCGCCCAGTCCCTGGACGGCGCGGAAGCCGATGAGCTGGCCCATGTCCTGGGCCATGCCGCTGAGTGCCGAGCCGATCAGGAAGAGCACGATGGAGGTGAGGAAGGTGCCCTTGCGGCCGTACATGTCGCCGAGCTTGCCCCAGATCGGGGTGGAGGCGGCGGTGGCCAGGGTGTACGCGGTGACGACCCAGGAGAGATGCTCCAGGCCGCCGAGCTCACCGACGATGGTCGGCATCGCGGTGCCGACGATCATGTTGTCGAGCATGGCCAGCAGCATGGCGATCATGAGCGCGAGGATCACGACCCGGACGCTGCGCGCCTGAGGCTGGGCCTCCTGCTGCGCCTGTGACGGTTGCTTCGCCTGTTGCTCCCCCGGCGCCTCGGCGCTCGGCTTTTTCTTGTCTCCCGTTATACCGGCCATCGTTCCCACTCCCCGACACTTACTTGCCGCCCGGCTAGCTGACTACACTGGGAAGGTAGACCCGCAACTAGCCGGGCGTCAAGTAAGTTTTCAGGAGAGCCCATGGCCAGAGGCAACACCCGCCAGCGCATTCAGGACGTGGCTCTGGAGCTCTTCGCCGAGCAGGGCTACGAGAAGACCTCACTGCGCGAGATCGCGGAGTCCCTCGACGTCACCAAGGCCGCGCTGTACTACCACTTCAAGACCAAGGAAGACATCCTGATCAGCCTCTTCCAGGACCTCACGAGGCCGATGGACGAGCTGATCGAGTGGGCGCAGACGCAGCCGCACACCCTGGAGACGAAGAAGGAGATCCTGCGCCGCTACAGCCAGGCGCTGCTCGGCGCGGCCCCGCTCTTCCGCTTCATGCAGGAGAACCAGGCGACGCTGCGCGATCTGAGCATCGGCGAGACCTTCAAGGAGCGGATGCTGGCGATGGTAGAGCTGATCAAGGAGCCCGAGGCGGCTCTTCCCGACCAGGTCCGCTGCTTCAGCGCGCTCTTCACGATGCACGCCGGAATGTTCCTGCTCAAGGACGTCGAAGGCGACCCGGAGGACAAGCGCATGGCTGTCCTCGAGGTCGCCGTCGATCTCGTGAGCCAGGCTCACGGCGTCAAGGGCTGACACGCTGCGGCGTCAGGCTCGGCACACCGGGCCGGTGCGTCCGGCTCGGCACACCGGGCTCGGCGCGGCCGACTTGGCCCGTCCGGCTCCGTGCGTCAGATGGAGACACCCTCGGCGCGCAGGAAAGCCATGGGGTTGACCGCGGAGCCGTAGTTCGGGGTCGTACGGATCTCGAAGTGCAGGTGCGGGCCGGAGGAGTTACCGGTGTTGCCCGAGCGGGCGATCGCCTGGCCGGTCTTCACGTGCTTACCGACGAACACGTTGATCTTCGACAGGTGGGCGTACTGCGAGTACGTGCCGTTGGCGTGCTTGATCACAATGGCGTTGCCGTACGCGGAACCGTCGCCGCCGCCGTTCGGGCCGGCCTTCACGACGACACCGCCGTGGGTGGCCTTGACCAGGGTGCCGACCGGAACGGCGAAGTCCTGGCCGGAGTGCTTGTGGGACCACATGGCGCCGCCCTGGTTGAAGCTCGCGCTCAGCGTGTAGCGGGCGACCGGCTTGACCCAGCCGACCTTCTTGGCGGCCTTGGCCTTGGCAGCCTTCGCGGCAGCGGCCTTCACCGCGGCAGCCTTCGCAGCCTTGGCCTTCGCTGCGGCCTTGGCCTTGGCAGCCTTCGCGGCAGCGGCCTTGGCGGCTGCGGCAGCCTTCGCCTTCGCCGCGGCCTTGGCGGTTGCCGCGGCCTTGGCCTGCACGTCGGCCTGGACGGCCACGGCGGCGGCGGGAGTCGTGGCAGCCGCCTTGCCCGCAGTTGCGGAGGCGACACCGGCACCGGCTCCGACGACCATCACGGCGCCGAGTCCGGCGGCGACGACGGTGCCACGGTTACGGAGCACGGACGGGCGGAGACGGTGGTTGATGACGCGCTTCGACATACGGGAGAACCTCCGGGCATGAATGGACCCGGCGCGCTGGCACCGGGCTGGCCATCCCTTGGTAACCCGAGCTCCCGTTCCACCTCAAACACCCCATCTACGACATTGCGTCGTAGCCGTCACCCCGGGAATTCAACTCTTGACGCCATTCCCATCCCCACCGGAGTCCCTCGAAAATCGGACAAAATATCCCAGCGGGGAGAGGTTTAAGCCCTTGTGTGAACCGACCGAAACCGACATCCCGCCCGGATAAGCACCTCTCGCCCAGTCATGGACCAAACCCCCCGCCGCGATCCTGGACGGAGGGCCCCCTGCGAGGGGCGACAAGTGCTCCTATCCCGGCTAGTAGGGCCTCATGGGCCTGTGTGCCTTGTCACGGAGCCGGGGCCCGCCACGGGCCGCGGATGTTACCCGCGCCACACCAACTCCCGTGTCGCAAATGCCGGTTTCACCCCATATCGACACTCCAGAAGCAGTGCCCATACGACCGAACCGCCACCTTCCCGCCCAGGCCCGCCTCCGGGATGCTCCTGTGCCATGAGTAGACCCGTGATTCGCCCGACCCGAGGCCGCGGACGGCTCCGCGGCCGGCTCAGGCCCGCCCTCTTAGGCCTCGCCTGCATCCTCACGTCCACACTCACCTGGAGCGCACCCGCCGGAGCCGGACCCTCCGACACCGGGCTCAAGGGCGCCATCGACGCGATACTCGCCGACGCCCGCATGGACGGCGGGGCCGGGAGCGTGGTCATCGCCGACGCCGCCACCGGGGAGCGGCTCTACCAGCGCGACGGCGGCGACCGCCTGATGCCCGCCTCCAACACCAAACTCGCGACCTCCACCGCCGCGATGGCCCTGCTCGGTCCCGGTTACCGCTTCCACACCGACGTCCTGTCCACCGGCCGCCGTCACGGCTCCACCCTCCGCGGCGACCTCTATCTGCGGGGCGGCGGCGATCCCACGACCCTCGCCAAGGACTACGACCGGCTCGCCGCCGACCTGGCGGCCTCGGGCGTGAGGCGCGTCACCGGCCGCCTCGTCGCGGACGACACCCGTTTCGACACCCAGCGCCTCGGCCGCTCCTGGGCCGCCGACGACGAGTCCTCGTACTACTCCGCGCAGATCTCACCGCTGACCCTCGCGCCCGACACCGACTACGACTCCGGCACGGTCATCATCGAGGCGCTGCCCGGCGCCGCCGCCGGCGACAAGCCGCGCGTGAGCCTCACCCCGCTCACCGACTACGTACGCATCGACAACCGCGGCACCACCGTCCCCGCCGGACAGAGCGACACCCTCACCATCGAGCGGCGGCACGGCACCAACACGATCGCCGTCAGCGGGAACATCCCCGTCGGCGCGAGCGCGACCAAGGAGTGGGTGACCACCTGGGAGCCCACGGGCTACGCCGCCGCGGTCTTCTCCGACGCGCTCGCTCGGCACGGCATACGCGTCTCGGGCAGCCCCCGCCTCGGCCGCGCGACCCCGCCCGGCGCGAAGCTGCTGGCCACTCACAGCTCCATGCCGCTGCGGGAGTTGATGCTCCCCTTCATGAAGCTGTCCAACAACATCCACGCCGAGACGCTCACCAAGACGATCGGCTACGAGACGGCGGGCCGCGGTACCTGGGAAGCGGGCCTCGCGGCGATCGGCGGTTACCTGGGGAAGGAGGGCGTACGGACCTCCACGATCCGCCAGCTCGACGGCTCGGGCCTGACCCGTATGAACCTCTTTCCTGCCGAACAACTCGCCACGCTGCTCCTCTCCGTACGGGACGCTCCCTGGTACACCGACTGGTACGCATCCCTCCCGGTGGCCTGCAACACGGACCGCGCGATCGGCGGCACCCTGCGCTCCCGTATGTGCGGGACCCCCGCGGCCCTCAACGCCCGCGGCAAGACAGGGTCGTTGACGGGCGCCTCGGCGCTGTCGGGGTATGTGAAGGACGTCGCGGGCCGTGAACTCGTCTACAGCATCGTTCTCAACAACTACCTGGCGTCCTCAGTGAAGAGCATCGAGGACGCGATCGTGGTCACCCTCGCGAAGTCGGACACGGGGGCCGGCACCATCGCCGCTGTTGCCCCGAACGCGGTGCGCACCCAGGAGCCCCCGTCCAACCTCGAATGCTCCTGGCAGAAGCCGAAGTTCTGCTGAAACGCCGGTCGCCCGGACCGTACGGAAGGTACGGTCCGGGCCATGACGGACATCGAGCTCGCCGACGCGATCCAGTCGGTACGCGACCAGTTACTCGACGCGGCGACACGGGCCACAGATCAGCCCCTGGCCTTCGAAGTGGGCGACATCCAGATGGAGTTCACGATCGAGCTCCGCAAGGAGGCCAGAGGCGGCCTGAAGGTGAAGGCCTGGGTGGTCGAAGGGGGCGCGGACGGTGCCCGCACCACCGGGCACACCCACAAGGTCGCTTTCACACTCAAGCCCCGGGATGCGGTAACCGGCGAGCCGTGGAAGGTTGGCAACAACAGCGCGGGCAGCTCCAGCCGCTTCGGCCAGGTGCCCGGCCGCCCGTGAGCGGGCTGCCCACGACGCCCGAGCGCGTCGTCGCCGTGGTGTCGGGCGGGCGGCAGGGCAGTGGGGTGATCCTGTCGCCCCGGCTGGTGCTGACCTGCGCACATGTCCTGGGCGGCGGCGCCGGGGCACAGGTCCTGCATCCCGCAACGGGCGAACATCCGTGCAAGACGGTCTGGACGGACGAATCGCTCGATGTGTCCCTGCTGCAATCGGCCACCTCCCTGCTGCGGGGAAAACTTCGCCTGGGCAACGTCGAAACCGCGCAGGCGCTGTCCGGCTGCGAGGTCCTCGGTTTTCCCGACATCCAGCGCTTCGGCCCGGACCGCCATCTGGACCTCGACCAATTCACCGGCACCGTCCTCCCGGCTGCGGGCGCCCTGCGCCGGGTGCTCGTGTGCGAGCTGGACCGTCCGCCCGCTGCCGAGCGGACGGACGGCTCCTCCCCTCTGGCGGGGTTGTCGGGCGCACCGCTCTTTGCGGGAGCGGTACTGCTGGGCATCACGACCCAGGTGCCACACGGCCGCCGACACCAGCGGCTGGAGTGCACGCCCCTGGCCGAGGTGCTCGCCTCGGAAGGCTTCCTTCAGTCGTACGCGCCGTCGACCGCGCCACCGATCGCGGAACCGGTCACGGAGCTGCATCGCAGGGACCAGCAGTTCGAACGCGACTACACGGAATCGGTGGGGGTCGCGTACCGCAAGACGGAAATCTTCGGCCTGGACGAGCTGAACAAGCGCGACTCCACCTGGGATCTGGACACTGCATATCTGAGCCTGGAGGCCCAGCCCAAGCACAAGGAGGGCACCATGGGCGGCCCTTCCACCGTCAGCCGAGCACCGCAGCGCATCGACACCCTCCTGGCTTCCCGCCCCCGGGTGCTGATCCGCGGCGACGCCGGCGCAGGAAAGACGACCCTCGTGTGGTGGCTGGCCGCGCACGCGGCGGTGGGTGACCTCGGAGAGCAACTCGCCGACCTCAACGGCATGGTGCCCTTCGTCGTCCCCCTGCGCACCCTCCGCGCCCACGGTGGTGCCTTCCCGGCCCCGTCCCAGCTGCCGACGGCGGCGCATCTCCCGGTCGACGAGGCTCCGCAGGGCTGGGTAGGCCGAGTCCTCAAGGCGGGCCGCGCCTTGCTGCTCGTCGACGGCGTGGACGAGGTACCGCAGGACGACCGCGCCGCGGCGCACCGCTGGCTCACCGATCTGCTCGCACGTTTCCCGAGAAACCGCTGTGTTGCGACCGTGCGCCCGCTCGCTGTCGAATCGGACTGGCTGAAGTCCGACGGCTTCGAAGAACTGCGGCTGCTCCCCATGGGCACCGAGGACATCCAGGCGTTCGTGGCGGCCTGGCACGAGGCTGCCCGACTGGACTGCGAAGCCCTCGAGGACATCGACGCGCTGGAGCGGGACCTGTCGCGGCAGCTCAGGCAGAACCCGGCTCTGATCGATCTGGCCCGGACCCCGCTTCTGTGTGCGGTCATCTGCGCCCTGCACCGGCTGCGCCAGGGCTTCCTCCCGGACACCCGGTGGAAGCTCTACCAGGCTGCTCTGGACATGCTCCTCGGCAACCGCGACAAGCGGCGCAGGCTGGGCGCGGCCGAGGGCATCAGGATGAGCATCGAGGAGTCCACCGAACTGCTCCAGCGCATTGCTGTGTGGCTGGTACGGGAAGGCCAGTCGGAGTTCTCCCAGGAACAGGCCGTCCGCCAGTTGCAGCGGGCACTGCCGGGCATGGAGGGCATACGCGGCCAGGGTGCCCCGGAGGATGTGCTGAAGCACCTGCTCAACCGCAGCGGTCTGCTCCAGGAACGGGCCGAGGATGCCTTCCAGTTCGCCCACCGCACCTTCCAGGATTTCCTGGCTGCCAAGGAGTTCGTCGAAGACGGCCATCTCAACGAACTGCTGCGGCATGCCTCGGAGCAGCAGTGGCAGGACGTGATCCTGCTTGCCTCGGGCCACTGTGGCCGTCGTGAACTGTCCTCACTGGTCCATGGGTTGCTGGACGCGGGTGCCCGGGAGGACTCAGGCGCGGCACGAGCGAAGACCTATGTGCTCGCCGCGCTGTGCGCCCATCACGCCGCATACCTGGACGCCCGGACCGCCGGGCGGATGCGTGAGCACATCACCGGGCTGCTGCCACCGCGCGAGCCCGGCCTCGCTCCCGTACTGGCCCGCCTCGGCCCGTCCGTACTCAACCTGCTGCCGAGCCCGGAGGACGGAGGAGACGAAGTTCTGAGCGCCATCGGCCTCATCTTCGAGATCGGTGGACCCGAGGCCGTCCCCCACGCACGCGCATGGGCCGTCGCCCACCCCGGGGCGCGCCATGAGTTCGCCTACGCGTGGTCCAGCTTCCCGGCCGAGGAGTACGCACGCGAAGTGCTCAGCCGGATCGATCTGAGGGGTATCGGGCTCGCAGTCGAGACGCGGAGCCAACTCACCCAGCTTCACCGCCTGCCGGATGCCCGCAGGCTGATCTTCCGCGGTGACTTCGAAGAGGCAGAGCTCCGGGCTGCCCTGCGCGGCCGGGCAGTTGTCGGCCTCAGCCTGGCCGAGAACAGCGAACTGACGGACCTCTCTGTGCTGAGCGACGACGCGGATGAGCTCCAGGACCTGGAGTTGGCCGCCTGCGACAGGCTCTCGGACTTCTCCGCGCTCGATCGGCTTCCTCTGCTGCACAGGCTCGGACTGGAGGTTCGCACCTTCAACGGTACGGATCTGCCCAGCCTGCAGGCGATTGCCGGACTGCGTTCCCTGCGGCTTCACCGAAAGGTGGACATGCACCTCGCGTTCATACCCGTGCACCGCGGCGTGACGTCCCTGCGCATCGAGGCAGAGGACGTGTCCGGCTTCGACCGCCTGGACAACTGGCCGTCACTGACCCACCTGGAACTGCTCTCACCCCACACCTCCATCAAGAAGGCGCTGTCCTACGTACGCGGACGGGCGGGCATCACCAGGCTCGGCCTGACGCTCGGCTCCGCGGAGACCCTGTCCGCAGAGGCGCCCCTTCCCGCCGTACGCGAACTGACTCTCTGGGTCGGTGACCGTGTAGGGGACCTCGGCGTCCTGCGCACGATCTTTCCCTCGCTCTCCGAGCTGGACCTCATCCCGCCTGCCGCCGCGAGCCAGGAGCAGGATCTGGGACCCCTGCTCGGCCATCCCGGTCTTACGGTCCGCCTCAATGGCGTTCCCGCACCCTGCGGCGGCGTCTGACCCGCGCAGGCAGAGAAAGGGGCTGCCCCGGACCGTACGAAATGGTCCGGGGCAGCCCCTTCAGACACTCAGAACGCTTACGCGTCCTTCGACAGGTTCGGCCCGGCTCCGCCGGCCGCCTGCTCGATCGGAGGAACGTCCGGCAGCGCCGACTTCTCCTCGCCGCGGAAGGTGAACTTCTTCTCCTCACCCTCACCCTCGGTGTCCACGACCACGATGTGACCGGGGCGCAGCTCGCCGAAGAGGATCTTCTCCGACAGGATGTCCTCGATCTCGCGCTGGATCGTCCGGCGCAGCGGCCGGGCGCCCAGAACCGGGTCGTAGCCCTTCTTGGCGAGCAGCGACTTGGCCGTGGGGCTGAGCTCCAGACCCATGTCGCGGTCCTTCAGGCGCTCGTCCACCTTGGCGATCATGAGGTCGACGATCTGGATGATGTCTTCCTCGGTCAGCTGGTGGAAGACCACGGTGTCGTCGACACGGTTGAGGAACTCGGGCCGGAAGTGCTGCTTCAGCTCTTCGTTGACCTTGACCTTCATCCGGTCGTAGTTCGACTTGACGTCGCCCTGCGCCGCGAAGCCCAGGTTGAAGCCCTTCGAGATGTCCCGGGTCCCGAGGTTGGTCGTCATGATGATGACCGTGTTCTTGAAGTCCACGACGCGGCCCTGGGAGTCGGTCAGCCGACCGTCCTCCAGGATCTGCAGAAGGGAATTGAAGATATCGGGGTGGGCCTTCTCGACCTCGTCGAAGAGGACGACGGAGAACGGCTTCCGGCGCACCTTCTCGGTGAGCTGGCCGCCCTCTTCGTAACCCACGTATCCGGGCGGGGAACCGAAGAGACGCGAAACCGTGTGCTTCTCGCTGAACTCCGACATGTCGAGGGAGATCAGCGCATCCTCGTCGCCGAAGAGGAATTCGGCGAGCGTCTTGGAGAGCTCGGTCTTACCGACACCGGACGGGCCGGCGAAGATGAACGAGCCACCGGGGCGCTTCGGGTCCTTCAGACCCGCTCGCGTACGGCGAATGGCCTGCGAGAGCGCCTTGATGGCGTCCTTCTGGCCGATGACGCGCTTGTGGAGCTCGTCCTCCATGCGCAGCAGCCGGGAAGACTCCTCCTCGGTGAGCTTGAAGACGGGAATGCCGGTCGCCGTGGCGAGGACTTCGGCGATGAGCTCACCGTCGACCTCGGCGACGACGTCCATGTCGCCGGCCTTCCATTCCTTCTCGCGCTTGGTCTTCGCGGCGAGCAGCTGCTTCTCCTTGTCGCGGAGAGAGGCCGCCTTCTCGAAGTCCTGGGAGTCGATCGCCGACTCCTTGTCGCGGCGGACGCCCGCGATCTTCTCGTCGAACTCGCGGAGGTCCGGCGGCGCGGTCATCCGGCGGATGCGCATCCGGGAACCGGCCTCGTCGATCAGGTCGATCGCCTTGTCCGGCAGGAAGCGGTCCGAGATGTACCTGTCCGCCAGCGTCGCGGCCTGGACCAGCGCCTCGTCCGTGATGGAGACGCGGTGGTGGGCCTCGTAGCGGTCCCGCAGGCCCTTGAGGATCTCGATGGTGTGCGGCAGCGACGGCTCCGCGACCTGGATGGGCTGGAAGCGGCGCTCGAGCGCGGCGTCCTTCTCCAGGTGCTTGCGGTACTCGTCCAGCGTCGTGGCGCCGATGGTCTGCAGCTCACCACGGGCCAGCATCGGCTTGAGGATCGAGGCGGCGTCGATCGCGCCCTCGGCGGCACCCGCACCCACCAGGGTGTGGAGCTCGTCGATGAACAGGATGATGTCGCCGCGGGTGCGGATCTCCTTGAGAACCTTCTTCAGGCGCTCCTCGAAGTCACCGCGGTAGCGGGAGCCGGCGACCAGCGCGCCGAGGTCCAGGGTGTAGAGGTGCTTGTCCTTGAGGGTCTCGGGCACCTCGCCCTTGACGATGGCCTGGGCCAGGCCCTCGACGACCGCCGTCTTGCCGACGCCGGGCTCGCCGATGAGAACCGGGTTGTTCTTGGTACGGCGGGAGAGCACCTGCATGACCCGCTCGATCTCCTTCTCGCGCCCGATGACCGGGTCGAGCTTGGACTCACGAGCGGCCTGGGTGAGATTCCGGCCGAACTGGTCCAGGACGAGCGAGGTCGAGGGGGTGCCCTCGGCCGGGCCGCCTGCCGTGGCGGCTTCCTTGCCCTGGTAGCCGGAGAGCAGCTGGATGACCTGCTGCCGCACCCGGTTGAGATCGGCCCCGAGCTTCACGAGGACCTGGGCGGCGACGCCCTCGCCCTCGCGGATCAGGCCGAGCAGGATGTGCTCCGTGCCGATGTAGTTGTGGCCCAGCTGAAGGGCCTCTCGGAGCGACAGCTCCAGGACCTTCTTGGCACGGGGGGTGAAGGGGATGTGCCCGGACGGAGCCTGCTGGCCCTGCCCGATGATCTCCTCCACCTGCTGGCGGACCGCCTCGAGCGAAATCCCGAGGCTCTCCAGGGCCTTAGCGGCGACACCCTCACCCTCGTGGATAAGGCCCAGGAGGATGTGCTCGGTGCCGATGTAGTTGTGGTTGAGCATCCGGGCTTCTTCCTGAGCCAGGACGACAACCCGCCGCGCGCGGTCGGTGAACCTCTCGAACATCGTTAATCGCTCCTCAGAGCGGTCAGGCAGTAAGGGGTCGGTCCCCTCCCTGTCCTTCCGCAGCTTAGTCCCGCAAGCGGGGACCGCTCATTCCAACTGCCGACACCCGTCTGTGGCCTCCTGACCGCTGAACGCCGACAACTGCTCAACCCGATGGTGCGAGACGATGTTCCCGCAGGCCAGGCAGTTACCCTCACCACCGCTACGCCGATGGCGAACGTGAGACCGTACCTGCGAGCGTGTCGCCCCTCCCCACTAGGAATGTCTTACCCGCAAGCATTGACACTCCATGCGGCGCGCACCGGTTCCCTCAGCTACGGGCGAACAACCTTGCGCCTGCTGAAGCACGCATACGCCCTCAACTCAGACACCCTGTGCGATCGCACTCACACTCTGCGTAACTCCCGGGGCGGCTCTCCCGTTCCCGGGGGTATGGCTTCCATCGTCCCGCTTCCCCGCGCGTCCTGCGACGGCAGTGCCGCGCGGTGGTACGAGAACGAACTCGGCTGGGCCGCCGCGGAGGGGTCGCCGGTGCGGCTGCTCACCGGGCTGCGCTTCGATGTGCTGGAGCTGCCTGCGGACGCGGGCGCGGCCGTGCTGCGCCGTACGGAGACGGCCGGGCCGGTGGTTCTGATGGGGCGCAGAATGCGGTTCCTGGTGGCCGCGGGAAGCGCGGAGGAACTGCCCGGTCTGCTCGACTGGCTTCAGTGGGGCGGGATCGCGCTCGATCTGACCGCCATCGGCGCGGGCGGACTGATGACCGCCCCGCCGCCGCCCGGATGGCCTGGCTCGCGGGGGGCCGCCGTATGGCTGCGACCCCCCGTGCCGGGGCGCGAGGTGGAGCCGACGCTGCCGGCTCTGGCCCCTTTCGGGCGCAGTGCCGGAACAGGTGGGGGTATCAGCCCCGATCTCGTACGACTCGTGGACACAGTGGCGACCGAGTGTCACCGGGCCCGATTGCTGCGTACGAATACGCCGCGCACTAATACTCAGCCGTTGGCCTTCTCGTAAGCCTCACGAACCGTGGCCGGGACACGGCCGCGGTCGTTCACCTCGAAGCCGTTCGCCTTGGCCCAGGCGCGGATTTCTGCGGTGTCCTTGTTACCGCCCGCGGCGGGACGACCCTTGCCACGGCCGGACGCGGCGCGGCCACCCGTGCGCCGACCGCTCTTGGCGTACGGCTCGAGGAGACCACGGAGCTTGTCCGCATTGGCGGTGGTGAGGTCGATCTCGTAGGTCTTGCCATCCAGAGCGAACGTCACGGTCTCGTCCGCCTCGCCGCCGTCGAGGTCATCGACAAGAAGGACCTGAACCTTCTGTGCCACCGGATTTCCTTTCATCGAAAATGCAGTACGCGGAAAGGAAACCGCTTTTCCCTGGAAAACACAAACCCTCGGGAGAGGTTCAGAACCTCAAGAACGCGGGAAACATGCGCGATTCGGACATAGGGTTCCGACTCTTCGGTGATCACAGGTGCAGAAGCATCCGGCTGTTGCCCAAGGTGTTCGGCTTCACTCGTTCGAGCCCGAGGAACTCGGCGACGCCCTCGTCATAGGAACGCAGCAGCTCGCTGTAGACATCTCCGTCGACCGGAGTCTCACCGATCTCGACGAAGCCGTGCTTCGAGAAGAAGTCCACTTCGAAGGTGAGGCAGAAAACCTTGCGCACCCCCAGCCAGCGGGCGGTCTGCAGCAGCTTGCCGAGCACCTGATGACCGATGCCGGTGCCCTTGAAGACGGGATCGGTGGCGAGAGTGCGTACTTCCGCGAGGTCTTCCCACATGACATGCAGTGCGCCGCAGCCGACCACTCGGGCATCCTCGTCGCGTTCCGCGACCCAGAACTCCTGGATGTCTTCGTAAAGGGTGACCGTCGCTTTGTCGAGCAGGATGCCTTCACTCACGTACGGGTCGACGAGTCGGCGGACCTCGGGCACATCGCTGGTCCGGGCTCGCCTGACGGTGATGGCATTTGCTGCGGCATAAGGCATGGCCCGACGCTATCGCCCCGGCGGCGTACCGCCCTCGGGGGCCTCGGCGTCCTGAACCATGCGGACCGCGGCTTGCAGGGACTCGCGCTGCTCGGGCGACATCATGCTGAAGAAGGCGACCAGCGCGGCGGCGGGGTTGTCACTCTGGGACCAGGCTTCGTTCATCAGTGCTGCCGCGTAGGCGGCGCGGGTGGAGACCGCGGTATATCGATAGGCGCGGCCGTCGACTTCCCTGCGCACCCAGCCCTTCTGATGGAGATTGTCCATTACGGTCATGACGGTGGTGTAGGCGATGGACCGTTCCTGCTGAAGGTCTTCAAGGACTTCCCGGACGGTGACCGGCCGGTTCCATTGCCAGACGCGAGTCATGACGGCGTCTTCCAGCTCTCCCAATTGGCGGGGCACAGCGCCACCATAGTGCGAGTTGTGCCGGAATGGCCTGTTATTGCCGCAGCAAAAAGGACGCACGGCGGGAAATATGCCGTACGTCCTCGGTGCGAAGGGGTCCGCCGGTGAACGTCAGTCGTCGCGGCCGGCCTGGCGGGTGGATGCCGCACGGGCGAGCGCGGCGTCCACGATCGCGTCTTCCTTCGCCTTGTTCGGGCCGCCCTGGCTCTTGACGATCGTCACGACCAGGAAGGTGAAGAAGATGGCCATCACCACGGGGGGCAGGAGCGCGGATACGTAGTCCATGGCTCACAGAGTAGCTAGCCCGCGGCGAGCTGTTCCGGTGGGGGGACGGGCTTGCGGCGGGGCGGGAAGACCTCGGAGGGCTTGGGCACCGGGCGCTCGCCGGGTGCGGGCGCCTTGGGCTGCGGTTCCTGCTGGGGCTTCTCACGGGGTTTGTGCTGCGGCTTCGGCTCGTCGGCCGCCCGGCCGCCGGGGAGCGCATGGAGTCGGGTGCGGGGCGTCGGGGCGCCCGCCGGGGCGCGCGAGCCGGTCCGTACCGCGCGGCCGGCCAGCCGGGCGCGTACGGAGTGCTCCGCGAGCGTCTGGCAGCGGCGCAGCACGGCGGCACCGACGGGATGACTGCGCAGGGTCCGCAGCGCGGCCAGATCCTCGGGGCGGGGGTCGTAGCCGGCGGCCAGGGCGTCCTGGAGGAGCTCCAGATAGCCGGCTGCCGAGCCGGGGAGCGCTTCGCGGTAACGGGCGAGGTCGGCGAGGAGAAACGTACGCAGCCGGCCGGCCTCGCGTACCGCCTCGTCAACGGAATCGGCCAGACGCAGACAGTCCTGGACGTCCTCGTCGGCGAGAGGGGCGGGATGGAGGGCACTGGCGAGGGCGCGTCGGAGCACACGCAGCTCGTCTGCGCTGAAGGCCATGCCGCCGCGGGATCCGTATGGCGTGGGCATGGGGCGACGATACGTGCGACTTGGACAAAATCGGGTTAATTCCGCGAACCCGGGCGCGGCGGGGCGCCTGCCGCTGGCTTGGGCGGTCGGGGTGCGCGGTGCCGCAGGGCGGGGGCGGGGGGTGCGCCTGCGGCGGGCTTTGTCCCCGCCCCGCCCCTTCCCGAACTGGGGGCAAGCCCCCAGACCCCCGTACGCGCTTCGCGCGTGTCCTCAAACGCCGGACGGGCTGAAATGTGCGGCCGAGCCGCACATTCCAGCCCGTCCGGCGTTTGAGGCGCAGGAGGTTGGGGGTCCCCCCGGACGGAGTCTGGGGGAGGGCGGGGCGGGGAAAGCCCCCGCCTACATCCGCGACACGTTCCGCTCGTACACCAACCGCAGCCCGATCAGCGTCAGCCACGGCTCGTGCTCGTCGATCGCCGACGCCTCCCCCAGGACCATCGGCGCCAGGCCGCCCGTCGCGATCACCGTGACGTCGTCCGGGTCGTCGGCCAGTTCGACCTTCATGCGGCGGACCACGCCGTCGACCTGGCCCGCGAAGCCGTAGACGATGCCCGACTGCATCGCCTCGACCGTGTTCTTGCCGATCACACTGCGCGGGCGGGCCAGTTCGATCTTGCGGAGCTGGGCGCCCTTGACGCCGAGCGCCTCGACGGAGATCTCGATGCCGGGGGCGATCACGCCGCCCGCGTACTCACCGCGCGCGCTGACCGCGTCGAACGTCGTCGCCGTGCCGAAGTCGACGACGATCGCCGGGCCGCCGTACAGGTCGACGGCGGCGACCGCGTTGATGATGCGGTCCGCGCCGACCTCCTTGGGGTTGTCCATCAGGATCGGCACGCCGGTCTTGATGCCGGGCTCGACGAGGACGGCCGGGACGTCGCCGTAGTAGCGGCGGGTCACCTCGCGCAGTTCGTGCAGGACCGAGGGGACGGTGGAGCAGATCGCGATGCCCTCGATGCCGTCGCCCAGTTCGTCGCCGAGCAGCGGGTGCATGCCCATCAGGCCCTGCAGCAGGACCGCGAGTTCGTCGGCGGTGCGCCGGGCGTCGGTGGAGATGCGCCAGTGCTCGACGATCTCCTCGCCGTCGAACAGGCCGAGGACGGTGTGGGTGTTGCCGACGTCGATCGTGAGCAGCATCAGATGCCTGCCTCGCGCAGGTCGAGGCCGATGTCGAGGATCCGCGAGGAGTGCGTGAGCGCGCCCACCGCCAGGTAGTCGACGCCCGTCTCCGCATAGGCCCGGGCGGTGTCGAGGCTGAGGCGGCCGGAGGACTCGAGCAGGGCGCGGTGCGCGACGATCGCGACGGCCTCCTCGGTCTCGGCGGGGGTGAAGTTGTCCAGCAGGATCAGGTCGGCGCCCGCGTCCAGGACCTCGCGGACCTGGTGGAGGGTGTCGACCTCGACCTCTATGGCGAGGTCGGGGAAGGCGTCCCGTACGGCCTTGAAGGCCGCCGCCACGCCGCCCGCGGCCACGACGTGGTTGTCCTTGACCAGCGCGGCGTCCGAGAGCGACATGCGGTGGTTGACGCCGCCGCCGCAGCGCACCGCGTACTTCTCCAGGGCGCGCAGTCCGGGCGTGGTCTTGCGGGTGTCGCGGACCTTGGCGCCGGTGCCTTCGAGCACGTCCGCCCACGCGCGCGTGGCGGTCGCGATGCCGGACAGGCGGCACAGCAGATTCAGGGCGCTGCGCTCGCCGGTGAGCAGATCGCGGGTATTGGTGGTGACGGACAGCAGCTTCTGGCCCGCCTCGACGCGCTCGCCGTCCTCGACATGCCGCTCGACCTCGAAGGCGTCGGTGCAGACGATCGACAGGACGGCCTCGGCGATGCGCAGGCCCGCGACCGTACCGGCCTCGCGGGCGGTGAAGTCGCCGGTGGCGACGGCGTCCTGGGGGACGGTCGCCACGGTGGTGACATCCACGCCGCCGTCGAGGTCCTCGGCGAGGGCGAGGTGCGCGATGTCCTCGACCTGTACGGGATCGAGGCCCGCGTCGGCCAGCAGCTGGGCGAGGCCGGGGTCGAGGCCGCACTCCAGGTCGTCGTACCCCTCCTCGTCGCCTCCGCAGCCGCACGCGTCGCCGCAGCCGCCGGTGGAGGCCGCGGCGGGTGCGCCGATCTGGATCAGCGGTACGTCCACGGGACGCGGACGTTCTTCGGGCGTGCTCACGGCTGGGGCTCCCTGGGGGCGACGGGGACGGTCGGGGCGAATGCGGTGTTCTCGGTGCGGCTGACGACGAGGGACCGGTCGGGGGCGAGACGTACGACGAGATGGCGGCGCCACTGGGCGTCGTCGCGCTCGGGGCGGTCCTCGCGCCAGTGGCAGCCGCGGGTCTCCTCGCGCCGCAGCGCGGCGGTGGTCAGCACGCGGGCCACACACAGAAGGTTCGAGGTCTCCCAGGACTCGACGCCGGGCTCGGCCGTCTTGGCGGCGGAGCCGTTGCGGCCCTCGACGGCGTCGCGGTGGACGGCGTCGAGCGCGGCGGCGGCTGCGGTGAGGCTTTCGGCCGAGCGGAGCACGCCCGCGCCGTGCGACATGATCCGCTGGATCTCGGCGCGCGTCTCGGGGGCGATGAGCGGCAGTACGGAGGGGGTCGTCGGCGCGGCGGGCGCACCGGCCCGCAGCGGGGCACGGGACGCGATGTCGGCGGCGATGCGCTCGGCGAAGACCAGGCCCTCCAATAGGGAGTTGGACGCCAGCCGGTTCGCGCCGTGGACGCCCGTGCAGGCCACCTCGCCGCAGGCGTACAGACCCGGGACCGTGGTGCGGCCGTGCAGGTCCGTGCGGACGCCGCCGGAGGCGTAGTGCGCGGCGGGGGCCACCGGGATCGGCTCGGTGACGGGGTCGATGCCGTGGGCGCGGCACGCGGCGAGGATCGTGGGGAAGCGGGAGGCCCACATCTCGGCGCCGAAGTGGCGGGCGTCGAGATACATGTGGGCCGCGCCCTGCTCCTGCATCCGGCGCATGATGCCCTTGGCGACGATGTCGCGGGGCGCGAGCTCGGCCAGTTCGTGCTGTCCGAGCATGAAGCGGGTCCCGGACGCGTCGACGAGATGGGCGCCCTCGCCCCGTACCGCCTCGGAGACCAGGGGCTGCTGGCCCTCGCGGTCCGCGCCGAGGAAGAGCACCGTCGGGTGGAACTGCACGAATTCCAGGTCGCTCACCTCCGCTCCGGCGCGCAGCGCGAGCGCCACGCCGTCGCCGGTGGAGACCGCGGGGTTGGTGGTGGCGGAGAAGACCTGGCCCATGCCGCCGGTGGCCAGGACGACCGTGGGGGCGTGGACCGCGCCGACGCCGTCGTGCTGGCCCTCGCCCATGACATGCAGGGTGATACCGGCCGTACGGCCTTCGGCATCCGTCAGCAGGTCCAGGACCAGGGCGTTCTCGATGGTCCGCAGGCCCGCGTCGCGCACCGCCTCGACCAGCGCCCGGGAGATCTCGGCGCCCGTGGCGTCGCCGCCCGCGTGAGCTATGCGGCGCCGGTGATGCCCGCCCTCGCGGGTGAGCTCTATCTCGCCGGCGTCGGAGGTGTCGAAGTGGGCGCCGGTGGCGATCAGGCGGCGTACGGCGCCCGGCCCCTCGGTGACCAGGGTGCGTACCGCCTCCTCGTCGCACAGGCCCGCCCCCGCGACGAGGGTGTCGTCCAGATGCTGCTCGGGGGTGTCCCCCTCGCCGAGCGCCGCCGCGATGCCGCCCTGGGCCCAGCGCGTGGAGCCGTCGTCCAGGCGGGCCTTGGTGACCACGACCGTGCTCAGCCCCTCCGCTGCACAGCACAGCGCCGCGGTCAGGCCCGCGACGCCGGAGCCGACCACGACGACGTCCGCGTCGATGGCCCAGCCGGGGGCGGGAGCGTTCAGCCGTATTCCGGTCATGCGGGGGCTCCGAAGGTCAGGGGGATGTTGTCGATCAGCCGCGTGGTGCCGACCCGGGCGGCGACGGCCAGAACGGCGTCGCCGGTGTGGTCGTCGGGGACGTCGGTGAAGTCGGCCGGGTCGATGAGGGCCAGATAGTCCAGTACGAGCGGGGGCCTGGCCCTGGCCGCCTCGTCGAGGACGGCGCGGGCCGCGGCCCGTACGGCATCGGCGCCGCCCGGTCCCGCCTGCGCAACGGCGTGCGCGTCGGCCGCGGCGCGGGCCTCGCCGAGCTTGGACAGCGCGGCTGCCCGGGACTGCGACGCGGGCTGCGACTGGGCACGCGCGCGCAGCGCCTGCTGGGCGGTGAGCCGGTCGCGGGCCGCGAACAGCGCCCCCGACAGGGCGAGGGCGGTGCGGCGCTCCTCGGCGGAGAGATAGCGGTTTCGGCTGGACAGGGCGAGGCCGTCCGGCTCCCGCACGGTCGGTACGCCGACGATCTCGACCGGGAAGTTCAGATCGCCGGCCATCCGGCGGATCAGGGCCAGCTGCTGCGCGTCCTTCTGTCCGAAGAAGGCGGCATCGGGGCGCGTGAGGTTGAGCAGCTTGGCGACGACGGTGAGCATGCCGTCGAAGTGGCCGGGGCGCGAGGCCCCTTCGAGCCGCTCCCCCATCGGGCCCGCGGCGATGGTGACCTGTGGCTTGCCGCCGGGGTAGACCTCGTCGGCCGAGGGGGCGAACACGGCGTCCGCGCCCGCGTCTTCGGCCGTCTTGAGGTCGGCGTCGAGAGTACGGGGGTACCGGTCGAGGTCTTCGCCCGCGCCGAACTGCAGCGGGTTGACGAAGACCGTGACGACGACGAAACCCTCGCGCCCGACGTGCGCGCGGGCCGTGCGGATCAGGGTGGCGTGGCCCTCGTGGAGCGCGCCCATGGTCATCACCACGGCGGTGCGGCCGGGGACGGCGCGCAGGCCGAGGACGCGGTTCAGGTCGTCCACGGCCAAAGCGAGTTCGAAACCATGGCTCATCGCTGGTCATCCTCCGCAAGAACGCCCAGCAGATCCTCCGCGAGCTCCGGCTTGAGCAGGCCGTGCGCGAGTGCGCGGTCGGCGGTGGTGCGGGCCATCGCCAGATAACCGGCGACGGTTCCCGGGGCGTGCTTGCGCAGCTCCGCGACATGGGCGGCGACAGTGCCCGCGTCGCCGCGGGCGACGGGTCCGGTCAGGGCCGCGTCACCGGACCGCAGGGCGTTGTCCAGGGCGGCGCCGAGGAGCGGGCCGAGCATCCGGTCGGGAGCGGCCACTCCGGCCTTGCTGAGCAGCTCCATCGACTGGGCGACCAGGGTCACCAGGTGGTTCGCGCCGAGGGCGAGGGCCGCGTGGTAGAGCGGGCGGTTCGCCTCCTCGATCCACTCGGGCTCTCCGCCCATCTCGATGACGAGCGCCTCGGCGGCAAGCCGCAGCTCCTCGGGAGCGGTCACGCCGAACGAGCAGCCCGCCAGCCGCTGGACGTCCACGCTCGTCCCCGTGAACGTCATCGCGGGGTGCAGCGCGAGCGGCAGCGCACCGGCTCGCCGGGCGGGGTCCAGCACCTTCGTGCCGTAACGCCCCGAGGTGTGCACCAGCAGCTGCCCCGGGCGGACAGCGCCGGTCTCGACGAGTCCTTCGACGAGCGCGGGCAGGGCGTCGTCCGGGACGGTCAGCAGCACCAGGTCGGCGCGGGCGAGCACGTCGGCGGGCGTCACCAGGGGAACGTCGGGGAGCAGAGCGGCCGCCCGCCGCACGGACGCGTCGGAGACGCCGGAGACGGCGACCGGACGGTGTCCCGCGAGCCGCAGCGACGCCGCGAGAGCGGGACCGACACGGCCCGCTCCGACAACGCCGACGCTCAGGCGGGCGGGACGGTCCCGCGGGTCGAGCGGTTCCTGTGGTGCTGTGGCATTCACGCGGCGGGGCCTTCCGTTCCAGTCCGCGGGGGGTACCGGACGATTTCCCGTCATGCTACGCCAGCGCCTGTCCACCCCTTGCGGTTGTCCACAGGCTGTGGGCCGTCCGTACGACACGAGCGTGGGCGATGATCTGTGGATGACTGAGCAGAGCGAGCAGGACCAGCGCCGGCGGAGGCTCACGGCATGGCGGGCCTGTGACCGGGTGCTGTGGCGGAGCTCCGCCGACCGCCGCATCGGGGAGCGGCTCTCGGCTCTGGCGGCGGATGCTCGATCCGTCTACGACCTGGACGAATGGACCGACATCTACGGCAACGGGGTCGTCGGTGAACTGGAGCAGCGGGTGGCCGAACTGCTCGGCTTCCCGGCCGCGGTGTACTTCCCGACCGGGACGATGGCGCAGCAGGTGGCGCTGCGGTGCTGGGCGGGACGTACCGGGAACACGACCGTCGCGCTGCATCCGATGGCGCACCCACAAGTGCACGAGCGGGGTGCGTTCGGTGCGCTGAGCGGGCTGCGCACCGTCCACCCGACGAGTGAACCGCGGCTGCCTACGGAGGATGACGTACGGGACTTCGAGGAGCCCTTCGGGGCGCTGATGCTCGAACTGCCGCTGCGGGACGCGGGGTTCGTTCTGCCGGCGTGGGACGAGCTGGTGGCCGTGGTCGAGGCGGCGCGCTCCCGCGACGCGGTGGTCCACTTCGACGGCGCGCGCCTGTGGGAGTGCGTTTCGCACTTCGGCCGCCCGCTGGAGGAGATCGCCTCGCTCGCCGACAGCGTGTACGTGTCCTTCTACAAGTCGCTCGACGCGCTCTCCGGCGCGGCACTGGCGGGCCCGACGGACCTGATGGACGAGGCCCGCGCCTGGCGCCACCGGTACGGCGGCATGCTCTTCCAGCAGTACCCCGCGGCACTGTCGGCACTGCTCGGCCTGGAGCGCGAGCTGCCCCGGCTGCCGTCGTACGTGGCCCACGCCAAGCTCGTCGCGGCGGCGCTGCGGGAGGGTCTGGCGGCGGCCGGCGTGCCGTGGTTCCGGGTCCACCCCGGCGAGCCGCACACCCACCAGTTCCAGGTCTGGCTGGCAGGCGACGCCGAGGCGCTGAACGAGGCGTCGCTGACCCAGGCCGAGGAGACGGGCGTGACGCTGTTCCGCCACTGGTTCACGGAGGGGTGCCCGCCGGGGATCGCGGTCACGGAGGTGACGGTGGGGTCGGAAGGGCTGGAGTGGACGGGGGAGGACGTGCGGGATGCGGTGGAGGAGTTTGTGCGGCGGGCGGGGTAGCTCGTCGTCCCCACCTCCGGTCCCGCCGATTGACGAGCCCCGTCAAATGAAGCGGGACCACCTGAGCGCACCCCGCACCATGGAGGGGTGAGCGTGAGCATCGACATCGCGGGGCTGCCCCCGGAGCGCATCGTCTTCGAGATTTCCCCCCTCGCCGAACTGGGCGTGGCGCTGCACGCGCTCGCCGAGCCCGGACACCATCCCGGGCTGCACGGCTGGGCGACGGCCACCTCCGCCGGGCTCAAGCCCGATCTCGCGGACCGGCTGCACGAGGCCGAGTTCCTGTGGCGGACCACCTTCTCGGACGTCTTCATGCCGTTCGCCGGGCTGCCCGCCTCCGCCCGTGAGCCCGGCGACAGCACCAGCGCGAGCCTCGCCGACGAGCTGGACATGCTCGACCGGCTCGACGACGAGCGGTTCGTCTCCGCCGCCCTGGAGTTCACCTGCGTCAGTACGTACGGGACGGGCGCGCCCTCGGCCCTCAGCGACCCGGTCCGCCGCGAGCGCGCCCTCGAACTCGCCGCCACCCGCGGCCCCAAGCAGCTCGACTTCACCCAGCGGCTGCTGGACGACCCCGTTTCCGTACGCGCCTGGGTGCGCCGCCTTTTCGAGGACTGCGACCAGGCGTTCTTCGCCGACACCTGGCGCCGCATCGCCACCCAGCTCGCCTCCGACGCCCGCCACAAGACCGAGCTGCTGCGCCACAGGGGCCTGGCCGAAGCGCTGCACGCCGTCTCCCCGGCACTCGCGGTGGACGAGGACCACACCCGTATCAGCGCCGACAAACTCGCGGACGGGCGTACGACCGCCGTCGACCCGGCCGTCGGCGCGGGGCTCTCCCTCATCCCGTCCAGCTTCGGCTGGCCGCATCTCATGGTGCTGCACGCGCCCGGCTGGCGGCCCGTGATCCACTACCCGGTCGGCTCGCCCGCGCTGCCGGGACCGGCCCCCGTAGAGCTGCTGAAGCTCCGGATGGAGGCGCTGGCGCACCCCATGCGCATGCGCCTGTGCCGCAACCTCGCCCGCGCCCCGTACACGACGAGCGAGCTGGCGGACACGTACGGGATCACCGCGCCCGAGGTCTCACGGCATCTGGCCGTGCTGAAGAAGGCCGGGCTGATCTCCACCCGGCGGCGCGGCCGTTACGTACTGCACCAGCTGGACGTCACCGCCGTCGCCCGCCTCGGCAGCGACTTCCTGGAGACGGTGCTCCGTTAGGTCCTGCCCGGCCGATCTTGCCGGGCCTGCTCGGACTCGTCCTCAAAGGCGACCAGGGATGCCTTGTGGATCAAACAGAGCCCCGGGGATACGCCGCCGATACCAGCGGGTCTAAGGTCTGAAATCGGGGACAGAACGATAGGAGGCGGCCGCCAGTGGCACAGGACGAGGCCGTTATCGGCTGCCCCGGAGAGCTGCTCATCGGCACACGTGGAGCGGCCGGTCCCGGCGAGATCCTGGTACGGGTCAGAGGCGGATCCGAGACGTTCCTCGCCTGGTCCGAAGAACCCCTGCCCAGGGGCGCGACCGTGCTGGTGATCGGATCCCGCGGCCATCGCCAGGTGGACGTCATCGAGTGGGCCGATCCGTTGGATGCGCTGGGCGGCGGCGCCGCCGGCGCCGGTTAAGGAGACGAAGGATGTTCGGTTACCGGGTTCCGGCCCCCGACGAGGCGATGCTGATCTCGGGAGGCAGGCGGGGTCTTGGGGGTGCGCCGTTCCGCGTGGTGACGGGCCACGGCAAGTTCGTGCTCCCGATCTTCCGCAAGACGCGCTTCCTCACCCTGTCGATGTGCGAGTCCGAGGTCACCGAGACGTGTGTCACCCGGCAGGGCATCGCACTTCACGTCCGCGCCGTGATCGCTTTCAAGGTCGGCAATGACCACGAGAGCATCATCAACGCGGGCCAGCGATTCCTCTCCGACCAGGACCAGATGTCGGTGCTGACCGGGCGGATCTTCGCCGGCCACCTGCGCGCCATCATCGGCTCGATGACGGTCGAGGAGATCGTCACCGAACGGCAGAAGCTCGCGGCCGAGGTCCTGGACACCTCGAAGACCGAGATGGCCAAGATCGGTCTGATCGTGGACTCGCTGCAGATCCAGTCGATCGACGACGGCGACACCGGCTACATCGACGCGATGTCGGCCCCGCACAAGGCGGCCATCCAGCGGCAGGCCCAGATCGCCCAGGCCCAGGCCACCCAGGCATCGGTCGAGGCGCAGCAGGTGGCCGCGCGGAACCAGGCCGAGTACGCGCGGCAGACCGCGGTGGTGAAGGCGGAGTACTCCGCGGAGGTGGAGCGCGCAGAGGCCAAGGCGGCGCAGGCCGGGCCGCTGGCGAAGGCGCACGCGCAGCAGGAGGTGCTCGCCGCGCAGACCGAACTGGCCCAGCGTGCGGCCCAGCTCCGCCAGCAGGAGCTGATGGCCGAGATCGTCAAGCCGGCGGAGGCCGAGGCCGAGCGGATCAGGGTGCTGGCCCTGGCCGAGGCGGAGCGGATGAAGATCCAGGCCGAAGCCGCCGCCTCGCACGACCGGGTGGCGCTGGACCGGATGCTGATCGACCAGCTGCCGCTCATCGTGAAGGAGGCGGCGGGCGGCCTCGCGGGGGCCAATGTCAATGTGCTCAACGGCGCCGACGGCCTCGGTGAGATCGCGGCGGGCCTGGTCGGCCAGGGGCTGACGATCCTGGACTCGGTCAGGCAGAACCTGAGCGGTTCCGATCAGCGCCCTCAGAAGCCGGAGCAGGCCGACGGCAGGCTCGGTCTTCCGGGACGCTCGGCGCCCGACAAGGGCACGGACAAGAAGGACGGCCCGGTCGTCATCGACTAGGAAGCCCCAGGGCCGGCCTGTCCGGCCGATCAGGGCGCGAGCCCGGCAGGATCGGCCGGACGGGACCTTATTCGAAGCGGATGTGCCGCAGGCCGATCCGGATGCGGCGCAGCCGGTGCCGCAATGCCCCGTCCGTGTTCGGCTCCAGCGTCAGCCCCGCCGACTGAGCGATCCGGTCCGCCACTTGAGGCACGCTCACCCGGTCGGTGTGGACGTGCTCGGCGAACTGCGGCCCGCGCAAACGCTCCAGACACAGGTCCAGCCGCCGCACGGCGAAGCTCTCGCGCCCGAGTCCGCGGCCAAGCCCCCGCTCGGTGAGCCGCCGCAGCACGGTCTCGCGTTCGGCGAGCAGTGCGAAGTGGTGCACCTCGTGTCCGGCCTCGCGCAGCCTGCCCACCGTCTCCTCGAAGTACGCCGGTTCAATCAGCGTCATGGGGGCGATCACCACGCCTTCGTACGAGCGCAGGCTCAGATCGAGCACCTCGTACACGCCCTGCCGCCAGGCGGCCAAGTCCTGGAAGTCGCCCCGTAGTTGCGGCGGCGCCATCCGGTGCAGACCGAAGCCGACATGCTCCGGATCGCAGACGACGCTGCCCGGCAGGCGTCGCTTCAGCTCGTACGCGGTCTGGGTCTTGCCGCCCCCGAACGGGCCGTTGATCCAGAGCAGCATCGCGTCAGAACGCCTGTCCGCCGCCCGCCCGCACCAGGCCGGTCTCGTACGCCAGCACCACCACCTGGACCCGGTCCCGCAGGCCCAGCTTGGTGAGGATGCGGCCCACATGGGTCTTGACCGTGGCTTCGGAGAGCACCAGGCGCGCGGCGATCTCGCCGTTGGACAGGCCCTGGGCGACCAGCATCATCACCTCGCGCTCGCGCTCGGTGAGCCGCTCCAGCTCCTTGTGCTGCGGCTCGTTCACGCTGCTCGGCAGCATCGGCGAGAAGCGGTCGAGCAGCCTGCGGGTCGTGGACGGCGCGACCACCGCGTCGCCGCTGTGCACCGAGCGGATCGCGCTGAGCAGTTCGGCGGGCGGCACGTCCTTGAGCATGAAGCCGCTGGCGCCCGCCTTCAGCCCGGAGAAGGCGTACTCGTCCAGGTCGAAGGTGGTCAGGATCAGCACCTTGGGCGCGTTCGACTCGGCGCAGATCCGGCGCGTGGCCTCGACCCCGTCCAGCCTCGGCATGCGTACGTCCATCAGCACCACGTCCACGGCCGTGGAGCGGAGGTTCTCGATCGCCTCGGCGCCGTCGCCCGCCTCCGCGACGACCTCCATGTCCGGCTGGGCGGCGAGCACCATGCGGAATCCAGTGCGCAGCAGCATCTGATCGTCGACGAGCATCACGCGGATGGACATGTCAGTCGGTTCCTCGGTCTCTTGTGGGCGGGCCTTGCGACCTAGTGGGCGGGCTTGAGGGGAAGCAGTGCGCTGATCCGGAAGCCGCCGCCGGGCCGCGGCCCCGCGTCGAGCGTGCCGCCGACCATACCGACGCGCTCGCGCATGCCGATCATGCCGTGGCCCTTTCCGTCGGCTCCGCCGTCCTCGTACAGCTCGTGCGCCGAACCGCGGCCGTCGTCCTCCACCAGCAGGCCGAGGCCGTCGTCGAAGTAGACCAGCCGCACACTGGCGCCGGCTTCGGGGCCGCCGTGTTTGCGGGTGTTGGTCAGCGCCTCCTGGACGATGCGGTACGCGGTGAGCTCGACGCCGCTCGGCAGTGGCCGCGGTGTGCCCTCGATCTTGAAGTCGACGGTCAGGCCCGCGCGGCGCACCTGCTCGACCAGGTCCTCGATCTGCTGCACATCGGGCTGCGGGACGTACTCCCCGCTCTCGGGGGCGTCGCCGGTGCGCAGGACGCCGAGCAGCCGGCGCATCTCCGCGAGCGCCTGGCGGCCGGTGGAGGAGATGGTCTCCAGCGCCTGCTTGGCCTGGTCGGGGGCGGCATCGAGCACGTACGCGGCGCCGTCCGCCTGCACGACCATCACCGAGACGTTGTGCGCGACGACGTCGTGCAGCTCGCGGGCGATCCGCGCCCGTTCCGCCGCGACGGCGACCTTCGCCTGCGCCTCGCGCTCCTTCTCCAGCCGGGTCGCCCGCTCTTCGAGCTGGGCGAAGTACGCCCGCCGGGTGCGTATCGAGTCGCCGAGCACCCAGGCGAGGGCGAAGGGCACTGTCATGACGATCGTGACGAAGATCCTTCCGCCGACGCCGCCCTCCCCCTCCGGCCAGCGCAGCTGCGCCAGGGTGGCCGCGGACAGCCCTCCGGCGAGCGCGAGACGGGACGTCCAGCGCGCCCCGTCATGGGCGGCGACGGTGTAGATGATCACGAGCATCGCGAAGTCGCCCGGGTTGACATCGACGTCGAGCGCGAGCTGGGCGGCGCCCAGTAGCGCGGCGAGGATCAGCATCTTCTCCGGCATCCGGCGGCGAAGAGCCACCACCACGCTCAGCAGGAGAACGATGAATCCCGCCGACCACTGGGGCTGGGCCCCGATCGGCACGTCGATCACCCACAGCATGGAGAAACCGAAGAGCACGACAGCCCAGAAGGTGTCGACGCCCGTCGGGTGTCTGCGGATGAAGTCATAGAGGCGCTGCACGTAACCCAGAGTAGGGAAAGCAGATAGGTGCAGGGGTCAACCGGAGGAGCGATCCGGGCGGCCGGGGCGTACTCCCCAAGGTGGAGACTTGTGCGCGTGATGGATGACGTGACTGATGAGACGTGTCAGTGGAGGGGCTGGCGGGAAGCCGCTCAGGCCGCGCTCTACGGCCCGGGCGGCTTCTATCTGCGGCCCGAGGGACCTGCCGGGCACTTCCGTACGTCCGTGCACGCCTCGCCCCTGTTCGCCTCGGCAGTCGCCCGTCTGCTGACCTCACTCGAACTCGACGACATGGCACTCGTCGACGTCGGCGCGGGCCGCGGTGAACTCCTCACCGGCGTACTGGCCGCGCTCCCCGCCGGCTTCCCGGTCCGGGCGTACGCCGTCGAACAGGCCCCCCGGCCCGCCGCTCTGGACCCGCGCATCGAGTGGTGCGCCGAGCCGCCCGCCGACGTGAGCGGTCTCCTCTTCGCGAACGAATGGCTGGACAACGTCCCGGTGGACATCGCCGAGGCCGACCCGGACGGGGTGGCGCGCTACGTCCTCGTACGCCCGGACGGCACCGAGCGCCTCGGCTCCCCCGTCGACGGCGCCGACGCGACCTGGCTGGCGCGCTGGTGGCCGCTGACCGAGCCCGGAACGCGGGCGGAGATCGGGCGCCCGCGCGACGAGGCGTGGGCGTCGGCGGTGGGCACGCTGCGGGCGGGCCTCGCCGTGGCGGTCGACTACGCGCACACGGCCGGGTCCCGGCCGCCGTTCGGCACGCTGACGGGCTTCCGCGCGGGCCGCGAGGTGCGCCCGGTCCCGGACGGCAGCTGCGACATCACGGCGCACGTGGCTCTGGACTCCTGCGCACTGCCGGGCGCGGAACTGCGCACCCAGCGGGATGCACTGCGCGACCTGGGCCTCAACGGCGAACGCCCGCCCCTGTCCCAGGCATCGTCGAACCCGGCGGCTTACGTCCGTGCCCTGGCCTCGGCGAGCGAGGCGGCGGAACTGACGGCCCGCGGCGGCCTCGGCGACTTCGGCTGGCTGGTGCAGCGCATCCGGTGACCGGGGTCCGGGGCCGAGCCCCGGATGCTCACCCCACAAGGGATACTGGCCGCATGACGGAGACGACGGTCGGCATCGGCGGCGCGGCGGAGAGCACCGACATGGTGCTCAACATCGGCCCCCAGCACCCCTCCACCCACGGCGTCCTCCGCCTGCGCCTCGTCCTCGACGGCGAGCGCATCCAGCACGCCGAGCCGGTCATCGGCTATATGCACCGCGGCGCCGAGAAGCTCTTCGAGGCGCGCGACTACCGCCAGATCGTCATGCTGGCCAACCGCCACGACTGGCTCTCCGCCTTCTCCAACGAGCTCGGCGTCGTCATGGCCGTCGAGCGCATGCTCGGCATGGAGGTCCCGGAGCGCGCGGTCTGGACCCGTACGCTCCTCGCCGAGCTCAACCGGGTGCTGAACCACCTGATGTTCCTCGGGTCGTATCCCCTCGAACTGGGCGGAATCACCCCGATCTTCCACGCCTTCCGCGAGCGCGAAGAGCTCCAGCACGTCATGGAGGAGGTCTCCGGCGGCCGGATGCACTACATGTTCAACCGGGTCGGCGGCCTCAAGGAGGACCTCCCGGCGGGCTGGCTCGGCCGGGCCCGGCACGCCGTCGCGGAGCTCAAGTCGCGAATGGACGTGTACGACCGCCTCGTCCTCGGCAACGAGATCTTCCGCGGCCGTACGCGCGGCGTGGGGGTGCTCCCGGCCGAGGCGGTGCACGCCTTCGGAGTGAGCGGCCCGATCGCCCGCGCGTCCGGTGTCGACTTCGATCTGCGGCGCGACGAGCCGTACCTCGCGTACGGGGAGCTGCAGGACACCCTCAAGGTCGTCACGCGCGCGGACGGCGACTGCCTGGCCCGCTTCGAGGTGCTGCTCGATCAGACGCACAACGCGCTGGAGCTGGCGGACGCCTGCCTGGACCGGATCGCGGACCTGCCGCCCGGCCCGATCAACCAGCGGCTGCCGAAGGTGCTGAAGGCTCCCGAGGGCCACACCTACGCCTGGACCGAGAACCCCCTCGGGATCAACGGCTACTACCTGGTCTCCAAGGGCGAGAAGACGCCCTACCGGCTCAAGCTGCGCTCGGCGTCGTACAACAACATCCAGGCGCTGACCGTGCTGCTGCCGGGCACGCTGGTCGCCGACATGGTCGCGATCCTGGGATCGCTGTTCTTCGTCGTCGGAGACATCGACAAGTAGGCGAGGGGCCGGTCAGCTGACCGCGTCGCGCAGCTCGACCACGTCCAGCGTCTCCGTTTCGTCGTGTGCGGTCAGGTCGATGACCTTTCCGACGGCACGGGAGTCCGCCGGATGCTCCGCGGCCATGGCCTCCTCGCCCACCACATCGGCGAGATCCTCGTTCTGCACGGCCTCGATCGCCTTCTGCGCACCAGCGGCCTCGGCCGTACCGAAGAAGTCGAAGCCACCCTCGGGGCGCTTGACGGGGCGACGCTGCGGGCCGTACGGAACGATCGCGGTGGCCGCGGGAACGGGGCGACGGGCGGGAGAGGCGGACGTCGGGCGGGTGTGCTGCTCTGCCCCGGCGACCGCCGCGTGCTTCCCCTGCGGCTCGTCCGCCTCACGGGACCGCTCGGCCAGATCCCGGGCGCGGGCCTCCTCGACGGTTCGCTTCGCCTCCTGGGCCGCGGCATTGCGGGACAGCTCGTCCAGCGCCTTGTTGGCTCGCAGAAAGGTCGCCGGGGTGGGCGTGGTCCCCGCCGGGGGCAGCGCCTTGACCGGGGACGCGGCTTCCAGCGCGAGCTGCCGGCGGTCCTCCAGGACACCGGCCCGCTCGGTCTCGGCGGTCGCGTAACGCCGCAGGAGGGCGGCGTGCTCACCGCGGAGCGCCGCCAGCTCGACGCGCTTGGCGCGCAGCTTCGCATCGAGCTTGGCACGCAGCTCGCGCGATTCGTCGATGTCGGTTTCGAGTTCGGCTATGCGTTCCTCGGTCTTCCACGCGTCGCTCGCGCGGGCGCGGGTGAGCTCCGCGACGCGGCGACCCGCGGAACGGTCCCAACTGCGCATGAGGACCGCGCCGGTCACGGCCGCGGCCGTCGCCGCGATGACCAGCGAACGGAGCATGACCGGCTCGTTGAGAAACCACGCGCCGGCGGCACACAGAACCGACGCTCCGGCGACCGCCGAGGGCGGCAGCAGCCTGTGAAGGGGTGGGGAATGGCGGTGGCGTCCACGTGGCATGGCCCGAAATTTACCCTGCGTAGACGCCGAATGGGGTGTCGGCCCGGCAAATCTCTCGTTCAAGAACGCCGGGCCGCACCGCCGCCACTTCCAAGGCGGCTTCTCGCTACTTCTTGAGCAGGCCCTTCGACTCCAGATATGCCTTCGCCGCGTCCTCGGGCTTCGCGCGCTCCGCGTCCACCTTGCGGTTCAGCTCGGCGAGATCCTCGGTGGTCAGCACCTTGGTGAGCTTGTCGAGTACGTCGGCTATCTCCTTGGAACCCGCGTCCTTGGCATTGACCACCGGCAGGACGTTGTCGGCGTTCTGGAGCTTCTTGTCGTCCTCAAGGAAGACCAGGCCGTCAAGCACCGCGTCCGTGGTCGTGGTCAGCACCAGCTGGTCGGCGCCGTCCTTGACCGCCTGCTTGGACTGGGGAGTGCCCACGCCCTTGGGATCGATGCCCGCGACATCAATGCCGTACGTCTTCTTCAGTCCCGGCGCGCAGAAGGGCCGCACCTCGCACTCGTCGCCCGCCGCGATCTTCACCTTGAGCTTCGACTTCCCGAGGTCGGAAAGCGTCGTGAGCTTGTTCTTCTCGGCGAATTCCTTGCTCACCGCGAAGGCGTTCTGGTCGACGGCCGCACCGGCCGGCAGCACCTTCAGCCCGCGCGGCTCGGCAAGCTTGGTGAGAGCCGCGACGGTGGCCGTGACATCGCCGGACGCGACCGGCTTCTCGTCGGGCGCCTTCGGGCCGTTCACCTTCGCATTGAGGAATTCGGCGATCGTCGCCGCGTATTCCGGTACGACGTCTATCTCGCCCTTCTCCAGGGAGGGCTCGTACAGCTCACGGTTCTTCACCGTGGTGATCGAGGTCTTGTATCCGGCGTCGCCCAGGATCTGTGCGTAGAGCTCGGCGAGCACCTTGGACTCGGTGAAGGACGCGGCGCCGATGACGAGCGTGCCCTTCTTGTCCGAGCCGCCGCCCGGAGCCGAGCCGCCTTTCTCCTTCTCCAGGCTGTCGCCGCCGCATGCGGCGAGAGAACCCGTCAGGGCCACCACACCGAGTACAGCACCCGCGATGCGCGAGGTCTTGATCATCAGGTTCTCCGTCCAAGTGTTGTCACACGGTCTTACGGAGGGGGCTGAGCAGCCGGTCGGCCGCCACCAGCACCCCCTCGACAAACAGCGCGAGCAGCGCCGCGAGGAGCGCGCCCGCCACCACCTGCGGGGTGTTGTACGTGTTGAATCCCGCGGTTATGATCCGGCCCAGGCCGCCCTGGCCCACCATCGAGGCGATCGTGGCCGTGGCCACCACCTGGACGGCGGCCGACCTGAGCCCGGTCATGAGCAGGGGGTAGGCGAGGGGCAGTTCGACCCGGAAGAAGAGCTGGCCGCCCGACATGCCCATCCCCCGCGCGGCCTCGACCACCGCCCGGTCCACCTCCCGCATCCCCACATAGGCGTTGGTCAGCAGCGGCGGCACGGCGAACAGCACCAGGGCGATGATCGTCGGCAGATAACCGGCGCTGCGCAGCGGCGTGAGCATGAAGAGCGCGAGGACGGCGAAGACCGGAATCGCCCGGCCCGCGTTGGAGATGTTGACCGCGAGCGCGCCGCCCCTGCCCAGATGCCCCAGCCACAGCGCGATCGGCAGGGCGATCGCGCAGGCCAGCGCCAGGGACACCCCGCTGACGTACACATGCTCGCCCAGCCGGTGCCAGGCACCGCTCTCCCCCGACCAGTTGGAGCCGGTGGTGAGCCACGTCCACGCGTCGGCGAGGACTTCCATCAGACCGCCACCTTCACCTTCGGCGCCGGCGCCGCGGCCGGTTTCGCCGTGCGTATTCGGGTCCAGGGGGTGAGCAGCCGCTGCAGGCCGAGCAGCAGCAGATCAGCGACGGCCGCGAGCAGCACACAGAGCACGGACGCGGTCAGCACCTGCGCCTTGAAGGTGGTCTGCACCCCGTCGTCGATGAGATTGCCCAGACCTCCCTTGCCGACCAGGGCCCCGACCGTCGTCAGCGCGATCGTCGAGACGGTCGCTATGCGCAGGCCCGCCATCAACGCCGGCAGCGCGAGAGGCAGTTCGACCTCCCAGAGCAGCCGCCCCGGGCCGTACCCCATCCCGCGCGCGGCTTCCCGCGCCTCGCCCGGCACCGCTTCGAGCCCCGCCATGATGTTCCGTACGAGAATGGTGAGCGAGTAGAGCACCAGGCCGGTGACCACCAGCGCGGCCGACAGTCCGAAGACGGGCAGCAGCAGCGAGAACATCGCCAGCGACGGAATGGTGTAGAGCAGGGTCGTCAGCCCCAGGACCGGGCCCGCGAACCGCGGTTTGGCACGCGCGAGCAGAGCCAGCGGAAAGGCCACGGCAAGGCCGATGAGGACGGACACCACGGTGATCGAGACATGCTGGATCGTCGCGTCGGTCAACTCCTGGCTGCGGGTGCGCAGATACTCCCCGCAGATCCAGTCATTGGCCGCCAGACAGCTCTGCGCAGCCAATTGCGAACTCATGCACCCCACCTCCCCAGCAGTGCCGAACGTATGTCTGGCGACCATATCCCTGAGCACTGACAATCGCCGAGGGCCGCCACAGTGCAGCAACATGGCCTTCACACAACACCCGTCACAATGGGGAATCATGATCCGATTCGAACACGTCACCAAGCGGTACCCGGACGGAACGACAGCGGTCGACGACCTGTCGTTCGAGGTCGCCGAGGGCGAACTGGTCACGCTCGTCGGGCCGTCCGGCTGCGGCAAGACCACCACCATGAAGATGGTCAATCGCCTGATCGAGCCGAGCAGCGGCCGGATATACCTCGACGGGGAGGACATATCCGCCATCGACCCGGTCCAACTGCGCCGCCGAATCGGCTATGTGATCCAGCAGGTCGGACTGTTCCCCCACAAAACGGTCCTGGAGAATGTCGCGACAGTCCCGCATCTCCTCGGCTGGAAGCGCGGCAAGGGCCGCGAGCGCGCCGCCGAACTCCTTGATCTGGTGGGCCTGGACCCGTCGGTGTACGGCGAGCGCTACCCCGAGCAGCTCTCCGGCGGGCAGCGCCAGCGCGTGGGCGTGGCCCGGGCACTGGCCGCCGACCCGCCCGTGCTGCTGATGGACGAGCCGTTCGGCGCGGTCGACCCGGTGGTGCGCGAGCATCTGCAGAACGAGTTCCTCAGGCTCCAGTCCCAGGTCCGCAAGACCGTGCTCTTCGTCACCCACGACATCGAGGAAGCCGTACGCCTCGGCGACCGTATCGCCGTCTACGGACAGGGGCGCATCGAGCAGTTCGACGCACCGGCCGCGGTCCTCGGCACCCCGGCCACCGACTATGTCGCGGACTTCGTCGGCGCGGACCGCGGTCTCAAGCGGCTGTCGGTCACCCCCATCGAGGAGAGCGATCTGGACCAGCCGCCCGTCGTCCGTCTCGATGACCCGCTGCCCCGCGAGATCGGCTCCCGCTGGGCCGTCGTACTGGACGGATCGGGCGACCTGCACGGCTGGATCTCGGCCGAGCAGGCACAGCAGAAGGGCTCCGTGCGCGAACACGCCCGCCGGATGGAGGCCTGGCTGCCCGTCGGCGCATCGCTCAAGCAGGCCTTCGCCACGATGCTCCAGCACGACGCGGGCTGGATCGCGGTGATCGACAAGGAGGAGACCGGGCGTTTCCTCGGGGTGCTCACCCCGGCCCGGCTGCACGAGGCGCTGCGCCGCTCGATCGACGCGGACGCGCAGGACATCCCGCGTACGGAAGTCACGCTGGAGACGATCGAGACGGTCCCGGCCGTGACGAAGCTCTGAGGAAGGTGCCGCGGGGAGCGAAGCCGCATCGGAGAGCGAAGCCGGCCCAGGAGGCGCCAGGGAGAAGCGCTGGCCCCGGGAGCGAAGCTGCCTCAGAGAGCCGTCGGGGCCGCGCCGGTCCCGTTGTCCTCGTCCTCGGGGAGTTTGCAGACCCGCTCGAGGAAGAACGCCGCCGCGATCACGCCGATGCCCGCCACCACCGAGAAGCCCGCGTAGATCGCCTGGTCCCGGCGGGCCGGAATGTCCAGGGAGCCGAGCAGGTAGACGCCCGTACCGCCGTACATGCCCGCCACCAGCGCCGCCACCAGCGCGCTCGCCTGGCCGAAGACCACCGCTCGGGCCGCCATCAGCGGCTCCACGCCCTTCGCACCCGGGCGGCGTTCGCGCTGGGCCCGCAGGCGGGCGCGGAGGGAGAGTGCCGTCGCCGTGAGGATGACCGCGATCACCGCCAGCACGATCGGCGCGGCCAGCGGCACCTTCGGCAGGGTGCCGAAGGCTTCCCACAGGCGGGCGCCGGCCCACGACAGCACGCCCGCCGCGGCGAAGAGACCGGCCAGTACACCGAGCCGTAGTTGCTTCACCGAGAGTGCCGCCCTTCACCTGTCCTGCGTATCCGAAGAGCCTAACGACTACTCGGGGAGACGGAGTTCCAGGTCGGCCCGGGCAGCCACGCCGTCCTGTGCGACGCCGGCCAGCAGCTGGGCGACCGCTCCGCGGCCGGGCAGCTGTGCCTCCGGCTCGACGTCGTGCCACGGCGCGAGCACGAACGCCCGCTCGTGGGCGCGCGGGTGGGGCAGCGTGAGCGCCGGGTCGTCGGAGACCACATCGGCGTACGCCACGATGTCGACGTCGATGGTGCGCGGACCCCAGCGCTCCTCCCGGACCCGGTCGAAGGCCTCCTCGATGGCCTGACCGCGCTCCAGCAGGGAGGAGGGGGGAAGCGTGGTCTTGATCACGACCACCGCGTTGAAGTACGAGGGCTGACTGCCGGGCTCGACGCCCCACGGCTCGGTCTCGTAGACGGGGGAGACGGCCTTGACCCGCAGGCCCGGGGTGTCCTCGAGCGCGTCGATCGCGCCCTGCAGGGTCTCCAGGCGGTTGCCCAGGTTGGAGCCGAGGGAGATAACCGCCCGTTTCGGGTTGGACAGGGTGACATCCGCCGCGTCGACCTGTTCCACCACGGAGGCGGGCACCGGCTGCACGGTCGGGTCGCTCTGGGTCGCATTCATACTCGGCTCCGGGTGATCGTGATGGTCACGTCGTCGAAGGGCACCGCGATCGGCGCGTCCGGCTTGTGCACGACCACCTCGACCTCTTCGACGCCGTCGTGCTTGAGGCACTGCTGCGCGATCCGCTCCGCCAGCGTCTCGATCAGGTCGACGGGCTCGCCCTTGACGACCGCGACGACCTCCTCCGCGACGATGCCGTAGTGCACGGTCTTGGCCAGGTCGTCGCTGGCCGCCGCGGGGCGGGTGTCGATGCCGAGCACCAGGTCCACGATGAAGGTCTGGCCCTCCTGGCGCTCCCTGGGGAAGACGCCGTGGTGCCCGCGGGCCTTGAGGCCGCGCAGCGCGACACGATCCACGCGAATCACTCCTGCTGTCGTTGGTCTTGCGGGCACACTGCCGCGTGCGGGCGGCACGGTGTCCACAATCGAATCTACCTGCGGGCACCGACAGTGCCCGCCAACGGGGGCTGTGGACGAGTACCCCGCGAGGCTGGTAGCCGCCCCTACCCGGAGGGCCGGATTTCCAATCCCCGAAGGCCCGCCTACCCACTTATGAGGGGGTTTCGTCGTCCTCTTCGTCGTCGCTTTCCGCCAGAACGGGTGATCCGTGATGTGACCAGATCTTCCAACCGTCCGATGTGCGGCGGAACACATTGGTGGCGACGACGAGCTGCCCGACGAGGGGGCCGAGTTCGCCGCTCTCCTCGGCGGGACCGCCGCTGAGGATGTTCTCCGTACAGGTCACCAGGGCGGTGTCGCCCGCGAGGCTGACCTTCACGTCCGTGAGGAAGAACTGGATGTACTCGGTGTTCGCCATGATCAGGGCGTACGAGCGGAGCACCTCGCCGCGGCCGGTGAGGACCGGCCAGCCGGGGTGGATGCAGGAGATGCCCTCGTCCAGCCAGAGGCCGGAGAGTTCCTCGAAGTCACCGCGCTCCATCGTCTCGTAGAACGTGGTGTTGGCCTCTTCGACCAGCTCGACGTCGGTACGGCTCACCGGGCACCCTCGACGGCGCGGGCGACGCGGACGGCGTCTGCCGTGGCGCGCACCTCGTGCACGCGTACGGCCCAAGCGCCCTCGTGGGCCGCGATGGCGGACACGGCGGCGGTCGCGGCGTCCCGCTCGCGGGCCGGTGGCGGGGCGCCCTCCCTCGCCAGTACGTGGCCGAGGAAACGCTTGCGGGAGGCGGCGACGAGGAGGGGGCGGCCGAGCGCACGGAGCTCGTCGAGGTGGGCGACGAGGGCGAGGTCGTGCTCGGCCTGCTTGGCGAAGCCGAGGCCGGGGTCGATGACGATGCGCTCGGGCGCGATGCCGCCCGCGACGACGGCGTCCATGCGGGCGCGCAGTTCGGTGACGACTTCGGCGACGACGTCGGTGTAGACGGCGCGGGCGTTCATGTCCTGGCTGAAGCCGCGCCAGTGCATGACCACGAAGGGGACGCCGGTGGCGGCGACGGCGGGGACCATGCGGGGGTCGGCGAGGCCGCCGCTGACGTCGTTGACGAGTATGGCGCCCGCGGCAACGGCTCGTTCGGCGACGGAAGCGCGCATGGTGTCGACGGAGACGGTGACGCCCTCTGCGGCGAGGCCGCGTACGACGGGGATGACGCGGCGCAGCTCCTCGTCCTCGTCCACGCGACTGGCGCCGGGCCTGGTGGACTCGCCGCCGACGTCGACGAGGTCGGCGCCCTCGGCGACGAGGTCGAGGCCGCGCTTGACCGCGGCGGTGGTGTCGAACCAGCGACCGCCGTCGGAGAAGGAATCGGGCGTCACATTGACGACCCCCATGACCGCACAGCGATCCCACTCCGGCAGGCCGCTGGCCGTGCCCCGTCCGCGCAACGTACTCATACGCCCAGCCTAGGCCCGTGGGGCGGGCGGGACGTCACACCGGTGGCGGACGACGGTTTTGTCCCCACCTGCGTGCCCTGTGAATACGGGGGTGTGGGGGGCACCCGTGCGCACCCGTAGCCCGCCCCGTGCGAGGCGGCGGCTACGCGGCGACAGCGGGCGCCTGAGCCCGGCCCCCGGTCGGGGGGCGGGGCTCAGGCGCCTCCACACGAACCCTGCCGTCCCGGGCGGCGGGCGGGGCGGCAGGGCTGGCCATCGCGGCGCTACGCCGCCTGAACCTCGCGTTCCGGCTGGTGGACCGTCATGTGCGCGCACGGGCGGGGCTGGCGCGGCGGGCGGCGGCGCGGGAAGAGGCGCGGGAGTGCGACATTGACGAAGCCCTCCGCCTGCATCGCCGCGAAACCTATCCGCGGCAGGTCGCGCGTGTTGCGGAAGACCACGAAGCGCGGCTCCCAGCGCGGCTGGAACTTCGCGTTGAACTTGTACAGCGACTCGATCTGGAACCAGCGGGAGAGGAACACGAGAAGTCCGCGCCACATCCGCAGCACCGGGCCCGCGCCGATCTTCTCGCCGCGTGCCAGTGCCGAACGGAACATCGCGAAGTTCAGCGAGACCCGCTCGATCTTGAGCTCGGGCGAGGCCTGCAGGGCGGCCACGATCAGGAGTTCGTTCATGCCCGGGTCGGCCGAGCGGTCGCGGCGCATCAGTTCCAGGGACATGCCGTCCGGCCCCCACGGAACGAAGTGGATGATCGCCTTCAGGTCGCCGTAGGGAGATTCGCCGTCCTCCTTGTGCGCCGTCGCGATCACCGCGTCGCCGTCGGCCGGGTCGCCTATCCGGCCCAGGGCCATCGAGAAGCCCCGCTCCGTGTCGGTGCCCCGCCAGTCCGCCGCGGCCAGACGGATGGCCGCCAGCTCCTCGTCGGACAGATCACGGGCGCGCCGTACGCGCGTGGTGTACCCATTGCGTTCGATGCGCTTCACCATCTGGCGTACGTTGCGCATCGCGCGCCCGGTGAGCGAGAAATCCGCGACGTCCACCACCGCCTCGTCGCCGAGCTCCAGCGCGTCCAGTCCGGTCTCCCGGGTCCATACCTCACCACCGGTCTCCGAGCAGCCCATCACCGCCGGGGTCCAGGAGTGCGCCTTCGCCTCGTCCATGAAGCGTTCGATCGCGCCCGGCCACGCCTCGACGTCGCCGATCGGGTCGCCGCTGGCGAGCATCACGCCGGAGACCACGCGGTAGGTGACCGCGGCCTTGCCGCTCGGCGAGAAGACGACTGCCTTGTCGCGGCGGAGCGCGAAGTGCCCGAGCGAGTCCCGCCCGCCGTGCCGGGTCAGCAGGTCGCGCAGCCGGCGCTCGTCGTCCTCGGTGAGGCGCGCCGCCGGGTGCTCGGGGCGGAAGGCGAGATAGATCGTGGTGACGGCCGTCAGCAGGCCGAGCGCGCCGAGGGAGTAACCGACCGTCCAGGACACCCCGTCGGCATAGTCGACGGGACCCTCGAAGCCGAACAGCCCGTACAGGACATGCTCCAGGCGGTCCGTCAGGCTGGGGCTGCCGACCTCGTTGTGAGGATGTGCGCTGACGATGACCAGGCCGAGGCCCAGGGAACCGGCGCCCATGAGGATGAAGTTGGCGAGCGCCTTCCAGCGGCTGCGCGGGTCGGGCAGCGCGGCGAACTCACTGCGGTGGCGCAGCAGCAGCGTCAGCAGCAGCAGCGAGACCAGCGCGCCGATCACCGAGTGGCGGTAGACGAACTGCCCGACTGCCCCGATGGGCAGCAGGATCACCGCGGCCCGCCAGGCACGGCGCTTGTGCCGCTTGAGCCCGTGGGCGAGCAGCAGAAGCAGCACGCCGACGCTCAGCGAAAGCGCCGCGGCGAAGGGCCCGGTGGCCCCCGGCAGCACCTCGGCGAGCGTGTGCATACGGCTGTGCCGGAACCGGGGGAAGACCCCGGCGGCAATGTCGATCAGGCCGACGAGTGTGCAGGCCGTGCCGACCAGCGAAGGAACCACTTCCGGTCGGGGGCCGCGCAGAACGCGACGTACCCGATCCGGAACCGATCCTGATTTGTCCCCATCTACCGTTGCAGACATCGCTTCCCGTGACTCCGCGAGAGATCCTGTGTCCGTGCGCCGCAGTTCAGCGGGCTCCGGACGATTTGCGTTCTCTAGGACGGCACTTTCGGGAGGCGGGTTCACTCACTCACAAGAAATTCTCAAGGAAGAAAGCTCACGCGACTCATGGGTCTGACCAGTAACAAAGTTCTGGCCTTGGCCATCCTCGTGGCCGTGGTGCTGTTCGGCGTCACGATCTGGCTCTGGCCGCGGCTCGCGCGGCGCAGCTGGCGGGCCGTGACCGGCAGGATCGGCCTGCTGCTCGCGACCCAGCTGGCACTGTTCGCCGCGGTCGGACTCGCCGCGAACAACTCGTTCCTCTTCTACGGCACCTGGTCCGACCTCTTCGGTCAGGAACAGGACATGGGCGTGGTCGTCGACCACTCGGCCGGCGGCAAGCGGATCAAGGTCGTGGAGAAGAAGAAGCTGGATGTTCCGGGCAGCTCGCGGCCCGCGACGGGTGGTCAGATACAGAAGATCGTCGTTGCGGGCGAGAAGTCCCGGATCGACAGCCCTGCCTATGTCTATCTGCCCCCGGAGTACTTTCAGCCGAAATACCAGAAGAGCACCTTTCCGGCAGCCCTTGTGCTCACCGGATATCCCGGTACGGCCGAGAACCTGCTCAAGGGGCTGAAGTACCCGAGGACGGCCTTCATGCAGGCCAGGGAAGGCCGGATGCAGCCGATGATCCTGGTGATGCTGCGACCGACCGTCGCGCCGCCGCGGGACACCGAGTGCGTGGACGTACCGGGCGGGCCGCAGACCGAGACCTTCTTCGCCAAGGATCTTCCGAAGGCGATCTCTCAGACGTACCGCGTCGGCACCCAGCCCCGGAACTGGGGTTTCATCGGGAACTCGACCGGCGGCTACTGCGCCCTGAAGATCGCGCTGCACCACCCGGAGCAGTTCGGAGCGTCCGCGGGCCTCTCCGCGTACTACAAGGCGGCCGACGATCCGACGACCGGCGATCTCTTCCACGGCGACAAGAAGGCGAAGAGCCGCGCGAATCTGCTGTGGAGCCTGGACCATCTGCCGCAGGGCAAGTCGTCGTTCCTGGTGACCAGTTCGAAGGGGGGCGAGGGCAACCTCAAGCACACCCTGCAGTTCATCGACAAGGTGAAGGCTCCGGCGCGCGTCTCGTCGATCATGCTCGACAGTGGCGGGCACAACTTCAACACCTGGCGGCGCGAGATCCCGCCGGCCCTGGAGTGGCTGAGCAGCCGGCTCAGCGCGTCGTAGACCTCAGCAGCGCACAGGGGCCCGCCGTCCCGGACAGGGCAGGGCCAAGGTCCTGTCCGGCCGATCTTGCCGGGCTAGCGAGCCATGATGAGGCTCATGGCCTCATTGCGCGTAGCGAGGTCGCGCAGCTGGCCGCGCACCGCGGAAGTGATCGTCTTGGCACCCGGCTTGCGGATGCCGCGCATCGACATGCACATGTGCTCGCACTCGATGACGACGATCACTCCGCGCGGCTCCAGTATCTCCATCAGCGAGTCGGCGATCTGGGTGGTGAGCCGCTCCTGCACCTGTGGGCGCCGGGCGAAGACGTCGACGAGGCGGGCCAGCTTCGACAGTCCGGTGATCTTGCCGTCGGTCGACGGGATGTAGCCGACATGCGCCACACCCCTGAACGGGACCAGATGATGTTCACAGGTTGAAAAGACTTCGATGTCCTTCACCAGGACCATCTCGTCGTGCCCGAGGTCGAACGTCGTCGTCAGGACCTCTTCCGGCTTCTGCCACAGGCCCGCGAATATCTCCCGGTACGCCCGCGCCACCCGCCCCGGCGTCTCCCGCAGGCCCTCCCGGTCCGGGTCCTCCCCGACCGAGATGAGGAGTTCTCGCACGGCGTTCTCGGCCCGCTTCTCGTCGAACTCGCCGATCGTGCCCTCGCCGTCCAGCGTCACGGGGTCGGTCATCTGTGCCTCGTTCCTCTTGCTCTTGCGTGCGGGCAGACGAAAATGCCGCGTCCCCCAGGCTAAAACTTGGGGGACGCGGCATTCATTCCGGGCCCTGTGCGGCGCCGTGCGACCACAGCGCCGGAAGGGATCAGCCCTCGGGACGCTCCTCGGGGACCGCCTCGATGGCCGGGACGGTGTCCGTCGGGGCCGAGCCGTTGGAGCCGACGGCTCCGTTGGTCAGCGCCAGCTCCTTCGGCGAGAGCACCGGCGGCCGCGTCGACGGCGTGCGTCGCGAGGAGCCGGTCCAGGCCGGGCGGGCCGGGCGCTTCACGATCGGCGCGAAGATCTCGGCGATCTGCTCCTTGCCGAGGGTCTCCTTCTCGAGGAGCTGGAGAACCAGGTTGTCGAGTACGTCACGGTTCTCGACGAGGATCTCCCACGCCTCGTTGTGCGCGGTCTCGATGAGCTTCTTGACCTCTTCGTCGACCAGCGCGGCGACCTCTTCCGAGTAGTCGCGCTGGTGAGCCATCTCACGTCCGAGGAACGGCTCGGTGTTGTCGCCACCGAACTTGATGGCGCCAAGACGCTCGGTCATGCCGTACTGCGTGACCATCGCCCGGGCCGTGGCCGTCGCCTTCTCGATGTCGTTGGCCGCACCCGTGGTCGGGTCGTGGAAGACGAGCTCCTCGGCCGCGCGCCCGCCCAGCATGTATGCCAGCTGGTCGAGCATTTCGTTGCGGGTCGTGGAGTACCTGTCCTCGTCCGGCAGGACCATGGTGTATCCGAGCGCCCGTCCACGGGACAGGATCGTGATCTTGTGGACCGGGTCGGAGTTCGGCGAAGCCGCCGCGACCAGGGCGTGACCGCCCTCGTGGTACGCGGTGATCTTCTTTTCCTTCTCCGACATGATCCTGGTCCGCTTCTGCGGGCCCGCCACGACGCGGTCGATCGCCTCGTCCAGGGCGTGGTTGTCGACAAGCTTCTTGTCGCTGCGCGCCGTCAGGAGCGCCGCTTCGTTCAGCACGTTCGACAGGTCCGCGCCGGTGAAGCCGGGCGTACGCCGGGCAACCGCGCCCAGGTCGACGTCCGGGGCGACCGGCTTGCCCTTCTGGTGAACCTTGAGGATCTCCAGACGGCCCTGCATGTCCGGCCGGTCGACGGCGATCTGCCGGTCGAAACGGCCCGGGCGCAGCAGCGCCGGGTCGAGAATGTCGGGCCGGTTCGTGGCGGCGATCAGAATGACGCCGCCCTTCACATCGAAGCCGTCCATCTCGACGAGCAACTGGTTGAGGGTCTGCTCGCGCTCGTCGTGTCCGCCGCCCAGACCCGCACCGCGGTGCCGGCCGACGGCGTCGATCTCGTCGACGAAGACGATCGCCGGGGCGTTCGCCTTTGCCTGCTCGAAGAGGTCGCGCACTCGGGACGCACCGACACCGACGAACATCTCGACGAAGTCGGAGCCGGAGATCGAGTAGAAGGGGACACCGGCCTCGCCCGCGACAGCGCGGGCGAGCAGCGTCTTGCCCGTACCGGGCGGGCCGTACAGCAGCACACCCTTCGGGATCTTGGCGCCGACCGCCTGGAACTTGGCCGGCTCCTGCAGGAACTCCTTGATCTCGTAGAGCTCCTCGACCGCCTCGTCGGCCCCCGCCACATCGGCGAAGGTCGTCTTCGGGGTGTCCTTGGTGATCAGCTTGGCCTTGGACTTCCCGAAGTTCATGACTCGGGAGCCGCCGCCCTGCATCTGGTTCATCAGGAAGAGGAAGACCACGACGATCAGGACGAAGGGCAGCAGCGAGAGCAGCACCGAGACGAACGGGCTCTGCTTCGACGGCGAGACGGTGTAACCCTTCTCGATGTCGCCGGCCTCGTACTTCGTCTGGAGCTTCTCCGCCAGATCGGCACCCTGGGTGCCGATGTAGCTCGCCTGGATCTTGTCGCTGCCCTTGACCTTCTGGCCGTCCTTCAGATCAACCTTGATGATCTGTTCGTCGCCGGTGGTCAGCTTGACCTGGTCGACCTGGTTCTTGTCGATCGCCTGGACGACCTCGCCGGTGTCCACCGTCTTGTAGCCGCCGGACGAGCCGACGACCTGCATCAACACGACCACGGCGAGGACGGCCAGCACGATCCACATGACCGGCCCACGGAAGTATCGCTTCACGTCCATCCATACGGAGCGGAAATCGCCCCGTCCCTCCTGCCCGTAGGTAAATGCTGCTGTGAGAAAAGACTGTTCTTCGGACGGTACCCCAGCATTGTCACCCGTGGCCGCCTTCCCTTGCTCCAACGGCGGGAGAGGGACCAGGGTTCCCGTGCTTTCGGGGGGCTTCAGCCGCCGTACACGTGCGGTGCGAGCGTGCCGACAAACGGCAGATTGCGGTACTTCTCGGCGTAATCCAGTCCGTACCCGACGACAAACTCATTGGGAATGTCGAAGCCGATCCACTTCACATCGATCGCGACCTTCGCGGCATCCGGCTTACGCAGCAGTGTGCAGACCTCAAGAGAGGCCGGCTCGCGCGAGCCGAGGTTCGACAGCAGCCACGAAAGCGTGAGGCCGGAGTCGATGATGTCCTCGACGATCAGGACGTGCTTGCCCTTGATGTCGGTGTCCAGGTCCTTGAGGATCCGGACGACGCCCGAGGACTGGGTGCCCGCGCCGTACGAGGACACCGCCATCCAGTCCATCGTGACGGGGGTGGACAGGGCACGCGCCAGGTCCGCCATCACCATCACGGCGCCCTTGAGGACACCGACGAGGAGCAGGTCCTTGCCCGCGTACTCTGCGTCGATCTTCGCGGCCAGCTCGCCCAGCTTCGCGTCGATCTCTTCCTTGGTGATGAGCACCGACTGGAGGTCGGCGCCCATGTCCTTCTCGTTCACCCGGGTCACTTTCGTTTGCTGCGTCAGCCTTGCCGAATGACCAGTCTGCCACCCTGCCGTCGTGCCTCGACGCGGCCGGGCAGATTGATGGCGCCCTGGCCGCGCCAGCCCGTGATCAGCCGGTCGACTTCCTCGACGTGCCGGGCGAAGAGCGAACCGGCGGGCGCTCCGGCCTCGATGACGGCCCGGCGCAGGATCCGGCGGCGCACGGCGGGCGGCAGCGTGTACAGCTTCGCGCACTCCAGGCGGCCCGCGTCGTCCCGTACGGCGGCGTCCGCGTCGGCGGCCCAGGTGTCCAGGGCGTCGGCGTCGTCGCGGGAGAGCTGTGCGGTACGGGCGAGCGCCTCGACGACGCCCTTGCCGAGCGCCTTCTCCAGAGCGGGCAGGCCCTCGTGGCGCAGCCGGGAGCGTGTGTAGGCCGGGTCGGCGTTGTGGGGGTCGTCCCAGACGGGCAGCGACTGGGCCATGCAGGCCTTGCGGGCGGTCTGCCGGTCGAGCTGGAGGAAGGGGCGGCGGTAACGGCCGGCCGCCCCCGAGACGGCCGCCATCCCGGAGAGCGAGCGGGTTCCGGAGCCGCGGGC
Organism: Streptomyces sp. NBC_00885; assembly: GCF_045207475.1. Lineage (NCBI taxonomy): Bacteria > Bacillati > Actinomycetota > Actinomycetes > Kitasatosporales > Streptomycetaceae > Streptomyces > Streptomyces sp. NBC_00885. The sequence continues at coordinate 3,650,293 of NZ_CP108796.1, forward strand.
GAGACCCAGCAGGACGGTTTCGGCCTGGTCGTCGCGGGTGTGGCCGAGCAGGACGGCGGCGGCGCCGTGGCGCTCGGCGGCGTCGTCGAGGGCGGCGTAGCGGGCGTCGCGGGCCGCGGCCTCGGGGCCGCCGTCGCGGCCGACTCGTACGGAGATGGCTTCGACGGGGTCGAGCTGCATCGCGGTGAGCCGGGCGGCGACCTCGACGGCGCGGAGGTCGGAGCCGTCCTGGAGGCCGTGATCGACGGTGATGCCGCCGGCCCGGACGGAGAGTTTGCGGGCCTCGAAGGCGAGGGCGGAGGCGAGGGCCATGGAGTCGGCGCCGCCGGAGCATGCCACCAGGACGAGCGGCTGCTCGTCTGTGGGCGCGTGATGGAAGGAGGAGGCCGAGCGCGCGGGGGCCGCGTGGCCGACGGAGCGCGCGAGCCGGTCGGAGTGTTCGGTGAGTACGTCGTGGAGTACGCGGCGGACCGCCAGGCGTATCGCCGCGACCGCAGGATGGGGACCCATGTCCGGTGCCCTTCGTGAAAAGTTGGGGGGTGCCTCGGTCGGTTGTCGGGACGGGAGGATCAGTCACTCAGAGTGCGTCGATGGTGACAGAACCGAGCCGATACCCGAGCATTGCACGCCTACCCATTGCCTACGGTCCCTCGGATGGGTGATTAGGGGGGCGTCCTTCTGCCGTCGGACGCCGCCCGCTCACGAGTCTGCTTTACGGTGCACCCTCGCGACCCAGTCCGCGGGTTTGGCGATCTCCGCCTTGGTGGGCAGCGTGTTCGGAGACGTCCAGACGCGGTTGAATCCATCCATTCCGACCTCCTCGACGACGGACCGGACAAACCGCTCGCCGTCGCGGTACTGGCGCAGCTTGGCGTCGAGGCCGAGCAGCTTGCGCAGTGCCTGGTCCAGACGGCTCGCGCCACGGGCCCTGCGCTGCTGGAACTTCTCGCGGATCTCGGCGACGGAGGGCACGACATCGGGTCCGACGCCGTCCATCACGAAGTCGGCATGCCCTTCCAGCAGGGACATCACGGCGGTCAGCCGACTGAGGATCTCGCGCTGCGCGGGGGTCTGGACCAGCTCGACGATGGAGCGGCCGCTCTCGTCCTCCTCGCCCTCGGGGCGGGCGCCGGAGAGCGACTGGGCGGCCTCCCGGAAGCGCTCGAGAACCGTCATCGGGTCGACCTCGGTCTCGCCCAGAAATGACTGGATCTCGCCCTCGAGATGGTCGCGCAGCCAGGGCACGCCGGTGAACTGGGTGCGGTGGGTCTCCTCGTGGAGGCAGACCCAGAGCCTGAAGTCGTGCGGGTCCACTTCGAGTTCACGCTCGACATGGACGATGTTCGGGGCGACCAGGAGCAGGCGGCCGCCGCCGGAGCCCGGGTCGGAGGGGTCGCCCCCCGGCAGTTCACGGGTGGCGGGCGCGAAGGTCTCGTACTGACCGAGGACCCGCGAGGCCAGGAACGACAGCAGCATGCCCAGCTCCACGCCGGTGACCTTGCCGCCGACCACTCCGAGCATCGCGCCACCGGCGCTGCCCGAGCGGCGCTCCTGCATCTTGTCCAGCAGCGGCTTCAGCAGTTCGCGGAAGCCCGCGACATTCGCCTGGATCCACCCGGCCCGGTCCACGACGAGGACGGGGGTGTCCTTCGGTTCGTGGCCGTCCGGGATCATCCGGGTGAAGCCGCGCACATGCAGTTCGGACGCCTTGGCATGCCGCCTCAGCTCGGCGACCACGGCCCGCGCCTCCTCCCGGCTCACGTCGGGTCCGGGCCGCACGAAGCGGGTCGCGGTCGCCACGGCGAGGTTCCAGTCGACCATCTCGGCACCACCGATGCTCGTCATGCGTCAACCGTACGTTGTCGGCTCCGGGAGCGGTCAGGTGTCGGCAACGGCCGGTTCGCCCATTGAGTCACGAGGCCAGCGCGTCCGCCAGCCGGTCCAGAGCGGGCTGGGCGACCTCCTTGGACGGGGTGTTGGCGGCCATGAAGGCGAAGGCGAGGAGGCGTCCGTCCGGGGCCACGACGGTGCCCGCCAGGGTGTTGACGCCGGTCAGGGTCCCGGTCTTGGCGCGCACCAGGCCGGTGCCGGGCGAGTTGCTGCTGTAGCGGCTCTCCATGGTGCCGCTGAAGCCCGCGACCGGCAGGCCCGTCAGGACCGGGCGCAGTTCGGGGTGAGCCGGGTCGGCGGCGCGGGCCAGCAGCGCGGTGAGCAGCCCGGCGGTGAGCCGGTCGTCCCGGTTCAGGCCGCTGCCGTCGGCGATGCGGGCGCCGGCCAACGGGAGCTTCAGCTTGGCCAGTTGCCCGGTGACGGCCCGTCCGCCGCCCTCGAAGCTCGGCTCCTCGCCGGTGGCGACGGCGGTCTGGCGTGCCAGTGCTTCGGCGATGTCGTTGTCGCTGTTGGTCAGTGCCCGTTCGACCAGGGCCGACAGGGGCGCGGAGAGCCACTTGGCGAGCGGGGCGGACCCGGCGGCGGGACGGCCGGGGGCGGGGGCGGCGGACGTGGCGATGCCGCGCTCCTTCAGCAGCCGCTCGAAGGCGCGGGCCGCGTCTTCCGCCGGGTCGGGGCTGCGGTCCACGGGCCCCGTGCTCTTCTCGTCGGACCGCCCCTCGCCCACCATCAGTGCGCTGACCGGGGCGAGGTTCGGGTTGCGGCCGATGGGGTGCCGGAGGGGCCCCTTGTAGAGCGAGGTGTCGTACGCGAGCCGGACGGAGACGACCCCGCGCTCACGCAGGGCACGGGCCGTACGGTTGGCGAGTGTCCGCAGTCCTGCCGAGTCGAGGCTCGGGTCTCCGCCGCCGACCAGTGTGAGCTGCCCGGCGTCCTTGGAGGCGAGGACCGTGGTGGGAATGCGGTGGTCGGGGCCGAGGGCGGACAGGGCGGCGACCGAGGTGGCGATCTTGATGGTGGAGGCGGGGGTCATCGGGTCGAAGACCCCTTGTCCGTACAGCTGCTTGCCCGTCGCGAGGTCGATGACGCATGCCGTACGGACAGTCCCGAGCCCGGGAGCGCCGAGCAGCGGCGCGAGCACGTGGGCGAGGTCGGCGGTGCCGGCCTTCGCGGCCTTGGCCGTGGCGTTCGAGGGGGCGCCGAGAGCGGCGAGCACACCGGGTGCGCTGGGCGCGGGAGCCGGGTCCTGCCGCGCCGGTGTCCCGTGATGTGCGCCACCCACCGGATTCCGGGCAGCCGCCCACTCCTTCTCGGCCTTACGCTGGCCGGAGTCCCAGGGACCAGCGGCGGCCACCGCCCCGGCGGCGAGGGCGAGGCCGGCCACGGCGGCGCCCGCCGCGAGCTGCCATGTACTGACCTCTGGCACCTCGCACCATCCCCTTTCGCGATCACACACCTGCGTGAGGGACACTTAACCACCAGACGTATGTGTTGATCATGGAGGAGCCACCCGTGGAGTTCGACGTCACCATCGAGATCCCGAAGGGTTCGCGGAACAAGTACGAGGTGGACCACGAGACCGGTCGGATCCGCCTTGACCGTCGACTCTTCACCTCGACCAGCTACCCGGCCGACTACGGCTTCGTCGAGAACACCCTCGGCGAGGACGGCGACCCGCTGGACGCGCTGGTCATCCTTGACGAGCCGACCTTCCCCGGCTGCCTCATCAAGTGCCGCGCGATCGGCATGTTCCGGATGACGGACGAGGCGGGCGGCGACGACAAGCTGCTGTGCGTGCCTGCCTCCGACCCGCGCGTCGAGCACCTGCGCGACATTCACCACGTGTCCGAGTTCGACCGCCTGGAGATCCAGCACTTCTTCGAGGTCTACAAGGACCTGGAGCCCGGCAAGTCCGTCGAGGGTGCGAACTGGGTCGGCCGCACCGAGGCGGAGGCGGAGATCGAGGCCTCCTACAAGCGCCTGGAGGCGCAGGGCGGCGCGCACTGAGCACGTAGCTCTTCGGCATCGAGCTGACGACGGGCGGGGCACCGACGGGTGCTCCGCCCGTCGGTGCGTGGTGCGACGGCTCGGCGGCCGGAGGCCGGCGCAGCGGCGCGAAGCCTGGGAGGCGCCCCGGCGCCGAGCAGTGCGAGCGGCGCGTCAAGAAAGGTGGTGCCGCCCGTCGTGCGTGCGGCCGCTGGCCCACACCCATACTGAGCTGACACGCGACACAAGAGGGAGCGAGGACAGCACGTGGTGGCGGAGCCGGAGGGTCCGGAAGACCGGAAGCCTCAGTCCGACGAGGCGCACAGCGCCTTCACCCCGCCGCCCGGGGTGGGTGCCCCGGATGTTCCCGAAGAGGACCATCCCTCCTCGGAGTTCGCCGTTCCGGCCGGGATCGGCACCGAGGGCCCTGCCGGGCCGGAAGGTTCCGCCTTCGCCCTGCCGAGCACCTACAGCGCCAAGAGCTCGCCGCCCGCGTTCACACCCGCGCACGGCATCCCACAGGTCCGGCTGACCAACCACGCCCCCTGGCAGGACCGGATGCGGGCGATGCTGCGGATGCCGGTGGGCGAGCGGCCCGTGCCCGAGGCCGTGCAGCGGCACGAGGAGGGCGGCCCGGCCGTCCCCCGCGTGCTGGACCTGACGCTGCGTATCGGGGAGCTGCTGCTCGCGGGCGGCGAGGGTGCCGAGGACGTCGAGGCGGCCATGTTCGCCATCTCGCGTTCGTACGGACTCGACCGCTGCGAGCCGACCGTCACCTTCACCCTGCTGTCGATCACCCACCAGCCCTCGCTCGTCGACGACCCGGTGACGGCGAACCGGACCGTACGGCGCCGGGGCACCGACTACACCCGGCTGGCGGCGGTCTACCGGCTGGTCCACGACATCAGCACCGAGGAGTCGGAGGTCTCGCTGGAGGACGCCTACCGCCGCCTCGCCGAGATCCGCCGTAACCGGCACCCCTACCCCGGCTGGGCGCTCACCCTGGCCGGCGGCCTGCTGGCGGGCGCGGCGTCCGTGCTGGTCGGCGGTGATGCGCTGGTGTTCCTGGCGGCCGCGATCAGCGCCATGCTCGGCGACCGGCTGGCCTGGCTGTGCGCCGGGCGCGGACTGCCGGAGTTCTACCAGTTCGTCGCCGCGGCCATGCCGTCCGCCGCGATGGGCGTCGCGCTGACGCTGTCGCCGCTGGACGTACGCGCCTCCGCGGTGATCACCGGTGGCCTGTTCGCGCTGATCCCGGGGCGGGCCCTGGTCGCCGGCGTGCAGGACGGCCTGACCGGCTTCTACATCACCGCGGCGGCCCGCCTGCTCGAGGTCGGCTATCTGGTGGTCGGCATCGTCGTCGGCGTACTGAGCGTGCTCTATCTGGGCCTCGCGCTCGGCGCGGGCCTGAACCCCGAGACGGCCATCCACAGCGTCGACCGGCCCGTCGTGCAGACGCTGGCGGCGATGGCACTGTCGCTGTGCTTCGCCGTGCTGCTCCAGCAGGAGCGGAACACGGTGCTGTGGGCGACGTTCAACGGCGGCATCGCCTGGGTCGTGTACGGCGCGCTCGCGAACACCGCGGGTGTCTCGCCGGTCGCCGCGACCGCCGCGGCGGCCGGTCTGGTGGGCCTGTTCGGGCAGGTGCTCTCGCGCTACCGGTTCGCGTCCGCGCTGCCGTACGTGACCGCGGCGATCGGGCCGTTGCTGCCCGGTAGCGCGACGTACTTCGGGCTGCTGGAGATCGCCAGGAACGATCTGAACTCGGGCCTCACCCAGCTCACCAAGGCCGCCGCCCTGGCGCTGGCCATCGCGATCGGGGTGAACCTGGGGGGCGAGCTGTCCCGGCTGTTCCTGAGGATGCCGGGTGTTCAGGGTCCGCTGCGCCGCGCGGCCAAGCGGACGCGCGGATTCTGAGCGGGCCGGGAGCGGGGCTCAGCGCTTGGCGTGGCGGCCGCGCTGCGCCGGGGGCACATCGTCGTCGGCCGGTCCCGCGGCGGCTGCCGCCTTCTTGTTCTTGGAGCGGGCCCGCAGGAACTCGATCGCGATCGGGATCACCGAGAGCAGCACGATCAGGACCAGCATCGCCTCGATGTTCTTGTTCACGAACTCGACCTTGCCGAGCGCCGCGCCGAGCAGCGTCACACCCGCGCCCCAGAGCGCGCCGCCGATGATGTTGAACGTGATGAACGAGCGGTAGTTCATCCGGCTCACACCGGCGATGATCGGCGTGAACGTGCGCACGATGGGCACGAAGCGGGCCAGGACCAGCGACTTGGGACCGTACTTCTCGAAGAATTCGTGCGCCTTCTCGACGTTCTCCTGCTTGAAGAGCCGGGAGTCGGGGCGCTTGAAGAGCGAGGGGCCGACCTTGCGGCCGAAGAGATAGCCGACCTGGTCACCGGCGACGGCCGCGAACACGACCAGCGCGCACACCGCCCACAGCGGGAGTTCGTCGAGCTTGCCGGTCGTCACCAGCAGGCCGGTGGTGAACAGCAGCGAGTCGCCCGGCAGGAAGAAGCCGATGAGCAGGCCGGATTCGGCGAAGACGATGACCAGGACCCCGATCAGGCCGAAGGTCGCGATCAGATAGTCCGGGTCCAGCCAGCTCGGTCCGAGCGCAAGGGTAGTCACGAGGTCCGGGCTCCTGAGTCGATAGTCGGTCGATCGTCGATTCGGCCGTCGATTCGGCGTGGTCGGCCACCCAAAGCTATCAACGCATCGCGGCTGTTCCACGTTCCGCCCGCTCGCCCAGGATGCACTGTGCCCCCTCTGGGGCAAAGCTGTGCGTCACAGGCCCGTACGGAAGGTGGACGCAGATGGGCATCGAGGATTACGGCGGCGGACAGGGTCCGCAGCCCGAGGTACTGGTCGTCACAACGAACGATGTACCGGGATTCCAGGTGCAGCAGGTCATCGGCGAGGTCTTCGGCCTCACCGTGCGCTCGCGGCATCTGGGCAGCCAGATCGGCGCCGGTCTCAAGTCGATGATCGGCGGCGAGCTGAAGGGGCTGACCAAGACCCTGGTCGAGACCCGGAACCAGGCGATGGAGCGCCTGGTGGAGCAGGCCCGCTCACGCGGCGCCAACGGTGTGCTGATGTTCCGCTTCGATGTGTCGGAAGCGGCGGACGTGGGCACGGAGGTCTGCGCGTACGGGACGGCGGTGGTCCTGGCCAAGAGCTGAGGAGCCCCGGGCCAGGACGCTCGGGCCCGGAGCCTCAGCTGCCCCGCACCGCGTTCGCGAGGATCGCGTCGCGCAGATGGCCGGCGAGCCCCGGCCGGGTCCTGTCGTAGAAGGCGCGGAACCGCTCGTCGGAGACATACATCTCGCCGAGTCCCGTGTGGATCTCGTAGGTGCACTCGTAGAACCACTTGGTGATGTGCTGCCGGTGCTCCTCGGCCATGTCCATGGCCCGCTCACCGGTCGCCGGTTCGCCGTCCGCCATCAGGGCGTCGTAGCGGGCGCCCCAGTCGGCGAGCTCGTCCTGCATGCGCTTCCAGTCGTCCTTGGTGTAGCGCGCGGCCCGCCGCTGCGACTCGGCGTACTGAGCTGTGCCGCCCCAGCGCTCTTCGGCCTCCTCGGCGTACTGCTCGGGATCGTGGTCCCCGAAGACCTCGAACTTCTCCTCGGGCGTGAGGTTGATGCCCATCTTTCTCGCCTCCATGGCTTGTTCGACGGCGGCGGCCATCTCCTGCAGCCTGGCGATCCGGCCGGTCAGCAGCTCGTGCTGCCTGCGCAGATGTTCGCGCGGGTCCGCGTCCGGGTCGTCGAGCAGGGCCGCGACCTCGTCGAGCGGGAAGCCGAGCTCCCGGTAGAACAGGATCTGCTGCAGCCGGTCGAGGTCGGCGTCCTCGTAGCGCCGGTGGCCCGCGTGGCTGCGGCCACCCGGACGGAGCAGTCCGATCTCGTCGTAGTGGTGCAGCGTGCGCACGGTCACTTTGGCGAATGCGGACACCTGTCCCACGGAGTAGCTCATGGCCGTCCGCTCCTTCGTCTCTCGTTTCGCGTCTCAGCCTCACGCCTCACGTTGCGTGAGGTGCAAGCCCGTACGAGCCTGAGAACTGACCGCACACCCATGCGCCAGGAAGGCGATACCGACGATGCCACTCCACAAGGGCGCGGCCGCCCCTCCCCACAAGGACGGCTCCGCCGAGCACACGCCGGAAATGCGCAGGCTCGCGGTCAATCCCTTCTTCGGTGCGACCGACCCGACCAGCGGAATGACCGCGGCCCCGCCCACGCACCGACTTCCGGACGGGCCGCTTCCGCCCATGACGGCGTACCAGCTGGTGCACGACGAGCTGATGCTGGACGGCAACGCACGGCTCAACCTCGCCACCTTCGTCACCACCTGGATGGAGCCACAGGCCGGGGTGCTGATGGCGGAGTGCCGGGACAAGAACATGATCGACAAGGACGAGTACCCGCGCACCGCCGAGCTGGAGCGGCGCTGTGTGGCCATGATCGCCGACCTGTGGAACGCCCCGGACCCGGCCACCGCGGTCGGCTGCTCGACCACCGGCTCCAGCGAGGCCTGCATGCTCGCCGGGATGGCGCTCAAACGCCGTTGGGCGCAGCACAACGCGGACCGCTATCCCTCCACCGCCCGGCCGAACCTGGTGACGGGCACCAACGTCCAGGTCTGCTGGGAGAAGTTCTGCAATTTCTGGGAGGTCGAGGCGCGGCTCGTGCCGATGGAGGGCGACCGCTTCCATCTCGATCCGCAGGCCGCGGCCGATCTCTGTGACGAGAACACCATCGGCGTGGTGAGCGTGCTGGGCTCCACCTTCGACGGGTCGTACGAGCCCGTCGCCGAGGTCTGTGCCGCGCTGGACGCCCTTCAGGAGCGGACGGGCCTGGACATCCCGGTCCATGTCGACGGGGCGTCCGGCGGGATGGTGGCGCCGTTCATCGACGAGGATCTGGTCTGGGACTTCCGGCTGCCGCGGGTCAAATCGATCAACACCTCAGGGCACAAGTACGGCCTGGTCTACCCGGGGGTCGGCTGGGCGCTGTGGCGGTCACCGGAGGATCTGCCGGAGGAACTGGTCTTCCGGGTCAACTATCTGGGCGGCAACATGCCGACGTTCGCCCTCAACTTCTCGCGTCCGGGCGCTCAGGTCGTCGCGCAGTACTACACGTTCCTGCGGCTGGGCCGGGAGGGCTTCCAGGCCGTGCAACAGACCTCCCGGGACATCGCCTGCGCGCTCGCGGACCGGATGGAGGCGCTGGAGGAGTTCCAACTCCTCACGAGAGGCGACCAGTTGCCGGTCTTCGCGGTGACCACCGCTCCGGACGTGAAGAACTTCGACGTCTTCGATGTCTCGCGGCGGCTGCGCGAACGCGGCTGGCTGGTCCCCGCCTACTCCTTCCCGCCCAACCGCGAGGACCTCTCCGTACTGCGACTGGTGATCCGCAACGGCTTCTCGGCCGACCTCGGCGAGCTGCTGCTGGACGATCTGAACGAACTACTGCCGGAACTGCGCCGCCAACAGCACCCGTTGAGCAAGGACTCGGCGGCGGCTTCGGCGTTCCACCACTGATCAGCCGTCGTCCTGCGGGTGCCGCTCGCCCGTCGCGTACGGGTTCTCCTCGCCCTGGGCGAGCACCCCGGTGAAGGGCTCCCCCTCCCCCGCGAACACGTACGCCCCGCCCTCGATCCGCCGGATCAGCCCCCGCGTCCACTGAGCACCGAAGTCCGCCGAACCCACCCACATGTTCATGATTTCGCCGATGTGCCCGATCGACTCGGGCCCCGCCTGCGGTGTGTAGTACTCCGTCACCGAGGTACGCCACTCCTCCAGGCCGCGTACCCGCTCCTTCAGCAGGGCCACGGCATCCTCGCGCGCGAGATCTACGATGAAGCCGATCCCCGCCGAGAGCACGTCCATCTTCTCGTCGTAGGCCGTCAGGGACTCCCGCAGCAGCTTGAAGAACTCCTCGGTGCCCTTCTCGGTGATCTCGTACTCGGTACGCGGCGGCCCGCCGGCCGTGGACGGCGCGGTCTCGTGGGCGTGCAGCAGTCCCTGCTTCGCCATCTGCTTCAGCGCGTGATAGATCGAGCCCGGCTTGGCGTTGGACCACTCGTGCGCGCCCCAGTACTCCAGATCGTTGCGGACCTGGTAGCCGTGCGCCCGCCCGTGCTGGCGTACGGCCCCCAGGACCAGCAGCCGGATCGCTGACATCCGCGTACCTTTCTATTCAACTTTGAATAGGGTACGGCCGGGCTCAGCCCCAGCTCTCGCCGCTCTCCAGCGCCACCAGGTCGAACGCGCCCTTGCCGTCCAGCGACTCGCGGATGATGTCGGCGTGCCCGGCGTGCCGGCCGAATTCCTCGACCAGGTGCAGCAGCAGCCAGCGCATGGACACCGCGGCGTCCTTGGGGAACCAGGGCGCGGGAGGCAGCGGGAAGGTGTCGTTCAGGCTCGGCACGGAGTGGATGAAGGCATCCGTCTCCTTGGCCACCTCGTCCCAGAAGGCCAGCGTCCCCGGAACGGTCTCGTCGCCCACCAGGCGGAAGCTGTCGGCCCAGGTCTCCTCGGTGCGCTCCGGTTCGTTCGTTCGCTGCTGCGCCCGCCGCAGCCAGCCGAGCTCCGTCTCCGCGACATGCTTGAGCAGCCCGGAGAGCGAGAGCTCGCTGGCGCTCGGCCGGCTCGCGGCCTGCTCCTCGGTCAGCCCGAGTACCGAGCGGCGGATCGCGCCGCGCTGCGCCTCGACGAAAGCGAGCAGCGCGCCGCGCTCGTCGCCGTGAGCCTCCGCGGGAACGTGAGTGACCATGATGTCCGCCCTTCCGAGCTTGGTTTGTGCCGTCCTGACACCGACCAAACTACGGACCCTTGCGGTCAGCTTCTGTCCGCAAGGGGGCGGCGTCGCGGACAATCAGAACGGGAACTGAGAGCGCCCGTGCTGCACCGAGATCCACTTCTGGGTGGTGAACGCCTCAATCATCGACTCGCCGTTCAGCCGCCCGCTGCCCGAGTGCTTCTCGCCGCCGAAGGGCACGATCGGCTCGTCGTGGACCGTGCTGTCGTTGATGTGGATCATCCCGGTGTTGATGCGCTGGGCGATCCGTACACCGTGCTCGATGTCAGCGGTGTGCACCGCGCCGCTCAGGCCGTACGGAGTGTCGTTGGCGATCCTGACCGCCTCGTCCTCCCCGTCGAAGGGCACGATCAGGGCCACCGGGCCGAAGATCTCCTGCTGCAGGACGGGCGAGTCGGCTTCGAGCCCGGTCAGCACCGACGGGCGCACCAGATTGCCCTCGGAGCTGCCGTGCAGCAGCGCGGTCGCGCCGGCCTCCACGGTCTGGTCGACGAGCGCCGTGACCGCGTCCGCCTGTGTGGAGTTGATGAGCGGGCCGATGTGGGTGCCGGGGTCCCTGGGGTCGCCGACCTTGAGGGTCTTGACCTTGGCGACGAACTTCTCGGTGAACTCCTTCTCCACCTTCCGGTCCACCAGGACGCGGTTGGCGGCCATGCAGACCTGGCCCTGGTGCACGTAGCGGCTGAAGACCGCCGCGTCCACGGCGTAGTCGATGTCCGCGTCCTCCAGCACGATCAGCGCGCTGTTGCCGCCCAGTTCGAGGATCGCGCGCTTGAAGTTGGCCGCGCAGACCGTGGCGACATGCCGCCCCACCTTGTCGGAGCCGGTGAAGGAGATCGCCTTCGGCACCGGGTGCTCCAGCAGCGCGTCGCCGATCTCCGCTATGTCGGTGATGACGACATTGAGCAGACCGGCGGGCAGGCCCGCGTCCTCGAAGACCTTGGCGACCAGGGACCCGCCGCAGATCGGGGTGTTCTGGTGCGGCTTGAGGACAACGGCGTTGCCCAGCGCCAGCGCCGGGGCCACCGACTTGATGGACAGCAGGAAGGGGAAGTTGAAGGGGCTGATGACGCCCACGACGCCCACCGGCAGCCGGTAGACGCGGTTCTCCTTGCCGTCGACCGGCGAGGGCAGGATCCGGCCCTCGGGCCGCAGCGAGAGCTGCACCGCCTCGCGCAGGAACTCCTTGGCGAGGTGGAGTTCGAAGGCCGCCTTCAGATGCGTGCCGCCGAGCTCCGCGATGATCGTCTCGGTGATCTCCTGCTCGCGGTCCTCGATGATGCGCAGGGCGCGCTCGAAGACGAGGCGGCGGGCGTACGGATTGGTCGCGGCCCAGGCCTCCTGCGCACGCTCGGCGGCGCGGTAGGCCTGGTCCACCTCGGCGGCGGTGGCAACGGGGATCGAGGCCAGCTTCTCCCCGTCGTACGGGTTGAAGTCGATGATGTCCCAGGAGCCGCTTCCCGGCCTCCACTCGCCATCGATGTACTGCTGGGCCAGCTCGGTGAAGAAGGACATGTGATCCGATTCCTTACCGCGTAAGACTGCAGAAGCAGATACCTGATGTGGCGTCATCGTACTTGTGTTTCAGATGAGTTGAAGGAGACCCCGAAGAAGATCGCGGGTCTCGGACGGATCCGGGCTGTCCTCGTGCAGACGCCTCATCACCCGTTCGTACTGCGCCACTTCCTCGCGCTTGTCGAGATACAGGGCGCTGGTCAGCTGCTCCAGATAGACGATGTCGGAGAGGTCGGACTCGGGGAAGCGCAGCATCGTGAACGAGCCGCTCTCGCCCGCGTGCCCGCCGAAGCTGAAGGGCATCACCTGGAGCGTGATGTTCGACTGCTCGGAGATCTCGATGAGATGCCTCAACTGGCCCTGCATCACCGAGCGGTCGCCATAAGGGCGGCGCAGCGCGGCCTCGTCGATGACGGCGTGGAAGCGGGGGGCGCGCTCGGAGACCAGAACCTTCTGGCGTTCCAGACGGAGCGCAACGCGGCGGTCGATCTCGGCCGTGGGGGCATCGGGGATGCCGCGGGAGACGACGGCATGGGCGTACGACTCGGTCTGCAACAGGCCGTGCACGAACTGCACTTCATAGATACGGATGAGCGAGGCGGCGCCTTCCAGACCGACGTACGTCTGGAACCAGCCCGGCAGCACATCGCCGAAGCTGTGCCACCAGCCGGCGACATTGGCCTCCTTGGCGAGACCGAGGAGGGACTCGCGCTCCGCGTCGTCGGAAACTCCGTAGAGCGTCAGCAGATCCTCTACGTCCCTGGCCTTGAAGCTCACCCGTCCCAACTCCATGCGGCTGATCTTGGATTCGGATGCCCGGATCGAGTACCCGGCAGCCTCTCGGGTGATGCCGCGTGATTCGCGCAGCCGCCTCAGCTGCGAGCCCAACAGGATGCGCCGTACCACCGAACCGCTCGACTCGCCTGCGGTCACGACCCCAACCCTCCCCATCGACTCATGGTCCGCCTCGACCCAACTCGCTTGTCCGACTTGCCGGAGCACCCCCGAACCCCGAGACCCGGGATTCTGCCACCAAAACGCTTCAGCCCGTACTCATTCGATTACGGAAATGAGACGGCCTTGGGAAGGGCTGGAAAGAGATTCGTGGAAGAAATGAGCAAGAACCGGCACGGGGTCGGACAGGTCCGGCGCGTGCACGTGCATCTGCCCTTGCATCTGCCCTACGCATTCGGAACCATGGTCCTCGCGCACCTGCGTGCTCGTTCGTGTTGTAGCGTCACAGCCGCGATTCCCGGGAGTGCCTCGCATGGGGATGAATGGATCGACCATGCTCGCGCCGTTACGGCAGGGGCTTCCTCCTATTGATCCCGCCGCGGTCTCCAGCTCGGCCTCGTGCGCCCTGCCCGCCCGCTTCGAAGCGGTGCGCGGAGCACGGCAGTTCACCCGGACGACTCTCGGCCAGTGGGAACTGAGCGACCGTTTCGACGATGTCGCGCTGGTCGTGTCCGAACTCGTCACCAACGCACTGCGGCACGCGCTGCCCACGGAGACACTTCGGGAGACCCAGGAACCGCCCGTACGGCTGCACTTGATGCGCTGGACGACCCGGCTGGTGTGTGCCGTGCGCGACCCCAGCCATGACAGCCCCGGAGCGGCCGGAAGGAGCGACGACGCTCCCTTCCCGGATCCCAGTGGCGCGGCCGAATCCGGTCGGGGCCTTTTTCTCGTGGACTCCTTCAGCGACAGCTGGGGCTGGCACCCGCTCGCCGGATCGCTGCACGGCAAGGTGGTCTGGGCGCTGTTCCGGCTCGGCTGAGCCCGGCAGGACCGGCCGGACAGACCTAGACGAGGTGGTCGAACTCCCCGTCCTTGACGCCCAGAAGCAACGCTTCTATCTCTGCGGGCGTATATACGAGTGCGGGGCCGTCCGGGTGCCGTGAGTTGCGCATCGCCACGTCCCCGCCGGGCAGCTTGGCGAACTCCACGCACGAGCCCTGGGAGTTGCTGTGCCTGCTCTTCTGCCAGACGACACCGTGCAGCTCTGTGGCCGCCATGCCGTTGTACACATTGGGCACAAGTCGCTCCCGGGGTGCAAGATGCAGGTGTCAACTATCCCGGATCATAGCTGTGTTCATATGCCGATGCATGGGCGGCAGCACGAGCAGATGCACGTGCACGTCGGGTGGCCCTCCGGTTACAGCTCCGGGGGCAAACCAGAGCGGGCCTCCCTGAGCACCTTGAGGTGTTCCAGGAGGCCCGATCGGCGCACGTCGACGTTGCCGGCGATCGCCCGGACCGGCTGCGGGCCGTGGCTCCTACTTGCCGGACGCGTACGGCAGTAGCGCCATCTCCCGCGCGTTCTTGATGGCCAGGGCCAGCTGCCGCTGCTGCCGTGCACTGACCCGCGTCACCCGGCGGCTGCGGATCTTGCCGCGGTCCGAGATGAACTTCCGCAACAGGTCGGTGTCCTTGTAGTCGATGTACGTGATCTTCGCCTGGTCCAGCGGATTGGGGCGGGACTTCAGCGGCTTGCGCGGATCGGAGCGGCGGGGCATCAGACCTCCAGGAGGGAGTCGAAGGCGGGCGGCAGCCGCTTCCAGGCCTCGCGGCCCGCGGCGTATTCGGCATCGGTCAACAGGCAGGATTCGAGGAGCTGTTCCAGGCCGTCACGGTCCAGGCCGGGCGAGGTGAAGACCAGGTGCTGGCAGCAGTCCCCGTGTTCGGGGTGCCAGTCCAGCGCGGCAGCGGCCCGGCGCACCGGCGGGACCATCTCCCAGGCGGCGTCCGGCAGCGAGGCGAGCCAGGGGCCCGCGCTCTCCACACACAGCGCACCGCCCGCGGCGTCCCAGGCCAGCAGGGTGTCGGGCCGGTCGGCGAGCCAGAAGCGGCCACGGCTTCGGGCGGCCGCGCAGGTCAGGTCCTCCAGCGCCTGGTAGAGGCGCTCGGGGTGGAAGGGGCGGCGGCGGCGCCAGACGTACGTGGCGACACCGCAGGCGTCCGCGTCCTGCGGCAGCAGCGCACAGGCCGGGTGCTGGGCGGCGGCGGCCGCCTCGACGTCGAAGCCCGCCAGCGCCGCGCGCGCCAACTCAAGCCCTGACAGATTCACTTGGCGGGCGGTGGGATGCAGCTGAGCGAGCAGCGCCCGGTCCTCGTCGTCGGCCTCCTCACTGTCGACGACGGCGAGCACGGGCGCGTACTCCAGCTGGCGCGCCCAGGTGTCGGCGATCGTACGCCGGTCGCCGGCAGCGGCTGCGAGCCCCGCGTCGATCAGGTCGTCGCCGTTGCCGAGGCAGGGCAGCAGCAGCGCCGGGTCGACGGCGGTCATCACCGCCGTGACGGCGAGGCGCCCGCCGCCGTGCGCGGCGACAACCTCGGCCATGGCCTTGGGCTCGACCGAGTCCCAGAGCTCGACGATCGCGAGCCGGGTCGTGCCGCCGTCCGCGAGCCGTTCCAGCTCGGGCACCAGATCCTCGCGCAGCGCACAGCAGGCGCAGTCGTTGACCAGCGGCGTCTCGCCGGTGCTCTGCACACCGAGCGCGTCACGGACGGTGCGAACGACCGTGCCCTGCACGGCGGTCGACAGGTCGTGATGCAGCACGACGCTGCCCGGCACGGTGGCCAGCAGCCGCTCCACGACGGCCTTGCGGGCATCTGTGTGCAGACCGCAGACGAGTGCGACGGGGAGTCTCACTTCCGGCCCCCGTAACGCTTCTCGAAGCGCTCGACACGGCCGGCCGTGTCGAGCACGCGCGCGGTGCCCGTGTAGAAGGGGTGGCTCGCCGAGGAGATCTCGACGTCGATGACGGGGTAGGTGTTGCCGTCCTCCCATTCGACCGAGTTCTCGCCGGTGGCGGTCGATCGCGTGAGGAAGGCGAAGCCGGCTGCCTTGTCGCGGAAGACGACGGGGCCGTACGCCGGGTGGATCCGGGGCTTCATGGGCTTGTGCTCCTCGGCGGGTCAGCGCTCTTCGCGGAAGTCCACGTGGCGGCGGGCGATCGGGTCGTACTTGCGCAGCGTCATGCGGTCGGGGTCGTTGCGGCGGTTCTTGCGGGTCACGTAGGTGAAGCCGGTGCCTGCCGTGGAGCGGAGCTTGATGATCGGGCGGAGTTCGTTGCGGGCCATGGGGTTAAGATAAATGGAAATGGTTTCCATTATCAAATGGCACCACCCAACGAGAGGTGAATCACCCGTGTCCGCGCACTGCCAGCTGACCGGCGCCCAGCCGGGCTTCGGCAACAACATCTCGCACTCGCACCGGCGCACGTCCCGCCGCTTCGACCCCAACATCCAGCGCAAGCGCTACTGGCTCCCGAGCGAGGGCCGCCATGTCCGGCTCACGCTCAGCGCCCGCGCGATCAAGACCGTCGACACGATCGGGATCGAGGCCGCGGTGGCCCGTATCCGTGCCCGCGGGGTGAAGGTCTGATGGCGAAGAAGAGCAAGATCGCCCGCAATGAGCGGCGCAAGGCGGTCGTGGAGCAATTCGCGGCACGCCGGGCGGAGTTGAAGGAGATCATCCGTCGTCCGGGCAGCAGCGAGGCCGAACGGATCGCCGCCCAGGAGGAGTTGCGACGTCAGCCGCGCGACGCGAGCGCCACGCGGGTGCGCAACCGGGACAGCGTGGACGGTCGGCCGCGAGGCCATCTGCGGAAGTTCGGCCTCTCCCGCGTCCGGGTGCGTGAGCAGGCACACGCCGGGTTCCTCCCCGGAGTGCGCAAGTCCTCCTGGTAGCTTGGCGCGGTCTTGAAACCGACTAGGGGGACCGATAAGTGCACAAGCGCGTACGGATGTCAGTCGCCGCGGCGGGTCTTGTCGCCGCGCTCGCGCTGACCGGCTGTGGCAGCAGCGACAGTGACGACGCGGGCAAGGGCAAGACCTCTGCCACGCCCACGGAAGCGGGCGGCGGAGGGGCGGCGAGCGGGAGCATCGACGGCGCCTGGTCCGGGGTGACCGACGGCAAGCCGATCGCGCTGTCCGTCTCGGGCAAGACCGCGGCGGTCGTCGCCGACGGTCATGTCTGCACGGGCGAGGTGACGGACCACGGCAAGCCGATGCTGTCGCTGAAGTGCGCGGACGGGAACACCGACCGCACGATGGGCTCGATCGAGTCCAACGACGGTACGAAGCTGGTGGTCTCGTGGGACGCGGGCGCGAAGGACACGCTCACCAAGACCGAGCCGGGCAAGCTGCCCAAGGGACTGCCGACGGGACTG
Organism: Streptomyces sp. NBC_00885; assembly: GCF_045207475.1. Classification (NCBI taxonomy): domain Bacteria; kingdom Bacillati; phylum Actinomycetota; class Actinomycetes; order Kitasatosporales; family Streptomycetaceae; genus Streptomyces; species Streptomyces sp. NBC_00885. The sequence continues at coordinate 3,667,682 of NZ_CP108796.1, forward strand.
CCGGCGGAGCTGCCGACTGGCATCCCGGCTCCCTGACGCCTCTCATGCTCTGACGCCTCCGACGTCCTGACGTACGAGGCCGGCCGCGGGCCGCGGACCTTCACGGGTTCGCGGCCCGTCGTCGTGTCAGCGAGGCCCGGCCCGGCGGCCATTGCACGGTCAACTACAACTTTGCCTTCTCTTGGTGTGGCTGCAGGGGCTGTTGGGACAGCCTCGCATGCACAGGCGGTGAGTTCGGACACATGCGGGAGCCTCAACTCCCGTGTACAGAAGTCCGGTTCACCGACCCCCCATGCACGACCGAAAGGCACCAACATGACAATGAACCGCGCCATACGGCACGGCGGCCGACTACTGGCCCTGACCGTGGCGGCCTGTGGAATCGCGGCGGCGACCGCCATGCCCGCATCCGCCGACGAGCAGCCGACACGGCAGGAGCTGACGGCGGACTGCGCCTCCGGCGAGGGCAAGTGCACCTTCAACTCCCCCCAGCTGGGCGAGGCGTACCTGGGTCAGTTCCGCCAGGTCTCCGACTCGCTCTACAACTGCAGTACGTCGGACGCCACTCAGTCCATGACCTGGAGCGACACCGTGGGCTCGACCGATTCGGTCGGCGTCTCGGTCACCGCGGGCGGCAAGATCGCGGGCATCATCGACCTGAGTGTGACGGCGACCTACAGCCACACCTGGACGAGCACGCACTCGGAGAGCAGTTCCCTGGGCATGACGGTCAAGCCCGGTGAAGTGGGCTGGATCTCCCGCGCCCAGGTGATGCAGAAGGTCTCCGGCACCTGGCAGACCCACTACGACAGCCCCAAGTGGGGTCACTACTACTGGTTCTGGGATGACACCGTCACCGGTCCTGCCGCGAACGGCACGGACGGCAAGAGCAACGCGGTGGTCGTCAAGAGCCGCAAGATGACCGACGCGGAGAAGCAGTCCTGCTCCGCCGATGCCCACGAGGGCAGGGCGTTCGTCCAGGAGCGCTGACGCACGGCCCCTGCCCTGCCCCGGGGCGGGGCAGGGGACCCGCCGTCTCACGCCGTCGGCCTACGCGTCCCCCGCGCCCGGGCGGGACTGTTCACCGCTGAGCTTGTGGCGCTCCCGCGCCAGCTGCGCTGTGTCCGCAGCCGCTCTGCCGTGGACCCAGCCCGCCTCGTCACTCGCTCCGCGCACCCGCGTGGTCGTCGTCTCGGGGAACATCCGCTCCGTGCGATCCGTGACGGCCACGTCCCGCGCGGCCAGGACCGGCAGCAGATCGCTGCCCTCGTCGGCCGTCACCGCGTCCGTCGCCGCCGTGAGGCGTTCGCCGAGGCGGGCGGCGTACGACATCAGGAAGGACTGCCGGAAGGTCTTCGTCCGCTTTCTGCCGCCCGCGCGCTGGGTCGCCTCCGCGCGGGTCATCGACGTCGTCCCCTGGACCAGCAGCGAGGTGTAGAGCAGCTCGACCGCCTCCAGGTCGCCGTCGAAGCCGACGACCGTCGAGAATCCGAAGGCGCTGTTCCATACGGCGCGGCAGCGGTTCGCCGATGCGACGGCGTCCAGCAGGATCGCCTTGGCCGTTTCGTAGGGGGCATCCACGCCGATGCGGCAGGCCGCCGGTACATCCGGGCGATGGGTCTGCGCGGCGAGCATCGCCTCGTCCAGACTGTGCCGCGCCATCAGCTCCTGGGCCTTCGCGGTCAGCGCCTCCGCCTCCTGCGGATAGCCGGTCGCCTCCGCCTTGGCGAGCAGTGCCCGGATCCGGCCGAGCGTGCGCGGCTCGTGCGCCGCGGGCTCGGCGGACAGGGGCGCCCCGGGTATCGGGCCGACCGGTTCGACAGCGGGGAGCCGGATCAGCAGCCGGTACAGCTCCAGCACGGCGGTCGCGTAGGAGAAACGGTCGGCGGTGTACGGGGGCAGCTTCAGCTCGTCGAGCTGGGCCCGCCAGCGCGGGGCGAGGTGCGCGTACCGCCCGCTCTCCCCCGTGATCAGCCCGGCGGCCAGCCGCTCGTGCCCGTCGTCGAGGTCGCGCCGTACGAGCCGTACGACATCGGCGGGCTGCCAGCCGCGCTCCCAGGCCCGGCGCAGGAACTCCTCGCCGCGCAGCCTCAGTTCGGCGTCCGCGGCCGGATCGGCGGCGAGCAGGGAGGCGCCGGTGTCGAGCCCTTCGTCGCCGTCGGCGTACAACGCCACGGCAAGCGCCTTCTCGACCGTGCCGACCGTGCTCACGCCTCCGATGATCCCATGGGCGCCGGGGCTGCCCTCAGGGGTCGGCCTCCGGCCGTCGTACGGCGCCGGCGGTACGCGAGCGTCACCGCGACCAGCAGCGGAGGCCAGGCGAGCAGCGGGACATAGCAGACCACCAGCACCGCGTCCTGGAGCGCACTGCCGTCCAGTCCGTCGCCAAGACCGGCGAACTGGGCGTAGAACGACCAGGCGCACAGCACGGTGAGACCGGCCGCGCCCAGCAGCGCCGGGACCACCGCGGCGCCCGGCCGCACCCTCCGCCCGCCGATCAGCGGGATCCAGTCGGGCACCACCTCGCCCCACGGGCGGACGAGCCCGAGGGTCAGCAGCGCGAGGCACTCCGCGACCACGCTGAGCATGACGATGTACAGCCCCTCTCCCCAGTTCGAGACGGCCCGCGGGAGCAACGGCACCCCCGCGACCAGAGCGATCCGCCACAGCCCGGACGGCAGGGTGACCAGTGGTACGGCGTGGGCCGCGAGCACGGCCCAGCGCGGCACATTCGGCAGAGCGCTCATCTTCGGCATGCGTTCATGCTCGGGCCGGGGGTGTGCCGGTGACATCGGCGGGGGGAAGCATCCCGCTCCGCCGTGCGGCGGAGCGTGACGTACGACCAGGCGGCAGGCCTAGAGCCCAGGCTCTAGCTGTCGCCGCCCTCGTCGATCAGCCGCCGCACCTCGCGGTCGATCAGCCCCAGCCGCGCCTCCGCCACCAGCGGCACCGCCCTTCGCTGCCGCCGCGCCTCGTGGAGGTCGATGTCCACGGTCACGAGCCCGGGCTCCCACTTGGGCGCCTGGGCCACCACCGACCCGCGCGGGTCGACCACCCGTGAACCGCCCCAGAACGAGGCGCCGTTCTCGCTCCCCACCCGGTTCACGAAGACGACCCAGCACTGGAGCATCCGCGCCGTATAGGTGAGCAGGCTGTCCCAGTACAGGCCCGTGTCCATCGCCTCCGGATCGAGGCTGGCCGCGCTGTTCGCCGGCACGATCACGACCTCCGCCCCGTCCTGCACGGCGAGCCACGGCAGGACCGGCTGCCAGGCGTCGTTGCAGATGAGCGTGGCCGCGCGACCGGCACCCTCCGGCAAGTCGTACGCGCGCACCAACTGGCCGGGGCTGACGTGCTTGCGCTCCTCCCACGCCAGATAGTTGGGCAGATACAACTTCCGGTGCGTGTGCAGGAGTTCACCGCCGTTGTAGTACGCGCAGGTGTTGTACGCCCGCAGCGAGGTGTGCTCGTGGAACCCGGCCATCACGTCCGCGCCGTACGTCCCGAGCTTGAGCAGCCGGGGATCGCGTGCCTGCACCGAGGTGTCCCGCCGCAGCGCGCCCAGGTGATAGCCGTGCAGGCTCAGCTCGGGGAAGACGACGAGATCCGCGCCCTGGGCGACGGCCTGCTCGATCTGCTCCCGGGCCGTTTCGAGATTCGCGTCCACTTCGCCCAGTACACAGTCGGTCTGTGCCAGTGCCATTCGCATACAACGAGCCTGACAGCGGTGGCGCGATCAGGCACCTCCGGCGGGCCCGCCGGACACCCTTAAGCGCCGTGGAGGCTCTGCTACGCGCCGTGGAGGCTCTTCTTCGCCAGCTCGTACGCCGGGAGCATCCCCTCGTGCTCCTCGTTGTCCAGTCCACCGAGATGCACGACGACCACGCCCTTGGGGGTCGTGAGGGCGAGCGCCCGCTCCTTCTTGGGCGCGTCCAGGAACTCGTTGGTATTGAGGTAGGTCACCTCGGTGGCCGCGTACTCGCCCGCCTTGATCTGTGCGTACGCGACCTTGTCCCGGCTCTTGGCCTCCTCGGCGACAAACGCTTCCAGGGCCTTGCGCGGATCGTCACCGGCGTGGCCCCCGGTCCAGACGCGCAGGAAGCCGATGTTCCCGGCGGGCTTGGCGTCGATCTCGCAGACGAGGGTGACGGGACCCTGCTTGGTCAGCCCGAACTGCTTGTCCTCCTTGACGGCCTTCGGCTTCCAGTCGGCCGCCAGGTCGAACGAGACGGGCAGGGCGCACGGCGAACCGGCACCCCCGACCGTGCCGCCCTTCGCTGCGGCTGGGGTCGCGTCCCCCTTGCCGGGCGCCTCCCCCTTGGCAGCGCCCTTCGCGCTCGCCCCGGACTGAGGCCGGTCGGACTCCCCGTCCGACGAACAGCCGGTCAGCGCCACCGTCACAAGCGCCGCCGGGACCAGCCCCGCACCCACACCGCGCAGAAGACCACGCACCACGATTCCCCACCCCTGGGTCAGCTCCGAACAAACCTGACCGATCCTAGATCGGCGTCGTCTGGGAGTGATCACCAGCTTCCCCCGCACATGCAGACAGCCCGCGGATCAGGGCCGGTGTCAGACCCGGCTGCGACACTCGCTCCCATGAGCGAACGATGGGCTCTGGCGGCGGCGGAGGGCGACGGGGCGCGGCTCGTCCCCCTCGGCCCCGACGGCCTGCCCGCCGGGCCCGTCCAGGAGGAACCCGAGCTGACCGAGGCCGTCCGCTCCCGCCCGGACGTCGGCAGATGGGTCTGGCGCTCCACCCCCGACATCTACCCCCGTCTCCTGGCGGCCGGAGTGCGCGTCGAGCGGTGTTACGACATCGAGGACGCCGAGCTCCTGCTGCTCGGCCACGAGGGACGGCTCGGCGAGCCCCGGTCGGCGGCGGCTGCCTGGGCCCGGCTGCACAACGCCCCCGTGCCGCCCGATCCCCCGCAGCGCGCGGCCGAACCGGGCTCGCAGTCCTCGCTCTTCGAGCCACAGCCCGTGCCCGTACCGCTGGAAGCGCTCCTTGAGGTCTACGCCGACCAGCAGCGAAGACACCAGGCCGCCGAGCACCCCGGGCGGATGCGGCTGCTCACGGCCGCGGAGTCGGCGGGCCTGCTGGTGGCGGCGGAGATGAACCGCGCCGGGCTGCCGTGGCGCGCGGACGTCCACCGGGACCTGCTGCACGAGCTGCTGGGCGAGCGGTACGCGGGCGGGGGCGAGCCGCGCCGTCTGGCGGAGCTGGCGGACGAGGTGTCGGCGGCCTTCGGGCGCCGGGTGCGCCCGGATCTGCCCGCGGATGTGGTGAAGGCGTTCGCGCAGGCCGGGATCAAGGTGAAGTCGACCCGGCGCTGGGAGCTGGAGGAGATCGACCACCCGGCGGTCGATCCCTTGATCCAGTACAAGAAGCTGTACCGCATCTGGACCGCGCATGGCTGGAGCTGGCTCCAGAACTGGGTCCGCGACGGCCGCTTCCGCCCCGAGTATCTGCCCGGCGGCACGGTCTCGGGCCGCTGGACGACCAACGGCGGCGGGGCACTCCAGATCCCGAAGGTGATCCGGCGCGCGGTCGTCGCGGACGAGGGCTGGCGCCTGGTGGTCGCGGACGCCGACCAGATGGAACCGCGGGTGCTGGCCGCGATCTCCCGCGACCCGGGCCTGATGGACATCGCGGGCCATGAGGGCGATCTGTACTCCGCGCTGTCCGACCGGGCCTTCTCCGGCGACCGCGACCACGCGAAGGTCGCACTGCTCGGCGCGATCTACGGCCAGACCTCGGGCGACGGCCTGAAGAACCTGGCCATGCTCAGACGCAGGTTCCCGCTCGCCGTGTCGTACGTCGACGAGGCGGCGCGGGCGGGCGAGGAGGGGCGGCTGGTGCGCACCTGGCTGGGGCGCACGAGCCCGCGGGCGGCGGGTTCGGGGGACGACGACGAGGCGGGAATCCCCCAGGAGAGCGAGGAACTCCCCCCCGCGGAGGCGGAGTTCACCCCCGGCTACGCCTCCTCCAACGCACGTGCGCGGGGCCGTTTCACGCGTAACTTCGTGGTGCAGGGCAGCGCGGCGGACTGGGCCCTGCTGATGCTGGCGGCACTGCGGCAGGCCACCGCGGGCATGCGCGCCGAGCTGGTCTTCTTCCAGCACGACGAGGTGATCGTGCACTGCCCGGCCGATGAGGCGGCCGAGGTCGCGAAGGCGATCCGCGAGGCCGGGGAGCTGGCCGGGCGGATCGCCTTCGGTCTCACGCCGGTGCGGTTTCCGTTCACGACGGCAGTGGTGGAGTGTTACGCCGACGCGAAGTGACCGTGTCCGGTGCCTACTTGAAGTTGTGCCACTTGTCGCTGGTCGCCATGGCGGACAGCTGAGCCAGGGTGAGCGGGGGCTCAGGGCGCACGGCAGCCTGGTTGGGATACTGCGAGTTGAAGGCGGTCACGGTCACCCGCAGCCCCTGCGGCGTAACGGTCTCGGCCGACCACTCCAGGGAGCCCGGCTGCTTGCCTGCCTTCTGCTGGGTGCGCACCTTGCCACCGTCGGGGGTGCCGGGCGCAACGGTCGCCCGCAGGAACGTCTTGACCTTGAGCTTGGCGTCGTAGACGACGATGTATCCCTCGTCACCGAGTCCTCCGAGGCCCCGTTGCGACAGCCCCGCGGGCACCAGGGACTCAAGCATGTCGCGGACCGCCCAGCTGCCCTGAATGGGACGCGGACTGGAGAACGTCTCGGCGTTCATCACACCGAACTTGGTGAACGCCCCTTCCACGGCACCCGCCAGTTCGCCCAGCTGCATCGCTGTCAGCGGCGGCTTGTTCCGGGTGGCTTCGACGCCCTTTTCCGCAGGCGCGTTGTACTCGGTCGCCTCCAGCAGGAAGCCGTCGCTCGAAACCCGCAGGGCCTGCCATTTCTTGACGCTGTCGGGATTCTTCCCGTCCACGAGGCTCTGCCGGATCTTGTGCCCGTAGGTGTCGGTGACACAGGATTCGGACGAGCTCTTGGCCGGGCAGGTGGTCATCGACTTATTGAGCGCCTTGTCGTTGGGGTCGACGCGCCTGGCCGAGATGGAGACGAGCGACTTGCCATAGCCGTCGTCGTACACCAGGGAGGCATTGGCGACGTCGTCCGGACCGCCGAAGTTGCTGGTGCCCCGCTGCTTGCTGAATTCCCCCTTGGGCAGGCTGATTTCCAGCAGCTTGATCATCTGGTCGGCGCTCGCGCGCATGAACCATTTGGGGTCGCCATAGCGCGGGTCCGGCTTCCCGCTGCCCGACACGCGCGGTTTCGGCCGGGGGCTCTCACCCCGCTCCTTGTCGGCCACGGACGTCCCGTCCGTTCCGTCGAGGAGTCCGCCCTCGTACGCTCCGACCGTCCCGATCATGGCGACGGCCAGCAGCACGCCGGTCACGGCGGCCGCTCGCCGTCGAGCCAGCTTCACGCGCCCTCGCCGCACTCCCGCTTCCAGCAGGACACGTCGGCGATCGGTGGCGAAGGTGCCCCCGGTGCGCCGGATCGCCTCGCCGAGGTTGTTCTCGAATTCGTTGTCGGAGGTGTCGTCTTCGAAGGGCATGACGGATCACCATCTCCTGTCGGTGCCGGTAGGCCGGAGGGGAAGAAGTCTCAGGTGTCTCAGTGGGCCGAGACGAGCTCGGCGAGGCTGCCGCCGAGCTGCGCGCGCAACCGCGCCAGCGCTCGCGTCGAGCGCGTGCGCACGGCGGCGGAGCTGGCGTTCATGGCGTCGGCGGTCTCCTCGACGCTGCGGTCCTCCCAGTAGCGGAGCACGACCACCGCCCTGTCCTTCGGTGGCAGCTGCCCCAGTGCCTGGAGCAGCGCCAGCCGCAGCAAAGGGTCGCTCCCCGCGATGATCGGGATGTCGGGCAGCTCGCCGAGCGGCCGCTCGTCGGCGGAGCGCCGCCGCCGGTACGTGAGAAAAGTGCGGACGAGAACGGTCTGGGCATAACCGGCCGGGTTGTCGACTCGGGACACCCGGCCCCACTTCACATACAGCCGGCTCAGCGTCTCCTGCACCAGATCCTCGGCGAGATGGGTGTCGCCGCTGGTGAGCAGGCAGGCGGAGCGAAAGAGATGGCCGGTGCGGCCCGCTGCGAATTCCATGAACTCGTCCGCGTGGGACTGTCTCATGCCCTCCCCGTTCATCCCCGTCGTGCAGTTCGGTCAACGGGGCTTCTCGCCCCTCCACCCACTTGACGCGGTGACCCTGCGAGAATGTTTCACGCGGACAGTGACCGGCTCCCCAGCGGCTCCCGCAACTCCCTCAGCGTCGACTCGTACGCCCCCGGTCGTACGAGGGGTGACTCCACCGGGAGGACGCGGCCGCCCCGCTTCGGGCCGATGCTGACCGCATGACCACCGCAGCCCTCCGGCACGCCCTCACGCCGCCCCGGCATACGGGTGGCCCGCGAGGCGCTGAACTCTTCTGCTACGCGACCGGCGCCGCGCTGATCGCCGCCGGCCTGTTCCATCTGGTGGTCTTCTTCGCCGACGGCGGCCCCTGGACGGGCCCGGTCTCCTGGCGCAAGCCGTTCACCTTCGGGGTCTCCTTCGGCCTGACGGTGGTCGCGATCACCTGGGTGACGTCGTATCTGCGGATCGGCGGCCGCACCCGCTGCGTAATGCTGGCCCTGTTCGCCGCCGACTGCGTGCTCGAAGTCGCCGGGATCACGCTCCAGGCCTGGCGGGGTGTGCCGTCGCACTTCAACCGCGAGACCCCTTTCGACAGCGCGGTCGCCACTGCCCTCGCGGTCGGCGGGGTGCTGCTCGTGCTGATTCTCACGACCTTCGCCACCGCTTCGTTCAGACAACGCCCCGAGGGCCCGGCGGGCATGGCACTCGCGCTGCGTACGGGCTTCGCCGTGCTGCTCGTCGGCCTGCTGTCGGGCGCGGCGATGATCGCGTACGGCGTCGTGGTGACCCGCACCGTCGGCCAGGAGGCGGCCTACCACTCCTCGGGGGCCCTGAAGCCGCTGCACGGGCTGTCGCTCCACGCGATCCTGGTCCTGCCGATTCTGGCCCGCCTGCTGGCGTTCACCTCCTGGCCGGGGTCGACCCGCGAGAAGGTGGTGCGGGCGGCTTCGGCGGCGTACCTCCTGGCCGTGGTCGCGGCGGGCGCCTGGGCTCTGCTCCAGCTGTGACGGAAGGGCGGTTCGCTCAGCGCTCGGCTCCCGGGTCGAGCACGGGTTTCACGTCGAGTACGGGTGTCCCGTCCAGCGCCTCCAGATTCTGTACGCGCACTCTCGTCCCGTCTTTCGTCACGTCGACCGCCACAAGGGTCACCCGGTGCAGCCCGATCGGGTTGGGCCGGTCCGGCGAACGGGTCGAGAACACCCCCGTCACCGGCCTCGTCACATCACCGCGCGGATGCACTGCCAGGACCTCCCGGCTCGCGCGATCGAGCCAGGTCAGCACCATCACCTCCTCCCCGGCCCGCAGATCGCGCAACCCCTCGCTCACGCCCGGCTCGAACACCAGCCAGGCCTCGGGCGCACCCTCGTCCCCCTGCTTCGGGGCAGACTCGCGGTCGGTCAGCGGGGACTCGACCCGGCCGATCGGCCGCAGGACGTAGGGACTGTCGTTCATGCTTCCTCCCACGCGTGGCTTGATTCCTGGCTGATAGTTGTCACATCGGCTCGGTTTCACGGGTCACTCCTGTGACACGCGGCGGCGAAGGAATGTGTCCCATGGACGAGAACGATTTTCTGGCGGAACGCTTCGAGGCGCACCGCGCCCGGCTGCGCGCGGTCGCCTACCGGATGCTCGGCTCGTCCGGCGAGGCGGACGACGCCGTCCAGGAAGCCTGGCTGCGGCTCAGCCGCTCCGACGCCGCCGCGATCGAGAACCTGGGCGGCTGGCTCACCACGGTCGTCGCACGCGTGTGCCTCAATATGCTGCGCTCGCGCGAGACCCGGCGCGAGGACCCCTGGGACGTGCACCGGCCGGAACCGGCCGCCGACCGCGAGGACATCACCGACCCCGAGCACCAGGCGCTGCTCGCCGACTCGGTCGGCCTGGCGCTCCTCGTCGTACTCGACACCCTGGCGCCCGCCGAACGGCTCGCCTTCGTCCTGCACGACATGTTCGCCGTGCCCTTCGACGAGATCGCCCCGATCGTGGAGCGCACCCCTGCGGCCACCCGCCAGCTCGCCAGCCGCGCCCGCCGCCGGGTCCAGGGCGCGGAAACCGCCCCCGAAACCGATGTCACCCGCCAGCGCGAAGTCGTCGACGCCTTCCTCGCCGCCTCGCGCGGCGGCGACTTCGACGCGCTGCTGACGCTGCTCGACCCGGATGTCGTCCTGCGCGCGGACAGCGTGGCCGTCCGGTCGGGTGCGGGCGTGGCACGTGGTGCGCAGGCGGTGGCCCACACCTTCGCGGGCCGCGCGCAGGCCGCACAGCCGGCGCTGATCAACGGCGCGGCGGGACTGGTCTGGGCCCCGGGCGGACAGCCGCGCGTAGTCTTCGGCTTCACGATCGCCGCCGACGGCAGGATCGTCGCGATCGACATCGTGGCCGACCCCGGCGGCCTGGGCCGGCTGGACCTGGAGGTCCTGAGCGGCTGAGGGGCGACGGACGGCGCTGCCGGGCAGCCATGCTGCGGCGGCCCGGTCGGCACGGGGGCGTACGGACCGGGCCACCGTTTCCGCGGCTGACGGCCGCGTGCCGTCAGCCCTCCTGGATGAGGCCGATGACACTGCCGTCCGCGTCCCTCAGGATGGCGGTCAGCTTGCCGCCGCCGACGTCCTTGACGTCCTGCACGGTCTCCGCTCCGGCGCCGAGGAGCGCCTGGATCCTGGCCTTGATGTCATCGACGTGCCAGTAGGCGACAGGGCCCGTCATCCCCAGGCTGTGGCCGTTGGGGTCCAGACCGACATCCTGGCCGCCGACGCGGTAGCCGACGTAGTAGACCTCGTCCATGATCGGCTCCACCCCCAGGAGCTCGGTGAAGCGGGCCTTGGCCTGCTCGATGTCCTTGACGGGGTAGATGATCGTCTTGATGCCTTCGTTCATGACGTGCTCCTGGTGCTCGGTTCGCGGTGCTCAGGTCGTGCGTTCACTGCCATGACACGACGGGTCGGGGGAATGTGACCTCCGGACACACGGAACCTGCCCCCGAGCGGAGGTACGGGAAAACCCATGGTGCATGCCACCCTGATCACCAACACTGGTGAGGATGGAAGTCTTCTGCGACGAGTCCGGATCCGACGGCGAGAATCTCACCGGCGGAAACACTGATGTGTTCGCCCACGCCAGCGTGCACCTGCCCCTCGAACCGGCGGCGGATTCCATACGGGAAACAAGAAGCAGAATCCGCTCACCAGCGGAGGAATACAAAGCGAATCATCTGCTCCGGGGGAAACACCGCTCGACCCTCGAGTGGCTGTTGGGGCCTGCCGGTCCGATCCACCACAACGCCCATGTACATCTCACCGACAAGGCATTCTTCGTCGTCGGCAGAGTCGTCGACCTCCTCGTGGGCGAAACCCCCGGCCGGACCCCGAGCACCATGGCTCTCACCCTCTACCGCGAGGGCCCCAGCGCCTTGGGGCACCAACAGTGGCAAGCCTTCCTGGAGTCGTCCAACAACCTGATGCGCACCAAGAACCGCTGGGACGCGCGAACCCCGGTCGACTCCTTCTTCCACCTGCTCGACGCCCTGCGCCCGGCAGTCGAGGGCAACGGAGTCGGCGACATCATGGAATTGCTTCAACAGGCCAGGCCCCGCGCCGACTCTTTCTGGGCGCGGACGCTCGAAAACCCGACGAGGATTCCGTCATTGGACCCCCTCATTCCGGCCATCGTCCACACCGTCGCCCACTGGAGTGCGGGAGGACAGTCCGTCTTCCTTGTCCACGACCAGCAGAACGCGCTGACGGAAGAGCGCATCGCATGGCTCAAGGAGCATCTCCCTTCACCACAGGGCCGATTGACCGGCGTGCGGCTCGTCGATTCCCGCTCGGATCCGCGGGTTCAGCTCGCGGATTTCCTGGCCGGAGTGGCGCGGAAGATAGCCTCGGACGAACTCAACGGCCGGGGCGACGCAGAGCTCACGGCGCTGCTGCGACCGTATGTGGACGCGTCCTCGATCTGGGGCGACGACCGAAGCTGGTCCCTGCTGGGTCTCGCGCACGCTCGGGCGGCCCAATGAAAGAAACCCAGGTCAGCGGAACTGACCTGGGCTTCAGCCGAGCCGCCTTCGGGATTCGAACCCGAGACCTACGCATTACGAGTCAGCACATGATCATCCCGATCCTGATCAACTTTGCTCTGATCTGCGGAAAGCGGCAGGTCAGAGCAAGTACCGGAGCCTGGTCCTGCTTGGTCTTGCCGCATCATGCGTGATCCTTCCGTTCCCATGAGGTTCCCATCGGTTCCCGTGGAGCGGGGCCAGATCCGTGATGCACGGCAGCGTCGCTGGTGGGAGCGGGGAGCCAATCCGGGGAGCTTCGCACCTGCATCGAGAAGAACGCGAGCTCACTTCCCCTGCACCCGGGGTGGAGCCAGTGACCGTTTTCGCAGGTCAGCCGCGTCCTCACAGCCTACTCCGCCGCCTCACGTCTCCGTCCGGTGATGCTGGAGTCCGCGCGGGACGTTCCTTCCATGCGATCGGGGCAGTGGTCTGGGCGATTGTCGGCGGCCGCTGAACTGTGGTTCGGCCGCCGGTGAGAGGCTCAGCGACGGCTGTAGCTTCGTCCTAGGTTCCGGACACGCCACAGCGGGAAAGGATCGAGGCTGTCGTCGCAGGGGCGGCGTGCACTGAGAAGGAAACTCGAGATGGAGCGGTTTGTTCCGCGTTTTCAAGGCCATCCGTGGGTGGACGGCATGCGGGTCCTGCATGCCTATATCCCCCTACGCCCCGGTGTCGACGATGAGTTGCTGGCCCTCGTACATACGTGCCGTCCGGCGATGGCGGGCTACCCCATTGACCCGCTCTTTCCCGCAGACCCGGCCGACCCGGGGGTTTTGCACCTGACTGTCGAGATGGTCGCCGACGCCACCGCAACTGACATCGGTCCGGCGGAGCGCACTGCTCTGGCAGATGCACTTCGCGAGGCACTGTCCGGCGTGTCGCCGTTCGAGACGCAGGTGGGCCCGCCGATCGGCAACATCGCGGGCGTCGTTTTGGACGTGTGGCCCGACGAAGCAGTCCTCAACCTCCAAGAGGGGGTGCGGACCGCGATTCGCAAGACGCGGGGGGACACCGCGCTCCAGCACAGCGGTGGGCGGCCCCACATGCAGCTCGGCTACAGCTACGGCGCCGCTAGCTCCGACCTCCTCAACAGCGTGCTCCGCGGCCTTACCCCGCGCCGGGCGCCACTGCGCGTCGGCTCCGTGCATCTGCTCGACGTCTGCTTCGCCATCGCGCCGGACACGGGCGGTTGGCGGATGACCTGGGAACCGGTCGCCGAGATCCCTCTGGGCTACTGACATCGGACCAGAATTGGGCTCCCTGTTCGGTGCTACTGGTCGGCGATCTGATCCAGTTGCGCCATGACATCGTCGCGGCCGACGAAGGCATGCTCACGAGAGCGCGCCCACACGGTGTCCTCCAGGGATGCGTCTTCCGACCAGCCGGACTCGGGGATGTTGAAGGGTCCGTCGACTGCGACGTGGCCCTGCGTGGCGGGGTCGAGGTCCAGCGCCCGCAGCGCCTTACGGGCATGGACGGCGGACAGACGCCAGTCGCGGTGGCTGTGGCCGTTCGGGCAGACGGAGCTGATGAGCGGTCCGTCGACCAGCAGGGTGCTGCCCTGGTTCGGGCAGGAGTGGCTGCACCTCAGCGGGACGATACTGGAGGCCGTGGCGACGAAGATCCCCTCTGTGGCGTCGATGCGCAGGGGGCCAGACTCCCCGGGCACAGCAGCGAGTTCGGAGCGGGCTTCTTCCGTGAAATGCTCAAGCTGCAGGGCGAGCCGTTCAACGGCCCACCGCATCGGCGACGGTCCCGGCGGTTCGAGGCCGTCCAAGTCTCCTGTGGTGTACCGGTTCGCGAGGTCGACGTACGTCTGCCACAGCGGGCCGTTGTGCGGCTTGTTGCCCGGGGCATGCCCAGCGGCTCGAAGAGCGTCCAGGATCTCGTGGCGGATTCCTGGTTCGCTCCCTTCGACCGGAGGACCGCGAAGGGCTCCGCGCAGTTCATCCAGCGGCACATCGGCCGGGGCCCGCCGCCCGTTGTGGGTGCGCGAGTAGAGCAAGAGTGCGAGGGTTCCCAGGTTCAGCTCTGCAGCGCGGCTGCTGTCCCAGGAACAGCGGAGAAGCCGTGCGGCTTCCTCTACCGACGCGGTCCACGCGGAGGGAGCAGACGAGGGGAGCAGGAGACTCATTGCCAAGGGAAGTGGGCGAGCGGGCTGAGTCTGTGAGGAAGCAAGGCTCATGGGGTGCCCTTTCTGATGGCTGGACGGACTTGGCGGTACCCGCACATCCTCCGCAGATGGCAATTCCACGTCCAGGAGTCGTTCAGGCCCGGCACATCGGGGCAGCCCCGGCTGGTGCCGGGGCTGCCGAAGGCGTTCAGTGCGTGAAGGCGTTCAGTGCGCGGTGGTGTCCTGATGCTGGGTGCGCTTGTGTCGCTGGGCGCGCTCGTCTCGGACGATGGCGAGGAGTCCTTGGGGGTCGGCGCCCTGGTTGACGGCGTCGTGGAGGATGTCGGCCATGGCGTAGTCGGGATCGGCGGTCAGGGCCTGCTTGAGTGCGAGGCGCGCGGTGATCTTGTCGTCCTGACGCCAGGCGATCCAGGCCAAGGCGGTGAGCACGGGAACCGCCTGGCCGGTGAAGGGGGCCACGCAGCGGCGGGCGAGGTAGGTCCACAGGCGTCGTGCGTGCGGGAGGTCGTCGTCTTCGGCGAACTCGAAGGCGTGGTCGCGTGCGTGGTTGTCCTGGAGTCCGTGGATGAGTCGCGCGGCTATGTCGTCGGCGAGTTCGGTTGCGCCGTCGCGGAAGTCGCGCATCGCGCCTTCGAGGAGTTGGCGGGTGGCGGCGAGCGCCGCGTCTTGTCCTGCGGGCTGGGTGCGCTGGCGGGAGTAGCTGTCGCCTTCGTCCTTGAGGGCCTGGAGCAGGCGCGGGGCTGATGCGGGGTCAATGGGCTGGAACTCTTGGACGATGTCGCTGGTGCGTCGGCCAGGCGAGTAGCCGAGCCGGATGAGCTGTGCGGTGACGCTGTTGGGGTCGTCGAGGGCGGGGAGCGGTTCGCCTTCGCAGCATCCGGACAGGTCGCATGCGAACCCCCACCAACGTCCCGCGACGAGGCCGATGGTCTGCTGGGGGACGCCGCGGTGTTCGGTGAGCGCATTGACGAGCCAGTCGGCCACGGGCCGGAGGAGTTCGGCGGTCTCCTCGGCGGTCTGGCCGGGGCGCGGCTCGCGGCAGAGGTAGATGATGATGTTGCAGTCGAGGCCCTGGCCCTTGCTCTGGGCGTAGTGCATGAAGTTGCAGGCTGCGGACTCGGCGATCTGCTGCCAGTGGGCGGGGTCGTCGGGCAGGGGGCAGGTCATGCTCGGCCCGTCGATGAAGTTGGGGCCGGGGCAGTGGAAGGCGATGCTGTCGTCGGGGTAGTGGCCGAGCATGAACGGCAGGATCTCGGCGAGGTTGGCCAGGCTGCTGATGGTGAGCTTCTTCTCGGAGACGTTCACTTCTGGGGGGTTCCCTTCTTCTTCGTGGCGGTGGCGCGGCGCTTCTTGGCCGTTGGGGTCTTCGGCTCCGGGGCCGGGGCCGCGTCCGGCTTGGGGTCGTAGGTGACGGTGTGGACAGCTCGGGGCTTGTGGGTGAGTGCGGGGATGAGCCGTTCGCGTACGACGCTGGCGACGGCTATGGAGAGGTCTTCGCTGTGCCGGGTGGGGACGGTGGCGTGCCAGGTGCGTCCGGGTTGTACGCGGGCGTCGTTGGCTGCCTGGGCTGCGGCTTTCTCCTCGGCGGTGCCGGCGGGGAGCGGCGGGAGGTCGGGGCCTGCGGTGATCCAGGTCTGGATGGTCAGGTTGCCGGGCTGGAGGCGCAGGCCGATGCGGTGGCCTTCGGGGTGGGTGTAGTTGGTGGTGCGGTCGGGGGTGTCGGTGTCCTCCTTGAGCCACGGCCTGTCGAGGTCGGGGGCGAGTTGGGCGAGAGGTTGTGAGGGCTCGGGATGCTGAGCCGTGGCACGGGGGCCTGTGCGGCGGGGCCGTTCGGCTGTGGTGAGAGGTCGTGCGAAGTCGTGCTCTTCGGTCATGCGGAGGCCTTCTCCTTGTCGGGCATGAGCTGGTCGACGAGGCGGAAGGCTCGGCGGTGGGCGGCGATCGTGGTCGCGGTGCCCATGGCGTCGTCGCGCCACTTGAAGGCGTCCTGCGCTTCGGCGCGGGTTTTGGCGTAGCCGCCGTCTTCGGTGGCGAGGGAGTCGGCGCAGCCGATGAGGGTGCCGGGGCCGAGGTCCCAGATGATCGCGTTGACGGCGGCGCAGGCCGCCGACAGCGAGTCGACGTCGTTGCCGTACCAGTGGTAGTCGTGCGGGTTAAGTCCGAGATCGCGCAGGCGCTGGGCGACGGAACGGAGCATGGCGCCCGAGCCGACAGCGGGTTCACGGATGGCTTTGCCCTGACCCGCGAAGTCCTTGTCCACGAGCATTTCGGCCAGCAGGTCCGTGACGCACGGCGGCGTGTGGTACTCGCCGCGCCATTTCTTGTCGCTCTTGTGTCGCAGCCCGGTCAGGAGAGGGCTGAGGACATCGGACTCGGAGCGCATGTACGGGTCGTTGTGGCCGGTGAGGTCCAGCAGGCCGGTATTGATGGCGCGGTGGGCGACGGCGTGGACGGCGCGGAGCTGCTGCGTGTCGGGGTCAGGGTTCCAGGCCCAGTCGTGCAGGCGCATGGCGCGGTTGATCAGGTCGGGCCGCTTGACCCAGTAGCCGAGGTAGATCTCCTTGAAGAGCTGCGGGAGTTGATGCGGCTGGAGGTTGAGTATCCAGTCGGCCAGGCCGGGGGGATTGCGCAGGAGCGCGAGTGCGGCGACGGTTCCGATGGGTATATCGATGCTGGTGCCGCCGAAGTTCTGGTGCCAGGCGTCGATGACGCCTTCGGCGATCTTGTGGGCGTGCTCGTGCGGGTCGTTGGGCGCGAAGTACTTCCGGGCGCTGACCTTGGTCTTGGTTCGTACGGCGGCCTTCGACTTCGGCAGGCTCTTCTTCGCCCAGGCCGGGGCTGGCCGCTCGGCGATGGTGGGCTCTGCTCGTGGAAGGAACAGGTCGTCGGACATGCGGGTCTCCTTTCTGCGCGCATGGCGCCGCCCCGGTGCGCGGTGCGCGGCCGGGGCGGCGGTGTTGCTGCGGGTGGGAGCGGTCAGCGGGTGTGGCGAGGATCTGTGGCGGGGGCCAGGGCGCGGCCCATCACGTCGTCGGCGAGCTCGTCCTGGCCTGCGCGGTGCAGGCCGAACGTCAGGTACATGAGGGCGAATTCGTCGATGTCCATGTCTGCGGTGACCTCCTCGAAGGTGAGGTGGCGTATTGCCAGGGGGCGGAAGGCGTAGCCGCGGCGCAGCGCCTGTTCGACCTCGCACAGGACGTCGTCGGACTGCTCCTTGGTCAGATCGAGGAGGGTGGCCCAGGCGGTGAGCATGTCGTCGTCTACCGGGAACTTCACGGCTGTTGCCTTTCTCGTTCGGCCGCTCCCGGCCCGCTGGTGGGCGGGCCGGGAGCGGGCACAGTCAGGAGGGGAAGGGGTTGTTCCGGTAGTCGGGGTGGCAGACCGCCCACAGGCCGTCTGTGAGGGGTTCGGTGATGACGCCCCATCCGGCCCAGCGCATGACAGCGAGGTAGCCGAGTCGGCCGCCGGCGAAGCCGCCGCGGTCCTCGCAGTCCGGGTCGGGGGCGATGAAGACCCAGCCGGGAAGGTCGTCGCAGCCGGGCAGGACCTGGAAGCCCGGCTTCAGTTCGTGGGTGCCGTCGGTGTGGATCGGCGGCAGGTCGGCGGCCTGAAGGATGTGGATGGCCTGCCGCACGTATGCGTGGTCGCCGTCGTCGGGCAGCGTGCCCACGCCCTTGCGGATGACCGGGCGGTGGGGGGTGGTGCCCGAGCTGGCCTTGTAGATGCTCATGAGGAGTTGGGCGTCCTCGATGCGGTTGGCGTGGCGCATGGCGAGGTTGGCGACGATCGCGACGGCGTGGCGGTCGCGGCCGAGGAGGCGCCGGAACTGGTCCGCGCTCATATCGGTGAAGCGGGTGGTCTGTATCGCCGCGTAGGTGCGTGAGGCGAGGCGGAAGGCGTGGGCGACGTGTTCGGCGTCCACGCCGATCTGCTCTGCGAGGAGTTGGACTCCGGGCGAGTGGGTCATGTGGTGGTCTCCAAGAGGACGCTTGCGGGTATGGGTGCGCCCCCGGCGGTGGCCGGGGGCGCGGGGTGTGTCCTGGTGCTGCCTTCTCCATTCCGTCCGGCATTTTCGAACTTCTTACTTATATCTTAATCCCAAGTACCGCGAATGCAAGAATTACCCCTTTCCAATTCCGATTAATTCCGGGAATTCAATTCCCTATTTCGCGGCCACCGGAATCAGCTCCGGCCAGCGCACCGCCTCCAGCGCGCGCCGGTGCGTGTCCGGCACCGGGACGGTCGGGTAGCCGAGCCAGTCCAGCCCCATCTGTGCCAGGACCGTGGCGTCCGCCTGGTCGTAGCGGCCGGGCCCCTCGCACTGAACGCCGTACCGCTCGACGGCCACACTGCGCACCATCCCCTTTGCCACCCGCGACCGCTCCTTGCGCGGGTGGTCCTGCGCCGGGTTCGCGCGGCCGGTGGCGTAGATCGTGCGGTGATGCGGGTTGGCCACGGCGTACGGGATGCGGTGCCGCCACAGGAACTGGGTCACCAGCCACCAGAATCCGGCGAGTTCGTGGTGCCCGGCCTGCGCGCCCTGGGCGTAGGCCGCGCCTTCGACCACCACCAGATCGGCCCCCTCCACGCCCCCGCTGATGTGCCCGCACAGCCAGTCCATCCGCTCGTGGCTGCGCCGCTTGCCGGGGCGAACCGCCGACGCCCAGTCCGCGCCCGCGATGCCCGTCGAGGTCAACGAGAGGTCCAGGCCAATGACTCGCGGCTGCCACTCCCCCGCCCTCTGGACACTGGGCAGGGTCACGGGCGCGCTCTGGAGCAGGGCCGTCATGCCGCCGTCCCGGCCTGCCGGATGACCTCAGCCATCGGCAGCTCACGGCGGAACGGAACACCCATCTCCCGCTCCAGACAGCCGGAACCGAGGTCCTGCGCCAGTTCGGGTCCGTACGCGTCGGAGAGCAATTCATGCTGGTCGGTCACGGCTCACCTCCGCCGTGGCGGCAAGGTGCTTGGTGATAAGTCCGTCGGCTTCGGTCATCGCATCCGCCTTGAGGTGCGCGACCCACTCGCCGAAGTAGCTCTCCTCGGGCCCCCACAGGTACCAGCCGCTGTCGCGGTAGCCATCCTTCGGGTTCTTTTTTCGGTAGGCCAGCTCCCACCAGCCTTCGCGCCAGCGCCACAGGCGCCGTGTCTCCGGATCCGATATCCAACCCGCACGCTCGGCCTGCACCTGGAGGCGGGCCAACTCCGTGCGCATCATGGCGTTGACGCGGGTACTCTCCTGGTCGCGCAGCGTGAAGCGACGCGCGTCCCCATCCCACTGCCTATGAATGTCGTTCAACCGCTCGGAAAGCTCGGCGACGCAGGCGCGCGCTTCGCGGGCACGCCGGCGAGCGGAGCGCCATGCCACCGGGTAGCGGTTGCTGATGCGCTCGGTAGCAAGTTCGTGTCGCGCCTGGTCACGTTGACGGGCCACGCGGCGTAGGAGGGTGGCGGCTCCGGGCGCCGCATGCTCCTCCAACCACTTAGCGGTGGCTTCGATCTCGATTCCCACAGGGTGGTGCATCTCTGTTCCTTCGGGCGGTGCCGCCCCGGCGCTGGGCCCGGGCGACACACCATGCGTACGGGGTTACGGGCGGGGGGTCTTGGAGGCCTTCTGGATGCAGTTGCCGGAGGCAGGCAGAGGCTTGCGTTGCGCGACGAGGTCCTTGAACCGGGCTCCGGGTCGGAAGCGCAGGACGCGGGTGGCGGGCACCTTCACCCGGTCACCGGTCTGCGGGTTGCGGGCGAAGCGCGCCTCACGCTCGTTCGCCTGGAGGGTGCCGAAGCCGGTGACGGAGACGGTGTCTCCGGCGACGACGGCGCGGACGATGGCGTCGAGCACGGCGTCCACGGCGGTTGCCGCCTTGGCGCGGCCGCCGGTGTGCGGGGCGACGGCTTCGACGAGTTGGGCCTTGTTCACTGGGGATTCCTTTCGATTCGTGGGCAGGAACGGCAGGTTGGGCTGGGGTGAGGAGTGGTGAAGCCGCGGGGCGCGCCACGCGGCCGGGAGAGGGGCCAGGCCCACGCCCGGGTCGTCTTCGGGGTCTGCGGCGGCCTGGGGGTACTCACTCGGTTTCATCAATGTCTCCTATCTTGAGGCCGAGGTGATCACACCGCCAGGGGCATCAGACGCCCCCCGACCTTGAGCACGGAGGCCAGCGGCAGCACCACACCGGAGCGGTCCGCGCTGACGACCACGGGCTCTTCTCCGGGGGCAGGCCGCGCCGCCACCCGCCACAGCGCCCCCAGCATGTCCACGTAGAGGGCCCCGACTTCGTAGGGCATGTCCTCGTACAGGAAGTGCCGCGAGCGGACCGAGGTGGCCCACCCGTCTAGCGCGTTCTCGCTGCGGTGGCCGGGGCGCGGCATCTGAAAACCGATGAAGTCGGTGCCCGCCGTGACGACGAGCGCCGCCCGCCCGGCGGCGTGCCGCACCTCGACCTCCTCGCCGGCGTGCTCCCACAGTGCGAGGTCTTCGGCGCAGAGCCGGACGGGGCCTCGGACGTACGACGGGGGCCGGGCCTCCGCGCGCAGCAGGGTGCGCCAGGGCAGCTCGGCCACGTAAGTGGCCACCGGCACCGTTATCTGAGCCGTGCCTTCGGTGAAGCGCAGCAACTGGCGTCCGTCCTCCAGGAGGTGCTCCACCAGGACGTGGTCGGAAGAGTCGAGCCAGCCGCGCAGGGCGGAGGCGTCGTCGTAGGCCAGGGGTGCGGTCCAGTACGTACCGGCCACCGTCGTGCGGGCGACGGCGAGCGTCCGCTCTCCGCCCGCGACGGCGTGCAGCCAGCTCCGGGTGCAGTCGAGGACGACCATGTCCAGGTGGTCCATGTCGGGCCCGGACGGGCGGTGCGGGGCGACCTTGTCGAGGATGGCGGACAGGGCGTCCGCCTTGATGGTGAACATCTTTCTCCTTGGGGTGAGTTGGTGCGCGGGCTACGCGCCGGAGGCTCGCTTGCGCTCGCGCCGCCGGGCCTGGGCGAGCCGCCCGGCTTCCCGGCACAGGGAGCAGGCCCGTTCGCCGCGCCGGTTGTGGGCGCGGGCGCCGGCCTCGGTGCCGTGGTTGATGTAAGAGCCGCGCTCCTCGAGTTCGCCGCGGTGCGCGGCTTCGCACTCGTCGCGGACCTGGCCGTCGAACCAGAGTCGGCCGCCGCAGATGCCGTCGAACAAGCTCTGGCGGGGCAGAACGAGTTCGATGCACTGCGAGCGGAACGGGCAGTCCTGGCAGACCAACAGGAGCTGTTCGAACAGGGGCTCCCTGAACGTGTCCGCGGTCGCGTCGGTGGAGGTGAACCGCAGGTCCCCGGCGCACGGTGCCTCGGGGACCCACCAGGTGCCGCTCATCAGGTGCTCTCCGGTGAACGGCGGCTACGCGGTCGGCGGCAGCGGAAGCAGGCGCACCAGGTCGCTGGAGCCGCTGCCGTACGGCGGCTCGTGGATGCCGTAGATGGGGGCAAGGTGGCGGTCGGCGAGGGCCGGAAGGGCGAAGATATGGGCGACCAGCCGCGTGATCACGTCATCGCACTCGCGCGGCCACCGCCGACGCTCGGTGCGCATCTCCGAGCCGTCCTCCGCGACGCCTTCGATGATCTCGATGACGCGGCCCCCGGCACTGTGCCCGTCCACGACGACCGCGGTCGCCTCGGGATGGTGTTCGCGTACGAGTTCGGCGATGAGCGCGGCGCGGTCGGGCGGGGGCAGCTCCAGCAGCCAGCTGTTTCCGTCACTCGCGCTGTTGCGGCGCACCGTTGCCCAGGCCGGTGAGCGGTACGGCGCGAGCGCGCGCTGCACGTCGAGTTCGATGTCGTCGGCGATCTCGGCGAGCGGGTGTTCCTCGTCGCCGTTCTCCCACAGCCAGGGGCACGCGCCCAGCGGGCTGGACTGTGCGCCGAGCACACCCTCCAGGTCCAGGGTCCGGGTCTTGCCGTAGTAGGCGAAGGTGACCTGGACGGCCTCCGGGCAGAGGACGCGGATCTTCGCGCTGATGTGGTCGAGGACGGCGAGGCAGTGCGCGTTCTCGATGCGCCCTCGCTCGATGTCCAGCTCCTCTCTCTGGTGGGTCAGGATGGCCAGGTGATCGTGATTGGCCGCCGCAGGGGTCATGGCGCGGTGGTCCTTTCTTCTGTGGGGACAGGTAGGGGTCAGGCCAGAACGCGCTTGAGGCGTTCGCCGAGCCAGCGGGCAACGTTGACGCTCACCGCGTTGCCGGCCTGCTCCGTCTGGGCGGCCTTGGAGCCGACCACTTCGTACGTCTCGGGGAACCGCTGCGCCGACAGCTGCTCGCGCGGCTGGAGCATGCGGAAGTAGCAGTCCTCGATGGCGGGCGCGCTGCGCACGACGGCCGCCGAGTCGCGGGTCGACAAGGTGTGCAGGGGCTCCGCGGTGGTCTTGGGCGCTGCCTTGCGGTACGGGATGACCAGGGTGTTGCGGGCCCGGTCGCGGACGGCACCGTCGGGCACGACCAGGCCGTGATGCCGGGCCGTGGCGATCGTGCTGAGCGGGGCGTCGACCGGTGCGGCGTCGCAGTTGTTGCGGAACTCCACGATGAACGGCTCCAGGTCGATGGTGACCAGGGCTTCGCTCTCGCGGGTCATGCGCGTGCGCATCGGCTCACCGACCGGAGAGGCGGTGTCGTTCCACGAACCGCCGACCGGCACGAGCAGGGCTTCGCCGAGCTTGGCCGTGCGGGTCGGCAGCGGCCGGGTGTGCGGAGCGAAGGCCCTGTCCGTGCCGTCCTTGCCGTGGGTGAGGGTGACCACGCTGGGCTCGTACGGGAACTTCACCAGCCCGGCTTGGATGCGCCTCATGGTGTTCGGCACCAGCGGTCGGGCGCGGTCTCCGATGCGGTGCCCGATGTCGTCCCACATGATCACGTCGGACGCGGGGCGGACGTACGGCTCCACCAGGGCGTGCGCGCAAAGGGTGTTGGGGCACCGGTAGTCGTACTGCTGCTGGTATTTGCCGATGCGGACCTTCGGGTTGCGCCAGCTCTGGCGAGCCTTGACGTCCTGGCCGCACTGGACGCAGTACGCCAGCGGACGCGGCGCGAGATCGGGACGGCGGACGCCGGTCAGGGTGAAGGCGATGTACACCCTGTCGCGCCACTGGGGCGCGTGGGCGTTGTCGTCGGAGCCGATGTGCGCGGAGGACACCGAGACGATCTGCACGCGGTAGCCCAGCTTCTTCATGGCCCTGATCCACTCCGGGAACAGGATCCAGTCGGTGATGAACTCCACGACGTTCTCGACGACCACGCACGGGAACCGCTTGGCCTCGGCAGCACGCAGCACGCACCACGCGGTGACGCGGGTCTTCTCGAAGGCTTCCGGCGGCAGTTCCCGCCACTGCTCCTCTTCCTCGAAGAGGGCTTCCTGCGCCGGGTCCGCCTGGCGCTTCTTCCCGCCGGCGGGGCTGATCTCGGTGCAGATGACCGAGGCCCACAGGATCAGCGCCTGAGGCAGCCAGCGCATGGGGTAGTTCTGGATGTCGGCGCAACGTGCGGCTGCTCCAGGGTGGTTGAGCTCGAAGGTGTCGACGGCGGTTTGCCAGTGATTGATGCCGAGGATCGGATCGAATCCGGCTTCGCCGAGACCTCTGGCGTCTCCGCCTGCTCCGCAGAGCAGATGGATGGATCGGGGCAAGGTGTGGTCTCCAAGAGGTGGGGCCGCCCGGCCCGGTGGCGGGCCGGGCGGCCATGTTCAGGACTGGTCGAGTGCGCGCAACGCGCGGTGATGGCGGCTGTCCTCGATACCGAGCGCGATGAACGCCCCGAGTGCGAGGAGGCCCGCGATCAGCAGCCAGATCACGGGCCCGCGTCCCCCGCGGGGAGCAGCCAGCGGGGCGGCCGGTCAGTCATGCCAGCGCGTAACGCGGACGGTGGTGATGTGTCCGGCGCTCTCGAAGAGCGCCAGCGGGTATCCGTCCGGCTCCGGGCGCTCCCAGACGTGGCGGTAGCCCTCTTCGGCGATCAGGCGCTGCGACCACTCGAAGAAGCGTGCGATGCCCGTTCCAGGCGCCTCTATGGGGCCGGTCTGGTTGTGGTTCGCGCCGTACGGGGAGGTGTGGGTGGCCGACACGATCAGCCGCTTGTTGACCTTGGGGACGTCCAGCTCGTCGATGCGCGCGAACATCGGCACCAGGCTGTTCCCGTGGTGACTCTGCGGGCCGTTCGGGGTGGAGTCGTACAGAACGCTGTGCCGTGAGTGGTCCTCGATGTGCCGCCGGATCACCTGCCAGCCGGTGACCTCGTTCGGGTCGACGGGCAGGTCGTGCACGGAGGCGATGCTCAGCTCGGTGCCGTCACCGAGTTCGGCGCGGATGTGGTTTTCGCCTCCGCCGGTCTCCATGTCGGTGATCCAGCCGTTGTGGCGCAGCGGGGCGATGACGTGGCGGTAGCCGTGGAAGAGCTTGAGCCACAGCGGGTCGGTGATGCTGTTGTGGTCGGGCAGTGCTGCGATGGTCATTTCGGTCTCCAAGAGGGGTGTTGCGGGTGGGCGCCCACACAGGACGCCCACCGTTTGCAAAATGTCATCTATCTTCAGGCGTGCGGCTAGCCCTTGCTGGCGAGCTCGTGCGTAGCGTGGATCTGCACGGTCCACATCTGGCCGCCACGGGTGATGGCGATGCCGACGGGCCGGTCCTCGTGCCGGGCAAGGAAAGTCGCGCCGCGCTCCTGCAGGCCGAGCGCCACGGTCATGTCGCGCACCTCGTCGGCGGCGCACTCAATGCTGCAATGCAGCCCTTGACCGAGGACGGGATCGGCCTGCGGGCCACAGACGACTTCGGCCACGACGAGGTAGGCGATGGGGTCGAGGGTCAGGGTGTTCACGAGTTCTCCAAGAGGCCGAGTCCGGATGAGTTCCGAACTAGATACTTATATCTTAATCTCGTACGCCGGGGCGTCAATGTTGGCGATCACCGAAACCGCCTATCTGCGACCGGTGTTGGGCCCGCGCTCACGTCCCATGCGGGCCAGCTCCCGCACCCGCCGGCGGGCCATCTCCTCTGCCTGCGGGTCCGACTCGGCAACCCGCCGCGCCTGCTCGGCGAAGAACTCCCGCAGCCATTCCTGCTGCGAGGCGTGCTCGCCCGCGACAGCCTCACGCCGCGCCTGCTCACGACCGGCACGCGGATTGGTACCGCACCCCCGGCAGTTGCCGACCGGCTCCGGGTGCTTCGGGCAGCCGCTCGGCTGCTGCTCCACCCCAGCCCCACCCGGCTTCCCCGCGGCGACAGCTGCGGGGGTAGGGGGGAAAGGAAGGAAAGAGGAAGGAGAAGGAAGAGAAGGGGTTCCCCCAGGGGAACCCTCTTGGTTCCCCTGGGGAAACCCACTGGGTTCCCCTGGGGGAACCCTCCCCTCCCCGCTTTCAGGGTTCCCCTGGGGGAACCCACCCTCGGCAGCGGCCTGCAACGCGTCGCGTGCCTCCTCCCGAGCAACCACGTCGCCCTGGGTGCGCGCCGCCGACGACGGCTTGCGACGCTTTGCCTGGCGCGCCAGCCGGGGGTTCTTCGGGGAACGCTGCGCCGCACGGCGCCGCTCGATCAGCTCCTCCGTGGAGGGGATCGGCGGAACCCCGTGCGGGAACACCCGGTACTCGGCGCGGCGGCCGACGCGCCCGACTTCCACCCGCTCGACCAGGCCGAGCCCGACCAGCTCCGTCACGACCGCGATGACCTGCTTCTCGCCCACGCCGGCCCAGGCCATCATCCGCTCCAGCCCCGGCCGCGCTAGACGCGTCTGGTCGTCCGCAGAGTCCGCAATCTTCATCAGCACGAACTTCTGCGTCTGGTTGATCACCTCCTTGGGCAGATAGGCCGCCACCACCATCAACTGGATGCTCACTGGCACCTCTCCGTGTCACGTCTGGTTCAGGCCACGCTGGGGTAGGGGCAGAGCCAACTCGGGCCCTGCCCCTACCCGGGTGCGGGGTCAGGGCTTCTTGCGCAGGGTGACGTTGATCCCCACCGACGTGCGCCGGTCGTGATCCAGCCGAACGGGCACGGCGATGCTCGCCGCCTTCAACTGCGCCTTCATCGCGGCCGCGTCCGGAGCCATTGGCACCTCCAGGCCCGCGCGGCGGTAGAGCGCGGCCATGGCGTCGACGTCGTCGGTCTTGGTGGGGTTGCCGCCGCTCCACGTCAGGACGTTGTCGCCGTAGGCCCCAGGCTCGGAGCCGTCGAGCTTGGCGCGCAGGAGCTTCTGACGTTCCTTGAGCGGCTTCATCTCCTCCGTGACCTCGACGTACTCGGCCAGAGCCTTGGCGCGGTCCTCGTCGTCGTGGACGAGGATGCTCTGCGGGCGGCGCCCGGCCGCGACACTGCCCCAGCAGGCCGTCTTGAACGGGCAGTGGTCGCACACCGCCGACAGACCGGGCCCCTGGAAGGTGCGCGGCAGCTCCTCGGGGGTCTCTGCGGAGCGCACCTGGTGGACCCACCACCGGGCCCCGCGGGCACGTTCGGCGTTGAACGCGATCTCCTGTACGTGGTCGTCGCCGGAGTCCCGGTTGAGGAACCGGAAGCGGATGCGGCCGACATTCACGGGCCCGAGGCGGGCCAGCTGGCGTTGCCCTTCGATGTCAGCGAACCCCTCACTGTGCAACAGGTCTGCGTATAGAAGGACTTGCCGTATCTCCGCCTCGCTGGCTCCGTACCGCAGGATGTTGTCCCACTGGTAGGTGCTCTTGGTCTTCACGTCCTCCACGGTCGTCTCCTCGGCCGGAAGACTCGGGCGCAACCGCTTCGGCAGCCGGCGGGCGGTGGAGCCGTCGAGCTGCACGGCGTCGATGTGACCCCGGATCGTGTCGTCCTCTACGCGGCGCTCGATGATCCAGCCGAACTCCTCGCGGGCGGCGGCGAGCATCCCTGCGTGCAGCCAGGTGCCGAGGATCGCCTTGCGCTTCTCACCGCCGTCGGTGGGTGTGCGGCCGTGCAGGAGGTATCCGGCGCGCCGTGCGCACACTGTGTCGCTCGCGCCGATCTTGGTCTGCTGGGAACGGGGGCGGCGTGCGTCGGCTGCATGAGCTGCGGGCCACAGACTGACGGGCCGCTCGGCCATGATGGTCATGCGATCTCCAGGAAGACAGGGGTGCCGCCCACGGCGGGCGGCACCCGGACGGATGGGGCAGGTCAGGAAGCGGCGCGGTCCTTGGCGGATGCCGCCCGCTTACGCGGGGCGGCCCGATTGCGCGCGGGCGACTCCTCGCTGGCCTCGGCGTCCTGCGCGGGCTCGGGCTTCGGCTGCGCGGTCCGGGCCCGCTTCTTCGGCGCGGGCTCGTCCTCGCGTGCCGTGCGGTCGGCCGTCTCCTCGCCGCTCGCGGCCTGCTCGCCGCCTGCCGCCTCTTCCAGTCCCGCAGCCGCCCTCAGCCGCTGCGTGGCGTCCTCGGCGATGCGGACCACGGCTTCGGCGTCGGCCTGCTCCATCTCCTCGTCCACGTACACGCCGGAGAGGTCCTGCGGAGCGGCCATCCTCAGAGATCCGGCCTCGGCGCACTTGCGGAGCATGTGGGCAGGCATCTGCTGCCACATCTTCGCCACCACGTACGTGCTGTTCTTCCGGTCGTAGTACGTCGGAGCGAACTCGTCCCACCTGGCGATGAACGGGAAGCGGGCGGCTCCGCGCAGGACGGTGACCTTGACGGCGGCCGGGTACGCCTTCGACAGCCACACCTCGTGGGCTTTGCCCTCGGAGTCGTAGTAGACGGTGTCCTCGTAGGAGATGGACTCCTCGGCCTTCGCAGCTGCCCGGTGGGCGACCGTCCGGAAGCCGTCGATGCCGGTCTGGATCGTCCACGTCTTGTCCGGCTCGTCGGGGTTCTCGGCGGCCTTCCAGTTCGTGCGCCCGATCATGTAGATCTGCCGGGCGAACGGATCGAGCCCGGTACGGACGCAGTAGTGGAAGAACATCGCGAGGTGACCACGGGGAGCCGCGGCCAGACCGGGGCTGATCAGCGCGAGCGTGCTGAGCTGTTTGTGGTCGAACTCGTCCTGATCGGCGCGCAGAACGATGGCGCTCGCCCCGGTCGCCGGGGTTGCCTTCTGCGCCGCCTGGACGACGGTGCCCTCAAGAGGCTGGGTCTCGGTGGGTTGTTGGTCGTTCACGGTCGTTCTCCAAGAGATTCGGTTCAGTCGGTGCGCAGGGCGCGCACCTCGAACGCGGGGGCCCACTCCGGATGCCGCTCAATGAGCAGGCGGACATACCGGGAGCGGAAGTTGTTGTTCAGGCGGAACTCGTCGTCGCCTTCGGTGGCCGTGGCGTAGCGCCAGCGCAGGACCTCGAAGAGCATCCCGATGCCGACGCGCCGGGCGCCGCGGGCGAGGTAGTCGGCGGTCAGGCTCTCCAGGGCGCGCAGCACCCATGGGTTGAGCTCGTGGAACGCCTCGAACTGCGCCTGGATCGTCGCTTCGTGACCGTCGGGCTGCCGCACGGCGTGGATCACCAGACCCGGAATCTCGTCCTGGACGACTGCCATACCCCACCCCCAGATGACCGATCTAAAGAATGTCATCTATCTTGAGGGCTGGGAGCCAGATGATCAACCCCGCCGCCGATGGGCGCGACTTCACGCCAGCGACGTTAGGCCGACGCCGCCTCGCCACCCTCCCCGGCTTCTTTGGCGCGCCGCTCGGCCTCTTCGTTCGCGGTAACGAAGGCCTGCATCATGCGGACCGCAAGATTGGAGTCCGGGTTCCCGCCGACGTAGCGCATCAGCGCCACTTCGGCCAGGACGACTTCCTTCGCCTCCATCACGGCGACGACGTCGCCGCCGGGGATGTGCATGATCTGCACGAGCTGCCTCCTCGCATGAGTGGGGATCGGCACCCCCGAAGAGGTATGCATATATCTTATTCCCATACAGGCTCTGCGTACAGTATTTGCGCAGGTCAGAGGCCTGCGTGGGCGTGTCGGCCACGGGTCAGGACGACGGAGCCGGGGCCGTCGTAGGTGCCCGCGCGCAGGGCTTCGGCCACCTTCTCGTCGGCCTCCCACGGCAGGCTGCGGGCGCTCTCGCGGAGCGCGGGCGCCGCCTCGATCACCGTGTCCAGGAGCCACAGCCGCGATCCGGACAGCAGCCAGTCAGCCTCCGGGAACCGTCCTGTGGCAATCGCCGTCGCGAGATTGCCCTGCGCCGGCAGGTGGAACAGGCTGATGATCTCGTGCTGGCCGACGATCGGGGGCAACTGGTCACGGGAGTCGGCCTCCCAGCCCTCGCCCTGCTCTGCGATCAGCCGTTCCTTGACCCGCACGTGGATCTGCTTGAACCGGGGGGTGGTGTTCCCGTAGCGGCAGGCGAAGCCCATGGGCCAGTAGCGGACACCGGAGACGACGATGGCGGTCGCGGGGTCCAGGGTGGCCCGGCTCGGGCTCAGCCACTTCGCCACCATCTTCGGGTCCACCCCGTAGAGGGCGGCGAACTCCTGGTGCCCGACCAGCCATGGCTTGCTCGCAGTCATCGCCCCGTCCTTCACTGTCTCGCCTCGCATGCCGTCGGAAGGGTAGCCGCGCACCGCGCGGCTCGCTCGGCGAAGGGCGCTGCTATCGTTGACGGCGGTCTTCTCCAAGAGGCCCTGAACGGCCCTCGCTCCGGCGGGGGCCGTTCGCCTTCGTCTGCGGATTCTCGCAGTGTGCGCCCTGCGCGGGCGCCGCAGTCTCCTCGTCTGCCTGCGCGCGCGACGAGTGCCGCCACCCGTCGCCGCGGCAAACGAGGCCACCCGGAGTGCACCGCGCCGTGCATGGGCATGAACCGCATCATGAACCAAGTCTTGGTGAGCTGGGCGGACAGGTTGGCCGAGGTGGAGCTGAGCGGTCCGCTTCCTCGTCGGTGGGCACACTCGCAGGGAGTGGCGCAGCGTGCGGCCGCTCTTGCGCAGGTCCTGGGCGATGATGCCGACCTTCTGACTTCGGCGGCCGTCCTCCACGACGTGGGGTACGCGCCCCGGCTGGCGGCGACAGGGTTCCATCCGCTTGACGGGGCCCGATTCCTCCGTGATGTGCATTGTGCTGACGAGCGATTGGTGCGGTTGGTGGCGAACCACTCGTTCGCGTTGCTGGAAGCAGAGGAGCGCGGGCTGCGCGAGGTGCTGGAGGCGGAGTTCCCACTGCTCGACGATCAGCGGTTGGTGGACGCGCTGGTGTGGTGCGACATGACGACGACGCCCGACGGGGAGCGGACGGCTGCCGGAGCGCGGGTGGCGGAGATCGTTGGCCGCTACGGTGCTGAGAGTGTGGTGGGGCGGTTCATCCGTCGGGCGTCGCCGGAGATCCTCGCTGCTGTGGAGCGGGTGGAGGCGGCGTTGGCGGCTCAGTCGAGGTAGGGGTAGGTGCCGGCGAGGTAGTCGCCGATCTGCTGGCGCATGCTGGGGTGGATGTCGTACCGGTCGAGATCGGCGGGCTGGACGAAGCGGACGCCGTCGGCTTCGTCGTTGATGGTGGGCTCGCCGCCGATCGGGCGGCCGATGTAGGTGTTCTCGTACTGCTGGCGGATCTCGCCGTCGGTGTAGGCCACGATGTGGTGAGGGTTGGTGTAGACCCCGAGGAAGCCGGTGATCTCGGCGACGATGCCGGTCTCTTCCAGACATTCGCGTACCGCACATTGGGCGGCTGTTTCGCCGATGTCCTGGGCGCCGCCGGGCAGGGCCCACTGGCCGGTGTCGCGGCGGCGCTGGAGCAGGATGGCGCCGCTGTCGTTGACGACGAGCAGGTTGCTGGCGGGGATGAGGGTGTTGGCCTTGGGGGCTTCGGGGTCGTTGTAGTACTCAATCCTGCCCATGTGCGGCGGTCCCCTCCTGGTCGGGCGTCCAGGACCGTGCGTCGGCCCAGACTGCGTCGAAGCTTTGAGCGTAGTTGTCGAACCAGCCGGTGGCATCGACTCTCTTGAGGTGGAGTAAGGGGTTGGCGCTGGCGGGCTGGCCCCAGACGTGCGGGTTGACCAGCAGGTTGTCGTCGTATCGGAAGAGGGAGTTGTAGAGCGTGGTGTCGTGGAGCCGCACCGCACAGCCTGCCTCGGGCAGCAGCGGGCGGTAGTAGGTGAGGGAGGCGCGGATCTTGGCGGCCAGGGTGTCGCCGATGCCTTCTTCCCGGCCCCGGATGGCGGCTGCCTGGCCGTTCGGGTCGCCGAAGCACAAGCGCACCTGGACGCCAGCGGCCGCGCGCTCGGCCAGCATCTTGGCGACGTGCGGGTTGGACTGGGCGAAAAACGTACCGGAGAAGACGAGCACGTCGATCTGTTCCTGGGCACGCTGGAGCAGCGCGAGCCACATGTCCCGGGGGACGCTGGCCCTGTTCTGGTAGGTGCCGACGAGCTCCGTGCCGGATTCGACCTGCCGTCCGGTGCGCCGTTGAGGGGTCGGCCAGAGGAACGTCTCCTCCACGCGAAGGTGCTGGGCGGCACGGAAGCGGTGCCGCGGGTGGGGCACGCGCCCGCCGAGCCAGCGGCCGACGGTCTTGGGGTCCACCTCGCAGGCTTCGGCAAGCGATTCGGGTAAGACGCCGCGCTGGGCGAGTACGGAGTGAAGTCGCTCGTTCACGGAGGCTATACAAGCCGAGGTGGGCACGGCCGGGCAAGGACGTTGTGGGACGTTCCGACGAAGCTGACGGTGCGACAGGATGCTTACGCTGGCGGTATGCAGCTCTTCGTCCTGTGGGACATCGACCACACGCTCATCGACAACGCAGGGGTGAGCAAGGAGACCTACGCCGCCGCGTTTTCGGCGCTGGCGGGCGTCCAGCCGAGCGGAGCACCGCGGACGGAGGGCCGTACGGATCGCCTGATCATGCGCGACCTGTTCCTCCGGCACGGCCTGCCCGAGCCGGATTGGACTGCCACCGAGACCGCCCTAGCCCGCGCCGGAGAGGAGCGATTCGGCGATCTCCGCAGGCGCGGAACGACTCTGCCGGGAGTGCGGGATGCGCTCAAGGCCGTCTCGGCGCAGGATGGTTGGGTGTCCTCGGTTCTGACCGGCAACATCGCGGCCAACGCCCGTGTGAAACTGTCGGCCTTCGGCCTCGACCCGCTACTGGATCTGTCTGTCGGCGCCTACGGGGCCGATGCCGTCCAGCGTCCCGATCTTGTGGCTGTCGCCCGAGAGCGCGTCCACCGGCTGCGCGGCGTGCGGGATGACGTGCCCGTCGTGCTCGTGGGTGACACGCCCCGGGACGTCGAGGCGGCCCTCGCCACTGGCTCCGGGATCATCGCGGTCGCCTCGGGCATCCACAGCCGGGAAGAACTGGCCGCTGCCGGCGCATCTGTCGTGCTGCCGGACCTCTCGGACACAGCGGGCCTCCTCGGGATCCTGGAGACCTTCGCCGCACGCTGAAAACGTCCCAGGACGTCCCTGGACCGTCCGCGTACGCGGTGATGCGGTCCCCGTGTCCACCGCCACCATCGGGTCTCCAACCAGGCAACTGGCCCAGGAGGCCCACGTGATCGGGGAAGTCACCGAGATCCGCAGGATCCGGATGCTGTACCTGCAGCTGCTGTACCGCTGCAACTTCGAGTGCCTGCACTGCTTCCACGGCGAACGGCTCAAGCACGCCGACGCCTTCACCGCCGAGGAGGCCGTCAACCTCATCAGGCTCATGCACGACCACTACGGCACCGAGGCTGTCACCCTTCTCGGCGGCGAGCCGTTCGTCTACAAGGACCTCGCGCAGGTCGTCCGGTACGCCAAGCAGGAACTGGGCCTGCAGGTCGAGATCTGCACCAACGGCTACCGGATCGAGCGCCGGCTCACCGAGATCGCCCCGTACCTGGACCTGCTGCGCATCTCGCTGGAGGGCATTGGCGCGACCAACGACCACATCCGCAAGTCCGGCAGCTACCAGAGCGCCGTGAGCGCCTTCAACCTCGCACGGGAACTCGGCGTCCGGACGGGCGCGACCATGACGGTCACCTCGCGGAACATCGACGAGGTGCTGCCGCTGGCCCGCACCCTGCAGGACGTCGGCGCACGCCAGTTGAAACTGCACTGCCTGAGGCCGGTCGGCAACGCCGCGACCCATCCCGAGCTCCTAGTCACCGATCCGGCTGCGTACGCCCGCCTGCGTGAGCAGCTCCAAGCGGCTGAGCTGTCCATGGAGGTGATCGTCGACGAGGACGTGTCCGAGCACGGCGCCCCGGAGAGCTGTGCGCCCGTAGGTGGCCCGCGCGAGATTGAGCGGATTGAGGCAGATCCGCGAGGCGCGCTCACCATGTCCTGCAAGGCCGTCGGCAAGGACTCGCACGCCTTCTGGTACGAGAAGGCCGCCGACCGTATCGTCCACCGACCGTCCGCCACGGACGAGCTCACCCTCGCTGTACCGGACGTGGTGTACACCAGTGCCTGACCGACCGCTGTTCGAGAGTCTCGAAGGTCTGCGGGGTACCGGAAAGTCGACCATTGCCCCGATGCTCGCGGCGGCCCGGGGAGCCGTCCTGGTCCCCACCGTGCCGCTCCTCTACCAGCCGCTGCGGCGACAGGTAGACCTGCGGGAGAACGTCGAGGCGCGCATGTGCTTCTACCTCTCCGCCCTGTTCACCGCGGCCGACGAGATCCACCGCCATCTGGGCGCAGGCATCCCGGTCGTCGTGGAGAGCTACTTCGCCCGATGCATCGCCACCCACCGCGCCTTCGGGACCCAACTCGGCGTCACACTGCCACCCGATCTACCGCAGCCCACCACCTACCAGCTGCTCTGCACGAAGGACGAACGCCAGCGCCGCCTCGCTGAGCGGATCAAGCCCGCGTCCCGCTGGGACGCCCTCGGCGAGGAGACCGCGGACCGCATCACCGACGCCTACGCCCAGTTCCCGATGCACCGGGTGGACACCACAAGCCTCAGACCGGAACAGGTCGTGCAAGCCATCCTCGCCAACGATAAGAAAGGAGCCAACCGTGGAGACCCAGAGCCTGTGGGAGCACACCCTCACGTTCTTCCCCCAGTTCCTCGCCACGCTGAAGGAGCATGCCTCCGCTGACGCCACAGTCGCGGTCATCGGCGCGAGCGACGGCAAGTTCGTGCTGCCCCTCGCCACCGCCGGCTACCGCGTCATCGCGATCGAACGCGACCCGTTCGCCCTCCACGGAGGCGAGGTCAAACTTCCGGGTGACACCAACGCTCACGCGATAGGACTGATCGACCGGCTCAAACTCGAAGGGCTCTACGACCGGGTGCAGGTCGTAGAGGAGGACTTCCTGCAGGCCGAATCCCCGCAGGCTCACTGCGATGCCGTCTGGACGAGCTGCTCCTGGCACTACAGTGCAAATCACCACCGCCCGCTCGCTGACTTCGTCGCCCGCATGCAGTCCCTGGTCCGCGTCGGCGGCCTGTTCGGCGCGGAGTTCATGATGCCCGTCGAACAGCGCCACTCCCACATCGAGCACTACACATCCCCCGAGAAGCTCGGCCACCACTTCGCCACCGACTGGAACGTTCTGCTCACGCTGCAATCGAACGAGTTCACCGAGCGGCCTCACGTCGGCCAGCTCCAGGACCACACGCACCGCATGGGCCTGCTCCTCGCGGCCCGCACCGCCAAGTAGCCGCAACAGCAACCTAAGAAGAGGATCATGAAGCACGAGTACGAGGCCAAGTTCCTGTCCGTCGACGTGACCGACCTCCAGTCCAAGCTGACAGCCCTGGGCGCCACGCAGACGTTCCCGCGGACCCTCCTCACCCGCAAGATCTTCGAGAACGACGCCCTCGACAACGGCCAGTGGATCCGCCTCCGCGACGAAGGCACCCGCTCTACCCTGACGCTCAAGCAGGTCACCGACTCCACCACGATCGACGGCACCACCGAGATCGAGACCGAGGTCACCGACCTGCACGCCATGGCCGACATCCTGCGCCGACTCGGACTGCGCGAGGTCCGTTACCAGGAGAACTACCGCGAGGAGTGGCGTCTGGGCGAGGTCGCTTTCGACTTCGACACCTGGCCCGACCTTCCGACCTTCGTCGAGATCGAGGGACCCGACGAAGCGTCGGTCCGCCAGGCAGCCGCCCTGCTCGACCTCGACTACGCCGAGGCCCGCTTCGGCAGCGTCGACGAAATCTACAAGAGCGAGGCCGGCCGCGACATCCTGGCCGAGCCCACCCTCCTCTTCGCCGACGCCGAAGGAGCCGGGACACCCACGGCGACGGCCGAAGGCCGCTAATCCCCCGGGGTGGAGCGGCGCTTACAGAACTCGCGTTACCCCACAGACTGATACCAGGCATCGCAGAATTCGCCCGCGGCGGTCTGCCTGACCCAGCAGCTACAGACGACGGCAACGAGTGGGTAGACGGCTTCTGCTGGCTCTACTGCGGCCAGCAGTGGACGCGCGTCCTATGGATCGGCCCCGCAAGCGTTGCCGGCGCCCAAGCACCGATGTACGCATGTGGCCCCTGCATCCGTGCCCTCCAGGAGCGGGTCTGGCACTCCATCCTCCTCAACGATGAAACCGGCTCGGCCCGAGCAGCCGAACACTCCCACCGCGGCGGAGCCCGCCGGACGTCGCGCAGGCAGGCACCACGGCCAAAGCAGGCTCCTGCACCGTCGGTAAGCCCCCGCCCTGGTCACGGAAGTGCCCTGCCGAACCCCCGCGGCACGAGCCCCGTGACCAGGGCGGGCTCCACGCTGTCGGCAGCCTGAGCACGGGCATCGAAGCTTCCGCTGCTGGGCTCTTCGCCTCACCGGCGGTTGTGTCCACGCTCTTGCCGCACCCAACATCCAGAGCCGGAGTCGAGACCATAACCGCATGTGACCGCCGAACCTACAGAACTTCCCTTTCTCCAGGCAGGGCTTAGACAACCTGCAGCCACTCTCGCGCTGAGACACTGGCCCTTGTGATGGAACTGAACGGTCGACCCGCCGATCCCGAGTCCCTGAAGGCCCTTGCTCTTACCAACTACGGGCACTTCACCTCGATGCGCGTGGACAACCAGCGTGTACGCGGCCTCGCCCTCCACATGGAACGACTCGAGCATGACTGTCGAGCCGTGTTCGGTACTCAGATCGACACCGGCCGCGTACGGGAGTACGTGCGTCGATCCGTAACCACGCACAATGGATCGTTCGTGGCGCGGGTGAGCATCTTCGACCCCGCCCTCGACATCGGGCACCCCGCATCTCCTGCCACGCCACACGTCCTAGTGACCACCCGCCCTGCCGCTCCCGTGCCCCTGCCGCCCCTGCGCGTGAAGTCCATCCCCTACGTCCGCGATCTGGCCAGCGTGAAGCACCTCGGGCTGTTCGGCTCGCTCCACGCCAGACGCACCGCCCAGCTCGCTGGCTACGACGACGCCCTGTTCTGCGGCACAGCCGAGCTCGTCTCCGAAGGCGTGACATGGAACATCGGCTTCGTCGACGCCGAAGGCGCCATTGTGTGGCCCAAAGGTGATGTGCTGCCTGGTGTCACCATGACGCTGCTCCAACAGCACCACGACTACGCCACCACCCCCGTGCCTCTCACTGCGGCCCGCGGGATGCAGGCCGCGTTCGCAACTAACACCAGCATCGGAGTCCGCGCGATCTCGGCCATCGACGACGGCCCGCTGCGGACGGAGCACCCGGCACTGTCTTCGTTGCGAGACACTTATCTGAGCCTGCCCGGCGACCAGGTGTAGCAGCGTCTGCCGTCGAGGTGTCTGCTGGAACTGACGCGGTACAAAGAGGGCGAGTAGCCAACCGCGTGCCGCGGCGTGAGTAGGTCCTCAGCCGCCTCTCAACGTTGCGCCCTGAGATCGTGGGCTGTGTGGGGCACGGGCCCCTCCATCCGTAGTAGCAGAACCCTGTGTGGGAACGTTCGACCCCCAGACCTTCCTGCGCAACCCGCCGCAGTGCACTCCGGCGCAGTCGGCATTCCGCACTGCGCTCCATGTCTCACGGTGAACGCGGTCGCGGTCGGCAGAAACAACCTCGGCCATCTGCAGGAGCGGACCGACTCCCTGGACATCGAAGTGGATGAGGAGACCGTCGACCAGTACTGCCGCCTTCTACGAAACCGCCGTCAGGGCTGCGGTGGGCTCAGTCATCAAGACTTTTGCGCGTTCTTCAGGTGCTGGGTCAGCTGTTGGAGCATGGTCCCTGCCTGGGCATTGGTGCCGTCGCCGAGGACATAGTGGAGGGCGGGGCGTGCTCGGCCGAGCTGGATGGGTTGCAACGCCAGGGGTGGGCGGCTGGCGTGGCCCAGCCCGATGTCGTGGACCGTGTCGATGCCAAGAGTGAAGGCCACAGGTATTGGGGGCGCCTCGAACCTTGGGGCAACGGTGAGGTCGCAGGTGGCGGGACGGAGCGAAGTGAGCATCGACGTCAGATGGTGCTCGGCGGCCAGCGTCTCGGCGAGTCCTTCGATGGCGTCGAGGGGCGGGATCTCGCCGGGATCGTAGCCCAGAGCGAGGGTGATGTCTTCCTCGACACCAGCTGTGGTGCGCGTGATCTGGACGGTGGCGATGGCGGGGCGGTCGGGGTGGCCGATAGCGATGAGCCATGTGGGTCGAGGAGCGCGGCTGCGGGCGAGGTCGGTCAACTGGCGGGTGGACCAGGGAAGATTGACGGGCTCGGCTGTGCTCCAGCCGGCCGGGGGCGCGCCAGTGAGGAGCTGCCAGGCGGTTTCGAGTGCGGAGCCCAGCATGAGGTCCGCCTCCGGTGCGTACCGCGTGCGGAGGGAAACAATGAGTTGGCGCTCGCCGGTGCCGGAGATCTGGGTAAAGGCCTGTGCGACGGGGGTGGTGCCGGAGTCGGTTCGGGCGGGAGCGAAGACTCCGTCGTGCCATTGCAGTAGGGCGCCGGAGAGGCCGTCGTAGTAGCCGCATTCTGGGTCTTGCACGACCCAGCGGTTGGGGTGGCCGCGTAGCGCGATGCGGGTGGGCAGGGTGAGGCGGGAAGACTTGGGTGTGACGATCTGGAGGGCGCGGTCGCTGGTGGTGGCGGTGCGCAGGGCCTCGGAGAGCCAGTTAGTCATGGCGACGACGGGGCGGTCCTGGATGACAACCGCAGCCTTGTCGGTGAACACGTCGACGCCCAGGGGTTCGGTGTCGGTGGGCGGGGTGGCGGCTGTGCCAGGGGTGAGGGGGACGACGTCGGTCGTTACCGGGCCCGCGGGCCATGTGGTGCCGCTGAGTACGGAGACGAGGCGGCCGGCGAAGGACCGGGCGAGGGGTTCGGCCTCGGGGGCGGTGGTGACGGCGCGGGCTTCGGTCCACCAGAGTGGGCTGTCCCAGGCGCCCGTGTCGGCGCCGAGGAGCCGTCTGATTTCGCCCCGGACTTGGAGGAGGATCGGGGCTTCGATGGAGACCAGGGGGCGCCCACCCGGCCTGCAGAGCTGGATGACGGCTCCGTCGGCCGTCGTGTTGATTGCCACGTCGGGCCCTCCGGCGTAGAGGCCCGCGAGGATCGTGCGGATGTCGGGCATCTGCGGGGTGAGGGCGATGACGTCCTTGGTCACGGGTGCTCTGTTTCTGTTGCCTCGGGTACGAGGGCGGTCTGGATGAGCTGGTGGGGACGGCCGCGGCGGACCAGCGTGCCCCGGCCGGGCGGCTGCGCGGATGCGTACAGGCCGGGGAAGAGCTGTCCCTCGGTGCGGTCACCTGCCATGACCAGGGCGGCGGTGCCGGTCTCACGCAGTGTGGTCAGGAACGGCTCGTACAGGGCGCGTGAGGAGCCGGCGACGCGGCGGGCGACAACGAAGTGCAGACCGATGTCCTGCGCGGACGAAACGTACGGCAGGAAGGGGGCGAGGGGCTGTTGGCCAGCGGTGGTGAGGATGTCGTAGTCGTCGACGAGGATGACGATGCGCGGGCCGTGGAAGGCAGGGCCGTCGGCGAGGGTGTCGTGGTCGACGCTCTCGTCAGGCAGGCGTTTCTCCAGCTCGGTGGCGATTCCAGCGGCGAGCCCTGCGCTGATCTTGGCGTTGTGGGCGTAGCCGCCGCGGTACGGCTCGGGGACGGTGCCGCGCAGTCCGCGTCGTGGGTCGAAGACGGCGAAGACCAGCTCGTCGTCGCTGTAGCGGTCGATAAACTGCTGGACCACGAGCCCCAGCAGGTTGGTCTTGCCGCATTCGTTGTCGCCGAGGATTAGCAGATGCTGGTCGTGTTCGAACAGGTCGAGGAGTACGGGGTCGAGGGCGTCCTGGTCGACACCGATCGGGATCCGCTTCGGCTCGGCGGCCACCGACGGCAGCCGCTGCGCGGGCAGTCTGGTGGGCAATACCCGTACAGGGGAGGCGAGTTCGCCGTGCCACGTGGTGCGTATCGCCCAAGCCGCGTCTTCCAGGGCCGGTCCGAGACCGCCGGCGGCGGGGACGGAGTCGATCCGGGGCAGAGCGGCCTGGGCGAAGAGTTTGCCGTCGGTGAGGACGCGGCCGGGAGTATCGGGGCCAAGAGTCTCGGAGAGCTTGCGGTCGATGGAGGAGTCGGAGGGGTCGTTGAGGCGCAGTTCGAGCTGGGTGCCGAACAACGACTGGGTGGCGATCCGCACGTCGTTCCAGCGCAGCATGCCCGCCACGATGTGGATGCCGTAGCCGCTGCCGCGCTTGAGGAGGTCAGTGACGGTGTCGTCTAGGTCGGCGAACTCGTCACGCAGCGCGCCGAATCCGTCGATGAGCAGCACGATGTCGGTGGCGCCGAGTTCGGGCAGTCCGCCTTGGGCGCGCAGTTGGCGGAGCTGGTCGACGGAGTCGATGCCGTGCTCACGGAAGGCTTCCTCGCGGGCGGAGAGCATGGCCCGGATCTCGGCGACGGTGCGTGCGGCGCGTTCACGGTCGACACGTCCGGCGATGCCGCCCACATGCGGAAGACCGGCCAGGACGGCCAGGCCGCCACCAACGAGATCGAGACCATAAAGGGCGACGTCGGCTGGGGTGTGGGTCAGGGCGAGTGAGAGCGCGAGGGTGCGCAGCAGGGTGGTCTTGCCGGATTGCGGGCCACCGATGACCGCCACATGGCCGCCAGCCACGGTGAGATCGACGGTCCACGGTCCCTGCCACTGCCGGGCGGGGTCGTCTAGCAGTCCGAGCGGCACCCGCATCCGGCCCGATCGGAGGGCGAGGTGCATACCGCGCTCGGAGACCTGAAGCGGACCGGCTGCCGAGTCGAGGGTGACGGCGTCGGGCAGCGGGGGCAGCCACACGCGGCGTACGGGCTCGGCCGCGGTCCGCAACTGGTCGACCATCGTCGACATCACAGTCGGTCCCGTTTCCCGCTCCCGCATCGCCGACTCGGCTCCCGTGACAGAGATCGCATCGTCGGCGAGCGAGTTGAAGCAGTGGTACGGCAGAGCTCGCGGCCTTTCGTCCGCCGCTTCGGTCAGCGCGGGGCCCCGATAGACGCCGGAGACGTACCCCGCCTTGAACCGTTCGTAGGTGGATGTGTCGACCTTGAGATACCCGAAGCCCGGCAGCGGCGGCAAATGAAAGGCATCGGTGGTGTCCAGCACCGTGCGCGACTCGTCGGCGGAGAAGGTCCGCAGGCCCAACCGGTAGGAGAGATACGTGTCCAGGCCCTTGAGCTTGCCGCCCTCGATGCGCTGGCTGGACAGCAGCAGATGCACACCGATGGACCGGCCGATCCGGCCGATGGACAGGAACAGGTCGATGAAGTCGGGCTTGGCGGTGAGGAGTTCACCGAACTCGTCGATGACGACGAAAAGATGCGGCAGTGGCTCGAGCTCCGGGTGCATCGCGCGCTGCGCCGCGTAGTGGCCTATGTCCGCCACATTGCCCGCGTCCTTCAGTACCTGCTGGCGGCGCTTGACCTCACCCGCGAGGCTGGTGTGGACGCGTTCGACTAGACCGGCCTGATTCTCCAGATTCGTGATCACCCCGGCGACATGCGGGAGTTCGGCGAACGGCGCGAAGGTCGCGCCGCCCTTGTAGTCGATCAGCACCATCGCCAGATCCTCCGGCGGATGGGTAGCGACCAAGGCGAGGACGAGAGTGCGCAGCAGTTCACTCTTGCCGGAACCGGTCGCTCCCACACACAGCCCGTGAGGCCCCATCCCCAGCTCGGAGGACTCCTTGAGGTCCAGCAGTACCGGCTCGTGGCGGTCGTTCACACCAATCGGCACGCGCAGGAACGCCCGCTCCCCACGGGGCAACCACAGTCGATCTATGTCCAGGGCTGCGGGATCGTCGATTTCCAGCAGTACAGGGAAGTCGACCGGCCCGGACACCGGGGTGCCCTCCGCCACCGATTCAGCCGAAAGCCTCAGCGGGGCCAGCATGCGCGCGAGGCCCTCCGCTGCCGGGACCGAGACGGCATCGGAGGTGCCGGACGCTGCCGGGGCGTCGGGGGTGCGCAGGTCCTCGACCATGACCCGGTCGCCGTCGACCGCGATGCGCACGGTGACCTGGTCCGGCTCGTGCACCTGGTGCTGAAGCAGGTGCAGCACGGTGACACCCATGTCGGCCAGGGCAACAGCCGCATCGGGGCGCGGCAATTCGGTCGCCGTCTCACCGTACTCGTCACTGACCACCAAGAGCCGGTCGATGAGCTTCAGCGCGTGTCTGTCGGACAGTCCACGCCGCACCTCGGCGGCGTAGGACGCCCGCTGCCGCAGATCGGTGCCGATGAGCCGGGCCAGCTGCGGCAGGCTCGGTGCGATCCGTCGCGCCGCGACTGGTCCGTCGTTCTCCTTCTCATCCAGTACGTGCGGGAGCCACTTGGCCCACTCCCACTCCGTCAGCTGCTGGCCGGGCACGCCGAGAGCGATCGCCAGATCGTCCGGTGCGTGCGTGACGGCGGCCTGAATCAACAGGACCCTGGCGACCCGCAGCACACCCTCTCGATCCCCGACGATGCTGATGTTCCCGACCCGGTCCAGCGGCACCGTCAGCGGAAAGTCGGTCGCCGTGGTGAACCGGGTCACCAACGCGCGGGCCTCGTTGAGCATGAAGGGGTCCGGCGGAGTCAGCACTCCGCCGGCGCTGTTCTGGCCGATCGACAGCTGCTGTGTCGGTACATCCCCGGTGCCGATGCGTACCCGCAGGAAGTCCGAATCCGTACGGCGGTGTTCCCACAACCTTGCCGGATCCTGCACGAGGTCATACAACGCCTGCGGCGGCGGATAGAGCAGCCGGGCCGCCCGGCGCTGCTCCCGCTCGCTTAGCGCCAACTCTTCGCGCAGCTCCTCCAGGTACTCCAGATACCGCTCGCGCTGGGTGCGCCGAGTGCGCTGCGCCTTGCCCCGCTGGGACAGAAACAGCGCCAAGGCGCCCATCAGTGCGATCACCAGCACCACCGCACCCAGACCCGCGAACTGGCTGGAGCGAATCACGGTCATCATCACGACCGAGCCCATCACGCCGGCCATCGGCAGCAGCGAGGTCGCGGCGCTGCCCATTTTGCCCTCGGGCAGGTTCGGCGGCGGTTCGATCGTGCGTGGCTGTGCCGGGGCGAGCGGGCGGGTTGACCGGGCAGGGCGATGGACCAGCCGCAGCGTCATCGCACTCTCACCGCCCGCTCCATCGCCTCGGCGGCCAGCGAAGTGGCCGCCTGCCGGGTGGCTTGACCGAGCTGAGCGGTGTGGATGGGGCCTCCTTGGGCCAGATGACGGTCATAGGGGAGCGCCACCACCGTGACTCCCGTCTCCCGCAGATGCCCGGTGGCCGACTTGAGATCCAGTGTCATGTCGGGAGAGCTCGCGGTGAGTGCGACCACCGTGGTAGCGAGCGCAGAGTGCGACAGTTGGGCAAGCCAGTCCAGCACCACGCGGGTGCCGCCCACGCCTTCCGCGGTCATCGGGGCCACCACAACCCGAGCGTGCGCGGTGTCCATCGCAGTTCGAGCCACCTCGCCCGGCAGGGTCTCGCAGTCCACCACGGTGACAGCGAAGTACCGCCGCAGCGCCAGCGACACCGTCCGGTACGTCGGCGTATCGAGCGGCGCACCGACCCGGCCCTGGCCCGCAGGGAGCAGCCAGCCACCGTCCGCCACCGGCACGAGATAGCCGGTGACATCGGTCAACTGCATCGAGGGGGTAAGAATTTGAGCAAGCTCCCGGCACGACCACCGAACCGACTCCGCGCCGAGCCGGACCGAAAGGGTGCCAAGGGCGGCGTCTGCCTCCAGCGCGAGCACCGGGTCGTGCCGGTAGTGGTTGAAGGTCCGGGCAAGCAGGGCAGACGTCGTGGTCTTGCCCGCCCCGCCCCGGATCGAGGTGACCGCGATCACCCGCCCGGTGGTCACCGGTTGCTGCACCTCCCGCGCGAGGCGCGTCTCCTCGGCAACCTCCTGAGAGGCGGAAGCGGTGAGTCTACTCAGCGAGCGTCCGGTACGCCGGGTGATCGAGTCCCCGTGCAGCGGACGCCCCATAGCCCGGGCCAGATGCGGATCGACGGTCGGAATCGACTCCGGCGTGACCATGGGGAGCCGCGGATCCTGCGCGGCCGGGGCGGCGGGCTGCTGCGCAGCCCGCCCTGTGTGCGGGAACAGATCCGCTGACCGGACGGAGGGGCCGCCGCGTGGCTCGACGGGCGCTTGGGACGCGGCAGCGGTCGGGGGCAGGGCAGATGGACTGGGCACAGGCTGATCAGGTGCAAGGGGCTCGTCCGCCGCGACATCCTGCCTCAACTCGCGCAGCACATCGCGCTGCCAATCCCCCTGAGTCATCTCCGAACCCCTACGCGAATGTGCCGAGCAGACGGCCGTACACACCGAAGACCCCAAGCACCAATGGGCCCAGAGCGATCACACCGACCGACTCCAGCGCGTCACCGAACCGCCGTAGCCGCACCCGTACATGCTCGGCCGGCTGAACCGACAGCACCACGAGCGAAATCACCGCCAGCACCGACAGGAGGGCCAATGGCCCCGCTGCGCTTGAACGCTCCAGCCACACCCAGGACAGCCGCACGGTCACCAATGCGGCAGCCGCCAGCAACGCCACAACTTCGGCGACAAGCGGGAACGCCCGCGCCCGGAGAGCCAGTACGACGGCGACGACTACGGCGAGCGGTACAGTCCA
The DNA here is from genome assembly GCF_045207475.1 of Streptomyces sp. NBC_00885. Taxonomy (NCBI): domain Bacteria; kingdom Bacillati; phylum Actinomycetota; class Actinomycetes; order Kitasatosporales; family Streptomycetaceae; genus Streptomyces; species Streptomyces sp. NBC_00885. Next base: position 3,711,906 of record NZ_CP108796.1, read on the forward strand.
CGCTGTCGGCACCTGCAGCACCAGGACTCCGGCGGCGGCTGCTGAGACCGCCATGACGACAGTGGCGAGCGTCAGCCCGCGATGGGTCGCTGCGAGCGCGGTGGACACCTCGTAACGGCTCACCGACACCCCGCCCGAGCGGCGGTCGTCGAGTGCGGAAAGTCCCGACGACATCAACGCCAGCCGGGGCAGCACCCCCAGGACCACCACCGACACGACCGCCAGCAGCACGCCCGTACGTACCTGGCCCGCTACCGTCCCGTCGCCCGGCTGCAACGCCGCCGCGATCTCCCAGGAGGCCGTGCACCCGGCCACCGCCCCGGCGCCGACCAGCCCGCCCCGCCCCAGCGGCGACACCCAGCCCAGCAGGAGCAACGCCACGACCAGGGCCGCGGCCACACCGACGAGACGCATCCCAACGGACCACTTGTGTGCATCCGCCAGGGTCCAGGCCCCCAGCACGCCAAGCGCCCCACCCATGACGATGAGCGTGGTGGCCAAGCCGCGCCGGCCCGTCCTTCCGAGCAACACACCCGTGAGCGCCGCCACGATGGCCAAGGCCAGCAGCACACCGCCGACCGCCGAAAGATCGAACTCGGTTCGGGCCAGTGCTCCGGCTGCGAGCGCCCATCCGACGGCAGCGAGTCCCGCCACCGTCCGCCGAGCCGCTGGCTTCCAGCGCCATGCCCGTACGTCCAGATCGTCTGCGGCCTCGTCGGTGACGTCGTGCACCACCGGCGCCGACGGAGCGTCCTCTGCGCGCACCAGGCGCAGTACTGCACCGTCCGCTACACCTGCTGACTCCAGTGTGCTGTCATGCGCGAGCGCCGAACCGTCCGCTGTGACGAGATGCCGCAGCATCGGCCGCGCCGACACCTGATCGTCCAGCAGCCGCATCACTTCGGGCAACAGCAGCCCGACCGGCTCCTGCGAAGGGAGTACGAGATCAACACGCCGCCGCTCGCCGACCAGAGTGACCCGGCTCAACGCCGTACGGCTCAAAGATCCCGCAGATATCACGCGTTCGAACCTATCATCGAGAAGAAGGCGCTACGGAGGGTGGGGAAGAATGCTGCACCGGGGGCCCATACGGACTCTTCCCGATGAGCCGGTGAGAAATGAACGACCAGCCCACACACCCCGCACACAACACAGCCGCAATCACGATCCCAGCGAACGCCTTACCCAGACGTTCATCCACAGAGCGCCGCTGCCGTTGCGCACCGAACAACAGAGCATCCCGCAGCCGCCGACGCCGCACCGACACCGACTCCAGCAACTGACTGTCGTAATCCTGCGCTGCCACGGCTAGCAACCATCCGTTCTGCGCTGTCCGTCCGTCACGTCGGGAACTCGCCCAGCCAGCCGCGCTCGAGAAGTTGCTTGGGCAGGTAGTCGGACTCGACCTCGATGGGGAAACCAGCGTCATAGGCGAGGCAGGCGATGGCGAGGGGGCCGAGAGCGAGGTAGCCCTCGACGCTTCCTGCCCGGTCCTCGTCCGCGGTCCAGTACGCCTTGTGTGCTTCCACGGCTTCGAGCAGGGCCTGATTGAAGGCGTCGTGGTCCTTGAGCAGAAAGCGGTAGAAGAGGTTGATGGGCTGGTAAAGAATGTTCTGGAGGAGATCGCGGGGGGCAATGGTCGCGATCTCCGGGGAGGAGGTATTGATCGTCGTGGTCAACTTCTCGACCAGGCCCGGTGTTTCACGCCAGTACGTCTGGAGGGCCTCCACCCAGTGGTAGACGTACTCGTCGCCCCGCGCCCCGGAGGCGCGCAGCAGATCAAGGGGGATTTCGCAGAGCTGCGTCATTCGTGCCTGGTCGCGGCAGACGATGGCCAACCAGAACGCGGTGAGCCAGTTGCCCGCGTTGGCGTAGAACTCGGGACCGGCGGCAGGAATGGTCCGCATTTCGTGGTCAATACGGCATTCCACGGTCCCCTCGCCCGCGCTAGCCGAGATAAAGAGGGCGGAGCCCACCTGCATGGCCGAGACCACGGCCTCCCACGTATCAATGCCGGAGCCGTTCGGGTTGACGGCGAGGCGCGCCTGTACATGCATGAGCGCCTCGTCCATCGCGAGGCCGAAGTTGCGCGGCGACTGTTCCAGGCTCCGGATCGTGTCCGCCAGCCCCTCGCCCAGATCCTGCGCATACTCTTCGTCGTCAGGCCCCGGGCTGCCGTGCCGCGCCACCTTGACAGTCACCAATATCTCCCGTCACCCAATGTTGAAGCGCCGCATGTAGTAGCCAGCATACGTGCCCGTGTTGGGTTTCCCCTTTACCAGAATATACTCGATTTTTCCCTGCTTCAAGGCGGCACTCAGCTCCTTGTACAGCCTCCGCTCATTCAAATTGGTACGCCCTCGTTTTCTCATCTCGCGCAGAATGTCCTCGAAATATTCTCGGGACCCCTGGCGAGCACTGAATCCACTCGGAAGATTTCGCTGACCGAGATCTGTTTTGACGCTGCTCTTCGCTTCGACTACGACGAAACTGCCGTCTTCTCGCTTCCAGACTTGGTCGAACTGGTCGTTGCCGTTCGCAGGGCCGTCCAGGTCTTCCCACTTGGCACCCCGATAGTGCTCGGGGATCACGTGATGCCTGGCGATGGCTTCGCCATAGGCCTCCGTGTCCTTCGTCATCCTTTCGTGCAGTGGTGCGTGCTCGGCCTTCGCCGCCTTCAAAGCATCAACGTTCGCCTGAGTTTCGTGTGCTTTGAGTGCGTCCTTGGCATCATTGAGCGGGCCGTGCGCCAGATTGTCGGCGGTGACCGAGGTGTGACGCGTCTGAGCCGCGTCGTTGAGCGTGTGGAGGGCTTCAGGACTGGACACCGTCTTCGGGGTACGCGTCACATCACCCCCGTCGATGTACTTCTCCGGGATGGGCGGCGGGGCGTCATCCTTGGATATCATGCGGCCTGGGTTGTGCGGGTCCGGGATCAGTTGAGGCGGCACGAGACCACTCTCATCCGGGATGTCATTGAACTTCCGGTAGCCGCTGGACCGTCCGGACCTGTAGTACTTCTCGAAGTACCCGGCCTCATTGTTCGCCCGGAGGACCTGGTGCCGCATGATGTCCTGTGGGCTGGCACCGTTCCACCTGCTTGGGCCGTTGTAGTCACCGTGCGCTCCAGTGCTGGGCGAAAAGCCGGCCCGGCCGGGAAGCGCGCCGGTGCCAGATCCACCATCTCGCTGGCCTCGGGGGGCGTTACTACCGTCCCGGCCCAGGGCGTCGTGGCTGGCCTGCGGTGGTAGATGCTGCCCTCCCGCATGCCCGCTGGCTTCGGGTGCATGGGTGTGTGCGCCGACCGCGGCGAGATCCCGTGGTGCGGGGACTTCCTCCGGTGTGGCGTGTGTACCGGCGGGCGTCTCCTGGTGCGGAATGGTGGTGCTGATCTTCCCGTTGGCGTCGACGGGAATGAACTTGCCGTCCTTGATGAGGACTTTGGAGCCGTCGTCGAGTTCGATAACGCTGTGCAGGCGCTTCGAGGTTGCCGTGGTGTCGAAAGTGTGGCGGATCCCGGCCGTCACCTCGGAGAGCCTGGGCAGGGAGCCGATCGCTTTCCCGGTGACCTTGAGACCGGCCGAGAGCGGATCGATCCAGGTGCCGACCTTGGCCGCGGTGCCGGCGGTCTTGGCGAGCGCGCCGCCACTGCCCGCCTTGGCGCCGGTAGCGAGGGCCCCGCTGCCGAGGGTGAGGACGGTGAAGGTGACGGTCGCGGCGGCGCGTGCGGGGTTCTCGTCCCACATGTCCCAGCCGACCAGGGCCTTGCCGAAGTCCCGGGTGGCCTGCTTCTGCCGCTCTACATCCGGGTCCTTGGGCTCCTCGCCAAAGGCCTGGTCCATGAGCCAGTTGTAAGGCGTGGCGGTGTACTGGCCGATGCCGCCGACTACGTCCCCGAGATGGCTCCAGGCGTCACTGGTGTCCTCGTCGCCGATGCCAACGAGGGTTCCCAGCCCCTTGATGCCGCCCCAGATGTTGTCGACGATGAGCCCGTCCCACACATAGCTCTTGGCCCAGTAGCCGACTTCCCACGCGTGGTGGGACTCGGAGACGGGGGCTCCCCAGGGCAGTTCCTCGGCACTCTTGAGGGTCTCGAGGTCATTGCCGTACATCACCGTCTTGTCGTTGACGGTATGGCTGCCGTCGTCGAAGACGAACTTCGGGCCGCCGACGATCGCCGAGATCTTACTGGCGGCTCTGTTCTCGGCCTCCTGGAAGGCGGCCCGCGCGGCGCTCACGCCGTCGAGGAGCCCATGGTGACGGTCGATCTTGTCTTCGTCGTACGTCCACTCGTCGTCACCCTCGACGCTGTCGAGGAACGCGAAGGCGTCGACTTTGAGCTGGGCCAGTTTCTTGGCAAGCGGGCGGGCCTCTATGGAGAACGCGTCCAGCGCATCCGCCACCGTCTCCAGATGCTGGGCGAAGAGCTCGGCCCTGTCCATCACCGGCCGGGTGGTCGCGAACAGTTGCTCGGCCTCGGGCGCCTGGTAGACGCCTCCCAGCGCCTGGAATCGGGAGTGCACGTCCTTCCCGCCGTTGCGGATGCCGATGGCATCACTGCGCAGCCCGGAGACGTCCTTCTCCAACTGGTCGAGGTTTCCGACGAACTGAGGAATGCCCGACGGTTCGATCATCTTCACTTCTTGCCACCCTGCGAGCCGTCCGGCTTCGGCAGCTTGACTACCGGCGCGGCAAGGGCGTTGTGCGCGACGGTCGCTGCTATGTCGAGATCCCCGGCGACGTAGTACGCGGTGGCCTCACGCGCGCCGTTCACGGACTTGGCCGCGCGCGCGCCGAGGAACAGCACATCCGTCGCGGTCTTCTCTACGAACAGCGCCAGAGCCACCCCGATCGGCCCGGTCGGCGCCGTGCCGCAGTACATCCCGCTGATCGTCCCGGCCGAGCTCGCCGCGCTCTGCACATGCGTCCCGTACGACTTGACGCTCTTGGCAACGTCGTCCATCGCGTCCCCGACCAGCGAAGTCACCGACTGCACTCCGGACGGAGTGATGTCCCACCCCTGCATACTCATCCCCCTGCTATCCCCCGAGCACCCGCCACCGCCGCGCTACCGCGTCTCTTAACCGATGGCGTCGACCGCTGCCTTGGCCCTGGCGAGCGTGGACTGTGCGGTCCCGTCGTTCTGCTCCAGCGTGCTGCGCACCAGCCGGATGATCTCGCGCACCTCGGCCGCCGCCTTGTTCCAGCGGATTTCCTTACCGTGGTACTCGTCGGAGACCCCGTCGGCGGTGAACTCGGTCATCGCGGCCTTCACCGCACGGTCCCGGTCGGCCAGCACCCGCTCAAGCTGGCCGATGATTCCCTGCAGTCCGCCCTGCACCTCCACCGAGGCACCCGTGTCATAACTGCGCCGGTCCTGGTTCTGCCCCATCGCGATTCCCCCGTCTCTATCGCCCGGAGAACCGGGCCGCATCGAAGTTGGCCCCGGCCATGCTCTGGTGGGCGTTGGACTCCTGCTCCTGATCACCAGTGCCGAACGCAGTGTCCATCCCGGACTGCCCGCCCAGGATCGAGTTCAGCGAGCCGTTCAGCGCATTCGTGATCTCATCCGCACGCACCTTGAAGGAGTCGAACGCGGCCTTGCCGGCCCCGTTGAACTTCCCCTCCAGCGGATCGGCGGCCGCGATCAGCAACCGGATCAGCGTGCCCAGGTCAGTGGTAGACCCCACCGTGCTGTTGCCAAGGTCGGACAGTGTCGTACTGCCCATGTCGAACTTCATGCGCCCACCCCCGAATAGTCGCGTGCACAGTGGCGCTTGACGCGGTGCTGTGTGCACCTGCACCCCATACGTGCCGTCGTGCAGCATCAATGTCTATCGAACAACACGTTGCACGCGCAACGCGGTTGAGCGTCAAGTGGCGTGATCCTTCCCATGGCGGGTAGCCTGTTGAGATTCGTTTTGAACCCATACAAGTTGGGGCGCCAGGGGTTCTGCGCAGGTTCGGGCCCTCGGTCCGGCACCCGATCAGCTCCGCGAATTGGGCACACCGCCCTCGGACAGTTCCATCTCGAAGCTCCCGTCCCCTTGGTCTCCCGAGGGAAGAGTTACCGCTCGGCGGCCGAGAACGACTTCGGGGTTTACAACACCAGCGCCTCACGAATGCGCACGTCTGACTCGGACACGCGCCGGTAGGCCAGCGGCGTCTGTGGGGCGCGAGCAGCGCCGCCAGTTCTCCGTCCTCAGGGCGCCGGGCTGTCGTGCCCATCGGGCCCCCAGCGCCAGATCAGTGATGGTGTGCTCCACACCACGGCTGAGGTCGGGCAGCACCCCAATCGCTGGAGAACGTTCGGCTCAGCCCCTCAGCCCCTCAGCGCCTCGTACAGCGTGAGCCCCACCGCCGTGATGCTGGCAAGGACGGCGATGGTCGGCAGCGGCCACCGCCCTTTCTCCAGGGACGTCACCCTCTGCTCCAAGTCGTCGACGGCCTTGTCGGTCTGGTCGGATCGCTGCACCAGCAGCGCGAGCTGCCCGTCGATCTTGGCCAGGCCGACTTCAAGCGCGCTGCGCAGCTCGGCGAGGGCCAGTGCGACCTCTCCCTCCGGCACGGGATTTCTCCTTCTCTCGTGTCGCAGGTCAGCGGGCGGGGGTGGCTGGGTCGCGCTTGAGCGGCAGCCAGGACGCGGTGCCGGGCCGTCCCAGGACCGTGCCCAGGGTGGACTTCAGCGCCGACAGGGCCGCGGGTATCGCGGAGACGGCGGCTGCCTGCCACGCCGACAGCGACACCATGTCGGTGGTTCCCGAGGCGGCCATCAGGCCCAGCACGGACTGGAGGTAGGTGGCGATCGTGCGCTCGGCGACGTCGGCGAGGGCCTGCGGCATGGGGTCGGGCTTCTCCTGCTCGTGCTGGTCGGGTGTCGGTTCGGCAGCGCCGGCCGGATGCGGGACGCGCAGCTTGGCCCAGGTCTCTGGGCCTGGGATGCCGTCGGCGGCAGCGCCGTGATGGCCGCACTCGATCTGCCAGGCCGCGTACGTGCGGCGGTGCGCGTCGTTCCAGACCGGGCCCGGCCGGGTGTCGTAGGAATCGCAGCCCTCGGCGATCAGCCGCTTCGCCATGGCCGCGATTACCGGCGAGGAACGGCCGTCGCGGAAGAAATCCTTGCCCGGGTAGGCGGCATACTTCGGCTTCGGCTTCGGCTTCGGCTTCGGATCGGGCTTGGGCTTCGGGTCCGGCTTGGGCTTCGGCTTGCTGGGTGGCTTGCCCTCGTCCTTGAGATGGGCGGCGACACGGGCACGGAAGTCGTCCATGTCGATGCCGGCGGGGTCAGGCTTGGACGGCTTCCACTCCTTGTGCCCGATGACGCTGTGCTCGTTCCATCCGTGGGCACGGCAGATCGCGGCCGCGGCGCGGGCCATCGCGTCCAGCTGCGCCGCGGGCCAGGGCTGCTTCCCGTTGCCGGAGTTGATGCACTCGAAGCCATAGAAATGCCGGTTGCCGTCCGTGTCTTCCTCGTTGTCGCGCGGGAGCTTCTCCTTCTCCGCGATGACAGCGAGTAGCACGTCCGTATCGCCCATGCCCGCATGGTTCGCTCGGCCGTAGCCGACCAGGTGCACCGCTCCGGACCGGTCGATCACCCCGTGGCACAGCGGGCCGGGAAGTTCCTGGTAGCCGACGCGGCACAACTCCACCATGTCGGCCTCGGACGAGTAGGGGCCAGTGTGATGGATCATGACCCCGCTCATGGGGCCCCAGTTGCCGTGGGTGTTGCGGTTGTGGGTGCGCCATTTGCCGTGCTCGACGACACCGAGGCCCGCGTGCTTCAGCACGGACAGGAACTTGTCCGCGCTCAAAGGGGTTGCCACGCTCGCTTCGCCTTTCTCCCCTGCGCCGTATGGCGGTCGGCCGGACCCATGGGTCTGGGCCGGTCCCTCGGGGAGTTGCTGCGAAGCGTTGGGTGGAGGGTCACCCGGTCGTCATGGTACCCAGCAGCTGACACAGCGAGCGGCGTCGTCGCTGCTGGTGGGCGCTTACTCGTCGTCGCCGTCGATGCGGCACGAGGCGCTATCGAGGCTGAGCCAGGTGGCTTTCACGTTGCCGCCGTCCTGCACCCGCAGGGTCATCCTCCCCTCGGGGCTGATGTCGAGATGGAGACGGCGGTTCGCATCGGAGGCCACCGGGACGGTGCGGGGCACGGCTGGCCAGTAGCCGTCCGGCAGGAGAGCGACGACTGCCTCGTCCACCGCCCGGCCGCTCGGCAGGCCGATCCGGCCGCTGAACTCCAGCGTGTCCCACAGGTTGGCGCGCATCTGCGGCGGCTGCACGGAGTCCGGAACTGCGGTGTCGCCGGTCAGCGGCAGGTCGCGCCACGGCGGGTACGATGCGCGCCGGGCCCGTTCCAGGGTGGTCACCCGCCGCTCCAGCCGGGCCAGGCGGCGCGCGAGGGTAGCGATTGTGTCCGGCATCTACTTCTCCTCCGCCTCATCCGCGCCGTCGGTGGGCTTCACGGTGCGTTCCAGCTTCAGCGTCACGCGCTCGGGGGTCTCGCCCTGGCCGGGTCGTACGGTCCAGCCGGTGATGCGGTTCCATCCGTCGTACTCGGTGTGCGGCTCGTGCAACCGGATACGCACGTCATCGCCGATGCGCAGCGAGGAGATCGGCGCGGCCGGGTGGTCGACGATCTCCAGCTCGGTGAGCGTCGGCAGGATCTGCCGAGCCAGGCGTTCGCGCCGGGTGCGCTGCTTGAGCTTGGCCTCGTCCTTCTCGCTGGTCTCCAGCTTGTGTTCCAGGCGCAGGCACTGGTTGCGGACGCCGTCGATGACGACCTTGCGCTTCTTGCCCTCGCCCGCGCCGAGGCCGACGACCCACTGGGCGTACTCGTCGGCGTCCTTGATCACCTGGGGTTCGCCGACGACGTTGGCGCCGGTGGTGAACGTCAGGTCCTCGCGACGCCGGCCGAGCTTCGGAGCGCCGAGGATGATGCGACGCTCGGCGCGTCGTCCGCGCCAGGCCACGGTCTCGGACCACTCCAGGCCGTCATCGATGTCGGCCATCTCGTCCACGATCTCGCCCAAGTTGCGGGCATCCCAGCGGGGGATGTCGTACGGGTCCTTCGCCGTGCCGGTCTTCGCCGTCGACTTGGTGTCGTCCACGACGACCTCGAGGTCGCCGTCCGGCTGCTGTTGGGCGTAGGCCCACACATCGCGGATCACCTCGCACGGGTCCGCCTCGATATAGGGGCCGCGCCCGCCGAGGTTGCCGTGCAGGTCGAAGCGGCGGTGCAGGTAGCTGGTGAACCCGGACGCTTCGATGGGCAGCTTCGGCCCTTGCGGTTCGGCTCGCCATATGAGTCCGCCCCACAGGAGTTTGGAGTCCCGCTCGGCCAGGATCACGGCGTTTCCGGCGTCGAGCATGTCGTTCAGGGAGCGGGCGAAGGTCGGGCTCAGGGTGGCGCTGAGCGAGCCGGGTCCGGAAATCTCGGGCCCGAACTCCACTTCGCTCAGCGGCAGGTTCCAGTGCAGGATCTCGCCGGACGCGGCGCGGGCGACGATGTAGCGGTAGTTGGGCATCGTCACACCGGGCTTTCCGTGAACTCGATGTCGGCGGTGACCGTGGTGCCCTTGGCGACGGACAGGTCACCGTCGCCGTACTTGTCGATCTGGTTGATCTGCACGGCCAGGTGCTGGCGGGTGCCGCGGTAGCCGGCCGGGACGGCGAAGGTGTCGGCGAGCATGACCGTGGTGCGGCGCGTGGTTGTGCCGTCGTCGTCGACGACGGTGGGCTTGGCGTTGCGCTCACCCAGGCGCATGCGCAGCTCGGCGTAAATGCTGCCCGCCTCCGCGCGCAGACCCGACAGCGTGATCACGACGGTGGCCTTCGTAGCCCAGGCCGGCACGTCCACGTCCCAGGCCGCGTCCTTGGGCCAGGCCGCCCAGTGGCCGTGCTTGCCGGCGACCTTCTCGGTGTCCTTGGGGTGCACGGTGCGCAGGGTCCGCTCGGTGCGCGGATTGGCGATCCGCCGCAGGTCCCTGATCATCTCCGCGGTGACGGCCGCGGTGTTACGGGGCAAGGTGATCCGCGCCAGCGGGATGGCGGTCATGCCGCGCGGCGCAGGAGTCTCCTCGTTGCCGATGTTCTGGATGAGGTGGAAGTAGCCGATGTCCTGGGTGCGTGGATCCCGCTCGCCCTCGAACTCGGGATCTTCGATCCGCAGCACGAGCAGGTCGGTACGGGCGAACGGCCCGGTCGGTGGCACGTCCACCACGGCGTCACCGATGTTGCTCTGGGTATAGGCGCCCTGCCAGGGTCCCGCGCCGTGGATGAGGGCCGAGCCGTCGCCGACGCGGACGCCGGGCCCGGGTGCCTCCAGCGGCTGGACTTTCAAGTCCCCGGCTTCGGCGATGCCCTGTCGGCCGCGCGCCAGGTCGCGGATCATCAGGCGCATCGCGCGGGCTGGGTGGTTGCCGCCGTGCACCATCATCGGGGGCTGGACAAGTGTCACTGCTGCTCCATTCACAGGGCGGTGTACGCCGACCGCCACGACACGTCGAGTCGGCAGGTGACGGTGGGGTCCTCCGCGCTCCAGCCGATCTCCGACCTGCCGGGCGGGATGGCGAACAGGTCGAGGCGCGACTCGGGGGTGAGGTCGTTTGCGACGTTGGTGACGCCGTTGCGCAGGGCCCAGCAGGTGCCGGGCCGGGTCTCCATGTCCACCCACTCCCCGGCGCGCAGCGAGAGATCGAGTTCGAGGACGCGGCCGGTGACGGTGTTCCAGATGCGCGGGTTGGTGACCGGTCCGTGGACGCGGATGCTGGGCCAGGCCGAGACGTTGCCGTGGTTGGTGATCCAGCCGGGCCGGTGGGCCGGGTCGGCGGTGCCGCAGTCGGCGGGTGCGCACAGCGGTGCGGTGACGTTCCGGTCGTCGGCCTTGTGCTCGGCAGCCTGGTCGAGCGTGAGCGGCAGATGTGAGAGTTCGTCGGCGTGCCAGCGCGGGTCGAGGGCGGCGAACTCGATGTCCAGGGGAATCCACCCGTTGACCGCGTTCGCGGTGCTGGTGGCTTCCATGCGGCGCAGCCGCCCGTGCAGGCGGCGGATGCCGTGTCCGGGCCAGCGGCCGCGCAGAACGGCCCGCCCTTCGGGGCGGGTTCGGGCGGCCGGGTCATCGACGGCCAGCTCCAGGCGGGCGAGGAGGTCGGCCGCTGCGGTCGGGTCGCCCGGCGTTTTGATGCCGGCCTCGATGCGTACGGTGCGCGGACCGTAGAAGTCCTGGCCGGGATGCGTGCCGTCGCCGGTCGGGTTGTCGACGTCCTGGGGGCGTACGGCGGGCGAGCCGAGTCCTTCGATGTTGCCGATCGGGATGCGGGTGCCGTTGCCGAGGACGACGCCCCCGAATTCGAACTGCCACGGGGCAAGGTCGATCGGGGTGGTCTGCTGGGTGGGTGTGCTCATCCGACTCTCCCGCCGCGTTGGGCGTTGCGCAGGTTGCGCATCATTTCGGTGCCGATCTGCTCGGGGGTTGCTGAGCTGTCGCTGACGGTGACGGGCATGGTGCCGATCAGCGGCTGCTGTTCGCGGACGACGACGACCTGGACGCGTCCGCCTGCGTGGGCGTCGACCACGCGGCCGCGCGCGCCGTCCGTGCCGGTACGGATGTCGAAGCGGCGCACGACGTCGGCCATGGCTGCCGCGCCCTTGGCGCGCTTGAACGAGCCGGCCACCACCGGCCCGTAGTCGCGGCCGGTGCGGCGGGTGACCCCGCCGTTGGCGAACCACTGGACTTTGCCGCCGAAGCGGCCGACGACGTCCTCCACAACCGCCTTGCTACGTACGCGCTTTGCGGGCGACAGAGGCACATATGCCTCGCCCTGAGTCTCTGGCTCACCCCATATGCGCCACGATCCGGCCGGAGCGATCTGCGCAACGTGCTGCTCGCGGCGGCGCGGACCGGCCGCTTCTTGCCGGACACCGCCGTTGGCGTAGTACTCGACCACTCCGCCGTTGGCCTGGTTGAACCCCTTGTAGTTGGGGTTCTGGATCATGTCGGGGATGCCGTTGGCGTCCTTGTCATGCGACGAGGGCTTGCGGATCAGTGAGGTGAAGATCGGGATCGTCCTGCCGCGCAGCGCGTTGATGCGGCCCTGAATGTCGTCGGCCGCCTTGCGCGCGCCGCCCGTAGGGACGGTGACCTTGACGTTCTTGGAGCCGGGCACCTTCTCGATCCGGAAGCCGAGCGCCTCCAGCTCCTTGCGGGCCTGCCCGGTTGGGGCGCGGACCGTGACGGACTTCGCACCCGGCGTGGCCCGGATCTTCGCCTGCACCGCCTCCAGGCTCTTGATCGCGGCCCCGGTCGGCGCCGACACCCGCACGTTCTTCGAGTTCGGCGTCCGGCCGAGCTTGTCGATCAGCCCGTCCAGGTTCTTCTTCGCCCCGGCGGTCGGCGCGGTGATCTTGATCTGCCGAGTGCCCGGCACCGTCTTGACGGTGAAGCCGAGGCTGCGCAGCTTCTTCTGCGCGCCGTCGCTCAGCGAGTCGACCTTGATGGTCCTCTGCTTCGGCAGCCGGTGGAACTCAGCCTGCACCGCGATCAGGTTCGCGAGCGTGCTGTCCATGCCCTTGGTCTGGAGCAGCAGGGACACCTTGGAGGGCAGCAGGCCGAGGCTGTCGGCGACGCCCTCGGCCTGGGCCTTGGTCAGCCCGTAGCTGCGCGCGGCCTTGATGGCCTCAGCGCGCGCCCGGCTCATTTCCCCGCGGGCCTTCGCCAGTGCCTCGGGCAGTGCTTCGCCGTTGCTCTGCGCCAGGGTGTAGGTGGCCACCGAGGCGTCGGCCGCCGCGTCCGACAGGGCGGTGAGCTGGGTGTAGAGCTGCTGGCCGTTCCTGGTCGTGGTGTTGAGGGTCTTGTCCTGATTGACCATCTGCCTGCCGCCGTAGCCCTCCTTCTGGTTGACGTTCTTGCCGCCCTCCTTCAGGTCCAGGACAGCCGAGTTGACCTTCGCCTTCGCAGCCTGGAGGGAGATCTGGCCGCCCGACAGCAGGTCGAGGGCGCTCTTGAGGGAGCGGGTGCGGGTGTCGGCGTCGGCGGTCTCATCCGCGAGACCGCCGACCGCGGACTTGAGCCGGTCGTACGCCGAGGTGCCGTCGCCGGCGCCGCGTGTCGCCTTCGCCAGCTCCTTGGCGTTCTTGATCGACTCGGACATCTCGCCCTTGACGCTGCCCAGGGCGTCGGCGGCGTCCTTGTACTGCTGGCCGACGTCCGTGTACTCCAGGGTTTGGACCTTGCCTGCCGCCTTGTCCTTGTACTCCTTGTGGCTGTCGGCGGTGGCCTGGAGCTTCTTTTGCAGCGCGTCCAGGGACGTGCCCTGGCCGAGGTAGGCGTCCGTCAGCGAGGAGATCGGCACCCCGGCCTGCTCCATGACCTTGGTCAACTGCCCCTGTGAGACCTTCGTATCCAGCAGAACCTGGGCGGCCTGCCCACGCACATCTCCGTTGATCTGCCCGCCCGACTCCCGCAGCGCGGAGGTCAGGGAGGAGATGCGGGACTGGTGCTCGGCCGCCGCCTGCGCCGCGCGCTGCTGCCGGGCGGCGAGCAGTCCCAGGCCGACGGAGACACCGGCCATGGCGATACCGAAGGGCCCGCCCAATGCGCCGGAGATGCCGGACATGGCCGAGCGCAGGCCCGAACCAGCCGCGCGGGTAACGCCGTTCATCGTGCCCATGAACGTCACGCCCGCGCCGTTCGCACTGCGGAACGCGGAGGTCATGTTGCCGAGGAACCCCACCCGCGCCTGCACGGCGGCCCACGCTGCGCCGTACCGGTTAAGGGCCACACCTGAGGAAGCGGCGAGCGTCTGCTGTACGCGCATCTGCTGTGCGAAGGACTGGAAGCCGGTACGCACGGGGCCGGTGACCGTGTTGGCCAGGCTGGTCAGGCCCGGCTGCGCGCGGCGGAACAGCAGCATGGCCAGGGCCGCCGACTGGATCGGGGCGGGCAGTGCGCCGAAGGCGTTGACCAGTCCGCCGACGACGTGCCCGATCGGGACGAGGACTGCGGACAGGCCCGACACGGCGTCCATGGCCACGTTCGCGACGGTGGCGATGATGTCGAGCGTGCCGGCGGCAGCGCCGCCTTCCTCGCCCAGGCCCGAGAGCGCGGACACGATGGGCTCCGCACCGTCGGCAGCGTTCCGCAGGACGTCGCCCAGCGTGCGGGCGGCGTTGATCAGCAGGTTCAGGCCCGTGGCGAGGGTGTGCTCGCCCAGCTCCTTGAGCGGTCCCAGCAGCGCGCGGGCCTCATCTATCAGGCCGCCGAGTCCGGAGCCCGCTTTCGCCTTCAGCTCCGGCCCATACAGGATCGCGAGGTTGCGGCCGTACTCCAGCGCAGTGGTCAGGTACGGCGTGGCCCCAGCCATTCCGCGCGTCAGCAGCCGGGTCACGTACTCCAGGCCGGGGGCCATGCCCTCGTACAGCGCCAAGCCGGTCTGCTTGGCCTGGGTGCGCAGCTGCGTCATCGCACCGGTCAGGCCCTGACCGCGCGAGGCGGTGATGGACGCGGCGGCCCCGGTCTGGCGCACCGCGACCGACAGGGCGTCGAACGACTCGGTCCCCTGATGCGCCAGCGCCGCCGCCCCGGACAGCGCAGGCTTGCCGAACGCCCGGGTGACGCCTGCGGCGAAGTCCTTCTGGGACAGCTTGTGCTCGGCCTTCGACAGGCCGTCGATCACCACGCGAAGGCCCCGGAACTGCCCCTGGGCGGTCCAGGCGTCGATCCCCAGGTCCTTGAGCGCGCCCCGCATCTGCGGCGTCGGCGCGGCCAGGTTCGCGAAGATTCCCCTGAGCGATGTGCCCGCCGTCTGCCCGAGGATGCCGCTCTTGCCGAGCATGCCGACCGCGGCGGCGGTGTCCTGCAGCGAGACGCCGAGCGCGTTCGCGACCGGTCCGGCGTACCGCATCGAGTAGTAGATGTCGGTGATCGAGCCGGAGGCGTTGTTGGCGGTGGCGGCCAGCGTGTCCGAGGCCCGCGAAGCCTGATCAGCACCGAGACCGAATTGGTCCATGATGTCGCCCAAGTACTTCGCGGACGTTGCGGCGTTGACGTCGGCGGCTGCGGAGAGCTGGAGTGAGGCACGTACGGCGTCGATGGACTGGTCCGCGCGGAAGCCCGCCTTGCTGAGCTCGACCATGCCCTCGGCCGCGTCGGCCGCGGTCGAGCCCGGAAGGGATAGGTCGTTGCCGAGTTCTTGGGCGACAGCCGCGGCGCGCTTCATCTGTCCGGCGGTGGCCGAGGTGACCGCCCGGAACAGGTTCATCTGCTTCTGGTAGCGGTTGCCTTCCTGGATCATCTCGCCCGCGCCCAGTAGCAGGCTGCCGCCCGCGAGCATGTTGGTGGCGGAGATGCCGCGCCTGCCCGCGCCGGCCGTGGCGCGTTGGAGCCGGGACATGGAGCGGGCGCCGTCGTCACCGGCCGCGCGCAGACTGGCGCGTGCGGCTGCGGCGCGAGCAGAGATCCGGTTCAGGTCGCCGACGGCGGAGCGGGTGGAGCGGTTGAGCGCGGCGAACTGGGAAACGAGGCGGGCGCCGTTGGTGTCGAGGCGGGCGAGGGAGCGGTTGGCGGCGTCGGTGCGGTCGGCCAGGGTGCGCATCTGACCGGAGGCAGCGCGGGTTCCCGCGATCAGGTCGCGGACCTCGGCGCGCATCGCCACGGTCAGGGTGAACCCGGCCACCGCCGTGCTCCTTACGTACGTCGTGCGGGTTGGATCAGGTGTGGTCGCGGTGCTGGTGGCGGGGAAGGAGCTGGATCTTCACGCCGTAGCCGGAGCGGTCTCCGGGGACGTGGTCGCGCTCTTGCTCGATCAGCTCGCAGCCGGGGCAGCGCAGGGTGTCGGTGACGTAGGCGTGCCGGTCCCGGTCCCACTCCTCCAGCCGGGTGTGGCACTCGGGGCACACCGCTCGCTGCCACTCCGCCCAGGCCAGGGCTTTCGCCCGGTCCAGCTCCGTCCACCGGCCGTCGCCGCCGAGGAGCTGGGAGTGCGGGATGCGGTACTTCTCGCACAGCTCCAGCTCGGCCCGCAGGTGCGGGTCGCGGCTCAGCCTTTTCCCAGGTCGACCCGGCTTTCCTGCTGGACCTGCCAGGCCGCTTCCCACAGGAGGTTGGCGTCTGGCGCCGACCAGGTGGCTAGCAGCTCAGATGCCTCGTCCTGGCTCATGCCGTCGAAGGACGCCGCCGCGATCAGCGCGGCCGGGAAGGTGTCCGGGTTGAACACCGCCCCCTCTTCCTCCTGTTTCTCGGTCGGCGGGTGCGCGGCGATCAGCTCTTCCAGGACCGGGCGCGGCAGCGCCAGGAACGTGAGGAAGTCCGAGGCGTCGTCCAGGGCGGCGCTCGCGGTCTCGAAGGCCGCTTGCGCATCTGCGGCGCGCTGGGCCGCCGGCTCGTCGTCCGGCGTGGCCTCGGCGATGAACCGGGCGCGCTGGGCGTCCTGTTCGGCGCTCTCGACCTGCTCTCTGAGCTGATCGTCATCGCATACGCGGAGACTTTTCTGCGGCCGGGTACGACGACGCAGGCGGTCCATCTTGGCCGCCCACGCCCCCTCCGCCGGCGCTTCAGCGCGGGGAGCGGACGGGCGCTTAGCCGGTGCGGGGCGCGACACGTCAGTCCTCGCCGTGCTCATGGACCGTGGTCTTGGTCTTCGTCGCGCTCACGACGGTGACGTCAACGTGGTCCTCGTCGTGGTCGTGGTGACCGTGGTCGTGCTCGTCGTCGCAGTCCTCTGACGGCTTCGGGAGAGTGTGGATTGCCTCGGGCACCACGGCGTCCAGCGACGGCTCGTCGATGATGGTGAAGTCGACCTTGAACTTGGCCGCCTCGTTGCCGGTCGAGTACGTCGCGGCGCGAGTGGCCACCTGCACGGGGAACACATCGACCGAGCGGGATCCGGGGATGTCCCCCTTCCTGAGCAGGACCACCCAGCCCTTGGCCCCCTTGCGCAGGCGCTGCTCGATCGCGTCGGAGTGCCGGTCCTCATAGAAGGTAAGGCTGGAGTTCTCCGCCTTGTCGTTGCCCGGGATCGAGGAGTTGAACGTCGAGCCCATGTCGGGGGTCTCGATGGGATCGTTTTCCAGCGCCCAGCCCTCGATGTCCGAGACGGCGTTGGTCAGGTCGAACCGGTTAGGCTCGGAGATTTCCTTGCGGCTCGGCCACTTCGGGTCGGTGATCGACGTGAGCCAGTAGATCTTGGAGATACCGCGCCGGAGAAAACGGGTCTGGGTGGCAGGCTTCTTCAGGGACACAGGTCCGCTCCCACTTCCGGGGCAGCGTCCCGTGCGAGGCCCTGCCCCTTGAATTCCAAAGGGGGTTCGCCTGGCCGGGGCCTGGCGTCCGCGCGGACCTCCGCGGTGAGGAAACGATCCTTCAGGCAGGAGTCACGGTGATCGTGAACCTCTGCACGTACGACACGATAGCGCCTGCCGCCGACACAGAAGGCTCCCCTCCGCTGTCGTGATCCAACTCCCGGTCGATCACACGGGCTTGTGGAACATGCAGGTCATGCGCCCATTCGTCATCGGTGCGGCCGACGACGCCGTAACGCACGCGGTCGGCGAGCCACTGCACCTGGTCGTCCCTCTCACCGACCGAGGTCACCTGGTAGGACCAGGCAGCGTCCGCATGCCAGTCCCACAGAGGCGGGCCGCTGAACTCTCCCGGCAGCGAGTCCAGGATCGTGTACGGGACGGAGGCGGGCTCCCCCTCCCCAGACCGGGCCCGGACGCAGGGCAGTTCACCGATGCCGCACGGCCGCCCGGTCGCCTTCGCGATGAGCACGGCGAGCGCCCGGGTCACGGGCAGACGTGCACCCGTCACGGCAGGACTCCGTCGGCCAGAGCCTGGATGAAGCCGGGCTGCGTCTGCCGAAACGCGGGCTCAACGTGGGGGAACGGCGGCTGCCGGTAGTGGCGGCCGAGGGAGTCCACGCCGACAAACCCGTACTCCAGCCTCCTCGCCTGCGGGGCATCGGAGTACACCTCCGCCGTCACCTGCCCGCTGCCGGTGCTCATGCGCACATCCCAGGAGGCCCGGTACTGGCCAGTGATCACCCGCGGCCCCGGCCTTCCGGAGGCATTGCGCTGGATACGGACGCGCAGCAGCATCGCGTGGTGCCGGGTGATCGTGCGCGTCCGGGCGCGCGCGGCCGGACCCAGCCGGGCCAGCGCGGCGGCCAGCGCAATCGGGTCGCGGAACGCCGTGGCGTCGGGGTGGGCGTTCCGATGCGGGTTCGCTACGGCCATCAGTCGATCACCTGCACCCGCACGATGCGCACCACGCTGTAGGTGCCGACGGCCTTGTCCGACACCCGGAAGCGGCGGCCGACGAGCTGCGGGTCACGCGGACCTCCGGGCCGTACGGAACCGGCGACGCGGATCACGTCGTCAGGCCGCAACTCCGGTGCCTGGACCGGAAGAACCGCCTGGTAGTCGGTGGTCGGCGGCTCGGGCGCGACCGCTCCGCCCAGCGGCCTGGTGATCGCTGGACGCCCCAGCGTCATCACCGCGCCGAGCCCATCCCAGATCAAAACCTCGTCCGGTGCTGGCGGCACCAGCTTCCCCGTCGCCTCGTCCAAGTAGTCGTCCGCACGGCCACCGCTGTCGCGCCACGCCTCCAGCTTGTCGTCCAGGATCCGGCCGACGACCCGCCGCGCCCCCTCCACGTCAAACGCCACGGGCCCACTCTCCGAGCTGGGTGAGCATCGCCTGCGTCAGCGAGTGCGGCCCGGTGCCGAGGTCGGACCGGGCTAGCGCCGCGCGCTCCAGGGCTTCAGCGTCGATGGCGTCGAGGAACGCAGCGGCGGCCGGGCCGGGGTCGGGAACGTCGGCGACGGAGACGCGCGCCATCCCTGACCACTGGGTGCTTCCGCGATCGGTGACGTGCAGGAGGACGTGCGCGGGTTCGCCCGTGATCTGGCTGATGGTGTAAGCGCCGACAGCGCGCGGGTCTACCCGCTCGCCGTCGATCTCGACGGTGGCTTCGTCTCCCCTGGCAGTGATCCGTACGTGCTGCCGGGGCGAGTTGTTGTGATCCATTCAACTGACGCTAGAACGCGTGTCGGACAGCGGCGGCGACCGGCTACAGAGGACCCATCTCCGCAGGCCGCATGTGCGGATAGACGGCCTGCAGCGGAGCGCCTGTCGCTGACCGGACATCCCTCTGACCCGGATTCACACCTGGAGACATAGCTCCAGTCAAGATCGCCTCGACGTGTACGAGCACGTCGGCCAGTGGGCCACTCGCATTTCCCAACTCGTCGAATGCCGACCGGATGCGCTCGGCTGAGACGAGACTCATGTCAGCCTCGACCAGTTTCGCAAGGAGCTGATCTGAGGCTGTCGGTTTCCAGGCGCCCACGTCGAGAGCAAGATGAAGGGCTTGTACTTCCCTGAGTGCATCCATGCGGTCGACTTACGGAGCGAGCCCCGATCCGCGGTAGGCGGCAGCCACCCGTCCCGCCGTGACTACGCTGACCTCACACTCGGCCGGATCGTCGACAGGGAAGGGGCGCTCATGGGCGCAGGCACGCCTTGGTGGTACCGCATCCCCACCAAGCCGCTGGGGATCATCGTCGCCTGTGGCGTCGCTATCGCGGTCATCGTCAGTTCGCCCGACATCTCAACCGGCGGCATCGTCGCCGCAATACTCGTCGGCGGCTGCGCGGGGTTCCTCACGCAGTTCATCCAAGGTATGGCGCAGGCCAGACACGACGAACGCTCGCGCTAGAACCGCTGTCGGACAACTCCCCCAGAACCCGGGACGGACGGCACAGTGGGAGTGGAGTTAGGGCAGCCGTCTGCGTCGGATCATGCAACGTCATGCCACCCCTGACACACATTCGTATCACCCGGATACCCAAAGCTCTCGCCGCCGCCTGTCCCATACGACGCTGTCTTCGCCCATCACGAGGCGCTTCATCGCTGTTCATGAATGTCAGAACAGGGCGTGCTGATTAGGTGCCACATCATCACTGGCGTCCGCAGGTGCGGGGATGCGTCCAGTGCGCTCGTTCTGCAGGTCCCACAGCTCGCGGAACAAGCCGTCTCGGTCGGCCAGCAACTCGGCGAAGGTGCCGTGCTGAATGACGCGCCCCTTGTCGAGTACGACGATGCGGTCGGCGATCGCGACATTGGTCAGCCGGTGGGTGACCAAGACGACGGCACGGTCGGCGGCGAGACGGCGCAACCCGGTGAAGATCCGGTGCTCGGCCCGCGGGTCGAGCGCGGCGGTTGGCTCGTCCAGGACGAGCAGACTCGCGGGGCGGTGAAATGCGCGGGCGATCGCCATGCGCTGCCACTGTCCGCCGGAGAGTTCCTGGCCGCCCCACCACTCCTTGGCAAGCAGAGTGTCCAGACCGCTGCGTAGGTCGTCGATGACTTCGTCGGCGCCTGCCGCGTGCGCCGCGGCGAGCACGGCCTCATCCGCGTCCGGGGTGGGTTGGCCGAGGGTGATGTTGTCTCTCGCTGAGAGGGGCCAGGACGCGTAGTCCTGCGGTACGACGGCGACACGCGACCAGGCGGCGATCGCATCCAGCTCCCGCGTGTCGGTGCCGTCCCAGGAGATAGTTCCCTGATCGGGCAGGTAGAGAGCGGACAGGAGCTTGCTGAGGGTTGTTTTGCCGGAGCCGTTCTCGCCGACTAGTGCCACAACCTCGCCCTGGCGGACGTGGAGGGATACCTGGTCGAGGGCAGGACGCTCGGCGCTCGGGTAGCTGAAGGTGATGTTCTCGGCGCGTACGACAGTTGGCCCGACGGGGATGGCCGGGCCGCGGTCGAGGCGGTGGCCGCCGGCTTCGTCGATGAAGTCGGCCCAGTCGTCCAAGTACATCCCGGTGCGAAAGAGTTGGGCACCGTAGCCGACGATGCCGTCCAGTCCTGCACCGACTCGGCCCAGGGCGAGAAACGCGGTGCCCAGGGCGGCGACGGAAATCTGCCCTGCGGCGACCAGCACGCCAAGAGCGGCCCAGACCACGGCGCTGGCGAAGCCTCCCGCGGCCCCGCCGAGCAGAGAAATCTTGGCGCTGCGCCAGGTGGCCTGGTCGGTGGTCTTGTCGATCCGCTTCCCGGTGGCGCGGTATTTGCCGAGCAGGAAGGGCGCCATGGTCCCGGACCGGACCTGGTCGGCCGTCTGCTTGTCGACCAGGTACCAGCGCAGCATGCCCAGCAGTCGGCGGTCCTTCGCAGTGGCGAGGGAGGCGATGTAGGTGATGCGGGCTGCCCGCACACTGGCTACGCCCTTCGGCAGCGCCGCCAGGATCAGCAGGGGCACCAATACGGGATGTACCGCGGCCAGGACGCACGCGGCGGCGATCAGGGAAGTGGAGGCCGCGAGAATGTACTGGCACTGCGTCAGCAGGTCGCGCGAGACTTCCACGCCGCGGTCGGCGGCGTCCCAGCGGTCGTTGTATCCCGGGTTGTCGTACGCCGACAGTTCCGCGTGCGTCGCAGCGTCGAGCAGCTTCAGTTCGGCTTCGCGGGAGATCCGCGGAGCCAGCCGTGCCGACAACGCGGTGCTGGCGATGCCCAAAAGTGCACGCAGGCCTACAGCACCGATCAGGATGGCCAGTGAGGGTGAGGCACTGAGGATCTGCTCCGTGCTGATGTGCGGTGAGGCAATCAAGGGCGTGATGGCGCCGGTGGTGGCCAGAAGCCCGAACGCCTCCAGCACTCCCGCCAGGACCTGGCAGACCAGCAGAGTGATCACGGCGGTCCGGTCGACCTGCCAACCAAGGGCGAGGGAGCGGCGGATCAGCTGGGGCAGGCGGCGGGCCATGGAGCGGCTTGTGATGGCGTCGGCGGCCTCGATACGCCGGTCACCAGGGATGACGAGCCGCAGTTCCTCATCCGGCGCCTCCTTATCGGCCGATACTGGGGCCGGGAGAGGATTCGGGGTGGTTGTCATCGGCGCCACCCGTCCAGCGACAGGTTCTTGCCTGCCCGGATGCCGTCGAGTGCGGTCACGATGTACGGCACGACGGGCTTGGGGAGTGCGTCGAGGTCGAACCAGCGCAGTTCTGCGCACTTGTCCGGCTCGCTGTTGGTGATCTCGCCCGTGTATCGGCTGGGTCGGAAGAACATCTGGAGGCGGCTCTTGCCGTCGTCGGCGTCGAGGTGGTGCAGGGTGTGGATCAGGTCGAGGTCGTCTTCGGCGATGACGAGGCCAAGTTCCTCCTTTGCCTCTCTCGCCGTGCCGGCGAGGATCGACTCGCCTTCCTCCAGGTGACCGGCTGTCAGGTGCCAGGTTTGATCAGCCCATGACGTGTTCTTGCGTAAGCCGAGCAGTACCTGTCCGTCGCGGATGAGCACCAGGTGCAGGCCGATCACGATGCGGTGCGCCACGGCATCTCCTTCGGATTGATGTGCGGATTAGCCCGCTGCACGAGAGCGGGTAGGACTTGCACGGTCATGCTGCTTGGTGGCTATCCACACCGGCCCCCGGGCGAGCTGAGGCCGGTGAACGCGTCTTCGCGGAGACGGGCAGCCCATACCTCCCGGCGAGGACCTCAGCCGGATACTCGGCGACGGCCACGGCGGTCACCGAGTCCCGAAGCGGCGGCTGGGGCCGGAACGCTGAGCGCGGAGGTTCTCCAGCATGGTGTGGGCGGCGTCCACGGTTTCCACGTCGCGATGTTCAAGGCCCCACTTCAGGGCACTGACCACGTCCAGGGCCCCGTACGCGGCGCAGGCGTGAAGCTCTTCGGGCGTGAGTTGACGGCCGTGGCCGTCGTAGAAGGCTTCGCGGAGTTTGGGGCGCGCGGGAAGGATCCGCAGTTCAAGGCGGGGCAGGTCACGACGCACGGCGGGCTCGATGCAGGTCCGCTCGAAGTCGATCAGCCGCAGCAGCCGTTCGGACGCATCCCAAATCCAGTTCCGTGGCTGGAAGTCGGCATGCGACACCACCGACGGCGCAGCGGGAGGGCGCTCCCGGGTGAGGCCGCGCAAGAGCGCGACGTCAGGCGACTGCAGGTACAGCGTCGCGTCGCTGAGCATTTTCTCGACGTCCGCTGCCCATTCCTGCTCGCTCGGCTCGACAGCCGTCCCCACGTGGGCGGAGTTCAGGAGAGCCAGCAGATATCCGGCCTGCTGGAATGCCGCCAGCTCCTGCTGGGTATCCAGCGGATGGTCGCGGACGCTGCGACCCGCGACGCGTGTGATCACTATGGCGCGTGCCTCGGCGTCGGCGGCCGCGAGGGTGGGGGCCCGGCCCGCGCCGAGTGCGGCCGTCCACCGCTGGTATGCCTCGACCTCCCGGCGGTGCCCTTTGGGACCCGCATGGCGCTTGACGAACCACCGCTTCCCGTCGCTGCCCTGTACCTCCCAGACCCCGGGGCGGTCTGGACCGGGCCAGGAATGCTCGGCGATGACATGGAAATCTCCGGCCACCGAGGCCGTGAGGTGGCGGACCCTGTCGGGGATGTCGGTCACGTCCGTGCGCCTTTCCGTTCGCCGAGGCAGCCAGTGAAGCCACCATGCGTGACTGGCTGATCACGACAGGTTTCATGCGTGAGGGAGTAGCTTGACAAGGGCCACTGACAACGCGGCCCGAGCTCGTCATCTGCGGGCCGGGACGGGGAGAATCACTCCTGAGGTCATGTCGGTCAGGGATGCGTCGAGCACGGCGTAGGCCCAGCCGAGCGTCACCAGGTGAGGGGCGTTGCGCGCCTCTACGCACTCGCGCAGGGACCTGATCCGCCGCAGCGCGTCGTCGTGTGTGATGGTCGCCTGCTCCGCCATGTCCTGCGCGCTGGCGCCGGTGGCGACCATCCGCCACGTCCAGGTCTCCACGTCCGAGAACGTCCCCGGCGGCGTGGCCAGGTCGGGGCGCGGGATCTGTTCGGTGACGTAACAGGCGTGCACCAGGGGCGCGCGGCCGCTCACGCCGAGCTTTCGGCCGCAGTGCCCCAGGTGCGCGCTGACGGTGCCAATCGCGATTCCGAGATCCGAGGCGATCTGATCAGTGCTGCGGCCGTCCGCGACCTTTTCGGCGATCCGCGCCTGGCCAGGTGTCAGTGACAGCAGAGTCGTCGGTGGACGGGCTGGCTGTGAGCTCACGAAGATCGGACATCCTTTCAAGGAACGCGTGGGTGAATCGGCTTGGCCATGAAGCTGGTAGCGCGGTGCAGGCTCAGGAGGCCTGCTTGCCCGGTGTCAGATGGACGGGTAGGGACTGGAACCCGTTGGCGATAAAGGACTCCACGGGCTGGAGGTCCTGTGGTGCTCCGGCGAGCGTGAGGTCGGGGAATCGCTCGAAGAGGGCCGGAAGGGCAATGCGGGCTTCGAGCCGTGCCAGGGGAGCGCCGACGCAGAGGTGTGCTCCGTGGCCGAAGGCGAGATGGTCCCGGGTGGGCCGGGTGATGTCGAAGTCGGCGGCGTCCTGGCCGTGGTACTCGAGGTCACGGCCGGCAGCGGCGTAGGCGACCAGGATGGCTTCGCCCTTGGTGATCGTCTGCCCGTCGGGCAGGGGGATGTCGTCGACGGCGTAGCGCAGCGGCAGGCTGGCGACGCTCGGCGCCCAGCGCAGGGTTTCCTCGATGACGTCGTTCCAGGAGGCAACTCCCGTGCGAAGGCGGTGGAGTTGTTTGCGGTGGGTGAGCAGGGCGTGCACCGCGTTGCCTATGAGGTTGACGGTGGTTTCGAAGCCGGCGGCGATGACGAGCAGCAGGGTGTAGAGGAGTTCCTCCTCGCTCAGGCGGTCGCCGTCATCGTCGCGGGTGGAGATAAGGACGCTGGTCATGTCGTCGCCGGGGTGCGTGCGCTTGAGCTGGATCAGCTCGCCGAGCTGGGTATGGATGTCCTGCCAGGTCTTCGCGGATTCTTCCGGGGTGACAGTGGTGTCGAAGATGCGCTCAATCAGCTGCGCTGTGCGGGGCCGGAGTTCGACGGGGAGACCGAAGAGCTCGCAGATGACCTGCATCGGCAGCGGGTGCGCGTACCCCGCGCGCAGGTCGACGGGCTGGTCGCCCGGGGCTGCGGCGAGGATGTCGAGGTGCTGGGTGGAGATCTGCTCGATGCGGGGGGCGAGGGCCTCGGTGCGGCGGGCGGTGAACGCCGGGGCAACCAGTTTCCGCAGTCGCCGGTGGTTCGTGCCGTATGCGGTGAACATGTTGACCACGCCGACCCATGTGTATAGCCAGGAATCCGGGGTGATCTCGCCGCGCTGGAAGACGGGCCAGTGCCGTGTGGGGTCCTTGCTCACGCGGTCGTCGGTGAGCAGGTCTTTGATCAGGGGGTGGCTGGTGATGGCCCAGGCGGGATAGCCGCCCGGCAGCATCACGCGGGCTGCGGGGCCGATGGCTCGGAGACGTTCGGCTTCGCCCTGGATGTCGCGTCCGGTCGGGTCGATGAGGAGGGGCTGGTCCATGGGGTGACTCCTGCATGGTCGCGGGTGATGGGGGTGAAACGGGCGGGGAGCTGGGCCAGGGCACGGTGGGAGAATCCGTCCCGCCAGGTCAGCTGGTGGCGGGGCACGGTGAGTTCGAGGTCGCACAGGTGACTGGTGAGCCGCTCGATCGCGGCCGTGGCGATGAGCAGTGCGGGCTGCTTGACCGGGCAGGCGTGAGGGCCAGCGGCCCAGGCGAGGTGTGCGCCGCCGTCCGTGCGCTCCGTGTTCTCGGGGTGCCCGTCGGGCTGGGTGTTCGCCGCGTGGTAGGAGACGAGGACGAGCTGGTTGGCCTGGATCCAGGTGCCGTGGAAGCGGACGTTGCGGCGGGGGAAGTGCGCACTGTAGTTCGCCATCGGAGGTTCGTTGCGCAGGACGTCGTTGATGGCATCGCGGGCGGTGAGAGCCCCGCTGGACAGCGTGCTGTAGTAGTCCGGGTTGGACAGCATCCTTGAGAGCGCGTTGGAGATCAGGTTCGTCGTCGGCTCGTGCCCGGCAGCCATTGTCAGCACGACCTGGTGGATGACCTCCTCCGGGTTCAGCCCGGCGGGGTGATCCATGATCCACGAGGTCAGGTCGTGCCCGCGCTCTTTCTGTTTGAGCGCGATCAGTTCCATGACGTACTGCTCGAAGTCCGCGTCCGCGGTGTTCGCCGACTCGGAGCCTGCGGTCTCGAACATGCCGGCAAGGGCAGCGACGAGGCGCGGGCCGTAGTGGTCGGGCATGCCGAACAGGGCGTTGAACAGCACCAGGGGAAGGGGGCGCGCGTACTGGGTGACCAGGTCGGCCTCGCCGGCGGCGGCGAATTCGCGGATGAGCACGTCCGCGGCCTGGGCAACCTGCTGACGCAGGTGGTGGGGCTCGATGAGGGAAAAGCTGTCCGTGATGACCGACCGGTACCGGGCGTGCACGTCGCCGTCGTTGAACAGTGCGTTGGGGCGGTGCTTCATCATCGGCAGGACTGGGCAGTCCGGTGGCAGCGTTTCCTGCCAGATACGGGGATCCTTCGACCACGTGTCGCTGTCGTGGAGGAGGTCGAGAGCGGCCCGGTAGTCGGTGACCAGGTAGGCGTGCACTCCAGGGCTGATCTCGACGGGAGCGAGATGCCCGTAGCGGCGGAGCCGTGCATAGACGGCATCCGGGTCGGCGGTGAAGTCCGGCCCGTACAGCGGCACCGGATCGGGCGTGTAGTAGGTCATGAAGCGTCCAGGGCTGAGTGGGCGACCAGGTGGGAGACGAGCGCGATGAGCGCGTCGATGGAGGAAACCCGATCGCGCGCGTCGCAGGTGACCAGCGGGGTCTCGGGCGCGAGATCGAGGTGTTCGCGCAGCACCGCGTGCGCATGCGCGGGCGCGTCGTCGAACGCGTTGACCGCGACCGCATACGGCAGCCCCCGTTCCTCGATCATGTCGATGACCTCGAAGGAGGCATCCAGGCGCCGCGTGTCGATGAGCACGAGGGCACCGAGAGCGCCGTGGGCGATGTCCTCCCACAGCGGCCGGAAACGCCGCTGGCCCGGGGTACCGAACAAGTAGAGGACGAGATCGCCGGGCAGCGTGCGGCGGCCGAAGTCGATGGCGACAGTCGTGGTGGTCTTGTTCCGCGCCCCGGCCAGATCGTCCACCGACGTGCTGGCCTGCGTCATCGTCTCTTCGGTGTGCAGCGGCACCGTCTCCGACAGCGCGTCGATCATGGTGGTCTTACCGACACCCAAAGGGCCGGCGACCAGGATCTTCACCAGCGTCTGCTCGGCACTTGCCAAGTACGTGGCGTTAACGGATGGCGCGGAGTCCATCAAGCACCCTCCCTAACAATTGCGAATCGTGCAGCTGGGCCGTGGGGATGGGGGCACGGGCACCGAGATGCCCGCCGTCGACGAGATCGGCCACCACCACACGGACCACGCTCACCGGCAGACCCAGGTACGCCGCGGCCTCGGCCAGCGACAACGCCCCACCGTGAACAAGCTCGGTCAGACGGCGCTGCGTCGGGCTCAGCCCCTCCGGCACCTGCGAACTGGTTGCGCTGAGAAGGGTCAGACGGTCCAAGGTGTTGCGGGTCGGTTGGCTTCGACCCGTTGTCGCAAGGTAGGCGGGCACCAGGCGCCTGCTGCCGCGTCGGCTCGTCATGCCGGTGTGCCGGAGTCCCGGGCCTGTGAGGTCATGACCTTGTCCCCGAGGGTCGCGACCTGGATCTGCATGTGGTGCGCGACGATCCCCATGTCGACCTCCCGCTCGGCGAACACGGCGAGGACGGTGTTCTCGCCTGCCGGCATCGCGAATACGAAGCCCGATGTCGTGTCGATGACGATCTGTCGCAGCTGGGTGCCTGCATCAGCCGACAGCGAGATGGCCACCGTGCGGGCCGCGCCCTGGAGAGCGGACATCATCGCCGAAGCGCCCTCCCTGGCCTCCCGGCCAAGACTCGGGGAGGCGCCTTGGACCAAGCCGTCGGCAGACAGCACGAGTGCGTGAACGATCTTCGGCAGGACGAGAAGAGGCTCCAGCACCCAGGACATGTCCTTGCTCACGGGGCGCTTGGCGGTAGTCATTGGTGAGTCCCTTCACTGTGGTCGAGGTGGACGGCTGCGCGGCCCGACGCAGTGCCGGCCTGGAAGGCGCTCCACGTCGCCTCCGCCTCCTCCGGCGTACGCGCGGGCTCCGGTGGAGCCGCGGGGGCATCAGCGGTGGGTTGGGGATGACGTCGGCGACGGCGAGGCAATTCGCCGTCAGCCGTATCGGCTGCGGGCTGTGGAGCTTGAAGCGGGGTCCCGGCGGCCGCCGGAGCGGCTGTACGAGGCAGCGGCGCCATCGCTGACATGGGATGGGCCTGCTCATCGAGCAGCGTCAGCAGATGGGCGGGGATGAACACGACGGCGCGTACCCCGCCATACGGTGCTGGCTTGTCGACGGATACGGAGAAGCTGTACTTCTGCGTCAAGCGGCCGATGGTGGCGAACCCGGACCGCGGTGGGTCACCGAGCGTCGTCAGCAGAATGGCCTGCTGCCCGGTCAGCAGGCGGGTGGCGAACTCGACCTCGTCCGGGTGCATGCCCACCCCGGCGTCATCGATGACGACACACACCCCGGCCTGGACCTGGTGGAGGCTGACGTCGATGGACAACGAGCCGTGGGAATGGTGGACGGCGTTGGCGAGAAGCTCGGCCACGGCGATCGCGACGGGCTCAACGGCTCGGGCCACCACGGCGACCGGATTGGTCAGCTGACTGGTGACCTGGACCCGGTGGTAGCCGCGGATGCGGGACTGGGCGCCGATGACAACGTCACCCAGATGCGAATCCGCCCGGGTCAACCCTGGCCACGCCCCGCACAGCACGCCGGTCGCCTGAATACGACGCAAGTTCTGCTCGTTGAGATGATCCAGCTCAAGGAGCTCTCCCGCGATGTCCGGGCTGTCGTAGTGGTGCTGCATCGCGGCGATCTTCGACTGGATCTGGTAGCTCTGAGCCTGGATGACCGTGGTTGCACCCCGCATGACGGTCTGCGCTGCCTCGTCCACACGCTGCCGCTCAGCAGCGACGGCCTGGGCCAACTGGTCCATGACGCCCCGATGAGCCACGTCGATCCCCGTACCGGCGAACGCAGGGTGAAGGAGACCGGGAATCGGGATATGTCGGTGAGCAAGGTGAGTGACCAGGGCGGGCAGCCGGTCCTGGACCAGATGCTGGGTCTCCTCTTCCAGCGCCAGTCGGCGGTCCTCCAGACGCGCCTGCCGCTGGAGGGCGGTGTTGCGTTCCCGCCGCAGACTCACTGCCAAGCGGCGGGCTCGGACGAGGAGCGGTGCAGCGACGAGAGTGGAGGCGGTCGCACCCACGGCCAGGACCGTGGGGAGTGCGTCCGGTATCGAGCTCATCAAGGGTCCTCAGTAGGGGGAAGGGAGTACAGGGGCCGCGTGCAGCGCGGAGGCAGGACGGGCGTCGCGTTGGGCTTCTGCCTCAGCGACTTGTCTAGAATTTGATCCCGCTGATCATTCGGGCCACGCTCGTCGTCGCCTCCGAGATCGTCGGCGCGATCGACGAGCTGGCCAGGTAGAAGCCCAGGAGGAGACACACGATCGCTGGCCCCGGCTTCAAGGACTTGCTCCGGATCAGCACGACGACGATGACGGCGAGAAGTACGACCGCGGAGATGCTCAGCGACATCAGGCCACCCTGCTTCCGCAGAAGACCGCATACCTTGCAGATCGTGCGAGGGCGAGATGATGGTGGAGATCGGCGCTGTCGGTGACGTCGTATGCAACTTCAGGCGGCAGCAGCCATACGCGACAGCAGTTGCTTCGAGACCCCTGCTGCCAGGGCGGGTCACATTCCACCGTGCTGGGCCGGCACGACGTCTGAGGAGCCTGCCACCGCTGGGCTGTGTGTGCCTCGACCGGGATGTGAATGCGCAGATGGGCCAGACAGCACGCCGCAGGGCCAACCATCCGCTCGGTCCTGCGTATTTCCTCCAGCGCGCGGAGGCCAATGCCGAGTCCTGCCTGCACGACGTCCACATTTCGAAGGTGCAGGAGCCCGTCGAAGTGTGGGTGCTCCAAAAGCTGTAAGTTCCAGGGCAATTCGGTGCCTGCGAGGGACATGAGGGCTCCGTGGAAGGACTGCGGGAACGGGGCGTGAGGAGGTCTGGTCGGGCCAGGCGAGGGTGTTCTGGCGGCTCCGAGTTACGGGAGCGATGTGTTGATGGACTGAGTCCGTGCGGGCCCAGAATCAGCCGACGGATGGACTGCCGAGGATTGCGGGTCCGCCCTACGCGGATGCTGCCTCCGCTGGCCCCTGACGCTCTCGGCGCGCCTTGCTCAAAGCCCTTCGCAGTGCCGCGGGTTGGGTGAGCAACCTTGGGGTGCTGGGCAGCTTGTGCCAGTGAAGTCCGGGGGGTTCAGTCTTGTCCGCCTGCGGAACAAGGACGTGACACTTCGTCCCCAGGGCAACGGTTCCAGGCTCGGTCCAGTCCGCAGCGGTCCCCGAGGGTACGAGGAAGTAGAGACGGGGCTCCGGGCCTTCAGGCTCGAGAATTACAGGGCCGATCGGATCGCCGGCATCGGTGAGGATCTCCATCGCTCGGAGGCCGGTGGCCTCGACTGCGCGAATGGCGTCCCACCACATGCCTGTGGCACACAGGTCGGGTTCATCACCGATGGGCATCCATCGGGGCAGAGGGGCGGATGCTCTCGGGTCGGCATCGGGCATCATGCGAATGGTCTCCCCACAACTGGTTGTGAGAAGACCATTTCATTCTGCAAGCTCCGTGAGCGGACAGACTGTACGTGGGATTCCTCAGCGAAACCCCTTGACGTATCGTCAGGCCGTGGTAAATCCCGCCCAACTCCCGAACGTGGAAAGTTCGTTGGAGGGGTGCGTCTCCAGACGCAATAGGGCGGAGGTCGTCTCACGGACCGATGGATGGAACCTGACGTGATTCGGTGCCACCTTGCGCGCCCGCTGAAGGTCGGCGAAGGCTCCTGTCCTGTCCCCTACGGTGAGCTTCGCCGAAGCCACATCGATGAAGTGGTGGCTTGACCGTTCGCCAACGGTCACAGCAGGCGGCATCCACTCCCCGCCAGAGGAAGGCCCCCACTCTGCAAGCCGTGCCAGGGCCTGCTCCGTGTCGCCCATGTCGATCATCGCGTGCACTTCATGGATGCGGATGTTCGTCGGCCCGAAGGAGGTCTCGTAGGCGAGGGAATCGCGGTTGCCGGCGAACCTGGCCACATCTTTGGATTCCTGCAGGTAGGCATTGGCTCGGTCCGCGTTGTTCTCCCGCGCCTCCACCACGGCGAGCTTCAGGAGGAGAGCGCCGTCAACCGCGAGAGCGTCGTCGGTGAAGGAGCGTTCGGGCTGGAGCCGCTCCAGCTCCCCCCTCAGGGCCAGGAGCTTGCGGCGCGCGGGGGAGTAGGCGCCTTGGCGAAGCATGGCGCCCGCAACCAGGTAGCCGGCAGTGATCTGCATCAGAGGGTCACGTGAACGGTCGGCGGCCCACCGCACTCGCTCCAGCGCGGTATTGGACAGGTCATGGTGGCCCATCTTGTGCGCGAGAGAGTTCACGGCGCGGTAGGCGCGGGCCAGGTGCCAGAAGGCCTTGGTCTGATCACCGTTGCGACCCTCGAGAGCGAGGTGCGTCAACTCAGTGATGATGGGCGGCAAGAGCGGCCCCATGGGGGCATAGCGTGCGTCTCGCCGCAGGGCGGATACCTGGTCGACCTCGGAGGCGAGGACGGGGAGGGAGCGCGGCCTGATCTCCGCCTCGTCGGGGGTGTCGTAGCAGAGCATGATCCGCCGCAGCTCGGGGATTACGGCGTGGACGCCGTCCTCGGCCTCGGGTTCGCCGTAGTACGGCTGCCCTGTGAGTACTTCGGGGCCGAAGTGCAGTGCCTTCGCGAGCGCCAGGATCAGCGATGGCGAAGCCTTCCGCGCGCCAGACTCCAACTTTTGGAGGTAGCTGGGTGATATTGCAACCTTCTGTGCCAGTTGGGCGGCAGAGAGCTTCCGTGTCCTGCGAGCGATACGGAGACGGTCTCCCAGCGTCAGGTTTTCACTCATCGGTGGATCGGTCCCTTCGCGATGAAGCACTCGGATCAGAGTACGGATAATGTCTGAGCCTGCGCCCCTGGTCGCCAACTGTTAACAGTGCCGATGGCATCGCGACCGCGGCGTGAAGCTGTAGAACGGGCCGGAGATTCCCCGCGGCTCCCCCTAAGGCCTCTGACCGGGTGGCTGAAGTGCGGCATATTGTGACGATGCGGGCGTAGGGTGAGTAGGAGTATCGCTCTCTGGTCAAGAGGTGCGCGACGAACTACCTACGGACAGATTGTCCGCGTGGTTCTTTCAGGTGCTTGAAACCCGTGTTTGCCCCTCGGTTGCAGACGGTAGCCAAGTGCCTGCATCACATCATCGACAGGTGTGGAACCACGTACTCTCGCGGCCACAGGGCGCTGCCGCCCTTGTCGAAGGCAAGGAGTCAGGAGTGGCTGAAGCCGAACGGTCCCTCGTGCTGTGGGACATCGACCGCACGCTGCTGTACGTCGGCGAGATCGATCGGCAGGTCTACCGCGAGACCTTTGCAGAGATCGTCGGGTACCCGGTCGAGCATCTGCCGGCCCCCGGCACGGGCGTCACGATGCCCCTGGCTATCCGTGCGATGCTCATGGACAACGGCGTTCCTGAAGGCCGGGTGCCGGAGCTGCTGCCTCTCATGATCGAGCTTCTGCCGAAGCGACTGGCTGCGCACACGGCAGACCTTCGGCAACAGGGAAAGCTCATGCCAGGAGCTGTCGCTGCTCTGAGGGCGGTACGGGACCGGGCAGATCTCGTACCGACCGTGGTCACCGGAAATCTCAAGGCAAACGCCGTGTTGAAGCTCGGAGCCTTCGACCTCGAGTCGTTCGTGGATACCGAGATCGGCGGGTACGCGTCCGATGACTACCATCGCCCTTCACTCGTCGGCATCGCGCAGAAGAGAGCACAGGCCAAGTACGGCGTCTCCTTCGGCCACTCCAACTCAGTGATCATCGGAGACTCGTTGGAAGATGTACGTACCGGCAGGGACGGAGGCGACGTCCCCGTCATCGGCATCGCATCCGGTACCACGTCAGCAGCGGAACTCGAACGAGCCGGCGCGGACGTCGTTCTTCGGACTCTGGAAGACGTTGAGGGGCTGGAGACCGCGATCACGGAGCTCCTCTCCTAACCGGTGGCAGTCACCAGCTGGACGATCTCCTGAGCGCAGCCCCACGACAGCGTGACGCCGGAACCGCCATGGCCGTAGTTGTGGAGCACCGGGACTCCATCACCGCGGCTGTCTGCCTCGACTCGCACCGCGGAGCGTGTTGGCCGTGCTCCGACTCGGGACGCGACGACAGGAGCCTTCGCCAGCCGAGGTTCGACTGCTGCGCACCGCTCGACGATCGCCCTTGCCGCGACGGGATCCTCCCGGAGACTCGCCTCGCCGTCGATCGCTGTGCCCCCGAGAACCACCGTCTCGCCGTGCGGGTAAATGCAGACGAGATCGGGCGACAGACCCGTGTCCTCGGAGAAGAACTCCGTGATGCCGGGATTCTTCACGACCACGTGCTCGCCGCGAATTGGTCGCACACTGTCATCCGCGGCGAGCTCGCCAGCGCCCAGCCCGGCGCAGTTCACGATCACGGACCCGTCGTCGATCTCGTCGAGCGAACTGACGAACTGCCGCTGCATCGTGCCTCCTGCCTCCCGGAACCGCTGCAGCAGGTACTGGAGGTAGACGGGCATGTCGATGAGAGGAACCGTGAAGCGATAGCCGCCCTCGAACCCGGTCGGCAGTTCGCCAGGAGAGCACTTACGGAAGTCGGGCAGCAAAGTGCTCCACTCCGGGGCGGTCACCGCGTTCCGGGCAGCTTCGACGCCGCTGACCATCCGAACGCCGGTCGCAGGGTCGCCTGACAGCCCTCGAAAGACGTCGAGAGAGACAAGGCTCCACCGACGCACCTTCGACCACGGTTCAACCAGGTAAGGGCCCCACATTGCGCCCGCGGCCACCGACGTCGGGCCGGGAATCTCTGCTGCCACCAGGTGTACGGGCAAGCCTGCTTCGAGGAGTGCCACCCCTGTCGTCAGGCCCGTGACGCCTCCGCCAACAATGACGATCTTGCCGGTTGTGGTCATGCTCCGACCGTATCCGGAGGCCCCGCGGCCGAACCCGCGTATTTCGCCAGTTGCTCCTCGAGCTCGGGCAGGAGAGTGCCGACGTGTGGGTTTCTCTGCTTGCGACGCAGTTCGACAGCCAGTTGCCGAAGGAGCGCGGCACTCCGGGGCGAGCGCACGGTCGCGAGCCTGGAAGCAGCCGTTCTGGCGATGTCGCAGGCCCGTTCCAGTTCGCCTGAGGCGCTGTACCCCAGGGCGAGCCATGCCCCTTCGAAGAGCGCCCTGCGTTGGCTTGGGTCTCCTCTCTCTGCGCCGTGCGCTCCTGTCTCCAGAAGTGCCTCTCCCCGGCGCACGAAACTCCGACCGACGGAGCGGCCTCCCTGGTACAGAGCAGAGCGACCCAAGCCGATCAACGAGTATCCAGCCTGGCACTCCAGGTGGTTGGGAGTCAGGAAGTACATCCACCGGGGCTCGAGTTCGGTATCCGACCGCTGCTCGATCAACTCACGGGCCAGTCCGCTTGTCCGCTCGAAGTCCACGCTACGGCCGGCCGTCGCATACCCGTGGGCCAGGCGCGAGAGCACCGAAGCACGCACACCCGCGGTCCCTCCCTCGCTCGCGCGACGGGCGGCCTCGCCCAGGGCGATCGCGTCGGCAGGATGCTGGCGGGTAGCCGCCTGGAAGGACATGTCGGCCAGGATGTGGGCGCACAGCGCACGGTCGTTGACCTGGTGAGCAGCGCGCAGTGCGGTGACGAAGTACCGCTGAGCGAGACCGTGGTCTGCCGAGTCGAAGGCCATCCAACCGGCGAGCTGTCCGATCTCGGCCAAGGCGCGAATGAGTCGCGTGGTGGCTGTGTCCGAGTGAGCACCTTCGTGTAGCAGGAGACCGACTGCTCTGAACTGGGCTCCGACGTAGGGAAGATGACGAGCACCGCCGTTCTCGTCGTCGAGAAGCTGCAGCAGGGGGAGGTTCTGCTCGACCTGGGTGACGAGCGGGTCTGCATGTCCTTCGTCGGCGATTCTCGGGCCGAACGCCCCGCGGCCGGCCGTTCCGTCCAGGTAGTGGGAAACCGCAGCGAGCAGTCCGGACCCCGAGATGGCCAGAAAGCGGCGTCGATCGAGCAACCCACCGAGCACCCAGTCCTCCACAATGCGACCGAGCCCTTGGACGTTCCAGGAGTGTCCCAGGCTCGCATCTGCGGCTATAAACATGGGCGCATCTGCTGCTTTGCCCTGCCAGAGCTGTTCGACGGAGATGACGCGGCCCCTTTCCTGCGACAGGACGTACGCCGCCATCGCCGGCAGGGGAGAACGAGGAACGCCCCCCGCGTCCCGCCAGTGGTACGGCGCGGACTCGGCGACGGTCCCCACCCCGAACACGCGGTTCAGCTTGCGTGCAAGCAACTTGGGGGTCCAGCCGAGTTCGTCCAGACAGACCGACAGGACCTCGTTGCGCCTCTCGGGTGCCTTCGGCATGCCGTACCACTCCTGGACTGTCCTACTCGCGGTCCGTACCTCGCGCTCAGGCATTCCCAGGCTTCACCAAGATCGTGCAACACCCTTGCTAGTTGACCCAGTTGACCGATCTATCGCCTCCTCTGGCCACCGGTGTGTCCGGTGTTCTGGAAGTCGAGCGGGTCGACCGTCGGGGCCCAGGACTGAGGAGCGTGTCGTGAAAGCTCGGGCCCAGGAACGGAAGCGCCGCGGGGATGGCCAAGGTACGTCTCGATCGATCCCTGCTGACGTAAATCCACCGCCCGAAAACGTCCGCGTCCGTCAACTCGCCATCAGACAAACCCTGTTGACGTCAAGGGTCCGTCGTCGAATTCCTACGGACAGTTTGTCCGCTCGCCGCGCTCGCCCAGTGGAATCGTCTCTTCACGCTCCGTCGCACAGAGCTTCCGATGGACCACACCACGCACACGCGATCCAGGCAACTCCCCCTGCCCTAGCCACCGCTCCCGCACTGGAGGCGTCCCCTCATGGCAGCCCATCAACCCAGTTCACAGCGCGTGATTCACGTTCCGACCGGCGATGCGATCCCCCTCCAGCGGCAAAGCAGCACAGGGGAAGTCGTCAGGCCGGCGTTAGGCACGACTCAGCCGAAGATCGCCGTCGCGCTGCATGACGGCTACTACGGCTGCACGTCGGGCACGGGCTTCAGCAACCGCGCGTTCCTCGACGTACTCACGCGGACACTGCCCCCGGGACGCCTCCTGATCACGCCCGTTCACATTCCACGCTCCGACCCCAGCTACGACCCGGCATGGGTGGCGGAGACGGAGAGGATCGTGCAGCGAGCCGAGGCCGAGGTCGTTCCGGTTCCAGGCGGTCGCGCGGCGACTGCTGCCGTCGCAGGCTGCGAATCCCTGTGTGAGCGCGTGATGGAAGTCGCTCGGGACCGCCTTGCTCGTACGCCTATGGCTCAACTGATCGGCCTGGACATCCCCTTCCTCGGTCTCGGGCTGCATCGAGGCACCGACGATCCGTTCGGTCTCCTTCTCGTGCCCCGGTCAACGAGCGAACTCGCCTCGCCCGAGGACCGACGGCGTATCCGCTGGGAACACAGGGGGCTGGCCACAGGTGTGAGCGGCGGCGCGCGCGTCGCTGCCATCTCGCACCACATGCGCGGCCACCTTGAGCAGGTCTACGACGTCCCGCGGCACGCAGTCGTCGACCTCCCCAACGGCCTGCTCCTGAGTGACCACGAAGACCTCCCCTTTGCTCCGCTGCCGCCACGAGCCAGAGCGGGCTTCCTGCTGGCCATGGGCCGGGCAGTGGAGTGCAAGGGCTTCGAAGACCTGCTGGAAGCCCTCCGCCTCCTCGATGTGCAGGGGACACGGCTGCCGCACCTTGTGCTGGCAGCCACGACGCACACGGAAGATCTCACCGACTACCAGCGACAGCTCCAGGCGATGGTCCGTGACTACGCGATCGACGCAACGTTTCTGCCGCGGTTCTCGCCCCTGTACCGCTCGTGGCTGCGCAGCCCAGCTCTCCGTGCCGTGGTGGTGCCCTCCCGTGCCGAGCCGTTCGGGAGGATCCCTCTCGAAGCATTCGCCTCGGGGGCGGCGCCGGTGATCGCGACGCGGGCGGGCGGACTCACGGAGACCGTCGTCGACGGGGTAACCGGATTCACGGCAGAGGCCCGTGACCCCATGGACCTCGCTCGTGCGGTCAGCCAGGCCCTTCACATCAGCAGCGGAGAGCGTGAGCAGATGCGTGCTCGCAGCAGGGCTCTGCTCATGGCGCGGCACGACTACGAGGCCACGATCCGCTCCTACCTGCGCCAGTACACCCCTTGGGCAATGGCCCTCAGCGCCGCTGAGAGGAGTTGAGCGTGACAACCACCGTGCTTGTCTCCCTCAACTCGCCGTACGGCTTCTGGCAGTTCTCCAACCGACATGCGGAACAACTACGGTCCGCGTTCCCCAGCGTCCGCTTCCGCCTCGCCGAGGAGCACGACGTCCCTGTCGAGATCCACGCCGCAGATGTCTATTTCGGCTGGGCCTTCGACACGGAATGGCTGAAACCCCCGACACGGCTGCGCTGGACGGCCACCCCGTCCGCCGGCGTCGATCACTGGCCGGTGGCCACGCTCCAAGCTGCGGGCATCATGCTCACCCGCGGGTACGGCTACCACGGTCAACCGATGACAGAGCACGCGATCGGCCTGCTCCTCGGCTTCTCGCGTGGCCTGTTCGAGAGCAGCAGACTTCAAATCCGGTCCGTCTGGTGGAAGGACGACCTCGCCGGCAGCTTCTTTGACCTGTACGGACAAACCCTCACGATCGTCGGCTGCGGCTGTGTCGGCATCCGCCTCGCCGAGGTCGCACAGGCCCTCGGCATGCACGTCATCGGCGTGCGACGCGAACCCCCTCGCTCCGAACCCGGCGGGATCGAATGGGTGCCTGCGCATCGTGTTCACGAAGCACTCCCGCGCTCGCGCGCCGTCGTCAACCTGCTCCCCGCAACCGAGAAGACGCGCGGGTTCTTCGATGAGACCACCTTCAAGGCATGCGGTCCTGGGGCGGTCTTCATCAACCTTGGGCGGGCCAGCACCGTCGACCATGACGCGCTCCTGGGCGCACTCGACAGAGGCCATCTCGCCGGCGCCGCCCTCGACGTCCAGCCGCACAAGCCGCCTGCGCTCGACGATCGGCTCCGCCATCATCCGCGGATCGTGCTCACGCCGAAGAGCGCGGTCTTCAGCCACGCGTACATGGACCAGGCGGTCGCCTTCTTCCGCGACAACTTTCGGCTTTTCCTGGCTGACCAGCCCCTCAACGGCGCTGTCACCCCAAGCAACGGAGGGTCACATGACCACTGAGCGGCATCTGTCCAAGGCCGACCTGTTGCGGCAGTTCGCCGAGACCGGCCGGAACCACCCCTACCTGGCGTTCACCCTGAATTCGATCTGCAATCTCGACTGCGTCTTCTGTAAGCCGCGGTGCATGCCCGACTACGGACACAAGGACAAGACGCTCACCGTCTCCGACTACGCGGGCATCGCGAACGAAGCCGGGCTCTGGGGCATCCGCAAGGCGCACTGCTCGGGCGGCGAGCCGACACTGCGCGCGGACATCATCGACATCATCGGGGCGCTCTCCGACGGACTCGGCGACAACGCGACCGTCGGTATGACCAGCCACGGCAACCTGCGCCGCGGCCTGACCGTGGACGCGCTGCACGATGCCGGGCTCACGTACCTGAACATTAGCCTGCACAGCCTTGATCCCTCACGATCCTCCGAGATCATGGGCGGCGGCGATCCGCGCGTCTCCCGTGCCACGATCGACCGAGCACTCGAACTCGGCCTCAAGGTCAAGATCAACTGCGTGCTTCAGCGGTCCTACCTGGACGACGCCTTTGATGTCGCCGAACTCGCCAAGCAACTCCCCATTGCCGTCCGGCTGATCGAGCTGCAGCGCATCGGACCGGCGGAGGCGCTGTTCCCCACCGAGTTCGTGCCCGAAGCGGAGGTCCGCGAACACCTCCACACCTGGTTCGAGAAGGCCGGCGAGATCTCCCGAACCGAGCTGGGCGTGCGAAGCCCGGGACGATACCTGCAGCCGCCCGGCTGGGCCGGCTCCATCGGGTTCATCTCCAACTCCTCCTGCGCCACCTGCTCCGACGCCAACCGCATCAAGATCACACCCACCGGCATCGCCCGGCCCTGCATCCTCCACAACCGCGACATCCCCCTGAAACCTGGCTTTATTCACCAGTAGTGCCGTCGGTTGTTCACGGGTTTGGGAGGCACCCAGATCCACGGTCGGGTGATGTTCACGAGTTTTGACAGCGCTGAGGTACTTGCCAGGGCAGCATCGGGATGCTCCTGGTGAAAGGTCCTGGTCATGCCGCAGATGTCCAAGGTCGAGCTGTACGCGGCGATCCGGCGTGATCACCGTGCCGGCATGAAGATGCGCGAGCTTGAGCGCAAGTACAACGTGTCGTGGCGGACCGTGAAGAAGGCCGTGGACTCGGTCTGGCCAGAGCCGAGGAAGAAGCTGCCGCCGCGGCCGACCGCGCTGGATCCGTACAAGCCGGTGATCGACGAGATGCTGCTGACAGACCTCGACGCACCGCGCAAGCAGCGCCACACGATCACCCGGATCTTCCACCGGCTCGTCGAGGAGCACAGCGCCGACGTGTCCTACCAGATGGTCCGACGCTACGTCTCCGACCGGAAGCCGGAGATCCTCGCGGCCTCGGGCAAGGCTCCGGTGGAAGCGTTCGTGCCGCAGACCCACCTGCCGGGCCACGAGGCGGAGGTCGACTTCGGCGACGTGACGGTGCGCCTGGCCGGCGAGCTGGTGACCTGTTACCTGTTCTCGCTTCGCCTGTCCTACTCCGGCAAGGCCGTCCACCGGGTCTTCGCCTCCTGCGGTCAGGAAGCCTTCTTCGAAGGACACGTGCACGCGCTTCGCACGCTGGGCGGTGTTCCCCGGACCAAGATCCGCTACGACAACCTGAAGTCGGCCGTCGCCCAGGTGCTGGGACTGAGTCGGGCCCGGGTGGAGACCGACCGGTGGATCGCTTTCCGCTCGCACTTCAACATCGAGAGCTTCTACTGCCGCCCCGGCATCGAAGGCGCCCATGAGAAAGGCGGCGTCGAAGGAATGATCGGCTACTTCCGCCGCAACCACTTCACGCCGGTTCCGGAAGTCGACTCCCTGGCCGAGCTGAACGAGATGGTCGACCAGTGGGACCTGCATGACGGGCGCCGGAGGATCGGCTCGCGGCCTCGGACCGTTGACGAGTACTTCGCCGTCGAGCAGCCGCTGCTGATGCCGTTGCCTCAGGAGCCCTTCGA
Organism: Streptomyces sp. NBC_00885; assembly: GCF_045207475.1. NCBI lineage: Bacteria > Bacillati > Actinomycetota > Actinomycetes > Kitasatosporales > Streptomycetaceae > Streptomyces > Streptomyces sp. NBC_00885. The sequence continues at coordinate 3,752,225 of NZ_CP108796.1, forward strand.
GACGGGCCGGCTGTTCACGCCGCGGGTTGACCGCTACAGCCAGATCAATGTCCGGACCAATCGCTACTCGGTCCCGACCCGCCTGATCGGCAAGCGGGTGCGGGTCGTTCTGCACGCCTCTCACCTGGTGGTTTACGACCGGAACGTGGAAGTTGCCCGGCACGAGAGGCTGATCGCGAAGGGCGGCTGCCGCCTGGACCTGGACCACTACCTTGAAGCCCTTATCCGCAAGCCCGGCGCGTTCCCCGGTGCCACGGCCCTCGAACAGGCCCGGTCAGCGGGCAAATTCACTCCGGTCCACGACGCCTGGTGGGCCCAGGCCCGCAAGATCCACGGCGAGCGGGACGGCACTCGGGCGCTGATCGAGGTCCTGCTGTTGAACCGGCACCTCTCCCACGAACACGTCGTCGCGGGCCTGGCTACCGCCCTGCGGGCCGGCGCCCTGACCGCCGACGCTGTCGCACTGGAGGCCCGCAAGGCTGCTCAGGCGGAGGACGAGCCGATCGTGGGTTCCTCCGTCCCGGGGCTGCCCGGCGAGACGCCGGCGACCGTTACGTCGTTGCACGAGTGGCGCCTCGCACACCTCCCGCCGGACACCCGACCGATGCCGTCGGTGACCCCCTATGACCAACTGCTCCGACGCCGCCGCACCAGCGGCGGCGACCGCCATGAGGGAGAAGCACAGTGACCACTCTGCCCCGCCAGCGAGGCTTGACCGAGCAGGCCGCCGACGCCGCGATCGACACCGCCTGCCGCCTGCTGCGGCTCCCGTCGATCCGCAACGAGTTCAACGAGATCGCCGACCGGGCGGTCAAGGACCAGATGACCTACCGCGGCTTCCTCGCCGAACTGCTGATGACCGAGTGCGACGACCGGGCCCGTCGCCGTTCGGAACGGCGAATCAAGGCAGCCGGCTTCCCGCGGGAGAAGTCCCTGCGTGCCTTCGACTTCGATGCCAACCCGAACATCGACGCCGCTACGATCCACACGCTGGCCAGCTGTGAATGGATCAAGAAGAGCCAGCCCCTCTGCCTGATCGGCGACTCCGGAACCGGCAAGTCGCACATGCTCATCGCCCTGGGCACCGAGGCGGCCATGAAGGGCTACCGCGTCCGTTACACGCTCGCCACGAAGCTGGTGAACGAGCTGGTCGAGGCCGCCGACGAGAAGCAGCTGAACAAGACCATTGCCCGCTACGGCCGCGTCGACCTGCTCTGCATCGACGAACTCGGCTACATGGAGCTCGACCGCCACGGCGCCGAACTCCTCTTCCAAGTGCTGACCGAGCGCGAGGAGAAGAACAGCGTCGCCATCGCCTCCAACGAGTCGTTCGGCGGCTGGACCAAGACCTTTACCGATCCACGCCTCTGTGCGGCCATCGTCGACCGCCTCACGTTCAACGGCACGATCATCGAGACCGGCACCGACTCCTACCGACTCGCCAGCACGCGCGCACGCACTGAGCATGCCGAGGCTGGCTGATCTCGTTCCGAAGCTCCGGGCGAGAATCAAGGCCAAGACCGCTGACGAAGGTGAGAAGGCCGTGAGGCACGCGTTGAACCTATGGCGTCAAGAACTCGGAGAAGTTCCCGACTCGGTCTGGCAACAGACCGAACTCCGCGTGCTGATCCTTGCCGACAACGGACTCACGGCCCTCCCACCGGAGATCGAACGACTGCACCGACTGACGACCCTGGACCTGGGCCACAACGCGCTCACGTCGATTCCCGACGAGCTGGGCAGGCTGACGGAGCTCAGCGACTGCCTCTACTTGCACGACAACCAACTGTCACGGATTCCGGACGCCGTGGGAAGGCTGACCAGGCTGCGATACCTCAACATCGGCGAGAACTCGCTCACGACCCTCCCCGAGGCCATAGGGGGGATGACCAGCCTCATCGAGTTCAGGGCACAGCACAACCGGCTGACCACGTTGCCCGACTCCATCGGCCGGCTCCGCAACCTGCGTGAGCTCTGGCTCCGAGGAAACACGATCGAGCATCTCCCGCCGTCAACTGCTGAACTGCACGAACTTCGTCACCTGGACCTGCGCGAGAACTCCGTGGCGGAGCTGCCGCCGTCACTGGCCAGCCTGCCGCGGCTGCGTCAGATCGACCTGCGGACCAACCGCCTCAGCCACTTGCCGGGCTGGCTCACTCTGCTTCCATCGCTGGAGAAGCTCGATCTGCGATGGAACGACATCGATCCGTCCCTCCCGCTGCTGACCGAACTCGAGCGACGGGGATGCGTCGTCTTGGCATGAGCAAGACGACACGCGATCTCACAGCAGTGCCGTCATTTCTCGTGAACATCCACGAGCAGGTTGATCATCAAGTGCTGCTGAAACTCGCCGACAAACGCTGCTGCTGAAGATGAACGAAGCCAGAAACCACACCTCGCGGACGGCACCATGGCCGACGCCTATGCCCACCTCTTCCGCGCCATGCTCGAACGCAACAGCAACGAAGCCTGGCAGGGCTTCCACTACGTCGACTACGACCTGCGCTGGGACCGACTCGAGCGGCCGCAAGGCGTGCCCGTCCTTCCCCTGCTGCCCGTGGCCAGCAGTACGGGCGGGGGCTGCTCGCTTCGCCGACCCGGAGGGGAGACCGAGTGACCACGGTCCGCCCCACCTCGTCGTACACGCAGCTCGGCGTCGTCTACGCCGAGCAGATGGCCACCCAAGGTGTCGCAGCAAGCATGCTCACGCACAAGTGGCAGGCCGGCGACCTCATCGCACCGCACTCGGACATCGACATCCGCGTCATCCTCGACCGAGCCCCCGACTCGTGGTGGGAGTGGAACGAGCAGCTGGCCGCTGCCCATCACCAGGCGGTACTCCTGGACCCGACCCACAGCCGACTGCTTGAACATCCGCCCGGATTCGCGTTCACCGCCAGTGAACTCGACCGGAACCTCGTCTCGCCGGCTGAAATCTCCACCTGGAGCCTGGCCACAGGCAACGCGACCACGCTCCAGCGGTGGAAGTCCCGTGCGCAGATGATGCCGTGGAGCCGTGCGGACGAGAGGTTCTATCGCGGGATCCTCGACGCACGGATCGGAGGCCGCTACGAGCTCGACAAGGACAGTACCGACAACGTCCACCACGACCTCGACGGCTACCGAAGGCACTGCGTCGCCTGGCACTACGTGGCGCCGTGCTGGTTCGCGTCCGCAGCCCTCGCCACGCGTACCCGCTGCCCCGGAAAGACCGCAGCCCTCAACCAGTGGCATCCCGGCGAACTCGAATCCCATGCTGAGGAGTTCCTCCGCTTGTCCACTGCCACCTCAGATCCAAGTCCTTCTCCCGCTCAGGTACTGCGTACAGCCCACGTCACTGTGGACGCCGTGCTCCGCCGCACACCGCCCCCCAGGCCGCTGCCCGAACCGCCGGGCACGAACACGGCAGCCTGGACCACCGCCGCGGGCATGCTCCGCGTACGCGTCGCGCGCTGGATCTACTACCTGACCCCTCCACCCGAGGCCGCGACCGGATACCTGATCGCCCGCGAGGAGAAGGAACTCCGCTCGGCACGGAAGACCCTGACCCGCCTCGCCGAACGAACCTCCGGTGATGACGCGCTGCTCCTGAAGGCCATGACGGCACTCCTGCCGCCAGGCCCGACCACGGCAAGCGCCCTTCGCGACCTTCTCGCCCTATGGAGTCGTCAGCGATCCGTCGTCGAAGACTTCCTTTCCGCCCACTCCGCGTGACCAAAGGGGGCTTTCCCATGGCGTCGTCCTCCGTGCTGCCCGTTACGCAAAGGACTCTCAAGACCGCGAAGATCAAGATCACAACCAAGTGCAACCGCCGCTGCGACTTCTGCATCTTCGCCGAAGGCGGCCAGGGCGAGAACATGCCGCTGGACACGTTCAATCAGGTCCTCGACCGCCTTGAGCAGATCCCATTCCGGCAGCTGCACATCAACGGCGGCGAACCCACCGTCCACCGCGACTTCGGCCAGCTCAGCAGCCTGGCGCGTGACCATTTCCCCGACCAGATCATGGTGCTCGGCTCCAACGCGATCACCCTGGCCCGCAACGAGCGCCTCCTCGAGGCGACCCTCGCGCACTACGACCAGGTCCTCATCGGCTGCGACGAAGAACACGACAACTACGACGAAGTCCACGCCATCGTCCCCGTACTTCGTGAAGCCGGAAAGACGGTCGTCATCAACAGCGTGCTGGAGGCCATCGCCCCGGACCGCCTCCAGGAGCTGGCCGAGCTGTGCGGCGAGCACGGAGCCATCCACGTCACCAACCACGTCCACCACATCGACGTCGGCCAGCCGGCCAACGCTCTCGGCGGGCTCTGCGACCGCAACGTCGACCAACACCTCATGATCGAGGTCGACGGCGACTGCTACCGGTGCTTCAACGCCATGGCCAAGAACGACAGCGAGTTCACAGTCTGGGACGACGACTTCGCCACCAAGGTCTTCGCGCCGCGCCGCAAGCACTACGACTTCTGCCTGAAGTGCCACGAGTACAAGGACTCGGGTCTCCAGGTCGTCCCCGCTCCCGCCGTCCCCGCCCGACGCACGGCTTCTGTCTGACCATCCTCGGCCCGGAGGTCCCCATGTCCGCAGTGCTCGGCCTGAACTTCCATCACGACACTTCCGCCTGCCTCATCGTCGACGGGCGTATCTACGCCGCCGAGGAGGAGCGATGGAGCGGCATCAAGCACAACCGCGCCACACGCAAGGGCATCCTCACCACCCCCACCCACGCCCTCGACTGGTGCCTCGAATCCGCTGGCGTCGCCCTCGACGACATCGACCACGTGTGGACCCCGTCCATGCGGCCCGCCCCCCGACACGGATCGTGGGCATCCGCAGAACAGGCAGAACTCGCCGCCATGCTTCCAGGGGCGCTCGGGAAGCGACTGAAACTGATCTCCCACCACACAGCGCACGTGCTCTCCGGCTACCTGCTCTCCGGTGAAGAACGCGCAGCCGGGCTTGTGATCGACGCGGGTGGTTCCGCCCTCGGCGCGGACATCGCCACCGGGCGCGAACGGATCACCGGCTACTCCCTGAGCCCGGACAGCATCGACCGCATCCACCAGGTCATACCGACCATCGCCCCCGGCCCTTCCGGGCCCGCGCGCACCCACCCTTCACTCGGCCACTTCTACCGCAACCTCGCGCTGCGAGTGATCCCGCCGGGCAACGAGGCCGAGGGCAGCATGATGGCCCTGGCGGCATTCGGCGACCCGGACCGCTACTACAAGGAACTCCGCGACCTCGTCCATCTCGGTGACGCCGGGCATGTGCACATCGCGGCACCGTGGGGCTCATACAACCCCGACGCCCCACTGCAGGTCGAAGACGCCGTGTGGACCGCGCAGTCCGCCGACTCGAAGCCGCTGGACGCGCGCGCTGACCTGGCCGCGGCGGCACAGCGGGTCTTCGCCGAAGCAGTCGTTCACGTGGCCCGCTACCTGCGGCATCTCACGGCTGCCCGCACCCTGGTCTTCTCCGGCGGCTGCGCGCTGAACTCCCACCTCAACGGGACGCTCGCCGAAGAATCCGGCTTCGAGAACCTATTCGTCGCCCCAGCTCCACACGACGCCGGCACCGCGGTCGGCGCCGCCCTCTACGCCTGGAACTACGTCCTCGGGCAACCCCTCCTGCCGACACCTGAGGACGCCGACTGGGGCCCGCTCCCCGGCACCCTGCCCAGTGGCGCCCTTGCGCGCGGCTACCGCAGCGTGTCCGGCCTCGGCGACCGACTAGTCCCCACGGTCGCCTCGCTCCTCGCGGACCACCACATCGTCGGTTGGGTACAGGGCGGTATGGAGTTCGGGCCGAGGGCCCTCGGCCACCGCTCGATCCTCGCCCACCCCGGCAAGGAAGCCACGAAGACCCGGCTGAACGCCCTCAAGCAGCGAGCCGACTTCCGCCCGCTGGCGCCGTTGGCGCTCGCCGAGGAAGCCGGCGCCTGGTTCCTCGGAAACGCCGACCCGTTCATGAACCGCGTTGTACGTGCCCGGCACTGCAAGTACGACCGCATGCCCGCGGTGGTCCACCAAGACGGAACCGCCCGCCTGCAGACCGTGAGCCGCAGCCACTCGGGAGTCCGCCCGCTCCTGGAGGAGTTCCACCGGCTCACCGGCGTGCCCGTGCTCCTCAACACCTCCCTGAACTTCAAGGGGATCCCCATCCTCCGCACCGCCGAACAGGCCGTTGACGCCGCGGTCCAGCTCGGCCTCGACGCCCTGGCTGTCGAGGACACGCTGGTCCTAGCCCCGCACGTGCAGATCGACACAGTCCTGTCGGCCGCTTCCGGAACGGATCGCACATGACCAACACCTCCGCCGTGACGGACGAACTCGGCTTCAAGGACTGGCCGGAGCCCGAACGCGAGCGAGGCCGGCACGCCACGGCCCTCGCCGTAACGATCTACGCCGGTCATGTCCGAGACCAGGGCACGCCCTACATCAAGCACCCGCTGCGCGTCGTAACCATCCTGAGGAACGAACTCGGCGTCGCCGACCCCGACTTGCTCATCCTCGGCCTGCTGCACGACGCCTTGGAGATCTCCCCGTCGGCTGCGCCCCTCATCGAATCCGGCCTGGGCAGAGCCTTCGCACAGCGGCTGCGTTCCATGACCCCCGACCACCGGCTGGAGCGGCGCCCCAAGCAGCCCCAAGACGCAGACGCCTGGCACAGCAAGATCCAGGCCCTCGGGCCGGAAGAGCTGCTCGTCCGGCTCGCCGACCGCATCGACAACCTGCGCGACCTGCGGCACTCGCCGGACCCAGCCCGCCGGGCACGCTTCCTCGGCAGCCTGACCCGCACCTACCTGCCGCTCGCTGCGGAGTCCCGCGACATGAGTGCGCCACTGCGGGCTGCGTGCGAGTTGCTCACTGCCGAGCATCAGCAGCATGCGGAGGCGGAGGCGGCCACATGAAACCGGTCATCCACTCCATGTCGCCACAAGGCCGCACCGGAGGCCGGGTCTATCTCCGCATGATCCACGAGGTCACCGCCGACCGGATCGACTGGCGTACGGTGCCGGACTACAAACGGACCTACGCCGTCCGCCGAGGACGGAAGCTGCGCCATCTCGCCCGCCTCGGACCTCACATCCGCGACCTCAGGGCCGAGCCGGGCACGTTCCTCTGGGACGACCTCAGCATCCTGCTGTTCACGCCAGAAATGCGGGCCCGGACCGTCTTCGTCTTCCACCACTACGAACCGCTGCAGTTCGACTCCTGGCCGCTCGAACCGCTGCTGTGGCGCAGACTCTTCGCGGTCCTGGCCCAATGCCGCGCGGTCGTGTGTGTCGCCCCGTCCTGGGCGGCCTTCCTCCGGGCCCGCGGTGTGCGCAACGTCCAGGTGATCTACAACGCCTTCGACCTCACCGAGATCGACAAGGTACGCACCATGGACCCAGCCGACTGCAAGGCCCAGTTTGGTCTCCCAAGAGACGAGATCTCTGTGTACGCCGGCAAAGCCGTGCACTGGAAGGGCATCGACACGGTTGCCGCCGCTATCGAGGGCACGCCTGGACTCCACCTCGTGACGACCGGCAGTAACACCGTCGGCTCCCCGGGGCGCCACTTCGACCTGCCGCGCCCTCAGTACCTCGAGCTGCTGCGGGCCTGCGACGTCGGGGTCTTCACACCGCGTATGAAGGAAGGGTGGAGCCGGTGCGCCGCAGAGGCGCTGCTCCTCGGTGTGCCCTGCCTCATCCAGCCCATCGCCGGACTCGGTGACCTCGCGAACCTCAGCACACAGCCGTCCCCGGATCTGCATCGGCTGGCCCAACAGATACGGGAGCGGGCGGACACACCACCGGACGAGTCGAAGGCCGTGTACGAGACGCTGGCCCGCTTTGACACGACGTACTTCCGCGATGCCTGGTCCCGCCTCCTCACACCGGCGACGGGACCTTGATCACGATCCGGTCAGCCAGCGAGCTTCGCCAGGGCCGCGTCGATCCGGGCCAGCGTGCGGTCCTTGCCGAGGATCTCCAGGGACTCGAAGAGGGGCAGGCCGACCGTGCGGCCCGTGACGGCGACGCGGACCGGGGCCTGGGCCTTGCCCAGCTTCAGGCTGTGCTCCTCGCCGGCGGCCAGGACCGCCTCCTTGAGGGAGTCGGGGCTGGTCCAGTCGGCCGTCTCCAGCTTGGCGCGGGCTGTGGCCAGGAGGGCCGCCGGGTCGCCCTTCATCGCCTTGGTCCAGGACGCCTCGTCCTCCACCGGCTCCTTCAGGAACAGGAAGTCGACGTTGGCCGTGATGTCCGACAGGACGGCCACGCGGGTCTGGGCATGCGGGGCGATCGCCTCCCAGGCGGCCTGGTCGAAGTCCTCGGGCGCCCAGTTGGCGTACGGGGCGCGCAGCCACGGCTCGCAGGCCTCGATGAACTTCTCCACCGGCAGCGCGCGGATGTACTCGCCGTTGAACGCGGACAGCTTTTTGATGTCGAAGAAGGCCGGGGAGGTGTTCACGTCCTCGACGCGGAACTTCTGCTCCAGCTCCTCGTACGGGAGGAGCTCGACGTCGTCGCCGGGGCCCCAGCCGAGCAGCATCAGATAGTTGGCCATCGCCTCGGGCAGGTAGCCCTCGGCGAGGTAGTCCTCAAGGGCAACCTTGTCGCGGCGCTTGGACAGCTTCTGCCGCTTCTCGTTCACGATCACCGGCAGGTGCGCCCATACCGGGGGCTTCGCGCCGAGTGCCTCCCACAGCAGCTGCTGCTTCGGCGTGTTCGACAGGTGCTCGTCACCGCGGATGACCAGGGTGATCCCCTCGTCGAGGTCGTCGACGACGTTGGCGATCAGGAAGACCGGAGAGCCGTCGCCGCGGGCGATGACGAAGTCCTCGATCGCCGAGTTCGGGAAGGACGGCTCACCGCGGACCAGGTCCACGACGACCGTCTCGCCCTCGGTGGGCGTACTGAACCGCAGCGCCCGGCCCTCCACGTACTCGAGGCCCCGGTCCCGGCAGAATCCGTCGTAGCCGAGGTGCTGCGAGCCGGTCCGCTCCTGCACCTGTTCACGGGTGCAGTCGCAGTAGTACGCGCGGCCCTGCGCGTGGAGTTGCTGGGCGGCCTCGCGGTGCCGGTCGGCGTTCTGCGACTGGAAGTAGGGGCCCTCGAACGCGGGATCGTCCTTGGAGATCCCGATGGACGCGAGCGCGCTGATGATCCCGTCGATCCATTCGGGCTTGTTGCGTGCCGCGTCGGTGTCCTCGATACGCAGGACGAACTTGCCCCCCGACTGTCGTGCGACGGCCCAGTTGTAGAGAGCCGACCGGGCCCCGCCAACGTGGAACATTCCGGTCGGAGAAGGGGCGAAACGCACGCGCGTGGAGGCTGTAGACATGCGCGCAAGCCTACCGATTCCCACCGGGTACTCGACCGCACCTTTTCGATCTGTCGGCGTGAAACTACGGACTGCGACCTGCGGCTGGGTGGGACAAGAGCCGGAAGGCTCGTCGAGCACGACACCACCTATATCAACGGGCCTCTGCGGCCAGAAACCTTAGCCCTGGAAGACGCCGCGCAATCGCACAACGCCGAGTTCCAGCCGTGGCGTGAAAGGACGTCTCGGCAGCACCAGCCCGTACTCCGACAATGCCGAGCAGGACGACAGACGAGGGGGGCGTTTGATGCCGAATAGGAAGAGGCGTCGTACGAAAGTGCAGCGCCGACGCGAGATCCGCCGGAAAACAGGTCTGACTGCAGGAGGTGTCGCAGCCGCGCTCTTCGTCCTGTGGGAGTACCCGTGGCTCTTCCTCGGCAGCGTTGGTGCAGTGGCGGTCGGCGTTATGGGCTGGCTCGTCCTGCAGGCGCACCGACGCGAACGCGATGGCGACAGAGCCTGGCGCGCAAAGGACCGCCGCATGGACCTGGAGCGTTCCATGACCGTCATCGACGACATGAGCTGGCAAGACTTCGAGCACTACGTAGCCGAACTCTGTCGGCGCGACGGCTGCACCAACGTCACAGTGGTCGGTGGCTCGGGAGACCTCGCCGCGGATATCCTCGGCCAGATGCCGGATGGCCGGCGCCTCGTAGTCCAGGTGAAGCACTACGCGGCCCACCGGACCGTGCCCAGCGACGACATGCAGAAGTTCGTTGGAATGGCGTTCGCAGAGCACCACGCGGATGTCGCTCTCTTCGTCGCCACCTGCGAGTACGGCAAGGCCGCACGGCAACTCGCCACCAAGCACAACATCGTCGCCTTGAACCGGAACCTTTTCGGCTCCTGGAACAGCGGAGCACCGCTCAGCTCGCTACTTCCGCTGAGCGGTGCTGGCGGTGGAACCCGAAGCAGGCGGCGTACGAACCCCACACCCTGAGCTGCCTCCGCCCATCGAGCACGCCCAGAGAGGGTGCTCGGTATCTACGTCACGTTGACGTGCTCCGGGCAATCATCATAGAAGTACAGCAGTTCACGGATCCAGCAGAGTCGATCGGAGGCAAGCGACCATGCACGTTCCTCTCCATCGCACAGCGCACATCAAGCCACTCCGCTTCGACTGTCGAAGCGCAACGCGGTGAAACCACAGCCTTCGAACACCTCGACGAGCATCGCGATAGGGCTGCTCGTCTTCGGTTGCGGAACTTTGCTGATCAACTCCCTCTTCGGCGTCTGGATAGCCTTCAGCGTGACCACCACCGTTGCCATCGGCCTCGGCCTGGGGGGTGGAGATTCAACACCGGCGAACCGAACAACAAGAGCGTGAAATCAGGGAGTGGAAACGCATCCTGTGGGAGGAGTGGGGCTACCGACGTGACTGAGCCCAGCACCACCACAGCGGCGAAGGCCGCCGCGCCCCTGGGGACCCGCTCTGACTGCTGGCTTCCCGCCGAGGAGGGAGGACTTCTCGCCGGCGACCCGGAGGCCTTCCCAGCCACACCTCCACCCAGCCTCCATGACCCCAGGGCGATCGCCGCACACGACTGGTCTGCCTTCGAAGCCATCGCCGAGATGAAGAACCACTGGGACCGCCCCGGCTGGACTGACACCACCCGCGCCTACTACTGGATGATCACCTTCCCTGGCCCCTCCGCTCTCGCTGACCTCGCTCAACGATGCAAGCACGACCTGCGGCACCTCGCCCTCGACCCGATCGAGCAAGACGGTCTGCACCTCACGATGGGCCGCATCGGGCTTACCTCCGACATCACCCACAGGCAGCTCGACGGCCTAGCCGCGAACGCCGCAGACCTCATGGGATCAGCCTTCACCCTTCAAGCAGTTCCCCTGACCGCGTCACGAGGTGCTATCCGCTTCACCGTCGCTCCGTGGCATCCACTGATCGCCATGCACGCCGCACTGTCCACTGCTGGCGTGCGGAGCGGGATCCCGATGGGGAAGCCGACTTCGAGCCTGCGCCCTCATATCGGCATCGGCTACTTCAACCGCCCCACGCCCGCCGCCCCCGTCCGAGACGCCATCCGGCCCCTGCGCAGACTCGCTGCAGTGGATGTCCTGGTTCATCAGGTCCGCCTTGTCGAACTACGCCGAGAATCGCGCACCTACAGGTGGCAGACGGTCCACTCAGTGAGCTTCTTCAGGCCGATCACCGATCGGGTGATGGACGGCGGTGCGTGACGGACGAAGCTCCCGGGCTGTTGATCGAGATGTCTGACGTCTCAACCCATGAGGCTGAGGGTCTCGTTGGTTGCCTTTCCTGCCGCACTCGACCTGCCGCATGCGCTGGTGGAGTGGGTCGCGATGCTCATCGTCACCCGCGAGGGCGACCGCCGCTGCAAGCTGCGTCCGTTCCAGCACGATGGTGGTGCTGGTGTACCTGCGCGAGCACTCTGTACGGGCGGGACACCGACGGTCACCTGCCGGAGTCAGTGACGTGGCCTGAACAAATTCACCGACTCCGTGCGTTGCCCTGCGCTCCCCTCTCGTTGCCGTTCCACGGCCGCTCCACCGGAGCCCGCTTGGCCGCGGAGCGTTCGCGGTCGGGCCTCGGGCCGGTGTGCGGGGTGCCCCAGGGAGTTGCGCAGCCGGATGCCGTTGAAACCGAGGGTGCTAGAGGTGACGGTCTCCCAGTACGGCCACAGGACGTCCAGAACCCGCAGTTGGATGCCGGCCTCGGCGTGCAGGGCAAGGAGATCGCCGACGTGTTCGGGCGGACCCAGCGGCTCGACGGGTTCCTCCGCGACGTGAGCGCGTGGGGTGGGCTCCCCGATAGGGCGGAAGGGCGTGGAGTCGAATCGGTAGGCGTAGAGGCGAACGTTTCGAATCTCGTCCAACCAGTCGTACTCGATCGCGTGTACTCGATTGCCCCCGCCCGGGCCGATGATCCGCTCGCGGTCTGACGGGGACGTGTCGGGTGTCACCCATGCCATGGCCCGGGGGCACTGCTTCGGGAACCAGTAGTCGGGGGCACGGACGGCGTCGACGGCCCAGACGAAGGACCCCGGATCTTTCGACGTCGGGGAAACGCGTGGGACGAAGCGGGTGATCGTGGGATCCTCGGAGAAGTGCAGTACCTGTCCAGGCTCTGGCCGCATCGGGACATCCCTCTCGGTATATGGCGTGCGTGTGCAAAGAACCAGGCAGCGAGCCTTCGGCGGGGCGGTCGTCGATCACGCCGTGCCCTCCGCCTCAGCCGCCCGGGGGTCCCCTTCGAACCGAGTCTCGCACGCAATATCGTGCTCCGTGACTGGGCAGAGGAGACGGGTCCGGAGCACCTGAAGTGACCCCCATGTCCGCATTTCTGGTGGAATCCGTCCGCCTCGCAGCAGGGGCATGACTGTCCTCTACGCTGCCGGCATGATTCGCGCAGTGGTGTTCGATGTCGGTGAGTGCCTGGTAGACGAGACCCGCGAGTACGGCACGTGGGCCGACTGGCTCGACGTACCGCGCCACACCTTCGCAGCCGTGTTCGGCGCCGTCATCGCTCAAGGCCGCGACTACCGGGAGACGTTTCAAGAGTTCCGGCCCGGCTTCGACCTATACGAAGAGCGCGAGAAGCGCGCCCAGGCAGGCAAGCCTGAATGGTTCGGCGAGGACGATCTCTACTCCGACGTGCGGCCCGCACTAGCCTCGCTGCGACGGGCCGGTCTGTGGCTCGGTATCGCCGGGAACCAGACAGTACGAGCCGGTGGTCTGCTGCGCGAACTATTCACCGGCGACGTCGACCTGATCAGCACCTCAGCCCAATGGGGAGTCTCCAAGCCAGACCCGGAGTTCTTCGTGCGCGTGGCTGAGGCAGCGCCTTTCGAAGTCAACGCGATCCTCTACGTCGGGGATCGACTCGACAACGACATCCGTCCTGCCGTTGAGGCCGGGATGAAGACGGCGCTGGTTCGCCGAGGACCGTGGGGCACCATCCAGCAGGACGCCCCCGACGCTGACCGGCTGCCGGCCTTGCGAATCGACAGCCTCTCCGAACTCGTCAAGGGGATCGCAAAGTTCAACGCGTCAGCGTGCTGAGGTGCACTCAGCCGTGGGTCTGCCTCTGAGGTCCCGTACGTATCGCGCGTTCCACGATGTGGTGAGTGGGCGCGCATGCCGCACTCGTTCCATGCTCGTCGCGCACTACGTCATCATGAGGTAGTCGAGTGTGAGTCCAGCCTTCCCTCAACGTCTTCAGTCTGGAGTTGAGCGACGGCAGCGTTGGTAGACGTGCCAGGCCGTCGCTTCGCTGATGCCGAACGCGGCTCCGAGCTGGGCGTACGTGGCCCCACTCTGCTCACGCATCTGCACTAGATCGGCTTCCTGTTCAACGTTGAGTGCGTACCGTCCGCCCCGACCGGCGGCCGGCACAGGGGGAGGATCGGTGAGGTGGCGCCAAGTCGCGCCCTGTACGGCCGCCCGAACCGTCGCGTACTCCAGACGAAACTTGTCAGCGAGCGATCGCAACGAAGCGCCATTGGCATGGGCACGCCGCATCTCTGACACTGTTACCGCAGTCAGAAGGACCCCGGGGCGGCGTTGCCGCCCCGGGGACTCCTCAGACGCCATTTCATCGACATGCGCCCAGGTAACACCACGGATCGCATCGTGAACGGTGTTGTAAGGGAGGTCGCTTCTCGTTGCGAGATAGCGCACAGACGAGCCACCGGCGTGCTCGCGCCTCAACCTACGCACATTATCCTCGTCCAGCACGGTAGGGCTGGGCTGATCGGGATCAGCAGGCTGAGCCCGACTGATCGGCGGTGGGTCGTTCACCTGCCGCCAGGTAGCGCCATAGACCGCCTTCGACAGCACCCTATTGCTCACACCGATCGCACGCGCAAGACGATCTACTGAAGCCCCATCTCGTACCTGACGCCGGGCATCACGTACCAGATCTGCCGTGAGCACCCTCCGACGGCCAAGGTGGGCCCGCCCTGAGGCATGTGGCGACACGAAAACACTCCCCATCCTCAATGCCTGAGCAGAGTTACGCAGGCAGCCGCGGTTGAGTCAGCTCAGTGGTCCACCACATTCAGCTCGGCAGCTATGGCCAACTCGTCATCATTCTCGCTGTACGCGTCAAATGCCAGACACCATAGGCCGCCTGATGCTCCCCGATGCCGGAATTTGAGCAAGCGGTCCTGATAGATCAACGCCGACAGGGAGACGTTTCGTATGCGTCCAGTGGTGCATCTTGTGGGTTGTGGAACACGCCCTACCGGGGATCTCCCCGACTTCGCGTCCGCGCTGCGGGCGGCCGGATGGGATCCATGCATCGTCCCCAGCCCGGTGGGGCGGCGATTCCTGGACATTGACCGTGCCAAACAGTGCTCTGGGCAGGCGGTGCGCTGGGACTTCGACCCAGATGACCCGGTGGCACTACCGCAGGCAGACGCGGTCGTTGTCGCACCGGCAACGTTCAACACGATCACCAAGCTCGCCGCGGGTATCGCGGACACTCTGGCCCTCGCGGTGACTGCCGAGGCTGTAGGGGCTCAGGTCCCGGTGGTCGTGGTGCCGTGGACGAACTCCAGCTTGGCGGGCCATCCGCTGTACGAACCTGCCCTGCAGTCCCTGCGCGAGTGGGGTGTGCGCATACTGCCAGCCGATCAATCTGATCCCTTCCCGTGGAAGTCACTGCGCGGCGTACTCAGGCGCATCCACTATGACCTCGTTCACGCGGCAGCAGACAGCACGACTTCCTCATAGGCGGGTCGGGACAGTTGCGCAGCAACTCCCAGCACGCAGGGCCCCTTCCGCTCCTGATGCGGAAGGGGCCCAACCTCACGAAGACCCCCCGGCCCCGAATGAACCACCCAGGCACGGCACGAGACCCGAGTTCGAGTCAGCCCAGTTCCCTCAGCAGTGACTCGGCCACAGCGGCCATTGTGTCGGTCTGCGGCCCTGGAGTACCTGTTCGCTTGAACGCTCTCGCAGTGTTGGCGCACAGCAGCAGGCGGGAGAGGCGTCCGGTTCGGGTGGACAGGACCTCGTCGAAGAGGGACAGCACTCGCTCGGCGAGATGCGGCACGGGCAGTGACGCGGTCCACAGGCAGGCGGCGTCCCAACCGACAGGGCCCATGCCCCAGCTCTCCCAGTCCAGGATGCCGAGCGAGGGACCGCAAAGGTTGGCGTAGCCGAGGTCGCCGTGAGCGCAGGCCCAGTCGGTGATCGTGGTGTCGACTTCGTCGCCGTACACCTCCTGGATGCGGGAGGTGAGGTGCGTCTGGCTCATGGACACCCGGTCGGTGGTGTGGCCGGCCAGGCTGGCGAGGGCGGTGTGCAGGTCGCTCCACCACTGATCGGGCAGGTAGGGATCGGCGCCGATATCTCCGGATGACGAGAGTGCGCCGCCGTCCATGCGCGTCATCTCATCGACGCGCCAGATGACCTCTCTCCTCAGGTCTGTCCAGGAGGCGGCGGCGAACCACTCGGGGCGGGGCACGCCCGTGATGGCGGCTGCTGCTTCGAAGCCCGTCCATGCCTGGGTGTTGAACTTGTCGGGACGACGCCATGCGAGGCGTACCCAGGTCCCGGTGTCGGTGGGAAATCCGGCGCTGCCGTTGTACTTGCTGTAGTGGCCGTCTTGGCGCTTGAGCTGCCGTCCCAGTCGTCGCTCGGTACTGTCCAGGACGTCGTCGATCGGTACGGTGGACAGGTCGTCCAAGGAGGGCTGCACTCGGGGTCCTTTCCCGCTCTGGCTCACTGGTGCACCGTAGCCCTCTGGCGCAGCAGCGTCCGATACTGCTGCACCGTCTCGGTGTTGGCCGCCAGCGTGCTTGCATGGACGGCATCGGCGAGGTGGTCGAGCCGGGAGGTCCCGACGGCCAGCCGTGACACCTCGGGGACCGCGAAGGCCGCCCCGATCGCCGCCTGCAGTGGTGTGGCCTCCTGGCCGGTGGCCAGGAAGAGCGAGGTGTCGACCTTGGCCCACACCGGGTCGGTGGTGCTGCCGCCGAAGGGTGCCATACCCCACACGTCCTGTGCACCCGATCGTGCGGCCAGCTCCTCGCCGGCGTCGAGTACGCCGCTGGGCACCGCGAGTCCGGCCCGGATCATCACCGTGTCCGGCCGGGGCGCGCCCCGTTCGGCTTCGAGGAGGGGGCGCGGATCCCAGCTGGAGATGCCCCAGGCGCGGCACAGCCCCTCGTCCTTGAGCTCGGCCAGGAGCGCGCAGGCGTCGGCGAAGCCGTCGGGTGAGCACTCCGCGTTGTGCAACAGCACGGTGTCCGGGACTGCGCCAAGAGCCTCAGTCGTCCGCTCCACGGCCTGCCGCAGCCGCTTGGGATCCACGTCGTGGCCGTCGGGGAAGTACCCCACCTTCGTGGAGATGGTGAAGCTCGGCAGCAGGTCCGCGGCGGCCCTGGCCAGGGCCCGGTGTGCGCCGAAGCAGTGGTAATTGAACGCAGTGTCCAAGGCCGTCACGCCAAGGTTGAGGGCTCCTTCGAGAAGTTCACGGGTGGCACGAGCCCGGTATAGGCCCAGGACGATTCGTCGGTCAGCGGTGCGCACAGCCCCTCCTCGATGAGATGCCTGGCCAGCGTCGTAAGGTCCTTTCCGCCGTTCACGAGGCGGACCGGGTGTCCGGACAGCAGCGCGCGAAGCTCAGGCTCGGCCCGCTCGTGGAACGTCAGCCGCTTGCCTCCCGCGATCACCTGCACAGTGCTGTCCGAGGATGTGATCACCGGCTCGAACTCAGTGACGGCCGCCACCGTGTCCGCGCGGCCGAACGTCGGGATGAACGGCATGTGCCGGGCCGACGGAGTGTTCGCCCGCAACTGGTCCAGGTAACGCTCGGGGGTGTACTCGCTGGCGAGTAAGGCCAGCTTCTTGGTGAGCAGCGTGCCAGCGACGGTGTCTTCGCTGCGCTCCAGGTCCGTGCGGAAGTCCGTGTCGGCGCGTGCTGCGTCGGACAGGAAGTTGGCCCAGGTCACGCCGGTGCGCTTGGTAATGCCGAAGGTCACGTGCAGAGAGTGGCCTTCGTTTCCGGAGCCGATCCGGGTCGCGGTGTGCCAGAAGCCGCGGGGTATGTGCATGACGTCCCCGGCCTGCATGGTCCCCTTCCACAGGACCTCCTCCGGCTGGGTCAGGTTCCGTTCGGCGTCCCGGTACATCGGCGCAGGCCGCGAAGGTCCGCGGACCTCCCAGGACTTCTCGCCGGAGAGCTGGACGGCGATCACGTCGTGGTCGTCCCAGTGCAGATGGAAGCCGTCGGTGTCGCCGACGGCCAGATAGGCGTTGGCGGAGGCCAGTTCGCCCGACCACCAGCCCAGGGCACGGCAGGCGACTTCCAGCGTCGGGTCGAAGAAGTCCACATGGTCGAGGACCACCGTCCCGCCGCCGTTGAGGATGCGGCCGAGGGCTGCCATGTCGGCCTGCTGCACGGCCTGCCTGCGCCGGTTGACGGCTGTGGACAGGAACGTCGACGGGTGTACCTCGTCGCCCTCGGCGTAGCAGCGCAGTTGCGGGTTGGCCAGGTGACGGCGCTGGATGATCTCCAGCAGTCGGTAGGGGGTCATCAGCCGGGTGATCAGGTCCGTATCCGCGAGGTGCCCGCGGACGAACCGGGTGCCCATGGCGCCCGGCCCGTCCCAGCCGAGCGCCTTCTCGATACCGGTGACGAGCCGGTGCTCCATGGTTTTCTCCTTACTGCTTGGGGAGGTTCCGGTCGCGGTTGTCACCGTCATCGCCCGCGCTGTTCTGCGAGCTGGTGATGTCGGAACGCTCCGCCTCGCTGCGATCGTGTGCTGTGGCGAGGTCCTCGACCGCGAGCAGCAGGCCGACATTGCTGCCGGTGCGCTCCTCGCCCTTGGGCTTCTTGGCGCTCTTCACTCGGTTCTCCCTTCGATTAGGCCCCGCGGGCGCGGGGCGTCGGATTGCGCAGTGGGTGGACGCGGAGTCGGGCGCATCCGTAGTGCCTGTGGTGCGACAGCTCCTCACCGGTCAGGCGACGGATGCTGAGGAACTGCCCTACGCCGCCTGCGGCCCGACCTCGGGCGGCGAGTCATGCCCCGGCCAGCCAAGGCCGGTGGGCTGCGGCCGGTACGTCGTCTCGGCCCGATGGCTGGGGAGAAACGGCTGCATCACGCGGTGGACGTACGGTCCGGATCGCGCTGCGAAGTAACGGCGCAGGACAGCCGCACGCAGGAGTGGGGGCGGTTTCGGTACCGCGATCTCGGCCCACACGCGTTTGCCGCGCTCGACGTGTTGCCAGCCAGTACGGGCGGCGAGAGCACCGACGAGCCCCATGCCCCGGCCGTGCTCCTCCTCCACACCGGCCTCGTGTGCCAGCGGGGCATCACTGCTGGTATCGAGGACCTCGATCAGGAGGCGACCGGGCTGGTGATACAGCGAAATGGTCACCGCCCCGGTGGTGTGGACGACCGCGTTGGTGACCAGTTCGGATGCCACAACACCGACGGTGCAGGCAGTGTCGTCGTCCAGGGGGACGCCCCACGCCCGGGTCTTCTCAACGATCGCACGGCGGGCAGCAGGAACCTCGCTGCTGGTGCCCGTGATGTCGAAGCGGGTGACGAGCGTAGGCATGGCGGACGCCTCCGAAAAACGGACGAGGACGGCCCCGTCCCCGACGGGGGTCACGGGGGCGGGACCGCCGATCTGGCAGCCAGCCGGAGTAGGAACGCTGCGGTTCTCTCGCTCCGGGCCGGCAGAACGTAAGCCAACGCCCTGACCCGGGCTCCATGTGACTCCAGCCAGTGACTCCAAGATGGAGTCACCGCGTCCTCATGGGTCATAACCTCGAATGACGCTATGAGGGGGCAGTTTTGATGGGCCGACAGCAGCAGGATCTACGCGAGGTCGTCGTCGGGCTGCTCGGTGATCCACGCCTGCTTGCCGCGTGTGCGGAGCGCGACATGGGGGCCCTGTTCAGGCTGCTCAACCACCGCGGCGTCAGCACCCGCCGCATCGCGGCAGCGGTGGACATTACGCAGGGGCGGCTCTACGACTACATGAACGGCAAGAGCCGCGTGGAGAAGCTTTCGGTTTTCGAGCAGATCGCCGACGCCCTCCACGTTCCCGGCCACCTGCTCGGGCTCGCGCGCCGCTCGTGGGAACCCCAAGCCCCGACACCGCAGAAGTCTGTGGAGACACCGCCCAACGGTGACGACCTGGCCGCCATGGATGCGTTCCGCAATGCAGACCGGCAAGCGGGCGGCGGCCGTCTGTACGGAGCACTCGTCCGCCATCTGCACAACGACGTTGGACCGCGGCTCGTAGATGCCCGCTCTGGTCTTCAGATCTTCGCGGCTGCCGCGGCATTCACCGAGATGGCCGGCTGGATGGCACACGACACAGGACACGATGAACTCGCTCAGCAGCACTTCGACCGTGCCCTGCCTCTCGCCCGTACCTCGGGCGACCTCACCTTGGCGGCCAACATCACAGCGAGCAGCAGCCATCTCGCCCTCCAGACAGGTGATCCGGCCCAGGCGACGCACTTGGCTCGGACTGGCCTCGAAAATGTGGCCCACGGCCCGAGCATCCCGTCGTTGACCGCAAGGCTGCACACCATGCACGCCCGGGCCCTCGCCGCCACGCAGCAGCACGACCCCGCGGTGCGCGCACTCGACACGGCCCACACGGTTCTCGGAACATCGGTGGAGGCAGAACACCCGTGGATCAGCCCTTTCGACGCCGCCGCGCTCGCGAGTGAAGCCGCCCTGGTCATGCGGGACCTGGAAAGGTGCGACGAGGCGCTCGCCCATGCGGAGCAGGCAATCAGTCTCCGGGAGAACGACCGGGCACGGTCACTGGCACTGAGCCGCATCACCCTCGTCGGCATCCACGTCCACCGCGCCGACCTCGACGCCGCCGTCCACTTCGGACTCACGCTGCTGACGACGAGCCCCAACCTCAGCTCCATCCGAGTCGTCCACCAGCTCGACGAACTGCGCGGCATGCTGGAGCCTCACCGGGGATACCCACCCGTGCGGGACTTCCTGGCTCGATTCGATGACGCGGCACGGGCCAGAATGCTGTTGCTGGCCGACATCATCACGCCCCACAGCGGAGGCACCCTTCCATGAGGCCCACACCCGCAGACCCCGCCGCCTGGAACGCCTACCTGGCCGAGGGCAACGCCACCCAGGCCCGCAAGCGCGTCTCCGCCGATGTCGTGCTGCGCGACGGCCAAGGCCACGTGCTGCTGGTGAACCCCACGTACAAGCCCGCATGGGATCTGCCAGGCGGCATGGTCGAGGCCAACGAACCCCCCGAGGACGCAGCAGTCCGAGAACTGAAGGAGGAGCTGGGACTCCACGTCACCCTGCAGCGGGAGTTGGTCGTGGACTGGGTGGGGCCGCACGGGCCATGGGACGACCAGCTAGCGTTCATCTTCGACGGCGGCATCATCGACGAAGAAGCGGCTGGCACGCTGCGGCCGCAGGACGAAGAGCTTGCCGAGCTCGCGTTCTTCTCCCCCACGGAAGCCGGAACACTGTTGCGGCCACGGCTTACCCGCCGCTTCGAAGCAGCCCTCGCCGCCCTCGCAGACGGGCGGCCACGCTACCTCCGCAACGGCGCCTCCCCCTGGTAGCCCTGCCACGTCCCCGTCCGTATCTCTTCACCGCTTTCTGTAAGTTGTCGAAGCGAATCACCGATACTGGCCCCCCGTGGCATCGGCTGGGGCCCGCCACAACTTGGGGGCGCTTCCAAGTAGCCTTTAGCGCATGACCAGTTCACACTCTGCTCGGTACCCCGGAGAGGCGTTCGCTCGCCCAAGCTATCGGCTGCACACGCTTGGATGGCGAGCGTTCGAGGATCTCGCATTGGCCATCATGAGAGAGATCCTGGGGCCGACCGTGGTGAGTTTCGCCGAGGGCGGAGACGGTGGACGTGATGGCGCCTTCTACGGTGATTGGGAGCCGGATACCAAGGCGCCAATGCCCTTCGGGGGCCCGGGTGCCAGCCGCCTGACAGGGCCTTTCGTCATTCAATGCAAGTTTGTTCAGAACGAGTCGGACACGCTGAAACCATCGGATGTTTCCGGTGAAGTGAAGAAAGTCAGCAAACTGGTCGCAGATGGAATCTGCTCAACCTACGTTCTCATGACTAATGCACGCGTCACAGCAGGCAGCGAGAGAGTGATGCGTGACATGTTTCAGGCCGCCGGAGCCAAGCACGCCCTCGTGCTGAGCGGGACCTGGATACAGGAAATGATAACTAGCAGCGTGAGCCTGCGCAGAAATATCCCGCGAGTATATGGGCTGGGTGACCTGACTCAGATCCTTGACGAAAGACGATACAGTCAAGCCCACGCCTTCCTGTCACACCTAGGTGACGAGAGTCTGGCCACATTCGCACGAACCAAATTTTACGCACAGGCCATGGACTATCTGGATAATCGCGGATTCACCATCCTGGTCGGTGGAGCGGGTTCCGGAAAGTCGATCAGTGCAGCCGCTCTCGCTATGGGCATAGTGGATGCTTATGGCAGCGCCGCCATTAAGGTTGACGCACCTGAAGAATTCAAGGACTCATGGAACCCGCAAGAGCCAGACCAGCTCTTCTGGGTTGACGACGCGTTTGGCGTCTACAGGTTCGATGCCCGGTCTACCGAGAAGTGGGTTCGCAACTACGGGCTGATGCAAACTGCAATCAAGAACGGTGCACGTTTCATCTTCACTAGCCGCGACTACATCCTCGAAGCCGCACGATACGAGTTCAAGGGAACCGCAAGGGAACTCCTCGACTGCCACGTGGACCTGTCCCCCCATGACCTGACACTGAGGGAAAGGGAGCAGATTATCTACAATCACCTGCGGTACGGAGACCAGCCCAAGAGTTTCCTCACAGAAATCAAGGACCACCTACCTGCCGCAGCCCGCTCCACATCCTTCACCCCCGAACAAGCCAGAAGGCTGGGAAGCACACACCTATCATCCGGACTTGAAAGTGGGTCAGAGCGGCAGCTGCTGGACTTCTTCGAGAATCCCATCGACCATCTCTGTGAGGTACTCAGAGGACTGGATCAAGATTCACTATCCGCGTTGTGCCTGGTGTACATGGCCGGCGGAGGACTGAAGTCACCCCTCGCCTTCACCTCGCGGGAAGTAGAAGTACTGGATCTCGTAGGGGGAACCAAGGCCGGAGTGACTCAGGCCCTTAGCCGCTGGAAAGACTCATTCCTCCTCAGAGTTAACACTCGGACAAGCCCGCAGTGGAAGTTCTACCACCCCAGTCTGGCGCACGCCCTCGCAAAACACATCGGCCAGAATGCCGAGTTGGTCGAGATCTTCATCTCCGGACTGACCGAGAGGGCACTGTTCACCATTGTCGACTGCGGAGGCCAAAAAGATGTTTCCCGTGAGACCGTCACGATCCCGGAGGTGTGCTACGACCTCCTCATCAACCGGATCTCGGAACTTCAGGACAGTCATCTTCTGTGCGAGTCGCCTGGCTTTGTAGAGTTCCTCTCCTCATGCTGCAGTGAAGTCTTCCTGCTGAGGCTGGCAGAGTTGAGAGGGAGCATCGTCGGCAAGTTCACCAATACCGGCACGCTTCGCTTCGGGGCAAGCGGCATCAAGCTCTTGGCGCGCCTTTACAGAGCAGGGCTGCTCTCGGAAGAGGAACGGAGGTCTGCCGTTTCCAAAATCATAGAGAGCGCCGCATCCATCCCCGATCTCGAAGTCGACTTCGATTGGGCTGAAACCTCCGCAACTGCCGAGCTTGCCACCGTCGATGAATACCGAGAACTCCGAGAGGGAGTCTTCCGCGCAGTCATCCCCGAACTGGCGGATGTGATAGAAGATCCGGGGAGCACCATTGAATGGGAATCAGAAGAAGACTGGCTCCAGGTTACGCAACACTACGAGGCCGCGGTGCGCGCATACCGCAGCGCCTACGAGGATCACCCGGACGCATCCGCTGAGCTCGAGTACACCGAAGACGTACTCCGCACTTACCTGTACTCATCTCCTATGTGCGGTGGGGGCTTCGATGAGGAGGAGAGCGAAGCGGCAGACGACGACACTGGGAGCCGGAGCATCTTCGATGACCTGGACTCCGTCTAGGCACGCAGGGCGGTCCCACATCACGAGGGAGAAGTCCGCCATCCACAGGCTGTGTGGATGGCGGGCGCTGCCGGGGACAGACCAGCCCAGGCTTGTAGACGTCGATGCCCCTTGCCGGCAGCCGGTCGCCTTCCCGCGAAACCGCCAATCTTGCGGGCGCCCACCGTTACCCTCCGCTTGTCACCCAGTTGTGCAAGGGCGTGAGCAAGGTGCAGCAGGCATGGAACAGCGACCGCAGACTGACCGCGATCAGCCGCACGAGCCTCTCTGTGCCTGCCAGACAGGCTGTGATCGACAGGCAGGTATTCCCCGGACGTTTCGTCCTTGACTACGGCTGCGGCCGCGGTGGCGACGTGCGGACCCTTCAGCAACTGGACTGCCGGGCCGTTGGTTGGGATCCGTTCTACCTACCTGAGACGAGGCTGGAGCCCGCGGACGTTGTTCTTCTTACCTACGTCCTCAACGTCATCGAGGATCCACAGGAGCGGCGAAAGACGCTGAAGGCAGCATGGAACCTGGCCGGAACAGTCCTGGTTGCCTCAGCACGACTGACGTGGGAGAAGTCGAAGGTCCGGGGTGAGGCGTTCGGTGACGGCCTGCTCACCAGCCGGCAGACGTTCCAACACCTCTTCGGGGCGAGCGAACTACGCAACTACGTCGAAGAAGTAACGGGCGTACGGACTGTCTCCGCAGCGCCAGGAATTGTCTATGCCTTCAAGGACGAGAGAGCGCGGCTGAGCTACCTCGCTCAACGGATCGTTCCCGACGCAGAGTGGCTCGCCTCCGAGGACACGACCTCGGCGATCGCCGCAGTTGTCGACCACGTGGAACGGCGTGGACGCCTTCCCCGCATGGAGGAAGTGCCCCAGCCGATGGCCGAACTCCTCGGCCATCTACGCCCCAATGAACTGCGCCGCCTAGTTCGGGACTCCGCCGACCAGGCCAAGACCGAGGAGGGCGGCAAGCGGACCACGCTCAATACGCTGCTCTTCCTGGCCGTCGAGCTCTTCAACGGCCGCGGGCCCTTCAGCAGCCTCCCCCTCAGTGTCCAACTCGACGTCCGCGCCTTCTTCTCCTCCTACAAGGAAGCCTGCCAGCGATCCGACCGGCTGCTGCTCAAGCTGCGTGACGACACGTACATCCGCGGCGCCATGAACGCCTCCGCAGTTGGGAAGCTGACCCCTACCGCCTTGTACGTCCACCAGCGAGCTATCGAACGTATGCCCACCGTGCTACGCCTCTACGAGCACTGCGCTTCGATCGCCGCCGGCCGCCCGCAACAATGGACCCTGACCAAGCTCCGCCACCAGGGCCGGGCGGTGAGCTGGCTGGACTACCCGGAATTCGACACCGACCCACATCCAAGGACGCTGTCCTCGTACCAAGTGGACTTGAAAACGCTGGAGACGTCCTTCACCTCGTACGCCGAATCCCTGAACAGGCCTCTACTCCATCGCAAGCACGAGTTCCTGGCCCCAGATGATCCTGACGTCGAGCGGTACAAGCGACTGACGGCCGCAGAGATGAAGGCGGGACTGTACGAGCACCCTCACCTCATTGGCACGGAGAACGGCTGGGAAACCGAGCTCAACCGCTGCGGCCGTGAGCTTCGCGGCCATCGATTAGTTCGGCGTGCCGAAAGCTGAGAGGTCACGCGGGATCCGGTTGCATCTGCACGATCATGTCTGCCAGCTCATCAGCGTCCAAGTCGGCAGCCTGGCTTGGGAACCAGGACAGCCGGAGTCCGTTCGATGCCAATTCCTCCGGCAGGCCCATAGCCGTGAGCACGTGACTAGGCGTGTATGAGGCGCTCGTGCATGCGGACCCAGTCGCGACGGCGACGTGCTCCTTCAGCCGAACGATGAGCGCCTCGGCGTCGACACCGTCGAACGACAGGTTGAGGATGTGCGGGACCACGTGGTCTTGATCGCCGTGGATGTGGAAGCGAGTCTTTGCCAACGCGTCCAAGATGCGGGTGCGGAGCTCCGCCGCGCTCCTGCTCCACTGCGCGTGGTCCTTCTGGAAAATCTTCGCCGCTTCGGCAAGCCCCATGATCAGCGGCACCGCCAGCGTTCCCGGCCGCAGCCCTCGCTCCTGACCACCACCGAACATGATCGGCTGGAGAGGCAGCTCATCAAAGCCCCGGTCGCGGGCAATCAACATCCCCACCCCCTTCGGGGCACCGATCTTGTGGCCACTGACACTGATCAAATCGATGGGCGCAGTCAGATCCTGCGGTAGCTTCCCATAACCCTGCGCCGCGTCTACATGGAAGAAGGTCTGAGTCTCTCCCAGCCGTTCGGCGAGCTCGACCACGGGCTGGACGACACCGGTCTCGTTGTTGACGTGCATCAGAGAGACGAGGAGCGTGTCCGGGCGCAGTCGGCCCATCACCGCATCTACAGACACGCGACCGGACAGGCCAGGCTCGATAAAGTCGACCTCGAAGCCACGGGACTGAAGATGCTGTAGCGGCTCGATGACTGCCTTGTGCTCGATGGCCGACGTGATGATGTGACGCCGACCACTCTGCTCGCCGCGGGAAGCGAGACCGAGCAACGCGATGTTGTTGCTCTCAGTAGCCCCACTCGTGAAGATCAACTCGTCTGGGTCGGCGTCGAAGGTACCGGCCAGGTACTGGCGCGCCTGCTGCACTGCCCGCTTCGCGCGGCTGCCGTATCCATGGGTACGACTGCCCGCGTTGCCGAAATCTTCGGTCATCCAATGCAGGACGACTTCCGCCACGCGCGGGTCCACGCGCGTGGTCGCTGCCGCGTCGAGATACGTCACCACTAGCCCCACCAGACCTCTGTGCGTTAATCCAGCACACCGTGTACGTCTAATACCTGACGTACGATACCGTTGCGTAGGTGGGATCACCGTCACCTTCGCAGCTCGCTGACACCGCCACGTCCTCCGGTTTTGAGTACATCTTCCCAGCCATCCGGGGCGTCCAGGCGGGGCGCGAGTTCTACGTGTCCATGTGTCCGCTCCGGCTCATCCCGAAGATCTTCCTCTTCGACGAAGATGAGCTCGCGCCTGAAGTCCGCGCCCAACGAGTATTGAACAAGGGCCGATTGCCGGCCCTCACTCGGTACATTGTGGACAACCCCGACGATTACGTCTTCAGTGCTCTCACTGCCTCCGTCGATGGAGAGATGCACTTCGAGGGCATCTCTGACAGCGGGGTCGGGATGCGCGCCGGCCAGATCCGAATCCCGATGGCTGCCCGCTTCCTCATCAACGACGGGCAGCACCGTCGGGCAGCGATCGAGCAGGCCCTCAAGGAGAACCCCGACCTCGGTGAAGAAACCATCGCCGTGGTCTTCTTCCACGACTCTGGCCTCGCCCGCTGTCAGCAGATGTTCGCTGACCTCAACCGCCACGCAGTGCGTCCGCCCCGCTCGATCGGCGTGCTCTACGACCACCGCGACGACCTGGCGATCATTGCCCGGCTCCTCGCAATGAGATGTCCCGTCTTCAAGGGGCACGTGGAGATGGAGAGCAGCACCCTCGCCCAGCGGTCCCGCAAACTCTTCACTCTCAGCTCCGTTTACTACGCCACTCAGTCCCTCCTTCAAGGGCTGGAGATTAAGAAGGAGAAGGCGCAGGAGCTTGCCGAGCACTTCTGGGAAGCCGTTGACGAAGTCATTCCTGAATGGGACCTGGTACGTCGCCGAGAGCTGGCAGCGGCCGAGGTACGCAAGGACTACATCCACACCCATGGCATCGCCCTCCACGCCATCGGCCGGATCGGCAACACCCTTCTCCGGAGTTCCGAAGCTCCCAAGGTGTGGAAGCCGAAGCTGATTCGATTGAAGTCAGTTGACTGGACCCGAACCAACACGGACTGGGAGGGACGCGCGCTCATCGGCGGACGCGTGTCGAAGAGCCACCAGAACCTGACCTTGACGGTGAACTATCTCCGACAGCACATGAAGCTCCGGCTGAGCCCCGAAGAGCAGCGTGTTGAAGACGCATACCTACGAGGAGACGCATGAGCACCTTGACACGGACCGCTCCCTTCCAGGGGCGGCGCCTCTCTGACGTCGTGAACGAGCTGACGGAGGAGGTCCGCGAGCTCTATACGGCGGACGAGGTGCCCTGGGTCATCGGCTACAGCGGCGGCAAGGACTCCACGGCCGTCCTCCAGCTGGTGTGGCTTGCGCTGAAAGATCTGCCGGTCGAGCAGCGCACCAAGCCGGTGCACGTGATCAGCACCGACACCCTGGTGGAGAACCCGGTGGTCGCGGCCTGGGTCTCGCGGTCACTGGAAACCATGGGGAAGGCGGCGCAAGAGCAGCAGCTCCCCATCGAGCCGCACCGGTTGACGCCGAAAGTTGAGGACACCTTCTGGGTAAACCTGATCGGCCGTGGCTACCCTGCGCCCCGCCCGAAGTTTCGCTGGTGCACGGAGCGAATGAAAATTAGGCCCTCAAATACCTTCATCCGCAAGGTCGTTCGTCGCCACGGGGAGGCCATCCTCGTACTCGGTATCCGCAAGGCGGAGAGTCAGGCTCGTGCCCGCGCTATGGCCAAGCATGAGAAGGGCCGTGTGCGGGACCGGCTCTCACCCAACGGCAATCTGCCCAACTCCCTTGTTTACAGCCCAGTCGAAGACTGGACCAATGACGAGGTCTGGATGTTCCTCATGCAGCAGTCCAACCCTTGGGGCCATAAGAACAAGGACCTGCTGACCATGTACCAGGGCGCGTCCAGCGATTCCGAGTGCCCCCTGGTCGTAGATGACACCACGCCGTCATGCGGCGACAGCCGATTCGGCTGCTGGACTTGCACCCTCGTGGACCAAGACAAGTCGATGGCTGCCATGGTCAACAACGACCGGGAGAAGAAGTGGATGGAGCCTCTCCTCAAGCTCCGAGACGATCTCGACGACGTGTCGAAGGAGAAGGAAACCCGCGACTTCCGGCGCATGGACGGTCGGGTCCAGCTCTTCAACGACCGAGTCATCCCAGGGCCTTACACCCAGGCTGCGCGTGAAATGTGGCTCCGCAAGTTGCTTGAGGCTCAGGCGATCGTGCGGAAGAAGGCTCCGGACGACATGAGCAACATCGAGCTCATCACGATGGAAGAACTTCATGAGATCCGCCGGCTCTGGGTCTTCAAGAAGCATGAAGTGGAGGACTCTCTCCCCAAGATCTACGAAGAGACTACGGGAGAAAAATTCCCCGGAAAGCCGCTGGATGAACAACTCGTCATCCGCGCTGGCGAGATCGAGCTCCTACGGGAAATCTGCGGCGATGACGAAATCCACTTCACGATGGTGCGTGAACTTCTAGCTGTTGAGCGAGAGTATCGAACCAAGTCGCGGCGCTCCGGTCTCTTTGAGGCCCTTCAGAAGGTGATCGAGAAGGGATTTTACGAAGACGAGCAAGACGCACTCGACTTCGCCAAGCGCAAGCGAGAGGCCCTTCAAGGCGACACTCAGACGGAACTAAAGAATGAGCCCCAGGTCCTGACGCTAGACGAAAAGACGAACGACGATGCTCCTGCATAACATCACCCTTCGCGACTTCGGCGCGTACCAAGGTGAACAGCGACTCGACCTGCGCACAGAGCCTGGGCGTCCCATCGTCCTGATCGGCGGATTGAACGGCTGCGGCAAGACGACACTGCTCGACGCCATCCAATTGGTCCTGTACGGGCCCAAGGCAGACTGCAGCGGCCGAGGAAACCGCGCATATCATGACTACCTTCAGCAGTGCATCAACAGGAAAGCCGACCCGGCCGCGGGGGCATCGATCGCCCTGGAGTTCTCCGTCAACGCGGAGGACAAAGAACGCGACTACAGGGTGGTCAGGAATTGGTACATCAGTGGCAAGACCGTGAAGGAAATCCTCACCGTCTTGGTTGACGGTGAATTCAACCGCACCGTCACGGACGGATGGGCAGATCACGTCGAGACCATCCTCCCCATCGATGTGGCCTCTCTCTTCTTCTTCGATGGTGAAAAGGTCGAGTCACTCGCTGATCCTGAGCGTGCAGCCAAGGTAATCGAATCCGCGATCCAGTCCCTGCTCGGGGTGAGCGCGATGGAACGGACCCGGAACGACCTCAAGGCTCTCCAGAACCGCCAGCGGCTCTCCGAGGAAAATCAAGAGACCATCGACAAGATCCGTATGCAGGAGCAGGAACTGGCGCAAGCCACTCAGGCTGCCGCAGACGCCACCCTGCGGGTCGGTGGCTTCAGATCGCAGCTGGACGTCTGCAAGAAGGACCTCAACACAGTTGAGCAGGCCTTCGCGCGGGCCGGGGGTAGGGAGTTCGAGCGCAGCAAGGAACTTGAAGCCCAGCGCGATCGCATCGCTGAGCAGGCTAAGGCCACAAACAAGGCTCTCGTTGCCCTCGCTGAAGGTTCGCTCCCTCTCCTGCTGCTCCAGGAACAGCTCGTGGGAGTGAAGCAGCAAGCAAAGCTTGAGAAGGAAGCAGACGATGCCGCCCGGGTCGTCGATGTCCTGGAGCAGCGAGACGAATGGCTGCTCAACCAGCTCACGGACTCACTGTCCGCAGAGGCACGTAAGGCGCTCAAGAGGAAGCTGACTAGCGAGCGAAAGAAGCGCGCGGCCGCGGCGGACCTTAAGCAGAGCCTCGGCCTCCCGCACGATGCGCTGATGCAGTTCTCGGCTCTAGAGCAGGCTCTGGCCAGTGACACGGCTCGGGCACGTGAACTGTTGCAGGAAGCCTCAGACGTGGCAGAGGCGTTGGAATCGGCAGACCGGCAGTTCGCCGCGGTCCCTGACGAAGTGCTCATCAAGGACCTTGTAGACAAGCGCAGGGCGGCCTTGGAGAGAGTCACGGTCGCGCAGGCACAGGTGCACCGTGGTGAGGCGCTAGAGGCAGAGGCAGCAGCGCGCCGTGACCGGGTGGCCGCGGAGCTGAAACGAGCACAGCGAGATCGCGCAGTAGCCGAGTGGCGCTCTGAGTGGCTCGAACGAGTCATCAAGTACTCAGACAAGAGCCGCGGCACCCTGGGAAAGCTCCGGGGTGCTCTCCTCGACCGTCACACCGAGAACGTGGAAGTCGCGGTCCTCAGGAGCTTCAACACCCTCATGCGCAAGCAGGGACTTGTCCGGGACATTCAGATTGACACGGACAAGTTCACCCTCTTGCTGACCAACTCCGATGGGGAAGCTATCGACCCCGGCAGGCTCAGTGCTGGCGAGCGGCAACTCCTTGCTGTGTCGCTGCTGTGGGGCTTGGCCCAGGTTGCGGTCAACCGCCTGCCCAGCATCATCGACACCCCGCTCGGGCGACTGGACAGTCGACACCGCCAGCATCTCGTGGACCGTTACTTCCCCAAGGCAGGTCGCCAGGTACTGCTGCTGTCCACGGACGAGGAGATCGACGAGCACCTGTTCAACTGCCTGAAGCCCCACCTCGCTCACACGTACACCCTCGTTCACGACGACAAGAACCTCACCACCACCGTCGAACCCGGCTACTGGTGGACCGAGGGAGCCCAGCATGTCGCTTGAGACAATCCGCCTCTCCCAGACCGCCAGAGACCAACTTGTGTGGCTCAAGCGCCATACAGGAATCACTCATTGGAACGTGCTGTGCCGGTGGGCGCTCGCACTCTCCCTGCGGGACGGTTCAACTCCGCTGGTGAAGGAGATCGTCACCGATTCGAACGTCGAGATGTCCTGGAAGACTTTCGCGGGAGCGCATGGCGACATCTACCTCGCCCTCCTGAAGCAACGGTGCATCGCTGACGGAGAAGAACCCACCGATGATGCTGTACTGCGAACACTCCTCGTCCATATTCACCGCGGTGTCGGCTTTCTTCATGGCCGACCCGACCTGAGGAGTATCAGCGACTTCGTGAAGCTCGCTGTGGCATAGCAGACGAGGGCCCGGCGGAGACGACAGCCTGTCTCCGCCGGGCCCTCATGGTTCAACGAGCCGTCAGCTGACCTCAGAGGACGTCCTTGATCTTCGTCAGGTACTGCTCGGTGAAGCTGCCCCACCACTTCCGCAGCTCCTTGTACTGATCGACCGGCGTCTCGTGCATCGACTCGGCCTTCGCATAGGCCACCAGGAGCAGCGTGATCGCTTCGATGGCTCGACGCGCCGTGGCGGACACGTTGGGGCCGGTGCCCGTGCCCCCCTCCTTCGACAGCAGCTGCAGGGGCTCGTACATCTCCTGGTAGAAAAGGTGGCGCTGGTTCAGCCGGATGATCGTCTGGTCCTTGAGGTGCGTGAGCTGGAAGAGATCATCCCCGGGCACGTCCACGGTCTCGATGACGAACGGAAGATCCTTGATCTCCTGCACGTAGGCGGCCTTCTCCTCTTCCGTCGTGCTCCTTCCCGCGTCCTTCGCCAGGTTCTCGTACTCCCTTTCCTGCTGGGCCGGCGTGGGGACCTGCTTGACTCGCGCCTTCGGCATCGTGCGGTCCGCGTCCTTGAGGGCCTTAGTGATGGGGGCGTGCTCGCCGGACTTCACCGCGTCATCGCGGTTGACCTCGCCCCA
This sequence comes from Streptomyces sp. NBC_00885, assembly GCF_045207475.1. NCBI lineage: Bacteria > Bacillati > Actinomycetota > Actinomycetes > Kitasatosporales > Streptomycetaceae > Streptomyces > Streptomyces sp. NBC_00885. Next base: position 3,784,125 of record NZ_CP108796.1, read on the forward strand.
CACGCGGTCGATCTCGTCACGCGCCTTCGGGATGATGCTCTCAGCGATGCTCCGCAGGGTCCTGCGGAGCTCATCAGCCGGAACCGCGCCGCGCTTCACGTTGCGAACGCCCATCATGCGGTCGAGCTCCGGGGTGAAGTAGACCTCGAAGCCGATGTACCGGTCCTTGGTCTGCACCCCGGAGGGAAAGAGCTTGGCTACGGGGGTGTAGCTGATCTCGCGCTCAAGCCGCATGAAGCTGATGGCGCCCTCGTTGTCCGGGATCCGCAGCCTCTTGGCGAAGGCATCGCCGCCGGCGCCCTTGAAGCGCAGGACCTCGGGCGGCGCCAGGGCGATGACGACGCGGATCTTGTGATCGGTCCCCTGGACCTTGACCTCTTCGTTGAAGAAGACCTGACCGTGGAAGTGCCGGGCCTCAGCGCGTGATTCGCCACTGGTACGTGCAAGTTCCTCGGTGAGCACCTGGTCGGCCCAGGTGCCCTTCCGCAGGAAGGTCGGGTCGTGGGGCCTCAAGTCCGTGTGGTCGACGGTGATCCGGATGCCCCCGCTCAAGAACCCCCTGAAGATCCGGGCCAGTTCCTTGTTCATCTCGTTGCGAATGTGGTCCGGGGTACTCCGGCCGTGACCGTCGGAGACGCGGTCGATCTTCGACCACGTCACCATGGTGCCCGAGCCTTCCGGGAAGTAGACCTCAAGATGGGCGGGGAGCGGCTCGTCATCGGGGGGGTAGATCCCGACCTTGTCGCCGCGCTTCTCCGCCTCGATGCCCTCTTCGAGGTCGAAGAACACGTGCCTGATCTGCTCGCTCCCCTCGACTCGGGACCAGGCGTCGATGCGCATGCCGACGCTGAGACCTGCGAGCTTCGCGCCGACGCCGAACTTCCCGATCGTCTTCTCGGACATGAACCTCTTGGAGAAGCCGAGCTGCAGGTAGTGCTGCAGCGTCTCGTCGTCCATGCCCTCACCGTCATCGATGAAGGAGACTTGCGTGAGGGTCTTCTTGCGGCTCTTCATCGCCTCTTCGGTGATGATCTGGATGTGATTCGCGCGGGCTTCGACGCTGTTGTCGATCACCTCACCAACGGCGGAGGGGAAGTTGTGGCCGGACTCTCGGAGGCTCAGGAGGGCCTGTCCGGAGAGGACGACCGGGATGATGTTCAAGTCGGCGGTGGTCATGCTGTGCTCCTGGGGTCAGAGTGGCGTGGTCGAGGCAGCGCCCGGCTCAAGGCGCGTGCGATGGCTGCTTCGGTGCAAAAGGGGCAGCGGCGGCCCGTTCCGGCGGGGCTCGCGGGGTGGATCTGGTTCCTGACCGAGCGGCCTGCGGATCTGTATTGGTGGTACCAATAGGACTCGATCGCGTAGGCCTGGTGGGAGTTCCGGGCCGGCGCGACGACGAAGTGGGTCGCGCGCCCGCGCAGTGGATGACGGGATAACCTCTGGCGGAGGCAGGTATCCGACCGCCCCACGTACAGGGGGCGGGCACCTTGATGCTCGTGCTCCATCAGTAGATACGCCCCGATGGTCCCGGTCGGGATCTGCATGTTCACGACGCTTCGTGTGAACCGGAGAGCGACACTGGACGTGCCCTCGTACGGCTCAGCAACCCGGACGGGGACGTTGCTCGATGTCCTCATGCGGTACCACTGATCAGCGCCCGGGCGTGGATACGGAGGGCGCGCCGGACACGCTCAACCGTGGCCACAGACACGCCAGTCTGCCTGGCAGAGTCAGGGACGGTCGCCATGTCGAGCATGCCCTGGAGGCAGCCAGGACCATGAGGGCCAAGCGCCGCGGCGAAAGCTGTCAGCTCCCGAATGGTTTCGGTGGCGAGGGCACGCGCCTCGGGGGTGTCGTACGTGACCATCTCGGCTACGGGCGAACCGTCCGCTGCGGTGGTGGACACACGGCGGCGAGCTGCGTCGGCAAGAGGCCGACAAGCGGCACTCCGGCGGGCGTTGGCCTCCGAGCGGCGGATCGTACGCCGTGCGTCCCGGATGACGTTCCGGCACAGCAGGTCGGGGTCTTCGGCCACACGCCTGTGGCCCAGTGCGAGGTTCAGAGCGGTGTCGAGAACGTCGAGGTACTCGCCGTCCCACGCCCTCGCCTTGTTCTTCCTGTACAGACGGCACATCGCATCGACGCGCACGTCGTTGTTCTGGAGCATCAATGCCCCTCCCCGGGTGCCCGGCTGCTATAGGCCGGACCCACTCAGTTGTGACCCGCTCGCCCTTTGGCCGTCGTCGCCTTACGGTCGACTTCGGCATGAGCAGGCTTTGAAACTGTAGAGCCCGCCACCGACAGTCGGTGGTGGAACGCTCACACCACCTAGGGGACAGCCCAACGGCACATCCCCTCACGGGAGTTACCCAGGCAACCACGTGATTGCGGTCGACGCAGGTCAAGGGCTGGACGGGCAGCAGGCTTGGAAGACTTGCGGTGCAGAGCTGTCCCCACCAGGTAGCGTTGGGGGCATCTTGGATCATGCCCTCTGGAGGCCCCTGCGTGAACGCTAAGACGATCACCTACACGTACCCAGCCCACATCACGCAGCAGACTCCGTCGGGCAAGCCCCTGGTCTTCTTCGCCGCGCCGGCCACGCAGATTGATCAGTGGGTCGGTGTGCCTCAGCGCAGTCGTCTTGATGATGAGGAGACCATCGGTTTCCAGCGGCAGGAGAGCAAGTCAAGGATCCGAGAGCTGTCCAGCTTCTATCACGATGAGCGCAACATCGTGCAGAACCCACTCCTGGCAGCTCCGCAGAGCGACACCTCTGTCACCTTCAAGGCGCTCGACGGGACTCCCGAGTTCGGCACGCTGGAGATCGTGAGCGAGGACTTCAGCGACACGTCCTTGATGGAGCTGATGTCCCGGGTAGTCGCACGCCTCGAGTCTCGTATGCCGGAGCTCAAAGAAGCCACACTGGACCAGGAACGCCTCTCGTCGATCATAGATCGGGCGCGGAAAGAGCACGGACTCGATGCCGTTGGGGACGAGGAAGACGATGACGAAGAGGCGGCAGCGGAGGAGGCTGGTAACGGTGATTACGCAGATGCGGCCAGCGTACTGCTGACCGACGAGACCCACCTGATCGACTTCTACACCGAGCTCAAGGGACGCATCAAGGTACTCGAAGCCTTGGACGCGGATGTGAAGCCGAAGAAGATCCTCGGGTTCGACCGGGAAGCGATGATCAGCTATCTCAAGCCGATCATGCTCGTCGATGGTCAGCACCGCCTGAAGGGCGCCGTGTTGGCCGCGGCGAGCCGCGCTGAGAGCCAGGACGGAGAGGCGTTCCTCCTGGAGGCGGCGGAGAACGGTCAGGACCCGGCTCAGGCCAAAGCCGACTTCATCGCGGCACACGCTCGGCGACTGCCCGTCTCCCTCCTGCTCGACCCCAGCCCGAGCGAACACGTCTTCCAGTTTGTCGTCGTGAACCAGAAGGCCACGCCGATGGGCAAGGCGCTGCTGGGCACGATCGTGTCGACGAGCTTGAGCAAGGACGAGCTGGACCCGGTAGCACAGCGACTCAAGGACGCCGGCATCAAGCTGGACGACTCTCAGGCCATCGCCTACCTCACGCGTGCGGAAGAGAGCCCGTTCAAGAACTTCGTGCAGACCGGCATCGCGGGAGACAACAGGACCCTGCTGCAGTGGCCGGTCCTCAAGGGTCTCGTAGGGATCTTCCGCGAGCTGTCCGGAGGCAAGCTCTACGGGCAGAAGACCGACTGGTCCAGGATTTGGGGTAAGTACCACCTCGACGAAAGCTCGTTCGTCGCAGACTTCGACACTCACGACGAAAAGGTCGCGGCATGGGCCAGGCCTGACGGACCGTGGCGGGATGTCTTCACCAGGTTCTACTCGAACATCAGGGAGAAGTTCGGCGCCGACGACCCAGAGGCAAAGAACGCCTGGGGAACGACACGCAGCAACCTGTACAACAAGATCAGCCTCACGATCCTGGCGGCTGACTACTTTGAATTCCTGCGCATGCAGAAGAAGACACTGAACAGCCTCGACGATGTCGACTCCACGATGGAGGCCTGGCTAACCGACGTCAATCCGGCGTACTTTAATCGGCTTTGGAACGTCGAGAAGAAGGACACCCCCCTTATCCGGAGGACCTGGAGCCGACTCTGGTACGACTACCGGAGGAACCCCGAGTCCCTGCCCAAGGAGGGCGAGTACAACCCTGCTGCTGGGGCGTGATGCAGCCTCAGGAGGTCGGCGAGTTCTTCGCCGAGATCAAAAAAGCCTTGGACAGCAACTGGTCGGACGAGGCTCTCAAATCTCTCTCCACGTACACGGTGCCAGAGGTCGTATCGGGAAATCATGGATGGCTACTGCGTGGAGACCTGTCAACCGTCTGGGGTCGATGGTTCATCGAGAGTCTCGTCGATCTAGCGCCGTACGAGCTGGATACCGAACTGAGTATCGGGCACCTCCATGCACCCATACTCGATTACTTCAACGCCCTTAGCCCGCAAGTCCCCCTGGACGAACGGAAGAAGTACGCACGCGTGCTGACGAAATTTGCTTGGCAGTTGGTCTCCGCCAGGAGGAGGCGGAAGCGATCCGCGATCGGACTCGCCACACGCGAAGAGCTGTGGGCCATGGGCCAGCCAGAACCTCGCTGCTACCTTTGCGGTTACCTGTTCGGGGATCACGCGCGAGACAAGTTCCTCGGTATCGCCCGAGATGAGCCGCCAACCCCGCCGCTGGTTGACTTCACGCGTCCCCGAGGCATACGCGCCAGTCAGCTTTGCATCGAGGTGGATCACGTAATCCCCGTGGCAGAAGGCGGAAAGACGGCCGTTGAGAATCTGCGTCTTGCCTGTGGCTGGTGCAACTCCGTGAAGAACAGATACACGAACATCTACGACACGATTCCCTGGTCTGCCGGGATATTCGACCATCAGGCTCTGGGCCCTGTGACGCAGCCCCAGCCGCTTTGGGTGTTGCGGACCGTAGCTACTCGTAGAAGGTGCGAATTCCCTGACGGTTGCACGGCGAAGATCGAGGACAGTGAACTCTTTGCCGGTCCACGAAACACCAACGGTGCGCTTACTCCGGTCAATCTGGCCGTATTCTGTGAACACCACGATCCTTGGCGCCTCGACAGGTGGATCGGCCCCAAACGTCTTACCGCCTCTCTTGCAATCTAGGGGCTCCGAACGGGCGAGTGATTCAGGCTGACGGCCGCTCCCATCGTTAACCCGATAGGGAGCGGCTCGAGTTCGCCCCGGCCCTACCGGTAGCGGCGCGCGGGCGTCAGCCGCGTCACCGCCAGCGCCGCATTCCACTCCTCCCCGTTCTTGGGATCATCCGGGGCGGGGGCCTGGCGGACCTGATCGATCTGCCGCTCGATGCCGCGCAAGTTCTCCTGCAGATCCATGGTCACCACGCCATCGACGGTGACCTTCAGCGGATCCGCGAGCAGCTTCGCTCGCCGCTCGCCGAGCACCTCCAGCGCGACCGCCCGCACCGACCGCAGCCGGAAGTAGCGGGCCTCCAGGTCGGCAGCGTCGGCGTCCGGGCCGAGCTGCGCGCGCAGCCATGACCGCTGGAACTCGTCCATCGGGTTCACATTCCTCAGCACGGAGCACGGCCCGGAGCCAGACGGGGGTAGCTGGCTCCGGGCCGTACGAGCGGTCATCTTACGAAGCGGACGAGCGGGACCGCCGTGGCTGCGGCTTCTTTGGGCCGCCCCCGCCGGCCTCCCCCTGCTCCTGGTCCGGCTCGGGATGGCCCGCGGTCGGGTCCGGCTCGCCGACCGAGACCGGCTCCGGATCGGCCTCCTCCTCGTCTCCGTCCGGGGGCACGTCCCAGGCATCTGGGTTCGTGACCAGGGCGGCGATCTCCGGGTCCGGGGACTCGCAGGGCAGCAGGATCAGCTCCTCCCGCGTGGAAGGGTCCTGTACGTACACGGCAGCGATCAGGTGCGGCATCACAGCACCTTCGCCACGATGTGCGCGTCCGGGGTGTGCAGGACCGGCATGCCGACCGCGGCGCCCTTGGTGTAGATCTGCACCGGGTCATCCTGAACACCGCGGGTGATGATGATGCCGGGCGCGTCCTCCTGGATGATCTCCGGGTTTGTTCCGCGCGAGAGGACCAGGGCCTCGGACGTCACGCCGAGCTGGGTCTGTCCCCACTTCTCGCGGTCCGGCGGCACCAGAATCCACAGGTCCTCGGGCAGTACCTTGCGGGGCTTGCCGTCCACCCGCACCTGCGCCTTGTAGAACGTGATCGGCGGCAGGCTGTAGTTGCCGCGTACCACGTTGATTTGCTGCGGGGTGAGCGTCGCCGTCGGCGTGGTCGAGGGGTTCACCGACCCGTAGTACGCCGCCCGGTAGGCGTTGTTCGCCGCCAGGTACGAGAACGCCTTCCTCGAGGACACGACCAGCTCCGGTTCCGGAGCGCCGATGTCGTCCAGGTGCTGGATCCACCGCAGCTCGTCCGCGATCGGATCGGAGGCCGGATCGGACCACGGGCGGGCGGCGACCGGCATGTTCTCGGCGGGGACGTTCCAGTCGACCTCCAGTGTCAGGCCGTTCTCCTGCACCAGCGAGAACTTGCCGTCCGCCAGGACGTCTCCGGCCGCCAGCTCCAGCCGGGAGCGGATCGCCTCGACGTGCCGCTCGACGTCGTCATACAGCAGCTCGATCAGCCGGTCCTGGTCCGAGCCGTGCGACGCCTCCAGCAGGATCTGCTCCTGCTCGGACACGATGAGCTTCTGGCCCAGCGCGGGCAGCGCGCCCTCACGGGAGGTCTGCCACGCCTCACGCGTCGCGAACGGCACCGAGGCGTTGAACGCCCGGTACTTCGCGACGTTCACATACCGGCCCGAGTCCTTGGTCCGCCACTTGACCTCCCGCAGCTCCAGCGTCGGGAAGATCGTCTGGGTGAGCAGGAAGTCCTTCGGCGACGGGATCGCCCTCGCGAACGTCGTCAGGTCTACGACCGAGACGTCCTTCAACAGGTCCTGAATAGTCATCGCTCAGGCCCCGCTCACACGAAGCGGATCTGCGCAGCGCGCGGGTGCCACGTCAGCTGCGACAGGTCAATGCCGCCCGGCACCTTCGACGCCTTCACAGCGCCGTGCCACAGCAGCGCCGCCGGTACCCGCGTCTGGCCCGGAGCGAACGGTGCCTCGGCGACCACGAAGCCGCGCAGGACCTGACGGCCGCAGTGCGCCTCCGGGTCATACGGGCCCCACAGCTTCGACTCGGCGACCTTGCCGACCGGCACACCGGAGAACACCCGCCCGTACGGGTCGCAGCCGTCACCGCACTGGTAGTGCACGCCCTCGGTGAACAGCGAAAGGTCGAGGGTGATCGTGTCGGTCGAGTCCGTGCCGTGCAGGGCCGTCAGCCACTCGCGGTTGGCGGTCACGTACTCGGACGTCGTAACAGGCTGAATGGTCACGCTGTGTCTCCATGGACGAATGCGGTTGCTTTCCGCACACCGCCCGTGGGGGCGATGTCGTCCACGAAGTTGCGGGGGCGTGGTCCCCCAACTGCTCTGGTATCAGCGGGCGTCGTTGAACTCGGCGGGCTGTACGAGACCCCGTCGACGCGCCATTTCCAGGCCGGCTGAACCCGGCCGACTCACCGGCGTCTTCCGCTGCGGGCCCCGCCCGGCCGGAGCACCGTCCGGGGCCGACGGCGCCTGCATCCGCACATCACCGAACAGCTCGGGTCGCCGCGACCGCAGCGCCTCCGCAGCAGCCGAGACCTGCGCCTCGTCCGCGTCCTCGTCATCGGTCGCCAGCAGCCGTTCCGCGTCCACGAGGTCATCGCCCGACGCCCCCAGCGATACCAGGGCCGCCCGACGCAGAGCCGCACGTTCCCGCTCGGCTGCCAGCTCCTCGCGCCGAGCTGCCTGCAACTCCCGTTCTGAAGCGGCCTGTTCGCGGCGCTCCACCTCCGACAGTGCGGCCTGTTCCGCATCCCTCTGTACGGTGACGAACTCCGTCAGCGCCTTGGGTGTATCAAATCCCAGGGTCGACAACAGGCGCTTGACTGCGGCGCGTTCACCCTGCGCCTTCTCGCGGGTGAGCATCTTCCCCAGACGGTCCTGGGTCACCGTCACCTGCTGCTCCTGGCCGCTAACGTCGGCGTCGTCCAGGTGCTCGTTCGACTCGTCGTCGGGCGAGGCTCCGCAGACGGGAAAGATGGGCCGCCCATCACGGCGATACCCAACAGGGTGCCGAGGCGGCAGGGGCCGGACCATACAACTCCTCCTGGTGCGCGCCCCCGCGCTGCCGATCAGTGTAGCCACCAGCGCCGACACCGCCACCGGGGCCGTGTCCGACCGTCACGCGAGGATGACGAACGAACCAGCCGGGAGGCATTCCGCATGACACTCGACCCGTACACCGCTGTCGGTCTGATCCCTGAGATCACCGAAATCCGGCACCGCGACGACATCACCACCAACCTCGAACACCTGCATCAACTCGCCCGCACAACAGTCGCCATGGGCGGCCTGGACCTTCCCGTGAAGCTCCTCGTCCTGCCCGAAGGCTCCCTCCAGGGCTTCACCGACGAGATCCACGACCTCGACCACGCCACCTACGCGCGCACCTGCGCCATCGACATCCCCGGCCCCGAAACCGACGAACTCGGATCCTGGGCACGCGAATTCGGCGTCCACATCATGGCGCAGGCCAAGGCCCGTCACCCCGAATTCCCAGACCGGTACTTCAACGTCGGCTTCGTCATCGACCCCGCGGGCGAAGTCATCCTGCGCCACCACAAGCTCACGCCGCTGCCACCCATCGAGCACAGCGTCAGCCCGCACGACGTCCTCGACCAGTGGACCGAGCTCTACGGACGCACCCTCGACGCGTTCTGGCCCGTCGCCGACACCCCGATCGGGCGACTCGGCGTCATGATGGCCAACGAAGCCTCCTACCCGGAGAACGCCCGCGGCCTGGCCCTCAACGGCTGCGAGATCGCCTACCGGACCTCGTTCCCCCTGCCTGGCGTCGCTTCCGGCGCGTTCGAGATCCAAAACCGGGGCCGCGCCCTCGACAACACCATGTACGTCCTCGCCCCCAACCCCGCGGTCTACAACGGCAGCGACGGCCAGCGCGTGGACTTCTTCGGCGGCCAGTCCATGATCGTCAACCACCTCGGCCACATCGTCGGCCGCCTCACACACGGCGGCGTCGCCACCTTCGTCACTGCGACCATCGACCTCGCCGCCCTCCGCCGCCAGCGCACCGCCTCCGCGTGGACGAACTGGACCAAGGACCTGCGCACCGAGCTGTACCGCCTCCAGTACGACCAGCCCATCTACCCCAGCAACCTCTACGCCTACCGCGCCCCGTTCCATCACGCCCAGTACCGCCAGCAGGTCACCGAACCACAGATCGAGCTGATGCGCACCCGAGGCACCTGGCGATAATCTCCGCTCTCGCACGCACCCCAGCCGCCCCATCAGCGGCCCGCCGATACAGGCTCCGGCACCCGCTCCTTCTCCCTTTCGGCCGCAACGCCGCTCTTCGCCGCTGGATCGCTCCCGCCCTCGGGCTTCTCCTCATCCGGCTCCCCGCGACGGGCAGCGGCCTCCGCCATCCGCGCCGCCGCCTCTTGCTCGGCCTTCGCCCGGATGCGCCTGACCTCCTGCGACGCGTCGTCGATCGGGTAGCCCGCATCCATCAGCATCGCCACCGCCGTCTCCAACGACAGCACCCCCGCCCCGTACGCCTGGACGACCTCCTCCAGCACTGCGGCCCGGTCCGTCGGGGTGTGCGGCGCCCACGCCAGCCGCGCCGAGAACGACTCCCCGGCTGTCCACGCCTCAGCCCGCCCAGCCTGGAAGAGACGCTGCGCCATCTTGAACAGCAGACGGTACTTGTGCTCCCTGGCCAGCCGCATCGCCCCCACGAGAGCGTCCAACGGAGCGAGCGCCAGCTTGAAGGCGTACCCCGAAGGCACCTCCGACGCATCCATCGTCCCCAACCCGGCGGCCGTCACCCGAGAGTTCGACGCGATCCGGTCCAACAGGTGCTCCACCCGCGACCGCAGCTCAGCCAGCTGAGGCGACGTGTCGAGCGCGTCCATGCGCCCGCTGTCGCCGAGCTGCCACACCGCGCCGGCCTCCACCTTCAGATGCTCGGGCTTGCCCGTCGACCGGTCCACTGGCAGCCTCGCCCCGGCCAACCCGATGATCGGCGTGCCCGTCGTCGCAGAGGCGGCCGAACTGTCCGAGTCTGTGGCCGCCAGCTCGTCCAGGCCCTGAAGCACACGCGCAATCGCCGAGCGCCCCCAGTGCTCACCGCCGTCCGGAATACTGTTCGTGATGTGGATGACCGGCACGAAGTCGATCATCAGATCTAGGCGGTCCAGTTCCGTACCGTCCGGCCTCACCCGGAACACGGCCTTGTCCATCGGCAGCCGGTCCAGACTCTCCCCGCGTTTCAAGTCCTCCAGCAGCCACTCGGCATCCGTCAGGTAGCACGTCATCTTCGACGGCCGCCCGGGCTCCCACGGGTACTGCCGCACCACACTCTCGTCGTCCTCGGAGATCGGGCCCAGCTCGTACGTCACCCGCCGCACCCTGGCCTTCAGCCCCGTGTCCGGATCCTCCGGCAGCTCCCACGCCAGGTGCACCCGCGAAGGAAAGTCCTGGTCCTGCTCGTCGTCCCACTGCGGGAAGAAGAACCCCGGATCGTAGACCCGCAGCGTCGGCCGCTGCTTCTCCTGATTCCACGCCAGCACATACACACTGTCACCCAGCAGCACGGCGTTGCGCTCCGCCTGCTGCACCCGCAGGCTCAGCAGCTCCTTCTCAGCCCACTTCCGCAACCGCTCCTGCGCAGCAGCGGCCTCCGTCGCACCCGGCTCCGGCGCTTCCTCGTCCGCGTGCTCCGCGCCCGTCACCGAGATCTGCTGGTCCGACCCGAGCAGATAGCCCAGCGCCGTGTCGACCAGGTTCGCCGCGTCCCCCAACTCTCGCCGCTCCAGCGCCGCTTCGTCCCCCGCAGCCGCCGACAACTGTCCGGCCTGATTGTTGTCGTACGCCGCCAGCACTTTGTACGCCGCCAGTCGGCGCAGCTCATGCGGCGGAAGCCACGACGCCGCGAGCTCAGGAAACGCCCGATTCCCAGGGCGGCCGGCGTCGGCCATGACCGGCTTGTACGACAACCACGACCAAGCGTCGATCACGAATTGACGCAGGCTCACATCCACTCCAAGGAGGTCGGCCCCGCGCCGCCAGTCACCCTAGCCGCCGACCGTCAAGCCCCGGCACGTCGCCCGCGCCCAACACTGGCTACCCGCCCGGCGCCGACAGGTGCCTCACCCGCAAGTTCTGGTGGAAGTCCCAGTTCTGCACCTTGGAACCGTCTCACCAACTACCGTTCCAGCAGGAACGATCAAGCAAGCCGACGGGATGAGGGGGCCATGGACAGCGACGCTCGGGCAAAGTGGATCAAGGCCGAGGTGAACAGGCTCGCCGGCATCGCTCAGGACAGGTACCTAGCGGCCAACCAGGCCATCGCCGAGGCCGTCCGCGAGGGCGATGCCCACACCCCGTTCAGGTTCGGCCAGGCAGCGGCGAATCAATACGTCGATGCGCTGTGGGAGCGGACCAAGACATACGTGAGCACCGGCACCGAGGGTACGTACGTCATCGGTGACGACCGACTCCCTGACACCGCAGACCCCGCTACCGCCCTCCAGGCCCTCGTGGACCTGGTGAAGCCGCCCGTGCCCTACAGGGGGGAGGACTTCCCTATGGACCGTGCGTTCCACGAGATCGAGATGCAGGCGTACGAAGACTGGAAGGCCGCCTGCCGGGACGTCCTGGCCAAGGAGCTTCAGACGGCCTGAATCCCCGCCCGACCGCAGCGTCCGACCGTGCCCCGCTCATCGGCGACCAGACAGTCGCTGGTCATCCCCACCACGCGGAGGCGGCATCGTCGGATCCAGGAACAGATCCCACAACGCCCACACCGCCGAGTCCAACAAATCCGGCGAATCCTCCGTCTCTCCCTGGCCGACGAACGTCGTCATCTGCTCCTCCAGCTCTGCGAACACCCGCGCTGAACCCACATGGTGCACACGGGCCTGCTCATACAGCTGCGCCGCCGGAGCAGCGCGCGCCCGCTTCCCTCGCGTTGCATGAACGATTCGCCAGTTCACCGTCGGATCAACCTGCTCCAGCAACGCGGGCAGATAGTCCCCGCCGTTGTTCGCCTCGATGACCACGCAGTCCGCCCGGTGCTCGTGGTACAGCGTCGCGGCCCGCTTCATGGCCTGCGTCGGCGTGTGCCGATCCTGCTCCGCGTGGAGCAGATACCCGCGCGGCCGGTCGTCCCCGAACATCGATTCAATCGCGTAGCCGAGCCCGGCCACGGTGAAGGCCGTCATGTCTGCGTTCTCGTGCGACTTCGTGGCCGGATCCACTGCGACCACCAGGCGCTGCATGTCCGGCAGGTGCTCCGGCCTTGCCCGGAAGCCCTCGACCTCCAGCATCCAGCCCTGCCACAGCGCACCCTCCACGTCCTCGAGGAGCTCACCCGACAGCTCCTGCCGACCGAGCCGCGTACCCGCGTACTCCTCCTCCAGCTCCGCGCGGGCTGCAGCCGACAGGTTCGCGTCGTTCTCCCGCATGTGTCCGCGCGTGAGCACCACCCGCGGCTGCTCGCCGCCTTCGCGGGCCTTCTTCTCCTGCGACCGGCCGCGCTCGACGAGCCGCTTCACATGCGGCATCGGCTTCGGCGTCGTGGAGATGACCACCTGCGGGGTGTCCGCCTCGCGCAGGCAGAACCACAGCATGTCGTAGACCTCTTGCGCGGTGTGCCGCGACCAGGCCGCGTACTCGTCGCACCAGGCTTTGTCGAAGGCCCAGCCGCGCAGGTTGTCCGGCGTCTCCGCACCGAACCCACGGATCAGCGTGCCGTTCTTCAACCGGAGCGTCGTCTCACCCAGCGACGAGTTGTACTTCGCGACCTCCTCGGGCGGGAACACCGACAGCAGACCGGACTTCGGGGAGTCGAAGCAGATGTCACGGACCAGCGTGGCGTTCTTCGCCACCACCGCGATCTGCAACCCCGGCGTCTTCGCCCACTCCCGCACCGCCTCAGCAGCCGTCCGGCTCTTGCCCCATCCACGGCCGGTGAGCAGCATCCACACCGTCCACAGCCACGACGGCTGACGCTGCGCCGCACGGGCATGGTGATGCAGCCACCCCTCATGAGGCAGCCCGTCACAATCGGTCCGCTCGCACGCCCACCGGCGCGCCGACAGCTCGTCGGCGCGCACCAGCGCATTCACCTCGGCCCTCAGCTGCTCCAGGCTCAACATGCCCGGATCAGCGAGCCCTTCGATCGCCTGCCTCTTCGCCCAACCTCGGCTCACTGATCAGCCTCTGCCAGCCGCCGCTCCAGCTCACGGCGCAGCTGATCCATACGGCTACGACGCTCCTCATCGGTGAGCGACCCCAGATCCTGACCATCCCCACCGTCCTGCTCACCAGCACCGGCCGGTTCCTCACCAGCTGCCCGACGCTCGATCTCCGCCGCGACCTGGAAGAAGCGAAGGAGTTCCCCCGGGGACAGCTCCCTTGGGTCCAGCGACTGAAGCCGAGCGACCGCCTTACCCAGGAACGCCTGGGCGAGCTTCGCGTGCCGACGGGCAATGTCCCGGCGCGCCTGGTGCTGCTCAGCGAGAAACACCCGGTCCTGCTCCCGGTCGTACGCCGACGCACGCATCACCCACGCGAAAGCCTTGGACCAGCGCCCCAGCAGGGAACGCGACTTATCCAACTGCCGTGCCGCTTTCGTCACACTCCGCGTAGGGCCGAGATCGCGATACACGGCGAACGCCTCGAACGCCTGGACGGACTCCCCACCCTGCCGCTCCCAGGGCTCCACGGGGCTCTCAGCCACCGCTCACCTCCCGGCCAACGGCCCGTCTACGGCGTCCCGCCGGCGAGAACGTCCAGGGCACGCCACGGCTCGGCCTCCGGCACACTGCCGTCCTTCACCAGACGATCAATCGCCGCCCGGACCGCGGCCGCCGTCTCCACCGGGACCTCGCGCACACCGAACACCGTCTCCAGCGGCGCGGTTCCCTTGCGGTGCGCCTCACCAGAGGCGGCGTCGAACCATCCCTCGGCCAGCTCGCCCAGGTGCCGCTCGAACACAGCGAGGATCACGCCCAGGGCTGTGGCCGAGTTGCCGATCTTGTACGCGGCCCGCGACGTCTCCAGCGCATCGAGCACCGGCTCGTACTGCTCCAGAGCCGCCACCCACCGCTGATCTGCCGAACCCGTGGCCCGTGCGGCGTCGAAGGCGGCCTCGGCGCGCTCCAGCTCATCGGGCAGGAACATCAGCTGGACCGACGCGAAGTCGAGGTTTGCCTCGCCCAGGCTGGAGACGTCCACCTTCTCCAGCAGCTCCAACGTCTTATCGTCCAGACCCGTGTACTGCCGCCACTCCACCGACTCCAGCTCGTCGTACAGCTCCTTGAGGATCGCCGGATCGTCCTGGCCCACAATGGCGTTGTGGGAGAGCTGGAGCGCGATCTGCCGCTGGCGGGGCAGCAGCTCGTCTATCTGCATCCACCAGATCGTGGACAGGCCGGCCTCGATCGCCGCGAGCGTCCGGTGGTTGCCGGACAGCACGATCCGCCGCCCGCTCTCGGTGTCGTTCCACACCAGCGGCGTTGAGGTCAGGTGCCCGTCGCGCTTGATGTTCGCGACCAGTCGCCGGAACTGCTCGTGCGGCAGGAACCGGGCGTTGACATCCAGCAGCGTCAGCGTGCGCGGGTCGCCTTCCACCATCTGCGGCGGGGCGAGCGGCGTCGTCTCATCCATGATCAGGCTCCTGCCTTCGGTGTCGTGTCTCGGGCGCCCCACCGCTTCGCCCATTTCTCCAGGGCTTCGGCGAGCGTGTGCTCACCGATCGCGCCCCGGTACTGGAGCTGGAACTTCCAGCCGTCCTCGTTCGACGGGCTGCGCTTGGTCAGCCGCATCAGCCCGCGGTACTTCATCGACACCGGGTTGTTGCTGAACGCGGTGGTGGCTACCGCCCGGATGCGCCGGGAGAACGCGCGCTGGCACAGCCGCTGCGCCTCGCTGCTGGTAGCGGCGAGGACGATGAGCTTCGACAGCCGGGCGTAGTCGGTCGGTGCGACGGCGAAGTCCGAGAGCACGTAGGCCTCGTCGGGAACGAAGGTGCTCGGAGCCATCGCGAAGACACCCAGGACCCTGCCCGCGCCGTCCTTCACCGCGACCGCCAGGTTCGCCGCACCGGGTGCAATGCGCGGGTTGAGGTACCGGGAACGCAGCGCGTTGAACTGGCCCGGCTTGAGCAACGCCAGCGAGAGGGGCCCGACCAGTTCCTCGCCGCGCCGCAGCCGGGGAGCCGTGACCGGCTCGATGGGCTGTCGGGGAGCGACGATCCGCGTCGGTGCCTTGGAGGCGTAGACGTAGAAGGGAGCGGCACGCGGGGTGGCCTTGATGACACCGCGCAGGTACTGGTGCAGCTCCGGCACATCGTGGTTGGAAGCGGTCAGCCAGTACGGCCGGTCGGTGATCGCGCCGAGGACGTCGACCACGTCGGCGTCGGACAGGGGCTCGTACTCGGGGGCGTCCCAGGTGAAGTGCTCGTTCAGCGGCTCGTACAGCTTCTCGTACCCGCCGCCGTAGAAGGGAGGGAAGCTGCACACCGGGGCGTCGCTGGGCACCTTCTGGAGCCACGAGCGCACGTCTTCCACCTGGTAAGAGGCCAGCTCCAAGTCTGAGGCGTTCAACCGCTCGACGGTCTCTGCGTACTTGACCTTCCACTGGTTCCGGTAGGAGCGCACCACCCGTTCGTGCCACAGCCCGTCACGGCCGACGCTCGCCAGGAAGCGCGTGCCCAGCATCATCGTGGCGACCGTGCCAATGCCGTCGTCCAATGAGTCGGCGAGCCAGCTGAGTTGTTCCGCGCTCTCCTCGCGGAGGCGGATGCCCATGGGCTGGCGAGTGAGCCAACGGCCAACGGCGGTGGTGTAGATGGACACGTCGCTGGAATGGAGGGCGAAGCCCATGCCGGCCAAGCTGCGTTCGATGGTGAAGTTGCCGCAGCACGGTATGTAGACCGGGCCGCGGGGCCAACTGCTGGCAGTCTCACGCACGATGGCGCGCATGGGGCCCGGAATGGTGCCCTGGAACATCTCTCTCGCCTCCTGCGAAACGACAACGCCCGGCCTGGCGGGTGCCGGGCCGGGCGTTGTGCTGGAACCTAACACAAGGAGCACATAGCCCCTTGAAATCATGTCACCTATTACGAGGGAGCGGTTACAGCTCTCACATCAAGGCTTCCTGCTCGTACTGGTCAGCCATGGGGGACAGCTCCCGCACCTCGTCGCCCGTGGTGTCTTTCCACCAGGAGGCGAAGGTCCTCCGGTGACACCACAGGGTCGGCTTGGACAAGTCTTCGAAGCAGAGCAGAACCAGCCTGTGATCGGTCTCCGCTTCCGCGATCTCCCTCAGCCGCTCCGCGATCCGTGCAGCGCCGAGCCGATCGAGATCCGCCCGGTACGCCTTGGTGAACTCCGGCTCGGGCCAGGAAAGATAGTCCCTTCGCGGCGCAAGCTCCCGCATCGCGTGAGTGAGGGAGTAGGGGAGCTTGAAGCGGGGAGCGCCCAGCGTGATGCGTACCGGCACCCCCTGCGGGAGCTGGTATGCCTGATAGCGGTTGGTGAACAGGGTTAGCACGCAGCTGTTCCTTTCGTGCTGCTCAGCGACCGGGCACGCCCGCCGGCGGGGGCCCGGATTTCCTTCGGTGCCATCCGCTCGGACCCGAGCGGGCCCGAGCGGCACCGGGCCCACAGGGAGGACTCCCCCTGCGGGCCCGGCTTGACCGACGACGCCGGCCGGTCTGATTGGCACGCCAGATCGGCTACGCCTCTTACTTGCAGGGGGACGTGAAGGCGGTGGGGGCCGCGAGTTGTACGACGACATCGAAGGCCACCGGCCCGCCCTCACAGTCGGCCGTGACGCGGAGGACCCGGTTGGTCTCGTTGGAGTAGTGAGAGGCCGTGATCTCCTCCACGTCGACGACGAGTTCCGAGGCCGGGCCCGGTACGAGCTCCCTCGATTCCGCCAGGATGTGCGAGAGGTGGCCGACGAGTTGACGAATTGCCGGGTGGGCTGACTTCATCCCCCAGTCCACGTACTCCGACCTCACCTGATGGATGCCAACGGATTCCAGTTTCACGTTTTCCGCCATTTACCCGTTCCTAGCTTTGAGAGGATTTCCCTTTCCGTACTTATATCTTAATGGAATTCACCGACCTGGTACATATTTCACCGGAATTGATTTCCCGAATTCCGTCAGCGGGAATTATGCACTTTGAACGCCGCGCCCCGTGCTGAGGAGTCACAGACACAGAGAGCGCGGCCGGGTTTCCCCGGCCGCGCCCTTTTGCTGTGCAGAGAATGAGGGAGGGGACCAGGCTGTGCCGCGCCCCCTCCGCCATCTCACTTCGCCGCTGCGGCTTCCGTCTCCTTGCCCGCATCTGCGGTGGGCTCCGCCTTCTTCTGGGCGGGGACCCTGCGGGCCGGGCTCTTAGCCGCCGCACCGGACCGCCGCGCAGGTGCCGCGGGCTTGGCCGCCGCCTTCTTCGCGACCGGCCTCGGCTTGACCTCAGCCTCCGGCTTGGCCTCCTGCTTGGCCTCGCCCCCCTGCTTCACCTTGGCCTCCTGCTGAACTTCCAACGCCTTCTTGTTGAAGTCGTCCGCCATGGCCCGCTGGATGCCCTGCGCCTTGCTGAGGAGGTTCCGGACCATCTGCACCTGACTGTAGAGCTTGCCGACCACCCGCACGTGGCGGGTCAGGTCGTCGCCGAGGATGACTGCCAGATCCTCCGGCTTCCGCTTCGCCAGGTCCTCAAGGAGGGGAAGCAGGACCTCTTCCGCCTTGCCCAGCCCGTCTTTGGCCTGCGCCTTTGCCTTCTTGCGCTTCTCCGTCTCCTCGGCGTTCGGAGCGGTTTCGCTGGTCAAGGTGGTCTGCTGCTCCATCATCTTGAGCGCGTTGGCGAAGTGCTGGGCCTCGGCCTCGGAGTCGAAGTCGCCGCGCACGTAGCGGCTGGCGGCGACCATCTGGTTGCCGGGGTTGAGCTGGGCGATGTGCCAGGCAAGGTTGTTCTTGATCTCACCCCGGTCAACCATCTCGGCGACCTCCTTGCGCAGGGTGAGCAGGCCGAGCCGCCACTTGATCGCCGTCTCCGTCTTGCCGAACTGCTTGGCGATCTTCAGGGGCTCCCACCCTGCGGACTTGAGGTCCGCGTACGCTCCGGCCTCCTCCATGATCGTCATGTCGGCGCGGCCGACGTTCTCGGCGATACCGAGGACGTAGGCCTTCTCGTCGTCGGTGTCTTCGAGGACGTTCGCCGGGATGACGGTCAGGCCGGCAGCCTTGCAGGCCCGCCACCGGCGCTCGCCCGCGATCAGCATGTAGGGGGTGTCGCCGTCCTCAACGGGCCGGACGACGACCGGCTGAAGGAGGCCGTTCTCCTCGATGCTGCCCTTCAGCTCCTTGTGCTTGTCCTCGTCGAAGAACTTGCGGGGCTGCCCGGGGTTGGCGGCGATCTGGTCAATCTGGAGGTCTGCGAACATTATTCCCGCGCCTTTCTAATTCTGGAAAACCGTTCCTTTGGGGCTTTCCCTTTGTTCTTACACTTATATCTTAATCTCAAATACCGCCAATTCAAGGGTTAATTCCTTTTAATTTCAGGAATTCAATTCCGAGAATTCAAAGGCGAATACCGTGCGCCCGGGACTGGAGGCGAAGGGCATGCGGATACGAGTGAGCCCGTCGCGGCATTACGCCGCGACGGGCTCTGCTCCCATCACGCACCCCAACGGCCGCACCGAGACGGCCAGCTCCTCGCGGGCGGGGCGCGGGGGGTCGGCCACCCGCGAGGAGCAGGGAAGGACGCCGCTCTCGCGACGCTGCCGGCTCGGGGTCCTGCGGCTGCTGTACCCGCACCGGCACACCCGAACGTACAACACGACTTCAAAAATGTCATCTATCTAGAAGGATGCGGGCGCGGCCACGCCCGACAGCTCAAGAGCCGTCATCATCCTGCGCACTCGGGTCCTGTTTCCGTCGACGCATCAGGGCTTGCCACTCCAACACCTTGCGCGCATCGTCAAGCGCCGCCGGCCCCGCTCCGCTCCGGAGCACCCGCGGGGGTTCCTGCGCCCACTCGGCGATCCGCCCCTCATCAACTTCGGGCACAACTTCGGACATGCGATTCCTCCCGTGAACAGCGCGCGCCGCCGCCACCGCCCGCCCAGATACGACTCTCTCGGCACGCCCGTCTCAAGGCAGGCGCGGGAGCGCACCGGTGCCGCCCCGCACCAGTCAACTCTCCCTGAAAAACTGTCAGATGAACCCTATAACCGCTCCGACCTGCGATGTACTGTGGAGGGAAGAGCGATTGTTACCGGCCAGTCATCTGCGGCGAGCATACGACACGGTCAGAGAAGACGGATATGGCAGACCTTCACAAACGGAGCGAACAACTCAGCCTGCGTGCGAAGTTGCTCGTTCTGCTGCGCCTGCGCCGAGACCCGGACGGGTTCACCCCCAGCGCGCGGGACGTCTCCGTGGCAACCACCCTCGAAGGCCAGCGCAAGCCGCGCCTCTCGCACGCTCAGGTCAACAGCCTGATGAACGGCACCAGTAGCAACCCCACGTCATCTACGGTCGCCGCTCTCGCTCAGGCCCTCGACGCCCCGGCCGCGTTCCTGCTTCCCGGGGCGGAGTGGGACGACCTCGCGGCGCTCACGGTGTACCGGGAGCGTCCCGAAGTCCGCGAAGTCCTACGTTTAATGCAGGGCCTTGAGGTGCAGGACATTCTAGAAATCTGCACGATGCTCCGGGAGAAACGTCGTCGCGCGGGACTGTCCGACGACGTCCCCGCGATCCCCCCACCTCCCCCTGGCGTAGACCAGCCCCGCGACGGGCGGCCACGCCGACTGAGCCTGGAAGAGGCCGCTGAGAGGGCAGCGGACTACTTGGAAGGACGCTGAACCTCTTGGACGGCCCCATCTTCGGCCTGTGTGCCGTGCTCACCTCGCTTACCGCGGCGATATGCCTGCGCTGTGCGTATGAGCGTCGCCACAAGTCCACCTATCGCGTATCGCGGCGAGCACATCTATCCGCATCGGTGGCCTGCTTCCTCGGCTCACTGCTGGCGATCCCCACGGTCGCCGACGCAGTTGACCGCTTCGCCGCTGCCAACGAGGTGTCCTCCCTCGCGGCGGACGTGGCGGCGGTCATCTTCACCGCGAGCCTCCAGATCATGATCATCGACTGGGAGTACTCCACGGCCCAACGCGCCGGCATCGCCCTGCGCATCGTGTTCGTGTGCGTGGTCGCCGGGCTCCTGGTCTGGCAGTTCCGCCGCGCCGACACCGTCCACCACGACCTGTCAACCGCGTACGCGCGCAGCGACGAGGTGCGGCTCTATCTCTTGACGTACCTCGGGGCCGCAGCCGCCGCAGGTACGGAAGTCAGCCTCCGCTCAGGCAGACTCGCCCGCGCTGTCTGGCGGCAAGGGCGACCTGCGGCTACCGGACTCGCCGTCGCGTCGGCGGGGGCCACCTTCGGTGTCCTCTACGCCCTCAGCCGGGGCGGATACCTGATCGCGTACGAACAGGGCCACGCCTGGCCGTTGAGACTGGAAAACGCCATCAGCCCCGTCTTGGCGGGGCTCTGTATCGGGTGTGTGGCCGTCGGACTCACCATGACCACGATCAGCAGCAACATCAGCCCACGGAGCGTGGGCAACAAGGTCTAGGAGACAGACTCCGTAGTCGCCGCTGCAACCCCCCACTGACGCCACCGCAGTCCCACCCTGTCAGCGTCCACGGTGCGAGAGCCCCTGGACGCGGCCGGGTACACGGCCACCTGCTCCAGCATGAGGACCAGCACGCCCCTCTTGGCCTTCATCGGCGCATGCTTCCACCACCGCACGAGGTCCGGGACATCACCCACAGGCACGTGCTTGACCTGCTCCAGCAAACGCGCCTGCGCTTCACCCTCGCGGACCAGCTTCTTGAGCTCCTGGTCAGCCGAACGGAACGTCTTGAGCGTCATGTCCGGCGACCGCGCGTAGTCCTCTCCCAGCTTCTTCTGCCGACGGCGCGCAGCGGCAGCCTCCTTGCGCAGGACGGCAGCCTGGGCCAGCACTTCATCTCGCGCCCGGCCAATGAGTGCGCTGACTTCCGGCTTGGCCAACTCCGCCAGCACATGTTCCGCCACGTACGTCTCAAGCAGGTCAGCCATGATCCGGACCTTGCCACACCCGCCGGGATGCTGCGCCGTACTCGGCGAACACCGGTAGCCGCGGGTGCCAGCGGCCGTGGGCGATGACCCCAGCGTGCATGCACACAGGCCGCAGACACCGATCGGACCCGGGATCAAGTACTCACGCTGCTCGGCCCGTCGTTTGTCCGGGTCATTGACGCGGCGCATAGCGCGGATGGCCTCGAAGTCCCCCCGAGAGACGATCACAGGGCCGCCCGTCTCAACGAGCTTTCCGTTCTCGTCCTCCTCCAGGCCGGCAATGGCCGGGTGATCGAGAACAGAGGCGAGCA
The DNA here is from genome assembly GCF_045207475.1 of Streptomyces sp. NBC_00885. Lineage (NCBI taxonomy): Bacteria > Bacillati > Actinomycetota > Actinomycetes > Kitasatosporales > Streptomycetaceae > Streptomyces > Streptomyces sp. NBC_00885. The sequence continues at coordinate 3,805,734 of NZ_CP108796.1, forward strand.
CCGCCGGCCTCCACTGGCCACCGCGCGTAGTGCGATGACCCTCGGCGTTCACCCACTCCACGATGGCGTCGTAACTCTGCTTGAGCAGACGCCGGGAGGCGGCGGCCCGCAGGACCTCCGCCTCACTTTCGCGGACCCGTCGGTACGCCATGTCCTCAAAGCCGTACAGCCTTGCCATCGTCCTTGCCCTCCCGCCGACCCCCTGACCCGTACTAATTTACCCGAGATAGGTCACACTGTTGTAGAAACAAATGAACACCTCATACCTGTGCATCGCACTTAATCGATCACGTACGCCACCTCGGCTCCACACCTCGGCTCCGCGCCGAGCAGCTTCCACAGCTCGGCCGTCGGCACCCGGACCGTGCCGCCCAGCGCGAGCGTCCGAACGGGAAAATCCCCAGTACGGATCAGCTCGTACGCCTTGTCGCGGCCAATCCCCAGAGCACGTCCGGCAGTCGTCACATTGACAGTGGCCGGGAGAGCCAACAGCTCCTCCAGACCCATCGCCCCGGCCGAAGCCGGCCCGCCCGCTTCCTGAGCAGTCATGTCGCTGGTCGCAATCTCCCCCGCGCCAACTTGAAGGTGACTTTACAACGCCCCAGCAAGATGAAGAAAGATCACGCCAGACACGGACGGATACGTAGGCACAATCACGACCGGCTGTGAGCCAGCGACAGCAAGGGGCCAGATGCGCTCGCCGAATCTCTACCGGCGATGCCAGTGCAAGGGGCCGCTCACCGACAAGGCGGGCAGCCCATCCTCAACGAGGACGGGAGCCACAGATCCGAGCGGATCACCGCGCTCGACCCCGAGGATCTTCCACAGCTCCGCCGTCGGCACCCGCACCTGGTTCCCCAGAGTCAACGTCTCAACCGGGAACTCGCCACTGCTGATGAGCGCGTACGCCTTGTTGCGGCCGATCCCCAACGCTCGTGCAGCAGTTACGACGTTCACCGTTGCCGGAAGCCCTAGAAGCTCCTCCAGGCCCATCGCCCCGGACTCACCGGAAGCCTTGGCCTCAACACTTCGTGCCGCCATCTCAGTTGCCGCGCAATCTCCCCCGCGCCAGCTAACACCGCAGCATACGGCACTGTCCGACAGCCCCAACAAGATGGAGAAGGATCTTGCAACTCCACGCAGACCAAGATCCACACCATCCGCACGATCGCTGGCAACCAGCCAGCCGCCCAGGGGAGCCCCGTGTTCAAGGACAAGACCTATCAGCGGTGCGCTTGCAAAGGCCCACTCACCGACAAGGCAGGCAAACCCATCCTCAACGAGGATGGCACCCGAAAGATCGGCTACCTGGAAAAGCGATGCCCCAAGCTCAAGCGGCGCGACCACGGCTCCTGGTACTACTCCATCGAGATCCCCACCGGCCCGGGCGGCAAGCGCCGGCACCCCAAAAAGGGCGGATTCAAGACCCAGGACCAAGCCGCCGCCGCAGCAGCCAAGGTCTACCGGGACGCACAGGCGGGAGTCGACGTCCTGTCCGACGAGACCGTCGGCGAGTACCTGCGCCGCTGGCTCGACAACCAGCACGACCTCAAGGCCACCACCAGGAACGGCTACGAGGACTACCTCCGCCTGTACTTCACCCCTCACCTCGGGCACATCAAACTCCGCGAGCTACGCCCCCGCCACATCGAGGAGATGTTCACCGCCATCCAGGCCGAGAACCGGGTGAAGGAGAACAACCAGGAGGCGGCCCAACTCGCCCGCGAAGCCGAGAAGAAGGCAGGCGCAGCCTGGCGCGACGCCATCGCCCCTCGCGACCCGCAGCTCAGGAAAACCTGGAACGAGGCCAAGGCAGCGTTGAAGGCCGCCCACGCGCGCCCGCGCCGTCAGACCGGTCCCGCGACACAGCACCGCATCAAGATGGGCCTCAGTTCAGCACTCGAAGATGCCCGTAAGCGCCGGATGGTCACCGACAACTGGGCGGCCCTGGTCCGGACGCCTCGCATACGCAAGGCCAAAGCACTGGAGTGGACCGCCACCCGCGTAGAGGCATGGCGCAACACCGGCAAGAAGCCCTCTCCTGTCATGGTCTGGACCCCCGAGCAGACCGGCACCTTCCTCGACTCCGTGGTGTACGACCGGCTCTACGTCCTATGGGTCATTATCGCTTTCCTCGGCCTGCGCCGCGGGGAAGCGTGCGCCCTTCCCTGGTCCGAAGTAGAACTCGACGCCGGCGTCATTCACATCACGGAGGAGATCGTCACCGTCGCGTACGAGCCGCACTCGGACACCCCGAAGTCCGACAACATCCGCGACATCGCACTGGATGAGGACACAGTCGCCCTTCTGCGGTGGTGGCGCGTCCTCCAGGAAGCCGAGAAGAACGAGTGGCTCGAGACCACGGGCGAATGGACCGAAAGCGGCCGGGTCTTCACCCTTGAGGACGGTACGGAGTACCACCCGCAGTTCTTCTCGGACCGCTTCGAGCGGCTCTACAAGAAGGTCGACCTGCCGCCGATCCGGCTTCATGACCTACGGCACGGCTCAGCAACGCTCGCCCTGCGCGCTGGTGTAGCCATGGTCGCCGTCCAGCGCAGGCTCGGGCACTCCTCGATCCGCGTCACCTCGGACATCTACACCACCGTCCTGGCAGAGGTCGAGCGCGAGGCCGCCGAAGCGACCGTCTCCGTCGTCCCTCGCGCACGCAAGCGCGTGATCCCACAGCCCACAGCCGAGAACGAGAGCACGACACAAGAGGAGCAGCAGGACGAGCCGGAGGAGGAGCTGGGCAGCGGGCACAGCGACGACGCCCGGGATGTTCCCGACCAGGACGCCGCCTGACGGCAGGTTCCCAGGGCGTTCCCATTTGCTCACGCAGGCGACGAGGAAGGCCCCTCCGAGATCAACTCGGAGGGGCCTTCCTCGGTCAAGGAAAAGCAAAAGCCCCAGGTCACGGCGAGTGAGTCCTGAGGCTTCTACAGAGCCGCCTTCGGGATTCGAACCCGAGACCTACGCATTACGAGTGCGTTGCTCTGGCCAACTGAGCTAAGGCGGCAAGCTGCGGATATACGCGTCCTGACGAAGACACGTTCGCATCAGCAGCGGCGCCAAGTCTACAGGGTTGTTTTGGGTGCCCCGAACCACCCTCGGACCACCCTCGGACCACGTCCGGTCGGTTCAGCTGCAGCGCTTGTTGTCCGGCGGAACCGTGCCTTCCAGCAGGTAGGTGTTGATCGCCGTGTCGATGCAGTCGCTGCCCCGCCCGTACGCCGTGTGGCCGTCGCCCTCGTACGTCAGAAGGCTCCCCGAGGACAGCTGCGCGGCCAGCCCCTGTGCCCACTTGTAGGGGGTGGCCGGGTCCCGGGTGGTGCCGACGACCACGATCGGGGCCGCGCCCTTCGCCTCGATGCGGTGCGGTGCGCCGGTCGCGCGGGTGGGCCAGTACGCGCAGTTCAGCGAGGCCCAGGCAAAGCCCCTGCCGAAGACCGGTGAGGCCTTCTCGAACTCCGGAAGCGCTGACTGCACGGCCCCGGGGGTGGTGAAGGCGGGCGGCGAATCGAGGCAGTTCACGGCCGCGTTGGCGTACATCAGGTTCGCGTACGTGCCGTCGCTCTCGCGCTCGTAGTAGCTGTCGGCCAGCGCGAGCAGCGCAGCTCCGTCCCCGGCCATGGCGGTCGTGAGGGCCTCGCGGAGCTGGGGCCAGGCGGCCTCGTCGTACATCGCGGCGATCACGCCCGTCGTGGCCAGCGACTCACCGAGTTTGCGGCTCTCCCCCGTCTCGGCGGGCTTGGCGTCGAGCGCGGTGAAGAAGGCCTTGAGCCGGAGCGAGGCGTCCGCGGCGGAGGTGTCGCCGAGCGGGCAGTCCTTCTGCTTGACGCAGTCCGCGGCGAAGGACTGGAACGCGGTCTCGAAGCCCGCGGTCTGGTCCCGGTTCATCTCGCGGGACGGCAGTGACGGGTCCATCGCCCCGTCCAGTACGAGACGGCCGACACGGTCGGGGAACAGCTCGGCGTACGTCGCGCCGAGGAAGGTGCCGTACGAGGCCCCGACGTACGACAGCTTCTCGTCGCCCAGCACAGCGCGCAGGATGTCCATGTCGCGGGCCGCCTCGACGGTGGAGACATGGGGCAGGACCTCGCCGGAACGCCGCTTGCAGCCCGCCGCGAAGTCCTTCAGCGAGGTCGAGAGCCGGGCGGTCTCGGCGGCGTCGTCCGGGGTCTGGTCGACCTGGGTGTACGTGTCCATCTCCTTGCCGGAGAGGCATTCGACGGGCTCGCTGCGGGCGACACCGCGCGGGTCGATCGCGACCATGTCGTACCGGGCGCGGACGGGCGCCGGGTAGCCGATACCCGCGTACCCCTGCAGATAGTCGACCGCCGAGCCGCCTGGGCCACCCGGGTTGACCTGCAGCGTGCCGAGGCGCTTACCGGGGCCGGTGGCCTTCTTGCGGGCGACGGCCAGCTTGATGGAGTCGCCGCCGGGGGCGGCGTAGTCCAGCGGAGCCTTCATCGTGGCGCAGTCGAAGCCCTCGACACCACACGGTCGCCACTTCAACTGCTGCTCGTAGTACGGCTTGAGAGCGGCGGCCGGGGCGGCCCGGCCCGGTGCGGCGGAAGCGGAGGCGCCTGACGACGAACTCCCGCCAGTACAGCCGGAGATCAGCAGACCGGCAGTGGCCAGCGCGAGGGCGGAAGTACGAAACAGGCGCCTGGTGTCCATCCTCGGAGCGTAGCCGCAGGGTGCGGGCCATGCCTGCCGGTGCCCGTACGGGTGAGCCGGTCAACACCGGCGCGGCCGCTCAGCCCGCGCGCAGAGCCACCGCCATCGCCTCGACAGCCAGCAGGGGGGCGACATTGCTGTCCAGCGCCTGACGACAGGCGACCACCGCCTCTATCCGGCGCAGCGTGCCCTCGGGGGTCGAAGCGCGGGCGATCCGGTCGAGAGCATCCCGTACGTCCAGATTGGCGAGCGCGACCTCGGAGCCCATCTGGAGGGCGAGCACATCGCGGTAGAAGCCCGTCAGATCGGTCAGCGCGAGATCCAGGCTGTCGCGCTGCGAACGCGTCTTGCGGCGCTTCTGCCTGTCCTCGAGCTCCTTCATCGCCCCCGCGGTCCCCCGCGGCATCCGCCCCCCGGCCGATGCGCCGAGAGCCGCCTTCAGATCCTCGGTCTCCTTCACGTCGACCTCCTCAGCCACCTGATTGGCGTCCTCGGCGGCGGCGTCGATCAGCTCCTGGGCGGCCTTGAGGCAGCCGCCGATGTCCTCGACGCGCAACGGCATCTTCAGCACGGTCGCCCGGCGGGCCCGGGCCCGCTCGTCCGTCGCCAGACGGCGGGCCCGGCCGATGTGCCCCTGGGTGGCGCGGGCCGCGGCCATGGCGACATCGGGCTCGATCCCGTCACGCCGGATCAGTACGTCGGCCACAGCCTCGACGGGTGGCGTACGAAGCGTGAGATGGCGGCAGCGGGAACGGATCGTCGGCAGCACATCCTCGATGGACGGCGCACAGAGCAGCCAGACGGTGCGGGGGGCCGGTTCCTCGACGGCCTTCAACAGGACATTGCCCGCGCCCTCCGTAAGCCGGTCGGCGTCCTCCAGGATGATCACCTGCCAGCGCCCGCCGGCCGGGGAGAGCTGCGCGCGGCGGACGAGCTCGCGGGTGTCCTTGACGCCGATGGAGAGCAGGTCCGTACGAATCACCTCGACGTCGGCGTGCGTACCGACAAGGGTGGTGTGGCAGCCGTCGCAGAACCCACAGCCGGGCTCCCCGCCTAGGGCACGGTCGGGACTCGTGCACTGCAGGGCCGCGGCGAACGCCCGAGCGGCGGTGGACCGCCCGGAACCGGGCGGACCGGTGAACAGCCAGGCGTGTGTCATCTTGGACGCGTCCGGCGGCCGCTCACGGCGGGCTTCGGCGGTGACGCGGGCGTCGGCGTCCCGGGCGGCGGCGGCGAGCTGCGCGTGGACGCGCTCCTGGCCGACGACGTCGTCCCATACGGCCATGGGCCGTCACCCGCCTTTCTTGCGTGGGTCTCCATTGTGGGGGAGAGGTCTGACAGCAGGGTGCGGCCTGGGGTGTCTCCCCCACCCCGCCCCTTCCCGAAACCGGGGGCAAGCCCCCAGGCCCGAGGGGGAAGGGGGCTGGGGCCCCCACACCCCGATGCGCCAGCTTCGCGGCGCGAGCTGAACGCCGCGCGGCGAAGGGCACGAGCCGGGCACCCGCACCCCCCGCCGTCGGCTTCGCCACGCGGGGGCCCACAAGCGGTCACCCCGCAAGCGCCCCCATGGGGTGGCGTCGGGACGTAGAGCGTGATGTGTGGCGCGGTGACGCCCGTACCCCGGTGCAGACCGGAGACGCGCCGTAAATATCAGCGCCTCCCCCGGCGGCCGTCCCCCTCGTCGTCCTCGTGCGGGCCCAGCAGTTCGTCCGCCAGTGTCGGGAGGTCGTCCAGTGGCGTTTCCTCCGCCCAGTCCGAGCGGCGGCGCGGGCGGCCCGAGCTCGGGTCGACCTGGGGGAGCTCACGCGTGCGCTCGTCCGGGGCCGCGCCCACGTCCCGTACCGGAGGGAGCACGGCCGTCTCGTCCGCGTCACGTACCGGAGGAAGCACCGCGGTCTCGTCCACGTCCGCCGGGACCTTCGGGAGCAGCGCCGTCTCATCGACCACCGGCCCCGGCGTCGGCGTCGTGACCTCCTGCGTCACCGCGTCCGGCTGCGCGACCACCGGGGTGGGCACCGTCACCTCCGTAGGCGAGGGCGCGGCCGCTGCTGCCTCCGCCTCGGCCTGCCTCCGCGCCTCCTCGGCCCTGAGCAGTGCCTCCTCCGCCTTGCGCTGCTTCTCGAGGCGCCGTTCCTCCGCCTCCGCCCGCAGCCGGGCCTCCTCCTCCGCCTGCCGGCGAAGCCGTTCCTCTTCCTCCCGGCGCGCCTTCTCCTCGGCCAGTCGTCGCGCCCGCTCCTCGTCGGCGAGCCGCCGTGCTTCCTCGGCCCGCTGCCGGGCCTCCTCCGCCTGCCGTTCGGCTTCGCGCTGCCGCGCCTCCTCCAGCTCGCGGCGCTTGCGCTCCTCCTCCTCCGCGCGGAGTTTGGCGAGCTGTTCCTGCCGCTCGCGTTCGATCCGCTCTTGTTCCGCCTTGCGCGCGGCCTCTTCCTCGGCCCTGCGCCTGGCTTCCTCCTCGGCCGCCCTGCGCGCCTCCGCCTGGGCCTTCACCTCAGCCTCGGACAGCGGCAGCATCTGGTCGAGCCGGTGCCGTACGACCGTGGTGACCGATCCGGACTCCTGCCCGGCGTCCACCACCAGATACCGGCCCGGGTCCGCCGCCGCCAGTGTCAGGAATCCGGCCCGCACCCGCCGGTGGAACTCCGCCGGCTCCGACTCCAGCCGGTCCGGCGCCTCGGTGAAGCGCTCCCTCGCCGCCTCCGGGGAGACGTCGAGCAGCACCGTCAGATGCGGTACGAGTCCGTCCGTGGCCCACCGGTTGATACGGGCGATCTCGGTCGGGGAAAGGTCGCGGCCGGCGCCCTGGTAGGCGACCGACGAGTCGATGTAGCGGTCGGAGATGACGATCGCGCCGCGCTCCAGCGCGGGCCGCACGACGGAATCGACGTGCTCGGCACGGTCGGCGGCGTACAGCAGCGCCTCGGCGCGGTTCGAGAGCCCCGCCGAGGACACGTCGAGCAGGATCGACCGCAGCCGCTTCCCTATCGGCGTGGCGCCCGGCTCACGCGTCACGACAACCTCGTGGCCCTTGGCCCGGATCCACTCCGCGAGCACCTCGACCTGCGTGGACTTCCCGGCCCCGTCGCCGCCCTCTATCGCGATGAAGAACCCGGTCGGGGACGGTGCCTGCGCCGGGTCGGCCCCGCCGCGCAGGGCGTCGCCGAGGTCCCGCCGCAGCGGAACACCGGACCGGTCGTCCGTCTTGGCGAGCACCACGGCCGCGACAGGCAGCAGCAGCGCGCCGACGAGCATCAGCGTGAACGCCGCGCCGCTGTGTGCGAAGACGAAGTCCCCGCTCGCGAGCCGGTGCGGCCCGATCGCTGCGGCGAGCAGCGGAGCCGCCAGCGCGCCGAGCGCGATGGCGACCCGTACGACCGCCTGGAGGTGCTCGGTGATCCGGGGCCGCCGGAAGTCCTCGGCCTCCTGGTCGATCAGCGCGTGCCCGGTGCTCGCCGCGACACCGGCCGCGAGTCCCGCGAGCAGCGCGATGAACAGCACGCTCGCCGTGTCGGGCACCAGGCCCATCGCGAGCAGCGCGATGCCGGTGACGGCGAGCGCGATGGCGAGCAGCCGACGGCGCGAGAGCGTGGGCAGTACGGCGCCGGCGCCGCGGATTCCGACACCGGTGCCGCCGGTCAGCGCGAGCACGAGCAGCGCGAAGGCGGCGGGCCCGCCGCCCAGGTCATAGGCGTGCAGTACGGAGACGGCCACGGCGGATGCGATCCCGCCGGCGACCGACCCGCAGGCGAGGACGAACAGCGGTATGGCGCCCGTACGCCCCCTGTCCAGGCCGTTGCCGGTCGACGGACGGCGCAGCCCTTCGAGCGGCGAACGCGGCCGCGGGGTCTGCGAGCCGGGCAGCTCCACGAAGTACAGCGTCGAGATGGACGCGGCGAAGAGACCGGCCGCGACATACGAACCGAGAGCCGCCTGGTGCAGCGAGAACCAGTCGATGCCCGAGCCGAGCAGATTTCCGATCAGCGTGGCCACGAGCAGGACCGCGGCACCGGCGGGGATGACGGCGAAGCCCGTACGCAGCCAGAGCCTGCGCAGCGCGTCGAGATGGTCCGGCAGCGGGCGCACGGCAGCGCCCTCGAGCGGCGGAGCGGGGAGCAGCGCGGGAGCGGCGCCGTCGCGGGCAACCGTCCAGAAGCGTTCGGCGACGCCCGCGACAAAGACGGTGATCAGCAGGATGGCCGGGGCGTTGTCCGGGGTCCAGTCGATCCACAGCGGCGCGACGACGAAGAGCGCGAGCCGCAGCCCGTCCGCCCCGATCATGGTCCAGCGCCGGTCGAGCGGCCCCTTGGGCGAGGTGAGAGTGGTCAGCGGGCCGAGCAGTACTGCGCCGAAGAGCAGCGTGGCCAGCACCCGCGCACCGAGCACGGCGGCGACGGCGAAGGCCGCTCCGCGATAGCCCTCCCCGAAGGTGCCCGCCAGGACCGAGGCCTGCAGCGTCAGCAGGAGGAGGACAAGGAGGGCGACGGAGTCACCGATCCCGCCCACGACCTGTGCGTTCCACAACCGCCTGAGCGGGGGAAAGCGCAGCAGGGCACGCACCGCGCGTTCACGGGAATCCACGCCAAGTGCGTCGGTTGCGTCGGAGTCTGAGGCAGTCTCTGAGGCGGTGCTCACGACCGCCTGCTGCTCGGCTGGCTGCTCGGCTCGCGTCATCCGCCCAGCCTATCCGGAGCGCACCGCTCCCCGGAGGCCTGTCCGAACATACGGGCGCTTTGTACGGAGGGTGCGATACCTCCCGTTCGAAGCGCCCGCAGGCAAACCGCTACTCGTCCGCCGACGCCTTCGTCGAGGCCTTCGCCGTCGCGGTCGTCTTCTTCGCCGCGGCGGCCGATGTCGTCTTCTTCGCGGCGGTCTTCTTGGCCACCGTCTTCTTGGCGACGGTCTTCTTCGCCGCGGCCTTCTTCGCGGGTGCCTTCTTGGCCGGAGCCTTCTTCGCCGTCTTCTTGGCGGGCCCCTTGGCCCGCTTCTCGGCGAGCAGCTCGTAGCCGCGCTCCGGCGTGATGTCCTCGACGCTGTCGCCCGTGCGCAGCGTCGCGTTCGTCTCCCCGTCGGTGACGTACGGACCGAAGCGCCCGTCCTTGACCACCACCGGCCGCTCGCTGACCGGGTCCGTGCCGAGCTCCTTCAGCGGCGGCTTGGCCGCGGCGCGCCCGCGCTGCTTGGGCTGCGCGTAGATCGCCAGCGCCTCGTCCAGCGTGATGTTGAAGAGCTGGTCCTCGGTCTCCAGGGAGCGCGAGTCCGTGCCCTTCTTCAGATACGGGCCGTACCGGCCGTTCTGCGCGGTGATCTCGACGCCGTCCGCGTCCTTGCCCACCACACGCGGCAGGGACATCAGCTTGAGGGCGTCGTCGAGCGTGACGGTGTCCAGGGACATCGACTTGAAGAGCGAGGCCGTGCGCGGCTTGACCGCGTTCTTGCCGGTCTTCGGGGTGCCCTCGGGAAGGATCTCCGTGACGTACGGACCGTAGCGGCCGTCCTTGGCGACGATCTGGTTGCCGCTCACCGGGTCGGCGCCCAGCTCGAAGTCGCCGCTCGGCTTGGCCAGCAGCTCTTCCGCGTACTCCACGGTGAGCTCGTCGGGAGCGAGCTCGTCGGGCACGTCGGCGCGCTGGTGGCCCTCCGCGTCCTTCTCGCCGCGCTCGATGTACGGGCCGTACCGGCCAACGCGCAGCATGACGCCCTCGCCGACCGGGAAGCTGGAGATCTCCCGCGCGTCGATCGCGCCGAGGTCCGTCACCAGCTCCTTCAGGCCACCGAGGTGGTCCCAGTCGCCGTTGCCCGCGCCGGAGGCGGCGCCCCTGTCGTCGCCCTCGCCGAAGTAGAAAGCCTTCAGCCACGGCACGGCCTGCGCCTCGCCGCGCGCGATGCGGTCGAGGTCGTCCTCCATCTTCGCGGTGAAGTCGTAGTCGACGAGCCGGCCGAAGTGCTTCTCCAGCAGATTGACCACGGCGAAGCTCAGGAAGGAGGGCACGAGCGCCGTCCCCTTCTTGAACACATAGCCGCGGTCGAGAATCGTGCCGATGATCGACGCGTACGTCGAGGGGCGGCCGATCTCGCGCTCTTCCAGCTCCTTGACCAGCGAGGCCTCGGTGTAGCGGGCCGGCGGCTTGGTCGCGTGGCCGTCCACCGAGATCTCCTCGGCGGACAGGGCGTCGCCCTCGGAGACCTGCGGGAGGCGCCGCTCACGGTCGTCGAGCTCGGCGTTCGGGTCGTCGGCGCCCTCCACGTAGGCCTTCATGAAGCCGTGGAAGGTGATCGTCTTGCCGGACGCGGTGAACTCGGCGTCCCGGCCGTCGGCAGCGCGGCCGCCGATCCGGACGGTGACGCTGTTACCGACCGCGTCCTTCATCTGAGAGGCGACGGTCCGCTTCCAGATCAGCTCGTAGAGCTTGAACTGGTCGCCGGTCAGACCTGTCTCGGCCGGAGTGCGGAAACGATCACCCGAAGGGCGAATCGCCTCGTGCGCCTCCTGCGCGTTCTTGACCTTCCCGGCGTACACACGCGGCTTGTCCGGCAGATAGTTGGCGCCGTACAGCTGCGTGACCTGCGCCCTGGCCGCCGAGATGGCGGTGTCGGACAGCGTCGTGGAGTCCGTACGCATATAGGTGATGAAGCCGTTCTCGTACAGCTTCTGCGCGACCTGCATGGTGGCCTTGGCCCCGAAGCCCAGCTTGCGGGAGGCCTCCTGCTGCAGCGTCGTCGTACGGAAGGGTGCGTACGGAGAGCGGCGGTACGGCTTCGACTCGACGGCCCGGATCGCGAACGACGCATCGGCCAGCGCGGCGGCGAGCGCCCGGGCGTTCGCCTCGTCGAGGTGGAGCACCTGGGCGGACTTGAGCTGCCCGTCCGAGCCGAAGTCGCGGCCCTGGGCCACACGCTGCCCGTCGACGGTGTTCAGCCGGGCCGTGAGGACGGAGGGGTCGGAGGCGTCCCCGGCGCGGCCGGTGGAGAAAGTGCCGGTCAGGTCCCAGTACTCGGCGGAGCGGAAGGCGATGCGCTCGCGCTCACGCTCGACGACGAGACGGGTGGCGACGGACTGCACACGGCCGGCGGACAGCCGCGGCATGACCTTCTTCCACAGGACCGGCGAGACCTCGTAGCCGTAGAGACGGTCGAGGATACGGCGGGTTTCCTGGGCGTCGACCATGCGCGTGTTGAGCTCGCGGGGGTTCTCGACGGCCTCGCGGATCGCGTCCTTGGTGATCTCGTGGAAGACCATGCGGTGGACGGGGACCTTGGGCTTGAGGACCTCGAGCAGGTGCCAGGCGATCGCCTCGCCCTCGCGGTCCTCATCGGTGGCGAGGAAGAGTTCGTCGGACTGGGCGAGCTGTTCCTTGAGCTTCCTGACCTGGGCCTTCTTGTCGGCGTTGACGACATAGATCGGCTGGAAGTCGTTGTCGACATCGACACCGAGGCGGCGCACCTCGCCGGTGTACTTCTCCGGCACCTCGGCGGCGCCATTGGGGAGGTCGCGGATGTGCCCGACGCTCGCCTCGACGACATAGCCGGGGCCGAGGTAGCCCTTGATCGTCTTCGCCTTGGCAGGCGACTCGACGATCACGAGTCGGCGGCCGCCCTGTGCGGTCTCGCTGGTCGGGGACAACTTCGCTCTTCTCTCCGGTCGACGCTCTGTGGGCGCTCACGGCTGCACGGCACTGGGTGCGGCACGGCTGTGACGCTGCTGTCGCTGCGGAGTGTGACGGTACAACCCGCCCCCGTGTCAAACGGCAAAAGCCCGCAACGGCCACTCGAACGGTAACCCGAGTCCGGCCATTCCTGCCGCCCCGGAGCGGCACGACGGCGCTTCGGCGCCCAGATGCCCCCAGATCAGACGCGGCCGAGGCACCAGAGACCGAGGGCGAGGAACCCCGCGCCGAACAGGGCGGCGAGCACAGCGGCCGTGGCGGGACTCACTCCGTGCGCGACCGGCGCCCGGTGGCGCACACGCGCTCCCGTCCACAGCAGCAGCCCGGCCCCGAACAGCGTGAACGCCGTCCCCGCGAAGATCGCCGGCCCGCTCTCCATGCCCGTACCCGGTCCTTCCCTGAAGCCGAGGTCTCCCCGAGGCCGAGGCTGGCACCTCCGGGCGACAGGGGTGCGAATTCCGGGTGAACGCCGCTTTGGTTCACCCACCCGGAGGCCGACCCTCCTCTTCTTCTGTTTGATGTTGGCCGGTTTCACCTCATGGACGGACCGGTTCCAGAAAACCTTCCTCGACCAGCAGCCGCAGCGCCTGCGGGGTGCGATCACGCAGCACCACCGGATCCTCGTCGAGCAGCTGGGCGATCGCGTCCAGAATCCGTCCTGCACTGAGCGTCCCGTCGCACACCCCGGCGAAGCCCGCGCCGACCGTGTCGACCTTGGTGGCGCGCCGCATGCCGCGGTTCTGACGCAGCACCACATGCTCCGGGTCCTCCGCGCCCGGCAGCCCGACCTGCTCCTGCACGACCTCCGCGGCCAGCGTGAAGTGACCGGCGAGCAGCGCCGCGTCGTCATGCGTACGCAGATAGTCCTGCCGCTCGAAGTGCGCCTGCACGCCGGCGCCGAGCGGCTGCTCGACAGGGTGCGGCCACTCCTCGGCGACGATCGAAGGGCGCTCGGAACCGGACTTCCTGAGCGTGATCCAGCCGAAGCCGACGGCCTTGGTCTTACGAGCCTCGAACTCGTCCAGCCACGCCTCGTACCGCGCGGCGTACTGAGCGGGGTCGCTGCGGTGGTCGCCGCTGTCCCGCAGCCACAGTTCGGCGTACTGCGTCACGTCCTGGACCTCGCGCTGGACGATCCAGGCGTCACAGCCGCGCGGCACCCATGAGCGCAGGCGCTCCTGCCACTCCTCCCCCTCCACGTGCTGCCAGTTGGCGAGGAACTGGGCGTATCCCCCGTCGTTCAGCCTGTCCCCCGCCTGCTGAACGAGCGAACGGCACAGATCGTCCCCGCCCATCCCGCCGTCCCGGTAGGTCAGCCGGGCACCGGGGGAGATGACGAACGGAGGGTTGGACACGATCAGGTCGAATGTGTCGTTGTGGACCGGCTCGTAGAGCGAACCCTCGCGCAGATCGGCCTCCGGAGCTGCAGAGAGCGCCAGCGTGAGCCGCGCGAAGTGCAGGGCACGCGGGTTCAGATCGGTGGCCGTCACCCGGATCGCGTGCTGGGTTGCGTGCAGCGCCTGAATGCCGGAGCCGGTGCCCAGGTCGAGCGCGGAGGACACCGGCGTACGAACGGTGATCCCGGCGAGCGTGGTGGACGCCCCGCCGACACCGAGAACGACTCCCTCGCCCTGGCCGCTCGCACCACCCGCGCCGCCGACCGCGCAGCCCAGATCGGAGACGATGAACCAGTCCTGGCCCTCGGGGCCGCCGTACGGCCTCACATCGACCGTGGCGCGTACGTCCTCGCCGTCCTGCACCACCCAGCCGTCGGCGAGGCACTCGTCGAGCGGCAGGGCTGCCCGCGCCCGCCCGGAGGCGACGGAGCGCTGGAGCAGAAACAGCTGTACGAGGGTGTCGAGGACGCCGTCCCCGCGGGTGACCCGCAGGGCCGGCACCGTCTCACTGCGGGCGAGCGCGGCGTAGGCGGGAGCGCCGAGCAGGTCGAGCAGTCCGTCGGCGGTGAAGTCGGCGGCGAGGAGGGCTTCGCGCAGCCGGGGCGAGCGGTCGGGCGAAGGAAGGCCTGGGGCAGGGCTGGTCGTACTCACCCGCCCATTGTGGCGGCCGACACTGACAAACGCCGCACGGCCGGGCCCCCTTCTTGCCCGCTGCCTCCTACACCTCGCCCGGCTTTGCTGCCGAGACCGTCACCGAGGGCTTCGGCGCGGCCTTCGCCGGTGCCTTCGACGAAGCCGGGGCGGAGGGGGAGTCCGAGCCGGAACCGCCCGCGGGGGGACTCGAGACCTTCACCGTCCGGCAGCCGGGCTCCTTCGCCATCGCCTTGCCCAGGTCACCGGACTGCAGCTTCTTCACCGCGTCCTGCTTCATCTTCTCGATCTTCGCCAGACCGTCGGCGACGCCCTGCAGCCCGTCCGCGAACTTCTGCTGGTCCTTGGCGTTGAGCCCGTCGACCTCCTTCTTCAGAGCGAGGTAGGCCTTGGCCGTCGCCTGGAGTTCGGCGACCGCGTCCTGCTGGACCTTCGCACCGTCGTCGATGGGCGGCGTTCCGCCTGCCTTGACCGCGGTGGCGAGTGAGTTGTTCACATCGGCGAGGTCCTGGAAGGCCTTCGAGTCGGCGGCCTGGATGTCGGCGGGCTTGCCGTCCGCCGCCGTCGAGATGATGGCCTGCTCGGCGTTGGCCCGCTTCTTGATCTGCGGCTGCGCCTGGTCGCAGAACGTCTTGGCCCAGTCGTTCACCTTGTTGTCGCCGTCGTCGTCGGAGCAGCCCGACAGCGCCAGTACCAGTACCGCGCCGCCGGACAGTGCGGCCGCAAGCTTCTTGTTCACCGGATTGGTCCCTTCCAAGGCTCTCGGCCCCGGAACATACACGCCAGATGGGGGACAACCGCGTGTCGTATGTCCGCTCTGACACCTATTGAAGCCATTTGCACCAAGAGAGACAAGGCTCACGACGGCGCACAAACGGGCGGGCGGCACGTCAATACGCGCCGCCCGCCCGCCTCTTGAGCAGGTGTTACGAAACCACCGCAGGATCAGGTGACTTCGCGCTCCGCTCCGCATGGTTGTCTTCGTCACCGACGGCGATGCCGCGCCGCTTGGAGATGTACACCGCGCCGGTGATGACGAGGATCGCGAGCACCGCCACCAGCGCCCTGATGCCGGCGCTGGAGTCGTCCCCGTAGCTGAACTGGATCACCGCGGGCGCAATCAGCAGCGCCACCAGGTTCATCACCTTCAGCAGCGGGTTGATCGCCGGTCCCGCGGTGTCCTTGAACGGGTCGCCGACGGTGTCACCGATGACGGTGGCGGCGTGGGCGTCGCTGCCCTTGCCGCCGTGGTGTCCGTCCTCGACGAGTTTCTTGGCGTTGTCCCACGCGCCACCGGAGTTGGCGAGGAAGACGGCCATCAGCGTGCCGGTGCCGATCGCGCCCGCCAGGAAGGAGCCGAGGGCCCCCACCCCGAGCGAGAAGCCGACGGCGATCGGGGTCAGTACGGCGAGCAGACCCGGTGTGGCCAGCTCGCGCAGCGCGTCCTTGGTGCAGATGTCGACGACGCGCCCGTACTCCGGCTGCTCGCTGTAGTCCATGATCCCGGGGTGCTCGCGGAACTGCCGCCGCACCTCGTAGACGACCGCGCCCGCCGAACGGGACACTGCGCTGATCGCGAGACCCGAGAAGAGGAAGACGACCGCGGCGCCGAGGATCAGGCCCACCAGATTGTTGGGCTGCGAGATGTCCATCACGAGGTTCATCGGAGCGCCCTCACCGACCGTCTCGCCGACGTCCCTGGCCGCGGTCGCGATGGCGTCGCGATACGAGCCGAAGAGCGCTGACGCGGCCAGGACGGCCGTGGCGATGGCGATTCCCTTGGTGATGGCCTTGGTGGTGTTGCCGACAGCGTCGAGGTCGGTGAGCACCTGGGCGCCCGCGCCCGTGACGTCGCCGGACATCTCGGCGATGCCCTGGGCGTTGTCGGAGACGGGTCCGAAGGTGTCCATGGCGACGATGACGCCGACCGTGGTGAGCAGACCGGTACCGGCCAGAGCCACCGCGAACAGGGCGAGCATGATCGACGTACCGCCGAGCAGGAACGCCCCGTACACACCGAGACCGATCAACAGCGCGGTGTAGACGGCGGATTCCAGACCGATGGAGATACCCGCCAGCACAACGGTCGCGGGTCCCGTCAGCGAGGACTTGCCGATGTCCCTGACGGGACGCCGGGTGGTCTCGGTGAAGTACCCGGTCAGCTGCTGGATCAGGGCCGCGAGCACGATGCCGATGGCCACGGCGACGAGCGCCAGAATCCGCGGGTCTCCGGGATGCGACTTGATCGCGGCCTCGGTGACACCGTCCAACTCTGCGTACGTGGACGGCAGATAGATGAACACCGCCGCGGCCACCATGCCGAGCGAGATCAGCGCGGAGATGAAGAATCCGCGGTTGATGGCAGTCATCCCGCTGCGGTCGGCGCGCCGCGGGGCGACCGCGAAGATGCCGATCATCGCGGTGACCACGCCGATCGCCGGGACGATCAGCGGAAAGGCGAGTCCGGCGTCGCCGAATGCCGCCTTGCCGAGGATGAGCGCCGCGACGAGCGTGACCGCGTACGACTCGAAGAGGTCGGCCGCCATACCGGCACAGTCACCGACGTTGTCGCCCACGTTGTCGGCGATGGTGGCGGCGTTGCGCGGGTCGTCCTCCGGGATGCCCTGCTCGACCTTGCCGACCAGGTCGGCGCCGACGTCGGCGGCCTTGGTGAAGATGCCGCCGCCGACACGCATGAACATGGCGATCAACGCGGCGCCGAGGCCGAAGCCCTCGAGCACCTTGGGCGCGTCGGCCGCGTAGACGAGAACGACGCAGGAGGCACCGAGCAGGCCGAGGCCCACCGTGAACATGCCGACCACGCCTCCCGTCCGGAAAGCGATCTTCATGGCCTTGTGCGAGACGGCCGTCAGATCCTTTTCCGGCTCGCCCTCCGCCGGTGTCGCTTCACGCGCGGCCGCCGCCACGCGCACATTTGCTCGTACTGCCAGACGCATGCCGATGTATCCGGTGGCCGCCGAGAAGAGCGCACCCACCAGGAAGAACACCGAGCGTCCGCCACGCTGTGACCAGTCGTCTGCGGGAAGAAGCATCAGCAGGAAGAACACCACGACGGCGAAGACGCCGAGGGTGCGCAACTGCCGGGCCAGATAGGCATTCGCGCCCTCCTGCACGGCTGCCGCGATCTTCTTCATGGAATCAGTGCCCTCGCCGGCGGCCAGCACCTGGCGCGTCAGCACCTGGGCGACGATCAGTGCCGCCACCGCGACCGCGGCGATGACGATAACGATCAGCCGGTTGCTGTCGGTGAGTACCGCGGCTGCGAGAGAAGTGGGGTGGTCGGTCAGTTCTGGGATGAAGAGCCCCGCCATTCGTCCTCCTTGACGCTCAGAGCTCAAGATGTGGACGGATTGTAGGTAGCGGAACCTGATCAAAACAGGGCGCGGCAATTGGAATTGACCTTCACTTGCTCCTCAGCAAATGATCGGGTCCCGAAACGCCCCCCGAAAGAGGTAATGGGGCAAAGGCATTGACGCGCGTTGAATGATCTAGAGAAATGGAAAGAGGCCCTGCTCAGCAGGGCCTCTTTCCAAAGAAAACGATCAATGCGCCGACAGTTCGGCACCGTTTTCGATCATCCGCGATCAGGGCACGACGGTGACGGGCGTCGTCGGCCAACTCATCCGGATCACGCCCCCCTCCTCGGTGGACGTGACCTCCACGTCGTCGACGAGACCGCTGATGACGGCGAGACCCATCTCGTCCTCGCCCTCGGAGTCCAGGTCCTCGTCCGTGGCGTCGCGGGCTCCTGGGGCCCCGGAGGACCCCTCGGCGCCCGCGCTCGGGACCTCGTCCCCGACCTCGATGGAGAAAGCCTTCTCCTCCTCGGTCAGCACGACCCTGACAGGGGCCGTGATGCCATGGCTGCGGTGCAGCCCGACCGCACGGCTGCACGCCTCGCCGACCGCGAGACGGACCTCGTCCAGCACGGCCTCGTCGACCCCTGCCCGGCGAGCCACGGCAGCGGCCACCAGACGGGCGGTCCTGACATGCTCAGGCTGGGCGCTGAAGCGGAGTTCAACGGTGGCCATGCAATCCCCCTCGGACGTACGGGCGTGCATCTCAGGGGACCGGGCTGGATGCCCGGTGCCCCTCACTTCTTCCGGAAGTCTGCGGCCGACCGTCAGTCGGTGGCCGCGACAGCTTCGTCGACCGTGGTGTGAATGGGGAACACCTTGGTCAGACCCGTGATCCGGAAGATCTTGAGAATGCGCTCCTGGTTGCAGACCAGGCGCAGCGAGCCCTCATGCGCGCGAACGCGCTTCAGGCCACCCACGAGCACGCCGAGGCCGGTGGAGTCGAGGAAGTCCACGCCCTCCATGTCGACAACCAGGTGGTAGCTGCCGTCGTTCACCAACTCGACCAACTGCTCGCGCAGCTTGGGCGCGGTATACACATCAATCTCGCCACCGACCTCGACGACCGTACGGTCGCCACCAGGGCCGGACACATTGCGAGTCGACAGGGACAGGTCCACGGATCCTCCAGCACCTTGCTATCGAGCGGCCGCCCCCTCAGGTCTCCCCGGCGGAGCCGGAGACGGTCGCCAGCCGCGATGGCATTCAATCACTTACCAGCAGCCATGCACGACGCCTTGGGACCATTGTCCGTCACGCCGGTGACACACTCGGTGCCGATGGCCAAGAATCACCGTCCCAGACGACCCGCCGAGAGCGGGGACAACCGCCTCTCCCCGGCTACGGTCCTCGACCGGCTCGCCGCGGGGGCGAGCCGTGCCGCGCGCATCACTCATACGGAGCACTTGCCCCCTAGGCCGGGCCGCCATGCAGTCTGGCCCGACCGCATCCGCCCGGAAGTGATCAACGCCATTCAGCAGGCGGGGATCGGCCATCCGTGGGCCCACCAGGCCGCCGCCGCCGAGCACGCCCTAGACGGCGAATCCGTGGTGATCGCCACCGGCACCGCCTCGGGCAAGTCCCTGGCCTACCTGGCCCCCGTGCTCACCACCCTCCTCGACGGCGCCGACGCCCCCAATGGACGCGGTGCCACGGCCCTCTACCTGGCCCCGACCAAAGCTCTGGCCGCCGACCAGTGCCGCGCCGTGAAAGAACTCGCCGCGCCGCTCGGCAACCGGGTGCGTCCCGCCGTCTACGACGGCGACACGCCGGTCGAGGAACGCGAGTGGGTCCGGCAGTACGCCACGTACGTCCTGACCAACCCGGACATGCTGCATCGCGGAATACTTCCCTCACACCCCCGCTGGTCCTCCTTCCTGCGCTCGCTGCGCTATGTCGTCATCGACGAGTGCCACACCTACCGGGGCGTCTTCGGCTCCCATGTCGCCCAGGTGCTGCGCCGCCTTCGCCGCGTATGCGCCCGCTACGGTGCGAACCCGGTCTTCCTCCTCGCATCCGCCACCGCCGCGGAACCTTCTCTGGCCGCCGGCCGCCTCACCGGCCTGCCCGTCCAGGAGGTGGCCGACGATGCCTCGCCGCGCGGTGAACTCGTCTTCGCCCTCTGGGAGCCCCCGCTCACCGAGCTGCACGGCGAGAAGGGCGCACCGGTGCGCCGCACTGCCACCGCCGAGACCGCGGACCTGCTCACCGACCTGACCGTCCAGGGCGTCCGCTCCGTCGCCTTCGTACGCTCCCGGCGCGGCGCCGAGCTGATCTCTGTCATCGCCAAGGAACGCCTCGCCGAGGTGGACCGCTCGCTGCCCGCGCGTGTCGCCGCCTACCGGGGCGGCTACCTCCCCGAGGAGCGCCGTGCCCTGGAGCGGGCACTGCACTCCGGCGAGCTCCTCGGCCTCGCCGCCACCACCGCCCTCGAGCTCGGCGTCGACGTCTCAGGCCTCGATGCCGTGATCATCGCCGGATACCCCGGTACACGGGCCTCGCTCTGGCAGCAGGCCGGTCGCGCGGGCCGCTCGGGCCAGGGCGCCCTGGCCGTGCTCGTCGCCCGGGACGATCCGCTGGACACCTACCTCATCCACCACCCCGAGGCGCTGTTCCAGCAGCCGGTGGAGTCCACGGTCCTCGACCCCGACAATCCGTACGTCCTCGCCCCCCATCTGTGTGCTGCCGCCGCCGAGCTTCCCCTCACGGACGCCGACCTTGAGCTCTTCGGCCCTGCGACCGGCGAGCTCATGCCCCAGCTGGAGGCCGCCAAGCTGCTCCGGCGCCGGGCCTCCGGCTGGCACTGGACCCGCCGGGAGCGGGCCGCCGACCTCACCGACATCCGGGGCGAGGGCGGCCGCCCTGTCCAGATCGTGGAGGCCGCCACCGGCCGGCTGCTGGGCACGGTCGACGAATCGGCCGCCCACACCTCGGTCCACGACGGGGCCGTCCATCTCCACCAGGGCCGTACGTACCTGGTGAAACACCTGGACCTGGAGGACTCGGCCGCCCTCGTCGAGGAGGCCGACCCGCCGTACTCCACCACCGCCCGCGACACCACCTCCATCTCCGTACTCGAAACCGACACCGAGATCCCGTGGGGCGACGGACGCCTCTGCTACGGCTCCGTCGAGGTCACCAACCAGGTCGTCTCCTTCCTGCGCCGCAAACTCATCACCGGTGAGGTGCTCGGCGAGACCAAACTCGATCTTCCGCCCCGCACCCTGCGCACCCGCGCGGTGTGGTGGACGGTCACCGAGGACCAGCTGGACGCCGCCCGGGTCAACCCGGAGCAGCTGGGCGGCGCCCTGCACGCCGCCGAGCACGCCTCCATCGGGATGCTGCCGCTCTTCGCCACCTGCGACCGCTGGGACATCGGTGGCGTCTCGGTGCCGCTCCACCCGGACACCCTTCTGCCGACCGTCTTCGTGTACGACGGCCATCCGGGTGGTGCGGGCTTCGCCGAGCGGGCCTTCCACACCGCCCGTGAGTGGCTGACGGCCACGCGTGAGGCGATCGCGTCCTGCGAGTGCGAGGCGGGCTGCCCCTCCTGCATCCAGTCCCCGAAGTGCGGCAACGGCAACGACCCGCTGCACAAGCGCGGCGCGGTCCGCCTCCTCACGGAACTGCTGCGGGACGCCCCTGCGGCGCAGGAGGCCCCGCCCGCGACCTGACCGCCGGGGCGTACGGGCCGAAGCGGGCCTGCGCCGTCACGTCGGCGATCTCACCCCGCACCGCACAGCGCACCACTGTGGCACCCTGCGCCCGGGCCACCTCGGCCGCCTCCGCGCAGGCGGTCGCCGTGCCCCGCAGAGCCTGATCGGCGGCCGCCAACGCGGCCAAGTCGGCTGCGGAGCCGGCGCGATGGCGGGCGACCACGGCCTGCCCCATGGCGAGGACGACGGCGAAGACGGCACACAGCACGGTGGCCGCCATGGCCACCCACACGGTCGCGGAACCCCGGTCCCGGTCCCGGTCCTGGTCCTGGCCTCGGCGTCGCCGGTTCCGGTTCATGAGGCGACCTCCTGGCCCGCGGCGTCCTCCGCGAACGCAGCCGCCTCCGCGCTGAGCGTCAAAGCCAGGGCACCCGGGCCCGGGGCCTTCGCCTCGACCCGGACGCGCCACAGGTCACCCGTCCGCCCCAGCGTGACGCTGGCGCCACTGGGAGCCGCCGAACGGGCGGCGGCCAGCGTGGCCGCCCGAGGCTCGGACCGGGCGGCGGCGCGCGCCCCGGCCCGGGCCGCGTCCACGCACTGCATCTGCGCGGACGCGGCCATCAGCGCCCAGACCAGGGCCATGGCGAAGACCACCAGGGCGGGCAGCGCCACGGCCGCCTCCGCCGTCACGGACCCCCTGTCGGCTACCTCAGAACTGCGCATCAAGCGCCTTCCCGATCACCGACTGGAGCGCCCCCGAGACGGCCCCGCTCGTGACGACCTTGTACAGAACGGCGGCGAAGGCGCACGCCGCGATCGTCCCCATGGCGTACTCGGACGTGGTCATGCCCGCGTCCTTGCGCCTCGTGTCCTTACGCATCCTGCGCGCCAGCCCGTGAAGCCATCCCCGTACCGGATTCCACATGTCAACCCCCAAGAGTTCTCGTTCAGTTGCACACCTGCGTGTGCTCAGTTGCCGTTCAGCAGTCCGTCCGCCAGGCCGATCACGACCGGGGCCACGCCCACCGCGAGGAAGGCGGGCAGGAAGCACAGCCCGACCGGGGCCGTGATCAGGACCTGCGCCTTGTGGCCTCGTTGTGCGACCGCCCGCGCCCGGTCCGCCCGGAAGCGCTCGGCCAGCCGGGACACCGGCACCGCGGCCGGAGCCCCGGTCGAGTCGGCTCGCTCCAGGCAGCGGCCCAGCGCCTCCGCTCCCGGTATACGCCCGAACCACCCCCACGCCCGCGCCGGCTCACCTCCGAGCCGCAACTCCGCTGCTGCCCGCGCCAGCCGCTCGCCGACCGGCCCGCCCAGCGACTCCCCGACCGCCTCCGCCGCCTCGCGGGGCCCCGCCCCGGCCGAGATACAGGCAGCCAGGAGGTCCGCGGCAAGCGGCAGTTGGCGGCTTGCCTCCTGGTCCTCGGCTCCCGCGGCCGGCTTACGGCGCCGCTGCCAGCGCGATAACCCATACGCCCCGCCGAGCCCGACGACGCAGCCGGTCACCCCGCCGACGAGGACACAGCCGGTGATCAACGCACCCGACGGTGCAGCCCAACGCCTCGTCCAGGCCCCGTACTCCGGCCGCCGTCGCTGCCGCTCGCGCTCCACCCTCAACAGCGCCTGGATCCGCCTGCGCACGGCGCGCCGACGCCGCCTTGCTGCGATCGTGAAGGCCAGGAAGGCCACTGCGGCCACCACACACACCAATACCCCCAGCCTGTGGACGGCGTCCGCGGTCACGGCTCGCCTCCCTGGCGCACGATCCGCCCTGCCCAGCAGAGACCCGCTGTCTCCAGCAAGCCGCCGACAACCAGGCACATCAGGCCCGCCGGGGTGTGCAGCAGAACCCGCAGGGGGTCGGCGCCCAGCGCCCAGCCCATCCCGAGACCCGCCAGCGGAAGCAGGGCGAGCAGCCCGATGGTGGACCACGCACCTGCCAACTGGGTTTTCAGATCGGCTTGTTGGTCCCGCTCCGCGCGTAAGGCCGACTCCAGCCGGTCGAGCCCGGCGGCCAGACCCGCACCGCTGTCCACGGCCACCCGCCAACAGGCAGCGACTCCCGCAAGCCCATCCGCACCCGGCTCCCGCGCCGCCTCCCGCAGCGCCTGGGGAACGTCGCCCCCGAAGCGCGCGGCCGCGAGTACCCCGGCTTCCGCATCGCCCAGCACCCCGGTGGACCTCGCGGCGAACAGCAGCGCCTGCCCCGGCTGGAGCCCCGCGCGCAGTTCGCCGGCCACCGCGCCGCAGAGGGTGACCACTCCCTCGGCCCGTCGTTCCTGCTCGCGCCTCAGCTCCCGGGCCCGCAGTCGCCGCCTCACCAGCGGCACCGCCACCGCCCCCGCGATCAGCGGCAGCACCGACTCACCCAGCACGGCGAGGACAAGGGCAACGGGCAGGCACAGCCACTCCCGCCGCAGCCGGACCCGCGGCAGCACCCCCTTCCCCGCCCACCACGGCGCGGCCTTCACGTCGCCGCCGCCCGCCAGCAGCAACCGCGCCCGCCTGAGCCCCTGTTCCCGCCCGACCGCCAGCCACGCAGCAGCCCCCGCACACACCGCTGCCGCGTACACCTGCGCGCCGGCCATCACAGAGCACCTCCGATCAGCGACCGCAGCCGCTCCCAGCCCCGCCCGTATGCGAATGCCTCCGCGCCCCACCGCAGTGCGGGCACGGTCACCACCAGCCCCGCCGCGTCCCGGTCCAGGACATGCACCTCGGCGACCCGCCGCTGCCCGCCCCTGTCCCGTACGAGATGGATCACCACGGCGAGAGCAGCCGCCAACTGGCTGTGCAGCGCCGCCCGGTCGAGCCCCGCCGCCGTCCCGAGGGCCTCCAGGCGGGCCGGTACATCCGCAGCGGCGTTGGCATGGACGGTCCCGCAACCGCCCTCGTGCCCGGTGTTGAGCGCGGCCAGCAGTTCGGTGACCTCCGCGCCGCGCACCTCCCCGACGACCAGCCGGTCGGGCCGCATCCGCAGCGCCTGGCGCACCAGGTCCCGCAGCGTCACCCGGCCCGCGCCCTCCTGGTTCGCCGTACGCGACTCCAGCCGGACCACATGCGGGTGTTCGGGTCTGAGCTCCGCCGAGTCCTCGGCCAGCACGATCCGCTCGCGCTCCCCCACGAGGCCGAGCAGACTCGACAGCAAGGTCGTCTTGCCCGATCCGGTCCCGCCGCTGATCAGGAAGGAGAGGCGGGCATCGATCAGTGCCCTCAACACCCGGTCCCCGCCGGGCGGTACCGTCCCTGCCGCGACGAGCTCCCCCACGGAGAACGCCCGGGGCCTGACGACCCGCAGCGACAGACACGTCGAGCCGACCGCCACCGGCGGGATCACGGCATGCATGCGGGTCCCGTCCGGCAGCCGGGCATCCACCCATGGCCGGGCGTCGTCGAGGCGCCTCTCCGCCACCGCCGCGAGCCGCTGCGCCAGCCTGCGCACCGAGGCCGTGTCGGCGAAGGTCACTCCCGTGAGCTCAAGTCCACGGCCCCGGTCCACCCACACCCGGTCGGGCGCGGACACAAGGACGTCCGTCACGGATGGATCGGCCAGCAGTGGCTCCAGGGGGCCCGTCCCGACCAGTTCGCACCGTAACTCCTCGGTGCCGCCGAGCACTTCGGCGTCCCCCAGCAGCCTTCCCTGGGCCCTCAGCGCGGCGGCCACACGTGCCGGTGTGGGCTCGGCGCCGCTCGCCGCGAGCCGCTGCCGCACGGCGTCCAGCAGTCCGGTGCTCATGAGACCCCGCCACCCGTCAGCGCGCGATCCCAGAAGGCGGCGCAGAACCTGGCCAGCGGCCCGCGCGGCCCGCCCGGTGGAGCCCCCGAGTCCTGTGCGGCCAACAGGCCGGCCTCCGAGGGCAGTTCACCCGCCAACGGCAGTCCCAGGGCCTGCGCGACCCACTGCTCGTCCAGACCCGCCGCGAACGGCCCGCGCACCACCACGCGCAGGTCCTGGAGCACCATGCCCACCGTCGACGCCACGCGATTCGCGGCAGCCACCGCCCGCAACTCGCCCGGCACCACCAGCAGTCCGAGATCCAGCTGAGCCAAGGCCTCCGCCACGCCTTCGTCCACCCGGCGCGGCAGATCCACGACCACCACCCCGCCGCGCCTGCGTGCCGCGGCCAGCACCGACCGCATCGCCTCCGGCGGAATGACCACCGAGTCGCCCCTGTCCCAGCTGAGCACCCGCAGGTCATGCAGCTCGGGCAGCGACTCCTCCAGCGCCCCGCCGGCGACCCGTCCCTTGGAAGCCGCGAAATCCGGCCACCGCCTGCCTTCCGCCTGCTCTCCGCCGAGCAGCACGTCGATCCCCCCGCCGAGCGAAGCGCGCAGGTTCCAGGATTCCGGAACGCTTTGAAGCTTGAACCCGCACGTCCTGCCGCATCTGAGCGGCGATGCCGGTCGGGTTCCCGGCGATCCGAGCGGCACGTCGACTCGCCGGGGCCGCAGGATGGCCGACGTCAGGGACCAGTGCGACGACGTTCTCCTGCAAGTCAGACAGCGCTAGCAACCACCGCCCAGCCGGCCGGGCAGCGACGGCTGCCGGGAAGGAGTGCGCAACGCGTTCTTGCAGTCTGAGAATCTTGGTAATAAAATCACCGCCATGCTCAGACCTGAGGATGCACGGCTCATCACGGAGGCCATCACGCCTCTTGCCGCACCGCTCCACGAGGCCCTGGAGGAAGGTCGGCAGAACGCGCACGATCACTATGATCGACACGATATGAAGGATCGGCGCTTCCTCAAGGGCCGCACCGACCTGACGCGCGACCACGCGCTCGCGTACTTACTGAAACAGGATCTCGTCGGCTGGAAGCCTTCCCGCAGAGGCGGCGGGCGCATCCATCTTTCGCGAAACGCAATGTCCATTCGCCTGCTGCACCGCTCACCATTCGGTGACGCTGTGCCTCCACCAGGCAAGAACCGGGCCCGCATAAATTACTATCGGAACCCGGCACCTGATCTCATCGGGGTAGAAGCAAGCCATCTGCTGGCTGTATGGGACGTCGACACAAAAGGCGAGATAGTCATCCGAGTCGTGCGCCCGACGAAAACCTTCAGGGCGGGCGCAATTTCGACATCGGACTACGACCTACTCTTGCCACGTAGCGCAGAGGATCTCTCTAAACTTGAGTTCCTCTCAAGCGACGAAGAGATCGATCTGGGTTTCCTGTTCGAAGACGACGAAGAACAAGAAGAAGGCGAAAAGGGAAGTGCTTGATACCGGTGCGCGACTACGCACCCTCCGCATGCTCATGGGCTTGACCCAAAAAGAACTTGAGGGCATCGCCGGGGTGACGCAGTCGATGATCTCCGGAATCGAAAGGGGAGACAAGACTGCCAGCGAGGAAACTTTGCAGGCAGTCGCCAACGCCACAGGTACTCCGTATAGCTTCTTCCTCGTGGACCCGGATGATCTCCCGACGGACACACTGCACTTCCGCAAGAAGGCCAGCGCACCGGCCAAGGAGGTTGACCGAGTCAAAGCCACAGCGCGAGAGGCCTATCGCGTGGCGGCCCAGCTCATCGCAGAGACACGCATGCGGCGTCTCCCACTCCCGCGGGCGGAAGGGGAGATCGACGATGCAAGCATCGAGACACTGGCCGCGGAAACGCGGGACGCCCTCGGGGTTGCCCGTGACGGAATTCTGAAGCATGTCATTCGAACCTGCGAGCGGGCCGGAATTCCCGTCGTTCCTCTAATTCTCGTTGACGGGGCTGGAGAACAAGAAGATGTAGCGATCGGGCACTCCGGCGTCTCATGCTGGAGAGGGGTAGCCGATCCTCACCTGATCGCCTATTTCGGCACCGACGCTGGAGACCGTCAACGTTTCACGGTTGCCCACGAATTGGGACACCTCGTGCTGCACCCAGCGCGACGCACAATCTCAGCGAAGCAGGCAGAGGCAGAGGCTCACAGGTTTGCCGGCGCCTTCCTCATTCCAGACGAGCAGGCGCGCGAGACTCTGAGCGGAAACTTCACCCTTCGGAATCTAGCCGTCCTGAAATCCAACTGGGGAATTTCCATGCAAGCGCTGATCGAGAGGGCATTCGGCCTGGGCCTCATCGACAGCACTCGTCGATCTAGTCTCTATCGGCAAATGGCCACGAACCAGTGGCGGTCTCGGGAACCTGTCACGGTGCATCCGGAGCAACCAGCTCTTATGCGCATGATGATGACCCGCCGGTTCGGCGCATCACCATCGTTGCGCCATGCCGCAGAAGACCTCGGGTTGCATCCTGTTCTTATGCGGTCGCTTGTGCCCGGGACCTCCCTGAGTCCGGGGGCGGCTGGCGGCGAAGTGGTGAGCCTGCGCGATCGGCGCCGAGGCCTTCAGCGCGCGTAGGCCCGCCCGGACGTCATTTGTGGATCTTCGAGTGCTCACAGATCATCTGGGCAGCTTCGCTGTGCGCTCGGGGTGGGCGGCGGAGATGTAGCGCATGGCGGTGGTGTCGCTGATGCCGAACAGCCGCATGAGGCGGAGAGGGTCGGCGGAGATCTTGGCCTCGTGCAGGATGCGGTCCTGCCGAAGTTCTGAGAGTGAGAGTTTCACCTGTTGGACGGCTCGCTTGAGCATGGTGGTGGTGATGGGCGGGTGGTCGGGATCCATCGCAGTCTGCTGGCTGACCAGCAGATAGGGGCTGGTGGAGCCGGGCCAGCGGCGGTGCCGTTCGGCGGTCCATTCGGCGGCGAGCCGGTGGGTGAACTCTTCGAGGTAGACGGTGTGGCGCCGAAGCCCTCGGCGGACGATGAGGCGGCCCTTGGAGAGGCTGAGGTCCTCGGTCAGCAGGTGACAGACTTCGTGGCCGGGCAGGCCGTGGACGGCCACAAGGGCCAGGACGAGCCGTGCGGCGGCGCTGGTCGCGTGGTCCAGCAGGCCGGCCAGGACATCGGAGGGGATGGATGGCGGGAGGGTCTTGACGGCGCCGACGACCACGCCCCGGGTCGGGTTCTGGAAGACCAGCTGTTCCTGTCGCAGGGCCCGGAAGAGACTCCGGAGGGCGCCGTGGCGGTAGCGGGCCGCGTAGCCCTGGTGGTCGCCGACGGCTTTCTTGACGTCGTCGTGGGAAATCTCCCGCAGGCTGGTGAGACCGTCGGCAATCCAGTCCTCCAGGACCGACTGGAAGCCGGAGAAATAGCGGCGGATGCTGCCGTAGCCGCGGGCTTCGTGTTCGCGTCGGCCCTGACCACGCAAGACAGTGACCCAGGCCCGCACTTCTGTCGCGATCTGCTCCGGCAGCTTGGCCAGGGCCTGTTCGATCCACTCCAGGTCCCGGTCGCGATGGAGGTCGGGATCTTCGACGAGCATGCCGCGGGACTTGAGGAACTGGCAGACCCGCTTGGCCGACAAGTTCACGTCCTGGCGGGAGAGTTCGACCACGTCGGCCTCCAGGACGGGGGCGTCAGCGCCGAGCCAGGACAGCAGGATGGTCAAGGTCCGCCCGTTCACCACCCGCTGGTTCATGTCCCACTGCTGGTCGCGCATCATGGTCGTGAACTCGTCGGCCAGGCGCCGGGCGGACTCAGTCATCTCTGGCAGTGACTCGACGCGCCGGTCGAGGTTCAGCAGTGACGTCCAGTCCCTGCGTGTCGTGAACAGCACTTCCTGGCCCGGAACGGCCAGCTGGGGAACCAACGGGCTGCGGGCCGCCCGCCGTTCGTCGATCCGCCGGGCGCGTTCGATGTGGTCGCTCGACGGCTTGTAGCCGAGCTGGCCCCTGGGTATCCACAGACCTGCGGCAAGCGGGTCAGCAATCCACAGCTGTGTGAACGGCTCCGCTTCGGCGTCCGGGCCGTGCAGGTAGACGTGGAGGCAGCAGCCGCGGCAACGGCCGCCCTTCAGCGGCAGTCCCTCGCGGTGGCAACGTTCACACCGTCCGGCCGGCCGCTTGTGCTTGCCGTGCCAACCCTGACACGCGGTGCAGCGTTGCCGCCGGACACCACTCAGCCAGGCGTCGCAGTCCCGGCAGGACCGTGGGGTGGGAGGCGGCGGGGGCGGTGGGGTTCCGACGTAGCCGGTCTTCGGAGGCCGCCTCCGCCGCGGCGGCGCGGGTATCTGCCTCGTCCGCAGCATGCCTGCCCGGCTCAGGATCTTGCCGACCGCGGTCCAGAAGTTCGGCAGCTCATCGAGTGCTTCCTCGGGCACCAGGTCGTGCCCCTCAGCGTCCCGGATGGCCAGGGCCAGGTGGATCATCTCCGCGATCTTGCGCACCCAGCCATCGCTCAGGCTGTACTCGCGGGCGAACACGGCTGCCTCGGCGACGGCCGCCTCGTAGCCCTCCAAAGGCCGGGCGAGGACGCGCCGGGCGGTGTCGATCGATAGCGACGTGCGTTTCATCGGGAACAGTGCCTGCTGGCCGCGGACGGTCGGCGGCAGCACCGCCGGGTCGTCGCGGTCGATTGCGTCGCTGGCCGCCCACTTCTGCTTCCACCGGATCATCTCGCGCCGGCCGCCGTTCTTCGACTTCTTCAGCGGCATCGCGTTGGGCACGGCCATGCCGTTGAAGATCAGCAGCAGTTGACGGGCCCGTGCACCGGCGTTGTCCGGATCCATGACCCATTCGACGTCGTCGTCGAGCCGGACCGCCTGCAAACACGGGCGGCAGATCCCTTCGCGGCCGACGTGCGTCTCGTGCCGACAGCGGCGGCAAACGGCCCACTCGCGGCCTGTCAGCCAGTGCTGGCAGCCGTGGCAGTGATGCTGGGAGGCCAGCGCTCCCCAGCCCCAGCACCCCGCGCACTGCGCGAAGAACGAAACCCTCCTCCCCATCGCGGCTCAGTTCGGCGGAAGCGAGCGCGGTCCGCGCTGCTGGCCGCTTCGCGGGCTGGGCCGCACCGGCCCCGATCCCATCCCCTCAGCCCCGACGGCCTTCTGGCCATGCTCCGGCGGCGCCAGGGCCGCGTCCAGCGGCTCTGCCTGAAGCAGGTCGCCGACCGTGCAGTTCAGGGCCGTGCAGATCTTGTCCAGGTCGTCCAGCCGGACGGAGATGGGGGTGCCGCCCCACATCGCCGCGACCTTGCTCAGCGACGGGTTGAACCCGACCTCCTTGAACGCCGCCAGCACCTCGGTCGGCCTCCACAGATCGCGCTGTGCGGCCACCATCCGCAGGTTCCACTTCACCGCAGGTTCCCCTTGTCCATCACCAGTCGCTGAGCCGCCTCGGCGCTGGCGGCAAGGTTCGCATGTTCCGGATCGGCGTGGGCGGTCGCCATGTACCGAAGTGTCGTGGTTGCCCAGTCATGCCCGAGGACCTTCTGGACCTCCCAAAGAGACATGCCACGCTCATAGTTGTGGGTCGCGCATGCGTGACGCAGGAGGTGGGGGAAGAGGTCGGTGACCGGGCCGGTCAGGTAGGCGGCCGCCGCGTCGTGTAGATGCTTGCGGAACGTCGAAGGGACGATCGCGGGGGCTATCGGCAGGTTCAGCGCGGCTATCGCCTTGGGCTTGCGTTCCGAAGGCCAGAGCGGGGCCCTCGGGTGGTCGGCGTCGTCACCGAACTCCCCGCGGATCTCCTCGATGTACCACCACAGGAGATCGCGGCCCTCCTGGAAGAGGTATGCCTCCCTCGGCCGCGGCCCAGAGCCGCGAGCGGCCTTGCCGAGGACCGTGAAGCGGCCCCACTGCCCGTGCTCCCAGTTGATGTCGCCGAGGCAGACGCCGCAGAGCTCGGCCGCCCGCACCCCGGACAGGTAGGCGATCTTCGTCATCACATAGTCGCGGCAGGCCACCAGGTACTTCCGGTGGCTCGCCAGGTCCTCACGCCAGCGGGCGAAGAACTCCTTCGTGGCGGTCTGCGACGGCGGTATGCGCAGTCCGAAGTCGCCGCGGTGTTGTGGGCGGTTGAACGGATCGATCGGCGACTCCACGTTCGCCCCGAACCGCCGCAGGATCTCGCCCCCGTACCGCTGTTCGAGGAAGGCGAAGTAGCCGTCGATCCGGTTGATCTTCTGCCGCTGCGTCGAATGCGCGCGCTTGCCCGGCCCGGCGAAGTACTTGTCGACCTCCCTTGGGGTCAGCTGCCAGGGCACCGTGCCGTAGTAGTCGCAGATCTCGATCACGGGCTTGATCAGGGCATCCAGTGTCGACATGGCGAGCCCGGCGGCGTCCCGCGCCCACTGGTACTCGGAGAGCGTGTCGATGAAGAAGCTCTCCTCGTCCTGCACGGACACCCTCGCCTGCTGCCGGCGCTGGAGGGTGACCACGTCCGCCAGCCCGGTGTCTACCGACACCGCGGCGAGGTCTGCCTCCGGCGACGTGGGCTCGGCGGAGCGTACGAGGGTGAGCACGCGACTTTCGGAATCTGCCACGTTGCGTGAGATTACTGGAGTCACATGTGAATTTGCAGGAGAACTCCTGAAATCCTGGAGATCCCCGAATCGGGAGATCGCGGCCCGATGACCTGCTGAGATGCAGCTTCGTACGCTCCAGAGGCCTCGGGGGAACCTGCGCGTACTCCAATAGGGTCGCCGTCGACGAGCATGGTGCGCTGCCCGGTCCTCGCCGCGGTCACCGCCAGCGCGCAGGCCAGCGTGGATGCCCCGGCCCCGCCCCGGCCGCCGATCACCCCCACAGTGAGCGCCTGCCGTCCGACCCCCTCGACCACATCGGCGATACGGTCGACGAGCCAGCTCTCGGCATCGGGCAGCCGCAGCACGCAGTCGGCCCCGATCTCGACCGCCCGCCGCCAGACGTCCGGGTCATCCTGATCGCGTCCGACCAGAAGCACACCGCGTCTGCGCGCCGCACCACGACAGCGAGCGGCAGCGTCGTCGCCGACGAGGACCAGCGGCGCCCCCTCCCAGCTTCCTCTCCGCTCCGGCACCGAGTGATGGACGTCCGGCTCGGCCCCCGCCGCGGCACACAACCGCAGCAGATCGTCGAGCAGTTCCATGTCCTCGGTGACGATCAGCGGCCCGTCCCGCCGCCCTTCGACGGCCGGCGGCCGTGTGGACGTGATGGATCCAGCCACGTTCTCCACCCCCTGATTACTTCGATCTCGCTTCATGCCGAGATCTGCGATTCCTCCGGTCCGCGAACTGCGCGGCTGGAATCACCGTGCAGCGCACCGGGAAATCGTGTGGATCTTGCTGAAAAGCTGTGGACAACTAGCCACTTGTGAATATCTCGCTCACTGATACCGGTGACTGCCGGGAGCAGCACTTCCACTACGCACAGTGACCGTGCAGAGTGATGGAAGGCCGTCGACGGCACGGCTCGCACGAGGGAGAACGATCACCATGGATCACAGCAGCGGGACGAAAAGGCGTCCGGACATGCGACGACCCCCGCCGGGGGGGAGAGCGGGGGTCGTCTCTCCGGCCGACTCGGGGGGGGAGGAGCCGGACCGGGTTAGCACGGTCGCGAACGATCCGTGACTTCCATGGTGTACCCGAGAGCCTTCTCAGGCAAACCCACGCGCCCGAGCGTACGCCGAATGGCGGGCACCTATGCTCAGGCTCGTGGAAAACCACTCCTTGCCGCGCACAGCCGCCTTCTTCGACCTGGACAAGACGGTCATTGCGAAGTCTTCGACGTTGACCTTCAGCAAGTCCTTCTACCAAGGCGGGCTGATCAACCGTCGCGCCGTACTGCGTACCGCCTATACCCAGTTCGTCTTTCTCGCCGGCGGTGCCGACCACGACCAGATGGAGCGGATGCGCCAGTACCTCTCGGCGCTCTGCAAAGGCTGGAACGTCCAGCAGGTCAAGGAGATCGTCGCCGAGACGCTCCATGACCTGATCGACCCGATCATCTACGACGAGGCCGCGTCCCTCATCGAGGAGCACCACACCGCGGGCCGCGACGTCGTCATCGTCTCCACCTCCGGCGCCGAGGTGGTCGAGCCGATCGGCGAGCTGCTCGGCGCCGACCGGGTGGTGGCCACCCGCATGGTGGTCGGCGACGACGGCTGCTTCACCGGGGAGGTGGAGTACTACGCATACGGGCCGACCAAAGCCGAAGCGGTAAAGGAGCTCGCCGCCTCGGAGGGGTACGACCTGGCGCGCTGTTACGCCTACAGCGACTCGGCGACGGACGTCCCGATGCTCTCCTCCGTCGGCCATCCCTATGCAGTGAACCCGGACCGGGCACTGCGCCGGGAGGCGACCGCGCGCGGCTGGCCGATTCTCGTTTTCAACCGTCCGGTCCGCCTCAAACAGCGGCTGCCTGCCCTGTCGATGCCGCCGCGTCCGGCCCTGGTCGCGGCGGCTGCGGTGGGGGCGGCGGCCGCAACCGCCGGGCTCGTCTGGTACGCCAGCCGGCGACGCAATGCCGCGGCTCAGATTGCCACTGCCGCCGCTGTGTAGATATACGTCCGTGTTTGAACCTAAAAGTAAAGATGTGCAGCTAGGGGTTCCGCTTCCCCTCGCGCTGGAGTACAAATGAATCAACGGCCCGCGAGACCAAGGACATCCGAAAGGATCACCTTTAACGCATGAAGGCCCACGGACCGAAGCATGAAAACTGAGCACCCACGCGACGTCGACCCGTCGATTACGGGCCAGCCGCACCAGGTGACGGGCAGAAGTTCCCGACCTGATGGGCAATATATCGAGGACGCTTGGTAACTCGGCGGACATGCCAGCGGCGGTACCAATTCCGGTACCGCCGCAACCCTGTTCGGGGCTCTTTCAGGAACTCATCCGGCCACAGTTCACGCAGCGCCGCGCTGCAATGCCTCACACACGGCCGTCGACTCCCTGACCCCGAGTTCCACCGCACACCCGCAGTGCGCGATCCACGCGGCCATCCCGTCCGGCGTGCCCGACAGATACCCCTCGAATGCGGCGACGTACGCCGCCCGGCCCTGCTCGGCGTGACCGACTTCGGCGGGGCAGATCGCCTTCGGGTCAAGCCCGCTGCCGATCAGCACGATGCGCTCGGCGGCCCGCGCGACGAGACCGTTGTACGTACCGAACGGGCGCAGAGCCAGCAGCTCTCCGTGGACCACGGAAGCGGTGACCAGAGCCGGGGCGGAGCTGCCCGCGATGATCAGTTCGGCCAGTCCGTCGAGTCGGCCGGTCACCTCGTCCGCATCCGGAAGCGGGGCCTCGATCAGCGGCTCCTCAACTCCCTCGCCCGCGAGGCGCGGCCTGCCCACCGTGGCGTCGTCACCGGCGCCGCTCGCCGCGACCAGATGCAGCCGGGCGAGCACACGCAGCGGCGACTGCCGCCAGATGGACAGGAGTTGACCCGCCTCGGCGGTCAGCCGCAGGGCCGCACCCACCGTGCGCGCCTCGGGCTCGACGCCGAAGTCGGTCCGCCTGCGGACCTCTTCCAGCGCCCAGTCCGCACCGGACAGCGCGGCGGAAGCCCGAGCTCCGCGCAGCGCCGCCTCCGACGTGACCTCGGTACTGCGCCGGCGCATCACCCGGTGACCGTAGACCCGGTCGACGGCTTTGCGTACGGAGTCCACGGAGTCGGCGACGCCCGGCAGGGAGCCGAGGGTGGCGAGGGGGTCGACCGACGAGGCATTCGTACTCATAGGTAGCGAGGCTACGCGCCCCCGGCCCACGTCCCACCTTGGAGTGGTCTTCTTCACGCAGTTTGACCACGTCATGCGATCGACCCACTACCCTAGGTGAACATGAAGATCGCTTTCGTAGGGAAGGGCGGCAGCGGCAAGACGACGCTGTCCTCGCTCTTCATCCGCCACCTTGCCGCCAATGAAGCCCCCGTCGTCGCGGTGGACGCCGACATCAATCAGCATCTGGGGGCCGCGCTCGGGCTCGATGAGGCAGAGGCCGCCGCGCTGCCCGCGATGGGCGCGCATCTGTCGCTGATCAAGGACTATCTACGGGGCTCCAACCCCCGGATCACCTCTGCCGAGACGATGATCAAGACCACGCCCCCGGGGGAGGGCTCGCGACTGCTGCGTGTCTGCGAGGACAACCCGGTCTATGACGCCTGCGCGGTCAGCGTGCGCCTCGACGACGGGGACATCAGGCTGATGGCCACGGGTCCCTTCACCGAGTCGGATCTCGGGGTGTCCTGCTATCACTCCAAGGTCGGCGCGGTCGAGCTCTGCCTCAATCACCTGGTCGACGGTCCCGAGGAGTATGTGGTCGTCGACATGACTGCGGGGTCGGACTCCTTCGCCTCCGGGATGTTCACCCGCTTCGACATGACGTTTCTGGTGGCCGAGCCGACGCGCAAGGGGGTCTCGGTCTACCGCCAGTACAAGGAGTACGCACAGGACTTCGGCGTCGCCCTGAAGGTCGTCGGCAACAAGGTGCAGGGTCCGGACGACGTCGACTTCCTGCGCGACGAGGTCGGCGAGGACCTGCTGGTGACCGTCGGGCACTCCGGCTGGGTACGTGCGATGGAGAAGGGACGGCCGCCCCGCTTCGACCAGCTGGAGGCCGAGAACCGCATGTCGCTGCAGGCCTTGCAGAACGCCGCGGAGGACTCGTACGAAGACCGCGACTGGGAGCGCTACACCCGCCAGATGGTGCACTTCCACCTGAGGAACGCGGAGAGCTGGGGGAACGCGAAGACAGGAGCCGACCTTGCGGCGCAGGTCGACGGGGCCTTCGTGCTGGCCGAGCCTGCCGCCGTACCTCAGCCCGGCTGAGGAGATGCCCCCGGCGTCGAACGGCGCCAGGGGCGCCCAAGGAGGAAGTGCGGGGCCCGATGTCAGTGGGGCTCAGCCTGCTTTGCCTTGATTGAGCCCGGTGCGCCCGCCGGCTGGGTGGCGAGGAAGGCCGCCCAGCCGTTCATCGGGGCCTGGCCGACCTGGAGCGTGCGGAGCTTCCGCAAGACCTCGGGGTCCTGCGCGTCCAGCCAGTCGGCCAGTTGCCGGAAGGACACGCACTTCACGTCCCGCTTCACACAGACCGTCGCGATCGTCTCCTCGACCGCGCGCATATATGTGCCGCCGTTCCAGGATTCGAAGTGGTTGCCGATGATCAGCGGCGCGCGGTTGCCGTTGTAGGCGCGGTCGAAGGCCTTCACCAGCCCGTCCCGCATCTGATTGCCCCAGTACTCGTACTTCGAGGGGTCGCCCTTGACCGTCCCGGACTGATTGACCATGAAGTTGTAGTCCATGGACAAGGTCTCGAACGCCCGGCCGGGGACGGGGACCATTTGCAGGGAGAGGTCCCACAGACCGAGGTCCTTCTTGGGCCAGACCTGGTCGTTGATGCCGCTGGTGTCATAGCGGAAGCCCAGCTCGGCGGCGGCGCGCACAAAGTTCGTGCGGCCTTCGAGGCAGGGGGTCCGGGCGCCGATGAGCTCCTTGTCGTAGTCGAAGGGCAGCGGCTGCTCGCCCTCCAGGCCCGCGTTGGTCCGCCAGTTCTTCACGAATGACTTGGCCTGGCTGATCTCGCTCTTCCACTCGTCGACGGACCACTGGCCGACACCCCCCTCATTGCCGCAGAAGTGGCCGTTGAAGTGGGTGCCCACCTCGTTGCCGTCCTGCCAGGCGCCGCTCAGCTGACGCACGGTGTCACGGATGCCCTGGGTGTCGTTGAAGCCGATGTCTGAGCGGCCGGGTGAGTGCTGGGGCGGGTCGTAGAGGTTCGCCTTCTCCTCCGGCAGCAGATAGACGCCGCTGAGGAAGTAGGTCATGGTCGCGTCGTACTTCCTGCCGACCTTGCGGAAGTGCGAGAAGAGTTTCTGGCTGTCCTCGCCGGCCCCGTCCCAGGAGAACACCACGAACTGCGGCGGTTGCTGCCCCGGCTTCAGGCGCCGCGCTTTGAGGAGACCGGACTGGGGTCCGGTGAACGCGGTGGATCCGTCGCCGATGAGGCGTACCGCGCTCTTGGGAGCCGGGGCGCCCTTCCTCGCTGCGTGGGCACCCTGCTTGGCGGCGGCGGAGCCGTCAGCCGCGTCCAGTACGGAACAGCCGGCGAGTTCTGCGATCAGCACCGTGGCGACTACCCCAACGGCGATCCTCCTCGTGGCGGCCTTCATCCGCCCACCCACTTTCTTATGCCTATATGCCTGTACGACGCATTGCCCATGGCGCCGTCAAGCTCGCATCGCGGTGGGTGGGGGAAGGGTGCGACGAGCCGCGTTCAAAGTACTAATCACCAGAACGGGTGAAATGCTGCCCCATTTGCCCCGAAAATAATGCCGCAGTCTTTACTCTGCATTACGATCCATTTACCGAGAGTTGAGAATCCCGCCGCTGCACGCCGTGACCCACGGCCGCGTCCCCACATTCCGCGACCGCGCTGCCCCGGAGGAGACGGGAACCATGTCTGCCTGCGCCCCCACTCGCACCGAAGGCCCCTTCCGCAAAACCCGAAAGCCCCGCACAACCCGAAAATCCCGACAGTCCCGAAAGAGCAAGGACCGCCCGCCCCACCGTTTCCGCATCGCGGGCGCCGATCTGTCCGCCTCGATCTCCGTCTTTCTGATCGCGCTGCCGCTCTCGCTCGGCATCGCGCTCGCCACCGGCGCCCCCCTCCAGGCCGGGCTGGTGGCCGCTGCCGTCGGCGGAATCGTCGCCGGCCGGCTCGGCGGAGCGCCGCTTCAGGTCAGCGGTCCCGCCGCCGGGCTGACCGTCGTCACCGCCGATCTGATCCAGCAGTACGGCTGGCGCACCACCTGCGCCATCACCGTCCTCGCCGGAATCGCCCAACTCGGGCTGGCCGCCCTGCGGGTGGCCCGCTCCGCTCTCGCCGTCAGCCCGGCGATCGTGCACGGCATGCTGGCCGGCATCGGCGTCACGATCGCCCTCGCACAACTCCATATCGTCCTCGGCGCCACCCCGCAGAGCTCCGCGATCGACAATGTCCGGTCCCTTCCGGCCCAGTTGGCCAACGTCCACCCGGCCGCGCTGTCGGCCAGCCTTCTGACCATTGCCGTACTGCTGGTGTGGGCGCGGATTCCCGGGCACGTGGGGCGAGTCGTACGGAAGATCCCGGCCGCACTCGCCGCAGTGGCAGGAGCGACCACGTTCGCCGTGGTCGCGGGGCTGAGCCTGCCGCGCGTCGATCTGCCGTCCTGGAGCAGCCATGCCCTGCCCGAGCTGCCCCAAGGGCCGGTACTCGGCATCCTCGCCGCCGTCCTCACCATCACCCTGGTGGCCAGCGTGGAATCGCTCCTGTCGGCGGTTGCCGTCGACAACCTGGTGTCTGCGCGCAAGGAGCCGGGCGACCGCATTCCGCGCGCCCGTCTCGACCGTGAGCTGGCGGGGCAGGGGGCTGCGAATGTCGTCGCCGGTGCGCTCGGCGGGCTGCCCGTCACCGGGGTCGCCGTCCGCAGCGCCGCCAATGTGTCCGCAGGCGCGGTGAGCCGGAACGCCACGATGCTGCACGGTCTGTGGATCACGGTCGCCGCACTCCTGCTGGTGCCCGTGCTCGATCTGATCCCGCTGGGCGCGCTGGCGGCGCTGGTGATGGTCGTGGGCGTACAGATGGTCAGCATCACGCATCTGCGCAGCGTGCGGCGGAACCGGGAGATCCTCGTGTACGCGGTGACGCTGGCGTCGGTCGTGCTCGCGGGCGTACTGGAAGGTGTGGCCATCGGAATCGCCGTGGCCGTCGCGGTGGCTCTGCGCCGGCTGACCCGGACCCGGATCACCACGGACGAGCGGGAGGGGGTCCACCTGGTGCGGGCGCGTGGCCAGTTGACGTTTCTGGCCGTGCCGCGGCTGAGCCGGACGCTGGGTCAGGTGCCCCAAGGAGCCCATTGTGTCGTCGAGTTGGACGGCTCCTTCATGGACCATGCGGCGTACGAGGCGCTGCACGGCTGGCAGGCCTCGCACGTCGCGCAGGGCGGGACGGTGGAGTTCACCGGCCGGGCCGGGGGGCGGATCAGCGAGTCGGCCTCCGAGACGCACGGTTGCTGCCGCCCCTGGACTCCCTGGCGCAATCATCACTGCAGCGACGGCCGCCCCCGGCAGGCGTACGCGCATCAACTGGCCAGCGGACTCAGCTCGTTCCAGCGCAATACGGCCCCGCTCGTGCGCGACGAGCTGGCGCGGCTGGCGCGCGAGGGGCAGCGCCCCTCGCAGCTCTTCCTCACATGCGCCGACTCCCGGCTGGTCACCAGCATGATCACAGCCAGTGGGCCGGGCGATCTGTTCACCGTACGCAATGTGGGAAATCTGGTTCCGCTGCCCGGGGCGGAGAGCAGCGACGATTCGGTGGCCGCGGCCATCGAGTACGCCGTCGATGTGCTGGAGGTCGACTCGATCACCATCTGCGGCCACTCCGGCTGCGGCGCGATGCAGGCGCTGCTGAACGGACCGCCCGCAAGCGTCCAGACCCCTCTGCGGCGCTGGCTGCGGCACGGGCAGCCGAGCCTTGAGCGGATGAGGAGCAGGCACCGTTCCTGGGCGAGGATCTCCGGGCGGATGCCCACCGACGCGGTGGAGCAGCTGTGTCTGACCAATGTGGTCCAGCAGTTGGAGCATCTGCGCGCCCACGAATCGGTGGCCAGGCGGCTCGCCGAAGGGACGCTGGAGCTGCACGGCATGTACTTCCATGTCGGCGAGGCTCAGGCGTATCTCCTCGCGAGCAGCGACGAGCACGAGATCGACGAGGTCTTCGACCGGGTCGCACCTGCTCCTTCGGCGCTGCAGGAGTTGCGCGCCTGAACCGCTCGTCGGCCCCGTACGTGAGACCGTATGGCCCCTCTTTCCCGCCGCCCGGGGAGGAGGGGCCACCCATTGTTTCACCACAGGCTCAATAGGTCTAAACCAATTTCCGGATGGCTCTTGTCACCTGGCCCTCTGGCTGATGAGCTATGGCTTGGGACACATAGGCACATAGGACGCCCTGGGAAAGGGAGATGTCGTGAGTAACGAAAGCCTGGCCAACCTGCTCAAGGAAGAGCGGCGGTTCGCACCGCCGGCGGAGCTGGCCGCGCACGCCAACGTGACGGCGGAGGCGTACGAGCAGGCCGAGGCTGACAGGCTTGGCTTCTGGGCCGAGCAGGCGAGGCGGCTCAGCTGGGCCACCGAACCGACCGAGACCCTCGACTGGTCCAACCCGCCCTTCGCGAAGTGGTTCGCGGACGGCACGCTGAACGTCGCGTACAACTGCGTGGACCGCCATGTCGAAGCGGGCAACGGCGACCGGGTCGCCATCCACTTCGAGGGCGAGCCCGGCGACAGCCGCGCGATCACCTACGCCGAGCTCAAGGACGAGGTCAGCCGCGCCGCGAACGCGTTGACCGAGCTCGGCGTCAGCAAGGGCGACCGCGTCGCCGTCTACATGCCGATGATCCCCGAGACGGTCGTGGCGATGCTGGCCTGCGCCCGCATCGGCGCCGCGCACTCGGTGGTCTTCGGCGGCTTCTCGGCCGACGCGCTCGCGACCCGTATCCAGGACGCCGACGCCAAGGTCGTCATCACGGCCGACGGCGGCTACCGGCGCGGCAAGCCGGCCGCACTCAAGCCGGCCGTGGACGACGCGATCGACCGCGTCGACAACGTCGAGCACGTCCTCGTGGTGCGCCGAACCGGCCAAGACGTCGCCTGGACCGAGGGCCGCGACGCGTGGTGGCACGAGCTCGTCGAGCGCCAGTCCGCCGAGCACACACCCGAGGCCTTCGACGCCGAGCACCCGCTGTTCATCCTCTACACCTCGGGTACGACGGGTAAGCCGAAGGGCATCCTGCACACCTCCGGCGGCTACCTCACCCAGGCGGCGTACACCCACCACGCCGTCTTCGACCTCAAGCCGGAGACGGACGTGTACTGGTGCACGGCCGACGTCGGCTGGGTGACCGGCCACTCGTACATCGCGTACGGGCCGCTCGCCAACGGCGCGACCCAGGTCATGTACGAGGGCACGCCCGACACGCCGCACCAGGGCCGCTTCTGGGAGATCGTGCAGAAGTACGGCGTCACCATCCTGTACACGGCGCCGACCGCGATCCGCACGTTCATGAAGTGGGGAGACGACATCCCCGCCAAGTTCGACCTGTCCTCGCTGCGGGTGCTCGGATCGGTCGGCGAACCGATCAACCCGGAGGCCTGGATGTGGTACCGGGAGCACATCGGCGGCAACCGCTGCCCGATCGTGGACACCTGGTGGCAGACCGAGACCGGCGCCATGATGATCAGCCCCCTGCCCGGCGTCACCGCCACCAAGCCCGGCTCCGCCCAGCGCGCCCTGCCCGGCATCGCGGCCACCGTCGTCGACGACGAGGCCAACGAGGTTCCGGACGGAGGCGGCGGCTACCTGGTGCTGACCGAGCCGTGGCCGTCGATGCTCCGCACCATCTGGGGCGACGACCAGCGCTTCATCGACACGTACTGGTCGCGCTTCGCGGGCAAGTACTTCGCGGGCGACGGCGCCAAGAAGGACGACGACGGCGACATCTGGCTGCTGGGGCGCGTCGATGACGTGATGCTCGTGTCCGGGCACAACATCTCGACGAC
This sequence comes from Streptomyces sp. NBC_00885, assembly GCF_045207475.1. Taxonomy (NCBI): domain Bacteria; kingdom Bacillati; phylum Actinomycetota; class Actinomycetes; order Kitasatosporales; family Streptomycetaceae; genus Streptomyces; species Streptomyces sp. NBC_00885. Next base: position 3,847,493 of record NZ_CP108796.1, read on the forward strand.
CGAGGTGGAGTCGGCGCTGGTCTCGCACCCGAAGGTCGCCGAGGCGGCGGTCGTCGGCGCCGCGGACGAGACGACGGGTCAGGCCATCGTGGCGTTCGTGATCCTGCGGGGTACGGCGAGCGAGGACGAGAACCTGGTGAACGACCTGCGCAACCACGTCGGCGCGACGCTCGGGCCGATCGCCAAGCCGAAGCGCGTACTGCCGGTGGCGGAGCTGCCGAAGACCCGCTCGGGCAAGATCATGCGGCGACTGCTGCGGGATGTCGCGGAGAACCGGCAGCTGGGCGATGTCACGACACTCACGGACTCGTCGGTGATGGACCTGATCCAGACGAAGCTGCCCACGGCGGCGAGCGAGGACTGATCCAGGGGCCTGGGGGAGGGTCCGGCCGCGTGTGGCCGGACCCTCCCCTCGTGTCCGTGCCGGGGCGGGCCCGGACGCCCCCGGACGCGGTGACTCCGTGCCGCGGGCTCTCGCAACCGCCCCTGACAGCGCGACGCGTGTCCTATATGCCCCTTAAAGTGAGCCTCACCGGATACGCCCTTGCGCTCTTAGGTAAACTAAGGACCGCGTCAATGACGCAGCAAGAAAACCTAGGTGCGCCGGGAAGTCTGGTCGGCATGTGCTCTGCCCTGCCCACCCGACCGGAGGTCCCCCGACGTGGCCGCGCCCACCTCCACCCCCCGCAAGTTCCTCGGACGTCTCTCCCTCCCCGAGCGGACATTCGTCGCGGACGCACTGCGGGCCGAGACCGTGGGCGGTGTCCTTCTTCTCGTCGCCGCCGTCGCCGCACTCATCTGGGCCAACACCCCCCTGGGTGACAGCTATGAGTCCGTACGCGACTTCCACATAGGCCCCTCCGCCCTCGGCCTCGATCTCTCGATCGAGCACTGGGCCGCCGACGGACTGCTCGCCCTCTTCTTCTTCGTCGCCGGGATCGAGCTCAAGCGGGAACTCGTGGCCGGGGAGCTGCGTGAACCCAAGGCCGCCGCGCTGCCCGTGATCGCCGCGGTCTGCGGGATGGCCATGCCCGCGCTCGTCTATCTCGTCGTCACCACCGCCGGCGGCGGTTCCACCGAGGGCTGGGCCGTACCGACCGCCACCGACATCGCTTTCGCGCTCGCCGTCCTCGCGGTCATCGGCACCTCGCTGCCCTCCGCGCTGCGCGCGTTCCTGCTCACCCTCGCCGTCGTCGACGATCTCTTCGCGATCCTGATCATCGCCGTCTTCTTCACCGACGAGCTGAACTTCGCGGCGCTGGGCGGTGCCGTCGTCGGCCTCGGTGTCTTCTGGCTGCTCCTGCACAAGGGCGTGCGCGGCTGGTACGTGTACGTCCCGATGGCCCTCGTCATCTGGGGGCTGACGTACAACAGCGGCATCCACGCCACCATCGCCGGTGTCTCCATGGGCCTGATGCTGCGCTGCACCAGGCGCGAGGGGGAGGAGCACTCCCCCGCCGAGCACATCGAGCACCTGGTACGGCCGCTCTCCGCGGGACTCGCCGTACCGCTGTTCGCGCTCTTCTCCGCGGGAGTGGTCGTCTCCGGCGACCTGCTCACCGACGTCTTCACCAAGCCGGAACCCCTCGGCGTCGTCCTCGGCCTGGTGGTCGGCAAGACCCTCGGCATCTTCGGCGGCACCTGGCTCGCCGCCCGCTTCACCCGGGCGGAGCTCAATGAGGATCTGGCCTGGCCGGACGTCTTCGCCGTCGCCGCGCTCGCCGGAATCGGCTTCACCGTCTCCCTTCTCATCGCCGAACTCGCCTTCGCGGGCAGCCCGGTACTCACCGAGGAGGTCAAGGCCGCCGTCCTCATGGGCTCCCTGATCGCCGCCGTGTTCGCCGCGATTCTGCTCAAATTGCGCGTACGGAAGTACAACGCGCTCGTCGAGGCGGAGGAACGCGACGATGACCAGGACGGCATCCCGGACATCTATGAACAGGACAACCCGGAATACCACCTTCGGATGGCTGCGATCTATGAGGAGAAGGCCGCGGAGCACCGTCGCAAGGCCGAACTGGCGGGGGCGTCGCACGAGGGCGGCGACGGTCCGGCATGATCTGACATCGGAACTGAGATCGGAACTGACATCGGATCCGCCGATGAGGAGAGGGAGTCAGCGATGAGCGACCCCGGCAACACCGCGGCGAACGTCGTCGGCGCCGAGCGCAGTCTCGGCCAGCTGGTCGCCTCGGCGACCGCCGAGATGTCCGCGCTCGTGCACGACGAGATCGCCCTGGCCAAGGCGGAACTGCGGCAGGACGTCATGCGGGGCGTGATGGGCGGTGTGGCCTTCACCGTCGCAGGAGTGTTCGTGCTCTTCTCGCTGCCGGTGCTGAGCTTCGCGGCGGTGTACGGGATCCACAATCTGGGTCTCGGCCTGGCGTGGTCGTTCCTGATCGTGGGCGGTGCGTATCTGCTGCTCGCGGCGCTGCTCGCGCTGCTGGCCGTGGCCAAGTTCAAAAAGGTCAAGCCGCCGGAGAAGACCATCGCGTCGGCCAAACAGACGGCCGCCGTACTGCAGGGCGTCAAGCCGCACACCCGCCCGGCGCAGGACAAGGTCGCGGCCTGAGGACCACGGTCGCGGGGCCGTGAGCACCGGCGGAGCATCCCCTGGGTCCCGCCCGTCGCTCCCCCTCGGGTGGGCATGGCGACCGAGGGGTGCTCGGGTGTGGCACGCTCGTCTGCATGACGGCCCCTGATACCGGTTCTGGAAGCCCCGTACGCATCGATGGTCCCTGGACTCATCGCGACGTGGCGGCCAATGGTGCGCGCTTCCATATCGCCGAGATGGGCGATGGGCCGCTGGTGTTGCTGCTGCACGGCTTTCCGCAGTTCTGGTGGACCTGGCGGCATCAGCTGACCGCGCTCGCCGACGCCGGGTTCCGGGCAGTTGCGATGGATTTGCGGGGAGTGGGCGGAAGCGACCGTACGCCGCGGGGTTACGACCCCGCGAACCTCGCGCTCGACATCACCGGCGTGGTGCGCTCGCTCGGCGAGCCGGACGCGGCGCTGGTGGGCCACGACCTCGGCGGCTATCTGGCGTGGACCGCGGCGGTGATGCGGCCCAAGCTGGTGCGCCGGCTCGCGGTCTCCTCGATGCCGCACCCCCGGCGCTGGCGGTCGGCGATGCTCTCCGACTTCTCGCAGAGCCGGGCGGGCTCGTACATCTGGGGCTTCCAGCGGCCGTGGATTCCGGAGCGTCAGCTCGTCGCGGACGACGCGGCCTTGGTGGGCCGGCTCATCCAGGACTGGTCCGGGCCGCAACTGCCGGAGGAGGACGCGATCGACGTCTACCGGCGGGCGATGAGCATCCCGTCGACGGCGCACTGCTCGATCGAGCCGTACCGGTGGATGGTGCGGTCGATGGCGCGGCCGGACGGGATCCAGTTCAACCGCCGGATGAAACGCCCGGTGCGGGTCCCGACGCTGCATCTGCACGGGTCGCTGGACCCGGCGATGCGGACGCGCAGCGCGGCGGGCTCGGGCGAGTACGTGGAAGCGCCGTACCGCTGGCGACTGTTCGACGGCCTCGGCCACTTTCCGCACGAGGAGGATCCGGCGGGGTTCTCCAAGGAGCTCATCGCCTGGCTCAAGGACCCGGAACCCGACCGCTAGCCCGGCGGGTGGCTCTGCACCCACATCCCTGAACGCTTGTACGACGAACAGCCAATTGCCCGGCGCATAGGCCAATTGGCCGCCCCGGGCGCGGTTACCGACCATGGGGCACGGGCACACGTCGGTGTATGGGCTGGACGTACGACTACGGTGACGCAGCACGCAACCGCCGCTCGGCCAATGGGCCGGTCACCCGCGAGAGGGGTGGCTCCCAAGGTGAGGGCCATGAGCATCCCGGGCAGGGGATCGGCATTCCACGCATCCTGCGGCGCCGGGCCCGATGGGTCTCGGCGCGGCTGCGGCATACCCGCGGCTGACGGTCCAGGCGGCTCAGGGCCGGCCCGTACGGCTCCTCGTACGGCCTAACGCCGTCCCGCACAGAACCCCGTACGGCTGAGGGCTACAGCGCGCACCCCTGGCTGTCGACCTGCTGGTTCGCGGTCAGGCCGAACGAGATGTCCTCGCGGATCTCGTCGACCGACAGCGCGTATCCGGTGTTCGGGTCGTCCAGCGAACGGGCGAAGATCACGCCGTACACCCTGCCGTCGGGCGTGAGCAGCGGGCCGCCGGAGTTGCCCTGACGGACCGTCGTGAACAGCGAGTAGACATCACGGCGCACCGTGCCGCGGTGGTAGATGTCCGGGCCGTTGGCGTTGATCCGGCCGCGGACACGGGCCGAGCGCACGTCGTACGAGCCGTTCTCCGGGAAGCCCGCGACGATCGCGCTGTTGCCGCTGCGGGCGTCGGTGTCGGCGAACTGGAGCGGCCGCGCCTTCAGATCGGGCACGTCCAGTACGGCGATGTCGCGCTGCCAGTCGTAGAGCACGACCTTCGCGTCGTACAGCTTGCCCTCGCCGCCGATCTGGACGGTCGGCTCGTCGACGCCGCCGACGACATGGGCATTGGTCATCACGCGGCGGTCGGAGAAGACGAAGCCCGTGCCTTCGAGCACCTTGCCGCAGCTCTGGGCCGTGCCGACGACCTTGACGATGGACCGCTGGGCGCGTGCGGCCACCGGGCTGCCCGCGAGCGCCGGGTCGGGCGCCTGGACCTCCGTGATGGGCTCGTTCGAGAACGGGCTGAAGACCTGCGGGAAGCCGTTCTGCGCGAGAACGGAGGAAAAGTCCGTGAACCAGGTGTTGGCCTGACTGGGCATCACCCGGGAGACCCCGAGCAGCACCTTGGAGCTGCGGACCTCCTTGCCGAGCGTCGGCAGGGCGGTCCCGGCGAGTGCGGAACCGATCAGCCACGCGACCAGCAGCATCGCCACGACGTTGACCAGCGCGCCCCCGGTCGCGTCCAGGGCACGCGCGGGCGTCCAGGTGATGTACCGGCGGAGTTTGTTGCCGAGGTGCGTGGTGAAGGCCTGCCCCACCGAGGCGCAGACGATCACGATGACGACGGCCACGACCGCTGCTGTGGTGGACACGTCGGAATCGTTCGTCAGCTGGCCCCAGAGCACGGGCAGCAGATACACGGCGACGAGACCGCCACCGAGGAAACCGATCACCGAAAGGATGCCGACGACGAAACCCTGTCGGTAGCCGACGATCGCGAACCACACGGCGGCGACCAGCAACAGAATGTCCAGCACGTTCACCGTCATTTGCCTCGCAGATTCGTCGGCGCCTGCTCCGTCCGGCTGGAGCGGCTGGGGTTCAGCCTGTCATGAGCGCCAGTCGAGCGGGACCTGCTTGGCGCGGTCCCATGGTCGTTCCCATCCGGCGAAATGCAGAATGCGGTCGATCACACCCGCGGTAAAACCCCAGACCAGAGCCCCCTCGACCATAAAGGCCGGACCGCTGTGTCCGCTCGGGTGCACGGCCGTCGCACGGTTGGCCGGGTCCGTGAGATCCACCACGGGCACGGTGAAGACCCGGGCGGTCTCGGCGGGGTCGACCGCTCCGACCGGGCTCGGGGTGCGCCACCATCCCAGTACGGGCGTGACGACGAAACTGCTCACCGGGATGTAGAGCTTGGGCAGCACGCCGAAGATCTGGACGCCCGCCGGGTCGAGGCCGGTCTCCTCCTCGGCCTCGCGCAGCGCGGCGCGCAGTGGCCCGGTGGTGGCCGGATCGCCGTCCTCGGGATCGAGCGCACCGCCGGGGAAGGAGGGCTGCCCGGGATGGGAGCGCAGGCTCCCGGCACGCTCCATGAGCAGCAGCTCGGGCCCCTTGTCGCCCTCGCCGAGCAGGATCAGGACGGCGGACTGCCGGCCGCGGCCGCTCTCGGGCGGCAGAAAACGGCTGAGCTGCTCGGGCTCGACGGTGTCCGCGGCACGCACGACGGGGTCGAGCCATGCGGGCAGACCGTCGGTGGTGACGACCACCTCGTGGTCGTAGTTCTGCTCGTACGTCTCTTCTCCTGCGCGCATCATCGGCACCCCTCGTTCACAACGCCTCGGGGCGCGTGGATGGTTCCGTCGCTCCGTCTCAGGGACGTCACCCGCCCGCCCCGAGCGGCGGGGCCGGCTTGCCCGGGTAGTCCGGGGGCGGGTTGAGGCGCTGGCCGGGCTGGCCGCCCTTCTCGTACTTGAGCAGCTTCTTCGCCTTCTCGGGGTCCGTCTCGCCCTCTCCGTACGCCGGGCACAGGTGTGCGATCGGGCAGACGCCGCAGGCGGGCTTGCGGGCGTGGCACATACGGCGGCCGTGGAAGATCACCCGGTGCGAGAGCATCGTCCACTCGCTCTTGGGGAAGATCGCGGCCATCTCCGCCTCGATCTTCACCGGGTCCTCCTGCTCGGTGAGCTTCCAGCGGCGCACAAGGCGCTGGAAGTGGGTGTCGACGGTGATGCCGGGCACTCCGAACGCATTGCCGAGGACGACGAACGCCGTCTTGCGGCCCACTCCCGGCAGTTTCACCAGGTCGTCGAGGCGGCCGGGGACCTTGCCGCCGAAGTCGTCACGGATCGCGGCCGCGAGGCCCATGATCGACTTGGTCTTGGCCCGGAAGAACCCTGTCGGGCGGATGAGCTCCTCGACCTCCTCCGGATTCGCGGCGGCGAGGTCCTCGGGCCTCGGGTACTTCGCGAAGAGCGCGGGCGTGGTCTGGTTCACCCGCAGGTCCGTCGTCTGGGCGGACAGGACCGTGGCGACGAGCAGCTCGAAGGGGTTGGTGAAGTCCAGCTCCGGGTGGGCGTACGGATAGACCTCGGCGAGCTCCCGATTGATCCGGCGCGCGCGGCGGACCATGGCCAGCCGCGATTCCAGTTTGGGCGATTTGCCCGTTCTCTTAGGGCCGAGCGAGGGTTGTTCGCCCACAGCGGAATTCTGCTTTCCGGACACGCTCCCAGCCCCCTTGGCCTGCGCTCTCACCGGCGAATTGGACACCCGGTCAGCCTACGGGCCGGCACTGACATCCGCCCCGGTCACAGCCAATCAGGACCCAATCGGGCCCCTGCCGCACGAACAGGCGCTCCAGTGCGTCAGACTTGGTGTGATTGATCGCACGGTTTTACGGCCAGGGATCCGACCTGCGCCCGCACCTCGGGTGCGCGGTCCGGCATCATGGGCCACGGTCCCTGAGCAGGTCGACAAGGAGAGAACACGTGGACGACGTTCTGCGGCGCGCCCCGCTCTTCGCGGCGCTCGATGACGAGCAGGCCGCGGAGCTCCGCGCCTCGATGAGTGAAGTGACGCTCGCCCGCGGCGACGCGCTCTTCCACGAGGGCGACCCCGGCGACCGCCTCTACGTGGTAACCGAAGGCAAGGTCAAGCTCCACCGCACGTCCCCCGACGGCCGCGAGAACATGCTCGCCGTCCTCGGCCCGGGCGAGCTCATCGGCGAGCTGTCCCTCTTCGACCCCGGCCCGCGCACCGCCACCGCCACCGCGCTGACCGAGGTGAAGCTCCTCGGCCTCGGCCACGGCGATCTGCAGCCCTGGCTGAACGCCCGGCCGGAGGTGGCCACCGCGCTGCTGCGCGCCGTCGCCCGCAGGCTGCGCAAGACCAACGACCAGATGTCCGACCTGGTCTTCTCCGACGTACCGGGCCGTGTGGCCCGTGCGCTCCTCGACCTGTCGCGCCGCTTCGGCGTGCAGTCGGAGGAGGGCATTCACGTCGTCCACGACCTGACCCAGGAAGAGCTCGCCCAGCTGGTCGGCGCCTCCCGCGAGACCGTGAACAAGGCGCTGGCCGACTTCGCGCAGCGCGGCTGGCTGCGGCTGGAGGCGCGGGCCGTGATCCTGCTGGACGTGGAGCGCCTCGCCAAGCGCTCGCGCTGAGTCATCTCGTACGGGAAGGGCCGCCCCCACCGGGAGCGGCCCTTCGCGCATGTCTGCGTCAGTTCTTGGTGCCGTCCACGATCAGCGGGTTGGCGCTGCCGCCGCCGCAGGGCACCGCGTACACCGGGTGCTTCGCCGCCGCCTCCTTGAAGGCGTCGATGCACTGGTTGGTCAGCACCTTGTCGGTGAGCGAGTCGTTCAGGATCTTGTTGGCCTTGGCGATGCCCTCGGCCTCGATCCGGCGGCGCTCGGCCTCCGCCTTGGCGGTGCGTGCCGCTTCCGTCGCCCGCTCGGTCGCCTGCTGCTGCTGGATCTTGCGGTCGATCTGGTCCTGGAGCCGGTCGGACGGCTTCACATTGCGCAGATTGACGGTGGTGACGTCGATCCCGCGCGGGGCGAGCCGCTCCTTGATCCGGTCGGCGATCTCGCTGTTGATCGTCTCCCGGGCCGAGCTGTAGCCCTCTTCGCTGGTGTGGCGGGCGAAGACGTTACGGACGATCTCCCGGCTGTCCGGGAAGACCAGGCGCTGCTGAATCGCGTCCTCGCTGCCCGCGAGCCGGTACAGCTCGACGGCCTTGGCGGGGGTCACCGCCCACTTCACGGTGAGCTCCACGTACATCACACCGCCCTGCGAGGAGCGCACCTCGACCACGTCCTTGTCGGAGAGGCTGAGGTCCACGGGGCGGGTGGAGAAGGTCGTGACGTTGGTGAACGGCGAGGTGATGTTCATCCCCGGCGTCATGGGCGAACCGACCTTGCCGAAGGTGACCGGGACGCCGACCTCATAGGCGCTGATGACATGCACACAGCTGGCGATCCCCGCGAAGAGGCCCGCGAGCAGGGCTCCGAGCGCGCCGAGCTTGAGCCCGCGCTTTTCGCTGCCGCGGCCGACGAAGAACAGCACGGCTGCCGCGATGACGAGCAGGATGAAGAGCACGAACACGCTGGTCCCCCCAGGAACGGTGTCGATAAGTAAGCGGAGCGTAAAGCACAGGCCAATGAAGCCGACGCCTGGGGGCCTGTCGGCGGTTTCCGCCCCGAACACAATTCAGATCAGGACAGGACTCAGTTCAGGACGGGTTCAGATCAGGCCGTGCTCGCGCAGATACTCCAGCTGCGCCCGCACCGACAGCTCCGCCGCAGGCCACAGCGACCTGTCCACGTCCGCGTACACCTGTGCCACCACATCGGCCGCGGTGACATGCCCGTCCTCGACGGCCGTCTCCACCTGGGCGAGGCGGTGCGCCCGGTGGGCCAGATAGAACTCGACCGCGCCCTGTGCGTCGTCGAGTACGGGCCCGTGGCCCGGCAGGACCGTGTGCACGCCGTCGTCGACCGTGAGCGAGCGCAGCCTGCGCAGTGAGTCGAGGTAGTCGCCGAGCCGCCCGTCCGGGTGGGCGACGACCGTCGTTCCGCGCCCGAGGATCGTGTCGCCGGTCAGTACGGCCCTGTCGGCCGGCAGATGGAAGCAGAGCGAGTCGGCGGTGTGGCCGGGCGTGGGGACGACCCGCATTTCGAGGCCGCCGACCCGGATCACGTTGCCCGCCGCGAGCCCCTCGTCGCCGAGCCGCAGCGCGGGGTCGAGGGCGCGGACCTTCGTACCCGTCAGCTCCGCGAACCGGGCGGCGCCCTCCGCGTGATCGGGGTGGCCGTGGGTGAGCAGGGTCAGGGCGACCCGCTTGCCCGCCTTCTCGGCGGTCGCGACGACGCTCTGCAGGTGGCCTTCGTCGTCGGGGCCCGGGTCGATGACGACGGCGAGTTCGGAGTCGGGCTCGGAGACGATCCAGGTGTTCGTGCCGTCGAGGGTCATGGCGGAGGCATTGGGCGCGAGGACGTTCACGGCGCGCGCGGTGGCGGGCCCCGAGAGCACGCCCCCGCGCGGCTGCCCGGGCAGAGCGGCTGCTTCGGTCATCGCGCACCTCCGGCACGCCGCCGTATCGCGGCGTTCTCCGTCATCGCGAGCCCTCCGTCGGGATGTGCTTGGTGAACTCGTCGTGCCCCGGCCAGCTCAGCACGAGCTGCCCCTGGTCGTCCAGCCGTGCCTGGGCCAGTACGGGAGTGAGGTCCTGCTCCCCGGCGGCGGCGAGCGCGTCCGCGGCCGCCCGGTAGGGCTCCAGCGCCCTCAGCGTGGCGATCGTGGGCGGCATCATCAGCAGATCGCCCTTGTCATAGCCCGTGGCCCCTTCGGCCGGGCGGATCCAGACGGTGCGGTCCGCCTCCGTCGACGCGTTCCGCGTCCGCTGGCCCTCGGGCAGGGCTGCCACGAAGAACCAGGTGTCGTAGCGCCGCGGCTCGAACTCGGGGGTGATCCACCGCGCCCACGCGCCAAGGAGGTCCGAGCGCAGCACCAGGCCCCGCCGGTCCAGAAAGTCCGCGAAGGAGAGCTCCCGCTCCACCAGCGCCCGCCGGTCGGCCTCCCAGTCGTCGCCCGTCGTGTCGCCGACGACCGTGCCGGGCGTCTCGCCCGCGAGCAGGACGCCCGCCTCCTCGTACGTCTCGCGCACGGCCGCGCACACGATGGCCTGGGCCGATGCCTGGTCCACTCCGAGACGGCCGGCCCAGGTCTCCAGCGAGGGACCCGCCCAGCGCACCAGATGGTCGTGGTCGCGCGGGTCGACGCCGCCGCCGGGATATGCGTACGCGCCTCCGGCGAAGGCCATGGAGGCGCGTCGGCGCAGCATGTGGACGGCGGGGCCGTCCGCGGTGTCGCGCAACAGCATCACGGTCGCGGCCCGCTTCGGCGTCACGGCGGTGAGTTCACCCCTCGCGAGTGCGCGAATCCGGTCCGGCCACTCCGGCGGGTACCACTGACCATTGGACATGGCCGGAGGCTATCCGCTCTCGTCGGGATGTTCGAGGGGCGGCCGTGCGTGCCGCCCCCCGAAACCGCCCCCGGGACCGGGCGTCGGTACCCGTGCTCAGGTGCCGGCGTTGGAGTTGCCGCGGAGCTTCACGTTCGCGGTACTCGCGTTCTTGATCGCCGTTTCGATCTGGGCCATCGACGAACCCGAGCCGATCCCCGGCACGGTCGTCGAGTTCACCGCGTACAGCGTGAAGGTGTACGGATGCGTCGAGCCTCCGGGGCACGGCCCGAAGAACTTCTGCGCGTTCGCCCCGCTGCCCATGGCCTTCTGCCTGGCGCCGTTCTGGCCGGGGACGTCGAAGCCGGATCCGAGACCCTCGGGGAGGGAGAGCCTGGCCGCCGGGATGTCCCAGATCGCCCAGTGCAGCTTGTTTCCGCTGCCTGCGACGTCGGCGAAGACGATGGCGTAGCTCCTCGCCCCGGAGCTTCCCGCGCCCCAGGCCAGCGGCGGCGACGGATCCTGGCCCGCCGTGCCGTCCCCGGCGCAGGTGTACTTCGCCGGGATGGTGGCGTTGTCGTTGAAGGCACTGCTGGTCAGCTTGAACTCGCCGGGCTGCGGACTGCCGCCCGAGTAGACGATGTCGATCAATAGGACCCGGTCGTTGCCCGCCGTGCCGTCCTTGTCGGTCGACGTGGTGAGCCAGATGTCGCCGTCGTGGTCGACCTCGACGGTGCGCAGCCGGTCGTAGGTGCCCTGGAAGTACGTCTTCTGCTCGACCAGGTTGGAGTTGGCGTCGATGCGCAGCCGGTAGACGCGCTCGCCGACGGTGGTGGCGACGAAGACGTGGTCGTTGATGATGGTCAGGCCGCTGGGTGAGGCCGAGGACGTGGGCCAGGTCTTCTTCGGTGCGATGTAGCCGGAGCAACTTCCGCTGGTGCCCTCGCAGTTGGGCCAGCCGTAGTTGCCGCCCTTCTGGATCAGGTTGACCTCGTCCATGATGCTGTTGCCGAACTCGGCCTGCCACAGGCGGCCCTGGGAGTCGAAGTCCAGTCCCTGCGGGTTGCGGTGGCCGAGCGACCAGACGGCGTTGCCGAAGGGGTTGTCCGACGGGACGGTGCCGTCGGGGTTGATACGAAGGATCTTGCCGTTGAGCGAGTTCTTGTCCTGAGCCCGGCTGCCGCTCTGGGCGTCGCCCATCGACGCGTACAGCTTGCCGTCCGGACCGAAGCGGAGCCGTCCGCCGTTGTGGAATCGGCTCTTCTCCATGCCCTGGAGCAGGATCTTGTAGTCGCTGAGCGCGTTGTTCTCGTACTTCATCCGCACGATGCGGTTGCCCTCGGAAGCGGAGTGGGTGAAGTAGAGATGGTGGTCCGTCGTGAAGCTCGGGCTGATCTCGATGCCGAGCAGACCGCCCTCACCGCCCGTGCCGACCACGCCCGGGACCTTGCCGATCAGCGTCTTCTGGCCCGACTTGGTGAGCCGGTAGACGTTGAAGGTGTTCCGCTCGGTGTAGATGCCGGAGCCGTCGGGGAGGAAGCCCATGCCCCAGGCCACGTCCACGCCGCCGGCGAGCGTGGAGACGGTGCCCGGGTCGGGGACGCCGCCCGGCTGGCTGCCGCCGGTCGTGACGGTGATCTCCGGTCCGAACCCGGACTTGTTGCCCTTCAGGTCGAAGGCCCTCACCTTGAATGTGTACGCGGTGTTGGCCTTCAGGCCGGCGATGGTCGTCGACGTGGAGTCTGAGGTTCCGGCGGCCGCGCCGTCGCGGTAGATGTCGTACCCGGTGACCTTCACATTGTCCGTGGAGGGGTTCCAGGCGAGGTCGACGCTGGTGGCGGTCTTTCCGGTGGAACGCAGGTTGCCCGGGACGCTCGGCGCCTCGCTGTCCGGCGGGGCGGGCAGGGTGGCGATGGTGACGGCGTTGCTCGCGGCCGAGACATTGGCCGCGGCGTCACGGGCGAAGACCGTCCAGTCGTACGAGGTCTCGGGGTTGAGGCCTTCCACGGTGGCGGCGAGCGCGCTGCCGTCGACGCTCTTCATCAGCTGGCCGTGCTGGTAGATGTCGTAGCCGGTGACCTTGACGTTGTCGGTGGACGGGTCCCAGGCCAGCGAGACGGTGCTCGCCGTCGGCTCCTTGTCCTTGCGCAGATTGGCGGGCGGGGTCGGCTTCTCGGTGTCGGCCGGGCCGCTCGCGGTCACGGTGAGCTTGTCCAGGTTGGGGCCGTCGCCCGCGGAGGTGGTGGCGCGGATCTTGTTGGAGCCCGCCTTGAGCGCCGCGTTGGCACTGACGGTCTTCCAGGTGGTCCAGGCGCCGGTGGCGGGGAAGGCGAGGTCGTCGGCGACCGAGGTGCCGTTCACCGTGATGTCCATCGCACGGCTCGCGGTGGAGCCGTTGGCGTAGCGGAAGTCCAGCTTGGCGGCCGCGGCCTGCGCGGAATCGACGGTGAACTCCACAGAGGCGCCCGCCACTGGCTGGAAGTTGACGAAGCCGGTGCCGGAGTACCCGGCGTGGTTGGACTCGACGGCGCCCTGGGAGATCGTCCCGGACTCGGCCTCGTAGTCGGTGCCTGCCTGGCCGTCGGCGGGAGTGACGTCGATGAAGTCCAGGTTGGGGCCGCCCTCGGCGGCGGTGGCGGCGGCGCGGACGGCGTTGGTGCCCGCCTTGAGCGTGACCGTGGTGGTCACGGTGGACCAGGTGGTCCAGGCTCCGGTGGGCTGGAAGGCCAGATTGGCCGCGGCGACGCTGCCGTTGACCGATATGTTCAGCGGGCGGTTGCCGGTGGTGCCGTTGGCGAAGCCGAGGGCCAGGGTGGCGCTGCCCGCGGCGGGGGCGTCCACGGTGAACTCGACATAACCGCCGGCCACATTGGTGTAGTTGACGAAGCCGGTGCCGGAGAAGCCGGTGTGGTTGGACTCGACGGCGCCCTGGGAGACGGTTGCCGATTCGGCTTCGTAGCGGACGGGTGCGGCGTTCACGGTCGTTCGGGCGGTGGGCTGGGCAGTGCTCAGGGCCGGAAGGGCCACGGTTAACGCTGCGGTGGCCGCGGCCACGAGGGCGGCGCAGACCGATCTGCGCGACCGGTGGGGGGTTGGTGCCACGGATCCCTCCTGCGTTCAGATGGTTAGGAAACGTTCCTAACCGTGGACAGGTCACACCCGCCGACGCGTCCACGTCAAGAGAGATGCAAGGGATTACCGAAGACGAGTGGGGCCCCGCATCCACCGGAAAACCGGCGGACACGGGGCCCCATATGGCACTTGACCAGGAGCTTCAGCTCCGTACAAGCTCCGCTCCGTGCTGAACGATCAGTCAGTCCCGCACGGCGCCTCAGGCTCGCACGGCACCTCAGTCCTCAGCAGTTCAGTCCTCGACAGTGCGTCAGTCCTGGACGAGCTCCACCTGGATCTCGACCTCGACCGGAGCGTCCAGCGGCAGCACCGCGACGCCCACCGCGCTGCGCGCGTGCACACCCTTGTCGCCGAACACCGCGCCGAGCAGCTCGCTGGTGCCGTTGAGCACGGCGGGCTGGCCGGTGAAGTCCGCGGCCGAAGCGACAAAGCCGACAACCTTCACGACGCGGGCGATCCGGTCCAGGTCGCCGACGACCGACTTCACGGCGGCCAGCGCGTTCAGCCCACAGGTGCGCGCGAGCTCCTTCGCCTCCTCGGGGGTGACCTCGGCGCCCACCTTGCCGGTGACCGGAAGCTTGCCCTCCACCATCGGGAGCTGGCCTGCGGTGTAGACGTACGCACCCGACCTGACAGCCGGCTGGTACGCGGCCAGCGGCGGCACGACCTCCGGCAGCGTCAGCCCGAGTTCGGCGAGCTTCGCCTCGACGACGCCGCTCACGACTGCTTCTCCCGCTTCAGATACGCCACGAGCTGCTCGGGGTTGTTCGGCCCGGGAACGACCTGGACGAGCTCCCAGCCGTCCTCGCCCCAGGTGTCCAGAATCTGCTTGGTCGCGTGCACGAGAAGGGGCACGGTCGCGTATTCCCACTTGGTCATGGAGCCGACTGTAGCCGCACCGGCCGCCCGCCTCGTGACGCAGCCCGCAGGCAGCCTCCTGCATGGGCGACAGCCCGACTGGTTAGGCTCGAATACGTGAGCAGGCTCCAGGTCGTCAGCGGCAAGGGTGGTACCGGTAAGACGACGGTGGCCGCCGCCCTCGCGCTGGCCCTCGCAACCGAGGGAAAGCGCACTCTGCTTGTGGAGGTCGAGGGCAGACAGGGCATCGCACAGCTCTTCGAGACGGAGGCGCTTCCTTACGAGGAGCGGAAAATCGCCGTCTCGTCGGGCGGCGGCGAGGTGTTCGCGCTGGCCATCGACGCCGAGCGCGCGCTCCTCGACTACCTCCAGATGTTCTACAAGCTGGGCAGCGCGGGCCGCGCGCTCAAGAAGCTCGGCGCGATCGACTTCGCGACGACGATCGCGCCCGGTGTCCGGGACGTACTGCTGACGGGCAAGGCCTGCGAGGCCGTACGCCGCAGGACCAAGCAGGGCCCGTACGTCTACGACTACGTGGTGATGGACGCCCCGCCCACCGGCCGCATCACGCGCTTTCTCAATGTGAACGACGAGGTGGCGGGCCTGGCCAAGTTCGGCCCGATACACAATCAGGCCCAGGCCGTGATGCGCGTACTCAAGTCCCCCGAGACCGCGGTCCATCTGGTGACGCTGCTGGAGGAGATGCCCGTCCAGGAGACCGCGGACGGCATCGCCGAGCTGCGCGCCGCCGACCTGCCCGTCGGCAAGGTCATCGTGAACATGGTGCGCCCCCACATCCTCGACGAGGAGGCGGTGCGCGACGCCGCGGGCGACCGGCGCGCGGACATCGCCAAGGCACTCACGGCGGCGGGCGTCGGCGGCTCGACGAAGCTCGTCACTCCGCTCCTGGAGCAGGCCGCCGACCACGCCCAGCGCGTGGAGCTGGAGCGCGAGCAGCGCGCGACGCTGGCCGGTTTCGGCCTGCCGACGTACGAACTCCCCCTGCTGAGCGAGGGAGTCGACCTGGCGGGGCTCTACCGGCTGTCGAAGGAACTGCGGAAGCAAGGGACCGGCTCATGACCCTGGACGCGGCGGCCGCTCTGGAAGTCGACCCGCTGATCGACGACCCCGCGACCCGCATCATCGTGTGCTGCGGCGCGGGAGGCGTCGGCAAGACCACGACCGCCGCGGCCCTTGGCGTACGGGCGGCAGAGCGGGGCCGCAAGGTCGTCGTCCTCACCATCGACCCGGCCCGCAGGCTCGCCCAGTCCATGGGCATCGACTCCCTGGACAACACCCCGCGCCGGGTCAAGGGCATCGAGGGCGAGGGCGAACTGCACGCCATGATGCTCGACATGAAGCGGACCTTCGACGAGATCGTCGAGGCCCACGCGGACGCCGAGCGGGCCCGGGCGATCCTGGAGAACCCCTTCTACCAGTCTCTGTCGGCCGGTTTCGCGGGCACGCAGGAGTACATGGCGATGGAGAAGCTGGGGCAGCTGCGCGCCCGTGACGAGTGGGACCTGATCGTCGTCGACACTCCGCCCTCGCGCTCGGCGCTGGACTTCCTTGACGCTCCCGGGCGTCTCGGGTCCTTCCTGGACGGGAAGTTCATCAAGCTGCTGATGGCGCCGGCGAAGATGGGCGGCCGGGCGGGGATGAAGTTCCTCAATGTCGGCATGTCGATGATGACGGGGACGCTCGGCAAGCTGCTCGGCGGTCAACTCCTGCGCGATGTGCAGACGTTCGTCGCCGCGATGGACACCATGTTCGGCGGCTTCCGCACCCGCGCCGATGCCACCTACCGGCTGCTGCAGGCGCCCGGTACGGCCTTCCTGGTGGTCGCGGCGCCGGAGCGGGACGCGCTGCGGGAGGCGGCGTACTTCGTGGAGCGGCTGGCGGCGGAGGAGATGCCGCTGGCCGGTCTGGTGCTCAACCGGGTCCATGGCAGCGGCGCCGCCCGTCTGTCGGCCGAGCGGGCGCTGGCGGCCGCAGAAAATCTTGATGAGGGCCGCATTGTGGATCAAAGGTCCGGGAAGACTGGTGTTCGTGACTCCACGGCCGCCTCTCCCGAATCCCAGCCCGTGGACAGCACCCCCGTGGACGGCACCACCCCCGAGCAACACACCGCCGCGGACCACACCACAGAACAGCTGACGGCGGGTCTGCTGCGCCTGCACGCCGAACGGATGCAAGTGCTCGCGCGCGAACAGCGCACGCGCGACCGTTTCACCGCGCTCCACCCCGAGGTGGCGGTGGCCCAAGTGCCCGCCCTGCCCGGCGATGTACACGATCTCGCGGGGCTGCGAGCCATCGGTGACCGGCTCGCGACCGGCGGTTCCGCTCCGGCCGGAGCTGTGTAATCAGTCGGACGCCCCGTACACAGGCACAGACGCCCTGAAGACAAGTGCCGTTTGAGAAGCGCCGTTTGGAAGCGCCGTTCAAACAAACAGCGGTGGGCTACCCCACCGCTGCGTACGTCTCGTATGTCTCGTCGTCGTCGAGGCCCACGGGCAGGATGCCCGCGCTGCGCTCGTACTCCGTACGCGCGGTCTCGAGCAGCCTGCGCCAGGAGGTGACCGTGGGACGCCTGCGCAGCAGTGCGCGCCGTTCCCGCTCGGTCATTCCACCCCAGACGCCGAACTCGACGCGATTGTCGAGCGCATCGGCCAGGCACTCGGTCCGCACCGGACAACCGGTGCACACCGCCTTGGCCCTGTTCTGCGCTGCCCCTTGTACGAACAGTTCATCCGGATCGGTAGTGCGGCAGGCTGCCTGCGCACTCCAGTCGGTTACCCAGCCCATGCCGGCGCCGTCCTCTCCCGAATCGAGGCTCCCCCACGGCGGCAGCGGCATATTCACCGCTGCCAGTTGAGGACGTTACGGAAGGTGGGCACAGCGCAACACCCCCTTCGGGCCCAATCTTGAATGGCCCGAACGGACTATGCGTACGCGGCAGATCACCCAGGGGAGTGAGCTGAGGGCATACGTCACTATCCCGACAAAACGGGACAGGTTAGTTGAGTCACAACGGACGTCGGGCGACGCATGAGGCGGATTCGGACAGCGGCCCGCCGGCTTCGGGTACAGCGGGAATCCGGGAAGGCCTTGATGCAGAACCGCACTGCTGTGACAGTTGTGAGCAGCTTAGGCCAAGGCATATACGCGTGTCCGGCGAATGAGAACGTAGGCTGCCCCCATGCCAAAGAAGCGCTCCGGCGGAGGTCTGACAGGGACCCAGCAGGCCGCCAAGTTCCTCGGTGTCAGCGTGCTCTCCGGAGCGGTGCTGGCAGGCATCGCCCTGCCCGCCGTCGGTGCGCTGGGCCTCGCGGCCAAGGGGACGGTCAAGGGATTCGACGAGATCCCGGCCAATCTCAAGACTCCGCCGCTGAGTCAGCGCACCACGATCCTGGACTCGCAGGGCGGGCAGATCGCGACGGTCTACTCACGCGACCGCACGGTGGTGTCGCTCAAGGACGTCTCCCCGTACATGCAGCAGGCGATCGTCGCGATCGAGGACTCACGCTTCTACGAGCACGGCGCGATCGACCTCAAGGGCGTCCTGCGCGCGCTCAACCGCAACGCCCAGGAGGGCGGCGTATCCCAGGGCGCCTCGACCCTGACCCAGCAGTACGTGAAGAACGTCTTCGTCGAGGAGGCGGGCGACGACCCCGACAAGGTCGCCCAGGCCACCCAGCAGACGATCGGCCGCAAGATCCAGGAACTGAAGTACGCGATCCAGGTCGAGGAAGAGCTGGGCAAGAAGAAGATCCTGGAGAACTACCTCAACATCACTTTCTTCGGGCAGCAGGCGTACGGCATCGAGGCCGCTTCCAAGCGCTACTTCTCCAAGTCCGCCAAGAACCTGAAGCTGGAGGAGGCGGCGATGCTCGCGGGCATCGTGCAGTCCCCCAGCCGCTACGACCCGGTCAACGACACACAGGAGGCGACCAAGCGTCGCAACACCGTGCTGCAGCGCATGGCCGACGTCCACGACATCACCCAGGCGGAAGCGGACAAGGCGAAGGCGGCTCCGATCGGCCTGAAGGTCAGCAAGCCGAAGAACGGCTGCATCACGGCAGTCAACGGCGCGGGCTTCTTCTGTGACTACGTACGCGAGGTGTTCCTGTCCGACCCGGTCTTCGGCAAGACCAAGGAGGACCGGGCCAAGGTCTGGAACCAGGGCGGCCTGACGATCAAGACGACGCTGGACCCGCAGGCCCAGAAGTCGGCCCAGAAATCGATCAAGGAACACGTCTACAAGACGGACGACGTCGCCACCGCGGTGACGATGGTCCAGCCAGGCACCGGCAAGATCGTGGCGATGGGCCAGTCGCGGCCGTACGGCTTCGGCAAGACCGAGACCCAGATCAACTACTCGGTCAACCAGGGCATGGGCGGCTCGAACTACGGCTTCCCGGTCGGCTCGACCTTCAAGCCCTTCGTGGCGGCGGCGGCGATAGAACAGGGCAAGCCGCCGACGCAGGTGTATCCGGCGCCGTACGAGATGCCCTACCCCTCGCAGGTGGCGACCTGCAGCGGAAAGCCGTGGGTCAACCTCGGGGACCAGCGGCTCAAGAACGAGAACGAGAAGGAGGTCGGCCCGTACGCCCTCCAGGATGCGATGGCGAAGTCGGTCAACACCTACTTCGTTCAGATGATCGCCGACATCGGTCTCTGCCCGGTCGTGGAGATGACTCAGAAGCTCGGAGTGGTGCAGGGCAACGGCAAGAAGCTCCCCGAGGAGCCCTCGGCGCTCACTCTGGGCTCCACCGGTATCTCGCCGCTGACCATGGCCAACGCGTACGCGACCTTCGCCAACCGCGGCACCTACTGCACGCCGACCGCGATCGAGTCGATCGCGACGGCCGACCGCAAGAACCTCGAGGTCCCGAAGTCCACCTGCGGCAAGGTCATGTCCGAGCAGACGGCGGACACCATCAACACCCTGCTGCGCGGAGTGATCGACTCCGGTACGGGCCAGCAGGCCGGTCTCCAGAGCCGTGACAACGCGGGCAAGACGGGTACGACCGACGAGCGCAAGAACGCCTGGTTCGTCGGCTACACCCCGAACCTCTCCGGCGCCGTCTGGGTCGGCAGCCCCACCCAGCTGGTGAAGATGGAGCGCATCTACATCGGCGGCGAGTACCAGGAGAAGGTCTTCGGCGGTCAGGTCCCCGGACCGATCTGGCGCGATGCGATGACCGGGGCCCTGGAGGGCAAGGAAGCGCTGCCGTTCGTCACCGTCCCGATCCCGGACCCGCCCAAGCAGAAGCCCGAGAAGCCGGACGGCGGCAAGCCAGGTGACCACCGGGGGCAGGACAACGGCGGGCAGGACCCGTTCCCCGACATCTCGATCCCGCCGGACCTGATCGGCGGCGGGAACAACCGCGGCCAGGGGAACGGCGGGACGGGTGGCGCATTCCCGTAAGAAGTCGTCCGCGGCAGTCGCGTACAAGTACTTCGCGCACAGGTAGTGGCGTACGAACCGAGGGGACCCGGCCGGGCGGCCGGGTCCCCTCGATCGTGGTGTGTCTCTGCGCGGCTCAGCCCGTGAGCAGCTGCTTCACCGCGGCGGCCACCCGGCCGCCCTCGGCGCGCCCTGCCACCTTCGGGTTCACGATCTTCATGACGGCCCCCATGGCCCGCGGTCCCTCGGCGCCGGCGGCCTTCGCCTCCTCGACGGCCTGCGCGACGATCGCGCTCAGCTCGTCGTCGGACAGCTGCTTGGGCAGGTACGCGTCGAGCAGCTCGCCCTCGGCCTTCTCCCGCTCGGCCGACTCGGTCCGCCCACCCTGCAGGAACGCCTCGGCAGCCTCGCGGCGCTTCTTCGCCTCCTTGGCGATCACCTTCTGCACCTCGTCGTCAGAGAGCTCGCGCGCCGTCTTGCCGCCGACCTCCTCCTTGGTGATCGCGGTGAGGGTCAGCCGGAGTGTGGAGGAGCGCAGTTCGTCGCGCGCCCTGATGGCGGCGGTGAGGTCTTCCTGGAGCTTGGACTTGAGGCTGGTCATGGGGTCCAGTGTGGCAGGTGGGTCGATGTCCTGGCCCGCGCATTTCGCGGCGGCAGTCCGGACGGGCCGCAGAACCCCTCGTGCGTATGTTTGTAAGACTGCCGACATATGGCGGCCGCACGATGGCGATGACGACGTCGCCTTTCGGACACCGCCCGTTGACACGCTGCCCAGATGCTGGTGCTCCCCGTCTCCGTCGACACCCGCCGCTGCCAACTGCTCGGCCTGGTGGGCTCGGCAGCGCTTGCCGCGGGCGGCGTGACAGCCGGCGCCCTGCCCGTACGGAATGCTCTCGCACCGGAGTCGGGCCGGGCCGCCCTCGGACTGGTCGCCGCGTACTTCGGACTCGTCCTGCTGGTAGCGGCCTGGGCGCTGCTGGGGCGGGCGGTCCGCGGACCCAAGCCGCCCGGGCGGCGCACGCTGCTGCTCACGCTCGGGCTGTGGGCGGCCCCTCTGCTGCTTGCGCCGCCGCTGTTCAGCCGGGACGTGTACAGCTATCTCGCGCAGGGCGCCATGGTCGACGCACAGATAGACGTCTACACGCACGGGCCCTCACGGCTCGGCGGACCGCTGCCCGCCGAGGTGGCGCCGCTGTGGCAGCACACCCCGACTCCATACGGACCGCTCTTCCTCGCCTGCGCCCGAGCCATCACCGACTTCACCCGCAGCGAGGTCTTCACCGGCGTGCTCGGGATGCGGCTCGTCGCCCTGCTCGGGGTCGCCGTGATGGTCTGCTGCCTGCCCGCGCTGGCCCGGCACTGCGGGGCGGACCCGGCAGCCGCGCTCTGGCTCGGGGCGCTCAATCCGCTGGTGCTGCTGCATCTTGTCGGCGGTGCCCACAATGACGCGATCATGCTCGGCCTGCTGGGCGCCGGTCTGGTGGCCGCCCTGGGGCGCTGGCCGATCGTCGCTGTCGTCCTGGTCACGCTCGCGGCCTTGGTGAAAGCGCCCGCCGCGCTCGGGCTGCTGGCCGTCGCCCTGCTCTGGGCCCGGCAACTGGACGGCCGTACCCCACGGGTGAGGGCCGCGGCGGCGGTCCTCGGGATCAGCGCCGCGACGACGGCGGTGACCACTGCCCTGACCGGCACCGGCTACGGATGGATAGGCGCCCTGGACACCCCGGTCTCGCCGCAGAACTGGTCGCTCACCTCCTCGCTCGGCCGCATGACCGGCGCACTGCTGGAGAACGCAGGCAGCGGGCTTGCCCAATTCGCCGCGCCCGCCTGGCACTTGGCGGGCCTCGGCGCCACCGCCCTGGCCGTACTGCTCGCATGGCGGCGCCACCACCGGCTGCGCCCTGTGTACGCACTCGGGCTGAGCCTGATCGCGGTGGCCGTACTCGGACCGGCGATAAGGCCCTGGTACGTGCTGTGGGGGCTGTTCCTGATAGCCGCGGCCGGACCCGACAGTTGGGTGCGCCGCACGGTCGCCGTCGCGAGCGGAGTACTTGCCCTGGCCGTACTGCCGAGCGGCTTCGCGCCCGAGGGACCGCAGGTGGCGCTGGCGACCTGCGGCGGAGTCCTCGCCGTACTCGCGCTGTGGTGCGCCCACCGCATGACGGAGCGCGCCGCGGCCCGCACCGGGACGGACCCGCTCGGAAACGCCGCATGACGAAGACGTCGGCCAGCCGCCGGACGAGGCCAGGGAGCACCACATGTCGATGACCAGATCCACGGCCATGACCTGGCCGACGACCACGCGCGGACGGCTGTCCCTCGTCGGGGGGCTGGCGGCCGCCGTCGGGCTCTTCCTGGCCACGGTCCCGCTGCACCGGGACTGGTTCGACCTCGGTGTGTACTACGGAACCGTCGAGTCGTGGACCGACGGCGGACGCATCTACGACTATCTGGTCCCGGGGACGCACTACGGCTTCACCTACCCGCCGTTCGCCGCCGTGTGCATGCTGCCGATGACCCTGGTCGACTGGCAGAGCGCCGTCGCGATCAGCGTGCTGCTCAACCTCGCGGCGGCGGGAGCGGTGCTGTACTGGTCGGCCGGAACCGTCGTGCGGCGGCAGGGCTGGAGCCGGTGGTTCACCTTCGCCGTCGCGGGCTGTCTGTTCGTCCTGCTGGAGCCCGTCCGCGACACCTTCAGCTTCGGCCAGGTCAATCTGCTGCTCCTGGCGCTCGTACTGTCCGACGCCTGGCTCCTGTCCACTGGCCGCGGCCGCTTCGCGGGCTTCGGCATCGGCCTGGCCGCCGCGATCAAACTCACCCCAGCCGTCTTCATCGGCTACCTGCTGGTCACGCGCCGCTGGCGAGCCGCCGCCACCGCCACGGGCGTCGCGACCGGCGCCACACTGCTCGCCATGTGGGTGGCGCCCGACGCCTCGCGGGTCTACTGGACCGAGGCGATGTGGAACACCGACCGGGTCGGCTCGCTCGCGTACGTCTCCAACCAGTCCTGGCAGGGAGTCGTCGCCCGGCTCTCGGAACCCGACGCCCCCAGCCGCACGGTCTGGGCGCTCGGCGTGATCGTGATTCTCTGCCTCTGGGCCTGGCGGGCCCGCCGGGCCGTGGCCGCCGGAGACGAACTCGCGGGCTTTGCTGTGACCGGCCTCACGGCCTGCCTCATCAGCCCGGTCACCTGGGTGCACCACCTGGTCTGGGTGTTCCCGGCACTGGCCGCCCTCATCGACGCGGGGCTGCGCCTCGAGAAGGGTGACCCGAGACGGCGCCGCCTGCTGCGCTGGGCGGGCGCGATCTACGTCATCCTGTGCAGCAGCGTCGTATGGCTGTGGAGCTGGGACGCGACGGGCATCGACGGCTTCCTCGGCAGCAACACGTACGTGTGGATCTGCCTCGGTCTGCTCATCGCGCTCCCCCTGCGGGAAGGGGCGGCCGCCGCCCGGCCGCTCCCCCACCCCGCCGGGTCTGCAACGATGGGCGCATGCGCGCACGCTACGGAGTACCCCTGGGAATCACGGCAGTCGGCGCGGCCGGCCTCGCCTACGCCGCCGGCTTCGAAGCCCGCTCCTTTCGCCTCCGACGGCTGACGGTTCCCGTCCTGCCGCAGGGGATGCGCCCGCTGCGCGTACTCCAGGTCTCCGACATCCACATGGTGTGCGGCCAGCGCAAGAAACGGGCATGGCTCCAGTCCCTGGCGGGCCTGCGCCCGGACTTCGTGGTCAACACCGGCGACAACCTGTCCGACCCGGACGGCGTACCCGAGGTCCTCGACGCGCTGGGCCCGCTTCTCGAATACCCCGGCGTCTACGTCTTCGGCTCGAACGACTACTACGGCCCCACGCTCCGCAACCCGGGCCGCTATCTGATCGAGAAGGCCCAGGGCCGACACGGCCTGAACGGCAACGCCGCGGCGGTCGGCGTGGTGCACAACCCGTGGGAAGAGCTGCGCGACGCCTTCGACACGGTGGGCTGGGTGAACCTGAGCAACACCCGCGGCAGCCTGAAGCTCGACGGCTACGAACTCGCCTTCACGGGCCTCGACGACCCGCACATCAAACGCGACCGCTACGACCGCGTCGCCGGCGGCCCGGACACCGCCGCCGACCTCTCCGTGGCCGTGGTCCACGCCCCGTACCTGCGCACGCTCGACGCCTTCACGGCGGACGGTTACCCCCTGATCCTGGCGGGCCACACCCACGGCGGCCAGTTGTGCATCCCGTTCTACGGCGCCCTGGTCACCAACTGCGACCTGGACACGGCCCGCGTCAAGGGCCTCTCGACCCACCAGAACGCCGGAAACGTCTCCTACCTGCACGTCTCGGCGGGCTGCGGCACGAGCCGCTACACCCCGGTGAGGTTCGCGTGCCCGCCGGAAGCGACACTGCTCACACTGGTGGCGCGGGACTGAGACGGCCCCGGGAGGTGCGCGAAAACCGGATTTCGTCCAGGGGCGCGGGTGGGCTAAAGTAATCGATGTCGCCGCGACAGCGGTGACATCGGGGTGTAGCGCAGCTTGGCAGCGCGCTTCGTTCGGGACGAAGAGGTCGTGGGTTCAAATCCCGCCACCCCGACAGCTGAAACACCAGGTCAGGCCCGGTCTTCCGTCGAGGAAGACCGGGCCTGAGTTGTCTCTGGGGCGCTGCTGGGAGAAATCTGGGAGAAGATCTTGCAGTCAGGTTCCCCTTGGCGGTTCCGGACGCTCCGTCAGTTCGCCAGCAAGACGTCACCGGGCAGAGCGATCGACGCCGCCACCGGCGAGCCACGACCCCCTGCAGCGAAGCCCAGCGCAGGCTGGCGGTGAGTGAAGCTTGCCTGACTGGCGGAGCGGACTTGAACACCGAAGCAACGGATGGCGCGCCGGTTCGCCACATCCACCTGCCATCGATGCAGACATGCTGGCGACCCTCACGCCTACCTCACCGTCCGCCACTTTCACCTTGCGTAACCACCCATCCGAAATCAATCACACTAAGTAACGTTCCATGAACCTTGAATTCCCCTGCTCTGATTTCAAGGTCACGCACAGCAAATACCTGACTCGATTCTGCTAAATCACCAGCTCAGGGGCCTAACTCCCCGTTCAGGCCACGCAAGAGCAACCTTGAAGTCGCAGCCATGAAATTCAAGGTTGTGGCAGTATCCTTGCATTGTGGATAAGGATCTCTTGGAAGGGTCGCCCATCGGGACCCTGGTGCCGATCAGTGGCTACGATCCCCGAGCGAGTCGGGAGTACCACACCAGCGCATATGTGCCCGACAACCTGCACAACACGGTCGAGCTGAGCGGCGCAACGCACACGGCTGTCGCAACGGCGGCCGCCGCGGTCGCAAGGGCTGACCAAGCTGCCCGGCAGCTTCCGAACCCGTTGCTGTTGGTTCGACCCTCGATCCGACGTGAGGCCGTCAGCACGTCTGCCCTTGAGGGGACGTACGCGGCGTTCACTGACGTTCTTGAAGCCGACTTCATGGATCGCGCGAACCTGTCTGCCTCGGTCTCCGAGGTTATGAACTACGTGCATGCAGCCGAAGAGGCCATCGCATGGGTGAAGGATCGCCCGATCACCCTTGCTCTCCTGCAGCACCTCCAGGGCCTCCTCGTGACGGGCACACCCAGCGAGACCCGTGACGCCGGCCGCATTCGCACCACACAGGTATTCATCGGTTTGAACAGCGCAAACGTGGAGGCCGCCCGCTTCGTTCCGGCACCACCAGATCACCGCCTGCGAGACGGCCTACTCGCGTGGGAGGGCTGGATCAACGGAACCCAAGAGATGCATACGCTGGTGAAGATGGCGCTCGGGCACTACCAGTTCGAGACGCTTCACCCGTTCAACGATGGGAACGGACGCCTTGGTCGGTTGGTGGTCGTCCTGCAGCTCATGGTTGCGGGTGAACTGCACCTCCCCATCCTCAACGTCTCGCCGTGGCTCGAAGTGCGACGCCAGGCCTACCAAGATCATCTGCTCCGCGTCAGCGTGACGGGCGACTTCAACCCCTGGGTCTCCTTCTTTTGTCAGGCCGTAGAAGCGCAAGCCCGCGAGGCAACACGACAGGTCAGCGGCCTGATCGAACTCAAGCAGTCGTTCATGGACCGGTTGCGCGAGCTACGAGCCAAGGGTGTGTCACTGGAGATCGCGGAAGACTTGATCGGCTATCCCATGCTGACCGTCCGCAATGCCGCTGATCGGTACAACGTGACATACCAGGCAGCCAACCAAGCGGTGGCGAAGCTTGTCGACCTGGGAATCCTTCAGCAGCGATCAGAGGGGAACTACGGTCGGATCTTCGGGTGCAACGATGTCTTGAGGATCATGCAACAACCTCCAGCGACGTAAAGCCCGCTTCAGGAACGCGAGTTCATGGAACGCGTCGCATCCAAGTGACATTCCAGGGCAGGCCCGGCCTCCCTCTTGAGGGAGGCCGGCCTCAAAGTTCCCAGCCGCCTCAGCGTCACGAACACTCGGCCAGGCGTGCCCGCAGAAGATCATCGAGCACCTCTACTGTCGAAGTGGAGCACATCTGCAGTCGGGCATCCAGCGCCCGCTCCCACTCGACCGTGAGATCTGCGAGCAGGTCCTCGCGCATCTGCCGAGTGATGTGCGAGTAGCGCGCCTGCACTGATCCGTCGATGTGCCCCATACGCTCATCCATCAGCTTCGGCGGAGTACGGAACCCCTCCATCCGCGTCTTGGCTGTGTGACGCAGCCCGTGAGGCGTCAGCCCTTTCGCGATCGGCACCCAGCATGCGTCTGCTCGAGCGTGTGCCCCTCTCCCCCGCGTCGGCACTCCGGGCCAGGGTTCGGCGAGCACGGGCACAGGCCGTGCCTCCTGCGGCGCCTTCTTCGGGTACCAGCCCGAGGCGGCGGGCGTGAAGAGCCACGTGGCGAATCCGTTCCTTCTCCAGTGCGCGGCCTGGTCGACGGCACCCCCGCCACGGGTGAAGCCGAGGGCAGCGATGGCTTCCCGCACACGGGTTCTGGTCTCCTCGGCTACCGCGTCGGGCCGGTTGAGCACGTTGGACACGGTGCCCGTGGAAACCCCCGCGCGTCTCGCCACGTCCACCACCTTCGCCCCCGTCTCCCCTGTCCGGGAGACGCCCTGTCCGCGAAAGAAGTACGTCCTGCCGTGGCACGGACAGGGCGTCGGTCGCGTACGAGCAAGGTGACCGGACCACAGGCGAACGAGGAACGGTGGGGCATCGACCGTGCGATAGCTGTCGTCTTTGGGAGGGCAGCGCTCGAACTCGCCCGAGTCGAGTTCGTACAGCTGCCATTCCACGCGGACAGCGGCGGGCCGAAGAAACTCGGTTTCCAGGCCCACAAGTTCGCCCCACCGCATGCCGGTGTAGCCCTTGGTGACCACGGCCACGAACTCATCGTCACGGCCTGAGAGGAGTGACGCGCGCTCGGCGATGAGCAGGATGCCGAGCGGGTCCGTGACCACCTTTTCCGGGCTTCGGTCGCGCGAGCGGCCGGCACGCTTGCCCCTGCCCCGGCGCTTGGTTGCTGCGTTGGAGCTGATGAGTCCCTCATCCACCGCGTCTTCAAGGACCAGGTGGAGTGTGCCGCGCCAGGTCTTCACGCTGGACGCGGCGTAGAGGGCGGCCCTTTCCTTCTTGTCCCAGGCGTCGACGTCGGCGCGCTCTATCGACGCGAGCGGGCGATCCTCGAATTCGGGGAGCAGGTGCTCTTCGAGGTGGCGGCGGTAGTTCTGCATCGTGGAAGCGGCTAGGTCCT
Source organism: Streptomyces sp. NBC_00885 (assembly GCF_045207475.1). Lineage (NCBI taxonomy): Bacteria > Bacillati > Actinomycetota > Actinomycetes > Kitasatosporales > Streptomycetaceae > Streptomyces > Streptomyces sp. NBC_00885. The sequence continues at coordinate 3,875,278 of NZ_CP108796.1, forward strand.
GCGCCGCGTACCACTGTGAGGCGTACTCGCCGAACGTCATCTGTCCGGCGGCGGGATTCCTCCAGCCGCCTGAGCGGACCTTGGCCTCTTCGGCATCGGCAGCTTGCTTGGCTTCGCGCTTCGTGCGGAAACGGATGACGTTCCCGGCATCGTCAGCGACCGAGCCGTACTTGCCTGTTGAGATCTTGTAGCGGCCACGCCAATACGTGCCGCGGTTCTCTGCGAACCCCATGCTCCCTCTTGCAGAACAGGCCGAAGGGTGAGGGCCGGTGCGACCCTCACCCTTCGGCGATTTCCAGTTCAGTTAGGCGGCGTTCCGGGCGCGCCGGGGGCGTCGTGCGCGGAGCGGCGCGACTGGCGGACTCGATGCGGATTCGCTTCGCCGACGCATCGGAACGATGCTGGTCTGTGCTTGGCCCGGCTGCTCCGGACGCTCTTCGAGAATTCGGAAGATTTCCTCCACCTGCCCCTTCGTGAAGCGGTAACCGCCACCGCTACGCGTGAACGGGATGCGACGGCGACGCGCCTGCTCCTTCACCCACCACTCCGAGCAGCCGAGTGCGTCGGCAACTTCGGCAGCGGTGTAGGGCTGGGGAAGACGACTGTGCTGGCCCGAGGTCATAGCTCCTCTTCCGTGCGGTCGAGCAACGGAGGGGGCGCGTCTCCCGCCCCCTTCTCTCAGATCCGCTACATCCGCTACATCCGCTACATCGCAGGTCAGGGGCCTGTTTTGTGTAGCGGATGCGCGGGATGTAGCGGATAGGTGCCGCTACGCGGTTCGGTCGGCGGTCGCTGCTGTAGCGGCTTCGGCGGAGATGTAGCGGATGCGGGGCAGCTCATCCGCTACAAATTCACGCCCGTTGACCTGGGGTGTAGCGGATGTAGCGGATGTAGCGGCTTCTCGAGGGGGTGGGGGGCAGTACCGCGTCCACGCGTCGGCGAGATCGTCGGCGTAGTAGCCCTTGGGGACACCTTTGGAGGTGCGGATGCTGCGCGGCTTGATGGGCTTGTTCGCCGCCGTGACGTATTCGCCGAGCATCCGCGACAGGCTGCGGGAGTTGAGCGGCCTGCCGTCCATGTCGCCCCACGGGGCGTCTTCCATGGCGTTGAGGCATTCGAGGATGACAGCCGTGGGCATCCGGTCGGAGCCGCAGAACACGACGTCACGCAGGTCGGTGAGCAGTTGAATGCCCAGCGATGCCTTGTCGTCTTCCTTGGCGGCTGTTACCAGTTCCAGGCACGCGGCGCGTGCCCGCTCGGGCCAGGTGCCGCCCGCGGCTTCGGCCACGGCGAGCAGGGGTTCCCACACATCGGCGGGTCGGTCGGTGACCCCTTCGGGCATCTCGGGCCAGGCTCCTTCGAGCCTTTCGCGCACGGAGTCGGCCCACTGGGCGAGCCGGTCGCGCAGTTCATGGCCCTGGTGTTCGTGGACGCGCTGTCGGTAGGGCTCGACTTTCTCGTTCGGCGCGCGCTTGCGCATCCGCACGATCACGGAGCGGGTGAGGATCGTGTCCGGCAGGGAACCGAGTCCGGCCATAGCGACCGCGCAGTAGGAGGGGAACTCCTGCACGGTCTGGTTGGCTCCGTCGCCGACGCACCGCCACATGCCCACGCCCCGGCGGTGGCCTGCGTTGAGGAACCCGCGCAGCGGTTCGTTGTCTCCTGCCTTGGGGCCGAAGACGGTGTCCACCTCGTCAAAGAGGATGGTGGGGCGGTTGTCCCCGGCGACCGCGCGGAACATCGCGGACGCGGATGCTTGGGCGGCCACCATCCGGTTGGGCACCAGGGTTTCCACGACTTCCAGCGCTCGTGACTTCCCGCTGCCCGGCTCCGGGGACAGGAACGCGATCCGGGGTGTGGAGTCGAAGCAGTCGAGCAGGTGCGCGTGCGCGTCCCACAACGTCACCGCCACGTACGCGGCTTCGCGGGGGAAGATGTTGAACCGGCGGTGGAAGGCTTCCACCTCGTCCAGCAGCCGGGCCCCGTCGATGGGTGGGGTTGTGTTGTCGGGCCTGGTCATGCAGCGGCCCTCCCTTCGGAGTTGCGCAGCGGGCACATGGCGCGGTGAGCCGTGTGAGCCTCGATGAGGGCCACAACTTTGTGCCGGCCGACGGCGCTACGGTCGTGACCGCAGGCGCATTTCGAGGTGGCGGTGGGGATCGCACCGTTGGGTGCGGCGATGTGGAGCCACGCCACCGGGTACCGGCCGTCTGCCTGGTGCGAGTCAGGGCGGAGAGCTGAAAGGACGCCCTGTCGGGCGACGTCCTTCGGCGCACCACCGCCGGATGTGGCCGAGGTCGGCATGGCAACCGGCAGCACGGTCGCCGCTAACGGGCTGCTTTTCAGCTTCGCGGGACGCAGCGGGGCGCTCATGCAGCGTCCCGGGGACGGGCGTTGGCGATGGACCAGTTCAATGCGCTGCGCAGGGTCGAGCGGCACTCGTACGACTTGAGTCCGGCCGACTCCCCGGCAGACTGAAATGCCTGCTCGACCTCGTGGCGGGGGATGTCGCCCCATGCCACGAAGCGCCCCATGGCGCGGGCGGCTCGGAACAGTTCCGCCTCGCGGTCGCCTTCCATAGCAGCCTCGATGACGGCGCGTTCACGCTCCAGCGCGACTTCGGCGCGGCGGCTGGCGTTCTTGGGCGGAGTGATCGTGGACGCCGCGACGGGCCGCTTTGGGGGCGTGAGGGCGGCCAGCAGCCATCCGGGCAGCGGAGCGACGGGAACGCCACTGATTACCTCGTACGTGCCCGCGGGGGTGGTGCTGCCGGGTGCGACGACCTGTCCACCCCATGCCCGGGTGTCGATCTTCGGTCCGAGTTTGTCTTTACTGCTGGGCAGCCGGATGCCGGGCGGGGTGGTGAAGTACAGGTGCTGTCCGCCGCTCGCAGTCCGCACCGTGCGAGTGGTCGGCAGAGGCTGTCCGGCGCGCTCGCAGAGCGCTTCGAAGGTCGTCACGCCGTCAGGCGTGTCCGCACTGTCCGTGGGTTTGGGCAGGTCGAGGTCGACGACGACCAGCCCGGACGGGCCGGTCGCGATGCCGACGTTGAACGGGCCTGCGGCCCAGCAGCGTTCGATGCGCTCGCGGTCGGTCGTGGCGCGCTGCTCCCACTTCCGGTGCCCGCTCGCGCACTCACCGGTGCGGTTGCAGCGACGCTCACCGTGCAGCGCTGGCGGCTTGTCGCCGGGGCGCAGCGGAATGACGAACCAGCCGCGCTCGATGACGTCCAGCGCTGCGGACAGCAGCGCGGTTCGGGCTTGATGGGTCATGCTGGATGTCTCCAGTTCTCTACGGATGTGCTGGATTGCCGGGGCGGCCGCGAATCTTTGGCGAGACGGAGCGGCCGCCCCGGGCGTAGCTAGAAGGGCGGTGAGTCGCTGTAGACGCCCTTGATGCGGCGGTAGCGGGTGGTGTCCGCCCACTTGGGAAGCCACAGCTTCACCAGCGGCAGGAACGGCGCGCAGGGGCAGTCGTAGAAGCCCGGCTCTTCGCAGTACGGATTGCCGGTCGCCACCTCACCCCAGCCGCAGCAGGCCGGGCATTCGGGGTCCGGGGTGCGGTGCAGGCCCAGCATGGGGCGCGGGCCGATCGGTCGTTTGCCGGTCGGGTGGGAGTACCACGCCGGGTGGTAGCGCAGCGCGAGGCGGGGACGCCTCATAGGGATTTCTCCTCGGGTCACTTCTTGGCGGGTCGGGTGAGTTTGAAGGTGAGGCCGCCGATGCCGATGGGTCCGGCGGTGGTGGCGATGAGGGTTGCGGTGTGGATGGCCAACTCGAAGAGCGCGAGGATCGCGGCGATGGTGCCGGCCACTCCGATCGCGGCAGCGAGCCCGATGCCTAACGGGACCAGGACGGCGCGCGCAGGTCGGGCGGCCGGGGCGGCGGCTTGGACGATGACGATGATCGGCCGTCCCTCGCGTTCGGCCTGCCGGTAGACGTCGGCGGGTATGTGAGGGGCTAACTGCCCCGGCGGGTCACGGTGCTGGGTCATGGCTGCCTCCTGGGATGAGGCGGGCCCCTCTGCACGGACGCATGCGTGAGGGGCCCGCAGAACGGGTTTCGAGGCTGTGCAGGGGGTGCGTCGGGCGGATCCGTCGCTCGGGCCGTCTGTGCAGTTCAGGGTCGGTTTTCGAACCGTCGGAGGATCTGTCGGATCCGTCGGCGTTCCGACACTTGATCTGTCGGTGCCGACGGATGTTCCGACGGATGCTTCAGGCGCTGTGCGCGGCCTCACGCCGGTAGGTCGCAGCCGCGGTGAGGAGATCGGCCAGGTACACGCCGCGGGCCTTGCCCCACGAGCGGGCCCCGGCGTTGACTTTGGACAGGGCGCGGCCGAGGGTGACCGGGTTGAGGTCCGTGAACGTCGCCGGGTCGTGCTGCTTGAGTGCGGCCAGCAGATCGCCGGGGGTCATCGCGGTCTCTTCGGCGTCTTGCAGGACCTCGATGGATGCGGCCAGCAGCGGCGGCAGTTCCACCGCGTGGTCGGCGTCCTCGATGTCCTCGACGATGTGGATCCGCTTCTCGAACGCGTCCGCCCCCTGCGGCAGGGCCGCGGCGAGGTCGACGTCCGCGATGGTCAGCGAGTCGGTGTCGACGGCGACCAGTCCGGCCGCCCTGCGCTCCGCCCCGCGGGTCTCGAAGCCGTCGTCATCGAGGTAGTTAAACCGCTTCGGAACGGGCTCGACGTGGTCGCCGCCGCGGACGTAGGCCACGGACACATCGTTGAGGGTCTTCCCCTCCGCCGGACGCAGCTTGTGCGCCGCCCAGCCCTCCCCCAGTGCGCCGCCGTCGAAGAGCTGCGTCACATCCTGCGGCCGGCACGGCAGCGCCACCCGGTTCTGCACCGCGCCCGGGTCGGCCGAACCAAGGAAGCTCTTGGTCGCGCCCTGCGCGGCCACGACGAGGTTGACAGCGCTCTTCCGCCCGGTGCGGATGATCTCCGCAACCAGCGGCCACAAGCCCGCGGCCACCAGCGCCGGGTACTCATCGATGATCAGATAGATCGCCGGATGCGACGCTGAGGGTTCCCAGTTGCGGCCCATGTCCAGGGACTTGAACAGCTTCGGCCGGGTGATCGAGATCGCGAGCGCGTCCACCAGGATCTGGCGGGCGGCTTCCTTGTTCGTCGCCCGCCGCGCGATCCCATCCGAGATGGGGTCGAGTCCGGCCCCGGCGGAGCCGAGATCGATGTCCCACACCACGGCGTCCCGGCAGGCGGTCAGGTACTCCGCGACCGACAGCAGCGCATTCGACTTGCCGGACCCGGGACCGCCGACGAACACCGCGTTCGTCCGAAGGAAGTTCATCAGCAGCGGCCGCTGGGAGAGCTCGACACCCAGGTCGGCCTTGTCGTGGCAGGACACCGACTTGGGTGCGCGGTAGGGGATGGGCTGCTGCCCGTCCCAGGGGTTCTCCCCCAGCGCGCGCAGGGTGAACAGCGGGCGGGCTTTGGCTGACTGCTGGACCAGCAGCGAGCCGGGCCGGGCGATGAGCGCTGCTTCGAGGTCATCCAGCTTCGCGGTGACGTCGGCGGGTTTGGCCTTGTTGAGCTGCACCTTCGCCTCGAAACCCCAGGCATGCGCGATCACTTGCAGGTCGGCGACGTTCACGCCCAGGTCCTCTTCGAGGGCATCGCGCAGCATCCGGCCGAACGCACGCGGCGTCATGCCCGGGTCGAGGATCGAGCGCTCGGGGTCGTCGTAGAACGCGGCCTCGTCCTCGTTCAACCGGCGCCCACGCCACGCAGCCACGGACACCGTCAACAGGGTGGCCACCGCAAGGCCGAGGCCCTGTTCCAGGACGTAGCCACCGGTCTCCAGCGCGGCGAACGGCCCGTAGGCGGCAGCGCCGCGCAGCATCGTTGCCCGGCGGGACTGCTTCTTGAGCTTGGCGTGCTCCAGCGCGGCAAGGTCGGCCTCGTCCTTGGCCTTGGCCGCCTTCTTGGCGGCAATGTCGCGATCCATCAGCGTCCACCGGGCCTTGCGCTCCGCAGCGCGCGCCAGCTTGGCCTTGTGGTGCGCCCGGTCCGCCGCAGTCGTAACGCGGATGCCTTCAGTGCCGCGCACCCACTCATGCGTGCGCCGTATCCCCCGGAAGGCGCGGGGCAGGGTGCCGTGCGTCGTCATCTGACGCCGCGCGTTGCGGCGCGCGGCCCGCACCGACAGACGACGCAGGTAACGCAGACGCGCCCGGCGGCCGCCCTTCGACTTGATCCACGCTGGGATGAGCGGGGTGTCGGCGGTCGGGTCGTCGTCGAACGTGGCGAACGGCGGGAAGTCGGGGTGGCTGTCGGTCTTGTCGAGGACCGTGCCCTCGATGATCCGGGGCTCGGTGGTGCGGTAGGCGTCCAGGTCCACCACATTCGGGGTGGAGTTGGAGCGTGCAGCGTGCTCGGTCACGATGGGGTGTGCTCCTTCTGGGAGTAGCGAAGAGGGGCCCGGACGGCGCTTTGGCCGGCAGGCGTCCGGGCCCCGAAAGAATCGGGATGTTGGTGCAGGTCAGGCGGTGGGGCGCGGCAGAGCGCGGCAGTTCGAGGAGTGGGTCTGAGCCCAGTCCTTGAGGTCGTAGCTCACGCCGACGGAGGTGAGGTAGGACGCTTCGCAGCCGCGGCAGACGGCCGCGTGACGGTCCGGCAGAGCCCTGGTCGGCTGCGGCACGACGTCGACGGTCGCGCCTACGACGGTCAGGAACCGGAACAGCACATCGGCGGGCCACGCCTGCGGGATGGTCTGGCTGGTCACAGCGAATCTCCTTGACTGGATGGGATGTTCAGGCAGCGCGCTGTACGGCGGGATAGGCGCAGGTCACGCACATGCCGAGGGAGCGCGGGATGCAGTACCCGGCATCGATCCGGCAGGCGGGGCAGATGCGTTGTGCCGCCTTCGCCTTGGCGAGCGCTGCCCACCTGCCTGAGGTCATGGGGCGGACTGGTTTGGCGCAGTCGATGCGGTAGAGATGCGCAGTCAGCGGCTCACGGCGACGGCGCGGACGCAGCAACTACGCGGCGACCGGCTGCCCGCCGGGCCGCAGCCCACGGGCCCGCAACTGCCTGCGCGTGGCGTAGCCCTCGGGGGCATAGCGCCACGGGAACGTGGGGATGCCGAACCGCTCGCCTTCCGGGTCGAAGCAGTCCGTGAGCGAGAGCCGCATCACGCGGCCCGCTCAGCCCGCAAGGTGTCGCGCAGCCCCCGGGCCTTGTCCGCCGAGGTGCGGACTGACTTGCGGATGCCTTCGGCCGTCAACTGCTTGTCACTCCAGTCGACCGTGACCGACCGTGCCTCACTGAGCAGTTGTTCCGGAGTACGAGTCGGTCGGGGTGTGCGGGCCGCGTCGGGGACCCGACCAGTAGCCCGCCGGGGCGCGGCCGACTCGGAAGCCACCGCACCCAACGGGACAGCCTCGGTCGGCTCGTCCAGCGTCGCCGTGTCGACCGGTTCGGCCGACTCGATCGGCGGCAGTTCAGCCACGGTCGCGAGTGGTGCAGGAGTCGACCCGCGCAGGTCAGAGGTAGACCGTTCTGAATCGATCTGTGTCGATTTCTTCATATCTGTGGTGGTGTCGGGTCGGTGGTGCAGCACCTTCGCCACCAGGTCCGAGCCGAAGTAGATCGACCCGACCGGAAGCGACGTCGCCAGCAGCACCAGCGCGACGTTCGCCGGATCCCAGTCGGCCAGTCGACCCCACTCGACCGACCTGTCGTGCAGCTCCGGAACCAGCCCGTGCACGAAGTTCAGCACCAGCGACGCGAGCGTGTAACCGGCCAGCACCTTCAACGCAAACTTCCGCGCGGAGCCGTCCAACACCAGCGTGGCGACCAACGCCAGCGCCATCAGCCCGTCCACCACGAACGGATACAGCATCGCCGCCGTAGCATCGGCACCAACAGTCCTGGCCACATCGTGCAGAGCGTTCCACGAGACGCGGAACGCCATGCCGACCACCGCGACCAGCGCGGCGACCAGGAAGATCTTGCCTTTGCGGTTCATCGTGCACCCCCGTAGGGGCGTCGCCGGAACGTGACCGTGACCGGCTCGCGGACCGTGCCGGCCGCTGCGTCGAGGAGCAGCACCCCGACGACCAGGACGCCGACCGTGATCCGGCCGCCGACCGGCGGCGCGTAGCCCAACAGCCAGGCCACGCCCGCGATCGCCAGCCCGATCCTCGGCCGCGCCAGTAGTAACAGCGCCCGCTCGGTGTGGGTGATCGGCGTCATGCCCCCACCCCCGGCACACTCACCGCAGCCTGGTTCGCCAGGGCCCGCCGAGCCGCCAGCACCTTGCGCCGCGCCCGCCGGATCCGGCGCGCATCCAGCTCCGACGCCGGACGGTCCAGGGTGATGATCTGCGCATCCAGCAACTCGACTTCCGCCGTGATGAGCGGCATCTCCAGCTCGATCGCATCCAGCTCCACAGCCGACGGCTCGCGGTCCAACTCGACAGCGGTAACAACCGCCTGAACAGCACCGATGTACTCCATGGGTCGTGTCTCCTTAGTCAGTGGACGGCCCGAAAAAGCGCCCCCGGAGTTGCAGCTCCGGGGGCGCACGGGGTTGAGGCGCTCCGTATGAGCGCGGGGAAGGGTGTTGCCTCATCAAGCAGGCAGGCCGCCGCCAATCCGTCGGTGCCCTGCCTGCATGACGAGGGGCAGTCCAGTGCCCCACCATGCGGGGACTGCCTCTCGCAGGTGCGACATCCCGACAGGCCCTCTCCAGGTGCCCGTGTGTCGCCCTTATCGCCACCTAGCCAGCTGCTTCGGTCATCGCGCCCGTCTGCCCTTACGGGTACGGGGATGGTCCGCTCGCTCGGCACGGCCGCCCGGTTTCACCCGGGACGACCACCGGCTACGTGCTCGGGGATGTTCCGGCCTCCCCGACCGCCGTTCTGATCTGCCCTGCTCGCCCCGGACCCGACTAGCGGGTCCACCGGCTCAACCGCTGTCACCTCCCACATCACGTGTGGGGTCGTCACCAGCGGGACTCAGCAGATCTTCAGTTCTCAAACAACGACCAGCGCGGGGCCCCTGCGCAAGCGAGCCATCCCGAACCGGAATCACGCGCAGGTGGACATAGTTGAAGGTGTTGCACCACCTGCTCAACTTGTTGGTACAAGCTGATGCAGTGATGGTGCCCCCACGGATGGTGAGACGTCAAGGGATTGGGGCCCGCATGTACCAACAAGTTGCGCGAGTGCGTCATGATGGGGGCATGAGCATGCAGCCGAAGTACCGGCAAGTGGCCGACGCCCTCCGCCGAGAGATGGACAACGGAACCTTTCCGCCGGGGTCTCGGCTGCCGTCAGAGAGTGAGCTGTCCGCCCGCTTCGATGCGTCCCGGAACACCGTCCGGTCAGGGCTCAGCCTGCTCGTGGCGCAGGGGCTGATCTCGTCCAGTCAGGGCCTGGGCTATGAAGTGAGCAAGAACGAGGTTTTCGAGCTGAACGCCTCGCGGTTCGAGAACCTGAACTTTCCGCAGAACGGCGATGCCTACAGCACGGACGTAGTGAACGCGGGGCGTAGGCCGCATCAAACCTTCCGCGTCGAGTTGCGCCCCGCTCCCGAGTACGAGGCGGAGCGTCTGAACGTGGACGCCGGAGCAACCACGGTTCTCCGCTTCTGCCACAGGTACGTTGACGACGTGCCTTGGTCGACGCAGGCCACGCACTATCCCGAGTGGTTGATCAAGCTTGGTCCTCGTCTCACCGACCCCAACGACATTGATGAGGGCACCACCCGGTATCTGGCGAGTCTCGGCATCGAGCAAGTCGGCTACTTCGACGAGATCGCAACGCGGATGCCAACGCCGGACGAGGCTCGCCTGCTGGAGATTGGTGCCGGGGTCCCTGTGCTGCTCTGGACTCGCACGGGCTACTCGAAGGATCGGCCGATTCGCTGCACTGTCACCACGTTCCGGGGCGATTTGAACCGGATGAATTACGAGATCGGCGACCTGGCCGCCCGAAGTGAGAACGAGCCTCAGTGAGAATCATCCCAGCCCAGCCGGAAGACCTGTCTCAGCTGCTCGCCTTCCGAGAGGAGGCGGCAGCTTGGCTCAGCGAGCTAGGCAGTGATCAGTGGAGCCGTCCATATCCGGCTGACCGACTGCTGGCAACCATCAAGGCCGGGACCGTCTTCATGGTGCTCGATGGACAGGGGACGGCCGCGACCATCACGCTCACGCCCGAGGCGGAAGAGGGGCTCTGGACGGATGACGAACTGAGCGAACCGTCCATGTTTGTCAACAAGCTGACGGTCGCTCGCACCCATGCCGGCCGGAATCTCGGGGGGCGGCTTCTCGACTGGGCAGGGGATCGAGCGCATAGGGCATCGGCCAAGTGGCTCCGACTGGATGCTTGGACGACGAATGGGAGGTTGCAGGACTACTACCTGAGCCAGGGCTTCGTTCACGTCCGTACGGTCCTTGAAGGCGATGCGGTGAACGGCGGCCCGCGGGTCTCTGGATGGCTCGCACAGCGAGCGGCCCAACCAGTCGAGCACGGCTTTGCCGATCATACGCCCGCGCCGCCCCGCTTGGGCCGCTTGTGATTCCCCTCCGTGTGTGGAGAGCAAGGCTCGGGAAGCACCGTTCCGGGCCCTGCTTGCTCCGATCTCAGCCGGTCTCAACCTGAGACGCCAGCGCGTAGGTCAATCCCGGCATTCGGGGCCCAAGGCATGCCTCGGGTCGCTACCGTTCCCGGCCATGGACATCCCATGGGCTGAGATCGCCAGCACTTCCGCAGCCGCGCTGAGTGCCGTCGCGGCAGTAGGAGCCTGGAAAGCGGCGACACGCTCCAACAGCACCGCGGAGCGCGTAGAGGCCATTGAACGCGACCGGTGGCACGCGGACCTTCTGCCCCAATTCGACATTAGGATCGAACGGATCGAGGGCGACCGCGCCACGCTGGATGTGCAGCTCACTGGTCCGCTTCCTCTCTGCAGTCTCGACAATGTCGAGATCTCAATCGCAAGCAGCGACGATCAAGAGCGAGTCAACCGCCTGCCCCAGAGCCGCCCTACCCAAGACGACATCGATACCCAGGTGTGGGGTCCGTGGCGATTCACCCACGGGGCAGACGGTGCGGATGTCGGAGGCAACACGGTCGCGCCTATGTCCTTGCAGGTCGGCCGTGGTCGCCCATTTGCTATTGAACGGACTCGGCCGCCGTTCTGGATGGAGGGTCCGGAACTCGATGAAACTTGGCGGGAGCGCTGGAGGGAAAAGCCGCTCCGGCTGCACCTTCGCTGTACGCGGGGGGATGACAAGCCTTGGTCAATCCCGTACGCGGTTGACGAGGCCAGACTGCCGCAGTAGTCAGAGCCGCTGCGGAGAAAACTTGGACAGCTCTGGCTGCCGTATCCAGGCTGTCCGGGGTCGCTGTGCCAGCCACTGGACAGTGCCGCCCCAATCGTTGCCACCGCGCCTGCCAACGCACCCAGCACTGCTGCCACACCTGCATCCATGGCAGTAGTTTCCGCGACGACGTCCCCGAATGGAGCGGCATCGCCTGCGTGTTGGGCTGGTCAGCCGCGGTCTCAGTTGCCGTCTCGAACGGTGCTCGCTCCGAAGCAGTCCGTCGATGTCCGTCACCGTTCGCCACCCTTCGCTGACAAGCGGTGCAAGGTGCTTCTAGACCCTCGGTGGACACCTCCGGAATGTGATCGGATCACTCATGGGAAATCTGCCCAGCTAGACCCACGTACCGCGTCACACCGTGCGCGACCGCCACTCGTCTATCGAGATGGCGGTGTCGGTGTAGACGGGCCAGAAGTGGATGAACACCAACGTGAAGGCCAGTTGGTTGAGTTGTCATGTATCCCAGGATGCGTAACGACTTCGTTGGCGAGACACTGGGATGTACCAACGCGTTGGGGACTCCTCGTATGGGTCTCCTCGGGGTACAACGCGCAGCTGCGAATAACAGTACTGCGGTGGTGATCTCATGACTGACAAGCTAGACCACCTGCAACGGGCCCCCTTGGATGCCGATAAGACCCACAAGCGACTCGACGCATGGTGTCATGAAATGCGCATGAGTCACTTGTTTCATCAAGATGCAGCGGCGACGTTTGGAAAGCGCGGCCGCTACCTATCCGTCGGAACCCTCATCATCTCGACCGTCGTCGGCACGGCGATCTTCGCTTCGCTGGCGGCCTCCCCGGCAACGGGCTGGAAGGTCGCAGCGGGTGTACTGACCGGCATGGTAGCGGTTCTATCGGCTCTCCAAGCGCTCCTTAAATACCCAGAGTTGGCCGCGCGCCACCGACAGGCTTCCCTGGCGCTGTCCCAACTCGTACATCGTGTTGACATCGAGCTCACGAAACAATCCCCATCCGTCGACACGTTGGAGACAGTCCAAGACGATTGGCACAAGATCAACATCGATACGCCGGACATATCTCAGCGAGCGAGGGATCGGATAACAAAACAGGTGGATAGGCAAATCGAATCGCAAGAGCGAAAGGAGCGCGCCGAAGGGTAAGCCCGTCGCGATCAAACCGACGAAAATCCCTGCGCTGCCCAGCTAAGTGGATCCTGTCAAGCCTTTCGCGGTCCCGGCCTGATGCCACGGCGGGCGATGGCAGACGCAATGCCACGGGCAGGGACTTGGCTGCGTCGGACGTTGTGGGCCGTGGCCTCTGCCATCGAACAAGAGGGAACGGCCGACCCGGCCCCTGGCCGGAGTCGGTGACGTCCTGATCGCGCCCGCGGGCGCGAGTGTCGGGCGGTCGTGGTCTCTGTTGGTCGTGGTCTCTGTTGTGGTCTCGATTGCCGCTGGTTCCGCGACTATCCGCTGCCGCCCACTGGTGTCCGGCACCCCTTCTGAACAGGCACGGAGCGCCATTAGTGGACGTTCACGGATGCCCCCGAATCAAGATCGGACAACTCGTAATGTGTAGAGGTCAGTTAGGGCACGTGTCGTGCCATCCGAAGCGAGGCGTGCAGCGCGGCGGACATGGGCACCATGCACGCCATGGCCATTGACGAGAACCAGCAAGCAGCACAGCGACTCGCCGAGCAAACCCGCGAGTTAGGGCGCGCCTACGGACTCGAGCCGTTACGCCGGAGACTGCGCCGCATCTGCCGAGGGCGACTCGGTCAGAGCAAGGGCTGGCCCAATCCGCCCCAACTGACTACCCCATGGCAGGACACGATTTCGCCCACCCGTACTGGCTGGCGGCAGCGTGCCGCCAACCTGCACAGCGAGGTCGTGTTCGGCGTCGACTACAAGGTCTGCCGCCGCTGCAAGCTTGCTTGGGTCGAGGAACCGCACACCGACCCGGAGTACCAGGGCTGTGGACTCGCCAAAGCGGGCCTGGCCGCACTACGGACCGACTTTCCGCAGATGGCGTGGCACACCCTCGGCGGGCACCTCACCGACGCGCAAGCCTTCTGGAATTCGGTGAGTGCCGGCGTGACCGGCGGGTACACACAGCGCGATCTCTGTCCGCATGTAGAGCGTTACTGAGGCGAGTTGGATTACGCCAGCACCAACGCCCGATCACGAGACGGAAAATCGCGTTCGGGAAGCAGATGTCGCTTGCCCGGCCGCTCTAAAGAGAGGACCGCGTCCGAACCACTGGATTCCACCTGGCCTGACAGAATCATCGAAGGCCCGATGTTGAGAGTCAGGGGGACCATGGCCATAAACAAGTGGTGGAGACACGACCCGAACGAGCGGTATTGGCTGGAGATCACGAACCGCGAGGACATTGGTACCAACCTGCTCGCGCCCCAAGCCAACGATCGGGGTGAGGAGTACTGGTCCTATGCGCTCGTACGCGAGGTACGGCCCGGTGATCTCGTTTTGCACTGGGACAAGAACCACGGTCCTGGCGTGGTGGGGTACTCCCACGTTCGGCGTGAACCGTTTGCGTCCACAATCACCTGGCAGAGTCGGGGGACCTACGGTCGCCAGCGGAGCGCGTCCGGTCCAGAGCCCGCTTGGGAAGCTCCTCTCGGCGGGTACCGAAGGTTGCAGCGCCCCGTCACTCAGACGCGCCTCCGTGAGGTCGAGCCGACAATCCGAGCTCTGCGGGATCGCCTCACAGAAGCAGTCGCAGGCCCGCTCTACTTCCCCTTCGCGCTGTCGGATGCACGGCCTCTTCGTGCTGCACAGGGCTACCTGACCAAGCTCCCACGAGAATTAGTCGAAGAGCTGCCCGAACTGCGGGAGTTGCGCCAGACCGCTATCTCTGAGCCCCACGAGCCGGAAGCAGCCGACCTGCCGCCCACTTCGCTGCCCAAGCCGCGCAGGTCCACCGGTTACGGCCGGCAGCGCGATGCGAACCGGCGGCAGGCCGTCGAACGGTATGCGATGGATCTCGTGCTCAGCCACTACCGCTCACTGGGCTACGAGGTTGAGGACGTGGGTGATCACTCGCCGTGGGACGTCACCGCGCGCAAGAACGGGACCGAGGTTCACGTAGAGGTGAAGGGGAGCACCACCACCCGCGAGGCTATCGACCTGACCGAAGGGGAGGTGCGCCACGCGGAAGGTATCCCCACCTGCCTGGTAGTGATAGATCAAATCGAACTTGGTGACGATCTCCACTGCCATGGGGGACGTTGGCGTACGTGGAACGACTGGGCACCAGCACGGGAGGAGCTTGTTGCGACTGCCTACCGCTACCCGCTGCCAGAGGCAGGACACGGGGGGTCTCCCTTCTGCCCAATCGCCCCTGGATAGAGAGACTCTGAGGCTGGGAGAAATCCGGGAGAAGATCTTCTCCCGCCGTCTCGCGGCGACCTCGCCGTACCAACGCGCACCAACGCTCTGACCTGCACAACTAGCTTTCGGATCAGGTCTCGATCTTGCCGTGACCTTATTCGGGACGAAGAGGTCGTGGGTTCAAATCCCGCCACCCCGACAGCTTGAGCAACAGGTCAGGGCCGGTTTTCCTTCACGGGAAACCGGCCCTGACTCGTTCCTCGGGGCCTCTGGGGAGTGAACGGGGAGTGGATCAAGGAAATCCACTCCCCGAGCGTCACCCCTGGCGCGCTCTCAGCAAGGCATCGAGCGCACGCACCGGGGACCGAGGATGCATGGCCAACCGCGCCTCCACCGACTCCTCCCACTGCTCGGTCAGTTCATCCATGAGCCGATTCCTCATCCGTGCGGTGATGTCCTGAATCGCATCCCAGTGCCGGCCCGCTGCTCGGGCGCGGGCGGTCAGGCCGGGACGACCGGCTCCGAGTGCTCAGGGGTCTGCTGCGTCTCGGGCTGCTGCGCTCCCTTCGCCCCCAGCCCTCGCAGGTCCACCCAGCGCAGCGTGACCAGGGTCAGCAGGACGGGCAGGGTGCCGCCCAGGACAAAGAGCCAGATCATGAACTCACGGCTGGAGCCGATGCCGGCGAGGGCCGCCGAGACGGGGACCAGGGCCAGGGAACCCAGCCAGTCGATGCTGATGACCCGGCCCCGGACCGAGCTAGGCACCGAGGTCTGCACGAGCGTCGACCAGTAGACGTTGCCCGCCGTCGAGAAGAAGCCGTACACCGCGCCCAGCGGCAGCAGCAGCCAGAAGGACGGGGCGAAGACCATCAGGGCCAGCGGGGCGGCGCCGGCCGTCCATGCGAGGAGCATCCGGCGGGGGTAGTCGCGGGGCGGCTTGCGCGAGGCGAGGAGGAAGGAGCTCACCACGGCCGCGATGCCGGTGACGGCGATGAGCAGGCCGTAGTCGCGTGCGTCCCCGCCGAGGTCGTTGTGGATCAGGAACGGCAGCAGCACCTGGCGCGGGCCGGACTGGAGCAGCAGGACCACGCCGGACCACACGATCAGCACCCACAGCCAGCGCTCCCCGAAGAGGTAGCGCAGGGCCTGACGGTACGGGACGGGCTCACCCTCCGGCTCGGCCTCGCCGTCGCCCCCGCTGCCCTGGGCCCCTGCGACGGTCCGCGAGTTGATCGCGGCTGCGCACAGTGCGGCCACGGCGAAGCTCACGGCGTTGAGGGCGATGATGGCGAAGGAGTCGACCAGTGCGATGAGCAGGCCGCCGATGCCGGGCCCGACCATGCGGACGGCGAGCGAACGGACTATGGACTCCAGGGCGTTGGCGGCGTGCAGGTCGTCCTCGGGGACGAGGTCGGGGGTGAAGGCGTCGGCCGCCGGTCCGCTGATGGCCGCGGCGGCGCCGAGCACGAACGCGGCTCCGACCAGCTGCCAGATCTCCAGTTGCCCGGACACGTGGATGACGGCGAGCGTTGCGAGCGCGGCGAAGGCGGCCGCGAACGACCAGCCGATGACGTGCTTGCGCGGGTAGCGGTCGGCGAGGGCTCCACCGATCAGGACGCAGGAGATCAGGCCCACCGCCTCGGCGCCGACGACCATGGACAGACCCGAGTTGTCGGCCCCCAGCTCGATGGCGACCCATGGCAGGGCGACCATCCAGACCCCGTCCCCCAGCATGCTGATGAGGTAGGAGGCGAAGAGTAAGCGGTAGTTCCGGTGCCGCAAGGGCGCCAGGGGCTTGGTCAGGGACAACATGGGGATTCCCAACTGTGTGAGATGTTCGGTGGGTTGGGCATGCCGGAGCGGCCGGCGTCGACACGGCTGAGGCCGTGGGTGCTGCCACCGAATCGTGGTGGCCGCACCCACGGCGGGAGTGGGGAAGGGGTTCAGGGGGCGGGGGACGGGAGCGGGTTGCGGGGTGGGCGTCAGGAAGTCGTCGGGATCTTCCTCCTGAGCGCGATCCGGATATCCTTTCCGCCCTCGCCGGTGATCATCATCACGGACGGTGTCGAGTGTGTGATGGGCATCGCCCGGAGCTCCTTCTGGTCCGCGACGCGTGCCTCGTAGTACTCCTGGCCGGCGGGCACCGTGTTGGCGCGCAGCGCGGGGATCGGACGGCGGTCGACATTCCAGTCGATGACGTCGTTGCCGGGCAGGTACTCGCTGCCGTCCTCGGGGAGCAGCGTGCGGGGCCGGTTGATCGTGTAGACGTTCTCCAGGTGCTCGAAGGCGTGGCCGACACCCGGCGGCAGGAGCAGGTACCGCTCGGGGTCGGGGGTGAAGGTGAACGCGACGTCGGCGCCGTAGGTGGGCGAGTCGACCCGGGTGTCGATCAGGTTGATCGTCACCTCCTGGTCGCGCGGGCCGACGAAGGTCAGCCGGTCCTCCTGGCCGAGGTGGATGCCGTACGCATCGTGGGTGTAGCGGGTCTCGCCGTGGTCGATGAAGTAGAGCGGGTGGCGGTCGAGGAGGGCTGAGAAGCCCGATTCGGGTCCGCTGCGGATCACCGGGTGCCGTACCCATCCGACGCCGAACACCCCGTCGAAGGGCTCCCAGTTCTTCTTGCCGTCCGCGGGGAGCGGCCTGCGCAGCTCGACCCGACGGGTCGTGCCGTCGGCGAGCTTGACGTCGCGGGTGACCGGGTACTCGTACGCGATCTTCGGGATCATCGCCCGCTGCTGCGCCGCCACCATGTCGTACCAGAGTTCGCCGGCCGGGTGGGTGTTGGGCCTGTACAGCGGGAGGTCCTCGTCGGACACGTTCAGCGGCAGGTTGATGATGTCGGCGTCCGGCTGCCAGTCCAGGGTGCCGTGTACCCATTCCTTGGGGTCCGGGAGGAAGAGTTCGTAGGAGTTGACGGAGTTCACGAACTCCAGGCCGTCGAAGGTGTGGGCCACACCCGGCGGGATGTACAACGCGCGGGCGGAGGTCGGGGACCAGGTGTGCATCTCGCGCACGCCGGCGGTGGGTGAACCCTCGCGGCAGTCGATGAAATAGCCGGTGATCGTGCGGGTGCTGGGACCCATGAAGGTCAGCCAGTCGGCCTGGCCGAGGTGAATCCCGTAATGTCCGTAGCTGAATTCCGTCTCACCGTGAAAAACCAGGGTCGCGGGCCGCAGGGTGGGAAAGGGGACGACGTAGGAATCGTTCCCGTTCTCGATCTGCCAGTTCTCGCGCCAGCCCAGTCCCTCGATGGCGAACGACTCGTTCATTATTGTCCTTCCTTTCCTGAATTTGCGGCCGGGAGGGCAGGGGCGGGCGGGTTACGGCGCCCGCCCCGTGCCAGAGCCCCTGCCTCAGCCGAGGATCTCGACCTCGTAGCCGGCCGCCTCGGCCGCGGCGCGCAGGTCGGCGATGGAGGTGGTGGGCAGCTCCTCGAAGACCTCCGCGACGGCCGCCTGCTTGATGCCGGCCAGCGAGGCGGAGAGGCGGGACGCCTGGTCGCCGCCCTCGAACTTGTTGAACGCGAGGGTCGTCAGCAGGCTCTGCAGGGCCTCGTCACCGGAGGCGGCGGCCTCGCGGAGCTTGCCCAGCGTCACGTCGTCGACCGTGCTCCAGTCGGCGTCGAACTGGGCGCCGCTCGCGTACAGGCCGGTGAGCATCGTCTGGGCGGGGGAGGTGACGGTGGTGTTCGCGGTCATGGCGATCTCCTTGTTCGGGGTTCTCGGTCGTCTCTTTCACGGTTTCCGCCGGGCGGAATCCGGGCCGTTCCTCCCGGCTTTCGCTTTTCCGGCGGTCTGTGTTGATGGATCAATTTCATCATCGGCGCCGGGGTCGGTCAATGGATTCCCGATCGGCTCCGGAATTCACGGAATTCGGACATCCCGATGGCTTCTCGCGATTTCCGTTCCCGGAATTCAGGCGGCGATTTGGTCGCTTTCCTCGGCCATGAATTCGCTGACCTTGTCGATGAACAGGCGCATCTCCCTGGTCAGTCGCGTGCCCCGACGCCACACAAGCTGGGTGTGGACCTCGCAGGGCGGCCACCACGCCAGTGGCACGAGGGTGCCCTCGTCGATGCCCTCCTCCACCGCCACGGCGGGCAGCAGGGCGATCCCGAGGCCCGACGCCGCCCAGCGCTTCGCGGACTCCACGGTCCCGGACTCCAGCAGCGGGGTCGGTCCCCGACCGCCCCACAACTCCCGTTCCAGCAGCCTGCGGTAGCCCGGCCCGGCCTCGGGCGCGAGGACGCGCACGTCGCGCAACTGGTCCGCCGTCACCAGCCGGCGCCCGGCCGGAGCATGACCGGGCGCGGCCACGGCGACCACGGGCTCGGAGCGCAGTACGACGCCGTCCGTGCCGGCGTGCCCGGTCTCGACGTCCGTCAGCAGCCCGAGGTCGAGGCTCCCTTGCCGCAGCGCCTGCACGGTCTCCGCGCCGGCGCCGGGGCGCAGCACGACCTGGAGTCCCGGATAGCGGTGGTGGAAGAACTCCAGCAGGGGTGGCATGTGGTACGTGGCGATGCTCTCCATGGTGCCGACGAGCAGCCGGCCCGACGGCTCGGTGCCGCCCTTCGTGGCGTTGCGGGCCTCGTCGGCCAGGTGCAGCAACTGCTCGGCGTACGGCAGGAACCGCTGCCCGGCCTGGGTGAGCCGGACGCTGCGGCCCGAGAGCCGTTCGAACAGCTCGACGCCCAGGGAGTTCTCCAGGCCCCTGATCTGGCCGGTGACGCTGGACTGGGCGTAGTTGAGCTCCGCTGCCGCCCGGCTGAAGCTGAGCAGTGTGGCTGCCATCTGAAATGTCGTGAGCTGGCGGATGTCCACGTGGTCCTCCGGGGTTGAAGTCGCGCCGGCTGCTCGGTCAGTCGCTGTGCCCGCTCCCGACGCCGTCGGCGCCCGGGGCGGTGGTGGCCAGCTCCCGGGCGACGGCCGCGATGTCCGCGAGCAGGCCGTCGATGTCGTCCTCGGTCGTGGTCGGGTTGAGGAAGACGAGCTTGAGATGGACCTGGGGCTCGCCGTCCGGGCCGGGAACCTTCGTCCGGGCCAGCAGCGCACGTCCGTCGGCCATCAACTTCCGCCGGACGGCGGCGTTCCAGACGCTGTTCCAAGCGCTCGCGTCGGCGGCCGGCGCTGCCCCGGCGGGGGGCCGGCAGCGGAAGATCACCGTGCTGAGCAGCGGCTCCGCCACCAGGTCGAGGTCGGTCCCGGCCGCGATCCGGGCCGCGGCATACCGGGCCTGGCCGTGGCAGGCGTCCACCCAGGCGCCCATGCCCTCACGGCCGAGCGTCAGGAGCGAGGCTGCGATCTTGAAGGCGTCCGAGCGGCGGGTGGTCTGCATCGAGGTGCCGAGCAGGGCGGTGAAGCCGGCGGCCTCGTCGTCGGTGGGGTTGAGGTAGACGGCCTGCTGGCTCAGGCACCGGAGGTGCTGCTCGTCGCGCACCAGCAGGACGCTCGAAGAGGCCGGGGTCCAGCCGAACTTGTGCAGGTCGAAGGCGATCGAGTCGGCACGGTCCAGGCCGTCGAGGAGCGGGGCGAGCGTCGGGGAGAACAGCGCCCCGATGCCGTAGGCCGCGTCCACGTGCAGCCAGATGCCGCGGTCGGCGGCGATCGCGGCCAGCTCGGGCAGCGGGTCGAAGGATCCGTGGTCGGTCGTACCGGCTGTCGCGACGAGGGCCACCGGGACCTCGTCGGGGGCGAGGCCGTCGAGTATGCGTCGTGCCTCGTGCGGGATCATCCGGCCCCGGTCGTCCACCGGCACGATGATCACGGAGTCCCTGCCGAGGCCGAGGAAGCCGGCGGCGCGGGCGATGGAGAAGTGGGCGGCGGCCGAGCACAGGATCAGCGGCCGCACCCCCAGGCCGAGCAGGCCCGACTGCGACACTTCGCCGGGGCCGTGTCCGCCCACGCTCCGCAGCGCGTGGTCGCGGCTGAGCAGCAGGCCCATCAGGTTGGAGATGCTGCCGCCCGGGGTCAGGGTTCCCGAGGCCTGCTCGCCGAAGCCGACCCAGGAAGCCATCTCGCCGATCAGCCGTCGTTCCAGCTCCAGCGCGAAGGGACCGCTCTCCCAGGAGTGCAGCGACTGGTTCAGGACTGCGGCGAGCAGTTCGGCGGCGGCCGCCGCCGCCGTGGGGGCGCACTGCATGCGGGACACGGCGGACGGATGAGTGAGGTCGGCCGCCCAGTGCGCGTACGCGTCGAAGAGGTCGGTCACCCGCCGGGCGCTGGGCCGGTCGGCGAGGAAGTCGTCCCCGTCCAGTATTCGCCGTACCGCGGCGACCGCCGCCTGGGGACCGCCGGGCGCGACCGGGCCCCCGCGCTTGAGCGAGGCGTCGTGGAGCGCGCCGAACGCGGACTCCACCAGTTCCCTCAGCTGCTCGAGTCCCTCCGGGCGGCCGGCCAGAGCTGCGTTTCTGCCTGTGTCGATCACTGTTGCGGTCCTTGGTCTCATGAGGTGGGGGAGGTGGTGGCGAGGTCAGGGAGCAGGGAGCTCCGGTCAGGTGGTGACCAGGTCCTCGGTAGCCGAACGCGCCCCGCGGATCACGCCGATCGACGCGACGACCACCGCCGCGAGACCCAGCGCCTGGGGCAGCGAGATGGTCTCGTGCAGGACGAGGAGGGCGACGAGCGCGCCGATCGCCGGTTCCAGGCTCAGCAGCACCCCGAAGACGAGGGCGGACACCCGGCGCAGCGTCTCCATCTCGCAGGTGTACGGAACGAGCGACGACAGCATCGCGACGCCGAAGCCGAAGGCCAGCACCTCAGGACGGGCGAGCGCGGAGCCGCCCTCGGCGAGCCCCATCGGCAGGGCGCACACCGTACCGACGGCCATCGCGAGCGCCAGCCCGCCCCCGCCGGGCAGCAGCGCCCCGACCCGGGCGGACAGCGGCACGTAGGAGCCCCAGAAAACGGCACACAGCAGGGCGATCAGCAGTCCGGTGACACCGGCCGCGCCGCCCTGCCAGCCGAGCAGCGCGATGCCGCAGCCCGCGAGCACGGCCCACAGCCGGTCCCGGGCCCGGCGCGACGCCAGGGCGGCGACGGTGAGCGGGCCCGCCATGCCGACGGTGAGGGCGATACCGACGGGCATCCGGGCCATGGCCAGGTAGAAGCACATGTTCATGCCGGCGATGGCGATCCCGAGGACGGCCACCGTGCCCGCAGTGCGCCGGTCCAGGCGCAGCGAGGGGCGCCACCACAACAGGAGCACGACCGCGGCGAAGCCGAGCCTCATCACGGTCATGGCGGCGGGGCCCACCGTGCCGAACAGCTGCTTGGCGAAGGCCGCGCCCAGCTGGGTGCTCACCATCCCGATCAGCATCAGCAGCGGTGCCGGGACCACGCCGATGCCCCGGCGGGCGGTGTCACCGGCCGGTGCCACCGCCTTAACCGGTGCGGTCGCGGTCGTCACGGTGGTCGCGTTGGCGCTCACGTCGACGCTCATGCCGTCGTCCTTCCTTGCCTTGTCCTGTGTTCCGGGGGCGGTGTCACGGTGTGAGCAGGACCTTGCCGGTGGTGGCCCGGCTCTCCAGGAGCGCGTGCGCGCGTGCCGCTTCGGCCAGTTGCAGCCGGGCGAGCACGTCGGGGCGCACGACACCGGCGGCGACGTACCCGAAGAGGTCGGACGCCGCGCTCCGCAGCGACGCGGCGTCCGGGACGTGGTCGGCCAGTGTGGGCCGGGTCAAGTACAGGGACCCGGCGGTGCGCAGCAGCTCCACGTCGAACGGCGGGACGGGGCCGCTGGACAGTCCGCAGACGGCGAGCGTGCCGCGGCGGCGCAGGGACCTGACGCTGGCCGCGAACGTCGCCGCGCCCACCGAGTCGAAGACCGCGTGCGCGCCCTCGCCGCCGGTGAGGTCACGGACTCCGGTGTCGAACTCCTCGTACGGAAGGGCGTGGTGGGCACCCGCGGCGAGTGCCGTCTGCCGCTTCTCCTCGCTGGAGGCGACGGCGACGACGTTCGCTCCGCGGTGCGCGGCCAGCTGCACCAGGAGCTGTCCGAGGCCGCCGGCCGCGGCGAGCACCACGACGGTCTCGCCGGGCGCCACAGGATGCGTGGTGTGGCTCAGGTAGTGCGCGGCGAGTCCCTGGAGCAGTACCGCGGCCGCGTCGGTCAGGGCGACGCCGTCGGGGACGGGCACCAGCTTGGCGGCCGGGACGGCGGTGTATTCGGCGTAGGCGCCGAGCTGGGTGGCGTACGCGACGCGGTCGCCCGGTGCGAAGTCCTCGACGCCCTCACCCACGGCGGTGACGACCCCCGCGCCCTCCTGGCCGGGGACGAACGGGTACGCCGTGGGGTAGGTGCCGTTGCGGTAGTAGACGTCGATGAAGTTGAGGCCGACGGCCTCGTTACGGACGACGACCTGGCCGGCTCCCGCCTCGGGTTCGGGCAGGTCGGTGACGGTGAGGTGCTCGGGGCCGCCGGGCCGGCTGACGTGGAGGGCGCGCATCAGTTCCTCGATTCGATGGGTGCGGTGGGGGGATGGGCTGTCGCGGGCCGGGGACGCGGGGCCCGCCGGACGGTGGACTGCGGCTCGGGTTCGCCGAAGAGCCGGCGGAAGTAGTCGATGTCGTTGGTGAGTCCGGACATCAGGGTGTCGAGGCTCGGGTCGGTGCCGTCCACGGCGTGCAGGAGTTCCTCGTTTCGACGCAGCCGGTCCGTTCCGAAAGGCAGTTCGCCGGCGGACAGGTAGCGGATGGCGCCGGTGGCGTCGCGCCGCGGGATGACGTCGGAGCGGGCGTACCGGCTGGCGCTGAACGGTATGTCCAGCCGCCCCTCGGCGAAGGCCTCGACGATCGCCTCGATCAGGTCGGGGCGATCCAGCAGCGGCTCGACGAGGTCGGCGACCTCGGCGAGTATCCACTCCATCTCCGTGGCGACCTGGCCGTCGTCGGCCGAGAGGAAGTCCAGCAGCGGCGAGTTGGCCCGGTCCGCGAGCCGCAGACCGGCCAGGTTCGCCGCGGTGTCGGGGATGCCGAACGCCTCCTGGTAGGTCTTGGTGATCAGCTTGGAGGCGCCGCCGAGGCGGGCCACGAGCGCCCCGTAGAAGATGAGGTCCTCGGCGTTGCCGCGCTCGCGCGGGAAGACGCCCATGAACTCGTGCAGCACGGCGTGGACCTGGATGCCGGCCGGGAGGTAGCGCTCGGCGAGCACCGGGATGCTGCGCAGGGCGGCGACGTCCTGGACGAGGTGGCCGCCTTGCGGGTAGGCCACGGAGATGCAGCGCACTCCGGCCCGGGCAGCGAGTACCGCCTCCAGGACGCTGACGGCGAGGCTGATGGAGGGCGGTACGAGCACCGCGGTCAGGGTGCCGAACAGCTCCCGGTCGATGATCACGCCGTGCTCGGCCAGCTCGCCGCAGGCCCGGTCCACGTCCTGCCAGGCGCCGAGGGACTCGGCGAGGGGTACGGCCTTGGAGTACGGCAGGTTGTACGAGATGCCACCGCCCTCGAACGAGGTGATGCCGGAGGCGACGGAGACGTCGAAGAGGATCCGGGCGTCCGGCGAGCCGTGCCGGATCTCCAGTGGTGCGTCGACGAGTTCGTTGAGTTCCCGGCCGCGCTGCCAGCCATGTGCGACCAGTGGATAGCCGTTCAGGTCGGCGGGACGCAGGTTGAGCGTGCGCCGCGCCTCCCCGAACCGCTTGAGACGGGTGTGGGAGTCGATGGTGAGCGTCAGGATGTCGGGCCGGGCCTCGGCCTCCAGAGCGGCGAGGAGCTGCTTCATCTCCTCGTGCCCGCCGACACCGCAGCGCGGCTGGATGGCCACCCTGCCGTTGTCCTTGCACTCCTGCAGCACCTCGGCGGCGGTGGCCTTGCCGAGCGCGGCGATGTACGCGGCCGACTCGGCCGGTGTGGGCAGGGCGCTCGGGCAGGCCAGGAGGCCCTTGAAGGACCGCGTGCCGTGGCCGATCCGCGTCGGGGAGGTAACGCTCATGACGCCGACAGGCCGGAGAGCAGGGAACGGCCGCGGGAGTCGCACAGTTCGTCGAGTAGGGCGGGCAGTTCGGAGGGGTCGGACAGGATGTGGTCCACGCCCGCGGCGTAGAGGCGGTCGTGGGCCGAGGAGTCCTTGTGGCTGCCGACGGAGAGATTGCCGCCGACGATGACCGGGCAGGTGATCCGGCCGGACCGCTTGGCCTGGTCCAGATCCCGCAGGTCCTCGTGGACGTGGCCGTTGAGACTGCCGATCACGACGGCCTCGGCGTCGGGGTGCTGCTCGCACGCCTCGGCGAACTCCTCGACGGGGGTGCAGGTGCCGAGGTTGACGACGTCGAAGCCGAGGCCGCGCAGCGAGTAGGCGATGAGGTGGTTCGCGACCGCGTGGCTGTCGCTGGCCGCCACACCGAGGATGACCGTACGGCGTGCTGTGTGCTGGCTGGGCAAGATGCGCATCGAAGCTTCCTGGATCGGGATCGGGGTATCGGTCGCCTGGCGGGGCGGTCAGTCGTCGAAGGCGGCGAACAGCTCGCGCTTGCTCACCGACTGCAGCCGGCCGAGGTCGAACTCCTCGGGGTCGGCGGCGGCCAGCGAGTCGAAGACGTAGCTGATCGCCGGGACCAGGCCCCAGACCTCGTGGTACGGCGGCTGGTTCGGACCGCCGGCGGTGGCGTCCTGGTGGCGGGCGAAGATGTAGTTGGACCAGTCCGTGCTGCGCGGCTGACGGTGGTGGTAGTCGTGCACCACGGTGTCGCCGGTCAGGACGAGGTAGCGGGACGGGGCGTGCACGAACAGCAGCCGCAGGGTCCAGCGGGTCCAGGCCAGGGCCCGGCGCCCGGCCGGCAGTCCGGCCGACGGGGCCCGGTCGCCGATGAAGATGGCGTTGGTCAGCGATGCGAAGTACGCCCGGCTGCGCCGGTCCTCGACGCCAGGCTCCGGGAATGTGTGCTTCACGCACAGCCGCAGGGTGTTGCTGATCTGGAAGAGCGGGACCAGCGGCACGAACCAGACGACGAGCAGGGCTTGCCAGGTCCCGGTCAGCACGGTGGCGGTGACGGCCGTGCCGTACAGGGAGAGGGCGGAGACCTTCTCGCTGCGCGCCGACTCGTGCCAGAAGGACCGCACGCGGGAGATGGCGAAGGCGAAGTGGAAGCGCGGGGAGACCAGCTTGCCCAGCAGCCGGCGCCACATCTCGCGGCGGCTCATGCGCGGGCTCATCCCGAGGCTGACCAGGAAGGCCTGGACCGTGGGGTCCTTCAGGGTCATGTGGTCCAGCGCGTGGTGGTCGCTGACGTGTTCGCGGCTGTAGCGCTGGAAGTTCTGGATGATCAGCAGGCTCGATATGGCATGGCCGATGAACCGGTCGGCCCCTCGACGCCGGTACATGTTCCGGTGCGAGCACTGGTGGTAGATCATCATCCGGAGGTTGCGCATCCCGTGGAGCGTCATGGCCCAGCCGGGCAGGAGCAGCAGCAGGAAGGCCCCGCCGACGGCGAGTCCCAGCGTGCTGACCAGGACCCCCGCGACCATCGACGCCGTGGCCGTGACCAGGTGGAAGGACGGGGTCCAGCCGGGCGATGCCTGCCCCGGCAGGGCCTTGCCGGTGAAGATCGTCAGCGGGTACTGGAGGAACGCCGGAAGGGCGGTCATGGACTGGCGCGGGTCGGACAACTCGACGACGGGCAGGGAGGTGGACAGAGGCTGCCGGTTGATGACTGCCACAGGGACTCCTGGAGAGAGGGAACCTACGAGGGGGAGGAGTTCAGCCGTACACCGGCCGAACAGGGGACCGGCGCCGCCGCGCCGGTCATCGACATCAGGGCTCGGGCGTCCTGGTGGGTGAGGACGACCTCGAAGTAGTCGGCTTCCTTCGAGGGCCTGCCGATGTCGCGGATCACGTTCATTCACTGCTCCGAGACGCGAACGGTCGCGGAATCCAGGAGGCGGCACTGGCAGGCGAGTCGGTAATTGCCGTCGTCCTTGCCGAGGTCCTCCAGAAAGTCCGCTTCGTCGGGGTCCGCCTCCCCGAGCGAGTCGAATCCGTCGAGGACTTCGACGACGCATGCCCCGCAGGCACCCGATCGGCAGCCGAAGGGAATCAACTGGTCCGGCGTCTCGTATTCGATGTCCGTGAGCGGAGAGCCCGCCGGCAGCATGATTTCCACGCCTTCCGGCATGACGGTGAGTTTGTTGAGGAGCATCGGTGTCAAAGCCCCCTCCGGGCATGTCGGACATCCCGGCGTGCGCGGGATGAGGGTCGTCGGGCCGGTGTGGTGGCCCGTGGGTGCGGGCGCGTGGTGCGGGTGCGCCCGCCGGGACTGTGTGCCGGCCGGTACGCCGTAGCTGCGCCGACCAGTTCGCCGGTTCCACACCGGCTTCTACGTCGGTGTCCGCGGCGACGCTGCGCAGGGCGCTACGCGGCAGCCGCGGCCGGGAGGTCCGATACCGACCGCACCAACGGGGCGGCCGGAACCGTGGCTCTGCCGTAGGACGCGTCGGAGGAGTGCTCCGGCGCCAGCCGCTCGCCGGGCCGCAGGGCGACGGCGCCATGGTTGACCGCGGTACCGGCTTCCCCGAAGCCGACCGTGATCAGCGGTACGCGACCCGGATACGTGCACCCGTCGCCGACCGCGTAGACCTGGGGAAGGTTGGTGCGCATGGACTGGTCGACCCGGATCCTGCGCTGTTCGAGATCGATCCCCCATTCGGCGACGGGGCCGAGACCCGAGGTGAACCCGAGCGCGGCGATGAGCGCCTGCGCGGACAGGGTCAGCACCTCGTCGCCGCACCGGACGTCGACCTGTTCGAGCCGGTCCCCGCCGTGGCAGGCCACGACCTGGGCGTCGCTGATGACGCGCACGGGGGCGGCGTGCAACTGCCGCACGCTGTACTCGTGGGCGCGGAACGCGGCCCGCCGGTGGACGAGGGTGACGCTGCGGGCGATCGGCACCAGCGCCAGCGCCCAGTCCACGGCGCTGTCGCCGCCGCCCACGATCACCACGTCCCGCCCGGCGTGCGCCTCCAGCCGCGGCACGTGGTAGGCGACGCCCCTGCCCTCGTACGGCAATGAGCAGGGCAGCTTGCGCGGGACGAACCTGCCGAGCCCCGCGGCGATCACCACGGCCCCGGCGTCCACCCTGCTGCCGTCGTCGGCGGCGAGCGCCCAGCCCTTGTCGCGGGGCGTCAGGCCGACGGCCGTGCGGCCGAGCAGATAGGCCGTGTCGAACGGAGCGGCCTGCTGGACCAGGTTGTCGACCAGATCCCGGCCCTTGATGCCGGGGTGGCCGGCCACGTCGTAGAGCAGTTTCTCGGGGTACATGGCGGACACCTGGCCGCCGGGTTCGTCCAGCGCGTCGACGACAGCCGTCGACAGTCCGCGGAACCCGGCGTAGTACGCGGCGTACAGCCCGGCGGGTCCGGCTCCCACGATGGCGAGGTCGACCGTGACCTCGGCGGGGTTTGTGGGGGAGGTCATCGGGCGTCTCCTTCGCCGCGCAGCTCGGCGGCGAGGGCTTCGCGCAGGCCGAGGACGTCGTACAGGAATCCGTTCACCGGGGTCGGGGTGCCGAGGCGGGCGCCCAGGCGCACCACCGAACCCGTCCAGGCGTCGAGTTCGGACCGTCTGCCCGCGGCCATGTCGCGGTGCAACGACGTGGTACCGGCGCCGGGTTGTCGGTCGACTATGGCCAGCGTCGTGGCGACGATGTCGTCCGGCAGCCTGACCTCGGCCGCCTCGGCCAGGTGCTGGATCTCGGTCATCGCGGCCACGAGCATCCGCCGGGTGCCCGGCCGGGTCCGTAACGTGCCGATCGGCGCGTCCGTGATCGCGCCGAGGCCGCCGAGCGGTACCACGAACAGGAACTTGGCCCAGAGTTCGGCCCAGATGTCCTGCGGTTCGTCGGTCGTGACACCCGCGTCGGCCAGAGCCGTGCGCAGGCGCTCGACCCGGTCCGACGGCCGGTTGTCCCACTCGCCGAAGGCCAGTGAGCCGAGGCCGCCCACGTGGCGCACGTGCCCGGGCCCTTCGAGCTGCGTGATGATCCTGGCGCTGCCCGGCAGTACCGCGTCCTTGCCGACCGCCTGGGCGACCTCGGCCGGCGCCCGGACGCCGTTCTGGGTGGTCACGACCGCCGTTCCGGGGCCGACGAGCGGCGCCAACATGCCTAACGCATCCGGGAGTTGCCAGGTCTTGACACCGAGGAGGACGAAGTCCACCGCTCCGATGTCGCCGGTGTCCCCGGTCGCCCTGAGGCGGTCGGGGGCCACGTGGAACCCTCCGGTCGGCCCCTCCACGGTCAGTCCGTCGTGCCGGAGGGCTTCGAGATGGGCCCCCCGGGCGACGAATCGGACGTCGTGTCCGGCGGCTGCAAGGCGGCCACCGAAGTAGCCGCCGATACCGCCGGCGCCAACCACCGCTAGCTTCACGGACTCCCCCGTCCCTCTGATGGATGTGCACCTGTCAGTGCGCACCGGAGGGCGATGCCCGTTCCCGGTGGCTCAGAAGAACCATACAGAACGTTCGCTATGTTTTTCTACACCGCCAAGGTCCCCGATCCAGAACCGAACGAGCGGGAAGGTCTCAGGCCGGCTGGGCGGCGACGCCGCCCAGGGCCAGCTGCCAGATCTGTTCGAGCTGGTCGGCGACGCTTTCGACGTCTCCCCGGGGGGCCGGGATCATGCCCCGGATCTGCGACTCGGCGCCGGCCAGCAGATACGCAACCATGGCGGTCACCGTCTGCGGGCGCCCCACCGAGCGCAGCCCGCCGTCCTCACGGGCCCGCTCCAGCACCTGCTCCACCGCCGGGAGCCAGGCCTCGGCCCAGCGGTCCGGCTCGCCCGGCCGCTCCCTGGCCAGTCGCGCGGCCGAGCGTGCGACGACGTTCCGTTCCAGCAGCCCGGCGAGTCCGACCGTCAGCTCGATCACGGCCCGCAGTTCCGGCTCCCGGGACTCCATGACCTCGTCCACCAGGGACCGGGCGATCATCCACCCCTCCTCCTGAACCGCGTCGGCCAGACTGTCCTTGGAGGGAAAGTGAAAGGTCAGGGCCCCCATCGAGACGGCGGCCGTCTTGCAGATCCTGGACAGCCTGGCGCCCTCGTAGCCCACCTGGTCGATCTCCACCGCCGCGGCGTGGACGAGTCCTCTGCGCGTACGCACCGCCCTCTCCTGAACAGCCATCTGTCTCATTCCTCTTCGTCTGGGCCGAGCTACCCGTGCGGGGGAGCCGGACGGCAGGTGTGGTCAGGCCTGCGGTCAGCCTGAGGGCGTCAGCCGTTGCCGGACAACGGCGACGTGCCGAAGTTGTCACCCGCATCCTCTCAAAGAAAAGCGATCGTTCTGTATTCTTCTTGCTCCGGAGGCGTCCACAGTGCGCGGAGGGAGATCGCCATCAGACCCACCCACGAAGCGACTCGTCCAGAGACTTCGACGGAACTCGCCTCGTCGACCCGGGAGCTCGCCTTGTTCACGGAGGAGCTCTTCGGTCATCTGCCGCGCCGGGACCAGAGGCGCTGGGCTCACGCCTGCCTGGAGGGGCTGCTCACCGCACCCGGCCGCAAGTCGGTGCACGGGATGGCCGCGGTCCTGCCCGCACACGGCGGCTCCTGCGCCGCCACCGCCCAGTCGCTGCACCGGTTCATCAACTGCAGCCCCTGGCGGTGGGACCTGGTCTACGAGCGGCTGATCCGCTGGACCGAGCGGCGCGTGACCCCCAGGGCATGGACGGTGGGCACCGTACTGCTGCCCAAGCGTGGACTCTGCTCCGTCGGCGTGCACCGCTACCCGGACCCGGCCGGCCGACGTTCCGTCAACGCCCAGCTCGGGCTGGGCATGTTCCTGTCGACCGGCACCCTGGGCATCCCGGTCGACTGGCGGCTGCACCTGCACGAGCGCTGGTGCGACGACCACGCCTTGCGGCGCCGGGCCCGGATTCCCGAGACGGTCCGCCACCGTCCGCCCTGGGCCCACATCGTCGAACTGGCCGGGGCGTTGGCCGCCCGCACGGGCCTGGCTCCCGCACCCGTCGTTGTGGAACTGCCCCAGCACGGTGACACCGGCCTGCTCGCCGCCGGGCTGAGCCGACAGGGCCTCGACTTCATGATCGCCGTTCCCGCGTCCCTCGCCGTGCTGCCCTTGCACCCCGGCAACACGGCCACCCCGCTGCCCGCCTCGCGCCTGGTGACGCCGGGCGGATCCGGCACCCGGACGATCACGGGCGTCTCGGCCCTCGGCCGGGCCCGGTCCGTGCAGGTGCTCAGCGGACCGGTCCGGCTGGCGGGTGCGGGCGGTCGCAGCGGCAGGCACGGCTACCGGCTGATCGCCGAGGCGCGCGGCGATGCCGCCCGGCCCCCTCGGGTCTGGCTGACCAACCTCGTGCACCGCGGTCCCGCCGAACTGCTCGACCTGGTCGGCCCGTCGGCCTCGACGGTACGGCGCCTGGGGGAGTTCGGCATGCTGGACTTCGAA
The DNA here is from genome assembly GCF_045207475.1 of Streptomyces sp. NBC_00885. Classification (NCBI taxonomy): domain Bacteria; kingdom Bacillati; phylum Actinomycetota; class Actinomycetes; order Kitasatosporales; family Streptomycetaceae; genus Streptomyces; species Streptomyces sp. NBC_00885. The sequence continues at coordinate 3,906,341 of NZ_CP108796.1, forward strand.
GGCCGCTCATACCCCGGCTGGCACCACCACATGGCCCTGGTGTCCGCTGCGTACGCCTACCACCGGCTCGACCGAGGCGCCCCGGGGTGACGTGAGCGCAACGCCGGGACGCGGAGCGACGGGCCACGGTCAGACCAGGGTGACACCACGGTCGTAAGGCGAGATGGCCGCCGTACGACCACGGTTGCCGTGCAACTACACGGCGGTCGAACCGCCGTCGACCGCCATCGCCGTGCCCGTGACGAACGAGGCACGGTCGCTGCACAGCCAGGCCGCAGCCTGTGCCACCTCCACGGGCTCGGAGATCCTCCGCTGCACGGAGTCGGCCATGAAGACCTGCTCCAGCTGCGGATGGGCGGTGAGCACGCCGTCCATCATCTCCGTCCTCGAGCTGCCCACGACGAGCGCGTTGAAGCGCAGCCTCTGCCGGCCGTAGTCCAGCGCGGCCGCCCGGGTCAGCCCGATCACCGCGTGCTTCGCCGCGACGTAGGCGGCGGACGCCCCGGTCGCCTTCGTACCGGCGACGCTGGAGGTGTTCACAACGGAACCGCCGGTGCCGGACGCGAGCATCGCCGGTATCTGGTGGCGCAGGCAGTTCCACACCCCGCGCAGGTTGACGTCGACGGTCTGTTCGTACGTCCTGTCGTCGATCTCGTGGAGCGGGATACCGGCGGTGGCGAAACCGGCGTTGTTGAACGCCGCGTCCAGCTTGCCGAACGTATCGACCGCGGCCGACACGCCCCGTTCGACGTCGTCGGAGGACACCACGTCACCGGCCACCGCCAGCGCCTGCCCGCCCGAGCCGCGGATCTCCTCGACGAGCTCCTCCAGCCGGTCCTTCCTCCTGGCCATCAGCACCACCGCCGCCCCTTCCTCGGCGAACAGCCGGGCCGCCGCCGCACCGATCCCGCTGGACGCACCGGTGATCATCGCCACCTTGCCACTCAGCAACTTCCGCCCACCGCTCATGTCCTGGCAGTCCCCTTGCTCGTCGCTTCCGAAGTGCTTCCGTGCAGCCGTGGAGTACGCGCATCCCACGACCCCTGCGGCTGAGTGCTCAGTCCGCCCACACCGTGCCGACCGCGGCCCGGGCGTCGACGGTCCGCAGCAGCGTCTCGTCGACGGCGTGCAGCGAGTCCACCAGGTACCGGACCCCGGCCTCCGCCATCAACTGCCGTTGGAAACTGTGCTCGAAACGGCTGGGGTGGCCGATGAACGGCATACCGAGCAGCCGTGCTGCCTCCGCGACCCTGGCCACGTCGTCGATGACCAGCACCCGGTCGTGCTCAAGGCCGAAGTGGTCGGTGGCGATCTCGTGGAGTCCGGGGCGAATGCCGTCGGTGCAGATGTAGCCGGGCCCGTCGAACAGTCCGGCGTGCCCGCCGAGAAACGTGTCGAAGTGGTCTTTGGCCAGTCCGCCGTAGCAGACGGTCGCCAGGCCCAACTCCCGTAGCCGTAGAACGAGTTCGAGAGCACCCTCGTTGACGTGCACCGGGTGCGTCGCCACGTACCGGGCCCGCTCCTCGAAGTACGCGTCGAGCGCCTCCTCGCCGCTCATGGTGCAGCCGACCGCCTCGGCGAGCAGCCGGCCGGCGACCGCGCGAGGCTGGGAGAAGATGCTGCGTTCCAGCTCGACCGTGTACGAGCAGCCCCGGCTCACCAGGAAGTGGTGGATGACCGGGCTGAAGGTGTCGTTGAGCATGACACCGTCGATGTTGACCGCGCCCAGGCGCAGGTGTGCGAGACCATGACCCATGTGAACCCCCTGTTGGTGCCGCGGGCCACCGCGGCCCACGTCGCGCGGCCCCAGTCGGCCGCGTCGGTGTTCCGTCAGACTTCGTTGCCGGCGGCTTCGGCTGCCGTTCCCCGGGACGCGCCGGCGGCCTGGATGACCGACTGCACACGTCCCGGATTCACTTCGGTGCGGGCGATGACGGCCGGGACCGCGATGCCCGGCAGGAGCAGCTGCCACATCCGCACCGCGCGGTCGGGGAGGTCCGCCCGGGCCTCACTGGCGACCGACGAGTACATCTGCATGCCCGTGCACGCCTCGACCACGAACTCGGCGAGTTCGGCGGGCTCGACACCGGCTTGCAACTCACCCTTGGCCGCGGCCACTTCGAGACACTCGGTCATGATCTGACTCCACTCCAGGTACGGAGTGATGTCCTTGACGCCGAAGGTGCCCTGCTCGCCGGTGAGGCGCACACCCGCCCGCAGGAGCGGGTCCGCCCGGAGTTGGTACGCCCACACCATGGTGATGTCGACCAGCCGCTGCAGTCCCTCGGACTTCAGCCACGGGATGATCGACTCGGGCTGGGCGTTCATGACCGCGCGGGCGAGGTCCTCCTTCGACGCGAAGTGGAAGTAGAGGGCCCCGGCGGTGACCCCGGCCTTCTTCAGGATGCGGTTGATGCTTGCGCCGGCGAAGCCGACCTCGTCGAAGACGTCTGCTGCCGCTCGAAGAATCGACTCGCGGGTCTGGATCGCACGCGCCTGCTTCGGCTGCTGCTGAGTCACCGCACCTCCCAATGAAAAAGAACGTTCCGTATGTTACTAGGCCCCTTCTCCGGTTGCCAGTTGCCTCGGAGTCCCTCATTCCACTTGCCCGAACTATCCATGAGTTTCACCATTTACATCGGTCGTCTTGGTGAATCATTGAGGGTCGCTTTGCCAATTCATGGCACAAAACAAAACGAACACTCTTTATTTTCTCCTCAGGAACGTCTGTTACACGCATCGCAACCGTGCACGGCAAACCTGCTCTAGGGGGACTTCCACTTGTCCATCGCGATCCAGAACCCAGCGACACACAGCTCGTTCGCCACAGCGATTCCTCGTGCGTACGTGCACAAGGCGGAGGAGTCCGAAGTCCTGCTGACCGGGTGGAACCCCGTCGGCCCGGACCGTCACCGCATCACCGCCCGCTGGCCGATCGCCCACCCGTTCTACGGACCTGTCGGTGGATTCCACGATCCGCTGCTCGTCGCGGAGTCGGTCCGACAGTGCGTGCCTCTGCTCAGCCACGTCGCCTACGATGCGCCCTTCGGCCACCGCCAGACCTGGAGCAGCTTCCGCTACGAGCTCGACCCCGCGGCCCTGGCGGTCACCGGAGCCGACGCCGAGGTCGAACTACGCGTCACCTGCTCGGATGTCGTCCGCCGGGGCGGCCGGCTGGCCTCGCTGAACATGCACGTCGAGATGTTCGTCGACGGCCGGCCCCTCGGCACCGTGGAGACCGGCTTCGCCAATCTGTCACCCGCCCTGTACACACGCCTGCGCGGCTCGTACGCCGATCTCGACAAGGCCGTCCGCCGTACCGTCCCGCTCGCGCCGCCGATGCCGTCGGCCCGGGTCGCCCGCGCCCGGCTCACGGACGTCGTCCTGTCCCCCACCAGCTCCCCGGCCCGCAACCAGCTGCGCGTCGACCTCGCCCACCCCGCTCTGTTCGACCACGCCGTCGACCACGTCCCGGGAATGCTGCTGCTGGAAGCCGCCCGCCAGGCTGTGCACGCGCAGACCTACCCCCAGCCGGTGATCGCCACGGCCATGGAAGTGGTCTTCACGCAGTACGTCGAACTCGACGCACCCTGCTGGATCCACACGGAGCCGCTCGCGGACGCCGGTGAACCCCTCGGCCCTGTGCGGGTGTCCGCCGTGCAGAACGGCGCCTGCGCCTTCAGCGCGGTGGTGACGCCGACGGCGGTCACTTCGTCCGTCGGCGTCCGGGACTAGGTTGTCACGGCGGACGAATCGGCCGGCTTGATCAGGGCGGGGCCGGTCGCCAATTGGCGACCGGTCCGCTCCCATCCTCTTTTTCTGGCTTGTCGCGTCGGCCGGCTGAGCCGACTTCGGGACTGTCAGACGGGCGTACCCGGAACAGCAGCGAACCCGGCGCCACACGCTGCCGCAATGTTCTCCGGGGTGAAGGGCGTTCCGACGACGACGTCGCACTGGGCGCGGTAGATCACACCGTTGCCGGCCAGGAGGGTGATGAACAGGTGGCCGGGGTCATCCGACTCGGTAACTGCCAGGGAGGTGTCCACCGTGCAACTGGGAGCACCGGCGACCAGCGCGAGATTGATCCAGACTCCCGGATTCCGGCTGTCGTTGAGGAAGGCGTGCCCCCAACGGTCGGTCGCCGCGCGGAACTCCGTCTCGAACAGGTCGCTGCCGCCGAAGTCGACGACGGCGGAGCTGACATCGCGGCCGACCGGTCCACAGTAGGACCCGCCGTTGAAGCTGGACACGATGCTGTCGGACAGTTCCTGGGCGAAGGAAACTCCTGAATCGCTGTCCGCAGCCGCGGGTGGGGCCGCGAGAACGCCGACGAGCAGGGCTCCGGACACTGCCGCAAAACCCCTGGCAGCCCAAGCGAGCTTCTTCATTCCTGTTTTCCTCTCCACGAGCGCGAGGTCCACCGGTCAGGCAGACGGAGAGACATTTCGTTCAGCTTTCACCAGCACGAACATTGCACACGGGCGGTTCCTGATGGACTTTCAGGAAGCATGCTGAATCAGCGAGATGCCTTTCCACCGCGATAGCGGCAGCGGCCTCATTTCGGGGACGAACGTTCCACGGGCAACGCGGGTGCATGCGCACCATTCCGAGTAGTCACTCATGGAGAGCAGGAAGGTGCTCCGAATGGTCCAGCGAAGGACACGCCGGTGTAGGCCGGGGGGCCGCAGGAGGTGACCGGGAGACCCGTCACCCCACCGCCGTCCCCGGAGTGCGCCCTAGATCTCGTCGGCGTTGACTGAGCCCACCCTGCCGCCGCGACAACCGCGTCGGCGACCTGCCGCACCTGGCCCGCCGGAGATCGAGGAGAGCGCACCCTCCATGTCCGCAGTCCCCGCGTCCCAAGGCCAGTCCGCACCCCCCGCGCCCGAGGGCCAAGGGCCCGGTCCCGGTCAGCTGGCGCTGCGTCAGACGCTGTTCAGCCCCGGGTACGTACGCCTGTTGCTGCTCTCCGTCGTCCTGGGTGTGCCCATCGCGCTCGCCTGTTTCTACTTCGTGAGCCTCCAGCACGAGCTGCAGCACTGGGTGTGGCAGTCCCTGCCGGAGGCGGCCGGATACGACCGGGCGCCCTGGTGGTGGCCCCTGCCCGCGCTGGTGCTGGCCGGGCTGCTTCTCGCGCCCGTCGTCACGCGCGCGCCGGGGCATGGCGGGCATGTGCCCGTCCACGGTATCGGCGGCCCGCCGCTCGGGCCGAAGGAACTGCCGGGCGTGCTCTTCGCCGCCCTGGCGACGCTGCCTTTGGGCGTGGTACTGGGTCCGGAAGCTCCCCTGATGGCGGTGGGCAGCGGCCTTGCCATGCTCATCCTGCGAGCGGTGCAAAGGGATGCGGACCCCAAGACCGTGCTCGTACTGGGCACCGCCGGCTCCACAACCGCGATCTCCACCATTCTCGGCGGCCCTCTGGTGGCCGCCGTGATGATGGTCGAGGCCGCCGGGCTCGGCGGCCCGCAGCTGGTGCTCCTGCTGCTGCCCTGTCTGCTGGCCAGCGGTGTCGGGGCGCTGGTCTTCACCGGCTTCGGGCAGTGGACCGGGCTGTCGACCGGGGCACTCACCCTGCCCGAGGTGCCGCCGGACGCGAGCCCGGACGCGGGGGACTTCCTGTGGGGGATTCCCTTGGCGGTGCTGATCGCGGCGATCCTCACCGCCGGGCACCGCCTCGGCTATCTGACGGCGGCCTGGACGCGGCGGAGCACCGCCGTCCGCACGATCGCCTGTGCCGCGGCCGTGGGCGTCTGCATCTCCGCGTACGCCCTGGTCACCGACCGCTCGCCGGAGGAGGCCGCCCTGTCCGGCCAGGCGACCTTGGGCACCCTGTCCGCAAACCCCCACGCCTGGTCCATCGGCGCGCTGGTCGCTCTGGTCCTGTTCAAGGGCCTCGCCTGGGGCGTCTGTCTGGGCAGCCTGCGCGGCGGCCCCATCTTCCCGTCGGTGCTGCTCGGTGCCGCCGTCGGAATCGCCTGCTCGGGGCTGCCGGGACTCGGTACGGCGCCGGGGCTCGCGCTCGGGATCGCCACCGCCACCTCGGTGGTCACCCGTCTCCCGGTCACCAGCGCCGTGCTCTCCTTCCTGCTGCTCGGCACTGACGCGGCCGACCAGATGCCGCTGGTCATCGTCTGCTCGGTTCTCGGCTTCGTCGTCTCCCAACTCCTCGAAGGGGAGCGGAAGTAGAGCGCGACGGACTGATCAGGCCCTGCTCGGCGCGTCGCTGCGGTACACCGCCAGCGCCCAGATGATGAACACGTCGATCGCGATCATGACCACCGACCAGATCGGCGAGTACGGCAGGAACATGAACTCGGCGATGAGGCTGAGCGAGGCCAGGAAGATACCCAGCACCCGCGCCCAGGTGGCGGCCTTGAACAGGCCCCCGGCGGTGATCGCGAGGCAGGCGCCGATAATCAGGTGGATCCAGCCCCAGCCGGTCAGGTTGATGCGGTAGACGTAGTTGCCGACCCGGCCGTACACATCGTCGTCGATGATCGCGGCGATGCCCTGGAGCACGCCGAGCACTCCGATGCACAGCATCAGCACGGCGGCGAATGCGAGACCGCCGGTCACCCACGGGCTGTTCGGTTCCCCTGGCTGCGGCCCCTTGTACGTCGGTGTTCCTATCGGCTGGTCCTGACTCATGGCGTGGTCCTCTGGTCGGTCCCTTACGCCGGTCGCGTCCGGGACTTCGAGCGTCGGCCCGGGCCCACCCCGCCGCCTTTCGGGAACGGCCGTCCGGGTGATTCGGGCGCAGGGCCCTCAGGCGCCGGCGCACCGTTCGGCCGCTGTCGGGTGGCGGCGGATCGCCGGGGCGGACGATCGTGGTGGGGGCGTGCTTCGGCGGGACGCGACCTCGGGCGGGAGGCTCACGTGGTGCACCGCACAACCGATCCTGGCCCGGTACGGGTCGTGGGGCCACCCCTGTGTCTCGTAGTCGCCACGACCGTCGCGTACTTCCTGCTCCCCCTCGACAAGTTCGGACCGCAGCGCCCCCTGCTCAGCTGGACGATCTTCTTTGTGGGGCTCGCCATCGTCACGTACCTGCTGCTGCGTCAGATCATGAACGCGTACGACGACAAGGCGGGCACTCACCCCGTCGTCGTCATTCCCGTCCTGATGTTCCTGGCGGTCCTGCTCTTCTCGGGGACGTACTACGCACTCGCCAAGGACCCGAACGCCTTCATGGGACTCAAGACACGCCTCGACGGCCTGTACTTCACCGTCGTCACGCTGGCGACCGTCGGCTACGGGGACGTGGTGCCGCAGAGCCAGACCGCACGACTGGTGACCATGTTTCAGATCCTGTACAGCTTCGTCGTCCTGACCGCCGCCGCGACCGCCGTGACGCGCCGGGTGCGCAGGCGGGCCGGGGAGCGGCTGGGACGCGACGATCTCACCTGACAGGTACGTCCGACGTGGCCGGGCTGGTGCTACATACGAGCCATGTCGCATCACGGGACACTCATCCTGATCATGGCGATCGCCGTCGTCGCGCCCCTGCTCGCCTACGGTGCCGCCCGCTGGGCCCCCGTTCCCCTGGTGATCTTCGAGATCGTGCTCGGCATCGCGGTCGGACCCGACGCGCTGGGCTGGGCCTCCCACAGCCAGTTCATCGACACCCTCTCCAATCTGGGCCTGTCCATGCTGATCTTCCTCGCCGGGTACGAGATCGACTTCAGCAGCGTGCGCGGCGACACCCTGCGCCGGGCGACCTGGGCGTGGGCGGTCTCGCTCGCCCTCGGCCTGGGCATCGCGTTCGCGCTCACCGGTGGGCAGACGGGCACGAGCTTCGTCATCGGCACGGCGCTCACCAGTACCGCGCTGGGCACCGTCCTGCCGATCCTTCGCGACAGCGGCGACCTTCAGGGCCGCTTCGGAACCGTCATGCTGGCCTTCGGGGCGGTCGGTGAATTCGGCCCGATCATCGCCATCAGCCTCTTGCTGAGCGGCCGGAGCCCCGGGAAGTCCGCCGTCGTACTGGTCGTCTTCGCGGCCATCACCGCGGCGGCGATCTTCTGGGCGCTGCGGCCGCGACGGCCATGGTTCTCCCGGATCGTCGCCGGGACCCTGCACAGCAGCGGTCAGTTCGCAGTCCGCTTCGTCATGCTGCTGCTCGCCGCGATGCTGGCGCTCTCGAACGCCTTCGGCCTCGACACCCTGCTGGGCGCCTTCGCGGCAGGCATCCTCACCCGGCTCGTCCTGCAGGGCTCGGTGCCCGAGAGCAGTGCGGAGATCCTCGGGAAGATCGAGGCGATGGGCTTCGGCTTCCTGGTCCCGATCTTCTTCGTCGTCACCGGTATCGACTTCGACCTCTCCTCACTGCTGGAAGGTGGCCGCTCGCTGGCACTCCTGCCGGTCTTCCTGCTGCTGTTCCTGCTGGTGCGCGGAGCTCCGGTGTACGCGCTCGCCCCCCGCGACCTGGTACGCCGCGACCGCGCGGCCCTCATGCTCTACGGGTCCACCTGCCTGCCTCTCGTGGTCGCGATCACCACCATCGGGCTGGACGAGGACGTACTGAAGGCGGGCGAGGCGGCGGCGCTGGTCGGCGCGGCCATGGTGTCCGTCCTTGTCTTCCCGCTGCTGGCACTGAGGATCCGCAGCGGGAAGGGGGCTGCCCGCCGGGCGGAGCGGGCCGAGGGCACCGAAGCGTGGTGAGGGCCATCCGGACGATGACATCGGGTGTACGGGAACCAGGGAGGGGGACCGCTCGTTGCCCCCTTGGGCAAAGGAATCGTCAAGAGGCGCGGCCCGCGCCGGATTGCGCAGGGGATTTCCATGGGTGTCAGCCTTTCCAAGGGCGGCAATGTCTCGCTGACCAAGGAGGCCCCGGGACTGACCGCGGTCGTCGTGGGCCTCGGCTGGGACGTACGAAGCACCACCGGCACGGACTTCGACCTCGACGCCAGCGCCCTGCTGGTCGACGCCAACGGCAAGGTCGTGTCCGACCAGCACTTCGTGTTCTTCAACAACCTCAAGAGCCCGGACGGCTCCGTCGAGCACACCGGTGACAACCTCACGGGTGAGGGCGAGGGCGACGACGAGCAGATCAAGGTCAACCTCGCGGGCGTGCCGACCGAGGTCGACAAGATCGTCTTCCCGGTCTCGATCCACGAGGGCGAGAGCCGCCAGCAGTCCTTCGGCCAGGTGCGCAACGCCTTCATCCGCGTGGTCAACCAGGCCGGCGGCGCCGAGCTCGCGCGCTACGACCTGAGCGAGGACGCCTCGACCGAGACCGCGATGGTCTTCGGCGAGCTGTACCGCAATGCCGCGGAGTGGAAGTTCCGCGCGGTCGGCCAGGGGTACGCCTCGGGTCTGCGCGGCATCGCGCAGGACTTCGGCGTCAATATCTGAGCGGCGTAGGCCTGTTCACCTGCTCAAGGGCCTGATCCTCGACGACACACACGGCGCGGGTCGGGCCCTTGGCGCGCCCCCGGGTCCGTCCGCCGCTTCAGCCGACGTACGCGACCGGGGCGTAGCGCCGCGGCCCGCGGAACGCACGGCCGGACCCGGATGGTCCGGCAGCCGACGCCCAGGGGTTCCCGGGTCCTCGAAGGTCATGGCGACTCCCGTTCCCGTACGGTCGACTCTGGAGCCGGCCAATTCAGCGGAACATCCGGCCCGTTGATCATGGTGACGGCGTCGAACCACAGCGGAGGACCACAGCATGCCGACCGACATCCCCATCAGCCGCCAGGCCCTGACGCTGCCGGGCGTGGAACTGCTGTGGTCCGGCCGGGTCTCCGACCACATCGCCGGCGTCCTCGCCGAGCGGCACATCCTCGACAGCGAGGAGTCCACTCGCCTGGCCGCCTTCGTGCGCGACGCCGACCGCGACTCCTACGCCGTGGCGCACGTGATGCTGCGCCGGCTGCTGGGTGAGTGGCTGGGACAGGCCCCCGAGGCGGTGACACTCTCGCGCGAGCCGTGCGCCCACTGCGGTGGCCCGCACGGGCGGCCCGTCGTCCCCGGCAGCCCCGTGCACTTCTCGCTCTCGCACACCAGTGGCCTGGTGATGATCGCCCTCGCCACGGCATCCGTCGGCATCGACGTCGAAGGCGTCCCCGACGACCCCGGAATCGTCACCGATGTCGCCTCGCAGCTGCACCAGAAGGAGCGTGCAGACCTCGCGGCGCTGCCCGCGGAGGGCCGCGCCGTCGCCTTCGCCCGCTGCTGGACCCGTAAAGAGGCCCTGCTGAAAGCGACGGGGGTTGGCCTGAACGAGGGCCTTGCCCTCACCTATGTCGGGGCCGGGGCCCAACCGGCCGTGAACGCCGAATGGTTGCTGGCCGACCTGTCGGCGGATCCCGGCTACACGGCGGCCGTCGCCGTACGCCGCACCACGCCCGCGCCGACGCCCGCCTCTCAGTAGCGCTCGACCAGGTGCTCGCGGCCCGGCGGCGGTTCGTACGCCTCGGGCCAGAAGTCCGTGACGGTCGTGACCCTGCCCTCCGCGTCACCGGTGAAGAAGGTGACCGCGTACATCTCCTCCAGGCCCACGGTGACGTGGATCCAGGTGACGGCCTGGTCGGAGTCGGCCACGATCCGCTGGATGCGCACGTGCCAGTCGCCCGGATACTCGCGGTTGAACCGGACGCACGCCTCCTTGCCGCGGATCTTCTCGCGGGTCTGCGGCAGGTCGTAGACCACGTCCTCGGCCAGCGTCGCGGCGAAGCCCGTCCAGTCGCGGGCTTCGGCCGAGGACCAGTACGTCTCAACTGTTGTGTGCAGCTCGGTCGCTGAGGTCGATCGGTTCATACGGCGAGTGTGCACCCGGCCACTGACAATCGGGTCTGGGTGATCACGTTCGCGAAGCCTTGAGCGAGTACATCAGCGGTATGCGGGGTCGGTCGGCCGGGAAGCGGTAGTAGCCGTCCTCGTGCCGCGTCAGGACGCCGAAGCGCTGGAACATCGAGACGTCGTGCTCGTGCAGGAACTCCAGTCGCAGGCCCGCGGCGCTGAGGGCGGAGACGACCTCGCCGACCGGGTGCTGCCACTCGACGCTGCGGTTGTGGACGGTGGGCGCGTCGAAGTCGGCGTAGGTACCGGGTGTCTGGTCGATCCAGGCGTCTCGCGCGAAGTAGTCGTGGACGATCCGCGAGCCCGACGCGTCGTCCAGGACATCGGTGAGCGGATGGAATTCGGCGAGATAGAGAAACCCGCCGGGTGCGATGAGGGACGCGGCGGTCTCCGCCCAGCGCATGATGTCGGGCAGCCAGTTCAGCGCACCGACGCCGGTGTAGACGATGTCGTACGAGGAGTCGGGGACGGCTTCGGCGGCGTCGTAGACATCGGCGGCGACGAACGCCGCGCGGTCCGGGCCGAGTCCGAGGTCTGCCGCGAGGCCGCGTGCCGTCTCGACGGCCGGCTCCGAGAAGTCCAGGCCGACGACCTGCGCGGCGCCGCGGCGTGCCCAGCACAGGGTGTCGAGGCCTATGTGGCACTGGAGGTGGAGGAGCGTACGGCCGGTCACGTCGCCGACCTCCGCGGCTTCGAAGTCGCGCAGAACGTCCTTGCCCGAGCGGAAGCCGTCCAGGTCGTAGAAGTCGCTCGCCACATGGATGGGGACGCGTTCGTTCCAGCGGGAGCGGTTGGCCTCGCGCCAGTCCGAGGGGGTCGGGGAGTACATGCCGTCGAAGTTATCCACAGGCTGCGGATGACGCGAACGGATTGTCGGGGGTCCGGCGCAGAATGGGGTCATGACTGAGATCACTGACTCCACGCCGGAGCTGCCGGGCACGCCGGAGCCGCCCAGCATGCCCGACTGGGAGAAGCGCTTCCGAGCGCCGCGCGTTTCCCTGCCCGACTGGGCGGAGGACGCACCGCACCGCGCGCTGTTCGTATCGAACGCGACGGGGACGTACGAGCTGTACGCCTGGGACCGGGCGACCGGCGAGCAGCGGCAGGCGACGGACCGGCCGAACGGCACGACGGACGGGGTGCTCTCCCCCGACGGCGCGTCGATCTGGTGGTTCTCGGACACCGACGGGGACGAGTTCGGTGTGTGGATGCGCCAGCCCTTCGGCGGCGGGGACGACGAGCCCGCCGCAGCGGGCCTTCGCCCCTCGTACCCGGCGGGGCTGGCGATCGGCAGGGACGGCACCTCGGTCGTCGGCCGCTCGACCGACGAGGACGGCACGACCATTCACGTCGCGCGGAAGGACGCGGTGCCGGTCGAGATCTACCGGCACCGGGAGTCGGCGGGGGTCGGCGATCTGTCGCACGACGGGACGCTGATCGCGATCGAGCACACCGAGCACGGGGACGCGATGCACTCGGCGCTGCGGGTGGTGCGCCTCGACGGGAGCCCGGTCGCCGAGCTGGACGACACAAAGGGGGGCACTGAGGAACTGGGGCTGGAGGTCCTCGGTTTTGCTCCGGTGGACGGGGACACCCGGCTGCTCATCGGGCATCAGCGACGCGGCCGCTGGGAGCCGATGATCTGGGACGTCGCATCGGGCGAGGAGTCCGATCTGGCGATCGACCTGCCGGGCGATGTGAACGCCGAATGGTATCCGGACGGCTCGGGGCTTCTCGTCGAGCACAGCTTCGAGGCGCGCGGTGAGCTGTGGCGGTACGACCTGGCGACGCGGGAGCTGGTGCGGATCGAGACGCCGGCCGGTTCGGTCTCGGGTGCGACGGCCCGGCCGGACGGGGAGGTGGAGTATCTGTGGTCCTCGGCCGCGCTGCCGCCACAGGTGCGCTCGACGTCGGGCGGTGTCGTGCTCGATCCCCCGGGCATGAAGGCGCCGGAGTCGGTGCCGGTGGAGGACGCCTGGGTGGAGGGGCCGGGCGGCCGGATCCACGCGCTGGTGCAGAGGCCGGCGGGTTCGACGGGCCCGCTGCCGACCGTCTTCGAGATCCACGGCGGCCCGACCTGGCACGACAGCGACGCCTTCGCGGCGGGCCCGGCGGCCTGGATCGACCACGGTTACGCGGTGGTGCGGGTCAACTACCGCGGCTCGACGGGGTACGGCAGGCAGTGGACGGACGCCCTCAAGCACCGGGTCGGGCTGATCGAGCTGGAGGACATCGCGGCGGTCCGGGAGTGGGCGGTCACCTCCGGGCTGGCGGATCCGCGGAAGCTGATCCTGGCGGGCGGCTCATGGGGCGGCTATCTGACCCTGCTCGGCCTGGGCACCCAGCCCGAGGCCTGGGCGCTGGGCCTGGCGGCGGTGCCGGTCGCGGACTACGTCACGGCGTACCACGACGAGATGGAGGCCCTGAAGGCGATGGACCGCACCCTGCTGGGCGGTACGCCGGAGGAGGTCCCGGAGCGGTTCGAGGCCTCCTCGCCGCTGACGTATGTGGACGCGGTCCGTGCCCCGGTCTACATCTCGGCCGGCGTCAACGACCCGCGCTGCCCGATCCGCCAGGTCGAGAACTATGTGGACCGGCTGGCCGCGCGCGGCACGGTGCACGAGGTGTACCGGTACGACGCGGGACACGGCTCGCTGGTGGTGGAGGAGCGGATCAAACAGGTGGGGCTGGAGATCGCCTTCGCGGCCGAGCACCTGGGTCAGGGGGTGGACCCGGGGTAGCGGAGACGGGGAGCGGGCTGCCGGAACAGGGGCGGGAACAAGGGCGGGCCGAGGGGCGGGAACGGGGGGCGGGCCGAGGGGCGGTCGGCACGTTCCGTACCGTGGGGGTGTGTACCGATTCCTGCTGACGCCCCGCTGGTGGGGGATCAATATCTTCGTCGTGCTGGCGATCCCCTTCTGTGTCTTCATGGGCTCGTGGCAGCTCGGCAAGTTCGAGGACCGCGTACACACGCATCAGCAGGCCAAGCAGAAGCCCGAGCCGGATGAGCAGAAGGCCGCGCCGCTCGACGAGCTGCTGCCCGTCGACCAGGAGACGTCGGGGCGGCAGGTGACGACCGGCGGGCGGTACGGCAAGCAGTTCCTCGTGCCGGACCGGGAGTTGGACGGTGAGCGCGGCTCGTATGTGCTGACGCTGCTCAAGACCGACGGCGGCCGGACGCTGCCGGTGGTCCGCGGCTGGCTGCGGCAGGGCGCGCCCGCCCCCGTGGCACCGGCCGGGCGAGTCACCGTGGCCGGCGCCCTGCAGGCCTCGGAGACCCCGGGCACTGACGGAGTTCACACGGCGGGCGGGCTGCCGGGCGGGCAGCTGGGGATGATCAGCGCGGCGTCGCTGGTGAATCTCGTGCCGGACAACGTGTACGACGCGTGGGTCACCCTCACGGAGGCGGACAGCGGGCTGAAGCCGGTCCCGGCGTCCGTGCCGGAGGGCAGCGGGCTGGACCTGAAGGCGTTCCAGAACCTGGGCTACACCGGGGAGTGGTTCGTCTTCGCGGGCTTCGTGCTCTTCATGTGGTTCCGCCTGCTGCGCCGCGAGGCGGAGGCGGAGCGGGATCGCGCGCTGGGCCTGGAGCCGGAGCCGGTGTAACCAGGGCCGTGGCACCGACAGCCCCGGCGGGGCTCCGCCGCGGGTCCGCCGCCGAGCCCTGACTGGCCGTTTCGCCGCAGGCCCCGGACCCGTCCGTCACCGACCGCTCAGCACACCCGTGCGGTAAACCGTGCCCGAGCACGCGTTGGGGATCGTCGTCTCCGCGCTGGGCGCGCCCACCGCCGTGGTGTGGCTCACCGCGACACTGCCGTCCGCCGTGCCCCCGCCCTCCGCGGGGACGAGCTGGGGCTGGGTGTTCTCAGAGGTCGTGCCCGTACCCGTACCGGTGCTCGCGCCCGACGAGCCGCCGTCCGACGGCGTGGGCTCGGGCGAGGATCCGGTGGTCGGGCAGCTGTCCTTCGGGACCCAGGCGAACTTCACCTCGTACGCCGTGTCCGGCTTCAGCAGCAGCGAGTCCGCCTCCATCGCGGGGTCCGGCAGTCCGGTCGCCGCGTCGCCCGTCGTGTGCCCGACGACCGTGATCTTGGCGGCATCGGCCGCGCCCAGCGCCTTGAAGCCGACCGTGCCGTCGCCGCTGACCGCGCAGTCGGTCTTGGAGACATTGGTGACGCGGAAGGTGCCGTACACCTTGCCTTCGGCATCCGGCGCCGCCTGTCCCGCGGTGACGCCGAGCTGGCCGGCCTGGCAGACCGGGGAGCTCGCGGGCGCGCTGACGGGCGGGTTGATGACGCCGCCCGCCGTGCCGTCCTTGGCGCCGGAGGGCTGCTGTCCCGGTGTCTGGGTCGCGCCGCCCTGGTTCTGCCCGGTGCCCTGGCCGCCGACGGAGGGGCTGTTCGTCCCCGCCTCGCCGTCCTCGGCGCCCGTCTCGGACCCGGTGCCGCCCTGCGCCTGTTCGCCGTGTCCGGCGTTGACGGGGTTGGCGCTGTCGCCGCCGCTGGAGGTCGCCACATGTACGAAGGCGGGGACGGCGGTGCCGATCAGCATCACCGCGGCCGCCGCACCGACCAGCGCCTGCCTTTTGCGGGCGCGCCGCGCGGGTACCGCCCTTCGCAGGTGGTCGAGGGCTCCTTCGGAGGGCTCGAGGTCCTGCACGGCCCCTTGCAGCAGCCGCCGCAGGGCAACTTCGTCCCCGCCGAGGGCTCCGAGGCCGCCCAGCTCATTTTCCGGCCCGTTGTTCACAATTCCGTTCCCAGTCCGGTCGTCAAACGGCCCGTCCGGCCCGTACCGCTCAAACCTGTGCCTGTGCCCGCTCATGCCGTGGCCTCCATGGCGACGCGCAGGGCCGCAATGCCCCGCGAGCCGTACGCCTTCACCGAGCCCAGGGAGATCCCCAGCGTCTCGGCGACCTGAGCCTCTGTCATGTCGGCGAAGTACCTCAGCACCAGCACCTCGCGCTGGCGGCGCTGGAGTCCGCGCATCGCCTTGATCAGCGCGTCCCGCTCCAGCTGGTCGTACGCGCCTTCCTCGGCGCTCGCCATGTCCGGCATCGGCTTGGAGAGCAGCTTCAGCCCGAGGATGCGGCGGCGCAGGGCCGACCGCGACAGATTGACCACGGTCTGGCGCAGATACGCCAGGGTCTTCTCCGGGTCCCGCACCCGGTTGCGGGCCGAGTGGACGCGTATGAACGCTTCCTGGACGACGTCCTCGCAGGATGCCGTGTCGTCGAGAAGCAGGGCCGCGAGACCGAGCAGCGACCGGTAGTGGGCGCGATAGGTCTCGGTGAGGTGATCGACTGTGGTACCCGCGGCCATGACGTCCTCAGCGCCCTCGCGCTGGGACGAGATGCGGGTGGTGCGTGGCGCGGGCATGGGGGCGATCACCGGCATGCCGCCGGACGGGCGGGGTCTGCGGAGCGGGCGCACTGCAGCGCCGCGGACCGGGACCACCCTGGTGATGTCGAGAACCTCTGCCACGCCTGTTGGACACGATTCCCCCCGTCAGGGTTGTACGCGTACGCCACCGTTTTTGACGGTGAACCAAATGCGCTCATGCGTACCCGCTCTTCCCCAATGCCCCTTTTCTTCGCGGCACCGTGAAGGGGCAACCGCAAAGACGCTTCCCGCCCAACTGCCGGTTGCAGGAAGGGGGAAGCGCATCGTCGAACATCTTCGCACCCCAGTTCAAGTGGTACAGACCTTCGACTTGACCACAGGGTGTTCACAGATCCTACAAAGCATTCCGCTTCCGCCGCCCCGAATAAGCCGCAAGCGGACAGAGAGGATGGACACAGAGGGCGGAGACGACCGAAAAGGATCAGCCGGAGCTGAGCGCAGGCCCGATCTCCGCCGCGACAGCCTCCGCGATCTGCGCGGAGTTGAGCGCGGCACCCTTACGCAGATTGTCGCCGCAGACGAAGAGGTCCAGCGCACAGGGGTCGTCCAGAGCCCGCCGCACCCGCCCCACCCACGTCGGATCGGTCCCCACCACATCGGCGGGTGTGGGAAAGTCCCCGGCCGCCGGATTGTCGTAGAGCACCACTCCGGGCGAGGTCGCCAGGATCTCGTGCGCCCGCTCCACTGTGACTTCGCTCTCGAAGCGCGCGTGCACGGCGAGCGAGTGCGTGGTGAGCACCGGCACGCGGACGAACGTCGCCGCCACCCGCAGCCCCGGCAGATCGAGGATCTTGCGCGTCTCTGCCCGCAGCCCCAGCTCCTCCGAGGACCAGCCGCCGTCATGGAGGGTCCCGGACCACGGCACCACGTTCAGCGCCAGCGGTGCCGCGAAGGGCCCGAGTTCGTCGCCCACGGCCCTGCGTACGTCTCCGGGTCCGGCACCCAGCTCCGTACCGGCCACCAGCGACAGCTGGGCACGCAGCGCCGCGACGGCGTCACGTCCCGCGCCGCTGACGGCCTGGTAGGAGGAGACGACCAGTTCGCGCAGCCCGAACTCGGCGTGTAGCGCGCCCACCGCCGGAACCATCGCGAGCGTGGTGTCGTGCGGACTCGCGACAATGCCGCGCGGGCGGACCCGTACGGCATGCGGATTGACTTCGGGGACGACCAGTGGCACATCCGGATCCAGCCGGAAGGCGCCCGAATTGTCCACGACGACCGCGCCGTTGGCCGCGGCGATCGGCGCCCACTGCGCGGACACCGCGTCCGGTACGAGGAAGAGCGCGACGTCGACACCCGTCAGGGCCTCTTCGCAGAGCGCGACGACCTCGGTCTCCTCGCCGCGCACGGCCAGCTTGCGGCCGGCCGAGCGCGGAGAGGCGACAAGCCGTATGTCGCCCCAGACATCCGCGTGCTGCGAAAGGATCTGGAGCATCACCGAGCCGACGGCCCCGGTCGCTCCGACGACCGCGAGCGTCGGCTTGCGGGTCATCGCCCGGTGCCTCCGTAGACGACCGCCTCGTCGGAGTCGGAGTCGAGACCGAAGGCGGTGTGCACGGCGCGCACGGCCTCGTTGACGTCGTCGGCGCGCGTGACCACCGAGATGCGGATCTCCGAGGTGGAGATCAGCTCGATGTTCACGCCCGCGTCGGAGAGCGCCTCGAAGAAGGAGGCGGTGACGCCGGGGTTGGTCTTCATGCCCGCGCCGACGAGCGAGATCTTGCCGATCTGGTCGTCGTAGCGCAGCGATTCGAAGCCGATACCGGCCTTCGCCTTCTCCAGGGCGTCGATGGCCTTGCGGCCGTCCGTCTTGGGGAGGGTGAAGGAGATGTCGGTCAGGGCGGTGGTGGCCGCCGAGACGTTCTGCACGACCATGTCGATGTTGATCTCGGCATCGGCGATCGTACGGAAGATGGCCGCGGCCTCGCCCGGCTTGTCCGGCACTCCGACGACCGTGACCTTGGCCTCGGAGACGTCGTGGGCGACTCCGGAGATGATGGCGTGCTCCACCTGCTGGTCCCCTTGCGGCTCGTTGCTGACCCAGGTGCCGCGCAGCCCCGAGAAGGACGAGCGGACGTGGATCGGGATGTTGTATCGGCGTGCGTACTCGACGCAGCGGTGCAGCAGCACCTTGGAGCCGGAGGCGGCGAGCTCCAGCATGTCCTCGAAGGCGATCCAGTCGATCTTCTTCGCCTTCTTCACGACCCGGGGGTCGGCGGTGAAGACGCCGTCGACGTCGGTGTAGATCTCACAGACCTCGGCGTCGAGGGCGGCGGCCAGGGCGACGGCGGTGGTGTCCGATCCTCCGCGGCCGAGGGTGGTGATGTCCTTCTTGTCCTGGGACACACCCTGGAAGCCCGCGACGATGGCGATGTTGCCCTCGTCCAGCGCCGTACGGATCCGGCCCGGCGTCACATCGATGATGCGCGCTTTGTTGTGGACGGAGTCGGTGATGACGCCTGCCTGGCTGCCGGTGAACGACTGGGCCTCGTGGCCCAGGTTTTTGATCGCCATCGCCAGCAGGGCCATGGAGATCCGCTCTCCGGCGGTCAGCAGCATGTCGAATTCGCGCCCGGCAGGGATCGGGGATACCTGCTCGGCGAGATCGATCAGCTCGTCCGTCGTGTCGCCCATCGCGGATACCACGACGACCACCTGGTGGCCGTTCTTCTTGGCATCGACGATTCGCTTGGCGACGCGCTTGATGCCTTCGGCATCGGCAACGGAGGAGCCTCCGTACTTCTGCACGACAAGGCCCACGTGCGCTCCTCGCTCAGTCCGTTTCGTTCCGCACTACTGCGGTCGGCTCAGTCTAACGAGCGGCCGGACTCCGACCCGGTGCTGTCACATGGTGAGATGTCCCGCTCACCACGTGATCATCAGGCAGGGTCACGGCCGCTCGGACCGACTCCTGCCCCGCCTGATGCGCGCTACGCGGGGTGTGGGCCGGGTCACACCCTGGGCTCGTTGCGGGAGGCCACTGCTCCCCGACCACCGCGGAGAGCGCTCAGGTGGCCGTACGCAGGCCCAGCGGGCCCGCGATCTCCTGCACCATCACCTTGCCGGCCTCCTCGGCCAGTGCGTCCTCGGCGAGGTCCTCGTCCGTGTCCAGGCCGTCCAGCTCCTCCAGCGGCTGGTCAAGCCTGACGTGGGCGACCAGCGACTGCAGCGCGCGCAGTGTCGCGGAGGCGGTCGGGCCCCAGTTGGAGAAGTACGAGAACTGCCACCACCACAGCGCCTCGCTGGTGCGGCCCGCGCGGTAGTGGGCCAGGCCGTGGCGCAGGTCGGTGACGATGTCCGCGAGGTTGTCGGAGATCCGGGAGGCGACCGGGGCCTTGCGCGGCTCGTACGGGTCGAAGACCTCGGAGAAGACGTCGACCGGGTCGAGCAGCACGGCGAAGCGCTCGCGCAGGTCGTCGACGTCCACGTCGGGGCCGGTGTCCGGTTCGTACCGCTCGTCCGGAATGATGTCCTCGTGCGCGCCCAGCCGGCCGCCCGTCAGCAGGAGTTGGGAGATCTCCAGCAGCAGGAAGGGCACCGCGCTGTCCGGCTCGTCGCCCTTCGCGACTTCCGTGGTCGCGACGATGAAGGACTCGATCGAGTCGGCGATCTGGACCGCGAAACTGTCCGGGTCCTGATTGACGGCGTGCAGATTGGCGTCAGACATCGAGAAGTCGTCTCCCCTCGAAGGCACGCCCCAGCGTGACCTCGTCGGCGTATTCCAAGTCTCCCCCCACGGGCAGACCACTGGCCAGTCTTGTGACCTTCAGGCCCATCGGCTTGATCATGCGCGCCAGGTACGTGGCGGTGGCTTCGCCCTCGAGATTGGGATCCGTGGCGATGATCAGTTCCGTGATCGTGCCGTCCGCGAGGCGGGCCAGCAGCTCACGGATCCGCAGGTCGTCGGGGCCGACGCCCTCGATGGGGCTGATGGCCCCGCCGAGCACGTGGTAGCGGCCCCGGAACTCCCGGGTCCGCTCGATCGCGACGACGTCCTTCGGTTCCTCCACCACGCAGATGACCGAGAGGTCGCGGCGCGGGTCACGGCAGATGTTGCACTGTTCCTGCTGCGCGACATTGCCGCACACCGCACAGAAGCGGACCTTGTCCTTCACCTCGAGCAGCGCGTGGGCGAGCCGGCGTACGTCGGTCGGCTCGGCCTGGAGGATGTGGAAGGCGATCCGCTGCGCGCTCTTGGGACCGACGCCGGGCAGCCTGCCCAGTTCGTCGATGAGGTCCTGAACCACGCCTTCGTACAACGGAACGCCTCTCGTGGAGTGCTGTGGTGCTTACGGTAGTTGGTGGGCCTGCGCCTTAGAAGGGCAGGCCCGGCATGCCGCCCAGCCCCTGGGCGAGCGGGCCGAGCTTCTCCTGCTGAAGCTGCTGCGCGTTCTCGTTCGCGGCCTGGACGGCGGCGACGACCAGATCCGCGAGAGTCTCGGTGTCGTCGGGGTCAACGGCCTTGGGGTCGATGACGAGGCCGCGCAGCTCGCCGGAGCCGGTGACGGTGGCCTTCACCAGGCCGCCGCCCGCCTGACCGTCGACTTCGGTCTGTGCCAGCTCTTCCTGGGCCCGCGCGAGATCCTGCTGCATCTTCTGGGCCTGCTGGAGGAGCTGCTGCATATTGGGCTGGCCACCACCGGGAATCACGGTCACTCCTGGCATTTCGACGACGATTGTTCGGTAAGCCGAGCCTACGTGCTCGCCGGGCGGCTCGCCCCACCCTGCGGTGACCAACTCTTTCGAGTGAGTGGGCGCGGACACCCCTAGCTGATCAAGGACCTCTTGTGGGCGGAAATACCGGTATTTCTGGCCCACAGCCCACCATTCGGCGGTAGGAAGGGCGTGCGCATGCACGCGCGCACCGTAATCACACGCAGTGTTACGTCGTACCACCTCGTTCCACCTCGTTCCACGTCGTAGAGGAGTGCACCGGTGAGCCAGCCGGACATGCAGCCCGGGGGGCCGGCCCGGGGCGAGCGCGGCGAGGCGCCGCGCCGTGATCTTGCCGGGAGGCCGTTTCCGCTCGGTGACTGGGGAGAACCGGCGGAGCGCCTCGACGAGCTGTACCGGTGGGTCGAGGCGGGCGCGCTGCGTACGGCTCAGTGGTATCTGGTGGACCGCGTGTGGAAACGCCGGGCGGCGCGGGTGCTGCGCATCGGCACGGCTCTGGGCGTGATCGCCGGGGCCGTGCTCCCCCTCCTGGAGGTGACGGGCGTACGGGACGGGACGTCGAGGTGGGGGTATCTGTCACTGCTGCTGGGAGCGGCCTGCCTGGCGTGCGACCGGTACTTCGGGCTGACGTCGGGCTGGATAAGGAACGTCGCCACGGCGCAGGCGGTGCAGCGCAAGCTGCTGGGCCTGCAGTTCGACTGGGCGTCGGAGTGCGTACGGGAGGTGCTGGGCCCGGCGGAGGGCACGGCGAGCGAGGCGACGGAGAGGTGCCTGGGGGTACTGCGGCGGTTCACGGAGGACGTCGCAGAGCTGGTGCGGGCGGAGACGGCGGACTGGATGGTGGAGTTCGGCTCGGGCCCGGCGCCGCTGGTGATGCAGTCGACGGGGGCGGCGCCGGGGCGGGGGGTCGAAGGGCACCCGTCGGGTCGGGTGCCGCTGCCGCCGGGGGCGCGGCCGAACATGCCGCGACAGCGACCGCCGGAGGCGCCGCGCTGAGGCGCGGCCTGCGGCCCCGTTCACGGACCTGGGGCTGCGCCCCCGACCCCGCGGGCCATCGGACTTCGTCCGGCGGGGCCCCACGACCCCGGGAAGCGGCGGATTCGCCGCACGGCGGCTCGGCTTCCGCCTCCCGGGGCCAAGCGAGACTTTGCGGACGCGACCTAACGGCGGGACGTGATCGCCCTCGTCACGATCGGGGGCAGCAGGTCCTTCGCCAGGCGGCGCGCGCGGGACGGGGGGCGGCGCGGGGCCGCGGCAGCCGCGACGGCGGGCACGGGCGCGGATGCGACCGGCTCGGGCTTCGGGGCCGGCGTGTGGCGGGACTTCGGGTGCGGCGGCACCTCCGCCTTGTTGCCCTTGATGCGGATCAGCGGCCGGCCGGCCACCTCCTCCACGCCGTGCCACAGGTCCGTACGGGACTCCAGCCACGTCAGCAGAGCCTCGCGCGCCGGTGCCGGGTCGCCCCACGTGCCGTACAGCTTCGTGCCCGTGATCACGATCGGCTTCAGGCCCGACGTCGCCACAGCGCCCCACACCGCGGCCGAGACCCCGGGGCAGTGTTCCGCGCGGAAGTCGTCGAAGGACACGATGCCCTCCGGCTGCAGCAGCGTCTTCGCCGCCTCGATGTCACCGTGCACATGCTCGTACAGATGCGACGCGTCGACATGCACGAAGCGGCAGCTCCCCGCGCTCACCCGCGAGGTGATCACGGAGGTCGGCGCCTGCACCATCGTGGGCAGTTCGTCGTGGAAGGACAGATAGTTGGCCTCGAACGCCCGCCTCGTCAGCGTCGAGTACGACCGGTCCATCTCGGCGCTGTTGGAGTCGTCCGGTGCCGGCGAGTCCCACAGGTCGCAGACCGTGAACTCCTCTCCCTCCCGCAGATAGTCGGCCGTGAAGATCGCGCTCTTGCCCAGATACGCGCCGAGCTCGAGCAGATCCCCTCTCCCGTCCGGATCCGTGTCCCGCTGATAGGACAGGAACCAGTCGAAGAGCAGCTGGTCCACGGGCCAGAACCAGCCCTTGACGTCCGCGAAGCGTGTGGGCCGGGGGAGCGCTTCGTCCGCGATCTCCCCCGTCGCCGGGGTACTCGTCTGTGACATGCACCGGTCCTACCGGGCGGACATGTCCCGGAGCTTAAGGACGCGCGTTCAGGGGATGTGCGCAGGATGTGCGTCAGCTGAAAATGATCATTGAGCCCTGACCGAGGCTTCGCGTCGCCGCCGCGTGCAGCCCGAGCCACACGTGCCGTTCCCGCGCGAACGGGCTCTCGTCGTACGGAATCGGCCCGGCCGGCTCCTCCAGCGACGTCGGCCGGTCCGGCGGCCGCGGTGCCTCGGGCGGGTTCGCCGGGTCGATGCCGATCGACGGCGCGACGAACTCCAGCTCTCGCAGCAGACCCTGGGTGGAGCCCAGCGGACCGCCCCCGGCGAGCAGTTCGTCGTTGAACAGCGGCGAGGTGAAGTCGACGGGAACGTACGCCCCAGCATGGTCGTAGTGCCAGACCAGGTGCGACTGCTGCGCGGTCGCCTCGAACATCTCCAGCAACTGCTCGTAGTCACCGCCCAGTTCGTCCACCGGGGTCACCGCGAGCCCGCACAGCTGCAGCAGGTAGGCGCGCCGCAGGAAGTGCAGCGCGTCGTAGTCGAAGCCCGCGACCGGCGCCACGTCCCCGGACAGGCCGGGCATGTAGGCGAAGACGGGGACGGTCGGCAGTCCGGCGTCGGTCAGTGCCTTGTCGTAGGCGGCGATCTCTTCGGCGAAGGGGTTGTCGGGGCTGTGGCACAGCACGTCGACGAGGGGGACCAGCCACAGGTCACAGGCCAAGGGAAGGCTCGCTCTCCAGGGTGTCGGGCACAGGGTCGGGCACAGGTCGTGCACAAGGTGGGGCAAAGGGTCGGTCGAAGGATCAGGCACAAGATCGGGGACAGGGTCGGGCACGGACGGGACAGCGTAGTGGCAGGGACACGTTCGGCGAAGGGTGCCGGTCAGCTGTCTGTCCGAACCGAGTCCTTCGGGTCCCGCACATCCCATACCCACACGCCGCCCACCCGCTTCCCCGGTCGCCCGAGCAGTTTCTCCACGGTCGCATACAGGGCCGCGTCGTTGTACTGCGGCTCCAGCACCACCAGTCCCGCCTTCCACGCCGCCAGGTCGTAGCGCGCCTGCGCCTGCCAGTTCGGTCCGATGGTGGGCACGCGCCCGCTGTTGCGCACCTCGCTAAGGAGGTTGGAGGTGTGCCGGGGCGTCGCTCCGTAGATACCGATGTGGTCCGGCCCCCACGGCCCGTTGAAATAGCCGCCCGCGACCCGGAAACCAAGGCCGGTCGCCGACTGCCAGTGCAGGGCCTCCGCGCTGCCGGCATTGGGCAGCGGCACCGTGACCACCGACTCGCCCTCGCCGAGGTACGAGCGGTACATGCCCTGCGTGATGAACTCCGGTACCTGCGAGCGCTCCCGCACCGGATACGGCGTCGGCAGCACCGGCAGCAGCGCCGCCGCCACCGCCGCGAGGCCCACCACCTGGCTGACCCGGTCCCTCGTCACCACGAGCCGGTCGGCGGCGAGCGCGATCAGAACGCCCAGCACCGGGGCACAGATCAGCGCCACCCGCGACTCGATGACCGACTCGAAGAGCGGCTGATGGGCCAGCGCACGCCACGGGCCGGTGAGCACGATCTCCGTGTACGGGATGCGGAACTTCGGCCCGAGCGAGAGGAACGCGGCCGCAAGACCCGTAAAGGCAAGCGCCTTGACCAGCGCGAGCCGCCACAGCCGCACCACGATCGCCGCCGCGAGCGCGATCAGCGGCCAGCCGTAGAAGGCGTTCTGCTCGGTGCGGTTCAGCGCGAGCGGGTCGGCGCTCTCGTCGGAGCCCGCAAGCGAACGGCCCGCGAACTCCAGAAGAGCCAGTGGGCTGTTGCCCGCGTTGTCGCCGTGCAGCACGCTCTTGTAGCTCTGCGGGCCGAAGAACTGCCAGCACAGCGGGAAGGCGATCAGCGGCAGACAGACCGCGACCGCGACGGCGAGCCCCCGCAGCAGCGGCCGGCGGGCCGCCTGCGCCACATCGCGGCGCGCGAGCGCGTACGAGAGCGCGAAGAGCAGCATGCCCACCGCCGCGAGCAGCAGCGGCTCCTCGCCGAGGAAGATCTGATACGTCGCGAACAGGCCCAGCAGCACCCCGTCGCGTACGACATCGCGCCCCTCGCACAGCCGCAGCGCCCGGTCGATGATCACCGGAATCATGAACAGCACAAGGAAGTTGGGGTGCGCGTTGCCGTGCGAGATCATCGGCGGCGCGAAGGCGGCGAATGCCGCGCCGAGTGCGGCGGCCCACCGGTTGGTCACCAGCCGCCGGGCGATGAGCCAGTACCAGGCGCTCGCGGTCGCCGCGAGCCCGAGCGTGAGCACCAGCGCCCAGGTGACGGTCGGGCCGAACAGCAGCGTGACGGGGGCGAGGGGCACGGACAGCCCGAACATGACGGTGTTCGCCATCAGGTTCACGCCGTCCGGAAACCCCTGGAGCGTGGTGAAGAGGGGATTTCGCAGATGCGCGACATTGTCGGCGGTGACCGCGAAGAACCACTCCCACTGGTTCTGGTCCTGCCCCGAGTCGGCGAGATAGCCCCGGTCGAGGTCCGCCCACAGATCCTTGTAGAGCAGTACGGAGGCGAGGACGAAGAGCCCGACGACGGCCAAGTCGACGCGGCGTACGGTACGGGCGCGCAGTCTGAGCAGCTCCAGCAGCACCCTGCCGTAGTCCAGCGGTCTGACCTTGGAGCCCTCCTGGTGCGACCAGTGCACCGGAACCTCCGTCACCGGCCAGCCCGCGCGCCGGAAGAAGCGCAGTATCTCGACGTCGATCCCCCACCCGTCGAGCCGCGAGTCGGCGAAGGCGGCACGCGCCTTGTCTCCGTCGAAAAGCTTGAAGCCGCACTGGGTGTCATGGATGCCGGGCACGGCGACGGCGCGTATGAGGCGGTTGCCCATCCGGCCCATCCATTCGCGCAGCGGGCGCTGGTGCACCTCGATGTGCGAGTCGGGGTGCGCGCGTGAGCCGATCGCCGCCGCGCTGTCCTCGGCCGCGAGTTGCTTGTCGAGAAGGTCCAGTTCCTCGATGGGTGTCGCGAGGTCGGCGTCCGTGATCAGGACACGCCGGCCGTACGAGGCGAGCACACCCAGGCGCAGGGCACTGCCCTTGCCGCGGTTGCCGTCGCCGCTGACGAGCTGGATGCGCGGCTCATCGGCCGCGGCCTCCTTGGCTATCTGGGCGGTGGCATCGGTGGAGCCGTCGTCGACGACTATCAGCTCCCAGTCGCCCCAGCGGCCGGGCTCCGCGCGCAGATGGGCGCAGATCGCGTCCAGGGTCGGACGCAGCCGCCCCTCCTCGTTGTACGCCGGGACGACGACGCTCAGATCCACGCTCACCGCTCCAGCCGATCCGCCCAGGCGAGCGCATGCTCGTCGTATGCGTCGACGGCCGCGCGTACGCCTTCGGCGTCGCCGGTCGTGACGGCGTCCACCAGCTCCTCGTGGCCGCTCCACAGCCACTGCCGCAACTCCTCGTCGCCGCGCAGACCGCGCAGATACGGGACGGCGAACACCCAGGTCTGGACGCGCAGCCGGTGCAGGAAGTCACAGATGTAGCGGTTGGCGACGAGGGCGCAGATTTCGCGCCAGAAACGCAGGTCGTAGCCGATGAGGATGTCCAGGTCCCCGGCGCGGGCCGCGCGGGCGGCCTCCTCGGCCCGGCGGCGTACGGACACCAGCGCCTTACCGGGCACCGCGGTGATGCCGCGCTTCTGCGCACGGTGGAGGACACCGTCCACGACGAGCGCGCGCGCCTCGACCATGCCGCGGTAGTCCTCGACCGAGAACTCATGGACCCTGAAGCCCCGGTGCTGGTCGGAGTCGAGCAGGCCCTGGGCCGAGAGATCGACGAGGGCCTCGCGGACCGGCGTGGCGGAGACGCCGTACTGCTCGGCGATCTGCTTGACGGTGAACTCCTGCCCCGGCTGCAGACGTCCGGCCAGGACCTCGTCGCGCAGTGCGTCCGCGATCTGTTGTCGCAGGGTGTTGCGGGTGACAGCGGAACTGCTGCCGTTGCCCTGCATCGTCGCCTTCTCCTTCGCCGGGGTCCCGGACACGATAGGTCAGACGTCACGAACCGGGTGCGGACAGGGGATTCTGACATGACAGACGTCTTCGAGGCGGCAACGGGTGACGGTCCGCGGCCCGATCTCACCGCAGGGGCCGCGGAAGTACGGGCCGCGGAGGTGCGCGCCGCGCTGGACGGTCTGCTCCAGATCCGGCGCCTGACGAACACGGCACCGGCGGCGTGGGAGCTCAGCCGGATGGTGCGCGCGGTCGCCCTCGTCCTGGAGGCGGCGGGCATTGCGCCCTCGGCCGTGGACGCGTCGGGGGCGAGGACGGCGACGGGTTATCGCGTGCGCGCGTCGGACAGGGCCGGAATGGTGTGCGTGGACTGGCTGGGGCCGCGGGGCGCCGGTGCGGCGCAGGAGGAGGAGCCGGAGCTGGCTCGGTGCGCGGCGGCGCTGGGGGCGATGGGGTGGGAGGCGCTGATGTACCGGGGGGCGCGGAAGAGGCGGTTCTTGGAGGTGGAGGCGGGGCGGGGGTGAAACCGCCTGCGGCGGGGCTGTTCCCCCACCCCGCCCCTCCCCGAACTGGGGGCAAGCCCCCAGACCCTCGACGGGGCTCCGCCCCGGAACCCCGTATGCGACCTTCGGCCGCATGTCCTCAAACGCCGGACGGGCTGAAATGTGCGGCCCAGCCGCACAAATTCAGCCTCGCCGGCGATTGAGGCGCGGGGGTCCGGGGGCAGCGCCCCCGGGTCGATTTACGCGGTGTGCTCGTCCGCGACCGACAGCGCCGCGTCCAGCGCCGCCAGGCCCTCCTTCGCCTCCGCCTCGGAGATGTTGCACGGCGGCACCACGTGCGTGCGGTTCATGTTCACGAACGGCCACAGGCCCTGGGACTTGCACGCCGCCGCGAACGCGGCCATCGGGGCGTTCGCCGCGCCCGTCGCGTTGTACGGCACCAGCGGCTCGCGCGTCTCCTTGTTCCGTACGAGATCGAGCGCCCAGAAGACACCAGTACCGCGCACCTCGCCGACGCTCGGGTGCCGCTCGGCGAGCTCGCGCAGCCCCGGGCCGAAGACGGTCGCGCCGATGTGGGCGGCCTGTTCGACGATCTTCTCCTCCGCCATCACATTGATCGTGGCGACGGCGGCGGCGCAGGCGAGCGGGTGCCCGGAGTAGGTGAGACCGCCGGGGTAGGGACGGGTCTCGAAGGTCGCGGCTATCTCGGCGGAGATGGCGACACCGCCGAGCGGTACGTAACCCGAGTTGACGCCCTTGGCGAAGGTCAGCAGGTCGGGTATGACACCGAAGTGGTCGGCGGCGAACCACTCGCCGGTGCGGCCGAATCCGGCCATGACCTCGTCGAGCACGAAGACGACCCCGTACCGGTCGCAGATCTCGCGTACGCCCGCGAGGTAGCCGGGCGGAGGCGTCATGATGCCCGCTGTCCCCGGGATGGTCTCCAGGATGATCGCGGCGATCGTCGCCGGGCCCTCGAAGGCGATCGTGTCCTCGAGGTGCTGGAGGGCGCGGGCGCACTCCTGCTCCTCGGTCTCGGAGTAGAACGGCGACCGGTAGAGGAAGGGCCCCCAGAAGTGCACGACACCGGAGGTGCCGTTGTCGGAGGGCCAGCGGCGCGGGTCCCCGGTGAGGTTGATCGCGGTCGCCGTACCGCCGTGGTACGAGCGGTAGGCGCTGAGGACCTTCGGACGGCCCGTGTGCAGCCGGGCCATCCGGATGGCGTTCTCCACGGCCTCGGCGCCGCCGTTGGTGAAGAAGATCTTGTCGAGGTCGCCCGGGGTCCGTTCGGCGATGAGGCGTGCGGCCTCGGAACGGGCCTCGACGGCGAACGCGGGCGCGAAGGTGGTGAGCCTGCCGGCCTGCTCCTGGATCGCGGCGACGACCTTGGGGTGCTGGTGGCCGATGTTCGTGTAGACGAGGCCGCTGGTGAAGTCGAGGTAGCGGTTCCCGTCGTAGTCCCAGAAGTACGAGCCCTCGGCACCGGCGACGGCGAGCGGGTCGATCAGGCCCTGGGCGGACCAGGAGTGGAACACATGCGCACGGTCTGCGGCCTTCACGGCTGCGCCGGCCTGGGGGTCGGGATGAGGGGTCATGCGGGCCAGCGTAAGGAGGGGCGGCCGGGGAGGGACATGGCCACGGTGTATGGCCGTGGCGCTGTTCCTGGGCACTGTGTCGCGTCAGCGGACCGGTCCCGCCCGCAGTCCATTGACAGCAGACTGTCGATATGACAGGCTGCTGTCATCGAGACAGGAGAGCCACCATGAGCACCCGCACCGTTCATCTCGCCGTCTACGACACCTTCGCCGACTGGGAAACCGGCCACACCACCGCTCACCTCACCCAGAACGGCTTCACGGTCCGCACCGTCGGCCCCACCACCGGCCCCGTCACCACCATGGGCGGCGTCCGCATCCAGCCCGATCTCGCCCTCGGCGAGCTCGACCCCGAGGACAGCGCCCTGCTCATCCTCACCGGCGCACACCTCTGGGACGCGGGCGACGACCTCGCCCCCTTCGCCGCCAAGGCGCGCGCCTTCCTCGATGCAGGGGTCCCCGTGGCCGCCATCTGCGGTGCCACCGCCGGGCTCGCCCGCGAGGGGCTGCTCGACGACCGCGATCACACCAGCGCCGTCTCCTTCTACCTCGGCGCCACCGGCTACAAGGGCGGCGACCACTACCGCGAGGCCGACGCCGTCACCGACCGCGATCTGATCACCGCGGGCCCCACCGAGCCCGTCGCGTTCGCGCGCGAGGTCTTCGCCAGGCTCGGTGTGTACGACGGCGAGAAGCTGGACGCCTGGTACCGGCTGTTCCACGACTCGGACGCCTCCGCCTTCGCGGTCCTCGACTCATGAGCCGCGTGGAGCAGGACCTGCTCAGCCGCACAGCCCTCGGTGTCTTCCGGCTGAACGGCCAATTCCTCGCCGTCTCCGAAGAGTTGGCGAAGCCCGCCGGGCTGACCGCGGCCTGGTGGCAGGTCCTCGGAGCCGTACTGCACGAGCCGCTGCCCGTCGCCGGGATCGCCCGCGCCATGGGCATCACGCGCCAGAGCGTGCAGCGGATCGCCGATCTGCTCGCCGAGCGGGGCCTCGCGGCGTACGAACCCAACCCCGCCCACCGCCGGGCCAAACTCCTGCGCCCCACCGACGACGGCCGCGCCGCGATCGCCCGGATCGACCCCGGCCACGCGGCGCTTGCCGCCCGTCTCGCCGAGGCGCTGGGGCCCGAGCAGTTCGCCGAGACCGCACGGATCCTGGAGCAGCTCTCCAAGGCCATGGACAGCCTCGGGCCGCTCCCGCCGGATCCTGATCTGTAAGCCCCGGTTCGGCGCGCACTATCCTCGGTCCGTCGGCAGCGAAGCGGTACGGGGGAAGGGCGCACGGCGATGGAGCCTCTGGCACCAGCAGATCCACGGCACATCGGCGAGTACCGTCTGCTGGCCCGCCTCGGCGCGGGCGGCATGGGCCAGGTCTACCTCGCGCGCAACGACCGCGGTCGCACCGTCGCCGTCAAGCTCGTACGCCATGAGCTCGCCGAGCAGGAGGAGTTCCGCGGCCGCTTCCGCCAGGAAGTACGGGCCGCTCTGCGCGTCGGCGGCGAGTGGACCGCGCCCGTCCTCGACGCCGACACCGAGGCGCCCGTGCCCTGGGTCGCCACGGGCTACATCGCCGGACCCGCCCTGCACAGCGTCGTCTCCGGCGACCACGGCCCCCTGCCCGAGCGTTCCGTCCGTATCCTCGCCTCCGGCCTCGCGCACGCGCTGCGCAACATCCACGCCGCCGGCCTCATCCACCGCGACCTCAAGCCGTCGAACATCCTCATCACCATCGACGGCCCCCGCGTCATCGACTTCGGCATAGCCCGCGCCCTGGAGACCGTCACCGACGGCGGTCTGACCCGCACCGGCGCGCTCGTCGGCTCGCCCGGCTTCATGGCTCCGGAGCAGGTACGCGGCGACCGCGTCACGCCCGCCTGCGACATCTTCTGCCTCGGCTCGGTTCTCGCGTACGCGGCGACGGGCCGAATGCCGTTCGGTTCGGCGGACAGCGGGGTGCACGCGCTGATGTTCCGTATCGCGCAGGAGGAACCGGACCTGGAGGGCCTTCCGGAGAGCCTGGCCTCTCTCGTACGGGACTGCCTGCACAAGGACCCCGAGGCGCGCCCGGCGATCGAGGAGATCCTGGAGCTCACCACCTCCGACGCGACCGCCGAGCCCTGGCTGCCGGGCTCGCTGATCGCCCAACTCGGCCGCCATGCGGTCCAGTTGCTGGAGGTGGAACAGCCGCAGGCCCCGGCGCCGGTCCAGCCGCCGACGATGACCGCGCCCGCCCCCAAGCCGCCCGGCCCGACGCCGCTGCCCACCCCGCCCCCGCCACTGCCCGCCTACGGCTACCCGCACGCCGCGGCCTCGGTGGCCCAGGCCCCACCGATGCCGTACCAGCCGATGCCCGCCCCCTACGGGCCCCCGCCCCCGCCTCGCAAGAAGGGCGGCACGATCGCCCTGATCGCGGTCGCCCTGCTCGTCGCGCTCGCGGCGGGCGGCTCGGTGTACGCGCTCATGGGCGACGACGGCAAGAAGTCCCCGGCGGACGCCAGGCCGGGCCCCACGACCTCCTCGCCGACGACCCCCGGCACGAACACGCCGTCCACGCCGCCCGGTTCCTCCCGGCCCCCGACCACACCGGGCACCCAGAAGGGCGGCGTCCCGGCGGAGTACGTCGGCACCTGGCAGGCATCCTTCGCCACGGCCGACGGCAACAACACCCGCACCATGACGATCACCCAGGGCACGACGGGCACCCAGGTCATGACCCTCTCGGGCACCGGCCCGAACTACGACTGCACCTGGTCCGCCACCCTCCAGGCCTCGGGCCCGCCCCTCGAACTCGGCCCGACCCAGGTCACATCGGGCGACCCGCAGCAGTGCGCACCGGGCCAGTGGAGCCGCCTGGACATGCCGGACAACACGACGATCGTCCGCGAACTGGTGGGCTCGGGCGGGGCGCCGCTCAGGTACACGAAAAGCAGCTAGCAGTGGTGTGTTGACGGCTCGAAGGCTCAGGTCAGTAGCAGGCCGATCCCGATCAGCAGTGCTGTGAGCGCCAGCGCGGCAACCAGGAAGACGGTGCGCTTGCCTGCGCCGCGGAGGCGTAGCGCGAGGGCCGGCGGGCCGACCGGGGTGATCTTGTTGTTCAAGGCGGTCTCCTTGACGATCTGGATGAATCCGGACGGACTCATTTCGGGGGTCGGGGGGCTTCTTGTCGCAGAGCGTCCCGCAGCCGCAGCAGCTCGCGACGGCGGGACCGAGCCCGGACCAGGACGAGTCCTGCTGCGGCGACGAGGGCGGCACCGGCCAGGGCAGTGGCCAGGGCCTCGGCCGCAGTAGCGCGTGCCGCGGCCAGTGCTGTCCCGGCCACGCCGGTCACCACGGTGACCACGAGCGAGAGCCGGGCTCCCAGCACCCGGTCCCGGGCGAACAGCGGTCGGCGCCTGCTCAGCACCCAGCCGGCGAAGGCGGCCCAGGCCAGCCCGACGGCGATCAGTCCGGCGAAGGCGGCCTGGGTGCGCGCAGGAAGCGGATGCGGCTCGGTGGCCCACAGCACCGCGATCAGTGCCGCCGCACACCCTCCCGCCAGTCCCACGGCCACGTGGCGCATCCGGGAGCCCAGCGAGACTTCCGCAGCCAGCATGCGCTCGAGTTCCTTGGGCACATCCCGCTGATCTGCGGGGTTCTGCTCGCTCATGCCTCGTATCCCCTCTCGGCGAGGACGCTCCGCAACATGCGGCGTGCGCGGTGCAGCCTGCTCTTGACCGTGCCGGGCGGTACGCCGAGCACCTCCGCGCAGGCAGCCAGAGACAGATCCTGGAGGTGGAACAGAATCAGCACCTCACGCTCGAGGGGCGGCAGCCCGTTGAGGCCGGCTTCTACCTGCATCGTGGTCAGCACGCCACTGAGAGAGTCGTCGACGACGGCGCCCGCCTCCTCGATGGACGTCTCCGAAGCCTGGTACGCCTGCCGCAGGTGGTCGGCGACCGCGCGCCGGGCGATGGTGAACAGCCACGGGGCGAACCGCTCCGGCTGCCGCAGCCGGGGCAGCCCACGCACCACGGCGACCCACGCCTCCTGGGCAAGATCGTCCGCGAGGTGCGGCGAGCCGACCATGCCCCGCAGATAGCGCCGCAACGGGGCATGCCAGACACGCACCAGCTCGCGGAACGCTTCCCGCTCCCCGAGCTGGCAGCGCACCACCAGCAGCCCGTCGCGTCGCCCGTCGCCGCCCACCGCACCTCCCTGTCTCGCGCCACCTATCACCGAGACAGTCGCTGTTCGAGGCAGAAAGGTTCACACGACCAGAGCGACCGGTAAGAAGCCTGCTTGCCAAGCCGTCGACCGCGTTGCCCGCTGCTACTGGTCAACTCAGCAGCGCGGACGCCGCGTTGAGCAACAGCAGGGGGTGCACGAACCGTCCGGCGCCGGTGGGCGGGAACCGCCAGGACAGCGGCCAGGTGCGCCCGCGCAGCGCGGGCACGGGTACATAGCTCACATGGGCCGGTCCCGAGTTGAGACGGGTCACGCCGCGCGGCCAGGGGCGGTGGGACGTACTCCCCGCCGGTACGAGGAAGTAGACCGACCGCCGCCCGTACGCCTCTATGACGACGGGGCCGGGGTCCCCGCCGGTCATCCGCTCCATCAGATCGGCGAGGCTGCGGCCGTCCTCGTCGTCGACGCGGACGGCGTCGAATTGCACGCCCGCCTTACGGAGCTGGAATCCGGAAGCAGGAATCCAATCGAGGTTCAGTTGGCGACTTTGCGTATCCACAAGGACAGTCTGTGTGACCTCGGCTAGCGTTTTCCATGGCCATGCGGAGGGCGTAGCAAAGGGGTTGACCTGCGCGAACTTCCTTGCAGACGGGTCGAATTCGGCGTGGACTGGTGGTGACCGGTTGAGTCCGGTTGAGTCGATTGGTGATCGCACATGGCACGAGCGGAGAACAAGGAAACGGCCGGTTCGGCGACGCGTTTGGTAGCGGATATCGCCCGCAGCATGCGTGCTCGGAAGGGGTTGACGCAGGAGCAATTAGGGAGCGAACTCGGCTTCTCGGCGGCGGCGGTGAGCGCGATGGAGACGTGTGCGCAGCCCGCCAGCGACGAGATGCTCGTGGAGCTGGAGCGGGTGCTCGGGGATGGGATGGGCATCTTCGAGCAGGCTCGGGAGTACGTACGGCTGGACAAGTACCCGGCGCAGTTCAAGGACTACGCGCTACTGGAGCAGCGGGCGTTGGGGTTGTCGCTCTACGCGACGCTGGTCGTGCACGGCCTGTTCCAGACGGAGGAGTACGCGCAGGCGCTGATCGGCGGAGGCTATCCGCCGCTCTCAGAGGAGCGGGTGGAGGAGCTGGTCGAGGTGCGGATGGTCCGGCGGGCGCTCTTCGAGCGGGATCCGGTGGCGCTGATCGAGCTGATCCTGGAGGAGTCCGTACTGAGGCGGACGATCGGCAGCGAGGAGGTCATGCGTGGCCAGATGCGGCACCTTGCGGAGTGTGCGCGGCGGCGTAACGTGACGCTTCAGGTGCTGCCGCTGGACGCCGGGCGCAGCGGCGAGTACGCGGGCGCACGCGGCGGGATGGAGCTGGTGGAGACCCCGGAGCATGACCGCCTCGTCTACCTGGAGATCCAGGGCGAAAGCCTGCTGATCAAGGACCCGGGAAAGGTGAGTACGTACACCCAGCGGTATGCGAAGATCCGGGCACAGGCCCTGGGTCCTCGTGAATCACTGGGCCTCATCGAGCGGTTGGCGGGAGACCAGCAATGAGCAGCACCCTGCGGTGGTTCAAGTCCAGCTACAGCGACGACAGCGGCGGTAGCTGCATCGAGGTGGCCTTCGACTGGCGCAAGTCCTCGTACAGCAGCCCTAGTGGTGGCGACTGCGTCGAGGTGGCCGCCTGCCCCGAGGCCATCCACATCCGCGACTCCAAGAACCCTGACGGCCCCACCTTCACGGTCACTCCCGACGCCTGGTCGTCCTTCGTCATCGGCGTCGCCTAGGCAGCGGGGCCCGGGTGCGAGCCGGGCCCCGCGCGCCGCCCTACTCGACGATCCTGATCGTCCGGATGCCCGTGCCCCGGTACCGCGACGGCGTCCGGGTCAGCACCGGACGGCCGCGAGGCCATTCGACGGACGGGCGCGCCAGGTGCAGCGCGTGCGCCCCGCTCCAGTCGTTCTCCGTCTTCTCCGGGTCGTCCGTGCGCGCGTCGGTGCGCAGTTGCTTGCCGACCGCCATGGCTCCGGCGAAGTCGAGCGCGGAGATGTCCACGGACGGCAGCGCGCCGATGTGCTCGGCCACACCCGCGCGTTCGGCCTCCGCGGCCGTCAGGCACAACGCGGGGATGTAGACGCGCTGCGCGGGGTTCTTCTCGGCCTCGGTGACGAGGCGCGAGGCCATGATGTTGCCCGCGCCGAGGGCGAGGGCCGCGGTGTCGTCGAAGACGATCGCGCGCGGCAGCGGGTACCGGTCCTTCTTCACTGGACCTCCCCGATGCGCCCGGCCTCCAGGTCGGCCCAGAGCTGCTCGCCGGCCTTCTCGTCCTCTTCCGTGTAGGGCCTGCCGAGGAAGTGCTCCTCGACGTAGGCCCTGGTCTCCTCGTACTGCTTCTGGAGCTCTTCCCTGGTGGGCGTGGCACCCGCGAGCTCCGCGACCAGGTCGCGCATGGTCATCCCGCGCTCGCGAGCAAGCTCCAGCAGACGGTCACGGACGGCGGGGTCGACCTTGATCGTGGTGTCAGCCATGATCACAGTATACCGGCGGTATACCGTCTCCGGGCGTTCGAGTGTGGCGGTCACGGGACTCCGTTCCTCGGGGTTCTGCCCCGATCGGGGCATGTGCCAAGTGACTATGCCTGCACGGAAGTTGTGCCACCCGGGCCTTCGGCACGGTTCACCCGTGGGGGTGAGAGACCCGCCCCGCTGAACCCCCGGCGAACATCCGGCGTCGGCCCCCTCAAACCCCTCCCCCTCCCCCCGCCCACCTCTTACGGTGGCCGCCCCGCCATGCGTGCGCGCAGACGACGAGGAGATGACCCCGTGGAGTGGCTCAGTCCCGAGAACGTCGTGGCCGTGCTCACCGCCGTGCTCGGCATCCTGGCCTCCGTGGCGGTGCTCTGGTACGAGCGCCGGGTACCGCGGCGCAAGCGCATCGGGTATCGCGTACAGCTGGACACCCCGATCGGCAGCGACGTGCGCGCCGGGCGGCCCAACTTCCGGCTCGGGCTGTTCAATGAGGCTCCGGAGATGTCCGACGCCACGCTCGTCCTGCTGCGCATCGAGAACGACGGCTCGCAGAGCATCGCCGACGAGGACTACACCGGACGTGAAGTCCACGGCCTGACCGCCGAGTTCACCGACCGGACCGTACGGGCCATCGCCGTCACCCAGCCGCCGGGCGCCGAGTATCTGATGGACCACTTCACCCCGGCCGCGGGCATGCGCCACTCCGGCAGCACGATCCATCTGCCGCGGGTCCCGCTCAACCGCGGCCAGCACTTCAAGCTGCTGGTGCTCCTCACCGGCGGCCCGATCGGCTGCGAGGTCAAGGTCACCGGCGGTATCCGCGACGGCGATGTGATGCCCAACCGCAGCACGACGCCCGACGACAAGGCTCCGCTGTTCAGCCGGGCGGCCCGCTGGATCACCGTGCTGCTGACCGTCTGCGTGGTCACACTCGCCACGATCATCGTCGTACGGGACGACACCCGGCCCCCGATCGGCTGTGCCAAGGGCACGCTGAGGCTGACCGGTTCGACCGCCTTCGCGCCCGTCGTGAAGGAGCTGGCGAAGAAGTACGAGAGGGACTGCGAAGGCTCCACCGTCATCGTCGACGCGCACGGCAGCACCGCGGGGATAAGAGCGCTCGCGGAGGCGGGCGCGCGGTCCACGAAGGGCGCCCCCGCGCTGATCGCCCTCGCCGACGGGCCCAAGCCCGGCGGCTATCCACAGCTGCGCGAGGACCGCGTCGCCGTCTCCGTCTTCGCGCTCGTCGTCAACGACAAGGTGCCGGTGCGGAATCTGTCGACCGACGACATCCGCAGGCTCTACCGCGGCGAGATCACCAACTGGAAGCAGCTGGGCGGACCGGCTCTGCCCGTACTGCTGGTCAGCAGGGACGCCAACTCCGGTACGCGCGAGGTGTTCCAGCGCCGGGTGCTGCTGCGCAACGAGCCCGCCAACTCCTCGCGCGACTGCGAGAGCAAGGACGACGGCGAGGCGAAGGTCCTGCGCTGCGAACTCGACAGCACGGAACAGGTACTGGCCACCGTGGCGCGGCTGCCGGGAGCGATTGGCTACAGCGAACTGCGCGCCGGGGCCGGGCTGAAGGGCCTGCACCGGCTGGACATCGACGGGGATCCGCCGTCGGTGGACGACATCGGCGAGAGCAAGTACCCGTACCGGGAGATCGAGTACGCGTACACCTACGGCCAGCCGCCGGCGGACTCACTGGCCTCCAGCTTCCTCGGCTACATGAGCCGGGGGAACGGGCAGGACGTCATCCGCACGCACGGCCATCTGCCGTGCGCGACGCCCAAGGGGCTGCGGATCTGCGGCGAGGGCTGACCTCGTAGGCTTTCGCGCATGGAACAGCTCGCGCCCCAGGATCCGCCCTCCATAGGTGAGTACAGTCTGCTCGGCCGCCTCGGCGAGGGCGGTATGGGCCGGGTCTACCTCGCGCGTTCCGCGGGTGGCCGGACGGTCGCCGTCAAGCTCATCAAGGCAGAGCTCGCCGGGCAGCCGGAGTTCCGTCTCCGCTTCCGGCAGGAGGTGGCAGCCGCACGCCGGGTCGGCGGGGAGTGGACCGCGCCCGTGCTGGACGCGGACACCGAGGCGGCGGAGCCGTGGGTGGCGACCGGGTATGTCGCCGGACCCT
Organism: Streptomyces sp. NBC_00885; assembly: GCF_045207475.1. Classification (NCBI taxonomy): domain Bacteria; kingdom Bacillati; phylum Actinomycetota; class Actinomycetes; order Kitasatosporales; family Streptomycetaceae; genus Streptomyces; species Streptomyces sp. NBC_00885. The sequence goes on from NZ_CP108796.1 coordinate 3,944,253, forward strand.
CGTTGCTGCACGTCGTACGGGAGAGGCCGCTGCCTCAGGAGTCGGTGCGGACACTCGCGTACGGGCTGGCCGGCGCGCTGCGGAGCGTGCACGGGGCCGGTCTCGTGCACCGGGACCTGAAGCCGTCCAACGTCCTTGTCACCATCGCCGGTCCCCGGGTCATCGACTTCGGCATCGCCCGCGCGCTGGAGAACGCGTCCGACGAACTGACGCAGACCGGCGTGGTGGTGGGGTCGCCGGGCTACATGTCGCCCGAGCAGATCCAGGGCGAGCGGGTCGGTCCCGCGGGCGACGTCTTCTCGCTGGGTTCGGTGCTGGCGTACGCGGCGACCGGGCGGCTGCCGTTCGGGCGTTCGGACACCGGGATCCACGCGGTCATGTTCCGCATCGTGAGCGAGGAGCCCGATCTGAGCGGCGTAAAGGGGGAGTTGCGGCAGCTGATCGCGGACTGTCTGGCCAAGGACCCGGCACAGCGGCCGACGCCCGAGCAGATCGTGGAGCGCACGCGCCCCGCCGATCCGGCCGCGCCCTGGCTGCCCGCGGCTCTGATCGCACAGCTCGGGCAGCACGCGGTCGCGTTGCTCGACGCCGATACGCCGTCGAGGGGCGCCGTCGCGCACCCACCGGCGTACGCCGCCGCCCCGGCACCCGCAACCCCCGCACACGCAACCCCCGCGCCCACAACTCCCGTGCCCGGAACCCCCTCGGGCGCCGCCCCCTACGGCCCCTGGGTACAGGCCCACCTCACGAGCGCCGACGCACCCGGCACCACCGGCACCACCGGCACCACCGGCACCACCGGCACCCAGGCGCGCAAGCGCTCCCGGCGGACCGTGGCGATCGCCGGTGTCGCCGTGGCAGCGCTGCTGGGCGCGTCCTTCACCGCCGTCACGCTCCTGCGCGCTGACGGAGACACGGTGAGCAGCCGACCTGGAGGCGGCGGGCCGACCACCGCAGCGTCCGGCGCGGCCGGGCAGGGCAAGGGCAAGGGCAAGGAGTCGCTGTCGTCGTCCGAGCCCGGGAGCGGGAGCGGCGCGAGCGCGGATGCGAAGGACCCTGCGGCCAAGGACCCGGCGGGCAAGAAGCCGGGAGCGCCGGGAAAGCCCGCCGGACCGGCCGCGCTGCCCGCCGCGTATGCCGGGTCCTGGACCGGCAGCGTCTACCGCGACGGCGCGGACACCGGGTCGGAGCGCCGGATCACCCTCTCCCCCGGCACGGTCGGCGACACGGTCGTCGCGAGCATCAGCGTGGGCGAGAGCTACCTGTGCAAGGGCACCGGCAAACTGCTTGCGGCGGGCGGCGGTTCGATCCGTATCGACACCGGAGTCACCGCGAGCACGCCCGCCGGAAAGTGTTCCGCCATCGGCGAGCAGACCCTGACGGCGCGCTCCGACGGCACCCTCGCCTGGACGGCGAGCGGCGGCCGGACCTCGACACTGCGCAGGGCTGGCTCCGACCGGATCCCGGGAAGCTTCCTGGGCTCGTGGGAGCGGTCGCTGAGCAGCTCGAAGGGTGCCCAGCGGCTGACCGTCAAACAGGGCGCCGTGGGCAGCAGCGCCGTCACCTTCACCACGACGACGGACGGCGCGACCTGCACGTCGGACGCCGAGCTGTTCTCGGCGGGGGACCGTGTCGTGATCGGTCCTTCGCGGGTGCTGAGCGGTGACTGCGCGGCAGCCGGGTCGTCGGTCCTGACGGTGAGCGGCGGCACGCTGACCCGGTCCTTCCTCGACACGGGCAACTCGCCGCGCGAGTACCGGCGTCCATAAGAACGGGTCGACAAGCAGCTCAGCCGCCCTCGGCCGGCATGACCCGGGTCACCTTGCCCTTGGGGTCGGCCTCGAGGTAGGCGCTTTCGTAGTCGTCGGCCAGGTAGACGGCGAGGTTCGGCGGCGTGTCGAACGTTTCGTTGCGCCCGTTGACGATCAGGTAGCGCGAGGTCGGCTTCTTCACGTTCAGGTCCTTCTCGGCCCTGGCCAGCAGAGCAGGGACGACGTCCCAGTCGAATTCGTCCAGGCTGAACGGGAGTTCGCCGCCCATGAGCGTGCTGCTGATGATGCCCTTGGTCGCCCCCTCGCCGGCGCGGTAGGTCCAGCTGTCGTAGCGCTTGTCGCTCCCCTTGACCATGACGGACACGGAGATGTGCTCCGGGTAGACGGTGAAGTCACCCGCCCTGTTGGTGCCTGTCTTCTCCTTGATCTCCTTGATCGCCATCCGGATGCCGGCGGGCGTGAGCAGGTCGACCTTCTCCGTCTTCTCCGGCTCCGACTCCTCCGGCGAGGCGGAGGTTGTGGAGGTCGGTGTCGGGGTCCGCGGGCTGGAGGTCGAGGAGTCACCCAGTGAGCCCGTGGCATCGCCCTGCCCGCCGCTGTCCGGCAGCAGGGACCACACCAGGACGCCGGCCAACACGGTCGCGGCGACGGACGACGCGATCGCGATCCGGCTCTTCGCACGGGTGCCCGTCCGGGGCGGTGTCTGCCGTGTAGGACCCATCGGGTAGGGGGTCGCCGGCCCCATGGGGCCCGGCACTGCATCATGCGGAGTCGCGGGTCCGAAGCCCATCGGCGGCCCGAACCCGGGCGGTGCGGGCGGCGGGGTCGCAGTTCCCGGCAGCGGGGTCGCCGATCCCGGCAGAGGGGTCGGTGCGGGCGACGGGGGCGTCAGCGGGTACGACGTGGTCCCCCCGGTCCCGCTCGGTGTGCCTGGCTCACCCTGAGCCACCTCCGCGAGCATCCGGTCGACGGTCTCAGGGTCCGGCCGCGCGGCCGGGTCCTTGACGAGAACGGCGGCCAGTACCCCTGCCAGCGCACCCGCCCGGCGAGGAGGCGGAAGCTCCTCCTTGAGCACGGCGGCCAGGGTCGCCAGCGTCGTCCCTCTGCGCAGCGGATGGTTCCCCTCGACGGCGACGTACAGCATCATCGCCAGTGACCACAGGTCCGAGCCCGGGCCGCCGTCGTCGCCGGAGATACGCTCGGGCGCCATGTAGTCGGGCGTGCCGATGATCGACCCGGTCATGGTCAGCGAGGTCGACTCCCGGATCGCCGCGATGCCGAAGTCGGTGAGGACGGGGCGCCCGTCGGGCCGCAGCAGGACATTGGCGGGTTTCACGTCACGGTGCTGGATGCCGACGTCGTGCGCGGCCCGCAGCGCGGCCAGCACGTCACGCCCCATCCGGGCCGCCTCGACCGGCGTCATCGGCCCCTTGTTCAGCCGGTCCTGGAGCGATCCGCCGGTGACCAGCTCCATGACGAGCCACGGATAGGTGTGCTCGGCGCCGTCCACAATGTGGTGGATGGTCACCACGTGGGGATGGTTGACCCGGGCGAGGGCCCGCGCCTCCCGCAGCACTCTCTCCCGCAGCATCGCAGCGGCCTCGGGGTCGTGCTCGGCGAGCCCGGGATCGGGCGGCCGCACCTCCTTGAGGGCCACGGCCCGGTCCAGCGCCAGATCCCGCGCCCGCCACACCATGCCCATACCGCCGCCACCGAGCCGGGCCTCCAGCTCGAAGCGCCCGTCGATGACCCGTCTTCCGGATTCCCCGTCGCTCATGGGCGGGAGCCTACGAGGTGCCGGTGACACAGCCCTGCGCAGGTGCCCCCATCGTTATCCGGCCGACGCGCTCTGCGCCGGCGTGCGTGGGTCGCACCGAGGAACTCGCGGAAAGCACCGGGCCGTTCACCACCAAGGTGACCTGGTGCAACGCCGAGGGCAGACAGGAGGCGCCCCGCACCATCCGGGGCGCCCCTTGTCCGTATCCCTGCTACGACAAATCCCTGCTACAGGAACGAGTTGATCTCGATCGTCTCGGTCCGGCCGGGGCCCACACCGATCGCCGAGATCGGTGCGCCCGACAACTCCTCCAGCGCCTTCACATAGTCCTGCGCGTTCTTCGGCAGGTCGTCGAAGGTCTTCGCCTTGGTGATGTCCTCGGACCAGCCCGGCAGGTACTCGTACACCGGCTTCGCGTGGTGGAAGTCGGTCTGGGAGTACGGCAGCTCCTCGACCCGCCTGCCGTCGATCTCGTACGCGACACACACCGGGATCTGCTCCCAGCCGGTCAGCACGTCCAGCTTGGTGAGGAAGAAGTCGGTCAGGCCGTTGACCCGGGTCGCGTACCGCGCGATGACCGCGTCGAACCAGCCGCAGCGCCGGTCACGGCCGGTTGTCACACCGCGCTCGTGGCCGATGCGGCGCAGCGCCTCGCCGTCGTCGTCGAAGAGCTCCGTCGGGAAGGGACCCGCGCCGACGCGCGTGGTGTACGCCTTGAGGATGCCGATGACCCGGCTGATCTTCGTCGGACCCACGCCCGCGCCCGTGCAGGCGCCGCCCGCGGTCGGGTTCGAGGAGGTGACGAAGGGGTACGTCCCGTGGTCCACGTCGAGCAGGGTGCCCTGGCCGCCCTCGAAGAGGACGACCTTGCCCTGGTCGATGGCGTTGTTCAGGATCAGCGTCGTGTCGGCGACGTACGGCTTGATCTGCTCCGCGTACTGGAGCATCTCCTCGACGATCTTCCCGGCCTCGATCGCGCGCCGGTTGTAGACCTTGGCGAGCAGCTGGTTCTTGGACTCCAGCGCCGCCTCGACCTTCTGCTCCAGGATCGACTCGTCGTAGAGGTCCTGGACGCGGATGCCGACGCGGTTGATCTTGTCGGCGTAGGTCGGGCCGATGCCGCGGCCGGTCGTGCCGATCTTCCGCTTACCGAGGAACCGTTCCGTCACCTTGTCGAGGGTGACGTTGTACGGAGTGATCAGATGGGCGTTACCGCTGATCAGGAGCTTGGACGTGTCGACGCCACGGTCGTTCAGCCCGCTCAGCTCGGAGAGCAGAACCGCAGGGTCGACGACGACGCCGTTGCCGATGACCGGGGTACATCCCGGCGAGAGGATTCCGGAAGGGAGGAGATGCAGCGCATACTTCTGGTCGCCCACGACAACCGTGTGGCCGGCGTTGTTGCCGCCCTGATAGCGCACCACATAATCGACGGATCCACCGAGGAGGTCGGTGGCCTTTCCCTTGCCCTCGTCACCCCACTGAGCACCGAGCAGCACAAGTGCGGGCACAGGCGTACACCCCTTCCGGGCGGGGCAAGACCAAGGTCAGGGGGCCTGAGCCGTGCCTGAGTCTTCGGACCGGTTGCCCCGGAATAGACGAAGCCCCTGGCGCAATAGCGCAAGGGGCTCTTGCACAAAGATGCTACCCGAGGAAGGACCGAGGTGTCGGCTCACGACCAGCTACTGGTGGTCATCGACCCGGTCGCCCGCCGGAATGACGGCGAGTCCGTGCGGATCGCGAAAGATGTGCTGTGTGGCGGGTCGGAGGCGAAAATCTGTCTCCCCGAGGGGCCGGAGGAATTCGCGCGGGCACTGGCCCGCAGGGGGTCGCGCAGGCCCGTCGTGGTGGGTGACGACCGGACGCTGCTGCGTGCGGTGGCACTGCTGCACCGCGACCGCTGGCTCGGCGACGGGGCACTGGCGATGGTCCCGGTGGGGCCTTCCGTAGAACTGGCGCATGCGCTGGGGGTGCCGCGGGGGGCGGTGGCGGCGGCACGCGCGGTGCTCGACGGGGCCGTACGGCGGCTGGATCTGCTGGTGGACGAGAGCGACGGGGTGGTGCTGGGGGATCTGGCGATCCCGGCGGCCGCGGTGCCGCCGGCGGTGCCCACGGCGAACGGCGCGCCGGGCGGGTCCGTGTGGGACACCTGCCGCTCGCTGGTGCGCACCCTGGTCCGGCCGGCACCGCCCGCTCCCGCGGTACGGACCCACCGGCTGCGGGTGGAGGCCGACGGGGTGCTGCTGACGGATCTGGACCGCCTGGTGGAGGCCGTGACGGTACGGGCGGGGGGCGGACGCGCGGAGGTGACGGTGCGGCACGGCGCCCACGCGGAACCGGTCATGGCGCGGGCCCTGACGGTGACGGTGTCGGGCGCGGACTTCCGCTACCGGGCGGACGCGCTGATCACGGGCCCGGTCCGGACCCGGACATGGACGCTGCGACCGGGTGCGTGGGGCCTGACCCTGCCGTCGACGGCGGGCGCGGCGGGGGGCGGGTAGGGCCGGGGCCGCACAGGCGGGAGCGGCGGGATCAGGCAGTGCCCCGCGCGTCGCGGTGCTCGCGCCAGCGTTCCATCATCGTCGCCAGTTCCTTCTGCACGAACGCGAAGAACTCCGCCGTCTCCCGCAGCCGGCGGCCCGCCGGTGTGTCCTCGCCCAGGCCCGCGATGCCGTCCCGCAGGGTGACCTCCCACCGCTTGAGGATCTGGTCGCGGTTGGTCAGCGCCTCGTACCACTGGTCACTGCTGACCCGGTAGCGGTCACGCCGCGAGCCCGGTTCGCGTTCGCGCGTGACCATGTTGACCTGGCTCAGATAGCGGATCGCGCCCGAGACCGCCGCCGGGCTGATCGTGACTCCGAGTGGCGCCGGGCTCATCGGCCTGACAAGCCGCCGGCCCGGCGCCCGAGCTCGTCAGCCGGTGCAACCCTCAATGGCCGCGCTGCAGTTGTTCGGGGTGTTGCCGGTGACGGCGGTGGCCAGCAGGGACACCGAACCGCTGCTGTTGTTGATGCCGCCATCGGTGTCGGCGCCGCCCACCGAGGTGTTCAGCGTCACCGCGGAGTAGTTCATCAGGACGGTGCCGCCGAGATTTGCGACGCCGCCCCCGGACAGAGCGGTGTTGTTCCGTACCGTGGACGCGTTCAGCGTCAGCGTGGAGCTTGAGAAGTTGGCGATACCGCCGCCGACATCGGCGGTGCTGGTGTGCACCGTGGAGGCGTTCAGCGTCATCGTGCCGGCGTTCAGGACGGCGCCGCCGTAGAAGTTCGCGTTGCTGTCGCGCACGGTGGAGGAGTTCAGCGTCACTGTGCCGTTGTTGAGGAGACCGGCGCCGTTGTCGGCGGAGCCGTTGGTGATGTCCATGGCGGTGATCTGCACATGGGCGCCCGTGCCGACGGACAGGGTCGTACCCGCGGCATTGCCGTCGAGAACCGCGCCGTTGAAGCCGATGAGGCTGAGGTCCTTGTCGACGGTGAAGTTGCCGGCGCAGGTCCCCGCAACCATGATCATCGACCCCGGGTCCGCGCTGTCGATCGCGGTCTGGAGGTTCTGGGCGGGGCAGTTCACGATGGCCTGGGCCGAGGCGGGGGCGGCCGAGACCACTCCCGCCGCGGCCGCGGTGACCGCGACGGTCACGGCCGGCGCCCAAAGGCGCCACGCTGCGCGAGTCGCTCGCATCTTGAGCATGCTGTTGTCTCCTGTTCGTCGGCCGGGTCGCCCGGCGCGAGGGCATGGGTGCCCCAGCCGGTCGACAACCGCAACCCGGGCAGCGCACCCGTCCCACGAACGGCCGGAGACGATGACCTGCGTGGGCTAAGAACAGGGCTATCTCTCGACGCGCTGCTCCTACAGCTCCACGCGCAGCTCCTCGAGACCGCGGATCACGAAGTTCGGCTTGCGCTCCGGCTCCGCCGCCGCACGCAGCGTCGGAGCCTGGTCCAGCAAGGCCCCCAGGGACGCCGCCAGTTCGATACGTGCCAGGGGCGCGCCGATGCAGTAGTGGATGCCCGCGCTGAAGGAGATGTGCGGGTTGTCCACGCGGGACAGGTCCAGGGTGTCCGGGTCGGCGAACACGTCCGCGTCGCGGTTGGCCGAGCCGAAGAGCAGTGCGACCTCGGAGCCGCGCGGGATCGTCGTACCGTCGATCTCGATGTCGTCCAGGACCCAGCGCTCGAAGAGCTGGAGCGGGGTGTCGTAGCGCATCAGCTCCTCCACAGCCGTGGACAGCAGGGAGCGGTCGGCACGCAGGGCCGCCAGCTGCTCGGGGTGGCGGAACAGCGCCCACCAGCCGTTGACGGTGGCGTTCACCGTCGCCTCGTGGCCCGCGTTCAGGAGCAGCACGCAGGTGGAGATCATCTCCTGCTCGGAGAGCCGGTCCCCCTCGTCGTGCGCGGCGATGAGGCCGGAGATCAGGTCCTCGCCCGGCTCCTTGCGGCGGACGGCGATCAACTCCCGCAGGTAGGCGGAGAATTCGACGGACGCCCGCACGGCCCGGTGCGCCGTCTCCTGCGACGGGCTCAGCTCGTACATCCCGCAGATGTCCGCCGACCAGGGCCTCAGCTGCTTGCGGTCGGACTCCGGGATGCCCAGCATCTGGGCGATGACGGCGACCGGCAGCGGCTCGGCGACAGCCGTCAGCAGATCGCCGCCGCCGTCCGCGACGAGCGCGCCCACCAGCTCGGAGGCCAGGGCCTGGACGTACGGGCCGAGCCGCTCGACCGTGCGCGGCGTGAACGCCTTCGAGACCAGGCGCCGGATACGGGTGTGGTCCGGGGGCTCCAGGTCCAGCATCCCGTTGTCGTTGAGCGTGTGGAACGGCTCGTGCTCGGCGGGCGGCGGCGTACGCCCGAACTCCTCGTGGGTGAAGCGGTGCAGATACGTCCGGCCGAGCCTCCGGTCCCGCAGCAGCGCGGAGACGTCGGCGTGACGGGGGACGAGCCACTGGCGGGTGGGCTCGTAGAAGTGGACGCGTCCGCCGGCGCGGAGCTCGGCGTAGGCGGGGTAGGGGTCGGCAAGGAATGCGGGTGACCAGGGGTCGAAGGCGGCCATGGCCCGACGCTAGCCGAAGGTACGGCCGCACCCCAGCCCCCGGGAAACGCCTTAGCCGGGCGTGACCAAGCGTGCCTCGTACGCGAACACCGCCGCCTGTGTCCGGTCCCGGAGCCCCAGCTTCACCAGCACCCGGCTCACATGCGTCTTGATCGTCGACTCGGCGACCACCAGATGCGAGGCGATCTCCGCGTTCGACAGACCCTGCGCGATCAGCACAAGGACCTCCGTCTCGCGTTCCGTCAGGTCGCCGATCTGCGCCAGCGCGGGCGGCCGCGGGGTCTGGGAGAGCTTGGAGAACTCCGTGATCAGGCGGCGCGTCACCGTCGGGGCGAGCAGTGCCTCGCCGGCCGCCACCACCCGTACGCCGTCGGCCAGTTGGCGTGCGGAGGCGTCCTTGAGCAGGAAGCCGGAGGCTCCCGCGCGCAGCGCCTGGTACACGTACTCGTCGAGGTCGAAGGTGGTCAGCACCAGCACCTTGGCATCGGCGTGCGCCGAGACGATCTCGCGGGTCGCCTCGATGCCGTTCAGCTCCGGCATACGGATGTCCATGAGGACGACGTCGGGGGCGAGCTCGGCGACCCTGGCGACCGCCTCGCGGCCGTTGACGGCCTCGCCGACGACCTCGATGTCGGGCATCGCGTTCAGCAGGACCGAGAAGCCCTCGCGGACCATGATCTGGTCGTCGACGATGAGGACGCGGATCGTCATGAGGTCTCCTCGGATGCGGTCTCGGCCGCGGCGACGGGAATGAAGGCGGTCACCTCGTAGCCGCCGTCCTGCGTGGGCTGCGCGGTCATCTCGCCGGCGAGCATCGACACACGCTCCCGCATGCCCGTGATGCCGTGCCCGGCCCCGGGCGAGGGCTTGACCAGGCCCCGGGGCGCGGTGTTCACGACCCGCAGGCCAAGGCCCCCGAGGACGTAGGAGATCTCGATCTTCGCCGTCGCTCCGGGCGCGTGGCGCAGTGCGTTGCTCAGTGCCTCCTGGATGATCCGGTACGCGGAGAGCTCGACGCCCTGTGGCAGCGTGCGGACCGCGCCGGTGATCGTCTTCTCCGTCTCCAGGCCCGCTTCACGGACATTCGCGAGCAGGCTGTCCAGGTCGCCGAGCACCGGCTGCGGTGCGTCCGGGGCCTGGTAGTCCTCGGCCCGTACGACTCCGAGGATCCGGCGCAGCTCGGTCAGCGCGGCCACCGCGTTCTCCCGGATCGTGGCGAACGCCCGCTCCAGCTCGGGCGGCGGGTTCTCCACCCGGTACGGCGCCGCCTCCGCCTGGATCGCCACCACCGACATGTGGTGGGCCACCACGTCGTGCAGCTCACGCGCGATGGTGGTGCGCTCCTCCAGCAGCGTGCGCTTGTCGCGCTCGACGGCCGTCACCGTCTGCTGGGCCGCGACTTCCTCCTTGGCCTCGCGGCGTACCTGCCACACGGTCACCACCAGCAGTACCAGCGCGGCGACGAAGAGCATCTCCGGAACGTTGGAGCTCATGCCGCGGGAGAGCACGACCTCGGCGAACAGGCCGTATCCGGCGGTGAGCAGCCACATCCAGGCCGCGGTCCGCGGCCGGGTCCGCAGCGCCACCACGGTCATCACCGCCAGATGCGAGACAAAGCCGCTGGGCGACCACGGCCAGTCGCCGTAGTAGCCGGAGGTGACCCCCAGGGGCGTCGCCGCCAGCGAGAGCCAGAACGCGCCGACCGGCCTGAGCAGCGTCATCACCACGGCGGCCGCCGGGATGAACCCGGTGAGCACCATCGCCGGTCCTACGCCCTCGCCGCCGTAGGCCAGGAGCAGCGTGAACATCGCCACGGCGCCGACCGCCGCATGCGGCATCCAGGCCGCGTAGTCGCGTAGCCGGCCCGGGAGCCGGCGGGTTATCGGCCCGTCCGTGCGCCGTCGCGGCAGCGGCCGGTAGGCGAAGGCATCGTGGAAGAGGTCCTGGCGGAGCCCGCTCAGGGCGCCCACGGCCAGGCGGTACTCGGGGCTGCGGTTCGTCTCGGTCACGTACAGAACGGTAAGCGGACGGACGGACGCGGTCGTCAGCATCGCTGCGGATCCTGCCGCGTCCGTCCTGAGTACTACCTGCGTCGACTCGCGGTACTTCCTGGTCAGGCGCGTCCTCCAGGCGGAACGTGTCCGCGTGCTCACGCGTTACCAGGCGAGTTGAGCGATCTCCTCCGCGACGACCGCGCACGCGTCGGCGGCGGGATCGATGAGGGGGAAGTGGCCGACCTCTTCGAGGAGGGTCAGCCCGACCGTCTCCCCCGCCTTGGCCGCGGCGTCGACGTACGACTCGGAGACTGCGTCCGGCACGACGATGTCGGTGCGGCCCTGCACGACGGTCGTGGCAATGCCCGTCGGCAGCAGCGCGGCCGGATCGGCGTGCGCGCTCCTCGCCTCGAACTCCGCCTCGCCGCCGAGGAGTTGGGTCACCGCACCGCCGCACACATCGAGCTCGACAGCCTTCGCGAAGTCCGCGATCGGGGCGAGCACGACGACCCCGCGCAGCGCGGGCGGCCGCTCCAGCCGCCACGGCGACCCGACGGGCAGCACATGCCGCGCGGCGGCCCACAGCGCGAGATGCCCGCCCGCGGAATGCCCGGTCACCACGATGCGCCGGACGTCTACCTGCGGCAGGGCGCTCCGCGCAAGGGCGGGCAGGGCGTCCATCAGCGCGGCGACATCGTCGAAGGTCTCCGGCCACCGCCCGGCGACGGGCCCGCTCCCGTGCTGCTGCGGAATCTCGCGCCCGCGCCGGTACTCGACGTTGGCGACGGCGAGCCCGCGGCGGGCCAAAAAGTCCGCGAAGGGGGTGACATGCCACCGGTCGTACGGTGCGCGCCAGGCGCCGCCGTGCAGCACGACGACGAGGGGCGCACCGGACTGCCCGCCGCGGGGTGCGTAGAAGTCGACGACCTGGTCGGGATGGTCCCCGTACGCGGCGGACTCGTCCGGCGCGACGACGGGATGCGAAAGCATCGAATCGAACTCGGCTGCGTCGCGGGCGGCGGGGTCGACGGGGTCCGGCATTGCGCTCCAGCCTTCCTGCGGAGTGGCGGAATTGACCTGACCAGCGGGGACGGTACCAGCCCGGCGGTGCCGGTCCTTCCGGTGTGGGGCTCGGCCGTATGCGGCCTTCGGCCGCATGTCCTCAATCGCCGGACGGGCTGAAGCTCAGCCCGTCCGGCGATTGAGGCGCGGGGGTCCGGGGGCAGCGCCCCCGGGAAAACCCTCAGCCCGCCAGAACCTCCGCCAGGACCGCCGCCGCTCGCTCCGCATCGCCGAAGCCCACGTACAGCGGTGTGAACCCGAAGCGCAGCACGTCCGGCCGGCGCAGATCCCCCACCACGCCCCGCGCGATCAGCCGCTCCATCACCGCGGGCGCGTCCGCGCACCGCAGCGCGACCTGGCTGCCGCGCGCGGCGTGCTCGACCGGTGTCAGCGAGGCGATCGTCCCCTCGGGCACGTACGCCTCGACGCACTCCAGGAAGAAGTCCGTCAGCGCCAGACTCTTCGCCCGTACGGAATCGATCGAGACCCCGTCCCACACATCCAGCGCCGCCTCCAGCGCCAGCATGGACAGGATGTCCGGCGTCCCGACCCGCCCCCGGACCGCGCCGGGTGCCGCCTCGAAGCCGGGCGTCATCGCGAACGGGTCCACGTGGGAGTTCCAGCCCGGCAGCGGGGAGTCGAACGCCGCCTGGTGCCGCTCGGCGACGTACAGATACGCCGGCGAACCCGGCCCGCCGTTCAGGTACTTGTACGTGCAGCCGACCGCCAGGTCCACGCCGTGTTCGTCCAGGCCGACCGGCAGCGCGCCCGCGCTGTGGCAGAGGTCCCAGACCGCGAGGGCGCCCGCCTCGTGGATCGCCCCGGTGAGCGACGGCAGGTCGTGGAGGCGGCCGGTGCGGTAGTCGACATGGTTGACCAGCGCGACCGCCGTGCTCGGCCCGAGCGCGGAGGCCAAGTCCCCGGGGGCGACGGGCACCAGGCGCTTGCCCGTCATCCGGGCCGCCGACTCGGCGATGTAGCCGTCCGTCGGGAACGTCGTCGCGTCGACCACGATGTCCGTACGGGAGTCGTCCCCGCACAGCCGTACCGCCCCGACAACCGCCTTGAAAACGTTGACACTTGTGGAGTCGCCGACCACCACCTGCCCCGGCCCCGCCCCCACCAGCGGCGCGATCCGGTCACCGATCCGCTCGGGCGCGGTCCACCAGCCGCTCTCGTCCCAGGAGCGGATCCGCAGCTCGCCCCACTGCCTGCTCACCACATCCGCGACCCGCGCGGGTACGTGCGCGGGCAGCGCGCCCAGCGAGTTCCCGTCCAGATAGACCGTCTCGTCGAGCGCGAACAGCTTGCGCGCACCGGCCAGCTCGTCGGCGGCGTCGAGCGCCGCGGCCCTGTGGGCCAGTGACTCAGACATGGCTGCGCGCCGTCCACAGCTCCGGGAAGACGTTCTTGCGGGCGCGCTTCTCCAGCCAGGCAACCCCGGCCGAACCGCCCGTTCCCGCCTTCGAGCCCATGGCCCGCCGCGTCGCCACCAGGTGGTCGTTGCGCCAGCGCCACACCAGCTCGCCGACATCGGTCAGGGCCTCGCCGATACGGACCATGTCGCTGTCCTGGTCCTCGCCGCCGTACACCGCGGCCCAGACCTTCTCGACCTCCTCCGACGGCTCGTACTTCTGCGACAGGTCCCGTTCCAGGACCGAGGAAGGCACCGGCAGCCCGCGCCGGGCGAACAGCCGCAGCACCTCGTCGTACAGGCTCGGCTCGTGCAGAGCCTTCTCCAGCTCGGCGTGCACGCGCGGCGCGCCCCGGTGCGGCACCAGCATCGACGCCGACTTCTCGCCGAGCAGGAACTCCATCCGCCGGTACATCGCCGACTGGAAGCCGGAGCCTTCGCCCAGGGCGCTGCGGTACGCGTTGAACTGCGCCGGCGTCAGGTGCGCCAGTGGCTTCCAGGAGGCGTTGAGCGATTCGAGCTCGTACGTGCTGCGCTTCAGGGCGGCGAGTGCGACGGGCAGATCGTCCTCGCGCAGGGCGCGCGCCGCCGTCTCCCACTCATGGACGATGACGGTGAACCACAGCTCCATCACCTGCGTGGTGACCAGGAAGACCATCTCTCCCGGATCGTCCGAGAGCGTCTTCTGGAGGTGGGTGAGAACGTCCGCCTGGACATAGTCCTCGTACGGAGTGGTGCCCGCGAAATCCAGATTCGGGGCCGCGTCATGTGACATCGCTGTCTCCTCGACGTGTCCGGGTAGCGGTCCGCCCCTTCCTGTTGGCACGGGAGCCCCGGTCCCCACCGGCATCATAAGCCGACGTTCGTTTCACGGGTCAGAGCTCCGGGCCTGTGATGTACGTCCCGTCCTCGTCGTAAGGCCAGGCATTGGAACGGCAGCCGTCCAGCCCCTTGATCTGCTGCATCATCACCGGCGCGAGCTTTCCGGGGCCCCCGCAGCCCAGGTGTCGGCGGAGGCCGATCTCGTGCCCGACCTCATGGTTGATGATCAGATGCCGGTACTCGGCGGGCGTGCCCTTGAAGGTCGGCGAGCCCAGCACCCAGCGGCGGAGATTCACCACGACACCGTCGGCGGTCTCGCAGTTCAGCTCGCCGTGGGTGTCGAGGCCCTGCTGGAGACAGAGGCTGTCGGCGGTGGCCGGGGTGGCGATCCTGATCACGAAATCGGCGTCGGCCTCGGACTCGACGAGCTGGAAGGAGCCCCGGCCGTGCGCGCCCCAGCCGCGCGGATGGGCGAGTATCTGCTCGATCTCGGCGGCGGCGTCCTTCGCGGGGATGTCGACGCCGTCCTCGACCTGGACGCGGTAGCGCCGCAGCGTGCCCGAGCCGGACGGGCGGCCCGCGCCGCGGGCGGTCGTGAAGGTGCCCGCACCCGAGACCGGGACCTTGGCGGACGGCTTCTGCTTCGTGGGCGGCTCGGCGGCCGGCGGGCGGTGTCTCGAGGGGGCCGAGGGGGTGGTGCGCGGCCCGGGGTCGGCGGCCTCAGGATCGATGGCCTCAGGATCGACGGCCTCGGGGCTCTGTGACGGCGGAAGGAGCGGCCGGACGGTGTCCTGGGCGGCCCCGGTCACGGCTTGTTCCCTTCCCTGCCAGTGGGCGAGGGCCGCGCCGCCGCCGAGTGCGAGGACGGCGAGGGCGGCGGCGAGCGGGAGTATGCGGAGGAGCCGGCGGCGGGAATCCTTGCGACGGGCGTCGGCGCGCTTGCCCAAAACAGACCCCTCCCCAGCGGTACCGGTGTGCGGGCGGACAGGCCGAAGGCCCGCTCCCACGATCAAGACAGGGGATACGGGCCTTCGGTTCCATGATCAGCGCAGCGTGTCCGCGCCTCAGCTCAGCGTGTCCGCCGCGGTCTGGGAGGAGTCCCGCAGGAACGTCGAGCAGCGCTCGTACTCCTCCTGCTCCCCGATCGCCTGCGCGGCGCGGGCCAGCGCGTGCAGGGCCCGCAGGAAGCCCCGGTTCGGCTCGTGCTCCCACGGCACGGGGCCGTGGCCCTTCCAGCCACTGCGCCGGAGCGCGTCGAGGCCGCGGTGGTAGCCGGTGCGGGCGTATGCGTACGACTCCACGACGCGCCCGTTCTCGAAGGCGTCGTCGGCGAGCCGGGCCCAGGCCAGCGAGGAGGTCGGGTACTTGGCGGCGACCTCGGCGGGCGCCGTCCCGGCCGCGAGCAGCTCACGCGGCTCGGGCTCGTCGGGCAGGTGGGTCGGGGGCGGTCCCCCGAGGAGGTTTTCATGGATGGACATGGCCCAAGTGTCACAGGTCCCCACGAGATCCGCGGCGGGGGCGCGGTGGGGTGCGGTTCTGCGCGGTCCGGGGTGCCCGGTGCGGTGGGGCGCGGGTCTTGGGCGGTCCGGGGTGCCCGGTGCCGCGGGTGCGGGTCCGGGGTTCGCCCGCGAAACCACCCACTGGACAGCAACCACCAACGCCCCCTGGCCCACGCCCACCACGACCGCTGGAAACGCGGGGACGACCCTGCACCGCCCCTCCCCAAGCCGAGGTGCCGGGGTGGGCGGGTTCGCCGCATCTCCTGCTCCGCGGCGGAGCCGCCGGAGCCCCGGGGGTGTGGGGGCGTCCGCCCCCACTTACTCCCCTCCCTCAAGGGGTCCGGGGCGGAGCCCCGGTTGCGGGATGGGGGTACCTCCCACGGCCGCCAAGCCGTAGGGGGAGGGCGGGGTGGGGAAAGGCCCCGCGCAGCGGCCACCCCCGCACCCCGCGGCGGGCTCGCACCGCGGACGCCAAGCCCCGAGCCCCGCGGCGCCGGGCCACAACGCGACCCGCACCCGGACCGCCGGCAGCCGCGCAGCCCCGGCTC
The DNA here is from genome assembly GCF_045207475.1 of Streptomyces sp. NBC_00885. Lineage (NCBI taxonomy): Bacteria > Bacillati > Actinomycetota > Actinomycetes > Kitasatosporales > Streptomycetaceae > Streptomyces > Streptomyces sp. NBC_00885. Next base: position 3,960,190 of record NZ_CP108796.1, read on the forward strand.
AGGGCCCCGCGGACCCCGTCGCCCCTTCTTCCGCCTGTTCCAGCGGTGGCGCCGAGACCCCGCAGTTCACCCGGCACTGCGGCCGCGCCCGCGCCAGGACGTCCGCCGGTGCCGGCCTGCGTACCGTCGTCCACGCGATCAGCGCGCCCAGCACCAGCACCCCCGCACACATCGGCATCGCCCGCCGGAACGTCTCCCCGAACTGCTCCGCCGAGCGGTACGCCTCCGGCCCCATCCCCGCCAGCAGCGGCAGCGCCGCCACCGCGAGCAGTCCGGCCGCTCGGGCGGCCGCGTTGTTGATACCGCTGGCGAGCCCCGCCCGCGCGGTCTCCACGGACGACAGGACGGTCGCGGTCAGCGGCGCGACCAGCGTCACCATGCCCAGGCCCATGACCATCATGGCGGGCAGCACATCGCGTACGTACGAGGCGTCCTCGCCCACGCGCAGCATCAGCAGCATCGCGCCCGCGCACAGCAACGGGCCCACGGTGAGCGGGATGCGCGGGCCGATCCGCTCCCCCAACTCGCCCGATCTCGCGGAGAAGAGCAGCATCAGCACCGTCGTGGGCAGCAGCGCGGTCCCCGCGCCGAGCGCCGAGTAACCCGCCACCACCTGGAGTTGCAGGGCGGTTAGGAAGAAGAAGCCGGCGAAGGCCGCGTACACGCACACCGTCACCAGATTGGCCGCGGTGAACTGCCGCGAGGCGAAGATCGACGGCGGCAGCATCGGATCGGGCCGCGAGCGCTCGACGAGTACGAACGCGATGCCGACCACCACGCCCGCGACGCCCGCCCACACCTGCGGTGCGATGAGCCCGTACGTGATCAGCGCCAGCGCCGCCGCGCCGAGCACGGCCCCCAGTACGTCGAACCGGCCGTGCGCCTGCGGGTCGCGCGACTCCGGAACATGCCGCAGCGCGACGGGTACACACAGCGCGGCCAGCGGCACATTGATCAGGAACACCCAGCGCCAGCCGGGCCCGTCGACGAGCCAGCCGCCGAGGAACGGGCCGACCGCCGCGCCGACGCCGCCGAATCCCGACCACAGCCCCACCGCACGCGCCCGGTCGTCCGGGTGGAAGCTTGCCTGGATCAGCGACAGCGACCCCGGGGTGAGCAGCGCCGCGCCGACGCCTTGCAGGGCACGCGCGGCCACCAGGAGAACGTCGTTGGGTGCGAGGCCGCACAGCAGCGAGCCGATGGCGAACCAGATGACGCCGAGGATGAAGATCTTCCGCCGCCCGTAGCGGTCGCCGAGCGACCCGCCGAGCAGGATCAGACCGGCCAGGGTGAGCGTGTAGGCGTTGACGGTCCACTGGAGGACCGCCATGTCGGCGTTGAGGTCCTCACCGATGCGAGGCAGTGCGACATTGACGACCGTGGAGTCCAGCAGCGCCATGCTGGACCCGAGCACGGTCGTCAGAATCACCCAGCGGCCGGTGGCGGTGGAAAGCCTGATCTCGCCCGGGGCTCTGTCCATACCCGGATCATCCCAGCCGCCACCGGCTCAGACGAGTCGGTGGAGGGCACGGATCAGGGCGTCCACACCCCGCTCCGCCTTGGCGCGCGGGCAGCCGACGTTGAACCGTACGAAGCCCTCGACCCCGTATGTGGTGCCGGGCATGATCGCGACCTTCTCGCGCTGGATCAGCTCGCGCTGCAGCACCGCGTCGTCGATGCCCAGCGCCCGCAGATCGATCCAGGCGAGATAGCCCGCCTGCGGCGGCTGCCAGCCGAGCTCGGGGAAGGCGGAGCCCAGCCGTTCGGCGACCATGCGCAGATTCCCCGCCACATACGTGCCGAGCTCGTCCAGCCACGGCCCGCCCTCGCGATACGCGGCGATGTGCGCCGTCAGCGACAGCACGGCCGGCGAGGCGAGCCCTTCGCCGGTCTGCATCCGGCGCAGAAACGCCGCATGGTCGTCCGGGTCGCCGATGATCCCGTACGAGCCGCTCAGCGCCGGGAAGTTGAAGGCCTTGGTGGCCGAGGTGATCAGCGCCCAGCGGCCCGCTCCGAACCGCGTCCACGGCAGATGGCGCTGCCCGTCCGTCACGAAACCGGGGTGGACGAAGTCGGCGTGTATCTCGTCGCTGACGACGGCGACGTCGTACGCGGCCGCCAGCCGGGCCGTCTCGGCCAGCTCGGCCCCGGTCCACACCCGTCCTGTGGGGTTGTGGGGCGAGCAGAGAACGAGCACCTTGCTGTCGGCGCGGGCGAGCTGCCGCTCCAGTGCGGCCATGTCACCGACCGGCACCCCGCGCAGCTCCCGCCCGAGGCCCGATATCGCCTTCAGGAAGCCGTCGTACGTCGGGGTGTGGACGACGACCCCGTCGCCCGGATCGGACCACATCCGCAGCAGCTGGGAGAGCTGGTTGAGCACGGACGGCCCGTAGACGACCCGTCCGGTGTCGATCTCGGTGTCGTAGCGGCTGCTGAACCAGTGCGCCACGGCGGACAGAAAGTCCTCGTGCCGCCAGTCGGTGTAGCCGAAGACACCGTGGGCGACCCGGCGCTGGAGCGCTTCGAGGACCTCGGGCGGGGAGGTGAAGTCCATGTCGGAGATGGTGAAGGGCAGCAGCCCGTCAGCGCCGAAGCGGTCGGCGACCCCGTCCCACTGGATGCACCAGGTGCCGCGCCGGTCGACGGGGGTGTCGAAGTCATAGCTCACGATGAGTCCCTCCCGGGGCATGCCGCGGGCCCGGCACCCCGCGAGGGGGTGCCGGGCCCGGCGTGCGGACGTCGTTTACTTGAGCTTGGTGCCCGTGGAGCGCAGGGCCGCGCAGGCCTCGGCCACACGCTTGGCCATACCGGCCTCGGCGGCCTTGCCCCAGGTGCGCGGGTCGTAGGTCTTCTTGGAGCCGACCTCGCCGTCGACCTTCAGCACACCGTCGTAGTTCTTGAACATGTGGTCCGCGACGGGGCGGGTGAAGGCGTACTGGGTGTCGGTGTCGAGGTTCATCTTCACGACGCCGTTCTCCAGCGCGGTGGCGATCTCCTCGGCCGTGGAGCCGGAGCCGCCGTGGAAGACGAAGTCGAACGGGTCGGCCTTGCCGTACTTGGCGGCGACACCGGCCTGCAGGTCCTTCAGCAGCTCGGGGCGGAGCACGACGTTGCCCGGCTTGTAGACGCCGTGGACGTTGCCGAACGAGGCGGCCAGCAGGTAGCGGCCCTTCTCGCCCAGGCCGAGCGCCTCGGCGGTGCGCAGCGCGTCCTCGACCGTGGTGTACAGCTCGTCGTTGATCTCGTGGGTGACGCCGTCCTCCTCGCCGCCGGTCGGGGTGATCTCGACCTCGAGGATGATCTTGGCGGCGGCGGCCTGCGCCAGCAGCTCCTGGCCGATGGCCAGGTTGTCGGCGAGGGTTTCGGCCGAGCCGTCCCACATGTGCGACTGGAACAGCGGGTTCTGGCCCTGGGCCACGCGCTCGGCCGAGACGGCGATGAGCGGACGGACATAGCCGTCGAGCTTGTCCTTGGGGCAGTGGTCCGTGTGCAGGGCGACGGTGATGTCGTACTTGGCGGCGACGATGTGCGCGAACTCGGCCAGCGCGACCGCTCCCGTGACCATGTCCTTGTTGTGCTGGCCGCCCAGGAACTCGGCGCCACCGGTCGAAATCTGGATGATGCCGTCGCTCTCGGCCTCCGCGAAACCGCGCAGCGCAGCGTGCAAGGTCTGGGACGAGGTCACATTGATGGCCGGGTAGGCGAACTTGCCTGCCTTCGCCCGGTCGAGCATCTCGTTGTAGACCTCGGGAGTCGCGATGGGCATGTGTCCGCTCCTTGTGATGTGCGGGTGTGTGGTGCTGGCCCTGACCTGGGGGCGACGTCATCGTCGCGGCCTATCTTTCCAGACTCTTGGCGCGGCTCCACCCTGTGTGCGCCGTGGGCCTGCGCGAGGGGCCGACTGTTTCACGTGAAACAGTCGGCCCCTCATCATCACTGCAGGTCAGAGACCCTCTCGCGACCCAGGTCACGAGTTGCTCGCGGACAGGTCTCAGGCGAGACCGAGCTCGTCGAGCGAGTAGGCGTTGACATAGGGCAGCCCGGCCTCGGCGATGGCCGGCGCGGCCCCCCGCTCGACGATCACGGCGACCGCGACGACCTCACCGCCCGCCGCGCGTACCGCCTCGACGGCGGTGAGCGGCGAACCGCCTGTGGTCGAGACGTCCTCGACGACGAGGCAGCGGCGGCCCTTGACGTCGGTGCCCTCGATCCGGCGCTGCATGCCGTGCGCCTTGCCCGTCTTGCGTACGACATAGGCGTCGAGCCGCTGCCCGCGCGCCGCCGACGCATGCAGCATCGCGGTGGCCACGGGGTCGGCGCCCAGGGTCAGCCCGCCCACGCAGTCGTAGTCCAGGTCGGCGGTGGCATCGAGCATCACCTGTCCGACCAGCGGCGCGGCCTCGCCGTCCAGCGTGATCCGGCGCAGATCGATGTACCAGTCGGCCTCAATGCCCGAGGAGAGGGTCACTTTGCCGTGCACCACGGCCTTGTCCTTGATCTGCTGGAGCAGCTCACCACGTACGTCAGTCATGCCCGCCAGCTTAGGTCTTGCCCAGCCGGACAAGACCTACAGGCGCCGCCACGTCCAGGTCGTCGCGATCTCCAGGGGCTCGATCGGAGTGACGAGCTGAGGGTGGGTGTTGAGACCGTTGGGCGGGCCGGACTGCGGTTCCACGCAGACCGCCTCCGCCTGTTCGTCGTAGATCACGACCCATTCGGCGCGACTGGCCACGGTCAGCTCCAGCTGCTGGGGCCAGGTGAGGGTGACCGAGACCCCGTCGGGCATCCCGAAGCAGTCGTCCCAGGGCCCGGGCCGGGGCGCGATGCGCTGCCCGGTCGGCAGATGGTCCCCACCGCGCTGCTCCTGCCACGCGGCACTGAAGTCCACGCGTGCGTCCTCGCCGCTTCCGAGGTTGCGCCGGAACCAGGGGTGCCAGCCGGCCTGGGCCGGAAAGGAGGTGTCGTACGTCTCGATGCCCATCGCGAGCGTCAGCGAGTCCTCGGCCAGCTCGAAGGTCTGGGTGACACGTCCGGTGTACGGCCAGGGCTCGGCGAGGTCGTATGTGAAGGACGCCTCGCTCTTGGCCGTACGGGCGGTGCGCCAGGCGGTGTCGCGGCCGGTGCCGTGGATGGCGTGCGGCGGGGAGTTGAGCGGCAGTTGATGCGCGACATCGCCGTTGTGGAACAGGCCGTTCCTGACGCGGCCGCACCAGGGGACCATCGGAAAGCACCCGTACCGCTCGCCCTGGCGCAGCACCTCGGTGCCGCCGATGCTCAGGCTTGCGACACGGCAGCCATTCTGCGGACTGACGGTCAACTCGACGTCTCCGGCGGCCAGCCGGACGCTCTCTTCGCTACTCACACCACGACAGTACTGGCGGTGACTACTTGCGGCGGCGCAGCGCCCGGCCGACGACCACGGCGGAGGCGAGCGCGAGGGCGGCGGCGGGCGCGATCCAGCGCAGGGTGGCCGCGGCGGTACCGGCGTCGGGGGCGGGCGTGGGGGCGTAACGCCCGCGCGGCGGGGCGTGGTCGACCTCTTCGGCGCTGCGCCCGATCATGGTGCGGCGGGCGTGCGCCGCCTCGGCGGGAGGCTCGTCGGGGATGACGGGAAGCTCGTGCAGTTCGCCGAACTCCTCCGGCTCTTCGGGTCCGTCCACCTGTGCCTCGCCCTCGTCGAAATCGACCGCGTCGAACTCCTCCTCGGCGGCGGGGTCGAGGGAGGGCGGCGGCACGGGCGCATCGAGCACGGACGGCGCGGCATCCTCGTCCTGCTCCTCCACCGCCGTCTCACCCGCCGCCGCATCGTCGGCAGACGCGTCGTCGACCGGCGCGTCCTCGACCGCCGGGTCCTCCGCGGTCGTCGCGAGCCGGTCCGCGAAGCGGTCGAGGAGCCGGTGCGCGGCGGACGCCGTCGTCGCGTCCTCCAGCTCCGCCAGCCGGCCCTCGGCGCTCGACGTCCCCGTGAAGGTGAGCGTCGTGCCGCCCTCGGCGGGCTCCGGCCGGATCGTCAGGCTCACCTTCACCGAGCCGGTGCCGCGCGCCTCCACGCCGTCGCCCTCGACCGCGAAGACCTCGCCCCGTTCCACGATGCGCAGGGTGCCGCGGTAGGTGATCGTGTGCCCGCCGATCCGCACCTTCAGCCGGCCGGCCAGCGGGCCCGCGGACTCGTCCGCGTCCTGTTGGAGCCCAGGCACACAGCGGGCGACCCGGACGGGGTCCCTCAGTGCCTTTCGGACGGTCTCTGCCGGAACCGGAACGAACACCTCATGCTCCATGGGAGCCGAGCCTACTCAGACGCGCCCGCCACGTCTGCGTTTCGGTCCGTGTACGGCTCACTCGATACACCGCTCAGTCGGTGTACCGCGGGTGCAACAGCGTGGAGGGCGGCAGATCCGGCAGCCTCGTACGCTCCGCACACCAGGCCCCGGCCGCCAGCCCGGACGCGTCCAGCGCCCGCAGCCGCGGCGCCGAGGAGGCAAGCCCGAGCTGCGGCGCCCACCCCACGGCCGCCAGCAGGAAGCCCCAGCCGCGCGGCACGGCCGCCGCCCGGCCCGAGCGCCCGGCCCGGTGCGCGAAACCGGCGAGCGGCCCGGTGGCACAGTACGGACGGGTCCGGAACCCGGCGGCCCGCAGCGTCGCGTCGACCGTCCAGAAGGTGCGCGGGCCCGAGTCCGGCCGCCCCGCGTGCACGACGAGCCGCCCGCCGCCCGTCAGGACCCGCGCGGCAAGTCCGTAGAACTCCTGGGAGTAGAGCTTCGTGCTGCGTGTGATGCCCGGGTCGGGCAGGTCCGAGATCACCACGTCGTATGTCCCGCGCGGCACGCGCAGCCAGGTGAAAGCGTCAGCGATGACGACCCGCACCCGCGCGTCACGCAGGGCGTGCCCGTTCAGCGCGGCCAGCGCCGGGTCGCTGCGTGCCAGCCGGACGACGCCCGGGTCGAGTTCGACGACGGTCACCGACTCGACGTCCCGGTAGCGCAGCACCTCGCGCGCGGCCAGCCCGTCGCCCCCGCCCAGGATCAGCACCCGGGCGTGCGGCCCCAGCATCGCCGGGTGCACCAGCGCCTCGTGGTAGCGGTACTCGTCCCGCCCGCTGACCCGCAGCCGTCCGTCGAGGAAGAGATCCGGCGGCCCCGAACGGCTGCCGGTCAGCACGACCTCCTGGACGCCGGTGCGGACGGCGACGCGCACCTCGTCGCCGTAGACCGCCCGGCGTGCCGCCCGCTCGAAGTCGTCGGCCATGACGGTCGCGGTCGCCAGCACGGCGAGCACCGTCACATTGGCGACGAGCAGCCAGCCGCGCCAGCGCACCGTCAGATCCCGCCGGAACAGCCACAGCACGAGCGAGCCGCCCGCCACCGCATTGACGGCTCCCGTCAACAGCGCGCCCGTGAGCTGCCCCAGCCAGGGCAGCAGCAGAAACGGGAAGGCGAGCCCGCCGACCAGGGCACCCACATAGTCCGCGGCGAACAGGTCAGCGACCGTGCCCTCGGCGTCGCGCCGCGAGATGCGCTGGATCAGGGACATCAGCAGGGGGATCTCCGCGCCGATCAGCACCCCGATGGCCAGCGAGAAGCCCACCAGCACGAACCGGGACTCGCCGATCCAGGCGAAGGCGGCGTACAGCACCATCGCCGAGCAGCCGCCGACCAGGGCGAGCACCGTCTCCAGCACACCGAATCCGACCGCGGCCCGACAGCGCAGCCGCTTGGCGAGAAGCGAGCCGACACCCATGGCGAAGACCATCACCGACAGCACGACGGACGCCTGGGTGACGGAGTCGCCGATCAAATACGAAGCGAGCGCCACCAGTTCGAGCTCGTAGACAAGTCCGCAGGCGGCGCAGACGAAGACGGCGGTGAGCACCAGATACCGGCCGGCGTCGGGGCGCACGGGCAGCCGCACCGCACACGGGGGCGGTGAGGTCGGCGGCCGGTCGATCATGTTCGTAACGCTACGTCAGGGGTACGGTGCGGCTTGTCACCCACAAGGGTTCACTACAGCGTTGCAGGCATACGGGCACCGACCCGCGTTCGGGTGACTACGAGTTGGCCCTCCTGCGGATAGGCGTGCCATGTGCGCCACCGGACCTGGCCGTCGAGCCGCTGCGCGAGCATCGCCGTGAACGCGTGCGGTGATCCGGGAAAGGTTCCGGCCAGTCCATGGGGGTGATCGGCGACCAGTGCGAGGAGCTCTTGCGCGCGCCCGGCGAAGGAGCCGCTCGACAGCGTCTCGACGCGGGCAGCGAACTCGTACTCCCAGTCCCCGATCCGCTTGGCGACGCCGAGAGGGAGCGGGGTGCTGCTGCCCGGCATGCAGGCGACGGTCTCGGAGCAGCTGCCTTGTTCCTCCTCCAGCAGCACCTGGTGCGAGGCACCGAGCAGCCTCAACTGGAGCTTCGCTCCGGACAGTTCGAGGTCGAGGACGGCGAGGGCGGGCAGCGGCTCCCGGCCCAGCGCCCAGGCGAGGTCGTCGGCGCGGGTGTCTGTGTAGGCGGTATGGAGGGTCGTGAGCATGGGTCGGCTCCGCAAACACGCTTCGGCGGGTGGACACGTGGACCGGCAGCGCCCCTGAGGGGAGTTGAAGAAGATCCGGGAGGAGCGCCTGCTCGGGTCCACATCAGGTCCGAGGGCTGGATGGTTCCAACAAGGTTCCGACAGCGAGGGAATCATGAAGTAAGCGACGCTCACAGCATTTTTACCCAACTTGCAGGGGTTTCCATCCCCCCGGGGGCCTGACGGTTCAACTGTTCAACTACGAACGGCCACAAAGGTCACGTCGGAGATCATCAACAAGAAGGCACCCGGCGGGAGTTGCTCCGCCGGATGCCTTCAGTGGTCGCGAACCAGCTGCCCCGTGTCAGCTGCCTCCGCCACCGCATCCCCCGCCGCCCCCGCAGGACGAACCCCCGCCGCAGGAAGAGCCGCCCCCGCACGAGCCGCCGCCCGAGTCACCGCCACCGGCCCACCAGCTGCCGCCCCCCGCGGCGCCGCTCCGGCGCCCCCTGCCGCTCCCGGCCCGCTTGGCACCGGCGGCCATCGCGATGATCACGACGAACACGAACCCGATGATCAGAATCCCGATGAACGTCTGCACTGCACTCACCGTCCTTCCATCCCCCGAAGCGAGCTCCCCGCGTCGTCGCGTGACCGCTTCTTGCGTGTGAGGGGGATGCCCCCGGCCCCGGAAACCCAAAGCAGACTTGAGCAACTCCAGAGCTTCGCCGCGTCGTCACCGCGCAGGGGCCGGCGGACACCCCCGGAGCCGTGCCGTCTAGGTCCTGTCCGGTCGATCAGGCCGGATCAGTGAGCGGGGTCTGGTGCGGTGCATCGCAAGGCGGAGGATGGAGCCCACGCGGAGCGTAGGCGACTGACGACAACGCAGCGAGGTGCCGTGCCAGGGCACGCGAGCCCGGCAAGATCGGCCGGACAGGACCTAGACCGCGTAGTCGTCGCTCCCGTCGGACCGGGGCAGCGCCAGTTCAGCCCAGATGACCTTGCCCTCGGGGGTGTAGCGGGTGCCCCAGCGTTCGGCCATCTGCGCGACGAGGAACAGGCCGCGGCCTCCTTCATCCATCGTGGCCGCATACCGCAGATGGGGCGAGGTGCTGCTGCCGTCGGCCACCTCGCAGGTCAGGGTGCGATCGTGGAGCAGTTGCATCGTGACCGGCGCGGAGCCGTAGCGGATGGCGTTGGTGATCAGCTCGCTGAGCACCAGTTCCATGGCGAACGCGAGCTCGGACAGACCCCACTCGTCCAGCTTCTCGGCCACGGCGGCACGCATCCCTGCCACGGCGGCGGGATCCAGTGGCACGTCCCAGCAGGCGACGCGGTCGGGCGGGATCGCCCGGGTGCGGGCGATGAGCAGCGCCACGTCGTCCTTGGGCCGACTGGGCAGGAGGGCGTCCAGCACCGCCTGACAGCTCGCGTCCGGCGACCGGTCGGGATGGGACTCCAGGGCCTTGCGCAGCATCTCGATCCCCACGTCGATGTCCCGGGTGCGGTCCTCGATGAGCCCGTCGGTGTACAGGACGAGTTGCGTGCCCTCCGCCAGTTCCAGCTCGGCGGTCTCGAACGGCATACCGCCAAGTCCCAGCGGCGGCCCGGCCGGAAGATCGGGGAACGACACACTGCCGTCGAGGTGGACCAGCGCGGGCAGGGGGTGCCCGGCCCTCGCCATGGCGCAGCGGCGGGAGACGGGATCGTAGACCGCGTACAGACACGTGGCGCCCATGACCCCCGCACCCGCGGCCGCCCCCTCCTCCTCCTGGTCGATCCGCCCGACCACATCGTCGAGGTGGTTGAGGATTTCGTCGGGCGGCAGGTCGAGGGTGGAGAAGTTGTGCACCGCCGTGCGCAGCCGTCCCATCGTGGCGGCCGCGTGCAGGCCGTGGCCGACGACGTCCCCGACGACCAGCGCCACGCGAGAGCCGGGAAGCGGGATCACGTCGAACCAGTCGCCGCTCACGCCGGACAGCGCGGGCAGGTAGCGGTGGGCGACGTCGAGGGCGGTCTGCTCGGGCAGGGCCCGCGGCAGCAGGCTGCGCTGCAGGGCGACGGCCAGGGTGTGCTCACGGGTGAAGCGGCGGGCGTTGTCGATGCTGACCGCCGCCCGGGCGACCAGTTCTTCGGCCAGGGACAGGTCGTCCTCCTCGAACGGCTGGGGCTTCTCCGAGCGCCAGAAGTTGGTCATGCCGAGGATGACGCCCCGCGCCTGGAGGGGCACCGTGATGAGCGAATGGATGCCGTAGTCGACGATCATCCGTGTCCGCTCCGGGTCCTGGGCATGCCAGCCGGACGCGGCGGCCAGGTCGGGAACCAGCTCCGAGAGTCCGCTGCCGAGACCGCGTGCCTGTGGTGTGGAGGGGACGAAGTCGATCAGGCGGTCGAGTTCGTAGAGGGGATGGTCGTCCCGGATGCCGTGGACCGCGGTGCGGCGCATGTCCGCGCCCGTACCGTTCGGCTCCTCCCCTCGCAGGACCGGGTCGGCAAGATCGACGGTGACGAAGTCGGCGAACCGGGGGACCGCGACCTTCGCCAGTTCCTCGGCCGTACGCACCACGTCGAGGGTGGTACCGATGCCCAGACCGGCGTCGTACAGCAGTTTCAGCCGCTCGCGGGCCACCTCCGCCTTGCCGTACAGCGCCCGCAGCTCCGTGGAGTCACGCAAGGTCGCGACCGTCCCCTCGGGGCCACCGTGACTGTCCGTGGGCCGCTGGTTCACCGCAAGCAGCCGCTCCCCCGCCAGGTGCACCTCGTCCGTGGCCTCGCGGCCCGAGGTCAGGAGCTCCACCGTGGGGGGATCAAGGCTGGGCAGTTCCGAGATGTGCCGCCCCTCGGCGTCGGGAGGCAGGTCCAGCAGCCGTCTGGCCTCGTCGTTCGCGAGCAGCAGCTGACCGTCGTTGTCGACGATGAGCACTCCCTCGCGGACGGAGTGCAGCACGGCGTCGTGATGCTCGTACATACGGGTCATCTCGGCCGGGCCCAGACTGTGGGTCTGCCGCCGCAGCCGCCTGGTCACCAGCGCCGTCCCGCCTGTGGCAACGGCGAGCGCGGCTGCTCCGGCACCGAGGATGATCGGCAGCTGTCTGTCCACCACGCTGGTCACGTTCTTGACCTTCAGGCCGGCGGACACCAGGGCGACGACATTGCCCTTGAGGTCGTAGATGGGGACGGTCGCCTGTACCTCGTGGCCGAGCGGGCCATGGACACTCTCGGTGTACACGTGGCCGGCCAGCGAGGGCTCGATGGTGCCGACGAACCTCTTCCCGATCCGGCCCGGCTGGGGATGCGTGTAGCGGATCCCCTTGGTGTCCATCACCACGATGAAGTCGACACCGGCCGCCTTGCGCGCCACCTCGGTGAGGGGCTGCAGCACCTTGGAGGGATCAGGGGTCTTAAGCGCAGCCAGAACACCCGGTGAGTGCGCAAAGGTCTGCGCCACGGCAATGGAACGGCGCTTCGCCTCCCTGCTGCTGTCGTACCGGGACTGCAGCACAAGCGCGACCACCGCGGCCGCCACAAGCAGCACCACCACGGCCACCTGCAGGGTGAAGACCTGCCCCGCAACGCTCCGGGGGTGCTTGTCGGTCAGTGACCGAACCGGTGCGCTCCGGAATCGGTCGGAGCGTTTGACCACATTGCCTTTCTAACACCGCGAAGTGCTCTGCGGCCAAACATGCCCGGACCACGCCGCCCGGCGGGCGCGAGTGGCGGCCCTTCCGGGTGCGCCTCGGCCCGGCCGCGATCAGCGCGCGTTGATCAGCTGGTCGACGGCCTTGCGGATCGAGTCCTCGCGCTTGCAGAACGAGAAGCGGACCAGCCAGGCCGGAGCGTTCGCGCTCAGGTAGAACGCCGACGTCGGGATGGCCACGACACCCGCGCGCTCGGGCAGCTTCCGGCAGAACTCGACCCCGTCCTCGTAACCCCACGGCCGCACGTCCGCCTGCACGAAATAGCCGGCATCCGCACGGAAGGGCCGCAGTCCGGCCTTGGCCAGGCCGTCGCTCAGCAGGTCGCGGTTCGCGCGCAGCGTGTCCCGCAGACCGGCCGCCCATTCCTCCACCGAGCCCAGTGCCTGCGCCAGCGCTTCCTGGTACGGGGTACCCGAGGCGTACGTCAGGAACTGCTTGGCCGCGCCCACCGCGGCCACGAGCGGCGCGGGTCCGCAGACCCAACCGACCTTCCAGCCGGTCGTGTTGAAGGTCTTGCCCGCCGAGGAGACGACCACCGTGCGCTCCCGCATCCCCGGCAGAACGGCAATGGACCGATGGTGCGCGCCGTCGCTGTAGACGAGGTGTTCGTAGACCTCGTCCGTGATCACCGTCAGCGCGTGCTCACGGCACACATCCGCGACGGCTTCGAGCTCCTCGGCCCTGAAGACCATGCCCGTGGGGTTGTGCGGGGTGTTGAGGATCAGCACCCGGGTACGGGGGGAAACGGCCGCGCGCAGTGCGTCCACGTCGAGGGCGAACCCGTCGCCGTCCAGGACGAGGGGAACGGCGACCAGCCGGGCCCCGGCAAGGCGGGCGTCGGCAGCGTAGGCGTCGTAGCACGGGTCGAAGGCGATGACCTCGTCGCCGGGATCGCAGAGCGCCAGGAGGGCCGCGGCGAGGGCTTCCGTCGCGCCCGTCGTCACCAGCACCTCCCCCTGAGGCCGGTACTCGAGGCCGTACCGCCGCAGCTGATGAGCGGCGACAGCCTCGCGCAGGGCAGGGAATCCATGAGCCGGCGGGTACTGGTTGCTGCCCGCGAGCACCGCGTCCGCCACGCCCTTGAGCAGCGCGGGCGGACTGGCCAGCTCCGGCACCCCTTGCCCGAGATTCACGGCCCCGGTACTCCGCGCCAGCTCCGTCATCTCCGTGAAGATCGACGTGCCCATGCCATGTACCCGGGCCGCAGGACTCCATCCCGCCGAGCCCACGACGCCGCGCGTATCAGCCGTCCCTGCCGTGTTCATGCGATCCCGCTTTCCCGAGTGAGTCCATCAACCAGGAGATCCGGCCCTCACGATAGGCGTGAGCAGGCGCTGCGGCGGGCCGTCGCGCCGACAAAAGCCCGGCCGAGGGCGGCGGTCGTGGTGACCGTCGCACTGGCCGGGCTGTCGTTCGCCTGCGAGAGGTATCCGCTCAGGCCTCGTCGTCGGGCTTTTCGTCGGCGGGCTTCTCGTCCGCCGTCTCCAGACCGAGCTGCTCCGCGAGCCACTTGTCGAACTCGATGGCGGCACGGACCCAGCTGACCGTCGAGGAGACGAAGTGCTCCAGGCTGACGCCCGTGCCGATCAGCATCTGGGCCTCGCCGATGAGGCGGATGGTGGGGCCGTCCTCCTCTTCCTCGTGGAGGTGGGTGTAGACCTTGGGCCACAGCGTGCGGCGGTTCCAGTCGTCGACCGCGTCGAGGATCTTCGCCTTGTCCTCGACGGCGTGCGGACGGTCGTAGAAGGTCCGCACGGAGAAGACCTGCTGGTCGTCCTCGCCGCGGAACATGAAGTACGTACGGAATTCCTCCCACGGCGCCGCGAGGTCACCCTCGTCGTCGACGACGTACTTCAGTTCCATCTGGTCGAGGAGCTGCTTGACCAGGTCCTGGTCGGGAACGACGGGGCCCGCCGGTCCTGCGGCCTGAGGCTGGGGCTGGCCCCCGAAATTCGGAATCGAGGACGGATCGATGGTCACCGTGGATTTCCCTTCGTACGGTTCCTGCCATCCTCCCCCATCGCGGGCGGGGGCTGGCAACCCCCGCCCGACGGGTCCGCTCGTGGCGTAGTCCGAGCGACTCTTACGGCGGCCCTTACAGTGTCTTTCCGGCGGCCGGTCCGGTCTCGCCGGTGGCCGGTCCGACGATCAGGCCGTCCCCGAAACGGTCCACCCGCACGGTGTCGCCGTCCGTGATCTCGCCCGCGAGGATCTCCTTCGCGAGCCGGTCGCCGATCGCTCTCTGCACCAGGCGGCGCAGCGGGCGCGCTCCGTACGCGGGGTCCATGCCCTCGTCGGCCAGCCACTGCAGCGCGTCAGGAGTGACCTCCAGCGTCAGCCGGCGCTCGGCCAGACGCTTGGCGAGGCGGCCGATCTGCAGCTCGGCGATCCGGCTCAGCTCCTGCTTGCTCAGCGCGGAGAAGACCACCAGATCGTCGAGCCGGTTGAGGAACTCCGGCTTGAAGGAGGCCCGTACGACCTCCAGGACCTGCTGCTTCTTCTCCTCGTCGCCGGTCAGCGGCTCGACCAGATACTGGCTGCCGAGGTTCGACGTCAGGACCAGGATGGTGTTGCGGAAGTCCACCGTCCGCCCCTGGCCGTCGGTCAGCCGCCCGTCGTCGAGCACCTGCAGCAGGATGTCGAAGACCTCGGGGTGTGCCTTCTCCACCTCGTCGAGCAGGACGACGGAGTACGGGCGCCTGCGGACGGCCTCGGTGAGCTGGCCGCCCTCCTCGTAGCCGACATACCCCGGCGGGGCGCCGACGAGGCGGGCGACGGAGTGCTTCTCGCTGTACTCCGACATGTCGATACGGACCATCGCCCGCTCGTCGTCGAAGAGGAAGTCCGCTAGCGCCTTGGCCAGTTCGGTCTTGCCGACACCGGTCGGGCCGAGGAAGAGGAACGAGCCGGTGGGCCGGTCGGGGTCGGCGATCCCGGCGCGCGTCCTGCGTACCGCGTCGGACACGGCCTGGACGGCCTCGCTCTGGCCGATCAGCCGCTTGCCCAGCTCCTGCTCCATCCGCAGCAGCTTCTGCGTCTCGCCCTCAAGCAGCCGCCCGGCCGGAATACCGGTCCAGGAGGCCACCACATCGGCGATGTCGTCGGGGCCGACCTCCTCCTTGACCATGGTGTCCTTGGCGGCCTCCTGCTCCGCCTCGGAAGCCTCCTCCAGCTCACGCTCCAGGTCGGGGATCTCCCCGTACAGCAGCTTGGACGCGGTGTCGAAGTCGCCGTCGCGCTGGGCCCGTTCGGCCTGGCCGCGCAGCTCGTCGAGCTTCTCCTTGAGCTCACCGACGCGGTTGAGGCCCTGCTTCTCCTTCTCCCAGCGCGCCGTGAGACCGCGCAGCTCCTCCTCCTTGTCGGCGAGGTCGCGGCGCAGCTTCTCGAGGCGCTGCCTGGAGCCGGGGTCGGTCTCGTTCTTGAGCGCGAGCTCCTCCATCTTCAGCCGGTCCACGGCCCGCTGCAGCTCGTCGATCTCGACGGGCGAGGAGTCGATCTCCATCCGCAGCCGCGAGGCGGACTCGTCGACGAGGTCGATCGCCTTGTCGGGCAGGAAGCGCGAGGTGATGTACCGGTCGGACAGGGTTGCGGCGGCGACGAGCGCGCTGTCCGCGATCTGCACCTTGTGATGCGCCTCGTAGCGGCCCTTGAGCCCGCGCAGGATCGCGATCGTGTCCTCGACGGTCGGCTCGTCGACCAGCACCTGCTGGAAGCGCCGCTCCAGGGCCGCGTCCTTCTCGATCCGCTCGCGGTACTCGTCGAGCGTGGTGGCGCCGACCATGCGCAGTTCGCCGCGCGCCAGCATCGGCTTGAGCATGTTGCCCGCGTCCATGGCCGAGTCGCCGCCGGCGCCCGCGCCCACGACGGTGTGCAGCTCGTCGATGAAGGTGATGATCTGGCCGTCGCTCGCCTTGATCTCGGAAAGGACGGTCTTCAGCCGCTCCTCGAACTCACCGCGGTACTTCGCACCTGCGACCATCGCACCGAGATCCAGCGAGACGAGGCGCTTGTTCTTCAGGGACTCGGGGACATCGCCCTTGATGATGCGCTGCGCGAGCCCTTCGACGACGGCGGTCTTGCCGACGCCGGGCTCACCGATCAGCACCGGGTTGTTCTTGGTGCGGCGGGACAGCACCTGGACGACCCGGCGGATCTCCTGGTCCCGGCCGATGACCGGGTCGAGCTTGCCCTCGCGGGCGGCGGCGGTGAAGTCCGTACCGAACTTCTCCAGTGCCTTGTACTGCCCCTCGGGGTCGGGGGTTGTCACCCGGCGCCCTCCCCTTACCTTCTCGAACGCGTCCTGCAGCTTCTTCGCCGTGGCCCCCTGCCGGGCCAGCACCTCTCCGGCCTGCCCACCCTTGGCGGCGATGCCGATGAGCAGGTGCTCGGTGGACAGGTACTCGTCGCCCAGCTCCTCGGCCCGCCGGTCGGCGTCGGCGATGACCGCCAGCAGCTCCCGGTTGGGCTGGGGCGGGGCGACGGTCGAGCCGGTCACGCTGGGCTGGGCCGCGAGCACCCGCTCGGCCCCGGCGCGCACAGCCACCTGGTCCGCCTCGACGGCGGCCAGCAGATCGACGATGTTCTCGTTGTCCTCGCCCGCGAGCAGCGCGAGCAGCAGATGCGCGGGGGTCAGATCGGGATGCCCGGCGGACACCGCCCGACTGGTGGCGGCGTTGAGCGCATCCCGGCTCTTGTTGGTCAGCTCGGCGTCCACTGCGGTCTCTCCTCCTCGCTGGCAGGTGCCTTTTCCCTCACACTGACTGATTCAGCGTGCACAAAGTTGAGTCTATTCCACTCAACCTAGTGAACGGTAGCTGCCGCCGGTAGGTTCCGGGGCATGGCCATCGACCCGCGCAGCCCCGACGCGTCCTTCCTCACCTTCTGGCGTGAGTACCACATGTGCACACTGACGACCCCGCGCCAGGACGGCACCCCTCACGTCGTCGCGGTCGGCGTCACGTACGACCCGGAGGGCGGATTCGCGCGCGTCATCACCAACAAGCACAGCCACAAGGTCGCCAACATCCTGGCCGCGGGCCCGGACGGGGCGCCGGTCGCGGTCTGTCAGGTCGACAAGGGGCGCTGGGCGACCCTGGAGGGCCGCGCGAGGGTTCGTACGGAGCCCGAGCTCATCACGGACGCGGTGGAGCGTTACGCGGAACGCTACGGGCGCACACCGGCTCCGAATCCGGACCGGGTGCTGATCGAGATCGCCCTGACGCGGGCGATGGGCCGGGCCTAGAGCCGGGCTCACGTTTCCGTACCGGCCCCACCGGCTCTACCGGCCTTCCGTACGGGAAAAGCACAGCGGCGCCATCGCGTTTCAGGTCCACGATGGCGCCGCTGTGTGGGGGAAGCGCCTGAGCGATTTACAACGACGGGGGAACCGCTCAGGCACTGCGGGGGGTGGCGGTGGTGGTGTCGGGCTCGACCAACTGGTGATCGCGTTGATCGAGATTGACGAAAATCATGCCGTACCGGATGGCACAGCGGACGGGCTGCGGAGCTCCTCGGGGCCTGCGAAGGCACCGATACGCACGGACGTCTTCGTCCTCCTCGCGCGCCACGACGATCGGCTCTCCGAAGAGGGTGACCATCAACGAGTCGCCACGGTGGGGGATTGCCGTGACGAGGTCGATGAAATGCCACCCCGATCGATAAGCCGTAGCCATCTCACGCCGGAAGACCCGGTCGTCCGGTGGAACGGTCATGCGTCCGTGCGGGCCGGAGCGACACCCCATGAGGGCTCACCGGGCGTGCCCGCGGCGTCAGCCGGAGCGACACCCCATGAAGGCTCACCGGGAGCCAACGCGTCCGCCGGTGCCACGACGCCCCAGGAGGGCTCACCGGGCGTTCCGGCCACAGCGTCAGCGGGAGCGAAACCCCACGACGGTTCCCCAGGAGCTGCCGTCACCGCGCCGGCGGGAGAGCTACCCCAGGAGGGCTCACCGGAGGCCACCGCACCGAGCGCGGCCGCCGCTATGGCAAGAGCACAAAGAGCACGTAGCGTCCTAGACATGGGTGATCTCCACCTCTTTTGATCATTCCTCCTCCCCCGCGCATAAGACGATGTCTCACTCCGAACGCTTGCACCAGCGACGGCAGGCATCATGTTCCTGTAATGCAGGAGCCTGAGGGGGTGCATATGCCATCTAATGAGGGCGAAACGGGACACCCTCACGCAGACGGCGAGCTGTGCGAGGCGGGGAAAAGTCTCTACATCACCGCACTGCGCACCGGGCGTATAGCCCGGTCAGAGGCGGAATCAACACCCTGCCTCTTCGATCTCGCCCTGCTGCACCCGGATCCCGACGACGCTCAGTGGCTCCGACCGGTCCCGCCGACCACTGCGCTGACACAGCTGATACACCCCATTGAGCGGGAGATCCAAGAGCGCCGACGACGAACTGTCGCTCTGACCGATGCTCTTGAGCCATTCATGGCGTTCACCGCTCAGAACTCCACCGTCCCACAAGGGATTACCGTCCTCGAGGGCCTCAACCGCATCAACACAACCCTCGACCAGGTCACCGCAGACTGCACCGAGGAGCTTCTCACTGTCCAGCCCGGCAGCGGGCGACAGCCGCACATCCTGGAAAAGGCGCTGCGCCGTGTGGAGCCGCTCATCGACCGCGGCGTCCGCATGCGCACGCTCTACCAGCACACGGCCCGCCACCACCCCGCCACGCTCGCCTACATGGAGCAAGTGGGGCCCTCCGGCGTGGAGGTGCGCACCCTGGAGGAGATCATCGACCGGCTGATCATCGTGGACCGGAGAGTGGCCTTCATCCCGGCGAGCAGCGACCGGCTGTCCGCGCTGGAACTGCGGCACAAGGGCATCGTCGAGTATCTCGTCGGCGTCTTCGAGCAGTTCTGGCTGCACGGGATCGCGTGGGAGGAGCCGATCAGTTACGGACCGGACCTGGACGGCATCACCGGCATCCAGCGCTCGATCGCGAAGCTGCTGGTCGAAGGGCATGTCGACGAGGCCATCGCCCGCCGGCTCGGGATGAATGTCCGTACCTGCCGGGCCCATATCGCCAAGCTGGGCTCCTCGTTGGGCAGCGGCAGCCGGACCCAGCTGGGCTATCTGATCGCCCAGTCGGGAATGCTGGAACACCAGTCCTGAACCTGACCGAAACCCGTATACAGAAGGGGCGGTGGAGCAACTCGCGTTGCTCCACCGCCCCTTCGGACCGAGACATGGCCTATTCGGAACGCTTGGGTCGCCAGACCACCAGCGCGCTCGCCTGCTGCACATCCTGGTACGGCACGAGATCACGCCGGTAGGAGGCATGCACCTGGGCCTCGCGCTGCTGCATCGCCGCAGCCGCTCCCTCGACTGCGGCCGACAGCTCGACAACCCTTTGCTGAAGCGCAGCGACCTGGTTCTCCAGTTCGATGATGCGCTTGATTCCGGCCAGGTTGATGCCCTCGTCCTGCGACAACTGCTGGACGGTGCGCAGCAGTTCGATGTCACGGGCACTGTAGCGCCGGCCCCGTCCCGCGGTGCGGTCGGGGGAGACGAGACCAAGCCGGTCGTACTGCCGCAGCGTCTGCGGATGCAAGCCCGAGAGCTGGGCCGCCACCGAAATGACGTACACCGGCGACTCGTCGGTCAGTTCGTAGGGGTTGCGGCGACGACCGTCCATCTCATGCTCCCTTCGCGGCCTGGAACAGCTCGGCCCGCGGGTCCTCGTCCGCGGTGGCTTCGCGGTAGGCCTCCAGCGCTTCCTTCGCCTTGTCGCCCAGCTCCTTGGGGACCGCGACCTCGACGGTGACCAGCAGGTCGCCGCGGGTGCCGTCCTTGCGGACTGCGCCCTTGCCGCGGGCACGCATCGTACGGCCATTGGGTGTCCCCGCGGGCAGCTTCAGCGTGACCGGCGGACCGCCGAGCGTGGGCACCTTTACCTCGCCGCCGAGCGCCACCTCCGTATAGGTGACGGGCACGGTGACCGTGAGGTTGTCGCCCTTGCGGCCGAAGACCGGATGGGAGTCGACATGCACCACGACGTACAAGTCGCCCGCCGGGCCGCCCCGTTCGCCGGGAGCTCCCTTGCCGCGCAGCCGGATCCGCTGGCCGTCGGAGACGCCCGCGGGGATCCGGACCTGCATGGTGCGCGAGGAGCGGGCGCGCCCGCTGCCCTTGCAGACCTCGCAGGGGTCCTGCGCGATCAGCCCGCGGCCCTTGCAGTCCACGCACGGGTCGGTGAGCGAGAAGGAGCCGCTGCCGCCGCGCGAGACCTGGCCGGTGCCGACACAGGTCGGGCACACGCGGGGCGTGCCGTTCTTGTCGCCGGTGCCCGAACAGGCCTTGCAGGCGGCCGAGCTGGACATCCGCAAGGGGACCGTGGCCCCGTCGACCGCCTCGGTGAAGCTGAGCGTCACCTCGGACTCGATGTCCTGGCCGCGGCGCGGCTGGGTACGCGTACCCGGGCCGGCACCGCGGTTGAACAGCCCGCCGAAGACATCGCCGAGACCGCCGCCGAAGCCGCCGGCGCCCCCTTGCGTGCCGCCCTGGGCGCCGCCGAAGAGGTCGCCCAGGTCGAAGTTGAAGGAGCCGCCGGGGCCGCCCGGCGCACCGGCGCGGAAGCCACCGTTGCCGAAGAGGGCGCGTGCCTCGTCGTACTCCTTGCGCCGCTTGGGGTCGCCGAGGATGTCATGGGCCTCGGAGATCTCCTTGAAGCGCTCCTCCGCCTTGGCATCGCCCTTGTTGGCGTCCGGGTGGAACTCGCGGGCGAGCTTCCGGTACGCCTTCTTGATCTCGGCCTCGGTGGCGTCCTTGGGGACGCCGAGGACCTTGTAGTAGTCCTTCTCGACGAAGTCCTTCGTGCTCATCGACGTCCCTCCTCTCGCGCATTCACTGCGTCAGCCCTCGTCCGGGCCACCGCTCTCCTCGTCGTTCGCCGTCTCGTCCTTCGCGGCCGCGGGACCCGCGGGGGCCGCGCCCGGCTGGGGCTCGGCCACCGCGACCCGTGCGGGCCTGATGGTCCGTTCGCCGATGCGATACCCCGGCTGCAGGACCGCGACGCACGTGGTCTCGGTGACATCCGGTGCGTACGAGTGCATCAGGGCCTCGTGGATGGTCGGGTCGAAGGGCTCGCCCTCCTTGCCGAACTGCTGCAGGCCCATCTTGGCTGCGGCCGTCTCGAGAGACTCGGCAACCGACTTGAACCCGCCCACCAGCTCCCCGTGATCACGCGCACGGCCGATGTCGTCGAGCACGGGCAGGAGCTCGGTCAGCAGAGACGCCGTGGCGATCTCCTTGACCGTGATCCGGTCGCGCTCCACACGACGGCGGTAGTTCTGGTACTCGGCCTGGAGCCGCTGGAGGTCCGCGGTGCGCTCGTTGAGCGCCATGCGCACCTGGTCCAGCTGAGCCGTCAGGCCTGCGATCTTTGCTGCTGCGTCCCCTGCCGGGGCCGCCGGGCCCTCCTTCTCGGAGGACTCGGCGGACGCGGCGGCGTCGTCAGAGGTGGCGCCTGAGGGGACGTCGGGCTTCTCCTCGAAGCCCGGGGTCTCCTCCGTCACGCGGCACCGTCCTTCTTCGGCTTCTCGTCGTCGACGATCTCGGCGTCGACGACATCGTCCTCAGCCTGGGGCTGCTCGCCGGCCTGGGCGCCCTCGGCGCCGGGGGCCGCGCCACCCTCGGGGGCGGCGTTCGCGTACATCGCCTGGCCGAGCTTCTGGCTGACCGCGGCGACCTTCTCGGTCGCCGTGCGGATCTCGGCCGTGTCCTCGCCCTTGAGCTTCTCCTTCAGCTCGGTGAGCGCGGCCTCGACCTCGGTCTTGACGTCACCGGGGACCTTGTCCTCGTTGTCCTTGAGGAACTTCTCGGTCTGGTAGACGAGCTGCTCGCCCTGGTTGCGGGACTCGGCGGCCTCGCGGCGGCGGTGGTCCTCGTCCGCGTACTGCTCGGCCTCCTGGCGCATCCGGTCGACCTCGTCCTTCGGCAGCGAGGAGCCGCCGGTGACGGTCATCTTCTGCTCCTTGCCCGTGCCCAGGTCCTTCGCGGTCACGTGCATGATGCCGTTGGCGTCGATGTCGAAGGCGACCTCGATCTGCGGGACCCCGCGCGGGGCCGGCGGCAGACCGGTCAGCTCGAACATCCCGAGCTTCTTGTTGTACGCCGCGATCTCGCGCTCGCCCTGGTAGACCTGGATCTGCACGGACGGCTGGTTGTCCTCGGCCGTCGTGAAGATCTCGGAGCGCTTGGTCGGGATCGTGGTGTTGCGCTCGATCAGCTTGGTCATGATGCCGCCCTTGGTCTCGATACCCAGGGACAGCGGGGTCACGTCGAGGAGCAGGACGTCCTTGACCTCACCCTTGAGGACACCGGCCTGCAGAGCGGCACCGATGGCGACGACCTCGTCGGGGTTCACACCCTTGTTGGCGTCCTGGCCGCCGGTGAGCTCCTTGACGAGCTCGGCGACGGCGGGCATACGGGTCGATCCGCCGACCAGAACCACGTGGTCGATCTCGGACAGCTGGATGCCGGCGTCCTTGATGACGTTGTGGAACGGGGTCTTGCAGCGCTCCAGGAGGTCCGCGGTGAGCTGCTGGAACTGAGCGCGCGTGAGCTTCTCGTCCAGGTGCAGCGGGCCCTCGGCGGAGGCCGTGATGTAGGGCAGGTTGATGTTCGTCTCGGTGGAGGACGACAGCTCGATCTTCGCCTTCTCCGCGGCCTCGCGGAGACGCTGGAGAGCCATCTTGTCCTTGGACAGGTCCACGCCGTGACCGTTGGCGAACTGCTTCACCAGGTAGTCGACGACGCGCTGGTCCCAGTCGTCGCCACCGAGGTGGTTGTCACCGTTGGTGGCCTTCACCTCGACGACGCCGTCGCCGATCTCCAGCAGCGAGACGTCGAAGGTGCCGCCACCGAGGTCGAAGACGAGGATGGTCTGGTCGTCCTTGTCGAGGCCGTAGGCCAGGGCGGCCGCCGTCGGCTCGTTGACGATACGCAGGACGTTCAGACCCGCGATCTCACCGGCCTCCTTGGTGGCCTGACGCTCGGAGTCGTTGAAGTACGCCGGGACGGTGATCACCGCGTCGGTGACCTTCTCGCCGAGGTAGGACTCCGCGTCGCGCTTCAGCTTCTGCAGGATGAAGGCGCTCATCTGCTGCGGGTTGAAGGTCTTCCCGTCGAGCTCGATCTTCCAGTCGGTGCCCATGTGGCGCTTGACCGACCGGATGGTCCTGTCGACGTTCGTGACTGCCTGACGCTTCGCTACCTCGCCGACCAGCACCTCACCGTTCTTCGCGAAGGCGACGACGGACGGCGTGGTCCTGGCACCCTCGGCGTTGGTGATGACGGTGGGCTCGCCGCCCTCCAGAACGCTGACGACGGAGTTAGTCGTGCCCAGGTCGATGCCGACCGCACGTGCCATTTCAATTCCTCCAGCTGACTTGAGTGGATCTGGCTCAAGGATGCATGACCGAGTCGACGACGTCAACAGAGCTGAGTCGACCCCACTCAACTTTTATCCGGCACTTACCTGCAGCCCACCCCCCGACCTGCGCCCCAGGTCCGCCTCAGCGCGTGGCGCACCCCTTCACGGATGCCCCCATCTGGGAGAGTCATAGCCGCAAAAGCGGTCAATAGAAGTCAAAGGGCGTGCGTCCATGCCTGCGAAGCGAGCCATCGATCTGACGGGCAGCCTGATCCTGCTGCTGCTCCTGTCCCCCGTGCTGCTCGCCCTCACCGCCGCCGTCGCCTCGACCACCCGGGGCCCGCTCCTGACCCGCCGCGACAGGACGGGCCTGGGCGGGTCCACGTTTGCGATGCTGTCGTTCCGTACGACACCGGCCTCGCCCGCCGGACGGCTGCTGCGCCGCCACTTCCTGGACAATCTGCCGCAGCTGATCAATGTGGTGCGCGGGGAGATGTCGCTCGTGGGCCCCCGGCCGCTGGCGCCCGGGGAAGACGCCTCCGTGGCGGGGCGGGCCCGTCTCTGCGTACGCCCCGGAATGACGGGACTCTGGCAGATCAGCGGCCGCTCCGAGCTCCCCTGGGAAGAAATGGGCGTGCTCGATCTACATTATGTGGAGCAGCACTGGCTGGGACTGGACCTGTTGATCCTGGTCCGGACCCTGCCGGCCGCGATCGCCGGACGCCGCGCGGCCCGTCCGGTCAGGCTTGCCTGAGCGACACAGATCACCGGCTGCGCGTCTACAGTGCGGCGGAATAAGTGGGTACGCTCAGCACGGACTAATTAAGTTACCGCTTAGTAGACTGTCGAGATCCCCACCCTCGCAGGCCCGAGGAGCCCCCAAATGCAACTCGCCGCGATCATCGTGTCGCTGGTCCTGACCGTGGTCGGCGTTGCGCTCATCGCCCGAGCCGTCGCGCAGATCTACCGCTTCGTGAAGCTCGGTCAGCCGGTCCCGGCAGGCAGCCGCACCGACGAGCCGAAACAGCGCACGATCACCCTGGTCAAGGAGTTCCTCGGCCACACCCGGATGAACCGGTGGGGGATCGTGGGCTTCGCGCACTGGTTCGTCGCGATCGGCTTCCTGACCCTTCCGCCGACCCTTGCGCAGGCGTACGGCCAGCTCTTCGAGGCGGACTGGACGCTGCCGGTCATCGGCGGCTTCCTGCCGTTCGAGATGTACATCGAGTTCATCGGCATCATGACGGTCGTCGGCATCGTCGTGCTGATGGCGATCCGGCTGCTCAACCTGCCCTCGCGGGCCGGCCGCAAGTCGCGCTTCGCGGGCTCCAAGGCCTGGCAGGCGTACTTCGTCGAGTACGTCATCCTCACGATCGGCCTCGCGATCCTCGCCCTGCGCGGGCTCGAGGGCGCGATCCACCACGTCGAGAGCTACGAGCCGGCGTACTTCGTCTCGTACCCCCTGGTCCTGGCCTTCAAGGGGCTGAGCGTCCCCACGCTCCAGACGCTGATCTACTTCACCGCGATGATCAAGATCGGCACCTCGCTGATCTGGATGATCACGGTCTCGCTCAACACCAACATGGGTGTCGCCTGGCACCGTTTCCTCGGCTTCCCGAACATCTGGTTCAAGCGGAACGCCGACGGCTCCACCGCTCTCGGCGCCCTGCTGCCGATGACCAGCGGCGGCAAGGAGATCGACTTCGAGGACCCGGGCGAGGACGACGTCTTCGGCGTCTCCCAGGTCGAGCAGTTCTCCTGGAAGGGCATCCTCGACTTCTCCACGTGTACGGAGTGCGGCCGCTGCCAGTCGCAGTGCCCGGCCTGGAACACCGGAAAGCCGCTGTCCCCCAAGCTCCTGATCATGTCGCTGCGCGACCACGCGCACGCCAAGGCCCCGTATCTGCTGGCCGGCGGCGGCAAGACAATGGAAGGCGAGGAGAAGGCTTCGGCCGAGGCTCTCAAGGACGTCCCCGCGGCCGCTCTCGCGGAGGCCGAGCGCCCCCTGATCGGGACGCTGGAGGAGAACGGCGTCATCGATCCGGACGTCCTGTGGTCCTGCACCACCTGCGGTGCGTGCGTGGAGCAGTGCCCGGTCGACATCGAGCACATCGACCACATCGTCGACATGCGCCGCTACCAGGTGATGATCGAGTCCGCGTTCCCGTCCGAGGCGGGCACGATGCTCAAGAACCTGGAGAAGAAGGGCAACCCCTGGGGGCTCGCCAAGAAGCAGCGCGTGGAGTGGACCAAGGAGGTCGACTTCGAGGTCCCGATCGTCGGCAAGGACGTCGAGGACCTGAGCGAGGTCGACTACCTGTACTGGGTCGGCTGCGCGGGCGCCCTGGAGGACCGGGCCAAGAAGACCACCAAGGCCTTCGCGGAGCTGCTGCACATCGCGGGCGTGAAGTTCGCGATCATGGGCGGCGACGAGAAGTGCACGGGCGACTCCGCCCGGCGCCTGGGCAACGAGCCGCTGTTCCAGCAGCTCGGCCAGGAGAACGTGGCCATGCTGAACATGGCCTACGGCGAGGACGACGAGGACGAGACGACCAAGAAGCCCAAGTCGTCGAAGAAGATCGTCGCGACCTGCCCGCACTGCTTCAACACGATCGCGAACGAATACCCGCAGCTGGGCGGCGAGTTCGAGGTCATCCACCACACGCAGCTGCTCCAGCACCTCATCGACGAGGGCAAGCTGATTCCGGTGACGCCGGTCGAGGGTCTGATCACGTATCACGACCCCTGCTACCTGGGCCGCCACAACAAGGTCTACACGCCGCCGCGCGAGATCATGTCCGCCGTCCCGGGCCTGCGCCAGCAGGAGATGCACCGTCACAAGGAGCGCGGCTTCTGCTGTGGCGCCGGTGGCGCGCGCATGTGGATGGAGGAGCGGATCGGCAAGCGCATCAACACCGAGCGTGTGGACGAGGCGCTGTCGCTGAACCCGGACATCGTCTCGACCGCCTGCCCGTTCTGCCTCGTCATGCTGACGGACTCCGTCAACGGCAAGAAGAACGACGGCAAGGCGAAGGAGAGCCTGCAGGTCGTGGACGTCGCGCAGCTGCTGCTCGACTCGGTGAAGACGCCTCCGGCCGAGCCCGCCGGTGAGACGGAGTCGCAGGACGCACCGGAGCCCGAGCCGGTGAAGTAGTTTCCGGAAGACTGGAAGACTGCACTGCACAGAAGCGGCCGGATCTGCCTCGGGGGCAGAACCGGCCGCTTCTGTCTGCCAGTTGCCGAATGCGTACGCCGGTTGCCGCGGCTGCTCGGCACCGCGCAGCCCAGGCCGGTGAGCTGACGCCTGATCTGCCGTGTCTGTTGCGCTTTGCGGCTGCGACATCCACGAAGCTACGGATGCTCACCGGATAACCATTGGCCGGCGATCTCGCCGCAGCCATTGCCCTGAGGCGAACGCCGAACGAGCATCGTGAGGCGGCTGAGTACGAACGAGACGGACGAGGTGGGTTGTGCGGACAGGACTGGGGCCCGCAGCGGCGACGATCGCGGCCTGCGCCTGCGCCTGCGTGGTGCTGCTGGCGGGCTGCACGAGCACCCCCGAGCCCCAGCGACCCGCCCCCGCCAAGAACGGCGACACCGCCCCGCTCGCCGCCCGGGCGGGCGCCCTGCCCGTCCCTCGCGGCAAGGGCAGCCGCGTCCCCGCCGACTTCAACGGCGACGGCCACCGCGACCTCGTACTGAACGACCTGGTGAAGGCCCCCGGCGACAGCCACGGCGACGACGCGGGCATCGGCGTCGTCTACGGCACCGCGGGGCCCCGCACCCTCGACCCCTCCGTACGCCGCCTGCTCACCCCGCGGGCCAACGCCGCGCCCGTCGGCGGCACCCTGCCCGCCGCCTTCGACGCCGAGGCCGCCTGCGACCTCGACAAGGACGGCTTCTCCGACCTGATCGTGGCCACCGATCCGCCGTACGACGGCATCGGCCGCCCACCCGTACCGCTCCAGGTCCTCTTCGGCTCCCCGGCCGGACTCGCCGGCAAGGCGGTCGTCCTGCGCATCCCCGAGCAGGCCCGTTACGGAAACGAGTGGCCGGACCACCCTGTCTGCGGCGACTTCGACGGCGACGGCGCAACCGACCTCGCGGTCACCGCGTCCGCGGGCCGGGTCAGCTTCCTGCGCGGACCCTTCACCCGCACCGGCGCCCCGCGCGCGGCCACGGCCCCGGTCCAGGGCGGCGGCCCCGCCCTGTCCGCGCCCTCCCCTCGGCCCGATGTCAACGACGACGGCTACGACGACCTGGTGGTCTCCGCCCGCGCCCCCGAGCCGGGCGCGGCGGCCAAGGGGAAACTGCTGCTCGGCGGCCCGCAGGGCCCGGGCCGCGCGGGCGGCCGCTACGGCTTCACCGCCGTGTCCGTCCCGCCGTCCCCCGCCCTCCCGGCGGGCGAGACAAGCCCGGTGACCGACGTCCTGCAGTACGCGGACTTCGACGGCGACAAGCGCCCCGACATTCTCACGCGTACACACCGGGGCGAGCGGGCGGATGTGGTGGCGCTGTATCCGGCTTCGGCGCGGACGACTGCGCTGCTCACCTTCAGCACGTCGGTCTTCCTCCACTGAACCGGCTGCACCGACCCGGCTGCACTGAACCGCCTCCGAAGCCGCCCCCGGGATCCCCTAGGGGATGTCACAGGTCGGCAGCAAAGGCCTGTGGGTTCCCCGAGCGCGGGCACCTCACTCTCCGGGACCAGGTACGTTCGATTACGTGGCTGGATTCAGGATCGGACGCGGCCGGGACAACCGCACGTCGCAGCAGCAGCAACCGCAGCAGGCACCGCCGCCCCACCGGGGCGGTGGCGGCCATGCGGGGCCGCCGTATGCGCAGCAGCAACAACCGCCGCAATGGCCCCAGGCGGGCGGCGGCTACCAACAACAGCAGCAGCCCCAGGGCCCGTACGGCGAACCGGAGTACTTCGGCGACCCGTACCAGCAGCAGCCCCGGCACGGCGACCCGTATGCCAACTCCCCTGGCCACACGCAGGCGTTCAGCATCAACGAGGACCCGTACGGCAACGGCGCGACCTACCGCGCGGGCGCTTCGACAGCCGCGCCGACGGGCCCGCGGCTGCACTGGAAGCAGCTGCTGAGCGGCATCGTGCTGCGCCCGGGCCCGACGTTCTGGCAGATGCGCGACTACCCCGTGTGGGGCCCGGCGCTGATCGTCACGTTCCTCTACGGCCTGCTCGCGCTCTTCGGCTTCGACAAGGCCCGCGAGGAGACGATCAACGCGACGATCTCCACGGCCATTCCATACGTCCTGACGACGGCGGTGGCGTTCGTCATCGGCGGCCTGATCCTGGGCGCGGTGACCCACACCCTGGCCCGCCAGCTCGGCGGCGACGGAGCCTGGCAGCCGACGGTCGGCCTCTCCATGCTGATCATGTCCATCACGGACGCGCCACGCCTGGTCTTCGCGCTCTTCCTGGGCGGCGAGAACTCCCTGGTCCAGGTGCTCGGCTGGGCAACCTGGCTGGCGGCGGGCGCGCTGTTCACCTCGATGGTGAGCAAGTCGCACGATCTGCCGTGGCCGAAGGCGCTGGGGGCGTCGGCGATCCAGCTGATCGCACTGCTGTCGATCATCAAGCTGGGCACGATCTGAGAAATGCGCAGGGCCCCCGCCGATGACGAGGCGGGGGCCCTGCGCATGTCCGTCGCAGATCCGGTCGGGCGTCGAGAGCTACCAGCCACCGCCGCAGGCCGGCGCGTTCCCGTCCGAGGTGGACGTACCGCCCTCTGACACCGGACCCGGCCTGCGCGCCGTCGACGACTGGTTAGGCGAAGGCGAAGGCGAGGATGAGCAGCACAACGAGAAGGGCGAACGTCTCCCACCGGGTCGCGCGCCTGAGCGTACGCAGCGACATGGGTTTTGCAGACCGCGAGCTGGTTGATTGGCTGCAGTTGGCGTCATCGGACGTGTCATCGCTCATCCCGCCATGCTAGCCACGTCGCTTCTGGTGCTCCGCTCCACGACTCCGTGAGATGCCCCGAGGCCCAGCGGGCGGAGTCACGCCCGCCGCGCGTGTCACCGGGGCGGCCCGGTCAGGCGTCCAGAACCTGACCCGCGCGCCGGACGACGGGCGGCTCCACCGACCACGGGAAGTTGATCCAGTCATCCGTGCGCTTCCACACGTATTCGCACTTCACGAGGCTGTGCGACTTCTCGTAGATGACCGCGCTGCGCACCTCGGCGACATGGTCGACGCAGAAGTCGTGCACGAGCTTGAGCGTCTTGCCGGTGTCGGCGACGTCGTCGGCGATGAGGACTTTCTTTTGGGAGAAGTCGATGGCGTTCGGCATCGGCGCGAGCATGACCGGCATCTCCAGCGTCGTCCCCACGCCGGTGTAGAACTCCACGTTCACCAAGTGGATGTTCTTGCAGTCGAGGGCGTACGCGAGACCACCCGCGACGAAGACGCCGCCGCGCGCGATGGAGAGCACGATGTCCGGCTCGTAGCCGTCGTCGGCGATGGTCTGCGCGAGCTGGCGGATCGCGCCGCCGAACTTCTCGTAGGTCAGGTTCTCCCGGACATCAGCCATGGCTCACACCTGCGTCCGGTGGAAGTTCTGGAAGGACCGCGAGGCGGTCGGTCCCCGCTGCCCCTGGTACCGCGAGCCGTAGCGCTCGCTCCCGTACGGGAACTCGGCCGGAGAGCTCAGCCGGAACATGCACAGCTGGCCGATCTTCATCCCCGGCCAGAGCTTGATGGGCAGCGTCGCGAGATTCGACAGCTCAAGCGTGACGTGCCCGGAGAACCCGGGGTCGATGAAGCCGGCGGTGGAGTGCGTGACCAGCCCGAGCCGCCCCAGGCTGGACTTCCCCTCGAGCCGCGAGGCGAGATCGTCCGGCAGCGAGATGACCTCGTACGTCGAGGCGAGGACGAACTCCCCGGGGTGCAGGATGAACGGCTCGTCGCCCTCGGGCTCGACCAGCCTCGTCAGATCGGCCTGCTCGACGGCGGGGTCGATGTGCGGATAGCGGTGGTTCTCGAACACCCGGAAGTAGCGGTCCAGCCGCACATCGATGCTCGAGGGCTGCACCATGGTTGCGTCGTACGGGTCGATGCGGACCCGCCCGGCGTCGATCTCGGCCCGGATGTCCTTGTCTGAGAGAAGCACGTCCCGAGGATACGCAGAGCGCACGGGCCCACCCCAATCGGACGGCCCCGCGCGCTCCTCTCCGTGCCCTCTCTCCGTACCTCTCCCTGAGGTTCCGCTACGCCCCGCTACGTCTCCCGCTACCGCTTGGCGGGCTCCACGGGCACGACGCTGCGCAGCCGCGCACAACGCGGACACCGGATGAGCCGCCCGGGCCCGATCCGATCGGCGCCGAGCTGCTGCATCGGAAACGAAGCGGTACTGAAGACATGCCCCTCGGCACAGCGGACGACGGTGCGCTCCATCAAGTCCATCGAGTCCCTTCCCCAACCAAATGCGGACGAACGGCCACATTAGAGGATGAAGGGTACGGTGCCGCACGCGGCACTCCGCCGTTCAACGTTACGCCTCAACTCCCGCGCCCCGCAGCCGCATCCGACCTTCGAGAGGGTTCGGCGCCAGGGCCCCGGACAGCGCAAAGGCCCCGCGGCGAATTACACCGGGGGCCAGCGATGGGGTACAGTGTGCGACGATGCGGTGCCGGTCACGGCTCGCTGCGCGGGTGTAGTTTAATGGTAGAACATGAGCTTCCCAAGCTCAGAGCGCGGGTTCGATTCCCGTCACCCGCTCCATACGAAAGCCCCAGGCCAGCGGCCCGGGGCTTCTTTGTTGTCTAGACCGCGCTAAGCACCTTGCACCAGATCCGCACCAGAAGGCTTCTCCTTGCCCTTTTGCCGGGCGGCCCGCACCAGCTGGTCCAGCCCGCTCGCGACCTCCTGCTGACGCTCCACGTCCGAGTGCTGATAGATCAGCGCGGCCTTCTCCGACGACTGCCCAGCGCGGACTGTCGACGACCGGGGCCGCAACGACCATCGCCAAGTCGTACCGGCTACTCAAGGCCGTCATGGAAACCGCGGTGGATGACGAACTGATCCGGCGCAACCCGTGCCGCACCAACGGCGCGCTCGCAGCGTGCTGCCAAGTCAACGCCCCGGTACGCCTCCTGGTCGCAGGCCCCAGCCTGGACAGCGAGATCCCATCGGACGACCTACGCGACCGCATGGGCTCAACTCTCATGTCCCTCACGGCCGAACACGTCGACGCGGTCAGCTCGGTCCTCGAATGGCACCCCTCGGAAGCAACGGCCATGCTCGCCGCCACCGCCCGAGGAGTACGCGGCCTGTGCGAAATCAGGGACGCCGGCCTTCCGGTCCCCCTCACCGACGAGGGCCCCACCATCCACGAAGCCGACTTGGACGACGCCCTCACCCGCAACGAACTGGCCCGCGCCATCCTCGTCACGGAAACGCTCGACGAGGTGGAGCAGCACAGCCGAGAGATCTGTGGCTACTCCGAGATCGACTACGAGCGCAACAGGGCCAGTTGGCTGGGCGCTCTGCCGGAGCAGAAGCTCGACCCGGAGACGACGCTCGGCCGACTCGACCAGTTCGAAGCCCAGGCGCATGCCCGGGGAGTCACCCACACGACGTTCCGTCGCCCCACCGAAGCCCTCGACCTCAACGGCAAGCAGCGCCAGGACCTCCGAGCCCTCACGCGATGATCCCGGATCACCTCTGAGCCATGTGCCGATGCCAATCCCGCGCAAGGTGACATCAGCACCTGACATCA
This sequence comes from Streptomyces sp. NBC_00885, assembly GCF_045207475.1. Taxonomy (NCBI): domain Bacteria; kingdom Bacillati; phylum Actinomycetota; class Actinomycetes; order Kitasatosporales; family Streptomycetaceae; genus Streptomyces; species Streptomyces sp. NBC_00885. The sequence continues at coordinate 3,992,520 of NZ_CP108796.1, forward strand.
ACATCAGCGAACACCGGCGGTTTCGGCCGATCACCACGGACCACCGAGGCCGGTGACCCAGCTGCATCCCCCGGCGTAGCAGGCATGTGGGACCGACCTGATAAGGATGAGGCCACAGGTTCAAATCCTGCTAGCCCCACCAGCCGGGGCCTAACTTCTTCCCGAGATGCAGCCACCGGGGATAGCCTTCCACTCCGTTCGAAGGCCACTGGAGGCTCCCTGTGCACACCGCCGTGTTCCTGCTGCGGGATGCGCTGGGCCTAGGTGGCGGTCTGGTGGTCAGCTGGGAGCTGACCCGCCAGGCTTCTGGACCGGGCTGGAGGAAGCTGCGGGCCGCCACTGCGGTTGCGGCTTTGATACTCGCCGCGCTGCTCGTCGTCTAGAGACCCCCCGATGCATGCCGTTGAGTTTCTTGCAGCGCTTCGACGTGGAACCACCCTGGTCGCCCCGTGCACACCCACCAAGCCGACCTGGCGCGCCTGGGTGGCCATCACCTCGCCAACCCGTGACCGGGAGCGCCCGGGACTGCGAAACCGTGAACTTGAACTGATCTGGGTGACCCGCGAATGGGATCCCGACTATGTCGCCAACGACCTCTGTTGGGCGGAGGTCGACGGCATGGCCACCCTGGAACGAACGACCACTACCGGGGAAGAAGAGCTCCTTGACCTTGCGGAGCGATACGGCGGCCCGGTCGCGTTCTGCTACCCCTGGCACACGGACTTCCCGGGCTGACCCTGGCTAGAGCTACACACCAGATGGTCAGCCGTGCCCCTGGCGTGCCCGATCAGGCAGGGAATCACGAGGAACAGAGGGTCCCGGTGAGCAGGTATGCAGACGGCCCCTGACCGATTCGGCTGGTCAGGGGCCGTTCACCTGCGGTGGGTGTGGGATTTGAACCCACGGTGACATCGCTGCCACGACGGTTTTCAAGATCGTGAGCTAGGCCTAGCGAAGCCTGACGACGTCGTACCCAAGGAGCCGCCTTCCGGTCACCCTCGGTGCTCAGCCGAGCGGCCGGAAACAGGCTGCCGCGATCTCAAGTGCCTCGTTCAGCGAGGTCACTTCCTGCCGGAAATTGCCCGGGAACATGGTCACTCGGTAGTCGCCTCCCGAAAGCGGGTTGATCTTCACGAGACCGGAGTCCATGTCGAAGGGCTTCCGGCTCAGCATCAAGCTCCCATGGCTCATGTCCGGATAGAACAGGCGCAGTTCAGGATGGTCGTGGGCCGCCTGAAGGAAAGGACGATCACTCAGGTGCCACGCACTGGATAGCAGTTCCCCCCACTTGGTAGGGACCGGATTGCCGTCTTCAAACGCCTGCGCCAGTTCGCTCCAGCTCATGAACGGGAAGTGCTCATGCAGCTCCCGCAGACCGCAGCCCCGGCGCCACAAGGCCGCAGCTTCTACCACGGCGACGAGCTCGTTCGTCCACCCCTCCGACAAGGGGAAGGTCCGGTGAAGCTGGAACCGCACATGGAACATCCCGTCTGTGCGAGGGGATACGATGATCGGCCCTCTGCCGCTGCCAGCCTCAACATCGTCGTACGAGCCAGCGACAGCCCGCACCTCGCCCAGATCGAGGCCCTGAGCCATCGCGATGAGTTGCATGCGCTGGACCAGGGCGCCCTGCTGCGTGCCATCGCGATCGGTCCCGCCCCTCGGCTCCGATCCTTGGTTACCTACGGTCATGCCTGCCCCCGCGAGTGCGATGTCCGAACAGCCACAATATGCCGTGCGGCAAATCCTGCCCGTGCCAGACTTTCAGTCGGCCGAGCCACGCCCGGGCCTGCGCGGCCGGCGCTGACAGGTCATCCGCTGGCCATCAACGAAGCCCGACCGTCGGTTAGGTCCCGGACGATTCTCCGAGCCGCCCCCAGACAGGCCGGGGATGCAACCATTCCTTGCAGAGCTGGAACCCCCGGAAGCCGACCGCGCGCTTGAGACCATAGTCGCGGGCGCTGACAACGGACCTGACAGATCGACCGCCGAGCGGTGAGTGTCTAACTGCGTGACAACACCGACGAGCAGCGGCGGACACGCACGAACACTGACGGACCAACAACACAGGTGAGAGGCATGCCCTCAGGTGGCACTCCCACCGAAGTTGCTTCGGGACGAAGCGGTCGCTTCGTTAGGGTGCGCAGCATGACCAACGACGCTGCGGCCTGTCCCGAGTGCGACCAGCCCATGGAGTCCGGCGGCTTCGTGCTCTCCAAGCGGGAGGACGATGGCCGGCGGACCTGCCGGACGCTGTGGAGGTGTGCCGGTCGGCATGTCTGGTGGGGCTGGGCCGACCGGCCGGATGAGCCTTTGGAGGTTTGCCCGGTGCCGGAGCTGTTCCGCTGACATCAACGGCCACGGACGGCAGCGACAACCCGAAGCCACGTGCGGCGCCTGTGCGCGAGGTGGACCTCAACCACGCCCGGGCGAGATCGAACTCCTAAAGCGGGTGTCGCAGGTTCGAATCCTGCCGGGGGCACAGCGTCTGACCAGCCCGTTCGTCCTTCCGGGACGGGTGCCCTGTTCGTCGTAGCCTGGCATTAACCATGAATAGGTTCCAGGACCACGGCGACCAAGACATCCAAGCGACGTCAGCGGGGCAGCATCCGGCCCGCTGAGGGCAAGCCGCCTGAAGTCCGAGCCCGGCCGCTGACCGACTGTCCCGACCGGCCGTTCGCTACGCATTTCGACGAATGCGCCGTGCCGTTCGGGTGACTACCGTTCGCGCCGCCCATTTCCGGCGCACATCGGGGTCCATACCTGACCCCATGGACAGGAAACTGCCGAGACGAACGGTACGTGTTGCAGTGCGAGGAGAGAACTTCGGATCCTTTCGGCGTCGCGTCGTCGCCGGATGCTGTGCCCTGCTGCTCCTGGCCCTGACGCCGGGCGTGGCAGCCCAGGCGGCCTCGTCGCCCGACGACGGCGGTTCCGACCGGCTGGACCCGCGGATCACGGAGATCATGCGGAAGTCGGACTACCCCAACGCCCAGTGGGGTCTGCTCCAGCGCGACCCGGACAGCGGGAGGGTGATCCACAGCCGGTTCGCCGAGCAGCTCTTCATCCCTGGGTCGGTGGCCAAGCTGTTCGGCGTGTCCGGGGCGTGGGACACCCTCGGCGGCGACCACCGCTTCCAGACCCCGGTCTACGCGGTCGGCGAGCGCCGCGGGAGCACCCTGAAGGGCAATCTCGACCTGGTCGCCCAGGGCGACCTCACCATGGGCGGCAGAACCCGCCCCGACGGCACGGTCGCCTATACCGACCTCGACCACACATACGCCAACAGTTTCCCCGGCGCCACGCTCACCCCGGAGAATCCGCTCGCCGGGATCAACCAGATCGCCCAGCAAGTACGGCGTTCCGGCATCACCCGCGTCGACGGCAACGTGATCGTCGACAACCGGCTCTTCCAGCCCGAGCCGATCTTCGTCCCGGTCCCGACCCCGCTGATCATCAACGACAATCTCATCGATTTGCTGACCACCCCCGGCGCCAGGCCCGGCGCGCCCGCGCGACTGGACTGGCGGCCCAAGGTCGCCCCGTACCACGTCACGTCGACGGTGCGGACCGTGGCGGCGGGCGAGCCGACCGACATCGAGGTGACGACCTCCGAGAATGGCACCCGGATCCAGCTGTCCGGCACCATCGCGGCCGACTCCGAACCGGCGCTGAAGGTTTCCGACATCGCCGATCCGGCGGCCTTCGGACGCACCGCGCTGATCGAGGCGCTCGGACGGGCCGGGGTGAAGGTCACCGCCAACCCGACGGGAGCCAACCCGGTCGACCGGCTGCCCGACGGGTACGACGGCCGGCCGCGGGTGGCCCAGTACACCTCCCCGCCCTACACCCAGTACGCCAAGCTCATCTTCAAGGTCAGCCACAACCTGGGCGCCAACCTCGCCATCTGCCTGATGGCCGTCGCGAAGGGCAGCCAGGACTGCATGGACGGCTTCCCGGTGCTGGCCGACTTCCTGGACCGCGCGGGCGTCGACCGCAAGCAGATCCAGCTCCTGGACGGCCGGGGCGGCAACCCCGTCGACCGGACCACGCCGAACGCCGTGGTGCAGATGCTGACGTACTGGCATCGCACCCCCGAGGCAGAGGTCTTCCGGAACGCGCTGCCCATCCTCGGCGTCGACGGCCTGCTGGCCGACAACTGCACCGACTGCCCCGCGCGCGGAAAGGTGTTCGCCAAGACCGGCGCCGCCGTCGGTCTTGATGCGCTCAACAACCGCCTGGCCGTCGGCGCCATCACGATCGCCGGCTACCTGGACAAGGGCAACGGCCGCTTCGACGTCTTCTTCGCCGGCGTCAACGGCGCCTCCACCCCGACGACCGACGTCAACGGCGTACTGAGCATCGCCAACGACCTCGCCACGATCTCCGCTTACCTGCAGGAGGCGGCGGCGCGGCGAGAAGACTGAAAGCACTGCATCGCGGCCGATTGAGGGGATCCGCACACCGCGTGGTACGACCGGCTGTGACACCCGCAAGACGGTGTTACAGCCGGTCGGCTTGCCGACCTCGGTAGCCGCAGGCGCCTCCGGCGCCCTCCCCCCTGTGAAGACATGGCTCGCCAGCCAGCGGTGGTGCCGCTCATTCACGGTCAGCGGGCCTGCACGGCGAGCGCACCAGATACGCACCAGATAGGGCAGCGTGCACCGGTCAACAACGGTCACAAGGCGAGGCTGGAGCACACCCCGATTCGTGTCGTTTCTCCTTGACCCAGCGCAGCGCGTAATCCTCGAAATTGACGGCACCAGCGTCTGGGTCCGCCAATCGCCCCGCCGGATCTCAGTCTGTTTCTCGGCGAGCCGATCGTCAGCGTCTCGACCCTCCCGCGGCTCGCCGCGGAACTCCCACAGACCTTCGCCCTGATCAACCCGCACCACGGTGCCGAGGGCATCACACGCCAGCTCGAAGAACTCATCCAGCACCTGGAGCCCGAGTCGATCGACCTCCTGGACGTCGGAGGCGACATCCTCGCGCGGGGCGACGAGCCGACATTGCGCAGTCCACTCGCGGACGCCCTCACGCTTGCAGCGTGCTGCCAAGTCAACGCCCCGGTACGGCTCCTAGTCGCAGGCCCAGGCCTGGACGGCGAGATCCCCGCCGACGACCTACGCGACCGCATGGGCCCCACTCTTCTGACCCTGACGGCTGAGCACGTGGAACCGGTCAGCTCGGTCCTGGAATGGCACCCCTCGGAAGCAACGGCCATGCTCGCCGCGACAGCCCGAGGAGACCGCGGCCTGTGTGAAATCAGGGACGCCGGCCTCCCGGTCCCGCTTACCGACGAGGGACCCACCATCCACGAAGCCGACCTGGACGACGCCCTCACCCGCAACGAACTGGCCCGCGCCATCCTCGTCACGGAAACGCTCGACGAGGTGGAGCAGCACAGCCGCGAGATCTGCGGCTACTCCGAGATCGACTACGAGCGCAACAAGGCCAGTTGGCTGGGCACCCAGCCGGAGCGGAAGCTCGACCCCGAGACGACGCTCCGCCAACTCGACCAGTTCGAGGCCCAGGCCGGCGACCGCGGAATCACCCACACGACATTCCGCCGCCTCACCGAAGCCCTCGAACTCAATGGCAAGCAGCGCCAGAACCTCAGGGCTCTCCTGCTCAGCAGCCGCCCGGAGCAGTACGCCGCCCCGCTCTGGCGCATCCCCGTTTGAGCGGACCAGCTCCGCACACCAGACACTGCGCTACCGCTGCCTCTCCTTGAGCGGGCGCACCGACCGAAGGACAAGGCGGCGCAGGCCGAAAGACGAAGTTGGAGTATTGAGAGTTGCGGCAGCTCGACCTGTGGGATGCCATGGGGAAAGTGACCGCGAACTTTGGCGTCGAAAGGCTCCGCCGGATCGCTCACCGGCGTAATGCTCGGCGACGCCGACGTCTGAGAGGCGATCGAACCGGGGCACCTCCACCCCAGACCAGGGACCGAGCACAGTGGGTGGGGCTCGTGGCGGTCAGCCTGCCGGGGCTGGCTGCACTGGCCGCGCTGTTGTTCACCTGGATGCAGGTAGGGCAGACCAGCAAGGAACTGCGGATCACCGAGCAAGGGCAGATCACCAACCGGTTCAACGCCGCGATTGGCAACCTGGGATCCACGTCTTTGGACGTACGACTAGGTGGGATTTACTCCCTGCAGCGGATCATGCAGGACTCCGTACGTGACCACCTCACAGTGGTGTCCGTGCTCGCCGCTTTCGTACGCCAGCACGCAGGAGCCAGTTCCGCGAGCGAGCAAGAACCGGTGGCAGAAAGCGCGGATGCTCACACGCCGACTACCGATGTCCGGGCGGCGATCGCCGTGCTGGCCAGGCGCAGCCCCGAGCGCGACGGGGGGACACCCGTCGATCTGGGCAAATCCGACCTTCGTGGCCTCCGCTTCACTGACAGGTTCCTCATCAGGCTTCCCCGAGCCAATCTGTCCGACGTGGACCTTCGCTGGGCGGACCTGGCCGGCGCAGACCTTCACGGGGCAGACCTGAGCAGCACGAACCTTGAAGTTGCGGACCTGACCGACGCGGACCTCAGGGGCGCTGTCATGTCCGACGCAAACCTCATCAACGCAAGCCTCACCGGCGCGGACCTTCGCAAAGCAGACATGACCTGCTCGGGCTTCATCCACGACACAGCGTCAGGCACGGAAACCCCAGCCTTCTGCACGAACCTTCAGTACGCCTTCCTTGACGGCACGGACCTCCGCAACGCTCACCTGACGGGGGCGGACCTCCGCAACGCCGACCTCACAGGGGCCGACCTCCGCAACGCCGACCTCAGCGGCGCCAAGCTCACAGGCGCGAACCTGAAAAACGCGAACCTCACCGGCACACGCGGACTACCGGCGAGCGTCAAGCGAGACCAGACACAGGTCCTGCCGACACCCGAGTAACAACTTTCTCTACGGGTTCAAGGCGCCGCGCAAGCGCGGCGCGCGCCGCAGCCCCCGGCCGCGGGCGTGCCACTGTCTTCGCCCGGCTGCCCCCGGCCGGGCGGCGGCGCACCGAGCGCGGACACCAAGCCGTCAGAGAGAGGCTGGCGGGGGCTGGGGGCGGTCGGCACGCCGAGCATCACTCGCGCCCCCTCATGCCCAGGTCGGGGGCGCAGCAGCTACCCTCTGCCCACACCAATGGGGAGGGGAAACGCCATGACCATGGGCATCGGTGTTGCGCGCGATAGAGAGTGGATGATCCGGAACGCGAAGGGGCGCAAGTTCAGCTACGACTCCGCTGCGGAAGCCTTCGAGGAGCTCCACGAATACGGGGAGGGCGCGACCGTATGGACGCGTGAGGTCTACCGCGGAATGTTCATCACCAAGTCCGTCGATGGCTGGCAGCAGATCAGCCCAACCACCGACTGACGTGCCCTTCCCGTGCCCGATGGACCGGGGAACCACGGGGAACACCGGGTTGTCACAGTGATCGGACGTACAGACGCCCCCTGACCGAATTTGCTGGTCAGGGACCGTCCATCTGCGGTGGGTGTGGGATTTGAACCCACGGTGACATCGCTGCCACGACGGTTTTCAAGATCGATCAGGGTTGACTCGCCCATTGTGACTCCGCCGGCCGAGGCGCCCGCGGCGCAAGATGTATGGTCACGCGCGTGAGAGCTCCCTGGATAACACGCAGTGGTACTTGGCTCGCGGCATGGGTCATGACCACGTTGGCGTTCTGGTTGCTAGGGAAGGTGACCGACGAACCGCGAGGCTGGGCGGAATCTGCGGCCTTCGCCTTGCTCTCGGTGGTGTTCGGGGATCTCGGCCCGCGATGGCGCCGCCAACCGTCGATCAAGGAAGCAGATCCGTGCCCGCTCTGCGTCCGCCAGCGATTAGCGGGGTCGGTCACCCCGTCAAGACCGTGTGCGGCGGCTGACATCAGCGGCTGACACCAACAAGCGCGAACAGTAGCGGTCGACGCCGGATCGCAATGGCCGATCAGCCGAAGCGTAGGACCGATGGGCCGACATCGACGGTCCTTCGCGATCGACCTGATAAGGATGAGGCCACAGGTTCAAGTCCAGCCGGGCTAAGGCTTGTCCCGCAAAAGATCTTCGAATCGAGCTGGATGGGTCGGCCGCTGTGGAACCCGTTCGTTTATCCGGCGAGGTTGAGGTTGTGCAGGCGGGCAATGCCGAGCGTGGCGTGGTGGACGCCGTCGCCCTTGAGGCGGCAGTCGCGGAGGATCTTCCAGGTCTTCATTCGGGCGAAGGTGTGCTCGACGCGGGCGCGGACCTGCTTGTGCGAGCGGTGGTGCTCCTGCTTCCAGTCGGGGAGTTCCTCGCCCTTGCGGCGGCGGTGGGGCCATGACGAGTCCGGTTCCCGGATAGCCGCCGTCGGCGATCGTCAACGTCCTCCCGACGGCGGCTTTGGCGTCGGATTGCTTCCACGCCCTGCAGTCGTTGCGGTTGCCCGGCAGGGGCCGGCTGACCACGACGACCCGGCGGGTATCGGCGTCGATGACGACCTGGTGGTTGGTGGAGTACCTGTAGTTCTTGGACTGTTCTGCGATCGTGTGGTCGCGGGTCGGGACCAGGGTGCCGTCCACGATGAGTACGGCGTCTCTCGCGAAGCGGCGCCGGGGCTGAAGCGCCAGGAGCGGACCGAGGTGGTCGATGATGCGGTCGGCAGCGGACTTGAAGATGCCGAACAGCGGGACGAGCTGGCGCATCGTCAAGTTTGTGCGCCAGTACGCCGTGACCAGCAGTGTCCTGTCTGCCAGCGGCAGGGTCCACGGCCTGCCCCGGCGGGTGGCGTCGACCCCCTCGCGACGCAGCGCCGTCACCAGTTTCATGAACTGGCGCGGGCTCAGCCCGGAGAACGGGACTATCCAAGACGGCTCCGACGCCGTGATCACACCAGCCACATCAAGATGATTCCACCGCGGCTGATCCCTCCAGCCGGTGAGGGCGAGGTCCGGACGCAAAGGCGAGGATGTCGCGGACCGCTTCGCGCAGGCTGCCGAAGTGACGATGCACGCCGTCCACCGCCGCAGGGCCGTTGACACCCCACACCGTCATCCCGGCACGCAGCCCGGACTCCACCCCGGAAGGGGCGTCCTCGATGACCAGACAGTCCTCCGGTTTGGCACCAAGTCGCGCGGCTGCCTGCAGATACGGCACCGGCGACGGCTTGCCTTCCTCCACAGCGGCCGCATCCACGAGGACCTCCGGGACCGGCAAGCCCGTCCGTGCGAAGCGTCCACGCACCCGGTGCTCATAGTTCGAAGTCACCAGTGCCCAGGACCCGGGCTGCAGAGCACTCAGCAGCTCCGAGGCGCCGCCAAAGGCCGTATAGGCGCCGGAGCGGACGTCCTCGTCCTCCAGCTCGTGCAGTGCGGCAAGGCACTCCCCGGGGTCCTGGTCCGGAGCGACCTGCGCGAAGGTCTCCATCGGCCTCGTCCGCAGCGCCACTCGGTAGACCTCATCGGGGTCCAGTCCGTATCGCTCTGCCCACGTTCGCCAAACCAGGCGCTGATTGTCCACAGCGTCGATCAACGTGCCATCGACATCAAACAGGACATACCTCATCGCACCAGACTGGCCGGGTTCACTGATCACGCTTGGATCATGCCATCAGGTCCCCAGCGGGCAGTTTGCGGAACAAGTCTTAGGTAGGCCGGTTCTTTCGGATCACACAGAATCAGCCTGCGTGTAAGGGTGGACCGAGCTGTCATCGGATCCGCGGATAAGGAGGCCAGCCAGGATGGGGTTCATCATCGAACTTCGGCGAGGGGTCTCCACAGCCCGGACGGGACGAAAGGCCGGGCCGCGGCCAGCAGTAGGGATTCTGAAGCGATACGTCGACGACGACGAGTTCTGGGCGGCCGTTGGGCGGCTCGGCCGGCATCGACTCCCCACTCTGGCCAACCTCGATCCGTACGGAGACACCATGCTGTCCGGTGAAACGGTGGACCGGATGGTGCGGGAACTGGAGGGCTCGGATCTCGCTCGACTGAGGGGCGCCGAGCATGACGTCATGACGACGCTGTTGGCCTGGGGCCTGCGGTGCCGTACAGACCGAGACCTACGGATCGCCTTCTCGGGCGAGTAGGCCGTCGGTCTTGATCAGAGGCTTCGCAGGTCCGACCGCGCCCGCATTCGGGGTCTTCCAAACTGGAGCTTGCGCTAAATCCGCACCTGCGCGTGCGATATCCTCACGGCCCCCGGTAGCCAAGTGGAGAACAGCATGACAGCGGCCGACAAGCGTCGACGCGACTGGCGGCCTGTGTGGTGGTTGTTCGCCACAGTCTGGTCTGGCGGGCACGTCATCTGGGACACCGCTGTCTGGCGGCGAGTGGTCTATGCCGCCTTGCTGGCATTCACAATCGCCGCCGTTGCTGAGCACACGGTTCGCTCTGTCCAGAAGCAGCGGTCGGAAGCTGACATCACCAAGTGACATCAACATCGCTGGACGGCTACAGAGCATGATGGCCCCCGGAATACTGGCCGTCAGGCGCGGGACATGGGTTCCGGCAGGTCGCTGTGAGCTTGGTTCGAACTACAAAGCAGATGTCCTTGCGCCGGCCTCGCGATCCCTCATCCAGGCAGGCGCTTGCCATTGGGGCCGACTTTCGCGGAGTTTCCTGATCTGTCGCAGCGTGAAAAAACGAAGCGGCCCAGCGAATGGCGTCATTTCCCGGCGCATAGCCTTCAAGCAAAGTTTAAGTTCTGGCTCGTTGTCGTACGGATAATATGCAGAGTTTGGAATCTCTGGATCGCTCGTGATAATTTTCTCCATCCAAGCCTCTTTCCGGTATGGACCTCCCAGTCGACGAGTGTGGGTGAAAAGAAGCCGGTAAGCCTCCCCTATCACCGCAGAGTCCATATCTAAGAGCGCCTGGTTATAGCGGATTCGTGAGAACACTTCAGTCTGACGCTGGACGATGGTAGCTCGTGTTTCACTAGCGCCATCAGGGCGTCGTCGAATTAGATACGGAAGCTCCTCGTAGTCCGAGATAGCCAACAACGCCTCAGCGTATGTCTTGGATTTCCGCTCGCGTCGAGCGGCATGCTGGTTAACCCAGTACCCAAGAATAGCTACGGCGGCCGTCGCAAAGCCAGTTATGAGTGTTACTCGGGCAGCAGCATCCATAAACTCAGCGCCTTGGCAAGCGGCGCCCCCCTTCGCCCTGATTGTGCAGATACTGCATTGCTGTGCAAGAGTCAGATTGCGCCACTCCATCTGCTGGCACGCCAAGCGGCAGACGCTTGGAGCGATCGGCCAAGGGCCTGCCAGTTGGCGTGTATAGAGCGCTAGCGACGGCTGCCCTCGTACGCTGGTCAGCACCCACCTACTGAGTGATCGATCAGTGATTCCCAAGCTGAGGGCTTCCGGGCGAGGCTGACAGGAGGACAGTTGTCCAGCGGGTTGCATCAGGGAGCAATGTTGGGAAAGTGGTGGCTAAGTGACGGCCACCACGTGGGGTGCTGGCTCACGACAAATCGAATCGCGGGAGCATTCGTCAACATTCCATCGACGTACTCATTCCAACATTCATAGTTGTCAGTTTCGGGTGCCAGCGACTTGATGAGTAGCCCATAGTCGAGCGAGTCGGCAAACATGTTTGCCAGCGTGAGGACCCGAAGTCTTTCATCTCCTTCATGCGGCACTGGGCGCCCTGCATAGAAGTAAGATATGTACTGTGGATTCTCAAACAGCATGCTGTCGATAGCGTGAAGCCTATCCAGGCTATTATGAACAGCAGATGCGGCAGATATTCCATTATTCAGCACTGTCTGCCTAGCGAGCTCTCGGGTCTGCCGCGCAGCGAAGAGGATGGAGAATATTGCAGCGAGTGAAGCGATAAGGCCGAATATTAACGCCGCCAACTCTGCCCCCGTGAAACTTCTTCTGTTAGTGGCTCACCTTCCCGATGCTGAAGGACTCCACGCCTAGGGATGGGGGCGGCTCGAAGCTCACCAGCGCACTCCAAGGGAGGGAAGCGCGGAAGAGGCGCGTCCGCGCTTCAAGCGCTTCTTGACGCTTCGATGCCCTTCGGGTAAGCGCTGTGACGAACATGATCAGGGCAAGGCCAGGTGCGAAGCAGACTTGGAGCGTTGAAGGGCGTACCCGCCCAGACGCAGGCGGACGGGCCACGTCTCATTTTCCGTCTCATTCAGACCCGTTCACGGCCATTTAGACGAGACCACGGACCAGCTCCGCTCAGCAGCCGTCCGCCTATGAACGCAGGCGGACGGCCCAGCACACAGCCCAAGACTCCACCAACACAGTTGGAAAGAGTCCGAGTGCCAGCGGTCATGTCAGTGGACAGCTGTAGCGTCCGCACATGGCAATCAGACCTTCCGCGACGTGGCGGGACGAGGTGTCGCAGAACGCAGACGCCGCAGAGCTTTACACCCCGGTGATGCTAGAGGCGACCGACGCCGCCCTGGCCGCGTTCGAAGATGAGGCTCGTTCTCTCGGCGAAGCATCGGACGAGCGCATACTCGCGGCTGTCGAGCGAGTGGTGGAACAGCTCAACACCATCGATGGCGAGCACGGTGCGTTCTGCACCATCGAACGCGAGGACCTGTGCGAGTACATAGACCAGGTTGTCACCGCGCAGGGCATCGACGTCTCAGATCTCCTCGCCCGCCAGGACATGGAGGAACTCACCGAGCGGTGGCGCGACTGGTAGGGCCATCTGCGCCGTGCCAGAAGCGTGCCAGATAGGGCGGCGATCACCGGTCAACCACGGTCACAATGAGGTGCCAGCGCCCAACTCGGTTCCTGTCTTTTCCACAGGTCAGCGGGCATGCCAGCTCGGAACGGCCGGCGATTCCCGAGCTCAGAGCGCGGGTTCGATTCCCGTCACCCGCTCCATATGGAAGCCCCAGGCCAGCGGCCCGGGCTTCTCCGTTGCCGACGCAAGGAACGGCGTCGGTCAGCGTTCCCAGCCGTCCTCGCCGCCAGGCCCAACCGTGACAGGGTCGACTCCGTGGCCAGCCAAGTGCCATGATTCGAACTCGGGGTGGGGGCCGATCCACAGTCCTGCACCGTCTTGAAACTCGATGGCCAACGCACCAAGTCTTTGCACATCGACAGCGGTGAGCGACTGCCCGAACAGCGCGAGCACTGGGGCAAGACGCGCGCCGCTCCCAGGGTCGAGCTCGTGCCACTCGCCAGCCGCATCACGCAGCAGGAACGGTGTCTCCAGAACCAACTCAGCGTCCAGTCGATACCCCTCGTCCTCAGCGAGGGCGCTAAGGCTCAGCCGCACCTGGTGATCAAATGACGTGCGCTCTACCCGGGAGCCGATCAAAGCCGTCGGAACCTTCACTCCGTCTCCCGGGCGGATGCGCTCAGCTCAGCCTTCCGCCGACGGACGTAGCACTGCAAGTCGCGCTTGATGGCCATGACGTCCTCGACCGGAATGCGGATGGGCGCGCAGTGCCGGCCGTCGCACGAGCGAGGAAAGCTGCCGTCGATGAGCGAGATACCGCTCAGCACCACACCACCGTCATCGTCGATCTCCGTGCACAGGACCGGATGGTAGGAGCAGTCTTCGTACACGTCTCCCACCCGGATGCCAGCCGGATTGCGGGGGTCTATCGCCTCGTCCATGTCGCCCAATGTGCCAGGGGTGACCTCGCAAGCGCCGCACGTTTCCGCGGGCACCCTCCGGCCGTGCCGGATCGGTCGGTGAACCACGGTCAACGACGGGTTCGACATCCGGCCATACATCCAGGCGTGAGCACCCAACGCCGCAGCTCACGCCGGTCGCACGCCACCCCTCGTGATTCCCAAGTTCAGGTGCCAGAGTGGTCGGCTGGGCAGTCAGAGTTCTTCTTGCATGCCATCTGTATCCGTTGGTGATTCGACGCCGGGCGGCGCAGTCTGAGGGGAGGAACATCTATGTCGTGGGGTGATGCCTTTGAGCCGCATTGCTCATGTGGGAATCATGTTGCTGATAGCTGGTGTCATCGGCGTGAGCGGCTGTGGGGGCTCGGACTCGGCGCCCTCACAGGGCACAACCACTGTGACCAACACCGTCACCGTTGAGCCAAAGTCGTCGGCGCCCGAGCCAACGACGTCGGCACCCACGTCCCCTCAGGAGCCGGCGCCAACGACGGCCGCTGACGCGTCCTCGATCGTCCGCCAATACTTCGCAGCCGTCAACGCTCGGGACTATCGACGGGCGTGGGACATCGGAGGCAAGAACTTCTCGGACTCCTACGCGTCCTTCGTGGACGGCTTTGCCGACACAGCCCACGACACGGTCCATATCCTCCGCACGAACGGCGCTACCGTCTCGGTCACGTTGGAGGCCACTCAGACCGACGGCTCGTTGAGGATCTTCGAGGGCACATACACGGTCCACGGCGGCACGATCGTAGGGGCTGACGTACACGAGGTGACTGCGCCCGAGCCGCAACCCAGCGAAGGCTCCCCCTACTACGAGAACTGCGACGAGGCACGAGAGGCGGGCGTCGCACCGCTGCATGAGGGCGAGCCTGGCTACGCGCCGCATCTGGACCGGGATGGTGATGGTGTGGCCTGCGAACCGTACGTTCCGTGAGCCCTACAGCCCTCAGTGACCGAGCTGTGCAGCTCGGGCAGCCGCACAGCAGCGAAGTACAGCAACCCCACCAACCAGCAGCGGCCGGTTGCGGTTCTCGACGCCTCTCTGTGCCCTCTATGACCGTCGCTGACCGATCCGGCCAGAGCTACGGATCAAAGGGTGGCCGCGCCCCTCCCGTGCCCGTTCGGTCGGGAAACAGCGGGGAACAGCGGCAGACAGACAGCAGGTCAGAATTCGGCAAGCGCAGAACCCGCACGCGGGACGACGTCAGCCAGCTGGTGCGGGCCGCCAAAGACCGCCTCTGAAGCGGTCCCGGGCCGTCGCGGGCTACCAGGGTGGCGGCTTGCGCCCCAATGCAGCATTGGTTGGGAACGCCTAGCAGCGGGGCAGGGTGCCGCTCTCCTTGGTGAGTTTGGTGCTGTGGGCCCAGCCTTCGGTGTTCGTCCCATCGATACGGGCGTAGATCCACTTGTTGCCGTAGGCGTTGGTGATGTAGCAGTGGTAGTAGAGCTTCACACCGGTCTTGACCACGGTCACGTACTGACATTCCGCGTACGGCCCGGTGTAGAGGTGGGACGTCTCGGCCAGGTAGCCATAGCCGTCGCTGCGGTTCTCGTGGGCCCAGCCGGTGCAGGCCGTCGACACCGGAGTGGGCTCCTTCACCGTCGGGCTGGGCTTGGTCTCTGGGGAGGCCGACGGGCTCTCGGTCGGCTTGTCGCCTTCGACGCCGGGCTTCTTCGTGGGCCCCAGCTCCTCGTCCTCGTGACCGTCCGGCTGCTCCGAGGTCGACGGCTTCGAGGACGTACCGGAAGAACCGGCCGACGACGGGGTGCTGCCCCCGGTCGACCAGCTGCTGTCCATGGGGGAGCCGACGCCGGGCGGCGTCGCCTGTGCGCCGTCCGTTGTCGTGCCGCCCTGTTGGGAGGTCAGGGCGTAGGTGATGCCGGCGCCTGCGGCGAGGAGCACGACGGCGGCTGCTGCCGCGACGACGGTGCGCTTGCTGTCGCGCCGTGCGGGACGGGCTGCCGTCCGGCTCGTCTCGGGAGCGGGGACTCCGGCGTGGCCCGCGGCCGGTGGGCCGTGCTGCGGCAGCGTGGGCGGCAGGTCGGGCTGTGCGTAGCCGGCGTGCGGAGGCTCAGGCTGCGGGGCGGGCTGGGGGAACAGCGGGGGCCCGAACCCGGGGGCCGGTGCGGCGGCGGCCGCAGCCCCGGGACCCACCGTGGGAGCGGGAGCGGGAGCGGGTGTCGGCGTCGGAGCGGCGGATGGGGGGTGCACCGTCCCGCCCGAGGCGACGCGCTCCAGCATGCCGCGCGCCTGTTCCGCGGTGGGCCGGTTCTCCGGCTCCTTCGCCATCAGCGCCTGGAGCACCGGCGTGAGCGGTCCCGCCCGGCGGGGCTCCGGCAGGGGCTCGGTGACGATCGCCGAAAGGGTGGACCACACGGACGTGCGGCGGAACGGCGAAGTGCCCTCCACGGCCGCGTAGAGCATCATGCCGAGCGACCAGATGTCCGACGCGGGACCGGGCTCCCTGCCCTGCGCGCGCTCAGGCGGCAAATAGTCGAGGGAACCGACTAGTTGACCGCTCTGGGTCAGCTTGGCCACGGCGTCGTCGCCGGAGGCTTCCATGCTGGCGATGCCGAAATCGGTGAGCACGACCCTGCCGCCGTGCTCGATCAGCACGTTTCCCGGCTTGACGTCCCGGTGGAGTACGCCGGCCCGGTGCGCGGCGTCGAGCGCGTCCATCAGCTTGGCGCCGATCGCGGCGGCTTCGTGCGGCTCCAGTGTGCCGCGCTCCCTCAGCACGTCGTCGAGCGAGGGCCCGTCGACGAGTTCCATGACGATGACCGGGAGGCCCTGCTCCTCGGTCACGTCGTGCACGGTGACCACTCCGCTGTGCCGGATACGGGCGGCGGCCTGCGCCTCCCGTTGCATCCGGGTCCGCACGTCGGCCAGTTCGGCCGCTGAGGTGTCGGTGAAAGCCCGCAGGACCTTGACGGCGACCTCTCGGTTCAGGAGCTCGTCCACCGCCCGGGCGACCACTCCCATGCCGCCGCGCCCGATCGTGGAGGTCACCCGGTAACGCCCGCCGAGTACCTTGCCCGTCAGCTCTCCGCCATGCGCTTCCCCCGCGGTCACCGCACGCTCCGTTCCGTGGTTGTTCGTGAACCATCAATCCGAAGTCCTCAAGGGTAGAGGCAGGGGCGTGAGGGGAAGGCGGCGGCCGTGCGCAGATACGTGGCTGCCCATCAGGGTTGTCGCCCATGGCGGGCGCGCGGCGGTCCCTGGCCGTGCGTCTCGGCCGGCGTCAGATGTCAGAGCCGGGTGCCAACTTCCGCCGTCCAAGGGAAAAGCGAAGACGACGGGCCCGGGGAAGCCCCACTGGCTCAGCAATGACGCAGGATGCGCCTGCACGGCGAGCGCACCGGATACGCACCAGACAGGGCAGCGATCACCGGTCAACCACGGTCACAAGGCGAAGCTGGAGCACAACACTCCGATTCGTATCGTTTCCACAGGTCAGCTGGGATGCCTGCTGACAGCGGCCCGTGATTCCCAAGCTCAAACCGCGGGTTCGATTCCCGTCACCCGCTCCATATGAAAGCCCCAGGCCAGCGGCCCGGGGCTTTGTCTGGCGACCTCGGGGCCCGGGCTTCACGAGCCCTCCTTCGGCCGAGCCGAAGCACTTCCGGCGATTTGGACGCGGCCGCCCCTGACCATGGCGACACGCTTGCGGTTCGCCTAAAGGTCGTGCGTCCCTCCGGTCCGCTCGAACCGGCGAGGGCCGCCGTGAGCTGTAAGGCCCGCGGGTCAGTGTCGCAACGCTCATAGCGTGCGCCCCTCTGCATCGCGGCGTATTCCGGAGCCGGACCCTCAGGTGGAAGCGTGACTCCGGTCGTGGCGACACTGGAAGCATGAAAGGCCGGACTTCATCGGAAGGTCCACCGCCGCGGACTGCAACCGCGAAGCGGGTCGACTACACGGGAGCCGTGTACGGCTCACTGCTTGCCGCCTCGGTGGTGGTCGGCGCCGGATCGCTCGGTTCGTTCCCGCGCTTGGAACTTGTTCTGTTGCTGCTCTGCACTGGTGTGGTGTTCTGGGCCGCGCATGTCTTCGCCCGTCTCTTCGGGGAGAGGATCGCGTACGTGCCAATGAGCGGCCAGGAGATCTGGCGGCTGTGTGTAGCCGAGTGGCCGATCGTCAAGGCAGCGGTCCCACCGGCCGCCGCGGTCGCCGTTAGTCCGCTGCTGGGGCTCGGACCGGAAGGGACCGTGTGGCTAGCCCTCGGCGTCGCGATCGCCGGTCAGGTCGGCTGGGCGGCGATGGCGGCGCTCCGCGCGGGCGCGACCGGCCGTCTGGTACTGGCCGCCGGGGTGGTCAACCTGGCCCTCGGCCTCCTCATAGTGGTCCTCAAAGTCGCCCTGAAGCACTGAGTGCGGTGCCGAAATTACCCAGCGCGGGTGAGGGCTGCTTCCCGGCTCGCGCCGGGCATGGAGGGGCTCGGCCGACGTGCCAGACCCGTGCCGGATCGAGCGGTCAAGCACGGTCAGTCGGGGAGTGTGGAGGTGCACGGCCAGTAAGCAGGCGCAGCGTCGCTGTAGATCCGCTGACCTGCGACGTTCGCTTGGAGCGCAGTGCCGGCCTTACAAGACAGTTGTCTGCGGTTCGAAACTCGAGCTACGGGGTTGGAGGCTGTCGCGCTCGATCAGGGAGCCGTCAGGCCCCATCGTGTAGATGCGTGGGCATCCCATTGCTTCCATGGCCCTCTTAAGGGCAGGGGCAGCGTTCGGGAGTGCGGTTGAAGGGGGTCAGGTTCTGTCGGGGCTGATCGCCTTGGCCACTTCGCTCAGATCGTTGTTCAGCTGGTGATCGCGCCCGGGCAGCCGGTGCACCTGAGCCTGCGGAATCACGCGGGCATAGAGGTCGGCATGCAACGGTAGGGCGGTCTCGTCCGCGAGCCCGTGGAACACATGCACCCGCGCGCCGGGCGGCAGCCTCGTGCCGAGGTCGCCGGGCAGCTCGAATTCGTCGCCCGGCCAGCCGCCCTGGCCGACGAACGGGGCGGCGATCAGCACGATCGCCGCAAGCCTGCGCTCCGGCGGCTGATCGGCGAGTGCACGGATGAGGATCGTGCCGCCCACCGAATGGCCGACCACGACCGCGCCGTCCGCCAGGTCCGCCATCTCGCGCCGGATCGCCGGGCTCCACCGGGCGTAACTGGGGTCACCCTCGTCGGGCATACGCGGGTAGCGGACTTCGTGCTCGCCCCCGAGCTCTCGCCTCAGGCTGTCGACCAGCTCGTCGTCCCATTCGTCGTGCGCGCCCGCGCCGCCGCCCTGGATGAACAAGATCTGCTGAGTCCCTGTCATGGCGATCGTCCTTCGCACCCTCGTAACGACCCGGTTGGTACCCGCTGCTGGCGGGCAGGGTACGGCTGGTCGAGCGCCACGACGGCCTCGCCACGCCCAGTCCAGGAACCCAGCCAGCGCCCATGCCACACAGCCGGGGCGGAGACCAGAAGAGCTCCTCACCGACTACGGCGTGAAGACCTGCTCCAGGCGGTGGATGGCGCCGTCCGCGCCGGTCTCATACCTGAACACCAGGCCGGAGTCGGGGTGCGCGTTGATCCAGTCGATCAGCTCTTGCACGCCGATCCGCTGGTTCTCGCTGCTGTCGGTGATGGGGTTGGTGGCGGTGACATACGCGGCCTGGTCGAGAGCCCAGCGGCTGTGCTCGCCTGTGACGACGAAGGGCGCGCCGTCAGTGTCCTTCCCCGGGCATCCCCAGGCACCGTGCTCAATGACCAGGTTCACCTTCCCGGTGCTGCCGTCGAGTTCCTCAACTCGGTAGACGGCGATCTCGTCGGGGTCGACGTGGTCCGGGCTCGGCGGCTCGCTGGCACAGTCAGCGGCGGGCGCGCTGGGCGCGGCTGATCCGGTGTGCTTGGCTCCTGGCTTGCCGGCGGGCGTGCCGCTACCGCCCGCACCGGGCGACGCGGTGGCCGTGGCGCCCGTGCTCGGCGTCGCGTCGGGCTTCCCGGCAGTCGTGCTCGGCGACGGAGTGGCTTTGGCTCCCGCGCTCGGCGCCGCGTCCGCCCCGGCGGCAGACCCGTCCTCCCTGCACCCGGTGAGCACAGCGGTCAGCGCGACGGCCACGAGCGCGAAGGCAACGGGTCTGAGGCGATTGGCATTCATCTGGACGTCCCCCTGTTAACAGGCGGCCCAATCGGCCGCACCCCGAAGCGGGACCGTAGCAACGGCCTCGTCGCACCGCAGCACTGGAACTCCTGGTGTCGCAAAGCCGGGACAAGGCCGTCACGGGGCAAGGACGGTGTGACGTGATGACGCCAGGCGGGACGCCGGTGTGCGTAGCTTCCCGGTTGTGACACCCGGCACGCCTCTTGCTTCTGACGTTGGTGTGAGGTTTGGAGCGTGGAAGTGATCGTCATGGACCGACCGCCGCGGCCTGCTCTAGAGCTCCGCGTCCCAGCGCGCCCGCAGTGATGCGCCACCAGCGACTCTGTCGTCGAGGAACGCAGACAACTCGTGGAGGGCATCCAAGGCGCGCTGGAGGTTCGGGCGACGCTCACCGTTGGCGACAGCGAGGTGGAACCAGATGAGGGGGTCGGCCCACACTCTCCGGTCTGGTTGTGACAGGAGGTCGCAGAACTCTCTGTAGCTTCTGAGTCGCCCTTCGGCTTCAAAGAGGACATCGGTGCCGATGCTGGACTGGGTTGCGTAATAGACGTCACAGGCTGCGAAAGCCACATGGACCTTCAGTATGAGGGCGGCCAGTGTTGTGTCGTCTTTGCCCGGCAGGCGCAGGAACGGTATGTCGTGACGGGTGCGCGTCATCTGAGCGAACAGGCAGGCAGTCATCCAGACGCTGGAAACCAGAGCGACGCCCTTTCCGGCGAACCACGCGGCATCCTTGCCGTCGATGTCCTGCGGTTCGTTGAGGACCTGAGCAGGTCGGTAGAACCCCCGCTGGTCAACGGAAGTGGCGTAGAGGGAGAGCCGGTGATGTGCTTCAGCGGTGTGCCACCTGAGGGGGTTGAGATACGACATGTTGTGGGTCTCGCGTTGAGCACGCTCGCCGTCTCGCCGTTGCTGCCGGCTGGTCAGCCACACGAGACCGGTGGAGACGGCGCCTGAGGTCAACGCGGAGACCAGTGCTACCGAGAGGGTGTCCACGCAACTGTCCCCTTCGAGTGCCCGGGTAGCGGTCTGAACAGGCTTGTCCTCAAGGATTCCGCCGGCACGGACGCCCCCTCAAGACCGCGGCTGCCAACAGGTATGTCCGTCTCACTTTCCGTCTCATTCAGCGCCGTTCGCGGCCGTGCAAGCGAGAGGAGATGCTGAGCCGAACTCACGAACTGGCCCCCTATGAACGCAGGTGAACGCCCCCTGCGCCCAACCCGCCACCCCACCACCACAGTTGGCAAGCGTGCGCCTGGCGCGGCTCCAGCCGGGCCGATTGCGTCGATGTGTGTTCCCCCTGTCAGACCCGGGACTGTACCGTCCCGCCCCATGGCTGAGAGACCTATGACGAGTTGGCGCGGCGGCGGTTTCAAGAGCGCTGCTCGACTTGACCGGCCGCGCCCGCAGGACCCCGCGGAACTCCCCAGCCCAGAGTTCGGGACGGAGCGGTCCTACGCCAATCCGGCGCAGATCCGCGGTCGGTTCCCTTAGGGTGCGCCGCATGACCAGCGCCGCCCCGGCCTGTCCCGAGTGCGGACAACCCATGAAGTCCGGTGGCTTTGTGCTCTCCGAGCGGGAAGACGATGGCCGGACCTGCCGGACGCTGTGGGGGTGTGTCGGTCGGCATGTCTGGTGGGGGCTGGGCCGACCGGCCAGATGAGCCTTTGGAGGCCTGCCCGGTGCCAGAGCTGTTCCGCTTACATCCAACGCTGACAACCGGGCAGGCACCGACGAAGGCGCTCCACCGACACGCAGTCGGACGCTCAGCCCGATTGCCCGCGCGTCCCCGAGTGTGAATCGGCGGACGAAAAGCGCCCCTCCAGATATGTCGATTACTCCTATCTGCTGACAATCGACGCGTTCTTATCGAGTAGGAGGATCGATCGACTGCGCGCGGGTCAAGCTCAGCCCTGGGTTCGGCCAAAGCGACTGAGACAGGGAGCAAGTTCATGAGTTCTGACACCAGGACCAGGTCCCCGCTGGGGCCTTTGCCCCGTCGAGGCAAGTGGAAGGCACGCGGCACGATCGTCTCCCTCGCGCTGGTACTGGCGGCCGGGGTTGTCAGTCCGGTCGCGGTCGCGGCTCAGAGCATGGGCGAACGCGTGAGCGGGGCGAGCGGCCCTGGCCGCGGAGACGATAGGTGCGAGGGCCTGTCGATCCTCGGCGACTGGGACCACTGCTGGGGAGCGACGGGTCCGACCGGTCCCGCTGGTCCGACAGGCGCGACGGGTCCAACGGGCCCGACCGGGGCGTTCGGGGCGACGGGCCCAACGGGTCCAACCGGAGCGACGGGAGCAACCGGGGCGACAGGGGCGACCGGCGCAACCGGAGCAACCGGAGCAACCGGAGCAACCGGAGCAACCGGGCCCACGCTCGATGTCGGCGCGAGTATCTTCGCCACAGCGAACCAGGCCATCCCGAGCAGCGCCGCGACTCAGATCACTTTCGATGCCTCCGCCTACGACACGGACGCGATGTTCGATGACGCGTCCGACAGCCTGGTGGTCAACACCCCCGGTCGCTACCTCCTCAAGGCAAGGCTTCTCTGGTCCATCACTCCTGCTGCGGCGAGCCGTCAAATGGGCATCTACGTCAACGGCGTTCTCCAGGCCTACGACGAGCAGGACACCGCAGACACCGGGGGCGCTCCTGGAATTTCGCAGGAGGTGTCCACGATCCTTGAGCTGAATGCCGGTGACGTCATCTCCCTCACGGTCTTCCAGAACACCGGAAGCCCCGCCACCTCTCTCTCCGCATCCAATGGAGGGGCCGTCGTAGCCCCGCAGCTCCAGGCGGAGTGGCAAGCGCCGTAGACAGGGCCCTGGCTCGATGGATTCTGTGACGGCCTGCCGATCCGCCCGACAGGCCGTCACATAGAGCGGGGCGACCCGGTGCCGGTCGGTGGCCCCACCAGTCGAATTCAGGTTCTCTGTGTGGGACTTGTGTACGATCATGGCCGCATCTTCACCATGTGCCGCACCGGACCAGCGAGGCGGCCATGTCCTTACCGTCCCGGGGGGGAACGGAATGTCACGTCATCCGCGTGCGACGACCGCCAGATCTGCGCCGCGCACCGCACTCATGCTCACGCTGCCCGTCCTGTTGTCCGTCCTGCTGTCCACTCTGCTTCCGGTGGGAGCAGCGTGGGCTCGGGACATCACGCCCACCGCCGCGAACGCCGCCGGCGACAACTGCACCCAGCTGCCGCTCAGCCCCTTCGGGGACCCGGGCAGCGCGGCCGGCAAAGCGACGATCCCTGCGCACGGCGGCCGCGCCTGCTTCGACTTCACCGCCGCGAAGGCGGGGCTGCACCGCGTCATACTCGGCAAGGTCAGCCCCGAGACCTACTCCCAGGTCTACGACGGCGACACCCAACTGAACTGCAGCCAAACCGATCGGAGCGACGCGGGCTGGTGCGACCTGCCCCATGCCGGCGCCTACACACTGAAGGTGGTCAATCAGGGGTGGCAGAACCTGATCGACACTCCTGTCGCCGTCGTGCCGCTGCACACCGCCGACTACTGTGCCCCGGAGGCTGGGACGGCCTGGGACGCCCCCATCGTGAAGGGCTCCGCCCCCAGCCCGGTGGCGATCATGTGCCAGCCCTTCACCGGCAAGGCCGGTGAGCGCATCACGGTCGACCTGCGCACCGACAAGCACTCCAGCGACAGTCAGTACTGGATCACCGACGCGTCCGGTGCCCGGATCTGCCCGCGCTCGAACGACGAAAACAGCGAAGGCTGCGTCCTGCCCGGCGACGGCCCCTACCGGGTCCTCGTCCGCATCGGCGACGTGGAGGGCGGCTTCCCCGCCGCGTACACCCTGAAGATCCGCCGCCTGTCCGACCCGGCCGGCTGCGCGCACGTCCCGCTCAACGCCTACGGCTCGGCGCCCACCACCGTGGATCCGGCTTCCGGTTGCAAGGTCTTCACCGCGCCCGCGGCCGGGCGATACGACGTGTACGGGGTTCATGACGGGAGCCGCTCCCCGCTGAAGGTGTACGACCGCACGGGCCGGACCGTCTGCGCGTCGGACGGCATCTGCACCCTGCCCGCCGCCGGCGACTACACCGTACTCACCGACGACGCCACCCTGGTCCTCGACCGGTCCGCCACCACCGGCTGCCAGGCCGTCGAACTCGGCACCCACCAGGGCACTCTGACCCACAGCGGCGAGGTGGACTGCCTGACCCTGCCGCTGCCCAAGGGCTCGGGAATGGCGGCGCTGAGGAGCGTGAGCGGCCAGATCCCGCGGATCGACGTCACAGTCGCCGATGCCACCGGCGCCCAGTTGTGCGACGTGACCACCCTCAGCTGGGGCACCTGCGGGCTGAACGGCACCGCTCCGTTCCGTGTCCTGGTCTCCGCCGCCGACCAGAAGACGCCGACCGGCCCCTACGGCCTCGCCCTCTACCGCACGGACAAGGCGAACGACTGCAAGGTGTTCCCGGCGGGCGACTTCACCTCCGACAGCGCCCACGCAGGCTTCAGCACGGGCGGCGGGGCCTTCTCGCACTGCCTGACCATCCCCGCAGGCGACCACAGTGCGGTGGAGAGCATCCAGCTCGAGGCCGCCCCGGGTACGACGGCCAGGACGTACCTCTCGGTCGTGGACCACTACAGCAGGCAGGTCTGCCGGGGCCCCGCTTTGCAGGGCATCCGGCTCACCTGCAACCTCGTGCCGGGCGTCGCGCACACCGTCCTGGTCAACGGAAGCGACACAGCCGGCACCTACACCCTGACCCGGCGGGACGTCACCTCCACCGCGAAGGGCTGCACCGCCAATCCCGCGACCCCGGTCGGCGGACCGTCCACGGGCGGCACCTTCGCCGCGGGGGACACGCTGCTCTGCCGCCAGGTCACCACCTCCGACGCCGAGGACACCCTGCACCTCGACATCCGCGACGCGCTCGGCACCGCGAGCCTCCAGGCTTACGGCGAGGACGGCAAGCTCGCCTGCAGCAGCTACCTCAACAAGGCCTGCGCAGTCACCGGTTCCACCCGCTACCAGGTCCTCGTCTCCGTGCCGAGGAGCCAGAAGGCCGACGACCCCTACCGCTTCGACGCACTGCGCATCGCCACCGCCGCCGGGCCGGCCCGGGAGTGCACGGCCGTCCCCAACGTCAGCTATGGGTACGGTCCGATCACCGGCACCCTCGACGAGCAGCACACTGCCGTCTGCGCGGTACTGCCGACCGCGTACAACGACCGCTTCAACGTGGCGATCAGTGACACCACGGGGGCCACCGACACCGCCGTGCCCGCGCTGTACGGCAAGAGTCTCGACAACGGCTGCACACTGATGCAGCCCACCGGCTACGAATGCTCCGTCAAAGAGCCGGAGACCAGGGCCGTCACCCCCAGCATCATGGTTCTGAGCCTGCCCAAGAAGGCCTCACACACCTCTTACCGGGCGGAACTCACCTGCTCCTCCGCCATCTGCGGCACGCAGCGGGTCGGCGTCTACTCGGTGACCCCGACCACCGCCGAGAGCGGCACGAAGGCCACCGTGCGCGTGATCGGTACCGCCTTGCACAAGGACGACAAGGTGGTGCTCAGTCGGGCCGACAGCAGGGTGGAGTCGACCAGCGCGTCGGTGTCGGCCGACCGCAGGACCCTGACGGCCGTCCTGGACCTGACCGGGGCCGCCCCGGGCGACTGGAACCTCAGCGTCATCGCCCACAACGCGGTGGAGTACGCACAGGGCACCTTCACCGTCACCCCGCCCACGCTGGCCAACACCGCGGCTCCCGCCATCGAGGGCACGGCCCAGGTCGGCGCCACCCTCACCGCGAACCCGGGCAGTTGGACGCCCACCCCGGCGTCGTACGGCTACCAGTGGAAGGCGGACGGCGAGGCCATCTCCGGGGCGACGGCGTCCACGTACACCGTGCCCGCCTCGCTGCTCGGCAAGAAGCTCACCGTCACCGTGACCGCCCATCTTCTCGGTGGGGAAACCGCCGTCACCTCGGCGGCCGTCACGGTCGCCAAGGGCGCCGCCCCTGTGGCGACGACGGCCCCGAAGATCAGCGGCACGGCGAAGGTCGGCGCCAAGCTCGGCCTCACACAGGGCGCCTGGACTCCGGCCGCCACGTCGTACGGCTACCAGTGGAAGGCCGACGGCAAGGTGATCTCGGGGGCGACGGCGGCCACGTACACCGTGCCCGCCTCGCTGCTCGGCAAGAAGCTGACCCTCACCGTCACCGCCCACCGCACGGGCCACGCCGACGGCACCGCCACGACCCCCGCGGCCACGGTCGCCAAGGGCAGCGCCCCGAAGGCCACCAAGGCGCCCACGATCTCGGGCACCGCCAGGGTCGGCTACACGCTCAGGGCCGCCCAGGGCACCTGGACACCCAGCCCGTCCTCGTACACCTACCAGTGGTACGCGGACGGCAGGGCGATCAAGGGCGCCACCGGTTCCTCTCTGAAGCCGGCCCCCGCCCAGCGCGGAAGGAAGATCACCGTGAAGGTGACCGCCCACCGCACCGGGCACACGGACGGAACCGCCACCAGCAAGCCGACGGCCACGGTCGCTCGCTGAGCACGCCGCACGGGGTGGGCCCCGCCGGTCATCCGGCGGGGCCCAGCCTTTCGCGTTCCGCGTCCCGGCTCGCATCGCAGGCCGAGAGACTCAGCCACGCTCTCAACCACGCCGGCGTGGCAGGGCGGTGTTGGTCACCGCATACGCGGGATCAGTCGCGGCGGATCAGCTCAGGGTTGATGCGCCGCCCGACCAACGGCAGTGTCCCCGCCACCGCCACCGCCACCACGCCCGCCGCCGCGAGTGCGAGCAGCGGGGTGCCTGCGAGGTCCCAGTACACCTCGCTGCCCCCGGTGATCAGATAGCTGGACTCGGCGAGCTTGCCCGTCACGAGCGCGAGCACGAGTCCGATGCTCAGCGGCAGCACGACCTGTAGGCACTGCACGGCCCGCATGGTCCTCGCCCGGGCTCCGATCAGCGTGATGGCCGTGACCTGCGCACGACGTTCCACGGCCCGGTCGGTCACCGAAACGACGAAGGCCGCGACCCCGATGACCAGGCCCATGATCATGCCGAGGGCCAGCAGGGTCTCGATGACGGCGATCTGCTCAAGGCCCTGGATGTTGACACCCACGAGCTCGATCTCGGCGATCGGGGCGACGGCCGCGATACCGTCGAGGACTTTGCGGACCTGGTCGGTTTCGGAGCTGCTGGTGAGGATCAGCCGCGCCGTCTCGGGTCGCGCGTCGGCGGGCATGGCGGACGGCGGGACCAGGAGAGTCGCACTGCCCACAGCTGACGGCGAGTAGGCGCTGTAGACGATGTGCTCGGAGGGAAACGTGATCTTCAGTTCCTTCTCCTTGCCCCTCTCGAAGCGGAAGGGGAAGGACGTGCCCGGGGTCAGATCCGATCCGACGCTCGAGTTGGGGTCGACGAGCCGCATCACCTTGCCGTCCTCGCAGCCCTCGGATCGCCTCACCATCTGGGCCAGTTGGGCACAGGTGGCGACGAGCGCGGTGGTCTGATCCGGGATCGTGGCGTCCGGTGACTGGAGGTCGACCCACGAATCCATCGTCAGGGCCCCTGCCCGTACGCCCGGTACGGCGGCCAGCTCGCCCTGTTGTCGTGCGGTGATCGCGGACAGGGAGAGGGAGTAGTCCTGAACCGGACCGGACGGACGGGTGACCTGCTTAAGCTGGATGAGGACGCCTTGGGCGAGCGAAGCGGCGAAGACGAGCAGCACAAGGCCGGTAACGACCCGCATGGTGCTGCCCGGTTCCACCTCGTTGCGCCGCATCGCCAGATTCAGCGTGAGGGACTGGGTGGTCCGCGCCACCCGGCGAGCGAGGCTGTACGAGATCAGGGGCAGCGTGAGTACCAGCCCCACGCCCGTCAGCAGCACGCCGGCCGGGATCAGCAGGGCGTTCGGGCCGATGCTGGAGGCCGGGCGTCCCATCGCGCCCGTCACGCAGTAGCCGGCCACGATGCCGAGTCCGGTCACGAGCAGCAGGCCACCCCACTTGGCGGGGTGCTTGGGGGCCGCGGTGCGCCGAACCGCCAGAGGATTTTCTGCCGCGCTGCGGGCACTGGCCCGGCCGACGAACCAGGCGAGGGCCGGGCAGCCCACCAGACAGACGACGACGGTGCTGACAGACAGGGCACCGTCGTCCGGATACCACCGCAGGCTGGGCAGGCCCGTCCGGGTCATCACCTGGTTGAGGAGCCAGTACTCGCCGAGGCCGAGGATTGCGCCGAGCAGTGCGGCGACGACCGTCTCGGCGGCGTTCACGCGCTGGGTGCCCTTGGCGCTGAGCCCGAGCAGCCGCAGAGAGGCGAGACGGCGTGTCCGGCTGGCGGCGGAGAGCCGGGCACACACGGACAGGAAGATGCCCAGGGGAAGCAGGACGAGGGTTCCCAGGGCGAAGCGGAGGATGGTGAGGGTGGAGGGTTCGACGGCCGGGAAGGGTGCGTAGCTGTACCCGAAGCCCTTGAGCGCGCGTC
This sequence comes from Streptomyces sp. NBC_00885, assembly GCF_045207475.1. Classification (NCBI taxonomy): domain Bacteria; kingdom Bacillati; phylum Actinomycetota; class Actinomycetes; order Kitasatosporales; family Streptomycetaceae; genus Streptomyces; species Streptomyces sp. NBC_00885. The sequence continues at coordinate 4,020,739 of NZ_CP108796.1, forward strand.
CCTCGTCGGCGATCCGGTCACGCGTGGTGCCGACGTAGGCGAAGAGCTCATCGGGGTGGGCGAGCCCGGCGGCGCTGATCCTGCCCTTCTCATGGCCCGGCAGGAGCCCCTTGATCGCGGGCTGGTCGCGCAGGAGGTCGTGCACCCGGGGGGAGACGAACACCTCGCCGGGGCCGGGCAGTTCACTCAGTCCGGGTGGGGTCTTGTCCGCGCCCTTCGCACCCTTGGCGACGAACACCCGGGTGAACGCCTTCGAGCCGTACGGATCCGAGCGCTGGAGGATCAGTGTGGAGCCGGTCGGCTGCGCCGAGGTGGTCTGGGGCTCCCGTGCGGCGGCCCGCCCGTCATGGGCATTCAGGATCGAGGGAATGGTCAGTACCAGCGCCAGGCAGCACACGCCGATGGAGCCACCGGCCGCCATCAGGAAGAAACGTATGCGGTTGCCGCGGCCGGCGCCGAGCAGCAGGCGCAGGCCGAGCAGGAACTCCCTCACGCCGCCCCCCGCGGGGCGAGGACGCCGTCGGACATCGTGTAGTGGCTGTCGGCCTGGGCGGCGACGGCGGGGTCGTGGGTGACCAGAATGACGGCGGTGTCCTGCGACCGCGCCAGGCCCAGGAATTCCTTCAGTACGGCCGAGGCGTTGGCGCTGTCCAGCGACCCGGTCGGTTCGTCCGCGAAGACCACGGCCGGTCGGTGGACCAGGGCTCGTGCCACGGCGACGCGCTGGCTCTGCCCGCCCGACACCTGGGACGGGCGGCGTTCACGCAGCTCGCCGAGCCCGAGCCGCTCCAGCACTTCTCCCGCCGCCGCGAGCGCGGGTTTCTTGCGCTGCCCGGCCAGGCGCAGCGGCAGGGCGGTGTTCTCCTCAACGGTCAACTCGGGGAGCAGCTCGCCGTACTGGAAGACGAAGCCGAAGCGCTCGCGGCGCAGCGTACTGATCTCGTCGTCGCTGAGGCTGCCGAGTGTCCGGTTCTCGAACCGCACCTGCCCGCGTGCGGCGGCCAGCACACCCGCCAGGCAGTACAGCAGCGAGGACTTGCCGGAACCGCTCTGCCCGGTGATGGCCACGACCTCGCCGCGGGCGACCGAGAGGTGGGCGTCACGGACGGCCAACTGCGTGCCGTAGGAGAGGTCGACTCCCGTGGCACTGAGTATTTCTGACGTACTGATGGCTTCCCCCAAGAAGCGAGCGGGCCCAGGTGTGCACCCCTGGGCCCGGCCTTACCGACTACCGCTCTACGGCTTGTAGTGCTTGGTCGGCGAGCAGTTGTCGGGGTTGAACGAACCCTTGTCACGGCAGACGCGGATGTAGGCGTCGTCCGTGTAGCGCTGGGCGCCGTCCCAGTTGAGCTGGTTGAGCGAGACGGACGACTTCTGCTTGCCGTTGTAGCGGGACCAGTCGTGGCCCTCGACCTTCACCTGCATGTAGACGTTGTGATCGTCACCGTGATCGGTGTCGTTCAGCTTGCCCGCCCACTGGAACGCGCCGTGGCTCTCGCCCGCGGGGTGGAACTTGTACTGGCCGCCCGTGAACGACGCGCCGCCCGTCGAGAGCGTCGGAATGCTGTGCCACGAGGCCGCGAACGCGGTTCCGGCACCCGCGGCGAAGAGCCCGGCCGTGAGTATGCCTGCTGCCAACTTACGCAATGTTTCTCCCGTTTTTGTTCGCCCTGGTGGTCGTCTTGCTTCCAGGGCCGCGGAGGAACTTAGCATGATCACAAAGGATGGGAGCGACGATTTGTTCGTGCACCACGCGTTTGTTCGATGCTCAACTGATCGGCTTTGAGGGCGACTTCGGACTACGAGGAGCCCACCTGCTCCGGCTGGTTCCTGCCATGAGCGCCCAGGGTCTATCGGCCTGGCCCGAGCCCCAACCCACATGCGGGCGGGTCCGGCCACCGCTGCCAGACCCGCTGAGGTGGTGACGATGTCGGCGATTCGCCGCCACCAACACAGTCGCCGCCACGGTCCCACTCGGCCCCATCAGCGGCGGCTCGGTCGGTGTCCTGGTCACCCCCGACGGCAGCCGCTCCGACACCGCCAACGACTCTGACGATGTGTCGGTCCAACGGCTCCACGGTTACCCTTCAGGACACCCTCCCGGCGGGACTCACCGCGGGCACGATCACCGGCTCCGGGGAGGGGCTACCGGTCCACCTTCACCTGCGCTCGCAGCAGCGTCCTGGCGGCTGGGAGCAGCTACCCGCCCGTCACCCCGATCGTCCGCGTCGCAACGCCACCTCCGGCACGGTCACGGAGGCGGCGACACCGCCACCGACCCGACCGCCATCAGCCCCGCAGATGCCTGATCAGGCCCTGACCCGTCTCCGGACGGCTCTGGGCTCTGACGCGTTTCCGGGGAACATCATGCGCACGTGCTGGGACATGCGTTTCCGGAAGATCGCAGCATCCTGGCAGAGCGCTCCCTAGCCCGTTCGCCGTCCCTGCGCCGATTGCTCCACCGTGACGGGCTCTGATCCGGTGACCTGCATAAATGATCAAGTGAGAGCCGCCACTACGCCTACCCGGGTGACACATGTGGCGATGCGTCATGTTGCGGAGCTGACGGACTGTCGGTTGCCTCGTGAGCGGAGCACAGCAGAGGCGCCGCGCAGACAGGCCGGACACTGCTCCGTTGGAGGATCCTCATGCGTTACACACGAGTTGGTGCAGGTATCGGCCTGGTTGTCGGTGCCCTTGCCCTGTCCGCCCCGGCCGCTGTCGCCGCCGATGGCTCAGGCATTCAGATCCGTCCGGGGAAGGCCTCCCCGGGCACCACGATCACCGTCAGTACGACCGCCTGTGGCAAGGAGACCTACGGCAAGGGCGAGTCGGAGGCGGGAGGAGCGTTCCACCTGTTCAAGGGTGACAGGGTGGGGGTGCTCACCGGCCAGTTCAAGATTCCGGAAGAGACCAGTCCCGGCGTCCACGGAGTCACGGTGAAGTGCCCGCCACGGATCAAGATCACAGATACGCATCTGATCACCGCCGGCTCCCCGGGCGGCCCGAGCGCCCCGAGCGGCCCGGTCGACGCCGGCTTCGGGGCCGACGACAAAGGTACTCAGCTCGCCCTGGGCAGTGTGCTGATTGCCGGAGCAGCCGCCGGGGGTGCGCTCAGGATGCGGCGCCGCCCGGGCGGCGTCCAAGCCTGACCGCCCAACTCCCGCCACACCGGCCCCCGGACACCGCATCGGCCCGGGGGCCGCGAGGTCCTCACCCCGCTGCGAAACAAAGGCTCAACCGCGATGGAAACCGGGCACCAGACCAGCGCTTCCCCACACCCCTTCATCCCCTCGGCCAAGCTTCTGGCTTGCGCACTGATGGCGGGCACCCTGCTCGTGATCAACGCGGCACGCGACGAGCAGCCACCGCAGCCTTCGGCCGCCCAGGCCTTCCCCACTTCTGTCCCCACCGCTGTACGGCCCGCTCCCAGCGTCGCCGCCCCGGCCGCGCCCCGCACCGTCCAGCCGCTGCCCCCGTCGGATCCGGTCCGGCTTCGGGTCCCCGCCATCGAGGTCGACGCGCCCATGACACGACTGGACCTCGACGCGGCGGGGGCGCTACGGCCCCCGCCCGCCGACAGCCCCGGCCTTGCCGGCTGGTACGGCGACGGCACGGCTCCCGGCGCGACAGGGACTGCCGTCACCACCGGGCACGTGGACACGCGCACCGGTCCGGGCGTCTTCTACAACCTCGGTGCCCTGACCAAGGGCGCCACCATCGAGATCAGCCGGGCCGACCAGCGCACGGCCGTGTTCACCGTCGATGCCGTGGAGGTCTACGACAAGAAGAAATTCCCGGACGAGAAGGTCTACGGCAGCTCCGACCGTCCCGAACTGCGGGTGATCACCTGCGGCGGCGGTTACGCCAAGCGCACTGGCTACCAGGGCAACGTCGTGGTCTTCGCGACGCTGAGCGCGGTGAAGTAGCACGCCGAGGGTGCCCGGTGCGGAGCCTCGGTGGGGTACGGGGGTCCGGTTTTGAGTCCGGCTCAGTGCTGGTAGCTGCGGTAGTCGACGTATCCGGTGTCGCCGCCCGAATACCACGTGTCCTTGTCCGGGGTGTCACGCAGCGGCAGTCCCGTACGAAGCCGCTCGACCAGATCCGGGTTGGCGAGGTAGGCGCGGCCGTAGCCGATCAGGTCCGCGCCCTGGGCGAGCCAGCGTTCGCCGAGCGCCTGGTCGGTCGGGGTCGGGCCGATCTGCCCGCCCGGGTTGACGATGAACGCGCCCGACCAGGCCTTGCGCAGCGTGATCATGAGGTCGTCGTCCGCGGTGACCAGGGCGTGGACGTAGGCGAGACCGAGCGGGGCGAGTGCGTCCAGCAGGGCCCCGTACAACTGCGGGACGTCGTCCTCGGCCATCTCCCAGACCTGGCCGCCGGGGGAGAGCCGGATGCCGACGCGGTCGGCGCCGATGGCGTCCGCGGTCGCCTCGGCCACCTCGACGGCGAAGCGGATGCGGCCGGTGACGGAACCGCCGTAGGCGTCGGTGCGCTGGTTGGCGTTGGAGGACAGGAACTGCTGGATCAGGTAGCCGTTCGCCCCGTGCAACTCGATGCCGTCGAACCCGGCGTCGATCGCACGGCGCGCGGCGTCCACGAACACCTGTACTTCGCCCTTGACCTCTTCGGTCGACAGTGCGCGCGGGACGGGGGCGGGCAGCAGCCCCTTGGGACCGGTGTACAGCTCTGCCTTCAGAGCGATCTCCGACGGGGCGACGGGATGGTGGCCGACGGTCTCGGGGTGCGCGACCCGGCCGGCGTGCATGAGCTGGGCGAAGATCCGCCCGCCGTTGGCATGCACGGCGGAGGTCACCGGCCGCCACGCGGCGACCTGCTCGTCGGTGTGCAGCCCGGGGGTGTTGGGGTTCGACTGGCCCCGCAGGCTCGGCTGCACGCCTTCGCTGACGATCAGCCCGGCGGTGGCCCGCTGGGCGTAGTAGGTCGCCGCCAGGGGGCTCGGGATCCCGTCGGCCGTTGCCCGGGCCCGGGTCATCGGGGCCATCACCACGCGGTTGGGGAGCCGGAGGTTTCCGAGCTGGTAGCTGTCAAACATGCTGGTCACAGTGCTGTCCTTTGCATTCGTGGAATGTGCGGGCCGTCCATGGGCAGCTCCGTGAGCTACGCTAAAACCTGACGCTGACGTCAGAGGCAAGTCATGTGGCCCGGATCACCAGGAGGCGCTGTGCGCATCGGCGAGCTCGCCGTGAGGACGTCCGCGAGCGTGCGGGCCCTGCGGTACTACGAGGAGCAGAATCTGCTGACCTCGCAGCGCAGCCCGAGCGGGCAACGGCTCTACCCGGAAAGCGCGGTCGACCGCGTGCTGCTGATCCAGCAGCTGTACGCCGCGGGGCTGTCGAGCAGGACGATCCTGGAGCTCCTCCCCTGTGTCTATACAGGAGTGAGCACGCCGGAATCGCTGGCGCTGCTGACGGCCGAGCGCAATCGCATCGACAAGCAGATCGGTGAACTGGCCAGCACCCGCGACAGGCTCGACACCATCATCACCGCGGCCAGGAGCAGCACATCCTGACACTGTGACAGCCGGCCGCTTACGCGAATCGCCTGATGGCCGTGATCCGCAATCTGCGTAACTTCGACCTTGTCGGTGTCAGCGACCGGGCGGCCGCCGACGTGGCCCGCCGGATCTCGGACCCGTATGAGGTGGCTCGCTCCCGGCAGTTCCCGTTCCGCTACCTGGCCGTCCACCGCAACGCGCCCTCGCCGCGCTGGGCGCAGTCCCTGGAATCGGCGCTCGGCCATTCGCTCGCCAACGTGCCCGCGCTGCCCGGCCGGACCCTGGTCCTGGTGGACCGCTCGGGCTCGATGTTCGACCTGCCCAGCGCCGGGAGCGAGCTCACCCGGAACTACCGCGAACACGACCGGGTGATCGTCGTCACCGACGAGCAGGTTCAGTCGACGCACTGTCGCGACCCGCTCCGGGCCGTGCCCCGGCACATTCCGGTCTACACCTGGAACCTGGCGGGCTACGCCTACGGCCACACCGCCGCGGGGCCGCACCGCCACACCTTCGGCGGTCTCAGCGACGCCGCATTCCGGCTGATCCCGCTCCTGGAATCCGGCCAGGACTCCAACTGGCCCTGGGAGTAGAACGCGACGCAGCGCCGTCGGCCGGTCCAACAGCGCACCCGGATGCGGTACGCCGCGCAGCCCCGCCTCTCATCCCGGCATTCGTGACGACATGTCCGGGAGTACCACGCACTACCGCCAGTAGATCTTTGCAGCAGCGTCACAAGGGCTGCGCATCACCTTCCGCGGGCGCCAGTAGCGTTACTGGCCGCTCGATCAGCATGCGAAGCGAAATGCGAACGCGAAACAGGTCGCCGGCGTCCCTGGCGGTGCAGTCAGCACAGGAAGATCGCAGATGGACTACTGCTACTCGTGCCGCCGGAATCTCAACGGTGCCCTCGTGTGTCCCGGGTGCGGTGCATACGCTCCGGACATAGCCCCGCCCGCCCATCGCCTCCACAGCTCGGTCGCCACTCCCGAAACGACGAGGCATGCCTGGGACGCGGAAGATGTCCCCGCTCCGGAGCGCCGCCCCGGCACCCCCGAGTCCGCTGCCGCACCCACCGGCAGCGGCGCGCCCGGGGACACAGCGGCGGACGCGTCCGGCACTGGTTCGTCCAGAGGCCACGAAGGCACCGACTCCACCGGGCAGGGCCGGGCGGCTCGGCGTCGGCAACTTGCGCGTTGGAAGAAGAACAAGCGCCGGGCCGTGGCCGCGACGGCGGTTGCCCTCGTCGGTGGCGGACTGACCGTTGCCGCGCTGCCGACCACCAGGCCATCCAGCAGCCACACACACGCGGCCTCACCGCCGGATCCGGTGACCGCGCCAACCCCTGGGACCGCAGCCACCGACTCGGCGTCGGAGCAACCGGACGCCCCGGGTTCGCGGCATCCCAGCACTCGCCCGCCGACAGCAACCGGCGGACAGCAGGACACCACGGCCGCCACGCCTCGCACTGCGCCTGCCACAGCGACGACGGGCCGACAGCTGAACACCGCGGCGAGGGCCCAACCCCTCGCGCCCCCCGTCGCAGCACCGCCCTCCGCAGCCGATCCTGCCCCGGCGACGCCCGCGGGCAACGCCCCCGACCCGGCCCCGGAGACGACGGCTCCCGCTTCCGCCGAACGCCCCGGCGCAGGCACAACGACGGTGAACCTCTTGCCGACAACGTCGACGGGCGATCCCACATCACCGGCGCAGGTGTGCCTGATCGCCTTGTGCATCGGCTGATCGGAAGCGCGGCCCGGCCGTACGGCGCCCGTGAAACCCGTCAGTTGGGGGCCGGTGCGGGCAGCCAGCGGTCCAGGTGGTGGCGGAGGCCGGACAGGTCGGTTCCGCCCGCGCGATAGGCGAGGTATCCGTCGGGGCGGACCAGGCCGTGCGCGGTGCCCGGCCAGGGGCCCTGGTCGCCGAGGTCGTGGACGGTGACCAGGCCGCTTCGGCCGAGAGCCGTCAGGTCCTGCGGCTCCCAGGCGTCACGCGGACCGCACAGCAGCACGTGGTAGCCGGGACCCGATGCCAGGGCCTGCAGACCGGCGGGGGTGTCGGGCAGCCGGTCACCCGCCCGGGGGCCGCCGCGGGGACGGCGGTTTCCCTCTTCGGTGAGGGGGCTGCGCCGGTAGTGGATGGCGAGCTCGGAGAGCGTACGGAACGCTCTGCCGCGCAGGGTGGTGAAGCGAAGCGCCAACGGCATCAGGCGCGGGGCGAGTTGGGTCCTCGCCCGACGGATGAACCGGTTACGGCTCGTGGCGATCGTGAAGGCGCGGTCGGTGAAGCGCAGCACGTTCCGGCCGACCGGCGCCCGTTCGCTCTCGTACGTGTCGAGAAGCGCCTCGGGAGCGGCGCCCCGGCAGGTGAGGGCGAGTTTCCAGCCGAGGTTGAGCGCGTCCTGAATGCCGGTGTTCATGCCCTGGGCGCCGGCCGGGCTGTGGATATGGGCCGCGTCGCCCGCGAGAAAGACACGGCCGGCGCGGTAGTGGGCGGCGCCGCGGTTCTGCAGCCGGAACTCGGTCATCCAGGCGGCATCCCGCAGGCGCAGTCCCTTCCCCGCCTCGGCCGCGGAGCCCGCCGCGCCCGCGTACCGGTCGGTGATCGCCTGCAGCTGCCCCAGGCTCACCTCCTCGTCCGGTGCATCCGGCGAGCGCATAGCGAGCATCCGCCAGGTGGCCGGTGATTCCAGTGGGAAGAAGAACAGCATCCCGGCCTCGGAGAGGTACGCATGGGCGGCGCCGCGTTCGAGACCGTCGACCTCCAGGTCCGCGAGCAGGAACGTCTGCGGGTAGGTGGAACCCACAAAGCCGATGCCCGCGAGGCCGCGTACGGTGCTGTGCGCGCCGTCGCAGCCGACGACGAAGCGGGCCCGGATCTCTTCGCGCTCCTCGTCACCGTGACTCAACCGGCAGGTGACGTACGTGTCCTGTGGCGACAGGTCCCGGAGCACTGTGCCGCGCTCGACGGCCACGCCGCGCTCGGCGAGATGCGCTCCGAGCACGGCCTCGGTCTCGGCCTGGGACAGAAACAGCGCGTACGGATACGGGGTGTCCGCGCACCCGATGTCGAACAGCGGAAGCCGCAGCACCCGGCCCGGCACATGCATCCGCACCTGCACTGCCCGGTTGCCGCGCGCGACCAGTTCGTCCGTCACACCGAACCCGGCCAGCGCCTCCAGAGTCCGCGGCTGGATGGCCAGAGCGCGTGACTCCCGGGCCCGGTCGAGATTGCGGTCGATGATGCGGAAGCGGGTGCCGTACGCCCGTAGCTGAGCGGCCAGGGCCAGTCCCGTCGGGCCGGCACCCACCACCAGTACATCCAGCGGTTCCGCCATGGAGCCACCGTAATCCGGTCTCAGCCGCAGCCGCAGCCCGGCCCGCAGGTGCAGGCCCCTTCGTGCGGGGCCCGCGGTCCGTCCGCGGCCCCACCGCCCTGTACGGGCAAGATCGCGCCACGTAGTATCCGGGCTCGGCGGAAGATCAGCCCCACCTGAACTGCCCGTTCGCTTCCATCCCACCGCGACACCTTCGTCTTCCGGGCTTGAAAGGGCTGTTCTTACCCGTGACCCCCAATCCCCGTCGGCGGCTTCGTGCCGCCGCCGCGCTGTCCGTCGTCTCCATGACGGCCTGCGGTCTGCTCACCGCCGTGGCGGCCACGCCCGCGTCGGCTGCCGTCAGCTGCCCGTCCCCATCCTTCACACGGCAGCTCTTCGCGAACACGACCTTCTCCGGTACACCGAAGAAGACCGACTGCGATTCCGTGATCGCCGAGAACTGGGGCACCGGAGCTCCCGCTGTCGGTCTGCCGAGGGACAATTTCGGCGTCCGCTGGTCGATGACCAGGGACTTCGGCTCGGGCGGCCCCTTCGCCCTCACGGCCTCGGCCCTTGACGGCATACGGGTCTACGTCGACGGCGTACGCAAGGTCGACGTCTGGAAGAACGTCTCCACGACGCAGACCAGGACGCTCAACCTCACCATCCCGTCCGGCAGGCACACGCTGCGCGTCGACTACGTCAACTGGACGGGCTCGGCGTACGTCAAGTTCGCCTATGTGCCGAGGACTTCGGCCATCGTCGACAAGGTCAAGCCGCTCGCGCCGGTCGGGGTGAAGGCGTCCCTCGACAACGCAACCGCCAAGGCCAATGTGTCGTGGTCCGCGAACAAGGAAATGGATCTCGCCGGTTACCGCGTCTACCGGCGGCTCGACGGCACCAGCACCTTCACCCTCGTCGCGACGACCACCGCGACCGCCTACGCGGGCATCACGCCCGAGGCGGGCCGCACCTACTACTACGAGGTGCGCGCCTACGACAAGGCCGGCAACGCCTCCCTCGGCAGCATCGATCAGCCGGTGACGACCATCGCCGTCACCACCCCGACCGGGCTAACCGCACGCGGCGAGGACGCCGGCATTCAGCTCAGCTGGAAGCCGGTCCCGGGGGCGGTCCGCTACTACGTGCTGCGCGACAACCTCAGCGGGGACGACCTGATCCGCACCACCACGGCTGCGAGCTTCACCGACACCACGGTCGCGCGATCCGACACATGGATGTACCGAGTGGCGGCGGTGGACGGGGCCGGCCGCGCCTCCGCGTACACGGCGGAGTACAACCCCGCCGCCGAAGCCCGCCGCCCCGTGGCGGCACCTCACGACGTCACCGCGGCACCCGGGCCCGGCGAGGCCGTGCTGACGTGGAAGATCAACCCCGCCACGGACGGCGACCACTACGGCTTCCATGTCTACCGTTCCACGACGCTCCCCGTGGACACCTCGGCCGAACCGGTGAGGTGCAGTACCACCTCGACACCGCTCGACGACGGCCGGTGGCAGTACACCTGCACCGACTCCTCGGCGGGCAACAGCACCACGAACCACTATGTGATCAAGGGGTACGACAACCGCTCCGTCGAGTCGGTGCCCTCCGCGACGGTGACCGTCACCACGCTCGACAGGGACCTGACGCCGCCCTCGGCGGTCACCGGGCTCACCGCCGAGGCAACCGCGTACGGCATCGTCCTGAACTGGGCCGCCAACACCGAGCCCGACCTCAAGCGGTACGTGGTCTACAGCGGTGAGCTGATCGGTGACGACGACGAGCGCGTCTGCTCCGGCTCGCCGTACGCGTACCTCGCTCCGGGCGACACGTCCTACACCCACGAGCGGCTGCCCGACGGGGAGGAAAGGTGCTACTTCGTCGACGCCGTGGACACCGTGGGCAACTCCAGCTTCGAATGGACCGGCACCGCCCATGCCGTAGTCGTCACCGAACTGGATCTGACGCCGTCCGTCGAGACTCCCGAGGGCTCCCCGCTCACACTCAGCGCGACGAGGAGCGACACCGAAACCGGCACCGCGGCAGAGCTCTCCTGGAACTCGGTCGCCGGCGCGTCGGGCTATCTGGTCCATCGCTGGAACCCGGCCACAGGCACGTACGAGAGGCTGACCGCCGAGCCGGTCACCGAGCTTTCGTACACGGACTCCGGCGTGGCGCCCGGCACCACGCACTTCTACCGGGTGACCGCGGTCTACTCCGACGGTACGGAGTCGGCCCCCGACGCGGACTGGGTGATTCTGCCGCCCGCGATGTGAAGCCGGGTGCACGTGGCATCAGTGGTGCTCAAGGTCTTGTCGCAGCTCTGCCTGCCTGGTTGTGTACCGCGGAGTTGTGTGGTCGCGGGCGATCCCATTCGGGATCGGTGACGAAGGGAGAGTCGTGGCACCGGTGGCTGGGCAGGACCTGCGAGGCACTCTGCCCGAGGGGCTCGGTGACGCCATACGCGGCACCGCCGAGGACATCGCCGCGCTGCTGCGCGGGGTTGCCGACACGGGTGTTCCGGTGCCCGGGTCGCAGTGGAGCCTCGGGGCGGCGGCTGCTCATCTGGCGCAGGCCAATGAGCTGATGGCCGACATCGCGGCAGGGCAGGAGCGCAGCCACGGGGACGGCACCCCGCAGAGCCTGGCCGCGGCCAATGAGCGCGCGCTCTCCGAGTTCGGCGAGCGTGCGGCCGATCCGCTGGCCGGGATGATCGTGGAGCAGGCCGCCGCATTCCTCAAGGCGATCGACGAGCGCGCCGGCGAGGGGGCCGTGGAGAAGGCGTTGTTCACTCCGCTGGGCCCGATGAGCCCGGCCGAGCTGGGTTCGTACCTGCTGACGCACATGCTCGGCCACGGCTACGACCTCGCCCGCGCGCTGGGCCGCCCGCACATGATCGACCGCGTCCGGGTCGAGCTGGCCCTGCCCTTCCTGATCAGGGCCATGCCGCGCGTGGTCGACGCCGCCAACAGCGCGGGGCTGAACGCCCGCTACACGATCCGCCTGTGGGGCGGCGCCCGCTTCGGCGTCACGTTCACCGACGGCCATGTGGCCGTGAGCCCGCAGCCGCCTGACCGCCCGGACTGCACGATCCTCACGGAACCGGTCACCTTCCTGCTGATGGCGCTCGGCCGCTGCGATCCGTGGGGCGCCATGGCCCGGGGCCGCGTCGTCGCCTGGGGCCGCAAGCCCTGGCTCGCTCCCCGCTTCCCGACCCTCTTCAGGGCGCCCTGAACTCACGGGCGCCGCGGGCTTCGCGACGGCCCGGCCGGAAGAATGGGGCGATATATCCCGCTCTCGCGCGGGCAGGGATCGGAGCATGCCCATGCTCGTCGGAACCTCGGGGTGGCAGTACAAGGACTGGCGCGGTGTGCTCTATCCGCCCAAGCAACCGCAGCGGCTGTGGCTGGAGGAGTACGCCCGGCAGTTCGCCACCGTGGAGAACAACAACGCCTTCTACCGGCTCCCGACCAAGGAGATCTTCGCCTCCTGGCGGGAGCGGACGCCGGAGGGGTTCGTCATGGCGGTCAAGGCCAGCCGCTATCTGACCCATCTGAAACGGCTGCACGACCCCCAGGAGCCGGTACGCCGGCTGATGGACCGCGCCGAGGGCCTCGGCGAGCGGCTCGGACCCGTCCTGCTGCAACTTCCGCCCAACTTCCGGGAGGACATCGCGGCTCTGGACGCCTGCCTCAACTGCTTTCCCCGCACGGTCCGGGTGGCCGTCGAATTCCGCCACAGCTCGTGGTGGGAGGCGGAGCGTGAGCTCCGGGCGGTACTGGAACGGCACGGCAGCGCCCTGTGCTGGGCGGACCGGGCGTCCCGTCCGGTGACGCCCCTGTGGCGTACCGCGTCATGGGGGTACGTGCGGTTCCACGGCGGCATCGCCGAGCCGCCGCCGCGCTACGGCCGCCAGGCGCTGACGTCGTGGGCCGGGCGGATCGCCGACGCCTGGCCGGACGAGGACGACGTGTACGTGTACTTCAACAACGACGTCGGCGGCGCGGCCGTGGTGGACGCCGCGAAGTTCGCACGGGCCGCGGCGGCGCTGGGCCGGACGGTGAGCCGGACGCCTCCGGCCCCGCCCGGGCCATGACCGGCTCCGGCTGAGGGCCGATCCGCCGCTCCGCGAGGCGTGAGCTCCAGCCCAACGGGCCGGACCCGCAGGTCAGTTGCCGATGCGGCAGGAGCGCCAGCTCCGGCGGCTGCGGCTGATCAGCCCGGCCTCTTCCAGCCGGCGGAGCTGGTAGGCCACCGACGACGTGCTCGACAGGCCGACGCTCTCACCGATCTCCCGGATCGTCGGGGCCTCGCCGTGTTCAGCTATCCAGCCCGTGATGCACCGCAGAATGCTCTCCTGCCGGGCGCTCAGGCGATCGACCACAGGTCTCCCCTTCCTCCTCCTGAGCGCGCACCTGGCGGCGCAGCTCCACCCGGGCCGCCGGCGACCGGCCCTGCTCGGTGGCCCAGAACGGATGCCGGGCAAGTCGGAGGGACAGATCCATCAGGCGGCGGCGCAGCACCGTGGCGTGGAGCTGATGCTCGGCGAGCAGTGCGTATGTCCGGTTCCAGGCGCGCTGGGCCTGCACGAGGTCGGGCGGGAAAGCAGCGTGGGGCATGGCTGGAATTCAATCATGTGTTCGATTTCCTGTGCACGTCCCAAGGGTCTCAACTCTTGACGGCCTCCGCGATCTGCAGGGCGGCCTGGGCGGGCGTGAGGTGCGTGGTGTCGACGACCTCGGCCTCGCCGTGCAGCCACGTGCGGGCCGCCTTGGCGTAGGGCTCGAGGTAACTGAGGCGCCACGGGGAGGGACCAAGAAGGGTGTCCCCCTCGATACGCCCGCGGAGGGTGTCCTGGTCAGCGTGGAGGACGAAGTGCCGTACCGGGATGGCGTGTTGGGCGAGGCCCGTGCTGATCTCGCGCCAGTACTGCTCGACCAGGACAGTCATGGGCATCACCAGAGTGCCGCCGGTGTAGTCGAGTACGCGGCGCGCAGTTTCGACGACGAGCGGCCGCCACGGCGGCCAGTGCTGGAAGTTGTCCGTCCGGGGCAGCCCCGGCGTGATGTCCATGAGTGTCTCGCCGACCTTCTCGGCGTCGAACACCCGCGAATCCGGGATCAGTTCCTGCACGAGTGCACTGGTCGTCGTCTTGCCTGCGCCGTGGGTGCCATTGAGCCATACGATCATGGAACCCAACGCTAGCGCCGTGCCGGCGGCGAAGCGGGCACGGCAGAAAACCGGTACGACTCCGGCGGGTGGCCGGCCCCGGGCTCCCGCGGAACCTCCCGCCGAAGAGCCCCTGTTCAGTCGAGGACCGCGGTGGCTTCGACCTCCACCAGGAGGTCGGTCTCGGCCAGCGCGGCGACCCCCACGCCGGTGAGCGGCGGTACCGGGGTGACCCCCAGTTTCGCGGCCACCCGGGCGACCCCCTCCAGGAACAGGGGCATCTTGTCGGGGGTCAGGTCGACCACGTAGACGGTCAGCTTCACCACGTCCGCGAAGGAGCCGCCGACCTCGGCCAGGGCGGTGGCGATGTTGAGGTAGCACTGCTCGACCTGGGCGGCGAGGTCACCTTCGCCGACTCGGCCGCCGTCGGCATCGCGGGCGACCTGGCCGGCGATGTGGACCAGCCTCGACCCGGTCGCGATCGACACCTGCCGGTAGATGTCGACCTTCGGCAGTCCTTCGGGGTTGACCAGGGTGATGGGCATGGCTGCCTGCTTTCTTGCCTGAGAGCCCGTTGGCTCGCTTCCACAGAACCCGGGAGGCAAACACTCTCCGGTGGATACTCGGAAACCGTAAGAGAGTGTGTGCCCGGCATGGAAGAACGCACTTTTCGGTGACTGGGGAACCTGAAGGTGACCGAGTGGGCCACGGGTGCGTGCCCAGCGCCGACGAGTCCCCTGACGCCCGGGCGTCGGCTCCCAACCCGGGCCGAGCAGCGCGGTCTTCGCGGTCTCCGTGCCTGTTACTCGCAGTGGCAGGCTAGAAGATGCGGGCCGGACCATACTCGACCGCATGAACGACACACGGCACGGCAAATCCCTCCTCGGGGAGTTCCTGTCAACGCGCCGGGGACAGCTGAAGCCGGCGGACGTGGGGCTCCCGGAGTACGGCGAGCGGCGGCGGGTCCCGGGGCTGCGGCGCGAGGAGCTGGCACAGCTGGCGGGCGTCAGCGTGGCCTACTACACCCGGCTGGAACAGGGGTTGTCGCTGAACGCGTCGCCGCAGGTCCTCGATGCGCTCGCCACCGCGTTGGGGCTGGACGAGGCGGAGCGGCGCCACCTGCGCGACCTGGCGGGTGAGGGGCGGCAGCAGACGCGCCGGCGCCGGCTGCCCGCCGAGCGGGTCACCCCGGCGGTACGGCAGTTGATGGACACCTTCGGTGATGCACCGGTGGTCGCCCTCGGCAGGCGTTCGGACGTGCTGGCCTGGAACCGCGCCGGGCACGGCCTGTTCGCAGGGCATCTGGACGCGGACAGCCCGGACCGGGTGGCCGAGCGGCCCAACACGGCCCGGCTGGTGTTCCTGGACGCCCACACGCGGGACCTGTACGTCGACTGGCCGAGGAAGGCCAGGGACGTGGTGGGCAAGCTGCGGCAGGCGGTCGGCGAATACCCGGACGACCCGCGCCTGGCGTCCCTGATCGGTGAACTGACCATGCAGAGCCCGCAGTTCGCCACTCTGTGGGCCGAGCACCGGGTCCGGGCCTGGGATCTTGCCGAGTACCGGATGCGCCATCCGCTGGTCGGGGAGATGGACGTTCTGCAGCACTCGCTGCCGGTGCCGCGGGGACAGGGCGTCCGGCTGGTCGTGACGACGGCCGAGCCCGGATCGGCCTCCGAGGCGGCGCTGCGGTTGCTCAACCAGACCCTCCACCCCGCCGGGGAGGTGTCGACGGCCGACAGCCCCAACACCCGTACGTCCTCGCACGCCTGATCCGATCGCCCACCTGATCCAACCGCCCGGCTGACGAACCGAACGAACCGCAGCCGGCCGGACGATGCGTCACGCCCGGACGAGCGCCCCGGCGGTTGCCCACTGCCGGTAACCGGGCCTCGAGTGACGTGAGCAGGCCACCTCGCCGTCGCCGTCGCCATCGCCGACGACTCTGCCGCTCCCTCTCGTCCCACCTCCGCAACAGGGGCACGACGTGCCCTTCGACAGACATGTCCACGGAACGCCCCGCCCTGCCCCTTTTGACCACGAATGGAGATCTCCCATGTCCAACACGCCCGTGACGGCTTTCACCGGCATCGTCGACACCGTTGCCCAGCTGGTCGAGGCCGTCGCCGAAGACCAGTGGACCGCGCCCACGCCCTGCACCGACTGGAACGTCTCGCAGCTGGTCGGCCACCTGGTGACGGGACAGCGGGTGTTCACCGACGTGATGGCCGAGCAGCCCACCTCGCAGGGCCCCGAGCAGCCGGCCGGCACCGAGTCCACGCCGGCCTCGCTGAAGGCGGCCGTCCGCGAGTCGGCCGACGCTCTGATGGCCGCCTTCGCGCGACCCGGGGCGCTGGAGCGCACCGTGCAGGCCCCGATCGGGGAGGTGCCGGGCGCCGTGGCACTTCACCTGCAGACCATCGAGCACCTGGTCCACGGCTGGGACCTGGCCCGGGCCACCGGCCAGAAGGCCCTGTTCGACGACATCGCGGTCGAGCGGGAGATCGAGTTCGCCCGCGGTCTGGTGGCGCAGCTGCCGCCCGCTCCGGACGGCCCGTTCGCCATGTCCCGCACCGCCCCGGCGGATGCGCCCGCGATCGACCACCTGGCCGCCCTGCTCGGGCGGGAGATCACCGGCTGATCTGCCTTTCGCGAAGAACACATCAACAGACGGAGGAAGATTTCCATGAAGCTCAAGCTCGCGCTCGCTGCCGCCGCTTTCACCGCAGTGCTGACCACCGGTACGGCCGTCATGACGGCCTCCGCCTCCACGGCTCCCGGCCAAGACAGCCACAGGATCGAGCAGACCGAAAACGCCGCGCACAACGTCATCAAGGCCAACGGCCCGGGGGTCTTCCCCCACTCGGTCGACTACAACCGCCAGTCGGAGAACTTCGTCGTCGGCTCGCTGAAGCACAGCACGATCTCCACCGTCGGCCTCGACGGAACCGTGCGCACCCTCGTCGACGACCCGAGCCTGGTGTCCGTCCAGGCGGTCCGCGTCGACCGCGACAAGCACCGGGTCCTGGCAAGCAACGTGGACTACGGCCTTGCCGACCGCTCGTCCAAGGACACCACCTTCCGCGTCGCCGGAGTGGGCAGCTACGACCTGGCCGGCGGACGGAAGCACTGGTACGCCGATCTGGCCGAGGTCGCCGCCGACGGCAAGCAGCACCTCATAGCCGACGTGACGGTGGCCCCCGACGGTACCGCGTACGCCGTCGACCAGCTCACCCCCACGGTGTTCCGCATCGACCGCAACGGCCACGCTTCGGTCCTCCTGCGCAGCGATCTCCTGAAGGGCACCGTCGACGTTCCCAACTTCCTGTCCGGCATCGGGATGACCGCGGTGGCGTGGACGCCGCACAACCACCTCATCATCGCCAAGGCCGACGGCTCCCTGGTCCGGGTACCGGTCAACCACCCCGAGCGGGCACGGAAGGTCGAGCTCTCCAAGCCGCTGGCCGCCCTCACCGCCGGCATCCGGGTGCTGCCCGACGGCTCCCTCGTCGCGGTCAGCAGCGGCCTCCTGACCGGCAAGCCCGCCCAGATCCAGCGGGTGCGCCCCTGCGGCGACTGGAAGTACGCCACGGTGAATGTCACCGACACCGTGACCGCCCCCGTCACCAGCGGCATCGCCGCGGGTCCCCACGGGTCGACCTTCGCCCTCAGCGGTGGGCTGCCCGACCTGCTCATGGGCAAGCCCAACAACGGATTCACCCTGACCCCCGTCAAGGTCAAGAACTGATCAGCAGTGACTGAGCGCTTCAGTCGGCGGTTTCGCCGACTGAAGCGCTCGTCATACCTCCGCCCGGTCGAGTTCCTCGTCCAGCGACATGGCCGCGGTGATCAGTGCCAGATGCGTGAACGCCTGGGGGAAATTGCCCAGTTGCTCGCCCGTGGGCCCGATCTCCTCGGCGAACAGGCCGACATGGTTCGCGTAGGTGAGCATCTTGTCGAAGGCGTACCGGGCCGGGGCGAGCCTGCCCGCGCGGGCCAGGGCGTCCACGTAAAGGAAGCTGCACAGCGAGAACGTGCCCTCGCCGCCGCGCAGTCCGTCCGGGGACGCTGCCGGGTCGTAGCGGTAGACCAGGCTGTCGGAGACCAGTTCTCCGTCCATCGCGTCCAGCGTCGACAGCCAGCGGGGATCCTTCGGCGATACGATCCCCACGGTGGGCATCAACAGCAGGGACGCGTCCAGGACTTCGTCCCCGTAGTGCTGGACGAACGCCCGGCGGTCACGGCTCCAGCCGCGGTCCATCACCTGCTTGAGCACGGCATCACGAGCGGCGGTCCAGCCGGGCACGTCGGCCGGCCGGGCGAGTTCCGTGGCCATCCGGATAGCGCGGTCGAAGGCCGTCCAGCACATCAGACGGCTGTACGTGAAGTCCTTCTGCCCGCCGCGGGTCTCCCAGATGCCCTCGTCGGGCCGGTCCCATGCGCCGGTCAGCCAGTCGAGCACTCCGGAAACGACCTGCCAGCCGTCATAGCCGGCGAGGAGGGCGACATTCTTCGTCTGTGCGAGCGCGTAGACGGCCTCGCCGTAGATGTCGAGCTGGAGCTGGTCGGCGGCCCCGTTGCCGACCCGTACCGGAGCCGAGCCGCGATAGCCCTCCAGGTGGCCGAGCACCTCTTCCTCGAGGTGAGGGTCGCCGTCCACTCGGTACATGATCTGCAGCGGCTCACCGGTGACGGTCTTGCCCGCCTTCAGACGCGCACCGAGCCAGAGGCGGAAGGCGTGGGCCTCCTCCTCGAATCCGAGGTCGACCAGGGCCTTCACGGACAGGGAGGCGTCGCGCACCCAGGTGTAGCGGTAGTCCCAGTTACGTTCGCCGCCGAGCTGCTCCGGCAGCCCCATCGTGACCGCTGCCACGGGCGCGCCGGTCGGCGCGTACGTCAGGAGCTTGAGCGTGATCGCGGAGCGGTGAACCATCTGCTGCCAGCGGCCCCGGTAGCGGCTGCGGCGGATCCACCCGTGCCAGAAGTCCCGGGTGTCCTCGAACGCCTGCCGTCCGTCGTGCTCGGTCAGCGGTGCCGGCTGCTCGCCACCGGCTTCGCACACGGTCAGCACCGCGGCGGCCAGCTCCCCCTGCCGCAGCACCACGGTCGACCGTATGTCCTCGCCGTCGCGCTCCAGCGTCACGGGTCCTATGGTCTGCAAGAAGGCCTCGGCGCCCGGCCCGCTGAAGTGAGCGACTCCGGACTCCAGGGTCAGCCGGTGCTCGGCACGGCCGTAGTCGAACCGCGGCTTGCACTCCAGAGCGAAGCGAACGCTGCCGCGCGTCACGCGCATCACGCGCACCATGCGGTGCCGGGCCGTGGGCAGTTCGGGGAGGTCCAGGGGCATGAAGTCGAGGACCTCGCCCACGCCGTCGGCCGTGAGGAAACGGGTGACCAGGATGGCCGTGTCCGGCAGATAGAGCTGCCGGACGGTGGCGTCGGGCGCATCGGCGGTGATCGCGAAATGGCCGCCGCGCTCAAGGTCGAGCAGCGCGGCGAACAGGCTCGGCGAATCGAAGCGCGGCGTACAGAACCAGTCGATGACGCCCTCGGACGAGACGAGGGCCGCGGTCTGCAGATCCCCGATGAGCCCGTGGTCCGCGATGGGCGGATATCTGCGCATGGTGATCCTTCCGCAAGGCCCCCACCCACCCCCACTACAACCCACGCTATGGCACCCCCGCGGGAGGGGCACTCCGGAGCCCTGCGGCAGGAACAGGGCCCGGCCCGCTGCCCCGGCGCGCCCCCCGCGTCACAATGGTGGTGAGGAGCACGCGCCTGCCCAGCGGAGAGGCGGGACCTTCAGTGCCGTACATAGCCGTGACCGCCCTGAGCCACGTCGGGCTGATCCGCGAGCACAACGAGGACAGTCTCGTCGTCGGGCCGTGGACGCTGTGCGGCACCGTGACCGAGAACCCCCAGACCCTGGTGTTCCCGCTCGGCACGCCGCTCGTCGTCGCGGTCGCCGACGGGCTCGGCGGGCAGCCCGCCGGTGAGGTGGCCAGTGCGCTGGTCGCCCGCCAACTCGCCTCGTTCGGGCCTTCCTTGGACGGTGAGGCGCCCCTGCGTGACGCGCTGGACGTGTGCAACCAGTCGGTGTACGCGGCTGCCGACGGCCGGCCCGAACTGGCCACGATGGGGACCACGGTTGCGGGTGCCGTCGTACTCGCGGAGTCGCTGCTGACATTCAACGTCGGGGACAGCAAGGTGTACGAGGCGACCAGGGACGGGCTTCGCCAGGTGAGTGTGGACGACAGCCCGCCGCCGGAGCCGGGGCGGCGCACGACGTCGGCCGTCACGCAGACGCTCGGCGGGCGCCTCGAGTTCGAGGCCGTCACGGCACATGTGAGGGCTTCGACGCTGTCGGCGGGCGATCGCTATCTGATCTGCACCGACGGGCTGACCGACCCGTTGCCGGACGAGGTGATCGACGAGCTGCTGCGGGTGCACGACGACGGGAGGGCGGCGTTCGAGCTGTGGAAGGCGGCAATTGAGGCGGGCGGGCCGGACAACATCACGCTGGCGCTGGTGCGGCTCAGCGAGTAGGGGCCGCGGCCTGCGGCGGGCTCCACGCGGCGGAGCCGCACATCGATACAGCCCCGCCCCGCCCCGCCACTTCCCGAGCTGCGGCTCCGCCCCAGACCCCGAATGCGACCTTCGGCCGCATGTCCTCACACGCCGGACGGGCTGAATATGCGGCCCAGCCGCACATCCAGCCGTCACGCCGTGCTTGGTGACCTTGGCCCGGCGCTTGCTGGTGATTCTGCACTTCGTGCACGACCCGCCGTATCGCAGCCTGATTCCTCGTCATGCCCCGGTCTGACACCGCCTCCTCCACCGGTCTCCCCTCGCCTCGCCTCCGGGATGATCCCTCGCTCCCACAGGCAACTCACCGCTCACTCCTGCCCTCTTCCGGATCGGAATCCGAACCTCGGGAAGGGACGCACCGTGAGTACGAGCCATGCGAGACACGCGGCACTTGCCATCACCGTTATCGGGGCCGTACTGGCGCCCGTGTCACCGGCGTTCGCCGTCGAGCCGCCGCCACAGGTGGACCTCCGGGCTGATGTGAACCGGGACGGGCAGGTGGATGTCAGCGGCGTCACGGACACCGACGGGGAGGACAGTTGGACCCCCGCGAGGGGCGCGGTCTTCCTGCCCAATATCGACGACGACAGCAAGCGGTGCGCCGTGAAAGGCCCCGGCGGGAAGCCGCTGCCGGACGCCAAACTCGCCGCCTGCAACGACGCTTCCGACGCCAAGGTGAACGGCGCCGACGATCTGGCCGACCTGGCGCGGGTGCGTTCCGTGCCGATGGCGAAGCTGCCCGCCACCGCGACAGGCGCGCTGCGGGTCGTCAGCGGCGGCAAGAACACCCGCGTCTTCCTCAAGCGCACCACCGGCTGGGCCCTGGTCACCGCGAAGACCCGGCTGTCCGCCGCCGAGCTGCGCTCCGGGGCGGAGCTCGGGGTCGAGAGCACCGACGTCATACGTGACAGCAAGGTCTGGGACGGACGGGCCGTGATCCGGCTGACCGTGACGTCCGGCGGGAAGAGCACGTCGGACGATGTCACCCTGCGGGTCGCCCCGCTGCTCACCCACCATCACCTGCAGAACGCCCAGCAGTTGATGGTCACCAAGGTGCCGGGGAAGGACGACTACGCGCGCAGGCAGCAGGCCTTCGTCGAGGGCCTTGCCGCGCAGGCCACGTCGGCAGGGTTGTCCAAGCCGCTGGTGACCTTCGAGAAGTACGGGGACGTCTGGGCACAGGACTTCGTCGAGCCCGGCTATGTGAGCATGGCCGGTCCCGGCGGGCGGCAGCAGGTCATGCGCGTGATGCTGCGCTCCGCGCAGGCGGACCGCACGGCGGGCCGGGAGCTGTTCGAGAAGCTGCGCGGCAACGGCGTGGGCGTGGTGCAGGTGTCCGGGGTCCGTGACTCGGAGGAGTGGACCCTCAACTCGATGGGGAACCTGGAGACCATCCCTCCGTACAGCCAGGGCGGCCGGTCCTTCCCCGCCGGGCGCATCATCATGGGTGAGCGCAAGGACAACGGCTCCAAGCCCGCACAGGCCATGCGTACGCTGCTGAAGTCCCAGGGCTTCCAGGACCCGCTGCTCCTGGACACCTCGTGGCTGCACGTGGGCCACGTGGACGAGTTCGTCCAGTTCCTCCCGGCCGACACCCCGCGTGGCTGGAAGATCGCGATCGCCGACCCGGATGCCGGGCTGCGGCTGCTGCGCGAGGCGAAGGCGGCGGGTCACGGCAAGACGCGCATGTTCTCGGTGCCTGGCAGCAAGTATCTGCCCGCCCCCAAGGAGACCATCGACCAGGCGATCGCCTCGAAGTGGCTGGTGGCCGACAACACCATGGCCGCGAAGCGGATCACGGCGAATCTGGCGGTGCTCATGCGCGAGACGGGCGCGACCGAAGCCGAGGTCGTGCGGGTGCCCGCCCTGTACACGCGGGGTACGGGCGAGGAGCGCGGTGACAGCATGCCGCGGCTGAGCCGGATGGGGGCCGGCCAGGCACCGGACGCGGTCCGCGAGTACGGGCAGCAGAAGGAACTCGCACGGCACCGCGAGGGCGGCGCCGCGGAAACCGTCATGACCAGCGCTTACGTTCCGGGGGCGGTCAACGGGATCGTGCTCGGCAGGAACCGCTATCTCGCTCCGCGGCAGTGGGGACCCGTCATCGGCGGCAAGGACATCTTCACCACCGCCGTGACCGCCGCGTACACGAGTGCGGGCATGAAGGTGTCGTACCTCGACGACTGGCACACGTATCACGTCGGCATGGGCGAGGTGCACTGCGGAACGAACACGCTGCGCGATGCCTCGGCCGCCTGGTGGAAGCCGTAACCCGTCGGACAGCAGGGGGGCGCACGTCCGTCACCGCGGGCGTGCGCCCCCCGCCGGTCAGGTCCCGCGCGGCGAGAGGGTGACGTCCGCCCACACCTGCTTGCCGCCGCTGAGCGGCACGGAGCCGTACGACGTCGACACCGCCTGGACGAGCAGGATGCCCCGGCCGCCGGTCGCGTCCCAGTTCACGTTCGATGGTTTGACAGGCGCGCGCGGAGAGGTGTCGCTCACCGCCACCCGAAGGCGCGCCGCCGCGAGGGTGAAGTCGAGGCGCACCTGGCCCTGGGTGTGGACCAGGGCATTGGTGACCAGCTCGGAGACGATCAGCAGGATGGCGTCGGCCTCCTCCGTCACCTGCCAGGAGCGCAGGGTGCGGGAGGTGAAGCGGCGCGCGTGGGCGACGGCGTCGGGCAGTCTCCACACGGTCCAGCTCACCCGCAGCGGCCGCACCCCGATCCCGTCGTAGCGCAGGAGCAGCAGGGCCACGTCGTCGTCGCGCCGGTTGGAGCCGCCGAGCAGCTCGTCGGCCATCCGCCCTGCGTTGGACGGGTCGGCGGCGGACAGCAGGTCGCACACGCGGCGCATGCCGTCGTCCAGGTGCAGGCTCGACGACTCGACCAGGCCGTCCGTCAGCAGGGCGAGCACCGCGCCGGGGGCCAGTGCGACCGCGGTCATCGGGAACTCCGCCTCGGCGAGTACGCCCAGCGGGGGCCCGCCCTCGATCGTCACCTCCCGGGTGTCGCCGTCCGGCGTCCGCAGCAGAGGCGGCAGATGCCCGGCCCGTACGCACCAGGCGTTGCCCTCCTCCATGTCGATGGCGACATAGCAGCAGGTGGCGAAGAGGTCGGTCTCCATGCCGACGAGCAAATGATTGGCGCGGGAGACCACCACGTCGGGCGGGTGGCCCTCCACCGCGTAGGCCCTGATGGCGGTACGCATCTGGCCCATGATCGTCGCGGCGCCCGCGTTGTGTCCCTGGACGTCCCCGACGACCAGCGCCACCTGGTTCTCGGAGAGCGGGATCACGTCGTACCAGTCGCCGCCCACGGCGAGGCCCACCGTCGCGGGCAGATAGCGGGCCACGGCGACGGCTCCGGACAGCCGGGGAAGCTTGCGGGGCAGCAGGCTGCGCTGGAGCATCGTCGCGAGCTCGTGCTCGGCGTCGAGCGCACGCGCGCGCATCAGGGCCTGTCCCACCAGGCCCGCGGTCGCGGTGAGCAGGGACCGCTCCTCGGTGCCGAAGGCGTGCGGCTCGTCCCATCCGACCAGGCAGGCGCCGACCACCCGGCCCTCGGCCGGGAGCGGCAGCACGGCGAGTCCGCCGGGTCCGACGCCGGCGAGGTTCGGCTCCAGGCTGGATCCCGCCGTCCACAGGCTCATCCGGCCCTCGCGCAGCGCGGCCTCCAGTGTGGGCAGGGCGCGGGCGGGCGCGTCGGGCCACTCGGAGCGCCATTCCGAACGCCACAGTTCCGGCCAGGCATCGGGTTCCGGCGGGTCGAGGACCGAGACCACCAGCCGGTCGCCCTCCAGTTCGGCGAGAGCCACCCGGTCGGCTTCCAGCGGGTCGCGCAGGGCGGACACCACCGCCCGGCTGACGTCCCTGACGGTCATCGCACCGGCCAGCGCGACGGACAGCCGCTGCACCTTGGAGACCTCGTCCGCGCTGGGCCGCAGATGCGCGGCGTCGGCGACGACTCCGAGGACCCGCTCGGGCCTGTCGCCGCGCTCCGCGAGCCGCCGGGCGCGCAGGCGCAGCCAGCGCAGCTCACCCGTGGGGCGGCGGATACGGAATTCCAGTTCCCGGCCGGTGGAGGTCATATGGCCCGGCTCGACGATGGACATGAGCGCGGGCAGATCGTCGGGGACGGTGTGTTCGAGCAGCGTCTCGACACGTCCGTCGAAGTCTTCCCTGGGGATGTCGACCAGATCGAGCACCCGGTCGTCCGCGTCGATCTGCCCTGTGTTGAGGACCAGGGTGAAGGAGCCGACGGAGAAGCGATCCAGAGCGGGTCCCAGAACCGCGCGGCGGCCCGTACGGCCGATGGCGTGACTGTTCGGTTCGCCACCCGCTTCGAGCCATGCGGCGACCTGGTCGGCGTAGAGCTCCAGGAAGTTGCGCCGTTCGGCGTCGAAGCCGTCGGCGACCTCGTCGACGACGACCAGGCAGCCGAGCGGACTGCCGTTCGCTCCGAGCGGCAGCGCGCCCAGCGAGACATGGGCGGGCAGGGTCTCGGGAGGGTCTTCGCCGTACGAGGCGAGTCCCGTCTCATTGAGCCACAGGGGGCGGCCGGTACGGAAGGCTTCCACGACGGGAGCCCGGCCGGACAGGGAGTAGCTGGGCGACAGCCCGTACAGGGCACCGGAGCCTCCGGCCGATTCCGCCAGCTGGAGGGTGTCGTGCCGTGTGCCCAGCACATAGACAGCGGCCAGCGCCGCCCCGCCGAAAACCTGGATCCGCTGAGTCACAGTCCGTAGCGCCCCCGTGCTCGCGCTCTCGTCGGACGTTTCATCATCCCTCGCCTCCGACCGGGCCCTGTCGGCCGCGCCGCGCTCGGAGGCGGCCCACCCACCTCGTCACGCGTCCTGGACCGGTCGGTTCCAGCCTAGGGAAGGCGCGCGACGTGTGCGGGGTTCCGCGAGTGTTCACCAGTTCCGAGCTTCCCGCCACCCCCCGGGGCACAACCGGCCCGGCCGGTCCCGCCGGACCGCTCCCGGCGGGGCGGCGGGACCGTCCGGTACCCGGTCCTTGACTCAGTCCTTGACGCTGTCCATGACATCGCCCAGATCCACGAACTTGAACCCGGTGGCCTCCCGCTCGCCCTGTGCCGGTGTGTCGTGGCCGTCCTGGACGACGAGCAGGCCGTGCGGGTACTTCCTGCCCAGCGGCGCGCCCAGCACGGCGGCGCCGTCGCACTCCTCGGACCCGTCGAGGATCCCCGTGGCCGCGGCGACCCGGAAGCCGCCCTCGTACTCGTTGTCGTCCTCCAGCTCGCGGTCGTACAGCGCGAAGGTGTTGTCGCCCTGGCTGGAGGCCATGAGGTAGCCGTCGCCGTCGCGCTCGGTGAGCAGCGTCAGACCTTCGACGTCGGCCGCGAGACGCTTGCCGCCGAAGCCGGGGTCGGCTCCCGCGGTGCACTCCTCGGTCTCCTCGTCGTACACGCCCGGGATGCCGAACTCGCGTACTTTGTCGACGAGTTGGGGCCGACCGGTCAGATCGGCGCGCATGCGCCAGATGCCGACGTCCTCCTGGCCTGCGTAGAGCGTGCCGTTGGCCGGGTCGACGACCATGCCCTCGACCTGGGGCAGCTCACCGGGTTCGGCGCACGGGGTCCAGGACGAGCCGTCGGGCAGCCGGAAGGTGGACGGCAGGTCGAGGGTGCGCAGCTTGCGGTAGCCGACGGTGCCGCCGGGCCGCGCGGTCAGCTCCAGCAGCGCGACTGCGGTCCGGTTGCGGCGGCTGACCAGGGCGTACGAGCGGCCGCTGGTCCTGTCTGTCCACGTGGCCAGGCCGTAGGCGGTCTTCTGGTCGTTGATCTCGTCCTGGCCCGTGGAGAACACCGGCTCGGCGGCGGGGTCGGTGACATCGGTGAGCGGTCCGCCGGGACGGTCGCGGTCGATGCGGTAGACGCGCAGCCGGTCGTTGCCGCGGTCGGTGGTCACGGCGACGTCTGCCTTCTGGGAGCTCAGCCGCAGCCCCTGGACCAGGTCGACGTTGTTGAACCTGCCCGGGGCGTCGTCGGGCCGCGGCCCGGCGGGCGCCGGGATCGACTGCACCTGGCGGGCGTCGAGATCGTAGACGCGCAGTCCGCCCTCCTTGGCGGTGGCGATCACCAGACTGCGGCCGGGGTCGGCGGCGTTGCGCCAGATCGCGGGGTCGTCGGCGTTGGCATTGCCGCCCGCCTCGTCGTCGTACAGCGTGGGCGTCTCCGCCCGGGGTGTGACGGCGGGCAGTGAACCGGAGGCTGGGGTACGCGCCTCGGCGGGCACGGCCGCGGCGAGTACCGCCAGAGACGTGACCAGCACGAGGGCGGCCGGCCGGACGGAACGGGGCCTGCTCACGAATGTGCTCCTCAGTGTCGGGAACATGACGATCAGTCACGTGAGCGTGTAACCGGGGGGTGGCGGCCGGGCGTCGGGCACGGGATGCCCGCGTGTGCGGGCCGTGAATTCGCCGCGACGGCGAAGCAGCCCCGGGGCAACGACGGCCCGGGGCTGCTGCGTTGAGCGGTCGGACGCGGTCGGACGCGGTCCGCCGCGATCAGCGGGTAGTGGGAAATGCGGGAGGTCCTGCGACCGCCGCTCAGGTCACGTCCGACATCTTCGGCATATCGCCGGCGGTCGTGGTCATGTCGATCACCGAGAACGCCGCGCCCTGCGGATCGGTCAGCGCCGCGAACCGCCCGAACGGGCTGTCCATCGGCCCGAACCGGAGCACCGCGCCACGTTCGGTCGCCTTGGCCACCGCCGCGTCGCAGTCCTCGACGGTGAAGTACACGTTGAGATACGCGGGCACCTCGGGCGGGAACTCCTCCCCCATCTTCATCCGCCCCAGGACCGTGTCGTCGCCGAGGTTGTAGACGGTGAAGTCCAGTTCCTTCATCTCCGGGTCCTCGACGCGCTGCACCTTGTACGGGAAGACGGCGCGGAAGAAGGCGTCCGCCTTCTCGGGCTCGCGCGTGAAGACCTCGGCCCAGGCATACGCGCCCGGTACGGCCTTCTCCTCGAAGCCCTCGTGGACACCCGCCTGCCACACCCCGAAGGCGACACCGCCCGGGTCGCGGGCCAGCAGCATCGAACCGAAGTCGCCGACCTGCATCGGCTCCATCAGCACCTCGCCCCCGCTGTCACGGATCTTCGCGGCCGTGGCGGCGGCGTCCGGCGACGCGAGATACAGACACCACGCCGACTGCCCCTCCGCGCCGGGCATCGGCGGTACGACAGCGGCCACCGCCTTGCCGTTGACGTAGGCCTGTGTGTAGTTGCCGTACTCCGACTGCGCCTCCCCGAACGTCCAGCCCAGCACATCTCCGTAGAAGCTCTTCGCACCCTCGACGTCGCTGAACATCGCGTCGGCCCAGCACGGCGTGCCCTCAGGTGGTGCGGCCATGGCTATGACCCTCTCTCCTGCTCGGTGGTTTATCCCCGTCTGTCACGCTAGCCAGTCCGGGACCAACCCGCGCGGTGAACGCCTGACCCGCCCGGTGAGATTCAGGTCCGCGGGGCCCCCAGGCCCGGGGCGCCCCACACCGGGAACCAGCGGGCCAGGTCCGTCTCGATGCGCAGGTCGTCGGTGAGCAGCGCCCTGGTCTGGAGTTCCAGGGCGTTGTCGCGCTTCTCGACCGCGCCGGGCAGCGGCGCGAAGGGGTAGAAGGTGCCGCGTTTGTAGAGGTAGACGAGGGCCAGCGGGCGATCGCCCGCCGCCTCGCGGAAGACCATCAGGGAGCAGAGCAGCTGCGGGCCGAATCCCGCCTCCTGGAGAAGGGTGTTGACCGCGTGGAGGTCGTTGACCAGTGAGGCCGTGTCGTCGGCCCGGTGGCGGGCGAGGAGCCAGGTGTAGCCGTACGCATCCTGGCTGAACTCCACCGGGACGCCGCCGCGACCGGTGTCCGCGTCCAGCAACTCCCGTACATCCTGCTGGAGTTGCGCGAAGGCGCCGCCCTCCACGCTGGCGAAGCACACCGATCCGATACCGGTCGGGGTGAAACCGGCGCCGGCCTGGAGGGTGATCGCGGCCCCGGGCAGGCCGAAGAGCTGGTCGAGATCGGGGCGTACGGGCTTGCTGCGGCCGAGGATGGTGTCGAGTAGTCCCACGAGGTACCTCAGTTCGTCGGCGTCCGTGTCTTACGGACGGGCCAGCTGCGCCGAGATCCTGGCCAGCTGGTCCAGGCGCTGCTCCAGCGTCGGGTGCGAGGAGAACAGGCGGCTCAGGCTCTGCTTCGAGGAGAACGCCGGCGCGAACCAGAAGGCGTTGTAGGGCTCCGCCTTGCGCAGATCCTCCGTCGGGATCCGCGCCATCTCGCCCGTCACCTTGGTGAGCGCGGACGCGAGCGCCGAGGGGCGGCCGGTGAGCAGCGCGGCGGCGCGGTCGGCGGACAGTTCGCGGTAGCGGGAGAGCACACGGGTCAGCAGGAAGCTGATCACGTAGACGACGGCGCTGACCACCGGCACAAGGATCACGGCGATGGCCGCGTTGGGGTCGCGGCTGCTGTCCGCCCGGCCGAAGCCGCCCCAGAGCGCGATACGGGTCATCACGCCCGCCAGGACACCCAGGAACGACGCGATGGTCATCACCGCGACATCGCGATGGGCGACATGCGACAGCTCGTGCGCGAGGACCCCTTCCAGTTCCTCCGGCTCCAGGCGGCGCAGCAGGCCGGTCGTGGCGCAGACGAGCGCGGTCCTCTCGTTGCGGCCGGTGGCGAACGCGTTGGGCACATCGCTCTGGGCGATCGCGACGCGGGGCTTGGGCATGTCGGCGAGCGCGCAGATCCTGTCGACGACGCCGTGCAGCTCGGGCGCCTGCTCGGGGGTGACCTCACGCGCGCCCATGCTGAAGGCCGCGATCCGGTCGCTGAACCAGAACTGCGCGACGAACACAGCGCCCGCGATCAGCAGGATGAGCGGCCAGGAGCCCGGCAGGATCGCCAGCAGGGCGCCCACGAAGACGACGTAGAGCAGCCCGATGAGGAACATGGTCGTCACCATGCGCGTGGTGAGTCCGTGATCCGGGGCGTAGCGCGAAAGAGGCCGGTTCGCTGGCATCTGATCACCCTCCGGGCGGTGCCGTTTCTCGTTGCCCCCTGAATAGATTGTGCTCCTTTCCCATCTATTTCCGGCATAAGTTCGCGGAGCCAAGACCCCGGCCCCCGGCACATTGTTTCGACATGTGTCAACATAGACATATGTCGAATGCGAAGGTGCTGCCCCTGCTGGAGCCGGACGGCGAGCCCTGCTGCCCGCCGCTGACCGAACGCCCCCTCACAGCCGAGGAAGCGGTCCGCACCGCCGCCATGTTCAAGGCCCTCGGCGACCCGGTCCGGCTGCGGCTGTTCTCGGCGGTCGCCTCGCACGCGGGCGGCGAGGCGTGCGTCTGCGACATCTCCGACGTCGGCGTCTCCCAGCCGACCGTCAGCCACCATCTGAAGAAGCTCAAGGACGCGGGCCTGCTCAGCTCCGAGCGGCGCGGCACCTGGGTCTACTACCGGGTCGAGCCGTCCGTGCTGGCCGCGATGGGCCACATCCTGGGCCGGTACGCCACCTGAGCACGCGGCGGCGCCACCTCGGGCACGGCACCGGCGGCGCGCCGGCGGTATCACGCGCGCAATCTCTTGACATGTTCCTGCCTCGACGCTGAGATGTGGTGACTTTCGTTCGTCCCCGTTTGTTTGTGCGCCATTGACCCCCTCTGGAGCCGCACATGCACACCGAACGACACACCACACGCCCGCTGAGAGAGCGCCTGACGGCCGTCACCGCCGCGTTCGCCCTCCTCACCGGCGGGGCCGCGGCCACGACACTCGCCGTCGTCACCGCACAGGTCGCGGCCGCGCCCCCGGCAGCGGCCGCCGACAACGGCCTCGCCCTGACGCCCCAGATGGGCTTCAACAACTGGAACTCCACCCACTGCCGGGCCGAGTTCAACGAGGCGATGGTCAAGGGCGTCGCCGACGCCTTCGTCTCGCAGGGGCTCAAGGACGCCGGATACACCTACGTCAACATCGACGACTGCTGGGCCCTGCCGCAGCGCGACGCGTCCGGCAACCTGGTCCCCGACCCGGTGCGCTTCCCCAGCGGAATCAAGGCAGTTGCCGACTATGTGCACTCCAAGGGGCTCAAGTTCGGGATCTACTCCAGCGCCGGTACAAAGACCTGTGACGTCCAGGGATTCCCCGGCGGGCTCGGGCACGAGCAGCAGGACGCCAACCTGTGGGCGTCCTGGGGCGTGGACTACCTGAAGTACGACAACTGCAACAACACCGGCGCCGACGCACGGCAGCGCTACAAGGCGATGGGCGACGCGCTCAGAGCGACCGGGCGGCCGATCCTCTACAGCATCTGCGAGTGGGGCGAGAACCAGCCCTGGAACTGGGCGGCGGGCGTCGGCAATTCATGGCGTACGACCGGGGACATCAGCGACTCCTGGTCCAGCATGATCGGCATCGCCCACCAGAACCAGGGACTCGCTCCGTATGCGGGCCCCGGGGCCTGGAACGACCCGGACATGCTGGAGGTCGGCAACGGCGGGATGACCGACACCGAATACCGCACCCACTTCAGCCTCTGGGCACAGATGGCCGCGCCGCTGCTGATCGGCAGCGACCTGCGCAGCGCATCCGCCGCCACCCTCGCGATCCTGAAGAACACCGACGTGATCGCGGTCGACCAGGACGCTCTGGGCAGGCAGGGGACCGTCGTGTCCAGTTCCGGCGGCCTGGTGGTGATGTCCAAGCCCCTGGCGGACGGAGGCCGTTCGGTGACCCTGACGAACGAGACCTCCTCGGCGCGAACGATCTCGACGACCGTCGACGCGATCGGGATCGGCGGTGCTTCCTCGTACGCGCTCAAGGACCTCTGGTCCAAGCAGACCAGCACGACCACGGGCGCCATCAGCGCTTCGGTGCCCGCCCACGGCACCGTGATGTACCGCGTGACGCCGGGCACTCCCGTACCGCCCCCGGCCGGGGTCAACCAGCTCAGTGATCTGCCGTGGACATCGGCGATAAATGGCTGGGGACCGGTCGAGCGTGACCGCAGCAACGGCGAACAGCGCGCCTCAGACGGCAGAACCCTCACCATCGGCGGGACGGCGTACGCCAAGGGCCTCGGCACGCACGCGGCGAGCGACCTCACGTATCACCTGGGCGGCACCTGCCGGTCCTTCAGCGTCGACGTCGGCGTGGACGACGAGTCGACGGCGGGCGGCTCGGCCGTCTTCCGTATCTACAGAGACGGCGCCCTGCTCGCGGACAGCGGGCTGCGGACGGCGAACGATCCGCCCAAGCGGATGGGCGCCGACCTCACCGGCGCTGCGAAACTGCGGCTCGTCGTCACCGACGGCGGCGACGGCATCAACTACGACCACACCGACTGGGCGGACGCCAGACTCGTCTGCGGCAACGGCCCGGCCGCAGGGACGCATGCGCTCAGCGACCTGTCGTGGACTTCCGCCGTCAACGGCTGGGGGCCGGTGGAAGGCGACCTGAGCAACGGCGAGAAGGCCGCCGGCGACGGCAGGACCCTCACCGTGGGCGGTACGACCTACGCCAAGGGCTTCGGCACCCACGCGGGTTCCACGATCACGTACTACCTCGGCGGCGGCTGCTCGGCCCTGGCCACCGGCGTCGGCATCGACGACGAGGCGGGCGGTACGAACGGCTCCGTGGTCTTCCGGATCTACCGGGACGATGTGCTGGTCGCCGACAGCGGCCGCGTCACCGGAGCCGACGCGGCCAGGCAGCTGACCGCGGATCTCACCGGCGGCCTGGAGGTCAGGCTGGTCGTCACCGACAGCGGCGACGGCATCGACTACGACCACGCGGACTGGGCGGCCCCCAGGCTGAGCTGCGGCTGACCCGGAGCGAGAGGCGGCACTCTGCGCCGAAGCGACCGATGGCACACTGGCGGACGATTGTCCGAAGGAGCCCAGCTGTGCCGATGATCCGCAATCTCCGCCGTGCGGTGCGCCGCGCCTACCGCAGGACGGTGGACCTCTCCCACCCGTCCCGCTCCCCCCTGGGCAGCACCGTCGTCAACTGCGTGATCTACGAGAACGGCGTACGGCAGCCCGACGCCGCCCCCGTGGACGAGGCCCTGCGGCGGGTCCGCAAGACGGGCCGCGGCTTCGTGTGGATCGGGCTGCACGAGCCCTCGCAGACGGAGATCGCCGGTATCGCCGAGCTGTTCGGCCTGCACCCGCTGGCCGTCGAGGACGCGGTGCAGGCCCACCAGCGGCCCAAGGTGGAGCGGTACGAGGACATGCTCTTCGCCGTCTTCAAGACCTGCCGCTACGTCGAGCACGAGGAGCTCACCGCCACCAGCGAGGTGGTGGACACGGGCGAGCTCATGGTCTTCACCGGGCCCGACTTCGTGATCACCGTCCGGCACGGCGGGCACGGCTCGCTCGGCCCGCTGAGGGAGGCCCTTGAGGCCACACCCGAGCAATTGGCCAAGGGCCCCTCCGCCGTACTGCACGCGATCGCCGACCAAGTGGTGGACGACTACCTCACCGTGGCGGACTCCGTACAGAACGACATCGACGCCGTGGAGACCGCCGTCTTCAGCGAACACGCGGGCCACGGCGACGCCGGCCGCATCTACCAGCTCAAGCGCGAACTGCTGGAACTCAAGCGCGCAGTGGCACCGCTGGACCGCCCGCTCCAGATCCTGGCCTCCCACTCGCTGCCGCCGTTCGGCCCGGACATCCAGCCGTACTTCCGAGACGTCGTCGACCACCTGAACCGCGTCGCCGAGCAGATCACGTCCTTCGATGCCCTGCTCGACTCGATCCTCCAGGCCCACCTCGCACAGGTGACGGTCGCCCAGAACGAGGACATGCGCAAGATCACGGCATGGGCGGCGATCATCGCCGTACCGACGATGGTGTGCGGCGTCTACGGCATGAACTTCGAGCACATGCCGGAGCTGCGCTGGACCTACGGATACCCGCTGGCCCTCGGCGTCATGGCGGTGGCCTGCTTCGTCCTCCACCGCAGCTTCCGCCGCAACGGCTGGCTCTGAGCGCCCCCCCGCCCGTCAGGTGGCGGCCCAGCCGGACCAGCGCGTCACGCTGATCACGACGACCGGCCCCTCGGGAGAACGGTCCCGGTACTGCACGTACTTGGCGCGCAGCAGCTCCATGACACCGGAGAGCCGCTCACCTTCCTCGACCACCTCGGCATGCCCGTCCGCCCGCGCCCACCACAGCCGGGACCAGTCGTCCGCGTAGTGATCGGCGAGTGCCGACACCTGATCGTTGGCGCGGATATTGCGCAGCCGCCGCAGATCGCGTGTGCTCTTGGGCTTGTGGTCGACCGCGAAGCACACCAGGTCGCCGTCCACGGCGAAGGTGAACGGCACCAGATGCGGTGCGCCCTCGCTGCCGACCGTGGCGAGCCGGGCGACCGGCGCCGCCGCGAACCGCGCTCGCGCATCCTCGGGAGCCAGCCTCATCGGCCCGCCCGTTCCAGCAGCGCGGGCAGGTCGGCGAAGGAGTCGAGGACATGGTCGGGGGTGCCCGGCGCCGACGCGTGGGTT
Organism: Streptomyces sp. NBC_00885; assembly: GCF_045207475.1. Classification (NCBI taxonomy): domain Bacteria; kingdom Bacillati; phylum Actinomycetota; class Actinomycetes; order Kitasatosporales; family Streptomycetaceae; genus Streptomyces; species Streptomyces sp. NBC_00885. The sequence goes on from NZ_CP108796.1 coordinate 4,054,857, forward strand.
TCCGGGAGGTACTTGCCCGTCTTGACCAGGACCCCGGTGATGCCGCAGCGCTGCGCCGCGAGGACGTCGGACTCGATGTCGTCGCCCACCATCAGGGCCTCGGAGGCGGTGACTTCGAGGTGTGCCAGCGCCGTGGCGAAGAACGCGTGGGCGGGCTTGCCGGTGACTGTCGCCTCGACACGGGCGGCTCGCTCCAGGCCGAGCAGGAAGGCCCCGGTGTCGAGGTCGAGGCCCCCCGAGGTGCGCCAGTAGAGGTTGCGGTGCATGGCGATCAGCGGGATGCCGCGCTGGAGTTCGCGGAAGGCGCGGTTGAGGCCGGCGTAGGTGAACTCGTCGCCCGCGCCGCCGAATACGACTACGTCGGGGGCCGTGTCGTCGGCGACGAGTGTCACGCCTTCGAGATCGTCCTGGACGTCGCCGCTGTTGAGGAACAGACAGTGGGCGCCCGGGTGGTGCTCGCGGAGGTACGCGGCGGTCACGGCGGGAGCCGTGAGGATGTCACCGGCGGTGACCGGGTAGCCGGCCGAGGCGAGTTTCGCGGCGATCGTGGCGCGGGTGCGTGAGGTGTTGTTGGTGACCAGCGCCAGCCGGAGGCCTGCGGCCCGCAGGCGCTCCATCGCCTCCACGGTTCCGGGCAGTGGCTTGAAGGACACGGTGAGTACGCCGTCGATGTCGATCAGAACGGCTCCGATGCGTTCCATACGGAGGACCGTATCGCCGCCTTGTAAAATAGCTACAAAACGGGCAATACGCGCGGGGGAGTGAACAACCGTGCTCTTCACCGACCGCATTGACGCAGGACGACAGCTTGCCGAAGCGCTACGGCACCTGCAGGGGGAGGAGCCCGTCGTTCTGGGCCTGCCCCGGGGCGGAGTGCCGGTGGCCTTCGAGGTGGCGCGGGCGCTCGGGGCGCCGCTCGACGTGATCGTGGTCCGCAAGCTGGGGGTTCCGTACCACCGGGAGCTGGGATTCGGGGCCATCGGCGAGGGCGGGGTGCGGGTCATCAGCGACGACATCGTCCGTATGAGCAGGGCGGGGCAGGACGAGCTCAAGTCGGTCGAGCGGGCCGAGGAGGCGGAGCTCGCGCGGCAGGCGAGGCGCTTCAGGGCGGACCGGCCGCGGCTCGCGCTGACCGGCCGGACCGTGATCATCGTGGACGACGGGATCGCGACCGGTGCCACGGCCGCGGCGGCCTGCCAGGTCGTACAGGCGCAGGGCGCCGGCCGCGTGGTGCTGGCCGTGCCGGTCGCACCGCCCGACGCCGTCGAGTGGCTGCGCGCCGAGGCGGACGAGGTGGTGTCCCTGTCGACGCCGCGCGCCTTCCGCGCCGTCGGCGAGTGGTACATGGACTTCTCGCAGACTCCCGACGAGGAGGTCGCCTCGCTGCTCGCACAGGCGTCGGCGCACGGCGCGTCGACAGGTTCCGAGGCCGAGGTGGATGTGGACGCGGGAGGGGTCGCTCTCGCCGGCGACCTCACCCTCCCGGCGGGTGCCGCGGCGGTCGTGATGTTCGCCCACGGCTCCGGCAGCAGCCGCCACAGCCCCCGCAACCGCTTCGTGGCGGGCGCCCTGAACCGGGCGGGCCTGGGCACCCTGCTCTTCGATCTGCTCACTCCCGCCGAGGAGTCGGACCGGGCCAACGTCTTCGACATCGAGACCCTGGCCCGGCGGCTCGCCGACGCCACCCGCTGGCTGCGGGGCCGCGAATCCCTCCCGATCGGCTACTTCGGGGCGAGCACCGGAGCCGCGGCGGCGCTGCGGGCCGCCGCCGTGACGGAATCCGGTGCGGACATCGGGGCCGTGGTCTCCCGCGGCGGCCGCCCCGATCTCGCCGGGCCGTCCCTCGGCGACGTACGCGCCCCCACGCTTCTCATCGTCGGCGGGCACGACGCCCTCGTCCTCGATCTCAACCGCCAGGCGCAGACGCAGCTGCACTGCGAGAACCGGCTGGAGATCGTGCCGGGCGCCACGCACCTCTTCGAGGAACCGGGTGCCCTGGACCGGGTAGCCGAGCTCGCCCGGGACTGGTTCACCTCGCACCTGGCGGCGCAGAGCGTGGCCGGCTGACCCCGTCGGCTCCGCCCGGTCGGACGCCTCAGCCTTCCCACTCGTCGACGACGACGTCATCGCCGAGAGCGAGTTCGCCCGTCCGTACCACCGAGAACTTCGAGCCGAACGCCACACCGCCCTCGGCCGCCCGCCGATAGCCCGCGAGCGTACGCAGCGGCTCCGGGCCCGCCTTCGCGCCGCTGCTCTGGTCGACCAGGGTGACCGCACAGCGGATCGCGAGCTTCGCGTAACCGAGCTCGGCGCTCCCGACGGTGATACGACGGGCCCGGTCCTCCGTATGCGGCTCGTCCCAGCCGTCGACCACGATGTTCGGGCGGAACCGGGTCATCGGCAGCGGGCCGGAGCCCTTCTGCGCGATCCGCCGGTTCAGCGCCTGAAGGGAGGAGACCGACAGCATGTGCACCGGGCTGCTGTCGGCATAGCCGGAGGTGCCGGGCGTCAACCCGTCCGTCAGGCGCCCGTGTTCCGGCGGCACGCACACGAGTCTGCTCGGTGTGCCCAGTACGCCGGAGAGCCATTCGGCGGCTGCCCGGCCCTGGTCGATGCCCTCGTACGCCGTACCGAACAGCTCCACCCCGACCCGCGCCGAAGCGCGGTCGACGTCGATACGAACGGCGTCAACACCCGGTGCGTGGAGCGTGAGTTGCCCGCCGTCGGCCGAGATCGCGGGGCGGACGACCGCAAGTCGTGGATCGCGCCGCTGGCTGCGGAATGCGCCGTTCTCGCCGACCACCATGAAGCTGCGGTCATGAGCGAGACCCGCCCGGGTCATCTGCGCTTCTGTCAGCGCAACGCCCGCGCATCCCTTGATCGGATAGGACGTCAGTTCCACCACTCGGGGCACGAGCGCCAGCGTACCGCCGGGCCCTCTCCTAGACCTGGGCTATGAGCGCGTACCGCTCGTCCGTCACCGGGCGTCCCCACAAATGCGGGTCGTCGCTGAGTGGTTCGATGCGCAGCGTGTCTACGAGCGGGCGCACCGCGGCCGCCAGTGCATCCGCGCCGACGCCGCCGTGCCACGGCAGGGTCTCGGCTCCGGCCACATACGGCACACCCCTCTGGCCCGCCTCGCGCCAGCGGCCCTCGATCAGGATCAGCAGACCGCCCGGGCGCAGGCGCCCGACCCATTCGCGCAGGGCGGCCTCCGGGTCGGGCAGGGTCCACAGCAGGTGCCGCGAGAGCAGGACGTCATAACGCTCGTCGCCCGTCGGCGGCAGCGCCGCGTCGCCGACCAGGAAACGCGCCGCGAACCCCGCCGTGCCCAGCTTCGCGCGGGCCTCGTCGACCATGCGGGGAGCCAGGTCGACCCCGGTGACCCGGTTGCCGGACTCGGCGAGGAGCAGGGACAGGGACCCGGTGCCGCAGCCGACGTCGAGTACGTCGAGCGCGTCCGCAGGACCGGACGGAACCCAGGAGCGCAGGCGCACGGCCCATGCGGTGCGGGTCTGTTCGGCGCGCAGACCGTGGTCCGGCTCGTCGTCGAAGGCGGACGCGGCGGCGTCCCAGTAGTCGGTGATCGAAGCAGTCGTCCCAGTCATGCGGACGATCGTGCCAGCCGGCACTGACAATGCCCGTTGCCGAGCCAGGCGAGCTAGGTCCGCGTGATGAACAGGGCCAACGTCAGTACGGCGACACCACAGCCGTACAGCGCGAGCGTCACGGAGCGCGCCTCGGCGGACGGGTCCGTACCTCCGGCGCGGGAGAAGCCGCGCACGGAGGTCACGATCAGAGCGAGAGCGGCCGCGACAAAGACGGTGAACATGGAATCGGTCACGCGGCGACCGTCTCACGGGTCGTCAGATGCCGCATGCCGGGCTACTCCGTCCGCAGGAGACCCAAGGCCAGTCGTCACAGGCGTCAGGCTCCCGTACGGAACCCCGCCAGCGCCTCCGTCAGCCACTTCGTCCAGAACGTCTCCAGCTCGATCCCGCCCCGCAGCACCACATGCCGCAGCCGGTCCTGCTCCGTCGCCTGCCGGTCGGGCGGGAAGTCGCGCTCTTCGATCGCCAGATACTCCTCCAACTGGCGCCGGTGCAGCCCCAGATGGCGTTCCAGCTCCGCCTCCAGGCCCGCGCTGCCCACCACACCCGCAGCGCGCAGCCGCAACAGCAGCGGGTCGCGCGCCGGTCTGGGGTCCTCCGACCTCGCGACCCAGGCCGTCAGCTCCGCGCGGCCCGCGGGCAGGACCTCGTACTCCTTCTTCTGCCCGCGGGTGGGCTGCGCGGCGGGAAGGGCCCGGATCTGGCCCGCCTGCTCCAGTTTCCCCAGCTCGCGGTATATCTGCTGGTGCGTGGCCGACCAGAAGTAGCCGATCGACCTGTCGAAACGGCGGGTCAGCTCAAGACCCGACGAGGGCTTCTCGAGCAGGGCCGTGAGGATCGCGTGCGGGAGGGACATGGCCCGATCCTAAGGATCCGCTACAGCGTCGCCGCCAGCCGCGTGCCCTGGTCGATCGCGCGCTTGGCGTCCAGCTCGGCCGCCACGTCCGCGCCGCCGATCAGGTGCACCGAGCGGCCCGCGGCGCTCAGCTCCTCGTACAGTCCGCGCTGCGGCTCCTGGCCGGCGCACAGCACGACGGTGTCGACCGGGAGCACGGTGGTCGTGCCGTCGACGCTGACATGCAGGCCCTCGTCGTCGATGCGCTCGTAGGTCGCCCCGGCCGTCATCGTCACCCCGCGGTGCTTGAGCTCCGTCCGGTGGATCCAGCCCGTCGTCTTGCCCAGACCCGCGCCGACCTTGCTGCTCTTGCGCTGCAGGAGGTGGACGGACCGCGGCGGCTTCGGGCGCTCGGGAGCCCTCAGCCCGCCCCGCGCGCTGTAGTCGGTGTCGACGCCCCACTGCCGGAAGTACGTCTCGGCGTCCAGGCTCGCGCCCTCGCCGCCGTCGGTCAGGAACTCCGCGACGTCGAAGCCGATACCGCCCGCGCCGATGACCGCGACCCGCTCGCCGACGGGGGCGCCGTCGCGCAGGACGTCGAGGTAGCTGAGGACGCTCGGGTGGTCGACGCCCTCGATCTCGGGGGTCCTGGGCGTGACCCCGGTGGCGACCACGATCTCGTCGTACGCGGCCGACGCGAGCTGGTCCGAGGTCGCGCGGACGCCGAGGCGGACCTCGACGCCGTGCAGTTCGAGCTGCGTACGGAAGTAGCGCAGCGTCTCGTTGAACTCCTCCTTGCCGGGGATCCGCTTGGCGACGTTCAGCTGGCCGCCTATCTCGTCCGCCGCGTCGAAGAGCGTCACCTCGTGGCCGCGCTCGGCCGCCGAGACCGCGCAGGCGAGCCCCGCGGGACCCGCGCCGATCACGGCGACGCGCTTGCGCAGCCGGGTCGGGGAGAGGACCAGCTCGGTCTCGTGGCAGGCGCGCGGGTTGACCAGGCAGGAAGTGATCTTCCCGCTGAAGGTGTGGTCCAGGCAGGCCTGGTTGCAGCCGATGCAGGTGTTGATGGTCTCCGCGCGGTCCGCCTGCGCCTTGGCGACGAATTCGGGGTCGGCGAGGAACGGGCGGGCCAGCGACACCATGTCCGCGCGGCCCTCGGCCAGCAACTGCTCGGCCACCTCGGGGGTGTTGATGCGGTTGCTGGTCACCAGGGGGACGGAAACGGAGCCCATCAGCTTCCTGGTCACCCAGGTGTACGCGCCGCGCGGCACCGAGGTCGCGATGGTGGGGATACGGGCCTCGTGCCAGCCGATCCCGGTGTTGATGATCGTCGCTCCGGCCGCCTCGATCTCCTTGGCGAGCGTGACCACCTCTTCGAGCGAGGAGCCGCCGGGGACGAGATCGAGCATGGAGAGGCGGTAGATCAGGATGAAGTCGGGGCCGACGCGCTCGCGGGTGCGGCGGACGATCTCCAGGGGGAGCCGGATCCGGTTCTCGTACGAGCCGCCCCAGCGGTCGGTGCGGTGGTTGGTGGCGGCGGCGATGAACTCATTGATGAAGTAGCCCTCGGAGCCCATGATCTCGACGCCGTCGTACCCGGTGGACTGCGCGAGCCGTGCCGCCCGTGCGTAGTCCTCGATCGTCTCCTCGACCTCGGCGTCGGTGAGGGCATGCGGGACGAAGGGGCTGATGGGGGCCTGGATGGCGCTGGGCGCGACGAGGTCCGCGTGGTACGCGTACCGGCCGAAGTGCAGGATCTGCATGGCGATCCGCCCGCCCTCGGCGTGCACGGCGTCGGTGACGGTCCTGTGCTGCTCGGCCTCGGCCTCGGTGGTGAGCTTGGCGCCGCCCTCGTACGGGCGGCCGCGGTCGTTGGGCGCGATGCCACCGGTGACGATGAGGCCGGCGCCGCCGCGGGCGCGCGCGGCGTAGAAGGCGGCCATCCGCTCGAAGCCGTTCTCCGCCTCTTCGAGGCCGACGTGCATGGAGCCCATGAGCACCCGGTTGGGCAGGGTGGTGAACCCGAGGTCGAGCGGGCTCAGCAGATGCGGGTACGGGTTCGGGTTCGGGTTCGGGCTCATGGGGGCGCCTCCTCGCGCAGGGGTCGACGGTCCAGTTGTAGCGACCCCGAAGCGATTATGCAACAAGGTGCAAAAGAGGGGGCGGGTGATCTCGGCTACTCGGTGGCGACAGTCCGACAAGTGTGCTGATCAGTCGTACGGGTGATGGTGGTCGTCCGGCCGGGTCGCGCGCCCGTAGCGTGCCGCTGTGGCGGGATGGAAGCAGTTGTGCGTACTGGGGATCGTGGCGATTCTGGGCTCGCAGGGGTGCGGCATCGCCTTGTGCGTGGACGTCGGGCCGCTGTCGGTCCACATCGGGAGCTGCACCCCGGCGCCCAGACCTGCACCGACACCTGCCCCCGCGCCCACGCCCCCGCGGCCCGTGCCGTCGACTCCGGCACCGCCCAGCACTCCGGCGGACCCGTTGCCCCCGCCGCCGTCGCCGCCCGATCCGGAGCCGCCCTCGCCCGTGCCCCCGGAGCCCTCCCCCTCGAAGGCACCCGTCGCGGATCCGCCTCCCTCTCCGGCTCCGGCTCCCGGGGTGAAGCCCGCAGCGCGGCCACCCGTCCACGCCGTACGCAACTACCGCCGGGCGGCCGGGAAACCGGCCGCCACCGGGACCCCGCTCACGGTCCTGATGCTGGTGACGACCACACCGGCAGTCCTGGCGGCCGCAGCGCTGCGGCCCCGCTCACGGTCCGCCTCCTCCGGGCGCGGCCGCTCCTGAACCACCGTCCCTCCCCGGCTCCCCACACACCCTCCGGAGAACTGTCATGTCGGAATGGCTGGTCCTGGTCCTCGCGATGGCCGCCGCGTGCGCCTTCGTCCTCGTCATCGTGCTGTTCAGGCAGTACCGGCTGAGCAGGGCGGGGGTGGCCGAGGAGGACGGCAGCGAGACACCCGACGTCCTCGAATACATGACGATGATGGTCGGCGTCGTGTACGCGATCGTGCTCGGGCTGGCCATCGCGGGCGTGTGGGAGGCGCGGAGTGCCGCGCAGGACGATGTGCGGCGCGAGGCGCAGGCCCTGCACGAGGCGTCCCAGCGGGCCCAGGTCTATCCGGCCGATGTCCGGGAGAAGCTGCATGCGGACATCAACCGGTATGTCACTCATGTCGTCCAGGTGGAATGGCCGAGGATGGTCGACCACAGCGAACTGCCCGACCGGGGCTCGGAGTTGCTCGCGGCGGTCCGTACCGACATCGCGGAGAGGGCGCCCGAGGGCGAACTGGAGGCGCAGGCCTACCAGCCGCTGCTCGACCAGATCGCGATCGCGGACGACGCGCGCAACGCCCGCGCGGAGAACGCCGGGGCGACGCTTCCGGGTGTGGTGTGGTTCGGCCTGATCACCGGGGCGTTGGTGACGGTCGGCCTGATCTTCACGCTGCAGATCGGCCGCACGCCGAGGGAGCTGCTGATGGCCGGTCTCTTCAGCGCGCTGATCGCGTTCCTGCTCTTCCTGGTCTGGGACTTCGACGCACCGTTCGGCCGCTCGGGCTCGGAGTCGGCGGACGCATTCCGCCAGCTGTTCGCGACGGCGACGGAGGCGGCGGGGCGGGGCTGAGCGGGACGGGCGGGGCGGGGCGGGTCCGCTTACTTCTGCGCGTGCTCCCCCACGTAGAACAGCAGGTACACGAACCCGGCGAACAGATGCGTCGCGAAGATGTACACGAAGACCCGCAGCGCAACCCCCCGCTCCTTCCAGCTCTCGCTCTCGCTCACCCGTCGCTCCTCGCGTCACCGTTGCGTCAGTCGCTCCGACACTCCGTCGCTCCAGAGTACGGGCGGCGGAATAGACGAAACCCCTCCTCCGTTCCAGCTGGCAGTTTAAGATTCAACCAACTGGACCCCTGGAGGCGAACACGATGCAGTTCGGGATCTTCACCGTCGGCGATGTGACCACCGATCCGACCAACGGCACCGCGCCGACCGAGCACGAGCGGATCAAGGCGATGGTCGCCATCGCGCTGAAGGCCGAAGAGGTCGGACTCGACGTCTTCGCGACCGGTGAGCATCACAACCCGCCCTTCGTGCCCTCCTCGCCCACCACCCTGCTCGGGCACATCGCCGCCCGCACCGAGAACCTCATCCTGTCCACCTCCACGACGCTGATCACCACCAACGACCCGGTGAAGATCGCCGAGGACTACGCGATGCTCCAGCACCTGGCCGACGGCCGGGTCGACCTGATGATGGGCCGCGGCAACACCGGGCCGGTCTATCCGTGGTTCGGGCAGGACATCCGTCACGGCATCCCGCTCGCCATGGAGAACTACGCCCTGCTGCACAAGCTGTGGCGCGAGGACGTCGTGGACTGGGAGGGCAAGTTCCGTACGCCGCTGCAGAGCTTCACCGCGACGCCGCGCCCGCTGGACGGCGTCCCGCCGTTCGTCTGGCACGGCTCCATCCGTTCTCCCGAGATCGCCGAGCAGGCCGCGTACTACGGCGACGGCTTCTTCCACAACAACATCTTCTGGCCGATGGAGCACACCAGGAAGATGGTCGAGCTCTACCGCAAGCGTTACGCGCACTACGGCCACGGCACCCCCGAGCAGGCCATCGTCGGTCTCGGCGGACAGGTCTTCATGCGCAAGAACTCCCAGGACGCGGTGGCCGAGTTCCGGCCCTACTTCGACAACGCACCGGTCTACGGGCACGGGCCCTCGCTCGAGGACTTCACCGAGCAGACCCCGCTGACCGTCGGCTCCCCGCAGGAAGTCATCGAGCGCACGCTCGGCTTCCGTGAGGCCGTGGGCGACTACCAGCGCCAGCTGTTCCTGATGGACCACGCGGGACTGCCGCTGAAGACGGTCCTGGAGCAGCTCGACATCCTCGGTGAGGAGGTCGTACCGGTGCTGCGCAAGGAGTTCGCGAACCTGCGGCCGGCGGGTGTGCCTCAGACCGCGCCGCTGCACCCAGCCGTCGCCGTAGCCACGAAGGAGGCCTGACCCATGACAACGCTGAAGCTGGTCGCCGTGTCGGCCGGGCTGAGCGTGCCGTCGTCGACCCGGCTGCTGGCCGACCGGCTGACTCAGTCCGTACGCGGCGGGCTCGGCGAGCAGGACGTCGATGTGCAGGTGCGCGTCGTCGAGCTGCGTGAGTTGGCCGTGCCGATCGCCAACAATCTGGTGACCGGGTTCCCGGCGCCCGCGCTCGCCGAGGCCATCGAGGCGGTGACGGAGGCGGACGGGCTGATCGCGGTGACGCCGGTGTTCGCGGCCTCGTACAGCGGTCTGTTCAAGTCGTTCTTCGACCTGATCGAGCCCGACGCGCTCACCGGGAAGCCGGTGCTGATCGCGGCGACTGGTGGAACGGCACGGCACTCGCTGGTGCTGGAGCACGCGCTGCGACCGCTGTTCGCCCATCTGCGGGCGCTGGTCGTGCCGACAGCGGTGTACGCGGCATCGGAGGACTGGGGCGGGACGGGCGACGCCCTCACCGACACCCTTCCGCAGCGCATCGAACGCGCGGGCGGCGAGCTCGCGGGCCTGATGACCGGCAGCGTCGGCGCGCGTGCGCAGGTGCCTGCGGCCCGTATCGCGTAAGCCGTCACCGTCCCGCGGGTGACGGCGAGAGCGGTGCGCGGCCGCCGGATCGGGTCCGGCGGCCGCGCGCCACATGGAGAACCGCAGGTCAGAGCCCCTGCAGGGGCACCGTCTAGTCCTCTCTCATATAGAAGAGGTAGAAGGAGACGGCCAGCATCACCGCGCCGAAGATGGCCCCTATCCCGACGGAACTCAGCACGCTCTCCCCGGTCAGGCTGTACAGGAAGCCAATGGCCACGCCGCACAGCGCCCCGTACGCCCCGGCGCGCAGCTCACGCGGCAGCAGATGCTGGGTCCGGCCCAGAACGAACGCCAGCGCCGCGAGAATCACGCCGGCGACGAAGGCGTAAAGGACATCGCCCCAGGTGACGTCACCCCAGGCGTGGCGGATGAACAGCACGTAGGTGCCGTAGGCGAGGCCCAGACTGACGGGCATCGCCCAGCCGAGAGAACCGTGGTGCCGTGCGGGCACCGCTGCGTGTGCGGCCATGGCGGAGAGCTCCTTCCCTCTCGTTCCCCCGCGTCCTCCTTTCAGGGCACACCCGCGCCCACCGCCTGGCAAGTCCGGCGACAGGCTCGGCCGACGGACGAGCGAGGGGTGTCGGGCCGCGCTTGGTCGAGCGGGCCGGTGCGGTCGTCAGTCCTCCGGGCTCTGCTGGAGCATGGCGAGGGTCAGGACGCTGCCGCCGATGCCCCAGCCGCCGTCGGTGACCTCCTCGACCAGGACCATGGTGTTGGCGCGCGCCCGCTCGCCGTAGATCTCGACGTACAGCTCGGTGGTACGGGTGACGATCTCCTCCTTCTGCTTCTCGTCGAGGGTGCCGGCGGGGACCTTGAAATTCGCGAACGGCATGGTTGTTCTCTCTCTATCGGGGGTTACAGGGAGCTGCCTGCGGTGAGCAGGTTGTCCGTGGACGGCGCCGGGGCGGGTCAGATGATGCCGCCGTTGGCGCGGATGACCTGGCCGTTGACCCAGTGGCCGGCGGGGGAGGCGAGGAAGGCGACGACCTCGGCGATGTCGGCGGGGGTGCCGAGCCGCTCCAGCGGGGGCTGGGCGGCGAGGCGGGCGATGGTCTCCTCGTCCTTGCCCTCGAAGAAGAGCTCGGTGGCGGTGGGGCCGGGGGCGACGGCGTTCACGGTGATGTCCCGGCCGCGCAGCTCGCGGGCGAGGATCAGCGTGAGGGCCTCCACAGCGCCCTTGCTGGCGCTGTAGGGACCGTATTTGGGGAAGGCCAGGCCCACCACCGACGTGGAGAAGGTGATGACGGCCCCTCCCTCGCGGACCGTGCGGGCGGCCTGCTGGGCGACGACGAACGTCCCGCGGATGTTGGTGCGGTGCACCGCGTCCAGCTCGGCCAGATCCAGCTCGGCGATGGAGGACAGGTACGCCCGGCCGGCGGCGTGGACGACGATGTCGACGCCGCCGTACTCGGACTCGGCGGTGGCGAACAGCGCGGCCACGGCGTGCTCGTCGGCGACGTCGGCCTGGACGGCGACCGCCCGGCCACCGGCCGCGGTGACGTCCTTGACGGCCGCCTCGGCCAGGTCACGGTTGCCCGCGAACCCGACGACGACGGCGAATCCGTCGGCGGCCAGCCGGCTCACCGCCTCGCGGCCGATACCGCGCGAGCCACCGGTGACGACGGCGACACGGACGTGGTCGGTGCCCTGACCGGCACCGGTGCTGCTCTCCAGGGACGTTTGGGGAGACATGGGGACTCCTGCATGGGGTGGGACGGCTACGAGGTGTGCGGATCGTGGGCGTGGGCTGCGGCGTCGCCGCCGTGGCGCCGCGCGGTGCCCTCAACGATCCGTTTGTGTTCCGACCCCAGCCAGGGCTGTGTCCACCCTGGGGTTGCCAACCCCGGTCTCAGACGCACGGCGGGGCCGTGAGCATGGCCGACCGGCTTGCAGAATCCCCCTGCTATCGTGCGCCGATGTCATCGATCAAGCAGTTCCAAGTCACCTTCGACTGCGCAGAACCTGAGCGCGTCGCTCGCTTTTGGTGCGAGGTGTTGGGGTACGTCGTACCGCCGCCCCCGGAGGGGTTTGCCACGTGGGACGAATTCGATCGCTCTCTGCCGCCCGAGCGCCAGGGCTCAGCATTCGCCTGCAGTGATCCCTCGGGCGTGGGCCCGCGACTGTACTTCCAGCGCGTCCCAGAAGGGAGGGTCGTCAAGAATCGGCTCCATCTTGACGTGCGAGTCGGCACTGGGCTCGTGGGTGAAGAGCGCCTCGCCACGCTCGAAGCCGAGTGCGCACGACTGGTCGCGCTCGGCGCGACACGGGTGCAACTGCTGCTTGCCGATGACCACAACGAGTCCTGCATCGCGATGCAGGACATCGAGGGCAACGAGTTCTGTCTCGACTGAGCATCCTCCGAGACGGCAAGGTGGGAACCGGCCCTCCAGGGGTAGCGGCCCGCCCGCGAGACCTACCGGACCGGACACTGAGAATGGGGCACGCATGGCCCCAAGCCTCTTCTGCCAGTGCGGATGCGCCCGTTGCGCGCGCCCCGGACCGTCACCTCACGTGGCCGAAACTCTCCGTGCTCAGCGTCGCGAACTCCTGCGCATCGTGCGAGGAGAAGATCCGGATCAGCCTCGGGTCCGCCCTGCGCAACTCCCTCAGGCGTTCCAGCTGCGTCAGGCGCTGGCCGTGGTTCTCCGCCACCAGACGCTGGTGCAGCGCCAGCGGGCGGGGGCAGCGCGGCCTGCGCAGGTCCATCTCGCCGTGGAAGAAGTACGCGTCGCCCGCGTGCAGCAGCCAGCGGTCCGGCTGCTGCACCGCCACCGCGCAGTGGCCCCGCGTGTGCCCCGGCAGCGGGACCATCAGGACGTCCGGGAAGCGCAGGACACGGGACGCCGCGAACCCGTGCCAGTTGGAGTCCGCCGTGTCGTGGACGGTCCAGTGCGGGCCGTGGATCCACTGCGCGGTGACGTAGCGGCCGGCGTCGCGGCGCGTGTCGCGGCGCATCGCCGCGCGGTACTCGTCGGCCATCACATGCACTCGCGCGTCGGGGAAGTCCGCGAGACCGCCCGCGTGGTCGAGGTCGAGATGCGTGAGCACGATGTCCTGCACGTCGCGCGGGTCGTATCCGAGCGCCCGTATCTGGTGGTACGCCGTGTGCGCCATGGCCAGTTCGGGCCGCACGGTCCGCCGGAAGAACGTGCCGAGCCGCCGCGGGTCGGCGACATCCGCCGTGCCGAGGCCCGTGTCGACGAGGACAAGGCTGCTGCCGGTCTCCACGAGCAGGCAGTGGGCGACCAGCGGGGCGCCGCCGACCGGATGCATCGGGGCGCAGTCGAGATGGTGGACGGTGGGCACAGACATGCGTGCGCGCCTCCGGCTTACGCGGGGAGTTGGAGGGACGGCACGAGGCCGAGCCGGGCGGGGACGGTCGCGGGGCCGAAGTGGACGCGCTCGCAGACCAGTTCATCGCGTCGGCCGGGCAAGGCCGAGCGGGTCGCCTCGTAGGAACCGGCCGCCGCCTCCGTGGGCCCGTCGAAGACCTGACCCCTGGCGACGATCTCGTACCGGGGGTGACCGAAGGTCATCCGGGTGTCGTCGTACGCGTGCCGGTTGCCGCTCGCCATGTGCGCGAGAACGAATGCCTCGCGCGCTTCCTTGCTCATCTTCCGGGCCCTCCAGGCCAGTCCATTCCGTACTTACGCCGTAAGTACGGGACCGAGAGAAGCACTTACGCTGTAAGTCGTCAAGGAGTAGGGCACGAGTCCGCGAAACCCACCCAGGAGCCCCCCGATGTCTGACGGAAGATCCCGTCAACACCCCACGGAGCGCAGCACATCCGCCCCTGGCGATGAGCGGGAACCCCGCGAGCCGCTGTCGCGCGAGCGGATCGTCGAGGCCGCGCTGAGGATCATCGACGACGAGGGTGTGGACGCGCTCTCCATGCGCCGGATCGCCACCACCCTCGGTGTCCAGGCCATGTCGCTCTACAACCATGTCGACAGCAAGGCTGACGTCCTCGACGGAGTCACCGAGTTCATCACCCATGACATGCAGCTCTCCCGCCGCTCCGGCGGCGGCTGGGAGGACGGCATCCGTTCGGTCGCGCACGCGTTCCGGCAGGCGTCCCTGCGCCACCCGCGCGCCTGCGAGCTCGTCCTCACCCGCCAGCTGTCCTCCCCCAGTGCACTCCCCACCATCAACTGCTCCCTCGCCGTCCTGCTCGACCACGGCTTCGACGAGGCCGACGCCGTGCACGCCCTGCGGCTGCTCATCGCCTTCCAAGTCGGCTCCCTGCTCCGGGAGTTCCATTCGCCCTCGGTGAAGGGGGAGGACGAGTCGGCGGTACGGGAGCGCACGGAGCAGCTCGCGAATTCGGGCTTCCCGGCGGTGGCGAAACTCGCGCCGAAGCTCGCGGTGATCGATCACGATGCGGAGTTCACCTTCGGGGTGGAGCTGCTGATCGACGCCCTGCGCCCGTATGCTCCGAAGGAGGACTGACCATCCCGCGGCTCGGAGGCCGGTTGTGAACAGCGCCATCCCGGCGGCGGCCCCGGACGCGGCGGACGCGCCCTTGGCCCCCTCGGACGGACGGCGCGCCGGTGCCTGGCTCGCGGGCCTGCTGCTCCTCGCTCCCAGCGTGGTCGTGGGCTGCCGCGTCGCGGACACCGACGGGATCACGCCCGTCCCCCAGCTGCTCGCCTTCCTGCCCTGGCTGCTGCTGCCCGCGGGAGCCGGGCTGCTGCTCGCCCTGCTCGCGCGCTGGCGCACCGGCATGATCTGGGCGGCTGCCGTACTCGCCGTCACGGGGTGGTTCGTCAGGCCGTACGACACCGGGCTGACCGACGATCCGCCGGGGCGTGTCGTCGCCCGCGTCACGGTGCTCACATCGAACATCAAGTTCGGGAACGCCACCGAGGGGCTGCTGGCCGCCATCCGCCGTGAGAAGCCCGACCTGGTCTTCGTCGAGGAATGCTCGCGCACCTGCTTGGACGCGCTCGCATCCCGGGTCTCGCGGACCGACTACCCGTACCGCAATGTGGTCGAGGGCGACTCGGCCTCCGGATCGGCGATCCTCAGCAAGTATCCGCTGCGCGCGGCGCCGGGGATCGACGGCGAGCTCGCGATGCCCGGCTCGGTCGCCGTCGTCGCCGGGCACCCGGTGAATGTGCAGCTCGCGCACCCCCTGCCGCCCATGCCCGGCATCGTCGGCGACTGGCGCCGCGAACTCGGCCGGGTGCGTTCGTACGCGAGCGGGGTGAAGGGCGAGGCGACGCTGGTGGCGGGCGACTTCAACGCCACCCAGGACCACGCCGCCTTCCGCCACATCCTCGACGCCGGTCAGCTGCGCGACAGCGCCACCCTCGTGGGCGCGGACCGCACCCCTTCCTGGCCCGCCGCGGTCCCCCGCCCGCTGGGCGCGCAGATCGACCATGTGCTTGTCAGCGAGGACTTCTCAGTCCGCTCGGCACGCTTCCTGGACCTGGCGGACACCGATCACCGCGCGCTGCTCGTCGGGCTCGAACTGCACGACGTGCGCTGAGTGCGTGCCCGCGTAAGAGTGGGGTCGTGGAAGTGTCGGTGAGACGCGGGGGCCGTCCGTCAGCGGGGGGCCGTTCGTCAGGAGGCGTTGCGGATGCGCGCTGTCGCGGTCAGGGCGTTCAAGGCCGAGGCCGAGCTGATCCAGGTGCCCAAGCCGGAGCCCGGCGAGGGCGAGGTGCTGGTGAAGATCGCGTACGCGGCTCTGAACCCCTTCGACTGGAAAGCCGCCGACGGAGCGCTCGCCGGCCGGGTCCCGCATGTCTTCCCGCTGGTCATCGGCTCGGACTTCGCCGGCAGGGTGGATGTGGTCGGCCCCGGCGACAGCCGCTTCCGGGTGGGTGACGCGGTCTTCGGCCAGGCGACCAGGCCGCCGGTCGGCACCGGTACGTACGCCGAGTACGTGGTCATGCCGCAGGACGCGGCCATCTCCTTCGTCCCCGACGGCCTCCCGCTGAAAACGGCGGCCGTGCTCCCCACAGCCGGGATGACCGCCGCGCAGGTGCTGGACGCGGCGAGGGTGGGCGCCGGGCAGTCCCTGCTGCTCATCGGCGCCGCGGGCGGCGTCGGCACGTTCCTGACCCAACTCGCCGCGGCCCGTGGCGTCCAGGTCCTGGCGGCCGTACGCGGCGACGAGCACGGCCGGATGTCCGCGCTCGGCGCGGCGGCGACCATCGACAGCACCTCCCGCGATCTTCCGGCCGCGGTACGGGAAGCCTGCCCGGACGGCGTCGATGCGCTGGTCGACCTGGTGTCGGCCGACGCGTCCTCCTTCGCGGCCAACGCCGCCCTCGTGCACGCCGGCGGCCGCGCGCTGACCACCCGCGGCGTGGCGGGCGAAGCCCGGCTTCCGGCCGGCGTCGAGGGCATCGACTTCCAGCAGCACCCCTCCGCCGCCCTGCTGGACACCCTGGCCGCGGCCGCCGCCGACGGCTCACTGACGGCGCCCGTGGACGCCGAACTCCCCCTGGAGAGGGCGCCGGACGCGCTCGCGCAGTCCCGTGCGGGCGGGGCACGCGGCAAGACGGTCTTCGTACTCTGAGAGCAGGAGCCATGGACAACGACCAGATACTCGGCAGCATCAGCGAACTCGTCGCCGAGGAACGCGCCCTGCGGGCGCGCACGTCCGAGGAGCACGGCCTCGACTCCGGCCAGCAGGCGCGGCTGCGCGACCTCGAGGTCCAGCTCGACCAGTGCTGGGACCTGCTGCGCCGGCGCCGCGCCAAGGCGGAGTTCGGGGAGGACCCGGACACGGCGAGGGTGCAGCCCGCCGACGAGGTGGAGGGCTACCTGGGCTGACCGCCCGCCTTCCCTCAGGGGAGCAGCGCAGGGGAGTTGCGCAGGGGAGTTGCGCAGGGGAGTTGCGCAGGGGAGTTGCGCAGGGGAGTTGCGCAGGCCGCCCACTTCGAGGTCTTTTGATGACCATGGGTGAAGACAAGGGCGGGACTTCCACGGGATCCTCCGGATCAGCGGCGCCGACGGGGCGCCTGTCCCCACCCGAGTGGCTGCTCAAGAGCCTGCTGCCGCAGTCGGCGCCCGTGCCCTGGGCCGCCGTCACCCGTGCCTCCGTCGCGCTCGCCGCGCCGCTCGCCGTCGGGCTCGCGATCGGGCAGCCCATGTACGGCGCGCTGGTGTCGATGGGCGCCCTGTCGGGCGTCATCGGCGACACCGCCGACGCGTACCGGATGCGGATCTTCAATATCGCCGTACCGCAGCTCTTCGGTGCGGTCGGCGTCACGCTCGGCACGCTCGTCTACGGACAGGGCTGGCTCGCGGTCGCCGCGCTGACCTTCGTCGCGCTGGTCTCCGGAATGATCTCGTCGATCGGCGCGGTGGCCTCCGTGTCCGGGCTGCTGCTCCTGCTCAACGCGGTGGTGGGCGCGGGGCTGCCGATGCCGGGGCCCTGGTGGAAGGCCCCGGTGCTGCTCACGCTCGGCGGTCTGTTCGTCCTCGTACTGTCGCTGCTGGCCTGGCCGTTGCGCGGACGCATGCCGGAGCGGACGGCGGTCGCCGCCACGTACCGCTCGGTGGCCGATCTCCTCGATGCGGCGGGCACGGCGGAATACGACGAGAAACGCCAGGCCGTCACCGAGTCCCTCAACACCTCCTACGACCTGATCCTCGCCCGGCGGGCCCGCGACCACGGGCGGAGCAGCCCGCTCGTACGGCTGCTCGCGCAGCTCAACGTGCTGATCCCGCTCGTCGAAGCGGCGGCAGCGGCGCACTTGTACGGGCGGGCCTCGCGGCAGCCCGAAATCGCCGCGGCCGTACGGGACTTGGCGGACGCGGTCGACCAGGGCCGGGGCGAGGCGCCCCGGCTGGAGCTGCCCGAGCCGGAAGGCCCCGCCGACCGCGCCGTCGAAGCCGCGCTGCGGCACGCCGCGGTCGTCGTCCACGAGGCGGACCCCGACCCCTACAACGTCGACGACCGGCTCGGCAGGCCCGCGGCCCTGCGCATCCGCGCCCGCCGCACGGCCCGCGACCTCCTGTTCTCCGAGCCGTCCTGGCGCTACGGCCTGCGGCTCGCCCTGTGCATCGGCCTCGCCCAGGCCCTGGTCTCGCTGGTGCCCGTGCCGCGCTCGTACTGGGTCGCCCTCACCGTCACCTTCGTACTCAAACCGGACTTCGGCTCGGTCTTCTCCCGCGCCGTCCTGCGCGCGCTCGGCACCGCGGGGGGTCTGGTCGTCGCGGCGGCCGTGCTCTCCCAAGTGCCGCGCGGCTGGTGGGACGTGCCGGTCATGATGGTCCTCGCGGCGCTCGTCCCGGCCTTCTCCGCGAAGGGCTACGCCTTCCAGACGGCGGCCATCACCCCCGTCATCCTGCTGCTCTCCGACTTCCTCAACCACCAGGGCTTCGACCTGGTCCTCCCGCGCCTGGTCGACAGCCTCATAGGCTGCGCGATCGCGCTCGTCGCGGGTTATCTGCTCTGGCCCGAAAGCTGGCACACCCGCATCGGCGACCGGCTCGCGGCGGCGGTGGAGGACACGGCGGGGTACGTGGCGTACGCCTTCGGGTCCGAGTCGGCGGCGGACCAGGCGGAACGGGTGCGCCGCCGCCGGCGGATCTACCGCGACCTGTCCTCCGTCCGCACGGAATTCCAGCGCGCCCTGACGGAACCACCGCCGACGGGGGCGCGGGCGGCGGCCTGGTGGCCGCTGGTCGTCGCCGTCGAACGCATCGTGGACGCGACGACGGCGGCGCGGGTGCGCGTGAACCACGGGGCGGAGCCGCCGGCGCGGGCGGAGGTGGCGGAGATCGAGCAGCAGCTGCGGGAGCTGGCGGAGGGCGTGCGGGCGAGTGAGGTGCTGGTGGAGGTCGAGGCGGAGCTGGAGGGGGGCGAGGAGGGGGTGCTGGGGGCGCTGCGGCAGGAGGTGAAGGCGGCGAGGGCGATCGCGTCGCCGGGGGGTTCGGGGTGACGGGGCCCCCTTCGCGGCCCCTCCTCAGGCCGAGGGGCTGATGCGCGGGGGTTCGCCCGCGAAACCCACCACCGGGCAGCAACCACCAACGCCCCCTGGCCCACGGCACCCACGAACCCGGCACAAGCCCCGTCGGGCTCGACTCCTCGGCGTCGGCGGCGATGAGGCGTTCGTAAGGGCACCCGGCGTTGGCCGCCAATCGCCTGTGGGGACGACCCTGCACGGCCCCTCCCCACCGGAACGGTAGGCCCGGGTCCACCGGTCGGCGCGAAGCTGCCGCAAGGGGTGTGGGGCGTCAGCCCCCACCAACCCTCTGGGGTCCGGGGCGGAGCCCCGGTTCGGGAAGGGGCGGGGAGGGGAAAAGGCCCCGCGCAGCGGCCCACCCGCACCCCCCACGGCACCGTGCCCCCCGACCGCCCAGAGCCGCACCCGCCCAAACGTCAGCGCACCGCGCCGCCCCCACCCCCCTGCAGGCGTTCCATCTCTCGCCGGTCCCTCTTCGTCGGGCGCCCCGCGCCCCTGTCCCGGATCGCCACCGGAGCCACGAATTCCCTCGGCGGGGGCGGCGGGCTGTTGTCCACGTAGCACTGGACCGCCACCGGCGGGCCCACCCTCTTGCGGACGGTCTTCGAGACGACCACCACCCGCTCCCGCCCGGCGTGGAAGACCCGCACCTCGTCCCCCGAGCGCACCGCATGCGCGGGCTTGACCCGGTCGCCGTTCACCCGGACATGTCCGGCCCGGCAGGCCGAGGCGGCCTGCGAGCGGGTCTTTGTGAGGCGGACCGACCAGATCCAGGTGTCGACCCGTACCGTTCCCTCGTCCGAAACGTCTGCAGTCATATACCGACTGTACGAGTCCGCCCGCGCCACCCGCACCGGCAATGACCTCCGGCGCCCACCGCGCCGGCCCCCACCCCCTCACCCCAGCGCACGCATCCGACTACGATGCGCACGTTCTCCCTTCACGGAGGCCTTCTCGCGGGCCTTCACTCTGCAGCGGGCATTCGTTTCTGACGTGCCGACACATGTCGTGTGACACAAGCACATCCGGCACCAGGCATCACCAGGGCATTCGGAGAGTCCCATGCGCACCCACTCCGGCAGAGGGCTTCAGCCCAATGTCCTCGGCACCTTCGACACGATCGTGATGGCCGTCGCGGGCAGTGCCCCCGCCTACTCGATCGCGGCCACCACCGCCGTACTCGTCGCCTCCGTCGGTCTCGCGGGACCCGCCGCGCTGCTCTACTGCGCGATACCCATGCTCGGCATCGTCCTTGCCTTCGGCAGGCTCGGCAGGATCGACGTCAACGCGGGCGCCAGCTACTCCTGGGTGGGCCGGACCGTCCACCCCTTCCTCGGCTTTCTGTCCGGCTGGGCCCTCGTCGTGTCCGCGACGATCTTCATGGTCGCCGGATCGCTGCCCGCCGGTGCCATGACCCTCGCGCTCTTCGACCCGGACCTCGCCCAGAACACCGCGCTCGCGACGGCCACCGGCGCCGCCTGGTTCCTGGCGATGCTGCTCGTCGTCGCCGGCGGAGCGCGGCTGACCGTGCGCGCGCAGCTGCTGATGTCCGGCGTGGAGCTGGCGATCCTGCTGTTCTTCGTCGTGGCCGCGCTGCTGCACAACGGCTACGCCGCCGCCTTCGACTGGTCCTGGCTGGGCTTCTCGCACTTCGACGGACCGGCGGGCTTCGCCTCCGGCGCGCTCGTCGCCGCCTTCTACTACTGGGGCTGGGACGTCACCAGCAATCTCAGCGAGGAGACCCGCGACAGCCGCCGCACGGCCGGACTCGCCTCGCTCGTCGGTCTCGGTGTCGTCTTCCTTCTCTTCGAGGCGTTCACCATCGCCGTGAACATGATCCTGACCAGCGAGGACATCCGGGCGGGCGGCGCCAATGTGCTGGGCGCGCTCGGGGACGCGATCTGGCCGGGCGTCGGCGGCAAACTGCTGGTCGTGGCGGTGCTGCTGTCCACCGTCGCCACCCTGGAGACCACCCTGATCCAGGTGACGCGCTCGCTGTTCGCGATGGGCCGCGACCGTACGATGCCCGCCGCGCTCGGCACCGTGCACCGTCGCTGGAACACCCCCTGGGTCGCGGTCGCCGTCGTCGGGGCGGTGGCGCTCGCGATGTTCGTCGCCTCCACCGCGCTCGGCTCGGTCGGCGACGTGCTCTCCGCCGCGGTCTCCGCGATCGGCCTGCAGATCGCGTTCTACTACGGCCTCGCCGGCATCGCCGCCGTCGTCGCGTACCGCAAGACCCTGCTCACCTCCGTACGGGACTTCGTCCTCGGCGGAGCGTGGCCGCTGCTCGGGGCGCTGTTCATGCTCTGGATTCTCATCGAGGCACTGAGCAGGCTGAGCGCGGCCTCGATCGCGATCGGCATCGGCGGTC
This sequence comes from Streptomyces sp. NBC_00885, assembly GCF_045207475.1. Lineage (NCBI taxonomy): Bacteria > Bacillati > Actinomycetota > Actinomycetes > Kitasatosporales > Streptomycetaceae > Streptomyces > Streptomyces sp. NBC_00885. The sequence goes on from NZ_CP108796.1 coordinate 4,076,228, forward strand.
TCGTCGCCGGTCTCGTGCCGCTGATCCACTACTGGCGGCAGGGGAGTTCGTACTACCGACCCGCCAGACTGGACGCGACGCGGGCCATCGCCGCCGAGGAGCGGTACGCCAACTCCGCCTCGCAGCACACCGACTACGCCGACCAGGCGCTGGCGACGGACTTCTGAGGGAGTGCCGAGAATGGCCTCGCACCGCCGACGTGACGGTTTCGTCCCGGACTTCGATCCCGCTTTCGGCGATCGGCCGCTCGCCGACGCCGTGCACGACATCGTGATCGGCCGCTGGCAGGGCGTACGGGATCTGCTGCGTGCCACCGGCGCCGACTGGCCGCTGCGCACCCACCGGCTGCGGCTCCTCGCGCACGCGGCCGCCGGCTCCTCCGCGGTGGAGGCCTGGCGGGCGGCGGAGCCCGGAAGCCCGGACGCGGAGGTGCTGCGGGCCGCGACCGAGGTCGTACGCGTCTTCCACCAGGCGATCGAGTCCGGCCGCAGGGCCGCGCTGGACCAGGAGCGGCTCGATGCGACGGTGCTGGCCTGCCTGCGCGCGGCCGACGCCGAGCGGGACGACCCGATGCCGTGGGTGTCGCTGCTGACGGTGGCCCGGCTGTACGAGACGGGCGTGTCGCGGCGCGAACTGCGCGGCTGGTGGGACGAGTTGCGGCGGCGCGACCCGCACAACATCGAGGGCCATGTGCAGCTGCTGCGCTACCACTCGGCGCGCTGGCACGGCACCCACGGCCGGATGTACGACTTCGCCCGCGACGCGGCGGGCGCGGCGCCGCCCGGGTCGCCGCTGCCGGTACTGGTGCAGATCGCCCGGGTGGAGGAGTACCGCCATGTCACCGAGGGCGCGACGGGTCCCGCGCCGGTACGGGACTTCGGCCGGCACTGGCACCACGAGCTGGCGGTGACCGAGGTACGGCGCACCTGGGACCGCTGGATCGGCGGCCGCGGGCGGGGCCCGGCGGCTCCGGAGGAGGTGGGCGAGCTCAACTATCTGGCGCACGCGGCCTGTTACGCGGGCCTGGCCGACGAGGCCCGGCAGCTGTTCGGGCTGCTCGGGCGGCAAGCGGCGCGGGTCCCGTGGTCGTACACGGGACCCGCGTCGGAGGAATTCCTGAGGTGGCGCGCACAGGTGCGCGCCACCTCGTGACAGGCGTCAGACGCCGATGTCGCAGCCGTCCTTGCGCCAGACGGCGACGACCGCCGGGCGGACGATCTTGCCCGGTCCGTCCGGCCAGACGCTCGCGGGCTTCTCGACGGACGCGCCGTCGATCTCACCCGGGTGCTGGACCGCGACGAGCACCCGGCGGTCCTGGACGAGCGGACCGCAGGTCTCGGCACCGGCCGGAACCGTCAGGAACTGCTTGAGCTCACCGCGGCGCTCGCCCTTGGTCGCCACGCCGAACAGGCCGTCGTGCGAGCCGAGCTGGTTGCCGTCCGTCGAGATCCACAGGTTGCCGTGCGGGTCGAAGGCGACATTGTCCGGGCAGGAGATGGGGCTGACCTTGTCCTTCGGGAAGCCCGCGAAGTACGTGGCCGGGTCGTTCGGGTCTCCCGCGACCAGGAAGAGCCGCCAGGCGAAGCCGTCGGACGTCGGGTCGTCCCAGTGCTCGGCGAGCTCCAGGATCTGGCCGTGCTTGTTGAGGTTGCGCGGGTTGGCCTCGTCCGCGCCGGCCTTGCCGGCCTTGCCGCGGTCGGTGTTGTTCGTCAGGACGACGTAGACGCGGCCGCTGCGCGGGCTCGGCTCGATGTCCTCCGGGCGGTCCATCTTGGTGGCGCCCACCTTGTCGCCGGCGAGGCGGGTGAAGACGAACACCTCCTCGGCACTCATGCCGGCGACGTGCGAGACGTTGCCGTCGGTGCCCGCCGTGGCCAGCGGAATCCACTGGCCGGAACCGTCGAACTCGCCGTCGCTCGGCAGCTTCCCGGTGCCGTCGATCTCGGCCGCCGGGGAGTCGCCGGTCAGCTTGGCGACGTACAGCGTGCCCTCGTCGAGGAGCGTCAGGTTGTGCTCACGGGCGGCACGCGTGCTGCCCTTCTTCATCCGCTTGCTCGACACGAACTTGTAGAAGTAGTCGAAGCGCTCGTCGTCGCCCATGTAGATGACCGGGCGGCCGTCGTCGGTCAGCCGCGGCTGCGCACCCTCGTGCTTGAAGCGGCCGAGCGCGGTGCGCTTGCGGGGCGTGGAGTCCGGGTTGTACGGGTCGAGCTCGACGACCCAGCCGAAGCGGTGCGACTCGTTGGGCTCCTGCGCCACGTCGAAGCGCTTGTCGAAACGCTCCCACTTGCGCTCGGTGGCGGCCGCGCCGATGCCGTAGCGCTTGTCGGTCGCGCTGGAGCCGTTGGCGAAGTACTGGTTGAAGTTCTCCTCGCCGTGGAGCGTGGTGCCCCACGGGGTGGTGCCGCCCGAGCAGTTGTTGAGCGTGCCGAGCACCTTGGTGCCCGTCGGGTCGGCGGACGTCTTCACCAGGGCGCTGCCCGCGGCGGGGCCGGTGAGCTTGAACTCGCTCGTCGCCGTCAGACGGCGGTTGAGCTGGTGACGGGTGACCGCGTTGAGCTTGCCCGTCCGGCGCTCCTCCTCGACCACGACGACGCCGAGGCCGTGCGCGGCCCAGGCGATCTCGACCTGCTCGCGGGTGGGGTTGGCCGGGTCGTACCCCTTGAACATCAGGATTTCGTCGGTGTACTCGTGGTTGGCCACGAGCACCTGACGGCCGCGCTCACCGTAGAGGGGGAGCAGCGAGAGGAAGTCGTTGTTGTAACCGAACTGGCCGGCCTGCGCCGCGGCGGTCTGCTTGTCGGCGTCGAACGCGGGGGCGCCGCGGAGGATCGGCTCGCCCCAGCGGATGACGACGTTCTGCGAGTAGCCGTCGGGGACGGTGACCTTGTCGTCCTTGTTCGGCGCGACGGCGGCGAAGCGGAGACCGCGGGCGCCATCCGTCCTGCCGTGGCTGTCGCCGAGACGGTCGGCGGCACCGACGGGTGCGGCGGAGGCCTGCTCACCACCGGCGCCGATGACGGTCGCGGCACCGGTGGCAGCGGCGACGGTCACGACGGCGGCGGCGCGGACCATCGAACGCCGCGACAGCGCGGTGGCTATGACATCGCCGACGTACTCGTTGTCACTGGTGTTCGGTACCTCATGGAAACAGGCGTCGCCGCAGCGAAAGCGGCAGGTGAGAGCGGAACGTCCGCCCCCGTGGGCGTTCGTGTTCAACAGCGGCAGCAGCTTGCGCACTTCGTCCTCCTCCGGCGCACCCGCGCCGACATGGTGTCGGAATATGTTCCGCCGCGACGTTAGGGGTAAACGTGCTCAATGTGGCAGCCGGGAAGTGAACGGCGAATGAATGCGGCCCGGCTGAGGCGGGGTTGACATGTGCGTGCGCTTGAGGGCCGCCCCTGCCGGAGATCGCCACGGGCGGCGGCTAACCTTACGTGTCCGCCGTGGTCAGGATGCGGAGCGTTCCGGCCACATGCGGACATTCTCCGCACTCAACTCATGCGAAAGGCCTCGCCCATGGGCATTCGGAGCTTGCTGCGCAAGGTGTTCGGACGCGAGCGTTCGGAGCGAGACGAGTCGACGGCAGCCTCCGTCCCGCCCCAGACCGAGCGTTCGCAGCCGCCGACCGCGACGGTCCCGTCGCCGTCCCCGGCGGAAAGGGCGGCGGCGGACCTGGTCTCGGCGGCGTTCGACAACCCGACCCCGAAGGTCCCGGCCCAGGCGGCCGGCGACCCGGCCAAGCCGCGGCCTGCGGCGCCGGTTACGGAATCGGCGACCCCGGACGCGGAGGTGACCCCTGCGGAGCCCGAGGCCGCGCAGCCTGCGGCGCCGGTTACCGAATCGGCGACCCCGGACGCAGAGGTGACGCCTGCGGAGCCCGAGGCTGCTCCGGCGGAGCTGGTCGCCCAGGCGGAGGGTGCTCCTGCCGAAGCTGGGCCGGAGGCCGCTCCGGCGGAGCCGGTTGCGGTGACCGAGCCGGTCGCCGAGGCCGAAACGGCCACAGAGCCCGAGGCAGAAGCCGAGCCCGAGCCGGTCGCCGAGGCGGAGGCTGCTCCCGCGGAGCCGGTTGCGGTGACCGAGACGCAGGCCGACGCCGATGACGTCACCCCGGCCCAGGACGAAGCGTCCGTACCCGTCACCGCGGCCGAAACCGCTACGGCGGAGCCGCAGAACGAGGCACCGGCCGACAAGGCCGACAACGCTCCCGCGGCCCCCGACGCCGAAGTTTCTCCGGCGGAGCCGGTTGCCATCGCCGAGCCGGTCGCCGCGGCCGAAACGGCCACAGAGCCCGAGGCAGAGACAGACGCCGAGCCCGAGCCGGTCGCCGTGTCGGCTGCGACCGATACCGAAGTCGCTCCGGCGGAGCCGGTTGCGATCGCCGAGCCGCAGGCCGACGCCGAAGGTGCGGCCACTGCCGAGAGCGACGAGCCCGTCACCGCCGCCGCGACCGAGGTCGCCCAGGCGGTCCCCGCCGACGAGCCGGTCGCCGCGGCAGAGCCCGCTGAGCCCACCACCCCGCCGGCCGCCCAGGCCCCCGCGCACACCCTCGCCCAGGTCAAGGCCCTCGCGCCCCAGCTCGTCGACCACTACAAGGCCGCCGGTGCCGCGCTCAAGAAGCAGCAGCTCACCGGGGTTCGCGCACGGGTGTATCTCGTGCTCGACCGGTCCGGGTCCATGCGGCCGTTCTACAAGGACGGTTCCGCCCAGCACCTCGGCGAGCAGGCCCTCGCCCTCGCCGCGCACGTCGACGAGAACGCGACCGTCAACGTCGTCTTCTTCTCCACCGAGATCGACGGCACCGGTGAGCTGACCCTCGCCGAGCACCAGGGCCGCGTCGACGAGCTCCACAACTCCCTGGGCCGGATGGGCCGTACGAACTACCACCTCGCCGTCGAGGAGGTCCTCGCCCTGCACGCCAAGGCCGACTCCACCCTGCCCGCGCTGGTGATCTTCCAGACCGACGGCGCGCCCGAGTCGAAGACCGCGGCCACCGCCGCGCTGTCGGAGGCGGCCGACAAGCCCGTCTTCTGGCAGTTCGTCGCGTTCGGCGAGCACGACGCGAAGGCTTTCGACTACCTCCGCAAGCTGAGCGCTGGCAACGCCGGGTTCTTCCACGCCGGGCCCGCACCCCGCGAGCTCCCGGACGCGGAGCTGTTCAGCGGTGTTCTGGAGGCCTGGCGCCCCTAAGGCACCACCGGCAGCGACACGGTGACGGCGAGCCCGCCCGCAGGGCCGGGCTCGGCCGTCACCGTGCCGCTGTGGGCCTCGGCGATCGAGCGGACGATCGACAGGCCGAGCCCCGCCCCGGGACCCATCCGGTCCCGCCCCTCGCCCCGCCGGAAGGGCTCGAACAGCGCCGGGATGTCCGCCGCCGCCACCACCGGCCCCGTGTTCGTCACGGTCAGCAGCCCGGACTCGACTCCGATGTCGACCGTCCCGTCCGGCACGTTGTACGCCACCGCGTTGGCCACCAGGTTCCCGACCAGCTGCGCCAGCAGCAGCCGGTTTCCGCGCACGACCCCTCCGGACACGGTCGCCGCCGCCTTCACCTCGTGGCGCGCCGCCTCCTGCGCCACGAGCTCGCCCAGGTCGACGTCCTCCCGCTCGGCCAGCCCCCGCTCGCTCCTGGCGAGCACGAGCAGACCCTCGATGAGCCGCTCGCTGCGCCGGTTGTTGTCGAGCAACACCCGCTTCACAGCGGCCAGTTCGTCCGGCGAACAGTCCGCGTCCAGCCCCACCTGGATCGCCGTACGCTGCGTCGCCAGCGGCGTACGCAACTCGTGCGAGGCGTTAGCGATGAACCGGCGCTGGCTGTCGAAAGCCTTCTCCAGCCGCGCCAGCAGCGCGTCCAGCGTGTCGCCGAGCTCCTTCAGCTCGTCGTCGGGACCGCTCGCCGCGATCCTCTCGTGCAGCGTCCGCTCCGACAGCCGCCGCGCCTTCGCCGTCATCGCGTGTACGGGCCGCAGCACCCGCCCCGCCGTCCACCAGCCCACCGCGACCGCGCACAGTGCGGTCCCCAGCAGGGCGAATACCGACCAGATCAGCATCTGCTGCCCCGCCGCGTCCCGGACGCTGTCGGTCAGCTGAACGACCGTGACGCCGTGCACGTCCTCCACCGGCAGCGCGGAAACGACACGCGCCCTGATCGCGGCGACCTCGGTCTCCGTACCGGCGCGGGAGAGCAGATTGACGATGCCAAGCAGCACCGCGCCGAGCACCAGGAAGACCCCGCCGTAGACAAGCGCGATCCTCGTCCGGATCGTCGAACCCGGGCCCATGCGGTGACGGTTCACAGGACGTACCCCACACCCTGCACCGTACGGATCAGCGCCGGTTCCCCCAGTTTGCCGCGCAGCTTGCTCATACAGACCCGCACCGCGCCCGTGAACGGATCCGTGTGCGCGTCCCAGGCCCGCTCCAGCAGCTCCTCCGCCGAGACCGTCGCCCCGTCCGCCTCCAGCAGGATCTGCAGGACGGAGAACTCCTTCGGTGACAGATCGAGATCCCGCCCGTCCCGCTCGGCCGTGCGCCGCACGGTGTCGACCCGTACCCCGTGCCGCTCCAGCAGCGGCGGCACCGGCCGGGCGCTGCGCCGCCGCAGCGCCCGAACCCGGGAGACCAGCTCGGGGAACTCGAAGGGCTTGCCCAGATAGTCGTCAGCCCCCAGGTCGAGGCCCTCGACCCGGTCCTCCATGGACGAGGAGGCGGTCAGCATCAGGATCCGGGTGCGGGACGCGGAGGCGACCAGCTCGCGCGCCACCTCGTCGCCGTGGACGCGCGGCAGATCGCGGTCGAGGACGACGACGTCGTAGTCGTGCAGCCCGAGATACGCGAGCGCGGCGTCCCCGCTGTAGACGGTGTCGACGGCGAATCCGGCCCGCCGCAGCCCCGTGGCGACCAGCTCGGCCAGGATTTCCTCGTCCTCGGCGACCAGTACCCGCATCGTGTCGTCCCCCAGCTCCCCCAGATCCCCTGGCTCCCCTTGCACCGCCCCTCCTCCCAGGATGCGCCCTTCCTAGGGGAGGGGATGTTTCGCAGACCTCTCCGCGCCGCTTATCGAGGTGAGTGGACCTACCGCGGGCCGTTAGGATTTCGACCATGGCGGCCACTGGATCCGAGAAGCAGGGGGCGAAGGCGTACTACGTCTCGACCCCCATTTACTACGTCAACGACGCTCCTCACCTGGGCCACGCCTACACGACCGTCGCAGGCGACGTGCTCACACGCTGGCACCGTCAGCGTGGCGAGAAGGTGTGGTACCTCACCGGCACGGACGAGCACGGTCAGAAGATCATGCGCACTGCCGAGGCGAACAACGTCACGCCCCAGGAGTGGTGCGACAAGCTCGTCGAGGAGGCGTGGAAGCCCCTCTGGGAGCATCTGAACATCGCGAACGACGACTTCATCCGTACGACGGAGAAGCGGCACACGGACCGTGTGGCGGAGTTCGTTCAGGACCTGTACGACAAGGACGAGATCTACAAGGGCGGGTACGAAGGCCCGTACTGCGTGGGCTGCGAGGAGTACAAACTCCCCGGTGACCTGCTGGACGGCGAAGGCGAGTTCGCCGGGCAGAAGCTCTGCCCGATCCACAAGAAGCCGGTGGAGATCCTCAAGGAGGAGAACTACTTCTTCAAGCTCAGCGAGTACGGATCGAAGCTGCTGGAGTTCTACGAGGCCAACCCCGGCTTCATCCAGCCCGAGTCCGCCCGCAACGAGGTCGTGAACTTCGTCAAGCAGGGCCTGCAGGACCTGTCGATCTCGCGCTCGACCTTCGACTGGGGCATCCCGGTGCCCTGGGACGAGAAGCACGTGATCTACGTGTGGATCGACGCGCTGCTCAACTACGCGACGGCCGTCGGCTACAACGAGAACCCGGCGAAGTTCGAGGAGACCTTCCCGGCGAACGTGCACCTGATCGGCAAGGACATCCTGCGCTTCCACGCGATCATCTGGCCGGCGATGCTGATGGCGCAGGGTCTGCCGGTGCCCGGCAAGGTCGCGTGCAACGGCTGGCTGATGGTCGGCGGCGAGAAGATGTCGAAGTCGAACCTGACCGGCATCAAGCCGCAGGACCTGACCTCGCACTTCGGCGTGGACGCGTACCGCTGGTACTTCCTGCGCGCGATCTCGTTCGGCCAGGACGGCTCGTTCTCCTGGGAGGACTTCACCGCGCGGTACACCAGTGAGCTCGCAAACGACTATGGCAACCTCGCGTCCCGTGTCGCTGCGATGGTCGGCAAGTACTTCGGCGGCGCGCTGCCGGAGGCGACTGCGTTCGGCGAGGCGGAGAAGGCGGTCCAGGAGGGTCTGGCCAGGGCGGTCACCGAGGCCGACCGGAAGATCGGCGAGGAGCTGGACTTCCAGGGCGGCATCCTGGCGGTCTTCGACTTCGTGAAGCAGGTCAACGGCTACATCACGGAGCAGGAGCCGTGGAAGGTCGCCAAGGACGACTCGCCCCAGGGCCAGGCCCGTCTCGCGACGATCCTGTACACGGCGGCCGAGTCCCTGCGCGCCGTCGCGGTGCTCCTCAACCCGGTCATGCCCGAGACCTCGCAGGCCCTGTGGGACTCGCTGGGCGCCGAGGCCCCGCTGGGTGCCCTCGCGGACCAGCGGATCCAGGACGCGGGCGAGTGGGGCAGGCTCCCGGCGGGTGCCACGGTGACGAAGGGCGCGGTGCTGTTCCCGCGCCTGGAGGACCCGAAGAAGGACTAGTGCCTTGGTGAAGGGGCCCGGGACCTGCACAGGTCCCGGGCCCTTTCGCTTGCGTACGGGGCGGCTCGGCCTCAGCGGCTCAAAGGCTCAGCGGCTCATCGCCTCAGCGCCGCCGCGTCGCCCATCACGACCACCGGCCGCTTCGCCGGGTCCAGCCACACCAGCAGCTCCTTCATCCGGTCCAGCTTCAGCGCCACGCAGCCCTGGGTCGGCCCGCCGTGGTCGACGTGGATCCAGATCCCGCCGCCCTTCTCGTCGCCGAGCGGCCGGGTCCAGTCCAGCGGGGTGGTACCCGGCTCTCGGTTGTAGTTGATGGCCACCACATGGTCGAAGGAGCCTCTCAGCGGCTCGCCCTCGAAGCCGGTGCCGGGCGCGTCGAAGGCCGCTTCCTGGTCGTAGGGGAGCCTGGTGCCCGGGTCGGGCAGCTTGCCGCCCGCGTCGGTGAGGCCGAAGACCCCGATCGGCGAGCGGTGGTCGGCGGCCTCGTGGTCGTCGGTCCAGCCGCGCAGGCCGTTGTGCGCCGGCCAGGGATCGGAGACTGCTTTCCAGCCCAGGCCGGGGATGCGCTCGTAGAGGGTGGCGGCGGACTGGTTGGAGTCGGGTCCCTGGCCGACCACCACGACCGCCTGCTGGGTCGCCTTGGAGATCTTGGCGCGGGTCAGCGGCCCGAGAAAGGGGATCTCCTGCGACCGGACCATCTGCATCTGGGGGCCGAGGTGCCCGGCAGCACCCGGCAGGGCGGCGGTCCCCGCGGATCTCCGCGCGGCCCCGGGTGCCGCCTCGCCGCCGGCGCCCGCGCAGCCGGTGAGCAGCAGACCTGCGACGGCCAGCGCGACCGCCGGGAACAGTCCTGTGCGGAGGGACATGTGCGGGCCTTTCGGTTCGAGAGCCTGAAGGTGCTGCTGCTCCTGGGTCGGGGTTCGGGGCGACGTCGGTCCCGGCGACATCAAATCGGATGTATGCGATCATTCGTTGCATTTCAGAAGGAGAATGCGCGAGGCGTCGCCAAGGACACAGAACCGGAGGCGCGGAAAACGCACGAGGATCACAATGGTGCGGCGCGGCGACGCCGCCGATCGGCGCGGCGCACCCCTCAAAGCCGTGACTGCCGCCCGTCTCCCTACCCAGGGTGAGGAGCGCATCGCCGGACCGCAACTTCCCGTAGGTATAACGCATCGACAATTGAACTGAAGAAGCGTTAAACGCATGATTATTCGGACATTGTCTTCAAGCTGGGCGTATCCAACGAATTTCTTCATCGTTGGGAGGGGCATGGCGACGATGAGCCCGCAGAACACAGCGGTGGCAGAGTTTTACGAGGAGCGGGATCCGGGCTTCGCGCGCGCGTCCGGATACGCGGACTGCTCAGATCTGCTCGACGACCTCTTTGGCGCCCTGGAGCAGATCCAGGCAGATTTCACCCGGCGTTTCGGCGCCGCCCCGGCGCCGATGAGGCGGGCATGAGCGGATATTGGCCCCGTCCCGACGACGGGTTGGGCACGGCTCCGTATCACTATCAGTTTCCGTCGGACGCCCTCGGCGCGGACGTACTCGACCCCACCATCCCCGACGGCCTGGACGTCCATCCGGACACCCACTGGGACTTCGAGAGCGATCTCACCCAGCTTCTCAAGGCCGCGGCCCCCGACCCCGTCGCACCCACCGTGCCGTCCGTCCCGCCCCTCCCCCGCAGGCGTGGTGCCCGTCGGCGTCCGAGTTTGCTGGTGCGCTGCGTCCGCCGGATCCGGGCGCCGCGGGTGAAGGTGCTGAGCCTGATCATTGCGGCACTGACCGCGGCCATCGTCGGCATGCTTAGCGTGCTCAGCGGGCTGATCGCCTACGATCCGCTGCGCCGCATGGCGTCCCCCGAAGCCCACGGGCTTGCCGGATGGTGGCCGCTGCTGGTCTACGGGCCGTGGCTGGTGGCGTCGTTGTCGATCCTGCGGGCCGCGCTGCACGACCGCCGCGCCGCACACTCCTGGGCCGTGGTGGTGCTCTTCTCCGCCGTCGCGATGTGTCTGTGCGTCGCCCACGCGCCGAGGTCGCCGATCCCGATGGCGGTGGCCGCGCTTCCGCCCGTGACCGCCCTGCTCTCCTTCCAGCAGCTGGTCCACCAGATCCTGCTCACCAGCCCCTGCCGACGCGCCTCCCGCCAGCGGCACGGGGGGCACGCCGCCCCCTGCTGCTCGGACTGAAGCCCACAGAGCCCCGGAACCTGCGGTTCCGGGGCTCTGTGGGTGCGGGCTGTGCGTTCCTGTGAACGCGCGAGGGGCCCCGAACCTTCCGGTCGGGGCCCCTCGCGCGTATCTGCTACTTGTCCTTGTCGGCGACCGGCTTGCGCAGCGCGATGTTCAGCTCGCGCAGCCGCGCCTCCTCAAGCTCGGTCGGCGCGCCCATCATCAGGTCCTGCGCGTTGCCGTTGAGCGGGAAGGCGATCGTCTCGCGGATGTTCGGCTCGTCGGCCAGCAGCATCACGATGCGGTCGACACCCGGGGCGATGCCGCCGTGCGGCGGGGCGCCGAACTGGAAGGCACGGAGCATGCCGGAGAACTCGTGCTCGACGGTCTCCTTGGAGTAGCCCGCGATCTCGAAGGCCTTGAACATGATCTCGGGCTCGTGGTTCCGGATCGCGCCGGAGGACAGCTCGACGCCGTTGCAGACGATGTCGTACTGCCAGCCCAGGATGTCCAGCGGGTCCTGGGTCTGCAGGGCCTCGAGGCCGCCCTGCGGCATCGAGAAGGGGTTGTGCGAGAAGTCGATCCTGCCGGTCTCCTCGTCCTTCTCGTACATCGGGAAGTCGACGATCCAGCAGAACCGGAAGACGCCCTCCTCGAAGTGACCGGCACGCTTGGCGGCCTCGACCCGGACCGCGCCCATGATCTTGGAGACCTCGTCGAAGTCGCCGGCGCCGAAGAAGATCGCGTGGCCGGGCGCGAGCGAGAGACGCTCGGTGAGGACCTTGACGTTCTCCTCGGTGAGGAACTTGGCGATCGGGCCGGTCAGCGAACCGTCCTCGCCGACGCGCACCCAGGCAAGGCCCTTCGCGCCGTGCTCGACGGCGAAGTCGCCGAGGCCGTCGAAGAACTTCCGCGGCTGCGAGGCGGTGTCCGGCACCGGCAGCGCGCGCACGTGCTTGCCCGCGAAGGCCTTGAACTCGGAGCCCTCGAAGACGTCCGTGATGTCGACGAGCTCCAGCTGGGCGCGCAGGTCCGGCTTGTCGTTGCCGTACTTGAGCATCGACTCGCGGAAGGGGATGCGGGGGAACGGCGAGGTGACGTGCCGGCCGTTTCCGAACTCCTCGAAGAGTTCGGTCATCAGGTTCTCGATCGGCTGGAAGACGTCCTCCTGCTCGACGAAGCTCATCTCGACGTCGAGCTGGTAGAACTCGCCCGGCGAACGGTCGGCGCGGGCGTCCTCGTCACGGAAGCAGGGCGCGATCTGGAAGTAGCGGTCGAAGCCCGAGATCATCAGCAGCTGCTTGAACTGCTGCGGCGCCTGCGGCAGCGCGTAGAACTTGCCGGGGTTCAGCCGGGAGGGCACCACGAAGTCGCGCGCGCCCTCGGGGGACGTCGCGGTCAGGATCGGGGTGGCCATCTCGTTGAAACCGAGCGCCGTCATCTTGTGCCGGATCGCGGAGATCACGGCCGTGCGCAGCATGATGTTGCGGTGCATGCGCTCGCGGCGCAGGTCGAGGAAGCGGTACTCCAGGCGGCGCTCCTCACCCACTCCGTCGTCGGTGTTGATCTGGAACGGCAGCTGCTGCGAGGCGCCCAGCAGCTCGACCTCGGCAACCTCGACCTCGATCTCGCCGGTGGGCAGCTCGGGGTTGATGTTCTCGGCGCCGCGCGAGACGACCTGTCCGTCGACGCGGACGACCGACTCCTTGTTGACCTTGTCGAGGGCCTCATAGGCGGCGGTGCCGGGGCGGGCGACGAGCTGCGTGATGCCGTAGTGGTCGCGCAGATCGATGAAGAGGATGCCGCCCAGGTCTCGGCGATTGTGCAGCCAGCCGCTCAGCCGGACGTCGGCGGAGACGTCAGAGGCGCGGAGCTCGCCGCAGGTGTGGGACCTGTACCGATGCATCGTCGTTCATCCAGTCTTAGCAATTTGAGAGGGGGTGGGCCCGTCAAGGTTACCGCCCGGCCCCCGTCCGGCTCATTGACATACGCATGCCACCGCTCGGCGCGCTGCGGCAGGCGCTCTACGCATCGTCCGCGCCGGCGGAATAGCGGGTGCGCAGCTCGCCGATCACGCCGAACGCGGCAGCGGTCAGCGGTACGGAGACCAGCATCCCGAGAATCCCGGCGACCCATGCCCCCGCGGTGATCGCCACCATCACGACGGCCGGGTGCATCTGGACCGTACGGCTCTGGATCACGGGCTGGAGCACATGCCCCTCCAGCACCTGCACGGCGATCACCACCCCCAGCGCCCACAGGGCGATCACGAACCCGCGGTCGGCGAGCGCGACAAGGACGGCCACCGTGCCGGAGAGGAAGGCGCCGAGGTAGGGGATGTACGCCGTGACGAAGACGAGCGCGCCCAGACCCACCGCTCCGGGGACGCGAAGGATCAGCAGCCCGACGGTGATGCAGACCGCGTCGATGAGCGCGATCAATGTCGTCCCGCGCATGAAGCCCTCGACGGCCCCGAAGGCCCGCCGCCCCATGGCCTCGGCGGCATCGCCCGTCGAGCCCGGGGCGAGGGACCGCAGCAGACCGGCCGCCTTGTGGGAGTCCCGCAGAAAGAAAAACATGAGCAGCAGCGCGAGCACGGAGGCGGCGATCACCTGCCCCACCACGCTCAGGCCGCTGATCACCCCGGACGCGGCCGTCCCCCCGAACTTGCCGAGCAGTTCCTTCGAGTTCTTGGCGAGATCGTCGAGCGAGGTCCCGGCGGCCCCGAAGCGCTCGGCGAGATCCCGGCCGGCCCGCCGCAGGGAGTCGACGATCTGGTCGCCGCTGTCGATCAGCGCGCTGACGACGATGTAGGTGGCCCCACCGATGACGACGACGACCGCCACACAGGTCAGCGCCGCGGCGACGGACCGGTTCACCTTCATCCTCACCAGCCGCCGGTGCAGCGGCCCGAGGAGGGCGGTCCCGAGCAGTGCGAGCAGCACGGGCGTGACGGCGGTCTTGAGTTCCACGACCAGCCATACGCCGACGGCGGCGACCCCGGCCACAAGGAGCGCGACCACGCACCAGGCGGCAAGCCGCCGCACGGGCTCGGGAAGAAGGGTCTGCACGCTCCCACGTGACCACAGCGCGCACACCCCGTCCCGCCCACCGGGGCCAGGAGGGTGACACCCCATCAGATTAGCAAGCGACCGGTCCGCGGCCCCGGTGGGCGAACGGCGCCTCAGCGGATCACACGCTGATGACCTTCACCACAGGGGAACCCGGCAGAGTCTCGGCCGCCTGGCAGAGCTTCGGAATGTGCGACGCATCAGAACTGACAAGCCGCACCGGGGGTGCGGAGAGGGCTGCCGTGGCGACAACCAGGGCGTCGACAAGGCGCTCGTGCCCATCCAGACCGGATGCGTCGAGCAGTTTCGCGGCTGCCCTTATGACGTCATCCGTCACTGGCTTCACATCAAGGCGGGACAGCAGGAACGCAAGCCGCTTGGCCGCGTCTCCGGTACGCCGCACTTCCAGGGGCGTCACGGCGGAGAGTGCGACGCGGCGGCCGTTCTGTTCGGCGACCTCGATCCGGGCACGCATTCCCTCGTCGCCGTCGACATGGAGCGAGAGGCCCTGAGCGTCCAGGAACAGGGTTCCGCCGCTCTGCACCTTGACCTTGAGGCGCTTGCTCACCATTCCTGTTCCGCCTGGTGCCGCGCCTCGTCGGACACAGGTCCGAACTCACGCCGGTCGGCCGCGATCACTTCGCTGAGCTTGTCCATGGCAAGCCAGTGCTCCAGCGCCTCGGCGACGACGGCCGAGAACCCGCGCTTGCCGATGCGCTCCTCCACCTCCTTGACCAGCGAGTTGGCCAGCGACACGGACCGCTTTGCGGCCCGCTCCGGTACATGCGGCGATGCCTGGCTCGAGCTCATGAACCAAACGTAACACCAGCGGTAGGAAATTTCACGGCCGAGGGACGGGTCCGCCGACCGGCGGACCCCGCCCTGGACCGTCAGCCCTGGGTCTCTCCCACGCCCGGCTCGCCCAGTCCGTGCACGGCCGGGATCGTGCCGAGGCGTCCGGCCTGGAAGTCCTCGACCGCCTGCCTCAGCTCCGCCTGGCTGTTCATCACGAACGGTCCGTAGTGCGCCATCGGCTCCCGGATCGGACGACCGCCGAGCAGCACGATCTCCAGGTCACCGGTGTGCGAGCCGTTCTGGGTGTCGTCCGCCCACACCGTGAGCGAGTCGCCGTCGCCGAACACCGCGGTCTGCCCCATCCGTATGGGCCGCCGCTCGGTGCCGACCGCGCCGCGCCCGGCCAGGACGTACGCGAGGCCGTTGAAGTCCTTGCGCCACGGCAGGTCGACCCGGGCGCCGGGCCGCAGAGTCGCATGGATCATCGTGATCGGCGTGTGCGTGATGCCTGGGCCCTCGTGACCGTTCAGCTCACCGGCGATGACCCGCAGCAGCGCGCCGCCGTCGGGCGAGGTGAGCAGCTGCACCTGGCCGCCGCGGATGTCCTGGTAGCGGGGGTCCATCATCTTGTCGCTGGCCGGGAGGTTCACCCACAGCTGGAGCCCGTGGAAGAGCCCGCCCGACATGACCAGCGACTCCGGCGGCGCCTCTATGTGCAGCAGGCCGGAGCCCGCCGTCATCCACTGGGTGTCGCCGTTGCGGATGGTCCCGCCGCCGCCGTTGCTGTCCTGGTGCACGAACGTTCCGTCAATCAGGTACGTGACGGTCTCGAAGCCGCGGTGCGGGTGCCAGGGCGTGCCCTTGGGCTCGCCCGGCGCATAGTCCACCTCGCCCATCTGGTCCATCATGATGAACGGGTCGAGGTACTGGTAGTTGATCCCCGCGAACGCACGCCGCACCGGGAAGCCCTCTCCCTCGAACCCGCTGGGCGCCGTGGAAACGGCGAGCACGGGGCGCGAGCGAGCATCGGCGCGCGCGGCTACGCGCGGCAGGGTGAGCGGGTTCTCGACAGTCACTGCAGGCATGACGTGGCCTCCTTGTGCGTCCAGTTTAGTTGAAGACTGAACTTCTTGCCACCTGGAACGCGAGACGCCCGGGAGGAATTCCCCCCGGGCGCCCTACAGGCAGGCCTGCCGCTCAGCCATACATCCGCCGCATCGCGAAGTCGACCATCTGCTCCACGGCCTTCGCGTCGAAGACCATGCGATGGTCGCCCTCCATGTCCAGAACGAAGCCGTACCCGGTAGGCAGCAGGTCGATCACCTCCGCGCCCGTGATCACGAAGTACTTGGACTCCTTGCCCGCGTACCGGCGCAGCTCCTTGAGCGACGTGAACATCGGGATGACCGGCTGCTGGGTGTTGTGCAGCGCCAGGAACCCGGGATTGTCACCGCGCGGGCAGTACACCTTCGAGGTCGCGAAGATCTGCTGGAAGTCCTCCGCGGACAGCGACGCCGTGGTGAAGGCCCGCACCGCGTCGGCGAGCGAAGGGGGCGACGGCTCGGGGTAGAGCGGCTGCTCCCCGTAGGAGGGCTGCTGCGGTACGTACTGCTGCTGAGCGCCCGGGGTCTGGTCGTAGCCGTACATGCACGCAAGAGTACTGAGTCACAGTTGCCCCGTTAGGGTTGCGTCTTATTACCGACGGGTAGCATCATCGTAGTTACCAACTGGTACGTGGATGAGAAACATCGATCCTTACGGAGCCGTCGCCATGGGGCACTACAAGTCGAATCTCCGCGACATCGAGTTCAACCTCTTCGAGGTCCTCGGGCGCGACAAGCTGTACGGCACCGGCCCGTTCGCGGAGATGGACGTCGACACTGCCAAGAGCATCCTCGAAGAGATCGCGCGTCTCGCCGAGAACGAGCTCGCCGAATCCTTCGCGGACGCCGACCGCAACCCCCCTGTTTTCGACCCCGAGACCAACACCGCGCCCGTCCCGGCGTCCTTCAAGAAGAGCTACCAGGCCTTCATGGACTCCGAGTACTGGCGCCTGGGCCTGCCCGAGGAGATCGGCGGCACCACCTCGCCCCGCTCCCTGATCTGGTCGTACGCGGAGCTGCTCCTCGGCTCGAACCCGGCCATCTGGATGTACTCCTCGGGCCCCGCCTTCGCGGGCATCCTCTTCGAGGAGGGCAACGAGGCGCAGAAGAAGGTCGCCCAGATAGCCGTCGAGAAGCGCTGGGGCTCCACCATGGTGCTCACCGAGCCGGACGCCGGCTCGGACGTCGGCGCCGGCCGCACCAAGGCCATCCAGCAGGAGGACGGCTCCTGGCACATCGAGGGCGTGAAGCGCTTCATCACCTCCGGTGAGCACGACATGGAGGAGAACATCCTTCACTACGTGCTGGCCCGCCCCGAGGGCCACGGCCCGGGCACCAAGGGCCTGTCGCTCTTCCTCGTGCCGAAGTTCCACTTCGACTGGGAGACCGGCGAGCTGGGCGAGCGCAACGGTGTGTACGCCACGAACGTCGAGCACAAGATGGGCCTCAAGGCCTCCAACACCTGCGAGATGACGTTCGGCGACCAGCACCCGGCCAAGGGCTGGCTGATCGGCGACAAGCACGACGGCATCCGTCAGATGTTCATGATCATCGAGTTCGCCCGGATGATGGTCGGCACGAAGGCCATCGCGACCCTGTCCACCGGCTACCTGAACGCGCTGGAGTACGCCAAGGAGCGCGTCCAGGGCCAGGACCTGGTGAACTTCGCGGACAAGAGCGCGCCCAAGGTCACCATCACGCACCACCCGGACGTGCGCCGCGCGCTGATGACGCAGAAGGCGTACGCCGAAGGCATGCGCGCCCTGGTCCTCTACACCGCGTCCGTCCAGGACGAGATCGCCCTCAAGGAAGCCGCGGGCGAGGACGCCAAGGCGCTCGTCGCGCTGAACGACCTGCTGCTGCCGATCGTGAAGGGCTACGGCTCGGAGAAGTCCTACGAGCAGCTGGCCCAGTCGCTGCAGACCTTCGGCGGCTCCGGCTATCTGCAGGAGTACCCGGTCGAGCAGTACATCCGGGACGCCAAGATCGACACCCTCTACGAGGGCACCACGGCCATCCAGGGCCAGGACTACTTCTTCCGGAAGATCGTCCGCGACCAGGGCCAGGCGCTGAACACCCTCTCCGAGGAGATCAAGAAGTTCCTCGCTGTCGGCACCGGCGGCGATGAGCTGGCCCCGGCCCGCGACGCGCTCGCCAAGGCCGCGGTGGACCTGGAGGCGATCGTCGGCACGATGACGAACGACCTCATCGCCACCGGCGAGGACGTCAAGAACATCTACAAGGTGGGCCTGAACACCACCCGCCTGCTGATGGCCTCGGGCGACGTGGTCGTCGGCTACCTGCTGCTGCGCGGCGCGGCGGTTGCGGCGGAGAAGCTCCAGACGGCCTCCGCCAAGGACGTGCCCTTCTACCAGGGCAAGATCGCGGCCGCGAAGTTCTTCGCCGCCAACGTCCTGCCGGGCGTCTCGGCCGAGCGCGCGCTCGCGGAGACGGTCGACAACTCGCTGATGGACCTGGACGAGGCGGCCTTCTAGTCGCGCCGGACCGTCTTTGATGTGGCCCGCCCCAGTTCCGGGGGCGGGCCACACTCATGGCCGGGCCCCGGGACCGGCGCGCCGCCGGCCCGGGCGCCCCCGATCGGCAGACGGGCGAGGCGTATCCCTCGTTAAGGTGACCCCATGAGCGCGAGAACCGCCCGCTTCGACCGCGGCCACACCGACGACCTGATGTCCTTCCTGGCGGCGAGCCCGTCGCCGTACCACGCTGTCGCCAATGCGGCCGCGCGGCTGGAGAAGGCCGGATTCCGGCAGGTGCTGGAGACGGATGCCTGGGACGGTACGCACGGCGGCAAGTACGTGCTGCGCGGCGGCGCGATCATCGCCTGGTACGTGCCCGAGGGCGCCGAGCCGCACACCCCGTTCCGGATCGTCGGCGCCCACACCGACTCGCCCAATCTGCGGGTCAAGCCGCTGCCGGACACCGGCGCGTACGGCTGGCGGCAGATCGCCGTCGAGGTGTACGGCGGGACGCTGCTCAACACCTGGCTGGACCGGGACCTCGGTCTCGCCGGCCGGCTCACCCTTCGCGACGGCAGCCACCGCCTGGTCAACATCGACCGCGCGCTGCTGCGCGTACCGCAGCTCGCCATCCATCTGGACCGCTCGGCCAACGACGGGCTGAAGCTGGACCGGCAGAAGCACCTTCAGCCGATCTGGGGTCTGGGCGAGGTCGAGGAAGGCGATCTGATCCGGTTCCTGGAGCACGAGTCGGGCCTCGCCGACGGCGATGTCACCGGCTGGGACCTGATGGTGCACTCCATCGAGCCGCCGTCCTATCTGGGCCGTGACCGGGAACTGGTCGCCGGGCCCCGGATGGACAACCTGCTCTCGGTGCACGCGGGCACGGCCGCGCTCGCCGCCGTCGCCGAGTCGGGTCAGCTGCCCTGCATCCCCGTCCTCGCCGCCTTCGACCACGAGGAGAACGGCTCACAGGCCGACACCGGCGCCGACGGTCCGCTGCTCGGCAATGTGCTGGAGCGTTCGGTGTTCGCGCGCGGCGGTGCGTACGAGGACAGGGCGCGCGCCTTCGCGGGCACGGTGTGCCTGTCGTCCGACACGGGCCACGCCGTCCACCCCAACTACGCCGAACGGCACGATCCGACGCACCACCCGCGGGCCAACGGCGGCCCGATCCTCAAGGTGAACGTCAACCAGCGGTACGCCACCGACGGCAGCGGCCGCGCGGTGTTCGCCGAGGCCTGCGAGCGGGCCGGGGTGCCGTGGCAGACGTTCGTGTCGAACAACGCGATGCCGTGCGGCACGACCATCGGCCCGATCACCGCGGCCCGGCACGGCATCCAGACCGTCGACATCGGCGTGGCGATCCTGTCGATGCACAGCGCGCGTGAACTGTGCGGCGCACAGGACCCCTATCTGCTGGCGAACGCACTCACCGCGTTCCTGGAGGCCTGAAGTCCCCTGACCGGGGGGCCAGTTGACTGTTCGCGAAACATCTGCGAAAGCAGCCGTACGCAACGGTGATGACCATGGTTCTCCAAGGTCATCACAAGGTGGTCTCCCACCCGGTCGGCCCCTCGCGCCGCACCCTGTTCCTCGCACTCGCCTCGGCGGTCGCGGTCCTTTTCGCAGGGTGCTGGTTCGTCATCCAGCGGCACAACGAGCGGCCGCCGTGGGCCGAGGACATCGCGTACGAATCGGGTTACGTCCAGGGCCGACGGATCCGGATGTACGACCCGAACGGCCAGGAGGTGAAGAAGCTCCTGGCCGGCGGGTGCGCAGAGATCCGGTCCGCCGGCTGGGGCGGGCGCAAGGCGACGTACGACCCCGGCCTGTGGGTCGACGGCTGCCTGGACGGCGCGGCGGGCCGCCCGCCCCTGCGACAGGGGCTCTTCTACTAGTCGCTACTCCTGGTCCATCCCGGCCAGTACGAGCGGCAGCCGCGTGACCCCGTCCGCGCTCACCCGGACCGGAACACCCCAGTCCTGCTGGTGCACATGGCAGGCCGGGTACTCGTTGGACGGGTCATCGTCGCAGGACGCCGCCATCGCCGACACATGCAGCACGCCCTCGGCGACCGCCGGATCGATCTCCAGATCGCGCGCCAGGTCCGTGCCCGCGCCCTCACCGGAGATCAGCAGCTCCGGCGGGGTCGAGGAAACGAGCAGGCGGGTCGACGGCCCGTACCGGGTGTCCAGCTTCTGGCCGGCCGGGGCCTGGAAGACCACGTCCAACCGCAGCTTGCCCGCGGCGACTTCGGTCGCGGCACGCTGGGTGCGGTGGGCGACGGCATCCACGCGTACCGCCTCGTCCGGCAGGCGCAGCCGGGTCAGCCGGTGCCGCGCGGACTCCACGACGACGATGTCCTCGCCCACCAGCACGGCGTCGCTCGGCTCCCGCAGATCGGTGGCCAGGGTGGTCACCTCGCCGCTGTGCCCCTCTTGAACGGGAGGTGTGTAGCGGCGCAGCGCGTGGTTGTACGTGTCGCTGACGGCCACCGAACCGTCGGGCAGCGCGGTCACGCCCAACGGATGCTGGAGCAGGGCCTGTCCGGCCGCACCGTCGCGGTGACCGAAGTCGAAGAGTCCGGTGCCGACGGCGGTGTGCACGGCGCCCTCGCGGTCGACGTACCGCAGCGCGCTCGTCTCCGAGTCGGCGACCCACAGCCGCTCCTCGGTCGCCGCGAGCCCGGACGGCTGGGCGAACCACGCCTCGGCGACCGGGCCGTCGACCAGGCCCTCGTTGGTGGTGCCCGCGGCGACGCGGACCGTGCCGTGCTCGGGGTCGTACGCCCACAGCTGGTGGACGCCGGCCATGGCGATCCACACCTCGCCCTGCCACCAGGCCACGTCCCACGGCGAGGAGAGGTCCACATCGCGGGCCGGGCCGTTCGTCGGCGAGCCCTGCCACCACTGCCTGCCGGTCCCGGCGACGGTGGTGGTCTCTGCGCTCTCCAGGTCGAGTACGCGCAGGGCGTGGTTGACCGTGTCGGCGACGACGACGCGCGCCCCGGGCAGCAAGGCGAGCCCCTGGGGTTCACTGAACCGCGCCCGCTCGGGGCCGCCGTCGACGAGCCCGCGCTCACCGTCGCCGTACCGCTGGAGGACCGTCTCGGCGTCGGCCGCCAGCCGCACCAGCTGATGGCGGGTGGTGTCGGAGACCAGAAAACCGCCGTCTGGCAGCACGAGCGCCTTGCCGGGGAAGCGCAGATGCGTGGCGACCGGCTCGGGCGCGACATACGGCCCGTCACCGCGCCGCAGCGTGCCCTTGGCGGCGTGCTCGGCCTCCAGCTCCTCGACGAGCTTCTCGATGGCGTGCGCATGCCCCTCGCCCGCGTGCTGGGCGACGACATATCCCTCGGGGTCGATGACGACGAGGGTGGGCCAGGCCCGTACCGCGTACTGCTTCCAGGTGGCGAGCTCGGGGTCGTCGAGCACGGGGTGATGCACCTGATAGCGCTCGACAGCGTCCACGACGGCCTGGTGCTCGGCCTCGTGCACGAACTTCGGCGAGTGGACCCCGATGATCACCACGGTGTCGCGGTGCTTCTCCTCGAGCTCGCGCAGCTCGTCCAGGACATGCAGACAGTTAATGCAGCAAAATGTCCAAAAATCGAGGATAACGATGCGTCCTCGCAGGTCGGCGAGGGTGTACTGGGTGTCGCCCGTATTGAGCCAGCCGCCCCTGCCGATGAGCTCGGGGGCCCGAACGCGTGCACGTGTAGCCATACCCCCATCCAACCGCACGAGACCGGGTACGCATTCCAGCCATGAAATACCTCGTACGCGACAAGATCTTCGCGATCGGTGACGACTACTGGATCGAGGACGAGCAGGGGCGCCGAGCCTTCCTCGTCGACGGCAAGGCGCTGCGGCTGCGCGACACGCTGGAGCTCAAGGACCCGAGCGGGCATGTGCTCATCACGCTGCGCAAGAAGCTGCTGAGCCTGCGGGACACGATGAAGGTCGAACGGGGCGACGCACCGCTCGCCACGATCCGCAAGAAACGGCTCTCGCTGCTGCGCAACCACTACCGGGTGACGCTCGTCGAGGGCACGGAACTGGATGTCAGCGGCCGGATCCTGCACCGGGAGTTCGTGATCGAGTACGACGGCGATCTGCTGGCGCACATCTCTAAGCAGTGGTTCCGGGTGCGGGAGACGTACGCGGTCAATGTCGTCCGGGAGGACGCGGATCCGGCGCTGATGATCGCGGTGGCAGTGTGCGTGATCCGCATGGCGGAGAGGGAGCGGGACGGCGACGACGACTAGCTAGGCCACGGAAGCGGCAAACGCGGCGGGCGATGAGTTTCTCCATGATCGGCAGTCAGAGATCATGACTGGTGCACCGCAGCCACGAGCGTAGGCGAAGCGTCACCGGCCGAACCCGCTGAGAACCAGACACGAGATTCCGAGGAACCTTTGATGCGTACCCTGATCAGCACCGCCTTCATCTCCCTCGACGGCGTCGTGGAGGCCCCTGGCGGCGAGCCCGGTTACCGGAACTCCGGGTGGACCTTCAAGGACATCGAGTTCCTCCCCGAGGCATTCGAGATCAAGGGGCGGGAGCAGAAGGAAGCCACCGCCATGCTGATGGGCCGGACCAGCTACGAGGCGTTCAGCCCGGTGTGGCCCGGCATGGAGGACTTCGCCGACTACAAGGTGATGCCGAAGTACGTCGTCTCCACCACCCTCACCGAGGACAACCTGGTGTCGAACTGGGGCGAGACGACGATCCTGCGCTCCCTCGACGAGGTCGCCGCCCTGAAGGAGACCGAGGGCGGGCCGATCATCGTCCACGGCAGCGCCTCCCTGAACCAGGCGCTCTCGGACGCCGGCCTGATCGACCGTTACCACCTGATCGTCTTCCCGCTGCTGCTCGGTGCGGGCAAGCGGCTCTTCAGCGCCACGGACAAGGACACGCAGAAGCTGAAGCTGGTCGAGCACGAGGTCTACGCCAACGGCCTGCAGAAGAACGTCTTCGACGTCGTCCGCTGACAAGGTTCGGGCACTCGCCCTGCCGTCGCGTCCCGGGGCTCGGGCCCCGGACCGCGGCAGGTTATGCGCGCGGCGCGTCCAGGCCCAGCCGGCGGTCCTTCAGCGCCGGGAACTGCTCGCGCGTCGTCGTCACCTTCTCCCCGGACAGCTCCACCTTCAGGACCTCCTCGCCCGGCCCCGCCTCCGCCAGGACCTCGCCCCACGGGTCGACCACAATGCTGTGGCCCGCCTGCTCGACCCCCGCGTGGGTCCCCGCGGTGCCGCAGGCCAGGACGTAGGCCTGGTTCTCGACCGCGCGGGCGCGGGCCAGCAGGGTCCAGTGTTCGCGGCGGCGGGCGGGCCAGCCGGCCGGGATGACGAAGGCCTGGGCGCCGGCGTCCACGAGGCCGCGGAAGAGTTCGGGGAAGCGCAGGTCGTAGCAGGTCGCCAGGCCGGCGGTGAGGCCGGGCAGCGGGACGGTGACGAGTTCGTCGCCCGCGCCCATCATCACCGCCTCCCCCTTGTCGAAGCCGAAGCGGTGGATCTTGCGGTAGGTGCCGACCAGTTCACCGGCGGGGGAGAGGACGAGGGAGGTGTTGTAGAGGGTGCCGTCCGCGGCCTTCTCGACGACGGAGCCCGCGTGCAGCCACACGCCCGCGTCGCTCGCCGCCTTCGCCATCACCTCGTACGTCGGCCCGGTGACCGTCTCCGCCTCCTCGGCGAAGGATTCGTAGGCGAAGGCGCCGACGGGCCACAGTTCCGGAAGGATCACCAGATCGGCGTCCTGCTGTTCGCGTACCAGCGAAGCGGCCCGCGCCCTACGAGAATTGACTGTTTCGTCCGGGTCTACTGCGATCTGGATGAGAGAGGCGCGCACACTACCACCGTCCTGGCATTCGAGCCGTCAACGCGGGCCTACGATCGTCACACGAAAGCACTGCCGGGGTGCCGTCCGGCAGCGTAACTTAACTGCCGAGCCTCCCACGCAGCCCAGCAGTCAGCAGCCCAGCCCGCGTACCGCAGAACCGCCGAGGGGTCCCGTGACCGTCCATCCCAGCCTCCAGACCTACGCCGACGCCTGGACCCACTCCATCGAATCGATAGCAGAGCTGGTGCAGCCGCTCGTGGAAGGCGAGTGGAACCGGCCGACGCCGTGTCCCGCCTGGTCGGTCCGCGATGTCGTGTCGCACGTCATCGGCATGGAGTGCGAGATGCTCGGCGATCCCCGGCCGATCCATACGCTGCCGCGCGATCTCTACCATGTGCAGAGCGAGTTCGCCCGCTACATGGAGATGCAGGTCGATGTGCGCCGGCACCACACGGCGCCGGAGATGACCTCGGAGCTGGAGTACACGATCATCCGGCGGGCCCGTCAGCTGCGCAACGAGAGCCGCGCCCCCGACACCATGGTCCGTGCCCCGCTCGGCGCCGAGCAGACCCTTGAACTCGCCCTGCGGATGCGCGCGTTCGACACGTGGGTGCACGAGCAGGATCTGCGGGTGGCGCTCGGCAGGCCGGGCAACCTCGACTCCCCCGGCGCGTACGTCGCGCGGGACTGTCTGCTCGAAGCCCTGCCGAAGGTCGTCGCCAAGGACGCGGGCGCGCCCGCGAATTCGGCGGTCGTCTTCGATGTGCACGGTCCGGTGGAGTTCCTGCGGACGGTCCGGGTGGACGCGGACGGCCGCGGCACGGTCGACGGCGCGCCCTCGCTCGGGCCCGTCGTGACCCTCGCCATGGACTGGGAGACCTACGTCCGCCTGGCGTGCGGGCGGGTGCGGGCGGCAGCGGTGCAGGACCGGGTCAAGGTCGACGGGGACGCGGAGCTGGGCGCGGCGATCCTGCGGGAGTTCGCGGTCACGCCGTAGCCGAGGAGCCGGGCGCGCGCGGCACCCGCCACGCGCGCGCTGCAGGTTCACGCCGGCCCCGGAGAGTCCGCGCCGTCACGCCGGTACGTGCACGGCCTCCACCCGGCTCGCCACCAGCCGCTCCCGCTCCCGCCGCACAGTGCGCGCCCGCAGGCGCAGGATCTGCCCGATCCCGACGGCCTCCAGCACGAACACCGACGAGAACGCGATCCGGTAGTTGTCGCCGGTCGCGTCCAGCAGCACCCCGACCGCGAGCAGTGTCGTCATGGAGGCCACGAAGCCGCCCATGTTGACGATGCCGGACGCCGTCCCCTGCCGCTCCGGGGGATTGGCGGGGCGCGCGAAGTCGAAGCCGATCATGGACGCGGGCCCGCATGCCCCCAGCACCGTGCAGAGGGTGATCAGCAGCCACATCGGGGCAGGATCGCCGGGGTACACGATGGTGGTGGCCCACACGAGTGCGGTCGCCCCAACCGTGCCGAGAGCAAGCGGGACCCGGGCCGCATGGTGGCGCGCGATGATCTGCCCGTACACCAGGCCCACCACCATGTTGGAGAGCACCACCAGGGTCAGCAGTTCGCCCGCCGTCTCCCGGGACAGGCCCTGTGCCTCGATGAGGAAGGGCATCCCCCACAGCAGCAGGAATACCATCGCGGGGAACTGGGTGGTGAAGTGCACCCACAGGCCGAGCCTGGTGCCGGGCTCCCGCCACGACTGGGCGATCTGCTTGCGTACGAAGGCAGATCCGGCGTGCCGGGCGGGCGGCGGCTCATGGCCCTCGGGGTGGTCCTTGAGGAAGAGCACGAGAGGTACGAGCACGACCAGTCCGGCCGCCGCGCTGCCCGCGAAGGTGGCGGTCCAGCCCAGGCCGTGGAGCAACCGGGCGACGACGATGGTCGAGACGAGGTTGCCCGCCATGCCGAAGAGCGCGGCGACCTGCGCGATGAGCGGTCCGCGCCGCGCCGGGAACCAGCGGGTGCCGAGCCGCAGCACGCTGATGAAGGTCATCGCGTCGCCGCAGCCGAGGAGGGCACGGGAGGCGAGGGCCGTCCCGTAGGAGGGGGAGAACGCGAAGCCCAGCTGCCCGGCCGTGAACAGCACCACGCCGATGGTGAGGACCTTCTTGGTGCCGAGGCGGTCGACCAGCAGGCCGACGGGTATCTGCATCCCCGCGTACACGAGCAGCTGGAGGATGGAGAAGGTGGACAGCGCGGAGGCGTTGACGTCGAAGCGGTCGGCTGCGTCGAGGCCGGCGACGCCCAGGGACGTACGGAAGATGACGGCGACGAAGTAGACGGCGACGCCGATGCCCCAGACCGCGGCGGCCCGCCGACCGCCGGGTGGATCCCCCGGCAGGGCGACGGCACTGGCGCTCACCGGACCTCGCCCCGCGCCAGGTTGCTGAACCAGCCGACGTGCCGGTGGACGAGGGCGGCCGCCGCGTCCGGGTCCGAGGCGCGCAGTGCCTCAAGGATCTCGCTGTGCTCGGCGACGTTCTTGGCGATCCGGTCGGGGTGGGAGTGCATGACGGCGACGCCCATCCTCAGCTGCCGGTCGCGGAGTTGGTCGTAGAGGCGGGAGAGGATCGCGTTGCCCCCGCTTCGGACGATCTCGGCGTGGAAGCAGCGGTCGGTGACGGCGACGGCGGCCAGGTCGCCCTCCTCGCCCTGTCGCTTCTGCTGTTCGAGGAGCTCTTCGAGGCGGGCGATCAGCTGCGGTGAGGCCGGTACGGCCTTGCGGGCGGCGTGCTCCTCGACCAGCATCCGGGTCTCGACCACATCGGCGATCTCCTGTGCGGAGACGGCGAGGACCAGGGCGCCCTTCTTCGGGTAGAGCTTGATCAGCCCTTCGACCTCCAGCTTGAGGAGCGCTTCGCGGACGGGGGTGCGCGATACGCCGACGGCGTCGGCCAGTTCGCCCTCGGTGAGAAGCGTTCCGCCCTCGTAGCGGCGGTCGAGGACGGCTTGCTTGATGTGGGTGTAGACGCGTTCTGCGGCAGGGGCGGCGGCGGGCATGCGCACAGCTTAGATACAACACAGGTGCATCAGGAAGCCTCGTCCACGATGCAGGACGGGCAAGGGGTTTGGGCGCCGGAAAAGAAGTACGCAACTTCCGTACATCCATTCCCTCCGCTCGCGAGTCTCACGTCGGGACCCTGTTTTCCCTGGGCCCCCATTGACTTTGAAAGTCACGGGACTTAACGGACTTTCGACGCAAACGCGACTATCGGAGCGTTCCCTTTGATACTCAAAAGCAAGGGCCTGCGCAGAGCCGCCGGCGCCGCCCTCGCCGGCGGCCTGCTGCTGGCGGCCTCGCCCCTCGCCACGACCGCACAGGCAGCGGTGCCGATCCCGACGATCAGCGCCAAGGGCGGCTTCCTGCTCGACCAGGCGGACGGCAAGCCGATCTACGGCAAGGCCAACAACACCCGCCGCCAGATGGCGAGCACGACGAAGCTTGTGACGGCCATCACGGTCCTCACCCAGCCCGGCGTGGACCTCAACAGGAAGCTCACCGTCAAGCAGGCGTACCGGGACTATGTCGTCCGGCAGGGCGCGAGCACCGCAGACCTGCGCACCGGTGACAAGCTGACCGTCCGCCAGCTGCTGTCCGCGATGATGCTGCCGTCCGGCTGCGACGCCGCGTACGCCCTCGCCGACGCCTACGGCACCGGGACGACGACCGCCGCGCGCACGTCTTCGTTCATCGGCAAGATGAACGCCAAGGCCAAGCAGCTCGGCCTGGTGAACACGCACTTCGACTCGTTCGACGGCATCTCCGCGGCGGGCGCCAACTACACCACCCCCTGGGACCTGGCGAAGTTCGCCCGCCACGCGATGAGTAGCGCGACCTTCCGCGATGTCGTCAAGGCCACGTCGTACAAGACCGTCGCGACGACGAGCACCGGCGCCACCCGCACGTACACCTGGTACAACACCAACGCGCTCCTCGGCTCGTACAGCGGGGCCATCGGCGTGAAGACCGGCACCGGCACGGCTGCCGGCCCCTGCCTCGTCTTCGCCGCCACCCGCGGCACGAAGACGTACGTCGGCGTCGTCCTCGCCAGCTCCAGCGTCACCGAGCGCACCAAGGACGCGGCGAAGCTGCTGGACTTCGGTTTCGGCTCCACCACCGCCCAGACGATGACGGTTCGGACGCTGCCGGCCGGCACTCAGCGCGACTGACGCACCGCTGAAAACACGAGGTCCCGTGACGCATCGCGTCACGGGACCTCGGTGTTCCGGCCGTCAGGCCGTCAGGCCGTCAGGCCGTCAGGCCCAGGTGATCAGCCGCTTGGGCTGCTCCAGGATCGCCGCGACGTCCGCGAGCACCTTGGAGCCCAGTTCCCCGTCGACCAGCCGGTGGTCGAAGGAGAGCGCGAGCGTGGTGACCTGCCTCGGCTTGACCTTGCCCTTGTGGACCCAGGGCTGGAGCTTGATCGCGCCGACCGCGAGGATCGCGGACTCGCCCGGGTTCAGGATCGGCGTACCGGTGTCGACGCCGAGGACGCCCACGTTGGTGATCGTGACCGTGCCGCCCTGCATGGCCGCGGGAGTGGTCTTGCCCTCACGCGCGGTGGAGACCAGCTCGCCGAGCGCCTGCGCCAGTTCGGGCAGGGTCTTGTCGTGCGCGTCCTTGATGTTCGGCACGATCAGACCGCGCGGCGTGGCCGCGGCGATGCCCAGGTTGACGTAGTGCTTCTGCACGATCTCCTGGGCGGCCTCGTCCCAGGCCGCATTGACGGCGGGGTTGCGCTTGATCGCGACCAGCAGGGCCTTGGCGATCAGCAGCAGCGGATTGACCCGCAGCCCCGCCATGTCCTTGTCGGCCTTGAGCTCGTCGACGAGTTTCATCGTCCGGGTCACGTCGAGCGTGATGAACTCCGTGACATGCGGCGCGGTGAAGGCGCTGCCGACCATCGCCGCCGCGGTGGCCTTGCGTACTCCCTTGATGGGGATACGGGTCTCCCGGGCGCCCGCCACGACAGGCGCGGGTGCGGGCTGCGCGACGAGCGCGGGCTCGGCCAGGACCGGCGCTGGCGCCGGAGCCGGGGCGGCCGCCGCATGGACGTCCTCCCGCGTGATGACCCCGTCGGGCCCGGTCGGGGTGACCGTCGCCAGATCGATGCCCAGGTCCTTGGCGAGCTTGCGTACCGGGGGCTTGGCGAGCGGGCGGGCCTGGCCGGCGACCACGCCGTGGCCGTTCATCTCGGCCTGGATCGCGGCGGCCGCGGGGGCCTGCTCCGGGACGGCGGACGTGCCCTTGCGGGCGCGGCGCTTGGTGGAGGTCTCGGCGACGCCGTAGCCGACGAGGACGGGCGTGCGGCCCTTCGGCTCCGCCTCCTCGGCGGGCGTCTCGGCAGGGGTCTCGACGACGGGAGCGGCCGGGGCCGCGTCACCGCTGCCGGGCGCCACGTCGATCGTGATGATCGACGTGCCGACGTCGACGGTCGTGCCCTCCTCGAAGCGGAGCTCGTGCACCACGCCGTCGTACGGGATCGGCAGCTCGACGGCCGCCTTCGCCGTCTCGACCTCGCAGACGACCTGGCCGTCCGTCACCGTGTCTCCGGGCTGGACATACCACTTGAGGATCTCGGCCTCGGTGAGTCCCTCGCCCACGTCGGGCATCTTGAACTCGCGGAAGCGGAGCGAAGTGTCTTGAGTCATGGTCACGGCACTCCTCAGTACGCGAGCGAGCGGTCGACGGCGTCCAGCACCCGGTCAAGTCCCGGAAGGTACTCCTCCTCGAGCCGCGCCGGCGGGTAGGGGGCGTGGTAGCCGCCGACCCTCAGCACCGGGGCCTCCAGGTGGTAGAAGCACCGCTCGGTGATGCGAGCGGCGATCTCCGCGCCGGAGCCGTAGAAGACCGGGGCCTCGTGGACGACGACGAGCCTGCCCGTCTTCTCCACGGAGGTCTGGATGGTGTCGAAGTCGATCGGGGACATCGAGCGCAGGTCGATGACCTCCACCGACTTGCCCTCGTCTGCGGCCGCGGCCGCCGCTTCCAGGCAGACCTTCACCATCGGACCGTACGCCGCGAGCGTGAGGTCCGAGCCCGCCTTGACGACGCGGCCCTTGTGCAGCGGGCCCGGGATGGCCTCGGTGTCGACCTCGCTCTTGTCCCAGTAGCGCCGCTTCGGCTCGAAGAAGATGACCGGGTCGTCGCTCTGGATCGCCTGCTGGAGCATCCAGTACGCGTCGGAGGAGTTGGACGGCGAAATGACCTTGAGGCCCGCGACATGCGCGAACAGGGCCTCGGGGGACTCGCTGTGGTGCTCGACCGCGCCGATGCCGCCGCCGTAGGGGATGCGGATGACGACCGGCAGCTTGATCTTGCCGAGCGCGCGGGCGTGCATCTTCGCGAGCTGCGTGACGATCTGGTCGTACGCGGGGAAGACGAAGCCGTCGAACTGGATCTCCACGACGGGCCGGTAGCCGCGCAGCGCGAGACCGATCGCCGTGCCGACGATGCCGGACTCGGCGAGCGGGGTGTCGATGACCCGGTCCTCGCCGAAGTCCTTCTGCAGTCCGTCGGTCACCCGGAAGACGCCGCCGAGCTTGCCGACGTCCTCACCCATGATCAGGACCTTGGGGTCGGTGTCGAGCGCCTTGCGCAGCGACTCGTTGAGCGCCTTGGCGAGGGGAAGCTTCTGTACGGCCATGATTAGTTGCCCTCCTCGGCGAAGGACGCCTGGTACGCGAGGAACTGGGCGCGCTCCTCGTCGACGAGGGCGTGCCCGTCGGCGTAGACATTCTCGAAGATCGCCAGATGGTCCGGGTCGGGCATGGCCCGCACCGCCTCACGCACCCGCTTGCCGAGCGTCTCGCTCTCCTCCTCCAGGGAGGTGAAGAACGCCTCGTCGGCGTGGCCGGCGTTCTCCAGATACGTACGCAGCCGCAGGATCGGGTCCTTGGCCTCCCAGGCCTGGCGCTCCTCGTCCGCACGGTACTTCGTCGGGTCGTCCGAGGTGGTGTGCGCGCCCATGCGGTAGGTGAACGCCTCGACCAGGGTCGGGCCCTCGCCGCGGCGGGCACGCTCCAGCGCGGAGCGGGTCACGGCCAGGCAGGCAAGGACGTCGTTGCCGTCGACGCGGACGCCGGGGAAGCCGTAGCCCTGGGCGCGCTGGTAGAGCGGCACACGGGTCTGCTTCTCGGTCGGCTCGGAGATCGCCCACTGGTTGTTCTGGCAGAAGAAGACGACCGGGGCGTTGTAGACCGCGGAGAAGGTGAACGACTCCGCGACGTCGCCCTGGCTGGACGCGCCGTCACCGAAGTACGCGATCACGGCGGAGTCGGCGCCGTCCTTGGCCACGCCCATGGCGTAGCCGGTGGCGTGCAGCGTCTGCGAGCCGATGACGATCGTGTACAGGTGGAAGTTGTTGGTGGTGGGGTCCCAGCCGCCGTGGTTCACACCGCGGAACATGCCCAGCAGATTGGTCGGGTCGACTCCGCGGCACCAGGCGACGCCGTGCTCGCGATAGGTCGGGAAGACATAGTCGTCGTCGCGCAGCGCCCGGCCGGAGCCGATCTGGGCGGCCTCCTGGCCCAGCAGCGACGCCCACAGACCGAGCTCGCCCTGCCGCTGCAGAGCGGTGGCCTCGGCGTCGAAGCGCCGCGTCAGGACCATGTCCCGGTACAGCCCGCGCAGCTCGTCCGGGGTCAGGTCGATCTCGTAGTCCGGGTGCTCGACGCGCTCACCCTCGGGCGTCAGCAGCTGTACGAGCTGGGGCTCAGAACTCTGCGGCTTCTTCGCGGCGCTCACGCGCTTGCTGCTGCGTCGCGGTTTGCGCGCGGCAGTGCTCTCCACGGTCACGTGCGTGCTCCTCCGTCGGTCCGGCCCCCGGGGTTGCCGGTGTGGCCAGTGCGGCTCGCCTATTTCCGTACCCGTGCACGGGGTGGGTGCCGCTCGGCCGGGAATCAGGCGTGACAGGTGCCCCGGCGAGCGCCTGCCAAAGGCACGTTACCCAGTGGGTCGCACTCCTGCGAAACCCCACTTGACCTGCGATTTTGCTTGGATTTCCAAGTAAATCGAGAAATGCGGGAACAACCACTGGTCACAGCCTTGCAGGCCGCCGGAACACCGGCACGTTATCCCGGGCACCCCGGACACGGGAAGAGTAGATGTGTGACACCCCTTTCGTACGCGAAGAGGGTGAAATCATCGTATTACTAGGCAATGAGCTGCCGGCAGCGCACGGGACATCGCGGCCGTCCGGCCGCCTGCGCGCCCGGCGCACGGCGCCACCGACGCCGTCCGGTCACGGGTCACCCGTTCGGGTTCGTATACACCGAGCCACGCTTGTCCACCGCACAGATGCTGGATTATCCCGAAGAGCATCCCGCCGGCCACGCTGCGTGATCTAACATCTGGCGAGTGCCGCGCTCATCTGCAACTGTCCCACCCGTCGGTGTATTGCTGCGCCGTTACGAGAACCCGGGCGAACCACTCTCCTGCGAGCCCGTCACACAGGGGCTCCTCAACCGCGGCTACCGGCTCGCCACCACCCGTGGCGCCTACTTCCTCAAACACCATCTCGACGGCGACCACGAGGCCATCGCCCGCCAGCACCGGGCCACCCAGCGGCTGCAGGAGCTCGGCGTCCCGGTCGCCCCGCCCGTCGAGGACGCGCACGGCGACACGGTCGCCGTGATCGGCGGACGGTGCTACGCCCTGCACCCCTGGATCGAGGGGCGGCACCGCGACGGCGCGCAGCTGACGACACCCCAGTCCCGTCGGCTCGGCTCCCTCCTCGGTCTCGTCCACACCTGTCTGGAGCGGGTCATGGAGGTGGACGCCACCCACCGCGGCCGGCACGAGAGCGCCGACCCCGAGGAGACCTTCGCCCTCATCGACGAACTGCTGGCCCTCGCCCGCGCCGCCCGCCCCCGGGACGCCTTCGACAATCTGGCCGAGCGCAGGCTTCTCGAACGGCGCGCGCTCCTGGAACGCCATGCCGACCGCAGACCGCCCCCCGCCTCCCCGGGCTGCTGGGTGCACGGCGACTTCCACCCGCTGAATCTGCTCTACCGGGGCGCGGAACCGGCCGCGATCGTCGACTGGGACCGGCTGGGGGTGCACCCGCGCGCGGAGGAGGCGGTGCGGGCGGCGGCGATCTTCTTCGTCCAGCCGGCCGGTGAGCTGGAGCTGGGCAAGGTGAGGGCGTACGCGCGCGCCTACCGCCGGGCGGCCGGCGCGGACGCGGCGGAACTGGCCGCGGCGGTGCACCGGGTGTGGTGGGAGCGGCTCAACGACTTCTGGATACTGCGCTGGCGCTACCAGCTGCACGACCGAAGGGCCGACCCGCAGTTTCCTGCGGCGTCGGCCCTGGCGGTGTGGTGGACGAGGGAGTACGAGGCGGTACGGGACGCGTTCGCCGGCTGAGACCCCGCGAACTCAGCACCCTGAGTGCCCGTCAGCCGGAGCCCGGGTCGGCCGGGTTCCCCGTCTGACCGTCCGTCGGATCCGCCGTCGTCGGCTGATCCGTCGGATCCGTAGGCTGATCCGTCGGCTCCGTCGGCTGGTCCGTCGGATCGGCCGTCGTCGGCTCCTCCGTCGGCGTCTGCGGATCGCTGGGCGTGAACGACGGCTTGTCCGAGGGTGTCCACGACGGCTGCTGCTCGTCGCCCGTCGGGTCCGTCTCCTCGCTCTGCTCCGTGTCCTCCTCCGTCGGCGTCGGCGTGGTGTCCGGCGTCGACGGGGTCTCGGAGACCGTCGTGGTGGGCTTCTGGTCCGAGCCGTTGCCGTTCGCCTTGTTCAGCGCGAACGCGACACCACCGGCGATCGCCAGTACGGCGAGCACCGCGAGAAGCCACGTCTTGCCCCGGCCGCCGCGGCGGTCCCCGCCGTGCCCACCGCCGTCGTACCCGCCGTCGTTCGGGTTCATCGGGGGCAGGATCGGACTCTGCGAGGTCTCGCCGTGCACCGGGCGGTGCACGGCGGTCGGCGCGGTCGTCCCCATCGCCGGCGTGAATCCGCCCTCGTGCATGTCGACGGGTCCGGTGTTCCAGGTACCGGTGTGGCTGCCCTGCTGCTGGAGCATCTGCAGCCCGTACTGCACCAGTCCGCGCATCTCCTCCGCGCTCTGGAACCGGTCGTCCGGGTCCTTCGCGAGCGAGCGCATCACCAGTCCGTCGAGCTCCGGCGGCACCACGTCCGAGACCTCGGACGGCGGCGACGGAATGTCCTGGACGTGCTGGTAGACCACCGACAGCGGCGTCTCACCGGTGAACGGGGGCCGCAGGGCGAGGAGTTCGTAGAGCAGACAGCCCGTCGCGTACAGATCGGACCGGTGGTCGACGGCCTTGCCCAGCGCCTGCTCGGGGGAGAGGTACTGCGGCGTGCCCATGACCATGCCGGTCTGGGTCATCGTCGACTGCGCACCGTGCAGAGCGCGCGCGATACCGAAGTCCATCACCTTCACCGCACCGGAGTTGGTGATGATGACGTTCGCGGGCTTGATGTCGCGGTGCACGATGCCGTGCTGGTGGGAGTACGCGAGCGCCTCCAGCACACCGGAGACGATGATCAGCGCCTGCTCGGGCGGCGGGGCTTCCGCGTTGACCAGCAAGTCGCGGATGGTGCGCCCCTCGACGAGCTCCATCACGATGTACGGGACGGTCTGCTTGCCGACCACGTCCTCGCCGGAGTCGTATACCGCCACCACCGCATGGTGGTTGAGGCCGGCGACCGACTGCGCCTCGCGCGTGAAGCGGGCCTTGGAGACCGGGTCCTCGGCGAGATCGGAACGGAGCAGCTTGACGGCGACCGTGCGGCCGAGCCGTACGTCCTCCGCCGCGAACACCTCGGCCATGCCGCCGCGTCCGAGGGGGTGGGTCAGGCGGTAGCGGCCGTCGCCGACCAGTCCGCCGATGCCCCAGTTGTCCGCCGCACCCGGCACTCCGCCGCCGCCTGCTTCGGGTTCGGGTGCCATCAGTCCTCGCCGTCGTATCTGTCCGCGTGCACTGTATGTACTGTGCGTGCGGGTGTTCGCTTAAGTCCTCAGGGTCCTCTGCCACGTCACGCTACAGCCTTCGCGGGGCGCGCCGGTTCGAGAGACCGGCCATCAAAACCTCTGCCGCCGCGGCCGCGCAAATTACATGCGGTTCCTGTAACGCTTCCGAGACTCTTGTTGTGCGTACGGTCACGGAACGGGCACCCGGCTTGACGTGTCTGCGCCCTCGGGCAGACTTGGCCCGTAAATACGGATCACGGGAACGCGGATCGCAGGCATCGCGGGCATTGCGGGCAAACGCGGGCATCGCGGCCTTCGCGCCGAGGGGGAAGCAGAGCATGAGCCACGACGGCGCACAGGGCCGCTATGCGGGAGGTTCGGTCGCCGGCGGGCGCTATCAGCTGCGCGACCTTCTCGGCGAGGGCGGCATGGCGTCCGTATATCTCGCGTACGACTCGGCGCTCGACCGCCAGGTCGCCATCAAGACACTGCACACCGAACTCGGACGCGAGCAGTCGTTTCGTGAGCGGTTCCGGCGCGAGGCGCAGGCCGTCGCCAAGCTGTCGCACACCAACATCGTCTCGGTCTTCGACACCGGCGAGGACGAGCTCGACGGTTCGCTGATGCCGTACATCGTCATGGAGTACGTCGAGGGCCAGCCGCTCGGATCCGTACTGCAGGCGGACATCGCGCAGTACGGCGCGATGCCCGCCGACAAGGCCCTGAAGGTGACGGCCGACGTGCTGGCCGCGCTGGAGACCAGCCACGAGATGGGCCTGGTCCACCGCGACATCAAGCCCGGCAACGTGATGATGACCAAGCGCAATGTCGTGAAGGTCATGGACTTCGGTATCGCGCGCGCCATGCAGTCTGGGGTCACCTCGATGACCCAGACCGGCATGGTGGTCGGTACGCCGCAGTATCTGTCGCCCGAGCAGGCGCTGGGCCGCGGTGTGGACGCGCGGTCCGACCTCTACTCCGTCGGCATCATGCTGTTCCAGCTGCTGACCGGCCGGCTGCCGTTCGACGCGGACTCGCCGCTGGCGATCGCGTACGCGCATGTGCAGGAGGAGCCGGTCGCTCCGTCCACGATCAACCGCTCCGTCACCCCGGCGATGGACGCGCTGGTCGCACGGGCACTGAAGAAGAACCCGAACGAGCGTTTCCCCAGCGCCGCCACGATGCGCGACGAGTGCGCGCGAGTGGCGAGCGCCGGACAGACGGGCGCGCCGGTGATCATCGGCGGAGCTCCGACGACGAGTGGCGCGGGGGTGGGTTCGGCGGTCTTCCCGCCGCTGGACCAGTCGACTCCGGCGCCGCAGAGCGTGCAGACGCCCTACCAGCCGGGCCCGTACGGCCCGCCGACGCCGGCACCCGCGCCGGCTCCGGCGCCGCACTACGGGTATCCGCAGACGCCGGCCCCGGTACCGGCGTACCAGGCGCCCGCTCAGGGGGTCTCGACGCCGCCTCCGTACTCCATCTCTCCGCAGACCGCGGTCCCTGGCGGCAGCGGCAGCGGCGGCAAGCGGAACATGCCGGTCATCGTGGGCGCCATCGTGGTGTCGCTGCTGGCCATCGGCGGCCTGATCACGGCAATCGTGCTGAACAACGGCGACTCGGGCGACGACAACGCCGGCGGGGACCCGAGTGCGAGCACGTCGGCGGATGCGGGCGGGGCTCTGGCACCGGACCGGACCCGGACGATCGACAAGACGAAGTGCTCGGACGCCACGGAGGACGGCACCGATCCGTCGAAGGTCCAGGCCCCTCAGCTGCTCTACAAGGACGTCCTCTCGGTGAAGGACTGTCTGCGGGCGGCCGGCTGGACCTGGAAGGTGGTCGAGGAGGACAACCCTCAGTACCCCAAGGACGCTGTGATCTCGCAGTACCCGAGCTCGGGCGAGGCCGTGGTGCCGAAGAGCCAGGAGTTCGAGCTCACGATTTCCACGGGCAAGGCCGGCTGACCCGGACTTCAGCGCTCCACATCGCTTCACATGGCTTCACGTCGCTTCACTGGAACGGCCCGGCACGCGTCATGCGTGCCGGGCCGTTCTCCTGCGTGCCGTCGCGATTTCTCTCAAGATTCCCCGTGATTCCCCCGTGCGCCCGCTCGGGATGCCGGAATTGCCATGGTATGTGACGCTGAGTCCGATATCTCGGCGACTCGGCACGGGAGGGGGTCACCCGGTGACTCCAGCGCTCCGCACACACTGTGCGATGACAGTCGCCTCGCTCCTCCTGCTGGCCGCGCCCGTCGCGTACGCCGAGGAGTCCGAGGCTCCCGAGCCGACTCCGGCGGCCACGCCCGCCGCCGCCTCTTCCCTCGCGGGCCGCCCGGCCGGTGAGGGGCGCCCGCGGCCGGGACGTACTCCCGAGAAGCACAGGACTCACGCGTCGCACGACCGGGACGACCCCGGGGCGGCGGATCGCGAGGACCGGCCGGGCCGTAGACCGTCCGAGTCGTCTTCCCCTTCGGCTTCCGCGTCACAATCCGCTTCCGCCGACCCGTCCCGTACGCGCCGGTCCGAGCGGAAGCCCCCTCCCGCGGAGGACGAGGAACTCACGACGGACGAACAGGAAGAGGCGGAGGCCTCCGCGTCGCCCGCGCCGATCCCCAGCGCGCCCGCGGCCGCACGTCAGCAGGCACCTCAGGCCCTCCCCCAACCCGTCGCTCAGCAGATTTCCCCGATGTCGCTGGGGATCGGAATGGCCCTCATGGGGCTCGGAATCGGCTTCCTCGGGGTGCGGCTGCGGCGTCGCTGAACGCGCCGTCCTCCTCAAGACGGATGCACAGGCTCCGCCTATCGATGGGTTGCCCTCGGGGGCATACCCGGTATACATACTGAGTATGTCCATCCGCCACGGGCTTCTCGCCCTCCTTGAGCACGGCCCGCGCTACGGCTCCCTGCTCCGTACGGAGTTCGAATCCCGCACCGGTGCCACCTGGCCGCTCAACGTCGGTCAGGTCTATACGACCCTCAGCCGCCTGGAGCGCGACGGCATGGTCGCCCAGAGCGGCGAGGACGAAGCCGGCCATGCGCTCTACGCCATCACTGAGGCCGGGCACACCGAGCTGAGGAACTGGTTCGCCACGCCCGTGGACCGCAGCAGCCCGCCCCGCGACGAACTCGCCATCAAGCTCGCCATGGCCGTGGGCGCGCCCGGCGTGGACATCCGCAATGTCATCCAGTCCCAGCGCCACCACACCGTGAAGGCGATGCAGGACTACACCCGGCTCAAGGCGCAGGCACTGGCCGCGATCGAGAGCGGGGGCTCGGCCGAGCGCGACGACGTGGCCTGGCTCCTCGTGCTCGAGCAGCTGATCTTCCAGACCGAGGCCGAGGCGCGCTGGCTCGACCACTGCGAGGTCCGTCTCATCAGGCTCTCCGCGACGGCCGATCGGGGAGCCGGACGCCCGACGGCCGCATCTCTGATCGGGTCGCCCGCGAAGCCCGCCTCGTCTTCGGCGCAGGGGCAGTCCGCGGCATCGGCGCCGGGGCGCCCCGCGCCGCCGACCTAGCGTCCTGACTCTTTCAGCCTCTTCCTCTTTCAGCCTCTTCGCTTCTCGACTTCTTCGTATAACCGCTGTCTTCGTACATCCGCTCGTTCGTTCGCCGTCCGCACAAGGGGGACCCCTTCATGTCCGACCGCATGTCACAGCAGTCACAACAGCCCGTACTGCAACTCCAGCAACTGACCCGCGTCCACGGCAGCGGCGCCACCGAGGTGCATGCCCTGCGCGGCATCAACCTCGACGTCTTCCCCGGCGAACTCGTCGCCGTCATGGGCCCGTCGGGCTCCGGCAAGTCCACGCTGCTGACCATCGCGGGCGGCCTCGACACCCCCACCTCGGGCCGGGTGATCGTCGAGAACACCGACATCACCACTGCCCACCGCAAGACGCTCGCCGCCCTGCGCCGCCGCAGCATCGGCTATGTCTTCCAGGACTACAACCTCATCCCGGCCCTCACCGCCGCCGAGAACGTCTCCCTGCCGCGCGAGCTCGACGGCATCTCGGCGCGCAAGGCCCGTACCGAGGCCGTCGCCGCGCTGGAGGAGATGGACCTCGGTCATCTCGCCGACCGCTTCCCCGACGAGATGTCGGGCGGCCAGCAGC
The DNA here is from genome assembly GCF_045207475.1 of Streptomyces sp. NBC_00885. NCBI lineage: Bacteria > Bacillati > Actinomycetota > Actinomycetes > Kitasatosporales > Streptomycetaceae > Streptomyces > Streptomyces sp. NBC_00885. The sequence goes on from NZ_CP108796.1 coordinate 4,115,478, forward strand.
AGCGCGTGGCCATCGCCCGCGCCCTGGTCGGCGAGCGGCGGCTCGTCCTCGCCGACGAGCCGACCGGTGCCCTGGACTCCGAGACCGGCGAGTCCGTGCTCGCCCTGCTGCGCGCCCGCTGTGACGGCGGAGCGGCCGGCATTCTCGTCACCCACGAGCCGCGCTTCGCCGCCTGGGCGGACCGAGTGGTCTTCCTGCGTGACGGCGCGGTCGTCGACCAGACCATCCGCAGCCAGGCCGACTCGCTGCTCTCGGGCCAGGCGGCGGAACTGTGAACAGCTGGTACCACTCCTGGCGAGCCGCGATCCGTATAGCCCGCCGCGACGCCTTGCGCTCCAAGGGACGCAGCTTCCTCGTCCTCGCGATGATCGCCCTCCCGATCCTCGGCGTGAGCGCCGCGGATCTGACTCTGCGCAGCGCCGAGTTGTCGACCGAGCAGAGCCTTGAGCGCAAGCTGGGCGCCGCCGACGCCCGGCTGTCCGACCCCGGTCTGGGCGGCGTGCCCATCAAGCAGACGCCCGACGCCGTCAGCTACGTGCCGGTGGGGGACTTCGAAGGAAAGCCGTGGCCCGAGGGCAAGACGGACATCAGCAAGGCGCTGCCGACGGGTGCCAAGACCCTTACGGACTCCCTGGGTTCGGGCAAGCTGCGCACCACGCACGGTCTGCTGAACACCGAGATCCGTGAGCTGAAGGCCTCGGACCCGATGGCCAAGGGCATCATGGTCGTCGACCAGGGCCACCTGCCCCAGAAGTCCGACGAAGTCGCCGCGACCACGCACTTTCTGGAGTCCAGTGGTCTGAAGGTGGGCTCCAAGCTCACGGCCCGCGGACTCGACAGCGAGTACACGATCGTCGGCTCGTACGAACTCCCCGACGCGCTGAAGACCGACCAGGTCAACGCGCTGCCTGGCGCGCTTCTCGCCCCGCTCGACAAGGCCCTCGACAAGGCCGAGCTGCCCGGCACCGAGACCAGCACCACGCATCTGGTGAGCGTCTCCGGTGGTTTCACGTGGAACATGGTCAAGGCGACCAACGCCAAGGGCGTGACGGTCAATTCGCGCGCCGTGGCCCTCGATCCGCCCGCCAAGGCCGATGTTCCGATCTACCAGGAAGAGGGCTGGCGCACCTTCGAGGACAGCGCGGCCGCCAATGCAGCCGAGTTCGCCGCGGTCGCCACCGTCGTCGGCCTTGCCATGCTGGAGATCTGCCTGCTGGCCGGGCCCGCCTTCGCGGTCGGCGCCCGCCGCTCGCGCCGCCAGCTCGGTCTGGTCGGCGCCAACGGAGGAGACCGCCGCCATATCCGGGCCATCGTCCTCGCCGGTGGTCTGGTGATCGGCTTCGCCGCGGCCGTGGTCGGCACGGTCCTCGGTCTGCTGCTCACCTTCGCGTTGCAGCCGGTCCTCGAGGACTACATGGGCGCTCGCTTCGGAAGCTTCGACGTACGGCCGCTCGAACTGCTCGGCATCGGTCTGCTCGCTGTGTTCACAGGCCTGATGGCCGCGATCGTCCCGGCGGTCACCTCGTCCCGCCAGTCCGTGCTGGCCTCGCTCACCGGCCGTCGTGGCGTCCGCAAGAGCAACCGGGTGCTGCCGGTGATCGGCCTGATCGCGGTTCTGCTGGGCGCGGGGATCGCGCTCTACGGCTCGCTGATGACGGACCAGGTCATCGTCGTCGCCGGAGGCAGCGCCATCGCCGAGCTGGGCGTGGTCGCGCTGACCCCCGCGCTGGTGGGCCTGTTCGGCCGGACCGGGCGCATCCTGCCGCTCTCGCCGCGCCTCGCGCTGCGTGACGCGGTACGCAACCGGGGCCGCACGGCTCCCGCGGTGGCGGCGGTGCTGGCCGCCGTCGCGGGCACGGTGGCCGTGGCGACGTACACCGCGAGCAACGAGGCCCAGGGCAAGGCCGATTACCAGGCACAGCTGCCGCACGGCGCGGTCGCCGTGATGCTCGACGAGGCCGGCGGCCGGGACGTCCCCGCTGTGCGCGCCGCCGTCCAGAAGCTGCTGCCCATCGATGTGCGGGCCGATGTGGACCGGATCTCGGTCGGCAAGTCCAGCTGCTCGATGTACAGCGGCAAGGAGGGCTGCGGCCGCTACGAGGTCATCGTGCCCAAGGCCAACCAGTGCCCGCTGTGGATGACCGACCCTGCCCATCCGAACGAGGACCCGACGGACAGGTTCAGCAAGGAGCAGCGCCGCAAGCTGGCAAAGGACTGGCGCTGCAAGGAGACCTCGGGCTCGGCCTATGCCGACGCGGGTGTGGTGATCGGTGACGCGAAGCTGCTGAACGTGCTCGAGATCAACGACGCGGCGGCGGAGAAGGCGCTGGCGGACGGGCAGATCGTCTCGTTCGACAAGCGCAATCTCGACGCCAAGGGAAAGATCAACATCCGCCTGATCACCGACACGAAGAAGGCCGACGAGGCCGCGGAGAAGGGCAAGGAGGCGCCGGGCGAAATCAAGTCGTTCACCGCGCACCAGGTCTCCGGACCCGCCAATTCGTACGGCGTCGCCATGATCGTGCCGCCTGCGGCGGTCAAGGCCGCGGGTATGACCACGGTGCCGCTCGGGGCGTACTACTCGACCGACAAGATGCCGAGCAGCGCGCAGCGCCAGCGGCTGGACAGCGAGCTCGACAAGACAGGCTCGGACATCAGTCTCCACGTCGAGGACGGCTACACCAGCGAGAACAGCATCATCCTGCTGTCGCTGACCGTCTTCGCCGGGCTCATCACCATCGGCGCTGCGGGTATCGCCACGGGCCTCGCCCAGGCCGATGCGGAGGCCGACCTGAAGACCCTGGCCGCGGTCGGCGCCCCGCCGCGGGTGCGCAGGACACTCAGCGGGTTCCAGTGCGGGGTGGTGGCCGCGATGGGTGTGCTGCTCGGCTCGGCGGCGGGTGTACTCCCGGCGGTCGGGCTGCGGCTCACCGAGAAGCGCGAGCAGATGAAGTTCCACGAGCAGGCACTCGACCAGGGCTTCGGCTCGGCCGACTCGGTGCCGTACGTGCCGATCATCGTGCCCTGGGCAACCCTGGCCGCGCTGCTCGTCGCGGTCCCGGTCGGCGCGGCGCTCTTGGCGGCACTGGTGACCCGCTCCCGCGGTGCGCTCTCCCGCCGAGAGGCGACCTGACGGTCGCATCCGGCCATATCCAGCGGTTTTGTGCCCCCGTACGAGGGTGGATCACCCTCGTACGGGGGCACACCGTGTGGTGACGCACATGTGCGAGAGAATGGCGGCATGGAGATGCCGAGGAATGAACGGTCGCAGGAGAGCCCCCATGTCCTTGTCGTGGGACAGGACGGAATGGCACTCGGCGGCGGTCACAGTGACGACGAGTCGCGCGAGGTCCCGGTGACGGAGATGGTCGAGCAGCCTGCCAAGGTCATGCGGATCGGCAGCATGATCAAGCAGTTGCTGGAGGAAGTCAGAGCGGCACCGCTGGACGAGGCGAGCCGGGTCCGGCTCAAGGAAATCCACGCCAGCTCCGTCAAGGAACTGGAGGACGGCCTCGCCCCCGAACTGGTCGAGGAACTCGAACGCCTCTCGCTCCCCTTCACGGACGAGGCAATCCCCTCGGAGGCCGAACTTCGTATCGCGCAGGCCCAGTTGGTGGGCTGGCTGGAGGGTCTCTTCCACGGCATCCAGACGGCGCTGTTCGCCCAGCAGATGGCGGCCCGTGCCCAGCTGGAACAGATGCGCCGAGCGCTCCCGCCGGGAGTGAGCCACGAGGACGACGAGGACGGCCAGCACGGCGCGATCCGCTCTGGCCCGTACCTGTAACTCGAACTCGCGAATCTTCGCGCGACACGACGGCGGACCGGGGTACGGATACCTCGGCCCGCCGGTCTTTTGCCCGCGGCCTGCCGGTGGGCGGGGAAGTCTTGCGCCGCGCCACGGCGGTTGCGACGAAGCCGCGATGCTGTCGGCCGCGCTAGGCGACGCCCCGCAGGAACCGTGCGCGGCGAAGTCCGGCACGCGCCCCGGGTCTGGTGCGGCGAAGCCCGGACACCTCGGGGGCACGGGGTACGCCGTACCCCCGACCTCAAGGGCCGGCGGGTGGGCTACCCCCGCCAAGCGGGAACCGCCCCCGCAGCGTGGGCCCGTGCCCCACCCGCCGTCACTCACCCGCAGGCGAGACCAACAGCACCTTCCCCACATTCGCCCCGGACTCCAGCACCCGGTGCCCCTCCGCCGCGTCCGCGAGTGCCACCCTCCGGTCCACCACCGCCCGCACCCGGCCCGCTTCAATCAGTGGCCACACGTGCTCCCGTACCGCTGCCACGATCGACGCCTTCTCGCCCAGCGGCCGGCCCCGCAGCGATGTCGCCGTCACCGCCGCCCGCTTGCCCAGCAGTGTCGCCAGGTTCAGTTCGCCCTTGACGCCGCCCTGCAGGCCGATCACGGCAAGGCGGCCGTTGACGGCCAGCGCCCGCACATTCCGGTCCAGATACTTCGCGCCGACGATGTCGAGGATGACGTCCGCCCCCGCCCCCTCCGTCGCCTTCCGCAGCTCCTCCACGAAGTCCTGCTCGCGGTAGTCGATGAGGATGTCCGCGCCCAGTTCCGCACAGCGGGCCAGCTTCTCGGGCCCGCCCGCCGTCACGGCGACCCGTGCCCCCACCGCCTTGGCCAGCTGGATCGCCATCGTGCCGATCCCGCTCGCTCCGCCGTGCACGAGCAGCGTCTCTCCGGGCCGCAGATGCGCGATCATGAACACGTTGGACCACACCGTCGAGGTCACCTCGGGCAGCGCCGCCGCCGTGACCAGGTCCATCCCCTGCGGCACCGGCAGCAACTGCCCCATCGGCACGGCGGCCTTCTCCGCGTATCCGCCGCCGGCCAGCAGCCCGCACACCTCGTCGCCCACGGCCCACCCCGAGACCCCGGGCCCCAGCGCGGCAATACGCCCGGAGCATTCGAGACCGGGATACGGGGACGCACCGGGCGGCGGGTCGTAGAAGCCCTGCCGCTGCAGCAGATCCGCACGGTTGACGGCGCTGGCCACGACGTCGACGAGGACCTCGCCCTCGCCGGGCACGGGATCGGGCACCTCTGCCCAGACAAGCGCCTCGGGACCACCAGGTTCGGGAATCGTGATCGCATGCATGGGCGCGAGGCTACTCCGCGTCCTGGCTGTTCAGTGCCGTTGAGGGGCGAGATCCTCGGCTCGCCGAGCCATGGCGTCCCGGCCGGGACGTTTCACGTGAAACGTCCTCCGTCGGCGATCGACGGCGCTCAGGAGGTCCACGGCAGGTCGAGGACCTCCAGCTCATCACCGGCCCGCGCCCCGCCCGGCGGCACGACGGCCAGACCGTCGGCGGCGGCGATTCCGCGCAGCATGGCGGGCCCGTTGTAGTGCAGCGGCACCAGCCGGTCGGCGCGGTGGACGAAGGGCACAAGGCGGGTGTCGTACGGGTGCCCATGCACCTCGTCACGTACCGGCGCGCGATACGGAACGGAGGTCGGCCGTCCCGCAAGTCCGCTCAACAGCGGCTCTGCGAGTGTCAGCAGCCCGGAGACCGCAGCCAGGGGATTGCCGGGCAGCCCCACCAGGTACCTGGGCGACATGTCGCCCTGCGGTGCGAGGCGAGCCAGCAGCATCGGATGGCCGGGGCGCACGGCCACCCCGTCCACCAGCAGCTCGGCGCCCGCCTTCCCCAGGACCGGGTGGACATGGTCGACGGGACCCGCGGCCGTGCCTCCGGTGGTGACGATGAGATCGGCGTCGGAGGTGGTGACAGCGCGGTGCAGGGCTTCGGCGTCGTCACCGAGGCGCCGGGTGGCGACGACATCGACGCCGAGGGCACCGAGCCAGGGCCCGATCATCGGCCCGAGGGCGTCGCGGATGAGGCCTCGGTGGGGGAGTCCGGCGTTGAGCAATTCATCGCCGAGCACCAGCACTTCGACGCGCGGCCGCGCAATGGTGACCAGCTCGTCGTAACCGGCGGCCGCGGCGAGACCCAGCACCGCAGGGGTCACCAGGGAGGCGGCGGGCAGGAGGTGGTCGCCGGACCGGCATTCCTGTCCTCGCGGCCGGATGTCCTGTCCCTGGACCACCTCGCGCTCGGCATGCAGCCGGCCCTCGTCCGCATCGGTACGGGCGTGCTCGCTGCGGATCACCGCGGTGGCCTCGGGCGGGATACGCGCGCCCGTGGCGATGCGTACCGCCGCGCCGTCGGGGAGCGGCGGGGTTTCGCCGTGCCCGGCGAGAAGCGAGCCGCCGCCGCGAATGGTCCACGGCCCGGGACCGGCGACGGCCCAGCCGTCCATGGCGGACGTGTCGAAGGAGGGCAGATCGCAGAGCGCGGTGAGCGGCTCGGCCAGCACCTGGCCGAGGGCATGTTCGAGCCGGACCCGCCGGGTACGGGGCCGCGCGGCGCGACCGATACGCGCGGCGAGAGCCCGTGCGTCGGACCACGAAGTCGCGCGGTGCCGCTCCGCGGCCGACTCGCCGATCGCTTCGGAGCAGGCGTCGGAGCCTGGAGCCGAACCGGAAGCGTCTTCGTGCCGCGTCCGGCGGGCGACGAGCGCGAGGGCTTCCTCGACACCGTCGGATTCGGCCTCGTGATCCCGACCGTTCATCCGGCGCCGCCCCCGTCCGGCTCGGCAGGCCCGGAAGCCTGGGCGGGACCGGCTCCCGGGGCCTCCTGTTCGGCCTCCTCCGCCCAGCGCGCGGCGAGCGCGGCCGCCTTGCGGGCGGCTTCGGCGACCTCCGCCGGGCCGCCGCTTCCTGCCTGGGCCGCCGCGTACCCCACCAGGAAGGTGGTGAGCGGTGCGGCAGGGCGGGCGACGCCGTGCGCGGCATCCCGCGCGAGGTCGAGCAGGACGCCTGTGTCGACGTCGAGTTCGATGCCGAGTTCGTCCTTGACTGCGGTGATCCATTCGTCCAGCACGTTCCCATGGTCCCTGATGCGGGCCCGAGCGGCGGAGATGTCCTCCCAGGTGTCGCAGTCGAAGGAGGCGAGCGGCTCCGCGTCGATCCGGGCGAGATCCAGCTCCTGCGTCAGCAGACGCAACGGCAGCCCGGTCAGACTGCCGTACTCGGTGGCGAGAAGGGCGAGTTCACGGCGCAGCGGTTCGGTGCGGTACGCGGCGACGAGGGGCTGGTCGCGTCCGCCCGCATCGGTGAGCAGCGCCGCCTCGCGCCCGCTCGTGCCCAGGGTGCCGATCAGCTGCCGTACGGTCCGCTCCCCCAGGAAGGGCAGATCGGCCGAGAGGACCAGGACGGCTCCTGCCTCGACCTGCCGCACCCCGGCGTCGAGCGCGGCGAGCGGCCCGCCACCGGGGGGCTCCTCGCGCGCCCACACCACGGGGCGCGCCGTAGCCCGGCGCCCCCCGACCACGACGGTGCGCCCCGCGTCACGGCACACCCCGAGCACCCGGTCGAGCAGGGCCCGACCGCCCACTCTCACCGCAGGCTTGTCGGCCCCGCCCAGCCGCTTCGCGGCACCCCCGGCGAGCACGATGGCGTCATAGGCGGTCATGCCTGAAGTATGGGCTGCGATCGCGTGGCCGGGCAGCCCCGGGTGATCTCATCTGTCCCCCGGGGCGTGCCCAGGCCGTCGTACGGCTGTCGCTACAGGCTGCGCAGCAGCACCGACGGGTGCTCGACGCAGTCGGCGACATAGCGCAGGAAGCCGCCCGCGGTGCCGCCGTCACAGACCCGGTGGTCGAAGGTGAACGAGAGTTGCACGACCTGGCGTACGGCCAGCTCGCCCTGGTGCACCCACGGCTTCGGCACGATCCGGCCCACCCCGAGCATCGCCGCCTCGGGGTGGTTGATGATCGGCGTGGAGCCGTCGACACCGAACACCCCGTAGTTGTTCAGGGTGAACGTCCCGCCCGTCAGATCGGCCGGAGTCAGCGTCCCCTGCCGCGCCGCCTCCGTCAGCCGCGCGAACTCGGCGCTCAGCGACTCGGCGGAGCGGCTGTGCGCATTGCGTACGACCGGAACGACCAGGCCACGCTCGGTCTGCGCCGCGAAGCCCAGGTGCACTTCGGGAAGCCGCACGATCTCCCTGGCGTCCATGTCCACCGTGGAGTTGAGCTCCGGGTGGCGGGCGAGCGCGGCCGTACAGATCCGGGCGAGCAGCGCCAGCAGCGAGATCTTCGGACCGCCCGCCGCGTTCATCGAGACCCGCGCTGCCATCAGCTCGGTCGCGTCCGCATCGACCCAGCAGGTGGCGTCCGGGATCTCGCGCCGGCTGCGGGACAGCTTGTCGGCCACGGCTCCGCGTACGCCGCGCAGCGGTATCCGCTCGCCGCGCGTCACAGCGGAGGCGGGTGCCGCGGCGACAGGCGCGGGCGCGGCCGGTGCCTCTGCGGTCCGCATGGCGTACTCGACGTCGGCACGCAGGATCAGGCCGTCAGGCCCGGAACCGGTCAACGTGCGCAGATCGACGGCGTGTTCACGGGCAAGACGGCGGACGAGCGGCGAGATGACGGGCACAGGTCCGCTCTGGACGGCCTCATCGACCGCCACCGCGCCCGCCGGCCGGCGCTCGGGCGCCGGAGCGGCGGCAGAAGCCTGAGCGGGAGCTGAACTGGGTGCGGGAGCGGGAGCGGGCGCCGCCGGAACGGACGCCAGAGGCCCGGCAGGCCGAATCCGCCGACGACGGGCCGCGGGCGCACCCGTCCCGTAGCCGACGAGCACATTGCCCGAAGACTCCTCCGCTGCCCCGGCAGAACCGGCGGCCTCAGCGGTACGGGTCGAGCCGGAGGAGCCGGAGGAGCCGTTACCGCCGGCCCCGCCCAGGTCCGCCGCTCCCACCGCAACCGTCAACAGCGGCGCCCCGACGGGAAGTTCCGTGCCTTCTTCGCCGAAACGCGCCGTCACCACGCCCCCGTAGGGACACGGCACCTCCACCATCGCCTTGGCCGTCTCGACCTCGACGACCGGCTGGTCGATCGCGACGACGTCGCCCACCGCCACCAGCCAGCGCACGATCTCCGCCTCGGTCAGGCCCTCGCCGAGGTCCGGCAGCTTGAATTCGAGCACCTGAGCCATCAGCTCCCCGCCTCCCACTGCAGCCGCGCCACCGCGTCCAGAACCCGGTCCACTCCCGGCAGATGGTGCCGCTCCAGCATCGGCGGCGGATACGGAATGTCGAAGCCGGCCACGCGCAGCACCGGGGCCTCCAGATGGTGGAAGCAGCGCTCCGTCACCCGCGCGGCGATCTCCCCTCCAGGGCCGCCGAAACCGGTGGACTCATGGACGACGACCGCACGCCCCGTGCGCCGCACGGACGCGCAGACCGTCTCGTCGTCGAAGGGCACCAGCGAGCGCAGATCGACGACTTCCAGATCCCAGCCCTCGGCCGCGGCCGCTTCGGCGGCCTCCATGCAGACCGGCACGGAGGGCCCGTACGTGATCAGCGTGGCGCTGCGCCCCGGCCGGCGCACCACGGCGCGGCCTATCGGCTCCACCGCGGACGGTGCTTCGGGCGACCACGCGGCCTTCGACCAGTACAACCGCTTGGGCTCCAGGAAGACCACCGGGTCGTCGGACGCGATCGCGGCCCTCAGCAGCCCGTACGCATCGTCGACGGTCGCGGGCGTGACGACGTGGAGTCCCGGAGTCGCCACGTAGTAGGCCTCGGACGAGTCACTGTGGTGCTCGACGCCACCGATTCCGCCGCCGTACGGCACGCGCACGGTGATCGGCAGCGGCATCCCGCCCCGGGTCCGGTTCCGCATCCGCGCGACATGGCTGATCAGCTGCTCGAACGCCGGGTAGGCGAAGGCGTCGAACTGCATCTCGACCACAGGCCGCAGCCCGTACATCGCCATGCCGACGGCCGTGCCGAGGATGCCCGCCTCGGCGAGCGGCGTGTCCGTACAGCGGTCCTCGCCGAACTCCTTGGCCAGCCCGTCCGTGACCCGGAAGACTCCGCCGAGCGTGCCGACGTCCTCCCCCATCACGTGGACGGTCGGGTCCTCGGCCATCGCGTCCCGCATCGCCCGCTGAAGGGCCTGCGCCATCGAGGCCGGCTTCACCGCTGCCGTGGTCATCGTGCTTCTCCCTCGGCGTCGAGCTCGGCCCGCAGCTGCGCGGCCTGCTCCCGCAGCTGGCTGGTCTGCTCGGCGTAGACATGCGCGAAGAGGTCCATGGGGTCGAGCACCGGGTCGGCGTTCATCCCCTCGCGCAGCGACGCGGCCATCGTCTCGGCCGCGTCGGCAGCGGCCCGTATGCCGTCCTCGTCAAGCAGTCCTCGCTCGGTCAACTCCCGCTCCAGCAGCCGGATCGGATCGTGCGCACGCCAGGCCTCGACCTCGCTCTCGACCCGGTAGCGGGTCGCGTCGTCGGCGTTCGTGTGGGCGTCCATGCGGTACGTCACGGCCTCGATCAGCGTCGGACCTCCGCCGCGCCGGGCCCTGGCCACGGCATCGGCGAGCACCTCGTGCACCGCGGCCGCGTCGTTGCCGTCGACGAGCCGGCCCGGCATTCCGTATCCCACGGCCTTGTGGGCGAGCGAGGGCGCGGCCGTCTGCTTGGCCAGCGGTACGGAGATCGCGAAGCCGTTGTTCTGGACCAGGAAGACGACCGGGGCCTGCCACACCGCGGCGAAGTTCAGTGCCTCGTGGAAGTCGCCCTCGCTGGTGCCGCCGTCGCCGACCATGGCGAGAGCGACGACGTCGTCGCCCTTGAGCCTGGCCGCGTGCGCCAGTCCCACGGCATGCGGCAACTGGGTGGCGAGCGGGGTGCACAGGGGCGCTATGCGGTGCTCGTGCGGGTCGTATCCGGTGTGCCAGTCACCGCGCAGCAGCGTCAGTGCCTGTACGGGGTCGAGCCCACGTGCCACGGCCGCGAGGGTGTCGCGGTAGCTGGGGAAGAGCCAGTCCCGCTCCTCGATCGCCAGCGCCGCCGCCACCTCGCACGCCTCCTGTCCGGTGCTCGACGGGTAGACGGCAAGCCTGCCCTGCTTGGTCAGGGCGGTCGCCTGGGCGTTGTACCTGCGGCCGCGCACCAGCTCCGCGTACAACCGCAGGAGCAGCTCGGGGTCCACGCCGGCGGCGGCGTCCGTGCCGAGCACGCGGTACGGCTCCGGGTCCGGGAGCAGGGGTGCGGGGTCGGTACGGGGCTTCCACGCCGGCGGCGGGGTGGGCCGGTAGGCGGCAGCGGCACCGGGCAGCTCCTGAACCGTCATGCTGCTCTTCCTCAACGCGAGCACCTCCTCACGGGAGCGACGACGAAGCGGCACGACAGTGTGGCCCGCCTCCCTACCGATTGTTCGGTCGTGGACGCATTTTGGCTACAGGCACCTTCAGCCTGTGGACAAACGGTTCTCCACAGCCTGAGATGGAGACAGGTCGTCCATGCTGAGAAGGCGGGGGGATATGGCAGCTGAACAAATGGCCGAGGGCGGGGACCGGACGGAGCAGACCACTCCGGCACGGCCCCTCGATCCCATCGACCGGGACATCCTTCGGATCCTCCAGACCGACGGCCGCGCCTCGATACGCTCCGTGGCCGAGCGTGTGCATGTCTCGCGCGCCAACGCGTACGCGCGCATCAACAGGCTCATCGACGACGGCGTGATACGCGGCTTCAGCGCCCGGGTGAACCACGAGCGCGCAGGTCAGGGCGCCTCTGCCTACATCACACTCAAGATCGTGCAGAACACCTGGCGCACGGTGCGCGAGCAGCTGCAGGCCCTGCCCGGAGCCGCCCACATCGCTCTGGTCAGCGGCGATTTCGACGTACTGCTCCTGGTCCACACCCCGGACAACCGCACGCTGCGCGAGCTCGTCCTGACCCGGCTCCAGTCCATCCCGGAAGTGCTCTCCACGCACACGCTGCTGGTCTTCGAGGAGACGGATCTCGACCCGGGGCCCGGTCCAGGCACGCCACCGGACGTGGAGCCGCTGCAGTAGAGCCGCTGCAGTAGACCTGCCCCTGTCGTGGAGCTCGGGAGGCCTGTAGCTCTAGGAGTCCGTACGCAGCCCGTCGAAGGCGAGCCTGACGACCGCCTCGGCGACCTCTTCGCCCTCATAGCCGCTGCCGGGATGCGGGCGGTACCACTCGACCAGCGAGTTCACCATGCCGAAGAGGAGCCTGGTCGCCAGCCGGATCTCCATGTCCGCACGGAGATCGCCGTCGGCCGCTGCGGCCTTGAGCAGATCGGCCACCCGCTGGTCGAAGTCGCGGCGCCGCTCCATGGCCCACCGCTCGGTCTTCGTGTTGCCCCGTACGCGCAGCAGCAAAGTCACATAGGGCAGCTCGGCCATCAGCACCTCGACAGTGCGCCGGGTGACGTACTCGACCCGCTCGATGGCCCGTCCGCGCAGCGCCCCCGGCTCGTCGAGGACGGCGAAGAGGGCGTCGAGCGCCCGGCTGACGGCCCGGCGTAGCAGTTCCTCCTTGCCCGTCACATGGTGGTAGATCGAGGACTTGGAGATGCCTGCCGCCTTGGAGAGATGCTCCATGGAGGTGCCGTCGTAGCCGCGCTCGTTGAAGATCCGGACTGCGACGGTCAGCAGCGTCTCCGGCGTGTAGGTGTCCCGCTTGGCCGTGGTCATGCGCCTGCCTCGTCCTTCTCCGGCCGCACATACGACTGCCGGTAGAGCCCCAGGGAAGGGGCGTAGCGCCCGGTGGGCACGCGCGCGTGGAGCTCGTCCAGCAGCTCGTGAGCCCAGGAGCGGCCGAGTCGGCGGCCCCATTCGACAGGCCCCAGCGGATAGTTGACGCCGAGCAGCATCGCCGTGTCGATGTCCTGAGGTGTGGCGACCGACTTGGCGACGGCGTCGGCGGCGAGATCCACGAGCATCGCGACCGTACGGGCCACGATCATCCCCGGGACGTCCCCGATGACGCTGACCTTCTTGCCGAGGGCCTGGAAGAGGCCGATCGACTGCCTGAGCGTCTCCCAGCCGGTGACCTCGGAGGCGGAGAGCGCGATCCGGGTCGCTGTCCGGTAGTCGAGGGCGAGGTCGAAGTAGACGACATCACGGAACTCCGCCGAGGTCTGCCCGTCGGCGAGCACCAGCTGTCCGCCACTGGGCAGCACGATCCTGGTGCCCTGGTCCTCTTCCGCCTCGCGGACGCTGATGCCCGCCTCCCGGATCATCCCGAGTAGCTCCCGGGCAGGCCCGAGGCCGCCCTCCACGGTGATGTGGGACGGCGGCTCGGTGGCCGGTGCGGTGTGCGGCTCGGGGCGCTGGGCGCCCTCCTCGTACGAGAACCAGCCGCGGCCGCTCTTGCGCCCGTGCAGGCCCGACTCGACGAGCCGGCGCTGGGCGAGCGACGGCGTGAACTTGGGGCTCTGGAAGAAGGACTCCCAGACCGAACGGGTCACGGCCTCATTGACGTCCTGGCCGATCAGGTCGGTCAGCTCGAAGGGCCCCATCCGGAAGCCGCCGCTCTCGCGCAGCACCGCGTCGATGGTGGCCGGATCGGCGCCGCGCTCCTCGTACACCGCGAAGGCCTCGGCGTAGAAGGGCCGGGCAATGCGGTTGACGATGAACCCGGGGGTGTCGGTGCAGCGCACCGGGGTCTTGCCCCATGCCTTCGCCGTCTCGTACGCGCGTGTGGCGGCCGCGTCCTCGGTGGCGAAGCCGCTGACCACCTCGACCAGCGGGAGCAGCGGCGCCGGATTGAAGAAGTGCAGACCGACGAAACGGCCCGGGTTCCTGAGAGCGCCCGCGATGGCGGTCACCGAGAGTGAGGAGGTGTTGGTGGCCAGTACGCAGCCGTCGGCGACGATCTCCTCGAGCGCCGTGAACAGGTCCTGCTTGACCGGGAGTTGTTCGAGGACCGCCTCGACGACGAGCGCGGCGTCGGCCAGCTCGGCCAGTTCCGCCGCGGGGTGCAGCCCGGCACGAGCGGCATCCCTTTCGGCCGCGTCCATCCGGCCCTTCTCGACCAGCCGGTCGAGGCGCGCGCCGATGGCGTTTGCCGCCTCGCCCGCCCTTCCGGGGACGGCGTCGTAAAGACGCACGGGGTGGCCTGCGACGAGGGCGACCTGCGCGATGCCCTGCCCCATGGTGCCGGTGCCGACCACGGCGACGGTCCGGCTCTGATCGATGGCGGTCATGGGAGTGATCCTCCCCGATGAGTTGTCCACAGGTTCGCCAGGCCCCCTTGTACCGACCGATCGTTCGGTTACTCTAACTCTGTCATTCCTTCCCTGCCCAGCTCGACGAGGAGTTGGTCCTTCATGCAGCTGACCGAGACCCACCGGCCCACGCTCGACCAGGCCCTCGAGGCGATCCGCACGCGCGCTTACTGGTCGCCGCACGCCGAGCACCCCAAGGCGTACGGAGAGAGCGCGCCGGCCGACGGCCTTGCCGCGTTCGAGGCTCTGCGCAACAACCGCTTCGAGCTGGACCAGCCGGGCACGGACGGCTGGACCGGCGGCGAAGTCTCGCCGTACGGCCCGGAGTTGGGTATCGAGTACCCGCACCCGGATCTGGACGTCCTGCTGCCGGCGATGCGCGCGGGCATGACCGCCTGGCGCGAGGCCGGGCCCGAGACCCGTGCCCTGGTCTGCCTGGAGATCCTCTCGCGGATCAGTGCCCGCACCCATGAGTTCGCGCACGCGGTGATGCACACCAGCGGGCAGGCCTTCATGATGGCGTTCCAGGCGGGCGGCCCGCACGCCCAGGACCGCGGCCTGGAGGCCGTGGCGTACGCCTACGAGGAGCAGACCCGCACCCCCGCGGCAGCCGACTGGTCCAAGCCGCAGGGCAAGCGCGACCCCCTGGAGCTGCGGAAGACCTTCACGACGGCCGGCCGCGGGATCTCCCTGCTGATCGGCTGCAACACCTTCCCCACGTGGAACGGCTACCCGGGGCTTTTCGCCTCCCTGGCCACCGGCAATCCCGTGCTGGTCAAGCCGCACCCCCGCGCGGTACTGCCGCTCGCGCTCACGGTGCGCGTGGCCCGCGAGGTGCTGGCCGAGGCGGGCTTCGATCCGAATCTCGTCGCTCTGGCAGTCGAGCGACCGGGCGAGGGCATCGCCAAGACCCTGGCCGTCCGCCCCGAGATCAAGATCATCGACTACACCGGATCCACCGCCTTCGGTGACTGGCTGGAGGCGAACGCCCGCCAGGCGCAGGTCTACACCGAGAAGGCCGGCGTCAACACGGTCGTTGTCGACTCCACCGACAACTACAAGGGAATGCTGTCCAACCTGGCCTTCTCGCTGTCCCTGTACAGCGGCCAGATGTGCACCACCCCGCAGAACTTCCTGATCCCGAGGGACGGGATCACCACGGACGTGGGCCCCAAGTCCTACGACGAGGTCGTCACCGACCTCGCGGCCTCCGTGGGCGGCCTGCTCGGCGACGACGCCCGGGCGAACGCCCTGCTGGGCGCGCTGGTCAACCCTGACGTGAAGGCGCGCCTGGACGCGGCGGCCGGACTGGGCGAGGTGGCGCTGCCCTCACGGAAGATCGCCAACCCGGAGTTCCCGGACGCGGTCGTCCGTACGCCGGTCATCGTCAAGCTCGACGGCGCCCGGAAGCTCTGGGAGGCAACCGACGCGGATGCCGTGTTCCTCTCGGAGTGCTTCGGCCCGGTGTCCTTCGCGGTCGCCGTGGACTCGACGGCCGACGCGCTGGAGCTGCTGCGGCGCACGGTCCGTGAGAAGGGCGCGATGACGGTCGGCGCGTACACGACCTCGGACGAGACCGAGCGCGCGATCGAGGACGTCTGCCTGGACGAGTCGGCGCAGCTCTCCCTGAACCTGACGGGCGGGGTGTACGTCAACCAGACGGCGGCGTTCTCCGACTTCCACGGCTCGGGTGGCAACCCGGCGGCAAACGCGGCCCTGTGCGACGGCGCCTTCGTCTCGAACCGCTTCCGTGTGGTGGAGGTCCGCCGCCAGGCCTGAAGCTCCTGAGCAGGCCGTGACCCGTGGGACGTACGGGTCACGGCCTTGCAAAGGGTCACGGCCGTGCGCGGTCCTCGGTTCAAGGCCTGCCGGATCCGCCTCGGCGGAGCACTACGGAGTGTGGATCTCCGCATACCGCTGTACCCAGGCATGCATCGCGATCGCGGCCGCCGCTCCCGCGTTGATCGAGCGCGTCGAGCCGAACTGTGCGATCGAGCAGACCATGCTCGCGTGCTTACGCGCCTCCTCCGTCAGCCCGGGTCCCTCCTGGCCGAAGAGCAGCACGCACCGCTGTGGCAGCTCGGTCCGCTCCAGCGGCACCGCCCCGGGCAGATTGTCGATCCCGATGATCGGCAGGTCTTCCTCGGCAGCCCACGCGGTCAGTGAGGCCGTGTCCGGGTGATGGCGCACATGCTGATAGCGGTCGGTGACCATGGCACCGCGCCGATTCCAGCGCCGCCGGCCCACGATGTGGATCTCCTGGGCGAGGAACGCGTTGGCGGTGCGCACCACTGAACCGATGTTGAAGTCGTGACCCCAGTTCTCCACTGCCACATGGAAACCGTGCCGTCGTGTGTCCAGATCGGCGACGATCGCCTCGCGCGTCCAGTACCGGTAGTGGTCGACCACATTGCGCCGGTCGCCCTCTGCCAGCAGGGAGGGGTCGTAGCACTCGTCCTGCGGCCAGGGCAGGGGATGCGGCCCGACGCCGACCTCGGGGCTGTAGGCGTCGTCGTACTGAATCGGTTCTTCGGTGGTGCTCACCCAACGAGCGTACGGGTCTGGTCCTGGCTCCCCCGCCGCTGCTCCGCCCCCACACCGCCCGCCCGGGAGAACAGCCGGCCCCTGCCGCGCGCCGCCCACCCGCCGAGCCGGACCAGGAAGCCGGTCGGCAGAAAGACGGCATCGGCGGCGATCATCGCCAGTGAGAAGAACGGCAGCCCCAGCAGCACGGCGATCGCCGCGTGCTCCATCATCATGGCCACGAGCAGGACGTTCTTGACGCGCCGGTTGAAGAGCGTGAAGGGGAAGGCGACCTGAACGATGACCGTGCCGTAGGTCAGCACCATCACCATCACGCCGCCGGAGGCGAGAAGGTCCGAAAGGGCCGGCCAGGGCGTGAAGTAGTCGAGTTTGAGCGGGTAGTACAGCGCGGTGCCGTCCTGCCAGCGCGAGCCCTGGATCTTGTACCAGCCTGCGGTGGCGTAGATCACACAGACCTCGGCCATGATCACGACGAGGGCGGCGTTGTGCGCGAGGTTGGCCACAACGTCCAGGAGGGCGCGCGGTTCGCCGCTCGGGAACCGGCCGGCCATCCACCACAGGCCCTGTCCCACCCAGAGCCCCCAGACAAGCAGCAGGACGTACCAGCCGGTCTGGTTCAGGAAGGTGGCTATCACCAGGGCGAATCCCAGCACGGCCCAGAGTGCCGGGCCGACGCGGTCACGCGGTGGTACACCCCGCCCATCCGGGGCGGCCCGTGCCGCGCGCCGCGCGTCCAGCGACCAGACCTGTCCGCAGCGCGTCAGAACCAGATAGATCGCCATCAGGTGGATTACGTTGTCCCCGCCGTCGCCCATGAAGATGGAGCGATTCTGCAGCGAGAGCACGCCGATCATGAAGAGCACGGACATGGTGCGGGTCCGCCAGCCGAGCATCAGCAGCGCGCTGGAGAGCACGGCGAGGCCGTACACGACCTCGAACCAGACGGTGTTGTCCGCCCACATCAGCGCGGTGAAGGCGTCATTGCCCGCGATGAGCTGCCGCGCCATGTCCCAGCTCCAGGAGCCGTCGGGGCCGTACATCTCCTGGCGGTTGGGCAGCTCGCGCAGCAGGAAGAGCAGCCAGGTGGCGGCGAAGCCGATCCGGATGACGGCGCTCTGGTACGGGCCCATGGCAGTGGAGGTGATGCGCTGGACGGCGCGGGCGGCCCTGCGGTCGGGAGTGTCGCTCACTGGCCCGCCTCCCCACGACCGTTGCGGACTCCCCCGGGCAGATCCGCCGCGGTGATCGTCCACCAGGGCAGAACGCGGTAGGCGGGGCGGGTGTCGATCTTCTCGTCGCTCCACTCCGGGGCCTTGACCGAGCGGGTCGAAGACCTGAGCTGGATGCGCTCGACGGAGCCGCCAAGGTCGCGCTTGTCGAGCCGCGTCATCACGATGCGGCGGACATAGCTCTCCGAGAGCTGGCCGCGCAGGCCGTTGCCGCGGTTCTGGCTGTCGTGGGAATTGACATAGAAGTCCCAGGCCCTGCGCAGCTCGTTCTGCTGGACATGGCTGGGGAGGGGATTGCCGCGGATCGCCTCGCCGTCATCGGCGGTGAGGTCGATCCAGCCGGAGTTCTCGCGGCTGCCGTCGGCGGCCGTGTACTCGACCATCACCTCGACGTCGACGTTCTGCTGGAGCGGGTTCGGGGCGAAGAGCTTCCAGTTCTGCTCGAACTCGGGATAGATCCAGCCGTCGACCGCTTCGCCATGCTCCTTGGTCACCGTATTGGGCGGCGCGACGTGCAGAAACACCATGGTCAGGTGGACGCAGGCGAGCGCGGCGATGATCGCGAGCGAGAGGGCGGCAGCCACTTGATACGGGAGGGAGAGCGCCGCGATGCCCCTGCCGGGCACAGAGCCCGGGCCGGGCATGGGCTGCGACTGAGGTGCGGGATCGGGCCGGCCGACAGCCTCCCGCCGAGCTGCCGGGACGGGCTCGGGGCCGTGGCCCGCAGGCGGCTCGGAGCTCAGGCCCCCGGCGCCTCTGGCGTCCTCGTCCTCGTAGGAGTCCATCCCGCCCCGATCCCCATCGGTCCACCTCAGTTATCCACAGGGTTGACACCCTACGGGCCGTCGACTCACCATTGAAGTCAATGAACCGAACGATCGGTCGGTAGGGGAGCCCGGATGACGGCAGTGACTGCGGATACCTACGAGGCGGTTTTCGACGCCGCCGTAGCCGCCGACGAGCGCATCGAACCGCGCGACTGGATGCCGGACGCCTACCGGGCGACGCTGGTGCGCCAGATGGCCCAGCACGCCCATTCCGAGATCATCGGCATGCAGCCCGAGGCGAACTGGATCACCCGTGCGCCCTCGCTGCGGCGCAAGGCGATCCTGATGGCCAAGGTCCAGGACGAAGCAGGCCACGGCCTTTATCTGTACAGCGCGGCCGAGACCCTGGGCACCAGCCGCGAGGAGCTGCTCGACAAGCTCCACGCCGGCCGCCAGAGGTACTCCTCGATCTTCAACTACCCGACGCTGACCTGGGCCGATGTCGGCGCGATCGGCTGGCTGGTGGACGGCGCCGCGATCACCAACCAAGTGCCGCTGTGCCGCTGCTCGTACGGTCCTTACGCCCGGGCCATGGTCAGGATCTGCAAGGAGGAGTCCTTCCACCAGCGCCAGGGCTACGAGCTGCTGCTCACCCTCTCCAGGGGCACGCCCGCCCAGCACGAGATGGCGCAGGACGCGGTGAACCGCTGGTGGTGGCCCTCGCTGATGATGTTCGGCCCGCCGGACGACGAGTCGTCGCACTCCGTGCAGTCCATGGCCTGGAAGATCAAGCGGCACTCCAACGACGAGCTGCGCCAGCGCTTCGTGGACATCTGCGTCCCGCAGGCCGAAACCCTCGGGCTCACCCTCCCCGACCCCGACCTGCGGTGGAACGAGGAGCGGGGCCACCACGACTTCGGCGCGATCGACTGGTCGGAGTTCCAGGAAGTCCTCAAGGGCAACGGCCCCTGCAACGAACAGCGGATCACGCAGCGGCGCAGGGCGCACGAAGAGGGTGCCTGGGTCCGGGAAGCGGCCGCGGCCTACGCAAGCAAGCATGAAGCACAGCACGTGAAGCCCGGGGAGGCGACGGCATGAGCAGCTCGACCGACTGGCCGCTGTGGGAGGTCTTCGTCCGCTCGCGGCGCGGGCTGTCCCACACCCACGCGGGAAGCCTGCACGCCCCGGACGCGGAGATGGCCCTGCGCAACGCCCGCGATCTGTACACCCGGCGCAGCGAGGGCGTGTCGATCTGGGTCGTCCCCTCCACCTCGATCACCGCGTCCTCGCCCGACGAGAAGGACCCCTTCTTCGAGCCGGCCGCCGACAAGCCCTACCGCCACCCGACCTTCTATGAGATCCCGGAAGGGGTGAAGCACCTGTGACCACCACGGTGAACGCCGCGGCACTGGCCCTCGGCGACGACGCACTGGTGCTCTCGCACCGCCTGGGGGAGTGGGCCGGCCATGCGCCGGTCCTGGAGGAGGATGTCGCCCTCGCCAATATCGCGCTGGACCTGCTGGGGCAGGCGCGGGTGCTGCTCTCCCTCGTCGGTGACGAGGACGAGCTGGCGTATCTGCGCGAGGAGCGGGCCTTCCGCAATCTCCAGCTGGTCGAGCAGCCGAACGGCGACTTCGCGCACACCATCGCCCGCCAGCTCTACTTCTCCGTCTACCAGCGGCTGCTGTACGGGCAGCTGGCGGCCGGCGACGGCGAGTTCGCCGGGCTCGCGGCGAAGGCGGTCAAGGAGGTCGCATACCACCAGGACCACGCCGAGCACTGGACGGCGCGGCTCGGCGACGGCACGGCCGAGAGCCATGAGCGGATGCAGCGCGCCTGCGATGCGCTGTGGCGGTTCACCGGCGAGATGTTCCAGCCGGTCGAAGGGATCGACATCGACTGGCAGGCACTGCAGTCCAGTTGGCTGGAGAGCGTCAGCGCCGTCCTGGAACGGTCGACGCTGACCGTGCCCGACGGGCCGCGAACCGGCGGCTGGGCCGCGGGGGCGGGCCGCCAGGGTCTGCACACCGAGTCCTTCGGGCGGATGCTGGCCGAGATGCAGCATCTGCACCGAAGCCACCCGGGGGCGTCGTGGTGACCGACGTGACCGACACGCGCCTCGAGGAGGAGCTGCGCAGGCTCGCCGGCTCCGTGCCGGACCCTGAGCTGCCGGTGCTGACCCTGGAGGAGCTCGGTGTGCTGCGCGGGGTTCAGATCCTCGGGCCCGGCAGAGTCGAGGTCGAACTGACTCCGACCTATACCGGCTGCCCGGCGATCGAGGCCATGACCTCGGACATAGAACAGATCCTGCACGAGAACGGGGTGCCGGACGTCTCGGTCGTCAGGGTTCTCTCCCCGGCCTGGTCGACGGACGACATCAGCGCGGAAGGGCGCCGCAAACTCGCCGAGTTCGGGATAGCACCGCCTCGTCCGCACGCTGCGGAGGGGCCGGTGGCGCTGACGCTCTCCGTGCGCTGCCCGCACTGCGGCTCCACCGACACCGAACTGCTGAGCAGGTTCTCCTCCACCGCCTGCAAGGCTCTGCGCCGCTGCGTCAGCTGCCGCGAACCATTCGACCACTTCAAGGAGTTGTAGATGTTCCATCCGCTCCGGGTGAGCGAGGTCGAACAGCTCACGGACGACTCGGTGGCGGTCACCTTCCAGGTGCCGCCCGAGCTGCGCGAGACCTTCCGGCACACCCCCGGCCAGCATCTGGCCCTGCGCCGCCTGGTGCAGGGCGAGGAGATCCGCCGTACCTACTCGATCTGCGCCCCGGCCGCCCCGGGACACGCTGATCCGATGCTGCGTGTGGGCATCCGGCTGGTCGACGGCGGCGAGTTCTCGACGTTCGCGCTCAAGGAGCTCGCAGTCGGCGACACCGTCGAGGTGATGCCCCCGATGGGCCGCTTCCTCCTCGCCCCCCGCCCCGGGTACTTCGCGGCGATCGTCGGCGGCAGCGGTATTACCCCGGTGCTGTCGATGGCGGCGACGCTGCTGGCGACCGAGCCGGAGGCCCGGTTCTGCCTGATACGCAGCGACCGCACCGCGGCTTCGACGATGTTCCTGGACGAGGTCGCCGAGCTCAAGGACCGCTTCCCCGACCGTCTGCAGCTGGTCACGGTGCTCTCGCGGGAGGAGCAGCAGTCGGGGCTGCCTTCCGGACGGCTGGACCAGGAGCGGCTGACCGGGCTGTTGCCGGCGCTGCTGCCGGTGGCGGACGTGGACGGCTGGTTCCTCTGCGGCCCCTTCGGCCTGGTCCAGGGCGCCGAGCGCGCGCTGCGCGGGCTCGGGGTGGACCGCAGCCGCATCCACGAGGAGATCTTCCATGTGGACGACGGCTCGGGGCCGAGCAAGGCCGCGGTGAGCGCCCCGGCCCATGCCGAGCTCACCGCGACCCTCGACGGCCGGTCCGGCAAGTGGCCCGTCCGGGAAGGGGAGTCGCTGCTCGAGACGGTTCTGCGGAGCCGCGCGGACGCGCCATACGCGTGCAAGGGCGGTGTCTGTGGCACCTGCAGGGCGTTCCTGGTCTCGGGCGAAGTGCGGATGGACCGCAACTTCGCGCTGGAGCAGGAGGAGACCGAGGCGGGCTATGTGCTGGCCTGCCAGTCCCATCCGGCCACACCGGAAGTGGAGCTGGACTTCGACCGCTGAGCCGGGGCGCGCCGAGCGGGCGCGCCCCGGTCCTCCCGCGCTGTGTTCTTTTTCCGGGACCTGCTCTATCTTGACGGTCCGTCAGATACGGATGAGGCAGCGCCGGTGCGTGGGAGGACAGGAACGTGGACTTCACCTTCACCGAGGAGCAGCAGGCGGCCGTCGAGGCGGCGAAAGCGGTGTTCTCGGGCGTCGCTCCCGACAGAGTACCGAGCCCCGCGCTCACCCCTGGCGCGGTGGCCGAGGCGTTCGACCGGCCGCTGTGGGCCAAGCTCGCGGGCGTGGATCTGCTGAGTCTGGTCCTGTCTCCGCGGTACGGCGGGGCGGGCCTCGCCCCCATCGCGCTCTGCCTGGTCCTGCGCGAGTCGGCGAAGGTGCTCGCGCGGGTGCCGCTGCTGGAGACGAGCGCGGTCGCCATGGCCGTCGAGCGTTATGGCAGCACCGAGTTGAGCGAGGAGATCCTCCCCCGGGTCGGCCGCGGTGAGCTGGTCCTCACCGTCGGGGCCAATGGCCGCACCGGTCACGACCCCGCCGAGCTCGCCGTCGCCGCCCGCCGGGACGCCGGGCACGGGAGCGGGGGCGGGGGCGGGGACAGGCACGATGACGGGGGCGGCTGGGTGCTCGACGGCGTGCAGACAGGCGTCCCCTGGGCCCAGTGCGCGGACCGCATTGCCATACCGGCGCACACCGATGACGGCCGGGCCGTTTTCGCCCTGGTCCGCCGGGACCATGACGGTCTCACTCTCGCCGAGCAGATCTCCACCAGCGGCGAACGTTTCGCCGAGGTCAGCCTGGATTCCGTACGGATCGGGAGCCGCGAGCTGATCGACGCCGAGGGCGCCTGGGAGTGGCTGCGCCAGCTCCTGGCGACCGGGACCTGTGCCCTGGCACTCGGACTGGGTGAGGCGGTGCTCTCGATGACCAGTGAATACACCGGAAAACGCGAGCAGTTCGGATTCCCGGTCGCGACATTCCAGGCCGTCGCCGTCCAGGCCGCCGACCGCTATATCGATCTGCGCGCGATGGAGGCGACCCTCTGGCAGGCGGCCTGGCGGCTGGGCCCGGCTCGGGGGAGTGCGGGTGCCGGCGGCCCACTGCCCGTGTCCGGCGATGTGGCGGTGGCCAAGATCTGGGCCTCGGAGGGCGTACGCCGTGTCGTACAGACAGCCCAGCATCTGCACGGAGGCTTCGGCGCGGACACCGACTATCCGCTGCACCGCTATCACGCCTGGGCCAAGCAGCTCGAGCTCTCGCTCGGCCCGGCAGCGGCCCATGAGGAGGCGCTGGGCGACCTGCTGGCAGCCCATCCCCTCGGCTAGGAACTCAGGTCGGCCAGGAACTCAGGCGGAAGCTCAGAGAACGAACGCCGGGCTGTCGTTGTCGGTGACCATCGGACGCCCGGCGCCGTCCCAGGCGAGCATGCCGCCCTCGACGTTCACCGCGTCGATGCCCTGCTGCACCAGATACTGGGTGACCTGCGCGGACCGCCCGCCGACCCGGCACATCACAAAGGCACGGCCCTTGTCCGCCACAGCCTCGGTCACCTCACCGAAGCGAGCCACAAAGTCGCTCATCGGCACATGCAGTGCGCCCTCGACATGCCCGGCCGCCCACTCGTCGTTCTCCCGGACGTCCAGCACAAGGCCCTCGGACGGTACCGCCGCGGCGTCCACCGAGGGCAGCGGGGCGAAATTCATGGGCTATGCCTTCTCTCGTACGTACGGCGGCGGGGTTCGCCGGTATCCAGGTCTCCCGGGACGCCTCAGAAAACCTACTGCACGAGTTTGGACAGTTCCGCCTCGCGCTCGGCGACCTGCGCGAGCAGCTGCTCGGCAATCTCCTCCAGCAGCCGGTCCGGGTCTTCGGGCGCCATCCGCAGCATCGCGCCGATCGCGCTCTCCTCCAGCTCCCTGGCGACCGCGGTCAGCAGCTCCTTGCGCTGCGACAGCCACTCGAGCCGGGCGTAGAGCTCCTCGCTCTCGCTCAGCCGCTGCTCGGCCGGCACGGGTCCGGCCTCCCACTCCGCGGCCAGCTCCTTCAGCAACGCCACGTCGCCGAGCCCGTACGCGCCGTTCACGCGTGTGATGAACTCGTCGCGCCGCGTCCGTTCCGCCTCGTCCTGAGCCAGGTCCGGATGCGCCTTGCGGGCCAGCTCGCGGTAGAGCTTGCGCGCCTCTTCGCTCGGCCGCACCCGCTTCGGCGCCCGCACAGGCTGGTCGGTGAGCATCGCGGCGGCCTCGGGGGAGAGGCCGTCAGTGTCCATCCAGTCGTGGAACAGCTCGTCGACGCCGGGCATGGGCATCACCATCGCCCGGGCCTCCTGCGCCTTGCGCAGATCCTCCGGGTCACCGGTGCGGGCGGCCGTGGCCTCGGCGATCTGGGCATCCAGCTCGTCCAGGCGCGCGTACATCGGGCCGAGCTTCTGGTGATGCAGCCGGGAGAAGTTCTCGACCTCCACCCGGAACGTCTCCAGCGCGATCTCGAACTCGATCAGCGCCTGCTCGGCCGCGCGCACCGCCTTCTCCAGCCGGGCCTCGGGCCGCGCCTGCGCGTCCTGCTCTTCGTCGTTCCGGGTCGTCGGGCCCCCGGGTGCATCCTGGGTCACCCGCCCAGCCTACGGGCGCGGCCGAGCGCCCTGTCACACCCCCAGCTCAGCGGCTATCCGCCCGCTCTTGATCGCCGACAGCAGATCCGCGTGGTCCGCCTCCGTACGGTCCGCGTAGATCATGGCGAAGCCGGCCACCGCCTCGTCCAGCTCTTCGTTCTTTCCGCAGTATCCGGCGAGCATCCGCGGGTCGGCGCTGTGCGCGTGCGCCCGGGCCAGCAGGGCTCCGGTCATCCGTCCGTAGTCGTCGACCTGGTCCGGGGCGAGGGCCGCCGGATCCACGCTGCCCTTGCGGTTCCTGAACTGCCGTACCTGGAAAGGTCGTCCGTCGACGGTCGTCCAGCCGAGCAGGATGTCGCTGACCACCTGCATCCGCTTCTGGCCGAGCACCACCCGGCGTCCCTCGTGCTCCACGTCCGGAACCGGGAACCCGGCAGCCGTCAGATACGGCAGCAGCACCGAGGACCGTGCCTCCTTGACCTGCAGCACCAGCGCATCGCCCCGGTGGTCGAGCAGCAGCATCACATATGACCGCGTACCCACACTCCCGGTCCCGACCACGCGGAAGGCCACATCATGGATCGAGTACCGGGCGAGCAGCGGCAGCCGGTCCTCGGACACCGTGTGCAGATACTCCTCCAGCGACGCGGCGACGGCCGCCGCCTCCGCGTCCGGCACCCGCCGCAGCACCGGCGGCGCGTCCACGAAGCGCCGTCCCCCGTCGCCCCCGGCGGACCCGCTGCCGGCCACAGCCTCGGTCGACTTGGCGGCGAAGCGCGCGCTCGTGTTGTTGCGGGCCTTCTCCGAAACCCGCTCCAGCGTGCCCAGCAGATCCCGCGCGTCCGTGTGGGAGACGAGCTCCTCGTCGGCGATGGCGTTCCACGCGTCCAGCGCGGGCAGCCTGGCGAGCAGCCGCATCGTGCGCCGGTAGGCGCCCACGGCGTCGAAGGCGGCCGCCCGGCAGACGGTCTCGTCCGCGCCCACCACGCGCCCGGCCAGGACCAGCGAGACGGCGAGCCGCTTGAGGTCCCATTCCCAGGGGCCGACGACGGTCTCGTCGAAGTCGTTCAGATCGATGACGAGACGGCCACGCGCATCGCCGTACAGACCGAAGTTCGCCGCGTGCGCATCGCCGCAGATCTGCGCGCTCACTTCGGTGACCGGAGTGCCCACCAGGTCGTGGGCCATCAGGCCGGCCGATCCGCGGAGAAAGGCGAACGGCGAGGCGGCCATCCGGCCCACCCGTATCGGAGTGAGCTCCGGCACCCGGCCCCGGCTGGACTCCTCGACGGCCTGGACGGCGTCGGGCCGCGCCCCCGGGAGTACGAGTGAGTCGTGCGAGGCCCGCGGAATCCGGTCCCGCAGCGCCTTCCCCGCCTCCTTCGGCGACCTGGCGCCATCCTGAGCACCGGGCGTCTGCTGCCCCGGACGCCGTGCGAATCCGGGCACCACCGGAATACGTGACCCCACGCCCGCCGCGTCCCCGGATGCCCCCGCCGCATCCCGCGCCCCGCCGGCTCCCGCTCCGCCGAACTCCGTCTGCCGCACCGGCGTCCCCGTCTCAGCCTCACCCATGACGCGCTGCCTCCCCCGTCGTCGTACACGTACACCTTCAACATCAACTGCTACTGACCGTACCGCCGCTCCCCGACGGCCGTCTCCCCCTGTGGATAACGTTCGCTGCCTCCACCGCCTGCGGAGATCAACCACAGCCGAGCTCCCAGAAGCCCCCTTCGCCTAAACGTTGTACTGTGCAACCGAGATCGAGGAGGGCGAACCATGTCAGCCACACGTGACGAGTCCGTCGACACCATCGAGCGTGAGCTCACCGCGTTCGCCCGCCGTGCCCGCCCCGCGGCCGCCCGACTCCACCCCGAACTGCCGCTGGTCTCCTACACGTTGCTGGCACACATCGACGGCCGGCAGGGCTGCCGCGCCACCGACCTCGCGGCGCACTACATGCTCGACAAGTCCACCGTCAGCAGGCAGGTCTCCGCCCTCGAAAAGCTCGGCCTTGTCGAGCGGCGGTCCGACACCGACGACCATCGCGTCCAGGTCCTACACCCCACCGCGGCAGGAACCGAACTGCTCTCCTCCACCCACGCGAGCCGCCGCGCCGCCTACCAGGAGCGCCTCGCCGACTGGCCGACCGAGGATCTGGCCCGGTTCGCCGCGTATCTCCTGCGCTACAACGCGGCCGGAGCAGACACCGCCTAGCCGGAGAGCATGCGCTCACTGACGCCCGGCGTTTCACGTGAAACAGGCAACACGGATGTTCCACGTGGAACGACGTCCCATCACGCCGCCGTCCGCGTGACAGCCGCCCCCCGACGGTCCCGGCGGCACGCGCCCCCTCCCATCACCCCGCGCCCAGCCCCGCATCCCGCGCCAGAAGCGCCGCCTGCACCCGGTTCTCGCACTCCAGCTTCGCCAGGAGCCGGCTCACATACGTCTTCACCGTGGCCTCGCTCATATGCAGGCGCCGCCCGGCGTCCGCGTTGGACAGCCCCTCCCCCAGCAGGGCGAGCACGTCCCGCTCGCGACTGCTCAGCCCGGCCACCCTCGTCCGCGCCTGCTCACCGCGCGCCGCCGCCCGCCCCGAGGCGAGCTGGTCCACCACATGCCGGGTCGCACCGGGCGAGAGATACGCATCCCCCGCCGCCGCCGCGCGTACCGCCCCGATCAGCTCCGCGGGTGCGGTGTCCTTCAGCAGAAAGCCCGCGCCGCCATGCTCCAGCGCCCGCAGCACGTTCTCGCGTTCGCCGAAGGTCGTCAGCACGATCACCCGTGCCGCCGGTGCCGCCCTGCGCAGCTCTCCCAGAGCCGTGAGGCCGTCCATCACCGGCATCTGGATGTCGAGAAGCACCACATCGGCACTGTGTGAACGCGCGAACTCGATCGCCTCGCGCCCGTTGGCGGCCTCCGCCACGACCTCGATCCCGCGGTCGGAGGTGAGGATCATCCGGATCCCGGCCCTGATGAGCGGCTCGTCATCAGCGATGACAACCCGGATCGGCGACTGTGTCACCTGCACCCCCCACACCCAGCGGCCCCCATGCGGCCAACTCCACTTATCGGCTGACCTCGTAGGACTTCTTCTCGATCAGCTTGCCGTCCTTGAAGCAGAACCGGAACACCGGCTCTGTGTCGAAGTTGTCTCCCACCTCCGAGGACATGAGCACCAGGCATTCGGATCCCGCAGGCTCCTGAGGGCCCTTGCCGCTCAGCCCGGTGGTCGTGATCGTGTCCCCGCTCGGCAGCCGGTCACGCACCTCGTCCTCGGCGGTCCCGATCTTCACCTTCTCGTAGTCGACGGGGTCGATCATCCCCTCACTCATCGAACCCACCAGGAAGAACAGCCCGAAGACACCCGCTGCCCCCAGTACCAGCAACGCCGCCAGAGCGATCCCGCAGCCCAGCGCCAGACCGCCGCCTCTGCTTCTGTTCTGTCCACCCCTCGCCAGCTCCCGCTCCGAAACAGTCCAGTCCATGACCGGACCACCGTTCCCTAGCGCGGCCTGCGGCGACTGCTGGCGGAAATCGTCCTCCGTCGCGACGAACGGCGCCGCTTCCACGACTCCGTACGGCAGCACCCCCGCAACCCGGAAACCCCCGCCGTCCGCCGGACCCGCGTGCACCATGCCACCGACCAGCCGTGCCCGCTCCCGCAGCCCGGTCAGCCCCTGCCCGCCACTGACCACCTCGCCGGGCGCAGGCGCCACCGCGGCCCCGCTGACGATCTCGAGGACGAACGAGTCCGGCTCGTATCTCAGCTCCACGCCTATCGCGGCCCCGGGCGCGTGCTTGTACGCATTGGTCAGCGCCTCCTGCACGATGCGGTAGGCAGCATGGTCGGCCGCTGCCGCAAGGGGCCGCGCCTCGCCCGAGCACCGCAGCTCCACGGCATTGCCCGCCGCACGCGCCGCCTCCACGAGCCCCGCGATACCGGCTGTCCCCCGCGCGGCCCGCCCCGACTCGTCCACCGGCGGCGGCGCCTCGACCCCGTCCCGCAGAATCCCGACGACCTCGCGCAGCTCGTGCATGGCGGTCACTGAAGCGTCCCGGAGCACGCCGACGACCTCCCGCTGCCGTGGTGTCAACCCGGGGTCCACCTCGAGCGCCCCGGTGTGTACGGAGATCAGCGCCAGCTGATGGCCAAGGCTGTCGTGCATGTCCTGGGCGATCCGCTGCCGCTCCAGGAGCCGCGCCTGCCCCGCCACCATCGCCCGCTCCCACAGGAGCTGGCTGTTGCGCTCCTGCAGGGCGTGCAGCAGGGTCCGGCGCTGCGTCCAGTAGCGGCTGGCCAGCCCCGGTACGACCGTCGTCGCCAGGAAGTAGAGAGTGGCGAGCAGCACCACCGTCATCTGCGCCTGCTGCGACCAGGCGTCCACGAGCGTGGTCCCGATGAAGAGGACGTACGCGACGGTGAACGCGGCCAGCGCCCGGCCGGCGCCCACGATCCTGCGCCCCGCCGACCACCCCACGACCATCAGCAGCGCCGCGAAGCCGCTCATGAGCGGCGCCAGCCCCCCGGTTATCACCAGGACCGGCGTCGGCATCCGGCGCCGCAGCAGGGACAGCAGCCCGGCCGACACACCGACGAGCAGCAGCCTCAGTCCCTCGCTGCCCAGCAGTTCCTCGGTCCCGGCAGCCATGAGGCCCAGCACCAGGGCGAGCACCAGCTCGCCGGCGGTCCGCCGCCTCGACCACAGCTCGGGCGCCGCCAGCCATGCCCAGCCCGCCCGTATCCTCGATGAAGCGTTCACGGTGGCACCCTAAACAGCGCGCCCCGGCGCCCACGCCCCCCTTTCGTCTTGCCGGGGAGCGACGAACGTCGCACGGTGCGAGGGGGCGCCCAGGTCCGGGCGCCCTGCGAGCAGGCGTGTCGGGCGGGTTCACAGCGTTCTCGACATACGCGGTGGATATTCGACGTCTGGCGGAAGGCGGCCAGGCCGGTACAGGCTGGCGTATCTGGGACCGACGCCGCTCGCGACGCTCGCGGGTGGTGTGGAGTGCGGTGTGGGTGGCGCGCCGCGTACTGGCGTGGAGGCAGGGATGACCAGGCTGACGGGCACGGCACTGCGCGTAACGATCTTCATCGGGGAATCGGATCTGTGGCACCACAAACCGGTGTACACGGAGATCGTGCACCGGGCGCACAAGGCGGGGCTGGCGGGCGCGAGTGTGTTCCGGGGAATTGAGGGGTTCGGCGCCTCCTCGTTGATTCACACCGTCCGGCTGCTGTCGCTGAGCGAGGATCTGCCGGTGGCAATCGTGATCGTGGATGACGAGGAACGCATCCGCGCCTTCCTGCCGCAGCTCGACGAGCTGGTCACGGAGGGGCTCGTGATCCTGGACGACTGCGAGGTCATCCGCTACGCGGGCAGGGAGACGTCCAAGTGAACTGGCTGCTGGTCGCGCTGGGGGCGGCGATCGGCGCCCCCTTGCGCTTCCTGACCGACCGGGCGGTGCAGACCAGGCACGACTCGGTCTTCCCGTGGGGGACCTTCGCGGTCAACGTCGTCGGCTGTCTCGTACTCGGTGTGCTGACCGGGGCGGTGACGGCCGGGGCGGCGTCCTCACACGTGCAGTTGTTCCTGGGGACCGGGCTGTGCGGGGCGCTGACGACGTACTCGACGTTCAGCTACGAGACGCTGCGGCTGGTCGAGGATGGGGCGAAGTTCTACGCGGCGGTCAATGTGATCGCCGGCGTGGTCGCCGGGCTGGGCGCGGTGTTCGCCGGTGTCCTGTTCGGCGAGGCGCTCTGGGACTGACGTCATGTCGGTGTCATTCGGCGGGACCGTGGTCGGTGAGGACTTCCTCGATGACATGTCGAGCGATGGTCGCCATCACCGGATTCGTGTGCCGGTAGTACCGCAGTTCCATGAGCGCTATCGACAGCGCCCAGCCGCGGCCTCGTGCCCAGGCCGCGTCATCAACATCCAGGGCGGCCCGGAAGGCGCCCCTCGTGTCGGCCGGCAACAGGTACCACGCCGAGATCAGGTCGACTGCGGGATCCCCCAGCCCCAGACACCCGAAGTCGATGACTGCGCTGAGCCGTCCGCGGGCCATCAGCAGATTGCCCGGCTGCAGGTCCGCGTGAAGCCAGACTGCCGGGCCGGACCACTCCGGAGCCCGCAGGGCCGCTTCCCAAGTGGTCGTCGCCGCATCGGTGTCGACGATTCCACGCAGTTCCGCGATCGCGGCACGTGTCGCGGTGTCCCGGTCGGCCAAGGGCTCACTTCGGTAGGAGGGAGGCCCGTCCGTGGGATCGATCCGGTGCAGCGCGGTGACGAACTCCGCCAGGTCCTGTGCGAGCAGGCCGGGTTCGGCGATGGACCCGACGCTCGGATTCTCGCCGTCGAGCCATCGGTACACGGACCAATGCCACGGATACGACAGAGCGGGCGTTCCCTTGCCCAGCGGAACGGGAATGTCGCAGGGAAGCAGCGGGGCAAGCCGTGGCAGCCACCGGTGTTCTTTCTCCACGTCATGGGCGGCCCCCGCGAGGCGGGGGAGTCGTACGACCATGTCCCGGCCCAGCCGGTACATGGCATTGGATGTGCCGGCGGAGTCGATCGGCTCGACGGGAAGGCCCGCCCACCGCGGAAACTGAGCGGCGATGAGCCGATGCACAAGAGCTGCGTCGGTGCTCGCCTCGTCGGCATGCATCTTGCTGGCGCACATAGGACCGTCCTGAAGACAGGGCCCGCACCGTGAGGCATGTCATGGTGTGGGCTCATTCACGTAAAAACCACCCGGTACGTACCAAACTCGGGCCGTCACGGGCCTCACCAACGAGAAACGGGCCCCCACCAGGACTTTCGTCTCTGGTGAGAACCCGTTTCGTCGGTTTCTCTCTGTGGGGAACCGACGAAATGCGCTGGTAGCGGTGATGCCCTCCCGCAGGGTACCGGTTCCCGCGAACGACTAGATCATTTCCCACCGCCCAGGTGGCCCGACTTTACAGAAGGGGCGGCGCGCCTGAGGTGCGGCGACTACCGCCAGATTTGCGTGCCCGGGCCGAGGTGACTGTCCATGAGCCCGAACCTAGGCCCGCCGCGAACGCACGGACCAGGCAACGGCGCCCGGCCGGGTGAACGCCCTCCAGCCGTCGCCCCGTGACACCTCGGCCGTCGGAGTGATCGTCATCCTCCTTCTGCGCGGATGCGGCGAGGCGGCGGGCCCAGCCCGCACCATGGAGAGCGTCGCACCGCTGTGAACGCCACGGCGGCAGGATCCAGGAGCACTCTGTGAATACCCAGCCGCCCCCTTCCTACGACGGCCTCCGTGCGATGTTCATCAACTGCACGCTCAAGCGCTCCCCCGACGTGAGCAACACCGAGGGCCTGATCGACAAGAGCCGCACGGTGATGGAGTCGAACGGGGTCGCCACCGAGCTCGTACGGGCCGTCGACCACGACATCGCCACCGGCGTGTGGCCGGACATGACCGAGCACGGCTGGTCCACCGACGCATGGCCAGCACTGTACGACCGGGTCATGGCCTCCGACATCCTGGTGCTCGCCGGACCGATCTGGCTGGGGGACAACAGCTCCGTCACGAAGCAGGTCATCGAGCGGCTCTACGCCGGCTCGTCACTGCTCAACGACCGTGGACAGTACGCGTATTACGGGCGGGTGGGCGGCTGCCTGATCACCGGCAACGAGGACGGCGTCAAGCACTGCGCCATGAACGTCCTCTACAGCCTCCAGCACCTCGGCTACACCATCCCGCCGCAGGCCGACGCGGGCTGGATCGGCGAGGCCGGACCCGGGCCCTCCTACCTCGACCCCGGATCCGGCGGCCCGGAGAACGACTTCACCAACCGCAACACCACCTTCATGACCTGGAACCTGATGCACGTCGCCGCGATGCTCAAGCAGTCCGGCGGCATCCCGGCCCACGGCAACCAGCGCTCCGAGTGGGACGCGGGCTGCCGCTCCGACTTCCCCAACCCCGAACACCGCTGACGACCCTGGGAAATGATGCCGGGTCTTCCTGGCCCGGTGTCCGGCTGAGGTAATCAGGTAGGTGGCCGCGCGAGCACCATTCAGTGCTGAGCCGGCGTCGGCTCGCCCCTTCGGCTTCCCGGCGGGTCACTGACCTCGTCAGGTCTCAGACGAAGGCCGGACCGGTCAGTCCTGAGTAAGGGTGTCGGCAGCCGGCCAGACGCCGTTGTCCGGCATCTCCAACCGCTCGGACAGGGACCGCCGCCACTCCGGCGGTGTGAACGGCTCGCCCCAGTAGTCGGTCACCCGGACGGCCTCCCCTGCCACCAGCTCAGCAACGGACACGTTCCGGTACACCCGGCCGTCGCCGTAATCCGTGCTCCACTCCACTACGAGGGTGTCGCCGCAGGCGTGCCGCCGGCCGACACCGAGCCTGAGGCCGACGAAGTAGGACTCCACGTCCGCGATGCGTGACCTGCCGCGGATGAGTTCGCCGCTCTGCGGCCACTGCCGCACGGCGCTCTCGGCCAGCGGAACTCCAAGGATCCGCTCAAGACGCGTCTGATACGCCCTCTCTTCCATGTCGTGGACAACCCGTGTGGTCCCCGTCACGTCACGGCCTGACCGGACCCGTGATCCCATTGGCCGCCGTCGTAGAGCAGGGTGGCCGCGAGATGAAGACGCTTGGCCTGGTCAGCTGACGCGCGGGCTGGCTACGACCTCACACCAGCGAGGTTTCGCCGTCGGGCAGCCAGCCCTCCCGGTAGCCGTCGACGAGGTCGAGGACCTGGGTCGGCTCAACCGCGGCCCGCTCCGACCGGAGCTCGGACACTGCCCACCAGCGGGCATCGGGCCCCAGCATCCGGCCGGGCTTGTCCTTCCAACTGTCTCTGGCGGGGAGCACGAGGACGACGTACCCGCGTTTGTCCACGTCGTCGACGGCGAACAACCGCCCAACCACTGGAGCTATGCGAACCGGGGGCAGCTGCAGTCGGCGACGCAGAAACCGCATCGCGGCACGGCGATACGTCGCACCGGCCCGCACAGGCACTCTCGGTACGGTCCAGCAGGGGCCTGCCGGCTCGTGGCGCCGCACCAGCAGGATCCGTCCCGTCTGCGGATCCAGGATCACCGGATATACGAAGTTGTACGGTCCGGGGCGTCGGGCGGTGGTCATAGGCCCACCCTGCAGATAGGTTATTCGAATCGCACCCCATCGGTGCCATACGGGTGGCGTGCGGCGGGCAGCCGTACGTAAACGGCGGCATGGCGACCGTCACTCACATCGGTGGTATGGCGCCGATCGGCGATTCGACGGCGCCTCCGCATCCAAGATCTCCTGCATGGGAGCAACCCCTTCACGGACGCGACGCGCGGCCATCCCCGGTCCGCGCGCGAACGATGCCGTCTTACAGCCCCTCGACGGCGAGTCGTTGGCCAGCTGGGTCAGCGCCATGGCCAAGCACCGCGCGGTCGAGCCTGCGGCGCTCGCGCGAGAGCTTCACCTCCACCGGGACGGCGCCTTGTCCATGGCGCAAATGCGGCTGTCCGAGCAGGTAGTTCGCCGACTGCACAGAAAAACTGGAGTGGATGAAGCCGCGCTCCACCAGATGACGCTCGCTCGCTACGCCGGCAACGCTCTCCCCCACCTCCCACTCGCCCCGTGGGCATACGCCTCTGCGGTTCAGCAGTGGCGCTCATCGGCCTGGCTCTCACCTCACCGCGCAAGGTGGTGTGCACCCTGTCTGCGGGAGGGCGACTTTCGCTGGCCACTGAGCTGGATGCTGCCGTGGACCTTCGTGTGCCTCCAGCATCGCGTTTTCATGGCGACCGAATGCATGCGATGCCTTTCGCCGGTGCGCTACGACCGGTACTCAACGCTGGCCCGGTCGTGCGATGCCAGGGTGGATGAGCGGTGGGAGAGGTACGGATACGACGAGAGGTGCGAGTTCCCGATCGGACTGCACAGACCGCTCCCGGTCACCGATGATTCGTTGCTCCTCCATCAGGAGAGGATCAACGCCTGCTCGACGGGCATCCGACGGTCGCCGACAGGCAGTTCGCTTCCCTCACGGCGGTGATGGTCATGCTCGTGACCCCGTCCATGATGCGCCGTTGCGGCGAAGATCCGGCACTCCTGTGCCATCTGCGGTCTCGCAGTGGGCTGGGCCTGGCACAGGAACGCGGGCTGTGGGCTGATCCGCTGCGGTTTGCCGCGGCTGCCTCGGTTACGCATCGGCTGCTGCGCTCCATTGCCTCACCTTCCGAGGTAGCCAGGCACATCACGGACCTGAGGTGCCTCGACCACCGAGAAGCACCGTGGCGCCTGGATGCCATGGAGTGGGCTTATGGATCGGCGCTGCGCCCCAACGCTTATGTCGACGAGCTCGTACGTCGAGGAGTGATCGCCGTCGGTTCCTTCAGCCGTTACTGACGTGGCCGAGGCCATCGTCGGCCGACGAAGAGCGAGCCGATCGCCGGACTCTCCCTGAGAGGGAAGAGTTCACAAGCCTTACGCAGCGCAAGTGGGCCACCAGATGGCTCGCGGATGAAGACGTCCGAGGCGTAGTCCCCCGATCATATTGCCCATGCTCTTGCGCATGGGCAGGGGCGCGACCTCGGCAAGCCCTATCCGCGGCAGGCTACGGGGCATTGGTCCGGGCTGCCTTCCGGGCGGGCAGCGTGTCGGTCGCGATCGGTTCAGCAGGGGCGGACGTTCGTGCCCGCGTGATGGCGGTTTCGACGGCTGCGACCCGATCCGCCAGAATGCCGAGCGCGGCCACCGCCCGGCCGAGGAGGTCGTCGCCGGATCCACCGATGGCCTGGGCTCGGTTGTATGCCGAGGTGATCGTGGCCCAGCGGGCGGCCTGTTCCTCGGTGATCGTCCCGCGCAGCTCGGCCAGCTTGAGCAGATTGGCCTCGGCTCCGGTGGCGAGGGTCTGTGCCTCACCCGTGTAGTGGTCGTCGATCACTGCGGCCAGCTCGGTTTCGTTCATGACCGGGGATACGCGCGCCGCGATCTTGTTCATGTTGCGGTACGAGCCCTGGAGCTGGAAGGGCGGTTCGGTGCGCGTGGCGTCGGACTGGGCGGCGGAGGCCATGTACGCCCCGTTGACCGCGAGAACCGTCTCACGGGCAGTGAGCAGATGCCGCAGGACGGCGAGGATCCGGTCGAGCTCGGCCGGTGCGTACGGGTGCGCGAGCAGGTCGCGGCGGACAGTGGGGTCTTCGGCCGCTAGACGGACGAGCACGTCGAGGTCGGCGCGGTCCCGTCCGGCGAGAGGAGCGAGGACCGGGTTGGAGGTGAGGGCGTTCTCGATGAAGCTGAACGCGAAGACGTCCTGCTTCCCGGTCAGGACGTCGCCGAGGTTCCAGACATCGGCGCGGTTGGCGAGCATGTCTGGGATGCGGAAGCGCTGCCCGGACTCGGTGTAGGGGTTGCCGGCCATGCAGACCGCAAAGCGCTTGCCGCGCAGGTCGTGGCCGCCCAAGGTGCGGGTGGCGTCGCAGAGCGGGATGAACTTCTGCAGCAGCTCCGGTGACGTGTGCTGGATGTCGTCCAGGTACAGCAGGACGTTGTTGCCCGCCACCAGCGCGAAGTTGATCTTCTCCACCTCCTGGCGGGCTGTGGCGTCCGGCGCCTCCGCCGGGTCGAGGGAGGTGGTGGTGCGGCCGAGAGCCGGTCCGTCGACCTTCACCAGAAGCAGGCCGAGGCGGTCGGCGACGTACTCCATGAGCGTCGTCTTGCCGTAGCCGGGCGGCGAGACGAGCAGCAACAGTCCACTGTTGTCGGTCCGCTTCGCGTCTCCCACGGCGCCGAGCTGCTTGGCGAGGTTGTCGCCGATGAGGGGCAGGTACACCTCGTCGACGAGCCTGTTGCGTACGAACGAGGACATGACGCGGGGGCGGTACTCGTCGAGGCGCAACCGGGTGCGCTCGGCGGTGACGAGCGTGCCGCGCAGCTTCTGGTACGCGCGGAAGCCCGGTGCGACCCGGTCGGCGAAGTCGGCGGTCCGGGCGAGGAACTCGTCGAGTCGGAGTTGCAGGGTGCGGTGGGTGATCCGCGGGTGCGTGCCGAGCAGGCCGCCGACGGCAGCCGTCATGGGTGCGTCCACGTCGTGGCGTGGCAGGGCGGGAGTGATCTCGACCGCGACGGCCTCGGCGAGGTCGCCGGGGTCGATGTTCTCGCCGCAGCCGGCCGCGTACGAGAGGAGCCAGCCTTCGACGAGCCGGTGCGCGGCGGCGGCGTCCTGGGCCGCAAGGTGGGCGCGTACGTCTTCGTCGTACGGGGACGAACCGACAGCCCGGCGGAACTTGTCGAGCAGGGTACGGGCCGCTGCACTCGTGGCGAAGGACTCCCCGGAGGACAGCTCCTCGACCAGGTACTCGGCCGCGATGCCATGCCCGTACGGCTGTGTGCCCGGCATGCGGGATGCGAATGCGGCCATCGCGCCGCCCAGTTCGGCCCCCAGTGCGTCGAGTGCCGGGGCGCTGCCGAACATCTCACGCGCCCGGATCAACGAGATCGCCTGACGGGTCCACGTCTCCCGTGTGGACGGTGTCGTCCCGTGCGCCCAGAACAGCTGGGCCGCTGCCCTGGCGGCAGCCGGGTAGCGCAGCAGTCCGGCATCCTCGCGCAGGCGCAGTATGACGCTGAGGATTGCCGTCGCGTCGTGGTCGTGGACACCGCGCTCGTATCCCTCGTCGTACGCCGCTTCCGCGGCCTGCCGTACGACGGCGGGCATGTCGCCTCCCGACAGTGCTTCGGCGCCGTGCTCGGCCAGCAACCTGGCTGCGAGGTACTCCGCCCGATAGACGTCAGGCGCCTCGGACGGCAGCGGCTGCGTCCAGTAAGGACGGGTGTCTGAGAACTCGGGGTCGGTGACGGCAGAGCGGTAGTCGGTGCCGGTCAGCGCGAACGCCAGCCCGTCCCCGTGCGGGACGAGGGTGAGTTCCGGCGCCTGTGTGGTGACGGCGAAGCGGTGACGGCCCAGCCGGATCGTTCCGCCGCCGTCCGCGAACAGCTCGGTGCGGTCGCGCAGTGCCCGTACCGCCTCCTGACGAGCGGTCTTCAGCCTGCCGTCCAGCTCCTCCGCCCGCGCCTGGTCGCCGAGTGTGCGCAGCTCCTCCGCGGTGTGGCGGACCTTGGCCACCATCGGGTCCGAGGCGAAGTACGTGTTGACCGCGTCGAGGCTGTCCACGGTGGATGCACGGCGCACGATCGCGTCCAGGACCCGAAGGGCGGAGTCGGCGAGCCGTTCCGCACGCCGGGCGCGGGCGTCCTGAAGTGTCTGCTTGCGCGCCGAGAACGCCTCGTAGACCTCGGTGCGCTTTTGAGCGATGTCGGTGAGGAAGTCGTCGTGGTCGGCGAAGCGCGACTCCAGGTTCTCCAGCTGGAGCAGCAGCCGGGCCAGCTGTGCGTCGCAGCTCTCGGGGGAGTCGGCGGCGGCCAGTGCGCCGGTCACCGACTGCCCGAGCAGCGCGAATTCGGCCGAGAATGCGGCGCGGCCCTCCTGGTCGAGGAGTTCCCGGCGGCGGCCGTGCAGGGTGGCTCGGGCGCGGTTGACACCGCCGAGGACCTCGGCGATCCGCTCCAGGATCGAGGTGCGCACGGTCGCGTCACCGATGTTCAGGCCCGCGACGACCCCGGTGAGCGTCTGCAGTCCGAGGGCCCGCTCTTCCAGGCGTTCCGCGACCGGCCGGGCCTCGGCGACGGTGGCGAGTGTCTCGGCGTCGGCGTAGAGCTGCTCGACCTCCGTGTGATAGCCGGCGAAGGCGTCCTCGCGCTGGAGGAAGGCCACCGCTCGCTGTGCGGCGGATGCGATGTCCGCTTCGACGTCGTGCGCGAGCGCCTCGATGCGCTCGGTGTCTGTGTAGCGCATCTCCTTGAGGGTCATCAGGTGCCCCTGGGATGCGCGCAGTTCGGTGATGCGAGCGATCCACTCTTCCGCGGAGGCGGGTGCCTCGCCGCGGATGCGCCGGACCAGTCTGCCGATCTGCGCGGCGGACTCATCGAGAGCGTCGGCCGCCCGGCGTGTCAGCGTCTGTACGGTCTCGAACTCGTCCAGGACCTGCCCTGCGGTGGCCCGCACGTCGTCCAGCAAAGAGCGCAGATCCCCGGCGTCCGTGTCGCCCAGCCAGTGGTACTGGTCGGCGGTGCGCGTACAGACCGCGACCAGAGCCTCGTACAACTCGCCAGTCGGGGTGGCTTCGGTGGCCTGCCGGGCGATGGCCAGGCAGTCGGAGATGCCACGGACCAGGTCGGCGTTGCCGATCCGGGCGAGCGGCCCGGAGCCGACGGGCCTGGCGGCCGCGTAGGTGTCGCAGACGTACGGGCTCCGCCAGAGCTGCACCAGGTGTACGCGGGCCGGCTCGTCGGAGTCGGGGGCACGCAGGACGGCGAGTGTGCCGTCGTCGAAGAGGTCGTAACCCCGGCAGGAAAGCGGGCTGGCGACCTCCTTGCGGATCAGGTTGTAGGGCAGCAGCAGGCTGCGGCCCTCGTCCCTGGAGTGGAAGGCATACAGCACGTCCTCGCCGTTCGGGGAGCGTACGGCGCGCTCGAACTCCCAGTCCGCAGCCGTCTGCGCATCGAAGGTCTTCATCGCGCCGGCGGCCAGGCAGTAGCCACCGGGGAAGACGATGCCCTCGTCGTCGGGCAGCCGGCGGCAGGACTGCCCGATGCCGTCGAGGCGCACCACGGACTTCGTGAGGGCGTTGAACACCAGATGGCGCGGGGTGTCCTCCTTGTAGGGGCGGATGCGCAGCAGGATCAGGGTGCCCACGTGGGCGTACGCGACCTCCGCGTCGGCGAGCGACTGCAGCGGCTCGTCGACCGGCTCGCTGTATATACCCTCGCCCGACTCCGTGTCGTTCTCGCTCTTCACCGTGAGGGTGCCGCCGACCGTCGCGACGAAGAGTTCTGCGCCGATGGAGATGTGCGGGTGCCGGCCGAGCACGTGGTCGTCGCGGGCGGTTTCCACCCATGTGACGTCGTGCGAGGGCAGGGAGGAGTGGTCGCGCTCCCCGCGGGCGTCCAGGAAACGTACCTCTCCGGCCGGAGTCAGCGCCCAGCGCAGGACGCGTATGTCCTCGGCCTTCTCACCGGTGCGGAACACGGCCAGAAGCCTGTCCTCGACGCGACGCAGCCTGGTCAGACGCGCGCCTTGGTAGTAGCGGCACAGGGCGGCGAATTCCTGTACGAAGTCCGCGTCGTCCAGAAGGCCGGGAGCGGCGTCTTCCGCCAGCCGGTTCAGGTCACGGTCGTAGAGCGTGAAGACGTCGCCGACCGATGTCCGGGGCGTCAGCGCGGCCAAGGCGCTGCACCCGAAGAGCAGTTTGTCGCCGACGACGACGATGTCGCGCGGCAGACAGGCTGTCTCGGTGCTGATGCGCTCGGTGCCGGTCAGAGCAAGCTCGGTGGAACCGAACTCCGCGATACGGGCCGCGTTGAGGGCTTCGGCGCGCCGGGCCAGCTCGATGGCCTGCGCAGCGAGCCGGTCGCGCAGCACCTCGTACGTACCGGCGTCCATGCCACCCGCCGTCGGCACCGTTGTCGCCGTCGCCATGGGAATACCCTTCCTGGTCCTCAAGAGTGGGCCTGTGGCCGCCGACCCCCGTTCGGCGGCCACAGGCCCGGTCGGTGCCCGCGCTCAGGCCCTGACGGACCCGTTGAGCGCGGTGAGCGGGGTGTCGGCGAGGCCGAGCTCGCCTGCCTTGTCGAGAAGCTGGCTCAGCTGGGCCGCAGGCGCGACACCGGTGTTCATCAGCTTCAGCAGCAGTGCAGAAACGGTCAGGTTCTGCACATCGGCCGTGGAGACGGAGCTCAGAATCTTCGTCAGGTCGTCGGTAAAGGACGCTGATCCGTCCAGCCACGGCCCGGCCAGCGTCTGAGCGGTGTGCGAGTGCTGGACGAAGCCGTCGACGCTCTTGCCCAGGGAGATGGACTGGACGAGGCGGTCGAAGAACACGGACTCGCCTCCGACGATGTTGATGTCGGCGTTCTCCAGCCCGGTGGCAAGCACCGTGGCCTGCGCTTCGGCGACCTGCCGCTGTACGTCAAGGCCCGCCAGCCGGATGTCCTTCTCCGCCTCCAGGCGCAGCCGGTACTCCTCGTGCCCGCGCGAGGCGTCGTCGAGTGCGGCCATCGCCGCAGCCTTCTCGGTCAGGCCCTCCGCCTCGGCCTTGAGCTTGTCCCCGATCGCCGCTGCCCCTGCCGCGCCCTTCGCCCGTACCCCTTCGGCCTCGGCCAGCAGCCGGGCCTGCGCAGCTCCGGCCTCCGCGCGGCCGGTCTTCTCGATGGCGTCGGCTTCCTTCTCGCGTACCTGCACTGCAGCGAGTCCGGCCGCCGCTGCCTCCGCCTGGATGCCTTCCGCAAGGCGGATCTTGGCGCGGGCGTCCATGTCGGCGGCCTTGCTGCGGGCCTCGGCGAGAGTGAGTTCCTCGGCCGCCCGGTGCACGGCGGCCTGCTCGGCGGCCTCGGCCGCCTTGATGTCCTTGACCAGCTGCTCCTGGGCCTCGGCCTCTGCGGCGATGATCACCGTCTGGCGCTCGCGCTCAGCCTGTTCGACTGCGCGCAGCTTCTTTATGGACTCCTCCTGCTCGGCGACCGTACGGTCCACCGCGACCCGCTCCCGGATGACCTCCGCGATGTCGCGCCGCTCCGCCTCGACCTCCTTGTCTGCGGAGATACGGGTCAGTTCGGTCTCCCGCTCCCGTGCAATGACTTCGAGGAGCCGGTCCTTCTCGATGCGCTCGTTCTCGATGGCGATGACACGTTCGCGGTTCTTCGCGGCGACGGCGACCTCGCGTGCCTGGTTCTCGCGCTGAATGCCCAGCTGCTCCTCCGTGCGAAGGAAGGCGCTCTGCGCACGCAGTCGCTCCTCCTCGACCACCCGGGCCGTCTCGGCCTCTTCCCGGGCCCGCACCGTCTCGATCTCGCGCTTCTGCTTGATCTCGGCGTCGGCCTGGCGGCGCTCCAGCTCCAGGATCGCCTCACGGGCGTCGACGTTCTGGCGGGTGAGCTCCTTCTCCTCGTGGCGCTGGAACTCATTGGTGCGCACGTGCTCGACCGCGGTCAGCTCGGTGATCTTCCGGATGCCCTGCGCGTCCAGGATGTTGGAGTTGTCGAGCTGGGTCATCGGGGTCTGCTCGAGGTAGTCGATCGCCGCGTCCTCCAGGCTGTAGCCGTTCAGATCGGTGCCGATGACCTGGATGATCCGGTCCCGGAACTCCTCGCGCTTGGTGTAGAGATCGGTGAAGTCGAGCTGCTTGCCCACCGTCTTGAGGGCCTCGGAGAACTTCGCGTTGAAGAAGTCCTGCAGCGTGGCCTGGTCGCTGGCCCGGGCCGTGCCGATCGCCTGAGCGACCTTGATGACATCCTCGACGGTCTTGTTGACCCGTACGAAGAACGAGATCCGGATGTCGGCGCGGATGTTGTCCTTGCAGATCAGCCCGTCCCGGCCGGTCCGTGTGATGTCGATGGTCTTCACCGAGATGTCCATGACCTCGGCCTTGTGCAGCACCGGCAGGACGACCTGTCCGGTGAAGGTGACGTCGACCTTGCGCATCTTCGACACGATCAGCGCCTTGCCCTGCTCCACTTTGCGGAACAGCCGACTGATCACGAGCAGCATGGCGATGGCGATGAGCAGGACAACGGCGACGAGCAGGCCGATGCCCATGGTGATGGCATCCATGAGAAGTCCTCGGGTGAGAGG
Organism: Streptomyces sp. NBC_00885; assembly: GCF_045207475.1. NCBI lineage: Bacteria > Bacillati > Actinomycetota > Actinomycetes > Kitasatosporales > Streptomycetaceae > Streptomyces > Streptomyces sp. NBC_00885. Next base: position 4,158,000 of record NZ_CP108796.1, read on the forward strand.
TGGAGAGAGAGCGAAGGCTCAGGCGGCGGTGCAGGGGTCGAGCGCCGCGTCGTAGGGCGCGACCCAGAAGAATTCGCCGGCGTCGTCGTATGCGTACAGGAGCCCTGTGCTGCCCAGGGGCAGTGCCTCTGTGCCGGTCTGGCGGACCTGTACGACAGCCGTGGAGCCGTCCCGCGCGACGACCTCCGCCTGGCCGAAGGCCGCGTCCACCCGCCCAGTGCGGATGGTGCAGGTCAGCCCGACGAAGTCCCGTCGGGACGGCCCGGGTTCATCGGGGAACAGCTTCGCCAGCGGTCGCACGAGCAGCCGCGTCATGCGCCACGCGAAGATCAGGGAAGCGACGAGCAAAGCCGCGCCGAGCAGATGGAGCAGGGCGCCGGACATGCCCGCACGGGCGAGCAGTACGGAGCCGGTAAAGCTCGCGAACCACGCCAGGGCGATCACCAGCGAGACCGACACCGAAACAGGAACTCCGCCGAGACTCAGCGCGTCGGTGTCCACATCAGCGTCGAAGCTGTCGGAGTCGGCGGCGCCGAGCAGCACAAGCAGCCAGAAGCCGATCACGACCACGAGCGCCGAGGTGAACAGCACCGTGGGGAACCCGGCAGCAGCCTCAACGAACTCAGCCATCTGTCCTCCCCCTTCATGTGCGGACCACGAGTCACGTCCGCCGGACCATGGAGCTGAGTGCTCCTTTCCGGCTTCCGGCAGAAAATCTGTCCCTCTGCCCGGCTCAGCACATCCTGACAGCGCAGCAACCCCGTTCGCATTGCCGTACACCGGCAATCTTTATGGCTCCTTGATGCCGGTCACCGCCCCTCGGAGCATGCATGCCACCCTTGACCTCTGCGCGTCAGGAAGTCGTCATCAGCGCGTCAGGAAACGGGGAGGAACCATGGCGGAGCAAGGGATACCCGAGGAGTATCTGGAGGGGTATGCCCAGGTCCTGGCAGCTTCCTGCGCCACCGGGCGGAAACTGACCCGCGACGAACTGGAATCGCTCCGGACCCAGGGCGAGCGGGCAGCAGAGGCAGGCATCGGGCTGCGTTCCCTGGTCCGTGCCCACCTCTGTGCCGCCCAGGCCGTCCGACCCGAGCTGCCTTATTCCGCCGCCGACCATCTCCTTGCCGCCGTCGAGCAGGCCGTGGACGCCTTCGCGGAGGGGCATGAGCGGGCACAGCGTCTCGCGGTACGCCAGGAGGAGGCGGCCCGCCGGGAGTTCATTGACGACCTGTTGTACGGGCGCAGCGACCTCGGTCGCCTCGCCGAGCGCGCCGAACGCTTCGGACTGCTTCTCTCCCACGCCCACGCGGTCGCCGTGGCGCAAGGCGCCGAGCAGTACGACGACGGCTACCCCGTCACCCGGCGGATCGAGTCGTCCCTCGTCGCCCGCTTCGGAAACCGCCGCATCCTGCTCACCACGAAGGACGGCCGACTGATCTGCATCGCGCCGGGTGACCAGCCGGATGTACTCAGCTTCTTCGCCAAACAGGCCTACGCGGGGACGGACGGCGGCCGGGTGGCCATCGGCCGCCCCCATCCAGGCGCCGGCGGCGTCGTCCACTCCTACGAGGAGGCACTGAACGCCCTCGACCTGGCCTCACGTATGGACCTCGAAGGCCCCGTGCTGCACGCCGCCGACCTCCTGGTCTACCCGGTGCTCACCCGGGACCGGCAGGCCATGTCCGACCTCGTACTCAGTGTTCTCGGCCCGCTCCAACAGGCCCGCGGTGGTGCGCAGGTGCTGATCGACACGCTCACCGCCTACTTCGACACAGGCTGCGTGGCCGCCGAGGCGGCCCGGCGGCTCTCCTTGAGCGTGCGGGCGATGACCTACCGGCTCGACCGCATACACAAACTGACAGGAGCCGATCCCGGCGACCCCGTCCACCGCTACACCCTCCAGACAGCGGTCATCGGCGCCCGGCTGCTGGACTGGCCCAACAAGGATCTCTGAGCGCTCAGGCCGTCCGCATGCCCCGGCGGGGGCCTGAGCCCAGTGCACCTCTGGGCGCAGCGAGTTGCCAACCACTGAGGCGTGGCCTGCGCGGGACCGGGCGGGCTGCCGTGCATGCTGGGCACGCATACGCCACGTTCTGGGAGACGCGTATGAAATGGCTGGTCTCATTGGTCGGAGCAGCACTCCTCATGGTCGCGCTGCGAGACGTGTTCCACACTCTGTGGCACCCCACCCGTCACGGAGGGCTGAGTCGGTACGTCATGGCGGCATTGTGGAGACTGTCCCAGCGCCTCCCTCTTCGCAGAGGGGCGGCAGGGCTGGCCGGTCCGCTCGCCATGGTGACAGTCGTGGCCATGTGGGCGGGCACTGTCGTCGTGGGATGGGCAATGATCTACTGGCCGCACCTGCCGGACGCCTTCTCGTTCGCCGCGGGCCTGAAGCCGGCCGAGCACGGCGGGCCGGTGGATTCGCTGTACATCTCGCTGGTCACCGTGGCGACGCTCGGACTCGGCGACATCACCCCGGCCGAGCCATGGCTGCGCATCGTCGCACCCCTGGAGGCCCTCGTCGGCTTCGCTCTGCTCACGGCCACGGTCTCCTGGGTGCTGGAGATCTATCCGGCACTCGCCCGCAGACGCACACTGGCTCTGCGGCTGTCCCAGTTGCAGCGGAACGATCCCTCGCCGCCGCAGCTCGACTCCGCTCTGGGAGCGGCCGTCCTGGACAACCTCGCCGGGGAAGTGGCGCGCATCTCGGTGGACTTCCTCCAGTTCGCCGAGTCCTACTACTTCCACGAAGGCGAGGACCACACCTCACTGGCCGCCAGAGTCCGCTACGCCGCCGACCTCGCCGACCGAGGCGGTGCCGCCGGACAGGCGGAGGTACGGCTTGCCGCTTCCTTGCTCACCACCGCGTTGGAGGACCTTGCCCTCATCCTCGACCAGAGCTTCCTGCACACCGGTGACACAGTGGCCCACATTTACCGCGCGTACGCGGAAGATCACGGCAGAAGTCAGATCTGAGCGAGGAACCATTGATTCGCCGCCCTCGACATGGTGCGTGATAAAGAGCGGCGCGGACGGGCAGATGGGGATGCAGCTGGAGAGGTTTTCCTTCGACGGGTCGGGCCACAGGGCGAGCATGGCGGGCAGGACCAGATAGTTCCTGTCCATCAATCGCTCGCCCATCTTCCTTGACGTTGCTGGTCAGGATGACAGGACAGAGAGGGCCCGGGCCGATGGAAACGGCGTGCGTTGTTGAGCTGAGTCACCGTGCCAGTGCCGAGCTCCCGAGCAGAGGCCGTCCATCAGCCGGGCCCCCGTCGCGAATCATTGCACAGTGCAAAGGTGAGTGCACGTGTTCGTACGCGCCCAGCCCCGGTCGCCGTGGTGCCTACCGTGGTTTGACGGCGGTCTCGACCTCCTGGAAGGTCTTGGGGTCGACAAGCCCTGTGTCTTCAAGGACTTCGAGGTGGTCCAGGACGGTCTGGTTGGCCTGGCGTGCGTGACGGCGGATCAGGTCGTTCTGGGTGGCGGCCCTGACTTCGCCGATGGTGGCGAAGATCTTTCCGTGCGAGGCGCGCAGCAGGTTGGCGAAGAGGCGGTCGAATTCGTCGCCGTGGGCGTTGTCCAACTGGGTGACCCAGCCTTGCTGCTCTGGTGTGGCCTCGTTCGGGAGCGCGACCCCGAGGATCTGTGCGTCCTCGCGTACCAGTTGGTCGAGCTTGCTGTGGCCGTCGATCAGGTGCAGTCCAGCTCGCCTCACGGCATCGCTGGAGGCGTGCGTCTGCGCGAGCCGGCCGGCGGGTATCTCCCACAGCCCGGCCTGCCGCACCTTGATGAGGAAGGTCTTGTCCACCTCCGTCACCGGCTGCGGGCCCGCCTGGGACTGGCCGAGGGCGCCGGAGGTGGTGGTGTGGCCGCTGGCGTGCTGAACGACACCCGCTGTCGTCGGGTCAGCCGACGCTTCGCCGCTGATGCCCCGTATCGCGATCAGGACGGTGGCGACGGCGGCACAGGCCGCAGCGATGATCGCGATCGTCCGCATCGAAACCTTGGGCCGTGTTGCGCGTCGGTTCGGACACATGGTGCCTCCCGGTTCGGCATTGAGGACTGTTCCTTCATGTCGTCGGGAGCTCGTTGTGGCGGCTGGCACGGCACGCAGGAGTAGGTACGCAGGCGAGCACGGAGATGTTCAACGGGCTTTGAAATGGGCGCTCGTACGGCTCGGCACCGCTGCGATGCGTCTCCTTGATGTACCCAAAGCGAGTCAGGACACTCCGATGCCAGGCAACCCGCCCCGATCAGCCATGACAACACCCTTGCGAACCGGTACACCCAGCCAACGGACTCGCAGTCGCGTGGGCCAGGTCGCCTGCCGTGAGCGGTGCCGTGTCCGTGGAGCTGTCGAGGTGTGCGAGGGCCCCGGCCGCCGCGCGGGTGGTCAGCATGCCGAGGCAGCGCCCTTGAGCGTCCAGCACGGGCAGTGCGCCGTGCGGGGAGAGTCTCAACAGGCGTGCGGCTTCGATGACTTCGGTGGAGGCGGGCAGTGTCAGCACCGGCGGTGTCCTGGCGGATACGCCCGCCCCATATGCGCACCGCCGTGACCGCGTCGTGAAGTCGACACCCTGCCGACGCAGTTTGAGGGTATAGATCGTGTCCCGTGACAGCAGCCGGGCGGTGAGCAGGGCGAGGGCGATGCCCGCAGCCAGCGGCGGCACGATCGAGAACTGGCCCGTGAGTTCGAACAGGAGCGCCGCGGCCGTGAGGGGAGTGCCGGAGGTGGCGGCGAACACGGTGCCCATGCCGACCAACGCGTACGAGGTGACCGCACCCGCGGTGGAGGGCAGCAGCTGATTCAGGGCGGTTCCGTAGGCGGCGCCGAGTGTAGTTCCGACGAACAGCGTCGGCGCGAACACGCCGCCAGCGCCGCCGACGCCCAGGGTGAGGCCGGTGGCGAGAACTTTGCCCGCGAGCAGGAGCAGGAGAAACCTGGTCGCGTAGCCGCCCTCGGCTGCCTTTTCCAGCACCGGGTAGCCAGTCCCGTACATCTCGGGCAGGACCAGCAGCACGAGGCCGAGCAGTACGCCGCCGACGGCCGGGCGCAGCCATTCCGGGCCGCGCCAGGCCCAGTTGCACACGTCCTCGACCAGATAGAGAGCGTGCGTGAATCCGGTGCCGACCACGCCGGCGGCCAGACCCAGCACCGAGAGGAGCACGTACTGGTTGATGTGATCGGCGTGAAAGGGTGGCACGTTGAGGAGAGGGGCGTCACCGAATGCGACGTGGCCGATCGCGGCTCCGGCGGCGCCGGCCGTCGCCGTCGCGCAGAATGCTCTGACAGTGCGCACCCCGAGGATCAGCTCCATGGCGAAGAGTGCGCCGGCGAGCGGGGTTCCGAGGGTGGCGGCCACGCCGCCCGCAGCTCCGCAGGCCACCAGCATGCGCACACGGCCGTCGGCGACGCCTGTGAAGCGACCCAGCAGGGAGCCGAACGCGGAACCGATCTGGACGATGGGCCCTACGCAGCCGACCGAGCCGCCGGAGCCTATGGTGACGGCGGACGCCCAGGCCTTGACGCCCGTGACGGCGGGGTCGATCCGGCCACCGTTCCGGTCGACGGCGAGCATTACATCCGGCACTCCGTGGCCGCGGGAACCCTTGGCGAAACGAGCGACCAGGGGTCCGTACAGCAGCCCGCCCAAGACCGGGACGAGCAGCACGACGTACGGACCGAGCCAGGTCGCATGAGGGTGTGCTGTCCCGCCGTGGAGCGCGGGATCGGCGCGTCCGGACAGCAGTCGAGTCGTCGTCTCGATCAACCACCGGAAGACGACGGCGCCACCGCCGGCTGCGGCTCCGGCAAGGGGGACGAGCACGCATGCACCCCATGGCCGGGCGAAGCCCCGGGCCACGGAGTGCGGCCGTATCGTTCCCCTCACTCGGCGTGCCTCGGCGGGTTCGGGCCGGATTGCAGACGTAAGAAGGGGATCGACTCGCCGGCCCGGCGGAAGCCCTCGATGGAGCCGTCGACGGTGAAGCCCATGAAGCCGCAGAGCCGTTTGGCCAGACGGGGGTGGGCGGTTGCGTACCGGACCATGATCCAGCCGCCCTCCTCGGCGGATACGGAGTGCGCCGTGACGGCGTGATAGCGCCTGCCGACCTGGATCGTGGCCTGGGGAGTGTGGAGCAGGTTCCTGTACCAGTGCGCCGTGGGGCCGAAGCCGGAGGCCACGGTCCACGTCCCCTCTCGTGGGTCGTGTTCAACGACTTCGATGACGACCTCGCGGGCCGTCCCGGAAATGCGGCCCGTGTGGATGAGCAGAAGCAGGCGTTTGCCGAAGAGCGGCCCCAGGCCGATCCGGTACAGGTGCACGGGAAACCGGGCGACGCTGCGTTTCCAGCCTGTCAGTGGATGGGGCCGGTTCGGTTCGCTGCGCGGTGATGTCATGACTCTGCCTGTCGTGCGCTGTGGTGGGCGGGCTCGTCTGCTTCGGTTCGGTCACGGGTCGGCGGACACAATGCTTCAGCAGGGAAAGTTTTGCATAGGCTAAAGCTTGCCGGGGAGGGTAGCGACGCGGGACCGACGCCTCATTCAGTCCCCGGTTCTTGTCTGCGATGCCGTGCAAGGCCGCCGAGCGGAAGCCGCCCGCACCGCCTGTCACACCGCAGGAGTTCGCCGCGCACGGCCCTGATCGGAGGGCTGGCCCTCGTTGTGTGTCTGGGGCTCGGGTTGTACGCCAACTGCTCGTCGGCCGCCGGGGCTTCACCGCGCTGGCATCGGTTGCCGGGGTGACCGCCGCCGGGCTGCTGGCCGCGGTCATGCGGCAGAAACGGGAGGCCGAGCTCGCCGGTGTGCGCTCGATCGCGGAAGTCGCACAGCGCGTGCTGCTGCGGCCGGTTCCGCGCAGTGCCGGACATCTGCGCGTGGCCGTCTCATACACCTCGGCGGTCGCCGAAGCGCGCATTGGCGGGGACCTGTATGAGGTCGTCGCCTCACCGGACGGGGTCCGGGTGATCGTGGGGGACGTGCAGGGCAAGGGCCTGGAAGCCGTGGAGACCGCAGCCCTCGTGCTCGGCGCCTTCCGCGAGGCCGCACACAATGAACCCGACCTGCAACGGGTCGGGGCACGGATCGAACGGGCGGTGGACAGGGAGCTGCAGGGCGAGGTTCGTCACCGCTGTGCTGGCCGAGGTGAGCGGCGACCGAAGCGCCACCCTGCTCAACTACGGCCACCCCGCGCCTGTGGTCGTACGCCCCGACGGCGCGGTCCACTTCGCCGCACCACCCCGCAATACACTGCCCCTCGGCCTCGACATCCACGGCAAAGACGCACCGCAACCGTACGACAGATTTCACCCCCGGCGATCAGCTGCTGCTCTATACCGACGGCGTCACGGAGGCCCGGGACCGCAGGAATCGCTTCTGCCCCCTCGGCGAGCGAGTCGGCCTCTCAAGGACCCAGACCCCGAGACAGCTCTTCAGACGCTGCGCCGCGACCTCGTCCAGCACGTCGAAGGACCGCTCCACGATGATGCCGCCATGCTCTTGCTCAGATACCACAGGTGGTGACGGACCCGTTCTGGTCGGGACACCGGGGTGGAAGCCGAGGCATGGCCAGAGCACGGTAGAAAGGGGGCATGGCTGAGAAAGCGCAGCCCTCACAGGGCATGGATGACGTCGACGCGGTGACCCGTGCGGTGCTGACGGCGTCCCGGCTGCTGGTCGCCGTCTCGGCGCGCTCCCTGGCTGCAGTCGAGGACCGGGTGACGCTGCCCCAGTTCCGGCTGCTGGTGGTGCTGTCCACCCATGGCCCGGCCAAGCTCGTGGAGCTTGCCGAGCGCCTCGGAGTCAAGCCGTCGACCGCGATGCGCATGGTCGACCGGCTTATCTCGGCCGGCCTGACAGACCGGCAGACCAATCCCGACAACCGTCGTGAAACCGTGCTGCAGTTGACGCTCGAGGGCAGCACGCTCGTCGAGGACGTCACCGCCAGGCGCCGACAGGAGATCGCGTCGATCGTGGAGCGTCTCGCCCCGGAACAGCGCTCCGCGCTGATCGGTGCGCTGACCGCGTTCACCGAGGCCGGCGGAGAGCCGGCCGTACCGGCTGCGGCGGCCGGTGGCTTGTATCCGTTGGGCTGGACGGACATGGCCGCGCCGCAGGGCAGTTGAGCCATATTGCGGGCTCGCGTCAGGTGCAGGTCCCATTTCGCTTGCACCGTGCAAAGGTGGCGTAGAGCCGGGGCTGCTCTCTCTCACGGGGCCGTTCGCGGAAGCCCACAGGTCCTGCTGCTCTTGCTGCGGACCGAGTCGCTCGGGGTCGTAGTGGCTGAACGGGAGGAGGGAGGCACCCGGATACACGGCGTCATCAGCGCACAGCTACTCCTGGGGCGTATGGACCGGACCCTGCTGCAGCCCCTGGGAAGCCGCAATTGAGCCGGGGTCACGGCGCCAATTCCCTGGCACGGTTGTCCGCCCTCGCCGAGCGCCGGTGCGCCCGGATCTCGCCGTACGCGACAACCAGCGTCGCCATATTCAGAGGGAAGGCGACGGTTGATGCGATCACCGTGATTCCGGCGGCCCGCGTGAGGCTGGCGGCCAGCGCCGCGCACAGCAGCCCAGCGGGCAACAACCGGCGCCACGTGGGCAGGTCCCGTATGCGCCACACGCGTACGCAAAGGATCACATTGAGCGTCAGGAAAGCCACGGCCCAGGCGGCAAGCAGAACTAGGGACAAGGGCATCGGCGGATCTCCGAAGCAGAAGGAATGGTCAAAAGGGGAAGGTCCAACCGGTTACGCCCGGAGCGTGCCGCTGGAGCCGCCCGACGCGCGGAGGAGCTCGTGCAGCAGGTGGGCCGCTGTGATCACCCCGAGCAGATGGGTGCCGTCCTTGGCCTTCTCGGCCACGGCCACCAGCGGGCTGCGGACCCGTGCCATGAGCGCCGCCACCTCCAGCGCGGTGTCGTCGGGATCCGCGATGGGCGGCGGGGACGGGGTGCTGGGGAGGCAGTCGCCGACACTGCGTCCGGCCAGGGCCTGGCACAGGCGGTCCGCGTGCTTCTCGTCGACGACCGCGGCCAGCGTCGGGTCCTCGATCACGTACTCGGGCACCAGGACCTTGACCATCTGGGAGGCGGGCAGGATCGCCTTGGGTTCCCCGTGCTCGTCCAGCACCAGAAGCCCGGGGAGTTTGTGCTCGGCCATCAGCCGGGCCGCCTCCAGCGCGTCGCTGCCGACGCTCACCGATTCGTACTCAACTGCCAGGTCTCGTGCGCGCACGGCCGGCTCCTCGTCTGCTCGTCATGTCCCTGTTCCCAGCGTCGGTCATTGCCGGGCTCCCGGCGATGACCTTGACGCGACACATACAGCGCGCGTGCCCACCGGCCCTGTTCATTCCCGGCGGTCCCTCGTTCGGTCCGTGAGCCGGTCGACGATGAACGCGGTCAGCGTCCCGCCCAGCAGCGCCCACACGGAATGGCGCGGATCGCTTGTGCCGCATACGAGCGCTGACCCCAGGGCAGCGGCAGAGACGGCACCTGCCACCACGGCCGTTCTGTTCGACAGAAACCGCCATTGCTGTCGGGCGGTGCCAGGCCGGCGTATCTCACCGAGTGCAGTGCGGATGACGAGCGCGGCCGCGACGATGCTGCAGGCGAGGGCCGCCTGTATCCATGTGGTCATCGGTCAGGCCAGGGCGAAGTAGCGCAGCCAGACGTACCCGGCCGAGATCGCCACCGTGACGACGGTGACGACGAGTCCGTACTTGGTGAACTGCCAGAAGGAGATGGGGGTGCGGTTGCGCTCGGCGATGCCGAGGACGACGACGTTGGCGCTGGCGCCAATCGCGGTGGCGTTGCCGCCGAGGTCCGCGCCGATGGCCAGGGCCCACCACATGACATGGTTCGTGTCGCCGCCCATCGCCTCGACCAGGTCGCTCGTGATGGGCGCCATGGTGGCGACGTACGGGATGTTGTCGATGATGCCGGACAGCACGGCGGAGGCGCCGAGCAGCAGCATGGAGCCGCCCAGCTCGTTGTCGCCGATGGCGTCGGCGAGTGCCGTGGACACCTCGCCGATCACGCCGGTCTCGATCAGGCCGCCGATCATGATGAACAGCCCGGCGAAGAAGGCAAGGGTGGGCCACTCGACCTCGGTCAGCACCTCCCCGGTCTCCGCGGTGGACAGGGCGATGAGCAGGCCGGCGCCCAGCAGCGCGACGACGCTGGGCTCGTAGTGGAGCACCGGGTGCAGGACGAATCCGGCGACGACCAGGGTGAGCACGATCAGGCCCTGGACGAGGAGCCGGGGGTCGCGGATGGCTTCGCGCTCCTCCAGCTCCATCACCTCGGCCGCGCGGTCCTCGTCGTAGACGAAGGACTTGCGGAACAGGAAGCGGCACAGCGCGATCAGGACCACGATCAGCAGGGCGGACAGCGGCGCGAGGTGGACGAGGAAGTCGTTGAAGGTGAGGCCGGCCCGGCTGGCGATGATGATGTTGGGCGGGTCGCCGACGAGGGTCGACATACCGCCGATGTTGGAGGCCAGGACCTCGGCGATCAGGAACGGGGCGACGGGCAGGGCGAGCCGTTCGCACACCAGCAGGGTCACCGGAGCGACCAGCAGCACGGTGGTGACGTTGTCGAGCAGCGCCGAGGCCACCGCAGTGATGACGACCAGCATGGTCATCACCCGGAAGGGCCTGGCCTTGGCTCTCTTCACAGACCAGATGGCCAGGTACTCGAACATGCCGGTCTTCTTCAGCACGCCGACGATCATCATCATGCCCATCAGCAGGAAGATGACGTTCCAGTCGATGCCGCTGTGCTCGGAGTAGAAGGCGGACTCGTCGTCGGTCGCCCTGATCGCCAGCATCAGCCCGGCGCCACCGAGGGCGGCCGCCACCCGGTGGATCTTCTCGCTGATGATCAGGGCGTACGTGCCGACGAAGACGACGATCGCGGCCCAGCTCTGCCAGTCGTTCACGATCCTCCGATGAGTCGTTCCAACGGGCGGGCGGCCGTGATGGCGCCCACCAGCCGGGCCTGGTTCCCGTCGCGTTCGGTGACGGCGACCAGTGGGGTATGGGTCCGTGCCACGAGTGCTGCCACCTGCAGGGCTCCCGCGTCGGGCCCGACCACCGGCGGCGTGTACGGCGGAAGCCACTCGGTGACGGTCCGACCCGCGATCTTCTCAGTGACGTCGGCGAGGTGCCGGTCGTCGATCGCGGCTGCCCGCCGCGGGTCTTCCAGTAGCTGGTCCGTATCGAGCACGAGCAGCGCGGGCAGCTTGTGCTCGGTCAGCAGCCGTGCCGCATCCACCGCGCTGTCGTCCGTCGAGAAGGAGGGGTGGGGCTCTGCGAGGTCACGCGCGAGCATGGCCGACCTCCTTGCTGTGGTGAACTTCCGCTGCGTCGTTGTCGGCAGGGATGCCCGTCAGGTCCTCGACGTGGAAGAGGCGCGCGATCGGCACGTCCGTGCTGCTGTGGGCGATGATCGAGGCCGCGATGCAGACCGCGATGAGGGTGTACGCCTCCTGGCCGTGCGGGATGCCGGACTGCAGCACCAGCAGTCCGTAGACCACCGATGCGAAGCCCTTCGGCCCGAACCAGGCGGCGACCAGCTTCTCCCGTCGGTCGAATCGCGTCCCGATGAGCGAGATCAGCAGCGACGCCGGGCGGATGAGCACGATCGCCAGGACCGCGGCGACGTATCCGCCGAGGGACAGCTCGCCGAACAGTTGCGGGGTCAGCAGCGCGCCGAAGACCAGCAGGGCCGCGAACTTGGCCAGCTCGGCCAGCGCCTCGCCGAGCGGCTCGAACGCCGCCTTCGCCTCAGGAGACGCCGCGGTGAGGACCGCTCCGGCGGAGAAGGCCGCGAGGTAGGGGTTGGCGTGGGTGAGGTGGCACAGCCCGTACAGAATGATCCCGATGGCAAGCGGCAGCAGCGGCTGAAGCTTCGGCTCCGCGCCGAGCAGCCGGAACCGTACGAGGCTGGTGACGAACAGAGGCAGCAGGATGCCGAGGGCCAGTCCAAGACCCAGCTCAAGCCCGATCTTCGCGAGCGATGCCTCGGCGTGGCCCGCCGTGGGACCGGCCGCGGCGATGAGGATCAGGACGATGGGCAGGGCGAGGCCGTCGTTGATGCCGCTCTCGACATTGAGCAACTGCCGCAGCTTGGCGGGGACTTCCTTGCGGCCCACGATCGCCGAGGCGAACACCGGGTCGGTGGGCGCGAGCACCGCACCGACAAGGAACGACGTCGTCCAGTCCAGACCCACCACGTAGTGCGTGACCAGGGCCATGCCGACGAACGCCAGCGGCATGCCAAGGCCCAGTGCGCGTGCCGGGTTCTTCCAGTTGGCGCGGAGCTTCGGGAAGGAGACGTGCATCCCGTCGGTGAAAAGGACGGCGAACAGGGCGAGGTCCGCGGTGACGGCGACGATCCCACTGTCCGCTGTGATGTGGATCAGACCGAGAAAGCCGTCACTGACCAGAGCCCCGCCGACGAGGAAAAGCAGCGAGGTGGACAGGACCGTACGGGCAGCAAGCCCGGAGAGCAGCACCGCGATCAGCAGTGCGACTCCGAAGACAGCAACGAGCACCATGACGGTGTCCCCCGATCGGCAAAGAGAGCTCTCTCGAATTCGCCGACCAGGCTTCCCGGCACACCGCTGGGAACCATACCCGTTCCTTACGGAATCTTGACAGGTTCCAAGCTCGCATCCGCGGTGCACCTTCGTTGCCGGGCCACGGCAAGGAAGCCTCGCGGGCCGGCCGACGGAACGTCGTCAGCCCTGGCCGTCTGGCCATGACACGCGCGTAGCGGACGACGGAGCGCGCTCGGTCTCGCGGAGGTTGAATCGGTCGCAGAGGGTGACTCCGATCCCACCGCGACAACGAAGCCCCTGCGTGCCGATCTGGGCTGTGCGAAGCAAGAGCGTGACCAGCTCAAGGCGCAGGTCCAGCAGCTCGTCCGTGGATGGCGTGCGAAGCCTCTCACAAGGCCCTATTTCGGCGGATAATCTCTGTATGGTCCGGAAATTGCTCGATCCCTGTGAGGCTGGTGAGCGCGCCCTCACCTCGGGGGACTGGCCGGCGGCCAAGGAAGCCTTCGAGGCTGCCGTGGCCGGGGGCCACGGGTCACCGGAGGCTCTGGACGGCCTGGGGCAGGCCCTGTGGTGGCTCAAGGATGCCGACGGAGCGATTGAGGCCCGTACGCGGGCCTATGCCGAGCTTCGCAAGGACGGGCGTTTCGGCGAGGCAGTAAAGATCGCGGTATGGCTGGCGCGGGAGTACCGCGGCCTGTACCGCAACGATGTGGCGGCCGACGGCTGGCTGGCTCGGGCGCAGAGCATGGCCAACCGGTCAGACGGCGTTGCGGGACGGGGATGGGCCAGCGTCGCAGCGGCCGAAGCCCTCCGCGACGTCGGTCGTTCAGCAGCTCTGCTGTGCGATGCGGTGGGGCTGGCGCGCAGAGACGAAGATGCCGATCTGGAAATCGTGGCACTCGCCCGGCTGGGCGTGCTGGAAGTCGAAAAGGGCGCTGTCGACGGCGGTCTCGCTCACTTGGACGAGTCGATGGCTGCTGCGACTGCCGGGGAGGGGCGTGACCCGCAGAGTATCGGGGAGGCGTGCTGCGCCCTGATGGAAGCTGTCGATCTGCTGGGAGACGCGGAGCGCGTCGGTCGCTGGGCGGATGCCGTGGGAGCCTTTCGGCGCACGTACGGCCTTCCTGAGCCGGGTGCTCACGGGCAGCCCTACCTGCAGGTCGGCATGGCGGCACTGTCGGCGTTCTGTGGGTCGTGCTGTGCAGGCATCCATCTGGTCACCGGACGTTTGGATGAGGCCGAGCAGGAGCTGACCGCCGCGCTACCGACCGCTGCACCGGCCTGAGCGGTCGTGCACCGTCCCCGCTGCCTGAAGCGACGGCAATCGGAAGCGGGAGAGCGAAGAGAAAAGGAGGCCAAAAATGCCGAAGTCATCAAAGAAGACCGCCGCCGAGACCGTCCGAATCGAGGGCTACGAAGGCCACTTCGATGACCTCGAAGGCGGATACACGGTGGGCTTCGAAACCTACACTCAGACCGCAGATCTGGCCCCGTTCTTCAAGGGACTGCCTGACGATCGATGCCAGTGCTCCCACTGGGGCTACGTACTCAAGGGGAAGGTGGTGTTCAGGACCGCCGACGGCGAGGAGGCCTTCCTGGCCGGTGACGCCTACTACGTGCCGCCGGGCCACACCCCCGAGATCTTCGAAGGCACTGAGGTTGTCGAGTTCAGTCCGACAGACGAACTCAAGCGCACGCTCGAGGTGGTCGGCAGAAATCTCGAAGCCGGCGGGTGAGGCCGCGAGCCCACACTCGTCGCAGGTGTCCGGAAACGACTCGTCGTCCTCGTCCTAATCCGGCTCATCCGGTTCGTCCGACTCCATGCCGGGTGTGGATTCCCGGTTCGGCTCCGGCGCCCGCCTGGTCGGGCGGGAAGACCGCATACGGACCAGCAGCAGGAGAGCGGAGAGGCCGAACAGTGCGGCGCTGATCAGCAGCCAGCGGCCGAGGAACACGTCGTCGGGGAGGCCGGTGTATGCGGTGAAGATTTCCACCTGTCCCAGGATCAGGGGAAAGTAGGTCAGGAGCAGGACACCGGACAGGAAGACAGGCACTCGGACGTAGTTGATCCATCCCCGCATCGGCGGGTTGTCGTCGCCTTGAGCTGCAGGATCTGGGGGTCGGCCCAATACGGTCTGGGCGGCGCGGTCGGTGAGCGCATAGAGCGGGAGCAGGACCAGGTCGTGCAGGAGGGCCGCTCCGACGAACCACGCCACGACCATCCACGGTTGGTCCCCGTCCAGTAGCCGGATTCCCGCGTACCCGGTCAGGGCGAAGGAGCAGAGCACCAGGAGCAGGTGCAGGGGAGAGGCTCCGTAGCGGGCTCGAAAGCCGCTCATGCGCTCTCCCCGAAGGTCAGTCGGGTGACCCATTTGGTGTTGTGGACACCGGGGTTGGCCGGGATGATGACTCGCGCCGGATACCCGTGATCCGGCGACAGGTCGGCTCCGTTGACCCGCAGCGCCAGCAGCGAGCGCGCGTCGCGGACCTGGTTGTCGCGCAGCATGGCCGAGCGGAAGGCCCCGCTGCGCTGGGCGGATTCGACGAACACACCCGGTGCATAGTCGGCGAAGCCGACGAGTGCGGCGAGGTCGGCCAGCCGCACCCCGCTCCACTCCTGGTCGTCGGTGGACCACCCTTCCACGCAGGCGATGGGCAGCGCCGCACTGTGCTGCGGCAATGCCAGCACCTGGTCGCGGGTGAGGATCTTTTCGTGGCCCCCGCCCCGTACGACCAGCCGCCAGTCGGGTCCGATGTCGCGGGCACGAATTCCCACACCGGCGGCGGTCTTGTTGATCTGGAAACCGTTCGGACCCGGCCCGGGCTCCTGGCCGTGCGGGGCGAGAAGGGCGGTGGATCTGAGGGACCCGCCGATGCTCTGCCCGGCCGTCACTGCGAGCAGTAGCAGGGAGCCCGCACCCACCATGCCCAGAGCACCCCGCCGCGACATCGTCGGCGGAGCCGGGTTCGGTGTCACCAGGCCGGTCTCGTCCGCGGGTGCTGCTTGCGTGCGGTCGGCGGGCGTGCGCAGCTCGTCGCGGAGGCCGCCGCTGCGCAGTGTCCGGATCACCAGGGGCATGCGGAAGGCGATATGCACGATGAAGGCGCCGATGAACACCCAGGCCCCGTAGAAGTGCAGGACGTAGAAGGAGCCGGGGAAGATGTAGTCCAGCTGGATATTGAGCACACCGGTGGCGAATTCGAACAACACGCCACCCACGAGCAGCAGCAGCGAGAGCCGTTCAAGCACCTGGCTGAGTGATCTCACAGGGGGCCAGGCGAACAGCCGGGGGGTCACCGACCACAGCTTCGCGAGCAGCACCGGGATCAGCACGATGCCGAGCGTGACATGGATGCCCTGGTTGAGGCGGTAGAGCCAGTACGGATCGGTTGGCCAGGCGAAGAGATAGAAGCCCAACCACCCCTTGTCGGGGGTCTGGTCATTGCCCGCGAGATCCGGGTTGTAGGCGGCGTAGGAGAGCAGCCCGGTCACGAACAACACCGGGATACCGACGAGCAGAACTGCGCCGAATACGGATGTCAGCCACGGTCCCCGCAGAGGACTTCGCCAGAATCCCGGCCGGGACGGTCCGGCCGGTGGGCCCACCCGCAACATGTCCGCAGCCCGCGCCCTCGATGTCGTCGGCCTTGAGCCCGCCACCGGAGTCTGCGGGGAACGGTCCTCCCTTTCGTGCCCGTCGGATGGCTCGCCCGCGGAAAGACTGCGTTCCCGGCGGCCAGTCGCCTCCTGACCGGCAGACGACGGGGTGCCACTGATACCGCCCTTGTGCACGCTCGTCGCGTCACTTCGTTCCGCAGGCGTCTCGTCCGCCCCGCGCCGACCCGACTCGCCTGCGCTGGCGGCCGGCTCATCTGCCGAGGAAGGCTCCCCCTCATCGTGTGTGTTGCCCATGGGATCCCTTGCGCTCTTCACGGAACGGCAGACCACTGGCCAACACCGAACAGTAGGGCCAAATACCAGTGTTTGAGGGTATTTATTTGACGTCCGATCCTCGTGGCTCCCGCGCCGACCGACTGTGCTGGAGGCCGGGACAAAGGCAACGCGCGTCCGCCGCGACGACACCGGGCCCCCCGATCCGAGGACGCAGAGGCCCCGTGGGCCCATGTGCTTCCGGCCGCGTGTGGACGCGGCACTGCCACCTGTTCGCCCCGGTGTCCGGGCTTCGGGTAGTAGAACCGGCAGTCCCACTCGGCGCGCTGGTTCCCCCGGGCCGGGATGCCAAAGGGCCGTATGTACGCCGCCGAACCGGACTGCTTGAGCAGGGCGGCCAGATGCATCAGGATCCAGCGCATTCACCCGACTGGTGGCCAGTGCGAGATCGGAGCGTCGGCCTGTGTCTACGCTCGGCGCATGGACACCCACCCGCACTCCCGACCCGCAAGGCCCAGGAACTGCGACAGAAGATGTCGCGCACTTGATGGTGCGCTGCCTTCAGGTCGAGGGAGTGGAGTACGTCGGGATCCCCGCTGAGGGGAACATCCGCTTCGTCGACGCCCTGAATGGCTCCGGCATCCAGTGCATTCTCGTCCGCACGAGCAGGGCGCGTCTTCATAAGCGAGGCGCTCGGTGATGTCGGCGGCCGTGCTGATGCCGGAGCCCGACGGGGGAAAGGACTACGTGGGCCGGCTTGCGCGGGCAGCGACCGTAGCCTGTGTCCGCGTTCCCTGGCCGGCGGGCCGGTGGAAGCATCGCTTTCGGTCTTGCGTCTCCGCCACTGAAATCCACCACCCTGGGAGACCACCGATGTCCGACTGCCCTACCGACTTCTTCACAGATGTCACCACACCAGCACTCGCCCACCCGGATGTGACGACCGGCACGATGATGGGGTTCCCCTGCCTGCGGGTCTCCGGCGCCTTCTTTGCCTCCTGCGATCCCCGGTCAGGTGACCTCGTAGTCAAACTCCCCCACGAGCGCGTCGAACAGCTCATTGCGGACGGTGCCGGCCAGCCGTTCGCGCCGGCCGGGCGGACCTTCCGAGAGTGGGTCGTGATCCACGACCGCGATGCGACCCGTTGGGCTGAACTGATCGACGAAGCCCGGCTTTTTGTCAGCGAGCAGTAGCGGACAAAGGGATAAGGGGCGATCCCACGCCAACTCTTGCTCGAAACCAAGCCCATGGTTCCGCCCCTCCGGAGCACGGGGCACCGAGCCACGCCCTGACGGCAGGCAGCTATGCGCGCGATGCCCGCACGCTGCAAGCCGGTTCGCTCAGCGCGCAGCTCGGCCGCCGAGCCTGAGGAACTCCCGCTCTGCGTCCGTCGGCGCCATGGAGGCGGCGCGCTCGTAGGCGACCGCGGCCTCGCTGTTCCTGCCCAGCCGCCGCAGCAGATCGGCTCGCGTGGCGTGGAACGGGTGGTAGTTGTCCAGGTCCAGCTCTTCCACCAGAGCCAGTGCGGCGGCGGGGCCCTGCACCTCACCGACGGCGATGGCACGGTTGAGAGCCACGACGGGCGTGGGGGCGATGGCGAGCAACTGATCATACAGGGCGAGGATCTGCCACCAGTCGGTCTGCTCGAATGTCGCGGCGTCCGCATGTACGGCATTGATGGCGGCCTGGAGCTGATACGCACCGGGGTGGTCGCGGCGAAGGCACCGGCGGACGATCGCCTGGCCCTCCTCGATCAAGCCCCGATCCCATCGGCCGCGGTCCTGCTCGCCGAGCAGCACCAGGGAGCCGTCTGGCCGCATGCGTGACGAGCGACGGGACTCGGTCAGGAGCAACAGTGCGAGCAGGCCGGCCACCTCCGGCTCGTCGGGCATGAGCGTCGTCAGGATCCGTGCCAGCCGGATCGCCTCGGGGCACAGGCCCTGTTCGGCCGCTCCGGTCAGTCCGGCGTTGTAGACGAGGTAGACGACGGCCAGTACCTGGGGCAGGCGGTCGGGCAGCTCGTGATCCTCCGGTACGCGGTAGGGGATCCGGGCGGCCTTGATCTTGTGCTTGGCACGCACGAGGCGTTGCGCCATCGTCGGTTCGGCCAGGAGGAAGGATCGCGCGACCTCCGCGGTCGACAGGCCGCCGAGCAGCCGGAGGGTGAGAGCCACCTGCGCTTCCGTGGAGAGTGCCGGGTGGCAGCAGGTGAAGATGAGGCGAAGCCGGTCGTCCTGCACGGGTCCCGCCTCCTCGAGCGTGCCGTAATCGTCGTTGCCGGGCGAGAGCACCGCCGCCTCGCCGAGCAGTTCCCGTTCACGCGACTCGTGGCGCAGACGGTCAATGGCACGCCGGCGGGCGGTCGTGGTGATCCAGCCGCCCGGGTTGGGCGGCAGACCGCTGCCCGGCCAGGTGCGCAGGGCGACGGCGAACGCCTCCTGCACCGCATCCTCGGCGACGTCGATGTCACCGAAGACGCGGATCAGAGCAGCGACCGATCGGCCGGATTCCTCGCGGAAGATCCGGACGACCGCGGCCTCATCGACGATCGGCAAGATCAGGCTCCGGGCTACGCAGCGAAGCCCGCGAAGGGACGGACCTCGATCGGCGCCTTGATGGCCTCGGTGACTTTCGACGCCCAGGCGATCGCGGCGTCGAGGTCCTCGGCCTCGATAATGTAGAAGCCGCCAAGGTGTTCCCTGGCCTCCGCAAAGGGGCCGTCCGTGGTCAGCACCTTGCCGTCGGACATGCGCACGACGGTGGCGGTGTCGGGTCCGTGCAGTCGGCCGGAGAACACCCAGGCGCCGAGCGACTTCATCTCCTGCTCGATGATGCCGACCTGCTTGTGGGACTGCTGCATCTCCTCGTCGGTCATCGGAGCGCGGGCCTCGCCCTCGACGCTGTGGACCGACAGCATGTACTTCGTCATGGTGGTGCTCCTCGTGACGGTGCGGGCAGCTCCCGCCCTCACCCCAACTACGAACGGGCCTCGGCCCAGATCGACACGTGCTTCCAAGAAAAGCTCTTGCGGCCCAAGAAGAGCTCGTCAGCGGCGGATGAGTCGATCAGGACATCAGCCAACCGACCGGGTCTCTTCATCCTGGCACCTACCGCCTGACCATCCTCACCAACGGCACACCATGCGCCTGCTCACAGCTCCGCGCAGCCTGTCGCCGTGAGACCCCCGCTACCGACGGCACAGGCCGGCGGGTGCTCTCACCGCTCCCGCAACTGTGGCGCCAGCGATCACCCCTGGGCCGGTGCCGCAGTAGCCGGAGGTTGGGCAGGCACAAACGGTCTCTTCCTCGTGCTGGCAGTGTGCCGCACTGGCAGCCGTTCTTGCCCTCGCGTCTGGACGTCTCGCTCGACACCACTGAGGCTCGACACCACTGAGGTCTGTCGCGACTTTGTCAGCGTCGGCTGCTTTCGTCAGCCGCGCCGGTCACTACCCGGGACAGCCCTGTCTGTCAGTTTCCTTGCCGCGCGGGTGCACAGCTGCGCCCAGGCCTTCCCCTGTCCTCCCGTGGACAGCAACCTCCAAGCGTGGAAGACCGGTCTGTTCCCTTCCTTCAGAAGTAGCCAGGGGTACCTGATCCCCTGTCCCAGCTCTTGCCTGCACACCCCTGCCAGACGTTCCGAGGCTTGGGACAATGTGTGTCCTTGCTGCCGCTTCAACCCCTGGGGGTTGTACTGCCTCGGGCAGGCTGCGTAAGACGCCGCCGTCAGGTGAACCGCCGCCACGCGACAGGTCCACGGTTTCGTTGGCGCTCCGCCTCGCGCACAGGGGGCAGCACAGCCTTTCCCGGGCGTCGGCCCACATCTGGCCGCCGACCTGTCTATTCCGATGGCGTGTCCCGACAGGGGCTGTCTGTCCCAACCCTGCGTCGGCAGCACAGGTGCAGTCAGGCCCTGTAGCCCCGATTTCATGAATCGCGACGGCACGAGGGGACGGAAAGGTTTCCTTGGAATACCCGGACTGGCAAATGACAACTTCACCTCAAACCGTATTGACAACTCAATTTACCCAGGCGAGACAGTGAAACGTTTCGTCGCGTCAGACAAGGGATGTGATCGCGAGCGGTATTTTTTGGCCCGTTGGCACCAGCATCCCGACCGGGTAATTAGTCGTGTCGCTACTTCGGGTGAAGTACCCCTTGCGAGGCGAGTAAGTTGTGCTCTCTCATAGGTAGGGTTCTGCGGTGATCGAAACTCTTACCTGGGGTGAGCTCTCCAGTAATCCCGATAAGTACATCAAACTCGCAGAGGAGATGGAGGCCGAGATGCAGCGCGACAGCTACAAGTTGCGCAAGGTGCTCCGCTATCTACGAAACCTGAAGAAGCAGAAGGACATCGCCGAGTCGTGGGAGACATCAGGCATCCCCGACCAGCGTCAGCCCAAGGCTCCCCGCGAACAAGCCGAGGCCTCCGCTGCAGGCGGCCCCCAACCCCCCACCCGCAAGATGCGCATCCTGCGCCTCATGAGCCAAGATCCACAGCGGCAATGGAAGGCACTCGAAATGGCCCACGCCCTCAATGAGCCATCCAAGATCAAGAGCGTTCGCGTAGCCATGGATGAACAGGCCAGGGCAGGGGACCTGATCAAGCATCCGAATGCCTTCTACCAGTACGCCCCACCACAGCAGGATTGACCACGAGAATCCAGGAAGGCCGCCACCAAGGAGTCCAGTCCGAGGTGGCGGCCAACGGCGACGAACCCACCGAGAACTTTCCACAGAGCCGGATCAGGTCGTCGTGTTGCATTTTACGAGCGGCTGAGCTCCGCCGGTAGCGCACGACGAAATATGGTCCCGCCCTTCGCCCGAAGGGATGACCTGAACGTGTTCAGCCTCCAACAGCCCCTCCGCCCCCAGGTTCCGCCCGCAGCCAGCGTTTCTTGGGTGCCCACGTCATACATCCCGGCCAGGCCACAGATCACAGTCCAGCGCCTTTTCCAGGTTGGCAATGGTCAGCAGGTCGGGCCACGCCTCCCCGGCGATCGCCTTGGCGATCGTGTAGCGGGCGACGCCGCTGATCCGCGACAGCTGGGCAACCGACCAGCCTTTGCCGTCGAGCGCGGCTTTGAGCCTGGCAGCCATGGCTTGAGCGACCCGCGACCCGTGATGGTCGGTCATGAGGGCCTCAGGCCACGCACCGTCGGCGCAGTAGGCGCGCGGCGGCAGTCTGCGGGCATCTCCTTGGGGCATGAGATGAAGTCTGACCCATCCGGTCCTCCCCGGTCGCGCGCGGTCGCTGCTACGGATACATGTTATTCGAATAGCACCCCGCCTGCTGGGGTGCTGGTCTGGCGACATGTGATGGCTCAACGGATCGACTCGTATCGACCGAACGGTTCCCCCGCGGGGTGGAGCCGCGTCGGCGACGAGGTGCGCCGTGTGGTCCTGCTCGCTGACCCCGTGCTCCCGCACAAAGCGCGAGAACTCCTCGGCGCATTGGCACAGTTGGCGCTCTTCTGCTCGGGTGAAGGCCTGCCCGTCAACGCCGAGGTGTGGCTCCAGCGTGAGGTGATCGAACGCTTCATCGCGGTGGGCTGCCCGCACGTGGAGGAGAGCACCCGCGGCAACTACCGCTCCCGGCTCCTGCGGCTGCGCGAGGTCGTCTTCGGAGGGGACTGCGTCACGGGCGAACCCGCAAAGCTCTCCGGCTCAAGCCGAAACCGGCCCTACAGCCGCAGGGAGCTGGCGGACTTGTGGGGGTGGGCCAATGGCCAGCCGACCGATGAGCTGCGCTGGGGCTGCAAAACGCTCCTTGCCCTCGGTGCAGGCGTCGGCCTCGACTCTCCAGAAGTCATCCCCCTGCGAGTCCACGACGTCCGCTCCTCGCCCTACGAAAGCGGCGCGGTGGTCGTGGCCACCCGTGGCGAGCGAAAGCGCGAAATCCTCTGCCTTCGCCCCTGGGAGCCGGTACTGGCAGCGGCGGCCGAGCGGCTCACGGCACCCGGAACCGCCAGCTATCTGTTTCGCCCGAACTCCTACGGCCGGGGGACGAACACCGTGACGAACTTCCTGGCCCGGACCAAGCCCAGCCAGGGCGTTCCCCGCTTGGTCATGGGCCGCCTGCGCACAACGTGGCTGGTCGATCTGTTCAATGCCCGGCTCCCCATCACCGTGATCGTGGCCGCTGCCGGTGTCGACACCCTGCACGGCCTGTCCCGAGTCCTCCCGTACCTCGCAGGCATCCCCGCCGACGAGGCCGCCAGGCTCCTGAGAGGCGACTGATGGGCGGCAGCGCCCCAAGCGGCGTGCCCAAGGACCGACACGAGCGACTGCTGGCCATGCGTGCGGAACGCAGACTGCTCGCCGACCCCGACGTCGCGGCAGCCTGTGAAGAAGTCGACAACAGCGGCCTCGTCCCACTGCTGCAGGAGTTCGTCCACCTGGGCCGCGGCCGACCCCGCAACCTCTCCTTGCGCACACTGCTGATCGGCCTCCACCTGTGTACCCAGATCCATGGTGGAAGGGTCGTGCTGGAGCGGGTCACGGACATCCTCTTCTTCGGGATCAGCAGTGAGGCTCGCGAAAGCCTCGGCATCCCCGACTACCCCGACCACGACCAGGGCTTCGAAGCCGGCTACGCCGTCGTGCGGCGCCTCTTCCACGCGATGCGCAAGGCGATGGACCCCTCACCCCTGCCGGCCAACAAATGCCTCTCCCGCGAGAAAGCAGCACGGCTCACGGCAGCCGCAGACCCGGAGGCTCTCGCCGAACGAGAACACCGGCTCGCCCTGTTCACCGAGTTTCTCCTGGACGCATCCGTACGTCCCCTGAAGGACCTGCTCGCCGAGTTGTCGGACGGCTCCCTGGCCGTGGACGCCACCCCCATCCGTACCTTCTCCAAGGGGCGCAAGACCAACGGCCCCGAACTCGCCACCGACCCCGACGCCGGCTGGTACGTCCGCGAAGGTGACCACCGCGACCCGGACACCGCACCCGCAGCAGACGCCGTGCGACCGCCGACGAAGCGCGGCAAGAAGAGCAAGCCCACAAAAAAGGGCAGGAAGGGGAAGAAAACCTCGCTGAAGAAGAAGGCCAAGTACCTGTTCGGCTACGACGCCGCCCTCGCCGTCACCCGTGACGCCCGCTACGACGAGGTGCTCCTG
Source organism: Streptomyces sp. NBC_00885 (assembly GCF_045207475.1). Taxonomy (NCBI): domain Bacteria; kingdom Bacillati; phylum Actinomycetota; class Actinomycetes; order Kitasatosporales; family Streptomycetaceae; genus Streptomyces; species Streptomyces sp. NBC_00885. The sequence goes on from NZ_CP108796.1 coordinate 4,181,578, forward strand.
GACGACAACACGCCCAACCCCGACGTCCTCCCCGCACTCGTCCTGGGCGTCTCCCTCGACAAGCCGGGCTGCCGCCCTGGCTACAACGGACTGAAGGTCCTGAGCCGACTGCGTCAGCGGGGCTACAAGCCGGGCTACGTCGCCGGGGACCTCGCGTACAACAACTCGGAGCCCGACGAGTGGCAGCTGCCCGTCCGCGCCCTCGGCTACAAGCCCGTGTACGACTACCGCATCAATCAGCTCGGCAAGCAGGCCGAAACCCAGGGCGCGATCCTGGTCGAAGGAACCTGGTACTGCCCCTCGATGCCCGAGCCCTTGATCGATGCCACCAAGGACCTCTGTGCCGAGCGCATCGACCGCGAGACCTGGATCCGGCTCATCGCCGCCCGAAAGTCCTACCGCCTCATGCCCAAAGAGAACGAGGACCCCGAAGGGCACCAGCGCATGATGTGCCCGGCCGCGGCCGGCAAGGTTCAGTGCCCCATCAAATCGAGATCAATGGGCCGCGGCATCCACCTTCCGCTCGTCGACCCCGAGCCGAGCCCCGCCGAAGGTCTGCCGCCAACGCAGCATCACGCTCGCCCCGGCTGAGGGAGCCAAGCACTGGCAGCCCCTCGAGTTCGGCGACGAGGAATGGCAGAAGGTCTACTTCCGCCTCCGCAACAGCGTCGAGGGCTACAACGGCTACGCGAAGAACCCCCTCGCCGAAGCCATCGAGGCCTCCGGCACCCGACGCATCCGCGGCATTGCAGCCCAGACCATCCTTCTCGCCTTCCAGCTCGCCCACGCCAACCGCCGGAAGATCAAGAACTGGGTGGAGACCCTCGCCCTCAACGGGGAGCGCCCGCGCAGACGCACGCACCACCGGCGCCGCACCAAGCCGCTGGGCAAATGGACACCCACGGGATTCCTGGCACCCACCGGCTAGAGATCAACGCCAGCGCACACCAACTGAAGATCATCAAACAAGCAGAGCCCGCACCGTGAGGCATGTCATGGTGTGGGCTCATTCACGTCGAAACGCCCCGTACACGCCGAACTCGGGCCAGCCGCGCCCCCGACCAACGAGAAACGGGCCCCCACCAGGACTTTCGTCACTGGTCGAGACCCGTTTCGTCGGTTTCTCTCTGTGCGCGAGGGGGGAGTTGAACCCCCACGCCCTTTCGGGCACTGGAACCTGAATCCAGCGCGTCTGCCTATTCCGCCACCCGCGCATTGGGTGTTGCCGCCCGCCCCACCTGCCGGTGTGAGCGCCTGGCGACATGCAGAAGATTAGCACGCTGCACTGGGTGGATTCACATCCGATTGTTTCGCAGACGGTGCCGGGGAACAGGGAACGGAAGGCGGCCGCCCCCGCTCCTCCTTGGAGCACCCCGTGTGCGGGACACTGTCAGGAGGCCGCCTCTACGATCCGTGTGAGAGGTGACACTCATCGACGGGGCAGACAAGGGGAACCAGCCGATTTCCCGACGCGTGGATACGATCAGTAAGCAGTACCAGGACGGCAACGACGGAGGAGGTGCCTCATGGGAGTCCTGAAGAAGTTCGAGCAGCGACTCGAAGGTCTGGTCAACGGCACCTTCGCCAAGGTGTTCAAGTCCGAGGTCCAGCCCGTCGAGATCGCCGGCGCCCTCCAGCGCGAGTGCGACAACAACGCGACGATCTGGAACCGCGAGCGGACTGTCGTCCCCAACGACTTCATCGTGGAGCTCAGCGCGCCCGACTTCGAGCGCCTGAGCCCGTACTCCGGCCAGCTCGGCGACGAACTGTCCGGACTGGTACGCGACTACGCCAAGCAGCAGCGCTACACCTTCATGGGGCCGATCAAGGTCCACCTGGAGAAGGCGGACGACCTCGACACCGGTCTGTACCGGGTGCGCAGCCGCACCCTCGCGTCGAGTACGTCACAGTCGCCCGAGCGCGCACCCGCCGGTCCCGGCCACGCCGCCGCCCCCCAGGGCGGCGTCCGCGGCGGCTACGGCTACCCGCCCACCGGAGCACCTCCCATGCCGGCCGCGCCCCCTCCGGGCGTCGGCCGACCCGGCCCCGCGCCCGTCGCGGACCGCCGCCCGGCACCGGGCCCAGGCCCGATGCCGAGCACTCAAGTACGACGTTGGATCGAGATCAACGGCACCCGCCATCAGATCTCCCGCCCGACGCTGGTGCTGGGTCGCAGCACCGACGCCGATGTGCGGATCGACGATCCCGGCGTATCGCGCCGGCACTGTGAGATCCGGACCGGAACGCCCTCGACGATCCAGGATCTCGGGTCTACCAACGGCATCGTGGTAGACGGGCAGCACACCACCCGCGCTACGCTCCGCGACGGCTCGCGGATCGTCGTGGGCAGCACCACCATCGTTTACCGGCAAGCCGAAGGGTGAAGCGGGGGCAATGTCAGAGCTGACCCTGACGGTCATGCGGCTAGGTTTCCTGGCCGTTCTGTGGCTGTTCGTTATCGTGGCCGTTCAGGTCATCCGCAGCGACCTGTTCGGTACGCGCGTCACGCAACGCGGTTCGCGCCGCAATGCCGACGCACGCCCCCAGCAGGCCCGCCAGAGTGCCGCGCCTCCGCAGCAGCGGCAGCAGGCGAGCGGCCGCCAGCGGCGCGGTGCGCCCACCAAACTGGTCGTCTCCGAAGGCACCCTCACGGGCACCACGGTGGCGCTGCAGGGCCAGACGATCAGCCTGGGCCGGGCGCACGACTCCACGATCGTGCTGGACGACGACTACGCGTCCAGCAGGCATGCCAGGATCTACCCGGACCGTGACGGCCAGTGGATCGTCGAGGATCTCGGGTCCACCAACGGCACATATCTCGACCGGACCCGACTCACCACCCCGACACCGATTCCGCTGGGCGCGCCGATCCGCATCGGCAAGACCGTCATCGAGCTGCGGAAGTAGTACGACAATGAGCGAGCGGAGCGAGCGAGCCGCAGCGGTCCCGACAGCGGACCGGGACGGGCTCCCGAGCGGAGGGTGGGCAGTGTGGCTCGAGACCGGCTGTACCCCGAGCCGACGGGCGAGGTGCGCATGAGTCTGTCTCTGCGTTTCGCCGCCGGATCGCACAAGGGCATGATCCGGGAGGGCAACGAGGACTCCGGCTATGCCGGCCCCCGCCTTCTGGCCATCGCCGACGGCATGGGCGGACAGGCCGCCGGCGAGGTCGCCTCGTCGGAGGTCATCTCCACGCTCGTCACACTCGACGACGACGTGCCCGGCTCGGACATCCTCACCTCGCTCGGCACTGCCGTACAGCGCGCCAACGACCAGCTGCGGCTCATGGTCGAGGAGGACCCCCAGCTCGAAGGCATGGGCACCACGCTCACCGCCCTGCTCTGGACCGGCCAGCGCCTCGGCCTCGTACACGTCGGCGACTCCCGCGCCTACCTGCTGCGCGACGGTGTGCTGACGCAGATCACGCAGGACCACACCTGGGTGCAGCGCCTCGTCGACGAGGGCCGGATCACCGAAGAGGAAGCCACCACCCACCCGCAGCGCTCCCTGCTGATGCGCGCGCTGGGCAGCGGCGACCATGTCGAGCCCGACCTCTCCATCCGCGAGGTCCGCGCCGGCGACCGCTATCTGATCTGCTCGGACGGACTGTCCGGTGTGGTCTCCCACCAGACGATGGAGGAGACCCTCGCCAGCTACCAGGGCCCGCAGGAGACCATCCAGGACCTCATCCAGCTCGCGCTGCGCGGCGGCGGCCCCGACAACATCACGTGCATCGTCGCCGACGTCCTCGACACCGACTCCAACGACACCCTGGCCGGGCAGCTCAACGACACCCCGGTCGTCGTCGGCGCGGTCGCCGAGAACCAGCTCCAGCTGAACGACGGCGGCGCCATGCAGACCCCGGCGGGCCGCGCGGCCGGCCTCGGCCGCCCCGTACCCCCGCAGCAGCCCGGCGGGGGCTTCGGCCCGCCCGGCAGCGGCGACGGCATGGGATACGGCGGGATGCCGCCCGAGGGCAGCTTCGGCGCCTACACCGACGACGACTTCATCAAGCCGCGCCGCGGCCGCAGGTGGCTGAAGAGAAGCTTCTACATCGTGCTCGCCCTGGGCGTCGTCGGCGCCGGCCTGTACGGCGGCTACCGCTGGACTCAGACCCAGTACTACGTGGGCTCCAAGGACGAGCACGTCGCGCTCTACCAGGGCATCAGCCAGGACCTGGCCTGGGTCTCGCTCTCGGACGTCGAGAAGGACCACCCCGAGATCGAACTCAAGTACCTCCCGCCCTACCAGCGCAAGCAGGTAGAGGCGACGATCACCGCCGACAGCCTCGGCAAGGCCCGCGCGAAGGTCGACGAACTCGCCGACCAGGCCGCGGCCTGCAAGAAGGACGAGCAGCGCCGCGACGCCGCGGACCGCGCCAGCACTCCGCCGCCCGGTGAGGGCGAGGCCGGTGGCACCACCGGCAAGCCCACCACCCAGAACGCACAGACCAAGCCGACCGCACCTACTCCCACTCCGGGCCCCACCCTCTCGGAGGAGGAGCAGAAGCTGGCCGCGAACTGCGGAAAGCAGTAATCGGCCGTAGGGGGCCTTTCTCCACCATGAGCGTTGTCACCAACACCACCACGATCGGCGCGATCGAAGCACCGAGCCGCCGCAACACCGAGCTGATGCTGCTCGCTTTCGCAGTCGTCATCCCGGTGTTCGCGTACATCAACGTGGGTCTCGCACTCGACGGCAAGCTGCCTGCCGGAGTGCTCGGCTATGGCATCGGCCTTGGCCTGCTCGCCGGTGTGGCCCATCTCGCGGTGCGCAAGTTCGCCAAGTACGCCGACCCGCTGCTGCTTCCGCTGGCCGCGCTGCTCAACGGCCTCGGACTGGTGATGATCTGGCGACTGGACCAGTCGCCCCGGCTGATCCAGCGCGCCGAGAAGCTCTTCGGGGGCTTCAGCCCGGACGCCCCCAAGCAGCTGTTGTACTCCGCGATCGGCATCGGCCTCTTCGTCGGCGTACTGATCCTGCTCAAGGACCACCGCATCCTGCAGCGCTACACCTACATCTCGATGGCAGCGGCCCTGGTTCTGCTGATTCTGCCGGTGTTCTTCCCGGCGGTGAACGGCGCCAAGATCTGGATCAGTCTCGGTCCCTTCACCATCCAGCCCGGCGAGTTCGCGAAGATCATCATTGCGATCTTCTTTTCCGGCTATCTGATGGTGAAGCGGGACGCCCTCGCGCTGGCCAGCCGCCGCTTCATGGGCCTGTATCTGCCCCGCGGCCGTGACCTCGGACCGATCCTCATGGTCTGGGCGATGTCGATCCTCATCCTGGTCTTCGAGACCGACCTCGGTACCTCGCTGCTGTTCTTCGGACTCTTCGTGATCATGCTGTACGTCGCCACCGAGCGCACCAGCTGGATCGTCTTCGGCCTGCTGATGTCCGCGGTCGGCGCGGTCGGCGTCGCCTCCTTCGAGCCGCACGTCCAGCAGCGTGTGGACTTCTGGCTCAACCCGTTCGCCGAGAAGACCTGGGCGCAGAGCGAACAGATCGGCCAGGCGCTGATGTCCTTCGGCTCGGGCGGCACCCTCGGCACCGGCCTCGGCCAGGGCGACTCCGACCTCATCGGCTTCGCCGCCAACTCCGACTTCATCCTCTCCACGTTCGGTGAAGAGATGGGCCTGGCCGGAATGATGGCGTTCCTGCTGGTCTACGGGCTGATCGTGGAGCGCGGCGTACGTACCGCCCTCGCCGCTCGCGACCCCTTCGGCAAGCTCCTCGCCATCGGCCTCTCCGGCGCCTTCGCCATCCAGGTCTTCGTCGTCGCCGGCGGTGTCATGGGCCTCATCCCGCTCACCGGTATGACCATGCCCTTCGTGGCGTACGGCGGTTCGTCCGTGATCGCCAACTGGGCGCTGATCGGCATCCTGATCCGTATCAGCGACACCGCGCGCCGTCCCGCGCCGGCTCCCGCTCCGTCCCCCGACGCCGAGATGACCCAGGTGGTCCGACCGTGAACAAGCCCCTGCGCCGGATCGCGATCTTCTGCGGGCTCCTGGTACTTGCCCTGCTGGTGCGCACCAACTGGCTCCAGTACGTCCAGGCCGACGATCTCAATACCAACTCGAAAAACCGCCGTGTCCTGATCGAGCGGTACGCCGCCGAGCGCGGCAACATCATCGTCGACGGCAAGCCGATCACCGGCTCCGTCGAGACGAAGGACACGGACTTCAAGTTCAAGCGCACCTACGTCGACGGCCCCATGTGGGCACCCGTCACCGGGTACGCCTCACAGGCATTCGACGCCAACCAGATCGAGAAGCTCGAGGACGGCATACTCACCGGCAACTCCGACCAGCTCTTCTTCGACCGCACCATGGCGATGTTCACCGGCGACAAGAAGAAGGGCGGCAACGTCGTCACGACGCTCAACGGCGCCGCCCAGAAGGCCGCCTACGAGGGCCTCGGCAACAAGAAGGGCGCGGTCGCGGCCATCGACCCGCAGACCGGCAAGATCCTCGCGCTGGCCTCCACGCCCTCGTACGACCCCGCCTCCTTCGCCGGCTACGGCGCATCGGACGAGCGGGCGTGGAACAAGCTGGAGAAGGACAAGAACAAGCCGAAGCTCAACCGCGCGCTTCGCGAGGTCTATCCGCCGGGCTCCACCTTCAAGGTGGTCACCGCGGCCGCCGCGCTGGAGCACGGCGTGATCGACGACATCAATGCGGCGACCGACACCCCCGAGCCGTACATCCTCCCCAACACCCGCAAGCCGATGGTCAACCACGCCAGCGGCTGCAAGAACGCCAGCCTCAACGACGCGCTCAAGGTCTCCTGCAACTCCGTCTTCGCCAAGCTCGGTGACCAGGTCAGCCGCGACAAGATGGTGGAGACGGCGCAGAAGTTCGGCTTCAACAACCCCGAGATCGACACCCCGGTGCGTGCCGCCGCCTCTGTCTACGACAAGGCGATGGACCGCCCCCAGAACGCCCTGTCCTCCATCGGCCAGTTCAACACCGCGACCACTCCACTCCAGATGGCCATGGTCACCGCGGCGATCGCCAATGACGGCAAGCTGATGAAGCCGTACATGATCGACCAGCTGGAATCGCCCAACCTGGACGTCATCAAGAAGACCGAGCCGCAGGAGATGAGCCGCCCGCTCTCCCAGAAGAACGCGCAGCTTCTCCAGGACATGATGGAGAACGTCGTCAAGGAAGGCACCGGCACCAACGCACAGATCGACGGGGTCACCGTCGGCGGCAAGACCGGTACCGCCCAGCACGGCGAGAACAACTCCAAGCGTCCCTACGCCTGGTTCATCTCGTACGCGAAGACCGACAGCGGCTCACCCGTAGCCGTTGCAGTCGTGGTCGAGGACTCCAGTGGCACCGCCCGCGACGACATCTCCGGTGGCGGTCTCGCCGCCCCCATCGCCAAGTCCGTGATGAAGGCCGTACTGGACAGCAAGAAGTGACGCGGATCACGTCCGGCGTCCATACCTGCACATTGCGATACCGGTCGGGTATCAGGTGACGGTCGCGGGCCGATCAGGTGGTGCGTGGCCGGTAGCGTATGCGCGAACAGCACACCGCCGGACCACACACGGGTGCGGTCGGGACTGACGGAGAGGGCTGGAACAGTTATGGAAGAGCCGCGTCGCCTCGGCGGCCGGTACGAACTGGGCTCGGTGCTCGGCCGTGGTGGCATGGCAGAGGTCTACCTCGCCCACGACACCCGGCTCGGCCGCACCGTCGCCGTGAAGACGCTGCGGGCCGATCTCGCCCGTGACCCGTCCTTCCAGGCCCGGTTCCGCCGTGAGGCCCAGTCGGCCGCCTCGCTCAACCACCCGGCAATCGTCGCGGTCTACGACACGGGCGAGGACTACGTCGACGGGGTCTCGATCCCGTACATCGTCATGGAGTACGTCGACGGCTCCACGCTCAGAGAGCTGCTGCACTCCGGGCGCAAGCTGCTTCCCGAGCGCACGCTCGAGATGACCATCGGCATCCTCCAGGCGCTCGAGTACTCCCACCGCAACGGAATCGTCCACCGCGACATCAAGCCGGCGAACGTCATGCTGACGCGCACCGGCCAGGTCAAGGTCATGGACTTCGGCATCGCCCGCGCCATGGGCGACTCCGGGATGACGATGACCCAGACCGCGGCGGTCATCGGAACCGCGCAGTACCTCTCCCCGGAGCAGGCCAAGGGCGAGCAGGTCGACGCCCGCTCCGACCTGTACTCCACCGGCTGTCTGCTCTACGAGCTCCTCACCGTCCGTCCGCCCTTCGTGGGCGACTCCCCGGTGGCGGTGGCGTACCAGCATGTACGCGAGGAACCGCAGCCGCCGAGCAACTTCGACCCCGAGATCACGCCCGAGATGGACGCCATCGTCCTGCGGGCCCTGGTCAAGGACCCCGACTACCGCTACCAGTCGGCCGACGAGATGCGCGCGGACATCGAGGCCTGCCTCGACGGCCAGCCGGTCGCGGCGACGGCGGCGATGGGCGCGGTCGGCTACGGCGGATACGCCCCCGAGGACCAGCCGACCACGGCGCTGCGCCAGGCCGACCCGGCGGGCCAGACATCGATGCTTCCGCCGATGAACCCGGACGACGGGGGCTACGGCTACGACGACCGCCCGGACCGGCGTCGCCAGAAGAAGTCGAACACCTCGACGATCCTGCTGATCCTCGCGGGCATCCTGGTGCTCGTCGGCGCGGTGCTGATCGGCAAGGCGGTCTTCGGCGGCGGTGACGGCGGCGGCGGCGATGTGCCGGTGCCGCAGCTCGTCGGCAAGTCGCTGCAGGAAGCCCAGACGCTCGGGACGAACGCCGGCGTCAAGGTCGCCCAATCGGGCACGGCGCGCTGTGAGCAGCCGAAGAACAAGATCTGCAGCCAGACGCCGGCCAACGGGAATATGCAGCAGGGCGAGACCGTCCAGGTCGTCGTCTCCGAGGGCGCACCCAAGGTCGAGATCCCGGACGTCACCGAGAAGTCCCGGGCGAATGCCGAGAAGGCTCTGACGGACAAGGGCTTCAGGGTCAAGATCGTGGAATCCGAGTCCTCGGACGAGGACCCGGGCACGGTCCTCTCGCAGGATCCCAGGGGCGGCACCCAGGCCGAGAAGGGCACTGAGGTCACCCTCACCGTGGCCAAGCAGGCCAAGGTCAACGTGCCTCCGGTCGTGGGTCGGCTGTTCGACGACGCCAAGAGCCAGCTCGAGACCCTTGAGTTCACGGTTGTGCGGGCGGACGTGGACTCCGATCAGCCGACGGGCACGGTCATCCGGCAGGACCCGTCGGGCGACTCGAAGGCCGCCAAGGGTGCCACGGTCACGCTGCAGGTCTCCAAGGGCCCGCAGCAGACCGCTCAGGTGCCTCAGCTGTTCAACAAGACCATCGGCGAGGCCAAGCAGCTCCTCGCTCAGGCAGGTCTGCAGCTCGGCGCCGTCAACGGTCCGAACGACGACAGGGCCCGGATCATTGTTCAGGACCCGGCGGCCGGTTCACCGGCGACTCCAGGCCAGCAGATCAATGTGCAGACCATTGACGGCGGCGGGGGCGGGAACAACGGCGGGAACGACGGCGGAATCTTCGGCTAGCCCCGGCCCGCAACAGCAGGAGGCCCCGGCACCCTTCATCGGGACGCTGACTCTGTCGGGGATCTTGGGGATCCCCGGCGGGGCAGCATGATCAACGGGCATGCTCGGCTCTGTTCAAGGACCGATGCAGTTGTCGAGGTGCCCGTTGTCGCTCCACGCCCGTTCTGGTGAGCAAGTCCCTTCTCTGACCGTGCAGATGGCACGGGCGAGCAACCCGGGCGGTACGACGGCGATGTGGGTGAGAGACCACCTGGGCGGGCTGTGGCGTGACGAGGACTTCGCCGACTGGTACTCGCGCGACGGCCGCCCGGGGCTCTCGCCCGCCCAGCTGGCCACCGTCTGTGTGCTGCAGTTCCTGCTCGGTCTGTCGGACCGGCAGGCGGCCGAGGCGGTTCGCTGCCGCATCGATTTCAAGTACGCGCTGGCCATGGAACTGGACGATCCCGGCTTCCACCACAGCGTGCTGGCCGACTTCCGCGAGCGTCTCACCGAGGGCGGCCGAGCCGACCGTCTCCTCGACCTCGCACTCGCGCGCCTGAAGGAGGCCGGTCTCGTCCGCGAGCGCACCACCCAGCGCACGGATTCCACCCACGTCCTGGCCGCGGTGCGCGACCTGACCCGGCTGGAACTGGTCACCGAGGCCGTCCGCGCCGCGCTGGAAGAGCTGGCCGGCACAGCTCCGCACCTGCTGGCCGGCCTGGTCGACGAGGAGTGGGGGCGCCGCTACGGCCGTCCGGTCCGTCTGGGCAAGAACCCCACCCGACCCAAGACCAGGATCCTTGCCACAGGCGGTGACGCCGTCCGGCTGCTGGAGCACGTCGGGGAGCATGGGGCGGATCGCCTGTCCGGTCCCCGGGTCCAGGCTCTGCGGCAGATTATGGTGCAGAACTACTACCGCGACGGGGCCGGCCGCCTGCGCTGGCGCACCGCCGAGGACGGCGGGCTGCCGCCCTCGGCCGTCGCAGTCGTCTCGCCCTACGACCCGACGGCCCGCTACGCGCGCCGCGGACATGTCACCCGTTGGAAAGGGTTCGTCGCGCATCTCACCGAGACCTGTGATCCCGACGGCGTCAACGTGATCACAGATGTGGCCACCACCGACGCCACCAGCTACGACGCGAAGGCTCTGCCCGGCATCCACACCCGGCTGAAGCACCGCGGGCTGCTGCCCGCCGAGCACCTGGTCGACGGCGGATACACCTCCCTGGTCCATCTGGAACAGGCAGTCCGCGAACACCAGGTCACGGTCACCGGACCACTGCCGGTCAACTCCACCCGCCAGCACCGCAAGAACGACGGCTTCGGCCGCGACGACTTCCATATCGACTTCGACCGCCAGCAGGTCACCTGCCCACAGGGCGAGACCAGCGCGGGATGGCACGGCCCCTATCCGACCTCCTCACCCACCGCGGCACCTCTGATCGTGGCACGGTTCACCAAGAGCCAGTGCCGCCCCTGCCCGGTCCGCACCCGCTGCACGACCACCACCGACAGCGCCCGAACCGTGGGCTTTCCCCCGCGAGAACTCCGCGACCTGCAACTCCGAGTCCGCGCCGAGCAACAGACACCCGAATGGCAGGGTCGCTATGCGGTCCGCTCCGGAGTGGAAGGCACCATCAACGAGCTCGCTCACGGACACGGCATGCGCCGCTGCCGCTACCGGGGACAGCAGAAAGCCCACCTACAGCACGTGTTCACAGCCATCGCCGCAAACATCGAGCGCCTCAGCCGACGGCCACCGACAGGAGAAGCACCTTCGTCCCGGCCGCCGACCGCCTTCCAGAACTTCCTGGACCAGCACGGGATCCCCCGGCCGAGGTCTTGGCGGTCCGCCAGAGACTGAGCAGACGACACCAAGATCCCCGACAGAGTCAGCGTCCAACACCGGTGGGCGGGGCCTCCTGCTGTATGCCATCTGCTGCGCGCACGCTTTCGACCATCGGTCGTTTCTTCAGATGTCCTGACTCGTTGGACGGATGGGGAGGGGACTCAAGCTGCTGCCCCGATCTCACCACCAACCAGGCGAGCAGAAAGGGCCGGAGCATGATCGACCAGACCGCGCTGCTGGAGTCGAAATCGCTGCGCACGAGCATGGCTGCCCACACAGAGGTACTCAACAGGGTGAAGGCCCTGTCGTTGCTACCGGACGGCATGCATGTGACGACGGCGATGGTCGCCGCGTACTTCCAGGTCGGCATCAACGCTGTCCGCTCCCTTGTGCTCGATCACCGGGAAGAAATCGAAGCCAACGGATACCGCGTCTTGTCAGGGGCAGAACTGAGTTCCTTCAAGGAACTCAGTGGGATCCAGTCGCACACACCATCTCTTGCACTCTTCTCCCGACGGGCCGTTCTCAACGTCGCCATGCTGCTCCGCGACAGCGAAGTCGCACGTCAGGTGCGTACGTACCTCCTCGACATGGAGTACATGGCACGCACTGCCGCCCCTGTGGACAACTCCGTCCACAGCCCCGCCGACTCCCTCGACGACCGCATCGACCGGCGCATCGTCGACATCCTCGGCACTGCCGTCGTCCCCCTGTTCAACGCCCTCATCGAGACCTCGGGCGAACACCGCAAGGAACTGATCGACCTGCGCCAGGACATCCAGCGCGTCGAACGCAGACTCTGCCTCCACCACACTCGGCTGCGCCGGCTCGAAGGCCCACGTGAAGACCGGCCACTCGCCGGAGTCATGGCCGCCATCGACGCCATGAACGGCTACGAGTTCGAAGAGCACATCGCCGCTCTACTGCGCCGCGACGGCTGCACCGACGTCGTCGTACGCGGGGGCGGCGGAGACCGAGGCGTAGACATCACGGGCCGGACCCCCGATGGGCGACCGCTCGTCGTCCAGTGCAAGAGATTCGCACCCCACAACTCGGTCACGAGCCCCGACATCCAGAAGTTCCTCGGGGCTGCCAAGGTGCTGCACAAGGCCGACGTCGCACTCTACGTGGCAACGTGCCCCTTCACCCGGGAAGCCCTCAACATCTCTGCCGAGGGCGGCATCACCGCCGTACACCGAGGTCTGCTGGAGGCATGGAGCGCGGGCACCGCGCTGAACGTGCTCAAGTAGAGCGAGCGGGACAGCGGATCCCAGGACGACTGACGTCCTCCGAGGGACCTCAGTCACAGTCAGCGCAGCTCCGCCGGCGGCGTACGGTCCGCGTCGACCTTCTGCGTGCGCACCAGCTCGCCCCACACGATGTAGCGGTAGTCCGACGTGTACACGGGCGTGCACGTCGTCAGGGTGATGTACCGGCCCGGCTTCGTCATGCCCGACTCCTTCGGGACCGGCTGCAACACGTTCACGTTGTACTTCGAGGTCTCCGGAAGCTCCTTGAAGACCTTGTAGACGTACCAGGTGTCCCGCGTCTCGAAGACGATCGGGTCCCCGTCCTTCAGCTTGTGGATGTTGTGGAACTTCGCTCCATGGCCGTCGCGGTGCGCCGCCAGCGTGAAGTTGCCCTTGCCGTCCCACGGGAGCGCCGACTTGATCGGGTCCGTGTAGTAGCCCGCGATGCCGTCGTTGAGGCTTTGGGAGTCGGTGCCCTTCTTCACCAGCACCTCGCCGTTGTTCATGGCGGGTACGTGGAGGAAGCCGATGCCGTCCTTGGTGTCGAGGGCGCCCGGGCTGCTCGCCCAGCCGTCGCGCATCTGGTCGCCCTGCTTGGAGGCCGCACGGTCGGCGAGGACGTTCGTCCACCACAGTGAGTAGACGACAAAGAGCCCCAGCACCACGCCCGCGGTGATCAGCAGTTCGCCGAAGACACTGATGACACCGGCGGCCCGGCTACGCGCACGTGACACTGCACCTTTTCCCGTCTTGAAGTCCCACCGCACCCACCGAGCGAACCGATTTCAGCCGACGAGCGCGTCGGGTTTGCCCTTGCTGCGCGGTCGTTCGTCGACCATCTTGCCCCACACGATCATTCGATACGTACTCGTAAATTCCGGCGTACACGTCGTCAGCGTGATGTACCTGCCCGGTCCGTCGAATCCGGCGCCCTCCGGCACCGGAGCGATCACACTCACATTCGACGGTGAGGTCTGCGGGAGGATGCTTGCCATCTTGTACGTGTAGTACGCGTCCTGCGTCTCGACGACGATCGGGTCCCCCGGCTGTAGACGGTTGATGTACCGGAACGGTTCTCCGTGGGTGTTGCGGTGACCCGCGACCGCGAAGTTGCCCGCCCTGTCCGAAGGCATCGCGGTCTTGAGCTTCCCCTCGCCGTAGTGGCCCACCATGCCGCGGTCGAGGACCTTGTGCTTGCTGATGCCCTCGGCGATCGGGACGACCACGTCCAGCTTGGGGATATGCATGATGGCGAAGCCCTGCCCGGGCTCGAACGCGCCCGGCTGGCGGCCCTTCGCCCAGTCGTCCTGGATCTTGTTCGTCTCCTGGCTGGCCTGCTGCCCCGCGCGTATGTTCGTCCACCAGAGCTGGTACGTCACGAACAGCAGCATCAGCACGCCGAAGCTGATGAAGAGCTCACCGATGGCGCGGCTCGCGATGACGGCGGGGCTGTCCTTCGCGGCACGCGCGGCGCGGCGGGCCTCGACGCGTGAGAGGGGTCTGGCAGGCGTCGCCGAGGACTCCGGGGCGGCAGCAGAAGCGGGCCCCGGGCGCCTGTGGCTGCGGGCCTTGGCAGCCCGGCGCCGCTCGGCACGGCCGGGACCCGCGGGCGTCTGTACCGCGCGCCGGGTGTCCTCCGTACGCAGGGCGACGGTCTCGTCGTCCGGTACTGGTATCGGCCCGGACATCTGCTGAGGGATCGCGACGGTCTCGTACAGCGCCGCCCCAGGTTCCGCTTCCGGTTGCGGCTGGGCGTACCAGTCCCCCTGATAGCCCTGCGGGTCGCCTGCGGAGTACTGGCGGTAGCCAGACCACTCATGAGACTGAGGCACCTCGGCCTCAGGGGCATGAGCCTGCCCCTCCTCCGGAATGTCCGCCGCCCCGAACCACGGCGCCCCCTGCTCCCCCGGCGGCATGGGGTCTCCCCAGGGCGGAGCCGTGGGGGAGGGATCCGTCAGCGGGTCGTACTCATACCCGTCCTCAGGACGCCGGGCGTTCACGCCACAGCCTTGCCCACCACCGGTGCGAGCCCCGCCGAACGCCCGACCGCCCCGGTGTCGCCGCACTGCTCGAGCCAGTTGGCGAGCATCAGGTGCCCGTGCTCGGTGAGGACCGACTCGGGGTGGAACTGCACACCCTCGACGGCCAGTTCACGGTGGCGCAGCCCCATGATGATGCCGTCCGCAGTCCGTGCCGTGACCTCCAGCTCGTCCGGGAGCTCCGCCGGCTCCGCGGCCAGCGAGTGGTAGCGGGTCGCGGTGAACGGCGAAGGCAGCCCCGCGAAGACACCCTTGCCCTCGTGCGTGACCGGCGAGGTCTTGCCGTGCAGCAGCTCGGGGGCGCGGCCCACCACACCGCCGTACGCCACCGCCATCGACTGCATCCCCAGGCAGACACCGAAGACCGGCACAGCGGTGTCGGCGCAGTGGCGCACCATCTCGATGCACACACCTGCCTGCTCGGGCGCTCCGGGCCCGGGGGACAGCAGCACCCCGTCGAAGCCGTCCTGCGCATGCCCCGGCGCCACCTCGTCATTGCGCACGACCTCGCACTCCGCACCCAGTTGGTACAGGTACTGGACGAGGTTGAAGACGAAGCTGTCGTAGTTGTCGACGACCAGAATGCGCGCGCTCATCGGGCCGCCCCCGCTCCGTCGACCGTCACATCGTTGAACGGAAGCAGCGGCTCCGCCCACGGGAAGACGTACTGGAACAGCACGTAGACGACCGCGAGCATCAGCACGAGCGAGAGAACTGCCCGCACCCATGCGTTGCCCGGCAGATGCCGCCAGATCCAGCCGTACATGCTGTCCCTTTCCGTTTGGTACCGCACCAGACTAAAGGGCGGCAGGGGCACATGGGTCAGCTGCGCAAAGCTTCCGGTTTGCCGTCGGTCACAGGCTGGGTGGCGTCCAGATGCGCCCAGGCGATCAGCCGGTGGCTGCTGCCCCACTCCGGATCGCAGGTGGTCAGCGTCAGATAGCGCCCCGGCCCGTCGAAGCCCGACTTCCTGGGGACGGGGTCGATGACACCGGTGTCGCTCGGGACGGTCCGGTAGGGCTCGCGGTCGACGCGGTAGGTGAACCAGGTCGTCCCGTCCGTCAGCACCACAGCGTCACCCGGCCGCAGCTGCGGGAAGTCCTTGAAGGGATCGCCGTACGTGCGCCGGTGGCCGGCGACCGCGAAGTTGCCGCTGCCGCCGAGGACCGTGGTCGAGGCGTAGTGCCCGAGGCCCTTCTTGAGGATGCCCGTCGAGGTGCCTTCCAGGACCGGCCAGTCCCAACTCCTGCCGAAGCGGGGGATGTACATGACCGCGAAGGGCTTGCCGTCGCGGTACTCCTTGGGAGCGGGAGGGGCGGGTGTCGTCGTGCGCTCCGGAGCCGGGGTGGCAGCGGGAGCCTGGAGTGGACCCTGCGACCACTCCTCCTGGAGCCTGTCGATCTGTCCGTCGGTCGCGTCGGCCGCCTTGATTCCGGTCCAGAACATCACGTACACGACGAAGAGCACGATCAAGGTGCCGGCGGTGATGCAGAGTTCGCTGAAGGTCCTGACGATCAGCCGTACCGATAGCGTCCGTCCCACCGTCCCCCCAGGGGCTACTGCACGGGCTTCGCGTAGTGGAGATCCACTGTGCCCGAGTAGCCGGGGAGAGTCACCGCCTTGCGTTCGTCGACTTTCCAGCCGAGCCCGTAGGCCTTCACATACAGCTGGTAGTTCTGGATCGCGGGGGACTCGGCGAGCGCCTTCTTGAGCGCGCCCCGGTCGCCGACGGCCGTGACCTTGTACGGCGGGGAGTAGACGCGGCCCTGGAGGATCAGCGTGTTGCCCACGCAGCGCACGGCGCTGGTGGAGATCAGCCGCTGGTCCATGACCTGGATGCCCCTGGCACCGCCCTGCCACAGGGCGTTCACGACGGCCTGCAGGTCCTGCTGGTGGATGACCAGGTCATTGGCCTGCGGCTCGGGGTAGCCGGGGGCTGCCTGGGCGTTCGGCGGGGCGTCGTTGAGGGTGACACTGACGGCCGGTCCGCTGACCGGCGAGGTGCCCGAGGCCTTCTCCAGGGCGGCGAGCCGGGCATCCTCGGCCTTGGTGGAGCCGTCGTCGCGCCGGGCGAGCGCGTCGACGTCGTCCCGTACCGCCGCGGTGGACTCGTCCAGGTCGGCATTCTTGGTGCTGCGCTGCTGGATCAGGTCGGAGAGCTTCAGCATCGACGCGTCCGTACGGATATTGGTGCCCTTGGCGGTGTTGAAGCTGGTCACGAAGATCAGCCCGGCGAGGGCGAACACGGCAGCCGTCAGGAGCCGGACAAACCGCCAGTCGAAGCGGTTGTCCGGACCTTGGGGGGAGTCGGCAGAATTGCTCAACGTACCCTTATCTCCTTAGGCGCCGCGGAAGCACTACGCTAACGGACGCCCGGGGGAGGCGGTGGTCCCCCTCGCTCCAGCCCCTGGCGTCAAGCCACAGTTCCCTGCGCGGTCACGCAGCGCATCGACAGGAGAGTCCCTCGTGCCGAAGTCACGTATCCGCAAGAAGGCCGACTTCACGCCGCCGCCGGCGTCGAAGCAGGCGACCAGCATCAAGCTGACCAGCCGCAGCTGGGTCGCACCGGTGATGCTCGCGCTGTTTCTGATCGGCCTGGCCTGGATCGTCCTCTTCTATGTCACTGAGGGCGACCTTCCGATCAAGAGCTTCGGCAACTGGAACATCGTTGCCGGCTTCGGCTTCATCGCCGCCGGCTTCGGCGTATCCACCCAGTGGAAGTAGCTTCTCCGCAGCCTCGCCGTCAAGCCCTGCCCTGAGGTTATCCACAGTGTTGTCCACAGTGGGGAAAAGTTCAGACGATCTGTGGATAACCCTCAAAGCATTGACGCCGGTGTGACTGCATCGGCCATCTTGATGAAGCGCCCCGCCCCTTGTCCCTGCTGGGAAAAGCCAGCTCAGCGACAAGGGGCACGCTTGTTCCCCACAGCATGCACAAGATCGACCACACGCTGTGGACAACTTTGGGGAAAGGTCTCGCTCAGGTGAGCGCGGCGGTCCTGGCCACCACGGTGACGATCACCGCGATCAGGATCAGTGCGCAGGTGCCGTACTGGACCAGTGCTCGGCGTTCGGCCGGCGCGTGCACCATGGCGTACCCGACCACGACACCGCCGACGAGCCCGCCGATATGGGCCTGCCAGGCGATGTTGAACGCCGGGTTGAAGGTGAAGATCAGGTTGATCACCAGGAGCGCGATGACCGGCCGCATGTCGTAGTTCATTCGCCGCATGAGCACCGCGGTCGCGCCGAAGAGGCCGAAGACGGCGCCGGAGGCACCGAGCGAGGGCTGGTTCGCGTCGGCGAGCAGATAGGTCAGCGCGCTGCCCGCCAGGCCGGAGAGCACGTACAGGGTGAGGTAGCGCGCGCGTCCGAGGGCGGCTTCCAGGGGGCCGCCGATCCACCACAGGCTGAGCATGTTGAAGGCGATGTGGATATAGCTGCCGTGCAGGAACATCGACGTCAGCAGCCGGTAGTACTGCCCTTCCGCGACGCCCTCGACATCTCCGAGCAGCGGGACGAAGGCGCGCCCGATCAGGTCGAACTGGTCGGTGAACCGGTCCCCGAGCGACAGCTGCAGCAGGAAGACGGCGAGGTTGATCGCGATCAGGAGCTTGGTCAGCAGGCGCGGATCCGCGGTGACCGTGCCGCCCGCGATGGTCCGCGGTCGGGTGGCGGACGGGGCGTGTCCCGTACCGGATCCCGAACGGACACATTCCGGACACTGGAATCCGACCGACGCGCTGACCATGCACTCCGTGCAGATGGGCCGCTCGCAACGGGTGCACCTGATGCCCGTCTCGCGGCCCGGATGCCGGTAGCAGCTTGGGCCGTGCGCGTCCTGCGGCTGCTGCCCACTGCCTGGCGCCTGGTCCATGAGGTCCCTCTGTCTCCCTAGCTCAACACACCGCCCCGCCCATCCATACGGATGAGCGGGGCGAATTGGTTCCCCTCGGGTCCCCGAGGATCCCGGAGCGCCGCGGGGGCGCCGCGGGGGCGCCGCGGGGCTCAGCCCTCGCGGGTCTCCACGACGACCGACTCGATCACGACATCGCTCACCGGGCGGTCGGTGCGCGGGTTGGTCTGGGCGGCGGCGATCGCGTCCACGACCTTCTTGCCGGTCTCGCTGCTGACCTCGCCGAAGATGGTGTGCTTGCGGGTCAGCCAGGCGGTGGGCGACACGGTGATGAAGAACTGCGAGCCGTTGGTGCCCGGGCCGGCGTTGGCCATGGCCAGCAGGTACGGCTTGTCGAAGCCGAGATCCGGGTGGAACTCGTCCTGGAACTCGTAGCCGGGGCCGCCCGTGCCGTTGCCCAGCGGGTCACCGCCCTGGATCATGAAGCCGCTGATCACGCGGTGGAAGACCGTGCCGTCGTACAGGTTGTCCGTGGACTTCTTGCCGGTCGCCGGGTGGGTCCACTCACGCTCGCCCTTGGCGAGCTCCACGAAGTTCTTGACTGTCTTGGGCGCGTGGTTCGGCAGAAGCCGGATCTCGATGTCGCCTTGGTTGGTCTTCAAGGTGGCGTACAGCTGCTCGGCCACGATCTGCCTTCCGTAAGTCTGCTCTGACGTCACACGATCCTCGCACGCGGGAGCAGTCCACGGATAAAAGGCGTCGAGTCGTCAACGAAGCGGCGCGTTGTGGGGCGAACCGTGGCATCGTCGTCCGCAAGGGCCCTACATGACCCGGATGCCCGCCCCGCATGCCGAGGCCGCACTCAACAGGCATGATTTCCAAACGGGTGGAAAGGCGAAACTATGCCTAACTGGAAGTAAAGCCCAGCCACCCAGAACGCCACCGAGGAGGAGGATCCCGTGACCCGCATGGACAGCGTGCGCGCCGCGACCGGTACGGCGAAGGACAGCGTGCTGCACGCCGCGGAAGTGGTGGCGCCCTACGCCGGTACGGCCAAGGACCAGGCCGCGCACTATGCGTACGAGGCCCGCGTACGGCTCGCGCCCAAAGTCTCCAAGGCCGCTACTCAGGCCCGTGTTCACTACGACGCGCGTGTCGCGCCGCATGTGCCGCCGAAGGTGGACGAGGCAGCGCACCGAGCCGCGGTTCAGGCTCGCAGGGCGGCTCGTCAGGCGGCGGATTACACCGTTCCGCGTGTGGAGCAGGCGGTGGCCGTCGCTCAGCCCGTACGGGAGGAGGCTCTGGCCCGCTCCGCTGCCGCACTGGCCGCACTGCGCGGACAGGTGACGGCGAAGGAGATTCAGAAGCTGGTGAGGAAGCACGAGCGGCGCTCAAAGGCCGCGCGGCTCGCCAAGGGTCTTGCGATCGTCGGTGTGCTGGTCGGTGGGGCAGTCGCGGCCTGGAAGTGGTGGGACAAGCAGGCCAACCCCGACTGGCTGGTGGAACCGCCCGCTGCCACGGAGGTCTCCGACCGAGCCCCGCTGTCGTCCGTCGACGGCAGTGAGCAGGGAGACCTGGACCCTGAGGTGCAGGCGAAGCAGGACGAGGCGGAGGCTGCTGACCGCGACGATCAGCGCTGATCGCTTGCCGCCCGTGGAGCAGATGGCGCCGGGAGGGGTGAGCGATCCCGGCGCCTCATGCCGAGGCGTGCGCCGTGTCGGCGACGCGGGCAGGGGCCGGGCTGTGCCCGATGTCCGTGATGTCGGCGCTGTCGGCGTCGGTCGCGGGCAGGTGCCGGGTGGACGGCGACGATCCATGGGCCTCGGCGCGGATGCGCTGCTTGATGGTGGGTGGCAGCGATCTGTCGCGCGCCACGGGGTTCCATCGGGTAGCGGGGCTCCATCGCGTACTGGGCGCGGGCACTGTCGGCCGGACGGCCTGGCGGCGTACCTGCTGGGGCAGGAGCGGCGCGTCGGGCGTCCGCACGGCCGGCCGGCGCGCGGCGGTGGTGGCGGTGGTCAGCCCCACCGAGGCAAGCAGCGCAAAGAACGCGGTGATGAACGCGGCCCACAGATTTCTGACCTTCATGGCGGCCATGACCCCTCGCTTTCGGGTTGAGCGATCTACATACCTTTCTCATGATGTGTACGCATCTCGGGAAGTGAGGGAGCGACGCCGCCGCTGCGCAGTTCTTCGGATGAACACCACCCAGACGGCCCATTCCACGGTGCGGGCGGGGCAGCGAGGCAGTACAAGGCAGTGAAAAGGGCGCTCCGATCTGTTCTCGACAGATCGGAGCGCCCTTGTCGTTGTGGAGCCTAGGGGAGTCGAACCCCTGACATCTGCCATGCAAAGACAGCGCTCTACCAACTGAGCTAAGGCCCCGGAAGGGTGGGTACGGCCGAGCAGAAGCGTGCCTCGGCCACCGCCGCAGACCAGAGTACCGGGTGACCCCCCGAATCCTGCAAAAGGATTGGGACTCCCGGTGGGCGACCACTCTCCGTAAGATGCTCGTCGAGGTTCGCAGCAGCGAAGCCCGCTTTGGGGAAAAGCGATGGGGAGACGCAATGGACGCCGCGCAGCAGGAAACAACCGCAAGAGCCAGAGAGCTGCAGCGCAGCTGGTACGGAGAGCCGCTGGGGGCCCTCTTCCGTCGGCTCATCGATGATCTGGGCCTGAACCAGGCCCGCCTTGCTGCGGTGCTCGGGCTGTCGGCTCCGATGCTCTCCCAGCTGATGAGCGGCCAGCGCGCCAAGATCGGCAATCCCGCGGTGGTCCAGCGGGTGCAGGCTCTGCAGGATCTGGCGAGTCAGGTCGCCGACGGCAGTGTCAGCGCGGCCGAGGCGACGGACCGGATGGAGGAGATCAGGAAGTCGCAGGGCGGCTCCGTGCTGACCGGCACCAGCCAGAGCACAAGCAGCTCCGGAGCGCCGACAGTTCGCCGTGTCGTACGCGAGATCCAGTCGTTGCTTCGTTCGGTTGCCGCGGCGGGCGACATCATCGATGCGGCGGACTCTCTCGCCCCGAGCCACCCCGAGCTGGCAGAGTTCCTCCGGGTGTACGGCGCCGGTCGCACGGCCGACGCCGTCGCCCACTACGAGTCGCATCAGAGCTGACCGAGGCAGCGGGCCTCACTGGGGAACGGGGAGCGGGCGCAGCGCAATGGGTGAGGTCTTCGCTGGTCGGTACGAACTCATCGACCCGATCGGTCGCGGCGGTGTCGGTGCGGTGTGGCGGGCCTGGGACCAACGGCGCCGTCGCTATGTGGCGGCCAAGGTGCTGCAGCAGAGCGATGCGCACACCCTGCTGCGCTTCGTCCGCGAACAGGCCCTGAGGATCGATCATCCCCATGTCCTCGCTCCGGCCAGCTGGGCCGCGGACGACGACAAGGTGCTGTTCACCATGGACCTGGTGAGCGGCGGGTCGCTGGCGCATGTCATCGGGGACTACGGCCCGCTGCCGCCCCGTTTTGTGTGCACGCTGCTCGATCAGCTGTTGTCCGGTCTGGCCGCGGTGCACGCGGAGGGGGTCGTGCACCGCGACATCAAGCCGGCGAACATCCTGATGGAGGCCACCGGGACCGGGCGGCCGCATCTGCGGCTGTCCGACTTCGGGATCTCGATGCGCAAGGGTGAGCCGCGGCTCACCGAGACCAACTATGTGGTGGGCACGCCCGGTTACTTCGCGCCCGAGCAGATGATGGGCGCGGAGCCGGACTTCACGGCCGATCTCTTCGCGGTCGGTCTCGTCGCGCTCTATCTGCTCCAGGGCAAGAAGCCCGACTCCAGGGCGCTGGTCGAGCACTTCGCCAACATCGGGACTCCTGGTGCCCCTCAGGGCATCCCCGAACCGCTGTGGCAGGTGCTCGCCGGTCTGTTGCAGCCCGATCCGCAGGTGCGGTTCCGTACCGCCACGGGAGCGCGGAAGGCGCTCACGGCGGCTGTCGAGATGCTCCCAGAGCCGGGCGCGGACGACGAGCCCGTCGAGATCTTCGACCAGATCGGCCCGCTGCCCGCCGGATTCGGCCCCGAGGGCCCGACCGGACCCGCACGGGACACGGCAGCGGCTGACCGGGCCGGGCAGGCTCACGTACAGCGGCCGCTCCCGCCGTCGCAGACGGGCAGCTTCCATCTGGCCCCGCCACCGCAGCAGCCGTCCGCCCAACTGCCTGATACGGCCCAGCCGTCCACTCCGCCCCCCATGCCGGCGGCCTCGGAGCCGACGCCCACGCCGACTCCCACTCCCGCGCCCGTACCGTCCCACAGCGCTTCCCCGGTGTACGCCCCCGCGCCCGAGCAGTCCGTGCAGTCCCCGACCGCTCCGACCGCCCCGGTGCAGTACGAGCAAGCTCTGACCCGTGCTTACACCGCGCAGAGCCCGCAGGTTCCGCACGCCCACGCGCCGGTTCCGACGGTGGCCCGCAAACGGCCGGGACCGCCCCCGAAGGTCGCGGTCCCGGTGCTGCTTGTCGCGCTGCTCTGCTTCGCGGTGGGCATCTGGGCGCTGACCCAGGCCTGATCCCGCAGCCCCTGAACTACCAGGTGGGCGGCGGGCCGTACTGCCCGGGAGCCTGGCTGGGTGCTTGTCCCGGAAGCTGGCCGTGCCCACCGGGCACCTGTCCGGGCACCTGCCCCGCCGCCGGTCCTTGCGCCGGGAACGGAGCGGCAGCATCCGTCACGGGAGCCAGAGGAGCCGCGTGAGCAGGTCCCTGCGCCGGCGCCCCGGCCGTCCGCCGCCGCGCCAGCAGGGTCCACGCGCCGAGTCCCAGCACCAGCACGGTCCCCGCCCCGATGCCCGCGGCGGCGACCAGCTGCATCGTGTCGCTCTTCGCCGCCTCCGGCGCGCTCTTCCCGCTGTCCGCGGCCTCCTGGTCGTCCTTGGTGACCTGAAAGTCCCCCGCGGGCCCGTCGTACGCCGGAGCGCCCCGCACCTTGCCCTCGACGTTCACGCGCAGCGTCAACGGGATGGCGTTCGTGCCGTACTCCTTGCCGACCTCCGGGTTGAGCGTGACCGAGAGGTAGTACCAGCCGGCGAACCGCATGGCGTTGGTGGAACTCGTGTAGTCGTATCGGTTCTCGTACGCCACCGGCGGCAGCGGGTCCAGCGCCAGCGACTTCTGCTTGCCGTCGTAGTACAGGCTCGACGCGTCATCGACGTATCCACGGGCCGGGTTGTGCAGGGACAGCACCAGGGCACTGCTGACGCTCTTCGCACTGTCGGGCGCCGTACTGCTGCCGAGGTCGGCGCTGGCGAAGAGCTGCTGTCCCCAGTCGACCGGCACCCGGTAGAAGAGCGTCTGGCCGGGGGTGATCGCGTCCTGCCACTCGCCCTGCTTCAGGCTCGTGGCATCGGTGAAGCTCGTGCCGCCCTGCCGCTTCCCGGGGCCGCCTGCGGGCGCCGGTGGGGACGCGGACGGCCAGTTCTCGGCCGGCGCGGTGGGGCCCTGGGCCTTCAGCCCGGACTCGGAGGCGAAACGGATCTCCACGTCCCACGGCTCGGGCGTGGAGGTGTCTGCCTTCGACCGCTGCAGGAGCACGTAGTACGCGCCCGCGTCCTGGCACCTGCTGCCGTCCTTGACGATCGTCCGGTCCGCGTACGCGGCGACCGGCCTGGCGTACGAGGCTGATCCGAACTGGGCGTCCCCGTCACCGCACTTGTACCCCGAGCGGTCCTCGATGCTCACCGAGAGCCTGTCCGCGGACGACACCTTCGTCGCCGGCTTGGGAACGGCGACGGCCGAGATGTAGGCGTTGGTCCTGGCATCGAGATCGACCCGGTAGTAGCGCTTCTCGCCGGGCTTGATCGTGTCCTTGTACGTCGATCCGGCGCTCAGGGGCGGCCCGTCACTGTTGACCGGGGCTCCCTTGACGGTCTTGGCCCCGCTGTCGAAGGCGTACGGATTGGGCTCGCCGGCCGCCCATGACTGCCCGGGCAGCGCCGCCACCGCGCACATCGCCGCCATGGCCGCCAGCGTCACCCGGCCCGTGCCGCGCTGCCTCTTCACGCGCTTCTCCTTGTCCGCCGTACCAGTACGAGCACCAGGCCCGCGATCAGGACGACCGCGCAGCCGGCCGCCGCGGCGGTCGCGGCGAGGGACCATCCTGCCCCGGCCGCCGCTTGGCTGTCTTCGCGGGCGGCCGAATCACCCTGGGAAAGCCATCGGGAAGGGCGTCGACGACCGTCCCTACTGCATGGGAGTTTGCTCTTGCAAGCTAGAGATTTGCTCAGGCGAACTCAAGGTCGAGATTGTCACGGTCACGCAACGGCACCGGACGGCCAGGAAAAGGGGGCAGCACTGAGCCCCGGCCGCTTCAGCGAACCGGGGCTCAGTGGTTTCAAGAATGCTGCGTCTCACACACCCGAACCTGCGGGCACGGAGTCGGTCGCCTCCGTCCACAGATCCTGCTCGGCGCGATCCGCCTGGATCTGGCGGTACACGAGGAGCCCGCCGATGGCGGCCAGTGCGACCAGGAGAAGCTTCTTCACCGCGCGACCTCGTCTTTCCTTGACGTATGAGGACTTCTGCCGCCCGACTATACACACCGACCGATACCGTTCGGTGACCTGCGTGCGACGTCCGCACGCCCCAACTCCGGCCCCGGACAAAGCGATCGGCCGGGCGGAGAAGCAGCCGGGCGGAGTTGGCGGCTCAGGCCCGTGGCCTCGGGATCAAGGAGAGACGTCGGGTGAGGAAAGTGACCGCGCCTGGCACTCCGTAGCTCTGCTCTGCGGCGTGGTCTTTGTCATCTTCAACGTAGAGGACATCGGCGCCGGCGGCCCGGTACCGGTGGACCAGCTGCCGTGCGGCGGTGACGGGTACCAATTCGTCGCTGACGCCGTGGTAGAGGTACACCGGGGCGGCCGGCGTGCCGGGAAGGCCGATGGGGCTGACGCTGTGGGCGAAGGAGTGGAACGCGCCGACGCTGAGGGAGCCTGGGGAGGCCTCGAACCTCGACAGCGGTGCGAAGTAGGGGCCGGACGCGACGGCGGCGCCGGCGCACTCGTTCTGTACGGCGTCGGCGTAGGCGAGCCCGGACGTGCCCAGGTACTGGTTGATGTCGGCCTGCGGATAGGAACGCCGCAGAGCCGCGAGCCCGAACGGTAGCCAGCCGGAGAAGGCTTGACCGCTGATGGTCTGCAGGCTCGCATTGAAGTCGGCGATGACGCCGCCCATGGCGATGCCCCTCAGCTCCAGCTCGGGGGCGTATTCGGGTTGCATTTGGGCTGCCGCGGCGGTGGCGAAGCCCCCGCCGGAGTAGCCCCACAGGCCGAGGGGGGCGTGGCTGCCTATCTGCGCAGGCGCGAAGGAGCGTGCCGCCCGGTGCCGTCGAGAATTCCGTGTGCTGCTGCGGCGGCGCCGAGGAATTCCGATGCCGGGCCCTCGTAGTCCGGCGGCCACTGGCACCGCCGCCACGGTGACTGTGCCGGCGGTCACCACAGCCAAAACGATCAGCCGGAAGAGACGCCATCGACGTACGTTTCGCATATCGAACCTCCTCGAATCGGTTTGCCTGCCGCAAGCGGGCGCTGCTGCGCTGGTTGGATTCGGACATGGCGCCGAGGTGAGGATGATGCGGCGGCTGACCAGGCGCTGGGCCATAAGGGCCGCGCGGTTGACGGTGCCGACGGCGATGCTGGGCGGTGGTTGCGCCGGTCCAGCGCCCGCAGGTTCTGGTGGCCGTACTCGAAAGCAGTCATGTTGGCACCGTACGACTAGATGTCATTCACTGACAATATGTCGCCTGCCGACTTCTTGGCATCGTGTGTATGATGTGGTCCATGAGTACGCTGCGGGAGCGCAACCGGAAGGCCGCCTACGCCGAAATCCGCGACACAGCCATACGGCTGTTCATGGATCAAGGTTTCGAGAACACGACGATCGAGCAGATCGCCGCCGCCGTCGGTATGTCGCCCAGGACCTTCTTCCGCTACTTCGCCACCAAGGAAGACATCGTCGTCGGCAACCTTGTCGGCCTCGGCGAGGTCGTCCTCTCGGCGCTGCAGGCCCGCCCGCCGCAGGAAGGCCCGTGGGAGGCGATGGTCGCTGCCCTCGCGGCGCTTGCCGACGCCCCTGAAACCCCACGCCACGCGCTGGAAACCGCCTTGCTGACTACGGCCAACCCGTCGTTGCGCGCCCGCCACCTCGAAAAACATGTGCGCTGGCAGGAACTGCTCGTACCCGAGATCGAACGCCGGATGGGCATCGAACCCGGCCCCGTGCCCGACCCGCGTGCCCACGCGATCGTCGGCGCCTGCCTCACCTGTCTCGACACCGCAATGGAGATCTGGGCACGCCGGAACGGCGAAGGCACCCTCGAAGAGATCTACCTGGAAGCATTCACCGCCATCCGCAGCTGACCGGACGCGGCCGGCCACCACCCCGAGCCGCCCGGCTTCGCCACCAACCGCACGGCCCCGACCACCTCAGACGCGTCGCCCGCTTCACCGCCGCCGCGAGCACTGCCGAGTTGCCCGTCTCCTGGCCTCCGCACTCCGCGGCTGAATCCTCGCCACTCCACCCCGAAACGGGAGGCCCAAGGTGAACCTCGCCGATCTGCTCAGCCGGAGTGCCGACGCCCACGGTCAGCGCATCGCCGCAGAACTCGGCGACCATTCGCTGACCTATGCCGAACTCGACACGCTCGCAGGCCGGGTGGCCGTGCTGCTCGCCGCACGCGGCGTCAGTCCCGGCGACCGCGAGCCCAAGGGCGCCACCGGCAAGATCCTCAAGCGCGAGATCGTGGCCTCCCGCCTTACTGAATGAGGCCCCTGGGAGGGCTGAGAGAAGTCGGAGAGACGATCAAGCCGGCCACAACGCAGAGAGGGCACCTCCCACTGGGGAGGTGCCCTCTGTGCATTCACTACTTCTGTGGGGCTAACAGGATTTGAACCTGTGGCCTCATCCTTATCAGGGATGCGCTCTAACCAACTGAGCTATAGCCCCGCCGCGCTGCGCGCTGACTCATGAAGATTAGCGCACGTCGGGGCCAGTCCCAAAATCGGTTGTCCTGTCTCACTCGTCCTCGGCGAGGGTCAGCTCGACGCCGCCCACGAAACCCGCGGAGAGGTTGTAGATAAAGGCCCCGAGGGTCGCCAGAGCTGTGGCCAGCACCACATCAATCACGGCGATGACCGAGGTGAAGATGAGCACCCGCGGCAGCGACAGGAACGACTGAAGGTCGAAGCCATTGCTCTCGTTGGAGCCGGTCGCCTCGCTGATCGTCCCGCCGACGGTGGAGAAGACACCCATCGCGTCCATGACCATCCACAGCACCGCCGACGCGATCACCGTGCAGATGCCCAGCGCGATGGAGAGCAGGAAGCTGACCTTCATCACCGACCACGGATCGGCCTTGGCCACCCGCAGCCGCGCCTTGCGCGTACGCGGCGTCGTACGGGCCCCGGTGCGCGGCCTGCGTACAGCCGCGCCCGGCTGAGGCGCGCCCCCGCCCTGGGGCGAGGGGTATGCCTGCGGCGGGTGGTACGGCTGCGCGGCCGGCTGCGGCGCCGGCTGCTCGCCCCCATACGTCTCGTGCGGGGGCATGGGCCCCCGAGTGTCCGTCACCGTAACCCCCTGGGAGTCCGCGGCAGGGCCACGGGCACCGTTCGCTCCGGATGCGGCCGATCCGGCGCCCGTGGCTCCACTCACGCTTTACTCCTCGTGCTCCCCTGCCGAGGGCTCACTGCCCTCGACTGCCGCCCCGGCCGCGTCGGCGCCGGCCAAATCGGTCGCTTCGACCTCGTCGGTCCCTTCGACCTCTTCGGCCTCGCGACCGGCCTCGGCGTTACGAGCGATGCCGACCACGGCATCGCGCTTGCCCAGGTTGATCAGTTGGACGCCCATGGTGTCACGGCCCGTCTCCCTGACTTCGTTGACTCGCGTACGAATCACACCGCCACCAAGGGTGATGGCGAGGATCTCATCCGTCTCCTCGACCACCAGCGCGCCCACGAGCGAACCACGGTCCTCCACAATCTTGGCGGCCTTGATACCGAGGCCGCCACGACCCTGGACGCGGTATTCGTCGACGGCGGTCCGCTTCGCGTACCCACCATCAGTAGCAGTGAACACGAACGTACCGGGCCGCACCACATTCATCGAGAGGAGCTGGTCTCCTTCACGGAAACTCATGCCCTTCACGCCCGATGTGGCACGCCCCATGGGACGCAGCGCGTCGTCGGTCGCGGTGAACCGGATCGACTGCGCCTTTTTGCTGATCAGCAGCAGATCGTCCTCGGCCGAGACCAGCTCGGCACCGATCAGCTCGTCGTCGCTGCCGTCCTCCGTCTCGCGGAGGTTGATCGCGATGACACCACCCGCCCGGGGCGAGTCGTAGTCCTTGAGCGGCGTCTTCTTCACCAGACCGCCCTTGGTGGCGAGCACCAGGTAGGGCGCGGCGTTGTAGTCGCGGATCGCCAGGATCTCGGCGATCTGCTCGTCCGGCTGGAAGGCCAGCAGGTTGGCGACGTGCTGACCGCGAGCGTCGCGGCCGGCGTCCGGCAGCTCGTAGGCCTTGGCGCGGTAGACCCGGCCCTTGTTGGTGAAGAACAGGAGCCAGTGGTGCGTGGTGGAGACGAAGAAGTGGTCGACGATGTCGTCTTCCTTCAGCTTCGTGCCGCGTACGCCCTTGCCGCCGCGCTTCTGCGAGCGGTAGTCGTCCGTCTTCGTACGCTTCACATAGCCGCCACGCGTGATGGTGACGACGATGTCCTCCTCGGCGATCAGGTCCTCGATGGACATGTCACCGTCGAAGGGCACCAGCTTGGAACGCCGGTCGTCGCCGAACTTCTCGACGATGACGTTCAGTTCCTCGCTGACGATCTGGCGCTGCTTCTCGGGCGAGGCCAGGATCGCGTTGTACTCATTGATCTTGGCTTGCAGCTCGTCGTGCTCGGCGACGATCTTCTGGCGCTCCAGGGCTGCCAGTCGGCGCAGCTGCATCTCGAGGATGGCGTTTGCCTGGATCTCGTCGATCTCCAGCAGGCCCATCAGGCCCTCGCGCGCGATCTCGACCGTGTCACTGCGCCGGATCAGCGCGATGACCTCGTCGATCGCGTCCAGCGCCTTGAGCAGACCGCGCAGGATGTGCGCCCGCTCCTCCGCCTTGCGCAGGCGGAACTTCGTGCGCCGGACGATGACCTCGATCTGGTGGTGCACCCAGTGGCGGATGAAGGCGTCCAGCGAGAGCGTGCGCGGCACGCCGTCGACCAGCGCCAGCATGTTCGCGCCGAAGTTCGTCTGAAGGTCCGTGTGCTTGTAGAGGTTGTTCAGCACGACCTTGGCGACGGCGTCGCGCTTGAGCACGATGACCAGGCGCTGGCCCGTACGGGACGAGGTCTCGTCACGGACGTCGGCGATGCCGCCGATCTTGCCGTCCTTCACCAGGTCGGCGATCTTCTGCGCGAGATTGTCCGGGTTGGTCTGGTACGGAAGCTCCGTGACCACCAGGCACTGCCGGCCCTGGATCTCCTCGACCTCGACGACCGCGCGCATCGTGATGGAGCCACGCCCGGTGCGGTACGCCTCCTCGATGCCCTTGCGACCCACGACCAGCGCGCCGGACGGGAAGTCCGGGCCCTTGATCCGCTCGACGAGTGCGTCGAGCAGCTCCTCGTGGGTGGCGTCAGGGTTCTCCAGCGCCCACTGGGCGCCCGCCGCGACCTCACGCAGATTGTGCGGCGGGATGTTCGTGGCCATACCGACCGCGATACCCGCCGAGCCGTTGACCAGCAGGTTCGGGAAACGCGCCGGCAGGACCGTCGGCTCCTGGTTACGGCCGTCGTAGTTGTCCTGGAAGTCGACGGTCTCCTCGTCGATGTCCCGGAGCATCTCCATCGACTGCGGCATCAGCTTGCACTCGGTGTACCGCATGGCGGCCGCCGGGTCGTTGCCGGGAGAACCGAAGTTTCCGTTGGAGTCCACCAGCGGCATACGCATCGACCACGGCTGGGCGAGACGTACGAGCGCGTCGTAGATCGAGGAGTCGCCGTGCGGGTGGTACGTACCCATGACGTCACCGACGACGCGGGCGCACTTGTAGAAGCCCTTCTCAGGCCGGTAGCCGCCGTCGTACATCGCGTAGAGCACGCGCCGGTGGACGGGCTTGAGACCGTCCCGTACGTCGGGCAGCGCACGCGAGACGATGACGGACATCGCGTAGTCGAGATACGAGCGCTGCATCTCCGTCTCGAGCCCGACGGGCTCGATCCGCAGCCCCTGCTCTTCTTCTTCAGTGGTGGCGGGAGTGTTCTCGTCGGCCATTGCTGGTCAAGATCCTTTCGAAGCGGTCAGCTGAGACCGACTCAGATGTCGAGGAAGCGGACGTCCTTGGCATTGCGCTGGATGAACGAGCGCCGCGCCTCGACGTCCTCACCCATCAGCACGGAGAACAGGTCGTCGGCCTGCGCCGCGTCGTCCAGGGTGACCTGGCCGAGTACGCGGTGGTCCACGTCCATCGTGGTGATGCGCAGCTCCTCGGCGTTCATCTCGCCGAGACCCTTGAAGCGCTGGATCGAGTCTTCCTTGATCCGCTTGCCGTTCTGCTTGCCGAGTTCGACGAGCGCGTCGCGCTCGCGGTCCGAGTACGCGTACTCGAAGTCGTCCCGGCCCCACTTGATCTTGTAGAGCGGCGGGCGCGAGAGATACACGTGCCCGGCCTCGACCAGCGGCCGCATGAAGCGGAACAGGAAGGTCAGCAGCAGGGTGTTGATGTGCTGACCGTCGACATCGGCGTCCGCCATCAGAATGATCTTGTGATAGCGGAGCTTCTCGATGTCGAAGTCCTCGTGGACTCCGGTACCGAAGGCCGAGATCAGCGCCTGGACCTCGGTGTTCTGCAGGATCTTGTCGATCCGGGCCTTCTCGACGTTCAGGATCTTGCCTCGGATGGGCAGGATCGCCTGGTACATCGGGTTACGGCCGGACTTCGCCGAGCCACCGGCGGAGTCACCCTCGACGATGAAGATCTCGCACTTGGTGGGGTCGTTCGACTGGCAGTCGCTGAGCTTGCCCGGCAGGGAAGCCGACTCCAGCAGGCCCTTGCGACGGGTCAGGTCACGGGCCTTGCGGGCCGCGACGCGCGCCGTCTGCGCCTGGATGGACTTGCGGATGATGTCCGCGGCCTCATTGGGATTGCGGTCGAACCAGTCGGTGAGGTGCTCGTGCACCACCTTCTGCACGAAGGTCTTCGCCTCCGTGTTGCCCAGCTTGGTCTTGGTCTGGCCCTCGAACTGCGGCTCGCCCAGCTTGACCGAGATGATCGCGGTCAGACCCTCGCGGATGTCCTCGCCGGAGAGGTTGTCGTCCTTCTCGCGCAGCAGCTTCTTGTCGCGCGCGTAACGGTTGACCAGGCCCGTCAGAGCGGCCCTGAAGCCCTCTTCGTGGGTACCGCCCTCGTGGGTGTGGATGGTGTTCGCGAAGGAGTACACGCCCTCGGTGTACTGCGAGTTCCACTGCATCGCGATCTCGGCCGAGAGCAGGCGCTCCTTGTCCTCGGCCTCGATGTCGATGACGGTCGGGTGGATGAGTTCGCCCTTGCGGGAGTTGAGGTACTTGACGAAGTCGACGATGCCGCCTTCGTAGTAGTACTTCACCGCGCGCGCGGGCGTCTCCTCGTCCGGCTCCTCGGGGGCGTCGGCACCTACGGTGGCCTTCGCCGACTCGCGCTCGTCCGTCAGCGTCAGGGTGAGGCCCTTGTTGAGGAAGGCCATTTCCTGGAAACGGCGGGAGAGCGTCTCGAAGGAGTACTCGGTCGTCTCGAAAATGTCCGGATCGGCCCAGAACGTCACCGTGGTGCCGGTCTCGTCCGTGGCCTCGTTCTGAGCGAGGGGCGCGGTCGGGACACCGAGCTTGTAGTCCTGCGTCCAGCGGTAGCCGTCGGTCTTGACCTCGACGGAGACCTTCGACGACAGGGCATTGACGACCGAGACGCCGACGCCGTGCAGACCGCCGGAGACGGCGTAGCCGCCGCCGCCGAACTTGCCGCCCGCGTGCAGAACGGTGAGCACGACCTCGACGGCCGGCTTGTTCTCGGACGGGACGATGCCCACGGGGATGCCGCGGCCGTTGTCGATGACGCGCACGCCGCCGTCGGCGAGGATCGTGACGTCGATCGTGTCGGCGTGACCGGCCATGGCCTCGTCGACGGAGTTGTCGACGACCTCCTGCACCAGGTGATGGAGTCCACGCTCACCGGTCGAGCCGATGTACATGCCGGGTCGCTTGCGGACCGCGTCCAGACCCTCAAGGACGGTGATCGCGCTGGCGTCGTACGAGGCGGTTACCTCGCCGTTCCCACCGGCAGGAGTGGACGGAATGTTCTCGTTGGGGTTGCCGGAATCGGCCACGAAGCGCCCTTTCTGGCACAGCACAAGCCGTTCTCCGGGCAGGCGGGAGCGGCTGCGTCGTTCGACATGTTCCGCGAGTGGGCGGGATTGTGCACCAGTCTACCGGTACGGCCGACCCGAATGGGGGTTTGCCGGTAGCTGCGTCCTCATGTGCCGCCCTGAACCGTGTCGGTCCGACTCCCCATATCTGGGAAGGGGCTCCAGGAGGCTCACACGGGCATTGAGCGCTTCGGGCTGTCAACCACTGGCTACGGTGAGGGACACCTCACCCGCAACGGGGGGTTTCGGGTGTTACGGGATGGGCCGCGTTGCACGGGCGGCGGCGGGTGGGGGCGGGGGCTCCGGGCGGGCCGGGCGGGGGCGTTGGCGGCTGCGGGTGGGGTGGGGTGGGGCGTGCCCCGGGATCGGGGCGGGCGGGAGCGGCCGCGGTGCGAAGCTGCCGCAACCGGGTGCAGGGCGGGGGCCCGAGCTCTGTCTCCGCAGCGGAGCCGCTGGAGCACCTCCCCCGGTTCAGGGGAAGGCGCGGGGACAAATCCGCCTTGAGCGAACACCGCACGCCCGAAGGCGTGCGGTGTTCGGCGCGACGCGAAAACCCCGCACCGGGGCCCGGGTGCGAGGCCCAAGGCGCGCACCTCACCCGTACGTGTCGCCCGGCCCCACACTCCCCGGCGCCCTGAGCGCCCCGTACGTCCTCGGCGGCCCACCCGGCCCCAGTACCTTGATCAGCCGTACCGTCCCGTGCCCCAGGTCCTCGTTCAGCCGCGCCACCAGCCGCGGCGCCAGCAGCCTCAGCTGCGTCGCCCACGCCGTGGAATCGCACTGCACCGTCAGCACCCGCTGGTCCGGGTCCTCCTCGTACCGCAGCGGCACACAGTGGTTCGCCAGGTCCGCGCCCACGATCTGCGGCCAGCGACCCATCACACCGCCCACCGCGGCCGGTGTCTCCCAGCCCCGCTCGGTGATCAGCCGGTTGATCGCCGCACCCAGAGGCAGCGGATCGCGCCCGTCCGCCCGAGCGCCCGATCGCAGCCCGCCACCCCGCCTGGCCTGCTTCTTCTGCTGTGCCGCGGCGCCGCGCGCCTTCGCCTGTTCCTTCGCGGCGCGCAGCGCGACCCGCGCCAGGTCGACGCCCGAGGACTCGGGCACCGCCGACGGCTCGGCCGCTTGACTCGGTTCCTCGCTCATACGCGCCCCACCGCCCCGTCCGCCACCAGGTACCGCGCCCCGGCCAGCACTGCCGGCACATCGTCGTCCACTGCCGCCGTCACCAGCACCTGCTCGCCCGGAGCGACCAGTTCCGCCAGCCGCTCGCGGCGCCGCACGTCCAGTTCGGCGAAGACATCGTCGAGGACCAGCACCGGCTCGTTGCCCTCGGCCCTGAGCAGGTCGTACGAGGCCAGGCGCAGCGCCAGCGCGTACGACCAGGACTCGCCATGGCTGGCGTACCCCTTGGCGGGCAGCTGTCCCAGCTTCAGCACCAGGTCGTCCCGGTGCGGCCCGACCAGCGTCACGCCCCGCTCGATCTCCTGCTTGCGCACCTCGGCCAGCGCGACGGTCAGCTGCTCACACAGGGCTTCCCGACCATGCGCCGCCGAGCCCTCTCCCACAGCACCTTCACCGACACCTGCCGCGGCTCCGGAGGAGGAACGGTACTCCAGAGCAACCGGCCCGCCTCCCGGCGCCAGTTGCTCGTACGCCTTGTCCGCCAGCGGCTGCAGCGCCGCGATCAGATCGATCCGCTGCGCCAGCAACTCCGCCCCGGCGCGCGCCAGATGCTGGTCCCACACGTCCAGCGTCGACAGGTCCATCCCGCGCCCGCCGTGCCGCCGCGCCATGGCCGCGGACTTCAGCAAGGTGTTGCGCTGCTTGAGCACCCGCTCGTAGTCGGAGCGCACCCCCGCCATCCGCGGCGAGCGCGCCGTGATCAGCTCGTCCAGGAACCGCCGCCGCTCGCCCGGATCGCCCTTCACCAGCGCCAGGTCCTCGGGCGCGAACAGCACCGTCCGTACTATCCCCAGCACATCACGCGGCCTGACCTGTGAGGACCGGTTGATACGGGCCCTGTTCGCCTTCCCCGGATTGAGCTCGAGCTCGACCAGCTGCGAGCGCTCGCCCTGGGTGACGGCCGCCCGGATCACCGCCCGGTCCGCACCCATCCGCACCAGCGGCGCATCCGACGAGACCCGGTGGCTGGCCAGCGTCGCGAGATAGCCGACCGCCTCGACGAGATTGGTCTTCCCCTGCCCGTTCGCCCCCACGAACGCGCTGACGCCCGGGTCGAGTGGGACCTCGACCCGGGCGTACGAGCGGAAGTCGGCCAGCGACAAATGCGTGACGTGCATGGATGTACGCCGACCTCCCCCGGCTTGGGACTACTTCTTGTTCTCGACCGCGTGGCCGCCGAACTGGTTGCGCAGCGCCGCGATCATCTTCATCTGCGGGGAGTCGTCCTGACGGGACGCGAAGCGCGCGAACAGCGAAGCGGTGATCGCGGGCAGCGGCACCGCGTTGTCGATCGCGGCTTCCACAGTCCACCGGCCCTCGCCGGAGTCCTGTGCATAACCGCGCAGCTTCTCCAGGTGCTCGTCGTCGTCCAGCGCGTTGACCGCCAGGTCCAGCAGCCAGGAACGGATGACCGTGCCCTCCTGCCAGGAGCGGAAGACCTCGCGTACGTCGGTGACCGAGTTGACCTTCTCCAGGAGCTCCCAGCCCTCGGCGTAGGCCTGCATCATGGCGTACTCGATGCCGTTGTGGACCATCTTCGCGAAGTGGCCGGCGCCGACCTTGCCCGCGTGGACGGAGCCGAACTCGCCCTCGGGCTTGAGCGCGTCGAAGACCGGCTGGACCTTCGCGACATGCTCGGCGTGGCCGCCGTACATCAGCGCGTAGCCGTTCTCGAGGCCCCAGACACCGCCGGAGACACCGCAGTCGACAAAGCCGATGCCCTTGATGCCCAGCTCGACCGCGTGCTTCTCGTCGTCCGTCCAGCGGGAGTTGCCGCCGTCGACGACCACGTCGCCCGGCTCCAGCAGCTCGGCCAGCTCGTCGATCGTGGACTGCGTCGCGGCTCCGGCCGGGACCATCACCCACACGACCCGCGGGCCCTTGAGTTTGCCCACAAGCTCGCCGAGGCTGTGGACATCGGCGAGGTCCGGATTGCGGTCGTAGCCAAGGACGGTGTGGCCTGCGCGGCGGATGCGCTCGCGCATATTGCCGCCCATCTTGCCAAGGCCGACGAGACCGAGCTCCATCACAGATTCCTTACGCGTTGTAGGCCGATTCGTACCCGGCTCCGAGCCTACGCCCGGGCGGTACGGACGGCCCGACGGGCCTGCTCACGCCGGAGCAGGCCCGTCAGGATCAGCCGTTCGGCCGTCTTCGCCGTCTCAGCCGGACAGCCGCACGGGCATGATCAGGTACTTGTACGCCTCGTCGGCCTCGGCATCCATGGCGGGCTTGCCGCTCAGCAGCGCGGGCTTGGTGGACGTCGTGAACGACAGCTGGGCGACCGGCGAGTCGATGGCGCTCAGGCCGTCGAGCAGGAAGGTCGGGTTGAAGGCGATCGAGATGTCGTCGCCCTCCAGGTTCGCGTCGACGCGCTCCACAGCCTGTGCATCGTCACTGGAACCGGCCTCCAGGATCAGCACGCCCTGCTCGAAGCTGAGCCGGACCGGAGTGTTCCGCTCGGCGACCAGCGCGACACGCTTGACCGCCTCGACGAAGGGTGCGGTCTCGATGACGGCGACCGAGTTGAACTCGGTGGGGAACAGCGTGCGGTACTTGGGCAGATCGCCTTCGAGCAGCCGGGTCGTGGTCCGCCGTCCGGCGCCCTCGAAACCGATGAGCCCCTCACCGGCACCCGAGCCGGAGAGCGCGAGCGTGACCGTGTCACCGCTGGTCAGGGCCTTGGCGGTGTCCAGCAGCGTCTTGGCGGGCACCAGCGCGACGGCGGACGCCTCCGGGTTCTCCGGCTTCCACAGGAACTCACGGACCGCGAAGCGGTAGCGGTCGGTGGAGGCCAGCGTGACGGTGTCGCCCTCGATCTCGATCCGTACGCCGGTGAGGACGGGGAGCGTGTCGTCACGGCCGGCGGCGATGGCGACCTGTGCGGCGGCGGAGGCGAAGACCTCACCGGGCACGGTGCCGGTCGCGGTCGGCATCTGCGGCAGCGCCGGGTACTCCTCCACAGGCAGGGTGTGGAGTGTGAATCGCGAGGAGCCGCAGACGACGGTCGCCCGTACACCGTCTGTGGAGATCTCCACGGGGCGGTTGGGGAGCGCGCGGCAGATGTCGGCGAGGAGCCGGCCGGAGACGAGCACGGTGCCGTCCTCGTCGACCTCCGCCTCCACCGAGACGCGCGCCGAGACCTCGTAGTCGAAGCTCGAGAAGCTGAGGGCGCCGTCCTCCGCCTTCAGAAGAAGGCCCGCGAGTACGGGCGCCGGCGGACGGGCCGGGAGGCTGCGGGCCACCCAGGCCACCGCCTCCGCGAGTACATCGCGCTCCACCCGGATCTTCACCGGAACCGCCTCCTGCTGTTGCTGGCTCGCCCTTGCTGGCCTTCGTCGTCGGCTGTGTCGCCGGGGACCAGTCTGACGTACGGCACCGACAGTCGGTGCGGGTCGGGGTCAAGTCGCGGCAAGAGGTGTCGCAGGCTCCGGGCTCGAGTTGTGCACAGGGCCTTCTTCGAAGCGAATTCCCCGGTAACTCTAAGTGGGAGTAGTAGTAGGGCCTGTGGAAACCGTGGATAACGTCATCCATGCAGGTCAGACCCGTTTTTTTGTCCACCGGGCCTGTGGGTGGCACCGGTGGACAACCCGGTGCTTCTGTGGACGCCCGAAAGTTCTGCACATCCGATGCACAGGCCAGGGGGACTTCTCCCCAGCGCTGTCCCCAGCTTTACCCACGTTCCCCACAGCCCAACCGACCACCTTGGTGTGACGCCTTTCACTCGACCCGGTGAGCTCGGGCGTTTCGTTGCCGAACAGTGGACAAGGGTGTGGAGAAGCCACGCGAAGCTGTGGGCAACGCGGTGCTGCCTGTGGGCCGCCGGTGGACAACTTTGATCACGCCCTGTGGACGGATCCTGCGTCCACAGACTGTGGAGCACGGTTGACCACAAATCCACAGCCGCCTGACCTGGTGTGATGAAATCTCGGCAACCGCCCCTGTGGATGCGGTCTGGACAACTTTCCAGTCCCCAGGCTGTGGACGGAAGATCGTCCCCAGATCTGTGGAGAACACCCTCCCATCGCCAGGTAT
This sequence comes from Streptomyces sp. NBC_00885, assembly GCF_045207475.1. NCBI lineage: Bacteria > Bacillati > Actinomycetota > Actinomycetes > Kitasatosporales > Streptomycetaceae > Streptomyces > Streptomyces sp. NBC_00885. Next base: position 4,219,718 of record NZ_CP108796.1, read on the forward strand.
TCGAACACCGGACATCCGCAGGACAGGTACGGAAACGGGTGCGGAACGCCGAAGGGCGCTCCGGAACGTCGTCCCGGAGCGCCCTCGAAGGCCTCTTGTGCTGGTGAGCCGCTGGTCGCGTCAGCCGTTCTTGATGCGGTTGGTGAGCTCGGTGACCTGGTTGTAGATGGACCGCCGCTCGGCCATCAGCGCGCGGATCTTGCGGTCGGCGTGCATCACGGTCGTATGGTCGCGGCCGCCGAACTGTGCGCCGATCTTCGGCAGCGACAGATCGGTGAGTTCGCGGCACAGGTACATCGCGATCTGGCGGGCGGTCACCAGCACCCGGCTGCGCGAGGATCCGCACAGATCCTCCACCGTCAGACCGAAGTAGTCGGCGGTCGCCGCCATGATGGCGCTCGCGGTGATCTCGGGGGCCGAGTCCTCGCCGCCGGGGATCAGGTCCTTCAGCACGATCTCGGTGAGCCCGAGATCCACCGGCTGCCGGTTGAGCGAAGCGAACGCCGTCACCCGGATCAGCGCGCCCTCCAGCTCACGGATATTGCGTGAGATGCGGGACGCGATGAACTCCAGCACCTCCGGCGGGGCGTTGAGCTGCTCCTGCACCGCCTTCTTGCGCAGAATCGCGATACGCGTCTCCAGCTCCGGCGGCTGTACGTCGGTGGTCAGACCCCACTCGAAACGGTTCCTCAGCCGGTCCTCCAGCGTCATCAACTGCTTGGGCGGCCGGTCCGAGGACAGCACGATCTGCTTGTTGGCGTTGTGGAGCGTGTTGAAGGTGTGGAAGAACTCCTCCTGCGTCGACTCCTTGCTCGCCAGGAACTGGATGTCGTCGACCAGCAGGATGTCCACATCGCGGTAGCGCTTGCGGAACGTGTCGCCCTTGCCGTCGCGGATCGAGTTGATGAACTCGTTGGTGAACTCCTCGGAGCTCACATACCGCACACGCGTCCCCGGATAGAGGCTGCGCGCGTAGTGCCCGATGGCATGCAACAGGTGCGTCTTGCCCAGTCCCGACTCCCCGTAGATGAACAGGGGGTTGTACGCCTTGGCCGGCGCCTCGGCGACCGCGACCGCCGCGGCATGCGCGAACCGGTTGGACGCGCCGATGACGAAGGTGTCGAAGAGGTACTTCGGGTTCAGCCGGGCATGGGGCTCACCCGGGCCGGGTGCCGGCGAGGGCTGCGCGCCCAGCGGTCCGGGAGCGCCCGTGGGAGTCCCGCGGTGCGGCGTCTGGTGGTCGGGCCGCTCGTGCCGCTCCGGGCGATGCTGCTCGTAGGGCTGGCGCTCGGGCGCCTGCGGCTGCCGGTAGTCGTGCTGGGGCTGGCGCGGCCGGGCGGTGGCGTACGGCTCGCGCCATTGCTCCGCGGAGGGGTCGCGGTCCTGGAAGCCGCCGAGCCTCGGCTGCTGCCAGGACAGGTCCTCCTGGGTGCGTGGCCAGGCGCCGGGTTCCGGGCGCTGCTGCTGTCGCTGCTGGTACTCGGGGTAGGCGGGGCGGACGTCGGGCAGGCCGTCGTCTCCTCCGGGCCGGTGCCCGTAGCTGTCGTAGGGGTCGCTCTGCCGGGAGTCGCGAGGATCGTCGTGCTGCGGGCCCTGGTAGCGGGGAGCCTGCTGGGCCGGGGGCTGCTGCGAGGCGGGGGGCTCGCCCACGGAGTCGTCCACCGTGATGGCGATCCGGATGGGGCGGCCGCACTCACGGCTCAGGGTCTCGCTGATCAGCGGAGCCAGCCGACCCTCGAGGACACGCTTGCCCCATTCATTGGGGACGGCGAGGAGCGCTGTGTCGGCCACCAGTGCGAGCGGCTGGCAGCGCTCGATCCACTGTTTGTCCTTGGGTTCGATGCCCTGCTGGCCCTCTGCGAGGAGCTGTTCCAGCACTCGTGGCCACACTGCGGCAAGATCGGCAGGTACGTCAGCCACAAGGCACGCTCTCTCGCAGGTCCCACGAATGTGTGGTTCTCGGGACGGGATGGGAAGACAGGCAGGAAAGGAATTGGAGTTCAGCCACGGTAGTCAGGGCGACCCGCGCGGTTCAAGTTGTTGTCCACAGCCTGTGCACAGTGGACCACGCCATCAGGCTGGTTTGACCGGATGGCGTAGCCGCGCGTACCGTAACCAGGTCGAGTTGTCGATGGCTGCTGCCGCCTGCCTCCGATGGGCAAAGATCACGGTCTGTGATCGTGAAGCGGTGCACTCGGGCGTAATCGCGAGCTACTCGTGGGCGCACGGTGACAGCCAGGCGATGTCCCGCCATCTACGAATCATTTCTGGAGCCCCCGAGTGAGCAAGCGCACCTTCCAGCCGAACAACCGTCGTCGCGCGAAGACCCACGGCTTCCGCCTGCGGATGCGTACCCGTGCCGGCCGCGCGATTCTCGCGAACCGCCGTGGCAAGGGTCGCGCCAGCCTGTCCGCCTGATCGCTAACAGGTCATGACGTGCTGCCTACCGAGAATCGGCTGAGGCGGCGCGAGGACTTCGCGACCGCGGTACGCCGAGGACGCAGGGCCGGTCGCCCGCTCCTCGTCGTCCATCTGCACAGCGGTGCCACGGACCCGCACGCGCCTGGGGAGAGCGCTCCCCCGACGTGTGCGGGTTTCGTCGTAAGCAAGGCCGTAGGCAGCGCAGTCGTCCGCAACAAGGTCAAGCGAAGACTGCGTCACCTGATACGTGAACGACTCACCGAGCTGCCCCCCGGTAGCCTGGTGGTCGTACGGGCGCTGCCCGGTGCGGGCGACGCCTCCTATGAACAGCTGGCCCGAGACCTGGATGCCGCCCTCCAGCGGCTGCTGGGAGGGGGCGCGCGATGAAGTACCCGCTGCTGGCTCTGATCAAGCTGTACCAGTGGACGATCAGCCCGCTGCTGGGCCCTGTCTGCCGGTACTACCCGTCGTGCTCCCACTACGGGTACACCGCCATCGACCGCCACGGTGCGGTCAAGGGCACAGTACTGACCGCCTGGCGCATCCTGCGATGCAATCCCTGGTCGCCGGGTGGCGTTGATCATGTGCCGCAGCGCAAGCGTCCGCGGTGGCACGAAATGCTGCGCGATGCCTTGCGTGGCAGCAAGGGCGGGCACTCCGCCGCCGATGTGCCTCCCCGGGGGTCGACCCCCGAACCCCCGAGTCCGGCAGCAGAGACCTCGCCCAATGCTCAAGGAGCCTGATTAGTGGACACGATTGCCAGTCTCTTCAGCTTTATCACCACACCTGTTTCGTGGGTCATCGTCCAGTTCCACTCGCTCTACGGGGCAATCTTCGGCCCCAACACGGGCTGGGCCTGGGGACTGTCCATCGTGTCGCTGGTGATCCTCATCCGGATCTGTCTGATTCCGCTCTTTGTGAAGCAGATCAAGTCGACCCGGAACATGCAGGCGCTCCAGCCGAAGATGAAGGCGATCCAGGAGCGCTACAAGAACGACAAGCAGCGTCAGTCCGAAGAGATGATGAAGCTGTACAAGGAGACGGGCACCAACCCGCTCTCCTCGTGCCTTCCGATCCTCGCGCAGTCGCCGTTCTTCTTCGCCCTCTACCACGTGCTTTCGAGCATTGCCTCGGGCAAGACCGTCGGCGTCATCAATGAATCGCTGCTGGACAGCGCCCGTCAGGCGCACATTTTCGGTGCCCCGCTCGCCTCGAAGTTCACGGACAGCACGGCGGAGGTCGCTGCACTCGGCGCCTCGCTGACCGATGTGCGCGTCGTCACCGCGGTCATGATCGTCATGATGTCGGCGTCGCAGTTCTACACGCAGCGCCAGCTGATGCAGAAGAACGTGGACCTGACTGTCAAGACGCCGTACATGCAGCAGCAGAAGATGCTGATGTACATCTTCCCGGTCATCTTCGCCGTGATGGGCATCAACTTCCCGGTCGGTGTCCTCGTCTACTGGCTGACCACCAACGTGTGGACCATGGGCCAGCAGATGTACGTGATCAACCAGAACCCGACGCCGGGCAGCAAGGCCCAGGACCACTACCTGCAGCGGCTGCTGAAGGGCGTCACCGCCCACAGCGAGGTCAAGTCGCGTCGCAAGCGGACCGTGATCCGGGCGATCGTCGCCAAGGGCCCGGACCGCAACGAGAACGAGCGCCGGTTCATCACGGGCCTCGCCAAGGCCGGCTTCGCCGCTCAGGCGGACGGCACGGTGATCAAGAGCGACGTCGCCGAGGCCGAGACCGAGGGCGGCGCCGCCCAGAGGCGGCAGCAGCCCAAGCGCCAGACCAAGGCGAAGCGGCAGTCCGCCAGTGCCCCGCAGGGCGCGCCCAAGAGCACCGATGCCGCAGACTCGGCCCCGAAGCCTTCGCTGCAGAAGGACACGCCTCAGGGCGCGAAACCGGGCAAGCCCGCCACGGGTACCCCACGCCAGCAGCCCAAGTCCGGGCAGCGCAAGGGCCAGCAGCGGCCCAAGCACCCCTCGTCCAAGAAGTAAGCAAGAAGGAGTCCATCCGTGACGGAAGGCACCATCTCCGCCGCCGCCGAGGGTGGCGACACCCTGACCCGCCTCGAGCAGGAAGGGGAGATCGCGGCCGACTACCTCGAGGGTCTGCTCGACATCGCCGATCTCGACGGTGACATCGACATGGACGTCGAGGCCGACCGGGCCGCGGTCTCGATCATCAGTGACTCGGGCAGCCGCGATCTGCAGAAGCTCGTCGGCCGTGACGGCGAGGTCCTGGAGGCACTTCAGGAGCTCACGCGGCTTGCCGTGCACCGGGAGACCGGGGACCGCAGCCGGCTGATGCTGGACATCGCGGGCTTCCGGGCCAGGAAGCGCACCGAGCTCGCCGAGCTCGGCGCCAAGGCCGCCGACGAGGTCAAGAGCACCGGTGAGCCGGTCAAGCTCGACCCGATGACGCCCTTCGAGCGCAAGGTCGTCCACGACGCGGTCGCGGCCGCGGGTCTGCGCAGTGAGTCCGAGGGCGAGGAGCCGCAGCGCTTCGTCGTCGTGCTCCCTGCCTGACCTCCATTGTTCCGTCGGCCCCGTCTGTTCGCAGGCGGGGCCGATCTTTGTCAGCCTGATAGTCAGTCCACAGTCGACAGTGCGACAGTGCGGTACGGAAGGACGGTTCCCGTGACGGAGGCAGCAGAGCTTCCCCAGGCGCCAGCAGAGGCCCGGACGGTTTTCGGAGACTTCTTTCCGGAGGCCGTGCGGTATGCGGAGCTGCTCGCGGACATCGGCGTGAAGCGTGGACTGATCGGTCCTCGTGAGGTGCCTCGGCTGTGGGAACGGCATCTGCTGAACTGCGCGGTGCTTTCCGAGGTAGTGCCGGAGGGCGTCACGGTCTGCGATGTGGGTTCGGGGGCCGGCCTCCCGGGCATTCCGCTGGCGCTCGTCCGCCCGGATCTGAAGATCACACTCCTCGAGCCGCTGCTTCGCCGGACGAATTTCCTTCAGGAAGTCGTCGAACTGCTGGGTCTTGAGCATGTGACCGTGGTCCGGGGCCGGGCCGAGGAAGTACTGGGCAAGCTGCCTCCGGTGCATGTGGTGACCGCACGTGCCGTGGCTCCGCTGGACCGGTTGGCGGGCTGGGGAGTTCCCCTGCTGCGGCCGTACGGAGAGATGCTCGCGCTCAAGGGCGACACCGCCGAGGAGGAGATCCAGGGGGCACGTGCCGCCCTGAGCAAGCTCGGTGTGGTGGAGACCTCAGTGCTGCACGTTGGTGAGGGGATCGTCGATCCGCTGTCCACTGTGGTCCGCGTGGAGGTCGGGGAGAGCCCTGGCGGTGTGCGCTTCGCTGCCAAGCGAGCCAAGGCTGCCCGGACCAGCCGCACTCGTCGGCGTCGCTGATCCATACAGTTCGTACTGCCTATGAGTAATGCTCCATACAAGCTTCCATACGTACGCATTTCGGAGTGTCGTGCGGGTGTAGTCCTGCGGCGCGTGCATCGTGTTTCACGTGAAACGTCGCTCACTGCTGCAGGGAATCATCAGTCGCGGCCGTGCTGCCGCCCCGATGCGGGACCGAAAGCCCCTCGTGAGGGCTACGGAGTTGTCCACAGAGGTGGATTCACCCACAGAACCACCTGCCTCGCTGGTTCACGACCCCGAAAGCATGGCAGGCTCTGTTCATCGCGAGCCTGAAGTCGAGGAGAGTGAATCCTTGCGGTCCGACGCCAACATCGCGGGACCGATGACCGACCCGGTCCCCGGTCCCCGTACAGAGTCACCGGGGGAGGATGTTTCACGTGAAACACCGCCCCCGATGGACGACACCCCCATCGGCCGTGCTGCCCAGCTGGCCGTGGAGGCGCTGGGGCGTGCCGGCGAGGGTCTGCCCCGACCTGAGCAGACACGCGTCATGGTTGTCGCCAACCAGAAGGGCGGCGTAGGGAAGACCACCACCACGGTCAACCTCGCCGCTTCGCTCGCCCTCCATGGCGCGCGTGTTCTGGTTGTCGACCTGGATCCACAGGGCAACGCCTCCACGGCGCTGGGGATCGATCACCACGCCGAAGTCCCTTCGATCTATGACGTCCTGGTGGAGAGCAAGCCGCTCTCCGAGGTGGTCCAGCCGGTCCCGGACGTCGAAGGCCTCTTCTGCGCCCCTGCCACCATCGATCTCGCCGGTGCGGAGATCGAACTGGTGTCGCTGGTGGCGCGGGAGAGCCGACTGCAGCGAGCCATCCAGGCCTATGAGCAGCCGCTGGACTACATCCTCATCGACTGCCCGCCCTCGCTCGGTCTGCTGACCGTCAACGCACTGGTCGCCGGTGCGGAGGTGCTGATCCCTATCCAGTGCGAGTACTACGCGCTGGAAGGTCTGGGGCAGCTGCTGAGGAACGTGGACCTGGTGCGCGGGCATCTCAACCCGACGCTGCATGTGTCGACGATTCTGCTGACCATGTACGACGGCAGAACCCGGCTCGCCTCACAGGTGGCGGACGAAGTGCGCAGCCACTTCGGCGAGGAGGTGCTCCGTACGAGCATCCCGCGCTCGGTGCGTATCTCGGAGGCCCCCAGCTATGGACAGACAGTGCTGACCTACGATCCAGGTTCCAGTGGGTCCCTGTCGTATCTCGAAGCGGCGCGTGAGATCGCACTGCGAGGGGTCGGGATCCACTACGACCCGCAGCAGGCCCATGTGGTCGGCCAGAACAGCCAGCAGAACATCTCGGAGGGGATCCAGTGAGCGAGCGACGTAGAGGATTGGGGCGTGGGCTCGGTGCGCTGATCCCTGCCGCTCCCCAGGAGAAGCAGGTGCCCCCTGCAGGGGATTCGAGCTCTCCGGGAGCGGCTCCGGTGCTGACCGCGGAGCGGGGTGTCGCGGCCGCCAAGGTGACGACGCTGCCAGCGGCTGCCGTTGCGCCGGATTCGATCACCCTGGCACCGGAGGAGCCGCAGGCCGTACCCCAGCCCGCGGAGCCGGCCGGGGCGCACTTCGCCGAGCTGCCGCTCGATGCCATTACGCCCAACCCGCGTCAGCCGCGTGAGGTGTTCGACGAGGACGCTCTTGCGGAGCTGGTCACGTCCATCAAGGAAGTGGGCCTTCTCCAGCCCGTCGTTGTACGGCAGTTGAGCGCGGAGCGCTACGAGCTCATCATGGGCGAGCGCCGCTGGAGGGCCTGCCGTGAGGCTGGTCTGGAGCGGATTCCCGCGATCGTCCGGGACACGGACGACGAGAAGCTTCTGCTGGATGCGCTGCTGGAGAACCTCCACCGCGCGCAGCTGAACCCGCTGGAAGAGGCTGCCGCCTACGACCAGCTGCTCAAGGACTTCAACTGCACCCACGACCAGCTGGCCGACCGGATCGGCCGCTCGCGTCCGCAGGTGTCCAACACTCTGCGCCTGCTGCGTCTGTCCCCTCCTGTCCAGCGCAGGGTCGCCGCCGGGGTGCTCTCGGCCGGTCATGCGAGGGCGCTGCTCTCGGTGGACGATTCCGAGGAGCAGGACCGGCTTGCGCACCGGATTGTGGCCGAGGGGCTCTCTGTGCGGGCGGTCGAGGAGATCGTCACGCTGATCAACTCGAGCCCCAAGAGCACGGCCAAGCCGAAGAGCCCCCGGGCAGGGGCCCGGCTGTCGCCGGCGCTCACCGATCTCGCGTCACGGCTCTCCGACCGCTTTGAGACCCGGGTGAAGGTCGACCTCGGTCAGAAGAAGGGAAAGATCGTCGTCGAGTTCGCGTCGATAGACGATCTGGAGCGCATTCTCGGCACCCTTGCCCCCGGTGAGGGTCGGGTCCTGGAGAAGGGCCTCGCCGAGGAGCCGGGCGAGGACGACGAGGGCTGAGGCTCTCGCCAGTGTTGTAAAGGGCGGGCCATGTTCCGGTGGGTTGACCGGACATGGCCCGCCCTTTGCTGTAGGCCTGTACCCGTGTCGGGGCTGGGTGGATACGATGCGTTCTGGTAGGGCGCATCCACCTTGATCCACCTCAGAGGGAGGGCGAGGGCAATGCGAACGGTGAGCCGCAGCCAACTGGTGACAGCGGGCTTGGGCCTGGGGGCAGTCGGAGGCTTTATCAGCAGCCTGCTCCAGGAGCGGAGCGCGCTGGCAGCCGCTCGAAGCGCGGCGGGTGACGGAAGCGAGGAACAGCCTTCATGGGGCGTCGGCTTGTACCGCTCACGCTGGACAACCTTTCGGACCTTCCCAAGCGCTGTCGTGCGTGTGTCTTCTGGGAGCTTGATCCGGTCAGTGGAGAAGCCGCGGTAAAAGCGGGAACCCCCGAGCTGGAGAAGGAGGCCTGGATCTCGGCCGTGCTGCTGGAGTGGGGCTCGTGCGGCCGAGTCGTCTACGTCGACGAGGTTCCGGTCGGCTTCGTCCTGTACGCGCCACCCGCCTATGTGCCGCGTTCCACGGCCTTCCCCACCAGTCCCGTCTCATCCGACGCCGTCCAGCTCATGACCGCCTGGATCAGTCCCGGCTATCAGGGGCAGGGACTTGGCAGGGTCATCGTGCAGACAGTGGCCAAGGATCTGCTGCGGCGGGGCTTCCGTGCGATCGAGGCATTCGGAGACGCGCGCTGGAAGGAGCCTGCTTGTGTGCTGCCCGCCGAGCATCTGCTGGCAGTCGGCTTCAAGACGGTGCGACCTCATCCGACGTATCCCCGCCTGAGGCTGGAACTGCGGACGACGCTCTCCTGGAAGGAAGATGTGGAGCTCGCCTTGGACCGTCTGCTCGGAGCTGTGCAGAAGGAGCCGGTGCTGCGGCCGCTCTGACCGTGAACACGAGAAGGGGCTCATCCCCGTTGAGGATGAGCCCCTTCATGTTTCACGTGAAACAGCGGCGCTGTGACTGCTCGCCGACTACTCGCCGATGAAGCCTTCGAGGTCGCGGACGATGGCGGCCTTGGGCTTGGCACCGACGATGGTCTTGGCGACCTCGCCGTTCTGGTAGACGTTCAGCGTCGGGATGGACATGACGCCGTACTTGGCGGCAGTGGCCGGGTTCTCGTCGATGTTGAGCTTCACGATCTCGATCTTGTCGCCGTGCTCGGCCGCGATGGCTTCGAGGGACGGCGCGATCTGGCGGCACGGTCCGCACCAGGCGGCCCAGAAGTCCACCAGAACGGGCTTGTCGCTCTTGAGGACATCCTCTTCGAAGGTGTCGTCGGTCACGTTCTTCAGGGCGCCGGCCACGGCGGCCTCCTTAACTCTTGCGGGGTGTGAGGGGGATGGAATGCAGAGGGTCAGACCGCGGAGGTCTTCGCCGGCTCGGCGGCCTTCTCGCCGTCGGCGAGAGCGGCGAGGTAGCGCTCGGCGTCGAGGGCGGCCGCACAGCCGGTACCGGCAGCCGTGATGGCCTGGCGGTAGGTGTGGTCGACGACGTCACCCGCAGCGAAGACACCGGTCAGGTTGGTTCGGGTCGACGGCGCCTCTACCTTCAGGTAGCCCTCGTCGTCCTGCTCGAGCTGGCCCTTGAAGAGCTCGGTGCGCGGGTCATGGCCAACGGCGATGAACAGCCCGGTGACAGGGAGCTCAGACGTCTCGCCGGTCTTGGTGTTGCGGAGCGTCAGAGCGGAAAGCTTCTGCTCGCCGTGGATCACCGCGACCTCGCTGTCCCAGGCGAAGGAGATCTTCGGGTTGGCGAAGGCACGGTCCTGCATGGCCTTGGAGGCACGCAGGGTGTCACGACGGTGGACGACGGTGACGGACTTGGCGAACCGGGAGAGGAAGGTCGCCTCCTCCATCGCGGTGTCGCCGCCGCCGATGACGGCGATGTCCTGGTCCTTGAAGAAGAACCCGTCACAGGTCGCACACCAGGAGACGCCGCGCCCGGAGAGCGCGTCCTCATTCGGCAGGCCGAGCTTGCGGTGCTGGGAGCCCGTGGTGACGATGACGGCCTTGGCCCGGTGGACGGTGCCCGCTGTGTCGGTGACGGTCTTGATCTCGCCGCTGAGGTCGACGGAGACGATGTCGTCCGGGACCAGCTCGGCGCCGAAGCGCTCGGCCTGCGCACGCATGTTGTCCATCAGGTCCGGACCCATGATGCCGTCGCGGAAGCCGGGGAAGTTCTCCACCTCGGTCGTGGTCATCAGTGCACCGCCAGCGGTGACGGCTCCCTCGAATACCAGCGGCTGCAGCGAGGCGCGCGCCGTGTAGAGCGCCGCCGTGTAGCCGGCCGGCCCGGAGCCGATGATGATCACATTACGGACGTCGCTCACGGGTTTCTTCCTCGTCTCTGCGGACTGCCTGCTGCCTACGGGGGCGGGTCTGTCACCCTCACCCCACCCAACGGATCCTACGGGGCTTGCATTCCCGGGATGCCCGTGCGGCGCGGCGGCGTGTGTCAGCGCAGAGGGTATGCGTTGGTGAGCAGGAGCTTCCCCGCAGATGCGGGCGCGGACTCGACGCAGGCCGCATCGATCACATACGCCTGGACCTGCTGGCTGTCCGTGGAGTGCGGCAGCACGACGAGGTAGGCGTCCTCGCCCTTGTACTCGCCTTTCTCGACGGCGATCGGGGCATCAGTGCGGTCGGTGCCCTTCTGGATGCAGGGCGGCACTGCCACGGTCGGCTTCTGCCTGGGCGATGGGGGATTGGCCTCGCTGTTGAGTGACGGGCCCTTCTCGATCCGCGGCTTCGGCTGATCTGAGCCGGCGGTGAGCAGTCCCTGGACATGGCCCTTGAGGTCGGAGTCCGAGAAGTCCTGGGAGGTGCCCGCTGCGGCGCTGACGCCTGCATCCTTCTTCGCCGAGTCGGCGTCGTTGACACCGGTGGACTGCAGGAGCAGGACGCTCATTCCGATGGCGGCTGTGCCGAAGACGGCGCCGAGGACGGCATTGCGCCGCCGCCGTCCGGGTCGCCTGCGGCCGGGCCCCGTGGCAGCGCGCGGGTGTCCCGAGGGGCGGTCGGCGGGAGCGGTCTCGGCCGGCTGAGGGGCAGGCGCTGTTTCACGTGAAACATGTGCCGTCTCTTCGGGCGCGGTGGAGTCGAGCAGAGCCTCGGCAGCCAGAGCGGCGTCGATGCGACCGGCGATGTCGGCGGGCATCCGATGAGCGCCCGGCAGCGTGCCGAGCAGTCCGCGGATTTCCTCAAGCGACTCGCGTACGTCGGCGCACAACGGGCAGCCGTCCAGATGCTCGCGCACATCGGCTGTACGGGACGGGGGGAGCAGCCCCTCGGTGAGGTCGGAGATTTCCGAGACGTCCGGGTGCCGACTCGTGTCGGTCGTCGATGTCACGCGCGCCCACCTCCGCCCTTCACAGCTGCAGGGTCATTCGGCCCTGCGTCCCTTTGTCCCGACGCCGGTGGGACGGATGTCCCCGGCGTCCGGTTCCTTCCCACGCTGAGCTGGGTGTTATCCCCGGCATCGCCGCGCAGATGAGTGAGCATCGGCAACAGTCGTGCCCGACCGCGAGCACACCGGCTTTTGACAGTTCCGGTCGGTACATCGAGGACACGGGCCGCTTCGGCGACCGGATAGCCCTGCATGTCCACCAGCACCAGTGCGGCCCGCTGATCGACGGGCAGTTTCGCCAGCGCAGCGAGGAGCTCGCGATGCAGATCCTGTCGCTCTGCCGGTGCCTCGGCGGACTCATGAGGCTCGAGAAGCTGCTCCAGGCGCTCCGTGTCGTCGACGGGGGAGGTCTTGCGTGAGGCCGCCTTGCGGGCGCGGTCGAGGCAGGCGTTCACGGTGATGCGGTGAAGCCAGGTGGTGACGGCGGACTGGCCGCGGAAGGTGTGGGCGGCCCGGAAGGCGGACACCAGAGCGTCCTGGACCGCGTCCGCCGCTTCCTCGCGGTCGCCCAGCGTGCGCAGGGCGACGGCCCAGAGCCTGTCGCGGTGGCGCCTTACAAGCTCACCGAAGGCATCCGGGTCCCCCGCGACATGGCGTGCCAGAAGGTCCTGGTCGCTTGCGTCGCCGAGTGTCGCGTCGTCCAACGGTGAGCCCCCTCCCCTGGTGCCGGTCAGCTGGTGATCTTGATCTCCGAGACCTTGCCTCGGAAGTTGCCCTCGTCGCTCTTCGGCAGATTGGTCAGCCAGACCAGAACGTACCGTGCCTGCACCGGCTTGCCGGGCTTGAGGGACACATTGGAACCGGATCCGGTTGCGACCTTCTTGAAGCCGTCGAGCGTTGTGGGCTCGGACGAGGCATCTTCGGCCGCTGTCCGCAGTTCCACGGAGGTGTCGCCTCCGAGGAAGGAGACGTCCACGGTGCCGACCTGCTGGACCTTGCCCAGGTCCAGGATGATGCCGACACCGGGCTTCAGATTCCCGAAGTCGCCGCTGCCCCGGTAACCGTCGGTGTTCCAGTAGGTCGATGGGTTGCCGTCGTAACTGTTCTTTATCCCGTCAGGCTTCTCGGAATTGTCCCCAAGCGGGTCGAAGTCACGCGCACTGGTGATGTCGACCGGCTTACCGGACTTGTCCTCGGTGTTCTTCTCGCCGCTGTTCGACTGTGAGGTGCCCGGGTCGACCGGGTCCTTGTCGCGGTCGATCAGCTTGTCGGCGATCTGCCAGCTGCCCAGTCCCAGTGCGGCGATGAGCAGCGCGGCCACGGTCCACTTGAGGACCCTGCCTGTGCGGCTCTGGAGCGGTGGCGGCGGGGCGGCCACCGGTTGGGTTGCCGCGGGGCCGGGACGGGGCGCAGGGCGGCCGTAAGCGCCCTGTTGGTACGTGGTCCGCTGGTAGTCGGGCGGGGAGGTGAAGGCAGGCTCCGGCGGGCGGATGCGGGGCATCGCCGCCACGGCCTTCGCCAGTTCGTCCGGTGTGGTGCAGGGCGGCTCCTGGCGGGAGGCCGTGGCGCCGTCGTTGACCAGAGCGCGCATGGCGAGCTCGGAGAGCCCGCGGTGCACGCCGGCCCGCACCTGGTCGGGAGCGATGAGCCCGACGCCCTTGGGCAGCCCGGAGAGACCGTACGCGTCGTTCTCGTACGGCCACCGCTGGGTCAGCGCCGCGTACAACAGGGCGCCGATGGCTTCGGTGTCGGCGCGCTGCGGTCCGTCGGCGGTGATTCCGCGCAAGGCCGCATTCACGGCGAGGCCGCGGATCCGGTACTGCCCGGTCGAGCTCCGCAGTACCGCTCCCGGGGTGAGCCGGAGGTGGGCCAGCCCCTCACGGTGCGCCGCGGCCATGGCCTGGGACAGCTGGTCGACGAGCTGGTAGGCGTCGTGCGGCTCCATGGGCCCCATGGCGAGCAGAGCGGTGAGCTCCGTCGCGTCAGGAAGCCACTCATGGACGACATAGACGAGGTCGTTCTCCTCGACGGCGTCGAGGACCTGTACGAAGCGCGGGTCGCCGAGAAGTGCCGAGGAGCGGGCCGCCGCGAGTACGGAGCGGGCCCGCGGGTGGTCGGCGGGGAGGAGATGCACGCCGACGGCGCGGCGCAGTTTCTCGTCGACCGCACGCCAGCTGCTGAAACCGTCCAGACGGGTGACGCACTCCTCGAGCCGGTAGCGTCTGGCGAGCTTGTGACCACTGTGCAGTTCGGGCGTGGCGATGGTGGGTTCGGTGCCCTGCCGTTCGCTGCCCGTGTCCGGTGCGGTCTTCTCCGCCGTGTCCTGGGATTCCGCCGCCCCGTCGGTCGTGGCCTTGCCCGCCTTCGCGGTCAGCGGATCATCTCCGCTGTTGTCGGCCACGTCGACGGCAGCCGTGCTACGTTCCGCCACCGTCGTTCCTGCCTCCCCATCCGTTGCGCATATCCAACAGCCATGCCAATTGTGCCCACAGTCGGCCGCTATGCACGACACACGGCGGCCGACGATGGTTGTGCGGGACGGCGCGCTCTTAGCGTCCGAGGCGCCCGCGCACCATGCCGACCATGGCGTTCAGTTCGTCGATACGCATCCGCTTCGCAGCGACGAAGAAGACGCCCAGCAGCACGATCCCACCGCCGAGCAGCGCGACGAGCGAACTCAGGGCCCCGCTACCCAGCCCCCTGAGGACGAAGTAGGCGACCGCTCCTCCGGCCGCAGCGGCGGGGACGGAAGCCATGCACAGACGTGCGTACGTACGCATGACATGGGCGCCGTCCAGATCGCCGCCGAGGCGGTTCTTCAGCCGGCGCCAGGCGATGCCCACGCCGACGGCGTAGGCGAGTCCGTAGGAGGCACCCATGCCGACCACGGCCCACTGGGCGGGCAGGAGCACGTAACAGAGCGCCGAGGCGGCCGCATTGACCGCGGCGACGATGACCGTGTTGTAGAAGGGCGTGCGGGTGTCCTCGTACGCGTAGAAGCCACGCAGCACGACGTACTGCACGGAGTACGGGATCAGACCGAGGCCGAAAGCCATAAGGATGAAGCCCATGCCCCGGGCGGCCTCAAGGCCGCTCGAGGAGAACAGCAGCGTAGACATCGGAACGCCGAGCGCCAGGAAGGCGAAGGCGACGGGGACGATCGCGACCGCCGAGTTGCGCAGCCCCTGGGAGATGTCGTCACGTACGGCACCCGGGTCGTTGTCGTGGGCGGCCCGAGAGATGCGGGGCAGCAGGGCGGCCATCACAGAAACGGTGATGATGGCCTGCGGCATGCCCCAGATCAACTGTGCATTGGTGTAGGCGATGAAGCCCGCGCCCTGCCTGCCGGAGGTCTCACCGGCAGCGGTGGCGAGCTGGGTGACGACCAGCACGCCCGCCTGGTTCGCGAGGACGAACAGCACCGTCCACTTTGCGAGCTTGACGGTCTTGCCGAGGCCGTGGCCCTTCCAGTCGAAGCGCGGACGGAACCTGAATCCGGTCTCCCTCAGGTACGGGATCATCGCGAGAGCCTGGACGGCAAGGCCGAGCAAGGTGCCGATACCCAGCAGTCGGACACCCTCCGGCGGGATCGACTGGACACCCATGTTCGACTCGGCGGAGGTGCCGTACACCCAGATGAAGAGGCCGAACGTGGTGATCATGACGATGTTGTTCAGGACCGGGGTCCACATCATCGCGCCGAACTTGCCGCGGGCGTTGAGGATTTGGCCCATGACCACATGTACGCCCATGAAGAAGATCGTGGGCAGGCAGTAGCGGGCGAAGGTGACAGCGACGCTGTTGGCCGCCTCGTTGCCGGCGATGGTGTCCGACATCAGCTGGATCAGCAGCGGGGCTGCGAAGACCGCGACGGCGACGATGGCGGCGAGCGACACCATGACGAGCGTCAGCAGACGGTTGGCGTACGCCTCTCCGCCGTCCTCGTCGTTCTTCATCGCGCGCACCAGCTGCGGGACGAAGACGGAATTGAGGCCGCCGCCGACGGTGAGGATGTAGATCATCGTCGGCAGGGTGTAGGCGACGGTGAAGGTGTCGCCGAGGAGAGCGGCACCGAGAGCCGCCGTGATCACCAGGCTGCGTACAAAACCGGTGAGGCGGGAGACCAGCGTGCCGGCCGCCATCACCGCACTGGACTTCAGCAGGCTGGAGGCTCTGCCGCCGGGCTTCCTGGGCGCGGGTGCCGCAGGGCTCGGTTCGGGGTCCGGAGCCGGCCCGCCCGAGTTCTGCTGGTCCCGGAAGAGGTGGGCGAAGGCGTCGGGCTCGGGCTCCTCCTCACCGGCCCGGGTCACCAGGTCGTCCACACCCGTGAACTGGGTGGTCCTGGCGTCGTCCCCGTACGGCAGGTGGCGGGAGGGACCGGAGGGCTCGGGCGGCGGGGTCTGCGCCCAGATACGGGGGTCCGGAGCGTACTGGGGGCTGGGCGGCTGCTGGTAGAGCGGCTGGGGCTCCTGGTAGGCGCCGGGGGGCGGTGGCGGGTGCGAGGCGCGGTCGTAGAGGGCCTCGGCCACCGGGTCCTGCGCGGACAGGTCATGTGCCCGGTACGGATCGGGGGCGTAGGCGTCCTGGAGGTACGGGTCCTGTGCATACGGGTCCGGGGCGGGCTGGGGCGGCGGAGGACCCTGGGCTGCCGGGTCTCCGCCCGCGCCCTGACCGCGGTCACCGTCGTACGGCGCGTTCATTGCCACCCCACCTCATCGTCCCCGGCCGACCGGCCACGACATCGCTCAACGGTCCACTTTCTCACCCGCGCCCGACGGGTCACCGCTTTCGGGTCCGGTGTCCGGTGTCGGGTCACTCGGCTGCCCGGGATCTGGGCTCTCGATGTCTTCGCCCGAGCCCTTTGTGCCGTCCGTGTGGTCCGCGTGGTCCGCGTCTGCCGATTCCTCCGGGTCGTCGGCAGCCTGGGGTCCCTCCGCGCCCTCCGCGGCCGCCTGGCGGGCAGCGGCGCGCTTGCGCTGGCTGTACATCCTGACCCCTGCGAGGACGAGCAGCAGGACCCCGCCGGCGATGACGAGCATCACAGTGGGGGTGACCTCGGAGACCTTCACCGTGAACATCATGGGGTCGCCGTACGGCTTGCCGTCCTCGGTGAAGAGTTGTGCCCTCATCTGCACCGGACCGTTGGCGTTGGCCGCCGCGGCGAACTTCACCGACTGGCTGTGGCCGCCCTCGACCTTGATCGGCTGCTCTGCGACGCCCTTGTCGTCGTCGAGGTTCAGGCGGGTGGGATTCTCCGACCTGAGCCGCAGCACCAGATGGTCGATCCCCTGGACCAGCCGGTTCTGCACCGTGACCGGAATCGTCGCACTGCGCCCCGAGAGCGTGATGAGTGACTTCTCGACGAGCTGTACCTCGTCGGTGAGGCTCAGCAGATAGCCCTGCACCTTGTCGCGGTACAGCTGGGCCTCCACCCGGTTGCCGCGCCACGATGTGGACATCTCGCGGTCGATGGCCCTGCCGAAGGGGGTCTCCACCCGGTCCTTCGCGGTGAGGATGACCTTGAAGTTGTCGAGGGTGTTCTGCGTGGCCCGGATGTCCTGGAACGCCTGGAGCGGCAACTCGTGCTTGCGCAGCCGATCGGGGTAGCGGGACGTGGCGGGCAGCTCGGTCGTGGCATCGGCGTCGGGGGCAGCACCCGCCGCCGCGATCAGATCGAGCGGCTGAGTCCAGCGCTGAGCGTCCAGTGCCTTCAGTGCGCGTGCCATGGTCTGCGCCTGGGACGCGGTCGGCTGGCGCTGCGGGGCTACGACGATGCTCCGCTGCTTGTCCGTGTCCTGAAGGGTCAGCGCCAGCGTCTGGGCGAGGAACTCCTGGACTGCGAGCGTGGAGTTCTCCGTCTTGATCATGTCGCCCTGGAACGCGATGGAGAGCCGCGTGTCGGCGACCACGGCCGTTGTTCCGCCGCCGATCGGGCGTGCGGCGGTGGGCGTGTACGACAGGTTGTCGCTCAGGCTGTCGCTTCGGGCGATCACCTTGTGGGCGCCTGCCGAGGTGGCTACATCCACGATCGACGAGTCGATCGCGCCGTCTACGGGCCAGGCGAAGTCGGTGGACGGCTTCACATGGATGATCGTCTCGACGGTCGTCTCGGCGACTTCGGTGGCCGGCTGCAGATGGCTCAGGGATCCGGAGACGTTCTTGCCCCGGTGTGCCAGAGACGCCAGATCCGGGTCGGCGAACGGCAGGGCGACGACCTTGCTGCCCCGGACGGCGGCCTCGACGGAACTCAGCCAGCGCTTGGCGAGCGCCTGGTTCTTGCCCGCGACGGTGGTGTTCCCGCTCTTGACCTGGTAGCTCCTGGTCATCGCATCGACTGTGGCCAGCAGGTCCGGATCGATGACCCAGGTGACGGGCAGCTGGCTGCCCAGAGAGACGAGCTGCTCCAGCCTGCCGCCCGGTGCAAGCTCCGTGGCCAGCGTCTCGTCCTCGAAGACCGGGGTCTGCTGCTCGTCCGATCCGGTCTCCGAGGTGAGATGGGTCGAGGAGATCAGCGGCCAGAGATAGGTGAACTGGGTCTTCTTCTCGCTCGCGTCGGGCTGCCAGGGCAGGAAGGTCCGCTCAACGCCCAAAACCTGCTCGAACGGCTGGGCCGCCGTCTGACCCGAGAGGTACACACCGAGCTGGTAGACACCGTCGTCGTCGAGGTTCAGCTCTTTGACCGGGACATGGAGTGTGAAGTCCCTGCCGACGCCGGAGACGAGCTTCGGCATCTTGATCGTGTATTTGGCGTCGACCTTTGAAGCATCGAGGTCCGTCGTATTGCCGGTCCGCTCGGCGGCGCGGTCGACGGCGATCCTGCCGGACAGCACAGGTCCGACCCGTAGATCGATCTCGGCGTCGGTGACGGTCTGCTTGCCCTTGTTGATCACGGTGCCGGAGATCGCGAGCGTGTCGGTCTTGCCGGGGGTGGCCGGCGTAAGAGTGTCGAGAGACACATCGACGCCGTGGGACCCGGAGGCGCTCTCGGCGGCCTGTGCGGCCGGTGTGACGGGACCGCACAGCAGTCCGGCCACAAGCGGTGCGCCCAGGAGCAGGGAGGCTGTGCGCCGCAGCCACCGGCGGGCAGGAGAGGGACTCATCCCCTGGAAGTCTGCCGCCTCGGCCACGCGCTCGCCCGTCCCTTGTCGTCTGCTGCCGGTGGTGGTTCTCGGTTCCTGCGTCCACGCATGGTAACGAGGTGCGCCGTGTCGAAGTGCCGCGGAGTGCCCCACAAGATCGGATGGGCCTTCGGGCGGCAATAAACAGGGACGCTCCGGCCGGCCGGGGCACGTACCCTTTTCTGTTGTGCCGAACGCCAATGAAGACAACCCCACTGCACTGAGTCAGGTGCAGCGCCGCGCGGTGAGCGAACTGCTGCGGGTGTCCCCTGTCGCCGACGACCTTGCCCGCCGCTTCAAGGAGGCCGGGTTCAGTCTTGCCCTGGTCGGCGGCTCGGTCCGGGATGCGCTGCTCGGCCGGCTCGGCAATGACCTGGATTTCACGACCGACGCCCGTCCCGAGGACGTACTCAAGATCATCCGGCCGTGGGCCGACACGGTGTGGGAAGTCGGGATCGCCTTCGGCACGGTCGGCTGCCAGAAGCAGGGCTACCAGATCGAGGTCACCACGTACCGCTCCGAGGCGTACGACAGGACGTCACGCAAGCCCGAGGTGTCGTACGGCGACTCGATCGAGGAAGACCTCGTACGGCGCGATTTCAGCGTGAACGCGATGGCCGTGGCGCTGCCGGAGAAGGAGTTCATCGATCCGCACGGAGGCCTGGAGGATCTCTCCGAGCGCGTCCTGAGGACTCCCGGTACCCCCGAGGAGTCCTTCTCCGACGATCCGCTGCGCATGATGCGGGCCGCTCGCTTTGCCGCGCAGCTGGACTTCGAGGTCGCGCCCGACGTCGTCGCCGCGATGAAGGGGATGGCGGACCGCATCGAGATCGTCTCCGCCGAACGCGTGCGCGACGAGCTGAACAAGCTGATCCTCTCCACCCATCCGCGCAAGGGGCTGGGGCTGCTCGTCGACTCCGGCCTGGCCGACCATGTGCTGCCCGAGCTGCCGGCGCTGCGGCTGGAGAGTGATGAGCACCACCGGCACAAGGATGTGTACGAGCACTCTCTGATCGTCCTGGAGCAAGCCATCGACCTGGAGGAGAACGGCCCGGATCTGGTCCTGCGGCTGGCCGCGCTGCTGCACGACATCGGAAAGCCGCGCACCCGGCGTTTCGAGCCAGACGGCAGGGTTTCCTTCCATCACCACGAGGTGGTGGGCGCGAAGATGACCAAGAAGCGGATGAGTGCTCTCAAGTACTCCAACGACATGGTCAAGGACGTCTCACGGCTCGTGGAACTGCATCTGCGGTTCCACGGCTACGGGACCGGCGAGTGGACCGACTCGGCGGTGCGCCGGTACGTACGCGACGCAGGGCCGCTGCTGGACCGGCTCCACAAGCTGACCCGCTCCGACTGCACCACGCGCAATAAGCGCAAGGCGAGTGCCCTGTCCCGGGCCTATGACGGGCTTGAGGAGCGCATTGCGCAGCTGAAGGAGCAGGAGGAGCTGGACGCGATCCGGCCCGATCTGGACGGCAACCAGATCCAGGAGATCCTGGGTGTTGGTCCCGGTCCCGTGATCGGCAAGGCATACGCGTTCCTGCTGGAGCTGCGCCTGGAGAACGGGCCGATGGAGCATGATGCGGCGGTCGCAGCGCTGAAGGAATGGTGGGCGACGGAGGCCGAGCGTGCGCGCTGAGCCTGAATCGGTGCCATGTTTCACGTGAAACATGGCACCGATCGAGGAGCGAGGGGTGATGTTTCACGTGAAACATCGCCCCTCGGCGTCTGTGGGTGCTTCGGCGACTACTTCTTGATCTCGTTCAGGCAGAGCACAAACTGCTTGCCCGAGCTGCGTCGGCCGCCGCGCGTCTGCTCGAAGTAGCCGACGTCCGACTTGCCCTCGCAGAGCTTTCGGTCGGTTGTGTCGGCGTGAACCTCGACCACCTTGTAATCGGCCTTCGCGTCACCGCACTTCACGACCTCGAGATCGGGAGTGATCGTGGAGCCGCTGTTGTGCATGCAGTCGCCGACCTCCGCGTTTTCGGCGTCGTCCTGGCTCGTGAAGTAGACGATCGCGAAGACTATGAGGGCGATGACGACGCCGATGATCTTCAGGATGTTCTTGATGCCGAGGCCCCGGCGTCCGGACGAGGGCGCCGGGGGCGGCGGCGCCCCCCACTGCTGCTGCGGCGGGTAAGGCTGCGTCGGCTGCTGCTGGGGGTACCCGTATCCCGCCTGAGGCTGCTGCGGGTGGGGCTGCTGCTGCGGATATCCGTAGCCGGGCTGCGGCGGGTACGGCTGCTGAGGCTGCTGTGCGTACGGGTCAGGCTGTCCGTAGGAGCCTGGGCCCTGCTGCGGCGGATAGGTCATGTGGGAGTCCCCCGATTGGCGTGTGCGTCGATCTTTGACGCGGGCACGCTATATCACCGCGCCGACATGCCTCCAACGGGCCATCGTTGCCGCCACCGCCGCATAGATGACCGCCACCACGACCACCAACTGAACCGACCGGCCGTCAGGGGGCAGCATCAGTGCGGCGATCGCAGCAGCGCCCACGAAGGCGACGTTGAACAGCACGTCGTACAGGGAGAACACCCGGCCGCGGTAGGCGTCGTCCACGGACGTCTGGATCACCGTGTCCGTCGCGATCTTCGCGCCCTGGGTGATGAGCCCCAGGATGAACGCGGCGACCAGTATCGGCGCGGGCTCGAACGGCAGCCCCAGGGCCGGTTCGAGGACGGCTGCCACTCCCGCGCACGCCACCACCCAGCCGAACTGGCCGAGTCGGCCGACGGCATACGGAGTCACCACCGCCGCTGCGAAGAATCCGGCGCCCGAGATGAGGATGGCCACACCGAGCAGGGCCAGGCCGTCCGACTCGTTCGCGTACCAGGCGTACCGGCACAGCATGAGCACCATGACGGTCAGGGCGCCGTAGCAGAAGCGCATCAGAGTCATCGCGAACAGCACCCGGGCGGCAGCGCGGCGCTCGGCCAGATGCCGGAGCCCGCCCGCCAGACCGCGTGCCGTCGACGCCAGCGCGGCACCCAGGCGGGGCTGGACCAACTGCGGGTCGGGGCCGAGAAGTTCACGCGCCATCCGCAGTGAGGCAAGCGCCGAGCAGAGATAGAGCACAGCGCCGAGCATCACGACTGCCGCATCGGAGTCCTCGGACACCAGGCGTACCGCGAAGGCGAGTCCGCCGCCCGCGGTCGCCGCGAGTGTGCCCGCTGTCGGTGAGAGGGAGTTGGCCATGACGAGTCGGTCCGCGTCGACGACCCGCGGCAGCGCCGCGGAGATACCGGCCAGCACAAAACGATTGACGGCTGTGACGGAGAGGGCCGAGGCGTAGAAGAGCCAGTCGGGTACGGAGAGGAGGATCAGCACAGCGGTGCCGCTCGCGAGGAGCGCTCGCAGGAGATTCCCGTACAGGAAGACCTGCCTGCGCTGCCAGCGGTCCAGCAGGACGCCCGCGAACGGGCCGATCACGGAGTACGGCAGCAGCAGCACCGCCATGGCCGAGGCGATGGCAGCCGGCGACGTCTGTTTCTCCGGGGAGAACACCACGTACGTGGCAAGCGCGACTTGATAGACGCCGTCGGCCGACTGGGACAGCAGCCGGACCGTCAGCAGCCGGCGAAAGTCGTCAAGGCGCAGGAGTACGCGCAGATCACGTACGACGGGCATGCGATCAAGCGTCACACACGCCGAGGGTCCCCGGGCGGATTACCCGGGGACCCTCGGCAGACGATCAGCTGAACGCTTAGCGCTCGACCTCGCCCTTGATGAACTTCTCGACGTTCTCGCGGGCCTCGTCGTCGAAGTACTGGACCGGCGGGGACTTCATGAAGTACGAGGACGCGGAGAGGATCGGGCCGCCGATGCCGCGGTCCTTGGCGATCTTCGCGGCGCGCACGGCGTCGATGATGATGCCCGCGGAGTTCGGGGAGTCCCAGACCTCGAGCTTGTACTCGAGGTTCAGGGGCACCTCGCCGAAGGCACGGCCCTCGAGGCGCACGTACGCCCACTTGCGGTCGTCGAGCCAGGCCACGTAGTCCGACGGACCGATGTGGACGTTGTCCTCGCCCATCTCGCGGTCACGGATCTGCGAGGTGACAGCCTGCGTCTTGGAGATCTTCTTGGACTCAAGGCGCTCACGCTCGAGCATGTTCTTGAAGTCCATGTTGCCGCCGACGTTCAGCTGCATCGTGCGGTCCAGGATGACGCCCCGGTCCTCGAAGAGCTTGGCCATCACGCGGTGCGTGATGGTGGCGCCGACCTGGGACTTGATGTCGTCGCCGACGATCGGGACGCCCGCCTCGGTGAACTTGTCCGCCCACTCCTTGGTGCCGGCGATGAAGACCGGGAGGGCGTTGACGAACGCGACCTTGGCGTCGATGGCGCACTGCGCGTAGTACTTCGCAGCGTCCTCGGAGCCGACGGGCAGGTAGCAGACCAGAACGTCGACCTGCTTGTCCTTGAGGATCTGGACGATGTCGACCGGGGCCTCGGCGGACTCCTCGATGGTCTGGCGGTAGTACTTGCCCAGGCCGTCCAGGGTGTGTCCGCGCTGCACGGTGACGCCGGTGTTCGGCACGTCGCAGATCTTGATGGTGTTGTTCTCGCTGGCGCCGATGGCGTCCGCCAGGTCGAGGCCGACCTTCTTGGCGTCCACGTCGAAGGCGGCCACGAACTCGACGTCAGAGACGTGGTACTCGCCGAATTGGACGTGCATCAGACCCGGCACCTTGCCGGCCGGGTCGGCGTCCTTGTAGAACTCGACGCCCTGCACCAGCGAGGCGGCGCAGTTGCCCACGCCGACGATGGCTACGCGAACCGAACCCATTCCGGTTGCTCCCTGTGTGATCTCGGTATTCCGGATGAAACCCTGCGGATCGCAGCGCTTCACTTGGCGGTGTCGTCGGACGGATCCGGCGAGGTGGAGCCTCCGGGGGGTGTGCCCCCCGAGGACTCGGCACCCCTGTGCCGGGGCAGGCCGCCCGTCTCTCCAGATGTGTTGTCCTGCTGAGCTGAGCTCTCGGGGGCGGGCTGTCGCTGATCCCGCCCCGCTCGCTCGCTCTCAATGAGCTCGTTCAGCCAGCGCACCTCGCGCTCCACGGATTCCATTCCGTGTCGCTGCAGCTCAAGCGTGTAGTCGTCGAGGCGCTCGCGGGTGCGTGCCAGCGAGGCGCGCATCTTCTCCAGGCGCTCCTCCAGCCGACTGCGGCGGCCCTCGAGCACCCGCATCCGCACCTCGCGCTCCGTCTGCCCGAAGAAGGCGAAACGAGCCGCGAAGTGCTCGTCCTCCCAGGTGTCCGGGCCGGTATGCGAGAGCAGTTCCTCGAAGTGCTCCTTACCTTCTGCCGTCAACCGGTAGACGATCTTGGCTCGGCGCCCTGCGAGTGAGGCGGCGAGCGCGTCTTCGGGAGCGCTTCCCGGCTCCTCGATCAACCAGCCGTTGGCAACCAGCGTCTTGAGGCAGGGGTAGAGCGTCCCGTAACTGAAGGCCCGGAAGACTCCCAGCGAGGTGTTGAGCCGTTTCCGCAGCTCATACCCGTGCATCGGGGCCTCACGGAGCAGACCGAGCACGGCGAACTCAAGGATGCCGGAGCGTCTGCTCACCGTTACCTCCCTCGCCGTCCCGGTCGCCTATGCCGTGCTGATGTATCGACTCGATACATCAGCACGATAGAACGGCGTTCCTCCTGCGACAAGAGGGGCCATGGTGAACGGCGTCACATCCTCAATTCATAGGCGGCGATATGCCTGATTTGGGCGGAACTTTGGCGCTGAGTGGGTTTTGACCGTGCGTAGTCTGTGCGCCATGTGCGCCATGCAGACCGCCGGGAACCATGTGACGCCTGTGTGCGTCCTCGTCGTGGATGCACAGCGGATGAGCCCTTCGCGGGGCTGGTCCGTATTCATTTCGGGGGGACCGGAACTCAACAGCCGCTTCCAGGCGTCTCGCCTGCCCGAGGAGTAGTCGTTCGATGAGCGAGCACCGACGCAAACCGCCGCAGCCGCAGGGTGGCGGGCGTGCCGGGTCCAGGCGCGCTGCCCAGCAGCCCCCCGGCCGCCGCGCAGCCCCGTCCCGGGGTTCCACTTCGGGATCACCTTCCGCTTCGTACGGCGAGGAGCGTCCGTACGGCAGCCGGGCCGAGGCCCGCCGGGCCGCGCAGCGCGGTGGCAGCCGCAGGCGCGTCGACGAAGGCCCGGGCGCCGGTCATGGAGGCCGGGGCGGCGGACGCCGCGGCGGAGGCGGTGGGGGGTATGACGGTCCGGGCCGCGGTCGTGGCGGACGGCCCTCCAAGAAGCGCCTGATCGACTATCCGCGCCACAACAAGTACGGATGGCGACGGTGGGTGCCGTCGTGGAAGCTGGTGACCGGGCTCACCCTGGGCTTCGTCGGAAGCCTGATGGCGGCGGCGACCATCGCGTACGCCATGGTGGAGATCCCGGACCCGCAGTTGACCGCCAAGGCGCAGAACAACGTCTACCTCTGGGCCGACGGCTCGCAGATGGCCGCCACTGGCGGTGAGATCAATCGCCAGATCATCCCCATCGAGCAGATCCCCAAGGACATGCAGGACGCGGTGATCTCGGCGGAGAACAAGACATTCGAGAATGACTCGGGCATCGACCCGATGGGCATCGCGCGGGCCCTGAAGAACATGGCCACGGGCGGGCAGACCCAGGGCGGCTCCACGATCACCCAGCAGTATGTGAAGAACGCCATGCTGGGCGACCAGTCCCAGACCCTGACCCGCAAGTTCAAGGAGCTGTTCATCTCCATCAGGGTCGGCACGGACCTGGAGAAGCCGGAAATCATGGCCGGCTACCTGAACACCTCGTATTACGGACGTGGCGCCTACGGCATCCAGGCCGCCGCACGTACGTACTACGGAGTTGACGCCAAGAAACTCGACGCCGGGCAGTGCGCATTCCTTGCCTCGCTTCTCAAGGGCGCCACCTACTACGACCCGGCCGGCTCGACGGACATCGACCCTGCTGCGACAGCTGATGCCAACAAGGCCAGGGCCGTAGAACGCTGGAACTGGATCCTCGACGAGATGGTGAAGGACCGCCGCCTTCCGCCTGAGAAGCGGCCCAAGCCCACTGCCTTCCCGATGCCGAACAAGCCCACGAAGAAGGCCCAGCTCGGCGGCCAGGTCGGATATCTGGTGGACCTCGCCAAGTCGTACTTCCTCAACAACAACGACCAAAACATCGACGCCAACATGCTCTCCCAGGGCGGTTACACGATCCGCACGACCTTCGAAAAGGACAAGGTCGACAAGCTCAAGGCCGCGGTCAAGAAGGTCCAGGACGCCAACATCAAGCCAAAGAAGCGCCCGGACACGGACACCCACGTCCAGTTCGGTGGTGCCTCCGTCGATCCGGAGACCGGAGCGATCGTTGCGATCTACGGCGGTGAGGACGCGACCAAGCACTTCACCAACAACGCCAACGAGACCGGTGCCCAGGTCGGATCGACCTTCAAGCCGTTCGTCCTTGCCGCGGCCATGCGGGACGGCGTGCGCGACCCCAAGCTGCAGGAGGAACAGGGCACGTCCGAGCGCCATATCGTCGACCCCGACAAGAGCAAGTACAGCGGCAAGAACAAACTCAAGATCAAGGACTACGACGGTTCCGTCTGGCGGAACGAGAAGCAGCAGGAGTGGCTCCAGACCAACGACGGCGGTGAGTCGTACGGCGACATCGACCTGCGTGAAGCCATGGTCCACTCCGCGAACTCGCCTTTCGTGCAGCTGGGCATGGACATCGGTATCAAGACGGTCAGGCAGGCGGCCGTCGACGCGGGTCTGCTCGAGTCCAGCCTGAACAAGTCGAATGTCCCGTCCTTCTCGATCGGTATTTCCTCCCCGAGCGCCATCCGCATGGCCGGTGCCTACGCGACCTTCGCAGCGAACGGCAAGCAGAACGACCCGTTCTCCGTCACCCGCGTCGAAAACGAGAAGGGGACGGTCTACGAGCACGAGGTGAAGCCCAAGCAGCGCTTCACCACCGCTGTCGCGAGCAATGTGACCGACGTGCTCAGGTCCGTCGTCGACGAGCCCGAGGGCACCGGTAGGAACGCCCGGATTCCCGGCCGTGAGGTCGCGGGCAAGACCGGTACGACCGACGGCAACAAGTCGGCTTGGTTCGTGGGCTACACGCCCCAGCTGTCGACCGCGATCGACATGTACCGCCTCGACGACAACGAGAAGAACAAGAAGCGCAAGTTCCTCGAGATGTACGGCACCGGCGGTCAGGACAAGATCCACGGTGCGTCCTTCCCGTCCGAGATCTGGCAGACGTACATGTCGGATGCGCTCAAGGGTCAGCCGTTCGAGACCTTCCCCGAGCCGGAGTCCATCGACGGTGAGGCCGTCTGGGGCGGCGGCGCCTCCAGCCCGCCGCCGTCGCCGACCGCCACCCCCTCCGGCACCCCGTCCTCGACGCCGTCGAACACGCCGTCCGGCTTCCCGTCCGGAAAGCCCAGCCCGAGCCAGTCCTGCGATCCATGGCGGGACTTCACCTGCGGCACCACAGGTGGCAATGGCGGCAACGGCGGAAGCACCACCGATCCCACCAGCACGCCGACGATCAGTCCGTCGACATCATCGCCAGGCACTAACGGCAACGGCGGCAACGGCAACGGAGGCTTCATCGGAGGCTCGGGGTAGCGGCCCGTGATCGGCTCCCAGTAACGCAAGGGCCGCCGCACCCGGTACGCACAGCATGTGCGTACCGGGTGCGGCGGCCCTGGCCGTGTCCCCGACTTCGTACGGCAGGATGTGCAGCATGCCCAGCGCAGAAGAGACGAGCGTGAACCAGGACCGGACGCAGCGGCCGGACGTACGGCCCACGCGGCGGGACTCCGTCGCCACGTCCGGCAGCGAGCTGATCGGCGGTCCGGCAGGCCGCTTCGCCCTGCGCGGCAGCGGTGGCTGGTTCACGCCCGTACGCGTCGTCGCGCTGGTGGCCATCGGGATGTTTGCGCTGGGCATGGTGCAGAAGATGCCGTGTTACAACTGGGCCTGGTTCAGGGGAGCCAGTTCCCAGTACACGCACGCCTGCTACTCCGACATTCCGCACCTCTACGTGGGGCGTGGTTTCTCCGAAGGGCTCATTCCGTACTTCGACCGGCTGCCCGGCGACATGCAATACCTCGAGTACCCCGTCCTGACGGGGCTGTTCATGCAGGTCGCCTCGTGGCTCAATCTGGCCGGCGGCTCCATTCAGAACCAGGAGCAGACGTACTGGATGGTCAATGCGGGCATGCTGATGATCTGCACCGTGGTCATCGCCGTCTGTGTGGCCCGCACCCACCGCCACCGCCCCTGGGACGCCCTGCTGCTGGCTCTGGCGCCCGCCTTCGCGCTCACCGCAACCATCAACTGGGACCTGCTGGCGGTGGCCCTCACGGCCGCCGCGATGCTGATGTGGTCACGGGGCCGGGCACTGGCCTTCGGCATCCTCATCGGGCTGGCCACCGCTGCCAAGCTCTATCCCGCACTGCTGCTGGGTCCGCTGCTGCTGCTGTGCTGGAGGGCCGGTAAATGGCGGGAGTTCGCCACGGCGGCTCTCGGCGCGGCAGGCGCCTGGCTGGTTGTGAACCTGCCAGTGATGCTGATGGCGCCCGAGGGGTGGAAGAAGTTCTACACCTTCAGCCAGGAGCGGCAGGTCGACTTCGGCTCGTTCTGGCTGATCATCACGCAGCGCACGGGCGAGCCGCTCGAAGTAGACTCGGTGAACACCTACGCGACGCTGCTGATGCTCCTGGCCTGCGTGGGAATCGCGGCGCTGGCGCTCGGGGCGCCCAGGCGGCCACGCTTCGCGCAACTCGTGTTCCTGGTCGTCGCGGCGTTCATCCTCACGAACAAGGTCTACTCGCCGCAGTACGTACTGTGGCTTATTCCGCTCGCCGCGCTGGCCAGGCCGCGCTGGCGGGACTTCCTGATCTGGCAGGCCTGCGAGGTCATGTACTTCCTGGGCATCTGGATGTATCTCGCGTACACCACGAGCACCAAGCACCAGGGGCTGCCGCCGGAGGGCTACCAGCTGGCGATCGCCCTGCATCTGCTGGGGACGCTGTATCTGTGCGCGGTGGTCGTACGGGACATCCTGATGCCGGAGCGGGACGGCGTACGGCAGGACGGGTCGGACGACCCGTCGGGCGGCGTGCTCGACGGGGCCGAGGATGTCTTCGTGGTGGGACGGGCGGCCCATCCGCCGCGGCATGCGGCGCACGCGGTGGATGGACCCAGGGTCGAGTGGGGGACGCAGCCCCAGACGCCCGGAGAGGCCCCCCCGTCGGCCTAGGTGTACTGCCCGGGCAGGTTGGTTGAGTTTGTGCGACGACACGGTCTGAATCTGTGAGATGGCGAAGGCCTCCGGTTGTGGAGTGGAGCTGTCTAGGAACCGCTCCGCCAACCTGGAGGCCTTCGTGTCTCACGCTAACGCTGCTTTGACTCCTCGTGCCCGTCTTCGCCTGGCGCGTCTGATTGTTGATGACGGGTGGCCGGTCGCTCGTGCGGCCGAGCGTTATGACGTGTCCTGGCCGACCGCGAAGCGGTGGGCCGTCCGTTACGCCGAGTCCGGTGCCCAGGCCATGGGCGACCGGTCCTCACGGCCGCACCGCAGTCCTGCCCGAACCACGCAGCCGCAGGTCCGCAAGATCGTGCACCTGCGCTGGAAGCAGCGTCTGGGCCCGGTCCAGATCGCCGGACGGCTCGGCATGCCTGCCTCCACCGTGCACGCGGTCCTGACCCGGTGCCGGATCAACCGGCTCTCGCACATCGACCGCGCCACCGGCGAGCCGGTCCGCCGCTACGAACACGACCATCCCGGCGCGATGCTCCACATCGACGTGAAGAAGCTCGGGAACGTTCCCGACGGCGGCGGCTGGCGCTACGTCGGACGCGTCCAGGGCCGCAGGAACCGCGCCGCGACCCCGGACAGGCCCCGCAACAAGTACCGCGGACCGCTGCTGGGCACCGCGTTCGTCCACACCGTCGTCGACGATCATTCCCGGGTCGCCTACGCCGAGATCTGCGACGACGAGAAAGCCGCCACGGCGGTCGGTGTCCTGCGACGCGCGGTCGACTGGTTCGCCGCCCGCGGCGTGAGGGTCGAGCGGGTGCTCACCGACAACGGCTCGGCCTACCGCTCCCGGCACTGGACACAGGCCTGCACCGAGCTGGGAATCACGCCGAAGAAGACCCGGCCCTACCGGCCACAGACCAATGGCAAGGTCGAACGCTTCCACCGCACCCTGGCCGACGGCTGGGCTCTTGGCCGCTTCTACTCCAGCGAATCAGCCCGCCGCAAAGCCCTGCCGGCCTGGCTCCATCACTACAATCACCACCGCCCCCACACCGCAACCAGCGGCAAACCACCCATCACCAGGTTGACCAACGTCCCTGGGCAGTACACCTAGGGCAGCCTCGGGCGGCCCGGGCCCCGGGCTACCGCTCTCGTACGGCCTAGCGGTCCACGAGGCGGTCGAACTGGGTCGTCGTGTGGCGCAGATGAGCCACCAGCTCGTCGCCCACCTTGGGCTCCTGGGAGTCCGCGGGCACGAAGAGGATCGAGACCTGCATGTGCGGGGGCTCGGCGAACCAGCGCTGCTTGCCCGCCCACACGAAGGGCGAAAGGTTCCGGTTGACGGTCGCGAGGCCCGCGCGGGCGACGCCCTTGGCGCGCGGCATGACTCCGTGCAGGGCTTTCGGCGCCTCCAGGCCGACGCCGTGGGACGTACCACCCGCGACCACCACCAGCCAGCCTTCGGATGCGGCCTTCTGCTGGCGGTACCCGAAGCGGTCGCCCTTGGCGACGCGGGTGACGTCGAGGACCGCGCCGCGGTACTCCGTCGCCTCGTGGTCGCCCAGCCACAGCCGCGTGCCGATCCGGGCCCGGAAGCGGGTCTGCGGGAACTGCTGCTGGAGTCGGGCCAGTTCCTCGGCGCGCAGATGGCTGACGAACATGGTGTGCAGCGGCAGCCGGGCCGCACGCAGACGGTCCATCCAGCCGATGACCTCCTCGACCGCGTCGGAGCCGTCCGTACGGTCGAGCGGCAGATGCAGGGCGAAGCCTTCGAGCCGTACATCCTCGATGGCGGCGTGCAGCCGGTCCAGGTCCTGCTCACTGACGCCGTGGCGCTTCATGGAGCTCATGCACTCGATGACGACCCGCGCGCCCACCAGCGCGTGCACACCGTCGACCGAGGAGACGGAACGGATGACGCGGTCGGGCAGCGGAACCGGCTCCTCACCCCGGCGGAAGGGTGTGAGGACCAGGAGATCGCCGCTGAACCAGTCCTTGATCCGGGCTGCTTCGTAGGTGGTTCCGACGGCCAGCATGTCGGAGCCGAAGCGGGAGGCCTCCTCCGAGAGCCTCTCGTGTCCGAAGCCGTAGCCATTGCCCTTGCAGACCGGTACGAGGCCGGGGAACTGGTCGATCACGGACTTCTGGTGCGCCCGCCAGCGCGCGGTGTCGACGTAGAGGGAGAGCGCCATGGCCGGCCCGGAACCTTTCTGGTGGCTGCGGTGTATCAGAGGTATGTGCGAGATCTACGAGATTACGGCGTCGCCCGTGAAGAGGGCGGCCGCATCGTCAGCGTCGCGACATGTAGATGTCGAGCGCCTTGTGCAGCAGCTTGTTGAGCGGGAAGTCCCATTCGCCGACGTACTCGACGGCTTCGCCGCCCGTGCCGACCTTGAACTGGATCAGACCGAAGAGATGGTCGGTCTCGTCGAGTGAGTCGCTGATGCCGCGAAGGTCGTAGACGGTCGCGCCCATCGCGTAGGCGTCGCGAAGCATCCGCCACTGCATCGCGTTCGAGGGCCGGACCTCGCGGCCGATGTTGTCGGAGGCGCCGTAGGAGTACCAGACGTGCCCGCCGACGACCAGCATGGTGGCCGCGGACAGGTTCACGCCGTCGTGCCGCGCGAAGTACAGCCGCATGCGGTTGGGGTCCTCGTTGTTCAGGACCGTCCACATGCGCTGGAAGTACGAGAGCGGGCGCGGCCGGAAGTGGTCGCGCACAGCAGTGATCTCGTACAGCCGCTGCCACTCGGCCAGGTCGTCATAACCACCCTGGACGACCTCGACGCCGGCCTTCTCGGCCTTCTTGATGTTGCGCCGCCACAGCTGGTTGAAGCCCTTGAGGACATCGTCGAGCGAACGGTTCGCCAGCGGCACCTGATAGACGTACCGCGGTTGTACGTCGCCGAAGCCGGCACCGCCGTCCTCGCCCTGCTGCCAGCCCATCTTCCGCAGCCGGTCTGCCACTTCGAAGGCACGGGGCTCGATGTGCGTCGCCTCGACATCGCGCAGGCGCTTCACGTCCGGGTCCTGGATGCCGGCCTTGATCGCCGGTGCGTCCCAGCGGCGGATGACCACCGGGGGTCCCATCTTCACGGAGAAGGCACCCTGCTGCTTGAGGTGGGCGAGCATCGGCTGCAGCCAGTCGTCCAGGTTCGGGGCGTACCAATTGATCACCGGGCCCTCGGGCAGGTACGCGAGGTAGCGCTTGATCTTGGGCAGCTGGCGGTACAACACCAGACCCACGCCCACCAGTTCACCGCTCCTGTCGAACCAGCCCAGGTTCTCCGACCGCCATTCGGTCTTCACATCAGCCCATGCCGGGACCTGGCAATGACTTGCCGAGGGCAGGGTCTGGATGTACGCCAGATGCTGCTCTCGGCTGATGGTCCTCAGGGTCAGGCTCATGCGGGGCGCTCCTCGGCAGGTGTGTCCCCATGGGTACAGGGGCTCCGGCTCTCGCGCCGAAGCCTACTGGGCCGTGGGAACGCCCCGCGTTGCCGTGGGAGAACGGGGCTAGTAGCCGATCAAGCCACCGAAGAGCCCGCCGTCTGCCATGGCGAGGTAGAAGCCGAAGGCGGAGGCGCCGAGTCCGACGATCAGGAGGAAGCGTTCACGGGTCGTGGCCGATATGAACTGGCCGTATGCGCCCGTGAGAACTCCGATGAGACCGGACCAGGAGCTGAGGATATGAAGGTTGTCGAACTGAGCGGTCGTGAAGGACACCGCGCCCAGCACCAGGGTCACCACCATCAGGGTGTCCTGGAGCGGATGGGGTTTGCCGTCCGTGGCGAAGAGAGAGCCTGTGGGATTCGGTCGCATTGTTTGTGCCATGAAGCACCTCCTGGCGGTCCGGAACGCGGCACACTGTGACGCCGCGCACACCCGATGCGTACAGGGTGCGGCCCGTGACCACCGGATTTCAACCGGAAGCACGTCTGCGGGTAGTCTGAACGGTCTGCACCGGTGTCTGTCCAGGCCAGAGACGATCCCCCGGGATTGTCAGTGGCGGCGGCTACCGTTGCTTACGCATCACGACCCTCCTGCCACGGAACGACCGTGGCCGCTGAGTCCAAAGGAGGTGGGTTCCACATGCGTCACTACGAGGTGATGGTCATCCTCGACCCCGAACTCGAGGAGCGCGCTGTCTCCCCGCTGATCGAGAACTTCCTCTCCGTCGTCCGTGAGGGCAACGGAAAGGTTGAGAAGGTCGACACCTGGGGCCGTCGTCGTCTCGCTTACGAGATCAAGAAGAAGCCCGAGGGCATCTACTCGGTGATCGACCTGCAGGCCGAGCCTGCGGTCGTCAAGGAGCTCGACCGCCAGATGAACCTGAACGAGTCGGTCCTCCGGACCAAGGTCCTCCGTCCCGAGACCCACTGAGCACCTAGCTCAGAGGTCATCGGGTTTCGAGTAGCAGCAAGCAGCCAGCAGCAATCCCGCCGAGAGGTTCACCCATGGCAGGCGAGACCGTCATCACGGTCGTCGGCAATCTCGTCGACGACCCCGAGCTGCGCTTCACCCCGTCCGGTGCGGCGGTCGCGAAGTTCCGCGTCGCGTCCACTCCCCGCACCTTCGACCGTCAGACCAATGAGTGGAAGGACGGCGAAAGCCTCTTCCTCACCTGCTCGGTCTGGCGTCAGGCGGCGGAGAACGTCGCCGAGTCGCTCCAGCGAGGCATGCGCGTTGTCGTGCAGGGCCGGCTGAAGCAGCGGTCCTACGAGGACCGCGAGGGCGTCAAGCGCACGGTCTATGAACTGGACGTCGAGGAAGTCGGCCCCAGCCTCAAGAACGCCACGGCCAAGGTCACCAAGACCACAGGTCGCGGTGGCCAGGGTGGCTACGGCGGCGGTCAGCAGCAGGGCGGCGGCAACTGGGGCGGCGGTCCCAGTGGCGGTGGCCAGCAGCAGGGCGGCGGCGGTGCACCCGCCGACGACCCCTGGGCCACCAGCACGCCGGCCGGCGGCGGCCAGCAGCAGGGCAGTGGGGGCAGCTGGGGCGGAAGCTCCGGCGGTTCCGGCGGCGGCTACTCGGACGAGCCTCCCTTCTAAGGGCTGCTCGTACCCCACTTCTTGATCACACAGGAGATACACCATGGCGAAGCCGCCTGTGCGCAAGCCGAAGAAGAAGGTCTGCGCTTTCTGCAAGGACAAGACCGTATACGTGGACTACAAGGACACGAACATGCTGCGGAAGTTCATTTCCGACCGCGGCAAGATCCGTGCCCGCCGCGTCACCGGCAACTGCACGCAGCATCAGCGTGACGTCGCCACGGCCGTGAAGAACAGCCGTGAGATGGCGCTGCTGCCCTACACGTCCACCGCGCGATAAGGGAAGGGTGACCGAATCATGAAGATCATCCTCACCCACGAGGTCTCTGGCCTCGGTGCTGCCGGCGACGTCGTTGACGTCAAGGACGGCTACGCTCGCAACTACCTGGTCCCGCGTGGTTTCGCGATCCGCTGGACCAAGGGTGGCGAGAAGGACGTGGCGCAGATCCGCCGCGCCCGCAAGATCCACGAGATCGCGACGATCGAGCAGGCCAATGAGATCAAGGCCCGTCTCGAGGCCGTGAAGGTGCGTCTGGCTGTTCGCTCCGGCGACGCCGGCCGTCTCTTCGGCTCCGTCACCCCGGCTGACATCGCCTCGGCGATCAAGACCGCCGGTGGTCCGGACGTCGACAAGCGTCGCGTTGAGCTCGGTTCGCCGATCAAGACCCTGGGCTCGCACCAGGTGTCCGTGCGTCTGCACCCCGAGGTCGCCGCGAAGCTCGGCGTCGAGGTCGTCGCCGCGTAACGCTGCGCTCGGCTGAGTAGTACGAAGGGCTGTACCCCGTGGGGTGCAGCCCTTCTGCTGTGCCGTGCTGCATGGTCAGCGGGTTTCACGTGAAACAGCCGGTTTCACGTGAAACATCGACGCTCAGGGGGTTGTGGTTCAGCGGGTCGCGCCGGTGACGATCCAGCGGCCGGAGCGCGCTCGCAGCCAGAGCGTCAGCATGCGGACCGTCATCATCAGCGTCATGGCCCACCACAGAGCGGTCAGTCCGCCGCCCAGCGCAGGAATGAGCAGGGCCACCGGCGCGAAGACCGCCAGGGTCAGCAGCATCGCCCCGGCCAGATAGGGGCCGTCGCCTGCTCCCATCAGTACGCCGTCGAGGATGAAGACCACGCCCGCGATCGGCTGGGAGACGGCGACGACCAGCAAGGCCGGGAGAAGGGTGTCGTGTACGCCCGAGTCACTGCTGAACAGCGGGATGAGGAGTGGGCGGGAGACCACGACCAGGATGCCGAGCACTACACCTGAGGCGATGCCCCACTGCACCATGCGGCGGCAGGCCTGACGGGCGCCCTCGGCGTCGCCCGCACCGAGATAGCGGCCGATGATTGCCTGTCCGGCGATGGCGATCGCATCGAGCGCGAAAGCCATCAGGCTCCACAGTGAGAGAACGATCTGATGGGCCGCGATTTCGGTGTCACCGAGGCGGGCGGCCACTGCGGTGGCGATCAACAGGACGGCACGCAGTGAGAGAGTGCGGACGAGGAGGGGGACGCCTGCCTGGGCGCTCGCCCGTATGCCGACGGCGTCGGGACGCACTGAGGCTCCGTGCTGTCGGGCTCCTCGTACGACGACGATCAGATAGGCGGCGGCCATGCCGGCCTGTGCGATGACGGTGCCCCAGGCGGAGCCGGCGATGCCGAGGCCGGAGCCGTAGACGAGTCCTACGTTGAGCGCAGCGTTGGCGGCAAAGCCGCCGATGGCTACGTACAGCGGCGTCCGGGTGTCCTGGAGGCCGCGCAGTACTCCGGTGGCGGCCAGCACGATCAGCATCGCTGGGATGCCGAGGCTGGAGATCCGGAGGTAGGTGGTGGCGTACGGGGCGGCGGTGTCGGAGGCCCCGAAAGCATGGACGAGCCAGGGCGCCGTGGGCAGGGCGACGGTGACAACGGCGACGCCGAGAAGCAGCGCGAGCCAGATGCCGTCAACGCCCTGGCGGATTGCGGCGGCGAGATCGCCGGCGCCGACGCGGCGGGCGACGGCGGCCGTGGTGGCGTAGGCGAGAAAGACGAAGACGCTCACTGCGGTCATGAGCAGTGCCGCCGCGACTCCCAGACCGGCGAGTTGCGGGGTGCCGAGATGGCCGACGATGGCGCTGTCGACCATCACGAAGAGCGGCTCGGCGACGAGGGCGCCGAAGGCGGGGACGGCGAGTGCGACGATCTCTCGGTCGTGGCGCCGCCGGAGAGCCTTCGGTGCCGTTGGAGCCTGAGTCATGGCGGCAATCTAATCTTCCACAGGTAAGAGATGCAACTGTCCTGCAGTCCTTACTGACGGTCAACGTGGGGGCTCGGCTGTGTGCCGTTTGTTCTGATCTTGGTCCAGTCGGCAAAGTTTTTCTCCCCCACAGCCGGTGGACGGAAAAAGGCCAGGTCAAAGCATGCGTGCCGGGATGGCTATGACTTTGTCCACAGTGCTGTCCCCCGGTCCGTGCACAGGTTCCGGAGGGTTCTCCACAGCATCTGGACCTTCGTCCACACGGCCTGTGGATAACCAGATTGGCTGACGGTGCAGAGGGGCCTACCGTGGACCGTCGCCCGACGCGCCCGAAGCGGAGTCTGGCCGTTCGTTTTGTCAGTGTCGTGCCGTAGAAAGAGTGGCACGGCGAGGTCCGCGGGGCGGACGGGAGGAGGTGGCCCGGGTGAGCATTTCCGAGCCCTTGGACGACCCCTGGGCAGCCGACGGCGGTCCCAGCGACCGTCTTCCCGTCTCCCGCCAGCGCCGCGGCGAAGGCCGTGGTGGCCGCGAAGACCAGCACGAGCGGGGCAGGGACACCGGGGGCTGGGACGGCGGTTCTCCCGGCTTCGAGCGCGTGCCTCCGCAGGACCTGGACGCGGAGCAGTCCGTCCTCGGCGGCATGCTCCTGTCCAAGGACGCCATCGCCGATGTCGTGGAGATCATCAAGGGTCATGACTTCTACCGGCCGGCTCACGAGACCGTGTACACGGCGATCCTCGACCTCTATGCCAAGGGCGAGCCGGCCGACCCCATCACCGTCGCCGCCGAACTGGTCAAGCGGGGCGAGATCACCAGGGTCGGTGGTGCGCCGTACCTGCACACCCTGGTCCAGTCGGTCCCGACCGCGGCCAACGCCTCGTACTACGCGGAGATCGTCCATGAGCGCGCGGTGCTGCGTCGTCTCGTGGAGGCGGGCACCAAGATCACGCAGATGGGATACGCGGCGGACGGCGATGTCGACGAGATCGTCAACTCCGCCCAGGCCGAGATCTATGCCGTCACCGAGCAGCGCACGAGCGAGGACTATCTGCCGCTCGGCGACATCATGGAGGGCGCGCTCGACGAGATCGAGGCGATCGGGTCACGCAGTGGCGAGATGACCGGTGTTCCCACCGGGTTCACGGACTTCGACTCACTCACCAATGGCCTGCACCCGGGCCAGATGATCGTCATCGCGGCCCGTCCCGCAATGGGTAAGTCCACGCTGGCGCTGGACTTCGCCCGCGCCTGTTCCATCAAGAACAATCTGCCGAGCGTGATCTTCTCCCTCGAAATGGGCCGCAACGAGATCGCGATGCGTCTGCTGTCCGCCGAGGCACGAGTGGCGCTGCACCACATGCGCTCGGGAACGATGACGGACGACGACTGGACCCGGCTCGCGCGCCGCATGCCGGATGTGTCGCAGGCCCCGCTCTACATCGACGACTCACCGAACCTCTCGATGATGGAGATCCGGGCGAAGTGCCGACGCCTCAAGCAGCGCAATGATCTGAAGCTGGTCGTCATCGACTATCTGCAGCTGATGCAGTCCGGTGGTTCGAAGCGCGCGGAGAGCCGTCAGCAGGAGGTCTCGGACATGTCCCGAAACCTCAAGCTGCTGGCGAAGGAGCTTGAGCTCCCGGTGATCGCGCTGTCGCAGCTGAACCGTGGTCCCGAGCAGCGTACGGACAAGAAGCCGATGGTCTCCGACCTGCGTGAATCAGGCTCAATCGAGCAGGACGCCGACATGGTCATCCTGCTGCACCGCGAGGACGCGTACGAGAAGGAATCACCGCGCGCGGGCGAGGCGGACCTGATCGTCGCCAAGCACCGTAACGGCCCGACGGCAACGATCACGGTCGCCTTCCAGGGGCACTACTCCCGCTTCGTGGACATGGCACAGACCTGACCGGGAGCAGTGTGCGATCCCGAACTGCGGCACGCGGTCCCCTCGTTCGCAGGGCTCCGCGACGGCCGAGTGCGCTGATCTTCACCGATCACGTGGCGTCGGGGCTGTTGCCGAGGACGTTGTCGATGTAGGCCGCGAGCGCGGAGCGCAGGGCTTCGGGTGCCATTTTCTGATCGTCGATCAGGTGGGCCACGAGGTCGGCACGGATGGCGGCCAGCAGTGCGTGCGCGGTGAAATCAGCGTTGCGTACGCCGGGCACGTGCTCCAGTGCCACGCGAAGGATTTCATGCCACCAGCCGTAGTGCTCGGCCTGGTAGGGGCTGCTGAGCCCGGCGTCCTCCGCGGCCGACATCAGGCGCCGGTTCTCGATCTTGAACTGCAGTGAGGCGTTGAGGAGGTCCAGCACCTGCTGCCGCGGTGAGGACTCGCCTGCGTCCTGTGCTTCTCGCACGGCTTGCTGCAGGGGTTCGAGGCGGGAGGCGATCACGGCGCCGATCAGGCCGGCACGGTCGCCGAAGCGGCGGAAGAGGGTGCCCTTGCCCACACCCGCGGCCGCGGCGATGTCGTCCATCGACACGCTGTGGGGGCTGCTGCTGTGGGCGAACAGGGCGTCGGCGGCAGCCAGGATCGCTTCTCGGTTGCGTTGGGCGTCCGCGCGCTCTGTGCGCTGGGCCACGGGTCCTCCTTGGTCTACGGCCTGTCCCGGCCCCCCGGAATGGTATCGGTGGGTTCGCGTGAGTGGTGGCTCGCGCCCGGCTGCCCTTCCCGCATGCAGGGGCGGGCAGCCGAGCGGTCCGCGTGGCGCGAAGCGGGTCAGATCGTGTCGTTGAGCCAGTCGAAGATGCGCGCTACCGAAAGACGGAGGGCGCCCGGGTGGCAGTGGGCGTCGGCGCCTTCTTCCTCGGTGAAGCTCAGGAGTGTCTTCGGTGCGGTGAGGTGCCGGTGCAGCTTGCGCGGATCGGATTCCTCGGTGGCGGAGTAGTACAGGTCGTTGGCCGCCTCGCACACCAGCACCGGGCAGGTGATGTTCGCGGCGCTCCCGTCCCTGAAGTTGTAGCGGGCGTACTCGGCCAGGAACTCCCGGTCCGTCGAGGTCCCTGTGACGTAGCGGCCGTGGTCGAAGGCCCAGCGCATGATCGGGCTCTGGACGCGGGCGGCGGCGATCATCCGGTCCAGTTCCTCGTCGTGCTCGGCTGCCGCGCGCCGGACGGCTTCTTCGTGCGACAGCGGGAGGTGAGCGGTCAGAGCGGAGACGGCGTCAAAGACACCGTCGACGGCGACGACGGCTGCCAGGCGCGGCTCGTAGGCCGCCGCGCGGGGCGCGAGGTAGCCGCCGAGACTGACGCCGAGCAGCGCGATGCGAGCCGGATCGACGCCCGGTTCCTTGGTGAGGAAGTCCAGGACGGGACCGACCACGTTCTCCCAGTCCGGACGGAAGGTCATCCCGTCCCGGTGGATGGCTGAGGGCTGCCCGGGGCCGTCGAAGGTCAGGACGTGGTAGCCGCGTTCCTGTCCGCCGAGTGCGCCGAAGAAGTGCAGTTCCTCGGCGGCGCCGTCGAATCCGTTGTGCATCACCAGTGCCGGCTTCGGGCCCTCGCCCGCCGCCCGGTAGAAGTAGCCGCGCAGGACGGTGTCCTGGTAGGGGATCTCCACGGGCGTGATGTCGGTGAAGTGGGCGACGGCGTCGCGGAAGCAGGCGACGCTGCGCTCGTAGGCGTGGTCGATGCGCGGGTCACCGGGGTTGCCGTGGAGGAAGAATTCGGCCGCCCGGTAGTAGCTGGAGGCGCGCAGCAGTCCGTCGCGGGCGCTGATGGGGTGGCTCTGACGCGCCTCGGTTTCCAGACGCTCGGCGGTGGACAGCCACGCGTCGTGCCAGCCGTCGTAGTCGCCGGGGGTGACGCGGGAGGCAGTGGCCACGACTTCGCCGACGTCCGAGCCGCCGTAGGCGGCGAGACCGAGGTTGCGCAGGGTCTCGAACCAGAACGCCGGGTCGTCGTGGAACATCAGCGGCTTCAAGACACCTCCCTTTCGACGAAGGCGCGGAAGGTGCCCGGGGGGCGGCCGGTGAGGCGCTGGACGGTGTCCGAGGTGCGGTCCTCGGCCCCTTCGGCGATGGCGACGTCCATGCCGGCCAGCATCGTGGCGAACTCCAGCGGAATCTCGGCCGCCCAGCGGTCGCGCAGCTGTTCAAATGTCAGCTGCCGGTGCACCACCGGCCGCCCGGTGACCTCGGCGATGGTCGCTGCGACGTCGGCGTAGCTCAGCGTCTGCGGCCCGGTGAGGATCAGGTCGGTGTTGGGGGCCTGTTCGTCGGTCAGGGCGCGTACGGCGACGGCGGCGATGTCCTCCGCGTCGATGAACCCGACGCGGCCGTCTCCCGAGGCCGACATGATGGCGCCCTCTTCTTCGATGCTGCGCGCGTGGGGGGTGGAGCCGGTGAAGTTCTGCATGAACCAGGAGGGCCGCAGCACCGCCCACTGTTCGAACAGGCCGGGCAGGGCCTGGTGGACCTGTCCCACTGCCGGACCGCCTGCGGGGATCGCCGATGAGCTGAGCAGCACCGCGCGGTGCACGCCGGCTGCGCGGGCCTGGCGGAGGAAGGGCAGCATGGCCTCGGCCGGGTCCGAGGAGCCGATGGGCGGGATGAGGTAGACGCGGTCGACGCCGTCGATGGCCTCGCCCCAGGTCGCGGGCTCGTTCCAGTCGAAGCGGACAGCCTGTGTGCCCTCCACCGGGGTGGCGCTTCGGCCGGCGGCCTTGACGCGGTGGCCCTCGGCGATCAGGCCGGCGGCGACACGGCGGCCGGTGGTGCCGGTGGCCCCGATGACCAGGGTGGCGCTGGGGGTGTTCATCATTTCGCGCCTGCGAAGTCGGCGCCGGGCTGCTGAACGGCCAGGGGGTTCCAGTAGTCGCGGTAGGAGGTGATGCGCTGGTCCTTGACCGTGACCACGGCTATGTAGGTCATGTCGAAGGGGCTGTCGGTCTCGACCAGGCGGCCGACCCCGCGCATCTCCACCACGATCGTCTCGGCGTCGGTGGTCTGGTGGATCTTCACGTCGGGGAAGTCGTGAAGGTCGACGTGGTCGGGGTAGTGGCGCATGTAGTCGCCGACCGCGGTCTTGCCTTCCAGCCGCTTGGGCCAGCCTTCGGGCGCGAAGGGGAACTCGAGGACGCCATTGTCGTCCCACAGGTCCACCCAGCCGGGGATGTCCTTCTCCAGTAGCAGTTGCAGGCCGTGGCGGTACAGCTCGGAAGGCGTCATGGGCATGGTCATGATCAAGATTTCCGTTTCCGCTCGAAGATGCAGCGATCCTGACGCGTCGGGACATCGCCTCTCGTCACGAGATGGGCGATACCTCCAGTAATGGTGGTTCCTCGCGACGGGTCATTCGAACTTATTCGGACCGACAGTCCGTATAGCTGGATCGTACGGACCGCCGGTCCGCTTTGCAAGCCTGGGCGGCCCGGTAGGTACCCCGACCAGCGGTCGGGCGGCAAGCGGCGCCACTGGGCTGGACGTCGTCACGTCCGCGCGCCGCGTAATGTCACGTCATGCGCTCGACGTGACGAGGCGGCCCAGATAGACCTGCCTCATGACCTCCTCTTATGACGAGCTCCTTCCAGCGACGCGGCGGGCGCTGTTTCATCGCATCGCCGTGGCCCAGTCCGAAGGGCGCGCGCCCTCCTTCGTCGCCGGGGTGCAGCGCGACGGACAGCTCGTGTGGTCGGGCTCCCGCAGCTCGGTCGACGGACATGCGCCGGACGCCGACACCCAGTACCGCATCGGCTCCATCACCAAGACCTTCACGGCCGTCCTGGTGCTGAGGCTGCGGGACGAAGGTCTGCTCGACCTGAACGACCCGCTGGAGCAGCACCTTCCCGGCACCGGGGTGGGGGATGTGACCATCGCTCAGCTCCTCGGTCACAGCGCCGGCCTGAGCGCGGAGACCCCGGCGCCGTGGTGGGAGCGCACGCCTGGATCGCTGCGCCCCGCACTCGCCGATGTCCTCGGAGAACAGTCGCGGATGCATCC
The DNA here is from genome assembly GCF_045207475.1 of Streptomyces sp. NBC_00885. Classification (NCBI taxonomy): domain Bacteria; kingdom Bacillati; phylum Actinomycetota; class Actinomycetes; order Kitasatosporales; family Streptomycetaceae; genus Streptomyces; species Streptomyces sp. NBC_00885. Next base: position 4,261,937 of record NZ_CP108796.1, read on the forward strand.
TGTCGGGCGGCGCCACCATTACTCCAACCCCGGTTATACGGTTCTGGGTTCACTGATCGAGGCGGTACGGAAGTCGTCCTGGGAGGACGTACTGCGAAGCGAGATCCTGGAACCGCTGGGCCTGCGCCGTACGAGCGCGCGGCCCGAGGCCCCGCATGCCGGTGGCTGGGCGGTGCATCCCTGGGCCGATGTGATGCTCCCCGAACCTTCCGAGGACCTTGGCCTGATGGCCCCGGCCGGACAGCTCTGGTCGACCGCGGCCGACCTCTGCCGCTTTGCCGCTTTCCTGGCCGAGGGCGACGAGCGCGTGCTGAGCGCGGCGTCCGTGCGGGAGATGAGGACGCCGTCCGTGCCTGCCGAGGCCGGGGAGTGGGACAGCACCTATGGCCTGGGGATGCAGATCGTACGGAAGGACGGCCGCACCCTTGTCGGGCATACGGGCTCCTTGCCCGGCTTCCTTGCGGGTCTCTGGGTGAGCGTGGACGACGGCATCGCGGCCGTCGCGCTTGCCAACGCCACCTCGGGGCCGCTCGCCGCGGCCGTCGCCGCCGATCTCCTCCGGATCGTGGCCGAGGCTGAACCGCGTATCCCCGAGCCCTGGCGGCCGCTGCCGGAGGTCGACCACGCTCTGCTGGAGCTGACCGGGCCCTGGTACTGGGGGACTCAGTCCTTCGGGCTGCGTCTGGTCGCCGACCGAGGCCTGGAACTGCAGCCGCTCGCCGGCACCGGCCGCGGGTCGCGTTTCGCCGCGGAGGCGGATGGGACCTGGACTGGACTCCACGGTTACTACGCGGGGGAGACGCTGCGTGTGGTGCGGCTCGAGGACGGCTCGGTGAGCCATCTCGATCTGGCCTCGTTCGTCTTCACGCGTGAGCCGTATGAACCGGGGGCGGCTGTTCCGGGTGGCGTGGACAAGGAGGGCTGGCGCGGACTCAGGGTGTGAGACGGAGCTGATGTTTCACGTGAAACGGGAGCGAGAGGGGTCCCGGGCCCGCTTCAGGCCGTCAGCTCCCGCTCCAGCGGGGTGCGGAAGCGCGGCGTGATCCGGGCTTCGGCCACCCAGCCCGACAGTCGTGAGGCCTCCGCTGCGACGGCGGCGGAGGCCTCGGAGCCGGGGTCCGTCAGCAGCCGCCAGACGATCTCGCCGTCCGCGCGCTGGGCCCAGCCGCCGATGATCTGCCCGTTCCACCAGACCGTGGGTCCGACATTGCCCGAGCGGTCGAAGAGCGCCGCGCTGTGGTCCGCGGTCAGATGGAAGCGGCGGTCGGCCCAAGCCATCGCGCTCGGGTCGAGCGCGGGCAGCAGGGCGGCCCAGGGTTCCAGGGGTTCCTCGGGTGCCGTGTCGCCGGGTGCCACATAACCGGTGCCCTCAGCGAGGTCGACCTCCTCCGCCCCGGCGGCAACCAATGCCTTGCGTACGTCTGCGAGGCTCCACCCCGTCCACCACTTGAGGTCGGACTCGGTGGCCGGTCCGTACGACTGGAGCCAGCGTCGCGCCAGTTCGGCCCGTGCCTCGGTGGGCGACATCGTGGGCCAGGGGTCGCTTGCCGTCCAGCGGAACTGGCTGGAGGTCCAGGAGCCGCGCGGCCGGTCCCGCCGGATGCGGCAGTCCGCGGCGAGCAGCCGGATCACCCGGGTTGCGACGCCCTGCACCGTCTCGTACTTCTTGCCGGGGAAGACCGTGATCTTTGTCTTCAGTGCCGGCACGTCGGTGGAGAGCTGGCTGCCGGTGGCGGAGCCACGTGTGGCGATGGCGGCGAGCACCGATTCCTCGGCCTCGGCCAGCCATGTCTCGTCCAGACCGTTCGCGTCCTCCGTCAGGTGGCTGAGCAGTGTCCTGCGCTCCTTGACCGCGATGGCGCGAGCGGTGGAGGCGTCGACGTACGGGGCGAGTTCGGCGGAGACCGCGAAGAGCGTGCGCCGCATGGAGAGGAGCCGGACCAGCGTCACGTCCTCGTACAGAGACTGCTCCACTGCCTGGACGCTCGGGTCGGTGAGGCGTGCGCAGGCGGAGAGGAAGACGGTCGCGGCATCTGTGGCGTGCAGCGCGACGAGTGCGTCGGCGACCGCCACGGGTGAGTCGGCTCGTACGGACGGGGCCAGCCGATGGCGGCGGCCGAGCCGGATGCGGCGCTGCTCTTCACTGATCCGGTGCACGGTGAACTCCCTTGGTCAGAGGAGGAGTTTGAAACCTACATGGGAAGCCTCGAACCCGAGCCGCTCGTAGAAGCGGCGGGCGTCGGTGCGGGAGACATCAGAGGTCAGCTGGATCAACTGGCACTTCTGGCGGCGGGATTCGTCGATGGCCCACTCGATGAGCCGGGTGCCCAGACCGAGGCCGCGTTCGTCGGCGTGGATCCGTACGCCTTCGATGATCGAGCGGGTCGAGCCGCGCCGGGCGAGCCCCGGGATGATCGTGAGCTGGAGGGTCCCGACGACCTGGTCCGCGCGCACGGCCACGGCCTGGATCTGGTTCGGGTCCTGGCTCAGCCGCTCGAAGGCGGCGGTGTACGGGGCGAGGTCGTCCGGCGATTCGCGCTGCGCGCCCAGCGGGTCGTCGGCGAGCATCGCCACGATCGCCGGGATGTCGTCGAGAACCGCGGGCCGTATGTCCAGATCGCTCATGGTCCGCAGATTACGCGGGGACCCGCAGTTCCTCGACGGCCCGCACCAGGGAAGCGAGCTCAGGGTCCTTGGCTGCCTCGTCGAGGGCTTCGCGCAGCGCTGTGTCATTGGTCGGCCGTGCCTCGGCGAGCAGGGCCAGACCGGACTCGGTGACATCGGTGTAGATGCCGCGGCGGTCGGTGCCGCAGAGATGGCGGGTCAGCAGGCCGCGGTCCTCGAGCCGGGTGACGAGCCGGGTGGTGGCGCTCTGGCTGAGGACGACGGCGTCCGCCACCTGCTTCATCTGCAAATGGCCGCCGGGGCCGCTGTGCTGGCGGCTGAGGACATCGAGGAGGGAGTACGCGCGCATGCTCAGGCCGTGCTTGCTCTCCAGGGCGAACGCAATAGTCCGCGTTTGCAATTATCTGGTGCGTGCGGTGCCTAGCCCGCGGCAACCGACAGCGGCGCGAAGCGGCGAGTCCAGTCGCCGGGGAGGTCCGGGATGCGATAGGTCATCACGGTGTTGAAGGCGACCGTTTCCAGGCCGTGTTCCTTCACCCACGCGATGAGCTCCTCGTGCCGTACGTCGATGTCCGTACGCAGCGGCCGGTCCGTGCCCGCCCCCAGTGAGGCGACCAGGGCCTTCGCCGTCTCTGTGTCCCGGGCGATCAGCGGTCCGACGACATGGGTCTGCATATTGGGCCATGCCGCCGCGTATCCGGTGAGGACCCCGTCTTCCTCCGCGACGCGGAGCTGATCGGCGAAGGCCGGCAGCCGCGTGATCATGTGGGTGCGGTCGAGGCCGAAGACCTCGGTGTCGAGACGCACGATCCCGGGAAGGTCCTCAGCCGTCGCAGGCCGGGTGGTCACCCTTGCCTCTGGGACAGACTCCGGGGGCCTCAGGTAGCCGCGGACCATCTCGGCGCGGCCGGTCTCGACGAAACCCAGCTGCTCATAGAGGGGCTGCCCGTACGGCGTTGCGTGCAGCGTGAGCGGGATGTCCCCGACCCCGTTCACAACGTGCTGCATCAGGCGGCGCCCGACGCCCCGGCGGGCGTACCGCTCGGCGACGAGCATCATCCCGACCGCAGCGAGCCCGGGGCCGTAGGAGGTGACCACGCAGGCGGTCACCAGACCCTTGCCCTCCGGGTCGTCGATGCCGTACCCCGTACCGGCTGTGAGCAGCAGACCCCATTTGTGCTCCTCGCGCGGCCAGCCCCTGTCCTCGGAGAGATCCGCGCATGATGTGAGGTCGTCGGTGGTCAGACGGCGGATGGGCAGCTCGGAGAGCGGTGTCGACATAAGGGTCAGGCTGTCGGACGCAGTGATCGCTCGTCCAGCGCTTTCCGAGAAGTGGTCAGGCCGCGCAAGCGCCGACCGCGGAGGCCACGGTAGTCGTTTCACGTGAAACACCGTGCCGGGCGGGCAGGGGTATCGGGTCTGACAGCGGGAGTGGCCCCGCGTACTAACCTCGGCGTACATGGCGTACCGGAAGAGAAGCCCCAGGCTTCACATCTTCGATCTCGACGGCACTTTGATCCGTGGCTCGGCGGCGGCCGTGGAGATATCCCGGGAGCTGGGGCTGCTGGAGGAGATCGGCGAGCTGGAGCGAGAGCTGATCGCCGGAACGATAGGCCCGCCGGAGTTTGCGGTGCGTGTGCATGCGCTATGGGGCGGTCTCACGCAGGCTCATGTCTCGGCGGCGTTCGAGGCTGCACCCTGGCTCGACGGCATCCAAGACGTGTGGCGGGAGATCCGTGAGAGCGGCGACTACTGCGCCGTCATTTCACTCTCACCCTCCTTCTTTGTGGAGCGACTGCTGGGCTGGGGGGCTCATGCGGCACACGGATCACGCTTTCCCGACGTGCCGTTCACCCGGCCTGTGGAGCCTGCGGGCATTCTCAATGCGGCCGCGAAAGTGAAGATCGCGAATCGGCTCTGTGCAGAGTTCGGGGTAGGCCTGGACACATGTGTTGCGTATGGTGATTCCATGTCCGACGCGGAGATCTTCGCGGTAGTGCCCACAACGGTGGCGATGAATGCCGATCACCATCTGTTGGGTCTGGCCACGCATGCCTATACGGGGGGCGATCTGCGCGAGGCCTACGAACTGGTGCGATTCCGCCGTTAGTTCAGGAGCCCGGAGTTGGTCCGGGTGACCCGGAATTTGGACATGGGGGCAATGGAGCCTAACGAAAAAGCGGGTCCGGATGCCCGGACTTTCCGCTCTTTGTCCCCTGTGTTGGTGCTGCCTGGCATGCTGCGACTACGGGCGCTGCGGGCAATGTCACATTTCTTGCTCAGTCGTCCCGATTCAGCTTGCGGTCGTGGTTAGTGTGGGCTGGCAGTAGTCCTGAGCGAAGCGGGGAATGAAGCACGTTCCGAGCCGTCGGAAGTGCGGACCGACCGAAAGATGTTCGAGGCGAGGCAGACAATGGACGCTCCGACCACCACGTCGGCCGACAATGGCACTTCGGACGAGAGCAGCGGGGGCGGATGGTTCACCCCTCGTAAGCGGCCGGTCCAGGGCCGGACCGACCCTGGTGAGGAGACTTCCGCGGGTGACGCGGGTCAGGAGCGGACAGCGGCCCCGAGGCGTCCTGTCGCTTCCATACGCCCGGTCGGCTCCGTCACCTCTCGTCCCGCGCGACCGGCGGCGAGGGATGAGCCGGGGCCCACGACTCCCGTCCACGAGGCCCCGCCGGCCGGGGCGGCCGAGACCGCGGGCGGGCGTCAGGATCCCCGTGCCCGCGAAAGCCAGGCGGATCCTCGGGTGCCGAGCCCGCGTGAAGCGCCCCACTCCCATCAAGCACCTTGGCCCCGTGATCCGATCTGGCCCGACGAGAGCCCGCAGCGGCTCCATAGCGTGGGCCAGGCGGACCAGGCCCACGAACCCGCGGGACAGCCTCACGGCACAGCCGCCAGACCACAAGAAGCCGCGGAACGGCCCTACGAAGCCGTAGAACCGCGCGAAGCCCCCCGTGACACTCCCCACCCGCAGCCCGCCGCGCCCGCCGGCGACGCCTCGCCCGACGCGATCCTCATCCGCCGCACCATGGCGGAGATCGGGCCCGTCGCGGACAAGGTCACCTCGTACTTCTACGCCTTGTTGTTCGTCCGCCACCCCGAGCTGCGCAGCCTCTTCCCCGCCGCGATGGACGCCCAGCGTGACCGGCTCCTCAAGGCCCTGCTCACCGCCGCCGAGCACATGGACAACGCGGAGGTGCTCACCGACTACCTCCAGCACCTGGGCCGCGGCCATCGCAAGTACGGCACCGAACCCGCGCACTATCCCGCCGTCGGCGAGGCCCTGCTCGGAGCGCTGGCCCGGTACGCCACGTCGACCTGGGACGAGGCGACCGAGGCCGCTTGGGTGCGCACCTACACCACGATCTCGCAGATCATGATCGACGCGGCCGCCGAGAACGAGCGGACGGCGCCCGCATGGTGGCACGCCGAGGTGGTGTCGCACGATCTCCGGACCCCCGACATCGCGATCATCACCGTGCGCCCGGACCAGCCGTACGCGTTCGTGGCCGGGCAGTACACAAGCCTGGAAACGCCCTGGTGGCCGCGGATCTGGCGGCACTACTCCTTCGCCGGTGCGCCCCGCGCCGACGGTCTGCTCTCCTTCCACGTCAAGGCGGTCCCGGCGGGCTGGGTCTCCAATGCCCTGGTCCGCCACGCTCGCCCCGGCGACATGCTGCGGCTCGGGCCTCCTGCGGGATCCATGACGGTCGACCACTCCACCGACAACGGCCTGCTCTGTCTGGGCGGCGGCACCGGTATCGCGCCGATCAAGGCACTGGTTGAGGACGTCGCTGAGCACGGTGAGCAGCGCCCGGTGGAGGTCTTCTACGGGGCGCGTACCGACTACGACCTGTACGACATCGACACCATGCTCCGGCTCCAGCAGACGCACCCGTGGCTGTCGGTGCGCCCGGTGGTGGACGACCGTGCGCAGTTCCCGGACGCCGTGCGGGAGTTCGGCCCGTGGTACGAGTACGACGCCTATCTCTCGGGGCCACCCGGCATGATCCGCAGCGGCGTGGACGCGCTGCGCGGCATCGGTATCCCGTCCGCCCGGATCCGCCACGACTCCCTCGAAGAGCTGGTCGCGACGGGCGACTAGCGCACACGACAGCCGAGGAGGGCAGGGTCAGCCCAGGTCAGGGGCGTGCATCGCGCGTACACCCTCGATATTGCCGTCCAGGTAGTGCCGCAGCGACAGCGGTACGAGATGGACGGCGGCGATGCCGACCCGGCTGAACGGCACCCGTACGATCTCGTACTCCCCGCTGGGTTCGTCGATCTCCGGGCCGTGCCGTCGCGAGGGGTCCATGGACTCCAGCCGGCAGACGAAGAAGTGCTGCACCTTCACCCCGGTCACACCGCCGTCGGCGATGTGCTCGACGGTGTCGACGAAGCAGGGCACCACATCGGTGATCTTGGCGCCGAGCTCTTCGTCCACCTCCCGGTGGAGCGCGTCCACCACGGTGGCGTCCTCCGGCTCGACTCCGCCGCCGGGCGTGAGCCAGTAGGGATCAACGCCGGGCTTGGTGCGCTTGATGAGGACGAGATCGTCGCCGTCGAGCAGGATGGCGCGTGCGGTGCGCTTGACCACTGGCCGTTCGGTCATGGCTAGAAAATGGCCCGCCAGGCCCGTTCTGAAACTCCTGGCAGCCCTGCGATCACCAGTCGACCGCAGCACGCAGCAGCCACTCGTGCGCCCGCGCGATGTGCGGGAGTGCGAGTGTGCCGGTCCGGACGACGAGAAAGTACGTACGCAGCGGGGGTACGGGAGGGTCGAGCAGTGCCACCAGACGCCCGCTGCGCAGCTCCCCCTCGCACAGATAGCGCGGCAGCACGGCGAGGCCCGCGCCCGAGGCCGCGGTCTCCAGGACGGCCCGCAGGTCGGGGACGATCACGGCGCCCGCGGCGGCCGGCCGGGAGTCGAAGACGGCGGCCCAGTAGCGCGAGACGAACGGCAGGGATTCGTGGACCTCAACGACAGGCAACTGCGCGAGCACCACATGCCCGCCGCGCAGCACTCCGGGCCCCAGCCGGGCCGCCCAGCGCGGCGAAGCGACCAGGACGTGCTCCTCGTCGCAGAGCGGTGTCGCCGTGAGCAGCTCGCCGCGCGGACGGGCGGCGGCGATGGCCAGATCATGGTGTCCGGCGGCCAGACCTTCCAGCGTCTCCTCGGCGTTCCCGAACGAGGCTCGCAGCCCGAGGCCCTGGGAGATGAGCGGTGTGAGGGCGGGCAGGGCGCGCAGCGACACGAACTCCGGGGGACCCGCCAGATGCAGCGTCCGTACGCCCGACTCCTCGTCGAGACCGGTCTCGGTGATCTCCACCAGGGCGTCCAGATGAGGGGCGGCCCGGTGCGCGAGTTCGTCGCCGATGGTCGTGGGGGTCACACCGCGGGCCTGGCGCAGGAACAGCGGCCGCCCCAGCTGCTTCTCGAGCGTGCGGATCTGCCCGGTCACGGCGGGCTGGGACAGCCCCAGCAGCGCGGCGGCACGGGTGAAGGAGCCGGCCCGGTGCACCGTGACGAATGTGCGCAGCAGGGCCAGATCCATGCCAAGCCCCTCTCGACCGACGATGCCCGCGGACCGGACAACTATAAATAAGTCGATAGGTCGCTGTCGCTACTGTGATTGGACACTGACGCAGAGTCAACTAGCCTTGTTCGCGCGGTTCTTCGCGCAGGGAACCGAGGGCGGTCCGAGCCATGAGGGGGGAGGCTCGGACCGCTCGTTGTACGTAGCGCCGCTCAGCGCGCTGTTGTACTCCGGCGTACGCCCCCCGGTCCACGCCGCGCGCGCCTTCGTGCGCCCCCGCCCCGAGTGGCCGTCCTCAACCCGAACTGCCCGGAACCGGCGACTGCGCCCTACCGTGCCGCCTCGTCCAGCGCCCGCAGCACATCCGCCACCAGGTCATCCGCGTCCTCGGCGCCCACCGAGAAACGGATGAAGCCCTCCGGAACCGCGTCGCCACCCCAGCGACCGCGCCGCTCCGCAGTGGAACGCACCCCGCCGAAGCTCGTCGCGTCGTCGACCAGCCGCAGCCCGCCCAGGAAGCGTTCCGCATGCCCCCGATCCGGAAGCACGAACGAGACCACGGAGCCGAAGCGCCGCATCTGCCGCGAAGCGATCTTGTACGAGGGGTCCGACGGAAGCCCCGGATACCGCAGCCCGCTCACCTCGCCCCGGCCGCCCAGCGCCTCCGCGAGCGCCAGCGCATTCGCGCACTGCTGCTCGATGCGCAGGTGAAGCGTGGACAGGGAGCGGTGCGCGAGCCATGCCTCCATCGGGCCGGGAATCGCCCCGACCGCCTTGCGCCAGCGCCGTACACCCGCGACCAACTCCGGATCCCGGCACGTCACATGGCCGAGCAGGATGTCTCCGTGGCCCGTCATGCCCTTGGTGTCGCTGGCCACCGAGAAGTCCGCGCCGAGCTCCAGCGGCCGCTGACCGAGCGGCGTGGCGAGCGTGTTGTCGACCGCGACCAGCGCGCCGGCCGCGTGCGCCGCCTCCACCAGCCGCCGTACGTCGCACACGTCCAGCCCCGGATTGGACGGCGTCTCGATCCACAGCAGCCGCGCGCCGTCGAGCACGCCCAGTTGCGCGTCGCCGCCCGTCGGCGCGGTCCTGACCTCGACGCCGTAGGCCTCGAGACGTTCCCGCAGCAGCGGCAGCGCCTGATAGCCGTCGTCCGGGAACACCACCGCTTCCCCGGCCTTCAGCTGCGAGAAGAGCACCGCCGAGATCGCCGCCATCCCCGAGGCGAAGGCCACGGTCCCGACGGACTCCCCCGGCGCCTCGAGTTCGCCGATCGCCCGCTCCAGATGGGTCCAGGTCGGGTTCTCGTCACGGCCGTAGGTGTAAGGACCGGTGGGCTCGCCCGGGAGGTGGAAATGGGCCGCGAAGACCGGTCCGGGCAGGGTCGGTTCGTACTTCACCGGCTCGGGCAGCCCGGCCCGTACCGCCCTGGTGCCGTCCCCCAGACTCCCGCTGTCGCCCGCATTCATGCCGCACGCTCCTCGGCTGCCATCCGTACGACGTCGAGCAGCCCCTCGCTCGCCGCCTGCACCATCTCCAGGCACTCCTTGAAACCGTCTATACCGCCGTAATACGGATCCGGAACATCCAGGTCTCCGGCCGCGGACGGGTCGTACGACCGCAGCAGCCGCACCTTCGCGGCGTCCGCGGTCGTCGGCGCGAGCCGCCGCAGCTCCCGCAGATGCCCCTCGTCGAGCGCGATCACCAGATCGAGGAGCGGGAACCAGGAGGCGCGGAACTGCCGGGCGCTGTGCCCGGACTCGTAGCCGTTCGCCTCCAGCACGGCGACGGTGCGGCCGTCCGCACCGTCGCCCTCGTGCCAGCCTCCGGTGCCCGCACTGTCCACCTCGACCACCCCGTCGAGTCCGGCCTCGGCCACGCGTGCGCGGAAGACGGACTCGGCCATGGGCGAGCGGCAGATGTTGCCGGTGCAGACGAAGCAGACGCGATACGCAGAACTCACTCGGCGTTCAGTCCTTGTCCGGCAGAGCGACATTCATCGCCCACGAAACGACAGAGATGATCAGGCCGCCGAGTACGGCGGTCCAGAAGCCCTCCACATGGAAGTTCAGGTCGAACTGGTCGGCCAGCCAGGAGGTCAGCAGCAGCATCAGGGCGTTGATGACCAGCGTGATCAACCCGAGGGTGAGGATGAACAGCGGCAGGGTCAGCAGCTTCACGACAGGCTTGACGAGGAAGTTGACCAGACCGAAGAGCAGCGCCACCAGGACCAGGGTCCAGGCCTTCTTGCCGGTGCTGTCTCCGGTGAGGGTTATGTCCTCGAGCAGCCAGATGGCCACCAGCAGGGCTGCCGCATTGGCGATCGTCTTGACTAGGAAATTCATCATGTGTCTGATCGTGGCAGACGTGATCGGACCTAGGGCAGGGGCGGACGGACCATGAAGGCATTCCGACTGGATGAGCTGGAGGCGGAGCGCGCCGCCAACGACGGCGCATATCTCCAGTTTCTGCGCGAGCGGAACATGTCGGTCGGGCTGTACGCGCTGGATGCCGGTGATCTCGACCCCCAGCTGCCCCACCGTCAGGATGAGGTCTACTTCGTCGTCAGCGGCCGCGCCTCCATCACGGTAGGGATGGAGACGACCCAGGTCGGACGGGGCAGTGTGGTCTATGTCCCCGCCGGAGTGGACCACAAGTTCCACCACATCACCGAGGATCTGCGGGTCATGGTGGTCTTTTCTCCCCCTGAGAGCTGACCGGAACCCTGCCCTCTCCCTAGGGGTTCACTCAGGGGAGATCAAGGGCTCGCGGGCCCCCGGACGTCACCCCTCGCGCATAGCATCGAAGCCAGGAACCCAGAGAAACGAGGTAGGGACGATGGCTGTGCGGGAGATATTCGCGGGGATGCCGTGGTGGGTGAAGTGGGTCGCGGTGCCCGTCATCGCCCTCGTGCTGTTCGGCGGCCTGATTGCCAGCGTGATCGGCTTTGTGATCGGCCTGCTCTTCAAGGTCCTGCTGTTCGTCGCACTTGTCGGCGGACTCGTCTTTGTCGTCCGGAAGTTCATGTCGTCCTCCAGCTCGCGGAGCGACTGGTAGTGACCAAGAGGACATATTCGGACGGGTGTTAGCCCGGCCGGCAGGACACCCCGAGCGGCGGGCGCTGCGGCATCCGCAGGCTGCGGGCTCCCATCGGGACGGAGCCCCCGCGAGACAGCTCGTACGTGAGGCGGGCTCTCCGCTTCCCGTCGTCGCCGTCGCCGACACCCCTTGTACCCCTGCAGTCGACGAGTGGGTCGTTCTCAGCCCCTGGCGTCTCTATCAGTATCTGAAAACTCACTCCTTGTGATCTTCGAGCGCGTACTGGACGATTGCGTCAAGAGGGCCATGGGGATCTTTCCTGGCCTTTTTGCCGAGCTTTCCGTTCACTGCTTCATCCACTGCGGGGTACAGATGCGCGAGTCGGTCCAGGCCGAGGTCCTCATGAGTTTCCTTGTCTCCGAGGAGCTCTCCTTCCGGATCCCGGTGGAGATCCGGTACGAGACGAAGGATCCGTTCGCCGTGCGGATGACCTTCCACCTGCCCGGAGATGCGCCTGTGACCTGGACTTTCGGTCGGGAGTTGCTGGTGGACGGCATCAACGGCCCGAGCGGGGACGGCGATGTCCACATCGCGCCGACGCGTCCGGGGAAGCCGGCCGATGTGGCCATCCGGCTCCAGGTCGGCTGCGACCGGGCGCTGTTCCGCGTGAGTGCGGCGCCGCTCGTGGCCTTCCTCGACCGCACGGACAAGCTGGTGCCGCTGGGGCAGGAGCGTACGGTCGTCGACTTCGAGTGCAATCTCGACGAAGCCCTCGGGCGCATCCTCGCCGAGGAGAACGCGGGCTGAGCAGCGCCGCGGCACCTACGGCTTGGGCCCGCTACCTCTTACGGCGGCGGCCACTGCCGCCACGCATCGCGGCCCGGCCTGTCGCCGGGAGCGGACCAGGCCGGTCGGCGGAGACCACCAGCGCCGCCAGCGCGGTGGTCACAGGCACCGAGGCGACCAGGCCGATCGAACCGATGAGGGTCCGTACGATCTCCTCCGCCACCAGCTCGCTGCTGGCCACCGTCCCCACACTGCTCTGGGCGATCGAGAAGAGCAGCAGCAGCGGCAACGCGGCGCCCGCGTAAGCCAGTACGAGCGTGTTGACGACGGACGCGATGTGGTCCCGGCCGATGCGGATACCGGCCCGGTAGAGCGCCCGCCGGCCCATGTCCGGGTCCGCCTGATGCAGTTCCCACACCGCCGAGGTCTGGGTCACCGTCACATCGTCGAGCACACCGAGCGAGCCGATGATGACGCTCGCAAGCAGCAGACCGCTCAAGTCGATGTTCGGAAACAGGCCGTGGATAAGGCCGGTGCTGTCGTCTGTGTTGCCGCTCAGACTCGCCCAGCCGATGAACAGCGAGCCCAGCAGCCCGATCACCAGCAGCGAGATCAGGGTGCCGATCACCGCGACCGAGGTGCGCGCGCTCAGCCCGTGGCACAGATAGAGCGCGATCAGCATGATCGCGCTCGCGCCGACCACCGCGACGATCAGCGGATTGGAGCCCTGCAGGATCGCGGGCAGGATGAACAGGGTCAGTACGGCGAAGGAAGCAGCGAGCGCGATCAGCGCCATCACACCGCGCATCCGCCCCACCAGCACCACCGCAAGCGCGAAGATTCCGGCCAGCACTGCCAACGGGAACTCCCGGTCCACGTCGGTCACGGAGTACTGAAGATCACGGGGCGCGTCGGGGGCGTACGCCACCACCACACCCTGGCCCTCGCTCAACTGGCGGGTCGCATCCGGCTGGACGATCTCGACGAAGGTGCGGCCCTTGTCCTTGCCGGTGGTGACCTTGACCGTCGCCTTCTTGCACGTGCCCTGCTGGGCATTGACCGCCTCGCGTCCCTCCGGTGTGGAGGTGTCGCCGGTCGGCGGGACCTGCGCGGCGTTCACGTCCTTGCAGTCGACCTTCTCGACCCGAACCACCTTGCCCTGCTCGGTCTGCCGGTCGAAGCCGACACCGGTGCGCTCATGGCCGGGAGCGCCGCCCGGCCAGAGCACGACGAGGCCCACGACGACGGCCGCGGCGAAAGGAATCAGCACCGCGGCGATGACCTTGCGGAGGTGCTGCGAGACGGGTGCGGCGGGCCCATGGCTGTGCGAGTGGCCATGGGGCTCGGGCGTCTGCGGCGGGGGTGTCGGCGATGAGGTCACCGACCGATCATCGCAAGAACGACGGGGCCCACTGTTCAGCACGCCAGAAATGACGCTAGCGTGGTGGCACCTTTGCACACGCGGGAGCTCGGAGCACCGGGCTGAGAGGGCGCTGAAATCCGTACGAACCGTACGGAAGCGGCTGCGCCGACCGCCGAACCTGTTACCGGGTAATGCCGGCGTAGGGAGTAGGTCACGATGACCGTTCAGGATGCACGCACGCCTGCCTCGAATCAGCCCGAGGCCGGGAAGTCCATCGGCTGGCACAAGGGATACGTCGAGGGCTCGCGTCCCGACCTCCGGGTGCCGGTCCGCCAGGTGCACCTCACCAACGGCAAGGACGTGACGCTGTACGACACGTCCGGCCCGTACACCGATCCGAACGTCGAGACCGACGTGCGCCGCGGGCTTGCGCCGCTGCGGGAGAACTGGATCATCGGCCGTGGCGACACCGAGGAGTACGCGGGCCGCCCGGTCCGCCCGGAGGACGACGGGATCAAGCACACCTCGCCGAGGGGCGGTCTGCGCAACCTCGACGCGGTCTTCCCCGGCCGCCCGCGCCAGCCCCGGCGGGGACGCGACGGGCAGGCGGTGACGCAGCTCGCGTACGCCCGCCGTGGCGAGATTACGCCGGAGATGGAGTACGTCGCGATCCGCGAGAACGTCTCCCCCGAGGTCGTACGCGAGGAGATCGCCGCAGGTCGCGCGGTCCTTCCCGCCAACGTCAACCACCCGGAGATCGAGCCGATGATCATCGGCAAGCGGTTCCTGGTGAAGGTCAACGCCAACATCGGCAACTCCGCGGTCACTTCCTCCATCGAGGAGGAGGTCGAGAAGATGACCTGGGCGACGCGCTGGGGCGCGGACACGGTCATGGACCTCTCCACCGGCCGCAACATCCACACCACCCGTGAGTGGGTGCTGCGCAATTCTCCCGTCCCGATCGGTACCGTGCCGCTCTACCAGGCGCTCGAGAAGGTCGACGGCAGGGCCGAGGAACTGACCTGGGAGATCTACAAGGACACGGTCATCGAGCAGGCCGAGCAGGGCGTCGACTACATGACGGTCCACGCGGGTGTGCGGCTGCCGTACGTCCCGCTGACCGCCAACCGCAAGACCGGCATCGTCTCGCGCGGCGGCTCGATCATGGCGGCGTGGTGTCTCGCGCACCACAAGGAGTCGTTCCTGTACGAGAACTTCGAGGAGCTCTGCGAGATCCTCGCCGCGTACGACGTGACGTACTCCCTCGGCGACGGTCTGCGGCCCGGCTCGATTGCGGACGCCAACGACGAGGCGCAGTTCGCTGAGTTGCGCACGCTCGGGGAACTCAACTCGATCGCGAAGCGTTTCAACGTGCAGACGATGATCGAAGGACCCGGTCACGTCCCGATGCACAAGATCAAGGAGAACATCGACCTCCAGCAGGAGATCTGCGAGGAGGCCCCCTTCTATACGCTCGGCCCGCTCACCACGGACGTGGCCCCGGCGTATGACCACATCACCTCCGGCATCGGGGCGGCGATGATCGCCTGGTGGGGCACGGCGATGCTCTGCTACGTCACGCCCAAGGAGCACCTGGGCCTGCCCAACCGTGACGACGTCAAGACGGGCGTCATCACCTACAAGATCGCTGCCCACGCGGCCGACCTCGCCAAGGGGCACCCGGGCGCCCAGGAGTGGGACGACGCGCTGTCCGACGCCCGGTTCGAGTTCCGGTGGGAGGACCAGTTCAATCTGGCCCTCGACCCGGACACGGCACGGGAGTTCCACGACGAGACGCTCCCGGCCGAGCCGGCGAAGACCGCGCACTTCTGCTCCATGTGCGGCCCGAAGTTCTGCAGCATGAAGATCTCGCAGGACATCCGGCGCCGGCACGGCGGCTCGAAGCAGGAGATCGAGGAGGGTATGGCGGAGAAGTCGAAGGAGTTCGCCGCCGCGGGCAATCGCGTGTATCTGCCGATCGCGGAGTGATACCCCGCCGCTGGGTCGTGCGCCGCTGGGGCGTGTCCCCCCGGCACCGGCCGGGGATCACTCCGGCTGGTGCTCGGGGCCGCCGAAGTCCGGGCTTGTGAAGTCCGGGCTGGTGAAGGTGGGGCGCTGGCCCGACGTCGAGCCCTCGCTCGGGCTGGAGTAGTCCGGGCCGCTGTAGCCGACCTTCGGGATACGGCTCACATGGCGCGGCGGGGCCGCGGAGGTCGGGTCGGCGCTGGGGTCGGCGAGTGCTGCTGCCAGGAAGGGCAGGAGACCGCGCTCCAGCAGGGCGTGGCGCCAGGCCTCTTTGGCCCGGGACACTTCGTCGGGCAGTTCGCCCGTCGACTCCTCGGCCGGGAGTTGGGTCGCGCCATTGCGCAGCGCGGTCAGCAGCAGTCCTATCGCGGCGACCAGAATGGCGGCCGCCGTGAGGGCCGCGAAGAACCAGCCCGCCGCGACCAGGGTCGCCGCGAAGGACGGCGTGGGGCTGAGCATTTTCAGGATGTAGCCGACGAGCAGGAAGATCAGTGCGGCTGTCCCCGCGAGCACCGGGGCCAGTACGGCTATGACGGCGGCGAACCCGGCGCCGTTCTGGGACTCCCCGTCCTCGGCGGATGCCGGCACGGAGATCCGCGTGGAAGCGGCGGACGCGGGGGAACGCGCCTCCTCGCGGATCTTTGTGTAGTGCTCGTACTCGGCAGCGGCGGCGGTGGTTATCAGTGCCGTCGCGTTCAGGGCCATCGTGCGCAGCTGTTCGGCGTTCAGGCGCTGCCCCACGGCAGCGAGGTCCGGACGGTCATGGGCGTTGCGCAGCGCGTCGTCGAGGATGCGCTCGTACTCGGCGCGGTCCTCGGTCAGCAGGTGCGGAGCGCTGTTCATGTGCATCCCCCGATGCTCCGTAGGGCCGGGTTGCCCGCATCGATCGGGCGGTTGGGCAGAAACGGAGGAGAGCCTGCTACGGATAAGCCGATGGTAGAGCGGTTACGGCACGGGGTGACAGGGGCTTTCCGTAAATCGCCGCCGGGCTCTGCTCAATTGGACAGCGGAAGTTGGACGACAAGCAGCTTTCCGGCCATGGTCACGCCGCCGTCCATGGCGATCGCGAGCCCGTCCGCGTACACATGCGGGCCTTCGACAACCGGACGTGCTCCGTCCTCGCCGTCCTCGGTGCCCACCTCGCCGAGCAGATACGGAATGGGGCTGTGGCCGTGCACGACGCGGTTGCCGCCGTAGGCCGAGAGCAGTTCGCGTACGGCCTGCGGTCCCGCGTCGTCACGGAAGGCGAACCGCTTGGTGAATTTGCGGAACAGGTCCCAGCACTCGTCGGCGTCATTGCGGGTGAGGATCGCGTGCACCGTGTCGTTGACGTCTTCGATGCTGGAGCCGTACTCCAGATACGCGGTGGTGTCGGAGTGCATCAGCAGATGCTCGTCCTCCTCGATCACCGCGTCGAGCCGCGCCATCCACTGCAGATGGACGTCCTGGAGCCGGTCCATGTCGGACTTCTGGCCGCCGTTGAGCAGCCAGGCGGCCTGGAAGGTGGCGGTGCCGGCGCCGGAGTTGACCGGGGTGTCGCCGAATCTCTTGGCGCCGAGGAGCAGCAGCTCGTGATTGCCCATCAGGGCCTTGCAGTAGCCGCCGGCGGCCGCGGCCTCGGCGGAGAGCCGCATGACGAGGTCGATGACGCCGATCCCGTCGGGACCGCGGTCGGTGAAGTCGCCGAGGAACCAGAGGCGGGCATGGCCGGCCGCCCATTGGCCTTCGGCGTCGATGAGGCCCTGTTCGGTGAGGGCGGCGACGAGTTCGTCGAGATAGCCGTGGACATCGCCGACGACATAGAGCGGGCCGAGACCTTCGGGCGCGGGCGCCTCGTCGGGCGCGACCTGCACCTGGACGGTGTCGCCGGGTCCGCCGGCGCTGATCACCGGGAGGTCGCGCGCGGTGGGGGTGTAGCCGTCCGGGGTTTCGCCCTCGGGGACCGCGTTGCCGGGATGGCTCGACTGCGGTGACTGTTGTGACTGCACGGGCACCTGCGCATAGGGCGGCACGCGGAAATCGCGCAATGTCGCCGTCCGCACCACGGGTCCTTGACCGGCCCCCTGAGTCATCGACCCCTCCACCACCGTCGCGCCGCCGTTCACCTCTCGGCCCAGCCTGGTCGGGGTGGTCCGCGGTGTCGTGCGCCCATCATAGGAATGAGCTCCGCGCTGTGTGACGCACCAGGGGTGGTGAATCCATCAGCACCCCTGGTGCGCCGGTTGTTTCATCCCGATTTATCAGGTCTAGTCCGGTGAAGGCGATCGCGGGGCGCTCACGGTCGTTCGCGGAGGGCGGCGCTGCGAGGACGTCCGCACGATCAGTTCGGTGGGTATCACCTGTTCAACCGGCCGGTCTTCGTTGATGCCCTCGATGGCGTCGATGAGGAGCTGGACGACCGCTGTGCCGATCCTGCGCGGTTTGAGCGAGAGCGTGGTGATGGGCGGTTCGGTGGTGGCGTACACGGTCGATTCGCTGCAGCAGACGAGCAGCAGATCCTCGGGCACGCGCAGGCCGTACCGCCGGGCGGCGGCCAGCAGATCGGTGCCGTTGGGGTCGAAGAGCCCGTAGACCGCGTCAGGTCTGTCCGGGCGGGCGAGCAGCCGGTCGGCGGCGACTGCGCCGGCGCACGGGTCGTGGGCGGGGTAGGACTCGTAGACCGGATCCTGGCCCACGCGCTCGCACCAGTTCAGATAGGCGGTGGTGGACAGGCGGGTGTAGGTGTCGGTGGTGGTGCCGGTGAGCAGGCCGATCCGGCGGGCGCCCGCGTCGGCGAGATGGTCGAGCAGATCGAGTACGGCGGCTTCGTGGTCGTTGTCGACCCAGGCGGTGACGGGAAGGGTTCCGGCCGGCCGGCCGTCGGAGACGACGGGAAGGCCCTGGCGGACGAGTTCGGTGACGACCGGATCATGGTCTGAGGGGTCGATGACGACGGTGCCGTCGAGGGCGACGTTCGACCAGACGTCGTGGCGTGAGGTCGCGGGCAGGATGACAAGGGCGTAGCCGCGGGCGAGCGCGGCCGAGGTTGCGGCTCTCGCCATTTCGGCGAAGTACGCGAATTCGGTGAAGGTGAAAGGTTCATCCCCGTACGTCGTCACCGTCAGGCCGATCAGGCCTGATTTTCCGGTACGGAGGGTTCGGGCCGCTGCGGAAGGGCGGTAGCCCAGCCGGTCGGCGACTTCGCGGACATGTTGGCGGGTGGCGTCCGGGAGCCGGCCCTTGCCGTTGAGCGCGTCTGAGACAGTCGTGATCGAGACACCGGCTGCGGCGGCCACGTCTCGGATGCCCGCCCGACTCTGCCGGCTGCTCCGGCGGGATGTCTCCGTCCGGCTCACCTGGTGCTTCCCTGCTGCTGTCATGGCGAGCCGATAGTAGGGCTCGCATGGGCGGTTGAGCCGGTCGCATATGCACTCATTGACAGGCACGATTTTGCATGATCATCCACCCCCAACTGCCTTGGAAGTCAAGGGAGTTGGGGGTTGTGTCCAGGGCGTCTCGGGTACCGGGCCGCGCAGGCCTGTCGAATGGTCGATGTTTCGAAGAGGTCTCAACTCACCACTACGGGTGATGCGCGCCACGGAGTGAGCTACCGGCGCGCGCCGCGAAGGTGCGCGCTCCCCCTTTCCCGGCCACGGCCATTCGCAGTGGCCGGGAATCCTCATAAGGTGAGCAGTATTCGAACCTGCCCAAGGTGCGAGAAGCTACGAGAAGGCACGAGGAGGACCTGCGGTGAGCGAGACGAGCCCCAAGCTGCGCGCTGAGCTGGACGGCATCCCCACCTACAAGCCGGGCAAGCCCGCGGCTGCCGGCGGCCCGGTCGCGTACAAGCTGTCGTCCAACGAGAACCCTTATCCGCCGCTGCCGGGTGTGATCGAGAGCGCGATCGCTGCGGCGCACGGTTTCAACCGCTACCCGGACATGGCCTGCACCGGCCTGATGAACGAGCTGGCGGACCGCTTCGCCGTGCCGGTGACGCATCTGGCCACCGGCACCGGCTCGGTCGGCGTCGCGCAGTCCTTGCTCCAGTCCACCTCGGGCCCCGGGGACGAGGTCATCTATGCCTGGCGGTCCTTCGAGGCGTACCCGATCATCACCCAGATCAGCGGAGCGAAGTCGGTGCAGGTGCCGCTGACCGCCGGTGACGTGCACGATCTGGACGCGATGGCCGATGCGATCACCGACAGGACCCGGCTGATCTTCGTCTGCAATCCCAACAACCCGACCGGCACGGTGGTGCGCAGGGCCGAGCTGGAACGGTTCCTCGACCGGGTGCCGTCCGACGTCCTGGTAGTACTGGACGAGGCGTACCGCGAGTTCATCCGCGATGCCGAGGTCCCGGACGGCATCGAGATCTACCGCGACCGCCCCAATGTGGCGGTGCTGCGCACCTTCTCCAAGGCGTACGGCTTGGCGGGACTGCGGGTCGGCTTCGCGATCGCCCATGAGCCGGTGGCCGCGGCGCTGCGCAAGACCGCGGTGCCCTTCGGTGTCTCGCAGCTCGCGCAGGACGCGGCGGTCGCCTCGCTGCGCGCCGAGGACGAACTGCTCGGCCGGGTCGGCTCGCTGGTCTGCGAGCGCGCGCGGGTCTACGACGGTCTGGTCCAGCAGGGCTGGACGGTGCCGGAGACCCAGGCGAACTTCGTCTGGCTGCGGCTCGGCGAGCGCACGCTCGACTTCGCGGCGGCGTGCGAGAAGGCCGGTGTCGTGGTCCGGCCCTTCGCGGGTGAGGGCGTGCGGGTCACGATCGGGGAGACCGAGGCCAACGACCTCTTCCTGCACACGACCGAGGCGTTCCGCAAGGAGCTCTAGGGAGACACCGTCGGTCCTGTCCGGCCGGACAGGACCGACGTGCCCGGCTCGACCAAATAGACCTCGTCGCCGCAGGTCAGGGCGGTGGATGCAAGTGGCAGAGCCCCTGCGAGCGCCTTGCTCGTGGGGGTTTCGTCGAGGGTTGCGGTCAGGGTGCTCGGCGGGCCGAGAGATACGCATCCGCATGCGTCGCATTCAACAAGATGTTGAAGTTTCGGGGTCAGGTACCCCCGCCCGGCCGAATGGATTTCGTATGAGTCATAATTGCTTGTGAATGTGAACGCGTTCACAAGCTCGTCCTGATCGTCCCGAGATCGGTGGGATTGGAGGGGCAAGCTGCCGATCACTACGGCGATGTAAGGAGAAGACGACGTGGACCTGGCTCTGGCGCCCGAGACTCTGGCGCGATGGCAGTTCGGCATCACCACCGTCTACCACTTCCTCTTCGTTCCTCTGACGATCTCGCTTGCCGCGCTCACCGCCGGCCTGGAGACGGCATGGGTGCGGACGCAGAACGAGAAGTACCTCAAGGCCACAAAGTTCTGGGGCAAGCTCTTCCTGATCAACATCGCCATGGGGGTCGTCACCGGCATCGTCCAGGAGTTCCAGTTCGGCATGAACTGGTCCGACTACTCGCGCTTCGTCGGTGACATCTTCGGCGCCCCGCTCGCCTTCGAGGCGCTGATCGCGTTCTTCTTCGAGTCCACCTTCATCGGACTGTGGATCTTCGGCTGGGACAAGCTGCCGAAGAAGATCCATCTGGCCTGCATCTGGATGGTGTCGATCGGCACCATCCTCTCCGCGTACTTCATCCTGGCCGCCAACTCCTGGATGCAGCACCCTGTCGGCTACCGCATCAACAAGGAGCGCGGGCGGGCCGAACTCACCGACTTCTGGCACGTACTCACCCAGAACACCGCGCTCACCCAGTTCTTCCACACCATCTCGGCGGCCTTCCTCGTCGGTGGCGCGTTCATGGTCGGCATCGCCGCCTTCCATCTGGCGCGCAAGAAGCACATCCCCGTGATGCGGAGTTCTCTGCGGCTCGGGCTGGTCACCATCGTCGTCGCCGGACTGCTCACCGCTGTCAGCGGCGATTTGCTCGGCAAGGTGATGTTCAAGCAGCAGCCGATGAAGATGGCCGCAGCCGAGGCACTGTGGGACGGCGAGGCGCCCGCGCCCTTCTCGGTCTTCGCCTACGGCGACGTCGAAAAGGGCCACAACAAGGTCGCCATAGAGATCCCGGGCCTGCTGTCCTTCCTGGCCAACGACGACTTCACCTCGTTCGTCCCCGGCATCAACGACGTCAACAAGTCCGAGCAGGAGAAGTTCGGGCCCGGTGACTACCGGCCCAATATTCCCGTCGCCTACTGGGGCTTCCGCTGGATGATCGGCTTCGGCATGGCGTCCCTCACCATCGGCCTGATCGGACTCTGGCTCACCCGCAAAAAGTTCATGCTGCCGGCGAGCCTGCGGACGGGCGAGGACGAAGTGCCCCATCTGGTCCTCTTCAAGAGCAAGGCACTGAACCCCCGGCTCACCAAGTGGTACTGGATCATCGCCCTGTGGACGATGGCCTTCCCCCTGATCGCCAACTCCTGGGGCTGGATCTTCACCGAGATGGGGCGGCAGCCCTGGGTCGTGTACGGCGTACTGCGCACCCGTGACGCGGTCTCCCCCGGTGTCTCGCAGGGCGAGGTGCTCACCTCGATGCTCGTCTTCACCCTGCTCTACGCGGTGCTCGCCGTCATCGAGGTCAAGCTGCTCGTCAAGTACGTCAAGGCCGGACCGCCCGAGCTCACCGAGGCCGACCTCAACCCGCCCACCAAGATCGGCGGCGACGACCGTGACGCCGACCGGCCGATGGCCTTCTCGTACTGAGGCCCTGAGGAGCTGCTGAGGCATGGAACTTCACGACGTCTGGTTCGTACTCATCGCCGTCCTGTGGATCGGCTACTTCTTCCTGGAGGGCTTCGACTTCGGGGTCGGCGTCCTCACCAAGCTGCTCGCGAGGAACCGGACCGAGCGGCGGGTCCTGATCAACACCATCGGGCCCGTCTGGGACGGCAACGAGGTGTGGCTGCTGACCGCCGGCGGTGCGACCTTCGCCGCCTTCCCCGACTGGTACGCCACCCTCTTCTCCGGCTTCTATCTGCCGCTGCTGCTCATCCTGGTCTGCCTGATCGTGCGCGGAGTCGCCTTCGAGTACCGGCACAAGCGGGACGAGGAGCGCTGGCAGACCAACTGGGAGCATGCGATCTTCTGGACCTCGCTGCTCCCCGCTCTGCTGTGGGGCGTCGCCTTCGGCAACATCGTGCGCGGCGTGAAGATCGACGGACAGAAGGAGTACGTCGGCACCTTCTTCGATCTGCTCAACCCGTACGCGATCCTGGGCGGGCTCGTCACGCTGACCCTGTTCACCTTCCACGGCGCTGTGTTCGCCGCGCTGAAGACGGTGGGCGACATCCGGGTACGGGCGCGTGCCCTGGCCCTGAAGCTGGGGCTGCTCACCGCCGTCCTGGCGCTCGGCTTCCTGATCTGGACCCAGGCCTCGCACGGCGACGGCAAGAGTCTGGTCGCGATGCTCGTCGCAGTGGTGGCGCTCGTCGGCGCGATTGTGGCCATCAAGGCGGGGCGCGAAGGCTGGTCGTTCGCGCTCTCCGGTGTCACGATCACCGCCGCCGTCGCGATGCTGTTCCTCACGCTCTTTCCGAACGTCATGCCGTCCACGCTCAATGAGCAGTGGAGCCTGACGGTCACCAACGCCTCGTCGAGTCCGTACACCTTGAAGATCATGACCTGGTGCGCAGGCATCGCCACTCCGCTGGTGCTGCTCTACCAGGGCTGGACGTACTGGGTCTTCCGCAAGCGGATCGGTACGCAGCACATCGTCGATGCCCATTAGTGGGGGATGTTTCACGTGAAACCGATCGACCCGCGTCTGCTCCGGTACGCCCGGGCCACCCGCCGATTCCTGATCGCGGTGGTACTCCTCGGACTTGTCGGGGCGGCGCTGGTCGTCGCCCAGGCGATGCTGATCGCCGAGGTGGTGGTGGGAGCCTTCCAGAAGGGGCTCTCCACCGCCGGTCTCGCGACACCGCTGATCCTTCTCGCCGCGGTCGCCATCGGCAGGGCGGTCGTCTCCTGGCTGACCGAACTGGCCGCGCACCGGGCGAGCGCGGCGGTCAAGTCGGAGCTACGGGGGGGGCTGCTGGAGCGGGCCGCTGAGCTGGGACCGGGCTGGCTGAGCGGGCAGCGCACCGGGTCGCTGGTCGCGCTCGCCACGCGTGGCGTCGACGCACTCGATGACTACTTCTCGCGCTATCTCCCGCAGTTGGGGCTCGCGGTTGTGGTGCCGGTGGCGGTCCTGGCGCGGATTGTGACCGAGGACTGGGTCTCCGCGGCGGTCATCGTGGTGACGCTGCCGTTGATCCCGGTGTTCATGGTCCTCATCGGCTGGGCCACCCAGGCCCGGATGGACCGCCAGTGGCGGCTGCTGTCCCGGCTGTCGGGGCACTTTCTCGATGTGGTCGCCGGTCTGCCCACCCTGAAGGTCTTCGGACGGGCGAAGGCGCAGGCCGAGTCGATCCGTTCCATCACCGCGGAGTACCGCCGGGCCACGCTGCGGACGCTGCGGATCGCGTTCCTCTCGTCCTTCGCGCTGGAGCTGCTGTCGACTCTTTCGGTGGCGCTGGTCGCCGTGGGTATCGGAATGCGGCTCGTGCATGGGGAGCTGGATCTGTACACGGGTCTGGTGATCCTCATCCTCGCGCCCGAGGCGTATCTGCCCATCCGGCAGGTCGGGGCGCAGTACCACGCGGCGGCGGAGGGGCTTTCGGCCGCGGAGGAGATCTTCCAGGTTCTGGAAAGGGAGCCGCGGGCAAGCGGTACGAGGGAGACTCCGGGCACCCTGCGGCTGGAGCTGGACGGGGTGACCGTCCGCCATGCGGGGCGCAGTGAGGCGTCGTTGGACCGGGCGTCACTGGTGGTCGAGCCAGGGGAGACGGTCGCGCTGGTCGGGCCGAGCGGCGTAGGGAAGTCGACGCTGCTGAATGTGCTGCTCGGGTTCGTGGAGCCCTCGGCGGGGCGCGTGCGGGTCGGGGGCGTGGACCTTTCCACCCTGGACATGGAGCGGTGGCGGGAGCGGATCGCGTGGGTGCCGCAGCGGCCGTATCTCTTCGCGGGAACGGTCGCGGAGAACGTGCGGCTGGCGCGGCCGGACGCCGATGACGCGGCGGTGCAGGAAGCGCTGCGGCAGGCGGGGGCACACGACTTTGTGGCGGAACTCCCCCAGGGCGTGGACACGCCGCTCGGCGAGGACGGAGCCGGTCTCTCGGCCGGTCAGCGGCAACGGCTCGCGCTGGCCAGGGCGTTCCTCGCGGACCGGCCGCTGCTGCTGCTCGACGAGCCGACGGCGGCGCTGGACGGCGAGACCGAGGCGGGCATCGTCGACGCGGTACGGCGGCTGGCCTCCGGTCGGACGGTGCTTCTGGTCGTCCACCGGCCGGCGCTCCTCGCGGTGGCCGACCGGGTGGTGGAGGTGGGGGGTTCGCAGGGCTCCTTTGCAGTGCCGGGCCCGTCGGCTTCGCCGGAAGATGCCATTGACAGCACGGTCCGTCCCTCCGGGCCGGGTCCCTCGGCGGCTTCGCCGGACGGTCCCGGACAGCTCTCTGGGCGGGGCCCTGCCGGGAGCGGCACGCCCGGCTTCGCGCCGTCCGGGACCGGCGGGCTCGCGCGGGTGCGGGGGATGGCCGGTGAGCTGCGGGGGCGGTTCGGGCTCGCCTTGCTTCTGGGGAGCCTCGCGCTGGGATCCGCCGTAGGGCTCATGGCCGTCTCAGGGTGGCTGATCTCGCGGGCTTCGGAGCAGCCACCGGTCCTCTATCTGATGGTGGCTGTGACGGCGACGCGAGCCTTCGGTATCGGGCGGGCCGTCTTCCGCTACGCCGAGCGCCTCGTCTCACACGACGCCGTGCTGCGGATGCTTGCCGAGCTGAGGGTCACCGTCTACCGCAGGCTGGAACGCATCGCGCCGGCCGGCCTGCGGCAGACGCGGCGCGGGGATCTGCTGTCCCGGCTCGTCGCCGATGTGGACGCGCTGCAGGACTACTGGCTGCGCTGGCTCCTGCCCGCGGGCGTGGCCGTCGTCGTGGGTGCGGGATCGGTCGGATTCACCGCATGGCTGCTGCCCGAGGCCGGGGCCGTGCTTGCCGTCGGACTGCTCGTCGCGGGTGTTGCCGTACCGCTGATCAGCGGGACCTTCGCCCGGCGGGCCGAGCGGCAACTCGCCCCCGCACGCGGGTCATTGGCCACCCAGGTCGTTGATCTTCTCGGCGGGACCGCCGAGTTGACGGTGGCCGGAGCCCTGAAGGGACGGATCGAGCGGACGAGGGCGGCCGACAGGCGGCTGACGCGGATCGCCTCGCGCGGCGCCGCGGCCACCGCGCTCGGTGGCGGGCTCTCCGCCCTGGCCTGCGGGTTGACCGTCGTGTGCGCCGCCTTCGCCGGCGTGCAGGCGGTGCGGGACGGGCGGCTCGACGGGGTGTCCCTGGCCGTCGTGGTGCTCACTCCCCTCGCCGCCTTCGAGGCCGTCACCTCGCTGCCGCTGGCCGTCCAGTACCGGCAGCGGGTCAAGCGCAGTGCCGAGCGCGTCCACGAAGTCCTGGACGCGCCTCTTCCCGTACACGAGCCGGAGCACAGTGCCATGCCGCCCGCGACGGCGTTCCCGCTCGAAGTGCGGGGACTGAGGGCCCGGTACGCCGGGCAGCAGCGGGACGCGCTCGACGGCTTCGATCTCACCCTGACCGCGGGCAGGCGCATCGCCGTGGTCGGCACATCGGGATCGGGCAAGACCACCCTCGCGCAGGTGCTGCTGCGCTTCCTGGATGCCAGGGAGGGGACGTACACGCTCGGCGGTGTGGAGGCGGCCGCGCTCGACGGGGACGCGGTCCGGCGGTTCGTCGGACTGTGCGCGCAGGACGCCCACCTCTTCGACAGCTCCGTACGGGAGAACCTGAGGCTTGCGCGGACACAGGCGACGGAGGACGAACTCCGGCAGGCGCTGGACAGAGCCCGGCTGCTGGAGTGGGTCGACGCGCTCCCCGACGGTCTTGACACCCTCGTCGGCGAGCACGGCGCGCAGCTCTCCGGCGGCCAGCGGCAGCGGCTGGCCCTGGCGCGTGCGCTCCTGGCCGACTTCCCGGTGCTCGTGCTCGACGAGCCTGCCGAGCATCTCGACCTGGCCACGGCGGACGCGCTGACGGCGGATCTGCTGACGGCGACCGAGGGCCGCACGACGCTGCTGATCACGCACCGGCTGCAGGGTCTCGACGCCGTGGACGAGATCGTCGTCCTGGAGGCGGGACGTATCGTGCAGCGCGGCTCGTACGCGGAACTCGCCGCGGCCGATGGCCCCCTGCGCGGGATGCTGGAGCGAGAACGGGCCGCCGACCTGCTCTCCGCCCGGATCGGCGAGGCCGCGCACCCGGCTTTCTTCACGAAATAGGACTAATTGCTGGGCCGGTCGGGTGTACGACACCTCACGGGTCCCGGGAATCGTCCCGGCTCCGGGTGACGATCCGGGAATGTGCCTGAGACACCGCGACCGGCTGCTGCTCGTCCCGGTGCTGCTGTGCGCGCTCATCGCTACAGCTGTGGCCCCGGCCACGGCGTCCGACGGGCCGAGCGCCAGCGCCGAGGTGGCGCGGCTGTACGAGGACGCTGCCAAAGCCACCGCGACGTACGAACAGGGCAGGCGTGCGGCCGACGTACAACTCGCCGCCGCCGGCCTGCTGCAGGAGCGCCTGAACCGGCAGCGGACCGAATTCGCCGCGATCCACGACGCGGTGGGCGGCGTGGCCCGCGCCCAGTACCGCACCGGCGGCCCGCTCGCGCTCACCGCCGGGATGCTGCTCGCCAAGAACCCCGATGAGCTGATGCGCGGACAGCGGCTGGCATGGCAGGCGGAGAGGGCCGTGAACCAGCTGATCGGCCGGGCCCGGGCGGCCGAGCGGCGGCTGTCCGTCGCCGAGGCGCGGGCCAGGTCCGCCTGGCGCGAACTGGACGCACGCAAGGAGAAGCTCGCCGCGATCAAGCAGGGCATCGAGACAAAGCTGGAGGCCGCGCAGTGGACGCTCCAGGCGGAGGCGGACGAAAGCGTCGCGGCGGGAAAGTGCGCGGGTGCTGTAGATCTCAAGGAGACCGGGGGCGTGCCGCCGCCGGGCGCCGAGTGGGTGACGCCGGTGGAGCACTACGAGCTGTCGGCCGGGTTCGACAGTGCCGGTGAGCACTGGGCACACCGGCACACCGGACAGGATTTTGCGGTGGGGATCGGGACCCCGGTGCGCTCGGTCGGGGCGGGGCGCGTGCTCTCGGTGTCCTGCGGCGGCGCCTTCGGGATCCAGATCGTGGTGCAGCACCCGGGCGGCTACTACACGCAGTACGCGCATCTGGCGGCGGTCACCGTCGATCAGGGCGAGCAGGTGCGGACCGGGCAGTGGATCGCGCAGACGGGCACGACGGGGAATTCGACGGGGCCGCACCTGCATTTCGAGGTGCGGCTCACGCCGTATCTGGGGTCCGGTGTGGATCCGTTGGTCTGGCTGCGCGAGCACGGGGTCCCGGTCTAGCGGCTGTCGTTGCCCTCGTTGCCCTCGCTGTGCTTGTCGTGCTCCACGCGGCGGGCGAGTATCTCCTCGATGACGACCGCGACGCCGTCCTCGTTGTTGGCGACGGTCCGCCCGGACGCCGCGGCTATCACGTCCGGATGAGCGTTGCCCATCGCGTACGAGGTTCCCGCCCAGGTCAGCATCTCCACGTCGTTGGGCATGTCACCGAAGGCGACGACCTCGTCGGCGGAGATCCCGCGCTCGGCGCAGCACAGCGCCAGCGTGCTGGCCTTGCTCACACCCAGTCCGCTGATCTCCAGCAGTGCGGTCTGGCTGGAGCGGGTGAAGGACGCGAGCTCGCCGGCTGCCGTACGGGCCAGGGCGAGGAAGCCGTCGGGCGTCAGCTCGGGGTGATGGGCGAGCAGCTTGATCACTGGGGCTGCGGAGCCGGGCCCCTCCTCGCGGAGCAGCTTCTCGGCGACCGCGACGGTGGCGCCCGGGTCGACGTGGAACGGCGGATAGTCCGGCTCGTAGTGGATGCCGGTGGTCGTCTCGACCGCGAATGACGTCCCGGGGGCGGCATCGCGCAGCGTGCGTACGACATCGAGGGCCGTATCCCGCTCCAGGGGGCGGACCTCGATCACCTTCCCGCCGGCGTGCAGATCCACGACGGCGGCGCCGTTCGCGCAGATCGCCAGACCGTGGCGGTGGACGTGGTCGCTGACGACGTCCATCCAGCGGGCCGGGCGGCCGGTGACGAAGAAGACCTCTATCCCGGCCTCCTCGGCGGCGGCGAGTGCGGCGATGGTGCGGTCCGAGACGGACTTGTCGTCACGCAGCAGAGTGCCGTCGAGATCGGTGGCGATCAGCCGGGGAGCAGCGGGCAGGGCGCGGGGAGCGGTAGCTGAGGTCACAGATCCATTCTCCCGTACGCCGGCGCACGGGTGTGCGGGCGGGCGCACATGTGAGTGGGCACGGACCACTTCTGGGCCACGTAACCTCGAAGCATGCGTTTGAGTACCGTGATCCTTCCTGTCCGTCCCTGGCACCACGGTGGCCGCGATGAGTGGACCCGAGCCGAGCAGCTCGGTTTCCACACCGCGTACACCTATGACCACCTTTCGTGGCGTACCTTCCGCGACGGCCCCTGGTACGGCGCGGTCCCGACGCTGACCGCGGCGGCCGCCGCCACCGAGCGGCTGCGACTGGGCACCCTGGTCACCTCGCCGAACTTCCGGCATCCAGTCACCCTCGCCAAGGAGCTGATCTCGCTCGACGACATCTCCGGCGGCCGGATCACGCTCGGCATCGGCGCGGGGGGCACGGGCTTCGACGCGACGGTGCTGGGCCAGGAGGCCTGGACGCCTCGCGAACGGGCCGACCGCTTCGGTGAGTTCGTTCCCCTCCTCGACCGGCTGCTGACCGAGGACTCCGTGACGGACGAGGGGACCTTCTACTCGGCGGTGGAGGCCCGCAACATCCCCGGGTGTGTACAGCGGCCGCGGCTGCCCTTCGCGGTCGCCGCCACCGGGCCGCGCGGGCTGAGGCTCGCGGCGAAGCACGGGCAGGCATGGGTGACCACGGGTGACCCGAGGCTGTTCGAGACGGGCACGCGCGAGCAGTCCGTCGAGGCGATCCGCGGGCAGGTCGAGAAGCTCGGCAAGGCGTGCGCGGACATCGGGCGGGACGTGGCCGAGCTGGACAAGATCCTGCTCACCGGCTTCACACCGGAACCGGGCAGGTTGCTGGAGTCCCTCGACGCCTTTGTGGACTTCGCGGGCAAGCACTTCGAGCTCGGCTTCACGGAGATCGTGATCCACGCACCGATCCCGGACTCGGACTTCGCCGCCGACCAGGAGGTCTTCGAGCAGATCGCGACCGAGGGCCTCGCCCAGCTGCGCCGCTGAGCGCCCCGTCTCCCCGCCCCCGCTTCCCCGTCCGTCCTACGCGCCGGGGAAGCGCAGAAACTCCGGCGGTACGGCGTCGGCCAGCCAGACGCCGTTGGCGCTGACACGGAAGAGGTGGCCCGCCCGGTGCATCGCTCCGGCGTCCACAGACAGGACGACGGGACGGCCGCGGCGGGCGCCCACGCGGGTCGCGGTCTCGCGGTCGGGCGAGAGATGGACGTGGTGGCGCTTCATGGGGCGCAGGCCTTCGGCGCGGATCGCGTCCAGGCTGCGGGCGACGGTGCCGTGGTAGAGATACGCGGGCGGCTCGGCCGTGGGGAGGTCCAGGTCAACCTCGACGGTGTGGCCCTGGTTGGCGCGGATGCGCGTGCCGTCGATCGTGAAGCGCTTCTTGTCGTTGACGGCGACGACGTGATCGAGCTCGGCGCGGGTGAACCGGAAGCCGTGCGCCGCCGCGGCGCGCATCAGCTC
The DNA here is from genome assembly GCF_045207475.1 of Streptomyces sp. NBC_00885. Lineage (NCBI taxonomy): Bacteria > Bacillati > Actinomycetota > Actinomycetes > Kitasatosporales > Streptomycetaceae > Streptomyces > Streptomyces sp. NBC_00885. The sequence continues at coordinate 4,292,109 of NZ_CP108796.1, forward strand.
CTCGACCGCCACCCAGCCGTTCTCGTCGAGGGTGATGCCGATGCGTTCCGGCTGGTGCCGCAAATGCTTCGAGAGGTACTTCGACACCTTGACGGTGCGTCGTTCGTCGGTCGCGCCGGTCGTGTCCGACTCGTCGGGTCTTTCGTTCATCCCGTCAGCGTGCCTCGCGTCGCGTCGCGGTGCCACTGAAAAAAATCGCTCTACAGGTTTGATCCACAGCCAACTGTAGTTATCCACAAGGGAATTGACACTTCTGTGGACAACGACGCCCTGTTTCAAGCCTTTTGGTCAAATTGCTTGGAATTATCGGCTTTTGATGCAAGAGCGTCCAATGTCCGGGCCTGCACCTCCCGTTCGGTCGCCGCCGCGATGAACGCCGCCGCGTGCTCCTGCCCAACCAGGCTGTGCACCGCCCGCATTGTCTCCGGCGGCAGGGCCACCGAACGCCGCTCACTGTCGGTGGGCGGTGGCCCCTCCGCACCCAGATGGTGCTGAAGATGGCGGGTGGCGAACGTCCGCATGGCCCGGGCCAGTTCGGCGTCCACCGTCTGCTGCGCGAGCGGCCGCAGCCGCCGCACCATCGACGCCGCTTGGGCCGCATCGGTCTCTGTAGGCGGACGATGGCCCAGATAACGCGCGAAGACATGCTCGGTGGTGAACTCCAGGAAACGGGAGGCGATGTGCTCGACCTGTCCGCGAAGTTCCCGCAGATGACCGGAGATCGCGGACAGCGGTACGCCCGCCGCATGCAACTCCGCTGCCACCGCCAGCTCTTGAGGGCTGGGTACGAGGAATTCGTCGTCCCGTCCCGGTATCCGCTCCAGCACTCCGAGCTCGACCGCTTCCGCCACGGCCTCCTCGTCCGGCTTCCCGCCGAATTTCTCGTCCAGCTCGGTACGGGTGATCCTGGCCGCCTCCTCGTCGGTCCACGGACCCTGCACCTCCGCGACCAGACCCAGTACCCCTCCCAGCCCCCGCCCGGCGTCCCAGGCCTCGAGCAGTTCCTTGATCGAAGCCAGGGTGTAGCCGCGGTCGAGCAGGTCGGCGATCTGCCGCAGCCGGGCGAGGTGCGAGGAGCCGTACACATTGGCCCGGCCGCGGCGCTCCGGCTTCGGCAGCAGTCCGCGGTCCTGGTAGGCGCGGATCGTGCGGACGGTGGCGCCGCTGTGGTGCGCCAGATCCTCGATCCGGTACTGGGTCACTGGCTGGGCCAATGGCTGCTCGGACAAGCCCGCCCCCTTGAGGACAGATCGAAACGACAGATCGGATGACAGGTCGAGGAGAGCCGACGAGCGGCTGAAGAGCGGCCGCAGAGCGCCGTCTATGACATGGCGGCCCGCCCCACCGCCCCCGCCGCGGCGCGGGCCGCGGGCGAGGTCGCGAGATATTCGACGGCCTTGCGCAGCGAGCCCTCCTGCGAGGGATGGTACGACCGCCGGAAGTAACGGGGTATGGCCGCGCCCAACTCCCGCCAGGTGGGCAGCAGCCCCTTGGCCACCGCGCGGTTGTGCTCGCGCAGGGAGTAGCGCAGCCGCCCGGCGAGCTGGGGATCGTTGCGGATCAGATAGGCCGTGCCCCAAGCCCAGAGCCAGAGCAGCATGGGCGCGGTGATCACCATGCCCTCGATACGGCGGGCATAGCGCGGCAGCCCCTCGCCCCCGCAGTGCTGGTACATGTCGAAGGCGACGGCCCGGTGCTCGACCTCCTCCGCGCCGTGCCAGCGCAGCAGATCCAGCATGATCGTGTCGGCGTCCGCCCGGTCCAGGCCCTCGGCGTGCAGCACCCAGTCGCCGAGGACCGCCGTGAACTGCTCGATCGCGGCGATGATCGCCAGCCGGAAGCGCAGCCATTCCTGGGTCGGTATCGGCGCCCCGAACGGCGGCTTCTCGCCGAGGAGTTTCTCGAAGAGGAAGTCGACGTGCTTGGTGAAACCCTCGGTGTCGAGCCGCTGGGCGGCGAGGTGGTCCAGTACATACGCGTGCTGGACGCTGTGCGTGGCCTCCTGGCCCATGAAGCCCTTGACGTCCTTCCTCAGCACCGGATCCCGTACCAGTGGCAGGGCCTCCTTGAAGACCTTGACGAACCACCGCTCCCCGGCCGGCAGCAGCAGATGCAGCACATTGATGACGTGCGTGGCCGTGGGCTCGTCCGGTATCCAGTGCAGCGGGGTCTCGTCCCAGTCGAAGGAGACCCGGCGCGGCTTGATGGGGTAGTGACCGACGTGCTCCTCGGCGCTCATAGCGGCGGCTCCAATCGGGCGATCGCCCGCAGTGTCCTGGGCGTGAAGCGGGACATGTAGTGGGCACCTCGTGCCTCGGGCGTCACCGGCACCACCGCCTGGTTCTTCACGACGGCCCGCAAGATCGCGTCGGCGACCTTCTCCGGCGGGTAGTTGCGCAGGCCGTACAGCCGGGCGGACTTCTTCTGGCGGCGCTTCTCCTCGGCCTCGTCGACCCCTGCGAAGCGCGCCGTGGACGTGATGTTGGTGTTGACGATGCCCGGGCAGATCGCCGAGACCCCGATCCCCTCTCCTGCCAGCTCGGCCCGCAGGCACTCGCTGAGCATCAGCACCGCCGCCTTGGACGTGCTGTAGGCGGGCAGCGCCTTCGAGGGCAGATAGGCCGCGGCCGAGGCGGTGTTGACGATGTGGCCGCCCTGTCCGCGTTCGGCCATCTGCCTGCCGAAGAGCCGGCAGCCGTGGATGACACCCCACAGATTGACGTCGAGGACCTTCTTCCAGTCCTTAGGACTGGTCTGGAGGAACGAGCCGGAAAGGCCTATCCCGGCGTTGTTGACCAGGACGTCCACCACGCCGTACTCGCCGGCGACCTTCTCGGCCAGCTTCTCCATCGCCTGCTCGTCGCTCACGTCGACCGTCTCGCCCCAGGCCTCGGGTGCGCCGATCAGCCGTGACATCTCCGCGGTCCTGGCCGCCCCCTCCGCGTCCCGGTCCACGGCGACGATCCGCGCCCCTGCCTCGGCAAAGGCGAAGGCCGTGGTCCGCCCGATGCCGCTGGCAGCGCCCGTCACCAGGACAAGCTGGCCACCGAACCGCTCGGCATACGGTCCACGGGCCACGCTCTCCCGCCCTGCCACCCCGGCCGCGCTGTCCTCGTTGGCGGTGACGAACTCGCTGATCCAGGCCGACAGCCGGTCCGGCCGGCTGCGCGGCGCCCAGTGCTTGGCCGGCAGCGAGCGGCGCCTCAACTGAGGTGCCCACTCGCCGAGTTCGTCGTAGAGCCGCTCGGACAGGAATATGTCGCCGGTCGGCGTGATCAGCTGGACGGGCGCATGCGCGTACGCGTCGGTGCGCGGGCGGCGCAGCCTGGCGCGGACGTTGTCACGGTAGAGCCAGGCGCCGTGTGCCGCGTCCTGCGGCAGCGAGGGGGTGGGGTAGTCGGCCGACGGCACCTTCTCCAGCCGCTGGAGGATCTTCGGCCACTGCTTGCCGAGAGGCCCGCGCCAGGCGAGCTCCGGAAGCACGGGCGTATGCAGCATGTACACGTACCAGGACTTGGCGCCCTGGCCGAGCAACTGGCCGACCCTGCGGGGTGTCGGCCGGCTCATCCGCTTCTTGATCCAGTGCCCGAAGTGGTCGAGCGAGGGACCGGACATCGAGGTGAAGGAGGCGATGCGGCCCTCGGTGCGCTTGACCGTCACGAACTCCCACGACTGCACCGAACCCCAGTCGTGGCCCACCAGGTGCACCGGCTTGTCCGGGCTCACCGCGTCCGCGACCGCCAGAAAGTCGTCCGTCAGCTTCTCCAGTGTGAAGCCGCCCCGCAGCGGAACCGGCGCGGTCGAGCGGCCGTGCCCCCGGACGTCGTACAGCACCACATGGAAGCGGTCCGCCAGCCGCCGCGCGACCGCCGACCAGACCTCCTTGCTGTCCGGATAGCCGTGCACGAGCAGCACGGTCGGCTGCGTCGCATCGCCCAGCTCGGCGACACACAGCTCGATCCCGCCCGTACGGACCCAGCGCTCCCGCGCACCTTCGAGACCCATGCCGGCTCCCTCGCTCACGAGTCCTCCGCCCAGCGCCGCACATGCGGCAGATCATCGTCCAGCCAGAACGCGCTCTGTTCGGGGTCCTTGGAGTCGGTGACCACCAGGATCTCCTCGAACTTCGCGCCCGTACCCCTGAATCCGAGGTGCGGCTCGACCGCCCACAGCCCCGGCCGGGGCGGATGGTCGGAGAATCTGTACGGGCTCCACAGCGGCGACCAGCCGTCCCGGTGACCGTGCAGGGCGTCGCTCGCCAGTCCCTTCAGCGACTGGGTGCCGAAGCCGAAGAGCCTCGGCGACCAGCGTCGCTCCTTTACCCGGTCGATCCGGTGGGCGATGACGCCGAAGGGATAGGCACGGTGGCGGTTGGCATAGCCCTGCCGGACCATGAGCCGGTCCACGTCCTCGTAGATCTCGCGCATCGAGCGCCGCTCCCGCACCTCGCGCAGGATCAGCTCGCGGTGGGCCTGAAGGTCGGCCAGCAGCTTGTTGTGCAGAGGGCTCGGACCGAGGCAGCCCGAATAGCCGATGTCCGCGGTGAAGCCCTTGTAGACGGGGGCCATGTCGAGGATGAAGGGCATGCCCGCCTCGAGGACGCGGTTGGTCGGGAAGAACTGCAGCGGTATGCGGAAGTTGACGAAGGCCGTGCGGTCCCCGAACCAGGCGAAGGGGAGGTGGAACCAGTCGCGCACACCCCGCTCCCGCAGCCACTCGCGCTGCATCCGCGCCGCCCCGCGCTCCGTCACGCCGGGCTTGAGCTGGGCCGCCACCGCCTCCGCGCATTCGTACGCGAGACGCTGCACCTCCCTGAACCCCCGCAGTTCCGCGGTCAGTTCGCTTGCCACTGCAGAGGTCATGCCACCTGCCCTCCCCATGCGATCCCCGCCTCGTAACTTGCCACTGATGAATGTGACAATGCCCGGCGGCTGCGTCAAGGCCCGTGCGCCGACCTGTGGACAACCTGGAAGCCAAAGAGTCACGGAGTTGTCCACATCGAGGAGCGGGGAGCCCCGCACTCAGGTAGCAGCCCCCTACGGGTCCGTACCTCTGGAGTCGGACACGGATCCAGCCGTCCAGGCTGACGCCCGATGTGTCGTGCGCCACTACCTTCGAAATGTGACTGTGATCGCGACCGAAAGCCTGAGCAAGCGGTTCCCCCGGGTGACCGCGCTTGACCGGCTCTCCTTGGACATCGGACCCGGTGTGACCGGCCTGGTGGGCGCCAACGGAGCCGGCAAGTCAACGTTGATCAAGATCCTGCTGGGTCTGTCCCCTGCCACGGAGGGCCGTGCCGCCGTGCTCGGCCTCGACGTCGCCACGAGCGGCGCCGCCATCCGGGAACAGGTGGGGTACATGCCCGAGCACGACTGCCTGCCGCCCGATGTCTCGGCCACCGAGTTCGTCGTCCACATGGCGCGCATGTCCGGGCTGCCGCCGACGGCCGCCCGCGAGCGCACCGCCGACACGCTGCGCCATGTCGGCCTGTACGAGGAGCGGTACCGCCCCATCGGCGGCTACTCGACCGGCATGAAACAGCGCGTCAAGCTCGCGCAGGCTCTCGTCCACGACCCGAAGCTGGTCCTCCTGGACGAGCCGACCAACGGTCTCGACCCGGTCGGCCGAGACGAGATGCTGAACCTGATCCGCCGCATCCACACCGACTTCGGCATCTCGGTCCTGGTCACCTCGCACCTCCTCGGCGAACTCGAACGCACCTGTGACCATGTCGTCGTCATCGACGGCGGCTCGCTGCTGCGCTCCAGTTCGACCAGCGACTTCACCCAGATCACCACGACCCTCGCGGTCGAGGTCACCGACACGGACACCCATCCCGACGGCACCGCGGTGCTCCGTGAGGCGCTCGCCGCCGCCGGAATCACGCTCCACGCGCGCGTGGAGGAAGGTCTGCCCGGAGCGGGTCACATCCTGCTCGTCGAGGCGACGGGCGAGGAGACGTACGACGTCGTGCGCGACACCGTCGCCGGGCTCGGCCTCGGTCTCGTACGGATGGAACAGCGCCGCCACCACATCGCCGAGGTCTTCCGCCCCGAAGGCCCCCAGAGCGCGGCCCAGCCCATGGAGGTGCAGGCGCGATGAGCACAGAGCTCACCGGAGTCCCGGGCAGCGGGGTCCAGAACGAGACCACCCGGATCCACAACATCGGATACCGCAACTACGAAGGTCCGCGGCTCGGCCGGGCGTACGCCCGCCGCTCGCTCTACTCGCAGTCGCTGCGCGGCGCGTACGGACTGGGCCGCTCGGCCAAGTCCAAGGTCCTGCCGATGATCCTCTTCGCAGTGATGTGCCTGCCTGCGGCGATCATCGTCGCGGTCGCCGTCGCCACGAAGCTCAAGGACCTGCCGCTCGACTACACCCGCTACGCGATCGTCACCCAGGCGGTCATCGGGCTGTTCCTCGCCGCGCAGGCCCCGCAGTCCGTCTCACGCGATCTGCGCTTCAAGACGGTTCCGCTGTACTTCTCGCGTCCCATCGAGCGCATCGACTACGTACTCGCCAAGTACGGGGCCATGGCCTCGGCGCTGTTCGTGCTCACCGCGGCGCCCCTGGTCGTCCTCTACATCGGTTCGCTGCTCGCCAAGATGGACTTCGCGGACCAGACGAAGGGCTTCGCGCAGGGCATGATCTCGGTCGCGCTCCTGTCCGTACTCTTCGGCGGCATCGGCCTGGTGATGGCCGCGCTCACCCCGCGCCGGGGCTTCGGCGTCGCCGCCGTCATCGCGACGATGACCATCACCTACGGCGCGGTCTCCACCGTCCAGGCGATCGCCTGGGAGACCGGATCGCCTGAAGTGATCAAGTGGCTCGGCCTCTTCTCGCCGGTCACGCTCATCGACGGCGTACAGACCGCCTTCCTCGGCGCCACCTCGGCCTTCCCGGGCGAGGCGGGCCCCGGGGCGGGCCCAGGCATGGTCTATCTGCTCGTCGTCCTCGCGCTCGTCGCCGGCTCGTACGCCGTACTGATGCGCCGCTACCGAAAGGTCGGGCTGTGACCACCATCAACATCGAGCACACCTCGCGGTGGTTCGGAAATGTCGTGGCCGTCAACGACGTGACCATGACCGTCGGCCCCGGCGTCACCGGACTGCTCGGCCCCAACGGCGCCGGAAAGTCCACCATCATCAACATGATGGGTGGTTTCCTGGCTCCCTCGACGGGAAGCGTCACGCTCGACGGTCAGCCGATCTGGCGCAACGAGTCGGTCTACCGGCAGATCGGCGTCGTACCGGAGCGGGAAGCCATGTACGACTTCCTCACCGGCCGCGAATTCGTCGTCGCCAACGCCGAGTTGCACAATCTGGGCAAGAAGGCCGCCCAGAAGGCGCTCGCCACGGTCGAGATGGAGTACGCGCAGGACCGCAAGATCGCGACGTACAGCAAGGGCATGCGGCAGCGCGTGAAGATGGCGTCCGCCCTCGTGCACGAGCCGTCCGTGCTGCTGCTCGACGAGCCCTTCAACGGGATGGACCCGCGCCAGCGCATGCAGCTGATGGACCTGCTGCGGCGGATGGGCGCGGAAGGCCGCACCGTGCTGTTCTCCTCGCACATCCTGGAGGAGGTCGAGCAACTCGCCTCGCACATCGAGGTGATCGTGGCAGGACGGCATGCCGCGTCCGGCGACTTCCGCAAGATCCGCCGGCTGATGACGGACCGGCCGCACCGCTATCTCGTACGGTCCAGCGACGACCGGGCGCTTGCCGCGGCCCTGATCGCCGACCCGTCGACGGCGGGCATCGAGGTCGACCTGGCCGAGGGCGCGCTGCGCATCCAGGCCGTCGACTTCGGCCGGTTCACCGAGCTGCTGCCGCGAGTCGCCCGCGAGCACTCGATCCGGCTGCTGACGGTCTCGCCCTCGGACGAGTCCCTCGAATCGGTCTTCTCCTACCTCGTAGCGGCCTGAAAGGAGCTGTGACGTCCATGTACAACCCCACAGTCGCCCGGCTCACCTATCGGGCCGTGCTCGGCAGGCGCCGCGCGGCGATCCTGTTCGTACTGCCCGGTCTGCTGCTGCTCATCGCGGTGGCGGTCCGAAGCTTCAACGGCCTGGACGACCAGGTCGCTTCCAACCTCCTCGGCGGATTCGCCATCGCCACGATGGTGCCGCTGATCGGAGTGATCGCGGGCACCGGCGCGATCGGGCCCGAGATCGACGACGGGTCGATCGTCTATCTGCTGGCCAAGCCGGTGAAGCGCCCGACGATCATCTTCACGAAGCTGATCGTGGCCATCGCGATCACCATGGCCTTCTCCGCGATTCCCACGCTGATCGCCGGATTCATCCTCAACGGCAACGGCCAGCAGGTCGCCGTCGCCTACACGGTCGCCGCGCTGGTCGCCTCGATCGCGTACAGCGCGCTGTTCCTTCTCCTCGGGACGGTCAGCCGCCATGCGGTCGTCATCGGACTCGTCTACGCGCTGGTGTGGGAGACGCTGTTCGGCAGCCTCGTTCCGGGGGCGCGCACGCTGAGCGTGCAGCAGTGGTCGCTGGCACTCGCCGAGAAGATCGGCGGGGAGGGGCTGATCGGCTCGGACGTGGGGCTGCCGCTCGCCGTGACGCTGCTGGCGGGAGTCACGGTGGTGGCGACCTGGTACGCCGGTCAGAAGCTGAGGGTGCTGAAGCTCGCCGGCGAGGAGTGATCCGGAAGGCCCTTCAGTAATCGGGCAGTTCGTCCTCGGCCCCCGTCCTCAGGGCGGGGGCCGACGCGTACCGGCAGGGCGCCGGAAAATCAGTGGCAGCGAACCGTCCGCCGGGGCACAGTAGTTGAGCCGGGCGCACGTCAGTGCGACCGACGCCACCGACCGGGAGAGGAGCGCGGCGATGACCGAGAGTACGAGTGCGAGTCCGTCGAGCTCCCCACAGGGCAGCGCCGGGCAGGCAGCGGAGTAGCCACCGACACTCCGCGAGGCCGCCCGCAGGCAGCTGCCCGGGGGGCGGCCGCTTCGAGCGCGCATCTGCGCGGGCCGCCCCCTCCCGGTTCGGGCCCTTCCCCGTGACCGCCCGACGCATGGGCACCGGGGCCGGGGTGTTGTGCCACCCGTTCCGCTCCAGCGGAACGAATGCCCACAACGGTGCGTCAGCCCAGCAACCGCTCCAGTACCACCGCGATGCCGTCGCGTTCGTTCGACGCCGTGATCTCGTGCGCCACGGCCTTCAGCTCTTCATGCGCATTGGCCATCGCCACACCGTGCGCCGCCCACCCGAACATCGGGATGTCGTTCGGCATGTCGCCGAACGCGATCGTGTCCGCGGCCCGCAGCCCAAGGCGCCTCGCCGCCAGCGACAGCCCCGTCGCCTTGCTCAGCCCCAGCGGCAGCATCTCCACGATGCCCGCGCCCGCCATCACCACGTTCACCAGGCTGCCCACCGTCGCCCTGGCCACCCTCGCCAGCGCGTCGTCGTCCAGCTCCGGATGCTGGATGTACACCTTGTTCAGCGGGGTCGACCACAGCTCGGCCGGGTCCTCGTACGCCACCACCGGCAGCGGGCCTCCCTGCACCCGGTACCCGGGTCCGACCAGCACTTCGCCGTCGAGCCCGTCGCGGCTCGCGGCCAGCGCCAGCGGGCCGACCTCCGCCTCGATCTTGGAGAGCGCGAGCGAGGCCAGTTGCCGGTCCAGCGTCAGGGACGTCAGCAGCCGGTGCTCGCCCGCGTGGTAGACCTGCGCGCCCTGGCCGCAGACGGCGAGGCCCTCGTAGCCCAGGTCGTCCAGGATGTGCCGGGTCCAGGGCACGGCACGTCCGGTGACGATGATGTGCGCGGCGCCCGCCGCGGTGGCCGCGGCGAGCGCGTCGCGCGTGCGCTGCGAGACCGTGTCGTCGTCACGCAGCAGCGTGCCGTCGAGATCGGTCGCGATCAGGCGGTACGGCAAGCTCACTTGGAGACCGGTTCAAGCACTTCACGGCCGCCGAGATACGGCCGGAGCACCTCGGGCACCCGCACCGAACCGTCCGCCAGCTGGTGGTTCTCCAGGATCGCCACGATCGTGCGCGGTACGGCGCACAGCGTGCCGTTCAGCGTCGCCAGCGGCTGCACCTTCTTGCCGTCGCGCATCCGGACCGACAGGCGGCGCGCCTGGAAGCCGTCGCAGTTGGAGGCGGAGGTCAGCTCGCGGTACTTGCCCTGCGTCGGGATCCAGGCCTCGCAGTCGTACTTGCGCGAGGCGGAGGCGCCCAGGTCGCCGGTGGCCACATCGATCACCTGGAACGGCAGCTCCAGGCCGGTCAGCCACTGCTTCTCCCAGTCGAGGAGCCGCTTGTGCTCGGCCTCCGCGTCCTCGGGAGCGACGTACGAGAACATCTCGACCTTGTCGAACTGGTGCACCCGGAAGATGCCGCGGGTGTCCTTGCCGTACGTCCCGGCCTCGCGGCGGAAGCACGGCGAGAAGCCGGCGTAGCGCAGCGGCAGCTTGTCCGCGTCGATGATCTCGTCCATGTGGTACGCCGCGAGCGGGACCTCGGAGGTGCCGACCAGGTAGTAGTCGTCCTTCTCCAAGTGGTAGACGTTCTCGGCGGCCTGGCCGAGGAAGCCCGTGCCCTCCATGGCACGCGGCCGGACCAGCGCGGGCGTCAGCATCGGGATGAACCCGGCCTGTGTCGCCTGCGCGATCGCGGCGTTGACGAGCGCGAGTTCGAGCAGCGCGCCGACGCCCGTCAGGTAGTAGAAGCGCGATCCCGACACCTTGGCGCCGCGCTCGACGTCGATGGCGCCGAGCGCCTCGCCGAGCTCCAGGTGGTCCTTGGGCTCGAAGCCCTCTGCGCCGAAGTCGCGGATCGTGCCGTGCGTCTCGAGGACGACGAAGTCCTCCTCGCCGCCGACCGGGACGTCCTCGTGGACGATGTTCCCGAGCAGGAGCAGCAGCCGCCTGGCCTCTTCGTCGGCCTCGTCCTGGGCCGCATCGGCAGCCTTGACGTCGGCCTTCAGCAGCTCGGCCCTCTTCAGCAGCTCGGCGCGCTCTTCGGGAGTGGCCCTGGGGATGAGCTTGCCGAGCTGCCTCTGCTCGGAACGCAGCTCGTCGAAGCGGAGGCCGGACGACCTGCGCCGCTCATCGGCCTGGAGCAGGGCGTCGACGAGCTCGACGTCCTCTCCACGGGCGCGCTGGGAGGCGCGAACACGGTCGGGGTCCTCACGGAGCAGGCGAAGGTCAATCACCCCACCAGGCTACCGGTGCCGACTCGCTCAACCTCACTCGATATTGCCTTGCGTGTCACTATGTCCGAATTGCCGGAATTTAGAAAGCCGCCGCCAATTCACCGGGCAGGCGTCAATAAACGCTCGACCACTCGCCGAAATGGGGCATCCAGCCGTTGTCTGAATTGACCCGTTTCCCTTGCGGGGGTGGGACTCGGGCCCATCTTGTCCACAGGGATGCGGACGGTCGCACAGTTATCCACAGGTTGTGTGCGAGATCTGTGGACCACGGAAATGATCATTTCCAATGTCGGGCGTGGGCCGGAGGATTCCCCTTCCAAACCCACCTCACACGCTCATTCGGGTGGGAATTCCTCGCTCCAAAGAGTTGATCAATGGAATTGAGGTGACACAAGCCACCGTGCGCACCTGTGGACGGAAGTGGGCGACTGGACCGATTTGTCGACCATGTCGTGTTGTGTTGTCGACTTGTCCCCAGGTCGAGAAGCGTGCCTGTGGATAACTTCTGTGGATAACGAAAATCTGCAGGTAGGACCGGGTCGGACCCCGGACCCCGACCCGGGACCCGGAGTTGGCTCAGGCCCGGCCGTCCTGGCAGCGCGCCAGCCAGTCGGACGCCGCTGTGAACTCCGCGTCCGACGTCCCCGCACGCAGCGCCCGTACGTCCCCGACCTCCACACCCGCCCGCGGATACGAACCGAGGAAGCGCACATTCGGACAGATCCGCTTCAGCCCCATCAGCGCCTCGCCCACCCGGCGGTCCGAGATATGGCCCTCCGCGTCCACGGCGAAGCAGTAGTTCCCGATCCCCGCACCCGTCGGCCGGGACTGGATCAGCATCAGGTTGACCCCGCGCACCGCGAACTCCTGGAGCAGTTCGAGCAGCGCGCCCGGGTGGTCGTCCCCCAGCCAGATGACCACCGACGTCTTGTCCGCACCGGTCGGCGCCGCGGGCCTGGCCGGACGGCCGACCAGCACGAACCGGGTCTCCGCGTTCTCGGCGTCGTGGATCTCGGTGACCAGCGGCTCAAGGCCGTAGGTGACCGCCGCGAACTCGCCCGCGAAGGCCGCGTCGTAGCGGCCCTCCTGCACCAGCCGCGCGCCGTCCGCGTTCGACGCGGCCGACTCCCACAGGGCATCGGGAAGATTGGCGCGCAGCCAGTTGCGCACCTGCGGCTGGGCGACCGGATGGCCGGTCACCGTCTTCACCTCGGACAGTTTGGTGCCCGGGCGTACCAGCAGCGCGAAGGCGATGGGCAGCAGCACCTCGCGGTAGATCATCAGCGGTTCGCCGGAGGCGAGCTCGTCGAGGGTCGCGGTGACGCCGCCCTCGACGGAGTTCTCGATCGGTACGAGGGCGGCCGCGGCGTCCCCGTTGCGTACCGCATCGAGTGCGGCGGGCACGGACACCATCGGGACGAGCTCCCGCGTGGCGGCCTCCGGAAGCGTGCGCAGGGCCGCCTCGGTGAAGGTGCCCTCGGGGCCGAGATAGGTATAACGAGTGGCTGACATACGTCATCCTCGATGGAGCGGCAGCGGCGGCGTCGGTGACCGCGCACGCCCCCGGCCGGGGGTTCGGGGTTGTCCCCCGATGTATGCAGCGCGCGTGGCCGACATACCGTCACCCTAATGGGCCCGGGGTCCTCAGGACTCCAGGAGCCGCTGTCCCACGTACTCGCCCTCCTGTGGCCCGCCCGGCACCGCGAACAGCCCGCTCGCCTCGTGCCGGATGAACGCCGACAGTGCATCGCCCCGGTCGAGCTTGCGCTGCACCGGAACGAAGCCGCGCAGCGGATCGGCCTGCCAGCAGATGAAGAGCAGCCCGGCGTCCGGCGTCCCGTCGGCGCCGATCCCGTCGTGGAAGGAGAAGGGCCGCCGCAGCATCGCCGCGCCGCCGTTCTGCTCGGGCGCGGAGATCCGGGCATGGGCGTTGTCCGGGATGACGAGCTTGCCGTCCGGGCCGGTCTTGTCGAGCGCGAGCTCGGTCGTCTCACTGCCGCCGCTGAGCGGAGCGCCGTCGGACTTGCGACGGCCGATGACCTGCTCCTGCTTCGTGAGCGGAAGCTGTTCCCAGTCGTCGAGCAGCATCCGGATCCGGCGTACGACGGCGTACGAGCCGCCGGCCATCCACGCGTACGTGGACCCCGAGGTCCCCGACGTCCCCGACGGCACGAAGATCCGCTTGTCGAAGTCGGGCTCGGACGGCTTCGGATTGCGGGTGCCGTCGATCTGGCCCATCAGATTGCGCGCGGTCATCGGCTTCCCGGTGGCCCCCGGCGAACGGTTGAAGCCGTCCATCTGCCAGCGCACCCGTGCCGCGTCCCCCGCCGCCTTCTGGATCGCGCGCAGCGCGTGGAAGGCGACCAGCGCGTCGTCCGCGCCGATCTGTACCCACAGATCGCCGTCCGACCGCTTCTTGTCCAGCTGGTCCGAGGAGAACGCCGGCAGCGGATCCAGCTGCGGCGGGCGCTGCGCCACCAGCCCCGTACGGTCGAAGAAGCTGCGGCCGAAGCCGAACGTGACCGTCAGCGAGGACGGCCCGGCGTCCAGCGCGACGCCCGTGTCGCCCTCGCCCGCCGCCCGGCCCGCCATCAGCTCGCTCGCGAGCGCGGACCAGCGGCGCAGCAGCGCGGCGGCTTCCTTGCGGCCGGCACCGGGAGCCAGGTCGAAGGCGATCACATGGCCGCGGGCCTGGAGCGGTGTGGTGATGCCCGCCTGATGGGTGCCGTGGAAGGGGATGCCGGTCGAGCCGAGCGTCGACAGCGCGGTCGGGTCGCCGCCGGAGGCCGCGGCATGTGCGGCGGCGCCGCCCGCGGCACCCAGCACAAGACCGGTGGCGCCGGCCGCACCCACGGTGCCCAGCAGCCGCCGTCTGGAGATGTCGTTGTCGCGCACAGGGTCACTCACGGGTGGGTCAGCCGATCTTGATGTTCTCGTCGGTGGTGGTCTGGTCGATGTCGGAGGTCCGCACGGTTACCTGGACCTGCCAGTCGCCGGGCATCGGGATCTGGACCGCGTCCGCGCTCCAGTGTCCCGTGGCGACGCGGTCGGGCGTGATCGGCAGCGGGCCGATCTGCTTCGCCTTGAGGGTGAAGGAGACCTTCACCTCGGGCACGTCCATCGGCTTCAGCTCCGGGCTGTAGATCCAGACGTGCATCACGTTGGCGCCGGAAGTGGCCGGGTCGAGGCTGAGCCGGACGGTGCCCTTGCCGTTCTTGCCGCCGGTGTCGAAGGGTAGCCTGATCTCGGTGGGGCCGTTCGGCACGGCCGCGGCGGCCTGCGAGCCCGAGGCGTTGGCGGCCTCTTCTTCCGTACGGCCCGGTTCGGTGGACGTCAGGATGGTGGTCACGGCCAGCAGGACCACCGCGATGCCCGCCTCGGCCAGTACGGAACGGTGCAGTCCGGAACGCACCGGGTCGGCGTCCCTGGCCTTGTCGCGGGCCTTCTTCTTCTGGGCCGTGGCCACTGCGGCCTTCTGCCGGGCGAGTTGGGCGGCGCGCTCGGCATCCTCGGCAACCTCGGCAACCGGGTCCGCCTCCTCGACGGCCTCCTCCTCGTCGGCCTCGGTCACCTCCGCCGACTCGGCGAGCTGCGCCGTCCACCGGCGCGAGATCCACGCGACGCTCACCAGGACGACGACCAGCCCCACCTTGATCAGAAGCAGCTGCCCGTACCACGTCCCGGTCAGCGCCGACCAGGAGCCGACCTGCCGCCAGGACTGGTAGATCCCGGTCGCCGCGAGCACGATCACACTGGCGAACGCCACCTTGGAGAACCGCCGTACCGCGGCCCGCTCGATCGACGGCGCACGGTAGAGCGCGGTCAGCAGCGCCGCGAGCCCGCCGAGCCAGGTCGCGACGGCCAGCAGATGAGTGATGTCCACGGGCATCGCGAGTCCCGGCTGAATGCCCGTCGACGCATGCTCCGAGAGCGCCCATGTCGCCGCGATCCCCGCCGCGACGACCGCGCCGCCGACGGCGAGACCGAAGGTCAGGTCCTTCTTCTCGCCCTCGTCCTCCCGCTTCGCGTACGCCCCGAAGAGCACGGCGATGAACAGCGCGGCCGCCCCCAGCAGCATCAGCCGGGAGCTGAGTGCGGCGCCGGTCTTGGTCTGCAGGACGTCCTGCAGACCGCCGAGGTCGAAGGCGTCCGCCAGTTTCCCGGAGCCCGTGTACGGGGTGCGCAGCAGCAGCGTCGCGAGAGTGGCCGCGGTGAGCGTCACCCACCCGCGTACGACCAGGCGTTGCAGCGGCCGTACGGAAGCGCCCCGCTGCCAGCAGGCGAGCACGAAGGCCGCGCCGCCTGTCAGCAGCACGAAGCCCGCGTACGAGGCGTAGCGCGCGATGTCGTAGAGGACGCCGACCACTCCGCCGCCGGCCTTCTGGTCGGGAACAACTGCGGTGGTCTTGGAGGGCGCTCCGATGGAGAAGGTGAAGGCACCGGAGACGGGATGGCTGTCGGCCGAGACGGCCTGCCAGGCCACCGTGTAGGTGCCGTCGGGCAGTCCGGGCAGCAGATCGACGCCGTAGATGACCTTGCCGCCGGTGCCGAGGTCGCGGACGGCGGCCTTGTCGGCGCGTTTGCCGCTGGGTTCGAGGACCCGGATCGAGTCCTTCCCCATGGCCACCTGCTCGGAGAAGGTGAGCGTGACGTCCTTGGGTGCGGTGGCGACCACCGCCCCGTCCTTCGGGTTGCTCCCGGTCAGCGCGGCGTGCGCCGACGCGGGGCTCGCACCGGCCAGGAGCGCACCGAAGAGCGTGCCGGCGAGCACGATCGCGGCGAGCAGCAGCCGGAGGGGGGACGGGCCGAAGCGCGGGGCGGTGGCTGTCATGGATTGATCAGTCCCTCGGTGCTCAGTGCTTCTTCGGGTTGTACGTGGGCTCCTTGACGGGAAGTTCGACCGTGATCGGGTCGGACTCCTCGAAGCGCAGCTCCACGGTGACCTTCTCGCCCTGCTTCGGCTGCTGCTTGAGCTTCATGAACATGATGTGGTTTCCACCGCGTTCGAGATCGAGCTCGCCGTCCGCCGGGACGTCGAAGGCCTTCACCTCCTGCATCGACTGGTTCTTCGACTCGTGGATCGTGATGTCGTCGGAGATGTCGCTGGTGATGGTGGTGAGCCTGTCCGCCCCGCCACCGCTGTTGTGCACGGTCAGAAAACCGGCTGCGATGTCGCCGACGGGCTGTGGCATGAACCCGCCGCTGACCTTCAACTCCGGTTTGGAGTCGGACGAGCAGCCCGCCAGCGCCAGCCCCGCGGTCAGGGCCATGACGGCAGCGAGGGACGTACGCCGGTTCACGGGCGCTCCCCGCGGATGATCTTCGGGAGGTCCTTGGCGTAGTCGTCCGCCGTGGTGCCCTCGCCGTAGAGCACATAGCCCTTGTCGGTCTTCGGGGAGAAGGCGATGACCTGAGCGCCGTGCATGGAGACGACCGTGCCGTCCTTCTCCTTCTTCGGCGGGTCGATGCCGATGCCGATCTGGCGTGCGCCGGCCTGGATGGTCGGGAAGTCGCCGGTGAGCCCGGTGAAGGACGGGTCTCCGGCGCTCGGCAGCCACTTGGCGAGCTCGGCCGGGGTGTCGCGCTCCGGATCGGTGGTGACGAACACGACCTGGAGCTTGTCCTGGTCGGCCTTGGGGAGCTGCTTCCTGGCGATGGCGATATTGCTCATCGTCAGCGGGCAGACGTCGGGGCAGTGCGTGTAGCCGAAGTAGATCAGCGTCGGCTTGCCCTTGGTCTGCTCACGCAGGTCGTACTTCTTGCCGTGGGTGTCCGTAAGGACGAGGTTCGGCTTGGTGAACGGCTGGTCGAGCACGGTCGCGGGCCGGTTCGCCCCGGCCGAGACATCGGCGACGGGGCTCTTGGCGGAGTCGTCGCCCGAGCAGGCGGAAAGGCTGAGCGCCGCGGCCACGACGAGCGTGGCCGCAAGCACGGTCTTCTTGCGCATGGAGAAATGTCCCAAGTGTGGTGTACGGACCGTCAGGAGGAGCGACGCCGGCCGGCCAGGACACCGAAGGCCACACCCGCGATGCCGACCAGGATGCCGACGACCGCCAGGATGCGGGCTGTCGTGTCGCTGCTGTCGGCGGACGCGGTCTCGGACTTCGTGTCCTCGTCGTGTCCGGCGTTCTTGCCGTCCTTCGCGGACGCGTCCTTCGCGCTCCCGCCGTGGTGGTCCTCCGTCGCGGCCGACAGCTTCAGGACGGGCGCGGGGGACTCGGGCTCCGGGGCGCCCTCCTTCGCCTCCTCGATCCAGCGCACGACCTCCTTGTTGTCGTACGTCTGCAGTGCCTTGAACACCAACTGGTCGGTGTCCTCGGGCAGTCGGCCTAGGGAGACGGGGAACTGCTGGAACTCGCCCGGAGCGATCTTCCCGCCGTCCGCGGTCCACGTGATCTTGGAAGGGGCCTCGGTGATCTGCTTGCCGTGCACCTCAAGAGGCTTGGCCAGCTTGGCCTTGGTGACCACGGCCTTCCAGCCGGGGACGGGCTGCGGCATGGCGGAGGCCATGGGGTGGTCGGCGGGGAGGCTGACTTCGAGTTTCACCGTCGCGGCGTTGTCGCGCTCGTTGGGGACCTTGAAGTTGACGGTCGCGTAACCGCCTTTGGCGGCCTCGCCCTGCGGCTGCACGCTGACGTGAGCGAAGGCGGTGCCCGAGAGGAGCAGCACGGAGGAAGCGGCGATTCCGGTCGCGACAGCGATACGGGAAACGTTCATGGGTGAGGACACTCCACAGTTCAGAAGAGGTGAGTGTGTGCCGGGCGCATACGGATGCGCGGACACCACGGCACCACTCCCGTCGAGTGGGCCGCGTCAGGCTGCCAGAGCGAGGCGGGCGGGAGGCCCGCGCCTGATCACCGTGTGCTGGAGTGCCTCACCGGCGAGGGGCACGGGAGGGGCGGAGGAGATCCGGGCAGTGCGCGGATCCACCGCGGGCACCACGGCCAGACCGGAACGCAGTGCCCGTACGAGACAGAGAGCGGCACGCAGCGAACGCAGCCGCCCCGCCTCGGCCACCTCATGGGCCGAGTCCGCCGACAGGCGGACCAGCCGCACCAGCGCCAGATCCCCGCGCCGCAGCAGCCAGCCGGTCGCGAGCGCGGCCAGCAGATGCCCCAGCAGCATGGGGAGGGAGGGCAGCAGCTCCGGCGAAGCGACGGCGGTCTGCGCCATGTGCTCATGGCCGAGGTGTCCGCCGGGTCCGCCCTGTCCGGGCGGGGTGATGCCGGAGGTGGTGACGATCCGCCGGGCGTCCGCGGGGCTGATCGAGGCGGCGCCCGCCCCGCACATCAGCTTCGCGGCCATCCTGATCAACGCGTCGTCCGCCGTCGGGGCGAGGCGCAGCTGATGCTGTCCGAGCCCGAACAGGGCGTGCAGGGAAAGCTGTCCGGCGGTGAGCGCGACGGCGATGGACGGCAGCGAGCGCACGCGTCCCGCGAACGGCGCGACCAGCGCGAACATTCCGATGAAGCCTGCCGCAAGCGTCCACCAGGGAATCGCGGCGCAGGCCGCCAGCGCATGTCCCGTCGCGGACAGCACAACGCAGACCGCGGTGAACACCGCGGCCCTCAGCAGCCGGGGACCGGCTCCGGCGCGCGCAACGGGAAGGGACGACATGGCCGGGTCATCATCGCACTGTGCCCACAGCGCCCATACGGCAGGTCCGGAAGATCCCTTTTCTGAAGCGCATCCCCGCGCACGAGGACCCAAGCACCGGCGCATACACCGCCACCCGAACCGTGCGCATCCGCCGAATGAGCGCAATCACATCAACTGTGTGCTTACGCACGGTGTCTTACGGCAATACGTATCGGTATGTCGAGCCGCAGCCAGGAGGCCGGAGCATGAGCATCTGGTGGTCACTGCACTTGCGGCGCGATGCCGCGAGCGTCCCGCTCGCCCGCCGCCTGTTGCTCGGCACGATGGAGACCGCGGGAGTCGATCCCGACATCTCCTACGATCTGTCGGTCGCCCTCAGCGAGGCCTGCGCGAACGCCGTGGAACACGGCGGCGGCCAGGGGGCCGGGGAGGCCTCGGCGGCCTACCGCGTAACCGCGTATCTGGACGGCGAGACATGCCGTATCGAAGTGGCCGATTCGGGGCCCGGCTTTCCCGTCCGGCGCGGTGGGCAGTGCGCACATACCGCGCAACCACCGCCCCCGACCGCCGAAAGCGGCCGCGGTCTGTGTCTTATCGAGCAGCTCGCCGACCATGTTCATGTCCGCAACCGGCCGGGCCGGGGTGCGGTGGTCAGCTTCGACAAGATCCTCAAATGGCGGGAGGGTGCGCTGCTCAAGGTCTCCTGAGCAGCGCGCCCTCCGGCGGGGATGTCCGGCGTACGGGTCAGCCCTTGAGCGAGGACATCCAGGCCTCGACCTCGTCGGCCTGCCGCGGCAGCGCCGCCGACAGATTGCGGTTGCCGTCCTCGGTCACCAGGATGTCGTCCTCGATCCGGACACCGATGCCGCGGTACTCCTGCGGCACGGTCAGGTCGTCCGCCTGGAAGTAGAGCCCGGGCTCCACCGTCAGACACATGCCCGGCTCCAGGGTCCCGTCGACATAGGCCTCGGTGCGCGCTGCGGCGCAGTCGTGGACGTCCATGCCGAGCATGTGGCCCGTGCCGTGCAGCGTCCAGCGGCGCTGCAGACCCAGCTCCAGCACCCGCTCCACCGGACCCTCGATCAGACCCCACTCGACGAGCTTCTCGGCGAGCACCCGCTGCGAGGCGTCGTGGAAGTCGCGGAACTTGGCACCCGGCTTCACGGCCGCGATGCCCGCCTCCTGGGACTCGTACACCGCGTCGTAGATCTTGCGCTGCAGTTCGTTGAAGCGGCCGTTGACCGGCAGCGTGCGCGTGATGTCCGCGGTGTAGAGGGTGTGGGTCTCCACGCCGGCGTCCAGCAGCAGCAGCTCGCCGGAGCGGACCGGGCCGTCGTTGCGCACCCAGTGCAGGGTGGTCGCGTGCGGCCCCGCGGCGCAGATCGAGCCGTAGCCGATGTCGTTGCCCTCGACGCGGGCGCGCAGGAAGAAGGTGCCCTCGATGTAGCGCTCGCTGGTCGCCTCGGCCTTGTCCAGGACCCTGACGACGTCCTCGAAGCCGCGCGCGGTGGAGTCGCACGCCTTCTGGAGCTCGCCGATCTCGAACTCGTCCTTCACGGCACGCGCCTCGGAGAGGTAGACGCGCAGTTCCTCGTCGCGCTCCGCGGTGACCTTGTCGGTCAGCGCCGCCTCGATACCGGCGTCGTGGCCACGCACGACGCGGACCGGGCCGCTCGCCTCGCGCAGCTTCTCCGGCAGCTCGCGCACGTCCTTGGCCGGGATGCCCAGCAGCTGCTCTGCCTCGGCCAGGGAGTGACGGCGGCCGACCCACAGCTCACCCTGGCCCGACAGCCAGAACTCGCCGTTCTCACGGTTGGAGCGCGGCAGCAGGTAGACGGTGGCCTTGTGCGCGCCGTTCTTGGGCTCCAGAACGAGGACGCCGTCCTCGGTCAGGTCGCCGGTGAGGTAGGCGTACTCGGTGGAGGCGCGGAAGGCGTACTCGGTGTCATTGGAACGGGTCTTCAGATTGCCCGCCGGGATCACCAGGCGCTCGCCGGGAAAACGTGCCGACAGCGCGGCACGGCGGGCGGCGGTCTGCGAGGCCTGCGCGATGGGCTCCAGGTCGCGCAGCTCGGTGTCGGCCCAGCCCGTCGTCATGTTCTCGGCGAGCTCGTCGGACACGCCCGGGTACAGGCCGTTCTTACGCTGCTTGATCGGCTGCTCTTCTTCTTCCGGGGTCTCCGGGGGGAGCTCCTCGGCCACGTCTGCCTCCTGGGCCTGTCGGCCTTTCCTGATACGACACTGGACCTCCCCTGGCTTTGGCCGGGGGCGTCCTCACCATCGTATGTGTGAGCGGAAGACGGCCAGGTGTCCTGTGGAAAACGCGTGAGGAATCAGTCAAAACGGGCAGCGAGCAACACCACGTCCTCACCGGTGTCGGCCTCGTCGAGACCCTCGGGCAGCACGGTGCGCAGCACATGCTCGGCGATCGCTCCCGGGTCGTCGCGCAGCGACTTCGGCACGCTCGCGGCCGCCGCGTGCAGCCGGGCGAAAGCCCGGTCCATCGGGTCACCGGTACGCCGCAGCAGCCCGTCCGTGTAGAGCAGCACCGTTTCTCCGGGTTCGGGTGAGAGCTCCACGCTCGGCGCCTCCCAGCAGGCGAGCATCCCCAGCGGCGCGGACAGGGACGTCTCGACGAACTCGGTACGCCGCTCCCCGACCACCAGCGGCGGTGTGTGCCCGGCGCCGGCCAGCACGATCTTCCTGGCGGCAGGCTCCGCGTACGCGAAGAGCGCGGTCGCGGTACGGGCCGGTTCCGTCAGCCGCAGCAGCAGCTCCAGATCGGACAGTACGGCGACGGGGTCCTCGCCCTCCATCACCGCGTACGCCCGAAGGGAGGCCCGCAGCCTTCCCATGGCGGCCATCGCGCTGGGGCCGGAGCCGCTGACCGATCCGACCGCGAGGCCCAGCGCTCCCTCGGGCAGCGGCAGCGCGTCGTACCAGTCGCCGCCGCCCGCAGTGGTGCGGTGTCTGACGGCGAGCTGGACGCCGGGCACCCGGGGCAGCCGGCTGGGCAGCAGTTCCTCGGCGACGGTCGCGACCGTCGCGCGTGCCTGCTCCAGCTCGACGAGCCGGGCCAGATGCTCGGTGGCGTAGCGCATGTAGAGCCCGGCCAGATGGCACTGGCGCTCCACCGGGGTGGCGGGCTCGTCGTACATCCACACGGCGGCGCCGAGCGTTCCGGCCGCTTCGGAGGCGAGCGGCACGGTGTAACTGGCGGCGTAGCCGAGGCGGACGACCACTTCGCGGTGGCGGGAGTCGAGCGTCTCGTCGCCGAGCAGATCGGGCTGGGCGACAGCCTCGGGAGGTCCGTCCGGGCCGGGCCGTCCGTCCGGGAGGCGGCCGTCGAGGATCCGCCCGTAGACGGTCGCGGTGCGCGGCACCGTCTCGATGTGGCCAAGTTCGGCATGGGTGAACCCGAGGCCCTTGGTGAGGGCGGGACCGCGGTCCGGCTCGAAACAGTCGGCCCGTGAGGCGGCCGAGGCGGGTTCGAGGACGACCAGGCCGCGCCGGGCGCCGACGAGGGCGGCACCGGCGCGCAGCAGTTCATGGAGGGCGTCGTCGAGCGAAGCGGTCCGGACCAGGCGCTCGGTGAGTTCGTGGAGGGTGGTCAGGTCGGAGACCCAGCCTGCGAGCCGGTCCTGAATCACCGCTCCGGGAGGCGCCGGTGCGGCGGGGATGGCGGGCAGGGTGGCGGCAGTGTGCGTGGGGTTGGGAACCGTTGAATCGATTCCAGCCACTTTCGGCAGGTGAGAGGGGCTCATGGCAGCCGGCTTTCCGACTGGTGCGTTTTGCTCAATAGCATCGCAAACCCCCATGTCATTCTGCGCCGCTATCAATGCATCCACATGTACACGCACAAGTAAGGGGATGTCCAGCATTGGACCAGTGGGATCGGTGGTGTCTAGGTGACCTTGAACTTGGCCGAAAAATGCACCCCCTGGCGGTCAATTGAGGTCGACTGAGGGCTGTTCGGCAGGGGGGATCCTCCCAGGGCGAAGCCCGAGGGGGAGTCATTCCAAGCGGGATGGGTACCTAAACGGTGATGGCCAGGGGCAGTTGAGACCGCCCCGGAACCTGGCGACGGGCCCGGGCGTCATAACAGCCGGAGGCCGCGCCTCATCCCCGCGCGGCGGGGAAAAGTTCAGCGGGACTGCAAGCGCCAGGCGCGCGCCACCCCTCGCCACGCGTTTAATGGACTACAGCCCACGTTCGGCCCCCGGGCGGCGATCCTGCCGCAGGCGAAGCGGCGGGCCGCCCATGCCACCGGCAAGGGGCGGCGATGCGCCGACTTGTACGCACAGTGAAGAGCTGCACACAAGTTGTGTTGTGGTGGACCTCGGCGTTCAACGGAAAGGAACGAGCGCTCATGCGCGAGATCCTCGGAAGGCGACGCAGGCTCCGGTTCCGGCGCAAGAGGGGGCCTGTCCAGCTCGACGCGGCGCTCACCTGCGCCGCCGGGTGGCAATGGCCCGTACTCCCCGGTGTGGGACTGAAAGCGGCCGGAAGTCGCGGTGACCGCGGGCGCGGCTGCGCCTGCCCCGACCCCGAGTGCGTCGTACCCGGCGCGCACCCCTTCGACCCCGGAATCCTCGCGGCGACGACGGATGAGCGCATGGTGCGCTGGTGGTGGACCAACCGGCCCACCGCTCCGATCATGCTGGCCACCGGAGGGCGTGCGCCCTGCGCCGTCAGCCTGCCGGCAGTCGCCGGGGCGCGAGCCCTGTCGGCACTGGACCGGATGGGCATGCGGCTCGGCCCGGTCGTGGCCACGCCCACCCGCTGGTCGCTGCTTGTGGCTCCGTACACCCTCGAACGGCTCGGTGAACTTCTCTTCGTCAAGGACTGCGTGCCCAGTTCACTGCGCTTCCACGGAGAGGGCGGCTATCTCGTGCTGCCGCCTTCCGAGATCGGGACGGGGCAGGTGCGCTGGGAACGCGCGCCGCTGCCCGGCTCCGCGGCTCCGTGGCTGCCGGATGTGGAGGCGGTGGTGGACGCGCTGGTCGAGGCGAGCACCAGCGCACCGGACGGCGGCAGCCGTCTCGCTTACTGACCGACTCACTGACCGCGCGTGCTGCCAGCGCGCGTACTGACACCGTGCAGCAGTGACAACGTGCACTGATCCGGGCCGGCTCCGTCACTCGTACGGGTAGGAGCCGGCCCGAGTTGTACGGGCATTGGGCGCGCGGCGTCCCGGGCGCCCGCATTCCGTCGCTATCTTCGGCCCACCGTCAACAATTTCCCGCGTAGTCGGCAGGTGGACCCATGAATTTCCGCATGATCGGGCTCTGCGCTGTCGTGGTGTTCGCGGCGCTGCTGCCGCTTGCCGCGTTCGCCGGGCCGAGTGACGGAATCTGGCCGGGATCCGGCGCTGCGCCCCTGGACGAGGCGAAGCCGAAAACCGATGCCCGGCCCGGCCTGCTGCCCGGGCTCGGCTCCGCCGAAGGGCGCGGCGACGGGGCAGGCGCCTCCGGCCCCGCCGAGCCCTCGGGTGTGACCGGCGCCACTGCCCCGCAGACTTCGGCCCGATGTGGGCCGGAACTCACCTCTCCCGACGGGGTCGAGGCTCAGACCTGCGTACTGAGAGAGGGGCGCGACACCTGGGCGCGTACCTACTACCGCAATGCGACGGGCGAGGAATTGAGCTCCGTACTCACTCTGATGGGGCCCGGAGGGCGCACTTTGCAGACCAACTGTGAGGTCGAGGCGGGCGACGAACCGGATGTCTGTGATACGCCCCGTGAGCTCTCGCGAGGGCCTGTTGCGGATTATTCGGCGGTGGCGGAGTTCGCTACTGCGGACGAGGCGGGCGAAGGGCCGCTGCTGCTGCGATCCGGGAGCAACTCCGCTGCTCCGGCTGGCCGTTGAGGAATGAGCCATTCCGCGGAAATGGAAGCGCCCGGTCGCTGGCGACGGGGGATGCACCAGCGACCGGGCTTCTAGAACGGTAACAAGAGATCGGCGGTTCGCAAATTCGATCTCGGGTATTCGGACAGGGATTTACTTGCCCGTAGGGCGAGTTGTGACTGGAGTCACGCCCCCTGCCTTCGGCGGGGGGACCCCCAATCGGTTCGACGAAAGCGTCACTCTCAGCTCAGGGTGACTTGGCGGTTGGTGAGCCCGCCGCGCGCCCGGCGCTCCTCGGCGGTCAGCGGAGCGTCCGTCCGAAGAGCCTTGGCCAGCCGCTCGGCGAGCTCGGCCGCGGGCTTCTCGCACTCCTCGGCGCCCATCCCGCTCGGCAGGTCCCACACGGGGACCATCAGGCCGTGCGCGCGGAAGGAGCCGACCAGCCGCGTGCCCTCGCCGAGGGAGGAGGTGCCTGCGGCGTGCAGCCGGGCGAGCGCGTCGAGGAGCTGCTCCTCGGGGTGCGGCATGACCCAGCGCAGATGGTTCTTCTCCGGGGTCTCGCACCAGTAGGCGGCGTCGGCGGCGGAGAGCTTCACGGTCGGGATCGCCGCGGCGTTCGCGCGCTCCAGCGATGCGGCGACCTCGGGGGTGGCGTTCTCCGCGGAGTCCGGGACCCAGAACTCGAAGCCGGAGTGGACGACCGGCTCGAAGGGGGCGCTCTCGTCGAGGAGGTCCTGAAGGCGGGGCCCGTCGGCGGGCACCCGCTCGGCGGCGACCGGGGTGCCGGGCTCGGCGCTCAGCGCACGCCGGAGCGTGTCGGCCAGATCGCGGCTCAGATCGCCCGACGACGTGTCGTTCTGCAGGCCGAGCAGCACGGAGCCGTCGTCGCGGCGCAGCGCGGGCCAGGCCATCGGCAGTACGGTCGCGAGGGTCACCGAGGGCACGCCCTCGGGCCGTCCGCCCTTCAGGGTCAGCTCTACGGTCGCGGCGGGCACCAGCTCGCGCAGAGCTACCCAGTCGCACTCGCCGGGCAGGCCCTCGAAGGGACGCTGGACCAGCTCGGTCACGGCGTGCGCGGCGGCCCGGCCGTGACAGGCCTTGTAGCGGCGGCCCGATCCGCACGGGCAGGGCTCGCGGGCCCCGACGACCGGAATCTCCCCGCTTTCGATCTGGGGCTTGGCGGCCTTCGTCTGGGGGCGCTTCTTGGCCATGTGTGGCTCTCTCCCGACTGCGGTGGTGCTGTGTCGGGCGCGAGCCTAGTCCTCTGTCGCCGCCACGGGGGAGCAGCGGCTCACATGCGCGGCCTGGTGTGCCGAACCGGTGGTGCCGGTTCCGCTCCCCGTGTCCCACTCCCCGTTCCGGTCCTTCGCCCCGCTTTCCGCTCCCCGCTTCGGTCGGGCTTGGGCCGCGGCTTCAGTCGAGGTCGTCGTACGAGTCCGCGAAGTCGAAGCCGGGGCCGGCGACGCGCGTAGCGAAATCCTCGCGGCGGTGCCCTTCGGTGACGATGACCCACACGGTGACCTCACCGGCCGCG
Organism: Streptomyces sp. NBC_00885; assembly: GCF_045207475.1. NCBI lineage: Bacteria > Bacillati > Actinomycetota > Actinomycetes > Kitasatosporales > Streptomycetaceae > Streptomyces > Streptomyces sp. NBC_00885. The sequence goes on from NZ_CP108796.1 coordinate 4,318,262, forward strand.
CTGTCCCGGACACCCCAGTCCTGGGCGAGCGCGCTGATGATGTTGAGCCCGCGGCCACCACGCGCCGTGACCGAAGGCGTGGCCGGAACCGGTCGGGTCGGACCGCCTCCGTCCGTCACTTCCACCGTGAGTCGGCCCACCGCGTCGACCCGCCATTCCGCGCGGATGTCGCTGTCGCCCACCTCGGCGTGGCCCAGCGGCCTGCCATGACGGCATGCGTTGCTGAGAAGCTCGGAAAGGATAAGAACTGCATCGTCGACGACCGTTTCGGACATACCGCTGCGTCGCAATTGCTCCCGCATACGGTGTCTCGCCTCACCCACGCCCGCAGGGCCATGGGATACGGCCATGCTCGACGACGTGGGCACCTCCTGTGCCACCACCAACGCCACCCCCGAGACCTCCTTTGCCCCACGCCACGGTGTGAATGCCCCAATGGACTGGACCGGAAACCGGCCAACGGCAGGCCAGTGACGCACTCGTAACGATCGAATACGGACCGAACGCGCCGGTGCACTCCCTGTCATCAGAGTGAGCGACGACCCAACTGGGACAGCACCTGTTTGGGGCGATTGGTGATGATTGCCTCGACGCCCAGCCGGGCACAGAGCTCCACGTCCTCCGGCTCATTGACCGTCCAGACATGGACGGGATGGCCCGCGCGGTGCAGCCGGTCGATGTAGCCGGGGTGGTTGCGTACGATCCGCATCCCCGGTCCCGCGATCCGCGCGCCGGCCGGCAGCCGTCCGTCGCGCAGCCGCGGGGTCACGAACTGCATCAGATAGACGGTGGGCAGATTCGGCGAGGCCGCGGAGACGCGGTGCAGCGAGCGGGCCGAGAAGCTCATGATCCGTACGGGGGAGTCGTCGGCCGTGGCCGGATCGGCCAGCCCGAAGCGGCCGAGCAGCTGGATCAGCCGCTCCTCCACCTGGTCCGCCCAGCGGGTGGGGTGCTTGGTCTCGATCGCCAGCTCGATACGACGCCCGGAGTCGGCCACCAGCTCCAGCAGCCGCTCCAGGGTCAGTACGGACGTGAAGGACGGGTCTCCCCAGTCGGGGCTCTCCTCGCTGTCCTTCCAGGACCCGAAGTCGAGGGCGGCGAGATCCGCGAGCTCCAGGGCGGAGACGGCGCCCCGGCCGTTGGACGTGCGGTTGATGCGCCGGTCGTGGACACAGACGAGATGGCCGTCCGCGGTGAGCCGTACATCGCACTCGAGGGCGTCCGCGCCGTCCTCGATGGCCTTCTTGTACGCGGCGAGGGTGTGCTCGGGCGCGTCCTCGGAGGCGCCTCGGTGGGCGACGACCTGGATGTTGTGCTGTCGTGCTTGAGTCACCGCGTCATGGTGTCACCGCAACGGGGTAGGCGGGTGTCGGGGGCCGTCATGTGTCACTCGCAGGTCCGTCCGAAGGGCGTGCGGTATCTGTCCGGCGGCCCTGGAGATGCGTCCGTTTTGCTGGACGTAAAGGATTACGTAGATACGCACAGGTCCCGCTTACAGTGGCCTGACGGGCTGTGGGAAAAGCTGTCCGCAGACACTTGCATGGCGCCGACGTGGAATCTGAGGAGAAACAGCTGTGAGCACCGAGAACGAGGGCAACGAGGGCACTGCGGTACCGGCCGCCCCGTCCGTACCTCCTGTGCCGGCCGCTGCTCCCGCGGGCATGCCCGCGTCCACCGAGGGAGCCGGGGCGGACCGGGCGCCTCACACGGACGGGGCCACCCGGACCATCGAGCCGGCAGCGGCCGCGGTCGAGGAGCCCGGGCACTCCCCCCAGCCCGAGCCCACCACCGCGCCGCTGCCCGGTCCCGTACCCGCCGCCGCACCGACCGGGGCCCAGCCGCAGGGAGCCGGCTGGCCGACGCCCCCGCCCGCACTGCCCTCGTACGGGGGCGGTTCCTACGGGGGCGGCTCCCACGGGGGCGGCGACAGCGGTGGCGGCCCGGTCTGGGGAGCCCCCGCGCAGGTCTCGGAGCCCCCGCGCAAGCGTTCCGGCGGCCTGGTCGCCGCGGTGCTCGTGGCCGCGCTCGTCGCGGGCGGTGTCGGCGGCGGCATCGGCTACTGGGCCGCCGAGCACAACGACGACGGCATCGACTCGACCACGGTCTCCGCGGCCGACACCCCCAAGGACTTCAAGCGCGAGCCGGGCACGGTCGCCGCGGTCGCGGCCAAGGCGCTGCCGAGCGTGGTCACCATCGAGGCGAAGGCAGGCGGCGCCGACGTCGGCGAGAGCAGTGAGACCGAGGGCGGCACGGGCACAGGCTTCGTGTATGACAAGGAAGGCCACATCCTCACCAACAACCATGTGGTGGCCTCCGCGGCCGACGGCGGCACACTGTCCGCGACGTTCTCCAACGGCAAGAAGTACGACGCCGAAGTGATCGGCCGGGCGCAGGGCTACGACGTCGCCGTACTGAAGCTGAAGAACGCGCCCTCGGGGCTGAACCCGCTGGCCCTCGGCGACTCCGAGCAGGTCGCCGTCGGCGACTCGACCATCGCGATCGGCGCGCCCTTCGGCCTGTCGAACACCGTCACCACCGGCATCATCAGCGCGAAGAACCGCCCGGTCGCCTCCGGCGACGGCTCCAGCGGCAAGAACTCGTACATGAGCGCCCTGCAGACCGACGCCTCGATCAACCCGGGCAACTCCGGCGGCCCACTGCTCGATGCGCGCGGCGCGGTCATCGGCATCAACTCCGCGATCCAGTCGGCGGGCAGCGGCCTCGGCCAGACGCAGGCGGGCTCGATCGGCCTCGGCTTCGCCATCCCGATCAACCAGGCGAAGAACGTCGCAGTACAGCTGATCAAGACGGGCAAGCCGGTCTACCCGGTGATCGGCGCCACGGTCGACATGTCGGGCAAGGACTCCGGCGCCAAGATCGCCACCCAGAGCACGGGCGGTACCCCGCCGGTCTCCCCGAACGGCCCGGCGGCGAAGGCGGGCCTCAAGGCGGGCGACGTCATCACCCAGTTCAACGGCAAGCCGGTGGAGAGCGGCCCGACGCTGATCAGCGAAATCTGGAACCACAAGCCGGGCGACAAGGTGACGCTCACGTACGAGCGCGACGGCAAGGAACACACGGCGGAGGTCGTCCTGGGCAAGCGCACGGGCGACAGCTGACCGGCGGCGCTCTTTCGGCACGGGAGAACTCTGTACGGAGAGAGCGCGGTGCGGGAGAACTCGTTACGGGAGAACACTGCTGCGACGCACGACGCGGGGCCGGTAGTCTGTAGCCCGCTCCGCCGCAGGTGGCCGGGGCGTGGGTGGGTTGCCCGAGCGGCCTAAGGGAACGGTCTTGAAAACCGTCGTGGCAGCGATGTCACCGTGGGTTCAAATCCCACACCCACCGCAGGTGAACGGCCCCTGACCAGGTAACTCGGTCAGGGGCCGTTCTCATGAGCTCTGCCCTCTAGCGACCACCGTTCCCCGCTGTTACCCGACCGAACGGGCACGGGAGGGGCACGGCACTCTAGGCGCGATCGCGCCGCGAACGTATCTGCCGGTAGACGTTCGCGGAGACGATCAGGCTCACATAGGGCATCGCCGGGCCGCCGGGCCTGAACGGGTTCTCCATGATCGCCTTCTCCGCCTCTGGGGACCGGAGCTGTACCGCACCGCCGGGGATGTCGCGCTCGCGCAGGATCTGGCGGCGAATCATGTCCCGCGCCAGGCAGGCGTCGCACCCGCCTTTCGCCATGCGCACGCCTCAACTCATCACCTCCACAAAGTAGTTGACAGGTGATCGAGGGCGACGCTTTGATCTAGCACTCGTAACGACCCGACACCTACAGGGGGAACGCTTGATGAAGCGCAGCACGGTAGCAAAGACCGGTATGGCTCTCGCGGCGAGCGTCATCATCGTCGGGGGCACGGCGGGCTCGGCCTCCGCAAGCGGAAGCAATGTGACTATCTCCCGGACCTGGGGCACGGCGACCTTTACGACCTACGGCGACGAGTTGAAGGTGAAGGACCAGTCCGCGGACGGCTACAGCGTGCAGGCCAAGATCCAGCGCTGGCAGAAGGTCAACATCGACGCGTGGAGCTGGGTGGACCACCGGACCGGCTGCTACGACACGACCACCAAGAACGACACAACCGACGGCTACTCGATCTGCGACTACGACCTGACCGAGAACGACACGGTCCGGGTCTGCATCGTCCGCTCGAAGGACGGCGTCCGCTACGGCGACTGGGTCTGCAGCGCCGAGACGCAGGCCTGATTCCTGCCGCCCTTCGCGCCCCCGGCCCGCCCTTGCCGCGTGCGGCCGCGGGCGCGCTGGGCGCGCAGGACACATGGCTCAACGGGCGCAGGAGCGGAGCAGACCGGCGAGGGTCAGGAACCAGGCTGCCACCGCGCTCCAGAGAAGGGCACGCCCGACCGTGTCGAGCCAGGGGATGTCCGTGGCGGTGGAGACCGAGAGGGTGGCGACGGCGGTAATGCCCATGGGAAAGACCGTGGACCAGCGACGGATGTCGTAGTGCAGGCGGGGGCGGGCCAGTTCGGCGGTGAGGAGGACGGCGTGCCAGGCGAGGGCGAGGGCGAGCAGGACCAGGGTGGTGGTGCGGAGCGCTTCGTGGGCGGACCCGGTCCAGAGTGGGGAGAGGATCAGCTTTGAGCCGGCCAGGGACGAGATCGCGAGCGCGCCGGATGCGATCCACTGGTCTCCGGCACCGCGCCAGGTCTGCCGGAAGTCGTAGCGGGTGAGGGCTTCGAGGTAGAGCGCGAGGCCCAGGCAGAAAAGGACGAGCGCCGCCCACGTCAGCCAGTCGCCCGCGCCGGCCAGGACGAGGGTGCCGGAGAGGACGGCGAGAGACTGCGTCGCGACGCACACCAGGAACACGGACCCGGGCATCGGGCGCTTCCAGTGCCGGGCGACGGCGGTCAGCAGACCGGGCCAGAGTGCGGAGGCCAGCGCGAGCAGAGCGGCGGCGAGATGATGAAGGCCGGCGAGTGAACTCCGGGTGCCGAGAAGGGCGGTGGCGGCGACGGCGGTCAGCGCGGGCGGTGTGTCTGCCTCGGCGAACCAGCGCGGCCGGTCCCGGACCAGTCGGAAGCCGACGTCGAGGGCGAGCACCAGCCAGAGCGCCCCGGCCAGCGCGAAGGCCACCGCCGACAGGACGGTGTAGCCGATCAGTAGCAGGCCGACCGACAGGGCGCCGGTGGCCAGGACCGCGCCCCCGGCCGCGGGGGGAACCACGGGCGGGGAGAAAGGAGATGTGCGGGGACGGGCGGTCACGTCTCGCAGTCTTCCGCCCGCACAGTTCCTCGCGCCCTTGGACACGCGTGCCTACCCTGCGGGGGAGCGACGACTGCTCGTATTGGGCGCGGATGACCCGCGTTGAGCTGACCTGCGCGCTCGCTGCCGAGGCGTTGCTGGAACAGTTTGGGGCCATAAGGCCCGAGTGCCCGCCGACGACCGGTGGTGTGCACGACTCCACCGACGAGCCGCGGGCCGGTGAGGACTGGGACTTCCCCGAGTTGCAGCGCGACCTCCGCGGCCTGGGTGTCACAGTCCCAGGGAAATGGCCCATCGGGTGAGTTCGGCGGTGCTGTTGATGTTGAGCTTGGCCCGGATACGGCGGAGATAGGTGTCGACCGTGTGCTTGGAGAGCCCCATCTGACGGGCCGCTTGCAGGTAGGTGCACCCTGAGGCGATATGGCGAAGGGTCTCCAGCTCACGCGGGGCCAGCACAGGTGCGGGGGCTTCCGTATGCAGCGTGGTGGGTGCGAAACGCATGGGATTTCCTCCGACGAATCGGCTCGGTCATCACTGCTCACACCCTCGGAAGCAGTGGATAAATGCCTAAATGCTGCATTTTGTCCGCTTTCGAAAAGGCTGACTGCGTGACTTCATGACCGTGTCCGCCGACTGTCACAGGGGTGTCACAGGCCACCTCCACAGGCGCGCCACCGGAGCGATCAGCGTGGTCCCGGCCGGCGGGGCCCGGCGGTGAAAGCCGCCGGGGCGGCACTGTTCCTGAGCGGCCCGTCGCGTCATGAGACAGGCAGGGGCAGGGCTCGTCGTGACGGCGCCGGGTTGGTACTCCGTGCCCCTGAGGATCATGCTTGTCAGGAGGGCCCGGCCGTGCATGTTCCCGAAGGCGAGATGAGCGCCGATGGAGCGAATTCCTACCCCTCCCGGTGACCAGGCGCAGGCGGACGCCCTGCCGGAGTCGGCCTACACGGCCACGGCCACCGTCGACGAGCAAGGCATCGTGACGGGGTGGAGTGAGGGAGCCCGGCGGCTGCTGGGCTACGCACCCTCGGAGATCGTGGGCCACCGGGCCGCGCGGCTGCTCTGCGATGACATCGATGATGGAGCGCTGCGGGATGCCGCTGGGCGGGAGAGGTGGAGCGGCACCGTGGCGCTGCGGCACCGGGACGGTCACCGGCTCGAGCGGCGACTGCTCGTGCACCGCCCCAGGCCGGACGGCCCGGTCGCCGAGTGGCTGGTGGTGTCCGCCGTGGCGGGCCGGCCGCGCACGCCCGGGGACGAGGCGCTGGGGGAATGGGCCTTTCGCCAGTCCCCCAGCCTCCTGGCGGTCTTCGATGCGGACCTGCGGCTGGTGCGGGCCAACGCCGGCATGGAGCGTGCGCTGTCCCTCACCGAGGACCAGATGCGCGGGCTGCGCCTGCCGGACCTCGCGCCGCATCCTGTGAGCGATCAGGCCGAGGCGAAGATGCGCCTGGCGCTGGACAGCGGCGAGGTGCAGCACGCAGAGGCCTCCATCCGCCCGACGGGTGTCAGCGCGGAGCACGGCTGGTCGACCACGCTGGCTCCGCTGAAAGACCCCGACGGCCGGGTGCGCGGCGTGTGCCTGTCGGCGTACGACACGCTGCAGGAGCACCTCGCCCGGCAGCGAATGCTCCTGCTGAACGAGGCCGGAGCCCGCATCGGCACCACCCCGGACGTTCAGCGCACCGCGCAGGAACTGGCCGACGTCGCCGTCCCCCGCCTCGCGGACTTCGCCGCCGTCGACCTGCTGGATGCCGTCCAGCGCGGTGGCGAGGTGCCCCCCGTCCCGGCGGCCGGTCCCCTCACCATGGACCGCACCGCTGTGCGGTCGGTCCTCGACGACGACGTCTCCCCCTTCGGGGCGGGAGAGCCCTCCCGCTACCCTGCGTCGTCACCGGTGGCCCAGTGCCTGGCCCAGGGCCATGGCGCCCTGTACGAAGTGAGCGACCCGGCCGTCGCCCGGTGGGCGGCCCAGGACCCCCGAGCCGCCGCCTGGATCCGCGAGGCGGGAACCCACTCGGTGATGGTGGTGCCGATGCGGGCGCACGGCAGCACGCTCGGCGTGGCCCTCTTCAGCCGTCACCAGCGCCCGGAGCCTTTCGAACCGGACGATCTGTGGCTGGCCGAGGAACTCACGGCCAGAGCGGCCGTCAGCATCCACAGCGTCCGCCACCGCCCCCGGGAACGCACCACGACCATGACCCTGCAGCGCAGCCTGCTCCCGCAGACGCTGCCCGATCAGGGGGCCTTGGATGTCGCCACCCGCTACCTGCCCGCCGACAGCCGGGCCGGCGTGGGCGGCGACTGGTTCGATGTGATCCCGCTGTCCGGTATGCGGGTGGCCCTCGTCGTGGGCGATGTGGTCGGCCACGGCATCCGTGCCTCCGCCACCATGGGCAGGCTGCGCACCGCGGTGCGCACCCTGGCCGACGTCGACCTGCCGCCCGACGAACTGCTCACCCATCTCGACGACCTCGTCATCCACCTGTCCGCCGACGAGGGCGGCACGGAAGGCGCCGCCGAGAGCGCCGGAGGCATCGGCACCACTTGCCTGTACGCGGTCTACGACCCGGTCTCCCGCCGCTGCACCCTCGCCCGGGCCGGCCACCCCCCGCCCGCGGTGGTCACCCCGGACGGCGCTGTCCGCTTCCTCGACGTCCCGGCCGGACCACCCCTGGGCCTGGGCGGCCTGCCGTTCGAGACCTTCGAGACCGAACTGCCCGAGGGCAGCCTGATCGCCCTCTACACCGACGGTGTGCTCGAAGTCCGCGACCACGACATCGATGACGCCCTGGACAAGATGTTCGCCGCCCTCGCCCGCCCCGCCAAGACGCTGGACATGGTCTGCGAGAGGATCCTCACCTCCATGCTGACCCACAGCCCCGACGACGACATCGCCCTGCTCATCGCCCGCACCCGGGCTCTTGACGCCGACCGGGTCGCCACCTGGGACCTGGCCTTCGACCCCGCCATCGTCGCCCAGGCACGTCAGTACGCCACCGACCAACTGACCACCTGGCAGCTGGACGACGCCGCGTTCATCACCGAACTCGTCGTCAGCGAACTCGTCACCAACGCCATCCGCTACGGCCTGCCGCCCATCCAACTGCGCCTGATCCACGAGAACAGCACCCTCATCTGTGAGGTGTTCGACTCCAGCAGCACCGCCCCGCACATGCGCCGCGCCCGGACCTTCGACGAAGGAGGACGAGGCCTCCTGCTGGTCGGCCAGCTCGCCCAACGCTGGGGCACGCGGCACGCCCCCACCGGAAAAACAGTCTGGGCCGAACAGTTCCTCACCAACGATTGAAGCCCCCGGGCCCCAGACCCTCGAGGCGACGGGGTGAAGGCTGTGAAGCCTCCACCCCGTCGCGTCTGGCGTCGCGGCCCGGGCGTCAGGAACCCGTCCGGTCCATCGGCGAGGGCTGGTCGACGGGCGTCACCGCCGTTACCGCCATCGCTACCCGTGCCCTACACGGCCGGGGCCGGGACCACCGGCACAGGGACAACCGGGGCCGGCTTGGCGGGGAGCTGCTGAACAGGCGGCTCCACCGGGGGCGGGGCCGGCTTCGCGGGATCCGGCTTGGCGGGGAGCTGCTGAACAGGCGGTTCCACCGGGGGCGGGGCCGGCTTGGCGGGGTCCGGCTTGGCGGGGTCCGGCTTCGCGGGGTCCGGCTTGGCAGGGTCCGGCTTCGCGGGGTCCGGCTTGGCAGGGTCCGGCTTCGCGGGGTCCGGCTTCGGCTTCGCGGGCTCCGGCTTGGTCTTCTCGACCTCGTGCTCGTCCTTCCAGTGATCCTTGTCCTTGGTATTCCAGTGGTCCTTGTGGTGCTTCTCCCAGTAGTCGTAGTCGTTGTAGGTGTCCCAGAAGTACCACTTGTGGTGGTACTTCACCACGTAGTAGCACTTGTAGTGCTCGTCCCAGTAGAACTTGTGGTGCTTGCTCCAGCAGAAGTGCTTCTTGTTCTTCTTGTGCTTGTTGTGCTTGTTGTGGTGCTTGCTCCAGCAGTAGTTCTTGTGGTGCTTGTCCTTATGCCCCGGGGTCATGGTCCCGACCGACGTGCCGGACGTCGGGGCCGCAGTTGCGGCGGTGGCCGGCAGGATGACGCCTCCGGCGACCACAACGGCAGACGCCACAGCCGTAGCGAAGCTGAGCCGACGCTTGGGATTGGTGCCCTTACGCTTGCGGATAATGCGAGTCACGATTCCTCCTGATGGTGAAAGGCACTTTCACGTGCCCCGGGGCCTCGTTTTCCTTCCGGTGTTTCCGGTGAGGCCCGCACTTCAAGTAGGCCCGCATCGTCCAAACGGGTCATGTTCCGAGGGCTCGGGACTTGACGGATTCAAAGACGCCAGGTAAAGGCGCAGAGGTAATACGCCGGCGCCGCCTCCGCTCCTGCAGAAAGCGACCTCTCGCCCGCAGCAGCACCGTCAGGCAAACCACCGCCGAAGTCCTACTCGCCGTGATTTCGCGATGTCGCGCGGGCTCAGCCCTGATTGAAAGCGCGGTTCTTGCGCAGCCCGGGCCGAGGCCTGGGGCGCAGCCAGGACAGGTGACGGACGGTCAACCAGCCCTGGTCGGCAAATGAACTGCCTTGTACCGCAGGCCAGATACGTGTTGAGACGGTCCCAGAGGCCCGCCGAGCTTCTGGTGTGCGACGACTCGCAGGGTCACGGCGCCGATGGCTCCGACCGCCGCCGCGGTCCTGACAGGTCATCCATTTCGCCCCGGCGGCGCAGGCGGCAAGGCAGTCGCCTGATCGGGCGGACAAGTCCCAGGGGGCGTGCCTCGGGCGTCGCCGTGGAGCTCGTCGTCGGGCTCCTCCTCCTGGTCGGTGGCCCGGTAGTGGAACGCGTCCGGCCACCAGTCGTCGTCCAGCCAGTCGTCGTCCTTACCCGCCGAGCAGCAGCTCGGCGGCGGCCGCCTCGGTCGCCCGGGACTCCATCGCGGCGGTGTGGTACGGCTCGAGGTCCAGGGCGGCGACCAGCCCGAGGATCTCGCGCCGGATCCGGGCCCGGCGCCGCCACCGGAGGCCGATGGCCCCGTACACGGCGGCGGCCACGGTGAACACCGATGCGGCAAGGACGAGTTGGAGCACGCCCCGAGGCTACGGCCGCGGGCGCCGGAGCCGACATGGGATTTTCGGCACGCCGGCATGATCCGCCGTACCTCTGGGGTCACGGTGTATCGAGACTTGCGAGTGCGTGCCGGATCGCCGCAAGAGCTTCCTCGTGGGTGGCGTTGAGCTGCTGGGCGGCAGCCGCGAAACTGCTTGCGTGTTCCGCGAGCTTCGCTTTGACGTCGGTGGTGGCCGCCGGGGCGACGACCTGGGTGCCGGAACCTCGGCGGCTCTTGACGAGGCCCGCAGTCTCCAATTCGCGGTACGCCCGCACAACGGTGTTGTTGGCGAGCCCGAGGTCGGAGGCGAGCTGGCGCACGGACGGCAGTTTTTCCCCCTGACGCAGTCGGCCGACTGAGATCAAATCGGCTAGCTGCGAGCGGAGTTGCTCGTACGGGGGGACAGGGGAAGCGTGGTTGACGCTGATGCTGATGCCGTTGAATGTCATGGCCGCGCCTTGCCGTAGGCCTGCGGCAGCAACAGGACGCACAGACAGTGACCCGCCGTCAGCGCAGAGGCGAGGGCAGTGGCTACCAGTCCCCACGAGGCCACCTGCATCATCCCTCCCGCACAGGGCGAGCTCAGCGCAACGACGCCCATCGTCGACGAGACAGCGAAAAGAGGGGCGGTCACCAGCACTCCCCATGCGCCGACTGCCGCCCGGACGCTCGTGCGGCGTTGGTCGTCGCTCCCGAAGCGCGCGGTGACACGGCGCAGGAACAGTGCGCAGGCGACGGTACCGAGGGCGAGACCGCCGAGGGCCGGCCAGGCGTAGTACGGGCCGGGCCAGGGCGAGAGCAGATGGGTGCCCGCCGGGCACGTGACGGACAGAGCATGACCTGAACGGCCGTCATTGTCCGCCGAAGCCGTTGTGGCGGCAACGATCTGGAGGACCAGCAAGACAACAGCCTGGGTGGCCAGTGCGGCAGTCAGGATTCGGGGCAGTTGGTCACGGATCCGGCGCGGAGCCACCTCGGCCACTCGCAGTCGGCCAGGACTCGGGCGCGCGATCACATCTGCCGTGAACGCGCCAGCCATGGCGCACAGGCCGAACACGGGGAATCCGTACAGCAGGTCCACATCAGGCTCGGGGCTGAAGGAGATCAGCGCGTTGACAGCCAGACCGGTTGCCGCACCGGCCCATCGCACGGGGGTATCGAGCCTCGCCCGCCACGTGCCTGCCGTTCCTGCGGCAGAAGACATGCCGCCCCCTTCCCTCCCGCAAGGTGTATTAACTACCTGACACAATTGCCTGCGGGCGGAAGTGTGTCAAGTGATTGACACACTTGGCTGCAGTGCCGGGGCGCGCGTGGTGGCCAACTCGGCGCGTATGTGCTGGACATCGCGACTGCCGCAGGCTCGCGACGGACGGGCTCCAGTGACGCGACCATGATCAGCTGGGGTGACGGGCGCCCCGGTGCCGGAGCTCGGCGCTGGGTCGTTGGTTCCGGCGAGGTTCAGGAACTCTCGACGAAGCGGACGGACCAGGCGTAGCCGCTCAAGCCGTCGTGCGGGACCCGCCGGACTTCTCTGACCTCGCAGCCGTCGTGGGCGTACTTGCGGGCGAACCGGTCGAGGCGCTGCTCGTCGGTGAGATCCTCCATGGACAGCGGTGCTCCGACGACGAGGTCTTCGTGAAGGACTGTCTGCGGCGAGGCATCGTCCGAGCAGGCCGGGCAGTGATGCGTTCTGGGTAGGGCCATGGGATCAGTGTCCTCCTCATCCGGACGCCAGGACGTGATCCCCGGCCGCCTTCGTGTATCCGGGCAGCTCGCCGCAGCTACCGGTGCGTGCCGCCTACGGAGGGTGGGAGCGAGCGCTGTACGTCGTCGACTACACCGTGGACTATGTGCCCCTCCGGTTCGTCTGCGAGACAAAGGCGGCGGAAGCTACGCCGCCGAGTCGGTTCCCGGCTACGTCAACCCGGCCGTGCTGGGCTCCGTGCTGGCCGCCGCCGGATGCGCCGGTGCCGCGGCCCTCGATTCGAAGCGCCGCGCCGGGGGAGACCGGGCCGTGTGATGCGGGAGGGCCTCGGCCCCCGGCTCGCCACGGTGCTCAACTGCCTCCCGCGCCGCTGTCGAAGTGCTGTCCCTTCTCACAGAGCCACCCTCGACAGGCAATCCGGGCGGAACGGACTTACGGTCGAGCAGTAGACGCTGCACCGGGATGCGGAGCACCACCTTCCGCCCGTTGATCCTCGTTCGACACCAACAGGAGACGACCCTGCCATGGCCACAGCATCTGAAACCCCGGTACTGGACACCCTCGCCGCGATGACGGTCGACTCGGTTGAGCGGTGCGGGCTGCCCCCGGACACGTTCATGCTCACCCGCATCGCGGCCCTCGCCGCCTCGGACGCTCCGCCGATTTCCTACGTCGCCAACATCGACCCCGCTCTCCAGGCGGGTATGACCGCCGACCAGCTGCAGGACGTACTGGTCGCCATCGCCCCCATCGTGGGTACAGCCCGTGTCATGACGGCAGCGGGCAACATCGCCCAAGCACTCGGTATCGCGATCGCCGTCGCCGACGCCGAGGCCCAGGGCTGAACGCACAAGACGTCGCCCGAAGTCTGGAGCACTCACCGCAGGTTGTGTGACGAATCGGCCCGGACCGGTCAACGAAGCCGGTCCGGGCCGTTCGCATGTCCCGTCCTGCCGCGATTCACGGCTGGTCCGGTTCGAAGCCGGCGAGCATCTGCTCGAGGCCTGCTGGTCCGGGCCGACGACAGGGTTCGCGCCCCCGGCGCACGCGGGAGCCCGGCGGCGGGACCCGCTCACGGGACCTGTTCAGCGGCGGCGCCCCGAGGTGAGCCGTTCCGCCGAGGCGATCGTCGCGCGGGCCTCCCGTTCGGACAGGCCCGCCTGGACCGCCGCCTCGGTGAGGGCGTCCGCGAGCTCGTCGCCGAAGCCGTTCTCGTAGGCGCGGCAGGCCGCCCAGAACAGGCGGGTGTTGCGCTGGCCCTCGTGCGCGGCGAGGACGAACTGGACCAGGCCGTTGCCCTGCGCCGGGCGGGCCGGGCCGGCCTGTGTGGCGTGGTGGGGGCGTGCGGGGGGTGTCACGAGGCGCAGGAGTGCGCGGGGGCAGGGCGCGGGGGACAGCTCGGCCGTGCCGGGGGCCAGGCGGTAGGCGCCGTGGGCGCTGACCGAGCCGGGACCGACGAGATAGCCGCCCGCGCCGCGTACGTCGATGCCGGGGGCGAGCCTGCTCGCGGAGTTCGGGACGACGATGTCGGGCGGGCCGGTCAGCCAGAGGTGGCGGCCGCCGCTCGGGGTCAGCACGGTGACCGTCTCGGGGATGGTGAAGAGGTGGCGCAGGGCCAGGTCCTGGAGCGCGGCGACGGAGTCGGTCGAGGACTTGGTGTCGAGGTCGATGCCGATCAGATGGTGCGGCGGGCGTCCGCAGGCGATGCCGTAGCCGGTGGCCCAGGGGGCGGCGGCGAAGAGGGCGCGGACGCCTGCGGGGTCGGTGGTGGCGTCGTGGACGCCGTGGCCGGGGAGGCCGCATTCGCCGCGGCAGAGGACCGGCTCGGCCTCGCCCCGGTGGGGGGAGCGCAGGGCGGGGAGCTTGCTGGGGGACAGGGGAATGACGGGGAGCCCGCGCTCCGCGGCGGAGAGAGCGTGGGCGAGGGCCAGGGTGGCGTTCTGCCGGTCGGTGGTGGCCATGCCTCTATGTTCGTACAGGTGTTCGAAGAAGGGAAGGGGGGACCGCCATGGCGGGCGCGGGGGAGATCGGCCGAAAATATGCCGTACCGCTCCCTCCCTGCCTTGCCCGGGTTTCGGAGTGCGCGCGGGCCTGAGCTGGGGTTCTGAGGGTGTGAAGGGGGTTTATCGACATATCCTCACGCTTGAGGGGGAATTGGGGTGTCCGGGGTGGTTCGCCGGGGATTCCGTGGGCAACTCTGATCTCGCGACGTCGTGATCACGATCCCGGGCGGTCGGCCAACTGCCCTGAACAAGCCGTAGTCAAGCCGTAGTTCCGCAGTTCCAGTTCATGGAGGAAATGACATGGCATGCATCCGTACCGCCCGAGCTGTCGCCGCCGTCGCTGCCCTGCCCCTCGCTGCCGCACTCTTCTCGGGTGTCGCCCAGGCCGACAACGGCACCTTCGCGGACGACGGATCGAACGCGGCAGTGGCCTCGGTCATCGGCAGCGGAGTCGCCGGCGACAACTGGGGAAATTCGACCACCACCCACCAGGTGGCGAACGGAGCCGGAGCGTCCAATCAGAACCACACAGCAAGCGTGAGCGGCTCCGGCTTCACGGCGATCGACCAGTCCCATGCGGTGGTGAACTTCACGGAACTGTGGTGGTGACCGGCCCGATGGGGGGTTCGACCAAGGGGTGAACGACAGCCTGCGCGGCGGTACTTCGGTGCCGTCGCGCAGGCTGCTGTGCGCACGGAGGCATTCGTGCCGGCGGCCGGGACTGCGGCTGACCTTGACAGGGCACACGTATCTGACGGACAGTCAGAAACCCTGATCCGTACGCCCGGGAGGCGGCCGCCGTGCACCTCGCCCCGACGGAGCGGCAGCAGCAGCTGCGCGCCGAACTTCGCTCGTACTTCCGAGAACTGATGCCGGACGGACCGCCGCCCGCCGCCGACGAACCGGGCCGCAGGCGGCTGCTGCGACGCATCGGGGCGGACGGGATGCTCGGTCTCGGCTGGCCCGTGGAGTACGGAGGCCAGGGGCGCGGCCCCGACGAGCAGTTCGTCTTCTTCGACGAGGCGTACCGCGCCGGTGCGCCCGTCTCCATGGTGACCCTGAACACCGTCGGTCCGACCCTGATGAAGTACGGAACCGAACAGCAGAAGTCCTTCTTCCTGCCGCGCATCCTCAGCGGCGATCTCGTCTTCGCGATCGGCTACAGCGAGCCGGAGGCCGGGACGGACCTTGCCTCGCTGCGTACGCGTGCCGTCCGGGACGGCGACTCCTGGGTCGTCGACGGACAGAAGGTCTTCACCAGCAACGCCCAGAACGCCGACTGGATCTGGCTCGCCTGCCGTACGGACCCGCAGGCGCCCAAGCACAAGGGCATCTCGATCATCCTGGTGCCGACCATCGCCCCGGGCTTCTCGTGGACGCCGATCGAGACGGTGGGCGGCCTGGCCACGACGTCGACGTACTACGACGGGATACGGGTACCCGCCGTGAACCTCGTCGGCGAGGAGAACGGCGGCTGGGGACTGATCACCAACCAGCTCAACCACGAGCGGGTGGCGCTCGCGGCGATCGGAATGCAGGCCGAGGATTTCTACGCGGCGGTGCTGGAGCGGGCCCGCACACCCGATCCAGTGACGGGCGAGCGCCGGATTGACGTGCCGTGGGTCCAATTCAGAGCGGCCGAGGTACATGCCAGGATCGCGGCAACGCGCCTGCTCAACTGGCGTTTGGTGGGGGATGTGGGGGCGGGCCGACTGGCCCCCGGCGACGCGAGTGGCGTGAAGTTCGCGGGAACTGAATCCGCGGTCGAGGCGTATCGCATGTGCCAGGAAATCACGGGGGAAGCGGGGATGATCCGGGCCGGATCGCCCGGCTCGCTCGACATCGGTGCCGGGGAGCGTCCGCTGGGCGACGGGGAGCTGGAGCGGATGAACAGGGCGGCGCAGATCAACACCTTCGGGGGCGGGGTGAGCGAGGTGCAGCGGGAGATCGTCGCCACGATGCGACTCGGCATGAGGAGGGGGAAGCGGTGACGGACCTGTATGAGCGGTTGAAGGCGTACGAGGGGCGGGCGGCCACCACCTCGGGCGTCGGCAAGGACCTGGTCAACGAACCGATGATCAGGCACTGGTGCGAGGCGATGGGGGACACCAACCCCGCCTACAGCGGTCCGGACGCCATAGCGCCGCCGACGATGCTGCAGGCCTGGACGATGGGCGGTCTCTCGGGCCACACGGACCGGTCGCCGGTGCACGACGAGCTGTTCGGACTGCTCGACGAGGCGGGCTACACCTCGGTCGTCGCGACCGACTGCGAGCAGGAGTATTTGCGGCCGCTCAGGCCCGGGGACCGGATCACCTTCGACGCGGTGATCGAGTCGGTCTCGGAGCTCAAGACGACGAAGCTGGGGGCGGGCCACTTCGTCACGACACGCATGGACGTGCGAGCTGACGGCGAACCGGCCGGGACGCATCGCTTCCGGATCCTCAAGTACGCACCGGCCCGGCGGAAACCGAAGCCCGCCACGGTCAGACGGCCGCGGCCGGTGATCAACCGGGACAACGCCGGATTCTGGGAGGGGGTGGCCGCACACAAACTGCTCATCCAGCGGTGCGGCGGGTGCGGGACGCTGCGCATGCCCTGGCTGCCGGGATGCGGGGCGTGCGGCTCGGCGGAATGGGACACGGTCGAGGCGGGCGGCGCCGGGACGGTCTACTCGTACGTGGTGATGCACCACCCGCCCTTCCCGGCCTTCGACCCGCCGTACGCGGTGGGGCTGATCGAGCTGGCCGAGGGCGTTCGCATGGTCAGCAATGTGGTCGGCGTGCCGTACGACAAGGTGCGGATCGGGATGCCGGTACGGCTCGAATTCCTGCGGGTGGACGAGGAGTTGGAGCTGCCGGTCTTCAGTGGCGCGCACGGGGGTGCGGGCTGATGGACTTCACGCCCACGCAGGATCAGAGCACCGCCCGGGACCTGGCGGCGCGGATATTCGGTGATCTCTCCACGCATGATCGGCTGGTCGCCGCCGGGACAGGTACGGACGCGGAGTTGTGGAAGGCGCTGTGCGCGGCAGGCCTTCCGGGGGCCGCCGAGGACATAGGTCTGCTCGGTCTTGTGCTGCTTCTGGAGGAGCAGGGACGGACCACCGCTCAGGTGCCGTTCGCCGCGACCTGCGTCTACGGAGTGCTGGCGGTGGCGGCGCACGGCACGGACGAGCAGCGGGCCCGGCTGCTGCCTGCGCTGGGCGAGGGCACGGCGGTGGCGACCGGGGCGTTCCCGGCACGCGGCGGCGTGCAGGTCCTGGCGCCGAACCGGCTGAGCGGCTCGGTGCCGCTCGTGCCCTGGCTGCGGGATGCCACGCACGTACTGGTTCCGGACGCCGGCCGGGCGCTGTGGCTCGTACGAACCGCGGATGCGCAGGTGACGGACGTGGAGACCACGGCGCCCTGGTCGGCGGGGCGGCTCGTGCTGTCCGGCGCCCCGGGCGAGCGGCTGGGCGGGCCGGGTGCGTACGAGTCCGTGCTCGCCCTGGGCCGTACCGCATTCGCGGGACTGCAGGCCGGGGTGTGCGCGGGCTCGCTCGCCCGGGCCGTCGAACACACCTCGGTCCGCGAGCAGTTCGGGCGTCCGCTCTCCACCAACCAGGGCGTGCTGCTGCGCGCCGCGGACGCGTACATGGACACCGAGGCGATACGGGTCACGGCCTACGAGGCCGCCTGGAGGCTGGACGAGGGGCTCGACGCGGCCGCCGAAGTGCTGACCGCCGCGTGGTGGGCCTCCGAGGCCGGCCGGCGCGTCGTCCACGCCGGGCAGCATCTGCACGGCGGGACCGGTGCCGACCTGGACCATCCGGTCCACCGCCACTTCCTGTGGGGCCGCCAGCTGGACGCCTACCTCGGCTGCGGTCCGGAACTCCTGGCCGAACTCGGCCAGTTGCTCGCGCAGGAGCCCGTAACCGCACAGGAGCCCGTGACAACCGCAGAGGAGCCCGTACTCACAAAGGAGCCCGTACGTGAAAGCCGGTGACGAACTCCCGCCGCTCACCATCCCCATCACCCGCACCCTGATCGTCGCCGGAGCCGTTGCCTCGCGCGACTACCAGGACGTGCATCACGACAC
Source organism: Streptomyces sp. NBC_00885 (assembly GCF_045207475.1). Taxonomy (NCBI): domain Bacteria; kingdom Bacillati; phylum Actinomycetota; class Actinomycetes; order Kitasatosporales; family Streptomycetaceae; genus Streptomyces; species Streptomyces sp. NBC_00885. The sequence continues at coordinate 4,336,402 of NZ_CP108796.1, forward strand.
GGAGCTCGCGAAGGAGAGGGGATCCCCGGACATCTTCATGAACATCCTGACGACCAACGGCCTGGTCGGGCGGTACATCACCGACTGCCTCGGGGAGCGTGCCGTGCTCCGCAAGGTCGCGATCCGCCTCGGCGCCCCCAACTACCCGGGAGACACGATGGTGTTGAGCGGCACGGTCACCTCCGTCGAGGGCGGCACCGCCGAAGTGCGGGTCGTCGGCGCCAACGGCATCGGCAACCACGTCACCGGCACGGTTACCGTGAGCCTCGCACCGAGCCCGGAGGGAGCCCTATGAGCATCCGCAGCCGGGACACGCTCGGGAGCAGGGCGGCCGTCGTGGGCATAGGGGCGACCGAGTTCTCCAAGGACTCCGGCCGCAGCGAACTGAAGCTGGCCGTCGAGGCGGTGCGTGCCGCACTCGACGACGCCGGCCTCTCCCCCGCCGACGTCGACGGCCTGGTGACCTTCACCATGGACACCAGCCCGGAGATCACCGTCGCACAGGCGGCGGGCATCGGCGAGCTGTCCTTCTTCTCCCGTATTCACTACGGAGGCGGCGCGGCCTGCGCCACCGTGCAGCAGGCGGCCCTCGCCGTCGCCTCCGGGATCGCCGAAGTCGTCGTCTGCTACCGGGCGTTCAACGAACGGTCCGGTCGGCGCTTCGGCTCGGGGGTGCAGCACCGCGAGCCGTCCGCCGAAGGCACGGCGCTCGGCTGGAACCTCCCCTTCGGGCTGCTCACCCCCGCCTCGTGGGTGGCCATGGCCGCGCAGCGCTATCTGCATACGTACGGGCTGACGCCCGACGCGTTCGGCCATGTCGCCGTCACCGACCGCCGTCACGCGGCGAACAACCCCGCCGCGTACTTCTACGGGAAGCCGATCACGCTCGCCGACCATGCAGCGTCGCGCTGGATCGTCGAGCCGTTGCGTCTCCTGGACTGCTGCCAGGAGACCGACGGCGGCCAGGCGATCGTCGTCACCAGCGCCGAGCGGGCCCGTGATCTGCGGCAGCCGCCGGCGGTGATCGTCGCGGCCGCGCAGGGTGCGGGACGTGCTCAGGAGCAGATGACCAGCTTCTCCCGCGACGATCTCACCGGGCTGCCCGAGATGGGAGTTGTGGCCCGGCAGCTGTGGGCGACGTCCGGGCTCGCCCCCGGCGATATCGACGTCGGTATCATCTATGACCATTTCACCCCATTTGTTCTGATGCAGTTGGAGGAGTTCGGGTTCTGCAAACCCGGCGAGGCAGCGGAGTTCGTGGCCGGGGACGCGCTGCCGCTCAACACCCATGGCGGGCAGCTCGGCGAGGCGTATCTGCACGGGATGAACGGCATCGCGGAGGCGGTCAGACAGCTGCGCGGCACGTCGGTGAACCAGATACCGGGCGCGGCGAGGGTGTTGGTCACCGCGGGCACCGGCGTACCCACATCCGGGCTCGTCCTGGGTGCGGACGGCTGACGGACGGCCGCGGGACGGCTTGCGGCGGCTCACTGCTGCTCACGGCGGCTTACGGACCCATGCGAAGCCGCAGCTGCCCGTATCCCACCGTCGGGGTGTCCTCCACCTTCAGGAGGTGGGGGCAGCACCCCCCGTACAACCTGAGGCGGACACCGCTTCGCGACCTGGGGCCGATCCGCGACCGTAGTGCCCGCTCCTAGCGTGGAGCTATGACCACGCCAGTCTGCACAAGCGCTTCGAAGGCCGCCGCACCGGCAGCCTCGTACACGCCGAACGCGCGCTATGCGACCTACTCATCGTTTTCGTCGTACGTACGGGCGCGGGGGCCCGTGCTGCTGCGAACAGCCCGCTCGCTCACCGCGAACCCGAGCGACGCCGAGGACCTGCTGCAGACCGCGCTCACGAAGACATATGTCGCGTGGGAGCGGATCGAGGACCACCGGGCGCTCGACGGCTATGTGCGCCGCGCACTGCTCAACACCCGCACCTCGCAGTGGCGCAAGCGCAAGGTCGACGAGTTCGCGTGCGACGAGCTGCCCGAGCCCGAGACCGTGCCCACGCCCGATCCCGCCGAGCAGCAGGTGCTGCACGACGCGATGTGGCGCGCCGTGATGAAGCTGCCGGACCGGCAGCGGGCGATGGTGGTGCTGCGGTACTACGAGGATCTCAGCGAGGCCCAGACGGCCGAGGTGCTCGGGGTTTCCGTCGGCACCGTCAAGAGCGCGGTGTCGCGGGCGCTCGGCAAGCTCCGAGAGGACCCGGAGCTGGCGCCCGTACGCTGACCGGCCGCTGTCCGGCTGCCGGCCCGGCTCCGCCCACGGACCCGTCCTGCCGACCCCTAACGCTTGCCGCGCCCGCACCCCTCCCGTCTCGCGTGTTTCCGCAGTCCCTGCTGTTTCCGCACTGATCTTCCGGCGCCGATTGATTACCTCCGGGTAGTGACATACCAATCGGTATGTGCGCAGAATCTTCCCACCCTTACTGCCACGTAGCGCTAGCGCCCACCGGGAGGACGCCGTGCTGAGCACCATGCAGGACGTACCGCTGACTGTGAGCCGCATCCTTCAGCATGGGATGACGATCCACGGAAAGTCACAGATCACCACCTGGACAGGAGAGGCCGAGCCGCAGCGCCGCAGCTTCGCGGAGGTCGGCGAGCGGGCGAGCCGCCTGGCCAACGCCCTGCGCGACGAGCTCGGAGTCGACGGCGACCAGCGCGTCGCCACCCTGATGTGGAACAACGCGGAGCATGTCGAGGCCTACTTCGCGATTCCCTCCATGGGCGCCGTACTGCACACCCTGAATCTCCGCCTGCCCGCGGAGCAGCTGGTGTGGATCGTCAACCACGCGGCCGACCGGGCCGTCATCGTCAACGGCTCCCTGCTGCCGCTCCTCGCGCCGCTTCTGCCGCACCTGCCGACGATCGAGCACATCGTCGTCTCCGGGCCCGGGGACCGTTCGCTGCTCGACGGAGTACAGGCGCGGGTGCACGAGTACGAGGAGCTGATCGCCGGCCGTCCGAGCACGTACGACTGGCCGCAGCTCGACGAGCGCACCGCCGCCGCCATGTGTTACACCTCGGGCACCACCGGCGACCCCAAGGGTGTCGTCTACTCCCACCGCTCCATCTACCTGCACTCCATGCAGGTCAACATGACCGAGTCGATGGGGCTGACGGACCGGGACACGACCCTCGTCGTGGTCCCGCAGTTCCACGTCAACGCCTGGGGCCTGCCGCACGCCACGTTCATGACCGGCATCAACATGCTGATGCCCGACCGTTTCCTGCAGCCCGCCCCGCTCGCCGAGATGATCGAGCGCGAGAAGCCCTCGCACGCCGCCGCCGTCCCCACCATCTGGCAGGGCCTGCTCGCCGAGGTCACCGCCAACCCGCGGGACCTGAGCTCGATGACGCAGGTCACCATCGGCGGCGCGGCCTGCCCGCCGTCCCTGATGGAGGCGTACGACAAGCTGGGTGTGCGGCTCTGCCACGCCTGGGGCATGACGGAGACCTCGCCGCTCGGCACGATGGCTCACCCCCCGGCCGGGCTCAGCGCGGAGGAGGAGTGGCCCTACCGCATCACCCAGGGCCGTTTCCCGGCGGGTGTCGAGGGGCGGCTGGTCGGTCCCGGCGGCGAGATCCTGGCCTGGGACGGCGAGTCGGCCGGTGAGCTGGAGGTGCGCGGCAGCTGGATCGCGGGCGCGTACTACGGCGGTGCGGGCGGCGAGGACTTCAGGCCCGAGGACAAGTTCAGCGAGGACGGCTGGCTGAAGACCGGCGATGTCGGTGTGATCAGCGCCGACGGCTTCCTGACGCTGACCGACCGGGCGAAGGACGTGATCAAGTCCGGCGGCGAGTGGATCTCCAGCGTCGATCTGGAGAACGCGCTGATGGCGCACCCGGAGGTCGCCGAGGCGGCCGTGGTCGCGGTCCCGGACGCCAAGTGGGGCGAGCGGCCGCTGGCGACCGTAGTGCTCAAGGAGGGTTCGACCGCGGACTACGAGTCGCTGAAGGCCTTCCTCGCCGAGAAGGTCGCGAAGTGGCAGGTGCCCGAGCGCTGGGCGGTGATCCCGGCCGTTCCGAAGACGAGCGTCGGCAAGTTCGACAAGAAGGTGATCCGCAAGCAGTACGCGGACGGCGAGCTGGACGTCACGGAGCTGTAGCCGGGCGGAGCCGCAGGAGCTGTAGTTGACGCACGAAGGGGCGGCGGACCACAACCGCCGCCCCTTTCGTGCTAGTTCGTACCGATCTTCGCCAGCAGATCGACGATGCGCGCCTGCACCTCGCTGCTCGTGGAGCGTTCGGCCAGGAAGAGCACCGTCTCTCCCGACGAGAGCCGTGGCAGCTCCGCGCGGTCGAGGCCCGCCGAGGTGTAGACGACCAGCGGGGTGCGGTTCAGCTGCCCGTTCGCCCGCAGCCAGTCGATGATCCCGGCCCTGCGGCGGCGTACCTGCATCAGGTCCATCACCACCAGGTTCGGCCGCATCTGGGAGGCGAGCGTGACCGCGTCCGTGTCCGCCCCGGCGCGCGCGACCTGCATACCGCGACGCTCCAGCGTCGCCGACAGCGCGAGCGCGATCTCCTCGTGCTCCTCGATCAACAGCACGCGCGGAGGGTGCTGTTCGCTGTCGCGCGGTGCCAGCGCCTTGAGCAGTACGGCAGGATCCGCGCCGTACGCGGCCTCCCGCGTCGCCTGCCCCAGCCCCGCCGTCACCAGCACCGGAACCTCCGCCGCCACCGCGGCCTGCCGCAGCGACTGCAGGGCCGTCCGGGTGATCGGGCCGGTCAGCGGGTCGACGAAGAGCGCCGCCGGGAAGGCCGCGATCTGCGCGTCGACCTCCTCGCGCGAGTGCACGACCACCGGGCGGTAGCCGCGGTCGCTCAGCGCCTGCTGGGTGGAGACGTCGGGCGCGGGCCAGACGAGGAGACGGCGCGGGTTGTCCAGCGGCTCCGGGGGCAGTTCGTCGTCGACGGGCTGCGGCTGCGGCCGGTTGGCCACCTCGACCGCGCCGCCCGGGCCGTCCAGCGGCTCGGGGCCCTCCGCGCCCTCGTCGGGGGCGCCGATCGCGTACGCACGGCCCTCGGTCCGCTCGGCCGGCATCAGCGAACCGGTCTGACCCGGGCCCTGCGGGTGCTGACGGGCGGATGATTCGGACCGCTCGCCGTCCGGAGGCGTGGCCAGTTTGCGGCGACGGCCGGAACCGAGTGTCTGGTTCTGCTTCTCGGCGATCTGCTGCGAGAACGGCACGCCCTGCCCCAGCGTGCGCACACTGAAGGCCCGTCCCTGTGAGGCGTCGGCGGGAACCGGAGCCGGAACCGGGGCCTCGGCGGGCAGCGGCTGCGCGGCGCGCAAGGCGGTGGGACCGTCGACGGACACGGGCAGCGGCATCGATACGGAACCGGCGGCCGTGACCGTCTGGCCAGGGCTCAGGGCCGGGCTTTGCGCGGGCGTCGGCGCGGACGGCTGCGCGGCCTCGTCGACGGCCGCCGCGTGGTGCCCGGTCGAGTCGTCGGAGACGAGGGCCGCGAGGCTGCTGCCCGCGGTGCCGTTCTCGGCCCAGTCCTGCTGTACGGCGGGCTGGGCGACGGGCTGCACCGCAGACGGCTCGGGTGTCTCCTCGGGCAGAGGCTGAGCCCCCTGGCGTGCCCGGCGCCGGCCCGTCGGCTCCGGATGCTGCTGCGGCGGCGTGTGGTGCTGGGTGCCCGGCTCGGTGCCCACCGCGTCGTGCCGGCCCGGCAGCGAGGCATCGGCCTCACCCGCCGACGGCGGAACCCGGTCGGCCTCGGCAGGCGGAAGCGCGAACGCCGTGCGCACCGCCTCCACCTCGGCCGGCGCGGCCGCCAGCGCCCGCCTGGCGCGTCGCCCGGCGGTCGGAGCAGGGGCGGCAGCGGGGGCCGCGGTCGCAGCCGCGGGCAGCTGGGGCATCCCGCCGTCGGGGCGCAGCGCGCGCCGCCCGGAGGGGCCCGTTCCCTGCGGGTCGACGGGCACGCCCTGGGGAGGCACCGTCTGGCCGAGCGCCGCGCGCCCGGTCGAGGCCGCGCCCTCCGCGGCCGTCACCACCGAACCCTCGGAGGGCCGGGGGGCCGCTCCCGCGGCGACCGCGACAGCCTGCTCGGCGGGGCTCGGCCGCCCGCGACGCCGCCCGGTACCTCCGCTCCCCGAGCCACTCCCCTCGCCCGATTCCTGGGCGGGGGTCTGCTCCTGCTGCGACTCTCCCGCATGCCCCCTGCGGCGGCCGGTCGGCTGCGTGACCGCCTGGTTCTCCGCGGCCACGGGGCTCTCCAGGAAGGCATCCGTGGAGGCCCGCCGCGCGCGCCGCCGCCCGCCCCCGCCGGTCGTGGCAGGCGGGGCCTTCTGTTCCGGCACGGCGAGCGCACCGGCCTCGTGATCCGGTGCCGGGGGAGCCTTCACCGTCCCCGAGCCCTCGCCCAGCGGCACCTCCAGGACGTACGCGCTGCCGCTCATCCCCGGCACCTCGTGCGTCTGCAGCACCCCGCCGTGGGCCCGTACGATCCCGCGCACCATCGGCTCGTGCACCGGGTCTCCCCCAGCGAACGGCCCGCGCACCTCGATCCGTACGACATCACCGCGCTGCGCCGCCGCCACGACGACCGTCGAGTCCACATAGCCGCCGCCCGGAACCACCCGGGCCTTGCCGGTCGAGTCGACCCCGGCCACGTCCGCGACGAGATGCGCGAGCGCCGTCGCCAGACGCCCCGCGTCCACCTCGGCCTCTATCGGCGGCGAGTGCACCGCGAACTGCGCCCGCCCCGGACCGATCAGCTCGATCGCGCCCTCGACACCGGCCGCAACGACGCCGTCGAGCAGCACCTTGGCCTTGTGCAGCTCTTCCGTGCCCGTGTCGAGCCGCTGATAGCTCAGGACATTGTCGACAAGCGTCGTCATCCGGGCATATCCGGCGGCCAGATGATGCAGGATCTGGTTGGCCTCGGGCCACAGCTGCCCGGCCGGATCGGCGGCCAGCGTGCCCAGTTGGGCGCGCAGTTCCTCCAGCGGCCCGCGCAGCGACTCACCCAGTACGGCGGTCAGCTGGGCATGCCGGGCGGCCAGCTCCTCGAACCGGTCGCTCCGCTCCTCGATCTCGGCGGCGTAGCGCTCCGCCTTGTCCGCGAGTTCCGCAGTCAGCCGCTCGGTCGTCTCCGCGACCTCGGCCGTCAGTCGCTCGGTCGTCTGTGCCAGCTCCGCGGCGTGCTGCTCCGCCTGCTCCTCGTAGGGGCGCCGGTCGGTGAAGGTCATCACCGCACCGACGAGCTGGTCCCCGTCCCGTACCGGCGCGGTCGTCAGATCGACCGACACCTTCGAACCGTTCTTCGTCCACAGCACCTGCCCGCGCACTCGGTGCTTGCGACCGGACTTGAGGGTGTCCGCGAGCGGCGACCCCTCGTACGGGAAGGGCTCGCCGTCCGCGCGCGAGTGCAGGATCAGCGGATGCAGCTCCTGGCCGCCGAGATCGCTCGCCCGGAACCCGAGGATCTGCGCGGCGGCCGGATTGACCAGGACGACGCGCCCATCCGTGTCCGTACCGACGACACCCTCGGACGCGGCCCGCAGGATCATCTCGGTCTGCCGCTGCGAACGCGCGAGCTCCGCCTCGGTGTCCATGGTCCCCGACAGATCACGCACGACGAGCATCAGCAGCTCGTCACCGGTGTAGCCGCCGCCGTACGAGTCGTACGCCTCGCGCCCGTCCTCGAGGCTCGCGCTGGTGACCTCGACCGGGAACTCACTGCCGTCCGTACGCCGCGCGATCATCCGGGCGGGCTTGGTGCGGCCCCGCTCGTCGGCCGCCTCGGGCCGGCGCATGGAGCCCGGAATCAGCCGGGAGTCGAAGGAGGGCAGCAGATCGAGCAGCCCGCGCCCGACGAGTGCGGTGCCCGCGCTCTCGAAGAGTTCGAGGGCGATGGTGTTGGCGTTGACGACTGTGCCATTGCAGTTGACGAGCACGAGCCCGTCCGGGAGCGCGTCGAGTATGGCTGCGAGGCGAGCAGCGCCTCGGGATGGCCTGCTGCTCACGACGACGGTTCCTCCCTGACCTACTGCATGGTGCGGACGGCCGGTCCCATCCTGCCCCTCGGGCTTCAGCCTGTCACTGGTGGGAGTCTAAAGGCAGCGGAAGTGCGGGAGGCGGCGGATGAGGGGGAGCTCTCACCAAGGTTGTGTGCACACGGCCTACGCCCTGGGCCTATGACCTGGTGTTCGGCAGTACGGGCTCCATGGTGTGCCATCGCGAGATTTCGCAGCCGTTGGTCCGGCTGAAGGTGGCGTCCACCTGCCGGCCCTGCCAGGTGCCGGTGATGCGCGCGGTCTCGTCACCACCCATCTGCTCCGTACACATCTGGTCCTGCGGCACCGGCGCGAACGGGTCCTTCCCCTCCAGCGCCAACTCGTCCAGCCGGTCGCAGGCGTCCTGCGCCGCCGGGTGGTCCCCGCCCGTGGGCCCGCACCGAAGTTCGTACATCCCGTCGGTCCGCGCGGTGTCGGACACGGTCACGGTCAGCACGTCCTCGGCCGGCGCGGACAGCAGCGGCAACGGCAGCCGAAGGGACGAGGCCCCGGCGGCGGGGACGGCGGCGGCCAGCGCGGCGGCGGAGGCGGTTGCGATGAGGAGGATGCGGCGCAGCATGAAAACTCCTGGAGCTCGAGAGTCACGGTTCCGTCCGGGGCGGAGCCCCGGCATCTTTAACGCTCCGTGGGCCGCGGCGTTGCGCAACCGGAGAAGCGCTTTGCTCTGTGGCCCGCGTGCCTAGTACCGTGGACAGCGATTGGTGACACCCCACCGGGCTGTGTCATCATCTGCACGCACCACTCGCGCCCGCGCGGGTGAGCTGGAGGCGTCGCCTAGTCCGGTCTATGGCGCCGCACTGCTAATGCGGTTTGGGTTTTAAAGCCCATCGAGGGTTCAAATCCCTCCGCCTCCGCCAGTTGATCACCGAAGCCCCGTCCTGATGGCCGGGGCTTCGGTCGTTCACGGCCGCTTCGCGGGGGTGCTTGAGAGGCGTTTCTGCAGCGTTTTCGCAGGTCAGGTGGGGTGTGCTTAACGGATTTCACCTGGCGGCGCGGGTCATGTAATGTTGTTCCCGCAACGCCGACCGGGCAGAAAAGCCCGGGACGCACAAGCACTCGTAGCTTAACGGATAGAGCATCTGACTACGGATCAGAAGGTTGCAGGTTCGAATCCTGCCGAGTGCACATCAGGCCAGAGGCCCTGTCGAGAGATCGACAGGGCCTCTGGTTTTTGCGTTGACGGCGGTGGTTGACGGCAACCGCCTCCAGATCGCGGCGATTACTCCGATCGTGCCGTCATCGTCGTCCGGCCGGTTGCCGTCCATGCCTGCCGGCGCATCACTCACGCGGTCGAAGGCAGCCCGTTGGGTGTCCAGCCGGACGAAGATATAGACGTCCATGGTCACGCGGATCGATGCGCTCGGAGCCCTCGTGACCGACCTGATCGCCGGGCCAGGGATCGGCGCCTACGACAACAGCCACTTCTGGCCGCTCCTGCCGTGCTTCATCCTGATCACCGCCGCCGTCTCCCTCGCAGCCGCAGCCTTCCAGCGCCTCGTCGGCCCCGTGGGCACTCTCCTGGTGGCGATCCTGTTCATCATCGTGGGCGGGGCCGCGGCCGGCGGGGTCGGGCTCTTCCTACTGCCCTCCTACTGGCAGCACATCGGCGCCCTCTTCCCGCCCCAGCACGCCGTCACACTGCTGCGCAACGTCATCTACTTCGACGGCAACAACATCACCACGCCGCTCATCGTCCTCGGCCTGTACGCGCTGGTGGGGGGCTTCATCATCGGCTACCTGGGCCGGTGGCGACCGGTCAAGACGGTCGGCGGGACAGCCCCCTCCCACAGGGCGGGTTCCACTACCGAACCATCCTCCGGGCCGAGACCCGTCGTGCGGGCCCTCGCCGCCTTGGCGATCGCCGGAGTGATGCAGTGCCTGTTCACCGCGAACTACATCAGCTCCGGGCACGAGCCCGTTGCGACCGACCTCCCGATCGGTGCCACAGGCCACTCCCCGATCCTGACCGCGGCCCAGAAGAACCTGTCCCTCAAGGTCAGCCTGTATCCCGACGAATCCGCCGTGAAAGACGCGATCGACCAGGCCAAGATCTATGGCGCACTCATCCCCGGACCGACGTCGACCACTCTGCTCGTCGTCCCCACCCTCAGTGACGTCGCGCCTCTCGACCTGGCGGGGAACTTCGAGGTCGCCGCCAAGAAGCTCGGACAACCGCTCCACGTCCAGCAGTACGCGCCCCATCCGCTGGCGAAGAAGGACCCCTTCGGCCTCGTCGAGTCGCTGATGCTGATCCCGCTGCTCGTCGGCGGATACATGGGCGCGACGATGCTCAGAGCAACGACCGGGACCTCGGTCGGACGCTGGCGCCTGCCCGCACTCGCAGGGTTCGCCATCGTCGCCGGCCTGCTGGTCAACGTCGTCGTCTGCTTCTGGCTGAAGGGCTACCCCGCCGAGAAGTTCTGGCTCGTCTGGCCGATCCTGTCCCTGGTCATCGCCGCGGTCGCCGTCGTCGCCGCCGTCCTGCAAAAGCTCCTCGGAGCCGCCGGAACCCTCGTGACCGTCATCGTGGTCATGCTCTTCGGCAACCCCTCATCCGGCGGAGCGAACGGGGTTCCTTACCTACCGGCGTTCTGGCGCGCCATCGGACCGTACTTGCCACCCCGCAACGCCTACATCCTGCTCCGCAACTCGATCTACTTCGACGGTCACGGAACCACGCAGGCCCTCATCGTCCTGCTGCTCTACCTGGTCATCCCCGCAGCAGCCCTCCTCCTGCTCTACAGGTTCCGTACACCGGACACCCACGTGACCCCGGAGACCGAGGCCGAAGCGACCGCATTGACTGTCCCTGTCGGCGGCCTGCCGTAGTCCAGCCGGTCAAACAAACGCGAGTGGACCAGCTACAGCACCGATCGTGCCCGCGTCGAGGGGGCAACCCGTAGTTCGCTGCCTCACGGCCGAGCGCCTCGGAGTTCGGTCTCCCGGTAGTGGTTGCCGGGTGCCGGGTCCACCCGCCAGAAGCATTCCGTCGCCGCCTTGAACTGACGATGCGTCGGATGTAGCCCCGTGTGCTTCAGCGCCCATACCTCCACCGGCAACCGCTCGCCGCGCCAAGCAGCACGCGCTGCTGCAACTAGTCTGACCGGGTCGAGCCAGAGGCCGAGGGAGGCGTGCGGAGTGCGGGAACTCGCGATCATCGAGGCGCCCTCCGTCCTCGGGCTGCGGCCGACCGGGGTCGAGGAGCTGCCGCGGGCGCTGCTCGGGGCCGGGCTGGTGGAGGGGCTGGGGGCCGTGCGGGGTGGGCGGGTTGAGGCGCCGGCGTACGAGGCGGGGCGCGATCCCGAGAGCGGGGTGCTCAATTCGGGTGGTATCGCGCGGTACTCCAGCGCCCTCGCCGACACCGTGGGCGGCGTCCTTGACCGTGGGCTGTTTCCTGTCGTCCTCGGCGGGGACTGCAGCATCCTGCTCGGCAATCTCCTCGCGCTCCGGCGACGGGGGCGGTACGGACTGCTGTTCCTCGACGGGCACACCGACTTCTATCAGCCGTCCGCGGAGCCGGCCGGCGAGGTGGCGTCGATGGAGCTCGCGCTGGCGACGGGCCGCGGACCGCGGGTCCTTGCCGACCTTGAAGGGCTGGGGCCGTTGGTGCGGGACGAGGATGTCGTCGCTCTCGGGTTCCGGGATGCCGGCGAGTCCGCGGAGGCCGGGATGCAGGCGCTGCCGCCGCAGTTGGGCGCGGTGGATCTCGACGGTGTGCGGGCTGTCGGGGCCGCGGCGGCGGCGCGGGGGGCCGTCGGGCGGCTCGGGGAGTACTGGGTGCACCTCGATGTGGATGTGCTGGACGACGCGGTCATGCCCGCCGTCGACTACCGGCTTCCCGGCGGGCTGAGCTGGGCCGAGCTGGAGAGCGTGCTGCGCACCGCGCTCGGGGACGAGCGGGCCGTCGGCTTCGATGTCACGATCTTCAATCCCCGTCTCGATCCCGACGGGAGCATCGCCGTGAGGCTCGTCGAGTGCCTGCGCCGGGGGCTGTCCGCGCGCTCCGGCCGGGGCTGAGCCGGGCCGTGCCGGGGCCGTGCCAGGTCTGGGACGGGGCCGGGCCCAGGGCCGCGCAGGCCTGAGCCGATTGCGGGCGATGTCCGTGGGCTCGGGTAACGTCCCCGTTTTCGGCCGGAGGTGTGTGTATGGCGTGGCGCTGCGCGGGGCTCAGCTGGCCGCGGGGGACGCGGATTCCCGTGCTCGCGTGGGAAGGCGGGCGGGTCAGTCCGCTGACCGTCGGGAAGGAGCTCGGCTTCCGTGCCGAGGGCGAGCGATCCTGCGTAGGAGCGCGGGGCAATCCCTGTCCGCTCGGGGCCGTCGTGGCGGGCCGGGCCACCCAGGCGCGGTGTGCTGAATGCGCGCGGCTGGACCGGGCGCACTCGGTGGCCGCCGACACCATCGCGGACGACCCCCGGACCTACCGCGTGTATCTCGCCTGGTTCGGTCCCCAGATGGTCAAGGTCGGCATCACCGCCGAGGAGCGCGGGCCCGCGCGGCTGCTGGAGCAGGGGGCCGTCGTCTTCAGCTGGCTGGGGCGCGGGCCGCTGATGGCCGCGCGCAGGACCGAGGAGCTGCTGCGCAGTGCGCTGGGGGTGCCGGACCGGATTCCGTACGCCGCCAAGCGCGCCGTGCGGGCCGCCATGCCCGGGGCGGCCGAGCGGGCCGCGGAGATCGGGGAGCTGCACCGCCGCGCGGTGGCGCTCGCCGGGTGGGCCGAGTCGCTGGAGCGGCTGGACTTCGAGGCGGTCGACCATGCCGAGGTGTTCGGGCTCGATGCTCTGCCCGCCGCGACCGCGGTGGTGCGCGAGCTGGCCGACGGAGGGGTCGTCGCCGGGCGCGTGGTGGCGGCGGCCGGGCCCGATCTGCATCTGGGGACCGCGGACGACGGGCTTGTCGTGCTCGATACCCGGCTGATGACGGGCTGGTCGCTCCTCGGCGCCGGGCCGGGGGAGGGCGTGACGGTGCCCGTCCTGGACGTCGCCGGCGGGGCCGTTCAGGACGGGCTCTTCTGACCGGATGGTCAAGTCTTGGATCCCCTTTGGATCCCTTACAGCAATGAGGCTGGACACCTCCCCGACCCGGAACGGAGGCTGGGCGTCATGAGCATGGAGAACATCAGACCTGTCGCAGGGCATGAACCGCCTTATTACACAGTGGTCTTCACCTCCGTCCGTACCGACCGCCCCGAGGGATACGGCGAGACCGCCGAGCGGATGAACGAACTGGTGCGGGAGGTGCCCGGGTTTCTCGGGTACGAGTCGGCCAGGACTCCCGGCGGGCTCGCGATCACCGTCGGCTACTTCAGGGACGAGGAAGCCATCGCCGCCTGGCAGCGGAATCTGGAGCACCAGGCCGCGCAGAAGCGCGGACGCGCCCAGTGGTACGAGAGCTACAGCGTGCATATCGGCAAGGTGGAGCGGAGTTACGGCTTTGAGCGAGAGTGACGACGTCCGGATGTTCTGGCAGCGGCTCGGGCTGCCCGGACTCGTGGACGTACACACCCACTTCATGCCCGAACAGGTCCTCAGGAAGGTGTGGGCGTACTTCGATGCCGTCGGCCCGCTGACCGGCATGGAATGGCCCATCACCTACCGGCACGAGGAAGAGGAACGCGTCGCGCTGCTGCGGGAGTTCGGGGTGCGCTCGTTCACCTCGATGCTCTATCCGCACAAGGCGGGCATGGCCGCGTGGCTGAACGGCTGGGCCGCGGACTTCGCCGAGCGCACCCCCGGCTGTCTGCACACCGCCACCCTCTTCCCGGAGGAGGGCGTCGAGCGGTACGTGCGCGAGGCGGTCGAGCGCGGGGCGCGGGTCTTCAAGGCGCACCTCCAGGTGGGGGCGTACGACCCCAACGACTCGCTGCTCGAGCCCGTCTGGGGACTGCTCGCCGAGGCCGGAATCCCGGTGGTGACGCACTGCGGCTCCGGGCCCGTGCCCGGCAAGCACACCGGGCCCGAGCCGATGGGACGCCTGCTCGCGCGACATCCGCGGCTGCGGCTGGTCGTCGCCCACATGGGGATGCCGGAGTACACCGACTTCCTCGATCTCGCGGAGCGCTACCGGGAGGTGCGGCTGGACACGACGATGGCGTTCACGGACTTCAGTGAGCGCCTCAGCCCCTTCCCGGCAGGGGAGCGGGCCCGGCTGGCGGCGCTGGCGGACCGGGTGCTGCTCGGGACCGACTTCCCCAACATTCCGTATCCGTACGTCCATCAACTGCGGGCGCTGGAACGGCTGGATCTCGGGGACGACTGGTTGCGCGCGGTGTGCCACGACAACGGCGCGGCTCTCTTCGGCCTCACCTAGGCCATGTTTTAGAACTCCCGCCTGGCCCGCGACGCCTGGCACGCACACTCGCTGCGTTGTCGGAGTCATCCAAGTACGTCCAGTACGAGGATGATCCTCCGCCTTGCGATTGCACGCACCAGACGCCGCGAGCCCCGCCCTACGGGCGGACGGCGCTAGTTCTAAAACACGGCCTAGGCCCCGCCCAGCGTTTTCTCAGGGAATTCACAGCCAGGTGCAAGGACCCTCTCAGGGCGGGGCCGCAGGGTGACCAGCATGACCGCGACCTCGCCCCAGGGGCGTACCGAAATGCTCAGGCCGGACGGCAGCCCCGTCCGGGTGCTCGTCGTGGACGACGAGGCGGCGCTGAGCGAGCTGCTGTCGATGGCCCTGCGCTACGAGGGCTGGGAGGTGCGCAGCGCCGGGGACGGCGCGGGCGCTGTGCGTTCCGCGCGCGACTTCCGGCCCGACGCGGTGGTGCTTGACGTGATGCTGCCCGACATGGACGGGCTCGCCGTCCTGGGGCGGCTGCGGCGAGAACTGCCCGAGGTGCCGGTGCTCTTCCTCACCGCCAGGGACGCGGTCGAGGACCGGATCGCGGGACTGACGGCGGGCGGCGACGACTATGTGACCAAGCCCTTCTCGCTGGAGGAGGTGGTGGCCAGGCTGCGCGGTCTGATCCGCAGGTCCGGGGCAGCGACCGTGCGCAGTGAGTCGCTGCTCGCGGTCGGGGATCTGACCCTCGACGAGGACAGCCACGAGGTCAGCCGGGGCGGCGCGTCGATCCATCTGACGGCGACCGAGTTCGAGCTGCTGCGCTTTTTGATGCGCAATCCGCGGCGGGTGCTCAGCAAGGCGCAGATCCTGGACCGGGTGTGGTCGTACGACTTCGGCGGGCAGGCCAATGTCGTCGAGCTGTATGTCTCGTACTTGCGCAAGAAGATCGACGCGGGACGTCCGCCGATGATCCACACCCGGCGCGGGGCCGGATATCTGATCAAGCCGGGCGAATAGTGCGCGGCGCACGTGGACGGCGGCGCAGATGGTCGCTGCGGACCCGGCTCGTGGTCTCGGCGGTGGCGCTGATCGCGGTGGTGTCGGCGGTGATCGGTACGGTCACGACGATCGCCTACCGCACGTATCTGTACGGGCAGTTGGACACCCAGCTGGACACCGTCGGCATGCGTGCCGCCGGCCCGCCGGGCCCGGTCGAGGACCGGCCCTTCTCCGGACTTCCGGACAGGGATCCGCTCGACTTCGTCACCGGCGGCGGTACGCCGGTGGGCACCGTCGGCGCACAGCTCACCCCGAGCGGCACGGTTCTCGACGCCGCGGCGAGCACCGAGCGGGCGACGGACGCGCTGGGGCCGAGCCGGAGCCCGCTCACCGCGGCACAGTCCAAGACTCTGGCCAAGGTCCCGCGCGACGGCCGTCCGCACACCCTGGAACTGCCCGGCCGGGGCGACTACCGGGTCGAGTACCGCACCGGGGTCCGCGGCTCCTACCTCGTCGGGATCCCGACGAAAGACGTACAGGACGCGCTCGGCACGCTGGTCCTGGTCGAGGTCTCCGTCACCGGCGCCGGGCTGATCGCCGCAGGTATCGCGGGCGCCGCCCTGGTCGGGGTCGCGCTGCAGCCGCTGCGGCGGGTCGCCGCGACCGCGACCCGCGTCTCCGAACTGCCGCTCCACAGCGGCGAGGTGGCCCTGCACGAGCGCGTCCCGGACGCCGAGGCCGATCCGCAGACCGAGGTCGGTCAGGTGGGAGCGGCGCTCAACCGGATGCTGGGGCACGTCGGTTCGGCGCTCGCGGTGCGGCAGGAGAGCGAGACGCGGGTGCGGCAGTTCGTCGCGGATGCCAGCCATGAACTGCGGACGCCGCTGGCGTCGATCCGCGGCTACGCCGAGCTGACCCGGCGCGGACGCGAGGACGTCGGCGCGGACACCCGGCACGCGCTGGGGCGCATCGAGGCCGAGGCGACGCGGATGACGGGCCTGGTGGAGGATCTGCTGCTGCTGGCACGTCTCGACGCCGGACGCCCGCTCTCCTGCGAGAGCACTGATCTCTCGCCGCTGGTCGTGGACGCGGTGGGTGATGCGCAGGCGGCGGGACACGACCACAAGTGGCGTCTGGAGCTCCCGGTGGAACCGGCGACGGTCCTGGGCGACAGCGCCCGCCTGCACCAGGTGCTGGTCAATCTCCTCGCGAACGCCCGTACCCACACACCACCCGGTACGACGGTCACCGCACGCGTGCGACGCGAGGGCAGCCAGGCCGTCGTGCTGGAGGTCGAGGACGACGGCCCCGGAGTTCCGCCCGACCTGCTGCCGCACATCTTCGAACGGTTCGCGCGCGGCGACGCCTCCAGATCCCGGCACGCCGGATCCACCGGCCTCGGCCTGGCGATCGTGCAGGCGGTCGTCACCGCACACGGCGGCACGGTCAGCGTGCGCTCCGAAGCGGGGCGCACGGTCTTCGCCGTGGCAATGCCCGCAGCGCACGACTCACAGACGAGCCACAGGCACATCACACAGGCGTGACAGCGCGGCCGCCGAGTGTCGTGCCATGCGAACCGATACCCCAAGGGGGACTCTTCCGGCCCGGGAGCATCTGCTCGCCCACACCGCGGGCCGGCCCGTACTCGACGTCGTGATCCCGGTCCACAACGAGGAGAAAGACCTCGAACGGTGCGTGCGCAGACTGCACGACCACCTCGTTCGGACCTTCCCGTACAGCTTCAGGATCACCGTCGCCGACAACGCGAGCACCGACGCCACGCCCCAGGTGGCGACCTGGCTCGCCCACTCCATCCCCGAGGTGGAGGCCTGCCGGCTGGAGGAGAAGGGCCGGGGCCGGGCACTGCGCACCGTGTGGTCGCACTCCGACGCCCCCGTACTCGCCTATATGGACGTCGATCTGTCCACCGACCTCAACGCCCTGCTGCCGCTGGTCGCACCGCTGATCTCCGGGCACTCGGACCTCGCGATCGGGTCCCGGCTCGCGCGCTCGTCGCGCGTGGTGCGCGGGCCGAAGCGGGAGTTCATCTCGCGCGCCTACAACCTGATTCTGCGCGGATCGCTCGCGGCGCGGTTCTCGGACGCCCAGTGCGGATTCAAGGCGATACGGCGCGAGGTCGCCGAGCGGCTGCTGCCGATGGTCGAGGACACCGGCTGGTTCTTCGACACAGAGCTGCTGGTGCTGGCCGAGCGGGCCGGGCTGCGGATTCACGAGGTGCCGGTGGACTGGGTCGACGACCCGGACTCGACGGTGCACATCGTGAGCACGGCGACCGAGGACCTCAAGGGCGTCTGGCGCGTGGGGCGTGCGCTGGCGGTCGGCGGGCTGCCGCTGGACCGCCTCGCGCGGCCCTTCGGCGACGATCCGCGCGACCGGCAGCTGAGCGGGGTTCCGGGTGGTCTCGCCCGGCAGCTGGTCGGTTTCTGTGTGGTCGGCGCGCTGTCCACGCTGCTGTATCTGCTGCTGTATTCGCTCTTCAGGGCGGGGGTCGGGCCCCAGGTCTCCAATGCGGGCGCGCTGTTGCTCTCGGCCGTCGCGAACACGGCCGCCAACCGGCGGCTCACCTTCGGGATCCAGGGCCGGGAGCGGGCCGTACGCCATCAGGCGCAGGGTCTGGTCGTGTTCGGCATCGGGCTCGCGCTGACCAGCGGCTCGCTGGCCGCGCTGGACGCGGCCGCCACAAAGCCGTCCCACGGCACCGAGCTCGCGGTCCTGATCGCGGCGAACCTCGCGGCCACGATGCTGCGCTTCCTGCTCTTCCGGGCGTGGGTCTTCCCGGACCGGCGCGACGACCACGCCCCGGCCGACCGCCACGTCCCTGCCGACGACGAGCGGCCCGCCTCCGAACTTCCGTACACCGTAAGGAACTCACGATGACGACGACTCTTCCCCACGACGGGCTCGCGGTGGCGCAGGGCCCCGGGCACGCCCCCAGCGCGCCGGGCGCCCGTATCTGGCGCGGTCGCGCCGACGACGCCGCCTGGGTGCGCCCCGCCTTTCTTGGACTTCTGCTGCTCACCGCACTGCTCTACCTCTACAACCTGAGCGCGTCCGGCTACGCCAACTCCTTCTACTCCGCCGCCGTCCAGGCGGGCAGCGAGAGCTGGAAGGCCTTCTTCTTCGGCTCGTCCGACGCCGCGAACTCCATCACCGTCGACAAGCCCCCGGCCGCGCTCTGGCCGATGGCCCTGTCCGTACGGCTCTTCGGGCTCGGCTCCTGGCAGATCCTCGTCCCCGAGGTGCTGATGGGGGTCGCGACGGTCGGTGTGCTGTACGGCGCCGTACGCAGGCGCTTCTCCCCCGCCGCGGGTCTGATCGCGGGCGCCGCGATGGCCGTGACACCCGTCGCCGCGCTGATGTTCCGCTTCAACAACCCGGACGCGCTGCTCGCGCTGCTGATGACGGTGACGGTGTACTGCGTGCTGCGTGCCCTCGAAGGCGCGCGCACGAAGTGGCTGGTCTGGGCGGGTGTGGCGGTCGGCTTCGCCTTCCTGACGAAGACGCT
Organism: Streptomyces sp. NBC_00885; assembly: GCF_045207475.1. Lineage (NCBI taxonomy): Bacteria > Bacillati > Actinomycetota > Actinomycetes > Kitasatosporales > Streptomycetaceae > Streptomyces > Streptomyces sp. NBC_00885. Next base: position 4,355,254 of record NZ_CP108796.1, read on the forward strand.
GCAGGCCTTCTTGATCCTGCCGCCGCTGGCCCTGATCTACGCCGTGTGCGCACCGACGACCCTGCGGCGGCGGCTCGGCCAACTGGCGCTGGCCGGACTCGCGATGGTTGTCTCGGCCGGCTGGTGGGTGGCGATCGTCGAGCTGTGGCCCGCGTCCTCGCGTCCGTACATCGGCGGCTCGCAGAACAACAGCTTCCTGGAGGTGACCTTCGGCTACAACGGCCTCGGCCGGATCAACGGCAACGAGACCGGAAGCGTCGGTGGCGGCGGCGGGGGCCGTGGCGGCGGCTGGGGCGAGACGGGCATCGACCGGATGTTCGCCGGGAACATCGGCGGCCAGATCTCCTGGCTGCTGCCCGCCGCGCTGCTGCTGCTCGTTGCGGGACTCGTTGTCACTTGGCGGGCCAAGCGCACGGACGCCGCCCGCGGCGCGTTCCTGGTCTGGGGGAGTTCGCTGCTGATGACCGCGGGGATCTTCAGCTTCATGGCCGGGATCTTCCACGAGTACTACACGGTGGCGCTGGCGCCGTACATCGCCGCGCTCGTCGGCATGGGCGCGACGGTCCTGTGGGAGGAGCGGCGTTCGTACGCGGCCTCGGCGGCGCTGGGCGGCGCGGTCGCGGTGACGGCGTACTGGTCGTACACACTGCTCGGCCGGAGCACGGACTATCTGCCGTGGCTGCGGTGGGCTGTGCTGATCGGTGGTCTGGTGGCCGCGGCCGGGCTGCTGCTCGCCGGCAGGATCGGCCGCCAACTCGTGCTCGGCGCTGCGGCTTTGGGTCTTGCGGCCTCGCTGGCCGGGCCCGTCGCGTACTCCCTCACGACGGTGAGCGAGGCCCACGCGGGCTCGATCGTGACGGCGGGACCTGCGGTGGCCGGTGGCCGCGGCGGTCCGGGTGGCCCGGGCGGTGGCGGTCCCGGTGGGCGGCTCGGCGGTGACGGCGCGCGGATGCAGCCGCCCGGGCAGCTGGGTCAGGGTCAGGGGCAGGGCCAGGGTGCCGGGCAGCAGGGTGGCGGCATGCCGGGCGCCGGTATGGGCCAGCCCCCGACGGGCGGGCAGATGGGCCAGGGCCAAGCCCCTCAAGGTCAGGGGCAGATGCCCGGCGGCTTCCCCGGCGTCGGGCAGGGCGAGCGCGGCGCCGGTGGCGGTGGCATGGGCGGTCTCCTCAACGGCGCGAACGTCAACGCCGAGGTCGAGGCCAAGCTGAAGGAGAACGCCGGCGACTACACCTGGATCGCCGCGGCCATCGGCTCCCAGAACGCCGCCAGCTATCAACTCGCCACCGAGAAGCCGGTGATGGCGATCGGCGGCTTCAACGGAAGCGACCCGTCGCCGAGCCTCGCGCAGTTCAAGCAGTACGTCGCGGACGGGAAGATCCACTACTTCATCTCCGGCGGCCAGGGCGGCGGGCCCGGCGGCAGCGGCAGCTCCGGGATCACGACGTGGGTGGAGGCGACGTTCACCAAGGTCACCGTGGACGGCACGACGCTCTACGACCTGACCGACGAGAAATAGCGCTATACAGCGTATGAGGATCTTTGTACGGTGTACGACGAATCTCGTACACCGTACAAGGAGCGTGTATGACGGCAACGACCGCCGAGACCGACCTGGCCCCCGCCGGCCGCCATCCGCAGCGCTGGCTGATCCTCGGCGTCATCTGCCTCGCCCAGCTCACCGTGCTGCTCGACAACACCGTCCTCAGCGTCGCCATCCCCTCCCTCACCCGGGAGCTCGACGCCTCCACGGCCGACATCCAATGGATGATCAACGCGTACTCGCTCGTCCAGTCGGGGCTCCTGCTCACCGCGGGCAACGCCTCCGACCGCTACGGCCGCAAGAAAATGCTGGTCGCGGGGCTCGCGCTGTTCGGCCTCGGCTCGCTCGCCGCCGGACTCGCGCAGACCGCGACCGGGCTGATTGCCGCGCGTGCGGGCATGGGCGTCGGCGGCGCGCTGCTGATGACCACCACCCTCGCGGTCGTCGTCCAGATCTTCGACGACACCGAGCGCGTCAAAGCCATCGGCCTCTGGTCCACCGTCAATTCCCTCGGTTTCGCGGCCGGTCCGCTCATCGGCGGGGTCATGCTCGACCACTTCTGGTGGGGCGCGATCTTCCTGGTCAACATCCCGGTGGCGGCGATCGGGCTGGTCGCGGTCCTCGCACTCGTACCGGAGTCCAAGGCTGTGTTTTCCCGGGGGACAACCCCCGGACCCCCGGTGCAGGGCGACCGGCCGGACCTGCTCGGTGCGCTGCTGTCCACCATCGGCATGACGGCCGTGGTGTACGCGATCATCTCCGGGCCCGAGCACGGCTGGACGTCCACGCAGGTCCTCGCCTCCGCGGCGGGCGGAGTTCTCGTCCTGGCCGTCTTCGTCCTCTGGGAGCTGCGGATCCCGTATCCGATGCTGGACATGCACTTCTTCCGCAACCAGCGCTTCATCGGCGCGGTCGCGGGCGCGATCCTTGTGGCCTTCGGCATGGGCGGCTCGTTGTTCCTGCTCACCCAGCACCTCCAGTTCGTGCTGGGGTACGGGCCGCTGGACGCGGGTCTGCGTACGGCGCCGCTCGCACTGACCGTCATCGCCCTCAACCTGACCGGCGTAGGCGCCCGGCTGCTGCCGAAGCTCGGCACCCCCGGGACCATCGCCACCGGGATGACCCTGGTCGCCGCCGGGCTCGCGGCGATCGCGGTACTCGGTGGCGACGGATACGGCGGCACGCTCCTCGGGCTCGTCGTCATGGGCGCGGGCGTCGCGCTCTCCATGCCCGCCATGGCGAACGCCATCATGAGCGCGATTCCGCCCGAGAAGGCGGGGGTGGGGGCCGGCGTGAACGGCACCCTCGCCGAGTTCGGCAACGGCCTCGGGGTCGCCGTCCTGGGTGCCGTGCTGAACTCCCGCTTCGCCGCGCTCGCAGCGACCGTCGCGGGCGCGGCCTCCCTCCCGGCAGCCCTCGCCGCGGCTGACGGCCCCGCCGAACGCGGCCGCATCTCCGACGCCTTCGCCTCGGGCCTCCAGACGAGTCAGCTGGTCGGCGCGGTCGCCGTACTCGCCGGCGGGCTGCTCGCCGCGATGCTGCTGCGGCGGGCCGGGCGGGAAGACTCACCCAGGCCAGCGGCATAGCATCGGAGTCGGGGGGCGAACCGAGGAGGATGCGCGATGGTGAGTGCGGCCGACCGCGCCAAGGGGCCCGCGCGGACCAGCGTGTGGCTGGACGGCAAGACGGACCGGGACCGTGGCCGCAAACCGGGCACCCGCGACCAGCCTGCCGGTCTCGACCGCGACAAGATCATCGAAGCGACGGTCCGGCTCCTCGACACCGAGGGCGCGTCCAAGTTCTCGATGCGCCGCCTGGCCGCGGAGCTGAACGTCACGGCGATGTCGGTCTACTGGTACGTCGACACCAAGGACGACCTGCTGGAGCTGGCACTCGACTCGGTCTTCGGCACGCTGCGACTGCCGGAGGTGACCGCGACGGGGGACTGGCGCGAGCGCTTGCGCGAACTGGCCACCGGCTACCGCGCGTTGCTGGTCCGCCACCCCTGGGTGTCACCGCTGATCGGTACGTTCCTGAACATCGGCCCGAACGCGATGGCGTTCTCACTGGCGGTCCAGCAGGTGATGCGCAACACGGGCCTGCCGCCGCACGGGCAGATGGGAGCGCTCGCGGCGGTGTTCCAGTTCGTGTACGGGTTCGGCACGGTCGAGGGGCACTTCATTCAGAGGTGCGCGACGGCGGGGATGAGCCAGGACGAGTACTTCCGCCAGGCGATGGGGACGGTGAGCGAACAGCCGGAGTTCAGGGAGATGGTGGAGAGGGCGTCGGAGCTGATGGAGGCGCGGGGCGGGGACACGGTGGAGGAAATGAGGGAGAGGGACTTCGGGTTCGCGCTGGAGCTTCTGATGGCGGGCATCGAAGCGATGGTTGCTCGCGCGTAGGGGTTCGGCGCGGGGTGCCGTGGCTCGGGCCTTGGCGTCCGCGGTGCGGGCCGGCGCGGGGTGCGGGTTCCGGGTCCCCTCCGGGATCGACTCCTCGGCGTCGGCGGCGATGAGGGTTCGTCAGGGCACCCGGTGTTGGCCGCCAATCGGGGGGTTCGCCCGCGAGACCCCCCACCGGCCGCAACCACCAACGCCCCTGGCCCAGGGTGCCCACGACCCCTGGAAACGCGGGGACGACCCTGCACGGCCCCTCCCCACTGGACGGGCTGCGGTGCGCGGGGGTTCGCCCGCGGGACCACCACCGGCCGCAACCACCAACGCCCCCTGGCCCACGCTCACCACGACCGCTGGAAACGCGGGGACGACCCTGCACCGCCCCTCCCCACCGGAAGGGCTGCGGGTTCGCCCGCGAAGCCACCCACCGGGCTGCAACCACCAACGCCCCTGGCCCACCCTACGGACGGGCCGATTGGTCGCGGCGGCGCGAAGCTGCCGCAACGGGGTGCGGGGCGTGAGCCCCGCGTCTATTGTTCCGCGGCGGAGCCGCTGGAGCACCGGGGTGTGGGGGCGTCAGCTCCCACGTACCCCCGGGGTCCGGGGCGGAGCCCCGCTTACGGGAAGGGGCGGGGTGGGGGCACCCCCCGCACCGTCAGCCCCCGCTGAGCCTCGCCGGAAACCCGCCCCTCGCCACCGGCCCCCACCGCTCCACCGTCACCCGGATGATCGACTTGCCCTGCTTCACCATCGCCTCCCGGTACTCGTCCCAGTCCGGGTGCTCCCCCGCGATGTTCCGGTAGTACTCCACCAGCGGTTCCACCGAGTCCGGTGCGTCCAGTACCTCCGCCGTGCCATCGATCTGGACCCAGGGGCCGTTCCAGTCGTCCGACAGGACGATCACGCTGACCCGCGGGTCGCGCCGCGCGTTGCGGGTCTTGGCGCGTTCCGGATACGTGGAGATGACGAGACGGCCCGCATCGTCGACCCCGCACGTCAGCGGGGACCCCTGCGGCGTGCCGTCCGCGCGGGTTGTGAGGAGGATGGCCCGGTGCCTGGGGCGTACGAAGTCCAGCAACTCGTCCAGTTCCACCGCGGTGTTGGTGGCGATGTTGGGTGCCATGCGCCGCAGCCTATTCCCGTACGGAGGTCCCGGCGACGACCGTCGCGACAGGGGACTCGGCCGCCACCGCCGACTCCTTCGCGTGACTCTTCAGTGCGACCTCCTTGATGAACAGCGTCACCAGGAAGGCCAGCAGCGCGAACGGCGCCGCGTAGAGGAAGACATCGGCGACACCGTGTCCGTACGCGCTCTCCATCACCGTGCGGATCGGCGCGGGCAGCCTGTCCAGGTCGGGAATGCCGCCGCCCGCCGTGCCCCCGTGGCCCAGCGCCGCGCCCTGCGGGCCGAGTTCGGCCAGTCCGTCCTTGACGTAGCGCGTGACCCGGTTGGCCATGACCGCGCCCAGCGCGGAGACCCCGACCGCACCGCCCAGCGAACGGAAGAAGGTGACGACCGAGCTCGCCGCGCCGAGGTCTTCCGGGGAGACCTGGTTCTGCGTGCAGAGCACCAGGTTCTGCATCATCATGCCGAGGCCGAGACCCAGCACCGCCATGAAGATCGCGATGTGCCAGTACTCGGTGTCGTACCGCATGGTGCCGAGCAGTCCGAGGCCCGCCGTCACCAGCACCGCGCCGCTGACCAGCCAGGCCTTCCAGCGGCCCGTCTTGGTGATGACCTGGCCCGAGACCGTCGACGAGAGGAACAGGCCGCCGATCATCGGGATGGTCATGACGCCGGACATGGTCGGCGACTTGTCGCGCGCCAGCTGGAAGTACTGGCTGAAGAAGACGGTGCCCGCGAACATCGCGACGCCGACGAAGAGCGAGGCCAGCGAGGCCAGCGTGATGGTGCGGTTGCGGAACAGCCGCAGCGGGATGATCGGCTCGCTCGCCCTCGACTCCACCAGGAGGAAGATCGCGCCGAGCGCGACCGAGCCGCCGACCATCGCGTACGTCTGCCAGGAGACCCAGTCGTACCTGTCACCCGCGAAGGTCACCCAGACCAGCAGCAGCGAGACCGCCGCGCTGATGAAGAACGCTCCGGACCAGTCGACCTTGACCTGACGCTTCACGACCGGGAGCTTCAGGGTCTTCTGCAGGACGATCAGCGCGATGACCGCGAACGGCACACCGACGTAGAAGCACCAGCGCCAGCCGAGCCAGTCGGTGTCGGTGATGACACCGCCGAGCAGCGGGCCGCCGACGGTGGCGACGGCGAAGGTCGCGCCGAGGTAGCCGCTGTAACGCCCGCGCTCGCGCGGGGAGATCATCGCGGCCATCACGATCTGCGCGAGGGCGGAGAGACCGCCGACGCCGATGCCCTGGACGACCCGGCAGGCGATGAGCATCCCGGCACTCTGGGAGAGTCCGGCGACCACCGAGCCCAGGACATAGATGACCAGGGCTATCTGGACCAGCAGCTTCTTGGAGAAGAGGTCGGCGAGCTTGCCCCACAGCGGGGTCGTCGCGGTCATCGCGAGCAGCGAGGCCGTGACCACCCAGGTGTAGGCGCTCTGGCCGCCGCCGAGGTCGGTGATGATCTCCGGCAGGGCGTTGGAGACGATCGTGGACGACAGGATGGCGACGAACATGCCGAGCAGCAGCCCGGACAGCGCCTCCATGATCTGCCGGTGGGTCATCGGCGCGCCCTCGGAGACCTGACCTCCGCGATTGGCGTCGCCGCCCCGCACACCGGCCGGCGTGGTTGTAGCCATGAACTTCCTTACGTCTCAAGCGGGTGTACGGGTGGGGTGGTGGGCCCGGCAGTCGGCGAAGCTGTCGCGGAGCCGGGCGAGCATGACGATCAGCTGTCCGACGTCTTCGCCGGACCAGTCCTTGAGGTTCTGGGCGAACATCTCGGTCGTCCGCCGGGCGAGCTCGTCGAGCATGACCAGTCCCGCGGGGGTGAGCCGCAGGATCCGGGAGCGCTTGTCCCCCGGGTCGGTGAGCCGTTCGATCCAGTCGCGCTCCGCCGCGTGGGCGACATGGCGGCTGGTGACCGACATGTCGACGGCGAGCAGCTCGGCCAGCCGGCTCATCCGCATCTCGCCGTGCCGGTCCAGCAGGGTGAGCACGGCGGCCGAACCGGACGGGCACTCGGCGGGCAGCATCCGCGCGAGGCCGCGTTTCACGGCGCCGATGGCGCTGAGCTGACGGGCCAGTTCCGCGTACTGACTCTGTGCGGCCATGGCCGTCCCTCCCCGCGCCTTGTTGCTTAGGGCAACCATAAAAGCTGTTGGTTGCCGCAGGCAAACTAAATCGGGCGTCCGGGAGTAAAGGAACACCAAAGGCTTCGCATACCGCCGGTCATGGCCCTCAGGGGGAGGTATCCGCCACCTGCCCGGGGTTGGGCGGCGCACCCGGGTTCGCTAGGGTCCTGCCCCATGGCACACAACCCCCATGCTCCCCAAGGTCAGGGCCCCGAGGGCAACTACGACCCGGCGGGCAGCACCCAGATGTTCCGCGCCTTCGTCGACGAGGGCGTGCCGCAGGGCCGCCAGGCGGCGCCCGCCGCCCAGTCGTCCTCGCGTATCGGGCTGATCGTCGGCGTCATCGCGGCCGTCGCGATCCTCGGCGCGGTGGCCTGGCTCGCTCTCGGCTGAACCCCCTGGCGCAGCGTCACTTCCATACGGCGGTGACGTCCTGGGTCTCGACATGCATGCCCAGCGGCACCCGCCAGGCGTCCACGCACACGGTGTACGCCTGTTTTCTCACCGCTCCCGCGGCGATCGGCGCGGGCAGCGGCTGAGCCGACTCGACGGTCGCCCAGTCGATCCCGAGTGCGCCGATGATGTGCGTCGCGAAGGTGACGGTGCCCGAGGTCACCGGCGAGCGGCCGGTGTTGCGGAACTCCACGGTCACCTGCTCGCACCAGCGCTCGTCCAGCGCGGCACGCACCGGTTCGCCGAGTGCGAGCACCGCGGGTCCGGCCGGGGGCGGTGTCGGCGTCGGGCCGGGTGGCGGGGTGGTGCCGCCGGTGCTGCTGCCCGTACCGCCCGATCCGCCGCTGCCGCCGGAAGTCCCCGAGCCGCCTGCGCTGCCCGTGCTTCCTGGGCCGCCGCCCGTACCGCTTGAGGCGCCTCCCGGGCCGCCCCGGCCCCCGGAACCGCCGGTGCTGCCGCCCGTACCGCTCGACGTGCCGCCGCTGCCGGGCACCGCGGGCAGTCCCGTCCCGTTCGCGGCCTGATCGCCCGGCGGCCTCCCCGCCTCGCCGCCGGACGGTGTGGTGCCGTCCAGCGGCACCAGAACGACCTTGCCCTTCGGCGGCACGGCCGCGGTGGGCGCCTCGTCGGGCCCGGACCCCGCGGCCCCGAGGGCCACGTAACCGTCGCCGCCGCCGCTCCCGCACGCGGTCAGCGCCCCGCCGAAGCAGAGCGCGACCGCCGCGAGAGCGGCCCCATGACGTCGTCGCATCGCGCCAGTGTGTCTGACGCACCGTCAATAAGGAACCCCGCCCACTGGGCTTCGGCCGGCTCAGTCGGCGATCAGGCCCTCCCGCAGCTGCGCGAGCGTACGGGTCAGCAGTCGCGAGACATGCATCTGCGAGATGCCGACCTCCTCGCCGATCTGCGACTGGGTCATGTTCGCGAAGAAGCGGAGCATGATGATCTGCCGCTCGCGGGGCGGGAGTTTGGCCAGCAGGGGCTTGAGCGACTCGCGGTATTCCACACCCTCCAGTGCCGAGTCCTCGTAGCCCAGACGGTCCGCCAGCGAGCCCTCGCCGCCGTCGTCCTCGGGCGAGGGCGAGTCCAGCGAGGAGGCGGTGTAGGCATTGCCGACGGCGAGACCGTCGACCACGTCCTCCTCCGACACCCCCAGCACCGCGGCGAGTTCGGGAACGGTCGGGGAGCGGTCCAGCTTCTGCGCCAGCTCGTCGCTGGCCTTGGTGAGCGCGAGCCGCAGCTCCTGGAGCCGGCGCGGCACCCGCACCGACCACGAGGTGTCGCGGAAGAAGCGCTTGATCTCGCCGACGACCGTCGGCATCGCGAACGTGGGGAATTCCACGCCGCGTTCGCAGTCGAACCGGTCGATCGCCTTGATCAGGCCGATGGTGCCGACCTGGACGATGTCCTCCATCGGTTCGTTGCGGCTGCGGAAACGGGCCGCCGCGTACCGCACGAGGGGGAGATTGAGCTCGATGAGGGTGTCGCGCACATAGGTGCGCTCCGGGGTGTCCGCTCCGCCCGCGGCGTTTTCCGTGTCCAGCGCGCGCAGCCGCAGGAACAGGGAGCGGGACAGAGTGCGGGTGTTGATGGCCTCGGAGCTGTCGGGTACGACAGGTGCGGGCGCGCTCTTCGTGAGCGTGAGCACCTTGGAGCTGCCCTGTTCTACGGACATGCCACCCCCTTGAGGTCGCGGACGGTCGCGGCGGCCACGACCATCGGAGGAACGCAGCCTCCACCTGAATACCGGAGGCGGAGCTGCGGCAAACGCGGTTCCCGCAGAATGTCACATGTCGGCAACACGCTGAAGTGACATGTCGACAAGTAACCGGCGAATCTGTGCAGGAAGCAGGGGGTGCGGGGTTGTTGGGTCGCTGGAACCGGCGCGCAAACGGTCTACCCGTTTCAGCTACGCCTCGATCCTGTTTGCGGATCGCAGTCGGGCAAAACTTCGGGCAAGCAGCCTTGACACATGCATCTGTGAAACGCCGAGTTCCTGGCTGATCTGGGACTGCGTCAGATTGCTGTAGTAGCGCAGCATCAGGATGCGCTGTTCGCGCTCGGGCAGTTGTACGAGGAGATGGCGGACCAGATCGCGGTGTTCTACGCCGGCCAGCGCGGGGTCCTCGTACCCGAGCCGGTCGAGCAGTCCTGGCAGCCCGTCACCTTCCTGGGCGGCCTCCAGTGAGGTCGCGTGGTACGAGCGCCCGGCCTCGATACAGGCCAGCACCTCGTCCTCGCCGATCTTGAGGCGCTCGGCGATCTCGGCGGTCGTGGGCGAGCGGCCGTGAGCCGTCGTCAGGTCCTCGGTGGCGCCGTTGACCTGGACCCACAGCTCGTGCAGCCGGCGGGGTACATGGACGGTCCGTACGTTGTCGCGGAAGTACCGCTTGATCTCGCCGACGACCGTGGGCATCGCGAAGGTCGGGAACTGCACCCCGCGGTCGGGGTCGAAGCGGTCGATGGCGTTGATGAGCCCGATGGTGCCGACCTGGACGACGTCCTCCATCGGCTCGTTGCGGCTGCGGAAGCGGGCCGCGGCGTACCGCACGAGCGGCAGATTCGCCTCGATCAGCGCGCCACGCACGCGGGAGTGTTCCGGGGTGCCCGGCTCAAGCTCTTTGAGCTCGCCGAAGAGCACCTGGGTGAGCGCCCGGGTGTCCGCGCCCCTGCTCTGCGGTTTCGCGGCGGCAGAGGGATCGTCCGGCCGCTCGTTCTGGGGTGGGACTTGAGGCGCAGTACTGGCCGGCACGGTCACGCCACCCCTTTGCGGTCAACTAAGGTCAACTCATCCGTCAAAAGCGGTCATAGCATCACAAGACATGTCCACTGTGTGCAAGCACCGCATAACTACGTGTTGAAGGTAAGTTGGCTTTTAAACCTCAAAAGCCCCCCGCCGCAGTGGCGAGGGGCCTGGAAAGGCGGGGGTTCAGAATGGGTAGTCCGCGATCACCCACGTGGCGAACTCGCGCCACTGACCGGCGGCCGCCTGATGGGCCGGATGCTCGAGGTACCGCTTGAGCGCATCACGGTCGGCCACCGCGGAGTTGATCGCGAAGTCATAGGCGATGGGCCGGTCGGTGATGTTCCAGGCGCACTCCCAGAACTCCAGCTCGGGCACCTGCCCGTCCAGTTCCCGGAAGGCCTGCACCCCGGCGGCGACGCGCGGCTCGTCGCGCTCGACGCCCTCGTTGAGCTTGAAGAGGACCAGATGGCGGATCACGGGGCTCTCCTAGTTCACGAGCTCGGTCATGAAGTTTCCGACGCCCTGCGCGGCGCTCGATATGCCCTCGAACCCTATCTGCACCAGATCGGCTGCCCTGGCCGGCGAGGTGATGATCGTGTACAGCGCGAAGACGATGACGGCGTAGAGAGCGATCTTCTTCGTTTGCACCATCAGCCCCTGCCTCCCCTGTGAATCCCTGGCGCCCCTGCAGCCCCCTGGCCGTGCGTCGCGTGAGTCTAACCGAGCACGGCAAAGGACCCCGGCGCAGTGCACCGGGGTCCTTCGACAAGAGCGGTAGCGGAGGGATTTGAACCCTCGGTGAGTTTCCCCACACTCGCTTTCGAGGCGAGCTCCTTCGGCCGCTCGGACACGCTACCGGGAGAGAGCTTAGCCCAAGGTGGGCCGTGCTCTGAAATCCGTATCAGGACCCCGTCGGTCAGCGCTCGCGGAAGAAGTCCGTCAGCTGCTGGGCGCACTCCCGCTCGAGCACGCCGGTGATCACTTCGGGCCGGTGGTTCAGCCGTCGGTCCCGTACGACGTCCCAGAGCGAACCCGCAGCGCCCGCCTTCTCGTCGCGTGCGCCGTAGACCACCCGGTCGACCCGGGACTGCACGATCGCGCCCGCGCACATCGTGCACGGCTCCAGCGTCACCACGAGCGTGCACCCGCCGAGCCGCCACTGCCCGAGCAGAGCCGCGGCCCTGCGGATCGCCAGCACCTCGGCGTGCGCCGTCGGATCGCCGGTCGCCTCGCGTTCGTTGTGCCCGGCGGCGAGCAGCGTGCCGTCGGCGGACAGCACGACGGCGCCGACCGGCACATCGCCGGACAGCGCCGCGCGCTGCGCCTCCTCGATGGCGAGACGCATCGGCGCCTTCCACGGGTCGCGTACCGGATCGACTGCGGGTCCGGATGCGGGATCAGGTACGCCCCCGGTCACTAGCGGACGGTCTCCAGCACCTCGGCTGCGCCCAAGGCGTCCGCGATCTCCAGCAGGGCGTCCGTGTCCAGTGCCAGCAGCTCCTTCTCCGACAGCCCCAGGTCCATGAGGATGTCGCGATCACCGACGGGTCCCGCGGGCACCAGCTCGGCGGCCGAACCCGACTCGCCGACCTCGTCGTCGGCGTCGTCGTCTTCCGGCTCTGGGTCCTCGGTGCCGTCGAGATCCAGCGTGTCCAGGTCGTCGGCCGGGTCGTCATCGTCCCCGCCGAGCAGTTCATTGGTGAGGATTTCCCCGTACGAGGAGCGTGCGGCCGCGGCCGCGTCCGAGACGAAGATACGAGGGTCCTCCTCGCCCTCCACCCGCAGAACGCCGAACCAGGCGTCCTCCTGCTCGATGTAGACGAGCACCGTGTCCTCGTCCACCGAGGCCTCACGGGCCAGGTCGGTCAGATCCGACAGGGTCTCCACATCGTCGAGCTCTGTGTCGCTCGCTTCCCACCCGTCTTGAGTGCGCGCGAGCAGTGCGGCGAAGTACACCGTGACTCTCCCACTGATCAGAGGTGTGACGACCGGCGGCGCGGTTGTTCGTGCCCCGCCCACTCGGAATCGTGGCAGAAACCTGCGCGATGCGAGAGGTCTTCCGTCGTTGCGTCGGCCATCAGTTCTGCCAGGACTGTTACCAGCGGAACGTCCGCATACGCATTTGCTGGCGCATCCGGGCCGCTCTTGCCCTCCGGGGCTGGACGCGGTCGCGCAGTGCTTTGGCCTCTCCCAGTTCGCGGAGGAACTGGGCGCGTCGCCGTCTGCGCTCGGCGTCCGCCGCTATCTCCTGCTCTTCGGGTTCGCGCTCCCGCATCGGCCACACACCACCCCACGGCTGGGTCCGTGACCCCTCTTGGCCCGCGGCCCGGGGGACTCCCACCACCTTCCCTCCGTACCCACCGTTGATGCCAGCCCGGGCTACTGTTGGGCGCATGCGGATCCATGTCGTCGACCACCCGTTGGTGGCGCACAAACTCACCACGCTGCGCGACAAGCGCACCGACTCCCCGACCTTCCGGCGCCTGGCCGACGAGCTGGTCACCCTCCTCGCGTACGAGGCCACCAGAGATGTGCGCACCGAGCAGGTGGACATCGAGACCCCGGTCACCGGGACGACGGGCGTGAAGCTCTCGCACCCGCGCCCGCTGGTCGTGCCGATCCTGCGGGCCGGCCTGGGCATGCTGGACGGGATGGTGCGGCTCCTGCCGACCGCCGAGGTGGGCTTCCTCGGGATGATCCGCAACGAGGAGACCCTGGAGGCGTCGACGTACGCGACCCGGATGCCCGAGGACCTCTCGGGCCGCCAGGTGTACGTCCTCGACCCGATGCTGGCCACCGGCGGCACCCTCGTGGCCGCCATCCGGGAACTGATCAAGCGCGGCGCGGACGATGTGACCGCGGTCGTGCTGCTGGCGGCGCCCGAGGGCGTCGAGGTGATGGAACGCGAGCTGGCGGGCACGCCGGTCACCGTCGTCACCGGGTCCGTGGACGAGCGGCTCAACGAGCACGGCTACATCGTGCCGGGGCTGGGCGACGCGGGCGACCGGATGTACGGCATGGCGGAGTAGCCCTCACTCCGGATTTCGGCTCAGCACGCGCCGGAGGGCGCCGGTGCGGGCCTGGCCAGGGTGGCCAGCGCCGCGTCGGCGTCCTTCTTCGTGTCCAGCGTCTTGAAGGCCGTGCCAAGGATCAGGTCGACGTCGGCCGTCCGGCGCGCGTCGGTCTGCGGCCGGCCGCTCTTCAGCTGGGTCGCCAGCACCCGGAACGCGCCCTGTTGCGCCTCGGAACCGCCCAGCAGTATCGCCGTGCCGGGCACCTTCTTGTCGTACGCCTCCGGGGCATTGCCGACCTTGCCGATCGCGAAGCCGCGTTTCTTCAGCTCGTCGGCGGCCGCCTTGGCGAGGCCGCCGCGCGGGGTCGCGTTGTAGACGTTCACCGTGATCTGGCCCGGCTTGAGGGCCAGAGGGGGCGCGGCGGAGGGTTGCGGTGCGCTCTTGCAGTCCTTCGTCCGGGCCGCCGACGCCGTCTTGCCGTCGTCGCCCGTGAAGACGTCGATGAGCTGCAGTGTTCCCCAGCCGGCGAGGCCGAGGGCGACCACCGCGGCGAGGGCCACCACAACGATCCTGCCGCGGTTGCGAGGGCGTCGCATTCGTGGGTACTTGTCGCCCGTGATGCGGTACTTTCCGCCCATGCCTGGGGGAGTGAGCATGCTCATGGGCGCAGCGTAGTGCCGCCTGGTGCCGATGCCTACTAAACGATCAACCGATTGCGTCCGTACGGTCCGTAAAAGGCCCGAAAGGCTCAGTCGCCCAAGCGGCCGCTGAGGTGGCCCGGAACCCCGGCCGGGCGGCTCAGCCCAGCTCGAGAACGCGGGCGTGCAGGACCTGGCGCTGCTGCAGCGCGGCGCGCACGGCGCGGTGCAGACCGTCCTCCAGATAGAGGTCGCCCTGCCACTTCACGACATGGGCGAAGAGGTCGCCGTAGAACGTGGAGTCCTCCGCGAGCAGCGTTTCGAGATCCAACTGGCCTTTGGTGGTCACGAGCTGATCGAGGCGGACCGGGCGCGGCGCCACGTCCGCCCACTGCCGGGTGCTTTCCCGGCCGTGGTCGGGATACGGCCGCCCGTTACCGATGCGCTTGAAGATCACACGGAAAGCCTACCGGTCAAGAGGCTCCGGGCGCAGCCACGGTGGCGGAGTGCGATCCCGGGCAAAATTGCGCAAACCCGGAAACAGTCCCGGAGTGGATCACGCAGACAGTGCGGCCGATTCGCTCGAAAGGGGTCGGAGTCTGCTCCGTGACACAGACCCGGAGACATGTGAAGCCCGGGTTCCGGGGCAGAGTCCCGGGCCGGACGGCACGGCGCCGTTCAGGACTTTTTCGCTGCCTTCGCCGCGCGCTTCATCTCCTGCTTGTGCTCCCGCACCTTAGCCAGCGAGTCCGGTCCGGTGATGTCCGCCGCCGAGCGGTAGCAGCCCTTCTCGCCGTACGCTCCGGCCGCCTCGCGCCAGCCCGTGGGCTGTACGTCGAACTGCTTGCCCAGCAGCGCCAGAAAGATCTTCGCCTTCTGCTCTCCGAAGCCGGGCAGTGCCTTCAGCCGCGCGAGCAGCTCGTCGCCGCTCGCCGCATCGCGCCAGATGGCGCTCGCATCGCCGTCGTACTCGTCGACGAGGTACTGGCACAGCAGCTGCACCCGCTTGGCCATGTTGCCCGGGTAGCGGTGGACGGCGGGCTTCTCCTTCAGCAGTTCGGCGAAGGCGTCCGGGTCGTACGCTGCGATCTCGGCGGCGTCCAGATCTTCGCCGCCGAGTCGCCGGGCGATGGTGTACGGGCCTGAGAACGCCCACTCCATGGGGACCTGCTGGTCGAGCAGCATGCCCACCAGGGCGGCGAGCGGGCTGCGGCCGAGCAGTTCGTCGGCCTCGGGCTGCTGGGCGAGATGAATCGTGGGGCTCATGTCCCGAGGATCACGCAGCCGATGGGCGCCCGCCAGTCGCGCAAGGGGTCCTCCGGGTTCCCGTCCCGAGGGCTGTTCTTCCTCACAGCCCCTGGGGGTTCGCCTCGCGCTCATACCCCCGTACGGTATGGACGCATGAGGACTTCGCGGATGCCCGTTCCCACGGCCCTGGTGGGGTTCGTGCTCCTGGTGCTCGCCCTGACGGCCCTCTCGTACGCCGTGGGGCGCGCCGTCGGCCCGGTGGCGCCCGGGCTGCACCGTGTCGACGAGCCGAACAGTCCCGGTGGCGAGGAGCACGGCGGGATGCCCGGGATGCATGACATGGGGGCGGGCCGGTGACGGATCTGCTGATCAGCGGCATGACCTGCGCGGCGTGCGTGGCCCGGGTCGAGAAGAAGCTGAACCGGGTCGACGGGGTGAGCGCCACGGTCAATCTGGCCACCGGTCTTGCCCGGATCACACATCCGCCCGAGGTGGGTGTGGATCTGCTGATCTCCACGGTGGAACGGGCGGGCTACACCGCCCGGTTGCCGTCGCCTCCGCTCGCCACGGGGGACGAGGACGAGGGCGGGGACGACGACGGGGACGACGACGGGCGGGAACGGCTGGTGATCACCGCCGTGCTCGCGGTGCCGGTCCTCGTTCTGTCGATGGTTCCCGCCGTGCAGTTCGACTACTGGCAGTGGCTCTGCTTCACGCTCGCGGGACCGGTCGTCGTCTGGAGCTCCGCGCCCTTCCACGCCCGGGCGCTCAGCGGGCTTCGCCATGCGACGGCCGGCATGGACACCCTGGTCTCGCTCGGTGTGATCGCGTCCTACCTGTGGTCGGTGTACGCCCTCTACCTCGGCGGGGCGGGTGATCCGGGCATGCGCATGCCGTTCAGCTGGCTGCCGAGTGCCGAGGGGGGCACCGCGCATCTGTATCTGGAGGCCGCGGTCGGCGTACCCCTCTTCGTCCTTGCCGGGCGGCACTTGGAGGCGCGCGCCAAGCGCGGCACCGGGTCGGCGCTGCGGGCACTCGCCGAACTGGGCGCGAAGGACGTGGAGTTGAAGGGGAGCGGTGAGCGCATCCCCGTTTCCGCGCTGCGGACCGGGCAGGAGTTCATGGTCCGGCCGGGCGAGAAGGTCGCCACCGACGGCGTGGTGACCGAGGGCAGTTCGGCGCTGGATCTGTCCCTGGTCACCGGTGAGTCGACTCCTGTCGAGGTGGGGCCCGGCTTCCGCGTCGTGGGGGGTGCCGTGAACTCCGGCGGGCTGCTCGTCGTCCGCGCGACCGCCGTCGGAGCCGACACCCAACTCGCCCGCATCACCAGGCTGGTGACCGACGCGCAGGCGGGCAAGGCGAGGATTCAGCGGCTCGCCGACGCCGTCGCGGGCGTGTTCGTCCCGGCCATCGTGACGGTCGCGGCGTGCGTGCTCGGCTTCTGGCTCGGGGCCGGTGCCGACCCGGAGGCGGCGGTCACCGCGGCGGTCGCCGTCCTGGTCGTCGCCTGCCCGTGCGCGCTGGGGCTTGCTACGCCCACCGCGTTCCTGGCGGCGACGGGACACGGTGCGCGGCTCGGCGTGTTGATCAAGGATCCGGGCGCCCTGGAGCGGCTGCGCCGGGTCGACACCGCCGTCTTCGACAAGACCGGAACGCTCACCGCGGGCCGTATGACCCTCGTCGAGACCGTGGTGGCCGAAGGCCGCGACGCCGCTGATGTGCTGCGACTCGTGGGCGCGGTGGAGTACGGCTCCGAACATCCCGTCGGCCGCGCCCTGGTGGCGGCCGCGCGCAGGCAGGCGGGCGGTGAACCGCTGCCCGAGACGGCAGGCTTCAGGGCCGTACGGGGCGAAGGGGTGCACGGCCGGGTCGAGGGCCGGGAGATCTCCGTACGCAGTCCACGAGCCGCCGGCCCGCTCCCGGACACGCTCCACGAGGGCCTGCTGCGTGCCGAGGAGGCCGGGCTCACGGCGGTCGTCGTCGAGATCGACTCCCGGCCCGCCGCCCTGCTCGCCGTCGGTGACACCCTGCGGCCCTCCAGCGGCGCGGCGGTGACCAAGCTGAAGCGCCTGGGCATCGAACCGATCCTGGTGACCGGAGACGGGTCCGCCGCGGCGCAGGCCGTCGCGCGGGAGCTGGGCATCAGCGCCGTGCACGCGGGCGTCAGCCCCGAGGGCAAGTCGGAACTGGTCGCCTCCTTGCGCGCCGAAGGACGGCACGTCGCGGTAATCGGCGACGGGGTCAACGACGCGGCCGCCCTGGCCGGCGCCGACCTCGGTATCGCCATGAGCAGCGGAACGGACGCGGCGATCGGGGCCGCGGACATCACTCTCGTACGGGAGGACATGGCGGCGGTCGTCGACGCGGTGCTCCTCACCCGCCGCACGCTCGCCACGATCCGGGTCAACCTCGTCTGGGCCTTCGGCTACAACGTGGTCACCGTGCCGCTGGCCGCGACCGGGTGGCTCAACCCGATGTTCGCGGCGCTGGCGATGTCCGCGAGCTCGGTGCTGGTCGTCGGGAACAGTCTGCGGCTGCGCGCCGACGGACCGCGGCCCCGCAGACGGCCGCAGGCCGCCGGGCGCGTCCCCGGCCGTTCCGCCGTACGGAGGGGCTCCGATGACCTCAGCCTCCGCTGACCCCGCCGGGCGCCGGGCAGCCGTGACGGCCGCGATCCTCGTGCCGGTGGCCGCCTGCGCCGTGACGCTCGCCCTGCTCACCGCCTACGTCTCCAGCGGCGCGGCCGGCGAGCCCCCGGCCAAGATCACGATCACCCGCGCCCGGGTCGTCCAGCCGCTCGCGGGCCGCGACACCGTGGCCTACTTCGACCTGCGCAACACGGGAGGCGCCGACGCGTCCCTGGTCTCCGTCGAGGCCCCGCTGCTCGGCTCGCCGACGATGCTCGCGCGCGACGTCGAGTCGGACGGGGCGGGCCGGATGGAGGCGCTGCGGGAGCTGAAGGTGCCGGCGGGCGGGGAGGTGCGGATGTCCCCGGCGGTGGGTGACGTGATGGTCGAGGATCCACCGGCTCTGCGGCTGGGTGAGCGGGTCGATTTCGTGCTGAGGTTCCGGGGCGGGGATGAGATACGGGCGGTGGCGGTGGTGGTGCGGGCGGGGGGTTGAGGGGGCGGGGTTCCGCTGCGTGGGCCTGCCTGCCGTCCCCCTACGGCCTGGCGGCCGTGGGAGGTACCCCCATCCCGAACTGGGGGCAAGCCCCCAGACCCGTATGCGACCTTCGGCCGCATGTCCTCAGACGCCGGACGGGCTGAGATGTGCGGCCGAGCCGCTATCCCCCGTGCCAGGACCGCCACAGCGCCGCATACGCACCCCCACCCCCCACCAGTTCCTCATGCGTCCCCAGTTCCGCGAGTCGCCCCTCCGCCAGGACCGCCACCCGGTCCGCGTCGTGGGCCGTATGCAGACGGTGCGCGATGGCGATGACCGTGCGGCCCTTGAGGACCGCGGCGAGCGCCCGTTCCGTATGGCGTGCCGTCGTCGCGTCCAGGAGGGCCGTCGCCTCGTCGAGTATCAGCGTGTGCGGGTCGGCCAGGACGACGCGGGCCAGGGCGAGTTGCTGGGCTTGGGCCCCGTCGAGGCGGTGGGCGCCCGCGCCCAGCTCGGTGTCGAGGCCGTCAGGGAGCTCGGACACCCAGTCGGCGCCGACGGCGGCGAGAGCCGCGGACAGTTCGGTGCGGGTGGCTAAGGGGGCCGCGATCAGCAGGTTGTCCCGGATCGTGCCGAGGAAGACATGGTGTTCCTGGGTGACGAGGACGACCTGGCGGCGCAATTGTGCGGCGTCGAGCGCGGCAAGCGGTATGCCGCCGACGCTGACCGTGCCCGTGTGCGGGGCGTCGATGCCGGCGAGCAGTCTGCCCAGGGTTGACTTGCCCGCGCCGGAAGGGCCCACGACAGCGAGCCGTTCGCCGGGGCGGACGGTGAGGTCGACGCCGTGCAGGACGTCGCGTCCGCCGTCGTAGGCGTACCGCGCGCCGGCGACCTCGATCAGGTCGTCGGCGGGAGCGGCCTCTGCGGCCGGCGGCGCTGCCGGGGCCCGCCCGAGACCTTCGACCCGGGCGAACGCCGCGGAGCTGCTCTGCAGTTGGTCGAGCCACAGGAGAACGGTGTCGAGCGGCTCGGACAACTGCCGTAGATACAGGGCCGATGCGACCACGGCTCCGAGGGTGACCGTGCCGTGCGCCTGCAGTACGCCGCCGAGCAGCAGTACGCCGACGACCGGCAGGACGTACGAGACGTCCACGGCCGGGAAGAGCACACTGCGCAGGAACAGCGTCCGCATCCGGGTCCGCCGGCACTCCTCGACGGCGTCACGGCAGGCCGCGATACGCCGCTCCTGGAGCCCGAGTGCCTCGACGGTGCGGGCGCCGGACGCCGTGGCGGAAAGCACCTCGGCGAGCGCGGAGTTGGCGGCGCCCTCGGCGAGATAGTCGGCGTGCGCGCGGCGCAGGTACCAGCGTGCGGCGAACCAGATGCCGATCAGGCCGAGCAGCCCGCAGGCACCGAGCAGCGGGTCGAGGGCGAACACCGCGCCGATGATGAACAGGGCCTGGGCCATCGCGATGGAGACCTCGGGCCCGGCGTCGCGCAGCGTGGTGCCCACGGCCGCGACATCGGCGGTGCCACGCGCGGTGAGATCACCGGTCCCGGCCCGTTCCACGACGGATGCGGGCAGGGAGAGCGCCCGCTCGACGAACTGTTCACGGATCCGGGCGGACGTCCGCTCTCCGAAGCGGTGTCCCACGTACCGGGCGAAGCGGGTGAGCAGCAGCTGGGCGACGGCGAAGCAGAGGATGGCGAGGGCCAGCCGGTCCACGGTGGCGACACCCGCGCCGTCGCCGATCCGGTCGATGACACGTCCGACCAGCCAGGGCCCGGCGAGCCCGGCCCCGGCGGCCAGCGCGTTGAGCGCGATCACGGCGGCGAAGGCGCGTGAGTCCAGCCGGACGAGCCGCAGGGCGGCGCGGCGTACGTGGTGCGGCTCGGCGACCGGGAGGTGGCGGTTCACCGCTGACCCTCCTGCTCGCCCGCGCTGCGGGAGACCAGCGCGCGGTACCTGGGCTCGGCCGCGAGCAGTTCACGGTGGCTGCCGGTCGCGGCCGTGGTCCCGTCGACCAGGAAGTACACGGTGTCCGCCTGCTCAAGAAGCAGCGGCGAGGTGCTGGTGACCACGGTGGTGCGCCCGGCCCGGGCGGCACGCAGCCGGGAGGCGAGCGCCGCCTCCGTATGGGCGTCGACAGCGGATGTGGGCTCGACCGCCATCAGTACCTCGGGTTCGGCGAGCAGAGCCCGTACGAGCCGTATGCGCTGGCGCTGGCCGCCGGAGAGATTGCGGCCCTGCGCGTCGACCGCCGAGTCGAGGCCGTCGGGCAGCCCGTCGACGATGTCCTGTGCGACGGCCGCGTGCACCGCCGCTGCGACGGCGTCCTCGTCCCGGTCCGACCGCCCGGCGACCACCTCCCGCAGAGGCCCTGAGAACAGATCGGCTTCGTTGTCGGCGACCAGGATCCGCTCCCGTATCCGTGCCGATGCCATCGCGTCGAGGCGTATTCCGCCCCAGGTCGCGGCCGACCCGGTGAATCTTGCGAGCCGGTCCACCACCTCCGCGCACTGCGCGGGCCGCGCGCTGACCAGCGCGGTCAGCCGCCCGGGCGTCACCTCCACACCGGATTCCGGATCGTGCAGTACGGCAGGGGACGCCGGCGGATCGACCGGATGGGCGACGTCCGCGTCCGAGGGGTCCAGATTCAGGAAGCGCACCACCTGTCGGGCCGCGACCAGGCCGCGCCCCAGGTCGTAGCCGCCCTCGATGAAGAACGCCACCGGTACGACGAGGACCGCGACATAGCCGTAAACCGCCACCAACTCGCCTACGGTGATGGCCCCTTGAGCCGCCATCCTCGCCGCCAGCCACGTCACGACGGCGAGGAAGACCGCGGGCAGCCCGACCCCGAGCGCCTGGATCCAGCTGGTCACGACGCCGACCCGGTAGCCCTCGGCCCGTAGCATCTGCGATCCGCGGCGGTAGTGGTCGGCGTACAGCCCTTTGCCGCCCAGGCCGTTGAGCACGCGCAGCCCGCCCACGAGATCCCCGATCCGACCCGCCAGCGTGCCCTGCCTCTCGCGGTAGGTCGACTCCGCGCCCTGGAGCCGTCCGAGCAGCGGACCCACCAGCACGGCGAGCACCGGCACACCGAGCAGGACCACGGCGGTGAGCAGCGGGGAGACGGTGAGCAGCAGGACGGCCACTGCGAGATAGGCGAAGACCGCCCCGACGCCGGGCCCGGTGATAGTGAGCGTCTGGCTGATGGTCCTCACGTCGCTGATGCCGATCGTGACCACCTCGCCGGCGGTGAGCAGCCGCGGCAGTGCCGCGCCCAGGCGCGTCGACTGCCGGACGACGACCTCGACGGTACGGAACACGGCGTCCATCCGGATCCGGGTCATGGTGCGATGGCGCATGATCGCCAGCCAGGCGTTGAGCACCCCGACGCCGAGCAGTGCGGTGACCCAACCGGTCAGCGCGCCGAAGTCGCCCGGCCGGAGTCCTTCGTCGATGGCCCGCGACAGGAGATACGGCGGGAGCGTCAGGCACACCATCCACAGACTCCCGAGCAGAGCGCCCGCGGCGACGCGGCGCCGCTGGCTGGTGATCAGCCACCATAAATACCGCCCGGCGCTCCGGCTGTCCGGTCCCGTATCCGCGACTGTCACGGTGCAACTTTAGTGACCCGGTTCGCTCATCCGTGCGGTCAGGTCCGCGAGTTGATCGATGCCGCCGATCGAGCCCGGGAACTCATCGGCACCGCCGTCCGACTCCTCTCCCGTACCTGGGTGACTGAACGGGAGGTGGAATGGGCGGGCTTGACGTGCGGATGCGCCGGGTCGGCTGCCGGCACGGCCGTATCGAAGCCGTACGCGCCGTGGATCTCGACATCGCGCCCGGCGAGCGGGTGGCGCTGACCGGCACCAACGGCTCCGGCAAGACCACACTGCTACGGGCCCTGCTCGGCCTGCACCGGACCGCGGACGGCGAGGTTCTCGTCGGCGGGCGTCCGGCCCGCACGCCGGCCGAGTGGGCCTGGCGGCGGCGGGCCTGTGCGTGGATTCCGCAGAAGCCCGCGGCCGGGCGCTTTCCGCTGCTGGCCGGGGAGTTGCTGACCAGCGGCGGCGCGGCGGCCGAGGCTGAGGAAGCGGCGGAGAAACTGGGCGTCGGCCACCTGACCGGGCGGCCGCTGCACACGCTGTCCGGCGGCCAGCTGCAGCGTATGTATCTGGCCCGGGCCGCCGGTGCCGTCGCCGCCGGGGCCGGGGTGCTGCTCGCCGACGAGCCCACCGCCGCGCTCGACTTCGCCGGGCAGGAGGAGGCCGCCGACGTCCTGCTGTCCCTGCCCGCGACCTTGGTCGTGGTGACCCACGACCGTGCCCTGGCCGACCGCTGCGAGCGCGTCCTGGAGATGGCCGCCGGCCGGCTGCGGGAGGTCGTATGACGCTCGCCGCCGCCGACATCGGCGCGCTGTTGCAGCTCGTCCCCGTTCAACGCGCGGGCTTCGCCCTGCTGCTGGCCGCCGTCGGGCTTCCGGTCGTCGGCGTCGTGATCGTCGGTCTCGACATCATGCCGGTGCGGTTCGCGATGATGCATGTGGCCCTGCTGGGGATCGCCGTCGGGCTGCTCACCGGCCTTGACCCCATGCTGTGCGCGCTGCTCGCCTGCGCTCTCGCGGGCGCCGGAGTCGCGCCGCTCGCCCGCACACCCGACGGGCTCTCCGGCGCGATGGGCCTGCTGATGAGCCTGGCCATCGCAGCCGCGCTGCTGGTGCTCTCGGTCTCGGGAGTCAACGCCGCAGGCGCGTTCGCCCTGCTGTGGGGGTCGATCCTCTCGGTGGGCACCGCCGATCTGTGGGTGCTGGGCGCGCTCGCCGTCGTGGTGCCCGGACTGTTCTGGTGGCGGCGGCGCGACATCGCCCTGCTGCTGTACGACCGCGAACTCGCCCTCTGCTCCGGCGTACGGGTCGAACGCCTCACCCTCGTCCTGCTCGTCCTGGTCGCGGTGGCCGTCGCCGGTGCGATCAAGCTGACCGGCGCGCTCCTCGTCGACGCGCTGACCCTGCTGCCCGCACTCGCCGCGCGCCGTCTGGGCTCCTCGCTGAGGTCGATCACGGCCTGGGCCGTCGGCATCGGCGTCGCCGTCAACGCGACGGGCTTTCTGATCGCCCTCCGGCTGGATCTGCCGCCCGGTCCCGTCCTTGTCCTGACCGCCGGGGCCGTTGCCCTCGGCGTCCATCTCGTCCCCGAACGGAGAATCCGCCCATGGCGCGCACCCGCGTCCGCATCGCTTCCCTCCTCGCACTGACCACCGCCCTCGCCCTGACCGCGGGCTGCGGCGGCAGCTCGGACGCCTCGTCCAAAGACGACGGGCACCCGCACGACGAGGCCCCGGTGGTCGTCGCGACCACGACCTGGGAAGGCGCCTTCGCCAAGGCCGCGGGCGCGAAGGACGTCAAGGTGATCGTCCCCCAGTCGGTGCAGCACGCCCCCGACTACGACCCCAAGCCGTCCGACCTCGCGGCGGTGGCCGACGCCGACTTCGTGCTCTACGCGCCCTTCGAGCCGTACGCGGAGAAGATCAAGGCCGCCGCGGGCTCCGACGCGAAGCTGGTCGAGGTGAACCTCGACAACGACGCGGGCAAGGTGACGGGCGAGGTCGCCCGGCTGGGCAAGCTGTTCGGGACCGAGTCCGCCGCGACGACGTGGCAGAAGGGCTTCGGGGCCCAGTACGCCGGTCTGCAGCGGGAGTTGAAGGCGGCCTGGCCGGGCGGAAAGGCTCCGGCTGTGGTCACGCAGGTGTTCACCGCGTGGTCGGCGAAGATGGCGGGCGCGCAGGTGGTGGGGACGTACGGGCCCGAGGCGGTGAGCGCGAAGCAGCTGTCGGATCTGTCGGCGAAGAAGCCGGCGCTCGTGCTGGACAACGCGCACATGTCGACGGGGACGGTGCTGCCCGACTCGGGTGCGGAGCAGGTGAAGATCGTCAACTTCCCCGGGAAGGACCTGGATCTGCTGCCGGTGTACCGCGATGCGGCTTCCGCGTTGAAGGCGGCGCTGGCCAAGCCCTGACCCAGGTGCCCGAATGTGCCGGACGGGCCGGGAAATCCAGCCCGTCCGGCGGTTGCGCGCACAGACCCCGGGTCAGACCGCCTCGACCAGCCCCGCACCGGCGAACCGTTCCCGCAGCGCCCCACGGTCCGGCTTTCCCGCGGGGGTCAGCGGCACCGAGGCCACGACCAGCAGCCGCTCCGGGTGCTTACGGCGCTCCACGCCCCGCGCGTCCAGATACGCGCCCAGCTCGTCCAGTGTCACCGCGGCCTGTCCGTCCCTCGTGACCACGCACGCCGCGAGCCGCTCGCCCATCAGCGGGTCGGGCACGCCGACGCACACCACGTCCCGTACCGCCGGATGCGCGGCCAGTTCGATCTCGACCTCCGCGGGGCTGATGTTGGCCCCGCCGCGGATCACCACATCCTTGAGACGGCCGACGATCCGCAGCGCCCCGTCCTCCTCCAGGAGTCCCAGGTCTCCGGTGCGGACCCACCCGTCGGCCGTGCGGTAGCGCGCGTCGAGCTCGGGCGCGCCGACGTAGCACAGCGGCGTCATCGGACCGCGGGCGACGATCTCACCCACGGCGCCGGCGGGTGCCTCCTCCATCTCGCGTGTGCCGGGAACGGCGACACGGATGTCGGCGACACGGGGATCGGGATGCCCGGCGAGCACGCCGGGTCCCGGCGCGGACGCGGGCCAGTCCCCCAGTCCCGTATGGCAGTTGACGCCGTCCGCCGACCCGTACAGATTGACGACCGGGCAGCGAAAGACGTGGCGCGCCTCATCGGCCGTGGCCGCGTCGAGCACGGACCCGCCGAGCACCAGTGCGGTGGGCGCCGGGAGTTCGCGCGGCCGCTCGGCGAGTTCGTCGAGCATCATGCGGATCATCGTCGGCACGCCCAGCACATGCGTCGGCTCGTGCTCGGCGATGGCGTCCAGGGCGGCCTCGGGCGTGAAGTGGTCGAGCAGGACCAGGGTTCCGCCGTGCCGGGCGAGGGCGACCGCGGTGGCGTTGCTGCCGAAGGCGGAGGCGAGCGGGACGAGGAAGAGACAGCGCGGCGGCTGCCCGTCCTTCATCAGGGATGCCAGGAAGTTGCCGCGGCCGCCGGCCAGGGCGTTGTGCGAGTAGGCGATCATCTTCGGCTCGGCCTCGGAGCCGGACGAGACCAGGATGCGTACGGCCGAGTCGGGGTCGGGGCGGGCGGGGACGAAGGCGCTCGCGTCGGTGCGCAGCAGCTGCGACAGCGCTACGGACCCTTCGGGCGCCTCGCCCGGTCCGGCGGCGATCACCGTGCGCAGGGCGGGCAGTTCGGCGGCCAGGGCGAGCAGATCGGCGGCGTGCGCGCGGCCGCGGTGTTCGATGGCGGCGATCACGGCGACCGCCTCGGATCTGCTCAGCAGCGAGGCCGCCTCGCGCCCGCCCCGGCCGACCGGGAACGGCAGCGCGACCGCGCCGATCGCGGCCAGCGCGAGATCGGCGATGACGGCGTTGCGGGTGCCGGGGAGCTGGACGCCGACCACGTCGCCGGGGCGTATGCCCAGAGCGGTGAGGCCGGCGGCCAGACATCGCACCTTGCGGTCCAGCGCGGTGTAACAGAGCTTCCCCTTGGCGTCGATCACCGCCGTGCGATGCAGATCGGCGATCTGGCGGGCCCGGTAGAGGCTGTAGACGTCGAGGTCGGGGCAGGTGCCGTCGACGGTCCAGGAGCGGCGCAGCTCGGGGGGCAGCAGATCGTGCAGGGCGACGGTCACAGGAAGCTCCAGGGGTCGGGAACGGCAGGTGCACCGTGCGCGTCCCGGCTGATCGAGCCGGAGAAGCGCGGGTCGTGGTGCAGCGCGGCCAGGTCGGTGGTGACCGCGGTCGCGGCCAGACCGTGCGTGCGCAGCTGCGCGAGGGCGTCCGCGGTGGGCAGTGCGCCCAGGTCGTACCCGGCGGCAGCGGCCGCGCAGGAGTCGGTGGGTGCGATCCAGCCGTCGGCGGTGGGCAGCGGACGGCGGAATCCGGCCGGACGGCGCGGGGCCAGACCCTGCGCTGCCCGTCGGCGGGCGGGCGCGGTCAGGACATCGGCCGCGCCCAGGAGGGAGGAGTCCACCCGCACGCCGTGACCGGTACGCTCCCGCAGCAGCAGCCCGGCCAGGACGGCTTCCGCGCCGAGCAGCCCGCCGAGCACATCGAGCAGGGTCATCAGCGAGGGCGCGGGCGGTTCACCGTCCGGCCGGACGGCCTCGCCGACGCCGGTACGGGCCTGGACCATGAAGTCGGTGCCCATGGGGGCGCCGGGCAGCCGGTCGGCCCAGCCGCTGGTGTACGCGTAGACGAGCGCGGGGTTGGCCGCGGCCAGCCGATGGTGGTCGAGGCCGAGTTCGGCGGCCTTGCCGGGCGCCCAGTTGTGCAGGAAGACGTCCGCCCCGGCAGCCATTTCGCGCAGCCGCCGCCGGTCGTCTTCCGCCTTGATGTCGATCTCGACGGCCTGCTTGCCCCGGTTGAGCGCGAGCCAGCGCGCGGAGATTCTGGAGCAGGCGGGCGGCATGCCGCGCAGCGGGTCGCCGCCGGGCGGTTCGATACGGACGACATCGGCGCCGAGCAGTCCCAACAGATGTGCGGCGAGCGGCGCCTGGATACGGCGGCCCGCCTCCAGGACAGTCAGCCCGGCGAGCGGCAGCCCGCCCGGAGCGCCGCCCGTGGTGTACGCGGCGTCGTGCGGGGCCAGCGTCCACGGGGGAGCGTCCTCGATACCCCGGTCGGCCAGGGAACGCAGCGGGCACACTTCCGCGCCGGAGGCCTCGGCCGCGTACCGGATCCGCTCCCAGTCGCTGTCACGGACCGTCGAATGCAGTGCGCCGTGGAACGGCGCGCAGGCCGTGGCGTAACGGAACTGGAAGGGCCGCCAGCCCGCCCGTATGGCATCCTCCGGAGCGCCGAGCGCACGCCAGAAGACCGCCCACGCCCCCGGATCCAGGGTCTCCAGCTCGAAGACGATCCCGTCGGCCGAGGTGAAGGGCGGCCCGCCCGGGGCGAGTTCGGCCGCCTCGCCCTCGTCGGCACCGGCCGCGGCCAGATACTGCGAGACGGCCAGCAGCCCCGCCCGGTCCGCGCTCGTCGACACCTCGGCGATCCGGCCGCCGCGTGCCTGGGCCAGCAGCCCCGCGAGCACTCCCTGGACGGTCAGTACGGCGGAGGCGGTGGCGGCGTAGTCGGCCGCGATCCCGCGCGGGCCGCCGTCGCGCCGTCCGTGCACCGCCATGATCCCCGTGGCGGCCTGCACGGTCGCCTCGTCGGTCACGTCGCGCGCCGTGTCCGCCCAGGCGGTGCGGGCGGTGAGAGCCCCGAACCCGGCGCCCCCGACGACGACCTCGGACCCCTCGGCGTCATCCGCCCCGGCACCCAGCAGCCGCAGATGCTCCGCGACGAGCCCGGCGCCGGGACCCGGCGGCCCCGAGGCCCGCGTGCGAAGGCCGTCCAGCGGCCGGACGGTCCGCGTGGTGGCAGGTGATGCCATGCCTCTCCTCTCCCGAAGCGGTGGGAACCAGGGGACTGTCGCGCCCGACCTGTTCCGTGTGAGAGGCAGTCGGACAGTAGTTCCCATGGGTTCCCGGAAGGCCGGAGGAAAGTGGTGCAGCCAGAGGTGCCGGTGACGGCGGGACTTCCCGAATGTCCCTCAGACGTACGGGAGTTGAGGGACCGGGTGGCCGACTTCGTAGGTCGGCGGGTCATGCCGCAGGAGCCCGTCCTCGACGGCGGCGGGCCGGACGCTGCCGCCGTTCTGCGCGGGCTGCGGCAGGAGGCCAAGAAGCAGGGCCTGTGGGCGCTGCCCCTGCCCGCCGAACTCGGCGGCCAAGGACTTCCCCTCCGCTCGTACGCGCACATCGCCGAGGCGGAGGGCGCCAGCGACCACGGGCCCGCGGCGCTCGGCTCGGCCTCCCTGCTGGATGTGCGGATGCTGCGGCGGCACGGCAGCGCCCGGGTACGCGAGGACTATCCGCGGCGGCTGGTCGCCGGGGAGCTGCGCAGCTCGTACGCGATGACAGAACCCGAAGTCCCCGGCACCGACCCTTTCCTGACCGAGACCCGCGCCGAGTCCGCTCCGGACGGCGGCTGGAGGGTGACCGGCCGCAAGTGGTTCGCGAGCGGCGCCGGCGAAGCCGACCTCGTGACCGTCCTCGCCCGCACCGGCGGCGCGCCGCCGGACCGCGACGGGCTGTCCCTGCTCCTGGTCCCCACGGACGCACCCGGCTTCCGGGTGGTACGCGAACTGCCCGTCCTGGGCGCGGGCGGCCAGTGGGAGATCGCCCTCGACGAGGTCCCGGTGCCCGCGGACCATCTGCTCGGCGAACCCGGCAAAGCCCTGGCCGTCGCGGGCGAACGACTGCAACTCGGCCGCACCCTGCGCTGCCTGCGCTGGCTCGGCCAGGCTCGCCGCGCCTTCGACCTGATGCGCGAACGGGCCCTCACCCGGACCCGGTCACGGGGCCCGCTCGGCGACCTCCAGCTCGTCCAGCACCATCTCTTCGACGCGCTGCTCGCACTGCGCACGACACGCCCGCTGGTGTACGAGGCCGTGGCGCACCTCGACGCGGGGCGCGACGCCCATGTGGAGGTGGGCCTGGCGAAGGTCGCGGCGGCGAGGATGCTCCAGCAGGTCGCGGACGCGGCGATCCAGATCCACGGCGCGGCGGGCCTGGGCCCGGACACGGCGCTGCCGGGGCTGTTCCGGATGGGGAGGATGGCGCGGATCCTGGACGGTCCGGACGAGCTTCACGTGGTGTCGGTGGCGCGGCGGGTGCTGCGTTCGCCTTGACCGGGGGCTCCGCGCCGGACCACCGCGCCCCGCACCCGCACCGCACGCCCTAGACCTCCCCCACCCCCAGCAACCCCACCAACACCCCCACCCCCACTGCCAGAAAGAAGTCCCCCCACACCAGCTCGTGCCGCACCGCCACATCCCCGCCCAGGTCGTAGCACCCCTCCCGCAGCCCCCCGTCCTCCCCCAGGTACACCCGCACGAGCTCGTCCAGCACCGCCACCGCCTGCTCGCGGCGGCCCAGTTTGAGCAGGGCCACCGCCGTGATCGCGGCGGCGGAGGTGTCGAGGGGGCCGCCGGGACGGGCGTCGTCCGCCGGGGGGACCAGCCGGGTGTCGGTCAACTCGTCGGTGAGGTCGCGCAGATCGGCCGCATCAAGCCGCCCCGCCGCGTCCGCCGCCGCGAGCAGCAGCCACGCCCGCCCCCGGCTCCAGCCGGGTGTCGGTTCGGGGTGCGGAACCCACTCGCCCGCCGCGGAGTCGAAGCGCGACGCCCCGTTTCCCCGGCACAGTTCGAGGTGCGTCCACAGGTGGCTCTCGGCCGCCCCCGCGTCCGCCGCCGCGAGCAGCGGCACCATTCCGGGCACCGCGTCGGCGCGGGCCAGCAGCCGGGGGCCGCCGAAGGCCGAACCCCAGGGGACGAGGCCCAGTTCGGGGTCGAAGGACTTCAGGCAGGCGCGGGCGGCCCGTCCGCGCAGCCGTACAGACGCCTCGTCATCGGCGAGCGCGGTCCCGTACCAGAGGATCAGCCCGCGCGTGGCGGTGTCGGCGTCCACCCAGTCGGCGAGGCGCGCCGTGCACGCCGCCGCGGCCCGCCGGTCGGAGGCCTCACCGGTGTGGCGGGCGCGCAGCCACAGCAGCCCGGCCCAGAACCCGCCGGTCCAGGAACCGCGCCCGGTGGTCCTCCATCGCCCGCTGTTGGGGTCCGCGAACAGCGGGAAGCGGTCGCCGACTTCGGCCCGCGTGACGGCGACCCGGTCGAGGATCCTGGCAAGCGCGGGCGCGGCCCACTCCGGTGCCTCCACGGCGCTCACGGTTTCACCCCGCCCCGGTCCCGTACCGCCCACCACACCGCCACCGCACCCGCCCCCGCGAACTCTCCGGCGACCAGCAGCCACCCCGTCCCGTACCGCCCCGACTCCGCCAGCAGTCCGAACAGCGGTGGCCCGACGGCGAATCCGGCGAAGAAGCCCGCCGAGACCAGCGCCGAGTCCTGCCCCGCCCGCCCCGGCGTCGCGCGCTGCATGACGAGCACCATCGACACCGCGTTGGCGGCGACCGCGAAGACACCGACGGCGACCGCCGCGACCCATGCCAGAGGGTGGGCGAAGGACGCGCCGGCCAACAGCAGGGCGGCTCCCACCGCCCCCGCGGCCAGCCCGCCGGGCAGCCATACGGCGCGTGTGGGCTGCCCGGCCACTTTCGACCAGCCCACGCGGCCCGCGACGCCCGCGACCCCGAGGACGGCGACGAGCGCACCGGCCGCCGTGGGCCCGAGGCCGAGCCGTTGTGTGCCGTACAGCGCGAGATACGTATTGACCGACGCGATCCCGCAGCCGAGCAGCAGCGAGAACGCCGCGAGCCAGGCGATCGCACCCCGCGGTACGAGCGAGGAACGCGCCCCCGGCGTACTGCCGCCAACCCGGGGCACATCCCGGGGCAGTGTCCGCGCCGCCCAGCCTGCCGCCACCACCGCGGCCCCCGCCGCCGTCCACACCGCGCCCCGCCAGCCCGCGACCCCGGCGAGCGCCGTGAGCGGCAGCCCCGCGGCGAAGGCCCCGAGCTGTACGCCCGACTGCTTCATCCCGGTCACCGAGCCGCGCCGCTCGGGCGGGACGGTGGCCAGGATCGCCTTGTTGGTGGCCGGGTTGGCCAGTGCCTGCGGGAGCCCGCCGAGCGCGACCGCCGCCAGCAGCAGACCCGCGCCGGGCGCCGATCCGATGAGGGCAAGCGCCACGGCGGAGACGAGAAGCAGCGCGACCAGACAGCGGCGCGGCCCCACGCGGTCCACCACGCGGCCGCCGACCGGCGAGAGCACGGCCGCCGCGCCGAAGCCGACGGTCGTCGTCAGACCCAGCAGGGTCGGTGAGACGTCCAGTTCGTCCACGAGCCGCGGACCCAGCGCCCCGAGCAGGAACAACTGCATCATCGAGAACGCCATCGCGCAGGTCAGCAACGCGGTCGGCGCACGCGCCGGACGGGCCGCATCCGTGGCCGTGGCCGCTTGTTTGTGCTCCGTCCCCTGCTCCGTCCCCACCCCTGTCTCCGTCCCTCCGCCGCCCGGGACGTCACCCGGGTCGTGGCAATGAGTCGTACGGAAAGGGCCTCAAGTTCCCTCGATTTTCTGTGGCTTGAATCACGCGCCGGAGCTTGAGCGTGGCTCGGGAACTTCCGTACCCACCCTTGATGAACGCGAGTCGGATGCGAGGATGAGCCCCGCCATGACTGTCGGACGGGGTGTGCGCGCGGTACGGGCTGCGGTGTTCGCGGCCGTCTGCGTGCTGCTCGCGGTCATCGGCCACGTGCTGATGTCACAGACCGGCGTCCCCTGGTGGACGGTGGGCGCCGGAGCGGTGATCACCGGTTCCGCGGCCTGGTGCCTGGCCGAGCGGGAACGCACCCTGCTCCCGGTCGTCTTGTTCGCCGTCGCCGCGCAGACCGCACTGCACACCGCGTTCTCGCTCGCCCAGTCGACTGCTCCGCACATGCCGCCGATGCATCACCAACACCCTGCGTCCGCCATGGAGTCGATGCAGTCGATGGAGTCCATGGCATCGACGGCGCACGACATGACCGGCATGAGTGGCGGCGGCATGGCGTCATCGACCGGAATGCTCGCGGCCCACCTGCTGGCCGCACTGCTGAGCGGCCTCTGGCTCGCGTACGGCGAACGCGCGGCATTCCGGATCCTGCGCGCACTCGCCGACCGGCTCGTCGCCCCGCTCCGTCTGCCGGTCCGCGTCCCCGCACTGCCGCACCGTCCGCCGCGTATCCGCGTCCGGCGCAGCCGCCGAGCGCGTACGCCACGGCAGTTGCTGCTCGCGCACGCCCTCACCACTCGGGGTCCGCCCACGGGAACCGCTGTCAGCTGACAGCCGGTTCCCCGATGCCGCCCTGGGGCTCGCTCCAGGCGCTCGGGCATCGGCCGCGCTCTGTGCGCGCGGCCGTACGACTCACCGGACCCGCCCTCGCGCGGCTCCGGATTCCCGGATTCCGAGAAGGACATCAGGCAATGAACTCTGCCCTGACCTCGACCGTGCCCCGTACGACGCGATGTACGACCGACGACGCGATCACCGCATGGGCGCTCGACGCACGCGGCGGTGATCCCCTGGCCGTCGAGCGATTCGTACGCGCCCTGCACCGCGACGTACGCCGGTACGTCGCCTACCTCAGCGCCGACCCGCAGGCCGCCGACGATCTGACCCAGGACACCTTCCTGCGGGCGCTCGGCAGCCTGCACCGCTTCGAGGGCCGCTCGTCGGCCCGTACCTGGCTGCTCTCCATAGCCCGGCGCGCGGTGATCGACAGCCTCAGGCACACCGCGGCCCGCCCCCGGCTCGCGGACACGGACGACTGGCAGTCCGCCGCGGAGCGCGCCCAGTCCCGTAACCTGCCCGGCTTCGACGACGGCATTGCCCTCGGCGAACTCCTGGCCACGCTGCCCGACGAGCGCCGGGAGGCCTTTGTCCTCACGCAGTTGCTGGGACTGCCATACGCCGAAGCCGCCCTCGTCAGCGGCTGCCCGGTGGGCACCGTCCGCTCGCGCGTTGCCCGCGCACGCCATTCGCTGGTCGGCCTGCTGCACGAGGCGGAACAGCCGCTCGCCGTCTGACTCATGGAGGCCGTCGGACCCCGCGCGTCCGACGGCCTCACCGCCGAGAGCCGTACGGGTATCCACTCGTACTGAGCGGGAGTCTGGATCTTGGAGCGCGCTCCAAGTCAAGGCTCCATTGATCGCGAGGTGGCCGGCTCGTGCCTCGCTGGTGCCTTGCTGGCGCCGGGCGCCTGGCGCAAGCTTGTGGCATGGGTGCTCAGGACGGCCCCACGCTCATCAGATCCGTGCAGCGTGCCTTCCGCTTGATGGAAGCCGCAGGGGCCCACGAGGGCGGCGCCCCGGCGAAGCAGCTGGCACGTGAGGCGGGGCTGCCCCTGGCCACCACGTACCACCTGCTGCGGACCCTGACCCACGACGGCTATCTGCGGAAACTGGACGACGGCGCGTTCGTCATCGGGGACAGGCTGCACTCGCTGCACACCGGAAGCCGCGGGCAGGGGCTGCTCACCCGTGTCCGTCCCGCGCTTGCCGCTCTGCGGGACGAACTGTCGGCCCCCACGTATCTGACCTTCTACGAGGAGGGCGAGATCCGGGTCGCCGACATCGTCGACGGCCCCCGGACACCACGGGTCGACCTCTGGGTGGGATTCGAGGACGCCGGGCACGCCACCGCGCTGGGCAAGTCCGTGCTGCGCGAGCTGGACGACGCCTCTCGCAACGACTACCTCTCCCGGCACACGCTCGCCGACCTCACGCCGCGCACCATCACCAGCCGCTCCGAACTGCTCCGGCGACTCGACACATCGCCCATCGCCCCCGGCGCCATGGACATGGAGGAGTACTCCCTCGGTACGGTCTGCGTCGCGGTGCCCGTGTACAGCGGGAACACCCTCGGCTCGCTCGGCGTCTCCCTCCGGGCCGACCGGCTCTCCCGTGCCGAGGAGGCCCGGGCGCGGCTCGAAGAGGTCAGAGCCCGACTACTCCCTACTGCGAGCCGCGTGACCAGGGGTCTTTCGCTCACTATCTGAAAATCCCGTCCTTGCGGCGAGGCCTCGGCTACCTGTTCCCTGGAGGAAACGGACATTCAGGCGTGCGCGCCGTGAATCAGGAGAGTTGCTGCAGAGGATATGAGCCACGACCGGGATCATCAGCGTGACCGCCGGCCGATCTGGCGGGTCACGCAAAGGCTCACGCAGCGGCTCACTCAACGGCTCACGAAGCGCCCGGCCGATTCGAGGACGGCGACGCCGGGGCACACAGGTGCCGCCGCGCACCTCGCCGCCGTCGCGCCCGTACTGATCGTCTGTGCCGTCGCTCTGGTCGGCCTCATCGGCGTAGCCGGACTGAGCTGGCTGCCGCTGCTCGCCGTCGGGCCCGCGCTGGCCGCCGCCACCAGCAGGCCGCGGGGAGTCCTGCGGATCGGCATCCTCGCCGTGGCGCTGGGCGCCGCACTCGGCGCCAGGGGCGGTGCGCCGGGCCGCGAGCAGGCGATCGTGCTGTCCTCCCTGGCCGCCGTGACGCTGGCGAGTGCCCTGGCCAGTGCTTTGCGCGTACGCCGCGAACGGGTACTGGCGGCCGTCCGCTCGGTCGCCGAGGCCGCCCAGCACGCGCTCCTCAAGCCCATACCGGCGACGGTCGGCGAGTTCCAGGTGGCCGTCCGCTACAGCGCCGCCGCGGCGGAGGCCCGCATCGGCGGGGACCTCTACGCGCTGGTGCCCACCGAATACGGGGTCAGGATGATCGTCGGCGACGTGCGCGGCAAGGGCCTGCCCGCGGTGAGCACCGCCGCGCTGGTCCTCGGTGTCTTCCGCGAGGCCGCCTACGACGAGCCGGACCTCCTCGACGTCGTCGGCAGGATCGAGCGGAGCCTGGCGCGCAACCTCGGTGCGGACGACTTCGTCACAGCGGTCGTCGTCGGATACCCCGAGTCCGGGCGCATGGAAGTGGTCAACTGCGGACACGCCCCGCCGCTGCTGGTCCGCGATTCCGCAGTCCTGCCCGTCGAGCCAACGCATCCGGCTCCGCCGCTCGGGCTGCGCGCCCTCTCCGGCGAGACCCCGAGTCTCCAGGTGCTGCCCTTCGCCGAGGGCGACCAACTGCTCCTCTATACCGACGGCGTCACCGAGGCCCGCAACCACAGCCGTGAGTTCTACCCGCTCGCCGAGCGGGTGGCGCATCACCTGTCGGACGAGCCCTCCTGCACCCTCGCCGGGCTCCACGACGAACTGCAGGCCCACGTCGGCGGCCACCTTCACGACGACGCGGCGCTGCTCCTGCTACGCAAGCCGGTCGCTGTCGACGGGCACGTATGTGCCCAGCCGAAGGGTCCGAGCGCGGCTGTGGAAGGTGCGCGGTGCTGACGGAGGACTACAACAAACTGGGCCCAGCGCGTCGGGTCATACCTTCCTGACGACGATCGAGTCCGGGACCAGCTTCTCCAGGTCGTCCACGTCCGAGGTGAAGACGGTGACCTGCCCCTTCTGTTGTCGCGCGATGACGGCGAGCACCGCGTCGATGGCGTACTTGTGGCCGTGCAGCTCGGTATCGGCCAGTAGTCGGCGGGCCTGACGGGCCTCGTCCTTCCCGATGTCGGCGACTTTGAGCCGTGAGAGCACCCAGTCCCAGCGTTGCTCGGTGGTCCTGCCGTCGTACGCCTCGACCAGCGTCATCGGGGACGTCACCACCTCGGCCTCGCCCCGGGCCGCGATGTCGAGCCAGGCGATCATCTTCCGGTCGCCGCGCACGGCCAGGGACAGCGCTTCGCAGTCGAGTACGAAGATGCGCAGGGGCGGCTGCTTGTGCTCAGCGGCCCGCTTTTTCACGCGGCTTGTCCGGCGTTGCGCTTTCCGGCGGCGCTGCGGCGCTCGTGCTCGGCGTCGAGATCCTCCAGTTCCTCGAATGCTGCCGCGCGCTCGTCCTCGGTGACCGGACCGTGTTCCTCCTGCAGCCAGTCCACCAGCTCCCGCAGCCGGTCCCGGTCGCGCCTGAGTCGCAGCGCCTCGGCGACATACGCCGACAGGCCCCGCTCTGCTGCCTCCGCGCGGATCTCGTCAAGGAGATCCTCGGGGATCGTCACCGTCACCTTTTTTGTCGCCATACAAGAGACCATACTCCGGGTATCGATGTCCTTACCAGGCCACCGTGCTCGGAATAGCGGCCTGGGCCTCGGCCTCCTGTACGGAGTCGGGGCGGCGGACCGTACCCATACTGCGATAGCCGGCGGCGGACCGGTGAGGGATCCCACAAACGGGTCGACCAGTGGCGCGTGGACGCCAAGGGGGTTATCGTCGAGAGGTAGAACGACCGGTCTTCCTACCTCTTGGGGGATGGCCTCTCGGCCTTCCAGTGCGGGACTGGCCTCCGGGCAGAGAACCGCCAGTGGGTCACCGGTGCCCGTCGAAGAGAGATCAAGAAGTTCTATGAAAGCAACCCGCGCCCCGGCCTGGCCGGGGCCCCGCAGAGGGCCGCTGATTCGCGCGGCCCCTAGGGCATCAGCCGTCGGATCGGATGAGCCGGACCGCGTTCACCAGAGTCCTGTAGGCGGCCGTCGAGTCGTCCAGGTAGCCGGCGGCCATCGCGCCGTCGTACAGCATCAGCAGCGCACCGGCTGCCGACTCCGCATCGGCGTGGCCGAGCCGGGTGAGCAGATCCTGGAAGAGGGTGCGGATCCAGTCCCGATGGGACGTCACCAGGCCACGGACAGGATGGCCGGCGTCCGGGTACTCGGCGGCCGCGTTCAGGAACGGCGATCCGCGAAAGCCGCGCTCGCGGGCGTGCTCGGCGATGGCCCCGAAGATCAGGTCGATCGCCTCCGCGGGCGGGTGCCCGGCGGCCAGCGGTTCGGCCACCGCCTTGTAGTAGGCGTCCTTGGTCAGCAGGTAGGCCACGACCAGGTCGTCCTTGGAGGCGAAGTGCCGGTAGAAGGTCGCCTTCGTCACCCCGGCCTCGGCGATCAGCCGCTCCACGCCGATCGCGCGGACGCCCTCGTAATAGAACAGCCGCGACGCGGCCCGGACCAGGCGTTCGCGAGGCGGTAGTTCTCCCTCGGTCCCTGTCTCTCGACGCGTGCTGTCGGTGGTCTTCTGCCCAGTGCTGCTCACTTACCCATTGTGCCCTCGGCCCCGCCTTGAGCGGCCTCTACCCCCGTACGGCCCCCACCCATAGGGCCGTCCTCCCCCTGTCCCGTACGGCCCGAAGTGGCCGTTCATCGAAAGGCTTGGACCCATGAATCGTCGTCTTGAAGGAACCGTCGCCCTGGTCACCGGAGCATCCAGCGGCATCGGCCACGCCACCGCGTTGGAGCTTGCCCGCGAGGGCGCTTCGGTGGCCCTGGTCGGCCGGCGAGAGGACCGCCTCACCGACCTCGCCGCGGAAATCACCGGTGCCGGTGGCAAGGCCCTGGTCGTGCCCGCCGACATCACCACCGCCCAGGCCGCCGCGGAAGCGGTCGAGCGGACCGTCGAGGGCCTGGGCCACCTGGACACTCTGGTCAACAACGCCGGCCTCATGCTGCTCGGGCCCGCCCCCGGTGCGGACCTGGACGACTGGCGGCGCATGATCGACATCAACCTCATGGGCCTGATGTACACCTCCCACGCGGCCGTCCCCCACCTGGTCAAGGCCGCCGCCGAACAGCCGCGTCAGGTCGCCGACATCGTCAACATCGGCTCGCTCGCCGGCCGCAACGCCTACGCCATGTCCGCCGTGTACAGCGCCACCAAGTTCGGCGTCGGTGCCTTCAGCGAGGCATTGCGCCAGGAACTGGCCCGGCAGCACGTCCGCGTGTCCGTCATCGAGCCGGGCAGCGTCGACACCGAGCTGCGCACGCACAACCCCGACGTCATCCAGCAGCACATCGTCGCCGCCCTGGGCGACATCGAGCGGCTGCAGAGCCAGGACATCGCCGATACCGTCGGTTACATCGTCACCCGCCCCCGGCACGTGGCCGTCGCCGAGCTGCTCGTACGCCCCACCGAGCAGGCCTGAACACCAAGGCCGTGGCCAACTCCGCGGCACATAAGGAGTCGTGATGGCGATGAGCAGGATCCTCGCAGTGGTAACCAACCAGGCGACCTACGGGACGAACCCCCATCGGACCGGACTGTGGATCGGCGAGCTGGTTCACTTCCACGCCGGGGTCCGTCAGGCCGGCTTCGAGGTCGACATTGTCAGTCCAGAAGGGGGACCGGTGCCGCTGGATCCCCGCAGCACCAAATGGGCCGACAAGGGGGTGCGCGAGTACATGAATGATCGCGCGTTCATGTCGAGCCTGGATCACACGGGCAAGGCGGCCGACGTCGACCCGGCCCGGTATGCCGCGATCTTCTACACCGGCGGGCACGGCGTTATGTGGGATTTCCCCTCGAACGCAGCGCTCCAGCAGGCCGCGCGGGAGATCTACGAGAACGGCGGCGTGGTCTCCTCGGTCTGCCATGGTGCCTGCGGACTGCTGAACATCACGCTCTCCGACGGCTCCCTGCTCGTTGACGGCCGCACAGTCACCGGGTTCTCCACCGTGGAGGAGCGAGTCGCCATGGTGAAGAAGCGGGTGCCGTTCCTGCTGGAGGACGAACTCCGCAAGCGGGGCGCGCACTACGTCGGTAACACCATCCCGATGACCCCCTTCGCCACCGCTGACGGCAGGCTGGTGACGGGACAGAACCCCTACTCCACCAAGGCCGTCACCGCCAAGATCATCGAGACGCTGCACCACCTTTGACCGGTAGAGGCACCGCCGCGCGAGCGACGGACGCACGCTCCTCCAACTCGTGGGCGGTCGCCGTCAACCACCGCCGTCAAGACAAGGTCAGTGGCCTCTGTGGAGGCAACGACGAAGGGCCCCACCGCGAACGGTGGGGCCCTTCGACATCGTGCCCGGTGAGGCACTGGCGGAGGATACGAGATTCGAACTCGTGAGGGGTTGCCCCCAACACGCTTTCCAAGCGTGCGCCCTAGGCCACTAGGCGAATCCTCCGCCGCAAACAATACAAGACGTTGAGGAGTGCTAGCGAACTCGTTCCCACCCCCTGCCATCAGGTACCCTGTGCGGAGCCCCTCACGTGGCGCTATCTGACTGAACTCCCCCAGGGCCGGAAGGCAGCAAGGGTAGGTCGGCTCTGGCGGGTGCGTGGGGGGCGCTTGCGTTTGCGGACGGACGGGGCGGACGCGGCGTACGGACCGAGGGGCCGACCGCCCGCACGGCGGACGGGCTGGACGACGGCGCCGCTTGTCGGTGGGCCCCGATAACCTCGTAGGCGTGTCGTCCCTTGCGCTGTACCGCCGCTATCGCCCCGAGTCCTTCGCCGAGGTCATCGGGCAGGAGCATGTCACCGACCCGCTGCAGCAGGCCCTGCGGAACAACCGGGTCAATCACGCGTACCTGTTCAGCGGGCCGCGTGGATGCGGCAAGACGACCAGTGCGCGCATCCTCGCCCGCTGTCTGAACTGCGAGCAGGGGCCCACACCCACGCCCTGCGGTGAGTGCCAGTCCTGCCGCGACCTCGCGAGGAACGGGCCGGGGTCGATCGACGTCATCGAGATCGACGCCGCGTCCCACGGTGGTGTGGACGATGCGCGTGATCTTCGGGAGAAGGCCTTCTTCGGCCCGGCGAGCAGCCGGTACAAGATCTACATCATCGACGAGGCGCACATGGTCACCCCGCAGGGTTTCAACGCTCTGCTGAAGGTGGTCGAGGAGCCCCCGGAGCATCTCAAGTTCATCTTCGCGACCACCGAGCCGGAGAAGGTCATCGGCACCATCCGGTCGCGTACGCACCACTACCCCTTCCGGCTGGTGCCCCCCGGGACTCTGCGCGACTACCTGGGCGAGGTGTGCGGCAAGGAGAACATCCCGGTCGCCGACGGTGTGCTGCCGCTCGTCGTACGGGCGGGCGGGGGGTCCGTGCGTGACTCCATGTCCGTCATGGACCAGTTGCTCGCGGGTGCCGCCGAGGAGGGTGTGACGTATGCCATGGCCACCGCCCTCCTCGGGTACACGGACGGGTCGTTGCTCGACTCGATCGTGGACGCCTTCGCGTCGGGCGACGGGGCCGCGGCCTTCCAGGTCGTCAACACGGTCATCGAAGGCGGCAACGACCCGCGGCGCTTTGTGGCCGATCTCCTCGAGCGGCTGCGGGACCTGGTGATCCTGGCGGCCGTGCCCGACGCGGGGACGACCGGGCTCATCGACGCCCCCGCCGATGTGGTCGAGCGGATGCAGGCGCAAGCCTCCGTCTTCGGCGCGGCCGAGCTGAGCCGGGCCGCGGATCTCGTCAACACGGGGCTTACGGAAATGCGTGGCGCCACCTCGCCACGGCTGCAGCTGGAGCTGATCTGCGCGCGGGTCCTGCTGCCCGCCGCCTTCGACGACGAGCGCTCCACGCAGGCCAGGCTGGACAAGCTGGAGCGGGGTGTGACGTTCTCGACCGGCGGTCCCGGGCCCGCGATGGGGTACGTCCCGGGGCCGGCCGCCCAGGCACACGCACCGGTGCCGCCCGCACCCCCCGCGCCGACGCCCGCCGAAGCTCCCGCCCCTGTGCCCGAGGCGCCCGCCCCCGCTCCAGCCGCTTCCCCTGCCGAGCAGCAGCAGCCCGCCGGGCAGCGCCCCGGTGCCTGGCCCGCCGCGACCGCGCCCGAGGCCGGGCGGCGTCCCGGCGGATGGCCCACCGCGTCGGCCCCGGGACAGGGCGGCCAGCAGCCGGGGCCCGCGGCTCCCGCTGCCGCTGCGCCCACGCCCGCCGCATCTGCCCCCGCTCCCGGCATGGTCCAAGGCGCCGGTCAGGTACGGAACATGTGGCCGGACATCCTGGAGGCGGTGAAGAACCGCCGCCGCTTCACCTGGATCCTGCTCAGCCAGAACGCCCAGGTGGCGGGCTTCGACGGCACCACCCTCCAGCTCGGCTTCATCAATGCCGGCGCTCGGGACAACTTCGCCAGCAGCGGCAGCGAGGAGGTGCTGAAGCAGGCGCTGGCCGAGCAGTTCCATGTGCAGTGGAAGGTCGAGGCGATCATCGACCCGTCGGGCGGCACAGCCGGCCCTGGCGGAGGTGCCCAGCCCCCGTCCGCCGGCGGAGGCGGCTTCGGCACGGGCGGCCCAGGCACAGGTGGCTTCGGCGGTGGCGGCAGCGGATACGGAGGCGGTGGCGCCGGATACGGCGGCGGCCGCGGCCCGTCCGCCCCCGCCCCCCAGGCCACGGTCCCCCAGAACTCCGCTCCCGCCCCGGCCCCCACGGCTCCGGCACCCCGGCCCGCCCAGGCAGCTCCCCAGTCGGCGGCCCCGCAGGCCTCCGCGGCCGAGCCCCCGCGCCCCGCCCCCGTGCACAGCCCGCCCCCGGTCGCCCCCGAGGACGACGTGCCGGAGGAGGATGACCCGGACCTCGTCGACTCCGCGCTCTCCGGCATCGACGTGATCGTCCGCGAGCTCGGCGCCACTGTCGTGGAGGAATACACAAACGAGTAGGGGAGAAGGTCTCGGAGGCCCGTACAGGAGCAGCCGGCCCCGGCGGCTAGGCTGGCTGCCGTGAAGGTCCTCGTCATCGGCGGCGGCGCCCGCGAACATGCCCTGTGCCGCTCTCTCTCCCTCGACCCCGACGTCACCGCTCTGTACTGCGCGCCCGGAAACGCAGGCATCGGTGAGGTCGCCGAGCTGTACCCGGTCGACGCGCTGGACGGTGAGGCCGTGGCGCGGCTCGCCACCGAGCTGGGGGCCGGGCTCGTCGTCGTCGGCCCGGAGGCACCGCTCGTCGCAGGGGTCGCCGACGCCGTACGAGCCGTGGGCATCCCGTGCTTCGGCCCCTCCCGCGAGGCGGCCGAGCTGGAGGGCTCCAAGGCCTTCGCCAAGGACGTGATGGCGGCGGCCGGTGTGCCCACGGGCCGCAGCTATGTGTGTACGACGCCCGAGGAGATCGACGAGGCCCTCGACGCCTTCGGCGCTCCGTACGTCGTCAAGGACGACGGCCTCGCGGCCGGCAAGGGCGTCGTCGTGACGAGCGACCTCGACAAGGCCCGCGAGCACGCCCTGGCCTGCGGCGGCCGCGTGGTCATCGAGGAGTTCCTCGACGGCCCCGAGGTGTCCCTCTTCGCGATCACCGACGGCGAGACGGTCGTCCCGCTCACCCCGGCCCAGGACTTCAAGCGTGCGCTCGACGGCGACGAGGGCCCCAACACCGGCGGCATGGGCGCGTACTCCCCGCTCCCGTGGGCCGACCCGAAGCTGGTCGACGACGTCATGGCGACCGTCCTCCAGCCCACCGTCGACGAACTGCACCGCCGCGGCACGCCCTTCGCCGGGCTGCTGTACGCGGGCCTGGCGATCACCTCGCGCGGCGTACGCGTCATCGAGTTCAACGCCCGTTTCGGCGACCCGGAGACACAGGTCGTCCTGGCCCGTCTGAAGACCCCGCTCGCGGGCCTGCTGCTCCACGCCGCGCAGGGCACCCTCGACCTGGAGCCGCCGCTGCGGTGGCGAGATGACGCCGCCGTGACCGTGGTCGTCGCCTCGCACAACTACCCGGACACCCCACGCACCGGCGACCCGATCGAGGGCCTGGACGAGGTCGCGGCCCAAGATGCGCCCCACGCGTACGTTCTGCACGCCGGGACGAAGCGGGACGGCGACGCGGTCGTGAGCGCCGGCGGCCGCGTCCTTTCGGTCACGGCGACAGGGCAGGACCTGGCGCAGGCCCGTGAGCGCGCGTACCGTGCGGTGGCCCGGATCCGTCTTGACGGCTCGCAGCACCGTACGGACATCGCACGCGAGGCCGCCGGGGAGTGAACCTCTAGGCCCGCAGGACCGTCATCACCTTTGCCCAACGCCATTCCATCGAGTGACGGCTGAGCCATCCGGATGACGCCCGCCGAAGCCCCAACTAGGGTGCGGCGCAAGCGTTCCGGCACTTGGCCCACCGGCATTGCGATGTCAGTTGTGGGTGCCACAGTGGGGGAGTGAGCAACACCGTCGCAGGGCAGAGGGGGTGAGGTCGGACCGTGTCCGGTACCGGTTTCGGTGAGTCGCTGGGTGCGCACGCCGCGCGCTCGCGAGCCCTCGCCGTGCTGCGGGTGCGCAGCAGGGCGCTGGCCGTGGCGCTACTGCCCGCGGCCGTGGCCGTCGTGCTCTTCGCGGGCGATGCCGCGGGGCATATGAGTGGCGGAAGTTGGGACCTGGCGCGCTGGGCCGTGTCGGTCTTCGCGGTGATCGTGCTGCTGCTCGCCGCGGCGGTCGCGGCCGTGATAGTCCGGGCCAGTCCCGCGCTCAGCCCCACCGTCGAGCTGCCGGAGCGCGCGGCCCCGGATCTGTACCGGCTGGTGCGGGACCTGGCCGAGCGCCTGGAGGTCCCCGCGCCCTCCGCGCTGGCGCTCACCCCCGACTGCGACAGCTGGCTCGAGGACCGTACGCACCCGGCCCATGCGATAGGCGGCGCAAGCAGGCGCCGCGGCACCGAAGCGCCGGTGCTGGTGATCGGCTCGCCCTTCCTGTGGTGGATGCGGGTCGCCGAGCTGCGGGCCGTGCTGGCTCCGGTCGTCGCGGGCACGGCACCCTCCGCGCACCCCGACATAGC
The DNA here is from genome assembly GCF_045207475.1 of Streptomyces sp. NBC_00885. Lineage (NCBI taxonomy): Bacteria > Bacillati > Actinomycetota > Actinomycetes > Kitasatosporales > Streptomycetaceae > Streptomyces > Streptomyces sp. NBC_00885. The sequence continues at coordinate 4,398,807 of NZ_CP108796.1, forward strand.
TGCGGCCCGCCGTTTCGTACGGGGCCTGGACGCGGCGGTCGCGGTGGCGTCCGCCCCGGGGCAGGGACCGATACGCAAGGCGGCGCTCAGCTTCGTCGGCGGGAGCACCCGGCTGCTGCTGCGCAGCTGTCAGGCGCCGGCCTCCGAGATGGAGCGTGGCGTCGCGGCGGCCGCCTCCGAGCGTGCACAGGCTGTGGACTACGGCCTGAGGATCGTCGCCCAGGAGCAGGTCGGTCTCGCCTATGCGGGCTGGGACCGGCTGCTGACCCGGGTCGCGCTGCCCGCCTGGCGCATGGGCCGCTGGCCCTCGCGCCTCGACGCGGGCGTCGTCTCCGCCCTGACCGAGCTCTCCCGGCGCGACCGACTCGCCGAGGGCTTCGCCTCCCGGCTCGGCGAGCGCCCCGCCTGCGACCTGCTCGAAGAGCCCGGCGCGATAGACGAGGCCGCATCCCTGCTGGCCGCCCGCCTCTTCCACGGCGGTCCGGCCGAGGCGGGCCCCGACTGGTCGCCGGTGGACTGGCAGCAGTATCCGGAAGAGGTGGTCGACCGTAAGTGGCGTACGGAAGCGGCCCGCCTCCACAGGGTGCTCGACGACCTTGGCGTACCGCCGTCGACGGGCCCGCACGGGCCGACGCTGACCCGGGTCATGGACCATCTGTCCGGCCGGGGCGCCGAGGCCGGCGAACTGCTGGCCGCCGGGATCAGCGCGGAGGTCGCCCGCGAGGAGGCCGCGGTCCCCCCGCCCCCCAAGAGCCCCGGTGACGCGCTGAACGGCTGGGGAGCCGACCCGCTCCCGCTCTTCCCGCTGCAGCCGCCTCGTACGGGCCGTGAGCTGCTCGCCGACCATGTGACCGCGATGGTCTGCTGCGCCGCCGTCGACACGGCGGGTGCGGCCCCCGGTCTGGACTGGCTCGACGGCCCGGCGCTGATGATCAATGGTGAACGCCGTGCGGATCTGGCCACCCGCGTGCTGAGCCTGACCGAGGACGGCGACGCGGCCCCGCTGCGCAGCTGGCTCTCCACCCTCGGCGTCCGCCCGGAAAAGCCGGTCCGCCTGGTCTGACAGCGTCGCATGACGCGGACGCCGACGGACGACGGCGGACAGCGACGCACCCCCGCGCGGGCGATACACCCATCTCGCCCGGAACATCCCCTTCCGTTCACGTCGATTAGCGACGAACGGTGACGGAGTGCGTGCGTTATGTGATGTGCTGGAGACCGGCACTGAACACTGGTGGCTCATCACAGATGAGCCGGGGACCTCGAGGGAGGGCGCAGCATGGGGGCGGACCAGATCCGGCGCTGGGAATCGGGCGCCCTCGCCCACGCCGTCACGGACCCCTTCGGCCAGGGCCCCCTGCCCTGGCTGCGCGGCAGCGAGCACTACTTCGACGACACCGGCCAGGTCGTCCCCTGGTACGCCGACCCCGACCGCGGCAGGAGCGCCCGCGGACCCCGCACCGCCGACGATGTTCACCGGCAGATCAAGGGCTTCTCGTCCACGGGCGCGGCCGCCCCCGGCGAGGCGATCGATTTCCACATCACCGTGGACCCGCCCCAGCAGTTTTCGGTCGACGTCTATCGCATCGGGCACTACGGGGGCGACGGAGCGGCCAAGATCACCACCAGCCCGCGCCTCTCCGGCATCGTCCAGCCGCCACCGCTCGCCGCCGACCGGACCGTCTCCTGCCATCACTGGTGGCTCTCCTGGCGGCTGCAGATCCCGTCCTACTGGGCGATCGGCGCGTATGTCGCCGTGCTCACCACCGCCGACGGCTACCGCTCCCACATCCCCTTCACCGTCCGCGACGACCAGCCCGCCGACCTCCTGCTCCTCCTCCCGGACATCACCTGGCAGGCGTACAACCTCTATCCGGAGGACGGCCGCACGGGCGCCAGCCTCTACCACGCCTGGGACGAGACGGGCCGACTCCTCGGCGAGGAGGACGCCGCCACCACGGTCTCCTTCGACCGTCCCTACGCGGGCGCGGGCCTTCCCCTCCATGTCGGCCACGCCTATGACTTCATCCGCTGGGCCGAGCGATACGGCTACGACCTCGCCTACGCGGAGACCCGCGACCTCCACGCCGGCCGCGTCGACCCGGCCCGCTACCGGGGGCTGGTCTTCCCTGGCCACGACGAGTACTGGTCGGCCTCGATGCGCCGCACCGCCGAGCGCGCCCGCGACCGCGGCACCTCACTCGTCTTCCTCTCCGCCAACACCATGTACTGGCAGGTCGAGCTCGGCCCGTCGCCCTCCGGCGTCCCCGACCGCCTGCTGACCTGCCGCAAACGCCGCAGCCCCGGAAAACCGGCCCTGTGGCGCGAGATCGACCGGGCCGAGCAGCAACTGCTGGGCATCCAGTACGCGGGACGGGTCCCCGAGCCACACCCCCTGGTCGTACGGAACGCGGATCACTGGCTCTGGGAGGCGACCGGCGCCGACGAGGGCGACAAGCTCCCAGGCCTGGTCGCGGGCGAGGCCGACCGGTACTTCCCGCGCACGTCGCTGCCCGAGCACCAGGGCCGGATCCTGCTCTCCCACTCCCCCTACCGGGACGGCGAGGGCGTCACCCGCCACCAGGAGACTTCCCTGTACCGCGCACCCTCGGGCGCGCTCGTCTTCGCCGCCGGCACCTTCGCCTGGTCCCCGGCGCTGGATCGCCCCGGCCATGTCGACACCCGTGTCCAGCGGGCGACGGCGAACCTGCTCGACCGCATCTGCAAACGCGACTGACCCCCTACGAGCCGGTCCACCCCGCGTACGGGACAATCGGACAGGTTAGACGTCACCACGGGGAGGAACCGTGTCCGGATTCGTCGAAAAGCCCGAACCGCTTCAGGTGCCGGGCCTGGTACATCTGCACACCGGCAAGGTGCGCGACCTGTACCAGAACGAGGCGGGCGACCTCGTGATGGTCGCCAGCGACCGCATGTCCGCGTACGACTGGGTGCTGCCCACCGAGATCCCCGACAAGGGGCGGGTGCTCACCCAGCTCTCGCTGTGGTGGTTCGAGCGCCTGGAGGACCTGGTCCCCCACCATGTTCTGAGCACGGACCTTCCCGAGGGCGCCCCCGCCGACTGGGCGGGCCGCACCCTCATCTGCAAGTCCCTGCGCATGGTCCCGGTCGAGTGCGTGGCCCGCGGCTATCTCACCGGCTCCGGCCTCGCCGAGTACCAGGAGTCCCGTACGGTCTGCGGCCTCGCTCTGCCCGAGGGCCTGAGCGACGGCTCCGAGCTCCCGGCCCCAATCTTCACGCCCGCCACGAAGGCGGCCGTGGGCGATCACGACGAGAACGTCAGCTACGAGGAAGTGGCCCGCCAGGTCGGCGCCGAGACCGCCGCCCTGCTGCGCCAGACGACCCTCGCCGTCTACGGCCGGGCCCGTGACATCGCCCGCGACCGCGGCATCATCCTGGCGGACACCAAGTTCGAGTTCGGCTTCGAGGGCGACGAGCTCGTCATCGCCGACGAGGTGCTGACCCCCGACTCCTCCCGCTTCTGGCCGGCGGCCTCCTGGGAGCCGGGCCGCGCCCAGCCCTCGTACGACAAGCAGTACGTCCGCGACTGGCTGACCTCGCCCGCCTCCGGCTGGGACCGCAAGAGCGAGCAGCCGCCGCCGGCCCTCCCCCAGGAGATCGTCGAGGCGACCCGCGCCAAGTACATCGAGGCGTACGAGCTGCTGACGGGCACGAGCTGGTCGTAGACACGAAGAAGGCCCCGGTCGTGATGACCGGGGCCTTCTCCACTCTGAGCGGACGACCAGGTTCGAACTGGCGACCTCAACCTTGGCAAGGTTGCGCTCTACCAACTGAGCTACGTCCGCATGCGCTGTCGCGCGGAGACCACTATACCCAACCTCGCTCGCGAGCGAGACGCACTGCGGTATGCCGGTTCTCCGCCCCCAGTTTGGAGGCGGCCGACGAAAGGTAGTTCCGCACGGTGCCCTGCGAGAGCGAGGCCCGCTCCGCGATCTCCGCGATCGGTGCCCCGTCCGCCGCCAGCTCCAGCACCTCGGCCTCCCGGACGGTCAGCGCAGAGTCCCCCGCGGAGATCGCGTCGGCCGCCAACTCGGGGTCCACATAGCGGTTTCCGGCGTGCACGGTACGGATGATCTCCGCCAGCCGCCGGGCGCTGAGCGTCTTCGGCACGAAGCCCCGCACGCCCGCGGCCAGCGCTCTTTTGAGATGTCCGGGGCGTCCGTGGCTCGTCACGATCATCGTCCTGCACCCGGGCAGTTCGGCTCGCAGGGATGTGGCCACGCTCACACCGTCCGGGGCGGGCATCTGAAGATCGAGGACCGCGACATCGGGCCGGTGCGCCCGCGCCATGGCCAGGGCCTCGGTCCCGGACGCGGCCTCGGCGACGACCACCAGATCGTCTTCGAGGGCGAGCAGCGCGGCGAGCGCGCCCCGGATGAGATGTTCGTCGTCGGCGAGCAGGACCCGTACGGGCGATGTCGTCATCGTTCCTCCTGGGGAAGCGGCACCTTCGCCGTGAGCTGGAAGCGGCCCTCGCCGGCCGGGCCCGCGTCGAGCGAGCCGTCCAGTGCGGTGAGCCGCTCCCGCAGCCCGGCGAGTCCGGAGCCGCCGGCGCCGGTGCGGGGCTCGGGCGCGCCGTCGTTCTCCACGACCAGCACCGCATGATCCCCGGCTTCCTCCAGCCGGATCACACAGCGCGCCGCGTCCCCGTGCCGCAGCACGTTGGTCGTCGCCTCCCGTACGACCCAGCCGAGCGCCGACTGGATCCGGGCCGGCAGCTCCCCGCCCACGCCGCCCTCGATCCGGCAGTCGATCCCGGCCGCCGCCAACACCCCCTGCGCGCCCTGGAGTTCGATGCTGAGATCGACCTCGCGATAGCCGCGCACCAGCTCCCGTATCTCCTGCTGCGCCTCACGGGCCATCCGCTGCACCTCGACCATCTGGTCCGCCGCCTCGGCCCTGCCGCGGCGGGACAGCTGCACAGCGAGCTCGCTCTTGAGCGCGATCACGGCGAGATTCCGGCCGAGGACGTCGTGCATGTCCCGTCCGAACCGCAGCCGCTCCTCCGCGACGGCCAGCCGTGCCTGGACATCACGGGCCTCCCGCAGTTCCCACATCACCGCCAGCACCCACAGGGACACGCGGGCCGTGAAGGTCAGCCACCCGTTCGTGAAGCCGACACTCACCACGGTGATCAGCACCTCGTCGGCCGTGCGGCCCGTCAGCGGGACAAGACCGCAGATCACGGCCAGCACCGCCAGCTGGATCAGGGCCGTGGTGCGGTTGCGTACGAGCAGACAGTGGACGGTGAGGAACGGCGCGAGCGCCGCCGCCAGCGCCGTCGGCAGCAGCCCGGTCAGATCGGCCGTCGCCGCCAGCACCACCACGGCGGCCGTCGTCGCGGCCGTCGCGGCCGCGGCCCACAGGACCAGTCTCCGGGGCACCTGCCCCTGGCCCAGACAGGCGTCCATCGCGCGGCGGGCCATCCGTCCGCAGAACACCCCTTCGGCCAGCGCGAGCAGAATGGCGGTCGCGACCAGCACGAGCTGCCCGTCCGTGCTCACCGGCCGGGCCAGCAGCAGCAACGGCAGCCCGAGAACCCCCGCCCACACGATCAGATACACCGTGCCGCGCGTGTACAGGTCCACCTTGGCCAGCCCGCTGCGAGCGCTCCACCCCTTCACCCGCACCCCCCGGTCAGCGTCTCGGCTCCCAGCGGAACCACCGCTGCACAGCAAACACCGCGAGCACCATCCAGACCAGTGCGTTCAGCGTGGCAATGAGGAGGTCGGACGCCCCCGCCCCGCCCAGCCAGCCGGCCCGCACCAGCTGCATCACCCCCGTCAGCGGCAGCAGTTCGCATACGGAGGCCACCTTCTGCGGCAGCGCCTCCAGCGGTACGAACGGCCCCGAGCCGATCATCGAGACCAGGAACACCGGAAGGGTGGTGATCTGTGCGCTCTCCACGGTCCTGGTGTACGCGGACGTCGCCGCGGCCAGCGCGGTCATCAGCACCATCCCCGACAGCACGCCCGCCAGGAGCAGTTCGGGCCGCTCGGGTGCCTTCACCCCGAGCAGCACGGCTCCGGCGACGACCATCAGCGCGCACTGCGCGAGCGTGAGGACGGCCGCGGGCAGCGCGATCCCGGTGAGGATCTCCGGATCCGTGGCCTCGCCGGTACGCAGCCGCTTGAGCACGAGCGCCTCGCGCCGGGCCGTGTACGCCGAGACGAGGTTGGAGTAGACGACCAAGATCAGCGTCATCCCGATGCCGCCGGTCATCGCGGCCTCGGCCACACTCATCCCGGTCTCCCCGGGATCCCACGGGTCGAGCGAAACCTTGATCGCCCCGATCATCGCCACGGGCACGAACAGCGCGACGAACAGCGCCGAGCGATTGCGTACGAGCAGGGTCAACTCGGCCCGTCCGAGCGCCTTCAGCCGTCCGGAGGCGCCCACCTCTTTGGTCCTCATCGGGCGTCCACCAGCCCTTCCTGCCGCTGGGCGATGTCGAGGAAGGTCTCTTCGAGCGTGGCCGAGCGCGCGTCAAGCGCTTCCAGCCGTACGTCCGACTCCCGTGCCCACTGCAGCAGTTCACCGAGCGCCTGCTGCAGCCGGTGTGTACGGATCTCGATGCGCCGGCCGTCCGCCGCCGCCCGCAGCGAGAGCGGCAGCCGTCCCGCCGCCACCCCCTCGGGCAGGACGAACCGGATGCGCGCCGGCCGGGCCGCCGTCACCTCGGCCGGGGTACCCGTGCTCACGATCCGCCCCCGGTGCATGATCGCCAGCCGGTCGGCCAGGGACTCGGCCTCCTCCAGATAGTGCGTCGTCATCAGCACGGTCGTGCCACCGTCGCGCAGCGCCCGCACCAACTCCCAGGTGTCGTGGCGCCCTTCCGCGTCCAGGCCGGTCGTCGGCTCGTCGAGAAAGAGCACCTCGGGCCGCCCGAGCAGTGCCAGCGCCAGATCCAGCCGCCGCCGCTCGCCGCCCGACAGCTGCTTGACCCGTACGCCGGATCGCTCGCCGAGCCTCACCAGCTCCAGCGCTTCGGAGACCGGCCGGGCCCCGCTCGTGCACCCCGCCCACATCCGGGCCGTCTCGGCCACCGTCAGGTCGGAGGGGAAGCCGCCCTCCTGCAGCATCACGCCGATCCTGGGCCGGACGGCGGCTCGCTCGCGGTGCGGATCGTGACCGAGGACCCGCACCCGTCCGCCGTCGGGCGCGGCAAGGCCCTCCAGCAGCTCGACCGTGGAGGTCTTGCCCGCGCCGTTGGTCCCGAGCAGGGCGAAGACCTCGCCGCGCGTCACGCAGAAGGAGATGCCGGTCACTGCCTCGAAGCCGCCGGCGTAGGTCCGCCGCAGCTCCTCGGCCTCGATGACGTACTGGTCTGTGGTCATGACTCAAGGCTCGGGCCGGCCGGGTCCGCCCGGCAGTGCGGGCTGTCACCGCTGTCCATGACAAATGTCATCGGGGCCGGTGCATACGACGGCGCATAGGAAGGGAACACGAACACGAAGAAGGCCCCGGTCATTTCGACCAGGGCCTTCACTCTGAGCGGACGACGAGATTCGAACTCGCGACCCTCACCTTGGCAAGGTGATGCTCTACCAACTGAGCCACGTCCGCATTGCTGCCGCTCAGCTCTCACTGGGCGGTGCGTCCACCACTCTACCTGATCCACAACCGTGGCCGGTAAAGCGATGCAGAGCGGGTGACAGGAATTGCACACTGCGCCTTCCCCCTGGAAGGGGGATGTTCTGCTACTGAACTACACCCGCACGCTGCGTGAGGTCGGGCCGTATGGCCTCGCCCCTCGGCGTGCTCCAGACTCTAGCCGAACAGCGGGGGTGCAGTGCAACTCGGATCTGCGAGCGCTCTCGGCCTGCCTCTCAACTGGCCTCGCGGAAGGCCGCGTAGACCGCCTTGGGGATCCGTCCGCGGGCCGGCACGTCCATCTTGTTGGACTGCGCCCACGCCCGCACGGCCGCCGGGGCGGGCTCGAGGGAGGTGTGCCGGTAGGAGATGCGGGACTTGTCACGCTTAGGAGCGTTTGTCTGCTTTCGGCCTGCCGCCATGTAGGGGGCCAGTGCCTTGCGCAGTTTCTTTGCATTGGAGGGATTGAGGTCGATCTCGTACGACTTCCCGTCCAGTGCGAACGCGACCGTTTCCGCCGCTTCTCCGCCGTCGATGTCGTCGGAGAGCGTGACCACTACTCGCTGAGCCACGGATATCGGTCCTTTCCCTGCGGTATCACCGGTTCTGACATGCCTACCGACACGCGGTGATACCGGCTTTCCGGCTGGTGAGGGGCAATGGTGCTTTCCTCTGTATTCCTTTGTACAGCGGTTCGCACTGCATTGTGAAGCCCAGCCAATTACATGCGCGTGTCCGATGCAATGGCGTGCGGGAATTTTTCCCGGGATTTTCCCTGGGCGTTCTCTGGATATCTACCCGCGTAGATTTTTGGGACGGGTACGCTGAGGGAACCGCCCTCGCAACACACCACCGGGAGTGCCCGTGGCACGCGTCGTAGTCGACGTCATGCTCAAGCCCGAGATCCTCGACCCCCAGGGACAGGCAGTACAGCGTGCACTGCCGCGTCTCGGATTCGACGGAATCGCGGACGTACGTCAGGGAAAGCGCTTCGAGCTGGAGGTGGAGGGGCCGGTCGACGAGGCCGCCCTCGCCCGCATCCATGAGATGGCCGAAACGTTCCTCGCCAACACCGTCATCGAGGACTTCGTCGTAAAGGTGGAATCGTGACCGCTCGTATCGGAGTCGTCACTTTCCCCGGCACGCTCGACGACCAGGACAGCCTGCGCGCCGTCCGCCTCGCGGGCGCCGAGCCCGTCTCGCTCTGGCACCGCGACAAGGACCTCAAGCAGGTCGACGCCGTGGTCCTCGCCGGAGGTTTCTCCTACGGCGACTATCTGCGCGCCGGAGCCATCTCCCGGTTCTCGCCGGTGATGGAGACGATCATCGACCAGGCCAGGGCGGGCATGCCGGTTCTCGGTATCTGCAACGGCTTCCAGATCCTCACCGAATCGCATCTGCTGCCGGGCGCCATGCTCCGCAACAACCATCTGCACTTCATCTGCCGTGAGCAGAAGCTGCGGGTGGAGACGAGCGGGACGGCCTGGACCGCGGACTACACCGATGGTCAGGAGATCCTGATCCCGCTCAAGAACATGGATGGGCGGTACGTCGCCGACGAGCGGGTGCTCGACGAGCTGGAGGCCGAGGGCCGGGTCGCCTTCCGCTACCTGGACTTCAACCCGAACGGCTCGCTGCGTGACATCGCCGGCATCACCAACGCCGCGGGCAATGTCGTCGGCCTGATGCCGCACCCGGAGCACGCCGTCGAGCCCCTCATCGGCACGGGCCGCACCGACGGCCTCGGATTCTTTACCTCGATCCTCAAGAAGCTGGTCAACGCATGAGCCTGGATACGGTCAAGCACGCGGCCGGGACCCCGGACGTCGAGCAGCCCTGGAAGGAACTCGGCCTCAAGCAGGACGAGTACGAGCGCGTCCGCGAGATCCTCGGCCGCCGGCCCACCGGCGCCGAGCTCGCCATGTACTCCGTCATGTGGTCCGAGCACTGCTCGTACAAGAGCAGCAAGGTCCACCTGAAGCAGTTCAGCGAGAAGAAGCCCGAGAGCGACGCGATGCTCGTCGGGATCGGCGAGAACGCCGGTGTCGTCGACGTCGGCCAGGGCTACGCGGTCACCTTCAAGGTCGAGTCGCACAACCACCCCAGCTACATCGAGCCCTACCAGGGCGCGGCCACCGGCGTCGGTGGCATCGTCCGCGACATCCTCGCGATGGGCGCCCGCCCGGTCGCGGTCGTCGACCCGCTGCGCTTCGGCGCCGCCGACCACCCCGACACCAAGCGCGTCCTGCCGGGCGTCGTCGCGGGCATCGGCGGCTACGGCAACTGCCTTGGCCTGCCGAACATCGGCGGCGAGGTCGTCTTCGACGAGTGCTACCAGGGCAACCCGCTGGTCAACGCGGGCTGCATCGGCGTGATGAAGCACGAGGACATCCACCTCGCGCAGGCGTCGGGCCCCGGCAACAAGGTCATCCTGTACGGCGCCCGCACGGGCGGCGACGGCATCGGCGGCGTGTCCGTGCTGGCGTCGGAGACCTTCGAGTCGACCGGTCCCGCCAAGCGCCCCGCCGTGCAGGTCGGCGACCCCTTCCAGGAGAAGCTCCTGATCGAGTGCACGCTCGAGATCTTCAAGGAGCAGCTGGTCGCGGGCATCCAGGACCTCGGCGGCGCCGGTCTGTCCTGCGCCACCTCCGAGCTGGCGAGCGCCGGTTCCGGCGGTATGCGCGTCGAGCTCGACACCGTCCCGCTGCGTGATGCGACCCTCTCGCCCGAGGAGATCCTCATGAGCGAGTCGCAGGAGCGCATGTGCGCGATCGTCGAGCCCGGCAAGGTCGACCGGTTCATGGAGATCTGCGAGAAGTGGGACGTCATCGCCACCGTCATCGGTGAGGTGACCGAGGGCGAGCGGCTGGAGATCTTCTGGCACGGCGAGCAGATCGTCGACGTACCGCCGCGGTCCGTCGCGCACGAGGGCCCGACGTACCACCGTCCGTACGCCCGTCCGCAGTGGCAGGACGCGCTGCAGGCCGACGACGCGAACAAGCTGCCCCGGCCGGCGAGCTCCGAGGAACTGCGTGCGCAGGTCCTCGCCCTGGTCTCCTCGCCGAACCAGGCGTCGAAGTCCTGGATCACCGATCAGTACGACCGTTTCGTGCAGGGCAACACCGTGCTGGCCCAGCCCGAGGACGCGGGCATGATCCGCATCGACGAGGAGTCGAACCTGGGTGTGGCCATGGCGACCGACGGCAACGGCCGGTACGCCAAGCTCGACCCGTACACGGGCGCGCAGCTCGCACTGGCGGAGGCGTACCGCAATGTCGCCGCCTCCGGTGCCAGGCCGCTCGCCATCTCGGACTGCCTGAACTTCGGCTCGCCAGAGGACCCGGACGTCATGTGGCAGTTCGCCGAGGTCACCCGCGGACTCGCGGACGGCTGCCTGCAGCTCGGCACCCCGGTCACCGGCGGCAATGTCTCCCTCTACAACCAGACCGGCGAGGTCGCGATCCATCCGACGCCCGTCGTGGCCGTCCTCGGTGTCATCGACGACGTCAACCGCCGCACCCCGATCGCCTTCGCCGAAGAGGGCCAGCTCCTCTACCTGCTCGGCGACACGCGTGAGGAATTCGGCGGCTCCGCCTGGTCCCAGGTGATCCACGACCACCTCGGCGGAATGCCGCCGGCCGTGGACCTGGACCGCGAGAAGCTGCTCGGCGAGATCCTGATCTCGGCCTCCCGTGACGGCATGATCGACGCGGCGCACGATCTGTCGGACGGCGGCCTCATCCAGGCGGTCGTCGAGTCGTGCCTGCGCGGCGGCACGGGCGCGCGGCTGATCGTCCCGGACGGGCTCGACGCCTTCACCTTGCTGTTCAGTGAGTCGGCCGGCCGTGCGGTCGTGTCCGTCCCGCGCAGCGAGGAGCTCCGCTTCAACGACATGTGCGGCGCGCGGGGTCTGCCCGTGACGCGTATCGGTGTCGTGGACGGAGACGAGGTGGATGTGCAGGGCGAGTTCAGCATCGCGCTGAGCGAGCTCCGTACGGCTCACGAGGAGACCATCCCGGGTCTGCTGGTCTGACGCACGACTGCTGTGGAGCCCCCGACCGGACCCTTCCGGGCGGGGGCTTTCGCGGCCTGGGCGGCTGTCGTACCCACCCCTTACTGTCGGTCTCATGCCACCGGCCAAGAAGCGCACCCGCAGCTACGACTCCGCCAAGATCCGCGGCGCCGTTCTCGCCCAGTTCGAGCACGTACGCGAGGCGGTCGGCACTCTCACGCCCGAGCAGCTCGCGCTGCCCACCCGGCTCGGGGACTGGACGGTGCGGGACCTGGCGGGGCACATCGCCATGGCACTGGATACGGTCGTGCGGACCTACGCGAACCCCGCGCCCGCCGCGGTGGAAGTCGAGCTGCTGGACTGGCCGTTCGCGACGGTCAAGCACGCCGGAAGTGTCTCCGAGGACACCAAGAAGATCGCGGCGATCGCCGAGCTCCCGGAGCTGTACGCCCGGACCGCGGCCCGGCTCGCCCAGCTGCTGGCCGTCGCCTCCGACGACCGGCTGCTCGCCGCCCGCGTCGGCGCGATGCGGTTCGGTGACTACCTGGTCACCCGTACCGTCGAACTCATCGTCCACACCGACGACTTGAACGACGCCACCGGTCTTGGCATCCCCTGCGACCGCCAGGCGCTCGCCACCTGCACCCGGCTGCTCGCCGACGCGCTCGCGGTGAAGGCACCGGGCGCATCCACCGAGGTACGGGTGCCGCCGTTCGCCGTCGTGCAGTGCGTCGAGGGCCCCCGGCACACCCGGGGCACCCCGCCCAATGTCGTCGAGACCGATCCGCTGACCTGGATCCGTCTCGCCACCGGGCGTACGGGATGGGCCGAGGCGCTCGACGCGGCGAAGGTCAGCGCGAGCGGCGAGCGTGCCGATCTCTCAGGGCTGCTCCCGATCCTGGGCTGAACGCGGCAGGGGGAAGGCGAGGGGGGAACCAGAGCCACTGCAGCCCCGTCAGATCGGTATGCGCAACCAGCTGAGCATTCCTGTCACCGCACTGGCGCTGCTCGCCCTCGCGGCCTGCGGCACGGAAACGGGCTCTGGATCCGCCACCGGCGACGGCGGCGGCTCGGTCTCGACCGATGTGCCCCTCACCGGCGTCCACTGGTCCGTCGACAGCGTGACCGTCGGCGGGAAGAAGTCCGCTGCCCCCGAGGGCGCGCATGTGGAGATCACTTCCAAGGGCCGCGCCCAGGGCAACTACGGCTGCAACGGCTTCGGCGCCGACGTGAAGGTCGTCGGCGACACGATCACCGTGGGCAACGCCGTACAGACCGAGATGGCCTGCGACAAGAGCCGCATGGCCTTCGAAGACGCGCTGCGCGCCGCCTTCTCCGGCAAGCTCAAGGCGAAGATCACCGACGGGAAGCTGACCTTGACCACCGACAAGGGCGACTCCATCGCCCTCAGCTCCCAGAAACCGGCTCCGCTGGTGGGCACCAAGTGGACCGTGAACTCCCTGGTGACCGGCGACACGGCGTCCTCGATGCCCGCCGGAACGGAGAAGAACGCGTACATGACCTTCGCCAAGGACGGTTCCGTACGCGGCAGCCTCGGCTGCAACACCTTCACCAGTACCGCGAAGGTCTCCGGCTCCACGATCACCTTCGACCGGCTGGCCACCACCCGGAAGATGTGCACCGGCACGGCGGCGATGGTGGAGAGCCATCTGCTGAAGGTCCTCAAGGGCAAGGTGACGTACAAGATCGACTACCGCACCCTGTCCCTGACAGCGGAGAACGGCAAGGGAGTGGCCGCGACGTCGACGCCCGCCCTGCCGGAGAAGTGATCAGCCTCAGTACGGGAGCGCGCCAGGTGTGACATGGGCAACCCCGACGTTGCCCCTGGCTCCCGCACAGCGGGTTCCCCGCAGACGAATCCCGGCCTTCCCGGTCCCGAGGAGCGGGGGCTGGCGGGCTCGGCGACAGGTCGCGCCCACGACGCGGGCCAGGTCAACGCGTCGGTGCTCCAGCAGCGTGACGGTCCGGTCACCAAGAGGCCGCATGGTCGAACAGCGCCGCGGACCATCCTCCGTGCGAGTCCCCCGCGTATCCCCAATTCGGACCAGTGGTCGATCTCGCCTACACTCGGTGCCGTGCCACGTGGTGACGGACGACTCAACCACGACCTGCTCCCCGGTGAGAAAGGCCCCCAGGACGCTTGCGGCGTCTTCGGTGTCTGGGCCCCGGGTGAAGAGGTCGCGAAGCTCACTTACTTCGGGCTCTACGCCCTCCAACATCGAGGCCAGGAATCCGCGGGAATCGCGGTGAGCAACGGCTCCCAGATCCTCGTCTTCAAGGACATGGGCCTGGTCTCCCAGGTCTTCGACGAGACCTCTCTTGGCTCCCTCAAGGGTCATATCGCGGTCGGTCACGCCCGCTACTCGACCACGGGCGCCTCCGTGTGGGAGAACGCCCAGCCGACCTTCCGGGCCACCGCCAACGGCTCGATCGCACTCGGCCACAACGGAAACCTCGTCAACACCGCCCAGCTCGCCGAGATGGTCGCGGCTCTCCCCAAGGAGAACGGCCGGTCCACCCAGGTCGCCGCGACCAACGACACCGATCTGGTCACCGCGCTCCTCGCGGGCCAGGTCGACGACGACGGCAAGCCGCTCACCATCGAGGCGGCGGCCGCCAAGGTGCTGCCGGAGGTGCTGGGCGCGTTCTCGCTGGTCTTCATGGACGAGAGCACCCTGTACGCCGCCCGCGACCCGCAGGGCATCCGCCCGCTCGTCCTCGGCCGCCTGGACCGCGGCTGGGTCGTCGCGAGCGAGTCCGCCGCCCTCGACATCTGCGGCGCCAGCTATGTCCGCGAGATCGAGCCGGGCGAGCTCATCGCCATCGACGAGAACGGCATCCGCACCTCCCGCTTCGCAGAAGCGAAGCCCAAGGGCTGTGTCTTCGAGTACGTCTACCTGGCTCGCCCCGACACCGACATCGCCGGCCGGAACGTCTATCTCTCCCGTGTGGAGATGGGCCGCAGGCTCGCCAAGGAAGCCCCGGTCGAGGCCGATCTGGTGATAGCGACACCCGAGTCCGGCACCCCCGCCGCCATCGGTTACGCCGAGGCCAGCGGCATCCCCTACGGCTCCGGCCTGGTGAAGAACGCCTACGTCGGCCGCACCTTCATCCAGCCGTCCCAGACCATCCGCCAGCTCGGCATCCGCCTCAAGCTGAATCCCCTCAAGGAAGTCATCCGGGGCAAGCGCCTGGTCGTCGTCGACGACTCGATCGTCCGCGGCAACACCCAGCGCGCCCTGGTCAAGATGCTCCGCGAGGCCGGCGCCGCCGAGGTCCACATCCGGATCTCGTCCCCGCCGGTGAAGTGGCCCTGCTTCTTCGGCATCGATTTCGCCACCCGCGCCGAGCTGATCGCCAACGGCATGACGATCGAGGAGATCGGCACGTCGCTGGGCGCGGACTCGCTCTCGTACATCTCCATCGACGGCATGATCGAGGCGACCACCATCGCCAAGCCGAATCTGTGCCGCGCCTGCTTCGACGGCGAGTACCCGATGGATCTTCCCGATCCCGAGCTGCTCGGTAAGCAGCTTCTGGAGACCGAGCTGGCGGGCGGTTCCGATGCCGCCGACGCGCTCCGTCGTCCGTAACCCCCGCAGTACGACACGAAAGCTCCCAGCAATGACCGCTGAATCTTCCGAGCGTGCTGAGCACGCGGGCACCGGTGCCAGCTACGCGGCCGCGGGCGTCGACATCGAAGCGGGCGACCGCGCCGTCGAGCTGATGAAGGAGTGGGTGAAGAAGACCCGGCGTCCCGAGGTCCTCGGCGGCCTCGGCGGTTTCGCCGGTCTCTTCGACGCCTCCGCCCTCAAGCGGTACGAGCGCCCGCTGCTCGCCTCCGCCACCGACGGCGTCGGCACGAAGGTCGATCTCGCCCGCAGGATGGGCGTGTACGACACGATCGGCCACGACCTCGTCGGCATGGTCGTCGACGACCTGGTCGTCTGCGGCGCCGAGCCGCTCTTCATGACCGACTACATCTGCGTCGGCAAGGTCCACCCCGAGCGGGTCGCCGCCATCGTCAAGGGCATCGCCGAAGGCTGTGTGCTGGCGGGCTGCGCTCTGGTCGGCGGCGAGACGGCCGAGCACCCCGGCCTTCTCGGCGAGGACGACTTCGATGTCGCGGGCGCCGGTACGGGCGTGGTCGAGGCCGACCGCCTGCTGGGCGCGGATCGTATCCGTACGGGTGACACGGTCATCGCGATGGCGTCTTCCGGCCTTCACTCCAACGGGTACTCGCTGGTCCGCCATGTCCTGTTCGAGCGGGCGAAGATGTCCCTGGACCAGCAGGTCGAGGAGTTCGGCCGGACGCTGGGCGAGGAACTGCTCGAGCCCACCAAGATCTACTCGCTGGACTGCCTGGCGCTCACCCGGACCACCGAGGTGCACGCTTTCAGCCATGTCACCGGCGGCGGTCTTGCCAACAACCTCGCCCGGGTGATTCCGGACAATCTGCACGCGGTCGTCGACCGGTCGACCTGGACCCCCGGCGCCGTCTTCGATCTCGTCGGCACGGCCGGCGATGTCGAGCGACTGGAGCTGGAGAAGACGCTCAACATGGGCGTGGGCATGATCGCCGTCGTCCCCGAGGAGTCGGTGGACGCGGCGCTGACCACGCTCGCGGATCGGGGCGTCGACGCCTGGATCGCCGGAGAGATCACCGACCGCGGCGAGCACACCACCGGTGCGACCCTGACCGGGGACTACGCGAACTGAGCCCACAGGGGCAGCGCGAAACCCGGTCCGGGGCGAACACCCCTGACCGGGTCACGTGGCAGTGCTATTTGAGGTGTACGTACGTCAAGCGCCGCGGCGCTGCGACGACGGACCGGACTCTTCGTCCTCGTCATCGTCGTCGTTGTACAGATCCGCGTACTGTGCGTACGGGTCATCTTCCTCGTCGTCATCCTCGAACGGCTCAGCGTTCGGTGGTTGACTCGAAGGCGATGCGCCCAGCTCGTTGGCCAGACGCGACAGGTCAGTCCCGCCGCTGTTGTACTTCAGCTGGCGGGCGACCTTTGTCTGCTTGGCCTTGGCCCGGCCGCGCCCCATGGCTCGACCCCCTCGGTGACGGGGCTCGACGGCCCCAGAGTCTTGACACGCGTTCATGATTCGGAACGGGCTCTCCGTGGAGAGACCGGTCCGTAGGGCTTCAACGGTACCTGCTTCCGCGGCCATACGGTACGCCGCCCGCATGACGCGCCACTTCGCAGAACCCGCGAGGAGCCCCGTCCTCGCTGGTCAACTGCGATTTTAACCTCTTCTTGGCAGTCGACCCGCCGACCGGGGTGAGTCTTCTCTCCCGGGGCGGCGGGCCGAGGTCCGGCGAGGATCAGCGGCGGCGGGCTTCCGCCATGCGCTGTTCGGCGATCCGGTCGGCCGCAGCGGCCGGCGGAATGCCGTCTTCCTTCGCACGTGCGAATATTGCGAGCGTGGTGTCGAAGATCTTCGCGGCCTTCGCCTTGCAGCGGTCGAAGTCGAAGCCGTGCAGCTCGTCGGCGACCTGGATCACGCCACCGGCGTTCACCACGTAGTCGGGGGCGTAGAGGATCCCGCGGTCCGCGATGTCCTTCTCCACGCCCGGGTGCGCGAGCTGGTTGTTCGCCGCGCCGCAGACGACCTTCGCGGTGAGCGCGGGCACGGACTCGTCGTTCAGGGCCCCGCCGAGCGCGCAGGGGGCGTAGACGTCCAGGCCCGCCGTGCGGATCAGGGCGTCCGTGTCCGCGACCGCCATGACCTGCGGGTGCTTGTCGAGGATCCGGCGTACGGACTCCTCACGCACATCCGTGATCACGACCTCGGCGCCGTCCTTGAGCAGATGCTCGACCAGGTGGTGGCCGACCTTGCCGACGCCCGCGATGCCGACCTTGCGGCCGTGCAGCGTCGGGTCGCCCCACAGGTGCTGGGCCGAGGCCCGCATGCCCTGGAAGACGCCGTAGGCGGTCAGCACGGAGGAGTCGCCGGCGCCGCCGTTCTCGGGCGAGCGCCCGGTGGCCCAGCGCGTCTCGCGGGCCACGACGTCCATGTCCGCGACATACGTGCCGACGTCGCAGGCGGTGACATAACGGCCACCGAGAGAGTCCACGAACCGGCCATAAGCCAGCAGCAGCTCATCCGTCTTGATCGTTTCGGGGTCACCGATGATCACGGCCTTGCCGCCGCCGTGGTCGAGCCCGGCCATGGCGTTCTTGTACGACATCCCCCGGGAGAGGTTCAGCGCGTCGGCGACGGCCTCTTCCTCGGACGCGTACGGATAGAAACGGGTGCCGCCGAGGGCAGGGCCCAGGGCGGTCGAGTGGATGGCGATGACGGCCTTCAGCCCGGAGGCGCGGTCCTGGCACAGCACGACTTGCTCGTGGCCGCCCTGGTCCGATCGGAACAGGGTGTGCAGGACGCCGTCGGTCACATCGGTCACGGTGGTGACTCCCAAGTACGAAGCGGCGGATGCGGACCTTCCTGTGGGTGGGGAAGGCCCAGTTGGGACAGAGGGTAAGTCCTACGCGCGCGTAGATCCGACCCAGTGCTGAGGATCACCCCCTGGCGGAGTACCGGCGTGGAAGGATTTGCCCCATGCCAGCGCTGTCCTCGGTCCTTGTCCCGTATGCGGCCTACCTGCGGGTGTACGAGCCGCTGGCGGCCTTTCCCGAGCCGGAGCGGAGCCACTGGGCCCGCTACGCCCGCCGGGAGCGCACCCCCACTGCGCAGGACGAACTACGGCGATCGCTCGCCGACTTGCTGCCCACACCGCCGGTCCCGGTGCCGGTCCACGAGAGCGGCGACGCCTTCGTCACGGAGGTGGACGGGGTGGTCTGCGTCTGCCCGTGGCGGACCCGGCTGCGCGGCTGGCTGGCGCTGGAGGATCTGGCCGAGCAGCTGCCCGCGCCGCTGCTCGACGCGGTGCTGCCGCCGGTGGTGCGCGGGCAGGCGGCCGCGGACTACGAGCAATGGCGCGAGCGCAACCCCGACGCGCGGCCGTGGATCAGGACGGCGGTCTGGCAGGTGCCGGTGCGCTGGTTCGCGCTCTTCTCGGACGAAGAGCGCCAGTACGAGCCGGCCGGGCCCGCGGCGGCCGTGCTGCGCTACCGGACGCCGATGGTGCAGGCCAGGCGTCGGGTGGCACGGGCGCTGAAGACACTGCGGGAGACGATCGACGAGGGCCGGCTGACAGAGGGCCTGGTAGATGTGGGGCGGTGGCTGGAGGAATTCCATCCGCGTTCCCTGGTCGAGCTGGACTACGGCGGCCTGGTCCACGCGCTGACAGGACCGCAGCTCGCGGAAGACCGGTCGGCAGCGGATCTGGCCGAGGGGATCGCCGCGCTGAGGGCCGGGGACGGCGAGGGCGCGGGCGAGGCGTACGCGCGCCTCGTGGATCGCTGGCGGGCCGTGAGGGACCTTCAGTTCGCCAACTGAGGGTTTCTGGGGACCATTGAGCCCCACGGAAGCCATCGGTCCAGGACGTAGGTCCCGATCCGGGCCTTTGTCTCAAGCGTGACGGACGGCACTTACTGGGCTCTTGCGCCCATCACCTACCCTCGTGTCAAAATAGGACAAGGAGTCCGGGGAGGGCTCCTTCCGTCCAACTATGGGCGGAATACTCGGCATTGCACTCTACGGGGGGTCTGACGACTCCTGATCGCTCTGTGACTGATCGTCACTGTGACGTGACTGTCCGCTATGGCACGGTCCATCGGCCTTCCGCCGCTGTTGGACACTCAGAGGGCAATTCCGTCGGTTTGGCCGACGTGGCTGGACAGATGGTGTAGTTGTAGTGCCGAGGACAAGCCGTTCGTCCTATAACCGACTCGGCCCGCGTCCGCCATTTCGGGCAACGCGGGTCAAGGTGCAGAATTTAGAGGAAAGAACCGAGAAGGTTCGGTTCTCCCGAGGAGGCCGCTCATGACCGCTCGCACCCCTGATGCCGAGCCGCTGCTGACCCCGGCTGAGGTTGCCACGATGTTCCGCGTGGACCCGAAGACGGTGACCCGCTGGGCGAAGGCAGGCAAGCTCACGTCCATCCGCACGCTCGGTGGACATCGTCGGTATCGCGAGGCTGAGGTCCGCGCACTGCTTGCGGGTATTCCGCAGCAGCGTAGCGAGGCCTGAACACCCCATTTGATCGGGCATTTCCGGGACCCCCATCCCGGCAAGCCCCCCTATAGCTCCACATGACGGGCGTCCGCCCCAACGGACATCTTCGTCATTGATCGCGCTGGACTCCGCCGGGTCCAGCGCGATTTTTTTGTGCCCGGGGAGGTGTGGTGGCCGGCCGGCATGTGGCCCTGGGGGCGGGATGGCCGGAAGGGGTGGGGCGGTGCTCGAAAGGTGGTGCAATTGCACATATTAAATTGGTCGGTTGTAGGCAGGGGGTAAATTCCCCCCTTCGGGAAACCCGTTCGGTGACACCCGTCACACTGCACGCCTCTTGCCAAAGACGAGCGTGCCGCGGGCGAACTCGCGTGCTAGGGCGCTTTCCAGGGCGCGTTGGTCACTCCGGGGCGGACCCTTCGGCCTCAGGCTGGGGGGTGTCCGCGGAGGGCTCCATGGCGAGCCTCAAGAGGCGATGACAGATCGGGCAGTGCCGAGTGCGGTGCCGATAGCCGGACGCGGCCTTCAGATGGGCGCGCAGAAGCGCCTTGGTCTCGTGCTGCCTCGCTGCGGACGCCGCCATGCACGTCACCTCCGGTGTGTGCCGTCCTCTATGCACTGGGTACCGGTGGCAGATGACGCCGTCAAGACGACGGGGGCACGGCTGGGGCGGGTGTGGCGCCAGCGCCACGTGAGTCGACGGACGGGCCTGTCGGGGCCGCTGCGGTGCCGCTGCGCGGGGCTGTTCCCCTACCCGCCCCTTCCCGAACTGGGGGCAAGCCCCCAGACCCCCGGGCGGGGCTTCGCCCCGGACCCCGTATGCGACCTTCGGCCGCATGTCCTCAAACGCCGGACGGGCTGAATGTGCGGCAGGGCCGGCACATCCAGCCCCGCCGGCGATTGAGGCGTGATCCCGGACGCGAAATTCAGCCCCTCCGGCGTTTGAGGAGCGGGAGGTTGGGGGTCCCCCTGGACGGAGTCTGGGGGAGGGCGGGGTGGGGGAAATCCCCCGGACACGACGAAGGCCCGCACCAAATGGCGCGGGCCTTCGTATCACTGCGGTCCTGACGGGATTTGAACCCGCGGCCTCCACCTTGACAGGGTGGCGAGCACTCCAAACTGCTCCACAGGACCAGGTTTCGCAGCCGGTGCCACGCGGCGGAGCCGCAAATTGCTGCTGTCGTTGGCTGCGAGAGAGACTGTACAGCAGGTCAGTGGGTGCGGTCGAACTCGATGCAAGCCGCCCCGCCGCGTCACGGCGCCGCCGCGTCGATCGCCTTGACGATGCGCTTGTCGGAGACCGGATACGCCGTGCCCAGCGCGTGCGCGAAGTAGCTGACCCGCAGCTCCTCGATCATCCAGCGGATGTCCAGGACCTCCTGCGGGACCGGTCGGCCCTGCGGCATCTGCTCCAGCAGCCAGGCGTACTCGTCCTGCATCTCGTGGACCTTCTCCATGCGCGTCGTGTCGCGCTGGACGGTCGTCGGCATCTGCTGGAGGCGGCGGTCCACGGCCACCAGATAGCGCATCAGGTCCGGCAGCCTGCGCAGGCCGGTCCTGGTGACGAAACCGGCCGGCATGAGGGCCGCCAGCTGTTCCCGGACGTCCTGGACGTTGTTGACCAGCGTCAGACTGTTCGTCGCCTTCAGGCGGCGCTCACAGGCCTGCCAGGCGGCCAGGATCTGCTGGACCTGTCCCACCGTCCGTACGGTCGCGTCCACGAGGTCGGCCCGCACCTTGTCGTACAGCTTGCGGTACGACTCCTCGTCCCAGGCCGGGCCCCCGTGGTCGGCGATCAGTTTGTCCGCCGCCGCCATGGCGCAGTCGTCGAAGAGCGCCTGGATCGAGCCGTGCGGATTGCGTGACAGCGCGAGCTTGTGCTGGTTGGTCAGCTTGTCGGACGCGAACTTGGCAGGGTTCACCGGGATGTTGAGCAGGATCAGCTTGCGCGTGCCCTGCCACATCGCCTGCTTCTGCTCCGCCTCGGTGTCGAAGAGGCGTACGGAGACGCTTTCACCGGCGTCGACCAGGGCCGGGTAGGCCTTGACCGGCTGGCCGGCGCGCCGGGTCTCGAAGACGCGGGTGAGCGTGCCGATCGTCCAGTCGGTGAGGCCCGAGCGTTCGATGGACTCGCCCGAAGGGCCCGCGGTCGCCGCCGCGGCCTGGGACAGGGCCTGGCGTGCCTTCGGCTTCAGCTGGAGCTTCAGGGCGTCCAGGTCCTTGCTCTCGGCGAGCTTCCTGCGGCGCTCGTCGATGATCCGGAACGTGATCTTCAGGTGGTCCGGCATCCGGGTCGGATCGAAGTCGTCCGCCGTGACGGGCACGCCGACCATGCGCTGCAGCTCCCGCGCCAGCGTGGTGAGCAGCGGCTCCTGGAGCGGTACGGAGCGCTCCAGAAAGGCCTTCGCGTAGTTCGGCGCCGGGACGTAGTGCCGCCGGATCGGCTTCGGCAGGGAGCGGATCAGCTCCATGACGACGTCCTCGCGCAGCCCCGGGATCTGCCAGTCGAAGCCCTCGCTCGTGACCTGGTTCAGCACCTGGAGCGGGATGTGGACGGTCACACCGTCCGCGTCCGCGCCGGGCTCGAACTGGTAGGTCACCCGGAACTTCAGCGGACCCTGGCGCCAGGAGTCGGGGTAGTCGTCCTTGGTGACCTGCCCGGCCTTCTCGGTCATGAGCATCTCGCGCTCGAAGTCGAGGAGTTCGGGCTCGTCCTGGTGCTTGTGCTTCCACCAGGAGTCGAAGTGCGCGCCGGAGACGACATGTTCGGGCACACGCTGGTCGTAGAAGTCGAAGAGCGTCTCGTCGTCCACCAGGATGTCGCGGCGGCGGGCGCGGTGCTCCAACTCCTCGACCTCGGTGAGGAGTTTGCGGTTGTCGGCGAAGAACTTGTGGTGCGTACGCCAGTCGCCCTCGACCAGCGCGTTGCGGATGAAGAGATCGCGCGAGGTCTCGGGGTCGATGCGCCCGTAGTTCACCTTGCGCTGGGCGACGATCGGCACGCCGTACAGGGTGACGCGCTCGTACGCCATCACGGCGGCCGCGTCCTTCTCCCAGTGCGGCTCGCTGTAGGTGCGCTTGATCAGATGCTGCGCGAGCGGCTCGATCCACTCGGGCTCGACCCGGGCGTTGACCCGGGCCCACAGCCGGGACGTCTCGACGAGCTCGGCCGACATGATGAAGCGCGGGGGCTTCTTGAAGAGCGCCGAGCCGGGGAAGACGGCGAACTTGGCGCTGCGGGCGCCCAGATACTCGTTCTTGTCGGTGTCCTTCAGCCCGATGTGCGAGAGCAGACCGGCCAGCAGCGAGGTGTGGACGGACTGCTCCGGGGCGTCCTCCTCGTTGAGATGAATTCCCATCTGTTTGGCGACCGTACGCAGCTGTGCGTAGATGTCCTGCCACTCCCGGATGCGCAGGAAGTTCAGATACTCCTGCTTGCACATCCGGCGGAAGCTGGAGGAGCCGCGCTCCTTCTGCTGCTCGCGGATGTAGCGCCAGAGGTTGAGGTAGGCGAGGAAGTCGGAGGTCTCGTCCTTGAAGCGGGTGTGCTGCTGGTCGGCCTGCGTCTGCTTGTCGGCGGGACGCTCGCGCGGGTCCTGGATGGAGAGCGCGGCCGCGATCACCATGACCTCGCGTACGCAGCCGTTCTTGTCGGCCTCGATGACCATACGGGCCAGGCGCGGGTCGACCGGGAGCTGGGAGAGCTTGCGGCCGAGCTGGGTGAGCTTCTTCTTGGGGTCCTTCTGCGCCGGGTCGAACGCGCCCAGTTCCTGGAGGAGTTGGACACCGTCGCGGATATTGCGGTGGTCCGGCGGGTCGATGAAGGGGAACTTCTCGATGTCGCCGAGGCCGGCCGCGGTCATCTGGAGGATGACGGACGCCAGGTTCGTACGCAGGATCTCGGGGTCCGTGAACTCCGGGCGGGACAGGAAGTCGTCCTCGTCGTACAGCCGGATGCAGATGCCGTCCGACGTACGGCCGCAGCGGCCCTTGCGCTGATTGGCGCTGGCCTGGCTGATCCGCTCGATGGGCAGACGCTGGACCTTGGTGCGGTGGCTGTAGCGGGAGATACGGGCGGTGCCCGGATCGATCACGTACTTGATGCCGGGGACCGTGAGGGAGGTCTCGGCGACGTTCGTCGCGAGAACGATCCTGCGCCCGGTGTGCGGCTGGAAGACGCGGTGCTGCTCGGCGTGCGAGAGGCGCGCGTACAGCGGCAGCACCTCGGTGAAGCGGTACTGCTTCTTGTTGAGGGCGTCCGCGGTGTCGCGGATCTCGCGCTCGCCGGAGAGGAAGACGAGGATGTCGCCCTTGCCCTCGCCGTGGAGTTCCTCGACGGCGTCGCAGATCGCGGTGATCTGGTCGCGGTCGGACTCCTCGCTCTCGTCCTCCAGCAGGGGCCGGTAACGGACCTCGACGGGGTACGTACGGCCGCTGACCTCGACGATCGGGGCCGATGAGAAGTGGCGGGAGAAGCGCTCCGGGTCGATCGTCGCGGAGGTGATGATCACCTTGAGGTCGGGGCGCTTGGGCAGCAGCTGGGCGAGATAGCCGAGCAGGAAGTCGATGTTGAGAGACCGCTCGTGGGCCTCGTCGATGATGATCGTGTCGTACGCGCGCAGCTCGCGGTCCGTCTGGATCTCGGCGAGCAGGATGCCGTCCGTCATCAGCTTGACGAAGGTGTCGCCGCCGACCTGGTCGGTGAAGCGGACCTTCCAGCCGACCGCCTCGCCCAGGGGGGTGCGCAGTTCTTCGGCGACCCGCTCGGCGACCGTGCGGGCGGCGATTCTTCGTGGCTGCGTATGGCCGATCATGCCGCGTACGCCCCGGCCCAGCTCCAGACAGATCTTCGGGATCTGCGTCGTCTTTCCCGAGCCGGTCTCGCCCGCGACGATCACGACCTGGTGGTCCCGTATCGCCTCCAGGATCACGTCCTTCTTCTGGCTGACCGGAAGCTGCTCGGGGTAGGTGACCTCGGGGACCCGGGTGGCGCGCAGGGCCGTGCGGGCCGAGGACCGCTCGGCCTCGGTGGCGATCTCGTCCAGCACGGCCTGCCGCGCCTCGGGCTTGCGGATGCGGCGGGCGCCTTCGAGACGACGGCCGAGCCGGTGGGCATCGCGGAGTGACGCCCCGGCCAGCAGGGTCTGAAGGTCTGCGAAGGAAGTAGACATACGGAGACCAGGATCGCACCCCCGGGAAAGCGCTGGCGAACGCATTTCCCCCACGAGCCGGTGCAGAACGGAGCAGATTCGTCCAGATCCGAAACCAGGGGAGCACGGCGTTCGCGTGGGTCCGGGCGGGGCGTACTGGGTGCGGAGACGGGGAAAGCCCCGGTCCGCACAGGATCGGGGCTTTCGGGTTGTGGCTGGGGCCGGGGTCGAACCGGCGACCTATCGCTTTTCAGGCGATCGCTCGTACCAACTGAGCTACCCAGCCACGCAGCTCTTACGAGCCGCAGCGGTCCTGACGGGATTTGAACCCGCGGCCTCCACCTTGACAGGGTGGCGAGCACTCCAAACTGCTCCACAGGACCAAGCAATGTGCGAGCACAAGTCTCGCACACAGTGATGCGTGCCCCCAACGGGATTCGAACCCGTGCTACCGCCTTGAAAGGGCGGCGTCCTGGGCCACTAGACGATGAGGGCTAAGGGCCCACCTGGGCGCTTTGCAGCGCGTCGGGGACGTGAGAAGCATATGGGATGCGGGGAGCTATCGCCAAAACGGTTTACGAGGCCCGGCCCGCGGGGGAGCCGCCGGTGTCAGCGTCTCCCCGGGGACGACGCGGTCGGGGACGGCGAGAGGACGCTCGGGGACGGGGTCGCGCCCGGGTGCCCGCGGCGCAGCCGCTATGGATGGGGGCCCTCAGGGAGATGGCGGCTGACCTCGGCCGTCGCCAGGCCGAGGCCGCCCAGCGTGATCTCGTCCCACGCCTGCAGTCGTCTGGTCGTACGGTCCACATAGAGGACGGACGCGCGCACCTCCTCCGGCTCTTGGTTCTGTACGGCGCGCAGACCGCCACCGCCCGTCGAGCCTTCGATCTTCAGGCGGGTGCCGTGCGGGAGTACCACCGTCTCGCGGTGGTGGACATGGCCTGCCAGCGCCAGCGGGACCACGCCGTCGGTCTCGCGGGCGGCGACCGGGTTGTGGGTGACCGCGATGTCGACAGGGGTGCCCGCGCGGGACTGGTCGCGCAGGGCGGAGGCCAGGCGAATGCCCGTCATCCGTTCGGCCGGGTCGCCCTCGGCGACGACCGAGCGGTCCGGGGTGAACTGGGGGTCGCCGATGCCCGCGATGCGCAGGCCCGCGACCGTGACAGCCCGGCCGTCGTCGAGGACGTGCACGTTCTTCAGGTGGGAGAGATACGTCTGCGTGGTGCCGGAGTCGTGGTTGCCGCGGACCCAGACATAGGGCGCGCCGAGGTCGGGGATCGGGTCGAGAAAGCCGTTCTCGGCGGCGGTGCCGTGGTCCATGGTGTCGCCGGAGTCGATGATCACGTCGATGCCGTACTGCTCGACGAGCGAGCCGATGATGTGCCACGCTGCCGGGTTGAGGTGGATGTCCGAGACGTGCAGCACCCGCATCGTGCTGGGATCCGGCTGGTAGGCCGGCAGGGTGGAGGTCGCGTCGTACAGCTTGGTGACATTGGTGACCAGGCGCGCCAACTCCTGCTGGTAGACGTCGAATTCGGTGACGATGGAGCGGGCGTTGCCGACGACGGAGGGGGCGCTGGACAGGAGCCCGGAGAACTTCGGCTCCAGGACGGACTTCGGGTTCCAGGTGGCGTACGCGCAGACGCCGGACCCGGCCAGCAGGGCGAGCGCGAGGCCGCCGGCGGCGAGGGCGCGGCGCGGGCGGCGGTAGACCGCGAGGCCGAGCGCCATCGCGCCGGAGACGACGGCGACGACGGAACGGACGGCCAGCTCGGTGGTGCCGTCGGTCACGTCGTGGACGACCTCGTCCTGGAGGCCGGAGAGGCGCTCGGGGTGTTCGACAAGGGCCTGGGAGCGGACCGGGTCGAGCCGGTCGACATCGACGTCGAGGCGGACGGGGGCGACATGCGAGTCGAGCTCCAGCGCCCCCAGCGGCGAGACGTTGATCTTCGTTCCGCCGGAGAGGGACGGGCGCAGGGTCATGGTCGTGTCCATCGGGCCGACCGGTGTGCGGACGCTGCCGACGATCAGGAGGCCGAGCCAGGCGCCGAGAAGGACCACGGCGGTGAGGCCGAGGGCGCGCGTCCAGGGGTGCGGGCTGTGGACCAGGGTGCTGGTGGGGCCGGTGTTGCGTGAGCGGTAGAGGCGCTGGAGCCGGGTGTGCGGTGCGCGGATCGAGGTGAGCGCTGCGCGGATCGATCGGAGCGGTTCGGGGGCTTCGCGGGCCATTGGTCCCGTATGCCCAGTCCGGCGGGCGGCCATGCCGGGGCGACCGCCCGGTCGGCGTACGTGACAATGGCCACGTGCTGGAGATGACGCGCGAGGAGTTCGAGGAACTGGTCGCCGAGGCCCTGGACAGGATCCCACCGGAGCTGACGCGGCTGATGGACAACGTCGCGGTGTTCGTCGAGGACGAGCCCGCCCCCGACGACCCCGAGCTGCTCGGGCTCTACGAGGGGACTCCGCTCACCGACCGCGGCGAGTGGTACGCGGGCGTGCTGCCGGACCGGATCACCATCTACCGCGGGCCGACGCTGCGGATCTGCGAGTCCCGCGAGGAGGTGGTCGAGGAGACGGAGATCACCGTCGTGCACGAGATCGCCCATCACTTCGGGATCGACGACGAGCGGCTGCACGCACTGGGCTACGGATGAGCCACCCGGACCACCCGGACCACCCGCACCGCCCGGACCACCTGCACCGCCCGTCCTCCGAGGCCGTCGATCCGGATGTCGATCTCCATGTGCCCGCGCAGCGCGACGGGGCCGCGGGCAGGCGCACATGGCTCGTGCTCGCCGTCATCTCGGCGGGCGGCGTGGCGGGATCGCTGGCGCGGTATGGGGCAACGCTGCTGTGGCCGGCGGCGCCGGGCGCGTTCCCGTGGACCGTCTTCTGGGTGAATGTCGTCGGCTGCGCGCTGATCGGAGTGCTGATGGTCCTGATCGGGCGGGGTGGCCGGGGCGGCAGGCCCGCGCATCCGCTGGTGCGGCCGTTCCTCGGCGTGGGGGTACTCGGCGGCTTCACCACCTTCTCGGCGTACGCGCTGGACTTCTACAAGCTCCTCGAACGCGAGGAGGCGGGCACGGCGTTCGCGTGTGCGGCGGGGACGGTCGTGGGGGCCCTGGGCGCGGTGTGGCTGGGAGCCTCGGCGACGCGGACGGTCGTGACGCGGACGGTCGCCAAGTGAACTGGTGCTCCACATTTTCGTATGAGATTCCGTGGCGGGCCGAGGGAGGCCGGCCCTTTCCAGCGGCCGCGAATACGGGTGCGTCGCTGCTGGTGGGGCCCGGATCGGTGTGCCTGGGCGCGGAGTTGGCGCCCGGGCAGGTGGCCCAGGGGGGCGCCTCGGGGGTGCCGGCCTTGTAGCGCGGGGCGTGTCCCTTGTGGGGCACGGGGAGTTGGGCAGTGGGACCCGTCTCGATTCCCGTGCTCCGGAGGTGCTGCTCGTGCGCCAGTTGTCCGCCCCAGGCCGTTTGGCTGTGTGGATCGCCGCTTCGCTGGCGGTCGCAGCCTCGGCAGGCTGTATGAGCGTGAGCGACGACGAGGGCGGGAAGCCGGCGCCCCGTTCGACCGCGGACCGGAACGGGACGGTCGCCGATTCGGACGGCGGGCACGCCGCGCCGGGCGGGCGGCATGGCGGCGGAGGGCGCGACGGCTCGGACACTCCCGGAGGCAAGGGCGCGGACGGCAAGGGGGCATCGCCGAAGCCGAGCGCCTCGGTGGGGCCCGCGGCGAAGCCGACGCGGGGCGGGCCCGGGCCCAAGCCGCCGGGGCTGCCGCAGCCGACGCGCGGCGGGGTGTCCCCGTCCGAACCGCCGTCGCCCCCGCAGCCGTCGCCGTCCGAGCCGCCACCGGAGAGCCCCACGCCGCCGCCGAGCGAGCCCACCGACCCGCCCTCGGCGTCGTCGGCCCCGGAGGTGCGCGCGGGCGCGATGTGGGCGGCAAAGAGGTGGAGGATGCGGAGCGAACCGACGGCGTCTCCGCAGGTGGGACCCATGTAGGGGGCGTCCGGATGCCTGTGTAACCGGAGTCACTCGGACGTGGTTTGCCATTTGCGGGGGAGGGTGCGTATGGTTATAGATCGTTTGATCCCATTGCCCGGCGCCGACACAGAAGAGCGCCGCGTGGCGCGTACTCTCCCTTGCCGTGGCTGACCGCATTGAGGCGGTCGAATTTGCGATTCACGGAGTTTGGGCGCGTGCCGAGACTCCGGAAGGTTTCGCATTTCGCATGTCCACTTTCAGTACTGATCACGCCGTCATGCCCGAGAACGACCAGGCCGTGGCGGCTTCCGCTGCCGAAGCCGTAGACGCCCCCGACGCCGTAGAGGCTGTCGAGTCCGACGCGGTCGCCGACACCGAGACCGCCGAGCCGACCGTCACCTTCGCCGAGCTGGGCCTGCCCGAGGGCGTCGTCCGCAAGCTCGCGCAGAACGGTGTGACCGTCCCCTTCCCGATCCAGGCCGCGACCATCCCGGACGCCCTGGCCGGCAAGGACATCCTCGGCCGCGGCCGTACCGGCTCCGGCAAGACCCTCTCCTTCGGCCTGCCGACGCTGGCCACGCTGGCCGGCGGCCACACTGAGAAGAAGAAGCCCCGCGCGGTCATCCTCACCCCGACCCGTGAGCTCGCGATGCAGGTCGCGGACGCGCTGCAGCCGTACGGCGATGTACTCGGCCTGAAGATGAAGGTCGTCTGCGGCGGTACGTCCATGGGCAACCAGATCTACGCGCTCGAGCGCGGCGTCGACGTCCTCGTCGCCACCCCGGGCCGACTGCGCGACATCATCAACCGCGGCGCCTGCTCGCTCGAGAACGTCCAGGTCGCCGTCCTCGACGAGGCCGACCAGATGTCCGACCTGGGCTTCCTGCCCGAGGTCACCGAGCTGTTCGACCAGATCCCGGCCGGCGGCCAGCGGATGCTCTTCTCCGCCACCATGGAGAACGAGATCGGCACGCTGGTGCGCCGCTACCTCGTCGACCCGGTCAGCCACGAGGTCGACAGCGCCCAGGGCAACGTCACGACCATGACGCACCACGTGCTCGTCGTGAAGCCGAAGGACAAGGCGCCGGTCACCGCGGCGATCGCCGCCCGCAAGGGCCGCACCATCATCTTTGTCCGCACCCAGCTGGGCGCGGACCGTATCGCCGAGCAGCTGCAGGACTCGGGCGTCAAGGCCGACGCACTGCACGGCGGCATGACGCAGGGCGCCCGTACGCGCGTCCTCGACGACTTCAAGAAGGGCTACGTCAACGCGCTCGTCGCGACCGACGTCGCCGCCCGCGGTATCCACGTCGACGGCATCGACCTGGTCCTGAACGTGGACCCGGCCGGCGACCACAAGGACTACCTGCACCGCTCGGGCCGTACCGCCCGCGCCGGCAAGTCCGGCACGGTCGTGTCGCTGTCCCTGCCGCACCAGCGCCGCCAGATCTTCCGTCTGATGGAGGACGCGGGCGTCGACGCCTCGCGCCACATCGTCGCCGGTGCCGGCGCGTTCGACCCGGAGGTCGCCGAGATCACCGGCGCCCGTTCGCTGACCGAGGTCCAGGCCGACTCCGCGAACAACGCCGCCAAGCAGGCCGAGCGCGAGGTCGTCGACCTGACCAAGCAGCTGGAGCGCGTGCAGCGCCGCGCGGCCGAACTCCGTGAGGAGGCCGACCGCCTGGTGGCGCGCGCGGCGCGCGAGCGGGGCGACGACCCGGAGACCGCGGTCGCCGAGGTGCAGGCCGTCGCCGAGGCGGAGGTCGCTGCCGAGGTTGCGGCTTCGGTGCCGGAGCAGTCGGCGGAGCGCCGCGACGAGCGTCCGGCGTTCGAGCGCCGCGACGACCGGGGCAACTTCGAGCGCCGTGGCGGCGAGCGGGGCGGCGACCGTGGTGGCTTCCGTCGGGACAACGACCGTCCGTCGGGCGGCTTCCGCTCCGGTGGCAACGACCGTCGTGACGACCGTGGTGGCCGTTCCTTCGAGCGTCGCGATGACCGTCCGTCCGGTGGTTTCCGCCGCGACAACGACCGTCCGTCGGGCGGCTTCCGCTCCGGTGGCAACGACCGTCGTGACGACCGTGGTGGCCGTTCCTTCGAGCGTCGTGACGAGCGCCCGTCCGGTGGCTTCCGCCGCGACAACGACCGTCCGTCCGGTGGCTTCCGTTCCGGTGGCAACGACCGTCCCTCGGGCGGCTTCCGCTCCGGCGGCAACGACCGTCGCGACGACCGTGGCGGCTTCAACCGTGACGAGCGTGGCGGCTTCCGCCGCGACGACCGCCCCTCGGGCCACCGGGGCAGCGACCGCCCGTTCAACCGCGACCGCCGCGACGACCGCCCCGCGGGCGGCTTCCGCTCCGGTGGCGGCGACCGGCCGTACGGCCGTCGTGACGACCACCGTGGGGGCACCGGCACCGGCACGAACACCGGTTCCTTCGGGCGGCGCGACGACAAGCCGCGCTGGAAGCGCAACGGCTGACCGGCTGACGGCTCACTGAGCCTGACCTGCTGACAGGGCCCGTACGACACTTCGGTGTTGTGCGGGCCCTGTCGCTTTGAACGGGTTCGAATCCACCTTCCGTTGCCTGTGTGGCTGCTGTTACGATCCGCCTACTTGCGGTGGGGGGCACGGCAAGGGGAGCCCGGCCCAAATTTTTCGACGGCCGTGAGCCGCCGTGTCTTTCCCCTGCCATTTTCAGGCTCCTGGGGAGGGACCTTCTTGAAGCGTCATGCGCTCCTGCGTGCATGCACTGCCGGACGGCTGGGCACCGGCGTACTGACCGGAGCCCTGCTGGCCGGACTCATAGCCCTCACGCCGCCCGCAGCCGCTGCGCCCGGCGCCTCGGCTGCGGCGGCGACCGTACCGACATGGCTCGTGCCGCTGAACTTCCAGGACGGTGAGTCGGACGCCCGTCACTCTTGCACCGGCATCTATCTCTCGCCGACCCGGACCCTCGCCACACCTGACTGCTTCACCGGGATGTCGAAGAACGACGGGGTGTGGGAGTACGACTCGGCCGGGAAGATGACCGGTGGTACGGCAGGGTTCACCCGCTACCGTTCGCACCCGCAGTTCAACGCCACCACCCGCCAGGCCGGGGTCTCGGTCTTCTACGACCAGAATCCGCCATCGGCGGGGCGGGCCGTTCTCGCGGGTCCTTCCGACACGTATCTGTACACCGCGGGGTCAAAGGCGACCTTCTACTCATGGACGGGCACCGACGCGCAGGAGTCCGTCCGGGTGCGTCACAGCGAGCAGGTAGTGGTGCGCGCCGGGTCCGACTGCGCCGCGCTGCTCGGCAGAAGCCTGCCCCAGGGCACCATCTGCACCTCCCCTGCCCCGGATGCCGCGCCGGTCCCGGCGGCGGACCAGTGCTTCGGAGACGCCGGAGGCGCACTGGTCGCGGGCGGCAAACTCATCGCGGTTTCGGCGACCAGCACCAGCGGCTGCGTGCAGAACGGCGTACGGCTCTACACCGCGATCCCCACCTACCGGGCGGTCGTCGAGAGCTGGACCCGTGACGTCGACATCGAGTACCGCGACAGCGGGTCCATCTTCGGGCGGGAGCCGGAGGACATGATCGACACCCTCACTCCCGAATACGCATGGGCCAACAATGTCGACAACAGCGGCTTCATGTATCTGCCGTTCGAGAATTTCGTGACCCTGGGCGGTGACCTCAACCGCAACGGGTACACCGACCTTCTCGTCCGCCACAACAACGGCACGCTGTACCGGATTCCGTACGACGTCTCGCACAATCCCGGTGCCCGCGTGAGCCTTGGCACCGGCTGGAACCGCTACAACAAGCTGCTCGCGGTCCGCGACCTGTCCGGTGACGGCCAGCCCGATGTCGTCGGGCGTGACGCCTATGGCTATCTCTGGATGCACCCCGGCACTGGGACCGGCGGTCTCGGTGTCCGGAAGAAGATCGGTGTCGGCTGGGGGCAGTACAACCTCATCGTCGGCCGCAGCGACCTGTCGGGCGACGGTCGGGCGGATCTGCTCGTTCGCGACGCGGCCGGTGACCTGTGGCTGTACCGGGGCAATGGCGCAGGCGGCTTCCTTCCGCGTACGAAGGCGGGCGCGGGCTGGAAGGCCTTCAACGCCATTGTCGCGTCGGGCGACTCCGACCACGACGGCCGCCAGGACATCATCGGGCGCACGTCCGCGGGCGCGGCCTATCTCTACAACGTCAACAACAAGGGCAGTTTCGTGGCGCCCAAGCTGCTCACCGCCTCCAACTGGAAGAAGTACGTGTCGCTCAGCTGACGCGGGCCCGGACGGTGTCAACTCCCGTCCGCACATGACACGTCGTCCGGAGAGAACTCAGAAGGAACCGAATGAGTCATCGCTCGATCCTCCGGCGCGCCACGGGGACCGGGACGCTCAAGCCCCGCGTGCTGGTCTTCAGGGACTGGGGGGCCGGGCGCAACGCCTTCGTCGGCGTCGGGGACCTCGACGGGGACGGCAGGAATGATCTCGTCTCCCGGGACACGGCGGGTCGGCTGCTGCGCAACAGCGGCGACGGAAAGGGATCGTTCCGGGGCACCGTGCAGATCGGGTCCGGCTGGCAGCGGTACACGGCGATCTACTGATCGCAGCGGACTGAAACCGGCAGTCACTCATATGGGTACAACCAGCGGGCACTTCGGGCAGTCGTACCTTCCAGGACGCTGAGCCGCGCCAGGGGGGTACGCATGACCCGCACCGCCGCACGTACCAGACGCAGCCTCGTGCTCGGGGCCGTCGCCGCCCTCATCGCCGGCGGTCTCGGGCTGGCTCCCGGCGGTGTCGCCGTCGCCGCCGGGCAGAGCGAGCCGCAAGAGGTCGTCATCGATCTGGGGACCTACCGGGGCAGGCCCGCCGTCCCCGAGCGCATCGCGCTGGGCGGCGGGCGGCTCGGAGTCGTGGCCCGGGTCGATCCGGAGGCCGTGCGCAGGCTGTATGCGTACGACCTCGCCGTCACCGGCACCCCGGAGCCCGGGCCGCGGTGGACTGACATTGCCGATGTGTGGGACGGCTACCCGGAGTTCGGCCCGCTGGTCCATGCGCTCGGGGACGGCCGGTTCGCGTACACCAATCCGAGCGGGGCCAATCACAGCGTCTCGGGTGAGGGGACGTCGTACGACACCATCACCGTCGGGCAGCTCGGCACGGAGCAGCGGATGGTGGCCGCGGAGGGGCGGTTCTTCGCGGTCGACGAGCCGAGTACGGGCAGGCAGTACGTCGCCACCTTCGACGACGAACTGCCCACGGTCCTCACCACGCGTCCGGTCAGTGCCGTCGCCATCTGGGGCAGCACCATGTGGACGCCGGGCAGCAACCCCGGGTGGCTGAGGTGGTACGACCTGGCCCGCAGGACCGACGCTCCGTACGACCAGGCCACCGGCCTGAGCTGTACGCCGGACGAGCTGCAGAAGGTCGGCCGCTGGTTCTACTGGCGCTGTGACGGCGCCGCGAAGTCCTGGATCTGGGACTCCGGCGTCAGCTTCCCGCAGATCATCAGCGTGCCGTACTCCAGGTCCGCGAAACTCGGCGACGGATTCGTGGTCCAACAGGACGACGGGACCGGGGCGTTGACCATGACCGACTTCCACGGCGGTGCCCGCGAGCAGCCGGTCACCACGACGCTTGCGGACAGGGCGGCGCCGGGGGCGGGCAGGTGGAGCGTCGACAAGTACGGCGGTCATGTCGCG
This sequence comes from Streptomyces sp. NBC_00885, assembly GCF_045207475.1. Lineage (NCBI taxonomy): Bacteria > Bacillati > Actinomycetota > Actinomycetes > Kitasatosporales > Streptomycetaceae > Streptomyces > Streptomyces sp. NBC_00885. Next base: position 4,433,393 of record NZ_CP108796.1, read on the forward strand.
TACACGGACACCGAGGGCCGTATCCACATCAGGCCGGTGACCGTGCCGCGCGGCGACTTCCACGCCCTCGACGTGTCCGCCCCGGCCACCGCCGACGACCTGCACTGGCCCTGGAGGGCGAAGATGCTGCTGAACCGGCCGCCCGCCACCCGGACCTTCACTGTCAAGGACTGGCGCAGGGGCGTCCTGGTGAACGAGACCAGAACGCAACGGTCCGCCGCGCTCGTAAGTGCCCAGTGGGATGCCCGGGACTGGGATCCGAAGGACAGGATCAGCGGCCCGTACCAGTGGGAGATGACCGTGCGGCCGGCCGACGGCACGGGCGAGTCGTGGACGCCCGGATCCCTGCGGCTCGTCAACGGCGCCTCGGCCTTCCGGGACATGAACGCCGACGGCTACGGCGAGTTCTACTCGATGACGACGACGGGCAAGGCGGCCGTACACCACCCGCGGGGCGGCGCCCGCTCCTGGGCCACCATCGGATGGGACCCGCGCACACGTCTCATCCCGTACGGATCGAACACCGACAACCCGCGCAGCAATGTCCTGATCCGCACCCCCGACGGCACCCTCTACCGTGCGGGCGGCGGCAGCAACCCCATCGACCCGAAAGAGCCGCTCCAGCTGATGGGCAAGGACTGGAACGGATTTGACGCCTTCGCCGCCTCCGACGACTTCAGCGGGGACGGCCGTCCCGATCTGCTCGTACGCCAGGCGGCCACCGGCTATCTCTTCCTCTACCGGGGCAATGCGCGTGCCGGTTTCGAGCCGGCCGTGAAGGTCGGCTCGGGCTGGAAGGGCTGGAAAATCATCGGCGCCGACGACTTCACCGGCGACGGCATCGGCGATCTGCTGGCGCGTGACGCGGGCGGTGAGCTGTGGCGCTACGACGGGACGGGGACGGGCTCGTTCAAGCCGCGGACGCTGGTTTTCAGCAACTGGGGCGCGGGGCGCACGGACATCATCGCGGTCGGTGACATCACGGGCGACGGTGTGGGCGATCTGCTCTCCCGCGACACGAACGGCAAGCTGCTGCGCAACAGGGGCGACGGCAGGGGCTCGTTCGGCTCCACGGAACAGATCGGAAGCGGCTGGCAGTACTACCGGGCGCTGTTTTAGGCCACAGGTGGCGCATGTGGTGCCCCCGGCAAGGGAATTGCTGGGGGCATGACAGATGACGCCACTGCGGGAGGCCCCCCGCCAACAGCACCCGTTCCCGAAGCCGCCCTCACACCACCCTCCGTCGGCTCCGACGAGGAGCGCCTGGCCCAGCTCGGCTACACCCAGGTCCTCGCCCGCCGGATGTCGGCGTTCTCCAACTACGCCGTCTCGTTCACCATCATCTCGGTCCTCTCCGGCTGTCTCACCCTCTACCTCTTCGGCATGAACACCGGCGGCCCGGCCGTGATCACCTGGGGCTGGGTCGCCGTCGGCCTGATGACCCTGTTCGTCGGCCTGGCGATGGCCGAGATCTGCTCGGCGTACCCGACCTCCGCGGGCCTGTACTTCTGGGCCCACCGGCTGGCACCGCCGCGCAGCGCGGCCGCCTGGGCCTGGTTCACGGGCTGGTTCAACGTCCTCGGCCAAGTCGCCGTCACGGCGGGCATCGACTTCGGCGCCGCCTCCTTCCTCGGCGCGTACCTCAATCTCCAGTTCGACTTCGAGGTCACGCCGGGCCGGACGATCCTGCTGTTCGCCGCGATCCTGATGCTGCACGGCCTCCTCAACACCTTCGGCGTACGCATCGTCGCGATCCTCAACAACGTCAGCGTCTGGTGGCATGTGCTGGGCGTCGCGGTGATCGTCGGCGCGCTCACCTTCGCCCCCGACTCGCACCAGTCGGCGTCCTTCGTGTTCACGAAGTTCGTCAACAACACCGGCTGGGGCAGCGGCATCTACGTCGTCCTCATCGGGCTGCTGATGGCCCAGTACACCTTCACCGGCTACGACGCCTCGGCCCATATGACCGAGGAAACCCATGACGCCGCGACCGCAGGACCGCGCGGCATCGTCCAGTCCATCTGGACCTCGTGGATCGCGGGCTTCGTCCTGCTGCTCGGCTTCACCTTCGCCATCCAGTCGTACGAAGGAGCCCTCACCTCTCCGACGGGAGCGCCGCCGGCCCAGATCCTGCTGGACGCTCTCGGTGCGACCGCCGGGAAGCTGCTGCTCCTGGTCGTCATCGGCGCGCAGCTCTTCTGCGGTATGGCGTCCGTCACCGCGAACAGCCGCATGATCTACGCCTTCTCCAGGGACGGTGCCCTGCCGTTCTCGCACGTCTGGCACACAGTCAGCCCCCGGACCCGTACGCCCGTCGCCGCGGTCTGGCTCGCGGCGATCGGGGCGCTGGTCCTCGGTCTGCCGTATCTGATCAATGTCACCGCGTACGCCGCTGTGACCTCGATCGCGGTCATCGGCCTCTACATCGCCTACGTGATTCCCACCCTGCTGCGGCTGCTGCGCGGAGACAGCTTCGAACGCGGCCCCTGGCACCTGGGCCGCTGGTCCCGCCCGATCGGCATCGTGGCGGTGATCTGGGTCGCGGTGATCACGGTGCTCTTTATGCTGCCGCAGGTCTCCCCGGTCACTTGGGAGACGTTCAACTACGCCCCGGTCGCGGTGCTGGCCGTCCTGGGCTTCGCCGCCGCCTGGTGGCTGGCCTCGGCCCGCCACTGGTTCCTCAACCGCAACCACCCTCGGACCATCGCCCGCGAGACGTCCCGTCGGTGACCTGCCGCGGCACCTCGACGGGGCCGGTGATCCGATACCCGATCGGCTCACCGGTCCCGTCCGGCTATGCTCAGGGATGTTGTGCCGAGGGCCGTTAGCTCAATTGGCAGAGCAGCGGACTTTTAATCCGTTGGTTGTGGGTTCGAGTCCCACACGGCCTACAGCTGAGCCCCAGGTCAGAGCCATCTGACCTGGGGCTGATCTCGTTGCGCAGCCCGATTGCGGCGTTTGCCGGCCCGGCTGACTCTGTGCGGGCGGGCGGAACACCGGGTGCGTTGCCGTGCGTGCGGTTGCGCCTCACCCGGTGCCGATGGGGCGGACTACCACTGATTGAGGGGCAGGGCGACGTCGAAGACCTGGCGGTTGGAGGGGAAGGCGCCGGCGTCGGTGGCCGCCCCGGTGAGCGGGTTGACCTCGTAGAAACGGTAGGAGCCGTTGGTGGCGAGGGCGGCGAAGCCTCGGTTGCTGCCCACCTTGGACGAGAAGTAGATGTCGAAGCCCGCGCTGGGCCCGGCGTCCACCCCGAGGCTTCCGGTGGGGGAGAGGGTGCCGGAGTTGGCGGGGGACTGCAGCGAGACCCGGTCGTTGGTGGTGTCGATGTCGAACAGACTGGTGGCTGTGGCCGCGTCGAGGTCGTTGTTGGTGTAGGCGGCCCCGGTCACGCCGAGGGCCGGTCCAAGGGCAGGTGGGTTGGTGAGGTCGGTGTCGGCGACGGTGCCGCCGATGGCGACGTTGACGTTGTGGCGCAGGTTCTGCCCGGTGTCGCTGATGATCCGCAGCCGGTCTGCGGCCGGGTTGAAGTCCACCCCGAAGAAGGCGCCTTGAAGGGCGATGCTCAGCTGGGACACCTGAGTCGCCACGGCGTTCGAGGTGTCGAGGGTGTAGACGCCGCCGGCGTTGCCGACGCCGTAGAGCAGGCCGTTCTGGACGCGGTAGTCGATGCCGACCAGAGCTGTGTCGCCCTGCAGGCCGGTGACAGTTCCGATCGAGGTGACCGAGCCGGGTCTGCTGGTGCGGAACTGCACCAGACGCTGGTCGCTCGTCAGCCCGGTCACCTTCAGACCTTGGCTGCTCTCACCGAGGTCGGCGTCGGCGGCCAGGGCGGGAGCGGCGGTGGACAGGGCAGCGGTGAGCGCCACCGCGAGGACTGCCTTGCGCATGAAATCTCCAACGGAGTCGAGGCGCCCGCTCGGCCGGGGCGCCACCCCTACGACGAAAACAGCCACCCATCCCCTGGGCACATCGAGTACGGCCATACGGCGGCATCGACGGCCGTGCCCCTCGGAGGCGGCCTGCCCTCACACGCGGCGCCCCGACCGGTCTCCACCGGTCGGGGCGCCGCGGCGCTCCCGGCTGTTGTCGCAGGGCGTTGTCCGCTCCCGCTCCCGCCGTCAGCCGGTCATCGTGTCCCGTTTCACGACGCACAGCGCCCAGATGACGAACGCGTACAGGGCGATGCAGATGACCGACCAGACCGGGTAGTACGGCAGCGACAGGAAGTTGATGATGATGAGCATTCCCGCGATCGCGATGCCGATGATCCGTGCCCAGAGCGGGGCCCTGAACAGGCTGATACCCACGAGGATGGCTACGGCTCCGAGGATCAGGTGCCACCAGCCCCAGCCGGTCACGTCGTACTGGAACGTGTAGTTCGGTGTCCGTACGAAGATGTCGTCCTCGGCGATGCCCATGATGCCTCGGAAGAGGTCCATGACACCGGTGATGATCAGCATGACCGCGGCGAACACGACGAGCCCGCTGGCTGCCGCTTGTGCTCCCTCGGAGCGGTGAATTGTCTGTGTCATGACGTTTCCTCTACTCCCGTACTCCTGAGATCGGTCACGTAGTCCGGAGGGGGTCAGTGCAGGATCTTCTCCTTGGCGGCCTGGAACTCGGCCTCGGACAGATCACCCCTGGCCTTGAGCTCGGACAGCTTGGCGAGCTCGTCCGCCTGGCTCTTGGTGCCCCCGGCATCCGCGGCCGTCTCCCGGATGTAGGTGTCCACGGCTGCCTGCTGTTCCTGCGCGTGCTTGATCTCGCGATTGCCCATCTGGCTGCCCCGGGCGATCACGTACACCAGCACGCCGAGGAACGGGACGATCACTACGAAGAGCAGCCACGCCGTCTTGGCCCATCCGCTCATCTCGCTGTCACGGAAGATGTCGATGATGACCCGGAACAGGAGCATCAGCCAGATGATCCAGAGGAAGATCCACATGATGGTCCAGAAGGCGCCCAGCACGGGATAGTCGTACGCCAGGACCAGATCGCCAGCCATAGCTCTCCTCCTGCCTCGCTTTCGGACCCCAGGGGTCCGCTTGCTTCCAGACTCCTCGTTTCCCCCCGCGAGCCCTCACCCGTCACGGGTGAATCCGTAGGACTTGCCGACCCGGATCAGGCGGTCTCCGCGGTGACCCGTCCCGTGCGCACAGCCTCGGTCAGGGCCTGGAAATCGCGCTCGTTCTGGTCGGCGTAGAGCTCGGCGAACTCTGCCAGCGCCCGGTCGAAGGAGTCGTTGCTGCCGAGGTAGGCGGCGATGGCGATCCGGTCGCCGGAGCGGGCGTGGGCGCGGGCCAGCGTGATACCGCAGAGCGTGCCGAAGAACTCCATCTGGTTCGCGTCCATGAGCTCGGGCCGGGCGATGCCCTTCCAGTCGCGCAGCTGGCGGACGTAGAAGTCGCGCTCCAGACCGTCCATGCCCGTGACGTGCTCCCAGCCGAGGAAGATGTCGCCGGCGGCCTGCATGAGCCGCTGCCCGGACACCACACGCTCGCCCTGGTTCTCGTACTGGCCGGCACCGGCGTACGGGGCGAGCACCGACTGGTCGGCCTCCTTGGCCTGCAGCAGCAGCGGGTCCTCGTCGTCCCTGCCGAGCATGAGCAGCACCCAGCAGCGGGTGCCCACGCTGCCGACTCCGACCACCTTGCGGGCGATGTCGACCATCCGGAACTGCTCGAGCAGATGCCGCCGGTCGGACGCGAGGGTGGTGCCGTACCGCTGGATGAGCAGACGTAGCTCCTGCTCCAGCACATGGCGCTCGACGTCGGGGAGCAGATCCTGCAGCGGCACGATCAACGGCGGGTCGGCCGTGATCCGGCGGTTGCCGTCGACGACGCTCGTGAGCTTCCTGAACGCTTGCTGAGCGTCGCGGGTGCGGGCGGTGGTCAGTGCCTCGGACATCCTTTCGCGGGCGTTCTTGCCCAGCGACTCGGGCATGAGCCCGCGGAGCTGCTCGGTGTCGGCCTGGGTGTACCAGACATCGAGGTTGCCAATCCCGGCGAAGCCGCGCATCGCGTCCCGGTACGCCCGCACCGTGCCCCGTACGACGCTGCCGCGATGCTTGGCCGAGAAGCCGTTGGCGCGGCCGGCGATCACGAGACTGGCCGTGAGCCGTTTGACGTCCCACTCCCACGGGCCCGGCAGCGTCTCGTCGAAGTCGTTGATGTCGAAGACCAGATGCCGTTCGGGGGAGGCGAGCAGCCGGAAGTTCAGCAGGTGTGCGTCCCCGCAGAGCTGGGAGTAGATCCCGGTGTGGGGCGCGGCGCCCAGGTCGGAGGCCATGATCGCGGCGGCGCCGCGATAGAAGCGGAACGGTGATTCCGTCATCCGGCCGTAGCGGATGGGCACGAGCTCCGGGACGCGCGTGGCGGACTGGCGCTCGATGATCTCGACGGGTCCGGTCCGGTCCGACGGCGGATCGAACTCGGCATGGCTGGATCGTGGAACCCGGGCGCGGGCAGCCTTGCCGATGGCGGCCCGCTCTTGGGCTGTCAGGTGCTCGCCCGGTGTCGTACGAGGGCCCGGTGTCGTCTGCTCGCCCGGTGTCGTGGCTGTCATCGCGCACTCCTTGCCGCTCTGGGGGAACCGGTCAGTCCGGCAGTCGGCGCATCTCCACCATGTGCAGGCCCAAGTCCTGGAAGCGCATGAGCAGTCCGTACAGATGCGCCTCGTCGGTGACGGGGCCGAAGAGCAGCGTCTGCGGCGCGGCGGCGACTTCCTCCAGCTCGGGGAAGGCCTCTGCGATGGGCCTGGACAGGCGGCCGGTGACGCGGAACTCGTAACGCATGCCCGCACTCCCCATCGGTCCTCGGGGGATCGTCTTTCCTGCATGCTGTCCGAGGTGCGAGGGGCGCGGCATCACCCGGAGGAGGTGAGCGCGCGGTCGCCGCTCAGAGCAGGTGGAACTCCTTTGCCCGGCGGACCGCGTCGCGGCGCCGGGAAACTGACAACTTGCGATAGATGCTCCTGAGATGAGTCTTGACCGTATTGACGGATACGTACAGCTCTGAGGCGATTTCTTCGGTCGACATCATCTGTGCCGCCTGCCGCAGCACATCGCATTCGCGGTCGCTGAGCCTCTCGACGGGAGCCGGGTGCGCGGGGCCGCCGTCCGGGTGCGGCACGCCGTTGACCGGCTCGGGCGGGTGGCCGTCGACGGGCTCGGGCCGGTGTGCGAGCAGCTGCCGGAGCCAGGGGGAGGCTTCCGGGATGTCGGCGGGCATGCCCGCGAAGAGCCGTTCCATTCGGTGGGTGTCCGGGCCGTTGAGCGGGCCGCAGAGGGCGACGTGGTCGAGGACCAGGGAGGCGGCGTGCTCCCAGTCCCCGGCGGCGGCCGCGTGTTCCGCGGCCTCGACGATCAGGCCGGTTTCGGAGAACCAGTGGGCCGCGAGCCGGTGCAGCTTCGGTTCGAGGCCCGGCTGGTGGCTGCGCAGATACGTCTGGAGAACCTCGACGAACAGCGGGTGGAAGCGGCACCAGGGGGTGTTGCCGATCGGCTCCACGAAGGCGTTGGCGTGGGTGAGAGCGGCCAGGATCCCCTCGGCGTCCTCGCGTCCGGTCAGCAGGTTCGCCAGCCGAGGGTGCACCCGGTCCAGGATGCTCGTGCGCACCAGCAGGTCCTGGGTGGCGGCGGGCTGGGCGTCGACGACCTCGGCGAGCAGATAGTCGGCAACGGCACTTTGGGACAGGGCGAACGAGCGGGCGAAGCCGGCCGGATCGTCGGTCTGCTGCATGGCCAGGGCACACAGCCGCAGTCCGGCAGCCCAGCCCTCGGTCCGCCGGGTGAGGGTGTCGGCGGTCTCCGCCGACGGGACGAGGCCGTGCCGCCGCAGCAGTGTCGCGGTCTCGTGGCGGGTGAACGCCAGGTCCGCGCCCCGGATCTCGCAGATGCTGCCCTCGGCGCGATGGCGGTGCAGGGGAAGCAGCGGGTCGACCCGGCTGATCAGCACAAGGCGCAGCTGCGGCCCCGCGTGCCGCAGGACGAAGTCCAGGCCCGAGGCCACCTCGCGGTCGGGTACCCGGTCGAGGCCGTCGAGTACGAGAACCACCGGCTCGGGCAGCCGGGCCAGCGCGGAGGCGAAACGGACCAGCAGAGAATGGTCGACGCTGTCGGCGCGGGCCGGGGAGCCCACGACGGCCGACAGCGTCACCGGGTGATGTCTGAAGGCTTCGAGGACGTAGGTCCAGAACACGCCGGGAGCGCTGTTGTCGTCCTCCAGGGTCAGCCACACGACGGGGTGCGCTGCCGCCGCCCTGGCCGCCCAAGAGGCGGCGAGCACGGTCTTCCCGGCGCCGGCGGGGCCTGTGATCAGGGTGAGCGGTCCCGCCGTTCCCTCGGTGAGACGGTCCAGCAGGCGCTTGCGGCGTACGAACGTCCCGGGAATCACGGGTACGGAGAATTTCGCGGCCAACAGGGGGTCACCGGCCGGAGTCAGCTGTGATCCTGTGGAGCTGGGGGGCATGGCGACCACCATCTGGCTGTCGGCTGCTGTGTCCTGCCAACCGGACGGAGCGTGCCGGTCGGCGCGGGCGGACGTCGTGCCGACGGCACTCGAAGGAACACGTCAATCTTGACCGCGGCGGTTAGTGATCGCCAGGCAGGGGATCACCACCGCCCGCGGGGACGGCCCGGTTCCGGCCCGTCGCGGCCAGCAGGGAGATCACGGCGAGGACCGCGAGCAGGATCAGTACGAGGAGCAGCACGGTCAGCACGGTCGGGTGGTTCCACAGGGCGAAGATCAGGGCCAGCAGGAGAAGCACCCCGAGATTGATCCAGCGGCGGTACTTGTTCGTCCAGGTGCCCACGGGGCCGGTGTTCACTCCGTGGGTGCCGCCCCAGCGGGCCACGGAGTCGGCGGTGCGCTCGGCCGTGCCCCGCACGGCGCGGGGCAGCCGTCCGGGTCCGATCAGATAGGCGCCGAGAGCGATGATCACGCCGAGCACGATCACGGTGCGCAGGGTGACGCGAAGGAAGCGCAGCAGGGTGTCGAAGACCGCCGCGGCGGCGGCATCGGACTGCACCTGGTTGGGCAGGTGGTCGAGGTAGTAGCGACGGGCGATCACCAGGGCGATGGCCACGATCAGGCAGGCCACGGCGGCGCCGAGAGCGGTCTTGGCCAGGGCACGTCTGCGGTGATGGGCGAGCAGCACACCTGCCGCGCCGAGAAGCACGGTGATGATCGGCATCCAGTTGCCGAGCACATCGAGCGCGTGTGCGGCGTCCTGGATTTGGTCGAGCTTGTCGGACTTGAAGAGGACCAGGGTCTTGTTGACGTCGGGAATCTTCGAGGCCGGCTGCAGTCCCGCGTCGACAAGGTCTTTCTTGACGGTCTCCACGACCGTGCCGACGCTGAGCGTGACGGTCCCTTCCTCGACGCCGACGGCCCCTCGCCCCTTGCCGGTGAGCGCGTGGACGACGGCCGAGTGGCCGGCGCGGTTGATGTCGGTCCAGATCGTCTCGAACCTGTCGCTCTCGACGAAGCGGCGGGCGATCTTCTCGACCGCACTGTCCACGGCCGATTCCAGCTGTGGAGCGAAGCCCTTGACGGCTTGCGCGGCGGTGGGAGGCAGTCCCTGCGACTGGAGCCAGTCCGCGACGTTGGTCGTGAACTGCTTGGCGTCGAAGCGGACGTTCACCGCCTGGACCGCGCGGTTCACCGCCGCGTCCTCGATCGCCGGATTGCTCGCCAGGGGAGCGACCGTCTCGACGTACCGGTCGGTGTCGAGTGCGATGTCGTGCACCCAGACGGTAAGTACGGACAGCGGGACGAGGATGCACGCGAGGACGATGAGGACGGCCGAGGACACCTTCCTGGTGATCCGTCCGGCCGTGGAGGCGACCCGTCCACCGCCCTTCGGCGCGCCCTCGCTCGCAGGGCTCGCTGGTTCCTGCGGTGGTTCCGGCGGGCTCGTCATCCGTAGCTCCTGCGTCAGGGCCATGAGCGTCACGTGGCTGACGCCTCTGGTCCATTTCCGCCCATGTCCCCGGGTAGGGCACGTCCGGACCGGCCGAACGGGCGAATCGCGGGAGCCCTGTCCGCTCCCTCAGGCGGCCAAGTAGTCGCCGGTGACGAGACGGTGGGTGAGCAGAGCGGTGCTGCCGTCCGGGGTGGTGAAACACACCTCGAACCGCAGGTGCTTGCCCTCGGGCACGTCGGCGTTGTGGAGGAACTGGTGGCCGCCCGAGCCGCCCGTGATGGTGATGTCGCCGTATCCGGACTTGCCGGAGCCGTCGGCTTCGGTGGCGTAGAACCGGCCGTCCACGCGACTGCCGGCGGGGGCGCCCGTGATGGTGAGCTGTACGTACACCGGGCCGATCAAGGTGCGCGGCCCGGCGTGGATGACGGCGTCCTTGAAGGCGAGAGGGACCCAGATCCCGGACGGCAGCTCGACGTCGATGGCGTTCGCTTCGTACAGCTTCGCGATGGGCATGTCCGGCTCCTGGGGCGGGTCGGTGTCGGTGGCGCGGGCGACGATCCCGGGGAACACGACCTCGCGGAACTGCTTCACGCGGGCGTCGCCGGGGCAGGCGGTGCCGGATACGGCCCACTCGGGGTGGAGGCGGTGGTAGCCGTAGCCGGGGTCGTCATGGGTGCGGCAGATCCTGAGCGGGACGCCGTGGTGCTGGTGCAGCCATACGCCGACGCGGATGAGCTGGGCGACCTGCTCGTCCGTCCACGGGTCGGTCCCGCTGGTGTTGCTGGCGGTCTCGACCGACACGGCACCGGTTCCGTCGGGGCGGCGGTTGGCCTGGTAGTTGGCGTCGGCGCGGGTCTCCGTGCCGATGTACTGGCCGAGGCTGCCGTCGTAGCCTAGGCCGAAGTGACTCTCAAGATTGGTAGACTGCCAGTACTCGTAAATCCGTTGGATCGTCCACGGCGCCGCAACGCTGTGGAGGATGAACTGCGTTGGTCGGATGGCGGGTTGCTGGTCGCTTTCGGGCTGAAGCTCCAGCTTCTGAGCGAATGGGCACCAAGCCATCAGGGTGCCTCCTTTTGATTCGGGCACATCATCTCGGGGGAATCGGCATGGACGAACTCACCTGCACTGTCGAGGACTGCAACCGCCCCATACGCGTGCGCTCTCGAGGGTGGTGCGCCATGCACTACCAGCGGTGGCAACGCCACGGAGATACGGGCCCTGGGGCCCCGCGCCGCGTCCATGCCGGCACGGCCACGGAGACCCGGCGGTGTGAGTTCCCCGGTTGCACGCGGAAGTACATCAGCAAGGGGCTGTGCGCGAGCCACAACTGGCAACGGAACATGGGGCGCGAGCTGACTCCGCTGCCGGACCGGCGGGAGGCCAAGCCGACCGACCGGAACGAGCGGGGGGAGAAGCAGTGCCGCACTTGCCTCGTCTGGCTTCACCTGGACATGTTCCACCGGAACGCCAGCGCCCAGGACGGTCTGCAGGGCCATTGCCGAGGCTGCGCGCGGGACGCGCAGCGCAAGACGCTGTACCGGCTGCCGCGCGGGCGCTACGCGGAGATGCTGGCAAGCCAGGGGGGCGCGTGCGCCATCTGCAAGCAGACGGACGCCACCGGGCTCACCCTGTCCATTGATCATGACCACGCCTGCTGTCCCGACTCCGCCGAGTCTTGTGGCCAATGCGTCCGCGGCCTGCTGTGCACCGCGTGCAACCACGGACTGGGGAAGTTCCGTGACAGCCCGGAGTTCCTGCGTGCCGCAGCGGCGTACCTCGAGCGGCACGCTGCCCGGTAGCCGGATCGCAGGCTGCGAGTCGGACTCGGGCTGGAGCTCGTACTTGGTGGCGCCGGATACCAGGCCATGCGTCCTCCCATCAGGAGTTGCGCCGTGCCGTTCCCTCGCGGGATCCCCCCTTCCGGCGGCCGTTACGCCTGACTGGCGGTTCCACGCCATCTGATTCCACGTCAGTGCGTGTGCGTCACTGGTCCTCCGACGTGGTGAGCTTCCGCGCAGGCAGGCCCCCCGCCCGCCGCTCTGGCGACGGTGGCCCGCGACGCGCTCCTCGGGAAAACGACGTCCGAATTCCGCCAGAAGGGCCCGCTTCCGCACCGGCCGGATCGGACCGCGCGTGCAACCGCCGGGCGGTGCGCCACGTCTTCACCAGTACATCCGAGGTCTCCTCAGGATCCCTGGAGGGGCCGCCGCATCGGCAAACGCTCATTCGGGCATCACGGCCCGACGGTAGCCAGCCCGCGAGTAGACCCGAGCCCGACGGTCCCTCCCACGGCGGGCGGCGGACACAGGTCCCGTGGGCCGCTCCGCCCGTGCGCGTGCTCCCGACGAGTGGTTCGAAGAAATTCTCCGCGTGCTGTCGAAAATCCGGCATCGGCTGCGACGTCCCCTGTGAGAGTTGCCCACGAGGGGCGGCGACGCATCCGAAGGAGCACGTCATGAAGTATCTGGTGATGATCCAGGGCTCGCAGGCCGACTACGAGGCGATGCGCGGTCAGGCATCCGGCAACAGCCCTGCCTGGAGCGAGAAGGAGATCCAGGCGATGTTCGCCTTCATGGGCGAGGTCAACAACGATCTCTCCGAGTCGGGTGAGTTCGTCGACGGGCACGGGCTCGCCGAGCCCGCCCAGACCCGGTTCGTCAGCCTCGGCGACGACGGGCGGCCCGTGGTCAGTGACGGGCCCTACAGCGAGACCAAGGAACTGCTCGCCGGCTACTGGGTGCTCGACTGCGAGAGCCTGGAGCGGGTCACCGAGATCGCCGCGCGGATCGCGACCTGCCCCGGGCCCCTGGGGGCGCCCGTCTACCCGATCGTCATCCGGCCCATCCTGGACGAAGGAGGCGATCTGTGAGTCGTACGTCCGGCATCGAGGACCTGCTGCGCCTGCACGCGCCGCAGGTCCTCGGTGCGCTGGTGCGGCGGTACGGGCACTTCGACCTGGCCGAGGACTCCGTACAGGAGGCGCTGCTCGCGGCCGCGCAGCAGTGGCCCGAATCGGGGCTCCCGGACAATCCGCGCGGCTGGCTGATCAAGGTCGCCTCCCGCCGTCTCACGGAAGCGCTGCGCAGCGAGGAAGCCCGGCGCAGGCGCGAGGAGACCGTCGCCGCGCTCACTCCCAGGGACGGGTTCACCGCGCCCGCTCCGGGGGAGAGCCGTGCGCCCAGCGACGACGACACCCTCACGCTGCTCTTCCTGTGCTGCCACCCCGCACTCACCCCGGCCGCCCAGATCGCGCTCACCCTGCGCGCGGTCGGCGGTCTGACGACGGCCGAGATCGCCCGCGCCCATCTGGTGCCGGAGGCGACGATGGCGCAGCGCATCAGCAGGGCCAAGCAGAAGATCAAGGGTGTGGCGTTTCGACAGCCGGGGCCCGAGGACCGCGATCAGCGGCTCGCCGCCGTGCTGCAGGTGCTCTACCTGATCTTCAACGAGGGCTATACGGCGACCTCCGGCAGGGATCTGCACCGCGCCGACCTCGCAGGTGAGGCGATCCGGCTGAGCCGGGCCGTGCGCAGGCTGCTGCCCAGCGACGGGGCGGTGACCGGGCTGCTCGCGCTGATGCTGCTCACCGACGCCCGCAGCGCCGCGCGCACCGGACCGCACGGCGAGCTCGTCCCGCTCGACGAGCAGGACCGGGGCCTGTGGGACGCGAAGGCGATCGCCGAAGGGACCGCGCTGGTGGAGGAGGCCCTGTCGGAGGGACCGGCGGGGGCGTACCAGCTGCAGGCGGCGATCGCGGCCCTGCACGACGAGGCGGCGCGTGCGCAGGACACCGACTGGCCGCAGATTCTCGCGCTGTACGACCTGCTCGTACGCCGTGCTCCCGAGCCGATGGCCGAGCTGGGCCGTGCCGTGGCCGTCGCCATGGTGCACGGTCCCGAGGCCGGGCTCGCCGAAGTGGCCAAGCTGGAGGACGGGTTGGCGGGGCATCACCGGCTGGACGCCGTACGGGCGCATCTGCTGGAAAAGGCGGGGGATGCCGAAGGAGCCAGGGCCGCCTACCAGTTGGCGGCCCGGCGCACCCTCAGCGTCCCGGAGACGCGCTACCTCCAGATGCGGGCGGCCCGGCTGCTGGCCCCGAAGTAGCTTCCGTGCGCCTGTGGACAACCCGCAGGTCAGACGCGGATTTGCGGCTTCCGCTCGCTGTTGCAGAGTGGTGACAGTACGGGGATTGCCCGGCTGATCATGAGCGGTGAGGATGAGCACATCGCCGTAAGCCGGGACCGAACAGGGCCGGACGGAAGGCGAGTTCTGATTCAGCTCGCCGCGCGAGCTCTCTCATCCCGTACCACCGCCTGCCGCGGCGCGCTCTGCGGCGCTGTTCTCTTGTACGGCCGACTGCCGCCCATCCAGCGGCTGTCAGGCCCCTAGTCGATTCCTTGGGGGGAGTCCACCATGTCCGCTCGCTTCGCCTCCGCCGCCGCGCTCACTGTCGCCGCCGCCGTCGGCACCACGCTTGTCCCGCTCAGCGCCCACGCCGCCCCGGTGGCTCCCCAGAAGCCCCTCACCATCGAGCTGGGCACTCCGGCGCCGACCGGGCCGCTGACCCGGGGCGGGGCGAGCGAGACGTTCACGTTCACCGTGAAGAACTCCGCGGACAAGCCGGTGGACTTCCAGCCGTGGCTGATCGGGAACACGGACGGTGCGAGCCCCATCGCGGCCTCGCACGTCGTCCTCGACGTGCAGCCGGTGAACGCCCCGGCGACGGACGAGTTCGTCAGCCAGGAGGGCATCGGCGCGCAGGGCGTGTTCTACCCGGCCGGCAAGGGCAAGGGCGCCTCCTTCTCGGTGCCCGCCAAGGGCGAGCTGAGCTGGAAGGTCTCCGTCGGCCTGGGCAAGAACTACCCCTCGAACAACGGCAATCTGAGGCTTCTGGCCGACGACCTCGCCGAGAACACCAAGCGCGAGCAGGACGACACCCTCGTCTTCGAGGCCAGCCCGAAGATCAACACAGGGCCCGCCGCCATGACGCTCGAGACCGACGAGAACGCTCCCATCAAGCCCGGCGGGGCGGGCACCGTCGACGTCGTCCACCAGCTCAAGGGCGGGGTGACTTTCGACTCCGACCTGAGGACCATTCTGGAGGTCGCCGAAGAGCCCGGCTCCACGGCGAAGATCCCTGAGCTGTGGATCGAGCAGCTGGGCGAGGACGGCAAGTACACCAAGGTCGAGAAGTTCAAGGGCGAGGAGAAGTGGCAGCTCGCGGACGTCCGCAAGAGCTACATCTACAAGCGCACCAGGCTTCGCGTGAGCGTCATCGACTTCAAGGGCATCCAGAAGCCGGTCAAGATCACGCTGCGCGCGGCGACCGGGCTGACCGAGGGCAACACCCATCCGTTCCTGGGAGCCCAGGGCAAGATCACCGTCGCCCCCGAGCGCGGCACCACCCAGCCGAGCGCGACGCCCTCCGCGACGCCGTCTGCCACGCCCTCCGCGAGCGCTTCCGCCACCCCCTCCGTGACCCCGTCCTCCTCGGCCACGGCGGTGGCCGGCGGTAACACCCCCGTCACCACCACCGGCGCCCTCGCCAACACCGGATCCTCCGGCGCCACCCGGTACGCGGCCTTCGCCGCTGCCGCCCTGATCGCGGCCGGCGGAGCCCTCACCGCACTGCGTCTGCGCCGCCGCTGAACAAAATGGATTTGATCTTGCTCCGGATGGCGTAAGGTGGTGTTCACCGACGCGGGGTGGAGCAGCTCGGTAGCTCGCTGGGCTCATAACCCAGAGGTCGCAGGTTCAAATCCTGTCCCCGCTACTGACAACAGTGGCCCGGCACTCGACAGAGTGCCGGGCCACTGTCGTGTGTGCGCTGCGGACATCGCCCGGTTGGCCGACGGCGACTCGCCGCCCGGCGCGGCTACGGCCAGCCTGGGAAGGGGGCGGTACCGTCCGCAGCCGTGTGGGGACCGGGCAGGAGAGCACCCGTGGCCGAGCCAGAGCAGGGCGGAGCGGACATCTCTCGTGGATTCGTCCGCCTGCTGCCCGCCCTGATGATCGTCGGCGGCGCGATCTTCGACCTCGCGACGCCGCCCCGGTTCACGGCGGTCCCGCTCTTCGCGGCCGCGCCGCTGATCGCGGCCCCCATCTTCACCTGGGTCGGCACCCTGCTGGTCGGTATCGCGGCGATCCTCGGCGTGACCGGGCTGCACCTCTACAACCACACCCTCTCGCAGATCACGGCGTTCACCGAGCTGACCACTGTGATCACCGTCTCGGGCCTCGCTCTGCTGATCAACCGGGTCGTACGGCTCGGCAGTCAGCGCCTCGCGTCGGCCCGGGTGATCGCCGAGACGGCGCAGCGCGCCGTGTTGCCGACTCCCCCGGAGCGGATCGGGGGACTGCACGTCGCCGCGCGGTACGAGGCGGCGCAGAAGGACGCGTTCATCGGCGGCGACCTCTTCGCCGTACAGGACACACCCTTCGGGGTGCGGCTGATCGTCGGGGACGTACGGGGCAAGGGGCTGCAGGCGGTCGAGGCGGTGGCCGTGGTGATCGGGGCGTTCCGGGAGGCCGCCGAGCAGGAGAGCTCGCTGGAAGGGCTCGCCGCGCGGCTGGAGCGGGCGCTGGTGCGGGAGGGCGCGCGGCACAACCTGGACGCGGTCGAGGGGTTCACCACCGCCGTACTGGCCGAGATCCCGCGCGGTGATCGTGTCGTACGGGTCGTGAACCGGGGCCATCCGGAGCCGCTCCTGCTGTACGCGGACGGGAACGTGAACATCCTGGAGCCGACCCAGGCCGCGCTGCCGCTCGGTATGGGCCTCGGGATCTGGCCGGACCGCTCGGACGCGCACCGGCTGCCCCCCGGGGCCACGCTGCTTCTCTATACGGACGGGCTGTCCGAGGCGCGCGACGCGAGCGGCGTTTTCTACGACCCCGGCCGGCGGCTGGCGGGGCGGCTGTTCCCCGGGCCCGAGGAGCTGCTGGACGCCTTGGTGGACGACGTACGACGCCATACGGGTGGCGGCTCGACGGACGACATGGCGCTGCTTGCGGTCAGCCGTCCCGCTCAGGGGCAGCAGGAGCGCCGCACGATCGTGCCCGTGGTCGGCGGGGGCGAGTGAGGGCTCTGGCGGCTCGGCGTCGTTGGCGTCGTGAAGCCGGGCGCCGGACGCCGGACGGACGGATGGGCACGGTACGTAATCGAGAGACACCCCTCCGCATAACATTTGACGAACCGTCAGGTAGCGGGAGGTGTCGGATGGTGCGTCAGGGGCGATCAACTCACCCCACTCCGGGCCCTTGTGTCCGGTTAAGTCCCGGCGAATGTTGTTAATGATCAGTCGGAACAGCTTGGAATCGGGCCCCGGTGTCTATTAACGTTCGATAACGCAGCGCGGTCGTCCCAGTCGTCGCAAGAGGCGGCACCGTGCGCACGCGCCGAATCCCGCAAGGGAACCGGGGAACCACCAATTGGGGTGAATCGGGCACCTTTTGCCGCTCTTGTCCGCGGCGGAAGCGCCCGTAGGAGACCTTCCTGCTCCGAACCCGTCAGCTAACCCGGTAGGCGAGAAGGAAGGAAAGGAGCACGCCTCAGTGGCGTCCAACAAACCTGCCCCGACAGCACCCTTCGAAACTGACTTCTTCGGCGACGAGGTGGCAGAGCGGGCATGGGAGGAATGGAACCCCACCGAGGACTCCGTCCGTCCGGTGCGCGGCCGGCACCGTGTCATGAAGCAGCGCGGCGGACTCGCCCGCAGCTCCACGGTGCTCGGGGTCGGCGTGATCGCCGCGGTCGGCGCGGGCGGCATGGCCACCGCGCAGAGCAAGCCGCCGGTCTCCATATCGCTCCCCGACTCGATCGCGGACAACCTGCCCGACGCCAAGTCCCTTCCAGGCGTCGGCTCGTTCATGTCCGACGACTCCTCGGACGCCGACGCCGGGAACACCGCGCCCCTCACCTCGGCGACGCTCGCCGCTGACACCGGCTCCAAGGCCGAGGCGCAGGGCTCCGCCGGTGAGGCGCTGCGCGCCCGCATCCTCCAGCAGGCCGATCAGCAGCGGGCCGAGGCGGACGCCGAGGCCAAGGCGGCCGCGGAGAAGCTCGCGGCCGAGAAGGCAGCGGCGGAGGCGAAGGCCCAGCAGACCGCGGCGGAGGCCGAGGCCGAGGCGGCGAAGCTCGCCGCCGAGAAGGCAGCGGCGGAGAAGGCCGAGGCCGAGCGCCTCGCCAAGCTCGCCGCGAGCTACTCGCTGCCGACCTCCTCGTACACGATCACCTCCACCTTCGGTGAGGCCGGATCGATGTGGTCCTCGGGCTACCACACCGGCCTGGACTTCGCGGCCCCGACGGGCACGCCCCTGAAGGCCGTGCACAGCGGCACCGTCAAGTCGGCGGGCTGGTCCGGGTCTTACGGCTACCGCACGGTGCTGGAGCTCGAGGACGGCACGGAGATCTGGTACGCCCACCAGTCCTCGATCTCGGTCAGCGTCGGCCAGAAGGTGACGACGGGCGAGACGATCGGGCGCGTGGGTGCGACCGGCAATGTGACCGGCGCGCATCTGCACCTCGAGGTCCACACGGCGAGCGGGACCGGCATCGACCCGATGGCCTGGCTGCGGGACAAGGGCCTGACCGTCTGATTTCTCCGTACGCCCCCTCGCGCCGCCGCTCGGCGCGAGGGGGCGTTTATGCGGATGCCCCCATGTGCGCGGTGCACCGCACTCCCATGAACGCCGGCAGTTCTGGCGCTCACCCCCCGACGCCAGGGCTGCCGGTCCTGTGCCCCGGTCGCGTACGGCATGCGGGCGGAACAAGCGCCCTGCCAGCCTAGGAGCGGTACGGGTTGTAGCCGCCGTAGTCGCGGTGCGGGGGCGGGGTCCATACCCGGCCCGTCGCCCGCGCCGCGTAGCTCAGCGCGGGAGACGCGACTTCCTTGCGCTGCCACAGGTGGTGCAGCAGCTCCTGCTCGCGCTCCATGAAGTCCGGGCCCGCCGTGCCGCGGTGGGCCCGGTGGCGCAGAAAGGCCAGGGTCGTCGCGAACCGTTCGTACTCCGAGACGGCGTGGGCCGCGGCCGGTCCGTGCGTACGGCGGGCGATGTCGCGGGCCATCGTGCGCGCCCGCATCGAGGAGAGCGCGCGCGGCTCGTCGGCCGTCAGCCAGCCGGCCGCCGCGTATGCGGGCAGTTCGGTGGATATCGTGCGCAGTTCGCACTGCCGGGTCCAGATCGTGAGCCAGGTCAGCAGCCCGAAGACCGGGACCATGAACGCCCCGTACACCGCATAGAAGCCGAACGGGCCGAAGAGCGACACCGAGCCGTTCCACAGCGCGTGCATGCCCATCGCGAGGGCGAGGCCCAGCAGTGGCAGCGCGATCCGCCGGAATCGCTGGCGTCGTGCGGCGAGCGCCGCGATCCCGAAGCCGATGCCCGTGAGCACGGTGAAGAGCGGATGCGCGAACGGCGACATGACGACACGTACGAAGAAGGTCGCCGCGGTCACCGATGCCAGGCCCGAGGTGCCTATCTCCTGGTCCTCACCGAAGGCGTTGCCGAGGTAGAGGATGTTCTCGGTGAAGGCGAAACCGGTCGCGGTGAAGCCCGCCACGACGACGCCGTCGACGATCCCGGTGAAGTCCCGTCTGCGGAAGATGAAGATCAGCAAAATCGCTGCGGCCTTGGCGGTCTCCTCGACGACCGGGGCTATGACGGTCGCCCCGAGCGTGTCCGCGCTCGCCGGGTCGGCGGTTGCGGTGGCTATCCAGCGGGTCGCGAAGGAGTTCGCGATGATCGCGACGAGGGCGGCGGCGAAGGCGCCCCAGGCGAACGCGAACAGCAGATTCCGCCAGGGTCCCGGCTCGACCCGGTCCAGCCAGCGGAAGGCCGCGGCGAGAAGCGGGACGGGCAGGGTGGCGAGGCCCAGTCCGACCAGGAAGCCGTGCGTGCCGGTCTGTTCGCGTACGAGAGCGAGGATGACGAGGCCGGAGAGGGCGAGCAGGGTGATGACCACCCCGGCCCGAACCGCCTTGCTGCGCCAGAGCCGGGAGGCCCGCCGCGGTTTGTACCGCCAGCGGGCACGCTCCGGCACGGCATCGAAGAGCGGCTGCTCGTCGAAGGCCGGGACCGCCGGATGCGGTGAGAGGTGCTGCGGGAACGACTCGGACACCTGATGACCCTAACGAGGCACACTGACACCTGGCGATGGTGCACGGCACACTACCGAGGGTTATGCCGACTCCAACACGCGGCGGAACAGCAGGTCGTGCACCTTGTGACCCTTGTCCAGGCCCTGCCCCTCGAACCGGGTGAGCGGCCGGAAGGCGGGGCGCGGGGCGAAGCCGCCGTGCTCCTGGGTGGTCTCGAAGTCCGGGTGCGCCGAGAGCACGTCGAGCATCTGCTCGGCGTACGGCTCCCAGTCCGTCGCGCAGTGCAGGATCGCTCCGGGCTTCATACGGGGCGCGGCGAGACTGAGGAACTCGGGCTGGATCAGCCGGCGCTTGTGGTGGCGCTTCTTGGGCCAGGGGTCGGGGAAGTAGACGCGCAGCCCGTCGAGCGAGCCGGGCGGGAGCATCTCGCGGAGCAGGATGATCGCGTCGCCGTTGGCGACACGGATGTTGGACAGTCCGTTCCGCTCCGCGAGACCGAGGAGATTGCCCTGCCCGGGCGTGTGCACGTCGACGGCGAGAATCCCGGTGCCGGGATCGGCGGCGGCCATCTGCGCGGTGGCCTCGCCCATCCCGAACCCGATCTCCAGGACGACGGGCAGCCCGCCGAACATCTCCTCGAGATCGAGGACGCGCTGCCCGTCGATGTCCATGCCCCACCGTGGCCAGAGCCGCTCCAGGGCATCGCCCTGCCCGACGGTCACCCGACTCCGCCGCGGCTGGAAGCTCCTGATCCGCCGCTCATGATGCGACCCGGCGGGATCGGCAGCGGGGCCCCCGGGGAACCGCGGCTCGCTCTTGGCGCGGAGGGGGGGAGGGGAGGGGGATGGGGCGGGGGTGGGGTTACGAAGCTCAGACACAGTGGGTCGATTCTACGGGCCCGCTCGGGGCGCGGGTCTTGGGCGGTACGGGGCGCCCGGTGCCGGTGCCGCGGGGCGCGGGGCGCGGCTCTGGGCGGTTCGGGGTGCGGGCCCGCCGGTCATTCAGCCGTCCGGCGTTTGAGGACCGGGGTCCGGGGCGGAGCCCCGGTTACGGGAAGGGGCGGGGTGGGGAATAGGCCCCGCGCAGCGGTCCACCCGCACCCCACCGCACCGGGCACCCCGGACCGCACCCGCGGCGGGCCCGCGCAACGGACCGTTCACGCCCGCCCCGCGTGTCACCTCGACGCCCCCGCCACCCGGCCCTCCGTCAGCGCCGACAGGGCCCGCCGTGCCACCTCCCGGCCGATGGGAAGCGACGCCGTCGCCGCAGGGGACGGAGCGTTCAGCACATGCACCGTCCGCGGCGCCTCGCGGATCAGGAAGTCGTCCGCCAGCGTCCCGTCCCGCAGCACCGCCTGCGCCCGTACCCCCGCCGCGGCCGGCCGCAGGTCCGTCTCCGTCACCGCCGGGAGCAGCCTGCGCACCGCCGCCGTGAAGGCACGCTTCGACAGGGACCGGTGCAGTTCCCCGGCCCCGTACCGCCAGTGGCGCCGCGCTATCCGCCAGGATCCCGGCCAGCTCAGCGTCTCGGCCAGTTCCCTCGGGCGGACCGACGACCAGCTGTAGCCCTCGCGGGCCAGCGCCGGGACCGCGTTCGGGCCGACGTGGACTCCGCCGTCGATGCCGCGGGTCAGGTGGACGCCCAGGAAGGGGAAGGCCGGGTCGGGGACCGGATACACCAGGCCCCGCACCAGCGAGGGGTCCGCCAGCTCGTAGTACTCGCCCCGGAAGGGCACGATCCGCATCCTCGGATCGTCGCCCGCCAGCCGCGCCACCCGGTCGCAGTGCAGCCCCGCGCAGTTCACCAGCACCCGCGCCCTGACCACCGCCCCCGAGGTCGTGCGCACCGCGACCCCCCAGCTCCGGCGGTCGATCGCGGCCACCTCCTCGCCGTAGCGGACGTCCGCACCGGACGCGGCCCCCAGCTGCGCCGCCACCGCCCCGAAGTCGCACACCCCGGTCGTCCCGACATGGATCGCCGCGAGCCCGCGCACCTCCGGCTCGTACTCCATGATCTGCGCGGGGCCCAGCTCCCGCACCGGAATGCCGTTCTCCCTGCCGCGCTGGACCAGTGCGTGCAGCCGCGGGAGTTCGTCCTTGCCGGTGGCCACGATCAGCTTCCCGGTGACCTTGTGCGCGATGCCGTACTCCGCGCAGAACTTCACCATCTCGGCCGCGCCCCGCACCGCGAACCGCGCTTTCAGCGACCCCGGCCGGTAGTAGATCCCGCTGTGGATCACTCCGCTGTTCCGCCCGGTCTGGTGCCGGGCCGGGCCCGTCTCCTTCTCCAGGACGATCACCCGGGTGCCGGGAGCCGCGCGCGTGAGGGCATGGGCCGTCGACAGGCCGATGATCCCGCCGCCGATCACCAGCACGTCACAGTCGAAGTCGTGCACCGAGCCCTGCCCGGACGCTGTCACCGCGTCACCTCCCACCCCGATAGTGCACTGGCCCACTGACAAGGCCGTTAAACCAGCTGAGCCAGGGTGTCTGCGCCTATGCCGGAGCCATGTGTCCCTAGGGGGTGTCTTTCGGATCTTGCCGGGCTCGCGTGCCCTGGCACGCACATCTGCTGCGTTGTCGTCAGTCGCCGACGCTCCGCGTCGGCTCCCTCCTCCGCCTTGCATCTGCACGCACCAGACCCCGCTCACTGATCCGGCCTGATCCAAAAGACACCCCCTACGCCGGGGCCACCAGCAGCGGCCGGGCCCGCTCCCGCAGCTCCACCACCCGTGGTTCGTCGCCGTACGGCTCCAGGCGGTGCAGCAGATCCCGCACGTATTCCGTGGTCCGCGCCGAGGAGATCCGCCCCGCGACCTCCACCGCTCGCGTGCCCGCCGCGCACGCCGCGTCCAGGTTCCCCGACTCCAGTTCGGCGACGGCCGACACCACGAGCCGCAGCCCGTGCGAGCGCACGAATTCCTCCGTCGGACGCGACAGCGCCTGCTCCGTGAAGCGCCGTACCTGCCGCGGCGCCTTCAGATCGCGGTAGCACTCGGCCGCGTCGGCCGCGAACCGGTCGTAGGAGTAGAAGCCCAGCCAGGACGGGTCGGCGTCGCCCTCCCGTGAGCGCT
Source organism: Streptomyces sp. NBC_00885 (assembly GCF_045207475.1). Classification (NCBI taxonomy): domain Bacteria; kingdom Bacillati; phylum Actinomycetota; class Actinomycetes; order Kitasatosporales; family Streptomycetaceae; genus Streptomyces; species Streptomyces sp. NBC_00885. The sequence goes on from NZ_CP108796.1 coordinate 4,456,493, forward strand.
CGAGCCAGCCCTCGGCCGCCTTCAGCGCCGCCCCCGCCGCCGGCGCGTCGGTCGCCTTGGCGTGCGCCCGCGCCTCCACCAGCCGGAAGAAGCTCATCGTGCGGGCCGTCGCCAGCCCGCGGTTGCGCTCAAGGGCCGCCTGGGCGAGGTCGACGCCCTCGTCCGCGAAGCCGCGGTAGGTCGCCTGCAGCGACATCGAAGCCAGTACGTACCCGCCCAGCGGCACGTCAGCCGCCGCCCGGGCCAGCCGCAGCGCCTGGATGTAGTACCGCTGCGCCGCCTCCTGCTGACCGGTGTCGAAGGCCATCCAGCCGGCCAGCCGGGTCAGCTCCGCGGTCGCGCCGAACAGCGCGCGGCCCACTTCGTCCGAATACGACCCGAGCAGCAGCGGAGCCGCATCCACCCGCAGACACTCCGGCACCATGGATGAACGCCAGTCCCCGCCCCCGTACTTGGAGTCCCAGCGCCGCGCGTCCTCCGCGGCCTCCCGCAGCTTCGCGACGTCGCTGTGGCCCACGCGGGCGGGAGTGTCATCCGTCGCGTCCAGGGATCGCTCCACAGACGAGTCGGCGGGGGTTATCAGCCAGCGGGACGCGGGCGTGGCGTAAGCGCTCACTGCGAAAGAACCGGCCAGGGACTGCCAGATGCCCCCGCTGCCCGCCCGGCGGCCCGCAAGATCCAGACGGTAGAGCTCGGTGGCCGATTTCACCGCCTCGCCCACATCGCGCGGGAAGGCGAGCCCGACCTCGGGGGCAGGGTCGGCGTCCGCGAGGCCGATCTCGTGCAGCGGCACCGGACGCCCGAGCTTGGCGCCGATCGCCGCGGCGATGAGATGGGGCGCGGCGCCCTGCGGCACCATGCCCTTCGACACCCATCTCGCCACGGACGTCTTGTCGTAACGAAGTGTCAGCCCGCGCTGCGCTCCGAGGTCGTTGACCCGCCGGGCGAGGCCGGCGTTGCTGATTCCCGCGAGGGCGAGAACGGTGCCGAGCTTTTCGTTCGGCCCGCGTTGCTCCCTGGACATGCGCCACCCCTCGACACACAGACGGCCGCCGCGTCGCTGTTGGCGCACGGCATTCGTGCTGCGTTCTCCCCGGTGAACAGCTCCTTGGTCCCGGCTGCAAAAGCGTCTGGCCGAGCCCCTGGGAATATGCGCCCCTGAGGAGAACAACAGTAAACACAGCGTAGTTCGCCGCATCCCGACCGTTAAGAGGCGGTGTTCCGTATGGCGAGATTGTTGTGCGTTGGAGCAGACCGTCGATGAAGGGCGGGGTCGTGGCGTGCTCCTGGGCGTGCTCCCGGTGTGTGGCCGTGCGCCCGTCCGTGCGCTCTGGTCCCGCTGATGGGGGAGCGCTTCCATGAGTCCTGCGTGGGTCGGCCCACTGCGTACTGGAACCAGTGGGCTGGGGGAATCCGCTGCCTTCAATCCCCGCGGGTGGCGGACCGGTCCGGGAGGCGTGTGCCGCCTCCCGGACTGTGTTCTGCGGGGGTTACGAACGGATGTACGCCCCGCAAATTGGCTGAATGCCGACTGTCCCCTGTATCCCTTTTGTGCCTTTATGGGCGTTGGTCGCTCGCTCCACCGCATCCTGGACCGTCGTCAAATCGCCAATGCCAGGGGCGCGTTCCCTTTTTGCGCACGCGACCCGGAGACCCCCTTGTGCGCCGCCTTCGTGGCAGCATGTTCCCGAACGGCGGCATGTTCCCGTGCGGCTGCATGCTGCTGAGGTGCTCCTGAGGTGCTCCCGAGCGGCTTCGGTCCCGGGTCTGAGTTCGTCCACAGGCTGTGGAGGCGCGATGCGGTGGTTGGTGGGCTGGAGCAGTATCGCCGCAAACTTCGGTACGGCCGGGGTCGTCGGGGCGTCCGACGAGGGCCGCACCGTTCACCCTGTCGGCTCCCAACTCCTGTGGGGAGATCCGGATCCGCTCTGGGCGGTTGGCGACTGGCGCCCCGACGAGGTGCGTGTCGTCACCGTGGACGCCTTCACCAAACTGGCCGTCCTGGGCTGCTGCGCGGCCAGTGACGAGGAGCTGAAGGTCGGTCTGTTCGCGGCGCGCGGCGGCGCGTTGCGGCATCTGACCGCGTGGGCGGGCAGTTATACGGCCGTCGCGCAGGTCGGCCGCCGGATAACGATCGCGGGCGACCTCGCCGGGGCGAGACCCGTCTTCTACACGCCCTGGGCGAATGGCACCGCGTACGCGACCGCCGCGCTGCCGCTCGCCGACCTGATCGAAGCGCAGCTGGACATCGGGCACTTGGCGGCACTGCTGGCCTGCCCGGAGACGCCGGAGGCGCTGCGCGACTCGACTCCGTACGTCGGTGTGAAGCGCATCCCCGCAGGGCACGCGCTGATCCTGCGCGAGGGCTCGCGCGAGATCACCGGATACGAGCCGGTGGCCTCCCTGGCCGTCGCGGGACCGCAGATCGAGGCGGAACGTGCGGTGGAGGGGGTACGGGACGCGCTCGTCGACGCCGTACGGGCCAGGCTCACCGCGCCCCGGCACGCGCCCGAGACCCTGCCACAGGACCCCGGGCCCGTCCCCGGAATGGGCCCGGCGGCCCGGCGCGCCGCCCGCGGGGGTCCGGCACCCGGCATCGGAGCCGATCTCTCAGGCGGTAGCGCGTCCGGCACACTCGCGCTGCTGGCGGCGGGGCTGCCGGGGGTGCCGGGAACGGTGCTCGGCCATGGCACGGGCGCGGGAGAACGGCTGCTCGCGGTCACCTTCAACGACCTGGCGACGGGCGGTCGCGAGGTGGAACACGCGGCCGAACTGGAGCGGGCCCGGGCGATCGCCGCGAATCCGCGGCTGCACCATGTGGTGGTCGCGGCGGGTGATGAGTCTCTGCCGTACGCGGATCTCGACGGGCCGCTGACCGACGAGCCCGCGCCGTCCCTCGTCGTGGCGGAACGTCACCGCAACCGGCTGGCGGCGGGCAGCGCGGACCACTTCACCGGGGCGGGGGCGCGCCAGGTCCTGGACGCGCATCCGGCACGGCTCGCGGACCTGCTGCTCGACCGGCGCCGCCGCCATCTGATGCGACCCGTCGCGGCGCTGACGCGGGCCGAAGGGCCCTCGCCCCAGTCCCTGTTCATCCCGCTGACGGTGTACCGGGCGGCGCGGCGGCTGGCGCGTACGCCCTACCGCACCGGCCTGGAGCTGGCGGCGGACCACTTGCTGGCCGCGAACCGTCCGTCCGGCCGTGCCCACGACGGCCCCCTGGGCGCGTCGCTGGCCGCCCTGACCTGGTCCCGGCCGGGCCCTGCGGCGCGCTGGCTCACCGGCGAGGCGCTCGCTGAAGTATCGGTTCGCCTGACGGAGGCGGCGACGCGGCCGGTGTCGGTGCAACGGCCCGGCGAAGCCCGCGCACGGGCGGCACTGACCCGCCACGCGTCGGACCAGCGGATCCTCGAACAGGCCGCGGAAATCCGCAGCCAGCGCCTGCACGCCCCCTTTCTGGACAACCAGGTCGTACGGGCCTGCCGCGACCTCCCCGAATCCCTCAGGGTCCGGCCGGGCGCCCGCGCGGAAATCCTCCGCCGGGTCCTGGCGGGCGCGGGCATCCACGACCTGCCCCCGGGCTGGGGCGCGACGACCCACACGACCTCGACGACGGCGGCCCGCACCGGCCTGCGGGCCTCGCTCCCGCACCTGATCGCCCTGTTCGACGCGCCACTGCTGGCGGACGCGGGCCTGGTGGAGGCCCGCGTGGTCCGCAAGGCGCTACGGGCGGCCTCGGAGGGCGAACCGGTCCCGCTGGACGGCCTGGCGGACCTGATCTCGACGGAGCTGTGGCTACGGAGGCTGCTCTCACGGCGGGGCACGTGCTGGACGGGCACGGCGGCGCCGAGACAGCGCGCGGTGGCAGGAGTCGTCCCACCGAGGCGGACGCTGCAGGCGTAGGGGGCGGCGGGTCGCGGGCTTGCTCGGTGCGGTGTCGGCGACCGTCTGGCGCGCCTGGGGTTGCCCGGTGCCGCGGGGTGGGCGCCTGGGTCCGCTCCGGAGTAGAGCCGGGACTGCATGATTTACGGCGCGTCTCAGCCGTACCGAGGGGTGCGGGCGTCCCCGCGCCCCAATCACGCTCTACGTCCCAACTCCACCCGCTCCGCGGCCCCCTTACCCGGCGCTTGGGGTCTGAGGCTTCAGCCCCCCACCGATCGAGGGCCAAGGGGCCCGTCCCCAGTTTCGGGAAGGGGCGGGGTGGGGAACACCCCCGGCGCCCCGAAGCCGCCGCAGGGGTGGGGCGTCAGCCGCCACCCTCCCCGCGACCGGGCGACGCCTGCGCCGCGAAGCGGGCGCCCTTGGGGTGTGGGGGCGCAAACCCCCAAATTTCCCTCCCCCGTGGGGGCTTGGGGCCTGCCCCAGCTTCGGAAAGGGGCGGGGTGGGGGAAGGAACCCCGGACCGCAATGCCCGTGCCGTTGCGCACGACGCGGCCCGGGACGACCACGCCGGGTCCGTCAGCCGCAGCTGATCCGTGCCTGGGCCCAGTCGCCGAGCGCCGCCGAGTCGAGCGCCGAATGCGGCTCCACGACCAGCCGGATGGTCTTCAGCCCAGCGAGCGACACATGCACCGGCACCGCCGCCTGCCCGCCGCGGATCACCGGCGAGCGCCACAGCCGCCCCCCGTCGCCGTACACGGAGAAGCGCACCGCGCCCATGCCCAGCGTCAGATCGTCGACGCCGACGAACGCGTCGTAGGCGGTGCACCGGCGGTTGAGGTCGATCGTCACTGACGACCTGGCGTGCACGGTCACCCCGTGGCCGTACCGCTTGCCGTCGATCGACAAGCCCGAGCGCTGCCAGAGCCAACTGCTCGCACCGAGGCGCACCTCGGGCCGGGTGTGGTCGCCGAACACGTCGTACTTGAGCCGGTTGACCTGGTAGATCTTCGGGGCCGGCGCGGGCGGCGGTGTTGTCGGTGTTGTCGGTGTCGGATTCGGCTTCGTCGGACCGGGGGCGGGCGGGGCAGACGGGTCCGGCGGGAGGGGCGGGACGGGCCTGGGCGGTGTGTCCATCGGCGTCGTCCCGGGCCCGGGCGGCGGCGTGGGCGGCGGAGTTGGCTGCTGCGCGGGACTGCCCGGCGGCGGAGCGGGCTGCGCCGCGGGTGGCGCCGGAGGCTCGGGCTTCGGTGACGGCTCGGGCTTCTGCGGTACGACGGGCACCGAGACGCCCGGCTCGGCCCCGGCCTTAGGCGCGAGCCTGGGGTCGTCGCCCGACATTCCCCACACCAGTCCGGCGGCCGCCGCGACGGCCAGCGCCGCAGCGATCCCGGCCTTCGCCGGGGCACCCAGTCCCTCCGACACCGCGGCACCACCGACCGTGCCCCCGGAAGTACCCGACGTACTGCCTGTGGCCGCGGCGACCGCACTCGCACCCGCCCCTGCCGCGCCCGCGGCTCCGCCGGCCACGATCCCGACGGCCTTGAGGGAGTACCCGGCGGCGAACCAGCCGATGACCGCGACCGGCAGCAGCGCCGGAATCCCGGCGTTGACATGCGCCAGCTCACCCGCGGCGAGTCGGCACTTGGCGCACTCCTCCAGGTGTCCCCGCAGACCGAGTTCGGCCCGCATCCGCAGGCCCCCGCGGGCATACGCGCCCAGCCGGTCGGCGTACCGCGCGCAATCACCGCCGGAGGTGAGCGCGGTGCTCACATGGGCTTGCAAGTAGGCCTGCCTGAGGCCCTCGCGGGCCCGGCTTGCCAGTACTGCCGTGGCGTTGGCGGTCAGCCCGAACAGCGGCGCGACCTCGCTCGGCGATTCCTCCTCGACGGTGGTGTGCCAGAGCACGGCCTGCCAGCGCTCGGGCAGGGAGCGGAAGGCCCGCATGGCCAGTGACTGCTCCGCCTCGTGCATCGCCCGGACGTCGGCGCCCGGATCGAGGGTGCCGACGTTCGCGGCGCCCGTGCTGCGGACGGCCTCCGCGGCGAACACCGCGAAGTCCTCGACCAGTTGTTCCCGCTTCGCTGTCTTCGTCCAGGCGGCGGCGACCCGCCTCACCGTGGTGAGCAGATAGGCACGTACAGCCTGCTCGGGTCCCGCGCCTCCCCGCACCGCCTGCAGCGTCCGCGCGAACACCTCGGCGGTCAGGTCGTCGGCGGTGTGCGCGTCCCGGCAGCAGGTGCGGGCATAGCGGCGCACCGAGTCCGAGTGGCGACGGAACAGCTCCTCGTACGCGCTGTCGTCGCCGTTGCGCATGCGCCGGATCAACGCGGCGTCGGACGTGGGCAGCTCACGCGGCGACGGAGGGGATTCGCGACCGGAGGCCTCGCGCTGTGGCGGCACGGCATGCTCGTCCGCACCACCCGAAGCGTTGCCCCCCGAACCACTCGCACCGGTCCCGGACGGGCCGACGGGACCGGACACCCCGGCGGGACCCGACACACCGGCGGAATCCGAAGGTCCGGTCGCACCGGACGACCCACCGGGCCCGCCCTGGCTCGGTACCTGTCGCGAGGGCAGTCCGTCTGCCTCCGCGCCGCCCGCGCCGCCGAGCGACTTGTCCCGACCCTCACCGCTCATCGCGGACGCCCCCGTAAGCACCAGCAGACCCGAATACCGGGCAAGGGTGCCACAGAGCGGCCGCTCATCCAGCCCTTGTGCACGGCAACCACTCGTCCGGGGCGACTTCCCGAAACCGAGCCCTATTCGTCACTCGTTCGGGGAAGACTGAAACGGCCCTGCCCAGAAGTCAGTTGGTGCCGCGAATTCAGGCCGAAGCGCGCTCAGGCGGAGCGGGGCCGCAGACCCTCCAGCAGGATGTCGAGGAGACGGGCCGAAGCCGCCGCCTGCTGTGCCGCATCCGGCAGAGAGGGCGCGGGGGTGGCTATCACGAGCAGCACGTCCGCGACGGTCACATCGTCGCGCAGCTCGCCCGCTCCGCGCGCCCGGTCGACCAGTTGCCCCACGACCTCCAGCAGTTCCTCCGCGCCCGCGTCGTCCTGCTCCTCCACCGGCACGGGACGCGGTCCGACCACCCGCAGTTCGGGCTGTGCGCCGACCCGCTGCTGTGGCACCCGCGCCTCGTCCTGTACGACAGCCGGCGAATCCTCCGACTCCACGCCCACCCGCAGCACCTGCGGCGGCAGCAGCCGTCCCGCGCCCGAAGCCACCGACGTACGCAGGAAACGGGAGAGCGCCGACCAGGGCTCCTCCTCCTGCCCCAGCGCCGTGCGCGCCTGCTCGGTCAGCCGGGAGGTCTCCTCCTCGGCGATCCGGCGCACCAGCACGTCCTTGCTCGGGAAGCGGCGGTACACCGTCCCGACGCCGACCCTGGCGCGACGGGCCACGTCCTCCATCGGCGCGCCGTACCCCAGCTCGCCGAACACCTCGCGCGCGGCGCGCAGTACATGCTCGAGATTGCGCTGCGCGTCCACGCGCAGCGGCGCGGAGCGGCCGGCCCCGCCCGATCCCGCCCGTCCGTTCCCGTCAACCGCCGAACCCGGCGCGACAGCGGCCTGCCAATGCGAATCCTGAATGGTCATACATGTTCCCCCGGTCATGATGTCTCCCCCCGGAGACCTCCCCGCCCTGTCTGCCGGGCACGTGCCTAGTCCGGGCACCCCGACGAGGTACGAACATAGTTGAGCCAGGGTCAATTCAGAAGGGGGTAGTTCCGCACGGAGCGCCCCCCGATCGGAGCAAGGACCGGAACATTCCCTATTACGCCCCCTCGCGCCACCCCCCTCGTATGCCCTGACCTGCGCACCTTCCCCGCCATACGGCTCCGCTCCCGCGCGCAGTGGCGCAAAGCCTCCGGTCACACAATTTGCCGGGGCTGTGGACAAACGCCTGAGGCCGTTGCGTCATGGGATGGTGAAGGCCTCTAACTCCCGGGGGACGACCCCCGGCCCCCCGCCGGGAACGCGCATTCTCGTCATCGGCGGCGGCTACGTCGGGATGTACACGGCACTGCGGCTCCAGCAGAAGCTGAAACAGGAGCTCGCGCGGGGCGAGGTGGAGATCACCGTGATCACGCCTGATCCGTACATGACGTACCAGCCCTTTCTCCCGGAAGCGGCGGCCGGTGCCATCTCCCCCCGGCATGTCGTCGTCCCCCTGCGGCGGGTGCTCGACAAGTGCAAGATCCTCATCGGTGAGGCCAGGGCCGTCGACCACGCCAAGCGCACGGCGACGGTCACCACCCTCGCGACCGCCGAAGAGCGCACCGGTGCCGTGGAGATCACGTACGACGAACTCGTCATCGCGCCCGGATCGATCTCCCGGGCCCTGCCCATCCCCGGTCTCGCCGAGTACGGCATCGGCTTCAAGACCGTCGAGGAAGCGATCGGCCTGCGCAACCACGTCATCGAGCAGATGGACATCGCCTCCTCCACCCGCGATCCCGCGATCCGCGACGCCGCACTCACCTTCGTCTTCGTCGGCGGGGGCTTCGCGGGCGTCGAGGCACTCGGCGAGCTGGAGGACATGGCCCGCTACACCGCGCGGTACTACCACAACGTCAAGGCCGACGACCTGAGGTGGATCCTCGTCGAGGCCAGCGACCGCATCCTCCCCGAGGTCGGTGAGGAGATGGGCAAGTACGCCATCCGCGAGCTGCGTTCGCGCAATATCGACGTACGTCTCGAAACACGCCTGGACTCCTGCGAGGACCGCGTAGTGGTCCTCAGCGACGGCAGCCGCTTCCCCACCCGCACCGTCGTGTGGACCGCGGGCGTCAAGCCGGCGCCGCTCCTCGCCGCGACCGATCTGCCCCTCAACGAACGCGGCCGCCTCAAGTGCACCGCCCAGCTCACCGTCGTCGGCGTCGAGCACGCCTGGGCGGCCGGCGACGCGGCGGCCGTCCCCGACGTCACCTCCGACGAACCCGGCAAGGAGACCGCGCCCAACGCGCAGCACGCCGTGCGCCAGTCCAAGGTCCTCGCCGAGAACATGGTGGCGTCGCTGCGCGGCGAACCCCTCAAGGAGTACGCCCACAAGTACGTCGGATCCGTCGCATCGCTCGGCCTCCACCGGGGCGTCGCGCACATCTACGGCCGTAAGCTCAAGGGCTATCCGGCCTGGCTGATGCACCGTACCTACCACCTCAGCCGTGTGCCCACCTTCAACCGCAAGGCCCGTGTGCTCGCCGAGTGGACCCTCGCCGGGCTCTTCAAGCGAGAGATCGTCTCCCTCGGCTCGCTGGAGCACCCGCGCGCGGAATTCGAACTCGCCGCGGGCGGCAGACGCCCGGGGCACGGCCCTGACACCCCGTCGAAACACGCGCCGCACAGCGGTCCCGACAGCGGACCGCACAAGCGACCGGGCGAAGGCCCCGGCGGGAAGTAGACAACGAGGACTGTCAGTCCGGTCGGTCACACTGGACGTGTGACCATAGGTGGGCTCACACCTGCACAGAGTGACCCTTGGCGACAACCATTGAGGCTAGAAAGTCAGTGAACTTCACGCGTTGGAGCGCAAGGCTCCCCGGTACGCAGCGTCGCGTCGCAGCGCGGAGGACCGACCACGGGATCTCCCCCGCCCACCGAGGGGAAGGCTCCGTGCCCGCGGCCCGCGGCGAGTTTGAACAGCAGCCGGAGACCCTGCCCGACGTCCCCGCGCTCGACGACTTCTCCGTACGGGAGATCCTCGGCCCTCTCCCCGCCCTGGTCGTCCTCGTTCACGGCCCCGAGCACCGCGTCGCGTATGTCAACGACGCCTATGCCGCAGCCTTCGGCCCCCGCCGTACGGGTGCCGCGGCGGCCGACGCCTGCCCCGAACTCGACGAACTCGGCCTGCTGCCGCTGATGGACCAGGTGCTGCGCAGCGGCAAGCCGCGCACGGTCAAGTCCCGCAAGGTGCGCGGAGGCGGCTCGTACACCGTCACCTGCCTGCCCGCCGAGAGCCCCAAGGACGGCGGCGGCGTCCTCGTCTTCGCCGCCGACGTGACCGACCACGCGGAGGCCGCCGAGCGGCTGCGCGCCAGCGAGCGCCGCCACCGCGAGACGGCCGTCACCCTCCAGCGCTCCCTGCTCCCGCAGGAGTTGGAGCAGCCCGACGATCTGCGTATCGCCGCCACATACCAACCGGGCGGCACGGACGCCGCGGTCGGCGGCGACTGGTACGACGTCATCACGCTCGGCGCCGGACGCACCGCGCTCGTCATCGGCGATGTCATGGGCCGCGGTGTGCGCGCGGCCGCCGTCATGGGCCAGCTCCGCACCGCCGTTCGGGCCTATGCCCGCCTCGACCTTCCGCCGCACGAGGTGCTCCAGCTGCTCGACGGCCTGGCCTCCGAGATCGACGCCAGCCAGATCGCCACCTGCGTCTACGCCGTCCACGACCCGAACGAAGGCCGGCTCGTCTACGCATCGGCCGGCCACCTCCCGATCCTCGTGCGGGACGAGGACGGCACGGTCCGCCGCGCCGAGGACCCGACCGGCCCCCCGCTCGGCACAGGCGGCTGGCTCCACACCTCGGGCACCATCGCCCTGCCGCCCGGCTCCAGCGCGGTTCTCTACACGGACGGTCTGATCGAGCGGCGCGGCGAGGACATCGACGAGGGCGTGGCCGCGCTGGAGCGCGCGCTGTCCGGGGCGACCGGCGCCCCCCAGGTGGTCTGCGACCGGCTGATCCGTTCCCTGGGAGTGACCGCGGAACACGACGACGACGTGGCCGTACTGGTCGTCCAGCACCCCACGCGTACGGGCGCGTCGGCCGAGCTGTTCCACAACGCCGCCCTCGAACTGCTCGGCGGCGTAGAAGCGGCCCCACGCGCGCGTGCCTTCGCTTCCGGAGTCCTGGCTTCCTGGCGTTTCTCGCCCGAGCTGCACGACCTGGGCGTGCTGGCCGCCAGCGAACTGGTCGCCAACTCCCTCCAGCACGGCACCCCGCCAATGCGCCTCAGACTCCGCCGCACCGACCGCCGCCTGATCATCGAGGTGACGGACGGCGACGATCACCTCCCGCGCCGCCGCCGCGCGGAAACGGAGGACGAGGCGGGCCGCGGGATTTCCATCGTCGCGACGATCGCCTCGTCATGGGGGAGCCGCCGCACTCCGGGCGGCGGCAAAGCGGTGTGGTGCGAGTTCGCCCTGCCTGCTTAGGCGGCGGCTTCGAGCTGCGCGGAAGGCTTGTGCTGGGCCACGACCAGCGACCTCGACACAAGAGACGGCTTGTCCTGTACGGGGGTCAGCTGCCTGCCCAGCCGCAGCGCCAGCACGCTGATACCGAGCGAGAACAGCACGAAGGTCACGATGTACGGACCGTGCAGCGCGGCTCCCATCGGCCCGCCGACGGCCGGACCGACCGCCAGTGCGAGCTGCTTGACCAGGGCGAATGCGGAGTTGTACTGCCCGACCATCGCCTCCGGCGCCAGGTCGGCGACCAGCGGCGCGACGGTCGGCGACAGCATCGCCTCACCGAGCCCGAACATGCCGTACGCCGAGATGAACGCGGCCGTCGCCATCGCCTGGCTGCCGTGCCCGAGGCCCGCGTACCCCGCGGTGACCCATGCGACGGCCCAGATCAGCCCGACGGCCGCGATCACCCGGGTACGGCTGCGGCGCTCGACGAACTTCAGCACCACGAACTGCGCGACCACGATCACCGCGGTATTGGCGGCAAGTGCCGTCCCCAGGGTCGCGGGCTGAATCCCGGCTGCCTCGGTGCCGTACGCGGCAAGACCCGACTCGAACTGTCCGTAGCAGGCGAAGAAGAGGACGAACCCGAGCACGCACAGCTGCACCATGGCCCGGTGCCCGAAGACCGCACGCATCCCGCCCCTGGCCTTGGCCTCGGTGTTCGCCGGCCGCGCCTCCTGGAGCGCGAGCGAGCGCGGCAGCCGCACGGTGAGCACGATCCCCGCCAGCACCAGGAACATCACGGCCTCGATGCCGAACAGCAGGGTGAAGCTGCCCGGACGGCTCTCGTCGACGATGTGCCCGCCGATCAGCCCGCCGATGCCGAGCCCCAGGTTCTGCAGAAAGAACTGCATGGCGAAGGCACGCGTACGGGTGGAGCTGTCCGAGCACCAGACGATCATCGTGGCGAGGGCGGGCTGCATCACGGCGGTACCGGCGCCGAGCAGCGCGGCTGACAGGACGACGGTCGGCACGTTCGCCGACAGCCCCATGGACGCCGCACCCACGGAGGCGAGCACCGCGGCCCCGATCAGCACGGGCAGTGGCCCGCGCCGGTCGATGACACGCCCGGTGAAGGGCAGGGCGACGAGCGCGGCCATCGCAAAGACCGCGAGGACGACCCCCGCCGTCGTCGCGCCCAGATCCCGCACCTGCGCCACATAGACGTAGAGATACGGAACGGTGAAGCCGAGTCCGAACGCGCTCAGCGCGTTCCCCGTCTGAATCCGGCGCATCGCAGCGCCCATCGCCCTGGTCACACTCACCTGCCTCGAGGTCTTGATCCTGCTGGTCATCTTGGAGCTGAAGGGCTGAAGCCTGAAGACTTCAACACTAAAGTTAGAACCTCAACAATACACATCGAAGGACTTCAAGGCCAACTCGATCGTGCGATACTTCAGCCCATGCCAACCGAGACCCCAGAGGGCCCCGGCCCCGAGGCGCCCGGCCCCGCCCTCCAGGAGCCGAGCCTCGACGAACAGATCGCGGCCTATCAGCGCGAGTTCGGTGACCTGGACCCGCAGGTCGAGAAGGTCGTCTCGGCCCTGGGCCGCCTCAACCGCCGGATGAACGTCGCGTACGGCCGTCAGGTCGCCGACCTCGGCATCAGCAGCGCCGAGTGGGAAGTCCTCAAGACCCTGGTGCTCGCGGGCTCCCCCTACCGGATGGGCCCGGGCGAGCTCGCCAAGCGGCTCGGCCTCACGCCGGCCGCGATGACCCACCGCATCGACCGCATGGCGGCCGAGGGCCTGGTCACGCGCGACCGCGACGAGAACAACCGGGTGCGTGTCATCGTGGAGCTGACGGACGAGGGCCGTACGAAGTGGCAGCAGGCGATGCGCATGGCCACCGACTTCGAGGAGGACCTGCTCCGGGACCTCTCCGCGGAGGAGCGGGGCGTGCTGGGCGAACTCCTGATCCGCGTCCTGCGCCGGGTGGAACACGCCCAGCCGGATGCCGGCGGCAGACTCACCGACCTGGACTAGAACGCCGGTCGGCGCCCTGAGGGCTGGAGTTGACACACCCTTCACCAGTCCGTAAAGTTCTTCGAGTTGTCACGGGGCCGGAACGGCTCTGCGACAGCCACTCCCGCCGCGAACGCGGCAACCCAACTCAGCACGATCTCCCAGCCGGGAATGAATTTCGGCATGCCGAAATTCATTTCGAAGACTCGATTATGAGTCGCCTGAGGAATCCGCTAGAGTTTGGACGTCGGAACGGCTCAACGGCCGGAATGACAACCCGAGTTCGACCGGGAATCAGGCCCGAAAGGATCTGATAGAGTCGGAATCGCCGGAAAGCCGAAAGGCCGGAAAGCGAGCCCCGCTCCGACGGGGAATCGGACACGAAAGCGTCTGATAGAGTCGGAAACGCAAGACCGAAGGGAAGCGCCCGGAGGAAAGCCCGTGAGGGTGAGTACGAAGGAAGCGTCCGTTCCTTGAGAACTCAACAGCGTGCCAAAAGTCAACGCCAGATTGACAACCCCGGCCCATTTCGGTGGGTTGAGGTTCCTTTGAAAGTCCTGTCGGCCCTTTTGTGGCGGGCAGGCAATGACACAGCGAGGACGCTGTGGATGACCGGTCTTATTCCGACCGGTTGTCCCGCTCTTGTGGTGTTCGACCCGATTACGGGTAAACATTCATGGAGAGTTTGATCCTGGCTCAGGACGAACGCTGGCGGCGTGCTTAACACATGCAAGTCGAACGATGAAGCCCTTCGGGGTGGATTAGTGGCGAACGGGTGAGTAACACGTGGGCAATCTGCCCTTCACTCTGGGACAAGCCCTGGAAACGGGGTCTAATACCGGATACCACCTCCCGAGGCATCTTGGGGGGTTGAAAGCTCCGGCGGTGAAGGATGAGCCCGCGGCCTATCAGCTTGTTGGTGGGGTGATGGCCTACCAAGGCGACGACGGGTAGCCGGCCTGAGAGGGCGACCGGCCACACTGGGACTGAGACACGGCCCAGACTCCTACGGGAGGCAGCAGTGGGGAATATTGCACAATGGGCGAAAGCCTGATGCAGCGACGCCGCGTGAGGGATGACGGCCTTCGGGTTGTAAACCTCTTTCAGCAGGGAAGAAGCGCAAGTGACGGTACCTGCAGAAGAAGCGCCGGCTAACTACGTGCCAGCAGCCGCGGTAATACGTAGGGCGCAAGCGTTGTCCGGAATTATTGGGCGTAAAGAGCTCGTAGGCGGCTTGTCACGTCGGATGTGAAAGCCCGGGGCTTAACCCCGGGTCTGCATTCGATACGGGCTAGCTAGAGTGTGGTAGGGGAGATCGGAATTCCTGGTGTAGCGGTGAAATGCGCAGATATCAGGAGGAACACCGGTGGCGAAGGCGGATCTCTGGGCCATTACTGACGCTGAGGAGCGAAAGCGTGGGGAGCGAACAGGATTAGATACCCTGGTAGTCCACGCCGTAAACGTTGGGAACTAGGTGTTGGCGACATTCCACGTCGTCGGTGCCGCAGCTAACGCATTAAGTTCCCCGCCTGGGGAGTACGGCCGCAAGGCTAAAACTCAAAGGAATTGACGGGGGCCCGCACAAGCAGCGGAGCATGTGGCTTAATTCGACGCAACGCGAAGAACCTTACCAAGGCTTGACATATACCGGAAAGCATCAGAGATGGTGCCCCCCTTGTGGTCGGTATACAGGTGGTGCATGGCTGTCGTCAGCTCGTGTCGTGAGATGTTGGGTTAAGTCCCGCAACGAGCGCAACCCTTGTTCTGTGTTGCCAGCATGCCCTTCGGGGTGATGGGGACTCACAGGAGACTGCCGGGGTCAACTCGGAGGAAGGTGGGGACGACGTCAAGTCATCATGCCCCTTATGTCTTGGGCTGCACACGTGCTACAATGGCCGGTACAAAGAGCTGCGATGCCGCGAGGCGGAGCGAATCTCAAAAAGCCGGTCTCAGTTCGGATTGGGGTCTGCAACTCGACCCCATGAAGTCGGAGTTGCTAGTAATCGCAGATCAGCATTGCTGCGGTGAATACGTTCCCGGGCCTTGTACACACCGCCCGTCACGTCACGAAAGTCGGTAACACCCGAAGCCGGTGGCCCAACCCCTTGTGGGAGGGAGCTGTCGAAGGTGGGACTGGCGATTGGGACGAAGTCGTAACAAGGTAGCCGTACCGGAAGGTGCGGCTGGATCACCTCCTTTCTAAGGAGCATCTAGACCCTGTCGCAGGGGTCCAGAGCCACTACGTCGGCAAATGTCCGACGGTGGTCAGCTCATGGGTGGAACGTTGACTATTCGGCAGGTCTGACCAACTCGGTCTTCCAGTACTGCTCTTCGGAGCGTGGAACGGAGCCCGGGGCGGGAGACCTGCCGGGCGCGCTGTTGGGTGTCTGAGGGTACGGACTGAAACGTCTGGACCTTCGCGATGCCGGCCCCGGTGAACTCGCCCTGTTGGGTGGGGTGGTGGGTGGCTGGTCGTTGCTTGAGAACTGCACAGTGGACGCGAGCATCTGTGGCCAAGTTTTTAAGGGCGCACGGTGGATGCCTTGGCACCAGGAACCGATGAAGGACGTGGGAGGCCACGATAGTCCCCGGGGAGCCGTCAACCAGGCTTTGATCCGGGGGTTTCCGAATGGGGAAACCCGGCAGTCGTCATGGGCTGTCACCCGCTGCTGAACACATAGGCAGTGTGGAGGGAACGAGGGGAAGTGAAACATCTCAGTACCCTCAGGAAGAGAAAACAACCGTGATTCCGGGAGTAGTGGCGAGCGAAACCGGATGAGGCCAAACCGTATGCGTGTGATACCCGGCAGGGGTTGCGCATGCGGGGTTGTGGGATCTCTTTGTCATCGTCTGCCGGCGATGAGACGAGTCAGAAACCGTTGATGTAGGCGAAGGACATGCGAAAGGTCCGGCGTAGAGGGTAAGACCCCCGTAGCTGAAACATCAGCGGCTCGTTTAAGAGACACCCAAGTAGCACGGGGCCCGAGAAATCCCGTGTGAATCTGGCGGGACCACCCGTTAAGCCTAAATATTCCCTGGTGACCGATAGCGGATAGTACCGTGAGGGAATGGTGAAAAGTACCGCGGGAGCGGAGTGAAATAGTACCTGAAACCGTGTGCCTACAAGCCGTGGGAGCGTCGCGCGCAGAGTTTACTCTGTGCGTCGTGACTGCGTGCCTTTTGAAGAATGAGCCTGCGAGTTTGCGGTGTGTTGCGAGGTTAACCCGTGTGGGGAAGCCGTAGCGAAAGCGAGTCCGAACAGGGCGGTTTAGTAGCGCGCTCAAGACCCGAAGCGGAGTGATCTAGCCATGGGCAGGTTGAAGCGGAGGTAAGACTTCGTGGAGGACCGAACCCACCAGGGTTGAAAACCTGGGGGATGACCTGTGGTTAGGGGTGAAAGGCCAATCAAACTCCGTGATAGCTGGTTCTCCCCGAAATGCATTTAGGTGCAGCGTCGTGTGTTTCTTGCCGGAGGTAGAGCACTGGATAGGCGATGGGCCCTACCGGGTTACTGACCTTAGCCAAACTCCGAATGCCGGTAAGTGAGAGCGCGGCAGTGAGACTGTGGGGGATAAGCTCCATGGTCGAGAGGGAAACAGCCCAGAGCATCGACTAAGGCCCCTAAGCGTACGCTAAGTGGGAAAGGATGTGGAGTCGCAGAGACAACCAGGAGGTTGGCTTAGAAGCAGCCACCCTTGAAAGAGTGCGTAATAGCTCACTGGTCAAGTGATTCCGCGCCGACAATGTAGCGGGGCTCAAGCGTACCGCCGAAGTCGTGTCATTCCAGCATGAGGGCCAACGCCCGCTGGGATGGGTAGGGGAGCGTCGTGTGCCGGGTGAAGCCGCCGCGTAAGCGAGTGGTGGACGGTACACGAGTGAGAATGCAGGCATGAGTAGCGATACACACGTGAGAAACGTGTGCGCCGATTGACTAAGGGTTCCTGGGTCAAGCTGATCTGCCCAGGGTAAGTCGGGACCTAAGGCGAGGCCGACAGGCGTAGTCGATGGACAACCGGTTGATATTCCGGTACCCGCTTTGAAACGCCCAGTATCGAGCCCATTAATGCTAAGGCCGTGAAGCCGTCCTGGAGCCTTCGGGCGAAGGGGAGTGGTGGAGCCGCCGGCCCAAGGTGGTAGTAGGTAAGCGATGGGGTGACGCAGGAAGGTAGTCCAGCCCGGGCGGTGGTTGTCCCGGGGTAAGGGTGTAGGCCGTGTGATAGGCAAATCCGTCACACATTAAGGCTGAGACCTGATGCCGAGCCGATTGTGGTGAAGTGGATGATCCTATGCTGTCGAGAAAAGCCTCTAGCGAGTTTCATGGCGGCCCGTACCCTAAACCGACTCAGGTGGTCAGGTAGAGAATACCGAGGCGTTCGGGTGAACTATGGTTAAGGAACTCGGCAAAATGCCCCCGTAACTTCGGGAGAAGGGGGGCCATCACTGGTGAGAGGACTTGCTCCTTGAGCTGGGGGTGGCCGCAGAGACCAGCGAGAAGCGACTGTTTACTAAAAACACAGGTCCGTGCGAAGCCGTAAGGCGATGTATACGGACTGACGCCTGCCCGGTGCTGGAACGTTAAGGGGACCGGTTAGTCACATTTCGGTGTGGCGAAGCTGAGAACTTAAGCGCCAGTAAACGGCGGTGGTAACTATAACCATCCTAAGGTAGCGAAATTCCTTGTCGGGTAAGTTCCGACCTGCACGAATGGCGTAACGACTTCTCGACTGTCTCAACCATAGGCCCGGTGAAATTGCACTACGAGTAAAGATGCTCGTTTCGCGCAGCAGGACGGAAAGACCCCGGGACCTTTACTACAGTTTGATATTGGTGTTCGGTTCGGCTTGTGTAGGATAGGTGGGAGACTTTGAAGCAGCCACGCCAGTGGTTGTGGAGTCGCCGTTGAAATACCACTCTGGTCGTGCTGGATGTCTAACCTGGGTCCGTGATCCGGATCAGGGACAGTGTCTGATGGGTAGTTTAACTGGGGCGGTTGCCTCCCAAAGGGTAACGGAGGCGCCCAAAGGTTCCCTCAGCCTGGTTGGCAATCAGGTGTTGAGTGTAAGTGCACAAGGGAGCTTGACTGTGAGACCGACGGGTCGAGCAGGGACGAAAGTCGGGACTAGTGATCCGGCGGTGGCTTGTGGAAGCGCCGTCGCTCAACGGATAAAAGGTACCCCGGGGATAACAGGCTGATCTTCCCCAAGAGTCCATATCGACGGGATGGTTTGGCACCTCGATGTCGGCTCGTCGCATCCTGGGGCTGGAGTCGGTCCCAAGGGTTGGGCTGTTCGCCCATTAAAGCGGTACGCGAGCTGGGTTTAGAACGTCGTGAGACAGTTCGGTCCCTATCCGCTGTGCGCGTAGGAGTCTTGAGAAGGGCTGTCCCTAGTACGAGAGGACCGGGACGGACGAACCTCTGGTGTGCCAGTTGTCCTGCCAAGGGCATGGCTGGTTGGCTACGTTCGGAAAGGATAACCGCTGAAAGCATCTAAGCGGGAAGCCTGCTTCGAGATGAGGACTCCCACCCCCTTTGAGGGGTTAAGGCTCCCAGTAGACGACTGGGTTGATAGGCCAGATGTGGAAGCCCCGCAAGGGGTGGAGCTGACTGGTACTAATAGGCCGAGGGCTTGTCCTCAGTTGCTCGCGTCCACTGTGTCAGTTCTGAAGTAACGAACTGTCGAGTCCCCCCTTTGGCCGGGGGATTCCGGAATCGATATCTTCATAGTGTTTCGGTGGTCATTGCGTTAGGGAAACGCCCGGTTACATTCCGAACCCGGAAGCTAAGCCTTTCAGCGCCGATGGTACTGCAGGGGGGACCCTGTGGGAGAGTAGGACGCCGCCGAACAATTATTGTGGGAGAGCCCCGCACCTTCTGGTGCGGGGCTTTTCTGCGTTCAGGGCCCGATTGCCCCCCCTGTGCCCATGTCTCTCGCGGCGATATCGCGTTGCTCAGCGGCGGGCGGCGCCGTCAGTATCGGGGGATGGACTATGTGATTCGACCCGTACGCGCCGAGGAGTGGGCCAAGGCCCGGGAGCTGCGGCTCTCCGCCCTGCAGGACCCCGCCGCGCCCATCGCCTTTCTGGAGACGTACGAGCAGGCCGTCGAGCGGCCCGACGGGTTCTGGCAGGACCGAACGGCGACCGCGGCGGAAGGTGTCGTGGCGCAGCAGTTCATCGCCGAGGCGCCGGACGGGCGGTGGGACGGGACACTCACCGCGCTCGTCGAACGGCCCGCCGGCGAGGTGCGGTTCGGGGAGGCCGCGAAGACCGACCAGACGCATCTGGTCGGTGTGTTCGTACGGCCCGAGGCGCGAGGGGCGGGGGTGGCGGATGCGCTGTTCCGGGCGGCTCTGGACTGGTCGTGGGAACTTGCCGGGCCGCCGGTGAAGCGGGTGCGGCTGTATGTGCACGAACACAATGAGCGTGCCGCGGCCTTCTATCGGCGGTTCGGGTTTGTGGCGAGCGGGGACTCCGTGCTCGTGCCCGGCGACGACACGGCACGGGAGCTGGAGCTGGAGATCCTGCGGTAGGAGGCCGCGGACGGCGGCTACTGCGGGAGCGGCTCCGGCCAGCGGGCGCGGGCCTGTTCGGCGGAGCGGAGCAGGACCAGGGTCGGAAGTCCCTGGTCCTGACCGGTTGCCAGAAGTTCCGGCAGCCGGGGAAGCGGAGCCACCGCTGCGACGTCGTCGAGGACGAGCGTCATTGGTGGGTCGAGCCGACCGTCGGATGACCGTGCGGCCATGCGGCGGCCGTGCTCGACCACGTCTGAAGCCAGTGCGGTGAGCAGTGGCATCGCGCCTGGGTGGGTTCTGGGGTCCTCGATGGACTCACCCACCAGATAAAGCGTGCCCCCTTCGTTTACGAATGATTCCAAGGTGAGCGAATCCGTTCGATTCGGGGTGCACGCCTCGCGGATGTGGATCGAGGAGAGGGACGAGAGGGCGCGTACGACCAACTGCTGGGCGATTTCCCGGCGTTCGGGGTGGGCGGTGAGCGCGGACTCCAGGAGGCCTGCGAGACCGGAGGTCGCCTTGGGGTGCGTACGGAGGATCCGTACCGCGTCATGGGCGCTGCCGCCTTGGGCCCAGCGGTGGAGCTGCTTGAAGGGGCGTCCGTCCACGGCCGCGGCGTGGAGCCAGCAGCGCAGGAGCGTTTCGGCAGTGTCGGCCATGGCGGCGTCGAGAAGGGCGCGGGGACGCACGGGGGCGAGGAGGGCGGTGGCGCGTTCCTGTGCGACGGCGGGGTCCTCGCACTGCGCGGTGGGGGACCAGTGGAGGCGGGCCGGGGTGTCGCACAGGTGCCCGGGGTCGTAGACGAGGACGGGGCCGAGCTTGGCCCGGGCGCCCTTGGTCTCGGCCCACACGGTGGGGTCGGAGGTGACGACGAGGGCGGGGCCTTGGGCGTCGAAGACGGCCTGGACGGTTGAGGGGCGGCGGGTGGCGGGGTCGCCGTAGAGGACCCGGGCGGGGCGGGTAGTGCGGGGGGCGGGGACGTTTGCTCCTGCGGCCGCCCCGGCGCCGGTGCCGTGGGGCTCCTGCCCGCCTGCCCGGTCGGGACCTACGGCCCCGTGGGGCGGGATCGCGGCTGTGCCGCCGCCCGCACCGGCAGGCCACCCGGTGTCGCCGGGCGCCCCTGAGCCGGGCTCCTGGGTGTTGCCGACGTACGCCTCCGCACCTGCTTCGCGGACGCTCGACTGGACGTGCCCGCCCAGCTGTTGGGGGTTGACTGTGTCCGGGCCCGCGGCTGCGGTGGGGGCGCCGGGCTCCTGAGCCTTACCCGCATACGCGTCCCTCGCCGCGGGCCGGCCGGGGGTCGGGGTCGCGTACGCCCCGCTGCGCCCTGTCTCCTGTTCCCACCCCGCCCCGCCGCGTCCGCGCTCCCCGTGTCTCGACTCCGCCCGGGGAGCGGGCTGTTGGGCGGCGTAATTCCCGTACACGCGCCCCGGCTGGTCGCTGCCCGCCGCTTTCGACCGTCGGACCGCGCGCCAGCGTGCCAGCGTGCCCAGGGTGAAGATTGTGAGGACCACCAGGATCATCAGCTCGCCTATGGCCAGGCCCCAGAACAGCCCGTAGCCCGAGAGTTCCGCCGACGGGGTCTGTGGCCACGCCGCAGCGAGGTCGTGCGGCTTGGACGCCAGCGCGCGCATCGCGAGCGGCGTGTTCGAGAAGGTGACGCCCGTCGGCCACGCGCCGTGGGACAGAACGCCCGCCAGGCCCGTGGCCGTCCAGACCAGCAGTGTCAGGCCGAGCAGGAAGGCGAGCAGGCCGACCAACAGGCCGTCCGGGATGCCTCGTTCCTCTTCGTGCCGGTACCGACGGTCGCGCATGTCATGCCACCGTCGACTCGGAGGACTCGTCCAGCTGCTGCTGCCGCTCGATCAGGGCCGCGCGCTGCTCCGCCTCCCATTCCGCGGCCGCCACGTCCTCGGGCAACGCAGGCCCCGACGACTCCGTCATCGCCCGGTCGGTGAAGACGAGTGGTCGCTCCGCCTCCGTCACCAGGTGTTTGACCACCTGGACGTTGCCGTTGACGTCCCAGACCGCGATGCCCGGGGTCAGGGTCGGGATGATTTCCACGGCCCAGCGGGGAAGCCCCAGGACGCGGCCCGTCGCTCTCGCCTCGTCCGCCTTCTGGGCGTAGATCGTCCTTGTGGATGCCATCTTGAGGATGGCCGCCGCTTCCCTCGCAGCCGCGCCGTCCACCACGTCCGAGAGGTGGTGGACCACCGCCACGAACGAGAGACCCAGGCGGCGGCCGAACTTCAGCAGCCGCTGGAAGAGCTGGGCCACGAACGGCGAGTTGATGATGTGCCACGCCTCCTCGACCAGGAAGATCCGCTTCTTGCGGTCCGGACGGATCCAGGTGTGTTCGAGCCACACCCCCACGATCGCCATCAGGATCGGCATCGCGATGGAGTTCCGGTCGATGTGGGAGAGGTCGAAGACGATCAGCGGCGCGTCCAGGTCGATGCCGACCGTGGTCGGGCCGTCGAACATGCCCCGCAGGTCACCGTCGACCAGCCGGTCCAGTACGAGCGCGACATCCAGGCCCCAGGCCCGTACGTCGTCTATGTCGACGTTCATCGCCTCCGCCGACTCCGGCTCCGGGTGGCGCAGCTGGTCCACGATGTCGGTCAGCACCGGTTGACGTTCGACGATCGTCTCGTTGACGTACGCGTGCGCCACCTTCAGCGCGAAGCCGGAGCGCTCGTCCAGACCGTGCCCCATCGCGACCTCGATGATCGTCCTCAGGAGCGCCAGCTGGCCGGTCGTCGTGATCGCCGGGTCCAGCGGGTTGAGGCGGATTCCGCCGTCCAGCGCTGTCATCGGGTCGAGCCGGATGGGAGTTATCCCCAGCTCCTGGGCGATGAGATTCCACTCGCCCACTCCGTCCTCGCCCTGCGCGTCCAGCACGACCACCTGACGGTCGCGGAAGCGCAACTGCCGCAGGACATACGTCTTCTCGAGCGCCGACTTGCCGTTTCCGGACTCGCCGAGGACCAGCCAGTGGGGGGCCGGCAACTGCTGGCCGTACAGCTGGAAGGGGTCGTAGATATAGCCCTTTCCGCTGTACACCTCACGGCCGATGATCACGCCCGAGTCGCCGAGGCCCGGAGCCGCGGTGGGCAGGTACACGGCCTGTGCCTGGCCCGTCGACGTACGCACCGGCAGGCGGGTCGACTCCACCTTCCCGAACAGGAAGGAGGTGAAGGCATCCGTGAAGACGGACAGCGGATCTCGCATGGCGGACTGCCCTCTCGTTCAGCGTCGGATGCCGGTCGCGAACGGCAAGGTGTTCACAAAGGCACGGTGGTGCTCGCGGTCGCACCACTCCAGCTTGAGATACGACTTGCCGGCCGATGCCCTGATCGTCCGCTTGTCCCGTGCCAGCGCCTCCGGCGACCGCGAAGACACTGTGATGTACCCGACAAGATTGACACCTGCCGCACCGCTGGCGAGATCTTCACCCCTCTGGTCGAGCCGACCGTGCGCGGCGATGTCGCGCGGGTCGACGGTCCGGTTCATCTTGGCGGCGCGGCTCGCGTCCGCCTCGTCGTTCGTCTTCTCGGTGAGCATCCGCTCGATGGCGACCTCGGTGGGCTCCAGGTCCATGCAGACCGCGACCGTACGGATCACATCGGGGGTGTGAACGAGCAGGGGCGCCAGGAAGTTCACGCCGACCGGAGTCATCGGCCACTCCTTCACCCAGGCGGTGGAGTGGCACCAGGGCGCGCGCGTGGAGGACTCGCGGGTCTTCGCCTGGAGGTAGGTGGGCTGCATGGCGTCGAGCTCGGCGGGCCAGGCGTTCCGCTTCGTCATCGCCTGGATGTGGTCGATGGGGTGGTCCGGGTCGTACATCGAGTGGACCAGCGAGGCGAGCCGGCCCTGGCCGAGCGGCTGGCGGACCCGGATGTCGGCCTCCGCGAGGCGGGCGCAGATGTCGGTGAGCTCGCGGGCCATGACGACGGCGAGACCGGCGTCCTTGTCCAGCTTGCGCGCCCCCGAAGCGGTGGAGTGCCGGGCGGCCCGGGCCATGGCATGGGCCTCGGCGGCCAGTTCGCGGGAGTAGTGCATGCAGGCGACGAGATACGCGCGGTGCTGCTCGCTCGACGTCGACACCATGGACTGGAGCTGGTCGTACGAATCACGCAGCCAGCCGGGCGACTGCTGGTCGCCGCGCTGGGCGACGTCCTTGGCGTGCGCGTCGGGGTCGGCGGGCAGCGTGCGGGCCAGCATCTGAAGACGGGTCACGAAGCCGTCACCGTTGGCCACATGCTTGAGCAGCGTGCCGAAACGGTCGACCAGGGCCTCCTGGTCCTCGCTGTCGCGCAGTCCGACTCCCGGGCCCTCGATCTCGATGGCGGCGGTGACGGTACGGCGGTCGGCGTGCAGCAGCACGGCGATCTCGTCGGGGCCGAAGGGGGCGGCGAGCCAGTTGATCCGGCCGATGCCCGGGGGCGGGCCGATCTCGATCTCACGGCCGTCGAGGCGGATGCCCGCCTCTGCGGCGGAGGAACGGTAGAGCGTGCCCCGGCGCAGGGTGCGCTTGTAGCTGCGGTTGATCTCGAACCACTTGTAGAAGGTGCGGTGCTTGTACGGCACGTACACGGCGGCGAGAGCGAGGAGCGGGAAGCCCATCAGCAGCACGATCCGCAGGGACAGGACGGGGACCAGCAGCCCGCTCATCATGCCGAGGAACGCGCCGGCGATGATCAGGGCGATCTCGCCGGTCTCGCGGTTCTTGCCGACGATCGCGTTCGGCCGGGCACGGCCGATCAGATACGTACGGCGGGGCGTGATCGGTTGGGACTGGGTCGTCAACGCCCTCCACCTCCTGTGCTCTTGCGGTTGCTGTGCGGGGTGTTGGTGCCGGGACTGCTGCTACGGGGCGGGGGCGCGGCGGAGGGGGCGGATCCGCCCCCTCCCCCTGAGGAGGGCCGGCTGCTGTGGGCGGCCACGCCGCCGCTGATGGGGTTGGCGGGGCGCGGGGCGCTGTTGCCGCCTCCGTCGCCGCCGCGCTGGTTGCCGCGGCTGCTGTGGGTCTTGATGCCCTGGGAGACAAGGGCGGCGGGGGAACTTATGACGGCGGCCGCTGCGTTCTCGGCGCCGCTCTGGAAGCGGTTGTTGCGGGAGGCGACGATCTCGTCACCGAAGCCGGGCACGAAGCGGTAGATCATCGCCGAGGCGAAGATGGCGAGCAGGATGATCGCCAGCCCGGAGACGACGGCCGAGAAGGAATTGGGGCCCTTGTCGGCGGAGAGCGCGCCCGCGAGTCCGAGGACGATCGCGATGACGGGCTTGACCAGAATGATCGCGATCATGATCCCGGCCCAGCGGCGGACGTGGCCCCACATGTTCTTGTCGACGAGCCCGGCGTAGACGACGACTCCGAGGAGCGCGCCGATGTAGAGCAGGACGGCACGGATGAACAGCTCGAGGTAGAGAACACCCGCGGCGAGGATCGTGACGAGCGAGACGACGATCAGCATGATCGGCCCGCCGCCGATGTCGGTGCCCTTCTTCAGGGCGGCGGAGAAGTTCCCGAAGAACATGTCCGTCTGACCGCTGGTACCGCCGGCGATGACCTCGGTGACGCCGTCGGTGGCGGAGACGAGGGTGTAGAGGATCAGCGGGGTGAAGGCGGAGGCGAGGACGGTGAGCCAGAGGAAGCCGATGGCTTCGGAGATGGCGGTGGTCAGGGGGACGCCGCGGATGGCGCGCTTGGCGACGGCGAGGAGCCACAGGACGAGGGTGAGGATCGTGGCGGCGGCGAAGACGATGGCGTACTGGGAGAGGAAGGCGGTGTTGGTGAAGTCGACGCTGGCGGTGGACTTCACGGCCTTGGAGAGGGTGTCGACGGTCCACACGGCGGCGTCGGCGCAGCCGCGGGCGAGGGAGGCGAGGGGGTCGAGGGCATCGGCGGGGTCGGCGGGGCCGGAGCGGCGGGCTCCGCCGGGTTCGCCGTTGTCGCAGTAGTCCCGCGCGGGGCCGCGGATGAGGTCGCAGGGGTCGTTGCTCTTGCCAGGCGTTGGCGTTGGCGTGGGCGCCGCGAAGGCGCGGGTCGCGAGGAGGACGGCGGCGGTCTGGAGGCCTGTCACTGCGGCTGTGACTGCGAGGGCTCGACGTCGACTACCGGGCATACGTGAACCCTCCGAACTGCTGCACGGCGTCGGCCATCTCCTTGGCGCCGGACGCGGCCTGGTCACGGCCCACGGGTACGGGTCCGTCCTTCTGCGTGAAGTCGGTGATCTTCCAGTCCCCGTTGACCCACTTCAGCTCAAAGGTGTTGGTGTACCAACTCTCCGAGACCGGGTTCGTGGAGCCCTCGCCGGCGAGACCGAAGAGGGCGGAGTACCAGACGGAGACAGTCGCCTTGTCGGCGCTGAAGTTCTCCACCTTTGAGCCGACCGGGTTGAAGCGCGTGATGAAGGTCATCCCGGCCGGGGCCGTGCCATCTGGCTTCAGCCCGATGCTGGTGAGGAACTTCGTACCGGAGTAGACCTTGTCCAGGTCACCGCGGCGGGCGGCGGCGACCTCGGGCGAGTAGACGGCGTTCACGATCTCGTCGCGGCGGGCCTTGTTGAACATACCGTCAGAGCCCAGCGCCACCGCGTAATTCGCCGCCGCGCTCTGCGCCCCCTGCTCATCCTTCGCATACCCCGACGGAATCCCCCCGGCCTTCCCCTTCACCGGCTTCACCCCCGTCGCCGCCGTCGGCTCCGCCCCCGCCGCCGCCTCTGTGCCGCCGCCCGACGTCGTGTCATCGCCTCCGCCCCGGTTGGCGAACGCGATCGCCGCGATCAGCAGCACCACCACACCCACGACTGTGATCAGGGAGCGTGAGTTCCGCACAGGCCTCCGCGCGCCGCCGTAGACGTCCGCGTCGCCGCCGCCGGGGAGTCTGGTGCGGGTCTGGCCCGATCCGCCGAAGCTCTCGTCCGGGCGGCCTCCCGGCTCGCCGCCGTGGCCGTGCTCGTCGCCGAGGCTCATCTGGCGTACGCCCCCTCAACCGTTTGCAGTTCCGCGAAGTACGACGTGCGGTACGACGCGTGGTCCGACACGTAGTACGACGGTAGTCGTGCTGCTTCCCGCCTGGGCGTGGTGTGGTGACTCGACATCAGGGAAACGCAACCTCAAAGGATGGGCCCGGGCACGCCCGGAGAGGACGGCGGGCGGCTAGACAGCCATCCCGTACACGATGGTGAACAAGGTCCCCAGTGACCCGATGATGAAGACGCCGGTCAGTCCGGCGACGATCAGCCCCTTGCCCTGCTCCGCGCTGAACGTGTCGCGCAGCGCCGTCGCTCCGATGCGCTGTTTGGCCGCGCCCCAGATCGCGATGCCGAGGCAGAGAAGGATGGCCACAGCCATCACGACCTCGATCATCACTCGAGCTTCGTTCCCCAGGCTCCCGAAAGGCCCCCAGTTCGGGGCGATTCCGCCGATGATGGTGGTGATGTCGCCCTTTTCGGCTGCCAGGATCATGTAACTCACCGCCCCTGTTGGGTTGTTCATTGCCCTTGCCCCTCGGCACGGGTCGTCGTTCTATCTTCGCTGATGAAATCGCCCGCGTAAGCCGACTTGGCCGGTCTCTTTACCCGATCTCCGAACGGATGACCGATCCTGCCGTCTTGACCTGTGACGGGCACGGACCGGTCCGCTGCGAGGGAGTGCATATGGTCACTCTGTGTATCACGGGGGGTGACTCCGGGCAATGACTGTCGTTGTTGCACCTTTGGGGCGTTGGGTCGTGGCCGAGCACAAGGGAGCGCACTCAGGGGGTTGCGGGGTCCTGCCGGTCCAGCTCCGCGAAGTGGTCGAACTCGCCCGCTCGGACGCCGAGTACGAAGGCGTCCCACTTCTGCCTGGTCGTTGTGACGACGTTCTCGGGATCGCTGGTCTCGCGGAGGCGGACCAGGTCGTCGGGCCCGAACGCGACTTCGATCCAGGGGCCGGGGCCGTCGGCGCCCTCGGGGGCGGCGCGGGTCCAGTCGAGGTCAGCCACGGTTCGCCTTGAGGACGCGGGTCAGGGCCGCGAAGGCGGCGGGGGTGGTGCTGAGTATCGCCCCGTCGGGGTCGCTGCTCTCGGTGAGTTTGACCGTACGGTCGCCAACTGCGGCAACGTGCAGGCACGCGTCACCTTCCCCGCAGTGCGACGACTTCTGCCATTCGGGTGTGGGCACGGCGGGTCCCTTCACAGCTCTTGGGCGATGTTGTGGATGAAGTCCCGCGACTTCTCTGGGCCGAGAGCCACGGCTTCCATGCGGTCAAGCAAGGTGCGGTACTTCCCAAGTTGGGCTTCGGCGTCGAGCAGGACGGAGCCGTGGGACTGGTCGAGGTGCACTGTGTCGAGCTCAGGAACGGGACCGAGCCCGTACGCCAGGGACTGCCCGGATCCAGGGAACGCTCCGGCGTCGAAGGGGATCACGAGGACCGTGATGTGGTCACGTTCGCTCATCGCCAGCAAGTGCTCCAGCTGGCGACGGGCGGTGGTCGGTCCGCCGAACCTCATGCGCAGTGCGGCCTCGTGCACGATCGCGGAGTACGGGACCGGGTCCACGCGGTAGATGACGTCCTGCCGCTTGATGCGGTGGGAAACGCGGTGCTCGATCTCGGGTGGGGACAGCTGGGGCACAACTTGACGGAAGATCTCGCGGGCGTGATCGGCGGTCTGGAGCAGGCCGGGGATGTGAGCCGTGTATGCGGTGCGCAGCGATGTGGCGTGGTGCTCGAACTCGGCAAGGTTCAGAAGGCCGACGGGGAGGATGTCCCTGTACTGCTCCCACCAGCCGCGCGTCCGGTCACCGGCCATGGCAACCAGGGCGTCGACGTATGCCTGATTCAGGCAGGAGTAGGTGCTGGCCATGGCGCGGATGCGGTCGCTGCTCACGCCGAATCTCGCGGTTTCGACGTTGCTCAGCTGGCCGGAGCTGGTGCCCAGCTGCTGAGCCGCCTCGGTCGCGGTCAGCCCGGCGCGCTCGCGCAGTCTGCGCAGCTCGGTGGCGAGCCGGATACGACGGGCCGTGGGGGCCGGCCTGGCGGTCATACAACTCCTCCTTGAACACGGCCGGTTGGGCTGTCACCCACACGAGGGATTCGGAATGGAGTTTCTCGAAATCTCGCAAAGATTCTTTGCGTGCGGCCTAGTGTGTGACGCAGGCCACTCGTCTGGAAGTGCACCGCTCGACGGAGCGGCAGGGCCACCAGGCACACACCCCAACGTCCGCTCCCCGAAGGAGACTTCCATGGCCACCGTATCCCCGCCCTGGGTCTACACCCTCCAACTCCCCCACGATCCCCGCGCCCCCGGTATCGCCCGCTCCACCCTCCGGGCCGTCCTTCGCGCCCACCGCATGACCCAACTCACCGAGACCGCCGAGCTGCTCGCGAGCGAGCTCGTGACCAACGCCCAGCTGTACTCCCAGGGGCCCTGCGGCCTCCGTCTCCGCGCCCCCGAGCCGCACCGGCTGCGGCTCGGCGTCTGGGATGCCAATCCGGAGATCCCGCCGCCCTTCAAGGGCGCGCTCAGCCCGCCCGGCGCGGAAGCCGAGCGTGGGCGGGGGCTGCACCTCGTGGAGCTGTGCGCGGACAGCTGGGGCGCCTGTCCGCTCCAGCAGGGCGGAAAGCTTCTGTGGGTGGAATGCGTGCGGGGAGAGGATTGTCAGTGGAGCTGAGTTCCGGTCCGCCGCATACCGGCCCCGTACGTCTGCGGACAGTCCGCCCGGCCCGGGTGGCGAAAGCGGGGGCCCCAACACGAGCCGCCCTGCGGCAAGTTGGATATCTTTGACCCTGTGACCGACAACGCGCACTTACTCGCCGGGATCGACACCAGCCGCCCGCACACCGCCCGTATCTGGAACTACTGGACCGGCGGCAAGGACCACTACGAGGTCGACCGCGAAGCCGGTGACCAGATCCGCAGGCTTCATCCCGGCATCGGTGACTACGCCCTCGCGGACCGGCTGTTTCTCGGGCGGGCCGTGCGTCATCTGGCCGCGGAAGTGGGGATCCGGCAGTTTCTCGACATCGGGACCGGGCTGCCCAGCGCCGACAACACCCACGAGGTGGCCCAGCGCGTCGATCCGGCGGCGCGGATCGTGTACGTGGACAACGATCCCCTCGTCCTCGCGCACGCCCGAGCCCTGCTCACCAGTACGCCCGAGGGCCGCACCGACTACCTCGACGCCGATCTGCGCGACGTCGGCACGATCATCGAGCGCGCCGCCGGGACACTCGACCTCTCGCAGCCCGTCGCGCTGCTGCTCCTCGGCGTGGTGATCTTCATCGAGGACGACGAGGAGTCGTACGGCATCGTCCGCCGTCTCATGGACGCGCTGCCCGCCGGTAGTCATCTCGTCCTCTCACACACCATCACCAGCCCGGCGATGCCCGATGTGGACGCCGCCGTCGCGTTCTGGAACGAGCACGGCACGCCCAGGCTCACCCAGCGCACCCCGCAGCAGCTCGCCCAGTACTTCGACGGGCTCGACATGCTGGAGCCCGGTCTGGTGTCGTGTTCGCGCTGGCGGCCGGAGACCGCCGGGGGCGAAGAGCCCGGCGAGGTGGCCATGTTCGGCGGCGTGGGGCGCAAACCGTAGGCGCGCGGGCGGAATAGGGGCAGTAACACGGTGCGGATGGGGGAGGGTTGAGGGCGTGCGGAAAGTCTGGGTGGCCAGTGGGGTCGGGATCGGGCTGTGCCTGAGCTTTGTCGCGCTGCTCGTCGTCGGGACCTATTCCGCGGCCGCCGGGCTCATGGGCGGTGCCGGCGGCGGGCGGGCGGTGGGGCTGGCCAAGGGTGCCGTGCCCGCGCTCTATCAGCCGCTCGTGCAGAAGTGGGGCAACCTATGCCCCGCCATCAACCCCGCTCTGCTTGCCGCCCAGCTCTACCAGGAGAGCGGCTGGAACCCGAAGGCGCAGAGCCCGGCAGCGGCCCAGGGCATCGCGCAGTTCATCCCGGGCACCTGGGCGGCGCACGGTGTCGACGGGGACAAGGACGGGGACCGCGACGTATGGGATCCGGCCGACGCGATTCCGTCTGCTGCCTCGTACGACTGCGAACTGGCTGGATATGTCAAAAAGGCGCCAGGTGACCAGACCGACAACATGCTCGCCGCGTACAACGCGGGCGCGTACGCCGTCATCAAGTACGGCGGTGTCCCGCCCTACCGCGAGACGCAGAACTATGTGAAGGTCATCCGCACCCTGGAGAAGAGCTTCGCCCGGCCCCTCGGACGTGTCGAGCCGTCGCGGCAGGCCGCCGGGGCGATCTACTTCGCTCAGCAGAGGCTCGGCACGAAGTATCTGTGGGGCGGCAACGGCACACCTGAGCAGGGCGGACGTTTCGACTGCTCCGGGCTGACGCAGGCCGCGTACCGGACGGTGGACATCGAGCTGCCGCGCGTCGCGAACGACCAGTACAACGCGGGACCGCATCCGTCGCGCGACGAGCTGCTGCCGGGCGATCTCGTCTTCTTCTCCGACGACCTCACCAACTCGCGGGCGATCCGGCATGTCGGGCTCTATGTGGGTGGCGGGTACATGATCAACGCTCCGTACACCGGAGCCGTGATCCGCTTCGACAAG
This sequence comes from Streptomyces sp. NBC_00885, assembly GCF_045207475.1. NCBI lineage: Bacteria > Bacillati > Actinomycetota > Actinomycetes > Kitasatosporales > Streptomycetaceae > Streptomyces > Streptomyces sp. NBC_00885. Next base: position 4,487,618 of record NZ_CP108796.1, read on the forward strand.
ATCGACACCCCGGACTACTTCGGTGCGACGAGGGTTACCAAGGATGGCGCGAAAGCGCTGCCGACGGCCCTCCCGGAAGCCTGACGAGGCATCGGACGTGGCCGGAACTCTCTGCTACGCCAAAGCCCTGAACTGCGACGACGTGTCACTCTTCGATAACGTCATGGTGATCGTTCGGTGGAGAGTGGAACGTAGCTGAGGAGCGGGCCGTTCCCTGGACGGAGACAGCCGCACTGACCATGCAGCAGACACCGCACTGATCACGGGGGTTGGTAGAGGCGGCGCACCCGGAAGGTGCGTCACACCAGGCACAAGGCAAGGGGCCGCAGCAGATGGCTGGACTCGCATTGGGGCTCCCCCTGACGCAGTCAAGGGGCGGGTCTGACCCCGACCTCAGCCTGCTCTACGACATCAACGGCCTGGCCAAGGACGCCCCGTCGTGGCTCGACCGCACCATGGTGTTCGTCGGCCAGTACGGAATCATGCTCGCGATGGTCCTTCTCGTCCTGTGGTGCTGGTGGAGCGTGCGCCGGCGCGGCACCACGGAGGACTCGGTCGGCGGGGTCGCCGCGCTGGTCTGGGCGCCGCTCGCCGCCGGTATCGCGCTGCTGATCAACATCCCCATCCGGGGGTTCGTCGGCAGACCGCGGCCCTTCCGCGACCACCAGGGCATCGAGGTCCTGGTGTCCCAGACGGGCGACTACTCCTTCGTCAGCGACCACGCCACATTGGCGATGGCGATCGCGGCCGGGCTCTTCGTCGCGCACCGCAGGTTCGGTCTTGCCGCGATCGGTCTCGCGCTCGCCGAGGGCTTCTGCCGGGTCTACATGGGCGTGCACTATCCGACCGATGTCGTCGGCGGATTCGCGCTCGGCACGGCGGTGGCGCTGCTGCTCGCGCCGCTCGCGCTCGCGCTGCTGACACCGGTGGTGTCGGCGGTCGCCACGTCGGAGCGGACCGGACGTCTCGTACGGTCGAAGCGCGCGATGGCGTCCCGGGCCGGGCGGCCCGAGACGCTCGGCATCCCGGAGCCCAGGACCGGGGGTCCGGGCACCGGCGAGAACGGCCTCGCGGCCTGAGCCGCCCGACCTGCCTCGCCGCCCGAACTACAGCGCCTGCGGGAAGGTGAAGACCCGGTCCGGGTCGTACTGCTTCTTCAGCCGGGTGAGCCGGTCGGCCGCGGGTCCGTAGTACGCCTTGCGCCAGTCGGTCAGCGTCGGGTCGATGTAGTTCTGGTAGGCGGCGCCCGACGCGTAACGGCGCATCGAGGCATGAGCGCTTTTCAGCCACGCCTGCTGGGCGGAGCCCGCCGTGCCGGCCCGCCAGGCGCCGATGTACTGGGCCAGCACCCTGGAGCGCCGGTGAACGAACGACGTCGCCAGCGGATCCACCCGGTTGACCGCCCCGCCGAGCGCCGTCAGCGCGATCGAGCCGCCGCCCCCGCCCTGGGAGGGCGAGATCCGAGTGAACGCCTCGGTCGCCGAGATCAGCGCGCGCAGCCCGGCCGGGGAGAGCTCGCGGTCGAAGAAGTCGGAAGCCGCGGCGTATGTCTCTCGCTGCAGCGCGCCCTGCTTGCTACGTCCCGGAGTGGTGCCGGGCAGATGGCACTGCTCCTGGCTCAGCGTCGAGCAGTTCGCATAGCCGAGCATCGCGTCCAGATAGCCGCGGCGGCGCACCGAGACATGGCGCGCGGGCGAGCCCGCCCGGTCGGCGAGGCGGTCGAGCGCGTTGCGCAGATCGCTCTCGCTGCCGAGGGAGAACGCGGCGACCGAGAGCGTGGGCGTGCCGCCGGGACCGGCGGCCAGATGCGCGGACGACCAGATCTCGTCGGGCTGTTCGGGACCCCACTTCTGCCAGGCGGCCAGCACCGCCGCGGCCTTCGACCAGGGCCAGGTCAGATAGGCGGTGACGGTCGGGGGCGTGGGATGCGTACGGAAACGGAGCCGGGTGACGACGCCGAAGTTCCCGTTGCCCGCGCCCCGCAGCGCCCAGAAGAGGTCCTTGTTCTGGGTGGCGCTCGCGGTCAGCACCTTGCCGTCGGCCGTGACGATGGTGGCGGAGGTGAGACTGTCGCAGGTCAGACCGTACGCACGCGAGGTGACGCCGTGCCCGCCGCCGAGGGTGAGCCCGGAAACCCCGACAGAGGGGCAGGAGCCCGCGGGGATCGTGCGGCCGCTCTTGCCGAGGGCGCTGTACACGTCGATCAGCTTGGCGCCGGCGCCTATGGTGCCGTCCGAGGCGACCCGGTTCAGCGAGGACACGTCGATGACGAGCCGGCCGTTGCCCGAGGACCAACCGGCGTAGGAGTGACCGCCGTTGCGTATGGAGACGGGGGTGCGGTGTGCCTTGGCGTAGGCGAGGCACTCCTTGACATCGTCCTCGCCCGCGACATACGCGACGGCCGCGGGCTTCAGCGAGTCGAAGCGTGTGTTGTAGAGCTGCCGGGCGCTCGCGTACGCGGCGTCCCCGGGGCGTATGAGCTTCCCGTCGAGCCCGCGCGCGAGCGCGTTCCAGTCGGGTGCGGCGGCAGCCGACGTGGTCGTCGCCGATCCGCTCCGCGAGGGGCTTTTGGCGGATGTGGTGGTGGTTGCCGCGTTCGCTCCGTTGCCGTCCTTGCCTGTGCAGGCGGCAGCGGTGAGAACTACAGCGGTGGTGAGCAGCGCGCGCCGGTCCATGGAACCTCCTGGAGGACCAGACGGCTGCGAGGTGTGAGGGGTTCCGGGGCGGGTGATTTTCCTGCCCCGACAGGGGCTACTGCTCGGTCCCGGCCGGCGAGGTCTGGGGCTCGGCATGCAGTGCGGCATCCGTACGCGCCCGTTCTCTCGAACGACGGGCGGGGCCGGTCCAGCCGCAGGTGCAGCGGGCGAGTGCGAAGGAGCCGCGTTCACCGGTGCTGATGTGGTGGGCCGAGGGGTCTTCGATGGCGTCCAGCTGATGCACCTCTCCACGGTACGTGGTTGGCGCCCGCCGCGGGAGCACGCGTGACGAGGGGCCCAGGCCGTCGTTATGCGGAGCGGGCGGGATCTCGTAGAAGCAGCGGTCCGGTATCGGGGGTTGGCAGGCGATGGTGGTGCAGCAGCACAGGCGCAGGGGCGGGACTCTCGCTGCCCTGGCCGCCGTACTGGGGGTCGTGGCGACCAGCGGCTGCTCCGGGGGCGGGGGCGCCGTCGCCGACGACGGGCGCGGCGGCGGGCACACCGACGAGGTGCTCAGGGCCGCTGATGTGCTCGTCGGTGCCGGCAGCTCCAAGGCTCGTACGTCCATGGAGATGGCCACCGGCGGGACCCGGGTGACCATCCGGGGCGAAGGGGGCTATGACTTCCAGCGGCGGATGGGGCAGCTCACCGTCGTCCTGCCCAAGGATCCCGCGGGCGCGGAGCAGCACCGTCCGATCACCGAGCTGCTGACGCCGGGCGCTCTGTATATGAAGAACCGGGGTGCGGGCGTGCCCGCCGACAAGTGGGTACGGGTCGACACGACCACCCTGGAGGACGGGAACCTGGTCACGGGCGGGGCCACCGATCCGCTCGCCGCCGCCGAACTGCTGCGCAGCGCGCGGGGCGTGAGTTACATCGGCGAGGAGATGCTCGCGGGCCGGAGGGTCCGCCACTACCGCGGCATCACCGACATCGCCCGGGCCGCGCAGGTCGCCGAACCGCATGCGCGGGCCTCGCTGGCCGCGGCGGCGAAAGGGTTCGCTACGGACACGGTGCCCTTCGACGCGTATCTCGACGACGAGGGCCGGCTGCGCAAGGTGCGCCACCGCTTCAGTTTCACCAACGGGGGCGGCACGGTCGCCGTCACCTCGACCACGCTGCTGTACGACTTCGGGACGCCGGTGTCCGTGCGTCTCCCGGAGGAACGGGACATTTACGCCGGGAGGATCAGGGCTTAGGGCCCTCCAAATGGTCCGGCTAAATGGTCCGGACGTGCCATGCGCGGTCCGTGCATCACTCCCTACGCTAGGAAGTCGACACCGGCAGGAAGAGGTGAATGCGCGTGGCTCCGCCCAGTACTGCGACCGTCCAGGACCACGTGGCCCTCGCCGAGATCGAGCTGTGCGGCGAGTTGATCATCGCGGCGTCCGCCGCGGACGGGGAGAGGCTGAGCCCGGACCGTATCGACGAGGTGCTGAAGGTGGCGGCCGAGCGATCCGCTCCGACCGGGCAGCTATGAGGCATTGACCAGGGGCGCGGCCGGTACGCCGTCGCCGCGCCCTGTCTTCGGTGCGAATCGGCCACAATGCGTGTCAGCCGCTCGCCGGCAGGTCGGGTAGGGGGGCGCGGGCGCCCGGCCGGTCAGGTACGGAGCAGGCGGGCGATGGCCTTCGTCGCCTCCTCGACCTTCGCGTCGATTTCCTCGCCGCCCTTCACCGCGGCGTCCGCGACGCAGTGCCGCAGATGCTCCTCGAGCAGTTGGAGCGCGAAGGACTGCAAGGCCTTGGTGGACGCCGAGACCTGGGTGAGTATGTCGATGCAGTAGACGTCCTCGTCGACCATCCGCTGCAGTCCCCGGATCTGGCCCTCGATCCGGCGCAGGCGCTTGAGGTGTTCGTCCTTCTGCTTGTGGTAGCCGTGCACGCCGTGGTCGTGGTCCGTGACCGGCGGGCCGTCCGCCTCGGTGGTCGTCATCGCGTCCTCCCGTTGTCCCGCTGTACTTGTCCGAAAAACATGGGCTGCATACCCCTCGTGGGTATATGGTAACGAATCGTGCCGGATGGGGGGCGGGGGTCCGTGCTGATCACGCTGGTCGATGGGCGACACTGAGGAACGCCGGTTAGCCGTGGCCGGATGATGCGCCTAGCATCAGCCTGACCGAATCCAGAGCATCCCGAGGACCCCACGTGCGATTTCGTCTGACCCCCAGGGAGACGAGCTTCTATGACATGTTTGCCGCATCCGCGGACAACATCGTCACGGGCTCCAAGCTCCTGATGGAACTGCTCGGAGCGGATGCATCCGCCCGGGCCGAGATCGCGGAACGGATGCGGGCGGCGGAGCATGCTGGTGACGACGCCACCCACGCCATCTTCCACCAGCTGAACTCCTCGTTCATCACGCCGTTCGACCGCGAGGACATCTACAAACTCGCTTCGTCGCTCGACGACATCATGGACTTCATGGAGGAAGCCGTCGACCTGGTCGTGCTCTACCAGGTCGAGGAGCTCCCCAAGGGTGTCGAGCAGCAGATCGAGGTGCTGGCACGGGCGGCCGACCTGACCGCGGAGGCCATGCCGCACCTGCGGACCATGGACAACCTCACCGAGTACTGGATCGAGGTCAACCGCCTGGAGAACCAGGCCGACCAGATTCACCGCAAGCTCCTTGCGACGCTCTTCAACGGTAAGTACGACGCCATCGAGGTGCTCAAGCTCAAGCAGATCGTGGATGTGCTCGAAGAAGCAGCCGACGCTTTCGAGCATGTGGCGAACACCGTGGAGACCATCGCGGTCAAGGAGTCCTGAACTACGTGGACACCTTTGCGCTGATCGTGACCATTGGTGTCGCGCTCGGATTCACCTACACCAACGGCTTCCACGACTCGGCGAACGCGATCGCGACCTCGGTCTCCACGCGCGCGCTGACACCCCGCGCTGCTCTGGTGATGGCCGCGGTCATGAATCTCGCCGGTGCCTTCCTCGGTCAGGGCGTCGCCAAGACCGTCAGCGAAGGGATCATCGAGACGCCCACGGGCCGGCAGGGGATGGGGATCCTCTTCGCGGCGCTGGTCGGCGCGATCGTATGGAACCTGGTCACCTGGTACTTCGGTCTGCCGTCGTCCTCCTCCCACGCGCTGTTCGGCGGCATGGTGGGCGCGGCGCTCGCGGGCGGGACCGGGGTGATCTGGTCAGGCGTGCTCGACAAGATCGTCATCCCTATGTTCGTCTCGCCGGTCGTCGGTCTGCTCGTCGGCTATCTGGTCATGGTCGCGATCATGTGGATGTTCCGTAAGTCCAACCCGTCCAAGGCCAAGCGCGGTTTCCGCATAGCCCAGACCGTCTCGGCGGCCGGCATGGCGCTCGGTCACGGTCTACAAGACGCGCAGAAGACGATGGGCATCGTGGTGATGGCGCTGGTCATCGCCGATGTGGAGGACCAGGGCGACTCGATTCCGGTCTGGGTCAAGATCGCCTGCGCGATGATGCTCTCGCTCGGTACGTACGCGGGCGGCTGGCGCATCATGCGGACGCTGGGCCGCAAGATCATCGAGCTGGACCCGCCGCAGGGGTTCGCGGCGGAGACGACGGGGGCGTCGATCATGTTCGGCTCGGCGTTTCTGTTCCAGGCGCCGATCTCGACGACTCATGTGATCACCTCGGCGATCATGGGTGCCGGGGCGACGAAGCGGGTGAACGCGGTGCGGTGGGGTGTCGCGAAGAACATCGTCATGGGGTGGTTCATCACGATGCCGGCGGCGGCGTGTGTCGCTGCGTTGAGCTATGGCGTGGTCTACCTGGTCTTCGGCTAGACCCGAGCGGATATATATGTGGGCCCGCCCCTCTGGGAGAGAGGGGCGGGCCCTTCGCCTTGCGGTGGCACCGCCATGCAGCACCGCGAGACGGTCTAGGGGGCCGTGGGGTCGGGGGGGGGCTTCGCCCGCGAAACCCGCCGGCAGAAACCATCAACGCCCGCCCACGGCCACCACGGACCGGGGTGACTATCCGAAGCGGCCCGAGATGTAGTCCTCGGTGGCCTGGACCGACGGATTGGCGAAGATCCGCTCGGTCTCGTCTATCTCGATCAGCTTGCCGGGCTGCCCGACCGCCGACAGGTTGAAGAAGGCCGTACGGTCCGAGACACGCGCCGCCTGCTGCATGTTGTGCGTCACGATGACGATCGTGAAGCGCTCCTTCAGCTCACCGATCAGGTCCTCGATCGCGAGCGTCGAGATCGGGTCCAGCGCCGAGCACGGCTCGTCCATCAGCAACACAGCCGGCTCGACCGCGATCGCGCGGGCGATGCACAGGCGCTGCTGCTGGCCGCCGGAGAGACCGGAACCGGGCTTGTTCAGCCGGTCCTTGACCTCGTTCCAGAGGTTCGCGCTCTTGAGGGACTTCTCGACGACGTCCGCCAGCTGGTTCTTCTTGTACGAGCGGTTCAGCCGCAGCCCCGCCGCGACATTGTCGAAGATCGACATCGTCGGGAAGGGGTTCGGGCGCTGGAAGACCATGCCGACCGTGCGGCGCACGGCGACCGGGTCGACGTTCGAGGCGTAGAGGTTCTCGTCGTCCAGCAGCACCTTGCCCTCGACGCGGCCACCGGGGGTGACCTCGTGCATGCGGTTCAGGGTGCGCAGGAAGGTGGACTTGCCGCAGCCGGACGGGCCGATGAAGGCCGTCACGGAGCGGGGCTCCACGGTCATCGAGATGTCCTCGATCGCCTTGTGGGAGCCGTAGAAGGCGGTCAGACCGCTGACGTCGATGCGCTTGGCCATGTGAATCACTTCGCTTTCAGAAGGCCGCGGTCAGCGACCGGTCTTCGGGGCCTTCCAGCGGGCGATGCCGCGGGCCACCAGATTGAGGATCATGACGAAGGCGATCAGGACCAGGGCTGCGGCCCAGGCGCGGTCGACCGCTGCGTCGGTGCCGACGGCGTACTGCTCGTACACATACAGCGGCAGCGAGGACTGGGCGCCTTCGAAGGGGTTGTTGTTGATCAGCTTCGTACCGAAGACGAGCAGCAGCACGGGGGCCGTTTCGCCGGCGATACGGGCCACCGCGAGCATGACGCCCGTGGTGATGCCGCCGATCGCGGTGGGCAGGACCACCTTGAGGATCGTGCGCCACTTGGGGATGCCCAGGGCGAGGGAGGCCTCGCGCAGCTCGTTGGGGACGAGCTTGAGCATTTCCTCGGTGGAGCGGACGACCACCGGCATCATCAGGATGGCGAGCGCCATCGCGCCGGCGAACCCGGAAGGCCCGAAGCCCAGCATCAGGTTCCATGTGGCGAGGATGAACAGGGCCGCGACGATCGACGGAATGCCGGTCATGACGTCGACGAAGAAGGTGACGGCCTTCGCGAGCCTGCCGCGGCCGTACTCGACGAGGTAGATCGCGGTCAGCAGGCCGATGGGGGCGGCGATGACGGTCGCGATGAGGACCTGCTCGATGGTGCCGAGCAGCGCGTGGTAGATACCGCCGCCGGGGTCGGCGTCGAGGACGCCGCTCATGGAGTGACTCAGGAAGTACCCGTCGAGGACCTTGACGCCCTTGCTGATCGTGACCCAGGCCAGCGAGAGCAGCGGGATGACGGCGAGGATGAAGCACACCCAGACGATGCTGGTGGCGAGGCGGTCCTTGGCCTGGCGCCTGTTCTCGACGATCGAGGTCGCGATGTACGAGATGACGACGAACAGGAGGGCCGAGATGAGGCCCCACTGCACGCGGCTCTCCCAGCCGGCCGCGATGCTGACGCCGACGCCGAGGGCGACGGAGAGGATCGCGAACCCGAGCGGGGCCAAGCGGGGGAGGGACCGGCCGCTGAGGCCGCCCTGGGGAGGAACGGGGGCCGGAGTGGGCCTGTCCTTTATGGCTGACTGGCTCATGCGTTGGCCCCCGAGTACTCCTTGCGGCGCGCGATGATCCACCGTGCCGCGCCGTTGACCAGCAGCGTGATGAGGAAGAGCACCAGACCGGAAGCGATCAGCGCGTCCCGGCCGAACTCATTGGCCTCGTTGAACTTCGCCGCGATGTTCTGGGCGAAGGTGCCGCCACCCGGGTCGAGCAGGTGGCCGGAGATGATGAAGCTCGGGGAGAGCACCACGGCCACGGCCATCGTCTCGCCGAGCGCGCGGCCGAGGCCGAGCATCGAGGCGCTGATGATGCCGGAGCGGGCGAAGGGCAGCACCGACATCCGGATGGTCTCCCAGCGTGTGGCGCCGAGGGCGAGAGCGGCCTCTTCGTGCATCTTCGGCACCTGGAGGAAGACCTCACGGGTGACGTTGGTGATGATCGGCAGGATCATGATCGCCAGGAGGATGCCCACCGTGAAGATGCTGCGGGCGGGGCCGTCACTGGCCTTGTCGAAGATGTAGGTCCAGGCGAAGTACTCGTTCAGCCAGAGGTTGAGGCCGGCGAGATACGGGACCAGGAAGATGGCGCCCCACAGGCCGTAGATGATGCTCGGTACGGCGGCCAGCAGGTCGACGACGTACGAGATCGGGGCGGCCAGCTTGCGCGGCGCGTAGTGCGAGATGAACAGCGCGATGCCGATCGCGATCGGCACGGCGATCAGCATCGCGATGATCGAGCTGACGACAGTCCCGAAGGCCAGGACGGCGATACCGAAGATCGGCGGGGTGCCGGCCGGGTTCCACTCGGACGTGGTGAGGAAGTTCGCCTCGTCCTTGGAGATGGCGATGACGGCCCGGTAGGTGAGGAAGACCGCGATGGCGGCCATGATCACCAGGAGGGTGATTCCGGATCCACGGGACAGGCCCAGGAAGATCCGGTCGCCGAGGCGTGTGCTGCCCCTGGACGCGCGTATGTCGCCGCGCCCTGCGGGCGGCGGCGTTTCGGTAGGTGTGGTGGTAACCATCTGGACTCTCCGGTCTGCGGAGCCGGTGGGCTCCTGGCGGCGGTGCACCGGATGCCGAGGCCGGTCCGGCCCGTGCTGCGGCACGGACCGGCCTCGGCCGGGAATCAGGACAGGGTCGGGACGATCGCGCGGACCTTGGCCGCGATCTCGGCCGGGAGCGGGGCGTAGCCGGCGTCGGGGAGGACCTTCTGGCCCTCCTCGCTGGCCGTGTAGGTGAGGAACGCCTTCAGGGTCGCCAGCGTGTCCGCCTTGTTGCCCTTGTCGCAGGCGATCTCGTACGTGACCAGGACGATCGGGTACGCGCCCTCGGCCTTGGTCTTGTAGTCGAGACCGAGTGCGAGGTCATTGCCGGTGCCCTTGATCTTGGCGGCGGCGATGGCCTTGGAGGCGTTCTCGGTGGTCGCGTCGACCGGGGCGGAGGCGCCGGTGTTCAGCTTGACGGTGCTGATCTTGCTGGCGGTCGCGTAGGACAGCTCGAAGTAGCCGATCGCGCCTTCGGCGTCCTTGACGGCGGTGGCGACGCCGGAGGAGCCGTTGGCAGCCTGGCCACCCTCGGCCGGCCAGGACTTCGTCTTCGGGTCGTACTTCCAGTCGGCCGGGGCGGCCTCGCTGAGGTACTTGCCGAGGTTCTGGGTGGTGCCGGACTCGTCCGAGCGGTGGAAGGCCTGGATCGTGCTGCTCGGGAGCTTGGCGCCCGGGTTCAGCTTCTTGATCGCCTCGTCGTCCCACTTCTTGATCTTCGAGTCGAAGATCTTGGCGAGCGTCGGGGCGTCCAGAACCAGGTTGTCCACGCCGGTCAGCTTGTAACCGATCGCGATCGGACCGCCGACCATGGGCAGGTTGATGCCCTGGCCGCCCTTGCAGACGGTCTTCGAGGCGGTGACCTCTTCGGGCTTGAGCGCGGAGTCCGAGCCGGCGAAGGCGACCTGGCCCTGGGTGAACTTGGTGATGCCGCCGCCGGAGCCGATCGGCTGGTAGTTGACCTCGACGCCGGAGCAGGCAGCCTGGAAGTTCTTGACCCACAGGTCCATGGCGTTCTTCTGGGCGCTCGAGCCCGCCGCGAGGAGCTGGCCCTTTGCGCCCTCGCACTTGATGTTGGACGCGGCGCTGGTCTTCTCGCCGCTGCCGCCGGTGCCGCCGGCGTTGTCGTCCGAACCACACGCCGTGAGGACCAGGGCGCCGGTCACGGCGAGGGCACCGAGCGCGGTGGCGCGAAGGCCGTTCTTGCGCTGAAGCTTCACTTCGGGTGTTCCTTCCAAGGGCCGCCGGACGCTGACTGTCGTCTGACACGTATATGGCGGCGTGTGTCGGGGTGGGGGGACCGGCACTGCGCCGGTCACCGTGTAGGGCCGAAATTAGGCAGAAGAGGTGAAGCCGCCGACGGGGGAGGGTGAACGGAAGGTGAACCGTGTCGGGCAGCTGAGTGCCGGGAGTTGACGGGGGTCCGGCATGCTTCCGCCGAGTGAAGAGCGCTATGGGGAGCGTCCATGTCTGGGCGATCTTTCGCAATGCGCGCGGAGGGCAGCCGGTCAACGAGAAGCGCGATGCCTGCCTGCGCTGGAACTGTTATGAGGATATGGCAAATATCGTGACATGCCCGGATACGGTGCGCCCGGCGTACTGGTCGGTCAGATCCCGTCCTTGGTCACATGAAGGGTGTCGAGGAGCGCGGAGACGAGCTGCCTGTCCCGGTCCTGCGTCAGGCGGCCGCGTGCATCGGCGGGTGGCAGCCACACCATTCGATCCACTTCCCGGTTCGGCTCGAACAATCCGCCGGTGGCCTCGGCCGCCCAGTAGCGGACCTCCTTGGGGCGGCCCTCGACCTGGTACCAGGCGGTGGGCAGCTCGGGTCCCAGGTCGCACGTCATGCCGGTTTCCTCCAGCACTTCGCGCACCGCTCCCGCACGGGCGTCCTCGCCGCGCTTCAGCTTGCCTTTCGGGTGGGACCAGTCATCCCATTTCGGTCGATGGACGAGGGCGATCTCGATCCCGTCGCCGAAGGACGAGCGGCGCCACAGCACACAGCCCGCCGCAAGAATCACCGAGTCGTTGTTCATACGGCTGCTCCTCGTAGAAACCGTCCCTGACGGGCGGCTTTACTGATCGGTTGCCGTGTGTCTCTCACGGGGCCGTCACGGGCGTCGGCTCCGTCGCCCGCTGCCAAACCTGCTGGAAGGCGAACCGGGCGGCTTCCACCTCGTGCCGCTGGTCGGCGTGCAGCACACCCAGGGCGTACGCGGTGGCCGGGGCGATGCGAGGTGTACGGGCCGCGGCCGCGGCGGCCGCTGCGGCCTCGGCGGCGTCGCGGTGGCGGTCCAGGACCAGGCCCGCGTGGCAGAGCACCGGGTCCGCCTGTGGGTAGAGCACCTCCTGGGCGTAGCGGTGCAGTCGCAGCAGCAGCCGCACCTGGTGCCAGGGCGAGTCCTGGGCCTCTTCGGCCGATGCGGTGGCCAGGCCGTGGACCAGGGCCTCGGCGTTGTACGGGTGCGAGGCCCGGCCCAGCGGCAGACCGGCCACGGCTTCGAGCAGCCGCCGCTCGGCGTTCTCGGCGGGCAGCGCCAGGGCCTCGGTGGCCGGGGCGGTGGCCATCGGGCCGAGCGGCAGCTCGGATGCGAGTAAGGCGACGGAGTCGGCGACCGCGTGGAACCGGGAGGAGCCGAGCGCCTGGAGCGCGGCGGAGTGGGCGCGGGTGCGGGCCAGTGTCAGCTGCCGCTCCAGCAGCGCGCCTGCCCGGGCGGCGCCCACGGTCAGGCTGCCCGTGGGGCGCGCGGCGGCCGTGGTTTCCGGGGCGGCGGTCGCCGCATCGGCGCCGGGCGGGCGCAGTTCCCCCCTGGCCGTCGGCAGCGGGCTCGCCCCCGACAGCCGCGACAGCGCCTCCAGCAGCCGCGCGAGCCTGGAGGTGCAGGCGTGCTCCTGGGCCAACGTCGCCGACAGCCAGGCCAGTTCGGTGCGCAGATCGTCCGCCCAGGAGGGGTCGAGCAGCGGCCGGAAGGTGTGCAGCGTCCCGCTGATCCGGCGGGACGCCTGGCGCAGCGCGGCCGCGGCCTGTGCCACGCCCGCGGTGTCCGCGCCGCTCTCGGTGTGCATCCGCAGACTGCGCAGGAAGTCGCCCGCCTGCGTATGGAGGTACCCGGCCAGCGCGTCCCCCGCTGTGACGGGGGCGGGGGCGGCGGCCGGGACGACGTCCACGTCGTGCCGGGAGATATCAGGGCTGTGCACGCCGGCGCCTCCGGGCGTCTATGAGCATCTCCTGTACGTTCCGCAGCGGCTGGCCTTCCCCGTCCGTCGAATGCCGGTTCCAGGTGCCCTCCGGGCCGAGGTGCCAGGAGGACGTGGTGTCGGACATGCCGGTCTCGAGGAGACGGGTGAGGGCCGCGCGGTGGGCCGGGTCGGTGACCCGTACCAGTGCCTCGATACGGCGGTCGAGGTTGCGGTGCATCATGTCGGCGCTGCCGAACCACACTTCGGGCTCGCCGCCGTTGCCGAAGGCGAAGATCCGGGAGTGCTCGAGGAAGCGCCCGAGTATCGAGCGCACCCGGATGTTCTCCGAGAGGCCCGCGACTCCGGGGCGTATCGCGCAGATGCCGCGGACCCAGATGGCGACCGGCACACCCGCCATGGACGCCCGGTAGCAGGCGTCGATGATCGCCTCGTCCACCATCGAGTTGACCTTGAAGCGTACGTAGGCGGGGCGCCCGGCGCGGTGGTGCGCCACTTCCTTGTTGATCCGGGCGATGAGGCCGTCGCGCAGGGACTTGGGGGCGACGAGCAGTCGGCGGTAGGTCTCGCGGCGGGAGTAGCCCGACAGCCGGTTGAACAGGTCGGAGAGGTCCGCGCCGACCTGCGGGTCCGCGGTCAGCAGCCCCAGGTCCTCGTACAGCCTCGCGGTCTTGGGGTGGTAGTTGCCGGTGCCGACGTGTGAGTAGCGGCGCAGCGTCTCGCCCTCCTGGCGGACCACGAGCGAGAGCTTGCAGTGGGTCTTCAGCCCGACGAGCCCGTAGACGACGTGGCAGCCGGCCTCTTCCAGCTTGCGTGCCCACTTGATGTTGGCCTGCTCGTCGAAGCGGGCCTTGATCTCGACGAGCACCAGGACCTGCTTGCCGGAGTCGGCGGCGTCGATGAGGGCGTCGACGATCGGGGACTCGCCGGAGGTGCGGTACAGCGTCTGCTTGATGGTCAGCACGTCGGGGTCGGCCGCGGCCTGCTCCAGGAAGGCCTGGACGGACGTCGAGAACGAGTCGTACGGGTGGTGCAGCAGTACGTCGCGTTCGCGCAGCGCCATGAATATGTCGGGCGCGGACGCGGACTCGACCTCGGCGAGGTCCCGGTGGGTGCCCGCGATGAACTTCGGGTACTTCAGCTCCGGCCGGTCGAGCGACGCGATGCCGAAGAGGCTGGTCAGATCGAGCGGTCCGGGCAGCGGGTAGACCTCGGAGTCGGAGATCTTCAGCTCACGGACGAGCAGGTCCAGGACGTACGGGTCGATGGACTCCTCGACCTCGAGCCGCACCGGCGGGCCGAAGCGGCGCCGCATGAGCTCCTTCTCCAGGGCCTGGAGCAGATTCTCGGCGTCGTCCTCCTCGACCTCCAGGTCCTCGTTCCTGGTCACCCGGAACATGTGGTGGTCGAGCACCTCCATGCCGGGGAACAGCTCCTCCAGGTGCGCGGCAATGACGTCCTCCAGGGGGACGTACCGCTGCGGGGAGGCCTCCAGGAAGCGCGACAGCAGGGGCGGGACCTTGACCCGGGCGAAGTGGCGGTGGCCGCTCACGGGATTGCGTACGACGACCGCGAGGTTCAGCGAGAGACCCGAGATGTACGGGAAGGGGTGCGCGGGGTCGACGGCCAGTGGGGTGAGGACCGGGAAGATCTGCTGCCGGAACAGCGTGAACAGGCGCGCCTGCTCCTTCTCGGTGAGATCGGGCCAGCGGATTAGGTGGATCGACTCGTCGGCGAGCGCCGGGGCGATGTCCTGCTGGTAGCAGGCGGCGTGCCGGGCCATGAGCTCGCGGGAGCGGGTCCAGATCAGGTCGAGGACCTCGCGGGGCTGCAGGCCGGACGCGGAACGGGTGGCGACACCCGTCGCGATGCGGCGCTTCAGGCCCGCCACCCGGACCATGAAGAACTCGTCCAGGTTGGAGGCGAAGATCGCGAGGAAGTTGGCCCGCTCCAGCAGGGGCGTCGCGGGGTCCTCGGCGAGTTCGAGGACGCGCTCGTTGAAGGCGAGCCAGCTGCGCTCGCGGTCGAGGAACCGCCCCTGGGGCAGTTCGGCGCCCTCGCCGTCGTGATCTTCCTCGTACGCATCGAGGTCGGCGTCGATGTCGGGTTCGAGCTCGGACACCGTGGCCGCGACGGTGTGCGGCCGGTGTGCGGCTATGGAACCGACGGACGGCTGGGGGTGCTGGGCCGGTACCTCGGCGGGCTGCTGACTCATGGACCCATTCTTCCGCGTGGACGACAGGAAGGGCGCGTCGGAGAGGGCCGGAGTGGGGGGAATTTTCCCATTTGGGGATGCGGGCACAGCGGGCTGCATTGAGTGAGGGTCGCAAGGTCGTCTGAATGGCCGGTAACGACGACATGACGTGAGGGGAAGCGTGGCGGGTCTCGCGGGGGCGATTCCCCGTGCCCGGCGGGCCCCCGTTACGGGGTGCGGCGGCCGTGACGCCTGCGCAGCAGCCAGGATGCTGGCGCCGGGCGGCCGTGGCAAGCCCGCCCGGCGATTGAGAACGAGGCACGGCGGGCCGTCCGGCGACCGGGAACACGGCACGGCGTGCCGCGTTCGCGATCGCCGTAGCCCGGTCGCGCCGCTGTGCGGTGCCGGTCCTCAGGACTCCGTGCGGTACATGAGATCCACTTCGTGCGTCGTGAAGCCGAGGCGTTCGTACACGCTCAGCGCCGCCGCATTGTCCGCGTCGACGTAGAGCATCGCGGTCGGCAGCCCCTGCGCGGCGAGATGCCGCAGCCCGATCGCGGTGAGGGCCTTGCCGAGGCCGCCGCCCTGGGCGTCGGGCCGGATGCCGACGACGTACACCTCGCCGAGGTGCTCCTCGGTGTGCACCTTCGTCCAGTGGAAGCCGATGAGCTCCCCGGCGCGCTCGGCCAGGAAGAAGCCCTTCGGGTCGAACCAGGGTTCGGCCTTGCGGTCGTCGAGGTCCCGCTGGGTGAGCGAGCCCTGCTCGGGGTGATGAGCGAAGGCCGCGGCGTTGAGGGCGAGCCAGGCGGCGTCGTCCTGCCCGGGCACGAAGGTGCGTACGGTCACGCCGGCCGGGAACACCGGCTCGGGAATGTCCAGCGGGCCCAACGGCCGCCGCAGCTGGCGCAGTTCGCGGAAGAGGGTCAGCCCGAGCACCTGCGCGAGATGCCGCGCGGCGGACTTCCCGCCGTGCGCCCACACCCGCAGCCGCTTGCCGGAGGCACCCAGCAACGCGCTGCCCAGCGCCCGCCCGTGGCCGCGTCCCCGGTGCCCGGGGTGCACGACCAGTTCGGCGGCCGGGGCCTCGACGGGGTCGGTGTCCTCCAGCTGTGCGTATCCGACCAGCTCGCCCCCGACGGTGAGCAGCAGATGCCGCACGCCCTCCCGCTTGCCGCCGCGCAGCTGCAGCCGGCCCTGCTCGGAGACGGCCTGCATCCCATCGGCGCGGGCGGCTTCGGCGAGCATGCCGAGCACGGCTTCGGCCTGCTCGGGGCTGAGCTCGTCCACGGTCTGGATCTGCCGACCGGGCTCCGGAAACACTGCGTCAGTGGTCATGTGTCGAGCGTACGGCGGGAGGTGGCGGGCGCGGGATCTGCGGGGTTCGGCATTTTGACCCGTGGTGCGAAGATCCGCCCAATCTGGCGCGAAAGCAATCTGGTCGTAACCCGGATACCCCTGTCGCGCTACGCGCGTTGACTCTAGGCTTCCGCTCGCATTCCCTTACGCCATGCTGAAACTGATTAGGGGACAGATGTCAGCGACACCGCACAAGACCCGCCGCCGCATACTCGCCGCACTCGCCGGGCTGACCACCGTCGGCGCGCTGGTCGCCGCGATGCCCGCAGGCGCCCAGGAGAGCGGCCACGGCCACGGACACGGCCATGGATACGGCCGCACCGTGGACGTACAGCTGCTGTCCTTCAACGACTTGCACGGAAACCTGGAGCCGCCCGCCGGCTCGGCCGGGCGTGTCACCCACACCAACGCGGACGGCACGACCAAGACCATCGACGCGGGCGGTGTCGAGTACCTCGCCACGCATCTGCGCGAGGCCCGCAAGGACAACCGGTACTCGATCACCGCCGCCGCGGGCGACATGATCGGCGCCTCGCCGCTGCTCTCCGGGCTCTTCCACGACGAGCCGACCATCGAGGCGCTGAACAAGCTGAACCTCGACGTCACCTCCGTCGGCAACCACGAGTTCGACGAGGGCGCCCGCGAGCTCGCCCGGATGCAGAACGGCGGTTGTCACAAGACCGACGGCTGCTACGAGTCGGGCACGACGTTCGGGGGCGCGGACTTCCCGTATCTCGCCGCCAACGTGACGAAGGAGAAGACCGGCAAGCCGCTGCTCGACCCCTACTTCATCTGGAAGAAGAACGGGGTCAAGATCGGCTTCATCGGGGTGACCCTGGAGGGCACGCCGAACGTCGTCACCGCCGAGGGTGTCAAGGGCCTGAAGTTCGGCGACGAGGTCGAGACGATCAACAAGTACACCAAGGTGCTTGAGCGCAAGGGCGTCAAGTCGATCGTCGCCCTGATCCACGAGGGCGGCCTGCCCGCGTCCACCTCGTACAACTACAACTGCGACAGCCCCGGCCCCGGCGACGGTGTCTCGGGCCCGATCGTCGACATCGCCAAGAAGATCAGCCCGCAGGTCGACGCCCTGGTGACGGGCCACACCCACCAGGCGTACGCGTGCACCATCCCGGACCCGTCCGGCAAGCCGCGCACGGTCACCTCGGCCGCCTCGTTCGGCAAGCTCTACACCGACACGACGCTCACCTACGACCGCCGTACAGGCGACATCGTCCGTACGGCCGTGGCCTCCGCGAACCATGTCGTCACCCGTGACGTGGCCAAGGCCGAGGACATGACGGCGCTGATCCAGCGGTGGAACAATCTGGCCGCGCCGATCGCGAGCCGCCCCGTCGGCTACATCTCCGCCGACATCGAGAACCCCTTCGAGGCGGTCGAGAAGCCGCTGGGCAACCTGATCACGGACGCGCAGCAGGAGGGTCTCGCCGCGGCGGACAAGGGGGGCGCGCAGATCGCCTTCATGAACCCGGGCGGCATCCGGGCGGGCCTGGTCCACAAGGCGTCCGGCAGTGAGGGCGACGGTGTGGTGACGTACGGCGAGGCATTCACCGTGCAGCCGTTCACCAACATGATGAATGTCGTCGACCTGACCGGAGCGCAGCTGATCACCGCGCTCAAGCAGCAGGTCAGTGGCGCGAATCAGGCGGCCCCGAAGATCCTCCAGGTGTCGAAGGGCTTCACCTACACCCTGGATCTGACGAAGACCGGCGCCGACCGGATCGTCGACTCCTCGGTCAAGCTGAACGGCGAGGCGATCGACCCGGCGAAGACCTACCGGGTCGCGATGAACGAGTTCCTGGCGGGCGGCGGTGACGGCTTCCCGGTGTTCAAGGAGCACAAGAACAAGCTCGTCGGAGCCTCAGACCTGGAGATCCTCATCGCCTACCTGGCCGCGCACTCCAGCGCGAGCGCGCCGCTGGCGCCGCCGGCGACGGGCCGGATCACCGTTGTGAAGTAGCGGTTCCCGGCGGGACGGTGGGGCGGCGGGCCACGGGGCTGCCGCCCCACCGGCATGCGGGGACACGGCCTGACGGCGAGGCCGGACTACGGATGACGAGGCCGGATTACGGATGATGAGGCCGGATTCAGCCGTTGGTTACTGGCCAGTCCTGAGTCTGTGCTTCTTGACGTGACCCCGCCATAATCCCGGACCATGGACCGACGGAGCTTTCTCGTGGGCGCGGCAGCTGTCTCCGCCACCGCACTCATCGGCGCACCCCCCGCCTTCGCCGCACCCCGCCGCACCCTGTCCGCGCAGGACTGGATGTCGGGCAGCGCGGACAGCACCGCCCTCGCGCGGCTGACGATCCCCGGCACCCACGACTCGGGCGCGCGCTTCGGCGGGCTCTGGGCCGAGTGCCAGAACACCACCATCGCCGACCAGTTGAACAGCGGCATCCGCTTTCTGGACGTACGGTGCCGGGTCACCGGTGACTCGTTCGCCATCCACCACGGCGCGGCCTACCAGAACCTGATGTTCGGCGATGTGCTCATCGCCTGCCGGGACTTCCTGAGCTCCCACCCCTCCGAGACGGTCCTCATGCGCGTCAAGCAGGAGTACTCGCAGGAGAGCGACGCGACCTTCCGCCGCGTCTTCGACACCTACCTCGACACCAAGGGCTGGCGCCCGCTGTTCCGCATCGGCGACGGGCTGCCGTCGCTGGGTGAGGCGCGCGGCAAGGTCGTTCTCATCGCCGACAACGGGGGACTGCCCGGCGTCAAGTGGTGGGACAGCGCGGTCTTCGACATCCAGGACGACTGGAACGCCGCGCCGAACGCCAAGTACCCCAAGATCGAGGCGCACTTCCGCAAGGCGGCCCAGCAGCCCGGAAAGCTGTTCATCAACTTCGTCAGCACCTCCGCGTATCTGCCGCCGCGCTGGAACTCCGACAACCTCAACCCGAGGGTTCACACCTTCATCAACGGCTCGGAGGCGAGCGGCTGGAAGGGGCTCGGCATCGTGCCGATGGACTTCCCCAACACCCGCTCGGGCCTGGTCGATTCACTCATCCGGCACAACTAGGTCCTAGGCCGGGGGTGGCGTCGCCGCCCCCGGCAGCCGGATCACCGCGCGCGTACCGCCGCCCGCCGCCGGGCCCAGTGAGATCTCACCGCCCGACTGCTGCACCGTGCGGGCCACGATCGAGAGCCCGAGCCCCGAGCCGGGCAGCGCGCGGGCCGACTGCGAGCGCCAGAACCGCTCGAAGACATGCGGGAGTTCATCGTCGGGGATGCCCGGACCGTGGTCCCGCACGGTCAGCTCGCCCTGGCGCAGGCCCACCTCGACCGTCCCGCCCGGCGGCGAGAACTTCACCGCGTTGTCCAGCACATTGACCAGCGCCCGCTCCAGCGCGGCCGGCTCCGCCCGTACGTACCAGGGCTCCAGCTCGGCCTCGAAGCTCAGCTCCGGACCCCGCAGCCGCGCCCGCTCCAGCGCGGCCTGGGCGATCTCGTGCAGGGCGACCACCTTCAGCGGCCCCCGGTCCACGGCATCGGGCCGCGAGAGCTCCTGCAAGTCGCCGATGAGCGCGGCCAGTTCCGTCATCTGCGCCTTGACCGAGGCCATCAGCGCGGCCCGGTCGGCGGGCGGGATCGCCCGGCCCGTCGCGTCGCTGCGCGCCAGCAGCTCGATATTCGTACGCAGCGAGGTCAGCGGCGTACGCAACTCGTGCCCGGCGTCCGCGATCAGCTGCGCCTGCCGGTCGCGGGAACTGGCGAGCGCGGCGGTCATCGAGTTGAAGGAGCGGGACAGCCGGGCGATCTCGTCCTCTCCCTCGACCGGGATGCGCACGGTCAGATCCTCGGTACGGGCGACATGCTCGACGGCCCCGGTGAGCCGGTCGACGGGCTTGAGCCCGGTACGGGCGACCCAGAGACCGGCGAGGCCCGCGCCGACGACGCCGATGCCGGAGGCGATGAGGAGCAGGAGGGCGAGGTCGTTGAGGGTGCCTTCGGTCGGCTTGAGCGGGTGTCCGATCAGCAGCGCGGTGTCCGAGACGACGCCGCCGCCAGGGCCCTGGGCGATGACCGCGACGGTGAGCACGCGGACATCATTGCCTTCGGTGTCCGTGCCGTTGCGGAAGGTCCAGATGGTCGGGTCCGCTCTGCGCGCCACGTCCTGGTCGCTGCTGTCGACCTTGACGGTGCCCGCGGAGATGCCGAAGACGCACGGCTTGTCGTCGGCTGTGCGGACGAGCTCGTAGTAGTAGACGGGCTTCCCCATGTCGGTGCGGGGGGCCGGGCTGTGGGGGCAGCTGCGCAGTCCGGCGGCGATCTCGGCGGTCCCCAACTGGATGCCGGAGATCTCGGCGCGCAGCTTGGAGTCGATCTCGTCGTACAGCTTGCCGCGTACGACGAACCAGCACGCGGTGGAGACGGCGGCGACCGCCACCGCAACGGCGACGGCCACGAGCAGTGCCAGCCGCGACCGCAGCGGCAGCCGGCGGAACCTACCGATCACTCCGGGCCGCCCGACCGCAACGCGTACCCCACGCCGCGCACCGTGTGGACCAGGCGCGGCTCCCCGGCCGCCTCCGTCTTGCGCCGCAGATACATCACATACACATCCAGCGAATTCGAACTGGGCTCGAAGTCGAAGCCCCACACAGCCTTGAGAATCTGCTCACGGGTCAGCACCTGACGCGGATGCGCCAGGAACATCTCGAGCAGCGTGAATTCGGTACGGGTCAGCTCCACCAGGCGCGTGCCGCGGTGGACCTCGCGGGTCGCCAGGTCCATCCGCAGATCGGCGAAGGCCAGCACGTCGTCGTCGTCCGCCGCGCCCGCCGTCGTCGCGTACGAGCTGCGCCGCAGCAGCGCGCGGATCCGGGCGAACAACTCGTCCAGCTCGAACGGCTTGACCAGATAGTCGTCGGCACCCGCGTCGAGCCCCGTCACCCGGTCGCCGACGGTGTCCCGCGCGGTCAGCATCAGGATCGGCGTCTTCGACCCCGCGGCGCGCAGCCGGCGAGCCGCGGTCAGGCCGTCCATCCGGGGCATCTGGATGTCGAGGACGATCAGGTCCGGTGCGTACGTCTCCGCCCGCGTGAGGGCCTCGACGCCGTCGACGGCGACCTCGGTCCCGTACCCCTCGAAGGCGAGCGAGCGCTGGAGCGCCTCACGGACGGCGGGCTCGTCGTCGACGATGAGGATGCGTTCGCCTTCGCGGGGGGTCGTCATGGCTTCAGCCTCGCACGCGCTCAGCTGTTGCCGCCGGAGCGCAGGTCGTCCAGGTCGGCCTTGACGGTGTTGACGGGGATGGCGAAGCCGAGCCCGACGCTGCCCGCGGTGGAGCCGGTGGCCGAACTGGGCGAGTACATGGCGGAGTTGATGCCGATGATCTCGCCGTTCATGTTGATCAGGGCGCCGCCGGAATTGCCGGGGTTGAGGGAGGCGTCGGTCTGGATCGCCTTGTACGTCGTCTTCGACGAGCCCGTGTCGCCGTTGAACTGCTGCCCGCCGAACTCGAAGGGCCAGCCCTGACGGGGGTTCTGCTGCTGACCGGGGTCCTGCTCCTTCGCGACGGTCACGTCGCGGTTCAGGGCGGAGACGATTCCGCTGGTGACGGTGCCGGTCAGGCCCTCGGGCGAGCCGATCGCCACGACCTCGTCGCCGACGGCGACCTTGCTGGAGTCGCCGAGTGCGGCGGCCTTGAGCCCGCTCGCGCCCTCCAGCTTGATCAGGGCCAGATCCTTGCCGGGGTCGGTGCCGACGACCTTGGCGGTGTACGTCCTGCCGGTGCTGAGCCGCGCCTTCACGGAGTCGGCCCCGGCGATGACGTGGTTGTTGGTGATGATCTCGCCGTCGGCGGTGATGATCACGCCGGATCCGGTGGACTGCCCGGCGCTGGAGGTCGCGTTGATCTCCACGATGCTCGGAGAGACGGCCTGGGCGACTGAGGCGACGGTGCCCTTGTTGCTCTGGGCGACGGTGGTGCCGGGCACGGCGGAGCCGCTGCTGCCGGTGTTGCTGTCGGTGAGCTGCTGCACGAGCGCGGAGGCGCCGCCGCCGATGACCGCGGCGGCGATGGCGACGGCGGCGATGAGCGCGACGGGCCGCTTGGCCTTGGCCCGCGGGGGCGGGGGCGCGGGCTGATGGGACGGGGGCGGGGGGTAGACGCCCGCGTCGTACGGCTGGTGCTGCGGCGGCTGGGGCTGCTGCGGGTAGCTGTAGTTGTCCGTCATGGCGCTACTGTCGGTCCCGTAGATGAGAGCAGCCTGAGGGTGCGCTGAGAAGCCCGACAGATCTGTGTATGCCCGACGCAAAGGTTCGGCACCGGCACACCCGGGACCTCTCAAGCCCGCGCCCCGGGGCTCGTGGTTGCTGCCCAGTGGGTGGCATCGCGGGGGCGAACCGTTCCGCGGCGCGAAGCTGCCGCGTCGGGGGTGTGGGGGCGTCAGCCCCCACATGGACCTCCCCCCCCGCAGGGGGGCTGGGGGCAGGCCCCCAGTTCAGGGAAGGGGCGGGGTGGGGGACAGAATCGCCCGCACCCCGAACCCCCGCGCGAGCCCTACACGCACCCGCACGACCGCCGGATCACCAATCCCGACGGGAACTGCTTCACCCTCTCCCGGCGCGACCCCACCACCCGAAGGCCGTCGTCCAGCACCAGGTCCACCGCCGCCCGTGCCATCGCCGGGCGGTCCGAGGAGACCGTCGTCAGCGGCGGGTCCGTGAGCGCCGCCTCCTTGACGTCGTCGAAGCCCGCGACCGCCAGCTCGCCCGGGACGTCTATCCGCAGCTCCCGCGCCGCCCGCAGTACACCGATCGCCTGGTCGTCCGTCGAGCAGAAGATCGCCGGCGGCCTGTCCGGCCCGGCGAGCAGCTTGAGGGCGACGAGATACGCGTCGTAGCGGTTGTAGGGGGCCTGAAACAACCGGCCCTCGACGGGCCGGCCGGACTCCAGCATCGCCCGCCGCCAGCCCTCGACGTGGTCCGCGACCGGGTCGCCGACCGCCGGGGTGTTCTCGATGCCGCCGAGGCAGGCGACGTACTCGTGCCCGTGCTCCAGCAGATGCCGGGTCGCGAGCTGCGCGCCGCCGATGTCGTCGGTCACAACAGCGACGTCGTCGATCGCCTCGGGCCGCTCGTGCAGAAGCACGACCCGCGCGTCCCAGGCCTCGATCTCGGCCGCTGCCCGTTCGCTGGGGCCCTGGCTGACCAGGATCAGCCCGGAGACCCGCATCCCGAGGAAGGCCCGCAGATAGTGGACCTCGCGCTCGTCGCGGTAGTCGGAGTTCCCGACGAGGACCATTTTTCCGCGCTCGGCCGCGGCCTGTTCCACCGCATGCGCCATCTCGGCGAAGAACGGCTGCCGCGCGTCCGGAACGATCATGCCTATGAGGTCGGTCCGCCGCGATGCCATCGCCTGGGCGACCCGGTCGGGCCGGTAGCCCAGCTCTTTGATCGCGGCGAGTACCCGCTCGCGCGTGGCCGGGGCGACCGGCCGGGGTCCGTTGTTGATGACGTAGCTGACGACCGCGGTCGAAGTCCCCGCCAGTCGCGCCACATCGTCCCGCGTCACCTTGGCCACGCGCGGCAGTCTACGCGGGGTGACCTACCTCTGGGCAGGGCGTACGGCTGCTTCATGCTCCTCGACCGGTTCGTCCGTACGGACTACGGGTTCCGCCGCCGTACGGGCGAGCGCGGCCGCAGCCTTCGCCTTGGCCTCCTCCGACGCGCGTTCGACCTTCTCGGGCGTGACGAAGCGGTAGCCCACGTTGCGGACGGTTCCGATCAGCGACTCGTGCTCCGGGCCGAGCTTCGCGCGCAGCCGACGTACGTGCACGTCCACCGTGCGCGTACCGCCGAAGTAGTCGTAGCCCCAGACCTCCTGGAGGAGCTGCGCGCGGGTGAAGACGCGCCCCGGGTGCTGCGCGAGGTACTTCAGGAGCTCGAACTCCTTGAAGGTCAGATCCAGGACCCGGCCCTTCAGCTTCGCGCTGTAGGTCGCCTCGTCCACCGACAGATCGCCGTTGCGGATCTCCATGGGGGAGTCGTCCGAGGTGATCTGCTGTCGGCCCATCGCCAGCCGCAGCCGCGCCTCGACCTCGGCGGGACCCGCTGTGTCGAGAAGCACATCGTCGATGCCCCAGTCCGCGGTGACGGCCGCGAGACCGCCCTCGGTCACGACGAGGATCAGCGGACAGCCGGGTCCGGTGGACCGCAGCAGCTGGCACAGCGACCGCACCTGCGGCAGATCGCGGCGGCCGTCGACCAGGATCACATCGGCACCGGGGGTGTCGACGAGAGCCGGTCCTTCGGCCGGGGCCACCCGGACGTTGTGCAAGAGCAGTCCGAGGGCGGGAAGCACCTCCGTCGACGGCTGGAGGGCATTGGTCAGGAGCAGCAGAGAGCTCATCGCGCCCCACCTGCCCGGGTCGTCCTGCGGTTGTGCACGGTTCGCTCGCCCATAACGTCGGTTCCTCCTCGGTCCCTGCGAGGACGTTGCGGCACTGCTTCGTACGATGGCTCCCGCGCCCTGAGAGCCTCTGTTCACCTGCCTGTAACAACGGCCGGGAAACACAAAAGGACCCGGGGGCTTCGTTGCCCGGATCCTCTGCCCAGCAGAATAACCCACATGAGTCCCCTGTCAGAGGGTCCATTTCACAGTTCGGACGCTTCCTCGACCACTGACGGTCCTCGACGCGCAATCCTGCGGACCGCAGACGGCGTCCGTATCGAGGCTGTGTACGAGCCGTGCAGCACGGGTGTCAGCGCGACCGCGATCGTCATCGCGCACGGTTTCACGGGGTCCGTGGACCGGCCGTCCGTACGCCGTGCCGCGCGTGTGTTCGCCCAGCGTGCCGCCGTGGTCACCTTCTCGTTCCGGGGCCACGGAGGCTCCGGCGGACGCTCCACGGTCGGCGACCGTGAGGTGCTCGATCTCGCTGCCGCGGTCGAGTGGGCGCGTGGACTCGGTCACACCCGGGTGGTGACGGCCGGTTTCTCGATGGGCGGCTCCGTAGTGCTGCGGCACGCGGCGATGCACGAGGGGCGCAAGGAGGCGCGCACGGACGCGGTCGCCGCCGTCAGTGCTCCCGCTCGTTGGTATTACCGCGGTACGGCCCCTATGCGACGGCTGCACTGGGTGGTTACGCGTCCGCTCGGCCGGCTCGTCGGCCGCTACGGCCTTGCCACCCGAATCCATCCCGAGGTCTGGGACCCGGTCCCGCTCTCCCCGGTGGAGTCCGTGCCGCTCATCGCCCCGACGCCGCTGCTGATCGTCCACGGCGACCGCGGCCCGTATTTCCCGGTCGACCACCCCCGGATGCTGGCCGCGGCGGGTGACGCCGAACTGTGGCTGGAGCCGGGCATGGGACATGCCGAGAACGCGGCCGACGAGGAGCTGCTGGCCCGCCTCGCCGACTGGCTGATCCGCGCGTAGCCCATCATGGAAGCCGACGAAAGGAGTGCCGTCATGGCAGCGGGAACGATCCGCTACTGGGCCGCGGCCAAGTCAGCGGCCGGAGTCGCGGAGGAGCCGTACGCGGCCCGAACGCTCGCCGAGGCACTCGATGCCGTGCGCGAACGACACCCCGGAGAACTGACGCGCGTACTGCAACGGTGTTCCTTCCTCGTCGACGGTGACCCCGTCGGAACCCGCGGCCATGAGACCGTACGGCTTGCCGAGGGCGGCACGGTCGAGGTGCTCCCGCCGTTCGCAGGAGGGTGAAGCGCGCAACATGAGCAGCGATCAGCAGTATCCCTACGGGCAGCAACAGCCGTACCCGGAACAGCAGCCGTACCCGGAGCAACAGCCGTATCCGCATCAGCAGTACCAGGACCCCTACCAGCAGCCGGTCTACGACTCGGGCGCCACGCAGACCTGGGAGGCCGAGACCTGGGACACGCAGTACCAGCCGGTCGTGCACCCCGCGCAGCCCGTGCACCCCGCCGCCCCGGAGGCCGCGTATCTGCCGCCGCAGGCCGCCTACCCGCTGCCGCCGGAGGCCCCGGCCCCGGAGCCCGAACCCGCGGCTGCGTACGCGCCGCCCGCCGCCGACGGATACAGCGCCCCCACCACCCTCGGCAACGCCCGGATCACCGACGCCCAGCGCGCCCGCGCCGAGGGACGCTCGCCGATCATCCCGCCGGGTATGCAGCCCGCAGGGCTGACCGCCGCCCTCGGAATGCTGTTCGCGGTGTGCGCGGCCGTCGGCCCGTACGCCCTGCTCGTGCCGCTCGTCCTGCTCCAGGCGCTCACCGCCGCAGGCTGGTTCCGGCTGAACGGCATGTGGCCCGCCCGGCAGGGCATCGCGCTCGCCTTCGCCGGCGGCCTCGCCGCCGACGCCGTACTGCTGTCCGTCGGCCGCGAGCACGCGCCCGCCGCGATCATCGGCACGCTCGGCGTCTGGGTGCTGCTCACGCTCGTACTGCAGCTGCGCAGCCACGCTGGCGCCGACGAGCGGATGTACGGCCTGATGGCGACCGTCGCATCGGCCGCGCTCGCCATCCTTGCCACCGGGCATCTCGCCGCCGCTGAGGACGCCGTGGTCATCGGCGGGATCGCGGTCGCCGTCACCGTCCTGGCCCGCGCGCTGCCCCTGCCGGGTGTCGCATCCGTCCTGCTCACGCTGCTGGCCTCGGCAGGCGCCGGCATCGCGGGCGGAGGTCTGACCGGTATCGGCGCCGAGGGCGCGCTGCTCGGCCTCGTCGCGGGTGTCTGCGCGCTGGTCGGACTGCGGGTCGCGAGCTACGACTACCCCTCCCGCTTCGTCCACCTGACGGCGGGTGTGGCCCTGCCCCTGACCGCCGCGGCCCCCGCCGTCTACCTGATCGGCCGCGCGCTGGTGTGAGCAGCGCCCGGGTGTGACCTGTGTGGTGCCCCCGGCCAGGAACCAATGCCCCTGCGCCAATCGTCGATCATTCGACAGAAGGCGTCGTCCGCACTGGTCTAGGCTCGCGGCGTCACGGGGGGCCGGACGGACAGGGTGGGGGACACCGAGCAATGCGCGCACTGCGAATACTGCTGATCGTCGTCGTGATCCTCGGCGGCATCTTCGTCGCCGCGGACCGGATCGCGGTGAACATGGCCGAGTCCGAGGCGGCCGACAAGATCAAGAGCAGTCAGGGGCTGAGCTCGACTCCCGAGATCTCGATCAAGGGCTTCCCCTTCCTCACCCAGGTCGTGGGCAAGGAACTCGACGAGGTCGACGTCAGCCTCGCCGGCATCACGGCCAGCGCGGGCGGCCGCTCGGTCAACGTCACCGAGGTCAGGGCCGAGCTGCGCAGCGTGAAGATCGACAGCAGCTTCTCCTCCGCCGTCGCGGACCGGGCCGACGGCTCCGCCCGGATCTCCTACGCCGATCTGACGAAGGCCGCGCCCCAGGGCGCCACCGTCAGCTACGCGGGACCCGAGCGGGCCGCGAAGGGCCAGGTCAAGGTCACCGGGCCGCTCACCGACCTGCTGGAGGGCGCGGGCATCAACGTGCCCGGCGCGTTCAAGGGCCTGCTCAAGGGCCGCACGGTCACCGCGTACAGCACCGTCGGGCTCACGGGCGGCAGCACGGTCCAGCTGAAGGCCGAGTCGCTGCCGAGGCTGCCGCTGCCGGGCTTCGACAAGAAGCTGCGGCAGGTCATCGACTACGACCTGAAGATCGCCGGGATGCCGTCCAGCATCAAGCTGGACAAGGTCCAGGCGACGGACGCGGGCCTGCACTTCTCGGGCAGGGGCACGAACGTCTCCCTGGCGGGCTGAATTCCAGCCTGTCCAGCGTTGTGAGGACACGACCGAAGGCCGGAAATACCGGCGGACCGCGTACACCCCGGCCGCATGGTGAGACACCCCTGTCCGCTGAGCAGAAAGAACGCGGACGGATTCCGCCGCCGGGGCGGGCCGGAGCCGTCCGGGGCGCGGATCGTTCCGCATAGTGGACGATCGCGTCTCAACATCCGACACGCCGGTGACATGGCGGCCGAACCGTCCCTACGATCGGACGCATGAAGCGACAGGCGGAACTCACGAAGCGGCGGGCAGTAGACCTGTGCCGCGTCGCCGCCATGCTCTGTCGCACCTTCTGAGCGGGAGCCCGACTCCCGTATCCCCCGAGCCCTTCGACGTGTTGTCAGGGCCGCCCCTCGTGCCGGTAAGCCGCGCGCTGCGCCTACCTGCACACCCTCTCTTCGCATCACCCGCCGCACCTGCCCCGGAGGAGAAAGAGCATGAGCCGCAGCGACGTCCTGGTAGACGCCGACTGGGTCGAGGCCCACATCGAGGACCCGAAGGTCGTCATCGTCGAGGTCGACGAGGACACCTCCGCGTACGACAAGAACCACATCAAGAACGCCGTCCGGATCGACTGGAAGAGCGACCTCCAGGATCCGGTCCGCCGTGACTTCGTCGACCAGGAGGGCTTTGAGAAGCTCCTCTCGGCGAAGGGCATCGCCAACGACGACACCGTCGTCCTCTACGGCGGCAACAACAACTGGTTCGCCTCGTACGCCTACTGGTACTTCAAGCTCTACGGCCACGACAGCGTCAAGCTCCTCGACGGTGGCCGCAAGAAGTGGGAGCTCGACTCCCGCGACCTGGTCGACGGCTCCGAGGTTCCCGGCCGCCCGGCCACCGAGTACAAGGCCAAGGCCCAGGACACCTCCATCCGCGCCTTCCGCGACGACGCCGTCGCCGCGATCGGCAGTCTGAACCTGGTCGACGTGCGCTCGCCCGACGAGTTCAGCGGCAAGCTGCTCGCCCCGGCGCACCTCCCGCAGGAGCAGTCGCAGCGTCCGGGCCACATCCCGTCCGCGCGCAACATCCCGTGGTCCAAGAACGCCAACGACGACGGCACCTTCAAGTCGGACGACGAGCTCAAGGCGCTCTACGCCGAGGAGCAGGTCGACCTGGCGAAGGACACCATCGCGTACTGCCGCATCGGTGAGCGCTCCGCGCTGACCTGGTTCGTCCTGCACGAGCTGCTCGGCGTCCAGAACGTCAAGAACTACGACGGCTCCTGGACCGAGTACGGCTCCCTCGTCGGTGTGCCGATCGAGCTCGGCGCCAACAAGTAATCCCTCTCTCCCCTCCCTCCCCCGCTCACGAAGGACAGCCTCTATGTGTGGAGCAAAGGCCGGCGGCCCCGACGCTTCGACGATCAAGCCCGGCGAGACGACCATCCAGGGCAGTGTGACCCGCGACGGCGAGCCCGTCACCGGCTACGTGCGCCTGCTGGACTCGACCGGTGAGTTCACCGCCGAGGTCCCGACCTCGGCGACCGGACAGTTCCGCTTCTACGCGGCCGAGGGCACGTGGACGGTGCGCGCGCTCGTCCCGGGCGCCACGGCGGACCGTACGGTCGTCGCGCAGACCGGTGGCCTGGCTGAGGTGGCCATCGCCGTCTGAGTCATCTCGTACTGGCCGAAGGGCCGCACCCCAGGGGGTTGGACGCTTACCTGGAACGGGTGCGGCCCTTCGGTCGTTCCGTTTCCGGCCGTACGCTGAAGGTATGTACGCGCGGCGCCGTCACGCCTACTTCCTGCTGATGGGCGGATGCCTGGTCCTGTTCGTGTCCGCCTGGGCCTTCGTGCGGCTGTGGTCGATCCCCGCCGCCGTCGGCATGTGCGTCGTCGCCATGGTCATCCCGCCGGTCGCCGCGATGGTCGCCAATGCGCGCGGGCCCGAGGATCGCTGGTGGGACGACCCGTCCGGGGATCCGAAGTCCGACGAGTGGTGGGACGAGCTCGACGGCAAGAAGCGTCACTAGAGGCTGTCCGGCGCTCGTTCAGCAGCCGTCACCAGCCCTCAGTAGACGAGCGCCTGGACGCCGTCCGGCATGATCTCGCTGACGAAGACCTGCGCGCCCGCGATCCGTACGCCGTCGAGCACATCCTTCTCCGTGATGTCCCGCCGGGCCGCGCACTGTGTGCAGAGCGTGATCTGTCCCGCCGCCAGGATCGACTCGATCAGATCGGGCAGCGGCGCCGCATGCGGCAGCTCGAACTCCGCCGCCCTGCCCGGCAGCGCGAACCATGAGGACTCGCCGGTCAGCCAGAGCGACACCTCCACGCCGCTGGCGACGGCGACGGCCGCCACCGTGAAGGCCTGCGAGCAGCGTTCGGGCGCGTCGGCGCCGGCGGTCACCTTGATCACGAGCTTTTTCGACATGCCCGAACTGTAATCCCGGCCGGCACAACCCCGTCCGTACCTCGGTGGTCTGTGCTGTGCACAGGTAACGGGATCTGTGTCTCATGTCCCGTGGGGGGACCCTTTTGGAAACGCCAGAAATTTGTCCTGAGCGGCAGAAACCGCCGCGCCCGCCGCGCAGGCGGGGCCGTACGACCTTGCTGATCGCGGGCGCGGCGGTGCTCGGTGTGGTCGCCGGTGTGGTCACCGGTTACGCCGTGCAGTTCGACCGTGAACCGACCCCGCCGCCGCCGCTGTCGCAGCCTGACCTGCGTGATGCGAAGACCGTTCCGGCGGGCCCGGGCACCACCGCGCAGTCGGTCAATGTGCACCGCCGGGTCAAGACCGACGGTGATCTGCGCAAGCTGCTGCTGAAGAAGCCGAAAGGCGCCAAGGCCGACAAGTCGCTGTCCGAGGGCTGGACGAGCCTCGTGGAGTTCGCGCAGGGCTACAAAAAGCCGGACCGTATGTTCGCGGACATGGTGAGCGACGATCCCCGCCGGATCGCGACGACCTCCTGGGAGGAGCGTGGCGAGGTCTTCGTCACCGTCAACCTGATCCAGTTCCGCGACGACGACATCCTCGCCGCCCGCGACTGGGGCATCGGCCAGCAGGCCTACATGTCCTTGGACGACTACGCCGGAAACACCGGCGAGCCCATCCCCGGCAGCGGCAACGGACGGGTCTACGTCTACGACAAGCCGTTCCGCCAGGCGGGATACGAGCCGCTCTACGAGGCCAGGGTCATCGCCCAGCGCGGTGATGTCGTCATGGAGATCAGATACTTGAACAACACCCGCAAGGTCTCCGCGAAGGCCGTGATGTCCCTCGCCAAGCAGCAGCTGGAGCGCCTGTGACCGAGCAGCCGGCCACCCCTGGGACGTCGGAGGCCGGGGAATCGGCCCCGGAAATCCTCGCCACCCCCAAGGAGCCCCGCCGCATCAACCGCAGGCTGGTCGTGGGCGGTTGTGCGGTGCTCGCCCTCGCGGTCGTCGCGGGCGGCAGCGTCCTGGCACTGGACAGGCTCGGCGAAGCCGACCGCACAGCGCCCACCGTCGTGTGGGCGGATCCGAAGGGCGGGGCAGCAGCGGGTAACGCGAAGGCCGCGCAGCCCGAGGGACTCGCCGCCAGTCTGCTGCCGGTGCCGCACGGCTACGAACTGGGCCCGGACATCGGCGAGTACGGGAATGACGTCGTCCTCAACAAGAGGCAGGCCATCGCCGTGTTCAAGGAGGGCGCGCGCGATCTGCCCTCCGCCCAGCGCAACAAGAGCAACAAGGCTGTCGACAAGCTGAAGCTGCAGGGTGTCGCGATGCGCAGCTACCGGATCGGGGACGGCTCTCTCGTCATCGAGACGCGGCTCGCGCAGATCCAGAACGCCGGGAAGGGCCGCGAACTGGCCAACTTCCAGACCGAGTTCGCGAGCGCTCTCGGCATCTTCCGCAAGGGCCCGGCGATCCAGGGCTACAAGAACGCCCGATGCTTCCTGATGCCCAAGAACTCCAAGGAAAAGCTCGACGCCATGTTCTGCAGCGCCTACCAGGGCGATGTCCTGGTGAGCGCGACCGCGTACGGCGTCAAGCCGCTCAACACCATTGAGGCAGCGACGATGCTCTCCAAGCAGCTCGACCTACTGAAGTCTCCCGGGGAGTCCGTGTGACCGGCCAGATGCCTGAGACGCCGCAGATGCCCCCGCTGCCGGAGGCACCCGAGCCCGAGCCCGAGGCGGTGCCCGAGCCCGAGCCCGAGGCGGTGTCCGCGACTGAACCCGAGGCGGTGCCCGGGCCCGCGCCCGAGGCGGTGCCCGGGCCCGCGCCCGAGGCGGTGCCCGGGCCCGCGCCCGAGGCGGTCCCGGCGGCTGCGACCGCTACCGCAGCCTCGCCGGAGCCCGCGCCCAAGAGCGAGCGCCGGGGGCTGCGTGCCGCGCTCCGCTGGACCGCCGCCGTGCTCGTCTTCGGCTCCCTCGGTGCCGGTGTCGCGTACGGCATCACCGAGCAGACCCGTACCGACGTCCCCGGCCTCAGCACCAAGAACGACGGCCGCTGGGTCTATCCGAAGCTGACGATGCCGGTGCTTCCGGCAGGTGCCGAGCTGCCGTTCGACAAGGGCAACACCGGCCGGATCCACTACGCGAGCCTGAGCGCGCTGCTGCTTCCGGCGCCCGAGGGCGCGAAGGCCGTCCCGGCGGCGGGCGGCGGCAAGAACCTGGTGTCGGCGGACCGTTTCCTCGCGGAGTACCCCGAGGAGGACCGGGCCGACATGAAGCAGGACCTTACCGACGACGGTCTGCTCGACATCGCGGCCCGCGGCTGGACCATGCCGGACTCCACGTCGACCCGGATCTACCTGGTGCGCTTCCGGTCGTCCGCCTTCGCCGACTCGTTCTTCGTCAATCACCTCGGAGGGGACCTGGATGCCACCCGTCCGGTCATCGGGGTGGAGGAGAACGCGCCGTTCGACGAGGCGTACCCGTCCGTAGTGATGGTCCCCTCGACGGAGCACGTTGTGTACGACGAGGCGGCACCCCGTGGCCCCCTTCACGTCCGGCACGCGTACATCACGGCGGGCGACACGATCGCGCTGATCGTCCAGTCGAGGAAGGGCACGGCCGCCGCCGTCCCCTTCCACCAGACCGTCGTCCTGCAGAACCAGCTCCTCGGTTAGAGCGGCAGCGCGCCGGCGTGCTGGACCGCTGGCCGCACCTCAGGCAGAGGGCCGGGCGCCCACCCATTAGGCTGGGCTCCGGCCCTTTACTGCCCACCCGCTCATCCGAGGAGCACCCCGTGCTTGAGGCATTCTTCGAAGCCCTGCTGGTCCTGGTCTGCGTCGGCGTCCTCGCCTTCACCGGTCTGGCCGTGAAGAAGCTGTACCAGGGTCAGCGCTAGTCACACCCGTATATCTACAGATCGCCAGAGCTGCTCATGATCGAGATTCCGTCCGACCTGAACCCGGACCTCGTCCCCCTCGCCTTCCTCCTCGGTACCTGGGAGGGTGTGGGCGTTTCCGATTTCCCGGGGGCCGAGAAGTGCAACTTCGGCCAGTCCGTCACCTTCAGCCACGACGGCCGGGACTTCGTCGAGTACGTCTCCCACTCCTGGGTCCTCGACGCCGAGGGCAACAAGGTCAAGCCCCTGGAGTCCGAGTCCGGCTTCTGGCGCATCGACTCCGACCGCAAGGTAGAGATCGTCATGGTCCGTGACCAGGGCGTCGTCGAGGTCTGGTACGGCGAGCTCGCCGACCAGAAGCCGCAGATCGACCTGGTGACGGACGCGGTGGCGCGCACCCAGGCGTCCGGCCCGTACAGCGGTGGCAAGCGGCTCTACGGCTATGTGAAGGGCGACCTGATGTGGGTGGGCGAGAAGTCCACGCCGGAGGTCCCGCTGCGGCCGTACATGTCGGCGCATCTGAAGAAGGTCGTCTCCCCGGAGCAGGTCGCGGCGTGGGCCAAGGACCTCGGCGACCTCCCCGACGACGGCATCGCGTTCTTCAAGTAACCCGAAGTCTCTTCCCGGTGGCCCTGGCCCGCGGCCAGGGCTGCCTCTGTGGACGCAGCCCGTCCGCGGCGGTGCCCCGCCTACACTGGACCCGTGGTGAGCACCGACTGGAAGAGCGACCTGCGGCAGCGCGGCTACCGGCTGACCCCGCAGCGCCAGCTTGTCCTCGAAGCTGTCGACAAGCTTGAGCACGCGACGCCCGACGACATCCTCTCCGAGGTGCGCAGGACCGCGTCCGGCGTGAACATCTCCACCGTCTACCGCACGCTGGAGCTCCTCGAAGAGCTCGACCTGGTCTCCCACGCCCACCTCGGCCACGGCGCCCCCACCTACCACCTCGCCGACCGCCACCATCACATCCACCTGGTCTGCCGGGACTGTACGAATGTGATCGAGGCGGATGTCGAGGTCGCGGCGGACTTCACCGCGAAGCTGCGCGACACCTTCGGCTTCGAGACGGACATGAAGCATTTCGCGATCTTCGGCCGCTGTGAGACGTGCACCGCCGAGGCGCCGGCTACCGAGTCGTAGGCTTACCGCATGAAAAGCCCTCTGCTGTCCCTCCCGGGTGCTGTCGCCGCCGAAGGACATGACGAAGGAGTCGCCGCGCACTACGGCGATCTGTTCCGCGAACAGCGTGCCCTCGCGGACGGCACCGGCCTCGTCGATCTCTCGCACCGCGGTGTCGTCACCGTCACCGGCGACGACCGCCTGAGCTGGCTGCATCTGCTGCTCACCCAGCATGTGAGCGAGCTCCCGCCGGGGCAGGCCACCGAGGCGTTGATCCTCTCCGCGCACGGCCACATCGAGCACGCGCTGTATCTCGTCGACGACGGTGAGACGGTCTGGGCGCACGTGGAGCCCGGCACGCAGGAGGCGCTGATCGGCTATCTGGAGTCGATGAAGTTCTTCTACCGGGTCGAAGTGGCGGACCGCACCGAGGAGTTCGCCGTGGTGCATCTGCCCGCCGGCTCCATCGCCAAGGCGCCCGAGGGCGTGGTCGTACGGGAGACCGCGCACGGCCGCGATCTGTTCCTGCCGCGCGTCGGCCTGGAGTCGTACGCGGCACAGAACGGCCCGGCCGCCGGGATCCTGGCGTACGAGGCACTGCGCATCGAGACCCACCGCCCCCGCCTCGGCTTCGAGACCGACCACCGCACCATCCCGCACGAGCTGGGCTGGATCGGCAGCGCGGTCCACCTCCAGAAGGGCTGCTACCGCGGTCAGGAGACCGTCGCGCGTGTCCACAACCTGGGGAAGCCGCCGCGTCGCCTGGTCTTTCTCCACCTGGACGGCAGCGACGTGCACCTGCCGCCCCACGGCACCCCGCTCCGGCTCGCGTCGGAAGGCGCGGAGGGCCGCCAGCTGGGCTTTGTGACCACGTCCGCCCGCCACCACGAACTCGGCCCGATCGCGCTGGCGCTGGTCAAGCGCAATGTGCCGATGGACGCGCAACTGCTGGCCGGAGACACGGCGGCGGCGCAGGAACTCGTCGTCGAGCCGTAGCCCCGGTCTGAATCAGTACGCCTAGACCTCGATGATCACCGTGAACGGGCCGTGGTTCGTGAGCGAGACGAGCATGTCCGCCCCGAACCGGCCCGTCCGCACGGTCGCGCCCAGTGCCCGCAGCTGCGCCACCACATCGTCGACCAGCGGCTCGGCCACATCGCCGGGCGCGGCCGCGTTCCAGGTGGGGCGTCGGCCCTTACGGGCGTCCCCGTAGAGAGTGAACTGCGAAATCACCAGCAAGGGCGCGTTCACGTCCGAGCAGGACTTCTCGCCCTCCAGGATCCGCACCGACCAGAGCTTGCGGGCCAGCTGCGCCGCCTTCTCCCGGGTGTCCTCGTGGGTGACTCCCACCAGCACACACAGTCCTTCGCCGACGATCTCGCCGACCGTCTCGCCCGCCACGACGACGCTCGCGCCGTCCACCCTCTGCACCACCGCACGCATACAGACCAACCTATCTGGGGCTGAACGGGTGCAGAGCACCTGCGTCAGATGCGCAGGGAGTGGCACGATGCACCAAGACGGTGCTTCCCCCAGGCCCTCCGGGCCCGGGGAGACCACATGCACCGGTCGAGGGGACGGACACACGCATATGAGCACATCTGGCGCCGGGCAGCCGCTGCCCGGTCCCGTATCCACACCTGCATCTCCGGTCGGAACGACGTGTGCGGTGCGGCCGCCCGTGCAGCGCATCTCCGGCGCCCTGCCGGAGCCTCAGGAGTACGACCTTCCCGCCCTTCGGCTGCCCGAGCTGCGCACCCTGCGCCGTGACTCGCATCGCGACGAGGCGGATCTGAGCTACGTACGACGGCTGCTGCAGGGACGGATCGACATCCTGCGGGCCGAGCTGGCCCGGCGCAGAGATCCGGTGACGCCGGTCCTCCCTGAGTCCCCGGTCGTCGACCGGCTGTCGGAGATCCTGGCCGACGCGCCGTCGCGGCATCGCTCCTCCGCGCGCCATGTCACGCTCTCGACGCCGCACAACGAGGAGTACCGGCGCCTGGCCGCCGACATGCTCGCTGATGTCGAGCTTTCGGACCTCGACGCCCGCACGGACGAGGAGCTGCACGCCGCGATGGGACGGCTGATCCGCTACGAACAGCAGGTCTCCCGCCGCCGCCAGCTGCTGCAGCGGACCGCGGACGACTGCAGCGCCGAGATCGCCCGCAGGTACCGTGAGGGCGAAGCGCAAGTGGACGACCTACTCACCTGAAGCGACTGATCGCACCGAGTCTTCCGGGAGCCGGCCCGCGCCCCGGAAGGCCGGCCATGAGCTCCACCCCGAGTACGTGGCGGTCGGCGCGATCCGCGCGGTCTTCTCGTCATACCGGGGCTGTGGAAACTCGGATGCGGGCCGGTCGGCGTTCGGCCTAGCGTGGTTCGCATGAGCGTCGAAACCCGCGTCATCACCGAGACCGAGTACCCCGACTGGCTGCGGGCACTGAACACCGGCTTTCTGCGGCCGCCGGTGATCTCGGACGAGGAGGTCGCATCGCGCCGGCCGCACACCGACCTCGCGCGGGTGCGCGGCGCGTTCGACGAAGGCCGCTGTGTGGCGACGTTCCGCTCCGTCGCGCAGCAGCTCACGACCGTGGGCGGCGCCGCGCTCCCGGCGAGCGCCGTCTCGAACGTCACGGTCTCACCCACCCACCGCCGCCGTGGCCTGCTCAGCCGCATGATGGCCGCGGACCTCGCCGAGGCGAAGGACCGCGGCGACGTCGTGTCCACGCTGATCGCCGCGGAGTATCCGATATACGGACGCTATGGCTTCGGCCCCGCCGCCTGGATAACCGAATGGGCGGTCGACGTACCGCGCACGGGCCTCGACCCCCGCTGGTCGGGCCCGTCCGACGGTGGCCGCATCGACCTCGTGGACGCCGCCGACGTACGCAAACTCGGCCCGGAACTGCATGCGCGGCTGGCGGCCGTGCAGCCGGGCGCGGTGAGCCGCAACGAGTGGTGGTGGCAGTTGAACACGGGCCAGGTGCAGCTGCCCGGCCAGCCCTGGACGGAGCCGTACTACGCGGTCTACCGCTCCGTGTCCGGGGAGATCGAGGGCCTGCTGGTCTACGAGGCGGACGACATGTGGGGTGACGCCAAGCAGCCGCTGAACACCGCGACGGTGCGCGAGCTGCTGGCGTTGACGCCTGCGGCGGAGCGTGCGCTGTGGCACTACGTCTGCTCGGTCGACTGGATAGCCACGGTCAAGTCGGGCTTTCGCGCTCCGGACGACCTGCTCCCGCTGCTGCTCCCGGACCCGCGCGCGGCACGGATCCTGACGCACGCGGACTTCCTGTGGGTGCGGATCCTGGATGTCGTACGGGCCCTGGAGGCGCGCACATACGCCGCCGCCGCGACCCTTGTCTTGGACGTCCAGGACTCCGCGGGCCTGGCGGGCGGCACCTTCCGGCTGGACGCCTCACCCGAGGGGGCGGTGTGCGCCCCGTCGGTCGAGTCGCCCGATCTGACCCTGGATGTACGGGAGTTGGGTGCGCTGTACCTGGGTGACGAGTCGGCGGTCAGGCTGTCGGCACTGGGTCTGGCGGCCGAGGGGACGCCGGGCGCGGCGGCCGTGGCGGACGGGTTGTTCCGTACGTCGCGGCGGCCCTGGTGCCCGGACGTGTTCTGACGTCCGGGCGGGTGGTCAGGGCGCGGGTCAGGGTCCGGCGCTCACGGCGGGCGCCACCAGCAGGAGGCCGCCGATTCCTGCGCAGGTGGCGTTCTCTGTCTTCAGTCCGGCGGCCAGCAGGGCGAGTCCCAGCGCAGCCATGGCGCCGAAGCGCCACTGCACATACTGCTCGATGACAAGAGTGATCAAGGGCACGGCGATCCCTCCTCAAGGTGGGGAGTGGAGCGGCACAAGGGATGCGGACGGATCCGCGCGCGACACCCGTACGACGGTGGACGGGCGAGCAGGGAAGTGCGGTGGCGCTTCGCCAGGTTGGACGAGTTGGCGACCAACTTCAATGAAGTTGTCCCCTCTTGGTTGCAGTTCATAAACAACTTCCGGGGAACTCCCGCTAGTTAGCCAGAAGTTGTAGCGTTTTGTTTGTGACCCATGAGCACGCTGCAGTGAACGGCGTCAGGAAGCGCCCCTCGCCCGCCGAGGTGGCAGAGATCCTGACCGAACGCATCCGCTCCCGGCGGCTGAAGAGCGGTGAGCGGATGCCGACCCAGGAGAGCCTGGCCGAAGAGTTCGGCGTGGAGCGACGCGCTGTGCGCCAGGCGCTTGATCTGTTGCGCGAGGCCGGCCTGCTCACCGCTGCCGTCAAGGGCGCTCCCGCCCGGATCGCACTCCCGCCCGAGGCGGACCCCGCTGTGGAGGAGCCCCAGCAGACGGCCGCCGGACTCGGGCCCCGCCTCATCGAGGCGTTCGAGAAACCCCACGTCCGTATCGACGCGGTCTCGCTGACCGCGGAGTCCCTCAACATGGCACTCGCCGAGCCGCTGCAGCTCATCCGCTCGGGCCGGATCACGCCCGAGACCGTGAAGGTCCGGGTGATGGTGCCCTCGCGCGACCTGGACCTCGCCTTTCCCCGCCCGGCGGAGGAGGAGTCCGGAGACGGCCAACTGGTCCACGATCACTGGCTGTCGCTGCGCAACAACCACGGCGCCGTCCTGCGCCACAGCCTGCGCGCCCTGCGCAGCACCCGCGGCATCGACGTCGAGGTGACGCTCAGGGCGCTGCCGTTCACCCCGCCCGTGAAGCTCTATCTGCTGAACGGCTCCGAGGCGCTGTTCGCGTTCTACACCGTCACCAAGCGGGAGGAGCAGATCGACGACACACCCCTGGAGATCTTCGACGTGCTCGGAAGCAACTCGATGCTCTTCCCGTTCGGGCTGGGAGGAGGGGCACGGGACGAGGCCTTCGTGACGCAGGCGCAGGCGTGGTTCGACGGGCTGTGGGGCACGCTCGCCAAGGGAATCACCCTGGGCAGCTGATCGGCGCCACTGCTGTGGGCCTTCCGCTCGCTCCCCGCCAACTGCCCGACCGCTGAGGGCGGTTGCGGGCAGTATGGGGAGTGGTGGCATCGGCACGCCGCCCTCTGCCGCGACGGACGGAGCGACGTGACTGAATCGGACGTGACCGACCTGACCGGGGACCTGGTCGGCCTCTTCGGCGCCGCCAAGTGCGTTCTCTTCGACTTCGACGGGCCGGTCTGCCATCT
This sequence comes from Streptomyces sp. NBC_00885, assembly GCF_045207475.1. Taxonomy (NCBI): domain Bacteria; kingdom Bacillati; phylum Actinomycetota; class Actinomycetes; order Kitasatosporales; family Streptomycetaceae; genus Streptomyces; species Streptomyces sp. NBC_00885. The sequence goes on from NZ_CP108796.1 coordinate 4,527,238, forward strand.
CTTCGACGGGCATCCGGCCTCCGGTATCGCTGCCGAGCTCCGGATCTGGGCGGCGCGGAACGTCCCGGGTGACGTGGTGGTGGAAGCGGGTTCCGTCGATGATCCGCTCGCGCTGCTGAGCGCCGCAGCGCTCATGTACCCGGACAGCGACCTGGTGAAGGAAATGGAGCAGCAGCTGACCTCGCAGGAGTTGCGGGCGACACTGACGGCGGAGCCGACGGAAGACGCCGACCTGCTGATACGCCGGCTCGGTGCGGCCGGATTCCGGCTCGCCGTCACGACGAACAACTCCGAGCGCGCGGTGCGGAGCTATCTCGAGCGCACCGGCCTTTCGGATCTCTTCGGCGAGCACATTCACGGTCGCAAGCCGGATCCGACACTCATGAAACCGGACCCCGACTGCCTCAGGCGGGCACTGGACACGACCGGTTCCACCGCTGCCGAGTCCCTGATGATCGGGGATTCGGCAGCTGACTGTCGGGCCGCCTCCACACTCGGCGTCCCCTTCCTCGGATACGCGCGCGACGAGTCGAAGCGTGGGCCGCTTCGCAGGGCGGGGGCCAAGGACAAGGCGATCGTTGCCACCATGTCGGAGCTGCTGCCGGTTCTCGACGCCCTGGCCCACGGGAGGGACTGACCGCCAAGTGCCTGGAGCCCATCGAAAGTTGGCCAATGCTGCCGACCAACTGACGAGAGTTGGACGGCTGCAGTAGTTTCACTGTGGGGACGGCCCGGTCAAGGCGTCTTCGAGCAGTCCTGGCTACATTTCGAAACGTGCCGGTCACCCAGGGCGGATCAGTTGGTTGTGGGCGAGTGACATCGCCGTAAACATCCCCCGGAAACACCGGCCGGAAGGGTACGTTCCTCGAATCACTTCCTGATCCGGAACACCAAGGGCATCAGCCATGGCAGGCCATACGGCGTCAGAGATTCACCGGCAAGCCGCCGGGCTGAGCGGTGGCGCCCGGGGAATCGTGGGGCCGCTCAAGGGCTATCACCACGAGACGTATGCCTTGCCGCTGCCCGAGGAGAACGTCCTGAGTGCCCGCTACGCACGCGGCAAATTCCGTGCGCCGCGTCCCGGGGTGCTCTGGTTCGACCGGCGGTGTTTCACTTCCGAAGACCGTCTGCTGGTGGCGCTCCAGGACCGGATCCACCGTATTCCGGAGATCGTGGAGGTCGGGGAGAACGTCTATCTGCAGGGATTCATCGAGGGCAGGACCCTCGGCCGCTGGCAGCTGCCGGGCCGCTCTCTCTCCGCCGGCCACGTCCTTCAACTGCGCCGGCTCTTCCGGGAACTGGTCACCATCAAGGTCGACGAGCTCAAGGACGTGCCGCGTACGTGCGACACCGACGGACAGCGGCCCGCGTGCGACGACGACTCGGCCGCGTTCCTGAGCCGGCTGATCGACTTCACCGGGCAAAGGGTCTACGACGACAACGCCGAGCGGTACGGCACGCTCTTCGAGGAACTCGGCGTACGCAGAGGGGCGCTGGCGGGCCTCGGAGAATCGGCCAGGCTGCTCACGAGCCGCCCCTTCACCCTGATTCACGGCGATCTGCACCGCCACAACTTCATCGTCGACACGGCGGGCGACCTGTGGACCATCGACTGGGAGCTCGCCATGATCGGCGATCCGCTCTACGACCTGGCCACCCATCTCCATCTCATGCGCTACTCGCCGCGCGAGGAGACTCGTATCGCCGAGCTGTGGGCGCAGGAGGTGGAGGCCGCGCGCCCGGGTAGCTCGGCAGCGTGGCAGCAGGACCTGCCACGCCTGCTCGCCTATAAGCGGACCCAGTCCGTCTTCACCGACGTCATCCGCACGGCGGAAGCCTTGGGTCCGCGCACGGATCCGAACTGGCGGGCACTGCCGCGCGCGGCGTGGAAGATCCGCCGGGCTCTGGCGGCGGCGAGGGACCCGCTGGAGCTGACGAGCGTGCCGACGCTCCGGCAGGTGGTGTCCGCGTACACGAGCTGGTTCCGGTTGCCGGCGGATCGGTCCGCGTCTCCACGAGCTTAGGAATCTGCCGGCGCGAACGGCTGCGGGGCAGGCAAGTTGGCCGCAACACGTTCACGCCGTACGGACTCTGAACGGCACCGGCGATCGCGTGAGCGCCACCGGTGCCGTCCCCTCACGTCGTCAGCAGCACCTTGCCCCGCAGCCCCCGCCCCTCGATCGCCTCATGCGCCTGAGCCGCCCGCGTCAGCGGGAACGTGCCGCCGATCACCGGTCGCAGGCGCCCCGACGCGGCCTCCCCGAGCGCCTTTGCCGCCAGCCGTACGTACGCCTCGTCCGTCAGCTGTACGTCGCCGATGCCGAGCAGTTTGATGCCCCGGCGCTCCGCCTCCGCCGCGTCCACCGGGGCGAAGCCGCCCGTGGGCGCGCCGTGCGCCGAGAAGCGGCCGCCATCCGCCGTCAGGGGGAAGGCCGCCAGGCCGAGGGCGCCGCCGACGCCGTCGAGGACCACATCCGCGCCCGCCGGACCCAGCGCCGTGCGGGCCTGTGCGAGCCACTCGGGGTCCGTCGCGTCGACGACCGCGTCCGCGCCCAACTCCCGTACCAGGGACGTCTTCCGCTCGCCCCGGGCCACGCCGACGACCATCGCCCCGGCGGCCTTCGCCAGCTGGACCAGCAGTGTGCCCATGCCGCCCGACGCTCCCAGGATCAGCACCCGGTCGCCGGCGCCGAGGCCGGTCGACTCCATGAGTGCGGCCGCGGTGACGCCGTCATGAACCAGGGCGGCCGCCTCCTGCAGCCCGAGGCCGTCGGGGACGGCGACGAGCTTGGCCGCGGAGGCCGCCGCCTGCTCGGCGTAACCGCCGCTGAAGCCGAGCGACGTGATCACCCGACGGCCGAGCCACGCACCGTCCACCCGCTCGCCGACCGCGCGCACCGTCCCGGCGATGCCGCCGCCGGGCACGTACGGCGGCTGGACCGGGAAGTGCTCGCCGAAGCTGCCGGACCGGACCTGTGTCTCCACGAAGATCGTGTCCACGGCAGAAACCACCACGACCACCTCGCCCGGACCCGCCACCGGATCGGGTACCTCTGCGGTGACCAGTACCTCCGGGCCGCCGAATTCCTTGACCAGTGCCACGCGCATGAATTTCGCTCCCCAAGTCGACAACTGCTGGAAGTCTGAAACCTCATGTGCGATTGAGGTCAAGCCCAGCCCGGTGGCTGCGTACGCTCGGTCGGTGTCGCGGCTCGACGTCCTGCACAGTCGCCCGCTGCCGGCCGAACTGGGCCGGTAACGGCGATCAGGCCCCGACGGTCCCGTCGATGCCTTCCCGCAGGAAGTCGGCGTGGCCGTTGTGGCGGGCGTATTCGTGGATCAGATGCAGCATCACCAGCCGCAGCGACACGTGCTCACTCCATCTGGCCTGGTAGCCGGTCACCTCCAGCGACTCGGCCCGCGCCTCGATCCGGCGCGCGTGCTCGACCTCCGACTGCCAGGCGTCGAACGCCTCCGAGCGGGTGGACGCGCTCGCGTCGTACGCCACCTGGTAGTCGTCCTTGTCCGACCAGACGAGCGGTATGTCCTCGCCGTTGATCACCCGGCGGAACCACGCGCGCTCCACCTCGGCCATGTGCCGAACCAGCCCGAGCAGCGAGAGCGTCGACGGCGGCATCGACTGCTTGCGCAGTTCCTCGTCGGTGAGGCCCTCGCACTTCATGGCGAGTGTCGCGCGGTGGAAGTCCAGAAAGGCCCGGAGCGTCTCGCGCTCGCCTCCGGTGAGGGGCGGGCCGATTCGTTCGACGGTCACTGCGGATTCCCTTCGACGGCGCGGGGGCGCTTCGTTGCCTCGCATGTCACAAGACGGCGGGGCTGTCTCGTCCCAGTCTCAGAGACATTCTCCGAAATCAGGAAGGTGATGGTCATGCGGGTGTTCGTGGCAGGCGGGACCGGGGTCATGGGGCGGCGGCTGGTGCCGCAGCTCGTGGCCCGGGGCTACCAGGTGACGGCTACGACGACGAGCGCGGCCAAGCTGGGCTTGCTGGAGGAGATGGGCGCGGATGGCGTCGTGATGGACGGGCTGGATGCGGCGTCGGTCGCCGAAGCCGTGGCGGCTGCCCGGCCGGACACGATCGTGAACCAGATGACCGCCATTTCCGCGGCGCACGCCGGAAAGCCAGATATGAGGCACTTCGACCGGTTCTTCGCCACCACCAATCGGCTGCGCTCCGAGGGGACGGACCACCTGCTGGCCGCGGCCGAGGCCACCGGCGTCCCCCATGTCGTCGCGCAGAGCGCCGGCATCTGGAACGGCATCCGCGAGGGTGGATGGGTGAAGACCGAGGAGGACCCGCTGCCCCAGGAGACGGGCAAGTTCCGCACGGCGGCGGAAGCGATCGTCCACCTCGAGGACGCGGTCGTCAGGGCCGGTGGCGCGGCCCTGCGTTACGGCGGGTTCTACGGGCCGGGCGCCACCGACGACATGGTCACGTTCGTGCGCAAGCGGCAGTTCCCGCTCGTCGGGGGCGGTACCGGCTACACCTCGTGGGTGCATCTCGACGACGCGGCGAGCGCCACCGTGCTGGCCGTTGAGCAGAAGGCGAAGGGTGTGTTCTGCATTGCCGACGACGAACCGGCCCCGGCCGGCGAGTGGCTGCCTTATCTGGCCGAGTGCGCGGGGGCGAAGCGGCCGATGCGGGTCCCCAAGTGGCTGGCCCGGCTGGTGGCCGGGGAATTGGTCGTCACGATGATGACCGAGGGGCGCGGCTTCTCCAACGCCAAGGCCAAGCGGGAGCTCGGCTGGGAGCTGCGCTATCCGTCGTGGCGGCAGGGCTTCCGCGAGAGCCTCGGGTGACCCTGCCCGAGGGGTTCCAGGAGCTGAAGCCGCTGCCGTTCGGGATCGCCAGGCTCATGGGATCCGGGTCGGCGCGGGTGCGTCCCTTGCCGCGTCGGCGTAGCGGCGGGCCAGGTGCGCGAAGGCGTCCCTGAGCTCGGCCGGGCCGACGACCTCGATGGCGGTGTCGAACCTGCCGATGGCGGCGGCCAGGCCGGGCCATGACCACGAGCCCAGTACGAGCCGGCAGCGGTCCGGGCCGAGTTCCTCTACCACTCCGTCCTGGGTGTAGCGGGACACGACCGCGGCGGGCAGGTCGAGGATCACCTCGCCGCGGCAGGGCCAGTCGCCCGAGCCGTCGGAGCCCTGGAACCTGCCCGCGACGAAGGCGGCCACCTCACCTCCGGGCAGTTCGTGCGGGGTGAAGCGGGGGCCCGTAGGCGTGCGCGGGGTGATCCGGTCCGCGCGGAAGGTGCGCCAGTCCTCGCGGTCGAGGTCCCAGGCGACGAGATACCAGCGCCCGCCCCAGGTGACGAGGTGGTGGGGCTGCACCCGGCGCGGAGGGGAATCCGGCCGATCGTCGTCGGCGGCTCCCGGCGACGATGCGGGGGCGTAGTCGAAGCGCAGCACCTCGCAGGCGTGGACGGTGGCGCTGAGCGTCATGAGCACGCTGCTGTCGACCTGCGGCTTCGGCTGGATCGCGGGCCGCTCGACGGCGGTGACCTGGAGGGTGTCGATGCGGCGGCGCAGCCGGGCGGGCATGACCTGCCGGACGGTGTTCAGCGCGCGTGCCGCGGCTTCCCCGATGCCGGCGCCGGTGGTGGTCGCGATCTGGAGGGCGACGGCGAGGGCGACGGCCTGCTCGTCGTCGAACAGCAACGGGGGCAGTTCCGTACCGGCGTCGAGCCTGTACCCGCCGTCGGGGCCCTTGAACGCCACGATGGGATAGCCGAGTTCGCGCAGGCGGTCGACATCGCGGCGCACGGTGCGCGGGCTGATGTCCAGCCGCTCGGCCAGCAGTGCGCCGGGCCAGTCCCTGCGCGCCTGGAGCAGCGAGAGCATCGAGAGCAGTCGCGCTGAGGTCTTCGGCATGACTCCATGGTGCCCCGAGAAGCGGCCACAACCTGGCCGCTTCCCCTGCGAAGGTCGTCCGGTGCCAGACAACGAGAACGACCGGAAGGGCCCGATCACCGTGACCGCCACGCCACTTTCAACTGCCGATGCCGAACGGGCCGACCTGCTCGCCCAGCTCGCGACCGCGCGAACCGCTCTGACCACCACCGTCCGCGGGCTCGGCGACGATCAGGCCGGCGAGCATCCGACGGTCAGCGCGCTGTGCCTGGGCGGGCTGATCAAGCATGTCGCGTCCGTCGAGGAGGGCTGGATGCGCTTCGTGGTCGATGGCCCGTCGGCCATGCGTTACGACCTGCCCGACGGTGTCACCTGGGCCGACCTCACGGCCGGTACGGCACGCGAGTTCCCGCAGTGGGCGATCGACCACCAGAACAACTTCCGGATCCTGCCCGGCGAGACGCTTCCCGGGATCGTCGCGCGTTACGAGCAGGTCGCCGCCCGGAGCGAGGAGATCATCGCCTCCCTGCCCGACCTGTCGGCGACGCACCCGCTGCCGGAGGCGCCCTGGAACGAGCCCGGAGCGGTACGCAGCGTGCGCCGGGTGCTGATGCACGTCATCGCCGAGACCGCCCAGCACGCCGGGCACGCGGACATCCTGCGCGAGACGCTCGACGGCCAGAAGTCGACCTGAGCGGTGCCGGGGCCTCTCGGGTGTCCCTGAGAGGCTCCCGGTCAGGTGCCGACGTAGGCCGCGAGGTGCTCGCCGGTGAGGGTGGAGCGGGCGGCGACGAGATCGGCGGGTGTGCCCTCGAAGACGATCCGGCCGCCGTCGTGACCGGCGCCGGGGCCGAGGTCGACGATCCAGTCGGCGTGCGCCATGACCGCCTGGTGGTGCTCGATGACGACGACCGACTTGCCGGAGTCCACGAGCCGGTCGAGCAGGCCGAGCAGCTGCTCGACGTCGGCGAGATGCAGGCCGGCGGTCGGCTCGTCGAGGACGTAGACGCCGCCCTTCTCGGCCATGTGCGTGGCCAGCTTGAGCCGCTGCCGCTCGCCGCCGGACAGCGTGGTGAGCGGCTGGCCGATGTTGAGGTAGCCGAGCCCGACGTCGGCGAGCCGGCCGAGGATGCGGTGTGCGGCCGGCGTGCGCGCCTCACCGTCGCCGAAGAACTCCTCGGCCTCCGTGACCGACATCGCGAGCACCTCGCTGATGTCGCGGCCGCCGAGGTGGTAGTCCAGCACCGCTGCCTGGAACCGCTTCCCCTCGCACTCCTCGCAGGTGGTGGCGACGCCGGCCATCATCGCCAGGTCGGTGTAGATGACGCCGGCGCCGTTGCAGGTGGGGCAGGCGCCCTCCGAGTTGGCGCTGAACAGCGCCGGCTTCACGCCGTTGGCCTTGGCGAACGCCTTGCGGATCGGGTCGAGCAGTCCGGTGTACGTCGCCGGGTTGCTCCGTCGCGAGCCGCGGATGGGTACCTGGTCGACCGACACCACGCCCGCCGAGGCGGGAACGGAGCCATGGATCAGAGAGCTCTTGCCGGAGCCGGCGACGCCGGTGACGACGCACAGCACCCCGAGCGGGATGTCGACATCCACGTCCTGCAGGTTGTGGGAGGTCGCGCCGCGGATCTCCAGCGTGCCCGTGGGCTTTCGCACCGCCTCCTTGAGGGCGGCCCGGTCGTCGAAATGGCGGCCGGTGACGGTGCCGCTGGCCCGCAGTCCCTCAACGGTCCCCTCGAAGCAGACGGTCCCGCCCGCCGAACCGGCGCCGGGGCCCAGGTCGACGATGTGGTCGGCGATCGCGATGGCCTCGGGCTTGTGCTCGACGACCAGCACCGTGTTGCCCTTGTCCCGCAGCCGCAGCAGCAGGCCGTTCATCCGCTGGATGTCGTGCGGGTGCAGCCCGATGGTCGGCTCGTCGAAGACGTAGGTGACGTCGGTGAGCGAGGAACCGAGGTGGCGGATCATCTTGACGCGCTGCGCCTCGCCGCCCGACAGCGTGCCCGAGGACCGGTCGAGCGAGAGATAGCCGAGACCGATCTCCACGAACGAGTCGAGCGTCTGCTGCAGCGCCGTCAGGAGCGGCGCCACCGACGGGTCGTCCAGGCCCCGCACCCACTCGGCGAGGTCGCTGATCTGCATCGCGCAGGCGTCGGCGATGCTGATCCCGTCGATCTTCGACGATCGAGCGCCCTCGCTGAGCCGGGTGCCGCCGCAATCGGGGCAGGCGGAGAACGTCATCGCCCGCTCCACGAACGCCCGGATGTGCGGCTGCAGCGCGTCGATGTCCTTGGACAGCATCGACTTCTGGATCTTCGGGATCAGACCCTCGTACGTCAGGTTGATGTTGTCGACCTTGATCTTGGTCGGCTCCTTGTAGAGGAGGTCGTGCAGCTCTCGCTTGGTGAACTTGCGGATCGGCTTGTCCGGGTCGAAGAAACCGCAGCCGCTGAAGATGCGGCCGTACCAGCCGTCGACGCTGTAGCCGGGGATCGTGAGCGCACCCTCGTTGAGCGACTTGCTGTCGTCGTACAACTGGGACAGGTCGAAGTCGGTGACCGACCCCCGGCCCTCGCAGCGCGGGCACATGCCGCCGGTGATGCTGAACGCGCGACGCTCCTTCACGGTCCGTCCGGCGCGCTCCACGGTGACCGCACCCGCTCCACTGATCGAGGCGACGTTGAAGGAGAAGGCCTTGGCCGAGCCGATGTGCGGCTTCCCGAGCCGGCTGAAGAGGATGCGCAGCATCGCGTTGGCGTCGGTGGCGGTGCCGACCGTGGAGCGGGCGTCGGCGCCCATCCGCTGCTGGTCGACGATGATCGCGGTGGTCAGCCCTTCGAGTACGTCGACCTCGGGCCGCGCCAGCGTCGGCATGAAACCCTGCACGAAGGTGCTGTAGGTCTCGTTGATCATCCGCTGCGACTCGGCGGCTATCGTGGCGAACACCAGCGAGCTCTTGCCCGAGCCGGAGACGCCGGTGCACACCGTCAGCCGGCGCTTCGGGATCTCGATGCTGATGTCCTTGAGGTTGTTCACGCGCGCGCCGTGCACGCGGATCAGATCGTGGCTGTCGGCAGCGTGCAGCGCAGGCGACTGCGTGTCCGTCCTCGTGGCCATGCTCATCGTGTCTCCATCTGTGGTGCGCGGAGCCGCGTTCGGGGTCTCCGCCATGGTCGCCTGTCTCGATCTTTCATCGGTCCTGAAGCAGCCCGAGGACGTTGCCGTCGGGGTCGGTGACGGTGGCCACCAGGCGGCCGCCACCGACGTCGTGCGCGGGCTCCTTCACGGTGGCACCCGCGGCGGTGACCTCGGCCAGCTTCGCCTCGATGTCCGGCACGTGCCAGTAGGTCACCGGTGCGGTCATGCCCTGCTGTCCACCGCCCGGCACCAGCCCGATGTGCTGGCCCCCGGCCTCGAAGCCGACGTAGTAGGACTCGTCGGTCTGCGGCGGTACGCCGAGCAGGGCGGCGTACACCTCCTTGGCCGTCGCCAGGTCGGACACGGGATGCAGCACGGTCTTGATTCCCTGGGTGGAAGAGCCGGTCATGGTCGCTCCTGACGTCGCGGGTCCGGTCGGGATTGTCTGGCTTGCAGACAAAGACATAGGGGAGTCCGGAAAATCGAGGGGCCGATCGCCCCGGACGGCGGGTTCACCGCCCGCCGTTCGTCCTGGCGGCCACGCTAGCCGCGGCTCGGGTCCGGCGCTTCTCGATTCCTGATCAGTCTGGTCCGGTCATCTGCCGGACAGCCCGTGAGACGCAGAGGCGTGTTGCCTGGAACACTTTTGCAAGCAGGTGCTTGCAAAAGTTAGCAATGGCGGGCACCCTCGAGGTATGGCATCACTCAACGTCGGCAACCTCGGCGAGTATCTGCGCGAGCAGCGGCGCACCGCGCAGCTCTCCCTGCGGCAGCTCGCCGACGCCGCCGGGGTGTCCAATCCGTATCTGAGTCAGATCGAGCGCGGTCTGCGTAAGCCGAGCGCTGAAGTCCTGCAGCAGGTCGCCAAGGCCCTGCGGATCTCCGCGGAGACGCTCTACGTCCGGGCCGGGATTCTCGACGAGCGGGAGCGGGACGAGCTGGAGACGCGTGCCGTCATCCTCGCCGACCCCTCGATAAACGAGCGGCAGAAGCAAGTGCTGCTGCAGATCTACGAGTCCTTCCGCAAGGAAAACGGAGAGGACACCGCCGCTGACGGCCCCCGCACGGCCGACGGTAGTGATGCCGCGAAACCCTCAGTCTGAACACCGAACTGCGCTCCGGGAGGACCACAGTCATGGCCATCACCGATGACCTGCGTAAGACCCTCACCGACCCGACCCCCCTCTACTTCGCGGCCGGCACGGCCGACCTCGCCGTTCAGCAGGCGAAGAAGGTTCCCGCGTTGATCGAGCAGCTCAAGGCCGAGGCCCCGAGCCGTATCGAGGCCGTGCGCAACACCGACCCCAAGACCGTCCAGGAGAAGGTGACCACCCAGGCCAAGGAGGCCCAGGCCACCGTCCAGGCCAAGGTCACCGAGGTGATCGGGAATCTCGACACCGACCTGAAGAAGCTGGGCGAGAGTGCTCAGGACCTGGCGCTGCGCAGTGTCGGCGTGGCAGCCGAGTACGCCGTCAAGGCCCGTGAGACGTACGAGAAGGTCGCCGAGCACGGCGAGCAGGCCGTGAAGGCCTGGCGCGGCGAGGCCGCCGAGGAGATCGCCGAGATCGCCGTGGCCGTCGAGCCCGAGCCGGAGACGGCGCAGCCCGCGGCCGAGAGCGAGCCGAAGGCCGAGGCGAAGAAGTCCGCTCCGGCGGCCCGCAAGGCCACGGCGCGCAAGCCCGTTGCGAAGAAGACCACCCCGTCGGCCAAGTAAGGCCCGGGACGGGGTACGTGCAGAACGGCCGGGCACCTTTGGGGTGCCCGGCACGTTCTCCCGGTACCTTGGCCGCGGAGGCGCTACCAACCACTCACTAGGCGGTGCTCAGCATGTTGCGCGCGGGATTCGACTTCACACTCTGGCTGGTGCTGGATCTGGTCTTCCTGGTCACCGCAGTAACTGCGCTGGTCATGGCCGCGTTCGCCCGCGACGACGCCTACCGCGCGGCCGGCAAGCAGACCAAGTCCTTCTGGCTGATCATCCTGGGCATCACGGTCGCGGTGAACATGTTCGTCTCCGTGCTGTTCCTGTCGATCGCCGGGCTGATCGCCACCATCGTCTTCTTCGTGGACGTACGGCCCGCCCTCAAGCAGGTCTCGGGCGGCGGCGGCCGCCGCGGCAAAGGCTCCAGCAGCGACGGTCCCTACGGGCCGTACAACGGCGGCCGGTAGCCAAAGGGTCTACCGGTAACCACAGGACCTAGCGGCAAGAGCCGTTTCTGCTGAGCAGCAGCACGGCCACATCGTCCGTCAGCTCCCCGCCGTTCAGCTCGCGCACCTCCGCGACCGCCGATTCCAGCAGCGCCTCGCCCTCGAGCCCCGCGGCCAGCTGCCGGTTGATCATCTCCAGCATTCCGTCCTGGCCCAGCCGCTGCTTCTCGCCCGGTCCCTGGCGTCCCTCGATCAGCCCGTCGGTGTACATCATCAGGCTCCACGCGGCCCCCAGCTCCACCTGGCGGCGCGGCCAGCGTGCGCGCGGCAGCAGACCCAGCGCCGGGCCGCCGTCGTCGTACGGAAGCAGCTGTGCCGCCCGGCCGTTCCGGGTGACGAGCGGTGTCGGGTGGCCCGCCAGGCACAGGCCCGCCCGCCGGCCGTCCGGTGCGATGTCGACCGTGCAGAGCGTCGCGAAGATCTCCTCGCTCTCCCGCTCGTGCTCCAGAACCTGCTGGAGCGTGGAGAGCAGCTCGTCCCCGCACAGGCCCGCGAAGGTCAGGGCGCGCCAGGCGATGCGCAGCTCCACGCCGAGCGCCGCCTCGTCGGGGCCGTGCCCGCAGACGTCGCCGATCATCGCGTGAACCGTGCCGTCCGGGGTGCGGACCGTGTCGTAGAAGTCGCCGCCGAGCAGCGCGCGCGAGCGGCCGGGCCGGTAGCGCGCGGCGAAGCGCAGGTCCGAGCCCTCGAGCAGGGGGGTGGGCAGCAGGCCGCGCTCCAGACGGGCGTTCTCCTGGGCACGCAGCCGGGACTCGGCGAGTTTCACCTGGACCGTGTCCGCGCGTTTTCGCTCCACCGCGTAGCGGATGGCGCGACTCAGCAGCCGCCCGTCGAGCTCGTCGCGGAAGAGATGGTCCTGCGCCCCCACCCGCACCGCTTCGGCGGCACGCTCGGCGTCGCCCGATGTCGTCAGGGCGAGGACCGCATGGCGCGGCGCGAGGCGCAGTACGTGGTTGAGCGGGCCGAGCTCGTCGCCGCCGGGGCCGGGCAGCGCGAGGTCGACGAGGATGCAGTGGACGTCGTCCGTGAGCAGCCGCTCGGCCTCGGTGAGATTGCGGGCGCTGCGGATACGGACCCGGGTCCCGGCCGCGTCGAGCAGTTCGGGGACGGAGAGGGTGCCCGCCGGGTCGTCCTCGATCACCAGTAGCGTGAGGTCGCCGCTGGAGCCCGCGCCTGAGCTCATGCTCGGGCCGGAGCTCCCATGGGCGGTTTCCACGGCAGGGACAGGTCTCTGTCGCGGTACGGGTACGGGCATCGGTTCCGGTTTCCTTCCCTCCCCCCGAGGGCGGCAGGGCGACGATCGACGCCCCGCCAGACCGGGACCATAGCGGTACCTGGCGCCGGAGCGGAATGCTCTGGAGCACACGGCCGATGGCATATGCCGCGCATGGGGAGGTACTTGCTCAGTACTTGCTCAGCGAGCCATGACGAACGTCACGTACCCGCTACCTCTGCGTCGCCGATGCGTCACTTGTCCGGACGTACGACTCCGAGAATCGCCATTGAGCCCGCACCCGCGATCGTCACATTCCGCCCGGGCCGCGGTGCGTGCACGATCGCACCGTCGCCGATGTACATACCCACATGGCTGGCGTCCGCGTGATAGATGATCAAGTCGCCGGGCCGCATGTCCCTGATGTCGATCCTGGGCAGCAGCCGCCACTGCTCCTGCGAGGTGCGCGGGATGCCCCGGCCGGCCGCCGCCCACGCCTGGGACGTCAGCCCCGAGCAGTCGTACGAACCCGGGCCCTCGGCGCCCCACACATACGGCTTGCCGACCTGGGCCGTGGCGAAGTGGACCGCCTTCTTGCCCTGTTCGCTCGACTTGCCGTTGATCTCCTTGAGCACGCCCGAACTCAGCCAGGCCGTCTGCGCCTTGTACTGAGCCTGCTGCTCCAGCTCGAGGAGCCGCGCCCGCTCCTCCTTCTCCAGTTTGTCCTCTATCGACTTGGCCGCGGCGATCTGGGTGTTGATCTCCTTTTTCGCCTTGGCCTGCTTGAGGCGGTTGGCCTCAAGCTTCTGCCACTGGGCGCTCGCGTCCTTGCTGTAGGACGCCAAGTCGGCCTGTGTCCTGGTCAGTTCGCCGATGAGGTCCTTGGTGGCCTTCTGGCCCTGCGCGATCCGGCCCGCGCTGTCCAGGAAGAGCTGCGGGTCGTCGGTGAGCATCAGCTGCGCCTCGGTCGGCAGGCCGCCGCCGCGGTACTGGGCGCGGGCGGCGGCGCCCGCGCGGTTTCTCAGCTCCTCGATCCGAGCCTGGCCCTTCACGATCTCCTGGGCCAGCCTGACGATCTCGGCGGACTGCCTTTCGGTCTGCTCCTCGGCGAGGTTGTACGCGTCGGTCGCGGACGCGGCCTTGCGGTACAGGGCGTCGAGTTCCAGGCGCACGTCTTCCAGCGACTTCTGGTGCACGCGCGTGCCCGGCGTTGCAGGCGGCGGCTCGGGGGCCGCGAAGGCCTGGCCCGGCGACGCCAGCACGGTCAGAGCGCAGACCAGAGTGATCGCGGCAGTGGCACAGCGGCGTCGGTTCACGACTCCCCCTCCTGGCTCCGGGTGGACGCCGGAACACCTGACTTGTGATTTACCGTCAGTAACTTACGAGTGACGTCGCGATGGTGCCACGACACCCACGAAACCGACAGGGCCAACCGGCCGCGTTCTGCCGACTGGTGGATCAACCCCACCCGTCAGGGACGAACAACGCGCCCTGGCCGTTCCCGTGTTCGAGAATGTTCATCCGGCGAGGGCCACGAGTCATCTGGAATTGGGTGCGAGGGCGCCCCAGTTCACCGTGACTTCACCTTGCCTCCAGCGCCCCCGCGCGTCCGCGAGCGGCCAGTCGGCCGCCAGATCCCGTACGGCCCTGATCCAGCGCTGCCGGGCGCCCAGCGAGGCGTACGGAGCGGCCGCCGCCCACGCCCGGTCGAAGTCCCGCAGGAACGCGTGCACCGGCTCGCCCGGCACATTGCGGTGGATCAGCGCCTTGGGGAGGCGCTCGGCCAGGTCGGACGGGCGCTCCAGGGAGCCGAGGCGGGTCGCGAAGGTGACCGTGCGCGGGCCCTCCGGGCCCAGCGCCACCCACACGTGCCGCCGCCCGATCTCGTCGCAGGTCCCCTCGACGAGCAGCCCGCCCGGGGCGAGGCGGGCGCACAGGCGCGCCCAGACGGCGGCGACCTCGCCCTCGTCGTACTGGCGCAGCACATTGGCCGCCCGGATCAGCGCCGGCCGCGCTGTGAGGGGCACCTCGAAGCCGCCGTGGAGGAAGCTGAGCCCCTCGCGCTCGTACGGCTTCGCCGCCGCGACCCGCGCCGGGTCGATCTCGATGCCGACGACCTCGCAGCGGGGGTCGGCGGTGCGCAGCCGCTGGAGCAGTTCCAGGGCGGTCCAGGGGGCGGCGCCGTAACCGAGGTCGACGGCCACGGGTGCGTCGCCCCGGCGCAGCGCCGGGCCGTGGGTGGCCGCGATCCAGCGGTCCATGCGGCGCAGGCGGTTGGGGTTGGTCGTCCCGCGGGTCGCGGCTCCGACGGGGCGGGTCATAGAAGCGAGGGTATGCGCTCACGACACGGCCTCCGGACGGTAATGATTTGGCAAAAGGGGGCGGCGATGGAAATGGAAGAGGGATCTCCGCTGTTGAAGAGGCTCTGAAGGGCTGCTGAGGCCCGCAGTACGCCCTGCCCGGAGCGAGGAGGACCTTCGACGTGAGCCAGTACGTCTCGCGCCTCGGCAGTGGTCTGGTGGCTCCACGCATCAGGTTCCCCGGCGGTCATCGCAAGCCGCGCCGGATCGCCATGCTCAGCGTCCACACCTCCCCGCTGCACCAGCCGGGAACCGGCGACGCGGGCGGCATGAACGTCTACATCGTCGAACTCGCCAAGCGGCTCGCGGCGATCAACATCGAGGTCGAGATCTTCACGCGGGCGACCGCGGGCGAGCTGGCGCCGGTCGTCGAACTCGCGCCCGGCGTGCTCGTACGCCATGTCGACGCCGGACCATACGAGGGACTGGCCAAGGAAGACCTCCCGGCGCAGCTGTGCGCCTTCACGCACGGTGTGATGCAGACCTGGGCCGGACACCGCCCCGGCCACTACGACCTCGTCCACTCCCACTACTGGCTCTCCGGCCATGTCGGCTGGCTCGCCGCCGAACGGTGGGGCGTCCCGCTCGTACACGCCATGCACACCATGGCCAAGGTCAAGAACGCCGCGCTCGCCGAGTCCGACACGCCCGAGCCCTCCTCCCGCGTCATCGGCGAGACCCAGGTCGTCGCCGCCGCGGACCGGCTCATCGCCAACACCGCGGAGGAGGCCGACGAACTCGTCCGCTTCTACGACGCCGACCCCGCGAAGGTGGCCGTCGTCCATCCCGGCGTGAACCTGGACCGCTTCCGGCCCGCCGACGGCCGCGCCGCCGCCAGGGCCCGCCTCGGGGTGCCCCAGGATGCCTTCGTCCCGCTCTTCGCGGGCCGTATCCAGCCGCTGAAGGCCCCCGACATCCTGCTTCGCGCGGTCGCGCTCCTTCTGGAGCGGGACCCCTCGCTGCGCTCCCGGCTCTTCGTGCCGATCGTCGGCGGCCCGAGCGGGACGGGCCTGGCAAAGCCCGAGAGCCTGCAGAAACTGGCCGCCCGCCTCGGCATCGCGGACCTCGTCCACTTCCAGCCGCCGGTCGGCCAGGACCTGCTCGCGGACTGGTTCCGGGCCGCGTCCACGCTCGTCATGCCCTCGTACAGCGAATCCTTCGGCCTGGTGGCGATCGAGGCCCAGGCGGCAGGCACTCCGGTGGTTGCCGCGGCCGTCGGTGGCCTGCCGGTGGCGGTACGGGGCGAGCAGACCGGCTTCCTCGTCCAGGGCCACAACCCGGCCCACTACTCCGACGCGTTGCACCGCTTCATCGCCGACCCGTCCCTGATCACCCGCATGGGCACCGCGGCCGCCCGGCACGCCGAGTCCTTCGGCTGGGACACGGCGGCATCGGCGACGGCGGACGTCTACACGGCGGCGATGTACGAACACCGCCGCCGGGTACGCTCGCACCATGGCTGACGTACAGCAGACGGTGCAGGTCATCGAGCAGACGCTGAAGGACGCAGAACTCGAGTGGGAGAGCCCGGAAACCGGCTCGTACGTAGTCAAACTCCCCGGTACCCGCAAGCTGTCGACGACCTGCTCCCTGCGTGTCGGCAAGCACTCCCTGTCGGTCAACGCCTTCGTCATCCGCCACCCCGACGAGAACGACGCGGCGGTGCACCGCTGGCTCCTTGAGCGCAATCTGCGTCTGTACGGGGTGAGTTACGCGATCGACCGCCTCGGCGACATCTACCTGGCTGGCCGCCTCCCGCTCTCCGTGATCACCCCGGAGGAGCTGGACCGCGTCCTGGGCACGGTGCTGGAGGCGGCGGACGGGGCGTTCAACAGGCTGCTGGAGATGGGTTTCGCGAGCGCGATCCGCAAGGAGTATGCGTGGCGGGTGTCGCGGGGGGAGTCGACGCGGAACCTGGATGCGTTCACGCATCTGACTCAGGGCTGAGGGGGTTCCCCCACCCCGCCCCTTCCCGTAACTGGGGGCAGGCCCCCAGGCCCCCGGCGGGGCTTCGCCCCGGACCCCGTATGCGACCTTCGGCCGCATGTCCTCAAACGCCGGACGGGCTGAAGAATTCAGCCCCGCCGGCGTTTGAGGCGCGGGGGTTCGGGGGCGGAGCCCCCGCAAGGGGTCCGGGGCGGAGCCCCGGTTACGGGAAGGGGCGGGGTGGGGAACAAGCCCGCCGCAGGCGCCCCGCCCGCCGCCACGAACCCCCGCGCAAACACTTCCCGCGCCCCGCAACCCATGGCATGCTCACCGCCAACACACACGCACACCTGAACATAGTTCACATCCATGAAAGGCGGGCTCATGGAGACCGGTCACCGCGCCATCAGCAGACGCACCCTGCTCACCAGCGCCACAGCCGTCGCCGCAGCCGGCATCGTCGGCCCAGGCACCGGCACCGGCACCCGCCCCGCCGTCGCCGCCGAAACGTCCCCCCTCTGGGCCGAGTTCCGCCGCACCCCGTACACCCACCCCCAGATCCCCTACGTCGGACGAGCGGGCAGCCGCCGCGGTGCCGAACACTTCCCCCGGCGCCCCGTGCGGGCCAACGTCCTTGACTACGGGGCCGAGCGGGACGGCTCCGCCGACGCCGCTCCCGCCATCAACCGTGCCGTCACCGCTGTGGGCGAACGCGGCGGCGGCACGGTTCACCTCCCCGCCGGCACCTACCGCATCGACGACCTCATCCGCATCGGGCACAGCAATGTCGTCCTGCGCGGCGCCGGCAGCGGCCGCACCACGCTGTTCGCGACGAAGAACCTCACCGCGCTCGTCGGCCCCTACGGCAGCCGCTACGGCGGTGACAAGTCCTCCTGGTCCTGGGCCGGAGGACTCATCTGGCTCTGCCCGAAGGACCGTTGGGACAGCCTCACCACCGCCATCAAAGGCAGGGTCTGGCCCTTCGAGGGCTGGACCGGCAACAGGCGCGACGAGTGGCGCACTCTCGCCACCGTCCGGCCCGCCCGGCGCGGCGACTGGTCCGTCACCGTGGACGACACAACGGCACTGCGCCGCGGACAGCTAGTCCTGCTCCGCCTCGCCGACGACGCGGGCCACACTCTCCTGGAACACATGGCGGGCGGCGGCGCGGGCCCCGAGGCGTATGTCTGGGACGACAAGACCAAGTTGACCAGCTACGTCCCCTACGAATGGCCCGTACGCATCACGGCGGTCAAGCCGAACAGGGTCACCTTCGAGCGCCCCCTGCCGCTCGACATACGCCCCGAATGGGACCCCCGCATCGTCACCCTCGTCACTGCGCTCACCGGCTCCGGTGTCGAGGGCCTGACGCTGGAGGCGACCGAGACCCCGCAGTCCCAGCACCTCCTCGACAAGGGCTACAACGGCGTCACCTTCCAGTGCGCGTACGACTGCTGGGCCGATGACATCACCGTCCGCCATGTCGACAACGGCTTCGGCCTCGTCGCCGCCTCCGCATGCACCCTGCGCCGCACCCGCGTCGAGGGCCGCGGCTCCCACCATCCGTACTTCTGCCGCGAGGGTTCGCACGACAACCTCGTCGAGGACTTCACCATCGCCCGGCGCACCGTCCCGGCCCCGGCGGGCACCCAGCTCCACGGCATCAATGTGGAGGGCCTGTCCAGCCACAACGTCTGGTCGCGCGGGCGGATGGAGATGGGCACCTTCGACACCCACCGCGGCATGCCGTTCGCGAACGTCCGTACCGACATCACGGTCGACAACAACGGCCGCCACGGCGGCGACGCATCCGCGGGACCCCTCTATGGCGCCCGGTTCACGCACTGGAACGTCACCGTCACCAACGAACGCGCGGGCCTGGTCAAGATCGACGAGATCGCCCCGTACAGCGCGACCGTCGCCATCAGTACGGTCCGCGAGTTCGACCAGACCGACGTCCCGGACTTCGGCGGTGCGCTGAACTCCCGCCTGGAGGCGTACGGCAGCCCCGGGGCCGTGCATCCCCGCAATCTGTACGAGGCGCAGCGGGCCCTCAGGCGCTGACCGCCGCCGCCTTCTCGGTGTCTTCCGGGGACGCGGCATCCCCGGGGGCGTCCTCCTGCGGCAAGCCGCGCATCAGCAGCCAGTACCCGAGCCCCGCCACCGTGCCGAGGGCCGCGCACATGCCCCACAGCCACTCGGCCCCGAACCGGTCGATGACGAAACCGGCGAGCAGCGGGGCGACCAGCGCGGCCACCGACCAGGACAGGGTGTACATGCCCTGGTAGCGGCCGCGGCCGTGCAGGGGCGAGAGCCGCACCACGAGCCCTGTCTGGGTGGGCGCGTTGACGATCTCGGCCAGTGTCCAGACGCACACGGTCAGCGCGTAGACGGCGATCGACGCGGCGAAGACGGTGAGCCCGAAGCCGTATCCCGCGAGCAGCGAGGAGATGATCAGCAGCCGGCGCGGGTCGCGGTGTTCGATGTAGCGGGTGACCGGGATCTGCAGGGCCACGATCAGCACACCGTTGACCGCGATCGCCATACCGAAGTCCGAGCTGGAGAAACCGTCCGCCCCCATCGCCAGCGGCAGCCCGACGTGCCCCTGCATGAAGATCAGCGCGATCAGGAACGACAGTGTGACGACGCTCATGAACCGCCCGTCGCGCAGGACGGTCAGCATGCTGATCTGCGGCTCCACCGGCGCGCCCTTCGTCTCCACACGCTCGGGCCGCGACTCGGGCAGCTTGAAGAAGATGAGGATCGCGCAGATCAGCGTCATGGCCGCCTCACCCAGGAAACCGGCGAGATAGCTGTGCTCGGCGACGAATCCGGCGGCCACCGCGGAGATTGCGAAGCCCAGGTTGATCGCCCAGTAGTTGAGCGAGAAGGCCCGCACCCGGTCCTCAGGACGGACGATGTCGGCCATCATCGCCTGCACGGCGGGCCGGGAGGCGTTGGAGGCCATGCCCACGACAAAGGCGACCGCCGCGATCGCCACGGGGTGCTGGACAAAGCCGAGCACCGCGACGGAGACGGCCGTGGAGGTCTCCCCGATCAGCAGTGTGGGCCGCCGCCCGAGCCGGTCGGTCATCACACCGCCGCCGAGCGAGGAGACGACACCGCCGAGTCCGTGCAGCGCGGCCACGAGTCCGGCGTACGAGGCCGAGTAGCCCTGGTCAACGGTCAGATACAGCGCCATGAACGTCGCGACGAAGGCTCCGAGCCGGTTGACGAGGGTGCTCGTCCACAGCCACCAGAACTCACGGGGCAGCCCCGAGACGCTGTCTCTCGCGGCACGTCGCAGAGAGCCTATGGACATGTGGATTCCCCCGGGGAACAGGCGCTGTAAGTGGCTTGGCAGGCCTCCGCAAGTTACAGATGCCGGGGGCCCGGCCGCCAGTCAATTGACGGGGGACGTCAACCGACACGCCGACATCGGCGTCCATTAGTCTCGTACGCATGGCCGACGCACCGTACAAGCTGATCCTCCTCCGCCACGGCGAGAGCGACTGGAACGCGAAGAACCTGTTCACCGGCTGGGTGGACGTCAACCTCACGGAGAAGGGCGAGAAGGAGGCAGTCCGCGGCGGTGAGCTGCTCAAGGACGCCGGCCTGCTCCCCGACGTACTGCACACCTCGCTCCAGAAGCGCGCCATCCGCACGGCGCAGCTGGCGCTGGAGTCCGCGGACCGCCACTGGATCCCGGTCCACCGCTCCTGGCGGTTGAACGAACGTCACTACGGCGCGCTGCAGGGTAAGGACAAGGCGCAGACCCTGGCCGAGTTCGGCGAGGAGCAGTTCATGCTCTGGCGCCGTTCGTACGACACCCCGCCGCCGGTCCTCGAGGACGGCACGGAGTTCTCGCAGAGCGACGACCCGCGCTACGCCTCGATCCCGAGCGAGCTGCGTCCGCGCACCGAGTGCCTCAAGGACGTCGTCGAGCGCATGCTGCCGTACTGGTACGACGGCATCGTCCCGGACCTCCTGGCGGGCCGCACCGTCCTGGTCGCCGCGCACGGCAACTCCCTGCGCGGCCTGGTCAAGCACCTCGACGGCATCTCCGACGCGGACATCACGGGCCTGAACATCCCGACCGGCATCCCGCTCTACTACGAGCTGGACGCCGACTTCCAGCCGCTCACCAAGGGCGGAAAGTACCTGGACCCGGACGCGGCCGCGGCGGCGATCGAGGCGGTCAAGAATCAGGGCAAGAAGTAGTAGTCCTTGTGATCATGCCCCTCACCTGCGCGTTTGGCGCAGATGAGGGGCTGTTGCCTTTCTGGGGCCGTCTGTGGGCCGTCAGTGCGGGTGATCTTCGGGCCTGAGGGCCCTGCCGCGAGCGTTCCTTGCGCGGTCCTGGCTGCTACGTATCAGTGCGCGTACACCTTCAGCGTGAGCCCCCGGATCGGAATGCCCCAGGTTGCTCCGCTCCGTCCGCAGCGGCAAGGACGCCCAGGATCACGAGGACAACCACGACGAGCAGGAGCAGAAGGGCCACGGAGGAGGGCGTGGGGTAGTTCCACAGGAAGAGGGTGAGGCCCCCGGCGCCGATGACGGCGCCTGTGGTCAGGGGCCGGTTCGTGCGCAGCCACTGTCCGACGGCACCTGTCGTCAACCCGGTCCGGGCGAGCGCGTGCCCGGCGGTTTCGGTACTTCGGGCCGCGGCTGAGCGCACGGCAACGGCACCGCGGCCTTGTCCGTACAGATACCCCGCGATCACAGTGAGCACGGCCGTGAGGAGCACTGTGAGGATGGCCTGCCGGAGGAACCTCACCAGGGTGTCGTAGACGGCTGCCGCGGCGTCCTGCGACTGGGCTACCGGAAGCACCGCATCCAGATAGATCTGGCGCATGACGGCGACTCCTACCAGCAGCCCGCACATCATGATGCTGATGCCGATGCCGACGGCCATCAGCGCGACCCGGCGTGAAGGTGCCGCCCAGATGCCCAGCCCGGCGAGCACAACCACCGCCAAGGGCAACCACGGGCCGACGACGCCGAGCCAGCGGGCAGCATCACGGGCCTCACTCAGATTGTCGTTCTGCACCAGCACGATCGACTTGTCGGCCCCGGGAATGTCTTCTGCCCCGACAAGCGTCACGCCGAGCAGTTGCTTCTGCACTTCCTCGATCACAGTTCCGACGTTCAGTGTGATGGTGTCGCCCTTGACCTCGAGCGCTCCGCCTCCCTCCCCGGTGAGCACATTCATCGCGGCGGTGTGCGCGCCACGGTGGATGCTGTCCCACGCCTTGGCAAAGGCGTCGCTCGTCACCACCCTCTCGACCGTGTAGCGCACGCCGGTCGTCAGTCCGCCCTTGAGCTCTTCATCCAGTGACCTGGCCGCGTCGACAAGCCAGCGGGGTGCATCATGGTCGGCCAGAGTGTCGGCGAGCGCGTCGGAGATCTTGCGAACGTCAATGTTTTCGACCAGACCGTCAGTGACACGATCAACCATCAGATCCTGGACGGCGGGGTCCCTGGCGAGAGGTGAGACGGTCTGCACATACCGATCAACATCGGTGACCTCGGAATTTATCCACGTGGCGACGACGCTGATGGGTGCGAGCAGAACAGCCAGCGTGAGAAGCAGGGAAGCTCCCCAGAGTCGCAGACGACGGTGTCGCGTGCCGAGAGTGCGCCGGAGTCGCTCGTACTCCGCTCGTTCGGCATCGTCCAACGGGCCGCTCGGCCTACCTCGGCCATGCTCCTCCGGGCCGGAGGCGGCGCGTGGGTCCACGGCGAACTCCCTCCGCCGCGGTCCTCGGCGCGCTACGGCGGTATGCGCCCTGCGGGGCGGAAGCTACAGAACCGGGCAGCTCCCTGTCTCTTCATCGTCGTTCATCCGCAACCGGCACGCAGCTTGCCCAGGCACTCGAGTTGCCCGGCCACCGGGGGCCGTCCGAGGACGACCGACAACGACCAACGACGACCGGCAGCGACCGCACAGCCGCAGGTCAGATGGGATGCGCGGCCCGCTGACCAGGGGCTAAGAACGGGCAAGAAGTAGTAACTTTGGTGATCATGCCCCTCACCTGCGCGTTCGGCGCAGATGAGGGGCTGTTGCCTTTCTGGGGCCGTCTGTGGGCCGTCAGTGCGGGTGATCTTGGGGCCTGAGCGCCCTACCGAGAGCCTTCCTTGCACGGTCCCGGCTGCTCGGCATCAGATGGGCGTACACCTTCAGGGTGAGCCCCGGATCGGAGTGCCCCAGGTACTCGCTGACGGCCTTGATGCAGCGTCCCTATCCGGCTGACCGGCTACTCGCCACGATTGAGGCGGGTTCCGTATTCATGGTCATGGACGGCGACGTAACAGCAGCCACCATCACACTCACGCCGGATGTAGAAGAGGGCCTGTGGACGGAACAGGAGTTGGGGGAGCCATCCCGTTTCGTCACCAAGCTGACCGTGGCCCGGACCCATGCCGGGCAGAACCTTGGCGGCCGGCTTCTCGACTGGGCAGGCGACAGGGCGTATCGAGATGCTGCGAAATGGCTGCGCCTTGACGCGTGGACGACGAACGAGGCGCTACAGCGGTACTACCTCCGGCAGGGGTTCACGCACGTGCGCACTGTCCGAGAGGGTGGTGCGGTGAACGGGGGGCCGCGCGTGTCCGGGTGGCTCGCGCAGCGCCCCGCTGCGCCGGCTGACCGCGGCTTCGAGGACGAAACCACCTGACATCAGTCCCTGACACCGGTGCGACGGCAAGGCTCGACGACATGTCGACCTCAACGATCCGGCTATGACCATGCCTCGGCAGACAGCTCGTACACGAAGCCTTGTAGGTCACTGAAATGCCCCTGCCGATTTTCGGTAGGGGCTTCTGCCATGCCCAGAGGCTGTGAGGAGTTACAGCCAGCCCAAGAGGGGCTACCGCAGAGCTTCCTCAAAACGGGAGCCACCGGACGGACGGATGAGCACACTTGACCCACGGTATCCGGCACGGCGTAGGGGGTTGGTCATGGCTGACTGGTGGGCCCGAGGCATCGCCATCGGCGGGGCCGCTGTTGCGGGGCTCAACATGTCGGTCTCCTACATGACCTACCGACGGATGCGACCCAGGGTTGAGGTAGTGCTGGAACACGCCGGTTTGGCGCTGGACGCTTCCGACCCGGACAACGATGACGTGGTCTTCAGCCTGCGTCTGCTGAACCGAAGCGCAACCAACGTCCAGGTTGAAGCGGTAGAGATGTGGGTCCAGCTGCCTTCCTTGGAGATCCCAGACTCTCGGACCCTTGTTGCGGCGGGACTGGGATGGGCCTCTGTCCATTGGCCCCCTTGCGGGGATCCCGCATGAGTTGCGCTGTAGCCGCCTGGGGCTGTGGGGAGTGAAGACGGCGCAGATCGTCGCCACCCTGGATACGGGCCGCAAGGTCCGCAGCAAGAGACTCACGCCGGGGCAGCTCCACCCGCCTGGCGGTCGGAGAAGCGGACGTTCTCAGTTCTGAGCAGGGCCGTCTGGGGGCCGTCCGAGGACGACCAGCAACGACCAACGACGACCACCAACGACCATTCAGCCGCAGGTCAGTCGGGGTGTACGGCTCTCTGACCAGGGACGAAAAATAGGCCGGTCAGACCCAGGGCAAGAAGTAGCGCCCAGGCACATATGAGCCCCCTGCCCGCGAGTTCCGCGGGCAGGGGGCTTGTCGCTGCCGTCCCCTTGAGCCGCAGGTGAAAGGGCCCCGTCCGCAAGGGAATTCGGAGCCCTTTCAACTGTACGTGCACGTACGTAACTCCACGCGCACGTAACAAATCACCTAGCCGCAGCAGCCGCCGCACTGGCACGGTCCGCCCGACTGGCAGCCGCAACCGCAGCCCGAGCCGCAGCCGCAGGCGCCGAGCACGGGCAGGAACACCACCTCGTCAGGGGTTTCCTGCTGAGGGTCGCTCGTGGGGGATGGGGTCATGGTCCCTCCTCATAGGCGTACGAGATGTGCCGCCACTGCCCATTGCATGCCCGCTCGCGCGGGCGCATCAACAGCGCGTGGAGGCATATCGCACCCCGCGGGGAACTACGCGCCCTCGACCTGCGTCGGCGGCTGGAGCTCGTCCGCGTGCTCGCCCGTCACCAGGTAGACGACCCGCTTGGCGACCGACACCGCGTGGTCCGCGAAGCGCTCGTAGTAGCGGCCGAGCAGCGTCACGTCCACGGCGGTCTCGATGCCGTGCTTCCAGCGGTCGTCCATCAGGTGCTGGAAGAGCGTGCGGTGCAGCAGGTCCATCTCGTCGTCGTCCGTCTCCAGCTGGAGCGCCAGGTCGACGTCCTTGGTGATGATGACCTCCGCCGCCTTGGCCATCAGCCGCTGCGCCAGCTGCCCCATCTCCAGGATGGTCGCGTGCAGGTCGTGCGGCACCGCGGAGTCGGGGAAGCGCAGCCGGGCCAGCTTGGCCACGTGCTGGGCCAGGTCGCCCGAGCGCTCCAGGTCCGCGCTCATCCGCAGCGAGGTCACCACGATCCGCAGATCCGTCGCGACCGGCTGCTGCCGCGCCAGCAGGGCGATCGCCCGTGCCTCCAGGTCGTGCTGCAGGTCGTCGACCTTCTGGTCGGCGGCGATCACGCTCTCGGCGAGCTTGAGATCGGCGTCGAGCATGGCCGTGGTGGCGCGCCCGATCGCCGACCCGACCAGCCGGGCCATCTCGACCAGGCCCTCGCCGATCGAGTCCAGTTCCTCGTGGTACGCGTCCCGCATGGGATGTCCCTCTCTTGATGCGACCGGGGTCCGGGTAGGTCAGGGGGTGTGTTTCGGACCCCCACGCTCCCACGGTCTGTCCGTTACGCGTCCGGAGCCTCCCCCGGAAGTGAATCAGCCCTATCCCCTTGGTGAACTCTGAGCGACGACTGTTCGAGGTGCCACCCGTTTGGCTGGGAGCATCTCCCCGGCCACGCATAACCTGGGTGCATGGACGTGAACGCGGCGGTCGCCGCAGCGGCAGCGATCGCCGGGTTGTGCACCGGTGTCATCGCCATGCTGGCGTTCCGCTGGAGCGAACGCGACCAGGCGCGACCCACCCGCACCTCCCTGCACACCGACGCCGTGCTGCCGCCCGGCGTCGACACGGTCCTGTCCGTGCTCCGCTCCTCCGCGGTCGTCCTCGACGAGAGCGACTCCGTCGTCAAGGCCAGCTCCGCGGCGTACGCCCTCGGTCTGGTGCGCGGCGGGAAACTCGCCGTCGAGCCGATGCTGCACATGGCCCGCGACACCCGCCGGGACGGCGAGATACGGCAGGTCGAACTGGATCTGCCCCGGCGCGGCACCGGCCGCGGCGAGGCCCTCGCCGTCTCCGCCCGGGTGGCCCCCCTCGGCTCCCGGCTCGTGCTGCTGCTCGTCGAGGACCTCACCGAGGCCCGCCGGATAGAAGCGGTGCGGCGCGACTTCGTCGCCAACGTCAGCCATGAGCTCAAGACCCCGGTCGGCGCGCTCTCCCTGCTCTCCGAGGCGGTCATGGGCGCCTCGGACGACCCCGAAGCGGTGGAACGCTTCGCCGGCCGCATGCAGATCGAGGCGACCCGGCTCACCAATCTCGTACAGGAGCTCATCGACCTCTCCAGGGTGCAGAACGACGACCCGCTGGAGGACGCCGAACCTGTACGTGTGGACGAACTGATCGCCGAAGCCATCGACCGCTCCCGGCATCCCGCGTCCACCAAGCAGATCACCATGGCCGTCGGGGGTACCTCCCAGGCCGAAGGCTCTGGGGGAGGTACCGCCGCCCTGCACATCTGGGGCAATCGCGGCCAGCTCGCCGCGGCACTCGGCAACCTCGTCGAGAACGCCGTCAACTACTCCCCGGCCCGCACCCGGGTCGGGATTTCCGCACGTCGCGTGTCCGCGCCCGGCGGCGATCTCATCGAGATCGCCGTCACCGACCAGGGCATCGGCATCTCCGAGAAGGACCGTGAGCGGGTCTTCGAGCGGTTCTACCGCGTCGACCCCGCCCGGTCCCGGGCCACCGGGGGCACCGGCCTGGGACTGGCTATCGTCAAACACGTGGCCGCCTCGCACGGCGGGGAGGTCACGGTGTGGAGCTCCGAGGGACAGGGCTCCACTTTCACCCTGCGGCTTCCCGAAGCGGGGGCCGTGCGGGACCGTTCATCCACCGGACCGGATCGCGTCGACGAGGACGACGACCGGCCTTACGACACCGATCCGAACAGCGAAATTCCTGCCCCGGAGGTCCTTCCGTGACCCGAGTGCTCGTCGTCGAGGATGAGGAATCATTCAGCGACGCCCTGTCCTACATGCTCCGCAAGGAGGGCTTCGAGGTCGCCATCGCGACCACGGGGCCCGAGGGTCTCGACGAGTTCGAGCGCAATGGCGCCGACCTCGTCCTCCTCGACCTGATGCTGCCCGGGCTGCCGGGCACCGAGGTGTGCCGCCAGCTGCGCGGCCGCTCGAATGTCCCGGTGATCATGGTGACCGCCAAGGACAGTGAGATCGACAAGGTCGTCGGGCTGGAAATAGGAGCCGACGACTACGTCACCAAGCCCTTCTCCTCGCGGGAGCTGGTCGCCCGCATCCGCGCGGTCCTGCGCCGCCGCGGCGAGCCGGAGGAGGTCACCCCCGCGGCCCTGGAGGCGGGCCCGGTCCGGATGGACGTGGACCGTCACGTCGTCACGGTCTCGGGCGGAAAGGTCGACCTCCCGCTGAAGGAGTTCGACCTGCTGGAGATGCTGCTGCGCAACGCGGGCCGGGTGCTGACCCGTATGCAGCTGATCGACCGGGTCTGGGGTGCGGACTACGTGGGCGACACCAAGACGCTGGACGTTCACGTCAAGCGCCTGCGCGCCAAGATCGAGCCCGACCCGGGTGCGCCGAGGTACCTGGTGACGGTGCGGGGCCTGGGCTACAAGTTCGAGCCGTAAACCGGCCCGCCGCCAGAAGGACCGGGTCCGGCGCCGCGCATGAGCCGTGGACAGGCGACTTCCGGCGACAACACGAGGGCGCCCCGCCAGAGAAGTTCTGGCGGGGCGCCCTCGTGTGTGTCAGTGGCCCGCGCTCTGGGATGCCGAGGCGGAGTCCGACGCGGTGTCCGGTTCGCCGGACTGGCCGTTGCCCGGCTCGCCCGCCTGGCCCGTGGCCGAACCCGACGGGGTGCCGGACGGCGTGCCGGTGGGCTCCGTCGAGGGCTTCTCCGACGGCTTCGGCAGCGTGCTCGGCCCGTACCCCTCGAAGTAGCTCTTCGCGGGGAGGACCAGCGCCTGCACGTTCACGTCGCCGGTCTCGCTGAAGCGGAAGACGACGTTCTGCACGCCTCCCGCGTTCTTCGACGCCTCCTCGCCCTTCTCGATCACAGCGGCCGCGTTACCCGCGCCGCCGACGATGATCGAGCCCTGCGCCGGAATCGTGATCGATCCCGAGCCCTTCGCGGCGGACAGCTTCACCGGAGCGCTCAGCCCCGGCAGCGTGATCGCGTCGAGCGTCTGCGGCTGAGAGCCGGTGTTGAAGAGCGTCGCGGAGACGACCGCCGGACCCTCCGCCTCCGCCTGCGGCTGGATGAGCACCGTCGCGTTCTGGATCTTGATGCTGTCGACCGTCGTCTCGGCATTGTCCGGCCGGACTTCAAGGGTCTGCGCGTTCATGCCGGCTCCGCAGGCGGAGAGCGCGGCGATCGAGAACACGATGGCGGTAGCGGCGAGGGCGCCGCGTCGAAGGCTGCGGCTCACGGCGGCGGCATCTCCTTGGACGTACGGACTGGCTACGGACAGGCTGTTGAACTGGCGTGGAAACCGGCATGCAGATCGCTAAGCCCGTGTCAGTTCGCGCTTAGGTTACCGAGCGCCCGCGCCCGCCCCGCACCCGACCCGCCCCTTCGCCGGCCGCCTCCGCCCGCCGCTCGGGACTCGCCGAGCACCGCAGTGCGATCCTGCCGATTCGTACGCCGCTCTTCGTACGCCGTTCACATAACCATGTTGATCAATTCCACGGCGGCCTCACATTCCTTACCGAATACGTTCCGGTGATCAATTCCGGATTCGGCGGCGCATCCGTCCGTACGGGTGACCGACCGCCGAACGGAGTACGGGAAGTTCACCGCTTGGAATCCGGCAAATCGGGACGTTCGGCCTCTCTGGAGGGGCTTGCGCCGGGTGTAACGTGCGCGTTTCGGTCCGCCCGCGCAGCCGCTCCGACCTGCGAATACCCCCTTCCGGAAGCCGCCCGCAGCACGTTCGTGTTGCTGTTGTCAAGCCCCGAGATATGCCCTGACCTGCGAAAACGCCATTCAGAAGAAGCCGTTTCCGTGTTACCCTGGATAGCCACGGAAGGGGTACCTGTCACATGACGTTCAAGGTTGGCGACACCGTGGTCTATCCCCATCACGGGGCCGCGCTGATCGAGGCCATCGAAACTCGCCAGATCAAAGGCGTGGACAAGACCTACTTGGTGCTGAAGGTCGCTCAGGGCGACCTGACGGTTCGCGTGCCGGCGGACAATGCGGAGTTCGTGGGCGTTCGCGATGTGGTCGGTCAGGACGGGCTCGACCGGGTCTTCGAGGTGCTGCGCGCACCGTATGCAGAAGAGCCGACGAACTGGTCCCGCCGCTACAAGGCAAATCTCGAGAAGCTCGCCTCCGGCGATGTCATCAAGGTCGCCGAAGTAGTGCGTGACCTGTGGCGTCGCGAGCGGGAGCGTGGGCTTTCCGCTGGTGAGAAGCGCATGCTCGCCAAGGCGCGCCAGATCCTGGTGAGCGAGCTCGCCCTCGCGGAGAACACCAACGAAGACAAGGCCGAGGCTCTGCTCGACGAGGTCCTCGCGTCCTGACGCACCGGCGTTGGAATCAATAAAGTGCCGCGGTGCCCGCTGACATGCTGTGATGACAGTCCTGTCGCCGGGCGCTGCGGCATGTTCGTCTGCGCCGGTGAATCGCCGCTCGTGAATCGCTCGTGTCGTGTATCGCTTCGTGTATCGCTCGTGAATCCCCACTCGCCGCACGCGCGGCACCCTGCCCCACTTGGTGTGCCGGGCCCGGGCGGCTGGCGCAGACCAGTTGTCACGGAAGGGTCCGGTCAAGGCGTCGCGCCCGGCACGCTGTGGCCATACCCATGTCGGCCAAGGAAACAAACCTGCCGGAGTGCAACCGATGTCTGACCAATCGCCCCCGTTCCGCACCGCAGCGGTGATCCCGGCGGCCGGCCGGGGCGTACGGCTCGGCCCGGGCGCCCCCAAAGCGCTCCGTACGCTGAACGGCACGCCCATGCTCATCCACGCCGTACGAGCCATGGCCGCATCCCGCGCCGTCTCGCTCGTCGTCGTGGTGGCCCCGCCCGACGGTGCCGCGGAAGTGAAGTCCCTCCTCGCCGACCATGCACTTCCGGACAGGACCGACTTCCTGGTCGTCCCCGGCGGTGACACCCGCCAGGAGTCCGTGAAGCTCGGCCTGGACGCCCTGCCGCCCGGCATCGACGCCGTGCTGGTCCACGACGCGGCCCGGCCGCTGGTGCCCGTCGACACGGTCGACGCGGTGATCGAGGCCGTACGCGACGGAGCTGTGGCCGTCGTGCCCGCGCTGCCCCTCGCCGACACCGTGAAGGAAGTCGAGCCCCGCACGGACGGCTCGCCCGAGCCGGTCCTCGCGACGCCCGAGCGGGCCAGGCTGCGTGCCGTGCAGACCCCGCAGGGCTTCGAGCGGGAGACCCTCGTGCGCGCCCACGAGACGGTGACCGACAACGTCACCGACGACGCGAGCATGGTCGAGCAGCTCGGCGAGCCCGTCGTGGTCGTACCCGGCCACGAGGAGGCGTTCAAGGTGACCCGCCCCCTCGATCTCGTACTCGCCGAGGCGGTTCTCGCCCGCAGGAGGGCCAACGATGGCTTCTAGTCCTGTCCCCCGGATCGGCGTCGGCACGGACGTGCACGCCTTCGAGGCGGGCCGCGAGCTGTGGTGCGCCGGACTGCTGTGGGAGGGCGAGGACGGCCTCGCCGGACACTCCGACGGCGACGTCGCCGCCCACGCCGCCTGCGACGCGCTCTTCTCGGCGGCCGGTGTCGGCGACCTCGGCGCCCACTTCGGCACCTCCCGGCCCGAGTGGTCCGGCGCCTCCGGCGTCACGCTGCTCGGCGAGGCGGCCCGGATCGTACGGGCCGAAGGCTTCGAGATCGGCAATGTCGCCATCCAGGTCATCGGCGTACGCCCGAAGATCGGCAAGCGGCGCGACGAAGCGCAGAAGACGCTCGGGGCGGCGGTCGGTGCGCCCGTTTCGGTATCGGGCACCACGACGGACGGGCTCGGTCTGACGGGACGGGCAGAAGGTCTTGCCGCGATCGCCACGGCACTGGTGTTCCGCGCGGACGGGTGAAATACCCGGCACGGACGGCGAGTTGTCGTCAGGAATCCCCGCCTCCGGCCCGCCTTCAGCCCGCCTCCGGCTCGTATCGGGCTCGGACAAAGTCACAAACATGTCCCCGCGTCCCACAAGGGGCGCGGGGCACTGGTACGGGGCCACTACCCTAGATGCGTGACCATTCGCCTGCACGACACCAGCGCCCGGCAGATCCGTGACTTCACCCCGCTCACGCCGGGCTGCGTCTCGATCTACCTGTGTGGCGCGACCGTGCAGGCCCCCCCGCACATCGGGCACGTCCGGTCGTATCTCAACTTCGACATCATGCGCCGCTGGTTCATGCACCGCGGCTACGAGGTCACGTTCGTGCGAAACGTGACCGACATCGACGACAAGATCATCTGGAAGTCGGCGGAACAGAACCGCCCCTGGTGGTCGATCGGATACGAGAACGAGCGCGCGTTCAACGACGGCTACGACGCCCTCGGCTGCCTGCCGCCCACCTACGAACCGCGCGCCACCGGCCACATCACCGAGATGGTCGAGATGATGCGTGGCCTCATCGAGCGCGGACACGCCTACGAGGCCGACGGCAACGTCTACTTCGACGTGCACTCCTTCCCCGGCTACCTTCAGCTGTCCAACCAGGACCTCGACGAG
Organism: Streptomyces sp. NBC_00885; assembly: GCF_045207475.1. NCBI lineage: Bacteria > Bacillati > Actinomycetota > Actinomycetes > Kitasatosporales > Streptomycetaceae > Streptomyces > Streptomyces sp. NBC_00885. The sequence continues at coordinate 4,558,892 of NZ_CP108796.1, forward strand.
CTGCGCCAGCCGTCCGGCGAGGGCGAGACCGGCAAGCGCGACCAGCGCGACTTCGCCATGTGGAAGGCGGCCAAGCCCGGCGAGCCGAGCTGGGAGACCCCCTGGGGCCGCGGCCGGCCCGGCTGGCACCTGGAGTGCTCGGCGATGGCGCACAAGTACCTCGGCGAGGCCTTCGACATCCACGGCGGCGGGATCGACCTGATCTTCCCGCACCACGAGAACGAGATCGCCCAGGCCAAGGGCTTCGGCGACGAATTCGCCAGGTACTGGGTGCACAACGCCTGGGTGACGATCGCCGGCGAGAAGATGGCCAAGTCGCTCGGCAACTCGGTGCTCGTCTCCGAGATGGTCAAGCAGTGGCGTCCCATCGTGCTGCGCTACTACCTCGGTACGCCGCACTACCGCTCGATGATCGAGTACAGCGAGGAGGCCCTGCGCGAGGCCGAGTCAGCCTTCGCGCGGATCGAGGGCTTCATCCAGCGCGTGGCCGAGAAGGCGGGGGGAGTCGTCGAGCCCGCGCCCGAGGTGCCGCTCGCCTTCGCCGAGGCGATGGACGACGACCTGGGCGTCCCGCAGGCGCTCGCCATCGTCCACACCACGGTCCGCCAGGGCAACTCCGCACTGGCCGCCGACGACAAGGAAGCCGCCGTCGCCCGCCTCGCCGAGGTACGGGCCATGCTCGGCGTCCTCGGCCTGGACCCGCTCGACCCGCACTGGGCGGGCGAGGCCGACCGCGGCGAAGACCTCCACGGCGTCGTCGACACCCTGGTCCGGCTGGTGCTCCAGCAGCGCGAGGCGGCCCGGGGCCGCAAGGACTGGGCGACGGCCGACGCGATCCGCGACCAGCTGCAGCAGTCCGGGCTCGTCGTCGAGGACGGTCCTGACGGGCCGCGCTGGACGCTCGGACCGCGCTGACCGGCCACAATGTGCCGCCCGGGCTCCCGGGCGGCACACTTTCTTACGTACGTACGCATTCGAAAGCTTCAGGAAACAGGTAGTCATGGCCGGGAACAGCCAGCGCAGGAACCGCCGCACGTCCAACAAGAAGGGCGCTCAGGTCGGCAGCGGTGGCCAGCGACGCCGCGGACTCGAGGGAAAGGGCCCGACCCCGCCCGCGTCCGCCCGCAAGGGCCACAAGAAGAACCGCGTCGCCAACGCCCAGGCCAAGAAGACCGCCGCCCGCCGCCCCGTCGCCCGCCGTGGCGGCAAGGGCACCTCCGAGATGGTCGTCGGCCGTAACCCGGTCTTCGAGGCGCTGCGCGACGGCGTGCCCGCGACGACGCTGTACGTCCAGCAGTTCATCGACAACGACGAGCGGGTGCGCGAGGCGCTCCAGCTCGCCGGGCAGCGCGGCAACATCAACCTGATGGAAGCGCCGCGCCCCGAGCTCGACCGGATGACCAACGGCCTCAACCACCAGGGCCTCGTCCTTCAGGTCCCGCCGTACGAGTACGCGCACCCCGAGGACCTCGCGGCCGCCGCCTTCGACGAGGGCGAGGACCCGCTGATCGTCGCGCTCGACGGCGTGACCGACCCGCGCAACCTGGGCGCCGTCGTCCGCTCCGTCTCCGCGTTCGGCGGCCACGGCGTGGTCGTGCCCGAGCGCCGGGCCGCGGGCATGACGGCCGGCGCCTGGAAGACCTCCGCGGGCACGGCAGCCCGCACCCCGGTCGCGCGCGCGACCAACCTGACCCGCGCCCTGGAGTCGTACCAGAAGGCGGGCCTCACCGTTGTCGGCCTGGCTGCGGACGGCGACCACGAGGTCGGCGACCTCGAAGCGCTCGGCGGCCCGCTCGTCATCGTCGTCGGCAGCGAGGGCAAGGGCCTGTCCCGCCTGGTCGGCGAGACCTGCGACTACCTGGTCCGTATCCCGATGCCGGGCGGCGCGGAGTCGCTGAACGCGGGCGTCGCGGCGGGTGTGGTGCTGTACGAGGCGTCCAAGCGCCGAGTCTGATCCGGACGGACCCGGGGGCCCGGCAAGCCCCCGGGCGGAGCCTTCAGCCCGTCACGCCCGCCAGCCTTGCGCGGCTGAGGACCACGATGGTGAACGCGTCCGTGATCCGGCCGTCGCCCACCATCTCCTCCGCCTGTGCGCAGGACACGGTGAGCGTGCTCCGTATGCCCTCTCCCAGGGCAAGCGCGCCGATCGCGTCGATCCGGGCCGCGTAGAGCAGCACACGGTCGCCCACCGCGCCCGAGTCCGGGTGGACCGCACCCAGCGGGATCAGCTCACGGACATCCGCGCCGATCTCCTCGCGCAGCTCCTTCGCGGCGTTCTGCTCACCGGTCAGCCCCGGCGTCCCGAAACCGCGTGGCACCTCCCACAGCCACGAGCGCGTGGCGTGCCGGAAGTGCTCGACCAGCACCACCTCGCCGTCGAGCAGCGGAAGCACCACACAGCCCGGCTCCTCGGTGGTGCCGATCGAGCGGATGTACGTACCGGTCCTGCCGTCCGGGAATCTGACCGGATCACGGAGGACCATCACATACGGGTCCTCGTACACCACCCCTCCCGCCGCCGCGACCGCCTCCGGATCGCTCAGGATCTCGATGCCGCCGGGCAGATTGACGAAGAGCTCGGGGCGCTCGGTGCGCAGCCGGTCGTACGTGTTCATGCGGGTCCTTCTACGGGGCGTCGGGGATCTGCTGGTCGGCCTGGTTCCTGCGCGGCAGGGCGTCGATCTCCGTGATCCGCTCGCCGTACGCGCCGAGCAGCGCTTCCCAGTCCCGCTTCACACTGCCCAGCCTGAGCGTGGGAAATGTCACGCTGTGCCCGAGCCCGCTGCGCAGAGCGCTGCCCCCGTCCGTGAACACCAGCCGGACGACCAGGGCGCCGAGGCCCGCGCTCGCCAGCTGGACCGAGCCCGAAAGCAACGACACTCCGTCACCCGCGAGCTGGAGCGAGAGGCCGGCCGACTCGAGTACGAGGGCCATCCCGATCTCGCGCTGGAAACCCTTCCCCGAGCGGCCGATCTTCCGCGCCTTGCGCAGCATCTTCGCGTGCAGCTCGGCGATTTCGGTGGTCGCGCCCGTGAACGCGTCGGAATCGGGGACACGTCCGTGGGCGAAGCCACCCCGCACGAAACCGTTGAGCGCGTCGATGTAGGCGCGCCACTCCTCCTCGCGGCGCAGCATGGTGATGTCGGAAAGGCCGAGATCCGCATAGGAGTTGGGCCCGTCCACGGCCCGGTGCAGGACGTCGGCGAAGACGTCGCGCAGCAGTCTGCCGAGCGCCTCCGGGTCGGCCACGGGCGACCGCTCGGCCTCACCGAGCTCCTGCAGGGCGCTGCGCGCCGGCGAATCGGGCGGGGTCAGCGCGATCAGACCGCTGGCCTTGGGCACACCCACGCTGTACAGCAGGTCGATCAGTTGCTTCGCGGGGAGTACGTCCTCCCCCTCCCGGTACAGCTGCTCGTACGGCTCGGACCCTGGACGGCAGAGGAACTGCTGGTAGACGGCATTGCGGGTGATGTCCTTGTCCGGGTCCTGCTCGCCCGCCCAGTCGTAGATGTCCTTGAGGATTCCCTCGCGCAGCGCCCTGGCGCGCTCCTGCGAGATGCCTAAGTCCTTGGCGAGCTGCGGGATCTTCAGGCGGCGCAGCGTGGACAGGCTCGTGGAGAAGTAGTTGCTGACCTTGCCGGTCTCTTCCCTGTTGGTGTCGTCGTCCCAGTCGAAGCGGACGCAGGCGGGCTCCGCCTCGTCGGCGAGCAGGCGGCGCCACGACTGCTGTACGTGCTTGTCCTTGCTCCAGGCGGACTCCTCGCCCGGATCCCGTTCCCGGTAGAGGTAGGGCACCAGGGCGCGGTCGTTGAGCAGCCGGACGAAGGCCTCGCGCTCGGCGGGTTCGATGCCGGGGCGGTAGTTGCGGTAGAGGGCTTCGTTGTTGAGGAGATACGCGCGATTGATCACGAGCGTCCCGCTGTTGACGAGCGAGCGGCGCAGTTCGGCGGAGGCGGCGGCAACGGCCTTGGGAGTGCTGCCCTTTGTGGCGTGGGGGCGCTGCTGAGCAGCGGCGAGATCCGGTGGCAGCCACTGGTTGTCCAGGGCTTGCGCCATCACGGGATAGTCGGTGAGGTCCCCGAAGGTCAGTTGATTGCTTGGCCGTGCGGACTCGGCGCGGTCGGTCACTGATGATCTCCCTCTGAGGCGACGGACTCACATTCTTGTGCCAACTGCGGTGATCGTCATACGAATTGGCGCATGGGCCACGAACGGGCCACGCCGACTGTAATGATCTTGACGGAGTGGACCTTGACGGGTCTCGGACAGATAGGGCCCTTCGGGGCAGTGTCCTAAAGACAGGTCACTCGGTTAGATGAGTGTGGACACCAGAACGCCCCGGCCCGGGTTCGATGATCAGCCTGCGCTGAGCATGGTCAAGGTGGACTGCGATCCCGCGCAGGTCATCGTGAACCACGCCAGCTTCAGGGTGCGGCTCGCCCAGAGCCCGCGCCCCGCACGGATCCCCGTCGCCGGCGCCGCGGTGCGGCGGCGGGCGCCCGTCGTGTGGAGCGGCAGGTCGGCGCCGGGGGACGTCGGCGCGACCGGTCTGCTCCAAGCCGTGCGCAACTCCACCGCGGAGCGCGACGCCTTCGGCGCCGACGCCTTCGACAGGGGCGCGCTCGACTCCGGAGGCTACGACTCCGGCGGCTTCGACGGCGGAGCGTACGACACCGGCGCGACGCAGGTCATCCCGCGGCTCGACCTCGCCGCCGGCCGAGCAACTGAGAGCGCGCACACGCCCGTCGTGGGCGGACCCGGGTCCGGAGGCTCCGGCAGGCCGCTGCTGCCCCCGATGCGGAAGGCCGTCGGCGCCTACGACTCGTACGACTCCTACCACCCCTACGGCCAGGAGCCGTACGAGGACGAGGAGTTCGAGACCGGCAGGGGCGGCGAGAACTCCGTACAACGGCACGGCGCAGACGCCGTGCGGCACGCGTACTACCCCGGGCGGCGCATGAACCTCGGCGTGGTGCTGCTGCCCATGCGGGTGTTCCTCGGCTTCATCTCCATCTACGCCGGAATGGGCAAGCTCTGCGACCCCGTCTACTTCGACGGCGGCGAACGCGGCTCGATGGTGAAGTGGCTCCACTCCCTCAACCCGTGGGGACTCGCCGAACCGCTGCGTGACTTCGCCCTGTCCCACCCCGTCGGGGCGGGTCTCACCGTCGCCTTCCTCCAGGTCGTCGTCGGCGTCCTGACCGTGCTGGGACTCTGGCAGAGGGTCGCGGCGGTCTTCGGCGCGCTGCTGTCGGCTGCGCTGATCCTCACCGTGAGCTGGAAGACCGTTCCGGCGTACGACGCGCCCGACATCATCTACCTCGCCGCCTGGTCCCCGCTGATCATCGCGGGCGCCCCGGTCTACTCCGTCGACGGACGGCTCGCCGGAGAGGCCTGGCGCAAGCTGGGGCCGCGCTCCGAACTGTGGGAACTGCGCCGGCGCGTCCTGCGACGCGGCACCGTCGTCGCCTCCGTCGTGGTCGGCCTCACCCTGCTGATCGGCTCCGTGCTCGGCGGGGCGGTGCGCTCCTCCGACATGGTGACCGTGCCGGGGCCGGGCCAGGACCCGACCAACCACCTTCCCGGATCCCCGCTGCCGCAGGAACCCACCGGCGAGCGCAGCTCCTCCGGCACCCGCGGCGACGACGGCACGCCGTCACCGTCCGAGAGCAGCACCCCCAGGGCCGAGAAGGCGACCCCCTCCAAGGAGGCGGTCCGCGAGACCGGCACGATCGGCGACCGGCCGAGCCAGACGCAGGGCACGGGACAGCAGCCGCCCGGACAGTCCGAGCCCGTGGAGCCGCCGTCCAGCAGCTCCGGGCCCTCGTCCAGCGGCGGCACCGGCACCGGCAGCGGAGGAGGCTCCGGCGGCGGGGACGGCTCCGGTGGGAGCAGTGGCAGCGGCGGCACCTCCGGAGGCTCCGGCACTTCCGGCACCTCGGGCGGCTCGGGCGGCGGCCGGGTGATCGGCGGACTGCTCGGTTGAGTCCGCGTACGACGAAAGGGGCGGCCACCGTGACCACGGTGGCCGCCCCTTCGGTGTGGATCCCTCAACGCGACTGCGCGGCAAGCTCCTTGGCGGCCTCGGTCAGGTCCTTGGCGGTGTCGATCGCCCGCCAGTACGCGCCCTGAGGCAGCGGGAAACCCGCCAGACGGCGATCACGCGCGAGACGGGGGAAGGTGGTGCGCTCATGGTCGCCCTTGTCGGGCAGCAGCTCTGTGAAGGCCGCGGAGAAGACGTACACGCCCGCGTTGATGAGATACGGCGACGGCGGGGACTCGACGAAGTCCGTGATGTGCCCGAAGGTGTCCGTCTCGACCGCTCCCCAGGGAATCCGGGGGCGGGCGAGTGCGAGCGTGGCGATCGCGTCCCGCTCGCCGTGGAAGGCGGCCATCTCGCGCAGCGAGAAGCGGGTCCAGATGTCGCCGTTGGTGGCGTACCAGGGCTGGTCCGGATGCGGGAGACGGGCGGCGGCGTACTTGAGGCCACCGCCCCGGCCCAGCGGCTCCGTCTCGACGACCGTGGTCACCCGCAGCGGCAGATCGGCGCTCTCCAGCCACTTCTGGAGAACCTCGGCGAGATGACCGCAGGAGACGACGGCGTCGGTGACGCCCTCGGCGGCGAGCCAGGCAAGCTGATGGCCGATGATCGGGGTCCCGGTCCCCGGGATCTCGACCATCGGCTTGGGGCGGTCATCGGTGTACGGGCGCAGCCGCGAGCCCTGGCCGCCCGCCAGGACCACGGCCTGCGTCGGATACGTAGGCGTATGCATGCCGTGAACGATATGCGGCGAGGAGCGAGGAGGTGTCACACCCCTCGCCCCCGCGCTCACCTCCCCTGGGTCTGCTGGGAGACGCCGCTCGCGAAGGAGGTGTCGCACACGGGGCGGGAGAAGGTCTGCGCGCGCGTGGGGCCGTACTTCTCGACGGCGGCGCGGCCGAGCGCGCGGGCGAGCGACATGCAGTGCCGGGCGAGCGAGGGGCGCTCCTCGACCGTGCGCTGCAGGCGGGTGAGGGCGGAGTTCGCGCCCTTCTCCTGAAGCTCGGTGAGGAGGCGGTCGCGCAGAATGTCCTGCGGAGCGCGCGGCTTGGCGCGTACGGAGACGTTCTCCGAGGACGCGGTGAGCATCTGCGACTCGGTGTTGTGCCCTGCCCACGGGACGCTGGTGACCGCGAGGGTTCCGGAAAGCACCAGGACGACGGGCAGAACGAGAGCGAGAGTGCGGCCGATTCGGCGGGCTGTGTGGGTCACGCGAGCGAGCGTAGCGGTCAGTAATGATTTGGCGACATTTAGTCACTCGGGCGGGGGATGGTTCGAAGCTGCTTTTCGAATCCGGCGTTGACGTACGGGCTCGAAAAGGTCCTGGAATCGCCGATGTGTCAGGGTGTGCTGGTGTGTGCCGGGGTATTTGTCGACATACGCAGAATGGCCCCGCACCGAAATGCGGGGCCGTTCTGCCGAGTTGGGCTCTGCCGAGGCGGCAGGGGATCAGTCGCTGAGACGCTCACCCGTCGAGGTCGAGAACACGTGGATCTCACCCGGGCGCGGCACGACATGCAGCTCGGCACCCTTGTCCGGCACGGAACGCCCGCCGACCCGCACGACGAGGTCCTTGTGCTCGCCGCCGACCTGGGCGGAGCCGTAGACATAACCGTCGGCGCCGAGTTCCTCGACGACGTTCACGGACACGGCGAGACCGGCCGGGGCGTCCTCGGTGTCCTTCGAAAGGGACTTGGCCGCCGAGCCGCCCAGCTCGACCACGTCGAAGTGCTCGGGACGGACGCCGACCGTGACCGTACGGTCGCCCTTGTCCGCGGCGGCGGACAGCGCCTCACGCGAGACCGGGACGACGCTGTTGCCGAACTTCACACCGCCGTCGGTGATCGGGACCTCGACGAGGTTCATGGCCGGGGAGCCGATGAAGCCGGCGACGAAGAGGTTGGCCGGGCGGTCGTACATGCTGCGCGGCGAGTCGACCTGCTGCAGCAGACCGTCCTTGAGGACCGCGACACGGTCACCCATGGTCATGGCCTCGACCTGGTCGTGCGTGACGTACACCGTGGTGATGCCCAGGCGGCGCTGCAGGCTGGCGATCTGCGTACGCGTCGAGACACGCAGCTTGGCGTCGAGGTTCGACAGCGGCTCGTCCATGAGGAAGACCTGCGGCTCACGCACGATGGCCCGCCCCATGGCGACACGCTGCCGCTGACCACCGGAGAGCGCCTTGGGCTTGCGGTCGAGGTAGTCGGAGAGGTCGAGGATCTTCGCGGCCTCTTCGACCTTCTTGCGGATGTCGCTCTTGTTGACGCCGGCGATCTTGAGGGCGAAGCCCATGTTGTCGGCGACGGACATGTGCGGGTAGAGCGCGTAGTTCTGGAACACCATGGCGATGTCCCGGTCCTTGGGCGGCAGGTGCGTGACGTCGCGGTCGCCGATGCGGATGGATCCGGCGTTGACGTCCTCGAGACCGGCGAGCATGCGCAGGGAGGTCGACTTCCCGCAGCCGGAGGGACCGACCAGGACGAGGAATTCGCCGTCCTGCGTCTCGATCTCGAGCTGATCGACGGCGGGCTTCTCGGTGCCCGGATAGATCCGGGTCGCCTTGTCGAACGTGACTGTGGCCATGGTGATGTTCTCCTTCACCGGCAGGAACGTGCCGGACGATCCGAGTAAGGGAGTGGTGTAGTCCACCTGTGGTGAACCTTCCGTGACGCTACCTGGCGTTGTCCGATCTGTCAGTAGCGGGACGGTGAGGAAATTTTCGACCGGGAGCGGTGACCGGTCCGGTTAGACTGCTCGAACGCGCCTCCTTAGCTCAGCTGGCCAGAGCAACGCACTTGTAATGCGTAGGTCGTCGGTTCGAATCCGACAGGGGGCTCTCCTGTGCACGCCGGCCCGGACCCGTCAGGTCCGGGCCACTCGTCCTTCCCGCAAGCGGCGCATCATGGGCCCGCTCGGGCTGCGTGACACCCGCAACAGTTTCACGCCCGACATACAGCCGCCCGTACTGCACGCCTTCACCGCCGAACGCGGCCTGTACGAGGAGTCCACCTTCTGGAACCCCTCGTGGACCACGGCCCCCGGCGCGGTCGTGACCACCCATATCTGCGACCTGGCCCGCTCTGCCCAGGCCATCGGCTCCGGTGAGCTGCTGTCCCGGAGCGCCTTCCGGGAGCAGCTGGATCCGGGCACGGTCGGCCTGGGCGGACCCACGGCCACCTGTCCTGCGACCGTCTGCCTCGTGAACACCGAGGCCACGCACTACGGACTCGCCGTTCTGGTCCTGAACGGCTGGATCGTGCAGACCCCGTCGTTCTCCGGATACGCCGCCGTCCAGGCTTATCTCCCCGCCGAGCGGCTGGCCATCGCGGTCGCGACGACCAAGGGCGAAAGCACCCCGAACGGCAACACCGCCGAGACGATCACGAACGGGATCGCCGCGGAGCTCGCGCCCGGCCACTCGGTGCCGTTCAGCGAGGTACCCCTCGCACGGTCCAGCCGCCCTGAAAGCCGGGGCAAGGCTCAGGGGACCTCTTAGTGGCGGCCCGCGACGCGGTCCGCCAGCTGGGCGATGCGGTCCGTCTGTGCCGAGTGGGCCGTTGATTCGCGGCGGTCCGCGGTGCGGTAGGCCGCGTACATCGTCTGGACGCCCAGCCAGCGCAGGGGTTCCGGTTCCCATTTGCGGACCTTGTGGTTGACCCAGGGCAGCGTGGTGAGGTCGGTGCCGCCCGACTGGCCCGAGTCCTGTTGGATCAGGTCGCGCAGGGTACGGGCCGCGAGGTTGGTGGTGGCCACGCCCGAGCCGACGTAGCCGCCTGCCCAGCCGAGGCCGGTGGAGCGGTCCAGGGTGACGGTGGCGCACCAGTCGCGGGGGACGCCGAGGACGCCGGACCAGGCGTGGTCGATGCGGACGCCCGCGGTGGTGGGGAAGAAGCGGACCAGGATGTCGCGGAGGGCTTCGACGGTGGCGGGCTGGGTGCGGCCGTCGTTGTCGGTGCGGGAGCCGTAGCGGTAGGGGACGCCGCGGCCGCCGAGGGCGATGCGGTTGTCGGCGGTGCGCTGGGCGTACATGTAGGCGTGGGCCATGTCGCCGAGGGTTTCGCGGCCGTCCCAGCCGATGGTGTCCCAGACGGACTGGGGGAGCGGCTCGGTGGCGATCATGGAGGAGTTCATGGGGAGCCAGGAGCGCTTGTGGCCCTTGAGGTTGGCGGTGAAGCCCTCGGTGCAGCGCAGGATGTAGGGGGCGCGGACCGTGCCGTAGGGGGTCACCGCGTGCTTGGGCTTGATTTCGGTGACGGGCGTCGATTCGTGGATCGTGACGCCCAGGGCTTCGACGGCCTCCGCGAGGCCCTTGACCAGCTTGACCGGGTGCAGGCGGGCGCCGTGCGGGGTCCAGGTGGAGGCCACGGCGCCGGTGACGCGGATGCGGTCGGCTGTTTCGCGGGCGCCGAGCAGGACGCGGTCCTTCTCGCCGAAGGCGATCTCGACGGCGTGGAAGTTCTTGAGGCGGGCCAACTGGGCAGGGGTGTGGGCGACTTCGAGTACCCCGCCCTTGTGGATGTCGGCGTCGATGTTCTCTTCGGCCGCGACGCGGATGACTTCGTCGACGGTGTCGTTCATGGCCTGCTGGAGGCGGACGGCGGCGTCGTGGCCGTGGAGTCTGGCGTACCGGTCGCGGCCGGCGATGCCGTTGTAGAGCCAGCCGCCGTTGCGGCCGGAGGCGCCGTAGCCGCAGAACTTGGCTTCGAGGACGGTGATGTTCAGGAAGGGGACGGCTTTTTTGAGGTAGTAGGCCGTCCACAGGCCGGTGTAGCCGCCGCCGACGATGCAGACGTCTGCTGTGGCGTCGCCGGGGAGGGGCTCCCGGGGGACGGGGGTGCCTTCCTGTGCGTACCAGAACGATATGCCGCCGTTGACGGTATTCGTACTGCTCGTGCTCATGATGCCCCTGCTGCTCAGCGTGAGTGCGTGTGGCGGGAGGGTACTCGCCCGCCATTTCATCGTCGTACGCGGGACCGGTCGCCGCACGGGCAGGGGTTCCGCCCGCGCGCGGGGAGCAGGCGCCGGGAGCGGGTCCATTGCCCAGAACGGCTGGCACGGTGGAGGGGCGGGCGGGCAGGCTGGCTTCATGATTCGTATCGCCGAACCGGCCGACATCCCTGAGATTCACCGTATGGTCCGCGAACTCGCCGAGTACGACAAAGCCTTGGATGCGGCCCGCGCAAGCGAGGAGCAGCTGGCCGAGGCGCTGTTCGGGGAACGGCCCGCCGCTTTCGCGCACATCGCGGAGACGGACGAGGGGGAGGTGGCGGGCTTCGCGCTGTGGTTCCTCAGCTTCTCGACGTGGACCGGCGTGAGCGGTGTCTATCTGGAGGATCTGTACGTGCGTCCGGCGCTGCGCGGTGCCGGCCACGGCAAGGCGCTGCTGACGGAGCTGGCACGGATCTGTGTGGAGCGCGGGTATCAGCGCCTGGAGTGGGCCGTACTGAACTGGAACACCCCGTCGATCAACTTCTACCGCTCCCTGGGCGCGAAGCCGCAGGACGAGTGGACGGTGTACCGGCTGACCGACGAGGCGCTGCCCTCGTTGGGCTCGTAGGCGATCGCGAGGCTCGGGACCAGGGACCCCGTCGTGCCCCCCTGCCTCCCGAGTGTCAGACGCGGGGGAAACGGGCCTGGATGTCCCACACCACGGGGTTGTCGGCGAGGCCCTCGTGCATGTCGGACAGGTCCGCGATCAGGTCGTGCAGAAAGTCGCGGGCTTCGCGGCGCAGCTCGCCGTGGTTGAAGGTGAGCGGCGGCTCGTCGCCGGGCATCCAGTCTGCCTCCACGTCCACCCAGCCGAAGCGCCGCTCGAAGAGCATGCGGTCGGCCGACTCGGTGAAGTCGAGCTCGGCGTGCTGCGGTGTGGCGGCGCGGCTGCCGCGGGGGTCGCGGTCGAGCTGCTCGACGATGTCGCACAGGGCCCAGGCGAAGTCGAGGACCGGCACCCATCCCCAGGCTGTGGAGACCTCGCGGTCCTCCTTGGTGTCGGCGAGGTAGACGTCGCCGCAGAAGAGGTCGTGCCGCAGGGCCTGGACGTCCGCGCGGCGGTAGTCCGTCTGCGGGGGGTCGGGGAAGCGGCGGGAGAGGGAGTAGCCGATGTCGAGCACGGGTCGATGGTGTCACGGGCCGCGCGGGGTCACTGCCGCGCGGCCCGTGAGCGGCGTCTACTTCACGTTGACCGCTGCCCAGGCGGCCGCGACCGCCGTGTACTCCGCGCTGCCCGCGCCGTACAGGTCGCTCGTCGCCTGCAGGGTCGCGGCGCGCGCGCCCGCGTAGTTGGTCGAGGAGGTCATGTACGTGGAGAGCGCCTTGTACCAGATCTTGTACGCCTTGACCCGGCCGATCCCGGTGACGGTGGAGCCGTCGTAGGTCGGGGAGTCGTAGCTGACGCCGTTGATCGTCTTGGCGCCGCTGCCCTCGGAGAGCAGGTAGAAGAAGTGGTTCGCGGGGCCGGAGGAGTAGTGCACGTCGAGCCGGCCGACGGTCCGTGACCAGTAGTCGGCGGAGTTGCCGTCGCGGCTCGGCTTGTCCATGTAGCGCAGCGGGGTGCCGTTGCCGCGAATGTCGATCTTCTCGCCGATGAGGTAGTCGCCGGCGTCCGTGGCGTTGGCCGCGTAGAACTCGACCGAGGTGCCGAAGATGTCGGAGGTGGCCTCGTTGAGGCCGCCGGACTCCTTGTTGTAGCGCAGGCCCGCGGTGGAGGCGGTCAGGCCGTGGCTCATCTCGTGGCCGGCCACGTCGAGCGAGGTGAGCGGCTTGAGATTGGCGGCGCCGTCGCCGTACGTCATGCAGAAGCACTGGTCGGACCAGAAGGCGTTGACGTAGGCGTTGCCGTAGTGGACGCGGGAGTAGGCGGCGACGCCGTCGCCCCTGATGCCGTTGCGGGACAGCTCGTTCTTGTAGAAGTCCCAGGTCACAGCGGCGCCGTAGTGGGCGTCGACGGCCGCGGTCTGGCGGTTGGCGGCGGCCCCGTCGCCCCAGGTGTCGTCGGGGTCGCTGAAGAGGGTGCCGGTGCCGTTGGTGGCGCCGTTCAGGTCGTACGTCTTGTGGCCGCCGCGGCCGGTGTCGGTCAGCGTGTACGAGGGCGCGGTGCCGAGGGTGACGGTGCCGCTGTACTGGCTGTGGCCGGTGCCGGTCTCGATGGCCTCGTACGCGTACAGCTCCTTGCCGGTCGCAGCGTCCGTGAGGACGTGGCGCTCGCTCGGGGTGCCGTCCTGCTGGACGCCGGTGACGACGGTCTCCCAGGCGAGGGCGGGCCTGCCGGTGGCGGCCCAGATCACCTTGCGGGCGGACGAGGCGGTCTCGGACTTCGCGTCGGAGGAGGCGAGGGCGGACTTCTTGGCGCCCGCCACGGATATGGCGGGGGCCGTACTGGCCACGGCTATCTTGGCGTTGGTGGCCTTGGTGGCGGTACGGGCGCCGGACTTCTTCTCATGGACGACGAGGTCGCCGCCGACGACGGGGAGAGAGTCGTAGGTGCGCTCGTAGCGTGTGTGCACGGTGCCGTCGGTGTCCCTGACGACGTCGCGGACGACGAGTTTCTCCTTGCTCCCGAGCCCGATGGCTCTGGCGGTGGTGGCCGCGTCTGCCTGGGCGTCCTTGAGCGCGGCGGTGCGCTGTGCGGCGGACAGTACGAGAGCGGTCGCGCCCTCTTCGCGGTCGGCCTCGGCGCTGGCCGAGCCGCTGGTGAGCGCGACGGCGACCATGGCGGCCGAGGCGATCAGCGCGGCGGTGCGTGCGGTTCGCGCACGCGTGCGGGAGGGGGCGGTGTGGTGCGAGGACTGCATGCGGGTCACGCGGGCTCCTTCGCCGGGTGGTGGGGGGCAGCGGCAGAGAGAGTGCCAGCGAAAGAGCGTTGTTGACAGATCTGCAACACGAATTTGACCGCGAGTTGTTCGCCAGGCGTTCAAGTGTGTCCGCTATGCGGCGTGTTGATGCGGAGAGTGGCTTACGTGGAAATGGGGGGCGGGCCGTGTGCGGGCCGCCGCTACGGAAGCCGCGGCGGCGCTTCGCGCCCGGCGCGGCTACGGCAGCAGCCGTTGTTCCTTCGCCACCGAGACCGCGCCCGCCCTCGTGTCCACGCCCAACTTTGCGTAGATCCGCCCCAGATGCGTCTTTACCGTCGCCTCACTGATGAACAGCGCCCGCGCGATCTCCCGGTTGCCGAGGCCCCGTGCCAGCTGGCCGAGGATGTCCCGTTCCCGATCCGTCAGGGACGGGCGGCCCGTGCCGCGCATGTGGTGCAGTACGCGGCTCGCGACCGGGGCCGAGAGCGCCGCGCGGCCCTGCGCCGCCGCGCGGATCGCCGCGAACAACTCCTCGGGGCGTTCCGCCTTCAGCAGATAGCCCGTCGCGCCCGCCTCGATCGCGCGCGTGATGTCCGCGTCCGTGTCGTACGTCGTCAGCACCAGCACATGCACCTGGGGCGTCGCGATGCGTCGGGTCGCCCCGACTCCGTCGATGCCGGTCCCCAGTTGGAGGTCCATCAGCACCACGTCAGGGCTCAGTTTCGCCGCCATCGCGACCGCTTCCTCGCCGCTGCCCGCCTCCCCGACGACCTCGATGTCCGGCTCGCTGCCGAGGAGAGCCAGGAGCCCGGCGCGTACGACGGCGTGGTCGTCGCAGAGCAGGATCCGTACCGCGGTCATGCGCGCTCCAGGGGAATCGCGGCGGACAGGACCGTGCCCTCGCCCGGCGCCGACTCGACGGTCAGCGTGCCGCCCAGCTGCCGTACGCGGGCGCGCATCGCGGGCAGCCCGTGGCCCCGGTCACCGGCACGGGCGCCGGCACGGGGGTCGGACGGCTCGAAGCCGCGGCCGTCGTCGGCGATGTCCAGTACCACCTGGTCGTCCAGGTGGCTGAGGGTGAGCGCGGCGGTGGTGGCCCCCGCGTGCTCCCGTACGTTCGCCAGCGCGCCCTGCGCGATCCGCAGCAACGCCGACTGGACCCGGTCGGGCAGTGGCACGGGCGTGCCGTCCCGGTGGAAGCGGACCTGGAGGGAACCGGTGGACTCGCGCACGGCGAGCGTACGCAGGGCCTCGTCCAGGCCGCCGCCCTCCGCCAGGTCCGCAGGTGCCAGATCGTGCACGAAGCGGCGCGCCTCGGCGAGGCTGCGCTCGGCGATCGACTCGGCCGTACGGACATGGCCCCGGGCGGCCGCCGGGTCACTGTCCCAGGTGCGTTCCGCGGCCTGGAGCAGCATCTGCTGGCTGGACAGGCTCTGGGCGAGGGTGTCGTGGATCTCCATGGAGATCCGCTGGCGTTCGGCGAGGGTGCCCTCGCGCCGCTCGGTGGCGGCCAGCCGGTCGGCCTGGCGCCGCATGTAGGTGAAGACGGTGGTGGCGAGGACGGCGACCGTGGGCGGCAGCAGGAAGAGATGGGGGTCCACGCTGTCCGCGAGGCGCCATTCGGCGATCATCACCAGCGCGCAGAGCACGGCGACGAGCGCGACGGCGGCGCGGGTGGGCAGCGATCGCAGCCCGGTGTAGATGAGCGGTACGGCGCACCAGGCGAAGCTGGGCGCCAGGAGCACGATCACGACCCAGCAGGCCACGACGGAGCCGAGCAGCACCAGCTGGAGGCGGCCCGGCCGCTGCTCGCCTGGGGCGTGTTTTAGAAGTCTCGCCTGCCCCGCGACGCCTGGCACGCGCACTCGCGGTGTTGTCGGAGTCGCCCAAGTACGTCCAGTACGAGGGCGATCCTCCGCCTTGCGATTGCACGCGCCAGACGCCGCGGGGCCCGCCCTGCGGGCGGACGGCGCTACTTCAAAAACGCGCCCCAGCCGCGGCCGGTCGGCCCGGCGCCCGCCGAGCCAGTGGCCCCCGAGCTGGAGCGCGGCGAGGGTGATGCTCAGGCCGACGACCCACGGCAGCCGCGGGCTCTGCGGATGCTTGAGGAGATAGCGCAGCAGGGATCCGGCGAGCAGAGCGAGGAAGGCGGTGTTCATCACCGTCACCAGCCAGCGGGCGTCGGGATCCCGGGTCTGCGGATCCAGGCTCGCGCCATCACCGCCGGTGGCGGACGGTGCGTGGGACATCGGGCTCTCCTGCGGGCGGCGCTGCGTGTGCTCTGTGACCTGGGGCTTGTTCTGCATCGTGACCCGGCGGGACCACCGCCGCATCAGCCGATCGGCTGACCCGGCCGTCGTCCATCATGCCTGCGGCCGGCAGCCGGTACGCCGACGGCGGTGCCCCGGACCGCACCCGAGGATCGATGCAGGCCCAGGCCCGCAGCCCAGGCCACAGCCCAGGCCACGTAAGGCCCAGCCCCGATGAGGAACCAGCCCCGAGCCCGAGGAGCCCCACGACCATGAAGACGATGTCCCTGCGCGCCCGTGTCCTGACCGGAGCCGTCGCCGCGGCCGCCCTGGGCGCGGGCACCTTCGGCGCCGTGTCCGCGAACGCGTCCGCTCCCGCCGCCGAGTCGCTCGCCGCGGTCCGGGCCGATGCCGCCGACCGCAACCTTCAGCAGTCCACCCACCTGACGGTCGCGGCCGCGACCAAGGCCGCCCAGGCCGCGCTGGAGGCTGCCGAGAAGGACAACCAGCGCGTCTCCGTCGCCGTCGTCGACCGCAACGGCACCACCGTCGTCACCCTGCGTGGCGACGGCGCGGGCCCGCAGTCGTACGAGTCGGCACAGCGCAAGGCCTTCACCGCCGTCTCCTGGAACGCCCCCACCTCCGAACTCGTCAAGCGCCTGGAGCAGGCCCCGAACCTGAAGGACATCCCCGGAACGCTCTTCCTCGCGGGCGGCGCACCGGTGCGGTCCCAGGGCGCCCCGATCGCGGGCATCGGCGTGGCGGGCGCGCCCAGCGGCGCCTTGGACGAGCAGTACGCCGCGGCGGGTGTCGCGGCGCTCAACAAGTAGGCCGTACCTGCTGATTCGCGCCGCGAGCGCATACCCCGCATAGGATCAACTGCGTGGATATGCGAACTCTCGTACGCACCCTGACGCCCGCCGTCGCGCTGCTCCTGCTCACGGGCTGCACCGACGGCGGCGCGGGTGTGCACGGCAAGCCGGGCTCCGCGGGCGTGCGCGATCCGCTCTTCCGCGGGCTCGGCAACGGCGGGTACGACGTCCAGCACTACGCCCTTACCCTCGCCTACGACCCGGACACGAACCACCTCAAGGGCACCGCCGAGATCACCGCCCGTGCCACCCAGGGCCTGAGCGCCTTCAACCTCGACCTCCACGGGCTGACGGTCGACGGCGCCACGGTCGACGGCAAGGAGGCGGCGGCCAACCGGGCGGGCGACGAGCTGACGCTGCGCCCGCACCGCGACATCGACAAGGGCAAGACGTTCCGTACGGTCGTCCGCTACTCCGGTGAACCGGAGACCATCGTCGACGACGACGAGGACAAGTCCAAGGAAGGCTGGCTGCAGACCGAGAGCGGCGCGCTCGCGGTCGGCGAGCCCAGCGGCTCGATGGCCTGGTTCCCGAGCAACAACCACCCGAGCGACAAGGCCACGTACGACATCACGGTCACCGTGCCGAAGGAGCTGCAGGCGATCTCCAACGGTGAGTTGGTGAAGACGGTCCCGACGGACGGGCGCACCACGTACGCCTGGAAGTCCAAGCAACCGATGGCCAGTTACCTCGCCACGCTGGCCATCGGCGACTACAAGACGACGCCGTCCCGCACCTCCAGCGGCGTGCCGGTCCTCACCGTCGTCGACCCGGCCGTGGGGAAGAAATATGCACAGCTGATTGCCCAGGTCCCCGAGATCGTGGAGTGGGGCGAGGAGTACTTCGGTCGGTACCCCTTCTCGTCCGCCGGAGTCATCGTCGTGCCAAAGGGCGACCTCGGCTACGCCCTGGAGACCCAGACCAAGCCCGTGATCCCGGTGGATGACCTCCCGGACTCGCTCGTGCACGAGATCGCCCACCAGTGGTTTGGCAATTCCGTGACGCCCAAGTCCTGGAAGGACATGTGGCTCAACGAAGGCTTCGCCGTCTACGCGGAGTGGATCTGGCACGAGGAATTCGACGCCACCCCGGCCCAGAA
This sequence comes from Streptomyces sp. NBC_00885, assembly GCF_045207475.1. Classification (NCBI taxonomy): domain Bacteria; kingdom Bacillati; phylum Actinomycetota; class Actinomycetes; order Kitasatosporales; family Streptomycetaceae; genus Streptomyces; species Streptomyces sp. NBC_00885. The sequence continues at coordinate 4,576,945 of NZ_CP108796.1, forward strand.
GAGCTTCGACGCCGCCTTCGCCCGCAACGAGAACTGGGCGTTCCCGCCCGCCGATCCGCCGTCCGGGGCGAAAGTCTCCGACGATCCGGTGTACTACCGCGGCGCGATGGTCCTGCACAAGATCCGTCAGGCGGTCGGCGAGGACGCCTTCTTCGAGATCGTGGAGGGCTGGGCGACGGAGCACCGCCACTCCAACGCCTCCACCGCCGACTTCACCGCATATGTCGAGAAGAAGTCCGGCAAGGACCTGACCGAGCTCTGGGACACCTGGCTTTACGGCAAGGACAAGCCCGACACCCCGTAGTGTCGCGGTTCCTGACGTGACGTTGCTTCAAATACCGTCGTCCATAGCGAATATGAAGCTGCTGGAGTTGTAATAGTTCGGCAGTTGTGCAAGGTAGGACCCCGCCCTGGGCGGGTCGGCCTCGGGCCATTCCTCCGGACCGAGCAGGTGCGAAGAATAGTCGCTGGAGCTCACCTGCGGGACAAAGAACAATCGATATCCGGGCGCTGTCCCGTCCGACACGAATGTCCACAGCTGTACTGAACGGTCATCTGAGACGTGGCAGTCCCATTGGACGACCCTGACCACGTTTCCGCCATTGTGAGTGCCGTCGAGGCACTTCCCGGTGCCCGTGTTCCTCAATTGGTAGGTGTCCTGGCCGGCTGCGATGCGTTCCCAGCGTTGGGTCGCTTCGCTGCTGACGCACTCCTGGAGCTGCATCATGGCGCCCTGGGTGTCGGCGGCGCCCTGGATCCCCACGCACAGGCCCGTGGCTTGGTTGACCAGCTGGAAGCCCTTCGGTTTTGCGCTGGGTGCCGGAGGTGCGGCAACTTCGGGTGAAGCAGAACCGGTTGCGTGGTTGTCGCGAGACCTCGCCACGGCGGAGGTGTGGGTCGTCGGCGTCGCGGTGGCCGATACCGTCACAGTTGCGGTCACAGCCACGGCCGCCGCGTCGGAGCTGGTGGCGGAAGCAGAGGCGGCCAGGGGTGGTCGGGTGGCGGTGGCCGGACCGTTCGACATGACGACAGTGACGGATGCGGCAATCGCTGCGGCCGTGGCCACCACCGCGGCGACGGCGAAGGCTGGGTTGGCCGGGACAACGCGGCGCCAGGATGTCTCACGCGAAATGCCGCGTGGAGAGGGGACTTCGGTGGGCACGAGCGTCGCCGGAGCCGGGATCGCCAGGGCCGCAGAGCGCCTGTCGCCTGGTGACGAGGCCGGCCGCTCCGCCGTACTCGGCAGCAACGCCTTGGACAGGGTGGTGTGCCGGCCTGTGTGGATCGCGACGATGTCTGTACGTGCCCGGGCGCAGCTTGCGCAGGTGGCAGCGTGCTGGTCGAAGTCCTTGGAGCGTGGGGAGTCCTCCCCGTGGCGGACGGTGTCGTCCAGCACGGCGGCGAAATGGCGGCACGCTCGGCCGGGGGTCTGCGCGGCATAGGTGCGGAGGTAGGCCTCGTACAGGCCCTTGAGGGCGCGGGCGGCCTCGGAGTCTGCTGTGTCGGGGCTCAGCTCCGCCAAGGGGGTCGTGTGCCCGGCGTGTTCGTCGAGGCTTTGCAGCAGCGCCGTCTGCCACGATTCGGGCAGGATGCGAAAGGCCTGCAGCATCAGTGAGTTGGCCTCAGCGGCCACTGGCTCGGACACGGGTCTCCTCGTGCATGTGTGTCGCGTAGTGGTCTTGGTGATCTGAAGGCGGAGTCAGCCTGCTGGAGATGCAGTGGGCTGATCAGGACCTCGCGATTTTGGAGACGATGCGCTAACGGGTTGGACGGCTGGTGGCAGGGGTGCAGCCGTTGGACCCCTGGGTAGTGGATAGATGCCGTGGCCCGCGTGCGTCAAGATCTGAGGCGAGCGGGTTGATCACGCTGCCGGCGTCCACACCGAACTCAACAGTCGCCCCTCCTGCGAGGTTTGCCCGGCCACCGGCATGCCGAGTCGGGCCGCCGGCCCACCATGGACGCAGGTACTGAACAGGTAATTCGGCGCTGCCGTCCAGAGGCCTCGGACCCCATGCTGGAACTCAAGATCGCCCTGCCTCAAGGCAGTTTTTCAACCTTGAAGAGTGCGGCACGGCAGGAGTTCCACGACAGGGGAGGAAGTAGTAGATGCGCCATACAGACGCCGCTCAGGCACACAGGTCCCGAAGACGGCGTTTCCGATCACCGGTGTGCCTCATGGTTCTGGTGTCGATGGTCTTCGCGTTGGTGGCCGTCGATCTCAGTGTGGGCGCCCAGTCGGCACAGGCGAGAGCCTGGTGGGCCGGCGGAACGTCCCACCAGTGTCGTCCGACCGATGAGGGAGCCGTCGACTGCGTATTCACGGTGGCGAAAGACCGCAACGATTCGTCTCCCCGGGTGATCGACGTGCCCAACGGTACGTCCAGTACTGGGTCGTGGCTGGTGGCATACGCCCGCAATGACGGTGCCAACCAGGTGTTCTCACTGCGTCCGCAGGGCGATGGCAGTTTCCAGATCAAGTCCGGTTCCGGGCTGTGCCTGCAGCCGGGAGGATGGGACTCCACATGGCGGATTCGCCCCGTACAGCAGGAGCGTTGCAGCGGCTCCGCGAAGGAGCAGTACTGGTATTTCCAGCCGGGTCCGGTCAAGGACGGCGGAACATCCTTCATGATCCGCAACGCAGCCGATGACCAGTGCATCGACGTGGCCAAGAGCTGGCTCGCCGGCCACTCGGACTACCTGAACATGTGGCCCTGCCACGGCGATGACAACCAGTTGTGGGGCACCCGCCTGGACGACAGCGGGTTCGACTTCACCACGGAATGGGCGGCCAAGTATGCGCTGACCAAGTGCGATGCCAGCGTCGCCGACCATTCGGCCTACCCGTACTGCAATTACAGTCAGACGCAGGTCGCGGTAACCGGCAATGATGAAGGGGTCGCTCAGTGCCTGGTGGCCCAGCACACCGAGGTGGCGATCCCGTCGACAACCGTCGACTACAAGTCGACCACCAGCACGTCGACCATCACAACGGATTCCATCGCCAACGGTACGAAGGAGACCGTCACCGTCAAGCTCGGCAGCTCCACGGACTTCTGGCACGTCGACTTCGCTGCCGAGGCGTCCCAGTTGATCACCCACTCGGTTCAAACGGGGACTACTTCGACCGAGGAGAAGACCTACCGCGCTGTGGTCCCGGCCGCCCCCGCGCATTCCACAACCTGGGTCAAGGCCTTCCCGGTCAGCAAGACCTACACCGGCAGGTTCGTCTTCGCCAAGGGCAGCTGGGACGAGTGGACATACAACACGGAAGCCAAGATCACCGTCACGTACCCCGCCGGGTCGGGAAACACCATGATGTACGACTCCGGTGTCGCTGAAGACAAGCTCGACGCCAATGGGCGATGGGTGCGGCAGCCGGCCTGCGTCAGTGGCGGACCGACCGAGACCATGACCAACTAGAGGTCCCACTGGGTTCAGCCCACCCGACACACCGCTCAGGGGGTGCCGCGGCTCCGGCCGGGGCGCCCCCACTGCGCTGACCACAGAGCGGAGTGCCTCCGCAAACTCAGAGGCGAGGGGTACGTTCCTGCGCCCACGTGGCGATTTGGGTGCGGGTGGTGAACCCGAGCTTGGCCAGGATGCGCTGGACGTGCCCTTGCGCGGTGCGCGGTGAGATGACGAGCTGGGCTGCGATCTGGTTGTTGGTCAGTCCCTGAGTGACCAGGAGGGCGACCTGGCGCTCCCGAGGAGTGAGCACGGTCACTGGATCATGCTCCGGTGGGCCGGCTTGCGCGGGGGGCTTGTTCAGTGCGCGGGCGATGGCCTGCTCCATGGTCAAAGCGGCGCCCGACTGCACGTGGGCAGTGAAGCACTCCTCGCTCAGGACATCTCGGAGCAGGGCCTCGCACTCGGTGCGATGGTGCAGCAGACGCCCGACACCGGGCAGCATGGTGCCGACCTTCTCCCAGGCGCTCTGTGCCGCGCCGAGGAGTTCCGCAGCCTGTGTGCTGTCCCCGTCGCTCGCTCGCGCCCACGCCAGCACTTCCAGGCACTGGGCCACGGCCAGCCCATTGTGCGCGGGCCAACCGGTGCTCAGGCTCTCCTGGAGGTTTCTGACGGTCTGCCGGGTGTCTCCGTTGACCCAGTTCTGGAGCCCGAGCAGCCACAGCGTGAACGAGCGGGACCATTGAGCGCCGTGGGCGTCGCACAGCGCCAGGCACTCCTCGCCGAGGGCGACCGCGCGCGGGTCGGCGGAAAGGCAGCAGGCCAAGCTGAGCAGGTAGAGGGTGGCCCATGTGTCGCCGATTTCTCCGTGAGTGCGGAACAGGGCGAGGGCTCGGTCGAGCAAAGGGATCGCGCGCGCGAAGTCGTCCTGGAACAAGGCGGTCAGCCCGTCGAACTGCTCGGCGTACGCCTGTGCCAGCGGGTCGTCGAGAGACTGTGCCAACGCGCGGCAGTCCGCCATCCGAACCTGTCCCGAGGGGGTGTCTCCGCGCAGGAGAGCCAGCCATCCGTCGGCCCACAGGGCCTTCAGTCGTACGGGGCTGGGCGTGGCGTCCGATGCCAGCGCCTTGTCCAGCCAGTGGCGCTCTTCCTCCAGGCTGCCCGCGCCAAGACGGTGGCACCAGAGCGATCCGGCTATCTCCAGACCGACTTGGGCCTCGCCCGGTTCGGTCAGGCAGTAGTCGAGTGCGGTGCGCAGATTGGGCCGCTCCTGGTGCAGGCGTGCGAACCAGGCCGTCTGCTCGCCGGTGAACCACTGGGTCTCGGCACGCAGTACCAGCGCTCGGTAGTAGTCGCGATGGCGGCGGCGCAGCGTCCGGTCTTCCCCGTCGCGCAGCCGTAGGTGGCCGTACTGGCGGAGGGTTTCCAGCATGCGGTATCGCGCGTGCTGCTCCTCGCGGACCAGCACGGACTTGTCCACCAGGCCCGCCACGACGCCGAACACATCCTGGGCGGTGAGGCCAGAACCTGTGCAGACCGACTCGATCGCCTCCAGATCGAAGGCGCCGGGGAAGACGGACAGTCTGGCCCAGAGCAGTTGCTCCCCGGGCGCGCACAGATCGAAGCTCCAGTCGAGTGCTGCGCGCATGGTCTGCTGGCGGGGCAGGGCGGCTCTGCTTCCCCCGGCCAGCAGCTCGAACCGGTCGCCCAGCCGTTCCAGGATCTGCTCGCAGGTCAGCACCCGAAGCCGGGCCGCGGCCAGCTCGATGGCCAACGGAATGCCATCCAGGCGACGGCAGATCAGGGCAGCCGTCCTGCCGTGCTCTGAGGGTGCGCACTCCCCCAGCGCGGCAGCCGCCCGGTCGGTGAACAGGTCCAGCGCATCGCTGCGTCCGGCCTGCCTGTCTCGCTCGGACTGCCCGGACTGCCACTTCGGCCTGGGATCGTCCGGATCGGGCGCCGACAGCGGGGGCACCGTCAGCAGGCACTCTCCGGTGACGCCCAGGGCCTGCCGACTGGTGGCGAGGATATGCAGGTCGGGGACGGCTGCCAGCAGCGCGTCGGCCAGGACCGCACAGGGGTGCAGCAGATGTTCGCAGTTGTCGAGCACCAGCAGGACCCGCTTGTCACGCAGGTGATCGGTCAGCACGGCCATCGGCGGCCGGCCCATGTCGTGATTCGGTTCGAACGCCGCCAGCACGCCATGCTCGATCAGTTCTTCCTTCTCGACCACGGCAAGATCTGCAAGCCAGACGCCGTCGGGGAAGGAGCGTCGCACCTGCGCCGCCAGCCTCAACGCGAGCCGGCTCTTGCCCATCCCGCCCGGACCCGTCAGAGTCAACAGCCTTGTCCGCGCGAGCAGTTGCCGCGCCCGCGACATCTCGGCGCGCCGACCGACGAAGCTCGTCGTGTCCGCAGGGAGATTTCCGGACTCGCTGCGCATCCCAGCCACCCGTGGGCCTCATCTCTCGTGCGCACCCGTCACCCGCTGGACAGTCACGGTGACCAGGCTGGAGTTGCGACCGGCCGGCGGTCGCCGTAGGGGGTCAGGCCGAACCGCAGCCCGCCGGACCGATGAAGATCCAGATGTCTCGTGTCAGCCGCGAGTCGAACGGCGGTCCTCGTGGGCCCAGCCACTCGACGCTCAGAGCCTCAGCATCCCCGGGGTAACGGAGCGATGCACGGCGGGCTCACGCCGCATCACGGAAGCCAGTAAACCACCCTTTAGCACCCCAAGAGCACTGAACTCCCTTCGTTCCGCGGCTTGTTCTCTATCTGCCAGGGCGGATTCCCAGTCCGTAACCGTGAGTTGGCATGGGTTCCATGGCCCGCTGCCTCTCGTACGGTCAGGCAGCGGGCCTCTGCCGTCGAGGCCGCGCGGACGAGGGGCCAGCAGAAAGGCCCCGGCTTGTGAGCCGGGGCCTTTTTGTCGCGGTACCTGCGTCAGAGGTTGACGCCGAAGTCGCGGGCGATGCCCTCCAGGCCCGAGGCGTACCCCTGGCCCACGGCGCGGAACTTCCACTCCGCGCCATTGCGGTAGAGCTCGCCGAAGACCATCGCGGTCTCGGTGGCGGCGTCCTCGCTCAGGTCGTAGCGCGCGATCTCGGCGCCGCCGGCCTGGTTGACGATGCGGATGTAGGCGTTGCGCACCTGGCCGAAGTTCTGGCTGCGGTTGACGGCGTCGTAGATGGAGACCGGGAAGACGATCTTGTCGACGTCGGCCGGCAGACCCGCCAGGTTGACGTTGATCTGCTCGTCGTCCCCGCCGCCCTCGCCGGTGCGGTTGTCGCCGGTGTGGACGATGGTCTGGTCGGGCGTCGCCTTGTTGTTGAAGAAGACGAAGTGGGCGTCGGACGCGACCTTGCCGCCGGGGTTCACGCCGATCGCGGAGGCATCGAGGTCGAAGTCGGTGCCGGTGGTCGTACGGACGTCCCAGCCGAGGCCGACCGTGACGGCGGTCAGGCCCGGTGCCTCCTTGGTGAGCGAGACGTTGCCGCCCTTGGACAGGCTTACTGCCATTGGGAAGTCCCCTTCGTGTCGACTGTGCGGGCTTCGAGCCCTCCCGAAGCTACCGTCACCCGTCATAACGCAGTCAGGGGACTGCCAGGTTCCATCCGTCTGTGCTTCCTTTGGCACCTCGCGGGGAGACTCGGGAGCGCGGACGCCCGAAAAGCGGGTGACGCGGACGGCGCGGGCACGCGACCATGGACGCATGTCCGGTCCCTACATCATCCGCGGTTCGGTCTCCCTGCCGGAGGCCGAGCTCATGTGGCGTTTCTCGCGGTCGTCGGGACCGGGTGGCCAGCACGTCAACACCAGTGACTCGCAGGTGGAGCTCCGCTTCGACCTCGCGAGGACCGAGGCGCTGCCGCAGGTCTGGAAGGACCGCGCGCTGGAGCGTCTGGCCGGCCGGACGGTGGGCGGTGTGATCGCGGTCCGCGCGTCGGAACACCGCTCGCAGTGGCGCAACCGCGAGACCGCGGCGGTGCGGCTGGCCTCCCTGCTGGCCGAGGCGACGGCGCCGCCGCCGCGGCCGCGCCGGGCGACGAGGATTCCGCGGGGCATCAACGAGCGCCGACTGCGGGAGAAGAAGCAGCGCGCGCAGACGAAGCGCGGCCGCAGCGGCCGCGACTGGTAGTACTCCGCCCCGGTTGGCGGCGGGACCTCAGTCCAACTGGCGGTAGCGGCCCCGGAAGTACGTCAGCGGACCGCCGTCCGCGCTCGGCAGGCCCACCGCCAGCACTCGCGCGATCACCAGCGTGTGGTCCCCGGCCACCACCCTCTGTTCCGTACGGCACTCCAGCGTCGCCAGCGCGCCCCTCACCAGCAGCGCGCCGCTCACCTCGCCCCTCGTGTACGGAATGTCCTCGAACAGGAGCCGGTCGCTGACCCGGCCCTTCATCGCGAAGCGGCCCGCGATGTGCCGCTGGCTCTCCGAGAGCACCGAGACGGCCCACAGCGGCTGTTCGGCGAGCAGGTCGTCCATGCGGGAGTCGTTGCGCAGGCTCACCAGGACCAGCGGGGGGTCCAGTGACACCGACATGAAGGCGGTCGCCGTCATGCCGACGTCCTCGCCGCGCGGGCCGTCGTCCGGATCGTGCGCGGTCACCAGCACCACACCCGCGGCCAGCCGGGACATGGCGGCGCGGAACTCCTCGTTGCTCACCCCCTCAGCATGGGGGATGGCAACAGGAGCGGTGGCGGGGGTCGTCTGCAACACACGAGGAACGCTAGTCTCGGCCGACCCGCGCCCGCATCGGGCCGGGGGACCAGCCAGGTCCTAGGACCGACGACAGGCGGCCCTGGGACCGGCGGCGCACCCATATTTGCGTTCAGGAAAGCGAGGGTCATTGCAGCGCGCGTAGGCAACGCATCATCATCCACTGTGACTTGAGTCACAGAGTGCAGTAATTGTTGACCCTGTGTACCGAGTGGGCAGCTCGCTGTGATTCAGTGACCGTGATACCGCAACAAGAACGTCGATGAGAACCCTGGAGTTTGCTGTCGAGGTCTCGGGGAGAGCGAACAATGGAGACCGAGTCGGAGCCCTACGTCCGTCTTGCGACCCTGCGGCAGCTGCACCAGGTGGTCGCGGACCTCAACACGGCCCGGAGCTTGGCCGACACCCTGCAGACCGTCGCTGACGGAATCGTCGCGGGACTCGGCTACGAGCTGGCCTGCGTCAATCTCGTACGCCCCGACGGAGATCTCGTCGTCGCCGCATTCGCCGGCAGCGCCGCCGCGGAAGCCCTGATCACGGGCCGCGTCGGCTCCCGCCCGTCATGGGAACGCCGTCTGTCGATGGGCGAGGCCTGGGGCGAGCTGCGCTTCATCCCGCACACCGAGGGCTGGGTGCTCATAGAGGACGACGTCCCGCAGTGGCACACCGAGGGCCCCGACCCGCGCTTCGAGGACGAGTGGCACCCGCAGGACCGTCTCTACGCCCCCATGTACGCATCGGGGGGCGGCCGCGAGCTTCTCGGCGTCATCTCCGTCGACCGGCCGCGCAACGGACGGCGGCCGGGACCCTGGGGCCAGGAAGCGCTCCAGATGTACGCGTCCCAGGCGGCGATTGCGATCAGCAACGCCCGCCTGCGAGCAAACATGCAGCGCGCCCTGGTCCGTCTGGAGCGTGAGCAGCAGGCCCTGCGCGCGAGTGAGGAGTCGTTCCGGCAGGCGTTCGAGTACGCGCCGAGCGGTATGGCCATCGCCGAGATGGGCGGCGACCAGCACGGCCGGCTGCTGCGCACCAATGACGCCCTGTGCCGGCTGCTCGGCAGACCCGCCTCCGCGATGCGCCGCTACTCGTTCGCCGATCTCGTGCATCCCGAGGACGTCGGCACCCTGCTGCGTACGTCGGCCGAGGGCGGGCGTGCCGAGTTGCGGCTGGGCCGCCGGGACGGGACGTATGTCTGGGTGTCGCTGCGCAACTCCGTCGTCGCGGACACCGCGGACGGCCCCCGTTTCCTGCTCACCCACGTCGAGGACATAGAGGACCGCAAGCGGCACGAGCTCCAGCTCGCGCACCGGGCCAGCCATGACGCGCTCACCGGGCTGCCCAACAGCGCCGAGCTGCGCGCCCGGCTCAGCGCCCGGCTGTGCGAGCGGCCGCAGACCGCGCGGGAGAGCGCCATCGAGGCCCTGGACGCCGCGTACGGGGCGGACAGCGACGGAATCTTCGGCAGCGACGGGTTCGACTTCGAGACCACCGGCGTGCCCTACGACCACCATGTGCACACCATCGCGCCCGACAGCGAACTCGACGACGGCACGAAAGGGCTCGCGGTCCTCTTCTGCGATCTGGACGGCTTCAAGTCGATCAACGACCGGTTCGGGCACCAGACGGGCGACGCCGTGCTCGTCGAGGTCGCGCGCCGGCTCACCACCGGCGTGCGCGACAACGACACGGTCGCCCGGCTCGGCGGTGACGAGTTCGTGGTGCTCGCCGACGGCCTGGGCGCGGCGGACGCCGCCGACCTGGCCGTACGCCTGCGGAACGCGATCATCCTGCCGATCAGGGTCGGCGGCAGGGGCGTGCGCGTCGGGGCGAGCTTCGGGATCGGCTGGGCGAGCTGCGGAATGTCGGTCGAGGAGGTCCTGCAGAGTGCCGACCAGCGGATGTACATCGAGAAGCGGTCCCGGGCGAAAGTGCACCGGCGGGCCGGCTGAGGCCAACGACACCCTGTGGGATACCCCGAACCGGGTAGGCTCGCCCACGTCGGCGATGTGCTGACGACATGGTGAGGAGTGAATGGGGATGACGGCCGCGAACAACGGCGCGAGCACGCCCGAGGACGACGATCCGTTCGGCTACCTGTACGAGGACGGACGGGCAGCGGGCGCGACACCGCCCGGCCAGAGCCGCGGCTACGGCTATCCGGGTCCGGCCGCACAGCCCGGCGTCCCCAGAACCTCGTACAACCAGGTCCGGACGGTCGGCGAGCGCCAGTACGGCCAGCAGGTCCCGCAGCAGCAGCAGTCGTACGCCCAGCAGGGCCAGCCGACCGCGCAGTACGCGGCACCCGAGACCTACCCCGGCGGCGCCCCCACCCATCCGGTCCCGCCACAGACCGGCGGCCACGGCGGCGGTCGCAGCGGCGGACCCAACACCAAGGGCCTGCTGATCGGGGCGATCGCGGTGGTCGCGGTGGTCGTGATCGGCATCGCGGCGGCACTGATCACGAGCGGCGGCGAGGACGACAAGGCGGGCGGCCAGTCCGGCGGCGACGGCGGCACGAGCGCGGGCCAGTCGGTCAAGCCGAGCGACGGGCCCTCCACCTCCAAGGACCCGCAGGAGCCCCTGCCGAAGCAGGACGCGGCGACGCTGCAGCTGGGTGCGCCGGCCGCGCTGGCGAAGGACATCAAGGGCGCGGAGGGTGCGGGAGGCGCGTTTGTGACCGGCTTCAACGCGGTCGGCGCCTCGGTCACCTGGAAGGCCAAGATCGCGGAGGCGGGCGCGTACCGGCTGTACGTGCGCTACGCCATCCCCGCGCAGGACGCCAACGCCACACTGACGGTCAACGGCAAGGCGAACACCAACCCGCTGGGCCTGAAGAACTTCATCCACTCCACGGACCCGGCCTGGGAGAAGAACTGGCAGACCACCTGGGCGCCGGTCAACCTGAACAAGGGCGAGAACGAGCTCAAGATCTCCTGCGAGGCGGGCAATCAGTGCAACGTCATCCTCGACTGGCTCGAGGTCAAGGAAGGCTGATCAGCCACTGACCAGCGTCAGGAACCCCGCCACCGTCCCGGCCATCGCAGCGCGAGCCGGGGCGAGGTATTTCCGGGGGTCCACCGTCGACGGGTCGGCCGTTTCCAGGAAGGCCCGGACCGCGCCCGTGAAGGCCCTGTTCAGGGCCGTGCCGACGTTGATCTTGACCATGCCGGAGGCGACCGCGCGGCGGATCTCCTCGTCCGGGACGCCCGAGGAGCCGTGCAGCACCAGCGGGAGGGGGATCGCCTCGCGCAGGCGGGCGATGAGGGTGTGGTCCAGGGCGGCCGTACGCTGCGTCATCGCGTGGGAGGAGCCGACCGCGACCGCCAGGGCGTCCACACCGGTGGCCGCGACGTAGGCGGCAGCCTCGGCCGGGTCGGTGCGGACGCCCGGTGCGTGGGCGTCGAGCGGGGCCTCGCCCTCCTTGCCGCCGACCTTGCCCAGTTCGGCCTCGATCCAGATGCCGCGCTCGTGGCCCCAGCGCACCGCGTCCGCCGTGGCCCTCACGTTCTCCTCGTACGGCAGCTTCGAGGCGTCGAACATCACCGAGCTGAAGCCCTCGTCGTCCGCCGAGCGCAACAGGTCCAGGGAGACGACATGGTCGAGGTGGAGGGCGAGCTGCGCGGTCGACGCGTGGGCCACGGCGGCCGCCGCGGCCGCGATCGCGGCGAGCTGTCCGCCGTGGAACTTCACGGCGTTCTCGGAGATCTGCAGGATCGCGGGCGCACCCGCCTGCTCGGCGCCGGTGGCGATCGCCTCGGCGTGCTCCAGGGTGATGACGTTGAAGGCGGCGATGCCGCGCCCGTCGGCCGCTGCGGCCGAGACGAGTTCACCGGTGCTGACGAGTGGCATGGTGCACCCCAATTCCCGGGCGGCTGGGCCCGATTGTGCGCTGTGTGCGGGCTTTCACGCCGCGGCCGCGAGCTCGGTCACCGCGATGAGTGGCAGCAGATCCTCGTAGGCCGCGGCGTCGAACTCGCCCGCCGCCGGGGCCAGTACGGTCGCCGCCGACAGTGCCACCGCGCGGGCGAGCAGGTCCGGCCACGGGAGTTGTTCCACGAGGCCGGAGAGCAGCCCGGCCACCGCCGAGTCGCCCGCGCCCGTCGGGTTGCCCTTCACCGGCGCCGGCGGGGTCGCCTGCCAGACGCCGTCCGCGGTGGCCGCGAGAAGGCCGTCGGGGCCGAGCGAGGCGACGACGGTGTGCGCGCCCCGTCGGCGGGCGTCGCGGGTGGCGCGCAGCGGTTCGCGGGAGCCCGTCAGTTGCGCGAGCTCGTCGGCGTTGGGCTTGACGAGGTCGGGGCGGGCGGCGATGCCGCGGCGCAGCGGTTCGCCGCTGGTGTCCAGGAGTACGGGGACGCCGGCGCCGCGTGCCCTGCGGATCAGTTCGGCGTACGCGCCCACATGGATGCCGGGCGGCAGGCTGCCGCACAGGGCGACGGCGCCGGCGCCGCGCAGCAGGGAGTCGTACGAGGTGAGGAACGTCGCCCATTCCTCGGGGGTGACGATGGGTCCCGGCTCGTTCAGCTGGGTCGTGTCGCCGCTCGCGTCGTCGACGACGGCGATCGTGCGGCGGGTGGTCCCCGCGACGGTGACGAGCGCGTCGCGCGGTGCGAGCGGGGCCAGCAGTTCGCGCAGTACGGCTCCGGTGGGCCCGCCCGCGAAACCGGTGACCACGCTCTCGTGGCCCAGCGCGGACAGGACGCGGGCGACGTTGAGGCCCTTGCCGCCCGGGCGTTCGCGGACCTCGCTGACGCGGTGGCTCGCGTGCGGGGTCAGCGTGGGGACCCGGTAGGTGATGTCCAGGGCGGTGTTGAGCGTGACCGTCAGGATCACCAGTACACACCCCACAGAACGCGCTTGCCGTGCTCGTACGGGCCCTGATCATGCCAAACGGAAGGCGGTTGGCCCAGACCCCCTGGCCAACCGCCGAGTGACTTGCGTAGAAATCACCCTACTTGCGGTTCAATCACCCATTCGCCCTTGCGCATCACGCCTTTCAGCGTGAACTCGGCGTCGAGGACGACCAGGTCGGCGTCCTTGCCCGGCTCCAGCGAGCCGACCGTGTCGTACACGCCGAGCAGCTTGGCGGGATTGGCCGAAATGGCCTGGACGACGTCCTCCACCGGTAGCCGGTCGATGGTGACCGCGCGCCTGAACGCCGTGTCCAGCGTGAGCGTCGAGCCCGCGATGGACCCGCCCTCCACCAGCCGGGCGACGCCTTCCCTGACCTCGACCTCGAGCGGACCGAGCTGGTAGCGGCCGTCGCCGAAGCCCGCCGCGTCCATCGCGTCGGTGATGAAGGCGACGCGGGCCGCACCCGCGCGGTGGAAGGCGAGTTCGAGGGCGGCGGGGTGCAGATGCGTGCCGTCGTTGATCAGCTCGACCGTGATCCGCTCGTCCTCCAGGAGCGCGGCGATCGGTCCCGGCGCGCGGTGACCGAGGCCGGGCATCGCGTTGTACAGATGAGTCGCCACACTCGCGCCCGCGTCGATCGCCTCGACGGTCTGCTCGTACGTCGCGTCCGTGTGACCGATCGCGGCGATCACGCCGTGCTCGGCGAGGAGGCGTACGGAGTCGATGCCGCCGGGGAGTTCGGTGGCGAGCGTGACCATCTTCGCCGTACCGCGGGCCGCGTCGATGAGCTTGCGCACCTCCGCCGGGTCGGGATCGCGCAGCAGCTCCTCGCTGTGAGCGCCCTTGCGGCAGGGGGAGATGAAGGGGCCCTCGAAGTGGATGCCCGCGAGGTCGCCCTGCTCGACCAGCTCGGACAGGAAGCCCGCGCGGTGGGCGAGGAAGTCCATCTCGCCGGTGACGGTGGAGGCGACGAGGGTCGTCGTGCCGTGCTCGCGGTGGGTCCGTACGCCCGTCAGAACGTCCTCGGCGCTGCCGGAGGTGAAGGAGGCGCCGCCGCCGCCGTGGTTGTGGATGTCGACGAAGCCGGGCACGACCCAGTGACCGGTGAGGTCGAGGGCGGGCGCGTCGGCGCCCGCGGCGCCGGTGATCCTCGCGCCCTCGACGATCACCCGTCCGTTCTCGACGATCCCGGTCGGCAGCACCACCCGGGCGCCCGTCAGAACCATGCGGTCGGCCATTAGGCGGTTACCTCCGAGTCGGTGGCGAGCAGATCCCAGGCGAGCAGCCCCGCGCCGAGGCATCCGGCGGTGTCCCCGAGGGCTGCCGGGACGATGGCGGGCAGCTTCTGGAACGTGACGCGCTCCTCGACCGCGGCCCGCAGCGGTGTGAACAAGGTTTCCCCCGCCTCGGCGAGACCGCCACCGATGATCAGCGTGCGGGGGTCCAGCAGGGTGAGCGCGGTGACGAGCCCGGCGGCGAGCGCGTCGACGGCGTCGAGCCAGACCTCCCGGGCGCGGGCGTCTCCGGACTCGACGGCTTTCGCGCAGTCGGCGGCGTCGGCGTCCGGGTCGCCGCTTGCCGTCGCCCACGCGCGGGTGACCGCGGCGGCGGAGGCGAGGGTCTCCAGACAGCCGCGCTGGCCGCAGCCGCAGGCGGGGCCGTCGGGGCGGACGACGATGTGCCCGATCTCGCCGGCGTATCCGTGGGCCCCGGCCTCGATCCGGCCCGCGATGCCGATGGCTCCGGCGATCCCGGTGCCCAGCGGCACGAACAGGAACCGGTCGGCGCCCTTGCCGGCGCCGATCCGGCCCTCGGCGAGGCCGCCGGTACGGACGTCGTGGCCGAGGGCGACGGGGGCGCCGAGTCGCTCGCGCAGGAGGTCGCGCAGCGGTACGTCGCGCCACCCGAGGTTGGCGGCGTACACGGCGATCCCGTTCTCGGCGTCGACGATGCCGGGGACGGCGACGCCGGCGGCGAGGGCGCTGTGGCCGAGGTGCTCCTGGCCGTACGCGCGTAGCTCGCCGGCGAAGCCGAGGATGGACTCGACGACGGCGCCGGGCCCGCGCTGGCGCGCGGTGGCGCGACGGGCCTCGTACAGCAGGGTGCCGTCGGGGGCGACGAGGGCGGCCTTCATGCCGGTGCCGCCCACATCGAGGGCGATGACGTGTCTCACGTGGACAGTCTGGCGGGTGAACGCGGGAAAGGTCTAGTCCACTACGCCGGATTGTTGCGCGCCCATACAAACGGCGGAACGGTTTTGTCCCCCACCCCGCCCTTTCCCGAACCTGGGGGCTGCGCCCCCAGACCCCTTGGGGGATGGTCAGTGGGGGCTGACGCCCCCACGCCCCGGAGCTCCGGCGGCTTCGCCGCGGATCGGACGCTGCGGGCCCGCGCCCGCCCTCTCGCGGCAGCTTCGCGCCGCGCCGCCGCCGGCTTCGGTGCCCGCGAGGGTGGGTCCGCCGGGGTTCGCTCGCGGGACGTTCCATGTGTTCCGCAGCGAAGCCGCTGGACCCTGCGTCCGTGGTGAGCGTGGGCCAGGGAGCGTTGGTGGTTGCTGCTCGGCGGTGGGTCTCGCGGGCGAACCGCCGCGCACCGCAGCCCGTCCGGTGGGGAGGGGCGGTGCAGGGTCGTCCCCGCAGGCGATTGGCGGCCAACACCGGGTGATCAATGCGGACGCCTCATTGCCGCCGACGCCGAGGAGTCGAGCCCGGAGGCGACCCGGATCCCGCGCCCCACGGCACCGGCGCACCCCGGACCGCCAAACCCGTGCCACGCGGTCGGCCCTCGCAACGGACCCCCAAGACCCGCGCCCCACGGCACCGGCGTACCCCGAACCCCCAAACCCCCTCAGCTCAGAATCACGCTCCGCGTCAGATTCCTCGGCCTGTCCGGGTCGAAGCCCTTCGACTCCGCCAGCGTCACCGCCAGCCGCTGCGCGCGGATCAAGTCGGCCAGAGGGTCCGTCTCCTGACGGGCCACCAGCGTGCCGCCCACGCGGGACACGTCGAGCGACAGGCCCTCCGGGAGCGGGCCGAAGACCCAGGTCACGCGGCCGGGGCCGGTGATGGAGATCGGGCCGTGGCGGTATTCCATCGCGGGGTACGACTCCGTCCACGCACCCGCCGCCTCGCGCATCTTCAGGCCCGCCTCCAGCGCCAGCCCGTACGTCCAGCCGCGGCCCAGGAACGTCCACTGCTCCGCGCCCACCACCGCCTCCGGCAGCGGCTCCGTGATCGCCAGCTCTGCGTCGACCGCCGCCTCGGTGACCGACTTCACGCCGGGGACGTCACCCAGACCCGCCCGCAGGAAGGCGAGCGCCGTTGTGGCGAAACGGGTCTGGACGACCGACTCCTCGTCCGCCCAGTCCAGCACCGCCACCTCGTCCGCCGCGTCCATGACCGGGGTCTTGGGGTCCGCGGTCAGGGCCAGCGTCGGGACCTTGCCGCGCAGCGCGGTCAGCAGGTCCAGGACCTCCGTCGTCGTGCCCGAGCGGGTGATCGCGACGACACGGTCGTAGGACCTCCCCGCCGGGAACTCCGAGGAGGCGAACGCGTCGGTCTCGCCCTGCCCCGCCGCCTCCCGCAGCGCCGCGTACGCGATCGCCATGAACCAGGACGTACCGCACCCGGTGACGGCGACCCGCTCGCCCGGCTGTGGCAGTCCCGGGAAGGCGGCCGCGGCCTTCGCCGCTCGGCGCCAGCAGGCGGGCTGGGTGGCAATCTCTTCTGCGGTACGGGACATGCGACTGGGCTCCTCGCGACGTACGCGTAAGTCGGGACCGGCATCGACCACTTCGTGCCAAGGGACGTGCTTAGCAGCCCGCGGCGTACCCGGGCAATGCCCGCACCCCTTGGGACAGACGTTGCGGAAGCGATACCGATTGGAGTAGACCTCATACCTCCGGTTGGCGGAAAATCGCGCCCAACTCACAGGACGTCGCGGGGGACCGACTGGGACAAGACGGGCAACCAATCAGCAGAGGGTGGGGCGAAGAGCTGTGCATCAGCGCTTCTTGGGTCTGACCGCGGCACTCGCCGCACTGGGCATGACGGTGGCCCTCTCGGGCTGTGGCACCTCCAGCGGTTCCGGCGACGTCACCCTCAAGCTGGTTGCGGCGGACTACGACGTCTCCGGCGGCCAGAGCAGCAAGAAGTACTGGGCTGATCTCGCCGCCGAGTTCGAGAGGACGAACCCCGACATCAAGATCGACGTCCAGATCGAGTCCTGGAACGACATCGACCGCAAGGTCGGCGAGATGGTCAAGGCCGGCAAGGCCCCCGACATCGCCCAGATCGGCGCGTACGCCGACTACGCCGCGGCCGACAAGCTGTACTCCGCCGACCAGTTGCTCTCCATACCCGTGCAGTCCAACTTCCTCCAGCCGCTCACCGACGCCGGCGAGATGAAGCGCGTGCAGTACGGACTGCCGTTCGTCGCCTCGACCCGGCTGCTCTTCTACAACAAGAAGCTCTTCAAAGAGGCCGGGATCAAGAACGACCCCAAGACCTGGGACGACCTCGTCGAGGACGCGGAGAAGCTGAAGGACAACACCGACGCGAAGTACCCCTTCGCGCTGCCGCTGGGGCCGGAGGAGGCCCAGGCCGAGACCATGATGTGGCTGCTCAGCGGCGGTGACGGGTACACCGACACCAGCGGCAACTACGGCATCGACTCCGAGCAGAACATCGCCACCTTCACCTGGCTGAAGACGAACCTGGTCGACAAGAAGCTCACCGGACCTGTCGCCCCCGGCAAGCTGAACCGCAAGGACGCCTTCGCAGCCTTCACGCGCGGCGAGGTCGGCATGCTCAACGGCCACCCGTCCCTGATGCAGGCGGCCGAGGCGGCCAACATCGACGTCGGCAAGGTGGCTCTGCCCGGCACCAGCGGCAAGCCGAAGGCGGCGATGGGCGTCGCCGACTGGATCATGGGCTTCAAGCAGAACGGCCACCGCGCCGAGATCGGCACGTTCCTGGACTTCGTCTTCAGCGACAAGAACGTCCTCGACTTCGCGGGCCAGAACGACCTGCTGCCGGTGACGGTCTCCGCGTCCGAGGCGATGGCCGCCGACCCCGAGCACAAGGCCCTCAGGGCGTTCCTGGTGGAGCTGCCCACCTCGGTGCTTCCGCCGGTCGGCAAGACCTCGTGGGCGGCTGTGAGCGAGAACATCAAGAAGAACATCGGCAAGGCCGTGGAGCCCGACGCCAGCCCGGCGGCAGTCCTCGGCCGGATCGGCCGCGCCGCCTCCGCCGCCGAGAACGCCGAGTAGTTCGCAGACCGCATCGACCGCCCGCCGATATGTTGGATCGTATGACCGACGACCAGACGCTCTCCGAGCGCGACCGCGCCGTTCTGGCCATGGAGCACCGCTCCTGGCCGGGACCCGGCGCCAAGGAGCGCGCCATCAGGGAGCAGCTCGGCATCTCCCCGGTCCGCTACTACCAGCTGCTCAACGCCCTCATCGACGATGAGCGCGCCCTCGCCCACGACCCCGTCACGGTCAACCGGCTCCGCCGAGTCAGGGACGACAGACGAAGTCGCCGATAGGGTCGGGGGCATGGGCAGCTCCCCGTACGCGCATTCCCTGCCGACGCCGTCCACTCCCGCCGGCCGTGACGGTCTCGCCGCGATTCTGGACCGGCCGCACAGAACCGTCGTCGGCCTCGACTTCGACGGCACTCTCGCCGAGATCGTGCCCGACCCCGAACAGGCCCGCGCCCACCCCGGCACCGTCCCCGCGCTCGCCGCACTCGCGCCACGGGTGGCGTCGGTCGCCGTGATCACCGGACGCCCGGCGGGCGTTGCCGTACGGTACGGCGGCTTCGCCGGAGTGCCGGGCCTGGATCACCTCGTGGTCCTCGGCCACTACGGCGCCGAGCGCTGGGACGCCGTGTCCGGCACGGTCAAAACCCCGGCCGCCCACCCCGGCGTCGCGGCCGCCCGCGCCGAACTGCCCGGATTCCTCGACGACATCGGAGCCTGGCACGGCGCCTGGATCGAGGAGAAGGGCCAGGCCGTCGCGGTCCACACGCGCCGCGCCGCCGACCCGCAGGCCGCCTTCGACGCCCTGCGCGATCCGCTCGGCGAGCTCGCCGCCCGGCACGGACTGATCGTCGAGCCGGGCCGCATGGTCCTGGAGCTGCGCCCGCCGGGCATGGACAAGGGCGTGGCCCTTGCCGAGTACGTACGCGAAGTGGAGGCCGAAGCGGTCCTGTACGCCGGGGACGACCTCGGCGACCTGCCCGCCTTCGCCGCCGTGGAGAAGCTCCGCTCGGACGGCATCCCCGGCCTGCTGGTGTGCAGCGGCAGCGCGGAGGTGCCGGAGGTCGCGGACCGCGCGGACCTGCTGCTGCCGGGTCCGGCGGCCGTCGTCGAATTCCTAGGAACCCTCGCGCAGCGCCTGTAGCTGGTCGAGGAACCACTGCTGCGGCGGCAGCGCGGTCGCCGCGGCCGCCAGCCGCTTGGTGCGCCGGGCCCGTTCGTCGTGGGGCATCGTCAGCGCCGCGTGCAGCGCGTCGGCGGTGCCCGTCACGTCGTACGGATTGACCGTGACCGCGTCCTCACCCAGCTCCTCGTGCGCCCCCGCCTCGCGCGACAGCACCAGCGCGCAGCCGTCGTCCGAGACGACCGGGATCTCCTTGGCGACCAGGTTCATACCGTCCCGGATCGGGTTGACCAGGGCGACGTCCGCGAGACGGTACGCGGCCAGGGAGCGGGCGAAGTCGTCCTTCACATGGAGGACGACCGGGCTCCAAGTCGCCGTTCCGTAGGTGGAGTTGATCTCGTCGGCGACGCGCTGGACCTCCGCCGTGTAATCCCGGTAGACGGCCAGGTCCTGCCGCGAGGGGTACGCGAAGGCGACATGGACGACCCGCTCGCGCCACTCGGGCCTGGTGTCCAGGAGGTGCCGGTAGGCGAGCAGCCCGCGCACGATGTTCTTGGACAGCTCGGTGCGGTCCACGCGCACGATCGTCTTTCTCCCCGGGCCCACCTGTTCGCGAAGCGCGGCCAGCCGCTCCTCCACGTCGGGCCGGTGCGCGCGCTCCCGCAGGAAGTCCGCGTCCGCGCCGAGGCCGTGCACTCCGATCCGGGTGCCCGAGGGGATGCCGGGGCCCAGCACGGTGTGGCAGCAGTCGGTGAAGGCCTCGGCCCAGCGGTGGGTGAGGAAGGCGGCCCGGTCGGCGCCGAGGATGCCGCCGAGCAGTTGGGCCGCGATGTCGTCGGGCAGCATCCGGAAGTAGTCGACGGGGGCCCACGGCGTGTGCGAGAAGTGGCCGATGCGCAGGTCCGGGCGGTGGGCGCGGAGCATCCGGGGCACCAGCGCCAGGTGGTAGTCCTGCACCAGAACGGCCGCGCCCGGCGCGGCCGCCTCGGCCAGCGCATCGGCGAAGGCGTGGTTGTACGCCTCGTAGGAGGCCCACTGGCGGCGGAACTCCGCGTCGAAGACCGGCTCCAGCGGCGTCTGGTAGAGCATGTGGTGGACGAACCACAGCACCGAGTTCGCGATCCCGTTGTACGCGTCGGCGAACACCCCGGCGTCGATGTCGAGCATCCGCACCCCGGGCTCGGCCACCCCGCGCCGTACGGCCTCGCGATCGCCGTCGCCGAGAGCGGCGCAGACCCACACCGAGTCCGATTCGGAGTCGATCGCGGAGAGGCCGGAGACCACGCCGCCTCCGCCCCGGCGGGCGTCCAGCGAACCGTCCTGCTGACGTGTGTATGTGACCGGGCCGCGGTTCGAGGCGACTAGGACCTGGGCGGCAGGCTGCTCGGAGACCATGTGCCGAAACCTAGCCCTTCCGGTAAACCCTCAAACGTGCGTACGGCCGGACTGCGCCACTAGGCCCTGTCCGGCCGATCTTGCCGGGCTCGCGTGCCCTGGCACGGCACCTCGCTGCGTTGTCGTCAGTCGCCGACGCTCCGCGTCGGCTCCTTCCTCCGCCTTGCGATGCACCACGCCAGACCCCGCTCACTGATCCGGCCTGATCGACCGGACAGGACCTAGGTGCGCCACCCGGCGTGTCACTGTGCGTGCTCACGCCGCTCGCCTCGCCGCGTACTCGCCGATCTCGCGCATCGGAGGCCGCTCCTGCGTGTCCACCGCATGTGTCCGGGGTACGAAGCCCCCCTCGGCCCGCTCGAACTGCGTGAGCGCAGGCCGCACCAAATGACCCCTGGACAGGCGCAGTTGGGCGGTCCGGTAGATCGCCGCGGCCATCCGTCCCAGCGCCTGACCGTCCTGGTGGCGGTGCTTGCGCGAGCCGACGTCCACCTGCGCCAGCGCGTCCAGACCGACCGTGTGCAGTGCGTCGACGAGCAGGCCCAGCTCCACTCCGTAACCCACGGGGAAGGGCAGCCGCTCAAGGAGCGAGCGCCGCACCGCGTACTCCCCGCCCAGCGGCTGGACGAACCCGGCGAGCTGCGGCCAGTGCAGATTCAGCAGCGGCCGCGCCACCAGCTCCGTCACGCGCCCGCCCTGACCTGCCCTCTCGCCCAGCGGCCGGTCGTACATCGCCTTGACGAACTGCACATCCGGGTCGGTCAGCAGCGGCCCCACGATCCCGGAGACGAAATCGGCCGAGAACTCGCGCAGATCCGCGTCGACGAAGCAGACGATGTCGCCGCTGGTGACCATCAGCGAGCGCCACAGCACCTCGCCCTTGCCCTGGACCGCGGGAATCCGGGGCAGGATCGCGTCCCGGTGCACCACGCGCGCCCCAGCCGCCGCGGCCACCTCGCCCGTGCGGTCGCTCGACCCCGAGTCCACGACGACCAGCTCGTCGACGAGCGGCACGGTCTCCATCAGCTCACGCCGGATCACGGAAACGATCTCGCCGACCGTCTCCTCCTCGTCGAGCGCGGGCAGGACGACGCTGATGGTGCTGCCGCGCTTGGCGGCCATCAGCCGGCCGAGCGGGCGGTCGGCCAGGGACCAGGAACGCCTGCTCAGCCAGCGTTCCACCTCTTCCAGCACGTGCGGGTCTCCCTCTGACATCGAGATCCTGTGATCCGTCTCGCGGTTCGGACGACTATCTCAACCATCCAGGCCTTCGGTTACAGTCTTGAACAACGCAGATGACCGTCGCATGCCGGGGGTCATCACGCTGACAATCGAATACCGCTCATCCAGAGGGGCAGAGGGAACGGCCCGTTGAAGCCCCGGCAACCCTCCCGCCGACCGCGAGGTCACGGTGGGGAAGGTGCCAATTCCGTCTCGTGGCGAAATGCGCCGCGAGGAAGATGAGGAGAAAGGGCCTCGCCACCATGGCTGTGCAGACTGTCGCAAGCACCACCCCCGTGAACCTCGGTCCCGCCGCGGCGCTCTCGTGCCGCGAGTGCGGAGAGCGTTTCGACCTCGGCCCGATCTTCGCCTGTGCCTCCTGTTTCGGGCCGCTGGAAGTCGCCTACGACCTGCCGGCGGACGACCCCGAGGCGCTGAGGAAGCGGATCGAAGCGGGTCCGAACAACATCTGGCGCTACGCCCCGCTGCTGCCCGTCCCCGCCGACGTGGCCGAGAAGCCGAACATCAACCCCGGCTTCACCAAGCTCGTCAAGGCCGACAATCTCGCCCGTGAGCTGGGCGTCACCGGCGGCCTGTACATCAAGGACGACTCCGGCAACCCGACGCACTCCTTCAAGGACCGTGTCGTCGCGATCGCCGTCGAGGCCGCCCGCGCCTTCGGCTTCACGACTCTCTCCTGCTCCTCCACCGGCAACCTCGCCGGCGCGGTGGGCGCGGCCGCCGCCCGGGCGGGCTTCCGGTCCTGCGTGTTCATCCCGCACGACCTGGAGCAGGGCAAGGTCGTCATGGCCGCGGTGTACGGCGGCGAGCTGGTCGGCATCGAGGGCAACTACGACGACGTCAACCGCTTCTGCTCCGAGCTCATCGGCGACCCGCTGGGCGAGGGCTGGGGCTTCGTCAACGTCAACCTCCGCCCGTACTACGGCGAGGGTTCCAAGACGCTGGCGTACGAGATCTGCGAGCAGCTCGGCTGGCGGCTGCCCGACCAGATCGTCGTCCCGATCGCCTCCGGCTCGCAGCTCACGAAGATCGACAAGGGACTGCAGGAGCTGATCAAGCTCGGCCTGGTCGAGGACAAGCCGTACAAGATCTTCGGCGCCCAGGCCGAGGGCTGCTCTCCGGTGTCGACGGCCTTCAAGGCCGGGCACGATGTCGTACGGCCGCAGAAGCCGAACACCATCGCCAAGTCGCTGGCCATCGGCAACCCCGCCGACGGCCCCTATGTACTGGACATCGCGCGCCGCACGGGCGGCGCGGTCGAGGACGTCAATGACGAGCAGGTCGTCGACGCGATCAAGCTGCTCGCGCGGACCGAGGGAATCTTCGCGGAGACCGCGGGTGGCGTGACCGTGGGCGTGGCGAAGAAACTGATCGAGCAGGGCCTGCTCGACCCGGCGCTCACCACGGTCGTGCTCAACACCGGCGACGGTCTCAAGACCCTCGACGCCGTTGCCCCGACGACCGGCCCCACGGCGACCATCCGCCCGAGCCTCGAGGCGTTCCGCGACGCCGGCCTGGCCCGCTGACTACCTACGGAAGGCAGAACACCATGAGCGTGAACGTCCGCATCCCCACCATTCTCCGTACGTACACGGGCGGTCAGGCCGAGGTCCCGGCGGAGGGCGCGACGCTCTCCGAGGTGATCGCGGACTTGGAGAAGAACCACACGGGCATCGCCGCGCGCGTCCTGGACGACCAGGGCAAGCTGCGCCGTTTCGTGAACGTGTACGTGAACGACGACGACGTCCGTTTCGAGCAGGGTCTCGAGACGGCGACCCCGGACGGTGCGGGCGTTTCGATCATTCCCGCCGTCGCCGGCGGCTGAGTCACCCAGCGTCAGTAGAATTGCCCCCTCCGCAAGAGAAGCGGAGGGGGCAATTCTCTATGGTTGAGCGCGGTACAGTTGGGGAAGCCCCCTCCGCTGCCTGTGCCGACCGCATATGAGAATGCGCCCTGGCCCATCAAGAAGCAGCCAATGTGTTCGATCGAAATGCACTCGTAAGTGCCATTTGCCGGGCCCGACTTGCCCCGGAATTTCTTGAATTCTGTTCAATCATCCGATCGCGCGTGCCCAGATTTCTCGTCTGATTGACCTGTTGCAGAGGGCAGTTGGGCAGATACATTCAGCCGCGGTCGACGCGTTCCGGCGCACACTCTCCTTCCTGTCGGGAGGGTGAGGTCTGACCCGGGTCCGCGAAGTGCGGTCCTGTGCAAGGGCCAGTAATAGGGGAGTTAGGCATGGCTCAGGGCACCGTCAAGTGGTTCAACGCGGAGAAGGGGTACGGCTTCATCGCGGTCGACGGTGGTGCGGATGTTTTCGTCCACTACAGCGCGATCCAGATGGACGGATACCGCACCCTTGAAGAGGGTCAGCGGGTCGAGTTCGAGATCTCGCAGGGCCAGAAGGGGCCGCAGGCGGACATGGTCAAGCTCGCCGTCTGATCTCGGCGCGATCGGCCACCGACGCACTCACGCGACACACTCACGGCGAAGGGCCCGCATCCTAGGGGGATGCGGGCCCTTCGTGCGTCCCCGGCCGTGTCCACGATGTGTCGGAGCCGCTTGCGCCCGCCCGTCGCCCGACCACCACCCCTCATCGAGGCTCTTCGAGCCGCTTGCACTCTCCTGGGTCGAGTGCTAATCATTGGCGTTAGCACTCTGCAGGTGAGAGTGACAGCTTAAGGACCGGGTCGGTGAGGCCCGAAGGGTCGGCGGGGCAAGGAACCGCACGGCTCTCAGGCCGTCCGTCGCGGGCGCCAGCGCGGTCCGGAGAATCCACCCCAGTCCGGGAGGACCACTTCACATGGCCAAGATCATC
The DNA here is from genome assembly GCF_045207475.1 of Streptomyces sp. NBC_00885. Taxonomy (NCBI): domain Bacteria; kingdom Bacillati; phylum Actinomycetota; class Actinomycetes; order Kitasatosporales; family Streptomycetaceae; genus Streptomyces; species Streptomyces sp. NBC_00885. The sequence continues at coordinate 4,601,761 of NZ_CP108796.1, forward strand.
GCGTTCGACGAGGAGGCACGGCGCGGTCTCGAGCGCGGGATGAACCAGCTCGCCGACGCCGTCAAGGTCACCCTTGGCCCCAAGGGCCGCAACGTCGTCCTCGAGAAGAAGTGGGGCGCCCCCACGATCACCAACGATGGTGTTTCCATCGCCAAGGAGATCGAGCTCGAGGACCCGTACGAGAAGATCGGCGCCGAGCTGGTCAAGGAAGTCGCCAAGAAGACGGACGACGTCGCCGGTGACGGTACGACCACCGCGACCGTTCTCGCCCAGGCGCTCGTCCGCGAGGGCCTGCGCAACGTGGCGGCCGGCGCCAACCCGATGGCCCTCAAGCGCGGCATCGAGAAGGCCGTCGAGGCCGTCTCCGGCGCCCTGCTGGAGCAGGCCAAGGACGTGGAGACCAAGGAGCAGATCGCTTCGACGGCCTCCATCTCCGCCGCCGACACCCAGATCGGCGAGCTCATCGCCGAGGCGATGGACAAGGTCGGCAAGGAAGGCGTCATCACCGTCGAGGAGTCCCAGACCTTCGGTCTGGAGCTGGAGCTCACCGAGGGTATGCGCTTCGACAAGGGCTACATCTCGGCGTACTTCGCCACCGACATGGAGCGTATGGAGGCGTCGCTCGACGACCCGTACATCCTGATCGTCAACTCCAAGGTCAGCAACGTGAAGGACCTCCTTCCGCTGCTGGAGAAGGTCATGCAGTCCGGCAAGCCGCTGCTGATCATCGCCGAGGACGTCGAGGGCGAGGCTCTGTCCACGCTCGTCGTGAACAAGATCCGTGGCACCTTCAAGTCCGTCGCCGTCAAGGCCCCGGGCTTCGGCGACCGCCGCAAGGCGATGCTGAACGACATCGCCATCCTCACGGGCGGCACGGTCATCTCCGAGGAGGTCGGTCTCAAGCTCGAGAACGCCGGCCTGGACCTGCTGGGCCGCGCCCGCAAGGTCGTCATCACCAAGGACGAGACCACGATCGTCGACGGCTCCGGTGAGAGCGACCAGGTCGCCGGCCGCGTCAACCAGATCCGTGCCGAGATCGAGAACTCCGACTCGGACTACGACCGTGAGAAGCTCCAGGAGCGCCTCGCGAAGCTGGCCGGCGGCGTGGCCGTCATCAAGGCCGGTGCCGCGACCGAGGTGGAGCTCAAGGAGCGCAAGCACCGCATCGAGGACGCCGTTCGCAACGCGAAGGCGGCCGTCGAGGAGGGCATCGTCGCCGGTGGTGGCGTGGCTCTGCTCCAGGCTTCCTCGGTCTTCGAGAAGCTCGACCTCGAGGGCGACGAGGCGACCGGCGCCAACGCCGTGAAGCTCGCGCTGGAGGCCCCGCTCAAGCAGATCGCCGTCAACGGTGGTCTCGAGGGCGGCGTCGTGGTCGAGAAGGTGCGCAACCTGGCTGTCGGCCACGGTCTGAACGCCGCGACCGGCGAGTACGTCGACATGATCGCCGAGGGCATCATCGACCCCGCGAAGGTGACCCGCTCTGCCCTGCAGAACGCGGCCTCCATCGCGGCGCTGTTCCTGACCACCGAGGCCGTCATCGCCGACAAGCCGGAGAAGGCGGGCGCCGCCGCTCCGGGCGGCATGCCGGGCGGTGACATGGACTTCTGAGCCTGACGGCTCGGACCCGGTCCTGACCGAGGGCGGTACCCCCACTCCCAGGGGGGTACCGCCCTCGGGCGTTTCAGGTTCCGGGCCCGGCGAGGGCTGGGGCGTGTTTGTGTTATCCGATCGGCGCCGACGGGTCTCCTTGGGGCAGGACCCTGAGCGACGGGGTCGAACAGGCAATGGGCGAGGGCACGTATGCGCAGGGACGACAAGTACCGTCCGGAACTGGTGACGGATGCGAGGGCGGGGGACCAGCAGGCCCGGGAGCGGTTGGTCGCCGACTACCTTCCCCTTGTCTACAACATCGTCGGCCGGGCACTGGACGGCCACGCGGACGTCGACGACGTGGTGCAGGAGACCATGTTCAGCGCACTCGACGGACTCGGCGGGCTGCGCGATCCCTCCCGTTTCCGCTCCTGGCTGGTCGCGATCGCGATGAACCAGATACGCCGGCGCTGGACGCTCCAGCAGCAGACGGCGACAGCCCCGCTGGACCGCGTGGCGGAGACCGCCGACCCGACCGGTGACTTCGTGGATCTCACCATCCTGCGTCTGGGGCTGTCCGGACAGCGCCGAGAGGTCGCCGAGGCCACCCGCTGGCTGGACGAGAGCGATCGTGAACTGCTGGCCCTGTGGTGGCAGGAGGCCGCGGGACAACTGAACCGTGCCGAACTGGCCGGGGCGATGGGCGTCACTCCGCAGCACGCCGCGGTCCGCATCCAGCGGATGAAGACCCAACTGGAACTGGGCCGCGTCGTCGCCCGTGCGCTGGCCACCGAGCCGTGCTGCTCCGAACTGGCCGACGTCACCGCGGCCTGGGACGGGCAGCCCTCGCCTGTGTGGCGCAAGCGAATCGCCAGACATGTCCGCGGGTGCGCCGGCTGCTCGGGGCACTGGTCGAATCTCGTACCCGCAGAGGGACTGCTGGCCGGCATGGCGATGGTGGTCCCGCTCGACGGCTACCCTCCCGTTCCGCTCGGCCAGTTCGGCGCGGCCGGCCACGGGGACTTCGCCGGGACGGGGCAGCCCGGGGACCCGGCCGGCGGGGCAGGCGGAGGGCTGGGAGCAACGGGCGGAGGGCTGAAAGCCGTGACGGCGGCGGTGGTCGGCGGGGTCGTGGTCGCCGGACTCCTCCTCGCCCTGGTGTGGCCCACGGCGAAGGCTCCGGCCGACCGGGCCCCGGTGGCGGCTCCACCCGCGGCGACGGCCCCGAAACCCACCCGCAGCCCCAGTCCGGCACCCACACCGAGTCCCACCGCCTCAGCCGTACCGAAGCCCCCGAAGTCCCCGAAGCCGCTCAAGCCCTCCCCGTCCGCGGCGAGCCTCGAGGAACGCCTCACCGCGCTGGTCAACTCCCGGCGTGCCGAGGCCGGCTGCGCGCCGCTGCGGATCGATCCGCGACTCAGCGCCGCGGCCCGCAAGCACGCCAAGGACATGGTGGCGCGTGGCTACTTCGACCATGCCGACCCGGAGGGACGGCACGCCGACGCGCGGATCTCGGCAGCCGGATACGAAGTGGGCCCGTGGGCCGAGAATCTGGACCAGGGTCCCGGCGAACCCAAGACAGTGGTCGGTGACTGGATGGACGGCTCGATCCATCAGGAGAACATGCTCGACTGCCAGTACCGGGACACCGGCGTGGCGGCCGTACCCGGTCCCGACGGGACGGTGTGGGTCCAGAACCTCGCCGCGCCGGCCTGAGCCCGCACCGTCCGTCAGGGTGCTTCGACGCTCGGCCGCCGGTCAGCCGCCGAAGTTCTGAACCCACCAGGGGCCGTTCGCGCTGAAGTTCACGCCGACGCCGAGATCCTTGAACCCGCAGTCCAGTATGTTGTCGCGGTGCCCGGGGCTGTTCATCCAGTCACGCATCGCGGATACCGGGTCCTTGGGTCCTTTGTGTATGTTCTCCCCCCACTTGCCGGCGGGATAGCCGGCGGCTTTCATCCGGTCGTCGGCATGCCGCCCCTCCGGGCTGACGTGCTCGTAGTAGTTGCGGGCTGCCATGTCGTCGGCGTGCGCCTGGGCGGCGGCCTGAACCCGGCCGTCGACGCGCATGGGCGAGCATCCGGCCTTGGCGCGTTCGGCGTTGACCAGGGCGGCGATCCGCTGGACGTAGTCGGCGGCCTTACCGGTTGCAGGGGTTCCCGCGGCGGGGGCGCTCGCGCCCGCACCGGCCGGGGCTGACTGCTGCCTGCGCTTCGTGGGGGCAGTCCCGGGCCCGGCCGTGCGGCGGGCCGCGGCGCTGGGCTTGGCGATAGGGCTCTTTGTTTTACGGGCAGTTGCGGAAGGAACGGCGGAAGGCGGGGCGGATGCCGTGGGAGTGGGAGAAACCTTCGAGGCGCCGCCTGTGGAGGCATCCACAGGCGCCTGCTGCACGGAAGCTGCTGCCCGGGTACTGGCGGAGTTTTCGTCGCTGCCGCTCAGGGCGAAGACTCCGCCCGCGACGACCGCGACCGCGACGGTGCCGGCCGCGATTGCGGCCATCGGCAGACCGCCTGCCCGGCCCCGACGCCCGTGGCGCCCCGCGCCCGCTCTCCGTCGTCCGCCCCGGCCCTCACGCGCGCTGTCGCGGCCGGTCGCCGGGTCCAGGAACCGGGTGTCCTCGTCTCGGTGGTGCATGGAGTCTCCGCTCTCATCCGTACTCGGCCGGTCGGTCCGGCATGTGGGAGAGCGGCTGAGGACGACGCCATAACGGTTTCTGAGAAACGCCTCTCGGCCGGCGCGCGCTTTCGTGGTGGTTTCGGCAAGACGCCGTCACCAATCCGTGAAGGTCGTACGGGAAGCTCGTGCTCTGTCAGCGCACACTCGCGCTTCTCACTCGGGGGGACATCAGATGAGGACCAACGTTCGCAGGGCCGTCGCGCTCGCCGCCGTATCGGCACTGGCCCTGACGGCCTGTGAGCCCGCAGCCGATGGTTCGGGAGGGAAGCCGAGCGGAGCCGACAAGGCGACCGCCGGCCCGTCGAAGCCCGTGACCCCGTCGAAGCCGGCAACCCCGCCCAAGTCCCCGTCCAAGTCCCCGGGCAAGGGCTCGTCCGGCGGCGATGACGGTTCGTCGGCCGACCCCGACTACGCCGTCTTTCCGTGCAGCACGTACGACGTGACGTTCACCGCGAACCTGGCGGAGCCCACGACCGGCAGCTACCTGCTGAAGATCACCAACAAGAGCGGCAAGCCGTGCAAGGTGCTGGGCCACCCGATCGTCACCTTCGGCGACCTGGACGGCGCGGCGACGGAGCGCGGAAAGGCCCCAGGGATCGAGGACGCGCTCAGGCTCAAGCCCGGCGAGTCGGCCTACGCCGGCCTCATGGGCGGCGCCGACGACGGCAAGGGCAAGACCGTCAACTCGATCGCCATGACCATGAACACCGAGTCCGACCTGGAGCAGAAGCCGCTCAAGGCCTCGACTCCCGGCCTGTACGTGTCGCCCGACAAGAACTCCGTGACTGCCTGGATGAGCAACGCGGAGGACGCGCTCAGCCTGTAGGCGGGCGGGACTCCCGGGGTGGCTCAGCGGGCGTAGTCCTTGAGCTTCTCGGTGTCGAGGGTGATGCCGACGGGGTCCGGGAGCGGGACGGCGTCGGTCCGGTTTCTGCGGACCGCCGCGGGGTGAGCGACCTTTCAGGGCCAGGGAAGGCGGCGGTCCGGGGGACAGCCGCTCTCTCGGGGCGGTGGGCTTCCGTGATCTGATGCTCTCCAGCCCCGCGCGGGCGGCCGGAATGCGTCAGTCCTTGGGAGGGCCCCGATGGCCGTGACCACCACCCCCACGACCGGAAGTCACGACAGCCGACATGCCGCGTGGCTGGAACTCTTCTTCGACCTCGTCTTCGTCGCGCTCGCCGCGCAGTTCTCCCACTCCCTCCACGGGGACCCGGGGCTCCGGGACTTCGCCGTGTTCCTCGCGCTGTACTTCCCGCCGTGGTGGCTGTGGATCAACCTGACCGTGTCCGCGAATCTCTTCGAGGACGACAGCGCGCGGCGACGGCTGCTCATGCTCACCGCGATGCTCTGTATCGCCGTCATGGCGGCCGCCGTTCCCGAGGCCGGTGGTGACCGGGGGCCCGCCTATGCCCTCGGCTATGCGGGGACGCGGCTCGTACTGCTCGGGCTGTGGTGGCCCGCCACGCGCTTTCCGGAGCCCGAACGGGTCCCGCGCTGGCGGCCGCTGAGCTACTGCCTGGGCTCCGGAGTGCTCTGGGGCATCTCCGCGCTCGTTCCCTCGCCGTGGCGGTACGTCATGTGGGCGGCCCTCCTCGTCGCGGAGATGATCCTGCTGCTCTCCGCCCGGGGCCAGGGCGTTCCCCGGCAGCTGCACACCGGGCATCTCGTCGAGCGGGTCGGACTCTTCGTGATCATCGTTCTCGGTGAGTCCGTGCTCGCCCTGATCACCTCCACGGACGAGGCGTGGACGGCCACGGCCGGTGTCGTGGCGCTGATCGGCTTTGTGCTGCTCGCGGCCCTGTGGTGGTCGTACTTCGAGTTCGGGGCCGCGTCCGCCGAGATGGTGCTCAGTGCCGCGCGGGGGCGTGAGGCGTATCTGCTGGCGCGTGACGTGGCCGGATTCCTGCACTTCTTCGTCACGGGGGCGGTGATCTGCATGGCCGCCGGGCTGGCCACCGCCGTCGAGGAAGCCGGGCACGACCATCTGCCCATGGGCGCCGTCATCGCCCTAGCCGGCGGGCTCGCCCTCTATCACGCGTCCCATGCGGGCATCGCGCTGCGCTACGGGCGACCGGTGCGCAGCGTCGCGGTCTGGGCCGTGCCCGGGGTCGGCGTACCCGTCCTTGTCGTCCTCTTCGGGGAGCATCTGGCCCCCTGGCTGGTCGTTCTGCTGGTGGCGGGCGAGGCCGTGGCGCATCTGCTGTACGCACGGGTGCTGGCGCGACGCAGGAGGTCCGCGGGGACGCTGTGAAGGCCCCCCGACGGGGGCGGCGGGGCCGCACATCGATTCAGCCCCTGCCCGCCCCTTCCTCAATGGGGGCTCCGCCCCCGACCCCGCTCCTCGAACGCCGGAGGGGCTGATCCTTCGCGTTCAGCTCGGCCAGCATCGGCCCCGTGAAGCCGAACCAGTACGTCGCCAGGAAGCCCACCACGTAACCCACCACCAGCCCGCCCGCGTACACCGCCACCGTCTCGCCCAACCCCCTGTTGCCGTCGAGCAACGGGAACAGGGCCCAGCCCGAGGGGCCGATCGCCGTGGAGCCGACCGTGTCGCCGAGCATGTTGAACAGGCCGACGAAGCCGCCGCCGAACGCCCCGCCCACGCAGGCCGTGACGAACGGGCGGCCCAGTGGCAGCGAGACGCCGTAGATCAGCGGCTCGCCGACGCCCAGGAAACCGGCCGGGAGTGCGGACTTGATGGTGGTGCGGATCGAGGTGTTGTGCGGGAGGCGGACGTAGACCGCGGCCGCCGCGCCGACCTGGCCCGCGCCCGCCATCGCGAGGATCGGCAGCAGGACGGTGAAGCCCTGCTGCTCGATCAGCGTCGTGTGGATCGGGATCAGCGCCTGGTGCAGGCCGAGCATGACGAGCGGGAGGAACAGGCCGCCGAGGACGAAGCCCGCGCCGGCGCCGCCGCCGGCCAGCAGCCAGTTGGCGAAGTCGCCGATCGCGGTGGAGACCTCACCGGCCACGAACATCAGGCCGAAGACGGTGACCAGTCCGGAGACCAGGACGGTGAGGGTCGGTGTGACCAGCACGTCCAGGGCCTCGGGGACCCAGCGCCTGCACCATTTCTCGACGTACACCGCGAGGGCCGCCGCGCCCAGTGCGCCCAGCACTCCGCCCTGGCCGGGGGAGAGCTTCTGGCCGAAGGCCTCGATGTTCGCGATGCCGGGGAAGACGATGATCGCGGCGACCGCGCCCCCGAGCACCGGCGTGCCGCCGAACTCCTTCGCCGTGTTGTAGCCGACGAAGACCGCGATCAGCGACATGAAGCCGGCGGCCATGGCGGTGAGGGCGGGGACGACGGCGGGCAGCCATCCCATGTTGATCACGACGCCGTTCAGCCCGGCGATGATGCCGCAGCCGATGAGTGCCGGGATCAGCGGCACGAAGATGTTGGCGATACGGCGCAGGAAGAGCTTGAACGGGGTGGAGTTCCTGGCCGACCTGGCGGCCTTGATGGCCGCGCCCCGGTCGGCCAGATCTTCCGTGGTCCCCGGCGCGGAAGCCACCAGCGCCTCGAACTCCGGGGTGACGCGGGCGACCGTGCCCGGGCCCAGCACGATCTGGTACGTGTCGTCCTCGACCACGCCCAGTACGGCCGGGAGGGCCTTCAGCTCCTCTTCCCGTACGAGGGAGGGGTCGCGCAGACCGAGGCGGAGCCGGGTCATGCAGTGGGCGACGGAGGTGACATTCCGGGCGCCGCCGACCAGGGGGAGGATGGCGGCGGCGATGGCGCTGTTCTTCTCGTCGGGCATGTGCGTGGGCCCTTGCTGTGGGGGGGTGCGGGGGTGCGGGGGTGCCCGGGGCGTGCCGGGGGACGTTCAGTGCGTACGGGCCGACTGCAGGGCTGCGCGAAGATGGCCCTGGCTCTCGGTCAGGAGGCGCGCCGCGGCGGGGCCGTCGACCCCGCCGAGGATGGTGAGGATCGCGTTTTTCACCTCTCCGTCCGTCGCGGCGAGTGCGGCCTCTATCTCCTCGTCGGACGCCCCGGTGGCCAGTGCGACGATCCGCCGCGAGCGGGCGCGCAGCTTCTCGTTGGAGGCGCGGACGTCCACCATCAGGTTTCCGTAGGTCTTGCCGAGCCGGATCATGGTGATCGTCGAGATCATGTTGAGGACCAGCTTCTGCGCCGTACCGGCCTTCAACCGGGTTGATCCGGTGAGCAGTTCGGGGCCGACGACGACCTCGATGCCATGGTCGGCGGCCCCGCCGAGCGCGCTGCCCGCGTTGCAGGAGAGACCGATGGTGAGCGCGCCGCGGGTGCGGGCGTGCTCCACCGCGCCCACGGCGTACGGCGTACGGCCCGATGCGGAGATCCCGACCACCGTGTCGTCGGCGGTCAGCCGCAACGCGTCCAGGTCGGCGGCGGCCAGCTCCTTGCTGTCCTCGGCGCCCTCGACCGCCGTGACCATGGCGTCGGGTCCGCCCGCTATCAGGCCCATGACCTCGGCCGGGTCGGTGTTGAAGGTCGGCGGGCACTCGCTCGCGTCCAGGACGCCGAGGCGTCCCGCCGTGCCCGCGCCGGCGTAGACGAGCCGGCCGCCGCGGGACATCCGCTCGGCGGTGGCGTCGATGGCGGCGGCGATCCGCGGAAGCTGTGCGGCGACGGCGGCGGGGACGGTCTCGTCCTCGCCGTTCATGATCCGGGCGATGTCGAGCGTGGGGAGCCGGTCGATGTCGGCGAGTTCGGGCCGGAACGCCTCGGTGGTGAGGGCGTCCAGCTCGGCGCGGAGCTCGCCGTAGGAGGCGGAGTCCCGGGACGGGGAGGACGACCCGGACGACGACCCGGACGACGAGGCGGAGGACGTGGAGGTCATGGAGAGCGGCTCTGCTTTCTCGGTCTGCGTGGGGGGTCGGTGCGCTCGCCGTCTCAGCGGTTGCGCGGGCTGTGGCGGTGGGCCAGGGCCTCGTACGAGGCGGCGAGGGCAGGGGCCGCCGTCTCGTACGTACGTTGTGCGATGCCTATGAACAGGCAGTCGACGACGAGCAGTTGACTCGTACGGGACGACATGGCGGCCGGGCGCAGCTCGCTCTCGCGGGCGGTGGAGGTGGTCAGCACATGGTCGGCGTACTGCGAGACGGGCCCGTTCGGGCGGCCGGTGATCGCGACGGTCGTGGCTCCGCGGTCGAAGGCGACGCGCAGCGGCTCGATGACGTCGCCGGTGGATCCGGAGTGGGTGATCGCGATGGCCACGTCGCCGGAACGCAGCTGCACGGCGTTGGTGACGGCGAGGTGGGGGTCGCAGTGGGCGTGCGCGACGAGGCCGATACGCAGCAGCTTCTGCGCCAGGTCCATGCCGACGAGGGAGGACGCGCCGACGCCGTAGATGTCGATGCGGCGGGCGGTCGCCGCGGCGGCGACGGCCGCGCCCAGCTGTACGGTGTCGAGCCCGGCGGCCGTGTCGGCGAGGGTCTGCTGCTCGTCGTACGCGAGCTTGGCGACGACGTCCGCGATGGGGTCGTCGACGGCGATGTCCGCGGTGACGGCGGGGGCGCGGCCGGACTGCTGGTGGGCGGCGAGTCCGGCGAGCGCGAGGCGCAGATCGCGGTATCCGGGGTAGCCGAGGAGGCGCGCGGTGCGGACCACTGTGGCCTCGCTCGTGCCGGTGAGCTCGGCGAGACCGGTGACCGTGAGGGCCGCGCAGCCTGCCGGATCGTCGGCGACGGCTTCGGCCACCCGCTGCATGGAGCGGGTCATGGACGGCGCGAGGGTCCGCACCTTGGCCGCGAGGGCGGCGGGGGCGGGCGGGGCGTCGCCGCTGAAAATTTCCTTCACTGGATTGGTCACACATGAAAGATATTTTCGGAATTCCGTCGTCGTCAACCCATCGGGCCCCCGGGACCCGGCCGGGGAGCTGGGGGACAATGACCGTATGGACGACCCGAACCCCCTGGAGCAGGCCCTGCACGCCGCCCGCGCGCTGGTCCTCGCCGACCTGGCCGCCCGCGATGTGGCCGACGCCGGGGTGGTCTCGCTGGTCGAGGACGCGGTGACACACCGCCGCTGGTGGGTGGAGCAGTGGCCGGACGGCGTCGAGTACCTCCCGGGCCTGGTCGCCCAGGACGTCCAGGACGCCCTCCTGGAGCGGCACGGCCGCTGGCCGCTGTGTCCGGTCTGCAACGCGGGCGACCCGCACGCGCTGGACGTCGAACCGGAACTGGGACCTGATCCGCACTGGGTCTGCGCGAAGGCGGGCGTCGTCGTCGCACCGGTCGGCGGCCTTCGGTGACCCTCTACATCGACCCCCCGACCTGGCCGGGCCACGGCCGGATGTGGTCGCACCTGGTCAGCGACGTCTCGCACGAGGAACTGCACGCGTTCGCCGCGTCGATCGGCTGCCCGGCACGGGCGTTCGAACGGGACCACTACGACGTCCCGTCACACCGGTACGGGGACGCGGTGGCGGCGGGTGCGGTGGAGGTGTCGAGCCGTGAGGTGGTCGAACTGCTGACGAAGGCGGGGCTGCGCAGGCGGAAGGGGCGGCCCGCGTAAGGGGCCGGAGGTCAGCATCCCTACGAACGTGTGATCACCGCACAGAGTCAGACCAGCGACGCCAGCTCCGCCGTCAGGTTCTCGCGGGCCGCGGCCTCCCAGTGCGTCTGCCCGTACGGCGTGTGGAACAGCCGCGGCAGGTCAAGAAGCTGCCGCAGCACCGCCGCACGGCCCGCGCGGAAGGCGTCGGCCGGGACGAAGACGTACTCCTCGCGGACCGCGGCGGTGTACGCGGCGTACGGCTCCGGGGCCGAGGCCAGGATCGCCAGGTCCGCGTCGCACAGGACCTGGCCGTTGGTGTCGTCCGGCGCGGGGGCGTGGGTGATCGTCAGGCGGACCAGGCGGGCGACCTCGGCCGTGCTCTCAGGGGGGAGGCCCGCCTCGGCCAGGGCGCGTTCGGCGAGACGGGCCGAGCGTTCCTCGTTCTCCGAGCGTTCGGGGAGGTAGACCGCGTCGTGGAACCAGGTCGCGAGGCGGACCAGGTCCGCGTCGGCGGCGTACTCCTCCAGCGCGTCGATGTGGTGCAGCATCGCCGTCAGGTGATCGACCGTGTGGTAGTGGCGCTGCGGCTCCGCCCAGCGGGCGAGCAGATTCTCGGCGTACGGCGCCGGGTCCGGCGCGCTCGCGCCGCCGCGGGCGGCGATGAGGGTCTTCGTCCAGCGGTCGCGGAGGTCCACGGATGCGGCGGTCATACGGCGAGCCTAAAGCGGCGGGCATACAGCTGTCCGCGGCCGCCTCCATGCGGTCGCTGACCGGGACGCGCTAAGAGCTCACGGGGGCCGGCGAGAAGGACCTCGTCTACTTCGGCTGAAGTGGCGGTAACGGGCGATAATGGCAGCAAAGGGCATGTGTGCCGTGCCGTTCCCTGTGCGGAGGCAGCCGACATGAACGCTGTGATGATCGCCCAGAGCAGCTCGGGTACCGAGCTGGCGGAGGGTGCGCACCTGGCCGGAGCCGGTCTGGTCCTCATCGGAATCGTCATCGTGGCCCTCCTCGGAGGTGCCATGTGGCGGGAGGCGAGGCGGCGGGAGCAGTTGGTTCCGCCCCGCCCCGAGGAGCAGCCGACCACCCCCGACCATCGTGAGCACATCGAGGAGGTCCGGGACGAGGACGAGGACGACTTCCCCCACGAGGGGCGGCTCCTCCCGTACAACCTGAAGACCCACAGCACTCACGACTCCGGCAAGGGCCCCGAAGAGCGGCCGAAGCACGGGAAGAACGCGGGCGGCGGGGCGTTCGGGAGCGGCGGCCTGGGCGGCTGACGCCGCCCCGCACACCGCCTGTGTGCCTACGCCGCCCGGAAGCGGCGCAGGCGCAGTGAGTTGCCCACGACGAAGACCGACGAGAAGGCCATCGCCGCGCCCGCGATCATCGGGTTGAGCAGGCCCGCGGCGGCGAGCGGCAGGGCCGCCACGTTGTACGCGAAGGCCCAGAAGAGGTTCGAGCGGATCGTGCCGAGCGTCCTGCGCGAGAGCCGGATCGCGTCGGCGGCCGCCCGCAGATCGCCCCGTACGAGCGTGAGGTCTCCCGCCTCGATGGCCGCGTCCGTGCCCGTGCCCATGGCGAGGCCCAGGTCCGCCTGCGCGAGGGCGGCGGCGTCGTTGACGCCGTCGCCGACCATCGCCACGGATCGTCCCTCGGCCTGCAGGCGCTTGACGACGGCGACCTTGTCCTCGGGCAGCACCTCGGCGACGACCTCACCGATGCCCACCTCGGCGGCGACGGACTCGGCGACCGCCCTGTTGTCGCCGGTCAGCAGGATCGGAGTGAGGCCGAGTCCCCGCAGGCGGCCGACGGCTTCGGCACTGGTGGGCCTGACGGCGTCCGCGATCTCCAGGACGGCGCGGGCCTCGCCGTCCCAGGCGACGGCGACGGCGGTACGGCCCGCGGCCTCCGCGTCCGCCTTCGCCCGCTGCAGGGCGGCGGGGAGGCGGATCTCCCGGTCGTCGAGGAGTCGGGTACGGCCGACCAGCACGGCACGGCCCTCGACCCTGCCCTGAACACCGAGGCCGGGGATGTTCACGAAGTCCTCGGGCGCGGGGAGCGTGCCGGTCTTGCGCAGAGCCGCGTCGGCGACGGCACGCGCGATCGGGTGCTCGGACGCATGCTCCAACGCCCCTGCCAGGCGCAGCACTTCGGCCTCGTCGTGGCCGGTGTGAACCGCGAGCAGGGTCATCCGTCCGGTGGTGACCGTGCCCGTCTTGTCCAGCACGATCGTGTCGACGCGGCGCGTGCTCTCCAGGACCTCGGGTCCCTTGATGAGGATGCCGAGCTGGGCGCCGCGGCCCGTACCGACCATCAGCGCGGTCGGCGTGGCCAGGCCGAGCGCGCACGGGCAGGCGATGATCAGTACGGCGACGGCGGCGGTGAACGCGGCGGCCGGCCCGGCGCCGGTGCCGAGCCAGAAGCCGAGGGTGGCCATGGCGAGCGCGATCACGACGGGCACGAACACCGCGGAGATCCTGTCGGCGAGGCGCTGGGCCGCGGCCTTGCCGTTCTGCGCGTCCTCGACGAGCCGGGCCATCCTGGCAAGCTGAGTGTCGGCGCCGACACGGGTGGCCTCGACGACGAGGCGGCCGCCCGCGTTCAGAGTGGCGCCGGTGACGTTGTCGCCGGTGCAGACCTCCACCGGTACGGACTCGCCGGTGAGCATGGAGGCGTCCACCGCGGATGCGCCTTCCACGACGGTGCCGTCGGTGGCGATCTTCTCTCCGGGGCGTACGAGGAAGAGGTCCCCGACCTTCAACTCGGCGGTGGGAAGCGTGACTTCACGTCCTTCGCGCAGGACGGTGACTTCCTTGGCGCCGAGTTCGAGCAGAGCCTTCAGGGCGGCTCCGGCCTTGCGCTTGGAGCGGGCCTCGAAGTACCGCCCGGCCAGGATGAAGGCCGTGACGCCGGCCGCGGCCTCCAGATAGATGTTCCCGGCGCCGTCGCTGCGGGAGATCGTCAGCTCGAAGGGGTGGACCATGCCGGGCATCCCGGCGGTCCCGAAGAACAGCGCCCATACCGACCACAGGAACGCGGCCGAAGTGCCCAGGGATATCAGCGTGTCCATGGTCGCGGCGCCGTGCCGGGCGTTGGTGAAGGCGGCACGGTGGAAGGGCCAGGCGGCATAGGTGACGACGGGGGCGGCAAGGGTGAGGGAGAGCCACTGCCAGTACTCGATCTGGAAGGCGGGCACCATCGCCATGGCGATCACCGGTACGGCGAGGACGGCGGCGGTGATGAGGCGCTCGCGCAGGCCGCGCAGCTCGTCGTCCTCGTGCGCGGCCTCCGGGGGCGTGGGCGCCGGTTCGGCGGCGGTGTAGCCGGTCGCCTCGACCGTGGCGATCAGGTCGTCCACGGAGACGTCCGGGGCGTGGACGCTGACCTTCGCCTTCTCCGTGGCGTAATTCACGGTCGCCTCGACGCCGTCCATGCGGTTCAGCTTCTTCTCGATACGGGCCGCGCAGGAGGCGCAGGTCATCCCGCCGATGGCGAGTTCGACGTGGGTGGGGGTGGCGATGGGTGGCACGGTTCCTCCCGTATTCGACTATACCCCCAGGGGGTAATTCCGACCCCATGTATACCCCCCGGGCGTATGTGACGGCAAGGGGCGATTCCGATGCGGGAGGTTCGTACGGCTGCTTGCGCGGTACATGCGCATTAGGCTTGGCATTGGACTAGACCTGTATGAGGAATGGGGTTCCATGAGCAACCGTGCAGTCCTGGAGGTGATCGCTCTCGACGCGGAGGACGCGGTCGCGGCCCAGTCCGGAGGGGCGGACCGGCTGGAGCTGGTCAGCGACATGGCGGCGGACGGGCTGACACCGTCCAGGGAGACGTTCGCGAGCATCCGCGCGGCCGTGGACATCCCACTGCGCGTGATGCTGCGCCTCGCGGACGGCTTCGAGGCGGGCGACGCCGACGCGCTCGTACGTGCCGCGCGGGGGCTGCGCGCGGAGGGCGCCGACGAATTCGTCCTCGGCTTCCTGGGCGAGGACGCCATGCCCGACCTGGTGACGGTCGAACGGCTCCTCGCCGAACTCGACGGCTGCCGCTGGACGTTCCACCGCGCGATCGACCGCGCGGCGGACCGCGACGCGCTCCGCAAGCAGCTCGCGGACCTGCCGGGCCTGGACACCTACCTCACGGCGGGCTCGGCGTCGGGCGTCGACGACGGCCTGCCGACGCTGCTCGCGGAGGCGGCGAGGCGGGGCGAGCCGGGCTACGAGCCGCAGATCCTGGTGGGCGGCGGGCTGCGCCTGCACCACGTGCCGGTGCTGCGGGCGGCGGGGGTGGACGCGTTCCACATCGGGGGGGCGGCGAGGCCGGGGGGTTGGGGGGCGGGGGTGTCACCGGGGGCGGTGGGGGGGTGGCGCGACGCGCTGGACGCGTAGCGCGGCGGGGGTGCGCGGGTGCGCCTGCGGCGGGCCTGTTCCCCACCCCGCCCCTTCCCGAACTGGGGCTCCGCCCCAGACCCCGCGCCTCAAACGCCGGCGGGGCTGAACTATTCAGCCCGTCCGGCGTTTGAGGACATGCGGCCGAAGGTCGCATACGGGTCTGGGGGCTCGCCCCCAGTTCGGGAAGGGGCGGGTCGGGGAACAAGCCCCGCGCAGCGGACCCCCGCACCCACCCCGCCTACCCCAGCTCCCCCGGCAACCCCACCGCATGCACCACCGTCAGCCCCGACACCGCCCTCGTCAGTGCCACGTACAGCCGGCGCAGCCCCGTGCGTTCGTCCGGTTCGCCGTCGACGACCGCCGACGGCTCGTCGAGGACCACGTAGTCGTACTCCAGGCCCTTCGCCAGCGACGCCGGAACCAGCGTCAGCCGGGACTCCGCCGTCGTCTCCTCGCCCGGCGCGAGATACGCATGGCCCGCGGACGTCAGGGCCGCGGCCAGCGACGGGACCCGCGCGTCCGCCGCGATCAGGCCGATGGAGCCCTCGTGCCGCAGGGACTCCTCGCACGCCGCCACCACCGCCGCGTCCAGGTCCGCCACCTCCACCTCGCGGACCGACAGCGAGCCCGGCGACTCACGGACGGATGTGACCTCCGCCAGGCCGGGGGACATGTGCGAGAGCAGCCGGGACGCGTACGCGATGACCTCGCGCGGTACGCGGAAGCCCGCCGTCAGTTCCTCCACCGCCGCGTCCGGCTTGCCGAGGTGGGTCAGGGCCTCCTGCCAACTCCCCGTCGCCCACGGGGTCGTGCCCTGAGCCAGGTCACCGAGGACCGTCGCCGAGCCCGTCGTGCAGCGGCGGCCCACCGCGCGGTACTGCATCGGGGACAGGTCCTGCGCCTCGTCGAGTACGACATGGCCGAGCGAGTGCGTGCGCTGCACCAGGTCCGTCGCCTCGTCGATGAGGACCGCGTCCGCCAGGGACCACTGCGCGGCCCGGACGCTGCGGGCGGGCCTGGTCCACAGGATCGTCTTCTGCTCGTCCGCGGTCAGCACACCGTCCGCGTGCGCCGCGAGGAACTCCGGGTCGGACAGCATCCGCAGCACGAGTTTCGCCGGGTCCACCGGCGGCCACACTGCCTTCACCGCCGCCTTGACCGCGGTGTTGCGCGCCACCGCGTCCTGCACCCGGTCGTCCGGGGCCTCGCCCGACTGTTCCATGCGGACGAGCACCGCGTGCGCGATGCGCTGCGGAAGGGCATCGCGGGCCGCGCCGTAGCGGATGTCGCGGTCCAGCAACTCCCGCACGATCTGCTCGAGTTCGTACGCCGGGATGCGCCACCGGCGCGAGCCGCGTACGACCATCAGCGGCTCCGTCGGCAGCGTGACATGGGAGCGGACGGCCCGCCGCAGCACTTCCGCCATCCGCGCGTCACCCTTGACGACCGCCGCGACCGCCGGGTCCGTGCCCCGCACCTCCACATGGGCCACCAGGTCGTCGACCGTGGCCTGCTTGACCTCCAACTCGCCGAGCGCCGGGAGGACTTGCTCGATGTAGTGCAGGAAGGAACGGTTCGGCCCGATGACCAGCGTCCCCGTCTTCGCCAGCCGCTCCCGGTGCGCGTACAGCAGATACGCGACCCGGTGCAGCCCCACCGCCGTCTTCCCGGTGCCGGGGCCGCCCTGCACACACACCGTGCCGCCGAGCCCGGACCGTACGATCTCGTCCTGCTCCGGCTGGATCGTGGCGACGATGTCCCGCATCGGGCCCACACGCGGCCGTTCGATCTCCGCCTGGAGCAGTCTGCTGGTGCGCTGCTGTTCCGCCGGATCGGTCAGATGCTCGTCCTCGTACGCCGTGAGGTCGCCGCCCGTGTACCCGAAGCGCCGGCGCAGACCGACGTCCTGAGGGTCCTTCCTGGACGCCCGGTAGAACGGCTGCGACACCGGCGCGCGCCAGTCGATGACCATGGGGTCGCCGTCCGCGTCGTGGACGTGGCGGCGGCCGATGTAGAAGCGCTCGCCCTCCGCCCCCTCGGCCAGCGCCGCGCCGACCATGTGCAGATAGTCGAGGCGGCCGAAGAAGAGCGGGGTGTGGGAGAGGTCGGCGAGCGCCTTGATGCGGTCCTCGATCTGGCGCTCGAGGACGGCGGCGTTGACCCAGTTCGCGGTGACGTCGCGGATGTCGAGGGCCTGGACGTCCTCGCGCATCGCGCGCAACGCGGCGCGGGACGCGGTGAGATGGGCTCTCTCGCGGGCGAGGGGGTCGGTGTCGGGTACGTGCGCGGGCACGGGTCTGCCTCCGGACGGATGCTGCGTGGATCACGACATGGTTGATCGCGAGGTGGTTGATCACGGCATGGTGGATCACGACAGGGTTGATCACGGCGTGGTGGATCACGACATGGCGGACCGGCCGGTTTCCGTCCGGGCGGCGGCGCTCCTGCGAGGGAGGCGGGGAAGACGGGGAGTTTAGTCAGGGCGCGGACCGGGCGCGAATGATTTTCCCGCTGCCCGGTCAGGACCCCATCCGGGTGGAGGCCACGCATCCTCCCCGTAGGGGACGGCCTATGCCTGGAGTCGTACACCGGCGACCGCTGGGTTCAGACCGCAGATCGATGCCATTCGCCGGCCGGAAATCCATCATGGAGGTATGAGCACAGCAACCTTCACCCCAGGCGCCCACATCCCCCATCCCAGCCACGGCGCGACCGCCACCGGCTCCACCCACCATTCCCCGCACCGCCTCGGCAACGCGCTGCGCGTCGTCAAGGTCTACGCCCAGGCCGTCTTCAGCGTCGCCGTCCTCGGCGAGTACGCGGAGGAGGCAGGCGTCCGCCGCCGCTGACCCTGCCGTCGCCGATCCCCTAGTAGGGTCGCGCCCGTGAAGTTCCGGAACGTGACCCCGTGTTTACTCTCCGCAGCCACTCTCGCGCTCTTCCGGTTCGCCAGACGCTCCGCGCGGCCGCCGCTGGTGCTCATCTCCCTCGCCGCCGGCCTCTGGCTCGAACCGGCACTCCACACGTATCTGCTCGTCCCCTGCCTGCTGATCACCGTCCGGGCACGGGCACCGCTGCGGACGGTGCGCCCGGCAGCCCGGCTAGCCCAGCAGTTCGTCCGCGTCCACGATCCGGTACGCGTACCCCTGTTCCGCCAGGAAGCGCTGGCGGTGCGCCGCGAAGTCCTGGTCGATCGTGTCGCGCGCGACCACCGAGTAGAAGTGGGCCTGGTGCCCGTCCGCCTTGGGGCGGAGCACCCGGCCGAGCCGCTGGGCCTCCTCCTGGCGGGAGCCGAAGGTGCCGGACACCTGGATGGCGACGGTCGCCTCCGGCAGGTCGATCGAGAAGTTCGCGACCTTGGAGACGACCAGCACCGAGATCTCGCCCTGCCGGAACGCCTCGAAGAGCTTCTCGCGCTGCGCGTTGGACGTCTCGCCCTTGATGACCGGCGCGTTCAGATGCTCGCCCAGCTCGTCGAGCTGGTCGATGTACTGGCCGATGACGAGGATCTGCTGGCCCGCGAACCGCTGGACCAGCGCCTCCGTCACCTTCCGCTTGGTCGCGGTGGTGGCGCAGAAGCGGTACTTCTCCTCCGTCTCGGCCGTGGCGTACGCGAGCCGCTCGGAGTCGGTGAGATTGACCCGGACCTCCACACAGTCCGCGGGCGCGATGTAGCCCTGCGCCTCGATCTCCTTCCAGGGCGCGTCGAAACGCTTCGGCCCGATCAGCGAGAAGACGTCCGACTCGCGCCCGTCCTCCCGTACGAGCGTGGCGGTCAGACCGAGCCGCCGCCGGGCCTGGAGGTCCGCCGTGAACTTGAACACCGGGGCGGGCAGCAGATGCACCTCGTCGTAGAGGATCAGCCCCCAGTCGCGGGAGTCGAAGAGCTCCAGGTGGGGATAGATCCCCTTCCGCTTCGTCGTCAGCACCTGATAGGTCGCGATGGTGACGGGGCGGATCTCCTTCCTCGTACCGCTGTACTCACCGATCTCGTCCTCGGTCAGTGACGTCCGCTTCACCAGCTCGTGCTTCCACTGCCGGGCGGAGACGGTGTTGGTGACCAGGATCAGGGTGGTCGCCTTGGCCTGCGCCATCGCACCCGCGCCGACAAGCGTCTTGCCCGCGCCGCAGGGCAGCACGACCACGCCCGAACCGCCGTGCCAGAAGCCTTCGACGGCCTGCTTCTGGTACGGGCGCAGCGCCCAGCCGGTCTCGTCCAGCTCGATGGCGTGCGCCTCGCCGTCGACGTAACCGGCGAGGTCCTCGGCGGGCCAGCCGAGCTTCAGCAGCGTCTGCTTGATCTGCCCGCGCTCGGAGGGGTGCACGACCACGGTGTCCGGGTCGATCCGGCTCCCGACCAGCGGCTGGACCTTCCTGGAGCGGAGGATCTCCTCCAGGACGGGCCGGTCGGTGGTGGTCAGCACGAGTCCGTGGGTGGGGTGCTTGGAGAGGGTGAGCCGGCCGTAGCGGGCCATCGTCTCGGCGACATCCACGAGGAGGGCATGCGGGACGGGGTAGCGGGAGTACGCCACGAGCGCGTCGACGACCTGCTCGGCGTCGTGCCCGGCGGCCCGGGCGTTCCACAGGCCGAGCGGGGTGACCCGGTAGGTGTGGATGTGCTCGGGGGCGCGCTCCAGCTCCGCGAAGGGCGCGATGGCCCGACGGCAGTCGTCCGCCAGCTCGTGGTCGACTTCGAGGAGGAGGGTCTTGTCGCTCTGGACGATGAGGGGTCCGTTCACACCTGCGCCCTTTCGGTGAGGCCAAACCTCCAGTGTGCCGTACGCGGCCGCGGGCGTGCCTCAGGTCCTTGTCCGGCCGATCCGGCCTGAGTACCGGGACGGGAGGGATGAGTAGGCGCACGCTGCCGGGGACGTGGGGCGAGGCGGTTGGGTGAGGGCATGGGAATCGAGCCGAATCCGTACGTACCCCCGGTCGCCGGGGGTTTTGTCCCCCACCCGTCGTCCTCGACGGCGGTCGTCCGCGACGCGTACTGGTGGGTGGCACCGGCGCTGTGCACGCCGCTCGTGCTGCTGATGGCGTACGCCGACATCCTGTCGTCCGGCATGCCGCTCGACCACGGCCTGACGCTCGGGTACCTCGTGCCGCTCGCCATGGTGGCGGCGAGCTTGCTGCCGGAGCCCACCATGAGGCGGCGTCCGACGCGGGTCACGCTCGGGCTGCTGGCCTGCTGCCTCGCGTTCTTCTACTCGAAGCTCGTGATGCTGGTGGCGATCGTCGTGTTCCTCGTGCTGCTGCTCACCGGCAATGTGCAGGTCTGAGCGGGCGGGCTCCGCAGGATCCAGTCAGGCGGAGTCGTCCGCGAGTTCGGCGACTCCCGTGATGCGGTGCAGGGGGTACGTGCGGACTTCGTCCGCCGTGTGGTCGTACGCCGTGACGAAGCCGCCCTCCACCCGCACCGGCGCGATGACGCGCTGGCTGGCCGCGCCGTCCGCGTTGACGTAGCCGATCCAGACCGCGGCGCCGGTCATCGCCGCCGCCTGGACTGTGGCCAGGGTCTCGGCGGAGGTGGTGCGTGGCAGCTCGCCGTTCTTCGCGGGTTCCGGGGCGGGTTTGCGCTCCACCGTGGCCGCGAGGTCGCCCGCGCGGATGGCCTTCACCGCCGCGCCGAGCAGCGTGGCGTCCGGCAGGGGCGGGCCGTCCGGGACGGGGGCGGGCGGGGTGCGCGGCGGGGTGCGGCGGGCGTGGGCGCGGGTGATCAGGACGTCGCCCTCGGCGGACTCGGCGGCGGGCGCGTACCCCATGGTCCGCAGGCCGTCGAGCAGTGTCGCGGGGTCGGCCTGGGCGGCCAGGACGGTGGGGGCGAGGCGGCGCAGCCGCAGGCCCTGGGACCGCTTGTCGGCGAGGATTTCGCCGAGCAGAGCGTCGTCGTCGCAGCGTACGTAGGCGGATGCGGCGCCGATCCGCAGATGGCCGTGGCGGCGGGCGACGTCGTCGATGAGGTAGCTGAGCGGCTGCGGCACGGGCGTACGCGAGTGTGTGGCCAGGAAGGTGTGCAGGTCGGACGCGGACCGCCCGGCGTCCAGCGCGCGGCGCACGGAGCCCGGGGTGAAGCGGTAGACGGTCGCCCCGCCCTTGGACTCGACGTCGGCGAGTACGGAGAGGGTCTCGGCGAGCGGTCGCTGAAGGGGGCCGGGTGCGACGGCGGTGAGGTCGGCCTGGAGGAGTACGTGGTCGAGCGGCTCGGGCAGGAGCGGCGCGAGTGCGGCGGTGGCGTCGGCGGCGAGTTCTTCGGCGCGGGCGTGCCTCGCGGCCCCCGTCCCTTCTGTTCCGTCGGCCGGGGCGGTGTCGTGGCCGAGCAGGGCCCGGCCGTGTGCCGACAGTGCGCCGCGGCCCGTGATGCCCAGGACTTCCGCTTCCCTCAGCGTCCAGGCCGCGATGCGCGAGCGCAGATCGGTGGGGCCCACGGCCGCCGCGTTGCGTGCCGCGTTCGCCTCCGGGTCCGCCGTGCCGCTGCCGCGCAGCGGGCGTTCCCAGCGCAGGCGGGCGAGGACGGACTCCGGGTCGGGTGCGGTGCCCGCCGGGAGGGTGGCGAGCAGGTCGAGGACCCGGCGGCGGACCTCGGTCGCGGCGGAGCGGTCGAGGTCGGGGCCGAGGGCGGAGAGGGTGCGGCCTTTGGTGTCCTGGCCGCCGATCAGGCCCGCCGTGCGGGTCGCGGTCAGCCAGGCCGCGGCGAGCCGTGCCCAGCGTTCGGCCGCGGGGAGGGTGAGCCAGTCGTCGTACGCGGGCGTCGGCGCGTATCGTTCGTCCGCCGCGCCGTCCGATGCCAACAGCCCTGCCGCATAGGTGAGTTCCAGCCAGAACCCGGCCATCTGCTCGTTCGTGTCCAGCGCTGCGGCGGTGCGCTTGAGGTCACGTACGGACAGGCCGCCCGACCGCAGTACCGCGGGCCCGCCCTCGTGCCAGTCCTTCAGCAGGTCCTCGACGGTGGAGAGCGCGGTGAACGCCTGACCCGCCGCCGTACTGTCCACAACCTGTGGACGGCCCTGGATGATCGACGTCGTGGCGGCGGGGCTGACCTCGGGCGGCAGCGGCTCGACCGTTCGGTGCGCGCGGCCGGCCCGCAGATGCAGTGCGGCCTCGCGCGGCAGCACGACCGTGCGCGGCGACGCGGGCAGCAGCAGTCCACGGTCGCGCAGCCACCGCACGGGCGGGGTCGGGCTGGCCGTCACCTCCCCGTACGGGGGACCCCAGACCAGCCGGTCCAGGACCGTCAGCGCCTCGGGCGGTGCGGTGTCGAGGAGCGCGGCCATCCGTGTCCGGTCGGTGAACAGCGTGACGAGCGCGGCGACCGCGGAGACCGGGTCGTGCGTGGTCGGCAGCCCGGCGACGGCGAGGATTTCCTGGAGCCGCGTCGGCGACATCCCGGCGGTGGCCTCGGCGACGGTCGGGCCGAGGCCGGTCGGCGACGGCCGGGTGGGGGAGGGGGCGAGGAGTTCGCGCGCGGTGCGCACCAGCCGCAGCCGGTCCGCACCGCCCCAGATGATCGCCTGCCTGCGCAGCACATCCACCGCGTGCGGCAGGGCCGCTTCGATGACCGGATCGCCCTCGTCGCCGGTGAGCAGGCCGCGCAGGGTCTCGTACGGTGCGGGGTCGGGGGCAACGGCCAGTGCCTCGGCGGTCTGCAGCGTGAAGCGGTCGAGCCGCTCCAGTGCCCGGACGACGGAGGCGCGTGTGCCGGCCCGTGTCGCGAGCTGTGTCAGGTCGCCCGGCACGGGGGTCAGCAGATCGGGGCGGGCGCGCAGCAGCGCGGCCAGCTCCTCGTCACCGCGGGTGCGCAGAGCCTCGGCCAGCGTGCGCGGACCGCCGCGGCCGGCCGTACTGCTTCCTTCGGGCATGGTCCCCATCCGCACCACGTTAGTCCCTGGAGCGCTACCGTCGGGGACAGGGCGGGCCCGGGACGGCAGGGCGGCCGGGCAGGGAACGTCAGGGGAACGCCGGTGGGGATCGAGAGCGATCAGCTCGTCTACGACTATCTGAGCCGTGTCGGGGACCTGGCTCAGCAACAGCAACTGCCGTCCGGCACCCGCATGCGGCTGGTGTCGACGCTGCGCGACGAGATCGACCGGCGGCGGGCGAAGTTCGGTTCCGACACCCCCGCGTCGGTACGCCGCATTCTGGGGCGGCTCGGTACGCCGGACGAGGTTGTGGCGGCGGCGTTCGAGGAGAGCGGCGCCGACGCGGGGCGGCCCCCGGCCGCAGCCGCGTCCCCGGCCGCCGTGCCCGAGCAGCGCGCACGGCGCCGTATCCCGCGGCCGCGCAGAGCGGCTCCGGAACAGCCCGATGCTCCCCGGATGTCCGCCGGCGCCGCGCCGCCGCACCTGGCGGGGATGGACGAGCTCGGCCCCTCGGGCAGTGAGCCCGACTGGTGGCGGGTCGAGCCGGGGCCGTTCGGCGCGGGCGAGAGCGTCGCGGGCTTCGTCGGCGGTGTGGAGATCCCCGAAATACTGAAACCCCCGCCGTCCAAGGAGGACTTGGAGGCGCAGGAGGCCGCCGAGGACGCGGCGGAGCCCGAGGAGGAGTACGAGGACGACGACGCGGCGGAGGCCGGGACCGGGCGCCGCCGGTGGCTCCCGCGGCTTCGCCGCCGTACGGAAGGGGCCGGACAACCGCCCGCGTTCGCCAACCCGTTCCTCCTGATCGCCGCCGCTCTGCTGCTCGGGGGCGCCCTCTTCGGCTCCTTCCTCGCCCTCGGTCTCGGCTGGCTTTTCGCCTATGCCTCGCGCCGGCTGTCCCGCGCGGAGGCGAAGTGGGCGGTCGTCGGCCTGCCCGGGGCGGTCGTAGCCGGCGGCCTCGTCTGGCTGTGGGGCCGGGTCAACGGGCGCTGGGGCGAGCCGATCCCGCAGGACGGGATGCGCGACGCGCTGGCCGGGACCTGGCCCTGGGTGGTGAAGGGGGCGGCGGTCGCCTCCGCGCTCTACCTGGTGTGGCGGGCGCGGCGCAACACCGGCTGAGGGCGTCCCGGCGCCCACCCCCTGAGCACCGCGGCGGGGCCGCCGCGGCCCGCTGGGCACAATGGTCCCCATGGCTTCGCACTCGGCTTCGAATTCCGCAACGCACCGGCTCACCGTCGGCTTCGACCTCGACATGACCCTCATCGACTCCCGCCCCGGTATCCGCGCCGCCTATCTAGCGCTGTCCGCCGAGACCGGGGTGTGGATCGACGCCGACCTGGCCGTGACGAGGCTGGGGCCGCCGCTGGAGGAGGAGATGGCGCACTGGTTCCCGGGCGAGGACATCCAGCGGATGTGCGACCGCTACCGCGAGATCTATCCCACGTACGCGATCACGCCGACCCGCGCCCTGCCCGGCGCCCGCGAGGCCGTCGCCGCCGTCCAGGAGCTCGGCGGCCGCGCCATAGTCGTGACCGCCAAGCACGAGCCGAACGCCAAGCTGCACCTCGCCCATCTCGGGATCGCCCCGGACGAGGTCATCGGCTGGCTGTGGGCAGAGGCGAAGGCCGAGGCGCTGCGCGAGCACGGCGCGAGTGTGTACGTCGGCGACCACACCGGGGACGTACGGGGTGCGCGGGCGGCTCAGGCGCTGTCGGTCGCGGTGCCGACGGGGCCGTGCGACGCGGCGGAGCTGCGTGCCGCCGGCGCGGACGTGATCATCGACGATCTGACGGCGTTCCCGGCGTGGCTGCGCGCCTACAGCCAGAACTAGAGTGCGGATTTGGCCTGTCGTCGCTGCGCGGCGATCGAGCGCAGCACACCCGCCGCGGCGATCAGGAAGCCGGCGCCCATCAGCATGCACACCGCGTACGCGATCGGCGGAAACGGTTCGGTCCCCAGAAACAGTGGGGCCACGGTGACCAGTGTGGCAACGGCGCCGACGATGAAGACGATCGCGCCGACGCGCACCAGCCCGTCACCGGGGGCGGGAGGAGTAGCAGTCATCCGGCCAGGGTAGTTCCTTGCGCGTAGGAACCATTCGGCAACGTCTTGTCACCAGCCCCTGGACCATTAGCCTTGGGGGTGGCGGGTCAGGCGACCCGCTGTAGTGCTATCCAGACCGTTTTTCGGTGCCCAGGTTGGTGCCCGATTTCCGGTGCCCCAGTGCCCCAACGAGTACGAGGACGAGGACAGACGTGCCTACCGGCAAGGTCAAGTGGTT
Source organism: Streptomyces sp. NBC_00885 (assembly GCF_045207475.1). NCBI lineage: Bacteria > Bacillati > Actinomycetota > Actinomycetes > Kitasatosporales > Streptomycetaceae > Streptomyces > Streptomyces sp. NBC_00885. Next base: position 4,627,042 of record NZ_CP108796.1, read on the forward strand.
CAACAGCGAGAAGGGCTTCGGCTTTCTCTCCCGCGACGACGGCGGCGACGTCTTCGTGCACTCGTCAGTGCTCCCCGCCGGGGTCGAGTCGCTCAAGCCCGGCCAGCGCGTCGAATTCGGCGTGGTGGCAGGCCAGCGCGGTGACCAGGCGCTTTCGGTGACGGTTCTCGACCCGGCCCCGTCCGTGGCGGCGGCGCAGCGGCGCAAGCCCGACGAGCTGGCGTCCATCGTGCAGGACCTGACGACCCTGCTGGAGAACATCACGCCGATGCTGGAGCGCGGCCGGTACCCCGACAAGGTCCACGGCGCGAAGATCGCGGGCCTGCTGCGGGCGGTGGCGGACCAGCTGGACGTGTAGCCGCCTATACGGAAACGAGCGCATCGCGGCCGAGGGGAGGTACGAGCCCCTCGGCCGCGGCGCGTGTCAGCAGGCCGCGCACCGCCGCGTACCCCTCGTCGCCCAGGTCCGCCGTGAACTCATTGACGTAGAGCCCGATGTGCTGGTCGGCCACGGTGGGGTCCATCTCCTGGGCGTGCTCCAGTACGTAGGGCCGGGAGACCTCCGGCTCGTCCCAGGCCATACGCACCGAGATGCGGATCGAATCGGCCAGCAGCTTCAGCGTCGCCCCGCCCAGCGAGCGCTTGGCGATGATCGCGCCGAGCGGGATGGGCAGGCCGGTGCTCGACTCCCAGTGCTCGCCCATGTCGGCCAGGCAGTGCAGGGAAAAGTTCTGATAGGTGAACCGCGCTTCGTGGATGACCAGTCCGGCGTCGACCTTGCCGTCCCGTACGGCGGGCATGATCTCGTGGAACGGCATCACGACCACCTCGCCGACCCCACCGGGCACGACGTCCGCGGCCCACAGCCGGAAAAGCAGATAGGCGGTCGAGCGCTCGCTCGGCACGGCGACGGTCTTTCCCGTCAGATCCGTGCCGGGTTCCTTGGTGAGCACCAGCGGACCGCAGCCCCGGCCGAGCGCGCCGCCGCAGGGCAGCAGCGCGTACTCGTCGAGGACCCAGGGCAGTACGGCGTACGACACCTTCAGCACGTCGAACTCACCGCGCTCGGCCATCGCGTTGGTGATGTCGATGTCCGCGAAACTCACATCGACGGCGGGCGCGCCGGGGACCCGGCCGTGCGCGAGGGCGTCGAATACGAAGGTGTCGTTCGGGCACGGCGAGTACGCGATCTGCAAGGTCACGGCGTTTCCTCCAGGACGGGGGCGAGCAGCTGGAAGGCGTACCGCAGCGAGTCCAGCGCCTGGCCGATGCGCCAGGCCGCACGGTCGCGCGGCCCGACGGGATTGGAGATCGCACGGATCTCCAGGACCGGTACGCGGTGGGCGGCGGCGGCCTCCGCCACCCCGAAGCCCTCCATCGCCTCCGCGGCGGCCCGCGGGTGACGGACGCTCAGCTCGGCGGCGCGGGCGGCGGTGCCGGTGACCGTGGAGACGGTGAGGACGGGCGCATACACGGCGTCGAGAGCCTTGGCGACACGCGCGGACAGTTCGGGCGGCGGAAGGTGGACGCTGCGCCCGAAACCGAGTTCGTCGACGGGCAGAAAGCCGTCGGGGGTGTCGGCGCCGAGATCGGCGGCGACGATCGCGTCGGCGACGACGAGGGAGCCGACAGGGGCGTGTGGCTGGAAACCGCCGCCGATTCCTGCGGAGACGACGAGGTCGTACGAGCCGAGGGCGAGCGCGGTCGCCGCGGTCGCGGCGGCGGCCGCGGGGCCGACCCCGGCGGCCAGCACCTCCACGACGGGCGTCGCGCCGATGCCGGTGAGCCCCGCGGCGACGGAGTCGGCCTCCGCCGCCACCGCGGTCACCACCAGTACGCGCACAGCCCTGCCCTCCGGACTGGGGTCCTTGTCAGGACTCCTTCTCGAACTGGAAGTTCCAGATGCCGATGACCTTCTTGCCGCTGGTCTCCATGATGCCGACGGGGGTCTTGCTGGTCGGCTCGCCGGTCTGCGAGGAGAAGAAGGCGTTGCCGGGGATGGTCCGGTAGCCCTTCTTGTACGGCTCCTGCTCGACGGGCTGGCCGGCGAAGAGCAGCGTCCAGCCGTGGTCGGCGATCTCCGGGTCGACGCCCATGCGGACCTTGTCGTCCAGGGCGACCTTGATGGTCTTGCCGGGCTTCGCGGTGAGGCAGCCCTGCAGCAGCGATTCCTTGATCGGCTTGCCGTCGTTGTAGCAGGCCGCCTCGGAGTGGACCGAGTCCGTCCCGACTGTCACGGTCGCGAGCGGGGTCGGCTTGTCGCAGGCGGAAAGGACGAGGAGCCCGGCGGAGACGGCACCGAGAGCGGCAGCGGCCCGGCGGCGCTTGCCCGAGAAGAACGCAACGGTCATGTCCCGAGGCTATCGGGCCCACCGGGCCCCGCCACGCGGGGGTCCACCGCGCGTCGCGCCCCGCGCAGCGGCAGCCCGCTACGCCACCGTCGCCCGCGGCCTGTCCCCCCGCCGCGCCGCCCCCACCAGTCCCCGCGCCGACAGCACCAGCCCCAGCCCGACGATCCCCGCCGCCACCCACATCCCCACCGTCCCGATCAGCGGCAGCGCGATGCCGATCGCGCCCCCCGCCACCCAGGCCATCTGCAGCAGCGTCTCGGAGCGGGCGAACGCCGAGGTGCGGACCTGTTCCGGGACGTCCCGCTGGATCAGCGCGTCGAGGGACAGCTTGGAGAGCGCCTGGCACAGACCCGCCGTCGCGCCGAGCACGGCCACCATGCCCGCGCCGAAGAACAGCGCCGCGCTGATCGCGGCCAGCAGCACCACACACTGCACCGTCGCGATGATCATCTCCGGCCCGCGGGCCTTCAGCCACGCTCCGACCGTCGTGCCCAGCGCGTTGCCGACGCCCGCCGCGACGCCCACTATCCCCAGTGAGACGGCAGGGCTCTGCCCGTTGAGCGGATGCTCCCGCAGCAGGAAGGCGAGGAAGAAGATCAGGAAGCCGGACAGTGCCCGGAGGGACGCATTGGCCTGCAGCCCGTGCAGTACGGAGGGCCCGACCGTGCGCAGACTCGGCTTCGTCTCGCCGTGCGTCAGCATGTGCGCCTTGCGCTCGCCCTTCGCCGAGTCGACCTTGTGCGGCATGGTGAACGCCCAGTACGCACCCAGCAGGAACAGCGCGCACGCCCCGTACAGCGGCCACTGGGGCGCGATCTTCTGCAGCCCGATACCGATCGGCGCCGCGATCCCCGTCGCCAGCAGCCCGGCCAGCGTCACCCGGGAGTTCGCCTTCACCAGCGAGAACGTCGGCGGCAGCAGCCGCGGCACGACCGCGCTGCGCACCACTCCGTACGCCTTCGAGGCGACCAGCACACCCAGCGCGGCCGGATACAGCTGCAGGCCGCCCGTCTCCACCGCCCCGGACATCGCGAGCGCGAGCACCGCACGGGCGAGCATCGAGGCCGCCATCGCCGCCCGGCGGCCGTGCGGGATGCGGTCCAGAAGCGGTCCGATGACGGGGGCCAGCAGGGTGAAGGGCAGCATCGTGACGGCGAGGTAGAGCGCGACGCGGCCGCGTGCCTCGTCCGTCGGTACGGAGAAGAAAACCGTCGACGCGAGCGCGACGGTGATCATGACATCTCCCGCGCCGTTCACGGCGTGGAGTTCGATCAGTTTCCCGAGGCCGGACTCGCCCGCGCCGTGCGCGTGCGTCGCCCTGCGGATGCCGCGCGCCGTGCCCGTGAAAGGGAGATGCAGGGCACGCCCAACCGCCCGGCCTGCTCTTCTGAGCTGCCCGGCGCCTTCGGACGACCGTACGGCTGCCACTCCGTCATAGTGCCCCAAGCGCCGCCCACGCGAACGGTGATGCCGTGTTGTTAGCCCCTTGTTGGGGCGGGCAGGTGGGCGGCGGGCGGCGGAGGGGGTAGCGTGCGTAGCGCGCCACCGGCGGTTGTTCTCGGCCGCGCGCCTCTTCGGCATCCCGCAGAATGGATGACGGTAGGTGTGCCCGAGACACGGTTGGTCTGGGCGCGGACGTCGATGCGGCCCCTTGGTCCGCTCCGCCTGCGGCCCGTACCTCGCGAATCGGCCGGCGCACCCGTGATACGGCGTAGGAGAGAAGCGAGACCTGTGAGTGCTGCGACGACGCGAAGCCGTACCCCTGACCGTCTGTGCGCCGAGGCGGTAGACCTAGCCCGGGCGGCGGCCGAGGAGGCCGCGGCCCCGGGGGTGGTCGGCGAGCATGTGTCCCTCGTCTCGGAGGGAGACCGCGTCGTCACGCACTTCTTCGAGTGCAAGGAGATCGGCTACCGGGGCTGGCGCTGGGCGGTGACCGTCGCCCGGGCCTCGCGCGCCAAGGTCGTCACCCTCGACGAAACCGTCCTGCTGCCCGGCCCCGACGCACTGCTGGCGCCCGAGTGGGTGCCGTGGAGCGAGCGGCTGCGGCCCGGCGACATGGGCCCCGGCGATCTGCTGCCCACCGAGGCGGACGATCTGCGGCTGGAGCCCGGCTTCTCCGGCGAGGACTCGCCGCCGCCGAACTCCGCGGTGTCGGAGGAGATGGCCGAACTGGTCGAGGCGGAGGACGCGGAGGTCACCTCGGGCCCGCCGGCCTCGCTGCCGCTGGCTCCCTCCCGCGGCTCGATCTCTGCGGTCGCCGAGGAGCTCGGCATGCGCCGGGCCAGAGTGCTGTCCCGGTACGGGCTGCATATCGCCGCGGACCGCTGGGACGAGTCCTTCGGCGCGAAGACCCCGATGGCACAGGCGGCCCCCGCGGCGTGCGTGACATGCGGCTTCCTGGTCCCGATCGCGGGCTCGCTGCGGCAGGCCTTCGGCGTGTGCGCGAACGAGTTCTCGCCGGCGGACGGGCGGATCGTCTCCCTGGCGTACGGCTGCGGAGGTCACTCGGAGGCGGCCGTGATGCCGAAGCCGCCGGTGCCGCCGCCGCCGGTGCTGGACACGATGGGCGCGGACGAGTTCCCGCTGCGCCCGGCGCGGGACGGCGGCTCGGTCTCCGAGCCGGACGGCGCGTCGGAGGACCTGGGCCACTCCTGACGTCACCGGGTCCGTGGCGCGGGCCTTGTTTGTTCCCCAGCCCGCCCTCCCCCTACGGCCTGGCGGCCGTGGGAGGTACCCCCATCCCGAACTGGGGGCAGGCCCCCAGACCCCCGTACGCGCTTCGCGCGTGTCCTCAAACGCCGGACGGGCTGAATGTGCGGCTCGGCCGCACATTTCAGCCCCTCCGGCGTTTGAGGAGCGGGGTCCGGGGCGGAGCCCCGGTTAAGGGAACGGGCGGGGTGGGGAACAGCCCCGCGCAGCGGCACCCGCACCGCACCGCACCACAACCCCCCGCCCCGAGGTACCTTCGGCCGCACAGGCATGCGCGGCAAACGCCCGCACCCGGAGAGAGCGGAGTCACAGCGTGAGCGTCAGGACGACCGAGTGGGCCGACCCGTTCGGGACGGCGCGGCTGCGGCGCGGGGTGCTCGACGCGTGGGGGGCCTCGCCCGCCCGCTTCCGGGAGGACGCCAACGCCGAGGAGGACCTCGCGCTCGGCGGCTACCGGGACCGCCTCGTCGTCGAGCTCGCCCAGAACGCCGCCGACGCGGCCGCCCGCGCCAAGGTGCCGGGCCGCCTGCGGCTGACGCTGCGGCCGGGCACCGGCGACCAGCCCGCCGTCCTCGCCGCCGCGAACACCGGCGCGCCCCTGGACGCCACCGGCGTCGAGTCCCTGAGCACCCTGCGCGCCAGCGCCAAGCGCGAGGGCCACGAGTCCGCCGTCGGCCGGTTCGGCGTCGGCTTCGCGGCCGTCCTCGCGGTGAGCGACGAGCCCGCGGTCGTCGGACGCCACGGCGGCGTGCGCTGGTCCCTCGCGGAGGCCAGGGGACTGGCCGAGGAGGCGGCCCAGGCGAGCCCCGGCCTCGGTGACGAGCTGCGCCGCCGGGACGGGCACGTACCGCTGCTGCGGCTGCCGCTGCCCGCCGAGGGCACGGCCCCCGAGGGCTACGACACCGTGGTCGTCCTGCCGCTGCGGGACGGCGCCGCGGTCGACCTGGTGGAGCGGCTGCTCGCCGGGATCGACGACGCGCTGCTGCTCACGCTGACCGGACTCTCCGAGATCGTCGTCGAAACTCCGCGCGGCGTACGGGAGTTGAGGCGCTCCGTGCACGGGGCGTACGTACATGTCGAGGACAGCGTGCAGGGCGACCGGCGCTGGCGCGTCGTCAGCCACGGCGGCGGCATCGAGCCCGCGCTGCTCGCGGACCGGCCGGTCGAGGAGCGGCTGCGGCCGTTCTGGACGGTCACCTGGGCCGTGCCCGTGGACGATGCGGGCGCTCCGGCCCGGCCGCGTACAGCCCCCGTGGTGCACGCGCCCACGCCCACCGACGAACCCCTCGGCGTGCCCGCGCTGCTGATCGCGTCCCTCCCGCTGGACACCACCCGCCGCCACCCGGCGCCCGGGCCGCTCACCGAATTCCTGGTGCGCAAGGCCGCGGACGCGTACGCCGAACTGCTCGGCAGCTGGCAGCCGGTGACCGTCGGCACGATCGACCTGGTGCCGGGCCCGCTCGGCAAGGGTGAGCTGGACGGCAAGCTGCGGGCGGAGATCCTGGAGCGTCTTCCGCGTACGGCGTTCCTGGAGGCGGCCGCACCGCGGGACGTGTCCGGCGAGGACACCGGTCTGCCGGACCGCGAGATCTCCGCCGGGCTGCGCCCGATCGAGGCGGAGGTCCTGGAGGGCGCGGGCACGGAGACGGTCCAGGTGCTGGCCGAGGTGCTGCCGAGCCTGCTGCCCGCGGGTCTTGAGCGCCGCGTCGAGCTGCGGACGCTCGGTGTCGCGCGGGTGCCGCTGACCGAGGCGGTCGACCGGCTCGCGGGTCTTGAGCGCGAGCCCGGCTGGTGGCAGCGCCTGTACGACAGCCTCGCCGGGGTCGACCCCGACCGGCTGTCCGGGCTTCCCGTGCCCCTCGCCGACGGCCGTACGACGATCGGGCCACGCCAGACGCTGCTGCCACTGGCCGAGACGCCACCGCAGCTGGCCCGGCTCGGCCTGAAGGTCGTCCATCCCGATGCCGCGCACCCCCTTCTGGAGAAGCTGGGTGCCCTGCCCGCGACACCGCGCGCCGTACTGACGACGCCGCAGGTCCGCGCGGCGGTCGCGGGCTCGCTGGACGCGGGCGAGGTCTGGGACGAGGACGCGCTGGACGCGGACGAGCTCGCGGAGACGGTGCTCGCACTCGTACGGGACGCGGGCCTCGAACCCGGGGACGAACCGTGGCTGGGGGCGCTGGCCCTGTCCGACGAGGACGGGGAACTCGCGCCCGCGGGTGAACTGGTGCTGCCCGGCAGCCCGTTCGCGTCGATCATGCGGGAGGACGAACTCGCGCTCTGCGACGCCGAGTTGGCCGAGCGCTGGGGAGAGCAGCCGCTCGCCGCGTGCGGTGTGCTGGCGAATTTCGCGCTCGTACGGGCCACGGACGTGGTCCTTGACCCCGATGAACTGGAGCCCCGCGAGGGGGACTTCGCCGAGCCCGACGACGCGGGGCTGCTCGACGCGGTCGACGTGTGGTGCGAGGACGTCCTCGACCGGCTGCCGGACACACCCGTGCCGCCGGTCGCCACGGAGGTCGTCGCCGTCCGTGACCTGGACCTGGTCGACGACGACTGCTGGCCGCAGGCACTGGCGCTGCTGGCGCAGCCGCCGCTGCGGGACGCGCTCACCCAGTCCGTACGGATCCTGCTGCCGGACGGCACGACGGAGACGGTCCGTCCGTACACGGCATGGTGGCTGCGGGACCATCCGGTCCTGGACGGCCGCCGTCCGGCGGGCCTGCGGGCGGCGGGCGCGGACCCGCTGCTGGCGGGCCTGTACGAGTCCGCCGACACCACGGGCTTCGAGGACGCCCAGGTCCTGCAGGCCCTCGGCGTCCGCACCTCGGTCGCCGCACTGCTCGACGAGCCCGGCGGCGCGGCCGAACTCCTCGGCCGCCTGGCCGACCCTTCGCGCCCGGTGCGGGCGGCCCAACTCCACGCCCTGTACACGGCGCTGGCGGATCTCGACCCGGAGCAGGTCACGCTCCCGGACGACCTGCGCGCGGTCGTGGACGGCGAGGTCCGCGTCGTCGACGCGGCGGACGCGGTGGTCGCGGACGCGCCGGATCTGCTCCCCCTGGCGGCGGGCCTGCCGCTGCTCCCGGTGACGCCGTCGCGCGCCGCGGAACTGGCGGAACTGTTCCAGGTCCGCCGGCTGAGCGAGACGGTAGCGGCGGAGGTGACGACGCAGGGCGAGGAACACGAGGTCCCCGAGTCGGTCCACGTCCTGCTCGGCCCGTCCACGCCGGCGACGTACATCGAGCACGACGAACTGATCGCAGGCGGCACCGAACTGGAATGGCGCCGCACCCCGGACGGCGTGATCCACGCCTCCACGGTGGAGGGCGTGGCGGCGGGCCTGGCCTGGTCGGCGGGCCAGTGGCCCCGGCGCTTCGAGGTGGCGGCGCTGCTGGAAGACCCGTCCCGCACGGAGGAACTGGCCCGGGACCGCTGGTTCGACTGACCCGAGCACGCGGGAAGGGGGCGCCTCTAGGCGCCCCCTTCTTCGTACCGTGCGTCAGACAGGTCCTAGCGGACGTCAACGAAGACGACTGGCGAGGCGGCCGCCCCCACACCGGCCGTGCGGGGCAGCAGCCAGCGCCAGTTGGCGTCGTACGCGGCCTTGGGCGCCGATGTGACCGTGCCCGTCGCGTCGGCGGTCACCTTGGCGGCGATGGTGTACGCCGAGGTGCCCGGCTTGCGGAACTCCAGCTGCACCGTCTTCCCCGGCAGCGCATTCCAGCGGCCGGTCGACCAGTCGGCGATCCCGGCGATGCCGGAGACGGTGAACGCCGTGCCCTTGGTCACCGGAACGGTCGGGGCGTTGATCGTCACGCGCGTCTCGCGCAGGATCTGGGCCGTGCCGAGATCGCTCTGATCGGTGAAACTCCGTCCGTCGAGGGAGCGTGCCCAGATGGCGGCTTTCCACTCACCGGCGAGATCGTTTCGGCCGAGCATGCTGCGTGCGTTGAGTTGGAAAGGCGCCTCGCACGCGGACGTGGTGGCGTCCACTGTGGTGCAGACGGGGGCCCATGTGCGGATCACGGCATCCGGCCCTCCGGGGTCACTCCGGTGGAGGAGCACGCCTGTATCCGCCAGTCCTGCCGGGTCGGTGACCGTGTACCGCACTGTGTACGGAGTCTTGTTCGGATCGTCGTACATGACCGGCGCGATCACCCTGCCGTTGTTGACGACGACGTTCGTGATCCTGGTGGAGCCCACGGTCTCGTCGGACGTGGGCGCCGGGCCGGCGAACGCCCGGACCACTGTCCTGCGTACGCTCGACCCCTCGGAATCCTTGCCGCTCACGCGCAGAGAGATGTACCGCGCGCCCTGCGGGACGGACAGCTCGGCCGAGGCCCGCCCGCCCGAGTCCGCGACGGGCAGAGCGGTCCACGTCGCGCCGTCGTCGGCGGAGTAGTCCAGGCCGGTCACGGTCGGCGTCGCCCCCGCCGTACGAGAGGTGGCGACCGCCTCGATCGTGATGGGCGCAGCGCCCGCCGCATTGCGGATGTCGAGGCCGTCGACGCGAACGTCGACGTCCGCGAGCGGCAGTTTGCCCTCGTAGGCGGAGTAACCGTCGGAGCTGAACGCCCACTCGGTCGTCTGCCGGGTGGAGAACCGGGTGGGCCGTCCCTTGTGCCGCACCGTGTGGGTCAGCTCGTAAGGAGTCCGCGTCTGCGGGACGGTGGCGGTCCACGTCATGGGGATCTCCAGGTCCTTCACCTCGGCGATCTTCGTGCCGCGCGAGGTGAGCAGGAAGTCCTGGACGGCCTCGAAGTCGGTTCCCTCGTGGCCGAGCGTGTCGCTGAAGGCCCATGGCTCGTACACCGACAGCTTGGAGCCTCGCTGGACCGCGCCGGAGGGTGAGAAGGGGCGAGCGGCGAAGGGCGCGACACCGAACGTCTCGTCCGGACCGGTGCCCTTGGGGAGGGTGCGTGGCTTCGCGTCGAGCGTGGGGCCCCCGTCGTACGAGACACTGCGGCCGAAGGCCTGACCCGGCGTCGTGTACTCCGTGACTGTGGAGGGGAAGCGGACCGGGGACGGGAGGTTGACGCCGGGCGAGTCGCTGACGTCGGCCCATGACGAGAACCAGCCTGTGGTGTCGTCGCCCGCCGAACGCAGGGTGGTGACCGTTCGCGCCAGGTCGGCCGTGCGTACCTGGACCTTGGGCGAGGCGGGCACGCCGCCGGGGAAGGCGTGGAAGAGGTTGTATCGGTACGGGCTCGGGTTGTTGCCCGTGGTCCCCGCCTTCACCAGCACTTCGTGGACGCGCAGCGAGGCGCCGGGCAATGAGAGGGGCGTCACGTAGACCTTGTTGCCCCAGCCGCCCAGGAATCCGACGATGTCCCCGTTCGGCATGCGCATCCACACCGCGGCGGCGTAGCGGCGCGCGGACGAGTCGTCCGCGGTGATCCCCGTCTCCTTGGCGATGCTCGCGTCGAGAGTCACGGTCACGCCGCGGTCCCTCACGGTGAACGTCTTGGTGAGGAGATGGTCGGGCTGCTGCCAGTTGCTGAACATCCCGACGGTGATGTAGTCGCCGGGCGGCAGCGAGACCTTGCCGGAGCTGCCGAACTGCTCCTCGTCGACCTCGTAGTGGGTCCAGGTCTTGCGGTCCCACACCTGAATGATGGGTCCGAAGTGGTCGGCGTTGGCGAGCTGGATCTTCACCGCGTACGCGGCGAGCGCGGCACGCGGAGCGGTAGCGGACCTTGTCGGTGCCCCGATGCCGACTGTGGTGGCCTTCGCGGGCTTCTTCAGCCCCACGGGCTGCACCTGCAGCCTGCCCCCCGCGGTGCTGAACGCGTACTGGCCGATCTGCTCGCCCTGCCGCTTCGGCACGATACGGAAGCCGGGATGCGACTTCCCCCGGGCCGGGACGACTTCCAGCCGCTCACCGGTGGCGAGCCTCGCCCCTGCGGCCGGAACCGGAGCCGCTGCGGACGGGGCCGACGGCGCCCCGGCTGCCTGCCCCCATCCCGGCGCGAGCACGACGGCGCTCGCCGCCAGCGTCCCCACCAGCACGCCGTACACGGTTCTTCGAAGTTTTGCGGTACGCCGCAGTATCAATGCGGATCTCCCCACCCCTTGTCACCCGGGCGTCTCCCACGCCTCGGATGTCACAGCGATCACTGTGGTGGGGCGTAGCGTAATCGCACTGGTCACGGGTTCAGTGTCCGCCCTTGGGTTCCATGCAGCCGCCCTCCATGTGGTGGCCGTGGGCCTCGACCTTCACGGGCGAGGTCAGCATGCCGGTGATGCACGGGCCCGCCTCCGGGACGCTGAACGTGAAGCCCAGGGAGCCTCCCGTCTTGTACACCTCGACGATGGACTCGGGGTAGCCGAGAGCGGTCAGCTTGGACCGCAGGTCCGCCTCGCTGTGGACGGCCTCCAGCGCGGCCGTGATCCGCTTCGCGTGTGCCTGCCCGCGGCACAGCGCGGTGCCCTCGGGCTTCCGCGGAGACGGTCCGGACCTGCGCGGACGCGGTGGCGATGGCGGCACCGGAGGCTCGGGCTCCTCGCCACGCGGCACGTCGTAGAAGAACGTCCGGGTACGCAGCACGCCGCCCAGGCCGCGCTCGCGCCGTCGCTCCAGATAGCCGTCCGCCTCCAGTTCCCGCAGGGCCCGGGAGATGAGGATCTCGCCCTCGGTGAAGTGCTCGCACAGTGCGTCGATGCGTACGGGTGCGCCGTCCGGCAGCGAGAGGATGTAGGCCGCAACGCCGACCGTGACCGCGCTTCCGCGGCGCTGCACAAGGGCGTTGGCGATCACCGTGAAGTCGGCGGCGAGCCGGGTACGGACGTGGATCACGCCGGAGGTCGGTGCTCCGGCGGGGGCGCGCAGGGGCGCGTTAGACTGCGATTCAGCCATCGGGAAGGTGTTGCTTCCTGATCGGTGAGGCCCTCGATCAGGATTGCCGTCCTGGCCGGGGGCCGTCATATGTCTGGGGTTGTTGCGGCGAACGTAACCGCCAACTTCCCGCCCCCGCAAGCCAGTCACTCGTCCGGGTGACGAGAGGGAGGGGAGGGAGGGCAGGTGGTTCTTGACCCCAGGTTCTTTGGGGGAGTTCGTGGCCCGCCGGACCCTGGCGCGCGAGGTTCCGGCAGCCCCAGGAGGCCGCAGCGGGAGCCGGTTCCCGGTCGGCTCAGTCCCGGTCGGCGGACTTCAACCGGTCTATGAACGAGGCCCAGCAGGCCGCCGAGAGGACCAGCGCCGGACCGTGCGGGGCCTTGCTGTCACGGACGGGCACGACGCCGGGGAATCCGTCCGCCACCTCCACGCAGTCGCCCCCCTCCTGATTGCTGTAGCTGCTGCTGCGCCACGCGGCGCCGTTCAGATCGGGACGGGACCTTCGCTGCACGATAGTTGCCCTCCATCACGGACCGGATCATGTCGAGCGACATGAGCGGGGGCAGCGCAGCCGCCCGCAACCGATCGTAGGTCAGGGCGAGGTCATTGACCTCGGGCGGATCCTCGACAAGCTGGCCGTAATGCGCGCCCTCCGTGTAGGCCACCCTGGTGCCGTCGGGCAGGGACAGCACGGTCAGAGAGCCGCCGAGCGCGTCATGCGCGCCTTGGTCGAACGGCAGCACCTGCACGGTGATGTGACGCTCCTCGGCCGCCTCCAGCAGCCGCGCCAACTGCCTGCGCATCACCTCCGGTCCGCCCACGGGACGATGGATCACAGACTCGTCGAGCACCACCCAGAGCTCCGGGCGATCGGGAGCGTGCAGCCGTTCCTGCCGGGCGAGCCGCGCGGAAACGCGTTCCTCCAACTGCTGCTCGCCGGTGAGCGAGCGGCCGACGCTGAGCAGGGCGCGTGCGTACTCCTCCGTCTGCAAGAGGCCAGGCACCACATGTGCCGCGTACTGCCCGATGGACACCGCTCGCGCCGAGTGCGCCATGAACGCCCGTGACCAGTCGGGGAATGCCTCCCGGTAGACGTACGGCCACAGGTCGACCAGCAGGTTGTCCGCCCCGAGGGCCGCGTCGAGCGCCCGAGCCAGCTCCAGTGTCGGTTTCGCGCCGGACGAGCGCTCGATCTGGGTGATCCGGGTGCTCACCACATGCGTTCTGGCGCCCAGTTCGGCCTGGGTCAGCCCGGCGGCCGTACGGAGTCTGCGGACACGTGAACCGAAGAGCGCGGCCATCGACTCCTCGGGCTGAATTCCTTTGGCCATGGGCTCACTTCCGTTCCTTACCGCTTGCGATGTAAGGCGTCGTCACCTTCCGAGCGTAGGCGCGGCGGACGATTCTTGAGCACGGAATGTTACGACCCGTACACACAGTGGGCACTGTGGGTCGTGTCAGGGATCGACGGACTGGGATGGACGGCACGTGCTGAAGACCATGGCCATGTCGGGCGACGGCCCGGAGCGCGAGACGGAATCGACCGTAGGGGTGCTCGGAGGGGAGGCCCACGATGCCGGAGTGGAAGACCGCACGTTCGCCGCGCAGTTCAACTCGTCGGCCCGGGGAGCGCAGCTCGCCCGACGGCTGGCAGTGCGGCGCCTTGAGGAGTGGGGGCATCCGCCGACGTCGGACCTCTCGTGCACTGTGGCCCTGCTGATCGCCGAACTCGCCGCCAACGCGGTACGGCACGGCCGCGTCCCCGGGCGCGAGTTCCACCTCCGCCTCAGCTTCGAGGTACGGCCGTGCCTGATCCGTATCGAGGTCTCGGACGCCTCCCCGGACCGGCCCCCGACCAGCCCGCCCGAGCCTGCGCCCGACGACGAGTCGGGCCGCGGCCTGCTCCTCGTGGACGTGCTGGCCAGTCGCTGGGGTGCGACGCCCCGCGTGCCCATCGGCAAGACCGTATGGGCGGAGGTGGCGCTGGCCTTCGAGCCCTGAGGGCTGATACCCGGTGCGCTATCGCACCAGCTTTGTCTCCTTGTGCAAGCCCGCCTTGTCGACGTCCGGATACAGGGTGACGCTCCCGTCCCGCCAGCGGACCAGGACGTCGTTGCGCGTGGTGTCGGGGCCGAAGGCGCCCGCGGTCACGACGTCTGCGCGGGACCAGGGGGACTTCGACGGACGGATCTTGATCTCGCCGTGCAGGCCGGCGAAGTCCGCACCCGGGTGGATGGTGGTTTCGCCGTCCGCCCAGCGGACCAGCAGGTCGTCGGAGTTCCTGCCGGTGAACTGACCGGAGCTGATCTGTGTGGCGTACGGCCAGGTCTTGTTCGGCTTCGCCAGGAAGGTGCCCTTGCTCACCGCTTTGGTGTCGACGTCCGCGTACATGCCGACGGAGCCGTTCGCCCAGACGACGACCAGGTCGTCCCGCAGCGCACCGGGGGTGTGCCGGCCGACGCTGATCAGCCGGGCGTTCTGCCAGTTCTTGTGCTTGGCCAGGGTCTTCTCGTCGTGGAAGCCCGTCTTGTCGACATGCCGGTACTCGCTCAGCTCACCGTCGCTCCAGCGCACGACGAGCCCGTCGGTGCCGCTGCCGGTGAACTTTCCCCCGGCGATGGCGCGCGCGTTCTTCCACACGCTTCCGGGGGCGGCGAGCCGTACGGTGGCGGAGAACGGACGCTGCGGATCGCCGGTGCCGCTGCCCCGGTAGAGATCCACCGAGCCGTCCGCCCAGACCGCGATCAGGTCGCCGCTTCCCTCGCCGGTGAACTCTCCCGTGGCCAGTAGCCTGGCGTTCTGCCACTGCTCCCAGCCGCCCATCGCGAAGGGCAGCGTCGGCTGGCGGTAGGGGCCGAAGTCGTTGTGGCGGCCGTTGTCCGCATCGTCGTACAGCTGGAAGAAGCGGTCGGTGTACACGGGGCTGTAGGAGATGCGGTTGTACGCGGGGTGGGAGGTGGGCACGCCCGGTCCGCCGCCGTTCCAGCCGCCCACGTTGCCGATGATCTCGCCGGTGCCCCTGGCACGGTCGAGGGTGGAGAAGAACGGTCCGCCGGACACGCCGTCCCACATGCCGGCGCAGTCGACCCGCATCTGGTTGTAGCCCGGCAGGGCCTGGGTCCGGCTGGTGCACTGGACGGGCCGGTCCTGCGGGTTACGCCCGACGTTCGGGTATCCGACGGAGGTGACGGCGTTCTCCGGTGTGGCGGGGCGGGCGAGGGTGCTGCCGCCGACGGAGTCCTGGAGGTTGGTGGTGCCGTTGGGCTTGACCCGGGCGAAGGCGTAGTCGAGGTCGGACTCCGGGCCCCGGCTGTTCTTCACGTACCGCTTGTCGGCGAACCACTCCTCAACGGGCCAGATGCCGTACGGCTGCTGCTTGAGCGTCCTGGACGAGTCGTACTGCGGCACGAAGACCGCTTTGGCGTTGAGGCAGTGGCCTGCCGTCAGGATCAGGTTGCGTCCCTGGCTCTGCACCGTACTGGCGGAGCAGTAGTGCGCCCGCATGTCGGAGCCGACGGTGAAGAGGATGCCGACGGAGCGGACGCCCGCGAACTGCTGCCCCACGTCCGCTCTGGCGCGTGGCGACGACGCACTGCGCCCCGGCAGGGCGGGGCCGGGCCGGCCGGAAGGATCGGTGGCGGACGCGATGCGCTCCGGCGTCCAGAACCGCAGCGCCTCATCCACCGACCAGGCGCCGCCGCTCGGCTGCACCGGCGCGCCCGCCCGGTCCTGAGACGGGCTCGGGGGTACGGGTGACGGCTGGTCGGCCGCCAGCGAGACGGTGCTCGTGGCAACGGTGGCCAGGGCGTAGCACGCCAGGGAGACGGTGAGGCGGGCCACGAGAGCTTTACGCAACAGGGAACTCCGTTGGAGGGGATGAGTGGGTGCAGTGTTTCGGGGTGCCGCAGGTGGCATCGGCCGCACCGGCGGCACCCCGAGATTTGAGGAGCGTTGCTGCCTCAGGTGTTGCCTGTGTTTCGCCTCAGGACTCGGCTCCGCCGAGCGCGCCCCTGTCGATGCCGGGTGCCGTCGTGGTGAAGCGGGTCTTGGCAGCCGGAGCAGCCGGGGCAGGCAGGGTCCAGTTGACCGCGAGCTGCTTGAGACCAGGTGTCTCGAGCGACGTGAACTTGCCCCCGCCGTCCGCCGTGGTGTAGCCGCCGTTGGGCGAGCACATCAAGGGCCGGAACTTCTTCGGGGTCAGCGGGCACTCGAAATCGGCCGTCTTGCCGTCATGGTTGAGGTCTTTGTTCGGGTGGTCCAGGCCGACCATGTGGCCGATCTCGTGGTTGATGGCGTTCTTGAGAATGGCCGCGTTGGTGGTCTTGTTGCCGCTGAACCAGTCGGGCCTCGACCAGTACTCCGTGTCGATCCACGACCATCCGCCCCACACGCTGTGGTCCCCGGTGTTGTAGCAGTGCCACGCGCGGGACATGCCCCGCTTGCCGTCGAACGGGCGGTACTTGGTGCCCAGCGTCAGGACGTGGCGTGGCTGGGCCGCGCACCCCTCGGGGGAGGCTTTGAGGGTCGTCGAGACGGTGAATTTGATGCCGGTCACCGAGGTGAGCTGGGCCGCGGCCTGTTTGGCGGTGGGGCCGAGCTTGGTCCGGGCATCGGCGGTGGCGAACTGGATCGTGTATCCGGTGCCGTCCCCCGACAGGGAATGGATGCCGGACAGTGCCTTCCAGCCGTTGCCCGAATAGACCTGGGTGGCGGCGGTGTTGGCGGCGTCGGCAGCCGTGGCGGGAAGGAGCAGGGCGAACGCTGCGCCGGCGGCTATGGCGCTGAGCTTGCGCCCCAAGCCGATGTATTTCATGAATGGTCCCCCATGGACTTCGTTGTGTCCGATGTGCGCGACTGATGGGGGCACTCTCAGGCTCGGCTCAACGCACCCGGCCCCCCACCGAGTTGCTCCGGAAGACCCTACAGGCCAGAGCTTTACACACTGTCAGGGGCTGTACAGATGAAGGCACGTTGGCGGGCTCGCAGCCTGAGCGGTCGGCTACGCCCCGTACCTCCGGGCCACCGCCCGCCAGGCCACCTCCAGCAGCACCGCCCCCGCCGCCGCGATCCCGACCGCGGCCCACGGCAGGACCGCTCCCACCAGCTTCAGCGCGAAGAAGTCCTGGAGCCACGGCACGATCAGCACGATCAGGAAGCACGCACCCATCGCCGCCACCAGGCACACCCGCCACCAGGTGTACGGCCGGGCGATGATCGCCAGGACCCACATCGAGACCAGGAACAGCGTCAGCGTCGCCGCGCTCGTTTCCGCGTCGAGGGAGCCGGGGCCGCTGTAGTAGGAGCGCGCGAGCAGGTACGTCGCGAATGTCGTCGCCGCCGCGATCACCCCCGCCGGGATCGCGTACCGCATCACCCTGCGTACGAACTCCGGCTTCGCGCGCTCTTTGTTCGGGGCCAGCGCCAGGAAGAAGGCCGGTACGCCGATCGTCAGCGTGGACAGCAGCGTCAAGTGCCGTGGCAGGAAGGGGTATTCGACCTGCCAGCAGACCACCAGGATGGCCAGCAGCACGGAGTAGACCGTCTTGGTGAGGAACAGCGTGGCGACCCGTGTGATGTTGCCGATCACCCGGCGGCCCTCCGCCACCACCGACGGCAGCGTCGCGAAGCTGTTGTTGAGGAGCACGATCTGGGCCACCGCCTTGGTCGCCTCCGAGCCCGAGCCCATCGAGACGCCGATGTCCGCGTCCTTCAGGGCGAGCACATCGTTCACCCCGTCGCCCGTCATCGCGACCGTGTGGCCGCGCGACTGCAGTGCGCCGACCATGTCGCGCTTCTGCTGCGGGGTGACCCGGCCGAAGACCGAGTGGGCGTCCAGGGACTCGGCCATCGGGGCCTGTTCGGCGGGCAGTCGGCGCGCGTCGACCGTGTTCTGGGCGCCGGGCAGACCGAGTTTCCCGGCCACCGCGCCCACGGACACCGCGTTGTCGCCGGAGATGACCTTGGCGTGGACCTTCTGCTCGTCGAAGTAGCGCAGCGTGTCGGCCGCGTCCGGTCGCAGCCGTTGTTCCAGGACGACCAGCGCGGTCGGCCGCGCCCCGGCGGCGACGGAGGCGGCGTACAGTTCGCCCGCGGCCCTTGTGAGCAGCAGCACCCGCAGGCCCTGTTCGTTGAGCTGCTCGATCTCCGCGAGGGCCGCGTCGTCCTGCGGCAGCAGCACATCGGGCGCGCCGAGCAGCCAGGTGGAGCTCTCGCCGTTGCCTTCGCTGAAGCTGGCACCGCTGTATTTGCGTGCGGACGAGAACGGCAGTGACTCCGTGCACCGCCAGTCCTCGCTGTCCGGATACGTGTTGATGATCGCCTTCAGGGAGGCATTGGGCCGCGGGTCGGACTCGCCGAGGGCGCCGAGCACCTTGCGTACGTACGACTCGTCCGCACCGCCCAGCGGCCGCAGCTCCGTGACGTCCATGCCGCCTTCGGTCAGCGTGCCGGTCTTGTCGAGGCAGACGACGTCGACCCGCGCAAGCCCCTCGATCGCGGGGAGTTCCTGCACCAGGCACTGTTTGCGGCCGAGCCGGATGACCCCGATCGCGAATGCGACGGACGTCAGCAGCACCAGCCCCTCGGGGATCATCGGCACGATGCCGCCGACGGTCCTGGCCACCGAGTCCTTGAAGTTGTTGTCCTTGACGACCAGCTGGCTGATGACGAGCCCGATCGCGGTCGGGATCATCATCCAGGTCACGTACTTGAGGATCGTGCTGATACCGCTGCGCAGTTCGGAGTGGACGAGCGTGAACCGGGACGCCTCCTCCGCGAGTTGTGCCGCGTACGCCTCCCGCCCCACCTTCGTCGCCGTGAACGCGCCGCCGCCCGCGACCACGAAGGATCCCGACATCACCGGATCCCCGGGGTGCTTGATCACCGGGTCGGCCTCACCCGTCAGCAGCGACTCGTCGATCTCCAGGTTGTCCGCCTCCGCCATGTCGCCGTCCACGACGACCTTGTCGCCGGGGCCGAGTTCGACGAGATCGCCGAGGACGATCTCGGACGTGGAGATCTCCGCGGCGGTGCCGTCCCGCCGTACCTTCGGCCTGGCCTCGCCGATGAGCGCCAGGGAGTCCAGGGTCTTCTTGGCGCGCAGCTCCTGGATGATGCCGATTCCGGTGTTGGCGATGATCACGTAGCCGAAGAGGCTGTCCTGGAACGGCGCGACGAAGAGCATGATCACCCACAGCACGCCGATGATGGCGTTGAAGCGGGTGAAGACGTTCGCGCGGACGATGTCGACGGTGGAGCGCGAGGAGCGGACGGGTATGTCGTTGACCTCGCCGCGCGCCACCCGCTCGGCGACCTCCGCCGTCGTCAGCCCCTCGGCCCGTGGCGTGAGCGCGGACTTCGGCGGCTTTCGGGGATGTACGGGATCCAGCTCGGCTCCCGCGTCGATGGCGGGGCCGCCCGGCTCGGGGCCGTCTGTGTCGATCCTCGCCCGCTGCGTCATGGTTTCGACGGTACGGCGGGAGGGGCCGGTTCACCCGCCGAGTGCGCGGCAGATCAGACCGGGGTAGGAGGTGAATCGTCCTTCGGCAGTAGGGGTGCCGTAGGGGTCACTTGCTTTCGTCGCGCGCGGCGGCGGCGTTCTGCTCGTCCGGGGAGGTCTCCGCGGACTCCGCCTTCGCCCGCTTGAGCGCCGCGTCCCGGCGGCGCACGTACCAGATGCCGATCAGGCCGAGACCGCCGCCGGCCAGGCAGGTCCACACCCACCACATCAGGTCACGCTCGGCGAACCAGTTGTAGAAGGGGATCTGGACGAGGAAGAGGACGAACCAGAGGATCGTGCCGCCGGTGATGGTGGCGACGACGGGCCCCTCCAGGGGCTCGGGTGCCTCGTGCTTGGGGGTCCACTTCGCCATGCGGCCAGTCTAGGTTGCCCCGTACCGGCCCCTCACACCCCCGTGACCCCTCTGACCTCGGGGGTCTACGCGCGGAGATACCACAATCCGCCTTATACGTTCATACTGAAGCGGTTTGCGTCCGACTGGTTTTAGTCGTAGGAACGTCTAAAACCGGCCAAATGATCGACGAGGTCTCGCATGCCCCCCACGGCCACCGCCAAGGTCGACTCCGCGCTCCCGGCCCCGGTTCCCCCCGGGCCCCGCGGCGGCCTGGACCGCTTCTTCAAGATCTCCGAGCGCGGCTCCACGGTCCCCCGCGAGATCCGCGGCGGATTCGCCACGTTCTTCGCGATGGCCTACATCATCGTGCTGAACCCGATCATCCTCGGCAGCGCGAAGGACATGTACGGGCACCAGCTCGACGGCGGCCAGCTCGTCACCGCCACCGTGCTGACCGCGGCCTTCTCCACGCTCCTCATGGGCGTCATCGGCAATGTCCCGATCGCGCTCGCGGCCGGACTCGGCGTGAACACCGTCGTCGCCCTCCAGCTCGCGCCCCGGATGTCCTGGGCGGACGCGATGGGCATGGTCGTCCTCGCAGGTTTCGTCGTGATGCTGCTGGTGGCCACCGGTCTGCGCGAGCGCGTGATGAACGCCGTGCCGCGCAGTCTGCGCAAGGGCATCGCGATCGGCATCGGCCTGTTCATCATGCTGATCGGCCTGGTCGACTCGGGCTTCGTCTCCCGTATCCCGGACGTCGCCAAGACCACCGTCCCGCTCCAGCTGGGCACCGGCGGTCATCTGGACGGCTGGCCGGTCCTGGTCTTCGCCGTCGGCGCGCTGCTCACGCTCGCGCTGATCATCCGCAAGGTGCCGGGCGCGATCCTGATCTCCATCGTCGTGATGACGGTGGTCGCGATGGTCGTCAACGCGGTCGCCACGGTCCCGTCCTGGGGTCTGACCACGCCCACCTGGCCCGGAAATCCGGTCGCGTCCCCCGACTTCGGGCTCGTCGGCCGGGTCAGCCTCTTCGGCGGCTTCGAGAAGGTCGGCTTTCTGACGGGCGCGCTGTTCGTCTTCACCGTGCTGCTGTCCTGCTTCTTCGACGCGATGGGCACCATCCTCGGCGTCGGCGACGAAGCCAAGCTGATGGACAAGGACGGCAGCTTCCCCGGCATCAACCGGGTCCTGATCGTGGACGGCATCGCGGTGGCGGCCGGTGGTGCGACCTCGTCGTCCGCCAACACCTGCTTCGTGGAGTCCACGGCGGGCGTCGGCGAGGGAGCCCGTACCGGACTCGCCTCCGTCGTCACGGGTGCGCTCTTCGCGGTGGCGCTGTTCCTCACGCCGCTCGCCACGATGGTCCCCTCCCAGGCGGCGACGCCCGCGCTGCTGGCGGTCGGCTTCCTGATCCTGGCGGGCTCGGTCCGCGACATCGACTGGAACGACTTCACCGTCGCTGTCCCGGCCTTCCTGGCGATGGTGATGATGCCGTTCACGTACTCCATCACCAATGGCATCGGCATCGGCTTCATCGCCTTCAGCGTGCTGAGGCTCGCCGTCGGGCGGGGGCGCGAGGTGCCCGTCGCGATGTATGTGGTGTCGGCGGTGTTCGTCTTCTACTACGCGATGCCGGCGCTGGGTCTTACGTAAGCCCGTAGAACTTCTCTGTCTCGTCGACGGCCGCCTTGAAGCGTTCGTCGAAGTCATCGCGCATGAGCGTCCGGACCACATAGTCCTGGACGCTCATTCCGCGTCGGGCGGCATGGTGCCTGAGCCGGTCGAGGAGCTCATCGTCTATGCGGAGGCTGAGCACAGTCGATTCCATGGCAGTCAGAGTCGCCGGACCGCCGCCGCAGCCGCGTCACTTTCCGGATCCGTCTCACTCATATGAGTGAGGAAGTCGGCGCGGCAGTAACCTCCACTGGTCTTTAGGCTGGGTAATGAGTTACGCTAAAGAACATGCCTGACCTGTCCCATGGTGATGACATCGACATCGCCGCCGTGAACTCCCTGCGCTCGGCCGTCATGCGGCTGGGCAGGCGCCTGAAGCATCAGCGCGTCGACGAATCGCTGAGCCCGACCGAGATGTCGGTGCTCGGCACCCTCGCCCGTTGCGGCCACGCCACCCCCGGTGAGCTGGCCCGCAAGGAGCATGTCCAGCCACCGTCCATGACCCGGATCGTGGCGCTGCTCGAGGCCAAGGGACTCGTCCGGCTCGAGCCGCACCCCGATGACCGCCGGCAGAAGGTCGTCAGCCAGACCGAGCAGGCCGAGGCCATGCTCGAAGAGAGCCGCCGCAAGCGGAACGCCTGGCTGGCCTCGCTCGCCGAGGGTCTGGACGAGGACGACTGGGCGAAGCTGCGCGCAGCCGCCCCCGTACTGGAGAAGCTCGCGCACCTCTGATCCGCACAACCAAGGAGGCGAACACTTTTGAGTCCGGGACCCGGAGCACACTCCGCACCCGCACCCTCCCCTACAACCATGTTCAGCTCGCTGAAGATCCGTAACTACCGGCTCTTCGCCACCGGGCAAGTCGTCTCCAACACCGGCACCTGGATGCAGCGCATCGCCCAGGACTGGCTGGTGCTCAGCCTCACCGGATCCGCGTCCGCCGTCGGCATCACCGTCGCGCTGCAGTTCCTGCCCATGCTCCTGTTCGGGTTGTACGGCGGGGTGCTCGCCGACCGGCTGCCGAAGCGGCAGCTGCTCGTCGCGACCCAGTCGGCGATGGCCCTGACCGGCCTGGCGCTCGCCGCGCTCACGCTCAGCGGCCATGTCCAGGTCTGGCACGTCTACCTCACGGCCTTCCTTCTCGGCCTTGTCACGGTCGTCGACAATCCGGCGCGCCAGTCCTTCGTCGCCGAGATGGTCGGCCCGGAGCAGCTGTCCAACGCGGTCAGCCTCAACTCCGCCAACTTCCAGTCCGCGCGGCTGGTCGGCCCGGCCGTCGCCGGTGTACTGATCACGGCCGTCGGGAGTGGTTACGCCTTCCTGCTGAACGGCCTGTCCTTCATCGCGCCGCTCGCCGGCCTGCTGCTGATGCGCACCGGTGAGCTCCACAAGATCGAGCGCGCGCCGCGCGGCAAGGGGCAGCTGCGGGAGGGACTGAAGTACGTCGCGGGGCGGCCCGAGCTGATCTGGCCGATCGTCCTCGTCGGCTTCATCGGCACCTTCGGCTTCAACTTCCCCATCTGGCTCTCGGCCTTCGTCAACAACGTCTACCACTCCGGTGCCAGTACGTACGGCCTGCTCAACACCCTGATGGCAGCCGGCTCCCTGGCGGGAGCCCTGCTCGCGGCCCGGCGCGGGACCTCGCGACTGCGGGTGCTGGTGGCCGCGGGGATGCTCTTCGGTGTCCTGGAGATCGTGACCGCGTTCGCGCCGCAGTTCTGGATCTTCGCGGTGCTGCTGGTGCCGATCGGGATGTTCGGCCTGACGGTCAATGTCACGGCCAACTCCAGCATCCAGATGGTGACGGAACCGGCCATGCGGGGCCGGGTGATGAGCCTGTTCATGATGGTCTTCGTGGGCGGTACGCCGCTGGGCGCGCCCCTCGTCGGCTGGATCACCGACACGTACGGACCGCGAATCGGCTTCGCGGCGGGCGGTGCGGTGGCGCTGGTTGCGGCGATAGGAGTCGGCGTGATGCTCGCCCGCGTGGGCGGGCTGCGCCTGAAAATAGATCTGCGGCGGGGGCGGAGGCATGTGGAGTTCGTGCCGAGGGAGGAGTTGGCGACGGCGGCGTGAGGCGTCGCCGGGTGCGGGATGAGGTGTGCCGGGGTGCCGCTGCGCGGGGCTGTTCCCCCACCCGCCCCTTCCCGAACTGGGGGCAGGCCCCCAGACCCCCGTATGCGACCTTCGGCCGCATGTCCTCAATCGCCGGACGGGCTGACATGTGCGGCTGGGCCGCACATCTCAGCCCCGCCGGCGTTTGAGGCGCGGGGTCTGGGGCGGAGCCCCAGTTCGGGAAGGGGCGGGGTGGGGAACAAGCCCGCCGCAGGCGACCCCGTCTGCGTCAGACTCGGATCATGAGACTCTTCGCCGCCGTACTCCCACCGCCCCCCGCCGTCGACGAACTCGCCCTGGAAGTCGACCGGTTGCGAACCCTCCCCGGCGCGGACGCCCTGCGCTGGACCGGTCGGCCCGGCTGGCACTTCACGCTGGCCTTCATGGGGGAGGTCGACGACGCCCTGCTGCCCGAGCTGCACGAGCGGCTCGGGCGGGCCGCGCATCGGACCGCTGCCTTCCCCTTGCGGCTGTACCACGGTGGGCGCTTCGGGCACCGGGCGCTGTGGGCGGGTGCGGCGGGCGGCCTGGAGGAGATGCGGCTGCTCGCCGAGCGCGCGGACGCTGCCGCACGGCGGGCCGGGATCGGCATGGACGAGCACCGCCGCTACCAGGCCCATCTCACGATTGCCCGCAGCCGTGACGACGCGGATCTGCGCCCGTTCGTCGAGGAACTGGAGGCCTTCGAGGGCGCGCCGTGGGAGGTCGGCGAGCTCGCGCTCGTACGCAGCAATCTGCCGGTGAGCGGGGTGCGCGGCGAGCAGCCGCGGTACGAGACGGTCGGTGCCTGGCCGCTCGGGCGGGCCGGTTAGTCTCGAAGGGTGAACCCCAAGACCAGAAACCAGATCATGGCCGGCGTACTCGTGCTGATGTTCGCGATCATCGCCGTGGCGGCCGTGGTCGGCCAGTAGCCTGACCGCCCCACGGCCGCGTCACTGCTGCCACACCCACCTACCAGGCGAAGGCCTCCGGAGACGGCCCCGGACCGGGGAAGATCTCGTTCAGCCCGGACAGCACCTCGTCGCTCAGCTCCAGCTCCACGGCGCGCAGCGCTGAGGCCAGCTGGTCCGCGGTGCGCGGGCCGACGATGGGACCGGTGATACCCGGCCGGGTGAGCAGCCAGGCCAGCGCGGCCTCGCCGGGCTCCAGTCCGTGTTTGTCGAGCAGGTCCTCGTACGCCTGGACCTGTGCCCGCACCTCGGTGTTCGTGAGCGCGTCGGCCGAGCGGCCCGAGGCCCGGCGCCTGCCCTCGTTCTCCTTCTTGATCACGCCGCCGAGCAGCCCGCCGTGCAGCGGCGACCAGGGGATGACCCCCAGTCCGTACTCCTGCGCGGCCGGAATGACCTCCATCTCGGCGCGGCGTTCGGCGAGGTTGTAGAGGCACTGCTCGCTGACGAGGCCGTACGAGCCGCGCTTCTGGGCGATCTCGTTGGTCTGGGCGATCTTCCAGCCGGGGAAGTTGGACGAGCCGGCGTAGAGGATCTTGCCCTGGGCGATCAGGGTGTCGATGGCCTGCCAGATCTCCTCGACCGGTGTGCGGCGGTCGATGTGGTGGAACTGGTAGAGGTCGATGTGGTCCGTCTGCAGCCGCTTGAGGCTCGCGTCGACGGCCCGGCGGATGTTGAGCGCGGAGAGCCGGTCGTGGTTGGGCCAGGCGTCGCCGTCGGCGGCCATGTTCGCGTAGACCTTGGTGGCCAGGACCACCTTGTCGCGCCGGTCGCCGCCCTTGGCGAACCAGGAGCCGATGATCTCCTCGGTGCGGCCCTTGTTCTCGCCCCAGCCGTACACATTGGCGGTGTCGAAAAAGTTGATCCCCGCGCCGAGCGCGGTGTCCATGATGACGTGACTGTCGGCCTCGTCGGTCTGCGGCCCGAAGTTCATCGTCCCGAGGACGAGTCGACTGACCTTGAGTCCGGTGCGTCCGAGCTGTGTGTACTTCATGGTTATTCAGCCAACGCCTTGGAGCGCGCTCCAGGCAAGGGGATAAGGGGTCAGTCGCGGGGGAACTCGGCGGTGGAGAGGGTGAGCCCCAGGGGGGTGGCGGTGAGGTCGACGTCCGCGCCGAAGGCGACCGTCTGTTCGCCGATGTAATCGCCGTCCTTGGGCCGGGTGTAGAGGTGGCACTTGCCCTGGTAGGGATCGGCGATGAGGTAGACGGGCACTTCGGCAGTGGCGAAGACGGTCTTCTTGGGGCCGTAGTCGTTGAAGCCGGTGCCCTGGGAGATGACCTCGGCGATGAACTCGACGTCCTCGTAGTGCCAGCGGTCCTGGCTGTCCGGCAGTGCTCCCTCGCGGAGTTTTGCCACGTCCGGGCAGAGGCCGTTCTCATGGCCCGGGAAATCGATGCGCACGTCCGACAGCACTTCGACATCCATGCCGAACTTGTCTTCCAGCGCTCTGACGATTCTGCGGGTGATCTGCCAATGGACGTTCCGCTGCGGCGACATGAAGACGTTTCCCCCGACGATCTCGACCTTGACTCCCTCGGGGACGGGCATCTGCTCAAGCCGCTTGAACCACTGGTCCAAGCGCTCAGCGTTGTCGTCGGCCATGTCGATCCTGCCGCTCTCTACGACGGTCATCGTGGCGCTCCTCCCCACTGCCGCGGGGTTGCATGCAGTCGCCTTGTACAACGATACGCACGGTGACGACGTCACACCGTGGCGACAACTCGTCACGCGCCGCCGAACCACCCCGCCGCGTCCAGCCGGAACGCATCCGACGGGACGACCGTACGCAGCGTCTCCTCGATATCGCGTACGCGCCCCGCGCCGACCGCGCCCGCCCACTCCGCCCGCAGTTCGTCGAAGATCGCCGCCGAGCGGGTAAGCGCGTCGATGCCGTGCGGGGTGAGGCGGACGAGCTTGCGGCGGGCATCGGACGGGTCGTCCGTGCGCTCCGCATAGCCCAGGGTGACGAGGCGGTCGACCGTCTTGCCCGCGGCCTGTTTGGAGACCCCGAGGCGTCGGCCGATCTCGCTGGCGGTCGCGCCGCCGGCGCCGATCGCCTGCATCGCGAAGCCGTACGCGGGCCGGACATCCGGGTGGCCCTGCTGGGCCAGTTCGGCGTGGAGGCGGTCGATGAGGGAGCGGAACCCGGCGAACAGGAGCAGGGGCAGCTCGTAACCAGGTGTGTCGCCAAGACCGTTGCGCGATTCGACAACCTGGTTTACCTTCTTTTCGTCAACCATGTTGTCGATTGTAGGAGGCTCTCGCATGTTCACCGAACACACCCTGGAATCGGCCCCGACCGCGTCGCGTCGTGCCATGGAGTCCACGATCAAACATCTGGGTCACCTGCCACCCGCCGTCGCGCGGCTCGCCTCCTCGCCGCAGCTGCTGGACGGCTTCCTGAAGCTCAGCGCGATGTTCGAGCAGGCGACCCTGGATCCCCTCGCCCGCGAGGTGGTCATCATGGTGGTCGCCACGCGGAACGAGTGCCATGTCTGCGTCGAGATGCACACCGGCAAGCTGCGGGCGCTGGGCGCGGACGAGGAGTTGGTCGCCGCGCTGCGCGAGCGGACGCCGCTCGGCGACGAACGGCTCGAAGCGGTACGGCAGTTCACGCTGGAGGCGCTGCGTACGGCGGGCGGCGTGGGCGACGAGGAGCTGAAGGCGTTCTTCGCGCACGGCTATACCGAGCAGAACGCGCTGGAGGTGGTCATGGGCATCGGCACGTACACGATGTCGACGCTCGCCAACCGGCTCACCCGGGCGTAGGGGGCGTCGGGGCGCCCGGAGGCGGGCGCCCCGGCGGGACGCGGATCGGCTCCGCGCAGGTGGAGGCCGGAACTGGCCGGTGCGCGGCGAAGCTTGCGGAATCCGTCTTGCCATTTTGAGGTGTCCATGCCGCAATGACGGTGTGTCGCTGACCGCTCGTCAGGAGCCGAGCCGCGGATCTGATGTGCTGGCCGGTGACGCCAGACCCGTAACCCCCACACGAAGGCGGGACCCCATGAAGTACGGCACATTCACAACAGGCGCGTTACTGGGCGGAGCTGTCGCCGCGGGCGTGCTCGTCATGGCACCCATCGCCACCGCCGTGACGCCGGAGACGGCCACCCTCTCCTTCGACTGCGGTTCCTTCGGCTCCGGCACGGCGACGCTCACGGCCACTCAGGACGGCACGGCCGCGACCATCAGCGTGTCGACTTCGGCCATCAAGTCGCCCATCGCCATCTCGGCGAACTCGGTCAGGTCGACCCTCAACCTCACCAAGAACGGCTCCGGTACGGCGACGTTCACCGGCAGCTCCAACCCGGCCATCCCGGCGGGGGGCGACGTGTCCACCGGGCCGCTGACCGGGACGGTCGCCGCGGGCGACAGCCTGGAGGGGAAGTCGCTGACGGTCGTCGTCTTCGGCATCACGGTGACGTGCAACGCCACGTCCGCGCAGACGCCCGGCCCGTTCGTGTTCTGACGGCCGTAGGCAGCAAATGGGGCGGCGCCCCGCGCGCGGGACGCCGCCCGATCAGTGGGCGGCGCCCGGCTCTGACGGCCCCGCCGTGACGCCGTACGGCCCGCCCAGCCCCCACGCCTGGTGCATCGTGTCCGCGAACGCCGCCGCCAGTTTGTGTTCGCCCGTCGGGCCCGGGTGCGTCCCGTCGTACGTGTCCGCGTCAAGGGCGTACGACTGCGGCGGCGACGCCAGCAGGACCGGCGAGGAGGCCGTGTCCAGGTCGGCGACCGCCTTGGCCAGGAGTTCGTTGAAGCGGTCGCACTCCGCCGCGAAGGGGGCGTCGGAGCGGGCCCGTACGTTGGGGATGACCGGCAGCAGGACCATCCGTACACGGGGGTTGGCGGCGCGGGCCTCGGCCATGAACCGGCGGGCGTTCAGGGCCGTTTGGGTGCTGTCCGTGTAGAAGCCGAGGTCTATCAGGCCGAGCGAGACCAGCAGGATGTCCACCCGCTCCGTGGCGACCGCCTCGCGGATGACCGGGGCCATGTGGAGCCAGCCCTCGCCCCAGCCGGACAGATGGCGGCGGGCTTCGGCCGGGAAGGCCGGATCGGCGTAGGTGTGGGAGACCGGTGCGTTCGCCGACGTGTCGTAGAGCTCGGTCCGGGGGCCGACGATTTCGTACGGGCCCTCGAAGGTCGTGGCAAGGTGCTGCCACATCCGGTAGCGCCAGGTGTAGTCGCCGGCGCGTCCGATGGTCATGGAGTCGCCGACGAACATGAAACGCATGGGGGCCATCATGTCCGATCAAGCCCCGCACCTGCGATGTGAGGCTGACCACGGCCGCCGGACCGCCGCCGGACCGGAGGCATCACGGGCGAGGTGGCAGGCTGGGGGGCATGCGTTCGCTTCCGTACGTCACCGGGGCCGCCGGGGCCGTTGCCGCGTCCCTCGCGGTCCTGGTGCTCGCCGCCGTCCCCGCCTCCGCCGACGACGACTCCGGTTTCACGATCAAGGACCCGCGCATCACGGAGTCCAGCGGGCTCGCCGCCAGCCGGGCGCACCCGGGGGTGTACTGGACGCACAACGACCAGGACGAGCCGCGCGTCTTCGCGGTCGATTCCAAGACCGGCGAGACGGTCGCGACGATCACCCTCAGCGGGGTCGGGAAGCCCCGTGACATGGAAGCGATCTCGGTCGGCCCGGACGGGAAGGTCTACGTCGGGGACATCGGCGACAACCTGAACGGCAGCTGGGACCACGTCTGGATCTACGCGTTCCCCGAGCCGAAGGCCCTCAAGGACATGACCGTCCGGGCGACGCAGTACACCGTCAAATACGAGGACGGGGCGCGGAACGCCGAGGCGCTGATGGTGCATCCCAAGACCGGGCGGGTCTATATCGCGTCGAAGAACGAGGACGGCGGCGGGCTGTACGAGGGGCCCGCGAAGCTCACCTCCTCGGGCACGAACACTTTCCGGCGGATCGGCGAGGTGCCGTGGGTGACCGACGGAGCCTTCTCGCCCGACGGCAGGGAACTGGTGCTGCGCTCCTACTTCAGCGCGCGCGGATACGAGTGGAACGGCGGCCGCCTCGGCGCCGACCACCGCGTGAAGGCGCCCCTTCAGGGGCAGGCCGAGTCGGTGACGTACACCCTCGACGGCAAGGCGCTGATGTTCGGCTCGGAGGGCGGGCAGAGCGACGTGCAGCGGGTCGCCCTCGGGAAGGAGTCCTCGTCCGACAAGGGCCGCACGCCTGACTCCGGAAGCGGGAGTTCGGGCGACGCGGGCAGCAGCGGCGGCAGCGGCGGGACCGGGAACTTCACGTACGGGCTGATCGCCCTCGCCGGAGGCACGGCGCTCGTTCTCGGGTTCAAGCGGCTGCTGCGGCGAAACTAGACGTGGCTAGTCGTCCTTGCCGGACTTGACGTGCGGCACTCCGGTGGTCCGGGCGAGCTCGGCGATCCGTTCAACCGCCGCACGTAATCGAGAAGGGAACCGTGTTGGACGTCGCGTTGAAGGGCCGGCGGATCTCCACGCCGATCTCGCTCTTCAGCGTCCCGCCCTTCGACCACGTCGTCAGGCTCACAGTGTCGTGGCCCGTACCCCCTCCCGCCTCCCCGATCGACAGGATGCGCCAGTGCGGATCGACCACTGAACCGTCCTTGGACACCCAGCGGTAGGAGATCTGAGACGGCTCCGTCACGGTGAATGTCGCCGTGAACGTGGGCGCCTGATCGCCCGGCGGCGGGCAGGCGCCCGCATACGTTGTGTTCGAGCCCGTCACCGAAACCCGTACAGCCGGCGCGGCCGACGGGTTCTTGGCCCCCTGCGACGACGCGATACCCCCGGCGGGAGTCCGGTTGGCGTTCGCGTCGGTGTCCTCGTGGCGGTTGACCAGCGCGTAGGCCAACCCGGCCACGAGCAGTGTGCACACGGCCGCGCCTGCCCACACCACGGCCGCGCGCCGCTTGCGCCGAGGGCCGGAGGGCATGGGAGGGGTGATGGCGGCGGGGGCCCAGGCGTGGTCGGTGCCTGCGACAGGTGGGGCCACCGGCGGAGCGACGGGCGCGGGCGCCGTGACGGGCGCGGGCGTCGTGACGTGGGTGGTGCTGGGCTCGGGGGACGCGGCGGGCGGTGCGACTGGTGCTGCCGTCGTCGTGGGTTCGAGCGGCGCGACGTCGATTGTCTCGGGCTCTGGGGTGGTCAAGGAGTCCGGGGTTGCGACGGTGGTCGTCGAGGCCGTTTCGTGGGGCGACGGCTGTCTCGCGAGGCCCGCAGCGATCGTCGGCGCGTCGGTGGTCTCCGACGTTGCGCTGTCGTCGACGGGCGACGTGACCGCCTCGCCGATGTTCCGCAAGGCCACGGCGACTTGCTCGGCGGAGGTCCGTTCGGCGGGCTCCTTGCGTAGGAGTCCTTCGATGACGGGAGCGAGAGGGCCGGCCCGGCGCGGAGAAGGAAGTTCCGCGTCGACGACGGCGCGCAGGGTGCTCAGCGCCGAGTTCTGCCGGAACGGGGAGGTGCCCTCGACGGCCGCGTACAGCATCACACCGAGGGACCACAGGTCCGACTCGGGGCCGGAGCCGCGGCCCAGCGCCCGCTCCGGCGGCAGGTACTCGGGGGAGCCGACGACCTCACCGGTCATGGTCAGCGCCGATGTGCCTTCGACCATCGCGATGCCGAAGTCGCTGAGCACCACCCTTCCGTCGTCGGCGAGCAGCACATTGGCCGGCTTCACGTCCCGGTGTTCGACCCCGACGGCATGGGCGGCGCGCAGCGCGGTCAGCACCTCGGCACCGATGCGGGCGGCACGCTGCGGGGTGATCGGCCCCTCGGAGCTCAGCAGATCGGCCAGTGACCGGCCACGGATCAGTTCCATCACGATCCAGGGGCGCTCGTCGTCCATCGCCACGTCATGGACCGTCACCACGTTGCGGTCGGCTATCCGCGCCGCCGCCCACGCCTCCCGCTCCAGCCGGCTGTACATCCGCGCGATGTCGTCGGCGCGCAGACCGGCCGGGGCGCGCACCTCCTTGACGGCGACTTCCCGGTGCAGTTTCTCGTCGCGAGCGCGCCACACGGTTCCCATGCCACCCTCGCCGAGACGGGACAGCAGGCGATAGCGGTCTGCGACCAGCCGTCCGTCGTCCGACTTCTCCGGCGTGGATTCCTCGTTGTACATCGGGGCGATTCTCCCTCTCCTTGTGAAGCGGCTCGGCGGCGGTGCGCGGACGTCGCTCTTCAGGATCGCTCATGCGGCCGCCGACCGGGGCTCGCCGCGAGGCGGGGCGGCTCGCTCTCACCCAGGGCAGAACCTGCGAGAGCCGTCGCCAACACCACGTACGGACTGGGGCTTTCGGTTCGACGCGGTGCGGGGGAGCCTATCCCGTACGCTTTTGTGGTACGCGCCTGAGGGCCGCCCTGGCGGCCGATGACCAGACGCTTTAGGCTCTTCGCGGCCCGGGACGAATGGTCGCGAAAGGTGGAATCAACCCCTCACGACGATGTGTTGGTGTCGTACGCGTCGGCACCCGGGCCCAATTGGCGGTCCGGGGCGGGCCAGTTACCGGATATGGGCATCGTTCGCAAGGAGTGTGGAGTGCCATCGGTCATCGTAGGGCGCACGGGTCCCTTCACGGGGCAGAGCGTGGTTCTGGGCAGCGCCCCCCTCACCTTCGGGCGCAAGAGCGACAGCGGCGTGGTGATCGTGAGCCCCAACGCCTCCCGTCTGCACGCTGAGATCGTCGTGGAGGACGCGGGCTTCGTCCTCTACGACCGCGACAGCAGGAACGGCACGTTCGTCAACGACCAGCGGATCACCCGACATGTGCTGCGTCCGAACGACTGCATACGGATCGGTGAGGAATCGTTCCTCTATGAAGCGCAGGACGTCATGGAGACGGTCATGGACCTCTCCCAACTCGACGTCCCGCGGCTCGGCGCCGTCGCGGACCCCGGCATTCTGCGGGTGACGATCACCGGCGGTGGCCCGGTGGGTCTTGCCTTCGCGCTGGCGCTGGAGGAGATGCTGCACGGGCGGGTGGCGATCACCATCCACGACGGACGATGGACCAGGAACGACTCCGGGGTCGTCTGGAAGAGTGAGGCCCAGGGCAACGTCCGCCGCCAGCAGGTCGTGACCGTCCAGAGCCGGCAGTATCTCGCGCTGTCCCGGGAGGTGCAGTCGGCACTGTTCGACGAGGGTGCCTACTCGGAGATGTGGCCCGTCGGACCGGACTCCGTCGACGGCCGCCCTCCCCGTAACATCCGGATCGCCTACATCGAGGACCGGCTCCTGGAGCTGGCGAACAAGAGGGCGGCGATCCGGCTCGTACCGAAGCGATTCGACCCGGAGGAGCAGCACAACCGCCTCTCCCAGGAGCACATCCTGGTGATCTGCGAGGGCGGGCGCTCCCGCACCCGCGAACACTTCGCCGACCGTTTCGGCGGGGCCGACGCGTCGATCTACTCCCTCGACGGAGAGCACCTGCAGGATGTCGTGCTGGGGCTTCGGGTCAAGTCGAAGCTGTCGGACCCGATGAGTGTGCTGCTGACCGTGTCGCAGAACCGGTTCCTGCTCAACTCGCTGAGGGGCGAGGGCTTCTTGAACATGCGCCTCACACGCGAGGAGGCCAAGAACGTCATCGGCATCGATCCGGTTCGCCAGGTCTTCGAGGAGTGCATCGCCGCACGTCCCTGTCTGATGAGCCGTGAAGAGGACAACGAGTTCCGCTGTCCCACGCACGGGACGCTCTTCCTGCCCGCCCTGCTGCGCAGCTCGCCCCTGTGGAAGGAGATCCGGCAGGGCCTGAACCTGTTCGGTGTGGCCGAGGACGATCTGTCCGCGATCACGTCGTTCCGGCTGGACATGGTGCAGCGTCCGAGGTTCACGGCTCAGCTCAGCCGCCCGACCGCCACGAGCCCGGGCACATACGGCCTCCTTCTGGGCGACGCGGCCAACGCCATCCACTTCTGGCCCGGTCGGGGCCTCAACAGCGGTCTCGCCTCCGCCACTTCCCTCGCCCGCACCCTCAGTCGCTCGTGGCGGGGAAAGCCACTGCGCGACGCCGACTTCATCCGGCACGAAGCGGCCATGTCCATGCTGCAGTACCGGCACAAGAGCCGGGCCTGGAACGCCATGGTGACCACCGACGAACAGGGCGTCACCCGCGCCATCAAGGACATCATCGCCCGCAGCGCGGAATCGGCGCACGGGTCCGGCCCGGCCTCGCAGCGGCCCGACCTCGACGAACTGCTGGAGCGTATGGTCGCGATCCGCGAGCGTCTCGGGTCCCGGGTGCCCGGAATGCCCACGGACGAGGAACTGCGCTCCCACCTTGCCACGATCGCGCCCGCCACCCTCCGGGTCCTGCAGGAGAGCGGCGCCTGGGACACCTTGATCGTCGGTGGGGAGGAGGCCGACATCGACCTCTTCTACCAGTCGGACTCGCCGGTCTACATTTCGCGTCCGGCCGACCCCCGAAGCGCCGCGCCGGCCGGCGTCCCGCGGGAATCCATGTCCTGAACCCGCACGACGCGGGGCCACCGATCGGGTGAGGGCCAGACGGTCGGAGGTCGGCGCAGAACGGCCCAGGCTCCCCGGCAGAGGAGTTGCGACGTCGGACGTCTCAACTCCTCTGCCGGGGAGCCCCGGATCTTCAGCAGTCCTCTAGAGCGGGCGCACCTCGTAGTGCAGCGTCTTGTCCCTCATCACCTTGTGCGCGATCGGGACCAGCGCGCCGTGCATGAACGGGTGCTCGTGCAGCAGCATCTTCGACGCATGCTGGCTCTCCTCGCTGCCCGGGTCGAGCAGCCGCACCCTGGCCTTGATCGCCGGCCCGGTCGGCTTGCCGCGCGCCGTGCAGGGCGCGAGCTCGATCTCCGGGTTGTTCCGCATCCGCTTGGCCTTGCCGGACGTGGCATAGGTGCGGACGTATGCGTGGTCGCCGTCGACGACGATGCTGACGGGGGTACCGACGGGGGTGCCGTCCTGTTTGTAGCTGGTGAGCAGAACAGCCCACTGTTTTTCGAAGGGGATGAGCCCCGGGCTCGTACTCATACCTCCATGAATGCACGTTCTGCGCGCCGCGTCACGTTCGGGGGGTCTTTCCCCACCCCGCCCCTTCCCGTAACCGGGGGCAGCGCCCCCGGTTACGGGAAGGGGCGGGGTGGGGAACAAGCCCGCCGCAGGCGCTAGCGACGCAGCAGCGCGCAGATGAAGTCCTCCTGGACCGACCGGAGTTCCGCCAGCAGCTCCGGCTTGTTGTCCTTGTTCACCTGCGTCGTGATCGAGAACGTCAGCGACCGCTCCCCGTCCGGCGTCGCCGCCATCAGCTGGGTGTAGCCGGGGAAGTTGCCCGTGTGGCCGTACACGACCCCGCACCGTGTCGTGTAGCGGAAGATCGCCAGGCCGGTGGCGTTGACGCCCGGGCCCGCCGGTTCGGAGGCGCCGGCGCGCCACTGCAGCTGCTGGTGGCGCGTCGGCTTCGAGATGAGGTCGCCGCCCGCGTAGGCGCGGATGAACCTGGTCAGGTCCCTGGGTGTGGAGACGATGCCGCCGGACGCCCAGACGCCGGACGCGCCGAGTGCGGTGCTGACGTCCTCCGTGGGGTCCGGCGGGTCGACGGCGTAGCCGTGCAGATAGGGCTTGGGGAGACGGAAGCCCTGCGGGAGGCTGGTGTTCCGCAGGTCGAGCGGGCGGTAGACGAGCCGCTTCAGCAGCTCCTCGTACGTCCGGCGCGACACCGCCTCGGCCATGAGGGCTACGGCGATGTTGTCCGAGTTCGAGTACTGGTACTGCGAGCCGGGAGGGAAGGCCAGCGGTTCGTCGGCGACGAAGTCGAGCAGGCGGCGGGAGTCGAAGACGTGGTGCGGGTCGGCCATCAGGATCGCGAGGAGTTCCGGGGACAAGATGTAGTCCGGCAGGCCACTGGTGTGGTTGAGCAGCTGCCGGAGCGTCACCGCGTGCCAGGCCTCGGGGAGCGCGGGCAGGCGCTCGCCGATCGTGTCGTCGAGGCCGAGCAGTCCGCGGTCGACCAATTGCAGGGCGACGGCTCCGCTGAAGGCCTTGGCCGTGCTGGCGATGCGCATGTGGTCGGTCGGCTGCGGCTGCCGGTGGGTGCCGAGCTCGGAGACGCCGGCCCGGTAGACCTTCTTCTTGTCCCCGCGCTGCAGTACGGCGATGATTCCGGGCGGGCCGCCGGGTGCCCGGAGCAGTTCTTCGAGGCGTTCCTGCAGTGCGTTGTCGTGGCCGGTGCTTGCCGGCTCCCCGGCCACCGCGGGGGCGGACACCGGCCCGGCGAGGCAGCCGACGGCCAGCAGGACGGCGGCGGGGAGCCGCCAGGTACGGAAGCGGAAACGGGACACGGGCATCGCTCCTGACGGTGGTGACGGTGGCGGGTGCACAGAAACCAGCATCAGGAGAGGGAGACGAGCCCGCCCGCTGCGGTGGTCCATCCGGCAGACAGCGCCCTCAGGAACGAAGGCAGGCGGGCCCGGGAACGGGACGGGCCCGGCAGCATCACGCCGCCGGGCCCGGCCCGTACACATCCGTAGTGCTACAGCCAGCGCTACAGCTTCTCGATCACGTAGTCGATGCACGCCGTCAGCGCCTCGACGTCCGCCGGGTCGATCGCCGGGAACATCGCCACCCGCAGCTGGTTGCGGCCCAGCTTGCGGTACGGCTCGGTGTCGACGATGCCGTTCGCGCGCAGCGCCTTCGCGACGGCCGCCGCGTCGATGTCGTCCGTGAAGTCGATCGTTCCGATGACCTGCGAACGCTTCGCCGGGTCGACCACGAAGGGGGTCGCGTACTTGGACGCCTCGGCCCACCCGTACAGTGTCCGCGAGCTTGTCGCCGTGCGGCCGACCGACCAGTTGAGGCCGCCCTGGCCGTTCAGCCACTTCAGCTGCTCGTTGAGCAGGAAGAGCGTCGCCAGCGCGGGCGTGTTGTACGTCTGGTTCTTCAGGGAGTTGTCGATCGCCGTCGGCAGGCTGAAGAACTCCGGCACATGGCGGCCCGAGCCGTGGATACGCGCGGCACGCTCCAGCGCGGCCGGGGAGAAGACGCCGATCCACAGGCCGCCGTCGGAGGCGAAGGACTTCTGCGGGGCGAAGTAGTAGACGTCCGTCTCGGCGATGTCGACGGGCAGGCCGCCCGCGCCGGACGTGGCGTCGACCAGGACGAGCGCGCCCTCGTCGGCGCCCGGCACGAGCTTGATGGGGGCCGCGACGCCGGTCGAGGTCTCGTTGTGGGTGAAGGCGTACACGTCGATGCCCGCCTCCGCCTCCGGGTCCGGGTGCGTGCCCGGGTCGGAGGTGATGACGGTCGGCTCGGCCAGCCACGGCGCGAGCTTCGCGGCCTTGGCGAACTTGGAGGAGAACTCGCCGAAGGACAGGTGCTGGGACTTGTTCTCGATCAGGCCGTGCGTCGCGATGTCCCAGAAGGCGGTGGAACCGCCGTTGCCCAGGATGACCTCGTAGCCCTCGGGGAGCTGGAAGAGGTCGCGTACGCCGTCGCGCACCGCGCCGACCAGGTTCTTCACCGGGGCCTGGCGGTGGGACGTGCCGAGGAGAGAGGTGCCGGTGGCGGCCAGGGCGTCCAGCGCCTCCGTACGCACCTTGGAGGGGCCCGCGCCGAAACGGCCGTCGGCGGGCTTGATGTCAGCGGGAATCTGGATCTCAGCCACGTATCGGAGCGTATACCGGTCCCGTGCCGTGGTGGACACGCGGTCCGGCGGCTGAGACGGGCTTCCGGCCGCCTGACCTGCGCGTCGCGGGTCGCGCTTCAGTCCTTGTCCTGGAGGGCGTGCTCGTGCTCCTGCACGGACAGCTCGTGCAGATGCTCGACCAGCGCGAGCAGGACGAACTTGCTGGAGGAGTGGTCGCGGGCGTCGAACTCCACGAGCGGCACCTCCGTCCCCAGCGCCAGTGCCTCGCGGATCTGCTCCTCGCTGTGCAGGGGCCCGCCGAAGTCGTTGACGGCGACGATGAAGGGCGTGCCGTTCTGCTCCAGGCGGTCCAGCGCGTACCAGGCGTCGGGCAGCGCGCGGGTGTCGACGAGGACGACCGCGCCGAGCGTTCCCTCGAAGAGGCGATCCCACAGAAACCCGAAGCGTTCCTGGCCGGGCGCGCCGAAGAGATACAGGATGCTGCGGTCGTCGATCGTGATGCGGCCGAAGTCGAAGGCGACGGTCGTGGAGCCCTTGGCACGGACGCGGCGGGGGTCGTCGGGGGCGGGGGCGGTGCGGCGGGTGGCGTCGGGGGCGGGGCTCCCGGGGTGGGTGCCGGTGCCGCCGGGGTCGGTGCCGGCGAGGCCCATGACCTCCTCCGTGTGCAGCGGGCGGATCTCGCTGACGGAGCGGACCATCGTCGTCTTGCCGACTCCGTAACCGCCCACGACGACGATCTTCAGGGCGTTGACGGTCGTCCCGGCGCGCGCGGGGTGGAGCTGCGCCGGGGGGACCTCCCGCGTGGCGGGGGTCATCGGTTCCGCGGGGTGCCGGTCATCGAGTGTTGCCTTCCGGGGTGGCGAGGGCGTAACTGGAGCCGCTTGTTCCCTGATCAAGTGGTGGTCACTATAGGAGAGTTGGCGACCGCATTGGGCAGTTCGGGGCGGGCTTTGCGCACCGGTGACGGTACGCGGCGCCCGCAACCGGCAGGTTTCGTTCCGGTGTGATGTGAGCGACAGGGGCATCCTGAGACACATGGCTGAGCAGCGAGGGGCAGCGCGGAGCCGGCGCGAGACGGGCGAACTGGCGCGAGCGCTCACGCGGGCGGTGCGCGGCGAGGTGGACTTCAGCGCGGCGGCCCGGGCCCTGATGACGATGGACGCCTCCAACTACCGGCGGGTGCCGGTCGGCGTCGTCGCGCCGCGCGACGCGGCGGACGTGGCGGCAGCCCTGGAGGTGTGCCGTACGCACGGGGTGCCGGTGGTGCCGCGCGGCGCCGGTACGTCCATCGCAGGTCAGGCCACCGGCATCGGCGTCGTCCTCGACTTCACCCGCCACATGAACGCCGTCGTCGCAGTCGACGCCGAGGCGCGCACGGCGGTGGTGCAGCCCGGCGTCGTACTGGACACGCTGCGCGATGCCGTACGGCCCGACGGGCTCACCTTCGGGCCCGATCCCTCCACGCACAGCCGCTGCACGCTCGGCGGGATGATCGGCAACAA
Source organism: Streptomyces sp. NBC_00885 (assembly GCF_045207475.1). Lineage (NCBI taxonomy): Bacteria > Bacillati > Actinomycetota > Actinomycetes > Kitasatosporales > Streptomycetaceae > Streptomyces > Streptomyces sp. NBC_00885. The sequence continues at coordinate 4,665,648 of NZ_CP108796.1, forward strand.
CTCCTGCGGCGCGCACTCGGTGGCGTGGGGCACCACCGCCGACAACGTCCGCGCGCTGTCGGTCGTGACGTACGGCGGAGCCGAGCTGCATCTCGGCCAGGGCTGGGACGGCCCTCCCGGTAGTCACGGTGCTCCGACGGGGTTGCGCGAGCTGGTCGACCGGAATCTCGCCCTCCTGCGGACCGGGTACCCCGACGGGCTGCCGCGCCGGATCTCCGGATACGCGCTGGATGCGCTGCTGCCGGAGAAGGGCGTTGACCTGGCGCGGTCGTTCTGCGGCAGCGAGGGCACGCTGGGGGTGCTGACGGAAGCATCCGTACGGCTCGTCGACGCGCCACGCGCGCGTGCGCTCGCCGTGCTCGGCTACCCGGACGAGAGCGCGGCGGCGGACGCGGCGGCCGGACTGCTGGCGCACCGGCCGCTGACCGTCGAGGGGATGGCCGAGGATCTGGTGCGCGGTGAGCGGGGACTGCCGCGCGGCGGGGCCTGGCTGTTCGTGGAGACGGGCGGCGGCACGGCGGCAGAGGCACGGGCCCGCGCCGAGGACATCGTGCGGGCGGCCGACCCGCTGGACGGCACGGTCGTGGACGACCCGGCCGGAATGCGGGCGCTGTGGCGGGTCCGTGAGGACGCGGCGGGCACGGCGACCCGCGGCGCCGATGGGGCCGAGGCCTGGCCGGGCTGGGAGGACTGCGCGGTGCCGCCCGCGCGGCTCGGCGCGTATCTGCGGGAATTCCGCGCCCTGCTCACGGCGTACGGCCTGCGCGGCACGCCGTACGGGCACTTCGGCGACGGCTGCATCCATGTCCGTATCGACTTCGACCTGATCAGCGACGGCGGTGTGCGGGCCTTCCGGCGCTTCTCGCAGGAGGTGGCGGACCTGGTCGTCGCGCACGGCGGCTCGCTGTCGGGCGAACACGGCGACGGGCAGGCGCGTGCGGAACTGCTGCCGAAGATGTACGGCGACGAACTGGTCGCCCTCTTCGGCCGGGTCAAGGACGTCTGGGACCCGGCGGGCGGCATGAACCCGGGCATGCTCGCCCGGCCTTCGCGGCTGGACGCGAACCTCCGCTTCTCCGTCCTGCCGCGCGAACGCGTCGATGTGGCCTTCGGCTATCCGCACGACGGCGGAGACGGCGGGGACTTCTCGGCAGCGGTACGGCGGTGCGTCGGCGTCGCCAAGTGCCGGGTGGCGGGACCGAGTTCGGGGCCGGACGTGATGTGCCCCTCCTTCCGCGCGACGGGCGAGGAGCAGCACTCCACGCGGGGTCGGGCCCGGCTGCTGCACGAGATGCTCGCGGGCGAGGTGGTCCACGGCGGTTGGCGCTCCCACGAGGTGCGGGACGCGCTCGATCTGTGCCTGTCCTGCAAGGGGTGCCGCAGCGACTGTCCGGTGGGCGTCGACATGGCCACGTACAAGGCGGAATTCCTGCACCACCACTACGCGCACCGGGTGAGGCCCGCCTCGCACTACGCGATGGGCCGGCTGCCGCAATGGCTGCGGGCGGCCGCGCCGTACGCACGGCTGGTCAACGCGGCGGCGCGGGTGCGCCCGCTGGCGGCGCTCGCCAAGCGCCTCGGTGGCATCGCCCCCGAACGAGCCCTTCCGCTGCTGGCGCCGCAGACCTTCCGCAGCTGGCTGCGGGACCACCTGGCCACCCGTACGGAGGTCCTCACCCGCAGCCGCACGGCGGTGCTGTGGCCCGACACCTTCACCGACCACCTCTCACCGTCCGTTGGGCGGGCGGCGGTGAAGGTCATGGAGTCGGCGGGCATCGGCATCGCCCTGCCGCCGGGCCCGGTCTGCTGCGGCCTGACGTACGTCTCGACGGGCCAGCTCGACCGGGCCCGCACGGTCATGCGCCGGACCCTGGACACGGTGGAGCCCCTGCTGGACCTGGGCGTCCCGGTGGTGGTCCTGGAGCCGAGCTGCGCGGCGGCCCTCAAGACGGACCTGCCGGAACTCCTGACCGACGACCCGCGGGCGGCCCGCCTCGCGGCCTCGGTCCGCACCTTCGCCCAGGCCCTGGAGGAATGCGCCCCTGACTGGGAGCCGCCCCGCCTGAACCGCCCGGTCGCGGGCCAGACCCACTGTCACCAGCACGCGGTCCTGGGCGACGAGGCGGAACGCCGCCTGCGCGAACGGGCCGGCCTGGAGGGCGAGTTGAGCGGCGGCTGCTGCGGCCTCGCGGGCAACTTCGGCTTCGAGAAGGGCCACTACGAGGTATCGGTCGCCTGCGCCGAGGACCAACTGCTCCCGGCGGTGCGGGCGGCAGGCCAGTCAACGGAAATCCTGGCGGACGGCTTCTCGTGCCGTACGCAACTGGAACAACTGGAGGGGCGCAGGGGGAGGCACCTGGCGGAGGTGCTTGCGGAGGGGTTGGGGCGGGGCCTGGGCGAGGGCCCTGGGATCACCCGATCGTGAGCTCCTCGATCAGCGGCGGATCCTGGGTGAAGTCGCTGTAGCGCACCCAGCTCGGCCGCACCCGCACATGCGTGATGCCCGGCCACGACAGCCGGTCCAGGCCGTCCGGATACGCGGTGAAGTAGCACGCCTGAATGCGCTCCAGCTCGGCGCCGGTGGGGAAGTCGGCGACGCCCTCGATCTGCGCGGTGATCGCGTCGTCCCAGCCGATCACGAGCGCGATGCGGGGGTCGGCGCGCAGGTTGAGCCACTTGCGCGTCGTCTCGACGGTGTCGAAGACGATCTCGAGGTCGTCACTGACCGCGTATCCGACGACGGCGGCCTGGGGCGCGCCGTCCGGGGCCACTGTCGACTGGACGGCGAGCTTGTAGCGGCGAAGAAACCAGATCAGCTCGTCGCGGTTCATGAGCCCTCCCTACCACGGGCGCGGCGGCGCGGCGCGTTGTGCGGGGGAGCGGGGTGGCCGGGCAGGCCCGGGGGACCGGGCCGACATCGGGCGCCGTGGCGGCCGGCGGCTGCCCCCTCCGATCCGTGCCCGGTAGGGCAAGGCGAGCGCGAAGGAAGATCATTACTCTGCATGAGTGCTCTCATACGACGAGTTGACTTCACCGGAGCGTGAGCTGTGGGATCTCTTCCCCGAGGGACGTCGCGTGGACCTGCGCACAGGTGTGCCCGAGGATGACCGTGTCGCCGAGGGTGGGCAGTGGGGACCCGGGCGAATGGTTCGGGCCGCCGTGATCGTGGCGCTCCTCCAGGGCGCGAACACCGCGCAGACGGGTGCCGTCGCGTGCCTGAGGCTCGCCGGGGCGCGGATATCCGGACACCTCAACCTGGCCGGCGCGCAGATCGCTCACGCCCTCTGGCTCGAAGACTGCTGGTTCGAGGAGGGCGTGGACCTGTTCGGGGCGTCGACCCAGTCGATTGCGATCGTGGGCAGCCGAGTGCCGGGCGTGGAAGCCGGCACGATCCGTATCGAGGGGCGCCTCGACCTGCGGCGCTCTCGCCTGGAAAGCGGCTCTGCCTCGCCCTTCCACCGCAAGGTCACCGCCTTGTCGCTCATCAACGCCCACGTGAGCGGCGCCGTGAATCTCAGCGGCGCCGAGATCACCGCACCTGAGCAATGGGCAGTGTCCGCCGGCGGACTGGTCGCGGAGGGCGGCGTTTACTGCGTGGACGGATTCGTCGCGCACGGTGAGGTCCGTCTCATGGGGGCACAGCTGCCAGGCGGACTGCACATGCGGGGCGCACTACTGGAACGCCCCGGCCAACGCGGGGTGACGCTCGCCCTGGACAACGCGGTGGCCTCGACGCTCGACTTCTCCGACGGGTTCATCTCGAACGGGACCGTACGGCTGCGGGGTGCCCGGATCTCGGACAACCTGACCTTTGAAGGAGCGGTCCTGAACGGGCCGCCCGACGGTCACGGCCCGTCATTGGCCGCCCTGCTGATGCAGGCAGTCGACTTCGACTTCACTCTCGCCCGGCAACCGTCCGGCACCGTGGACCTGCGAGGGGCGCAGGTGTCCTACCTCCACGACAGCGACCGCAGCTGGCCGGACGTGGTGGAGATGGACGGCTTCGTCTACGGCTCCATCAAGGTGGACGAGGCAGGCGAGCGGCGGGAGGCAGTGGGGCGGCGGGACTCTGTCGCCCACCGTGTGGCGTGGATTCGACGCAGCCCGGGCTACAGCCCCCAGCCGTATGAACAGTTGGCAAGCTGGTACCGGAAGGCCGGCCACGACGACGACGCCCGCCGCGTACTCCTGGCCAAACAGCGCCATCGGCGTCAAACGCTGTCCCCGGCCGCGCGCGTGTGGGGGCACCTGCTCGACGTGACTGTCGGCTATGGCTACCGCCCCTGGCTGGCCGGTGTCTGGCTCCTCGCGCTGACCTTGCTGGGCACACTGTCCTTCGGCACTCACTCCCCCAACCCGGTCAAACAAGGCGAAGTCGCCCCGTTCCAGGCCCTTGTCTACACACTTGACCTGTTGATCCCCATCGGCGGTTTGGGTCAGCGCACGGCCTGGTACTGGTCGAACGACAGCCTCCAGTGGCTGGCCTACCTCCTGATCGCCTTCGGCTGGGTGCTGACGACCGCCGTCATCGCGGGTGTCACCCGCGCCCTGCAGAAAAGCTAGCGGGCGACAGCTGAGGTCAGGGCGTGGGTGGACGCTAGGAGTTGATCAGGCTCAGCAACCGCTGCGTGGCCTCGAAACCGGTACCGGCCGTCTGCAGGAACCGCTGGATCCGTCCCACCGCCTGATCGCGAGCCTGCTCGTCGCCCTCGGCCAGCGCCGCGTCGAGGACATCCGCATGGCTCGCGGCGACATCGGCCTGTTCCTGCGGAGCGCCTTCGGCTTCTCTCCTCAGTTGCTGTGCCAACTCCTGGTAGCTGACACGGCCTTGCTCGTTGTGGGACTGATAGGTGGTGGAGGTCGCACCGGGGCTGTTGAAATTCCCCGAGACGTGGTTGTCGCCGGAGCCCGACGTCTGATGGATGGTGACACCGGAAGGCGCGTGCCTGCGGCCGTAGTTCGCCACGTTCTCTCTGACTCCCACTGCGGTGGCCCGGTAGCGGCTGGGGCTGAACGGATGGTGGTCGGTCACCTGCTGATGGGCGAGCCCCAGGTCCTCCAGCCTGCCCATGATGTGATGCACGTCCGCGGGATTCCAGGCCATCTGCCGGAAGTAGCCCGACATGTCGACGAACACGTCAGGAACACTCCCGCTCGAGCTGCACAGGTGGTCCAGGGCGCCCAGCGCGAGCCTGTCCGTTTCCCCCTCCGGCGTCGACCGGGCCGGCAGGGCATTCCTGAACTCGATCTCCCTGTGGGCCCGGCCTCGCGTTGCCGTTCCGCGGCGGACGATGACGACGATCACCGGCAAGAACAAGATCACGGCTAAGGGCAGAAGGGTGACAAGGCTGACGAAGTTCACGCGGTGGTCCTCCTGTGCCGGGCGCAGCACGGAGCGTAGAGCCGGGTCGCCTGCGTGAACAAGGGCCCGGGGGAGCTGGTGCTGTGACCGCACAGGTTCGCCGGGTTGGTGGTCGTGGCGGGTGCCGCGAACACTCTGGCCGCGCTGAAGTCGATCCGCGTCGCAAGACCCCGAACGGCGCCGGCGGCCTGATCGCCAACCTGGGGACCTTCCCGGCGAGCGCATCCGAGAGCTATGACCGGGGCGTGCCGTGCCAGCGCCATGTGGTGAGGCGAGGGTGCCCGGGCAGTTCGGTGCGTCCGGTGGCCCACAGGAGGGTGGGCCAGGGAGCCGTGGTCGATGGGGCATCCGGAAACAGCCGGGCGAGCACGCGCGAGCACAGATCGGCGGGCGGGGTCCAGGCGAGCCCGAGCCCCTCGGCCAGATCATGGGTGTGCACCAAGGTCTCCACGATGCCCATCGCGGCGAAGCCCACGGGGTCCGAAACCCCGAAGACGTGGTACGCGCGGACCCGCGACGGCGTCGTTCGCACCATGGCGACCAGCAGCGCACCGCTCGCCTCCAACACCTGCAACAGCCCGGCAGATCCCGCCGCGCGGTCTGCGCGAACAGCGTTCGCAGGGCCGCCGGGCCTTCGGCTTTCCCACACGAAGGGCACGTCGCCCTCCAAAGGTGGTGCCTTGGGACCGAGTTGGGCGGCATAGGCGAAGAGGTCGTCGCTCAGGTGCTCGACGGTCTCCCAGCAGTCCCACTCCAGAGAGCCGGCCTTGCGGTCCCAGGCCGCCGAAGGTGCCTCCCGCAGAGTGGCGACGGCGAGTTGGACAGCTTGCTCAAGGTCGTCCGCGGTGACAGGCAACGGTCCGGCGGTTGATGGCGGCATGGCAGGAACCGTAGCGCGAATGCTGGGAGCGACTTCCTTCAGGAACCGGCTGGGAACCCGGCGAACCTTTCCGGTCACAGCATTGGCCCTCGTCTAGCGAATGGGGCAGTTGAGATCGGGCGATGAGCGATGGGGCGAGCACGTCACCAAGGCCACTGACAGGAACGACGGCCGTTCGAGGTAGAAGCCGATCGACACGTCGCCGCCCCAACCAACTCGATCAGCCGCTGAGTCGATCAATGTGGTCATGCGCGTGGCGTCACGATCCGATGCGGAAGCGAAGCGAGGTGCGTACTCGGTCGGCCGCTCACCGAGCCATTCCGCTGCGCTCTTCGCCTCCTCCCACGTGCCCTGGACGACCTTCCCGGGCTTCATGAGCCAGTGCGCTGTCTCAAGGGGTGGCAGATCGGAGACGGGGAAGTCGGCGACGACCTCGCGGTACCGCTGGATCAGTTCCGGCTTGCTGCCGGGCGGGGGCGGATCGGGGTGCGTAGGGCGGCGCAGGGCTTCCTGGTCGAACTGTTGCTTCGGGCCGGTCCAGAGGTAGCCGTGGACGTGCAACTGTCACCTCGTTCGGTGCGGTTGGAGGCCCGGCCCCCGGGGGAAGGGGGGCCGGGGCGGCTCGCTAGGCCGAGAGTCCGAACCGCTCCGGGTCGATCCCGGCGGCGTCCAGCTCGGCCGTGGTGAACCGGAGCGGCTGAAGGCCCGGTTGCTTGCTGTCACCCAGGGCCCAGGCGTCCTCGCCGATGCGGGCGAGGGTCACGCAGGACTCGCCGTCGGGGTGGGTGTTTCCGCCGCAGGCCTTGGCGAAGGCGGCGCGGTCGATGGGGAGTGCGTACAGGTCGGTTCCGGTCTGCATGGGTATGCCTTCCTGATCGTCCGACGGTCACAGGGCGTGGCCGTCCCCCGCCCTTGGTCGGGCGGAAGTCATGGGGGTGTGAGGGGCGGCCGCCTCAGGTGGAGTGGGGGAGCTTGGACACGACCGTGACGCCGTGGCCCCGGGCGATGACCTGGGCGTGGTGCAGCGCCTGCAGGTTCGACGGCGGGTCGCCGATGGCGTTGGTCAGCCGCTCGTTCAGCAATTCGGCTTCCGAGGGGAGCAGCACGATTTCCGTGTCCGCCGCATGCCGACCGTTCTTCGTCAGCCAGATGGGAATGCGGATGTTCCCGTCTTCGTCCTTGTAGGCGGGACGACTTGGAATGGGGTCCATTCGCCAGCCCTTGGCGACGGGCTGCTCACCTGGATTCATGTGCGTGGTCGGCATGAATCCATTGTTGTGCCGATTCCAGTCGCCTGGTGGCCTCAGTTGCGTTGTTGCATAAAGCCATCGGCGGCATTCCTGAGGAACTCCGTCGCTGCCGAGCCCGTCAGAGCATGGGTGAGGAACAGGTTGAACAGGTCAAGGTGTTGAGACACGTCGCGCGGGTCACGCAGCACCACCTCACCGGAGAACAGTTCGACCGTCACCAGACGATCGTCGTAGATCACAAAGATGTTCAGCGGGATGGCCGGGACCTCGGCGGCTTGCGGAATGATCGCGATCTCTACGTTCGGTTTCATGGAAACGTCGGCCATGTGAGCGCACTGCGCGGCCATTGTCTGCGAGTTCGCCAGTCGCCACCTGACGGCCTGCTCGGTCAGCAGGAACGTGAAAGTGCGAGAGGTGTCGTCCAGGACGGCCTGGCGCTCTATGCGCGCCTCGACAGCCCGACTGACGTTCCTGGACGGTGCGCTGGCAACCGCAGGAGTCAGAGTCTGTTCCGCATACTCGCGGATGTGCAACAGGCCAGTTGGGGCGGCAGGGAGGAAATGGCGCATCACCCTGGATGATCGCTCCAGGGCTCTCAGTTCAGCCTGTTTGTGAGACAGGCCGACGCGCGCGTAGGCGCGCCAGGATGCGTAGTCGACGTTCGCCCTGCGGGCCAGTACCAGTAGATCGTGAGTTATCTCTTCCGGCACCTCAAGAGCAGCAAGAATTCGCTCGACGTCGATCACGCTCGGCAGGGAACGGCCGGTCTCGATGCGGCTGATCTTCGTCTGGCTCATGTTGCATCGAATGGCCAGGCGCTCACCACTCAGCCCGGAGGCCAGGCGGAGACCCTTCAGGGCCCCCGCCAAGTCCCTTCGTTCTCTAGCTTGATGCTCAGGTTCGATAGTCACTGAACGGAATGGAACTCTCTAGGGCTTGGTCGCGCCATGCGAGGTACTGGCTGATGTCAGGGGAATGGATGAGTTCCCGGTTGATCTGCGTCCCGTCGGGTCGGTAGTTCAGGTGCACCACGGTCGTCTCGTCGAACATCCAGAAATCCTGGTTCGGCACGCCGACTTCCCGTTCCGTCACGTCAACGATGCGGTAGTCCTCTCCGGCCTCGACGTTTCCCGGGATCGCCCACTCGAACAGGTACCGGCTGTAGTCCGTCAATGGCCTATGGACCAGCTTGGCCCGGGTCATGGTACGGCCAGCTGCCTTGTGGCCCCGGATCGTCTGGTGCCATGTCCCGTTGAAGTCCTCAGGCTTGGGTTCACCGGCGAGGAAGCTGCTGAGCGTCTCGGCCTCGGCCGGCATGGTGTACACCTGGTGCACTTCAAGCCGGAATGCCGAGTGCTTGAAGTTCCGGAAGTACGCCTTCCACTCGTCGCCTTCCAGCAGGACAGGGCTAGAGCCATCCACGGGCACGTGCGGCCTCCTTCAGGAGTTCCTCGGGGAGCAGGACGACGGACTCACCGTCGGGTGTCGGACGAGCCACGTTGTAGCCCTGTACTGCGAGCATGCTCGGCTGGTCGGTGGCGAACACGGTGGGGCAGTCGCCGTTACCGCACTTGTCGTCGTCCCCCGTACTGCATGGCCCCCCGGCGATCATGGTTAATTCCATGTGGTCCTCTCTCTCCAGCGGTCGACAGCAAGCTACGGAGAGTGATCACCCCTGGCAAGGGCGGCCAGCCCTTCAGTCACGTTCTCGCATAGATACCTGGTCGCCGACCACCAGTCGGCCTGCCGCGGCCACCTCCCGCGCCGGCGCCCCCAGTTGCCCGATCCCCCGGTGCCCCGCCCCGCCCCTGCGAGGTGGCGGTCCTCCTGTTTCCTGGACTAGTGTGATTCTCGAACTAGTCGAGACTTCGAGAGGGGGGCCGGTCTTCATGGCCGAACCTCACCCGGCGTGGGTACGCGCATGCCTGCAGCTCTGCCTGCTGGGCGTCCTGGAAGCCGAAGGGCCCAGCTACGGCTACGCGTTGCTGACCCGCCTGTCGTCGGCCGGCCTCGGCACAGTGAAGCCCGCAACCCTCTACCCCGCGCTGGCCCGTCTGGCGGAGGAAGGCGCCGTCGAGGTGCAGTGGGCGGCGGGAGAGGCCGGGCCGGGGCGCAAGTACTACCTCATCACCGAAGAGGGCCGAGGGCGCCTCGAGGACCAGCGCACGGCCTGGAAGGACTTCAGCACCACAGTGACGGCGCTCACGGGAGGGAAAGGACTATGACGGCGAACACCAGCATCCAGTGGACGCGGGAGGAGGACGAGAGGTGGGCTGCCGCCTTCGAACTCGAACTCGTTCTGAAGCACAACCCCCAGAAGGGGCTGGCGGACCAGGCCCTCGCCGAGGTCCACGAGATGGTGACCGAGACCGGCAGGTCGGCGCGGGACCTGTTCGAAGACCCCCGGCAGTACGCAGCCTCGGTCGCGGCCGAACGGATCGACGAGGCGCACACGAGCAGGGTGGACCTGGCGGGTACGACGGCCGGTGAGCGGTTCACCGCCGGGCTCGCGGTGGCCGGGTTCACAGGAGTCCTGCTGAGCGTGATCGTCTGGGTCCGCGACGGGATATGGACCGATGTGTCGTGGGCGATGCTGACCGGCGTCGGCGCGCTTGCCGCAGCCACCGTGGTCGCCTGTGTCGCGCTCGCTCTGCGCACCGCGGGCCGCGTGGCGGCGATGAGGGCGTGTCTCGGAGCGTTCGCGGTCGCGCTGGTGGGCGGAATCGCAGCAGCTTCCCTGCTGCCCCATCACGCCCTGTTCTCGCTGCCCGCGCCGGTACTGGCGGCGGCATCGGCAGCGGTGATGGCGGGCGCGCTCTGCTTGCCCGAGGGAACAGCGGACAGGTGGTTCGCCCCGGCCCGGGGCGGTGACACCGAGGCGTGGCTCCGGCGCCTGGACGGGCTGCTGCGCGGACGTCACGGAATGTCGGCGCAGGAGGCGCGCGGGCATGTGACCGAAGCCCGCTCACACCTGGCCACGGCACCGGAACTGACGGCGCAGGAGGAATTCGGCGATGTGGAGATCTACGCATCCCGGTTGGCCGGCGGTCCGGGCCGTGAGGGGCGGGCCCAGCGGCGACGGGTCCTTGGCGTCGGGCTGCTCGCCGTGCTGATCGCCGTGGCGTGGAGCGACGAGCTGCGCAGTCCGGACGTGGTCTCGTACCGCTTCTGGGCCCCCGTGGTGCTCCTGGTGATGTGTGCGGCCGACATCGTGCAGGTGTCGAGGGACCTGCAGCGCCACAAGCGGTGAAGGCACCGCCCGAACGGCACCGCTCGAACGGGGCCGCCGCCTGGGGGCCACCTCACTGGTGCGCGGTCACCTCCCGTGCCAGCGCCCCCAGTTGCCCGATCCCTGGGTGCCCCGCCCCCGCCCGCCACGCCAGGACCACCTGCGCCGGTGGTGCGTCCGTCAGGGGGCGGTAGGCGACTCCCGGGTGCGGATGCATCGCGGCGGTGGAGGACACGGAGACTCCCGTGCCCCGGCCCGCCGCGATGGTCGTCAGCCAGTCGTCCGTGTTGCCGACCGTGAGCGTCGTCGTGGGGCGGGCCGACGGGGGCCAGAGGTCCAGGGCGGTCAGGCCCGAGACCGTGTTCAGGATGACTGGGCCCGCCGTCAGGTCCGCCAGCGTCAGGGTGGCGCGGGCGGCCAGGGGACCGTCCGAGGTGACCGCCGCGATGCGGGGTTCCGTGAAGAGCAGCTCGGTGACCAGGCCGGGGGTGTCCACCGGGCCGCGCAGGACCGCCGCGTCGACCTCGCCGCGGGTCAGGCCCGCCGTGCGGTCGTCGATGCGGAGGAGTTCGAGGGGGGTGCCCGGGTGTTCCCGTTCCCAGCGGCGCAGCAGGTGAGTGGTGTACGGGCCGAGGGCCGACCAGGCGTAGCCCAGCCGCAGGGGTCAGTGGCGCAGGCGGGCCGGGTCGAGGGCCTCGTCGAAGGCGGCGACCGCGACCGCGGCCTTGTCGCGGAAGACGTGGCCCTCGGCGGTCAGGGCGAGATGGTGGGTCGAGCGGTCCACCAGCCGGGTGCCGAGGTGTTTTTCCAGCGCCGCGAGCGTGCGGGAGACGGCCGGCTGTGTCAGATGCAGCCTGGCTGCCGCCCTGGTCACGCTGGATTCCTCGGCGATGGCGAGAAAGCAGCGGAGATGGCGCAGCTCGATGCTCATGCGTGTGGAGCATAACCGCAGCCCAGTCGGCATTTCACCCTTCGCGCGTCGACCCGTAGCTTGGAGGGGGTCAGAAATCAGCCTGGGAGGTGTGCGGTGGACGAGACCCGTGCCGTGGTCGTCGCCAATGAGCCGGAGGCCGCTGCCGCACTGGAGGCTGGCGCTCCCGCAGCCGGTTCCCGCCGCGCGCTCGCGCCCGTGGCGCTCGTCGTCGCAGGGGCGCTCTCCGTCCAGTTCGGTGCCGCCATCGCCGTGCTGCTGATGCCGCGCGCCGGTGCCCTCGGTGTCGTGACGCTGCGGCTCGTCCTCGCCGCCCTCGTGCTGCTGGTGGTCTGCCGGCCCAGGCTTCGCGGGCACTCGCGCGCCGACTGGCGCACGGTCGTCGCCTTCGGTGCCGTCATGGCCGCCATGAACGTGCTCTTCTACCAGGCCGCCGACCGTATCCCGCTCGGCGCGGCCGTCACCTTCGAGGTGCTGGGCCCGCTCGTGCTCTCGGTGATCGTGTCGAGGAGGCTGGTCAATCTCGTCTGGGCGGGCCTCGCGCTCGGCGGTGTGCTCCTGCTCAGCGGCGGTGGTTTCGACCGGCTCGACCCCGTGGGCGCGGCCTTCGCGCTCTCGGCGGGCGCGATGTGGGCGGCGTACATCGTCTTCAGCGCCCGTACCGGGCGGCGCTTCCCGCAGGCGGACGGGCTCGCCCTGGCGATGGGGGTCGGGGCGGTGCTGAGCCTGCCGCTGGGGCTCGCGGAGTCCGGGTCCAAGCTGATCGTGCCCTCCACGCTCGGGCTGGGGCTCGCCGTCGCGCTGATGTCCTCCGTCCTGCCGTACACCCTTGAGCTGCTCGCGCTGCGCCGCCTGCCCGCGCCGACCTTCGCGGTGCTGATGAGCCTGGAGCCGGCGATCGCGGCGACGGCCGGGTTCTTCGTACTGCATCAAGCCCTTTCCGCGGTCGATGCGTTGGCGATAGCGCTGGTCATCGCGGCGAGCATGGGCGCGGTGCGCACTCAGGTGGCCGGAAAGGCACCGGGCGACCTCAAAAAGTAAAGCAAGCATGCTTGCTTGTTTTCGCTGGCGCTGCCATGCTCCGGGGCACACAACGTCGTGTCCCGAGGGAGCGCACCGTGTCCGACCCGGCCGTCGTACTCGACGATCTGCGCAGCGAGAGCGATCAACTCGACCAGCTGGTGGGGGAGTTGACCGAAGAGCAGTGGGCGTGTCCCACCCCCGCGCCCCGCTGGACCGTCGCCCACCAGATCGCCCATCTCGCCTGGACGGACGCGGCCGCGCTGCTCGCCGTCACCGACCGCGAGGCCTTCGGCGCCCAGGTCGAGAAGGCCCTGAAGGCGCCTGACGACTTCGTCGACCAGGGCGCCGAGGAGGGTGCAGCGCTGCCGCCCGCCGAGCTGCTGGCCCGCTGGCGAGCCGGACGCGAGAAGCTGCAGCAGGCCCTGCGCGCGGCACCCGCCGGAGCGCGTTTCCCCTGGTACGGGCCGCCGATGAGCGTCGCATCGATGGCGACCGGACGCCTGATGGAGACCTGGGCGCACGGCCAGGACATCGCCGACGCGCTCGGAGCCGTACGCGAACCGACCCCGCGCCTGCGGCATGTCGCCCACATCGGGGTCAGGGCACGCGACTACGCCTTCGGGGTACGCGGCCTCACCCCGCCCGCCGAGCCGTTCCGCGTCGAGCTGACCGCGCCGGACGGGGAGCTGTGGGTGTACGGACCCGAGGACGCCGCCCAGCGTGTCACCGGGCCCGCGCTCGACTTCTGCCTCCTGGTGACCCAGCGCGCGCACCGCGCCGACCTCGCCGTACGCGCCGAGGGCGCCGACGCCGACCGGTGGCTCGACATCGCGCAGGCCTTCGCCGGGCCGGCAGGACCGGGGCGCGAGCAGAGGGAGGCGTAGAGCGTGCTGCGCATCGCAAACGCCTCCGGCTTCTACGGCGACCGCTTCGACGCCATGAAGGAAATGCTCACCGGCGGGCCCCTCGACGTCCTGACCGGCGACTATCTCGCCGAGCTCACCATGCTCATCCTCGGCCGCGACCGGCTGAAAGACCCCCGCCTCGGCTACGCCAAGACCTTCCTGCGGCAGCTGGAGGAAAGCCTCGGCCTCGCCCAGGACCGCGGAGTGAAGATCGTCGCCAACGCGGGCGGGCTCAACCCGGCAGGACTCGCCGACGCCGTACGCGAACTCGCCGACCGCGTCGGCGTCCCCGTCAAGGTCGCCCATGTCGAGGGCGACGATCTCGCCGACCGCTTCCCCGGCGCCCTCAGCGCCAACGCCTACCTCGGCGGCGCCGGAATCGCCGAGTGCCTGCGCGCCGGGGCCGACGTCGTCGTCACCGGCCGGGTCACCGACGCCGCGCTCGTCACCGGGCCCGCGGCCGCGCACTTCGGCTGGGGGCCCGAGGACTACGACGCGCTCGCGGGCGCGGTCGTCGCCGGGCACGTACTCGAATGCGGCACCCAGGCCACCGGCGGCAACTACTCCTTCTTCAGCGGCCACGACGTACGCCGCCCCGGCTTCCCCCTCGCCGAGATCCACGCCGACGGCACCAGCGTCATCACCAAGCACGACGGCACCGGCGGCCTCGTCGACGTCGGCACGGTCACCGCGCAGCTCCTGTACGAGACCGGAGGCGCGCGCTATGCCGGACCGGACGTCACCGCGCGCCTGGACACCGTACGGCTGGCGCAGGACGGCGAGGACCGGGTGCGGATCTCCGGCGTACGCGGCGAAGCCCCGCCGCCCACCCTCAAGGTCGGCCTCAACCGCATCGGCGGTTGGCGCAACGAGGTCGTGTTCGTGCTCACCGGGCTCGACATCGAGGCCAAGGCCCGCCTGGTGCGCGAACAGCTCGACGACGCCTTCGGCAAGCACCGCCCGGCCGAGGTCCGCTGGGAACTGGCCCGCACCGAGCGGCCCGACGGCGACACGGAGGAGCGCGCCAGCGCCTATCTGCGCCTCGTCGTGCGCGACAGCGACCCCGGCAAGGTGGGGCGTGCGGTCAGCGGCGCGGCGATCGAGCTGGCGCTCGGCAGCTACCCGGGCTTCCATGTGACGGCCCCGCCCGGCAAGGGCGCGCCGTACGGGGTCTTCGAAGCCGAGTACATCGACGCGGCCGAGCTGACGCACACGGCCGTACTGCCCGACGGGCGCCGGATCACGGTGCCGACTCCCGTATGTACGAAGGACGTCGAGCCGGTCCCGGACGAGGGCCGGCTGCCCGCGGAACTGCCCGCCGGGCCGCGCCGGGCCGCGCCCCTCGGGCTGGTCGCCGGCGCCCGCAGCGGCGACAAGGGAGGCGACGCCAACGTCGGCGTGTGGGCGCGCTCCGACGACGCCTGGCGCTGGCTTGCCCACGAGCTGACCGTGAGCCGCTTCCGCGCGCTGCTCCCGGAGACCGCGGAGCTGACCGTCGTGCGCCATGTCCTGCCGAATCTGCGCGCCCTGAACTTCACCGTCGAAGGAATCCTCGGCGAAGGCGTCGCCGCGCAGGCCCGCTTCGATCCGCAGGCCAAGGCGCTCGGCGAGTGGCTGCGCTCGCGCTACGTCGACATCCCGGAGGTATTGCTGTGACCGTGCTCGCCTCGGCCGTCGACCCCACGGGGCCCGAGTACGCCGCCCGCCGCGAGGCCATGCTCGGCCGGCTCACCGAGCTGGAGGCCGAGCACGCGAAGGCGCTCGCGGGCGGCGGCGAGAAGTACGTCGCCCGGCACCGTGCGCGCGGAAAGCTGCTCGCGCGCGAACGCATCGAGCTGCTGCTCGACCCCGACACGCCCTTCCTGGAGCTGTCCCCGCTCGCGGCGTGGGGCAGCGACTATCCCGTCGGCGCGTCGATGGTCACCGGCATCGGCGTGGTCGAGGGCGTCGAGTGCCTGATCACGGCCAACGACCCGACCGTGCGCGGTGGGGCGTCCAACCCCTGGACGCTGAAGAAGGCCCTGCGCGCCAACGAGATCGCGTACGCCAACCGGCTGCCCTGCATCTCGCTCGTCGAGTCCGGCGGGGCGGATCTGCCGTCCCAGAAGGAGATCTTCATCCCCGGCGGGGCGCTGTTCCGGGATCTGACGAGGCTGTCGGCGGCCGGGATCCCGACGATCGCGGTCGTCTTCGGCAACTCGACCGCCGGAGGCGCGTACGTCCCCGGCATGTCCGACCACACCATCATGATCAAGGAGCGCTCGAAAGTCTTCCTGGGCGGGCCGCCGCTGGTGAAGATGGCGACGGGGGAGGAGAGCGACGACGAGTCGCTCGGCGGCGCTCAGATGCACGCCCGTACGTCCGGACTCGCCGACTACTTCGCCCTCGACGAGGCGGACGCGCTGCGGCAGGCCCGTCGCGTGGTCGCCCGCCTCAACTGGCGCAAGGCGCACGGCGATCCGGGACCATCCGCGCCGCCCAAGTATGCGGAGGAGGAGCTGCTCGGGATCGTGCCCGAGGATCTCAAGACTCCCTTCGACCCGCGCGAGGTTGTCGCCCGGGTCGTCGACGGCTCGGACTTCGACGAGTTCAAACCGCTGTACGGGCCGAGCCTGGTGACCGGGTGGGCGCGGCTGCACGGCTATCCGGTGGGCGTGCTGGCCAACGCGCAGGGCGTGCTCTTCTCGGCGGAGTCCCAGAAGGCGGCGCAGTTCATCCAGTTGGCGAACCAGCGCGATGTGCCGCTGGTCTTCCTGCACAACACCACCGGCTACATGGTCGGCAAGGAGTACGAGCAGGGCGGCATCATCAAGCACGGCGCGATGATGATCAACGCGGTGTCGAACTCGAAGGTCCCGCATCTGTCGGTGCTGATGGGCGCGTCGTACGGGGCCGGGCACTACGGCATGTGCGGGCGGGCCTACGACCCGCGCTTCCTCTTCGCCTGGCCCAGCGCCAAGTCCGCGGTGATGGGGCCCCAGCAGCTCGCGGGCGTGCTGTCGATCGTGGCGCGCGCTTCGGCCGCCGCGAAGGGGCAGCCGTACGACGAGGAGGCGGACGCGGGGCTGCGCGCCATGGTCGAGCAGCAGATCGAGGCGGAGTCGCTTCCGGTGTTCCTCTCGGGGCGGCTGTACGACGACGGCGTGATCGACCCCCGCGACACCCGTACGGTCCTCGGACTGTGCCTGTCCGCGATCCACACGGCACCGGTCGAGGGCGCGCGCGGCGGCTTCGGCGTCTTCCGGATGTGAGGCACTGATGATCTCCACACTGCTGGTCGCGAACCGGGGCGAGATCGCCTGCCGGGTCTTTCGCACCTGTCGCGAGCTGGGCATTGCGACGGTCGCGGTGTACTCGGACGCGGACGCGTCGGCACTGCATGTGCGGGAGGCGGACGCGGCGGTACGACTGCCGGGGGCGGCGCCCGCGGACACGTATCTGCGCGGCGACCTGATCGTGAAGGCGGCGCTGGCGGCGGGCGCGGACGCGGTGCATCCCGGCTACGGATTCCTGTCCGAGAACGCGGAGTTCGCACGGGCGGTGACGGACGCGGGCCTGGTGTGGATCGGGCCGCCGCCCTCGGCCATCGAGGCGATGGCGTCCAAGACGCGCGCGAAGGAACTGATGGGCGGCGCGCCCCTCGACCCGGCGACGGTCACGGAGGCGGACCTGCCGCTGCTGGTCAAGGCGGCGGCGGGGGGCGGCGGGCGCGGCATGCGCGTGGTGCGCGCACTGTCGTCTCTGGGTGCCGAGCTGGAGGCGGCGCGTTCCGAGGCGGCGTCGGCCTTCGGTGACGGCGAGGTGTTCCTGGAGCCGTACGTCGAGGGCGGGCGCCATGTGGAAGTGCAGGTGCTGGCGGACGCGTACGGGACGGTGTGGGCGCTCGGGACGCGCGACTGCTCGCTCCAGCGCCGCCACCAGAAGGTCATCGAGGAGTCCCCGGCGCCGGGCCTGCCCGCCGAACTGGTCGCCTCGCTCCACGAGTCGGCGGTGACGGCGGCGCGGGCGGTGGGCTACCGGGGCGCGGGCACGGTGGAGTTCCTGATCTCCCCGGCGGGCCGCGCCCACTTCCTGGAGATGAACACCCGCCTCCAGGTCGAACACCCGGTGACGGAGGCGGTGTTCGGCCTCGACCTGGTGGCGCTCCAGCTGCGGGTGGCGGAGGGTTCGCGACTCCCGGCGACGCCGCCGGAGGCCAGGGGCCACGCGGTGGAGGCGAGGCTGTACGCGGAGGACCCGGCGACGGGGGGGACGCCGCAGACGGGGGTGCTGCGGGCCCTTGATGTACGGGTCCTTCCCACCCGCCCGCCCTTGAACGTGGGGGGCGGGACCCCCCACACCCCCGCGAGCCCGGCGCTGCGTGCGGGCGGGCCCGTGGACGACGGCCCCGGAGGTGGGGCCGCCGCAGGCCACGACCTCGTGCACGCCGCCCCCTGGCTGCGCGTCGATGCCGGGTACGCCGCCGGGGACTCCATCGGCGTGCACTACGACCCCATGATCGCCAAGGTCATCGCCTGGGCACCCACCCGCGACGCCGCCGTACGGCTGCTCGCCCAGGCCCTGCGGCGGGCGCGCGTGCACGGGCCCGTGACCAACCGGGCTCTGCTCGTGCGCTCCCTGGAGCATCCCGACTTCACCGGCGCCCGGCTCGACACCGGGTTCTACGAGCGGCACCTCGACGCCCTCACCGCGCCCGCCGCCGGGGAGCGGTACGCCGCCGTCGCCGCCGCGGTCGCCGATGCCGCCGCCCGGCCCGGAGCCTGGCGGAATCTGCACTCGCAGCCGCAGGCCAAGGGCTACGGCGAGCACGAGGTCCGGTACCGCCGAACCCGCGGCGGCGGGTTCGAGCTCGTCGACGATCCCGGTGTGCGCGTCGTCGACGCCCGGCCGGACCGGGTGCGGCTCGAGATCGACGGGGTCGTGCGGCCCTTCGACGTCGCCGATCACGGTGACGGGTACGTCCACATCGACAGCCCCACCGGCGCGCACGCGCTCGCCGTGCGGCCGCGGTTCACCGATCCGCAGGACCGGGCCGAGCCCGGCTCGCTGCTCGCGCCCATGCCCGGCACCGTCGTCCGTGTCGGGGACGGGCTCGCCGCGGGGGTCAAGGTCACCCAGGGGCAGCCGCTCGTATGGCTGGAGGCCATGAAGATGGAGCACCGCATCCTCTCGCCCGCCTCCGGCATCCTCACCGCGCTCCACGCCGTACCCGGCCGTCAGGTCGAGGTCGGCGCCCTGCTCGCCGTCGTCAACGAAGCAACGGCGGAAGCCACACAGGAGGAGGACACCGCGTCATGACCATCGAGAGCCAGGAACACACCGCACTGCGTGCCGCCGTCGCCGCGCTCGGACAGCGCCACGGCCGGGGCTACGAACGCGAACAGCTGTGGGCCGAGGCCGCCAAGCTCGGCTATCTCGGCGTGAACCTCCCTGAGAAGCACGGTGGTGGCGGCGGCGGTATGGCCGAACTGTCCATCGTTCTGGAGGAGTTGGGCGCCGCGGGCTGTCCGCTCCTCATGATGGTCGTCTCACCCGCCATCTGCGGCACCGTCATCGCCCGGTTCGGGACCCCGGAGCAGAAGCAGAAGTGGCTGCCGGGCCTCGCCGACGGCAGCCTCACCATGGCCTTCGGCATCACCGAGCCCGACGCCGGGTCCAACTCGCACCGGATCACGACCACCGCGCGCCGTGACGGCGACGGCTGGGTGCTCACCGGGCGCAAGGTCTTCATCTCGGGCGTGGACATCGCCGACGCCACCCTCATCGTCGGCCGCACCGAAGACGCCCGTACGGGCAGGCTCAAGCCCTGCCTCTTCATCGTCCCCCGCGACGCCGAAGGCTTCCAGCGCTCGCAGATCGACATGGAACTGCAGGCCCAGGAGAAGCAGTTCGAGCTGGTCCTCGACAACGTCGCCCTGCCCGCCGACGCCCTCGTCGGGGACGAGGACGCCGGTCTGCTCCAGCTCTTCGCCGGGCTCAACCCCGAGCGCATCATGACCGCCGCCTTCGCCATCGGGATGGGAAGGTACGCACTCGCCCGCGCCATCGACTACGCCAAGACCCGCCAGGTCTGGAAAGAGCCCATCGGCGCCCACCAGGCCGTCGCCCACCCCCTAGCCCAGGCCCACATCGAGCTCGAACTCGCCCGGCTGATGATGCAGAAGGCCGCGGCCCTCTACGACGCCGGCGACGACATCGGCGCGGGCGAGGCCGCCAACATGGCCAAGTACGCGGCCGGTGAGGCCTGTGTGAAGGCCGTCGACCAGGCTGTCCACACCCTCGGCGGCAACGGCCTGACCCGGGAGTACGGCCTCGCCTCCCTCATCACCGCCGCCAGGGTCGCCCGGATCGCCCCGGTCAGCCGCGAGATGATCCTGAATTACGTATCCCACCAGTCCCTGGGTCTCCCCAAGTCCTACTGACAAAGGAGATTCTGGGCGTCCACCCGGAGGACACAGCGAGGGGCCACGATGGTGTTTCAGAGCGAGTACGCAAGTGTCACGCCCGTCACCGAGCCGATCCACGACGCCGTGCTGGCCCGAGCAGCCGAGTTCGGCGACGCCATCGCCCTGGTCGACGGCGTGAACGGCACCACCGTCACGTACGCGCAGCTCGACCGGTTCCACCGGCGCATCGCCGCCGCCCTCGCCGACGCGGGCCTGCGCAAGGGCGACGTCCTCGCCCTGCACAGCCCCAACACCGTCGCCTACCCCTCCGTCTTCTACGGGGCGACCCGCGCCGGCGCCTCGGTCACCACCGTGCATCCGCTCGCCACGGCGGAGGAGTTCGCCAAGCAGCTGCGTGACTCCTCCGCCCGCTGGATCGTCACCGTCTCACCGCTGCTCGAAGTCGCCCGCAGGGCCGCCGAACTGGCCGCGGGCATCGAGGAGATCTTCGTCTGCGACCGCGCCGACGGGCATGTGAGCATCCTCGACATGCTCGGCTCGACCGCACCCGAGCCGGACGTCGTCATCGACCCGGCCGAGGACATCGCCGCACTGCCGTACTCCTCGGGCACCACCGGCATCCCCAAGGGAGTGATGCTCACGCACCGCTCCATCGCCACCAACCTCGCCCAGCTCCACCCGCTGATGCCGATGGGTCCCGGCGAGCGCATCCTCGCCGTACTGCCGTTCTTCCACATCTACGGACTCACCGCGCTGATGAACGCGCCGCTGCGGCAGGGCGCCACCGTCGTCGTACTGCCCCGCTTCGAGCTGGAGAGCTTCCTCGCGGCGATCGAGACGCACCGCATCAACGCCATCTACGTCGCCCCGCCGATCGTCCTCGCCCTCGCCAAGCACCCGGCCGTCGCGAAGTTCGACCTGTCCTCGCTGGAATACATCATCAGCTCGGCCGCGCCCCTGGACGCCGAGCTGGCCGCGGCCTGCTCCAAGCGGCTCGGGCTGCCGCCCATCGGCCAGGCGTACGGCATGACCGAACTCTCGCCCGGCACCCACCTCGTCCCCAAGGGCGCCGAGAACCCGCCGCCCGGCACCGTCGGCAAACTCATCGCGTCGACCCAGATGCGGATCTGCTCCCTCGACGACCCCGGCAAGGACGCCGCACCCGGCGAGGAGGGCGAGATAGCGATCCGCGGCCCGCAGGTGATGAAGGGCTATCTCGGACGTCCCGAGGACACCGGCCGGATGATCGACGCCGACGGCTGGCTGCACACCGGCGACATAGGCCGGGTCGACGACGGCTGGCTCTTCGTCGTCGACCGGGTCAAGGAACTCATCAAGTACAAGGGCTTCCAGGTCGCGCCCGCCGAGCTGGAGGCGCTGCTGCTCACCCACGAGGGCATCGCGGACGCGGCGGTGATCGGTGTGTACGACGAGAACGGGAACGAGATCCCCAAGGCGTACGTCGTACGGCAGCCGGCCGCCGACGACCTCAGCGAGGACGGCATCATGAATTTCGTCGCCGAGCGCGTCGCGCCGTACAAGAAGATCCGCCGCGTCGACTTCATCGGCGCGGTTCCCCGCGCCGTGTCGGGAAAGATCCTCAGGCGTGAACTGAGGGACCGGGAGAGGGAGAACACGTGACGGAAAGCCTGCCGGAAGGCATGACGCAGCGCCCGCCGCTCCTCGCCACCGCACGCGAACGGGGCATCGCCACCCTGACGCTCAACTCGCCGGACAACCGCAACGCCCTGTCGGCGCGGCTGGTCGGCGAGCTGGCGCAGGCGCTGGCGGACTGCGCCAAGGACGAGTCCGTACGGGCTGTGGTGCTCACCCATACCGGGTCCACGTTCAGCGCGGGCGCGGACCTGAAGGCCCCGCCCAACCCGTACACCTTCGTCGGCCTGCTGCGGCAGATCGTCACGCTGCCCAAACCGGTCGTCGCCCGCGTCACCGGGCACGTACGGGCGGGCGGCCTCGGCCTGCTCGGCGCGTGCGACATCGCGGCCGGCGCCACGGGCGCGGACTTCGCGTTCACGGAGGTACGCATCGGGGTCGCGCCCGCCGTCATCTCCCTGCCCCTGCTGCCGCGCATGGACCCGCGCGCGGCGGAGCGCTACTACCTCACCGGTGAGCGTTTCGACGCGGCCGAGGCGGCCCGCACCGGACTGCTCACCCTCGCCGCCGACGACGTGGACGCGGCGCTCGCCCCGGTGCTCGACGGACTGCGCAGAGCATCCCCGCAGGGCCTCGCCGCATCGAAGGAACTGCTCGCGGCCAGGGTGCTGGAGGCCTTCGACCGGGACGCCGAGGACCTGGTCCAGCGCTCGGCGTCCCTGTTCGCGTCCGCCGAGGCCCGCGAGGGGATGACGGCCTTCCTCGAACGACGGGATGCCGCATGGGTGTGGTGACCTCCCCCAAGCAGGACCGCAGCCGGGCGACCCGCCAGCGGCTCCTGGAGGCCGCGGTGTCCTGCCTCGCCGAACACGGCTGGGCGGGCTCCACCGTCTCGGTGGTCGCAGAGCGGGCGGGAGTCTCACGGGGCGCCGCGCAGCACCACTTCCCGACCAGGGAGGACCTGTTCACGGCGGCCGTCGAGTACGTCGCGGAAGAGCGCTCGCAGGCACTGGCAGCGCTCCCCACACAGGACCGCACGGCGGTCGTCGCGGCTCTCGTCGACCTCTATACGGGCCCGCTGTTCCGGGCCGCCCTGCACCTGTGGGTCGCGGCATCCAACGAGGAGCAGCTGCGCTCACGGGTCACGGAACTGGAGGCCCGGGTCGGCCGCGAGACCCACAGGATCGCGGTCCGGCTGCTGGAGGCCGACGAGTCCGTGCCCGGGGTGCGGGAGACGGTCCAGGGCGTGCTGGACATGGCCCGCGGGCTGGGCCTGGCGAATCTGCTGACGGACGACGCGGCGCGTCGGAAGCGGGTGGTGGCGCAGTGGGCGCGGCTGCTGGAGGAGGCGCTGGGCTGAAACGTATCTGCATACCGGGGTATGCAGATCTGCTGTACGCTCATCTCATGGCTGAGACGACACGCATCACGGTGACGCTCCCCACCAAGGATGTGGAGGCGCTGAAGAAGCTGACGGACAACGTGTCCGCCTATGTGGCGGAGGCGGTTGCCCGCCAGATAAGGCACCAGCTGCGCGACGAAGAGTTCGAGCGCTATGAGGAGGAGCACGGCGCCTTCACCGAGGAGGAACTCGCGGAGGCACGGGCCCGGATCGCCGAGGCGCTCAGCCCCGACAACCCGGCGGCGAGGGCAGCGTGAGCTTCTTCGCTCAGACCCTTGTGCTGGATTCCGAAGGACTGTCCGCCTGGCTCACGCAGGACCGCAAGATCACGGCGATCCTCAGGGCAATCGACAAGGCCGGCGCCGAATTCGTCGTCTGCGCCAACACCATCGTCGAGGTGATGCACGCCCGGGTGAACCTGCCTCGGCTTCAGTGGGCTCTGTCGCAGGTAAAGGTGGAGCCGGTCACCGAGGCGTCCGCGAAGGCGGCGGCCCGCCTCCTGAAGGGCACCGGGCTGCACGGCCACAAGTACGCCATCGACGCGACCGTCGCCGAGATGGCGCTGCGCCAGCCCGGGCCGGTCGTCATGCTGACCTCCGACCTCGATGACATGGCCCGGCTCTGCGGCGGCAGGGTCCGCCTTATGAGCCTCTGACGCCCGTTTCCGGTCTGTGACCCGGGCCATTACGGTTCCGCCCGCTCCGCAGTACCCTGGGCGAATGCTTCTGCTCGTACGACGCCGCCACGTGGACTACGTCCGCGTCACGAGCATGGGCTGTCCGCGCTCCGTCTGACCCAGCGCACAGCCCCCTCTCCACCCGGCACCCCTGGCCCCGCCCCACCCCCGGCGGCCCCACGGGACCCGTACACCCCGCGGATGCAAACCATGTCGTACCTTCAGCTCCCCGTCATCGACCTCCCGGCCGCCGACCGCGGCCCCCAGGCCCGGGCCCTGCTGCACGCCCAGCTGCACAGCGCCGCCCACGACGTCGGCTTCTTCCAGCTCACCGGCCACGGCGTCACCGACGCCGAGACCGCCGCCCTCACCAGCGCCATGCGGGCCTTCTTCGCGCTGCCCGATGCCGACCGGCTCGCCATCGACAACATCAACTCGCCGCACTTCCGCGGCTACACGCGCATCGGCGACGAACGCACCGGCGGCGCCCAGGACTGGCGCGACCAGCTCGACATCGGCGCCGAACGGCCCGCCCACGTGCCTGGCCAGGGCGAGCCCGGCTACTGGTGGCTGCAGGGTCCCAACCAGTGGCCCGCCGCCCTGCCAGAGCTGCGTACCGCCGCACTCACCTGGATCGACCGGCTCAGTTCCGTCGCCGACAAACTGCTGCACGAACTGCTCGCCGCCATCGGCGCGTCCCCCGGCTTCTACGACGACGCCTTCGGCGACCGTGCCCACCTCCACCTCAAGCTGGTGCGCTACCCCGGCAGCGGCCCCGACGGCGGCCAGGGCGTCGGCGCCCACAAGGACTACGGCTTCCTCACCCTGCTCCACCAGGACGAGATAGGCGGACTCCAGGTCGAACGCGGCGACGGGCAGTTCCACGAGGTGCCGCCGCTGCCCGGAGCCTTCGTCGTCAACCTCGGCGAACTCCTCGAAGTCGCCACCAACGGCTACCTCAAGGCCACCAACCACCGCGTGGTCAGCCCGCCCGGAGCCGTCGAGCGCTACTCCGTGCCGTTCTTCTACAACCCGCGCCTGGACGCCCGTATCGAACCGCTGCCCTTCCCGTACGCGGCGAACGCGCCGGGCGTGACGGCAGACCCCGCGAACCCGCTGTTCGCGGAGTACGGCCGCAACGAACTCAAGGGGAAACTGCGGGCACACCCGCTGGTCGCCGCCCGCCACCACGCGGACCTGCTGAAGCAGGAGCGTCAGCCCGCGATGTCCTCGTAACCGACGATCTCGCGCGGGTCCCGCGCCGCAGGACCGACATAGCGCGCCGACGGCCGCACCAGGCGGCCCGTGCGCTTCTGCTCCAGGATGTGCGCCGACCAGCCGGCCGTACGGGCACAGGTGAACATCGACGTGAACATGTGCGCCGGGATCTCCGCGAAGTCCAGCATGATCGCCGCCCAGAACTCCACGTTCGTCGCCAGAACCCGGTCCGGACGGCGATTGTGCAGCTCCTCCAGCGCGGCCCGCTCCAGCGCCTCGGCCACCTCGAACCGCGGCGCGTCCAGCTCCTTGGCCGTACGGCGCAGGACCCGCGCCCGCGGGTCCTCGGCGCGGTAGACCCGGTGCCCGAAGCCCATCAGCCGCTCGCCCTTGTCCAGCGCCCGCTTCACATACGCCGTCGCATCCCCCGTGCGCTCGATCTCCTCGATCATCCCGAGCACACGGGAGGGAGCACCACCGTGCAGCGGCCCCGACATGGCGCCGACCGCGCCCGAGAGCGCCGCCGCGACATCCGCGCCCGTGGAAGCGATCACGCGCGCGGTGAACGTGGAGGCGTTCATGCCGTGCTCGGCGGCCGAGGTCCAGTACGCGTCCACAGCCTTGACGTGCCGCGGGTCCGGCTCCCCGCGCCAGCGGATCATGAACCGCTCCACGACGGACTCGGCCTTGTCGATCTCACTCTGCGGCACCATCGGCAGCCCCTGGCCGCGCGCCGACTGGGCGACGTACGACAGAGCCATCACCGCGGCACGGGCCAGATCGTCACGCGCCTGCGCCTCGTCGATGTCCAGCAGCGGCTTCAGACCCCACACCGGGGCGAGCATCGCCAGCGCCGACTGCACATCGACACGGATGTCACCGGAGTGCACGGGAATGGGGAAGGGCTCGGCGGCCGGCAGCCCGGGGTTGAACGCGCCGTCGACCAGCAGCCCCCACACATTCCCGAAACCGACATGGCCGACAAGATCCTCGATGTCGACACCTCGGTAGCGCAGGGAGCCGCCCTCCTTGTCGGGTTCGGCGATCTCCGTCTCGAACGCGACGACTCCTTCGAGTCCAGGTACGAAGTCGGACATCAGCGGCTCCTCAAGATGTGTACGACGAGCAGGGGTCGGAGTGGATCTGTCACTCCGGTGATGCCCCGTGCGGGAGGTGGTCACCCAACCGCCGGGGAGGCAGGCACGATATCCCCTGCTGTATGGAGGCCACAGTGGCCCGACCCAAGATTTTGGCGGGTCCGCCTCATGCGGGGAAGCGTGACATCCGGCACACTGCCCCATTCCGGACGGGAAGGATTAGCGGCACTCCGTGCCGGGCAAACTCGGCCCCTGCGGCAATATTGGCCCCGTGACCGACCACTCCGCCCCGAACCCGGTTCCCGACGCCCCGCAGCCCGATCCGCTCCCGTACGACCCCGCCGTCATGCGCAAGCAGTACCGCTCCACACCGCTCCTGGAGACGGATCTGGCCGACAACCCCATGGAACAGTTCGCCCGTTGGTTCGAGGAGGCCGCGTTCGCCGGTCTGCACGAACCGAACGCCATGATCGTCTCCACCGCCACACCCGAAGGCCACCCCTCCTCGCGCACGGTGCTGCTCAAGCAGTACGACGCGGACGGCTTCGTCTTCTACACCAACTACGGCTCCCGCAAGGGGCAGGAACTCGCCGCCAACCCGCACATCTCGCTGCTCTTCCCCTGGCACCCCCTGGCCCGCCAGGTCATCGTCACGGGCACGGCGGCCCGCACCGGCCGCGACGAGACAGCCGCGTACTTCCGCACCCGCCCGCACGGCTCGCAGCTGGGCGCCTGGGCGAGCGAACAGTCCTCGGTGATCGGCTCACGCGACGACCTGCTGCGCAGATACGAGGAGCTGGCGACCCGCTACCCCGAGGGCGAACAGATCCCGGCCCCGCCGGAGTGGGGCGGCTACCGGGTCGAACCGCAGGCGATGGAGTTCTGGCAGGGCCACGAGAACCGGCTGCACGACCGGCTGCGGTATGTCCGTACGGGCGAGGAGGGGGCGGCGCCGTGGCGGGTGGAGCGGCTGGCGCCGTGACGTCCGGGTGCCCGGATACGCAGAAACCCGCGGGCTCTGGTCCCTCCTTGCGGAGGAGCCGGCCGGACATACCGGCGAGCCCGCGGGTCGGTGACTGCTTGGAATTTCGGCCGACGGTCAGTCGGCTGCACACAGAGTGCGACGACGGGCCGTCAGCCCGCAGCCACCTCACGAGTCCGAGAAGAAATCACTTCCGGAACACCTCCTTTCCTGTGTGCACGACACATTAGGAACCTCCGGGCAGCGGATCAACCCATTTATTCGGTGACCTCTCGCTTGCTGGAGTACGCATAGCCATCGGCCCGCTGGAGGAGCTGCAGATTCACGTAGGAAACGCTGAAGCGGCCAGTCGGTGTCGTCATGCTGTGCTGGCCCGTGGCCCGCACAGAGATCCGGCCGGTCCAAGTGCCTAACCACTTCCCGGTGGGCACGGTCGCACGGACGAGGTCGCCGGTGGCGAAGCCGTAGTGCCGCTTGCGGCGCGAACGCCGGAGCCGAGGGAATCCGAACCGGTCGGGGGTGGTGCGGGCGTATACGCCGCGCCCTGTAGCCCTGATGACGCAGACCTGCCGCGGGACGCGGACGATGGCGTCCCCGCTCTCGTGGTCAAGCCGACCGACGGAGAGGGCGTCGAGGGTATGGGACTTGGCCAGGCCCATGGCAGTGCGGTTCCACTTCGTACGGCTTCCTGACCAGGCATGTACCGGTCTTCCGAGGGTCTTGAGGGCATCGGTCAGTTGCCAGCGGGTCGCGTTCATGACCCCGGCGTCATATAGCGGTGCTTTCGCCTGCTCCAGGACCGCCGCGAGGCGATTCGGCCGCTTGGCCAGGAACTTCTCGACGGGAGTGGATCCCTTTGCCTGGTTGCAGGGGACGCAGGCGAGGGTCAGATTCGAGACGCGGTTGGAGCCGCCACGGCTGCGGGGGCGTATGTGCTCGATGTTCAGCGGCACGCCTGTGGCTCCGCAGTAGGCGCATGCGCGCCCCCATGTGGCGAGCAGGTACTCGCGGATCTCGGTCCCTGCCAACGTGCCGTTCTGGTACTCAACCGCGGTGAGGCTTCTGCCCTCGCTCATGGCGTGGGTGTCGAACGCGACCCGTTCGACATGGATCTCGGTGACTGGTGCGTATTGGCAGAGGCGCCGGGCGATCGACAGTGTCGAGTCGACTCGGTGTCGCAGCGACGGGGCCAACCAGCCCCGGGGGCGGGCGCGGTTGTTGGACCGGCGCGCCCGGTATCGGCAGTTGGCTGATCGTCGTCTGTGGCGGTATCCCGCCCGCTGCCCCATGGCTTTGTGGATTTGCTCGCCCCGGTGCTGGAGTTCGACTGATGCGAGCCCCCGTCGCACGGTCATCGGTGTGCCGTCCGCGGCGATTTCCGTTTTGGTGTCGGTGAGGGCGATCCCTGTGCCTTTTGAGCCCGGGTCGATGCGTAGTTGTACTCCGGCGACGTCGGAGTCGGCGTGCGTGCGGTCCTTGAGGCGGATGGTGAATGGTGCCTGCCGCGCGACCACCGCCCGCCCTCTGGTCAGGAGTTCGCGAGCCCGGGCCGGGTGGCAGGGCATGAGGGGTTGTCCGTCCTTCGCGAGGACGAACACCGAGCTTGCTCCTGCTCCGCCCTTGTACCTGTTGCCATGTGTGAGGACGTCACCGTCCCCGGTCTCTGCCTGTGCGGCGTGACGCCGACGGGGCCGGGTGCTGCGCCCGCCGGTCTCCCCTCGCCTATGTTCCCTGTCGGAGCCCCGTGCGCTGGCGGGGTGTCCGTGAGCCGTTTCGTCCCCGCTCCCAGGGGGTGTCTGCTCCCACGGATTCCAGAGCGGGCTGCTGAGGAAGCACAGCCCGGTGGGTCTGCTCGCCTGGAGGAAACGTAGTCATCGAAGGCACCTCCTTCTGATCTCGCGATCGCGATGACTTGGGCTGGCCACTCGGCCCGCCCCGGTGACGGGGCAGACCCTGGCTGGGAGACCAGGGAGCGAGTGGCCTCCTATCGACGTGTGGTGAGCGACGCTAGCCAGGCGGACTCCGCCGAATGCCCGGAGCTGGCCGAATGCCCTCGTATGTGTGATCGGCTCCGGAATCTCGAACAGGTGACCGCTCATCGTGTAGCGCCGATTCGGCCGATTTCCGGAAGGCAACGATTTCCGGGAACAGGGTGTGTCCTGTGTCACGTTCCAGTTGAATGATCTGACGTGCACAGTTCGCGCGGACACGTCCTGCCAGGGGGTTCAGGATGAGTGCTTCCAGGAGTGAGACCACCAGTGCGCTGGGGCCCGACGAGCCGGACCGGGAGGGCGCGGGGTTGGACGATTCTGCGCCGGTGCCCGGGTCGGAGTTGCTCGCGGCGCTGCTTGACGGGATGGATGCCGCCCTGTGCGCTTTCGACGCCGGCGGCACGATCACGCACTGGAACCGTGAGGCGGAGCGGATTCTCGGCTGGTCCTCCGAGGAGGCCGTGGGGCGGCGCGGGTTCGCCGGGTGGGCGGTGCGGACCGCGGATGCCGGGGAGGTGGAGGGGCGGCTGATGGCCGCGATGGACGCTCCCGGGCGGCAGGTTCATGAGTTCGCGTTGCTGCGCAAGGACGGCGGGCGGGTTCTCGTACGGACCCAGTCGGCGCGGGTGCTGGGCGCGGACGGGAAGCCCGCGGGGGTGTACTGCGCGTTCAGCGAGGTGCATGCGCAGATCGACCTGGAGCGGTCCATCGCCCTGAGTGAGGCGCTGTTCGACGACGCGTCATGGGGTGTCGTCCTGGTCGATGTGGATCTGAGGCCGACGGTCGTCAACAGCTATGCGGCGCGCGCGCTGGGCGCGGGGCGTACGTCTCCGCTCGGGCGGCCGCTGGGTGAGCTGGTCGTCCAGGGTGTCGAGGAGCTGGAGGGCGCGCTCCATCATGTGCTGGCGGAGGGCGCGCCGCGGGGCCTGGCGGAGCTGTGGGTGACGCTGAGCACGACGCAGGGGGAGCGGCGCCGGTGCTGGCGGAGTGGTTTTCTGCGGCTGGCCTCGCCGCTGGCGGAGGAGCCGGTGCCGCTCGGGGTGGGGTGGCTGTTCCACGACGTGACGGAGTCGAAGCTGGCGGAGCAGGAGGCGGACCGGCTGC
The DNA here is from genome assembly GCF_045207475.1 of Streptomyces sp. NBC_00885. Classification (NCBI taxonomy): domain Bacteria; kingdom Bacillati; phylum Actinomycetota; class Actinomycetes; order Kitasatosporales; family Streptomycetaceae; genus Streptomyces; species Streptomyces sp. NBC_00885. The sequence goes on from NZ_CP108796.1 coordinate 4,695,719, forward strand.
GCTTCCGGTCGAGCCAGCTGCACCGGGCCGGGCGGGCCGCGGCGGAGTGCGAGGACCCGATGGAGGCGGCGACGGCGTATCTGGACTTCGCGCTGGCGGGTTTCGCGGACCACGCGCTGCTCGATCTGATGGAGCCGGACGGGGAGCGCCTGGTCCGCGCGGCGGCGACCCCGTCGGGTGCGCCGGGTCCGTGCGTCGCGGTGGCGGGCGGCGGCTTCCCGGTCCGCTATCCGCAGGGCCATCCGGCGCTCCAGGCGGCCGACCGCAATGGTTCGGTCCGGGCGAGCGCGCCCGCGCCGGCGGCCGCGACGGGTGACTGGGCGGCGGACCGCCAGTGGCCGCGGGACGCCGTGCACGCGCTGTGCACGGTGCTGCGGAGCCGGGGCCGGACGCTGGGCGTGGTGACGTTCCTGCGGGGGGCGAGCCGGCCGGCCTTCGAGCGGGCGGACGCGATGTACGCGGAGAGTGTGGCGGTGCTGGCGGCGGCGTCGCTGGACCTGGCGCAGCGGGCGGAGGAGTAGCGGAGGAGTAAGGGGGCGCAACCGGGGGCCCGGCGCGCAGCTAGTGCCGGAAGAAGATCCGGTCCCCGTACTCCGTCATCACGCGCCCGTTCCAGTCGTGCCCGCCGTCCACGTTCCCCGAGCGCAGCAGCGGCGGCTCGATCCCGCGCTCCACGAGCTGCTCGGCCGCCGCCGCCATCGTCGCCTGCATCAGCGCGCTGGTGACGACGGTGGACGCGGGCGCGAACGGCGCCTCGATGCCCTCGTGCGTGAGCTCCGCGTCGCCGACCGCGATCTTCGAGTCGAGGACGATGTCGCAGTGGTCCTTCAGGAAGGTGCCGGAGACATGCCGGGACTTGGTCTCTTGCGCGTACGCCATCGATGTCACGCCGATGACCTTGAGTCCGAGCGCCCGCGCGTTCATGGCCATCTCGACGGGCAGGGCGTTGCGCCCGGACAGGGAGATGATCACGAGGACGTCGCCGGACTTGGCGGGGCTGGAGTCCAGGACCGCGCCCGCGAGACCCTCCACGCGTTCCAGCGCCGAGCCCAGGGTCGCGGGCATGACGTCGACGCCCACCACGCCGGGGACGGCGAGCAGATTCATCAGGGCGAATCCGCCCGCGCGGTAGACGACGTCCTGCGCGGCGAGAGAGGAGTGCCCGGCGCCGAAGGCGAACAGGCGGCCGCCCGCGGCGACGGTGTCGGCGATCGCGGCCCCGGCTTCGGCGACGTTCGCGGCCTCCTCGTCCCGTACGCGCTGAAGCAGACCGATCGCGGCGTCGAAGAACTGACCGGCCAGCTTGCTCTCGCTCATCGCCGAGCCCTTTCCGTGGGGTGGGAACGCGGATGGGTACGTAAGGAGTACGCAGACGGGCCGCTGGGGGAATACCAGTGCCGTCGATCACGTTGCGGTCTGGACCATTGCCCTGTCAATACGCTCTCACCGACCGGCTTCCCCGGGCACGGCACGGTTGTCGGTGGGATGCGCAAGAATTGGGTCGGGGCCAGCGCACGACTGATTTTCTAGTCACAGCATCGAGGGGCACGTATGTCCGGACTGATCGACACGACGGAGATGTATCTCCGCACCATCCTCGAACTGGAAGAGGAAGGTGTGGTGCCCATGCGCGCCCGTATCGCCGAGCGGCTCGACCAGAGCGGCCCGACGGTGAGCCAGACCGTGGCGCGTATGGAACGGGACGGCTTGGTGCAGGTCGCGGGCGACCGCCACCTGGAGCTGACCGATGAGGGCCGGCGGCTGGCGACGCGCGTCATGCGCAAGCACCGGCTCGCCGAGTGTCTGCTCGTCGACGTGATCGGCCTGGAGTGGGAGCAGGTCCATGCGGAGGCGTGCCGCTGGGAGCATGTGATGAGCGAGGCGGTGGAGCGGCGGGTGCTGGAGCTGCTGCGCCATCCGACGGAGTCTCCGTACGGGAACCCGATCCCGGGCCTGGAGGAGCTGGGCGAGAAGGCGGAGGCCGATCCCTTCCTCGACGACGGCATGGTCTCGCTGGCCGACCTTGACCCGGGCGCGGACGGCAAGACCGTGGTCGTACGCCGAATTGGTGAGCCGATCCAGACGGATGCGCAGCTGATGTACACACTGCGGCGGGCGGGCGTGCAGCCCGGTTCGGTGGTCAGCGTGACGGAGTCCGCGGGCGGAGTGCTGGTGGGCAGCAGTGGGGAGGCGGCGGAGCTGCAGGCGGATGTGGCCTCGCATGTCTTCGTGGCCAAGCAGTAGGGCGGTCGCCGGCGTCGGCCGGTAGCGGTTATTCACCCGCCAGTAACCGTTTTCCGTCCGGAATGGCAGCGCCCGGGCGAATCGCGTGCCAGGCTGTGGCTGAGGCATATGACCCGTGGCCGGGGTGGGAGTCCACCCGGCGAAGCCAGGGGGAGGATCACGGTATGCGCCCGTCGTACGCCCCGCGCGCACCGCAGCGCGCTCAGCACATCCCGTGCACTGCGTACAGCCCGAGCACCGCGCACGGCCCGAGCGTCCCGCTCGACCACTCGTACGTCCCTTCTTCAGGGGAAGGCCCCGGCGCCCATGGGCGCCGGGGCCTGTCCTCCCCTGTGCTGACCCGGAGCCCCGAGCTCTCAAGGTCAATCCCCTCGGACCCTCTTCCCCGAGTGGCCCGCCTCCCGCTGAAGATCTCCCCACGGCCACGGGAGTCAATCCTCGAGCGCGGTCACTCGAACGAGCGGTGTTGCGCGCCAGAACCCGGTTTTCGAATAAAGGTTCGATAGTCTGGCAGGACGAGACGGAGCTCGACCACCGGGGGAGAGAAGGGGGTGCCAGGCCAGATGGTGCGGCGCATCGATGTGACCGGAGCCGAGGGCGTACGCCTGGCTGCCTGGGAGTTCGCGGATCCGCCCAAGGGGCGCGGCGAGGCGGAGCGCTCCCCCGGGGTATTACTGCTCCACGGCCTGATGGGCCGTGCCTCGCACTGGGCATCGACGGCCCGCTGGCTGGCCGAGCGCCACCGGGCGGTCGCCCTCGACCAGCGCGGCCACGGCCGCAGCGACAAGCCGGCGGAGGGCCCCTTCACCCGCGAGGCGTACGTCGCCGACGCGGAGGAGGCGGTGGAGCAGCTGGGCCTGGCCCCCGTGACACTGATCGGCCACTCGATGGGCGCGCTCACCGCCTGGCAGCTTGCGGCCAAGCGCCCGGACCTGGTCCAGGCGCTGATCATCTGCGACATGCGGGCCTCGGCGCTCGGGGCGGCCTCGCAGCGCGAATGGGAGGACTGGTTCCGCTCCTGGCCGGTCCCCTTCGCGACGCTGGCGGACGTACGGAAGTGGTTCGGCGAGGACGACCCCTGGGTGGAGCGCAACAACCCGGCCCGCGGTGAGTTCTTCGCGGAGGTCATGGCCGAGCGGGCGGACGGCTGGCGGCCGGTCTTCTCCCGGCGCCAGATGCTCAAGTCCCGCGAGACCTGGGTCCATGACGCGCACTGGGAGGAACTGGCCCAGGTCCAGTGCCCCACGCTGGTGGTCCGCGGCCTGGACGGCGAACTGGGCCGCGCGGAGGCCCAGGAGATGGTGCGGGTCCTGCCGCGGGGTGAGTACGGGGAGGTGGCGGACGCCGGCCACCTGGTGCACTACGACCAGCCGGAAGGCTGGCGGACGGCGATCGAGCCGTTCCTCGACGGCGTCCTGACGCCATGAGTGAGGCGCCTCGCCGGGTCGCGAACTTCTGGGCGGGGCGCCGGAGTTACGGCAAGATCGACCGGACAGGGCCCTAGTCCCTGCGGGGATGGGGACCGCCTTCAGCCGCGGCGGCAGCGGCTGGGCGGTCGGCGAGGTCGGCCTCGTGACGTTCAGGTTCGAGGTCGTCCGCTGCGGGGGAGCGCTGTCAGCCTCGTGGAACCTCGGGTGAGCGGACCGGTCAGAAGTTGAAGACCGAGCCGTCGCCCATGCTGCCCTCCATCTCGCACGGGTTGCCGTACATGGCCGACCAGTCGACCCGCTTGCCCTGCCAGACACCCTGGGCGCTGATCACCACGGGGTTCCACTGGCGCGTACACATCTTGTGCGAGGTCTTCTCTCCCAGCGCGGAGAACTGGCCGTCGACGATGAACAGTTCCGTGCACGCGGCCGCGGCGGCGGGGTGCGTGCCGTCGGGGCGCGGGGCGCAGGTCAGGGTGACGGCGCGCGACACCGTGGCGGTCTCGGCGGTCTCGCCCATACCGATGGTGAGGACGAGGGCCGAGGGGGCGTACAGGCTCTTCGCCTGGGCGGGCTGCTGCGTGGGCTGCGTGGGCTGGGCGGCCTGTGCGGCGCCGGTCGCCGCGGTGCCGGTCAGCACAAGTGCGGATGCCGTGGCGACTGCGGCGACTGTGTTTCGGATGTAACGCATGTGTGAAAACTCCTTCGCTCGGGGGGTGATTGCGGTCGGGAGTCTTGCGCATGCGGACAGTGAGTGCACATCGATCGCGCGTTTCCGGCCGCGTACGTTCGTTCGGTGGTGACCGAATGGTCGTTCGGGCAGCTCGGGGCAGGTGCGGAGGGGTGTCCAGCATATGGACGATCTTCGGTGGTGCAAGGGAAAACTATCTTCTGAGCTGCGCAGATGTGCGGACGACTCTCCGTGCGAGAGGGTCGCATCGTCTGGAAACTGCCGCTCGGTCAGGGGCGTTGCGACGGCCGTGAGTTCCGCCTTCGGGGGCGGAACGTATACGGGTGCTAATCCTTCCGACACGCCGAGCGGCGAGACATTCTCATCCGACCCGTGCGAGATCGCTGACGGTCCGTGGATTCCGCATCTACCTTGAGTACGGTCTCCGAGTCTCAGGGAGTGACGCATGGAACGCAGGCGGTTATTGCATGCCGGGGCCGGGTTCGCACTGGCGTCCGTGGCGGGGCAGATCGCGGTCCCGGGCACGGCGAAGGCCGACCCCGCAGGCACAACCAGCACGGCAGACCCAGCCGGCCGAGCCGGCGCGACCAGCACCACCGGTGACACGAGTACGACCACTGGGGTGGAGGACTGTTCGGGCCCTCCCCTCTCGACCTACGGCGTGGCATCGTTCACGGCCGCGATAGTAGGTATGACAACCCTCGGCGACCGCGCGTACGTCGTCGCCCGCGGTCAGAGCCCGCCGCTCCTCGGCGAGATCGATCTGACGTCCAGAACCCTCACCAGAACCGTCCGGCTCGGGCGCGGCGAGGGCGGCTGGGCGGCGACCGTATCGGGCGGGCAGGTCTACCTCGGGACCTATCCGTTCCCGGACATCTACCGCTTCGACCCGGCCACCGGCGAGGTGAAGCTGATCGGCACGGTGGGCCCGTCGGGCGGATTCGTCTGGTGTCTGACCACGGCGCCCGACGGCACGGTCTACGCGGGCACGTCTCCGCGCGGCGAAGTGTGGGAGTACAAGCCGGCCACCGGCACCCTGCGCAATCTCGGCAACGCCGTCCCCGGCCAGCAGTACGTACGCGCGATCACCGCCGACGACCGGTACGTCTACGCGGGCACGCTGCCGTCCGGCTATGTCGTCGCGTACGACCGGACTACCGGTGTGAAGACGAACCTCACGCCGACGCCCTACGGCGGCGCGGCCGCCATGATCGCCCGCGGCGGCCGGGTGATCGCGGCGCTCACCAAGTACCTCGTCGACATGGCGGCCGACGGCAGCGACGCACGGGTGATCGCGACGCCGGCGGCCGAGCGGCTGATTGACGCGATGACGATGACGGAGGACGGCACGCTGTACTGCGTCGGCCGCCCCACCGGAACCGTCTACCGGCGGGACGGCGACACGCTCGTGCCGGTCGTCGCGCCGGTGAGCGGCGACGAGCACCGCGCGCTGATCCCGCTCGACGGGGGCAGAACGCTGCTCGGCGGCGCTGGCAGCGGCCGGCTCTGGTGGCTCGATGTGGCCGGCGGCCAGTCGGACATACTGGAGCTGATCGACGCGGGCCTGTCCGGGCCGGATCCCGTGCAGTCCATGACGTACGGATCACACGGGTCGGTCCACGTCGGCGGGCACTTCTCGATCACGACGCACCGGCCGGAGCGCGGCACGCCCAAGCGGGTCAGGGTCGCGGGCGAGCCGAAACAGCTGCGGGTGATCGACGGCAAGGTGTACGCGGCGATGTACCCGAGCACCGAGGTGATCCAGCTCGACCCGGACCGCGGCAGGGTCAGGTCACTGGGCTTCATCGACCACGAGCAGCAGCGGCCCACGGACTTCGTGCGCTTCGGCCGCGAACGCCTGCTGCTGTCGAGCGCCCCGGGCGTCGGCCTGCTCAAGGGCGCGCTGACCGTGGTGGACACCTGGCGGTGCAGACTCCAGGTCTACCGGGACGTGATCGTCGACCAGAGCGTGATGTCGGTCGCGCTGGACGACCGGCACGGCTGCCCGATCGCTTATCTCGCCGGGGACACCTGGGGCGGCGGCAGTGTGCCGCCGACCCGGCCGAGCGCGACGATCGCCGCCTTCGACCTGCGGCGCCGCGAGGTGCTGTGGGAGGTCGCACCGGTCGAGGGGTACGCGAGCATTCAGCACATCGAGGTGTGTGACGGTGTGCTGTACGGGGTCTACAAGCGCCTCGCGGGCGCCTGGTTCGCGATGGACCTCCAGACGCGTACGGTCCTGCGGACGGGCAAACTGCCGAGCTACGGCGAACTGAGCGTCCACCGCGGCCAGGTGTACGCCTCGGTGTTCGGCGGGCTGGTCTACCGGCTCGGACCGGGGCTCGACGAGCCCCAATTGGTGCTCGGGGGCCTCGGCGACGGCTGGTACAACCCGCCGCAGCTGGCCTGGGAACGGTCGTCCTGGTACGCCTGGGGCGTCGCAGGCCGCGATCTGGCCAGGCTCCGGCTCAATCCGTCGTGCCCGAGCGGGGTCGATACCAGGGTGCGGCCGCCGGACGAGGCAATACTGGAGTCGCTGCTCGCGAACTGAGCGATCAGGGGCACGTGTTGCCCCGTCGTGCGGGACGAACCCGTCAGCCGATCGGCTGACGGGTTTCCGTCCGTACCTTCACCGTCGCCTCCGCCACGGCCTTGAGGTCGATCTCCTGCGGGGACCGCTTGGCGCTCTCGGGCGTGACGATGGCCACCGACGCACTGGTGTTGCCGTCGGCCCAGGCGCACATCGGGAGCGTGGCCTTCCCGCCCGTGGTCTGCTGAGTGACCACCACCTGGCAGCTCACCGGCACGTCCGAGCCCGCCGGGGTGAAGTCCGCCGCCGGCACGACGATGCTGGAGCCGTCCGCCTGCCCGGCGCCCGCCAGCAGTTTCGTACGGGCCAGATCAGGGTCCTTGATACGGCCGTGCAGGCCTGAGACGACCAGGACTCCGGACTCGGACGCCGACACGTACTGGGCCACGGAGCCCCGGGGGTCGCGGATATTCGCCTGGCTCGTTCCCGCCAGCGCGCCCTGGTGCTTGTCCGACTGGTCGTCGGCAAGCTTGTATTTTCCGTCGAGCAGCGTCGGGGGGAGGGTGAGCCGGTACTCCGCCTTCGGGAAGCCCGCGCCCGCTGCTCGCTCTCCGGCGGGACGAATGACGCTGTTCACCAGCCAGGCAACAGCGACGAGTGCCGCGATGGACGCCACCACGATGCTCAGGACCATGACCGTGCGGTCCTTCTTCGGCGGCGGTACGGGAGGCGCCATCGGCAGGCCGCCCCAGCCGCCGGGGGCGCCCGCGCCCGGGTAGGGCTGCTGGTACGGGCCGGGAGGCGGCCCCCCGTACCCCTGCGGGTTCTGCGGATACTGCGGGTTCTGCGGGTACTGAGGCTGCGTGTAGGGGTTCGGGGGCGGCGTAGACATGATCGTCACGCTATCCGTACGCCGCCACGCGGCGGGCGCCCGCCCCCTCAACCCTCCCCGGCTCAGCCCTTGCTGACCGCCGCCAGGATCTCCGGCAGCCGGTTCGCCGTCTGCGGCGCCGCCAGCCGTACGCCCGCCCAGCCGATCAGCAGGCCGTACGCCGCACCCACCGGCAGCAGCACCCATGTCGCCGACTGGCCGCTCGCCGCGTGCAGCAGGATCGTCAGAGTGATCACCGGTGCGCACAGCACCGCCGCCGAGATCATGCCGCCGAAGATCGAGATCCAGGCGAGCCCGCCCTGCCCGGGGGCGACGTTCTTGTACGCGCTGTCCTGCGGGATCGAGTAGGGGAAGCGGGCGGAGGCCACCGCGCCCGTCGCCAGCATCGCGCCCAGCAGCGCGAAGGACAGGCCGAGCGCCTCGGGGAGGGCCTTGAAGTTGCCCAGCAGCGACGCGGTGAGCACGGTGACGAGCGCGGTGTACGGAAGGGTGATCACGAGCAACGCCAGGGCGCGGGCGCGCAGTTCGGTGTACGCGTCCTTCGTGGACGAGATGGTCAGCGCGACCATCCAGAACGCCGAGGTGTCCTGCCCGAACTGGTTGTACATCTGGATGCCGAGCATCCCGGCCGCGAAGCAGGCGAAGTAGATCGAGCCGGTGCCCTGAAGGGCGTTGAACAGCGGCACGATCAGACCGATCGCCAGTGCCGTCACCCAGGCCGCCTTGGTCTTCGGGTCACGCCACACATAGCGCAGGCTGCGCTGCATCACCGTGCCCGTGCGGCCCTCGGGCAGCAGCCGGTGGAAGTTGGAGGCGGACTCCTTGCGGGTCGGTTCGGACGCCGCCGCCAGTGTCGAGCCGTCCGGGGTCGTCATCAACTTCGTGAGGCTGCGCTGCCAGGAGCCCAACAGCAGGGCCAGGGCGAGTACGGACAGGGCGAGTTGGGCGACCGCGGCCCCGTACGCTCCTTCGCTCGCCGAGTCCACCGCGCCGATCGCGGACGCGGGCGGAAGCCACCGTACGACCGCCGTCACCGGGTCGAGCGCCGAGAGGCCGCCCGCGTCGCCGAGGCGCTGGGCGCCGAAGTTGACGATCTGGATGCCCACCGCGATCACCAGTCCGCTGAGCACGGCCAGGTCGCGGCCCTTGCGCGAGGTCAGCAGGCGGATGTTGGCGGCGGCGACCGCCCGCGCGAGCGCCACGCACACCAGCAGCGTGAGCGGCACGGCGATCACGGACACGACAACCGCTGTCCCACCGTGAGCGATCGCGAACGCGGAGCCGACCGCCAGACAGAGCGTGAACAGCGGCCCGATGCCCACCAGCGAGGCCGCGAGCAGCGCCGAGACCAGCGGGCGCGGCCGCAGCGGCAGCATCACCAGACGCGTCGGGTCGAGCGTCTCGTCACCGCTCGGGAAGAACAGCGGCATGACCGCCCAGCCCAGGGCGAGCACCCCGGTCAGCAGTACGACCACCGACGCCGCGTGATCGTTGCCGCGCAGTGCGATCAGGCCGATGAGCTGGAGTGCCGCGAAGAGCAGCGTGACGACGACGGACGAGATGTACGCGGCCCTGCGGCCCGACGACTGGCGCAGGCCGTTGCGCAGCAGCGACAGCTTGAGGCGGACGAAGACCGGGGTGAGTGCGGAGGTGCTCACCTGGCGCCACCGCCGCCGAGCCAGTCCAGCGACGCCCCGGTGTCCCGGCCGTTCGCCCCCACCAGCTCCAGGAAGGCGCTCTGCAGCGAGGGTGCGTCGCCGCGTACCTCGGCCAGCGGGCCCTGCGCGCGGATACGGCCCGCCGCCATCACCGCCACCCAGTCGCACAGCGACTCCACCAGCTCCATCACATGGCTGGAGAAGACGACGGTGGCACCCGAGGCGGTGTACCGCTCCAGGACCCCGCGGATGGTCTGCGCAGAGACCGGGTCGACGCCCTCGAACGGCTCGTCCAGGAACAGCACTTCGGGATTGTGGAGCAGCGCCGCCGCGAGACCGATCTTCTTGCGCATGCCCGTCGAGTAGTCGACCACCAGCTTGTGCTGCGCGCCCGCCAGGTCCAGTACGTCGAGCAGCTGCGCCGCGCGCCGGTCGACCTCGTCGCCCGGCAGGCCCCGCAACCGTCCGTTGTAGGCGAGCAGTTCGCGGCCCGAGAGCCGCTCGAACAGGCGCAGGCCCTCGGGCAGTACGCCGATACGGGACTTCACCTCGACCGGGTCGCGCCACACGTCGTGGCCCGAGACCTCGACCCGGCCCTGGTCGGGGCGGAGCAGGCCGGTCACCATCGACAGGGTTGTCGTCTTGCCCGCGCCGTTCGGGCCGACCAGGCCGATGAACCTGCCCGCGGGGAGCGTGAGATCGATACCGGCGACCGCGATCTGCTCGCCGAACCTCTTCCACAGTCCCTCAACGCGAACGGCGGGCGGCGCTGTTCGCGCTCCGCCCGCCGTCTCGGCTCCAATTGCCTGGTCCGGCATGGTGCCCCTGCCCTTCGATGTCCCCGTGGGTATGTCTGTACGGGGACCACCTTATGTACGGCGCGTCCTAACCGCGCCGGGCCCGTTCAGCTGCCGCATCCCGCCCGCACGCGTAGGCCAGGGGGCTGATCAACTCCTCCGCGTCCGGCAGCCATCGGTTGGCCGGGGTGGGGCGGCGCGCCCACTGGACCGCGCCGTACCCGCCGATCCGGGTCGGCGGGGCGGCGACGTAGTGTCCCTCGCCCCGCGCGATCAGGTCGATGCCGCTCGGTGTCCAGCCGAGGGTGCGGATCATGTCGGGGATCTTGGGCGCCGCTCCGGGCAGTACGAAGAACAGCATCCGGCGGTCGGGGGTGCAGGTCACCGGGCCGAGCGGGAGTTCCATCCGCTCCAGGCGCGCCAGCGCCAGGAAGCCCGCCGACTCCGGGACTTCGAGAGCGTCGAAGGTGCGGCCCGTCGGCAGCAGGATCGAGGCCCTTGAGTGTTTCGACCACAGCCGGCGGGCGGCGACCGCGCTTCCTGTCGCCTGGTTCGCCCAGTCCGGCCTGGCCGGGTGGGCGCCGGGCGCCGGGCACGCTGTGTCGCCGCACGAGCAGCGTTCCCGGCCCTCCGCCGCCTCCAGCCAGGTGCCGGGGAACACGTCCCAGTGCCGCTCTTCCGCGTACCGCACGGCATTGTCCAGCAGCTGCTCACCTCGCTGTTGGGGGATCCGTGCGGCTTCCGTGAGTCCGATGGTCTCTTCCACGTCACACTCAACTCCCGCCATCACCTTGAGTTACGGGCGGGTCTCGGGCGGGGCCCGGGGCATCGATCCTGCACGCGGGGCGCATGGGTGCACGGGCGGGGGCGCGCATGCGGCGGGGCCGCAGCGGGCGGGTACCCACTCGCAATGGGCGTCACGCGGACCGGGGCGTCAGGGAAAAACCCGACCAACTCAGTCCAAGTCTGCATTGTCCGACATCGGCCGGGCATTGATCACTTCATGGATCACCGCGGCCTCAGGGGGTAATCATGGCAGCCAGGCCTCTCGTCGCCCGACAACCGAACGAACGGTTGCAGGCGCTCATTCAGGAAGCCGGGTGTTCCAACGCCGGCCTCGCCCGTCGAGTCAACATGGTGGGAGCCGAGCGGGGTCTTGATCTCCGCTACGACAAGACATCGGTGGCGCGGTGGCTGCGCGGACAGCAGCCGCGCGGCCGGGCGCCGGGAATCATCGCCGAGGCGCTGGGCCGCAAACTCGGGCGCACGGTCACGATCGACGAAATCGGCATGGCGAACGGCAAGAACCTCGCGTCGGGCGTCGGCCTGCTCTTCTCGCCGACCGTGCTGGGCGCCATCGAGCAGGTCTGCGAGCTGTGGCGCAGCGACGTCGGCCGCCGCGACTTCCTGTCCGGCTCCGCGGTCGCCGCGTCCGCGCTCGTCGAGCCGAGCCGCGACTGGCTGATCACCGGCGCGGACAGCCAGGTGGCGCGGACGGCAGGGGCGCGGGTGGGAGCCTCGGACGTCGAAGCGGTACGGGCGATGACGGCGGCGCTCACCGAACTGGACCACCGCTTCGGCAGCGGGCATGTCCGACCGGTCGTCGTGCACTACCTGAACAGCGTGGTCTCCGGGCTGCTCTCGGGCTCGTACCGCGAATCGGTCGGCCGTGAACTGTTCGCCGCGGCGGCCCGGCTCACGGAACTCGCCGGATACATGGCCGTCGACACCGGCCAGCCCGGTCTCGCCCAGCGCTACTACATCCAGGCGCTGCGCCTGGCCCAGGCGGCGGGCGACCGGGGATACGGAGGCTATGTGCTGGCCGCCTCCATGAGTCATCTGGCGGCCCAGCTCGGGAATCCGCGCGAGATCGCCCAGCTGGCGCGGGCCGCCCAGGAAGGCGCCCGGGGGAGGGTCACGCCGAGGGCCCAGGCGATGTTCTTAGCGGCCGAGGCGCGTGGCCACGCCCTGCTCGGGGACGCCCGCACCTGCCACGAGGTGGCGGGGAAGGCGGTGCGCGCGCTGGAGCAGGCGGAGCCGTCGGCGGGCGACGACCCCGCCTGGATCGCCCACTTCGACCGGGCCTATCTCGCGGACGAGCTGGCGCACTGCTACCGCGACCTCGGCCAGCCCGAGGCGGCCGCGCGCCATGCCTCGGACGCGCTGGACGGCCTGCCGGAGTCGCGGGCCAGGCGGCGGGCGATCGGGCTCGTGCTGCTGGCCACCGCGCAGGTGCAGCAGCGGGAGGTCGAGCAGGCCTGCCACACGGGCACGCGCGCGGCGGAGCTGCTGGGCAGCCTGCGCTCCAGCCGGGGTTCGGAGTACCTGGACGATCTCCAGCAGCGGCTGGAGCCGTACGCGGACGAGCCGGCGGTCCGCGAGTTCGGGGCGCGTCTCGAGCTCCAGGCGGCGTAAGGGGGATCGCGGGGTAGCGATCGCGGGGTATCGGCGGGCAATACCAGCGTCTTGTGCAGCAGTCTTGTCACCGCTCCCACGCGTGTGTGCGGAGCGGCCGAGTCACCCGGTAGCGTGAGCCGTCGATTCCGTAGGTCCACACGTAGGAGTCCCGGTGACGCAAAGCGGACAGGGTGACGAGCAGCAGCAGCCTGCAGCTCGGCCCGCGCACGAAGGCGTCGTGCTGCCCGCCGACGGAAGTGACCCCTGGATACCGGGCGTCTCCGAGGCTCAGGCTTCTCCGGCGGGCGGCCGTCCCTGGGGCGAGCCGTGGGGACCGCAGCAGGGTGGACCGGGTGCGCCTGGTATGCCGGACATGTCCGGCGGCCAGGGCGCCCATGCCGCGCAGGACGGCTGGGGTCAGGCCCCGCAGCCCGGCTACGGCGATCAGCCGCAGGGCCCGCCGCCGCAGGAGCCTCAGCCGGGATACGGCGCGCACGCGCACCAGCAGGGCGCGCATGCACTGCCGCCGCACGAGCCTGCCGCCCAAACCGGGTACGGCGCCCAGCCGCTCCCCGCGCCGGGCGCGCCGGCCCAGTCCGGGTACGGCGGCCAGCCGCTGCCCCCGCAGGGCCCCGCCGCGCAGAGCGGATACCCGCAGGGTCCGGCCCCGGACGAGTACGGCACGCAGGTGCTGCCCGCGCAGCCCGGGGCGTACGGCGCGCAGCCGCAGCCTCAGCGACAGCCGTTGCCGGACGCCCTGCCCCCGCACGCCGCCGGCGCGGACTCCGACGCCACGCAGTACATCCCTCCCGTCGCCCCGGGCGCGCCGCCGGGCCAGAACCCCGCCGAGTCGACGCAGTTCCTCGGCGCCGTGCCCGGCCGGGGTCCCGCGCAGGGGCCCGACGCCGATGCCACGCAGTACATCGCGCCGGTTCCGCCCGCGCCGACCGCCGCGCCCTTCGGGATCCGGCCGGGGGCTCCGGGGGACAGGCAGCCTCCCGCGGAGTTCGACAGCCTCTTCCGTACGGACGCGCCCGCGGACCGGATTCCGGACTCCACCCGGCAGTTGCCCCGCTTCGAGGCGCCCCGGGTGCAGTTCCAGCAGCCGCACCAACAACAGCAACAGCAGCAGTACCAGCAGCCGCAGTACGAGCCGCACGACCTCGACCCCGAGCCCGGCGTGCACAAGTCCTCGCGCACGCCGGTCATCGCGGCGGTCGTCATCGGCTGTGCCGTACTCGGACTCGGCGTGAGCATGGTGATGTTCAACGGGGACGACAAGAAGGAGGACTCCGGCACGGGCAAGAACGTCGCCGCCTCGTCCCCCGCCCCGAGCGGCAGCCCCCAGTCAGCCGCCGACCCCGCCAAGGCGCAGGCCGAGGCGCTCGACAAGCTTCTTGCCGACAGCAACAACAGCCGCTCCGTCGTGATCCGCTCGGTGGAGAACATCAAGCGGTGCCAGAACCTGGACCAGGCGACCACCGATCTGCAAGGCGCCGCGCAGCAGCGCCGCGGTCTGGTGACCCGGCTGGACGGTCTGACCGTCGACAAGCTGCCCAGCCACGACGAGTTGACCTCGGCGCTCACCAGGGCCTGGCAGGCGTCCGCGTCGGCGGACGACCACTACGCGGCCTGGGCCCAGCAGGTCAAGGACAAGAAGGGCTGCAAGGACGGCAGGGCGCGCAACACCGGCCAGACCGCCCTGGCCAACCGCGCCAGCGGTGAGGCGAGCAAGGCCAAGAAGGAAGCTTCCGGGCTCTGGAACGACATCGCCGCCAAGTACGGGCTCACCAAGCGGCGCAGCGAGCAGCTGTAGAAGCGGCCCGCGGTGGCTAAAAGGCCTCAGAGCACCTCTGGGGCTCAGAAGGTCTCAGACGGAAGTTCTCAGAGGGTCGAGGACTCCGTCAGCGTCTTGGTGACGTCCACGAAGCCCGGCTTCTGCGCCACCAGCCGCCCGCCGCGCACCACTTGGAAGGTCACGCTGCGGTTGACGATCCGCGGGAAGCTGGGCGCGCCGAGCATGTCGTCGTACTCCCACCGCAGGGTGGGCGTGAGCCCGCCGGTCGACACCTGCACCCCGTTGTCCAGAGCCTTCGAGATCATCCCCGGGGTGATCTTGTCCGCGTTGAGCGACTTGATGACCGTCCGCAGCACGGTGTAGGCGATCCAGGTGGTCTGGACGCCCGCGTCGGCGGGGTCGATGCGGTTGTCGCCGAAGGCATGGGCGCGGATGACCTTCTCCATCTCGTTCCAGCGCGCATCGCCCGCGTCCGGGTACCAGCCGGTGACGTACGCGCCTTCGAGCGGGCCGTTGCGGCCGCCGGTGCGGTCGATGAGCGGCTGGCCGACGCTGCCCATGACGGAGGAGATCCGGATCTTGCGGTTGTCCTCGGGCAGTCGTCGGAAGGAGTCGACGAAGGTCTCGGTGCGGTCCCCGAGGGCCGCCGTCACACACCCGGGGCGGTCCGACCCGACCGATATGCCGGCCCCCGCCTTCTTGCGGGCCTGCTTGGCCTGCGAGGTGTAGTCGGTAGCGTCCTCGGCCGCCAGGATGTCGGTGGACTTGTCCCGGCTGCCCTCGGAGAGACCGGAGTTGAGGAGCAGGGGCAGTTCGTCGCCCGCGAGGGTGTTGGGTCGTACCAGCGAGACCCGCTCGCAGACGTCGGCGAGCTGGCGGCCGTTGCCCGCGAGGAGGGACGCCTGGCCGCCGTTGACGGGGTAGGAGAGGTAGCTGGTGAACTCCTCGCCGGATATCCCGTACCCGCCGATGTAGGGGATGCCCGCGGCTTCCAGGGGAGCCATGAACGCGTCGCCGTGCTGGCTGTAGGAGCCGACGACCGCGACCACGCCCTCCTTCACCGCCCGCCGGGCGCAGGCCGCGGCGCCGGTGGAGCTGTTCTCCTCGTTGCAGGAGATGACGCGAAGCTCGTGCCCGTCCAGGCCGCGCTGTGTCTTGGCCCACTTGGCGTAGGCCTTCGCCATCGCGGGCATGCCGGGCATGTTCGTCGCCCGGGTGTCCTCGGGAGCGAAGGTCATCACCTTGACGGGCTCCCTGGAGCCCCCCGAGCCACCAGGGAGCACGCCACAGCCCGCGACCAGCGACGTTCCAGCCGCCACAGCTGCCGTGGTGGTCGTCCAAACGGCGCGAACGCGTGCGGTCCTGGAGGGGCGGGGGGAGGAGGAACGTCGCCAACCGGTCATGGTCAAGTACATTTCCGCCCCCCGGGTAACGGCGCAGTGAGCGTTGTTCAACGAAGGGTGACGGGAAGGTGAATTACGGGGGGCGGTCAGGCCGACCGGCGGGGGAACGTACGATCGACGGCGTGCAGCAAGGTTCGGTCCCCTCTTCCCGTCGCGGCCGTCGCTCATCCACCATGGGCGGCATGCCGCTCAATGACATGCCCTGGTGGCGCTGGCGCAGCAATGTGCGCTCGGCGCTGCACATGCTTTCCGATCCCGTCTTCCATCAGGAGTGCTGGCTCGCAGGCCGCGAGGGGTACGGCGACGTCACCGACGCCGTGTACCGCCTGGTCGAGGACACCTGGCTGGACAACTGGTCCGCCGAGAAGTACGTCGGCACGATCTTCCGCGACTCGGGCGAGGCCGCGCTGGTCGACGTCGCCGTCCTGCGCGTGCTGCGGATCATGCACCAAGTCGGTGCGGACGCTCCCGTATCGGCGTATCTGGAGCATCACGGCTGGCCGGAGGCCGTACGGGCCGCCCGTGAGGCGCATGTCCGGCTCTCGGCCAACGACGGCGAGGACCCGGACGCCCCGCCGCGCTCGCTGGATGTGCTCCGCATCATGACGCGGTCCGCCTGACGGACGCCTGCCCTGCCGGGACCGGCGGATATGGCAGTCTACGAGGATGACTGACCAGTACGTCCTGACGCTCTCCTGCCCGGACAAAAAGGGCATTGTGCATGCCGTGTCGAGCTATCTCTACATCACCGGCTGCAATATCGAGGACAGTCAGCAGTTCGGGGACCGGGACACGGGTCTGTTCTTCATGCGGGTCCACTTCTCGGCCGAGGAGCCGGTGACCGTGGAGAAACTGCGGGCGGGCTTCGCCGCCGTCGGGGAGTCCTTCCGGATGGACTGGCAGATCCATTCCGCCGAGGAGCCGATGCGGATCATCCTGATGGTCAGCAAGTTCGGCCACTGCCTCAATGATCTGCTCTTCCGCTGGAGGACGGGCGCGCTGCCGGTCGAGATCGCCGCGGTCGTCGCCAACCACACGGACTTCGAGGCGCTCGTCACCTCGTACGGCATCCCGTTCCATCACATTCCGGTCACCAAGGACACGAAGGCGGCCGCCGAGGCGCAGGTGCTGGAGCTGGTACGCGCCGAGAATGTCGAACTTGTCGTACTCGCCCGCTATATGCAGGTGCTCTCGGACGATCTCTGCAAGCAGCTGAGCGGCCGGATCATCAACATCCACCACTCCTTCCTGCCGAGCTTCAAGGGCGCGAAGCCGTACCACCAGGCCCATGCGCGCGGCGTGAAGCTGATCGGCGCGACCGCGCACTATGTGACGGCCGACCTCGACGAGGGCCCGATCATCGAGCAGGAGGTCGAGCGCGTCGGCCACCAGGTGACCCCGGAGCAGCTGGTGGCGGTGGGTCGCGACGTGGAGTGCCAGGCGCTCGCCCGCGCGGTGAAATGGCACGCCGAGCACCGGATCCTGCTGAACGGTCGTCGTACGGTCGTCTTCGCCTAGCTCGAAAACCTCAGGGCGACTGCCCGGGGGCGTTGTCGCACAGGTCGTCGAGGAGGAACGCGTCCTCCTGCAACTGCAGCTGCCGCTCCGCCTCCAGTTGCTCCAGCAGCCGCGTCAGCAGCGCGCTGCTCCGCGGCGCGCCCAGGAACTCCAGCACCGCCCGGTAGAACGCGTCCCGCAGCGTCGGCGGCATCGCGTCCGAGGCGTCCAGGCAGATCTGACCCGCCCCGTCGAAGAGGTCCTGGACGGCTCGCGTGCTGCGCGACAGCGGTACGGAGCCGAACGCGCCGCCGGGGAAGTACGGCCGCTCCGCCGGCTTCGCCGCCTTCGCCCAGTCCTCGCGCGCCTCACGGGAGGTGAGACGGCCCAGCAGGTCCCACGCCGCGGCACTGGGCTTGAAGACGGCTGCCAGGTCGCCGGAGACCTCGTAGACGTGCGCGCCCGCGCTCCTGGCTCCCAGGAAGCGGGCGGTCGGCTCGGGCAGGACGTCGTCGCCGTAGTGGCGGCGGATGAACGAGCCCTGGTGCTCATGGGTGCAGTCGTCCCGGTTCAGCAGCCCGTACCGGCCGTTGCCGAGCAACTCGAAGGAGTAGCGCAGCCCCTCCGCGCCGAGGGCCTTGCCGTCGTCCGCGTCGTCCCCTTTGTTCTTGGCCAGCAGCCTGCCCCACTCCTCCCACGCCGGCCTCGTCGACTGCCACGAGGTCTTGCCGGTCGCCCAGCTCTCGTACTGTGCGGGTCCCTGCCGCTGCAGCAGCAGGTCCTCCACCCAGTCGGTGCCCGGCCAGCCCGAGGTGGCGCCTGAGCCCATGCCGAGGCACCAGTCCGGCTTCTTGTCCGGGCTCGCCCCGCGGCTCCACACGAGCGACTTGAGGTCCACCCGCACGGGCGCCCAGTAGGCGTGCGTACGAGCCTCGCCCCGCTCGTTCTCGACGGTCACGGCAGGCGCCCACGGCGGGACGGCGGCCCCGGCGACCTTCTCGGGGAGCGGATAGGCGTCGCCGGTGCGGGCGTACTCGACCAGATCGCCGGGGCTGCTCAGGATCGCCAGGTCCGGCGGCGCGTCCGCCTGGAGCTGGGCGAGCAGCGTCTCGCGCAGGGAGCGGGTGCCCTTGTAGACGTAACTGCGCCCGGTCCGCTCGCCGATACGCCGCAGCGCCGCAACGAACGGCCGTTCCTCGCCGTCCGTCCACGGGCCGAGGACGACCAGTGTGCGCTCCTCGGCCGCGTCCGAGCAGCCGCCCGCCGTCACGGCGGCGGCGGTCAGCAGACAGCTGGCCAGCAGTGCCCTCAAGCGCTTCATGTGAGCCTTCGTCGGGGGCGGACGGCCGGATAGGGGCGGCCGTAGAGGAAGAGCGTGACGCCGCAGGCGAGCGCGCCGGCACCGCCGGCGGGCACGACGACGCCCGCCGTCAGCGACCAGCCCTCGGGGTGGGCCCCGCGCATCGCCGCGTCCGCCTCCCGCGCGGCCGACTCGATCCGGCGCGTGGCCGTGTCGTCCGCGGACACGGATTCGAGCCTGCCCACAGCCGCACGCGACCGCTCCTGCGCCGCATGCTCCCCGTACCCGCCGAAGGCCAGCAGCGCGGGAGTCAGCAGCACCGGCACCGCGGCCACCGCCAGCTGCAGGCTGATCAGCCGCAGCCGGTCCGCCAGGAACACCGAAGTGCCCAGCAGAACGAAGGCGAAGAGCACGGCCGCCAGAGCGGCGGCGGCCGCGCCGGTCAGCGTGAGGGGGCTCCAGGCCGCCAGCTCGTGGTTCTCCCCCTGGAGCTGGCGCTCCAGCTCCCGGAGCCGTTCGAGGATGGAGATCGGCTCCTGCGCGGTTCCCGCGGTGACCGCGCGGTGCCGGCCGCGCAGCATGTCCTCGGCGTAGGCGACCCCGGCCCGGCGCAGGACAGGGCTCGTACGGTTCCGTTCCGCCCAGGCGATCTTGTCCCCGTACGCGACGACCAGGCCGGAGACCACCCGCAGCTCCTGCTCCTGACCCTTGTGCAGCGCCCCGGAGCGGGCTACCCGGCTGAGGCTCTGCGCGGCCTCCGTCAGCAGGGAGCGGTAGGTCTCGCCCAGCTCGACCAGACCGGGCGTCGTGCTCTTCAGCAACCGCACATCGGCCTGCCCCTGGGCCAGTTCGAGGGAGGTCCTGGCCCGGGCCAGATCGACCAGCGCGGGTGCGCACCGGTCGCGCAGCCGCTGGGTACGGCCGTGGATGTCGCCGTACGCGGCCGCGGAGAGAGCGAGGGAGACCACGGCGAGCACCGGCAGGACCAGCATGCGGCGGCGCAGGAACGCGGCGGTGGGGCAGTTGCCCCCGGGGGTGCGGCCCGCGGCGCGCCGCCACAGCGCGGGGAAGAGCCCGCGCAGCGCGGGCAGGGAGCGAGGTGCGACGAGACGCAGCCGCGTGAGGGCGGGCCTGACCCGCTCGCGGAGCTTCACGCGTTCTCCCCGGGGTCGCGCAGCCAGAGCCGGCGCGGCAGCCACACCGCCAGGGACCGAGGTCCGCGGCCGGGGCGCCCGTTCCTGTGCCCGTCCCGGTCGTGTCGCAGGCCGAGAGGACGCGTGCGGTACGCGTTGTCGAGCAGCGCCTCCGCGAGCTCGGCGTCCTCGGCGAGGTCGGTGCGCGGCACCTGCTCGGCCAGCCTGCGGTAGCAGGCGGAGAGCTGTTCGCGCAGCTCCCGTTCACCGGCGGGTACGGGAATCCCGGGCGGGAGCGAGCCGCGCAGCTCGGCCAGCGGGTCCTTCTCCCGTGCGGCGGCGACCAGTTCGAGCAGCAGCTCCAGGAGCTGGGCGGTGAGCCGCTCGTACGCCTGCCGGTCGGTGAGGCCCTCGTGGCTGACCAGCCTGCGCAGGGCGGCGTAGGCGCGTACCGCCGATGCCACGGTCGGCGGCGACCCGTCGGCGGGCGGGCCGGCGTGGATGCGCACCATCGCCGTACGGGCGGCGGTGCGATGCCGCGAGTCCGGCGGCACGCCGTCCAGCGAGGCCAGGGCCAGGTCCGGGCTGCGGCGGGCGAGATGGATACGGGCCAGGCCGAACGCGGCACTCCCGAGCGCGTGGTTGCGCCGCCACACCGCATCGTAGAAACGCATGGCCTGCTGCTCGTGCCCCTCGCGGAACTCGGCGTCCGAGGTGGAGTCGGCGAGCTTCTCGTGGCAGTAGCCGAGGGCGAGCTTCGGCGCGTACTCGCCGGGAATCGCGTCGTACACCTCGTCGAAGCAGGTCAGCGCCTGGCGCACATGGCCGTGGGCGAGTTCGGTCAGGCCCCGGTGCCAGTCGAGTCGCCAGTCGTAGCGCCTCCGGTCGCCGAGCAGCCGCCCGGCCCGGTCCAGCTCCATCGCCGCGGTGACCAGCTGCTGGTCGCGCCCGCGCTGCTGGTCGCGGGCGAGCTCCAGATGGAGGCGGCAGCGCAGCAGGTGCAGTTCGGGCGAGGGCAGCCACTCGTCGCTGAGCTGGAGCAGACCGGCCGGGTCGGCGTACGAAGTGCGCTGCAGCTCCTTCCAGTTGGGGTCCTGCTGGTCCGCCTTGGGCACGGGCAGGGCCACCGCGACCTCGGCAGGGCCCGGCACCTGCGCGTCCTGGTCCTGTCCGGACGGCTTCGCCGGGCTCGCGTGCCCCGGGTCGCCGCCGCTGCCGCCGGCCCGCCAGCGGGTCAGCGGCGGGGCCTTGCCCAGCTGCCCGTCGAGGGCGGTGGCGGCCCGGTCGAAGAGCGGCGACGGCTCGAAGGTCTCCTCGCCGAGCCGCAGGGAACGCAGTTCGCGCAGCACCCCGCGCAACTGGAGCGCCATCTCCTGGGCGGTGGCGTAACGCCGCTTGGGGTCGCGTGCCATGGCGCGCCGCAGGGCGCGCTCCAGCGACTGGGTGCCGAGGTCGGCCGGCGGCACGGGGTCCTTGGCGAGCAGTTCGTCCAGGACCGCGCCGACCGTGTACAGATCGCCCGCGGTCGTCATCTCGCCCGAGGGGCCCGTCTCGGGCGGTCGGTGGCTGACCGGTCCCGGTGTGCCAGGTCTGCGGACGCCCGCGACATCGATGAGTTTGATGCCCTTGCCGCAGTGCAGCACGTTGGTGAGGGAGAGATCGCCGTAGACGAGGCCCTCCTGGTCGTGGAGATAGCTGAGCGCGTCCAGGATCAGCAGTCCGTAGACGACGATGAACTCGCGCACCCGGGGCCCGGAGAACGGCGGACGCTGCCGGCCGATACCGGCCGCGACCCACTCCAGCGGCGCCCCGTCGGCGAACTCCATCACGATGAACTCCGCCGAAGCCGAGGGATGGCGGGCGTAGTTGACGACCCGGATCACGGAGGGATGGTTGAGGCTGACCAGCCGCAGCCGCTCCTGATGGGCCTGGAGGACCGCGGCCGGATTGCCGGGGTCGAGGATTCCCTTCAGCGCCACCGGCCGGTTGTCCAGCAGCAGATCGCGGGCGAGATACACCTGCCCGTGGCTGCCCTGGCCGATCGGGCCCACCACCTCGTACTGCTGGTGCAGCCGGTCGCCGCCCGTCAGATGGGGCCCGGCCGGTGCGGTGACGAGCGCGTCCGGGTCGCGCACGGCGACCACGGGCAGATCGGTGAGCCCGTCGCCCGGCGGCTCCACGACGAACTCGTGCGGGCCGAGCGGCCCGGCCATGACCTGCTCGGCGGCCTCGGCGTCCAGCAGCGCCGTCTCGACGTCGACTGCGAGCCGGAACAGGGCGTGCGGCAGGGCGGGCGAGTCGTGCAACGGGCCGCCGTGGCAGAGCTGTTCGAGCTCGCGGCGCAGCTTCGGAGACCGGACCTCGGGGCGGCGGGGTGCGGGACGGCCCGCGGTGGCCGGACGCGCGGGGAGTTGCCGTAATCGCTGCTCGCACTCGGCCAGCCGGTTCACCCGCGCGGCGAGCCGGTCCGCGCGGCGCTGTGCCCACTCGGGATCGAGGAGTTCGCTCCGTACGCGTGCGAGCAGTGGGGAGCCCGGATCGCTGAAGACGAGCAGCAGCCGGCTGTCGCCGCGTGCGAGCAGGGCGCGGAGCAGGGCCGTGATCTCCGCGTCCTCGGAGGCGGACCGGTCGACGGCTAGAAAGGCGGCTATCAGTGGCGGGCTCTCCTCGGCGATCTGCTCCAGGCGCGCGCCGTGGGATCTGCCGCCCTCCAGGCCGATCCGCTCGGCGGCGTGGACGGCGAGCTCTCCGGCCGTGCGGTTGGTGGCGTCGACGGCGATGTCGATGCTGCCCACCTGTGGCTCGCCCGCCGGGCTTCCGGACGCGGAGGGCGGGCTCTGCTCCCGGTCGGCGAGGGTGAGCACCGAGCGGATGGTGTGCAGCAGCGCGTGCTCGCCCTCACCGGCGAAGGCCAGCTCGACGGGGTCGGTGTCCGGCTCACCGTCCAGCCAGCGGGTGAGCCTGCGGTGCAGTCCGGGGACGCGGCCGGACGCGGTCCGGTCGGGTGCCACGGCGACATCGCGGGAGACGGCGCGGGGGCCGGTGACCCTCAGACCGAGGCGTTCCAGCGGCAGATGCTTGAGGACCGTCTCGGTCGGGATCATGTACGCGTGCTCCCGCCGCACGGGTGCCTGCGGGGTGCCGAACTGGTGGGCCACGATGCCGATGAGACGGCGGGAGCGGCTGTGCACGACCCCGCCGCCGCTGTAGCCGTGCCGGACCACGTAGGGCGAGCCCTCGGTGTCCAGCTGCACCCACTCGGGCCGGTGCGCGGGCCCGCCGCGCCCCATCAGCCGGGCGTCGAGGTGCTCGCCGCCCGGCAGGTCCTCGGGATAGCCGGTGAAGTGCACGGGTTCATTGCGGGCCGGGATCTGGCGGTGCAGCACGGCGTGGGGCACGGGCGGCTCGTGGTCCAGCTTGAGCAGGGCGAGATCGCCGCTGAAGTGCGCGGTGGGCAGGACCAGATACTCCCGCAGCAGCCGGGCGCGCAGAGGCTCTGGCGCATCACCGGACAGCGCGGCGGCGGGCACGTCGACATAGACCGTGTCGAAGGGGGCGCGGGTGCCGTCGCGTCCGGGCCGGGAGAGCACCGTATGGGCGCAGGTGAGCACCAGTCCCCCGGGGAGCAGCACCCCGGCGCCCAGCGGGCGGCCGGAGCGATCCTGCGTACGAAGCAGACAGACCCGCCAACCCTCTTCGGGCGACGATGAGTTGGACGTGTGCCACGGCTCCCTCATACTTCCCAACCATAACTACAGGAGACGGGGTGCGCGATGGCTGAGCGTGACGATGCCGCTGTGGCGGGACTGGCCGAGGTGATCGGACAGGTCCGCGACGAGCTGGAACGGGCACAGCGGGCGGGCGAGGGGCGCGACCTCAAGTTCAGCGTGGAGAAGGTGAATCTGGAGTTCGCGGTCCAGGTACGCCGCGAGGGCAGCGGACGCGCGGAGCTGCGCATCGGGGTACTGACGGCGGGCGCCGGCGCCTCGGCGGCGCGGGACACGACGCACACGATCCAGATCGAACTCAAGCCACAGGGGCGGGACGGGAACCCGAACGTGGCGGTGGGCGGGGAGTGAGGTCACGCCATGGCGTGGCGGTTCAGCGACCGGCGGCCGGGGCACGAGCCGCGAGGGTGATGTCGGTGAAGTCGCGGTCGTCGTGGGTGTAGATCGTCGCCTCGACGCGGCGCGGGCCGGTGGCCCTGGTCAGCCCAGACCAGCTCCTCCTTCTCCGCGCTCGCCCGACGCCGTGCACCAGGATCCAGGCGGGGTCGCCTGAGCGTGCCCCTCGTTCGGGCGCGCCATGAAGTGAAGCGGCTGGCCAAGGAAGAACCTTGGCCAGCCGCTTCGGTCACCGTTGTGTCACCTGCCGCTCGTAGTGGCCGACTGCAGCACCGTGCAGTCGGAGGTCCACGACGGCAGCTCATGCCGAACCTGATCGAGATCGCGCCCCGGGTAGCTCGGTGGCGCTTCAGGGATCCCGTGGGCTTCCAGAAGGTAGAAGTCCGCACGATCTCCACTGACGGAATGATCGCCGTCCGGGAAGAATTCCAGCTCCAGTCGCAATCCGCCACCGGCGACCCCGGAAGGCCGACTGGACATTACCGAGAATGCCATTAGTTGCTGTTGCTGCGGCGCTCCGCTCCAGTGAAACGATTGCAGTCCGTGGACCACAAGGAGGGCGGAATTACCCGTTGGATAGTACGACGCAGTTCGCATGTCGAAGAGCAGCGCCGCACGATTCGCGGTCGGACACACTCTGCAATCCAGGAGTTGCGCGTCCTGCAGGGCGTCTTGTTCCTTCAGCGGGTCCCAGCCGATGGGCTCCGGAGCCTGACGGTAATCCTGGGACGTGAAGAAGTTCTCGATGAGGGTCATTGGATCGGAATGTGCCAGTAGGGGTCGGACTTGATCACGGTCTTGCCGGTCATCGGATTGATGATCTGGCCTCCCTCATTGAGATAGCTGATATAGCCGTTGGGGTACGGATGCGGCCCACTGGTCACCGGATCCATGACGCGCACGTATCTGACGCTCTTGTGGAATCCGTTAGCCGAAGTTTCGGATGCCTTGATGTAATAGAACCACCCCTTCAGGTTGTTAGCCGTCGCAATGGCCTTGCGGCCCTTGGGGAGCCAGAGCTTTTCGCCCTGGGGCCCGACGATGTCGGCGATCAGGCACCGGCTGTTGTGGACCAGCACCGCGGTGTTGCCGGCCAGCACGTAGTACGTGTGGAGGTCGTTGATGGTGAGGTTGTAGGCGGGCGCGAGTCCGGTCCGATGGTGGACGCTGTTGATCTGTGCTGTACGCCCGTCGGGGGTGCGGAGGTTGTCCTGGGGGGTGAGGTCGGCTGCGTTTTTCCACGTCTTGTCGTTTTCGGTCCAGAAGGGGTGGTGGTCCGTTGTGGTGAGGGTGCCGCCGCCGTTGGTCTGGTCCAGGGTGACGTCGGTGAAGTCGCGGTCGTCGGGGGTGTAAATCGTGGCGTCGACGCGGCGCGGGCCGGTGGCCCCGGATTCAGGGTTGGTGGCCAGCACATGGTCGCCGGTCTTGATCTGCTCGATCGGTCTCGTGGTGTGGTCACCCATCAGAACGCGGGTGCCGGCCGGGAAACTGTGCTTGGCCTGCTTGACGAGGCACTCGGCCGCTTCTTTGCCCGCCCGAGTTCCCTTGACGATGCCTTCGACGCCGTCCTTGGCTTTCTTGAGGAGCTTGAGCTTGCCGATGGGGAGTACGCCGACGACGGCCATGGTGCAACCGCCCCAGGCGGGTTCCTTGATGCACCTTTCGATGTCGGCGGCGCCGGTGATCTCCCAGGCGGCCTTGCCGAGTAGCTTGGCGAGTTCGGGGTCGGGTTTGGCGAATTCGATCTCGTACTCGTCCGCTGCGTAGATACACGGCGGCACGGTGTCCCGGTTGTAGGGGACGATGCAGCGCTTCTTCTTGTTCTTTGACGCCTCGGCCTGCTGCTTTTGCTGTTCCTCTGCCTGACGCTTCGCTTCGGCGATCTCCGCCTCGCGCTTGCGCTTGACCTCGGTCCAGGCTTGGCTCGCGGCTGCGTCGGCCTCGGCCTTGCTCTTGCCGGCCGCGACTGCGGAGTCTCGTGCCCGTGCGGCGGCGTCGTCCGCTTCGCTGGCGGACTGTCGGGCGTAGCTGGCGGAGAACTCGGCCTGTTGGGCGGAGGCTTCGGCGGCGTCGGCGTCGCGGGCGGCGGCAGCTGCGGCGTTGCGGGCGGTGGCTGCGGACTGGCTTGCCTGGTTGGCGCTGGCGGTGGCGGCGTCGGCGGATTTCCTGGCGTCGGCTGCGTAGCCTTCGGCGGCCTGGGCGGACTTCTTGGCCTCGCCTGCGGCGGTGGCCGCTTCGGCGGCGGCTTTGTTGGCTCTGGCGGCGGCTTCGGCGGCGCGCCAGCGGTTGGCCTGGGCCTTGGCGGCGATGATCTGGCCTTCGGCCAGGAGCCGTGCGATCTGGGCACGGTGGTGGGCGGTGAGGCCGTCCTTGCGGGCGGCCAAGTACTGGCCGACGGTGACGAACTCGTGCAGCTTGTCCGGGGGCCCGGCCAGGGCTGCCTTGGCGGCGGCCTTGACCTCGTCACCGCCGTCGTTGACGAGCTTGGAAGCGATGACCTCTTCGTCGGTCACGCGGGCGCCGTACTGGCCGACTTCGAGGAAGGTGGCCAGGGCCTTGCCGGTGCCGTCCTTCAGGGCCGCCTTGGAGGTGTCCTTGACGCTGATCCCGCCGAAGTTGTTGACCTTGGAGACGGCGACGGCGAGGTCGGTCTCACCGACGACGTACTGGCCGCTGGTGTAGAAGTCGGCGACCTGCTCCGGGGTGCCCTTGAGTGCCTCGGCGGCGCCCTGCCGGATCGAGGGGTAGGGACTGCTCACGCTGAGCTGGAGGACCTTGTCACGACTCTCCTCCAGGGCCGCCTTCTTCCAGCCGCTGCGCAGGTACTCCAGAACCTCGGCATCCGAACCGCCGAGCGCCTTGATGGCGGCCTGCTGCTGCCAAGGGCCGCGGAGCTTGAGGGCGTCCAGGGCGAGCTTGCGGCCCTTGGCCGCGGTTGCTGGCACGTCCACGTCCGACTTGGTCGCCTCGTCGGCCAAGGTCTCGGCGTTGGCGTCGAGGGCGCGGGCGTCACGGGCGACGGTTGCGGATGCGGAGATCAGACGGTCGCTCTGGGCCTTCTCGGTGCGGGCCTGCTCCAGAGCGGCCTCGCTGCGGGAGGTGAGATCCTCGGTCTCGACGTCGAGAGCGACCTGGTGGACCTTCTTGGCGGTATTGACGGCGATGGTCGCGGAGTCGGCGGCGGCCTTCGCGGCGGCGGCCCACTTGCGGGCGTCGGCGGCGGCGGTCGCGCTCTGACCGGCGTACTTCGCCGCGAGGTCGGCGGCGTCGGCGGCCTTCTCGGCGTGGTCGGCGGCGGAGTTCGCCGCGTCACGGGCGTCGGACGCCTGCTGTGCCGAGCGGCGCGCCAGGGCGGTGGCGTTGTCCGCGGCGCGGTTGGCGGCGCCTGCGTGGCGGCGGGCCTCGGCCGCGGCGTTGCGGGCCTCGGCGGAGTGAACACCGGCTGCCTCGGCGTGCCGGTTGGCAGCATCGGCCGAGTCCGCAGCGGCGTTCGCGTTTTCGCCGGCGCTGCGGGAGGCGGCCGCGGCGTCACCGGCGGCCTGCGAGGCCTTGCGGGCCTGCTCCGCCGCAGCGCCGGAGGCACGGGTCAAGACAGCCGCGTTGCGGGCGACGACTGCGGCCTGCTTGGCGGCCCCGGCCTTGCTCGCGTCCCCGGCCGCGGCGATCGCCGCGTTGTAGGCGTCGTTGGCCGCGTTCGCCGCCGCGGCGGCGGCGTTCGCGGTCTGCGCCGCGGCGAGCGCGGCGGTGCGGGCGGCCCGGTTGGCGGCGTTGGCCGCGCCGATCGCCTGCTGGGCGGCGGCGGCCGCGGCCCGCGCGGACGCGGCGGCCTGCTGCGCCTTGTAGGCGGCACGGTTGGCGTCCTTGCGGGCCTCCTCCGTCTCCCGGGCGGCCTTCGCTGCGGCTTCCTTTGCCAGGTTCGAGGCGGCGACCGCGCGGG
Source organism: Streptomyces sp. NBC_00885 (assembly GCF_045207475.1). Classification (NCBI taxonomy): domain Bacteria; kingdom Bacillati; phylum Actinomycetota; class Actinomycetes; order Kitasatosporales; family Streptomycetaceae; genus Streptomyces; species Streptomyces sp. NBC_00885. Next base: position 4,723,547 of record NZ_CP108796.1, read on the forward strand.
CAGAGGCATCCTCTGCCTTCTTGGTGGCGGCCTCGGCCTGGCGCCCCGCCTGCTTGGCCTGCTCGGTCAACTGCGCAATCGTGGCATGTTCCTGGTCACGGTCGCGGGCGACAAACTGCCCGACGTCCAGGAACTCGGCGATGTCGTCCGCGGTGCCCTTCAGCGCAACCTTCCCGGCGGCCTTCATGTTCGGACCACCGAAGTTGATCAGCTTGGAGACCTCAACCTCGTTATCAGTCTCCTGCGCCTCGTACTGGCCGCTCTCCAGAAACTTCGCAACAGCCTCCGGGCCGGCCTTCAGCGCAGCCTTGCCCGCGTCCTTGACCCCATTGCCGCCGAAGTTGATGACGCGGGAGGCTTCGACCTCCTGGTCTTCCTCCAACGGGCCCTTCCAGCCACTCCTGAGATACTCATGCAGCTCGTTCGGGGTGCCCTTCAGCGCCTTCTTCGTCGCCTCCCGTACGGCCACGCCACCGGTGTTGAAGATCCGGCTGGCATCAACGTAGTCGTCGTCGTACTCGATCGTGGGCGCCTCATCGAGGTACTTCCGGACATCCTCATCCGAACCCAGCAGCGCCCGCTCGGCCGCCTCCCGGATTCCCGCTCCGCCGTCCTCCCAGTCGGAGACGACCAGGGCCCGGTCAGAGGGGAAGTCCTCGGGACCCTCCTGGGCCGACGCGGGCGCGGCTCCCAGCAGCCCTACCGCCAGTGCCATGGGCAGCACAACACTGCAGATCCCCCGACGTGTTCTTCCCGCCACGTTGGATGACGTTCCGGAATTCGATCTTCCGGAACGGAATGTTCGCCGTTCCATCCGGCAGGCTCCCCCTCATTCGCATTTCAACTTTCCGTGTGCACAGGTCAGCTCCCGCCCCGGGTGCACCGGTTGGTGCGACAGTTTCCGGCCAAAAGGATTCAGTGACTGGCGGCGTTACTGCTGGCCGTGTGAACCCAAGCCCCTGGCACCCCGCAACGCCCCCTGGGGGTGGGATATGCATCCACAACACCCTACATGTGTTTTACTCAAGGGTAACTTGTGTACAAGTCTTCACACTTGCTCCATTGAGCCAAGGGGGAAACCGTGGCGATATCCCGTGCCCGCACAGCACTCTTTACCGGTCTCATCGGCGCGATCACAGCTGTCGCCGGGATCACGATGTTCGGCGTCGCAAACGCCTCCCCGCAGGCGGCAGAACCGGCATCCGCCTCCGAAATGCCCTCGGCGGTGGAGGACTTCTCTTACCCGGGTGCCGCTCAGATCCAGAAGGACCAGAAGATCCTCCTCAAGCGGGGCGACGGCCACATCACTCTCGTCAGCTGTGACGGAACCCCGGACATCACGGTCAAGTCCCGCACCGGCCAGAAGACCTACTGTTTCGACGTCAGCGCCAAGCAGGGCTACCTCTCCCTCGAGCTGCCCGACGCTTTCGGCATCTGGACCGAGGTCTACCCGGTGAAGGCGACCATCACGGCGGGGGGCAAGGAGACGGTGGTCAACGCCGCCGCCAACGACTACAAGCCCTTCGGAGAGGCCGGAACCTCTGACCAGCGCTCCGTCCTCGTCGAACTCCGCGTCACCAGCTGACAGGCGACAGACCTTCCCGGCCCGCGGCAGCCCATAGCCAGCCGCTGTCTGAACCTCGTGGTGTAAGGAAACAATTCGTGTCTGCAACACGTACTCGCGCTGCCGCTGCCGCGAGCGCCCTGACAGCCGTGGTCACCTCCGCCCTGCTCGGCCCCGCTCACGCTCACGCAACAACTGGTCCAGCCACCGCCGACGGCTACACGTTCACCGCCAAGCTGGAGATTGGTGACGGTGACACCAAGCGCGCCTGCACCGGAGCACTTGTCGAACCGCAGTGGATACTTACCGCCGCCTCGTGCTTCACCAGCGGCAACGCTGAGCTGACGCCCGGCAAGCCACAGTGGAAGACGGTCGCCACCATCGGCCGCGCTGATCTGTCCGCCACAGGTGGGCATGTCAGCGAGATCGTCGACCTGGTGCCCCGTGAGGGCCGCGATCTGGTCATGGCTCGCCTGGCCCAGCCTGCCAAGGGCATCGCCCCCGTGACCACGGCCGCCTCTCCCGTCGCCGTCGGCGACACGCTCACCGTCGCCGGTTTCGGCCGTACGAAGACCGAGTGGGTGCCAAACAAGCTCCACACCGCCGCGTTCACCGTCAACGCCGCCAAAGAAGCCGGCCTGGACATCGCGGGCAAGACCGCGAACGACGCCATCTGCAAGGGCGACACCGGCGCCCCGCTCCTGCGTGACAACAACGGCACGCCCGAACTCGTCGCCGTCGCCGGGCGGTCTTGGCAGGGCGGATGCCTCGGCGAGAGCGAGACCCGCACCAACGCCGTCGCCGCACGGGCCGACAACACCAGACTCGGCACCCGCCTGACGCCCGGCCAGGACCTGCTGCCCGGCGACACCCTGGCCTCGGCATCAGCCCGGCTGACCATGCGCAGGGACGGCAACCTCGTCGTCACCTCCACCGCAGGCAAGACCCTGTGGTCCACCGGCACTGCTCAGGCCGGGTCCTTCGCGCGGCTGCAAAGCAGCGGGAACCTCGTCGTCCGCAACGCCGCTGACACCGCCACCCTCTGGGAGTCCAAGACCTCCGGCGCCACCACGGCCGTCCTGACGGACAGCGGTGACCTCACCCTCTACAACGCGCAGAAGCAGTCCCTGTGGTCCAGCGGCACCGCGATCCGTCACGACTACAACGGTGACGGCCGCAGCGATCTCGGTGCCTGGTACGACTTCGAAGCGGGCGCGGACGCCATGTACACCTTCCTCGGCAATGAGAATGGCACCGTCAGCGCCCCCAAGAAGTCCTACACCGCCCAAAAGGGCGCGTGGGAAGCGAAGTCCATGAAGTTCGTCACCGGCGACTTCAACGGTGACGGGCGCGGAGACATGGCCGCCGCCCACGGCTACAGCGACACCAGCGTCAAGATCTGGGTGGCACTCGGCAAGCCCGACGGCGGCTTCGACACCCCCTCCGCCGCCTGGAGCGCCCCGGCCGGCAGCTTCCACATCAGCTACATGACCCCGCAGGCCGGCGACTTCAACGGGGACGGCCGCGACGACATCGCTGTCTGGTACGCCTACCCCGACGGCACCACCAAACTGTGGACCTTCACCGCGACCGACAAGGGCACCTTCAACGCCCCCTTCACCTCCTGGTCCGCGCCGAAGGGCACCTGGCTGCGCGAGCGCACCAAGTTCATCACCGGTGACTTCGACGCGGACGGCCGGGACGAGATCGGTGTCTTCTACCGCCAGGGCGGCAACTCGGTGAAGACCTATGTCTTCACCACCGAGCCCAACGGCGGCTTCTCCACCCCTGCGGTGTGGTGGGAAAGCGACTCCCTCGACTGGCACCGCGCCCAACCGCACTCCGGCGACTTCAACGGCGACAGTCACGACGACGCACTGCTCTGGTACGACTACGCCGACGGCAGCGACAAGACTTCCACCATCCTGTTCGAGAAGATCGACGGCAAGGACCGTTTCGGCTCCGCCAAGGTCACACTCAACAGCGCGCCCGGAAACCTCGACGTCAAGCGCCTTCAGATCGTCACCGGCGACTACGACGGTGACGGCCGCGACGACCTCGCTGCCCTGAACCACCAGGCCGACGGCGGGGTCAAGATGTGGACCTGGACCGCCCGCCATGACGCCATGTTCAACGGGGGCAAGGCCGGATGGGCAGCCCCCGCCGGCAGTTGGGTGTACGACTCCACCACCCTCTTCAACACCTACAACTGATATCCCGTCCGACAACAACCCAAGGGGGCTCACCTGTGGTGAGCCCCCCGGCACCTCACCAGCCTGGTGGCCTTCGCCACCGGGACTCGGAGCATCACCGCCGAACTCGGCGTCATCCGCGCAACACCACCCAGACACCGCAACTGAAACGCGCAGGCTAGAGCCTGCTCAGCGATGCCGCCGCGAACAGCACGTCCCGGATCGCCTCCCGGTCGCCGTCCTGGCCCGCCGCTGCCTCCTCCGGGGAGACGTGCCCCGCCACCAGGCGGCAGAACTCCAGGCCGTCCAGCGCCACTTGGGCAACCGCCTGGTCCGCCGAGGCGACGGCCGCCGGGGAGTCCAGGGCGATGTACCAGTTCCCGCCGCCCGAGCCCTCGACCTCCAGGTGCAGTGAACGGCCGGGAGCGCCGGCCGCCACCAGATGTCTGGCCGGTCCGGCGAGCCCCGCGCGTCGGCGGTCGGCGAGGGCCGCGGGCAGCAGCCGTGCCGCCAGGTCGATCATCCGGTGCAGATGGGAGCCGCTCGGCGGCTCGTACGGGTAGTCCACCGCGTCGGCGATGTCGCCCGCGTGGATCCAGCACTCGAAGGCCCGGTCCAGCAGGGAGTCCCGCAGCGGCAGGGCGAAGTCCCCGTACGAGACGGACAGTTCGGCGACTCCGCGGCCCGCGAAGGACACGGTCCTGATCAGGGTGTGGCTCTGGTCGCGCCACGGTTCACGGACGGCGCGCGTGCGCGGCAGGCCGGTGGTGCGCCAGTACGCCTCGGTGCGATCGGCCGGCACCTTCGGTGCGTTCGCCCCGAGGGGGTCGTCCAGGCCGAGCGCGCTCGCGACCAGGCCGTCGATGGCCATCAGGTGCCCGATCACCCCGGCGACTGTCGTCCGGCGGCTCACCTGCCGTTCGTCCTCGAACCACTTGAGGTGCACCGGCGCGTGCCATTCCGACTCGCCGATGTCCCGCAACAGCGCGTCGAGCCGCGCGGTCTCGGCGTCGTACGGAGTCGCCCAGAGGGGCACGGGGATACGCGCGGGCCTGCGCCCCAGGCAGTTCTCCAGCACCCGGAAGCGCAGCAGCGGGTCGAGGTCCAGATCCCGGTCGGTGTGCAGCAGCGCGACGGCGTCGCGCAGCCGCAGGGCCTCTTCCGCACAGGGCGCGCAGTCGCCGAGGTGCTGCTCGACCGCCGCGGTCTCCTCGGCGGAGCAGGCGGACAGCGCCCACGCGCCGAGCAGCGACTTCAGCACGCTGTGGGAAGGCCGTTCGACGGGCGCCGACGGTGCTTCGGGTACGGGCCGCGGCTCGGGCACGGTCGGTGGTTCCGGCTCGGGAACGCCGCGGAGCGGCAACAGGCGCGCGGGCGGGTCCAGATCGTCCGCCGCCGGCCGCGGTCCCGGTATGCGCGGACCGCCTCGCACTTCGTCGCGGCCGTCGTCGCCGGAGCGGCCGTTTCCGCGGCCGCTGTCGAATGGCCCGTTCACAAGGAGCGTCCGTATCGGGGCGGGGAGGAGCCTTTCAGGGAGGAGCCTTCCAGCGGGCGCGTGTTGGCGGTGGACAGCAGCTGGAGGCCGAGCCGCAGCCGGCGCCTGGCCTCGTCCTCGGTGACCCCGAGGTCGGCGGCTGTCTGGCGGTAGTCCCGGCGCTGGAAGTACGCCAGTTCCAGTGCGTCCCGCAGGGGCGCGGGCATGGAGGTGACGATGTAGTCGGCGCGGGCGGCGACCGCTGCCCTGCGTACCTTCTGCTCCAGCTCCTCGGTGGTGCCCTCGCCGCCCTGGGCGAGTGCGGCGGCCTCGGTCTGGCGCAGCCGGTGCACGGCCTGGCTGTTGGTGAGCCGGGCCACCCAGGAACGCATCGAGCCGTGCTTGGGGTCGTAGGAGTCGGGGTTCTCCCAGATGTAGCCGAAGACCTCACGTGTCACCTGGTCGGCGGCCTCGTCGTCGTCGAGCACCCGGTGGGCGAGCATGTGCACCAGTGAGGCGAACTTGTCGTACAGCTCTCCGAGCGCGGCGGCCTCTCCCCGCGCCAGCCGCTGCTGCATCCTGCGGTCCCAGCGCGGCGGTGTGTCCTTTGCCATTCGGCCCCCAAGCCTGTCCCCTGTGCCTGTCGCCTCTTCGAATGTAGTGCGCGTTGCGGCGAACGCACGCCCCTTTATGGCAAGTGCGCCCCCGAGGAGCAGGTTCAATGGTAGGGGCGGTCCGCTCCCGTAAGCCTGCCTTGAGCTTCGTGTTTCAGTCGGGAGGAGCGGGGCAGTGGCGTCAGGAAGGGCAGCTTCCGGATGTGTCCGGCCGCACCACAGCGGGCGCGGCACTCCGGATCGGCGTGAGGAGAGGTCCGGACGTGATGCTCAAGGTGGACGAGACCCGTCAGGGCACATGGACCGTGCTGCACGTCCGCGGAGAGCTCGACCTCGTCTCCTCGCCCATGATCCGCCAGCACGTCCACGACGCGGTCGCCGTCGGCCGCCGCGATGTGGTGCTCGACCTCTCCGAAGTGCTCTTCTGCGACTCCAGCGGTGTCGGAGTGCTCATCGCCGCCCGCCGTCTGCTGCGCTCCTGCCGGGGCAGGCTGCGCCTGATACTGCCCGCCCACGGCGCCGAGGAGGGCTCGCACGTCAACCGGGTGCTGGGCGCCCTGGGGGTGCGGCGCCTGTTCGAGGTGTACGCGGACACGCACTCGGCCACCGACGAGGAGGCCCAGCCGCTCTCCGCCTGACGCGGAAGCCGCTCCCGTGGTCACCGTGTGACCCATTGCCGTCACCAGGCGTACCCGCGGATGTCGTCGTGAGGTCGTCAGCAGGTAAATGGGGGAGTAGTTGCACGCGTCAGCGCTCGGAGTCGTACGCTCGCCCTCATGGACAGCGCAGAATACGAGCGCAAGATCGCTTCCCGCTTCGCCGCCTTCGACCAGGACGGCAATGGCTACATCGACCGTCAGGACTTCAGCGGGGCGACAGCCGCGCTGCTCGCCGAGTTCTCCACCACCGCCCGCTGTGACAAGGGCCAGGCCCTCTACAGCGGTGCCGAGGCGTTCTGGCAGGGCATGGCCGGGATTGCCGATGTGGACGGCGACCAGCGGGTCACCCGCTCGGAATTCATCACGGGCGCGGTGAAGAGACTGCGCGACAACCCCCAGCGGTTCGCCGAGATCGCCCGCCCCTTCCTCCACGCCCTGATCGACATCGCCGACGAGGACGGCTCCGGTGTGACACCGTCCGCCGCCGAGCGTGTGCTGAAGGTGCTGGGCGTCGAACCGACGCTGGCGGCGCGGGTGGCGGTGGGCCTTGACGCGGACGGGGACGGGCGGATCACGGAGGAGGAGATCCTTTCGGGCTTCGCGTCGTACTTCGTCACGCCGGAGCCGTAGGCGTCCTTACCTGGTTCGTGGTGGACGTCGCGGCCGTCGGCGCCTGCGGCGGGCCTTGTCCCCTACCCGCCCTCCCCCAGACTCCGTCCGGGGGGACCCCCAACCTCACCGCGCCTCAAACGCCGGAGGGGCTGAATTATTCAGCCCGTCCGGCGTTTGAGGACATGCGGCCGAAGGTCGCATACGGGGGTCTGGGGGCTTGCCCCCAGTTCGGGAAGGGGCGGGTCGGGGAACAGCCCCGCGCAGCGGAACCCACCCTTCACGAATACCGTTCCCGCAGCCTGTACTTGAGCACCTTCCGCAACGTCTCGTTCCGCGGCAACCCATCCGTGATCTCCAGCTGCTCCGGCAGCTTGTGCACCGACAACCCCGCCCCCCGCAGGTACGACGTCACGGCGTCGAGCGTCAACTCCTCCGCGCCCGCCACCTGTTCCACCACCGCGCACACCCGCTCCCCCCTCTCCGCGTCCGGCAACCCGATCACCGCGACGTCCGCCACCCCCGCGTGCTCGTGGAGCAGGTCCTCGATCTCCTTCGCCGAGATGTTCTCGCCCTTGCGGATGATGACGTCCTTCAGCCGCCCGGTGAGCACGAGATGCCCCGAGTCCGTGACATGCCCGAGGTCGCCGGTGATGAAGAAGCCCTCGCCGTCGAAGGCCGCAGCGGACTGGACCGGGTCCAGGTAGCCCTGGCAGACCGCCTCGCCGCGCAGGCGGACCTCGCCGTCCACGATGCGTATCTCCATGCCCGCGGGCGGCCGGCCCTCCGTCGTGGCGAGGTTGTCGGCCGTGTCGTCGGGCGTGCCCATGGTGATCATGGGGACCTCCGTCATGCCGTATCCGTGGGTGAGCCCGCAGCCCATCTCGCGTACGACGGCGTGGTAGATCTCCGGCGGCTTGGGCGCCCCGCCCCCGGCCAGCAGCCGCAGGCTGGGGATCAGCGGGCGCTCGGGCTGTTTGCGCTGCTCGGTGAGGAACATCGAGTAGAACGCGGTGGATCCGCCCGCGACGGTCACCCGGTGTCCGCGGTATTCCTCCAGCGCGTCGGGCAGCGCGAACTGCTCGAACATCACCGCGGGGAAGCCGTACAGCAGCAGCATCACCGTGTAGTCGGGCCCGGCGATGTGCGCGAAGGGGAAGGCCATCGAGCCGACGTCGTCGGCCGACAGATGCAGTGCGTGCGCCAGGCACGCGCCGCCCGCGATGAGGGAACGGTCGGTGTGCAGCACGCCCTTGGGGTCGGATGTGGTGCCCGAGGTCCAGTAGATCCAGCGCACGTCCGTCCCGGATTCCGGCGGCGGTGGCAGGACCGCCGGATCGGCGTCGGGCAGCGTGTCGTACGCCTCGAAGACCAGTGGCGGTTCGGGCAGTTCCAGCGCGAGCCGGTGCGCCATGCGCGCATGGTCGAAGCCCCGCCAGGTCCCGGGCACGGCGAAGAACGCGGCCTTGGACTCCCGTAGCGCGAAGCCGACCTCGCGGTCCCGGTAGAAGGGGATGACGGGCGACTGTACGGCGCCGATGCGGGCGAGCGCGAAGGAGAGCAGTGCCGTCTCGATCCGGGTCGGCAGCTGCCAGGCGACCACGCTTCCCGGTCGCACGCCCAGTTCGTACAGACCGGCGGCGACCCGCTCCGAGCGGTCCCGCAGTTCGCCGAAGGTGAGGCTGCGGCTCTCCTGGAGGAACACGGGCCGGTCGGGGGTGAGGGCCGCCCTGCGCAGGACCAGTTCCCAGAGGGTGCGCGATGCGCCCAGGGCGTGTGCGGTCTCGTTCATGGTCCGTAACCCTCCATTGCTGACGGGTAGTCAGATCGTCCCGAGAGCGTAGGGCTCACCGCCTTGTCGGTCCAGGGGTGCGGGGCTAGCCTGATTTCTGACGGGTCATCAGATTCAGCGCTGCCCGGCGGCCGCACCGGGCACGGCGGAGGGGACACCATGACGGAACTGCCTCGGATCGTCAGCGTCGACGACCATGTGATCGAGCCGGCCCACCTCTTCGAGACCTGGCTCCCGGCGAAGTACCGGGACCGCGGCCCCCGGCCGCTGACCGCGGGCATCGGCGAGCTCGCGTACGTCGCCGGGAAATACCGGATCACCATGGACCCCGACGGCCCCCCGACCGACTGGTGGATCTATGAGGACCTCAAGTTCCCGTACAAGCGCAACATCGCCGCCGTCGGCTTCGACCGCGACGACATGACCCTCGAAGGCATCACCCGCGCGGAAATGCGCCGGGGCTGCTGGGACCCCAAGGAACGCCTCGCGGACATGGACCTCAACCATGTGGAGGCGAGCCTGTGCTTCCCCACCTTCCCGCGCTTTTGCGGGCAGACCTTCGCCGAGGCCCACGACAAGGAGGTCGCGCTCGCCTGTGTGCGCGCCTACAACGACTGGATGGTCGAGGAGTGGTGCGGCGACAGCGGCGGCCGGCTCATCCCGCTGTGCATCATCCCGCTCTGGGACATCGGCCTGGCCGTCGCGGAGATCAGGCGCAACGCCGCACGCGGCGTGAAGGCCGTGACCTTCTCCGAGATCCCCACCCATCTGGGGCTGCCGTCGATCCACTCCGGCTACTGGGACCCGTTCTTCGCCATCTGCCAGGAGACCGGCACGGTGGTGAACATGCACATCGGCTCCAGCTCCCAGATGCCCGCCGCATCCCCGGACGCGCCGCCCGCCGTGCAGGCCTCGCTCAGCTTCAACAACGCCATGGCCTCGATGATGGACTTCCTCTTCTCCGGCGTCCTGGTGAAGTTCCCGCGGCTGAAGCTGGCATACAGCGAGGGCCAGATGGGCTGGATTCCGTACGCCCTGGAACGCGCCGACGACGTGTGGGAGGAGCACCGGGCCTGGGGCGGGGTGCGCGATCTGATCCCCGAGCCGCCCTCGACGTACTACTACCGGCAGATGTTCTGCTGCTTCTTCCGCGACAAGCACGGGATCGCGTCCCTCGACGTCGTCGGCCGTGACAACGCCACCTTCGAGACCGACTACCCGCACGTCGACTCGACCTTCCCGCACACCAAGGACGTCGCGCTCGACCACGTCAAGGGCCTGGACGACGAGACGGTCTACAAGCTGATGCGCGGCAATGCGATCCGCATGCTCGACCTCGACCTGGATCGTTGATGGACCTCACGTACACCGCGGAGGAGGAAGCCTTCCGGGCGCGGCTGCGCGAGTGGCTTGACCTCTCGCTGCCGAAGCTGCCCGCCCGGCCCGACCCGCTGGACTGGCCGGGCCGCCGGGCGTACGACACCACCTGGCAGCGGATGCTGTACGACGCCGGATACGCGGACGTCCACTGGGACGCGTCCCCCACCCAGCGCCTGATCTTCCTTGAGGAGACCGAGCGGGCGGGCGCGCCCTATGTCGGCGCGAACTTCGTCGGGCTGCTGCACGCGGGCCCCACGATCGCCGCCGAGGGCACGGCCGGCCAGCGCGAACGCTGGCTGCCGCCCGTACTGCGCGGCGACGAGATCTGGTGCCAGGGGTTCAGCGAGCCGGACGCGGGCTCGGACCTCGCCTCGCTGCGTACGAGAGCCGTGCGGGACGGCGACGACTATGTCGTCACCGGCTCCAAGATCTGGACCTCGCACGCGGAGGTCGCCGACTGGTGCGAGCTGCTGGTGCGCACCGATCCGGACGCGCCCAGGCACCGCGGTATCTCATGGCTGGCCATGCCGATGGACGCGCCCGGGGTCACCGTCCGCCCGCTGCGGACACTGGCCGGGTCGGCGGAGTTCGCCGAGGTGTTCCTGGACGAGGTCCGGGTGCCGGTCGCCAACCGGGTCGGCGAGGAGAACGACGGCTGGCGCGTCACCATGGTCACCCTCTCCTTCGAGCGCGGCACGGCCTTCGTCGGCGAGGTCGTCGCCTGCCGCCGTACGCTCGGCGAACTGGCCGCCGCCGCCCTCGCGAACGGCACCTGGGACGATCCGGTGCTGCGCCGCCGGCTCGGCCGCCTGGGCGCCGAGTTCTGCGCACTGTGGCGGCTCATCCAGTGGAACGTCAGCGAGTCCCAGCAGACGGGCGGCGTGCCCGGCATCGGCGGCTCGGTCTTCAAGCTCCGCTACTCCCACGCGCGCCAGGAGCTGTACGAGGCGGCCGCCGAGGTCCTCGGCCCCGATGCCTTCGACCTCGACCGGCAGTGGGCCGCCGACCGGCTCTCCTCGCTCTCGTACACCATCGCCGCGGGCACCTCCCAGATCCAGCGGAACATCGTCGCCGAGCGGATCCTCGGCCTGCCGAAGGGGCGCTGATGGACTTCCGGTTGACCGAGGACCAGCGTGCCCTCCAAAAGGGCGTACGGGAATTGCTGGCGGGCCGCTTCGGGCCCGAGGCGCTGCGGGCCGCCGTGGAGCGCGGAGGCACGGTCGACCGTGAGCTGTGGCGCGAGCTCGGCGCGGCCGGATTCTTCTCGCTGCGCCTGCCCGAGGCACAGGGCGGTGCCGGGCTCGGGCTGCCCGAGGCGGCCCTGGTCTTCGAGGAGGCGGGCCGGGCGCTGCTGAACGGGCCGCTGGTGGCGACCCATGTGGCCGCCGAGCTGATCCCGGAGGCGGCGGACGGCACCTGCGTGGTCACCTGCGCGACCCAACTGCGCTCGCTGATCCCGCACTTCGCCGAGGCGGATGCGGCCCTGGTGATCCACGGCACCGGGATGCGCAGGCGGGACCCGAAGGACCTGCCCCGCGCCCGTGCCGTGCGGTCCATGGACCCGCTCACCCCGGTGCACCGGATCCCGGACGGGACGCCCGCCAAGGCCCCGCCGCGCCCGGACGCCGTGCTCCTGACCGCCGCCGAACAGCTCGGAAGCGCCGCCCGCACGACGGAGACGGCCGTGCGATACGCCGGGGAACGCGAACAGTTCGGGCAGCCCATCGGCGGCTTCCAGGCAGTCAAGCATCTGTGTGCCCAGATGCTCGTACGCACGGAACTGGCCCGCAGCGCCGTCTACGCGGCCGCCGTCACCGAGGACTTCACCGAGATCGCCGGCGCCAAGCTGCTCGCCGACGAGGCCGCGGTGCGCAATGCCCGCGACTGTCTTCAGGTGCACGGCGGGATGGGCTTCACCTGGGAGGCGGAGGTGCATCTGCATCTCAAACGGGCCTGGCTGCGCGGGCAGATGTGGCTGACGGCCGCGGAGGCGGAGGAGATCCAGGCGGATGCCTTGGCCTCAGCACTCTGAAGCGTCACTGAGCGTCGATACCGGGTTGTGTCCTTGGGATGACTCGTCACGGGCCGGAGTCGGGGTCACGCTCCGGTACCCTCCGTGGGATGCGAGTGCTTCCGAGCCAGGGTTGTCACGGAGTTGCCGGTGTGGCGGCTCCGGGCCCGGGAATGCGCGCCGCTCGTGCCCTGCGAGTGCGGGCTGCGAGCCTCTGTTCGACTCCCCGCAACGTGCGTCGCACAGTATGCACCACGGGTACTCCTTCGCGCTGGAATATGCCCGAAGCGCTTGTTGCGGTGACTGTACGTCAACCATGCTGTCTCGTAACGGAGTCACGTTCGGTGACCTGGTCGAGGACCTTGTCGATGCGCGAGGCGATGTGTCCGCCGGTTCGGATGGTGTGAGCGGTGCAGGTGCTTCTGGTTCAGTTGGAAGTCGGGCCCGACCCGGCGGAGGTGGGACGAGCCCGTAGGTGGGCGCGATCGCGGCTCGTAGGGTCCGGGATAGGGGACGACGAGCCGCTGGCCGAGACGCTGATCCTGCTGATCTCGGAACTGGTCACCAACGCGGTCGTGCACACAGGCTGTCCGGCGGTCCTGCGCATGCTGTTCGGCGCGGGAGTGACCGAGGCGGGGACGGTACGGGTGGAGGTCGCCGACATCAGTGCCTGCCCGCCGCAGCCGCGGCACGCCGAGGGCGACGACACCAACGGCCGCGGCCTCGAACTCGTCGACGGACTCGCCGACCGGTGGGGCTGGCAGCGGGAGGGCGTGGGCAAGTCCATCTGGTGCGAGGTGGACCGGTGCGAGGTGGACCGGGGCGCGCCCGGGACTGGGTACGAGCCCGGAGTGCGGGGCTTCGTCACCACCCCGTAGGGCTCACAGGACCGCGACCGGAGCAACGGGGGTTCCGGTGGCGCCGACGAACGGCTCGGGCATCGCGGACAGCAGGAATGCGTAACGCCTCGCCTCCGCACAGGCTGTGGACAGGTTCTCCAGGTTCCAGTTCTGGCCCTGGAGCATGCCCATCTCGACGAGATCGAGGGCGTGCACGGGCAGCCAGAGGTCCTCTATCTCCGGTGGGAAGATCTCGAAGGTGAGGGTGTCGTTCGCGACGGCGGCGACGTCGTGGGCGTGGAACCACTCGGGGGTGCGGACCGACAGGCCCGGGGACGGATAGCCGTAGCCGTGCTTGTCGCCGCCGAGAACGACCTGGATCTGTCCCGTCCGTACGAGAACGATGTCACCGGGCCCGACGGCGACCCCGCCGAACTCCGCGGCCTCGTCCAGATCCTCGGGCGTCACCGCGTGCCCGCCGGGCAGCCGGTCCAGCCCCTTGGCGCGCGCGACATCGAGCAGGACGCCGCGGGAGACGATGTACGGAGCCTTGTCGATGCCGCTGAACTGCGCGCGGGTGTGCGGGGTGATGGTGTCGGCGGACCGGCCGTTGTAGATCTTCCCCGAGTGGGAGACATGGGGCAGGGCGTCCCAGTGGGTCGCGGCCTGGAGCCCCATGGTCACGGCGTCGTCGCTGGTGGCGACGGTGCCGGGGCCGAAGAGCTCCTGGTTGATCTGAACCATGGTGTGCAGGGGGTTCACGCGGCCCGGGATGACGCCGGTCTGGATGCCGTCCTGGTGGAGAGGGAGGGCGAGGGGTACGCGACGCCCGCTGCTGACTGCTTCGGCGGCGGCTCTGACGACCTCGTCAGTGATCAGGTTCAGCGTGCCCATCTCGTCGTCGGCGCCCCAACGGCCCCAGTTGTTCACACGTTTGGCGATCTCGAAGAACTCGGCCGGGAGTGACATCGGGCTGCCTCCTGGGGCTTGTGCTCGAGTATCTGACTGACCGTAGAATCTAACGGTCCGTCAGAAACCGCGGGAAGGGGCCGGACGTGGGGAACTTCTTGGCAGGCAAGGTCGTCGCCGTCACCGGCGCGGGCCGCGGCATCGGCCGGGCCGTCGCCCTGGCCGCGGCGGCGGAGGGGGCGCGGGTCGTCGTCAACGACTACGGCGTCTCCATCGGCGGCGGCGAGCCGACGTCCGAGATCGCGTCTGCGGTCGTCAAGGAGATCGTCGCGGAGGGCGGCGAAGCGGTCGCCGTCGCCGACGACATCTCCACGATGGCCGGGGGCCAGCGGCTCGTGGACGTCGCGCTCGCCGAGTACGGGCGGATCGACGGAGTCGTGTGCGTGGCCGGGATCCTGCGCGAGCGGATGCTCTTCAACATGTCCGAGGAGGAGTGGGACCAGGTGGTCGCCACACATCTGAAGGGCACGTTCACGGTCTTCCGGGCGGCGTCCGCGGTGATGCGCAAACAGGGTGCCGGAACGCTGATCGGCTTCACCAGCGGCAACCACCAGGGGAGCGTGGCGCAGGCCAACTACTCCGCGGCGAAGGGCGGCATCATCTCGCTCGTCCGCAGCGCGGCGCTGGGCCTCAACAAATACGGCGTCACGGCGAACGCGGTCGCGCCGGTGGCCCGTACGCGCATGTCCGCGAACGTCCCCATGGAGCTCAAGGAGATCGGCGAACCGGAGGACGTGGCGGCGCTGGTCGTCTACCTGCTCTCCGACCGCGCCCGCGAGGAACGGATCACGGGCCAGGTCTATACGATCGCGGGCCCGAAGATCGCGGTGTGGGCGCAGCCGAGGGAACTGCGGGCGGGGTACGCGGAGGGAGGCTGGAGCCCGGAGAAGATCGCGGACTTTCTGCCGGGGACGGTGGGGGTGGACCCGATGCCGATGCTGGCGCGGCTGGAGGAGATGGCGAGGGCGGCGGCGTCCGGGGATCGCCCGAACGTCTAGCAGGGTTCCGCCCCGGCCGCGGGGCGCACATTCGGCCGCCTTGACCTGGGGCTCCGCTCCGTGCCCGGCGCCTGCGGCGGGCTTGTTCCCCACCCCGCCCCTTCCCGTAACCGGGGGCGCGCTGCCCCCGGACCCCCGCGCCTCAATCGCCGGCGGGGCTGAATGTGCGGCTCGGTCGCACATTCAGCCCGTCCGGCGTTTGAGGACATGCGGCCGAAGGTCGCATACGGGGTCCGGGGCGGAGCCCCGGTTACGGGAAGGGGCGGGGTGGGGGAAACGCAACTCCTAGGAGACGACGTGGACTTCGAGTTCGGCCCGGCGGACGACGCCTTCCGCGCAGACGCCCGCGCCTGGCTCGCCGCGCGCATGACCCGCCCCACCACCCCCCGCACCTGGGAGCGCCTGCTCGGCCGCGACGGATGGATCGGGATCGGCTGGGCCGAAGCCGGGTACGGCAACCGGCAGGCCCGCCTTACCCAGCAGGTCGTCTGGGCCGAGGAGTACGCCCGTGCCGCCGCCCCCGCCCGCGTCGGCCATATCGGCGAGAACCTGCTCGCGCCGACACTCATCGCGCACGGCACCGACGAGCAGAAGGCGCGCTTCCTGCCCGCGATCGCCCGCGGCGACGAGCTCTGGTGCCAGGGCTACAGCGAACCCGGCGCCGGTTCCGATCTCGCCGGGATCAGGACCGCCGCCGTCCGGGACGGGGACATGTACCGGATCGACGGGCAGAAGATCTGGACCTCACTCGCCCAGGACGCCGACTGGTGCTTCGTTCTGGCGAGGACCGAGCCCGGCTCGCGGCGCCACCACGGGCTCTCCTTCCTCCTCGTCCCCATGGACCAGCCGGGCCGCATCGACGTGCGACCCATCCGCCAGATGACCGGCACGAGCGAGTTCAACGAGGTCTTCTTCGACGGCGCGGAGGCCCGTGCCGGGCATCTCGTCGGCGGCGAGGGCAACGGCTGGCGCGTCGCGATGAGTCTGCTCGGCTTCGAGCGCGGGGTCTCCACGCTGACCCAGCAGATCGGATTCGCCGAGGAGTTGGAGCGCGTGATCCGGGTGGCCCTGGAGAGCGGCGCCGCCGGCGATCCCGTGCTCGCGGACCGGCTCGTATGCCAGTGGGCCGAGCTGCGCACCATGCGCTTCAACGCCCTGCGCACGCTGGGCGGTTCGGAGCACCCCGACGACCCCGGCGCCCCCAGCGTCGCCAAACTGCTCTGGGGCGGCTGGCACCAGCGCCTCGGCGAGCTCGCCATGGCCGTCCGGGGCGCCGCCGCGGCCATCGGCCCGTACGACTGGAGCCGTGAGCGCCCGTACGAACTCGACGCACTCCAGCACCTGTTCCTCTTCACCCGCGCCGACACGATCTACGGCGGCTCGGACGAAATCCAGCGCAACATCATCGCCGAGCGGGTGCTCGGCCTACCGAGGGAGCCCCGATGAGAGGCGTCGTCTTCGACGGCAAGCAGCCCCAGGTGGTAGACGATCTGGAGATACGGGAGCCGGGGCCCGGCGAGGTGCTGGTCGCCGTCGCGGCCGCTGGGCTCTGTCACAGCGATCTCTCCGTGATCGACGGCACGATCCCCTTCCCCGTGCCCGTGGTCCTCGGGCACGAGGGCGCGGGCGTGGTGGAGGCGGTCGGCGCGGGCGTCGGCCATGTCGTGCCCGGCGACCATGTCTCGCTCTCCACGCTCGCCAACTGCGGCGCCTGCGCGGACTGCGACCGAGGCCGCCCCACGATGTGCCGCAAGGCGATCGGCCGTCCCGGACAGCCCTTCTCCCGCGCCGGCGAACCCCTCTTCCAGTTCGCCTCCAACTCCGCCTTCGCGGAACGCACGATCGTCAGGGCCGTCCAGGCGGTGAAGATCCCCTCCGAGCTTCCGCTGACGTCCGCCGCGCTGATCGGCTGCGGGGTTCTGACGGGCGTCGGAGCCGTACTGAACCGCGCAAAGGTCGACCGCGGCGACACCGTCGTCGTCATCGGGACCGGCGGCATCGGGCTGAACGTCATCCAGGGCGCCCGGATCGCGGGGGCGTCCGCGATCGTCGCCGTCGACTCGAATCCGGCGAAGGACGCCGCGGCCCGGCAGTTCGGGGCGACGGACTTTCTCCCGTCGGCCGACGGGGTGCGGGACATACTGCCGACCGGCGCCGACCATGTCTTCGAGTGCGTCGGGCACGTCGGCCTGATCCGGCAGGCGATCGAACTGCTCGACCGGCGCGGGCAGGCAGTCTTGCTGGGGATGCCGTCGGCGACGGCGGAGGCGACCTTCGTGCCCGCGGCGATGTTCCTGGACAAGTCCATCCTGGGCTGCCGTTACGGTTCCTCGCGCCCGCAGCACGACATCGCCCTGTACGCCGAGCTGTATCGGCAGGGCAGGCTGCTGCTGGACGAGCTGGTGACCGAGACGTATCCGGTGGAGGACTTCGCGAAGGCGGCGGACGACGCGCACCACGGGCGGGTGGCGCGCGGCGTGCTGACGTTCTGAACCCCCTAGGTCCTGTCCGGCCGATCTTGCCGGGCTCGCGTGCCCTGGCACGGCACCTCTCCCCAGTAGCCCTCCGGGCACGGGAGGTACCCCCACCGTTGTCGTAGTCGCCTACGCTCCGGGTGGGCTCGCCCCCTGCCTTCGGCGGGGGGACCCCCATCCTCCGGCCTGCGATGCACCATGCCAGACCCCGCTCGCTGATCCGGCCTGATCGACCGGACAGGACCTAGCCTTCAGCGCCGGCGCGGAAAGCGCGCCGGTACGCCGTCGGCCGGACGCCCAGCGCCGCCTGCAGATGCTGCCGCATCGACTGCGCCGTGCCGAAGCCCGCGTCCCGGGCCACCTGGTCGACGGAGAGATCCGTGGACTCCAGCAGGTGCCTGGCCCGCTCCACGCGCTGCCGCGTCAGCCACTGCCCGGGGCTGATGCCCGCCTCCTCGCGGAAGCGGCGCGTGAACGTCCGTACCGACATGGACTCCTGGTCGGCCATGTCGCGCAGCTGGATCGGCTCGTGCAGCCGGCTCAGCGCCCAGGCCCGCGCGCCGGTGGTGGTCGCCAACTGCGGTTCGGGGACGGGCCGGTGGATGTACTGGGCCTGCCCGCCGTCGCGGTGCGGCGGTACGACGGTGCGGCGGGCGACGTCGTTGGCGACGGCCGTGCCGTGGTCGCGCCGCACGATGTGCAGGCACAGATCGATGCCCGCGGCGACGCCCGCCGAGGTGAGCACGTCACCGTCGTCGATGAAGAGCACGTCGGCGTCGACCCTGACGGAGGGGAACAGTCGCTGGAAGTGCTCGGCGGAGGACCAGTGGGTGGTGGCGGGCCGCCCGTCGAGGTATCCGGCGGCGGCCAGCACATAACCGCCGGTGCAGATGGAGACCATGCGGGTGCCGGGCCTGACGTGCGCGAGCGCGTCGGCCAGCTCTTCGGTGAGCCGGCCCTCCTCGTAGACGGGACCCAGTTCGTACGAGGCCGGGATGACGACGGTGTCCGCGGTGGCGAGGATCTCCGGGCCGTGCTCGACGTGGATGTCGAAGTCGGCTTCGGTGCGGACGGGGCCCGGGCGCAGCGAGCACGTGACGATCTCGTAGAGCGGAAGGCCGTCCGCGTCCTTGGCGCGGCCGAAGATCCGGTGCGGGATGCCCAGCTCGAAGGGGAGCAGCCCGGTCAGAGCCAGCACGACAACCCGGTGCTTTCTGTCATCACCCATGGCCCGATCCTATCGAATGCTGTCCCTCCGGCCACTCGATGGCGGGGATCCGCCCCCGGATGCTGAGTGACGTGAACGAGACAACCGCCGCGCACGGCAGCCCGCCCACCCTCCGTCGACCTCCTCGTGTTCACCGCGCCTGGTTCGTCGCCGTCGTCACCTTTGTGACGATCATCGGCGCCGCCGCCTTCGCGTCCCTGCCCGGTCTGCTGATCGAGCCGCTGCACGAGGAGTTCGACTGGTCGCGCGGCACGATCGGCTTCGCGGTCTCGGTCAATCTCGCGCTGTACGGGCTCACCGCGCCGTTCGCCGCGGCGCTGATGGACCGCTTCGGCATCCGCCGGGTGGTCGCCGTGGCCCTGTCCGTCATCGCGCTCGGCTCCGGGCTGACGGTCTTCATGACGACGTCCTGGCAGCTGGTCCTGTACTGGGGAATCCTGGTCGGTCTGGGCAGCGGCTCGATGGCGCTGGCCTTCGCCGCGACGGTCACCAACAGGTGGTTCGTGCGGCGGCGCGGTCTGGTCACCGGCATCCTCACCGCGGCCGGCGCCTCGGGCCAGCTGGTCTTCCTCCCCCTCCTCTCCTGGCTGGTCGAGCACCACGGCTGGCGCCCGGCCGCGATCACCGTCGCGCTCTCGGCGCTTGCGGTCGTCCCCTTCGTCTGGCTGCTGCTGCGCGACCACCCGGCGGACGTGGGGATCGCGGCGTACGGCGCGGAGGGCTTCACGCCGAAGCCGGACCCGGTTCCGGGCGCGGCCCGCCGCGCGCTGAGGGTGCTGTTCCGGGCGGCCCGCACGGGGCCGTTCTGGCTGCTCGCGGGCACCTTCGCGATCTGTGGCGCATCGACCAACGGCCTGGTCAAAACCCACTTCGTGCCCGCGGCCCACGACCACGGCATGCCGATCACGGCGGCCGCGTCGCTGCTTGCGGTGATCGGTGTCTTCGACGTCGTGGGCACGATCGCCTCGGGCTGGTTCACCGACCGCTTCGAGGCCCGGCGGCTGCTGGCGGTCTACTACGCGCTGCGGGGCATCTCCCTGCTCTTCCTGCCGATGCTGCTGGCACCGTCGGTCCACCCGCCGATGCTCTTCTTCATCGTCTTCTACGGCCTCGACTGGGTG
This sequence comes from Streptomyces sp. NBC_00885, assembly GCF_045207475.1. NCBI lineage: Bacteria > Bacillati > Actinomycetota > Actinomycetes > Kitasatosporales > Streptomycetaceae > Streptomyces > Streptomyces sp. NBC_00885. The sequence goes on from NZ_CP108796.1 coordinate 4,743,471, forward strand.
GCGACGGTCCCGCCGACCATCGCTCTGTGCCGCGAGCACTACGGCGAGGACAGCGCGATCGTCTTCGGCTGGGTCCTGGCCTCCCACCAGGTGGGCGCGGCGGCTGTGGCCTTCGCGGGCGGCGTGGCGCGGGACGTGTTCGGCTCGTACGACGTGGTCTGGTACGCCTCGGGAGCGCTGTGCGCGGCCGCGGCACTGATGGCCCTGGTCATCCGCCGCAGGCCGCTTGCCCCGTTGCCGACGGCGCTGCCGGTCTCGCTCGTGAAGGGTGCGCCCGACCCGGTTGCCTGACGTCGGCGCTCACGCGCTGAAGCGGCCGAACTTCCCCCGGTGGAAGAGCAGTGGCGCGGCCTCGTCCGCCGCTCCGAGCGCCGCCACCCGCCCCACGACGATCAGATGGTCGCCGCCGGTGTGCACGGCCTGGATCGTGCAGTCGATCCAGGCCGGTACGGACTCCAGGCGCGGCGACCCGGTGGCCGGTGCGCGGTCGTACGGGACGCCCGCGAACTTGTCCGCGCCGCTGACCGCGAAGCCCCGGCACAGCTCGCCCTGGTGCGCGCCCAGGACGTTGACGCAGAAGGCGCCCGCGCCGGCGATGCGCGGCCAGGTCGTCGATGTACGGGCGACCATGAAGGCGATCAGCGGAGGATCGAGCGAGAGCGAGGCGAAGGACTGGCAGGCGAAACCGGCCGGGCCCATCTCGTCGTACGCCGTGACGACGGTGACGCCGGTTGCGAAGTGGCCCAGCACGCGCCGGAATTCACCCGGGTCCACGGGCAGCCGCTCGTCGTCGCCGACGGCCCGCAGGTCCGGGCGCGGCAAGGCGTCGAACGACTCGGTGGCCGTGGGGGCCCCGACCGACCTGAGGTATCGGACGGCGGTGGCCGCCATCCCTGCATGTCCCATCACATCAGCCATTGAACCTGACGCATCGTCAGATTGGAAGCCTGGCGACACAGCAGACGTGGACGGCGGCTGACTACAGCCCCCGGTACCGCGGAGTCCGGCGTTCCACGAAGCTCGCCACGCCCTCGTTCGCGTCCCTCGTCGTCATATTGATCTCCTGCGCCGCCGCCTCGGCGGCGAAGGCCGTGGCCAGGTCCGACTCCAGCGACGCGTTCACCAGTTGCTTGGTGAGCGCCAGGGCCCGCGTCGGTCCGGTCGCCAGGCGGTCCGCCCACTCGCGGGCCGTCTTCTCCAAGTCCTCTGCGGCGACTACCCGGTTGACCAGGCCGATCCGTTCCGCCTCGGCCGCCGGGAGCGCGTCGCCGAAGAACATCAGCTCCTTCGTGCGCTGCGGCCCGATCAGCCGGGGCAGCAGATACGCCCCGCCGCCGTCCGGGACGAGGCCGCGGCGTACGAACACCTCGATGAACTTGGCGGTTTCGGCAGCCAGGACCAGGTCGCAAGCGAGGGCCAGATGCGCGCCGATGCCGGCGGCGGTGCCGTTCACCGCGGCGATCACGGGCTTCTCGCAGTCCAGTACCGCACCGATCAGCCGCTGCGCCCCCAGCCGTATCGTCCGCGCGACGTCCCCGGCCACCCGTTCGCGGCCGGTCTGCGCAGTGCCGCGCAGATCCGCGCCCGCGCAGAAACCCTTGCCGGTGGCGGTGATCACGACAGCCCGGACCTCCGGGTCGGCGGACGCGGCGTCCAGCAGCTCGATGATTCGCTCCCGCTGGTCCGGGGTGACGGCGTTCATCGCCTCGGGGCGGTTGAGGGTGATCCACCGGACGCCGCCCTCCGCGCGGTGGAGCACATCGCCGCTCACCGGCACACCGCCAGCGCGTCCAGTGCCACCGCGCCCTGCCCGCGCGGCAGCACCATCAAGGGGTTGATGTCCAGCTCGGACAGTTCGTCGCCCAGTTCGAGGGCCATCCGCTGGATACGCAGCACGACTTCCACCAGCGCGTCCACATCCACCGGCGGCCCGCCCCTGACCCCCTCCAGCAGGGCACGCCCGCGCAGTTCGCCGAGCATCGCGCGTGCCTGGTCCTCGCCGAAGGGAGGGACGCGTACGGCCGCGTCGTGCAGGACCTCGACCAGCACGCCGCCCAGGCCCACCGTCACCGTCGGTCCGAACAGCGCGTCCTGGGTCACGCCGACGACCATCTCGACGCCCCGCTCGACCATCTGGCAGACCAGGATCCCGTCCAGGTCCACGTCCTCGTAGCGCGCGATGTCGGTCAGCTCGCGGTAGGCGTCACGCACCTGGCTGGCCGAGGTCAGCCCGACCTTGACCAGGCCCAGTTCGGTCTTGTGGGCGAGCTGCGTTCCGGACGCCTTCATGACGACGGGGTAGCCGACCAGGCCCGCGGCCCGGACCGCCGCCGCCGCGCTGGTAACCAGCTGTTCGCGCGGCACGCGGATGCCGTACGCCCGCAGCAGCGACTTCGCCGCGTGCTCGCTCAGCTGCTTGCCCGGGCGCATCAGTGCCTGCGCCTTGCGGAAGGAGGGGGACGGGGTGCGCGGCGCCTCGTCGAAGGGCGAGAGGTAGCCGGTGGTGAAGCGGTGGTGGTCCAGATAGGCGCGGACGGCCGTGATGCAGTTGCCGAAGGTACGGAACGTGGCGAGGCGCGAGGACCCGAGCAGCGTCTCGCGGTACGCCGCCTCCGTACCCACCGGCGACCCCCACACCACGCACACCAGCTTGTCCGTGGCCTCCGCGGCATCCACCAGGTCCTGGGCCAGCTTGTCGCTCATCGGCGGGAACGGGCCGGTGATGGGACAGATCAGGACCCCGACGGACGGGTCGTCGAGTATCGCGTCGATGATTCTGCGCCCGCGCCAGTCGCCGACCGGGTGCCCGCCGTTGTCGACGGGGTTCGCGACGCTCAGATACTCCGGTATCCAGGTGTGCAGTTCGGCCTGCTTGGCCTCGGAGAGCCGCGGGAGCTCCAGCCCGGCCGCCGTCGCCAGGTCCGAGAAGTGCGCGCCCGTGCCGCCGGAGATCGAATAGACGACGACCCCGTCGGCCACCGGCCTGCGCGCCCGCGCCAACAGCGCGGCGGTGTCCTGGAGTTCGTCGAGCCCGTCCACCCGGATCACCCCGAACTGCCGCATCGCCGCGTCGACCACCTGGTCCGCGCCGGTCAGCTTGCCGGTGTGCGAGGCGGCCATCCGTGCCCCGGCCTCGGTCCGCCCGACCTTGACCGCGACGACCGGGACCCCGCGCCGCGCGGCCCGGTCGGCGGCGAGCAGGAAGGAGCGGCCGTCCTTGATGCCCTCCACGTAGCAGGCGATGGCCCCGACCTCGGGCCGCTCGGCGAAGTACGAGATGAAGTCGGCGGTCTCCAGATCGGCCTCGTTGCCGGTGGGCGCCCAGTGGGAGAGCCGTATGCCGAGCTCCTGCAGGGCGAAGACGGGCCGTCCCTGGTGCCCCGACTGGGTGATCAGCGCGATCGCCGGTCCTTGAAGGTCCTCTCGGAACTTCTCGAAGGCGTTGAGATTGGTGTTGGGCCCGAGCAGCCGGAGCCCCGACCGCTCCACCGCGGCCGCCAGCCGCGTCTGCGCCGCCGCGCCCTCCTGGCCGGTCTCGGCATAGCCGGATGCGAAGGCGACGGCGAACTTCACCTTGGCCTCGGCCAGTTCCTCGATGACCGGCAGCGGATCGCCGACCAGCAGTACGGCGAGATCGACCTGCTCGGGCAGCTCGGCGACGCAGGGAACGCAGCGCAGTCCGAAGACGCTCTCCCGGGAGGGATGCACGGGATACAGCCGCGCGCCGACGCGCCTGGCCCAGTCGACGAGCTGCCGGGTGATACCGGTATTGGGCCGCCCCTCGGCGTCGGAGGCCCCGACGACGGCGACGGACGCGGGCCGGAAGAAGCGGTCCAGATCGGGCACGGACGCGTACAACGGCCGCCCGCTGACGTCCAGATCGCCGTCCACCGCGGTGATGGCGGCCGTGTCATGGACGGCGTTGCGGGGCTGTTCCCCGCAGGCCACCACACGTGCGCGGAGGTCGGAGGTGAGGGTGCCGTGAGTAGATCCAAGCATCGCTGTGCCCCGCTCCTGCTCGTTGGCATTGAACTGACGCATAGTCAGATTACAGACCTGACGACCAGTCAGGAACACTCCTGCGGGCAAAGCCTGGAGGCGGGCGGCGGTTCGGGGTCCGGCTCCGGGGGATTCCATACCCGCGCTCGGTGCGCGGGAGACGGTTCGATTCAGCCGACCTTCCCTGCGGGGGTGCGGGGTGCGGGCGGTGCGCCTGCGGCGGGCTTGTTCCCCTACCCGCCCTCCCCCTACGGCTTGGCGGCCGTGGGAGGTACCCCCATCCCGAACTGGGGGCAGGCCCCCAGGCCCCTGTATGCGACCTTCGGCCGCATGTCCTCAAACGCCGGACGGGCTGAATACTCAGCCTCGCCGGCGATTGAGGCGCGGGGGTCCGGGGGCAGCGCCCCCGGGTGCGGCTCAGCCCCGCGCCACCGCTCGCGCGATCCGGCGCGCGTCCAGACTCATCTCGCGGAACATCCCGCTGATCGGGTTCGTGAACCCCGTGAAGTACAGCCCCGGCGCCGTCCCCGGCGACCTGCCCCCGTGCGCCACCGGTCGGCCCCGCTCGTCGAGCACGCCGAGGTGACCGACCAGGCCCTCCAGTGCCCGCCGGTAGCCCGTCGCCGCGATCACGACGTCGGGGGAGATCCGGGTGCCGTCCGCGAGGACCGCCTTGTCGGCGTCGAAGGAGTCGAGTGCCGCGACCGGTTCGACCTTCCCGGTGCGTACCGCGTCGATCAGGCCCACGTCCTGGACCGGGATCGCGCCTTCCTTGACGCGGGAGTACAGGCCCGTGTCCGGGCGCGGCAGGCCCTGTTCCGCGAGGTCGGGCACGGCGATCCGGCACATGATCTCGCCCGCCCGGTCCACGGCGCGGACCGGCAGTCGGCGGACCAGGATGCCGGTGCGCTGGGCGGGCCAGCCCGCGGTCGAGCGGCGGACGATGTGCGGGATCGTCCGCACGGCGATGCGCACCCGGGCGGCTCCGCCCTCCACCAGGTCGACGGCTATCTCCGCGCCCGTGTTGCCGACGCCGACGACCAGCACGTCCTTGCCCGCGTACGGCGCGGCGTTGCGGTACTCGCGCGCGTGCAGCAGTTCACCGGTGTACGCCTCGCGGCCCGGCCAGTCGGGCAGCCGCGGGGTGTGGTTGAAGCCGGTGGCCACCACCACGGCCCGTCCGGTCAGCTGCCGGCCGCCGGTCGCATGGAGAAGCCAGTCGGCGCCGGACTGCTCGATACGGGAGACCTCGACGCCCGTCACGATCTCCAGCTCGTGGAACTCCGCGTACTTCTCCAGGTAGCGGATCACGTTGTCGCGGGAGACCCAGCGCCCGAACGACCGCGGCATCGCGAGCCCGGGCAGCCCGGAGAGCCGCCGGGTGGTGTGCAGGTGCAGCCGGTCGTAGTGGCGGCGCCAGGACGCACCCACGGACTCGGACTTCTCCAGCACCACCGCTCGTACGCCCCGCTCCCGCAGTGCAGCCGCTGCCGCGAGACCGCCCGGGCCGCCGCCTATGACGTACACGGGCCGGTCGTTGGTGAGCGTGATGTCCTTTTCGTCGGCCATGAACCGTGAGCGTAATCGCGCGATTACTTGATGGGTCTCAGTCAAGACGGGAATCGGTTGCGAATTGATCACGCCCCGCACACCTCTTGCGCACACGCCCCCGCGTCCGCTGAACTGACATGCCGTCAGAAATCAGAGAGAGGGAGTCCGGGATGGAGACCGTCTGGCTCACCGGCGCCGAATGGGTCGCCGTACTCCGTATCGGTCTCGGCCTGTGGTGGCTGGAGAGCTGGCGTCACAAGGACAAGAAGGGCTGGTTCGAGCGCGGCACCGGCATAGCCTGGGCGGCCGGCGTCGCGGGCAAGCACAAATGGCCCGTGGTGAAGAACGGCTTCGCGAAGGTGGTCGAGCCCCGCCCCAGGGCGATGGCGTACATCGTCGTCTACGCCGAACTCGCCCTCGGCCTCGGTCTGATCGTCGGCTTCCTCACCCCGATCGCCCTCGTCGGCGGCCTGCTCCTCAATCTGATCTATCTGGTCCTGATGATCCACGACTGGGCCGAACAGGGGCAGAACGCCATGATGGCGCTCATATCCTTCGTCGCCCTCTTCGCCATGTCCTGGCAGACCTGGTCCCTCGACAGCGCGATCGGACTCTTCTGATGCCCGCGGCACCCCGCTTCGACCTGCCCGAGGCCGACGACTTCACCCGGCCCTTCTGGGACGCGGCCACAGAGGGGCTGCTGCTGATCCGCCGCTGCCGCGCCTGCGCGAAGGCGCATCACTATCCGCGGGAGTTCTGCCCGTACTGCTGGAGCGAGGACGTCGACTGGGAGCGGGCGAGCGGCCGCGCCACGCTCTACACGTGGTCGGTCGTACACCGCAATGACCTGCCGCCGTTCGGCGAGCGCGTCCCATACACGGCCGCGGTCGTCGATCTCGCCGAAGGTCCGCGGATGATGACCGAGATCGTCGGGTGCCCGGAGGCGGAGCTGCTGATCGGCATGGAGCTTGAGGTCACCTTCCGTACGGCAGCCACGGCAGCCACGGCAGCCACGGCAGCCACGGAGGGGGACGGCGTGGCGGTACCGGTGTTCCGGCCGGCGGGTCAGGGCCAGAGCAACTCCCTCACCCAGGAATCCTCTTCGCGCCGGTAGCGCAGCCGGACGTGCCGCCGCTGCCCGTCCCCCTGGAAGAACTCCACCTCGTACGCCCCCAGCACATAGAGCGTCCAGGTCGGCACAGTCGCGTCCGGGTCCCTCCGGGCCCGGTCCCATGCGGCCCGCGAGGCGTACTCCAACTCGTCCTGGGAGTCGAGTACCTCACTCTGACGGCCGGTGAGCGCGGCGGCCAGCGCGCCCGTCGAGCGGGCGTGCAGATCGGCCCGGCTCTCCGTCGAGCTGCCCGCAGTCACCCGTCCGCGGATCCGGATCTGGCGGCCCTGTGTCGCCCAGTAGAAGCCCAGGGCGGCCTCGGGGTTCGCGGCCAGCTGCCGGCCCTTCGCGCTGGTGGCGTGGGAGGCGAAGTGCCAGCCGCGCTCGTCCGCGTCGTGCAGCATCAGCGTCCGTACGTCGGGAATCCCCTGCTCGTCCACGGTCGCCAGCGTCAGGGTGTGCGGCTCGGCCTGACCGGCGGCCACGGCCTCGGCGAACCACCGGTGGAACAGCGGCAGCGGTGTACCGGGCGCGGTGGCCGGGTCGAACCCGGGAAGCTCGGTGTCCCATACCCGCTGCGCGTGCAGCAGCGTACGGAAGGCCTTCTGATCGTTGTCGCTGTGATCCATACCGTCCATACCGTCCATGCGGCCAGTCAACACCACTCCGTCTAGAGTGGTCAGCCAAGCGGAAGGAACACGCATGCGGCAGAACCTGGCCAGGCGCGCTGCACTGGTGGACGCGTCCATAGAGGTGCTCGCCCGCGAGGGCGCCCGCGGCCTCACCTTCCGGGCCGTCGACGCGGAGGCCGACGTACCCCAGGGCACCGCGTCCAACTACTTCACCAACCGCGACGATCTCCTCAACCAGGCCGGCGGCCGCATCTACGAGCGGATGCGCCCGGACGACGCGACGATGCGGGCCATGCTGCACGGCCCGACCACGCGCGCACGGACCGCGGAGCTGGTGCGCGAGGTGGTGGAGCGGGTCACCGCGTTCCGCACCGGATATCTCGCCCTGCTCGAACTGCGCCTGGAGGCCACCCGCCGCCCCGAACTGCGGGCGGTGCTCACCGAGCGCGTCAGCGAGGACGTCGAGGCGAATGTCGAGGCCCACCTGGCGTCCGGTCTCCCCGGTGACGCCGACGCGGTCAGGATGATCTATCTGGCGACCAACTGGCTGGTGGTGGAGCGCCTCACGCTGCCCGACGTGTTCCCGAAGGAGCAGGCGGGCGATCTCATCACGGCCCTGGTCGAGCGACTGCTGCCGCCGGACGAGTAAGCCGTCCTCGGCGGAAGCCGGCGGGCCGGGCGGGCGTCAGCCCTCGTACACGCGGTACTCATCGGTCCCGGCCGAGCACCACCGTTCCGGACGAGCAGAACCAGCCGCCCGTACCGGATGCCACCGCCAGTCGCGGCGGTCCTCCGTCCCGCCGCCGCACCTGATGGCCGCCCGCCTCGCCCCGAAGCTGCCGTACCGCCTCGACCAGCAGAAACAGCCCTCGCATCCCCGGATGGCAGGCGGAGAGGCCACCGCCGTCGGTGTTCACCGGCAGCTCGCCGCCGCGCCCGATGCGGCCCTTCTCGACGAACGGGCCGCCCTCGCCCTTGGCGCAGAAGCCCAGGTCCTCCAGCGTCACGAGGGTCATATAGGTGAAGGCGTCATAGATCTCGGCGATGTCGATGTCGGCGGGGGTGACGCCCGCGCGCTCGAAGGCGAGGCGTCCGCTCACCGCCGCCGGGGAGACGGTGAAGTCCTCCCATTCCGACATCGTGGTGTGCGAGACGTACTCGCCGGTGCCGAGGATCCACACCGGATCCTTCGCCGTGTCCGGCACGTACTCCTCGGCCGCCAGCAGCACCGCGCAGCCGCCGTCGCTGCGGATGCAGCAGTGCAGCTTGGTGAACGGGTCCGCGATCACCGGCCCGTCCAGCACCTCGTCGACGGTGATCGGCTCGCGGAACATCGCGTCCGGATTGCCCGCGGCGTTCGCCCGTGCCTGGACGGCCACCGAGGCCAGCTGCTCCAGCGTCGTGCCGTACTCGTGCATATGGCGGCGGGCGGCCATCGCGTACTTGGCGATGAGCGTGTGCCCGTACGGGACCTCGAACTGGAGCGGTCCGCGCGCGCCGAAGGAGAGGTTGGAGGTGCGCCGGCGCGCCTTGATGTCGGCGCGGGCGGTCGATCCGTAGACGAGGAGTACGGCATTGGCGTGACCGGCCGCGATCGCGTCGGCCGCGTGCGCCGCCATGACCTCCCAGGTGGCGCCGCCCACGGCGGTCGAGTCCACCCAGCGTGGTTTCAGGCCCAGATATTCGGCGACCTCGACCGGGGCGAGGGTGCCGAGGCCGGCCGAGCCGAAGCCGTCGATGACGGAGCGTTCGAGTCCCGAGTCGGACAGTGCCCGGCGCGCGGCCTGGGCGTGCAGGGCGTAGGGCGTGGGACCATCGATACGCCCGCAGTCCGAGAGGGATATGCCGACGATGGCTACCTTGCGCGGAGCTCGCGGGGTGGAAGGCATGAATCTGACGGTACATCAGATAACTCGGACGGCGTGGAGCGTATGCCCAGAAGCACTGCGGAAGACGTCGACGGCTACCTCGCCGAGGTGGTGGAGCCGGACCGTCTCACGGCGCTGGTGAGGATCCGGGAGCTGTGCCGCACGGAGCTTCGTGGTTACGAGGAAGTGATGGCGTGGGGCATGCCCTGCTATCGCCCCAAGGAGGGTGAGCCTGAGATCTCCTTCGCCAACCAGAAGCAGTACATCTCCTTCTATCTGATGCGCCCGGACATCCGGGAAGGCTTCGAGGAGCGGCTGGCGGACCAGGACATGGGCAAGGGGTGCCTGCGGTTCCGGCGGACCGAGAAGATCGACTACGACCTGGTGCGGGATCTGCTGCGGGCTACCGCGGCGGCACCGGGTGAGGCCTGCTGAACTCTCGTCCTCGTACCGCTGTGTCCGCGCCTCTGTGCATCTGGATCCTCCCGTCCTAACATGACGCGCCGTCAGATACGGAGGGGACCCCATGGACACCGCCTTCACCGCGGAGCAGGACGAGATCCGTCGCACCCTGCGTGAGCTGCTGGCCAAACGGTCGGGCCCGGACGAGGTCAAGGCCGCTGTCCGCACCTGTGCCGGGTACGACCCGCAGCTGTGGGCGCAGTTGTCCGAACAGCTCGGCCTGCCGGGCCTCGCGCTGCCCGAGTCGTACGGAGGCGTGGGCTGCGGCCTCACCGAACTCGCGCTCGCCTGCGAGGAGACCGGCCGGGCGCTGCTGCCCTCACCGCTGCTGGCCACGGCGGGGCTCGGGGCGCCGCTGATCGCCGCGCTCGGGACGCCCGAGCAGCGGGGCGAACTGCTGCCGCGTATCGCGGACGGCTCGCTGACCTGCGCATTCGCCGTGCCCGGCGAGGGCCTGGCGCTCGCGCTCGCCCTCAGCGGGGACAACGCCTCGGGACAGTGGGCGGGCGGCGGCCGGGCCGGTGGCATACAGGCACGGCCCGGGGACCGTGGGGAGTGGCTGCTGTACGGGGAGGCCGGGCAGGTACTCGACGGGCGCAGCGCCGGACTGCTGCTGGTCGCCGCGCACACCGGAGGGTACGCCCGCAGCCGAACCCTCCTGTTCCTGGTCCGGGCGGATGCGGCGGGCCTGTCGCGCACCCGGCAGACCTCGCTGGACGAGACACGGCCGCAGGCGCGCATCGAACTGCGCGACTGCCCCGCCCGGCTGCTGGGCGAGGACGATGCGGCGGATGTGCCGGGGGCGCTGGCGGCCGTGGGGGCCGGGGCGGCGACCCTGCTCGCGGCGGAGGCGGTCGGCGCGGCGGCGAGCGCGCTGGACCGGACGGTGGAGTACGTCCGCGCCCGCGAGCAGTTCGGCCGGGCGATCGGCTCCTTCCAGGCGGTCAAGCACCGGCTCGCCGACCTGTACGTACGCGTCCAGGCGGCACGCTCGGCGGCGTACTACGCGGCCTGGGACCCGGCCGAGGGCGGGCTGGCACTGGCCCAGTGCCTTCAGGCGCTGCGGGTGGTGACGGGCGAGGCGATCCAGCTGCACGGAGGCGTCGGCTTCACCTGGGAACACGAGGCGCACCTCTACTTCAAACGGGCGGCCTCCGACGAGTTGCTCTTCGGGCCGGTCCACCGGTTGCGCGCGCATGCGGCGGAACGGGCGGGGCTGTTCGCGGCGCGGTGAGGGGGTGACGGGTGCGGGGTGCCGCTGCGCGGGGCTGTTCCCCGACCCGCCCCTTCCCGAACTCGGGGCAAGCCCCCAGACCCCCGGTATGCGACCTTCGGCCGCATGTCCTCAAACGCCGGACGGGCTGAGATGCGCGGCAGGGCCGCACAATCAGCCCCGCCGGCGTTTGAGGCGCGGGGGTCCGGGGGCGGAGCCCCTGGTTCGGGAAGGGGCGGGTAGGGGACAAAAAAGCCGACGGCGCCCCCCAAGGCAGGGACCGCCGTCGGCGTGACAGGACTCGGTGCAGGTAGCGCAGCTACCTCGTCGGCTTCTTGCCCGTGATACCCAGGTGCACCAACAGCGCCAGATTCGGCTTCAGTTCCGCCTGTTTCACACCCCAGGTCGTGAACCCCTTCTGGTGCGACGCCACCGCCGCCAGCATCGCCACCAGCGATCCGGCCATCGCCGCCGGGCTGACGTCCTTGTCGACCTTGCCCCTGGACTGGAGGTCCTTCACCGAGTCCGTAAGAGAGTTGGTGACGGAGTTGAGGATCTTCATGCGGATCTTGTAGAACCGCTTGTCCCCCTCCGCGGCCCCCAGATCCACCACCCGGAGGATCGCGTCGTGGCGCCGCCAGAAGTCGAGGAAGCCCTCGACCAGTTCCTCCGACGTCTGCCAGCCCGCCTTGCCGACCCAGGAGCGGCCGGAGACGAGTTCGGTCAATCCGGCGCCTTCCTTGGCCATTTCCTCGGCGATCTCGAGGACCGCGCCCTCGACGTCGGGGAAGTACTGGTAGAAGGTCGCGGGGGACGTGCCCGCCTTCCGGGCCACGTCGATGACTTTGACGTCCCGGTACGGCGAGGAGCTGAGCATCTCGCTGAGGCAGTCGAGCAGCTTCTGCCGCGTTGCCTGTCCGCGTCGTCCGGCCACGCGGCCGTCGACGGTGCGTACTTGTCCTGTCATGCCGTCAGCTTACCGAGGGGTGATCGGCGCGCGATTCGGCCGACTGCAAATGGGGTGCATCACTAGTCTTATCAACAGCCTGTGGACAACTTCCGTGGACAACTCAACAATTCTGGGCCGCTTGCATGCCGTATTGTCCGGACAATAAGGCAAATGTTCGATTCGATGCCCTGCGGCCCGCGGCGGGCGCCGTTAGCTTGAGTGTGACGGGTGCCACACCCTCCCCCTACGGCCTGGCGGCCGTGGGAGGTACCCCCATATCCCGCGCAGGGAAGGAACCAGGTCCATGGCCGCATTCCCAGAGGGCACGCCGTGCTGGGTGGACGCAGCGCTCCCCGATGTCGAGGCGGGCAAGCGCTTCTACGGTGAGCTGTTCGGCTGGACATTCCGCGAGGGCGACGGCCCGCAGGCCGACGCCTTCAGTGACGGCAAGCTCGTCGCGGCACTCGTGCCCAAGACCGACGGCCGGATGCCGACCGTCTGGGGCGTCTATTTCGCCACCGCCGACGCCGGCACGCTGGGCCGGAAGATCAGGGACGCCGGTGGTCAGGTGATCAGCGACCGCCAGCCGGTCGGGACATCCGGCACGGCCAGCGTCGCCGCGGACCCCGGCGGGGCCGTCTTCGGGCTCTGGCAGTCGGGTGACAGAGACGGCTTCGAGAAGCAGGGCGAGCCCGGATCCTTCTGCTGGGCCGAGGTGTACACCCGGGACCCGGAGCGGGTCGACGCTTTCTACGAGTCGGTCTTCGGCTTCGGGGGGACGGACCTGCCCGACTCCTCCGTCGACTTCCGTATGTGGTCGCCCGCCGGTGCCGAGCCCGGCGAGGACACCGCGATCGGCGGCCGCAGCGTGATCACCGATGCCTTCCCGGCCGAGATGCCCGGCCACTTCCTCATCTACTTCAGCGTCGAGGACTGCGACGACACCGTCGCGGCCGTCACCCGCCTCGGCGGGCGCATCCAGGCCCCGCCCTTCGACATTCCCTACGGGCGTATCGCCGTGCTCTCCGACAATCAGGGCGCGACCTTCGCCGTGCTCGCCGAACCGAAGGCCGCCTGACGGCAACCGGCAACCTGAAAGCGGCCTGAAATTAAGGGAGTTGAGCCGGTGCGGTGGTCTAGACCTAAGCCCGGCTGCTGATCCATAGTGGGGTCCCCCACGTCAGGAAAGGACCCCCGTGTTCCGTACCCGAACCGCGCTCGGCCTCGCCGCCTGCGCCGCCGTCGCCGCCGGACTGCTCACCGCGACCCCCGCCTCCGCCGCCCGCCTGCCCTGCAACCTCGCCGGAAGCGGCAGCAACGCCTACGCCAATTGCTATAGCGGCTCCTCCTACACCTGGCGTCTCGTCGTCGACTGCGACGACGTGAGCAACCCGAAGTGGCCGGTCCGCGTCACCACCCTGTACGGGGCCTGGCACACGGGTGACGGCAGCGACTCGATCTCGTGCGCAGGCTCCCTGCGGGCCACCGGACGCCTGGAGGCGCGCGGCTGAACCATCTCGGGCCCCGATCCGTGCCCGAATACGGGTGAGACACCCCGATCCGCCCCCGGGTTCGCAACCGTCGCCTTCGACAGGAAGAATCAGGGTGCGCACCGCTGAGGGCTCGGTGGTGAGACGCTGCACGGGGCCGTAGGTGACGGGCTCCATTTCTTATGGGGCCCGTACGGGGAGGTGGCAGGCAAGTGATGGAGCAGCTGACGCAGCATGACCCGAGACGGATCGGTCCGTTCGAGGTGCTGGGCCGGCTCGGTGCCGGCGGCATGGGACTGGTGTATCTCGCCCGGTCGGCGTCCGGTCGCAGGGTGGCGATCAAGACGGTGCGTACCGAACTCGCCGAGGACCAGCTGTTCCGCGTCCGCTTCACCCGTGAGGTGGAGGCGGCACGGGCCGTCAGCGGCTTCTACACGGCAGCCGTCGTGGACGCCGATCCACGGGCGGCCGTGCCCTGGCTGGCCACCGCGTATGTGCCTGCCCCCTCCCTCGAAGAAATAGTGAATGAGTGCGGGCCGATGCCGGCCCAGGCGGTCCGCTGGCTCGCGGCCGGGATCGCCGAAGCGCTGCAGTCCATCCACGGCGCGGGCCTCGTCCACCGCGACCTCAAGCCCTCGAACGTCCTGGTCGTGGAGGACGGGCCGCGCGTCATCGACTTCGGTATCGCGTCCGGCGTCTCCAACACCCGGCTGACCATGACCAATGTCGCCGTGGGCACACCCGCGTACATGTCGCCGGAGCAGGCGCGCGACTCCCGTAGCGTGACCGGCGCGAGCGATGTGTTCTCGCTCGGCTCCACGCTCGTCTTCGCCGCGACCGGGCATGCGCCCTTCCACGGCGCGAACCCGGTCGAGACCGTCTTCATGCTGCTGCGCGAGGGCCCGGACCTTCAGGGCCTGCCCGACGAGCTGAGGCCGCTGATCGAGTCCTGTATGCAGATGGAGGCCGGGCGGCGCCCCACCCCCGAGGATCTGCAGGCACAGCTCGCCCCCCATCTCTTCTCCTCCGGCAGCGACGACAGCGGGACCGCGTCCGCCTGGCTGCCCTCGCGGGCCACCGCGATGATCGAGCATCGCCGCGGCGGACGGCCCACACCCCCGGCCCCCGCCCAGCGCCCCGCCGAGCCCGCCCCGCCGGTGCCGCAAGCACCTCCGCCCCGTCAGGGCGCCGACTGGGACTCCGCCTGGCGCGGCGGCAGCGACCCGCGTACGGGACAGGCCGCGCAGTCTCCCGTCGGGGCCCCGGCTCCCGTGCCCGCGGCCGCCGGGCCCGTGCGGCTGCCCGGTTCCAAGGTCGCGATCGGCCCCGGCCCCCGGGCCTTCGACGCGGGCCGCAGCGCGGTCGCCGAGGCCGGTCCCGCGACCGGCTGGGTCCGCCCGCCCGTCGGGCTGAACGGGGCCGAGGCGGCCACCAGCACCGTCCCCGCACCCGCACCGGCCCCCGACCCGGCCCCGGCCGCACCGCCCGCCTCAGCCCAGGACGGTGCCGCCGGACACTGGCGGCCGTGGCGTTTTCGGATGTCGAACGACGTCTGGGGCACCCCCGTCGTGTCCGGGGGGCTGCTGTACGTCACCTCCTTCGAGGTGCACGCGCTGGACGTGGCCAGCGGCCGCCGCCAGTTCAAGACCAAGGACGTGGCCTGGGCGATGGCCGTCGCCGGGGGCCGTATCCACGCCTCCGACGGTCCCTCGCTGTACGCCCTCGACGCCGCGAGCGGCGTCGAACGCTGGCGGCTCCAGACGGATGCGTGGGTGTACTCCCTCAAGGTCGACCGCGGCACGGTCCTCACCGGGACGCGCGGCGGCGGCGTACAGGCATGGGAGGCCTCCAGCGGCGAGAAGCTGTGGGAGACCAGCGGGGCGCAGAGCGACTTCGAGACCCCCGAGGCCGGGCCCGCGATCTTCGACGACACGGTGTACGTGTGGCAGGACGCGAGGCTTCGCGCGCTGGAGACCCGTACGGGCGTCGAGCGCTGGTCGTACCCCGTCGGCGACGCGGCCTCCTGCGGCGGTGTGCCGGTCCGCGTGCATCCCGCGTCCGACGGCTATGTCTATGTCGCGGCCGGCACCCGAGTCCTCGCCATCGACATCGCCAACGGGCTCGTGCGCTGGCACTTCGAGGCCCCCGCGGTCTTCCTCTCGCCGCCGGTCTTCGCACCGGGCCCGGCGGTGACGGGCGGCGGCGTGTATCTCGCCGACTACCTCGGCACGGTGTACGCCCTGGACGCCACCACCGGCAAGGACCGCTGGCGCATCGCCACCGAGTCGCGCCAGTCCATCGAGCCGGTCCTGGTCGCGGGCGGCAACGTCCATGTCGGCAGCGGCAGCGCGCTCTACACCCTGGACGCCGTCACGGGCACCCCGATGTGGCGCTTCGCCGCGGGCGGCGAGGTCATCGGCGCACCGGTCGTCGCGGACGGCCGCGTCCACTTCGGCTCCGCGGACCATGTGCTCTACACCCTGGACGCGAGCGGGGGACAGCTGCGCTGGAAGCTCGCGACGGGCGGCGAGATCACCGGCTCCCCGGTGGCGCAGAGCGGTGTCGTGTACGCGTGCAGCAAGGACCGCTGTGTGTACGCGCTGGACGCGGTCAAGGGCACTGCGACCGGCCGCGGGACGCCGGGATGACAGGGGCCGTCCCAATGGCGAGGGGCACGGTCCGGGCGTAGCGTCGTGATCGAGAGCGGCGCAGGGAGGGCCGATGATGATCCGCAACGTCATCGGCTCGGTCCTCGCCCTCATCGGAGCGACGGCCGCCGTATGGAGCCCCTTCCGTGACTGGTACGACGGCCGTCACGGGCGCGACTACCGGATCCAGGACCTTTTCAACGGCATCTCGGACACCGGGGCCGAACTGCTCGGCTCGATCCTGCTGCCCTTCGCCTTCGCGGCCCTCGTGACCCTGATCGGCCTCGTGCTGCGCTCACGGCTGCTGGTCGCGCTCGCCGGGGTGATCGTGCTCGGCTTCACGGTCCTGTGGATGGTCCGCCAGGGTCAGGCTGCGGGCAGCCTGACCGTCGGGGGCGTGGGAGGGGGTCTCGGCTACGGGGTCGCCTGGGCCGTGGGCGGCGGCGTACTGCTGCTGGTGGCCGCGGCGGTGATGAGCGGCCGTACGAGCGCGGAGTCGGATCACACCGAGCCCCTGATCCTTCGGTGATTCGCGACTGCTACGGTGTCGCGCGCTGTTGTCAGGTACATCAAGTACCGCAGCACTGGGGGAAGGTGGCCATTGTGCGCCGGCATGCAAAGCTCACGGCCGTACTCGTTGTCGTGATGCTCGCCCTGACGGGCTTCTCGAGTTCGCACACGACCGGCAAGGGCGGCAGGGGCGGCAAGAGCAGGTCGGGGAGCGGCGGGGGCGACGGTGGTGGTGGCTGCTCGAACTCCAAGAAGTCGAACGGCGGTTACCGCGACTACGACAATGACGACTACAGCTCGTCCGGGTCCTCGGGCTCGTCCGGCTCGGACTCGTACACCGCCTCGCCCACTCCCACACCCACGGGATCGGCCACCGCCGCCGCGCGCGCGTATGTCGTCGACTGCGTGAAAAAGGCCCGCGGCAAGCGCAAGGCCGACACGTCCGCCACGGTGAAGGTCGTCGCGGAGGGGAGCGGCTCACACCGGTACGAGGTCGACGTGGTGTTCCTGGACGCCGCGGGCGATGTCGTCGACCGCGGATACACCGAGGTCACGCTGGACGGCGGCGAGACCAGGACGGTGCAGGTCAGGATGCAGAGCCCCAAGTCGGTTGCGCGGGTGACGAAGTGTGAGGCGGACGAGCTGCTCAGCCGGGCCGGCGATTGAGGACATGCGGCCCGAGGTCGCATACGGGGTCCGGGGCGGAGCCCCCACGCGAGCTAACGCAGCCGGTACTCGCCCCGCCCCCGCCCCTCAAAGCGCTCCGCCTGCCGCTCCGGCGGCACGTTCCCCAGCGCAATCAACTGCGGCGCATGCGCCACCGCCTGCCCCCGCGCCCCCTCCCGCGCCGCCCACACCGCCCGGACCGTCCCCTGCACCGCCCCCGTCGGGTAGGACGCAATGGTCCGGGCGCAGCCGAGCGCCGCGTCCAACGCCCCACCGGGCTCGGTGAGTTCGGACACCAGTCCCGTCTCGTACGCCCGCTGCGCCGACGTCCGTTCCGCCGTCCCCATCAGCGCGATGCGCGCCACCTCGCCGTACGGCATCCGCTGCGCCAGATAGATCGTCTCGTACGCGCTGACCATGCCGTACGTCGTGTGCGGATCGAAGAACGTCGCCTCCCGCGAGGCCACCACGAACTCGCTCTCGCCGAGCAGATAGAACGCCCCGCCGCACGCCATCCCCTCCACCGCCGCGATCACCGGTTTCCACAGGTCGTTCGCCTTCGGGCCGACAGCGATCAGCGGATCGTCGATCGAGTACGGGGACGAGGGCTGCGGCACGTCCACCGAGCGGTCGATGCCGGTGCAGAAGGCCTTGCCTCCCGCGCCCGTGACCACCACCGCCCGTACGGCGTCGTCGAAGCGGAACTGCCTCCACACATCGGACAGTTGGCTCGCCATGCCCAGATCGATCGCGTTGTGCTTATCGGGCCGGTCCAGCGTGACGAGCGCGACGCCCGTCTCCTTCTCCGTCTCGACGCGGATGCTCATGCCCGCTCCAGAAGCCAGCGCGGCACGGTGATGTCGCCGAGGCGCGTGAACGCCACCCTCACCCCGGCGCCGATCCGCAGCCGGGCCGGGGCGACGGAGCCCAGCGGGGCGTCCGGCGCGGCGACCACATTGCCCACCAGCCGGATCCGGGGCGCGTCCAGCAGCTCGACGACGACCGCGTTGTAGGGGGCCAGGGCCGCGTACGCGGGCAGCAGCGGCGGGTGGGGCACGACGTAGGACCAGATGCGGCCGCGACCGCTCATCCTGCGCCACTCGCTGTCGAAGGACCCGCAGTGCGGGCAGCAGGGCCGCGGCGGAAAGCGCAGCTCGCCGCATGCCGCGCAGTTCTGGATGCGCAACTCGCCCTGCGCGGCGTACTCCCAGAACGGTGCGCCGTCCTCGTCGAGAACCGGTGTGAGCATCTCAACTCCTCAGCAGAACAGCCGAAGTGGGCACTCCCTCGCCCGCCGTGACCAGGCAGGTCGCGGCGCCCGGCACCTGTGCGGTGGAGGTGCCGCGCAGCTGCTTCACGCCCTCGTTGATGAGGTTGAAGCCGTGGACGTACGCCTCGGAGAGCCCGCCGCCGCCGGTGTTGAGCGGCAGCCGGCCGCCGATCTCCAGGGAGCCGCCCTCGGTGAAGGCGGCGCCCTCGCCCCTGCCGCAGAAGCCGTAGCCCTCCAGGGAGAGCGGTATGAGCGGGGTGAAGGCGTCGTAGATCTGGGCGACGTCCACGTCCTGCGGGCCGAAGTCGGCGGTCTTCCACAGCTGGCGGGCGGCCGTCCAGGCGGGTCCGGTGAGCGGGTCGTCGTTCCAGTAGTTGACCATGCCGTGGTGCTGGGCGGGCAGGCCCTGGGCGGCGGAGTGGACGTAGACCGGTTTGCGGCGGCAGTCGCGGGCGCGCTCGGCGCTGACGACGACGCAGGCCAGCGCGCCGTCCGTCTCCAGGCAGTTGTCGAAGAGGCAGAGCGGCTCGCTGATCCAGCGCGAGGTCATATACATGTCGCGGGTCAGCGGCCGTTCGTACATCATGGCGGCGGGATTCTGGTTGGCGCGGTTGCGGCAGGCCAGGGCGACATTGAAGAGATGGTCGCGGGTGGCGCCGTACTCGTGCATATAGCGCCGGGCGAGCATGCCGATCTCGTCCGCGGGGCGCAGCAGCCCGAAGGGCCGGGTCCACTGCGCGGGGGTGGGGAGCTGGATGGCGGTGTTCTTCCACGGGCGGGGGCCCGAGCCCCTCTTGCGGGACCGCCAGGCGACCCCCACGCTCGCCTGTCCGGTCGCGATCGCCCCGGCGAGATGGGCGATCGTGGCGCACGAACCGCCGCCGCCGTAGCCGGCCTTGGAGAAGAAGGTCACGTCGCCGGCGCCGACGGACTTCGCGATCTCGACCTCGTCCGTCTCCTCCATCGTGTACGAGGCGAAGCCGTCGACCTCCGACGGGGCGATCCCCGCATCGTCGAGCGCGGTGAGGATGGCCCGGCAGGCCAGGGTCTTCTCGGATTCGGGGAGTTGTTTCGCGAAGGCGGTCTGTCCGATCCCGGCTATCGCGGCTGCGTCCTTGAGGCTCGCCATGAGGGGGAGGGTACAGCTAATCTGACGGGTAGTCAGCTACTAGTCGGCTACCGAGCGGGACTGCGGCGGGAGGGCTTGCGATGCGCGGCGACCTGGAGTGGGGCACCATCCCGAGGCTGGTACGGAGCGCTGCCGAACGGTACGCAGACCGGGAGGCCGTCGTCGAGGGCCGCACCCGCGTCTCGTACGCCGAACTGGGCGAGCGCGTCGAACGCGCCGCCGCCGCGTGCATCGCGGCCGGTGTGCAGCCGGGCGACCGGGTCGCCATCTGGGCGCCCAACACCCTCGACTGGGTCGTCTCGGCGCTCGGCGCGGTGACGGCCGGGGCGGTGCTGGTGCCGCTGAACACCCGCTTCAAGGGCACGGAAGCCGCGTACGTACTCCAGCGCAGCCGCGCCAGACTGCTCTTCGTCACCGGCACCTTCCTCGGCACCTCGTACGTCGCGTCCCTGCGGCGCGCGGAGGTGGACCTGCCGCATCTGGAACAGGTGGTGGTCCTCGCCGACAGTGCCCCCGAGGACTACCGCACGTGGAAGGACTTCCTGGCGGGCGGCGACGGCGTCACGGCCGCGGACGTACGCACCCGGGCCGACTCGATCCAGTCCTCGGCCCCCTCCGACATCATCTACACCTCGGGCACCACCGGGCGCCCCAAAGGCGCCGTCATCACCCATGCGCAGACCCTGCGCTGCTACGACGTGTGGAGCGAGCTCGCCGGACTGCGGGAAGGCGACCGCTATCTGATCGTGAACCCCTTCTTCCACACCTTCGGATACAAGGCGGGCATCATCGCCTGTCTGACCCGCGGCGCGACGATGGTGCCGCAGCCCGTCTTCAACGTCGACACGGTGCTGGCCAACATCGCGTCCGAGCGCATCTCCGTACTGCCGGGACCGCCGACCCTGCACCAGTCCCTGCTCGACCATCCGGCACGCGACCAGCACGATCTGACCGCGCTCCGGCTCGTCGTCACGGGTGCGGCGGTCGTGCCGCTCCAGCTGGTCGAGCGGCTGCGCAGTGAACTGCACATCAACACCGTCCTGACGGCCTACGGCCTCTCCGAGGCGAGCGGCATCGTCACCATGTGCCGCCGCGGCGACGCCCCGGAGACGATCGCGACCACCTCCGGCCGCGCGATCCCCGGCACCGAGGTCCGAGTGTCGGCGGCCACCGGCGAGCCCGGCGAGGTCCTCGTACGCGGGCACAACGTGATGCAGGGCTACTTCGAGGACCCGGACGAGACGGCGAAGGCGATCACGGAGGACGGCTGGCTGCGGACGGGGGACGTGGGGGTGCTGGACGAGGGCGGCAACCTCCGGATCACCGACCGGATCAAGGACATGTTCATCGTCGGCGGCTTCAACGCGTACCCGGCGGAGATCGAGCAACTGCTCGGCCTGCACCCGGACATCGCGGACATCGCGGTGATCGGCATACCGGACGCGCGGCTGGGCGAGGTGGGCAAGGCGTACGCGGTACGGCGCCGGGGGGCGACGGTGACGGCGGACGACCTGATTGCGTGGTCGCGGCGGGAGATGGCGAATTACAAGGTGCCGAGGGTGGTGGAGTTCGTGGGGGAGCTGCCGCGGAATGCGAGCGGGAAGGTGCTGAAGGGGGAGCTGCGGGCGCGGTGACGCCTGTGGCGGGCCCACGCGGCGGAGCCGCACATCGACACAGTCCCACCCCGCCCATTCCCGTAACCCGGGGCGCTGCCCCCGGACCCCCGACGGGGCTTCGCCCCGGACCCCGTATGCGACCTTCGGCCGCATGTCCTCAAACGCCGGACGGGCTGAAAATCAGCCCCGCCGGCGATTGAGGCGCGGGGGTCCGGGGGCAGCGCCCCCGGTTAGCCCAGCCGCACCGGAATCTCGCGCCAACCCAGGGCAATGAACGACGGGACCTGCCGCAGTTCATCCGGCTTCGCCGCCAGCCGAAGGTCCGGGAAGCGGTCGAACAGCGCCGGCAGCGCCGTCGCCGCCTCCATGCGGGCCAGCGGCGCGCCGATGCAGCGGTGGACCCCGATGCCGAAGGCCAGGTGGTCGTCCGCGCCGCGTGCCGCGTTGAACTCCGTGGCGTCGTCCCCGTAGTGCGCCGGGTCGTACCCCGCCGCCGCGTACGTCGTGACGATCGCGTCCCCCTCCGGGATCGTCACGCCCTCGATCGTGATGTCGGTGACGGCGAACCGCAGCGGCAGATTGGCGATGGACGGCTGGACGCGCAGCACCTCGTCGATCACCGCGTCCCAGCCGATCTCGCCGGAGCGTACGGCGGCGAGCTGGTCGGGATGCGTCAGCAGCGCGACGACCGCGTTGCCGATGAGGTTGACCGTCGTCTCGAAGCCCGCGCCGATGACCAGCAGCAGCGTGTAGAGCAGTTCCTCGTCGCTGAGCCGGTCGCCGTCCTCGTCGCGGACCTTGATGAGCTCGGTGGTCATGTCGTCGCCCGGGTGCTCGCTCTTGTACGCGATGAGCCGGCCCAGCACGCTGCCGATCTGCTCCTGGACGAACGCTCCGTGCTCCGGGCTCGGGTCGGAGGTGTCCATGATGGCGGCGATCAGCCGGCCGGTGTCGCCGACCAAGTCGTCGGGGACACCGAAGAGTTCGCAGATCATCCGCATCGGCAGGGGATGGGCGAATCCGGCGCGGACATCGACCGTTTCGCCCGGGGCGCCCTCGATCTCCAGGCCTTCCAGGAGCTCGGCGGTGATCTGCTCGACGCGGGCGCGCATCGACTCCGTACGGCGGGCGGTGAAGCTCGGCGCGACGAGCTTGCGCAGCCTTGTGTGGTCGGGGCCGTAGGTGGAGAGCATGTTGACCACGCCCACCCAGCCCAGGATCCAGCCCCAGGAGGGGTGTTCGCCGATCTCGGGGAAGAGCGACCAGTGCTTGCGCGGGTCCTTGCTGACCCGGGGGTCCAGGATCAGGGTCTTGAGGGTGTCGTATCCGGTGGGCGCCCAGGCGGGGATGCCGCCGGGCAGTTCGACGGGCACCACGGGGCCCAGTGCACGCAGCCGGGCGCTCTCCGCGGGGATGTCGGCGCCGAACGGGTCGAGGGCCACGGGGGTGGACGCGGTCATGCTCGGTCTCCTGGCTGGTCGGGGACACGGGGGGTGAAGCGGACGGGCAGGGCTTTCAGCGACCGGTGGAAGGGGCCCGGGCGCCAGGTGAGGCGCTCGCGGGGGGTGGTGGGCTCCAGGTCGGGGAGCCATTGCGTGAGCCGCTCGATGGCTTCGGTGGCGATCAGCAGGGTGTGCTGTTTGACGGGACAGCCGTGTTCGCCGGCGGACCACGACAGATGCGAGGCGTCGTGGGGGTGGAGGGCGCCGTCGAACTCCTTGTCCGCGAAGTGTCCGAGCGCACCGTAGGAGACGACGACGGGGACCGCCGCCTGCACCCACACGCCGTGGAAGCTCAGGGACTGGCGGGCGAAGTGGATGCCGTAGTTCGACAGCGGGGTCTCATAGCGCAGCACCTCGACGACGGCGTCCATGACCGGGCGGGAGCCGCTGGTGAGGGTGGAGTAGTAGGCCGGGTTGCCGAGGATGCGGGACAGGGCGTTGGAGACGAGGTTCGCGGTGGGCTCGTGTCCCGCGCCCAGGGTGAGGAAGACCTGCCAGGTGACCTCTTCGGGGGTGAGCTCCAGGGGGTGGTCGAGCAGCCGGCTGGTCAGGTCGTCACCGCGCTCGGCGCTCTTGGCGGCGATGAGTTCGAGTACGTAGCGTCCGTACTCGGCCTCGCCCTGCGCGGACTGCTCGCCGCCCTCCATCATCCGGCCCAGCGCGTCGTTGAGGCGTCCGCTCTCGCTGTCGGGGAGGCCGAAGAGGTTGTTGAAGACAAGCGCCATCAGAGGGCGGGCGAAGTCGGCGACGAGATCGGCGCGGCCGCCGGGGCCGAAGCGGGAGACCAGGATGTCCACCGCGCGGTGCACCCGCTCGCGCAGATCGTGCGGCTCCACCAGGTCGAAGGCGTCCAGGAGGGTGCGGCGGTAGCGGATGTGCGCATCGCCGTCGGAGAAGAGGGCGTTGGGCCGCCAGCGCATCATGCCGAGGATGGGGGAGTCCTCGGCGACCGTGGCCTCCCAGGGCCTGGGGTCGTGCGACCAGGTCTCGGCGTCGTGCAGCAGATCGAGGGCGGCGCGGCGGTCGGTGACGACATACGCGGGGACACCGGGGGCCAGTTCGGCCCAGCCGATCGGTCCCTGGGCTTTCAGTGTCGCGTAGTAGCTGTGCGGGTCGGCGGCGAAGCCCTCCTCCCAGAGCCGGACCGGAGCCGACAGGTTGAAGGCTTCTGCGGGGGCGGGATAGGTGTTCACCGGGTCTCCGTCGGCGGGGGCGGGGTGGTGCGGGCGATGAGGTGCGTCACGAGGGCGAGCAGCGCGTCGATGGAGGCCCCTGTGTCACGGGCGTCGCAGGTCACCATCGGGGTGCCGGGCTCCAGATCCAGGGAGCGGCGCAGCTGCTCCTCGGTGTAGTGCTTGGAGTCGGGGAAATGGTTGAGCGCGACCGCGTACGGGACTCCCGAATCCTCCACCAGGCCCAGTACGTCGAAGGAGTCGTCGATACGGCGGGTGTCCACCAGGACCAGCGCGCCGAGCGCCCCGTAGGCGATGTCGTCCCACAGCGAGCGGAAACGCTCCTGGCCGGGAGTGCCGAAGAGATACAGCACGATTCCGCCCGCCAGCGAGATCCGTCCGAAGTCGATGGCGACGGTGGTGGTGGTCTTGTCCCGTACGCCTGCGAGGTCGTCCGACGCGGCGGACGCCTCGGTCAGCTGTTCCTCGGTGTGCAGCGGGCGGATCTCGGAGACCGAGTCGATCAGCGTGGTCTTGCCGACCCCGAAGGGGCCGGTCACGAGGATCTTCACCAACTCGCGGGCACTGCCCGGCAAATGCAGCCCGCTGGAGCTTGTGGGCTCACTGAAGCTTGAGGGCGCGGAGGCCATCGGCGACTCTCTTCAACAGGTCAGGGTCGGGCTGGGCGGCATAGGGGACCGGCGGGCGGGCGTCCACCAGCCCCTGGTCGATCAGAGCTGCGGCGAGCACGCGTACGGCGGAGACCGGCAGCTCCAGCAGGGCCGCGGTCTCCACGACCGTGAGTGAGCCGCCGTCCAGCGTTTCCAGCAAGCTCTGCTGGGCGGCGGGGAGTTCGGCGGGAACGGGTCCCCTGCCGGTCAGCACCGAGAGGCGCTCCAGGCTGTTGCGGCTGGGCCGCGCGACCCCGCCGGTGGACAGATAGGCGGGGACCAGGGGGCGGCCGCTCCGGCGGCCGGTCATGCCTCAGCGCCGCCATCGGCTCCGCGGGGTGCGGCGGCCATCGCCTTCTCGCCGAGCCGTGCCACCTGTGAGTGGACGCGGTGACCGAGCAGGTCGAGGCGCACCTCGGGATCGCCGAAGGCGGCCACGCAGGTGCCGTGCGCGGTGGGCGCGACCAGGATGTAGCCGTGGTCGGACTCGATGACGACCTGGCGCAGCATGGCGCCGTCCTGGTCGGCGAAGGCCGCGGCGGCGGTACGGCAGGCGCCCTGCACGGTGCTGGTGATCGCGGCGACGCGCTCGGCCGAGGGCTGGGAGAGCGCGTCGGAGTATCCGGAGACGAGGCCGTCCCTGGTGAGCAGGACAGCGGCCCGTACGTGCGGGATCTGAAGGATCGGATCGAGCACCCACGCCGTGTCGCCGGAGTCGCGGCTGGTCATCGGGGGTCGTTCCCTTCGGCGTCGGTGGCGGATCGTGCGGCGGCGGTTCCGGACTGCAGGGCTCCGAGCGCGGCGGCGGCCTCCTCGGGGGTGCGCGCGGGCAAGGGCTCGGGCACTGCGGACGGGCGGTGCGCGGACGGGCGGTGCGCGGACGGGCTGTGCGCGGGCGGGGTTTGGGCGGGCAGGTCGTCGGCGCGGACCCGGCGGCGGCGCCGGGGGAGTTCGTCTCCGTCGGGCGCGGGCGCGGGGGTGGATTCGTGGGTGATGGGCGCGGTGTCGCGCGCTACGGGCGCGGGTGTACGGGCCGGGCGCGCTTCCGGCGCGGGCGCGGGGGGCGCGGGAGGTGCGGGGGGCGCGGCCGGGGCGGCCTGGCGGGTGGACCGCGGGGCGCTGGCTGCGGGCGGCCGCTCGGTGGGGTCGATATGGCTGAGGAGATGGTTCTTGACGAGCAGCACCGCGCGTACGCCGCCGTAGGGCGAGGGCGTCGACAGATCGACGGACAGGTCGAACTGCCGGGTCAGCTGGCCGATCGCGGCCAGGCCCATCCGGGGCGGGTCGCCGAGCTCGGAGAGCAGGATCGGGTCGCGTCCGGCCACCATCCGCTGTGCGTAGGCCCGTTCGTCCGAGGCCATCCCGACACCGGCGTCGTCGATGGTGACCGCGACCCCGTGGTGGGCGCGCTCCAGGTTCACCGAGACGGTGGTGTCGGGGGAGGAGTGCCGCAGCGCGTTGTCGAGCAGCTCGGCGACGATGATCGCCACCGGCTCGACGGCGTGCGAGACGAGCGCGGTGCCCTCGTCGAGGTGGTTGTGCACCTGGACCCGGTGGTAGCCGACGAGCCGGGACTGGCCGCCGGTCACCGCGTCGACCAGGTGCGACTCCTCCCGGGCCAGCCCCACCCAGGCCCCGCACACCACAGCGGCGACCTGCGCGCGGCGCAGGGATTGCTCGTTCTCGTGGTCGAGTTCGAAGAGGGTCTGTGCCAAGTCGGGATCGTCGTAGCGCTGTTGCAGCCCGCGGAGCACGTCCTGCAGCCGGTAGAGCCCGGCCTGGATCTCACGTGTGGCACCGCGCATACCGGCGCGGGCGGCGGCGTCGACCCGCTTGCGCTCCTGCGCCATCGCGGCCAGCAGCCCGGCAACCACGCTGTCCATCCCCGCGCCCAGCTCGGTCCCGGCGAGCTCCGGGTGCAGGGTCCCGGGCACCTGGACGTGCGGATGCGCGGCACGGGTTGCCTCGGCCGGAATACGCCGCTTCGCGAGATGGACCACCTCGGCGGTGAACGCCTGCGCGGCACGGTCGACCTCCTGCCGCGCGATGTCCATATGGGCGCGCAGGGTGGCGATCTCCTCGCGCTGCCGGGCCCGTTGGCGACGGGAACGCAGCAGCCCGCCCCCCAGAACGAATGCCGACAGCGTCCCGGCGGCCAGGCCGCCGACGGCCAGGTCCGGTATCTCGATCATCGAATCGACCTCGGGGATGGCAAGGGGTGGGTCCGTACGGGGGAGGACCCGCACAGTACACACTGCCATCGACCGGTCGCGCACCGCTTTGAAGGAAGATCCTTTTGGAATTGTCCGAGGGGAGACCACTTCTGGCCGAAGTGTCTGAGTGCGTCTCAAGACCTATTGGATTCACGCCACTTGATCATCGCGACCGGTGCAATGAGGCCGTGGGGACATGCTGCGGCCGCGACGGCCTCCCCTCCGCGCCGCCGCGGCCGCACCCCGTCGAAGTGAAGTCCTGAATCAGCCCTTCGGCGGGAGGGGGGCGTGGTGGTCGCCCTGGGTCGTGGCCATACCGTCGCTCAGCAGCTGGGGCGGCACAGGCGCGTGGTGGTCACCCATCGTCGTGATGGTGCTGTCGGCGGGCGGCGCCGGGGCGTGGTGGTCGCCCATGGTGGTGATGCCACCGTCGGCCGGCGGGGCGGGCGCGTGGTGGTCGCCCATGGTGGTGATGCCACCGTCGGCGGGCGGGGCGGGGGCGTGGTGGTCGCCCATGGTGGTGATACCGCCGTCGGCGGGCGGCGCCGGGGCGTGGTGGTCGCCCATCGTGGTGATCTCTTCCTGATTCGGCTCTTTCGTGCTCATGGTGTCCCCCTTGGGATGTGCAACATGACCGAAGGCGGCCTTCTGCCCGGAGACTCCCCCGAGGGTCGCCGGACAGAAGGCCAGTGGACCTGCCGCCCTCCGCTGAGGTGACGGTCCCGGCGATCCGCCTGCCCCCCGACGCGACGGATCGAATGCTGTTGAGCATGTCGGACGAGCATAAACATTCGATGAACGCCCTGGCATAGGTGTTGTCTTCAACATCCCGAATGCCTGGCGGCGCTTGCATTGAAGACACTCCCTGGTGCGCTCAGGCCGCACCGGTGAGCGGAGTCAGCAACTCCCGGACTTCCTGGGCCTCGGGCGCGCCCGTCTGCTCCTGCAGCAGCAGTGCCTCGCGCCAGCAGGCGCGCGCCCGGTCCGGCTGGCCGAGGCTGTCAAGCGCCTTGCCCAAGGTGACCAGCACATTGGCGCGGGTGCGGTCCCCGCCCATGCAGCCGATCGCGAGCGCCTGCTCGGCAGACTGCGCCGCGCGGGCCGGGCGCCGGGCCGCGAGATGCGCCTGGGCGATACGGAAGTGCGCCGTACCTTCCCACAGCCGCTGCCGGTTCTCCTCGAACCGGTCGAGGGCCTGCGCCAGTTGCTCCAGCGCCTCGGTGTGGCGACCGGCCTGGGTGAGGGCGACCCCCAGCGCGTACTGCGCGTTGGCCAGCCGGAGGGTGTGCCCGATCCGGTCGTAGATCGCGATTCCCTGCTCGGCCAGTGCGATGCCCTGCTCGGTGCGGCCCATGGCGACATGGATCCGAGAGAAGGTGCACAGGGCACTGGCCTCACCGGGAAGATTTCCGTCGGCGCGGGATCCCTCCCTCGCCCGGCGCAGGTGTGCCTCGGCCTCCTCGTTGCGTCCCTGTATGAAGGCGATGATGCCGCGGTCGTTGTCGGACCAGTACACGGGCACCGGGTCCTGCGCGGCGAGCGCGAGCACAGCCGCCTGCTTGGCCTCTTCGTCCGCCTGCTCGTAACGGCCCGCCACCATATGGACGTTGGTCAGCGACGTCCGGACGCGTCCTTCGGTGCGGGTGTCCCCAGCGGCGCGTGCCGCGTCGAGTGCCGCCAGGGCGACCGACTCGTACACCTTGGAGTTCGCGCCGGACTCCGCCAGATCCTGCGCAACCCACAGCAGGTCGACGGCGGCCCGGAGCCGCGCCCCACCGGCCGCCTGCCGTGCGCAGGCCAGCAGGCAGTGCGCCTCCGCGTAGAACCAGTCCTGTGCTTCCTCCCGGTCGGTCAGGGCGAGACCCGCCTGACCGGTGGGCTCAAGATGGTCCACCAGACGGTCGCAGGGACGCTCGATCGCGTACACCTTCGCCGCCGTCGCCAGGTAGAAGTCGAGCAGCCGGGAAAGGGCCAGTTCCCGTTCCACCTGCGGGTGTTCATCGCGCTCGGCGCATGCACGCGCGTAGAGACGCACCAAGTCGTGGTAGCGATACCTGCCCGGCGCCGCCGACTCGACCAGGGAGGTGTCGACCAGCGCCTCCAGCAGGTCCTCGGTGTCCTGGGGCGACAGGTCGAGTACGGCCGCCGCCGCGGCCAGCGAGATGTCGGGGCCGTCGGCCAGGCCGAGCAGGCGGAAGGCGCGGGCCTGGGCGGGCTCCAGCTGGCCGTAGCCGAGTTCGAAGGTGGCCTTCACCGCGAGGTCGCCGGCCTGGAGTTCGTCCAGGCGGCGGCGCTCGTCGGCGAGCTTCGCCGCCAGCACCGAGACGGTCCAGGTGCGGCGGGCCGCCAGCCGGGAAGCGGCGATACGGATCGCCAGCGGCAGGAACCCGCACGCCGCGACCACGTCGAGCGCCGCCTCCCGCTCGGAGGTGACCCGCTCCTTGCCCACGATCCGGGTGAAGAGCTGCAGCGCCTCCTCCGGCGACATGACGTCCAGGTCGACGAGATGCGCCCCGGCCAGGTCGACCATCCTCACCCGGCTGGTGATCAGGGCCGCGCAGCCCGCCGTGCCGGGCAGCAGCGGGCGGATCTGGGCGGCGTCCCGAGCGTTGTCCAGCAGGACCAGGACGCGCCGGCCGTCGAGCATGGACCGGAAGAGCGCGGCCCGCTCGTCCAGCGAGTCCGGGATGGCCGAGTCGGCGACGCCGAGGGCCCGCAGGAAGGCGCCGAGCACCGTCTCAGGATCGGCGGCGCGGTTGCCCGCGCCCTGCAGGTCGACGTACAGCTGGCCGTCCGGGAAGTGCGGTCTCGCCTCGTGCGCCACATGGACGGCCAGGGTCGTCTTGCCGACGCCGCCTATGCCCGCGAGCGCGGAGACTGCCATGACCGAACCCTCGGCGGTGGCGAGCTGGTCGCGCAGTTCGCGTACGAAGGAGGCACGCCCGGTGAAGTCCGGGACGGTGGCGGGCAGTTGCGCGGGACGGGTGACTTGCGGGGACGGGGCGGGCTCCTCGCTGGGGCGGGCAAGTTCCGCATCGGCCTGCAGGATGCGCTGCTGGAGCGTGGAGAGTTCGGGCCGCGGGTCGACACCCAGTTCGTCGGCGAGCAGCCGGCGGGTGTCGGCGTACACGGCGAGCGCTTCGGCCTGCCGTCCGCTGCGGTACAGCGCCAGCATCAGCAGCTCGCGCAGCCGCTCGCGCAGCGGGTGCGCGGCGGTGAGCGCGGTCAGCTCCGAGACCGCCTCCGCATGGCAGCCGACCTCCAGATCGAGGTCGAGCCCTGCCTCCAGAAGCTGGAGCCGCCACTCCTCCAGACGGGCCCGCTGGTTCTCGGCGTACGGCCCCGGCACACTGGCCAGCGGCTCGCCGTCCCACAGGCCCAGCGACTTGTTGATCAGCGCCCGGGCGTTGCAGCGGTCCCCGGCGGCCCGGGACTTCTCCGCCTCGGTGGCCAACTCCTGTGCCACCGCGAGGTCGAGGGCGTCGCGGCGGACGCGAATCGCATAACCGCCGGACTCGCTGACCAGCGCGTTCGCGGAGAGGACCTTGCGCAGACGGGAGGCATACGTCCGTACGGCCGCGAGCGCCTGGGAGGGCGGGGCTTCGCCCCAGATCGCGTCGATCAGCTCGGAGGCGGTGGCGGTACGGCCGTCGCGCAGCAACAGCGCGGCCAGCAGCGCGCGCTGCTGGGGCGAGCCGGACGGGAGGCTCTCCCCGCCGCGCCAGGCGCGTACCGGGCCGAGCACGCTGAAGCGCAGGTCAACGACGCCGCTGTGCTCCGGAGCGCGCTGCTCCGGTACGCGTGGCCCGCTGTCACGGTCCATAGCTGCCCCCTGCCCCCGTACTGCCGGAATCGCCCTCGACAGTCTGCCTTGTTCGGGGCGGCCCCGTCAGCAGCGGGGCACCTCATCCTGGCTCTCCCCCGGCCGGACTGCGGGGTAACCCCGGTCCTGTGAAGGCCGTGTGTGATCTTCGTCAAGGACTGCGGGTCAACGGCGGTGCGCGTCAAGGGCGTCCATCAGCTGACGGATCGTCAGATCGGCGCTACGGTGGAGCGTATGGAGACCTTCCCGAAGATCATCTCGGTGGACGACCACACGGTTGAGCCCCCCAACGTCTGGCGGGACCGGCTCCCGTCGAAGTACCGGGACATCGGACCGCGCATCGTCCGCGCGCCACTGAAGGAAATGACCTTCATGGGCGGAAAGTTCGCCCCGGTGATGGGCGCGCAGGGGGACGACGGGCCGATAGGCGACTGGTGGGTGTACGAGGACCTGCACCGGCCGCTGACCCGCCTCGACACCGCCGTCGGCTACGACCGCGACGAGATCAGGCTCGAGGTCATCACATACGAACAGATGCGGACGGGGTCCTTCAGCGTCCCGGACCGCCTCGCCGACATGGACGTCAACCATGTCCAGTCCGCGCTGTGCTTCCCGACCTTCCCGCGCTTCTGCGGCCAGACCTTCACCGAGGCGAAGGACCGCGAACTGGGGCTGCTCGGGGTGCGGGCGTACAACGACTGGATGGTGGAGGAGTGGTGCGGCCCCGACGCGCACGGCCGCCTGATCCCGCTGACCCTCATCCCGCTCTGGGACGCCCACCTCGCCGCCGCCGAGGTCCGGCGCAACGCGGCGCGCGGTGTGCGTGCCGTGGCCTTCTCGGAGATCCCGCCGCACCTGGGCCTGCCCTCCATCCACACGGACGAGTGGGACCCATTCCTCCAGGCCTGCGACGAGACGGGCACGGTCATCGCGATGCACATCGGCTCGTCGTCGAAGATGCCCTCCACCTCGGCGGACGCCCCGCCGGCCGTCGGCTCGACGATCACTTTCGCCAACTGCTGCTTCTCGATGGTCGACTGGCTGATGAGCGGCAAGTTCGAGCGCTTCCCGAACCTGAGGGTCATGTACGCGGAGGGCCAGATCGGCTGGATCCCGTACATCCTGGAACGCGCGGACGTGGTGTGGGAGGAGAACCGCGGCTGGGGAGGAGTGGCGGACAAGGTCCACCGCCCGCCGTCGGAGCTCTTCACGGAGCATGTGTACGGCTGCTTCTTCGACGACGCGTTCGGGCTGAAGAACCTGGACGCGATCGGGGTCGGGAACGTCCTGTACGAGACGGACTACCCGCACTCGGACTCGACGTGGCCGAAGTCGAAGGAGGTTGGCGAGTCCCAGATGGGCCACCTGGCGCCGGACGTGGTCGACCGGATCGTAAGGGGCAACGCGATCGAGCTGCTGGGCCTGACACCGGAAGGCCTGTGGGCAGGCCCGGGGGTGTGACTGGGGCAGCGCCACCACTCGCCGCGGCGACATCCGCGACTACGGTCTCGTCGGGAGGCCCGGGCCAGGACTTAGGACACGACGGATGCGCCGGCGGCCGTCAAGGCTGGTTGCCCGCTCAGCCTTCGGCCCAGGCTTCTTCTTCCCGCCGCGCGGCGTCGTAGGCGCGGCGGGCGTCTCCGACCTGCGGAAAGTGCGCTTGGGACCAGTCCGTGATGGCGCCGAAGAGGGGTACCAGGGTGCGGCCCAGGTTGCTGATCTCGTACTCGACCCTCGGGGGGATCTCGGCGTGGTAGGTGCGGATGATCAGGCCGTCGCGTTCGAGCTGGCGCACGCGCTGGGTGAGGACTTTGGGGGTGATGGTCGGCAGGTGTCGCTGCAGTTGGTTGAAGCGCAGCCGGCCGTGGTGTTCCAGGACCCACAGGATGGGGGTGGTCCAGCGGCTGAACACCAGGTCGATCACCGGGTTGATCGGGCACGCCTGCTCTACGGGATCGGTCACGGCTGCTCCCTCTCCTTCTCGGCCCCGTCATCGCCGAACCAAGGGGCACTTTCCTACGGGAAACCACTATACGCAGGATACTAGCCTGGTGGTGTCAGGGCAGCGGGCCCCGGTGTCCCGCCGGAGTCGCTGCTGGAAGAGCGGCCCGCTCATCGCGTAGGTGAGAGGTCCCGCGACCACAGACGAGGCATCACCATGACGTTCCCTGTACTGCCCGAGCGTGAAGGCGACCGGCCCGAGACCGGGCCCGAAGTCCCGCACCTGCAGCTCACCCAGACCAGCCCACCACAGATCAGGGAATTGCTGCTGCAGTGGATGGACATTGCGCTGCCCGGCACCGTCTGGGGCCGCAGCGAGATCTCCGCTCCCAGCTCGCGGGCACTGTTCCTCGACGCGGTCGCCCCCGCAAAGGGCGCCGTGCTGTTGCCGCCCCGCGGTGATGCGGAGTTCGCACACCTGCACGCCGACGGCAGCCTCCACCTGGCCCTGGAGCCCTCCGACCACGCCGCGTTCCTGTCCTCCGGCTGGGGAGAGAAGCACCCGCTCTACCACCTCGGCATCAACGTCGTGATGTTGTACGCCCCCCGCAGCCAGGCTGACCTGGAGGTGGCCAAGAAGGTCATCGCCGCCTCGTACGAGTACGCGACCGGCCACGCATCGCCCGCCGCGGTTGACCCTCACCCGCCGACGCGCCGGTGGCCCGTCGGCAGTACTCACCAGCGCACCTCGTAGCCGAAACCCTCTCCGACCGGCCGCCGCGCAAATCTGCTTTTGCCCCGACGGGGCCGTACAGCAGCGGCCCGTCTTCCCAGTCCCTCCTTCCTGCTCATGAACGGTCACCATGTCCTACCTGCTTCACATCGACTCCTCTTCGCTCGGGGCCAATTCGGTCTCGCGCCAGGTCGCCCAGTCCTTCCGCGACTCCTGGGACGGGCCGGTCGTCCACCGGGACCTGGCCACCTCGCCTGTGCCTCACCTGAGCGCCGCGGGCATATCGGTCTGGGGCACTGACCCTGCCCGGCACACTCCGGAACAGGCCGCGGCCGCCGCCGTACAGGACGAACTCATCCACGAGTTCCTCGGAGCGAGCGCCTACCTGTTCACAGTGCCGATGTACAACCTCACGATGCCCTCAGTGTTCAAGGCATGGCTGGACCAGATCATCGTCAAGGGCCGCACCTTTGGGCTCTCGGAAGGGCCTGCGGCGGCCGATCGTCCGGCCCTGCTGATCTCCGCCCGCGGCGGTGGCTACAGCCCTGGTGCTCCTCATCACGGCAAGGACTTCGTCGTGCCGGCTCTGGAGCTGATCCTCGGAGACTCTCTCGGTCTTGATGTGACCGCACTGACTCCTGAGCTGACGATGGCGCCCGTGGCCCCGGCGATGGCCCATCTCGTCCCGCTTCACCAGGCATCCCTGGCCGATGCACACGAGCGGGCCCGCCTGCAGGCCGAGAAGGTCAGCCAGCAGCTCGCCGCCTGACCGTCCGCCGGGAACCCGGCGCCCGTTGCCGAGGTGGGGTCACCTGAACTGCCCCTCGGCGACGAAGGAACAACACACCTTGCGGAGAACCCCATGCCCAAGCTCACCACAGGGCGAGCCCTGCTCACCCTCACCTCACTCGTCACCATGACCGGCGCATACCTCGCCGACTGGAACGAAACCCACATCTACAACCCCGACTGGCCACCTCACGCCAAGTTCCACAACGCCCAGACCATGAGCATGGGAGCCGCGCTCGGGCTTATGGGCCTGTACCTGCTGTGGGTGCACCGCGACGCTTGGTCACCCTTCCGGCTTCAAGTCATCGTCGGTGCGGCGTCGGTGTACTGGATCACTCAGCTGTCGGCGATCCTCTACCCTGGCACCGCGCTCGTCGATGGGGACTGGGTACCTCCCATTCAGCCGCCACTCGCAGGAACCATGCTGGCCCTCAACGCCCTTGCGTACGTGCTCGAGCGACGACGAATCGAGAGCCGCACGGCGTAGCACTGCTTCAGCCGCCCGCGGCGTTGTGGCGCGCCGCCCCCACCGTCACCATTCAGGACATGACGCTGAGCCTTACCGACGCCGAAAAGATCCTCGCCGACAACTTCGCCCCCTGGGTGCTCGACCTCGGGCTCACGGTCGCCGAGACCGGAGAGACGCATGCCGTGCTGCGGCTGCCCTGGTCCGGCCGGCTGGCCCGCGAGGGCGGGGGCATGTCCGGGCAGGCGCTCATGGCCGCCGCCGACACCGCGACCGTGATCGCGGTCGCCTCGGCGCGGGGGGCGTACGTGCCGATGACCACCGTGCAGCAGTCCACCAGCTTCCAGCGGGCCGTCCTCGACGCGGATGTGCTGGTCGACGCCCGGATCACCAAGCTCGGCAAGCGCATGGCGTTCGCCGACATCACCCTGACCGCCGAAGGGTCGCCGGACGTGGTCGCGCGGGCAAGCACGGTCTACGCCCTGCTCGGCTGAGAGGCCGTTGTCAGTGGCCCGGTGTTCAATCGGAAGCATGTCCAACAGACGCGAGCGAGCCAACGCCGACCCCCTCTCGCACAAGCCCTCCGACCAAGACGTCGTCATCAGGGACGAGGACTGGTACGGACGCGATCTGTCCGGACAGAGATTCACCCGGCACACCTTCTACGACACCGACTGGACCGAGGTCGTCGACGACGGCGGGATCTTCGACGAGTGCACCTTCTTCGGGGTGCGTTTCAATGCCTCCCGGCACACCCATGCCGCCTTCACCAACTGCACCTTCAAACGGTGCTCCTTCTTCGACACCCGCTTCGAGCAGTGCAAGGCCGTCGGGAGTGTCTTCCAGCAGTGCACCTTCAGCCTGATCTCGGTGACCGGCGGCGACTGGTCGTACGTCGCGCTGCCCGGTGCCGATCTGCGCAAGGCCGTCTTCGACGGTGTGCGGATGCGGGAGGCGGATCTGACCGCCGCCCGGCTGGAGGGGGCGAGCGTCGTCGGGGTCGATCTGTCCGGGGCCTTGCTGCACGGGTCGAAGCTCATAGGTGCCGATCTGCGGGGCAGCGACCTCTCCGCGCTCGACCCGCTGACCGTGGAGCTCGCGGGCGCGAAGATCGACCTGGAGCAGGCCGCCGTCATCGCCACCGCGCTGGGGTTCGACGTGACCTGAGACCGGTTGCCGCCCGCCCACCTCTTGTCTGATGGATCGTCAGGTACGACGATGGGCCCCGTCCAGCCGGTTGACGGATCGTCAGGCCAAGGCGGAGGAGGCGCACGGTGCACGTGCAGGTACTGCCCAAGGGGCAGCTCTCGTACGGAATGCAGCTCCCGGTCCAGTCGCAGAGCACCATCTACGCGGAGCCGTGGGAGGCCGCCGCCGGTGCCGAGGATCTCGCAGAGATCGCCCGGGCCGCCGACCGGGCCGGATTCACCTACCTGGCGACCTGCGATCACGTCGCCATCCCGCGGCGGCTCGCGGATGCCATGTCCACCGTCTGGTACGACCCCGTCGCCACGCTCGCCTTCCTCGCCGGGATCACCGAGCGCGTGCTGCTGCTCAGCCATGTCGCCGTCGTGGGGCTGCGGCACCCGCTCGTGAGCGCCAAGCAGTACGCCACCCTCGACCATCTCTCCGGCGGGCGGCTGATCCTCGGGGTCGGGGCAGGGCATGTCCAGGAGGAGTTCGAGGCGCTCGGCGTCGACTTCGCCGCGCGCGGGGCCGTACTCGACGAGACGATCGACGCGCTCAGGGCGGCGCTCGGCGAGGAGGAGTTTCCCGAGTTCGCCGGGGAGCGGTTCTCCTTCAGCGGGCTCGGGCAGCGGCCCAGGCCCGCCCAGTGCCGGATCCCCCTCTGGGTCGGCGGCTCCTCGCCGGCCGCCGTGCGCAGGGCCGCCGTGCGCGGCGACGGCTGGCTGCCCCAGGGTGACCCCCGTACCAGGCTTCCCGACCAGATCGCCAAGCTGAAGGCCCTGAGAGAAGCGGCGGGCATCACCGCGCCCATCGAGATCGGGGCGATCACCGAGCCGCTGTATGTGGGCGACGCGGACTGGGAGATCGGACGCCGCACCGTCAGCGGAAAGCCCGAGGCCATCGCCGAGTCGCTGCGCGCCTACGCCGCGATGGGCGTGCACCAGATCCAGGTCCGCTTCCGCAGCCGGAGCCGAAGTGAACTCACCGACCAGATCTCGGCGTTCGGCGCCGACGTGGCGCCGCACCTGAACTGACACCGGAACTGCCCAGCACCTGGACCGACCGCATCTGGACCGACCGCATCTGAACCGACCCCGCACCTGAACCGAGGAGATTGGCATGGGAAAGCTCGACGGACGCGTGGTCCTGATCACCGGCGCGGCGCGCGGCCAGGGCGAACAGGAGGCGCGGCTCTTCGCGGCCGAGGGTGCCCGGGTGGTGCTCGCCGATGTGCTCGACGACCAGGGCGAGGCTCTCGCCAAGGAGCTGGGCGAGGGCACGGCCACCTACCTCCGTCTCGACGTCGGCCGGGAGGACGACTGGAGGGCCGCCGTCGCCGCCGCGAAGGACGCGTTCGGGAAGATCGACGGGCTGGTCAACAACGCGGGCATTCTGCGCTTCAACGAGCTGGTCTCCACGCCGCTGGAGGAGTTCCAGCAGATCATCCAGGTCAACCAGATCGGCTGCTTCCTCGGCATGCGCACCCTCGCGCCGGAGATCGAGGCCGCCGGCGGCGGCACGATCGTCAACACCGCCTCGTACACGGCCCTGACGGGCATGGCGGGCGTGGGCGCGTACGCAGCGACGAAGCACGCGATCCTCGGCCTGACCCGGGTCGCCGCGCTGGAGCTGGCCGCGAAGAAGATACGCGTCAACGCCATCTGCCCGGGCGCGGTGGACACCCCGATGAGCAATCCGGACGGCGTGGACCCGGCGGCGGTGGGTGCGCTGTACCAGAAGCTCGTGCCGCTCGGCCGGGTGGGGCAGCCGGAGGAGGTGGCGCGGCTGGCGCTCTTCCTGAGCGGCGAGGACTCCTCGTACATCACCGGACAGCCCTTCGTCATCGACGGCGGCTGGCTGGCCGGAGTGAGCCTTTTCTGAGCGTGCCTGACGATGCGTCAGCTATTGACGGCTCACCCGCGCGGTGGAACAGTCGGGCTCATCCAGATCTGACGGTTCGTCAGAAACATCAGGACGGTGGTGAACCCCCTTGGAATTCGGGCTCTTTGTACAGGGATACGTCGGCAAGCGCGCCGAGACCGACCCGCTCGCCGAGCACAAGGCGCTGATGGAGGAGACCGAGTACGTCATCCAGGCGGACAAGTCCGGGTTCAAGTACGCCTGGGCCTCCGAGCACCACTTCCTGGAGGAGTACTCCCACCTGTCGGCCAGCGATGTCTTTCTCGGCTACCTCGCGCACGCGACGGACCGGATTCATCTGGGCTCGGGCATCTTCAACCCGCTGGCGCCCGTCAACCACCCCGTGAAGGTCGCCGAGAAGGTCGCCATGCTCGACCATCTCTCCGAAGGCCGCTTCGAGTTCGGCTCCGGGCGCGGGGCGGGCTCGCACGAGATCCTGGGGTTCATACCGGGCGTCACCGATATGAACTACACCAAGGAACTCTGGGAAGAGACCATCGCAGAGTTCCCCAAAATGTGGCTTCAGGACGAGTACGTCGGCTTCCAGGGCAAGCACTGGTCGCTGCCGCCGCGCAAAGTGCTGCCCAAGCCGTACGGGAAGTCCCACCCCGCCATGTGGTACGCCGCCGGGTCGCCGCCGTCGTACGCCATGGCGGCCAGGAAGGGCCTCGGCGTGCTCGGCTTCAGCGTCCAGAAGGTCTCCGACATGGAGTGGGTGCTGGAGCAGTACAAGACGGCCATCATCGAGGCCGAGCCGGTCGGGGACTTCGTCAACGACAACGTGATGGTGACGTCGACCGCGATCTGCGCGCCGACGCACGAGGAGGCGGTACGTATCGCGGCGGGCGGCGGGCTGCACTACCTGCAGTCGCTGGTCTTCCGGTACCACGACACCTTCCCGCGGCCCGAGGGCTTCCCCGTGTGGCCGGAGACCCTGCCCGAGTTCAACGAGGAGATCATCGAGCTGCTCATCGCGGAGGAGCTGCTGATCTGCGGTGATCCGGACGAGGTCTTCCGCCAGTGCAAGAGGTGGGAGCAGGCGGGGGCGGACCAGTTGTCGTTCGGGATGCCGATCGGGATCTCCCGGGAGGACACGCTGCAGTCGATCCGGCTGATCGGTGAGCACGTGATCCCGAAGATCGACACGGATCCGGTGCACCGGACGACGCGTTTCCGCGGGGCGGCGGGCTGAGGGTCCGGCTGCGCCTGCGGCGGGCCTGTTCCCCACCCCGCCCCTTCCCGAACTGGGGCTCCGCCCCAGACCCCGCGCCTCAATCGCCGGCGGGGCTGGATGTGCGGCAGGGCCGCACATTCAGCCCGTCCGGCGTTTGAGGACATGCGGCCGAAGGTCGCATCCGGGTCTGGGGGAGGGCGGGTAGGGGAAAACCCCCCGCCCCCACAGAACGGCGGCGGCCTCCCGGACCGCCGTCCCCGGGCTCCGGCCGGGTGCCCGTCGGCAGCGGCCTGCCGCACGCGCCCCGGCCGGAGCCATGAAACGGCCAGGACGGCCAGGACGGCCAGGACGGCCAGGACGGCCGAGAACCAAGACA
The DNA here is from genome assembly GCF_045207475.1 of Streptomyces sp. NBC_00885. Lineage (NCBI taxonomy): Bacteria > Bacillati > Actinomycetota > Actinomycetes > Kitasatosporales > Streptomycetaceae > Streptomyces > Streptomyces sp. NBC_00885. The sequence goes on from NZ_CP108796.1 coordinate 4,782,553, forward strand.
GCCAGGACAACCAGGACGACCAACACCGCGCTGAAGGGACCGTCATGCTCGACCACCTCATCCGCTCGGCGACCGTCGTGGACGGAACGGGCGCCCCCGCGTACGTCGCCGACGTCGGGATACGGGACGGGCGCATCGCCGTCATCGCCGCCCCCGGGACCCTCGACGAGGCGGCCACGACGAGCGAGGACGCGTCCGGGCTCATCCTCACCCCCGGGTTCGTCGACCCGCACACGCACTACGACGCGCAGCTGTTCTGGGATCCGTACGCGACCCCCTCCATGAACCACGGCGTGACGACCGTCGCCGGCGGCAACTGCGGCTTCACGCTCGCGCCCCTGAACCCCGACCGTCCCGAGGACGCCGACTACACCCGCCGCATGATGTCCAAGGTGGAGGGCATGTCCCTGGTCGCCCTGGAGGAGGGCGCGCCCTGGAACTGGCACACCTTCGGGGAGTATCTGGACGCCCTGGAGGGGCGGATCGCCGTCAACGCGGGCTTCATGGTGGGGCATTGCGCCCTGCGCAGGCATGTCATGGGACCCGACGCCGTCGGCGGGCAGCCCACGCCCGGGCAGCTGGACGAGATGCTCAGGCTCTTCCACGACGCGATGGACGCGGGCGCATGGGGGCTGTCCACCACCCAGTCGTCCACCCATTCCGACGGCGACGGCAAGCCGGTCGCCTCCCGCCACGCGAAGCCGGAGGAACTCCTCGCGCTGTCCCGGGCCGTCGCCGAACACGAGGGCACCCAGCTCGAAGCGATCGTCGCGGGCTGCCTGGACCAGTTCGCCGACGAGGAGATCGACCTCTTCGTCGAGATGACCGCGGCCGCCGGACGGCCGCTGAACTGGAACGTCCTGACCATCGACGCGTCCGTGCCCGAGCGGGTGCCGCGCCAGCTCGTGGCGAGTGAGCGCGCCCGTAAGGCCGGCGGCCGCATCGTCGCCCTGACCATGCCGATCCTCACCCCCATGAACATGTCGCTCGGCACCTTCTGCGCGCTCAACCTCATCCCCGGCTGGGGCGAGATCCTCGGCCTGCCCGTCCCCGAGCGGATCGAGAAGCTGCGCGACCGGGCCGTACGGGAGGAGATGCTCCGCCGGGCCGACAGCAAGGAGGCCGGTGTCTTCCGGCGCCTGGCCAACTTCGGGCGGTACGTCATCGGCGACACGTACTCCAGGGAGAACGAGGGCCTGCGCGGACGCGTCGTGAAGGACATCGCCGCCGAGCGGGGCCAGGAACCCTTCCACTGCCTCGTCGAGATCTGCGCCAACGACCAGTTGCGTACGGTCCTTTGGCCCATGCCGACCGACAACGACCCGGCCTCCTGGGAGCTGCGCCAGCAGACCTGGCAGCACGAGGACGTCATGCTCGGCGGCTCCGACGCGGGCGCGCACCTGGACCGGATGTGCGGTGCCCCGTACACCACCCGCTTCCTCGGCGACTGTCTGCGCGGCCGCAGGCTGCTCGGCCTGGAGGAAGCCGTGAAGATGCTGACCGACGACCCCGCGCAGCTCTTCGGCCTGCGCGAACGCGGCCGCGTCCAGGAGGGCTGGCACGCGGACCTCGTGCTGTTCGACCCCGAGCGGATCGAGGCGGGCCCGGCCACGCTCGTGCACGATCTGCCGGGCGACAGCCCCCGACTGGACTCGCGCGCGATCGGCATCGTGTCGGTGCGCGTCAACGGCGTCGAGACGATACGGGACGACGAGGTGACGGGCGCGGTGCCGGGCACGGTGCTCAGGTCGGGCCGCGACACAAGGACCGTGAGTACCCAGTGACGCAGAGGCTGTTCATAGGAGGGGAGTGGGCCGAGCCCGACGGCGGGTACTACGACGTCGTCAACCCGGCGACCGAGGAGGTCGTCGGGCAGGCCCCCGAAGCGAGCCGGGAGCAGGTGTACGCCGCGGCCACCGCCGCCCGCGAGGCTTTCACCGTCTGGTCGCGCACCAAACCGGAGGAGCGGGCCCGGATCCTGGACGCGGCCGCCGATGTCATCCAGCGCGAGGCCGAACCCTACGCGGCGCTCGCCCGGGCCGAGAGCGGTGCGACCACCGCCACCGCGCGCGGTATGCAGGTAGCGGTGGGTGCGGCGCGCTTCAGGCGGTACGCGAAGGGCGCGCTGGAACCGGTGGAGCAGGGGCTGCCGCCGCAGATCAACGCAGCAGGACCGATGGGGAAGGCGGGCGTCTTCGGGGCGCTCGCCGTACGCCGCCCGGTCGGCGTCGTCACCTGCATCACCTCGTACAACAACCCCTGGGCCAACCCGGCAGGCAAGGTCGCGCCCGCGCTCGCCATGGGCAACACGGTGGTCGTGAAGCCCGCCCCGCAGGACCCCCTGTCCGTCTACAAGTTGGCCGAAGCCCTCGCGGAGGCGGGCGCACCGCCCGGCGTCGTGAACGTGGTGACCGGTTCCGCGCCGGCCGTCGGCGAGGCCGCGGTCGACTCCCCGGACGTCGACATGGTCAGCTTCACCGGCTCGACGGCAGTCGGGCAGCGCATCGCCGAGGTCTGCGGCCGCGGGATGAAGCGCCAGCTGATGGAACTGGGCGGCAAGGGCGCGGCGCTCGTCTTCGACGACGCGGACGTGGACTTGGCGGTGATGGGCATCGGCACGACGTTCTCCTTCTACAGCGGCCAGATCTGTACGGCGCCGACGCGGGTGATCGCGCAGCGCGGGATCTACGACGTCCTGGTCGAGAAGCTGACCGGCTATCTGACGTACATGAAGGTCGGCGACCCGGCGGCACAGGGCACGGTGGTCGGCCCGGTGATCTCGGCGGCGCACCGCGACCGGGTCGAGTCGTACATCGAACTGGGCAGGAAGGAAGGCGCGCGCCTCGTCGCCGGCGGCGAACGTCCCGCGTTCGAGAAGGGTTTCTACGTAGCCCCGACACTCTTCGCGGACTGCACGAACGACATGCGGGTGGTGCGGGAGGAGATCTTCGGCCCGGTGGTGGTCGTGGTCCCCTTCGACGACGAGGACGAGGGCGTCGCGCTGGCGAACGACAGCGACTACGGCCTGATCGACTACGTCTGGTCGGGGGACGTGGCGCGGGCCTTCCGGGTCGCCGGGGAACTGAGGGCGGGCGGGGTCGGCGTGAACACGATCGGCCGGAACATGGAGGCGCCGTTCGGGGGGTTCAAGAAGAGCGGCGTGGGCCGGGACGTGGGCTCGTACGCGCTGCACGCGTACAGCGAACTGCAGGCGGTGGTGTGGCCGGGCTGAGCCGGCGCCCACAGGGCGGTCGTGGTCAGCTGACGCGGCCGACGTGAATGACCACGATGGTGATCGTCCCGTCGGCGATCTCGTACATCACGCGGTACTGGCCGACGTGCAGGCGGCGCAGATTCGGTGAGCCGTACTCGGCTGAGCCTGACGGACGTGGGTCGTCCGCCAACAGGTCAACCACGGCGTAGACCTGCCTCAGGCCGTCGGGGTCGTCCTTGAGGAAGCGCGTCGCGGTGTCGGTTGCCCGCAGCCGCCAGATGATCTGATGGCTCACTCACGCCCCAGGCCCAGTCGAGAGCCGACCTCCTCGTGGGGGACACCGACGAACGTACCCGCGGCTTTCTCCGCCCGGTACTCCGCGAGAGCCAACGCGTCCTCAAGGTCGGCCAGTTCCTGCGGGTTTATCAATACGGCCGCGGGCTGACCGTGATCGGTGATGGTGATGCGCTCGCGGGCGTGCGAAGCCCGGCGGACGAGTGAGCCGAACCGGGCGCGAGCTTCGGTGATGGGCAGCGTCTCGTTCATGGCGAAAGTGTACACTTCGCGCTCCTTCGAGCGGGATGGTCGGGGAAACTTTCACAGGGGTTGCAGTTCTGGCGTCGTAGCCTTTTGGGGGCGATCCCGCGTTCCAGCCGGCGGTCGACAGCTGGTGCAAGCCGGTGGATGTCACGCTCGGCGAGGAGCAGCCGTGGGTCGTTCAGTCCGAGCCTGCACTGTGAATTGGCATATGCGCCAGCTGAGTTGGGGTGGATCACTCGTGTGAGTGACGGGCATGGGGCGTCGAGCCGCACCGGGCGGCAGTCCACCGGAGCGAGGGAACCGAATGTGCGGACGCTGCGGGGATTTCGGTGCAAGCCGGGCCTATCCCTTCTCACCCCGTTCGCCCGGAACCCACCCGCGCCTCCAGCCGCCCCAGCACCCTGCGCCCCGCGCCCCCCACCCCCACCGGGATCAGTGCGGCGCGGCCCGGGATGCGGATGCCGCCCGTGAAGGCGACCCGGGTGCGGCCCTCGCCGCTGGGGGTTGCCGCCACTCCCATCAGGATGAAGCGGCTCTGGAGCCAGATCCAGCCGGGGCGCATTACGCCGTCGAAGCGGGCCCGCGGGCCGAAGCGGCTCCGCGCCACCGCCTGGACGCGGTCGCCGTCGATCCGGGTCACCCGCAGGCCGCGCATGTCCGGGACCAGGCGGGCGAGTTCGCCGTCCAGGTCGGCCAGGAGCGGCCAGACCTCGGCATAGTCCGCCTCGATCTCGCCCTCGGTGATCAGGGCGCCTGGTACGCCCGCGGCCAGCGCGTGCAGCCGCCGCACCGGGTCGAGGTCCGCGGCGGGCGGCCAGTTGGCGGTCGTCATGATGACCACGCCTTCCTGAAGGAGTCCCGGGCCCTGTGCAGCCGTGACTTGACGGTGCCTACGCGCAGGCCGAGCAGTTCGGCCGCGGACTGTTCGTCGAAGCCCTCGATGTCCCGCAGGACGAGGACCGCCCGGTGTTCGGGCGAGAGCCGGGTCAGTACGTCCCCGATGTCTGCGGCGAGTTGCGGATCGCCCCGCTGGGGGAGGGTTGCGAGATCGACCGGTACGGCACGGGCCGACCTGCGGGCCACCCGTACGGCCTCCCGGCACGCGATCGCCCGCACCCATCCGTACAGCGCCGCCGGTTCCTTCAGGGAACGCAGTCCGCGGAAGACGGCGACCAGCGTCTCCTGGACGGCGTCCGGGCCGTCGGCCAGGGCGATCGGGGTGCAGATGCGGCCCGCGTACGGGGTGAGGACGTCCAGGAGTTCGTTCATGGCGATGGTGTCGCCGCGCTGGGCGGCGCGCACCAGCCGCTCGACATCGTCGTCACTCAACTCCGCTCCCTGATCCGGCCCGACCCGCCGGACCCCCTCGCCACGCGCAGTGCCGCGGCCGCCAGAGCCAGGCACAGCGGAGTGTAGAGCGCCAGATTGAGCCAGTAGAAGGTGTCTCCCGCGCCCTCGTCGAGGCCCGCGCGCAGCCCGAAGGCCCAGCCCAGACCGACCAGCCCACGTAGCGCCGTACCGCAGGCGACGGCAACCGTGGCCGCCTGGAGCAGTCGGCCGCGGCGCCGCGCCCGTGCGGTCACCAGGCCCGCCGCGGTGAACAGCATTGCGGCGAGCGGCAGGAGCACGGGCGGGGTGAACGGCACATCGGCGCCGAGCACCGCGTACGACAGGGCTTTCGTGTCGTCCGCCGGCCAGTGGCTGCCGGTCGCCCAGAGCACGTGCAGCAGCCCGTCGGCGGTCAGTACGGCCGCCACGGCGCGGGCGGCGGTCCGCCGGTTCGTCTCCATCACAACCTCCTCGGTGAGCGGATGCGTCACCCCACAGAGGAGCCGAACCGGCGATTCGTTCCGACGAGTTCGCAGTAGGTCAGGCGCCGAGGAAGATCGGGTTCGTGAACGCCGCCAGCGGCCCCGGCAGACCCGGAACCACCACCGCGTGCCGGACCTCCGCCCGCACATACGTCGCGTACTCCGGCGTCGTCCGCCACTCCACCGTGCCCGCTCCCTCCGGCGGCAGCGTCACCGTGTGCAGCACACCCTGGTCGGTGACGAAGCGCACCGAGCAGCCCGGCGCGCCCGTCACCTCCAGCCGTACCGTCACGGGGGTGTCGTCGTCGGCCCGGAGCCTTTCGCCGATGTCCGCGTGCTGCCCGCGGCCGCCCGCCGCCGAGAAGGACAGCGTGATCGCCTTCGACTCGGCGACGTACGAACGCCCCGCGCGGATGCCGTCCAGGATCGCCTCCCGCGTCAGGGCCTCGGCGAGGACCACTGTCTGCGGCGTGCCGACCGGGTCCGGCGAGCGGTGCGCGTCGCTGTTGCCCATCGCGGGTGTCCAGCGCCTGCCCGAGCGTGCGGCCGCGACCAGCGTGTTGTCCCAGGCCTGGAGCGAGACCTCGTCGTCGGGCGTGTACGCGCCGTTCCACACCTCCACCGCGTCCGCCTCGCCGAACCCGAACTTCCAGTTGCAGCCGATGCAGGTCGCGTGCGGATGGGCCGGGACGACCAGGCCGCCCGCCCGCCTGATCTGGCGCGCGTAGTGGCCAAAACGGTTGTCCTTGGCCCTGTAGCGCCAGTCGACGAACGTCCCGGGATCGATGCCGAGCGCCACCACGTGGCCGTTGCGCGTGGTGACCTCCTCGCCGGTGAGGATCAGCAGGTCGTCGCCCGCCTGGTCGGCCCAGTGGGCGTGCGAGGAGTGCGTGTTGTGCTCGGAGGTGTTGATGAAGTCGAGCCCGGCGGCACGCGCGAGTTCCGCGATCTCGGCGGGGGTGCGCTTGCCGTCGGAGTACCAGGAGTGCAGATGGCAGTCACCCCGGTACCAGGCACGGCCGCGCCCCTTGGCCCGCTCCGGCGGATAGACCGGCCTGGGGGTGGTGCCGGGCTCACCGAACCGCAGCGTGATGGAGACTTCGTACGCGAGACCCTGCGGCGCGACCGTGTACGGCCCCAGCGCGATGTACCAGGTGCCCGCCCGCACGGGCCCCGGGACGTAGCCCGGCGTCGCCTCGTCCGCCCGGATGAAGAACTCCGTGCGCGCCCCGCCCGACCAGCCCCGAAAACCCTTTCCGCCCAGCTCGGTGCCGCGCTCGTCGAAGATGCCGATGTCGAGCGCGTTGCCCTGGGTGCCGGGCGGGACGACGGGCCGCTCGTAGGTGTACGCGACGTGGATCTCGCGTACGCCCTTCGGGATCTCGACCGGCAGATAGACGAAGTCGGGGGAGCCGGGCGGCAGTGTGCCGCGCACGACCTTGGTCGGTTCGGCGGCGGTCGGCCCGCCGTCGTTGGGTGCGGCGTTCGCGAAGCTCACAGTGCCCAACGTAAGCGCCGTAGCGGCTCCCGTCACGAGCAGTCCTCGTCTGTCCATCGCGTGTTGTGCGTGTCCGTCGTTGCACATGCCGTCGGCTCCCCGGGGTGAGTGAGGGGGACAGGAGTGGTGTACTCAAACCCTCGTATTGAGCCGTGAACTGCCGTGCAAGGGGAAGGGGTTCGCGGGTTGCGCAGGCCTTTCGGGGAGGGGTTTCGGCCGTTGCGGTTGTGCTCTGCCGAACTCATACCCCTGCGGTCTCCGCGACCGGCCGCACCCGCCGCTGTCCCACGAGGCTGCCCACCAGGCCGAGAAGGAAGGCCACGGGCATCGAGACGAGGACGACCGTCTGGAGCGGGAACCAGTTGAGGTGCCAGTCGGGGAAGAGCGCCAAGGGGTTTCCGGTGAAGACCGGGCCGGAGATCTGCAGTCCAATCGCGCTGAAGAGGCCTCCGTACAGCGTCCAGAGCAGGCCGCCTCGGGTGTAGCGGCTCCAGAACAGGGAGTACACCAGGGCCGGAAGCAGGCAGGAGGCCGCCACCGCCAGGGCGAGAGCCGACAGGAACAGGACGTTCCATCCCTGGCACCAGACCGCCAGGGCGATGCTCAGCAGTCCGACGCCCGCGGATGCCAGGCGAGCGGCCGCCACCTCCCGGCCCTCGGTCGTGCGTCCCTTGCGCAGGACATGTGTGTACAGGTCATGGGCGACCGCCCCCGCGGCCGCCAGGGTGACGCTGGCGACGACGGCCAGCGTGGTGAGGAAGACGGCGGAGGAGACCAGTACGACGAGAAATGCTCCGTCCGCGTCGGTGGACGGGCCGCCCGCCAGCTCGCTGGTGAGCAGCAGCAGGGTGCTGTTGCCCCCGGGATCCGCGGCCATGATCGCCGGGGCGCCGATCAGCGCGGCGGCCGCCAGGCCCATCAGCGCCGTGGCGAGGCAGAAGCCGCCGACGATGCCGATGGTGTGGCGCACCGTGCGGCGTGCGGTGGCCGCGTCGGGAGCGGTGTTGAGCTGCAGGGCCACATGCGGCAGGCAGGCCACCCCCAGCACGATGGTGATCATCAGGCCGATGAAGTCGAGGGTGGCTTCCGGGTTGCTGCTGCCCGCGAACCGCAGGCCGGGACGCATATGGCCGTCGGGACGGCCGCTGCCCCGCCCGGCGGCATCGATCAGCGAGTCGGTGTTCCAGTGGAAGCGGTGGAGCAGTACGGCGGTCACAGCGAGGGCCGCGCCGAGCAGCACCACCGTCTTGATGACCTGAATCACCACTGTGCCGCGCATGCCGCCGAACACCGTGGCGCAGACGACCAGGAGGCCGATCATGACGATGGCTGTCTGCTCGGCGCCCGGACCTGCCAGTCCCAGCAGCGTCGTGGTGGTCACTCCCGCGCCGGAGAGCTGTACGACCAGATAGGGCACGCATGCGCTCAAGGTCACGACGGCGGCCGCGATTCTCACGGCGGGCCCCGGGGTCCGCAGGGCGAAGGTGTCCCCCAGGGTGTAGCCGGCGCGCTCGCGCAGGGGAGTGGCGAGCAGCAGGAGCACCCCGAGTGACAGCACCGTGCACAGGGCGATGAGCAGGCCGTCGTAGCCGAAGACCGCGACACTTCCCGTGGTGCCGAGCACCGTCGCCGCGGACAGGTACACGCCGGACAGGACGAGAGCCCCGCGTATCGGACGCATTCTGCGGCCGGCTGTGTAGAACTCGTTGACCCGGTCCCTCTCAGGGCCGCTGAGCACGCAGATGAACAGGATGGGGACGATGAACGTCAGGAAGCCCGCGAGGACCAGGGCGCGTGTGTCGGTGTCCAGGAGGCCGGACGCGGCGAGCGGGATTTCATGGCTCATCAGTACTGCTCCACGTCCTGCTGGTGCGGGGCGCGGTCGTCCTTGCGGCGGTCGTATCGCGCCGCCGTCCACATCAGGAGGGAACCCTGGAGAAGCAGTGCCAGCACGCCGACGTTGATCTCGCCCCAGACGCGGTTGCCGAGGAAGTCGGCGGCGGAGCAGGCGAGCACCAGATGTACGCCGAGGGTCAGCCCGTTGACCAGGGCGAAGGACCTGCCTGGGCGGGGCGGCCGTGGCCGCTGATGCAGGTGGTGGGCGTGCTCGTATGCCATGGCGATCTCCTGGCGGGCGTGGGCAGTTCCCTGTGCTGGGGGCTCACCAGAACACGCGTGAAACGGCGCGTCGACACGCTGGACGCACGCCGTTCACCACTCCCAATGCCGCTACGAGATCAGTGTGCTGATGCCCATTCACGCGCCCATTCACTCGAGGCACGCGCCGAGCGCGGAAGCCGGTCCGAACAGGCGGTGGGCATCGAGCGCGAGGGTGAGTTGCACCAGATCGCGCGGGCGGGACAGCACCAGGCCGGTGAGCTGCTCGAAGCGGCGCAGGCGGTTGAGCACGGTGTTGCGATGGCAGTACATGTGCCGGGCGGCCTGCGCGGCGGAGCCGCCGTTCTCGATCCAGACACGGAGGGTGTCGAACAGCGTGTCGCGGTCGGCGGGTTCCAGGTCGTACAGGGGCCGCAGCACCATGTGGGCCAGTTCGGCGGACAGGTCGGGCCGCGAGATCAGCAGCCCGTCGGGGAGGCGGGCGTCGAGCCGGGCGATCTCGCCGTCGGCGCGGCAGGTGCCGAGGGCGAGTCCGGCCATGTCACGCGCTCGGGGCAGGCTGTCCAGTCCCTGGACGACGGGGCTGATCCCGATACGGAGCCCCGGTCCGGCCTCCAGTCCGGACACGAGCGAGTCCAGGGGGCGATCGCCCAGGTGGGCGACGAGCACATCGCCCTGCGCGCAGGTGTGGCGCAGGATCCGGACGCCGCGGATCTCCGGGACGCCTTCCGGGGTGCGGCCGTACGGCGGTGTGGCTCTCACCACCGCCACCGCGAACCGTCCGTCGAGCGGCAGATCGAGGATCCCCGCCGCGTCCCGGGTGAACTCGGGTTCGTTGCGGCTCTCCAGCAGCGCGGCGAGGATCAGCCGGACTCGTTCCCCGTGCCGGCTGGCGAAGCCCTTGGCGACCTGGCGGTAGGCGTCCGCGACCATGACGGCGTCGCGGTCGTTGCTCTTCCACACCAGCTCGGCCACATGCACCAGTTGCCGCGCGTCCCCGAGGTCGTCCTGCTCCACCGCTCCGACGATCCCGCTCCAGACCCCCGAGCCGGCGACCCGGTAGGCGTGCAGCACCTCGTCGAGGGGGCGGCCCTGTTCGGCGCGCCGTATGCCGAGCTCTCTCGTGAACCGTTCGATGTCGGCGATCCTGCTCGGATCCAGCGTGGCTTCCAGCGCGTGGCGGATGCCGGTGTCCACGCACATGCGGACGTCGGGGGGCGCCAGCACGGGGTCGGCGTAGTACGGGACCTCGGCGCGGATCTTGTCGAGCACGGTGTCGGTGAACTCCGTGCCGCGCCGGAGCAGGCTCCGGCAGGCATGGTCGAAGAGTTCGAGAGGCGACGTGTCCGCGAGAGGGGGCACGGTGAGAACGGAGACGGGACTGGTGTGCATGGGCCCTCCAGCAGCGCGGAGATCAACCGCCGACGTCGGACGCCGGCGCCACCCGTACAGGAAGGCATCATGCTAAGCGGTTGGTCAGTCCAGGACGAGGATTAGGCCAAATCGTGATGATTCCGTGCGTCGGGGCCTGCCCGGACGGTCGCCCGAGCAGGCCCCGCGAGTCCTTAGTCGCTGCTCCGGCTCCGCCGCATGAGCATCATCGCGATGAGGACGAGCACCGCGATGCCGATGATCAGGCCGATGACCAGACCGGCGGAGAGGCCGCTCTTCTTCTTTTTCTTCTTCTTGCTCTTCTTGCGGTCCTTGCTGACGGTGCTGACCGTGCTGGTGGTCGACGTCTTCGCCACGGCCGCACCGGCTTCGGGTGCCGCTGTGCTGATCTGCTGGGTTACGGCGGTGGTGGGTGCGTACGCCGCCGAGGCGGCGGGCGCCCCGGCCAGCAATGCCCCCGACAGCACAAGTGCGGTGGTGGCGACGCGCAGGCGCATCATGATGTGGATCCTCCCCGTTGATGCCGGGCTCTCGGCATGGGGCACCGTACGGCATACGTTTGGGCGGTCACCAGAGACGACACGGAAGGTTCCGTATGCGGATCTCGACCACGATCTTCCTCACGGACGAGACGATCACGCCGGTACGGCTGGCGCGCGAACTGGAGGAGCGCGGATTCGGCGGGCTCTATCTGCCGGAGCACACCCATATCCCGGTGGAACGCACGACCCCGTACCCCGCGGGCGGTGAACTGCCACCCGAGTACGGCCGCACGCTCGACCCCTTCGTCGCCCTCGGCCAGGCGGCAGCGGTCACCTCGCAGCTCGGCCTCGGCACGGGCATCACGCTCGTCGCCCAGCACGACCCGATCGACCTGGCCAAGCAGATCGCCACCCTCGACCATCTGTCGGGCGGCCGCTTCACGCTGGGCGTCGGCTTCGGCTGGAACCGGGAGGAGGCCGCGGACCATGGCGTGGAATGGACGACGCGCCGCGAACTGACCCAGGACCGGATGGCACTGATGCGCGCGCTGTGGGCGGGCCAACCGACGCCGTACAAGGGCGAGTTCGGCTCCGTACGGGCCTCATACGCCTACCCCAAGCCGCTGAGCGGCCCGCGCACCCTCATCGGCGGAGCGGCGGGCCCGAAGCTCTTCGCGCACATCGCGGACTACGCGGACGGCTGGCTCCCGATCGGCGGCCGGGGCCTGGCGCAGTCGCTCCCGGTGCTGCGGGACGTGTGGTCGGCTGCGGGCCGGGACCCGGAGAAGCTGCAGGTGGTCCCGTACGCGGTCCTGCCGACGCCGGGGAAGCTGGCGCACTACGCGGAGCTGGGCGTGGAGGAGGTGGTGCTGCAGTTGCCACCGGCGGGGGAGGCGGAGGTACTGCGGGTGCTGGACGAGTTCGGGCAGTACGTGTAGGGGCGGCGAGGTGCGGGCCGTGCACCGCGAGCTGCCGTCGGTCTTCCCCTGAGTGCGTCACCGAGAGATCGACACGCCCCACGCCGAGATCATCACGGCGTGAGGCGTGGCCAGGAGCCCAGTTCTCAATCACGTGCTAGGCGCGGACTTCGGTGGAGATCACCCCGGTGTCCGGAAGCGCGCTGGGCGGCTCATCGCCGTACCAGGCGTATTCGATCGCCGACAGGTATCCATCGGTGGCCCAGAGCAGGATCTCGCCGAAGAGTGATCCCGCCTCGTCCACGACAGTCGCGTCCACAGGGATGACGCCCGTGGCAACCGGCGAACGAGGAGCGCTTTCCAGCACCTCCAGATCGACGCTCGCCGAATCCGCTGCCCATTGCGCAACCACCCGCGCGAAGCCGACCTGGGACCGCAGCTCGGCCGCTCCGGGAAACTCGTTGGCGAGGATCAGATTGATGACAGCCCGCTCCCCCTGGGTCAGGGGGCGGGGATCCATTGCGATCGGCATGGCACAGTGCCTTCGGATAGGGCGGACGCTAGTTTCTCGTGAACTTCGCGGGAATGAAGGCCGTGCCGAGCCGCGGGACTCCGTTCACCACGGCTCCTCGGATCGTGACCACCTCGCCCGCGATAAGTCGGTCCACCTCGTATTTTCCCGCGACCGGCAGGTCTGTCGCACCGCGAAGGCTGTCCAGGATCCCACGCAGGGCCTCCTCTCGCCCTCCGGCTTTCGCGACCAAGGTCCCGAACCCGTGCTTGGGCGGGTCGATGACATGCTCAAGATTCGCCGGGGTGTTCCACGTCGACCAGGCCTCATCCAGGGTCTCCGTCGTCACACGGCAACCAGGGCTCGTGTTGTGCACCAGGACCGGGGTGTTGCCCGCCAGCACGTAGTAGGTGTGCAGATCGGCGACGGTGAGGTTGTGGACCTGCTGGTTCTGCGCGGTCCATGCCGCGACGGCACTGATCTGCACGTGCGTGCCTGCGCTCGTGCGCAGCCACATGCCGGGCCTGAGGTCGCCCGCGGTGGTCCACTCCTTGAGGTCCTCGCCCCAGAAGGGGTGACCCTCGGTGGCGGTGACGGAGGACGTGCGCTCACCCCTGCCGTCGGCAGCCTTCACATCGACCTTGACGAGGTTCTTCTCGCCCTCTCCGGTGATCAGAGCGGTGACCGGTTCGGCCTCGGTACGGCCGGTGTCCGGGTCGGTGGCGAGGACCTCGTCGCCCACCTGCACCTGCTCGATGGGCACATGGGAACCGTCCGCCAGAAGCACCGGGGTGCCGGCTGGGAAACTGTTGCAGGGGACTGCGCCGCCGCTCTTGCGGGCCTTGCCGACCTCTTCCGCCGTGAGGGCCTTGCCGCCGGCCCTGAGCCAGCGCAGCACCGACAGCGAACCGAGCACCCGCTCCTGCGTGCCCAACTTCTCACCGGTCACGAGATCCTTGCCGGTGATCGCGTCGACGATGCCCTTGCCGTCGCCGATGCCGGGCAGCAGATCCAGCAGCAGCGACATCCGGCGCTGTTGCTCGGCATCGTCCGACGAGCCCGAGCCCCAGGTGTCACCGATGTGGGAGAAGTCGAAGTCGATGCCTGGCATCTCGCGCAGCTTCTCTGCGCCCTTCTTGATACCGGCGACGTGCTTGTTCGCCTCCTGCACGCCCTTGTTGGCCTGGGCGATGCCCTCGTTGAGCTCCTTCATGCCCTTGTTGGCCTTGGAGACGCCCTTGTTGGCCTGCTTCAGTCCCTTGTTGACCTCGGCGACGCCCGCGTTCATCTCCTTCAGGCCCCGGTCCATCTGGGCGAAGCCCCGGTTCATCTTGTCGAAGGCCGCGTTGATGTCCGCGAGGTCCTTCTTGAAGTCGAACACCGGCTTGGCGGCCGGGTACTTCTTCGGCTCGTAGTCCGGGTAGTGGTCGCCCACCGTGATGGTCAGGATGGCCAGCGCCAGGAGGGAATCGCTCTGGGCGCCCAGCAGCCGGTCGGCCTTGGCAATGTCGGAGCCGAGGCCGTCGAGGTGCGGCTTGACGGCCTTGAACGTCTTGACCGCCTGCTCCAGGAGCTTCAACTGCTGTTCCGGATCAGGGGCCTTGGTGGGGTCCGCCACGTCGCCCGGTTTCAGTTCGCCCAGTGCCTTCAGCTCTTTGTTCAGAGCGGTGAAGCTCGCGCCGTGGTCCTTCATGGCGTCCTGCGTGATGTACAGGAACAGGGCCGTGCCGATGCCGAGTTTGACGGCCTTCCCGGCGAAGTCCTTGAGGCAGCCCGGCCTTTCCAACAGCGGCAGGCGGTCACAGTTTGCGTACCGCGAAACCTTCGCCGCGATCTCTGCCAGACTTGGTTTGTCCCCCCGCTCGGCGGCGGCAGCGTTGCCGGCGGCTCCCGCGCCTCCTGCGAGCAGGACGCACAGCACGACGATGATCGTCGCGATTCTCGATGTGAATTTGTGGTACATGAATTCCTTGCTCAAGGGGCCGCGTTACCTCCGGTACCGGCAGCCCCTCGTTCCCCGTGACAGAAAAGTCTTGTTACTGGCGCGTACGCCGTGTGGTCGCGTGCAGTTTAGCCAGGTTCTTGTATGCCCCCGCACGGGCACCGACGGCGGTGAGTCACCAGGGAGTTGAGGACATGGAGAAGACCGTCGGCGGGGAGCGGCTCCGACTGGCAGGCCTGGCCGCCGAGCACGACTCACGTGGCGAGCCCAGATAGCAAAACCCGGTCTCTAGGCGTCGACCCGGCACCCGAAGGACACCGATACTGCGTCAGCCGCGGGCTGCCTCTCGTCAAGGCAGTCGCTGAGGTCGTCGGCCGCACCGGGCGCCTGCACGGTGGGCTCCCCGTTACGTGGTCCGTACACGGCATATGCGGGGAACAGTGCGGCGGCGGTGAGTACGGTGACGGCGATCAGGCGTGAAGTGGTCACGCCCCCCGAGCCTGCCGATACGGACGGGCCGCGCCCGGGAGACACGCGTGCGGGCTAATCCAGAGGGAGCAGCGCGGGGTGCGCCAGGAAGGCGGACCAGGTTGCGGGGGTGACGGCGAGGTGGGGGCCGTCGGTGACTTTGGAGTCACGGATGCGGATGGTGGCGGGGGCGGTGGCGACCTCGACGCAGGCACCGCCTTCGCCGCTGCTGTAGCTGCTCTTGTACCAGTTGAGCTCAGTGGTGTTCATCGTTCTCCCAGCATCTTCTCGACCAGGGACAGCGACTCCCGTGGGGTGAGAGCCTGCGCCCGGATAATCCCATAGCGCTCGGTGAAGACGCGGACCTCCTCCGGATCGGTGATCAGCCGGGGGTGTCCGTAGATCTCCGTATACGCGACCTGTTGCCGCCCCTTGGGCGTCAGCAGGATGAACGCACCATCCAGGCTCGGGTGTTCCTCGCGATCCAAAGGCATCACCTGAAGCTCTACGGTCCGCAACCGCCCGATGCGCAGCAGTCGACGCAACTGGTTCTCATGAACGGTGCGCCCACCGATCGGCCGCTTCAGCACGGCCTCCTCCAACACGAAGCTGAAGGTCGGTGCGGGCCAGCGTTCGAAAATCTGCTGCCGGGCAAGCCGGTCGACCACGCGCTTTTCGATGGTCTCTTCGTCAAGCAGCGGCCGCCGCTGGGTGAAGATGGCCCGCGCGTACTCCTCGGTCTGAAGGAGCCCAGGCACAGCCTGGTTGCTGTAGTCGTGCAGCGCGACAGCCTCCGCCTCCGCCCGGGCGTAGTCCCGGAACCAGTCCGGATGCCGCGTCCGCGCCTTCGCCTGGGCCTCCCGTACGTCCTCCACCGCTGCCTTGAGTACGCCCCCGGCCGACAGCAACTCATCGGCCCGCACCAGGAAATCGGGCTGCGGAGTCCGTACACCCCGCTCTATCGCGGAGATCAGGTCCTCCCCGCAGTGCGCAGCAACCCCCAGCTCCCGCTGGCTCATCGAGGCGTTCTCCCGCAGCACCTTGATCTGCTTACCCAGAGCGCTGAAGAGATGCGCAGTCCCATCCACTTCGGCCGGCCGCTCCGGCCGCTCTTCCGTCATGCCGTACCGCCTTCTCGGGTGACGACCGACGTTCCGCACAGCCCGCCGTCCGTACCCGTACAGTTACCCAGAGTCGCGATCAACCTCCTGGTCAGGGTACGGGGAACCGGTCACGCTCGGTGACATGAAATCCGAAATCGCCACCCCCACGGCTGAGTTCACGCAACGCTTCAGCGCCACTCGCCGCGGCGCCCGCGTGGCCCGCCGCCTCGCGGTCCACCAACTCGACGGCTGGGGCATCCCCTACGGCAGCGACCTCTCCGACTCGGCAGCACTGATCGTCGCGGAGCTGACAGCGAACGCGGTTACCCACGCCCGCGTCCAGGGCCGCGACTTCGAACTGCGCCTCACGCTCCGGCCGCTGACGCTCCGCATCGAGGTCTCGGACGCCCGAGCCGACCGCCAACCGTCCCCGAGGCCACCAACCCCCGACGCGGAGACGGGCCGCGGCCTGCTCCTGGTCGACGCACTCGCCACGGCGTGGGGCACGGCCGACCGGGTCGTCGGCAAGACGGTATGGGCCGAACTGTCGCTGGAATGAGCCGACTTACGGCGTCGGATCAGCGGCCCACACGCTGACGCTCCACACATCTCCATGCCCCAGCGACCCCCCACGCTCTTCGTTATCGTCGCTCACGATGACGGACACGTTCACGTCCGCCACGGCTGCCCGGTACTCCAGGAACCCACCTTGGTCGGTGACCTTCATGGCCGGAGCCTCCGGCGTCCGGGAGAGCGCGTCCCGCAGTTCATCCCAGGCGAGGTACTGCGGGAAGTCGACCCGCATGCTCCTGCACCACTTCTCGCCCATGACGGGACCGGAGGCCAGCCTGTGCAGCTCGATGGAGCAGTTGGCCATCACCCACTCCGGCCCCGGGTTGAATGAGAACTCGAAGAATCCGTAGTCCCGGCGCAGCGACAGACCTCCGCTGTCGACCACGTCCATGAAGCTGGCATCGATCGCCCGGTCAACCTCACTCAGGCTGGAGCCGATCCCCAGCCCGTGCAGCCGCCCCGTGGTGATGAACGACACGAGAAATGGAATCGCCTTCACGATCAGCTCTCCAGCGCTTCGATGGCGCCGTCGTGAGCGCCCGTAGGTTGATACCTCGCAGGGCAACCCAGCGAGTGGAATTGCTGGGCGCGTTTGCCCCGTTCAGTCATCTGCGGGCCCCTCGGTCAGCGCTCGGAAATCATTCAAAGCGGCAACGTAGTCCTTCTGGGCGCGCAACGGCGGAGTTGGACGAGCACTCACTTCTGCCTGTTCGGGGGCCCGCTCGGACCGGCACCCCACGTCGCCGAGCGGCGGGGCTCACGCGTTTCGCCCGGGCCCCTGTCTAACCTCGTGCTTTCACGAGGTGGGATGTCTGGCAGCTGTTCAGCTGCACGGAAAGCGCCTCTGACCAGCGAGAATGATGACTTTCGAGAGCCTGCTCTCGCGCCAGCCGAAGGCACTTCTCAGGTGAGTAACTAACCGCCATGGCGCCCGGGATTATGAGGGCTCAGGAGCGGGCACCGCGGTTAGAACGGCGGCGACCATCGGCCAGAGGTAACCGACGAGCGAGAAAGCGAATGACGCCACCGACCGGTAGCGGATCGCACCGGTCGCGTACCGGCGCTCGCACATCGGGTTGTCGGCAGCGTTCCCGAACTGGTGAGCCAGGCAGTCACACTCCCGGGTGACCGAGTTGGGCTGCCCGGACAGCGGCACGGAAGACTGCGACATCAGGGGCCTCCTGATGCTCGGCGATTCGACACCGACGAACTGTTCAGGAGGCCCCGGTCGGATGCGTCGACCACCCCACGACCACCCCATCGCGACCCTCGTTCGATCGACAAGGCCCAAGACCGGTACGACAACCGCCGGGGAAGATCTCGTACGACGAGTGAGGTGATGGAGGAGGAGCGGGGCGATCGACGGCTCGGTCCGCGGGTCCGTGGATCAGGCGTCCATGTGGAACTTGTCGATGTCCCAGTGCTGGTCGCCCCGCTCGGTGAAGACCAGGACGTTCAGCCGACCGCTGTTGAAGTTGAAGTCGCAGGTCTTGGACTTGCCCTTGCCCCCCACCTTGCACACATGGACGCCGTCCGCGGCGGGCCCGAAGAGACTGACGGCGAAGGTGCGGCCGTCCTTCTTGAGGTCCTTGACTGTGAGAGTGTCGGTGGCCGAGTTGTACGACATGGAGCCCTGGGCGTACTGCTGGCTCACGTTGTGCGTGGCGGCCGAACTCGTGCCGACGCCGACCGTGAAGGCGAAGCCGAGGCATACGGCGGCGGAAACGGGGGTGGCGATCAGCGCCCGACGTATGGACTTGTGCATGCGCGTTGCTCTTTCTGTTCGACGTGACCTGGAAGCAATGATCTCTCTTCGCAAATGCTAAACGCGCGGCGCGACTTGCCCGCCGGGGGCATCCCGATGACAGGCCTCACGCCTCCGGATCTGCCAGACCTTGCGCGGTCAGAGCTCTCCGGGCGGGGTTCGCCGTCCGAAGTCCCCAATCTGCCGGGGACTGGGGGGACTTCGGGCCTGCGTCGGCCGAGCCCGACCAGTTCGATCCAGCTCGACAGCCTGCATCCGGTTCAGCCCTCCGAGCCGGCTGTTGCCGGCACGGCCCCCGGATGGCCTCGTCCAGGATCACCTCGGATCGGCTCTGCAGCGCAGGCACACACCGACGACAGTGCATGCCGCCTGCGTGCGGGGGCGTCCACTACTAGCCTCGGGCTTTCACGAGGCTAAGGCTTGTCCCGCAAAGTCGGCTCAATGCCTGATGGCATGATCGAGGCGTGATCAGTGAACCCGACCGTCCTGGTGAGGGGCCCTGCGCTTCTCGGACAGCGGTGTTGAGGGTTCTCTTTATGCCGCCGTCTGCAACTCCTCGTACTCGGCGTGGACTTCTGCGGGAGTCTTGTAGCCGAGGCCGGAGTGGAGGCGTTTTCGATTGTAGAACATCTCGATGTAGCGGACGATCGCCCGGTGGGCATGTGCGCGTGTTGGGAACGTAGTTCGGTGCACGAGTTCGTTCTTGAGGGCGCCGAAAAATGATTCAGCCATCGCATTGTCCCAACAAACACCGGTGCGGCCGACCGACGCTCGCAGGCCCAACGAGCGGAGCTTGCAACGAAGTTCCCGAGACGTGTATTGACTGCCGCGATCGGAATGAAATACGCAGCCTTCGGCGAGGTCGATGTTCCGGACTGCCATATCGAGTGCATCCGATATGAGAGAGGTCTTCATATGGTCGGCCATCGCCCAGCCGACCACAGCTTTGGTGTGGCAGTCGATGACGGTCGCGAGATACAGGAACCCGGCCCAGGTGTGAACATAGGTGATATCGCTGACCAGTTTGCGCCCGGGAGCGTCAGCGGTGAAGTCACGGGCCAGCAGGTCGGGCGTGGCCGGCGCCGCATCATCGGCGATCGTGGTCGCCCGCCAGGGCCGCGGCTGGCATGGCACCAGGCCGAGCTCGCGCATCAGCGCGCGGACCAGCTCCGCTCCGGCCTGCACGTTCATCCGCTGGAGCGCGGCGTGGACACGCCGGTAGCCGTAGGTCTCCTGAGAGTCAGAGAAGACCTTGAGGATGACGGCCCTCAGTTCCGCACGGCGCTTCGCGGTGGCCGACAATGGCCTGGACCTCCAGTGGTAGAAGCCCGACGTGGATACTCCCGCCCAGGTGCACATCTGCTGCACGGGAAAGTTGTCAGCCTCGCCGTCGATGAACTCGTACTTCTCCGTCACCGGTATTCCTGGGCGAAGAAGGCCGCCGCTTTTCCCAGGAACTCGGTCTTCATACGGAGTTCCCGGTTCTCGCGTTCCAGTTCGCGCAGGCGGGCGCGTTCGCTGATGTTCAGGGGAGGCTCCTCCCCGGCGTGCTCTTGCCGGTACCGGCTGACCCAGGTGCCCAGCGTTCCCTCGTTCACTTGTATCTCTCGGGCGACCTCGGCGATCGGGCGGGACTCCACGACCACCATCTTGACCGCCTCGTCCCGAAACTCAGGACTGAACTTCCTACGCTTCTGTGCCACGTGCTCTCTCCGCCGTTCTGGACTTCGATCCTATGGGGACCGCTGTCCGAGAACTTCGGGGCGCCTCATGGTGTGATGAGGCATGTCCTGTTTGATGTCGATGGCACGTTGATCGATGCCGTGGACAATCAGCGCCTGGTTTGGCGAACGTGGGCAGAGCGGTACGGACTGGACCCCGATGAGGTCTACCGAGTGGCGCTGCGGACGAGGCCGATGGAGACCTTCGCGCAGGTCGCTCCGGACCAGGACCCCGGGGAGTGCCTTGCCGCACTGCACGAGCTGGAGGACGAGGACGTCCGCTCCGGCGCCTATACGGCCTTTGGCGGCGCCTCGGAGCTGCTGAGTGCTCTGCAGCCCGGGGCCTGGGCGTTGGTGACGTCGAACTATGAGCACCGGGTACGTGGACGTTTCGCACGGACGGGCTTGCCGGTCCCGAATGTTGTCGTGGATGCGGCCGCTGTGGAGGAAGGCAAACCATCGCCGCTGCCGTATCTGCAGGCCGCTGCGCGACTTGGTGCCCAACCGGAGAACTGCCTGGTCATTGAGGACGCCCCCTCCGGGGTGCAGTCCGGGCTGCGTGCCGGGATGACGGTGTGGGGCGTCAACACCCCTGCGGCGGTAGACGGTGTGCATCGTCACTTCGGCAGCCTGCGCGAAGCGGTCCGCGACATCCTCGCCTTCACATCCGAAAGCCCTCACCGGCTGGAGGGATCAACCCCAGTGGAATGATCTTGCTGTGGCTGGTGTGATCACGGCGTCGGAGCCGTCCTAATCCGGTGGTAGCGACAGCCCTCTGGGACGTACGGCAGGGCCGTTCGAGCCGTAGAAGTTGGCCGCGATGGCGGTCACGTGAGCGTCGGGCTGGCGCCTTGAGCCGTCAGGGGACTTGATCCCTATATCCAGAGCGGTGTTGCCCGACGCTCTCGTGACCACCATCGTCGTCAACACGGTTCTCTTGATCACTCGTTGGCGTCTGTGGTGCGAGCCCGCTGCATGGTGACCCCTCGTGATGCCCGAGCCGCTTCAGCTCCAACGCAGACCGGGGCCCGTGCGGTGAGCTGGTGCCACGAACAGCTGCTGAGGTGGCGGACCGACCCCGTGTCGAGTCCTCGGATTAGGTCGCTGCGTGGTTCCGCATGAGCTCGTGACCAGTACAGACACCTGAAACGCGGGGAAGGGAAAGATCTTGATCTATTGCGGCATCGACTGGGCGGAACGTGCGCACGACGTTGCCCTGGTTGACGACAGCGGCCAGTTACTGGCCAAGCGGCACATCACCGATGACGCCGCTGGCTACAAGGTTCTGCTGGATCTGCTTGCTGATCACGGCGACACAGAGGAATCCCCGATCCCGGTTGCACTCGAGACATCCCGAGGCCTGCTGGTCGCGGTGCTGCGGACCGGCAAGCGGCAAGTCTTCGCGATCAACCCGATGGCCGCTGCCCGATACCGCGACCGTCATTCGGTCTCGCGCAAGAAGTCAGACCCGGGCGATGCCCTGGTCCTGGCCAACGTGCTGCGGACCGATATGCACGCCCACCGCCCTCTTCCCCAGGACAGCGACCTGGCCCGCGCCGTCGCCGTCCTCGCCCGTGCTCAGCAGGACGCCACGTGGAACCGGCAGCAGATCGCCAACCAGCTTCGATCCCTGTTGCGCGAGTACTACCCGGCGGCTCTCACAGCCGTCGAATCCTGGAAAAATGGACTCTGTCGGCCCGAGGCGCACGAGTTGTTGAAGGCGGCCCCGACACCAGCCAAGGCGGCTCGGCTTACCCGCACACAATTGCAGGCCGCACTCAAGCGGGCCGGTCGCCAGCGCGGCATCGCAGCCGACGCCGAACGGCTTCGCGAGGTCTTCAGGGCCGACTGGGCCCACCAGCCGCAGCTCGTCGAGGACGCGCTCGGCAAGCAGATGCTTGCTCTCCTGATTCAGCTGGAGGCCGCCTGCACCGCCGCCGACAACCTCGCCGAGGCGGTTGAAGAGGCATTTCCTCAGCACCCAGACGCTGAAATCATCCTCAGCTTCCCCGGCCTGGGCACCCAGCTCGGCGCCCGCGTGCTCGCCGAGATCGGCGACGACCGACAACGATTCGCCGACGCCCGCGGACTGAAGGAATACGCCGGCGCCTCACCCATCACACGAGCCTCCGGCAAGAAGTCCAGCATCACCCGACGCTGGGTGAAGAACAACCGCCTCAACCACGCCGGATACCTCTGGGCGTTCTCCGCGATCAGCGCATCGCCCGGTGCCAAAGCCCACTACCGGCGCCGCCGCGACAACCGCGCAGACTGGCACGCCGCCGCCCAGCGCAACCTCTTCAACCGCATGATCGGCCAGCTCTACCACTGCCTCCAGAATCGAAAAGTCTTCGATGAGGAGTTCGCGTTCCCCGCACCGCCTGACGTCGCGGTCAGCGCGGCTTGACTGGCAACACCTCGTGCACCCAGGCAGGCAGCTCAGGGTCATCGCGCCAGGACGCAGTGATCGTGATGAGGGCCTCCCACGAGGCTTCGGCGCCGGACCCAGGGCGACCTGTCGCAAGCTCGGCATACAGCCGACTGCATAGGTGGGAGGTGACTTCGTAGAGTGCTCCGTTGACCTCCGCCACTCGCGCCAGATCGGATCCGGGGGCGTGAGGCGGTTCTCCATTGAGTCGGATGGTGGGGGCCGCAGCCGCGTATGTCCGTCCGTGGATGAAGTCCCGCAACGCGATCACTTCGTCCCACGTTGGCAAAGGGCGCTGGGCGGGGGCCGAGTCAGTCATCCGGCAAGGCTATCCACGAGCTCACCGTTGTTCGAGGGCGTGGCCCGAGACCGTCTACTGGCCGGGGGACCGCACCCAGGGAGCGAAGCGCTGATCGGGGCCTGCATCCTCGCGCCAGTACCGCAAGACGGTTCCCTGGACGATGTCGAGCCGCTCCGCGGCGATGAGGCACGAGACCGGCTCTTGCCCGCCTGCATCGGCCTCAAAGGTGACCACGACGGCCGGCTCCTCGCCGAGCTGACGAGTGACTTTCAGGAGCTCGTCCAGTGTCGGTGCGCGGAAGACCGGATCGTGAAAGGTGGACGGGCAGCTGACGAAGAACGGATCGCCGAAAACCAGCTCCAGGCTGTGCTGGTAGGACAGGTCGGGGCCAGCGGCAAGCCTGAGCTGCCCGCCATCCCAGGCGACGACGTCCCAATCCCACCAGGACCCTTCAGGGAGCTGGATCGCAGCATGCGGTCGTTCGACGTGCACCCTCGGCCCCTCACCCCGTTCGAACAGATCGACAGGCTACACGGCGGCCTGAGGCCCGCAGCTTGACGAGTTAGGACCCTGAGGTGTCTGGATAGTCCCGTTCACCGGGCTGAGCCCGCGCCAGTTCACGAAGCTGGTGACGGCGCTGCGTCGCGCGGGGGGCGATGCCACCCGCCGGGGCAGGCCGTGGAGCCTGCCCCTGGCAGACAGGACACTGCTGGTCACGGCGTACTGGCGCACGAACTTGACGATGCGCCAGCTCGCCCCGCTGTTCGGTATCTCCAAGTCCGCTGCCGACCGCATCATCGACCACCTCGGTCCGCTCCTGGCGCTGCAGCCCCGGCGCCGCTTCGCCAGAGACGCCGTACTCATCGTGGACGGCACCTTGGTCCCGACCCGCGACCACACGATCGCAGAACAGTCCAAGAACTACAGGTACTCCACCAACCACCAGGTCGTCATCGACGCCGACACCCGCCGGGTCGTCGTGGTCAGCCGGCCCCTGCCGGGCAACCGCAACGACTGCAGGGCGTGGAAGCAATCCGACGCCAAAGCCGCCGTCGGGAGGACGTTGACGATCGCCGACGGCGGCTATCCGGGAACCGGACTCGTCATGGCCCCACCGCCGCCGCAAGGGCGAGGAACTCCCCAACTGGAAACAGGAGCACAACCGCGCACACAAGCAGGTCCGCGCCCGCGTCGAGCACACCTTCGCCCGAATGAAGACCTGGAAGATCCTCCGCGACTGCCGCCTCAAGGGCGACGGCGTCCACCACGCCATGCTCGGTATCGCCCGCCTGCATAACCTCAACCTCGCTGGATGAACGAACGGGCCATCAGCGGCCGACCCTTCCAACCCGACCCAAAGATCTTTTGCGGGACAAGCCTTAGTTGTCCGGGGAGAGCCGTAAAGGCGAGGGCTATCTCTGAAACGACCTGTCCCAACGGCCAGCAGCACCAACCGGAGACGTGGAACCCGGCGCCCATCCGACGCGACAACCGGGCCACCACCCTGCCCGCAATCCTCCCGACAAGCCGAAACGGCCCACCGGAAGAGCCGACGGACCGTCACGAAATTTCGAGGCTAAGGATGTGCCGAACTGCCGCCCAGAGGGCGGAATCTTTCGAGCGCGCCGAGGTAGTCGATCCTGGCAACGTCGGTTTCGGGAAGGCTCATTACCTTTACCAAGAATTCTTCCGCAGCGGCAAGTGCTGCGTTGCGCAATTCGACTTGACTGACTTTGGCTACGGATTCCTTATTGACGGAAACGGAAAGCCCATCCTTCTTGAGTCGGCGGACGCGGATGCTGAATGATGTGTCGGCTCCCGTGTAGCTGAATACGCCCTGACTCCCTTCCAGGAAAAGGCGAAGTGTGTCGAGGAGTAGGGATACGGAAAGATAGATCATCATGCCCTGGTCCGGCGTGCGGCCTCGTGAACCAACTCGGTCCAGATCACCGGAGACCTCCATGTCGCCGAGGTCGAACCCACTGGGGCCGCCTTGACCGGGCCGCACGGAAAATCTCAGGCTGATCACGGGGGTCGCTCCCTCTGTCAGGTTCTAAGACGAATCGAAATCCCGCCCTCATCCATGTGAGCCCAGTCCCAACCCCGTCCCGCTTCGGGAAACTGATGGTCCCGCGGCGCCGCGAACAGGACCTGACGACGCGCTCGCCACGAGGCGTGGGGCCACGGCCCACCGCGTCGTCGGCAAAAGAGTCTGGGCCGAACTGGCGCTGTGGTGAGTGGATTTGGCGGTTACTGCGAAGTGTACGTACCTGACGCCGAGGAAACGATAGTGGATCCTCTGCTCAGTGCTCCGACGGATTCTCCTGAGAGGTGAATTCTCGCTGCATGCGGAGGATCGAAAGACTCCACAAATATGCCGCTATACCGCTCGATTTGATCCAAAGTGACTCGCAGGTCGGGGAGGTTGGTTCGCGAGTCGCACTCCACTGTGTAACCCTGTCCGACTCGTGCAACCCCAGCGACGCACCGTGCGATGCAGATTCCTCCGGACTCGGTCGCCTCTTCGACGGAATGGATCTGAATCCTGCCAGCCTCGGCCATGCTCGTACTCCTCTGGCCTGAAGTGCGATCCGGCTTCATACGTCCCGTGCCCCGACCAGGGGTAGGAGCGCCTGACGCAGCAATCAATTCCATTTCTGGTTCCTACCGCTTCACGAAACTCTGCGGAAGTTCTCCAGCGTCCCACAACTCGTCCAATCGGCGCAGAAAGGAATCGAAGTCCTGCTGCAGTCCCCGGCGCTCGCTCGCGGAGAGTTCGCTCAGCGGATCGGAGAATTCGAGACCGTCGTTGTCTGGCCCGGTCCACCCCTTAAACCGCCTGCACGAGGCACACCATGCGTACGTGATCCGCGAAGGCCTGCCCTCCATATTCGGGCGATAAATGTACATGCGAACAGACCGATGGCCACACGCCGGGCAAACACGTTCTGTCTGATCATCCGTGAATCGGGGACCTGCAACCAACTTCTGCGCTTGCTCTCTGCTGAACTCTTGCATCCCGCAGAACACCTATCCTCTCTCTCGTCTGAATTGCTCGAGCATTTGTTGACCGTAGGCTTCAGCCGCTTCTTCCGATCCGCCCCACGGATTTGCCGACTTTCTAGTCAACTCAAAATGTCGATGATGATATACCTCGTGATTTATCGTCGCGACTGCCTCATCCAAGTCCCGCAAGCCAATGTCGGAGATCTCAATCAGTGGAAGTCCGCGCGGCCCGACCATTGGGTAGCCATCCATTGTGTGCGGACTGTTCCCGAAGGCGACCCCGTCGGGAGTTCGGATCTCGGGAACGTGAACGATATCGTAGCGAGACGCAGACATTCCGGCTCGGCCCAATTCCATTTTGAGTTGATCGACGCTCACGGCCGGACCGTGCTGCCCTCCAGGGCGATTCTGGGATTCACCGCGGTGCACATCCTGCCTCGCTGGGCTGCAATCTGGTGCGAGACCATGGGAATCAGACCAAGTATGCGGGTTGGGGACGTATGCGACAGGGTTTGGGGCCGCTACCAGACCAACTGGGTCGTTGGAAAGGTAACGGGCGGTCTCTGGGTCGTAGTGGCGATGGAAGTTGTAGTGGAGCCCCGACTCGGGATCGAAGTACTGGCCCGGAAAGCGTAGAGGTGTGTGTGCTGTCGCATCCACATTCCATGTGGTGCTACCCCAGAGGGTGGTACGGGTGCGCCAGGCGATGTCGCCTTGCTCGTCGATTAGCTCGCTTGGGCTGCCGATCAGATCGGTGACGATGGCGAAGAATCGCTGGTCGATCTCCATTTGTGGAGCGCCTGCGACTGTGATGCTTTCGGTTTGGGCAACGGGGCACAAGCCCTGGTAGTCCCAAGTGAGAGTAATCGGATTCGGCAACTCCCTAGACATAGCAGTCTGTTCGCACAGGAGGGCGCTGTCCCATACGAAGTCGACCTGCTCCAGGATCGTTTCGGCGTCTGAGGCGAGACGCTGCTTGGCGGTGCGGCGGCCAAGTGGATCGTAGAGATAGCGCCAGCGTGAACCGTCGGGCGTGGTTACCCCGATGAGGTGGTTCTCCGCATCCCATTCATACCGCCAGGTGTCTGGCTTTCGGGAGAGTCGGCTCTTCTGTCGCAGGGTGATGCGCCCGAGCCCGTCGTGTTCGTAGCGGACGTTTCCGGCTCGGGTGATGGTGGTTCCGGTGTAGATGCGGGGCCCCGTCGCTTCCTGGCCGGGGTGGGACATGGGCCAGGAAGCTTCGGTCTGGTTGCCCGCGTCATCGTATGCATATCGCTCTGTCCAGCCGCGAGCGCGGACTGCAGTAACGCGTCCAGCCGCGTCCAGGTCGAAGCGACGGCTGCCGGAGAGCTGGTCGTCGATGCCTATGAGGTTGCCGTCGGTGCGGTATGTGTAGCCGCGGCGCTGGATGCTTCGGCCCGCGCTGGTGACGTTTTGGTCGGTGAGGCGGCCGAGCGTGTCGTAGGCGGACGCGAGCGTAATCGTTTCACCGACGTGGCGAGTGAGCTCCTGACCCAGTGCATCCCGTTGGAAAGTGAGGGTTCGGCCTGATGTTGTCAGACTCACGCATCGGCCTGCAGCGTCATACGTCCAAGTGCTCACTGCGCCCGACGGCGTCGTGCGGGAGATGCGCCGGCCGAGGGGGTCGTAGTCGAAGGTGAGCGTGCGCCCGTTTACGATCTCGGACTTGAGGCGTCCGAAACGGTCGCGTAGGTAGATGATCGTCGCATCTGGTCCGGTTGCCTGGGCGAGCTGGTCGGAGAAGTCATACGTGAAGGTGGTTACGCCGACTTCCGTCTCTTTGGTGACGATTCTGCCCAATTCGTCCCGCCCGTAGCGGACGGTCTGTCCCACAGCATCGGTTCGGGAAATGAGGCGGCCCGTCGCATCGTGCACGTAGGTGACGGTGCGGTCGTCGAAGTCGCTTTCAGATGCTAGGCCGCCTGTCGCGTCGTACTCGTAGTTCCAGGCTAGTCCATGGGGGTTGAGCACCTGGGTCAGGCGCAACTCTGTGTCGTGCTGGAACTCGTAGCGCACACCGTCGGCACCAGTCCGTGCCTTCAGTAGATCGAAATGGGTGTACTCGGAACGCGAAACCGCGCCCATGGCGTCGGTGTGGGTGACGCAGTTGCCCTCGCCGTCGTAGGTCCACAACTGCTCGGTACCGTCGGTCTCCACACGGCGCGCAAGTTTGCCTTCCGGCGTCCATTCCAGGCGGGTAACGGCGCCCAGTGGATCGGTGATGGTGACAGTGCGGCCGAAGGGGTCGCGGTCGAAGCGAATCGCTGCGCCGAGGGGGTCGGTGATCTGGACGGGGAGGCCGGCCCGGTTGCTGTGGATGCGGGTGGTGTTACCCAGGGCATCAGTGACTGAGGTCGCTTGCCCGTACACGTCGTAGGTGTAGCGCGTGGTGGCACCCGCTGGCTCGGTGACGGCGGTGCGGTTGCCCCGCTCGTCGAATTCCTGGCGCACCGATGTTCGGTCGGGGTTGGTTACTCGTACCGGGAGGCCAAGCTCGTTGTATTCGGCGTACACCTCTCGCCCGTCCGGGCGGACCACTGTTGTCAGCCGACCCTTCTCGTCATACCCGAACCGCGTGCTGCGTCCAAGTGCGTCGGTGTGCGACAGGAGACGGTTATGGCGATCCCGCTCGTAGCGGGTGACGGCTCCCAGTGCGTCGATCTCCGAGATGACCTGATGGGCATCGTTGATCACGTAGCGGTGGGTGGCACCGCTGGTGGTGGTCGTGGTGGTGACCCGCAGACCGGTTTCGGGGTCGATGCCGTCATAGTCGACCCGCAGAGCCATGTGGCCCTCGGCGCCTCCCTCGGCGATGCACCGGTCGCGGTCGTCGTAGGTGTACTCGTAGCGGCTGCCGTTGGTGTCGGTCCAGGACGTGACCCGGGCTCGCTCGTCGTACCCGAACTTGAGTGGCAGGCCTGAGGAGTTGATGACCTCGACGAGTTGGCTGTCGGCGTATCCGTAGCGCAGGATCTCCTGGTCGGTGCCGTCCGGCGCTGCATCGGCCAGGTGGAGGGCAGTGACGCGACCCTGGTCGGTGGTGAGCTTCAGGTGGTAGCCGCCACAGTGAACGATGCTGGTCGGCGTGCCCATCTCGTCGTACTCAAAGGTGATCCAGTTGCCGTTGCGGTCGTCGATCTGGGCAAGCAGGGCCAGTTCGGCCGTGTGTGTGGTGAAGTGCCAGATGTGACCGGTGTCGGGGTCGGTCACTGTGTAGTCCCCGTCGGTGTCACGGTCCAGAGGCCAGCGCGGGCCGTGACTCGGCATTACCGGGACGCCGGGAGCCGGGTGAGGGTAGGCCAGCAGTAGGCCGTCCTCGCAGACAAACACAACGCCCTCGGAGTCGATTTCCAGGCGCTGGTCGGCAGTCGACGACCAGGAAGGGCCGAACCAGCGCCCTGCCCGGTAGTCCGAGGCCACTCGACGGAGGAACACCAGCGGGAGCGTGCCAGGCAGCGCGACGTCCGCCTGTGACAGGTACATCGCACCGGTGGCGAGGTCAATCGGGTCGGTCTTCCCGCTTTCGACAGCCTCCGTGGTGCGGGAAGGCTTGGCGGGATCGTCGACGCCCTTACGAGCGGCCGACTCCGCGCCTTCCTCAATGCCATGCTTTGCGCCGGAGCGCAGCAGCCCCTTGAGGCCGCCCGCGCCCTTGGTGCCGATGAGTTCGGGAACCAGTCGGCCGAGGAACTCCGACGGATCCCCCTTCGCCGCATCCCACGCGTTCTTCAGCGCGCGGTCCGGGTTGGCCGCCGTGGACGCCAGCCCTGCCAGCGTCATGTTCAGGCCCTTGTAGTACTCGGCCGGGTGGGTCAGGTTGTAAGGGTCGATCGGGTTGACCGTGCGGACGAAGTTGAGCAGGCCCGCCGTGCCCTTGACGACGCCGCCGCCGAAGTGTGCCAGTTCGAAGCCCTGGCCCATGGCGTAGTCCATGGCTTCGAGCTTGAGCTTCTCGCGCCCGTGGGGTTCCTTCGGGGCGTGGGCCATCGCCGCGGTGACAGCTGTCTTTGCCGTCTCGGCCGCTTCGTTGCGGTGGCGGCGTGCCTCCTTGAGGATCTCCCGCGCCCGCTCCCGCTTGGCCTCGCCGGGGTCGGAGTCGGAGAAGGGGCCGGGCTTGGGCAGCGGGTTGTCGCCGTTGCGGGCGTCGTTGTACGCGTCGACCTTCTTGTTGTACGCGTCCGCGGCCGTCTTGGAGGACTCGTTGCCCTCCTTGTAGAGGGCGATCGCTTCCTTCGCCTTGCCCTGCGCGCTGGTGATCGACTTGGAGTACGTCTCCAGTGCCTTCGCCGCGTCCTCGAACGCGTCCGCCGCGTGCAGCCAGTCGGTGGGCAGCGTCTGGAACTTCTCGCGGAACGCCTCCGCCGCCTCGCCCTTCCAGTGACTGGCGTCGAGCTTCTTCATCCCGCCGCCGACCAGGTCGAACGCCGACTGGAAGTCCCGCAGGTTCTTCACCGTTTCGGCGATCTTCCCGGGGTTGCCGTGGATCAGCTCGTTTGCTTCCTCGGTCTGGCCGAGCTGCTGCTCACCGACCTCCGCGCCCAGGGATGAGGCGGTCTCGTCGCCCCAGTCCTCGACGGCATCCGCCCAGTCGTGCGCGCCGACCTTGTCCAGGCCATCGCCGACCTGGTCCGTTGCCCAGTCGACGCCCTCGCCGACCTTTTCCTTGGCCTTGTCGATGCCCTTGTCGACAAGATCGATACCCTTGTCGGCCCACTTCCCCCAGTCCGGCATCAGCCGTGCTCCCCCCACCGCGGCTGTTCAGCCTGATCGATCGTCGCTTGATCCGGATCGAACGTCTCGCGCAGCTGCTCGTCCATCTTCTCGCGCACCTTCGGGTCGATGATTCCCGAGCGCTCCATCGAGTCCATCTGCGCGTCCATGACGTCGTATCCGGTGTTCTTCCAGGTCTGGTTGACCTCTTTCTGGGCCTCGGAGAAGGACTCGGCGCTCCAGTCCGCTCCGTCGAACGCGGACTGGGTGCTGATCTTGTCCCAGCTCATGCCCTTGACCTCGTCCTCGCTCAAGTGCGGATTCCCGTTGACGGAGTTCACGCCGATCTTGATCGAGTCCTTGATGTACTGCTCCTGCTCGGCGAACGAGCCGGCCGACAGACCAACCGCCTGTGCGAAGCCGTTCCCTCGCATGGTCAGCGCCCGAACGCCCCATTCCCAGCGCTCGCAGAACGTCTTGAACTCCGACGTCAGCCCGCTGTGCCCCAACTCCATTCCGGACAGGGACAGATCGGAGAAACCCCGCCCGGCCGACGCCTCGCCGATCATCCCGAGGTCCTTCAACTCGGAATGCGCGAGGTTGATGCCCTTCGCGATCTCTGCCAGCGCCGACGGCGGCGCCGCGAGATCTGGATCGCTTCCGGTCATTCCGTCCCCCCGAGATCGACCGCCACCGCGTCCGGCACGATGCCCTGGACCGGCGGGAACAACATGCCCTCGTCACTGCCCGCGTCGAGTGCCACGCCCCCGGGTCCCGGCAGCATCGGCACCATCACGTCCAGCAGCCGTGAGCCCAGGATCGTTTGGTACGTCCACTCGCGCTCGGCGTCCCCCTGCGCACGCGCAAACTGTGCCAGCGCCTCCTCGTCGGAGAACGCGCAGATCCACCGAACCCCGCCCTGGTCCGCCGTCCACAGGCTCCCGTACGGGTCGATCGGGACCAGCACCGCGGTGCGCCGGAATTCCCCCAGCAAGACCGCGAACTCCCTGCGGGCTGCGGAGAGCTGATCCTCGGGAGAAGTCTCGGGTGCCGCGTCGGCCGCTGTGGCAGCGGAGGCTCCCGGCGCCCCGGTAGAAGAGGTAGCCTCCGCATCGGCCAAATCGGTCAGCCTCAGCGGCTGTTCCGGCTCCGGTATGCCGTCCCCGTTACTGGTCATGTGGCTCATGCTGGCACGATCCGATTCTCACAAGCAACGGCGTTAAGCGGGCATTTGGGCGGACATGCGGAAGCTCACCGGAGTTCCGGCGACTGCACCGTGGCCGGGAGCCACCGCCCTCCTGTTCCCGCTGAAGACGAGTCGTGAGGCCGGGCAGTTCCGTCATGAGGCCCGACGCCGGGCGCGGGCCGATCTTGTGCCCCGAGCCGGCCTGTCAGCCCGCGCTCGTATGCTCGATCCATGACGGATCACCAGCACGGACGGCCCGCACGCCCCACCGAGAACGCCATGCGCCGCGCCCTCAGGCGAGCCAGGGACGGGGTGGCGCTGGATGTCGTCGAGGCTGCCGTGCTGTTGCAGGCCCGTGGGGACGACCTCGTCGATCTGTGTGCCTCTGCCGCGCGCGTGCGGGACGCCGGGCTGGAGGCCGCGGGCCGCCCCGGCGTCATCACGTACTCGAAGAGCGTGTTCATTCCGCTCACCCGGCTGTGCCGGGACAAGTGCCACTACTGCACCTTCGCGACCGTGCCGGGGAAGCTGCGCCGGGCCGGGCACGGGATGTTCATGTCGCCCGACGAGGTCCTGGACATCGCCCGGCGCGGGGCCGAACTGGGCTGCAAGGAAGCGCTGATCACCCTCGGGGACAAGCCCGAGGACCGCTGGCCCGAGGCGCGGGAGTGGCTGGAGGCCGAGGGGTACGACGACACCATCGCGTACGTACGGGCCATGGCGATCCGCATCCTGGAGGAGACCGGGCTGCTGCCGCATCTCAACCCGGGCGTCATGACCTGGACCGACTTCCAGCGGCTGAAGCCCGTCGCGCCGAGCATGGGCATGATGCTGGAGACCACGGCGACGCGGCTGTGGAGCGAGCCGGGCGGCCCGCACTACGGGTCGCCGGACAAGGAGCCCGCCGTCCGGCTGCGGGTGCTGGAGGATGCCGGGCGCAGTTCCGTGCCGTTCACGAGCGGGCTGCTGATCGGGATCGGCGAGACGTACGAGGAGCGCGCCGATTCGCTGTTCGCGCTGAGGCGCGTCGCCCGTGCGTATCACGGCATCCAGGAACTGATCATGCAGAACTTCCGTGCCAAGCCGGACACGGCGATGCGCGGGATGCCGGACGCTGAGCTGGACGAGCTGGTCGCGACCGTCGCCGTGGCCCGGCACATCATGGGTCCCTCCGCCTGTCTCCAGGCGCCGCCCAACCTGGTGGCGGGCGAGTATGCGCGGCTCATCGAGGCGGGCATCGACGACTGGGGCGGGGTCTCGCCGCTGACGCCGGACCATGTGAACCCCGAGCGGCCCTGGCCGCAGATCGACGAACTGGCCGAGCGTTCGGCGGCGGCGGGCTTCCGGCTCGAAGAACGCCTGTGTGTCTACCCGGAGTTCGTGCAGCGCGGTGAGCCCTGGCTCGACCCGAGGCTGCTGCCGCACGTGCGCGCGCTCGCCGATCCGGAGACCGGGCTGGCGAACGCGGACGCCCCCGTCGTGGGGCACGCGTGGCAGGAGCCCGACGAAGGCTTCACCTCCACCGGGCGCACCGATCTGCACCGGACGATCGACACCGAAGGCCGGACCGCCGACCGGCGCGATGACTTCGACGAGGTGTACGGGGACTGGGAGGCGCTGCGCGAGGCCGCCGTGCCCGGCATGGTGCCCTCCCGCATCGATGCGGACGTCAAGACAGCCCTCAAGCAGGCCGCCGACGATCCGACCCGGCTCACCGACGACGAAGCCCTCGCCCTCCTGCACGCGGACGGGCCCGCGCTGGACGCGCTGACGGGCATCGCTGACGAGCTCCGCAGATCCGTCGTCGGCGACGACGTCACGTACATCGTCACGCGCAACATCAACTTCACCAACGTCTGCTACACAGGCTGCCGCTTCTGCGCCTTCGCCCAGCGCCGTACCGACGCCGACGCCTACACGCTCTCGCTCGACCAGGTCGCCGACCGCGCCGAGCAGGCCTGGGAGGTCGGCGCCGTCGAGGTGTGCATGCAGGGCGGCATCCACCCCGACCTGCCGGGCACCGCTTACTTCGACATCGCCAGGGCGGTGAAGGCCAGAGTCCCGGGCATGCATGTGCACGCCTTCTCGCCGATGGAGGTCGTCAACGGCGCGACCCGCACCGGGATGTCGATCCGGGAGTGGCTCACCGCCGCCAAGGAAGCCGGGCTCGACTCGATTCCCGGGACCGCCGCGGAGATCCTGGACGACGAGGTCCGCTGGATCCTCACCAAGGGCAAGCTGCCCACCGCCACCTGGATCGAGGTCGTCACCACGGCGCATGAGCTCGGCATCCGGTCCTCGTCGACCATGATGTACGGGCATGTGGACCAGCCCCGGCACTGGCTCGGGCATCTGCGCACCCTCACCCGTATCCAGCAGTCTGCGCTGGATTCCGGGCGGCAGGGCTTCACGGAGTTCGTGACGCTGCCCTTCATCCACACCAACGCGCCCGTCTATCTCGCGGGGATCGCGCGGCCGGGCCCCACCGCGCGCGACAACCGCGCCGTCACCGCCATGGCCCGGCTCCTGCTCCACCCCCACATCACCAACATCCAGACCAGCTGGGTGAAGCTCGGTGCCGAGGGCGCGGCCGAGATGCTCCGCTCCGGGGCCAACGACCTCGGCGGCACGCTGATGGAGGAGACCATCTCCCGTATGGCGGGCTCCAGTTACGGCTCGTACCGCTCCATCAAGGACCTCGTCGCCATCGCCGAGGCGGCAGGGCGGCCGGCGAAGCCGCGTACGACGCTGTACGGAGACGTGCCGGATGAGCGCATGCGGGCCGCGACCGCGTCCGACGGACATCTGCCCGAGCTGCTGCCGCTGCTGCCAGACTGATCGCATGAGTGCTGGAGGAGCCGCGCGCCTGTCCATGCAGGAGCTGCTGGACATCGCCAGGCGCGCGAGCTTTGTGGGACGCCGCGATGAACTGGACGCGTTCCGCGCGAACTTCGACGTACCCGTGAGCGATCCGCGGCATCGCTTCATCTTCCACATCCACGGCAATGCGGGCGTCGGCAAGAGCTCCCTCGTACGCGAACTCACCCAGGCCGCGCGCGGACGCGACGCCCTCACCGCCGTCCTCGACGAGTCCGTGAACAGCGTGCCGGAGGCGATGGAGGGGCTCTGCGCGCAGTTCGCCCAGCAGGGGCATCCGCTCAAGGCACTGGACAAGGCGCTGGCGACCTACCGCCAGCGCCGTTACGAGGCGGAGTCGGCCGCCGCGGCGGCGGCCGCGGGCCCCGGTCCGCAGCAGGAAGCCGGCCCCACGGCAGGGTCCACGACAAGCTCGACGGCAGGCCCCACCGCAGGGTCGCTCGCCGTCGCCCAGGCCGGACTGTTCGGCCTCGGCCTGGTCCCGGGCGTCGGCGCCATCGCCGGAGCCGTCGACCCGGCCCAGGTCGCCCGTGGCGCCACCACCGTGAAGGCCCTCCTCAGCGCCCACTTCGGCAAGCAGGAGGACGTACAGCTCGTACTCGACCCGATCGGTGCTCTCACTCCGGTGCTGGTGTCCGAGCTGAACCGGGTCGCGGCACACGTCCCGTGGATCGCGCTGTTCTTCGACACGTACGAACGCACCGGACCCTTCCTCGACTTCTGGCTGCGCGATCTGATCACCAGCAGGCGCCATGGCCTGCTCCCCCCGCAGGTGGTCGTCACCCTCTCCGGGCAGCGGCCGCTCGACCCCAACTGCTGGGCGGACTACGCCGGTTTCGTGACCGACCTCCCGCTCTCACCCTTCACCGAGTCGGAGGCCCGCCAGTTTCTCGCGTCCAAGGGGGTGCAGGACGAGGAAGTGGTACGAGAGGTGCTCAAGCTCTCCGGCCGGCTGCCCGTCCTGGTCTCGACGCTGGCCGAGAATCCGGGAGCGGTCGACGACCCCTGCGCCACCGCCGTGGAACGCTTCCTGAAGTGGGAGCAGGACCCGGTCCGCCGCTCGGCCGCGCTGGACGGCGCTCTGCCGCGCCGACTGAACGAGGATGTGTTCCGGGCGGCAGTCGAGGGGGACGGGGAGGGGCTGTTCGGCTGGCTGTGCGCACTGCCGTTCGTGAGCAATCGAGGGGGCCGGGCCCAGTACCACGACGTCGTACGGGACCCGATGCTGCGGCTGCGGCGCAACAGCTCACCGGAGCGCTGGCGGGCCGGCCACGACCGACTGGCCCAGGCGTTCGCCGGATGGCGGGCCGAGGCCGGGGAGGGCCTCGACGAGGAGCACCGGTGGGGGCAGGACGCGTGGCGCGAGCTGCGCGCCGAGGAGACGTACCACCTGCTGTGCGCCCGGCCGCGCACAGAACTGCCGGAGGTACTGCGGGACGGCATCGACGCGTGCGACGCGGGCATCGGCGCGGCCCGGCACTGGGCGCGGGCCGTCGCGGACGCGGGCGCCGACGGTGACATCGAACTGCTGCGGACACTGGGCAGGGACGCGCTCGCCGCGCTGGAGGACGAACAGCGCAGATGCACCACGGTGTTGGAGCTGATCCTCGCCCGTGGCGAACTGGCCCACGAGGCACGAGTGAGGGCCCTCGTCGTCCGCGGCCGTGACCACCGCAATCTGGGCGAGTACGAGCAGGCGCTGCGCGATTACCGCAGGGCGCTCACCCTGGACGACGACTGCACACGCGCGCACTACGGACTGGGGGAGACGCACCGCCTGACGGGACGGTTCGAGGAGTCCCTCGCGGAGTTCGGGCGGGCCCTCGAACTCGACCCGGCCGACATCTGGTCCCGCTCCAGCGGCGCCCAGACCAAGCACCTGCTGGGGCGCAGCGAGGAGGCGCTGGCCGATCTGGACCAGGTCATCGAGGCCAGGCCCGGCCATGTGTGGTCGCTGATGCGCAGGTCCCAGGTCCGGCGCGCGCTCGGCGATGTCGACGGCGCCCTGGCGGACATCGGCCGGGCGGAGCAGCTCGACCCGGACAACCCGTGGATCGTGGGTGAGCGAGGGGAGATCCTGCGGCACGACGGGCGGCTGGAGGAGGCGGTCGCGGAGTTCGACCGGGCGTTCGCGCTCGACCCGGCGTATGCCTGGGCGCTGGGCAGCCGCGCCATGGCGAAGCAGGCGCTGGGCAGGACGGACGAGGCGCTGGCCGACCTGGACGAGGCGCTGGAGCTGAAACCCGCCTATGTCTGGGCGCTGATCAGGCGGGCGGAGATCCATCGTGAACGGGGCGACAAGGTACGGGAGTTCGCCGATCTCGACCGGCTCGTGGAGCACGCGGAGCCGAAGGCGTGGGCGCTGGTCAACCGCGGGTTCGCCCATCAGCAGGCCGAGCGGTACGAAGCGGCGCTCGCCGACTACGGCCGGGCGCTCGCCCACGACCCGGAGTACAGCCATGCGCTGGCCTCCCGGGGCGGGGTGCACGAGCGGCTCGGCCGGCACGAGGAGGCGCTGGCGGACCTGGACAGGGCGCTGGAACTCGATCCCGAGTCGGCCGTCGCGCTGACCGTGCGGGCGGGCGTGCGGCGGGCGCTCGGAGATCTCGACGGTGAACTCTCGGACCTCGATGCGGCGGTGGCGTGCGGGTCGGACACGGCGGTCCATCTGACCCTGCGGGGCGAGGCGCATCGCCGCGCCGGGCGGTACGAGGAAGCGATCGCGGACTACGACCGGGCGGACGACCTCCGCCCCGACGACGGCTGGATCATCGGCAGCCGCGGCCAGGCGCTGCGGAGCCTCGGCCGCTTCGAGGAGGCGCTGGCCGATCTGGCGCGAGCCGCGGAACTCCAGCCGGACAAGGCATGGATCGCGGCCGAGCGCGGTGCGGCCATGCAGGACCTGGGGCGTCACGAGGAGGCCCTGGCCGAACTGGACCGGGCGATCGCGGTCGACCCGGGGTACGGCTGGGCCTACGGGCGGCGGGCTTCGGTCCGGCTGGCGATGGGGCGGGCGGCGCAGGCGCGAGCCGATCTCGACCGGTACGGGGAGCTGGGCGAGGATCTGGGGGAGCTGGATGCGGAGGTACGGGGTCTCGCCGGGGGCGGAGAGGAATAGGGCACCTCAGTCTCCCCCGGCGGGGCTGATTGTGCGGCTCGGCCGCACATTTCAGCCCGTCCGGCGTTTGAGGACATGCGGCCGAAGGCCGCATACCGGGGTTCGGGGGCGAAGCCCCCTTCGCGCCGCGAAGCGGGCGCCGGAGGTTGGGGGTCCCCCCGGACGGAGTCTGGGGGAGGGCGGGGTGGGGGAAACTCCACGCCCCCACCCCCCACTCTCGTTCGATTAAAGTGCTGCGCCAGGCATATGTTCGACGTCCAGGGAGGGCGCGGGGTGAGCGCAGCAGCTACTGCCGTGTGGGGCCGGGCCGAGCAGCAGGACTTCCGCGCCCGGGTGCGCGGTGCCCTGCTCGGCGGCGCCATCGGCGACGCGCTCGGCGCCGGGGTCTCGGCGCTGACCCTGGAGGAGATACGGGCGGACCACGGCCCCGAGGGCATCGCCGACCTCGTGCCCGCGCACGGCCGGCGCGGCGCCGTCACCGCCGCCACCCAGCTGACGCTGTTCACCGTCGACGGGCTCATACGCGCCCAGGTCCGCCGTGACACCGGCGCCTGGCATCCGCCCACCGATGTGCACCGCGCCTATCTGAGATGGGCCGCCACCCAGCGCGACTGGGGTCCCGACGAACGCCGCAAGGACGACGGCTGGCTGGCCCGCGAGGAGTGGCTCTACACCCGCCGCAACGCCCCCAGGGCCTGCCTCGTCGGGCTGGGCGACGAGACGATGGGCACTGTCGAAGCGCCGAAGAACCCGACCGCGTGCGACGCGGGCGCTCTGGTGCGCTCCGCGCCGTTCGGGCTGCTCGTGGGCTGGGAGCCGCAGCTGGTGTGCCAGCTGGCCGTGGAGTGCGCGGCGCAGACGCACGGCCAGCCCACCGCGTATCTCTCGGCGGGCGCGTTCGCCGTCATCGTGCATGGACTGGCCCGGGGCGAGACCCTCGACGGCTCGGTGCAGCGCGCGCTCGCCCTGCTGGCCGCGTGGCCCGGGCACCAGCCCGTCACGGACGCCCTCCAGCTGGCGCTCGGCACCGTACGCCAGGGCATTCCGGGCCCGTCCAGGATCGCCTCGATAGGCGCGGGCGACAGAGCCGAGGACGCCCTCGCCATCGCCGTCTACTGCGCCCTCGTCGGCGAGGACATCCGGCACGGCCTGCGGCTCGCCGTCAACCACGACGGTCCCTCCGAGGTCACCGGCTCCGTCACCGGCGCGCTGCTGGGTGCCCTGCACGGCGAGACGGCCCTACCGCCCGCCTGGCTCTCCGAGCTGGAGGGCCGCCCCACTGTCATCGAACTCGCCGACGACTTCGCGATGGAGATGACCCAGGGCCCGGCCCTGCACGGCCCCACGGTCGCCTCGCCCGGCTGGCTGGCCCGCTACCCCCGCAGCTGACGCGCGAGGACCCGGCTCCACCCCTGGGGAGCCGGGCCCTGGTACGGGGGACGAAGGCGCGCGTCAGCCGTCCGCGCCCTCGCGGCCCAGCACCTTCGCCTCGGCCGGCTCGGCAGGCGCCGGCACGCTCGCCGTGGCGAGCCCGGAACCCTCCGGTCCGTCGTCGTCCGTGTTGATCCGGGCGATGACCGCGTCGCGCTCGGGGGTGTCCTCCGGCTTGACCAGGCCGATCACGATGTAGAGCACGAGCGAGATCGCCAGCGGTACGGAGACCTGGTACTGCAGGGCCACATCGGTCCTGGCGGTGCCGTCGATCTCGTAGTTGAGGAAGAAGAAGGCGATCAAGCCCGCCGCCCAGCTGGTGAGCGCCGCGGTCGGTCCGGACTTACGGAACGGACGCAGCAGGCCGAGCATGAACGGGATCGCGATCGGACCCATCAGTCCGGCCACCCACTTGATCACGACGGTGATGATGTCCTTGAACGTGGGCGAGTTGACCTGGGTGGCGATCGCCATCGACAGCGCCAGGAAGGAGATCGTCGACAGACGCGCGGCGATCAGCCCGGCCCGCTCGGTCCAGCTCCGTGCCTTCTTGGAGATGACCGGCGCGATGTCACGGGTGAAGACCGCGGCGATCGCGTTGGCGTCGGAGGAGCACATGGCCATGGTGTGCGAGAAGAAGCCCACGATGACCAGGCCCAGCAGACCGTGGGGCAGCAACTGCTCGGTCATCAGCGCGTAGGAGTCGGACGCGTCCGGCTTCTTCGCCTCGACGAGCAGCGGTGCGCACCACATCGGGAAGAACAGCACCAGCGGCCACACGGCCCACAGGACCGCCGAGAGCCGCGCCGAGCGGGTGGCCTCGCGGGCGTTGGCGGTCGCCATGTAGCGCTGCGCCTGGTTCCACATGCCGCCGTTGTACTCGAAGGTCTTGATGAAGAGGAACGCCAGCAGGAACGTCACGGTGTACGGTCCGGCGGTCGCGTCCGTGTGTCCCTGGAGCTCCGGCTCGTCCCAGATGGTCCACAGGGTGCTGAAGCCGTCCAGTTTGCCCATGACCGCGATGAGCATCGCGAGTCCGGCGAAGAGCTGGATGATGAACTGCCCCAGCTCGGTCAGGGCGTCGGCCCACAGACCGCCGACCGTGCAGTAGACACCGGTGATGATGCCGGTGATCAGGATGCCCTGGTTGAGCGAGAGACCGGTGAAGACGGAGAGCAGGGTGGCGATCGCGGCCCACTTGGCGCCCACGTCCACGATCTTCAGCAGGAGGCCCGACCAGGCCAGTGCCTGCTGGGTCTTGAGGTTGTAGCGGTTCTTCAGATACTCCAGCGGCGAGGCGACATGCAGCTTGGAGCGCAGCCGGTTCAGCCGCGGCGCGAAGAGCTTGGCGCCGATGAAGATGCCGATGGCGATCGGGAGGGACCAGGTCACGAAGGACGTGACACCGTACTTGTAGGCGATGCCCGCGTATCCGGTGAACATCACCGCGCTGTAGCCGGACATGTGGTGCGAGATGCCCGACAGCCACCACGGCATCTTGCCGCCTGCGGTGAAGAAGTCGCTGACGTTGTCGACGCGCTTGTGCGACCAGAGTCCGATCGCGACCATCACACCGAAGTATCCGGTGAGCACGGTCCAGTCGAGACTGTTCATGTGCCCCCTCCTGGGGTCCGCCTTGTGAACGCCGTTCATGGTGTGTCCATGCGCGCGGCCACGACAACGACCTGAGGGGTCAAGTGCAAGTAAAATTGTTCGAGTTAATGACCTCCATTCACATCCGTGACTCGGGAGGGGGTGAAAAGGGGGGTCAAAAAGGGCGGCTACCGCATCAGTTCACCCGCGTTGACGAGCAGTGACTGACCCGTGATCGCCCGGGCCCGGTCGGAGACGAGAAAAGCTGCTGCCTGCGCGACATCGCCGTCCGTGGCCAGCTCCGGCAGCGCCATCCGCTCGGTGAGCCGTGCGAGAACCTCGTCCTCCGGCACCCCCTCCGTGTGCGCGGTGAACTGGACGTACGCCTGCACGGGCGGCCCCCACATCCAGCCGGGCAGCACCGTGTTGACCCGGATCCGGTCGGGGCCGAGCTCGCGCGCCAGCGAGTACATCGCCGAGGTCAGCGCGCCCTTGGACGCCGCGTACGCCGCCTGCCACACCTGTGAGGGCGCGGCGACCGCCGACTGCGTCCCGATGATGACGACCGAGCCGCCGCGCTGCTTCAGCCCCGGCAGACAGGCCCGGGTCATCCGCAGCGTGCCCAGCAGATTCACGTCGATGACCCCCCGCCAGGTCTCGAAGTCGGCGTCCGCGAGCCCGCCGAAGTAGCTGTCCCAGGCGGCGACATGGACGACCGCGTCGATCCGCCCGAAACGCTCCAGCGCGAGCGCCGCGAGCGCGTCGCACTGGGCCTCGTCGGTGATGTCCGTGGCGCGGTGCGCGGTGCGTGAGCCCTCGGGGTCCATCTCGCGCGCCGACTTGGCGAGATTGGCCTCGGTGCGGGCGCCGAGGACCGCGTTGCCCCCGTCCCGTACGACGGTCGCGGCGATCTGATGACCGAGCCCGGCTCCGACACCGGAGACGATCACGGTCTTCCCCTGGAGCAGCATCTGGGCGCCTCCCGGCTCTGGCAGTTCTTCTGACGGGGCGTCAGAGTAGGTGCCTCCACCGGAGGAAGGAAGGGGAGCGTCGTGAGCGAGGACACTCGGTCGGAGGTGTACGCAGAGCTGGCGGGCGTCGGTCCCTACGGGGTGCGCCCCGGCCACGCCCTGATCACCATGGTCGAACCGCACCCGGGCCAGGAGTACGCGTACAACCGCTGGTACGAGGACGACCACTACTACGCGGGCGCCATGGCCATGCCCTGGATGTACGCGGGACGGCGCTGGGTCGCCACGCGGGAACTCCAACTGCTGCGCTACCCGGAGAAGTCGGCCGTCGCCCAGCCCGTCACCGCGGGCTGCTACATCTCCACGTACTGGATCACCGACGGACGCTACGCCGACCACATGAAGTGGACCGTCGGGATCAACAAGCGGCTCAACCGGGACGGCCGCGTCTACCAGGACCGTACCCATGTCTTCACCGCATTCCAGGACCACGAGGCGACCGTCTACCGGGACGGGGCGGCCGGCCCGCGCGACTATCACGCGCTGGACCATCCCTACGCGGGCCTGGTCGTCGAGGTGATCGACGCGGAGGGACCCGAGCAGCGGGCGGAGCTCCTTGAGTGGCTGCGTACGAAGCATCTGCCCAAGCGGCTGTCCGGATCGTGCGCGGCGATGGTGACCGTCTTCCGGCCGACGCCACTGCCCGGCGACCGGATGACCTATGTGAAACAGGTCGAGGGCGTGGACACCCGGCTGACGCTGCTGTGGTTCCTCGAGGAGGACCCGAGGGAGCGCTGGGACTCTGCATTCGCAGGCCTCGACGTGGCGGTCGTCGAATCGGGGCTCGGGCGGGTGGAGCTCGTGGCTCCCTTCATCCCCACGGTCCCCGGCACCGACCGTTACGTCGACCAACTGCGCTGAGCCTGCGGCCGACTGGACGGCCGGACAGCAACCAGCCCCCTCGGCCAGGACGGCGGACCAGTCGAGAGGGCTTGACTCGGGCTGTCTACGAGGTGGGTGTACGGCTCAAGTCACGCACCGCGCGGCGTGGTTCGGCTGACGTCAAGGACGAACGCCGACCACGTCTCGGCGGTGAAGTCGAGGACTCCCCTTCGAGGCTCCTTCGAATCGCGGACCGCGACGGTGGCGGCGCTCTCTGCCTTGACCTCCACACAGTCTCCGTTGACGGCGGAGTACGAGGACTTGGTCCATTCCGTCAGCGCATCGTGCCGAATCAGCATGGTGACTCCGATGGTTGTGCCAGTTGTTGGGCTTGCGCGCCCAGCCGCTGATTGCAGCGGCTCTGCGGGCGACGCTACGCCGCAACATCATTGGAGACATGCGGCGTTCACCCATCTGGATGGCATATTCCATCGAGATCTTCTCAGTTGAGGATGCGCGGGTGTATCGTGCGCGCCCCTAAGCTTGTTGCTTGATCACGGGCAGCAGCTCTCCGCCACCTTGTGAATGAACTCGCGGGATTGCTCGGCGCTCAGTGCCTTGGCTCGCAGGTGCTCGTACATCACGGCGTAGCTCTGGACGTCGTTGGCCTTCTCCAGGTAGAGATCGCTGGTGACCCCCTCCAGGTAGACGACGCTTGCGTCCATCGCC
Source organism: Streptomyces sp. NBC_00885 (assembly GCF_045207475.1). Lineage (NCBI taxonomy): Bacteria > Bacillati > Actinomycetota > Actinomycetes > Kitasatosporales > Streptomycetaceae > Streptomyces > Streptomyces sp. NBC_00885. The sequence continues at coordinate 4,825,861 of NZ_CP108796.1, forward strand.
TCCTGAAACTCAAGGATGGCGAACTTGCCGTACATACCGGGATGAGCCCCGACGTCGTACGGCAGGACCTGCAGCGTGACGTGCGGCTGTTCACTCAACTGCGCGAGATGCAGGAGCTGGTCGGTCATGATCTGCCGATTGCCGACGACGCGTCTCAGCAGTGCCTCGTCGATCACCGCCCAGAAGCGGAGAGGGTTGACCGGGTCCGTCAGGCGATCCTGGCGCTTGAGGCGGATCTGGATGCGTTTGTCGATCTCGCTGGGCGTGGCTTCGGGCCACATCCCCTCGATCACCGCCTGCGCGTACTCACGCGTCTGCAGCAGACCGGGAACGATCAGCGATTCGTACACCCGAAGACTCGCCGCGTCGGTCTCCAGGCCGATGTAGACGCTGTACGGGATGTCGCCGAAGGCGTGCCACCAGCCCTGCTGGCGGGAGTCCTTGGCCATTTGCATCAGCGAGTCGACGATCCGGTGGTCCTCGACCTCGTACACTCCGCACAGGTCGCGGACATCGCGCTGACTGATGGAACGGCGGCCGTTCTCCAGGCGGCTGATCTTCGACTGGGAGACGAGCAGACGCTCCGCCACCTCCTCGGCCGTCATGCCCTTCAGCTCGCGGAGCCGGCGCAGCTCCTGTCCCAAACGGCGTCGCCTGACGGTGGGGTTGACATTGGACGCCACGGAAACTGCACCTCCGGCTGCGTAGCTGAGCGTATCTACCGCTCAGCAGACTGCCACCAATGGTCGTGGCTGCGCGGCGAAATGGCTACACAGGCGTCATGTGCGAACGCGCGGGGCAGCGACAAGGCTGCCCCGCGCGTTCTGTGCGGCTCCCGAACCGGGTCAGTGGGGACGTCGGTGCGGCGGTCTTACGGGTGGTGCTTTTACTGCTGCTTCCGTGTCAGTGCAAGGCGACGCGGGCCATGGTTCCGCGGCGCGGTTGCATCGCCGCCACGGCTGCCGGCTGCCTGGTGCCGTTCACCGCGGTGGGATTACGGCGCGGCTGAGCGGCCACACCGTTCTGGACGTCCATCACGGCGTGCGCCACGAGGCCGCCCATCGGGTCGTGCCTGATGAGATCCCGCAGACGGGACCTCGAGGAACGCCCCTCGTTGCCGGGGTACAGGTGCTTGCCGAGTCCGACCGCGTGGGCCAGTGCGGCGAGCGCCGCGGTCCGCGGGTCCGGCGGTACGCCGGTGCGGATCGCACTGTCCAGCCTGGCTCTGATGTCCCGGCTGATTGCCGTGTCCGTCGCCTGGTAGCGAGTCGTCGGCAGCACTCCGCACATCTGGCCCGCCACGGCATGCACCATGCCGCACCGCTCCAGATGCGAGAGGTAAATCTGGCGCAGCCCCAGTCGGGGCCCGCCGATCCAGTGAACAGCCCGGACCGGACTGCCGCGTCTGCGCAGCAGTTCCAGTGCGGAGTCCAAAGTCGGATCTCCTGTCGGCCGTGGCATCACCACGGCGATACGATCCCCGTCTGGGGCTATCCGTCCTGCCAGAGCCAGCTCTACTAGCTGGGCTCCGGCCAGGCCGAGGTCGAGCGACTGCGGCTGCGCTGTGGTACCCGTGGCCGGGTCCAGAGCGAGCAACAGAAGCTCCTCCGGAAGTGTTCTGCGGCTCCTGCCCATCCATGCCTCCCCGCGTGGATGTACGACAGGGTGACCCCTCTCACATTGGTCTGTCGAGAGCGCCTGGGTGCTTTCTGAGGGAACCGGCAGGTATGTCGTTCTCGTCTAGGCCCGGGAGCGGGGCTCTCACACAGGACACTGGTAGATGGTTCGGACAACACGGGCTGTCGCGTGAGGATGCCTGTGAGTACGTACGTATGGCCCAAGAGCGCATGACGCAAGACTCATGGAGGAGGCACGGTGGCGGGCGAGTCCCCCGACAAGTCGGAGCAGCGGAAGTCGTCGGGGGAGACGACTTCGGGTGAGCGCGACCCGCGCCTCGCCGTGTTCCGGCAGGCATCTCCGGGGGCGACGGCTCCCCAGGTGGACCAAGCGACGGCGGTCTTCAAGCTGCCGGCGGAGCGGACGGCCTCCGAGCCGGAGGCCGAGCCGGGCACGGAGTCGGGTTCCGTGGCGAACGACGTGAGGCTGCGGGCCGCGGTGGCGGCGTGGGTGGCCGGCGACGGGGATGTCGCGCCGGACGAGAAGGCCGCTCCGGCTGCGGAGGACGCGGAGGATGCGGAGGACGCGGACGCGCAGGCCGCTCCGGTTGCCGACGCCGATGATGCGGACGCCGATGAGACCCCGGTGGCGGAGACCGCGGAGGTCGCGGACGCCGAGGTGTCGGACGTGGACGGAGCTCCGGTCCGGGATGACGCGGACGAGGACAAGGCTCCGGTTGCCGCGGACGCGGACGTGGAGGCCCCTCTGGTCGCCGAAGACGCGGACGTCGAGGTTCCGGATGCCGAGGAGCGTGAGGAGGCGTCTGAGGGCGACGAGGACGCGTCCACAGACGCAAAGTCCACGCCTGCTGAGCCCGAGCCCGCGGCAGCCGACGAGGCCGACGCGGCCCCCGAGGTCGAGGCCGGCGACGAAGCCACTGCTCCGTCCGCCGACGCCGATGCCGACGCGCCCGCGGTGAAGCCCGACACCAAGCCGTCCGGCGAGGACGAGGACGAGGGCAAGGACGAGGACAAGGGCGAGGGCAAGGGCGAAGCCACCCCACCTCCCACCAAGTCTGCGGAAGCAAACGCTCCGGCCAAGCCGCCCGTCGATCAGGCCACCGCCGTCTTCAAGGCCCCCCGCCGGCCCGCCGTCGACCACCCCACCACCGCACTCAAGGTGTCCCCGGCGCCCCGCCCCGAGGCCCCCGCCGAGCGGAGCAGTACCTTCGTGCCGCTGCGGACCGACGACGTACGGACGCCGCCCGCCCCGAGCAGGCCCGAAGCAGCCGCATCGGAGTCCGCGCCCGCCTCGCTCACCGAGGCCGAGCGGACCAAGCAGCAGCCCATGCCCCCGCTGCCGCCGCTCGATCTTCTCGCCGAGCTCACGAACACCCCGCCGCCTCCCCAGACTCCCGTCCGCACCGTCATGCGGCGAGTCAAGATCTGGACGCCGCTGGTCGTCCTGCTCCTGATCGTCTTTGCGGTTGTACAGGCTTTCCGTCCGCTCCCCGACCCCAAGCTCTCGCTCTCCGCCGAGCCCACCTTCACCTTCAAGGGCGGAAAGCTGAACATGCCGTGGCCCGGTGAGGGCCAGGGCGCGGTCGAGGTCGAGGGCGTCGGCAGCATCGGCACGTACGGCGCGCAGAAGCCCGCCCCGATCGCGAGCGTCGCGAAGACGATGACGGCGTACGTGATCCTCCAGGAGCACCCGATCTCCGGGAAGCAGGTCGGGGAGAAGATCACCGTCGATCAGCAGGCGGAGGACGAGTCCAAGATCGAGGACGAGTCGACCGCGCGGGTGTCCCAGGGGCAGCAGTTCACCGAGAAGCAGATGCTTCAGCTGCTGATGATCCCGTCCGGGAACAACGCCGCGCGTCTCCTCGCCCGCTGGGACTCGAAGTCCGAGGCCGAGTTCGTCAAGAAGATGAATGACGCCGCCAAGAAGCTCGGCATGACCAACAGCACCTACACGGACCCGAGCGGCCTGAAGGCCACCACCGTGTCCACCCCGCAGGACCAGCTCAAGCTGGCCAGGGCGGTGCTGCAGAACGACATCTTCCGCGACATCGTCAACACGCCCAACATCACCATCCCGGGCATCGAAGGGCGGATCGAGAACAACAACACGATCCTCCTCGAGCCGGGCGTGAGCGGCATCAAGACCGGCTCGTCCACCCCGGCCGGAGGCAATCTGCTGTGGACTGCCAACACGATCGTCGACGGCAAGAACCGCCGGATCGTCGGCGCGGTGATGGGCGCACAGAACGCGGCGCTGCTGCACGAGAAGCTGACGCTGGCGGTCAAGACCTACAGCCTGCAGCTGATCAAGGCCGCCCAGGAGGGCGTCACATCCGCGACCGTCATCAAGAAGGGTGAGGTCGTCGGTCATATCGAGGACGGCCTCGGGGGCCGGGTGGCCGTTGTCGCCACGAAGGACCTCAAGGCGGTCGGCTGGGCCGGTCTCCAGGTCCAGATCGCGATCGACGACGCCGGCAACAAGATCCCGCACAGCGCGAAGTCGGGCACGGTCGTCGGCCAGGTCTCGGTCGGTTCGGGCACGGGCAAGGTGACCGCCCCGGTCGCGCTCCAGCAGGACCTGGCGGAACCTGGATTCGGCGACAAGCTGACCCGGCTCGGCTAGGTACAGGGCCTGGTCCGGCCGGGCAGGGCCCAGACGCCGTCACGTCACGCGGGCGTCCCGAGATGACGGGGCGCCCGCGTGCTAGCGTCCCGGGGCAACTTCAAGGTGCCCGGACAGCGTCCTTGAACATGAACAGCAGCAAAAAGCACGTCGGAGGTAGGCAGGCCGGGTGACCACGGCACAGCCGGGGAAGACGGAGAGAGCCGCAGTGACCACCGCTGAGCCGACCCAGGCGGACGGCAGCAGCCCCGACACCGGGCTGCGAATACGTCTGCCCGCGCCCGGCCGCACCGAGCCCGGTCCTCTCGCCGACCTGCGGGACCGGCTGTCCCGTCACCCCGTGCTTCTCGCGACGGCTCTCGCCGCGCTCACCCATCTGATCTGGTTCTTCTTCTTCGCCAACAGCGGTGGCGACATCGCGGCCCAGGACGCCTGGGCCGAGTTTGTCGGACGCCATCCCGACTCGGCGTACAACCTCGCCTGGTACGGCGGGATGCACCCCGTCTCGTACAGCGTCGTCTCGCCGTATCTGATGTCGCTGATCGGCGTCCGCTCGACGATGATGGTCGCCGGTACGGTCTCGGCCGCGCTGACCGCGCTGATCCTGGTCCGCGTCCCTGCCGTCCGCAATCCCGTGGCCTGTGCGCTGGCGGGGGTCTTCGCCTTCCTCTGCAACGCGCTGTCCGGCCGGGTGACCTTCGGCCTCGGCATGATGTTCGCGCTCGGCGCGGTCGCCGCGGTCTTCTGCTGGCCGCACAAGTGGCGGATGAAACGCTGGGCGAAGGCGGCGGTGGCCGCCCCGCTCGCGGGTATCGCCACCGCGTCGAGTCCGGTCGCGGGCCTGTTCCTCGGCGTGGTCGCGGCGGCGCTGTTCCTGAACCGGCGCCGTCCGGGCGCCTACGCCCTCGGTCTGGCCCCCGTTGCCGTCGTGGCGCTGTCCTCGTGGCTGTTCCCCTTCTCCGGTACGCAGCCGATGTCGTTCTGGTCGACGTCGCTCCCCTTCCTGTTCGGGCTTTTCGTCTTCGTCCTCGTACCCAAGGAGTGGCTGACGGTCCGCGCGGCGGCGGCCGTGTACACCCTGGGCACGCTGCTGACCTGGCTGATCGACTCGCAGATCGGCTCGAACGTCTCGCGGCTCCCGATGCTCTTCGCGGGTGTGGTGCTGCTGGCGGCGCTGCCGTACACGGTGCCGAAGTCCCGTAAGTGGTACGCGCTCGTCCTCGCCTTCGCGGGCCTGAACTTCTGGATCGGCTTCAAGGCCGTGGACGACATGGTGCGTACGGCGCCGGCCGCGTCCTGGAGCCGGGAACTCGCGCCGCTGGTCAACCGGCTCCAGCAGGTAGGCGCCGAGCGTGGTCGGGTCGAGGTCGTCCCCGCCAGCAGCCACCGGGAGGCATCCGCGCTCGCGCCGTACGTCAATCTGGCCCGCGGCTGGAACCGCCAGGCCGACATGAAGCGCAATCCGCTCTTCTACGACGACGACAGGACGCTGACGGCATCCGGCTACCGCGCCTGGCTCGACCGGTGGGCGGTCCACTATGTGGTGCTGCCCAAGGGCTCGCCCGACTCCAGCGGCGCGAAGCAGGAGGCGGAGCTGGTGCGTGAGGGCCAGCCGTATCTGACACGGATCTGGAGCGACGAGAACTGGCAGCTGTTCCGGGTGAAGGACCCGATGCCGCTGGCCGACCCGCCGGCGACCGTGGACCGGGCGGGTGCGGGCGAGCTCACGATCCAGGTGAAGACGGCGGGCCGGGTGCTGATCCGGATCCCGTACTCGCCGTGGCTGAGCATCGTCGACGAGCACGGCAAGAAGGTGAAGGGCCCGCAGGAGACGGAGGCGTCGAAGAAGCGGGACGACGAGGACGAGGCGAAGACCTTCGTCAATCGCCACGGCTGTCTGTTCAAGGCGCAGGAGGACTCCGAGGGCGACGAGTGGACCGAACTGCTCGCGCCCGCGCCGGGGGTGTACCGCTTGGCTGCCCCGTACCAGCTGCCGCGTGGCACTCCGTGCCCTGATGAGCTCCGCTGACCCCCCTTACCGCCGTTTACACCTACCTGGGCCTGTCGTGCTGATGCATAGTGGACAGCCTTGACCTACCGAGCAGTTGGTCTACTGGTGCAGGTGCGACATGGCGTGCGAACGATGCGGGGGCGACAGTAGAGGTTCGCTACCCGGAACGAGATGCCCGAAGTGCGGAACAAGGGCGATGGGTGGGGCATGGGTGGCCCGCGAGACAATGGCGGGACGAGTCTCCCTCCTCTCCCGTACGGGAAAGATCCTGCTGGCGGGGGGAGTTGCCCTGACCGCGGTCGCGGTCGTCGTCTCGGCGGTCACGCTGTACGTAGGTGACTCGGCAGCGACCGAGGCGAACGGGTCCGGCGACGCGGACTTCGACCCGGGCGACTTCGGGGGCGCCCCGCAGCGCATCGTCCCCACGGCACTGCCCGGCACCTCCCCGACCGCGTCGTCGACACCCAGGCCCGCCCCGAGCCCGGGCGGCTCCGCCACGAAGAAGCCGGCCACGCCGGGGGCCCCGGTCCGGCCCTCGTACTCCGCCTGGGCGGGCCCGGGGTGCACCGGCGGCGGCCTCTACCGCGAGACAGGCCGCTTCAGCGACGGTTTCGACGGCTGGTACACGGTGAACATCGGCGGCCACAAGGGCGACGGCTGCGACGGCCGCTTCAGCGCGGTGCCGATGTCGGGCAGCGACACCAAGGACAGCGGGGGCAGGGCGACCTGGTCGTGGTACGTGGGCAGCGGATACACGACCTGCTCGGTGGCCGTCGTCATCCCGGAGGCCAACCGCGACCAGGACGTGGCGGGCGACCCGACGACGTACCGGGTGCTGGCCGACCCGGACGACGAGGACAGTGCGATCAAGTCCTTCGAGATCGACCAGACGTCACTGCGGGGCCGTGGCCTGATCGTCGAGAAGATCCCGGTCACCAACCAGCAGCTGGCGGTGCAGCTCGTGGACCGAGGCAAGGACTGGGGCAGCGACGAACGCGACGGCGCGCACCACGCGGCGGCCCAGATGCGGGCGATCTGCCGCGCCTGAGGCCGTCAGTCGTGCGGGGCGGGGGCAGTGGCCGCCTTCACGGCCTCGTCGCAGGCGTCGCACGTCAGCCGGTCCCACCGGGGCGCATGCCACAAGGTGGGTTCGGCAGCCGTGTGCACGGCCTTCTCCATCCCGGCCGCCGGACGTCCGCACATGGTCCGAGCCTCGTCCCAGTGCTCATCACCCGGCCCCGGCCAGTGAACGGCGTGGACACGGACCGGCTGGCGTATGTCGTGCCCGCTGGGACCGAAGTGGTCCTGCTCCTGGGCTGCGTCCTGTATCGCGGTGGCGTACTGACTCATGGGCAGACCCTAGGCCCGAACGGCCGTCCGGGAGAGGGGAATGCACGCCCTTTCTGTTGCGATCAGCCGGCCTCGTCCAGGAGCAGGTACAACAGCCCGACCAGGCTGCCGCCGCTGACGATCTCCCGGCGGTCGATCAGGCCGCGGATCTCCCGCAGCGGGATCCACTCGATCCGGTCCGACTCGTTCATCTCGGTGGGCGGGCCCGCGTACGTGGCTCCGTCGGCGCGGAAGACATGGTGCTCGGAGTCGGTGATGCCGTTCGCGGGCTGCGCGTACACCAAGGGCTTCATGGCTTCCACCCGCCAGCCGGTCTCCTCCTCGACCTCCCGCGCGGCGGTCTGCTGAGGTGTCTCGTCCGCCTCGATGAGGCCCATGGGCAGCTCCCACCCCCAGGTGTCGGTGATGAACCGGTGCCGCCACATCATCAGTACGCGCCTGCGCTCGTCGACCACGGCGGCCACCGCCAGATGCCGCATCCGTACGACGTGATGCTCGAATCGGTGACCGTCCGGCTGCTGGACGTCCGTGAGCCAGAGGTTGACCCACGGGTTGCTGTAGATCTGCCGTTCGCCATGGACGGTCCACCGCACGAGCCCAACTCCCATTTCCCGTACTCCGAACGGCTCTGCGCGATCTGCCCTGAGGGTCATCACTCGCTGCCTGTACGTAATGCCTCGGAAGCGGAGAGTAGCGGGTCGGGTTAGCGTGACGTCAACCGTTGTGTGATCGTCGGTCCGCTCCGCGTTGACCTTGCCGCGGAGCGGGCTGCCATGGCCGAAAAGGGTATGCCCATGCACTTCGTTTCCAGCCGCACCCGCCTCAGCAGGGCCGTCGCAGCGACGTGCGGGGTGTCGGCGCTGCTGCTCGCCGCGTCCGCCACGGCCGGCCCCGGTGCCGCTGCCGCCGGGCCGGACGGCCCGGGGGGTGACCCCTCCCGTGGGGGCGCGGTCATCACGGTGACGACCGCCGAGGTCGGCGCGCCCGGTAACCCTTCGGTGGGCGTGGTCCCGTTCACGGACGCCATCTACCCGTCGTGCGCCGACGCACCGCAGACGTCGAGCGGCTGTCAGACGGTCGGCGGCGTCAGGTATCCCTACGAGATCGGGCAGCTCGAAGTCACCGTCGAACAGTGGGTGGCATTCCTGAACACGGTCGATCCCGAGGGGCGCAATCGCCTTGATCTCTACGACGAGACCGAGAGCTCTTCGGCGTGGCCCAAGTACGGCCAGATCAATCTTTCCGCCGATGCCGGCAACGGCCAGCACTACTCGGTGGCTTTTCCAGAATGGGCGGACAAGCCGTACGGTTTCGCCAACTTCCTCAGGGCGGCGCGCTTCGTCAACTCGCTCTACAACGGTCGACTGATCTCCAGGCAGTCCAGCAGCAACGGCGACTTCAACTACGTCACCTACCGGGTCAGACTGTCGTCCCGGACCGAGCGCGGAATGTACGACCTCGCCCGGCGCAATGCGACCCGAGCCCATGACTCCGGCTTCGTCGTGCCGAGCCAGGACGAGTGGATCAAGGCGGCCTATTACGACCCGAACGGCGGCGGCACCTACTCGTACTGGAAGTACCCGACCAACCCGGGAGTCTTCGGCGACGGCGACGCGACCGCACCCAACCCCACCGTCCTCAACCCCACCACCGGCGATGTCACCAACGCGGCGAACCAGCCACTGGCCTCGTACCACGCTTCTGGCCAGCCGGCACCGAGCTGGTGCCCGGCGCAGCTGCAGCCCGTCGCCTGCTCCACCGTCAATCCGATCGGCCTGGACCCCCTCACATATGCCGATCTCTACCAGGGCAGCCTCAGCACGGTCGGCCAGGCGGAGACCACCTCACCGTGGGGCACTTTCGACCAGGGCGGCAACGCGGTCGAGTGGACCGACACGATCACGGCGCCCCCCACCGGACGGAACTCCGCGCGGGTCTGGCGGCGGCTGCACGGCGGAGTCTCCAACGCCCCGGCCTTCCAGATGTGGCCCTCGGCGGTCGGACTGCAACCGCAGGACAACGTGTTCTACAACCACACCTATCCGTGGCTGGGCATCCGGATCGGAGTGATCGGCGACCTCGGGCTCGGCAAGTCCTGAGCCTGTGGCGCACGGTGGGGCGTGAGCCGCCGCTGCAAGACGGAAGCCCTCCCGCCCTGCTGGGCGGGAGGGCCTCTGAACCGCTGTCCCAGACCGATTCTGTGCGTGCCTTCAGTTCGATCCGTACTTCTGCAGACCGGCCTGGACATCGTCGAAGGTCATCACCGGCATGATGCTCACCTTGGCGCCGAGCTCCTGGAAGAACGGTTCGGCGACGGAGGGGATGTCGGACGCCTCCTTCAGGTCGAAGACGATGAACCCGGTACGCATCCCCTCCTGCGCTCCGAAGTACGCGGCCTCCGGTTTGACCCGGTCCAGCACCGACTTCATGGTGTGCGGCAAGGTTTTGCCCGTGATGGCCTTGTTCGCCTTCTCGGTGTCCATCTCGACGGTCAGCAACACCCTCATGCTCTTCCCACCTTTCGTTGGCGCGTCGGCACACCTGTGCCCACCAGCCGATCGTCGTCGCGATCCCGGGCCTTCGCATCCGGAGCGGGCCAGTGGGGCGGGTCGGACGCCGCGCTGTTCGTCCGGGTGCCGGGTACGGAGCGCCCGGGCGGACGCGACCGATCGGGCGGCGTTGCCGGGTGTCGGGCGCGTCGGCGGGGTGGCCCGGTAGTGAGTTGTTTATATAGCCGTTAGATGATGATTGGTCACTAAATCACCCGTTCGTTTCAAAGGGGGCGCACTGTGCGCCGTTTCATGGCTCTGAGGCTGGGCGTGGTCGCCGGCCTGACCGCGGTCCTCACCGGCCTTCCGATCGCGGATGCCGCCACGGCCACCTCGCGCAACATCGCTACGGGAGGTGACGGCCAGGTCATCCACCTGCTCGCGCGCCTGACGTCGCGCACCGACCTCGATCTGGGCAACCCGGGCTTCGATCAGGGTGACGAGGAGGTGTTCACCGACGACCTCTTCCGTGGCAGCGTCAAGGTCGGCTACGACGGTGGCGTTTGCACGGTTCTCATCGTCGAACCGGACGGTTCGAGCGAGTCGCAGTGCGCGGCCACGTTCTCGCTGCCCGGGGGGCAGATCGCGGCCCAGGGGCTGATCCGGCTGCCCGCCACCGGGCAGGCCGAGTTCGACATCGCGATCACCGGCGGCACCGGAAAGTACCGAAAGGCCCGCGGCCACATCAGTGGGACGTTCCTGAATGCCACGGACTCCCAAATCGCCATCCACGTGACTCACTGAGGACAGGCGCTCCGCGAAAAGACCCCCAACCGCTCACGGTTGGGGGTCTTTCAACGGACCGGCTCCTCGAAGCGCCAGATCACAGGCCGGGCAGGCGCACGATCGGCTGCTGATCCCTCGGCGCTCCGGGCGGCCTTGCTAGCTGACGAGGCCGGCGGATGTCAGGCCACCGCCGACGGCCACCGCCCAAGCGATGCCGCGCTGCCAGCGGACGACCGTGTCAGGGCGACCTCGCGTGGCCAGCACCATGACGGAGTTGGCGGCGAACGCCGGGAGGAGAATGCCGAACAGGGCGAACGTGCCGACGGCCGACAATGTCAGCTCGACGCGAGTCGTCACTGCGCCAACCGCCACAGCTACAGCAGCGAGCGCATACAACAGCGCCGGCACATGCGTGATGTCGTCTTTCCTCAGCGGGAGGGGCCCGCGGCGCTTGTGGTGGTTCCAGTGACGCCGCTCGGTGCCCAATCGTGCCAGCACCATGATCGCCACCTCTACCACGAGGGCGATCACAGCCACATGCTCAACCGTCATGACTTCATCCTTACCTGCTGCATGCCGCAGAGATGGCGGAAATACCGATGAACGCCTTCACGGCCTCGCGCTCCGCAGAGCCAACCCTCTTGCCGTTCACGAAACGCCAGATGATGTTCGCTGTCTTCTTCGCGCCGTAACGCTTGAACAGCGCGACGGCCCGGACAACCTTGATGCTGGAACCGGCCGGTGCAAAAGAGATCAGCACAGCGGCGATAGCGGCGCTGCACTTGATGATGAACTTCGTCTCGTCCCACCAGCTGGCGGCGAACAGCTTGTGGTCCTTCTTCCCACCGGCGATCTGGGCCAGGAGAGTGTGGCGCACCTCTTTGTTGGCGAACAGAGGCGACAGTGCGGCCTGTGCTGCGCTGTCGTTCGGATACGCCGCCTCCGCGATCTGGCGCGCTGTCGGCTCCGCAGGAAGCGCGGCGAGGCGGGACTGGAAAGCCTCGGGGTCGGGAGTCGGTCGGTTAAGAACGACATCAAGGGCCGAAGCGAACTGGTCCTCGCTCAGACCCAGTTCGGCTATGCCCTTCGCAAGGGCCGCGCCCTGAGCCTGCTCCGCAGGCGTGAACTCGGATTCGTCCGCCGACGCTGTGGTGCTGGTGCTGGTGCTGGTGCTGGTGCTGGTGCTGGTGTGGTGCGAGGAGGCCGGTGCAGCGTTGGCACCGGCAACGGTGGCGAAGAGGGCGCCGGCGGTCACTGCGGCGACGAACATCGCGCTGGTACCGCGGAACGCTCGACGCGGCTGCTTGGTGGAGATGGCACTGGTCATGTGCGGAATACCCCGTATCTAGTTGTTTGGGCGCCGGTTCCCCCGCCCCGGGAGGTCAGCCCGGGGGGTCGGCGCCCGCTCGGTCGGCACCAATTCGATCATGAACCGAACGGCGACCAATGTGATGGAGGCCATGATTCCGCCTCAGAAGTTGCTCAAGGTTTCCGTTTGCGCAGTCACCACCAACGACGAGGCCGCCGCCCGTAGAGCCGCGGCTTCGTCACAGCAGCCGCGGAGCGAAGTTCCCGCCGGCGTTCCACGCAGTTCCCAAGGGCGCCAACTACGTCTGGGCCAACCGTCTGTGGTTTCAGGAACCTTCTGCTTGTGGGGAACATCGCCTACGGCCGCCAGGACATACCCGGTGACAACAACACCGGTTGGAGCCTGAAATTCTCCACAGTTCGGCGTCAATTCGGCGTGCGTAGGGATGCGCCTCAAGGCCGCCAAGTAGTCGCTGTTTCAACCGTGTTTGGCGGGCGCTGACAGTTTCAACGTCGACCGTACGCTCGGGTAATGTCCACTGGAGCAACCTGACTGGACGACGTTGCCGTTGAGATCGGGACAGCGATCGGATGGGGCACCGCGGTCCTTGCCAACATGGCGACGGTAGGGGTGCTGGGGGTCCTGCTCGGCGTCGTCGGTGCTCTGGCGGTCAGATGGGTCGCGCCGAGGAGCGATTTCACCCGCCTGGGAAGGACGTTCACTTTCGCCTGGGTGGTCTTCGTACTCGTCAAGCTGGTCGGCTGGTGTCTCGTGATGCCTCTGCTGTCGTGGGGTGAGGCAGCTGACGCCGTGCCGGCGTTGACGCGGGTCGATGCCTGGCTGGTCCTGCTCTTTGCGGCGCTGCTATGGGCTGCCCGGTCCGTGCCGGACGTCGCGTGGCCGCGTGCCGTGGCGATAGCGGCCTCCATCACAGCGCTCTACTCCAGCACGCTGCTTCTGCTCCCCGCCTGACTGTCCTGCCCACCCCGATCATCCGTACCGAATACGGTGCGACCGGAGAACTGTGATTCACCGCTTCATCATGAGCCTCCTGGGAAACCGGAAACTCATCGCCTTCGCTGTGCGTTGCTGGGTCGTGATCACGGACGGCCTGGTCCACCCGGGTATCCGAATCGCGGGTGGCGTGGCTGCGACGGGGGCCGGCATCTGCGCCATCGCATACGTCATCCGCTTCCGCGCCACCCTCGAGGAGACGCGTCACGCGGTGGAGACTTCCGAGGATCTCACCGGAGATCCCGGAAACGTGATGGACATCCTGCAACTGCTCAGCCTGGTGTGGCTGATCAGCGGCATCGCGCTGATCGTCCTCGGGCTGCTGGTGGCTGTCGCCCGGACCGGCAGCCTGTTGATCATCGTTGGTGGGTGCGTGTGGTGGGCCCCACTGGGTTTTCTGGGACTCAAGCTTCCGGCCGCCTCCGGCCTGCATCTGATCGCCGGGATCTTCGTGGCGCTGGTCATCCCGGCCGCTGTGCTCTGCCCGACCGAGCGGTTCACCGGTGGCATACGGCGGCGAGCCCAGCCGGCAACCGATGAAGTCTGACTCTGTGTCCGGATCTCATGCCCGTCGGACAGGCCGGTGGATCCGTTCCGTCTCCGCCTTGTGTCTGGCGGACAGCCGCAGGCGCCTCAATCTGATGACGGGCGCCGACGCTCGGGGGCGGCGACGCCGACAGGCCGCCGCACTTGTCCTCTCCTGCGGAGCGGCGGCCGGCTTCGGGGCCTTGGTGCTGCTGGGCCGGATGCTGGGGACACTCCTGCCGCCGGACGACTTGGCAGGTGTCGACCTGGCGGCGTGGACCTGGACTCCCGCTGTGCTCTGGCTGCTCCATCAACTCCTCAGCGTCGAGCCAGGGCTGGGTCGATCTCTGGTACGTCCGCAGGACGAATCCGTCCTGAGCACGCTGCCTGTCGGCCGCGGACACCTGGTTGCCGCCCGGCTCGTCCTTCCCACCGTCGGAGTCGCGCTCACGCTGCTGCTCGCGGTGAGCGCGCTCGCCGTCCCGTGGCTCGCCGCAGCCGAGGCCGGCAGGCATCTGCTGCCCGCGCTGCTGATCAATCTTTGCGGTTCGGTCGCAGTCGCCGCGGCCCTGCGAATCCTGTTGGTCTCCGTCTTCATGGTCCGCGTCGTCAGGGTCGCCCATCTGTCCCGGGCGCTGCTCGCCGCGGTGGGCGGCTGGCTGCTGGGAGTGTTCGCTGCGCCGATCGTCGGGTTGCTGGGAGGTGGTCCGGGGGAGGCGGAGGCGGATGTGACGCGCCTGCTCGGGAACGCCGTCGCGAACACCCGTCCACATGTATGGACAGCCATGCATACGCCTGGACGGCTCTGGTGGACCGCCGCCGGTTACCTGACAGTTGTCGTGGTGGCAGGGACCGTGGCCGCGTTGCGAGTTCATGGCACCGTTCGTCGCGACCTGACCGCCCAGAGCGCCGCTCCTGCCCATGGCGAAAGCTCGTGTGACCGACGAGGGCACATGACCGGCCGGGAACCGTCACTCTCCCCCATGGCTGTGGTACTTCGCCTGACCTGGCTCCGGCTTCGTCGAGCCGACCCGGCAGTGGTCGGCGGCGTCGCGCGGATGCAGCGACTGAGCATCCTCGTCGGAGCAGCCTGCGCGGGCACCGCGATGACACTGGACGAGCAACCGTGGCACCTGCCCGCTCCTGCACTCGCCGGCCTGCTCATCGCGGCCGCCTGATCTCCACCGGAGAAGTGGTGCAGATCTGCGGGATCGAGGCCGATCGCGACTGCTGGGACGTACTGCGCCAGTCCCCCCTGCCGACGGGAGCCTGGCCCGCGGCCAAGGTCGTGACGTCCGCGATCGGTGTCCTCGCCCTGACCGCGCCGTTCTACCTCGGGGCAGCCACGCTGTGCGGAGTGAACGGCGCGCAGTGGGGCGTAGCCCTACTGCTTCTGCCCGCCGTGGCTGCCGCGGCGGGATGTTCCTCGATCATCACCTGGTACGTGGTTCCGGCTACCGAGACGTTCGAGGGCGGGCGCACAACTCGGCCTCCGATGGCGGATGTTGTGGAGGGCGTACTCATGGCACTGCTCACCCTTCCGGTGACGGTCGGCCTGGCACTGAGCGAGCGGGTCACGGGCGGCCTCCTGACCCAGGTTGTCGATGCGGCACTTCTCGTCTGCGTACTCGCGGCTTCCGCCGTCTGCGTCCGCCAGGTGGGCAGGCGCGACCTTCCAGTACCGCGGCCACATGAGCAGCAGGCATTCGGAGAAGTAAAATGATCGAAATCGCAGGTCTGACAGTCCGTGGTGGCGATACCGAGATACTCGGCGGCCTCACCACGCGCGTCGCGAAGGGTGAGGCGGTCCGGCTCACCGGTCCGAACGGCTGTGGCAAGAGCACCCAGCCTCCGCCGCTCTACGAACATCTCACCAGCCGTGAGCAGCTTGCACTGATGGCCGGGCTCTGGGGCACGCGCATCGGGACACTGCTGGAGAGGGTCGACGCACTGGGGCTCTCTGCCCGTCAGGACGTATTGATAGGTGAACTGTCCCTCGGACAGCGCAAGAAGCTCGGCTATGTCTGCGCAACGGCGCACGATCCCCAGTTGCTGCTCCTCGACGAGCCCTTCAACGGACTCGACTCGGCTGCCGTCACAGCGGTGGTGGACGACCTGAGCCGCCGGAAGCAGCAGGGACGGACGATCGTGTGGGTGTCTCACACCGATCCGGCCGGGGACCTGACCGACCGCACCATCGACCTCGGCGCCCGGGACCGTTCCCAGGTCCGGCCGACCGGAGACGACGAATGATCGATGTACACGAGCTGGTCAAAACGTATGAAGGCAAGCGAGTACTGAACGAGCTCTCCTTTCATGTCACTTCAGGACGAGTCACCGCATTTCTGGGTCCCAATGGGGCGGGCAAGTCCACCACTCTGCGCATGATCATGGGCGTGGGGAAGCCGGATTCCGGTTACGCGACCGTCCTTGGCGTCCCTTACCGGGAGCTTCGGTCGCCGCTGCGGTCGGTAGGCGCACTGCTGGACGCCTCGGCCGTCCATCCCGGCTTCAGCCCTCGTGCTCACCTCGACTGGCTTGCCAGAACCCACCGCATCCCGCCGAAGCGCGTGACCGCCGTGCTGGAGCTGGTGGGACTGTCCTCCGCCGCAACCAAGCGAGTCGGTGGCTTCTCCCTCGGCATGCGCCAGCGGCTCGGCATCGCGGCCGCGCTGCTGGGGGACCCGGAGGTGCTCCTCCTCGACGAGCCCGTGAACGGGCTCGACCCGGAAGGCATTCGCTGGTTCCGCAAAGCTGGTACGCGCCCTGGCCGACGAGGGGCGGACCGTCCTTGTGTCGAGCCATCTGATGACTGAAATGGCTCTCGTGGCCGACCACGTACTGGTGGTCGGTCGCGGCCGGGTGCTCGCTGATGGCCCCATCGGCGAGCTTGTGCACCGTGAACCCACCTCTGTCCGCCTGTGCTCCCCTCAGCTGCCCGTCCTCGCTGAGGCTCTGCGCGAGGCGGGTGCACATCTGGAGTACGACGGGTCGGCAGGCGATGGCGGGCAGGAAACCGCCATGGTGACTGGTCTGTCTTCCGGACGGATCGGCGACCTCGCCGCAGAGCACGGTTGCAGCATCCACGAACTCACGCCACTTCGACCGGCGTTGGAAGACATCTACCTGCGGCTGACCGATGAGGCAGCGGAGTATCGCGCGTCGATTCCCGTCGGCGATCGAGAAGTCACCTCCTCGAGCAGCGACCGGAACGAGGTCTTCGCCCGTGTATGACGCCATAGGCGCCGAATGGATCAAGCTCCGCTCGCTGCGCTCGACCCCAGCCCTGCTCGTCATCGGCTTGACGGTCACCGTGCTTACGGCGCTTCTGTTCGGCCTCTTGATCGGACCAGAATTCCAGCGAGCCACTCCTGCGGACAGGATGGACTTCGATCCCGTCGGCCTCTCCTTCACCGGGATGCAGCTCGGCCAACTGGCCGTCGTCGTCCTGGCGGTTCTCGCGGTCGGTTCGGAGTTCGGATCCGGCATGATTCGCACGTCACTCGCCGCGGTACCACGCCGGGGCACCCTGCTGACGGCAAAGTTCGTCCTGCTGGGCAGCATCGGCATGGCCTGGGGACTTGTGACCGGAGCCGCTTCACTGCTGGTGGGCACATGGGCGCTCGGCGCCGACTTGGCAGCACTGCCCCCGGGCGACCTGATCCGAACCGTGTCCGGGGCCGGTGTATACGCCGCACTGCTCGCGGTGTCCGCCGGATCGGTCACCTTCATGGTCCGCCGGTCCATCGCGGCACTCGGCATCCTGCTGCCGCTCCTGTTCCTCGTCTCCAGCCTGCTTGCGGCATCGTCACGACTACGCCCGCTCGCCCGCCTCTTGCCGGACCGCGCGGGGCTGAGACTGATGCAGGTGCACCAGGAGTCGGGCGATCTCACACCACTGGCGGGAGGCGCGGTGCTGTTGCTGTGGACCGCGTCGGCAGCCATCGTGGCGCACCTGGCTTTTGTCCGCCGGGACGTCTAGCCCGCCAGGTGCCCGGTTGAGGTCGAGCGTGATCAGGGGGCGTACGCCATTGGGCTGTCTGTATGGTTCGGCCGCTCGTCCAGCCGAGCCCCGCTGGCGGGGGACCAGAGCCGACTTGAGAATGCTGCTCGTGGCCGATGAGCACAACAACCGTCCGCTGCAGCGGGTCATCAGGCTCCGCCGCGGCGCAAGGCACGACTGACCGGCATCCGCGCCGGCGCGCTGACGGACCGGCGGTGAAGGAGGCCTGGATGACGTCTGAGACCAACCCGGGTGCGGAGGCCGGGCGAGCATCGGTAGTCATCGCCCGCTTCGACAGCTACCGTCGCGCCGAGCACATGCTGGCGTCACTCGGGCGGCGGTTCCGTACGAAGGCCCGCAAGGGTGGCACGACTGCTGTCGTGGTCAGACGCAACCCCGACGGGTCGCTGAAGGTAACTGAGTCTCGGGTGCTGTCGGCCAGTGATTTCCTGTCCACCCTGATCCGTGTCTCGCTGTCATGGATGATCGGGTTCATCGGCCTGTTCTCCATGCTGAAAGGCGCAAAGAGTGGCGTCCACGCCGCTCGCGTGCGGAGAGGGCCCACCGGATCGGATGAGCACCGGGCCCACGAACTCCTCGCCGAAGCCGGCCCGCACGGGGCCCTGGTGCTGGTTCGGTGCGAGGACCACCAGACGCGGCAGATGGTTGCCGCGGCAGCGGCCGACAGCGCGGAAGGTAGCTGGGATGGCTCGCTGACAGAGTTTCTCGCCGCTCTTGACCCCAGCAGCGCTGACGATTGGGTGCGCGCCGCCGTCGGCGAGCCATCCAGCACGAACCGCTAGGCGGATCGCACGGGCGGCGCTGATCTATCAGCACATGACCGCCGACCGGAACCGCGCCATTGCCGACCGGCTAGGAGCCATGATCCGCCAGCGGCAGGGCGACACGAGCTCCTAGTGGCACGTGCGGGGCACGGCCGCGATCAAGCGAAAGGGCCAGTTCGAGGGGATCAACCCTCTGAACTGGCCCTTAGTCGTGTGCCCCCGGCAGGATTCGAACCTGCGACACCCGCTTTAGGAGTTCGATCGGGTGGGCCTTGCAGAGCACTCGGCCGTGCGAGGCCCAACCGCTCACGACCGCCCAACGCTGTGCTTGTCTGCTGTCGTTGATGTCAGATGGTGATGTCAGGTTGGATGACCGCATGGAACGTGTCGAGGCTGAGCTGTTCACGGACGGTGGGAACAACGCAGTGGTGCGCCTGCCCGGCCGCCGGTTCCCCGGGGTGCTGATCCAGGGCGACTCACTCTCAATCCTCCGCAGCAACGTTGCCGAGGTGGTGGAAGCCCTCGGCCAGGGCGACGTGGTCGGTGCCCAGGGAACCGCCGGCCTTCTGCTGGCCGACCTCGACGAGCTGCTGGCGCGCTACGCCGATGCGCTGGAAGCGCACGACATCCCGCCCCCGTACTGAGCCAAGACCTAAGCTTGGGAATCACCGGGTGATCAAGCCCCGAAACACGTCTGAGCTGCAGGAAGCCAACCTTGGTGGAGACTCGTTGATCTCTCACAGAGCCTGCGGTTCACCGTGGTTCCCCGAGGTGTCGGGTACGCAACGGGCACGCGTTGCGCTCGTGCGGCCAACATGCTCTCCAAGTCTGTTGGTGGCCTGCCGTGGGTTGTCCGCCCTCGTTCACCTGCGTACATGGGCGGTCTTCGAGGGTGAGCCTCCCTGTACCGCCGTGGACGGCTTCGAACGCTGATGAATGAGACGGAAACTGAGACGGCTTGGGGGAGCCGACTCGTGATCCCCCAGACCATGCCCACGTTCTACGGAGTCCCTACATCTGACGCCCGACGGCCCTACTCTATGTTCGTGGAGATCCGGACATACGACGCACTGGCCGACCAATATAGATCGAGAAGGAAGGAGTATGAAGCACTGTGTGAAGAATTAGAGTTCAGCCTAAAGAAGAAACTGAATGATGCTGGGATTAAGTGGCACTCCATCACCAGTCGAGTTAAGGAGCTTGAGAGTTTCCTTGAGAAGGTGGAAAGAAAGGAATATGCAGACCCTTTCGGTCAGGCCGAGGATCTAGCTGGCGCGCGCATCGTATGCCTATTCATGCTGGATCTCGATCGCGTAGGCGAGGTCATCTCTGCCATCTTTGATGTCCTTGATAAAGAGGACAAGATTAACGAGGGTGAGGCTTCTGCGTTCGGATATATGTCGCATCACTACATCTGCAAGCTGTCCGATCGGTATTCGGGTGAGCGCTACGACAGCATCAAGGGGATGAAGTTCGAGATCCAGGTGCGCACCATCTTAATGGATGCCTGGGCAAACATGTCGCACTATCTGAGCTACAAAAACGAGGAAAGCATCCCTCAGGACCTAGTGAAGGACTTTCATGCGCTGAGCGGGCTCCTTTATGTAGGGGATCGTCATTTTGAGGCGCTATTCAAGTCGTCTTCCCGTTCCGCTGCTACGGCTGTGGAGAAGGTCCTCAGGAGTCCCGAGGTGCAAGAATCGGAGGTCAATTCCGATACGGTTCAGGCTCTCCTTGAAAGGGTATTTCCAGATCGACGACCAGCGTCATCTGTAGCCGTCTCTGAATTCACCTCAGAGCTTCGAGAGGCGGGATTTTTGGATCTGGCGGAGGTTGGTCGGATCCTTCTGGGGGATCGAGAAAAGGCAATTGCTTCCGAGGAGCGCCGGAACTCGAAAGTGAAGGATGGGGAAACGAGGTTTAACTTCAATAGGGTCGGACTGGCCCGTGAGGTGTTCGACTTGCATAGTCCGGAGTTTAAGAAAGTCCGTGTCGATAAGAGGCGCAAGAGAAGCGAGCGGCGCATTCGGCGGGAAAGCTAGATTATAGGTCGGTGGAGCGGGTTTGGTCGGTGTCCTGCCCGGTCTGGGGCCGTGCATGATCAGGGGGCCTTACGCTGCTCAGCGAAATCGGGCAGCCCTTGGCCTGCCCGCTGATGTGCCCGATTGGCCCCCTGGTCTTGCTCGGCGAGGGACCCTGATCGGGGAGGTGGCTAAAGCCGTGGAGCCGACCGCCCCAGCCCCGGAGGGTTTCCTACATACGGGCCGCAGTGGAGCTGCGGCCCCATGCGGGCGGCTGGGCCCGCCGAAGGCAGGGGCCCGAGCCGCCAGCAAGGGGGCGCGCCCGCGCTTGCGCGGGCCCTTGATGAAGTAGGGAAAGTTCTATCCAGCTGCTGGGATCAAGCGGCGTCCGTCGTGGCTTCGGACGTGCGGGCCGTTCCCGTCGAGGGCATCGAGTAGCCGGACTGCGTAGACCTCGGACATCCGCTCGGCGACTTCCTCGGGCGTGAGCCACTGGACTGCGGTGGACTCGTCGGAGGTGCGCTCGGTGCCCCCGGAGGGCTTGCAGCGGAAGACCAGGGCGACGATGCCGCGCGCCGTGTTCTTGTAGACGCCGGAGAGCTCGTCCACCTCAACGTGGATGCCGGTCTCCTCCAGGACCTCGCGGCTGACGCCTTCTTCGGGTGACTCGGAGAGCTCCAGGATGCCGCCCGGCAGTTCCCAAGTCCCGTTGTCCGCCCGGCGGATCGCCAGAAGACGGCCGTCCTCGCGCACCACTGCCCCCGCCACGGACACGGAGTGCATCGGCGTTGACTTGTGTTGCTGGGACCCGTTACTCATGTACAGGAGCATAGGAGAGTGAGAAGGACTATGGGAACCGCGGTAGGAGGTGGCACGAACGGACCTCGATACGTGCAGATCGCTGACGACATCGTCAAGCAGATCCGGGCCGGTGTGCTGAAGCCTGGTGACATGGTGCCGAGTGAGTCCGAGCTCGTCGAGCGCTACGGCGTCTCCGGCGGCACGATTCGCAAGGCAATGGTGGAGGTCAGAGCCAGCGGCCTGGTGGACACGCGCCACGGCAAGGGCTCGATCGTGAAGGACCGGCCGCCCGTGCGGCTGCGCTCCTCGGACCGGTTCCGGGCTTCACATCGACGGGGCGGCAAGGCCGCGTATCTCGCAGAGTCCGCGCAGTCCGGTGCCACGGCGAAGGTGAGCGTCCTCTACATCGGCCCGATGGAAGCGCCCGAGGACATCGCCGATCGGCTCGGTGTCGAGGCCGGCACCCAAGTGCTCGCCCGTCGGCGGCTCTACTTCCGCAACGGGACCCCGGTCGAGACCGCTACGTCGTACCTCCCGTGGGACGTGGTCAAGGACATCCCCGAACTGTTCGCCGAGAACCCCGGCCCCGGTGGCATCTATGCCCGGCTGGAGGGGGACGGCCATGTCTTCGCCGAGTTCGTCGAGACGCTGCAGGCGCGCCCGGCCGCGAAGGCCGAAGCCTCCGAACTCGCTCTGAGCCCCGGTGCACCCGTCGTCCACCTCATCCGCGAGGCGGTGACCGAAGAGGGTCGAGTGGTCGAGGTCTGCGACACGCTCATGGCTGCTGACCAGTTTGTTTTCAGCTACCGCATCCCCGCTGCAGACTGACGCTCTCTCAACTCCCCACAGCCCGCTGCGAGTTTCTCGTCGTAGCGGGTTGACTCATGTATAGGAGTCAGGCACTCTTCTTCATGTCACTCATGTGCATGAGTGACTGAGTCCAACCCCTCTATAGGAGTGATCTCTGTGCGTCAGATCCCTGTGGACACGACCGGCGCGACCGTGATGGTTGCCCAGCCGCCCCAGCCGAAGCTGAAGGACAAGAAGACCGGCCAGATCGCCACCGACATCGAGACTGGGCACACGCTGCTGACCGTGGACGTGCTGTTCGTGTTGAACGGCAACGCCGAGGTGCTGACCGTGACGGTGGCCGAGCCGGACGTCTCCGGTGAGATGGTGACGGGCGCTCCGGTTGCCCTGACCGGTCTGGTAGCACGGCCGTGGGAGAACGAGTTCAACGGCCAGAAGCGGCACGGCATCAGCTTCCGAGCAGCCGCAGTGACCGCCCACAGCCTGGCTTCGAGCGGCAAGGGCTGATCGCCATGACTGGGGGACAGCTCACCATGCTGATGGGCTTAGTGCTCGTCGTCGTTGGGCTGGGGCTGCTGCGCTGGCGGCTTCCGGCCTGGTACTGGCTCGGCTTCGGCTGGCTGGTCATGCTGACCCGGATCGTCGTCACGTTCCGGTCGGTGATGGAAGCGTGCGGGCTGACTGAGCAGCCCTCGCGCTGGCGGATCTGGGTGGCTGCGGCTCGCAACCGGCCGCCCTCTCGGATGGTGCCCAGGGTCCGCCGGGTCCGGATCACCCGCTCGGGGCTGGTGCTGCGGCTCAAGATGCAGCCTGGTCAGGAAGTTCAGGACTTCGACGCTGCGACTGAGCGGCTGCGGCATTCGTGGCGGGCGCACGGTGTGCATGTGAAGGCGCTGAAGCCCGGCTTCCTGGAAGTGCGGCTGATCGGTCACGACGTGCTGCGCAAGGTCGTCATGCCCCGCAAGATCCCGACTGAGCTCCTAAGGGTCCCGGTTGCACTGCGGGCCGACGGCAGGCTGCATGTGCGGGACTTCCGTACCAGCGCTCACGAGCTGGTGATCGGTGCCACCGAGTCGGGCAAGTCCGTGTACTTGCGGGGCCTGTTCAAGGGTCTGGCCCCTCAGCGGGTCGCGCTGGTCGGGATCGACTGCAAGTGGGGTGTGGAGCTGGCGCCGTTCGCCCGTCGCCTGTCCGCTCTTGCTTGTACGCCGGATGAGGCGTCCGAACTGCTCGACGCCCTGGTAGAGGAGATGACCAGCCGGTACGAACTGATCCGCTCCGCACAGCACTTGGACCCGGCGAGTCCGCTGGAGTCGATCACCTCGGACATCTGGGGCCTGCCCGAGGAAATCCGCCCAGTGCCCCTGGTGCTCTTCGTCGACGAGGTGGCCGAACTCTTCCTGATCTCCAGCAAGGCCGACGAGAAACGCCGGGACCACATGGTCACCCAGCTCATCCGGCTCGCTCAGCTCGGCCGCGCCGCCGGTCTCTATCTCGAGGTCTGCGGGCAGCGCTTCGGCTCCGAACTCGGCACCGGCGCCACTGCTCTGCGGGCTCAGCTCAGCGGCCGCGTGGCTCACCGCGTCAACGACGAAGCCTCCGCCAAGATGGCGCTCGCGGACATCAGCATCCGCGCCGTGGGAGCCGCTACCTCGATCGCAGCCACCCGCCCCGGTACCGCTGTGGTCGGCCTGCTCACCGGCGGCTGGGCCCGGATCCGATCCCCGTTCACCTCGCTGGATGAGGCTGTCGCGGCCTGTGTCGAACACGAAGCTGTGACGCCGGACATCCCGGCCCTGGCTGCCTTCCGCCCGCACCGCCCCGCGGTGCATGTCGAGGCCTTCGAACTGGCCGCCGACGCCCTCTGACCCACCCCGTTCTATCCCGGTCGGCGTGACCGTCTCGCGCCAGGTCCCTACCCGAGCCATGCCCGAAGGAGGGCGAACCGCATGTGTCCGCACTGCATCGACCTTGCCCGTACGGACGAACTGCTCAGCGACTTGGTCGCCTACGAGTCCGGTCCCGACGCCGATCCGGAGTTCGCGGACGTCGTCGGCGACGCGCTCACCATCTCGTTCGAACTGGCCCTGAGCACGCCGTACTACCCGCCGCCCGGCCACGGCTACCCCGCCGCCGACTAGCCCTGGCTGGGACCGGGCGGCAGGACCTGTGAGCCCCGCCCGGCCCGGCCCCAAATCCCTGTGAAGGAGGTGAAGACCATGACCCCCTCGATCCGCCCGGATGCTGTGCTCGTGCAAGCCGTGATCGCCGGTGCTCTGTCGTTCGCCCACCTGCACGACATCGCCGCGGCTGCCGGACAGGACGGCTGGAAAGCGTGGGCCTACCCGATCTCCGTGGATCTGCTCCTGGTCGCTGCCTGGCGACGGCTACGCATCCTCCGCAGCACCGGAGAGCCGATCCGTGCCGCGTGGACCTGGTTCGCCGTCGCGCTCGCAGCCTCGCTCGGGGCGAACGTCGCCACCGCCGGACTGCTCGACCTGACGAACGTCCCCGCCTGGCTGCGGATCCTGGTCGCCGGATGGCCTGCGCTGGCCTTTCTCGGCGGCACCCTCCTCGTCCACACACCCGCTGACCGCGAAACCGAGCACGACCCGGTGGAGCCGGTGAGTGTGCCGGCCTCTTCCGCCCCCGAGCCGGACCCGGCCCCGGAAGAGATCGCCGCCCCGGATCAGCCCCCGGCGGCACTTCCCGCGGCTCCGGCCGTGAACGTCCCGGACGCGCTGCTCTCCTACGCGCGCAAGGTCGCCGCCGAACACCACACCCGCACCGGTGCCCCGATCGACACCGACACCCTGCGCACTCGCCTGGGTGTCCCGACCCCGATGGCTGACGCCATCGCCGCCCAACTCACCTGAAAGGACTGATCACCCATGGCCCGCTATCGCTTCCGCGATGTCCGCCGGATCGGCCCGGTCGAGGTTGGCAGCTACATCAACCGCCACGGCCGCGAAGCACATGCCACCGCCTGCACCGCCCCCGGCTGCGACTGGTCCGGCGACTACCACTCCCGACCGGCCGCCGAACTCGCCGCATCCGCCCACCGCTGCAACCCCCGCTGATCACAAGGGAGATCGCGTCATGGACGTACCGCTCTGGCTCGCCCTGATCATCGTCGGTGCCCTCGGCATCAAGCTCGCCCGCCCGCCGCTGTGGCTGGTCGCCCTTCTGCTGCTCGGCGGCTACCTCCTCGCCGACAGCTTCCTGGCCCCCGCCATCGACCCGCTCACCAAGTAGCTCCGAAGGGAGAACGCCGTGTTCAAGCCCAAGTACCCAACCCCGGACACCTACAAGCCCAGCCTGGAGGCAAGTACCCCGGCTGCGCCGCTGGTCCAGCCCACCAGCCCGGCCCCGGCACCCGCGCCGACCGCCCCCGGGAACGGGCTCGCCGCACTCGTCCAGCGCTCACCCGGTACTGCCGTGCTCGTGGTCGCCGGAGGCATCGGCGGAACGCTCGCCCTGGCCGCCGTCGCCGTCTCGCTGCTGCTCGCGGTCGCCGTCACCGCCATCGCCCTGGCCACCAGCGGCGTGGTCCTGCTCTTCCTCGTCCGCACCGTCCGCGACGAGCTGCATCGCTGACCGGCCTCCGGGGTGGCCCAAGCCGCCAAGCATCGCGCCGCCCCGGAAGCCATGCCCCTCCGACCCGAAGACCGAAGGAGAAGCACCAGCATGACCCACCGCCCGACGACCCCGGTCCGGATCTGCCCGGACTGTGACGGCTTCGCCTCCGTCGCGATCACCCTCGGCGGCCGCAACCGCGCCGGAAACCTGCGCACGATCACCGCGCACTGCACCGGCTGCCACGGCATCGGCACCATCCCGGCCCGCGTCACCGTCCGCGCCGGGAGCCGCGCATGACCGAGACCTTCACGGGTCTGGACCCGGCCACCCTCGGCGACGCGCTGCGGGTGGCCGGTTCTCCGGACTTCGACCGCTGGCAAGACCAGGTGCGCCATACCGGCGGGTGCGCCGACCCGATCCACCTCACCGGCTGGACCCTCGCCAAGGACAAGACGACCGGCGAGAGCCTGCGCCACTACTCGACCGAGACGGAACCCGGCGGGCGTCTCCGGGTCGCATGCGGCAACCGCCGCGCCTCTCGCTGCCCCGCCTGCGCCCACACGTACGCCGGGGACACCTTCCACCTGATCCGCGCCGGACTCGCCGGGGACGAAGACAAGGACATCCCCGCCACCGTCCGCGACCACCCCCGCGTCTTCGCCACCTTCACCGCGCCCTCGTTCGGCCGCGTACACAATCAGCCCGACCATGGGCCGTGCCGCTGCGGCGCCCACCACCAGGACGACGACCCCGCCCTCGGTACGGCGCTCGACCCGGAGACGTACGACTACGCGGGAGCCGTGCTCTTCAACAACCACGCGGGCGAACTGTGGCAGCGCTTCACCACCCGGCTCCGTCGCGAGATCGCCGCCCGAGCCGGGCTCTCCCGCCGTGAACTCACCGATGCCTGCCGGGTCTCGTACGGAAAGGTCGCCGAGTTCCAGAAGCGCGGAGCGATCCACTTCCACGCCGTGATCCGTCTCGACGGACCAGACGGGCCCGACTCTCCGCCGCCCTCCTGGGCCACGCTGCAGCTGCTCACCGATGCGATCCGGGCCGCTGCCACGCACTCGTACACGACGGTCACCGCGCCCGCCGCTGGAGACCAGCCCTGCCAGCCCTTTCGCTGGGGCCGAAAGCTCGACGTCCGACCCATCAAGGCGTTCGGCGACGACGACATCACCGAACGGAAGGTCGCGGCCTACGTCGCCAAGTACGCCACCAAGGCGGCCGAGACCACCGGCAGCCTGGATCGCCGGATCGGCAACCGCGAAGTCCTCGACCTGCTCGACGTGCCGGATCACCCCCGCCGCCTGATCGAAGCCTGCTTCGATCTGGACCCGCTATACCCGGACCGGAAGTTGACGGCCTGGGCGCACATGCTCGGTTTCCGCGGTCACTTCTCCACCAAGTCCCGTCGCTACTCGACGACCTTGGGTGCCCTCCGGCAGATCCGCGCCGACTACCGCGCCGCCCAGGAACGCGAAGCCCTCGGCATGCCCGAC
Organism: Streptomyces sp. NBC_00885; assembly: GCF_045207475.1. Taxonomy (NCBI): domain Bacteria; kingdom Bacillati; phylum Actinomycetota; class Actinomycetes; order Kitasatosporales; family Streptomycetaceae; genus Streptomyces; species Streptomyces sp. NBC_00885. Next base: position 4,853,109 of record NZ_CP108796.1, read on the forward strand.
GAGCCGGACACCGTGCTCGTCCTCTCCGACTGGCAGTACGCCGGACACGGCCACACACCCGGTGAATCCGCCCTCGCCGCATCGATCGCCCGGGATCTCCAGCTCAACCGCGAAGCCGCCCGCGAAGCCCTGCAAGACCGACGGGCCCTGGAAGGAGCCGCAGCATGACCACCGCCACTGCCGAACTGCTGACCGTGCCCGAGGTCATGGCGCGGCTCAAGCTCGGCCGCTCGAAGGTCTACGACCTGATCCGCTCGAAGCGCCTCGTCTCGATCACCGAAGGCCGCTGCCGCCGAATCCCTGCGATCGCGCTCCAGGACTACATCCGCGACCGGATCGAGGAGGCTGCCTGATGGCCTCCCAGCGCAAGCGCAACCCCAACGGGGCAGGCACGATCACCAAGCGCAAGGACGGCCGCTTCCAAGCTGCCGTCTACGTCCTCCAGCCGGACGGCACCCGCGCCCGGAAGTTCGCCTACGGCAAGACCTGGGCCGAGTGCGACACCAAGCGCCGCGCACTGCTCGACAAGGTGGACCAGGGCGTGCCCGTGCCCACCAGGTCGGCCAAGCTCTCGGAGTACCTGTCGTACTGGCTCGACAACATGGTCAAGCCGCGCCGGAAGCTCAGCACGTACGACAAGTACGAGGCGCATGTGCGCCTCTACCTGACTCCGATGCTCGGTACCAAGCGCCTTGAGTCGCTGGGTGTTGCTGATGTCCGGCGGTTCCTCAACCAGCTGGAGAAGAAGACAACCGCGGCGACCGCGAAGGAGTCGCACCGTGTGCTGCGTACGGCGTTGTCGGCGGCATGCGGTGAGGAACTGATCGCTCGGAACGTGGCCAAGCTCGTGGAGCCGCCTCGGGCCAAGTCGCGAGAGCTGAGCCCCTGGACCCTCGACGAGACGTTGGACTTCCTCGCTGCCGCTCGAAAGGACCCGCTGTATGCCGCGTTCGTGCTCGCCATCGCCATGGGCCTGCGCCGTGGTGAGATCGTCGGCCTTCGGTGGGAAGACCTCGACCTGGACAACCGGGTGCTCTATGTCCGGCAGCAGACACAGCGCCGCCGCGGGGTCCTGTACGACGACGATCCCAAGGGGCGTCGCCGCCGTGCCGTGCCGCTGCCCGCGATGTGCATTGCGCCTCTTCGTTGGCACCGGATGCGTCAGGCCGCGACGGCTTCGGAGGTCACTGGCCACGTCTTCGTCACCCGCAACGGCCGACCGGTCGAGCCGAGGAATCTGTACCGCTCGTTCACCCGGGTCGCCAGTGGCGCCGGCCTTCGAGTGATCCGGCTGCACGACGCCCGGCACGGTTGCGCGACCCTGCTGACCGCCGCTGGCGTCGCTCCGCGCGTCGTGATGGAGATCCTGGGTCACAGCCAGATCAGCATCACGATGGATGTCTACACGCACGTCGTCCAGGACACGCAGCGCGAGGCCATCAGCCACATGGACAGGCTGCTGAAACGCCGCCGTTGATGTCAGATGTGGATGTCAAAGACCCCCAACCATGATCGGTTGGGGGTCTTTTCGCTGGTGCCCCCGGCAGGATTCGAACCTGCGACACCCGCTTTAGGAGAGCGGTGCTCTATCCCCTGAGCTACGGAGGCGGGGATCTGTCGGAAAACGTGTCTGAAAGTCGGTCCAGGTGGACGCGGTGATCCAGACGGTCTTACCGGCAGCGTGCGGAGACCTGGCTGTGAGGCCGGGCCGCCGCGGTCAGTGTAGCGGGTGGTGCTTGATCCGCATCTGCGATCCATGGCGCCTGGCGCTCCCAGGCGGGCGCACCAGGGGGCAGGGGCATCATGCTGCGGGGACGAGATCGATCATGGCGCGGGTGACGGAGTTACTGAGCCAGGCGTAGCCGATGTAGATGAGCAGAGCGGCGTTCGCCCCGTAGGCCGGGACTCGCTTGTGCGGGTAGCTCTGGTCGAAGCGTGAGTGCTGGGACTCGCTGTCCTGTCGGAAGCCCTTCAGGCGGCGGCCGGCATGGGTGTCCGGGGGCACCTGCCGCAGGTGTTCGGTTCGGTTGAGCCGCTGCCGCCCCGTTGACGGGTCGATCTGCCGGTCCTCCTCCGTTTCGTCGACCCGGATGTGCTCGGCGTGGATCTCCACGGGGCACTGGATGGTCACGCGATGGTAGAAGCGGACTCGCTTGCCCTTCCTGCACTCGAGTTCTTCGACGGGCAGGGGGGTGTAGTGGGTGACGCCGTCGACGGTGATCCGTCGCTCGCAGATGCGGCCCTCGGCAACGTAGAGGTCATGACGGCAAGCGTCGTACTCATAGCGTTTGAGCGACTCGGGCGCGAGCCCGCCGTGCTGGGTGGTGAAGACGACGAGACCGTCCGCGATCAGCGGCGCGCGGTGGACGCCCCGCAGAGCGTTGTCGTACGTGATGGCGCGCAGGCCGGGCGCGCGGGTCAGGATGCGCCGGGCCAGCTTGATAAAGGCGGTGCCCTCGTCGTCGCGGAGAGGATCGCGCTTGGCGGACTTGTGCCGGATTGACTCGATGCCGAGGATCACGCGGCTGTGGGGTGTGTTGGCGAGGCGTACAGCGGCGGAGAGGAACTTGTTGCCGTAGACGCGGGTGCCACCGCCTTCGACGGTGTAACTGGCATCGGCGTCGACGCGGTGGTGGCGGATTTCTCCGGTCACCTTGTTCACGGTCTTGTGGTGGCGTTGTGAGGAAGGAGGGCAAGCGACTGTGGCGTCGGCATGGATGACCTGATGGCGCTCGGGATAGCTTCGGCTGACCCGCTTCCCGGTCTCTTTCATCATTCCGTGGTCGAGGGCCTGTTGGATCCAAAGGCAGCGGCTGATGTCACGCACGTTCGCGAAGACGGGCTTGAGCTTCTTGTGGAAGAAGTAGTTCCACTGGCCCCGTGTGGGTCCGGTCGGCTGAAGGGCGTCTGCGGCTTCATCGCCCATGTGGGTACGAATTCCTCGGCGTACGACATCCCACCACTGCTCCTCCTCGAAGTGGGACGCGGTGGCCCGCGCGGAGCCGAACAGAGAGATGGCGCAGAGGAACACCAGATAGGCGATGGGCGGGTGGATGGCGGGCCGGCCCACCCTGCTCGGTGAGGGCAGCGCGCTGACAGCGGCGTACAGATCGGGGTTGTCCAAGAGGTGTTTGAACCGCTTGCTGATCGTCAGCGGAGGCGCCTCCGGCCCCTTGGGCGGCAGGGGATCGGTGGCAGCACCGAACGTGTCATCGGGGATGGTGCCCATGACGTATTCGGGCGTCTTCTTGACTACCTTGCGCCTTCTGCGCTTCTTGGGAGCGGTCACGTGGCATCGCCTCGCCGGGGCGTGTTCCACTGCAGGTCGGACAGGGCGGCTGCCACGTCGAGGGAGGACAGTCCCAGGCGGCGGGCGACCTCGGAGAGCTGCCCGGTCTCGTTCAGGATCCGGCGCGCGACATAGCGGGTGACATCTCGAGGCTCGACCTTGCGGGCCATCGTGGACAGGCCGCTACGGCGCGCGATCTCACTGAAACCGGCGCCGACACTCGACTGCACGACGCTGGGGGACGAACCGGCACTGGCCACCAAGCGGTGCGGTCCAGGCCGCTTCCCGTCCAGATAGGTGGCGCGCAAGGTCAGGACCTGGACGCCCCAGGCATCCAGGGGGCAGCGTCGGGCAAGCGTGTGGGTCGCGCCCTGCGTGTGCACTGTGCCAGCGGTGACGTCGAGGTCGGTAGTGGATGCGGCGCCGGTCTCCGCGCTGGTGAGCCCGGCGAGCAGGAGTGCCAGCAGGGCGGAGTGCCGGGTGACCGGCATACCGCGTTCGGAGTGGAACTGGAGCCGGGCGACTTCCTGGGGTTGCAGGTCGGCGCTGGGCCGCCGGGGGCTGCGGGGAATGGACCGGGAGTCCACCAGCGGAGCGGCCTTGGTCAGGCCGAGCTCGCGGGCATGGGCGAAGAGGGAGATGACTCCTGAGCGTCGCTGCCGCTGGGTGGCTCCCGCCGGCGTCTCGATGGTGATCCCGCGCCGGTCGCGTCCCGGGGCGTTGACGAAGGCCTCGGCGAGAGCCGGAGTGATCTCGTCGATGAAGGCAATTCGCTGCGCGTCGGCGTATTCCAGCAGGCGTTCGCAGACTTCGATGTACTCGTCCACGGTGTCGATGCTCAGCAGGCCATCCTGCGCCAATCGCTTCCAGACGCGGGAGACCTGCAGCAGCGCTTCCTTGACTGTTGTCCTAGCCATGACGTTTCACCGCCGCGGTCCGGTGCCGTGCGAGTGAATCCCACGCGTCACATCGCATGAGGGCGCTACCGTGGGCAGCGTCCCTCTCCTTGTGTGAGGGCATGCCGAAGCCCCTTCCGCGCGGCCACGCCGCGCCGGTCGATGGGTGGAGGAGGGGTCCGGCAGCGCCAACCCGGCCAAGGGATGAAGGCGCTGCCGGACCGTTTTCGTGAGGTCAGGAGACGGGGCGCCCCCTGAGCTTGGCTGTCAGCACGGCGATGCCGCGTAGGTGCTCGTGCAGCTGCAGCAACTCGTCCCTGCTCAGACGGACCAGATCCGCGAGCAGCACGGGTGGGCAGAGCAGGGCGAGCAGGTCCAGATCGGCGTACGGGTCCGCGTCGGATTCGGTCCGGGCATCGTCGGCAACCCGTCGTCGCGGCCGTGGGATAGACGCATTCGCTGCTTCGGCCCCCTCACCCGATGAAGGCGTGTGAGCCGCGGTTTGGAGGGCCGGATGGGGTCGTTCGTCTCCGGTGAGGACTGCGGGTGATCGTTTGGAAAGGCCGATCTCCGGATCGGGTTCGAGTGACAGCTGGGCTTCGCGGCCTTCACCTGGCTGCTCCGCCGGCCCGTAGCACGGGCCCTCGTGCCAGCTCATGAAGCCGTCCCCGTCGGAAACGACCATCCCGATGGCGACCAACAGGTCGAGCAGGAGCTCCGCCTGCCGCATGCGGTGTCTCTCCGCGTTGGCGTTCATCAAAAGCCTGGCGACCAGCCCGTCGCGCGGCACCGGTCCGTACCCCAGGCGCTCCCTCATGGCTCGGGCGAACCACTGACCCTTCCAAGCAGAGCGAAGAGCATGCAAGCCCTCCTCCTCGCCCTTCTCCCAGGCAGCGGCGATCGCACGGGCCTTCTTCGTGGGCTGGAACCTGGAGAAGTGCCCGCCCGCCGGCTCGAGCAGGCCGGTCTTGAACATGAAGGTCGGCACAAGCCCGCACTTCTTCGGATCCAAGCCGGTTGCCGCGCCGAGCCGAGCAGCATTGACGAACGAATCGGTACTCGCGCACGCAGCCCTCATTACCTGAAGCTGCTCGTCGGATCGCATCTTGCACGTGGGTAGCTGTCGCTCGTCCGGCCCCAGCTGCGAACGCCCCCGTGTCGTCACCGCTCACCTCCACTGTGTGTCGTGGCCATTTCTCGAATGGCTGGTCTTGCAGAACGAACCTGGCGTAAGGACTGCACATGCCATTGCTGCTTGAGTAGCATGCATAGTGTGAGTACGCATCTCGGCGCCCCTTCCGTCAGACTGAGCGCGTGCCTGGAGGAACGAGACGTCAGAAGAAGCCGTTCGAGTACGCGCTCGACGCCAACTGGCCGTACGCGGTGATGGACGCCTTCCGGGCGGCGCAGATCGGCCAGGCGGTCGCACGGGCTCTGGCGGAGGCGATGGAGCGGCAGCAGGTGAGTGCCAACGTGCTCGCCGCCAAGGCTGAAGTCAACCGGCAGGTCATCGCGAACATCCTGGCGGGCACGACGTGGCCTGACCTGCTGACGGTGGGGTGCCTGGAGACCGCGCTGGACGTATATCTGTGGCCGCAGCACCTCGACTGGCCGGCGGACGATAACGGAGTCGTCCAGCAACCGATTCCCCTGGAGGGATTGCAGGGCGTCGAATAGCCCGAGCTCGAGCAGATCTAACTTCAAAAAGGCAAGGATGTTCGACCTCCTGAAATGAGGGAATTGGCCGAACACCCCGCGCAGGCGGATGTTTGCCGCTAGCGTCAAGGATGGCGGCCAAGCCGCGCTGAGACCGCCGCCCTTAGCACGGTGTGGCCTCGACAACTACGGCCGTGCTTGGGGCGGCGGTCGCCTATATAGGGCCTGTCCCTAGGCGGCCTCCCATGTGGCCGCGAGCCGGTAGTACGTCCGCTTGCCATCGGCGCTGTAGATCTTCTCCAGGACGGACTGCCGGTGCAGACTGTCCAGCAGGCAGCGCGTGCGCCGGTTTGCCCCCTTGGCCTCGCCTTCGAGTAGCCGGCCGACCTCGCCCGCGCTCCACGAACGGCGCGGATCCCCGCTGATGACCTGCATGGCGGCGATGGAGCGAGCGCCCCCAATCCGGATGGGGTCGGCTGATGCCGCGACGGGCTCACTGTCCGCGGGGGTCTGGGCGGCGACATCTGGCGCAGGGGGCACGATCCGGAGCCGGCTGGGGCGGTGCCCGCGCGAGGCCCGCAGTCCCGCGGCCTCCGCGACGGCAGCGTGGATCTTGTCCAGCACATGCTTTGCCTGCTGCCGGGCAAGGACGGCCTGTTGACGTTCCTCGGTGGCCTTGGTCATCTTGCCCCTGAGCGCCTCGATGGCCTCGTCTAAACGGCGCAGTTCATCGTCCTTCGAGGCGATCACGCCGTCGCACTCCCGGAGCATGGCCTCCATGTCCATGGCGACCCAGTCCGGGGACGGCGCGCCGCCGTCGATCAGGCTCATGCGGAAACAGTAGGGGTGCTCTAAGGCTTCCGTCTGCCCTTTGGCGGCCATAGCGCATAGGTGATTGATCTTGACTGGAGCCGGTCACTCACGACTAATTCTGTTCGCTCACCAGCTCTCCTCTCCTGTCTCTGAGCGGAGGGGAGTTGTGACATGAAAGCTTGCTCACAGAGTGGCGCTCACAGAGGCTTCCAGGAAACTGTTGCATCGCTTTATTGCAAGGTATCAACTGGTCAGGGCCGTGAACCCGGCCCGGATCCGGCCTCAGGAACGATGGATGGGTGTGCCTCAGCGGTGCACAGACTTATCCCTATCCATGCCGCCTTTGAACGGTGGCTGGCGGCCTTTTGACGGTGCTGTCCGCAAACAGTCGGGAGAGGGCTGAGGCTGCCCAGCCCGAACGCCGGCTCCTTGCAGATGGGCACCCTGCATCCTCGGTTCCGCATACAGCCGCAGGTGGCGCCCGAAGGGGCACTGCCGTGACGGTGCTCTGTTGGACCCGGTCATCCCTAACTGCCCTATGACCGAAGCCTGGTTGTGCGAGGTGCTGCCGCGCTGATCACAGCCATGGCCGCGAAGAGGTGAGGGTAGCCGCCGATGCGGCCAGCCAGGGCGGCACCTGCCCAGGGTGCCAGGGCATCTGCGATGTGAGCCGGGGCACCGAGGAGGGCGGAGAGGCGCCCATAGTGGGTGGTGCCCCAGCGGTCGGTAACAGCGGTGGCCTGGAGGAGGGTGAGGTTGCCTTGGACGGCTCCTGCCAGGATCGAGAGGACAACCAACAGGGTTACGGGGCCAGGGATGAGGGCGATGGCCGCGGTGGTCGTTCGCCGAGCGCCATGAGGGGCCGTGCGGGTGGACAGGCTGGCCAGGCACGCTACCGTCCACGCCCTGCTGGAAGCTGGCCACAGCCGCCGCTCCATCGGCCGCCAACTGCACATGACCCACCGCACGGTCAAACGCCTCGCCGACGCCGCCAAGTCGGAAGACCTCTTCCGAGGGAAGTGACAGTACAACCGGACGTCAGTCCTCGACGAGTACAGGCCCTACCTGGACGACCGTTGGAACGAGGGCTGCACCAGCACTTGGAAGCTGTGGGAGGAGATGGTTCCCCTCGGCTGCCAAGGCAGCTACGGCCGCGCCCCGGCAAGGCCTCGGTCTGCCGCCGGGCCAGGGCCTTTCATGTTCGGGGTTGCTTGCGGCGCCGGGGGCTACGGATGCCCCGGTGCCGGCTTGCCGCCGCGGTCCGTCGCGGCCAGGTCTCGTCGGGAGGCCGCGCGTAACTTCCTGAGGGAACGCGCGACATGCTGCTCCACCGTGCGCGGGGACAGGTGCAGGGTGGCCGCGATCTCGCGGTTACTCAGGCCGGCACCCGCGAGCTCTGCGACTTCCTGCTCACGCGGCGACAGCCGCTCACCGTATCGGGGGCGGCCCGGTGGGCGCCGCTCGGCGCCGGGGTGGGCTCGCAGTACAGCCCGTACTCGGGCCACGTCCCATGTCGCACCGAGGACTTCCAACTCCTCAGTAGAAGTCGCCAGTTTGGAGATGCCCGCAGTGGTCTCCAGGCTGCCTGCCAGGGCACATCGTCCGACGGCTTCCGCTGCAAGAGCCGCCTCGTAGGGCCGGGGAAGCGCTTGATAGCAAGCCCGGGCGCGCCGGAAGTACTCGGCTGCCTCTGGGAACGCGCCGTCCGCCTCGGCCAACAGTGCCCGGCACGACATCAGTGCTGCCGCGGCGGCGGGTGCCTGTCTGCCCACGGTGCCTGCCGCGAATTCGTCCACCATCTCCCGCGCCCTGTCCACCTCTCCGGCGCGGACGGTTGCATCCACAGCCCAGGGGGCCAGCTCGGTCGCCCATACCCACACGGCCTTGGCTTGCAGCCGTGCCCATGCCTCGGCCGCCTCCCGGGCCGCGGTCTGCTGTTCGTTGCGGGCCAGGGCGAGCCTGATGCGGCCGCCCGCCGCCGCGGCTGCCAGCGGTACGGGGCTGTCGTCCCCGGCCAGGTCGGGAGCGGACAGCCAGGTGCCCACCTGGTTCCATTCACCCCTCGCCACGGCAAGCAGGCCGAGCACCAGCCCGGCGTGGCCCGCTATGAGCGGCATCTCGCCGAGCTCCGTGACGAGCGCGCGGGCCTGGGCGGTCAGGCCTGCCCAGTGGCCGGTCATCATGTCCAGAATCAGCGACTTACCCCGTGCCCCCTGTTCCACGTACAGGTGCCCGCTGCGGGCGGCCAGCTTCGGGCCCTCGGCCAGGAGTTCGCGCGCTGTCGCGTACTCGCCCAGCCAGATCGCCGCATCGGCGGCGTTGGTCACACCACGGGCCGAGTGTCCGAGAATGCGCACATCATCGCTCTCCCGGGGAAGTTGTTCCAAGAGCCGCCACCCGTCCGGATCACCCACGCTGAGCAGCACGGTCACCCGGTTCGCCGCGACTGCTGCCTGGACCGTGGTATCCCCGCTCCCGCCTGCTGTCGCTTCGGCGCGCTCCAGCCAGATGAGATTGTCCGCCAGCGCGCCACGGGGCCAATACGGCAACGCAAGGGCCGCCATGGCGCGCGCCGCCAGCGCCGGACGGGTACTCAGCTCTTCGATCGCTCTTATGAGTTCGAGACCCCCTTCGCTGCCCCGACCGACCTGATTACCGATCAGCAGCCCGAGGTCGAGCCGGATCTCACCACGCGCGGCGCCGGGCAGCGCAGGGTCATCGACCAGCCGGCGCAGGACCTCGACCGTCTGATCGGAGCGCAGCCCGTTGTAGGCGATGCGTGCGAGCATCAAGGCCAGCCAAACCCTGTTCGACTCCCGGACTTCAGGATGTGCCAGCGTGTCCTCGAGCAGCGAGATCGCCAGCTGGTGGTCCCCGGCCTCGACGGCTTCACGCGCGGCGTTCTCCACGCTGTCCAGCCAGTCCGGGATCAGACCGGATGCGAACTGCTGGCGGGCCAGCCCCGCCCACGGCACCGAGCGCCGGGCCGCCAGTGCCTCGGCCGCTCGACCGTGCAGCTCCCGCCGTACCGGGCCGGGCAGCAACTGATACACGACCGCGGCCTCCATGGGAGTGCCAAATCCGTATTGACCGACCCCGATCTCGTGGAGCACCGCTTCGGACAGAGCGGCCGTCAGCGCCGCACGGCCGCTCTCCGCCGGCAGAGCCGCAACCGAGGTCAACTCGTCCTCCGTCGCGGCCTCATCGAGCACGGCTGCCGCCCACGCCAAGCGCCTCGTCACCTCGTCCTGCGCCGCCACGCGGCCGACCACCAGCTCGGCGAGCCGTAGCGGAACCGCGGCCTCGTCCACGTCTTTGGCCGTCAGCCGGTCCCGGCCGATCGAGTCGGCTCTCCCACCCGGAAGCGGACCGACAAACTTCAGCTCTGCCACCAGATCGGCCACCACCTGCGCGATTCCCCCGGAGCGCGTGTGAAGCCGCGCGACGAACTGGGGCGGGCAGCGGTCCTCGCCCAGCGCCTCCACCGCCATCGCGCGGACCTCCTCCTCGTCAAGCGGACCCAGCCGCAGTCGGACGAGGCTCATCTCGGCGGGGTAACCCACCGGAGCTCCCAGCACCAGCCCGGGACTCGCCAGTTCCTCAGGGCGATAGGTCAGCACCGCGCGTAGTCCCGCCGGAGGCTGAGCCAGCAGGGTACGCAGCGCGTGTGCGTCCTGCTCGTTCGCGCGGTGCACGTCCTCGGCCACCAGCACGACCGGAGCACCGGTGTCGAGCGAAGTCACCAGTTCCCCGAGAGATGAGGTCTTGAGCGGAGTCGGCCCCGGCGGCACCAGGGCTCCGGGCCGGGTACCTGCGGGACGACGTACGGGCCCGGTCTTCGACACTGCTGATGGGGTCCTGTCTGGGCGTGTGGACTCCTGGAGGACAACGGCGCCCGAAGCCGTGAACGTCACCTTCAGGCGAGGCACTGCGCCGAGCTCGGGAAGCGCGAGGAGCCACTTCACGAACCAGGTCTTGCCCGTCCCCGCCGCTCCGTCGACGAGCACCAGCGCCGTCACATCCGGCGCGGCTGATGCCAGTGGCTCGCGTACCGCCGTCTCCCACTCGCGCTCACGCATCGCAATCTCTCCCCTGTGCTCTGCTTGCCAGGACACTGCCCCGACCCGTCTGGTCAAACGCCGTTAATCGGCATGGCCATCGTTGACGGACGCAACGGCCGGCCGGGCTCCGTCTGTCACCGACCGCCCGCTTGTCACGCTCGACCGCCCGGTGGCGGGCACCTGCGGGGACCATCCGAGCCGGTGCTGCAGGTACACCCCGCGCGGGGTGTACCTGCAGCCGCATGAACGGTGGATCAGCTCCGCGACCCGGACGAGAGTCCACTGCGCCGGCCGGCGCTGTCACCCCAGCCTTTCAACCTCAGCTGCAGGCCCGTGCGGGGCCCCGGCAATGCGGAAACAGGAACCCCGGATCCTGCCGAAGGCGCACGTCAGACGGTAGGCGTTGAAGCCGTGTTGTTCTTGTTCTGCCAGCCGACCGGCCCAGCAGGTCGGCTGCGCCTCCCGACTGTTCCAGCAGCACGCACCGAGCCGAATCAGGAAAGCTGGATGGTCGCCCGGTCGCCATCGATGCTGATGAGGTCCACGACGAGGTCGTCGATCGTGGAGCGGCCCGGGCTGGTCTGGCTGCCGCTGGACTGCTGCGTGCCGTTGCCGGACGATGCCGTGAAGGTCAGCGTGTTGTCGGCGACGCTGTCGACCGTGAACTCGTCGACGCCTGCCGTGCCGTCGAGCTTGATCGTGTCTCCGCCTGTCACCTCGACCTCGCAGGTGTTGTCGAAGCACGCGCTGAGGTCCGTGCCGTCCGCCGCCTGTCCGTTGCCGGCCGACGGCGAGGGCGAAGGGGGAGGCGAGTAAGGCGCAGAGGGCGGCGACGAGGACGAGTCGGCCGGGGGTGCGGCGCCGTTCGAGACGCTCGCGACGGTCTTCGCGGCGTCGGCGAGCCCAGCGCCGCAACCGCCCTCGCACGTGCCGGGCAGGGGCCGTGCGTTGGCCAGGATGGCCGACTCGATCTGCGCGGGCGTCAGCGCGGGGTTGGTGGCCTTCATCAGGGCGGCGAGGCCTGCGATGTGCGGGGCGGCCTGACTGGTGCCCACCTCGAACTTGAAGTTTTCGGCACCGGGCTCGGTGGTGCCGGAGTTGAACGTGGAGAGGATGCCGTTGGCGGGGTCCTGCCTCATGTCACCGCCTGGGGCCGCGATGTCGACGACATCGCCGAAGTTGGAGTACTCGGCCTTGTTTCCGTCGCGGTCGGTGGCAGCGACGGTGATGACGTTGTTGCAGCTGGCCCAGTCGAAGTTGCCCGCATCCTGAGGCGCAGGCAGCGTGCCGCGATTCCCCGCTGCCACGACGATCGTCGTGCCGCGCTCGACGGCTCCGTCGACGGCGCTCTGCATGGCCTCGTCACATGGGCCCACGAGGCCCAGGCTCATGTTGATGACCTGGGCAGGCGTCTTGTTGTCGGGTACGCCGTTGACGGGTCCGCCAGAGGCCCAGGTGATGGCGTCGATGATGTCGGAGTTCGGGGTGGAGCAGCGGCCCAGTACTCGAACAGGCTGGACCTTCACGCCGGGGGCGACGCCTGCGACACCCTTGCCGTTGGCGGGGGCGGCCACGATGCCCGCGACATGGGTGCCGTGCCAACTGGACGGCGTTGTCGACTGGCCTCCGCAGTCACCCGGCTTGGTGGCGTCACCCGGGTCGGTGGGGTCGCCGTCGCGGCCGTCGCCGTCGTTCGCCGAGAAGGTGTCGGTGATGAAGTCGAATCCGGCGACGGTGTTGGCGGCCAGGTCGGAGTGCTCGGTGATGCCGGTGTCCAGGACGGCGACCGTCACCCCTTGGCCGGTGGACGATTTCCACGCGTCGGGAACGTCCATGCCCGCCTTGGCCTCGGACAGGTTCCACTGCTCGGGGAAGAAGTCGCCGTCGCCCGTGCGGGTGTCGCCGCCATCGGGGACGTCGGTGTCGGCGACGTCCTGTGACTTGACGGCCTGCACCCGGCGGTCCGGGACGACGTAGGCCACGTCCGGGTCGGCCCGGAATCGGTCCATGAGAACGGCGACGTCCTTGGCCGGCTGTACTCCGCCGAGGTCCACCAGCGCCGCTCCCGTGCCCAGACGGCGGTCGTACGACAGCTTCTCGCCGGCCTGTGCGGCAATGGCCTGGGTGTCCTCGCGCACCGCCTTGTCCGAATGCGCTTGGGGTGCCTTCGGCTTGTAGCCGACGATCAGGCCGCCGGTCTGCTGAGCCGCCGACGCCGCGGACTTCGGTGAAGCGAGGGCGGCGCCGGCCCGGGACTCGGAGGATTCCTCCCCGGCCATGGCGGTGGCCACGGCGCCGATGCCGAGGAGCGTGCTGCCCAGTGCAGCGGCGACGAGTATGCGTGCCCGCCTGGGTTTTCGGTGTGGGTTCACTGCGTGCCTCTCGCGTGGACCGGATTCGGGCAGGCCGAACACCGGGTCGTGTGAAGGAGATGTCCGCCTGAGCCGGCTGCCGGCTGCCCCGTGCGGTCGGGCCTCCGCCGTTACCGACGGACAGGGGGATGACCGCGACCGCACCGGGTGGGTGTGTCCCGCCCTGCGTCGACAGGGTCCGTGAACACACGCGCCGCGCCCTGCCTCCCGTGGCGCACACTGCCCGCTGGATCCTGCAGGCACCGTGCGGCCCCCGGGGACAGCGAGTCCGGCGGTGCTTCGAACTTAGGCCCGGCGTACGGGAGTTAACTATGCGCAGCGGCAAATCACGGGTACGTACTTAACTGCGCGGACTACGAGGCGGCGAGCTCTCCGGGGCAGGTCGCGTGCGCCCTGGCCGGCCGTCGACTCGTCGCCCGACCAGGATCTTTCGTGTTCTGCGTTGCACGCGGCACCGGGTGCTACGGATACCGGCGCACCCCGCCCCACACTGCGTTCGGCACCATCGTGTGCGCCGGCAGGTGGCCAACCACTGCCCGGCCGGGCAGTGGTGTGGCCCGGGGGGCGGGGCCTGGGCGGACGTGGTGAAGTCCTGCGGCTCTGCGGATACGCAGGTCCGGCACCTCCATGAGCGTTTGTTGTCCGCTGTATGAGCAAACGATGATGGCGGGCGGAAGACAGCGTTCGTGCTGTTGTGCTGGGTGCATGAACAGCAGCCACAGGTCCCGTTTCCCGTATCGAGTCACGTCCCGTCGTCCCTCCCGCCATGTCCTGACCACGGTGGCAGCGGCCGCCGTGCTCGGTGTCGCCCTGGCCGGATGCGCAGGCCCGGACAGAGGGAAGAGCACGACGGCGAACGAGGTGAACAGGACCGGTACGAAGGTGCTGTGGGCGGGCGACTCCATCGCCGGCGCCGAAGGCCCTGCCCTGGGTGCGGCCCTGAAAGCCAGCAGCGTGGAGTTCAAGGACGCTTCGTCCGACGGCGGGGGTACGGTCGTCGCCGGCGGCGAGGAGATCACCAAGACGATCGCTGCCGACACGTGGAAGCAACTGTCCAAGAACGTCGAGTCGTTCCAACCCACCGTGGTCGCCTACCAGATCACCACGTACGACTGGGGAACCCAGGACCAGCAGCGCGCCGCCTACGAGAAGCTCGTCACGACAGCCAAGGCCGCCGGGGCCAAGACGGTGTTCGTTCCGGCCCCGCCCATCAAGATCGATGACTTCTACAAGAAGTACGCGTCGCAGATGCGTACCGCTCCCCAGGTCGCCATGGAAGTAGCCAAGAACAGTGGCGGCGCGGCGGTGTTCCTCGACGCCTCGCAGCTGTGGGGCATCGATGCCTCGGCAAAGAAGGCTCAGCGGGCTTCCGACGGGATCCACAACTGCCAGCAGGGGGCGGCCGCTTTCGCAGCCTGGTTCGCCACAGAGCTCGGGAAGAAGGAGGGCTTCACGCCCGCAGCCGTGGACACCTGGGCCAAGGGATCTTGGACCAGTGATGACCGGTACGCCACACTCAAGTGCGACAGCTGAGGGAGCGGCACATCTCTCTTCCACGCCGGACTTCTGCGCGGGGGCTTCTTGGGCGTTGATCTGTTCTTCGTGCTCTCCGGGTTCCTGATCAGCGGACTGCTGCTCGGTGGGGCGGCGGGGCGCGGCCAGGTCGCCCTGGCCGCCTTCTGGAGTCGCCGTGCCCGTCGTCTGCTGCCCGCCCTGGTGTGCGTGGTGGTCGTGACCGTGGCGGCGACGTGGGCCTGGGGGACCTCGGCCCAGCTGCGGTTCGCGCTCGAGGACGTGCCGTGGGTCGGGGCCCAGGCCGTCAACTGGCACTACATTACCGAGCAGATCGGATACTGGAATGCCTCCGACAGTCGGGTCTTCGCCCATCTGTGGAGCATCGGCGTGGAGTGGCAGTTCTATCTGGCCTGGCCGCTGGTGGTGGCGGTGGCAGCCCGGGGCCGCTACGGCGAGCGGATCGTGGCCCTGCTCGCCGGTGCGGGCGCCCTGCTCTCCCTGGCTCTGGCCGTCTCGCTCGGCGCTGCGGTGGACACCACTCGCGCCTACGAGGGCACCGACACCCGCGCGGCCGCACTGCTGTTCGGGGCGCTTGTGGCCACCGCGCCGGTACGCAATCTCGCGCGCCCGGTGCCACGCCGCACAGCCGGCCTGGTGTGCCTGGTCCTGGCGTGCGCACTCGTGGTGTCGTGGGCGATGACCGAGGGCGAGAAAGCGCCGCTGCTCTTCCAGGGCGGGCTGTTCCTGCACTCCCTGGCTGCGGCAGCTCTGATCGTCCTCATGGCCGAGGTGCCGGGCACCAGCGCGTCCCGGGTCGCGGGCAGCCGCCTGCCGCGCCGCCTGGGTGAGGTCTCTTACAGCCTGTACCTGTGGCACTGGCCAGTGTATCTGCTCCTGCTGCCCCGGCTTTCCGGGTTCGGGGAATGGGGCGGCGCCGCCGTCGCGATCGGCGTGTCGCTGGTGGCCGCTGAAGCGACGAAGCGGCTGGTCGAGGATCCAGTGAGGTTCCGCTCGGGTTGGGCGCGCGGCCGGCGCGGCCTGGTAGCGATGGCGGCACTGGCTCTGATCGGGGTCGCGTTGTGGGTGGCAGTTCCTGCACCCGTGCCGGGCGCGGGCACCGTAGACATCAGCCAGTTGAGGTGAGCCACGCGAAAGCCAGCGGCACAGTGAGCGACTGCCTGATACTGCCTTAGCTTGTTCTTTATGGTCTGACCTGGTCACAACAGTAGGCTGCCGGACGCCGAGATGGCGGAGGTCTGCAGGAGACCCGCACCGGCCGGAATGAGTCGAGGAGCCGATGCAGCAACGGCGGGCAGTCTCCCCCGAGAAGCGGTACGAGCAGCTGGTCGCGCAGTTCGCGGAGCTGGACGGGGTGACCATCCCTGGCGACGAGCCGGGACGGGAGGGAAAGTTCGGCGCTGCTGCGCTCAAGGTCGGCGGGAAGATTTTCGCGATGCTCGCGCAGGGCCGTCTGGTGGTGAAGCTCCCGCGGGCCCGGGTCGACGAGCTGGAGGATGCCGGTGAGGGTGAGCGCTTCGACCCGGGGCACGGGCGGCTCATGCGCGAGTGGCTCAGCCTGGACCCCGGCTCGGAGCTCAGCTGGGACGGAGTGGCCCGTGAGGCCCTGGACTTCGTCAACCCTGCCCACTGACCCGCACAAGGACGGCTTCCCAGCCCATGGCGACCCGCAGGCCGCCGATCCGGCGGCAGCGCGTAGCGATCGTGGGCGTCTCAGCTTGTTCTTATGGTCTGACCTCGAACGATGCCCCGAACGTGATCCCCCGTACGTGGATTCCGGGGACGTGAACACGGCCTTCGCCTGATCCCGTGCTCCGACCAAAGAGGCACCTGACCAGCACGAAAGCCGTGGGGGAATGAGTCTGCTGCATCGCGATGCCAGGCGGGATGCGTTCGCTGTGGCGTCACACTTCCGGGACGACTTCTACCGGTGCCTGCGCGCACACGGTGACGAACTGTTCGAGCTGACGGACGCGCTGCTGTGCGCGGACGGGCCGGTGAGGACGCCGGTGGACCTGACCCTGCTGGCCGAGCACCGCCGCGGGCACGGCGCGCTGTACGCGGCCTTGAACCAGGGCTGCATGGACGTTGGCCGGCTGCGTCGGACGCTCGCCGCGCTGCCCCAGCCCCAGGCCGCCGACGGGCGGCTGGTCCTGGCCGTGGACGTGAGGAACTGGGTGCGGCCGGGCAGCCGGTCGTTTTCGGCAGGGGCATTTGCGGGCGCGTCCATCCACGCTGGTGACCATCCGTAGTCGCATTCATCGCAGTACGGTTCCGGCTCGACACGCCGCGATACAGCGGCAGGCGGGGTCCAGCGCTCCAAGTGGCGGTCCAGGTCCATCCAGTTGGGCTGGCGCGCCATGTCAGCGGCTGCCTGCAGCAAGCCTCCTCCGCATGCCGGAGGCCGCCAGTGACGCGGCTGCCCGCGCCACCCGCTCGCGTCCCAGCACCCGGACCGAAATCCTGCGCTGCTCCCGTGCCTTGGCCCAGGCATCCGCTACCCGGGACCCGTTCGGCTGAGCATCCGCGATTGGCAGCGGCGTCGCCGCTGGCCCCCGCCGAAGGCGGCGGCCCACGAGGGGCGGGAGCGCAGGCACCGTGGCCAGTCCCTCCGCTCTGTGGGGTGCAGGGGTCTCTCTCGTTCCTGTCCCTGGCCGGTGTCGCCCGGATCCCGCCATCCTGGCCCTGCCCGGCAGGGAGAAGAGTCTTGTAGGCGAAGTGTTCTTTCTTCACATGGCTCAGCTGCCCAGGGCGGGTGGCTGGCCCCCGGCCTCGGGGGTGTCGGTCAGTGGACGTGCCCCAGAACGGCTGACGACATGACCGGGAGCCACACCGGACGATGTGCGACAGGCGATGGCCGATCGCCTGGTGTCGGTGCGGGAAGCGGGACCGTCTCGGCGTGTGGCGAGGCCGACGCCCGAGGCGTCGCCGGATCGGGAGAGCAAGCCACGAGGAGTGGCCGGGCCTCGTGGCCGACCCCACGGCGCGGGGCACCCCCCGCCGTACCGCCTGCCATTCAGTACGTATCCGTGTTCCGGGGCCACGGATAGCCGGTTCCCGGTTTCACTCTCTAGGTTTCGTTGTGCCCGCAGACCCTCACCAGGCGCCTGTGCGGCGGCATGGATTTCCGGTCATCGTCGCTGCCTGTCCGGAGGGCCGAGATATGCCTCGCGAAGTGAACCGTGCCTGGAGACCCCGGTTAACCGTGCGCGCCGGCTCGGTGCAGGCACGGCCGATCCCTTGTCCTGCGGCAGCGGCCTAACCGCGCTGTGCGGCGCGGTCGGTGCAACGGGCTGCTGCTGCCAGTCGAACACGATGACGTCAACTCGCCACACGCAGAAAGGCTTCCGCGATGGGCAAACACAGCAAGAGTCTCGCTAAGGGCAGGCACCGAAAGGCTCCCGTGAAAGGCCGCCCCGGACTCCTGGCCGCCATGGCGGCGGGCACGCTCGGCAGCCTCGCGCGGCCCCCCGTCGAGCCGTCTTCACGTCCCCCACAGGAGCGACGCCATCCCATAGGGAACAGGCGAACGGGCGCCGTAGTCCTCACTGCCTTCGGGCTGGCCGCGCTGGGTGCCAGCCCGGCCATGGCGGACCATATCAACCCCTGGGACCGCTACTGGCAAAAGACCGGCCCCGGCCCCATAGAGGTGCCCGTCATCGACAGTACCTCGCCCAAGTGGAAGCCCCACCTTCAAGGGGCCGTCGAGAAGTGGAACGAGAACCCCGACATCAAGGCAAAAATCGTGCCGGGTGAGAACGACCTCGAGACCCGCCAAAAGTGCGAACGCATAAAGGGCGCAGTCCACGTCTGTGACGACGACCTCGGGGATGATGGCAATCGGGGAGGGGCGGCCTTCGAGGACGCGCCCAACGGCACCCCTATCGAGTCGGTCGAGCTCAAGCTCAACAACTTCTATCTGGACAACGAGCCCGAGGAAGTAAAACAGCATGACGTATGCCACGAGATCGGCCACTCCCTGGGACTCGGCCATCAGTATGCGGCTGGAACCTGTATGAACGACAAGGCCGCCGGCTCGGACCCTGTCCCCGAGGAGCCTTGGCAACCACAGCCCAACGAGCACGATTTTGAACAGCTGAAGGCCATGTACGGCCCTGGTAGTGACGAGCAGTCCGACGGCAGTGTCGAGCAGCCTTCGGTATCGGGCGAGTCCGGTAGTGACGAGCAGTCCGACGGCAGTGTCGAGCAGCCTTCGGTATCGGGCGAGTCCGGTAGTGACGAGCAGTCCGACGGCAGTGTCGAGCAGCCTTCGGTATCGGGCGAGTCCGGTAGTGACGAGCAGTCGTCGGTATGGGACGAGTCCGGTAGTGACGAGCAGTCCGACGGCAGTGTCGAGCAGCCTTCGGTATCGGGCGAGTCCGGTAGTGACGAGCAGTCCGACGGCAGCAACGATTAGAAGGTTGCTGAACACGTAACGACCTTGGGTGAAATTGCGGTCGGGGGTGCTGGCCTGGCGGTTCGGCTGGTGGGTGATCAGCAGATGGTGTCGCGGACGAGGGCGAGTTCGGTCCCGGCGGCGAATCCTTCTTCACCTCCCTGTCCCTGGCCCTGGGACTGGCCGACATCGTCACCGCCGAATCGGCGGGCCAAGCCCCTCGACACCCTCTTCATCGACGAAAGCTTCGGAACTCTCGACGAAGACACCCTCCACCAGGTCCTCGACGTCCTGGACTCCCTACGCGCCCACGACCGCACCGTCGGAGTGATCAGCCACGTTCCCGAACTCCGCCGCCGCATCACCCACCGGCTCCACGTCCGCAAGGTCCCCACCGGCTCCACCCTGGCCCTGACGACCGAAGCAGCCGAGTAACCCCAAATTGCGGTGCAACAATGCCAATGCACCCACAGCTCAGCATCGGAGCGGCCCACTCCATGGCCATCGCCGACCTCGAACTGCGGCCTCACCGGGCCGAAGCCGTCACCGCGGCCACCAGGACACTGCGCACTTAGTGCCGTATTACGCACTCTGCCGGAAGGGACCCTGTCCATGACCCGCGTCCTGTTGATCGAGGACGATCCGGCCGTACGCCGCGGTGTCGTCCTGGGCCTGTCCCGCAACGGCCACGAGACCGAGGCAGTCGACACCGGTGAGGACGGTCTGAAGGCGCTGGCCGCCATCAAGCCCGACCTCGTACTCCTCGATCTGATGCTGCCCGGCATGAGCGGCCTGGAGGTCTGCAGCCGTATCCGCGAGACCGGCCGCTTACCGATCGTGATCCTGTCCGCGCGCGGCGACGACACCGACGTCGTGACCGGCCTGGAGGCGGGCGCCGACGACTATGTCGTCAAACCCGCGAGCACCGCGCTCATCGAGGCCCGTATGCGCGCGGTGCTACGCCGCGTCGCTCCCGCCCAGGCAGACACCGGCGCGGATACCGGTCCCGCCACCGCGGGCGATCTGCGGATCGACCGAAGTGCGCTCATCGTCCGCAAGCGCGGCGAGGAACTCCCGCTCGCCCCGTCGGAGCTGAAGCTGCTGCTCATTCTCAGCGCCGCACCGGAGCGGACCTTCAGCCGCCAGCAGTTGCTTGAAGACATCTGGGAGCACAGCTACTACGGGGACGTGCGCCTGGTCGACGCCTGCGTGATGCGGCTGCGCGCCAAGATCGAGGAGGACCCGCGCCACCCTGTGTACGTGCAGACCGTGCGCGGCTTCGGCTACCGTTTCGGCCCGCTGCCCGCATGAAACCCGTGCTCCCCCGGGGCCTGCGCCCGCGCCTGGTCGTCGCCTTCCTCCTGGTCGCCGCGCTCAGCGCGCTCATCACCGCCGCGCTCACCTTCCGCCAGGCCCGCAGCGCGATCCTGGACCGCAGCCAGAACAGAGCCGTCCACGACCTGCGCCTCCAGGTCGGCTCACTGGCCCCCAACCTGCCGCCCGACCCCACCCCCAGGGCCCTGCGCGCCTTCACACTCCAACTGGACCGTTCGTCCGGATCCCGCGACTGGCACACGGCCGTCTCCCGCAACGGCGGCCCACTCATCGGCACCGCGGGCAAGATCAGCAGCGCCCTGCGCGCCGCGACAAAGAACGGCGACACCACCTTCTACGAGCGCGTGGAGTACCCCGGTGGTCCCCGGCTGCTCATCGGCATGCCGGTGAGCTACACCGACCGGGGCGATGGAGCGGGGAAAGCCTCGGGGCTCGTCGTTTACGCCGTTCTTTCGCTGCACGACGAACGGGCCGACATCTCCGCGCTGACCACCGCGGCGTGGGCGGGAGCCGTCCCCGCGTTTGCCCTCGCCGTCGTCCCCGCCCTGTTCGCGGCCCGCCGGGTGCTGCGTCCGGTACGACAGCTGCGTACGGCCGCCGAGAAGATCACGTCCGGGGCCCTGGACACACGCCTGGACGTCGTCGGCAACGACGAGCTCGCCACGCTGACCGGCACGTTCAACACCATGGCTGCCACGTTGGAGCGAGACGACGCCGAACTACGGCGTATGGAAGCCAACGCCCGCCGGTTCGCCGCCGACGTCTCGCACGAGCTGCGCACCCCGCTCGCCGCGATGGCAGCCGTCACCGACGCCCTCGACGAGGACGCCCGCTCCGGCTCGCTGCCCCCGGACACTGCCGAATTCGTCCTCCTCATCAGCGACGAGACCCCGCAAGCTGGCCGTCATGGTGGAGGACCTGATGGAGATCTCCCGCTTCGACGCCGGCGCGGCGGTCCTCGACCTGGACGACGTGAGCCTGCGCACCGTCATTCACAAGACGCTTCAGCTGCGCGGCTGGCGGGAACCGGACGAGGTGATCACCGCGCTTCCCGAAGACGATCCGCGCATCAGGGTCGACGCGCGCCGCATCGACGTCGTCCTCGCCAACCTGATCGGCAACGCGCTGCGGCACGGCGCCGCGCCCGTCACCGTCCGGGCGACCGCCACACCGGAAACCGTAGTGATCGAGGTCGCCGACCGCGGACCCGGCATACCGGACGACGCCCTGCCGCACGTCTTCGACCGCTTTCACAAGGCGGACGCCGCGCGGACCCGCTCCGAAGGCAGCGGTCTCGGGCTCGCCATTGCACGAGAGAACGTACACCTGCACCGCGGTAACCTCACCGCCGCCAACTCCCCCGAGGGCGGCGCGGTGTTCACGATGACCCTCCCGTACAGGCACTCGCAGGAGGACGCGTCATGAAGCGTCAACTCGGCTGCGTCGTCGTCCTCTTTGCGGCGTTGGCGGCGGGCTGCAGTGTCGGTTCCACCGGCCCGGTCCCGGCAGGCGCCCCGGCCTCTGGTCTGCAGGCGGGCTCTGTGTCCCGCGCTCGCCTCTACTTCGTCGGCCCGTACGGCATTCAGGCCGTACTCCGCGAAGTGGACGCCCCAGCGACCCCGCAACAGGCCCTCGACCTCCTCCTCAAGGGCCCTGACACGGCCGAACAGGCCCGTGGCCTGATCACCGAGTGGGCCCCGGTCCAAGGTCGCCCGACCGCGCAGGCCGCCGACGGCGCCGTGGACCTGTACCTCCCCGTGTCTGTGGCAGACATGACCGGCGGGAACCTCGCGCTCAGCCAGGTCATCTGCACGGCAGCCAACGCCGACATACCCGGCGGCAAGCATCCCCCCGACGTGGACGTACGGGTCTATGAGTCGGGGGTCTCGACGGCATGGACCGTGCGATGCAACGCGGCGGGCAATGTCATTCCCAACGCGCTCCTCCGCAAGAGCCTTGCCCCGGGCCGGCTACCGGTGCGAGGACATCCGTCCGGGCCTGATCAGCAGGGCCCGCGCCTGCGCACCCTGCTCACCGGCTGAGCCTCGCCCACGTGGCGGTCAGGCCCGGAGCCGCAAACCCGGCGTCGGCGGCCGGGTGAAGGCGTACCGGCCCAGAGAGTTGATGTGGTCGAACAACGTCTCTCGTCGTTGGGGCGAGGCGGTCCGGTCGCCGGCGCCATCCGACTGCCATCTGTCCCTGCCGTTATCGCGTCAGATCTGGCGGGAGGGTGCGGCGGGCAGTGAGCGTCTCGCTCCAGACCGGGGCGTAGGCCGCCTTGTAGGCGGCCTGGCCTGGCGCGCAGGTGGTGCGCCCGAGGTCCAGCGACACGTAGCCCGCGGTGGTGAGTTCGTCGGTGAGG
Organism: Streptomyces sp. NBC_00885; assembly: GCF_045207475.1. Taxonomy (NCBI): domain Bacteria; kingdom Bacillati; phylum Actinomycetota; class Actinomycetes; order Kitasatosporales; family Streptomycetaceae; genus Streptomyces; species Streptomyces sp. NBC_00885. The sequence goes on from NZ_CP108796.1 coordinate 4,875,822, forward strand.
CGTCGCAGCAGTGCGTGGCCGGGCGACAGGTCCTGATGTGCCGGGTCCATCGCGGGGAGCATCGAGTAGACGTGGCGGCCGCGGTGCAGACACAGCTGAGCCGCGACCGTGTCGTCATCGAGGGCGAGGGTGGCGATGAACGCGATGTCGGCGCAGCGCTCCAGCACGGCGCGCAGACGCTCGCCGGCTGAGGTGAGCGCGGGCTCGGGCCGGTCGCGCCAGCGGCGCTGATGCAGATGGGCCAGCATCGCGTAGGCATCGAGGAGTTCGGCTGCGGTCTGGGTGCGGTGGTAGGTGACGGTGTGGCCACCGGTGGCGAGGGCGTCCCAGTCGCGTTGGCGGCGCCGGTGGTCGCGGCGGGTGGAGCGGGACATCGCCGCGTACGGGACGGGCAGCTCGATGCGGGCGCAGCGGGTCACAGCGCGCTGCCACTGCGAGACGTGGCGGCCCAGCGCGCTGGTTGCGGGGACGTCGGGGAGCATGACGTCACTGTCCAGCCGGGTCAGCGCCTCGGCCAGGGTTGCGGCCACGGCGGGTTGTTCGGCGTCCGGGCCGACAATCCGCACGTACTCGGCGGTCGGCGCGGACAGTGGCGTCACCTGCATCCATCCCCCGGCCGTGTGGTCCCGTACGACGGCGAGGGCGGCGCGGGGGCCGGTGGCGTCCTGGGCGACCAGGAGCAGCAGTTCGGCTGTGGGAGGGAGGCAGTCGGCGTGTGCGGCGAGCCATCGCGGCGACTGATAGGGCGTGGCCCGCCGGTCCAGCTCGAACAGCAACGGCCAGCCGGTATCCAGGAAGGCGTGTGCTGCCTCGCCGTCCATGACCCGTACGGACACCGGAGGGATGGGGGGCGCGGCCGTGAGCTCGTCGTCTCGTGCGATGAGGGCGCCGGGGCGCGGTGGGGTCATGGCGGTCAGCTCCGGGGGCTCGCGTCGGGCACAGCGGCGGCGGGGTCAAGGAGCGCCCGCAGTGGGAGGCAGAGCGCGGCCCCGAGCAGTCCGGCCGTGAAGATCACGGCAGCGGCCAGCAGGTCCCCGCCGGTCTCGATGGCCCAGGAAGCGAGGATGGGGGCGGTGATGACCGGCAGTGCGAGCTGCGTACCCCACGCACCGGCGTAGAACCCGCGGGCCTCCGGCGGGCTGATCTTCCCGATGAGGTCGCCGGCTGCGACGAAGAGGATCACCTCGCCGGTGACGGCCGCCCCGGCGGCGAGGCTGTACTGGAGCGTCGTGTCGGCGAGACCGGCGGCGCCCATGCCCACGCCGAGGATCAGCGAGCTGATCGCGAAGTGTCCGACCATGGGTGTCGGTCCGTCAGCGCGGCGGCCGAGGAACGGCATCAGGACGGGGGTCACGAGGACGACGACTGCCGCGGTGGCCACTTGGGTCCAGCCATAGGCGGAGGCGTCCAGGCCGTCGACCGCCATGAGCATCGGCAGCCAAGTGAACATGGCGGCGGCCGCGTTGAGGGCGCAGGCAAATCCAGCCGCGCGGGCTATGAACGTTCCGACGAGCAAGGCCCAGATGACCCGCGGCCATCGTCGGGCGGGCGGGGCGGGGGCGGGTGGAGAGAGGTCGGGGGACAGCGACATGCGTACTGAGGTGGTCACTGGCGCTCCAGGGATAAGGCGGAGGGAGAGAGGCGGGGTGCCGCCGGGGGGACGGCGGCACCCCGCAGAGGGCCGAGGGCTTGCCCGCGGAGGACAACGGGCTCAGCCGGGCTGCGCGTCCTGGGGGGAGGACGGTGCCCGTGGTCTCGGCCTGTCTTCCGGCCGACCAGCAGGGGAGGTTGCCCGGTCGGGCGGGAGCTGCAGGAGCGATCAGTCAAGCTGGGTGGGGACGCACTCTGCGGCGTATCTCCGCACCCAGCCCGTCGTCGCGGCCGGGAGGCCGCTCCGTGACTTCTTGATCAGCCGGAGCTTGACCCAGGAACCGCTGCTCGCGATCCGTCGGTCCTGGTCACTGCGGTACGGGGAGCCGATCGCGCGATAGGTCGTGCCCCCGCCGCTTCTGACGTTGACGCCGCTGCCGGTCACCTCCCGGATGCCGGCGCACGTGCCGGCCTGGGCCTCGGTGGAGGTCTGAGGCGCGATGGCGAGGGGATGCATGGCGAGCGCGGCCGCAGCGATGGCTGCGCGCCGGACGGACTTGTTCCATGCGAGAAAGACGAAGACTCCTGTGGTGATACGGACATGGCGCTGCCTGCCCTCGATGGGGCATGGGCGGGTGCTGACTCGTCGCCGGACGAGGCAGTGAGGAGGCGACCGCTACACCGCCGGGGAGGCCTCGTGGTTGTGGGTCTGGTAGTCCGCGCCGTCGTTGCCCCAGTCGAGCTTGAGCTGACCGTCGGCATACGCCTTCGGCCATCCGGCCGGGTAGCTGATCATCGGCGTCTGGTATGACCCGTTGCAATTGCCCCAGTAGTCGAATTTCTCCGACTTCGCCTCGATCGCGTAGTAGTTGCCCGCACGGACGACCGGATCGGGGCAGCAGCTGAAAGATGTGGCGATCCAGATACGCAGGCAGGCGCTGCTGAAGACCGACGAGTCGTCGACGTTCAGGACGGGGCCGTCCCACGAGGTCTTGGCGTAGGAGTAGGCCTTCGGCGCCGGCGATGGAGTCGCCCACCCACAGCACCTTCGTACCGGTCCTGTTCACCTCGTTAGCCGTCTTGCTTTTTCCTCTGTCCGGGCCTGCGCATCCGGTCAGGGCGATACCGAGCACGGCGGCTGCTGCCACCGTGGTCAGGACTTGGCGGGAGGGACGACGGGACGTGACTCGATACGGGAAACGGGACCTGTGGCTGCTGTTCATGCACCCAGCAGAACAGCACGAACGCTGTCTTCCGCCCGCCATCATCGTTTGCTCATACAGCGGACAACAAACGCTCATGGAGGTGCCGGACCTGCGTATCCGCAGAGCCGCAGGACTTCACCACGCCGCCCAGGCCCCGACCCCCGGCCACACCGATGTCCGGAGCTCCACCTCTTCCTGGGCGGCTCCAACCTGGTGGTCTTCCGTAACTCGCAGCACAGTGCGGCGTGGAAGCTGGTGCAGTACCTGAGCGGGGTTGCCGTCGGCTGAGACAACGAGCCTGGGGCGTGACCCGGTAGTGCGCACGTAGAAGGTGCCTTCCTGCCGTGATGACAGAGACCTTGGACAAGCCTCATCTTCACAGCTCAGAACAATGCCGGTGAGTTAGCACGTAGGTGCAGGTCAGGTGTTCATCGGCGAGGGGTTCAGGTAGAAATATCCCCTCGTGACGTTGCGTAGTTCGTTACTTCTAGTGATGTGTCGGCGGAGGCCGGGACGCGGCAACGGAGCTCCCGGTAGGACAGAAGATCGACCAAGATCCGATTGTCCGCGAGGGAACTCCGTTGGTTGCTCAGTGTGCCACCGCCGGTCCGTTGTCTGCCATCGCCGAGGGTGGCCAAGTCCCGTTAAGCGGGCTGGTGGCGCCGCCGGAGGGGCGCTTTGGCGAGCATGTGCGTCTCGGCGTGTTGACCGAGGAGATCAGTCCTGGGCTGGTGGACGAGGTTGTGGCGCTGACAGGCTGCGGCGAGCGTCGCCGTCGGCTGTTGCCGGCCCGGGCGGTGATCTACTTCGTCCTGGGTTTATGCCTGTTCAGCAGCTCCGACAGTGCCGGTCCGCCGGGATACCGGTCGGTTCTGCGCACGCTGACCGAGAAGCTGCGGCACCTGCCGGGCATGTGCGTGCAGCGCCTGCCCACCAGCTCTGCCCTGACCCGGGCCCGGCAGCGACTGGGCGACAAGCCGCTGCAGGCACTGTTCGAGCGACGATGCGGCCCGCTGGCCACGCCGACAACCTCGGGCGCGTTCGCGTTCGGGCTGCGGCTGGTCGCCTGGGACGGCACCGCGCTGGACGTCCCCGACACCCCCGCCAACGCACGGGAGTTCGGGTTCACCGGCAAAGGCAGTGTCAACCAGAGCGGACACCCGCAGGTCCGCCTGATGGCGCTGACCGAGTGCGGCACCCACGCCCTGATCGACGCGGCCTTCGACGCCGTGGCCAAGTTCAGCGAGCACAAGCTCGCCCGCCAACTGCTGGCCTGCCTGCGGCCGGACATGCTGCTGCTGGCCGACCGCAACTTCTCCGGCTACGAGTTGTGGGGCCTGGCCCGGGCCACGGGCGCCCATCTGGCCTGGCGGATCAAGAAGAACCTGGTCTTTGTCCCGCTGCGGGTACTGCCCGACGGGTCGTATCTGTCGGTCATGCCGACCCCGAAGGAGACCGTCCGGCACGGACAGGCCAGGGCGGCCGGCCGCACCCTGGCCGAGCCGCCGAAGGGCCACACCGTCCGCATCATCCAGTACACCGTGACCGTCCGGCCCCGGGTCGGGCTGCCCCGCACCGAGACATTCCGGCTGGTCACCAGCCTGCTGGACCCCCAACTGGCCCCGGCCCGCCAGCTGGCGCTGACCTACCACGAGCGGTGGGAGATCGAAAACGGGTTCGCGGAGCTGAAGAACCGCCTGCGCGGTGCCGGGTTCATCCTGCGCTCCAAGGCCCCCGAGCTGGTCTGCCAGGAGATCTATGCCCTCCTCACCGTCTACCAGGCGTTGTGCGCACTGGAGATGCGCGCGGCAGAGCAGGCCAGGATCGATCCCGACCGGATCTCCTTCACCGTCACGATGCAGCTCGTCCGGCTGACTGTCGCCGCTCAGGTCGCGGCGGACGCGACCGCGCTGGGCACCGCCCGCCGCGAGGTCGTGGCCGAGCTGCTGAACGCCCTCCTCCCGACCCGGCGCAACCGGCAGTGCCAGCGCATCAAGAAGCCGTCCAAGAACACCTTCGAGGTCAGGAAGCGGGACCAGCCCCGCACTCCCAGTAACGTCCACTACACACTCAGAGTCACCAAGCACCCGAGCTGACCTGCACCGACGTGCTAACTCACCGGCATTGGAGCTCAGAAGGTACTTTCACTTTTCCGATCAAGATCCGCACACTGTTCTGCATTCTGGCAGTGCCCGGGAAGGTCGTGGCCGTCGACGGTGGCGCGGACCCCGGGCGCGGTCCTCAACGCCGCGTCCAGCAGTGTCTCGGCCGCACGCCGAGCGTCTGTGAAGGCTTCCGCGTCGTTGCAGGAGGCCGCGAGCGCGTTGGCACCCTCGAACAGCACGGCCAGTTGCCGACCCAGGGCCTCCGGGTCGGCTGCTCCGGCCTCCGCGGCGGTGGCCACGAGGCGGTCGCGGAAGACCTGCTTGTGCCGCTGCGCGAGGTGGGCGATCTCGGGCAGTCCCCCGGCGCCCTCGACGACGGCGTTGTGGAACGGACAGCCACGGATGACCGCCGCCGGGCCCCCGTCGATCGGGGCGAAGACAGCCAGCAGTCGCTGAACCGGCGTCAGATCGGTGCGCTCCAGCTCCGTTTCGGCGAGGAGCGGAGTCTCCCCTTCGAACCGGCGCAGATACTCCTCCACCAGCGCGTTCTTGGTCGGGAAATGCACGTAGAAGGTCCGCGGCGATACGTGCGCGGCCTCGATGAGCGCTGCCACGCCGGTGGCGTGGATACCGCGTGCATAGAAGAGCTCCCCCGCCGCCCGCAGGATGCGCTCCCGCGCGCCGCGTCCGCCGCGACCGGTCCCCGTGGTCGTTGTCTCAGTCTCCATTCCCGCAAGTATAGCGACCGCTTTACATCTGTCGAGGAGGGGAGTAGCGTCAGCGTCATCGAAGTAAAGCGATCGCTATACATCGATCGCCGAACAGCGATGGCGCTCAGCGGACCAGCGGCTTCTCTGCGCCCGAGCATCCATCCCGGCCCTTGTGGAGCCGGCCCTGAACGGAGAGTCCGATGACTCAGCTCTACGCAGAGGCACCCGCCAAGACGGTGTCCGCCGGCAACGGCATCGAGTACGCGTACCGCGAGCTCGGCGAGGGCGGGGTGCCGCTGGTTCTGCTCATGCATTTCCGGGGCAACCTCGACAACTGGGATCCCGCACTGGTCGACGCCCTGGCCGAGGGCCGGCGCGTCATCGCCTTCGACAACACCGGCGTCGGCGGATCCAGCGGCACCACGCCCAGCACGGTCGCGCAGATGGCACTGGACGCCATCGCCTTCATCGACGCGCTGGACCTGGCGCAGGCCGACATCCTCGGCTTCTCCCTGGGCTCCTTCGTGGCCCAGGAGATCGCGCTGATCCGGCCCGCGCTGGTACGTCGCCTCGTGCTCGCCTCGGCAGCGCCCCAGGGCGCGCCCGGCATGCACGGGTGGGCGAAGTGGGTCATCGACGCGGTGGGCGAACCGGAGGTCGTCCCGTCACACGTGCTCGACGTCTTCTACACCCGCTCCGCCGAGAGCCGGTCCGCCGGCGAGAAGGCCATGCAACGCATGTTCACCCGGGTCGAGTTCGACGCGCCCACCACGTGGCAGACGCGCCAGGCGCAGTACGACGCGGTCACCGCCTGGGGCATCCCCGACGTCGCGCTCCTGGAGCGGGTGACCGCGATCCAGGCACCGGTGTTCGTAGCAGGCGGCGACAGCGACCCGATGATCCTCCCCCGTTACTCCCACTTGCTCGCCGGGCTCATCCCCGACGCGGAGATCAAGATCTACCCGGACGCGGCACACGGCTTCCTCTTCCAGCACCACGAGGAGTTCGCAGGTGACGTCAAGGAGTTCCTCGACCGCGTGTGAACAGCCCGACGACGACACCAACCACCAGACCACATGCAGTGATTGGCAGGAGACACCATGTCCACCCACAGCAACCTCAGCACCAACTCCGGCTTCGGTTATGACGTGTTCGTCGCGGACCCGCTGCCCATGGCCGGGCCCGGACCGCTCCCGAACGGAGAACCCCGCAACTTCCAGCCCATCGCGGTCACCCTGATCCACGGCACGCAGGACGCCGTACTCGTCGACCCGCCGCTCACCCTCGACCAGGCGCAAGCGGTCGGAGACTGGGTCGAGGCGAGCGGGAAGCGGCTGACGCACATCGTCGTCACCCATGGGCACGGTGACCACTGGTTCACCGCCGGGGTGCTGGCCGAGCGCTTCGGGGCCCAAGTGGTCGCCACCGCAGGCGCCATCGCGCAGATGCACAACAACGTGTACGCCCGGGAGGTCCTCTGGGACGTTCTGTGGCCGGGCCAGATCCCCCCGTCCCCCGTCACGGCCGTCGCGGCACCCGGCAACCGCCTCACCCTCGAAGGTCACGACGTCAGCCTCGTGGAGGTGGGGCACGCGGACAGCGACGACAGCGCTGTGGTGCATGTGCCGGACCTGGACCTCGTGGTGGCCGGCGACGCCATCTACAACGGCGTCCACGTCTACCTCGCCGAGTCCGCCGACGGCGACTTCGGCCCCTGGCGCAAGGCCATCGACACCGTAGCCGCGCTGGCACCGCGCCATATCGTGGCGAGCCACCAGAACAAGAACCTCGACGACGACGCCGCGCGCCTCTTCGCCGAGACCCGCCGGTACCTCGACGACGCCGAGGCCGCGCTGGCCGCGCACGACACCGCGGACGCGTTCTTCCGGGCGATGCTCGACCGCTACCCGGACCATCTCGGCCCGACCGTTCTCTGGGTCAGCTCCCGCGCCCTCTACCTCTCGCGCGAAGGCGGCGACCCCGTGCAGAACCTCCTAGCAGCCTGGCAGCAGTAAATCGGTCGGCCTGTCGGCAGCGAGCCGACAGGCCGAGCCCCACCGAGCTTGCTCAGGCGATCATGCGCTGGGAGAAGGTTCCGGCCATCCCGTGTTCTTTACGGACAACACGGCCGCGTTCGTCCACGGCGCCGGGTGCGACGCGCAGAGGACAACCGCCTTCGCCGCGCGCACCCGGGAGGGGACCGATGCGGAACAGCCGCCCTTCCCCCGGTGGTTCGGCACGAGCCCATGGCGACAGCGATGTTGACGGCATTCTGGTGCAACCGCTGGATGCCGCTGTGACAGTCGACGTATTCACCGCTGGCGCCCTTGCGCAGGCCGCTGTGAGCGAAGGCGCCGTCGGTTCGCTGATACCGTGCGGCAACTGGGTCACGTCGACTCAATCAGTCCTGCACTATGCGCGCGACGTCAGCCATTTCACGCTGCCGACCCACCCGGTATGTCCCCGGAACAATCGCCAGGCCGCCGTGCTCCGGATGCAGCAGTATCGCAGTTGAACCCTCCGGGACGGTGAGGATGCCCAGCGTCAGGCTGGTGTTGGATGGTGCGGCCTCGTCCCACATGATCGGACCGTCGCCGTGCAGGGAGTGCGTGTTGCCACCGTTCTCGCCTTGCACGACTGCGACTCCGGCTTCCGAAACGATGGTGGTGGCGCCCGCCATGGTGACGCGGAGGATGGATACATCGCCCTGGCAGGCGGCGCGGGTGACGATGGGGAGTGTGGCGTCGTGGTCAAGGTGGTCGAGGATCTCGACGTCGAAGCGGGCGATGGCGTCTCGCAGGATCATGTTGGTGTTCGCTTTCTCGTGTCGAGTGGTGGCAACTGCCTGGTGGAGTCGCGAGTTGACGCTCGGCGCTACCGTCGGACCTCCAGGTCACGGTACGCAGCCACGGGCCAGCCGAACGTCCAGGCGGCCGCGTGGATCGGGTCGTCGATGCCGGCGGGCACGGTCAGGCCGAACTTGCGGCGCGTCCCATCGCGTTCGACGCTGCCATTGGTGCACAGCAGTACCCGCACCGGTTCGTCGTAGAGGGCTTCAGGGGCGTCGTACAGGGCGAGGGTGTGTCCCGGGTTGCCGGGGTCGGGGACGGATTCGCCGATCTGGGTGAGGCCGGCTTCTGCGATGAGCTGGTCCCAGCCGAGGCGTTCGATGGCGCAGCGGCGGATTTCGGCGTTGGGTTCGGTGAGGATCCGCTGGGTGTTCCAGCCGGATTCGATCAGGTCGGCGGGAACGCGGGTTCCGTGCCAGGCGTGGATGGAGAAGCCGTCGGGGTAGGTGAGTGCGGGTCCGGTTTCGTGGTGGAGGCGGCCGTCGCGGTCGCGGTGGAGGATGTTGGGGCGTTCGGTGAGGACGGCGGTGTGCGGCATGGCCCACCACCAGCCTGCGTTGCGGGCCACGTCCATAAGGCCGGTGACGGGTTCGATTCCGGTTGCGCCAATGCTTGCGAAGGCGTCGTGGTAGGCGAACGTGGCGGCGTCATGCTGTCCGGTGATTGCCCTGTCGACCTGGGGCCGGACGCTGGTGACCAGGGGCCAGAAGTAGGACCAGACGTCCTCCTCGACGTGGGACCTGATCTGGTCCTCGACCTGCAATCTGACGTGGGAGCCGACGTGGAACTTGACCTGTTCCACGACCTGGGGCCAGACGTGGGACCGGACATGGTCCTCGACCTTGGCCTCGACCTGGTCCCGGATCCGGGCCCAGGCGTGGTCCAGGACCTGTTTCTCGATTTGGGAACTGGCCTGGTCCAGTACTTGTTTCTCGGCCTCATACCAGTCCGAGGACCGGCTGACCTGGAACCTGACCCGGGACCTGACGTGGGCCTTGAGCTGCTCCTCGACCTGGGCCTCGACCTGGTCGCGGATCTGGTCCCGGACCAGATCGAGGCGAGCCCAGGCCAGCGCCCGGGCATGCGCCCATACTTGCGCCCAGTCCTGGTCCTGCGCCTTGAGCTGCTCCTCGACCTGGACCTCGATCTGGGCCAGCATCCACGATCCGATGCACCCGGCCAGCGGGCTGTCGAGCCACACGAAGATCTTTGGGGGCTCCAGCCCGGCCGTCTCGTACGCCAGCCGCACGGCGGCTTCGGCGGCTGGACGGTCGGCCGGCCGGGTGGACAGGCCGTGTTGGATCCAATCGTCGCGGATAGCCGGGAGGATGGATTCTTGTCCGGGGGTGAGTTCGGTGATGCGGGGTACGTGAGCTGGGCGGTCGAGGTGGTCCCCGAAGCGCCTGCTGATTCTCATGCGGGCGAAGCCGGTGATGACCACGATGACGGACAGCAGTCCACCGCCCAACGCCACCCACGCAGCGAGGTGATTCAGCGGCTCCGGCATCTCAGCCCTCCCCGGCCGTGCGAGCGGGGCGGCCACTTGCGGGCCGGGGCCGGGTGAAGCGGCCGCGCGGCTGGACGCGGCCTGGCCCGCTGAGGCGCCAGCCCGCGCTGCGCGGTGCCGACGTCATCGTGGCCGCCGCAGACGGGGCAGGGCTGGTCGCAACCGGTTGGACCGGGTCGTCGCTGGGAGCCCAGAGACCGAGGGCTCCCATGGCGGGCAGGGGCGGTGAGCGCCTCCCAGCGCCGGCGGTCCGGGATCCCGACCCGCGGCAGCAGTCACCGTCGGCCTCGTGGCAGCGCGCTCAAGACTCACGGTGCTCTCCATGGTGTTCGTGTCGTCCGCACCGACAATGCCCGTCGGCCTATGCGCCGCACAGTCACCGTTGGTCGTTCCCGGCAAAGACGAATGGCCCTGACACTCAGAAGGCGTCGACCAACAGCTCCGCCGAAGCGAGGGCGCCCACCGTGGTGGACGCCCCCCGTCGATCTTCCGTTTCCGCTGATCCGTCACCCTGGGCCACTCGCCCCTCCCGGGCTCCGAACCGGTCTCGAGCATGCGGAGCGATGGTGCGACGCGGTGCGACTTTCGTCGCACGCGGGTGCGACGAACGGATGCTGTGTACGCGGGGGGTGGCACCTACCGTTGCCCTGTGGAAGTGACGACGAGGGCCCGCGCCGTGTTCAAACGCCTGGTCGTGCCGGGCATGTGGTCTCGGCGGCGGATCGTCGGCGAGGTGGTCCTGGCGCTCGTGATGGCCCTGCTGGCGGCGGCTGCTGTGAGTCTGTCGGACGGCGGCGCGGAGCGGATGACCGCCGTGGCGGTGGCCGGTGCCGCCCCCGTGTTGTCGCTGCTGCGGCGGGTGTTCCCTGCGAGCGTGCTGGTTCTCGCCGGTGCTGTCGCCGCTCTGTTCGGCCAATTCTTGATCCTGCTGACGGTGGCGGGCTGGTCGGCGGGCGCGAGGATCGAGTCGCGGCGGCGGGCGCTGTTGGCGTTCACGGCCTCGTGCGTCCTCTATGCGGGGCTGTCCGTGAAGCAGGAGATGCCCGGGTGGCCGGCGCTGACGGCGCTGCTGTTCGCCACGTTCTCGTTCCTGGCGACGGTGGTTGTGCCCGGCCTTGCCAGTCGCTACCGCGCCCAGCGCCGCACGCTCCTGTACGCGCTGCACGAGCACAACGCGCAGCTGCTGCGCGAGCGGGAGATGATCGCGTCCCACGCGCGCATGCGCGAGCGCCAGCGGATAGCCCAGGACATGCACGACAGCCTCGGCCACCAACTGGCGCTGATCGCCGTGCACACGGGCGCGCTGGAAGTGGACCGGGAGCTGACGGACGGGCAGCGGGAGGCGGTCGGGGTGCTGCGCGAGGCGTCCGTGGCCGCGATGCACGAGCTGCGCGAGGCCGTCGGTATCCTGCGCGACGGTACGCAGGCGCAGGAGCGCCAGAGCGACGCGGAGCCCGCGTCCCGCGGTGTGGCGGGGATCGACGCTCTGGTGGAGGCGTCCCGGGGCGCGGGGACCGACGTGGAGCTGCGGCGCTCGGGCGATGTGCGGCCGCTTGCCCCCGCTGCGGACCACGCGGCGTACAGGATCGCCCAGGAGGCGTTGACCAACGCACTGAAGCACGCGCCGGGCGCCTCGATCACCATGGAGCTGCGGTATGAGCCGGACTCGCTGGTGGTCGAAGTGGCCAATGGTCCGGTGCCGGTGATGCCCGGTGGCGGGCGGCGGCCCGTGGTGAGCGGCGGGCAGGGGCTGACCGGGCTGGGTGAACGGGCCCGGCTGGTCGGTGGCATGGTGCACGCCGGGCCGGCCGGCGGCGGTTTCCGGGTCGCCGGTGTACTGCCGTACGGGCCTCAGGGGCTGGACCCGGCGGACAGCGGCGGGACGGGGCGGCCGGGCCCGGGGCGGACCGTGGAGACCTTCGTCGATGCGGGGAACTACTTTCGGGAGCAGAGCGGAGGGGCACTGCCCGGCGACGGTGGAGCGGTCATCGACTGGTCCGGTCCGCCGCAGAGGCAGAGGGAGTTCGACAACGCTATGGGAAGCAAGACGAAGGGCATTGCGATCGGGTGCGGCCTCGCAGTGTTGATACTCGGGGCACTGGTTGCCGTGGGGTTCTACATGCTGATGGGCGAGGCCGACGAAGCCATGATCGAACCGTCGGTCTACAACTCGGTGAAGGTCGGCGACACCGAGACGGCCGTGCGGGACAAACTGCCGGAAGGCAAGTCGTTCCTGACCGAGGGCCTGGACGACAAGGGGCCCGCAAAGCCGAAGGACGCCACGTGCCTCACCCTGATGTCGACAGAGACGGCGGACGATCTGGACAAGGAACCCGTCTTCCGCTTCTGCTTCAAGGACGGAAAGCTGATCGAGAAGCAGTCGTACTTGGTCAAGAGCTAGTCGGGCACCTTGAGCATCGGTAAGTATTCGACCGCCGCGCCTAACCTCGCCGTTTCGGTTGGGGTGATGTTTGAAGACACGACCGGCACCCGGGAGCCCGCCCTGCGACGGCATCGGCCGGCGCGTACGTCAGTGAGGTCCTCCGAAGGCCGCGTCGAATGAGGCGGACGGCGGCTGAAGTCGTACTCCTTCAGCCGGGCGAGCGCCTCAGGGGCACCGTGCAGGCGGTCCATACCGGCGTCCTCCCACTCGACGGAGACGGGGCCCTCGTAGCCGATGAAACGGAGCATGCGGAAGATGTCCTCCCAGCGCACGTCACCGTGACCCACCGAGACGAAGTCCCAGCCACGCCGGGGGTCGCCCCAGGGCAGGTGGGAGCCGAGGCGTCCGCTGCGGCCGTCGATTGGGCGGTGGTCGACGGCGCGCAGCGCACGGTCGGGGGTCCAGTAGTCGTAGGCGATCTCGCTGGGGTGCACCTCGTGGGCGAAGCGGACGCCTTCGGCGTCGAAGACATCGAGGATGGGATTCCAGCGGTCGGCGAAGTCCTGATAGCCGCGCTCGATCGTGAGCTCGGTCGCGGGCGGGAACATCGCGACGAGGTGTAGTCACTCCTCCATACAGACGGTTGAGCTGGTTGAGTAGACATGCCTCAAGATACTTCATGATGTCAAATATTGATCTCATGTATCTTTCAGGTAGGGTACGAGGCATGAGCCACTGGTCCGTAGAACACCACGGCGGGGTCGCCAAGTTGACCTTCACCCGCCCGCCCCGCAACTTCATCGACTTCGCCTCCATGGCCGACCTCGGTGACCTCCTCGAGCAACTCGCCCAGCAGACCGACCAGGTCAAGGTCGTCATGCTGACCGGCGGCATTGACGACTACTTCGTAGGCGGCGGCGACATCGCCGACCTCCAACGCGCAGGCCGAGGCGAAGCACCCGGCGGCATCCCCTCCTGGCTGCGCCTGACCCGCCTGCTGCGTGACATGCCGCAGCCGACCGTCGCCGCCATCGACGGGCGGGCGCACGGCGGGGGCAACGAACTCGCACTGGCCTGTCAGCTGCGGATCGGATCCGAGAGGGCGCGCCTCGGCCTGCCCGAGGTCACGCTCGGCATCATCCCGGGCGGTGGCGGCTCACAGCGGCTGCCACGCCTGATCGGCCCGGGTGCCGGAGCCGAAGCCATCCTGCGCGGCAGGACCTTCACCGCCGATGAAGCACTTCGCCTCGGCTGGCTCAATGCCGTCATGCCCGTCGACGGGTTCGTCGACGCCGCCGTCGCGTGGTGCCAGGAGATGGCCAACCTGTCGTCGACCGCGCTGTTCGCCGCCAAACGGGTCTTCGTCCGAGGACTCGAACTCCCGCTGGAACAAGGACTCGAGTACGAGATCGAAGAGTTCCTCGACATCGTGGGAACCAGCCCCGAGTTCGACCAGTTCATCCGCCAACTCGAGCAATAGAGCAGCCGTCGACAAAGAGCGCCGGGCGCCGCCCGTCCGGTGCTGCCGGCAGTTGCGGTGGCACTCGGGAGCACACCAGGGCCCATCAATCCCCGTCGCGGCCGCCTTTGAGCCATCCGTCGGTGGTGCGAGGCCCTTGGCGCCGAGCAGGATGCGTGGGACCGGTTCGTTGCCCGGCCACATGCTCCGCGCCGATCGCCTGGCTGCGCCTCGGCGATCCGCTGGACGCGGCTACCACGGGAGCAGCGCGGCCGAAATCACCGGGCAGCCGACGAACATACCGGTGTACGGCCGCCGTGCTCTCTGTTCCCCGTGCGTGGGGCGAGGCCCGGGCGGGGAGTGGGTGGGGAGCGTCACGCGTAACAGGCCACCGGTACGCCCCCGTTCATCGCCGTCATGTCACCGAACACAACGACCGGGTCGAGCGGCGACCCTGCCGGCTCACCCGCCAGCTCCGCGTACGCACGGTGCAGATTCGCCACCAGCCGCTCGCTCTCCGGCAGCTCCGCGAACTCCCCTAGGCCTGCCCCCTTCTCCGCCGCCTCCAGCGGCGTGAGCCCCCGCGCACGCCCCGCCTTGGCGAGCTCGGCCTCGTATCGCAGGTAGCGCTCGGCCGCGTCGTACGCCGAAGGGTCGGTGACCTGGCCATGGCCCGGCACGACGGTCCCGGCATCGAGCGACCGCAGCAGATCGAGCGACCGCAGCAGATCGAGCGCCCGCAGCGACCCGCTGAGCGAACCCATGGCGATGAACGGCGTACCGCCCTGGAAGATCAGATCGCCGGTGAAGACGATCCCGTGCTCGGGCAGGTGAACGATCGTGTCGCCGACGGTGTGCGCCACCCCCGGATGGATCAGCCGTACTTCCGTCCCGCCCGCCCACAGCGTCAGCCGCTCGCTGTACGTCACATCGGGCGCGGTGATCGTGATGTCACCGAACTCCGTCTCCGGCCAGATCTGATGGAGCTGGTGTATTCCGCTGCTACCCGTACGACAAGGGGCAGATGAGCTGTCATCGGCTTGGCCTGTTCAACATATGCCCGAGAGTTGGGCCTGTCCGCGCCGACAGTGTTTCTGGACAACGGACGTCGCTTCACTGGGCCGCTGCCTGAGCTGGAGCGCCTTCTCGATGAAGTCGACGGTGGAGCCTACGACGTGGTGCTCGTGCCCGGGCTGTTCGTGTTCTCGCTCGACGACAGCGAAGCCCGCCTGGTGTCCCTGCAGATCCGAGACGCCGGTTGCCAGGTTATGGAACTGCCGTCCCCACGCACTGCAGTTGCACTACTGGCCGAGGCTTGAGCTCGGGGCACTTCTTACTGGAGGTCACCCGACGGTCTTCCGCGGCTGCCGCGCGCGGCTGACAGGTCCGAAGATGTCGCGATCGTTGAGGGGTCCTTCAAGCGCGCTCAGGCTGTGACGTCTGCGCTGCCGCTGTGGAGCACGGCGTTCACTGCCAGTTCACTGACGACGAGTGAAAGCGTGTCGCTCGATTTCTCACGGATGGCCCGCCGCTGCGCTGCACAGCGCGCGAAGTGCCGTAACTCCGGCACGGCGGCGGTCACGGCGTACAGCTGAACGCGCTGCGGGACGGCCCCCTGGACAAACACGGGACGGGCTCGCGCATCCTCGATGTGAAGGCCCACATCAACGAGAGCGAACTCGACCGGCTGGACACCTTCGCCAGCGACAAACAACGACCCGAGGGCGGCACCGAGCGCGGCCTCGACCTCGCCGAGATCACCCGCAGGAAGGCCGCGAAGCCCCCCGTCCGCCTGCGTGATCGACGCGCAGAGCGTCAAGACTTCGACCAGTGTCCCCGCGAGGAGTCAGGGCATCGACGCGGGCAAGAAGATCGTCGGCCGCAAGTGCAGCATCATCACCGACACCCTCGGCCTGCTGCTGGCAGTCCTGGTTACCGCAGCCGGCGTCCAGGACTCCACGGCCGGCCGCACCCTCCTGGAACAGGCTGCCGCCGACCACCCCGGCCTGCGCAAGGTCTGGGTCGACGGTGGCTACCGCAAGCGCTTCGTCGAGCACGCCGCGACCCTCGGCATCGACCTCGAAATCGTCCAACGCACCCCTGGGAGCAGGGGATTCACCCCGATCCCGAAACAGTGGGCGGTGGAGCGGACCTACGGCTGGCTGATGCTCCACCGCCGCCTGGCCCGCGACTACGAAACCCATCCACACCGTTCCGAAGCCATGATCCACCTTGCGATGACCGACCTGATGGCTCACCGTCTCACCGGAGAGAACACCATCTCCTGGCGAGACCAGACATCAGCACATCAAAGCGGCACCCAGGGATGAAACAGCAGGATGAAACGACCTCTCAGACGCGATGTCCTCCGCATCCGCCTCACTAGCGGCGTAGAGGCGGGCCAGCCGTTGCGCCGAATCCACGTGACGCTTGCGCGCATGCCGCCCCGACGGTGGCAACGGCGCACATACTCAACCGGCATCCACACATCCGGCCACGCCCTGTGCGACATGCCCTTGAACGCCGACCAAGCCCCCCTTGACAGGGCTCAGAGGGCAATGCATGGTGGTGGCTACGTAAACATGTTTACGTAACCAATGTTTATCAGGGTCCGCCCACGCTGGCTGATCACCCGCTGCACCGCAGATCAATGCGGCAGAGCGCATACAGCATCCGACCCGCTTCAGTCGGCTTGCCGAGTCTCATCTCCACATGGGGCGATGATTATGGACTTCCTCGACTCCGCACTTATGGATTCTTATGGGCTTGCCTGCACAGCCGAGATGCCTGAAAGGTGGCCGACATCGTCGGCGGGTCTCTGTCTTCCAGCGCGGGCGGCCATGGCCCGCCACGTACGCCGATTTGCCGCTCCCTGGTTTGCGAGGTGGGACCTCACTTCCGATGAGCAAGACAGTGCCCTCATCGTGGTTGCAGAGCTGACCGCCAACGCAGTGCTGCACGGCCGAGGCGACATGAGCATCTTCCTGGTCCGGAACCACGACGGTTTGATCATTCAAGTGACCGACCATCATGCGCATGCTGACGCGCCCCACAGCGAACCCGCCCCGTGCCCGGACGAGCACGGTCGAGGCTTGATCATGGTGCAATCCCTCGCCGACGATCTTCAGATCAACGTCACTGCCGATGGCTGGTGCGTGCGTGCACGCATGAACTTCGATCACTAATCCCGGCTGCGGCGGGCTGGAGGAGACCCGGCGCCGGTCAAGCAGCCATTGAGTATGTCTATTCGGTGGCCGGCACAAGCCTCTCTGCATGGTATTGATCAGCTCTTTCGGGCCGCGGTCGTCGCGGCTGTCATCAGCTACGGCGGGTGAAGGTGGCAGCCGGGCAAGGCGGGGCACTGTGTCAGCCCGCCGCGCACCCTGCGGTCAGCCCGTCCACTCGTCGCGGACGACGGAGCGAGCCCCCGGGCCGCCTTGGCGGCTCGTGGACGTAGTCGTTAGGGCTACTGCCCCCTGCACACCCCTACCACTGAGCTTCGCGTGCTCGGGCGCGAATCTGGCCAGGTCGCCTCGCCCGGTTGTCGTCCACTTCGGGCACACCTATCTCGGCCCGGGCATCCTCGAGCACCTCGATCAGCAGCTGGGGTCCATCACCACCGGCTACGCCATCGCCCCCGGCCGCCCCGTCGTCCTGGATGGTGGTGCGGTGTTCTCGCCGCGCGCGCCCGACTCGCCAACGTGCACGCCGTGCCGGCGGCGCGGGCAGTGCGCCGGAACGGCAGGGTGCCACCGCGCCGACCGGGTGGCCGAGTGCGAGCAGGACCCGCGGCAGCACGTCCGGGAGGCCACTGCCATCGTCGCGTGCCACGAGGGTTCCCCGGTGGATCAGGCCCGCAGTGATGTCGACCCACAGCAGCTCTTCGCTGTGGGGGTCCCAGACCGGCCGTGCGAAGCAACCTCGCACCCGAGCCATGAGATGGCGCACGGTGAATCGGCCCCGGAGTGGGCGGGGTGGATCTGCCAGATGCCGGTGAGCTGGTCGAGTCGACGGGGGTGGCGCGCATGGCGATCTCCATCGGTGCGGGGGGCAGAGCGGGTCGCAGCGACAGACCGGCAGCGCCACAGGGCGGGGTCAGCACGGCACGATCTGGCGTCGGCAGCAAGGTCCGCTCCTGGGAACCAACAAGCGGCGACCCGTTTCCCTTCGGCAGCCCAGGCCTACGGCCTAACCTGCCCTGTCTGCGCGACACCCGACGGCCTCGTCGGCGCATCAGCCATGGACTAGCTCATCCAGTCACTCATCAGCGCCTCACAAGATCGCCGCAACAGACTCCGTGTTGCGACGATCCCTGGAATCCGCCGGACGGGCGGGGGCGTAAACCATGGCAGGCGGGAGCCTGTTGCCGAACGGGCGGAGCTGGTCCCTGCGGTGTGGGGCCCGACCGGAGGTTCCGTCGCAGACGTTCTTCCATGCTGAGGCGACGCACCCCTCCGCATCGGGCCGGCTGAGGGGTGCGCCGCGTGGTGCGGGCCGCGCTCAGCCGGGGGCACGGCCGGTCTCGGGGGTGCGGGAGGGCCGGGCATTTCGCCTGTTCGCCGTCATCGGCCCGAAGGTCTCACGGTCGTTGAGGAAGCCCTCGAGGCCGAAGGTAGCTGCGCCGAGGCTGACCGGATTGACGGTGATCGTGCTCAGGCTCAGCCTCACTGCGCGCAGCGTCTGGGGCAGGGTATGGCGCTCGATGACGTCACGAGTCTGCTTCAGCAGTGGCTCTCCCAGCGCGTCGACGGTCGAGCCGCCGAGTACGAGAACCTCGGGGTTGAAGAGATTGACCAGATTGGCCACGGCCACACCCAAGTGGCCGGCGGTAGCGGCGATCACCTCGGTGGCGAAGGGATCGCCTTCGGCCGCGGCCCGGCCCAGATTGCGTACGACCGTCTCTTCGTCGGGAGCCTCCAGCAAGCGACTGCCGGGGGTGGCTCGTTCGCGCGCGGTTTGCGCGATGCCCGCCGTGCTGATGTACGCCTCGACGCAGCCTCGGTTCCCACAGCGGCATTCCCGGCCGTCAGGGATCAGGCAGGTGTGGCCCCACTCGCCGGCGCTGTTGGTGGTGCCCCGGTAGAGCGCACCACCCACGGCCATGCCGACGCCGACGCCTGCGCGGAGGGTGACCACTACCAGATCTTCGACCTCCCGCCCCGCGCCGAACCACATCTCGCCGACCGTACTCGCCTTGAGGGGGTTGTCGAGATAGAGGGGCATGTCGAGCCGTTCGGCCAGCAGGGCGCGCAGCGGCACGTCCCGCCAGGCCCAGTACGGCGAGTACACGGACACGCCGCCCTCACGTTCGACGAGGCCGGGCACGCTGACACCGGTCCCGAGCACCTGCTGCGGCGCTGTGTCCGCCGCGGCTAGCAGCTCCTCAGCACCCGCGACGATGCCGTCGACGACATCGGAGGGCCGGATGTCGGCCGGCGGTGCCTCGCTTCGCGGGC
Source organism: Streptomyces sp. NBC_00885 (assembly GCF_045207475.1). Taxonomy (NCBI): domain Bacteria; kingdom Bacillati; phylum Actinomycetota; class Actinomycetes; order Kitasatosporales; family Streptomycetaceae; genus Streptomyces; species Streptomyces sp. NBC_00885. The sequence goes on from NZ_CP108796.1 coordinate 4,895,086, forward strand.
CATCGGCCGCTCGCTCATCCCGTGTCGGCAGTGGCACGTCCACGCTCTGCAGGGTCCTCAGCGCCAGGTCGAAGAGGTCGAGGCGGATGGACGTCTCGGCGACGTCGATGCCGATCAGCGCCCCACGCTCCGCGTTGACGGCGAGTCTGGCCCGGGGGCGGCCTCCTCCGGACTCCTCGTGACCGGCCTCCACAAGGACCTCGGCCTCCAGCAGCTCCGCGACGAGATTGGCGACGGTCGCGAAGGAGAGTCCGGTTGCTTCCGCGATGTCCTGGCGCGTCACGGCGGCCTGCGCGGCGTATACGCAGCGCAGCGCGTCGAACCGGTTGCGTCGGCGGATGTCCCGCGCGGTGCGTTTGACCATCGGTCAGTCCTCTCGCTGCAGCCCGGTTCCAGGCTGGATCGGGGCCGGGTGCGGCCATCTTATTCAGGCCCCTGGAGAAAGCTATTTACATGGGTTAGAAGAAGTCCTAGAGTTCTGCCCGTCGGGATGGACACAGGAGTGATACATGCAAGCGAGCGACACATGCGATTGACCGCCGTCCCGTGCGCACCAGTACCGGGCCGACTCTCCGAGGGACCCGTCTGGGACCCCCACAGCGAAGAGCTGCTGTGGGTCGACATCACTGCGGGCCTGATCCACCGGGGAACCCTCGTGGCACGCGACGATGGCAGTGGCCTCCCGGACGTGCTGCCGCGGGTCCTGCTCGCACTCGGCCACCCGGTCGGCGCGGTGGCATCGTGCCGCTCAGGCACACTGCTCGCAGCAGCGGGTACGGCATTCCTGCAGGTCGTTGACACAGGGGCACCTGGCGAGTTCGCCAGGCCCGCCCTGCCGGACGACGGGGTGCGCCGCCGTATGAACGATGCGAAGTGCGACCCCCGTGGGCGGCTGCTGGCCGGCACCATGGCCGTCGACGCGACTCCGGGTGCCGGCTCGCTCTACCGCCTGGATCCGGACGGGCGGGTAAGCACCCTGCTCGATTCGGTCACCATCTCCAACGGACTGGGTTGGAGCCCGGACGGGTGTCTTCTCTACTACGCGGACAGCCGGACGCGTCGCGTCGACGTCTTCGACTACGACCTCGACAGTGGCACGATCGCGAACCGTCGCCCCTTCGTCACGTTCGACGAAGGCGAGCCGGACGGTCTGGCTGTAGACACTGCGGGCCGGGTGTGGGTGGCGGTGTGGGGCGCCGGACAGGTGCGCGCGTTCGAGGCTGACGGATCACCGCACGCCGTCGTGGAGGTCGCCGCCTCGCACGTCTCCAGCTGCGCCTTCGCCGGTCCCGATCTGGACGTGCTGATCATTACCACTGCGCGCGAGGGTCTGACGTCGGAGCAGCTGCGGGCCGAGCCGGACGCCGGGCGTCTCTTTGCCTGCCGCCCGGGCGCCACCGGCCTGTCCGTCGGACAGTTCGCGGACATACCCCTCACCAGCAGCCCAGACGGCTCCCCGTCCTCTCCTTTCGCCGCCCTGCCCGACCAATAGGACCCCTGCCATGACAGAGCTGCCCCAAGCCCTCGCCGATGCACCCGTGATCGCGATTCTGCGGTCCGGCTCCGCCGGACGTTTCGCTGCCGTAGCCGACACCCTCCACCGATCTGGTGTCAGGGCCGTGGAATTCACCCTCACCACTCCCGGCGTACTGACCGCGCTGCGCGAGTACGCCGGAACGAAGCCCGCAGGTCTCGCGCTGGGTGCGGGTACCGTCACCACCCCCGCCGACGCGCAGCGCGCGGTGGAGGCCGGCGCCACCTACCTCATCACCCCGGCTGTCTGCCTTGACGTCCTCGCCGAGGCGCAGCGACTCGGCGTCCCGGTGCTTCCCGGCGCACTCACTCCGAGCGAGATCCTCACGGCTTGGCGGGCTGGGGCCACCATGGTCAAGCTCTTTCCCGCGTCAGCCGGAGGACCCTCATACCTGGCGGCCGTGCGCGCGCCGCTGCCCCATGTCCCACTGGTCCCGACCGGCGGCATCGCCCTCGACGAGGCCCCCGCCTATCTGGCGGCCGGCGCCGCCGCACTGGGGATGGGCAGCCCCCTGGTAGGGGACGCCTGTGAGGGCGGCGACCTGGACGCCCTGCACGAGCGGGTCACCAACCTGCTGGAAGGAATCCGCGCGCCTCGGACGAACGGCGGCGGCTCATGACCCTCGCACGACGAGACCCCCTGAACGTCACCGGACGGGTATCCATACCCGCCGCCGGCCCCGATCCGCGCTCTCCCGCGCTCGTCACCCTCGGCGAGGCCATGGCAGTGGTGGCGGCGACCGAAGCCGGCCCGCTCGCCTCCGGCATCCCGATGCGGCTCGCCTTCGCCGGCGCGGAGGCCACCGTCGCCATCGGAGTCCGCCGCCTCGGACACAGCTCCTCCTGGACGGGACGCGTGGGGGCCGACGCGCCTGGCACGATGATCCTCGCCGGCCTGCGTGCCGAGGGTGTCGACGTCTCGCGCGCCCGCGTGGACGAGACCGCCCACACCGGCCTCATGCTGCGGGAACGCCGCACCACCGACCACACCCGCGTGACCTACTACCGCGCGGGACTCGCAGGATCACGGCTCGCACCCCAGGACGTCGACGAAGCCCTCGTCGCAGCGGCACGGGTGCTGCACATCACCGGTATCACGCCCGCCCTCGGCGCTTCCGCACGGGCTGCGGTTCACCACGCCGTGGAGATCGCGCGAGCCGCGGGCGTCACCGTGTCCCTGGACTTCAACCACCGGGCGCTGCTCTGGTCGCGGGAGGAGGCCGCCGCCGAACTCGCCGACCTTCTTACCCGGGCCGACATCGTCTTCGCCGGCCCGGAGGAGGCGGCGCTCGTCGTGGCGGACGGGGAACCGGCCGACATGGCACGGGCTCTCCTGGATGGCGGCCCCCGCGAGGCAGTGCTGAAGCTCGGCTCTCGCGGCGCCCTCGCCGCCGTCGCCGACGACGTTTTCGTACAGAACATCGTTCCGCTCACGTGCGTGGGACCCATCGGGGCCGGTGACGCCTTCGTCGCCGGCTATCTCACCGGCTTCCTCGACGGCGCCCCGGTCCGGGACAGGCTGCGACTCGGTGCGACCTGCGGGGCGTTCGCCGTCTCCGTGCACGGCGACTGGGAGGGCCTGCCCCGCCGCGACGAGCTCGCTCTCGCAGAGGGCGACGACGTGAGCCGCTGACAGCATCACCCGTTCCTTCCACCGGGCGGAACCCCTTCGCAACTGGTCGACACCCTTACCTCAAGCAGTCCAAGGATCCCGTCATGAACCGTTTCTCGGAAAGAACCGCCGTCGTCACCGGCGCCTCCTCGGGCATCGGCGCCGCGAGCGCGATACGCCTGGCCGCCGAAGGGGCGGCCGTCGTCCTGGCCGACATCGCGGACGAGGCCGGCGAGGCCGTCGCAGAGAAGATACGAGCTGACGGCGGTAGGGCCGCCTACGTCCACTGCGACGTCTCGGCCGAGCACGAGTGGACCGCGCTCCGCGACCGTGCCCACGCCCTGTTCGGCTTCGTGTCCGTCGTCCACAGCAACGCGTTCACGCACGTCGACGCAGCCGCCCACGAGTTGCCCGCGGCGGGTTGGGATCGCGAGATCGCCGTCAACCTCTCCGCTTCCCACCTCGCGGTACGGACCTTCCTCGACGACTTGCGGACCACGCGCGGCGCCTTCGTCGCCACATCGAGCGTGCACGCGCTGTTGGGACTGCCCGGCTACCCCGCCTACGCCGCCGCCAAGGGCGGCCTGTGCGCGCTCGTGCGGCAGCTCGCCGTCGAGTACGGCCCGGAAGTGCGCTTCAACACCGTGCTGCCCGGCCCGATCCTCACCGACATCTGGGACGACGTGGACGAGGACGGACGGGAACTGTCGGCACGCGCCACTGCCCTCGGCAGGCTCGGCCGTCCCGAGGAGGTGGCAGCGGCAGTCGCCTTCCTGGCCTCGGACGAGGCCGCATACATCACCGGAACGAGCCTGACCGTGGACGGCGGCTGGACCGTGAAGAAGGAGTCCAAGTGAAGATCACATCCCTGCGCACCTACCTTGTCGCCCCGCGGTGGTGCTTCCTGCGCGTCGAGACCGACGAGGGGGTCACGGGCTGGGGCGAGCCGGTCGTCGAGGGCCGCGCCCACACCGTCGCCGCCGCTGTCGAAGAGCTGTCCGACTATCTCGTCGGGCAGGACCCGATGCGCATCGAGGACCACTGGCAGGTCCTCACCAAGGGCGGCTTCTACCGTGGCGGCCCGGTCCTCTCCAGCGCGGTCGCCGGCATCGACCAAGCGCTGTGGGACATCAAGGGCAAGGCGCTCGACGTGCCTGTCTGGCAGTTGCTCGGCGGCCATGTCCGAGACCGCGCGCGTGTTTACAGCTGGATCGGCGGCGACCGCCCGACCGATGTCGCCGAGGCGGCGGCGGCGCGCAAGGCCGACGGGTTCACGGCGATCAAGATGAACGCCTCCGCGCAGCTGCGCCCCATCGATACCCCCGCCGCCGCGCACGACATCGTCGACCGCGTGGCGAGCGTGCGGGAGGTGGTCGGAGACGGCTTCGACATCGCCGTGGACTTCCACGGCCGGCTCACCCTCCCGATGGCGCGCCGGGTGCTCCCGCTGCTGGAGCCGTATCTGCCGCTGTTCGTCGAGGAACCGGTCGTTCCCGAGCTGAGTGAGCACATCGGCGACGTCGTACGCTCCACCAGCATCCCGATCGCCACCGGTGAACGGCTCTACTCCCGCTGGGACTTCAAGAAGGTCCTCCAGCAGGGGATTGCCGTCGCCCAGCCCGATCTGTCGCACGCCGGCGGCATCTCCGAGGTGCGGCGGATCGCCGCGATGGCCGAGGCGTACGACGTGTCGCTCGCCCCCCACTGTCCGCTGGGCCCCATCGCGCTCGCCGCCTGCCTCCAGGTTGGCTTCGCCACCCCGAACCTGCTGATACAGGAACAAAGCCTGGGGATCCACTACAACGCCGGATCCGACCTCCTCGACTACCTCGCGGACCGGTCGGTCTTCCGGTACGAGAACGGGCACGTGGCCCTGCTCACCGCCCCCGGCCTCGGCATCGACATCGACGAGAAGGCCGTCGAGCGCGCCGCCGAGGTTGGCCACCGCTGGCGCAACCCGGTCTGGCGCCGGGACGACGGCTCGTTCGCGGAGTGGTGAGTCGGCCGACGCTCAGCCGCGAGCGGTGCAACCTTGCGCCCCAGGTGCTGTCCAACGCGAGGTTTGATTGCGTTCCCGCTTCCGTGTCGGCAGCGCGCAGCTTCACGCGCGACGTTTTGGTGAAGCTCCCCATCGAAGAGTCAGAGACGGCCGTGCTGCTGGTCAGCGAACTGGTGACCAATGCGGTCCGCTACGGCCTCGGTCCCATCCTGCTCACGCTTACGGTGCATGGCAATTCGCTCCGATGCGAAGTCACCGACGCGAATCCCGCTGCGCCATGCCTCAAAGAGGCGGCCGCTGATGACGAATCGGGGCGGGGGATGCACATGCTTCATGAGCTGTCCCACCGTTGTGGCATCCGCCCGGCTCGCCATGGAAAGACGGTGTGGTTCGAACTCGAGGAGGCTCCCCCGGCTCGGGAATCCGACATCGACCTCATTCGCTGAGCCACGGCGTAGCCTTGCTGCCCCTGAACTCCGCGCGCCACAGACACGACCCGACGGCCGATTCAGATCTCGCCGTTCACACCTTGGTCGTCCGGCCGGGTTGACCTCCCCTCGACAACACCTGGATGCTCCGGGCCGGCGCCCGGGTGCGAACGTGCCCCAAAACCGGACCGAGGACGACTGTCCGTCGCAGCCCTGATGGCCGCGGTCCTGCTCACTGTTCCCACCACGACGGCGACCGCGGCCCCAACCGCGGTCTACCAGTTCAACATCACCATGCAGGAGCAGCAGAAGGACACCTGGTGCCGGGCGCCATCGGCGAACACAATCGCCGACTGATTCGGCAATGGCTAAAGCCAGAACCAGTTCCGCAACGCAGCCTTCAACCGCACCCAGGGCTTTGACCGCCCGAACTGGCAGGCCACTCTCGGCAATGTGCCAGAACGCCCTCGAGTGGATAGGCATGACCCCGGGGTTGCACGTCAACTGCTCGCCGAGCTATCGCTCCGCAGAGCCCTCGCGGCCTGCTGATCGCAGGCGTGACGAGAGTCCGGTTCATTGGGGCGCCGGGTGCCGCCCTGCGCGGGACCGGGCGGGACACGTCCGGCGCCCGGCCGATGAGGGACGTCAGTTCCCGCCCCTCTATTCCTCGGTGGGACCGAGGTCCGGCGTCTCCCGCAGGTCGACGGTGCGGGCCCGGTGGGCGGTGTGCAGTTCGAGCACGACGATTTCGTTGGAGCCCGTGTGCAGGACCGGCGCGGGGACGTACAGCGACTGCTGGGGGCCGCGGGACCAGTAGCGGCCGAGGTGGAAGCCGTTGACCCAGGCGTTGCCCTTCGTCCAGCCGCCGAGGTGGAGGAAGGTGTCGGCTGTCACAGTGATCTCGAAGGTGCCGCGATGGAAGGCGGGCCCCGTCGTCGTGGTGGCGGCGAACGGGAGCGCCGCAAGAGATGTCAGCGGCAGGGGCCGGCTGGTCCACCCGGTGAGTACCGTGCCGTCCAGGAGGACCGCTCCGGGCAGGCCCTTGCGGTCGTGGATGCCTGGTCCGTAGTTGACGCGTCCCTGGTTTTCCACGAGCAGGCTGAGGACGCTGCCCGCGCGGGGCACGGTGAACGCGATGGCCCGCTCGTGGTTCTCCCGCTCCAGAACCCCGACGGGCTGGCCGTCGAGGAAGACCTGGGCGCGGTCGCGGACCTGCTCCAGTTCCAGAAGGACGGGGCCGGCGGTCGGCAGGGCGGTCTCGTACAGGACGAAGCCGAAGTCCTGCTTGAGCTCTTCCATCGTCAGCGGCTGCTCGGATGCGACGGCGACACCCAGTGCGGGAGCGCACGCGAGCAGGGAGGCGCTCTCGGTCAACGGGACAGAGGGCAGCCCCAGCTTCGGAGCCCAGCCGGGGACGGGCTCGGCGGGTACCGGCGCATACTTCGCTATGACCTCGCGGAAGGCGGTGAACTTCTCGGTGGGGTCGCCGGCTTCGTTGAGGGGCGCGTCGTAGTCGTATGAGGTGACCGTGGGCCGGTAGGTGTGCTTGTCGTTGGCGCCGTTGGTGAAGCCGAAGTTCGTGCCGCCGTGGAACATGTAGAAGTTGACCGAGCCCCCGCTCGCCAGCAGTTCGTCCAGTTCTTGGGCGGCCTGGGCCGGGTCGCGGACCACGTGGTGGGCGCCCCAGCGGTCGAACCAGCCGATCCAGAACTCCGTGCACAGCAGCGGGCCGTCCGGCTGGTGTGCACGCAAGGCGGCGAGGTTCTGCACGGAGCGGCTGCCGAAGTTGGCCGTCGCGAGGACCCCCGGCAGGGCGCCGCGCTCCAGGTCGGCGGGCTGGTCGCAGGTGAACAGGGGGACGTCGACGCCGCACCGGCGGAGCGTGGCGGCAAGGTGCTCCAGGTAGGCGGTGTCATCGCCATAGGCCCCGTACTCGTTCTCGACCTGCACGGCCAGGACCGGGCCGCCGCGTGTGGCGAGGTAGGGCTTGAGCGGGGCGAGCAGCTGGGCGAAGTAGTCGTCGACCGCGGAGAGATAACGGGGGTCCCGACTGCGCAACCGGATGTCCGGCTCGGCCAGAAGCCAGGAGGGCAGGCCGCCGCCCTCCCACTCGGCGCAGATGTACGGTCCGGGGCGGAGCAGCACGTGGAGCCCCTCGGCCGAGGCAAGGTCGAGGAAGGCGGGCAGGTCGAGTTCGCCGTCCATCCGCAACCGGCCGGGGCGCGGCTGGTGGAGGTTCCAGGGGACGTACGTCTCGATGGTGTTGAGTCCCATGAGGCGGGCCTTGTGCAGGCGATCGGCCCACTGCGCAGGGTGAACGCGGAAGTAGTGCAGCCCTCCGGACAGGAGCCGGAAGGGTTCGCCGTCGAGCCGGAACCCGATGTCGTCGATCTCAAGAAGGGGCATGTGCTGCTGCTCCTGTGCTGAAGGGACATGCGGCGGGTCGCGCGGGGGCTGAGCGCGCCCCGGCCCGCAATGATGTTTGCGTAAACATATCGGCCGTGGCAAGTCTTTGCCCGCTTCGGATCGTGAGGCGCGAGGCAGTCGTCACCGGGCGTCGAAGAGCCGGGGGGTCAGATGGGCGCGAAGCGGCCGCCATCGCGGGGGCAGCTTCCGGGTTGCCCGCTGCCCGGGCCCCGCCACCGAGGAGCGGTCGACACCCGGATTCCCCGGGAACGCGGCCGATCAGCGGATCGCCCTCACCGTTTGAGGGGCGGGGGTGCGGTGCTGCTCCTGACCACCAGGTGCGTGGAGACGATGTCCGTGCCGGATCTTGGGATGTCGCGTTCGTGGATCTGGCGCAAGACCTCCTGGACGGTTCTGCGTCCCACCTCGGCGAAGTCCTGGTGCACCGTGGTCAGGGGCGGCAGGTAGCAGGCGGCGTCGGGGGTGTCGTCGAAGCCGACCACGCTGATCTCGCCGGGAACCGCCCTGCCTCGTTCTTGGAAGGCGCGCAGGAGTCCGAGTGCCATCTGGTCGTTGGCGGCGAATACCGCGGTGCAGTCCGGCTCCTCTGCGAGGGTGAGGCCGGCCGTGTAGCCCGATTCGGCGGACCAGTCGCCGTGCAGGGGTGGCGGTACCGGCCGGCCGGCTTCCTCGAGCACGGTCCGCCATGCGTGAGTCCGGCGCTGGCTTGCGTACGACGACTGGGGGCCGGTCACGTGCCAGACGGTCTCATGTCCGAGTTCGAGCAGGTGGTTGACGGCATGTCGGGTGCCGCCGGCCTGGTCGGTGTCGACCACGCGGTAACGGTCGCCGGCGTCGGAGTCCACGACGACCGCGTGCACACCGGGCGGCAGTGCCACGGTACCGGCGTCGAGCAGGTGGACCTCGATGAAGACGATGACGGCGTCGACGGCCAGTTCGCCCATTCTTGTGAAGGCACCCAGCACATTGTCCTGGGTCGGGATGTCGACGGGGATCAGCGTGATCGCGTACCCGTCGGCCGCGGCCTGGGTCGCGATCGCTTGCACGGTGTTGCTGTTGCCGGTGGTGGACAGGCTGTGCAAGATCACGCCGATGGTGTTGAACTGCCCGTACCGCAGGGCACGCGCGGCACTGTTGGGCCGGTATCCCAGTTCGCGCATCGCCTCGAGCACCTGCTCCCGGGTCGAAGCGATCACACCGGGGTGGCCGTTGGAAACCCTCGACACCGTCTGGGACGAAACGCCCGCGAGCTTGGCGACGTCGGCCATCGACACGCGCTGCTTGCGGCGCCCGCCCGGTATTCCCGAACCGCCCCGCTGGGCGCCACCTCCAGGAACAGGATCCTGCTGTCCCCGCTCACTCAGGTCCATCGCCCGTCGACTCCCGTCTTTCCGCTCATCGCCGTCGACAGACGGCCCATGCGAAACTTAACGTCCGCGAAACCTTGACCGATCGCTGTGACGGCTGCCACGCTACCGCACAAGTTTACGTAAACATCCTATCACCGGGCCAGATCGCGCCGCTGGGCCCGAAAGGGCGGCCGGTGCGCCCCAGTGAGGCTCAATGTTTACGTAACCACAAAGTTTCGGGTCAGTTTTGAGTAGCGAGGAGCGAACCGTGGTCGCAGTACCACAGACAGGTCTAGGTGGCGGGAGGCCGTCGGTCTCGAGTCGGCGGTCATCGGCCGGCTGGCGGTTCGTCGGGCCGTTCATGGCGGTGTTCGCGCTGGTCTTCCTCGCGCCGATCGGTTACTCGATCTACTTGAGCCTGTTCCGCACCCAGCTGATCGGCGGTACGACCTTCGTCGGCGCCGACAACTACACCAAAGCATTCGGCGACGCGCAGTTCTGGTCGGCCTTCGGCCGGGTGGCGGTCTTCCTGGCCGTGCAGGTCCCGATCATGTTGTTCCTCGCCCTCCTGCTGGCCCTGGCGATCGACAGCGGCCGACTGTACGGGGCGAGCTTCTTCCGGATCTCGGTGTTCCTGCCCTACGCGGTGCCGGCCGTCGTCGCGACGCTGATGTGGGGCTTCATGTACGGAACGCGTTTCGGCCTGGTCGGCAACCTCAACGAGGCGTTCGGGATCTCGCTTCCCAACCCGCTGTCGCCCGACCTGATCCTGGCGTCGATCGGCAACATCGTGACCTGGCAGTTCGTGGGCTACAACATGCTGATCCTCTACTCGGCGCTGAAGGTGGTCAATCCGACGCTGTATGAGGCCGCGGAGATCGACGGTGCGGGACAGCTGCAGATCATCCGGGCGATCAAGCTCCCGGCGCTGCGCGGGGCGCTGATCATCGCGACGATCTTCTCGATCATCGGCAGTTTCCAGCTGTTCAACGAACCGAGCATCCTCAAGAGCCTGGCGCCGAATGCGATCACGTCCTCCTTCACGCCGAACCTCTACGCCTACTCGCTGTCCTTCGCAGGGCAGCAGTTCAACTACGCGGCGACGATCGCCATCGTCATGGGCCTGATGACGATGATCATCGCCTACGTCGTCCAACTGCGCGGCATGCGGAAGGAATTCTGATCATGGCCACCATGACTCGCGAAGTCGGTCACGAGCCCCGTCGGGCGCGGCACTCGGGTGCCGCTTCCGTCCCGCGTGTGGTCCGTCGCGCCCGGCGTGCGTCCCGCAGGAACAGGCGGAGCGCCACGCTGACCGCCCTGACGGCGATCATGCTGATGTACACACTCCTTCCGCTGGCCTGGCTGGCGATCAACGCCACCAAGACGCAGGAAGGGCTTTTCCGCTCCTTTGGCCTGTGGTTCGACGGAGACTTCGCCCTGTTCGGCAATATCGCCGACACCTTCAGCTACAACGACGGGATCTTCACCCGCTGGCTCATCAACACGCTGCTCTATGTGGTGGTGGGCGCGGGCGGTGCCACCCTGCTCGCGACGCTGGCTGGGTATGGGCTGGCCAAGTTCGACTTCCCCGGAAAGAAGGCCGTGTTCGCGACCGTCATCGGAGCGGTCGCGGTGCCGGGCACGGCACTGGCGGTCCCCACCTTCCTGATGTTCTCCGAGATGGGGCTGACCAACACCCCGTGGGCGATCATCATCCCGTCCCTGGTCTCACCGTTCGGTCTGTACCTCATGTGGACCTTCGCCACGGACGCCGTCCCGAAGGAGATCCTCGAGTCGGCGCGGGTCGACGGGGCTGGCGAGTTCCGCACGTTCTTCCAAATCAGCATGCCGATGCTGGCGCCGGGCATGGTCACGGTTCTTCTCTTCAACGTGGTCGCGACCTGGAACAACTACTTCCTGCCGCTGATCATGCTGAAGGACCCCGACTGGTACCCGCTGACCCTCGGCCTGAACAGCTGGAACGCGCAGGCTGCCACCGTCGGCGGCGACGCGGTCTTCAACCTCGTGATCACCGGATCACTGCTCACCATCGTCCCCTTGATCGCGGCGTTCCTGCTGCTCCAGCGGTACTGGCAGTCGGGCCTTGCCGCCGGAAGCGTCAAGGAGTGACCTACGCCCGGCCCGATTTCTCATCAATCGCAACACCCCTATGAAAGGCCACCTCATGACGATAATCCGTCGTCACGCCATCCTGCTGGGCGCCGCCGCCCTCTCCGTGACGCTCACCGCCACCGCCTGTAGCTCCTCCGACAAGCAGGACTCGGGCGCCGCCAAGCCCGCGTCCGACGCCGACGTCCAGGCGGCCCTGGACGCCGGCGGCGAGATCACGGTCTGGGCCTGGGAACCGACTCTTAAGAAGGTCGTCAGCGATTTCGAGGCCAAGTACCCCAAGGTCAAGGTCAAGCTGGTCAACGCCGGCACCGGCAATGAGCAGTACACCGCCCTGCAGAATGCGGTCAAGGCCGGGTCGGGCATCCCCGACATCGCCCATGTCGAGTACTACGCGCTGCCGCAGTTCGCCCTCGCGAAGTCCCTCACGGACCTGAGCGCCCTTGGTGCGGACAAGCTCAACAGCACCTTCACTCCCGGCCCGTGGAACGCTGTCCACGCCGGCGGCAGCGGCGTCTACGGCCTGCCGATGGACTCCGGCCCGATGGCCTTGTTCTACAACAAGGAGGTCTTCGACAAGCACAAGATCAAGGCGCCGGCCACCTGGGAGGAGTACATCGCCGCGGCCAAGAAGCTGCACGCCGCGGACCCCAAGGCGTACCTCACCAACGACACCGGCGACGCCGGCTTCACCACCAGCATGATCTGGCAGGCCGGCGGAAAGCCGTACACCGTGAACGGCACCGAGGTCGGTGTGAACTTCGACGACGCCGGGACCAAGCAGTTCACCACCGCCTGGCAGAAGCTCATCAGCGACAAGCTGCTCGCACCGGTCAACTCCTGGAGCGACGCCTGGTACAAGGGCCTCGGCGACGGCACCATCGCCTCCCTCGTCACCGGCGCCTGGATGCCCGCCTCCCTGGAATCCGGCGTCAAGGCAGGCGCCGGCAAGTGGCGCGTCGCGCCCATGCCGCAGTGGAAGAGCGGGCAGGAGGCCAGCGCCGAGAACGGCGGCAGCTCGCTGGCCATCACGCAGGCCAGCACCAACAAGAAGCTCGCCTACGCCTTCCTCAAGTACGCCACCGTCGACGAGGGCGCACAGTCCCGCGTCGACGCCGGCGCGTTCCCCGCCACCACCAAGCAGCTGAACTCCCCAGACTTCCAGAACAAGAAGGCCCCCTACTTCGGCGGGCAGCAGATCAACCAGGTGCTCGCCAAGTCGGCCGGCAACGTCCTCATCGGATGGTCCTACCTGCCCTTCCAGGTCTACGCCAACAGCATCTTCAACGACACCGTCGGCAAGGCCTACGTCAGCGGCACCACGCTCCAGGACGGCCTGAAGTCCTGGCAGGACGCCTCCACCAAGTACGGCCAGGAACAAGGCTTCACCGTCAAGTAAACGCGCCCCACAGCCCGCGCCCCACAGCCCGCGTCCTGCCGCCGGTGGCACTGCGGGACCGTGCAAAGACTTCCTCGCACCTCAACCCTGAGACACGGAGTGTCAAGACCGGCCGCTACCGGTCTCCGCCGACGACGACCTCAGGGACCCGCCCGCCGTCCATCGCCCCGCCGGCCACCTGACAGACAGGCCGGCGGGGTCCCACCCCGGGGCCCCACCGAGCCACACGCGGCCTCCCCCCAGGCTCGGAGCCACCAACACCGGAAGGAGCCATCGGATGCACAGAATCTCGCCCAGCACCCTGCCCAGGCCACCGCCCCCACGGGTTCTGGCACCGGTGGCCGCGTTCACCGCGGCCGGCCGCGCAGCGTCATCAGCACCCCGCGCCGCCGCCCTGAGCAAGGGACACTCACGGGCGGTGACAACGCCGTAGCGGGCCCGGCCCGCAGCGGCTCCTTCCCCACAACAAAGACCGTGCCCGCCGGCGCACCCAGCGAGCACGTCAACTCAGCCGACCCCACGTGCCCCGGCCGCCCGGCGCTCATCACCACCTCGCGCCGTGCCTGCCCGGAACACACCCAGGCGCCACCACAGCATCACAACCGCCCACCGCGGCAGATCGCTTCGTGGCGCCCAAGGCGGCAACGACCGCCTGCACAGAGCCGCACGCACAAAAGGAACACGGCATGCCCAACTCCCAGCGTACCCAACCCAGTCCCCACTCCACCGCACTCCCCCCCGCCCGTACCCCCTCGCACCGCCGAGCGCTGGCCTGCCTCGCGGCCGCGCTGATCGCTGTGCCGATCACCGTGCTGTCCACGACATCGCCGGCGGCTGCGGAAACCAACCCAACGGACGCCGGCACGTTCCAAGGCGTGAACTGGGCCAGGCCGGGAGACAACTACGTCGCGGGCGCCGTCGTCCCCGAGGGGTTGGACAGCTCCGACAGCTACGACACCGTCAAGGCCAAGGCCAACGCCATCCTCGGCGGGTTCCAGAGCACGCTTGGCGCCAACACCGTCCGGCTGCCGATCAACACCCACTCCGTCCCCGGCACCACGTGGGGCGACAAGTACACCGGCGCCATCGACGCCGCGACCGCCAAGGGCTTCAAGGTCATCCTCTCCTACTGGGAGGACGACGCGTCCGAGAACGGCAGAATCATCGACACGGGCGCCTTCAACTCGATGTGGAACTCGGTCGTCGATGAGTACGGCTCCAACAGCCTGGTCTACTTCGAGCCGATGAACGAGCCTTACGGCTACAGCGCCACAGCGTGGGCCGACGTCGCCGCCGAGTGGATCACCGACCGCCCGTCGGTCCCCAAGGGCAGGATCATCGTGAGCGGCAAGGGCTGGAACGACGACGTCACGTCCGTGTGCGCCGACTCCCGCCTCGACGGGACCTATCTTTCGCTCCACCACTACGCCTTCGGCAAGCCGGCGAAGACCTACGACGGGTGGGCCGACGAGTTCGACAGCGTGGTCGGCGACTGCGGCGCGCGCACCATCCTGGACGAGTTCGGCGCACCGATGGAGGGCGAAGGGGTGGACGTCGGCAAGGACTACAACGACGCCGCCAGCACCGACAACTTCGTCCGGTACTTGCGCGCCGACACCGACAGAGTCCGCTCCCTCGGCATGGGCGCGGTCTACTGGCCGGCCCTCGGCGGCCCGCACAACGAATACCCCGACTTCGATTACTACGGCCTCTTCGACCTCAAGGGCAGCGGTTCCAACCTGGCGCTGGGCATCCGCAACATCAGCGGTATGGACCGTGTCAAGTACGCCTGGGGCACCGATGTCGGCTCGCACACGAGCGCCCTGCGCAACGTCGGCGGCAACGGCTGCCTCGACGTCCCCAATCTCAGCCACGACAACGTCCCGGTCCAGGTCTACGACCCGTGCTCGGGCGGCGACAACCAGAAGTGGACCAGGACGCCCTCCGGGCAGATCACCGTCTACGGCGGCACGAAGTGCCTGGACGCCTACGGAGAAGGCACGATCAACGGCACCGTGGTCGGCACCTACGACTGCAACGGCCAGGACAACCAGAAGTGGTTGTTTTACTCCGACGGCACGATCCGCGGAAAGCAGTCCGGTCTGTGCCTGGACAAGGACCTGGCCACCAACAAGGTCTGGCTCTGGTCCTGCTGGGGCGGCGACAACCAGAAGTGGGAGACCAACTGAGCGGTAATCCCCGCCTGACACGCACAGTGGCCGGTCGCGGACGCTACGAGCCGCGACCGGCCTGACCGCGGGCGCCCGCCAAACCCGCCCTGATCAATCCGCGGTCCATGCGCGATGTCCCGACCCTCCCGACCATGGTGTGAGGACAGCTGTGCCCGCAGACTGGCCGTCACGTGCACGAAGGCGGGAGCGCACCGGCCTGCCCGGCGGGTGTTCACCTCCCACCAGGGCGCGATCCCGACGTCGTAGCCGACCACGAACCAGCCTGGCTCCTGCCCGGCCCGCTGCATCGGCCAGGCCCACACGCTCAGCTCCAGCTGACGCCCGCTGCGGTGCCGGGCTGTCACAACGTCCGACCAACCCTCCTGCGACCGCAGACAGTCCCCAAGAACCGCCGGGTCCGTCAAAAGCGCCGGGACTGCCTGGTCCAGCACCTATGCCGCCGAGTACCCAAGCAGCTGGGCTGCTGTCTGCGTCCAGCCCAACACCGTGCTGTGTTCGTCCGCGACAGCGGCAGCGGCGTGCGCCAGATCCGGAGGAACCAAGGGCGGCTCCGTGGGATCGGCGGGCACATGGTCTTGGGGCGTTCCAGGATGCATCGGATCGTCCTCCCAGCGAGTACCAGCATCTCATCGAACATGCGGCGGTGGGGGCTGTAGACGAACCCGCGGCTTGCCGCGACCGTGTCTACACCCCGGTTCCGGCCGTTCCCCATCTTGTTCTGGGGCGGCCTGGCACCGTCTGTCACTGCTGTACGCCACAGGCGGCCGGGCTGGGTGATTCTGGTGGCGTTGATGCGAGAGCCCGCTGCACGAATGGATGCCCCTACTGCCTGGTTGCTGCCCGATACCTATGGTTTCTTCCGCTTTATGGGGGCGCTTACGCGTTGATCCACAGGGGTTGGCAGCGTTTCCTGGAAGAGACGACAAGGCCCAAGCAGCAGGAGGAATTGTGGAACGCGAGTCGGAGACTCGCGCTCGAACTCCGAGACGCACTCGCCGGTGAATTCCGGATTATCGATCTGCCGGTGAAAAACCCGTTGGGTTCAGGCCTGAGATGGTCGCAGGTCCGATGTTTTGAGCTAAAGGCCTCCTCCAATCTCGAGGATGCAAGCGCCGCGCCACCTATCCGCGGAACCCGGGATTCTATGAGGAAAAATGGCAACCTCGCCCAGTTCCGTGTCATCGGGGCAGCCTCATTTTAGATCGGTGCATGCGCGATTGGAGAGATTCTCGTGAATGCAACAAAGACGATTGTGACTAGCCCTCTTCTGCTCGTCCGATTCGTTTGTGGGCCACGCCGCCGTCCTAAGGCCTACCGAGGGGTCCACTCGCTCCTGCCAGGCCGCATGGCGTACTTTCTGGTCCACCTCACGCATGTACTTCCGAGGCCGCACATGCGTGAGAGCAGTTCGCGAAGATTTGATCGCCGACCGGCTTCCGTTGCAGCGGCGCGAAGGTTCACGCGCGACGCCCTGGTGAAACTCCACATCGAAGAGTCGGAAACCACCGTCCTGCTGGTCAGTGAACTGGTTACCAATGCGGTCCGCTACGGCCTCGGTTCGATCCTGGTCACGCTTGCACTGCATGGCGAGTTGCTCCGATGCGAAGTCTCCGACGCGAATTCTGTTGCGCCGTGCCTCAAAGAGGCGGCCGTTGACGACGAATCGGGGCGAGGAATGCACATGGTTTATACGCTCTCCCACCGTTGTGGCGTCCGCCCGGCTCTCCGTGGGAAGACGGTGTGGTTCGAACTCGAGGCCGCTCACATGGTTGGAGAGTCCGACACCAACTTCAATCGCTGAGCTGAGACGCAGCCTTGTAGGTTCCCCGAACTCCGCGCCGTCGCGCCTCGGTATCCGGTCTGCCGGTCTCGTCCAACTGTCGGCAGGTCTCCCTTGAGTTCCAGGGGGACCCGGGACAGTAGCGGGTGGGCGTGGCGGGTTTGGCGTTGCTGCCAGAGGCGCCGGCCAGGACGGCGCCGATGATGTTGACGAGTCTCACGTGTGAGTCGGAGACGACGTGCTGGCACGGGCCGCGCCTGGGTGTCAGCGCCGGATCGCGTCCGTGCGCGCGGCCGAGAACCATCACGCGTGGAGGCGAACCTCGCCGAGTGGCATCGATCGGGAGCAGTCCGGACCAGTGCCGGTCGTGGCCTTACGTCCACCTGCGTACTCCCGATGCATGACGTAGATACCCCAACGGCAAGATGTCCGGTACCTATGGTTTCTTCCACTCTGTGGGGGCGCTTTCGCGTTGATCCACAGGGGCTGGCGGCGTTCTCTGGAGCACCAGGCCCAGCGGTAGGAGACCCCATGGAAAGGAAACGGACATACGTGTGCGCTCTCCGAAGTACGCTCATCGGTGCATACCGGATTGCCAACTGCCAGCTGCTGACCACCCTGATCGGTGAGGAGATCACCCTCGTCCTGGATGCTGCCGAGCAGGTCGTCCCGCGCCGCCCAACTCGTCGTCGAACGCGCCTTATCGTGCCGAGCATGCCTTCAGCCGGGTCGAAACGTAGAACCGGCTGGTCGCCCGCACACTCGAGGACCGGGAGGGGAAGCTCACCGCCCAGGCCGGAGCCCAGGCCGGCTCGTCAGCGTCCGCGAGGCTCGCCCTCCACTGCCCGGCCGCACCGAAATCGAGGCCCTCGCCGCCGACCTGCCCCGTCTCTGGGACGGGCCCTGGCCGCAGTTCCGTGAATCCGCAGGTCGGCGAGGGGAGAACGCGGGATCGATGTGGAGGCGGTATCCACCAGCAGTCCGGGCCGGTGCCCCAGACTGCTGCAAGCGGGCAAGACGTGTGGACTGTTCCTACCAACGCACCCTGGACGCACGGCCGTTGGGATCGGTGCGGCTCCGGGGACGCCGGTACTTCTGCGACCGGGGGAGAGCCTCGGCGCCGTACACCTCTGCTAGATGGGCCGAGATGTCGCCGTGCATGGGCCCCTTCGCCGATCGCGACAACACCATCTCGTTTGACGCCGCGATCTGCGGCTCGAAGGTTCCGGTGGTGTCGCGGGACACCTTCACGTCGACCGGCCGGACGTCGGTCGGCACGGTCTTCGCACGTGTGCCGTTGCGGCTGTTGACGTCGTTCTCCAGCCGGATCGTGCTTCTCGTGGCCGACATGGTCGGCGATCTCGCCCTGCAGGGCGCTCGTTTGGTCAGCTGCTGCAACTGCCCGCCCTCCCCGGTCAGCTGCAGGCCTCGTTTCGGGCCCCGTCGACGAGCATCGCGATCAACTGCTCGTCGGTCGCCCGTATTCGACGGTGCCCCGACAGAAGGCTGTACGGACTCGGGCTCACCGGCGGTTTGGTCATCCGACCTCTCCTTGATCATCAGATCCGCCGTTGATCAGACACTCCGGACGCGAGCGCGAGGACTGCGACAACCCGAAGCCTCGTACGTCGGTTGGCCTGCGGGTGTTGTGAGGCCGCTCGTGTGCGGCTGACTGCGACCGCATGGGCGGGGCAGTGCTCGTCCCCGGTCCGCCGGGGAACGTGTAGTCGTTGAACGGCGTGTTGCTCCGGCTGTGTTACGGGTTGTGCGTGCTGAGGGCTTGGTGGACGTCGTTGCGGTTGGTGATGTGGAGTTTTTTCAGGACGTGGGCGACGTGGTGTTCGACGGTGCGGGGGGAGAGGAACAGAGCTTGGGCGATGTCCTTGTTGGTGGCGCCGGTGGCCAGGAGGTCGGCGACTTGTTGTTCACGGGGGGAGAGGTGTTCGCCGTAGCCGCGGCGTCCGGGGGATGCGAGGTGGGTTTGGCCGAGGCTGCGGAGGGTGTGCTGGCAGTGGGCTGCGTCGGCGGTGGCGCCGAGGCGGGTGTAAGTGTCGGTGAGGGTGGTGAGTTCTTCGGCGGCCATGCCGGGGTTGGTGGGGATGAGGGTGCGGGCGGCGTGTTCGGCGGCTTGGGCGGCCGGGTAGGGGCGGCCGATGGCCTGGAAGGCGGCTTGGGCGTGGTGGAAGTGTTCGCGGGCCTTGTCGGGGTTGGTCGCGTGGGTGAGGTGTCCGTGGCAGAGGTGCAGGTGGGCTTGGGCGGCGGGTGCGTCGCGTCCTTGGATGCCGTGCTGGAGTTCGGTGGTCAGGTGTGCGGCGGTGTCGGTGCGGCCGGTGGCCAGGGCCGCCTGCACCGCCACAGGGACCACGGCAGCTGCGGCCCGACCCCAGATGCCGCTTGCGCGGAGGAATTCGATGGCGGGGCCGGTCGCGTCCCAGGCTGCATGAGTATTGCCCTGGGCCAGTTCCACCCGGCCGATACCCGCCGCCGCTCTACACAGGGTCGGGTCGTGGGGCGTGATGTCCCGTACGGCGGCGTACTTGTCCATGGCTTGGTGCCACTGCCCGCGGGCCTCAGCCAGTCCGGCCAGCACCAGCTCTCCCTGACTGCTCTCCGGGTGGTTGGGGTATTGCGCAGCCAGGGCCGCGTCGGCGGCCTCCAGGTTTCCCCAGGTGCCGGCATTCCAGGCGAGTACTTGCCGTGCGACTGCGCACCAGCTGTCAAGCCACCGCAGGCCGGCGCGGTGGGCGATGTTCTGGGCTTCGTCTAGCAGGTGGCCCACCTGTTCATCGTGGCCGATGTCAAGCGCAGCGTCGGCGACGTTGTACAGCGCCCGGGCAGTCTGCCGGAGAACCCCGGAGTCTTCGTCGTCGTGCGGGAGGCGTTCGACCATCTCCCAGGCTCCGGCGTCCCCCAGCTGGGCCAGCAAGGTGATCTTGTCAGTCTGGACATATGCTCGGGCCTCGGCATCAGCTCCTTCATCGGCGGTGCGCTCGGCGCGGTGTATCCAGGCCATGACCTCGGAGGCGGGGTGTCCCAAGTAGCACATGCGCATGGCGATGGCGCTCATGGCGCGGCAGGCTGTTCCCGGTCGTTGGTCGCCCATTTCGTCCACGGCCTGCTCCAGCTCGCGCAGGGCGGCGGGTGGATCGTCGTTAAAGTTGGCGAGCATGATGCCCACGCTGAAGCGGATCTCGCCGCGGGTGGGGGCGGGGAGCTGGGGGTCGGCCAGGATGCGCCGCAGCAGGTCGTGCGACGCGGTCGGGTCAGCGCTGTAGATGGCGGTTCGGCTCAGCGCCAGGGCGGCGCGGGTGCGCAGGTCGCCGGGGAGGTGGGGTTCGGCGAGCAGGCTGTGGATGAGGTGGGCGGCGGTGCCCTGGTCGCCCATAGCGAGGGCCTGGTCGGCGGCGGCTTCCACCTGGGTCAGCCATGTCTGCCGTGCACCCGTGGCGCGGGTGTGGTGGGCGATCTGCACCAGCGGGGGATTGTCCAGATCCCGCAGGGCGGTGATGGCCCGCTGGTGGAGGCGGTGGCGGCGGGGGCCGGGAATGGCCTCGTAGATGGCCTGCTGGGCCAGCGCGTGCCGGAAGCCGTAGCGCGCAGGCGCGGTCTCGCGCAGCACCGCGGCTCGCAGCGCCTCCACCAGGGCCTCCACCCCCTCCTCCTCGCTGCTGATGCCGGCTACCCGGGCGATTAGGGCATCCTCGGCCGGGACGGCCAGGACCGCAGCGGCCTCGGTGACCGCCAGCGCCCGCACCGACAGGCCCCCAATCCGTTCCTTGATCGCTTCCCGCAGACCGCGCGGGACACCCGCCCGGCCCAGCTCGGTCACCGGATCCGGCACCTGCCCGCCAGCGCCCGGCTCGGACAGACCAGCGCCGGGCCATTGCCTGCTGAAGGTGATCAGGTCCTCCTCCACGACCAGCGGCAGGCCCGCGCTGCGTTCGAACAACGCGCGGCCCACCGCATGGGTGGCGCGCGGTCCCAGGACGGCGCCGGCCAGCAGTTGGATATCGGCCTCGGTCAGCGGAGCCAGGCGGATGTCCGCACCACCGGTCCCGGGCGGCCGACGGTAGGCGGCACCCAGCACGGGGCCGTCCGCCGGCAGATCCTCACGCCGGAACGTCAGCACGAGACCCACGCCCGGCGGTAGGTCACGCGCCAGAAGCAGCAGGAGGTCACGGGTGGCCTCGTCCACCCAGTGCAGGTCCTCGATGACCACGGTGAGCGGTCCACAAGCCTCCAGGACCGCCCGTACCGCGCGCATCAGGTGGTAACGCACTGCTGCGGGCGGCTGTTCGACGGCAGGAGGCGGCGGCAGGCGGTCGGCCAGTTCCGGAAGAAGCGGCGCCACAGCGCCGGCCTCCGGCGGCATCTTGACGGCGGGCGGCATCCAGGGAACTGTCTGGCGCAGGGCGTCGATGACCGGTCCGTAGGGGAACGGCTCACGCAACGGGTGACAGAACCCGGTCACCACCCGGCTGCGGCGACCCCTTGGCCCTGTGGTTACTTCGCGCACAAGGCGGGTCTTACCAACACCCGCCTCCCCCTCGACCACCACCACAGCAGGAGGATCTTCCAGGGCCCCGGACAGCAGCCGTCCCTCCCGCTCACGCCCCACGAAGGCAAAGCGCCCGCCGCCCGCGGCGGGAGCATCGGAGTCGACATCTGCTGCCATGACACCACCGAGCCGCCCGCAAACAGCCACAAGGAACCGAGTCGCGCCCCGTGACCTGTCACCGCACCCAGGCTAATCCAGCCCCACAGAAGAGGACAAACGAGGCGGACCACGCCGCCCCCACGCACCACCCCCGCGCCTCGCCGCGTAAATGGATCGCCTCACGGTGGGGCACCCGGTCCTGATGCGCGCCCGCGCTGAGCTGACCGGGTCTTCAGTGCTGTGCCGGGGTGTCCGGCAGGAGGGTGACGGTGACGATGGCGCCGCCCTCGGGCGGGTCGTGCCATCTCAGGCGGGCCTCGATCACTGCGGCCTGCCTGGTGGCGATGGTCAGGCCAAGGCGGAGACCCCATTACCGCCGGTACGGAACCGCTGGGGGCGTGGGCGAGCAGCGGGCGGGAAGCCGGGGCCGTGGTCGCGGACCCGCAGTTCGGCCCGGCGACCTCCACCACCACCGGCTCCGCGCCGTGCCGCAGAGCGTTGGTGACGAGGTTGGTCAGGATCCGATCGAGGCAGCGCGGGTCCGTCTCCCGCACGATGTCGTGGATGACCTCAACGGTCACTGCCGCCTGCGGCCGGTCGGCCCGCACGCCCGCGACCACGTGCCGGCGTGTGTGCAAACCAGGGTGCCCCCGGCGTGGACGGCATGACCGTTGACGCGGTGTAGGCCTCGGGGGTGGATGCATTCCTCCAGGACCTATCGCAGAAACTGCGGACGTATACGTATCGTCCGTCGGCGCTGCGGCGGGTCCAGATTCCCAAACCGGGGCGGCCGGGGGAGTTCCGGCAGCTGAAGGAAGGGATGGTGCCCGACATACCCCGCCGACGCCTGGGCCTAGACCCAGACGGTCGGTTTCCAGCCCGGCCCGGAACCCCGGCGTACCCGCCGCGAACACTTGGGTACGCGGGCACGGCCTGGAAGGCGCGAGTTGCGGACACATCAAGGAAACAATTCTTGCCGGGACTGTTGACGTAAACATTGCACCGCCTTTACGGTCCCCCAACAGAGCCGCTCACAATCCGCCAATTCCGAACGCCGCTCGCGCGATACGCCGCTCTCCCTGCTTCGGCCCACGCGTGTCGGCGGATGACGCACAAACGGTCACAGAGCAGCCGGTCAGCTCCGCCGCACCGGACTAGCCCAGCAGTCAGTGAACGCCCTGCGCGATCCGGCTGCCTGCACCAGAACTCCTCACAGCAGGATCCCCGATGCCTCGACTCAGACGGCCTGCACAAAAACTCATCCCAACAGGATCCCCGATGCCTCGACGTGCCCTCACATTGCTTCTGGCCGCCCTGGTGGGCGCATTCGTGCTGCTGGTCGCCGGACTCCCCGCCCAGGCAGCCCCGGTCACCGTGACCAACGGAACGCAGTTCACGGACACCACCGGTGCCGTGGTCCACGCACACGGCGGCGGGGTGATCAAGGTCGGCTCCTACTACTACTGGTTCGGTGAGAACCGCGACGCCAACAACAACTTCAAGGCCGTCTCCGCCTACCGCTCGACAGATCTCAAGACCTGGGACTTCAGGCGCGATGTGCTGACCAAGGACTCCCACCCCGATCTGAACATCGCCAACATCGAGCGGCCCAAGGTCATCTACAACAGCACCACCAACAAGTTCGTCATGTGGATGCACAAGGAGCAAGGCAACGAGGACTACACCGAGGCCCGCTCCGCCGTCGCCGTCTCCGACACCGTCGATGGTGACTACGCCTGGCAGGGCAGCTTCCGGCCGACGAGCGGCACCACGTCCCGCGACCAGACGCTGTTCAAGGACGACGACGGCACCG
Source organism: Streptomyces sp. NBC_00885 (assembly GCF_045207475.1). NCBI lineage: Bacteria > Bacillati > Actinomycetota > Actinomycetes > Kitasatosporales > Streptomycetaceae > Streptomyces > Streptomyces sp. NBC_00885. Next base: position 4,918,408 of record NZ_CP108796.1, read on the forward strand.
CGTACCAGGTCACGGCCACCGAGGAAAATGTCGACCTGCGCATCTACAAGCTCAACGCCACCTACACCGGCTACGACAGCGAGGTCGCCAACCCCTGGCCGGGACAGAGCCGGGAGGCACCGGCGCTATTCAAGCGGGATGGCGTCTACTACATGCTGACCTCGGGCACCAACTACTGGCATTTCACCCAGCAGAAGTACGCCACCGCCAGCAGCATCGCCGGCCCCTGGACGCCCATGAAGGATGTCGGCAACCACAACGGCCACGAATCCCAGACCACCTTCGTCCTTCCGGTGCAGGGCTCCACGGGCACCTCGTACCTCTTCATGGGCGACCGCTGGGCCGGCGACTGGAACCGTCCGGTCAACGAGTCGCAATACGTCTGGCTGCCGTTGACCTTCCCGACCAGCACCACCATGAACCTGCCGTGGTACCCACAGATCTCCATCGATACAGAGGCCGGAACCGTCACCGGCGTGGGCGGCGGCCCGTACTACAACCTCGTAGCCCGGCACAGTGGCAAATGCGTCGACGTCTCCGACAACTCCTCCGCCGACGACGGGTGGGTCGCGCAGTACGGCTGCATCACCAATGCCCTCAACCAGCAGTGGCGGACGGAGGACGCGGGCGGCGGCTACTTCCGTGTCCTTGCCCAGCACAGCGGCAAGTGCCTGGATGTCGCAGACGAATCGCAGAGTGACGGCGCCTTCGTGAACCAGTACAGCTGCAGTTCCCGCGCCAACCAGCAGTGGAAGTTCGAGGACCAGGGCAACGGCTACTACCGTCTCGTCGCCCGGCACAGCGGCAAGTGTCTGGACGTCAGGTACGGATCCGCCGATAACGGTGCCCGCCTCATTCAGTACACCTGCGGCACCGGCGCCAATCAGCAGTTCGAGCGGCGCACAGCTTGACCGGCGAATGGCCCACCACTCCACCCGTCACCCCCCGGGTGCCTCGCGTTGCCCCCGCGCGAGGCACCCGGGGGGTGACCTCAGGGCAGCCACCCTGGCTACAGCATCACGTGCTTGACCTGCGTGTAGTCCAACAAGCCCGCCATGGACAGATCGCTGCCGTAGCCCGAATGCCTGACACCTCCGTGCGGCATCTCGGACACGGTGGTGCCGTGCGTGTTGACCCAGACGATGCCCGCACGGGCCGACTTGGCAAAACATGCGCAAAGCGGCGGGACGGTCGGGCCCGGACAGAGTCCCCTCTGGTGACCGGCCGACGGCCTTCCGCGCTCGTGACGACGCGCATGGGGCCCTGTCTTGCTTGCTCTTGGGGGAGATGTCATGGTGCGTGCGTCACGGTTGTTCCGGCTGTCCCGGTTGAGAAGCAGAGGTCTCATTCTCCTGGCCCTGACGGCAGTCATGACAGCGCTGCTGCCGCTGATCACTACTACCGCCGACGGTGCGACCCCCGCCGCGCGCCCGCACCCGCCCGCCACGGGGCAGGCGGCGCCGTATTCTGCGCCGCACCACGGGGCGGCCCCTGCGGCGGCGATGGAGCCTGCCGCTCCCGTACTGTCGCGTGCGGGCTGGACGGCCACGGCCAGTGATGAGGAGACCGCGGCCGAGGACGGCCGTGCCCAACTGGTCCTGGACGGGAGTGCCGACACTTTCTGGCACAGCAAGTGGTCGGGCACCTCTGTGCCGTTGCCGCACAGCATCACCATCGACATGCACCGCACAGCGGTCGTCTCGGGCCTCGTCTACCTGCCACGCCCCAGCAACAGTGCCAACGGCCGGATCGGCGAATTCGCCATTCACCTCAGCGCCGACGGCACCAGTTGGGGGGCGGCCGTGGCGAGCGGGACCCTGGCCGACGACGCGACCACCAAAACCCTGAGCTTCGCCGCCAGGGGCGCCCGCTTCGTCCGGCTGACCGCCACCACCGAGGCCGGCGGGCGCGGTCCGTGGTCCTCGGCCGGGGAGATCAACCTGCTCGGCGACCCCGGTTCGCCCGCTTCCGTCGTCGACCTGTCGCGTGCGGGCTGGACGGCCACCGCAAGTGACGAGGAGACCGCGGCCGAGGACAATCGTGCCCAACTGGTCCTGGACGGGAGTGCCGACACTTTCTGGCACAGCAAGTGGTCAGGTACCCCTGTGCCGTTGCCGCACAGCATCACCATCGACATGCACCGCACAGCGGATGTCTCGGGCCTCGCCTACCAGCCGCGCCCCAGCAACAGTGCCAACGGCCGGATCGGTGCCTACTCGGTCACGACCAGTACCGACGGCACAACCTTCGGCGCTCCCGTGGCCACCGGCACCTGGAAGGACGACGACTCCGTGAAGGGCGCCACGTTCACCCGTCCCGTCAGCGCCCGCTTCGTCCGCCTCACCGCCACCACCGAGGCAGGTGGGCGCGGTCCGTGGTCCTCGGCCGCCGAACTGCGCCTGAGTGGCCCGGCCGACCCTGCGGTCCACGGCGCGTGGGGACGGCTGACCGGCTTCCCCCTGGTGCCGGTGGCCACCGCCGTTCTGCCCAACAACAAGCTGCTGGCCTGGTCCGCCTACGCCATCGACCGCTTCGGCGGCAGCAACGGCTACACCCAGACCGCGATCATGGACCTGGCCACCGGCAGGATCACCCAGCGCCGCGTCGACAACACGGGCCACGACATGTTCTGTCCCGGCATCGCACTCCTCGCCGACGGCCGGGTACTGGTCACCGGAGGCAGCAACGCCGCGCGTGCCAGCATCTACAATCCCGCCACCGACGAGTGGATTTCGACAGCCGACATGAACATCGCACGCGGCTACCAGGCCATGACACTGCTTTCGAACGGTGACGCGTTCGTCCTCGGCGGCTCCTGGAGCGGCGGCACCGGCGGCAAGGACGGCGAGGTCTGGTCGGCCGCCACCGGGACCTGGCGCAGGCTGTCCGGCGTGCCGGCCACCGGCACGATGACCGCGGACCCGCAAGGCCCCTACCGGGCCGACAACCACCAATGGCTGCACGCAACCTCCAACGGACGGGTCCTGCACGTCGGTCCCAGCAAGCAGCTCAACTGGATATCCACCGCCGGAGACGGCAGCATCACCCCGGCAGGCACGCGCGCGGACAGCGCCGACGCGATGAACGGCAACGCCGTCGCCTACGACATCGGCAAACTGCTCACGCTGGGCGGCGCCACCGCCTACGAGAACGCACCAGCCACCAAGCGCGCATACACCGTCGACCTGAACGGCGGCGCACAACCCGTCAGCGCCCGCACCGGCGACATGGCCCACGCACGGGCCTTCAGCAACAGCGTCGTCTTGCCGGACGGAAAGGTCGCGGTCTTCGGTGGACAGTCCACCCCCGTGCCGTTCAGCGACGCCGGTTCCGTCATGACCCCCGAGATCTGGGATCCCGCGACCGGCACCTTTGCTCCGATGGCCTCGATGGCAGTACCGCGCAACTACCACAGCGTCGCCAACCTCCTCCCCGACGGGCGCATCTTCACCGGCGGCGGCGGTCTGTGCGGCGACTGCGCAACGAACCACCCCGACGGAGCGATCTTCACCCCGCCCTACCTCCTCAACCCCGACGGCACCGAAAGGACCCGGCCCCGGCTCACCGGCAACACTCCCGCCAAGGTGGCTCACGGGGCGAACCTGCCGGTGACCACCGACACGGCAATCGCTTCGTTCGCTCTGGTACGAAGCGGAGCGGCAACCCACTCGACCGACAACGACCAACGACGAATCCCTCTGACCTACCGAACGACAGGCACCAACAGCTACGCACTCGACATCCCCTCCGACCCCGGCATCGCACTGCCCGGCACCTACATGCTCTTCGCGCTCGACACACGAGGCGTCCCCAGCAGAGCCGCGCTCCTCACCATCGACTGACGCGTGACCGCATTCGCACTCTGATCAACCCGGCGGCCGAGCATTCGGCTTTTTCTCGCGCTGGACCAAGGCCGGGGTGCTCAAGACGATCCTCGACCAGCTCCGCCGCCGTCTCCGGCTGCGCAGCCACCGCTGCCCTTGGCCGGTCCGGGCCGACCGACATCGCAGGTCGGCTCTCAGCTGAGACCTGCCAGACTGAGCAGCAGACTCTTCACCTCTGTGGCCCGGACCGGACCCGAGACGGCTTGCGGCTCGGAGCAGAGGAGGAGCGGGCCGTCCTCAGGCCGGGCAGGCAGCCGGCCGTGGGTGCCGCGCACGGGCGAGGGGTCCAGCGGTACGACGGCCATGCGGTAGCGCATGCCGAGTTTCTTGCGGGCCAGTGCGGTGGCCGCCTTGACTTTGACATAGGGGTCGAGGGGGTCCATGAACAGCTCGACCGGGTCGTAGCCGGGTTTGCGGTGGATCTCGACGAGGCGCGCGAAGTCGGAGGCGCGGTCGTCGTCGAGCCAGTAGTAGTACGTGAACCAGGCGTCCGGCTCGGCGATCGCGACGAGTTCGCCGGAGCGCGGGTGGTCCAGGCCGTGGGCCTTCTTGCCGTCGTCGTCGAGGAGTTCGTCGATGCCGTCGAGGCCCGCGAGCTCGGCGCCGGTGGCGTCGAGGTCCTCCGGGCGGCGGACGTAGATGTGGGCGATCTGGTGGTCGGCGACCGCGAAGGCACGCGAGGCCATCGCGTCCAGGTACTCCATGCCGTCCTGGATGTGCACCTCCAGCAGCCCGGCCCGGCGCAGCGCCCGGTTGATGTCGACCGTGCGGGTGGCGCGGGTGATGCCGTACTCCGACAGCGCCACCACCGTACGGCCCTCCGCGCGCGCCTCCTCCAGGAGCGGGGCCAGTGCGGCGTCGAGGTCGGCGGCCGCGCGGTGGGAGCGTGGGTCGTCGGGGCCGTAGCGCTGGAGGTCGTAGTCCAGGTGGGGCAGGTAGCAGAGCGTCATGGCTGCAGAGTGTGGAGAACGCCGCGCGGGAAGCTGCCGAGGCCGGAAACCACCAGTTGGCCATCGCGTTGCTCGAGGACACGCTGGCGAACCCCGGTGTCCGGCAGTCGCACCGAGCTCGGCTGGCTCCGATGCTCGCCCGTAGTGCGTCCAGCGGGTTGCGTTCCGACCAGACGGTGGAGGTGCTGCGGCGGCTGGTCGACGATCCCGAGCTGCCCGCCGCTGTACGTGGCGAGATCCGGCTCGACCTCGGGATGATCATGCTCATGGTCAGGCAGAGCGCCGACGGGCGTGCCGAACTCCGCATAGCCGCTGAGGAGTTGCGCAGCCGCCCGGTGCTGGCGGCCCGGGCGATGTCATCCCTTGGGGTCCCCTACTGGCCCGGCGGATCACTGGCAGAGAATCTCGCCTGGCTGGCGCGGGCCGAGGCGGCAGTGGCCGGGAGCGGGGACCGGGTTGCCCAGGCGGGAATCGCGGTGACCCGGATGTCCGTGGTGGTCTGCGTGGGTGATCCGGACGGGTGGCGGCGTCTGGAGCAACTTCCCCGGGAAGGTGAGGATCTCCGGATTCTCGACGTCTCGGCGAGTGGCCTGGCCAACGCCGCGAATTCGGCGGTCTGGCTGGGCGAGTACGCGCGAGCCCGCGAGCTGCAGGCCGAGGCCATGAGACTGGCCGCCCGGAGCGGTGCGTCGTGGGCAGAGCAGTTCACACGGGGTACCTCACTGATCCTGGACGTGATGACCGGCCGCTGGGCGGGACTGGCGTCGCGGGCCCGCGCTCTGGTGGCGGAAATGGCCGAGATGCCGGCCGTCGCGGGCGACACACGGCTGGCGCTGGGTCTGCTCGCCCTGGCAACGGGCGAGTGGGGCCAGGCAGACACCTGGCTCTCCGGCCCCGGCCTGGTCGGAGAGGACAGCGCCGTACCGCTGGCCGCGGCGGCCGCGGGAGGCCGCATCAGGTTCGCTCTCGCTCGCCAGGACCTTGCGCGCCGCCCGGGAGGCGGCCGAGGCCTGGGCCAGGCTGAGGGCCAAGGCCGTATGGGTATGGGCGGCCGAGCTGGGTCCATGGGCCGTGGAGGCAACCGCCCGGGCCGGGGAACTGGACACGGCCCGGGAGATGGTGGACGAGTTCGCGGCGGGAATGGAGGGCAGACAGGCACCCGCCGGCAGGGCTGCACTGGGGTGGAGCAGGGCGCTGCTGGCCGAAGCGGACGGCGCGTTCCCGGAGGCAGTCGAGTACTTCCGGCGTGCCCGTACCTGCTACCAGGCGCTCCCTCGGCCCTACGAGGCCGCTCTGGCCGCGGAGGCCGCCGGGCGGTGCGCGCAGGCGGGCAGCCCGGCGACCACTGCGGGGATCTCGGAACTGACGGCTTCGGCAGAGGAGTTGGAAGCCCTCGGCGCGACATGGGATGCGGCTCGGGTGCGGGCGGAACTGCGAGCCCATCCCGGTGCCGAGCGGCGCCCGCCGGGCCGTCCCCGATACGGTGAGCGGCTGTCGCCGCGCGAGCAGGAGGTGGCAGAGCTCGCCGGTGCCGGCCTGAGCAACCGCGAGATCGCGGCCACCCTGCACCTGTCCCCGCGGACTGTGGAGCACCATGTCGCCCGCGCCCTCAAGAAGCTGGGTGTCTATCGGCACGATCTGGCGCTGACAGATCGCAACGGCAAGCGGGTCTCGATGTCGCCTGTCAGCCGCGCCACCAGATCGCCGATCCCACGCTTTCCGAAATAGCCCGGAGGAAGCTTCTGCAGGTGCTGAAAACTGGCGAGGGCCCCTTCGAGCTCGTCGAGTGTCCTCTGGACGGTGAAGGGGGAGCAGCGCCTCAGACATCGACGGTGCGGCACCGAACGCGAAGAGTTCGATGCACCGATCGGTGGTCGTCGGGCAGTGCGCGGTGACGTAGAGGCGGTGCACGCCGACGACGGGGGTGATGGGCACCGAGATGTCGTTCACGGAACCGTCGGCACTTGGAGTGATCTGTGCCAGCGGTGGCCGGGCAGGGGAATCGAGCCTGAGCTGTATCCGGGCACCGCCGCCCGACGGCCCCGCGAGCCTCGCTGCGGCGAGGGTGTCTCGGACGGTGGAGAAATCGACCCGGTCGTAATGCAGGACAGAAGAGCTTCCGAGGGCACGGGCACCGGGGTCGGAGCTGGCGCTTGTCCCCTGCTGCGTTGTGTACCCATTGGCCTGGACGGGGAATCGGGCCGAGAGCGCAGGAGGAGGTGTTGCTTGCTGTGACGGCGGGTCGTTCGGGGCAGGTGAAGGTCCGGGGGCAGGCGGCGGTTGTCTGTGCGCTCCGAGCTGTGGGTCACAAGCGGTCAGCAGCAGCACGCCCGCGCCAACGCCGACCAGGAAGCCCGCCACCGCGAAAGCGGCCCGGGAGCGGCGAGGAAACGGCGGGGACGCTGCCCTGCTTCTTCCCCTGCTCCCCCTGCTCCTCCGGGTGGCCGCCGTGGCCCGGCGTACACGCGAGGGCTGGGCGGGGGCATCGGCCCGGCCTCGCTCCAGCAGCCTTGCCAGGAACGGCGGATCGCCCAGTGGTATGGGGATGGCGGCCTTCGCACGCAGGTATCGCTGTCCCGTCCACCATCCCAACAGCCGTACCGGCAGTTGTGCTTCGAGCTGCGCGTCGAGGCGGGACAGGTCTTTGTAGAGCGCCGCACAGGCCGGACAGGCGCGGAGATGGCCCCATCCTTCAGCCGGGTCCGCCTCAGGCCGCCGGGTCAGCCGCTCGATCACATCCCTGCAGTCCGCACGCTCCAGCCGCTCGAGGTACAGGTCCGCACGGGCCTGGCGCAGCGCGGTCATGGCCTGGTCGCACGCAGCGGGAACCGCATGGTGATCCAGGCCCGTGATGCGTGCCGTGAACGCGGGATCGTCCCGTTCCACCACCGAGTGCCACAGCAGGCACTGGGTGGTGGCCGGGAGGCGCTCGTACGCGAGAGCCAGCTGGCCGTCTTCGCCCCAGGGCCACCGTGATCCTGCCGCGACCCAGGTCTGGAAGTCCGGCGCCAGTGTGTCGCGCTCCCGGTGCCAGCGATGGATCGCGGCGGTGCGGACCTTTCCCAGTAACTGGGGACGCAGGCACCCCGGATGACGACGCTCGATGAGCGATTCGCCGGACACCATCTGTTGGAGCAGGTGCGCAAAGACATCTGATGTCACCTCCTGCGCATGCAGCGGACCTCGCACGCATTGGGAGGCGTATGCCTGCACCGCGGCGTAGTGGCGGCGGTAGAGATGCCGGCAGAATTCGATCCGGCCTTTGCGCAACGCAATCATCACAGCAGCGTCGGAGAGAGGCTGCTGTGACGGTCGCGAGCCCAAGAGCAATTGCATTGAGGAGCCTTCCACTCAAGTCCGGTGGTGCCATCGGTGAACTCCGACACGGCGCCACCCTCCCTGCCGGCAGAGTCGCCGTGCCTCAGCCGGCAGGAAATTGTGGTGACACTCGCATTGGTTGAATTCGGTAGCGCGGACGCGGGGATCCGGCTGCGGCACCGGCCGTGATGTACGCCGTGCGGCCGCCGACGGCGGACCTCATGACCGCATGAGCCCCACGTGCTGAACCCGCTTCGGGAACCGGCATTGCGGTGACCGACGCGGCGCCGGTCTGGTCACAACGGGCTGTGGTCTCCGCGCCCACCGAACGCAGGGCGCATCGCGCTTCGGGCCACCGAGTCCCCCTCGTTATGCGTGTTTGGCTGGTCACAAGAAAGGAGGGTGTTCGACTGCGTCCATCCCGCTGCTTTGCCGAGGCTTTGCCTAGTGGGGTCCATGTGCCGTTGCGCGACAGGCTCGTACGGGGTCCAGCCGACCGGCCCTGTCACCTGCCCTCGGCGAAATAGCGGAGCCGTGGGGCGCCGTAGTAGTTTTTGATGAGCACGACGGGGGCGTTCGTCTCGGGCGGCGGGTCGCCGGCTTCCGGCCAGTGCAGCATGCCGAGTTGCATCTGGTTCCACGGCTTGCCGTCCGTTTGTTCGGCGCGCACCAGGTAGCTGCCGTCTTTCTCGCCCCACCACGGGTCGAAGCGGAACAGTTGTCCTTCGCCCTCGGTGCGGCAGGGGCACATTCCGACGTCGATGGCGTCGGTGGTTCCGGAGTGGTAGGTCGCTGCTCCGTAGTCGATGCACTCGCCGGTGGCGGCGTTGCGCAGGCGGCTGTAGTCCTTGCTGTTTTTGGACGACACGGTCTGCCAGACCTGGTCCTTGCTGCCGTCGCAGGTGTTCTGGACGATTGTTGTGCCGGCGGGCTCGACGCATTGCGTGGTGATTCCCCGGTTGCGGAGGGTGCCCGACCATGTGACGGTCCCGAGGCCGGCCCCGGTGGGAGACGGCTTGGCCGGCTTCCCCGATGCCGTATCCGATGCGTGGACGACCGGCTCGGCCTGGTCGGAGAGGGTCTGCTGGGAGGGGGTGGACGTGACCGTGACGGGCGGCGGATGCTCGATCTCCGTCACGGCCGGCGCCGCCTGCGAGGGCGAGGACTCGGTGCCATCGTCACCGAACGGCATGGGCAGGACGAGGAGGGCGACCGCGAGGGCGGTGACGACGCCACCGGCGAACGCGCCCGAGCGCAGTGGGGAGCCTTTGGCCGGCGGCCACCACCCCATACCACCGTTCGGGGAGAGGCCGCCGCCCAGTGTGCCGGGTGCCAAGGCCGCACCAGCGGCACTCGCGCCGGCTTCGGCCATCCGGGCCGCCACATACGCCGAACTGCCCCACAACAGCACGCCGGTCGGCAGCGCCGAGCCCAGCCGCTCGTTGAGGTCGGTGAGTTCCATCAGCGCGTGACGGCAGTGCTGGCACTGCGCGAGGTGCCGGTCGAGGTCCTTGTTCGGGCGACGGCCGCAGCGGCGCACCGCTGCTGCGAGCAGGGAGGTGTAGCGGCGGCACTCCTCGCTCACCAAGGCGCTTTCGACATGCGCGGCCAGGTAGGCCTCGCGCAGCCCTTCCCGGGCCCGGGACGCCAGCGAGCCGATACCGCTTGCGCCCATGCCGAGCAGGGTGCCGACTGTGGAGGCGGGTTCCTCCTCGACGGCGGTGTGCCACAGGACGGCCTGCCAGCGCCCGGGCAGCGAGCGAAACGCGCGGACGACGAGGCTGTTGTCCTCCAGGCACAGTATCCGCTCCTCGCTGCTTACCGCCTCGGGACTGTCGGGCAGGTTGCCGAGCCACTGCTCGAAGTCGGCCGACAGCTCGGTGCGCCGTGCCGTGCCCGCCCATTCCGCGGCGACGCGGCGGACAACGGTGAGCAGATACGGGCGCCAGGCGGCCTCCGGACCGCCCCCGGACCGCACCGCTTGCAGCGTGCGGGCGAAGGCTTCCGAGACCAGGTCCTCGGCCGTGTGCGGATCACGGCAACACATACGCGCATAGGACAGAACCGCCGAACGGTGCCGCCGGTACAGCTCCTCCACCGGAGCTTCGGATACTAACTCTCTGATTGCTGCCGTGAGTTCGGCGTCGGACAGGGAGTCAACACTATCAACGGACATGCGTAGGCAAGGCCTTTCGATGAGTCGGAAACGACGCTAATTAGCTTCGGCGGGTAGCGGCGGCGGCAAAGACGTGCTGCAGCGGTCGGTAGCCGAGGACTAATTGCATAGGAGTTCTTCACTCATCTCCGGTGGCAGGTGACAGCCGTGGGAGGCAATGGAATTCGCTCAGCTGGTAATCAGTGCGTCACTCCGACGTGTTGACGGAGGTGCACTTGGGCGCGCCCGATGCGAGTGCCCGGCCGTCGACGAGACAGCAGAGCTGTACGGCGCCGTAGCAGTGATGCCGCTGTGATGGTCGATGCACTCACCGCCGGCGCCGTTGTAGCGGTGCGTCGGACGACGGTGAGCAGATACGGGCGCCGGGCGACCGTGGGACCGCAGCCGGATCGGGCGTCTCGCACCGCGCGGGCGAATGCCTCCGAGGTTGGATCCTCGGTGCTCCGTGGATCACGGCGGCAGGTGTACGCGTACGAGAGGACCGGCTCACGACGCCTCCGGTACAACTCCTCCACTGCGGCGTCGGATCCAGGGTTCCTCAGTGCGGCGGCGACGAGTTCGACGTCAGTGGGCGGTTCGTCCTGGTGGTCGACCATGGAGCAGCTAAGCCTTCCGCATTCCATGAAAACAGGAGTCGGTGACGGGGCGACGTACGAACGGGTACGGAAGCCGCACGGGGTGTGGTGCACGGGGGGCCTGAGACACGCTGGTGCGTGATGCGTCCACCGGGCCGAGCAGGCCGGAGGTGTATGCGTATACGGTTTTGCCGTCCGCATCTGGGGCGAAGCGGATCGTCCGGCGACAGGGAAGCGGCGCCGCGAGCGGGACCTGAACCTCGGCGATCGGCGGTCCGGGGGCCCGTGCGCTCTCATCTCACCGCGGACGGTCAGGGATCGGCTATAGGTGGATGCCGGATCACCCATACCCAAGAAATTGCCCGAAGCGTGCCGAACCGCTGTGCTCGCGGACCTCAACACGGCTCGCGTCCGGCTCAATGACGGGGATACCGGCCGTCACTCGGGTGCCGGCCGCGGTGGCGAGGACGGTGCACCAGTTGGTGTATGCCCGGACCAGTTCGAGTCCTCGCCCGAAGGAGGCGCGGTCCTCCAGCGTGGGGGCCCCGGCGTCACGCTCCAGCCACCGTCCTCTGTCGGTGACTTCGACGGTCAGGGCGACACCGTCCAAGGTGATCAGTAGCGCGACGTCCGGGCTGCCACTGTGGAGCACGACATTCGTGACCAGCTCGCTGACGACCAGCGCCAGCATGTCGTACGGGTCCTTCCCAATCGCCCACCGCCGGGCTGTATGGACCGCGAAGCGGCGTAAGTCCGGCACGGTGGCGCGCGTTGCCCGGGTGATGCAGAACGCCCGACATCGTGCCCGCCCAGGCGGCTTCACAAGGATCGGTCGAGGGCGGATGGTGACCGCTCGGCGAGTGTGGTCAGTGCTCAAATCGGACTCCGTGGAAGTGCCCGCTGAAACAGGGCATCGAGGATCGGATCGCTCCAACCGTGACTGCGGCCGACCCGGCAGGACAAGCAGGAGTGCCGAATTACGGATACGCAAGGTTCCGGGCGTTGACTGCGCTGCAGGTTGTGGCCGCGGCGCTCGACGAGGCCGCGAGTGACGGCGAGTTGAAGCTTCAGACCTGGTTCCTCTTCTCCTGCCGGGTGCAGGCCGAGAGTGCGGTGCGGATCCACAGCGAGCTTTTGTGACCCCGCCCCGCATCACGCTGGCCCGAAAACGCCGGGGCCTGACGCTCGCGGAGCTATCTGAGCTCGCGGGGGTCTCGCTCCAGAGCCTGTCCAACTACGAGACCGGTCGTACGGCACCCCGCCGTACCACTGTGGGGGCTGCCCTGCTGAGTGCGATCGGCACGCTGAGCGCGCTGAGCGATCCGACAGGACGCTAACAACCCTGCGTCGATCCCTGCGGCTGAGCCTCATAGCAGCTCGATAGGGCCGTCCGGCAGCCAACCTTCAACGTAGCCGGCGGTTAGCAGAACGACTCCCTCAGGGAAGACGTCCCGGCGTCGCCGACGGAGCTGAGTCACCGTCCATAGGGCATGGCTACTGGTCATGCTCTGTGCGGCTGCCGACTGCTCATCGCTGATGCGCACGATGAATGCACGGGAGGCGGTTGGCCGGTCGTACTCCCAAGATTCCTCCCGCCGTGACTGGTGAAGTCCGTAGAGGGCGGAGAACTGCGGACTCCGCAGACCGAATCGCTGTTGCAGGAAGCGTGCGGCCTGCCCGATGTAGTCGGCCCCCGCATCCAGTCGTACCTGAGGCACTGTCAACCCCCGGCAGCACGCCTCACACAGGAGCAGCCGCTGCTGCTCATCAAGGAGTAGCAAGAACGCCCGCCGGTCGAACCGGGGCCGGGGTACGTAGACGTCGTGCATGACCCCACCGTCTGGCATTGCTATTTAAATAGCAAGTCGACTGGCGGGTGAGTACAGGGGGCTGAGCTGACAGGGTGAAGCGCGCCCCTTGGGGCTCGTCATTCAGAGGCGTGGAGCGCTGGCCAGTGCGTGCGTCCGAGCTGGTCGCGTTTTGAAATCCAGGGGAGGCCGTTTTCACTCCCGGAGAGCCGAATCTCCGACCTGGGCGTCGAGGGTTTTCGACAGATCCCACGGAGGCGGGGGCTTGATGGAAACCGTGGAGGAAACCCCAGTGGGGTTCGCCATCCCGGCAAGTCAAACGCCCTGGTCAGCTCGCGTCCCTGCGCGGTGGGTGGGATGTCCGAGTGGACATTTTCTCCCGCACGTGCCGAGTAGCCGACCGACCGCGGACAGCCTAGCGGATCGTGCTCCGCGGATGCGCCCCCATAAGCCACAGCGGTGCCATGGAGGTTGCAGTAGGCCGCTGACCTGCGACGGGGCTGTTAGGGCGTGCGGCGGGCCGGTCCCACTGGCCGATTGCTCGGCCCCCTCGGGTGTCCGTTCTGTCCCAGCGGTTCGGCGTGCGGGCGCCAGCGCCCCCGCAATGGATCGGCGACGACGGTGTGCTCGCCGTCGGAGCGGACCACGACGTTGCAGGGGGCGGGCGGCGGGTAGCCGCCCTGTGTGAGCGGGTTCTCTTCGCCGTCAAAAATACCCCCGGGGGTACCCGTGATAGGCTCGAAAATATACCCCCGGGGGTAAATGTCAGCCGAAGGGAGCAACCGCGTGTTCTTCATCGACACCATCGAGACCGAGGGCCTCGGAAACCGCAGCTACCTGGCGGGCGGCGCGCACACTGCGGTGGTGGTGGACCCGCCCCGCGACGTCGAACGGGTTCTGGAGGCGGCCGCCGCGCGGGGGGTGCGGATATCTCACGTGGTGGAGACCCATATCCACAACGACTACGTCACTGGCGGCCTGGAGCTGGCCCGCATTACCGGCGCCGCCTACCTCGTGCCCGCCGCCGCCCGGGTCGGCTTCGCCCGCACACCGGTCGCCGACGGTGACACGGTGAGCGTGGACGGGGGGATCACCCTGCGGGCGATGGCCACGCCCGGACACACCCCGCACCACACCTCCTACGTCCTGCAAGAGCAGGGGACGGTGGCCGCGGTGTTCACCGGCGGGTCGCTGCTGATCGGCTCGGTCGGCCGCCCCGACCTGGTCGAGCCGCGGCTGACCGACCAGCTGGCCCGCGCCCAGCATGCCTCCGCCCGCCGGCTCGCCGCCGAGCTCCCCGACGAGACGACGGTGCTGCCCACCCACGGGTTCGGGAGTTTCTGCTCCTCCTCCCAGTCCGAGGGCGACGCCACCACCATCGGCAAGGAGAAGGTCGGCAACGACGCCCTGGTCAAGGACGTCGACACCTTCGTCGCCGCCCTGCTGGACGGCCTGGAAGACGTGCCCGCCTACTACGCCCACATGGGCCCGGCCAACGCCGAAGGCCCCGCGCCCGTGGACCTGACCGCACCCCCGCTGACCGACGCCGCCGACATCGCCGAACGCCTGGCCGCCGGGGAGTGGGTGGTGGACCTGCGCAACCGGATCGCGTTCGCCGAAGGCCACGTCGCGGGATCTTTCAACTTCGAGGCGGAGGGGAAGATCGCCACCTACCTCGCCTGGATGATCCCCTGGGGCAAGCCCGTCACCCTCCTCGCCCAGTCACCCGCCCAGCTCGCCGCCGCCCAGCGCGAACTGGTCCGCGTCGGCATCGACCGGCCGGCCGCGGCCGCCACCGGCACCGTCCGCGACTGGATACCCGACGGCCACACCCCGCGCTCCTTCCCCCGCGCCACCTTCGCCGACCTCGCCGCCCAGGACCCCAGCCCTGACGTGGTCCTCGACGTGCGCCGGGACTCCGAACGCGCCACGGGCTGGATCGAAGGCTCCGTACACATCCCGATCCACCATCTCCCCCGCCGCCTGGCCGACGTACCGGCCGGGACGGTGTGGGTGCACTGCGCGGGCGGGATGCGCGCGGGTATCGCCGCTTCCCTGCTGGACGCCGCAGGCCGCGACGTCGTCGCAGTCGACGATTCCTTCGACGCGGCGGCCGACGCCGGCCTGCCCCTCACGCCTGGCACCAGCAGCTGAACCGCTGCCTGCCCCCTGCCACCAGAGAATTGGAAGGAAGACGGATGTTCCTCTTCCGTCGCGGCACCGCCCGCGTCACCCCCGACCAGGCCCGCCGGAGCACAACCGACGGCGACGCCGTCCTCCTCGACGTGCGCGAGCAGGTCGAGTGGAACGCCGGCCATGCCCCCGGCGCCGTCCACGCTCCGCTCTCCAGGCTGGTCACCGGCGCCGCCCTGCCGTCTGTGGCCGACGGCCGGCCGCTGGTGGTGATCTGCCGTTCCGGGCACCGCTCCCAGCAGGCCGCCAAACTCCTGGCCGGGCGCGGGGCCGAGGCCGTCGACGTCAAGGGCGGTATGACCGCCTGGGCGGCGGCCGGACTGTCGGTCGTCGATGAACGCGGAAGCAGCGGCCGGATAGCGTGAGTGTCCTCCTCCTCGCCCTCATCGCCGGGGCCGTCATCGGCCTGGCCCTCGGGGCGCTCGGCGGCGGCGGCAGCGTCCTGGCCGTTCCCGCCCTGATCTACCTCCTCGGCTTCACCCCGGCCGCCGCCACCACCGCCTCGCTGATCATCGTCACCGCCACCTCTGCGACCGCCCTCTACGCCCACGCCACCTCCGGCAACGTCCGCTGGAAGACCGGCGCGCTGTTCGCGGCCGCCGGGATGGTGCCCGCGATCACCGCGGCCACCCTCGCCGCCCGCCTGCCCGAGGCGGTGCTGACCGCCGCGTTCGCCGCGATCGCGGCCCTCGCCGCCCTCAGGATGCTCAAGTCGCCCCATCCCGAGCAGCAGCCCAGGCCCGTCAGACCGGCGCGGGCTGCCGGTGCGGGCGCGGGACTCGGCGCGGTCACCGGCTTCCTCGGCGTCGGCGGCGGCTTCCTAGCCGTCCCCGCCCTCGTAGGCGTCCTCGGACTGCGTATGCGCGCCGCGGTCGGCACCAGCCTCCTGGTTATCACCGTCAACTCCCTCGCCGCGCTCGCCGCCCGCGCCGGCACCAGCACGCCCCTGGACTGGGCGGTCATCGCCCCCTTCGCCGGCGCCGCGATCCTCGGAGCCTGGGACGGTAAACGCCTCGCCTCCAAAGTCTCCGGCCCCGCCCTCCAGCGGATCTTCGCGATCGTGCTCCTGGCCGTCGCCGCCCTCATGCTCACCGACGCCCTCCACTGACCTTCCCGCCCGTGACCCGCAACGGCGCTCCGCCGCCACCCTCCCGCCAATACCCCCCGGGGTAACTTGGTGTCCATAACCGGGCACGCCGACAACAAGGACGGAACACCCCCTCATGACCACCCCCCGCGCCCTCGACACCGACCAGGCCCGCACCCGCCTGCACGAACTGATCGTCCTGGACGTCCGCACCCCCGGCGAGTACGCCACCGGCCACCTCCCCGGCGCCCTCAACATCCCCCTCGACCACCTCGACCGGGCCCTCCCCGACATCCGCCACGCAGCCCAGCGCGGCGACATCCTCGTCGTCTGCGCCTCCGGCGCCCGCTCCGAGAACGCCTGCAAAACCCTTGCCGACAACGGCATCACCACCGCCACCCTCACCGGCGGCACCGGAGCCTGGGCAGCGGACGGCAATGCCCTCCACCACCCCGACGGCGCCCGGCGGACCGCGTGGAGCATGGAACGCCAGGTCCGCCTCACCGCCGGCGCCGTCGTCCTGGCCGGCCTCGCCCTCGGCCGCCTGCGCCCCGCCTTCCGCCTCGCCTCAGCGGGCACCGCCGGCGGCCTGGTCTTCTCCGCCCTCACCAACACCTGCGGTATGGCCGCCCTCCTCGCCAAACTTCCCCACAACCGCCCCCACCAGGGCGACCTCGCCGCCACCCTCGCCGCCCTCCGCAACCACTGACCCCACCCGCCGGGATACCCCCTGGGGTACCATGGGGTGAGAACACAAGGCCAGGAGGCACCGGTGAAATTCGACGACGACTCAGTCAACGCAGTCCTCAACCGCCTGCGCCGCGCCCAAGGCCAACTCGCCGGCGTCATCGCCATGATCGAAGCCGGCCGCGACTGCAAAGATGTCGTCACCCAGCTCGCCGCCGTATCCAAAGCCCTGGACCGCGCCGGCTTCAAAATCGTCGCCAGCGGCATGCGCCAGTGCATGACCAATGCCGACGAGAACCAGGCCCCCATGACCGAGGAAGAACTCGAAAAACTCTTCCTCGCCCTCGCCTGACGCACCACCCCGAACGACCCGGCCGCCACCGCGAGCCGGGCCGTCCGCGTACCTGCACTGGCTATGGCACTGCGGCGCATCCCCCGTGAGCCCTCCCCGATGCGAGACCTACCAGCCAGACTCGATACCGTGCGCACGGTGACCAGGAAAACGAAGACGCACGCAGAAGACAGTGATGACCGTGGATTGTCGGCGTGGGCGTTCACCGCACTCATGCTGGGCGCCTTCGCCGTCGTAGCGGCGTGCGCACTGCTGGGTGGCTGGGCCGGGCTGACCGGCATCGTGGTCACGGCGGTCGTCCTCATCGGCTTCGCCGCCACCCGCATGTAGAGCGCACAAGCGCCAACTGGAACCGAGGTTCCGGCAAGTCGCCGCTCGCAAAAGTCCTCTCGGAACCGACATGTTGCGCGACGGGGTTCTGTGAGACTCCAGCCATGGATTTGACGCCCGATCAGGTTGCACTGGCGGAAGAACGCCACAACTGCCCGGACTGTGACGCGGCAGCGCCTGCCGCACCTGGGCGGGAAGACCGCCGCGAAGTACCAAGGGCTCCTCACCGACTGGCAGTACCGGTCGGCGTGCACCGAGCTGAGCAAGCGCGGCTACCGGAAGGACGAGCCGCACGGCATGAAGAAGCGCGAGATCTCGCAGGTGCTGACCAAGGTCTTCCAGGGGCTCAGGGCCAACGGTGTGCGGCCCGCCGCCGTGGCCGGCGAACTCGGCCTGACCATTGACGAGATGAACACGATGCTCTTCGGCCTGACCATCACCATGGTCGAGGGCGGCGGCGAGCAGACCGAGCGCGAACCACGGCGCGCGCTGTCCTTGGTGAACTGACAGCCGCAGCAATCCGGTTGAAGCTGCGGGCAGTTCGGCTCGAGGGATGCCGAGTCGGCGGTAAGCAGCCCCGACAACGTCGGGACGTTTCATCGCAGGTTCGACGATCTGTTCAACCTCGTGGCCGGTCCCGCCTCCTGTTGGTGGCGTGGGCACCGTCGCCCCGGTCACCACCTCCAAGCCGGGCACCGACGGACTGCCCAACGTCGGCGTCCGCTTTGGAGGCCGGGCACGCAAGGCAATTCCCCTGACAAGTAGGACTGTTGACACAGAAGGAGCCCCGAAGGCCGCGAGGCCTTCGGGGCTCCTGCGTTCCCACCCACGCGAATCATGGTGACGGTGACGAAGCCGCCAATTCAGTACACCAACAGGGTTCGATGCTCGACTGCCTCGCCAAGGGAACCAACTGCGCCCGGTCAGGGGCGGACTACCGTCAGGCCGACCGTATCCGCGGCCCAGCCGGCCGCCACCGCGCAGAGCACCGGAAGCACCAGCAAGGCCACACCCATCGCCGAGGGAAACCTCCCTCGCTCGTGCACCACTTCACGCGGCGCGAACGCCTTGCCCGTCGCGGCCTTCGTGTGCTTCGTCGACACCGGAGTGGCGACGCTCAGAGCCACCAAGGCCACCTCACGCCAGCGCAGCCGTTCGTCCCCGTGCACCGGGAGGGTCCACGACGACACCCAGCCCCGGAACGGCAGCAGCGCCAGGGTGAGACCGCACAGGAAGCCGGCACACGCTGCGAGCGTGCCGGGCCAGGGCTCTTGCGCCACGTACCGAATGAGAAGCGCCACCACGACGATGGCCGGAACCGGGATCAGCAGCGGTATCGGCCACTCACGTCGGTCCGGAAGCCAGCGCAACAGCAGGCAGGAGAGCACGATCTCGGGGATCAGGACAGCAACGACCCACAAAGTCAGGGGCATGGGACGCTCCGTCAGATGTCGAGGAGGGTGCCGAGCGCGGCGGCCGTCGTGAGGGTGACGACGAACCAGGTGCCCAGGAAAACGGTGACGTGCTTGGGCGTCGCGCGCTCCATCGTTCCGCCGGCGTGGACCAGGGCCACCTGGCGTCGGATGTACTTGGTGAAGACGGCCATGGTCATCAGAATGCCCAGCATCACGATGGTGTAGAGCTGCAGCGCCATCTGCACACCCTCGCCCCGCATCGCGGTGTCCCCGATCATCGAAAGGCCGCCGGCCAGGCTGGGGACTGTGGCGAGGAACACCTTCCACTTCCTCGGCGTAACCCAGGACTGCATGACCGCGCCGAACACGATGGCCACCGCGGCAGCCGCGATCCACCAACCAGTGGTGGAGGACCAGAAACTGAACACGGAAGACCCCCTAGGTGCTGCGGAACCGCGTGGATGGGGCAAGCCTGCGACTCGCCCCGTCCACGCGTCTGTGCGGGCTGCTTACCAGGTGAAGATGCCGATCACGGTAGTCGTGACGTCGTAGCCGATGTCCACGATCTTCTCACCGATGACCCTCTCGTCAATACCTGCTCTGCGGAGCATGCTCCTCGTCAGCTTCGACTTGCCGATGAAGCTTCCGCCGAGCACGAAGAGGCCGAGAGCGGAATGGAACTCCTTGCTGTCCCAGCCGTATCCCCAGCACGCCAGGCCGGCACTCACGCCTTGCAGACCCCAGGAGGTGAGTCCCGCCCCCACAGCTATCGGACCCGCGACCGGCGCGGCCGGCGTCAGCGCCACGAGGCCGGCGACCACCGCGAGACCGCCGGCACCGGTGCTCCAGTGGCCGACCGCCGACGACCAGTCCTTGGGGTCAGTGATGTCCTCGGGCCAGCTGCCGAACCACTTGGTGTCACCGGTCTTGTCGTCGTTCCCCGCGTTGTCGGCGGGGTTCGTCCCCGCCTGCGCCTGCTGCGCGGCCAGCTCGGCCGCCTTGCGTGCCGCCTCCCTGGCTTCCTCCACACGCTTCCTGACAGCGATCGCGCGCCTCGCTGGCCGCGTTGCGGGCCTCCGCAGCAGCCTGGGAGGCACG
Organism: Streptomyces sp. NBC_00885; assembly: GCF_045207475.1. Taxonomy (NCBI): domain Bacteria; kingdom Bacillati; phylum Actinomycetota; class Actinomycetes; order Kitasatosporales; family Streptomycetaceae; genus Streptomyces; species Streptomyces sp. NBC_00885. The sequence continues at coordinate 4,938,281 of NZ_CP108796.1, forward strand.
CGCCGCGTCCTCCCGCGCCTTGGCGGCGACCTTTGCGGCGTGCGCGATGGCGGCACGCATGGCCGCCACGTGCGTGAGGTGGTCGTGGTCGAGCTGGGCGACGTAGTGCTTGTCCTGGGAAACTCGTCACTCGTGTCCTTGCGACGGCGTGTGCCGCTGCTTTCGGAGCCGTCCTGTGGTCGACTTCCGCCTCCGGTGGGGGCGGCGACGACGTGGCGCCGGTTGCCGAGGGTGCGCCGGGCTACGCGGTGGAGGACTTCAGCTACCCGAACGCCGACAAGATCCTGGCGGAGCAGAACATCGTGCTGACGCGCGGTGACGGCCGCATCGTGCTGGCCGACTGCGCGAGCGAGGCCGGGCTGCTCGAGGTGTGGGCCCGTGAGAAGGCCAAGATCTGCTTCAAGGTCACCGGCAGCTCCGGGTTCCTGACGATGGAGATCCCGGCCGTGTACGGCGTGAAGGGGAGCGCCGAGGAGACCGCCGAGGTCGACATGACCGGATGCGCGGACCTGGTCGCCGGGCGCGCAGGAGGCTGTGCGGTTGCTTGCGGTGTCCACGCTGGTGGAGGGCCGGGACCGTGTAGAGGTCGCCGCCCTGTTCAAGGTATCGGCCAGGGCCGTGGACAACTGGTGGGCGAAGTGGCAGGCCGGTGGGCGGGACGCGCTGCTGTCCCGGCCGGCAACGATGTGGGGCTGGCGCTGTCGGCGGTGGAAGAACCTGCGCGCCTTCGCCCTGGCCCGGATCGCCGGCCAGGTCTCCTCGTGCCAGAGGCGGACCGCTTCCGGATCCTCGACCGGCCGACGGGGACGGGCCCTGTCGGAGTGTGGGGTCTCTGGGGGTTGACGCGAGGGAAGTGTGAGTGGTCTATTACTCACATGGGTTCGACAAGGACGCGACAGCTCTCCACCGCCGACGCCCGGCGTGCGGAGGTTCTGGCCACCGCTGCCAGGGTCTTCGCGGCGCGGGGCTACTACGGCACCTCCACCACCGAGGTGGCCAAGGGTGCCGGGATCTCGCAGTCGTACCTCTACCGGCTCTTCCCCGACAAGGAGGCGCTGTTCGTCGCCGTCGTCGAGGACTGCGGGCGGCTGATCCGGGAGCGGCTCGCCGGGGCGGTCGTCGAGGTGGGGAGTGCCGAGCCGGCGGATGTGCTGGATGCGATGGGGGATGCGTACGCGCATCTCATCGCTGACCGGGACGACCTGCTCAGGGTGTTGATGCATGCGAACTGCGCGGCGAGCGAGCCCGCGATCAAGACGGCCGTGCAGGGGATGTACGCACGGCTCGTCGAGTACGTGCGGTCGGCTTCCGGTGCGCCCGACGAGTTGATTCAGGGGTTCTTCGCCACCGGCTTCCTGTGCAATGTCGTCGTGTCCATCGGTGCGACGGATGTCGATGCGCCCTGGACCAGGACCCTGCTCGCGGGTGTCCGCCACTACTGAGCAGGACACGGCCGCACGCTCCGCGGCCTTTTCTTTCAGTCAATGAGTGAGTGATCAACCACTCTTTCTTACGGAGGGGACATGGCAACCGTGACGGAAGCGCCACCGGACATACGGCAGGGGCCCGCCCTCGCCGCTCTCGCGACCGCGCAGTTCCTCGTCGTGCTCAGCACCTCGATCGTGAATGTCGCGCTCCCCGCCCTCGCGGACGGGCTGTCCATGTCACCCGCCGCCCTGTCCTGGGTCGTCAATGCCTATGTCCTCGCCTTCGGCGCACTCCTCCTGCTCGGCGGACGGCTCGCCGATCTGCTCGGCCGGCGCCGGGTGTTCACCCTGGGCATGGCCGTCTTCGCGCTCGCCTCGCTCGCCGCCGGTCTCGCCCCGTCCGCCCCGGTGCTCATCGCGGCCCGCGCCGTCCAGGGCGCGGGCGCAGCGCTCCTCGCGCCCGCCGCGCTCGCGCTTGTGCTGGGCGTCTTCCCGCCCGGACCCGGCCGGGGCAGGGCGCTCGGGGTGTGGGGTGCGGTCTCCGGGGCGGGCGGGGCGGCCGGGGTGCTGCTCAGCGGGGTGCTGACCGAGCTGTACGGCTGGCCCGCGGTGTTTCTCGTCTCTGTGCCCGTCGCCGCCGTTTCCCTCGCCGCGACGCTCGTCCTCGTCCCCGCCGACCGGCCCGCGGGCGGCGAGGTCGACATCCTGGGCGCCCTCACGTCGACCGCCGGGCTGACCGCGCTCGTCTACGCACTCACCGCCAAGAACCCTCTCGCGGGAGCCGCGGGACTGGTCCTTCTCGCCGTCTTCGCCGTACGGCAGAAGCGAGCCAGGACGCCCCTCGTACCGCCGCGGCTGCTGCGTACGGGCAAGGTCACCGTCGCCAATGCGGCCATGACGCTGCTCGGTGCGGTCTGGGTCGGGCTGTTCTACTTCCTGCCGCTCTACCAGCAACAGGTTCTCGGATACGGGCCGTTGGAGGCGGGGCTCACCCAACTCCCGCTGGCGCTGAGCGTCGTCGCCGGGTCCGTGCTCGCCGCCCGGCTGCCCGCCCGCGCCGGGACGCCGGCGGCCCTCGCGGTCCTCACCCTCGGACTCCTGTGGCTGTCCCGCGCGCCCGACGACGCAGGGTTCGCCGTCCATCTGCTCGGCCCCTCGCTCCTCATCGGCTCGGGACTCGGAGCCGCGTTCGTACGGCTCACCGCCCTGTCCACCGAAGGCGTGCCGCCCGCCGACTCCGGTCTGGCCGGGGGCCTGATCAACACCACGCGCCAGCTCGGCGGAGCACTCGGCCTCGCCCTGATGACGGCCATCGCCCCTACAGCGGCCGGCCACAGCGCCGCATTCGTCACCGCGGCGGTCCTCGCCGCGCTCACCACCTGCACCACCTTCACCATCACCAGGAGGAAGCAGTCATGACCACCAAGCCGTACGTCTCCGGGCACTACACGCCCGTCGTCGACGAGATCACCGCGCACGAGCTGACCGTCCACGGGACCATCCCGCCCGAGCTGAGTGGCCGCTACTTCCGCAACGGCCACAACCCCAAGCCCGGCCACACGCCCACCCACTGGTTCAAGGGCAGCGGCATGATCCACGGGCTGCGGCTGCGCGGCGGCCGCGCCGAGTGGTACCGCAACCGCTGGGTCCACACCCCCGCGCTCGACGGTGTCCCCTATATGGGCGCCGACGGGATACCCAATCTCAAGGCCAGCGACGCCGCCACGCATGTCATCGAGCACGCGGGCCGGATCCTGGCGCTCCAGGAGGTGAACCTGCCCTACGAGATGACGCCCGACCTGGACACCGTCGGCGCGTACGACTTCGGCGGCCGGCTGAAGACCGCCATGACCGCTCACCCCAAGACCGACCCGGTCACCGGTGAACTGCACTTCTTCGGCTACGGGCCCTTCCCGCCGTATCTGACGTACTACGTCGCCGACGCCAAGGGCGACATCGTGCGCTCGGAGGTCGTCGACGGCGCGGGCCCCTCGCTGATGCACGACTTCGGCATCACGGCCCGGCATGTGATCTGGCTCGACCTGCCCATCGTCTTCAACCCGGCCGAGCAGTCGGGGATCCCGTACCGCTGGAGCGACACCTACACCCCGCGCATCGGCGTCATGCCGCGCACAGGGCCTGCCAAGGTGCAGTGGTTCGAGGTCGAGCCCGGTGCGCTGCTGCATGTGGCGAACGCGTACGAGGACGAGCGCGGCCGGATCGTGCTGAGCGGGCCGCGCTACGACCGCGGCTCCTGGGAGCAGACCTGGAAGTGGTGGATCGGCGCGCCCGGTTACGCGCCCCAGCCGATGGTCGGCGCCACCGGCCACCGCTGGATCCTCGACCCGGCGACCGGCACCGCGAGCGAGGAGGCGGTGGACGACCTGGTGACCGAATTCCCCACCATCAACGAGGACTTGACCGGTCTGCCGAACCGCTTCAGCTACTCCGTCGCCTTCCCCGGGCCGGACCTGAGCGAGTACGCCATCGCCAAGCACGACCACACCACCGGCGCACGGGAGCTGGTGCCCATGGGCCGCGGCCGGATGCCCGGCGAGGCCGTGTTCGTACCGGCCGAAGGCGGCACCCGCGAGGACGACGGCTATCTGCTCACCGTCGTCAGCGATCTGGACCAGGACGCCTCGCAGCTGCTGATCCTCGACGCTTCCGCGCCCACCGGGCAGCCCGTCGCTACGGTCGAACTGCCGCGCCGCGTGCCCTCCGGGATCCACGGCTCCTGGATCGCCGACGCCGACATCTACGCCGACATCGAGATCGACAACAACAACACCGAGGATGGTGCAGCATGATCACGACACGTCACGAGATCACTGTCGCGGCCCCCGTCGAGACCGTCTGGCAGCTGCACACCGACGTCGCCGCCTGGCCGACCTGGAACTCCGGTATCGACCTGGCCGCGCTCGAGGGTGAGCTGAAGGTGGGCGCGAGCTTCCGCTGGCTCACCCACGGCCTGGACATCACCTCGACGGTCACGGACATGGAACCGGGCCGGTCCATCACCTGGGGCGGACCCGCCGCGGGCATCGACGGAGTACACAGCTGGACGTTCGAGCCGTACGGCGACTCATCGACGCGGGTCGTCACCGAGGAGTCCTGGGCTGGGGCGCCGATCGACGCGGACCCGGCCGGGATGCTGGCGGCCCTCGAGCAGTCCCTGGTCGCCTGGCTGGACGAGCTCAAACGAACGGCGGAGCAGGGACGGTAGACACACGAGTCGGCCGGCACCGGGGGACCGGTGCCGGCCGATGGTCGTACGGGTGTCGTACGGGTCAGTGCGAAGTGGCCTTCGCCGCCCTGGTGATGAGGTCGCTGACCGTCTGAGGCCGGGAGACGGTCACGGCGTGCGAGGCCCTCGTCTCGACGGTCCTGGCGTGGGCCCGCTCAGCCATGAAGCGGAGAGCGGCCGCGGGGATGTTCTTGTCCTCGGTGGTGACGAGGGCGTACGAGGGAATGGCCTTCCAGGCCGGGCCGGTTGCCTTCTCCTCGAGCGCGGAGACGGCGACCGGCCGTTGTGTCACGGCCATGAGCTCGGCGGTCTGCGCCGGGACGTCCGCGGCGAACTGCGCACGGAACTTGTCCTGCTTGATGGTGAGTTCGGTGCCCGTCCCTCCGCCGGGCAGCGGGTACTGGGACGGGCTGGTGGTGGGCGGCAGGGTCGAGCCGGGGAACTTGTTCGTCAGTTCCAGGGCGCTCTCCCCCTTCTCGGGTATGAAGGCGGCCACGTAGACCAGCGCCTTGATGTTCGCGTTCCCCTCCGCGGCCTCGCTGATCACGCTGCCGCCGTAGGAGTGTCCGGCCAGGACGACCGGGCCGTTGACGGTCTTGAGCACGCCGGCCAGGTAGTCGGCGTCGCTTCCCAGGCCGCGCAGCGGGTTCGCCGGGGCGATGACCGGATAGCCCTCCCGCTTGAGTCGCTTGATCACACCGTTCCAGCTCGACGCGTCCGCGAACGCGCCGTGCACGAGCACCACGGTCGGCTTCGGCTCGGAGCCGTGGTGGTGGTGCCGGTGGGACGGAGCTGCCGAGACGGATCCGGCTGCCTGGGTGGCCAGCACGGTGACGCCGGCGAGGAGTGCGGCGCCGGCGGAGAGCAGACCGCGACGGGACCGGGCCGAGGAAAGACGGGACATGGCGGTGGTTCCTCCTGTGGATGCGGTAGTCGTCGTGGCTGTCAGTGGGAGGTGTGCAGCATGGTGTGCAGGGTGGAGACGGCCTGGGCGATGGCGGCCTCGGCGGCATGCGTCTCGCGCAGCGCGTTGAGCATGACGAAGTCGTGGATGATGCCCTGGTAGCGGGTGGCCACCACGGGGACACCGGCGGTGCGCAGACTGTTCGCGTACGCCTCGCCCTCGTCGCGCAGGACATCGGCCTCGGCGGTGATGACCAGGGCCGGGGGCAGATCACGGAGTTGCTCCGTGGTGGCGCGCAACGGTGAGGCGGTGATCTCGGCGCGCTGGGCGGGGTCGGTCGTGTACTGGTCCCAGAACCACTGCATGGCGTCGCGCCGCAGGAAGTAGCCCTCGGCGAACTGGCGGTAGGAGCCCGTGTCGAAGGCGGCGTCGGTGACTGGGTAGAAGAGCACCTGCTGAACCAGCGGGACGTCGCCCCGTTCCTTGGCCATCAGGGTCAGCGCGGCGGCCATGTTGCCGCCCACCGAGTCGCCGGCCACGGCGATCCGCCCGGCGTCCAGGCCCTTCGCCGCCCCCTCGGTCACGACCCAGCGGGCCACGGCGTAGTTCTGCTCGATCGCGACGGGGTAGCGGGCTTCGGGGGAGAGGTCGTACTCCGGGAAGACCACGGCCGCGCGGGCGCCTACGGCGAGTTCGCGTATGAGCCGGTCATGGGTGTGGGCGTTGCCGAAGACCCAGCCGGCGCCGTGGATGTAGAGGATCACCGGCAGGGTGCCCGTGGCATCCACGGGCCGGACGATGCGGGCGCGGACCGTGCCGGTGGGCCCGCCCTGGACGGTCACCCACTCCTCGTCCACGTCCGGCTTTGCGATCTCGGCCGACTGCACCTCGTCCACCGCCTTGCGCCCCTCGCCGGGGGCGAGTTCGAAGAGGAACGGCGGGTTGGCGGTGGCTCCGGCGAACGCGGCGGCGGCCGGTTCGAGGACGGGACGGACGGTGTTCGCGCTCATGTCGCACTCCTCGTGGTGGTGTGTGACCAGAAAGCTAGCGCACGATTTCATTGTGCACAAGCTAAACGTCCACGAGTAACTTTGGTGATAGGGGAAGGTAGGCTGGGGCGTTGCACGTCAGGAAGAAGCAGTACGAAGCAGCAGGAAACAGCAAGAAGCCAGGAAGAGAAGGAAGCAGGAGGCCCGGATGAGCGCCGCCCGGTCGGCCCAGGCCGCCCCGTCCGCCGAGCTCGGGGGCGATGCCTCCCTGCTCCTGGACGACCAGCTGTGTTTCGCCCTGTACGCGGCTTCGCGCGCGGTCACCGGCCGGTACCGCCCGCTGCTGGAGGTGCTCGGGCTGACCTATCCCCAGTACTTGGTGATGCTCGTGCTGTGGGAACACGGCTCGGAGACGGACGGAGTGCCCGTCAAGGAGCTGGGAGCCTCCCTTCACCTGGACTACGGGACTCTGACGCCGCTCCTCAAGCGCCTGGAGGCGAACGGACTGCTCAAGCGCGAGCGTCGCGCCGACGACGAGCGGGTGGTCGTGGTCAGCCCGACCGGTGAAGGGCTGGCGCTGCGCGAGCGGGCCAGGACGGTTCCCGCCGCCATCGGTGACGCGATGGGGCTGGCGCCCGACGAGATGCAGGAAGCGATGCGTCTGCTGCGCCGTCTGACGGTCAATGTGACCGGCACCGGCTGACCGGGCCAGGGCGCGCTCGTTGGCCAATACACCGACCTTGACGCCGCCCGCACTGCGTCATAGCGTCTCGCCCGTGCCGCACTCCGATTCCCCCGCCATTCCCGAAGCGATACTCACCGCCCCCGGCGCGCCCTTCGCCGTCGTACGGGGTGAGGACGGCGGGCTGCTCTACGCCGACGGGCCGCGGACCCTGCGGGAGTTCGTCGAGGTCACCTGGGCGTACGGCGACCGGCCCTTTCTCGTGGCGGAGAGCCGGAGTCTGACCTACGGGGAGTTCTTCGCCGAGGCATGCGCGCTCGCCCGGCGGCTCGTCGACGTGTACGGGCTGCGTCCCGGCGACCGGGCCGTCGTCGCCATGCGCAATCACCCCGAGTGGCAAGTCGCCTTCTGGGCCGCCCAGTTGGCGGGGATCGTTGCCGTGCCGCTCAATGCCTGGTGGACCGAGGACGAGTTCATGTACGCGCTCGACGACTGCTCGCCCACGGTGCTCCTCGTGGACGGTGAGCGGCTGCCGCGCGTGCGGGCCTGGGCCCTGCGGCACCAGGTGCCCGGGGTCGTCTTCCACGGTGCGGCGGAGGAAGGCTTCGAGGCGTACGCGCCGGTGGACGACCCCGCTCTCGCGCCACCCGAGGTCGAAGTGCGTGCCGAGGACGACGCCACGATCATCTATACGTCCGGGACGACGGGCCGGCCCAAAGGCGCCGTCGCCACCCAGCTCGCACAGGCCGGGGCCGCGCTCAATCCGCGGTACTACGCCGCCGCCGCGTCCCTCGCACGCGGGGTGATGCCCGGGCAGGGACCCGCGCCGGTGACGCTGATGACGTTCCCTTTCTTCCATGTGGCCGCGTTCACCACGCTGTATTCGACGATGGCGGTCGGCGGGAGTCTCGTACTGATGAGGAAGTGGGACGCCGAGCAGGCCCTCGCGCTCATCGAGCGGCATCGCGTCACGCACTACTCCGGCGTGCCGACCACCGCGCTTCAACTGCTGGACGCGGCCGAGCGGACCGGTTCGCGGCTGGAGACGCTCACGCATCTCAACACCGGCGGTGCCGCGGCCCCGCCCGGTCTTGTGGCCCGGATGACGGCCCGCTACGGGCAGCGGATCGAGCCGCGCAACGGCTACGGACTCACCGAGACCAGCGGCGGCGTACTCGCCAACTTCGGTGCCGGATACCGCGAGCACCCGGGCAGCGTGGGGCGGCCGACCCCCGCCACCGAGGTGTGCGTCGCCGGACCGGGCGGGCAGCCGCTGCCCGAGGGCGAGGTCGGTGAACTGTGGCTGCGCGGGCAGGCGTTGGTGCGCGGGTACTGGAACGACCCGGTCGCGACCGCCGCCGCCTTCAAGGACGGCTGGTTCAGGACCGGTGATCTGGCGACCGTGCGCGAGGGGCGGGTCAGCATCGTCGACCGGCTCAAGGACATGGTGATCCGGGGCGGCGAGAACGTGTACTGCGTCGAGGTCGAGGCGGTCCTGCACGACCACCCGGAGGTCGCCGACGCGGCCGTGCTCGGCGTTCCGCACCCCGAGCTCGGCGAGGAGGTCGCGGCCGTCGTTCAGCTGCGCCCCGGGGCCGCGGTCACCGTGGACGGGCTGCGCGCGCATGTCGGCCGCACGCTCGCCGCCTTCAAGGTGCCGGCGCATGTCTTCGTACGGGACGAGCCGATGCCCCGGAATCCGACCGGGAAGATCCTCAAGCGGGAGCTGCGCGGCCTCTTGGGCGAGCAGCGGGTCCCGGTCGCGGACATTCCCTAGGAACGGGTGACGCGCACCCGGTAGGTGCCGTCCTTCTCCCCGAGCACGGCGATGCGGATGCCGTGCTTCCGGTCGGCGAAGGTCTGGCCCGGCCGGTACGGCGCGTCCGACAGTTCCGCGTGCACATTGGGGCGGCGCGTGCAGCCGCCGCTGTTCTGTTTGCTGTCCGCGACCGTCACCGGTCCCTGCCCGGTGTCTATGTCGGACTTCACGCTGTAGATCAGTACGCCCGGCTCGCACACGGCCTCGTCGTTGCCCGCCCGGGTGCGCACCTCCACCGCGTACCCCGAGTCCTCGCTCAGTGGGACGATCGCCATCTTCGAGCCGCCCGAGGTGGCCAGCGGTGTCAGCTCGTACTCCGTCGTGCCGGGCGCGGACGCGCAGCCGATCTGGCCGGCGTCCAGCCAGCCCAGCTTCCACTTGTGCCAGCCGAGCAGGTCGTTGTTCGCCCCCCAGTCCTCGGACATGATGTCCCAGTGGCCGACGGCGCCCCCGCCGTCGGCGGTGTAGAGGTCGGGCAGTCCGAAGACATGGCCGTTCTCATGGGGCAGGACGCGATAGCCCGTCTCGGCGTACGAGCCGGAGCCGTCGTCCTGGCGGCTGTAGACGAAGGACGTGTTGGCCAGCGGCACGCCGTCCGCCATGGGTGCCTCTTCGTTGCCGGAGAAGGTCACGGACAGCACCGTGTCCAGCGCCGAGGGCCCGGCATTCGGCGTGACCAGTATGTTGACCAGGTCGTACGCGCTGAAGTCCACCACCGGGTCGGCCGCGGCCGCGATGTCCTGCACCAGCTGGCGGTAGCCCGGTTCATAGGGGGAGCCGCGCTGTATCCCGTACGCGGCGAACGGTATCGGCATCCGCAGCCAGTCGGTGATCGGGGCGTGCGGACGGTAGGTGAGGCGACCGTACGAACTGGTGCGGAACCAGTCCGTGGTCTGCGGGAAGAACTCCGCGAGCCGGTCCAGCGCGCGCCCGGGACCCTGCGCGTCCGGGAAGTCGATCATCAGGTTGAGGGCGTTGACCTCGCCTGTCGAGCGGGAGTAGCCGGGCGGGGTCGGCATGCCCTCCGACATCTGGACGCCCAGCGTGGAGCCGATCCGGCACGGCCCGAGCACCGACTCGTCTGCGGTGGCCACCGGGCCCGCGGAGGCGCGGGTGGGGGCCGGGAGTGTGGCGCTCGCCGTGGTGAGGGCTGCGAGCGCGAGGGAGGCGAGGGCGCCTAGGGTGCCGACCCGGCGGGATCTGCCGCGTCCGCCCCTACCGTCTGTTCCGCGTCCGTCCCGACCCTCTGTGCCGCGTGTCCTGCGCGTACTGCTTCTGCCGGTTCTGCTGATTCTGCGTATCCGGTGGCGCGTCGGCTTCATGCAAACGCCCTTCGGCTCCGCGGCAGCAGGCCGGACCCTGGCTGCGCTTGTGCGATCAGCCTGTGACGGGCCGTGGCGGGACGCGCGCGGGGCTGGTCCGATCGTGGGTATTTCCCGCGAGAGGTGTGTGACGCAGGTCACATCGAATGCAGGAAATAACCGGGGATGGTTTCCCCGTTTGACCTCGTGTCCCCGCGAAACGGGGAAACGATCCCCGCTTACGTAGAGATATGAAGCAGTCACGAAAGGGAGTGGAGCCGTGAGCCCCGCCGCCGACACCGAAGCGCGCCGCGTCACCCGGCCGCGGGCCGACGCCCTGCGGAACCGGGAGCGGATCGTGACGGCGGCGCGCGAGACCTTCGTGGAGTTCGGACCGGACGTCCCGCTCGACGAGATCGCCCGCCGCGCCGGCGTCGGCAACGCCACGCTGTACCGCCACTTCCCGGACCGGGACGCCCTCATCCATGAGGTTGTCCTTTTTGTCCTCACCCGTACGAAGCAGCAGGCGCTCGACGCCGCCGCCGAGGAGGCGGACGCGTTCGAGGCGCTGCGGCGCTTCACCCACGCGGCCGCCGACGAACGGATCGGGGCGCTGTGCCCGCTGCTGTCGGGCGCCTTCGACAAGTCCCATCCCGATCTGACCCGTGAGAGCGCGCGCCTCGAAGAGGTCGTCGGGAGCCTCTTCGACCGCGCCCAGGAGCAGGGCCGACTCCGCGCCGATGTCGCCGTCGGAGATCTGCTCGTGGCTCTCTCCCAGCTCACCCGGCCGCTGCCGGGCACCCCGTGCCTGAACATCGACCGGTTCGCCCATCGCCATCTGGCGCTGTTCCTCGACGGACTCGAAGCGCCGGCGCGCTCCGAACTGCCGGGCACGGCAGCGACCTTGGAGGACCTGCGCGCCGATTGACTCCGTTGGCTTCGCAGGTCTCCCTACACCTCTTGATCACGTCTCTCTGACCACGTCCGTTTTGACCTCTCCGCACCCTTAGGTGACTACAGCCATGTCAAAAACAGCCGGTATCCCCGATATATCGCTTCCGGACCCCAGCCGCTGGAAAGCCCTGGTGTTCATCGCCCTGGCCCAGCTGATGGTGGTGCTGGACGCGACGATCGTGAACATCGCACTCCCCCACGCCCAGTTGGACCTCGGAATCTCGGACGGCAACAAGCAGTGGGTCATCACGGCCTATGCCCTGGCCTTCGGCGGTCTGCTGCTCTTCGGCGGGCGCATCGCCGACCTCTGGGGCCGTAAGCGGACCTTCGTGGTCGGGCTGCTCGGCTTCGCGGCGGCATCCGCGCTCGGTGGCGCGGCCACCGGCGAGGCGATGATGTTCGGCTCCCGTGCACTGCAGGGTGCCTTCGGCGCGCTGCTCGCCCCGGCCGCGCTCTCCTTGCTCGCGGTGATGTTCACCGACGCCAAGGAGCGCGCCAAGGCCTTCGGTATCTACGGTGCGATCGCCGGTGGCGGCGGCGCCGTCGGCCTGATCCTCGGTGGTGTGCTGACCGAGTACCTCAACTGGCGCTGGACGTTCTTCGTCAACATCCCGTTCGCGGTCATCGCCGCTGCGGGCGCGTACTTCGTCATCCGTGAGCCGGCAGGCACCCGCAACCGCTCCACCCTCGACATCCCCGGTGTCGTCCTGTCCACCCTGGGCCTGGTCACCCTCGTCTACGGCTTCACGCGCGCCGAGTCCGCCGGCTGGTCCGACGGCCTGACCGTGAGCATGTTCGTCGCATCCGCCGTGCTGCTCGCCGGGTTCGTCTTCACCGAGTCCAAGGTCAAGGCGCCGCTGCTGCCGCTGCGCGTCATCACCGAGCGCAACCGCGGCGGTGTCTATCTCTCGCTGGGCCTCGCGATCATCGCGATGTTCGGGCTCTTCCTCTTCCTCACCTTCTACCTGCAGATCGTGAAGGACTACTCGCCGGTCATGACCGGCTTCGCCTTCCTCCCGATGATCGCGGGCATGATCACCGGCTCGACGCAGATCGGTGCCCGGCTGATGACCCGGGTGGCGCCGCGGCTGCTGATGGGCCCGGGCTTCCTGGTCGCTGGTGCCGGCATGCTGATGCTCACGCAGCTGGAGGTCGGCTCCTCGTACGCCGGTCTGATCCTGCCGGCGCAGCTGCTGCTGGGTCTGGGCATGGGTACGGCCTTCATGCCGGCCATGTCTCTGGCCACGCACGGGGTGCGTCCGGAGGACGCCGGTGTCGCCTCCGCGATGGTGAATACCTCGCAGCAGGTCGGCGGCGCGATCGGTACGGCGCTGCTGAACACGATCGCGGCCTCGGCCACGACCGCGTACGTCGCCTCTCACGCGGCGGGTGCCACCAACCAGCAGCTGCTGCAGGCGCAGGCCATGGTCCACGGCTACTCGAACGCCATCTGGTGGGCGGTCGGCATCCTCGCGGCCGCAGCCACGATCGCCTTCACGCTGATCAACACCGGGCGCCCGGGGGCCGGTTCGGTCACCGCGGCCTCGGGTGACGGTGTCGAGGACGAGATCAAGGTTCCCGTCGTCGCGCACTGAGGCGTGCGACGAGGTCATTGAGCGGACAGGGCCCCGCCCGGGGTGAACCCGGGCGGGGCCCTTCGCGTGCCGCACGGATGCCGGTGGACGTGCGGGTGCGGGCGTTGCGCGGGGTGCGGGGTGCGGGCTGAGGGCTCGCGGGTCAGCGCAGCCAGGGCAGGTCGGCGCCCGAGTCCTGCGGTTGGAGCCCTTCGGCCAGGATCCGCATGATCGCGCCCAGCTGCTCCACCTGCTCGGGCGTGAGCCGGTCGAACATGGCCTGGCGTACGGCCTCGACATGTCCTGGCGCGGTCTTCTGAAGGATCTTGAAGCCCTCGTCCGTCAGGACCGCGTTCTGCCCGCGCTTGTCGGAGGGGCAGTCCTCGCGACGGACCCAGCCGTTCCTCTCCAGGCGCGCGATCGCGTGCGAGAGCCGGGAGCGGGTGATCTTGGCATCGATGGCCAGTTCCGTCATTCGCATGCGGCGGTGCGGGGCCTGGGAGAGCTGGACGAGCAGGCCGTAGTAGATGTGCGGCATGCCGGCGTCGCGCTGCAGCTGGCGGTCGAGATGGTCTTCGAAGAGGGTGGTGGCATGCAGATAGGCGCGCCAGACGCGCTGTTCGTCCTCGGTGAGCCAACGCGGTTCGAGGGCGCCCCCGCCCGTGGATGCCGTATTCATACATCCCACTCTACGACCACATTCTTGAAAGTTTAACTAACTGGAGTTACGCTGGGGACAGCTTGAAAGTTCAAGCAGGCCGTACGAGGCCGGAAGCAATCCGGGAGCCGCTGTCATGAGTTCCACCCCTGTCGCGGAGCGCATGCCCGCCCTCTATCTCTCCCACGGCGCCCCGCCGCTCGCCGACGACGCTCTGTGGCCCGGCCAGCTCGCCTCCTGGTCCGCGTCCTTGCCGCGGCCCAGGGCGATCCTGATGGTCTCCGCACACTGGGAGGAAGCTCCGCTCGCGCTCGGCGCGGTCGAGACCGCCCCGCTGGTGTACGACTTCTGGGGCTTCCCCGAGCACTACTACCGGGTGCGCTATGCCGCGCCCGGCGCGCCCGAACTCGCCGACTCGGTACGGAAGTTGCTGCGTGGCGCTGGTGCGCCGGTACAGGACATCCCGGACCGCGGGCTCGATCACGGCGCGTACGTCCCGCTGGTGGAGATGTTCCCGGACGCCGACATTCCCGTACTGCAGATCTCCATGCCCACGCTCGATCCGCAGAAGCTGATGGAGATCGGCCGCAGGCTCGCGCCGCTGCGGGACGAGGGCGTACTGATCATCGGCAGTGGATTCTTCACCCACAATCTGGCGGCCCTGCGCCAGGGCGGAATTCCCGGCTGGTCGGTGGAGTTCGACGACTGGGGGCAGCGGGCGCTCGCGGCGGCGGACGTGGATGCGCTGCTGGACTTCGAGAACAAGTCACCGGCCGGGCGGCTGGCTCACCCGCGGACTGAGCATTTCGCGCCGCTGTTCGTCGCCCTCGGGGCGTCCGAGGGTGAGCTCAAAAGCGGGCGGAGCGTGATCGACGGCTTCTGGATGGGCCTGGCGAAGCGGTCGGTCCAGTTCGGCTGAGGCTGGTCGGTACCCGCTGCTTGTCGCGTATCCAGTAAGTAGGGCAGAACGGACATCCCGAGCAACCAAAAGTCGGTGGGGGCCGTCTTCAGGGTGGGAGTGCAGCCATGGGCGGCGCGCTGATCGGTCGTGAAGGCGGACGTGTCGAATGTGACGGGCGTCTCACGCACCTAGTGGTTGTGGAGTTCTGTGAGGGCTTCGGGATCCGCCTCCGTGCCCGCCCTGACCTGCACCTCTGAGTGATCCTGCGGCACGCTTCCTCCCTCGTGGCGCGACAGGGTACTGCAAGATCACGAAAATCGATCCACGGCGTGGGAATTCTGTCCCGATTCCAGTCGTTGTTTCCATCGGATGCAGGGCACCCGGAAGGGTGTCGCGACCTACGTAGTAAGGGAGCTCGCATGGCAACCCGTGCCGTTGCCCGCCGTCAGTCCGACTCCAGTGGGACCGGCAGGGCAAGCAGCGTTCGCGCCGTGGGCGGGGAGATCGCCGACCGCGACCTGGTTGGCATGTACCTCGATGAGATCGCGCGTACGCCGCTGCTCGATGCCGCCAAGGAAGTCGAGCTGTCCCAGACCATCGAGGCGGGTGTCTACGCCCGGCAGATCCTCGACGAAGAGGTGGACAGCGATGCGGGCGGCGCCACGCGCGAAGAGCTCGAGGCGCTGGTCGCCGAGGGCGAGCGCGCCAAGGACGTCTTCATCCGTTCCAACCTCCGGCTCGTGGTGGCCGTGGCGCGGCGCTATCCGCGCAGCGGGCTGCCCCTCCTCGACCTGATCCAGGAGGGCAATGCGGGCCTGGTGCGCGCGGTCGAGAAGTTCGACTACGCCAAGGGCTTCAAGTTCTCCACGTACGCCACGTGGTGGATCCGCCAGGCGATCACCCGCTCCATAGCCGACCAGTCCCGGACCATCCGGCTCCCTGTCCACCTGGTGGAGGAGCTCGGACGGATCCGACGTGTCCAGCGCGAGTTCAACAGGGAAAAGGGCCGCGAGCCGGAGCCGGCCGAGGTCGCCCAGGAGCTCGGCTCGACGCCCGAGCGCGTCATCGACGTGCTCGACTGGGCGCGCGACCCCGTCAGCCTGAACATGTCGGTGGACGACGCGGGCGAGACGCAGTTCGGTGATCTGCTCGAGGACACGTCGGCCATCTCGCCGGAGCAGTCGGTGCTGTCGCTGCTGCGCAGCGAGGGGCTGGAGGACCTGATCGGCAAGCTCGATCACCGTACGGCCTCGATCATCCGCATGCGGTACGGCATCGAGGACGGCCGGGAGCGCACGCTGACCGAGGTCGGCAAGCAGCACGGCCTGACGCGCGAGCGGATCCGGCAGATCGAGAAGCACGCGCTCCTGGAGCTGAAGCGGATGGCGCGGGACACGGGCTTCGACGCGGCGGCGTAAGCGCCCCGCGAACGGCCCCCTGAAGCGGACCCCAGTACCCTCCCCCCCGGTGCTGGGGTCCTTCCCTGTCCGGACCCGACGGTCAGCGCGCCGTCGTGGCGCGGGTCAGGCGCGCGCCCAGGTCCGTCATGTGCTCCGCCAGGCTCCTCGGTCCGTGGACCGTGAACTCGCAGTCCACCAGCGCCAGTCGGAGCGCCAGCCACTCCAGCGAGTCCGCCGCCCTCGTGCGCAGGCGGCAGGTTGCTTCGCCCGTCGCCACCGGTACGCCCAGGGTGTCCGGCAGGCGCGCGGCGACGAACGACGCCGGAGCCTCGAAGCTCACGTCGATGTCGAGCTCCGGCTGCCGGGACATGGTGTGCCCCAGCAGTTCCGCGGCGCTGCCCGTTGGCAGCTCCCGCGGAACGAAGCGCGCCCCCGTGGCGAAGGGCTCCGAGATCCGGTCGACGCGGAACGTACGCCAGTCCTCGCGCCCGATGTCGTACGCGACGAGATACCACCGGCGGCCCGTCGAGACCAGGCGATACGGCTCGGCCTGCCGTCTGCTCTGAGTCCCGTCGCCCGCGCGGTAGCCGAAGCGCAGGCGTTCACGCCCCGTCGCCGCGCCCGCGATGACCGTCAGCGTGTGCGGGTCGATCGTCGCGCCGTCGCCGCGGGTCAGCGGAATCGTCGCAGCCTGGAGGGTGGTGACCCGGTGCCGCAGCCGGGACGGCAGCACCTGTTCCAGTTTGGCGAGGGCCCGTACGGAAGCCTCCTCGATGCCCTCGATGGCATGGCCCGCGCCCGCGCGCAGGCCGACCGCGATCGCGACGGCCTCCTCGTCGTCGAGGAGCAGCGGAGGCATCGCGGCGCCTGCGACCAGGCGGTAGCCGCCGATCGCCCCCTTGGTCGCCTCGACCGGATAGCCGAGGTCGCGCAGCCGGTCGATGTCGCGCCGGATGGTGCGCGGGCTCACTTCGAGGCGCTCGGCCAGCTCGCTGCCCGGCCACTCGCGCGGAGTCTGGAGGAGGGAGAGCAGATTGAGGAGTCGTGCCGGAGTGTCCGTCATGTTTTCCAGGATGCCCGTCATCTAGGACATGCTCTGACCTATATCTACTCTACTTTCTTCCTATGAGTTCACAGCCCGCCGTACCGGATACGGCTTCAGACCGTCGTCGCTGGATCGCTCTATGAGTTCACAGCCCGCCGTACCGGATACGGCTTCAGACCGTCGTCGCTGGATCGCTCTCGCCATCGTCATGACCGCGGCCTTCATGGATCTGGTCGACGTCACCATCGTCAATATCGCGATCCCGAGCATGGAGCGGGACCTGGGCGCGTCGTTCGGCGCGATCCAGTGGATCACCGCCGGATACGCGCTCGCCTTCGCCGCCGGTCTGATCACGGGCGGACGACTCGGAGACATCTACGGCCGCAAGAGGCTCTTCCTGATCGGCATCACCGGCTTCACGCTCGCCTCCGCGCTCTGCGGCTTCGCGGCGGACGAGAACATGCTGGTCGCCTCCCGTCTGCTCCAGGGCGCGACGGCCGCGATGATGGTGCCTCAGGTGCTGGCGATCATCCATGTCACCTTCCCGGCGCACGAACGCGGCAAGGTCTTCGGGATGTTCGGCGCGGTCATCGGACTCGGCGCGGTGTCCGGGCCGCTGCTCGGCGCGCTGCTGACCCAGTGGAACCTCTTCGGCCTCGAATGGCGGCCGATCTTCCTGATCAACCTGCCTGTCGGTATCGCGGGCGTCATCCTGGGCCGCAAGTACATCATCGAGTCCCGCGCACCGAAGGCCCTCCGGCTCGACCTGGTCGGCGTCGCGCTGGCCACAACCGGACTGCTGATGCTGATCTATCCGCTGACGCGCGGCCGTGAGCTGGGCTGGCCGCTGTGGGGTCATCTGTGCATGGCCGGCAGCCTGCTCGTCTTCGCCGTCTTCGTGGCGTACGAGAAGAGGAAGACCCGCAAGGACGGTTCGCCGCTGGTCGAGCTGTCGCTGTTCAAGGTGAAGAGCTTTGCCGCGGGCATCGCCGTGCAGCTCACGTTCGGCATCGCCTGCGGGATCTTCTTCCTGGTCTGGACGCTGTACATGCAGATAGGTCTCGGCTGGTCGCCGCTGCGGGCCGGGCTGACCGGGGTGCCGTTCTCCATCGCCGTGTCCACGGCGGCGGGGCTGTCCGTCCAGAAGCTGGTGCCGCGCTTCGGCCGCAAGGTCCTCCAGGCGGGCGCGCTGACGATGGCCACGGGTCTGGTCCTCTACATCTGGGAGGCCGGGCGGTACGGCACGGCGATCCACTCCTGGCAGATGGTGCTGCCCCTGGCGGTCATGGGCGCCGGGATGGGGCTGATCGTGGCGCCCCTGACGGACGCGGTCCTCTCGGACGTACCGCGCGAGCACTCGGGCTCGGCGTCCGGGCTGATCAACACGACGATGCAGATGGGCAATGCGCTCGGGCTCGGTCTGGTGTCGGTCGTCTTCTTCGGGTCGATCGACGACCGGATGGCGCCGAGTGCGGTGGGGAAGGCGTTCGGGGACGCGTTCCAGAACTCTCTCTGGTGGGTCGTGGCGGTGCTGGCCGTGATCTTCGTGGTGATGTTCGCGCTGCCGGCGCGGCCGAAGCAGCATGTGGAGGGAGCCGAGTCGGAGCTTCCGGACGAGCGGGAGGCGGAGCCCGCGCTCGCTCACTGAGGCGGTCGAGCGGCTCGGGTACTCGGAATACTCGGATTACGGGCCCGGCCCGGGACGCGTGGATGCGTCCCGGGCCGGGCCTCGCTGGTGTTCCGCGCCGTATCTGTAGAGGCCCGCGGGGACGGACGTCGTACGGGGCTGAACCCGGCGCCGGACCGCGGCGCGGTCAGCGCACTCGCGCGCGCAGCTCCATCGCGTCGCGCGCGGTGCGCTCCGTGTCGTAGACCTCGCACATGTGGCGGCCGTCCGGCGTCGCCGTGTGCTCCACCTCCCACAGGCTCGTTTCGGTGCCGTCGAGGAGCAGGAACGCGTGCTCGTAGAGCGTGAAGCCCGCGTCCTTGCCCGCCACCTGGCACTGGCGGCCGAAGACCTGCGTGATGTGGTGGGCGAACGCGGCCCGCAGCAGGCTCGCGGTCTCCTCGCCCGGCCGGTCGGCGTTCTCCGCGCGGCGCAGCACGCGGCGCGCGTGGTCCGCGGAGTCCTCCGGGACGTACATCCTCGGGAGCGGGGTCGCGGGCGGCGTCATCAGGCTGGACAGGAGCTCCCAGTCCGCGTCCAGATCCACGCCGAGCCCCGCGTCCTCGCCGCACCCATGCCCGGCGAAACCCGGGAAACCGGCGGGCAGGCGCGAGGCGGCGAGACGGGCCTCCGACTCCTCGGTGTACAGCTCATGCTGCTCGGAGCCGTCGCGTCCGGTGTTGTGCACCAGCTCCCACAGGACGAGGGAATGGCCGTCTCTGAGGAGATAGGCGTGCCGGTATGTCGCGCGGTGCAGCGCGGCGCTGTGGTGCGAGGAGTGCAGCGAACTGGCATGGGCCAGCGCCGAATCGAGCCGTTCGACCGTCGAGTCGGGCAGGTCGAACGAGTTGAGCGCCCGCCCCAGGAGTCGCTCGAGGTGCGTCTCGGTAGTCTCGTACGGATCGTTCAAGATGGGTCTCCAGGCCGTCGCCGCAAGTCACTTGGTGGTTGCTAAACGTAGCCCCTGGGTCTGACAACGCGTCCGGGGTTCAGGAAAACGAAGGGGAACTGGCCGAAGTTCCCGCGCTTGTGGGCAACTGGGTTGTCCCGTACGTCAGTCGATGTCGTACAGGTCCCGGTACGAAGGGAAGACCCCGCCCGGACCCTCGACACCCCGTGCCGAGAGGATCGCCCGGACAATCGCCCGGGTCACCACGTCCGCGCCCGCCGCCAGGACCTCGTTGAGGGCGAGCGGACTGGCCTCGTCGAGCGCCACGGCGCCGGTCGCGAGGGCGAAGACCGTGTCCCCGTCGTTGAGGAGATGGACCGGGCGGACGGCGCGCGCGATGCCGTCGTGCGCCGTGCCCGCGAGCTTCTGCGCCTGCGCGCGGGTGAGAACGGCGTCGGTGGCGACCACGGCGAGGGTGGTGTTGAGCGGGGGAGGGGCGTTCTTCTCGCGTGCCTCGGTGAGGCGGAGCTGGGCCGCCGCATGCACATCGGGGGAGGGATAAGCGACGCGGCCCGCGAAGTACGACCCGTACAGCGCACCCGTCAGCGGATCCACCGCCGAGCCGGCGGCGTTGGCCACGACCAGTGCGGCAATGGTGATCCCGGAGTCCAGCACCGCGCTCGCCGTGCCGACCCCGCCCTTGAACTGCCCGACCACGGCACCCATGCCCGCGCCGACGCCACCCTCCTCGACCGGCGCGCCCTCGTCCATGCGGGCTGCAGCCTCGACAGCGGCCCGTCCCGTCGTGGCGTCCGGTCTGGCCCGCCAGTCGCCGCCCCGGCCCAGGTCGAACACGCAGGCCGCCGGGACGACCGGCACCACCTGCGAGGGGTCGGGGCCGACGCGGACGCCGCGGCCCTGCTCCTCCAGCCACGCCATCACACCGGCAGCGGATTCGAGGCCGTACGCGCTGCCGCCGGTCAGGACGACCGCTTCGACGCGCTGGACGAGATTGCGCGGGTCTAGGGCGTCGGTCTCGCGGGTGCCGGGGCCGCCGCCCCGTACATCCACGGCCGCGATCGCCCCGCCCGCGGGGGCGAGGACGACGGTGGTGCCGCTGAGCGCGCGCTCGCCGGGCACGTGCGCGTGGCCGACGCGGAGCCCGGCCACGTCCGTCAGCCCACCCGCCGGGCCGTTCGCCGGCCCGTCCGCCGGGCCGTCTGTCGGTGTGTCATGTGCTGCCATGAGGACCATGCGTACCACGGGACTTGGCGCAGCGCCCGGGGGCGGGACGGTCCCGCGCGTGGCGTCCCTCACGCCGCGGCCGCCGTCCGGGCGGTGAGCGTGACGCCGACCGCGACCGCTGCCGCTGCGACCAAACCGGCGGCCAGGACCGCCCAGTCGCCCGCGAACGTACAGGCCAGGATCGCCGCAGCGGTGACGGGAAGGATCAGCTGCTGGGCGGCGCCCTCCTTGAAGTAACGCGCGTGCAGAGCCCACACCAGCAGCATGAACACGGCGGACGGGACGGTGACGGCAGCCGACGCGGCGGTGATCGAGATGTGCGCCGTGCCCACGGCCTGCTCGACCGACACCTCGATGCCCGCGCCGATCGCCGCGGCCGACGCGAAGATCCCGTAGTGGCCGTAACCCCACAGGAATCCCTCCTTGCTGGAAGTGAGACGGTCATGGGCCGGAACGACGAAGTAGATCCACCAGGCGGCGAAGACGATGAGGAGTCCGCCCCCGGCGATCGGCAGCAGATCGCCCAGCGCCTCGTTCTCGTCGACGCCGGACTTCACCGCGACGGTGGCCGCGGCGATCGTCTCGCCGAGCACGATGATAGTGAACAGGCCGTAGCGCTCGGCGATGTGGTGCGGGTGCCAGTTGGTGTGGAAGTCCTGCTCCGCGTACGCAGGCACGCACATCTCGGCGATCGCCATCACCAGGAAGATCCAGCCCCGGGCCGACTCGGGCGCGAACAGCAGGGCGCTCCAGCCGATCTGGCAGAGGATCACGCCGCCCGCATACCGCAGGGCCATGGTCCGCTCGGCGCCTGAAGCGGACCGCGCGGCCCTCAGCCACTGCGAGGTCAGCGCGATGCGCATCACGATGTAGCCCAGCCAGACGACCAGGAAGTCATGGTCCTCGAACGCGCGCGAGACTCCGGCGGCGAGGATCAGGACTCCGGCGATCTGGACGAGGGTGACCACGCGGTAGAGGACGTCGTCGTTGTCGTACGCCGACGAGAACCAGGTGAAGTTCATCCACGCCCACCAGACGGCGAAGAACACCATCGCGTAGTTGAGAACGCCGTCCCCCACGTGGTCCTCGGCGAGGGCATGCACCAGCTGCACACCGGCCTGGGCGATCGCGACGACGAAACAGAGGTCGAAGAACAACTCGAGAGGCGTGGCGGCCCGGTGCTCCTCGTCACGCCGCCGGGCGACGAGCGGCCGCAGGGGCCTCGAGGGATTCGACGACGTCGGTGGCCGGTCGGCGCCGGGCGTGTGAGTCATGCGCCAAGCACAGCAGAGGGTGAGCGAGGGACCCCGGAGACGCGCGAAGAGCCGGGACGGGCCGGGCGGGACCGCCGGGAGGCTTCGCCCACTCTCGGGCGGGACCGGCGGGACGCCCGGGCGGGGCCGGATCGCCTCGCCGGCGCTGACGGGCCCCGCCCGCCGCCGTACCCTGGACGTATGAGCACCGCCCCCGCCCCCGGACCGCGTGATGCGGAGCAGCCGCGGCAGCAGTCCCCACGACCGCAACTGATCTTCGACGATCCGCTGGACCAGCAATCCTCGGACGATACGGACCGGGGGTGGGGCGAGCGGCCTCTCGCGGGCGGTGACAGTGCGGCCGATCTGGCGCGCTTCCTCGACGAGAAGCCGCCCCACCACATCTGAGCTCTCGCTACCGCTGGTCGTGCCCTGAACCCCGCTGGGCCACCACGGCGTCCCGGATCTCCTTCAGGACCTCGAGCTCGGTCAGCTCGACCACTTCCTTCGCGCCTTCCTTGGCCGCGTCCCGGGCCGCCCGCCTGGCCAGGTACTTCGACATGGGCAGCACCATCAGGAAGTAGACGACGGCTGCTGTGATCACGAAGGTCAGCGTGGCGCTGAGCACCGAGCCCCACAGGATCTTGATGCCGTCCACCTCGCCGTTCACCACCTTGCAGGTGCCCTTCAGGCAGGAGCTGTAGGCATCCAGTTCCCGCGTGCCGAACGCACCGACCACCGGGTTGATCACGCCCTTCACCACGGAGTTCACGATCTGGGTGAACGCCGCGCCGATGACGACGGCGACGGCCAGGTCGATCACATTGCCGCGCATCAGGAAGGCTTTGAAGCCCTCCAGGACGCTGACCTTCTTCTCGCTCACCGCTGAGCCTCTCTTCGCACGTGCAGGTCATGGAACCAAACGTTCCGCAACTTACGGCACCACGTGCCTGCGCTGTCCAACAGCTCAGCACACCGTCACCGCCAGCCTCGATGTCGTGCTCGCGCCCGCAAGCGCAGCCGCGGTGGCGCGCGGAACGGTCAGTACCACCAGCGCGCCGCCGTCCCCGACAGCCTCCGAGGTGCGGGGAACTTCGGTCACCCGGGCCCCCGATGCCACCACGCGCGCCTCAGATGCTTCACCCGCAGGGGAGTTGGCGGCGGCGATCACATCGACCCTGTCTCCCGGGCGCAGCAGCCGCACGGTCGCGGCATCGGCGATACGCACCGGAGCCGACACCATCTCGGCGGCGGGCCGTGGTTCGCGATGGGCGGCCGCCGGCGCACCGGCCCCCGGACTGTCCGGCTTGTCCGGCCCCGGAGCGTCCGCACCACGCGCGCCCGAAGCGGCGAGTGCCGCTGCAGTCATGGCCAGCCCGGCCGCCAGCGCACGCCGTCGCCGCCGCATCGCCCGCCGCAGCCTGTGGGCCCCACCGCGCACCCGCAGCGGCGCGAAGGGCGGCACACCGACAGGCTCCGGAGCCGGGGAAGTCGGGAGACCCGAAGACGGGGAGCGACCCGAAGACGAGGGACGGGACGACGGGGAAAGGGGCGACGAGGGAAGGGACGACGGAGGAACAGACGCGGGAGGAAGGAACGACATGACACACACCGCCTGCAGTGAGAAGGGAGTTGGACCGATCGCTCCTCACGATCCACCGTCCGCCCGAATCCCGCAGACGCCTGTGGACAACCCCGGCGCTGTGGACAACTCCCTCACCCGCGCGTGGGTCTACGGCAGTTGTATCCCCGGATCGAGGCCGTCCAGCGCCCGCATGCACAGACAGTTCCGCTCCCCGTCCACCGGCAGCCCCGCCACCGCGTCGAACAGCACCGTCCGCAGCCGCTCCACATTGGCGGCGAAGACCTTCAGCACCTCCCCGTGGGAGACGCCCTCGCCCGACTCGGCCCCCGCGTCCAGGTCCGTCACCAGGGTCATCGACGTGTAGCAGAGCGCCAGTTCACGGGCGAGCACTGCCTCCGGGTGCCCGGTCATGCCGACCACCGACCAGCCCATCGACCGGTACCACAGTGATTCGGCCCGGGTGGAGAAGCGCGGCCCCTCGACCACCACCAGCGCCCCGCCGTCCACCGGCTCCCAGTCCTGCCCGCGCGCCGCGGCCAGCGCGGCCTTGCGCCCCTCGGGACAGTACGGGTCGGCCGTCGACACATGCACCACATTGGGCATGGACCCGTCCGGCAGCGGATAGCCGTCGTAGAAGGTCTGCACGCGCGCCTGCGTACGGTCCACGAACTGGTCCGGTACGAGCAGCGTCCCCGGCCCGTACTCCGGCCGCAGCCCGCCGACCGCGCACGGCCCGAGCACCTGTCGTACGCCGACCGAGCGCAGCGCCCACAGGTTGGCGCGGTAGTTGATGCGGTTCGGCGGCAGATGGTGGCCGCGTCCGTGCCGGGGCAGGAAGACGACCTTCCGCCCCGCGATCTCGCTGAAGAACAAGGAGTCGCTCGGGCTGCCGTACGGAGTGTCCACCTGGACCTCCGTCACGTCCTCCAGGAAGGAGTAGAACCCCGAGCCGCCAATGACACCGATCTCAGCGGAAGGGGTGCCGGAGAGTTCGCTCGCGTTGGTCGCCATGGCCGCCACATTATCCGTACGCGAAAACGCGGGGGGAGGCTGCCCGTGGAAGCGGCCGCACACGCCGAGGACCCCGCCGTACACAACGGCAGGGTCCTGGGAAAGCGGGCGTCAGGCGGCGGAGCTGCCGCTGGTGCTCGACGAGGAGGATGCGGAGCCCGAGGACGAGCCGGAGCCGTTCGCCGACGTGGAAGCCGCCGACTTCGAGTCGGACGACTTCGCACCCGAGGAAGGCGTCGACGCGCCCGACGACGCGGGCGAGCTGCTCGACGACGAGCCGCGGCTGTCGTTGCGGTAGAAGCCGGATCCCTTGAAGACAATGCCGACTGCCGAGAACACCTTCTTCAGGCGTCCCTCGCAGTTGGGGCATACGGTCAGGGCATCATCGGTGAACTTCTGCACCGCCTCGAGGCCCTCGCCGCATTCGGTGCACTGGTACTGGTAGGTCGGCACTGTGTCTTCCTCCTGGCACTCTCACTCAATGAGTGCTAACGACGGTCCATAGTGACGTATTCCGCTGGATCAGTCCACCGTCACCGGCACTCGGTGACCCATCCCACGCGCGGCGATCCGCCCGGGGGCCCTCGGCGAGAGCCGCGAGCGAAGGGCCAGGAGGGTGATCAGAGCCAGTGCGGTGCCCACCAGCGGGACCACGAACGCGGCGCTCGCACCGTGCTCGTCGGCCAGCCGTCCGGTCACCGTCACGGCCGCCGCCTGACCGAGCGCGACGGCGCCCGTCAGCCAGGTGAAGGCCTCGGTACGGGCCGATGCGGGCACCAGCGACTCGACCAGGGTGTAGCCGCCGATCAGGGCCGGAGCGATGCAGAGGCCGACCAGCAGCCCGAGCCCGGCCAGCAGTGCCACGGAGTGCACGGCCCACAGCGCGGATGCGGCCAGCGTCAGCCCGGCGTAACCGAGCACCATCCGGCGCCGCGGCCCGCTCTTCCAGGCGATCGCGCCGCAGGCGATGCCCGCGAGCATGTTGCCGGCCGCGAAGATCCCGTAGAGCAGACCGTTGGCCCCGGGGTTGCCGATCTCCTCGGAGAAGGCGGTCAGCGCGACCTGCATTCCGCCGAAGACGGAGCCGATGCCGAGGAAGGCCACGGCCAGGACGCGTACGCCGGGGATGGACAGGGCGGACGCATGCTCCACGCGCGCGTGCCCCGCGGCACGGCTCGGCTGGGGCTGCGTACGGCTCTGGGCCGCGAAGAACAGACCGCCGGCGAGCGTCAGCACCGCCTCCGCGATCAGTCCGCCGGCCGGGTGAACACCCGTGCTGAGCGCGGTCGCCAGCACCGGTCCGACGACGAAGGTGAACTCGTCCGTCACGGACTCGAAGGCGGCCGCGGTCGTCATCAGCGGCGAGCCCTCCAGCTTGGCGGCCCAGCGGGCCCGCACCATCGGGCCGATCTGGGGGACGGAGGCACCCGTCGGAACAGCTGCCGCGAACAGGGCCCACAGGGGAGCGCCCGACAGCGCGAGCGCGATGAGCGCGGAGACGGACGCGGTGTGCAGCAGGACGCCGGGCACCAGGACCGCCCGCTGCCCGAAGCGGTCCGCGAGCTTGCCGCTCTGCGGTGCGAACAGTGCCATGGAGACGCCGGTGACGGCGGCCACCACGCCGGCGCTGGCGTACGAGCCGGTGGTGTGCTGCACCAGCAGGACGATGCCGATGGTCAGCATCGCGAAGGGCTGGCGTGCCAGAAAGCCGGGGAGCAGGAATGTCCAGGCGCCGGGGGTGCGCAGAAGCTGCCCGTATCCAGGACGGTTCTTGACCGTGGATGCCACGGTCCGTGCCTTTCTGCCGCCTGGTAGCGCTCCTGAAGTACGCGTCGTACTTGTGGTACGAGACGCACCCGAGCCGCCGAGAGCTGTCCTCTTGCGCTGAACTGCGGTAGATACCGGGGCCGCTGAGAGGGCTCCGCGGCCGCCATACGGTCGCGCCAGCTCTGCGTCAGGCAGAGTTGGTCGATCAGTGTGCCTTCATCGTACAGGGGATCTCGGGATCGTCCCTGGGAAATGGCTCACATTCTCGAAGGTCCGCCTGTGATTAACCGGGTCTTCCCTCGGTGTTTCCACCCGTCCCCAGCCAGTCGGCCAGCTTTCCGCCCTGTCCGACCGCCCGCAGCCGCCGCTCGGCCGCGTCCCGTACCGGATCGGTCGCCACCACCAGCAGCTCGTCGCCCCGCCGCAGCACGGTGGACGGCAGCGGTACGAAGCTCTTCCCGTCACGTACGACCAGGGTGACCGCCGCCCCGGCGGGCAGCCGCAGCTCCGCGACCTCCACGCCGTGCATGCGCGACTCCTCCGGGATCGCCACCGACAGCAGATGCCCGCGCAGCCGCTCCAGGGGCGCGGACTCGATGCCCAGGTCGGAGGCGTCGTCGGAGCGGCCGAGGCCCAGCGCCTGCGCCAGCCACGGCAGGGTCGGTCCCTGGACCAGGGTGTACACGACGACCAGGACGAAGACGATGTTGAAGATCCGGTCGCTGCCCTCGATGCCGGCCACCGTCGGGATGGTCGCGAGAATAATCGGCACGGCTCCGCGCAGCCCCGCCCAGGACATCAGCACCTGCTCGCGCCATGGAATACGGAAGGGCAGCAGGCTGACGAAGACCTCCAGCGGCCGCGCGACCATGGTCAGCACGAGGCCCACGACCACCGCGGTCCAGAAGTCCTCGGTCAGCTCGTGCGGGGTCACCAGCAGTCCGAGCAGGACGAACATGCCGATCTGGGCGATCCAGCCCAGGCCCTCGGCGAAGCCGCGGTTCGCGGGCGCGTGCGGCAGCCGGGAGTTCCCGAGCACCACGGCGGCGAGATAGACGGCGAGGAAGCCACTGCCGTGCGCCATGGCGCCGGCGGCGTACGCCACCACCGCGATCGCCATCACGGCGATCGGGTAGAGACCCGATGCGGGCAGCGCCACATGCCGCAGCCCGAAGGCGCCCAGCCAGCCCACCGCGAGTCCGATGCCCGCGCCGATCGCCAGCTCCAGCGCGATCTTGCCGACCAGGACGTACCAGTCGTCGATCGGTCCGGCCGTGGAGAAGGCCACCACCAGGATCACCACAGGGGCGTCGTTGAAGCCCGACTCGGCCTCCAGCACACCGGTCACCCGGGACGGCAGCGGCACCCTGCGCAGTACGGAGAAGACCGCCGCGGCATCCGTCGATGACACGACCGCACCGATGATCAGCGCCTGCCGCCACTCGAGCCCGACCAGATAGTGCGCTCCCGCGGCAGTGACGCCCACGCTCACCGCGACGCCGACGGTCGACAGCACGACCGCCGCGGGCAACGCGGGTTTGATCTCCTTCCACTTGGTGCCCAGGCCACCCTCGGCCAGGATCACCACAAGCGCGGCATAGCCGATCACCTGCGTCAGTCGGGCGTCGTCGAACTTGACGTCGAAGATGCCGTCCTGCCCGATGGCGATCCCGATCCCGAGATACAGGAGCAGGCTGGGGAGCCCGCTGCGGGAGGAGATGCGGACCGCCGCCACGGCGATGAGCAGGACCAGCGAGCAGATGAGCAGGAGTTCGTTGAGCTGGTGGACAGTCAGTGGCCGATCCTTCCCCTCGCGCGTACATGCCGGATCGTTCCACCGGCCGGCGACACTTCGTTACCTTACCTAATCTTTAACGTTTCCTTTACTCGGGAGATCGTTTGTTCGGGAGCCGGGTGCTGCCTTTCGGATACCGCGTCCGGGCCCGTCGGACGCTGCGCCTATGGTTGCTCCAGCACTCCAGGACCAGCCTGCGCCTCGAAGGACAGCGATGCCCGCCAACACAACCGCCTCTTCCCCCAAGAAGAAGAAGGGGCGACGCGCCCGCCTGCTCGTGATCGTCCTGGTGCTGGCGCTTGTCGCGGGTGTCGGATACGGCACGTGGTGGAGCATCAGTACGGTGCGCGCCTCGTTCCCGCAGACCACCGGAACCATCAAACTCGAAGGCCTCAAGGGCCAGGTCGAGGTCAAGCGCGACGGCTACGGAATCCCGCAGATCTATGCGGACAGCGACGAAGACCTGTTCCGCGCCCAGGGGTTCGTCCAGGCGCAGGACCGCTTCTGGGAGATGGACGTACGCCGTCATATGACGGCCGGCCGGCTCTCCGAGATGTTCGGTTCCGGTCAGGTCGAGACCGATTCCTTTCTGCGTACGCTCGGCTGGCGCCGGGTGGCGCAGCAGGAGTACGACACCAAGCTCTCGCCGGCCACCAAGAAGTACCTCCAGGCGTACGCGGACGGCGTCAACGCCTATCTCAAGGGTCGCGAGGGCAGGGACCTTTCCGTCGAGTACGCCGCGCTCGAGTTCGAGAACGACTACAAGCCCGAGAAGTGGACGCCCGTCGACTCGGTGGCCTGGCTCAAGGCGATGGCCTGGGACCTGCGCGGCAACATGCAGGAGGAGATCGACCGCTCGCTGCTGACCAGCAGGCTGAGCCAGAAGCAGATCAAGGATCTGTATCCGGCCTATCCGTACGACAGGAACAAGCCGATCGTCGACAGGGGCGGGGTCAATCCCGCCACCGGCAAGTTCGACCCGAATGCCAAGCAGTCGGACATTTCCGGCAACGGCGGCAGCAACCGTGGCGGCAACAGTGCGCAGGGCGCCGCGCAGGGCCTCAACTCCCAGCTGGCCGCACTCTCCGAGACCCTGGACACGATCCCCGCCCTGCTGGGTCCCAGCGGCAACGGCATCGGCTCCAACTCCTGGGTCGTCTCCGGCCGGTACACGACGACCAACAAGCCGATGCTGGCCAACGACCCGCACCTCGCGCCGCAGCTGCCCTCCCTCTGGTACCAGATGGGCCTGCACTGCCGAAGCGTCTCGGCCTCCTGCCAGTACGACGTCGCCGGCTACACCTTCTCCGGCATGCCGGGCGTGATCATCGGTCACAACCAGGACATCGCCTGGGGCTTCACCAATCTCGGCGCGGACGTCACCGACCTGTACCTGGAGAAGCTCACCGGCGACAGCTACCAGGTGGGCACCGAGAAGAGGCGGCTGACCACCCGCGAGGAGGTCATCAAGGTCGCGGGCGGCTCCGACAGGAAGATCACGGTCCGCTCCACCGAGCACGGCCCGCTGGTCTCCGACCGCAGCGACGAGCTGGAGAAGGTCGGCCAGAAGGCCCCCGTCTCCACTGCCCCGGACCGCGGTGCCGGCTACGGGGTGGCGCTGCAGTGGACCGCCCTGCAGGCCGGCAGGTCCATGGACGCCGTCTTCGCGCTCGACCGCGCCAAGGACTTCGCCACCTTCCGCGCGGCGGCCAAGAACTTCGAGGTCCCCTCGCAGAACCTGGTCTACGCCGACGCCAAGGGCAATATCGGCTACCAGGCGCCCGGCACGATCCCGATCCGCGCGGAGGGTGACGGCACGACGCCCGCCCCGGGCTGGAACCCCAAGTACAAGTGGAAGGGCTACATCCCCTTCGACGAGCTGCCGTATGAACTGAACCCCAAGCGTGGCTACATCGTCACGGCCAACCAGGCTGTGACCGACGCCAAGAAGTATCCGTATCTGATCACCAAGGACTACGGCTACGGCACCCGCAGCCGGCGGATCAACGACCTCATCGAGTTGAAGATCCAGGGCGGCGGGAAGATCTCGACCGAAGACATGCGCACCATGCAGATGGACAACAGCAGCGAGATCGCCAAGCTGCTGACCCCGTATCTGCTGAAGATCGACATCTCGGACCCGTACGTCCGTGAGGCGCAGAAGCTGCTGGAGGGCTGGCGTTACACCCAGGAGCCGGACTCCGGTGCCGCCGCGTACTTCAACGTGGTCTGGCGCAATGTCCTCAAGCTCGCCTTCGGCAACAAGCTGCCCAAGGAGCTGCGGGTCGAGGACGAGTGCCTCAATGTCCGCCCCGCCGACAGCACGGCCCCGGACGACGAGCTCACCAAGCGGGTGCGCGAGTGCGGCCAGCGCGACACCGATTCGGCGCAGCCGGACGGCGGCGACCGCTGGTTCGAGGTCGTACGCAGGATCCTCAAGGACGAGAAGAACGAGTGGTGGCACTCCCCGGCCAGCCGTACGGACGCCGCCACCGTCACCCGTGACCAGCTGCTGGCCCGGGCCATGGAGGACGCCCGCTGGGAGCTGACGGCCAAGCTCGGCAAGGACGCCACCAGCTGGAGCTGGGGCAGGCTGCACCAGCTGACGCTGAAGAACCAGACGCTCGGCACCGAGGGTCCCGGCTTCCTGCAGTTCGTGCTCAACCGCGGCCCGTGGAACCTGGGCGGCGGCGAGGCGGCGGTCAACGCCACCGGCTGGAACGCGGCGGGCGACTACAGCGTGATCTGGGCGCCCTCGATGCGGATGGTCGTCAACGTCGGCGACTGGGACAAGTCCCGCTGGATCAATCTGACCGGCGCGTCAGGGCACGCGTACAGCGCGCACTACACCGACCAGACCGACAAGTGGGCCGACGGCGAGCTCCTCGACTGGGCCTACGGCGAGCAGGCGGTCCAGGCCAGGACCGTCGACACCCTCAAGCTCACTCCCTGACGCTCACCGGCCGGGGCGCTTGACGTCCCGGTCCTTGAAGCGGACGACGGCCTCGGGTGTGACCACCGCGTGCACGGGGTGGTCGTGCGGCTCCTCCGGGACCCGTGCGACCACCTCGTTCGCGTACAGCAAAACCACCAGCGCTGGGTCGGCGCCGGCCGCCGAGAGACGGGCGAGGACCCGGTCGTACGAGCCGCCGCCGCGGCCGAGCCGCATACCGCGTGCGTCCACCGCGAGCCCGGGAAGGAGCACGGCGTTCGCGTCGAGCACGGCGTCCACGCCGAGCCGCTCCCCGTCCGGCTCCAGCAGTCCGCGCCCCGCGCGCACCAGGTGGTCCGCGCCCTCGTACACTCCCCAGTCCAGATCGTTGTCCGCCCTGAGGACCG
Organism: Streptomyces sp. NBC_00885; assembly: GCF_045207475.1. Classification (NCBI taxonomy): domain Bacteria; kingdom Bacillati; phylum Actinomycetota; class Actinomycetes; order Kitasatosporales; family Streptomycetaceae; genus Streptomyces; species Streptomyces sp. NBC_00885. Next base: position 4,969,732 of record NZ_CP108796.1, read on the forward strand.
GGAGCAGGACGCGTACGCCCCGCGCGCGCAGCGCGTCGAGCAGCGTGCGTGTGCCGGGCTCACGCCCGACGGAGACATATGCGGCGACGGTGTGTGCTTCGGTCAATTCCGGGAGATCCAGGGCCAGTCGCGCGAGAACCGCGGCGGCCCGCTCGACGTCCTCACTGGACAGAAGGCCCCGGGTGTCCAGGAGTTCACGCCGTACCGCACTCTTTCCGGACATGTCACCGCTCATCGGTACTTCACAAACCTCTCGTATACGCCTTTATGAGAAGGAAGTTAACCGGAGGCTCATCTTCAGCCCATAGTCACCGGATAGGGTGATCCTCATGACTCAGTCGCACCCCAGGATCAGCAAGGCTGTCATCCCAGCCGCAGGCCTCGGCACCCGGTTCCTGCCTGCCACGAAAGCCACTCCCAAAGAGATGCTGCCTGTCGTCGACAAGCCCGCGATCCAGTACGTCGTCGAGGAGGCGGTCTCGGCCGGCCTCTCCGACGTGCTCATGATCACGGGCCGCAACAAGCGCCCGCTCGAGGACCACTTCGACCGTAATTACGAGCTGGAGGAGGCGCTCAAGAGCAAGGGCGACGCCGGCCGGCTCGCCAAGGTCCAGGAGTCGAGCGACCTCGCCACCATGCACTATGTCCGCCAGGGCGATCCGCGCGGCCTCGGCCACGCCGTCCTGTGCGCCGAACCGCACGTCGGCGACCAGCCCTTCGCGGTCCTCCTCGGCGACGACCTGATCGACCCGCGCGATCCGCTGCTCGCCCGCATGGTCGAGATCCAGGAGCGTGAGGGCGGCAGCGTCATCGCGCTGATGGAGGTCGACCCCGCGATGATCCACATGTACGGCTGCGCGGCCGTCGAGCCCACCGCCGAGGGTGATGTCGTCAAGGTCACCGAGCTGGTCGAGAAGCCCGCCACGTCCGAGGCGCCGAGCAATCTCGCCATCATCGGCCGCTATGTCCTCGACCCCGCCGTCTTCGGCATACTCCGGGAGACCGAGCCGGGCCGCGGCAACGAGATCCAGCTCACCGACGCCCTGGAGAAGCTCGTCGAGGACGAGAAAGTCGGCGGCCCGGTGCACGGCGTGATCTTCAAGGGCCGCCGCTACGACACCGGCGATCGCGGCGACTATCTGCGGGCGATTGTCCGACTCGCGTGCGAACGTGAAGACCTGGGCCCGGAGTTCCGGACCTGGCTTCGCAGTTATGTGACCGAGGAGATGTAGCACCGTGAGCAGCACGATCTGGTCGGTGGACGACCACCTGGAGGACATCCTCGGCGCGATCCGGCCGCTCGACCCGATCGAGCTGCAGCTGCCGGACGCCCAGGGCTGTGTCCTGGTGGAGGACGTCACCGTGCCCGTCGCGCTGCCGCCCTTCGACAACAGCTCCATGGACGGCTACGCGGTCCGCACCGCCGATGTCGCGGGCGCGAGCGAGGAGTTCCCCGCGGTCCTCACGGTGATCGGCGATGTGGCGGCCGGCGGCGGCCCGCTGCCCACCGTCGGGCCCGGCGAGGCCGCCCGGATCATGACCGGCGCCCCGCTGCCGCCCGGCGCCGAGACGGTCGTCCCGGTCGAGTGGACCGACGGCGGTTCGGGCGGGGGAGCGGCCACCGCGATGCGCCCGGCGGGCGAGGCCCCCGAGGGCGGGAGCGGTGAGGTGCGCGTTCACCGTCCGGCCGAGGCCGGTGCCCATGTCCGCTCGCGCGGCAGCGACGTCCAGGCGGGTGATCTTGCCCTGGAGGCGGGCACCGTTCTGGGGCCGCCGCAGATCGGCCTGCTCGCCGCTATCGGCCGCGGCACCGTGCGCGTACGGCCCCGCCCGCGCGTGGTCGTGCTCTCCACCGGCAGCGAACTGGTCCAGCCGGGTGAGAAGTTGGGCGAGGGCCAGATCTACGACTCGAACAGCTTCGCCCTGTGCGCCGCCGCTCGCGACGCGGGCGCCCTCTCCTACCGGGTCGGCGCGGTCACCGACGACGCGGAGACGCTGCGCGCCACCATCGAGGACCAGCTCATCCGCGCCGATCTGCTGGTCACCACGGGCGGCGTGAGCGTCGGTGCGTACGACGTGGTGAAGGAAGCACTCTCCTCTGTGGGCGACGAGGACGTGCCGGGCAGCGGCGTCGACTTCCGCAAGCTCGCCATGCAGCCCGGCAAGCCGCAGGGCTTCGGTTCGATCGGTCCCGAGCACACCCCGCTGCTTGCGCTGCCGGGCAATCCCGTCTCCTCGTATGTCTCCTTCGAGCTGTTCGTACGGCCCGCGATCCGGGCGCTGATGGGTCTGAAAGACGTGCAGCGCCCGAAGGTGCGTGCCGTACTGAAGGCCGACAAGGCGCTCACCTCGCCCGACCGCAAGCGGCAGTTCCTGCGGGGCAGGTACGACGCCGAGTCGGGCACGGTCTCGCCGGTCGGCGGTTCCGGCTCCCATCTGATCGCGGCCCTCGCCCATGCCGACTGCCTGATCGTCGTTCCGGAAGCGGACACTTCGGTGGAGCCCGGCGCGGATGTGGAAGTGGTCCTCATCGGCTGACCTGCTTACGGTGGCGGTACCGTGTCTGCCCACACAGGCCCCGCAGGGCCCTGACCGGGAGCGCCGCAGCAGATGAGTACGCAAGGCAGGCTGACGCACATCGACGAGGCGGGGGCGGCCCGTATGGTCGACGTCTCCGGAAAGGACGTCACCGCGCGCACCGCCCGCGCCAGTGGCCGGGTTCTGGTCTCACCGCAGGTGGTGGAGCTGCTGCGGGGTGAGGGCGTCCCCAAGGGAGATGCCCTGGCCACGGCCCGTATCGCGGGCATCATGGGCGCCAAGCGCACCCCCGATCTGATCCCGCTCTGCCATCCACTGGCCGTCTCCGGCGTCAAGCTGGATCTGTCCGTCGCCGACGACGCGGTGGAGATCACCGCCACGGTGAAGACGACCGACCGTACGGGTGTCGAGATGGAGGCGCTGACGGCGGTCTCGGTCGCCGCGCTGACCGTCGTCGACATGGTCAAGGCCGTCGACAAGGGCGCGGTGATCACCGATGTCCGGGTCGAGGAGAAGACGGGCGGCAAGTCCGGCGACTGGAGCCGGCCATGAGCCCGCGCGCCGGAGAGGTCTACAGCCACAGCCACGGCCCGGAAGCGGGGGCGGGGGCGGTCCGGCGGGCCCTGGTCGTCACCGCATCCAACCGCGCCGCGGCCGGAGTGTACGAGGACAAGGGCGGCCCGGTCCTCGCCGAGGGGCTGACGAACCTGGGCTTCACGGTCGACGGCCCCCGGGTCGTCCCCGACGGTGACCCGGTCGAGCAGGCCCTGCGGGAGGGGGTGGCCGCCGCGTACGACGTCATCCTCACCACCGGCGGCACCGGAATCTCGCCGACCGACCAGACCCCTGAGGTCACCCGCCGCGTCATCGACCACGAGATCCCCGGTATCCCCGAGGCGATCCGCGCGTACGGACGCGAGAAGGTGCCCACCGCGGCGCTGTCCCGCGGGCTCGCCGGGGTCGCCAGCCACACCCTGATCGTCAACCTGCCGGGGTCCACCGGCGGGGTGCGTGACGGTATGGCCGTACTGGAGCCGCTGCTGATCCACGCCGTCGACCAGATCCGCGGCGGGGACCACCCCAGACCTGCCGGGAGCTCAAGCTGAACGCTCTCTCCTGGCCGGTGATCCTGGCGGACGGCGATGTGGTCCTCCGTCCCATAAAGCTGCGTGACCAGCGGAGCTGGCGCGAGGTCAACCGGCGCAATCGCGACTGGCTCAGGCCCTGGGAAGCGACGATTCCGCCGCCCGCCCCCGGCGCCCCGCACGCCCAGCGCCCCACCTACCGGCAGATGGTCCGTCATCTGCGCACCGAGGCCAACGCGGGGCGGATGCTGCCCTTCGTCATCGAGTACCAGGGCCAACTGGTGGGCCAGTTGACGGTCGCCGGGATGACCTGGGGCTCCATGTGCTCGGGCCATGTCGGCTACTGGGTGGACCGGGACGTGGCCGGCCGCGGGGTGATGCCGACCGCTGTGGCGCTCGCCGTCGACCACTGTTTCCGTTCGGTGGGACTGCACCGCATCGAAGTCTGCATTCGCCCCGAGAACGGCCCCAGCCGGCGGGTGGTGGAGAAACTCGGATTCCGCGAAGAGGGGCTGCGCCCGCGCTATCTCCACATCGACGGTGCGTGGCGGGACCATCTGGTGTTCGCGCTGACGGCCGACGAGGTTCCCGAAGGACTGCTCCGCCGCTGGCACCAGGCACGGCCCGGAAGGCCACGGGAAATAAAATAAACGTTCGAAATTGATCGCTGCCGACCATGATGTGATCTGAACAATCGCAAAAAAAGTCCGTGATATCAGCCAGATCGTGCGACACACCGGGCCAATTGGCGGATGCCCTTGCGTAAACCCCTCTACGGTGTGATGCGTGAGCAGCAGCGGCCTCATCTACGCAGTCATCGTCGGGGCCTGGGCCGCCTACTTGGTGCCGATGTGGCTCCGCAGGCAGGACGAGCTCAATGAAGCCCGTCCGACGGAACGCTTCTCCACCGCCATCCGGCTGCTGTCCGGACGCGGTGCGATGGAGCGCCGATACGCCAAGGAGCTGCGGGAGCGCGACGCGGAGCAGGCCGTTCCCGACGTGGACCCGGATGCCCCCACGGACCGTTTGAGTTCCGTGGACGTCCGGGCCTTCGCCGCGCCCCCGGCCCGTACCGAAGCCCGGATGGACGTCCCGGCGTCCCGCCAGGCGCCCGAGCAGGCGGCCAAGGTCCCGGCCCCCGCCCCGCGGCGTCCGCGCCCGAACGGTTCCGCGGCCGAGCGCGCCCGCCGCACCAGGGTTCTGGCGCGCCGCAGACGGACGACCGTCGTCCTCTTCCTCGCTTTCACGCTCGGCGCGATCGTCGCGGCGATCGGCGGGCTCGGCTTCCTGTGGGCCCCGGCAGCCCCGGCCGTCCTCCTGAGCGCATACATCGTGCATCTGCGCAACCAGGAGCGGCGCCGCTTCGTGTTCACCATGGACCGGCGCCGGGCCGAGGCCGCGGCGCAGCGGCTGCGCGAGAACCGTCCGCGCCGGCACCAGGCCGCGGCTGTGTCCGCCGCCGAGCCGGACGAGGAGCCCGACGCCGGCCCCGAGCCCGAGTCCGCCGCCGCGCTCTCCCCGCAGGAGGCGGGCCGGCGTGCGCTCGTCGAGCAGACGGACCACGCGGAGTGGGTCGACCAGCAGCGCGAGCGCGGTCCGGCCCGCGGCGACAGCTGGGAGCCGGTCCCGGTCCCCCTGCCGACGTATGTCACCGCACCGGTGGCCCCGCGGGCCACGAGCGGCGTCGATGTCAGCGACCCGGAGACCTGGAGCGCGGCCCGCTCCTCGACGGCCGAGCCGACGTCGGCGGCGCCGGCGGAGGCGGCCGAGCCGTCGCCCGGTCGGCGTGCACCGCAGCCCCGGCGTTCGCGGGAGCGCGGCCGCACCCCCCTGTTCGACCAGTACGCGGACGAGGACCGGCCCCGCGCCGCCAACGAGTGAGCCTGTGACCGGCGCGTTTCCAGCGCGGGAACGGATTTCCAAGCACCCCGAGGGGGATGCTAGAGTTTCACTCGTTGCAAGGGCCTGTGGCGCAGTCTGGTAGCGCACCTCGTTCGCATCGAGGGGGTCTGGGGTTCAAATCCCCACAGGTCCACAACAACTGACGAAGTCCCGTCCGGTCATCACGACCGGGCGGGACTTCGTCGTTTTGCACATGCCGTTCCGACCGCCCGGGCTTTTAATGCTGAATGTCCGATTCCAGTTGCTGTCGGGAGAGACGCATGTCGATGGTCGAGCCACCCCCGCAGGCCTCCCGTGCGTCCGAACCAATGCCCCGCAAAGGGCTGCTGCGCAGGCTCGGTGAATGGTGTGCCCACCACTGCGTGATCGTCATTGTCATCTGGCTGGTCGCCCTCGCCGGTCTTCAGGTGCTGCATCGCACATATGGCGGCGAGTACTCCGACAACTTCTCGCTGTCCGACGTGCAGTCGACCGAGGGGCTTGACGTACTGAAGGAGCACGAGCCGTCCGCGGGCGGCTACAGCAGCCAGATCGTGCTGAACGACACCGCCAAGCCGCTCACCGACCTCAGCTCGCAGGTGTCCACGGTGGTCGCGAATCTGCAGAAGCTGCCGGACGTGATCTCGGTGCAGAATCCGCTGCCTCCCCCGGGAACGACTCCACCGGCGCAGCCGTCCGGACAGGACGTCGGTCCGCTCTCCTCGGACGGCAAGACCGCGTACATCACCATCACCTTCGACAAGCAGCCCTCCCTCCTCGAGGACTCGTATCTCGACGGGGTGGACACGGCCGTCCAGCCGCTGCGGTCCGCCGGAGTGGATGTGGAGTACGGCGGTGCACTGGGTGAGCTTGCCCGTCCCGAGGCCGACGACCGGGTCAGTGAGCTGATCGGTTTCGCGGTGGCGATCGTGGTGCTGCTGATCGGCTTCGGCAGTGTGATCGCGGCCGGACTGCCGCTGGTGACCGCGCTGATCAGCGTGATCTGCGGGCTCGCCGTCCTCGGGCTGATCGCCGCCGCCTGGACCTTCGCCACGGTCTCGCCGACGCTGGCCACCATGATCGGCCTCGGCGTGGGCATCGACTACGCGCTGTTCCTGATCACGCGGCACCGGCAGAACCTCATCGACCGCGCCGACCCGGTGAGCGGGGCCGGCCGGGCGGTGGCCACCAGCGGCCGGGCGGTGCTCGTCTCCGGCTGCACGGTCATCATCGCCCTGTGCGGCCTCTGGGTCTCCGGGATCAGTTTCATCGGCAAACTCGGAGTGGCCGCCGCCGTCACCGTGGTCACGGCGGTCATTGGCGCGCTCACGCTGGTGCCCGCGATGCTGGGGCTGGTCGGCAGGCACATCGACAAGTACCACGTGCGAAAGCCGATCGCGGAGACGGACGCGGCGCCCGGCGCCGAGGCGCACGGAACCTGGCACCGGTACGCGATGCGCGTCGAGCGCCGCCCGTGGTGGTTCCTGACCGGCGGGGTGGTGGTCCTGGCCGTGCTCGCCATTCCACTCTTCTCCATTCAGCTCGGCCATATCGGGGACGGCGCGGACCCGAAGTCCTTCACGGACCGGCGTGCCTTCGATCTGATGTCCAGCGCGTTCGGGCCCGGATCCAATGGCCCGTTGACCGTCGTCATCGACCAGACCTCGGTGCCGTCGGCCGACCGGGCGGCGCTCTCCTCGCAGGCCCAGAAGGCGCTCACCAATGTGCCCGGGGCCGCCGTGATCACTCCCCTGAAGCCGACCCAGGACGGCGATGTCCTGGTCGCGACCGCGTACTCGAAGCAGGCGCCGCAGGACGAGGACACCACGCAGCTGGTGAACCGGCTGGTGGACACCACCCTGCCGGACGCCGTATCGGGCACCGCCGCGAAGGGCTATGTCACGGGCACGACGGCCGCGCAGGTCGACTTCCTCGACATCGTCTCCGAGCGGCTGCCCCTGATCATCCTGGTCGTGGTCGGCCTCGCCTTCATCATCATCCTGATCGTCTTCCGCGGAGTGCTGGTCGCGGTCAAGGCGGCCGTGCTCAACGTCCTTTCCATTGCAGCCTCGTACGGAGTCGTGGTCGCCGTCTTCCAGTGGGGCTGGGGAGGCCCGTCGCTGGGAGTGTCGGGGGACGTGCCGATCGAGAGCTATGTGCCGATGATGATGTTCGCGATCGTCTTCGGTCTGAGCATGGACTACGAGATCTTCCTGCTCTCCCGCGTCCGTGAGGCGTGGCTGCGCACGGGCGACTCGAAGGCCAGCGTCGCGCACGCGCTGGAGATCACCGCGCGGGTCATCACCTGCGCCGCGCTGATCATGGTCAGCGTCTTCGCCGCCTTCCTCATCAGCGACAACATCGTGGTGAAGATGCTGGGTCTGGGCCTCGCGGTGAGTGTGCTGATCGACGCGACGGTGGTGCGGCTGCTCCTGGTCCCGGCGGTGATGACACTTCTCGGGCCTGCGGCGTGGTGGATGCCGCGGTGGCTGGACCGGATCCTGCCGCACATCGACGCGGAGGGCGAACACGAGGAGGAGGCGGTCCCGGCGGGCAGCAGGACCGGCGGGAGCTAGCGCCCCCGCCGGCCGCCCGACCTAGGACACCTGCGCCTTGTCGTACACCGACTTGGCGTCATTGCCGAAGTAGGGGCCGAACATCCGGTTCGGCAGGAAGATGTAGCCGAAGCTGTTCACCGAAGCCTGCAGGCCCGTGCCGGTGGTCTCACTGAACGAGGTGAACCAGGGGCCGCCGCTGGAGCCGCCCGTCATGTTGCAGCCCAGGCTGTGGTCCTGCGAGAAGAGGAAGTCCTTGGAGGAGTTCCCGCTGCAGTAGATGAGCTTGGTGCCGTCGTACGGAGAGGCCGCGGGGAAGCCGAAGGCGTACATCGGCTTGTTGTAGCCGCCGTTGAAGCTCAGGCCCTGCCCGCCGACCGTCGCGGCGAGGGTCTTGCCGCCCAGCGGGGCGACGACCGCGGCGCCGACGTCGTAGTTGATGTCCTCACTCGCCACCCACTGGGTGGTCGAGAAGGTCTTGGTGGCGGACCACTGGCCGTACGGGGCCTGGCCGTTGTTGTAACCGGGCACGAAGACCCAGTTGGTGTGCCAGCTGCCCTGGTACTTCACGCAGTGGCCCGCGGTGATCACGGTGCTGCCGTTCTGGCTGGTGACCGAGTCGCCGGAGCAGGAGGCCGTACGTCCCTGGAAGGTGAAGAACACCCGGCCGGAGGTCTTGACCACCGCGCCGCCGCCCGTCCAGGGGCCGCCTGCTTGCGGAAAGGCCATCGGCCCTACGGCAGTTGAGGATGCCACGGTCGGGGCGACGATCGTCTCCTTGCCGCCCGGCTTCGGTGCCTTGACGGAGCCCGGGGCGACCCGGAGCACATCGAGCGGGGTGGCGCTGCGCATCCGTTCAGCGGTCCAGAAGCCCTTTGTCTGCTGCTGCTTGAAGACCGTCGGGGTGGGGGAGGGAGCAGGGGCGGCGTTTGCGGCGGTGGCCGAGAGTGCGCCGGCCAGCAGTGTGCCGACGGCCAACAGGATTCCTGCGGCGGTGCGATGGCGTCTCACGCATGTCTCCTTCTGCCGTGCCCGCGCGTGGTGTCGCGCGGGCAGGGTGGGGGATGAGGCGGTGCGGATCGGCTTGCACGTGCGTGAGGCAGAGTGCCACGGGAATCTTGTTTATGTCAGGGGCGCGACAAGAGCTTGGCGAAGCAGCGGCTGTCGTCGAATTCGCGGTAGTGGCCGAATTTCCGCGCACAGAGCTCATAGCCGCTGGACAGGTAGAGGGTGATCGCCTCGGGCTGCTTCGTGCCGGTCTCCAGAACCATCCGGGTCCGGCCGGCCGCGCGGGCGTCGTCCTCCAGGGCCGCGAGGATGCGCCGGGCGAGACCCTGGCCGCGCGCCTCGCGGATCACGTACATGCGCTTGAGCTCGGCGTCTCCGTCGCTGTAGCCCTCGTCGTTCTCCTCGTGCGAACGCCAGCCGCCGGAGGCGACGGGGTGCCCGTCGTGGTCGTACACGAGGAGGTAGAGACCGTTCGGCGGCTCGAACATCGACGCGTCGAGCGGTGTGACATCGCCGTCGTCGCTGTAGCGCTCGGCGTATTCGAGCTGCACCTGGTCATTGAGCTTGACGGCATCGGGGTGGTCGAAAGGCATGGGTCTCACATCCATGCCCACGAGCGTACGTGTAGGCCACACCGGGATGCCGTGGTGGCCCCTGGATAGGGTGCCGGGATGCTCACCGTGACTAGCGTGAATGTGAACGGGCTGCGCGCCGCCGCCAAGAAGGGCTTTGTTCCGTGGCTGGCCGGCACCGCCGCCGACGTCATCTGCCTCCAGGAGGTACGGGCCGAGGCGCACCAGCTCCCGGACGAGGTCCGCGAGCCCGAGGGCTGGCACACGGTGCACGCCCCTGCCCTGGCGAAGGGCCGCGCGGGCGTCTCCCTCTACACGCGGCGCGAACCCGACCGGGTGCGGATCGGCTTCGGGTCGAGCGAGTTCGACGCGAGCGGGCGGTACGCCGAGGCGGACCTGCCCGGTGTCACGGTCGCGAGCCTGTATCTGCCGTCGGGCGACGTGGGCACGGACAAGCAGGACGAGAAGATGCGGTTCATGGGCGAGTTCCTGCCCTATCTGCGCGAGCTCAAGGCGAAGTCCGCGGCGGACGGGCGCGAGGTGGTGGTGTGCGGCGACTGGAACATCGCTCACCGCGAGGCGGACCTCAAGAACTTCAAGGCCAACAGGAAGAACTCCGGCTTCCTGCCCGAGGAGCGGGAGTGGCTCGGCCAGGTCTTCGAGGAGTACGTGGATGTGGTGCGGGCGCTGCACCCGGAGGCGGAGGGGCCGTACTCGTGGTGGTCGTACCGCGGGCGGGCTTTCGACAACGACAGCGGATGGCGCATCGACTACCAGGTCGCGACGGCGGGTCTGGCGCGGCGCGCGGTGAAGGCGTGGGTGGAGCGGGCCGCGACGCACGGGGAGCGGTGGAGCGACCATGCGCCGGTGACGGCGGTCTACGACCTGTAACTGAGGGCGCCGCGCGGAAAGGCGCACCCGGCGTCCCGGGTGCGCCTCGTTCACGCCCTCGCACAGCGCAGCGTCAGGCGTCGTAGTCCAGGTTGAACCTGTCCTGCGCTTCGTGCATGGCTTCGTCGTCGGACTTGTTCTGCTCCCGGCGCGGCTGCCGCGCCTTCGAAGCCCGCTCCGGCGCCTCGTCCCGCGCGCCGCTCGCGGCCTGCTCCGCCCGCTCCTTGAGCTGCTGAGCCTTGACCTCGAACTGGTCCCTGATGCCCATGTGTTTCACTCCTCGCGGGGTGTGGGGATGTGGGCCTCGACCAGACTGGCATGCGCCGACATACCGCGCATTTTGATCAATTACGCTCCGTGCGCGCCGCCTCGTCCGCCGCGCCGCCCGCCCCCACGAGCCCCTTCGGGACCCCTTCAAGCCGCGGCGCGAAGCGCCGCATCTCCCGTTGTCCCACGGTCCCGATGAGCGACGGCAGATAGCCCCGCACCGACTGCATCCCGCGCAGCCACCACTGCCCGTACACATGCGAGGACCGCCGTTCGATCCCGGTCACGATGCGGTCCACCGCCGGGCCGAGGGGATACGTCTTGTTCGACGGCCACGGCAGCCGCTGCCGCAGCTCCCGCATCACGTCGTCCTGGTCCGCGCCCCGCACCAGATCCGTGTCCGTCCAGGACAGATAGCCGACGCCGACCCCCACGCCCCGGTATCCGACCTCCGCCCGCAGGCTGTGCGCGAAGGCCTCGACGCCCGACTTGGACGCGCAGTACGCCGTCATCATCGGCGCCGGGGTGATCGCGGCCAGCGACGCGATCTGCAGGAAGTACCCCCGGCTCTCCACCAGGACCGGCAGGAACGCCCGCCCGGTCACCGCGCTGCCGATCAGGTTGACCTCGATCACCCGGCGCCACGACACCGGATCCGAGTCCATGAAGGGACCGCCCGACGCCACGCCCGCGTTCGCCACGACGATGTCGACCTTGCCGAAGCGCTCCTTGACCTCCCGCGCGACCCGCGCCATCGCCTCGTGGTCGGTGACGTCCGCGTACCAGTGATCGCTCTCGGTGTGCAGCCGCTCCGAGACCTGCTTCAGCTCGTCCGGCTCCAGGCCCACGAGCGCCACCTTCGCGCCGCGCGCCGACAGTTTGCGGGCCAGCAGTTCGCCCACGCCCCGTGCCGCGCCGGTGACGACCGCGACCTGTCCCTCCAGGCTGGTCCTGCTCATGCGGCCTCCTCCTTCGCGTTCAGGTACGTGTCCGCCAGTTCGCGGATCTTCGCGGTGACGGCCTCGGGGGCCTCCACCGGTGTCATATGGCCCATCCCGGCGAGTTCCACGAGCTCCAGGCACCGGGGCAGGGCGTCGGCGAGTCGCCGGGCGTGCACCAGGGGGGTGAGCCGGTCGGCCGTGCCCGCCACCACGACCGCGGGCACCCTCAACTCCCGTACGCCCGCGTCGAGATCGAGTTCCGCGAGCACACGTGCCCAGGCCACCCGGGACGCCCTCGGGCAGGCGTGCACGATACGGGCGCACTCCGCGACCCGTTCCCGCGCCGAACCGGGGCCCATCGTCGCGTACTTGAGGATCCGTTTGGAGACAGGCGTCACCGGCCCCAGTGGCGCCCGTGACCCCAGCACCGCACGGGTGATCCGGCTCCGCAGCCGTCCGGCGCGCATCGGTAGCACCAGCGACTCGTCGATCAGCCGCGAACTGCCCGTGCTGCACATCAGTACCGCAGCCGCGTGCTCGGCGAAGGCAGCCCGCCCGGACGCGGCCATGAGTGTCATCCCGCCCATGGAGTGCCCGGCGAGCACGGCCTTCTCGCCCGGAGCCAGTACCGCGCCGAGCACGGCCTCCAGGTCGTCGGCGAGTACGCCGGTACCGGCGCCGGCTGCCGCGGTGCGCCCGTGACCGCGCTGGTCGTAGACGACGACGCGGTGATCGGTGGCCAACTCCCGTATCTGGGCGGCCCAGAACTCCGTCGAGCAGGTCCAGCCGTGCGCCAGCACGACGGCGGGCGCATCGTCGGGGCCGTGCACCTCGACATGGACCGGCGATCCGTCGGCGGAGACGGCGGTCAGTGTCCGGCTCATGACGTTCCGGCTCATGACGCGACGTCCACGGATTCGGCTGCCGCGGCGGACTCGGCGAGCGCCCGTACGACCTCGTACTCCGACAGATCCACCCGCCGCGTCTCCCGCCGGAACTCGCCCGTCGTCCCCGGCCACAGCGTGGTGTTACGCCCGTTCGCGTCCAGGTACCAGCTGTTGCAGCCGCCGGACTTCCACACCGTCCGCTCCATCCGCTCCTGCACCCGCCGGTTCCACGCGCCCACCGCGGACGGACGGGCCGCCAGCGCCGCACGCCCGCCGAGTACCGAGAGCTGGCGCAGGTAGTCGGCCATGTAGTTGAGCTGCGACTCGATCATCAGGATCATCGAGGAGTTCCCGAGGCCCGTGTTGGCGCCGATGATCGTCATCCAGTTGGGGAAACCGGCGGCGGTGGCGCCGCGCAGCGACTGCATCCCGTCCTTCCACGACTCGGCCAGCGTGATCCCGTCGGCGCCGACCACCCGCTCGGCGATCGGCAGGTCGGTCACATGGAATCCCGTACCGAAGATGATCGCGTCGACCTCTGTCTCGGAACCGTCGGCCGCGACGACGCTTGATCCGCGTACCTCGCTCAGCCCCGAGGCGACGATGTCCACATTGGGCTGCGCGAGCGCCGGGTAGTAGTCGCTCGACAGCAGGATCCGCTTGCAGCCGATGCGGTACGAGGGGGTCAACCGGGCCCGCAGCGCAGGGTCCTTGATGGACCCCGCGATATTGGCCTTGGCGAGCGACTCGATGAGCCCGAGCTCGTTCGGTCGCTTGGTGAAGGCGCTGACCTGCAGCTCCCTGATTCCCCACAGCAGCCCGCGGCGCGCGCTCCCGGTGAAGGGCAGCTGCCGGTGCAGCCAGCGCTCGACCCCGGTGATCTTCCGGTCCATCCGCGGCAGCACCCACGGCGGCGTCCGCTGGAACAGCGTCAGCTTCGCGGCCTGCGGCTGGATCGCGGGCACGATCTGGATCGCGGACGCCCCGGTCCCGATCATGGCGACGCGCTTGCCGCGCAGGTCGTAGTCGTGGTCCCAGCGGGAGGAGTGGAAGACCTTGCCGGGGAAGTCGGCCAGGCCCGGAATCTCGGGAGTCTTCGGATCGGAGAGCGGCCCGGTCGCCGAGACGACCACATCGGCGGTCATCGTCCCCTGGGAGGTCTCGATCTCCCAGCGCAGCTCGTCGCCGTCCCAGCGCATCATCAGCACCTCATGGTCGAGGCGGATGTGGGAGCGCAGCCGGAAGGTGTCGGCGACACGCTCCAGGTACGCGCGGATGTGCTCCTGCCCGGAGAAGGTGCGCGGCCAGTCGGGGTTGGGCGCGAAGGAGAAGGAGTAGAGGTGCGAGGGCACGTCGCAGGCGCACCCGGGATAGCTGTTGTCCCGCCAGGTCCCGCCGACCGAGCCTGCCCGTTCCAGGACGACGAAGTCGGTGATCCCTTCGCGGCGCAGCCGGACCGCGGCTCCCAGGCCACCGAATCCGGATCCGATCACCGCCACCCGTACGTGCTCGCGCTGGCCCATGCCGCCGCCTCCCGCTGAAGGTCAACACCCTGCCAGCAATCACTGGCACAGTTGGGAGGGTAAGGCAGCGGCATATCTCGCGGTAGGGGTGGGGCCCGACAAGTTACCGGCGGTACAACATAGGCTTCCCCTGTGGCTGACGTACGCGAGTACCGCATGGAGGAGCTGGCCAAGGAGGCCGGCATCACGGTGCGCACGTTGCGCTTCTACCGCGAACGCGGGCTGATACAGCCGCCCCGCCGCGAGGGCCGCATCGCCTGGTACGACGAGCACCACCTCGCCAGGCTCCGTACGATCGCGGCGCTGCTGGAGCGCGGCCACACGCTGAACGGCATCGCGGACCTGGCCACGGCGTTCGAGAGCGGCCGGGATGTCGGCGAAGTGCTCGGCCTGGGCGAGCCGACCGAGGAGACCCCGGTCCGGCTCAGCCCGGAGGAACTGGCCGACTACTTCGAGGGCGAGGTCACGCCCGAGAATCTGGCCGCCGCGCTGGACCTCGGCTATCTGGCGACCGACGGCGACGAGATCGTCCACATCAGCCGCCGTCTGCTGGATGTGTCGGCAGCGCTGGTACGCGAGGGAGTTCCGCTCGCGGCGGTTCTGGACGCGGCCCGCCGGGTCCGCTCCCACGCGGACGCGCTGGCGGACCTGTTCGTCGAGGTGCTGAGGGCCCACACGCCGGAGGGAGAGGTGGAGAGGCTGCGCCCGCTGGCGAAGAGCGTGGTCGAGGCGGAACTGTCGATGGCGCTGGACCGGCGACTGCGTCAGTGAGCCGGTGGCGCCTCTCGAGCCCGCGCCCGTCAAGCCCGCTCACTCCAGACCCGCGCCCCTTCAAGCCCCCCGTGGCGGCAGCTTCGGCCTGCGCAGGTCCGGGGCGTCGGAGTAGTCCGGGGGCATCGCCGCCGGGTGGGTCTTCAGCAGGTCCAGTGCCAGTTGGATCGCGTCGTCCAGCTGGACGTGGCGGCCCTCCGCCCAGTCCAGGGGCGTGCGCAGTGCGTCGAGGTCCGGGTCGACGCCGTGGTTCTCGATTCCCCAGCCGTACGCGTCGAACCAGGCCGCGTTCATCGGGACCGTGATCACCGTCCCGTCGCCGAGGCGGTGGCGGCCCGTCATGCCCACCACGCCGCCCCAGGTCCGGCTGCCCACCACCGGGCCCAGGCCCAGCAGTTTGAACGCCGCCGTGATCATGTCGCCGTCCGACGACGTCGCCTCGTCCGCCAGCGCGACCACCGGACCGCGTGGCGCGTTCGAGGCGTACGAGACGGGCTGGGCGTTCCGTGTCAGGTCCCAGCCGATGATCTTCCGGGTCAGGCTCTCCACCACCAGCTCGCTGATGTGGCCGCCGGCGTTGCCCCGTACGTCGACGATCAGCGCCGGGCGTGACATCTCCCGGCGAAGGTCGCGGTTGAACTGCGCCCAGCCCGAGCCGCCCATGTCCGGGATGTGGAGGTAGCCGCATTTTCCGCCGCTCAACTCCAGGACCACCTCGCGGCGTTTGGCCACCCAGTCCTGGTATCGCAGCGGCCGCTCGTCCACCAGCGGGACGATCGCCACCCGCCGCGCGGGACTTTCGCCCTCCGGGGGACGGAAGGTCAGTTCGACCGTGGTGCCGCCCGCCGCCGAGAGCATCGGGTAGGGGCCCGCCACCGGATCGACCGGGCGGCCGTCGACATGAGTGAGGACCGCGCCTTCGCGGATGCCCGTACCGGCCAGGGGCGAGCGGGCCTTGGAGTCCGAGGAGTCGCCGGGGAGGATCCGTTTGACCACCCAACTGCCGTCCCGGCAGACCAGGTTCGCGCCCAGTAGGCCCATAGCCCGCTGGTAGTGCGGCGGCCCTTCATTGCGCCGCGCGGCCGTCACGTACGCGTGCGAGGTGCCCAGCTCGCCCATCACCTCGCGCAGCAGGTCCGCGAACTCGTCGGGCGACGCGACCCGTTCGACCAGCGGGCGGTACTGGTCGAGGACCGCGTCCCAGTCGATGCCGCACATCCCCGGCTCCCAGAAGAACGCGCGGACGATTCGGCCCGCCTCCCCGTACGCCTGGCGCCACTGGGACGCCGGATCCACCTCGTGCATGATCCGGCGCAGGTCCAGATAGACCGTCGAGTCGCTGTCGCCGGACTCGGTCGCCGGGACCGCGCGCAGCTCCCCGTCGTCCATGACCACCAGTCGGCTGCCGTCGCCGCTCACCGCGAACCAGTCGAGATCGCCGACCAGTTCGGTCTTGCGGGCCTTGGTGATGTCGAAGTGCTCCAGCGTGGGGCGGTGCGAGGGGTCCGCCGGGTTGGCGAAGGTCTCGCCGAGCGCCCCGGAGATCGGCCAGCGCAGCCAGACGAGGCCGCCACCGCTGACGGGGTGCAGCGCCGAGTACTTGGAGGCCGCCACGGGGAACGGTGTCACCCGGCTCTCAAGACCCTCCACTTCGACCGTCACCGTCCCTTCCGCGACTCCTTCCCCCGGCTCGTCCAGCGGATCGAGCCCGCCCGCCGCGGGCCGCCCGTCGGGCAGCAGCGCGAACGGCGAGGGAGTCGCCGACGAGAGCGGTACGAGATAGGGGCGGCAGCCCAGCGGGAAGGACAGGTCGCCGGTGTGGACGTCGTACACCGGGTCGAAGCCCCGCCAGGAGAGGAAGGCGAGATAGCGGCCGTCCCGCGTGAAGACCGGATTCTCGTCCTCGAAGCGGCCGTTGGTGACGTCGACGATCGTGCGGTCCTTGATCCGGGCCATCTTGATCTGCCGCAGCGAGCGGCCGATGCCCGGCTGGGACCAGGTCAGCCAGTGCCCGTCGGGCGAGAAGGCGAGATCTCGGACCGGCCCGTTGAGTGAGCGGATCAGTTCGGTCACTTCCTCTTCCCCAGAGCCTTCGGCTCGGGAGGCGCCCCCGGCCTCCTCGGCAGCGTCGATCAGCAGCAGGCGCCCGTCGTGCGACGCGATCGCGAGCCGCTCTCCGCCAGGGTCCGACACCATCTCCTGGACGCGGCCCAGTTGCCCGGCGGCCAGCCGCCGGGGCTCCCGGTCGCCGCTCGCTCTCGGCAGGTACGCGATCTCGACGGCGTCCTCGCCCTCCGCGTCCGTGACATACGCGACCTGGCCGCCGGTGCCGAGCATCTCCGGCATCCGGACCCTTACGCCCGCGGTGTCCGTGATCGCGCGCGCCGGCCCGTCGCGGTGCGTGAGCCAGTACAGACTGCCGCGCACGGTGACCGCGCTCGCCCGTCCCGTCGTGTCGACCGAGATCGAGTCCACGTGGCTGGCGGCCGGGACCTGATAGGTCCGCCGTCCGGCGCGCGGTCCGCCGAGCCGTACCTCCAGCTTGCGCGGCCGGGCGTCCGGCGCGGTCAGATCGTCGACGATCCACAGGTCACCCGCGCACTGGTAGACCACCCTGCGACCGTCGCTCGAGGCGTGCCTGGCATAGAAGGCGTCATGGTCGCTGTGGCGCCGGAGATCGGTCCCGTCGGGCAGACAGGAGTAGAGATTGCCCACGCCCTCGTGGTCGGAGAGGAACGCGATACGTCCCGAGACGAACATCGGGCAGTCCAGATGCCCCGCCACATCGGCGAGCAGCCGCTCCCCGTGCAGCCAGAGCCGTCCCGTGGCCCCGCCCCGGTAGCGCTTCCACGCGGCCGGTTCGTGCGGCGGTTTGCCGGTGAGCAGCAGCGTGCGGTGTTCTCCGTCGATGTCGGCGACCTGGATGTCGGAGGCCGGGCCCCAGGGCAGGCGTTTGCCGGGGGAGCCGTCGGTGGCCACCTTGTAGCCCCAGGAGAAGTACGAGAAGGGCTGGCCGTGGGAGGAGACGGCGAGGATGTTGCCGTCCGGGTCCCAGCCGCAGACCCGGGTGTCGGTCGAGCCCCAGTAGCTCAGCCGCCGTGCGGGCCCGCCGGAGACCGGTGCCAGATGGATCTCCGGATCGAGGCTGCGCCAGGTCGTGTACGCGATCTGACTGCCGTCGGGGGAGAAGCGTGGATGGCCGACCCGCGTCCGGTCGACGGTGAGGCGCCAGCCGCGTCCGGGCCGGTGCCCGGCCGGTACCAGGGGGGCGATCCAAAGATCGTCCTCGGCGGCGAAGCACAGCAAGTCGTCGTGCAGGTGCGGGAAACGGAGATACGCGAGGTCGTCGCTCACCCCCCAATGCTTTCCGCGCCATGGGGGTGGGGCAACTTGTGGGGCGGGGGGAATTCGGGTGGTGACCCAGGACACAAGCGAAACGGTTTCGTTTCGCGGACGGTCTGGGCTACGGTCGTGGTGTACGAAACCGTTTCGTTCGGCTGTGGCAGTTCGGATGCGACGGTACGGATGGGAAAGGAGGTCGACCATGACAGCGCGCAGTCGGCTCACGCCCGAGCGCGAGGCAGAGCTGTACGAGGCCGTGCTCGACCTGCTGCGGGAGGTCGGCTACGACGCCCTGACGATGGACGCGGTCGCCGCCCGTACCCGGTCCAGCAAAGCCACGCTCTACCGCCAGTGGCGGAGCAAGCCGGAACTGGTCGTCAAGGCGCTGCGGAACAACAAGCCGGTGAGCGTCGCCGACATCGACACCGGCACTCTGCGCGGCGACTTCCACGCCATGGTGGAGCGCACCGACGACTGTCAGATGGAGAAGGACTCCGCGCTGATGCGGGGTCTGGCCCAGGCCATTCATGGCAATCCCGATCTCCACCGCGCCCTGCGTGAGCTGCTGATCGAGCCCGAGATCACCGGACTCGACACGCTGCTGCGGCGGGCCGTGGAAAGGGGCGAGGTCAGCGTGGACAACCCCGCGCTCGACTTTGTCCCGCACATGCTGGTCGGCGCCTTCGTCGCCCGGCAGCTCATCGAGGACCGGACTCCCGACCCGGCCTTCGTCAAGCAGTACATCGACGCCGTGGTCCTCCCCGCCCTCGGCGTCTGACGCACAGCCTCCCCGCACCACCCAGCAGCACCCTGACGCGCGCCGCTCTCGTCGTCGGGCCGGCTCCCCATGCCCTGTTCACCTCACACACGGGAGTACGCCCTCGTGGCCACGTTCCTCTACAAACTCGGGCGGTCCGCCTTCCGGCGCCGCCGCCTCGTCGCTCTGCTGTGGGTGGCGCTGCTGGTGCTCGCCGGGGTCGGCGCGGCCTCCGCGTCCACTGCCTCCTCGTCGTCCTTCTCGATGCCGGGAACGGAGGCGCAGAAGGCCTTCGACCTGCTGGAGGAGCGCTTCCCCGGGGCCAGCCCCGACGGCGCGACCGCGCGGGTCGTCTTCAAGGCGCCCGACGGCCGCAAGATGACCGAACCCGCCAACAAGGCCGTGGTGAACAAGGCGGTCTCCGAGCTGAAGGGCGGTTCCGGCCAGGTCGCCTCCGTCACCGACCCGTTCGCCGCGAAGGCCGTCTCCAAGGACGGCGGCACGGCGTACATATCGGTCACGTACAAGGTCAGCGGGATGGAGCTGACCGACAAGACGCGTGAGGCACTGAAGGAGACCGGCACCGAGGCGCGCGAGAGCGGGCTGACCGTGGAGATCGGCGGCGACGCGCTGCAGGCCGCCCCGGAGACCGGGTCCGGCGAGATCATCGGTGTCTCCATCGCCGCGGTCGTCCTCGTCATCACCTTCGGCTCGCTGGTCGCCGCCGGACTTCCGCTGCTCACCGCGATCATCGGCGTCGGCATCGGGATCTCCACGATCACCGCGCTGGCGAACGTCCTCGACCTGGGCTCCACCACCTCGACGCTTGCGACGATGATCGGCCTCGCGGTCGGCATCGACTATGCGCTGTTCATCGTCTCCCGCTACCGCGCGGAGCTCGCCGAGGGCCGCGAACGTGAGGACGCGGCAGGACGGGCCGTCGGCACGGCGGGTTCCGCGGTCGTCTTCGCGGGCCTGACCGTCGTCATCGCGCTGGTCGGCCTCGCCGTCGTCAACATCCCGATGCTCACCAAGATGGGCTTCGCGGCCGCCGGTACGGTCGTGATCGCGGTCCTGATCGCGCTCACCCTGATACCCGCGCTGCTTGGCTTCGCCGGCAAGCGGGTGCTCGGCCGCAAGGTCCGCAAGGGCAAGGAGACGAGCGACAAGCCGAACATGGGCACGCGCTGGTCCCGCTTCGTCCTGCGCCGCCCGGTCACCGTGCTGCTCGCCGGTGTGGTGGGCCTGGGCGCGATGGCCATACCGGCATCCTCGCTGGAGCTGGGCCTGCCCGACGACGGCTCGCAGCCGGTCAGCACCACCCAGCGCAAGGCGTACGACCTGGTGTCCGACGGCTTCGGCCCCGGCTTCAACGGGCCGCTGCTGGTCGTCGTCGACGGCGACAAGGCCGCGGCCGACCGGACGGTCAAGGACATCAAGGGTCTCGACGGCGTCGTGGCCGTCACCCCGCCGACCCTCAACAAGTCCGGCGACACCGCGATGATCACGGTCATTCCGAAGGACAGGCCGTCTTCGGCCGAGACCGAGGACCTCGTCCACTCGATCCGGGCCGAGAGTGGCGACGAGGTGCTGGTCACCGGCGCGACGGCGATGAACATCGACTTCTCGCAGAGGATGAACGACGCGCTGCTGCCCTATCTCGCGCTCGTCGTCGGACTCGCCTTCCTGCTGCTGATGGTGGTCTTCCGCTCGGTCCTGGTTCCGCTGAAGGCGGCCCTCGGCTTCCTGCTCTCGGTCGTCGCGGCACTCGGCGCGGTCGTCGCCGTCTTCCAGTGGGGCTGGCTCGGCTCGCTGTTCGGCGTGGAGCAGACCGGCCCGATCATGTCGATGATGCCGATCTTCATGGTGGGCGTCGTCTTCGGTCTTGCCATGGACTACGAGGTCTTCCTGGTCACGCGCATGCGCGAGGCGTACGTCCACGGCCAGCGGCCCGGCGAGGCGATCGTCACCGGCTTCAACCACGGGGCGCGTGTGGTCACGGCGGCGGCCGTCATCATGATCGCGGTCTTCTCCGGCTTCATCGGCTCCAGTGACCAGATGATCAAGATGATCGGCTTCGGCCTCGCGATCGCGGTCTTCTTCGACGCCTTCGTGGTCCGGATGGCGATCGTGCCCGCGGTGCTCGCGCTGCTCGGCCACAAGGCGTGGTGGCTGCCGCGCTGGCTCGACCGGGCGCTGCCGAATGTGGACGTCGAGGGCGAGAAGCTGCACAAGGAACTCGCCGCGAGTCCCGGGGACCCGGACGAGGAGCGCGAGCTGGTACGCGTCTAGTTGCAGGGCTCCGGGGGCAGCGCTTCGAGCGGCGCGTGCGGCCCCGGCGGCGCGACGGCACCGTGGGGACGGGGTCCGTCGCGGCACTCGGTGGCCGTACTCATCACCCTTGGGTGGCGGGTGCGGCCATCGCGTATGTGTGCCGCAGGAAGCGGATCAGCACCTTCGAATCGAACTGCACGACCGCTACGCCATCCGGGGTATGGAACTCCACCACCGTCTGGACACGGCCGCAGGGCCAGACTTCGATGTCGCCCTTGCGTGTGGGGGCGCGCAGCCCCGTCTCCAGCAACTCGCGCGGGAAGCTCCAGGCGCGGCCGCTGGGGAACGCGAAGCACACCGCCTGCGGGTCCTCGTCGGGGTCGTAGCCCAGCACGACGTCGACGGAGCGATTCTGCGGAGCGTCAGTGACGATCCGGGCCAATGCGTGATCTTCGACGACTGCGGACATCGGCCGGCTCCTCACGCTCGTCCTCTTTGTCATCTAATGTCCCATATTTCGGCCCTGAAACTCAGCCTCCATTTGTGACAGACTCGCTCTTGCAAGTCGTTTGCAACAAGGCTCTATCATTGAACAGTTATTCATCTGTCCGAAGCGGAGCCCGACATGCATGTTCCCGACGGATTCATCAACGCCCCGGTCTCGGTGGGGGCCGGAGTCGTTGCCGCCGGTGCGGTCGCCGTCAGCCTGCGCGGTGCCCGCCGTGAGCTGGACGAACGCACCGCGCCGCTGGCCGGTCTGGTCGCCGCGTTCATCTTTGCCGTACAGATGCTGAACTTCCCCGTCGCTGCCGGCACCAGCGGACATCTGCTGGGCGGAGCACTCGCCGCGATCCTCGTCGGTCCCTTCACCGGCGTGCTCTGCATATCCGTAGTGCTCCTGATGCAGGGCATCCTCTTCGCGGACGGCGGCCTCACCGCGCTCGGCGTGAACATCACGGTCATGGGTGTGGTCACCGTCGTCGTCGCGTACGCGCTCTTCCGCGGCCTGGTCAAGGTGCTGCCCCGCGGGCGCCGCGCGATCGCCGTCGCGTCCTTCGTCTCGGCACTGCTCTCCGTGCCGGTCGCCGCCGCTGTCTTCACCGCCATCTACGCGGTCGGGGGGACCACGGACGTCCCCGTCGGCAAGGTGCTGACCGCCATGGTCGGTGTGCACACCCTGATCGGTATCGGCGAGGCAGTGATCACCATGCTGACTGTCGGCGCGGTCGTCGCCGTCCGGCCCGACCTCGTCCACGGGGCCCGCGGCCTGACCGCCCCCCTCAAGCTGCGCGTCGGCGGCGAGTTGGTCGACGCCCCGGCCGTCGCCCGGCCCGTGCCCGTCGCCGCCCTCTCCCCCCGCGCGGTCTGGGCCACCGGCCTGGCCGGCGCCCTCGTCCTCGCGGGCTTCGTCTCCTTCTACGCCTCCGCCAGCCCCGACGGCCTGGAGAAGGTCGCCGCCGACAAGGGCATCGACAAGCACGTCGAGGAGCACGCGGCCAAGGACTCCCCGCTCTCCGACTACGGCGTGAGGGACATCGCTGACGCCCGGCTCTCCGGCGGCCTGGCGGGCGTGATCGGCGTCGGCGTCACCGTCGTCGCGGGCACCGGCATCTTCTGGTCGCTGCGCCGCCGCCGTACGCCGGACGCCGAGCCCACCCGCGTACCGGAAGCCGTCTGACATGGGCGCGGGCCACACCCACAAGCTCTACCGGCACGGCCACTCACCGGTCCACGCGCTGCCCCCGCACTGCAAGCTCGCCGCCGTCTTCGGCTTCGTCCTGGTCGTGGTCTCCACGCCGCGCGAGGCGGTCTGGGCCTTCGCCCTGTACGCGGTGCTGCTCGCGGCGGTCGCGGCCCTGGCTCGTATCCCCGCCGGATTTCTGCTGCGGCGCCTGCTGATCGAGATCCCGTTCGTGGCCTTCGCGGTCCTCATGCCCTTCGTCGTCCCGGGCGAGCAGGTGCGGGTGCTCGGCCTGTCGGTGAGTGTCCCCGGCCTCTGGGGCGCCTGGAACGTCCTGGCCAAGGGCACGCTCGGCGTCGCCGCCTCCGTGATCCTCGCCTCGACGACCGAGCTGCGCTCCCTGCTGCTCGGTCTGCAACGGCTCAAACTGCCGCCGATGCTCGTCCAGATCGCCTCCTTCATGATCCGTTACGGGGATGTCATCACCGACGAGATGCGCCGTATGTCGATCGCCCGCAGGTCGCGCGGCTTCGAGGCGCGGGGCATCCGTCACTGGGGCGTCCTCGGCAAGTCCGCCGGTGCCCTGTTCATCCGCTCCTACGAGCGCGGCGAGCGCGTGCATCTGGCGATGGTGAGCCGGGGATACACCGGCACGATGCCGGTCATCGACGAGGTGACCGCGAGCCGCGCGCAGTGGACCTACGCCGCCGCACTCCCGCTCACCGCCCTCGCGGTCTGTCTGCTTGGCTGGACCCTATGACCACCGCATCGCTTGAGGTCAGCGGCCTCGCCTACGCCTACCCCGACGGCCACCAGGCCCTGTTCGGGGTGGACCTGACCGTGGACCGCGGCGAGCGGGTCGCCCTGCTCGGGCCCAACGGCGCGGGCAAGACCACGCTCGTCCTGCACCTCAACGGCATCCTGACCGGCGGCGTCGGCTCGGTGACGGTCGCGGGCCTGCCGGTCGCCCGGGCGAACCTCGCGGAGATCCGCCGCCGGGTCGGCATCGTCTTCCAGGACCCGGACGACCAGCTGTTCATGCCGACGGTCCGCGAGGACGTGGCCTTCGGCCCCGCGGCGGCGGGCATGCGCGGACCGGAGCTGGAGGCGCGCGTCGTCTCGGCGCTCAGCCAGGTCGGCATGGCGGAGTTCGCGGACCGGCCCCCGCACCATCTCTCCTTCGGGCAGCGGCGCCGGGTCGCGGTCGCCACGGTGCTCGCGATGGAGCCGGAGATCCTCGTACTGGACGAGCCCTCATCCAATCTCGACCCGGCGTCCCGGCGCGAACTGGCCGACATCCTGCGGTCGTTGGACGTCACGGTACTGATGGTCACGCACGACCTTCCGTACGCGCTGGAGCTGTGCCCGCGCGCGGTGATCCTCAGCGAGGGCGTGATCGCGGCGGACGGGCCCACGCAGGAGCTGCTGAGCGACGAGGAGCTGATGCGCGCGCACCGCCTGGAGCTGCCGTTCGGCTTCAACCCGCAGTCCGTGTCCCTCTGACGCCACCCCGGCACTGCTCGGCGCGGTCTCGTTCCGTTGAGCTGACCCGCCAGTCACCTCGTGGGGACCGCGTTGCACCATGGGGGACATGAGCGGGAGCGGCAGAACAGGTGCGGTGGACGTCCGGGGCACGGTGGCGGAAGGCTTCGAGCCGGTCAGGGACGCCTTCGTGCGCAACTTCGAGCAGCGCGGCGAGCGCGGCGCGGCCGTCGCCGTCTACCGGGACGGGCGCAAGGTCGTCGACCTGTGGGCGGGAACCAGGAACGTCGACGATGCAGCCGGGCACGAACCCTGGGCCCTGGACACCGCCCAGATCGTCCGCTCCGTGACCAAGGGCGTCGCCGCGGCCGTCGTACTCCTGCTCCACCAGCGCGGGCAGATCGACCTGGACGCCCCGGTCGGCACGTACTGGCCCGAGTTCAAGGCGGCGGGCAAGGAACGCGTCGTCGTACGCCAGCTGCTCTCGCACCGTGCCGGGCTGCCCGTCCTCGACCGCCCGCTCACCCCGGACCAGGCGGCCGACGGGGTGAGCGGACCGGCCGCGCTCACCGCGCAGCGCCCCGCCTGGGAGCCCGGCACCGACCACGGCTACCACGCCCAGACCTACAGCTGGCTGCTCGGCGAACTGGTCCGCCGCGTCACCGGCCGCACCATCGGCCGCTGGGTCGCCGAGGAGATCGCCCGCCCGCTCGGCCTGGACTTCTGGATCGGCCTGCCGCAGGACGAGGCACACCGGGTGGGCCGGATCGGCCCCGTCGACGAGCCGGCGGCGGCGGACGGAGGCGGGCTCAAACTGCGCGCCAAGCCGGCCGTCTCCGAGGCCTACCGCAACCCCGAATCCCTCACCCGGCGCGCCTTCGGGGCGATCGACCCGCTGCCCGACGAGAACGACCCCGCCTACCGCGCCGCCGAACTCCCCGCCTCCAACGGCATATCCACCGCACGCGCCCTCGCCCGCTTCTACGCCGCCACGATCGGCGAGGTCGAAGGCGGCGTTCCCCGGCTCTTCGCCCCCGCCACCCTCACCCTCGCCCGCACCGAGGAGTCGGCCGGCCCCGACCGCGTCCTGATCGTCCCCACCCGCCTCGGCCTCGGCTTCATGCTCCACGGCCCCGCCTGTCCGCTGCTCGGCCCCGGCTCCTTCGGCCACCCCGGCCGCGGCGGCTCGCTCGGCTTCGCCGACCCCGAGTCGGGCGTCTCGCTCGGCTACGTAACCAACGGGCTGCGCAAGGGGGTTACGGCCGATCCGCGCTCCCAGGCACTGATCAGGGCGGTACGTTCGGCGCTATGAGCAGCGCGATGAGGCGTTTCGAGGGGTACGGGGTACTGATCACGGGCGCGGCGCGCGGCATCGGAGAGGCGACCGCGCGACGGCTCGCCGCCGAAGGAGCCCGTGTCCTGGTCACCGACGTCGACGCGGAACGCGCCGCGACGACCGCGGACGGCATCGCGGGGGCCGAGTCCTGCGGCTGCGACGTCGGGGACCGTACGGCGGTCGAGGCGGCAGTCGCGTACGCCGTCGAACGCTTCGGCACGCTCGACGTGCTCGTCAACAACGCGTTCTCCTGCGGGGCGGACGCCCCGCTCTTCGAGGACGAGCCGGACGACGTCTGGCTTCGGGACCTGGACATCACCCTGACCGGCGCCTTCCGGTGCGCCCGGGCCGCGCTGCCGCATCTGGCGGCGTCCGGCCGCGGCGCGATCGTCAACATCGGCTCGGTCAATGCCGAGCAGGACTTCGGCAACCACGCCTACAGCGCTGCCAAGGCGGGCCTCGCCTCCCTGACCCGCACCCTGGCGGGTGACGCGGCACCCCGCGGCGTCCGGGTCAACCAGGTCAATCCCGGCACGATCCGTACGCCTGCCTGGTCCGGTCGCGAGGCCCAGCTCGACGCCCTGAGCCGCGTCTACCCGCTGGGCCGGGTGGGCGAGCCGGACGACATCGCGGCGGCGGTGGTGTTTCTCGCTTCGCGGGACGCGGGCTGGATCACCGGGACGACACTGCGGGTCGACGGGGGGCTGCTGGCCGTGAACACGGGGTTCGGCGGGGTGGTGGAGGGCGCGTGAGCGGGCGCGCGGGTTACGCCGAACCGGCCGCGACGCAGAACTCGTTGCCCTCCGGAT
Organism: Streptomyces sp. NBC_00885; assembly: GCF_045207475.1. Taxonomy (NCBI): domain Bacteria; kingdom Bacillati; phylum Actinomycetota; class Actinomycetes; order Kitasatosporales; family Streptomycetaceae; genus Streptomyces; species Streptomyces sp. NBC_00885. The sequence goes on from NZ_CP108796.1 coordinate 4,996,332, forward strand.
CGGCCATCACGATGTGATGCTCGTCGGCCTCCTCCAGAACAGTCCCGCCCGCCTTCACCAGCCGCTCGGACTCCGCCCGGATTCTGGCCCACTTCTCCTCCGGGCTGCCATGACCCGGCACCCTGATGTCGATATGGAGCCGGTTCTTCGCGGACTTCGGCTCGGGGACCTTGAGGATGGAGAGCCGGGGGCCCACGCCGTCGGGATCGCACAGCCACGCCCCGTCGTCCTCGGAGTCGTCCTCGGGCAGGTCGAACTGCGCGAGCCACTCCTCACGGGTCTTGAAGGGAGCGGGCGGGGGCTCGTCGATGTACCCCAGCGCCTGCTTCCAGAACTCCGCGAGCAGCTGGGCGTCCGTGCAGTCGAGCGTCAAATCGATTCTGGCTGCCATGGTTCGACCGTACGCCCCGCCTCTGACAGTCGGCCTACGCCCGTTGAGGCGTCCGGCGGCGCTGCCCGGCCGCCAGAACGAAGGTGACGCTGATCAGCAGCGCCCACGCGCCGAACTTGGCCACCGACACCGGCTGCCAGCCGCCGAGCTGGTCCGGATAGCTCCATGCGCCCGCGTACGTCGAGATGTTCTCCGCGACCCAGAGGAAGAACCCGATGAGCACGAACGACAGGGCGAGAGGCATGCGGTAGCCGTGTGCCCCCACGCGGTAGCGCACCCATGTCCCGGCGGTGGCGCAGAGCAGCAGCGCGGCCAGCGCCCAGCGGAGATCGGGCAGCCAGTGGTGGCTGAAGAAGTTCAGATAGACCGCACCGGCGAGGGCGGCCATGATCCGCGGCCGGTAGCCGTCCAGGCGCAGGTCGAACAGGTGCCAGGCACGGCAGACGTAACTGCCCACGGCCGCGTACAGAAACCCGCCGTACAGCGGCACGCCCGCGACCTTCGTCAGGGCCTCCTCCGGGTAACTCCAGGAGCCCATCCGTACCTTGACCAGCTCGAAGAGCAGCCCGATCAGATGGCAACCGGCGATGACCGCGGTGTCGCGGGCGCTGTCCCAGCCGAGCTTCCTGGCCAGCACCGCGAGCAGGACCCCGTACACCAGCACCAGGTCGTAGCGGGCGACCGGCAGGTCGCCTGGCAGCAGGCCCGAGAGCGCTATGCCGCCGACGAGCGCGACCGCGAAGGCGCAACTGCGGGCATTGAGCCAGCCGAAGCGGAGCAGCTGATGTGCCCGGTGCGAGATCCCCATGCCGAAAGGGACGCCTCGAACGCCCCGCGCGGTTCAGTGATCGTCAGCTCGCCCGCAGCATCAGCCCGATGCCCACCACCATCAGCCCGGCCGCCGCGATCCTCGGCCCGCCGAAGCGTTCCTTGAAGAACAGCGCCCCGATCGCCGCGCCCACGATGATCGACGACTCGCGCAGCGCCGCGATCGGCGCCAGCGGCGCCTTGGTCTGGGCCCACAGGACCAGCCCGTACGCCGCGATCGACAGGGCCGCGCCGAGCAGCCCGCGGGCCGCGTACGGGCGCAGCTGGGCGAGCAGCGCGCCCCGGTGGACGTAGAACGTGTAGGCGGGGATCAGCGTCCCCTCCAGGATCATCAGCCAGGCGATATAGCCGAGCGGCGTCCCCGAGGCGCGTACGCCGACACCGTCCACAACGGTGTACGCGGCGATGGACAGACCGGTCGCCAGCGCGGCCAGCAGCGCCGGCCAGTGCGGATGGGCGCCGGAGCCCTTGATGCCCCACAGGGCGACGCCCACCAGACCCGCCGACGCGATGACGACGCCCGCCAGCTGCCAGGCGTTCAGGCTCTCGCCGACGAACAGCGCCGCCAGCACGGTCACCACCAGCGGCGCCGTACCGCGTGCGATCGGATACATCTGGCCGAAGTCGCCGAGGCTGAACGAGCGCATCAGCAGCGCCTGATAGCCGATGTGGAGCAGCGCGGAGGCGACGAGATACGGCCAGGCGGCAGCCTCGGGCAGCGGCGTGAAGCAGGCGAGCGCGGCCCCGATCACCGTGCCGCCGCCGGCGATCAGCGTGAACGCGACCATCTGGTCCTTGATGGTGTGTGCGATGGCGTTCCAACTGGCGTGCGTGACGGCGGCGATGAGGACCGCGACGGCAACGAGAAGAGTCACGCTGTACGCTCGCGGACGTCCACCGGCGTGCCGCCCGCGTGCGCGATCAGTGTCCTGGGGTCGAGCGGGAAGACCGTGTGCGGGGTCCCGGCGGCCGCCCACACCACGTCGTGGTCCAGCAGTCCCCGGTCGGCCAGCACGCGGGTCCTGGTGGCATGCCCGAAGGGCGGGACGCCACCGATCGCGTAACCGGTCGTCTCCCGGACCAGATCGGCGTTCGCGCGCTTGACGGACTCGGCGCCCAGCTCGTGGCGTACGCGCTCGACGTCGACCCGCGACGAGCCGTCCATCAGCACCAGCACCGGCACCCCGTCCGCCTCGAAGATCAGCGACTTGACGATCTCGCTGACATCGCAGCCGATCGCGGCGGCGGCCTCGGCGGCGGTGCGGGTGGCGTCGGGGAAACGGCGGACCGGGACATCGAGCCCCAGTTCGCGCAGCGCCTCGGCGAAGCGGGGATGGGCGTCGGTGTCGTGTGTGCTCATGGCCCGCACGCTAGCGGTCGTTGTACGGGCCATGCGAGCCGCTTTCCGCCGGGGCCCTGCCACAGGCCCGGCACCGCGCCGCGCCTCAGCGGGCCCGCAGCACCTGCGCGACCACCGGGCCCGCCGCATCGCCGCCGTGCCCGCCCGACTGCACGACTGCCGCGGCCGCGAGATCGTCGGCGTACCCGGTGAACCAGCTGTTGGACTTGCCCTGTCCGTCGACCTCCGCCGAGCCGGTCTTCGCGCCCTTGTCGCCGCCGACGCCGGACATGGCGGGCGCGCCCGTGCCGTACTGCGCGGTGGCCCGCATCATCTCGCGCAGCGCCTGCGCTATGGAGCCCGGAAGCGGCTGGGCCGTGGCCAGTTCGCGGTCGTCGAGGGACTGCGGGACGATCACGGGCTGGCGGAACGCGCCGCTCTTGGCGGTGGCGGTGATGGAGGCCATGTTGAGCGCGTTCATCGCGACCTTGCCCTGCCCGATGTACGAGGCGGCGGTCTCCGCGCCGGAGGACTCCGGCACGCTGCCGTCGACGGAGACGACGCCCGTCTGCCAGTCGAGGCCGATACCGAAGTACTTGCGGGCGGTCTCGCCCAGTGCGCGGCCGGCGATGCCGCTCTTGTTCAGCGGCTTGACGGCTTTGATGAAGGCGGTGTTGCAGGACCGGCGGAAGCTGTCCTTGAACGTGCCGCCCGGAATCTTGAAGTCGTCGAGGTTGTGGAAGGTGACGCCCTCCCACGTGACGGTCGGGGGACACTCCACCTTCGTACCCGGTCCGTCGACGACACCGTTGTCCATCATCATCGTCGCGGACACGATCTTCATCGTGGAGCCGGGCGCCTGGGCACCCATCATCGCGGTGTTGTAGCCGTCGGCGGGGCTGTTGGCGACGGCCCGGATCTCGCCCGTACTGGGCTTGACCGCCACGACCGACGCATGCCCGTACTGCTTGACGGCCTTCTCCGCGGCGGCCTGCACATCCGCGTCCAGAGTGGTCGTCAGTGTGCCCTCCTTGCCCTTGGTGAGGGTCAGCAGGGTCTGGTCGGGCGCGGAGTCGTTGCCGGACGCGATGACCAGCTCGACACCGGCCGTCCCGCCCGCGGTCTCGCCGTACTTCTTGCGAAGCGAGTCCAGGACGGTCCCGAGCGAGGGGTACTTCTCCTTCGTGAGCTCCCGCCCCTTGTGGTCCACGGCCTTGATCGGCGGGGCCGCGGCCTTGTCCGTCTTGAGCGCGGTGTCCTTGGTCAGCTTGGGGTGCACGACGGCAGGCACCCAGTCGACCAGCGCCCGCCCGGTGGTCAGCCCGCGCACGACGGTCAGTTCGGAGGCGTACGACCAGGGCTTGCTCTGCCCCTCGTACGTCACCGTCGCCCTGACCGTGAACGGCACCTTCGCGCCGACGGCCGCGCCCGGCGTGATCACTGCCGCGGAGACATGCGCCTGTTCGCGATACCCGGCGATCAACGGCTCTGCCTCGGCGGCGTTGTTGGTCAGTTGCGCGGCCTCGGGCGCTTTCCCGCCGGCCCAGGCCGCGAGGAAGTCCTTCGCGGCCGTCTCGATCTCTTCGGCACTGAGCGGCCCGCTCTTCTTGGTTGTGGCCGCGGACTTGGTGTCGGTCCCGCCACCGTCGTGGCCGGTCAGCCCGTTGTACAGGTTGTAGCCGCCGTAGCCCACGCCACTGGCGACCACCAGGAATACGCCGCCGACGACGGCGAGTTTCGCTCCACTGCGCATTGCTGCAGTCCCCTCCCCAGGAGTCCACGCACTCTACGGGACAGGTGTGACAGAGGGGTTGGCCGTTATCGGACCGCGACGCTCAGGTCCGGGCGGCCGGCCGCCGACCGCGATTCAGCGTCGTCCGGGACGCCAAGGACGAGCACGATGCCCGGCAGCGCGCGGCACGGCTGGCCGATTCCCTCCCCGAGCGTGAAGCGCGCGAGCACGCGCCGCTCGACGAGACCTGGAGCGAGGTTCTCTTCCTCCACCGCGACGCCCTGGGGAACTGGCGCCCGTCCGCCCACCGCCCCAGGGCCGGGAGCAACGGCTCGATCCGCGCCCACCGGGCGTCGGTCAACGGCACACCCGGACCAGCCGCCGGCTGATCCGGACGAAGCCGCACAGCCGTGGTCAGATGTCTTCGGGATCCAGCTCGAAGGTGAAATAGATGCTCAGGCAGTAGGGCTCGTCCTCGTCGTGGAAGAAATCCCACGACACGTCCGACAGGCGGATTCTTTGTTCCCGCACCCACTCATGGGCCTTCTTGAAGGCTTCCGCGGCAGTTGTGGCGGGGAACAGCTTCCTGGCAATGGGATGCACCCCGGTCTCGGCGTCCGAGTCGTCGAAACCCTCCGGAACGTCCAGACAGAAGGTGGGATCGAGCTCCATGGAGTGCGCCCTTTCCAGTCGGCTTCACGACGCCTGGTAGGACGGCCGCACATCCGGAAGGGTTGCTTCGGCCGACCTCAACCTGTCAGGCGTCGAACTGTCAGGCGTCGAAGCGGTGGCGGGAGGCCTCGATGTGGCCGAGGTACTGGTGGGTCCAGTCGCACAGCCCGTTGATCGTCACCCGCAGGGCCTGACCCGGCTCGGTGAGGGTGTACTCGACCCGCGGCGGTACGACGGGGTGCACCGTCCGCTCGATCAGACCGTTGCGCTCCAGCATGCGCAGGTTCTGGGTGAGCATCTTGTGGCTGACGCCCTCGATCTCGTTCCGCAACTCGCTGAAGCGCAGGGTGTGTTCACCGAGAGTCTCGATGATCAGGAGCGCCCATTTGTTGGCGACGTCCGAGAAGATCTCCCGCCCCAGAGAGTCCGCACGCCGCACGTCCGCTTCGTCGGGCGAGCCGCTGAACTGCTTGGTCACCATCAGGTTCCCCAGTCACCGAAAAGTGCGTTCTTCCATGTCAGCGGCCACTCTCCTACGGTTCCCGAGTAACCGCAAGAGAGCGGTGCTTATGGCAATGGAGGCAGGCACCATGGCCATCACCCTGGTAAACCCCAACGGACTGCCGGAAATCGACGCCTACCGGCAGGTGTCGATCGCGACCGGGTCGAAGCTGGTCTTCATCGCCGGGCAGGTCGCCTGGGATGCCGATGGGGTCAACGTCGGCGAAGGCGACCTCGCCGCTCAGGTCGAGCAGTGCTACGTCAACATCGGCACCGCGCTCGCCGCGGCAGGCGCCTCATTCGACGACGTGGCGAAACTGACCCTCTATGTCGTCGACTGGACCCCCGACAAGATGCCCCTGCTCATGGAGGGGCTCGGTCGGGCGGCCGCGAAGCTGGGGGTCACCGCGACACCCCCTGCCTCGCTGCTCGGCGTTGCGGCACTGGACGTACCCGACCACCTGGTCGAGATCGAAGCCACCGCCGTCATCGACTGAACAGGCACTCTTCGCCCCGGGGCCGCCTGAGCCCCGCGTCCGCCGCGGCGCGGGGGGCCGGGCACGACGGGCAGCGAGGCCCGGGAACTGAGGTCGGCGGCAGGGCTGTTGATACCGGCTGGGAGACTCCCCCCATGGACAGCACACCCGAGCAGATGAGCTCCCGGACAGCGGCCGGATGGACCGTCGCGCTCGCGGCCCTCGGAGCGATCACCGGCTTCGTCTGGGACGGGCCCTTCCTCGCCGTCGCCTGCGCCCTTTCCCTGGGAGGTGGCGCAGCCATGGGTTCGGTCCTGTCGCGCCGCCGAATGATCGCAACCATTCGGGAAGGACAGGGGAAGGCCGCCGCGCTCGGCTACGCCGACGGAATCGCGGACATGGTGGTGCTGGAGATATCCGCCTACCGGATCGCCGTCTTTCCGCTGTCCGGCCCCCTCGCAGTCGACCCCGCCGAGCGCATGGCGCGCCGTAAGGCCGCTTACCGCCTCACGGCCGCCGAGGGGCTTCCCCACCCCATTCGTGAGGCTGCTGCCGCCGCTCTCGAAGCGATCGATGACGCGCGTGAGCGCGACACCCAGTCCGCCGTCGAGGACCTCATGAAAGCCGTCCAGGAGCAGCGCCGCGGCGCGTGAGCGCGGCCACCGCCCGTCGGCCGGGGCGCCGGTGGCCCGGCGGGCGCATGCTGGGGACATGGCCAGGCGAGCCGCCCGGAGCTGTGCTCGGTGTCGTCGAGCTGCCGCAGGGATGGTGAGCCCCGATGTCAGTGTGCGGGAATAAGGTCCCCTCTCAAGGTCCGCACATCAAGATCCTCAAGGGGGAGATCTGTCATGAGCGGCACGGGAAGCGGTAAGCACGAGGGATTCACGGCCGAGGAGCGGGCCGCGATGAAGGACCACGCCCAGGAGCTGAAGAAGGAAGCGCGCCGCAGCTCGCGCGCGGACAAGGCGGCGGAGGCGGAGCGGGACGTGCTCGCGAAGATCGCCGAGATGCAGGACTCGGACCGGATCATGGCCGAGCGCGTCCATGCCGTCGTCACAGCCGGCGCTCCTGTCCTCGCGCCGAAGCTCTGGTACGGGATGCCCGCCTACGCGCTGGACGGCAAGGTCGTCTGCTTCTTCCAGAGCGCGGAGAAGTTCAAGTCGCGCTACGCGACGCTCGGGTTCAGCGACCAGGCGAAGCTGGACGAGGGCACGATGTGGGCGGTCGCTTTCGCCCTGACCGAGCTGACGGCCGAGGTGGAGGCGCGGATCGGTGCGCTCGTGAAGCAGGCGGTGAGCTGAGGCGCGTGCCCGGGGGACGGGCTTGGCCTGCGGCATGTGCTCCGGTCCGTGGAGCCCTCCGCCTGAGGCGGGCAGCAGCGGGGCGCCCCGGAGCTCCAGCCTCATCGGCCGCCGGGCCTCCGGCTACGTCTGCGCGTGCTGATGCTTCTGAGGCGTCTTAGGCTGGGGTTCCGGTTCTGGAGGAGGTCGCTCATGCCGAGGCCCGTATGGAGCGGCGCCATCTCGTTTGGCCTGGTCACGATCCCCATCAAGGTGCTGCCCGCCACCGAGAACCGCTCCATCAGCTTCCACCAGTTCCACCTGGAGGACGGCGGCCGGATCCGTACCCGCAAGGTGTGCGAGATCGACGGCAAGCGGCTGCGCGGCGACGAGATCGGCAGGGGGTACGAGGTCGCGAAGGACACCATCGTCGAGATCACCGATGAGGACCTGGACAGCATGCCGCTGCCGACGGCCAAGGCGATCGAGATCGTGGCGTTCGTGCCCGCCGAGAGCATCGACCCGGTGCGCATCGGCGACTCGTACTACCTGGCCGCGGACGGGGCTGTCGCCGCCAAGCCCTACGTGCTGCTGCGCCGGGCCCTGGAACGCAGTGCGAAGGTCGCCATCGCCAAGTTCGCCTGGCACAACCGGGAGCGCCTCGGCCTGCTGCGGGTCAAGGAGAACGCGCTCGTCCTGCACGCGATGCGCTGGCCCGACGAGATCCGCGACCCCGCAGAGCTGACGCCGAAGACGGTCGACCTGGACGACTCCGAGATCGACGCCGCGATCCAGCTGATGGAGACGATGGCGACCGACGACATCTCCGGGTACACCGACCGCTACCGCGAAGCCCTCGAAGAGGTCATCGCCGCGAAGGCCGCCGGGAAGCAGCCGCCCAAGCCGGAAGGCGAGCCGGAGCCGGCAGGCCAGGTCGTGGACCTGATGGCCGCGCTGAACGCCTCCGTACAGGCGGCGAAACAATCGCGGGGCGAGAGCGACGAGCACGCCACCGTGCACGACATGCCGAAGAAACGAGCGGCGAAGAAGACGGCCGCGGCCAAGAAGACCACGGCGGCAGCCAAGAAGACCACGACCAAGAAGGCGGCCGCGAAGAAGGCCACCGGCCGGAAGCCGAAGAGCGCGTAGGTCTGTCCGGCGGATCTTGTGACGGCCCGAGTGGCATCACGTGGTGCCACTCGAGGTGCCAGATAGGCCCAGACTCCACGTGGCGCCGCATTGACGCAACTTGATGTCAGAACATTTTCGCAGGTCAGAGCGGTTGGATTGGCGCTTGCTCACGGCTTCTCCCCTTGAAGGCTTGCGCATGGTGCCATGGTGGTGCCACTATGGCGTCATGGACCTCACGCCGTATGTCGACAACCTCCGCCGCGAACTCGCGGTGGCCGCCGAAGCCGGCGGCGAAGAAGCCCGCGAGCTCGCCGAGCGGCTCACCGCTCCCCTGGAGTCGGCGACCCGCCTGACGATGCTCAATGTGCTCTCCGCCGCGATGGACGAGATCACCCGTGAACTCGCACCCGGATCGGTCGACGTACGGCTGCGCGGGCTCGACCCCGACTTCGTGGTGACACGGCCGGCGGGCGACGAGGCGTACGAGGACAACAGCGGGCCCGCCGAGCCGCTCAAGGCACCTGCCCCGGCACTCGCCGAAGGCGACGACGGCGGCACCGCCCGCGTCAATCTGCGCCTGCCCGCCCACCTCAAGGCGCGCGCCGAGGAGGCCGCGAGCCGCGAGGGCCTGTCGGTCAACGCGTGGCTGGTACGCGCCGTGTCGGCCGCGGTCGACGGCGGAACTCAGTCACGTACGACGGAGAAGACCCGCACCACCCGCACCGTCGGACAGAGCTTCACGGGCTGGGTGCGCTAGCCGCGCCCCGCCCACCCCACTTCACCCACACCACGTCCCACCAGCAGGGACGCCACCAAGACCCACGAGGACGGGACAGCCATGCCTTCTTTCGACACTCCCGCAACCATCTCGGCCACCGCTCACGTGGAAGCCGGATCCATCTGGTTCATCGCCGCCGACCGGCTCGACACCCTCGTCGAGGTGCAGCCCCGCGACCCGAAGAAGGACCAGGACGTGCGGGCGGCCGAGCAGACCGAGGTCACGTACGCGAGCGGCCAGTTGACCATCAGGACGCCCAAGCAGCGCCATCTCATCGGGCGCACCGGCACCGTCGACGTGACGGTCGAACTGCCCACGGGCTCGCAGGTGGAGATGACCGGCGCCTGGGCCCAGGTGCACGGCGAGGGCCGGCTCGGCGAGGTCCGTGTGAAGACCTCGTCGGGCGACGTCCGCCTCGACACCACCGGTCCGCTGTACCTGACCGCGTCCCACGGGAGCATCACCGTGGACCGCGTCGAGGGTCCCGCCGAGATCACCACCAGCTCCGGCAGCCTGCGCGTCGGTGCCGTCGACGGCGCCGCCGTCCTGAAGAACTCGCACGGCACCACGACCGTCGGCGACGCCCTGGGCGATCTGCGGGTGAGTGGCGCCAACGGCGACATCTTCATCGAACGCGCCGAGGGCTCGGTCGCCGCCACCACCGCGCACGGCACCCTGCGCGTCGCCGACGTCGCCCGCGGCACCGTCCAGCTGGAGACCTCGTACGGCGCCATCGAGGTCGGCATCCGCGAGGGCGCGGCCGCCTGGCTGGACGTCAGCTCGGGCTCCGGCCAGGTGCACAACGCGCTCACCGCGTCCGAGGGTCCCGAGAAGACCGAGGACACGGTCGAGGTCAGGGCCCGTACCCGCTTCGGCAACATCGACATCCGCCGCGCCCGGGCCTGACCCGCCCCATCTCCTTACAGCCAAGGCCACTTCACCGCTCACCACACCTTCGAATGGGAGGGCCCCGTGCCTTCTTCTGTCATGCCCATGCCTAGGCAGCCCGACGGCCAGCAGCCGCCCGCCGCCGTCTCCACAGCCGATCTGCGCAAGTCGTACGGCGACAAGACCGTCCTCGACGGCATCGATCTGCGGATCCCGTCCGGCACCGTGTTCGCGCTGCTGGGGCCGAACGGCGCCGGCAAGACCACCACCGTGCAGATCCTGTCCACGCTCATCTCCGCCGACAGCGGGCATGCCCAGGTCGCGGGCCACGACGTCGCCACAGCGCCGGACGGCGTGCGCGCCGCGATCGGCGTCACCGGGCAGTTCGCAGCGCTCGACGACCTGCTCACCGCCGAGGAGAACCTGCTCCTCATGGCCGACCTGCTGCGCCTCGGCAAGCGTGAAGGACGCAAGCGAGCCAAGGAGTTGCTGGAGCGGTTCGAGATCGCGGACGTCGCGCACAAGCGCGCCGCGTTCTTCTCCGGAGGTATGCGGCGCCGGCTCGACCTCGCCATGACGCTGGTCGGCGACCCGCAGGTGATCTTCCTCGACGAGCCGACGACCGGGCTGGACCCGCGCAGCCGCCGCACCATGTGGGAGACCGTGCGTTCCCTGGTCGCCGGCGGCGTCACCGTCTTCCTCACCACGCAATACCTGGAGGAGGCCGACCAGTTGGCGGACCGGATCGCCGTGCTCGACGGCGGGCGGATCGTCGCGGAGGGCACCGCCGACGAGCTCAAGGCGCAGATCCCCGGCAGCCATGTACGCCTGCGGTTCACCGACCCCGACGAGTACGAGCGCGCCGCCGCCGCCTTCCCCGGCGCGGCCCGCGACGACGAGGAACTCGCCCTGCGCGTGGCGGGCGACGGCGGGCTCGACGCACTGCGCGCCCTGCTCGACCGGCTCGACGCCGGCGGTATCCGCGCCGCCGACTTCTCCGTGCACACCCCCGACCTCGACGACGTGTTCCTCGCCCTGACCGGCGAAGGCACCGCCGCCACCCCCCTCCGCGTGAAGGAGACCCTGCGATGAGCGCCCTCACCTACGCCGTGCACGACTCGATGACGATGCTGCGGCGGAATCTGAAGCACGCGATCCGCTATCCGTCCGTGGGATTCGGCAGCGCCATGACGCCGATCCTGATGCTGCTGCTGTTCGTGTACGCCTTCGGCGACTCGATCGGCGCCGGGATGGGCGGCGGCCGGGACGCGTATCTGAACTATCTGACGCCCGGCATCATCATCATGGGGGTGGCCGCGGGCTCGATGTCGACCTCGATCGCGGTCTGCTCCGACATGACCGAGGGCATCATCAACCGCTTCCGCACCATGAACATCACGCGCTCGTCGTTCATGACGGGGCATGTCATCGGCAGCGTCATCCAGACGATGGTGAGCGCCGTGCTGGTCGTCGGCGTCGCGCTCGCCGTCGGCTTCCGGTCCGGGGCGACCCCGCTGGAGTGGCTGGCCGCGGCCGGCCTCCTCGTCGCCATCGCCTTCGCGGTGACTTGGCTGTCCACGGCGCTCGGCCTGATCTCCAAGACCGTCGAGTCGGCGAGCAACAAGCCACTGCTCGTCCAGTTCCTGCCGTTCCTCGGCTCGGCGTTCGTGCCGGCCGAGTCGATGTCGCCGGGCCTGCGGTGGTTCGCCGAGTACCAGCCGTTCACGCCGATGACCGAGACACTGCGCGGCCTGCTCTCCGGGTCGGAGATCGGCAACGCCGGCTGGATCTCGCTCGCTTGGTGTGCCGGTATCGCCCTGGTCGGCTACGTCTGGTCGCGGTCGCTCTTCAACGGCGGCACCACGCGCTGAGCAGCGGAACACACAAGGGCGGGGTGCTCACTCACCGGCAGGGAGTGAGCACCCCGCCCTTGCGATACCGGGCTCTGCCTGGTGGTGGGACGGCGGAGCGGTCACAACAGGTACAGGAAGGTCCCGGGCGCCGCGTCGCTGCCACCGGTGGTGGTGACGGTGATAGTGACTGTCCCTGACGCATGGGCCGGCGCCGTGGCCGCGATCTGGGTGTCGGAGAGCACGGCGAAGGTGGCCGGGACGGCGCCGAAGGTCACCTCGGTGGTGGTCAGCAGGTTCGTTCCTGTTATGCCGACCAGGGTGCCGCCGGCCGGCAGCCCGGTCAGCGGGCTGAACCCGGTCGCGGTCGGCGGGTCGACGAAGCTGAACGCGGTGCTTGCCGTACCCCCTAGCGTGACCACGGCCAACGCCACCTCGCCGGCCGCACCGGCCGGCGAGACGACCGTCAGTTCCTGGTCGGACACCACCGTCGGGGAGACTGTCGACCCACCGAACTGCACGGAAGTCGCCGAGGCCAAGCTCCGCCCGGAGATGGTGATGGTGCTGCCGCCTGCCACCGGCCCCGAGCCCGGCGACACGGAAAGGATCACCGGCGGCGGGAGATAGAAGAAGGGCTCCGGACCGCCGACGCCGCCGGGGGTGACGACCGTGACCCCCGTCATGCCGGCTCCCGCCGGCGTGATGACGGAGACCGAGCCGGCCGTGTTGCCGGTGATGGTGGCCGGCTGCGTTCCGAAGTTCACCGCCGTGGCACCGCCGAGGTCGGTGCCGGTCACGGTCACTGCCTCGCCCCCCGCAGTGGAACCCTGGTTCTGAGTGATCGGCATGTTCTTCCTCCGTGTCTGTCCTGCATACGGCCGGTACGCCGCTGGAACACGCGTACTCGGGACGGTGATGCAGCACTTCCCGTGGATATGAACGTCAGATCAGCACTTTTCACCCTTATGGGGGATCAGTTGGCCCTGGGTCGACCCACGACGGGCGCCGCACCAACCTGTGCCGCGCCCGCCGTTGCCCCTGCTAGACCCAGCTGTCCAGCCACATCCTGTTCCGCCAGTCCTCCACCGGGATCGGCGTCCCCGTGTACAGCGGATAGAAGTAGATGAAGTCTCGCCTCTTGGTGTGGCCGTAGCCCTGACCAGTGGCTTCTCGGTCGGTCGCGGCCGTCAAGTTGCTACTGGGCCGTCTCGGGGCCGTGATCATGCCTTGGGGACGCCGACAGGCTTCCCTATCTATGGATCGCGGTCTCGCCTGTTGGCATGATCACCTGGTTGGATCAACGGCATGCTTCTTGCCGCAGGTCCCTTCTACACGTCGGGCACCTTCTGGGCCGCCACGGCCGTCATCGTTGCAATGTGCGCAGGAGCCGGTGCGATGTGGGCCACGCTGCGTGCCAGCAACCCGAAGCGCCAGCTGACTTATGCATGGAGCGACACTGCTCTGCTGCGATCCCGTCAGCGCTTGAACGGTGAGCTGGAGATTCGACTCAACGGCGCGCCGCTGATGGACCCACGTGTGGTGCGGGTGAGCCTGGCGAACACTAGCCGCCGCGATATCGGCAGCACTCACTTCGACAGAGCCGAACCCATCCGGTTTAGATTCGGCACGCCGATTCTTAAGCTCCTTGGTACGGAGGTCTACCCCTCCACCTCCGCCCCGCCGCCAGCAACAGCCGACGGCGCCGAGCTCTTGATCGGCCCAGGCCGACTCGGCCGGGGCGAGACGGTCATCTACCACTCGCTCATCGATGGAGTGCCCGACTACGAATTTCAGCAGCAGCTGATTGACGTCACAGTGTTGGAGAACCCAGGTGCCAATTCGAACTTTCTAAGGCTGTACTTGAGGGCCCTACGTCAGACCTGGTGGGTTCCGGCGATTATGCTCCCGATTGCCGCGCTCCTAGCTTGGCTTGAAGTCATTTAGAGTCGTATAGATTTTCCACGGCCTTCCGAGTTCGACCCTCACTACTGGGCATCAGGTGCGTGTACGTCCGCAGGGTGAACCCCGGATCGGCGTGACCGAGGTACTGACTGAGGGCTCGGATGTTCTCGCCTGCGTCCAGCAGCACCGACGCGTAGAAGTGCCGCAGCGCGTGCATTCCGTGCTCCCGCGCTGCCGTGTACCGTGCGCCCTGCTCGGGCTCGGGGATGATGCCTGCCGCCGCAAGGGCGGGCTTCCACATAAAGTCATCGAAGTAGCTCACCCGCACGAAGTCCTCAGTACGGCCGCTGAAGAGAAGCGACTTGGTGACCGGTGGACCGTCCGGCGTGCGCCAGGGAAGCGTGACCTTGATCGGAGGGTGCGCCTTCGAGTGCGCGCTGAGAGCGTCTGCCACGGCCTGCGGGAGTGGAACATCCCGTACCTTGCCGCCCTTCGGCGGTGCGAAGACGAACGTTCCCCGAATCCGCTTTAGCTGGTGCCGCACTGCGACCCATCCGCCGGCATAGTCCAGCTCGTCATCGGAAAGGCCGAACACCTCGCCTTGGCGGAGCCCGCATCCTCCGGCGGCATCGACGGTGGCGCGCAGATGCTGGGGCAGAGCAGCACGTACGGCGAACACCTGCTTTGACGTCCAGGGAACGACTCGGGGCGGGGTCGCCTTCGGGGTCTGCACCGACCGCGCAAGACACGGATTCTTGGCCAGCAGAGCGTCATCAACCGCCGCACTGAGCGCGGCGGAGACAGTTCCGAAGATGATGCGCCGATGCGAGGACGCCGGGACTTTGGTCTCCAGCTCTCCGAGCCACGTGCGGATGTGCCCCGGCTGGAACGACGCGAGCGGACGCGTCCCGATGTAGGGGTAGGCGTGCAGCCTCAATCGACGCTCAGCCGCTTCACGGCTGTTGATCTCGGTCGTGTGCGTCGCCACCCACTTCTCGGCGAACTGCTGGAACGTGATGCGTGCAGCGCGAGGATCGATGTACTGCCCGCGCGACATGTCGGCAGCAGTCTCCGTGAGCCATTGCTCTGCGAGCCGCTTCTGACGGTCTGGGAATGACTTGCTCTTCTCGGTGCCGTCCGGGCCGACGTAGCGGGCGCGGTAGCGCATTCCGGTGCCGTGGCGATCGGACTTTACCCTGCGGGCTTTGCCGTCTGGGCCGGGCTCGCTCTTGTACCAGCGGTCTTGGATGTGGCCTGCCACTGTGGGCTCCTTGGGCATGACGGTGCAGGGGCACGGCCCGTTCGGGCCGTGCCCCTGCGGCTGGGAAGTTGGGTTAGGCGGCGTTCTTCTTTGCTTCGACCCATGCGCGAACTGCGGCAGGGTCGTAGCGCAGGTGCTTGCCGACACGGAATCCGGGCGGGCCGATCCGCTTCTTGCGCCAGGCGTAGACGGTTTCCACGCTCGGCAAGCGGAACATGTCCGCGAGATCTTCAGGGGTGAGGTACCGGTCAGGCAGTCCGGCGCGCAGCGTTGCGCGAGGGTCGGACGCAGTGGCTCGGTTGGTGGTCACCGTGACTCCTCGGCTCGGTACTGCTTCGAGGGCGGGGCTGTGGCCCCTTCTCTCAGGTCCGCTACATCCGCTTCGCCGCTACGTCGCAGGTCAGCAGCGGGTTTTGTGTAGCGGGATGTTCGGGTGTAGCGGCTACGGCGCGTTCCGGTCCGGCTCGCGCAGGGCGTGCCGGACCCGGGTCGGGCGCGTGTGTAGCCGCTACATCGGTGATTTCCGCTACGCGGCCGTGCCCTCTGAGCTGGGCAGTAGCGGCTGGAGCGCATGTAGCGGACTTCCAGGCAAGCCCTCCGGAGGGGGTGCGCAGTAGCGCTGCCAGGCGTCGTAGAGGTCGGTGCTGTAGTAGCCCTTGAGGACTCCACCGGCCGTACGGATGTTGCGGGAGGCGATGGGCTCCCCGTCGGCGGTGACGTACTCCCCGAGCATCCGCGACAGACGGCGGGAGTCGAGCGGCTTGCCGTGCAGGTCCGCCCATGGCGCGTCGTCCAGGGCGTTGAGGCGGTCCAGAACGGCGACGGTCGGCAGGCGGTCGATGCCCACCATGACGTGATCGCGCAGGTCGGCCAGCAGCCGCACACCCAAGCTGCCCTTGTCGTTGGCCTGAGCCGCTTTCACCAGGATTACGCAGGCTTCACGCGCCCGCCGGGGCCACTCCCCACCGACCGCGTCCGCGACAGCGAGGAGAGGTTCCCACACGTCGGCGGGCCGGTCGGTGACGCCATCGGGCATCTCCGGCCACGCCCCCATGACCCGCTCTCGGATCTGTTCGGCCCATGCGGCGAGCCGGTCGCGCAAGGCGTTGCCCTGCTGTTCGTGCAGGCGCGCACGGAAGGGTTCGACCTTCTCGTTCCTGGCCCGCCGTCGCATGCGGATGATGACGGAGCGGGTCAGGATCGTGTCGGGCAGCGAGCCGAGTCCGGCGACGGCCACGGCGGTGTAGGAGGGGAATTCCTGCACGGTCTGGTTGCCGCCGTCGCCGATGCACCGGTAGGTGACCCCGGAGCGGCGGTGTCCGGCGTTGAGAAAGCCGCGCAGTTCCTCGTTGTCTCCGGCCTTGGGGCCGAACACGGTGTCGATCTCGTCGAAGAGGATCGTGGGGCGTCCGGCAGGGTCGGAGACGGACCGGAACAGGGCGGCTGCCCGGGCGTTCACCGCGAGCATGGGGCGCGGCACGAGCGTTTCGACCACTTCCAGCGCGCGGGACTTCCCGGACCCCGGCTCGGGGGACAGGAACGCGACACGGGGGGTGGAGTCGAAGCAGTCGAGCAGATGCGCGTGCGCGTCCCACAGCGCGACGGCGACGTAGGCGGCCTCGGTGGGGAAGACGTTGAACCGGCGGTGGAAGCCTTCGACTTCATCGAGCAGGGCGGCCCCGTCGATGGTGGCTGGGGCGCTTGTCTGTGCGGTCATGCTGCGGCCCTCCCTTCCTGGTGGGTGCGGATCTGCGGGTCAGGACGAACAGCACTTCGGACGCCTTTGGCGACGCCCTTCGGGGCGCCCAACGCCAGCTCGGCGCGGGCCTGTTGGGCGGTGTGCGGCCCGTTCGCGCGGGTGTGGCCTTCCAAGGGGGGATGGGGTTGGGTGCTCATGCCGCATCCCGGGGGCGGGCTTTGCGGATGGAGCCGTCCAGGGCGCTGCGGATCGTGGCGCGGCACTCGGCAGCGGTGAGTCCCTGCGCCTCCCCAGCCGCTTGGAAAGCCTCCTCCACCACGTGCCGGGGGATGTCGCCCCATGCGACGAAGCGACCCACCTTGAAGGCGCACCGGTTGAGGGTGATGTTGCGCTGCTTGTCCGGGGCCGCAGAGAGCACAGCGCATTCCTGCTCCAGCGCGGCCAGTGCCGCACGGTCGCCGCTGACCGCCGGGAGCCTGAGCGGTACGGCAGGCCGTGCGGGCGCCGGTAGGAGCAGCCGCAGCAGCCACGCGGGCAGCGGGGCAGCTACAGAGCCGTCGGCGGCCTCATACGCCCCGGCGGGGGTGATACTGCCCGCCGCGACGACGTAGCCGCCCCACGCGCGGGTGTCGACCAACGGTGCGATCGTGCCTGCCGTGTTGGCCAGCTGCACACCTGACGGTGCGGTGAAGTAGAGGTGCTGTCCGCCGCTCGCAGTCCGCGTCCGGCAGGTGTCGGGGACGGCGTTGCCGGTGCGCTCGCAGAGCGCCTTAAAGGTCGCCACGCCGCAAGGCGTGTCCGCACTGCTGTTGGGCTTGGGCATGTCGAGGTCGACGACCAGCAGCCCGGACGGGCCGGTGGCAATGCCGACGTTGAACGGGCCGCGCGACCAGGTGGCGCGGATGCGGTCCGGGTCGGTCGTGGCCCGTTGCTCCCACTTTCGGTGTCCTGCCTCGCACGCTCCGGTGCCCGGGCAGGATGCCTCCCCGTGCAGAGCTGGGCGCTTGGTGCCGGGGCGGAGGGGGAAGACATGCCAGCCTCGCTCTCCGGCCCTCAGGGCAGCGTCCAGTAACGACGCTCGCGTCTTGTCGATGGGTTGGGTCATGCTGGATATCTCCAGTTCCTGAGTTGGGCACTGGCTGGCAAGGGCGGCCCCGGTTCATTGGCGTGAGAGGGGGTCGCCCTTGGCGTAGTTAGTGGTGGAAGTGGTTGCGCTTGATCACGGCCTTGCGGATGTTGACCGTGGTCCCGCCGCTGTGGCCGCTAGCGTTGAGGACCTGCACGGCGATCCAGCCGCCGAAGATGACGGCTGCCAGGATGATGAGTTGCTGGATGAGCGCCGCGAGTGCGGCGATGAATGTGGTGAGCAGGAGAAGCCCGCCGCAGATGGCGCCGAACCCGATCCCGCCGAGGGCGATGTTGACCGCCGTGCGGGAGGCGAGCGGTTTGGCGGCGACGGGTTCGGGCTTGCCGGGCTCGATGGCGTAGCCGGTGACGACTCGTCCGTCGGGCAGGACGATGCTTGCCACGGCCGGGATGGTGCCCGGCTGCACTGGCACGAGCGGCGCCGTCGGGATGGGCGTCATGGGAGTGGGCTGGTGGACGGTCACGGCCTGCTCGGCGGGCAGGTGGCCGAGGTTCTCGGGATACATCCGGAATCCCTTCTCGGGGCGGGTCAGGGAGGCTGAGACACCCCCTTGGGTGAGCGCGTGGAGCGGCCCTCAGGGGGTGCTGAGCTGGGCGCTTCCCTGCATCCCTGAGAGATCATTGGTGCAGGTCAGGGTGAGGGAGGCGAGCCAGGGAGGGGTTCAGGGAGTTCTCCCTGTCTCCCTGGCCCGCCGGGATGCGGTTCCCTCTCAGTGAGCGGCAGAAGTGGAATCCGCCTCGGGCCGGTTGGCGAGAGCGCGCGCCACGCGGTCACGGCCGACGACCATGCGCCCGTCCGACTTGTACGGCTCGGCACCAGTGCCGTCCAGGACCCGCTTCAGGTCAGCGAACGTCCACCCGCCGTAGGCGTCCTCGTTCAGGGCGCGCAGGCGCTGAAGTACGTCTTGCGTGACCAGTCGCGGGGCGTCGCCGATGACGGTGGCGATGTCCGCGAGCGGGTCCCGCTCCTCCCCGCGCTCGATGAACTGGAGGGTGGTCACGCCGTCGCGCAGGGCCCGCGCCCGCGCGGTGATCTGCGCGGCCGTCTCGGTGTCGATGTAGTGAGTGCGCACCGTGATGGACGCCTGTCCGGCCGGGATGTCGATACCGTCGCTGGCCACGACGACCGTTCCCTTGTCGAGTCCGGGGCGCAGCAGGTTCGGGGCGGCACCGCCGTCGACGGCCTTGTCCCCGAGCGCCATGCGGGCCTGGGACTCGGTGCCGAGTGCGAGGGATGCACGGGTGTGGGCGCCCTCGCGCACGAGCTTGGGAAGGTTCTGGTCGGTCGGGTCCTGGGTGCCCTGCCACAGCGTCACGTTGACCGCGCGGCCCTGGTTGTGGATCTTCCGGGCGGCCATGAAGTACCGAGAGGTGGCCTTGGACCCGCCATACAGCCGCTTGTCCTCGTCCTTGAGCGGGCACATGAACGCCACCTGCGCTTCGTCCACGATGCCGACCAGCGGCGGGAACACGGTGCCGGGCGGTGCCTGGAGACGGCGCTCCATCTCGGCAACGAGACCTTCCAGCATCTCGGTTGCCTGGATGACGTGGTCATCGGTCGGGCCCTGGATGAGCACGGTGGCCAGACCGAGGAACATGGCCCAGTCCCCTGCGCCCTTGAGGTCAGCGATGCGGAACTGGACCGTGCGGTCCAGCGCCAGCCACAGCGCCAGGGCCCGCAGTGCTGCGGTCTTGCCCTGGTTGGACAGACCCGTGATGAGCAGGTGGCGCTGATACAGGCTGATCGCGGCGGCGTCGCCGCGCAGGTCCTGGCCCCACGGGGCGCGTCCGGTCTTGTAGTTGGCGCGCAGTGTCTCGTCTGTGGTCAGCGGGGACGGGCCGATCGGCTCGTCCAGAGCGCCGCTGTCGGCGACCCACAGGCGGACTGTGCGGGCTGCCTCGGGGATCGTGATGAACACCTCGTGTTCGTGCCGGGCAAGGTTCTCGGCGAGCTTGCGCCGGCGCTTTTGCACCTCGTCCGTCGAGACGCCCGAGGGCAGGGTGACGTCGACTTCGACACCGCATCCGGCGATCCGGATCGGGCCGAGCATGCTCGCGCCAGCGTCGCCCATGTCCTTGATGGCGTTGCGGAGTGGGGCGATGCCGAGGTTGCGCAGCGCGAGCACGACGATCGAGGGGGTGATGGGTTCGCCGTCGGTGTCGCGGTCGCGAACCGGGAGCGCCCACTGGGGTGCTGCCTGCTGGTGCCTGCCCACTGCCCACAGCCCGATCAGTGCAGCCCACGGGCCGATGGTGACCAGCGGTCCCCAGGTCACGGAGATGATGAACACGATCCACGTAATGAGCTGGATCACGGCCATCGTCGGGGCGGCGACGTCGGCGAAGTTCTTGTTGGCGACGGCCAGGGCGATGCCGAGCAGGAGCAGGACACCGGCGCCCATCCCGGCACCGGCCGCAACGCCCTTGGCGGCGTCCAAGGGTGCGGTGAGCAGGTCCATGCGGCGCTGGTGACGCTGCTGCCGGAAGCGCTGCCCGCGCTCCTCCCATTCCGCGGCGACCTCGTAGTTGCCTGCTGCTTCGGCGGCGCGGAGCATGCGTTCGTAGCGGGAGGCGGTGCGGCCCTCCCAGGTGCGGCGGGCCACGATCCGCGTTCCGCCGACGATGTAGAGGCCGTGGCGGGCTACTGCGCGGCACGCGGTGGTGGTGTTCTCGTGGGTGGCCATCGTGCGGATGGCCCGTGCGGAGCGCGCCCAGAGGGGCACGGGCGGCGTTTCGGCGGCGGGCGCTGCTACAGCAGCCGCCGGGGGCGCAACGGGCGTCTCGGGGGTGCTGGGCGGGTCCTTGAAGAGGCGAACGACGTTGTCGCTCATGATGGGGAGTCTCCTGACTGCCCCCTGAGCCAGGGGGCGGGAATGGGGAGTTGCCGGGGTGGCCTGCTTCCTTGGCCGGTGCGGCCACCCCGGCGATCACGCTTGTGGGTGCCGCTCAGGCAGCGGCGGCGGGAACGAGCTGGTTGGCGAGGTACTCGACGCCGTACGCCTCGCGCTCCTCCTGCTCCAGCAGGCGCAGGTGTTCGCGGGCCTGTCGGCGGGATTGCTTCTCGACCCCGAGGGCGTCGCGCAGGTCGGTCACGATCCGCTCGCGCACGCCCTTGCGGCTGAACTGCATGGCGTGGACCAGCTCATGCACGAGGGTGACGGCGAACTCGGCGGGGTTGGCATGGTGGTTGACGTTGACCAGGACCAGCACGTCGCCGCCTGCGAGCGGGATGGCGCGGGCGGCGGCGTCGCGGGCGTGCCGGTTGGCCTCCCGCAGTGCGCGGGCCTGTATCCGCTTGTCGACCTCACCGCCGGTCAACTCGACCTCGGCGGCGGTGGCCAGCTCAGCCATGCCCCGGGGTGCGGTGAGGGTGATCTGAACGTCCGGCATGCGGCCGGGTACGGATCGGTCCACGACCGTGACGGCCTGCTCTGCGAGGCGCTTGGCCGTGCGCAGGGTCCCGCCGTAGCCGAACAGCTTGTGTGTGCTGACGGTGAGTTTCACTACGTCTCCTTCATCGCCGCAGGTCAGATGGTCGGGCGGGGCAGGGCGCGGCAGGTCTCGCAGTGGGTCTGCGCCCATTCCATGAGGTCGTGGCTCACGCCGATGGCGTTGGTGTGCCGGGCGTCGCAGCCTCGGCAGACGGCCGCGTGGCGGTCCGGCGCGGCCGTGATCGGCAGCGGTACGACATCGACGGTGGCCCCCACGATGGTCAGGAACCGGTACAGCACGTCGGCGGGCCACGTGGTGGCGGTCTGGCTGGTCACAGCGGATCTCCTTGATCGGATGGGGTGTTCAGGCGGCGCGCTGGTCAGAGGGGTAGGCGCAGGTCACGCACATGCCGAGCGAGGTCGGGATGCAGTACCCAGCGTCGGTGCGGCACTTGGGGCAGGTGCGGCGGGCGAGCATCGCCAGGGCGAGTGCGCCCCACTTCCGCGAGGTCATCGGCCGCACAGGCTTGGCGCGGTCGACGCGGTAGAGGTAGGCGACCAGGGCCCCGGACTTGCGGCCCCGGCAGTGGCGCATGACCTGCGCGGCGACGGGCTGCCCGCCGGGCCGTAACCCTCGGGCCCGAAGCTGACGGCGGGTGGCGTAGCCCTCCGGGGCGTATCGCCATGGGTACGTCGGGATCCCGTAGCGGGCGCCGCTCGGATCGAAGCACTTGCCGAACGTCGGCGACATCAGGCCGCCACCTCATCCGGCTGCTCCGACTCGCGCCTGACGCGCTCGGTCTTGAGCGCATCGCGGAGCGTGCGGCCGTTGGCGGACGACGTACGGACCGCCTTACGGATCGCCTCAGCCGTCAGCGCCTCAACCGGCCAGTCGGCCGTGACCGTGCGGGCCTCATCGAGCAGTTGGCCCGCCGTGCGGTTCGGCCGCGGGGTGCGGGCCGACTGCGGCACGGGGCCAGTCGACCGACGGGGCGCATGCCCGACCGGATCGGTCGGATCGGTCGGCAGGCCAGGCTGTTCGAGCAGTCGCTCACGGGCGGCTGTCTCGGGGGCGGCTGCCCCGACGGCGGGCAGTTCGGTGACCGGCGCGAGCGGTGTCGGAGTCGACTTCCCCAGGTCAGAGGTAGACCGTTCTGCCTCGATCTGAGTCGATTTCTCCGCGTCTGTGGCGGTGTCGGGTCGGTGGTGCAGCACCTTCGCCACCAGGTCCGAGCCGAAGTAGATCGACCCGACCGGAAGCGACGTCGCCAGCAGCACGAGCGCCCAGTTCGCCGGGTCCCAGTCGGCCAGTCGGCCCCACTCGACCGTGCTGCCGTGCAGCTCCGGTACTAAGCCGTGGACGTAGTTGAGGACCAGCGAGGCGAGCGTGTAGGTGCCCAGCACCCGCAGGGCGAACGTCCGATCCCGTCCGGCCAGCACGAGGGTGGCGACCAGGGCCAGGGCCATCAGGCCGTCGACCACGATTGGGTAAAGCGTGGCAGCGGTGCGGTCCGCGCCGACTGCGTTGGCGATGTCGCGCAGAGCGTTCCAGGAGACCCGGAAGGCCATACCGACGACGGCGACCAGCGCCAGCACCAGCAGCGCCTTACCGCGCCGGTTCACGCCGCACCCCCCGCCGTGGCCGTGTCGGCGGACCGGTTCGCAAGCTCCCGCCGCGCGGCCAGCACCCGACGGCGGGCCCGGCGGATACGGCGCTCGTCCACCTCGGTCGGAATGCGGTCGAGGGTGATGATCTGCGCGTCCAGCAGCTCGATGTCCGCCGTGATGACGGGCATCTCGCGGTCGATCGCGTCCAGCTCCGAGGTCGTCGGCTCGCGGTCGCTCTCAAAGGCGGTAACAACCGCCTGAACAGTGCCGATGTACCTCATGGGTCGTGCTCCTCTCAGACAGGAACGGCCCAAAACGGCGCCCCCGGAGTAGCCGCTCCGGGGGCGCCTGCCGTTAGAACCAGGGGATTCCGGCTCCCCTCAGCCCCGCCCGTACGAGACGGGCGGAGGAGGCAACCGGCCGCAGCACTCAGAGCGCAGCGAATGGGTTGAGCAGTGCGATGTCTCCTTCGGGAACACGAGCTCCCGTCTTAGGCAGAGACGTGACCTTTCGGTCTGTGCCCTCCGGTTGACCAGGGATCCGGGTCCCTCGGCCCCCTCTGTCCGGGGCCCCTTTGTTGTGCGTTTCGGAGCAGCACAAAAAAGGCCCTCCGAGCGAGTCCGCTCCGCTGTCCTAGGACTGCGAGCGGCCTATGGAGACCATGCACCCGCAGTCCCAGGACTGTCAACAGTCCTGGGACTGTGTTTCACTGGTCGGGTTGAGAGGAGTCGTGCATGGCACCGAAGTGGCGAGAGCTGGCGGACAAGCTGGCCGCACGCATCAGGGACGGCGAGTACGCGCCAGGCCAGCAACTGCCGCATATCCGCGATCTCGTCGAGGCTGGAGAGGGCTCAAAGTCCACGGTCCACGCGGCCTACAAGGCGCTGGAGGGAGAAGGGTTGGTCACCTCGTCCCGCGGGCACGGCACGGTCGTACGACAGCAGTCCCCGCTCAAGCGGCTGGGGATCGCGCGGTACGACAAGGCGAAATGGCGTGACGGTGACGAGGTGGCGTTCATCGCGGACCGCGTGGCGTCGGGCCGGGCCTATCGCCGCGGAGAGCAGACGCAGACGATCTCTCGCGTCGAAGCCCCGCCGGTTGTCGCTGAGGCGCATGGCCTGCCAGCCGGTGCCGAGGTGTACGCACGCGCCCGCCTGGTGAAGGAGGGCGACCAGCCGACGCATACCCTGACCAGCTACTACCGTCCCGAACACGTCGAGGGGACGCGCATCGTCGACCCAAGCCCCGGTCCGGCCGGCCGCGGTGGAGGCTTCCGTGTTCTGTACGACGCGGGATACGAGATCGACCACATGAAGGAACAGCTCTTCGCCCGAGTCCCCACGGCAGAGGAGGCGAAGCTCCTTCAACTGACGCCCGGCGAATGGGTCGTCGAGCTGCACCGCACGACGTTCACCGCCGACGGCACGGTGGTTGAGTTCGCCATCGGACTCCACGCGGCCTCGCGCTTCGCGTGGGAGTACGACTTCAAGGTGCCCGACTCGGTGCAGGATCAGGAGGCGGGGCAGTGATCTCGGAGCAGTCGTGGGCGGATGCGCAGCTCCTCTGGGACTACCACCAGATGCACCACCAGCTGCGGCCGTGCTCGGTCGCGATCGGCCTCGGTAGCCACGACCTCGGCGTCGCCGACACAACGGTGGACCTCTACAAGCGAGGCTTGGCGCCGCTCATCGTCTTCACGGGAGCCACGAGCCGCACGACGCAGGACCGCATGCCACGCGGCGAGGCAGTCCACTACCGCGAGCGCGCGCTGGAGTTGGGCGTTCCCGGCGACGCGGTGCTGGTCGAGCCGCGCGCCCGCAACACCGGCGAGAACATCCGCTTCTCTCGGGAGATCCTGGAGACGGCTGGCCTCGAGGTCTCGTCTGTACTGCTGATCAGCAAGCCGTACGAGGAACGGCGCGCATACGCCACGGCGCGCAAGCTATGGGCCGAGGTCGAGATCGTTAGCGCCTCAACTCCGATGACCCTTGAGGAGTATGTGGACTCCATCCAGGATGCGCGCCTGGTGATCGACATGCTTGTCGGTGCTCTACAGCGTCTACTGATCTATCCCGCCCAGGGATTCATGATCAGTCAGACAGTGCCCGATGACGTGACGGCGGCCTACGACAGGCTGTGCCGAGGCGGCTTCACGAGTCGACTCATGCTGCACGGCACAGACGCGAGTCGCTGAGCCAAGGGGGTGCGTAGCTCCGCGGCTTGAGTAGAAACCCTACGCCCGAATTAGCTTCATCGCCTGGAACGACTTTCCACGCCTGCCTTAACAAAGGGTTCCAACCCACTACGCTGGCGCAAATAGACGTACCTATTCGCCGCGAGAACCTGCACGGCATTGAGCTGGTCCACTAGGGCCTTGGGAACCTGAACAGACCGGTTCTGCGGACCTAGGGCCAGCAGATGACGCGGACCCAGGGGCAACACAACCGTGTGCGCATCCCCGAAGGCCATACCGTATTTCACGTCCGTCTCGCCCCAGTGGAGAGTGATCGCGGGATTGTCGCCGATGAGGAATTGCCCCTCCTGAGGCGTGAGGACCTCTAGCTGCCAGCTGGCCGCCTTATCCTGGACCTTCTGAAACATCTCCTCGATGCTGACCCGAAACATCTTTCCGCTGTCGTGGTCCTGAGCGGGATCGGAGCTCTCGATCATCCGATCAGCGAAAACGCCTAGAGCCTGCACCCCTTCCAAGTGGAGTCCGGTCTCACGGAGAGCCACTGTGCGCAGCTGTTCCCCGTAATTCTGCAACAGCCCCCGGCGCACGTTTTCGCGGGCCTTTACGAAGGCATCACGGTACACGTCACGGTAACGGTGAGAACGCACGAGGTGCAGCGATACGAGGTCCCGCAGAATTTGAGCGTGTTCAGGGTCGTCAAAGGGCGTTCCCGCGTCTACGGCAGCGAACGCCTCCGGCGCCCGCTGCTCCACCTGTCGCCACAGATCCTCAGCGGAGGCCGAATCGTACGGCACGAAATCTTCGATCCAGCCACACTCGCGTGGACCCTTCAGCTTGTGGTGGCGCTCCGGGTGTTCAAGATCAAACTGAACGAGCTGCCAACCGCTGCCCTTAGCTCCGGGCAGGGTGAACCGCTTGAGTAGCACCTGAGAAATCAAGTGCTGTCGCGACACACGCTGAACTTCACTCATGAGCTAATAGTGCCAACGGTCACCGTGCCAAGCACAGCATTTATCGGCCTGCAAGAATATGAACGAATAGGACTGAGCTGGACCACCGTCTCCTCGTCGGGGGCGCGCCCCCCAACACTGGTCGGAGGGCGTGACTGGCCGAACGTAGCCACACCCAGCGGACACGCATGGCATGTGCGGAAGCTCGCCGCCGGTAGTCGGGCGGTCCGCGCCGGCAGACCTGGGCCGTCTGTGGGCCGTCTGACGGCCACTCGGGACGACCGTCGCCGACCACCAACAACTAAGGCGGAGCCGACACCCACAGGCGCCGACCCCGCCGTCGTTCCTGCTAGACCCAGCTGTCCAGCCACATCCTGTTGCGCCAGTCCTCCACCGGGATCGGCGTCCCCGTGTACAGCGGATAGAAGTAGATGAAGTTCCAGATGATCAGCAGCACCAGCACCCCCGCGCCGATCGCCCCGATCGCCCGTCTGCGTTCGTCCGAGCCCGGTGGGCCCAGCATCGCGCCGATCATCATCGCCACCGCCAGGCACAGGAACGGCACGAACACGACCGCGTAGAACAGGAAGATCGTGCGCTCCTGGTAGAAGAACCAGGGCACCCAGCCCGCCGCGATCCCGCAGGCGATGGCGCCCGCGCGCCAGTCGCGGCGGAAGAACCAGCGCCACAGGATGTAGCAGATCGCGAAGCAGGCTGCCCACCACAACAGCGGTGTGCCCAGCGCCAGGACCTCAGCTGCGCACTTGTCCGCCGCGTCCGCCGGGCAGCCCTGCGCGCCCGCCTTCGGGTCCTCGTAGTAGTACGAGACCGGGCGGCCCAGCACGATCCAGCTCCAGGGGTTGGACTGGTAGGTGTGGCCGGAGGTCAGATTGACGTGGAACTCGTAGACCTCGGTCTCGTAATGCCACAGGCTGCGCAGCCAGTCGGGCAGCCACGTCCAGTTGCCGCCCCTCCCGTCCTTCTGGGCCCAGTCCCTGAAGTAGCCCTTGTCGGTGACGATCCAGCCGGTCCAGGTCGCGATGTACGTGACGATCGCGACCGGCACCGTCGAGACGAAGGCCGGTACGACGTCCTTCTTGAGCACCGCCTTGTACGGCTGCACCGCGCCCGCCGTCCGGCGTGCGCCCACGTCCCACAGGACGGTCATCAGGCAGAACGCGACCATCACGTACAGGCCGTTCCACTTGGTGCCCGCGGCCAGGCCGAGCATCAGGCCCGCCGCCAGGCGCCAGGGGCGCCAGCCCAGGCGCAGGGTCTCCGCGACCGTGGCGTCCGGCCGCAGGATCCCCTCCTCGTCCGTCGGCAGCGCCGCCGCCAGCTTTCTGCGCGCCCAGTCCCGGTCGATGACAAGACACCCGAAGGCCGCCAGCACGAAGAACATCAGCACCAGGTCGAGCAGCGCCGTGCGGCTCATCACGAAGTGCAGCCCGTCCACGGCGAGCAGCGTGCCGGCCAGGCAACCCAGGAACGTCGAGCGGAACAGGCGCCTGCCGATCCGGCAGAGCATCAGCACCGACAGCGTGCCGAGCACGGCGACCATGAACCGCCAGCCGAAGGGCGTGAAGTCGATGATCTTCTCGCCGAGGCCGATGACCCACTTGCCGACCGGCGGATGCACCACATAGCCGGGGTTCGCCGGGATCGTCACCGCGTCCGGGTCGGCCAGGATCGCCTTGTCGATGTCCTTGGGCCAACTGCCCTCGTATCCCTGGTTGATCAGGGCCCAGGCGTCCTTGGCGTAGTACGTCTCGTCGAATATCACGGCATCGGGCTTGCCCAGGTTCCAGAACCGCAGCACGCCCGCGAAGAGGGCCACCATCAGGGGGCCGAGCCAGGCGGTGATCTGCAGCAGCCGCGTCACGTCTCCCGGGCGGACGGCGAACACCTGCCACAGCCGCTCGGAGGGGCGGGTGTACGGCGGCACCAGGCGCTCGCGCAGCCCGATCACCGGCCTGGGCGCGTAGCCGAATCTGCGCAGCCGCTGCTGCCAGCCGGGGGGCTGCTGATCGGCGTCCTTGCCCTGAAGGGTCTGTGGCGCGGTACTGGTCACCGCGCCATCGTAGGGAACGCGACTGTGCGAGTCGTGCGTACGGTCCTGCGAGGATGGCCTATGTGACAGGAACGCTGGTACTCGCAGGGACCCCCATCGGTGATGTAGCGGACGCGCCGCCCCGGCTCGCCGCCGAGCTGGAGGGCGCCGACATCGTCGCCGCCGAGGACACCAGGCGGCTGCGCAGGCTGACCCAGGCGCTCGGTGTGCACACCAAGGGGCGGGTCGTTTCGTACTTCGAGGGCAACGAGTCCGCCCGTACGCCGGAGCTCGTCGAAGCGCTCGCGGGCGGCGCCCGGGTGCTGCTGGTCACCGACGCCGGGATGCCGTCCGTCTCGGACCCCGGCTACCGGCTGGTGGCCGCCGCGGTCGAGAAGGACATCAAGGTGACGGCCGTACCGGGACCGTCCGCCGTGCTGACCGCGCTCGCCCTGTCGGGGCTGCCCGTGGACCGTTTCTGCTTCGAGGGCTTTCTGCCGCGCAAGGCCGGCGAACGGCTCGGCAGGCTGCGCGAGGTCGCGGACGAGCGGCGCACCCTGGTCTATTTCGAGGCCCCGCACAGGCTCGACGACACCCTCGCCGCGATGGCCGACGTATTCGGCGCCGAGCGCCGGGCAGCCGTGTGCCGCGAGCTGACCAAGACGTACGAGGAGGTCAAGCGCGGCGGCCTCGGGGAGCTCGCGGCCTGGGCGGCCGAGGGCGTACGCGGCGAGATCACCGTCGTCGTCGAGGGAGCGCCACCGGCGGGTCCGGGCGAGCTCGACCCCGCTGAGCTGGTGCGCAGGGTGCAGGTGCGCGAGGAGGCGGGGGAGCGGCGCAAGGAGGCCATCGCAGCGGTCGCGACCGAAGCGGGACTGCCCAAACGGGAGGTGTTCGATGCCGTGGTGGCGGCAAAGAACGCGGATCGAACGGTCCCCGCGGACGGTAAAGGACTATCGTAAAAGGCAAAGCGCAGACCGCGTCCTGACCTTTACTGCATGGGAATACCAAAGACCACACCATTAATCGACAGGCGTTGATGCGCTCCCGCCGTAATAGGCGTCCACTGGATCGGTGGAGAGGAGCTGGCATGAGTGAGATCACGGGCACCCCCAGGGTCCACGAGGCATACGCCTTCGCCTGTATGCGCTGCGGGCACGGCTGGGAGCAGGAATACGAGATAGAGCATCACATGGACGGCGCGGGCCAGGAATACGTCGTCTACAAGGCCAACGGTCTGCGGGTGCCGTCTCCGCTCTCGAGTCCGACCTGCATGAACTGCGGCGGGCATGTCGTACGGATCATGCGGGCGGGACAGGTCTCGTCGATGCACAACTTGATCGGGTCGTCCGTCTCGATCTCCGGGCCTCTGCCGAGTGCGCCGCACGGAGAGCCCGAGAAGGCCAAGAAGCCCAGGAAGCCGGAGAAGGCCGAGCCGGCCGGGACCGCGCAGTCCGGCGCCGAGCCGTCCGGGGCGGGGCAGTCCGGGCCGGGCGAGCCCCATCACTGGCATCTCTCCGATCTCCTGCACCCCTTCCACCGCAAGTGAGGTCCCGGGCGCGAGCCTCGTAGGATCGCGCCCATGAGTTCGAAGTCAAGCCCGCCGCCGCTGCCCGAACCTCTCGGGATTCCGGTCGCCGATTCGCACACCCACCTGGACATGCAGGAGGGCACGGTCGAAGAGGCCCTGGCCAGGGCCGCGGCAGTCGGTGTGAGCACCGTCGTGCAGGTGGGCTGCGACATTAAGGGCTCGCGCTGGGCGGCTCAGACCGCCGCGACGCACGACAGCGTGCATGCCGCGGTCGCGCTGCACCCCAACGAGGCCCCGCGGATCGTGCTCGGGGACCCCGATGGCTGGTCCCGCCAGGGCGCCCGCGAGGGCGGCGGCGACAGCGCCCTCGACGACGCACTCGCCGAGATCGACCGGCTCGCCTCCCTGGACGAGGTGAAGGCCGTCGGTGAGACCGGCCTGGACTACTTCCGTACGGGAGCCGACGGAATCGCCGCCCAGGAGCGCTCGTTCCGGGCTCATATCGAGATCGCGAAGCGGCACGGCAAAGCCCTCGTCATCCACGATCGCGACGCGCACGCCGATGTGCTACGGATCCTCGCCGAGGAGGGCGCCCCCGAGCGGACCGTTTTCCACTGCTATTCCGGTGACGCGGAAATGGCCGAACTGTGCGCGGCCGCAGGCTATTTCATGTCCTTCGCGGGCAATGTGACCTTCAAGAACGCCCAGCCGCTGCGTGACGCGCTCGCCGTCGCCCCGCTCGAACTCGTGCTCGTCGAGACGGACGCGCCCTTCCTCACGCCCGCGCCGTACCGCGGACGGCCTAACGCGCCGTATCTCATTCCGGTCACGCTGCGTGCGATGGCGGCCGTCAGGGGGCTCGACGAGGACACGCTGGCCGCGGCGATCGCGGCCAACACGGCCCGCGCCTTTGATTACTGAGGGATAACGACGCGCAGGGTAGCGTCGCGACACTGCGTAGTCGAATCGCTTGGGAGAGTGACCGGACTCCGCTATCGTCCCGGCCCGCAACGCCATCGGGCGGACCGGACCGGACCTTACGGAGCGTCGTGAACAATTCGCAGGGCAGTCATCGTGCCGCGCGTGGCGCCCGCCACGCTCTCTCGTCGTACGAGAGCGACATCGACACCTACGCGGAGGGCTACACGCCGACCTACGTCTCGCTTCCGGCGCCGCCGTCCCCGACACTGCCGCGTCAGAGCCCCGCCCCGGGCGCCGAGGGAGCGGGCGGACGCGCCGAGGCCCGGCGGGCCGCACGCCGCCGCAGGGCGGAAGACAAGCCCGACACCCTGCGCCGCCTAGTCCCGCAGGCCCTCGTCGTCGCCTTCCTGGCGGGCGGCACCTCCGCCTTCGTCGCCAACGACAAGGCCGTGCGGCTCACCGTCGACGGCGTGCCGCGCACCATGCACACCTTCGCCGACGACGTGGATGAACTCCTGGAGGACGAGGGGGTCCAGGTGGGCGCGCACGACATCGTCGCCCCCGCCCCCGGCTCGGCTCTCGCCAGCGGCGACGACATCGTCGTCCGCTACGGCCGGCCCGTCATGCTCACCCTGGACGGGCAGCCCCGCCGCGTGTGGACCACCGCCCGCACCGTCGACGGCGCGCTGCGCCAGCTCGGGGTGCGGGCCGAGGGCGCGTATCTGTCCGCGTCCCGCTCCCAGGTGATCTCCCGCACCGGCCTCGTCCTGGACGTACGGACCGAGCGGACCGTGACCTTCATGGCCGACGGGCGCGAGCGGACCATCCGTACGAACGCGGCGACCGTGCGCGAGGCACTGGGCGAGGCCGGGATCGCGCTGCACGGCCTGGACACCACCTCCGTGCCGCCCGGAAGCTTCCCGCGCGACGGCCAGACCGTCACCGTCATGCGGATCACCTCCACCCGGGAGGTGCGCGAGGAGCCGATCGCGTACGACACCGAGAAGACCTGGGACTCCTCGCTGTTCACGGGCACGGAGGTCGTCGTGCAGCAGGGCAGCCCGGGCGCCCGGCGCGTCACCTACGCGCTGCGCACGGTCAACGGGGTGCGGCAGAGGCCGAGGAAGGTCGCCGAGGAGGTCGTACGGGAGCCGGTCACCCAGCTGGTGATGGTGGGCACCAGGCCGCTGCCCAGCTCCGTGCGGGGCGCGGACGGCCTGGACTGGGGCTCGCTCGCGCTCTGCGAGTCGGGCGGGCGGGCCGCAGCGGTCGATCCGTCGGGGAACTACGGCGGGCTGTACCAGTTCGACATCGAGACCTGGCACGCGCTCGGCGGCACCGGGCGGCCGCAGGACGCGTCCGCGGCGGAACAGACCTACCGGGCGAAGAAGCTCTTCGTGCAACGGGGGGCGAGTCCGTGGCCGCACTGCGGCCGTAGGCTGTATCGGTGAGCACCACTGAGCCCGACGCACTCCTCGGCCCCGCCGACATCCGTGAACTGGCCGCAGCGCTGGGCGTACGCCCCACCAAGCAGCGCGGCCAGAACTTCGTCATCGACGCCAATACGGTCCGCAGGATCGTCCGCACCGCCGAGGTGCGCGAGGACGACGTGGTCGTCGAGGTCGGCCCGGGGCTCGGGTCGCTGACCCTCGCGCTGCTGGAGGCGGCGGACCGGGTCGTCGCCGTCGAGATCGACGATGTGCTCGCGGGCGCGCTGCCCTCGACGATCCTGGCCCGTATGCCGGAGCGCGCGACGCGCTTCTCGCTCGTCCACTCCGACGCGATGCTCGTCGACGAGCTGCCGGGGCTCGAGCCGACGGCGCTGGTCGCCAACCTCCCGTACAACGTCGCCGTGCCCGTCCTCCTGCACATGCTGGACCGCTTCCCGACGATCGAGCGGACGCTGGTGATGGTCCAGGCGGAGGTCGCGGACCGGCTCGCGGCATCGCCCGGCAACAAGGTCTACGGCGTCCCCTCGGTGAAGGCGAACTGGTACGCGCAGGTGAAGCGGGCGGGGTCGATCGGCCGGAACGTCTTCTGGCCGGCGCCGAACGTGGACAGCGGCCTGGTGTCCCTGGTGCGCCGCTCCGAGCCGGTGGACACCACCGCCACCAAGGCGGAGGTCTTCGCGGTGGTCGACGCGGCCTTCGCACAGCGGCGCAAGACGCTGCGCGCGGCGCTCGCGGGCTGGGCCGGATCGCCCGCGGCGGCGGAGAAGGCCCTGGTGGCCGCCGGTGTCTCCCCGCAGGCCCGGGGCGAGTCCCTGACGGTCGAGGAGTTCGCACGGATCGCGGAGGCGAAGGCGTGAGCGTCACGGTACGAGTCCCTGCCAAGGTCAACGTCCAGCTGGCGGTGGGGAGCGCGCGGCCCGACGGATTCCACGACCTCGCCAATGTCTTCCTCGCCGTCTCGCTGTACGACGAGGTGACGGTGAGCCCGGCGTCGTCCCTGACGATCACCTGCGCGGGTCCCGACGCGGGCCAGGTCCCCCTGGACCGTACGAACCTGGCGGCGCGGGCGGCCGAACTGCTCGCCGCGCGGCACGGACTGTCCCCCGACGTCCACATCCACATCGCGAAGGACATCCCGGTCGCGGGAGGCATGGCGGGCGGCAGCGCGGACGGCGCGGCGGCCCTGCTGGCCTGCGACACCCTGTGGGGCCTTCGCTCCACCCGCGCCGAACTGCTCTCCATCTGCGCCGAGTTGGGCAGCGACGTCCCCTTCAGCCTGGTGGGCGGGGCGGCACTGGGCACGGGCCGCGGCGAGCGGCTGACCGAGCTGGAGGTCGGGGGAGAGTTCCACTGGGTGTTCGCGGTCGCGGACGGCGGCCTGTCGACACCGGCGGTCTACGGCGAGTTCGACCGCCTGACCGAGGGCCTCGCGGTCCCGGCCCCGGCGGCGTCCCCGGCCCTGCTCGACGCTCTGCGCACGGGCGACGCGCCGTCCCTGGCGGGCGCCCTCGCCAACGACCTGCAGCCCGCGGCACTCTCCCTGCGGCCGTCCCTGGCGGACACGCTGCAGACGGGCACATCGGCGGGCGCACTGGCGGCACTGGTGTCCGGCTCGGGCCCGACGACGGCGTTCCTGACGAAGGACGAGGAGTCGGCGGGGTCGGTGGCGGCGGCGCTGCTCGCGTCGGGGACGTGCCGCGAGGCGAGGGTGGCGTCGTCGCCGACGGCCGGCGCGAGGGTGGTCGGGGCCTGAGGTACTCAGATCCCGTCTGAGTACGTGAGCCCTCACGTCGCCCCCTACTCCCGCGGCACCGTACCCCCATGGGATCAAGCGTTCGTGAGCTCGCCGCCGCCACACCCTCGGCGCGGGACCGGTATGTGGACCTGTTGCGGGTCGCCTCGCTCGGGACGGTCGTGCTCGGGCACTGGCTGATGGCCGTCGTCACCGGGGACGAGGTCGGCAATCTCCTCGCCGTCGTGCCCGGGCTGCAGATCCTGACCTGGGTGCTGCAGGTCATGCCGGTGTTCTTCTTCGTCGGCGGCTTCTCGCACGCGCTCTCCTACCGCTCCCTGCGCCGCAAGCAGCCCGACGGATCCGTCTACTCCGTCTTTCTGCGGGCCCGCCTGCAGAGGCTCCTGAGGCCCACGATCGTGTTCATCCTCGTCTGGGGCACGGCCGCCCTGCTGCTGCAACTGCTCGGCGGTGACGGCGGGTTGACCGGGGTGGCCCTGCGGCTCGTCGCGCAGCCCCTGTGGTTCATCGGGATCTATCTCGCCATGGTCGCCTTCACCCCGCCGCTGCTGAAGCTGCACGAGCGCTACGGATGGGGGGCCTTCGGCGCCCTCGTCGCGGGCGCGGTCGCCGTCGACGTGGCGCGGTTCGCCGGGCACGTGCCCTTCGTGGAGTTCCTGAACTTCGCCTTCGTCTGGCTCGCCGTCCACCAGCTCGGCTTCCTCCGCGCCGACGGCCGCATACGGATGCCTGCGGCTCTCGCCGCGGCCGGGCTGACCGGGGCCGCCGCGCTCGTCGCGGTCGGGCCGTACCCGCTGTCCATGGTCGGGATGCCCGGCGAGAAGGTCTCCAACATGGCCCCGCCCACCCTCGCGCTCCTGTGCCACGGGCTGTGGCTCGTCGGCGCGGTGGAGCTGCTGCGTACGCCCGGCGCACGGCTGGTCGCCCGCCCGCGGATCTGGCGCGGCGTCGTCACCGCCAACGGGATCGCGATGACCGCGTTCCTGTGGCACCTCACGGCCATGCTCGGGGTGTACGGCGCGCTGCTCGCCCTCGACGTCACGCTGCCCGCGCCCGCCTCCGCGGCCTGGTGGACGCAGGTGCCGCTGCGCATCGTGGCCGCACTCGTCCTCACGGCAGTCCTCGTCGCCGCCTTCCGCTCCTTCGAACGCCCCGCATCCGCGAGGCCCGGCTCAGGCTCCGGCGGACCTGTCGCCGCGCTCGGCATCACGCTCTGCCTCTTCGGCGTCCTCGGCCTGTCGATGGTCGGCTTCGGCGGGCTGCTGGAGGGCAGGACCGCGATGCTCGTCGCCGTACGCGTCACCGCGCCTGCCGCCGTCGCCACGGCCCTCGTCGGCTGGCTGCTCGTCGAGCGCGCGGGCCGGCGCCGGGTGGACGCCGCGGTGTGATTCTGCGTGCCCCCGCTCCCGACAGACCTCGGCACGTCGGCGCACCCCCGCGGCGACTAGGCTGGGACGTCGACCCATCCCCCGGTACAGGAGTGAAATGGCCGTTAACTTGGTCAATGTCGAGGCAGTCAGCAAGGTGTACGGAACCCGTGCCCTGCTCGACGGAGTCTCCCTCGGCGTCTCCGAAGGGGACCGCATCGGTGTCGTCGGCCGTAACGGCGACGGCAAGACGACCCTCATCCGCATGCTCGCCAAGCTGGAGGAACCCGACACCGGGCGGGTCACGCAGAGCGGCGGTCTGCGGCTCGGCGTGCTCACGCAGCACGATTCCCTCGATCCCGAGGCGACCGTCCGGCACGAGGTCATCGGCGACATGGCCGACCACGAGTGGGCCGGCAACGCACGGATCCGCGACATCATCACCGGGCTGTTCGGCGATCTGCATCTGCCGGGCTTCGAGCAGGGCCTGGACACCGTCATCGGCCCGCTCTCCGGCGGTGAGCGCCGCCGGATCGCGCTCGCCAAGCTGCTCATCGCCGACCAGGACCTGATCGTTCTCGACGAGCCCACCAACCACCTCGACGTGGAAGGCATCGCCTGGCTGGCGAAGCATCTGCAGGCCCGCCGCTCGGCGCTCGTCTGCGTCACCCACGACCGCTGGTTCCTCGACCAGGTCTGCACCCGGATGTGGGACGTCCAGCGCGGCTCGGTCTTCGAGTACGAGGGCGGCTACAGCGACTACGTCTTCGCGCGCGCCGAGCGCGAGCGCATCGCGGCCACCGAAGAGGCCAAGCGGCAGAACCTGATGCGCAAGGAGCTGGCCTGGCTGCGGCGCGGCGCCCCCGCCCGTACGTCCAAGCCGCGCTACCGCATCGAGGCCGCCAACGAACTGATCGCCGATGTGCCGCCGCCGCGGGACACCAGCGAGCTCATGAAGTTCGCCAACGCCCGCCTCGGCAAGACCGTCTTCGACCTGGAGGACGTGACCGTCACCGCCGGACCGAAGGTGCTGCTGAAGCATCTGACCTGGCAGCTCGGCCCCGGCGACCGACTCGGCCTGGTCGGCGTGAACGGCGCGGGCAAGACCTCGCTGCTGCGCGCGCTCACCGAGGCCGCGCGTACACAGGGCGAGCAGCAGCCCGCGGCCGGGAAGATCACCGTCGGCAGGACCGTGAAGCTGGCGTATCTCTCGCAGGAGGTCGCCGAGCTCGACCCGAACCTGCGGGTGCTGGAGGCCGTGCAGCGGGTGCGCGACCGGGTCGACCTCGGCAAGGGCCGGGAGATGACAGCGGGTCAGCTGTGCGAGCAGTTCGGCTTCACCAAGGAGAAGCAGTGGACTCCGGTCGGCGATCTGTCCGGCGGTGAGCGCCGCCGGCTCCAGATCCTGCGCCTGCTGATGGACGAGCCGAACGTCCTCTTCCTCGACGAGCCCACCAACGACCTCGACATCGAGACGCTGACCCAGCTGGAGGACCTGCTCGACGGCTGGCCGGGCTCGATGGTCGTCATCTCCCACGACCGCTTCTTCATCGAGCGGACGACGGACAAGACGTACGCGCTGCTGGGCGACGCGGCCCTGCGGATGCTGCCGCGCGGCATCGACGAGTACCTGGAGCGCAGGCAGCGGATGATCGAGACCGCGGCTCCGGCGGTGGCCGCGGCGCCCTCCGCCCCGACGACCGAGAAGTCGGCGGCGGACGTGCGGGCGGCGAAGAAGGAACTGCAGAAGATCGAGCGGCAGCTGAACAAGATCTCCGACCGGGAGACCAACCTGCACGCCCAAATCGCCGATAACGCCACGGACTTCGAGAAGGTGGCGAAGCTGGACACGGAGTTGCGTGAACTGATCGGCGAGCGGGACGAGTTGGAGATGCGCTGGCTCGAGCTGGCCGAGGAGGCGTAGCCAACCCGGCGTGACGGCCGCGGCGTAGAGAAGCCGTGGAGAGCACGTAACAACCCCATCACGGGCCGGTTCTCCCTTGGGAACAGGGGAGACCGGCCCCTCGTTCGCGGGTCCCCGGGTGATAGAAAGAAGCCCCGCTCGACTGACGTGAAACAGCGGGAGCCGTGTCCGAATCGCTCCCTTCCGGAGCGAAGGCTCGGCGGATCAGCGGGGGAGACCGGCTCGGACAGCGGGCCGCACCAGGGGGAGGTGCCGATGACTCAGCCGCCCGGCCAACAGCAGCCGCCGCGGGGTGTGTTCGGCGTTTCTCAGGGTTCGCAGCAGGGGTTTTTTCCGCCGCCCGCCCAGCCGCCCGGACCGTACGGCGGCGACGGCCTTCGGCAAGTGACCGTGCAGCGAGGCACTCGGACGTCCCGACTCCTTCTCCCATCTCCCCATTTCCAGAGGTAATCACCCCATGACACAGCCGCCGAACCAGCCCCCGCAGCCGCCGAACCAGCCCCCGCAGGGAGGTTTCGGCGCTCCTCAGCCGCCAGCGCAGCCGCCGCAGATGCCGCCCGCCCCGCCGCAGGGGGCGCCGCCCGGCGCGCCCGGTTACGGCTATCCGCAGCAGCCCGCCCATCCCGGTTACGGCTACCCGCCCCAGGCTCCCGGCCAGCCGGGTCCGTACAACCAGCAGCCCGGACCGTACAACCAGCAGCCCGGTCCCTACGGCGGCTACCCCACGCAGCCGCAGTACCCGGGAGCGCCCACTCCCCCCGGCAGCGGCGGCGGCTTCTTCAAGGGCAAGCCCGGCGTCATCATCGGCGCGGCCGTGGCCGGTCTGCTGGTGATCGGCGGCGGAACCTACCTCGCCCTCAGCGGTGGTGACGACAAGAAGGACGGGAAGAACGTCAGCAAGAGCGACGACCCCAAGCCCACCGGCTCGGAGTCCGTCGACCAGGGCGACGGCAGCGGCGACGGCCGCGGTGGCAACGACGACCTCAACGCCGGGCGCAAGCCGGGCGAGGCGAAGGTTCTCTTCCTGTCGAAGAACGATGTCGACCTGCCGCGCAACGGCGCCGAGGTCTTCGGCCCCTGGGTGGCCGGCGACACCGTCGCCAAGGCCATGTACAAGGAGGTCGTCGGCTACTCGGTGACCGACGGCAAGAAGAAGTGGAGCGTCCCGCTCAGCGCCGAGGTGTGCTCCGCAGCCGTGCAGACCACCACCGACGGCAAGATCGTCGTGGGCGTCAAGAACGGCCTCACCGAGAAGGCCAAGTGCCTCGATCTGCAGATGATCGACCTGAAGACGGGCAAGGCAGGCTGGAAGAAGTCGATTCCGAAGAACACCGGCCTCTTCTCCCTCTCCGACTTCACCCTGTCGATCAGCGGCAACACCCTCGCCGCGGGCGGCAGCGGCAACTCGTACGGCTTCTCGATGACCGACGGAAAGCAGATCTTCAAGGGCCCGAGCGAGGGCTGCAAGCCCGAGGCTTTCGCGGGCGGCCCCAAGCTGCTCGCCGTCGCGGCCTGCCCCACCTCGGACTACAACAAGCCCAAACAGCAGCTGTCGGAGGTCGATCCGGCAACCGGCAAGGCCAAGTGGACGTACAACGCACCCGAAGGCTGGGAGATCGACAAGGTCTACTCGGCCAGCCCGGTCGTCATCTCGCTGACCCAGCGTGAGCCGAAGAAGTGGTCGATCGTCGCGCTGACCGACAACGGCAGGCCGCGCTCGCAGATCCAGGGCGGCAAGGACAAGTTCGCGCCGCGCTGCGGCGGGGCGTTCGTGGTCTTCGGTCACAACCTGGAGGGCTGCACCGGCGTGGCCGCCGATGCCTCCACCTTCTACATGGCGACGGAGACCGCCTACGGCACCGCCAACGACGTCGTCGCGTTCAGCCTCGACACCGGCAAGGAGAAGTGGCGTTCGCCCGCCGGCGGCAAGCACAAGATGACGCCGCTGCGCATGGAGAACGGAAGCGTCCTCGTCTACATGGACGCGTCGTACGACGCGGGCGGCGCGGTCGCCACGATCGCGCCGACGGGTGGCGCGCCGAAGGTGCTGCTGCAGCACCCGGCATCGACCGCCGAGATCGAGAGCTCCTTCTTCTCCTCGAAGATGGCGTACGCGGACGGCCGGTTCTTCCTCGCCAGCGGCCGCGTCAGCGCCAGTAACGACGCGGAGGAGAAGGAGACGAAGACCATGATCGCCTTCGGCAAGTGACCGCGTCCTGAGCCCTTTTGACCCACGTCCCCTCTCCAGCATCCTTCCGAGGTAGTACGCCATGACGCAGCCGCCCCCGCCGCCCAACCAGCCACCGGGCCAGCCACCACAGGGTGGCTTCGGCGCGCCCCAGGACCCTGTCCCGGGAGGCTTCGGAGCGCCGACGCCGCCCCCGCAGGATCCTTCGTACGGCTATCCGCAGACCCCGCCGCCCGCCCAGCCGCCGCAGGGGCAGCCCGGTTACGCCTACCCGCAGGCGCCGGGGCAGGTGCCGGGCTACGGATATCCGCAGGGCCAGCCCCAGCCCCAGCCCCAGGGCCAGCCCGGCTACGGGTACCCGACGCAGCCCATGCAGCCGCAGTACATGCCGCCCCAGCCGGGCGGCGGCAGCGGCGGCAAGAAGCTGAGCACCCAGATGCAGATCATCATCGCGGCGTCCGTCGCCGTCGTGCTGATCGTCGCCGGCGGTATCTGGTTCGCCTCCAAGGACGACGGGGGTGAGGGCAAGAAGGACGAGGCCAAGAACAGCGCCGGCGGCTCAACCAGCGGCTCCGACGGCGGCGGCAGCGGTGGCGGCAAGGCCGCCGACGGCCCCGGCAAGGAGAAGGCACCCGCGAACATCCACTCCAAGGTGGCCTTCCAGCTGCCGGAGCCCGCGATTACCGACATCACCAGCGTCAAGGGCTCCTGGGTCACCGACAAGGCCTACGTCAAGCCGGGCGTCAACTCCCTTGTCGCTTACGACGCGGCCAAGGGCAGCCCGGTGTGGACCCTTCCGCTCCCCGGCCAGATCTGCGCGGCTTCCCGCCACCTCTCCGAGGACAACAAGGCCGCGATCGTCTTCGAGGCCGCCAAGCGGAAGCCCCCGAAGAACTACCAGTCCTGCACCGAGGTCGGCGTCGTCGACCTGGGCACCGGCAAGCTGCTGTGGAGCAAGTCCGTCACCGGCACCTCCAGCGGTGACGGCAAGATCAAGTTCAGCGAGGTCACCCAGAGCGGCACCACGGTCGCCGCGGGCGGCACCGACGGCGGCGCGGCCTTCGACCTCAACAGCGGCGCCGTCCGCTGGAAGCCCAAGACCGACGCCGAGGGCTGCTACGACATGGGCTACGGCGGCGGCCCGGCGCTCGTCGCCGTCCGCAAGTGCGGTACGTACGACAGCCCGCAGGTCGTCATCCAGAGCCTGAACCCGGACAACGGCACCCCCGCCTTCTCCTACAAGCTGCCGCCCGGCGTCGAATACGCGAGCATCGTCTCGACCAAGCCGCTGGTCGTCGCCGCCGATGTCGGCGACACCGGCTCGCGCGGCATCTCGGACTTCTTCTCGATCGACGACAAGGGCGCCCTGCGCAGCAAGATCTCGGCGACGGGCGACAAGTTCACGGCCAGGTGCGGCTCCACCGAGGTGGAGACCTGCCAGAAGGTCCTCGTCGGCAACGGCAGGCTGTATCTGCCGACGGCCGAGCACGAGGGCACCGGGGAGTACGGCCAGACCAACGAGATCGTCTCCTACGACCTCGCCACCGGAAAGCCCACCAGCGACCGCGCGGACGCGGGCGACCGGTTCACGATGTTCCCGATCCGGATGGACGGCGGCAACGTCATCGCGTACAAGTGGCCCCCCTACGACAAGGGCGGCCAGATCGTCAGCATCGACGGTGCCACCTTCAAGCAGACGGTGCTGATGGACAATCCGGCCGACAAGGCGGTACGGGAGGCGGAGACCAGCTATTCCACCGACGGCGCCGAGTACCGGTATACGAACGGGCGGCTGTATATCGGAGCCACCCTGATGAGCAAGCGGACTTCGTCCTCGTTCGGGAAGAAGTACCTGACGGTCGCCTTCAGCACGGCGGACTGACACCCCACAGGCGGCGCGATTCGGCCCCCGGCCCGGCACATTGGATCACCGATGTGCCGGGCCTCGGTCATAAGTAGCCCTGTTTGGCGAAGAATTCGGCACTCTGTGGGGCTTCTGCCGAGTTAGGGGCGCGCGATCTCGAACAAGCGTGTAGCTTGCCGGGTCAGAGGGCCGGGGGGCCAGCTCGCGGGGATGGGGGTTGCTCGATGGGCGTGCGGCTCATGGTGCTCGATGATCACCGACTGCTCGCCGAGGCGCTCGCCTCGGCCCTGAAGCTGCGCGGGCACCGGGTGCTCGCGGCGGCGGCCCCCGCGGCCGGCGCGGCCGACCTGGTGGTCAGCAGGGCGCCGGAGGTGTGCCTGCTGGGCACAGCGACGCCCGCGGAACCGGGCGCCTTCGACCCCATCGTCAAGATCAAGCGGGAACGCCCGCAGGTGGCCGTTGTGGTGCTCGGCCCAGTGCCCAGCCCGCGCGGGATCGCCGCGGCCTTCGCGGCCGGCGCCTCCGGTTATGTACGCCACGACGAGCGCATCGAGGGTGTCGAACGCGCCATGGTCAAGGCGCGGGCGGGCGAGGCGGTGGTGGCTCCGCAGCTGCTGCAGGGCGCGTTCGCCGAACTGCTCAACCCGGCCGCCCAGCCGGACGACGAGGGGCAGCGGCTGCTCCAGCTGCTCACCCCGCGCGAGGTCGAGGTGCTGGTGCGGGTCACGGAGGGCGAGGACACCCGGCTGATCGCGGCGGGCATGGGGATCGCGCC
Organism: Streptomyces sp. NBC_00885; assembly: GCF_045207475.1. NCBI lineage: Bacteria > Bacillati > Actinomycetota > Actinomycetes > Kitasatosporales > Streptomycetaceae > Streptomyces > Streptomyces sp. NBC_00885. Next base: position 5,038,213 of record NZ_CP108796.1, read on the forward strand.
GAGCACGGCCCGTACGCATGTACAGCGGGTACTGATGAAGCTGGGGGTCGGCTCCCGCCTGGAGGCGGCGGCCCTGGCCGCCCGCACCGGGCTCCTCGACCGGGCGTCGATCGTCTCGCCGCCGTTGCCCGGACCGGGCGTGGATCTCAGCTGACCCTGCCTGCTACGGCTGGCGCAGCCGCGCCCGGTGACGTTCCCCCGCTTTCCGTGCGGCTGCCCCGGGCCAACACGTAGCTGAGCTGTCATCCGAAACGTATGCACATACCTGCGTGCAAGCGCTCTCTGCTGCCTGCACCACCCATTGACGTGGCCTGTTGGCTTGTGATTTGTTATGTTCGTTTCTGTGTGTTGGGAGGCTGAGGGAGCCCAGGTGAAGAAGACGTCGACCCGGCTCGCCGACGGTCGTGAGCTGCTCTACTACGACTCCCGCGACGACGCCGTACGCGATGCCGTCGACCGGCGGCCGCTCGATCCCATCTCCACCACCTCCGAGATCCGCCACGACCCGCTGCTCGGCGACTGTGTCGCCATCGCCTCGCACCGCCAGGCCCGCACCTACCACCCGCCGGCCGACGAATGCCCCCTCTGTCCGTCCCGGGACGGCCGCCTCAGCGAGATCCCCGCCGCCGACTACGACGTCGCCGTCTTCGAGAACCGCTTTCCGTCCCTGGCCGGCGACTCGGGCCGCTGCGAGGTCGTCTGCTTCACCTCCGACCATGACGCCTCCTTCGCCGACCTCAGCGAAGCGCAGGCCGCCCTCGTCCTCGACGCCTGGACCGACCGCACCGCCGACCTGGCCGAACTCCCGCAGGTGGAGCAGGTCTTCTGCTTCGAGAACCGGGGCGCGGAGATCGGCGTCACGCTGGGGCATCCGCACGGGCAGATCTACGCGTACCCCTTTGTGACGCCCCGGACCGCGCTCATGCTGCACTCTGCCGCCGAGCACCGGGCCAGAACCGGGCGCAATCTCTTCGACGAGGTCGTGGAGCGGGAGCGCGCGCACGGCGTACGGGTGGTGCTGGAGGGCGGGCACTGGGTCGCCTTCGTGCCGTACGCGGCGCACTGGCCCTACGAGGTGCATCTCTACCCGCGCCGGCGGGTCCCGGACCTGCGGGCGCTGGACGAGGCGGCGCGCACAGAGTTCCCACAGGTCTATCTGGAACTGTTGAGGCGCTTCGACCGGATCTTCGGGGATGCCGAGCCGCCGACGCCGTACATCGCGGCCTGGCACCAGGCGCCCTTCCGTGACGTCAACCGGAGTGACTTCGGGCTGCATCTCGAGCTTTTCACCATCCGCCGCACTTCCGGCAAGCTGAAGTTCCTCGCGGGTTCCGAGTCCGGTATGAGCGTGTTCATCAACGATGTGCCGCCGGAGACCGCGGCCGAGCGACTGCGAGAGGTAGCGAGCGAGTGAGCAAGACTGTATCCACCCGGGGGGCGACCCCCGGACCCCCGAAATACCTGGTCACAGGCGGTGCGGGATATGTCGGCAGCGTGGTGGCGCAGCACCTGCTGGAGGCCGGGCACGAGGTCACCGTCCTCGACAACCTCTCGACCGGCTTCCGCGAGGGCGTCCCCGCGGGCGCGGACTTCGTCGAGGGCGACATCCGCGATGCGGCCAGGTGGCTGAACTCTTCGTACGACGCGGTGCTGCACTTCGCGGCCTGCTCGCAGGTCGGCGAGTCCGTGATCAAGCCCGAGAAGTACTGGGCGAACAACGTCGGCGGGACGATGGAACTGCTCGCGGCCATGCGGTCCGCGGGAGTGCGCAAGCTGGTCTTCTCCTCCACCGCGGCGACGTACGGCGAACCCGTCTCCACGCCCATCACGGAGACCGACCCGACGGCCCCCACCAGCCCGTACGGCGCGTCCAAGCTGGCCGTCGACCACATGATCACGGGGGAGGCGGTGGCGCACGGCCTCGCGGCGGTGTCGCTGAGGTACTTCAACGTGGCAGGCGCGTACGGCACGCCTTCACATGTCATGGTCGGCGAGCGCCACGACCCCGAGTCGCACCTCATCCCGCTCGTGCTGCAGGTCGCGCTCGGAAAGCGGCAGTCGATCTCCGTCTTCGGGGACGACTACCCGACGCCGGACGGCACGTGCGTACGCGACTACATCCATGTCGCGGACCTCGCCGACGCCCATCTGCTCGCGCTGGACGCGGCGAAGCCCGGCGAGCACCTGATCTGCAACCTCGGCAACGGCAACGGCTTCTCGGTCCGCGAGGTCATCGAGACCGTACGGAAGGTCACCGGGCACCCCGTCCCGGAGGTCGTTGCGGCACGCCGCGGCGGCGACCCGGCGGTGCTCGTCGCCTCCGCGGCCACCGCGCAGGAACGCCTGGGCTGGCAGCCGAGCCGTTCGGATCTGGCGGGAATCGTGTCGGACGCCTGGGACTTCGCCCAAGGGAGGAACAACGGGGCATGAGCGACGGTGTGTGGGCGGCGCCAGGACGGGTGAATCTGATCGGTGAACACACCGATTACAACGACGGTTTCGTGATGCCTTTCGCGCTGCCCCACACCACCGTCGCGACTCTTTCGCGACGCGACGACGGGGTGCTGCGGCTGCACTCGGCGGACGTCGGGGGCGGGGCGGTGGAACTGCGCGTCGACGACCTGGAGCCCGGGCGCGGCCCCGGCGGCTGGACCGACTACCCGGCGGGCGTGGTCTGGGCGCTGCGGGACGCGGGCCACGCGGTGGGCGGTGCGGACATCCACTACGAGTCGACGGTCCCGACCGGCGCGGGCCTGTCCTCGTCGGCGGCGCTCGAGGTCGTCACGGCGCTGGCCCTGAACGACCTGTACGAACTGGGCCTGGAGCGGCGGCGCATGGCCCGGCTGTGCCGGCGCGCCGAGAACGTCTACGTCGGCGCGCCCACCGGAATCATGGACCAGACGGCCTCGGCCTGCTGCACCGCGGGCCACGCCCTGCACCTGGACACCCGGGACCTCTCCCAGCGCCAGATCCCCCTCGACCTGGCGGCGCTCGGCCTCGAACTCCTGGTGGTCGACACCCGCGTGAAGCACGCCCACAGCGAGGGCGAGTACGGCAATCGCCGCGCGGGCTGCGAATCGGCCGCGGCGGCGCTCGGCGTCCCCGCGCTGCGGGACGTCCCGTACACCGGTCTGGAGGCGGCACTGGCCCGGCTGGAGGACCCCGAAGTACGCCCGCTGGTGCGGCACATCGTGACGGAGAACCACCGGGTCGAGCGGGTGATCGCGCTCCTGGAGTCCGGCGATGTCCGCGCGATCGGCCCTGTCCTGACCGAGGGCCATGCCTCGCTGCGGGACGACTTCCGCGTCTCCTGCCCGGAGCTGGACCTGGTGGTCGACACGGCCCTCGCGTCGGGCGCGCTGGGCGCGCGGATGACGGGGGGCGGCTTCGGGGGGTCGGCGATCGTCCTCACGGAGACGTCGATGGCGGCGACCGTGCGCACGTCGCTCCTGAAGTCCTTCGCGGCGCAGGGCCGCACGGAGCCGCGGATCTTCACGGCGATCCCGTCCGCGGGCGCGACGCGCGTGTCCTGAGCGGGACGTGCCGCGCCGGACGGGCCGGATGTGCGGCTCTGCCGTATGTGTCACAGCCGGGAAGGGGCGGGGGAACGACCCCGTCTGCGCCGATCTTTGTCGACTTCTGTCTCAATACGAAACAGGAGGCACACCCTGAACAGCCTGGCCAATCAGTTCTGCAAATAGCCTTCCGCTCCGGCCACCCAGCCGTACGCTGATGCTCAGCACCGGTGGGGGCCGGTGTTGATCAGGGGGCGAGACAGTCGGGTACGACGCCCGGGGCGGGGTATCAGTCACAGCACGGCGGCGGCCGAGCGACCGCTGCAGTACCCCATTTCTCCGGGCGCCGTACCCGCGCCGGTCCGTCCTCCGACACTGGGGGTGTCTGTGGTTCGTATCCGGGTCCTGGTGGTGGACGACCACCGCATCTTCGCCGAGTCGCTCGCTGCCGCGCTCGCCGCCGAGCCCGACGTCGACGTCGCCGCGGCCGGCAGCGGTCCGGCCGCGCTGCGGTGTCTGGAGCGTGCGGCCGTCGAGGGGCGCAGATTCGATGTCATGCTCGTCGACGCCGACCTCGGCACCCAGCCGGTGCCCGGCGCCCGCGCCGTGGTCGCCCGCGCCGTGCCGGACAACGGCGAGGAGAGCCTCGTCGACGGAATCTCCCTGGTCGCCGGGGTGCGTTCCGGCCAGCCAGCGGTCCGTACCGTCGTGCTCGCCGAGAAGGACGACCCGCGCCGCGCCGCCCTCGCGCTCCAGGCCGGTGCCTCCGGCTGGGTCGCCAAGGACTGCTCGTTGCAGCGGCTGCTCGCGGTGATACGGGGCGTGCTGCGGGACGAGACGCATCTGCCGCCCGCCCTGCTCACGGGCGTACTAAGGGAGTTGACCGCGGCCCGCAAGCACCGCACCGAGAGCGAACGGCTCGTGGAGTCGCTGACCCCGCGCGAGCGTGAGGTACTGCGCTGTATGGTCGCGGGCCTGGGGCGCAAGGCCGTCGCCGAGCGCCTGTTTCTGTCTCCGCACACCGTCCGCACGCATATGCAGAACGTTTTGGGGAAGCTCGGCGTCCATTCCACCCTCGCCGCGGTCGCTCTCGCGCGCCGCGCAGGCGTCGGTCCGGTCGACCTAGCCGGGGACGTTGTCGAACGGGGCGGTCAACTGGCGTAGCAAGGCGGCCAGTTCGGCCCGCTGCGCCCGCGACAGTTCGGAGAGGATCGCGCGCTCCTGCGCGAGCAGCCCGGCCAGAGCCTGGTCCGCGCGGTCCCGCCCCTCGGGGGTGAGGCGCACCAGCACCCCCCGCCGGTCACTGGGGTCGGGCAGTCGCTCCACCAGGTCCTTCTTGGCGAGCCGGTCGATACGATTGGTCATCGTGCCGGAGGTGACCAGGGTCTGGGTCAGCAGCTGGCCGGGCGAGAGCTGATACGGAGCCCCCGCGCGCCGCAGCGAGGTGAGCACGTCGAACTCCCACGGCTCCAGATTGTGCTCGGAGAAGGCGAGCCTGCGGGCCCGGTCGAGATGGCGGGCGAGCCGGGAGACGCGGCTGAGCACCTCGAGCGGTTCCACGTCGAGGTCGGGGCGCTCACGGCGCCATGCTGCGACCAGTCGATCGACCTCGTCCTCCATGTCGATCAGTGTAGAGGGTCTGTCGACGTGAAGTCTCTTGACATCAAGATATACTAGGGCTCAACCTTGGGCATGGTCGGGCCGGAACCTCGTTCCGCTTCGGCACACCGTTCCACTCAAGGGGGCTCGAACATGCATTCCGGCCAACCAACCTGGGATCCACATCAGTACCTGCGCCATGCAGGGCACCGGACCCGGCCGTTCCTGGACCTGCTCAACCGAATACCGCAGCTGCCGGACCACGGCAGGCCCGCCCGTATCGCGGACATCGGCTGCGGCCCCGGCAATGTCACCGCACTGCTCGCCGACCGCTGGCCCCAGGCCCACATCACCGGCTTCGACCTCTCTCCCGAGATGCTCGCGATCGCGGAGAAGGAACACGCGGGCACCACGGCCGGCGGCGGCTGGCTCGACTTCAGGCTCGCCGACGCCGCGCACTGGACCCCCGAGGCACCGTACGACCTGATCGTCTCCAACGCCGCACTGCAATGGGTGCCCAACCATCCCGAGTCCTTTCCCCTCTGGGTCGACGGCCTCAACCCCGGCGGCACCCTCGCCTTCCAGGTACCCGGCAACTTCACCTCCCCCAGCCACGCCCTGCTCGCCGAACTCTGCGGCACCCCGCAGTGGCGCGAGCGCCTGGGCGACCACGGCCGCCACTACGTGCACATCCTGGAACCGGCCGACTACCTCGGCCGCCTGGTGAATCTCGGCTGCGAGAGCGACACCTGGGAAACCACCTATCTCCAACTCCTCACCGGTGAGGACCCGGTGCTCGACTGGGTCAAGGGCACGGCCCTGCGCCCGGTCCTGACCGAACTCGCGGACGATCCCGACGCGGAGCACGAATTCCTCGGCCAGTACCGCGACCTGCTCCGCAAGGCCTACCCGCCGGGCCCGCACGGCACGGTGTTCCCGTTCCGCCGCGTTTTCGCCGTCGCACGAAAGGGGTCGTGATGCTGGCCGCTGTTGACCATGTCCAACTCGCCGCGCCCGCAGGGGCGGAGGACGCCCTGCGCGCGTACTACACCGATGTGCTCGGCATGACGGAGATCCCCAAGCCCCCGGTCCTCGCCGCCCGCGGCGGCGTCTGGTTCCTGGGGGCACCTCCCACGCCGAAGGCTGTGGGGGAAGGAGCCGTCCAGCTCCATCTGGGCATCGAGACTGACTTCCGGCCGGCGAAGAAGGCGCACCCGGGCCTGCGGGTCACCCGGATCGAGGCGTATGCCGCGCGGCTTCAGGAGCACGGCGCGAAGGTGATCTGGGACGACAGCCGCCCCGGCCACCGTCGCTTCTACTCCGAGGACCCGGTCGGCAACCGGCTGGAGTTCCTGGAGCCGACGGGGACGGGGGCCCTCTGAGCACGCGGGAGCGCCCCGCCCACCGGCGATCCGGCGTGACGGGGCGCTGCGCGAACGGGATCCGGGAACATCGGATACACCGCGAGCCCGGTCAGCTCTTGCGGTGCCCGATCAGCCGCGGCTTCTGCTCCAGACCGTCCAGGCCGTGCCACGCCAGATTCACCAGATGCGCCGCGACCTCGGCCTTCTTGGGGCGGCGGGCGTCCACCCACCACTGGCCCGTCAGCGCGACCATGCCGACCAGCGCCTGGGCGTACAGCGGAGCCAGCTTCGGATCGAAGCCCCGGGCCTTGAACTCCAGGCCGAGGATGTCCTCGACCTGGGTCGCGATATCACTGATCAGCGAGGCGAACGTGCCCGTCGACTGGGCGACGGGCGAGTCACGGACGAGGATGCGGAAACCGTCCGTGTACATCTCGATGTAGTCGAGCAGCGCGAACGCCGCCTGTTCGAGCAGCTCCCGCGGGTGCCCCGCGGTCAGCGCGCCGGTCACCATGTCGAGCAACTGGCGCATCTCGCGGTCGACCACGACGGCGTACAGCCCCTCCTTGCCGCCGAAGTGCTCGTACACCACCGGCTTGGAGACACCCGCCTTCGCGGCGATCTCCTCGACCGACGTGCCCTCGAAGCCCTTCTCGGCGAACAGGGTGCGGCCGATGTCCAGCAGCTGCTCCCGGCGCTCCGCCCCGGTCATCCGGACACGACGGGCCCGCCGGCTTCCGGAGGGCCGCTTCTTGTCCGTACCGCTGCTACTGCCGTCGATCGCCACGTCCTCAATCATGCCGGGTCGGCTGCCTCGCCCTGGCGCCGGGCTTCGATACGGGACGCGCTCGGCCAGCGCACGTCGTACGCCCAGCCCAGCTTTTCGAACCAGCGGATCAGCCGGGCACTGGAGTCGACCTGGCCGCGCAGCACGCCGTGGCGCGCGCTCGTCGGCTCGGCGTGGTGGAGGTTGTGCCAGGACTCGCCGCAGGACAGCACCGCCAGCCACCAGACATTGCCCGAACGGTCGCGGGACTTGAAGGGGCGCTTGCCGACCGCGTGGCAGATCGAATTGATCGACCAGGTGACGTGGTGCAGCAGCGCGACCCGCACGAGCGAGCCCCAGAAGAAGGCGGTGAAGGCGCCCCACCACGACATCGTCACCAGGCCGCCGACCAGTGGCGGGATCGCGAGCGAGAGGATCGTCCAGTAGATGAAGTCACGGGAGATCCGGACCAGCGCCGGGTCCTTGATCAGGTCCGGTGCGTACTTGTGCTGCGGCGTGCGCTCCTCGTCGAACATCCAGGCGATGTGCGCCCACCACAGGCCCTTCATCAGCGCGGGGACACTCTCGCCGAAACGCCAGGGCGAGTGCGGGTCGCCCTCGGCGTCGGAGAACTTGTGGTGCTTGCGGTGGTCGGCCACCCAGCGCACCAACGGGCCCTCGACGGCCAGCGAGCCCATGACCGCGAGCGCGATCCGCAGCGGGCGCTTCGCCTTGAAGGAGCCGTGGGTGAAATAGCGGTGGAAACCGATCGTGATGCCGTGGCAGCCGATGTAGTACATGGCCACGAGCAGGCCAAGATCCAGCCAGCTCACCCCCCATCCCCAGGCCAGCGGCACGGCCGCGAGCAGGGCGACGAAGGGCACCGTGATGAAGAGCAGCAGGGCGATCTGCTCGATCGACCGCTTGCTGTCCCCGCTGAGCGTGGCATACGGGAGGTCGGCCGACGGGGTCTCGGGGGCGTCGTTCAGCAGATCGGGGCTTGTCGTCATGGGGGTTCCCCTGTGGGGTGAGAGATCACAACAGATACCGCGTTACGGATGCGTAACCTACGGCAACGTAAGTATGGCAGTGCCCAGCCTCGCGGCAAGAGACCTGTGGAGAACGGCGGCGAACGGCAAAGAAAAGGCCACCTATCCTGGGTGTCGTCGGACAGCGCGGTCCGCAGCCTCCAGACCCCTCCAGACGTGCTCAAACACTGCAAGGAGCCGCACCTGTGAGCAGTGCCGACCAGACCCCCACCGCCAGTGCCGAGCTGCGCGCCGACATCCGCCGACTGGGCGACCTCCTGGGCGAGACCCTCGTCCGCCAGGAGGGCCCCGAGCTCCTGGAGCTCGTCGAGCGGGTCCGGGCCCTGACGCGCAGCGACGGCGAGGCCGCCGCCGAGCTGCTGGGCGACACCGACCTGGAGACCGCAGCGAAGCTGGTGCGGGCCTTCTCCACGTACTTCCACCTGGCCAATGTCACCGAGCAGGTGCACCGCGGCCACGAGATGCGCGAGCGGCGCGCGGCCGAGGGCGGACTGCTGTCCCGCACCGCGGACCGGCTCAAGGACGCCGACCCCGAGCATCTGCGCGAGACGGTCAGAAACCTGAACGTCCGGCCCGTGTTCACCGCCCACCCGACCGAGGCCGCCCGGCGCTCCGTACTGAACAAGCTGCGCCGGATCGCCGAACTGCTGGAGACCCCCGTCAGCCCCGCCGACCGGCGCCGGCACGATCTGCGGCTCGCCGAGAGCATCGATCTCATCTGGCAGACCGACGAGCTGCGGGTGGTACGGCCCGAGCCGGCCGACGAGGCGCGCAACGCGATCTACTACCTGGACGAGCTGCACGCCGGTGCCGTCGGCGACGTCCTGGAGGACCTCGCCGCCGAGCTGGAGCGGGTCGGCGTCGAACTGCCCCCGGGCACCCGGCCGCTGACCTTCGGCACCTGGATCGGCGGCGACCGCGACGGCAACCCCAATGTCACCCCCGCGGTGACCTGGGAGGTGCTGATCCTCCAGCACGAGCACGGCATCACCGACGCGCTCGACGCCATCGACGGCCTGCGCGCACTGCTCTCCAACTCCATCCGCTACACCGGCGCGACCGAAGAACTGCTGGGCTCGCTCCAGCGGGACCTGGAGCTGCTGCCGGAGATCAGCCCCCGCTACAAGCGCCTCAACGCCGAGGAGCCGTACCGCCTCAAGGCCACCTGCATCCGGCAGAAGCTCGTCAACACCCGCGAGCGCCTCGCCAAGGGCACACCCCACGCCGAGGGCCGCGACTACCTCGGCACGGCCGAGCTGCTGCACGATCTCACCCTGATTCAGACCTCGCTGCGCGCCCACCGCGGCGGACTCTTCGCCGACGGCCGCCTGGACCGCACGATCCGCACGCTCGCGGCCTTCGGACTGCAGCTGGCGACCATGGACGTACGTGAACACGCGGACGCCCACCACCACGCGCTCGGGCAGCTCTTCGACCGCCTCGGCGAGGAATCCTGGCGCTACGCCGACATGCCGCGCGACTACCGGCAGAAGCTGCTCGCCAAGGAACTGCGCTCGCGGCGGCCGCTGGCGCCCACACCCGCGCCGCTGGACGCGGCGGGAGACAAGACCCTGGGGGTCTTCCACACCGTCAAGGAAGCCTTCGAGCGCTTCGGGCCCGAGGTCATCGAGTCGTACATCATCTCGATGTGCCAGGGCGCGGACGACGTCTTCGCGGCGGCCGTCCTGGCGCGCGAGGCCGGACTGATCGATCTGCACGCGGGCTGGGCGAAGATCGGCATCGTGCCGCTCCTGGAGACGACGGACGAGCTGAAGGCCGCCGACGTCATCCTCGACGGCATGCTGGCGGACCCCTCCTACCGGCGTCTGGTGTCCCTGCGCGGAGACGTCCAGGAAGTCATGCTCGGGTACTCCGACTCGTCGAAGTTCGGCGGCATCACCACCTCGCAGTGGGAGATCCACCGTGCGCAGCGCAGGCTGCGCGACGTCGCGCACCGCCACGGCGTACGGCTGCGGCTCTTCCACGGCCGCGGCGGCACCGTCGGCCGCGGCGGCGGCCCCTCGCACGACGCGATCCTCGCGCAGCCGTGGGGCACGCTCGAGGGCGAGATCAAGGTGACCGAGCAGGGCGAGGTCATCTCCGACAAGTACCTGATCCCGTCGCTGGCCAGGGAGAACCTGGAGCTGACGGTCGCGGCGACGCTGCAGGCCTCGGCGCTGCACACCTCGCCGCGCCAGTCCGACGAGGCACTGGCGCGCTGGGACGCGGCGATGGACACCGTCTCGGACGCCGCGCACGACGCCTACCGGAAGCTGGTCGAGGACCCGGATCTGCCCGCGTACTTCTTCGCGGCAACCCCCGTGGACCAGCTCGCGGACCTCCACCTCGGCTCGCGCCCCTCACGCCGCCCGGACAGCGGGGCCGGGCTCGACGGTCTGCGGGCCATCCCCTGGGTCTTCGGCTGGACACAGTCGCGGCAGATCGTGCCCGGCTGGTTCGGCGTCGGCTCGGGCCTCAAGGCGCTGCGCGAGGCGGGCCTTGACACGGTCCTGGACGAGATGCGCGAACAGTGGCACTTCTTCCGGAACTTCATCGCGAACGTCGAGATGACGCTGGCCAAGACGGACCTGCGGATCGCCCGCCACTACGTCGACACGCTCGTCCCCGAGCACCTGCAGCATGTCTTCGGCGCGATCGAGGCGGAGCACGAGCTGACGGTGCGTGAGGTACTGCGGATCTCGGGCGGTGAGCGGCTGCTCGACTCCAACCCGGCGCTGCAGCAGACCTTCGCCATCCGGGACGCCTATCTGGACCCGATCTCCTACCTCCAGGTCTCACTGCTGGCGCGCCAGCGCCAGGCGGCGGAGAAGGGCGAGGAGCCGGACCCGCTGCTGGCGCGTGCGCTGCTGCTGACGGTCAACGGTGTGGCGGCGGGCCTGCGCAACACCGGCTGACGGCACGGCTCACAGCACCGCTCACGGCACGGCTCACGGCACGAGAATCGGCCCCTCCCCGCACGGGGAGGGGCCGATTCTCATACGGACGCGTCAGTGCTGCTGAGCCTTGCGGCGTCGCGCGAGAAGGTAGCCGCCGGCGCCGACCAGCGCCGCGGCGACCGCCGAGATGGCCCCGACCGGGGCGCTCGAACCGGTCTCCGCCAGGTCACCGCCGCCGTTGGCGGACGGGGACGGGGCGGCCGTCGGGGCCGCGGAGTCGGACGAGGTGGGCTCGGTCGTCGGCTCCTCGGAGGGCTTCCCCGAAGGCTCCTCGGAAGGGCTGCCGGAAGGCTGCTCGCTCGGCTCGCTGTCGTCCTCGCAGTCGGTCCAGAAGACCTTGTGCTTGGCCTTGCCGTGCTCGCCGTCGAAGTTCCAGATGAGCTTGTAGTGCCCGTCGGGCAGGGTCTTGTCGTCCGTACGGCCGTGACCCTCGCCGTCGAGCGTCAGCGAACCGCTGTCCGCGAGCTTGCCCTTGGTGCCCGTGGGCGGCATCTCGACGATCTTCCAGTCGACTTCCTGGGCGCCGTCGAAGCCAAAGGCGTCGAGATAGAACGAGCAGACGTGCGGCTCGTTCTTACGGAGTTCTTCGCCGGTCTTGGCGTCGTGGATTTTCACGGTGCCGTTGTCGCCGGGAGGGGTGGCGTGCGCGGCGGGAGCGGCCAGCAGCGAGAGCGCCGCTGCAGCCACCAGGGCGCCGGTTGACCTGAGGGTGCGCATGGGCAATCCAACGGGAGAAGGGACGGGTGCCGTGGGGGTGGCGGCTCAGCGTCCTGTGAACCCGCGCGTCCGTCAAGACACTTGGTGTCGCATCCGCACCATGAGTTGCTGATTGCCCCAATAGTCCTGGATAACGATCAGGTGAATGCGGCGTTCCGGTAAGGCGGTTCGGGCTTGCGGGCCGCGCGTCCGGTACGGACTCAGAGCGCGAGGAAGGCCCCCACCAGCAGCGCACCGCCCGTCGCAGCGGTCGCCCAGGCGATCCGGGTCAGCCGCAGCCCGCCCCCGATGACCAGACCCGCGAGCAACAGGGCACCCCCCATCGGGTGCCAGGCATAAAGCGCACCCGCCGTCCCCGTGCGGACCAACTCCTCACTGTCCGGCTTGAGAACCACCGGGAGCTCCGCGCCCTTCTTCACCGCGACCGACTTCTCGATCGTCATGCCCTCGCGGGGAGCGGCCGAGCCCTCCGGGTCGTACGGACCGGTACAGGTCTTCTCACCGCAGTCGGCCACCGTCAGCGTGCCGTGCTCGCGGCCCTTGGCGAGCAGTACGTGCTGTGCGTCGCCCCACGACGCCCAGAAGCCCGCGACAAGGAGCAGCAAGGCAACACCGGCCATCGCGGCACGACGACCGTAGAGGAGCATGTGAGTCCGGTTCGAGCTCATGGGGCGCGATCCTTGGCCATGGGCGCACGCCCGGTCAACCTGGGACCCCGGCTTATCAGGAGTTGTACGTACTTTGCGCCCGCTCCAGGCCGTCGATCACCAGACACTCCACCGCATCCGCCGCACGGTCCACGAAGTAGCCCAGCTCCTTGCGCTCCGCCGAGGAGAAATCCTTCAGCACAAAGTCCGCGACCTGCATCCGGCCCGGCGGACGGCCGATCCCGAACCGCACCCGGTGATAGTCCGGTCCCATCGCCTTCGTCATGGATTTGAGGCCGTTGTGCCCGTTGTCGCCGCCACCCAGCTTCAGCCGCAACATGCCGTAGTCGATGTCCAGTTCGTCATGGACAGCCACAATGTTGGCGAGCGGCACCTTGTAGAAATCGCGCAGCGAGGTGACCGGACCGCCGGAAAGATTCATGTACGACATCGGCTTGGCGAGAATCACCCGGCGGCTGCCGAGCCCGGCAGGACCGATCCGGCCCTCCAGGACCTGCGCCTGCGCCTTCTGCGCACGCTTGAACGTGCCGCCGATGCGCTCCGCGAGGAGGTCGGCGACCATGAACCCGACATTGTGCCGGTTCGCGGCATAGTCGGGCCCGGGATTGCCGAGGCCCACGACGAGCCAAGGGGCATTCGCGTCGGACATCTGCGCTGCGTCTCCTCGCGTGCGGTTGCGTACGTACAGACAGGGAAACGGGGTGGCGGGCCGCAGCCCGCCACCCCGTCAAGCCAAGCTCAGGCAGAGCCTACGGCTCAGGCCTCGGCGCCCGCTTCGCCCTCGGCCTCGGCCTCGGCGGACGGCTCCTCGGCCTGCGCGGCCAGGACCTGCAGGACGACGGTGTCGTCCTCGACGGCCAGGGTCGTGCCGGACGGCAGCGGCACGTCCTTGGCGAGGATGGAGTCGCCGGCCGCAAGGCCCGCGATGGAGACCGTGACGGACTCCGGGATGTGCGTGGCCTCGGCCTCGACCGGCAGGGCGTTCAGCACGTGCTCGACCAGGTACGCACCCGGGGCCAGCTCGCCCTCGGTGTGGACGGGGATCTCCACGTTGACCTTCTCGCCGCGCTTCACGATGAGCAGGTCGACGTGCTCCAGGTAGCCCCTGATCGCGTCACGCTGAACGGCCTTCGGGATGGCCAGCTCGGTCTTGCCCTCGACGTCCACGGCAAGCAGCACGTTGGAGGTACGCAGGGCGAGCAGCAGCGCGTGGCCCGGCAGCGTGATGTGGACCGGGTCGGAACCGTGACCGTACAGAACACCGGGAACCTTGTTCTCACGGCGGACGCGACGGGCCGCACCCTTGCCGAACTCGGTACGGATCTCGGCGGCGAGCTTCACCTCGGACATGTGCACTCCTCGTATGGCAGAAAAATCTGGTGGCGGTCACCCGGCCACGACAGGCCTGCTACGAAGAGCGCGTCGATAACGGACCGCCGTACCAGTGGGTACGGCCTCCCTCGCCGAGCAACTGCGCCAGTCTACCCGCAGCCCCCCGAGCCACCCAATCGATCAACGAGGAGGGGCCGCACCCACCGGGTGCGGCCCCTCCTCATACGTGACCGAGGCGCTTACGCCTGCTCCTCGAAGAGGCTCGTCACCGAACCGTCCTCGAACACCTCACGCACCGCGCGCGCGATCGTCGGCGCGATCGACAGCACCGTGATCTTGTCGAGCTCCAGATCGCCTGGGTCGGGCAGCGTGTTCGTGAAGACGAACTCGCTCACCTTCGAGTTCTTCAGACGGTCCGCCGCCGGGCCGGACAGGATGCCGTGCGTCGCTGTCACGATCACATCCTCCGCACCGTGCGCGAACAACGCGTCCGCCGCCGCGCAGATGGTGCCACCCGTGTCGATCATGTCGTCGACCAGGACACACACGCGGCCCTCGACCTCACCCACGACCTCGTGCACCGTCACCTGGTTGGCGACATCCTTGTCCCGGCGCTTGTGGACGATCGCCAGCGGAGCGTCCAGACGGTCGCACCAGCGGTCGGCCACGCGCACACGGCCCGCGTCGGGAGAGACGACAGTGAGCTTGTTGCGGTCGACCTTCGCGCCCACGTAGTCCGCAAGGACCGGCAGCGCCGACAGATGATCGACCGGGCCGTCGAAGAAGCCCTGGATCTGGTCGGTGTGCAGATCGACCGTAAGAATGCGGTCCGCACCCGCCGTCTTCAGCAGATCGGCGATCAGCCGGGCCGAGATCGGCTCGCGGCCGCGGTGCTTCTTGTCCTGCCGCGCATAGCCGTACGACGGGATGATCACGGTCGTGCTCCGGGCGGAGGCCCGCTTGAGAGCATCGATCATGATCAACTGCTCCATGATCCACTTATTGATCGGAGCCGTGTGGCTCTGGATCAGGAAGCAGTCCGCACCACGAGCCGACTCCTGGAAGCGGACATAGATCTCGCCGTTCGCGAAGTCGAAAGCCTTCGTCGGCACCAGGCCCACACCCAACTGGTGCGCGACCTCCTCGGCCAGCTCGGGGTGGGCGCGGCCGGAGAAGAGCATCAGCTTCTTCTCGCCGGTCGTCTTGATCCCGGTCACAGCACAGTCTCCTCAGACGTGTTCTCTGGCCGCGGGCGTACTGAGCGCGAGCCAGCCGAAATTGCGTGCACGTATCACGGTACGCCGAGATCGGCGCACCCGTTTCCGGTCAGTTCTCCTCGGCGACCGCTTCCGTTGCCGCCTGAGCCGCCTGCGCGGCCGCGCTGCCCGGGCGCTTACGAGCCACCCAGCCCTCGATATTCCGCTGCTGGCCCCGCGCGACAGCCAGCGAACCCGCGGGCACATCCTTCGTGATGACCGAGCCGGCCGCCGTGTAGGCACCGTCCCCGACCGTGACAGGCGCCACAAACATGTTGTCCGAGCCCGTCTTGCAGTGTGAGCCGATCGTCGTGTGGTGCTTCGCCTCGCCGTCGTAATTCACGAACACACTCGCCGCGCCGATGTTCGAGTACTCGCCGATCGTCGCGTCACCGACATAGGAAAGATGCGGCACCTTGGTGCCCTCGCCGATCGTGGCGTTCTTCATCTCCACATACGTACCGGCCTTGGCCTTGAAACCGAGGTTCGTACCCGGGCGCAGATACGCGTACGGACCGACCGAAGCCGACTCGCCGACCACCGCGGAGACCGCCACCGTGTTGTCCACACGGGCCCCCGCGCCCACCTGCGTGTCCTTGAGACGCGAGTTGGGGCCCACCTCAGCGCCCTCAGCCAGATGCGTCGCACCCAGCAGCTGAGTGCCCGGGTGCACGATCGAGTCCCGCTCGAACGTCACCGTCACATCGAGGAACACCGACGCCGGGTCGACAACCGTCACTCCGGCCATCATCGCCCGCTCCAGCAGACGCTCGTTGAGCAGCCTGCGCGCCTCGGCGAGCTGCACACGGTTGTTGATGCCGAGGATCTCGCGGTGGTCACCCGCGACCGAAGCGCCGACCCGGTGACCGGCCTCGCGCAGGATGCCGAGAACGTCGGTCAGGTACTCCTCGCCCTGGCTGTTGTCCGTACGCACCTTGCCGAGCGCGTCCGCGAGCAGCTGCCCGTCGAAGGCGAAGACACCGGAGTTGATCTCCCGGATGGCCCGCTGCTCGTCGGTGGCGTCCTTGTGCTCGACGATCGCGGTGACGGCACCCGTGACGCCGTCCCGCACGATCCGGCCGTAGCCGGTCGAGTCGGGCACCTCGGCGGTCAGCACGGTCACGGCGTTGCCGTCGGCCGAGTGCGTCGCGGCGAGCGCGGTCAGCGTCTCGCCGGACAGCAGGGGAGTGTCACCGCACACGACGACGACGGTCCCCTCGGGGGTCCGGCCGAGCTCTTCGAGCGCCATCCGCACGGCGTGGCCGGTGCCGTTCTGCTCGGCCTGGTAAGCGGTGCGGGTACCGGCGTAGTGCTCGGCGAGATGCTCCTTGACCTGCTCACTCGCGTGGCCGACAACGACGACGAGGTGCTCGGGGTCCAGCTCGCGTGCCGCGGAGACGACATGTCCGACGAGCGAGCGCCCGCAGATTTCGTGCAGGACCTTGGGGGTCTTCGACTTCATGCGGGTGCCCTCACCCGCTGCGAGGACGACGACGGCTGCCGGGCGGTTGGCGCTCACGAGAATGCCCTTCGGCTTCGGGTGGTGGACATCCGAAGGATACCGGGGGGTTTCGGGGGGCAAATAAGGGCGGGTCCTGACCGTGGAGGTCAGGACCCGAACTGAGAAGCTCCCCCGCCAGGACTTGAACCCGGACAGATGGCACCAAAAGCCACAGTGCTGCCAATTACACCACGGGGGATGAAATGCGACGAAACCGGACATTAGGTCAGGCCGCCGGATCGGCACCCAACACTATGCCGTACCAAGCGCCTTCCATGCGACGGTAGAGATCGGCGCTCTTCGTGACGTAGATGACCAGGCAGCCTCTGTAGGCGTCGGTGGTGTTCTTCCGTGTGGTCCTCGGGTTGTGCTTCTTGAGCGTTGCCCTCTGGAAGGCGGAAGTGTCGACGCCCGCCAGGTTCGCCCAGAATCGTTCGGCCTCGGGGACATCCGCCGACTCGTGGATGCTGACCCGGAAGTGCATGCGCTCGCGCGCGACTGCGAGGAGTTCGAGCCAGCGCAAGAACAGCTTGATCACATTGGGGTCGCTGTTGATGAACTGGAGAACCTCGCACCTGCGGTACGGCTTGTCCTTGGCGCCCTCGGCCCAGTAGAGCCCGACGCCGATCAGGAACAGTTCCCTGTCGGACAGGCTGCCGATCTCCTGATGGGCTGCGAGCTTGGCGGCCTTGCGTTCCTCGTCCTGCGCGTCTCTGAGTTTCTTGAGTCCTGCGTTCATGAGCGCCCGGTGCTCTTCGGGCGTGTAACGCGGCTGCGGCTTCGGCAGGTCCCGTACCCACAGCGAGATCGAACTCTTCGAGCAGCCCAGCTCCGCCTGTATCTGGTCGTAGGTCATGCCCTGGAGCCGCAGCTCGCGGGCTTTCTCCCGAAGGTCGTCCTTCGCGTTCGGGCGCTTCGTCCACTCCGGTGGGGGCTCGCCCTTCACCAGGCGGTTCAGGATGTCGTTGTTGTGGACGTTCAGGCGGTCGCGGATCTGGCGCAGGCTGAGCCCCTCCCGTCGCAGCGCGATCGCCTGCTCGCGGAGCCCCTCGAAGTCGGCGTACTTGCCGTGGATCGCTGTCATACGGCGAGCGTCGTCCGGAATACGGACGTCCGGGTCGAAAGTCCGCTCGATTCACCGGATCGTGCGATCTACGTCTGTTTCGTTCCTGTTCGAACTCGTTCCGTGCTGTCCCACTCCCCGGAAATTGACTCGCGCCCGCCCGTAGGCTGGATGCATGACCACAACGGGGGCACAGCAGGACGCCACGGGCAGGCCCGCCCGTACCTGGCTGTGGTGGGGACGACGGCGCAGTGTCGCACTGGATGTGGGGCTCGGGCTCGTCTCCGCCTTCGAGTGCGCTCTGGAGGGTGTGGGCTTCGCGGACAAGGCCGCGATTCCCGTGCCCGTCGGGGTGCTCTTCGGGCTGATCGTCGGATCCGTGCTGGTGCTGCGGCGGCGATGGCCGATCGCCGTGGTGCTGGTGTCGATCGCGACCACGCCGGCCGAGATGGGCTATCTCATGGCCGTCGTCGGGCTGTACACACTCGCGGCTTCCGATGTGCCGCGCAGGATCACGGCGACGCTCGCGGGGATGTCGCTGGCCGCGACGCTGATCGTGACATTTGTACGGGTGCACCAGGACGTGGCGTCGGCGGATTTCGATCCCGGCGCCTGGTACGTGCCGACGATGGCCGGCTTCATGGCGCTCGGCCTGACCGCGCCGCCGGTGCTGTTCGGTCTCTACATAGGGGCGAGACGCCGGCTCATGGAGAGCTTGCGGGAGCGCGCGGACTCGCTGGAGCAGGAGTTGTCGCTGCTGGCGGACCGGGCCGAGCAGCGGGCTGAGTGGGCGCGGACGGAGGAGCGGACCCGGATCGCGCGGGAGATGCACGACGTCGTGGCGCACCGGGTGTCTTTGATGGTGGTGCATGCGGCGGCGCTGCAGGCGGTCGCGTTGAAGGATCCGCAGAAGGCTGTGAAGAATGCCGCGCTGGTGGGGGACATGGGCCGGCAGGCGTTGACCGAGTTGCGGGAGATGCTCGGGGTGCTGCGCGCGGGGGAGAAGGAGCGCGCGGTGTCTCCGGTGCCGCTGGCCGCTGTCCGGGTGGCGGCTGCTGCGGCTGCTGCCGCGGCGGCCGACGACGGGCCGAGTCTGGCGGATCTTGAGGGTCTGGTGGGCGAGTCGCGGCAGGCGGGGATGGTGGTCGAACTTGCGGTGCAGGGTGAGGTGCGGGAGTACGCGCCGGAGGTTGAGCAGACCGCGTACCGCGTGGTGCAGGAAGCTCTGACGAATGTCCATAAGCATGCGGCGGGGGCCAAGGTCTTGGTGCGTCTCGCGCATCGTGACGCCGAGGTGGCCATGCAGGTGGAGAACGGCGCTCCGGACGCCAGCGGCACGGCGGCGGTCGCGGGGTTGCCCAGTGGCGGCAACGGTTTGGTGGGGATGAGGGAGCGGGTGCTGGCGCTGGGCGGTGTGTTTGTGTCGGGGCCGACGGATGCTGGTGGTTTCCGGGTGTCGGCGGTGCTGCCGGACCGGGAGGGGTTTTCCGAGTCCGCTTGAGGGGTGTTTCAGCTCAGGGTCAGGCGGGTTGGCTGGATGCCGGTGATCAGGGTGGCGAGTGCCCGGTCGATGTCCGGGCCGAGGTACCAGTCGCCGGTGTGGTCGAGGCTGTAGACGCGGCCTTCGGTGTCGATGGCGAGCACGGCCTGGTGGTCGCCTTCGTCGCCGAGGGGTGCGACTTCGGTGTCGAGTGCTCGTCCCAGGTCGGCGAGCGTACGGGCCAGGTGCAGCCCGGCCAGGGGGTCGAAGCGTACGGGCGTGGGAGCCGTTTGCCGTCCCGGGCCGGGTGCTGTGACCCGCAGTCCGCCGAACTCGGCCCAGGCTTCGACGGCTGCCGGGAAGACCGTGTGCCGGTGGCCGCCCGGTGAGACGTGCGAGCGCAGCGTGTCCGCCCAGTGTTCGGCGAGCTTGATGTCCCAGCGGCCGGGCTGCCATCCGGCTTCGCGCAGGGCGGCGTCGACGGCGACGGGGAACCGGGTGGTGCTCAGGTGGTCGGGCATCGGTGGGGGATCAGCCGTTCTCGGGTGCGGTCGGATCGACGGGGCGTACTCCGAAGTGGTCGAGCATGGCCGTACAGGAGCGGCAGGGTGGTGCGTAGCTGCCGTGCAGCGGGTCGCCGTCCTCCCGGATCCTACGTGCCGTCAACTTCGCCTGTTTCAAGGATCGTTTGGCTTCGCTGTGGGTGAGTGGCTTGCGTTGTGCCCGTTTTGAGCGCTGCGATTCGGCTGCTGTGAGGTGGCGGGAGAGCAGGATCGCCTCGGGGCAGCGGCCGGTGAAGCGTTCGCGCTGGCCGCTGGTGAGGGTGTCGAGGAAGTCCTGTACGAGTGGGTGGAGTGCGGGTGGTTGGTCGGCCTTTCCGGCGGTGCTGGTGAGGGTCTCGCCGCGTACGGAGAGTGCGGCGGCGACGGCCGGCAGGATGCCGTCGCGACGGTGGCCAAGGGCGGGCGGCTGGAGGGCCTCGGTGCTGCTCCAACTGAGGCGTGGATCACCCGATGTGTTTGGTTGCGCTGTGTGCATGGTGTGTTCGTCCCCTCCCTGCACTCCCCCGAGTTGATGGCACAGCCTGCCAAATGGGGCTGGTGGTGCGGAAGCGGGGGCACTGAAACGTGTCGACCCGTCGGCATTCGGTCACACGATTGTGACTGTTGGTGATGGAGGTGGAGCGTCGGATCTCCCTGTTGCACCACCGCATAGGCTGTCCTGAACCAGCCGGAACGCAGCAGGGGGCAACCGCCATGACGACAGGTCGGCTCGGGCACAAGGCCGCGCCACCGAACGCCGCCTATGCCGGGCAGCTCGTGAACTTCCCGGACCCGGTCCGGGCCTCTCGCCACCCTAGGGGTGTGCGGATGGACGAGAACGGCTATCCGGACTTTTCGCCGTACGCGCGTGCCGCCGCGGAGATCGCCGAGCCCCCGGAGGGTTTCGGGGTCGACGAACTGCGGCTCACCGACTACGTATCGGCGAACGCGGCTCTGCACGCCGATGGCCATGCGCTGTGGGACACGGTTCCCGCGGTCGCGACGCCGCACGGCTGGACCTGGCACCACGTGCCGGGTACGCGCCGTCTTGAGCTGGTGCCGGTCGAGGTGAAGGCGCTGCTGCGGCACCACGGCGGTCTGGCGACGGCGGCCGTGGACCACGGCAAGCGGGGCACGCGGCCGCTTCAGGAGACCCGGCCCGCGCATTTCGGGCTGCCCAAGGGTGTGGTCTCGGTGAGTGAGCAGCAGTTGCTGGGCGTGGAGGAGGACCTGGGTTACCGGCTTCCCGGCGCGTACCGCACCTTCCTGAAGGCGGCGGGCGGCTGTGCCCCGGTGGGGGCGGCGCTCGACGCCGAGTTGGGGCTCCTTGTCGACCAGCCGTTCTTCACGGTGCGGGACGAGGCGGCGGTCAATGACCTGGTGTACGTGAACAAGTGCCTGCGGGACCATCTGACGAAGGACTATCTGGGTGTCGCGTTCGTGCAGGGCGGCATCCTGGCCGTGAAGGTGAGGGGCTCGGCGATCGGCTCGGTGTGGTTCTGCGCGTACGACGACGCCCGGGACCAGGACGGCTTGAGCGTGCAGCAGCGTGTGGAGCGGCTGCTGTTGCCGTGCGGCGACGACTTCGACGGTTTTCTGCGCCGCCTGGCGGGAAATCCGCCGGAGCTGGAGACGGTGGCGAACCTGATGGTGGACGGCGGCTTCGCGCGCGTCGTCCCGATCCCGGACGAGGGGTGACGGTCCGATGGTGACCTTCGCGCAGGCGCAGGAGCGCGCGGAAGAGTGGGTCAACGGCGATGTGCCCGCGTATCAGCACCGCGAGGTGCGGGTGCGGGAGTTCGAGCTGGGCTTCGTGGTGTGGGCGGAGGACCGCGAGGGCGGGGCGCGCTCGGACGGCGGGGAGCAGCGGCTGGTGATCGCGCGGGACAGCGGTGAGGCGACGCTGTGGCCCGGGCTGCCGGTGGGTGAGGTGATCCGCCGGTACGAGGAGGAGTACGGGGTTCAGGAGGCGGCCGCGGCCGCGCCTGAGCCGCCGCAGCGGATCGACCTGAACCAGACGTCGTTTCTGTTGAGTCCGCCGGAGTGGCTCCAGGAGGCGGCGAACAAGATCGGGATCCCGGACCGGCGGTCGCCGGAGCGGGCTGAGGTTTCGGGGTCGGCGGCGGCTTCCGGTGGGGCCGAGCCTGCGGGTGCGGGTGCGTCGCCTTCGGGCGCGGCCGATCTGGCGGGTGCGGGTGGGCCGTCGTCGGGGGCGGACTGGTCTGCGCCCGACGCGGCTTCGGCTGCGACGGGCCCCAACGCTTCGCAGGCGGGCGGGAGTTCGTCGTCCGCGTCCGGTTCGGCGTGGCCCGCGGCCGGGTCCTCGGCCGGGGCTTCGGCCGGTTCGCAGGCGTCTGCGGTCGGGTCGTCGGGTGCCAACGCCTCGCAGGGCGGGGCCGGTTGGCCCAGTGCCGGTGGCGGTGGCTACGAGCCCACGGCCTCCGAGGGTGTGCCCGCCACGCCGCCCGGGGCCACCCCGTGGACGGAGACCGGCGGGGCCGGGTCGGACGACGCGTCCGTACCGCTGCCCGCCACCGTTTTCGCGCCGCCGATCTCCGGGTCGGACGACGACGACATTTCGCCTGCGGCTTCGGGCGCCGAGGCGCCGACCGCGCTGATGTCGGGCGGCAGTCAGCTTCCGCGGACCACGGTCGCCCCGGCCCTCGACCAGCCGGGAGCCGGTGCGCCTGCCGGACCCGCGGTACCCGCCGCACCTGCCGGACCCGCCGCACCCGCCGGACCCGGCGCCGCCGACATCGCGGACGCGGCGACGAGCAAGGCGGTCCTGCCGCCGCGTGCCGCCCGTGGCGCGGGGCGCGGCAGCGGTTCGACGACTCCGCCGCCGCCCGGCGCGCCCGGCACTCCGGGTGCGCGGCCCGGCGCGACGCCGCCGCCGTCGGGGCCGGGTGCTCCCGGTGCTCCGGCGGGCGGTTACCTGCCGACGCAGCTTGTCTCGCAGGTGGGCCCTGAGGGGCCCCAGCCTCCCGGTCCTCCCGGTCCCCCTGCTCCTCCTGGTTCGACTCCGCCGCCGGGTGGTGGCGTTCACCATGCCGCGACGATGCTGGCGGACCCGAGCCAGATGGGTCCCGGCGCGCCGCAGCCGCCCGGTCCGCCCGGTCCGCCCGGACCTCCCGGTTCGACTCCGCCGCCGGGTGGCGGAGTCCACCATGCCGCGACGATGCTCGCCGGTCCTGCCCCGGCGGGCCCTGGCGCTCCGCAGCCGCCCGGCCCGCCGGGTGCTCCTCCCGGCCCGCCGCCCGGTGCCGTACCGCATGCGCCCCAGCCGCCGCACGGCGGTCAGCCGCCCGCGTACGGCTATCCGCCGCAGCCGACCGGCATGCCCACCGTCGGCCCCGGCTATCAGGCCGTGCTGCGCTACCGCGCGCCCGACGGCTCCGAGGCCCAGCTGATCCGCCGCTCGGCGCCCGGCACTCCGCACCCGGAGTGGCAGATCCTGCACGAGCTGCGGGCCATGAACGTGCCGCCGCAGCAGGTGCTTGAGCTGCACACCGAGCTGGAGTCGTGCGAGCTGCCCGGTGCGTACTGCGCGCGGATGATCCGGGAGACGTGGCCGCAGGCGCGTATCACCTCGATCGCCCCGTACGGCAGGGATCACGCGTCCCGCCAGCAGGGCATGCGGCAACTGCTGGCGCACCAGGGCGAGTTGCATCAGGTCGCCGACGGTCCGGCGCGCCCCGCGCCGGTGCGTGCCCCGCTGCCGCAGATGCCGCCGGCCCCGCCGATCCCTCCGGAGGGCATCGCGCAGGAGCTGGTGGCGGCGTTCGGGCCGCAGGGCATCTGCCGGTTCGACCAGCGGGGCGTCTCGCGTCAGGGTGTGCCGGACATCGTTGCGGCCACGCTGGTGTGGGCGGGTCTGCCGGGCGACTTCAACCCGTTCTTCTGGGCCCAGCCCGCCCAGCCGGTCGTCCCGACGCTTGCCGAGCTGGCGGCCCAGCGTCAGGTGCAGCCCGCGGCGGACGCGGGTTCGTATCTGGTGGTGGGCAGCGACTTCGGCCGGGCGATCTGCGTCCAGTACGGCACGGCGCACATTGTCGCTGTCCCGGTGGAGGCGGGCCCGGGCGGTCAGCCGGTGGCGCCGCAGTTCGTGAACAGCGGCCTGCCGGAGTTCGTCCGCTGTCTGGCCCTGCTCGGCCGGATGTGGCGCCTGCGCTTCAACCTCAACCCGGAACAGGCGGGCCGCTGGACGGTCGACTTCCAGGCCCAGCTCGCCGCCCTCGACCCGGCGGCACTCGCGTCACCGGAGAGCTGGTGGTCGGTGCTGCTTGAGCAGATGTGGGACGGACTGCTGTAGCGCTGTCCGTACGACCGGGGCGCCCGGCCTGCCACGGCAGGCCGGGCGCCCCGTTTCATGTGTGACAAACCATCCACCGTTATGTGTGGAGTGTCGCATTATGGGCGTATCGCTCTGATCCAGCAGGATGGCGGCAATGTCGCATTGTGGGTCGGAGAGGGGCTTGAAGGATGAGTGCTGCATCGGTGTCACCTCACGGCTTCGTCGCCGTACGCGGCCGTGGCTACCCGGCGGCGGAGACCGACGCCTATGTCACCGCCCTCTCCCAGGACCGCGACCACGCCTGGGAACGGGCCGCGCGGCTCACCGTGCTCGCCAAGGAGATGGAGGCGGAGGCGGCCGGGCTGCGCGAGGTGGTGTCGGGTCTTGCCCCGCAGACGTACGAGGCGCTCGGCAGTCGCGCCCAGTACCTTTTCGCCCTCGCCGTCGAGGAGTCCGACGAGCTGGTGACAGGCATCCGCAACGAGGCGCAGGCGCAGGTCGACGCGGCCGAAGAGGCGGCCCGGCAGAAGCGTGACTCGGCGCGCGAGCAGGCCGATTCCCTGCGCACGGATGCCGACTCTCGCGCCCAGCAGATTCTGCGCGCCGCGCAGGCGGAGGCCGACGAGATGCGCGTGGAGGCCCGCCGCGAGGTGAAGGAGCAGCGCGGGGAGGCCTTGGCCGCGTGGAAGGAGATGCGCCGGAGGGCCGACTCCCTGCTGGCCGACCTGGAGCGGGAGCAGGCCGAGCGCTGGGAGGCGCTGGAGCGTGAACTCGCTGACCGGCAGGGAGAGTTGGACACCGGCCTTGCCGAGCTCAGCACCTACGCCGAGTCCGCCCTCGCGGAGGCCGAGCGTGCCTTCGCCGAGGCCCAGCAGTACGCCCGCCACGGCCAGGAGGACGCGGAGGCGCGGGCAGCGGAAGTGATCGCCGAGGCGGAGGGTCGCGTGGAGCGGATCGCGCGGGAGACGGAGCGGATGCTGCGGGAGCACGAGGAGTCCCGCGAGGGGATGCAGGCGCACATGGCGCACGTCCGCAACAGCCTGACGACGCTCACGGGGCGAGCGGCGGCGGAGGGCTGACGGGGGCACGGGCCGATTCATCCATTGCCCGGCATTGGCCGTCGCTTGACCCGACTGTGAAGACGATCTTCTAGAGTCGGGATTCGCACTCAGTAACGGGGGAGGCTTCGCATGGGCGAGGGCAAGGGTGACGGCAAGGTCCTGGAGATCCATACGGCCGACATCAAGGTGACGGCGCCTGTGTTTCACACGCAGGCGCAGAATCTGAGCACGGCACTGACCACGCTCGTCACCACACTGGACGGTCTCGGTGCACCCTGGGGCGATGACGAGCAGGGCAAGAAGTTCTACGACGCCTACCACCCCCAGCAGAAGGTCATCGAGCGGGCCGCCGGCACCCTCGTCCTCGGACTGACCAGCATCCATGAGGCGATGGCGGACATGGCGGACGGGCATGTCGACAATGATGAGCTGATCGCCGGGATCTTCACCAAGGTGAAGGCGAAGATCGACGGCGAGGATGCCCGGTGAGCGTCGAGGACGAGGCCAAGGACCTCCTGCTCAAGCTGGGGATGTGGTGGCCGGACGCCAACTCGGGGACCCTGCGGAGCGCCGCCACGGCCTGGCGGACGTTCGCCGATGCCGTCGACGACGTGCGTACACCCGTCAACAACGCGGCCACGTCGCTCATCCACAACAACAAGGGTGAGGCGATTGATGCGTTCAAGGTGTTCTGGGAGCGTTACGCCAAGGGCAAGGACGCGGGCTGGCTGAGTGATCTCGCCAAGGCGTCCCGCAAGATGGCGGAGGCGCTGGACAAGTTCGCCGAAGCCGTCGATGACGCGATCAACAAGCTGTGGACGCAGATCGGCATCGACGCAGCGATCATCGTGGGCGGTATCGCGCTGGCCTTCTTCACCGCGGGTGCTGCCGCGGGTGCTGCTGCCGTGGCCACCGAGGCCCTCATCGAGTTCGGCGCCACGATGGGCATCGCCGTCTCCACCACCGTCGCGGAAATCGCCGCGGGCGCCCTGGTCGCCGCGGCCTTCGGGGGCGTGGAGTCGGTGACCATCGACCTGGCCGTCGCCCAGCCGCTGAAGATCGCCACTGGCATGCAGACGGGCTTCAGCCTGGACGAGATCAATCAGGCGGCCAAGGACGGCATGATCTACGGCGGGGCGTTCGGCGCGGGCAGCGGTGTGCTCAAGGCCGGCGTCGAGGGCAGCCTGTTCGGGAAGTTCAACGAGACGCCGCTGATGCTGCGGCCGCCGACTCTCCGCCCCGACCTGGTCGAACTCGGGCCTGCCGC
This sequence comes from Streptomyces sp. NBC_00885, assembly GCF_045207475.1. Taxonomy (NCBI): domain Bacteria; kingdom Bacillati; phylum Actinomycetota; class Actinomycetes; order Kitasatosporales; family Streptomycetaceae; genus Streptomyces; species Streptomyces sp. NBC_00885. Next base: position 5,064,644 of record NZ_CP108796.1, read on the forward strand.
CCGCCCGGCCAGGAGGACCCCGTGCGTGGGGGAGCCGATCGACGTGGCGACCGGCGCCATGCTGATGACGCAGAACGATCTCACGCTGCCCGCCTCCCTCCCGCTCGTCTTCGAGCGCACCCATCTGTCCACGTACCGCGCGGGAATGTGCTTCGGCCCTTCCTGGGTCTCCACCCTCGACGAGTGCATCCAACTCGACGCCGACGGCGTGGTGTTCGCCGCGGCCGACGGCATGCGCCTGGTCTATCCGGTGCCGCAGGCGGGCGAGCCGGTCCTGCCGGTGAAGGGCGCCTGCTGGCCGCTGGAGTGGGACGGCAAACCCGACGGTGTCATGACCATCACCGATCCCGCATCCGGGGTCGTACGCAGCTTCAGCAGTCCCGTTCCCTCGGAGGCGCTCGGGACTGTCCACCTCCCTGTGGACAGCTGGCAGGACCGCAACGGCGCCCGCATCGACGTCGAACGCACCACGGACGGCATACCCACCGGGCTGCGGCACTCGGGCGGCTACTACCTCGCCATCGACACCCAGGGCCCGCGCATCACCGCCCTGCGTCTGCTCGACGAGACCCCCTCCCGGTATGAGCCGGCGCAGCACGACGGCGGCACGGTCGTGATGCGGTACGGGTACGACGAGGCGGGCAACCTCGCCGAGGTCATCAACTCCAGCGGTGCGCCACTGCGTTTCACCTACGACGCCGACGGCCGGGTCACTTCCTGGGCGGACCGCAACGGCACCTCGTTCGCGTACTTCTACGACACGCGGGGCCGCGTCGAGCGCACCGAAGGCAGCGACGGCTTCCTCTCCGGCGCCCTCGCCTACGACGACTCGTCGCGCACCACCACGTACACCGACGCCCTCGGGCGCACGTCCACGCATCGCTACAACTCCGAGGGCCAGGTCGTCGAGGAGACCGACCCACTCGGCCACACCACCCGCACCCAGTGGCACGAGCGTGGCGACAAGCCCCTCTCGGTCACGGATCCGCTGGGACGCACGACGCGCTACGGCTACGACGACACCGGCAACCTCACCGCACTCACCCGCCCCGACGGCTCCGTCGCCCGGGCCACTTACAACACGCTCGGGCAGCCCACGGAGATTGTCGAGCCCGGCGGTGCGACCTGGCACCACAGGTACGAGGAACTCGGAAATCGCCTCGTCACAGTCGACCCTGTTGGCAACGAAACCCGCTATTCCTATGACGAGTTGGGGCATCTGTCCGCCATCACGGACGCCCTCGGCCATACGCGCACCGTCACGCCGAACGCTGCCGGACTGCCCGTTGCCCTGACCGACGAGCTCGGGCATGTGACGGCGGTACGCCGGGACACCTTCGGCAGGGTCGTGGAGGTGACCGACCCGCTGGGGCATGCCACCCGCATGGGCTGGACCACCGAAGGCAAGCCGAAGTGGCGCCAGTACGCGGACGGCACGCGGGAGTCCTGGACCTGGGACGGAGAGGGCAACCTCCGCTCCCACACCGATCCCGCGGGTAATGTCACCCGCCACACAGCCACGCACTTCGACGTCCCGGCCACTCGGACCGACCCGGACGGCACGACGTACGCCTTCGCCTACGACACCGAGCTACGGCTGACCGGGGTCACCAACCCGCAGGGCCTGACCTGGTCGTATGCGTACGACGAGGCGGGCCGTCTGATCACGGAGACCGACTTCAACGGCCGGACGCTCGCGTACACGCACGATGCGGCGGGCGGCCTGATATCCCGCACGAATGGCGCGGGCGAGACGCTGCGCTTCACACGGGACGTGCTCGGCCGCGTGACGGAACAGCGGGGCGACGCGGGCGAGACCACCACGTACGCATACGCCCCGGCGGGGCATCTGGCGCTGGTGGCACATGCCGAAGCCGAGGTGGTCATAGAACGCGACGCGCTGGGCCGTACGCTCACGGAAACCGTCAACGGCCGTACGACCGCCTATGAGTACGACGCCTTGGGCCGCCGGACTCGTCGGGTCACTCCGTCCGGCCTGAGCTCGGAGTGGACCTACGACCCCGCAGGCTGCCCCACCGAACTCCGCTCGGACGCAGGTTCCCTGTCCTTCACGTACGACGCGGCCGGCCGCGAGACGGAACGACGCCTCGGGGCGGCCGTCACCCTCAGCCAGACCTGGGATGTGACCGACCGCCTCGCCACCCAGTCCCTGACGGCATCTTCGGAGGACGCCGACCGGCTCCTCCAGCACCGCGCCTATGCCTACCGCGAGGACGGCTACCTCACCGAGATCCGCGAACTGACCTCCGGCACCCGCCGCTTCGACCTCGACCGCATGGGCCGCGCTACCGGTGTCCGGGCCCATGGCTGGACCGAGACGTACGCCTACGACGTGGCGGGCAACCTCGCCCACGCCACGGCCCCCGCGCACGAGACCCCTGGCGACCGTGAATTCGAGGGCACCCTTGTCCGTCACGCGGGCCGCACCTCCTACGAACACGACGCGCAGGGCCGCCTGGTCCGCAAGACCCGCAAGCTCCTCAACGGGCAGCAGCGGACGTGGACGTACGCGTGGAACGCGGAGGACCGGCTGGTCGAGGTGGTGACTCCGGGCGGCGAGCGCTGGCGGTACACCTACGACCCACTCGGCCGCCGAATGGCCAAGGAGCACCTGGCGGACGACGGCTCGCCCGTCGAGCGCACCGACTTCAGCTGGGACGACACCCGCCTGGCCGAGCAGAAGGCCCCCGACGGCAGGGTCACGACCTGGGACTACGCCCCCGGCACCCATCGCCCTCTCACCCAGACCGATCACAAGCCACTGGTCCGCGAGCCGGGCGGATCCCTTCTCTCCAAACTGGCCGAGGACACCTCGGCCGACTACGGCACCCGTTTCCACGCGGTCATCACGGACGCCGTCGGCACGCCGACCGAACTGGTCGGGCCGGACGGGGACTTGGCATGGCAGCGGCGCACGACCCTCTGGGGCACGGATCTCCCCGCTCCGACGGACGCGGCGTCCATGGACTGTCCTCTGCGCTTCCCGGGCCAGTACGCCGACGCTGAAACCGGCCTGAACTACAACCACTTCCGTTACTACGACCCGGAGACCGGCCGATACCTGACGCCGGATCCTCTCGGCCTCGCCCCCGCCCCCAACCCCACCACTTATGCCCATAACCCTCACTCATGGTCTGATCCACTCGGTCTTGCTCCCTACGACAATCGCGTTCTCCAGGGAGTTGACCACCAGCTCAGGGAGGCTGAGGCAGGCAAGGACAATCACTACCTTGCCGGTATCGGGGACGATGACCTGAAGCTGGAGAAATACCTGATGGGGAAGAAGGACACGCCGGCCGACTACATCGACACAAGAACCCAGAAGGAGATCATCATCGACAGGAGCCTTCGTGACGCGAACGGAGATCCTGTGGTCATTATTCGCGGTCCGAATATGATTCACTCGTACCATATTCCCGAGACCGACATTTTCAAGTATTCAAGCGGCGATACACCCAACTGGAGGCGCGCACCGTGACGTCGGGAAGATATCCAGGGTACGAATCCGTATCGCGCGTCGACGGTGAGCTGATCATCTACCCGAATTCGGTCCCGTCGGAGTTGAGGTCTTACGGAGCGGAGGTGCGAGCCGCCGAATGGCCGGTAAGGTACGGTGCTCGCAATTCCGTTATTTCCCGCGTCGACCTCATGTGTAGATGGCAATCGCTCCGCGGATTGGCCTATATTCAAGCGGTATCGGCTTCTTGTGCACCGCAAGGACTGTTGCAGGACATCGATGTGCGTCCGAGTGGTTCGGGTATCGGCGCGGAGAGCTTTTCAGGATTGCTCGGGAGGCTGGAGCGGCACGCGAAGCAAGTCCCCGACGAGCTGCTTGAAATCATCTTGCGCGCCTGCACTCCGCTACTCGTGGGCGACCCGTATTCTGGATTTGCGGTGTCCGCAGGATTGGCGTCGAGTTCCAGACCCTCCTTGGAGGACGGCATTGAACGGGCCGCCGCGATCAGCGGGTTCTGGTCCAGCGTGCCACAACTCCGTCCCGCATTGGCCATGGCGTGGAGTGTCAGCTCATTCATTGCGGAATGGCTGAGTTGGCCCGGTGGCGGCGAGTACGTCGACTCGGAGAAAAGTCTCGGGATCGGGATTCATCCGGCCCCGGAACGGCCCAGTCCCGAAGACTTGCCCAGCTGGCTCATGGGATTCATCCCAGGGCCCGGCGTCGCCTGATCAGACGTGACCTGATCGTTCGTGGGGCGGGCGTCCCGCGTACTGACGGGGCGCGAGGCGGCGGAGGGCAGAGCCTCCGCCGCCGGGTGGGTCACCTCACCGACGCGGGCGGCTCGGCCGGGACGACGGGCTTGTTCTGGCAGTCCATGGTGTCGGCCATCACCTTGGCGGAGTGCAGCAGGTGGGTGAGGTGGACGCGGGCACTGGTGTCGCCGGTGAGCGTGTCGGTCAGCAGTCCCTCGATCGGGATCTCGTTCTCCTGCTTGGCCGAGGTGCCCGGAATTTTGCACTTGACGTACACGCGGTAGCGGACCGCGCCATCGCGGTCCTTCCCGTGGACAAGCTTGACGGCGGAATTGACCGGAGTCACAGTCTGCGCGGGGCTGACTTCCGAGGCTTTGTCGAAAGGAGCGTCGAAGGGGAAGTACGAGGGCCCGTACCGGATTTCAAGCTGCTTTGCGGCATTCGCGACGTCCGTCCTTGCCAAGCAGGCATCGGCTCGCTGGAAGGTGCGGGCACCGCTGTCGTCCGGGCCCCAGTTCTTCACCTGCTGGTAGAACAGCGAGCGCGCCCTCTTGAGATCGTCGACGACCTTCAGACGTGCTTTGTCTCCCGTGTGCTCCCTGAGCCATTTCAGTCCGGCGTCGCCCAGGAGTTCGTTGCAGGTGGCGTCGTCGGCAACGGCGTCCTTGGACGTCTCTCCGGCCTTCTCCTTGGGCTCCTTGTCCGCCGTGCAGGCGGACGCACCCAGCAGGAGGACAGCCACAGCGGTGAGCGTGAGCGTGTTTCTCATGGTTACCATCCTCGGGAGGCGCCGGTATCGCCGAGATGCCCGCCGTTGTTGTACTGGCCCTCAGCGCGTTCGGCCAGATCGCCGACTTGCTTTTCGCTCATTCCGTGCGCCTCTGCGTAGTTCAGGAGAGGAGTCATAGCATTTCTGCGGCCGTCGTCCCTGGCCTTGTCGATGCCCGCGACCGAATCGTCGAAGTTGTCGAACTCATGGTCCTTGAGATACTGCATCGTCTCCGTGGAGACATGGGTGTTGATTGCGCCGCCGATCGTCTCAATGGCGAGAGGCACGGCGACCACCGCCACCGGACCGGTGGGGACGATCAGGGCAGTGGCTGCGGCGACGCCGACGCCGGTCGCAGCCTCGGCAGCGAAATTACGCCACTCGCCCTGCTTCTCGAGCTCCAGGTTCCGCCGGTCCTTGTCGTCGGCGAATTCGTGGCCGATGGCCTCGGCCCGCGCCTGGTCCAGCAGTCCGTGCATCCTGACACTCTTCACACCGGCGTCCAGCGCGGCCTCCTGATCGGCGCCCTGTGCGGACATCGAGCTGGCCCCGTACACCTGCTGAGCTGTTGAAACCGTCTCGTAGGAACCCTCGTCGGAGGCCAGAGACCGCAGGAAGTTCTTGCTGCTCATCTCTCCGAAGTCGCGCAGGTGCGAGTCCTTGGCATGGAACAGGTCGTCCCGTCCGGAAGCCTCTCCCGTGCCTCCCCAGTCGGCCATCGTGTAGTTGAGGCTGTCGATATGGCCGGCCGCCATGTTCGCCAGGCTGTCGCGGATTCCGTCCTGCTTGTCGATCGTGTCGGCGCTCTGGTAATGGTCCACGACCTTGTCCATGAGCAGGGTGCGCTGATCCCGTGCCGCTATTTCGGCGTCGGTGTGGACCGGCGGGATGGTCGGGGGCTTGTCGTCGTACGCGTACCCGAGCGTCCCCGACTCCAGGGCGTGGCCGAGGTTCTTGAACCCCGTCGTCTTCCCGTCATCGTCGGTCGGCCACTCGCGCGCGCCCTCGCCGTCCTTGTTGACCAGGTAGTCCCAGTTGCTCATCGCGTCGTCGCCCTTGCCGGACGAGCCGTTGAAGAACTGCAGGGAGGCTTCCGGGTTGTGGCCGAGCGCCTCCATCAGGTTGGCGACCGGGTCGCTGTCCGGCTTGGTTCCGCCGGGCGGGTAGGAGAGCTGGGCCGGATTGAAGCGGTTCTCCCACAGCTCCTTCGGGCCGCCCAGCACCGGGTCGTCGCTCTTGCGCTCGAACTCGAGCATCTTCTCGCCGTACTTGTTGAGGAAGGCCGTGTCCCACTTGCCCTCCGTCATCAGAGGGCCGAGGACCTGGAAGCCGTACGGTGCGCTGGGGATGCCGCTCTTGGACTTGATGGGATCGTCGCCCAGCTCGATCATCCGGTCCTTCCACGCCTGCATCTCAGGGGTGTCGACACGGGTGGCGTTGGCGAGGGTGATGCCCAGGTTGTCCTGCACCTTAGCGAGGAGCTTCGCGCGATCGCCGTCGGGGTCCGGCGTACGACCCCTGCCGGGGTCGGCGAGACTGCGCCAGAACTCCAGCGTGCCCTCGGGACCCAGCTTGGTCGCGAACCGCTCGGCGAAGGCGGGGTTGTCGCGGTGGTACTTGGAGATCTCGTTGAAGCGCTTCAGCTCGTCGTCGGTCATCCCGTCGCCCTTGGACGCGAGCTTGACCATCGCGTCGGCGTCCTCGATGCCCTGCTGCCGGTCGGCGTCCTTGAGGCCCTTGTAGCCCGTCTCGTCGAAGTCGTACTTGCTCTGGGCGTGCTTGCGCAGCGCACGCGCGGCGATCCGGTCGGTCTCGTTGGCCGCCTCCAGGATCCTGCCGACCTCGCGCGCCGCCTGGTCGACCTCTTCCTGGCTGGTCTGCTCTTTGGGGCCGCCCGGGACCTCGCGTTGCGGGCCGGAGTACATCGCGGTGCCTTTTTCGTCGATGTAGACGTACTTCTTGGCCCACGTGTCGATCGTGGTCTTCAAGTCTTCCTGGTGCTTCTTCAGGTTGGTGTGGGCTTCCTCAAGGATCTTGTGGATGCTGCGCGCCTCGGTGACCATGTCGTCGAACTGGCGCGCCGTGGTGGTGGTGAACGCCTTGGTGACGGTGGCGTTGTCGCCTTTCCAGTCCGCGGCGTTGGCCTTGCGCTCCAGATCGGCGGCGTTGATGCCGCCGTCGCCCCCGTCGGCGAGGATGACCAGCTTGTCGAGCATCTGCTTCCACTGCGTGACCGCGGTGTTCAGCTTGCTGAGGTTGAGATCCTGCAGTTCCTGGCACGTCACCATGTCGAGTTCCCCGTTGCCTTACTTGAACTGGTCGTAGATGCGCGACACGGTCATCGTTTTGCCGTCGAGGGACTGCATCCCCGTCACGATCTTCTGCTCCTGCTTGGTGTGCGTGGAGCGCGAGTAATCAAGGTGGTTGGAGATGTGCGCGCAAGCCTCCTTGAGGGTGGCCAGCTTGGTGCTCCAGGCATCGTGCACTTCAAGGAGTCCGGATCCCATGTCCAGACCGTCGTTGAAGAGCTGGTTCGAAGCCTCGAACGTGGCCACGCGCGCGTGGTCGCCGTCGGTGGACAGCTGCTCCCGCAGGGAGCGCGCAAGATCGCCGAGTTTCCCCAGCTCGTCGTCGTGGACCGTAAGGTCGTCCTTGCCGCCGCCCGATCCGCCGCCCTCCGCGGGCAGTTGATTCAGCCGGGTCTGCGTCGAACCGGACTTGGCCTGCTCCCACTCGTCCCATGCCACGTGGCTGCCCCCGTTGTGTTCCTTGCAATGTGCATGACTTCATTCCGCTCCACCGTAAACCGGCGTCATGCGCGATCGCCAAGAGGGTGAGCCCCAGCGGTGAAAACTTCACGGAGATCGCACAATCCCCTACGGAACAGGGCCGTCCGCGTTCGGTTCGTCGAGTACGGGAAAGCGGCGCGGGGCCACGAAGAGGAGGACGAGCAGAGACAACGCCGCAGCCGCTGCCGCGCCCACGTATACGTAGTCGACCGCCGCCGCGACCGCTCGGCGCAGTTCGTCCGCCGATTCGTCCCTCGTCAGGGCCTGGGCCACCGAGTCGAGGTCGCCGCCGCCGAGGCGTGCTGACAGGACGCCGTTCGCCAGCGCGCCGAACAGGGCCGCGCCGATGCTCTGGCCCACCTGGCGGCAGAAGAGCACGGACGCCGTCGTCGTGCCCCGCTCCGACCAGCCGACCGTCGACTGGACGCCGACGATCAGCGGGAGTTGGAAGAGGCCGAGCGCCCCGCCGAGCAGCAGCATGATCAGGGCCGGCTGCCAGGGTTCGCCGGGGTACGGGAGGAGGGGGAAGGCGAGCAGGATCAGACCCGCGAGCGTGATGCCGATGATCGCGGTCTGCCGGAAGCCGATCCGGGTGTAGACCCGGTTCGACAGTGCGGCGCTGACCGGCCAGCTCAGGGTCATCACGGAGAGCACGAAGCCCGCGGCGATCGGGCCGAGGCCGAGGACCGACTGGGCGTAGGTGGGGAGGAAGACGGTGGGGGCGACCATGAGCAGGCCCAGCGCGCCGAGTGCCAGATTGACGGCGGCGATGGTGCGGCGGCGCCAGACCCAGCCGGGGATGATCGGCTCGGCGGCCCGTCGTTCGACGGCCACGACCACGGCGAGAAGGACCGCGCTGCCGCCGAACAGGCCGAGCGAGGGCGCGGACAGCCAGGGCCAGGCGATGCCGCCCTGGACGAGCGCGGTGAGCAGGAGCGTGCCCGCGGCGAAGATGGCCAGCGCGCCGGGCCAGTCGACGCTGGCGGGGGCGGCCGGGCGGGTACGGGACGGCTCGCGCAGATGACGGGCGATCAGCCAGAGGGCGACCACGCCGACCGGCAGGTTGATGAGGAAGATCCAGCGCCAGTGCGCGTATGAGGCGAGCAGCCCGCCGATCGCGGGCCCGGCCACCGCCGAGACCGCCCACACGGTGGACAACCGGGCCTGGATCCTGGGGCGTTCCTTGAGTGGGTAGAGGTCGGCGGCGATGGTCTGCACGGTGCCCTGGAGGGCTCCGCCGCCCAGTCCCTGCACCACCCGGAAGGCGATCAGCGCGGCCATGTTCCAGGCGCCCGCGCACAGCAGTGAGCCGGCGAGGAAGAGCACGATGCCGGCGAGCAGGACCGGCTTGCGGCCGAAGGTGTCGGAGAGCTTCCCGTACACGGGAAGGGTGACGGTGACGGCGAGCAGATAGCCGGCGAAGAGCCAGGAGAAGACGGAGAAGCCGCCGAGGTCGCCGACGATCTGGGGTACGGCGGTGGAGACGATGGTGCCGTCGAGCGCGGCGAGTGCCATCCCGAGCATGAGCGCGGCCACGACCGGCCCGCGCCCCCGTTCCCCGGGCGCGCCGACCCCGCTCCCCTTCACTCGAATGGCCGTGCCAGGGGCGGCGGCCCGCCCCGCAGGCTCCGCGGACCCCGCCGCTCCCGCGGCCGCCGGTATCCCTTCCGGATCGTCGACGCGTTCCTCGCTCACCCAGAATCCTTTCCCCCTGCATCTATTTCCTGGAACACCTTCTCACTTGAGCCTCACGCAGGGGGAGGGTGCAGGCTCGGGCCGTGCGGGTCCACCCGGGGGTGTAGTGCCCCTAGGGGCTCCTCCTTACTGATGGCGAGGGGACGTTCGTCCCGGGGGACGACGAGGAGGACGCGGCCGACTCCTTAACTTGGTCTTACGGCCGCAGCGGGGGGCCCGCACCACCGGGGGGTGGGGAAAACCCCCGGTTCAAGACTGCGCTGCGCACCAGCGCGCCGGACGGCTTGTACCGACAGACTCATATCCGTACGCGGCGACACCCACTGATCACCGATATAGGAGAAATACCGTGACAACGGCTTTGACCACTTCCCGGCACGGGGACACCGCAGGGCGTACGGCCGTCGCCGCACGAGGGCGGCAGGTCGTCAAGGCCTACGGCTCCGGGGAGACCCGTGTCGTCGCGCTCGACCATGTCGACGTCGACATCGCCCGCGGCCAGTTCACCGCGATCATGGGTCCCTCGGGGTCCGGCAAGTCGACGCTCATGCACTGCCTGGCCGGTCTCGACACCGTCACCTCGGGCGAGATCTACCTCGACGCGACCGAGATAACCAAGCTCAAGGACAAGAAGCTCACGCAGCTGCGCCGGGACCGGATCGGCTTCATCTTCCAGGCCTTCAACCTGCTGCCCACGCTCAACGCCCTGGAGAACATCACGCTCCCCATGGACATCGCCGGCCGTAAGCCGGACGCGGGGTGGCTGAACCGGGTCGTCGAGACGGTGGGACTGTCCGACAGGCTGAAGCACCGGCCCACCCAGCTCTCCGGCGGACAGCAGCAGCGTGTCGCCGTGGCCCGTGCGCTCGCCGCCCGCCCCGAGATCATCTTCGGTGACGAGCCGACCGGAAACCTCGACTCCCGTGCGGGGGCTGAGGTGCTGGGCTTCCTGAGGAGGTCCGTGGACGAACTCGGCCAGACCATCGTGATGGTCACGCACGACCCGGTGGCCGCCTCCTACGCGGACCGTGTCCTGTATCTGGCCGACGGCCGCATCGTGGACGAGATGTTCCGGCCCACCGCCGAGGCCGTACTGGACCGCATGAAGGACTTCGACGCTCGCGGGCGGACGTCATGACCGTACTCAAGACCTCCCTGCGCAACTTCTTCGCGCACAAGGGGCGAATGGCGCTCTCGGCGGTGGCCGTGCTGCTGTCGGTGGCCTTCGTCTCGGGCACGCTCGTGTTCACCGACACGATGAACACCACCTTCGACAAGCTCTTCGCCGCTACCGCGTCCGATGTCTCCGTCAGCCCCAAGGGCTCCGACGACGAGGAGAACCCGCGGACCGGCAAGCCGGAGTCGCTGCCCGCCTCGCTGGTCGAGAGGGTGGCGAAGGCGGAGGGAGTGAAGTCCGCCGAGGGCGGCGTCTCCTCCATGAGCGTGACCGTCGTCAACTCCGCGAACAAGGACATGGGTTCCAGCAACGGCGCTCCCACGATCGCCGCCAACTGGACCTCGAACGCCCTCAAGTCGATGGAGATCACCTCCGGCCACGCACCGCGCGGCCCCACCGAGGTGATGGTCGACGCCGACACCGCCGACAAGCACCACCTGAAGCTCGGCGACGAACTGCGCACCATCGCCGTCACCGGCGACTTCACCGCCAAGATCTCCGGCATCGCCTCCTTCAAGGTCACCAACCCCGGTGCGGCCGTCGTCTACTTCGACACCGCCACCGCCCAGCGTGAACTGCTCGGCAAGGAAGGCCTGTTCACACAGATCTCCGTCACCGCCGCCGACGGTGTCAGCGACGAACAGCTCAAGCAGAACGTCGCCAAGACGCTGGACGCCCCCTTCAAGCTGCAGACGGCCAAGGAAGCCGCGGACGCCGGCCGCGAGGACGTCGGTTCCTTCCTCGACGTGATGAAGTACGCGATGCTCGGCTTCGCCGGGATCGCCCTCCTCGTCGGCATCTTCCTGATCGTCAACACCTTCTCGATGCTGGTCGCCCAGCGCACCCGCGAGATCGGCCTGATGCGGGCCATCGGCTCCAGCCGTCGCCAGGTCAACCGCTCCGTGCTGGTCGAGGCGCTGCTGCTCGGCGTCGTCGGTTCCCTCGCGGGTGTCGCCGCCGGAGTCGGCCTGGCCGTCGGGCTGATGAAACTGATGGGCTCCCTGGGTATGGAGCTGTCCACCAGGGACCTGACCGTGAAGTGGACGACTCCGGTCGTCGGGCTCGTCCTCGGCATCGTCGTGACCGTCGTGGCCGCCTATGTCCCGGCGAGGCGGGCCGGCAAGGTCTCCCCGATGGCCGCCCTGCGCGACGCCGGTACGCCGGCCGACGGCAAGGCGGGCCTTCTCCGGGCCGCGATCGGCCTGCTGCTCACCGGCGGCGGCGCGGCCGCGCTCCTGGTCGCCACCCGGGCCGACAAGGCGAGCGAGGGCTCGATGTTCCTCGGCCTGGGCGTGGTCCTCTCGCTCATCGGCTTCGTGGTCATCGGCCCGCTGCTCGCGGGAGTCGTGGTGCGGGTGATCAGCGCGCTCGTCCTGCGGATGTTCGGCCCGGTCGGCCGCCTCGCGGAACGCAACGCCCTGCGCAACCCGCGCCGCACCGGAGCGACGGGTGCCGCCCTGATGATCGGCCTCGCGCTGGTGGCATGCCTGTCGGTGGTCGGCTCCTCGATGGTCGCATCGGCCACCAGCGAGCTCGACAAGTCGGTCGGCGCGGACTTCATCATCCAGTCCGGCAAGGGCCAGCTGATCATTCCGCAGGTCGAGCAGGCCCTGAAGAAGGCCCCGCACATCGATCACGTCACCGACTACAAGGGTGTGGAGGCGAAGCTGACCGCGCCCGACGGCAGGACGGAGGACGAGGAGCTCGTCGCCGCCGACCCGACGTACGCACAGGATCTGCGCCGCGAGACCGTCGCGGGCGAGCTCTCGGCGGCGTACGGCAAGGACGCGATGTCGGTCGGCGACCGCTATGCCAAGCGCCACGGCATCAAGGTCGGCGACACGATCAAGGTCGCGTTCAAGGACGGGCGGAGTGCCGGGCTGAAGATCGCGGCGATCACCTCCGACGACTCGAACATCGACAAGGGCGTGATGTACACCAACATCACGACCGCCGCGCAGTACATCCCCGCTGCCAAGATGCCGAAGAACGTGATCATGTTCGCGGTGGCGGAGGACGGCAAGGAGAAGGAGGCCTACGCCGCCCTGAAGGCGTCGATGGCCAAGTACCCGCAGTACAAGGTGCAGAACCAGACCGACTTCAAGCAGGACCTGAAGGACCAGATCGGTCAGCTGCTGAACATCGTCTACGGCCTGCTGGCGCTCGCGATCATCGTCGCGGTGCTGGGTGTGGTGAACACCCTGGCCCTGTCGGTGGTCGAGCGGACCCGGGAGATCGGCCTGATGCGCGCCATCGGTCTCTCCCGCCGCCAGCTGCGCCGCATGATCCGCCTGGAATCGGTGGTCATCGCCCTCTTCGGCGCCCTGCTGGGCCTCGGCCTGGGCATGGGCTGGGGCACGGCGGCCCAGAAGCTGCTGGCGCTGGAGGGCCTGGGAGTCCTGGAGATTCCCTGGCCGACGATCATCACAGTCTTCGTGGCGTCGGCGTTCGTCGGCCTGTTCGCGGCCCTGGTGCCGGCGTTCCGGGCGGGCCGGATGAATGTGCTGAACGCGATCGCCACGGAGTAGCGGGGGATAACGGGGGAGTAGCGACGGGGGCGCTACGGTAAGGGGGCCCGGCCCCGGGGTGTTCCTCCAAACACCCCGGGGCCGGACCTTTGCGCTCCGGTGGGTCCTTTGCCCCGCAGGCCCTGTCCGGTCGATCAGGCCGGATCAGGGCCTGACGGAACCGGACGGCGGGCGGCGCGCGGCCGACGTAGGCTGGAGACCCCCGGCCCGTTCGACGTGTCGGGCGGTTCGCGTTGCCCACCCCCGCCCAGTCTCGCCCCGGATGGAAGCCCTTCATGAGCCTGCACGGTCTGCTCGATGCCGTCGTACGTGACCCGGCGCTCGCCGAAGCGGTGAAGGCTGCCGGCGACGGCCACCGTATGCATGTCGACCTGGTCGGCCCGCCCGCCGCGCGGCCCTTCGCCGTGGCCGCGCTCGCCCGCGAGAGCGGGCGTACGGTGCTGGCCGTCACCGCGACCGGGCGGGAGGCCGAGGACCTCGCGGCGGCGCTGCGTTCGCTGCTGCCCGAGGAGGGCATCGCCGAGTACCCGTCCTGGGAGACCCTGCCGCACGAGCGGCTCTCGCCCCGCTCGGACACCGTGGGGCGCAGGCTCGCGGTGCTGCGCAGGCTGGCCCATCCCTCGACGGACGACCCGAGCGCCGGGCCGGTCTCCGTCGTGGTCGCGCCGATCCGTTCCGTACTGCAGCCGCAGGTCAAGGGGCTCGGCGACCTGGAGCCGGTGGCCCTGCGCACCGGGCAGCAGGCCGACCTGAACGAGATCGTGGACGGCCTCGCGGCAGCCGCGTACTCCCGGGTCGAACTGGTCGAGAAGCGCGGCGAGTTCGCCGTGCGCGGCGGCATCCTCGATGTCTTCCCGCCGACCGAGGAGCACCCCCTGCGGGTGGAGTTCTGGGGCGACGACGTCGAGGAGATCCGGTACTTCAAGGTCGCCGACCAGCGCTCGCTGGAGGTGGCGGAGCACGGGCTGTGGGCGCCGCCCTGCCGTGAGCTGCTGCTGACCACCGACGTACGGCAGCGGGCGGCGGCCCTCGCCGAGGAGCACCCCGAGCTGGGCGAACTGCTCGGCAAGATCGCCGAGGGCATCGCGGTCGAGGGCATGGAGTCCCTCGCTCCCGTCCTGGTCGACGACATGGAACTGCTGCTCGACGTACTGCCGAAGGGCTCGATGGCCGTGGTCTGCGACCCCGAGCGGGTACGCACCCGGGCCGCGGACCTCGTGGCGACCAGCCAGGAGTTCCTGCAGGCGTCCTGGGCGGCGACCGCGGGTGGCGGCGAGGCGCCGATCGACGTCGACGCGGCCTCGCTGTGGGGGATCGCGGACGTACGGGACCGGGCGCGCGAGCTCGGGCTGATGTGGTGGTCCGTATCGCCCTTCGCCGCCGACGAAGATCTGTCGGACGACACTGTGAAGCTGGGCATGCACGCCCCGGAGAGCTACCGCGGCGACACCGCCCGCGCGCTCGCCGACACCAAGGGGTGGCTGGCGGACGGCTGGCGCACGGTGTTCGTGACCGAGGCCCACGGCCCCGCGGCCCGCACCGTCGAGGTGCTGGGCGGCGAGGGCGTCGCCGCCCGTCTCGACGCCGACCTCGCCGAGATCTCCCCGTCCCTGGTGCATGTGGCGTGCGGCTCGATCGACTACGGCTTCGTCGACCCCGGCCTCAGGATCGCCGTCCTCACCGAGACCGATCTGTCCGGCCAGAAGGCGGCCGGCAAGGACGGCCAGCGGATGCCCGCCAAGCGCCGCAAGACGATCGACCCGCTCACCCTGGAGGCGGGCGACTACATCGTCCACGAGCAGCACGGCGTGGGCCGCTACATCGAGATGGTGCAGCGTACGGTGCAGAACGCGACCCGCGAGTATCTGCTCGTCGAGTACGCCCCCGCCAAGCGCGGCCAGCCCGGCGACCGGCTGTACATCCCCACCGACCAGCTGGAGCAGGTCACCAAGTACGTCGGCGGCGAGGCCCCGACTCTGCACCGGCTCGGCGGCGCGGACTGGACGAAGACGAAGGCGCGCGCCAAGAAGGCCGTGAAGGAGATCGCGGCCGACCTCATCAAGCTCTACTCGGCCCGTATGGCGGCCCCCGGCCACGCCTTCGGCGCGGACACCCCCTGGCAGCGCGAGCTGGAGGACGCCTTCCCCTATGTGGAGACCCCCGACCAGCTGAGCACCATCGCCGAGGTCAAGGAGGACATGGAGAAGACGGTCCCGATGGACCGGCTGATCTGCGGCGACGTCGGCTACGGCAAGACGGAGATCGCGGTACGGGCCGCCTTCAAGGCCGTCCAGGACGGCAAGCAGGTCGCGGTCCTGGTCCCGACGACCCTGCTCGTACAGCAGCACTTCGGCACCTTCTCCGAGCGCTACTCCCAATTCCCCGTGAACGTACGGGCGTTGAGCCGCTTCCAGTCGGACACGGAGTCGAAGGCGACTCTGGAGGGGCTGCGGGACGGCGCGGTGGACATCGTGATCGGAACGCACCGGCTGTTCTCGTCCGACACGAAGTTCAAGGACCTGGGACTGGTCGTTGTCGACGAGGAGCAGCGCTTCGGCGTCGAGCACAAGGAGCAGCTGAAGAAGCTCCGCGCCAACGTCGACGTCCTGACGATGTCGGCCACCCCCATCCCCCGTACGCTCGAAATGGCGGTCACAGGCATCCGTGAGATGTCGACGATCACCACCCCGCCGGAGGAGCGGCACCCGGTGCTGACCTTCGTCGGCCCGTACGAGGAGAAGCAGCTCGGCGCGGCCATTCGCCGTGAACTGCTGCGCGAGGGCCAGGTCTTCTACATCCACAACCGCGTGGAGTCGATCGACCGTGCGGCGGCCCGGCTGCGCGACATCGTGCCCGAGGCCCGTATCGCGACCGCCCACGGCCAGATGCCCGAGTCGGCGCTCGAGCAGGTCGTGGTGGACTTCTGGGAGAAGAAGTTCGACGTGCTGGTCTCCACGACGATTGTCGAGTCCGGCATCGACATCTCCAACGCGAACACTCTGATCGTCGAGCGCGGCGACAACTTCGGTCTCTCGCAGCTGCATCAGCTGCGCGGCCGCGTGGGCCGGGGCCGCGAGCGCGGCTACGCCTACTTCCTCTACCCGCCGGAGAAGCCGCTCACCGAGACCGCCCACGAGCGCCTGGCGACGATCGCCCAGCACACCGAGATGGGCGCGGGCATGTATGTCGCGATGAAGGACCTGGAGATCCGCGGCGCGGGCAACCTCCTCGGCGGCGAACAGTCCGGCCATATCGCGGGCGTCGGCTTCGACCTGTACATCCGCATGGTGGGCGAGGCGGTGGCGGACTACCGCGCCGCGGTCGACGGCGGCGTGGAGGAGGAGCCCGCGCTCGAGGTCAAGATCGAGCTCCCGGTCGACGCGCATGTCCCGCACGACTACGCGCCGGGCGAGCGGCTGCGTCTCCAGGCCTACCGCGCGATCGCCTCGGCGAACACCGAGGAGGACATCAAGTCGGTCCGCGAAGAACTCACCGACCGCTACGGCAAACTCCCCGAGCCGGTCGAGAACCTGCTCCTGGTGGCGGGCCTGCGCATGCTGGCGCGGGCCTGCGGGGTCGGCGAGATCGTGCTCCAGGGCACGAACATCCGCTTCGCGCCGGTGGAGTTGCGCGAGTCGCAGGAACTGCGCCTCAAGCGCCTCCACCCGCGGACGGTCATCAAGGCCCCGACCCGCCAGATCCTGGTGCCCCGCCCGACGGCGGGCAAGATCGGCGGGAAGCCGGTGGTGGGGCGGGAACTGCTGGGGTGGACGGGAGAGTTCCTGACGACGATTCTCGGTTCGTGACCTGGACCCTGCGGACGTATGATCCCGGCCGCCGGGCGCAGGCGCGTAGGCCGGCGAAGGCGGCATGAACCGGGTCGGCCCGGCGTCGATCGCCGGCATCGACGCGGTGCAGGTCGCCTGAGGTCGTCGGGTGGCGATTCGGCTGCTCGCTTCGCGGCATTCGTGGATGGCTCACGTCCGGCCGCACCGCGTCGTCCTCACGCCGCGGGCAGTGGCTCGGCTTGCGATCTTCAGTGGTTCGTTCTTCGCTGGAGGTGTCCGTTTGGCACCTGGAGAGGATCGCTTGACCTCCGTCCGCACCCATGGCTCGTGGGTGTGAAGACGTCAGATGGTGGCCGGTTGGGTGCCGGTCACCCGCACCGGCTGCGGTGATCGTCACCCGGGTGGACGTCTGCTCCCGTTTCCCACCCGGTGCGCACAGTGCCGGTCCCGGCAACCGCTGCGTGGATGCGCGGCCCCGGTGTCCGAGGTGGCGCCCCGCGGCCGGACGCCGCCGATCACCCGTCGTTCGAAGACACGCGCCGCACCCCAAGCCGTCGCGGGCGGTCAGTCGGCAGGCCCGGCCGCGCCCCGTGGCCGTACATGACATGTGGAGGCGGAATGGAACGGGAGCCCACACCACCGCCCAGGCAGTACGCGGCGGACGACGAGGAGCGGTTCCGGCTGCTGGTGAAGAACTCTCCGGACATGGTCTTCCGCCGGACGGTCGACGGCGTCTACCAGGAGGTGTCCCCGCCGGCGCAGGCTTTGCTCGGGCGCCCGGTCGAGGAGATCGAGGGGACGTCGATGGTCTCCTGGGTGCACCCGGGGGATGTGGAGGAGTACGAGTGGGCGGAGCGGGATCTGCTCCGCGAGGGCCGGGTGGCGGTCTGTCTGCGTCTGCGGCACGCCGACAGGCACTCGGTATGGATCGAGGCGACACTCTGGGTGGTACGGGACGACGCGGGCGACCCCCTCGAAGTGCGCGGGTTCATCCGCGAGGCGGAGGGCCAGCGGCGCAGGGAGGAGGCGCTGCTCCTGTTGCAGGGGCAGGCACGTTCGGTCATCGAGACCGCCCGGGACGCCTTCGTCTCCATCGACGAGGACGGCCTGGTCATCGACTGGAACGCGAGCGCCGAGCGGTTGTTCGGCTTCAGCCACCACGAGGTGATGGGCCGTCCGCTGACGGAGACGATCATTCCTGAGCGGTACCGCGCCGCGCACACGGCCGGTCTGGAGCGGATTCTGTCCGGCGGGGAGGCTCATGTACTGGGAAGTCAGCGGGAGCTCACCGCGCTGCACCGCGACGGCCACGAGATACCGGTCGAACTGGCTTTGTGGCGGCTGAAGTCGGCGAAGGCTCGCTGCTTCAACGCCTTCATCCGCGACATCACCGAGCGCAAGCTGGCCGAAGCCGCCCTGGCAGAGGCCCGCGACGAGGCGATTGCCGCATCCCAGGCGAAGTCGCAGTTCGTCGCCTCCATGAGCCATGAGATCCGTACCCCCATGAACGGCGTCATCGGGCTGAGCAACCTGCTGCTGGGCACTGAGCTCGACACCGAACAGCGGCGCTACGCGGAGGGCATCCAGGCCGCCGGCACGGCACTGCTGTCACTGATCAACGACATCCTGGACTTCTCCAAACTGGAGGCGGGCAGGCTCGAACTGGACGAGGTCGCCTTCAGTCCCCAGCTGCTGGTGGAGGAGGTCGTCTCGCTGGTGGCGCAGACCGACCAGGCCGAGGGCCTGGAACTGCTCAGCGACTGCCATCCCGACCTGCCCGCGATGGTGCTCGGGGACGCCGGCCGGCTGCGGCAGATCCTGCTCAACCTGGCCTCCAACGCGGTGAAGTTCACCAAAGCCGGCGAGGTCGTGCTGCGCGCCCGCCCGGCGCCGTCCGAGGCGCCCGCACCGCAAGTGCCGTGGCTGCACTTCGAGGTGGCCGACACCGGCATCGGCATCGCCGAGGCCGACCAGGAGCGGATGTTCGACGCCTTCTCCCAGGCGGACGCCTCCTCCACCCGCCATTACGGAGGCACCGGCCTCGGCCTGGCCATCTGCCGCAGGCTCACCGAGGCCATGGGCGGCTCCATCGGCGTCACCAGCCGGACCGGCCAGGGCAGCACCTTCTTCTTCACCGTGCCCGTGCGCGCCCCCGACACCCCCGAACAGCCCCCGGCCCCACCCCACCCCGACGCCCTTCGCGGACGGCGGGTCCTGGTCGTCGACGACAACGAGACCAACCGGCTGATCCTCGACGCTCAGCTGCACAGGTGGCACATGCAGCCGACCTCGGTCGCCAGTGGCCCCCACGCCCTGGTGGCCCTCCACGAGGCGGCGGCCGCGGGCCGCCCGTACGACCTGGCTCTCCTCGACATGCAGATGCCCGACATGGACGGCCTGGAACTCGCCCGCCGCATCACCACCGACCAGACCATCGGCCGGCTGGGGCTGCTGATGCTCACCTCCGGCACCACGCTGCCCGCGGCCGAGCTCCAGGCGGCCGGGATCCCGCGGAGCCTGTCCAAGCCCATCCAGCAGTCCCAGCTCATGGACGCCCTGGTCGAACTCGCCACCCAGACACCGCCGGTGGCCACGACATCGCCGGTCGCCACGGCGGCGGCAGCGGCGCCGGCACCCGCCCCGGTCCGGCACGCCCACCGCGGCCATCTCCTGCTGGTCGAGGACAACGAGATCAACCAGATGGTGGCTCTGGGCATTCTCACCCGGCTCGGCTACAGCGCCGATACCGCCGCCGACGGCATCCAGGCCCTGCGTATGACCGAGGAACACAGCTATCAGGCCGTGCTGATGGACTGCCAAATGCCCCAGATGGACGGCTACAGCGCCACCCAGGAACTACGCCGCCGGGAACGGGAGAACGGCCGTCGTCTGCCGGTGATCGCCATGACCGCCGGCGCCCTCGCCGAGGACCGGGACCGCTGCCGGGCCGCGGGCATGGACGACTACGTCTCCAAGCCCGTCACCGCCGACGAGCTCGAACACACCCTCGCCCGCTGGGTCCACCCCACCCAGCCACCGTCGGACAACGAGGGCCTGCGCGTCTCCATCGAGCAGCGGCTGAGCGAACTGCGCGGCGCCGGCACCCCGGCCGAGAACGAACTGGTGAGCCGGCTGGTCGACCACTTCCTCATCCGGGCCCCCGAGATGACCAGCGCCCTCTTCCACGCGCTGGACCGCCACGACACCTCGGAGATCGCGGTGCAGGCACACGGCCTCAAAGGCGCTGCCGGCAACCTGGGAGCCCACAGCCTCGCTGCCTGCTGCCTGGAGCTGGAGGAGTATGCCGAGGCCGGAGCCCCGGCCTCACTGGCCCAGATCGCTCCGCGCCTCCAGGACGAACTCGACCGCACCTGCCGCATCCTCGAGACGCTCCGCTCCCACCTCCCCGGCCAGGGATCTGGATGAGGACCCGCCCGCGGGCCGCCGCCCGGGCGCGTGCCGGCGGGAGCGGGGAAGGAGGACCTGTGGACAAGGCGCACGTCCCGTTGCCCTCCCGCCGTGAAGCGGCGGCCTGGGTGTATCTGGCAGCAGGAACCGCGGTGATCGTCACCTATCTGGTCATCTCCTCCGCCGCGCGTTACATGCTGCCCGTGGTGATTTCCGCGTCGGTCGTCTTCGCGATCGTGGTGGGAGTGATCAGGAACAAGCCGCCATCGGTCCTTCCGTGGTACCTGTTCGCGGCTGCCATGGCACCGTTCGCGGCGGCGGACACGATCTGGGGTCTCTATCAGGTCCGCGGGGTCGAGGTTCCCTTCCCGGGCGTGGCCGACATGCTCTACCTGGGCACCTACCTGTTGTTCATGGCGGGCCTGGTGACGCTGGCCAGGCAGCAGGCGGGCCGCCTGCACTGGGCGGGGCTGCTGGACGCGGGAATCGTCACGCTGGGGGCGGGCACTCTGTCATGGGCGTTCATCATCGCCCCCTACCTGCGCAGCGAGCTGTCCGCGTGGCCGCTCGCGATGACCATCGTCTATCCGGTCACCGACCTGGTGCTGTTGTCCATTGCCGCGCGGCTGATGTTCACCACGGGCACGCGGACACCGTCGCTTCTTCTGGTCATCGGATGGCTGCTGGTCCTGCTTGCCGCCGACGGCCTCTACTACGGAACGCTGGCCACCGAGACCGTGATCCCCGAGGACGTGGCCGAGGTGGGGTGGATGGTCTCATCCCTCCTGCTGGGGGCGGCGGCGCTGCACTCGTCCGTCGCCCGGTCGACACAGGTGGCGGAAGACCAGGAGAAGCTGCCCCGGCGGCGGCTGTCGATCCTGATCGCGCTCATCCTGATGGGGCCGTTGATCGTGCTGGCCAATGTCGACGGCATCCGGGACCAGCCGCTGAACATCACCGTGGTCGTCGGCCTGATGGCGAGCCTGTCGCTGCTGCTGTTGCTGCGTATCGCGTTTCTGGCCCAGTACGCCCAGGGCAGGGCC
Source organism: Streptomyces sp. NBC_00885 (assembly GCF_045207475.1). Lineage (NCBI taxonomy): Bacteria > Bacillati > Actinomycetota > Actinomycetes > Kitasatosporales > Streptomycetaceae > Streptomyces > Streptomyces sp. NBC_00885. The sequence goes on from NZ_CP108796.1 coordinate 5,086,071, forward strand.
ACCGAAGCACGGACGCACGCCGAGGCCCTGTCGGCATCACTGCAGGAGCAGGCAGAGCTCCAGAAGCAGCTGAGCTATCAGGCGACCCACGACCCGTTGACGGATCTGGCCAATCGATCACTGCTGAACGAGCGCCTGGAGGCCGTTCTCGGCCGGTGCTCCGAAACTTCCCCGAGCGGGCTGCTGATGCTCGACCTCGACGGCTTCAAGGACGTCAACGACACGCTGGGGCACCCGGCCGGTGACGAACTGCTGATCGACGTCGCACAGCGGCTGACGGCCAGGGTCCGCAAGCAGGACATGGTGGCCAGGCTCGGCGGAGACGAATTCGCGCTCCTCGTCGACGGCATGGACGCGAGCACACTGCACGACTACACCAGGCGGATCCTCGACGCCTTCAAGGACCCGTTCACCCTTGCTCATGGCCATGCGGCCCACGTGACAACAAGCATCGGAGCACGGAGCATCACCAGGCCGACCCCGCCCTCAGAGGCGCTGCGGGACGCCGACACGGCCCTGTACAAGGCCAAGACGGCGGGCAAGAACCAGGCCGCGTTCTTCGAATCCCCGGAGCGGGACATCTCGTGACGTGCCGGGATCGCGATCTGGCACTCAGGACGCCCTGAACGTCAGCCTCGTCAGCGCGCGGAAGACCTCTTCCGGGTCGCCGTCGCCCATCGTGCGTTCCAGGTTGTGGCTCAGCAGCAGCGTGGCGAAGCCATGGGCGATCGACCATGCGGCGACGCCCATCAGGTCGGCGTCCTCGGACGGGCTGCGGGCCTCGATGCCCGCACGCAGGGCGGCGGACGTGCGGGACTTGGCGGCAAGCAGGTCCGGGTCGTCGCGGTGGTAGAGGTCGGGCTGGAACATCACCTGGAAGTGCGCGGGGTGAGCGATGGCGAAGCGTACGTAGTGCACGCCCCGTTCACGCAGGTCGGGCGCCTCGGTGAGGGTGGTGGCAAGGAGGTCGTAGCCCTCGGCCGCGATCGCCGTGAGCAGGCCCGCGCGGTCCTTGAAGTGGTGGGCCGGGGCCGCGTGGGAGACGCCCGCGCGGCGGGCCAGGTCGCGCAGGCTCAGGGCGGAGGGGCCCTCGGTCGCGATGATGTCGAGGGCGGCGGTGAGGACGGCCCGTCGCAGGTCGCCGTGGTGGTAGGTGCGCTGACTGGTCATGGTCAGCAGATTACGCGGAATCTAGGCATTGACAAGTTTGCTGTCGGCGCGCAATCTAGTCAGCGTCAAGATGAGGCTGGATGCGATCTGGTTGCGATGGAGAGGAAGAGTCATGGCCGAGGAGTACGGACGCGTGCGGCAGATGTGGCACCTCCTGGAGCCGCTGCACGCAGTCGTCTACTACGCCCCCGAAGTCTTCGAGGAGTTCGCCGCGCTGGGTTACGAGACCGCTGAGCGCTGGCCGAGCTACTTCCCCCTGCGCTCCGCGCCACTCGGGGCGCCCGGGGCCCGGCAGGTGGCGTCCGCCTTCTACAGCTTCAGCCCGCACAAGGTCGCCGAGCACATCCCCGCCGCGTGGGACATCGCCGCGCCGGACGAGGTGCTCGCCGCGCGGATGCGCGGGATCGACCGGGCGTACCGGACGATCCTCGGTGACAGGGCCGACAGTCCCGAACTCGCCGAGGCCGCCGCGCTCGTCCGTCGCGCGGCCGAGGCCGTGAACACGGCGGGGCGGCCGCTCGCCGCCGCCAACGCTGCGCTCGCATGGCCCGGCGAGCCGCATCTGGTGCTCTGGCAGGCCGCGACGATCCTGCGCGAGCACCGCGGGGACGGGCATCTCACCGCCCTGCTGACCGCCGGGCTCGACCCGGTCGAGTCGCTGGTTTCCTTCGCGGCCGTCGGCGCGGCCTCGGAGAAGACCTTCACGAGCCGCGGCTGGAGCGAGGAGGAGTGGGAGGCGGCGCGTGAACGGCTCGTGGCGCGCGGGCTGTTGGGCGCGGACGGCGTCAACGAGGCCGGGCGGGCACTGCGGGCCGAGGTCGAGCGGCGTACCGACGAACTGGCGTCCTCCCCCTGGGCCGCGCTCGGCGACGAGGGCCGGGACCGGCTCGCCGATCTGCTCGGGCCGTTCTGGGTGGAGGTGCTGGGCACGGGCATGATGCCCGGCGAGACCACCCTCGGTATCGGCAAGGTGTGAGGGGCTGCGCTGCCCGGATACGCCACACCGCCCGCGGGGGCCGGCTCGGCTCCGCGGGCGGTGCGTATGTGTCTGTGTCTTTGATCTATCGCTGTGTCGGCGTCCCCATATGTACGTCCTTCCGCAGAGGACCAGGGTGCTCTCGACGCTACGCGCCCCCACCGCCTTCCGCGAGCCGGAACCTCCGGCTCCTTCGGTGCGGGCGATAGCATCACGAAAGCGCCTATTTCGCACAGGACTTGGGGCCGGTGTCAGTAACCTACGGGCGTGAACAGACTCGGGGTCCGAATATCGCGCGCACTCACCGGCGGCCTGGCGGCCGTCGCCGCCACCGCGCTGCTCTCCTCCTGCGACGGGACCGGGCTGCCCGGCGCCGCCGAACCCACGAACGCCACGGCCGCCACCGGCGCCGGTACCAGCCCCCTCGCCAACCCCGACGGCACCAGGCCCGGCCTCGCCCCCCTCACCTCCGAACAGGACCGGACGGCTGCCCGCGCCCTGATCGGGAAGGTGACCACCAAGGGCCGGGGCCCCAAGACGGGGTACGCCCGTGACCGCTTCGGCCACGCCTGGATGGACACGGCCGACGGCGTCCCGCTGGCACGCAACGGCTGCGACACCAGGAACGACTTGCTCGCCCGCGACGGCAAGCATCTGCGCTACCGCTCCGGCTCCGACTGTGTCGTCATCGCGATGACCCTCGACGACCCGTACACCGGCACGGTCATCGACTGGCGCAAGCAGAAGGCCGCCGCCGTGCAGATCGACCACGTCATTCCGCTCTCGTACGGCTGGCAGATGGGCGCGGCCCGCTGGGACAGGTCGAAGCGTCAGCAGCTCGCGAACGACCCGCTGAATCTCCTGCCGGTGGAGGGCCGCGCCAACAGCTCGAAGAGCGACTCGGGCCCGGCGTCCTGGCTGCCCCCGAACAAGCGGATCCGCTGCGCGTATGCCGTACGGGTCGCGCAGGTGGCGATCAAGTACGAACTGCCGGTGACCGCCGCGGACAAGAGGACGATGCTCACGCAGTGCGGCGGATGACAGCGGCATGGGGCTTCCGTGGCTGACGCTCCCTGCCGCACTCACCTCAGGCCGGGAAGCCGCCGCAACTCGCTGATGTTCATGAGCCGGGCAAGGACGAGATACACCAGCGCCATAGCGACCGCTCCCGCGGCAAGAGTGATCGCGGTGGGCCAGGTGCCGGTGCCCGCCGACGCGGCACAAGCACGGGCGGCAGCCCAGCCGGCTGCCGCGGCGAAACCTGCGGCACAGAGCAGTTTCGCGTAGGTGCTGCGCAGGCTCCCGTCGCCGATGCGGCCGCCTAGCTTCCTGCGCAGCAGCCGTGCGGTGATGGCGAGACCGGCCAGGTAGGACAGGGTGTACGCGGCTGCCATGCCGGTCACCGCCCAGCGCGCGGGCAGCAGCACGTGGCAGCCGGTAGCCAGGGCGATGTTCACCAAGGCGATCCAGGCGGCCATGAAGAAGGGCGTCCGGGTGTCCTCGAAGGCGTAGAAGCCGCGCAGGAGCAGGTACTGGGCGGAGAACGGGAGAAGTCCGAGGCCGAAGGCCTGCAGCATGTGCCCGAGCGGCTGGGCGGAAGCGGTGTCCGCCGCGCCGTGGGCGAACAGCAGCGTGGAGATCTGGGGGCCCAGCGCGAGGAAGAGGAAGCCGGCGGGCACGATGACGAGGCCGGTGATGCGCAGAGCCCGCGAGAGGTCGGCGCGCAGATCCGGGATGCGGCCCTCGGCCGCTGCCCTGCTCATGCGCGGCAGCAGAGCGGTCACCAGGGAGACGGTGACGATGGACTGGGGCAGCAGCCAGATGGTCTGCGCGTACGTGTAGGCCGAGTAACCCGCGCCGGCCTGCGGGAGTTCCTGGTCGGCGGCGTTCGCGTAGTTGGTGACCACTGTCAGCGCGACCTGGTTGGCCAGCACGAACAGCAGGGTCCACTTCGCGGCATGGATGCTCTTGCCCAAGCCTGTGCCCCGCCAGTCGAACCGCGGCCGGAAGCGGAAGCCGGCCGCACGCACGAAGGGGATCAGAGCGAGGGCCTGCAGAGCGATGCCGGCCGTGGTGCCGATCCCCAGCAGCCGCACCTGTGTTGTGGTGATCTCCTCCACCCGGTCGGGGACTGTCATCAGTCCCAGATAGGCGCAGAACATGCCGATGAGAACGACGTTGTTCAGCACTGGCGTCCACATCATCGCGCCGAACTTCTCGCGGGCGTTGAGGACTTGGCCCAAGATGCTGAACAGGCCGTAGAAGAAGACCTGCGGCAGCAGGAACCGGGCGAACACCACGGTCAGCGCGAACGCCTCGTGATTGTCCGGGGTGTCGCGCATGTACAGGCCCACGATCTCGGGGGCAGCCCACACAGCAAGTGCTGTTCCCACGCCCAGAACACACAGGACGAGCGTGACCAGCCGCTGCTCGTAGGCCCGGCCTCCGTCGGGTTGCGTCGCCCTGGCCCGCACCAACTGGGGTACGAGCACGGCATTGAGCGCTCCGCCGATCAGTAGCGTGTACAGACTCGTCGGCACGGTGTTCGCCGTGTTGTACGTACTGGCGAGCAGGCCCGTGCCCAGCGCCGCGGCCTGCAGCACCTGGCGGATCAGCCCCGTCGCCCGTGACACGAGCGTGCCCAGTGCCATCAGGAGAGACGAACGAGCCAGCCCTCCCCCGGCTGCCTGCTCCCGTCCAGCGGCGTGCCGCTCCTGCGCCCTCGCACCTGTCGGTGTGCTTTCCGTAGCGGTTTTCGCCCCCTCCACCATGCCGCCAACCTACGCCGCCAAGATCCCTCGGCCCCAATCGGCGGCAGATGTCCGTCAGTTGGGAAGGTCGGTGTACGGCGTCGGCTCGGCCACCCAGCCGGCCGTCAGGAGCACCAGTTCGGTGTCCTGTCGAGGAGGGTCGGCATCGATCTGATCAGTCCGCCCGTGCGCTTCTCGACCCATGCGTCCAGGGCTGAGCGGTCGGCCGTCCTGTCCCCGCTGAGCACGCCCCTGGTGTCGGTGGGCAGGCGCGACACCCAGGCCTCGTGCAGGGGGAGTGACGCCTTTGTCCACAGGCCGACCGCCGAAGCTGGCGCCCGGTACGGCCGCCGGCGCGGCAGCAGTTGGCGGGCGGCCCAGTGACTGATGAGCACCGCTTTACTGGGCCGCGCCCTCCTCGTCGAGGTCCACGATGTCCTTGGCCGCGGGCTTCTTCGCGCCCACCGGCTTGTTGAAGGCCGAGAAGGTGATCGTGCCCGGCTCCTCGCCGCCCTTCTGCTCCACCTTCAGCACATAGGGCTCGCCCTTCGTCGCGACGTACACCTTGTAGCTCGTGTCGCCGTCCTTCTCCGTCAGGGTCAGCACCTTCTGGCCGTTCACGGTTGTCTCCTCGCCCCGGCGCAACAGGTTGAAGCCTTCCTCGAACTGCCCGAGGAACGTCTTCAGTTCGCAGAACTCCAGCTGCTCCTTGTCCTCCGGCGACGACGCGTCCGACTTCACCCAGCGCCCCTTGAGCATCTTCAGCACCACCGCGGTCTCCTCGGCCGAGCTGCCCTCGTTCTGGCTGCGCAGGAACGCCTCGTCGAAGCGCATGTAGGCGTTGTCGCCGACCCGCATGAGCTCTGCCGTGCCGGTGTCGCCCGTGGAGAGCGTCCCCTTGCAGTCGCCCTTGGAGTCGATGGACATGTACGCCTTCATGTTGCCGTCCGTCGTCCGGGCGGCGAAGTCGACGGTCACCGAGGTGGCCGCCTTGGTCGCCTTGAAGGCCTTGTTGGCGATCTGCGGGCCGGACAGGCCCCCGAATGCGCCTTCCTCGGCCTTCGTGCTCTTGGCCGGCGCGCCCTTGGTGTCGCGGCTGTCGCCGTCGGAGGGACCGCACGCCGCGGCGGCGAGCGTGAGGGTGGTGCACAGGGTGGCCAGAGCGATGCGCCTGTGGCGGCGCGGAGCGGTGACAGACATGTGGGTTCTCCGAGAAGGAAGAGTTGGGGAGGGGGATCGAGGGGCAGGGGTCGGGCCGGGGTCCTGGCGGTCAGGGGCCGCCAGGAGCGCTGGACCCGCGGGTCAGAGCGTGAGCTCCCAGTGGGAGGGCTCGTCGAGAGAGCTCCGTGTGGCGACAGGTCACATCACAGCAGAGCCTGTGAACCGAGTCAACCAGCAATCTGTGAACAACTCGACTGTCAGGTGTGAAGTGGGCTCTTCGGTTCACCCGCTAGGATCGGCGTCTCAGCAGCGGTGTAGGGACGAGGGGAGTCAGCCGGGTGCCGGAGAACGCAGCAGAGGTGACCGCTGCCGGAATCGCACGGCTCGCGGGGGTCGGCCGGGCCGCCGTCAGCAACTGGCGGCGCAGACACGCCGACTTCCCCAAGCCCGTCGGCGGTAGCGAGACCAGCCCGTCCTTCGCGCTCGCCGACGTCGAGCGCTGGCTGCGCGACCAGGGCAAACTGGCCGAAGTCCCGCTGCGCGAAAGGGTCTGGCAGCAGATCGCCGACCATCCCGCGGGCTCGGTGCGCGCACTGGTCCACGTCGGGTGCGCGCTGCTGCTCGTACAGGAGCGGCCGACGATGTGGCAGGAGCTGACCGCCGTCACGGACGAGCGGATGGCCGAGCTGCTGCCGACGGCGCTGGAGCAGGTCCTGGCGGCGCGCTTCGGTGATGCCCGGGCGGGTCTGTTCCCCACCCCGCCCCCGACCCCGCCGGGGCTGCCCGCCGAACCCCCCGCCTCGTACGCCCGCGGAGCTGACATCCGCCTCCTGCGCTCCGTCGGGGAGCTCGCCGCCGGGACCGGGGCCCGTCAGACGTTCGAGTTTCTGCTGGGCCGTCACCTCGACGCCAACCCGCGCCAGTACACCCTCACGCCGCCCGGGCCCGCCGCGCTGATGGCGGCCCTCACCGGACCGGCAGGCACCGTGCTCGACCCGGCATCGGGCACAGGCACCCTGCTGCGTGCCGTCGGCCGCCCGGTCACGCTGTACGCGCAGGAGGCCGACCCCGATCTCGCCGCCCTGACCGCGCTCCGGCTGGCCCTGCACACCGACGCCGACGTGCGGGCCGCGGCCGGCGACTCCCTGCGCGCCGACGCGTACCCCGAGCTGGCCGCCGACGCCGTGCTGTGCCACCCGCCCTTCAACGAGCGCAACTGGGGCCACGAAGAACTCGGCTACGACCCGCGCTGGGAGTACGGCTTCCCGGCGCGCACCGAGTCCGAACTGGCCTGGGTCCAGCACGCGCTGGCCCGGCTGCGCCCCGGCGGCACGGCCGTCCTGCTGATGCCCCCGGCCGCCGCGTCCCGCCGCTCCGGCCGCCGGATCCGCGCCGGGCTGCTGCGCCGCGGCGCCCTGCGTGCCGTCGTCGCACTGCCCGCCGGTGCCGCGCCGCCGTACGGCATCCCGCTCCACCTCTGGGTGCTGCGCAAGCCCGACGCGGGCCAGGCCCCGGCCCCGGAGCTGCTGTTCGTCGACACCGCCGAGCCGGCCGGGGCGGGCGCCGGCCGCGACAAGCTCGACTGGCAGGCCGTCCAGAGTGCGGTGCTCGACGCCTGGGAGCCGTTCGAACGGGACGGCACGGCCGAGGAGCGGCCGGGCGTCAGCCGCTCGGTGCCGGTCATCGAACTCCTCGACGACGACGTGGATCTGGCCCCGGCCCGGCATCTGCCGCCCCCCGCCGCCGGTGGCGGCGCGGACGAGCTGCGGCGCGTACGGGACCGGCTCACCGACACCCTCCGGCTGACCGGCGAGCTCACCCCGGCGCCCGCCGAGCCCACGGAGCCCGCGCCCTGGCCCGCCACCACCGTCGGCGAACTGTCCCGCGCGGGCGCGCTCGTGCTGAGCGCGGGCGGCTCCGGCACCGCTGCGGCAGGCCATGCGCCCGTGCCCGTACTCACCGAACATGACGTCCTCGCCGGGACGGCGCCGTCCGGCAGGCTCCCGGAGGGGCCGTACGAGGAGCCCGTACGCGTCGAGGAGGGCGATGTCGTCGTGCCCGTGCTGGGCGGCGGATCCGTCGTACGCGTCGTGGACGAGGCCACGGCGGGCGCGGCTCTCGGCCGCAACCTCCAGCTGCTGCACCCCGATCCGGCCGCGCTCGACCCGTGGTTCCTCGCCGGTTTCCTGCGCGGCACCGCCAACAACCGCCAGGCCAGCAGTTACGCCTCCACCGCGACGCGGCTCGACGTACGCCGGCTCCAGCTGCCCCGGCTTCCGCTCGCCGACCAGCAGCGTTACGGGGAACGCTTCCGCGCGCTCGCCGAGTTCGAGGACGCGCTGCGCACGGCCGGCCGGCTCGGCGAGCAACTGGTCCAAGGGCTGTACGACGGACTGACGGACGGCACGGTCACCGCCTGATCGGTTCCACTACGGTTCGGTACAACCCCGGAGCCGATGTCGGAGTCGGTGTATACGCTCGTCCTCTCAGACCGCCTCGTCCCCAGGCATTCAGGAGCACCCATGCATGGCCACGGCTACGTGCCGACGCAGCCTCCGCGCGACATACCGGCGTCGGTGATCGTGCTGCGGGTGCTCTTCGCGATCCTGCCGATCTTCAGCTGCGGAATGCTTTCGTGGGGCACCATGCTGCGGCTCGCGCTGGTCACCAAGCGCCCCCGGGACTGGGTGCTGTTCGTTGTCGTGCTGGCCTCCTTCATCGCCTGCTTCGGCACGGTCCTGTCGGACCCCACCGAAGACCTGCGGATGCTCCGGTCGGACATCGCGATCGGCATCATGCTGGCTGTGGCCCTGCTCGTCGTGGGCTGGTTCCTGTACGCGGACACCAGGCACGACGCGATCCGCCGGATGCCGCTGTCGCCGTCAGCGTCGCCGTACTACGGGACGACCGTGCCGTACGGACCGCCGGTAGCGGCACAGCAGATCCCGCAGGCACCGCACACGCCGACGCCGGGGTACGGCTTCCCTCCCGCCCAGCCCGTGCCTCCGCAGCCGCTGCAGACACCCGCCTCGCGGTCGTCGTCCGACAAGCCGCGCATCGACCAGGTCCGCGCCGAGCTCGACGAACTCAGCGACTACCTCCGTAAGGACCGCAAGGAGCCCGGCCCGTGAACGGACGTGTCATCGCGAGCCGTTACGAGCTCTCGGCCGTCATAGGCCAGGGCGGTATGGGCCAGGTCTGGACGGCGTACGACCAGCGTCTGGACCGTCGCGTCGCCGTCAAGCTGCTGCGCCCCGACCGGATGGCCGCCGCCTCCGGCGCCGACGAGATGCGCCGCCGCTTCGTGCGCGAGTGCCGGGTCACCGCCCAGGTCTCGCACCCGGGCCTGGTGACCGTCCATGACGCGGGCAGCGACGAGGACGACCTCTTTCTCGTCATGCAGTACGTCGAGGGCGCGGACCTCGCCGACCATCTCGCCGAGCACGAGCCCTATCCCTGGCCCTGGGCCGTCTCCGTGGCCGCGCAGCTGTGCGCCGTGCTCGCCGCCGTGCACGCCGTGCCGATCGTCCACCGCGACCTCAAGCCGCGCAATGTGATGGTGAAGCCCGACGGCACCGTCACCGTGCTCGACCTCGGCGTCGCCTCGGTCATCGACGTGGACACCACGCGCCTGACCCACACCGGTTCGCCCATCGGCAGCCCCGCCTATATGGCGCCCGAGCAGGCGATGGGCGGCGCGGTCGGCCCGTACACCGATCTCTACGCCCTCGGTGTGCTGCTCCACGAACTGCTCAGCGGGAACGTCCCGTTCGCCGGCTCCACCGCGCTGGGCGTACTGCACCGCCATCTCTACGAGCCGCCGCTCCCGGTCCGCCGGCTCCGCCCCGAGATACCCGAGCCGCTCGAAGCGCTCGTCCTGCGGCTGCTCGCCAAGGACCCGCAGCACCGGCCCGCCGGCGCGCACGACGTGTACGAGGCGCTGATGCCGCTGCTGCCCGGCCGGGGCACGCCCCAGGGGCCGCTCGATCCGACCCGCCCCTTCCTGCGCCCGCACGCCCCCTGGCCCGACCGCGTCGCGCCCCCGCCGCCGGTCGCACCACCGGTGCCACAGGCGCCCCGGCCCGATGTCGCCGCAGCCGTCGACGAGGTCAAGCGGCTGCTCGGCGAGGGCAGCATCACCCGGGCCGTCGACATCCTCGGCGGGATCCTCCCGGCGGCCGCCGCCGAGCACGGCGAGCACTCCCCGGTCGTGCGGATCCTGCGCAAGCAATACGCCACGACGCTGATGGACGACGGCCAGTACCGCCGTGCGCTGCCGGAGCTGCGCCGCCTCGCGGAGGACCGGGCCGCCGAGGCGGGCCCGGCCGATCCGCAGACGCTGCAGTTCCGCTACGACGCGGCGCAGTGCCTGGAGCAGCTGGGCGACGCGGCAGCCGCGCTCGCGGAGTACCGCGCCGTCCTGCCGTACTACGAGAACCACCGGTCGGGCGGCGCCGATCCGGCCCGCGCCTTCGACGTGCGCCACCGCATCGGGAATCTGCTGCTCGCGGTGGGCGACCACACGGCGGCGCGGCTGCAGCTGCAGGGACTGCTCTACGACACGGAGCGCGCGTACGGGCCGTACCACGCCCTGCCGGTCGAGCTGCGTCGGGCGCTCGACCGGCAGGGCCAGTTCCACCGGGGCTGACCCGGGGACGGCCGGGTCAGCTCGCGCGCAGAAACGCCGAGGTGGCCACCTGCCCCAGCAGCGTCAGCCGCGATGTCCCGCTCGCCAGATGCTTGTCGAGCGCGTCCTGGACCCCGGGCCAGGCCTTGTCGCCGCAGTCGTCGAGCACCACGATCCCGCCCGGAGCCACGATCTGCTCGACCCATTCCAGATCGGCCCGCACCCCCTCCATGGAGTGATCGCCGTCCACCACGATCACCCCGTACTCCCGGTCACCGACGGCGGCCCGCACATCCGGATCCCCCGAGAAGCCCTGCTGGATCCGCGCGTCGATGACCGAACCGACGCCGCCGAGTGCCAGGTTGGCCCGTACGACGTCCTCGCGCACCGGCGTGCCGGTGGGATCCGCGCCCTGCGGGGCGGCGCCAGGCTGCAGCTGCGCGCCCGCCAGCGGATCGACGATCGTCAGATGAGGCTGCACCCCGGACCGGTGCAGCATCCGCATCAGGCCTGCGGCGAACATCCCGTACAGGGTGCCGATCTCGAGGACATTGCCGTTCGGCGGGGAGAGCAGCGGCACCGTGGCGAGCTTTCCGCACACATTGGAGGTGGAGCCGGCCAGCCTGCCGACGCCGAGTGACTCCAGGGCGATCACCGTGCGGTAGGCCACGGTCACATTGCGGAGAGCGTGCTGACTGCCGTCCGCCACGCCCTGGATCTGGCGCACGAGGGTGTCGATCTGGGCGGCGGTGGGCGTCCGGTGGCCGCTTCGACCGGTCCCGTCGACGAGCAGGCTCAGTCCGTACTGCGGACTCTGCAGCGCGGCCACTTGTGCGGTCAGGGCGTCCACATCGGTCCGCAGAGCATGCGTGGCACGCTTCACCTGCTGTTCGATGCGCCGGTCGATCACGGTGAGGGCTGGGCTCAGGACGCGCTTCGCCAGCCGGTTGCGAAGGAGAGGGGGCATGCGGGGACGCTACGCCGCAGCACGACCGCGCGGGCCAAGGCCGGATGCTTTGCAGATGAAGTCCTGATGACTGCGTGGGGGCGGAACCATGAAGGAGTCGCGACGGAATGTCGCGTCCCCCTTGTGGAGGTGTGCACGGGTTTCTCGCGCCCTCGCGGGGCAGGACGGGCTGGATTTCCGGGGCCCCTGAGCTACGGCTGCGTGAGTGTCCCCGGGTCTTCGACGCCCACGAGTTGACGAACAGTCAGCGCACCTGCTGAGGGTCCGCTGTTGCTCGCCGTCCCGGCCGTGGGACGCGTCCGCCGCCGGATCATTGGCAGCAGGGCGATCACGAGGAGCGTCAGCAGCCCCGCGGCCCCGATCGCCGCACCGGCCCTCAGCCCGGGCGGGCGGAAGGAACAGTCCACCGTCGTCGATGTGCCGTCCAGCTCCACGGAGACGAGCCCGAGGTAGGAGCCCGCCGGTTTGCCGTTGCAGCTCCAGCCCGCGATCCGGGGCGCGGCGAGAACCGCCGTCCCCTTGGTGCCGGGCGGCAGCTCGGCCCGTACACCGCTGTCTGTGACCTCGATCGACACCGCGCCGGTCGCTTTCAGCTTCGCCACGGCGGCGGTGAGCCCGGCCCGGTCCAGGCAGCCGAGCGTCGTGCGATGAGGATCCTTGCTGTAACCGACCTTCTCGCCAGGGGAGTTCACCGTGCCCAGCGAGGTGAGCGCGGCACGCCGCTTGGGCTGTCCGCCGCGCAGCGACACCCAAGCCGCATCGCCGAGCCGGGCCTTGCCGGTGTAGTTCGGCGCCCAGAGGAAGACCTCGGTGCCGACGGGGCAGGAGCCGTTCACGGGCGGGCCGTAGACCTGCGCGCCGAGGAGTTTCTCCTGGTTGCGGAACGGGTTCCAGTCGTAGCGGGGCTCGGGACCCGCAGGCCGCATGGTCAGCAGCGGCGGCGTCGCCGCGCGCGTCACCTCCGGATGCTGTCCCTGGCTGGTGCGTACCCGTGTGCCGACGGAGAAGATCGCGTCGGTGACCGGGTTGTCGAGCGACTGCACACTGCGGCCGTTGGAGGTCCAGCCCGCGCCGAGCGCGGCCATCGTGCGGGTGAAGACATCGGGCGTGTGGCTGCTGTAGTACCCGCCGCCCTGGCCGCCCAGCAGGATCGGATCGTTGCCGGTGATCTGCGTACGGCCCACGTCGGTGCGGTATTCCGGCCAGCCGTCGGCCTTCGCCGCGGCCGCCGCTCGCTCGCTGTGCGCCCGGCCCCAGGCCGGGTAGTCGTCCAGCCTGCCCAGCCGCTGCCGGTCGGAGTACGCGGTGGTGGCCGCGGCCTGCCCGACCAGCGCGCCGGAGAGCAGCAGTGCCGCGAGCGCGGCATACTTTCCGCGCCGGGCCAGGACCAGACCGGCGAGGACCGCTGCGGTCCCGGCCGCGAAGAGGGGGAAGGTCCAGCCGGTGACCAGCTCGCTGTTCGAGGCCGTGAGCGCGAGGGCAGCCACGACTGCGCCGCCGCCGAGCAGGGCGCGCCGCCCCGGCCAGTCGTACGAGAGGCCGGTCCAGGCGGCGATCACGAGTATCCCGGCGAAGACGAAGGTCTGCCGGTACGGGCTGCCGTTGGGCGTGGCGAAGACATGCCACACCAGATGGGTGGGCGCCCACTGCAAGGACACGAGGGTCGCCGCCGCGAGTCCCGTCCACAGCAGTCGCTCGCGCCGCGGCACCGCGCCGTTGAAGGCGAGCGTGCAGGCCAGCAGCAGGGCTCCGCCGCCCAGAAAGAGGGCGGGTGTGAAGAAGCTGTACGTCGCGGGCAGGGTGCGGGCGAACACATCGGCCCAGCCCGCGGGCGCGAACTCCTTCGTCCACCCCGGGTAGGCGTGCTTCGAGCCCTGGAAGACCGGGATCAGGACGGGGGTGGCCAGCGCGATCCCCAGCAGTACGGTCCAGGTGGCCCGCAACAGGGCTCGCATCCGCCGGCGCAGATCGGGCTCCTCAAGGGCCAGGCGCACCACGAGCACCAGCGCGGCCCCGATGGTCGCCATATAGGCGGTGTAGAAGTTGGCGATCCATGCCACCGCGACGACCAGCGGGCCGAGGACGGGCCTGCGGGCCGTGCGTGCCCACTCGCCGACCAGGCACAGCATCGGGAAGGCGACCAGGCCGTCCATCCACATCGGGTTGTACGAGGCCTCGACGACCGACCAGCCGCACAGCGCGTACGAGGCGCCGAGCACCCCCGCCATCCACCAGCGCCCGCCCTCGCCCTCACGCTCGCCCGCGCGCAGCGACAGCAGCAGCCAGGTCATCGCCGCGGCAGCCGTCGCCATCTTCAGCAGCGTGACCACATAGACGGCGAGATCGATCCGATCCCGCGGGAAGAGCCCGACGAGCACCGAGTACGGGCTGGTCAGATAGGTCCCGAGGTCCGGCAGAAAGCTGGTGCCGTATCCGGACTGCCAGTTCAGCAGCAGCCCGCCGCCGGCCCGGCCGTGCAGCAGATCCCACAGATGTGCGTGAAACGGCACGAACTGATTGCCGAGGTCGTTCACGCTGCGGGTGTGCGGGCCGAAGGGAAAACTGCGCGCGACGGCGTCACCGGCACACACGGCCGTCACGGTGATCAGCGCGGCGAGGGCGGCGGCGCGGCCTCGCACGGAATGCAGAGTCGACATGATTCCTCGAATATGCCAGCGCCGATCGTGAAATCATCGCGCGGGAAGCCCAGTTCACTGGATGGTCGCCCAGGCGTCATGTGAGGAATCCACCTGCGACATTCGGGTGGGATGTTGTTCTTCCGTGCTGATCTCGATAGTCGTTCCGTGCTTCAACGAAGAGGAGATCATCGGCCGCTTCCATGAACACGTGACCGCGGAACTCTCGCTGCTCGGGCAGGAATTCGAGCTGGTCTATGTGGACGACGGAAGCCAGGACCGGACGCTCCTTCTCCTCGAGGAGATCGCCGAGGCCGACCCTCGTACCCGCTATGTGTCCTTCAGCCGTAACTTCGGCAAGGAGGCGGCCATGCTGGCCGGCCTCCAGCATGCCGAGGGCGACGCCGTGGTGATCATGGACGCCGACCTCCAGCACCCTCCGGAGCTGGTCAGGCGCATGCTCCAACTCCACGACGAGGGCTTCGACCAGGTCATCGCCCGGCGCACCCGCAAGGGCGACCGGGTCACCCGCACCCTCACGGCCCGCGCCTACTACTGGCTGATCAACCGCCTTGTCGACGTGGAACTCGTCGACGGCGTGGGCGATTTCCGGCTGCTCTCACGGCGTACCGTCGACGCGATCCTCGAACTCACCGAGTACAACCGTTTCTCCAAGGGCCTGTTCGCCTGGGTCGGATTCCGCACCACGACGTTCGAGTACGAGAATGCGGTACGCGAGCAGGGCCGCTCCAAGTGGAGTTTCGGCAAACTGCTCAACTACGGTCTCGACGGGCTGCTCTCCTTCAACAACAAGCCGTTGCGGGCTGCGGTCTATCTCGGTCTTCTCCTGGTCACGCTCGCCATGGCGTATGCCGCCTGGATCGTCGGTGTCGCCTTGGTGAACGGCGTGGACACCCCCGGGTATGTCACCCTTCTCGTGGCGGTCACCGCACTCGCCGGCGTACAGATGCTGATGCTGGGGGTGGTCGGCGAGTATGTCGGCCGTATCTACTACGAGGTGAAGCGGCGACCGCACTTCCTGGTGAAGGCCACCAACGCCGGCCTTCCGCAGCAGCGGGAAGGAGAGCGGCGTGAACGCACGGGGGAGCTCGTAAGACGATGACAGTCCAGGTCCAGATGGTCAGGTTCGCCCTGGTGGGAGCGGTGAACACCGGGACGTACTTCGGTCTGTACCTGGCCCTGCTGACCTGGCTGCCGTATGTCGCCGCGCATGTCATCGCTTTCCTGCTCAGCATGGTCGGGTCCTTCTTCCTGACCTCGTACTTCACGTACCGGACCCGGCCGACCTGGCGGAAGTTCCTGCTCTTCCCGCTCACCAACGCCGCGAACTTCGTCGTCACCACGTGCGGCGTCTATCTGCTGGTGGATGTGCTGCACCTCAGCAGCCGCTACTCCCCGCTGATCGCGCAGGCCTCGGCGATCCCCATCACCTTCGTCGTCTCCCGGATGATCATGCTGCGGCCGGATCCGGTCGCGCGGATGCAGGAGCGGGAGCCGGAGCCGGTCCGGTCGGCCGGCTGACGCGCACCGCTCGCATCCGCACCCGCGGGCGAATCGTTGGTCGAATCAGTGGCCCAGACCCCCGGGACTGCCTACCATCGATCACCGCAGGGTCTTGTGCACCGAAGCACAATCACGCCGGGAGGCTCCTTTGCACCGCCGCCGTCGCACCGCGCTCACCGTCTCCGCCGCGCTTCTGATCGCCGCGCCCCTCCTCGCCGCCTGCGGCAATGACGCTCACCCGGGGGCCGCCGCCGTCGTCGGCGGGGAGCGGATCGAGGTGGCCACCGTGCAGGAGAAGGTGAAGGACGTGCGCGCCGCCCAGCAGCGTTCGCCCGAGTCCGCGCAGCTCATCAAGGACAGCGGTCAGCTCAGCCGGGCCAAGCTGTACGACCTCATCGTCGACCAGGTCGTCCAGCGCGCCGCCGACGACGCCGGGGTCAAGATCAGCCGCAAGGAGATCCAGGACGGCCGGGCCCAGTTGGTGCTGCAGTCCGGCGGTGAGGAGCAGCTCGCCGCCATGTATCTGCAGCAGCGCGGCGTGGCTCCCGACCAGCTCAACGATGTGGTGCGCCGCGACATCCTGGTCAGCAAGCTCGCCACCGCACTCGGCGCGACCAACACCCCCGAGGGCCAGCAGAAGCTGAACCAGGCCTTCACCGCAGCCGCCAAGTCGCTGCACATCGATGTGAACCCCCGCTTCGGCGCCTGGGACAACCAGAAGCTGGAGCTCGGCACGTACAAGGCCCCCTGGATCACCCAGGTCAGCAAGGAGCCGGAGACCGGCGCCTAGCGCGCGAGGTAGGTTCGACGGGTGACCACAGAAGCACCCGTCGCTCCCGGCCGAATCGTCCTGCTCACCGCGAGCCACCGCGTCGCGCCCGGGCTGCTGTCCTGGACCGCGTGGCAGACGCTGCACGCCGCCGACCAGGTGCTGTGCTCCGACGCCGCCCACCCGCAGCTGCCGTATCTGCGGGAGGCGGGCATCGGGGTCGAGATCGCCGCGCCCACCGCGCAGGAGCTTCTCGACGCCTGCGCCGGGGACCGCACCGTCGTGGTGCTGCCCTCAGGCGAGGGCGACCAGGCCCTGACCGACGGTCTTGCCCGCCTCGCCGGATCGGGACGGGTGCGGATGCCGGACCTGGAGCTGCTCCCCGGCTCCTACGATCTGCCCGGCGCGCGCCTTCTCGATCTCGTCCAGGTCATGGACCGGATCCGGCTCGAATGCCCGTGGTCCTCGCAGCAGACCCACAAGGGCCTGGCCAAGTACGGCATCGAGGAGGCGTACGAACTCGTCGAGGCGATCGAGGACGGCGACCGCGACGAGCTGCGCGAGGAGCTCGGTGACGTACTGCTCCAGGTCGTCTTCCACGCGCGTATCGCGCAGGAGGACGAGGACGAGCCGTTTTCCATCGACGATGTCGCCGCGACGATCGTCGAGAAGCTGATCCACCGCCACCCGCATGTCTTCGGCGACGAGAGCGCCGAGACTCCGGAGGAGGTGAAGGCGCACTGGCTGCGCACGAAGGCGATCGAGAAGCAGCGCGACTCGGTGACGGACGGTGTTCCGCTCGGTCAGCCCGGTCTCGCGCTGGCCGCGAAGCTTGCGAGCCGGGTCCGTACCGCCGGTCTCGATGTGGCGCTGCCCGCCGGCGACGGCATCGGCTACGAACTGCTCGGCCTCGCCATCCGCGCGGAGGCCGGCGGCGCCGACCCGGAGGCCGCGCTGCGGGCCGCCGCCCGCGCCTACCGGGACGCGATCCGTGCCGTCGAGGGCCAGGTGTGAGCACCCGGCCCGAGCTCTTCACCTGGGAGTTCGCCACCGATCCGTATCCCGCCTACGCCTGGCTGCGCGAGCACGAGCCCGTGCACCGCACGCGGCTCCCGAGCGGGGTCGAGGCATGGCTGGTGACGCGGTACGCCGATGCCCGCCAGGCCCTCGCCGACCAGCGGCTGTCGAAGAATCCCGCGCACCATGACGAGCCCGCGCACGCCAAGGGGAAGACGGGCATTCCCGGCGAGCGCAAGGCCGAGCTGATGACGCATCTGCTGAATATCGACCCGCCGGACCACACCCGGCTGCGGCGGCTGGTGTCGAAGGCGTTCACTCCGCGTGTCGTCGCCGAATTCGCCCCGCGGGTACAGGAGTTGACCGACCGGCTCATCGACGGCTTCGCGGAGAGGGGGGAGGCGGACCTGATTCACGAGTTCGCGTTCCCGCTGCCCATCTATGCCATCTGCGACATGCTCGGCGTCCCGCGCGAGGACCAGGACGACTTCCGTGACTGGGCGGGGATGATGATCCGCCACGGTGGCGGCCCGCGGGGCGGAGTCGCCCGCTCGGTGAAGAAGATGCGGAGCTATCTCGCCGAACTCATCCACCGCAAAAGGGAAGAACCCGGCGACGACCTGATCTCCGGGCTGATCCGCGCGAGCGACCACGGCGAGCACCTCACCGAGAACGAGGCCGCGGCGATGGCCTTCATCCTTCTCTTCGCGGGCTTCGAGACGACGGTCAATCTCATCGGCAACGGGGTGTACGCGCTGCTGCGCAACCCGGAACAGCGCGAGCGTCTGCAGAACTCGCTGGCTGCGGGGGAAACAGCGCTCCTGGAGACCGGAGTGGAAGAACTGCTGCGCTACGACGGGCCCGTGGAGCTCGCGACCTGGCGGTTCGCCACCGAGCCGCTGACCATCGGCGGGCAGCGGATCGCGGCGGGCGATCCCGTACTCGTCGTACTCGCGGCAGCCAACCGGGACCCGGAGCGCTTCGACGAGCCGGACACCCTCGATCTCACCCGGCGTGACAACCAGCATCTCGGGTACGGGCACGGCATCCACTACTGCCTCGGCGCTCCGCTCGCCCGGCTGGAGGGGCAGACCGCGCTCGCGACGCTGCTCAGGAGATTGCCGGACTTGCGGCTTGCGGGCGATCCAGCCGATTTGCGGTGGCGTGGGGGCCTGATTATGCGTGGATTGCGCACTCTGCCCGTTGAGTTCGCGCCTCGACAGATCTGACAGACTGTCAATTCTGTGACTTTCACGTGATCTCCGCTGCATCGACTTGTGATGTGCGTTCGAATGCGACTACTTTCACTGCCGTCTCAGCAGTCACGCGAAAGGCAAACGCATGCTCTCCGGCCATGGTCGCCACCGTCGTCCCCGCCAGGCTCCGGCCATCGTTGTCGCGGCAGGGGTGACGGGATCGGCCATTGCGATTCCCCTTCTCGGAGCCGGTTCGGCCTCCGCCGCCGACGCCTCCACCTGGGACCGCGTCGCCGAGTGCGAGAGCGGCGGCATGTGGAGCGCCGATCTCGGCAACGGGTACTACGGCGGACTCCAGATGTCCCAGGAGACATGGCAGGCCTTCGGCGGCGCGGACTACGCGCCCACCGCCGACCTCGCCAGCCGCTCGCAGCAGATCGCGGTCGCCGAGAAGGTCCTCGACGCGCAGGGTCCGGCCGCATGGGCCGGCTGTGCGGCGATCGCCGGGCTGCAGAACGACGGCGCCGCGGCCGGCGTCGACCCGGGCACCGCACCCTCGCCCTCGCAGAGCACGGCTCCGGCGCCGACCGCGTCCGCGAAGCCGACCCTCAAGCCCGCCGAGCCGTCCGACGAGCCGTCCACCGCGCCGCCCGCGGACGCGACCGGGTCGGCGACCGCCGCCCCCGATGCGGCGGCGGGCGACGGCAAGCACCGCGGCGAGGCCGCCCCCGAGGAGACCGAGC
Source organism: Streptomyces sp. NBC_00885 (assembly GCF_045207475.1). Taxonomy (NCBI): domain Bacteria; kingdom Bacillati; phylum Actinomycetota; class Actinomycetes; order Kitasatosporales; family Streptomycetaceae; genus Streptomyces; species Streptomyces sp. NBC_00885. Next base: position 5,105,607 of record NZ_CP108796.1, read on the forward strand.
CGGACAATGCGGACAGCGACCGCGAAACCGGGCGCCACGCTTCCCGGGGTGACGGGTCGGCGCGCACCGAAGCGGACAAGTCGGACAAGGTCGACAGTGCGGACGCCGCGCCGGGCGAGTACACCGTCCTGCCGGGCGACAGCCTCTCGGCGATCGTCGACAAGGAGAAGCTCTCCGGTGGCTGGACCGCGCTCTACGAGAAGAATCGCGAGACCGTCGGCGACAATCCCGACCTCATCCTTCCTGGCCAGAGCCTCGATCTGGGCCTGAATCAGGAGTAGTTCGCGGCCGTATGTCCGGTTCTGTGCAAGTGAGACAAGGGTCTCTTTGTCCCAACTGACGCATCTGCCCCGGCGGAATCACCCATTCCGCCCGTCACCTGCGGAAACGTATATGTCCTACCCGGTGAAATGGGCGATTTCTCCCCGATGTTCGTCTTTGAACATCGGGGAGTCGTGTGTCTACGGTCTGAACCGCTCGCCACCGCGGGCACCACTGACCGTCACGCCGAATCCTGCCGTCGGTCGGGGGGAGTAGTCGTCGCGCAGAGCGCCGAAGGCAGGAGCGGGGGACCCAAGGTAAGCGCCGGGCCCGGCCGTTGAGAGATCGACGGCGGAGACCGGCTTGGGGTGAAGTCGCATGCAGGAGCGTGCGACCGGGCAACTCACTTGGCCCGAACCCGACAGCTCACCTCGTAGGCGTCGGTGAGGAGAAGCTCCATGCTGCGTTCCGGCAAAGCCAAGCACCGTCGCCCGTCCAAGCTCACCCGCATCGCCACGCTCGCCGGTGTCACCGGCGCCGCTGTCGCCGTCCCGCTGATGGGTGCCACCTCGGCCTCCGCCGCGACCGCGTCCGAGTGGGACGCCGTCGCCCAGTGCGAGTCCGGCGGCAACTGGTCCATCAACACGGGCAACGGCTTCTACGGCGGCCTGCAGTTCACCAACTCCACCTGGGCCGCCTACGGTGGCACCGCCTACGCCTCCCGCGCCGACCTGGCCTCCAAGGACCAGCAGATAGCCGTGGCCGAGAAGGTCCTCGCGGGTCAGGGCAAGGGCGCCTGGCCGAGCTGTGGCGTGAACCTGTCCAACACGCCGTACACCGGCGGCTCCGCCGCCACGCCGAAGGCGAAGCCGGCTGCCAAGCCGGCCGTGAAGCGCGCAGAGGCACCCACCACCCGCTCCGAGCGCCCCGCCGCCCCGAAGAAGGCAGTGAAGAAGGGCGACGGCGAGTACAAGGTCAAGGCCGGCGACACCCTCGGCAAGATCGCGAAGGCCGAGAAGGTCAAGGGTGGCTGGAAGAAGCTGTTCGAGCTGAACAAGGACATCATCAGCGACGCCGACGTCATCTTCCCGGGCCAGCAGCTCCACCTGAGCTGACCCGAGGAGCCCTGGGACTCCGGTGGACCCGGCGGACCACCGGACCCCGCGGGCCCTCATCCCCCAGAGCCACCCCGGCCCCGCGCGCTTCCCCCGAGCGTGCCGGGCCGGGGTTCTGTCTGTTACCCCCAGGTAGTTCACGCGCTGTTTGTCCTGCGTCGAGCCTCTTCATGCCCTTTTTCGTCCCAGCGGGCGGGCATCTGCCGACCGATGCTCCCGCGCCGGTTAGGCTCTTGCCGCAAGGCCAAAGAGACCCTGCACTTTTAGCGTCACATCCCAGAAGGAGATGCTCGTGCCGTCCATCGACGTCGTCGTAGCCCGGGAAATCCTGGACTCCCGAGGCAATCCCACGGTCGAGGTCGAGGTTGGCCTCGACGACGGCAGCACGGGCCGTGCTGCTGTTCCGTCCGGCGCCTCCACCGGTGCGTTCGAGGCTCTCGAGCTCCGCGACGGTGACCAGAACCGCTACCAGGGCAAGGGCGTCGAGAAGGCCGTCCTCGCCGTCATCGAGCAGATCGGCCCGGAGCTCGTCGGCTACGACGCCACCGAGCAGCGCCTGATCGACCAGGCGATGTTCGACCTGGACGCCACCCCGGACAAGTCCTCGCTCGGCGCCAACGCCATCCTCGGTGTCTCGCTCGCCGTGGCGCACGCCGCCTCCGAGGCCTCCGACCTGCCGCTCTTCCGCTACCTGGGCGGCCCGAACGCGCACCTGCTGCCCGTTCCGATGATGAACATCCTGAACGGCGGCTCGCACGCCGACTCCAATGTGGACATCCAGGAGTTCATGATCGCCCCGATCGGCGCGGAGTCCTTCTCCGAGGCCCTGCGCTGGGGCGCCGAGGTCTACCACACGCTGAAGAAGGTCCTGAAGACCAAGGGTCTGTCCACCGGTCTCGGCGACGAGGGCGGCTTCGCGCCGAACCTCGAGTCGAACCGCGCCGCGCTGGACCTGATCCTCGAGGCCATCAAGGAAGCCGGTTACGCCCCCGGCAAGGACATCGCGCTCGCGCTCGACGTCGCCGCGTCCGAGTTCTACAAGGACGGCACGTACGAGTTCGAGGGCAAGTCCCGCTCGGCCGCCGAGATGACCGAGTACTACGAGGACCTCGTCGCCTCCTACCCGCTGGTCTCCATCGAGGACCCGCTGTTCGAGGACGACTGGGCCGGCTGGAAGGTCCTCACCGACAAGCTGGGCACCAAGGTCCAGATCGTCGGCGACGACCTCTTCGTCACCAACCCGGAGCGCCTGGCCCGCGGTATCGAGGACGGCGCGGCCAACGCCCTGCTCGTCAAGGTCAACCAGATCGGTTCGCTGACCGAGACCCTGGACGCCGTGGAGCTCGCCCAGCGCAGCGGCTTCAAGTGCATGATGTCCCACCGCTCCGGCGAGACCGAGGACGTCACCATCGCCGACCTGGCCGTCGCGACCAACTGCGGCCAGATCAAGACCGGCGCCCCGGCCCGTTCCGAGCGCGTGGCCAAGTACAACCAGCTGCTGCGCATCGAGGAGATCCTCGACGACGCCGCGGTGTACGCGGGCCGCTCGGCGTTCCCGCGCTTCAAGGGCTGACCAGCCCGTCGTCGTCACGTCCCCGGCCGCGGTCCCGTACCGTGTCCGGGGACGTACGTACGTAATGGGGAGGCGGGACATGGCCGGGAAGGACCGGGATCGGTTCTCCACCGCGACCAGGATTCGGCTGCTCGGCGAGCAGACCGCCGCTCGCGTCTACCGCTCCCAGAGCCGCCGCCAGGCCCGCCGCTCCCGGCTGACCGGACGCGCGGCCTTCCTGACGCTGGTGGTCTGCTCGCTGGTCGTCGCGCTCGCCTATCCGATGCGGCAGTACGTGTCGCAGCGCGCCGACATCGCCGACGAGCAGCGCCGGATGGCGGACGCCCGGGAGCAGGTGGAACGGCTCCGGGACGAGAAGGCGCGCCTCCAGGACGACCAGTACGTCAAGCGCCTGGCCCGCGAGCACCTGCATCTCGTGCTTCCGGGCGAGACCGGCTACACCATGATCGACCCCGAGGCGGCGGAGCAGCGCCGTACGGAAGAGGGGGCGGCCGACCGCCCCTGGTACTCCAACGTCTGGGACGGCGTCGACAACGCCGACCGCCGCAAGTAGAACCGTAGAACTGTTAGAGCCAAGGCAGGCATGGACACCCCTCCTCCCACCACCGCACCGACCGAGCCGACCGACGCGGACATCGCCGCGTTCAAGGAGCAGCTCGGCCGGCCGCCGCGCGGGCTGCGCTCGATCGCGCACCGCTGCCCCTGCGGACAGCCGGACGTCGTCGAGACCGCGCCCCGGCTTCCCGACGGCACACCCTTCCCGACGCTGTACTACCTGACCTGCCCGCGGGCCGCTTCGGCGATCGGCACGCTGGAGGCAAACGGCGTGATGAAGGAGATGACCGAGCGCCTGGCGGCCGATCCGGAGCTGGCCGCCGCGTACCGGGCCGCGCACGAGGACTACATCGCGCGCCGCGACGCGATCGAGGAGCTGAAGGACTTCCCCAGCGCCGGCGGTATGCCGGACCGGGTGAAGTGTCTGCACGTGCTGGTCGGCCACTCGCTCGCGGCGGGGCCCGGCGTCAATCCGCTGGGCGACGAGGCGATCGCGATGCTGCCCGAGTGGTGGCGCAAGGGGCCGTGTGTGACCCCTTGTGAAGAAGGGGACAAGCAGTGACCCGGGTCGCGGCCGTCGACTGCGGTACCAACTCCATCCGCCTGCTCGTCGCCGACGTCGACCGTGAGACCGGTGAACTCGTCGACCTGGACCGGCGGATGATCATCGTCCGGCTCGGTCAGGGCGTCGACAAGACCGGCCGGCTCGCGCCGGACGCCCTGGAGCGCACCTTCGCCGCGTGCCGCGAGTACGCCGCGCTGATCAAGCAGTACGGCGCCGAGAAGCTCCGCTTCGTGGCCACCTCCGCATCGCGCGACGCCGAGAATCGCGACGACTTCGTGCGCGGGGTGCTCGACATCCTGGGCGTGGAGCCCGAGGTGATCACCGGCGACCAGGAGGCGGAGTTCTCCTTCACCGGTGCGACCGGCGGTCTGCCCGGCCACGAGGAGCGGCTGGTCGTGGACATCGGCGGCGGTTCGACGGAGTTCGTCGTCGGCGCCTCTCATGTGCGTGCGGCCCGGTCCGTCGACATCGGCTGCGTACGGCTGACCGAACGGCACGCGCTGAGCGACCCGGCGACGCCGGAGCAGATCGCCGCCGTGCGCGCGGACATCGAGGCGGCGCTCGACCTGGCGGAGGAGACCGTGCCGCTGCGCGAGGCCCGCACGCTGGTCGGTCTCGCCGGTTCCGTCACCACGATCGCGGGGATCGCGCTGGTCCTTCAGGAGTACGAGTCGGAGGCGATCCATCACTCGGTGATCTCCTACGAGCAGGTCCGCGCGATCACCGAATCACTGCTGAATTCCACCCACGACGAGCGCGCGGCCATCCCCGTGATGCACCCAGGACGGGTGGACGTCATCGGTGCCGGAGCGCTCGTACTGCTCACGATCATGGAGCGGATCGGGGCGCGCGAAGTGGTCGTCAGCGAGCACGACATCCTGGACGGGATCGCCTGGTCGGTCGCCGGGCAAGGAACTTCGTGAACTTCTTCACAAGGAAAAGGTCCCTGATGGGGGTCGTGAGGGGCTGAAAGGCCCCGTCGGCCCGATCGTCGGGCCCGGGGGCGCGGATTCCCGGTGCCGCACGGCGCGTCGGGCGGGTGGGGGCAGGGGCGTTGGTTCACCCTGGGGCGGCCGCTTAGGGGCCAGCTCACGAGGGGTGAACAACGTTCGCCACTGCGTCTGGGTTCCATGGCCGCGCCATGACCTCGATCACGTGGGCCGCGCAGTGTAGCACAGGTGGGTCCAGTGCTTGTGAAGGGGCTCACGAGCGACCCCTACTAGGGGGGTGGATACTCGATGCCATGAGCACCACGGAGCGTCCCAGGATCCTCGTAGTAGGCGGTGGGTACGTAGGCCTGTACGCAGCTCGACGCATTCTGAAGAAGATGCGTTATGCGGAAGCGACCGTCACGGTCGTGGACCCGCGCTCGTACATGACGTACCAGCCCTTCCTCCCCGAAGCTGCCGCAGGCAGCATCTCGCCTCGGCATGTCGTCGTCCCGCTGCGACGCGTGCTGCCCAAGGCTGAGGTGCTCACCGGCCGAGTCACCACCATCGATCAGGACCGCAAGGTCGCGACGATCTCGCCGCTGGTCGGCGAGGCGTACGAGCTGCCGTTCGACTACCTGATCATCGCGCTCGGCGCGGTCTCCCGTACCTTCCCGATCCCCGGCCTCGCCGAGCAGGGCATCGGTATGAAGGGCATCGAGGAGGCCATCGGGCTGCGCAACCACGTACTCGAGCAGCTCGACAAGGCCGACTCGACGACGGACGAGGAGGTCCGCCGCAAGGCGCTGACCTTCGTCTTCGTGGGTGGCGGCTTCGCCGGTGCGGAGACCATCGGCGAGGTGGAGGACCTGGCGCGCGACGCGGCCAAGTACTACACCAGCGTCAAGCGCGAGGACATGCGCTTCATCCTGGTCGACGCGGCCGACAAGATCCTTCCCGAGGTGGGCCCGAAGCTGGGCAAGTACGGCAAGGAGCACCTCGAGGGCCGCGGCATCGAGATCTACCTGTCGACCTCGATGGACTCCTGCGTGGACGGCCACGTGGTGCTGAAGAACGGCCTTGAGGCCGACTCCAACACCATCGTCTGGACGGCCGGCGTCAAGCCGAACCCGGCGCTGGCCCGCTACGGCCTGCCGCTCGGTCCGCGCGGCCACGTCGACACGCAGACGACGCTGCAGGTCCAGGGCACCGACTACATCTGGGCCGCGGGCGACAACGCACAGGTCCCGGACGTGGCGGCGCGCAAGGCCGGTGTCGAGAACGCCTGGTGCCCGCCGAACGCGCAGCACGCGCTGCGGCAGGCGAAGCTCCTCGGCGACAACGTCATCTCCGGCATGCGGGGCTTCCCGCAGAAGGAGTACAGCCACGCCAACAAGGGTGCGGTGGCCGGGCTCGGCCTGCACAAGGGCGTCGCGATGATCGTCATGGGCAAGATGAAGATCAAGCTCAAGGGCCGTCTGGCGTGGTACATGCACCGCGGCTACCACGGTCTGGCGATGCCGACGTGGAACCGTAAGATCCGGGTCTTCGCGGACTGGACACTGGCGATGTTCCTCAAGCGCGAGGTGGTCTCGCTCGGCGCGATGGAGTCGCCGCGCGAGGAGTTCTACGAGGCGGCCAAGCCGGCGCCGTCGGCGTCCGCGCCGGCCCCGGAGAAGGCGAAGGCCTCCTAGCCCGGGCGTTTTCAGCGAGGGGCCGCCCGCCATCCGTGGTGCGGGCGGCCCCTTCGCTGTGCCTGGGGGTCTTTTCCCACCCACCCGCCCCTTGGTTGGCGTGGGGGTACGGGTCCCCCACTCCTCCGGCGCCTCGCGGTGCTGCTGGGTGCGGCGTTGGCCTCGGGTTGACGGCAATCGGGTCGACTCGTCGTGCCGCCCGGCGCGTGCGCCTTGTGCGCGGGCGTGCGGTGGCCGGTAGGTGTGGGGTGCAGGTAAATTGCTTGGGCATTGCGCGTGCCCGGGAAGCACGCAGGGTGGTCGGATTGTTCCCAGGAGTGCATCGCGCTGCCACATGCGCGGCACGGTGCCGGAGCATTTCTGGGATCCATCGTCACGGAGGTGTGCGCCATGGGCGACGCCGCGATGCGGCTGACCACTCTTGCCGAGGAGTTGCTGGGGGCCCCGCTCCCGGTTCGTATCCGGGCCTGGGACGGCAGTGAGTCCGGGCCTCCAGGCGCTCCCGTACTCGTCGTCCGGCACCGCCGCGCCCTGCGCCGGCTGCTGTGGCGGCCCGGCGAGCTCGGGCTCGCGCGGGCCTGGGTGGCCGGGGAGATCGACGTCGAAGGCGATCTGTACGCCGCCCTTGATCTGCTCTCCGGGATCATCTGGGAGCGCGGCGAGGCGAGACCCGCGTCCGGCCACCCCCTGCGCGACCCCCGCCTGCGGGCCGCCGCCCGCGGCCTGCTGAAGATCGGCGGCGCGCTGCCGCCCCCGCCTCCGCCCGCCGAGGAGGTCCGCCGCCGCGCCGGGCCGTTGCACACCAAGCGCCGCGACAAGAAGGCCATCAGCCACCACTACGACGTCGGCAACCCCTTCTACGAGCTCGTCCTCGGGCCGTCCATGGTCTACTCCTGCGCCTACTGGCACGACGGCGGCACCCTCGAGGACGCCCAGCGCGACAAGCTCGACCTCGTCTGCCGCAAGCTCGGCCTCAAGGAGGGCGACCGGCTGCTCGACGTCGGCTGCGGCTGGGGCTCCATGGCCATGCACGCCGCCCGCGAGTACGGCGTTCAGGTCACCGGCATCACCCTCTCCCGTGAGCAGGCCGCGTTCGCCCGCAAGCGCATCGCCGAAGAGGGACTCACCGACCGGATCGAGATCCGCGTCCAGGACTACCGGGACGTCAGGGACGGTCCGTACGACGCCATTTCCTCCATCGGCATGGCCGAACACGTCGGCCAGGTCCGCTACCACCAGTACGCCGAACAGCTCTTCTCGCTGCTGGAGCCCGGCGGCCGGCTCCTCAACCACCAGATCGCCCGCCCTCCGGAGGAGAACGAATCCGCCTACCACGTGGACGAGTTCATCGACCGCTACGTCTTCCCCGACGGCGAGCTCGCGCCCCTCGGCCGTACCGTCACCAGCCTTGAGGCGGCCGGCTTCGAGGTGCGTGACGTCGAGGCGATCCGCGAGCACTACGCCCTCACCCTGCGCCGCTGGGTCGCCAACCTCGAGGCCGACTGGGACCAGGCCGTACGCCACAGCTCACCCGGACGCGCCCGCGTCTGGCGGCTCTACATGGCCGCCTGCGCGATCTCCTTCGAGCGCAACAAGATCGGCGTCAACCAGATCCTCGCCGTGAAGACACCCGGGAGCGGTGCCTCAGGGCTGCCGCTGCGCACCCGCACCTGGACTTGAGGACATGCGAGAGGCCCCGCGACCACACCGGTCGCGGGGCCCCTCGGCATCCGTATCGCTACTCCGTCTTGATCGCCGTCAGCATGTTCAGCTTCGCGGCGCTGCGCGCGGGCCACATCGCGGCCAGCACCCCGACCACTCCGGCCAGCAGCAGGAAGATCCCGATCCGGTCCCACGGCACGACCAGCGCGTATTCGGGGATCTCCGACTTGAGCGTCTCGCCCAGCGCCCAGGCCAGGAAGGACCCGAGCCCGATGCCGATCACCGCGCCGAAGAGCGAGATCACCACCGCCTCCAGGCGGATCATGCGCTTGACCTTGCGGCGGTCGAGGCCGATCGCCCGCAGCATGCCGATCTCCTGCTGACGCTCGAAGACGGACATCGCGAGGGTGTTGATGACGCCGAGCACCGCGATGATCAGGGCCATCGCCAGCAGTCCGTACATGATGTTCAGCATCGTGTTGATCATGCCGCCGAACATGTTCCGGATGTCCTGGCGGTCCATGACGCTCATCGCCGGGCTGTTTCCCAGCGCGTCCACCAGCGCCTGCTCGTTCGCCTCGCTCGCTCCGCCGTCCATCTTCACCCAGATCTCGGGGATGTACGGCTTCGTCTCGAAGGGCGCGATCAGCGACTTGGGCACCAGGACCGGCGAGAGGAACTCGTTGTCCTGGTAGACCGCTCCGACCGTCAGATTCCTGGTCTCTGCCTTGCCGCCCTCGCTGTGGTCACCGAACTTCACCGGCAGGGTGTCCCCGGCCTTCCAGCCGTTGGACTTGGCGGTCTTCTCGGCGACCGCGATCTGACCCTTGCCGAGCGTCGACATCGAGCCGCTGACGGGCTTCAGGGCGAAGACCTTCTCCACGTCCCCGGGGGTGACCGCGGAGACGGAGTGGTACTCGTCCTTGATCTGCAGCGAGGTGGCCTGATTCGCGGAGACCGCGCTGACACCCTTCGCCTTCTCCAGCGCGGTCAGCGCCGACTTGTCGAGGCCGCCGCCTCCGGCCATGGTGACCATGTAGTCGGCGCGGATGTTGTCCGTGGTCGTCTTGTCGATGGCCTGGCCCAGCGTGACGCCGATGACCGTGAGACCGGTGACCAGGGTGAGGCCGATCGACAGCGCCGATGCGGTGGCTCCGGTACGGCGGGGGTTGCGGACCGCGTTCTGCCCGGCCAGCTTGCCCGAGACTCCGAAGACCCGGTCCAGCAGCGGCCGCGCCAGCGCGATGACCGGACGGGACAGCAGCGGGATCACCACGATGATGCCGATCAGCGCCAGGAACGCGCCGCCGCCGATCATCATCCGGCCGTCGTCCTTGCCCATCGCCGCACCGGCGAAGATCGCCGCCATGCCGGCCAGCATGATGACGCTGCCGATGCTGTTGCGTACGACCAGGGACTTGGTCGTCGCGGGCAGATGGGCGCTGCCCATCGCCGCTACCGGCGGGATCTTCGCGGCCCGGCGGGCGGGCAGCCACGCGGCGAGCACGGTGACGAGGACGCCGACCGCGAGCGCGGCGATGACCGCGGTGGGCGAGATCACCAGCGGACCGGCCGGCACCTTCGCGCCGAAGGAGGTCATCGCCGAGCGCAGCCCGGTCGCGAGACCGATACCGAGGACGAAGCCGATCACCGAGGCGAGGGTGCCGACGACCAGGGCCTCCAGCATCACGGAGCGCTTGACCTGCCGGCGCGAGGCACCGACGGCGCGCATCAGCGCCAGCTCCCTGGTGCGCTGGGCGACCAGCATGGTGAAGGTGTTGGCGATCAGGAAGATGCCGACGAAGAGGGCGATGGCCGCGAAGGCGAGGAGCATCGTGTTGAGGTTGGACAGGCCCTGCTCGATCTCCCGGGCCTGCTGGTCGGCGAGCGCCTTACCGGTCTGCGCCCGGGCGTCCTTGGGCAGCAGCGGCTTGACCGCGTCCAGGATCTTCTGGTCGGAGGCCCCGGCCGCGGCTGCGATCGTGACGTCCTTGTAGTGGCCGGGCCGCAGATAGAGCTTCTGCGCGACGGGGGTGTTGAAGAGGACGAGGCTGCCGCCCGCGTTGACGGCGCCGTCCTCGGTGGTGAAGACACCGGAGAGGGTGTACTCCTTCGCCGGGCCGTTCCCGGCGACCCGCACGGTGTCCCCGACCCGGTACTTGCCCTTGTCGGCGGAGTCCTCGTCGAGGGCGATCTGGGAGTCCTGCTGCGGCCCCGAACCGTCGGTGAAGGTGTAGGCGGGGTCCTTGCCGTCCTTGCCGGGGGCGAAGTTCGCGCCGGTGTTGGACCAGCCGTTGCCGATCAGCTTGCCGTCCTGGTCGGCGACCCCGGCGAAGCCGGAGACCCGTCCGGTGGCACCGGCGACCCCTTCCAGACCCCGGATCTTCTCCAGCGTCTTGGCGTCGATCCCGGGGTCGTTCTGGTCGGCGTACGTCGTGACGGCGACCGCGACGTTGTCGTAACTCTTGGCCGACTGGTTGCGGTAGGCGTTGCCGAGGGTGTCGGTGAAGACCAGGGTGCCGGAGACGAAGGCCACGCCGAGCATCACGGCGAGGACGGTCATCAGCAGCCTGGCTTTGTGCGCGAGCACATTGCGCAGGGCGGTACGGAACATGTCTGTGTCAGTCCTGAGGTGAGAGCCGGGGTTCTGGGTCCTAGGGGGAGGAGCAGCGTCGGCCGTTCAGCTGGTCCGGCCCTTGGAGTCGAACTCCTTCATCCGGTCGAGGACGCCGTCGGCGGTGGGGCTGAGCATCTCGTCGACGATCCGGCCGTCCGCCAGGAAGATCACCCGGTCGGCATAGGAGGCGGCCACCGGGTCGTGGGTGACCATGACGACGGTCTGGCCCAGCTCCCGTACCGAATTGCGCAGGAAGCCCAGCACCTCGGCGCCCGAGCGCGAGTCCAGGTTTCCGGTCGGCTCATCGCCGAAGATGATGTCGGGCTGCGAGGCGAGGGCGCGGGCGACGGCGACGCGCTGCTGCTGGCCGCCGGAGAGCTCCGTGGGGCGGTGGCTGAGCCGGTCCCGCAGGCCCACCATCTCGATGACCTGCTCCAGCCACTGCTTGTCGGGCTTGCGGCCCGCGATGTCCATCGGGAGCGTGATGTTCTCCAGCGCGGTGAGCGTCGGCAGCAGGTTGAACGCCTGGAAGATGAAGCCGATCTTGTCCCGGCGCAGCTGGGTCAGCTGCTTGTCCTTGAGCGAGCCGAGCTCGGTCTCACCGATCCGTACGGATCCGGAGCTGAAGCTGTCGAGGCCGGCCACGCAGTGCATCAGCGTGGACTTGCCGGAGCCCGAGGGCCCCATGATCGCGGTGAACTCCGCCTGCCGGAAGTCGACGGTCACCCGGTCCAGCGCGACCACCTGGGTCTCGCCCTGTCCGTACACCTTGGACAGATCCGTGGCGCGGGCGGCCACTGCGGTGGCGCGGTGAGCGATGGGAGTGGTGGTCACGAGGAGGGCTCCTGTCGGGATGTGTCGTGGGGACCACCCCATCGTGTCCGCTGCCGCGCGGCGGATCGTCAGTCCCGGTGCCCGTTCCAGGGGGCCACTTGGGTCGGACCGCCGGGCTCGATCGTCCTCCTTTGGTATGACGGCGTCCCTGAGACCCGAGGAGGGTGACGGGCGGCGACTTTCCGTCATTCCGGTGTACGTGAGACGGCGTCAGCCGACCCGGCAGGGCGGCCAAGAATGCGCCGCCACCTGCACTGACGCACCCTCAGGCGCCAGTAAAATAAGACAACTTCGGGCCACGGGCCCGTAGGCCGGGCGATCTACCCGGATAGGCTCGGGTGCCAACGCGGACCGCACGCCATGCCCGGATGGTGGAATGCAGACACGGCGAGCTTAAACCTCGCTGCCCCTCGGGGGCGTGCCGGTTCAAGTCCGGCTCCGGGCACTTCGCCGCCCGGTCGAACCGCCCGGGCGGCGCCGGTACCGGTCTTGATTCGGACGCGATCCCGGTCACGATCGCGGAAAGATCCTCCCCGAGCACTAGGGCGTTCCTTTTGCTTGCCCATTACTCTGGCTCCAAGGCCGCGCAGGGTGGCCATGGAGGAGTGAGATGAGGAGCAGTAACCCGGTCTTCTCGCGACGGGGGTTCAGCCGCGACAACGGCTACGCGGGATTCAACGCGCAGCAGCCGCAGGCCGGGGGCCCCGCCGTAGGAACCAACCCCTACGCACAGGGCGCGGGCAACCCGTACGCCACCAACCCCTACGCTCCGGCGGACACGCAGTACGGCGCCCCGGCGCCCGCGCGCACCAACGCCATGACGATGGACGACGTCGTCTCGCGTACCGCCATCACCCTGGGCACCGTCACCGTCGGCGCGATCCTGGCCTGGACGCTGCTGCCCGTCTCGTCCACCAGCTATGCGCTCGCCTTCGGCGCCGCACTTGTGGCGTTCGTTCTCGCGATCGTCCAGTCCTTCAAGCGGACCGCTTCGCCCGCGCTGATCATCGGTTATGCCGCGTTCGAGGGCATTTTCCTCGGCGTGATCAGCGAGATGTACAACAGCGTCTGGTCGGGTGCGCCCTTCCAGGCCGTGCTGGGCACCATGGCGGTCAGCGGCGCCACGCTCTTCATGTACAAGCAGCGCTGGATCCGGGTCACCGCCCGGTATGCCCGCATCGGTATGACCATCGCGATCGCCTTCATCGTCGTGATGGCCGTGAACCTCCTGCTGGTGGTCTTCGGCGTCGCCGAGGACGGCGGTCTGCGCAGCTTCGGCCCGCTCGGCGCGATCGTGGGCATCCTCGCGATCCTGATCGGCTGCTTCTTCCTGACGCTGGACTTCAAGCAGATCGAGGACGGCATCGCCTACGGCGCTCCCCGTGAGGAGTCCTGGCTCGCGGCCTTCGGTCTGACGATGTCGCTGGTCTGGATCTACCTGGAGATGCTGCGACTGGTCGCGATCTTCAGCGGCGACGACTAGCGGGACCGGTTGCCACAGGTGTGACGAAGGGCCCGTACGGCGAGAGCCGGGCGGGCCCTTCGGCGTCTCGAGACCTAGAGCAGTTTGCGCGCGGCGCGCCTCAGGTCGTACTCATGGATGATCGCTTTGGCATGTCCGTAAGCGAGATTGTGCTCGCTCCGGAGCCAGCTGACCTTCTCCTCGAAGCGGAAGAGGGATGGGCCCTCCTCGACGGTGCGAAGCCAGTCGGAGATTTCACGACCGGTGCAGTGAGGGATTCGGGAGAGCAGATTTCGATGGGTCTCTTCGGAGAAGACTTGGGACATCGGCGCCTCCGGACGCGTTGCGCGTGTGCTCCTTCACGCCACCGTGCCTGAGCGTTCGCGTATTGGCAACAGTGCGGTCTCGGCGCATAGGGTCGCGGGGTGCTTGATACGAGTGAGCTGACGGCCGCGGTAGACCGCTTCGCCGACCGTTTGAGAGCCGCTCCGCAGAGCCGGCTGCAGCGTGGTGCGGCGGCCGAAGGCCTCGCGCTGGCCAGGGAGTTGGCACTGCGTGCCCAGCGCATCGAGGCCCCCGGAAGCGAGCCGAGGATCATGCCGGAGGCGGGTCTGTTTGCGGTCGCGGATCAGCTGATGGTGGCCGGGCGAGATTTGGCCGAGGCAATGAGAATGGCCCCGTCCGGTTCCGTGGCGGAGGTTGACGAGGCCGTGAATCTGGTGCGTGAGGCGGTGGGCCGGGCGGGGCTGTAGCCCGGGGGCCGAATGGCCCGTGTGGGGCTCTGTGGGGGCGTGGAGCCCGCGGGACTGGCCGTCGCGGGCAGGGACCGGGTTACAGCGAGGCGATGACGCGGTCCGCGAGGATGTAGACGCTCTCCTCGCCGCACGCGAACGTCAGGGCGTAGGCGCCCGAGACGCCGGAGCCGCCCAGCAGTACGGGGGCCTCGCCCACCCGCAGCGCCTCGGCGAGCCTCTCGGCGGTCTCGCGGTGACCGGGGGTCATGCACAGCGTCGTGCCGTCCGCGAAGACGTACACGTCGAGCGTGCCCAGCGGCCCGGGACGTACGTCCGCGAGCTCCGTGCGCGTCTCGGCGAGCTCCTCCAGGCGGGCCACGGTGCGCTCGTGGTCGGTGACGACCGGGGTCTGGACCGGGACGAAGTCCGGGTGCGAGGGGTGGCGGCGGCGGGCCGCGGCCAGTTCGGGGGAGTCCTCGGCGAACTCCGTCACCTCGGGCAGATCCGCCAGGTCGTCCAGCGCCTCGACCGCCTCGAAGTCCATCGCCTCAAGGCTCACGAAGTCGGCCTGGCGGGGTACGTAGAACGGGGGCAGCTCGTCGCCCGGCGCGGCCAGACCGCCCAGCAGCGACGGCGCGTCCGCGGCGTCGCGCGACTCCTGCGCGGCCCAGAAGGCGCGGGCCTCGGCCAGCTCGCGCTCGCGCTCCTCGGCCAGTGCCTCGGCGACCGCGGCGCGTATCTCGGCGGCGGGGGTGGGACGGGCCTGCGGCACGGTCGCGAGACGGCCGCCGCCGTGCACGGCCAGCTCACTGCGCAGGGCCGTGACCTGCTTACGGAGCCCATGGGCGGCGTGCAGGGCAGCGGCGCCCACGGCGGTGGCGGCGGCCGTGGTCAGCAGCAGGGCAATAGACATGGCGCTCACTGACGTACTCCTGGTTTCAATCGATCCCCCGACTTCCTACATCAGCTTGCGGTGAGCCCGCGCCCCCTGTCAGTGCATTACGTCACGAATTGGACAGGACTTTGTGCCCGGTGTTTAAGCCGAAAGGTGCCTTGACCTGGGGGAATGGCTCTCCCCCAGGAGACAGGTCACATCCTGGGGGAGATTCAGTCACGAGTTGAGTTCCGCGCGGGGCCGAAACGTCTCTCCGTTGCCGCTCAGCTCAGGCGCTCGATGACCATCGCCATGCCCTGGCCGCCACCGACGCACATGGTCTCCAGACCGAACTGCTTGTCGTGGAACTGGAGGCTGTTGATCAGCGTGCCGGTGATCCGCGCGCCGGTCATGCCGAAGGGGTGGCCGACGGCGATGGCGCCACCGTTGACGTTGACCTTCTCCAGGTCCAGGCCGAGGTCCCGGTAGGAGGGGATGACCTGGGCGGCGAATGCCTCGTTGATCTCGGCCAGGTCGATGTCGCCGACGGTCAGACCCGCCCGCTTCAGCGCCTGCTTGGACGCCTCGACCGGCCCGTAGCCCATGATCTCGGGGGACAGGCCGGAGACGCCGGTGGAGACGATCCGGGCCAGCGGGGTCAGACCCAGCTCGCGTGCCTTGGTGTCGGACATGATCACCAGGGCGGCGGCGCCGTCGTTGAGCGGGCAGCAGTTTCCGGCGGTCACGAAGCCGTCGGGGCGGAAGACCGGCTTCAGGCCCTGCACGGCCTCCAGGGTGACGCCCGCGCGCGGGCCGTCGTCCTTGGAGACGACCGTGCCGTCCGGAGTCGTCACAGGGGTGATCTCGCGCTCCCAGAAGCCGTTCTTGAGGGCTTCCTCGGCGAGGTTCTGCGACCGTACGCCGAACTCGTCCATGTCCTGGCGCGTCACGCCCTTGAGGCGGGCCAGGTTCTCGGCGGTCTGGCCCATGGTGATGTACGCGTCGGGGACCAGGCCGTCCTCGCGGGGGTCGTGCCAGTCGGCGGCGCCGTTCTCGGCGACGGAGGCGGTACGGGCCTCGGCCTCGGCGAAGAGCGGGTTGTGCGTCTCCGGAAGGCTGTCGGAGTTGCCCTTCACGAACCGGGACACCATCTCGACACCGGCGGAGATGAACACGTCGCCCTCGCCGGCCTTGATGGCGTGCAGCGCCATGCGGCTGGTCTGCAGGGAGGAGGAGCAGTAGCGGGTGACCGTACAGCCGGGAAGGTGGTCCATCCCCATCTGCACGGCGACGATGCGCCCGAGATTGTGCCCCTGCTCGCCACCGGGCAGACCGCAGCCGAGCATCAGGTCGTCGATGTCCTTGGGGTCGAGCTCGGGGACCTTGGCGAGGGCGGTCTGAATGATGGTGGCGGTCAGATCGTCGGCACGCAGGTCCTTCAGGGAGCCCTTGAAGGCCCGGCCGATGGGGGAGCGGGCGGCTGAGACGATCACGGCTTCGGGCATCACGGCTCCATGGTGTGCGGGGCGGGTAGGGGGCGCTGTCTGGGAAGTTACCGGTACGTATGGCTGTGGTCACGGGGCGGGGCGTGTGATGCGGGCCTCTTTTCTAAGCGAGCGCTCAGTTGGTGGGCGGGGGTTTGTCCCCCACCCCGCCCTCCCCCTACGGCCTGGCGGCCGTGGGAGGTACCCCCATCCCGAAACTGGGGGCTGCGCCGCCAGACCCCCGGGGTGGTGGGCCGGCGCCCCACACCCCATACTCCTGCGGCTTCGCCGCGGAGCGAAAAGCGCGGTGCTTCGCCCCGGCCCTCCTGGATGTCGGCTTCCCGCACGCCCACGCTCCTGCGGCTTCCCGCCGCACCGGGCGGTGGGGTGGGCGCCCCTCACCCCGGCTTCGGCGGCTTCGGCGCGCAGTCCACGGCCACCGTTCCCGCCGCGGCTTGGGCCCGCACGGTTCCGGGGCGGTGAGGACCCCCATTTCAGGTTGCGCGGGCGGACCCCCACGCACCGCATCCCGTCCGGTGGGGAGGGGCGGTGCAGGGTCGTCCCCGCGTTTCCAGCGTCCGTGGTGAACGTGGGCCAGGGGGCGTTGGTGGTTGCTGTCCGGTGGGTGGCTTCGCGGGCGAACCCCCGATTGGCGGCCAACACCGGGTGCCCTTACGGACCCCTCATCGCCGCCGACGCCGAGGAGTCGAGCCCGAAGGGGCCCCGGAACCCGCACCACACGCCACCGGGCACCCCGGAGCGGGACCATGCACGCCCGCGCCGCACGGCATCGGGCAGCTACCCCCGCCTCGCCTCCGGTGCCGGAGACGGTTCCGGGGTTGGTGCCGGGGTCGGGAGGCGGCGGCGTCGGCGGTGCTTCAGCAGAGCCCAGGGCGCCCTCGCCCCCGTGACCTCCGTGCCCGCCACCTTCGCCGCCGTCGCCGCCGCCTTCGCCACCGGGAGCATGTCCTCGTGGCGGTCCGCCTCCAGGCGGTCCGACTCCGGCCAGACGCCGAGCACCGCGCACAGCGTCGGCAGCATCGCCATCGCCGCCGTCGCGTAGCCCTCCGCCGACGGGTGGTAGTTGTCCGCGCCGAACATCTCCCGCGGGTTCGCCGCGAACTCCGGCCCCAGCAGGTCGCCCAGCGACACCGTGCGGCCGCCCTGCTCGACGACCACGATCGTCTGCGCCGCGGCCAGCTGCCGTGAGACTCTTCGCGCCAAAAACCGCAGCGGCTGGTAGACCGGCTCGATCGTGCCGAGATCCGGGCACGTGCCGACCACCACCTCCGCACCCGCCGTACGCAGCCTGCGCACCGCGGCCGCGAGATGGCGGACGGACTGCGTGGGCGGCATCCGGTGCGTGACGTCGTTCGCGCCGATCATGATCACGCAGACGTCCGGTGTCCGCGTCCGGTCCGCGAGCAGTGCCGTCACCTGTCGCTCCAGGTCGTCCGACTGCGCCCCCGGCAGCGCCACGTTGCGGACCTCCACCGCCCGCTCGGCCACCGCCGCCAGCCCGGACGCCAGCAGAGCCCCCGGCGTCTGGCCGGCCCGCCGTACGCCCTGCCCCGCCGCCGTCGAGTCCC
Organism: Streptomyces sp. NBC_00885; assembly: GCF_045207475.1. Taxonomy (NCBI): domain Bacteria; kingdom Bacillati; phylum Actinomycetota; class Actinomycetes; order Kitasatosporales; family Streptomycetaceae; genus Streptomyces; species Streptomyces sp. NBC_00885. Next base: position 5,123,555 of record NZ_CP108796.1, read on the forward strand.
CCAGTACGCCGAGGACCAGCGGATTGCTGCGCCCGAAGGCCAGCCCGTAGAGCCCGTCGCCGCGCGGTGGAAGAGGGGCCGTGCCCCCGCCCACGGAGCGCTTCGCCAGCTGGACCTCCGCCAGTACAAGTCCCACTGCCGCCGCTCCGAGAAGGCCGATACTGCCGCCCCCGTAGGCCGCGCCCGCCGCGATGCGCCGTGCCACCCTCGCCCTCGACACAGTCCCAGCCACCTCCTCGTAGCTCAGCTTCAGTCACCAGCTAACTGCCCCGTGGCAACCGTCGCCCAATCACTCGCTGCTCCGCTTAGGCTGGCCGCATACCTACGGAGATCCCGGAGAACATTGTGCGTATCCACCACTCGATGATCAGTCTCGTCGGCAATACCCCGCTGCTGAAGCTGAACAGCGTCACCACAGGCATTCAGGCGACCGTCCTGGCCAAGGTCGAGTACTTCAACCCCGGCGGGTCGGTGAAGGACCGGATCGCGCTGCGCATGATCGAGGCGGCCGAGGAGAGCGGGGCGCTCCAGCCCGGCGGCACGATCGTGGAGCCGACCAGCGGCAACACCGGCGTCGGCCTGGCGATCGTGGCCCAGCAGAAGGGCTACAAGTGCATCTTCGTCTGCCCGGACAAGGTGTCCACGGACAAGATCAATGTGCTCCGGGCGTACGGAGCCGAGGTCGTCGTGTGCCCCACGGCCGTCGACCCCGAGCACCCCGACTCGTACTACAACGTCTCCGACCGGCTGGTCCGCGAGACGCCCGGCGCCTGGAAGCCCGACCAGTACTCCAACCCGAACAACCCGCGTTCGCACTACGAGACCACCGGTCCCGAGCTGTGGGACCAGACGGACGGGAAGATCACCCATTTCGTCGCGGGCGTCGGCACCGGCGGCACGATCTCCGGGACCGGCAACTACCTGAAGGAGGTCAGCGACGGCAAGGTCAAGATCATCGGCGCTGACCCGGAGGGCTCCGTCTACTCCGGCGGCTCCGGCCGTCCCTACCTCGTCGAGGGCGTCGGCGAGGACTTCTGGCCGACCGCGTACGACCGGACCGTGACCGACGAGATCGTCGCCGTGTCCGACAAGGACTCCTTCCAGATGACGCGCCGTCTCGCCAAGGAGGAGGGCCTGCTCGTCGGCGGCTCCTGCGGCATGGCCGTGGTCGCGGCGCTGAAGGTGGCCGAAGGGCTCGGCCCGGACGACGTGGTCGTCGTCCTGCTGCCGGACAGCGGCCGCGGCTATCTCTCCAAGATCTTCAACGACGAGTGGATGGCGGACTACGGCTTCCTGGAGGACTCCGGTCCGTCCGCGAGCGTCGCTGACGTGCTGCGCGACAAGGAGGGCGGCAAGATCCCCAGCCTGGTGCACATGCACCCGGAGGAGACGGTCGGCGAGGCGATCGAGGTGCTCCGTGAGTACGGCGTGTCCCAGATGCCGATCGTGAAGCCGGGCGCGGGCCACCCGGACGTGATGGCCGCCGAGGTCATCGGCTCGGTCGTCGAACGCGAGCTTCTGGACGCGCTGTTCACCCAGCGCGCCTCGCTCGGCGACCCCCTGGAGAAGCACATGAGCGCGCCCCTCCCGCAGGTGGGCTCGGGCGAGCCGGTCGGGGACCTGATGTCGGTCCTCGGTGTGGCGGATGCGGCGATTGTGCTGGTGGAGGGCAAGCCGACGGGTGTGGTGAGCCGTCAGGACCTGCTGTCATTCCTCGCCAAGGGCGGTAAGTAGCACTGTACGAACGCGGTTTCGCACAATCGGTACGCGCGCGACACGTTCGCGCAGCACCCGCTTAACACGCGTCCTGCACAGTGGTGGATGTCGGCAGGGGGACCGGGCAGGGATCCCGGCCGGCACCCACAGCGGCGTCTAGGATTTTCGGAGCGGCTCCCGGACCTCCCAAGACGCCCTGGACGCGGAGACCGGCCCTGACCCGGGACCGTGTCCCACGCGGGGACCGCCGTCGTCCCGCCCCCCGGTTCGCCGGGGGTGCGGCGGTCCCCGCGCTTTTTTGCGCCTAAACCGGCGCCGCTCTCGCGGAGTTGGTTGCCCACCGTCGGGGTTCCTCAATGGATGGCTGCGGTGATCGTCGTTTCAGACACCCGGACGCACCCGCAGCGTGAGGGGACCGCTCAGTCCTGCCAGTCGGACTTGTCGCGCTCGCGCGACCCCCTCATCCACGGCCAACCCCGCGCCGCATGCACCGCGTTCACGCCGACGATTCCGAACCAGGCCACGATCAGGCCCTCCAGGTTCGCGTTGACCACGGCGATCGCCGACAGCGGGATCGCCAGGATCAGCGAGACGATCGCGAAGCCGAAGCGTTCCCCGAAGTTCCCCTCGGGGGACTGCGGCGGGCGGGTGCCGCGGGCCACCACCATCTGCTGCTCGGCGAGCTGGCGGCGCACACGGCGGTCCACCGTGCCGTCGAGCCGCTGCTCGACCTTCTCCAGAAACGATTCGACGAGCGCGGCGTCGTACTCCTCCCCCAGCTCACGGCGGGCGTGCAGAGTGGCGTCGAGCTCCTTTTTGAGCTCAGGGTCGCGGGCTTCCATAACCGTTCACGCTATGGCCGTGCGGCTGCCGCGTCAGTGGGGTTAGCCCCACTCTTTTCCCCTGGGCTACCTGCAGTGATCCCTTGCCGGGGCTGCATATCGTCATGCAGAGTTGTCGGTGTCTGAATAGGACGTGATGAACGACCTGACGAGGGGGATGGCATGAGCGACAGCCCTGCCGCACGGCTCCAACAGCTCTTCGAGGGCCACCGGCTCACCCCCACCCAGCGCCGGATCGCCCACAGCATGGTGCGCCGGGCCGCCGACGTCCCGTTTCTGTCCAGCGTGGAACTCGCCGAGGTCGCCGGGGTCAGCCAGCCCTCCGTCACCCGCTTCGCCGTCGCCCTCGGCTTCGACGGCTACCCGGCGCTGCGCAAGCATCTGCGGGAGGTCGCGCCCGCGGAGAGCGAGGCGGGCAACAACGGGATCAACGAGTACCAGCAGGCGGTGCAGGCCGAGATCGAGAACCTGCGCCATCTCGCCGACCTGCTCGCCGACCCCTCCCCGGTCGAAAGCGCGGGCCGTCTCCTCGCCGCCTCCCGTCCGCTGCCGGTGCTCGGACTGCGCGCCGCGTCCTCGCAGGCCCGCGGCTTCGCCTACTTCGCCGCCAAGGTGCACCCCGACGTACGCCTCCTCGACGAGGGCGGCACGATGCTCACCGACCGCATCGACGCGGCCCGCCTGGCGGGTGCGAGCGCGCTGCTGTGCTTCGCGCTGCCCCGCCACCCCAAGGAGGTCGTGGAGGCGCTGGCGCACGCGCGCTCGGCGGGCCTGAAGGTGGTGACCGTCGCCGACTCGGCCTTCGCCCCGGTGGCCGGCCACAGCGATCTGCTGATCCCGGCGGCGGTCGGCACGGGCCTGGCCTTCGACACGGCGTGCGCGCCGATGCTGCTGGGGCGGGTGCTGCTGGAGGCGATGTGCGACGACCTGCCGGACGCGCAGGCGCGGCTGGAAGAGTTCGACGCGAAGGCTGCCGCGCGGGGCTTGTTCGTGGAGTAGCGGGGCCGGCCGGAAAGGCTCCACCGATGCCTCTCCGGCCGGCCCCGGGCCGTCAGATCTCCAGTTCGGCCTCGATCTTCTTCAGCTGGTGCCGGGCCATGGCGAGGTTCGCCCGCTCCTTGTCGAGCGCCAGGTAGAGGAACAGGCCGCTGGTCCCCCGGCCCTTCATCAGCCGGATCAGGTGGTACTGCGTGCCGAGCGTGATCAGGATGTCCTCGATGCCGTCCTTGAGCCCGAGCTGTTCCATGGTGCGCACCTTGGCGCGCACCACATCGGTGTTGCCCGCCGCGGCCACGGACAGGTCCAGATCCTTTCCGCCGCCGATGGTGCCGAGGGCCATTCCGCTGGTGTAGTCGACGAGCGCGGCGCCGAGGGCACCCTCGATGACAGTGGTGGCTTCCTTGAGGGCGCGTTCGGTGTTGGCCATGAGATGCGCACTTCCTTTCCGTCTGCTGGTTGATCGTGATGGTGTGTCGGTCATGGGTCAGTTGTTCTCCGGTCGGTCGAGGGCGCCGTCCACCAGCTCTCCGATACGGGCGCCGGAGCGTCGGGCCTCGAGGTGGAGCCGGCCCACGTTGATGCGTGGCTCGGCCAGGAGGGTGAGGAGGGCCGAGGAACCCGCCGCGTAGGTCGCGACGTATCCCCGCTCGCTCTGGACGAGCAGCTCGCGGAAGCCCCCTTGTCCGGTCGCCTCGGTGAGCCGCAGCGCGACGCCGAGCGCCGCGGCGGTCAGCGAGGCGACGCTCTCCGCCGCCTCGGTGTCCGCCGCCAGCACGAGCCCCTCCGGACTGGCGGCGAGTGCGCCCGTGAGCTGCGGTACGCGTATGCGCAGGCGTTTCAGTTCGGCGAGCAGGTCGCCCTCGGCCCTCATGAGTGCTCTCCTCTCGGCGCGCAGCCTCAACGCGCGCCTCATGACGGTGGGAAAAGGACCAGATGGACACAGCGGTGCCTCACAGGGTTGCCTCCAGTGCGTCACGCAGCCGTCGGAGCAGGGCGGAGTCCAGGACCGACGCGGGCTCGGTGACCTCGGCGGCGGGGGCGGCGGGCCGGCTGGGCAGCGCCGACTTCTCGGGCGTCTCGATGAGCCCGTCGGCGGCCAGCCTGCGCACCTCGATCAGGGTGTTGAAGGCGGGACGCCCCAGTTCTCTCGCGATGACGGCCGGGGTGCGTACACCGTCGGCGAGGTCGAGCAGCGACTGCCTGAGCGGGCTGACACCCCGCGCGGCGGGGTGCGCGCGGCGCTCCACCGGAGCGGTGTCGACCGTGGGGTGGGGCCAGACGGAGTCCAGCAGCCGGCTGCGCCGCTTGGCTTCGCGTTCCACGACCTCTGTGGGCACAGGTCGCAGGCGGCCGATCCAGTGCACGACCCCGTAGCGGAAGCGGGTCGGCCCGCCGGTCGGCGCGAGCGCGAAGAAGGCCGCGTCGAACAGCGCGCCCAGATGGCAGATCTCCAGCTTGCCCCCGGCCACCTGGCCGCTGTCGACAAGGAAGCGGGCGACCTCGCAGCGCGCGCCTGCCTGCGCGACCGCGTCCGCCCAGCTGTCGGGCCGCAGCAGGCCGCTCGCGGTGAGCAGGACGTCGAGTCCGGGCGCTCGGGGGCTCTCGGCGTGCACGACCTGGCCTTCGGCGAGATAGAGGGCGCCGTGGTCGCGGACCAGCACTCCCGTCGCGCGTTCGTCGGCGAGTCTGACGAGCATGGGGGAGACGGCCGCTCTCATACGAGCACCAGCCCCTCGGCCAGATTCCGCAGCCGTATCCGGGCCAGTGCGAGATTGCCCTGGTCCCGGTCGAGCCACAGATGCAGGAACACGGTGCTGTCGAAGCCGGTCTCAACGAAATGCACCAGGTGGTAGGAGCTCTGTGTGGTGAGGATGAGGTCCTCTACCGCGGGGCCCTGCCCGGTGGCGTATTCGGTGGCCATCCTGGCCAGTTCGGCGGTCTCCGCGGCGGTGGCCTCGTGGTCGTCGCCGGCGGCCTCGCCGACCGCGCCGAGCGCGAGCCCGCTGATCCAGTCCACAAGGGACGCTCCGCGCGCGCCCGGCACCGTCATGGCCGCCAGCAGACACTCGTCGATTCCGGGCACGCCGACTCCCTTTCCCGCCACGGCGTTCCGCGCACTGTTGTGCGGCGGTGACGGGGAGACTACGCAACGTGGCCACGGTTGGGGGGAGTTGAGGCATTTTCCGTTGGAACATGCCCCTGTCCCGGTAGGGTCCGGTGCTCAGGTGTGTGCCTGCGTACGGCTCAGGGGCTGAGCAGTGCGTCCGGCTGCCCGCCGCCCGACTCGGCGACGATCTCGACCGGGCTCTGCGGCGCCCGAACGGTCGCGAACCGCGTCGTGCTGCTGTCCCCCTCCGGGTCGGTGGTGAAGCCGTAGATGCCGGGCCGCGGAAGGCTGTTGTAGCCGTAGTGGTTGGAGAAGTAGTACGCGCCCGTGTCCAGCACCGCGATCACGTCGCCCGGCTCCAGCAGGGGCAGCGGACGTGCCTCGGCGAGCAGGTCGCCGGCGAAGCAGGCGGGTCCCGCGACGTCCTGCACGACGGCCGCACCGCTCTTGGGGCGGCCCTTGGAGTCGTACGCGGCGATGCGCAGCGGCCAGGAGGCCGGGTCGTAGACGGTACGGGTGGCGACCTGGACGCCCGCATGGGTCACCGCGATGGGGCGGCCGCCCGCCGTCTTGGTGTACTCGACGCGGGCCAGGATCGTGCCGTGCTTGGCGAGCAGGGAGCGGCCGAACTCGGTGACCAGGCCGTAGCGGCCATCCAGCAGACCGGGCACGTCCTCCTTCAGCAGCCGGGCGTACGCGGCGAAGGTCGGCGTCTGCTCGTCGGACGCGAAGTTGACCGGCAGGCCGCCGCCGATGTCGACGGTGTCGATCTGCTGCCGTCCGGCCGTGGCGTTGATCTCCTCGGCGAGCTCGTACACCGCGCCGATGGCCCGGGTCATGAGGGTTGGCGGCATGCCCTGCGAGCCAGAGTGGGTGTGCAGCCGGGTCAGCCAGGGGCGGTCGAGATACGCGCGTACGACCCAGTCGCGGGCGCCCTCGTCGCGCAGCGCGACACCGAATTTCGAGGTCGCCGTGGCCGTGGACAGGGCTTCGATCGCGCCGCCGCCGACCTGCGGATTCACCCGCAGTCCGAGCGGGGAGCTGGTCGGCGAGGCCCCGACGAGGGCGTCGATCCGCGCCAGCTCCTGCGGATTGTCGGCGTTGACCGCGATACCCAGCTCCAGTGCCTCGCGCAGCTCGGCGGGCGTCTTGGCGGGGGAGTCGAGGACCGTGCGGTCGGGGGGCAGGCCTGCCGCCCGGGCCAGGGCCAGCTCGCCCGGGCTCGCGACCTCCGCGCCGATGCCCTCGTCCCGCAGCAGGGCCAGTACGGGGACCAGTGGCGCGGCCTTCACCGCGAAGGCGTGCAGCACGGGCGCATCGGTGACGGCGGCGAAAGCGCCCCGCAGAGCGGCGGCACAGGCCCGGATGCCGGTCACGTCGAGGAGGGCCGCGACGGGTTGCTCCGCACGGAGGAGACCCTGCTCCACCGCTGCTCGTACGGCCTGATCCCGGCGGTCGAAAGGCACATCTGCCAGCCAATCATCCGGGACGCGGTACCGCAGCTGTTGACTAAGACTATTCAGAGCCTCAGGATGTGAATAGAACAGCCAACAGTGATGGTCGCAGTCGCGAGGAGGCATTGCCATGTCAGGACCCCGCCCCGTACGGGCACCGCGCGGTACGGAACTGAGCGCCCTGGGATGGCAGCAGGAAGCCGCCCTGCGCATGCTCCAGAACAACCTGGACCCCGAGGTCGCCGAGCACCCCGACAAGCTCGTCGTCTACGGCGGCACGGGCAAGGCCGCGCGTGACTGGCGCTCCTTCGACGCGATGGTGCGCACGCTGCGGACCCTGAAGCAGGACGAGACGATGCTCGTCCAGTCCGGCCGTCCCGTCGGCGTGATGCAGACCCACGAGTGGGCGCCGCGCGTGCTCATCGCCAACTCCAACCTGGTCGGCGACTGGGCGAACTGGGAGGAGTTCCGGCGCCTGGAGGCCCTCGGCCTCACCATGTACGGGCAGATGACGGCCGGATCCTGGATCTACATCGGCACGCAGGGCATCCTCCAGGGCACCTACGAGACCTTCGCCGCCGTCGCCGCGAAGAAGTTCGGCGGCACGCTCGCCGGGACTATCACGCTGACCGCGGGCCTCGGCGGCATGGGCGGTGCGCAGCCGCTCGCCGTGACCATGAACGACGGCGTCGCGATCTGTATCGACGTCGACCCGCGCGCGATCGAGCGCCGCATCGAGCACCGCTACCTGGACGTGCGCGCCAACTCCCTGGAGCACGCGCTCCAGCTGGCCGTCGAGGCGCGCGACGCCCGCAAGCCGCTCTCCATCGGTCTCCTCGGCAACGCGGCGGAACTGCTGCCGCGGATGCTCGCCGAGAGTGCGCCGATCGACATCGTGACCGACCAGACCTCGGCCCACGACCCGCTCTCGTACCTGCCGCTCGGCGTCGACTTCGACGACATGGCCTCGTACGCGGCGGAGAAGCCCGCGGACTTCACCCAGCGCGCACGCGAGTCGATGGCGCGCCATGTGGAGGCGATGGTCGGCTTCATGGACGCGGGCGCGGAGGTCTTCGACTACGGCAACTCGATCCGCGGCGAGGCCCAATTGGCCGGATACGACCGGGCGTTCGCCTTCCCCGGCTTCGTACCCGCCTACATCCGGCCGCTGTTCTGCGAGGGCAAGGGCCCCTTCCGCTGGGCGGCGCTCTCGGGCGAGGCATCGGACATCCACAAGACCGACAAGGCCATGCTGGAGCTCTTCCCCGAGAACGAGTCCCTGCACCGCTGGATCAAGATGGCGGGCGAGAGGGTCCACTTCCAGGGTCTCCCGGCGCGTATCTGCTGGCTCGGCTACGGCGAGCGGGACAAGGCGGGCGAGCGCTTCAACGACATGGTGGCGTCCGGCGAACTGGCGGCCCCGCTGGCGATCGGCCGCGACCACCTGGACTGCGGCTCCGTGGCGTCCCCGTACCGCGAGACCGAGGCGATGCTGGACGGCTCCGACGCGATCGCGGACTGGCCGCTGCTGAACGCGATGGTGAACGTGGCCTCCGGTGCGTCGTGGGTCTCCATCCACCACGGCGGCGGCGTCGGCATGGGCCGCTCGATCCACGCGGGCCAGGTGTCGGTGGCGGACGGTACGAAGCTGGCGGGCGAGAAGATCCGCCGGGTGCTGACGAACGACCCGGGGATGGGCGTCATCCGGCATGTGGACGCGGGGTACGACATCGCGGAGTCGGTCGCCGGTGAGCGCGGGGTCCGCGTCCCGATGCAGGAGGGCGACGCGTGACCTCGGACCACGAGTCTGCGGGCAGTCGTTCCGCCGATGCGGAGCCGCACATGTCACAGTCGGAAGGGGGCGGGGTGGGGGAAGCTCCCTCGTTCCACCGGATGTGGCGCGAGCTCGCGCCCATCGGGCGCGACGCCACCACCCGCGGCTACCGCCGCTACGCCTGGACCGCCGCCGACGCCGACTGCCGTGCCTGGTTCCGGGCGCAGGCCGAATCCCGCGGCCTCGCCTACGAAGTCGACTGGAACGGAAACCAGTGGGCCTGGCTCGGTGACCCCACCGCCGGGGACGCGGTCGTCACGGGGTCGCACCTCGACTCCGTTCCCGACGGTGGCGCCTTCGACGGTCCGCTCGGCGTCGTCTCCTCCTTCGCCGCGCTCGACGAACTGCGGGGCAGGGGCGCGGAGTTCACCCGGCCTCTCGCCATCACCAACTTCGGTGACGAAGAGGGCGCCCGATTCGGGCTCGCCTGTGTCGGCTCCCGCCTCGCCTCCGGGCAGCTGGCGCCCGAGGCCGCGCACCGGCTGCGGGACGGCGACGGCATCACCCTGCCGCAGGCCATGGAGACGGCCGGCTACGACCCCTCCGCCATCGGCCCCGACCCCGAACGCCTCGCCCGCATCGGCGCGTTCGTCGAGCTCCATGTCGAGCAGGGCCGGGCGCTCGACCTGTCCGGCGACCGCGTCGGCATCGCGTCCGCGATCTGGCCGCACGGCCGCTGGCGGTTCGACTTCCACGGCGAGGCCAACCACGCCGGGACGACCCGCCTCGTCGACCGCCGCGACCCGATGCTGACGTACGCGGAGACCGTGCTCGCGGCCCGCCGCGAGGCGGAACTCGCGGGCGCCGTCGCCACCTTCGGCAAGATCTCCGTCGAGCCGAACGGCGTCAACGCGATCCCCTCCCTGGTCCGCGGCTGGCTGGACTCGCGCGCCGCCGACCAGTCCACGCTCGACACGGTCGTCGCCGCGATCCAGCAGGCCGCGCGCGAGTACGCCGACCGGCACGGGGTGGACCTGACGGTCGTACGGGAGTCCTTCACCCCCGTGGTCGAGTTCGAGCACGCCCTGCGCGACGAGATGAACAAGATCCTTGGCGGTGCCATCCCCGTGCTCGGCACCGGCGCGGGCCATGACGCGGGTATTTTGTCCGGATCGATTCCGACCGCCATGCTGTTCGTACGCAACCCCACCGGTGTCTCGCACTCCCCGGCGGAGTTCGCCGCCGAGGACGACTGCGTGGCCGGGGTGCTCGCACTCGCCGACGTACTGGAGGGCCTGGCGTGCAGGTGACGTACTGGGCGGAACACGTCTGGCTGGACACGCATGTCGAGCCGGGCGTCGCGCTGACTGTGTCCATCAGCGGCTCCGCCGCGGGGTCGGACGGCCGGATCGCAGCCGTACGCACGGGCGTCGAGGCCCCGCCGCAGGGCGCGACGGTGCTGCGAGGACTGACGATCCCGGGCCTGGCGAACGCGCACTCGCACGCCTTCCACCGGGCCCTGCGCGGGACCGTGCAGGTGGGCTCCGGGACCTTCTGGACCTGGCGCGAGGTCATGTACCAGGTCGCGTCCCGGCTGACACCCGAGTCGTACTTCTCGCTCGCCAGAGCCGTGTACGCGGAGATGGCGCTGGCGGGGATCACGGCCGTGGGCGAGTTCCACTATCTGCACCACGCGCCCGGGGGAGCCGCGTACGCCGACCCGAACGCGATGGGCGAGGCGCTCATCGCCGCGGCGGCGGACGCGGGCATCCGGATCACGCTGCTGGACACGGCGTATCTGTCGGCCGGCTTCGGCGAGGCACCCAACCAGCACCAGCTGCGCTTCTGCGACGGCACGGCGGATGCGTGGGCCGAGCGTGCCTCCGCCCTCAAGGACAGCGAACACGCGCTGATCGGTGCGGCGATCCACTCCGTACGGGCCGTGCCCGCCGACCAGCTGTCGACCGTCGCTCAGTGGGCGTCGTCCAGGAACGCGCCCCTTCACGTGCACCTCTCCGAGCAGACGGCCGAGAACGACGCGTGCCGGGCGGCCCACGGCTGCACGCCCACGCGCCTGCTGGCCGACCACGGCGTACTGGGCCCGCGCACGACCGGCGTCCACAACACGCATCTGACGGACGAGGACATCGCGCTGCTCGGCGGTACGACGACGGGCACCTGCATGTGCCCGACGACGGAACGCGACCTGGCGGACGGCATCGGCCCGGCGGCCGCGCTCCAGCGGGCGGGCTCCCCGCTCTCGCTGGGCAGCGACAGCCACGCGGTCATCGACCTCCTGGAAGAGGCCCGCGCGATGGAACTCGACGAACGCCTGCGCACGCGGACCCGCGGCCACTGGACGACGGCGGCCCTCCTCCGCGCGGCCACCGCGGACGGTCACGCCGCCCTGGGCCGCCCGGACGCGGGCACCATCGAGCCCGGCGCGCTCGCGGACTTCACCACGGTGGCGCTGGACACGGTCCGCACGGCGGGTCCGGTGCGGCGGCTGGCGGCGGAGGCGGTGGTGTTCGCGGGGACGGCGGCGGACGTACGGCACACGGTGGTGGCCGGGCGCCATGTGGTGCGGGACGGTGCGCATGCGTCGGTCCCGGACGTCCCGAGGGCGCTGGCGGAGGCGATTGCGGCGCTGCGGGACTGACGGGCCTGGGGCCTGACGGGCCCGTGGTTGTGGCGAGCCGGACACCCTGGAACAGCCTGGCCGGTTCGTGCCGTTCCGGCCGGGTTCCGTCGAGAATTCCGCCACCCCCGGGCCTAGTGCAGTGGCTGAGTGGATGAGTCACTGTCCCAACCCTTTACTGACGGGTAGTCATGCCCCACTCTGTGGGTGTGCCGAGCCGTTCCGCGGCCCGGCTCTAGCCCACCGGCACGCCTGCGCGCGTACGGCCGCTGTCTGTGTGCCTGCACTCCGCCCCGAAACCGCCACCCGTCCCAGAGCGAATGCGACCCGCAGCCCGGCCGGTCGCTCGCCGAGGAAGGCAGGAATCGCCATGTTCGGTATGTGCCGCAAGCGCCGCACCCGCAGATCTGTCATGTCCCTGGCGATCACGCTGGGGGTGTGCACCGTGGCCCTCGTGCCGGGGACCGCCTCGGCTGCCCCTCGTTCGGAGGTCTCGGCCACCAGCGCCATGACCACCGCATCCCGAATCGGGCCGTTCACCGAGCCCGCCTTCGCCGCCACCTGCGACTGGCACCGCTTCGGCGAGGGCGAGATCCCGCCGTGGTGGCTGATGTTCCGCGATCCGCTGTGCGTGGAGTACAGCAAGCGCGACATCACCTTCGACAACGGCGGCGCCCTGCGCTTCCTCGTCGCCGAGCCCTCGCGCTTCGCCCTCGCCATGGTCACCTGCCGCTACTACCAGAAGGACCACTGGAGCGTGCAGACCACCACCGGTGCGACGCCCTGGGTGACCTGGGACGGCCAGTACTGGTGGGACAAGACCACGCAGCGCGCCGGCGCACACCTGACCAACTTCCGCATCCACGGCACGAGCGTGGGCATCGGCGACGCCGTCGCCGCGCTCCGCACCGCCTTCCCGGAACTGGCCGACGTGCTGTCCGACTACGGCAAGGACGCCGGGAAGACGGGACTGACCGTCACCCTCCCCTACGACCTGCGCTGCTCCCTGGCCGGGTGAGCACCGTGTCTTCGCTCGACCGGAGGACGGCCCTCAAAGCCCTTGCCTGGGCCGCTGCCCTGTCCGCCGTTCGGCTCCCGGCCGCCGCCTCCCGGGCGGCGGCCGCCGAGGCCGGGTCCGGTGGGTGGACGGTGCAGACGATGGAGGCCTTCGCCGACACCCTGATCCCCGGCGAACGCCGCTTCGCCGGGGACCTCTCCATCGCCGGGGCCGTCAGCGGCCCCGGCGCCGTACAGGCCGGCGTGATCAAGACGCTGACCTCGCCCGAACTGCCCCTGGCTCCTCTGCTTCCGGACATCGCGGCCCTGCTCAACGCCCGGGCGGTCGCCTACGCCGCCAGCCACCTCATCCTGCTGCCGATCACACTCCCCGCCTTCGTCGGCCTGTCCTTCCGCCACCGCACCGCCCTCGTACGCGGACTGTTCGGCCCCGAGGACCCGGACCGCGTCATCTGGCAGATGCTCAGCCTGCTGACCGGTCTCGCCTTCGACACCGCCGCCCACCTCGACACCCGCCAGGCCGTGGCCACCGGCCACCCCGGACTGACCTGGCTGGGCTTCCCGCCCGCCGGCCCCGACGGGCTGTGGCGTTTCCCCGACTACTCCTACGGCAGGGCACTCGCCGCCCTGCACCCCGCCACCACCGCCTCGGGGAGTCCCGCATGAGCGCCGAGACCACGGATGTCCTCGTCATCGGCAGCGGCTTCGGCGGCGCGATCCCGGCCTACTACCTCGCTGCCGGGGGCGCCCGCGTCACCGTCCTCGAACGCGGCCCACGCCTGGCCGCGGCCGACTTCACCCACTCCATGCAACTGGGCACGTACAACCGGATCGTCGACGTCATCCGCGGCGACGGCGTCGCCGTGGTCGCGGGCAACTGCGTCGGCGGCGGCAGTGTCGTCTACTTCGCCGCCTCCCTCAGAGCACCGGCCTTCGTCTTCGAACGCCGCGGCGGCCTGGGCCGGCGCATCTGGCCGGCCGCGCTCACCCGCGCCGCGCTCGACCCCTGGTACGACCGCGTCGAGGAGGCGATCCCGGTCACCCGCACCGGCTGGTCCGACGTCTCCTACGCAGGCGGTGTGCTCGCCGCCGCCTGCGCGCGGGCCGGGCACACCTGCAACCCCGTGCCCGTGGCTGTCGACACCGAGCGGTGCACCAACTGCAACTGGATGCTGTCCGGCTGCCGCTTCGACGCCAAACGCTCGATGCTGCTCAACTACCTTCCCGCGGCCGAGGCACACGGGGCGACGATCCGGCCCCTGCACGAAGTCCAGACCCTCGGCCCCTCCCTGATCCCGGGCTACCGATACGCCGCCACCTACACCGTCCTCGACCCCGACGACTACTCGTGCACCCTCCAGAGCGGCACCGTCCACGCCAAGGTGGTCGTCCTCGCCGCCGGCGCCGTCGGCACCCCTGTCGTCCTCCAGCGCTCGGCCCTGCTGCTCGGCGGCATCCCGGCCGCGGTGGGGCGGTACTTCTCCGGCAACGGCGATCGCGTCAGCTTCGCCGATGTGGACGAGAGCAAGGTGCGCTCGGTGCTGGGGCTTTCCCGCCCGGACGGCGTCCCGTACGAGGGGCTGCCGATCGGCCGCCCCATCACGGCGGCGACCTACGACTACCTGGACGCGACGGCACCCGAGTACAGCCGGTTCATGCTCCAGCAGATCTACTTCCCGTCCGTGACCAATGTGCTCGCCCAGGCCGTCGACCCGCCCCACTGGTTCGGCATCCCCGGCCGTGACCTCCGCTCCCGCTGGACCTCCTGGCTCACCCTGCTGGCGATGACCGAGGACGACAACGAAGGCACTTTCGGCACCGTCCTCCCGCTCACCGGAAGCTTCACCCGCCTCGCGCCCGGACTCGGACTGGGCACGATGACCTACCGCCCCACCACCCGGACCCGCGGGGGCTGGGCCAAGGCGGACGCGGCACTGCGCGCCATTCTCGAGAAGGACGGACTGGCCCGGGTCCGTCCCTGGAGCGAGGACGTCGCCGGGTCCGTGACCGCCCACCCCATCAGCTCGGCCCGCATGGGCGACAGCCCCGGCACCAGCGCTCTCACCGACACCAACGAACTGCGTGGCCACCCGGGCCTGTTCGTCACCGACGGCTCCGCGGTCCCCACCTCTCTGACCGTGAATCCGTCGCTCACCATCGCCGCCCTCGCCGAACGCGCCACGCCCGCGATCACGGACCGCGCGGAGCAGGCGGGGGTCACGGTCAGGTACGGGGCACCGCTGCCTCCCCCGTAGGGGCTTCCGGTCGCTGCTCGAGCAGGGCCTCGGCATCGCGCCGCCCCCGGTAGCGACGTACCAGCGCCGGCACCCACGGCGAGACCCCGAAGGCGAGCAGCAACGAGAGCAGCGGCAGCCGCCACCACCACGAGATACTCGCCCCCGGCGAGGGCGGCGTGTCCTCCACCCACGGCCGCGCGGTCTTCGACCAGGCCAGGAATGCGTCACCGATCGGCATCAGCCCGGCCGCGTACCGCTTGGTCCACGGGGTCTCCACCGGCATGCCCAGCAGCTCGCTGAGGTTCGTCAGGCCCTCGGCGAGCGCGCTGTCCCCGTGCACCTGGGCCGCGCCCGCGGTGACCACGGACGCCGACAGGCTGACGCCCAGCGGGAGCGGGCCGGAGTCGACATCGGCCGGGCCGTCCGTTCCCTTCGGGTACTCCCGCACGGCCGGCCCGAGGCCGAGCGGCGAGACGACGTACCGGTCACGGAAGCGCAGGTACTGCTCACGCGCGAAGGCCGGGTCGATGTCGACGAGGAAGCGCTGGATCATGCTCTGTGAGGTGGCCCTGGCCACCTCGGCCGGTGCGCCGGTGGCGGCGTCGACACGATGCGGGAGCAGCCCCGTACGCGGATCGAGCCGTTCGCGTACGCCCCGGAGCCAGCGGTCGGCCGTCCCGGCGAAGCGAGGCGGCAGCAGCTTGTCGTGCAGCCGCAGCGACGCCATCGCCACCGTGGAGTCCACCGGCCACGCCTGGCCGGGGTACGCGGCCAGGTACGGCGTATTCGAGGCCGACGCGTCGAACGCCGCACCCAGCGCCGTGGAGTCGTCGGCGAACCGGCGCAGCTCGGCCGGGTCGCGGTCCGCGGCCGGCTGCAGGCTGAGCACTCCGCCGCGCAGCCAGTTGCCCCAGCCGCGGTAGAAGACCCCGTACGACGGGACGAGGTCCGCGCTGAACGGGGCGCGGCCCGCCGGCGAGTCCAGCCGCTCCAGCGCCCACCGCGCCTCCCGCAGCGCCTCGGCGCGCTCGCCGGCAGGTTCGCGCATCCCGATCTCGACCCAGGTCAGGCCGTACAGCGCGTGCAGGAAGAAGTACCCCTCGGGGAACAGCTGCTGAGCCTCGTCACCGGCGCCGTCGTCCAGGGCGGCGCGCAGGAACGCCAACTGACGCTGAACCCCGGGCGGTTCACCTTTCGTACCCGCGGTGGCGGGAGCGACCAGGCGCACCACACCCACCAGCGCGCACAGGCTGACGGCACAGGCGATGATCCGGCGCGACCATCGCAGAGCCCGACGCAGACGTACTGACGATCGCGGTCCTGGCATGCGCACGACCCTATATTCGCGTGCTGAGAGGGCGGGAAGACGGCCGGGGGATACCCCTGTGAAAGCATGGGAGCGTCAAGGTCTGCCCCTGGCCGTAGGGGGTCGGACCCCCCGGAGAGGAACTCATGAGCACCACCCTCATCACCAACATCGGCAGCCTCGTCACCAACGACCCCGCCGGCGGCGAAGGCTCCCTCGGCCTGATCGAGAACGCCGCGCTGGTCCTCGACGGCGAAACGGTTGCCTGGGTCGGCCCCGCCGCAAGCGCGCCCGCCGCCGACGAGGCGTACGACGCGGCCGGGCGCGCCGCCGTCCCCGGGTTCGTCGACTCCCACTCGCACCTCGTCTTCGCGGGCGACCGCACCCAGGAGTTCAACGCCCGGATGTCCGGCCGCGCCTACTCCGCCGGCGGCATCCGCACCACCGTCGCCGCGACCCGCGCCGCCACCGACGAGGCGCTCGAAGCGAACCTCACGCGCTACCTCGACGAGGCACTGCGCCAGGGCACCACGACCTTCGAGACCAAGTCCGGCTACGGGCTCACCGTCGAGGACGAGGCCCGCGCCCTGCGGATCGCGGCGCAGCACACCGACGAGGTCACCTATCTCGGCGCCCACATCGTCCCGCCCGACTACGCCGACGACCCGGCGGCCTACGTCGCCCTGGTCACCGGCGAGATGCTCGACGCCTGTGCCCCGTACGCCCGTTGGGTCGATGTCTTCTGCGAGAAGGGCGCCTTCGACGGCGACCAGGCACGGGCGATCCTCACGGCGGGCAAGGCCAAGGGCCTGCACCCCCGCGTCCACGCCAACCAGCTCGGCCACGGCCCCGGCGTCCAGCTCGCGGTCGAGCTGGACGCCGCCAGCGCCGACCACTGCACCCACCTCACGGACGCGGACGTCGACGCTCTCGCCAACAGCGCCACGGTCGCCACCCTCCTCCCCGGCGCGGAGTTCTCGACGCGCGCCCAGTGGCCGGACGCCCGCCGCCTCCTCGACGCGGGCGTGACGGTCGCGCTGTCGACGGACTGCAACCCGGGTTCGTCCTTCACCTCCTCGGTCCCGTTCTGTATGGCGCTGGCGGTACGGGACATGGGGATGACCCCGGACGAGGCGGTCTGGTCGGCGACGGCTGGTGGCGCGGCGGCCCTGCGGCGTACGGACATCGGCCGTATCACGCCCGGCGCCCGCGCGGACCTCATGTTGCTGGACGCGCCGAGCCATGTGCATCTGGCCTACCGGCCGGGTGTGCCGCTCGTCTCGGAGGTGTGGCGTCAGGGCAGGAGGTGCCTGTAGGTGCCCGGGTGCTCCTTCAGGAAGTCGGCGAAGGACCGCGCCCGGTGGCCCGTCAGCCGCCGTACCGCGTCGGAGACCGTGGCTATCTCGCCTGCCGCGATCGCCTCGTAGGAGGAGACCCAGCCCGCCACTTCCCACGGCTCGGCCCCGTACCCGGCCCGTGACGCGAAAGCCTCCTCGCGCGTCTCGGGCTCGTAGGTGACCGTGCGCCCGCTGAACCTGCTCAGCTCGGCGGCCACTTCGTCGAGGGACAGCGAGGAAGGCCCGGTGATGTCGTACGTCGCCCTGTCATGGCCGTCACCCAGGAGCACGGCGGCCGCGGCGTCCGCGACGTCGTCGTGTGCGACGGCCGAGACC
Source organism: Streptomyces sp. NBC_00885 (assembly GCF_045207475.1). Taxonomy (NCBI): domain Bacteria; kingdom Bacillati; phylum Actinomycetota; class Actinomycetes; order Kitasatosporales; family Streptomycetaceae; genus Streptomyces; species Streptomyces sp. NBC_00885. The sequence goes on from NZ_CP108796.1 coordinate 5,141,318, forward strand.
TGCCCGTTGCCCGCAGGTCCGCGGATCACCCCGTCTGCTCCGGCCATCGCGGGCAGCCCGGAGCAGTAGAGACTGTCGCGCAGGAAGGTGTACGCGAGCCCGGTCGCGCGGATGTGCTCCTCCGTGTGCCAGTGGTCCCGGGCGAAGGTGAAGGTCGCGTCCGCGGCGGCCCCGATGAAGGACACGTACACGATCCGCCCGACACCCGCCGCCACGGCCGCGTCGACGGCGGTGGTGTGCTCCCGCACCCGGTCGGCGCTCTCGCGCGCGGAGACGAGGAACAGCGTCTGGGCGCCGTCACAGGCCTGCCGCATCGCCTCGCCGTCCCCGTACGAGGCGTGCGGCGCGACGGTGGTCCCGACGATCGGCGGCACCCGCGCCGGATCCCGTACGAGCAGCCGGGGCGCCGCGCCCTGTTCGGCCAGACGGTGGGCGACCCGGCTGCCGAGGTGGCCGCTCGCGCCGGTGACGGCGATGACTGGAGGCATGGGCGCGTCCTCTCGTAGTGCGTGGTCCGAGTCGTGGTGCGTGCTCCGAGACCTACGCGCCTCAGGCCTCCCGCAGTTCGGCCACCACCCTGATCGCCTCCGCCGTCAGATCGGCCGGGCAGCCCCAGTAGTCGTAGATACCGCCGCGCCCGCGGTTGCTTCCGCAGACGACGAAGACGCCCGTGCCCAGCCGCGCCTTGAGGTGGGTGGCCAGCCAGCCGACGAAACCGCTGTTGTCCGCGCCGTCGGGGAAGTGGAACGAGAAGATCCCGAACCGTTCGGCAGCGCCTCCGTCTCCGGTCGCGGGGACCAGCCGGCACCAGCTGTCCGCGTCCCGGACGACCGCCAGCGTGTCGGCGGTGAGCGCCGGCGGCCGGTCGGCCGGGAACTCCTCGAAGGACCAGATGCCCTCCTGGATCACGAACTCGGCCTCCGCGAGCACGCGTTGGAGGCGCTCCTCGGTCTGCTGGGCGGTCTCGACGCTGACACTGACCATGAGCGCGCTCCTCGATGCCCGGGATCCGTACGTGGGATCCGTCTCCGGGTCGAGGCTAACGCTCGGGCTCCGGCGGCAGCGGCTGCGGGTTCAGCGCCGCGGCGTCCTCCTTCCCCGTCAGGGCGTTGAGGATCAGGACCACGCTCGCGGCCAGCACCCATGCCGCGAGCAGAATCGGCGTCAGCCACGCGCTCCACGGGCCCGCCAGGGACAGCACCGCCACGACGAGGCCGGCCCAGCCGAGCCATGCCGGGATCGCGTGGGTCTCCTGCGATGCACGCCAGAGCGCGAACAGCATCACCGCGGCACCCACCATCGCCGCGATGATCGCGCCGTACGCAGTGTTCAGCAGCAGGATCGCGATGAGCGAGGTCTCCGGGAGCACCGGGAACACGTCGGAGGTGCGCACCGTGATCGCGAAGATGTTCCCGGCGAGCGCCCCGACCAGCAGGAACGCCGTGTAGATCGTGCCGCCCACCATCACCAGATGAGAGCGGTTCCCGGCCAGTCTCGACAGCGCGACCAGGAAGAACAGGAACAGCAGGCCCGCCGCGAGCAGGATCAGGGCCAAGGCTTCCGACTGGTCCTGGTTGCTCTCTTTGAGGTACCAGAGCACGACTGTCCTCAGTGCGCCCGTCCCGGTGACGTCGGGTGTGAACGTCCACAGTACGTACCCGGCGATCAGCAGCCCTCCGGCCGCCAGACCGGCGATCCCGGGCCACAGGTCTCTGTGCTGGGCGGGCTGGACGGGTTCTGCGTTCTGCGACGCCATCATCGTGCCTCCCACGGGAACATCCCCGAGCAAAGGTCCTCGCCCCATTTTCCCACTCACGGCCGAGTCGGCACGGCGTGGCACAGTGGACCGGTGAAGACCATTGGGCTGATCGGCGGCATGAGCTGGGAATCCAGCGCGGAGTACTACCGGCTGCTCAATGAGCTCGTACGCGAACGACTGGGCGGGCTGCACTCCGCCAAGTGCGTTCTGCACTCCGTGGATTTCGCCGAAATCGAGGAGCTTCAGGTCGCGGGCGACTGGGAGCGCGCCGGTGAGATCCTCGCGGATGCCGCCCGGGGGCTCCAGGCCGCCGGTGCGGATCTGCTGCTGATCTGCACCAACACCATGCACAAGGTGGCGGGCCAGGTGGAGGCCGCCGTCTCCGTGCCGCTGCTGCACCTCGCGGACGCCACCGCGGATGCCGTACGGGCCCAGGGGATCGGGCGGGTCGGGCTGCTCGGGACGGCGTTCACCATGGAGCAGGACTTCTACCGCGACCGGCTGGCCGGACACGGGCTCGATGTGCTCACGCCCGACGCCGAGGGGCGTGCGCTGGTGCACCGGGTGATCTACGAGGAGCTGTGCCTCGGTGTCGTACGGGAGGAGTCCCGTGCCGCCTACCAGGACGTCATCGCCAGGCTCGTCGCGGCCGGGGCGGAAGGTGTCGTCCTGGGGTGCACCGAGATCGAGCTGCTGATCGGGGAGAAGGACAGCCCCGTGCCGGTCTTCCCGACGACCCGGCTGCACGTGGAGGCGGCCGTGGACGCCGCCCTGGGCGGGCGCTGACGCCCGCCCAGAACGGTCTCGTCAGGCTCGCGGGCGTACCGGCAGCTCCTGCACGCTGTTGCCCACGAAGCTCGCGTGCCGCGGCAGATCGGACTCGGCCATCGCCAGATCCAGCTCGGGGAAGCGCGTGAACAGCCGCTCCAGCGCGATCGTCGCCTCCATCCGCGCCAGCGGTGAGCCCAGGCAGTAGTGCGGCCCGTGGCCCAGCGACAGATGCCGGGCGCCACTCCGGGTGATGTCGAAGCGGTCCGCGTCCGGGCCGTGGGCCGCCTTGTCGCGGCCCGCGGCGGAGTAACCGGCAAGCACCGGCGTGCCCTTGGGGATCACCGTGCCGTCGAGTGTGAGGTCCCGGGTCGGGTAGCGGAACGGGAAGAAGCTGACCGGGCTGTCCCAGCGCAGCGTCTCCTCGACCACGTCCGACCAGGAAGCCTTGCCGGACTGCACGAGCTCCAGCTGGTCCCGGTGCGCGCACAGGGCGCGTACCGCGTTGGTGATGAGGTTCAGCGTCGTCTCGTGCCCGGCGATGATCATCAACAGCAGGGTGCCGATGAGCTCGTGCTGGCTGAGCCGGTCGCCGTCCTCCTCGCGGGCCGCGATCAGCGCGCTGGTCAGATCGTCGCCGGGGCTCTCCACGCGGGTCGCGGCGACCGTCCCGAGCACGGCCACCAGCTCACGGTTCGCGGCCACCGCCTCCTCGGGCCCGATGGAGGTGCTCACCACCTGGTTCGACAGATGGTGCAGCCGGTCCTGGTGCTCGGCGTCGACCCCGAGGAGTTCGCAGATCACCCCCATCGGCAGCGGCAGCGCGAAGTGCCTGCGCAGATCGGCGACGCCGTCGCCCGCCCGCGCCGCCTCGTCCAGGCCGTCGAGCAGCTGCGCCGTCACCGTCTCGATCCGCGGCCGCAGCTCCTCGACCCGGCGGGCCGTGAACGCCTTGCTGACCAGCGAGCGCAGCCGCCGGTGGTTCGCGTCGTCGGCGGTCGTCATGCCCTGCACGGTCGCGAAGGTCTTCAGCGGCCACCCGTCGGGTATCTCCCCGTCGCGCAGCGCGGTGAAATGCTCGGCCCCCTTGGCGACATCGGGGTGGGCGAGGAACTCCTTGAGCGCGTCGTGGCCGAGCACCGCCATGCCCGCCACATCACCGGGGAGCACGACGGACGCGACCGCGCCCTCGGCGAGGAGGCGGGCATTGTCCGCGTGCGGGCAGCCGCCGGCCGGGTCCATCCGGTGCGGACTCTCGTGCGAGGTGGTCAACTGGGCTCTCCTGACTGCGAGATGGACGATGGAGCCGACGCTGCGGACGGCAGCTGAGGGTCCGTGAAACGCACCGGAAGCGCCGCGAGCCCTTTGCTCCAGGGCGACTTGACCCAGGCGAGCTCGCTCTCCGGCACGGCCAGTTCCAGATCGGGCAGCCTGTGCCGGATGGTGTCCACCGCGGTTCGGGTGATCAGCCGGGCCGGGTCCTGCGCCGGGCAGGTGTGCGGGCCCGCGCCGAACGCCAGATGCGAACGGTTGCCGCTCACCGGAACCCCGTCCGCGGGCAGGATCTCGGGGTCCTGATTGGCCCCCGCGAGGCCCAGGAGCAGCATGTCCCCGGCACGGATCTCCTGTCCGGCGAAGGTCAGGTCGCGGGTGGCGTAGCGCGCGGGGAAGTTCTGCGTGGGCGGGAAGCGCCACAGTACGAGATCGAGCGCGTCGTCCACGCTCAGATGCCCGCCCGTCAGCGAGGACCGGAACGCCGGGTCGCAGAGCAGGATCCGCAGGGTGGTGGCAATCCAGTTCACGGTGGTCTGATTCCCCGCCACGAGCATCACCACCAGGTTGTGCAGCACTTCCTCGTCGGTGAGCCGCGCCGGATGGTGCAGCAGCGCCGATGGCACGTCGTTTCCCGGTGTCTGCCGCTTCTCCTCGATCAGCCCCTGCAGGATCACGCCCATCCGCTTGCCCGCGTTGACCGAGTCGGCGTTGGCGGCGGCCATGCCCGCGATCGCCTGCACCAGCTGCTGGCCGGTCCGCTCGTCCAGACCGAGCAGCCCGGTGATGACCATCATCGGAAGCTTGCGCGCGTAGTGGGGGACCAGGTCGGCCTCGCGCCGTGCGGCGAAGGACGCGATCAGCCGCTCGGCCGTGGCCCGTACGCTGCGGCGCAGCTCGTGCCCGTTGATCCTGGCCAGCGCGTCGGACACGGCGGCCCGCATACGGCGGTGCTGCTGTCCGTCGGCGTACAGCAGTGCGGGCCGCCAGCCGACGATCGGCAGGATCGGCGAGTCGGCGGGGACCCGGCCCTCGCGCAGCAGGGTCCAGCGGCGCGGGTCGTGCGAGAAGTCCTGCTCCTCACGGGTCAGCCGGAGCAGTTCGCGATGGCCGAGTACGAGCCAGGCCTCGATGCCGGGCGCGATGGTCACCGGGGCCACCGGGCCGTGTTCGCGGCGCAGTTCCTCGTAGAGCGCGGGCATGGCGTCGCCGTCGAGATCGGGTCCGTAGAGCGGGGTCGCGACCGGGCAGCGGCCTGCGGGCGAGTGCGCAGGTACGGCGGACGGGTGCGGGGGTACGGCAGGCGGCGTGCTCATGAGGACTCCGTGGCTGCGTGGATGAGATGGCTGACGAGGGCGATCAGCGCCCGAACCGAGGAGCGGGCGTCGCGCGCGTCGCAGGAGACCAGCGGGGTGCTGGGGAGCAGGTCGAGGGCCGTGCGCAGCTCCTCCTCGCGGTGCAGCGGGCTGCCGGGGAAGACGTTCACGGCCACGGCGAAGGGCAGGTCGAGATCCTCCAGATTGCCCAGGGCGTCGAAGGACGCGGACAGATCGCGGGTGTCGATCAGGGCCAGCGCACCCAGCGCACCCTTGGCCAGGTCCCGCCAGGCGGGCAGGAAGCGCTGCTGGCCGGGGGTGCCGAACAGATAGAGCACCAGTTCGCCGTCGATCGTCATCCGGCCGAAGTCCAGGGCGACGGTGGTGGTCTTCTTGGACCGCTCGCCGCCGGTGTCGACGCGGGCGCCCGCCTGCGTCATCACCGCCTCGGTGGACAGCGGCCTGATCTCCGAGACGGTACCGATCAGCGTGGTCTTGCCGACCCCGAGCGGGCCGACGACCAGGATCTTCGCCGCGCCCGCGACACTGGACGTGACGTACTTTCCCGACTGTCCCGACTCGGCGCCCGACGCCCGGCCAAGGGCGTCAGAGGCGGCTTTCGAGGCCATGGAGGACCTTTCTGAGCATGGTCACATCGGCGCGTTCGGCCGGCGGTATGGGCGGGCGGGTCACGATCAGGCCCCACTCGAGGAGGTCGGACAGCAGCACCTGCACCACCGAGGGCGACTGGCCCAGGTGGGCGGCCACCTCGGCGACCGACAGCAGACCCTGACAGTGCGACAGGATCGTGTGGTGTTCCGGCTGGAGGGACGCCGGGAAGGCGGCGTCCGTGGCCATCACCAGCGTCTCCCAGGACAAAGGCTCGCCGCCGGTGTCCGAGCGTCCGCCGGTGATGACATACGGACGGACCGCCGACGTGGTCCGTACCTCCGGGCGGTCCGTCATGAGGAAGGTGTCACCGGATCACGTGGCTGACTGCTCAGGTGCGCGCCGATCTTGGCGACCAGCAGCTGCATCTGCTGGGCGACCAGGCCCACATCGGCCCCCGTGTCGGTGGCCACCCCCAGATGCGCACCGACTCCTGCGTGCGTGAACAGCACGAAGCCGTGCTCGGACTCCAGCATCAGCTGGCGCACCCCCGCGCCGGCGCCGAACAGCAGCGTGGCGGTGGACCGGCCGGTCATGGTCATCGCGGCGCAGGCCGCGGAGAGCGATTCTGCTTCGGCCACGCTCAGGGAGGCGACCGCTCCCGAGAGGTTCTCGGCGGAGGCGTGCCCGAGGCGCAGCCCGTCCTCGGAGACGACGACGGCATGGCGGACGCCCGGGATCTCGGTCAGCGGGCGCAGCATCCAGCCCAGGTCGGGAAGTCTGGCAATGGTCCCGGTCACGGCCGGCCTCCATCGTGCTCGTCGGGTACGTCGGTGTGGTCCTCGTCGTTCTCCAGGGCCGCGCGCCCGCGGCGGGAGCCGGACACCACGCTGGCGATCGACGCGCGCGCGGCCTCCGGAGTCCAGGGGGAGGCGGGTTCGGGAGCCGGGGCCGGGGGCGGCGCGTGCAGGGCGCTCTGGGCCGCGGCCTCCACGGCGCTTCCGCGGCGGCTGCGGCGCCGGGGCAGCGCGCCGGGCGCGAGCACTTCGGCGGGCTCGGCGCCGGGCCCGGCAGGCTCGGCGGCCGCGGCCCCGGCGGGCGCTGTCACCGCGGGCGCCTGGTGCGAGGCCGTGAAGTGCGACAGCGGCTCGGTCAGCAGCCGGTACGGCACGAACGTCACCGCCCGAGTGCCCCCGTACGCCGATGTGCCCGTCAGCTCCACGTTGAAGCCGAGTTCCCGGCTCCACCGCCCGACACAGGCGAGCCCGAGCCGCGGCACCGCGCCCAGCCGGGCCAGGTCCAGTTCCTGCCGCAGCTGTCCGGTCGCCTGCTGGAGCACGTCCGGGGGCATGCCAAGACCCGCGTCGTCGATCTCCACGACCGCGCCCGCGCCCACCTCCCGGATCGTGACGACGACCTGGGTGCGGGAGGGGGAGAACACCGTGGCGTTCTCGAGCAGTTCGGCGATGGCGTGCATGAGGCCCTCGACCGCGGGCGGCACCACATAGAGCGTCTGCCCGCCGTGCACGTCGATGCGCCCGAACTCCACGATCCGGGACTGGGCGCCGCGTACACAGTCGTAGAGCGAGACCGGCCGGGTCTCCCTGCGGGCGGGCCAGATACCGCACATCACCAGCAGGGTCTGGGCCTTGCGGGTCATCTGCGCGGCCGCGTGGTCGGCCTTCATCACCTCGGCCATCAGCCGGGTGTCGTCGATGGACTGCTCGACATGGTCGAGGACCTGCTGCTGCACCGTGGCCATCGCGTGCATGGTGCGGGCCACCGATTCGAAGGCCGCCTGCACGGAGTCCCGCAGTGCCCGTTCGCGGCGTACCGCCTCGTCGGAGCCGAGGGCCACGACCACCGCGGCCAGTGCCCGGGCGAATTCGTGGCCGGTGTCCTCGGGGGCGAGCGGCCCGGGAATGCCGTCGAGCCGCTGTCCCGTACGCATCCGTTCGGTGATGGCGGGAATCCGTACCGAGGCCAGATGCGCCACTTCGGCGCCCCGGGCGGCGGCGACGGCCTGCTCGCGGACCCGTAACGCCCGCTCGGCCCGCAGCTGCCGCAACAGCAGGAGCGCCCAGGCGAGCAGCAGCACCGCCGCGGCCACGCAGCCGCCCGCCAATATCTGCCGGCTCACCACGACAACCTCACCACGACGACCTCGACACGACGTTCTTGCAGACCACGACCACGGAGACTGAGCCCTTCCCGGACACGCCGAGCTCCCGCGGGGGATCGGGAGCAGTCAGATCCTATGAGCAACAGGTCATGCTCGAACGCCAGTTGTGCAACTCTCGTCACTTTGCTGCCGCCTCCCGCTTCCGGCTCCTTCACGGATCCGTCACAGGAAGGGCGACGCTCCCGGTTCGTCTTCGACGAGCGCGACCCGGCCGCGCTGCGTACGCTCATGGAGTGGAGGTCCGCGCAGTGCCGCAGGACGGCTATCCGTGGGACGAGCTGCACAAACCGCGGGTGGAGACATGACGACGCCCCCGATTCCCGTACTGCTCTATCACGCCGTGATGGACGATCCGCCCGACTGGATCGCCGAATTCACCGTCACACCACGGGACTTCCGCGCGCAGCTGGACGCGATCGTGGCCGGCGGCCGCACGCCCGTCACGATCAGCGCGCTGGCCGGCCACTTCGCGGGCCGCTCCCCGCTGCCGGACCGGCCCGTCGTCCTGACCTTCGACGACGGTTTCGCCGATCTGCCGGGCCCCACCGCCGATGCGCTGGCCGCCCGCGGCCTGCCCGCAACGGCGTATCTCACCACCGGCGCCGTCACACCGGGGCGGCGCAGCCTGCTGCCGCCCGCGCCGATGATGAAGCTCTCCGAGGCGCCGCTCCTGGAGCAGTACGGCATGGAGGTCGGCGCCCACACCATCACGCACCCGCAGCTGGACACGCTCCCGGCCAAGGCGCTGCGGCGTGAACTGACCGAGCCCAAGGCGGTGCTCGAGGATGTCCTCGGCCACGAGGTGGCGCATCTCGCCTATCCGCACGGCTACAACGGCCCGGCCGTCCGCAGGGCCGCCCTCCGCGCGGGCTACGCCTCGGCGGTCGCCGTCCGCCACGCGCTGAGCTCCGGGACCGACGAGAGTTACCGCATCGCCCGCCTCATCCTGCGCCGCAGCCACACAGTGGCGGACATCGAGGCGTGGATGGACGGACGGGGCGCGCCGGTCGCGCCGTTCCCCGACTCGCTGCCGACGGTCGGGTGGCGGCTCTACCGGCGCGCCCGCGCCAGGCTCAAAGGTCCGGTCTTCGCGGGCTGACGTTCCGACGGCCTGTGCGGCGCGTCCCCGCGGTGCGTGCGGCTATTCCTCCAGCGTCAGGGCGTCCCTGAGCCTGACCAGAGTGCGTGACAGCAGCCGGGACACGTGCATCTGTGAGATGCCGAGCTCCTCACCGATCTCCGACTGCGTCATGTTCGCGACGAAGCGCAGGGAGAGGATTGTGCGGTCCCGTGGCGGAAGGCTCGCAATCAGCGGCTTCAGCGACTCGACGTACTCGATGCCTTCGAGGCCGTGGTCCTCGTAGCCGATGCGGTCGGCCAGCGCGCCCTCGCTGTCGTCCTCCTCGGGCTGGGCGTCGAGCGAGCTCGCGGTGTACGCGTTGCTCGCCGCCATGCCCTCGACGACCTGGTCGTTGCTGATGCCCAGCTGCTGGGCCAGCTCGTCCACGGTGGGTGCGCGGTCGAGCTGCTGGGAGAGTTCGTCGCCCGCCTTGGCGAGGTCGAGGCGCAGCTCCTGAAGGCGGCGCGGTACCCGTACCGACCAGGAGGTGTCGCGGAAGAAGCGCTTGATCTCACCGACGATGGTCGGCATCGCGAAGGTCGGGAACTCCACGCCCCGGCTGAGCTCGAAGCGGTCGATCGCCTTGATCAGGCCGATCGTGCCGACCTGGATGATGTCCTCCATCGGCTCACTGCGGGTGCGGAAGCGGGAGGCGGCGAACTTCACGAGCGCCAGGTTGAGTTCGACGAGTGTGTTGCGCACGTACGCGTGCTCGTGGGTGCCCTCTTCGAGGGACTCGAGCCGTCCGAAGAGCGTCTTGGACAGGGCTCGCGCGTCCAGCGCCCCCATCTCGTCGTACGGCGGGATCTCCGGGAGTGCCTCGACGAGTTCGGGGCCGTCGGGGCTCGCGGACGGGGGGGTGCCGGGGGCGGGCGGTGCCGACGGCGCGGTGGGGGTGCGCGTTTCGTCGAGCCGGGGTGACATGGTCTCCTCCATCGTTCTCGGCATATGGCTGCCGATGCCAATACATGCGCTGCGGTGAGCGGCGCCTCCAAAGCCGGTCGTGGTTGTTTGTGTCCCTACTAGCCCTACCCGCTCCGGGTGGACCGGTGCAAGTGTCAAATGCGCCATATGCCCGTTTTGATAGGGAGTTCGGCTGGCCCCCCGGCGTACGGAAGGCGTAATGTTCGACGGACGTCAGCGCCGTCATCGACGGCGCTGTGCGCGCAGAGCGGCACGGTGGACGATCCGGCGCACCATCGGCGAATACGCAGTGATGACGCAGCGAACGACACGGCGAAGAGGGACGGGCAATGGACCGCGGGACGGTCGGCAGCGCGAACCGGGGCCGGCTTCAGGTCGAGGTTCGGACCGAGGGCCACAGCGAGGTTGTGAAACCGGCGGGTGAGTTGGATCACCACACCGCCGATCTGCTCCGCGCGCCCTTGGAGGAAGCACTCGCTCAGGGCCGTGCGCGCCTTGTGATCGACTGCTCACAGCTCGAATTCTGCGATTCCACAGGACTCAATGTGCTGCTCGGTGCCAGGCTGAAGGCGGAAGCGGCCGGGGGAGGGGTCCATTTGGCCGGGATGCTGCCCGTAGTGGCAAGGGTTTTCGAGATCACCGGGGCGGAGGCGGTCTTCACCGTGCACGACTCGCTCGAAGAGGCCCTTTCCGGCTGACGGCCCACCTTCCTGTAGTCCGCGTCACGCGTACCGCGCAGGCGTCGTGGGTGTTGTCACGATCCGGCAGGGCAGGAGAACCCCGCAGAACGTTGATGGCCCAGCACTCTGAGTACTGAAGTAGATGGCGAATCGGTGAATCGGTGAGGTGAAGCGCTGATGAGCACCACCCGGCAGCAACCGCCGGGCGACCTCGGTCCCGAGCCGAACGGCGCCGGCGCCGCCGACTCCTCCGGGGTGCCCGGCAACCTGGTGCGCAGGCTTGCCCTGGGCAGCGCGAGCGGCATCGTGCCGCTCGCGCGCGACTTCACGCGCCAGGCGCTCTACGACTGGGGCTGGCTGCCCGCCGCCACGGCCGACCGCCGGGCGGCCGCCGAGGATGTGCTGCTCGTCGTCTCCGAACTGGTCACCAACGCCTGCCTGCACGCGGAGGGCCCGGAGGAACTGCGAGTCGGCTGCGACGGCAAGGTGCTCCGCCTCGAGGTCACGGACCGCGGCACGGGACAGCCCGCGCCGCGCACCCCGCACCGGGCGGGCCGGCCCGGCGGACACGGCATGTTCATCGTCCAACGGCTCTGTCTGGACTGGGGAGTTGTCCGGGTCCCCGGAGCCCCGGGCAAGACGGTCTGGGCGGACCTCGCCGCTCCGTCGTAGCCGCTCGCGGTGGTGTACGGCAGGTTTTGAAACTCTTGTAGAGCACGTCAATAGGGCGTGCTCTTTGTCTTCCCTCCCCAAGGTCCCAGGCGTACCTTGAGCGCCCGATCTGATGTGTCGTCAGTAACTTCGGCGACACCCGGCGGTAACTTCCGGCATGAGGGGAACTAGAGGTGTCGTACCAGAAGCGGACAGCTCTCTCGCTGGCAGCAGCGGTGGCGGGCTCGGTGGTGCTGATGGCCGCCCCCGCCGCCCATGCCAGTGTCCAGGACGTCGATTACCAGTGTCAGACGCCGATCGGGCCGAAAGGCGCGGTCTCGCCGATCGACATCAAGGCCGTCAAGAGCGGCAGCGGCTACCAGCTGACCATGACCTTCCAGAAGGGTGTCTCCTCCAGCCCGGTGGAGCTCGGCAAGGGCGCGATGAAGCCGAGCGCCCTGATCAAGCTGGGCGGGGCCGACGGGGGCACGGTCGCGGTGTCCGGGCCGCCGAACGCGGCCGCGATCCCCGCCAACACCCCCATCAAAATCAGTGACTTGTCGGGCACGTACACGCCCAGGAAGAGTGGCAAGGTCACCTTCACGGCCGGCGTGCTGACCATCAAGGCCCTTGGTACGACGACGACCTGCACGCCCAAGAACAATCCGAAGCCCTCCCTCGAACTGGACGTCGCCGCGGCGACCGGCTCACAGTCCGCGCCCTCCGGCGGCGGCGAACTGCCCAGGACCGGCCCGCTCGACTCGGCACTCGCGCTCGGCACGCTCGGCGGCACCGTGCTGCTGTCCGGGGCTGCCGGAGTGCTCTGGCTGACCAGGCGCGGTCAGCGGACCGCGAGCTGACCCGTGCTGCCGCGCCTCGCCGTCACCTTTGCCGCGCTGCTGTGCGCGCTGTGCGCCCCCGCGGCGCGGGCGGCGGACGCGGCATGGACGGTGCAGCCGGGCGGCGCCCGGCCGTACGTCTATCTGGAGGGCGGGCCCGGAACGGTGCTGGAGGACACGCTGTCCGTGACCAACCCGGGCACGAAGCCGCTCACCGTACGGCTGCGCCCGGCCGACGCGTACAACACCGGGACCGGGGCGCTCGCCGTACGCGGCGCGCGGAAGTCCCACGGCGCTGGCACCTGGATCACGCTCGCATCCGAGCGCGTGAGAGTTCCGCCGCGCACGCGCGCACAGATCCCCTTCTCGGTCACGGTTCCCCCGGGCGCGCTCCCCGGCGACCACCCCGGCGCGATCATGGCGGCCTCCGGCGGGCGGGAGGCGGGGTTGCGGATCCATCTGCGCGTCAGCGGCCCGACGCTGGCGGCCTTCACGGTCGAGCAGGTGAAGATCTCCGGCGGCGCGATCCACTACACCCTCGTCAACCGCGGCAACACCGTTCTGACCCCGCGCGTGACGATCCGAGCGGACGGCCTCTTCGGCGAGGTACTGCGCCGCGCGCCGCGCACGCTCCCCGTGGAACTCCTCCCCGCCCAGCGCGTCACCCTCGCCGAGAAATGGCCCGGGCATCCGTCCCTGGACGCGGTGACGGTCCACGTTGATGCGACGGCGCCCGGCGACGCCCGGGCGAAGGGGTCGGCGTCGGTGACGTTCGTGCCCTGGGCGACGGTGGCCGGTTCTGCGGCGGGGCTGCTCGCGGCGGCGGGCGGCACCGTGTGGTTCCTGCGCCGCCGCCGACGTCCTGCGGACCCTGGCCCGACCCTTGAACAGACCGGCAGCGAACGGCACTTGGCGAGGTCAGGAGCATGAGGATGTATGAAGCCGACGTGCCGCGTCGCGAAGCCGGTCCTGCGCAAACCCTGGCCGTGCTGTTCGCCCTGCTCCCGTTCCTGCTGCTTCCCCTGGCACCCCGGGCCACCGCGGCCGACGCGCAACCCGACGTCAAGCTCTCCCGGCAACAGGCGGGCGCGGGCGGGGACATCACCGTCAGCGGCAGCGGTTGGCGGCCGAACACCCTGCTGATGATGCTCATCTGCGGGCAGGCCGCGCCAGGCAAAGGCGTCATCGGCGGCACCAACGCCTGCGCCAACGCCGAGGGCCGCGCCGTCACCACCGACGCCAAGGGCGCCTTCAGCAAGAAGATGCCGGTCGCCGAGCCGCCCAAACCCTGCCCCTGTGTGGTGCACGTGGCGACCGTCACCGGTGAACAGGCCCTCGTGGACGCCCCGTTCGTCGTCGCGGGCTACCCTACCGCCCCACTGCCCGGGCGCACCGGCGGCGGAAGGCTCGCCGTGCTCGCCGCCACCCGGCTCGAAGGCGACTCCGGCATCCTCGTCTTCTTCGGAGCCCCGCCGTCCCGCCGGCTCGAATTCACTGTCGGCAACCTGGGTTCCGAGCCGGTGAAGGACCCCGTCTTCCAGATCGGCACCGCGCACGGCGTCTTCGCCCCGCAGTGGGAGGAGCAGCAGTGGCGCGGCACGATCGCGCCCGGCCGGAAGGTACTGGTCAAGCTGCCCGTCCAGCTCTCCGCGGGAGCGCACGGCGACTACCAGATCTCGGTCAAGTACGGCACGAAGGTGCTCGCCGAACAGCCGTGGGGTGTCGGCCGTCCCTGGGGCGTGACGATCTTCTGGATCCTGCTCGCCGTGGTCGTGCCCGCCGCCGCCTTCCGTATCGGCATGGCGGTCGTCGACCGCGTCCGCCCCCGCGGCAACGGCCGCCCCCGCGCCCGCGGCACCGGCCGCCACCGCACCGTACGGCTGCGCAGGCCACCGGACCCCGGGCCGAGGAGCACCACGACCACCACGGCGGCTCTGCCGTGGTTCACACCTGACTCCGCACCGTCAGACAACCGGTCCACGACGAAGGGACATTCGTGAGCACGCAACGGAGGATGAGCGCGGCCGGGGTCGCGCTGATGCTCGGCGGCGCGGGGATCCTGCTGGCCGCAAGCCCCGCCCAGGCAGCCGAGGTCGCATATAAGACGGAGTGCATCCCACCACCCATCTCGGGGCTGCCACCCGTGCAGGGCACCACGAAGGTGCAGATCACCGCGCCCGCCGAGGCGAAGGTCGGCGACGAGGTCGAAGTGGTGTGGAAGTTCGTCGAGGCGGCCTCGAAGAACCCCGACATCCTCGACCTGGACAAGGACACGGTGAAGCCGACCGGCACGCTGAAGGCGGCCGGGGCACAGACCGTGAACATCGCGATGGAGGGACCGCGTTCGAACCCGCCGATTCCCAAGAACAGCCCGATGAAGCTGTCCGACATGAAAGGCAAGATCAAGCTGACCACGGCGGGCGAGATCACGCTGACGCCGGATGCGTACAACATCAACGTCTCCAAGCCGATGTCGACCGACACCAAGTGCACGCCGAAGGAGACGGTCAAGGCGGCGGCGACGATCAAGGTGACGGACGGCGGGGGCGGTACGTCGGGCGGCACGACGAGCGGTGGTTCGACCTCGGGCGGTTCGACTTCGGGCGGTTCGACTTCGGGCGGTTCGACTTCCGGTGGTTCGACCTCGGGCGGATCCACGTCCGGCGGGGGCGGCGGCCAGACCGACTTCCCCGGCAAGGAAGTCACCGTCGCCTTCGCGTGCAAGTCGCCGGGACCGGCGAGCATCAACTCGAAGGTGACCATCAACGCCAAGAAGAACGGCGGCAGTTACGACCTGGTCGTCAAGACGGCCAAAGGCGTCATGAACAGCCCGGCCGCACTCCCCGCCGGCGCACTCAAGCCCTCCATGGCGGTCCTCCTCGGCGGAGCCGACAAGGGCACCGTCCCGGTCACGGGCCCCGCGAACCCCGACCCCCTGGAACAGGGCAAACCGGTCGACCTGCCCGACATGACCGGTACGTACAAGCCGGGCGCCAGCGGCAAGTCCACACTCAGCCCCGGCACCCTGACGATCGACGTCACCCTGGGCGGCCAGAAGATCAGCATCCCGTGCACGGTCAAGGGCACGGCGGAGGCCTCCCTCGAACTCGACACGTCGGCCCAGCCGGGAGGCGCGTCGGGCGGCTCCAGCAATGGCAGCGGCAGCTCGGCTGGGGGCACATCGAGCGGCGGCACGAGCACAAGCGGCGGCCTGGCCCAGACGGGCTCCGACAACGCCGGCGCCCTGCGCGCCCTGGCCCTGGTCGCGGGCACGGTGATCCTGCTGGGCGGCGCGGTCTTCACGTTCACCCCGTGGCGCAGGCTGCGCGGGACGCGCTAGAGCGACCGAACGGCGCCTCGGCCCCGGCCCGCCAGGCCGGGGCCCGAGTGCGTCTTGCTCAGATGTTGCTCAGATCGGCCTTCGCGCTTTGCTTGTCCAAGATCCGGACGGATATGTTCCATGCATTCGCCCGAGCGAAGGCGGAGTTGGGTAATCGGCACATAAGTGCAGCTCGATGAGCTCTGACCGTCCATCGTGGTGCACGGCCGCAGAAAGGAAAGCAAATGCGCTGGGGGAAGAAGTTCGCCACGGGGACGCTCGCCATGCTGATGGGAGCTACGGCGACAGGGCTGGTCACCGCGGCACCTGCCGAGGCGGCTACGGCCAAGTACGCGTGCAAGGCGTATGCCGACATGGACAGCATCGGCAGGCCCACGGCCTACTCCACGTGTGTCAAGAAGGGCAGCGGCAAGGCTGTCCGTCTCCACCGGGTGGAGATCAAGTGCGACCAGGTTCAGGGCGCCCGCGAGACGGTCGTCACTTACACCCTGCACGGCCCGTGGGTGTCGCCGGCCAAGAAGTCGAAGGTCAGGTGCGGCACCAAGAACTTCCTGCGCGGGTTCAAGGTCCAGACGAAGAGCTGAACAGCTGAAACACATGAGCCGGGCCGGTACGAAGCGATTCGTACCGGCCCGGCTCTGTTGTGCCCGCAGGCGCGGGGGAGCTACTTGACGTCACCCATGAGCGCGCGGATCTTCTTGCCCGCGGTCATGAACGCGAGGCCCGCGACGACGGCGATGATCGCCCACATCGTGTAGTAGACGGCGTCGCCCAGCGGGGCGTTGAGCTTGGTGGTCCAGCCGTTCAGGGCGTTGCCCGTCGAGGTGGCGAGGAACCACAGACCCATGATCTGGCCGACGAACTGCTTCGGAGCCAGCTTGGTCGACAGGGACAGACCGACCGGCGACAGGCACATCTCGCCGAGGGTCTGGACGAGGTAGACGCTGAGCAGCCAGAAGACGGTGACCTTGCCGGTCTCGCTGTTGGCGGCGGCAGCGCCGGCCAGACCCATGATCGCGAAGGAGCCACCGATGAGGAGCATCGCCAGGGCGAACTTCATCGGGGTGCTGGGCTCGCGGTTGCGCTTGGCCAGCTTGACCCACAGAGCGGCGAACAGCGGGGCCAGGATGATGACCATCATCGGGTTCACCGACTGGTACCAGGAGGCCGGGAACTCCCAGCCGCCGATCATGCGGTCCGTCTTGTTGTCGGCGAAGATCGTCAGCAGCGAGCCGGACTGGTCGTAGATCATCCAGAACAGCACGGCGGTCAGGAAGAACCACACGTAGGCCTGGATCTTCGGCCTGTCCTCACTCTTCAGCGCCGGGTTACGGAAGATCGTGACGAAGTACACGATCGGCACGACGATGCCGAGGATGGCCAGGACGTTGACGATGTGCTCGATGTCGTACGTGCCCGCGACCAGGTCGATGACCAGCGCGCCGAGGGCGATGCCGCCCCACAGCACGACCTTGCGCAGCGTCGCGCGCTTCTCCTCCGGCGAGGCCGGCGTGGCCGGCTCCTTGCCGACGTCACCGAGGTGACGGCCGCCCAGGACGTACTGGACGACGGCGAGGCTCATGCCGATACCGGCAACGGCGAAGCCGAGGTGCCAGTTGACGTTCTCGCCGAGGTAGCCGACGACCAGCGGAGCGGCCATGCCGCCGATGTTGATCGCCATGTAGAACAGCGTGAAACCGGCGTCGCGGCGGGCGCTGGGCTGACCCTCGTAGAGGCCGCCGACCATCGCGGAGATGTTCGGCTTCAGCAGGCCCGTACCGACCGCGATCAGGGCGAGACCGCAGAAGAAGGCGATGTCGGTCGGGATCGCGAGGGTGAAGTGGCCCAGCGCGATGACGATGCCGCCGACGAGAACGGCCTTGCGCGCACCCCAGAGGCGGTCCGCGACCCAGCCGCCGGGCATCGCGCCCATGTAGACGACGGCGTTGTAGACGCCGTAGATCGACGCGGCCAGGGCTTCACGACCCTCAAGGGGCCCGTCGAGAACACCCGCGATCAAGTAGAGGACGAGGATGCCGCGCATTCCGTACCAGGAAAAGCGCTCCCACATCTCGGTCATGAAGAGGGTGGCCATACCGCGGGGGTGGCCGAAGAAGGTCTTCTCGCCGGAGGGGGTACCGGCAGTGTCCTTCGTCAGGCTGGACGCCATGGGTCGATCCTTGCTAGCTCGGGACGCGGCGCTTCGTGAGCGTTACGCGCCCGGTGGGGGGCGGCCGGCACCGGCAAGGGAGGTGTCCCACCCCACGCCTTTGGGGCTCACTCCGCGGAAGGCGAAGACGGGGGACAGTCCGCACCGGGATCCACGCCCCGCGCGCTGTGTCGCGCTCGGGGCCCGGCCCACAGGTCAGTCACTGTCTCGAGGCCGGCAACCCAACCTCGCGCAGCAAAGAGACCCTTGACCGGTGTCGCAGGCCAAAGGTCCCGTGTCGTGCTACAGGCGTCACGCCACCATACGACACGACACAGCCCCATATGGAAGGACTTGAGAGATGGATCACAGGCATACCTGGAACCAGGTGCCCTGAATCGAAGGTCGTAATCATGATCGCATCCTTAACCCGCAGGCCTTGCCGATCACGCAACGACGCGTGCGCCACGCGGACTACCATCACCCCATGACCCGTGTACTGCTCGCCGAGGACGACGCTTCCATCTCGGAGCCGCTGGCCCGCGCCCTGCGACGGGAGGGTTACGAGGTCGAGGTCCGCGAGGACGGCCCGACGGCGCTGGACGCCGGACTGGCAGGCGGTGTCGACCTCGTCGTCCTCGACCTGGGGCTGCCCGGTATGGACGGCCTGGAGGTCGCGAGACGGCTGCGCGCCGAGGGCCACACGGTGCCGATCCTGGTGCTGACGGCCCGCGCGGACGAGGTGGACACCGTCGTCGGCCTGGACGCCGGCGCGGACGACTACGTCACCAAGCCGTTCCGCCTCGCCGAACTGCTAGCCCGGGTCCGGGCCCTGCTGCGCCGCGGCGCCTCTGAACCCTCACCCGCGCCGGCGACGCACGGCGTGCGGATCGACGTCGAGTCGCACCGCGCCTGGATGGGCGACGAGGAACTGCAGCTCACGGCGAAGGAGTTCGACCTGCTGCGCGTCCTGGTCCGCGACGCGGGCCGGGTGGTCACGCGCGACCAGCTGATGCGTGAGGTCTGGGACACGACGTGGTGGTCCTCGACGAAGACGCTGGACATGCACATCTCCTGGCTGCGCAAGAAACTGGGCGACGACGCGGCGAACCCGAGGTACATCGCGACGGTGCGGGGTGTGGGTTTCCGCTTCGAGAAGAGCTGAGCCCCCGGGACGGCCTCCCGCGCTCACGCCGTTCCGGTGGGGAGTGACCCTGTCCGGGCCGGCCCTCCGGGTTCGCCCGCGAAGCCACCCACCGGGCAGCAACCGCCAACGCCCCTGGCCCACGGCAGCCACGACCCCTGGAAACGACCAAACGGACACCGCCGGAGAGCACCATGCGACGACGACTCATCACCTCAACCCTCGCCGTCGTCCTCGTCGTCATCGCCGTCTTCGGTGTCTCCCTCGTTCTCGTCGAGACCCGCACCATCTCCAGCAGCGCCCAGGAAAGCGTCGACTCCGAGGCACTGCGCCTCGTCAGCATCGTCGACAGCCGGCTCATCGGCGGTGAGCCCGTCAACCCCGACATCCTCTCCGAGCAGAGCGGCGCCAAGCGGTACGCCCTGATCACGATCCCCGGCCGCGAGCCGATCGAGATCGGCAAGCGCCCCACCGGCAGCGTCATCCGCGGGGTCGCGCACGGTGAGCGCAACGAGAGCGTCACCGTCGAGGAGTCCCGCTCGTCCGTGACGCGCGAGGTCGGGCGGACCCTGTTGATCATCGCCGGGGTCGCGCTGCTCGCCGTCGTCGCCGCCGTGCTGCTCGCCGTACGCCAGGCGAACCGCCTCGGCTCCCCGCTCACCGATCTCGCCGAGACCGCCGAGCGCCTCGGCTCCGGCGACCCGCGCCCCCGGCACAAGCGCTACGGCGTCCCCGAGCTGGACCGCGTCGCGGACGTCCTCGACTCCAGTGCCGAGCGCATCGCGCGCATGCTCACCGCCGAGCGCCGGCTCGCCGCGGACGCCTCGCATCAGCTGCGTACGCCCCTGACGGCGCTCTCCATGCGGCTGGAGGAGATCACCCTCACCGACGACCCGGACACGGTGAAGGAGGAGGCGAGCATCGCGCTCGCGCAGGTGGAGCGGCTCACCGACGTCGTGGACCGGCTGCTCACGAACTCCCGCGACCCCCGCACCGGCTCCGCCGTCGTCTTCGACCTCGACGAGGTGGTCAAGCAGCAGCTGGAGGAGTGGCGCCCGGCCTACCGCAGCGCGGGCCGCGCCATCGTCTGCTCGGGAAAGCAGGGCATGCGAGCCGTCGGCACCCCGGGCGCGGTCGCCCAGGTGCTGGCCGCGCTGATCGAGAACTCGCTCATGCACGGCGGGGGAACGGTCGCGCTGCGGACCCGTGTCACGGGAAACCAGGCCGTGGTCGAGGTGACGGACGAGGGCCCGGGCGTACCGGCCGACCTCGGCGCGCGGATCTTCGAGCGGACCATCAGCGGCCGCAATTCCACCGGCATCGGACTGGCCGTGGCCCGGGATCTGGCGGAGGCGGACGGTGGCCGGCTGGAGCTGCTCCAGCAGCATCCGCCGGTCTTCGCGCTGTTCCTGAGCCGGGTGGCGCGCAGCCGCAAGAACGGCCCGCCCACGGTCCGCTGAAGCGGACGGCTCAGCGCCCGACGCTCACAGCCCGAGCCAGACGCTCAGGCCCAGCCCGACGCTCAGCCCGGGCCGTCCGGCACCAGACGCTCAGCGCCCGACGCGGTCCGGCTCCGGCCGCCGCTGCCCCAGGAACGACTCCGCCGTGTGCACGGCCTCGCGTGCGGGCAGCGCCCGGAAGACCCAGGTGCGGTAGGACCAGAAGCGGAACAGCGTCGCGATGCCGATGCCGAGGAACTTGAAGACGTTGCTCTGCAGCGGGCTGTCCCAGTCGAAGCCGTACGTCGCCGCGTACAGAATGCCGTTCTCGATCACCAGGCCGACCACGCTGAACAGCAGAAAGAGCGTGAGCTCCTTGGTGCGCCCGCTCTTGTCGCGGTCGCGGTAGGTGAAGTAGCGAAAGCCCACGTAGTTGAAGGCGATCGCGACGACGGTCGCCAGAATCGACGCCCGCACCACAGGGATCCCGGTGGTGTGACGTACGAGGTTGAAGACGGCGAGGTTGACCAGCAGCCCCGCACCGCCCACCGCTCCGAACTTGGCGACTTCGCGGGAGAGCTGCTGGAGCTGCCCGCGCAGCGCACTGCCTCGTTCACTCATAGTGAGAGTCCAGCCCCATCGTTTCGGCAGCGTCAACGCAGCCATGCTATCCACCCGCTCCCGCCGCCGCCCGGGGACGTACCCAACCATGTGGCGAGGCTGTGACAAGCCCGACCCCGGCCGGGCGCCTCGGGCGGCAGGGGGCCCCGGGGCGGCGGATACCCTAAGAGGGTGACGTTCCCGGTAGTCGGCATGGTCGGCGGCGGCCAGCTCGCCCGTATGACCCACGAGGCGGGCATCCCCCTCGGCATCAGATTCAAGCTCCTCAGTGACACCCCGCAGGACTCCGCGGCCCAGGTGGTCAGCGATGTCGTCATCGGCGACTATCGCGACCTGGACACGCTGCGTGAGTTCGCGCGGGAGTGCGACGTGCTCACGTTCGATCATGAGCATGTCCCGATCGAGCACCTGCGCGCCCTGGAGGCGGACGGCATCCCCGTCCGCCCGGGGCCCGACGCCCTGGTGCACGCGCAGGACAAGGGCGTGATGCGCGCGAAGCTCGACGAGCTCGGCGCGCCCTGCCCGCGCCACCGCATCGTCACCGGCCCCGCCGATGTGACGGCCTTCGCCGAGGAGGGCGACGGTTTCCCCGTCATCCTCAAGACCGTGCGCGGCGGCTACGACGGCAAGGGCGTCTGGTTCGTGCGTACGCAGGCCGACGCCGAGGCCCCCTTCAAGGCGGGCGTTCCCGTCCTCGCCGAGGAGAAGGTCGACTTCACCCGTGAGCTGGCGGCGAACATCGTCCGCTCCCCGCACGGCCAGGCCGTCGCCTATCCCGTGGTCGAGTCCCGGCAGGTCGACGGCGTCTGCGACACGGTGATCGCACCCGCGCCCGCCCTGGACCCGGAGCTGGCGGGCCAGGCACAGGAGCTCGCCCTGCGGATCGCCGACGCGCTCGGCGTCGTCGGCCATCTCGCGGTCGAGCTGTTCGAGACCACCGACGGCCGCATCCTGGTCAACGAGCTCGCGATGCGCCCGCACAACTCCGGCCACTGGACCCAGGACGGCGCGATCACCTCGCAGTTCGCCAACCATGTCCGCGCGGTGCTCGACCTGCCGCTGGGCGACCCGCGCCCGCGGGCCAGGTGGACCGTGATGGCCAACGTCCTCGGCGGCGACTACCCGGACATGTACCAGGCGTATCTGCACTGCATGGCCCGCGATCCGCAGCTGAAGATCCATATGTACGGCAAGGACGTCAAGCCCGGCCGCAAGGTGGGTCACGTCAACACCTACGGCGACGATCTGGACGACGCGCTGGAGCGCGCCCGTCACGCAGCCGGCTATCTCAGAGGAACGATCACCGAATGAGCCCTGTCGTTGGCATTGTCATGGGGTCCGACTCCGACTGGCCCGTCATGGAGGCCGCGGCGCAGGCCCTGGACGAGTTCGAGATCGAGTACGAGGTCGACGTCGTCTCCGCGCACCGGATGCCGCGCGAAATGATCGCCTACGGAGAGCAGGCCGCCGACCGCGGCCTCAAGGCGATCATCGCGGGCGCCGGGGGAGCGGCCCACCTTCCGGGCATGCTCGCCTCCGTCACCCCGCTCCCGGTGATCGGCGTCCCCGTACCGCTGAAGTACCTCGACGGCATGGACTCGCTGCTGTCGATCGTGCAGATGCCCGCGGGAGTGCCCGTCGCTACGGTCTCGGTCGCCGGCGCCCGTAACGCAGGCCTGCTCGCCGCCCGGATCCTGGCGACGCACGACGATGAACTCCTCGCCCGTATGCGGGAGTTCCAGCAGGAGCTGAACGACCAGGCGACCGAGAAGGGCAAGCGGCTGCGCACCAAGGTGGCAGGTGCGGACTCCTTCGGCTTCGGGAAGTAACAGCGCATGGAATCCCCCACGGACCACCTGAGCCAGGCGCGCGAGCTGCTCGCGTCCCACCCGGTCGTCGACGGCCACAACGACCTGCCCTGGGCGCTGCGCCAGCACGTCCGCTACGACCTGAACCGCATGGACATCGCCGGTGACCGGACCGGCGAGCTGCACACCGACATCCCGCGGCTGCGCAAGGGCGGCGTCGGCGCGCAGTTCTGGTCCGTGTACGTACGCAGCGACATGGCGGGCGACGACGCGGTCAGCGCGACCCTGGAGCAGATCGACGGGGTGCGCCAGCTGCTCGAGCGCTATCCGGCGGACCTCGCCGCCGCGCTGAGCGCGGACGACATCGAGAAGGTGCGCGGCGAGGGCCGTATCGCCTCCCTCATGGGCGCCGAGGGCGGCCACTCCATCAACAACTCCCTGGCCACGCTGCGGGCGTTGTACGCGCTGGGCGTGCGCTACATGACCCTGACCCACAACGACAACATCGCGTGGGCGGACTCGGCGACCGACGAGGTCGGCGTCGGCGGCCTGTCGGCCTTCGGCCACGAGGTCGTACGGGAGATGAACCGGATCGGCATGCTCGTCGACCTCTCGCACGTCGCCCCCTCGACGATGCGCGACGCGCTCGGCACGTCGGTCGCGCCGGTCGTCTTCTCTCACTCCTCGGCCCGGGCGATCTGCGACCACGTACGCAACATCCCCGACGACGTGCTGGAGCGGCTGCCCGCGAACGGCGGTGTCGCGATGGCGACGTTCGTGCCCAAGTTCATCCTGCCCGCCGCGGTCGACTGGACCCGCGCAGCCGACGAGAACATGGAGGCGCACGGGCTGCACCCCCTGGACACCACGCCGGGGGCGATGAAGGTCCACGCCGCGTTCGAGGCGGCGAATCCGCGGCCGGTGGCGACCGTCGCGACCGTCGCCGACCACCTGGACCACATGCGCGAGGTGGCCGGCGTCGACCACATCGGCATCGGCGGCGACTTCGACGGGACGGCCTTCACACCGGCCGGTCTCGAAGATGTCGCGGGCTATCCGAACCTGATAGCGGAACTGCTCGGCCGCGGCTGGTCCGCCTCGGACCTCGCCAAGCTGACCTGGCAGAACGCGGTCCGTACGCTGCGCGCGGCGGAGGATGTCGCCCGTGGGCTCCAGGCAGAGCGTGGTCCCTCGAACGCGACGATCGAGCAGCTCGACGGCTGAGACGGGCCGACGGGGTACGGGCCGGATGCGGGGCTGTCCCGCATCCGGCCCCGTACCCCCGAACGCACCGCCTGCCGTGAAGCCTCGCCGCTCCCGTGCCACGGTTGATCCACGGCACCGCCGTCGACGCTCGGAGCACCCATGGCAGATCTGCAGAACGACCCCCCGGCCGAGTCCATAGCCGTCGGCGACCTCGACGATGTGGCGCCGCCGCGCAGAGAGCCGTCCACCGAGCCCGCCGCCCCGGCCGCCGCAGGCCCGGCCGCCGGAAGCCCGGCAGCCCGAAGCCTGGAGCGCGCACGCGAACTCCTCGCCGCACACCCGATAGCCGACGGCTGCAGTGGGCTCGGCCTGGCGCTGCGGGAGATCCCCTCGTACGACATCGAGGACGGCGAGCGCATGCTGGAGACGGACATCCCGCGGCTGCGGGACGGCGGGGTGGGCGCGCAGTTCTGGTCCCTGCACGTGCGCGGCGAGCCCACGGGGGACCGTGCGGTCACCGCGACACTGGAACAACTCGACCTGGTCCGTGCCCTGGTGGCCGAGTGCCCCGAGGGCCTGCGCCTGGCCCTGAGCGCCGGCGACCTGGCCGACGCACGCAACTGCGGGCGCATAGCCGCCCTGCTCGGCCCGGTGGCGGGCCCGGCCCTCGGCGATTCACTCTCCACGCTGCGCGCTTATCACGCCCTCGGCGTCCGCAGCGTCACCCTCGCGGGCACCCGCTGGACACAGCGCACCGGACTGACCCCCTTCGGCCAGGAGGTCGTCCGTGAGATGAACCGCCTGGGCGTCCTCGTCGACCTCTCCGGCTGCACGCTGGAAACGATGCGCCGCGCGCTCGTCGTGGCAAAGGCCCCCGTCGTCATCTCGCACCACCCCGAGCCGGTCCCGGACGACGTGCTGCGCCAGCTGCGCGCCAACTGCGGTGTGTGCATGGTCGCCTGCACGGGCACCTCGATCCGGGAGACGGCGGACCGCCTGGACCATGTCCGCGAGACGGCGGGCCCGCAGTCGGTGGCCCTGACGGGCGCCTACGACACGGGCTCCCCGCACGCCCCCGGCCTGGCGGATGTGTCCTGCTTCCCGCGCCTGATCGCCGAACTCCTGGACCGCGACTGGCCGCAGTCCGATATCGAGGCCCTGACCTGGACGAACGTATCCAGGGTTCTCAGGGACGCGGAATTCGTCTCCCGCGCGATCCAGGCACGCCGACCCCCGTCGACAGCGAGACCGACACCGCAGGACGGCTGAGCGGCGGGGCCGGAGCTTCCGCCTCAGCAGGCGCAGAGGCAGAACGGGTGCCCGGCCGGGTCCGCGTACACGCGCCACGACCGTGCCCTGTCGTCGGCGACCGATTCTTGACGCCGGTCTCGCACCGTTCGGCGCCGGGGCGCCTCCCGGGCTTCGCCCGGCTGCGCCGGACTCCGTCCGGCGGTGTGGAGCACGTGCCTCTCAGCAGGCGCAGAGGCAGAACGGGTGCCCGGCCGGGTCGGCGTACACCCGCCACGACCGTGCCCTGTCGTCGGCGTCGAGCGCCTTCGCGCCCAGTGCCAGTACGTGCTTCTCCGCCGCGTCCAGGTCGTTCACCGTCAGGTCCAGATGGAACTGCTGGGAGGCGTCCGGCGCGGGCCACTTCGGCGGTACGAAACCGGGCGAGACCTGGAACGAGAGCGGCGTCCCGGCGGCTCCCCTGAGGGACACCCAGCCGTCGCCGTCGTCCTCGATCTCACCGCCGAGCACGCCTGCGTAGAAACGGCCGAGTGCGACGGGGTCGGGACAGTCCAGCACGACGGTCCCCAGGGTGGCGATGGGCATGACTCCTCCTCGGGTCAGAGTTACCGTTGAAGTGGCTCAGCCGGTAACGGTTACTTCATGCTGCCGCATCGGAGGTAACGTCGCAACCATGAATGAGAGGGAAACCGCGCCCGGAGCCCTCGCCCTGGTCGAGGCCTTGGTGAACACGCTCGATGTCGAGACCGGCACCGACTCCCTCGACACGGAGGACGGCCGCGCCGCCTTCGGTCTCGCCGAGCAGGACGTGCCGCACGCGCGCGAACTGCGTGAGGCCCTGCGTGCCGCGTGCCTCGCGCACGCGGGCCACCGGTCGGACCGTTCGCCCGCCGCGCTGGACGAGCTGCTGGCCGGGGCGCCGCTGTACGTCACCGTCGCGGAAGACGGCACCGCCGCACTCCGCCCGGCGGACCCGGACACGCTCGCCTCCCGCATCGCCGAGGCGCTCGCCGCGGCGTCCGCCGACGGGACATGGGCGCGCCTGAAGGCGTGCGAGGCGGAGGACTGCCGGTGGGTGTACTACGACCGCAGCCCGGGCGGCCGGCGCCGCTGGTGCTCGATGTCGGTCTGCGGCGCCCGCGCCAAGATGCGCACGTACCGGGCCAGGGGCAAGGCCTCTGCCTCGGGTTCCACCCCGGACCCGGCGCCTCGAACGCCGGCGGCGCTGGATTTGCCCGGGCAGTCCTGAAGATCCGCACGGTCGGAATACCCAGCCCGTCCGGCGTTTGAGGACATGCGGCCGAAGGTCGCATACGGGGTCCGGGGCGAAGCCCCGGTTCGTGCCCGACGCCCGAGCGGGGGGGCTGGGGGCCTGCCCCCAGTTCGGGATGGGGGTACCTCCCGCGGCCGCCAGGCCGTAGCGGGAGGGCGGGTAGGGGCAAAGACCCCCGCGCGAGCCCTACGCCCGCGGCCGGCCCATCGCCCGATACGTCCAGCCCGCCTCGCGCCACTTCACCGGGTCCAGCGCATTCCGCCCGTCCAGGACGATCCGGCTCGACGTGACACTGCCCAGAGCCGCCGGGTCCAGTTCGCGGAACTCGCGCCATTCCGTCAGGTGCAGCACCACGTCCGCACCCCGCACCGTGTCCAGCGCCGTGTCCGCGTACCCGAGGGTCGGGAACATCCGGCGTGCGTTGTCCATGCCCTTGGGGTCGTACACCGTGACCTGACCGCCCTGCAGATGGATCTGCCCGGCGACATTCAGCGCGGGCGAGTCCCGCACATCGTCCGAGTCGGGCTTGAACGTCGCCCCGAGCACCGCCACTCGCTTGCCCAGGAACGATCCGCCGCCCACGGCCTCCCGCGCCAGCTCCACCATGTGGCCGCGGCGCCGCATGTTGATCGAGTCGACCTCGCGCAGGAAGGTCAGCGCCTGGTCGGCGCCCAGCTCACCGGCGCGGGCCATGAAGGCGCGGATGTCCTTCGGCAGACAGCCGCCGCCGAAGCCGATGCCCGCGCGCAGGAATTTGGAGCCGATGCGCTCGTCGTATCCGATGGCCTCGGCGAGCTTCACGACATCGCCGTCGGCGGCCTCGCACACCTCGGCCATCGCATTGATGAAGGAAATCTTCGTCGCGAGGAACGAATTCGCGGAGGTCTTCACCAGCTCGGCGGTCGGGAAGTCCGTCACCACGAACGGCGAGCCCTCGCCGACCGGCGTCGCGTACACCTCGCGCAGCAGCTTCTCAGCCCGCTCGCTCTGAACACCCACCACGATCCGGTCGGGGTGCAGCGTGTCCTGGACGGCGAAGCCCTCGCGCAGGAACTCGGGGTTCCACGCCAGCTCGGCGTCCGCGCCCACCGGGGCCAGTTCGGTGAGCAGAGCCGCCAGCCGGGCCGCGCTGCCGACCGGGACGGTCGACTTGCCGACCACCAGGGCGGGCCGCTTCAGCTGCGGCGCGAGCGAGGCGAAGGCGCGGTCGACGTAACTCATGTCACAGGCATACTCCCCGTGCTTCTGCGGGGTGTTCACGCAGACGAAGTGGACGTCGCCGAACTCCCCGATCTCCTCCCACGAGGTCGTGAAGCGCAGCCGCCCGCTCGAGCCCTCGATCCCGGCGACATGCCTGGCGAGCAGCTCCTCCAGCCCCGGTTCGTACATGGGGACCTTGCCCGCGGAGAGCATCTCGATCTTCTCGGGCACGACATCGAGTCCGAGGACCTCGAAGCCCAATTCAGCCATGGCCGCGGCGTGGGTGGCGCCGAGATATCCGGTGCCGATCACGGTGATCTTGAGGGCCATGCGGTGCTCCAGTGAATCGCGGGCTGGGAATGCCTGCCCGAGCATAGCTGCGCCCCGCACCGGGGTCGCGAGCCCGCCGAGCAGTGCTCTTTTCCGCTGTCGCCAAGGTCACGTATGCCTTGGGGCTGCTGGACCTTTAAAATTAGGTTACTTAACGGTAGTTAGCGTTCCCTGGGGAGTGAGAGACAGTGGCCGGATCGGCTGATTTCGACCTGTACCGCCCGTCCGAAGAGCACGACATGCTCCGTGACGCCATCCGCTCGCTCGCCGAGGCGAAGATCGCTCCGTTCGCGGCCGAGGTCGACGAAGAGGCCCGCTTCCCGCAGGAGGCGCTGGACGCGCTCGTCTCCGCCGACCTGCACGCCGTCCACGTCCCGGAGGAGTACGGCGGCGCCGGTGCCGACGCCCTGGCCACCGTGATCGTCATCGAAGAGGTCGCGCGCGTCTGTGCCTCCTCCTCTCTTATCCCGGCCGTGAACAAGCTCGGCTCGCTCCCGGTGATCCTTTCCGGTTCCGAGGACCTGAAGAAGAAGTACCTGGGTCCGCTCGCCCAGGGCGACGGGATGTTCTCGTACTGCCTCTCCGAGCCGGACGCGGGCTCCGACGCGGCGGGCATGAAGACCAAGGCCGTCCGCGACGGCGACTTCTGGGTGCTCAACGGCGTGAAGCGCTGGATCACCAACGCCGGTGTGTCCGAGTACTACACGGTGATGGCCGTCACCGACCCCGAGAAGCGCTCCAAGGGCATCTCGGCCTTCGTCGTCGAGAAGTCCGACGAGGGCGTCTCCTTCGGCGCCCCGGAGAAGAAGCTCGGCATCAAGGGCTCCCCGACCCGCGAGGTCTACCTCGACAACGTCCGTATCCCCGCCGACCGCATGATCGGCGCGGAGGGCACCGGCTTCGCCACCGCGATGAAGACCCTGGACCACACCCGCATCACGATCGCGGCCCAGGCTCTCGGCATCGCCCAGGGCGCGCTGGACTACGCCAAGGGCTACGTCCAGGAGCGCAAGCAGTTCGGCAAGCCGATCGCCGACTTCCAGGGCATTCAGTTCATGCTCGCCGACATGGCCATGAAGCTCGAGGCCGCCCGCCAGCTCACCTACTCCGCCGCCGCCAAGTCGGAGCGCGGCGACGGCGACCTGACCTTCTTCGGCGCGGCGGCGAAGTGCTTCGCCTCCGACGTCGCGATGGAGGTCACGACGGACGCGGTCCAGCTCCTCGGCGGCTACGGCTACACCCGCGACTACCCGGTCGAGCGCATGATGCGCGACGCCAAGATCACCCAGATCTACGAGGGCACGAACCAGGTCCAGCGGATCGTCATGGCCCGCAACCTGCCGTAGCAGCTTTTTGCAGCTCAGAACGCCTCTGCCGCGATCGGCAGGGGCGTTCTTGTGTACTTAGCCGGAGTGGGCTCGCCGGGTGAGGAGCTGGCGGCGGGCGGTACTGAACGCACAAGGCTGGTAGCTGGACCGGTGGGGTTCGTACGCAGACGGTCCGGGCGACGGGCTATGCGTACCGGGGGAGGTCCCCGGTCGGGATGGTCCAGTCGCCGATGGTGACGTCCTCGCCGTACACGAACTCCTTGCGCGTGGCGTAGCGAGGACCTGCCGGGGTGGAGTGGATGTCGCAGAGCACCGCTCCCGAGCCGGTGCGCGGATCGAAGACCGCGTAGACCGGGACGCCGAGAAGGGGGTAGTCCCGCATCTTGCCCACCCAGTCGTTGTCCGGGTTCGACCGCGAGACGACCTCGATCGCAGCGAGGAGCGTGCGGGGATCGAAGGAACCCTCGCCCTCCATGTCGGACTCGGCGATCACCATCACGTCGGGGTGCCGCATGATGCCCTCGGGCGGGTGCTCCACGTCCGGGGTGCCGGTATGAGCCACCAGCTCGTCCGGCAGGACCTTTTCGAGGCGCTTGCGTACCCGCAGCACGGTGAGTTCGTGCGGTCTGGCGGGCGACATCATGTCGTGGACGATCCCTTCCTTGGTGATCTCGAACTTGCCGGGAAGGGTGTCGTCCATCGACGACACGAACTCGCGCATGACCTGGTACTGGCGGGCGTCGTGCTGCGCGTCGTCCGGGGCGATGGTCATGGTGCTCGCTCCTCGTCGTCCGTACCCGGCGGCAGGGGTCGTCCCCTTCATGCTAGGCGGCCTCGGCGAGGTCGGTTCTGCAGTCGCGGCACCGGCCTGGTTCCGGGGCGCGGAAGGCGCGGTCGCACCGGTCGCAGTTCTGGAGCGGGTCGCGGGGTCTCGCAGGCGTTGGTGTAGCGGGTAGCGGGGGCGGGAGGAGCGCGGTGAGCCGGTGGGCGAGGAGTCCTGCGGGCTGTTTCAGCCGGTCGGGCAGGTCGGCGGTGAGTGCGTGGCGTACGGCGTCGGGGTGGGCGTTCCGTTCGAGCCAGGCGGCCACGGCGGGGGCCAGCCGGCGGACGTCGTGCTCGCCCAGGAGCAGCCGGGGATCGTCGCGGCGCAGACCGGCGAGGAGGTCGGTCGCCGCGCGGTGGCGCTTCAGGTCGGGGGCTTGCGGCTGGGGGAGCGGAGGGCGCGGGCGCGCGGGCGGCGGCGGCAGAGGGGCGGATTCGGCCTCCGCGGCGGGGGTTGCCGGCAGGGCGGGCTCTGGGGCCGCAGGCTCGGGTTCCGCCGCCGGAGGCGGGGGCGTAGCCGCGACCGGGGTCGGGAGACTGGGCGCGGTCTGCGGCTCGCGCCCTGCGGCGGGAGACGGGGCGGCACCAGGCTGGTTGTACGAGATCGTGCGCGTGGCGAGCTTGCCGCCGGGCAGGCGCACCAGCGTGCGCTCCAGGTAGCTGTGCTCCTCCAGTTCGCGCAGCGCGGCAGCGATACGAGCCTCGCTCTCCGGGAAGCGGTCGGCGAGCACCTTGATGCCGATCTTCGCCCCGTCGGGCAGCGACTGGATGTGGATGGCGAGCCCGATCGCGGTGAGCGACAACTCGCCGTGCTGGGCGAGGTGGTTGCCGACGATCGTGAAGCGGCTGGTGTGGATCGCGTTCACGTGGATCACACCGGAAGCGGTGACACGTCCGGGAACAGGGGACGAGGCGCGCGAGCGCGCGCTAACCTGCTGGGTATCCATCGGGAAGGGCCTAACTTCCTCGGTGGTCAGGCCCTCGATCGGGATTGCGAGTCCCGGCCGGGGGCCGACGCATGTCTGCGGTTGTCGCGGCGAGCATATGCCCGCCAACCCGCCCGAAATCCAGCCCGATTGGCCAAGGTCACCCGTGAGGGTGACGGGGGTGGGGTGGGGTTGGGTGGGTGATTTCCCCGGTTCTTTCAAACGTTCTTAAGAGCTTTTTGCGTCGTGCGGCAGCGCGTCGCGGACAGCCGGGTCGCAGGACTCCGCGACCCGGTGCGACGAGTCACGGTACGAGGTCGAGTTCGGCCCAAATGGTCTTGCGGGGCACGGGTCCTGACGCGACACCCCAGCGGTCGGCGAGCGCTTCCACGATCAGCAGACCGCGCCCGGACTCGGACCCGGCGGCCGGGGTGGCGGGGGCGCCGGGGCCGGGCGGAAAGCGGTCCCCACGGGTGTCGGTGACCTCGATCCGCAGCCGCTTGCCGCCGTCCTGGACGGCGAGATCCAGTCGGAAGTCCCTGCCCGGTACGCGGCCGTGGACGATGGCGTTGGTGGCCAGTTCGGCGACGATGTGCGCCGCCGACTCCGACGGCAGTCCCCAGGAGGCCAGTTGAGCCGTGGTCAGCAGGCGTGCGAGCCGGGCTCCTCGGCGCGTGGGGGAGAGCAGCACGGTGAACTGCCTGGCAGGAGCGGAAGGTTCGGTTCGGGTGATTTCCAGATTCACGTGACTCAGCGTGGTCCGTCCATGCTTACGCTGAACAGAGCGACGCGTGTACGGACAGTGATTGTCCAGGTGGCGTACGGCCCTGTCCATCCGGTACGACGTCGACACGGATGAAGGCGGGTGTCGTATGGCGGACGAGATCGGCACGGACGAGCCGGACCGGGACGTGGATCTGGATGACGACTCGGGAGCGGTGATCGCGGCGGTCGGCCGACAGGTCCGGCTCTGGCGCGAGGCGGCCGGGATGCGCGCGGCGGAGCTGGGCGCGGCGATCGGGTACGGGGAGAACCAGGTCTACAAGGTCGAGACCGGAAAGCGCATCCCGAAACCGGAGTTCCTGGACCGGGCGGACGAGGTCCTGGGCGCGGGCGGGAAGCTGGCCGCGATGAAGAAGGACGTGGCGGAGGCCAGGTACCCGAAGAAGGTGCGGGACTTGGCGAAGCTGGAGGCGGACGCGGTCGAGCTCGGCGCGTATGCCAGTGTCACGGTGCACGGCCTGCTGCAGACCGAGGAGTACGCCCGTGCGCTCTACGGAGAACGCCGACCCGCGTTCTCTGAGGACGAAGTGGAGCGGCGGGTGGCGGCGCGCATGGCCCGGCAGTCGGTATTCGAGCGGCAGCCCGCCCCGCTCCTCACCTTCGTTCAGGAAGAGGCGACGCTGAGGCGGCCGACTGGGGGCAGAATTGTGTTGCGCCGCCAGCTCGAACGCCTCTTGGAACTAAGCTCGTTGAGGCACGTCGAGATTCAGGTCATGCCGACGGAGACTGAGGAGCACGCGGGCCTCGACGGCTCGCACCGGGTGCTTAAGCTGAGGGACGGTACGGCTGTGGGCTACAACGAAGTTCAGCTCACCAGCCGTCTCTTCAGCGATCCGAAGGAGGTCCAGATTCTTGAGATGCGGTACGGCCTGATCAGGGCCCAGGCACTCACGCCTCGGCTGTCGCGGACCTTCATCGAGAAACTGCTGGGAGAGACATGAGCGTCAAGCCCTCGGCCGGAGTTCCTTCCGGGCTGACCTGGGTCAAGAGCAGCTACAGCGGGGCCGACGGCCCTGACTGCGTTGAGGTCGCTGCTGCCGTCAGCACGGTCCACGTCCGTGACTCCAAGAAAGCTCCCGGCCCGCAGCTTGGCTTCACGCACGGCGCGTGGACGGACTTTGTGACCTACGCGTCCAGGAGCTGACCCCCGAGAAGCGCACCCCGAGCCCGGTTGAGCAGGCTGAGGGCACCTCAGATCACCACGGCCGACTCGTAGTTGCCGGCATGCATCTGTGAGCAGAGAGCCCGACAGCCTCCGAAGTGTTCGGCGAACTCGGGCTTGTGCTTCCATGCGTTGAGGGAGTCGATGTCCCGCCACTCCGCAAACGACAGGAAGTGATCCGGGTCATTCAGATCATGGATGAGCCGAGCCGTCACGAAGCCCTCGTTCGCTTCCCTGGTCCAGGTCAGAAATCCGGTCCATCGCTCGATGAACTCCTCGGCCTTGCCCTCGGCCACATGCCAGCTCCCCGACGCCCAGTACTTGGTCTCCTCAACCATGCGCGCACCCCTCGTTCCTTGATCGCGGTGCTCGTCAGCCTAGGGCCGGCCCCTCGGGTGCGCGATCGCAGCGCCGCCGGCCGGATGAGGTACGGCAAAGGCTCCGGACCCGAGGTCCGGAGCCTTCGGCCGGGTGCGCTGCCCGGGTGCGTCAGCGCTCCGAGGTGACCGTGACCTTCTCGTCGTTCTTCAGCTGCTCGACGAGCTGCTTCACCTTGGCCTTGTCCCAGACCAGGTTGCCGCCCCTGCTGCCCGAGATCGGCATGTTCATCGATGTGCCGTCGCCGCCCGTGACGCCCTTCATCGCGAAGAACATCTGGCCCAGCGACCACAGGGACATGTCCTTGTCCACGATGAGCGTGTCCAGGCCCGCGCCCGCCGTCGGATAGAACTTGAACGGGTTGAGGATCGTGCCCGGCGTCGCCGTCTGGCTGGCCAGGGCCGCGAGGAACTTCTGCTGGTTCTTCGTACGGTCCAGGTCGCTGTTCGCGAAGGCGTAGCGCGTCCGTACGAACGCCAGCGACTGCTCGCCGTCCAGCGTCTGCTTGCCCGCCTGGAAGTCCGCGCCCGAGTTCTTGTCCTTGAAGGCCTTCGGGATGTCGATCTCGACTCCGCCGATCGCGTCCACGATGTTCGCGAAGCCCGCGAAGCCGATCTCGACGTAGTGGTCGATGTGCAGGCCGGTGTTGTGCTCGACGGTGCGGACCAGGAGCTCCGGTCCGTCCTCCGCGTACGCCGCGTTCAGCTTGGTGTGGCGGCCCTTCGCCGGGAAGAGCTTGCCTGACTGGGAGCCCTTGAAGGAGGGGATCTCCACGTCCGAGTCGCGCGGCAGCGAGATCAGCGTCGGGCCGTTGGAGCCGTCGTGCAGGATCATCATCGAGTCGGTCCGCTTGCCCTCGGCCGAGCCCGTGTGGAGCTTCTTCTTCTCCTCGTCCGACATGCCCTCACGGCTGTCGGAGCCCACGATCAGATAGTTCGTGCCCTCGCCCCCGCCCGGGCGCTCGATGACCTTCGAGAGATCGACCTCGCGCTTGAGCTTGGAGTCGGCCCAGAAGTACGTGCCTATGGACACCGCGAGCAGCAGGACCACCAGTGTCAGGGAACCGATCTTGAGCCGTCGGCGCCAGTCGGGGCCGGTGTGCGGCGGGTAGCCCTGCGGGGGGCCGCCGTTGCCGCCGCCGTTGCCTCCGCCCTGGCCTCCGTAGACCTGGCCCGTGTTGTAGCCGCTGTCGTAAGGGGTGTCGTAACCGTCGTCGTACCCCTGCGACTGCTGCTGCGGAACCGGTCGTCGCTGCACATGGCGCATCGCGCGAGCGCCTTCGGGCTGGGAGCCCTGGCTGCCGCGTCCGTATCCATCGGGCCAATCGTTCATGCGGACCAGTGTGCAGGCCGGGGCTGCGGCCTCACAGGGGGGGTGGGAAATCGGGCCAGGGCTGTTGCCAAGCTGATGCAATGCGGCCCCGGCATATGGTGGAGCCCATGACAGATCTGGCCCAGCGCCCGGAATCAGAGATTCCGGGTAAGCCCACCTCGGCGTCCCGTACCACCTTGAGTCACATCATGACCGGCCATGACACCAACCTTCTCGGCACGGTGCACGGCGGCGTGATCATGAAGCTGGTCGACGACGCGGCGGGCGCGGTCGCGGGCCGCCACTCGGGCGGGCCCGCGGTCACGGCCTCCATGGACGAGATGGTCTTCCTCGTGCCGGTACGCGTCGGGGATCTGGTTCATGTGAAGGCCCAGGTCAACTGGACCGGGCGGTCCTCGATGGAGGTCGGCGTGCGGGTGCTCGCCGAACGCTGGAACGAGTCGACCCCCGCGACACAGGTCGGCAGCGCGTATCTCGTCTTCGCCGCGGTCGACGGGGACGGCAAGCCGCGTCCCGTACCGGCGGTGATCCCCGAGACCGAGCGGGACCAGCGGCGCTATCAGGAGGCGCAGATCCGGCGCACGCACCGGCTGGCGCGGCGCCGCGCCATCAAGGAGCTGCGCGAGAAGCGCGCGTCGGAGGGCCTGGAGGACTGACCGGGGAGCCCCGGGCCCCCGCATAGACTGCGCTTTGTGCGGGTTTGCCCGGTTACGGGCAGACCACCTGGTCTCCCGTCACCGCTCCGAACTCGCCCTGGTGCTTGGCCTCCGCCCGGACCGGTGTCACTCCCTTGTAGTCCGTCCCGGCCGTCACCTTCAGCGTTGGCCCCTGGCCCCTCACCTTGAGCAGTTCGCAGCCCGGCAGAGCCGCCGCCAGCGACTTCGCCGAGCGGTCCCAGCGCGGGTCGTATCTCACATACGTGCGCCGCACCTCCGCGCCGGCCCGGTTCAGCGGCGTGCGCGTCGTGCTGAAGCCCGTGGCCCTCAGCGCATCGTCGAGCTTGCGCCCCATGCCGTCCGTCCGTGTCCCGTTGTAGACCTGCACCCGGATCTGCTGCGGCGGCACGTCGACCAACGTCGCCTTCGGCCCCGCCGGCCGGTGCGGCGCCAGCGGCTTGTCCTCGCGCATCATCTGGAAGAGCTTCTTCGACTTCGCCTCGTCCCACTTCACCGTGGAGCCGATGCCCTTGACGTGGTAGCCGCCGCGGACCGGCACGGTCGTGAACTCCGACGAGGCCGCCGTGAAGCCGCGCATCGCCCTGCCCAGCGCGATCATCTCCTCCGTCCCGAAGCCCTCGTCGGCGCGCACGGAGCCGAGCATCATCGAGCTGACCCGACGGAACTTCGCCGGGTTCAGCAGCACCCCGCTGCTGGTCGCCTGATGGATGAGCGCCGCGAGAAAACGCTGCTGGCGCTGCATCCGGCCCAGGTCGGCCGCCCCGTCGACATACCGCGAGCGCACGTACTGCAACGCCTGCCCGCCGTTCAGCCTGTGCGTGCCGGCCGCGAGATCAAGACCGGTGTACGTGTCCTTCATCGGCCGGGGCGTGCAGACCTCCACCCCGCCGAGCGCGTCCACCGTCTTCATGAAGCTGGTGAAGTCGACCTCCAGATAGTGGTCGATCTTCACCCTGGTCATCTTCTCGACGGTCCGCAGGGTCAGGCCCGGCCCGCCCTCCGCGTAGGCCGCGTTCAGCTTCACCGGGTGCGCCCCGTGGCGCTTGCCGGTCGTCCGGTCGACGTGTGCGGGAATCTCCGTGTACGTGTCCCGGGGCAGGCTCACCACAGTCGCCCGCTCCCGCTCCCGCGAGATGTGGACCAGCATGATCGTGTCGGTGCAGCGGCAGGGCGCGCCGCCGAGCCGGTACTGCCGCTTCTCCGCCCGGGTGATCTTGTCGCGGCCGTCGGTGCCGACGAGCAGGAGGTTCATGCCGTGGCCCGGCTCGGGCCGGTTCTTCATGTCCTTGAAGGGGTCCACCCTGGCGATATTGGTGTCCAGGCTGGTCACCACCGCGTGTCCGATGCCGCCCACGCCGAGCACCAGGACCGAGAGCGACGTCCCCATCCGCAAGCCCCAGCGCGGCCGCGCGAGGCGCCGGCCGGTCCTGGACTGGGCACTTTGCCGGGGACGGCGGGAGCGGGGCGGCGTGGGCACCGGGGGACCTCCGCGAGCGACAGGGGGAATCCCGCACACCGTAGGCCGATACGATCTGCGACCACCGGCACCGACCCGGCCGCCGCGCGTCCGTGTCCCCCGTTCGCGGTAACGTGGCGACCGATGAACGCCACACCCGCCGCCACGCCCCCTGTCTCCGTGATCATTCCGGTCCTCAATGAGGAGCGGCATCTGCGCAACTCGGTCCGTCACATCCTCGAGCAGGAGTACGACGGCGAGATGGAGGTGGTGATCGCGCTCGGGCCCTCGACGGACCGCACCGACGAGATCGCCGCCGAACTCGTGTCGGAGGACCCCAGGGTCCACACCGTGCCGAACCCGACCGGCCGCACCCCGGCCGCCCTGAACGCCGCCATCAAGGCGTCGCGTCACCCGATCGTGGTGCGCGTCGACGGCCACGGCATGCTGTCGGCGAACTACATCGCCACCGCCGTGCGCCTCCTCGAGGAGACCGGCGCGCAGAACGTCGGCGGCATCATGCACGCCGAGGGCGAGAGCGACTGGGAGCACGCCGTCGCCGCCGCGATGACGTCGAAGGTCGGCGTGGGCAATGCCGCCTTCCACACC
This sequence comes from Streptomyces sp. NBC_00885, assembly GCF_045207475.1. Taxonomy (NCBI): domain Bacteria; kingdom Bacillati; phylum Actinomycetota; class Actinomycetes; order Kitasatosporales; family Streptomycetaceae; genus Streptomyces; species Streptomyces sp. NBC_00885. Next base: position 5,178,669 of record NZ_CP108796.1, read on the forward strand.
GGTGGCGAGGCGGGCCCGGCCGAAACCGTGTATCTGGGCGTCTTCCGCCGCGAGGCGCTGGAGCAGCAGGGCGGCTACAACGAGGAGTTCATCCGTGCCCAGGACTGGGAGCTGAACTTCCGCATCCGTGAGGCGGGCGGCCTGATCTGGTTCTCGCCGGAGCTCAAGGTCCAGTACCGTCCGCGGCCCTCCGTCAAGGCGCTCGCCAAGCAGTACAAGGACTACGGCCGCTGGCGGCATGTCGTCGCCCGCTACCACCAGGGCTCCATCAATCTTCGCTACCTCGCGGCGCCGGCCGCCCTGTGCGCGGTCGCCGCGGGCATCGTCGTCGGCGCGGCCCTCACGCCCCTCGGCTTCGTCGTCCCGGCCGGCTACCTCGCGGGGATAACGGCAGGGTCGGTCCCCGCGGGCAAGGGCCTGCCGCTCAAGGCGCGCCTGCAGATCCCTGTGGCGCTCGCCACCATGCACATGTCGTGGGGATACGGCTTCCTGACCAGTCCGCGCGCGCTGGCGAAGAAGGTCATCGCCAGCCGCCGCCCGGCCGTGCGGACTGCTTCCGCCTGACACGCGTACCCAGGCCCTGTCCGGCCGATCTTGCCGGGCTCGCGTGCCCTGGCACGGCACTCCCCCGTAGCCCTTCGGGCACGGGAGGTGCCCCCACGCTGCGTTGCGTCAGTCGCCTACGCTCCGCGTGGGCTCGCCCCCTGCCTTCGGCGGGGGGACCCCCATCCTCCGGCCTGCGATGCACCACGCCAGACCCCGCTCACTGATCCGGCCTGATCGACCGGACAGGACCTAGATGAGAGGGCCCCGGGCGATCGCCCGGGGCCCCTCTCATGACGAGCACGGCCTACCAGGTGAAGCCGTCCTGCACCGCCATGCACTCCTTGTCGTTGGCGCCGTTCAGCGGCCGCGCCGATGTCGGCGTCTTGTTGTCGTCCTTCGGCGCCGTCTTCGGGTAGGTGTCACCCTGCCGCCAGTCCGCGCCCACGATCAGCGTGATGCCGGTGACGTCCGTCGACTTCTTCACCGAAGTCAGCGGAATCCCGAGGGACTTGGCGATCGCCTGGGCATCGCCCTCGAGTTCGGCGTTGGAGAACCGGATGACCGTGTTCGCCTGCGGATTGGTCGTGGCGTCGGCCTGGGCCCGGGTGAAGCCCTTGTCCGCCAGAATCCCGGCCACCGCCGTCGCCCTGCCCTTCGCGGCGAACTGACCGTCACCCGAAGTGCCGTTCTGCACCATCACCGCGATCTCGCCGGGCGCCGCCGCGGCGTCCTTGGAGGCGGCCGGGGTGGTGGCCGGCTTCTTCTTCGGCGCCTTGCCGTCCAGCGGGATGTCCTCGCGGACCATCCGGAACAACTGCTCCGCGTCGCCGGGCTTGGGCTCGACCTTGCCGCTGAAGCCCGGCCGCTCGGTGTAGAAGTTCGGCATGGTCGTCATGGTGATCCGGTCGGTCGGGACGCTCTTGAGCTCCTCGCCCAGGTCGTAGAGCTCCTTGACCGAGCCGATGCCCTTGTCGACGGTGAGCGCGCCGATCGCGGCCTCGGCGAGGTTGCGCAGCTTGGCCGGGTCGGTGAGCTTGGTGTTCTTCCGCAGCTCACGGACCATCGAGTTCATGTACATGTGCTGGGCGTGTGTACGGGCGAGGTCGGTGCCGTCCTCGAAGCCGTACCGCGTCCGCAGCCACTGCAGGGCCTGTTCGCCCTTGACCGGGTGGGTGCCCGCCTCCAGCTTGAGGCCGGAGCCCTGGCCCTGGCGGTTGCGCGAGTTGACGTTCTTCTCGACACAGACCGGGACGCCGCCGATGGCGTCGGCCATGGAGACCACACCGGCGAAGTCGATCATCATGAAGTGGTCGATGGTGATGCCGGTGAGTTCGTACCAGGTGGCCACCGTGCAGCCGGGCCCACCGCGGCCGAGCGATTCGTTCGTCAGTGTCCAGCCGGTCGCCGCGTACGTCTTGCCGGTGTCCGGGTCCTTGCACTCGGGCATTTTGACCACGGTGTCGCGCGGCATGCTGATCACCGAGATGTTGCTGCGGTCCGCCGAGACGTGCAGCAGCATCTGCACATCCGCGAGCGGTGTCCCGCCGAAGGTGTCCCTGGCGCCGCCGAGCTCTTGGTTCTTCTTGGAGTCCCGCGCGTCCGAGCCGATCAGCAGGATGTTCAACGGCGTCTGGCCCGCCGCGTTCGCCTGGTGCTCGCGCATCTTGTCGCCGAGCGTCAGGTCGTCCTTCTTGAGCTTGCTGTTGAGGTGCTCGTAATAGAGGTATCCGGCGCCGGCCGTGCCAAGTATCAGCAGCGACAGCACGGACGCGACCCAGCGCAGTACGCGGCGCTTGCCGCGTTTCCCGCGGCGTGGGCCGCCAAGCCGGTGACCTGAGCCCGGATCGTCGCCGGAGCCCTCCGCGCTCTCGGCATTCCCCGCCTCGGCGTCCTGCTCGTCGGACCGGGTCTGACGGCCGATCCGGGCGCGGCGGCCCTTGCCGGCCCCCCCGCCCCGCTCTCCGTACAGGCTGTCGTCCCAGCCCAGGTCACGGGCGTGCGGGACGCGCTCTCGCGTCCCCTCCCCCTGCACGCTTTTCTGTCCCACCCCGGGTCCCCCCTGTCGTTCAGGCTCGCCGCATGACCCGGTGTTCCGGGGTCACTTGGCGCACACCTGTTTGTCCGCTTCGACCTTCTGCACACCTTCCGGCGCTTTCGCCGGACCGGTGAGGGGCACCCCTGCCCCCTTGAAATCGGCGCCGAGGGTCAGGGTCATGGCCTCAAGACCCACGGCGTTCTTCGTGCCCGGCTTCAGCGCCGTGGCGGGCAGACCCATCAGGTCCGCGAGCTTGCGGGCCTGGTCGGCCTGGTTCGGCGCGTACACCAGCGTCGTCTTGGCGAGCTTCTGCGGGGCGTTGCCCTCATTGCTCGACTTCAGTACGCCTTCCTCGTTCTGCAGCCAGGTCAGTGTCGCCAGCGCCGCCCCTTGTGTGTCGCTGCCGTTGAAGACCGCGACGCGGACCTTGGACGCCTGCGCCCTCGGCCCCTTGAGCAGATTCGCCTGCTGGTTCTTGGCGTCCTGCTCCTTCTGCTTCACCTCGGTGAGCGAGGTGTCGTTCTGGATCATCGAGAACAGCGGCTTGGCCTTGCTCTCGTTGAGCAGCACCGTCGCGCCGTCGGTGTTGTCGACCACCGGCACCGTGGCGAAGGTGATGTTCTTCGGGTTGACCTTCTTGAGCTCCAGACCGAGATCGCGGAGCCGGGAGATCTTGCCTATGCCGGTGTCGACGGTGAGCGCCTTGGTGGCGGCCTCGGCCAGGTCCCACATCTTGGTGGGGCTGGAGAGGGTGTCGCTCGACTTCATCTTCCGGATCAGTGAACTCAGGAACTGCTGCTGGATCTCGATCCGGCTGAGGTCGCCGCCGAAGCCCACCGAGTGACGCGTGCGCACGAACGCCAGCGCCTGCTCACCCTCGACGACGTGCTTGCCCGCCGGGAGGTTGAGCTTGGAGTCCTTGTCCTTGATGTCCTTGGCGAGGCAGACCTCGACGCCGCCGACCGCCGAGGTCATCGTCTTGACCGCGTTGAAGTCGGCCATCATGAAGTGGTCGACGGTGACGCCGGTGATCTGCTTGACCGTCCGCATGGTGCAGCCCGGGTCGCGGCCCCCTTGCCCGAGGCTCTCGTTGAACCGCGTCCTGGTCGTACCGCCTATGACCTTGGTCCCCTCGGTCGTCTTGGTCTGGCAGTCCGGGATGTCGGTGATCAGGTCGCGCGGGATGGACAGGGCGGTCGCGTTCGTCCGGTCCTTGGAGACATGGAAGAGGATCGTGGTGTCGGCGTGCCCGACGCTGTTCTTGTCGCCGTAGCCGTCATTGCCCGCACCGGAGCGCTTGTCCGTGCCGATGATCAGGATGTTGACGGCCTGGTCCTTCTTGAAGCCGTCGCTGCCCGCTCCCGTGACATCGACCGTGTTCAGGTTCGAGTCGAAGTGCTGGTAGACGAGGTACGCGCCGGCGGCTCCGGCAACCACGACGAAAGCCATCACGCCGCCCGTCCACAGCAGCGCCTTCTTCTTGCGCGAAGTGGACTGCTTGCGCTTGCGGCGGCCGGCAGTGGGGGGAATGGTACCGCCCGAGGCATTGCCCGTACGGCGCGAGCGCTGACCGGGTACGTCCCTGCCCGGGGTCGCTGTCCCGCGATCGTCCTCGGGACGTCTCGGGGCCGGGGGCCTCGCACCGGCGCGCCTTGATCCGCCGCCGCCCGAACCGGTGCTTCTCGACGGGGACGACTGCGGTGCGGATTGGTCCAGTCGCAATTCGTAATTGCCGGTGTGCGGGTTAAGTACCCACTGGTCGGCGGGGTCGATCTCGTCCGCCCGTCCACGGCTTTGCGCATCCACGGTTGCTTGAGTCCTCCGTCGGTGCCACGCGAGGCGCCTCCCCCGAAGGGCGCTCGGTCTTTCGATCCAGCAGTGCGCGACCCGAGGTCGGAAGCACCGGATCGCGTCACACTATCCGCCCAGTTCAACGGGAAGCGACGCCCGTGACAAATTCCACGCCCCTTACAACCGGGCAATCCGCCCAATCTTCATGGACTTCCCGCACTGGCTTGGTCATCGCTTTACTCACACATGCCCACGGCGGCGTTCGTTCCGGAGAATGTCGGTGCCGGAGTCGGGCTCACGGAACCGGTGCCGTCGGGCTTCTCGTCCGTCGGTGTTTCCGCGTTTTTGTCCTCCGCTTTTTTGTTCTTCTTGTCCTTGTCCGGGACGACGCGGACGAGCCTGTCCTCGCGCAGCCGCTTGAAGAGCTCGCTCGCCTCCGGCTCGACCAGTTCGTCACGGTTCGGGTCGGCGGAGTACGGCTGGCGCGGAACCGTAAGGAATTGCACCTTTTCGGTCGGTACGTTGCGAATTGAGCGGGTCAGGTCGTACAGATCCCTCAGCGAGTCCAGCCCCGGGTCGGTCGTCAGTGACTTCGTCGCCGCGTCGAGCACCGGGTAGAGCCGGATCGGATTGAGCAGTACGCCATTGCTCTGCACCTTCTTGACCAGCGCGCCGAGAAACTGCTGCTGGCGTTCCATACGTTCGGTGTCGCTGCCGTTGCCGATGGACTTGCGGGCCCGTACGAAACCGAGGGCCTGCTCGCCGTTCAGCTTCTGCTTGCCGGCGCGCAGCCGCAGATGCGCGTCGGCGTCGTCGATCGGCTCCTTGAGACAGACCTCGACGCCGTGCACTGCGTCGACCATGGCTTTGAAGCCCCGGAAGTCCACCACCATGTGGTGATCGATCCGGATGCCGGTGAATCCCTCGACGGTACGGATGGTGCAGGCCGCGCCGCCGAACTCGAACGCCCAGTTGAACTGCGCGAACTGCGGCTTCGTGCGGGTGCCGTCGGGCTTGCGGCAGCTGGGGATGTCGACCATGAGATCGCGTGGGACGGACATCGCCGTCGCGCTCTGCCGGTCCGCGGCGATGTGCAGCAGGATCGTGGTGTCGGAGCGCTGGCTGCCGCCGTCGTCGCGGCCGTACTTGCTGTTGCCCGCGCCGGAGCGGGTGTCCGAGCCGAGGAGAAGGATGTTCTGCGCCTCGAGCGAGACGGGCCTGGGGCGTTCCTTCTCGTACGTCCGCAGCTCGGCGGCCGCGGTGGTGTCCGTGGTGATGTTGGCGTCGAGCTTGCGGTAGAACCACCAGCCGACGCCCGCGGCGGCGAGAACGACGACGGAGGTGCCGAGGGCGGCCCAACGGAGCCAGTGGCGCTTGTGCTTGGGGGTTTCGGCTTCGGCGTCCGTGCCGCCGTCCGTGCCGCCGTCCGTACCGTCACCGGCGTCGGCGTCCGCAGCGGCGCGTGAGTCCGCACCGCTGTCGGTGCCCGCGCTGGTGTCCGCTGCGTCCGCTTCCGTACCGGCGTCAGCGCCCGGCTCCGTGCCGGGCTCCCTACCGGGGGCGGATCTACTGGACTCCCCACCCGCGTCCTTGCCGGCTTCGCCGCCCCCGGCCGGGCCGTCCGGTTCGGAGGGCGTGCCAGCAGTGTCCGTCACGTCTGCGTCCATCCTTCGTGGCGTCGGCGGCGCGCTGGGTCGCCGATCGCAGGACTAGACGGCAGAACCTCGCGCGTGGTTGTGCGTTGAAGCACGCGTATCGCCGATCATCCACCGGAGTTGACGCAGGATCCCGGGGGCTCGGCCCGGGTGTGCGCCACACGGGTGGACCTCAGAGGGTTGTCATACAGCGGTGCTGGTGACGCGCTCGTCCGCGATCCGCTTTTCGAGGCCCTCCTGGGGCAGTTTGCCGAGGTTTCGGCACAGCACAACGGACCCGCCGGCCGCGAGCGGCGCGTACAGCCCGGCGGACAGCCCCTCCCAGGTGTCGTACGAAAGCCCCGTCAGCAAGCGCGACCCGGGCCCGAGGCCCAGCTCGGCCGCATCCGTACGAGCCCGCTCGACCAGGCCGGCGCCGCTCAGTTCCGTATCGCCCACGACGAGCGCGGGCGCGGCCGGGTCCACCGGCGCGTACGGCGCGAAGCGGTCGCCCTGCCCGGGCACCTCCACCGCGTAGTCGGCGAAGCCCGCCGGGGGCTGCGGGAAACGCCCGCCCAGCGGGCGCAGCGCGAGCGCCACCCGCTCGCCGGAGCAGGCGCGCGCCTCCTCCAGGGTGTCGGGACCGCTGACGACGAGATCCGCGTCGGCCGGATCGCCGCCCACCTCGACGCATACGCCGACCGACGAACAGGCGAGCAGCCAGACCGCGCTCTGCCAGTGCGCGGGAAGCAGCAGAGCGAGCCGGTCGCCGGGCGCGGCGGCGAGGTCGCCCTGGAGCAGATTCGCGGTCTTTGCCACCCAATTGGCGAGGGTCGCCACGGACAATTCGACCCGCTCACCGGTGGCATCGTCGTAGAAAGTGACCAAGGGGCGTGCCGGGTCCGCGGCGAGCGCGGATCGCAGCAGGTCGGCAGGGGTACGGTCGCTGGCGTTCACCCGCGCAAGGGTACGCGGCGACGGCGGGACCCTGCCGCCGTACGGGTGGCGGGGTACACCGGTCGGACGGATGGGCCGCCGGTTTCCCGAAAGGCGGAGTGGGCGGACCCGGCTCAGGATCGTTTTCATGCGTGGATTCCTGGCTACTTCGATCGGCGTCGCGTGCTCAGCCGCACTGGTGCTTCCCCTCTGGCTGTCCTCCGGAACGGTGGCCGCGGCGCCACCGTCGCCGGATCTCCCCGGCTCCACCCAGTCGTTGCCACTGGCGGCGATGAGGGCATCGGACCGGTCTCTCGGCCCGACGGCGGAACAGGGATTGACCCAGCGTGACGTCAGACCCTTCTCCCTCCTAGGTGTCGTCTGGGACGACGCGAACGCCGAGCTGCACGGCACGGTCCAGGTCCGCACGCGGGCCGTGGGCTCCGGCCAGTGGTCGGGCTGGCTGGATGTGGAGACCCACAACGACGAGCACGGCGCGGATCTCGACAGCGAGGAGCGCGCCTCGGGGAAAGTACGCGGTTCGACGGCCCCGTTGTGGGTGGGGGAGTCGGACGGCGTGGAGGCACGCGTACGGGCGGAGACGACGTCCGAACCGGCCCAGTTGCCCAAGGGGCTGCGCCTCGAACTCGTGGACCCGGGCAAGGTACCGGCTCCGCAGGTACCGGTCCCGGAGGAACCGGCGGCACAGGAGCCCGCGGCGGACGAGCCCGCGGACCCGGTGGGCTTCGGGCCCGTACTCGGGCTGCCCTTCCGCGCGGCCGCGGACGTACCGGAGACGGCACCGGACGAACTCCCGGCCCTCTCCCAGGAGGAGACGGAGGCCGAGGCGGGCCTGGAGCAGGTGGTGGGAGCGAAGCCGTACATCGGACCGCGCCCCGCCATCATCACGCGCAAGGGATGGGGCGCCGACGAGTCCCTGCGCGAGCCGGACTTCGTCTATACGAACACGGTCAAAGCGGCATTTGTGCACCACACCGCGACCGGCAACAGCTATACCTGCGCGGAGGCGCCCTCCGTCCTTCGCGGTATCTACCGCTACCACGTAGTGAGCAGCGGCTGGCGCGACATCGGCTACAACTTCGCCATCGACAAGTGCGGAAACATCTACGAAGGACGGGCGGGAGGCGTGACCAAGGCCGTCCTCGGCGCACACACCCTCGGTTTCAACACCGACAGCATGGGCATCGCCGTGCTCGGCACGTACAGTTCCTCCACTCCGCCGGCGGCCGCGGTCACCGCGATCGCCAAACTGACGGCCTGGAAGCTCGGGCTGTTCGGAGGCAATCCCCTCGGCAAGGTGCTGCTGACGTCCGGCGGGAGCGGCAAGTACGAGAAGGGCGCGAAGGTCACCTTCAACGTCATTTCCGGGCACCGGGACGGATTCCTGACGGAGTGCCCGGGAGCCCTGCTCTACGGCAAGCTCGGCGCGGCGCGGAGCGCCTCGGCCGCGTACCAGGGCCGCTGACAGGGAGTGCGCCACACCAACTGCATACACTGCCGGTCTCCAACGATTGACCGTGCCGGCCCCAGCAGGAAGCAGAGACGACAAGGTGACAGAAGCGATCCTCCTGGTCGGTGGCAAAGGCACCCGACTGCGCCCGCTCACCGTCAACACTCCCAAGCCGATGGTCCCGGCGGCGGGCGTACCGTTCCTGACGCATCAACTGGCGCGGGCAAGGGCGGCGGGGGTCGAGCACATCGTGCTGGCGACGTCGTATCTGGCGGAGGTCTTCGAGCCGTACTTCGGCGACGGCTCGGCGCTCGGGCTCCATCTGGAGTACGTCACCGAGGAGGAGCCGCTCGGCACGGGCGGCGCGATCCGCAACGTCGCCTCCCGGCTGCGGTCGGGCCCCGACGACCCGGTGCTGATCTTCAACGGCGACATCCTGACGGGCCTGGACATCGAGGCACTGGTCGCCACGCACCGGTCCTCCGGTGCGGACGTCTCGCTGCACCTGACACGGGTCGAGGACCCCCGGGCGTTCGGTCTGGTCCCGACCGACGCCGACGGGCGCGTCCGTGCCTTCCTGGAAAAGCCCCAGACGCCCGAGGAGATCGTCACCGACCAGATCAACGCGGGGGCGTACGTCTTCCGCCGCTCCGTCATCGACACGATCCCGGCCGGCCGTCCCGTCTCCGTGGAACGCGAGACCTTCCCCGACCTGCTCTCCTCCGGGGCGCACCTGCAGGGCATGGTCGACTCCACCTACTGGCTCGACCTCGGCACCCCCCAGGCCTTCGTCCGCGGCTCGGCCGATCTGGTGATGGGCCGCGCCCCGTCCCCGGCGGTCCAGGGCAGCTGCGGCGACTGCCTGGTCCTGCCGACGGCCAGGGTGGCCCCCGACGCGAAACTGACGGGCGGCACGGTCATCGGCGCGAACGCGGTGATCGCCGAGGGCGCCCGTATCGACGGCAGCGCGGTCCTCGACGGCGCGATCGTGGAGGAGGGCGCGGTCGTCACCGCCTCCCTGATCGGCGCGGGCGCACGCATCGGCGCCCGTACGGTCCTGTCGGACGTGGTCATCGGCGACGGCGCGGTGGTGGGCCCGGACAACGAACTCCGCGACGGCGCGAGGGTGTGGTGCGGCGCGGTCATCCCGGCGTCGTCGGTCCGCTTCTCCTCGGACCAGTAGCCGGAGCGCCACGCGCGAGCTGCCCGTACCCTCATACACCGTGGCAGGACGCTTCGCACCGGACCGACCCACCCGCACCACCGTGCGCGGCGGTCACACCGCCCTGCCCAAAGCCGTTCCCCGGCAGGTCACCGCCGCCCGCACCCGCCGCTGGACACCCCCCGGCCCCCTTGACCTGGGTCTCGTCCTCGGACCGCTGCGCCGCGGCCCCGCCGATCCCACCTTCCGTACGTCCCCCGACGGCTCCGTCTGGCGCGCCAGCCGTACGCCCGCGGGGCCCGGCACGCTCAGGGTCGCGCTGCGGGCCGACAGCGGCATCGCCGAGGCCGAGGCGTGGGGCCCCGGCGCGGAGTGGCTGCTCGACCAGTTGCCCGCGATGCTGGGCGCAGGGGACGATCCCGCCGCCTTCACCCCCCGCCACCGCCTCGTCGCCGTGTCCCAGCACCGCCGCCCGGGCCTGCGGCTGACCCGCACCTCGCTCGTCATGGAAGCCCTGATCCCGTCGATCCTGGAACAGAAGGTCACGACGGGCGAGGCGTACCGGGCCTGGCGGCTGCTCGTCCGCAAGCACGGCGAGCCCGCTCCGGGCCCGGACGACCGGCTGCATGTCATGCCGGACCCCCGCACCTGGGCGCTGATCCCCTCCTGGGAGTGGCACCGCGCGGGCGTCGACAACAAGCGCGCCTCCACGATCCTGCGCGCCGTCCGCGTCGCCCGCCGACTGGAGGAGGCCGCGGCGATGGAGCCCCAACAGGCCCAGGAACGGCTGGAGTTGATCCCCGGCATCGGCCCTTGGACCTCCGCCGAAACCATCCAGCGCAGCAACGGCGCCCCCGACGCGGTGACCGTCGGCGATCTGCACCTGCCCGGCATCGTCGGCTACGCGCTCGCGGGCGACCGCCACGCCGACGACGCGGCGATGCTCGAACTCCTGGCCCCCTACGCGGGCCAGCGCCACCGCGCCGCCCGCCTGATCCTCCTGAGCGGCCGCACCCCGGCCCGCCGCACCCCGAAGATGCCCCGCAGCGACATCGCGAGCCTGTAGTAAGCCGAGGGCGGCACAGCTGAATTGAGTGAGTGGTGAACGATATGCGGGCCAAGAGGGTCCGCGCAGGGCTCAGCGCACCTCGATGAACGCGGAAGCCTCCCGCGCCGGCCGCTCCTTCGCCGGCGCAGCCGCGTGCCCCACCGCCACCGCCCCCATCGGGTCCCACCCCTCCGGAAGCCCCAGCACGTCCCGTACGACCTCGCGGCAGAACATCGTCGAGGACACCCACGCCGAGCCGAGCCGCTCGCCCGCCAGTGCCACCAGGAAGTTCTGGACGCCCGCGCCCGCCGCGACCACGAACATCTCGCGTTCGGCGGCGTCGCGGCGCTCGTCGCCGTAGTGGTGCGAGCCGTCCATCACCAGGCACGGCACCACCAGGTACGGCGCGCGGCGCAGCACCTCGCCGCGGCGGACCCGCTTCGCGATGGACTCCGGCGACTTGCCGTCGCGCCGCAGGTCGGCGATCCACGCGTCCCGCATCGCGTCCAGCAACTCCGTGCGCGCCGAGGCCGATTCGAGCAGGACGAAGCGCCAGGGCGTCGTGTGGTGCGGCGCGGGTGCCGTGACGGCCGCGGCGACGGCCCGCCGGACCGCGCCGCCGTCCACCGGCTCGTCGGTGAACTCGCGGACCGTACGCCGCAGGGTCACCGCCTCCCGTACCGCCTCGGACGTCCCGAGCCGGAACATGTCGTCCGCGGCAACTCGCACCATCGCGCGTGCGCCGTCCTCGCCGCCCACCAGATGGGCCAGGCCCCTGACCACCGCGACCGGCAGCCCCTCCGTCTTGCCCTTGACCAGGTCGCCCGCCGCGGCCAGTTCGTCCGCGGTGGCGACGACGGTCGCGTTCAGCGGGTTGCCGTGCGCGTCGCTGCCGCCCCGCAGATCGTCCAGGACCCGCACGCCCGCCGCGCCGATCGCGACATCGGTCAGACCGTTGCGCCAGGGCCGCCCGAACGTGTCCGTGACGATCACGCCGACGTCCACGCCGAGCGTCTCCCGCAGCCCCTCGCGGATCGCCCGCGCCGACGCGTCGGGATCGGCGGGCAGCAACAGCACGGTCCCGGCAGGGGTGTTGGAGGCATCGACCCCGGCCGCGGCCATCACCAGGCCCTGCCGGTTCTCGACGATGCGAAGGGTGCCGCGGCGCGCCACGACCCGTACCGTCTCCGCGTCGATGGCGGCCTCGCGGTCGTCCGCCGCGACGACCCGCCCCTCAGCCTTGCTCACGATCTTGGACGTGACCAGCAGGACATCGCCGTCCACGAGCCCCGGCTCGGTCGCGGAGATCAGCTTGGCGAGGTCGTCGCCCGGCCGTACCTCGCCGAGACCGGGCAGTGCCCAGACGCGGTACGACGGCGAGCTCACGCCCGTACCTCCTCGGCGAGCGCCAGCGCTTGGCGCGCCATCTCGGCGGCGGCGTCCGTGTCCGTCATCAGCAGTGGCACGGCCCGGCAGCGGATCCCCGCCTCCTCGACCTCTGCCACGGCGCCCGCGTCGACGGTGTCGACGAGCCAGCCGTCCAGCAGCCCGGAGCCGTAGTGCCGGGCCACGGCCGCGGCCCTCGCCTCGACGCCCACCGCGGCGAGCACCTTGTCGGCCATCCCGCGCACGGGCGCGTCCCCGACGATGGGGGACAGGCCCACCACCGGGACGCCCGCCTCGGCGATGGCCTCGCGGATCCCCGGCACCGCCAGGATCGTGCCGACGCTGACGACGGGGTTGGACGGCGGGAAGACGATGACGTCGGCCGCGGCGATCGCCTCGAGCACACCCGGCGCGGGCTTCGCCTGGTCCGCGCCGACGGGCACGACCGCCTCCGCGGCCACCGACGCCCGCAGCTTCACCCAGTACTCCTGGAAGTGGATGACCTTCTTCTCGCCGTCCACCTCGACGGCGACATGCGTCTCGACGCGGTCGTCGGACATCGGCAGCAGCCGCACGCCCGGATTCCAGCGGGCGCACAGCGCCTCGGTGACGGCGCTGAGCGGATAGCCCGCGGCGAGCATCTGCGTACGGACGATGTGCGTGGCGAAGTCACGGTCGCCGAGACCGAACCACTCGGGGCCGACGCCGTACGCCGCGAGCTCCTCCTTGACCCGGAAGCTCTCGTCCGTACGCCCCCAGCCCTGCTCTTCGTTGATGCCACCGCCGAGGGTGTACATCACGGTGTCGAGGTCGGGGCAGACCTTCAGCCCGAACAGATGGATGTCGTCACCGGTGTTGCCGATCACCGTGACGTCCGCTTCGGGCGCGGCCTGCTTGAGACCGCGGAGGAAACGGGCGCCGCCGATGCCGCCGGCCAGAACCACAATGCGCATGGACAGCAGTTTGTCAGGCGGGTACGGCATCCCGGTCGGCCGGGGAGCACTGGGAGCCGTGCATCGGCATATCGGTCAGGCCCGGGTAGTAGACGTGCAGGCTGACGGCAGGCTCGAGCGAGTCATTGACCACCTCGTGCACATATCCGGGCGCGAACACCCGCTGCGCGCCCGCGGCCAGCGAGCGGGACGACTGCTCGGTGCGCTCGGTGAGCTCGCCGTCGAGGACGGTCAGGACGCCCGAGGACAGGCCGTGGTCGTGCAGTCCGCTGCCCTGACCGGGGACCCAGGACAGCAGCCACACCTCGTAGCCGGGGCCGGTCCGCAGCCGGTGGTACCAGCGGGTCGTGGTGTCGTACTGGACGAGATGGGCCCACTGCGCGCGATCGGCGGCGATGGAGCGGGCAAGACCGACGAAGTCGGCGACGGTGGCCGGGTGCTCCCGGGCGGGCTGGAGAAGGTGCTGTACGGCGAGGATGTCGCCGGCGATCTGGAGGTCGCTGTCGCTGTTCATGGGTGCGGTGGTTCCTCGGCAGAGAAGTGCAGGGGGTCGCAGGACATGCGGGCGGAGCTACATGCGGAGAAGAAGCCGGAGCGCTACGGGCGCATCAACAGCTGGAACAGCAACAGCGGGCCTGGACAGCGCTGCGGAACCCACGGAGCGGGGTCGCGAGGTGCGCTGAGGTCGCTGGCATGGGATCAAAGGTGACGGTTGGGTTCTTTGCTTGTCAACCCGATGCCCGATTTGGTGGCAATGTTTCACCTCATCCGGTTACTCCGCCCGGAGAAAGGTTTGTGCACTCGCGACCCGGGAGACATGGCGCAGCAACCGCGCTCGCAAACGCCGCGGCGGGTCCCGTGATCGGACTGTGATCCGGATCGCTTAAATGGCTGGATCGCAACATGATCGAACCCTGCGGCGTCCTCTCCCGTGAGAGGGGGTCGCGGGCAGGCGCCGCCGGCAAGTGCCAGGTTTTTGCTGATTTGCACACTTTCCGCATAGCTTTGGTTCCGCAGAGTGAATACCGGGCCCAATAGCAGATCTCGGCTTGACTGGCCCGGAGCACCGCACTTGTAATTTCACTCGTGTCGTTCGGCCGAAATCGATAACGGCAACACCACGGGGACGCAAAAACAGACGAGGGGCGCACATGACCGAGCTGTTCGAACAACTGCTGGTCGAGGACGCGGACGAGGAACTCGGCTGGCAGGAGCGCGCGTTGTGCGCCCAGACCGATCCCGAGTCCTTCTTCCCCGAGAAGGGCGGCTCCACCCGCGAGGCCAAGAAGGTCTGCCTCGCCTGCGAGGTCCGCTCCGAATGCCTCGAGTACGCCCTCGCCAACGATGAGCGATTCGGTATCTGGGGCGGCCTGTCCGAGCGCGAACGCCGCCGGCTCAAGAAGGCCGCCGTCTGAACGCCGCACGGATACCCGAGACCGAGACCAACGCCCAGACCTCCACAGAAGCCCGACAGAACACCACAAGTCAGTACGTAAACCACGGTCCGCCGACTGCGCAGTCTCAGCAGTCGGCGGACCGCTCTAGTACCAGCCGTTAGTGTGGGGCCCCGTCCGAGACGCACAACGCCCCTACGGGGCGACCCCCCGGCCGGAGGGCCCGTACCTCAATGTCCGCCACCACAGCCGCGTTCGCACCAGAGCACCCGCCAGAGTTCCCGCGGCATGTCGTCACCGCCGTGCTCGTCGCCCACGACGGCGCGCGCTGGCTTCCCGACGCCCTCGCCGGACTCGTCGGCCAGGAACGCCCCGTACAGAACGTCATCGCCGCCGACACCGGCAGCGCCGACGACTCCGCGCGGCTGATCACCGAGGCCCTCGGCGCCGAACGCGTACTGCACCTGGCACGCCGTACCGGATTCGGCACCGCCGTCGAGGAAGCCGCCCGCACCGCGGGCGTCCTCACCCCCGACGACCTGCCCTACCTGAAGCGGCCCAGCGGCTGGGACCCCGTCAGCAGGACCTGGCGCGACGACGCGTACGACATGCCCGAACTCCCCTACGGGGAACCCGTCCAGTGGCTGTGGCTGCTCCACGACGACTGCGCGCCCGCCCCCGACGCCCTGGCCGAACTCCTGCGCGTGGCCGACTCCGACGAACACGCCGCGATCATCGGCCCCAAACTCCGCGGCTGGTACGACCGCAAGCAACTGCTCGAGGCAGGCGTCTCCATCGCCAACAGCGGACGCCGCTGGACCGGACTCGACCGCCGCGAGCAGGACCAGGGACAGCACGACCAGATCCGCAGCGTCCTGTCCGTCTCCTCCGCCGGCATGCTCATCCGCCGCGACGTCTTCGAACAGCTCGGCGGCTTCGACCGGCGGCTGCCCCTCATGCGCGACGATGTCGACCTGTGCTGGCGCGCCCACGCCGCCGGCCACCGCGTCCTCATCGCACCCGACGCCGTCATGCGGCACGCCGAAGCCGCCGCCCGCGAACGCCGCACCGTCGACTGCGCGGGCCGCTCCGTCGCCAGCCCCCACCGCGTCGACAAGGCCGGCGCCGTCTACACCCTGCTGACGAACGCACGCACCGTCGCCCTCCCCTATGTCCTGCTGCGCATCGTCCTCGGCACGCTGCTGCGCACCCTCGCCTACCTCGTCGGCAAGGTGCCCGGCCAGGCCGTCGACGAGGTCATGGGACTCTTCGGCACCCTGCTGCGGCCCGAGCGGATCATCGCCGGGCGCCGCAGAAGAGCCAGGCAGGGCGGCTCGGTGGAAGCGGGCGAACTGCGCCCCCTCTTCCCGGCGCCCGGCGCGACCGTCCGCGCCACCGTCGAACAGGTCGCCGGCCACATCGGCGGCGGCTCGGACGCCGACTCCGGCGGCTCACGCCACGGCGCCGTCGAATCAGGACCGGGTGGGGACGACGCCGACTTCCTGGAGATCGAGCAGTTCGCGCGTCTGAAGAAGATCGCCCGCAAGCCCGGTCCTGTCCTCTTCGCCCTGCTGCTCCTCGTCTCCGTCGTCGCCTGCCGCGACCTGTTCGGGGGCGGATCGCTCGCGGGCGGCGCCCTGCTGCCCGCGCCCTCCGACGTCTCCGACCTCTGGTCCCGGTACGCGGACAACTGGCACCCCCTCGGCACCGGCGGTACCCAGACCGCGCCCCCCTACCTCGCGGTGCTGGCCGCCCTGTCCACTCTCTTCCTCGGCTCCACCGGCTTCGCCCTGACCGTGCTGCTCGTCTGCTCGGTCCCGCTCGCCGGACTCAGCGCGTACTTCGCCTCGCGCCCCATCGTCGAATCCCGGCTGCTGCGGGCCTGGGCGAGCATCGCGTACGCCTTCCTGCCCGCCGCCACCGGCGCACTGGCGACCGGACGCCTGGGCACCGCCGTCCTCGCGATCCTGCTGCCGCTCATCGCCCGCGCGGGCGTCGCGGCCCACGGACTGCGCATCAGCGGCAGCGGGCGCGGCAGCTGGCGCGCCACCTGGGCCTACGCACTCCTGCTGACCCTCGCGATGGCGTTCACCCCCATCGTGTGGCCGCTCGCGCTCGTCCTCGGCATCGCCGTACTCGTCCTGCGCCGCGACGACATCACGGCGTACGGGCTGCGCTTCCTCGCCGCCGTCGGCACCCCGCTGCTGGTCCTCGCGCCCTGGTCGCTCACCCTGCTGACAGGGCCGTCGGCTTTCTTCCGCGAAGCGGGGCTCGCATTCGGCACCGGATCGGCCTCCGCCCTCGACCTGCTCGGCATCAGCCCCGGCGGCCCCAAGGCCGCGGGCGGGATCCTGCTCATCGGCATCGTGCTCGCGGCGCTTGCCGCCCTGCTGCGCGACGAGCGGCAGTTCGCGATCCGGGCCTCCTGGGCCGTCGCGCTGACCGGACTGATCTTCGCGGTGATCGCCAACGGCAGTGGCTGGGCCGGACCCGCCACCCTCGTCTACGGCATCGCCCTGCTGGCCGCCGCCGTGCTGGGCGCGGAAGGCGGCCGTACCCGCGTCGCCGCCCAGAACTTCGGCTGGCGCCAGCCCGTCGCGGCCCTCATCGCACTCGCCGCCGGAATCGCGCCCCTGCTCGCCGCCTTCAACTGGATGATCGGCGGCGCCGCGCACCCGCTGGAGCGGCGCGACCCCGTCCAGGTCCCCGCCTTCGTGGCCGAGGAGAGCGACACCCGCGACCAGCCGCGCACCCTCGTCCTCGGCGGAACATCCGCCGCCAAGGTCTCGTACAGCCTCGTACGCGGCTCCGGCGGGCGGCTCGGCGACGCGGAACTGGCGCAGGCGGGCGGCAGTGACGCCCGGCTCGACAAGATCGTCGCGAACCTGGTGGCGGGCTCCGGCGCCGACCAGACCAGCGAACTGAGCGGCTTCGCCATCCGTTACGTCCTCGTGCGCGACGGAGCACCCCGCCAGACCAGCCGCGTCCTGGACGCGACGCCCGGCCTGAGCAGGCTCAGCCAGCTCGACGGCAGCGCACTGTGGCGCGTCGACCGCCAGGTCGCGCGGGCCACCATCGTCAGCGGCAAGGGCGACCCGCTGCCCGTCGCGTCCGACGCCGTCGAGGCCCACGCCAAGATCCCCTCGGGGGCGGCGGGGCGGGTGCTGCGCATCGCGGACCGCGCGGACGAGGGCTGG
Source organism: Streptomyces sp. NBC_00885 (assembly GCF_045207475.1). NCBI lineage: Bacteria > Bacillati > Actinomycetota > Actinomycetes > Kitasatosporales > Streptomycetaceae > Streptomyces > Streptomyces sp. NBC_00885. The sequence goes on from NZ_CP108796.1 coordinate 5,196,222, forward strand.
CAGGCCACCCTCGACGGACGCGTACTGAACAAGACGGTCGTCGACGGCTGGGCCCAGGGCTTCGAACTCCCCGCCGAGGGCGGCCGGCTCGACCTGTCCTACGACGACCCCGTCACGCACACCGGCTGGATCTGGGCGCAGGGCGCACTCGCGCTGGTGCTGCTGGTGCTCGCGCTGCCGGGCAGGCGCCGGGAGATCGACGACGATCTGCCCGACGAGGAGATCGCCGTACCGGCGCAGGCAGTGGAGGGCGAAGGACGCAGGGCACGCAGGCTGCGCGCCCAGGCGGAAGCGGAGTCCTCGCAGGAGGAGACCGAAGCGGATCCGTACGCCCAACTCCCCGTCGGCCAGGACGCCTTCGCGCAGCACGGGCAACAGGCGTACGAGCCGCAGTCCTTCGAGGAACCGCGGTCCTTCGACGAGCAGGCGCCGTACGCGGCTGTGCCTCAGCAGCAGCAGTACGGCGAGTGGGACGCGCGGTCGTACGCGGACGGCGGCTACACCGCCCCGTACGGCAACGAGCAGTACCAGGGCGCTCAGTACAGCGGCGAGCAGCAGTACGGCGGCGAGCAGTACCAGCAACAGCCGTACCAGGCCGACCAGTACCAGGACCCGTACCAGAACACGGGCTACGCCGAAGGGCAGTACCAGGAGGGGCAGCAGTACGACCCCTACGCCTACGGCGGCGAGAGTGACCAGCAGCCCCGCCCGAACGGCACGAACGGCACCACCGGCAACGCGACGCGAGGCGAGTCAGAGTGAACCGCACAACCATCTCCCTGCTCGCGACCGCCACCGCACTCGCCGCGATCACCGGCCTCGCCGCGCTCACCGCGCCCGGAAGCGGCGCCGAGACCGAGGCGAAGGCCCCGGCGCGGCTGCCCGTCGAACGCTCCAGCCTGCTCTGCCCCACGCCCAGCACCTCCGAGCTGGCCGAGACCGCGTACACCTCGTTCACACCGGCAGGCAAGAGCGGTGACGCCAAGGACGGCACGGCCGAACTGAAGGCGTCCGCCGCCGTACTGGCCGAGACGGACACCGCCCCGGCCAAGGACAAGACCAAGAAGGGCGACGCGGCGAAGGGCGCGAAGGGGGCCAAGGACGCGAAGAAGCCGGCGCCCGACAAGGCGGTACTCGCGCTGAAGGAGCCCGGCAAGCCCGTCGCGGCCAAGGCGAGCGGCGGCGACGCCCCCGCCCTCGTCGGCACCGCCACCGGCCGCCTCGCGCCCGGCTGGAGCGCCCAGCAGACCACCACGGAGACCGCGGGCGACGCGCGCGGCCTGCTCGGCGTCAGCTGCACCGGGCCCGACACCGACTTCTGGTTCCCGGGCGCGTCCACGGCCAAGGAACGCCACGACTACGTCCACCTCACCAACCCGGACGACACCCCGGCCGTCGCCGACATCGAGCTGTTCGGCAAGGACGGTGCGCTCAAGACCACGCTGACCGAAGGCATCCCGGTCCCTGCCGGGGCGAGCGTCCCCGTCCTGCTGTCCACCCTGACCTCCGACCCGGCCGCCGACCTGACCGTCCATGTCACCACCCGGACTGGCCGGGTGGGCGCCGTGCTGCGCGCCGCCGACGACAAGGCGGGCAGCGACTGGCTCACCGCTTCGGCCGACCCGTCCGGCACCGCCGTGCTGCCGGGCATCCCCGCGGACGCCACCTCGGTACGTCTGGTGGCCTTCGCGCCCGGCGAGGACGACGCCGACCTCACGGTGCAACTCGCGGGCCCGGGCGGGAAGATCGTCCCGGCCGGACACGAGACGCTGCACCTCAAGTCGGGCATGACCGCGAGCGTGGACCTGCTGGACGTGACCAAGGGCGAGGCCGGGTCCCTGATCCTCAGCCCGTCCCAGAGCGGCCGGGCGACCCCGGTGGTGGCGGCGCTGCGCGTCGTACGCGGCAAAGGCGACAAGCAGGAGGTCGCCTTCATTCCGGCGGCCGCGCCGGTGGGGGAGCGGGCGAGCGTCGCCGACAACCGTGCCAAGGGCTCGACGCTCTCACTGACCGCCCCGGGCGCGGCCGCCGAGGTCAAGGTAACCGCGTCGGCAGGCACCGAGGGCGGCACCCAGGTCGTCAAGACGTACAAGGTCAAGGCGGGCACGACCCTCGCAGTCGTCCCGCCGGTGCCCGCCGGACTGAAGGGCTCGTACGCGCTGACGGTGGAGGCGGTCTCGGGCGGCCCGGTGCACGCGTCGCGCACGCTGGCACTGCCGAAGGACGGGATCCCGATGTTCACGGTGCAGACGCTGCCGGACGACCGGGGGACGGTGGCGGTGCCGGCGGCGGAGCAGGACCTGTCGGTTCTGGACGACTGAGGGGGCGGGGCGGGCTGAAAGGGCTGAGGGCCCGGTCAGTCCTGCCCGTACCGCGGGTCCACCGACTCCGGCGAGAGACCCAGCAGCTCCGCCACCTGCTCCACGACGACCTCGTGCACCAGGAGGGCTCGCTCGTCGCGGTTCTTCGTACGGATCTCGACGGGCCGCCGGTAGACCACGATCCGTGCCGGGTGCCCCTTGTCCGCCGGGGCCGAGCTGCCCAGCGGCACGGACTCCTCCGGCGCGCCCGGCACGTCCAGCACGAGAAAGTCGACGTCGGCCAGCTGCGGCCAGCGCCGCTCCAGCCGCTCCACCGAGTCCTGCACGAGGTCACGGAAGGACTCGGCGCGACTCGCGGCCAGGGGTACCTGGGGAGGGGCGACCGGCCCTCGCATGCCGCGGCCGTGGCGGTCGCGACGGCGCGGCCCTGGCTCGGTCGGACGGGGGGGTACGGGACTGTCCATCACTGACGCAGCGTAGCTCTCCGGGGCGCGCGGCGATCGCGTGCGCGCGCCGGGTCGAAAGCCTGTCGCCAATTGAACATTCCGGCCAAGCTTGCGTCCGATTGAATATCCCCTCGCGATCGCGGATCCCATCGTGATTGACCTCATTTACGCCAAGTCATGACCGGATCACCAGCGGTGGCTGCGCGTGGGCTTCTCTTTCCGTGCAGGTCAGGCCAGTTGCTCGGGGAGCCCATATGTCGGGTGTCACACCACGACACGGTGGAGTGACCTGGTGGAGAGTCGTCGCAGCCCGCTCAAGAGTGCGGTACCGTCCAACGTCGTGAGCCCTGTACGTCGCTGTTCGCGCACCGCGTGCGGCCGCCCCGCCGTCGCGACACTGACGTACGTCTATGCCGATTCGACCGCGGTCCTCGGCCCGCTCGCCACCTACGCCGAGCCCCACTGCTACGACCTGTGCGCCGAGCACAGTGAGCGCCTGACCGCCCCGCGCGGCTGGGAGGTCGTGCGGCTCACCGACGGCTCGGCCCCCGCCCGCCCCAGCGGCGACGATCTCGAAGCGCTCGCGAATGCGGTACGGGAAGCGGCGCGTCCCCAGGGGCGTACGGCCGAGGCGGGCGCGCAGAACGGCCGCCGGACGGCGGATCCGAGAGAGGTCGCGCGCCGCGGCCATCTGCGGGTGCTGCGTTCCCCCGACTCCTGAGCGAGTCTTTTCGGCTCCCCTCTCGTGCGCACGGCGGCACTGGGCTGAATGCTCTTCCAGCCTGTGCGGGTACGTTGAGGCTTTGAGGTGACCTCAGAGACTTCAGGGACTTTCAGGAGGGTTGGGCCCGTGACTGCTGATCTGTCGCAGATCGTGAAGGCGTACGACGTCCGCGGGGTGGTGCCGGATCAGTGGGACGAGGCGCTGGCCGAACTGTTCGGGGCGGCCTTCGTCCAGGTGACGGGCGCGGAAGCGATCGTCATCGGCCATGACATGCGGCCGTCGTCGCCGGGGCTCTCGGGGGCGTTCGCGCGGGGGGCCGCGGCCAGGGGCGCCGACGTCACACTGATCGGACTCTGCTCGACCGACCAGCTGTACTTCGCTTCGGGGCACTTCGGGCTGCCGGGTGCGATGTTCACGGCCTCGCACAACCCGGCGCAGTACAACGGCATCAAGATGTGCCGCGCGGGCGCCGCGCCGGTCGGCCAGGACACGGGCCTGGCGGACATCCGCCAACTGGTCGAGTCCTGGTCCGAACAGGGCGCGCCGGAGCCGGTGGCAAGGCCGGGCAAGGTGACCGAGCGCGACACGCTCACCGACTACGCGGCGCATCTGCTCTCGCTCGTGGACCTGTCGGCGATGCGCCCGCTCAAGGTGGTCGTGGACGCGGGCAACGGCATGGGCGGCCACACGGTCCCCACGGTCTTCGACGCCCTGCCGGTCACCCTCGTACCGATGTACTTCGAGCTCGACGGCACCTTCCCCAACCACGAGGCGAACCCGCTGGACCCGGCGAACATCGTCGACCTGCAGGCCCGCGTCCGGTCCGAGGGCGCGGACCTGGGCCTCGCCTTCGACGGGGACGCGGACCGCTGCTTCGTCGTCGACGAGCGCGGCGAGGGCATCTCGCCGTCGGCCATCACGGCGCTGGTCGCGGCGCGCGAACTGGCGAAGCACCCCGGCGGCACGGTGATCCACAACCTGATCACGTCGTGGTCGGTCCCGGAGGTCGTCCGCGAGAACGGCGGAACGCCGCAGCGGACGCGGGTCGGCCACTCCTTCATCAAGGAGGAGATGGCCCGTACGGGAGCGATCTTCGGCGGCGAGCACTCCGCGCACTACTACTTCCGCGACTTCTGGAACGCGGACACGGGCATGCTGGCGGCCCTCCACGTCCTGGCGGCGCTGGGCTCGCAGGAGGGCCCGCTGTCGGAGCTGGTCGCGCAGTACGACCGCTACAGGGGCTCGGGCGAGATCAACTCCACGGTCGACGACCAGGCGGGCCGCACGGCGGCGGTGAAGGCGGCGTACGGGTCGCGCGACGACGTGACGATCGACGAGCTGGACGGCCTGACGGTCTCGACGGAGGACTGGTGGTTCAACCTCCGCCCGTCGAACACGGAACCGCTGCTGCGGCTGAACGTGGAGGCACGGGACGACCAGACGATGGCAAAGGTGAGGGACGAGGTACTGGGGCTGGTCCGCGGGGCGTAGGACACGGCGGGGGCGGGGCGGCGCCGCGTTTGCGGCACGCGGAGGTATCCGCTGCGCCCGCCCGCCGCTGGGTCTCCGATCCCGCCCGCGGGCGGCGCGAAACGGCCGTCCGCGGGGTTGGGGTGCGGTCGGCTGGGCCCCGTGCGCCGGTCCGCCCACGGCGCGAACCGGCGGTCGGGGATCTGCGGCCTGGCTGGCGGACCGCCCAGGCCAGGCCCGTGTTTGCCGCGTATGCCCGGACCTTGGCCCGCCGCCGCGGGTCTTGTGGTCCCTTCACCGAGTGGGCGGTGACACGCCCACGGTGCGAGGGTCCCGTCGGGGATCTGCGGTCCGGGCGGCTGCCCGACCGAACCAGGCGCCGGGCCCCGTCGGCCGTTCTTCCGGTCTCTTTCGCCTACGGAGGAGCGCGCCTGTCCACGGCGTGAGGCGCGGACCAGGTCCGCGTCTGCGGCGTACTGCCGACGTCGGCCGGGCACCTGGTCGTCTGGTCCCTTCTGCCGAGGGAGCGGCAGCCCCCAGCCATGGCGCGGAGTGGCCGTATGCGGGGCGGCAGCGGGGGCGGCTGCCCGCCCGGACCAGCCCGCGGCAGGGTTCGGCCGCTTCGGCCGGGCCCCCGGGTCTACCGGTCCCTTCCGCTGAGGGAGGGGTGACCCGCCCACGGCGTGAAGCGGCCGTCCGCGGCTCTGCGGTGCGGTTGGCGGCTGCCCCGGACCAGGCTCGCGTCCGCGGCGTATGGCCGACGTCGGCCAGGCTCCGGTCTTCCGATCCGTTCCGCCTACGGAGGGGCGCCCCCGTCCACCGCGCGAAGGGGCCCGCCGACCGGCCCCTGCGGCCGCCGGGGCCGCAGGTTCGCCCGCGTGCGGCTCACGCCCGGTGCCGCTGCCCACCCTCCCCGTGGCGTAGGCCCACGGCTCACCCGGCTGCCTGTGTCCCGGCGGCGCGAAGCTGCCGCACCAGGGGCCCGGGGCTCGCCCCGGTTTCGGGAAGGGGCGGGTGCGGGGGAACCGCCCCCCCCGTACCCACAGAACGCGCCGCACCCCTCCCCCCAGCGGTACGCTGACGTGGCCCGATCCGCAGACCCGCGACCGCCCGTCCGACCCGCGACCGCACCCCGCGAACCGCGACCCGCAAGCGACCCGCATGCAAGCGGCCGCGCCGCCCCACCCGAAGGGACACCCCCGCACATGCCGCTCGAAGCCGGCCTCCTCGAGATCCTCGCCTGCCCCGCCTGCCACGCCCCCCTCAGCGACAGTTCCGCAGCCGAGACCCCCGAGCTGATCTGCACCGGCAAGGACTGCGGCCTGGCCTACCCCGTACGGGACGGAATCCCCGTCCTCCTCGTCGACGAGGCACGCCGCCCCGCCTGACCCACAACCGCACGGCGATCGGAGGCCCCATCCCATGCTCGACGAGTCACTCCTCGACGCCCCGGAAGCCCTGGCCCGCGCCGATCGCCGCGGACTGCTCCGTGGCGCAGCCGAGGCCGGGGCGCGTGTACGCACCGCCGCCCGGCACGCCGCCGAGGCGGGTATCGCCGAGCTGAAGCCCGAGGGCCGCCCCCGCCACGTCCTCGTCGCCGGCCCCGGCCACGCCGCCACCGGAGTCGCGGACCTGATCGGCTCTCTGGCCGGCGCCTCCGCCCCTGTCACCCGTCTGCACCCCACCGGCGTCGCACCCGCCGCCGGCGCCCTGCGCTGGTCGCTCCCGGGCTGGGCGGGTTCCCTGGACCTGCTGCTCATCGCGACCACCGACGGCAGTGAACCCGGCCTTGCGCTGCTCGCCGAGCAGGCGTACCGCCGCGGTTCCACCGTCGTCGCCGTGGCCCCGCAGGACTCCCCGCTCGCGGAGGCCGTCGACGGCAGGCACGGCATGGTCGTCCCGATGGCCAAGGCCCCGCACGAGTTGTACGAGGAGACGCAAGCCGCGAGCCCGGGCGCCCTGTGGGCGCTGTTCACCCCGCTCCTGGCCCTCCTCGACAGGGTCGGCCTGCTCGAGGCGTCCCAGGAGACCCTGGCGAAGGTGGCCGACCGCCTGGACAAGACCGCCGAACGCTGCGGCCCGGCCATCGCCACGTACAGCAATCCGGCGAAGACACTCGCGGCCGAGCTCGCCGACAGCCTTCCGCTGATCTGGACGGAGGGCGTGGGCGCCGGCCCCACCGGCCGCCGCTTCGCCGCCGTACTGGCCGAGTTGGCCGGCTGCCCCGCCCTCGTCGCCGAGCTGCCCGAGGCGCTCCCCGCGCACGGCGGGCTCCTCGTGGGCGACTTCGCCCTCGGCGCCGACCCGGGGGACTTCTTCCGCGACCGTGTCGACGAGCCGCAGGCGCTGCGCGCCCGGGTCGTACTGCTGCGGGACCGCCCCATCGGCGGCCTCACCGCCGCCCCGGCAGCCCGCGAGCTCGCGCTCAGTCATGACACCCCGATCAGCGAGCTGGAGCCGGAGGACGGCACCGAGCTGGAGTCGATCGCCGAACTCCTCGCGATCACCGACTTCGCCGCCGTCTACCTGGCCCTGGCGGGCAACGGCGCCAACGGCGCCAACGCGTAACCATCGCGCCGCAGCAGCGACACGACAGCGCCACGCCGCAGCCGTCACCACGCGCAAGCGTCCCGCGTAGCCGTTCACCACGAGTAAGACGTCACTACGAGAACCGGGAAAGAACACAGACCATGGACCGCCTCTCCAACACCGTGCGCCCCTACGCCTGGGGATCCACGACCGCCATCCCGGAGCTGCTCGGCATCGCCCCCACCGGCGAGCCCCAGGCCGAGATGTGGATGGGCGCCCACCCCGGAGCACCCTCGCGCGTCACCCGTGATCACGTGGAGCGGCCGCTTTCCGAGGTCATCGCCGCCGACCCCGTACACGAACTGGGCGCCGCGGCCGTCGATAAGTTCGGCCCCCGTCTGCCCTTCCTCCTCAAGATCCTCGCGGCCGGCGCCCCCCTCTCCCTCCAGGTCCACCCGAACCTCGCGCAGGCGAAGGAGGGTTACGCCGCCGAGGAGAGCGCGGGCGTGCCCATCGACGCCCCGCACCGCAACTACAAGGACGCCAACCACAAGCCCGAACTGATCTGCGCGCTCACCCCCTTCGAGGGCCTGTGCGGTTTCCGCCCGCCCCTCGAAGCCGCCGACGTCCTCGCGGGTCTCGACGTGGACTCGCTCAAGCCGTACGTCGACCTCCTGCACGCCCACCCGGAGGAGGCCGCGCTGCGCGAGGTCCTGACCGCGGTGCTGAGCGCCGACCCCAACGAGATGGCGGTCACCGTCACCGAGGCCGCGTACGCCTGCGAGGAGCTCGGCGGCCACTACGCCCCGTACGCAGCCGTTGCGCACCACTTCCCCGGTGACCCGGGCGTTATCGCGGCCATGCTGCTCAATCACGTCCAACTGCAGCCCGGCGAGGCCCTGTTCCTCGGCGCCGGAGTCCCGCACGCCTACATCGAAGGCCTCGGCGTGGAGATCATGGCCAACTCCGACAACGTGCTGCGCTGCGGGCTGACGCCGAAGCACGTGGACGTCCCCGAGCTGCTGCGTGTCGTCCGCTTCGAGGCGGGCGACCCGGGCGTCCTGCGCCCCGAGGCGTCGCCCGAGGGCGAGGAGGTCTACGAGACGCCGATCGGCGAGTTCCGGCTCTCCCGTTATGTCCTCGCGCCCGGAGCCGCGCCCCGCGATCTGACGACCCGCACCCCGCAGATCCTGCTCTGCACAGCGGGCACGGTCCGCGCCGGTGAACTCGCCCTCTCCCCGGGCCAGTCCGCCTTCGTCCCGGCGGGCGAAAAGGCCGAAGTGTCCGGAGTCGGCACGGTCTTCCGTGCCACCGTGATGGCCTGACGCGCCCTCGCGGCCCCGGGCTGCAACAATGGCGCACCGTAAAGGACGGGCAAAGCCCAAAACGGCGTACGGCGCGCGGCGTACGGCACGGGGCATACGAAGGGACTGCGGGAACAGATGAGCGCTTCAGGCGGAACAAGGGCGATCGTGGCGGCACTTGCCGCCAACCTCGCGATCGCGGTGGCGAAGTTCGTGGCGTTCCTCTTCAGTGGCTCGTCCTCGATGCTCGCCGAATCCGTTCACTCGGTCGCCGACTCAGGGAACCAGGGCCTCCTGCTGCTCGGCGGCAAGAAGGCCCAGCGTGAGGCGACCCCGCAGCACCCCTTCGGCTACGGGCGCGAGCGCTACATCTACGCCTTCCTCGTCTCCATCGTGCTCTTCTCGGTCGGCGGCATGTTCGCGATCTACGAGGGCTACGAGAAGATCAAGCACCCGCACGAGATCGAGGACTGGTACTGGCCGATCGGCGTCCTCGTCTTCGCGATCATCGCCGAGTCCTTCTCCTTCCGTACAGCCATCAAGGAGTCGAACCTGACCCGGGGTGAGCTCTCCTGGACGGAGTACGTCCGCCGGGCCAAGGCCCCCGAGCTGCCCGTCGTCCTGCTGGAGGACCTGGGCGCGCTGGTCGGTCTGGTCCTGGCGCTCGGCGGCGTCGGCATCGCCCTGGCCACGGGCGACGGCGTCTGGGACGGCATCGGCACGCTCTGCATCGGCATCCTGCTGATCGTGATCGCGCTCGTCCTGGCGGCCGAGACGAAGTCGCTGCTGCTGGGCGAGGCCGCGGGCATCGACGACATCGAGAAGATCAAGGCGGCGGCCGTGGACGGTGAAGGGGTCACCGGCATCATCCACATGCGTACGCTCCACCTCGGCCCGGAGGAACTGCTGGTCGCCGCGAAGATCGCGGTACAGCACGACGACACCGCCGCCGAGGTCGCCAACGCGATCAACGCCGCCGAGGACCGTATCCGCGCCGCCGTACCCATCGCGCGCGTGATCTACCTGGAGCCCGACATCTACAGCGAGTCCGCGGCCGCGGCCGGCATCAACCCGGCCAAGTCCCCGGGCGGCCCGACCCCGGACGCTTCCCACTGAGCCCTGCGGACCGCGCGGACCGGCCGCGCAGACCGGCCGCGCGGCTCGGTGAGAGAGCGATGTGACCGGATCCCGGCCCCGGGCGGGCTGGGGTACGCCGCGTCGATCGGTGTAGATTCGTGACCAGAGTCAGACGTCGCTGCTGATGGCGGTCGGGCGGTCCCCTTGCCGGGACCGGCCGAGGGAGAGAGGGCCTCCGACGGACTGCAATGCGAGCGCCCGGGCATTCCTGTGTCCGCCGCCGCAGAGCCAGCCGTACCCACACCCTCGACCCACACCACGAGGAGCAGCTCGCATGTCGACTGTCGCCACTGGCCAGGACTTCAAGGTCGCCGACCTTTCCCTCGCCGCTTTCGGCCGCAAGGAGATCACCCTCGCCGAGCACGAAATGCCCGGCCTGATGTCGATCCGCAAGGAGTACGCCGCCAGCCGGCCGCTGGCGGGCGCCCGCATCACCGGCTCCCTGCACATGACCGTGCAGACCGCCGTACTGATCGAGACCCTGGTCGCCCTCGGCGCCGAGGTCCGCTGGGCGTCGTGCAACATCTTCTCCACCCAGGACCACGCGGCCGCGGCCATCGCGGTCGGCCCGAACGGCACCCCGGAAGCCCCCCAGGGCATCCCGGTCTTCGCCTGGAAGGGCGAGACGCTCGAGGAGTACTGGTGGTGCACGGAGCAGGCGCTGACCTGGCCGAACACCCCCACCGCCGGCCCGAACATGATCCTCGACGACGGTGGCGACGCCACCCTCCTCGTCCACAAGGGCGTGGAGTTCGAGAAGGCGGGCGCCGCCCCGGACCCCTCGACCGCGGACAGCGAGGAGTACTTCCACGTCCTCACCGTGCTGAACCGCACCCTCGGCGAGTCCCCGCAGAAGTGGACCCAGCTGGCGTCCGAGATCCGCGGCGTCACCGAGGAGACCACGACCGGTGTGCACCGCCTGTACGAGATGCACCGTGACGGCAACCTCCTGTTCCCGGCGATCAACGTCAACGACGCCGTCACCAAGTCGAAGTTCGACAACAAGTACGGCTGCCGCCACTCCCTGATCGACGGCATCAACCGCGCCACCGACGTCCTGATCGGTGGCAAGACCGCCGTCGTGTGCGGGTACGGCGACGTGGGCAAGGGCTGCGCGGAGTCGCTGCGCGGGCAGGGCGCCCGGGTGATCGTCACGGAGATCGACCCGATCTGCGCGCTGCAGGCCGCCATGGACGGCTACCAGGTCACCACGCTCGACGAGGTCATCGACAAGGCCGACATCTTCGTCACGACCACGGGCAACAAGGACATCATCATGGCCGCGGACATGGCCAAGATGAAGCACCAGGCGATCGTGGGCAACATCGGCCACTTCGACAACGAGATCGACATGGCCGGCCTGGCGCAGATCCCGGGCATCGTCAAGGACGAGGTCAAGCCCCAGGTACACACCTGGACCTTCGAGGACGGCAAGGTGCTGATCGTGCTGTCCGAGGGCCGCCTGCTGAACCTGGGCAACGCGACCGGTCACCCCTCGTTCGTGATGTCCAACAGCTTCGCGGACCAGACGCTGGCCCAGATCGAGCTGTTCACCAAGCCCGAGGAGTACCCGACCGACGTCTACGTGCTGCCCAAGCACCTCGACGAGAAGGTCGCCCGGCTCCACCTGGACGCGCTCGGCGTCAAGCTGACGACGCTCCGCCCGGAGCAGGCCTCCTACATCGGCGTCGAGGTCGACGGCCCGTACAAGTCCGACCACTACCGCTACTGATCGGTCACTCATGATCGGTCAGTGCTTCTGACCGGTCAGCGCTTGTGATCGGCGTGCTGACACGCCTCGGCAGCCCTCGGCGTCAGGCACCAGCGGTATGGGGCAGGCCCCCGCACCCCCGTGTCGGGGGCCTGCCCCATACCCTCCCCGAACGGCTCCGGCTCCACCGCACGAGCCTCACCGCACAAGGACACCCACGCCCCCATGCCCCGCGGCCGTTATTCGCTCCACGATCCGCACGATCACACCCCCCTCGGCGAAGAACACTTCCAATGCGCCCCCGGTCCCTCCGGCTGGCGTTACGTCTCCCAGATCACCACCCCCTCCGGCGACCACGCCGGCTCCGTCGATCTCGCCCTCGACGAACTCGGCCGTCCCATCCGTCTCGAACTCCACGCCGGGAGCTGGCAGGTCCGCGGTGCCGCCATCGACGGCGTCACCTGGGTCCGTACCGACCCCACCGGCACCCATGCCACCGAAGGCAACGTCCGCGCCCATGCCTTCACCGGCAGTTCCCCCGCTTTCCTTGTCGCTACCGCACGTCTCTTGCGCCTCACCCCCGATTCCCCGGCGACGCGCGTACGCCTCGTCGCCTTCACGGATCCTGTCCTCGCCCCCCGCACACTCGATCAGTCCTGGGCCCTGATGAAGAGTGAAGCGCATGCCACTGACAATGGCCCCCTGACCGTGGACGAATACCAGGTCAGCGCCCTGGACACGGGGGAGCAGCACGTCGTTCACATCGCGGGGGACGTGGTGCTCGCAGCCCCCGGCATCGAACTCGAAGACCTTGAGAGCCCGCCCTCGGTCCTTCCATGACGGCGGCGGCCCTGCACGGCGGCCTGTGCGGGGAGGGGCTGGTGCGGGGAGGGGCGCTGCTTAAGCGTTCGCTGCTTGTGGGGTCGGTGTTTATGGGCGCGCGGCGACCTACGCGGGTGGCGCGAACCCCGTGGCCTGCGGTCGCGGCTGCGGCGTCTCGGTCGCGGCGCGGGAAGACGGCCCTGGCGCCGGTACGCCCGTAGCTGTCACCCCAGGCGGCACAGCTGCCCCACCAGCTCCTACGGTCTCGTCCCGCTCAACGGCGGGCGCCGGCCCCACCGCTCCCGGTGCCGCATAGCCAAGGGCCCCGGTACCCGCCCCGTCGGAAAGCGCCGCCCCGGCCCCCGGAGCCACCGCCCCCGCAGCGCCCGCCGTGATCGCGTCCGGAGCGACCGCACCGGGCAGCCCCGCCCCCTTCGAACTGCCACCGGCTGCTGCCCGCGCATTCGCCCCCGCCCGGAAAGCACGCCGCGCATCGCGCGCCTGCCGCTCGTTCACCACGGCAGCCAGGAACGCCGCCGGCGGCACCCCGTCCGGCGCCGGAGCCCCCGTACACGCCGCAAGATCGCCGGCCAGCCGCACCGCCATCGACCAGTTCACGGCCGGGTCCAGCTGCCTCATACGCGTCAGGTACTGACGTATCGCGAGCCACAGGTCGTCCGGCACCGCTGACAGATCCAGCTCGGAGAATCGCCCCATCAGCCACGGCGGCGGAGGCGGCATCACCATGCCCCGCGAGGCCGGCACCCGCTCCCTTATTACCAGCGTGCCCGCGAACACATCCCCGATCCGCCGCCCCCTGGCCGACACGAGCGAGGCGATACAGGCGATGACCCCGAACGACATCAGGATCTCCACCACCCCCATCGCCCCGCGCACCAGCGCGTGCCGGAACCGGATCGGCCCTCCGTCGTCCCGCACCACTCGCAGCCCACAGGCGAGCTTCCCCAGCGAGCGCCCATGACTGAGCGTCTCCACAGCTATCGGCGCTCCGACCAGCACGAGCAGAAACGTCGCGATCGACACGGCCATCACCGCCGCCTCGTCCAGCGAGGCCGTCGCCACCGCGAGCCCGATCGACACCATGAGATAGGCGGCGAACACGACCACAAGATCGATCGCGACAGCGAGTGCCCGGCTCGGCAGTTTCGCCGGCCGCAGCCCCAGTACGACCGCATCCCCCGTCACAAGCGCACTCACTGTTGCCCGCCCTTCGCCATCGACCTTCCCCGCCCCTTGATTCCTCAGTCTGCCAAGCTGACCCGCAGCCCGCCGCAGTAGTACGGACCGTACGCACCCATTGCCTGGAGCAGCAGCCGACCATGGACCTCGACGTCTTCGTGACCGCCCACCGTGCCGAGTGGGACCGCCTGGACCACCTTCTGCGGCGGGGACGCCGTCTGACCGGCGCCGAGGCCGACGAACTGGTCGCCCTCTACCAGCGCACGGCGACCCATCTCTCCCTCATCCAGTCCAGCGCACCGGACCCTATGCTGACGGGCAGGCTCACCCAGCTCGTCGCTCGCGCCCGCTCCACCGTGACCGGAACGCGCCGAGCCACCTGGCGCGACGCAGTTCGCTTCCTCACCGCCGGTTTTCCCGCGGCCGTCTACCGCTCACGGCACTGGTGGATACCCACCGCCGTCCTCTCCACGGTCCTTGCCGCAATCATCGGCTGGTGGATCGGCACCCACCCCGAAGTCCAGGCCACGATCGCCGCGCCGGACGAACTCCGCAGGCTCACGCGCCCGGGTGGCGAGTACGAGACGTACTACTCCAGCCACCCCGCGGCCTCCTTCGCCGCCCAGGTCTGGACGAACAACGCCCAGGCCGCGGCCATGTGCCTGACGCTGGGCGCGTTCCTGTGCGTTCCGGTGGTCTGGATCCTCTTCCTCAACGTGCTGAACCTGGGCGTCGGCATCGGCCTCATGTCCTCGGCGGGCCGACTCGACACCTTCCTCGGTCTTGTCCTTCCGCACGGCCTGCTGGAACTGACGGCCGTCTTCGTCGCCGCGGGCACGGGCCTGCGCCTGGGCTGGACGGTCATCGACCCGGGTCCCCAATCCCGCCGCACAGCCCTCGCCCAACAGGGCCGCGCGGCCCTCGGCATGGCCATCGGCCTCGCGCTCGTCCTGTTCGTGTCCGGCGTGATCGAAGGCTTCGTCACGCCTTCGGGCCTGCCGACGTGGGCACGTATCGCCATCGGCATCGCTGCTGAGCTGGCCTTTCTGGCGTACGTCTACATCCTGGGCGGTCGAGCGGCCCGCGAGGGTGACACGGGCGACCTGGACGCGGCAGACCGCAGCGCCGAGCTCCCAGCTGCTGCCTGATGTGCAAGCACCCCTTCTGACCTGCTAGCCTCCTCTCCGCCCACAAAAACCGTTGACACGGCAGGAGTGGGGAGGTAGATTCAAACGGTTGCCTGGAACTGGACAAGGTCCAGTGCGACCGCTAGTGTCTCTCTCGCTCTCAACGGAAATGTAATTTCCGCAGAGCCTTCCGATGTGAATCCAGATCACAAGGTCGATTAGCTCGACCGAAATGCTTCTGATAAAGTCGGATCAGCCGAAAGGCAAAGGCCTTCCAACGGCCACTGGAATCGAATTCCTCACCGGAAACGGAACGGAAAAAGAGTCTGGTAGGGTTGGAAACGCAAGACCGAAGGGAAGCGCCCGGAGGAAAGCCCGTGAGGGTGAGTACGAAGGAAGCGTCCGTTCCTTGAGAACTCAACAGCGTGCCAAAAGTCAACGCCAGATTGACAACCCCGGCCCATTTCGGTGGGTTGAGGTTCCTTTGAAAGTCCTGTCGGCCCTTTTGTGGCGGGCAGGCAATGACACAGCGAGGACGCTGTGGATGACCGGTCTTATTCCGACCGGTTGTCCCGCTCTTGTGGTGTTCGACCCGATTACGGGTAAACATTCATGGAGAGTTTGATCCTGGCTCAGGACGAACGCTGGCGGCGTGCTTAACACATGCAAGTCGAACGATGAAGCCCTTCGGGGTGGATTAGTGGCGAACGGGTGAGTAACACGTGGGCAATCTGCCCTTCACTCTGGGACAAGCCCTGGAAACGGGGTCTAATACCGGATACCACCTCCCGAGGCATCTTGGGGGGTTGAAAGCTCCGGCGGTGAAGGATGAGCCCGCGGCCTATCAGCTTGTTGGTGGGGTGATGGCCTACCAAGGCGACGACGGGTAGCCGGCCTGAGAGGGCGACCGGCCACACTGGGACTGAGACACGGCCCAGACTCCTACGGGAGGCAGCAGTGGGGAATATTGCACAATGGGCGAAAGCCTGATGCAGCGACGCCGCGTGAGGGATGACGGCCTTCGGGTTGTAAACCTCTTTCAGCAGGGAAGAAGCGCAAGTGACGGTACCTGCAGAAGAAGCGCCGGCTAACTACGTGCCAGCAGCCGCGGTAATACGTAGGGCGCAAGCGTTGTCCGGAATTATTGGGCGTAAAGAGCTCGTAGGCGGCTTGTCACGTCGGATGTGAAAGCCCGGGGCTTAACCCCGGGTCTGCATTCGATACGGGCTAGCTAGAGTGTGGTAGGGGAGATCGGAATTCCTGGTGTAGCGGTGAAATGCGCAGATATCAGGAGGAACACCGGTGGCGAAGGCGGATCTCTGGGCCATTACTGACGCTGAGGAGCGAAAGCGTGGGGAGCGAACAGGATTAGATACCCTGGTAGTCCACGCCGTAAACGTTGGGAACTAGGTGTTGGCGACATTCCACGTCGTCGGTGCCGCAGCTAACGCATTAAGTTCCCCGCCTGGGGAGTACGGCCGCAAGGCTAAAACTCAAAGGAATTGACGGGGGCCCGCACAAGCAGCGGAGCATGTGGCTTAATTCGACGCAACGCGAAGAACCTTACCAAGGCTTGACATATACCGGAAAGCATCAGAGATGGTGCCCCCCTTGTGGTCGGTATACAGGTGGTGCATGGCTGTCGTCAGCTCGTGTCGTGAGATGTTGGGTTAAGTCCCGCAACGAGCGCAACCCTTGTTCTGTGTTGCCAGCATGCCCTTCGGGGTGATGGGGACTCACAGGAGACTGCCGGGGTCAACTCGGAGGAAGGTGGGGACGACGTCAAGTCATCATGCCCCTTATGTCTTGGGCTGCACACGTGCTACAATGGCCGGTACAAAGAGCTGCGATGCCGCGAGGCGGAGCGAATCTCAAAAAGCCGGTCTCAGTTCGGATTGGGGTCTGCAACTCGACCCCATGAAGTCGGAGTTGCTAGTAATCGCAGATCAGCATTGCTGCGGTGAATACGTTCCCGGGCCTTGTACACACCGCCCGTCACGTCACGAAAGTCGGTAACACCCGAAGCCGGTGGCCCAACCCCTTGTGGGAGGGAGCTGTCGAAGGTGGGACTGGCGATTGGGACGAAGTCGTAACAAGGTAGCCGTACCGGAAGGTGCGGCTGGATCACCTCCTTTCTAAGGAGCACTTCTAGGCCGGCTCTGCCGGTCCAGAGGCCAGTACATCGGCGTACGTCCGGTGCTGGTTGCTCATGGGTGGAACGTTGACTATTCGGCACGATGAGTTGGGATCACTAGTACTGCTTCGGCGTGGAACGTGATGTCCTGACTGGTCGTGCCGGGCGCGCTGTTGGGTGTCTGAGGGTACGAGCGTTTGCTCGTCCTTCGCGATGCCGGCCCCGGTGAACTCGCCCTGTTGGGTGGGGTGGTGGGTGGCTGGTCGTTGCTTGAGAACTGCACAGTGGACGCGAGCATCTGTGGCCAAGTTTTTAAGGGCGCACGGTGGATGCCTTGGCACCAGGAACCGATGAAGGACGTGGGAGGCCACGATAGTCCCCGGGGAGCCGTCAACCAGGCTTTGATCCGGGGGTTTCCGAATGGGGAAACCCGGCAGTCGTCATGGGCTGTCACCCGCTGCTGAACACATAGGCAGTGTGGAGGGAACGAGGGGAAGTGAAACATCTCAGTACCCTCAGGAAGAGAAAACAACCGTGATTCCGGGAGTAGTGGCGAGCGAAACCGGATGAGGCCAAACCGTATGCGTGTGATACCCGGCAGGGGTTGCGCATGCGGGGTTGTGGGATCTCTTTGTCATCGTCTGCCGGCGATGAGACGAGTCAGAAACCGTTGATGTAGGCGAAGGACATGCGAAAGGTCCGGCGTAGAGGGTAAGACCCCCGTAGCTGAAACATCAGCGGCTCGTTTAAGAGACACCCAAGTAGCACGGGGCCCGAGAAATCCCGTGTGAATCTGGCGGGACCACCCGTTAAGCCTAAATATTCCCTGGTGACCGATAGCGGATAGTACCGTGAGGGAATGGTGAAAAGTACCGCGGGAGCGGAGTGAAATAGTACCTGAAACCGTGTGCCTACAAGCCGTGGGAGCGTCGCGCGCAGAGTTTACTCTGTGCGTCGTGACTGCGTGCCTTTTGAAGAATGAGCCTGCGAGTTTGCGGTGTGTTGCGAGGTTAACCCGTGTGGGGAAGCCGTAGCGAAAGCGAGTCCGAACAGGGCGGTTTAGTAGCGCGCTCAAGACCCGAAGCGGAGTGATCTAGCCATGGGCAGGTTGAAGCGGAGGTAAGACTTCGTGGAGGACCGAACCCACCAGGGTTGAAAACCTGGGGGATGACCTGTGGTTAGGGGTGAAAGGCCAATCAAACTCCGTGATAGCTGGTTCTCCCCGAAATGCATTTAGGTGCAGCGTCGTGTGTTTCTTGCCGGAGGTAGAGCACTGGATAGGCGATGGGCCCTACCGGGTTACTGACCTTAGCCAAACTCCGAATGCCGGTAAGTGAGAGCGCGGCAGTGAGACTGTGGGGGATAAGCTCCATGGTCGAGAGGGAAACAGCCCAGAGCATCGACTAAGGCCCCTAAGCGTACGCTAAGTGGGAAAGGATGTGGAGTCGCAGAGACAACCAGGAGGTTGGCTTAGAAGCAGCCACCCTTGAAAGAGTGCGTAATAGCTCACTGGTCAAGTGATTCCGCGCCGACAATGTAGCGGGGCTCAAGCGTACCGCCGAAGTCGTGTCATTCCAGCATGAGGGCCAACGCCCGCTGGGATGGGTAGGGGAGCGTCGTGTGCCGGGTGAAGCCGCCGCGTAAGCGAGTGGTGGACGGTACACGAGTGAGAATGCAGGCATGAGTAGCGATACACACGTGAGAAACGTGTGCGCCGATTGACTAAGGGTTCCTGGGTCAAGCTGATCTGCCCAGGGTAAGTCGGGACCTAAGGCGAGGCCGACAGGCGTAGTCGATGGACAACCGGTTGATATTCCGGTACCCGCTTTGAAACGCCCAGTATCGAGCCCATTAATGCTAAGGCCGTGAAGCCGTCCTGGAGCCTTCGGGCGAAGGGGAGTGGTGGAGCCGCCGGCCCAAGGTGGTAGTAGGTAAGCGATGGGGTGACGCAGGAAGGTAGTCCAGCCCGGGCGGTGGTTGTCCCGGGGTAAGGGTGTAGGCCGTGTGATAGGCAAATCCGTCACACATTAAGGCTGAGACCTGATGCCGAGCCGATTGTGGTGAAGTGGATGATCCTATGCTGTCGAGAAAAGCCTCTAGCGAGTTTCATGGCGGCCCGTACCCTAAACCGACTCAGGTGGTCAGGTAGAGAATACCGAGGCGTTCGGGTGAACTATGGTTAAGGAACTCGGCAAAATGCCCCCGTAACTTCGGGAGAAGGGGGGCCATCACTGGTGAGAGGACTTGCTCCTTGAGCTGGGGGTGGCCGCAGAGACCAGCGAGAAGCGACTGTTTACTAAAAACACAGGTCCGTGCGAAGCCGTAAGGCGATGTATACGGACTGACGCCTGCCCGGTGCTGGAACGTTAAGGGGACCGGTTAGTCACATTTCGGTGTGGCGAAGCTGAGAACTTAAGCGCCAGTAAACGGCGGTGGTAACTATAACCATCCTAAGGTAGCGAAATTCCTTGTCGGGTAAGTTCCGACCTGCACGAATGGCGTAACGACTTCTCGACTGTCTCAACCATAGGCCCGGTGAAATTGCACTACGAGTAAAGATGCTCGTTTCGCGCAGCAGGACGGAAAGACCCCGGGACCTTTACTACAGTTTGATATTGGTGTTCGGTTCGGCTTGTGTAGGATAGGTGGGAGACTTTGAAGCAGCCACGCCAGTGGTTGTGGAGTCGCCGTTGAAATACCACTCTGGTCGTGCTGGATGTCTAACCTGGGTCCGTGATCCGGATCAGGGACAGTGTCTGATGGGTAGTTTAACTGGGGCGGTTGCCTCCCAAAGGGTAACGGAGGCGCCCAAAGGTTCCCTCAGCCTGGTTGGCAATCAGGTGTTGAGTGTAAGTGCACAAGGGAGCTTGACTGTGAGACCGACGGGTCGAGCAGGGACGAAAGTCGGGACTAGTGATCCGGCGGTGGCTTGTGGAAGCGCCGTCGCTCAACGGATAAAAGGTACCCCGGGGATAACAGGCTGATCTTCCCCAAGAGTCCATATCGACGGGATGGTTTGGCACCTCGATGTCGGCTCGTCGCATCCTGGGGCTGGAGTCGGTCCCAAGGGTTGGGCTGTTCGCCCATTAAAGCGGTACGCGAGCTGGGTTTAGAACGTCGTGAGACAGTTCGGTCCCTATCCGCTGTGCGCGTAGGAGTCTTGAGAAGGGCTGTCCCTAGTACGAGAGGACCGGGACGGACGAACCTCTGGTGTGCCAGTTGTCCTGCCAAGGGCATGGCTGGTTGGCTACGTTCGGAAAGGATAACCGCTGAAAGCATCTAAGCGGGAAGCCTGCTTCGAGATGAGGACTCCCACCCCCTTTGAGGGGTTAAGGCTCCCAGTAGACGACTGGGTTGATAGGCCAGATGTGGAAGCCCCGCAAGGGGTGGAGCTGACTGGTACTAATAGGCCGAGGGCTTGTCCTCAGTTGCTCGCGTCCACTGTGTCAGTTCTGAAGTAACGAACTGTCGAGTCCCCCCTTTGGCCGGGGGATTCCGGAATCGATATCTTCATAGTGTTTCGGTGGTCATTGCGTTAGGGAAACGCCCGGTTACATTCCGAACCCGGAAGCTAAGCCTTTCAGCGCCGATGGTACTGCAGGGGGGACCCTGTGGGAGAGTAGGACGCCGCCGAACAATTATTGTGGGAGAGCCCCGCACCTTCTGGTGCGGGGCTTTTCTGCGTTCACGGGGCATGCGCCCCACCCCCGTCAGAGTCGACCGGCGGCTTTCAGCGCGAGGTAGGCATCTGCAAGTGCAGGTGCAAGATTGTCAGGGGTCGCATCGACGACGGTGACGCCGTGGCGCTGGAGCTGGTCTGCCGTACGGCGGCGCTGAGCTTGAGCCTGGGTGGCAGCCGCCGCGTCGTACACCGCCTCGATCGTGCCTCGGGAGGTGGACATCTGCTGGACATGAGGGTCGGAGACCGAGGCGACGAGCACGGTGTGCCGTTGTGTGAGCTGCGGGAGAACCGGAAGCAGTCCTTCTTCGATGGGCGCGGCGTCGAGGCTTGTGAGCAGCACGATCAAGGAGCGGCGCGGGGCGCAGCTCAGGGCGGTGGAGCTGAGGCCACGGGCGTCGGTCTCGACGAGTTCCGGTTCCAGCGGAGCAAGTGCGTTGACCAGGGCGGGCAGGAGATCTCCTGCGGAGCGTCCCTGGACCTGGGCTCGGACACGGCGGTCGTAGGCCAGGAGGTCCACCCGGTCGCCGGCGCGTGAGGCCAGCGCGGTGAGGAGCATTGCCGCGTCCATGGCCGCGTCGAGGCGCGGGACATCTCCGACTCGACCGGCAGATGTGCGGCCGGTGTCGAGGACGACGAGGATGTGGCGGTCGCGTTCGGGACGCCAGGTGCGCACGGCGACGGTGGTCTGGCGGGCGGTTGCTCGCCAGTCGATGGAACGGGTGTCGTCGCCGGGGACGTAATCGCGAAGGCTGTCGAACTCGGTGCCCTGGCCACGGATGAGGACGCTGGTGCGGCCGTCCAGCTCGCGCAGCCTGGCCAGCCTGGAGGGCAGGTGCTTGCGGCTGGTGAAGGGCGGCAGGACGCGCACGGTCCAGGGGACTTGGTGATTGCTCTGGCGGGCGGCGAGGCCCAGCGGTCCGTACGAGCGGACGGTGACGCGCTCCGCCTGGCGGTCGCCGCGGCGGGTGGGGCGAAGGATCGTGGTGATACGGCGGCGTTCGCCGGCGGGGACGGTCAACTTGTGGCGCGATGCGGCCTGTTCGGTACCGGTGATCCAGCTGCTCGGGGGCCAGGCGTCGCGAAGGTGGGCGCGCAGGGGGCGGCCGGAGGGGTTGGTGACCGTGAGGTGGACCTCGGCACCGTCACCCAGTCGAACTGATGTATCACCGCTTCGGGTGAATCGGAGCGTTCGCACTGGCGCGGCGAGGGCGTAGTCGCACAAGATTGCCAGGGAAAGAGGCGCATTCACAGCAAGCATCCCGGTCCAGCTCGGGGCCAGGATGCCCACGGGGAGAGAGCCGAGAGCGGCGAGGAGTGCGGTTCGTCCGGTGAGGGCCACGGGGCAGCTCCTCAGCGGGGGACGGGTACGTGGCTGAGGATCGCGGTGATGACGGAGTCGGTGGTGACTCCTTCCATTTCCGCTTCGGGCCGCAGCTGGATCCGGTGGCGCAGGGTGGGCAGCGCCAGGGCTTTGACATCGTCGGGGATGACGTAGTCGCGGCCGGTGAGCCAGGCCCATGCGCGGGCGGTGGAGAGCAGCGCAGTGGCGCCTCGGGGGGACACACCGAGAGTGAGTGAGGGGGATTCACGGGTGGCGCGGCAGATATCGACGACGTAGCCGGCGATTTCGGCGGACACCGAGGTCTTGGCGACGGCGGCCCTGGCGGCTTCCAGGTCAGCCGGGCCGGCGACGGGGCGTACGCCTGCAGCTTCCAGGTCGCGGGGGTTGAAGCCTTCCGCGTGACGGGTCAGGACGTTGATCTCGTCCTCGCGGTTGGGAAGCGGGACTGTGAGCTTGAGGAGGAAGCGGTCCAGTTGGGCTTCCGGAAGGGGGTAAGTGCCCTCGTACTCAACGGGGTTCTGGGTCGCGGCGACGAGGAAGGGGTCGGGCAGCGGACGGGGTGCGCCGTCGACGGTGACCTGGCGCTCCTCCATTGCCTCCAGGAGCGAGGACTGCGTCTTGGGCGGCGTGCGGTTGATCTCGTCGGCGAGGAGGAGGTTGGTGAAGACGGGGCCGGGCTGGAAGGAGAACTCGGCTGTGCGTGCGTCGTAGACAAGGGAGCCGGTCACGTCGCTGGGCATCAGGTCGGGAGTGAACTGGACACGCTTGGTGTCGAGTTCGAGGGATGCGGCGAGGGTGCGGACCAGCAGGGTCTTGGCGACGCCCGGTACTCCTTCGAGGAGGACATGGCCGCGGCAGAGCAGAGCCACGACGAGTCCGGTGACAGCGGGATCCTGGCCGACAACGGCCTTGGCGATCTCGGTGCGCAGGGCCTCCAGGGAGGTGCGGGCGCGGTCCGAGTTCTCAGCTGTCTCGGGGGTCGGGGCGCTCATGAAGTGCGTACCTCTCTTTCGAGGGCGTCGAGTTGGTCAGCCAGGTGGATGAGAGCGGTGTCGTCGGCCGGAGCCGGGCCGAAGAGCAGGCCGTTGAGGTCTCGTTCGCCGGTCGGCAGATGGGCCGAGACAGCTGGGAGCAGGGCATCGGGGGAGTGCGCTCCGGCAGGGGGGACGCCGAGCAGCGGGGCGATACGCGTACGGGTGGCCGAGCGCAGGGCCGCGGCGGCACGGTCGCGGGCGTTCACCTTGCGGTAGAGGCGGGCGCGGCCCTCGGTGGACTCGGAGGCGCGGATAGCGACGGGAAGCCTTTCGGTGACGAGGGGGCCCAGTCGGCGGGCGCGCCAGATCGCGGCCAGGACGGCGGCGACGGCGAGCTGGAGTGTCCCCCAGAGCCAGCCCGAGGGGATCAGATCGAGGAACGCACTGTCGGTGTCGCCGTCGGTGCTGTCTTGTGCGGCGGAGTTGTCGCCGAGCGAAGGGAGGTACCAGACCAAATGGCCTCGGGAGCCGAGGAGTTGCAGGGCGAGGGAGGCGTTGCCGTTCTTGTCCAGGCGGTGGTTGTAGAGGATGTCGGGGGAGCCGAGCAGGACGGTGTCGCCGTTGCCGGTTTCGTCGATCCTGAGGAGTGTGGGCAGGCCGTCGCTCGGGTAGCAGCGGTCGGCGCCCGGCCTCTCGGTGGTGTACCGCTCACCGCCGAGCTCGGCGCTGCCCGCGCTGTCGGCAGCGGGGAGGGAACACTGGGGGGTGCGTGCCGAGACGGAGGTCGGGGCCTCGCTGTGGACTCCGGGGGCCAGGGTGCCGAGCGACGCGGGTCCGGCGGCGAGGAGAACCGTGCGCCCGCCGGAGTCGGCCATCGCGTCGCGGAGCGTTCCTTGCTGAGTTTCCGTCAGCAGGTCGGGGACGGTGACGAGAAGAGTGGTGTCGGGTCCGCCGGCACTGGCCGCCTCGTCGAGGGTGGTGACCACGCGGGTGGAGACGCCGCGGTCCTTGAGGAGTTCGGCGACGGCGCGGCTGCCGTAGCGGTCGGCGGAGCGGGGGTCGAGGCGGCCGTGCTGGTCCCCGGAGCGCAGGGCGGCCATGGCGATCCCGGCTGCGACGAGGATGACAAGTGCGAGCAGGAGGCCGCGAGTTCGGGACCACACCTGGCGCTTCGTCGGAGCTATGGATGTGGAGCTGACGGAGGCCGCGGTCATTCGGCCGCTCCCTGGGTCGCGCCGCTCAGTTGGGGCTTTGTGCGCTCCAGTTCGAGGTCGAGATCACGCAGACGCAGATATGCCTGCCGGTCGGCGGTCCGGCCGCCGTATGTGACGTCGTCGAACTCCCTGGCGGCGGCGCGGAGTCCGTCGGACTGGGCGGGGAGGGAACGTCCGGCCTCGTCGGCGGCCTCGTCCGCGGTGCGGCCGGGACGCGGGTCGAGGAGGGTTCGTTCCTCCAGGGAGCGGACGATGGCTCGCATGCGTTCCTGGACGGCCTGGTTCCAGCGTCCTGCGGCTGCGTGGGCCTCGGCGGCTGTGCGGTGTTCGGACGCGCTGCGTGGGCTGTCGTCGAAGAGGGAGTCCGCGGAGCCGGGGGTGCGCCGGGGCGTGCCAAGACGCCACCAGAGGGCGGCGAGCAGGCCGACCACGACCAGGACGACCACGATGAGTCCGAGCGGGCCGCCGGGAGTGGCGCCGGAGGCGGAGTCGAAGAGGCCGCCGACCCAGTCCCAGAAGCGGTCGAGGGCACGCTGGAGGAGACTCGGGTCGTTCTCGTGGTACATCGGTTTGGACAGTTCCCGCTCCGCTGCCTCCCGTGCGGGGATGCGGGGAGTGTCCACCGGTACGTCGTCGCTCGCGCGGATCAGTAGCCGCGCCCTCATCACGCCCCCCGTGGTGGACACCGCATCAGGTCCTGGAGGCGTTGTGGCCCGACGGCTCGGAGCCGTAGCCGGGGACGCCCGCGGCGCGTGCGAGTTCCAGGTCGAGAGCTTCGCGGCGGATGCGCTGGTCGACGTAGAGGAGGACCGTCACGCCGGCGGAGATCGGGTAGGTGATGGAGGATGCGATCACCGAGCCGATGCCCGTGATGATCAGGAACGGCCATCCGAAGTCGGGGCTGTTTCCGGCGAAGAGGTCGCCGAACCCGCTGCCGTCCACCGCGAACGCGATCACCGTGAACGGCACAGCGATGATCATCGAAACCAGCAGTGTCAGCAGCAGCGTGAGTACGACGATGCCGAAGGTCCGCCACCAGGCGCCCTGGACCAGTTTGGCCGAGCGGCGGAGGGAGGCGATGACACCTTGACGCTCCAGCATCAGCGCGGGAGAAGCGAGGGCGAACCGGATCATCAGCCAGAGGACCACCCCGCAGGCCCCGAGGCCTGCGAACACGGCGAGTGCGATTCCACCTCCGCCCCCGAGCAGCAGACCGGGCAGAATCGCCCCGGTCATGATTGCTGCGCCCATCAGGGGCAACAGCAGGGTCAGGCCCAGCAGTTGAGGAAGCCGGGGCCGTGCTTCCTGCCAGGCCTCGGAGAGCGTCACCGGGCGGCCGAGCACGGAGCGGCTGATCACTATGGTGAGAAGCGCCGTGGTGAACAGGGTCACGATCATGGTGATGATCAGCGCCGGGCCCATGGCGAGCAGGCTGGCCTGGAGCGAGTCCACGGACTGCCTCAGGGCCTCCGAGGGCGTTGCGTCCGGATTGACCTCGGGCGGGTCGGGCAGCAGGTAGCGCTCGACGAGGATGTTGCAGATCTGGGAGACCACCGAGACGGTGATCGTGATGCCCAGCACCGTGCGCCAGTGGGCGCGGAGTGTGGAAACAGCGCCGTCGAGGATCTCGCCGACTCCCAGGGGGCGCAGCGGGATGACACCGGGCTTGGCTGCGGCCGGTGGCCTGCCCCAGCTGCCGCGCGGCTGTCCGCCCCAGCCCGGGGCGGGCGGGGGTACGGGGATGCGGTCGGCACCCGGGGCGGTCGGCGCGGACCACCGGCCCGGAGGCGGCTGGTCGGTGGACCACTTCGAGGCGGGGCCGCTCTCTTCGGCAGGCGCGGCAGGACGCGGAACGCCGGCGTCCTGCCCGTCGGAGGGAGCAGATCCGGGCGAGGCCCAGCCCGGAGTGTCGTTCACGGTCGTCCACCTCATGGATTGGTCGCGGGACCGGCTCGCCGAGCCGGTGCGTTCACGGTGCCTGTCCCCTTGGCGGGACGGCAGTGGTGGCCATCGTGCCACGCGTCGCTCGCGGGTGGGCGGGGGCCCGTATCTCCTTCGCACCTTCATTGTCGGTGGCTCACCGGGCAGACTGGGCGGATGGCTGATCAGTACGTACAAAACCCGGCTGGTTCCGAGCCGCCGCCGCTTCCGGCGCTGCGGTGGGACGAGCCGCCGGAAGGGCCTGTACTGGTACTGCTCGACCAGACCCGGCTGCCCGCCGACGAGGTCGAGCTGGTGTGTACCGATGTGCCGGCCCTGGTGCGGGCGATTCAGACGCTGGTTGTGCGTGGGGCGCCGCTGCTGGGTATCGCCGGGGCCTATGGTGTGGCTCTCGCGGCCGTGCGGGGCTACGACGTGGAGGAGTCGGCCGAGCTGCTGGAACGGGCGCGGCCCACCGCGGTGAACCTGGCGTACGGCGTACGGCGTGCGGTGGCCGCGTACCGCATGGCAGTGGACAAGGGGGCGGATGCCGAGCAGGCCGCGCACGCGGCGCTCTCCACTGCCAAGGCGCTCCATCAGGAGGATGCCGAGGCCAGTGACCGGATGGCTGAGCACGGCCTGGTGCTGCTCGACGAGCTGCTGCCGGGCGGCGGTCACCGGATCCTGACCCACTGCAACACCGGGGCGCTGGTCTCCGGCGGGGAGGGCACCGCGTTCGCCGTGGCGCTCAGGGCGCACCGCGCGGGAAGGCTGCGGCGGCTGTGGGTCGACGAGACGCGACCGCTGCTGCAGGGGGCCCGGCTGACCGCCTATGAGGCGGCGCGGAGCGGAATGCCGTACACATTGCTCACGGACAGTGCCGCAGGATCGTTGTTCGCGGCGGGGGAGGTCGATGCGGTATTGATCGGGGCCGACAGGATCGCCGCCGACGGGTCGGTGGCGAACAAGGTAGGGAGCTATCCGCTGGCGGTGCTTGCGAAGTACCACCATGTTCCGTTCATCGTCGTCGCGCCGACCACGACGATCGATCGGAGCACGCCGGACGGGGCCTCGATAGAGGTGGAGCAACGATCTGGACAGGAGGTGACCGAGGTCACAGCGCCGCAGATCGCGGTGGCTGGGGGAGTCGGCGGCGGGCTGTCGGTCGCGCCGCTGGGAACCCAGGCGTACAACCCGGCGTTTGATGTCACAGCGCCGGATCTGGTGACGGCGATCGTCACCGAGCAGGGAACGTTGTCCCCGGTCACAGGGGGCGGAATTGCGGAGCTGTGGGCCAGGTCACGCCAGGTAACGATTAGCTAATGGGATGATGTCGATTATGAAGGGACGAGTCCTTGTCGTCGACGACGACACCGCACTGGCCGAGATGCTCGGGATTGTGCTGCGTGGTGAAGGTTTCGAGCCGTCGTTCGTAGCGGACGGTGACAAGGCACTTGCCGCTTTCCGTGAGGCCAAACCCGATCTTGTACTGCTGGATCTCATGCTGCCCGGACGGGACGGCATCGAGGTGTGCAGGCTGATCAGGGCAGAGTCCGGCGTGCCGATCGTGATGCTCACGGCCAAGAGCGACACCGTGGATGTGGTGGTGGGCCTGGAATCCGGGGCCGATGACTACATCGTCAAACCGTTCAAGCCGAAGGAGCTGGTCGCCCGGATCCGGGCGCGTCTGAGGAGGTCGGAGGAGCCTGCGCCCGAGCAGCTGACGATCGGGGATCTGGTCATCGATGTGGCCGGACACTCCGTGAAGCGGGAGGGGCAGTCGATCGCCCTGACTCCGCTCGAGTTCGATCTGCTGGTGGCACTCGCACGCAAGCCGTGGCAGGTGTTCACCCGCGAGGTGCTGCTGGAGCAGGTATGGGGCTATCGCCATGCCGCCGACACCAGGCTGGTCAATGTGCACGTACAGCGGTTGCGCTCAAAGGTCGAGAAGGACCCCGAGCGTCCGGAGATCGTGGTGACCGTCCGTGGTGTCGGTTACAAGGCCGGGCCGAGCTGACATGTCCCGAGGCAGCGTTGCTCCGAAGCCCGGTGAGCCGGGAGTCCGTACGGGGCGGGCTGCCGGACCGGGGAATGAGCCCTCGCGATTCGGCCGTCTGCTCCAGGGGGGACGACTGCCTTCGGGCAGTGCGCCGGGGAGCCCGGTTCTTCGGCTCCTGATGCGCTGGGTGCGCCGTCCGCTACTGCCCGCAGTGCGGCTGTGGCGGCGGAACATCCAGCTCAGGGTGGTGGCGAGCACGCTGCTGATGTCGCTCGGCGTGGTGGTGCTGCTGGGCTTCGTCGTCATCGGCCAGGTGCGCAACGGTCTGCTGGACGCCAAGGACAAGGCTGCCCAGAGCCAGGCGGCCGGCGGCTTCGCCGTGGCGCGCGAGAAGGCGAACCTCCTCAACGGTCCGGGAAGCGGGCACAACGGCGCCGCTGCGGACGGCAGGACCGCGGGAAGCTCCTGGCGGTCCGATCTGGTGCAACAGCTCTCCAGCGGCGGGCAGGGCGCGTTCCACGTGGTGGCGCTCAGCGCCGACTCCGAGGACGCGGGCCGCGGGCCGCGGACCTCGGGGAGCGTGGCCTTCGAAAGCATTCCCGAGGACCTGCGGAACGAGGTCGACCAGGGGACCGGTACGTACGAGACGTACATGCAGATCAAGTACAACAACGAGCACGAGCCCGAGCCGGGCCTGGTCGTCGGTACGCGACTGAACGACATCGAGGGCAATCCGTACGAGCTGTACTACCTCTTCCCGCTGGCGCAGGAGGAGCAGTCGCTCAACCTGGTCAGAGGAACCCTCGCCACGGCCGGGCTGTTCGTCGTGGTCCTGCTGGGAGCCATTGCCTGGCTGGTCGTGCGGCAGATCGTGACGCCTGTGCGGATGGCCGCGGGGATCGCCGAGCGGCTTTCCGCCGGCCGTCTCCAGGAGCGGATGAAGGTCACCGGCGAGGACGACATCGCCCGCCTGGGCGAGGCGTTCAACAAGATGGCGCAGAACCTCCAGCTCAAGATCCAGCAGCTGGAGGAGCTCTCCCGGATGCAGCGCCGCTTCGTGTCGGATGTGTCGCACGAGCTGCGGACGCCTCTGACGACCGTACGGATGGCAGCCGATGTCATTCATGAGGCGCGGGCCGACTTCGATCCGGTGACGGCGCGTTCGGCGGAGCTTCTGGGCGATCAGCTCGACCGTTTCGAGTCGCTGCTCTCCGATCTGCTGGAGATCAGCCGCTTCGACGCGGGTGCGGCGGCGCTGGAGGCGGAGCCGATAGATCTGCGCGAGGTGGTACGGCGGGTGATCGGCGGCGCCGAGCCGCTGGCCGAGCGCAAGGGCACCCGGATACGCGTGATCGGCGACGAGCAGCCGGTGGTCGCCGAGGCCGACGCCCGGCGCCTGGAGCGTGTGCTGCGGAACCTGGTCGTCAACGCCGTGGAGCACGGGGAGGGCCGGGACGTGGTGGTGCGGATGGCGGTCGCCGGCGGGGCCGTAGCGGTCGCGGTGCGCGACTACGGAGTGGGGTTGAAGCCGGGGGAGGCGACCCGGGTCTTCAACCGCTTCTGGCGGGCCGATCCGGCGCGGGCTCGTACGACGGGCGGTACAGGCCTTGGTCTGTCCATCGCCGTCGAGGATGCCCGGCTGCACGGCGGCTGGCTGCAGGCGTGGGGGGAGCCCGGTGGGGGCTCGCAGTTCCGGCTGACCCTGCCGCGTACGGCGGACGAGCCGCTGCGCGGTTCGCCGATACCCCTGGAGCCGGAGGACTCGCGGCAGAACCGCGAGCGCGCCGATTCCGCCGCCCCGCAGATGAACGGGCACCGGCTGGCGGCCGTGCCCACGCAGCCCACGACCGACCGCTCGGCCCTGCCCGTGCCGCCGCGTGCTCCGGTGCCGCCCCCTTCGGCCCCTGCCGGTGTGGACCCGGCGGCGCTCCCGGGCAACGGTGCGCGGGTGGTGGCACGACCGGCGGGCGAGCAGCGTGGCGACGCGGCAGCACAGGTTTCTTCGGACCGGGAGGACACGACTCGTGGGCGCTGACCCCCGACGCGACAGCCGCCGAGGCGCGCTCAAGGCTTCCGCCCTGCTCGGCTGCAGCGGTGTGCTGCTGGCGGGGTGCGCCTCGATGCCCGACAGCGGTGACATTCATGCGGTGAAGGCGTCCCAGCGTGCGGATTCGCAGGTGCGCGTGTACGCGGTGCCGCCGCGGAAGGGCGCCAGTCCGATCGAGGTCGTCACGGGTTTTCTGGAGGCGATGACCAGCGACGACACGGACTTCGCCATCGCCCGGACGTATCTGATGCCGGAAACCTCCAAGAAGTGGCGGCCGGACGCGGGCACCACGGTGCTGTCCGCCGCGCCCGGCTACGGGCAGGCCATCACCGGTGGCCGGGAGAACCCGGGCGTCGACTATCCGCTCCTGGGCACGCAGATCGCCACGGTGGACCCGCAGCATGCCTATCAGGCGGTTACTCCCACGCCGTACAGCCGGACGATTCATCTGTCCCTGCAGACCGGGCCGGAAGGCAAGGAGTGGCGGATCGACAGTCTGCCGCCGGGGCTGGTGCTCGGCGCGTCCGACTTCCGGCGCAACTACATCTCGGTGAACAAGTACTACTTTGCCTCCGGCCAGGCCTCCACGCCGGTGGCCGACCCGGTCTACATCCGCCAGCGGCTCGATCCGGTGACCCGGATGGACCCGGTCACACAGTCGGTCAAGGCGCTGCTCGACGGTCCGACGAACTGGCTGAAGCCTGTGGTCGAGTCGCCCTTCCCGACCGGTACGACGCTGAAGAAGGGCACCAAGTCGCTGGCGTTCGACGACCGGAACGCGCTGAAGGTGCCACTCAACGAGAAGGCGTCCAATGTGGGCCGCCTGCAGTGTTCGAGGATGGCGGCGCAGATTCTGTTCACCCTGAAGGACCTGACGTCCACCAGGGTCGAGCAGGTGGAGCTGCAGCGTGCGGACGGCTCGCAGCTGTGCGTGGTCAACAGCAGCCAGGCCGAGGGTTACGCACGGGACCATGTCTCGGGCCAGTCGACGTACCAGTACTTCGTCGACAGCAAGAACCAGCTGGCGCTGCTGTCGGGCGCCGCCAAGGACATAAGCGAGCCGGAGAATGTGCTCGGCCCGTTCGGCAACGGCCGATTGCAGATGAGCCTCGTCGGTGTGGCTCGCGACGAGCGCACCGCGGCGGCCGTCTCGAAGGACTACAGCAGCCTGTACGTGTCGTCCCTCATGGCGGACAGCGAGCTGGGCCAGCCGCTGGTCCGGAGCCACGGCGACAGCCCCGCGAACCGTCTTTCGGCACCCAGCTGGGACGGCCGGAACGATCTGTGGGTCGCCGACCGCGATCCTCGTCATCCGGCGCTGATGCGCCTGGCGCGCGGCGCGGGTACTCCCCAGAACGTCAAGATCATCCCGGGGCTGGACGGCGCACGGATCGAGGCGGTCAGGGTCTCGGCCGACGGTGTGCGCATCGCGCTGCTGCTGACCAAGGACGGCAGGACCACGCTGAAGATCGGGCGTGTGGAGCGCCACGGCCCCACGGCCAACCCGGTGGTCTCCGTCGCGGAACTGCGGCCCGCCGCACCACAGATGGAGACGGTCACGGCCGTTTCCTGGGCGGGGCCCAGCAGGCTCGTGGTGGTCGGCAAGGAGTCCGGCGGAGTCCAGCAGGTGCGGTACATGCAGACGGACGGTTCGAGTTCTGACACGAGCGTCCTGCCGGGTCTGAACCGCGTGAAGGCGGTCGCCGCGTCCGACGACGAGAGCCGCCCGCTCGTGGCGTACTCGGAGGACGACGGCATCGTGAAGCTGCCGCCGGGCGCGAACTGGCAGACGCTCGTCAAGAAGGGCTCGTCGCCGGTCTACCCGGGGTAGCCGGGGCGAAAGACGGCGTCCGGGACGGGCCGCAGCGGCCGGAAAGGGGCCTCTGAGAGCTCCGGCGGGCCTGCGGAGGGCCTGCCGGAGCTGTCCTGGAGGAGTTGTCCACAGGGGTGGCACGGCGCTCCAGCCGTCGGCAGAGTGGTTGCCATGCGGGGCTGGTGGCGGGAGATCTCCGGTCTGGTGCTGCCGGTCGCCTGCGGCGGCTGCGGCACTCCTCGTACGCCGCTGTGCGAGGACTGCGCGCGGGCGCTGTACGGCACCGCGGCGCGCAGAGCGAGGCCTGTGCCCGAGCCCGCGGGCCTGCCGGCGGTGCACGCCGCTGCTCCCTATGCCGATGCCGTGCGTGCGGTGCTGCTGGCGCACAAGGAGCGGGGCGCGCTGGGGCTGGCCCGGCCGCTGGGTGTCGCGCTTGCCGGGGCGGTGCGGGGCGCTGTGTCGTCGGCCGATCGGGGGACTGGTCCACTGCTGCTCGTACCGGTGCCGTCGGCGCGGCGTGCGGTCCGGGCGCGGGGGCACGACGCGGTGCGGCGGATGGCGCTGGCTGCGGCCGGCGAGCTGCGCCGGACGGGCACGGAGGCCAGGGTGCTCCCGGTGCTGCGGCAGCGGCGGGAAGTGGCCGACCAGTCGGGTCTCACGGCCCGTATGCGGGTGGAGAATCTAACGGGGGCCCTGGAGGTCGCAGCCGGAGGGGGACGGCTTCTGGAGGGCGGCAGGGCGGTTCTGGTGGACGACCTCATGACCACCGGGGCTTCGCTGACCGAGGCGGCCCGGGCGCTGCGGGCGGCCTCCGGGTTGCGATTTCCCGGACTTCTGCATCTGAGCGCGGCGGTGGTCGCCGTCCCACCGCTGTCTTTCGAAAAAAACCGGAACTGACCGAGAACTTGCATCGTTGCAGGTAGTGAGAGAAGAAAAGCCCCTGAATGGAGGTACGCGCTGGTAGCGGGTGCCGACACCGGTCCGAGCGAGCTATGTTCGGTTGTGAGGAATGGCGATTGCCGTACCGCACCGAATGATGGGCCGCGCTTCGGGCCAGGGATTCGAGGAAGCCAATACCTCGAAAGTGGGTGGGGTGGGGATCTTGTCGACTGGGGAGGAGGAGGTGAAAGTCGCCAAGTCCGAGACTCCGGTGATCACCGGAGTCTGGTGCAAGAGGGAGAGGCTCCGCAGCCAGCGAGCGGACGGAGCTATCCGGGAACGGAGTTCTGCGTGGACATCGTCGTCAAGGGCCGCAAGACCGAGGTGCCCGAGCGGTTCCGCAAGCACGTGGCCGAGAAGCTGAAGCTGGAGAAGATCCAGAAGCTCGACGGCAAGGTGATCAGCCTGGACGTCGAGGTGTCCAAGGAGCACAACCCGCGGCAGGCCGACCGTTCCGACCGTGTGGAGATCACTCTCCACTCCCGAGGCCCGGTGATCCGGGCGGAGGCCGCAGCCGGCGACCCGTACGCAGCGCTCGACCTCGCCACCGGCAAGTTGGAGGCCCGGCTGCGCAAGCAGCACGAGAAGCGCCACAACCGCCGTGGAAACGGCCGGATTTCGGCCTCCGAGGTGGCCGACGTCGTCCCCGGCGTCGCCGAGTTGAACGCCAACGGCCGGCCCGTCGGCGAAGAGACGCCCCAATCCATTCCCACCACCAGGATCGGCTCGCTCGAAATCCAGGGCGAGGGACCGCTGGTGGTCCGCGAGAAGGTCCACACCGCAGCACCGATGACACTCGACCAGGCTCTCTACGAGATGGAACTGGTCGGGCACGACTTCTACCTCTTCGTCGACTCCGAGACGAAGCAGCCCAGTGTCGTCTACCGACGGCACGCCTACGACTATGGCGTCATCCACCTGGAGACCGACCCGCTGGCCGGATCCGAGGCGGGCGGTGCCGGAGGTGCGCTCGGCGGCTGAGTGCCGCCAGGCAGGTCGGTGGTGCCCCTGGAGCGCAATGTGCGCCCCCAGGGGCACCACCGCGCGACCACAGGATCACCGCTCTGTCGTCCGGGCATGAAAGCATGGCGTCCCAGGCCAACCGATGCACTCCGTAATGACGTTGGCGGACCAGACATGATCTTCAGGCCGCGGCCTTCAGGGGGAGGAACGATGGCGGACAGCTTCGGGCCGGTTCATGACGACTCGGGCGACGCGGGTGACGCCGGCTCCACAGTCGCCGAAGGCGGCGCGGACCACGGTGATTCCCGCAAGGAGCCCATCCGGGTTCTTGTGGTGGACGATCACGCCCTGTTCCGGCGAGGGCTGGAGATCGTCCTCGCGCAGGAGGAGGACATCCAGGTCGTGGGCGAGGCGGGCGACGGCGCCGAGGCGGTTGACAAGGCCGCTGACCTCCTGCCCGACATCGTGCTGATGGACGTGCGCATGCCCAAGCGCGGCGGCATCGAAGCCTGTACGTCCATCAAGGAGGTGGCCCCCAGCGCGAAGATCATCATGCTGACGATCAGCGACGAGGAAGCCGACCTCTACGACGCGATCAAGGCGGGCGCCACCGGCTATCTCCTCAAGGAGATCTCCACCGACGAGGTGGCCACGGCGATCCGCGCGGTGGCCGACGGGCAGTCGCAGATCAGCCCGTCCATGGCGTCCAAGCTGCTGACCGAGTTCAAGTCGATGATCCAGCGCACGGACGAGCGCAGGCTCGTGCCCGCGCCCCGGCTGACCGAGCGGGAGCTGGAAGTGCTCAAGCTGGTTGCGACGGGGATGAACAACCGGGATATCGCCAAGGAGTTGTTCATCTCCGAGAACACGGTGAAGAACCACGTCCGCAACATCCTGGAGAAGCTGCAGCTGCACTCCAGGATGGAGGCCGTGGTCTACGCGATGCGGGAGAAGATCCTCGAGATTCGGTAGTGATCACCCGGTCACCCGGTACTGATCACCCGGTAGTGATCACCGGCACTGATGGCCGGCAGTGATCACGGGTGGCGCTCACGAAACAGCCTTGACCAGGTCCGCGGTCAGCTCGGCGCGGTCGACCCGCTCGATGCGTACCGAATCGCAGCCGACCCACTGAGCGGCCTCGCGCAGCGCCTGGGCCATGGGTGCCACCGCCTTCGCGCTGTCGAGCGACACCTGGCGCGCCACCAGCGTCGTGCCCTCGCGGGCCGGGTCGACGCGCCCCAGCAGCTTTCCGCCCGACAGCAACGGCATCGCGAAGTAGCCGTACACCCGCTTCGGCTTGGGGACATACGCCTCGAGGCGGTGGGCGAAGCCGAAGATCCGCTCGGTGCGTGCCCGTTCCCAGATGAGAGAGTCGAACGGTGAGAGCAGGGTCGTACGATGCCTGCCGCGCGGTTCGGAGGCGAGCGCCTGCGGGTCCGCCCAGGCGGGCTTGGACCAGCCCTCGACCGTGACCGGGACCAGCCCCGAGTCAGCCACCACGGCGTCGAACTGTTCGCCCTTGAGGCGGTGGTAGTCCGCGATGTCCGCGCGGGTGCCGACACCGAGCGACTCACCTGCGAGCCGGACGAGCCGGCGCAGGCACTCCGTGTCGTCCAGCTCGTCGTGGAGAAGATCATCGGGGATGGTCCGCTCGGCGAGGTCGTACACCCGCTTCCAGCTGCGCCGCTCGGTGCACACCACCTCGCCGTACATCAGCGCGCGCTCGACGGCGACCTTCGACGCCGACCAGTCCCACCACTCGCCGCCGTTCTTCGCCCCGCCCAACTCCGTCGCGGTGAGCGGGCCTTCGGCGCGCAGCTGCTTGATCACCGTGTCGTAGGCGCCGTCCGGAAGGTCATGGCCCCAGTGCGGGCGGGCGCGATAGCTGCGGCGGCGGAATGCGAAGTGGGGCCACTCCTCGACGGGCAGAATGCAGGCGGCGTGCGACCAGTACTCGAAGCTGTGGCCCTCGGTCCAGTAGGCGTCCTCGACCGTCTTGCGGCCCACCGCACCAAGGCGGGCGTACGGAATCAGCTCGTGCGAGCGCGCCAGTACCGAGATCGTGTCCAGCTGGACGGCGCCGAGGTGGCGCAGCACACCCCGCACCCCGCCGCGCCGGTCGGGTGCGCCCAGGAATCCTTGGGCGCGCAGAGCTATGCGGCGCGCTTCGTCGGCGGACAGCTGGGCGGTGGGCAGCGGCACACTGGTCATGGTCCGCACCCTAGACGGCGGCACTGACAATCGAACCTGGCCGCAGGTCCCGGCTGCCGCACCCCGCGGACCGCCCCACCCGCATGCTGCCGCACCCCGTATGCCGTCCCACCCCGCGGGCGTCAGCGCCGGGGCGGCAGATACGGATGGGTGCTCGACAGCCCCAGGTCCGACGGGAGCAGCGCCCCCACCCACACATCCCTGAGTGTGTCCTTGTTCAGCAGGGCCGCCCGCAGTGACCCCTCGATCATGAAGCCCGCCTTCTCGGCGACGGCACGCGAGCCCTCGTTGCCGACCTCTGCCCGCCACTCCAGACGGGTCGCCCCCAGCCTGGTGAAGGCCCAGTGCGCCACGGCACCCACGGTCTCCGCCATGATCCCGCGCCCCCGGTGCTCCTTGTCCGTCCAGAAGCC
The DNA here is from genome assembly GCF_045207475.1 of Streptomyces sp. NBC_00885. NCBI lineage: Bacteria > Bacillati > Actinomycetota > Actinomycetes > Kitasatosporales > Streptomycetaceae > Streptomyces > Streptomyces sp. NBC_00885. The sequence continues at coordinate 5,232,667 of NZ_CP108796.1, forward strand.
GATCTCCCAGGTGCCCGAGAAAGTCCGCAGGCTGACCGCGACCGATGCCATCAGCGCGCCGCCTGCGCGCGGCAGCACCGCGAAGGTGCACATCGTGCCGGAGTGCCAGCCCTCCGGGACCATCTGTCCGGTGAATTCGGCGGCATGCCGGCGCTCATAGGGCGAGGGGACCGTCGTCCACCGCTGGATGTCGGGATCCTGGCACGCCTGATAGACCGCGTCCGTGTCGTCGCTCGTGAAGGTGCGCAGCAGCAGGCGTTCCGTGGTGAGGGTGGTGGGCTCCATGACCGGATTCTGGTCATGTCCGCGAAGGGATGCGAGCACTTTTCGTACCTCACCGGCACCTTCCGTGCGTCCCGTGCGTTCTCTTTGAGGGTGACAGCAGGCCTGGCTGACGGCGGACCTCCCGACCCGGCCGGGTCCTCGCTTACGATGGCCGTTGCGGTGGGGCCCACCTGCCGTGCCCGCGCCAGTGTCCATAACAAGACCCAGTGCCAGGCCCGATCGGCAAGGAGACCAACCTCAGTGTCCGTCTTCAACAAGCTCATGCGTGCAGGCGAAGGCAAGATCCTGCGCAAACTGCACCGCATCGCGGACCAGGTCAACTCCATCGAAGAGGACTTCGTCAACCTCTCCGACGCCGAGTTGCGGGCGCTCACCGATGAGTACAAGGAGCGGTACGCCGACGGTGAGAGCCTGGACGACCTGCTCCCCGAGGCGTTCGCGACCGTCCGTGAGGCCGCCAAGCGCGTCCTCGGTCAGCGCCATTACGACGTACAGATGATGGGCGGCGCCGCGCTGCACCTCGGGTATGTCGCCGAGATGAAGACCGGTGAGGGCAAGACCCTCGTCGGCACCCTCCCCGCCTACCTCAATGCGCTCTCGGGCAAGGGCGTCCACCTGATCACGGTGAACGACTACCTGGCCGAGCGTGACTCCGAGATGATGGGCCGGGTTCACAAGTTCCTGGGCCTGGATGTCGGCTGCATCCTCGCCAACATGACGCCGGCTCAGCGTCGCGAACAGTACAACTGCGACATTACGTACGGAACGAACAACGAGTTCGGCTTCGACTACCTCCGCGACAACATGGCGTGGTCCAAGGACGAGCTCGTCCAGCGCGGCCACAACTACGCCATCGTCGACGAGGTCGACTCGATCCTCGTCGACGAGGCCCGTACGCCGCTGATCATCTCCGGTCCGGCCGACCAGGCCACCAAGTGGTACGGCGACTTCGCCAAGCTGGTGACCCGCCTGGCCAAGGGTGAGGCGGGCAACCCCCTCAAGGGCATCGAGGAGACCGGCGACTACGAGGTCGACGAGAAGAAGCGGACCGTCGCCATCCATGAACCGGGTGTCGCCAAGGTCGAGGACTGGCTGGGCATCGACAACCTCTACGAGTCGGTGAACACCCCGCTCGTCGGATACCTGAACAACGCCATCAAGGCCAAGGAACTGTTCAAGAAGGACAAGGACTACGTCGTCATCGACGGCGAAGTCATGATCGTCGACGAGCACACCGGCCGTATCCTCGCAGGCCGCCGCTACAACGAGGGCATGCACCAGGCGATCGAGGCGAAGGAAGGGGTGGACATCAAGGACGAGAACCAGACCCTTGCCACGATCACCCTGCAGAACTTCTTCCGCCTCTACGGCAAGCTCTCCGGCATGACCGGTACGGCCATGACCGAGGCCGCCGAGTTCCACCAGATCTACAAGCTGGGCGTCGTGCCGATCCCGACGAACAAGCCGATGGTCCGCAAGGACCAGTCCGACCTGATCTACCGGACCGAGGTCGCCAAGTTCGCCGCGGTCGTCGACGACATCGCCGAGAAGCACGAGAAGGGCCAGCCGATCCTGGTCGGCACGACCTCGGTCGAGAAGTCCGAGTACCTCTCGCAGCAGCTCAACAAGCGGGGCATCCAGCACGAGGTCCTCAACGCCAAGCAGCACGACCGGGAGGCGACGATCGTCGCCCAGGCCGGGCGCAAGGGCGCGGTCACAGTCGCGACGAACATGGCCGGCCGTGGTACGGACATCAAGCTCGGAGGCAACCCCGACGACCTCGCCGAGGCGGAGCTGCGCCAGCGCGGCATGGACCCGGTCGAGCACGTGGAGGAGTGGGCCGCGGCCCTGCCCGCCGCGCTGGAGCGCGCCGAGGCGGCCGTCAAGGCCGAGCACGACGAGGTGACCGACATCGGCGGGCTCTATGTGCTGGGCACCGAGCGGCACGAGTCGCGGCGTATCGACAACCAGCTGCGCGGTCGTTCCGGCCGTCAGGGCGACCCGGGCGAGTCCCGTTTCTACCTGTCCCTGGGTGACGACCTGATGCGTCTGTTCAAGGCGCAGATGGTCGAGCGCGTGATGTCGATGGCGAACGTCCCCGACGACGTCCCGATCGAGAACAAGATGGTCACGCGTGCGATCGCGTCGGCGCAGTCGCAGGTGGAGCAGCAGAACTTCGAGACGCGTAAGAACGTCCTGAAGTACGACGAGGTGCTCAACCGCCAGCGTGAGGTCATCTACGGCGAGCGCCGCCGCGTTCTGGAGGGCGAGGACCTGCACGAGCAGGTGCGCCACTTCATGGACGACACCATCGATGCGTACATCCAGGCGGAGACGGTCGAGGGCTTCGCCGAGGAGTGGGACCTGGACCGGCTGTGGGGCGCGTTCAAGCAGCTCTACCCGGTGAAGATCACCGTCGAGGAGCTGGAGGACGCGGCCGGCGACCGTGCCGGGATCACCGCCGAGTTCATCGCCGAGTCCATCAAGGACGACATCCACGAGCAGTACGACGAGCGCGAGAAGCAGCTCGGCTCGGACATCATGCGTGAGCTTGAGCGGCGCGTGGTGCTGTCCGTACTGGACCGCAAGTGGCGTGAGCACCTCTACGAGATGGACTACCTTCAGGAGGGCATCGGCCTGCGCGCGATGGCCCAGAAGGACCCGCTCGTGGAGTACCAGCGCGAGGGCTTCGACATGTTCACCGCCATGATGGAGGGCATCAAGGAGGAGTCCGTCGGCTATCTGTTCAACCTGGAGGTCCAGGTCGAGCAGCAGGTCGAGGAGGTCCCGGTGCAGGACGCGGCCCCTTCGCTCGCCAAGGAGGACGCCGTTGCGGCGGGAGCCTCCCGTCCGGAGATCCGCGCGAAGGGGCTCGACGCCCCGCAGCGGCGGGACCGGCTGCACTTCTCGGCGCCAAAGGTGGACGGCGAGGGCGGCATCGTCGAGGGCGAATTCATCAGCGACGACGGACAGGCTCGTACGGACGGGGACGGCCTGACGCGGGCGGAGCGCCGCAAGGCGCAGAAGGGCGGCGGGCGCCGCCGCAAGAAGTAACTCTCTGCGTTTGCCTGTTGCGAACGGCCGGGGCCGGACACCGATTGTGGTGTCCGGCCCCGGCCGTTTCGCTTCCAGGGCTCGCGCCCGCTCAGCGGCTCGCGTCGGCACGAGAGGGGCAGGCGGCCCGGCTCGGCGCGGACGGCGGCTGAGCGGATCGCCTGCGGCTTCCTCCCGGGAGGGCGGCCCCCAGGGCGGAGGCTAGTTCCCGGCGGACGTGCCGACTCGTTCTCCGCCGAGTTCCACCGCGGCACAGCGCCAGCGCTGGTCCGCGCCCTGTTCCAGGCGGAAGGCCATCGCGCTGACCCGGTCCCCGGAGCCGATCCTGGCGAAGGCCTCGATCACGCCGGGGCCGGGGTGGTACTCCCCGCAGTGGCGTACGACGGGTGTGACCCGCTCCGCCGGACGCAGCGGTGCTCCCGGGGCGAGCCGCACAAGCTGTTCGTACGCCTCCCCGATGGTGTGCCCGAGCATCCAGTGCACCGGGCGCCGGCCGCTGAGCACCGCGAGCAGGCGGTCGGCGAACCAGTAGTGCGGCTTGTGCTGCCGTCGTGCGCGTGCCATCGCGGTTGCCGCCACCGCGGCGGGACGGCGCTGGTCCTGCCGCCCTGCGGGCCGGGTCCTGTTCATGCTCATGCAGATCGCCCCCGATATGCCGGGCCCGGCGCGATACCGGGCGGTAACTTCGTTGGTGATCTTCTACGGGGCGGGCTGGTCGGACCGCAATGCGCAAAGTCCCCTGCGGGGGCAGGCGCCACAGTTCACCTATCAGGGTGACGGGGCCCGACGCAGGCCGTCCTGAGCCGGTGCGAGGCAGGTCTGCGGTGGAAGGCGCGCGAGGCCGGGAGCGGCAGCCCGAAGGGGGACCTCGGGCGGACCTCACACGTATCCTGAGGGCGTTTCCGACTACGAAAGCGGTCAGCCATGCGCGTCTACGTCCCCCTGACCCTCCCCGGACTCGCAGAGGCGCACAAGGCGGGCGAACTCGGCCCCGGGCCGCTGACCGCGTATGCCGTCACGCCGGGACTGCGCGAGTGGTACGTCTCCGACGACATCGAGGAACTGGAGTACGCCGCGCTGAACCGCGCCGCGGCCGCCTCGCTGCGACTGCTCGCCGGCGACCCGGACGCGGTCAGGCGCCGGGTGGTCGTCGCGGTCGACGTACGGGACCAGGACGCGGTCGCCGATCCCGACGGGGTGCTCGTCGTGAGCGCGCTCGGCGAGGTGCGGGTCGCCACCGCGGTTCCGCTGTCCAAGGCGGCGGCGGTGCACGTGGACGCGGACGACGCGATCGGTGACGTGGCGGCCGCGGCGGACGCGCTTGGGGCGGCGGACCAGGGCGACGACGACGCGCAGTTCACGGTGGACGGGGCGGAGGACCACGAGCTGCTCTGGTACGGGGTGCAGGAGATCCAAAACCTCGTCGGCTGAGGCTGCGAAGGCGGCTCGGCGGCCGGTTGTCAGACCCGGCCGGTACCGTTTTCGTATGGGGAAGCACAGCACACACCTGGTCTGGGACTGGAACGGCACACTGCTCGACGACATCACGGCTGTCATCGGGGCGACCAACGCCGCCTTCGAGGAGATCGGCTTGGAGCCGATCACGCTCGAGAGCTACCGCGAGATGTACTGCGTGCCGATTCCCCGGTTCTACGAGCGGCTCATGGGACGGCTGCCGTCGGACGCGGAGTGGGAGGTCATGGACGAGGCCTTCCACCGGCACTACAGCGAGCACCGGATCGGGTGCGGGCTGACCGAGGGCGTCGAGGAGCTGCTGCAGGAGTGGCGGCTGGCCGGGCGCAGCCAGTCGCTGCTGAGCATGTACGGGCACGAGGAGCTGGTCCCGGTCGTACGGGGCTATGGCATCGAGGGCCACTTCATACGCGTGGACGGGCGGACCGGGCCGTCCGGCGGCACGAAGGCGCTGCACATGGAGCGCCATCTCGCGGCGCTCGGCGGCGTCGCGGCGCCGGAGCGCACGGTGGTGATCGGTGACGCGGTCGACGACGCGGTGGCGGCGGCGCATGTGGGGGCGCGGGCAGTGCTGTACACCGGGGGGTCGCACAGCAGGGCAAGCCTGGAGTCGGTGGGGGTGCCGGTGGTGGACAGCCTCGCGGAGGCGGTGGAGGTGGCGACACGGCTGGTGGCGTAACGGGGCGGTTCGCCCTCAGGACGGGCTGCTCCCCACCTGCTCCCCTCCCCACCTGCTCCCCTCCCCTCCCGCTCCCCACCCCGCGTTGCCCGAACCGGGCTCGGCCCGGACCCCGAGGGGCCCGGGCTGCCCCGCCACACCCCCCTACGCGACCGGTGCCTTCGCCCGAAGCACCGTGAGGAACTCCCGCATCCACGCCGAGTGGTCCGGCCAGGCCCTCGACGACACCAGCGTGCCGTCGACGACCGCCTCCACGTCCTGGAAGCTTGCGCCCGCCGCCTGCATGTCCAGTTCCAGGGCGGGATAGGCCGTGACCCGGCGGCCCTCCAGGCTGCCGATCGCCGCCGTCAGCAGCGGGCCGTGGCAGATCTGCGCCACGGGCTTGTCGGCGTCGAAGAAGGACTTCAGAATCTTGCGTAGCTCGGGATCGTTGCGCAGGTACTCCGGGGCGCGGCCGCCCGGGATCACCACCGCTGCGTACTGTCCGGGCTCGACCTCCGAGAAGGCCAGGTCCGCCGGCCATGTGTAGCCCGGCTTTTCGGTGTAGGTGTCGAAGCCCGGCTCGAAGTCGTGCACGACGAACTGCAGTTTTTTGCGGGCGGGGGCCGCGATGTCGACCTCGTACCCCTCTTCCCGCAGCCGCTGATACGGGTAGAGGACTTCGAGGGACTCGGCCGCATCGCCGGTGACGATCAGGATCTTCGGTGTCATGGCTGCTCCCGGTGTCGGGCTGTCGACGGTGTCCCCGCCGTCGGTGCAGGGCGTCGACGGTATGCCGTGTCGTCACCGCCAACCTGCACCGCGGGGGACTGTTTGCCAAGAGTGGCCCTGTGTCGCTGTCCAGACTGTCAAACTTCCGGCCCTGCTTTTGTACACATACGGCTCATGACGGGTCGGGGGGGCGGGGCGATAGCCTTGACCCGTGATCAGCGCTATATGCCGTGGGGGCAGCGAAGCCCCCGGCCAGCGCCCGGAGCGCCACAGCGCCCGGGCGATCGTTGATCACCCCGTTCCGGCCCCGCTGCCAACATTGGCCAATATCGGCTCGGACATCTCTCATCGCGGCATAACGTCGACTCCGACCGGACACCCCGCGTCATGGCGTTGCGTCGCTTCTTTCCCCTACGTCACGCAACGGCGCGCGACAGGAGCCAGAGGACATGCAGACCAAGCTGGACGAAGCCAAGGCCGAGCTGCTCGCACGGGCAGCCCGGGTTGCTGAGAACAGCCCGGTCGGGGGGCACCTTCCGACCGGGGCCGAGCACGGCAAGAGCCCTGACCAGGGCACCGTGCTCCGGTACCTCCAGCGCTACTACCTGCACACCGCTCCGGAGGACGTGACCGACCGGGACCCGGTCGACGTCTTCGGCGCGGCCCTTTCCCACTACCGGCTGGCCGAGAACCGCCCCCAGGGGACCGCCAACGTGCGGGTTCACACCCCGACCGTCGAGGAGAACGGCTGGACCTGCAGCCACTCCGTGGTCGAGGTGGTCACCGACGACATGCCCTTCCTCGTCGACTCGGTCACCAACGAGCTCTCCCGCCAGGGCCGCGGCATCCATGTCGTGATCCACCCGCAGGTCACGGTCCGCCGCGACCTCACCGGCAAGCTGATCGAAGTCCTGCCCATCGAGGCGAACGGCAAGGAACTGCCGCACGACGCGGTCCTCGAGTCCTGGATCCATGTCGAGATCGACCGTGAGACCGACCGGTCCGACCTCAAGCAGATCACCGCCGATCTGCTGCGGGTCCTCTCGGACGTCCGCGAGGCCGTCGAGGACTGGGAGAAGATGCGCGACGCCTCGCTGCGCATCGCCGAAGAGCTGCCCAGCGAGCCGACCGCCGACGATCTGCGTGACCAGGAGGTCGAGGAGGCGCGCGAACTGCTGCGCTGGCTCTCCGCCGACCACTTCACCTTCCTCGGCTACCGGGAGTACGAGCTCACCGAGACCGACGCCCTGGCCGCCGTGCCCGGAACCGGCCTCGGCATTCTGCGCTCCGACCCGCAGCACAGCACCGACGAGGCGCACCCCGTCAGCCCCTCCTTCAGCCGGCTGCCCGCCGACGCCCGTGCCAAGGCCCGCGAGCACAAGCTGCTCGTGCTGACGAAGGCCAACAGCCGCTCGACCGTGCACCGGCCCTCCTACCTCGACTACATCGGGGTGAAGAGGTTCGACGCCAACGGCAATGTCATCGGTGAGCGCCGCTTCCTCGGCCTGTTCTCCTCGGCCGCGTACACCGAATCCGTGCGCCGCGTCCCGGTCATCCGCCGCAAGGTCCAGGAAGTCCTCGAAGGCGCGGGCTTCGCGCCCAACAGCCACGACGGCCGCGACCTCCTGCAGATCCTGGAGACCTACCCGCGCGACGAGCTGTTCCAGACGCCGGCCGACCAGCTGCGTTCCATCGTCACGTCCGTCCTCTACCTCCAGGAGCGCCGCAGGCTGCGGCTGTACCTGCGCCAGGACGAGTACGGCCGCTACTACTCCGCCCTCGTCTACCTGCCGCGGGACCGCTTCACCACCGATGTACGGCTGCGCCTGACCGACATCCTGCTGGAGGAGCTGAACGGCCGCGCGCCGGTCGACTTCACCGCCCTGCACACCGAATCGGTGCTGTCCCGGCTGCACTTCGTCATCCGCGTCCAGCCCGGCACCGAGCTCCCCGACCTCACCGACGCCGACAAGGACCGCATCGAGTCCCGGCTCGTCGAGGCCGCCCGCTCCTGGGCCGACGGCTTCGCCGAGGCGCTCAACGCCGAGTGCGGCGAGGAGCGCGCGGCCGAGCTGCTGCGCCGTTACGGCCACGCCTTCCCCGAGGGCTACAAGGCCGACCACTCGCCGCGCGCCGCCGTCGCCGACCTGGTCCACGTCGAGCAACTGGCCCACTTGGACAAGGACTTCGCGCTCTCCCTGTACGAGCCGGTCGGCGCGGGTCCCGGCGAGCGCCGCTTCAAGATCTACCGCACCGGTGACCAGGTCTCGCTCTCCGCCGTTCTGCCGGTCCTCAACCGGCTCGGCGTCGAGGTCGTCGACGAGCGTCCCTACGAGCTGCGCTGCTCGGACCGGACGACCGCGTGGATCTACGACTTCGGTCTGCGCATGCCGCAGGCCACCGGCAACGGCGACTACCTGGCCGACGATGCCCGCGAACGCTTCCAGGAGGCCTTCTCGGCAGTCTGGACCGGCGAGGCGGAGAACGACGGCTTCAACTCCCTCGTGCTGCGCGCCGGTCTGAACTGGCGGCAGGCGATGGTGCTGCGCGCGTACGCCAAGTACCTCCGCCAGGCCGGTGCGACCTTCAGCCAGGACTACATGGAGGACACCCTCCGTACCAACGTCCACACCACCCGGCTGCTGGTCTCCCTTTTCGAGGCCCGGATGTCCCCCGAGCGCCAGCGCGGAAGCGCCGAGCTGACCGACGCCCTGCTCGAGGAGCTCGACGGCGCGCTCGACCAGGTCGCGAGCCTGGACGAGGACCGCATCCTGCGGTCGTTCCTGACCCTCATCAAGGCGACGCTGCGCACGAACTTCTTCCAGGAGGCGTTGGGCGCCAAGTACCACAGCTATGTGTCGATGAAGTTCGACCCGCAGGCCATCCCGGAACTGCCCGCGCCCCGCCCGGCGTACGAGATCTGGGTCTACTCCCCGCGCGTCGAGGGTGTGCACCTGCGTTTCGGCAAGGTCGCGCGCGGCGGTCTGCGCTGGTCCGACCGGCGTGAGGACTTCCGTACGGAGATCCTGGGCCTGGTCAAGGCGCAGATGGTCAAGAACACCGTGATCGTGCCGGTCGGCGCCAAGGGCGGCTTCGTCGCCAAGCAGCTGCCCGACCCGTCGGCGGACCGGGACGCGTGGCTGGCCGAGGGCATCGCCAGCTACAAGGTGTTCATCTCGGCACTGCTCGACATCACGGACAACATGGTGGCCGGCGAGGTCGTGCCGCCCGCCGACGTCGTACGCCACGACGAGGACGACACCTACCTCGTCGTCGCCGCCGACAAGGGCACCGCGACCTTCTCCGACATCGCCAACGAGGTCGCGGTCGCGTACAACTTCTGGCTCGGTGACGCCTTCGCATCGGGCGGTTCCGCCGGATACGACCACAAGGCCATGGGCATCACCGCCCGCGGCGCCTGGGAGTCCGTCAAGCGGCACTTCCGCGAGCTCGGCCACGACACCCAGACCCAGGACTTCACGGTCGTCGGTGTCGGCGACATGTCCGGTGACGTGTTCGGCAACGGCATGCTGCTCTCCGAGCACATCCGCCTCGTCGCGGCCTTCGACCACCGGCACATCTTCATCGACCCGAACCCGGACGCGGCCACCTCGTACGCCGAGCGCCGCCGGCTCTTCGAGCTGCCCCGTTCCTCCTGGGCCGACTACGACAAGGAGCTGCTGTCGGCCGGCGGCGGCATCCACCCGCGCGCGGCCAAGTCGATCCCGGTCAACGCACACATGCGCGCTGCCCTCGGCATCGAGGCGGGCATCTCCAAGATGACGCCCGCCGAACTGATGAAGACGATCCTCAAGGCCCCGGTGGACCTGTTGTGGAACGGCGGCATCGGTACGTACGTCAAGGCCTCCTCCGAGTCCAATGCGGACGTCGGCGACAAGGCCAATGACGCGATCCGCGTCAACGGCGAGGACCTGCGGGTCAAGGCCGTCGGCGAGGGCGGCAACCTGGGTCTGACCCAGCTGGGCCGGATCGAGTTCGACCGCAGCGGCGGCAAGATCAACACCGACGCCATCGACAACAGCGCCGGCGTGGACACCTCCGACCACGAGGTGAACATCAAGATCCTGCTCAACGGCCTGGTGTCGGACGGCGACATGACCGTCAAGCAGCGCAACAAGCTGCTCGCCGAGATGACCGACGAGGTCGGCGCGCTGGTCCTGCGCAACAACTACGCGCAGAACGTCGCCCTCGGCAACGCTGTTGCCCAGTCGCCCTCCCTGCTCCACGCCCACCAGCGCTTCATGCGGCGTCTCGGCCGGGACGGGCACCTGGACAGGGCACTTGAGTTCCTGCCGAACGACCGGCAGATCCGTGAGCTGCTCAACTCCGGCAAGGGGCTCAGCCAGCCCGAGCTGGCGGTGCTGCTCGCCTACACCAAGATCACGGTGGCGGACGAGCTGATCGGGACCGCGCTGCCGGACGACCCGTATCTGCGCCGGCTGCTGCACGCGTACTTCCCGCAAGCCCTGCGCGACAGGTTCCCCGACGCGATCGACGGGCACGCGCTGTGCCGGGAGATCGTCACGACGGTGCTGGTCAACGACACGGTGAACACCGGTGGTTCGACCTTCCTGCACCGGCTGCGCGAAGAGACGGGCGCGTCGATCGAGGAGGTCGTGCGGGCGCAGACCGCGGCCCGCGAGATCTTCGGGCTCAACGCCGTGTGGGACGCGGTCGAGGCGCTGGACAACAAGGTCCCGGCCGCCGTCCAGACCCGTATCCGGCTGCACTCGCGCCGCCTCGTCGAGCGCGGCACGCGCTGGCTGCTCGGCAACCGGCCGCAGCCGCTGGAGCTCGCCGACACCATCGGCTTCTTCGCCGAGCGCGTGGAGCAGGTCTGGGCCGAGCTGGCGAAGATGCTGCGCGGCGCGGACCTGGAGTGGTACCAGAGCATCCTCGAAGAGCTCACCGAGGAGGGCGTCCCGGAGGAGCTCGCGCTGCGGGTCGCCGGGTTCTCCTCCGCCTTCCCGACGCTCGACATCGTCGCGATCGCGGACCGCACCAAGAAGGAGCCGATGGCGGTCGCCGAGGTGTACTACGACCTCGCGGACCGGCTGCGGATCACCCAGCTGATGGACCGGATCATAGAGCTGCCGCGGGCCGACCGCTGGCAGTCGATGGCCCGCGCATCCATCCGCGAGGACCTGTACGCGGCGCATGCCGCTCTGACGGCGGACGTGCTCACCGTCGGCAATGGCACCTCGACGCCGGAGGAGCGGTTCAAGGCGTGGGAGCAGAAGAACGCGGCGATCCTGAGCCGGGCGCGTACGACGCTGGAGGAGATCCAGGGCTCGGACACGTTCGACCTGGCGAATCTGTCGGTCGCGATGCGGACGATGCGGCAGCTGCTGCGGACTCACAGCTGATACGGCTATAACGGGGCGCCCGGCACCGAATCGGTGCCGGGCGCCTTCGTCTTGAGGTAGTTCGTCTTCAGGTGGTTCGCGCGAGTCGGGGGTCTATCGCGCGGCCGTGGCGGCCCACAGCCGACGGGCGATCCCCGGCACCGGGGAGTGGCCGAAGGAGGACAGGGGTTGGCCGATCCGATGGGGCGTCATCGACCCGAAGTTTAGGGGGTATTGGGTCGATCTCGGCTATTTGGTGTTGTTGTACTTCTCGTACGCGGCGACGACTTCCGCCGCCGGGCCGTCCATCAGCATCCGTCCCGCCTCCAGCCAGATCGCGCGGTCGCAGGTCTGGGTGATCGCCCCGTTGCTGTGGCTCACCAGAAAGACCGTGCCGGCCTCCTCGCGCAGTTCGGTGATGCGCTCCTGGCTGCGGCGCTGGAACCTCGCGTCGCCGGTCGACAGGGCCTCGTCGATCAGCAGCACGTCATGGCTCTTGGCTGCGGCGATCGAGAAACGGAGCCGGGCGCCCATGCCGGAGGAGTACGTCCGCATGGGGAGCGAGATGAAGTCGCCCTTCTCGTTGATCCCCGAGAAGTCCACGATCTGTTCGTAGCGCTCCTGGATCTGCTCGCGGGTCATGCCCATCGCCAGACCGCCCAGGATGACGTTGCGCTCGCCGGTCAGATCTCCCATCAGTGCGGCGTTCACGCCGAGCAGGGAGGGCTGGCCCTGGGTGAAGACCCTGCCCTCGGTGGCCGGCAGCAGGCCCGCGATCGCCTTCAGCAGCGTCGACTTGCCGGAGCCGTTGGAGCCGATCAGACCCACGGCCTCGCCCTTGTACGCCGCGAAGCTGACGCCCTTGACGGCATGCACCTCGCGGACGCCCGCGGACTTCTTGCGGGAGACGATCCGGCTGAGGGCGGAGGTGGCGCTGCCTTTGCCGCCGCGGGCGCCGTGGACCGTGTACTTGATGTGGACGTTGTCGACGACGACGGTCGGGACGCGTTCGTCGCTCATCCGCATGTCCTCGGGTGCCGGGATTACCTGGGGATCAGACACGGCCGTACTCCTCCTCTGCCTTCCAGAAGTAGATGAACCCGCCCACTCCGAACAGGAGCGCCCAGCCGAGGGCGACGGCCCAGACGTGCGGGGGCAGTTGGGCGGAGCTGTAGCTCTCGATGAGCGCGAACCGCATCAGGTCGATGAAGACCGCGGCGGGATTGCACTCCAGGGCGACCATCACGAGATGCGGCAGGTGCGCGCCCTTGAGGACCTTGTCGATGCTCCACATCACGCCGGAGGCATACATCCAGGTGCGCAGGACGAAGGGCATCAGCTGGGCGATGTCGGGAGTCCTGGCGCACAGCCGCGCCATGATCATCGAGACGCCGGTGTTGAAGACCGCCTGCAGGATCAGGGCGGGGACGGCCAGTAGCCAGGTGAGCTTGGGGTACTCCCCGAAGCAGATCAGGATCATGACCAGCGCGCCCATGGAGAACAGCAGCTGCTGGAGCTGGAGCAGGACGTAGGAGATGGGCAGGGTGGCGCGCGGGAAGTGCAGCGCCTGTACCAGTCCCATGTTGCCGCGGATGGCGCCGCTGCCGGTCATGATCGAGCTGGAGGTGAAGGTCCAGATGAAGACGCCCGTGACCAGGAACGGGACGAAGTCGGGGACGCCGCGGCTGGTCTGGAGCAGGATGCCGAAGATGAAGTAGTAGACCGCCGCGTTCAGCAGCGGGGTCATGATCTGCCAGACCTGGCCGAGCTTGGCGCGGCTGTACTGCGCGGTGAGGCGGGCGGTGGCGAAGGCGCCGATGAAGTGGCGTCGTGACCAGAGCTGCCGGACGTAGTCGGGCAGCGCCGGCCGGGCACCGCTGACGGTCAGCCCGTGCCTGAGGGCGAGCTCACCGAAATCCTCCACGAAGGGGGGAGGGGTAAACGTCTGCGTGCTCACAGGGGCGGCCACTTTCGACGGGGGCAGGGTGGACGCTGGCGATGGGACGGACCCGTATCGTCGCTACGGTGAGAGTAGGACGGTCCGGCGTCGCAACGCAACCGTGTCGTCGTGACGGTAGGATCCGGGCATGACCACGGACCCTGGAACCCCACGACGTGCCCCCGCGGGAGCCGCAGTGCTCCGGGAGGACGTGACCGATGCGATTCGCGCCGCCGTCTTCGAGGAGCTGGCGGCGGTCGGCTTCGCCCGGATGTCGATCGAAGGGATCGCGCGGCGCGCGGGCGTCGGCAAGACCGCGGTCTACCGGCGCTGGAAGTCGAAGCTGTCGCTCGTGCTCGACCTGGTCTCGGCCTTCGCCTCGCAGGGGCTGCCGGCGCCGGCGACGGGTTCGCTGTACGGAGACGTACGGGCGCTGCTGGAAGTGGCCTCGCACGCCCTGCGCCACCCGGTGGCCTCCCAGGTCATCCCGGACCTGCTGGTGGAGGCGGCGCGCCACCCGGAAATCTCGGACGCGATCAAGGCGGCGCTGCTGGACAATCAGCAGGGCGTGGCGGCGGTGGTGGTCCGCGAGGCGGTGTCCCGCGGCGAACTGCCGGAAGGAACGGATCCGGACCGGGCGCTGGACCTGATCGTGGGTCCGCTGTACTGGCGGCTTGTGGTGGTGCGGGGCGGGTTGCCGAAGGGGTACCTGGACGAACTGGCGAGGTCGGCGGTGGCGGGGCTCAAGGCTTGATCGGGGAGCGGAGTGTGGCTGGCTCTAGGGGGAGCCAACGCCCCTCGCCCGTACGTCACTTCACCGCCCCCGCCATCACCCCCGTCACGAACTGCCGCTGGAACGCGAAGAACACCGCAAGCGGGATGATCATCGAGACGAACGCCCCCGGCGCCAGCACGTCGATGTTGTTGCCGAACTGCCTCACCTGGCGCTGCAGTGCGACGGTGATCGGCGCGCTCTCCGAGTCCGCGAAGATCAGGGCCACCAGCATGTCGTTCCAGACCCACAGGAACTGGAAGATGCCCAGCGACGCGATCGCCGGGCCGCCCAGCGGCATCACCATGCGGGTGAACAGGCGGATCTCGCCCGCACCGTCCAGCCTCGCCGCCTCCAGCAGTTCCCTCGGGATCTCCGCGAAGAAGTTCCTCAGCAGGAAGATCGCGAAGGGAAGCCCGAACGCCACATGGAAGACGATCACGCCGATCGTCGTCTCGAAGATGCCGATCCAGCCGAACAGTTTGGAGACCGGCACCAGCGCGACCTGGACCGGGACCACCAGGAGGGCGACCACCGCGATGAACCACCAGTCGCGGCCGGGGAAGTCCATCCAGGCGAACGCGTAACCGGCCAGCGAGCCGATCACCACCACCAGCAGCGTCGCGGGGACGGTGATCAGGACGCTGGACAGCAGGGAGTCGGTGATCGCTTCGTTGTCCAGCAGCCGTGAGTAGTTGTCGAACGTGAGCTGCGCCGGCGCGCTGAACACCTTCCACCAGCCGCTCGCGCTGATGTCCGCGGGCCCCCGAAGCGAGGACAGCAGCAGCCCGAACGTCGGCAGCAGCCAGAACAGTCCCACCAGGACGAGAAAGACGCGCATCACGCCACCGCCCGCGCGCGCCGCGATCCGTGCCGGGAGGGACTGCTTCGCCTTCACCACACCGTCGGCCGTGGTCATCGGCGGGCCTCCCTTCGCATGCGCCGGATGTTGAACAGCATCACCGGGACCACCAGCAGCAGCAGGAGTACGGCAATCGCGCTGCCCAGCCCCAGGTTCGAGTCCGTGCCGAAGGAGGAGCGATAGAGCTGGAGCGCCAGGACATTGGCGTCGTCCTGCGCGGACCCGGGCGCGATGATGAAGACCAGGTCGAAGATCTTCAGCACATTGATCATCAGGGTGACCAGCACCACCGCGAGCACGGGAGCCAGCAGCGGGACCGTGACCCTGCGGAAGACCTGCCATTCGTTCGCGCCGTCCACCCGCGCCGCTTCGAGCAGTTCACGCGGCACGCTCGCGAGCCCCGCCGCGATCAGTACCATCGCGAAGCCTGCCCACATCCATACGTAACTGCCGATGATCGCCGGAGTGACGAGCGAGGGCCCGAGCCAGTTGACGCCGTTGTACGGCTCGCGGAAGTTGTCGGCGGGCAGCCGCAATCGGGCACCGTCCGCAGAGGCGGGCAGCGTGAACGTACCGTCCGCGCCGGCCCTTGCCGAGGCGACCACCTTGCCGTCCTTGACCGCCTCGACCTTGATGCCCTTGAGACCGAGCTCCTTCGCGTCGATGGCATTCGGCCTGCCGCCGCCGCCCTTGGTGAAGTCCAGCCACGCGGTGCCGGTGATCTTCCCGTCGTCCGGCTGCGCCGCCTTGGCGGGCCTGGCGCCGGACGGCATCTTCTCGGCCGCGATGCCCACCAGCGGGAGCTGGACCTGTTGGCCCGCGGTCACCGGATCCTTGGTGACGAACGACCCGCCTGCGCCCCCCTTGAGCGGGGCGAGCGCCAGCGGATGCGCCTTGGGGAATCCGGCCGACTCGGCGAAGGTGTCATGCACGCCCACCCAGACCGCGTTGGCGACCCCGCGGTCCGGATCCTGCTCGTACACAAGCCGGAAGATGATGCCCGCCGCGAGCATCGAGATCGCCATCGGCATGAAGACGATCAGCTTGAACGCGGTGCCCCAGCGCACCCGTTCGGTGAGTACGGCGAAGATCAGACCGAGTGCCGTCGAGACGGTCGGCGCGACGACCACCCAGATCGCGTTGTTCTTGACCGCGGTCAGGATGCTGTCCTCGGTGAAGATCTCCTTGTAGTTGTCGAGCCCGGCGAACGAGCTGCCGGACTGGTCGAAGAAGGACCGGTAGAGGGAGTACCCGATGGGGTAGACGACGAGCGCGCCCAGCAGCACCAGCGCGGGCAGCAGAAAGCCGACCGCGACGATTTTACGTGTGCCTGTCACGCTCTTGCGCTTGTCGGCGGGGGGAGCCGGACGCGCCGGACCCCCCGCGGTCGCCGCGGTTTTCACCCGTCAGCTCTTGTACGCCTTGGCGGCGTCCGACTCCAGCTTCTGCTGGGCCCCGGCCACGTCCTTCGGGTTCTTCAGGAAGTCCTGCAGGGCCTTCCACTCACCCTTGCCCGGCGTGCCGCCGAACGACTGCGGCATCTGGTCCGACATGTCGAAGCGGAAGTCGTCGCCCGCCGCGATCAGTGCCTTGGCGATGTCGCGCTGCACATTGTTGGGATACGCGGACAGGTCCAGCGACTTGTTCGGGGAGAGGAATCCGCCGGCGGAGGCAGAGATCTTGGCCGCGTCCGGTGAGGCCAGGAAGGTCAGCAGCGCCTGGGCGCCCTTGCTGTCCTTCAGTGCCACCGCCGCGTCGCCGCCCGTCACGACGGGAGCCAGCGCGCCGACCGCCGGGAAGGGGAACACCTTCGCGTCCGTACCGATCTTGGACTCGGTCTGCGCGATGTTGACGGTCACGAAGTCGCCCTCGAAGACCATCGCTCCCTTGGGCTGATCGCCCCCGCTGAAGGTCTGGGTGACCGAGGCCGGGAACTCCGTCTGCAGCGCGCCGTCCGCGCCGCCCGCGATCAGGGCGGGCTTGCCGAAGAGCTCGCCGAGCGTGGTCAGCGCGGTCTTCACCGAGGCGTCGGTCCACTTGATCTTGTGCTGGGCGAGCTGGTCGTACTTCTCCGGGCCCGCCTGGGAGAGATAGACGTTCTCGAACCAGTCCGTGAGCGTCCAGCCGTCCGCGCCCGCCACCGAGACGGGTGTGACGCCCGATGCGGAGATCGTCTCGGCCGTCGCCAGGAAGTCCTTCCAGGTTTTCGGCTCCTTCGCGCCCGCGTTCTCGAAGACCGCGTTGTTGTACCAGACCAGGGACTTGTTGGCGGCCTTGTAGTACACGCCGTACTGCGTGCCGTCCACCGCGCCGAGATCCTGCCAGCCCTTGGAGTAGTTCTTCGCCAGCTGCGCCTTCGCCTCGGGGCCGACGGGCTTGGCCCACTTGCGCTGCACGGCCTGCTGGATCGCGCCGACCTGGGGGAGCATCGCCACATCGGGGGGAGCGCCGCCCGCGATCTTCGTACCGAGGAAGTTGACGATCGGGTCCTGCGCGGGCACAAAGGTGACCGTTGCACCGGTGCGCTTCTCGAACTCCTTCAGGACCTTGGTGAAGTTCTCCTGCTCGGGTCCGCTCCAGACCGCGGCGACCTGCACCTTCTCGCCGTTCAGCTTGGGCAGTTGGACGCTCGCCGCTTCCTTGCCGCCGTTTTCGCCCGGTTTCGTCTTGTCGTCGTCCTTGTTGTCACCGCAGCCGGCGATGGCGAGAGCGCCGATGGCGGCGAATAACACTGCGGCCCTGCCGGTACGAAGAGTTGTGCGCATCACTGCCCCGTCTCTTCCGTGCGCGATCCGTGCGCTGCCCCGAACGGCTTCCCGATGCCCGCCCGAGCGCTTTCCCGAACCCCTTCCCGAACGCTTCCCGTGCCGACAGGTGTACGCCCGGTATGAGGGCGTCGCAATACCGCGTCAGGTGTCAACAGGGCTTTTGTGATGGCCTTGTGACGTGATGTCACATGACATGGCGTGAGTACGCCATCGGTCAGGGGCGGGCCGGCGAGAGCGGAGGCACGGGCGCGGCGTCCACCGAGCGCGCGGCACGCTCCAGCGCACTGGCCAGCAGCGCCAGGTCCGTTGGACCGTTGCCCAGTTCACGCACAGGGCGGCGAGCGGGCGGATCACCCATCCGCTCCCATTCGAGCGGTACCACAGTGGGGCGCGAGGTCGCCGTACGCGGAATGCGTCCCGTTACCCGGCCGCTCTGGAACGGCGTCACCCGGCCGTCCGGATGTCCGAGCCTGCCCCGCCCGGGAGCGGGATCCTCCGGCCCCGGAGCGGCAGGCGGCGCGTCCAGCACGACGCGCAGCCGCGCGCCCTGCGCCAGATCCGTGTCGACCGTGCGGTCCGGGCGCGCGGACGTCGCGACCAGATGTATCCCGAGCCGCTCGCCGTCACGGGCCACGGCCTCCAGCGCCCGTACGACGGAACCCGCCGCGGGCCGTCCCGTACTGCCGAGCGCCGGGGCGACCAGCGCGTCGAAGTCGTCCACCAGGACGATCAGCCTGGGCAGTGGGGCCGGGCCCTCCGCCTTCGTACGAGCACCGGGGCGCAGGCGCAGCGTCCCACTGGCCGGGGAGTCCAGGTCACCGCGCTGCTCGGCGGCGCTCGGCGGGCGCTGGCCCACCATGCGGTCCGCGAGCTCGCGCTGGCTGTGCCACTCGGCGAAGCCCACGCTTCCCAGCAGCTCGGAGCGGCGCTTCAGCTCGGCACCCAGCGCCTGGGCGAAGACCCGCATACGGACAGGGTCTGAGGCCACCAAGTGCTCGGTGACATGTGGCAGTTCCGTACAGGCCGCGAGTCCTTCGCCGCGCTCGCCGCCCGCCCCGTCGACGAGCAGCAGGCCGAGCCGGTCGGGGCGGCCCGCGGCGGCGAGCGAGGCGGCCACGGAGCGCAGCAGCTCCGTACGGCCGCTGCCCGCAGGGCCCTCTATCAGCAGATGCGGGCCCTCCTCGGTCAGATCGACGGCGAGAGGGCCGCGCGGGCCGGCGCCGAGCACCACGGTCCCGTCGCCCGCCGAGGCCCAGCGCGCCATCAGCGAGGCGGGGGTGGCGCGGGCCAGCTCCAGCTCGTCGAGCAGCCGCGAGGCACGGGGCAGCGCGGTGGCACTGCCGGGGTGGGTGCCACCGCCCTCGGCGCGCAGCGGCGCGAGCGCCCGGCCGAAACGCTCGGCCCAGGCCGCCGACACCGCGTCCACCGCGCCGACCGTGCCATGGCCCACGGGCCGGCCCTCGGCCGTACGCATCAGCCGCAGCGCCGTCGCCACATCGCCGCTGAGCAGGGCGACCGCCCCGCACTCGCGGAACGCGAGCGAGGCCGTGCACGCCGTCTCGTAGGTCGCGGCGACCGGGGAGAGGGGCGAGGCGGCCGGAGTCTCGGCCAGAGCGATCAGATGGATCCCCGCGGCCCAGCCCGCTCCGGCCAGCCGGGCCGTCGTCTCGCGCAGCACGGCCGATCCCGGGTCGCCGTCGACTATGACGACCGTACGGGCGCCGTCGTACCGCTCGGCGGCATCCGCGAGCGACCTGCGATCGGCGCTCGGCCAGGCGGGGCCGAGGCCGTCGTCCAGCCTGCGGGTGAGCTCGGCGGTGCGGGCGGTGGCCTGGTCCCGGTCGTACGCGAGCAGCAGACGGCAGTCCTGGCCGTGAGCGGGGCGCAGATGCGGCAGCCAGCCGAGCCACGCCCACTCCGCCCTGCGCTCCTCCAGGCTCCGCGCCCGGTCCGTACTGATCAGCACGATCTCCAGATCCACGGGCGAGTGCAGCGCGGCGAGCTGGGCCACGGCGGACCGCGCCAGTCCGGCCAGCCGCGCCCTGGGTCCGGCGAGCCCGAGCGAACCGGCCTCACGCAGGGCGACGGTCACCGGCACGGAGGGCAGCTCGGCCCGGTCGGCGGTGCCGAGCCGCAGGACGAGCGACTCGGGGTGCGCGGGTCCGCGCTCCCAGAGCCGGGGGCCGGGGCCCAGCGCCGTGAGCAGAACCGCGGCGGGGTCCGGCCAGCTCTCCACGAGGGGCGCGGCGGCGACGGGCGGTCCGGGCTGCGGAGCCACCTCGGCGACGGGCTCCTCCCGCCCTCCGGCCAGCCGCCGCGCCCAGGCGCCTATGCCGCGCTTTCGAGGAGTGCTGTCGGGCAGTCGCGTGCCGCGCGGGGGCGTGGTCCCGGTGGTACGGCTGTGGGCCGCGGGAGCCTCGTCCGGGGCATCGGTCGCCCTGGAGTGCGTGCTTTCCGGGTTGTACGTATAGAGCGTCCCGGCGTCGCCACGGGCTGCGCCGGTCGGTGCGACGGGGGAGGTGGGGTCGTACTGCGGGGGCACGCGGTGCGGGTCGGGGTGGCCGGCGGGACCGGCGTCCATGCCGGTGCCGGTGGCGTCGTTGCGGGCCCAGCTGGGGGCCCGTCGGCCCGGTCCGGGGCCGCCGGACGTGGGACCACCCGTGCCGGACACCCCGGCGCCGGACCAGTTGGAGTGCGAGCCGCCGGTCCCGCCCGGTCCGTCGCCGGAGCCCGAGGCGTACCCGGCCGACCTGCCGTCCGCCCCGGGGTCGCCCGTACCGGAGAAGCCGGCCGAAGACCCGCGAGAGCCGGAGTCACCCGGAGCCGTACCGCCGGATCCATGGACACCCGGTGCGAATCCGCCCGGGGCCGCACCGTCCGCCCCTGCCGGTCCGCTGCCACTGTGCCCCGCGTCCGCAGTGTCCGGTCGCGTCACGCGCAAGTGGCCCTCGCCGTCCGGCGCCGTCGCCAGTGACTGCCCGCGCTCGCCCTGGGTGACCCGGAGCGTCGACTCGCCCAGGCGCAACAGCGCTCCCGCGGGCAGCCGCACCGGGCGCGTGCCCACGCTCGTGCCGTCCAGCGTCGTGCCGTTCGTCGAGTCGAGGTCCGCGACCGTGACGCGGCCGTCCTCGGCGACCGTGACCGCGCAGTGCAGGCGCGAGACGTCAGGGTCGTCCAGCGGGACGTCCGCGTCCGCGGAGCGGCCGATCCTGATCTGGCCGCCGTGCAGCAGATGGACTCCGCCCGCGTCGGGACCCGCGACCACATGGAGCTGCGCCGAGGCGTCCGTACCCGGAGCATCGGCCTCGCCCGGGACCTGGAGGGAGAGCACCGCGCCGTCCACCAGCGGCGGCTCGCCCAGCGTGCGTCGCTGCGCGTCGAGCCGTTCCTGCCCCGCATACAGCACGACGGAGCCCGAGGCGTCGGTTCCCGAGACGGCCGCGGCCAGCCCGGAGGCGACGGCGGCCAGCGCCGTCCCGGCAGGCGCGGTGATCAGCACGTCGCAGGAACGTCCCGCAGAGGACTGGCCCGCAGGGGAGTGTCCCGCGGCCGGGGATTGCCCGCAGCGCGGCGCGAGGACAGTCAGCCGGATCTGCATCGCCGTCAGCAATCCCTTCTGCGCGGGGTGCCCGGCGGGGGAGCCGCCCTGTGATCCCCCACCCGGCAGGTCGGCACGCGCCGCAAGGCTCCCTCCCTCACGACTCCGTGCTGAGGGCATCCTCGCACCTGCCACTGACAACACGCCCGGGGGTCACCGTTAAGTGATCTTGAATGTTCGGCTCTGGCCGTAGAAATGCCTGGTTGGGGCCTGCTCCGGAACGACAGTGATGTCTGCGGCACGGACGTTCGGCAACCATCCGTACGATGCCGACGTCTTTCTTTCGAACAGCGCCGGCAGCGGAACCGTACGTGGCACTGAAAGAGGAACGGCAAGAGGGAGATGGTGACGACCGGCCGGTGCGTCGTCCGGCGGCACTAAAGTGGGTCGGACACCCATGGCCGGGCACAGTGCCACGGGACCACGCAAGGACCACGATCAGCAGGGAGCACATGACGTGCGGCCGGTAGGCAGCAAGTACCTGCTCGAGGAGCCCCTCGGGCGCGGCGCCACGGGCACCGTCTGGCGAGCGAGCCAGCGCGAGACCGCAGGCGCCGAGGCGGCCGTTGCCGGCCAGCCCGGCGAGACCGTCGCGATCAAGGTCCTCAAGGAGGAGCTGGCGAACGACGCGGACGTGGTGATGCGCTTCCTGCGCGAGCGCTCCGTCCTGCTCCGCCTGACCCACCCGAACATCGTGCGCACCCGCGACCTGGTCGTCGAGGGCGATCTCCTCGCACTGGTCATGGACCTCGTCGACGGCCCCGACCTGCACCGCTACATCCGCGAGAACGGCCCCCTCACACCGGTCGCCGCCTCCCTGCTGACCGCACAGATCGCGGACGCGCTCGCCGCCAGCCACGCCGACGGCGTCGTCCACCGCGACCTCAAGCCCGCGAACGTCCTGCTCAAGACCGACGCCGACGGCCAGATGCACCCGATGCTGACCGACTTCGGCATCGCGCGCCTCGCGGACTCCCCGGGCCTGACGCGTACGCACGAATTCGTCGGCACGCCCGCGTACGTCGCGCCGGAGTCCGCCGAGGGCCGCCCGCAGACGTCCGCCGTCGACATCTACGGCGCGGGCATCCTGCTGTACGAACTGGTCACCGGCAGGCCCCCGTTCGCGGGCGGCACCGCGCTCGAAGTGCTCCACCGCCACCTGAGCGAGGAGCCCCGCCGCCCCACCACCGTCCCCGAGCCGCTGTGGACGGTCATAGAGCGCTGCCTGCGCAAGGAGCCCACCGAGCGGCCCAGCGCCGAGAACCTGGCCCGCGGGCTGCGCACCGTCGCGGCCGGTATCGGGGTGCACTCGTCCGCCGCGCAGGTCGAGGCCGCGCTCGGTGTCGCCGCGCTGCTCGCCCCGGACCCCGCGCCCGCCCAGGTCCCGCAGGTTCCGGGCGCCTCCGACGCGACGCAGGTCCTGCCGGGCAATGCCGGTTCGTACGACCCCAACGCGGCGACCAGCGTCATGCAGCAGACCGGCAACGCGCAGTCCGGCAACCCGCAGCAGGGCGCCGACCCGACCGCGGTCATGCCGCCCCTCCCGCCGGGCCAGCCGCGTCCGGAGGATCCCCACCCCTGGCAGTCCCAGCTGCAGGCGGCCCGCGACCGCAACGAGCAGACGCAGGTCCAGTACCTCGACCCGAGCCAGGACCCGCTGCGCCGCCGCCCGCAGCGCCAGCAGCAGCGGCCCCAGCAGCCGCCGATGCACCCGCAACAGCAGCAGTACGCGCCTCAGGCCCAGCCCCCGCGTCCTCAGCGCCCGCAGCCGCAGCGGCAGCAGTACGCCCCGCCGCCGCAGCAACAGCAGTACGCACCTCCGCAGCCGCCGCCCCAGCAGCCCGCAGCGCGTCAGCCGAGGCCACCGCGCCAGCGCAGCTCCAACCCGATGCGGATCCCGGGCCTCGGCTGCCTCAAGGGCTGCCTTTTCACGCTGGTCCTGCTCTTCGTCGCGGGCTGGCTGATCTGGGAGCTGACGCCGCTGCAGGGATGGGTCGCCCAGGGCAAGAGCTACTGGGAGGCGATCGGTGACGGCATCTCGAAGCTGTCGGACCTGATCTCGGAGCTCGGCGGCAGTTCGGACACCCCCAACACGGGGCAGTAGTAACGACTCTGCGGATTTGTCGACTTCTGCGGCGTGATTTCTCCCGCAGAAGTGACAGTTGGCGCCATCCGGGGCACACAGCCCCCGGATGCCCGCGTACCTTGTGGGCAACGCCAGCCGCTGAGGGAGCAGTCTTGGCACGGAATATCGGCAGCCGCTACACCGCCCACCAGATCCTGGGGCGGGGCAGCGCCGGCACGGTGTGGCTCGGCGAGGGACCCGAAGGGCCCGTCGCCATCAAGCTGTTGCGTGAGGACCTGGCCTCCGACCAGGAGCTGGTCGGCCGCTTCGTACAGGAGCGCACCGCCCTGCTCGCACTCGACCACCCCAAGGTCGTCGGAGTCCGCGACCTGGTCGTCGACGGCAATGACCTCGCGCTCGTCATGGACCTCGTACGCGGCACGGATCTGCGCACGCGTCTCGACCGGGAGCGCCGCCTCGCGCCCGAAGCGGCGGTCGCGATCATCGTGGACGTCGCCGAGGGCCTCGCCGCCGCCCATGCCGCCGGAATCGTCCACCGCGACGTCAAACCGGAGAACATCCTCCTCGACATGGAGGGCCCCCTCGGCCCGGCCGGATCCCACCCCGCGCTGCTCACCGACTTCGGCGTCGCCAAGCTGATCGACACCCCGCGCCGTACGAAGGCGACCCGGATCATCGGAACCCCGGACTATCTCGCCCCCGAGATCGTCGAGGGCCTGCCGCCCCGGGCAGCGGTCGACATCTACGCCCTGGCGACCGTTCTCTACGAGCTCCTCGCGGGCTTCACGCCCTTCGGGGGCGGTCACCCCGGCGCGGTCCTGCGGCGCCATGTCACCGAGACCGTGGTCCCGCTGCCCGGCATTCCCGACGAGCTGTGGCAGCTCGTCGTCCAGTGCCTGGCCAAGGCCCCCGCCTCCCGGCTGCGCGCGTCCGAGCTGGCCAGCCGTCTGCACGAGCTGCTCCCGCTGCTGGCGGGCATGCCGCCGCTGGACGTCGACGAACCGGATGCCGAGCCCGCGCAAGAGTCGTACGAGGACCCGGCCCCCGCCGCCCCCGGCGAACCCCGCCGCCGTGGCGCTGTCCCCCTCGTCCCCGGCGCGGCTCCGGCGGACTCCAACCGCGACACCCACACCTCGATGCGCGTCCCGGCCCCGGACGAGCTCGCGGGCGGCGCCCGCGGCACGGCCCGCGCCCCTCGCACTCCGGGCCAGCGCCGCCCGGGCTCGGCCCGCCACAAGTCGGACGCGGTCCGTAAGCGCCGTATCGCCCTGGGCGTCGCGGCGCTCGCCGTGGCGGCCGCGGTGGGCGTCGGCGGCTGGCTGGCCACGAGCGACGACGGACGGGACGCGCCCCCGCGGGACTCGAAGCAGTCGAGCCCGGCGGAACCCTAGGTCCGGCCTGAGGGGTCTGGCTCCCGCGGCCAGCCGTTACGCTGGACCCGTGGCAGTCGTCGATGTATCCGAAGAGCTGAAGTCCCTCTCCTCGACCATGGGGTCGATCGAGGCCGTCCTGGACCTCGAAAAGATGAGGGCAGACATTGCCGTGCTCGAGGAGCAGGCCGCGGCCCCGTCCCTCTGGGACGACCCGGAGGCGGCGCAGAAGATCACCAGCAAGCTTTCGCACCTCCAGGCCGAGCTCCGCAAGACCGAGGCGCTCCGCAGCCGGATCGACGACCTGAGCGTGCTCTTCGAGCTCGCCGAGGCCGAGGACGACGCGGACACCCTCGCCGAGGCCGAGTCCGAGCTGACCGATGTCCGCAAGGCGCTGGACGAGATGGAAGTCCGCACCCTGCTGTCCGGCCAGTACGACGAGCGCGAGGCGCTGGTCAACATCCGCGCCGAGGCGGGTGGCGTCGACGCCTCCGACTTCGCCGAGCGTTTGCAGCGCATGTATCTGCGCTGGGCCGAGCGGCACGGCTACTCCACCGAGGTCTACGAGACGTCGTACGCGGAAGAGGCCGGCATCAAGTCGACCACCTTCGTCGTGAAGGCCCCGTACGCCTACGGCACGCTCTCCGTCGAGCAGGGCACCCACCGCCTGGTGCGCATCTCGCCGTTCGACAACCAGGGCCGCCGCCAGACGTCCTTCGCGGGCGTCGAGGTGCTGCCCGTCGTCGAGCAGAGCGACCACGTCGAGATCGACGAGTCCGAACTGCGCATCGACGTCTACCGCGCGTCCGGCCCCGGCGGCCAGGGCGTCAACACGACCGACTCCGCAGTCCGGATCACGCACATCCCGACCGGCATCGTCGTCTCCTGCCAGAACGAGCGCTCCCAGATCCAGAACAAGGCGAGCGCCATGAACGTCCTCCAGGCAAAGCTGCTCGAACGCCGCCGCCAGGAGGAGCAGGCACTGATGGACTCCCTCAAGGGCGACGGCGGCAACTCCTGGGGAAACCAGATGCGTTCGTACGTCCTGCACCCGTACCAGATGGTCAAGGACCTGCGCACGGAGTTCGAAGTGGGCAACCCGCAGGCGGTACTTGACGGTGAGATCGACGGCTTCCTCGAAGCGGGAATCCGGTGGCGGAAGCAGCAGGAGAAGTAACCACAGCAGTCCTCACGCCGCGGCGCCGGCCCCTTCGGGGGTTCGGCGCCGTCGCTGTGTCCGGGGGCTGCAGCGGAAGTGCGGGGCAAGTGGCGCGTCGGGCTGAGGTCTTCTGGCTGCGCGCGCTCGCCGGAATTCGCTGGCGCAAGCGGCGCGAGAAGCAACAGCTCGCTTTGTCGACAAGGGAACTGCCGCCCCAGAGGCAGCAGTTCCCTTTTGTGTCACAGTTGCTTCCCCGCAGGTCAGGCAACCGCCCCTATACCGGACATCGCACGCGCAACGAGCTTGACGCGTCCGCGGAAACTCGGAAAGCTGACGCGCGGCATGCGTATCTACTGGGGCGCGTGTGATTGGGGGCCGAACGAAACCGCCCCCGGCGGCAGTTGCCCCGGACGCTGCTCCATTGACAATTAGCTACTGGGGGTAGCAGCCAGATGACCAAGAAGACGCGGATCCGTGTAGCGCGTATAGCGGCCGGCGCGGTGATCGCCGCCGGTGCGTCGCTGACCGCCGCGGGCGCCGCCTCAGCCGTCGGTGTCGACATCAACGTGGGCCCCCTTGAGGCGCGGGCCCATGCTGACGAGAACGGCCTCGACGCCGGTCTCGGAATCAACGACGAAGAGACCCCTTCGGTTCCGCCCACGACGGTCCCCGAGCCGTCGGTGACGCCGCCCACGGAGGAGCCGCCGACGACGCCTCCGACCGAGGAGCCGCCGACGACGCCTCCCACGGGCGAGCCGACGGGCAAGCCGACCGACAAGCCCACCGGGAAGCCGACCGGCAAGCCCGACAAGCCGGGCAAGCCGACCAGTGACCCGTCCGAGGACCCCTCCGAGGACCCGGGCAACGCCAACGGTGGCTCCGGTAACGACAACAACCCCAACGGTGGCTCGGACAACACCGACACCGACAGCGCCGGCTCCCAGCCGGTCGAGCAGGGCAAGGCCAAGGAGGAGCTGGCGGAGACCGGTGCCGCCGAGACCACCTTCCTGCTCATCGGTGCCGCGACGATGATCGCCGGTGGCATCGGCTTCCGTATGCTGCCGCGTCTCGCCGGTGGTGGCCGTACCGCTGCGTAAGCAGATGTAGGCGGATGTAGGCGGATGTAGGCGGCTGCAAGCCGAAACATCACGCAGAAGGAGGGCCCGGGGTGCGCTTCAGCACCCCGGGCCCTCCTTTGCGTATGTCCTAGGCGGTCTGGTGCGCCGCCAGCAGCGCCACCGCCGCTATCAGCACCACCAGCAAGGTCAGCAGTGCCACGGGGCTCAGGCCGCCGAAGGGGCCCTCCTGCTGCAGCCGCTCGCGGTTCGCCCGGCAGACCGGGCAGCGACCCTCTGTGACCGGGGCCGCGCAGTTGGCGCACACCAATCGGTCGTAGGTCATGCGCTCTCCTCCTCCCGCGCGCCGGAGCCGCAGGCGCGGACCGTAAGCACAGTTCTCTTCCGACAACGCTCAGGG
This sequence comes from Streptomyces sp. NBC_00885, assembly GCF_045207475.1. Taxonomy (NCBI): domain Bacteria; kingdom Bacillati; phylum Actinomycetota; class Actinomycetes; order Kitasatosporales; family Streptomycetaceae; genus Streptomyces; species Streptomyces sp. NBC_00885. The sequence continues at coordinate 5,260,265 of NZ_CP108796.1, forward strand.
AAACGCGACTGTTCCCCTACCACTGTGCCAGCTCGCACGCTTTTCGGCGCGGCCCGCCGGATTACGCCCATTCCGTGACCGGACAAAACGCGCAACTCGGGACGCCGACTGCGAGCGGCATCCCGCTTCGCGTAGTGTCACGCTCACCTACCCCCGGCTGACCGTGGTGCACCCGTGATCCGATTCGACAACGTCTCCAAGACCTACCCCAAGCAGAGCCGCCCCGCCCTGCGCGACGTCTCTCTCGACATCGCCAAGGGGGAGTTCGTCTTCCTCGTCGGCTCGTCCGGTTCCGGCAAGTCGACCTTCCTGCGGCTGGTTCTGCGCGAGGAGCGCGCCAGCCAGGGCCTGGTCCATGTTCTCGGCAAGGACCTCGCCAGACTGTCCAACTGGAAAGTGCCGCACATGCGCCGCCAGCTCGGCACCGTCTTCCAGGACTTCCGCCTCCTGCCCAACAAGACCGTCGCCGAGAACGTGGCCTTCGCCCAGGAAGTCATCGGCAAGCCGCGCGGCGAGATCCGCAAGGCCGTGCCCCAGGTTCTCGACCTCGTCGGCCTCGGCGGCAAGGAGGACCGGATGCCCGGTGAGCTCTCTGGCGGTGAGCAGCAGCGCGTCGCGATCGCGCGGGCCTTCGTCAACCGCCCCATGCTGCTGATCGCGGACGAGCCCACCGGCAACCTCGACCCGCAGACCTCCGTGGGCATCATGAAGCTGCTGGACCGGATCAACAGGACCGGTACCACCGTGATCATGGCGACCCACGACCAGAACATCGTTGACCAGATGCGCAAGCGCGTCATCGAGCTCGAAAAGGGCCGTCTCGTCCGCGACCAGGCACGTGGCGTCTACGGCTACCAGCACTGAAAGGACGCCATGCGCGCCCAGTTCGTCCTGTCGGAGATCGGCGTCGGTCTCCGCCGTAATCTCACGATGACCTTCGCCGTCATCGTCTCCGTAGCCCTTTCCCTCGCCCTGTTCGGCGGTGCGCTGCTCATGCGTGAGCAGGTCAGCACGATGAAGGACTTCTGGTACGACAAGGTCAACGTCTCGATCTTCCTCTGCAACAAGAACGACGCGGCGACCTCTCCCAAGTGCGCGAAGGGAGCCGTAACCGGCCAGCAGAAGCAGCAGATCGAAGCCGATCTCAAGAAGATGGACGTGGTCGACGTCGTCCACCACGAGACGGCCGAAGAGGCGTACAAGCACTACCGGGATCAGTACGGCGACACCCCCATCGCGTCCACCATCACGCCGGACCAGATGCAGGAGTCGTTCCGCGTGAAGCTGGACGATCCCGAGAAGTACAAGGTCGTGGCAACCGCCTTCGCGGGCCGCGACGGCGTGCAGTCCGTCCAGGACCAGCGCAACATCCTGGAGAACCTCTTCTCCCTGATGAACGGCATGAACATCGCCGCACTCTTCGTGATGGCGCTGATGCTGGTCATTGCGCTGATGCTGATCGTCAACACCGTGCGTGTTTCGGCGTTCAGCCGCAGGCGTGAAACCGGAATCATGCGGCTGGTGGGAGCCTCCAGCTTCTACATCCAGATGCCGTTCATCATGGAAGCCGCATTCGCCGGTCTGCTGGGCGGTGTTGTCGCCTCCGCGATGCTGCTGGTCGGCAGATACTTCCTGATCGACCACGGTCTTGCGCTCTCCGAGAAGATGCAGCTGGTCAACTTCATCGGCTGGGACGCCGTGGTCACCAAGTTGCCGCTGGTGATCGCAATTGGGCTGTTGATGCCCGCCATGGCGGCTTTTATCGCATTGCGCAAGTATCTCAAGGTGTGACAAGCGCCCCTGGCGCCGTACGGTCAACCGCCGTACGGCGCCCTTCGCTTGTCCTAGAGTGGGCGCCATGTCGGGCCCGGAGATCAGCCCTCAACCCCGCCGCATCCGCCGCGGGGCGGCCCTGACATTGGTCTTCGCAAGTGTTCTGGCCACTGCGGCCGCCACCAACTCCCTGCCGCACGACGGCGAGAACGAGCCGCGCCTTGTCGCGAAAACGGCCGCCGCGACCGTCGACGACGTCGCCCGTGCCGCCGCCGAGGCGATGGCCGACGGCAAGTCCGGCACCGAGGCCGCCGAGGCGGCCGTCAGCCGCAGCGGGGACCGCTGGGGCGCGGTCTACGACAAGAGCGAGTACGAGGAGTTCGAGCGGGCCCTCGACGGCGAGTACACCGGCGTCGGCCTCACGGCCAGGCGCGCCGCCGGCGGGCAGGTCGAGGTCGCCGAGGTCCAGCCCGGTGGCCCCGCTGCCCAGGCGGACATCAGGGCCGGTGATCTGCTGCGTACGATCGACGGCCTCCCGGTCGCCGAGCGCCCCGTCACCGAGGTGGTGGCACTGCTGCGCGGCGGCGACCGCACGAGCGTCGTACTCGGCCTCCAGCGGGGCGGCCGTGCGTGGACCCAGAAGCTGGTGCGCACCACGCTGAGCACCCGGGCGGTCACCGTCCAGCGCCTCCGGGGCGGTGCGGTGATGATCAAGGTCGCCTCCTTCACCAAGGGCTCGGGCGCCCGGGTGCGCGAGGCGGTCCAGGGAGCCCCCGCGGGCGTCGGCGTCCTGCTGGATCTGCGGGGGAACGCCGGAGGACTGGTCGCCGAGGCCGTCAGTGCCGCCTCCGCCTTCCTGGACGGCGGTCTGGTCGCCACGTACGACATAAGGGGCGAGCAGCGGGCCCTGTACGCGGCGCCCGGCGGCGACACCACCAGACCCGTCGTCGCCCTGGTCGACAGCGGCACGATGAGCGCGGCCGAGCTGGTCACCGGGGCGCTGCAGGACCGCGGCAGGGCGATCACGGTCGGCTCGCGCACCTTCGGCAAGGGTTCGGTCCAGATGCCCAGCCGCCTGCCCGACGGCTCGGTCGCCGAGCTGACCGTCGGCCACTACCGCACTCCGGCCGGTCACAGCGTCGACGGCCGCGGCATCACCCCGGACCTCGCCGCGAGCGAGAGGGCCGAGGATCGGGCCCAGACGGTATTGAGTGGCCTCGGGGGCGGGTCTTAGTGCGAAAATGACCGCACTATGGCTAAGGAAAAAGGGCGCAAGCTGATCGCGCAGAACAAGAAGGCGCGGCACGACTACACCATCCTCGACACCTACGAGTGCGGTCTCGTGCTGACAGGTACCGAGGTGAAGTCGCTGCGTCAGGGGCGGGCCTCGCTGGTGGACGGCTTCGTCCAGATCGACGCCCACGAGGCGTGGCTGCACAACGTGCACGTCCCGGAGTACACGCAGGGGACGTGGACCAACCACAGCGCGCGGCGCAAGCGGAAGCTGCTGATGCACCGCGCCGAGATCGACAAGCTCGAGTCGAAGTCGCAGGAGACCGGCCACACCATCGTGCCGCTGGTGCTGTATTTCAAGGACGGCCGGGCGAAGGTCGAGATCGCGCTGGCGAAGGGCAAGAAGGAGTACGACAAGCGGCAGACGCTGCGCGAGAAGCAGGACCGGCGCGAGACGGACCGTGCGATCTCGGCCGCGAAGAAGCGGCAGCGGGCCTGACGTCAGACGCGCCCGACGTCCGGCCGCGTCTGACCGCCGGCGGGCCTCACCTCCAGCGGGCCTGACCTGCGGGAACCCGCCCCGGAGGAATAGGCTGGCACCGTTGTGCGTTGGTCACGTACGATGGCACCTGCCCCTCACAGCAGGGGCGCAGTGCAGTTTGAAAAATCAACATGGGGATGATCGGTTTCGACAGCGGATGTCGAAGCAGGGGAAGCGAGCCGAGGAAGCGGCAATGATCTCGTTAACCATATGTCGCAACCAATAAGTGCCGATAACAAGAGCACTCAGTTCGCCCTCGCTGCCTAAGTAGCGACTAGCGAACTTGTCAGCCCGGGGCTGTTCCCGACCCGGATCCTGGCATCAGCTAGGGAACTAAACCTCTAAGCCCGGTCACGGGGTTCAGAGGGAAATCAAACAGTGACTGAGCCCGTCGGAGACTTGTCCACGTGATCTCCGGGGCCGAGAAAATCGAAGTGGACTGCGCTCGGAGAAGCCCTGATTCTGCACCGTTGGACGCGGGTTCGATTCCCGCCATCTCCACTCATCCCATGCGTCAAAGGCCCGGCTGCTACGGCAGACCGGGCCTTCGTCGTGTTGTGCGGCAGGTCAGGCCACCGGCTGGTGTCCGGGAGCCACCATGCCGAGCAGCTGGTCCATCTCTGCGCGCCAGATGCGGTGCACATTCATCCGGGTCGGCTGCGGCCGGCCGGGCAGCTGGAAGCGGAACGAGCTCCAGAGGGTGTTGCGCTGGATCTCACCGACCATTCCCGTGACCTCGGCAGGCGTCAGCGCGAAGACGACCTCCTGCGGACGGTTGCTCATCCGAGCGGCCTTGTGGATGACCACGGCCTGCTCGGTCACCGTGATGAAGTAGTACGTCAGAAACGCCTGGCCTATCAGACCGAGCATGCTCATCAGCCAGACACTCGGTCCTGCGATCGCCTGGATGGTGACGATCGGCCGGTCGGCCGGGTTGGCCTGTGCGATGGCGGCAGCCACCTGCTGCTGGATGGTTGCCTTCTTGATGGCCATGGGGCCCCTCCACTGAGCGGAACATATGCCCCCGCTTCGGGGGCGGTGCAGCGTATCGCCCCGTCCGCGGCGGGATCCGCAGGGGGCTCAGTACCGCTCGGTCCGCCCCGCCGCGGCAAGCAGCAGCGCGGTCGCCGCCGCCGCGACGGGCACCAGATATCCCTGCGCCGTGCTCGTGTGCTCCACCGTCCATCCGCCCGCCGCCGAACCGGCCGCTATGCCACCGAGCAGAGCGGTGACCGCGAGGGTCATGCCCTCGTTCAACTGGCTCTCGGGCGTGAGGCGTTGGACCACCGTCATCCCCGTGACCATCGTCGGGGCGGTGGCCATGCCCGCCGCAAGAAGGGCCACGGCAACGGCCGAAAGCGAACTCATGATGGCGGCCAGCAGGGGCAGCGCCATCAGGACCGTCATCGCGGCGAGGCAGATCAGAAGGCGGCGGCCAAGGTGCCGGGCGGGGCGGAACCTGCCGTACGCCAGGCCGGCCACGCACGAACCCGCGGCCTGGAGCCCGAGCACCGCACCCGCTGCGCTCGCATGCCCCCGCCCTTCCGCGAAAGCGATCGTGACGACCTCCATCGAGCCGAAGACCGCGCCCGTCGCGAGGAAGACCGCGAGCAGCGGGGCCATACCCGGCATACGCAGCGGAGAGCGGGTCCGCGCCGCGTGGGCGGCGACCGGCGGCTCGGTGGCGCGCTGGGCGGCGAAGACCAGTACGCCGGTGAGCAGCAGGATCGCCCCCGTCAACGTGCCCGCCTCGGGGAACAGCGCGGAGCACAGGAACGCGGCGAGCACCGGGCCGAGCATGAAGCACAGCTCGTCGGCGGCCTGCTCGAAGGAGTTCGCGGTGTGCAGTGCGGCCGGGTCGCCGCGGTGCAGATGGGCCCAGCGGGCGCGGGACATGCCGCCCGTGTTGGGGGTGGTTGCGGTCGCGGCGTACGCGGCGAACAGGGTCCAGTCGGGTGCGTCGAGGCGTACGCACAGCAGCAGGGCGAGCGAACCGAGCACGGCGAGCGCGGTGGCGGGCACCGCGACCCGGGCCTGCCCGTGCCGGTCTACGAGCCGCGCGGTCCACGGCGCGACCAGCGCGGTCGCGGCGAGGCCGGTCGCGGTGACGGCTCCCGCGAGGGCGTACGAGCCACGGGCTGCGGCGATCATGATGACGGCGCTGATGCTGAACATGCCCATGGGGAGCCGGGCCAGGAGATTGCCGGCGGTGAAGGCGAGCGCGCCGTGCGGCGCGAAGAGCCGTCGGTAGGGTCCGGGGCTGCGCCCCGGACCCCGGTCCTCGATCGCCGGAGGGGCTGGATGGCGCGCGGAGTCGACTGGATGCGGCATGGAGCAACCCTCGCCGCGAGGCGCTCGCAGCGTCCAACACCTGCTCAGGCCCCATTGACACACCCCCGATGTAAATTCGACCGCGTGCCCCGAGACCTGGACCCCCGCCTCCTGCGTGCCTTCGTCGCCGTCGCCGACGAGCTGCACTTCACTCGTGCCGCCGCCCGGCTGTATGTCGCCCAGCAGGCCCTCAGCCGTGACATACGGCGACTGGAGCGGGAGTTGGGTGCCGAGCTCTTCGTACGGACCACCCGCCAGGTGACGCTCACCGGCGACGGCGAGCGGCTGCTGCCGTACGCGCGCGGGGTGCTCGAGGCGCAGGACGAGCTGCTTGCGGCCGCGTCGGGAGCCTCGCGGCCGCTGCTCGTCGACCTCAACACCGAGGGCATGGCATCGGGCCGGGTGCTGGCCCGGGCCCGGGAACTCGCCCCGGACTGTGAGCTGATGGCCCGCTTCCAGAGCGGTCTCACCGGCGCCGCCGCCGAGATCGTCGCCGGGCGGCTCGACGTCTCCTTCGGGCGCCTTGCCGGACTGGAACCCTCCGTGCGGGCGCTGCTGTCCCATCAGCCCGTGCGGTACGAGCCGATGGCCGTCCTGCTGCCGCATGACCACCCGCTCGCCGAGCGGGAGCGGATCCCGTTGAACGCGCTCGCCGGCGAGACCGTATATGCCGGTGCGGGCAATCCGGCGACCCTGGAGTGGACGGATCTGGCGCGGCGGCTCTTCGCCGGGCGCGGGATCACGATCGCGCCGCCCGCGCCTGTGGCGATCGGCTTCGAGGAGTTCCGGCGGGTGATGGCGAAGACGCGTACCCCGGTGCTGGCGGTGGTGGATTTTCCGGTTGTGCCCGGCATCGTGCTGCGCCCGATCGTCGACCCTGTACCGCTGTCGCCGGTCTCGATGGTGTGGCGAAAAGGAATCGGTCACCCCGGGGTGGACGCGCTGCGGGCGGCAGCCGCCGATCTGGCCGGGCAAGAGGGCTGGCTGGAACGGGATGCCAACGCATGGTTGCCTGAAGGTGATATGTCGCTGATGAGTGACAACAACTGACACAAGAGCACGAGATGCCACCGGCGTGCGCTACATTCTGGGTCCGGGTGAGTGTGGTAGAGGGTGCGCGGATTGGGTGGGGATCCAGTCCGGCAGTGTCCGGGCAGTCGTGCGCACGCTCGATTTCAGCCAGTGGGGGATGTGCGTACAGCAGTGGAGAATTGGCAAGAAGATGCCCGTATCGGTCATACGCATGAGCCGAACGAGGTAACGATCCAGCTGGACGGCATTGGCCGAATACTGGGGGATCTGCCGGCCGGGACTGCCGGTTCTGCCGTCCAAGACGCCTCGGACGGGCCGGTCTTCGTCGACGAGAGCGGCCGCCGCAGCAAGAAGTTCCGCCGACTCGGCTGGGTCCTGGCCATTGCCTGCGCCTGCTACGCCGTGACGCTCGTCGTCGCCCTCGTCGGCGGCAACTCCGCCGCGCCCCTGCTGCCCGGGTTCGGCCAGGGCGACAAGGAGCAGACCGACAAGGTCGAGATACAGCCCGCCCCCAGCGACAGCACATCCGCGCAGGTCCCGCCCGGCGGCGTACCCGGCGGGCCGGCTCCCACCGACTCCACCGGCGCCGTACTGCCCCAGCCTTCCGGCTCCGCGTCGAGCGGCGCCGCCGGCGGGCTCCCGGCCGGACCGGGCCCCGGCACCTCCGGTACCGCGGTTCCCCAGCCCTCGGGCCAGCCAGTGCCCGCTCCGGGCGGGGCATCCGCGTCCGCCACGCCGGGCGGCGGCGGAAGCTCCCCCGGGCCCGGCCCGGACGCGAGTCCCCCGGTGCCCACCCCGTCCGATCCGGGACCGTCGACGAATCCCACCGATCCACCCGTGCAAGAAGGCGCGCTCTAAATGACACTCCCCGACAGCAGGGGCCGGCGGCGCCGGGCCCGGCGCGTCGCACGGCGCAGAATGCCCATGCGCTATCTGCTGCCCGTCCTCATCCTGGTCGCCCTGCTCGCGATGCTGATGCTGCGCGGTTATGTGCACAGCGAGATCCTGGCCGACCACCGCGTACGGCCGCCCGCCCCGACCGACCAGGTCCCCGAGAAGATCCTGCGCGGCGGACCGGTCATCGACGCGCGCGACAAGACGGCGCCCAAGGCGATGACCATCCCCGACCGCAGGCTGGTGCTGACCTTCGACGACGGTCCGGATCCCGTCTGGACGCCGAAGGTCCTGGACCAGCTGAAGCAGTACGACGCGCACGCCGTCTTCTTCGTCACCGGCACCATGTCCTCGCGCCACCCCGAGCTGGTGGAACGGATGGTCCGCGAGGGCCACGAGGTCGGGCTGCACACCTTCAACCACCCCGACCTGTCCTACCAGTCCACCGACCGCATCGCCTGGGAGCTCTCGCAGAACCAGCTGGCGCTCGCGGGCGCGGCCGGCATCCACACCTCGCTGTTCCGCCCGCCGTACTCCTCCTTCTCCGACGCCCTGGACAACAAGTCCTGGCCCGTCACCCAGTACATCGGCAGCCGCGGCTACATCACCGTCCTCAACAACACCGACTCCGAGGACTGGAAGCGCCCCGGCGCCGACGCGATCATCAAGCGGGCCACCCCCAAGGGCACCAGCGGCTCGATCGTGCTGATGCACGACTCCGGAGGCGACCGCTCGCAGACCGTCGCGGCGCTCGGCCGCTTCCTGCCGCAGATGAAGGAGCGGGGCTACCGCTTCACCAACCTCACCGAGGCGCTCGACGCGCCCAGCGCCCACACCAAGGTCACCGGCCCCGAGCTGTGGAAGGGCAAGGCCTTCGTCTCCGCGGTCGCCTTCTCGGAGAACACCACCGAGGTCCTGGTCGTCGGTCTGGCCGTGATCGGCGTGCTCGTCATCGCGCGCTTCGGGCTGATGCTGATCCTCTCCTTCGCACACGCCCGCAAGGTGCGCAGGCGCGGCTTCAGCTGGGGCCCGGCGGTCACCCGCCCGGTGTCCGTGCTGGTCCCCGCGTACAACGAACGCGAATGCATAGCCAACACGGTCCGCTCGCTGACGGCGAGCGACCACCCCATCGAGGTCATCGTCATCGACGACGGCTCCACGGACGGTACGGCGGGCATCGTCGAGGCGCTGCGGCTGCCGCGCGTCCGCGTCGTACGCCAGCCCAACTCCGGAAAGCCCGCGGCCCTCAACAGAGGCATCCGGAACGCCCGCTACGACATCGTCGTGATGATGGACGGCGACACCGTCTTCGAGCCGTCCACCGTGCGCGAGCTGGTCCAGCCCTTCGGCGACCCGAGCGTCGGCGCGGTCGCGGGCAATGCCAAGGTCGGCAACCGGGACAGCCTGATCGGTGCCTGGCAGCACATCGAGTACGTCATGGGCTTCAACCTCGACCGCCGCATGTACGACCTGCTGGGCTGTATGCCCACCATCCCCGGCGCAGTCGGCGCCTTCCGCCGCCAGGCCCTGGACCGTGTCGGCGGCATGAGCGAGGACACCCTCGCCGAGGACACCGACATCACCATGGCCATCCACCGCGACGGCTGGCGCGTCGTCTACGCCGAGCGGGCCCGCGCCTGGACCGAGGCCCCCGAGACCGTGCAGCAGCTGTGGTCGCAGCGCTACCGCTGGTCGTACGGCACGATGCAGGCCATCTGGAAGCACCGGGGCGCCCTCGTGGAGCGCGGCCCCTCGGGCCGCTTCGGCCGCGTGGGCCTGCCGCTGGTCTCGCTGTTCATGGTGCTCGCCCCGCTGCTGGCCCCGCTGATCGACGTCTTCCTGCTGTACGGGCTGGTCTTCGGCCCCACCCAGAAGACGGTCGCCGCCTGGCTGGGCGTCCTCGCCGTCCAGGCCGTGTGCGCCGCGTACGCGTTCCGGCTGGATCGCGAGCGCATGCTCCCTCTGATCTCGCTGCCGCTCCAGCAGCTCTTGTACCGGCAGTTGATGTACGTCGTACTGCTGCAGTCCTGGATCACCGCACTGACCGGCGGCCGGCTGCGCTGGCAGAAGCTGCGGCGTACGGGAGTGGTCGAGGCGCCGGGCGTCATACCCAGCCAGCGGCGCAGTGATGAGGACCGGAGGCCGGTCGCGTGAGCCACACTTCCACCGCCGCCGCGGCGCCGGACCTGGGGCCCGCCGCGCCTGCCGCCGGGCCGGGCCGCGACCGCTATCTCGACCTGCTGCGCTCCGTCGCCCTGGTCCGTGTCGTCGTCTACCACATATTCGGCTGGGCCTGGCTGACGATCCTGTTCCCCTCCATGGGCGTGATGTTCGCGCTCGCGGGCTCGCTGATGGCGCGTTCGCTGTCGCGGCCCGCGCTCGGGGTGATCCGCGGCCGTATCCGCAGGCTGCTCCCTCCGCTGTGGGCGTTCAGCGCCGTCATGCTCGTCATGCTCTTCGTGGCCGGCTGGAAGCCCGTCAAGGAGGAGGGGCTGTGGTGGTTCGTCAGGCTGTTCTGCTACGTCGTCCCGCTCGGCGCCCCCGAATTCCCCTGGAGCATCGGTGACAAGGCCGGTCTGCTGGAGGACACCTGGGCCGTCCAGGCGGTGGGTCCGCTCTGGTATCTGCGCGCCTACCTCTGGTTCGTCATCGCCTCGCCGCTGCTGCTCTGGGCCTTTCGCCGGCTGCCCTGGGTGACGCTCCTCGCGCCGCTCGGCCTCACCGCGATCGTCGGCACCGGCCTGGTGAAGATCCCCGGCGAGACCGGCAATGCCGTTTCCGACTTCGCGGTCTTCGGCTCCTGCTGGGTGCTCGGCTTCGCCCACCACGAGGGCCTGCTGAAACAGATTCCCCGCTATGCCGTGATGTCCTGCTCCACGCTGCTGATGGCCTTCGGCCTGTGGTGGGCATCGGGCCACCAGACCGTGGACGGCTGGGACCTCAACGACATCCCGCTGGCCCAGGCCACCTGGTCGCTGGGCTTCGTGGTGATCCTGCTGCAGTACTCCCCGTCCTGGCAGGAGCTGCCCGGAAAGCTCGCCCGCTTCGACAAGTACGTCACGCTGTCCAACAACCGCGCGGTGACGATCTACCTCTGGCACAACACCCTGATCATGGCCACGATCCCCGTGCTGGACCTGCTGTGGGAGATCCCCTTCGTGGACGCGCACCTGGGCAGCACCCTGGAGGCGACGTACACGATCCTGATGTTCCTCGTGGTCTGGCCGCTGATCGGGCTGATGATCGTGGCCGTCGGCTGGATCGAGGACCTGGCGGCCAAGCGCCGTCCGCGGCTGTGGCCCAACGGCAGCAGGAAGGCGCGGCAGACGGAGAGCGGCTCACACCGGCGCTGAGGGCCGGGTGAGAGCAAGGTTTCGCCCCGGTCACCTCGCGCCACCGGGACCGAAACGAGCCATCCATAACGTCCCCTTCACACCCCGAGGACCGTGGAGGCACGTGATGGCTGGCCGGTGGATCGAACAGTGGGACCCCGAGGACGAGTCGTTCTGGGAGGCGAAGGGCGAGCGGATCGCCAGGCGCAATCTGGCTTTCTCGATTCTCTCCGAACACATCGGGTTCTCGATCTGGACCCTGTGGTCCGTCATGGTCCTGTTCATGGGACCGGAGTACGGAATCGACCCGGCCGGGAAGTTCTTCCTGGTGGCCATGGCCACGTTGGTGGGGGCCTTCATCCGGGTCCCGTACACCTTCGCCGTCGCCCGCTTCGGCGGCCGTAACTGGACCATCGTCGCCGCGTCGATGCTGCTCCTGCCGACGGTCGCCGCCTTCGTGGTGATGGAGCCGGGGACCTCGTACACGACCTTCATGCTGGTCGCGATGCTCACCGGCGTCGGCGGCGGCAACTTCGCCTCCTCCATGACCAACATCAACTCCTTCTTCCCGCTGCGGAAGAAGGGCTGGGCGCTCGGACTGAACGCGGGCGGAGGCAACATCGGAGTGCCCGTCGTACAGCTGGTCGGGCTCGCCGTCATCGGGGCGTCCGGCGGACCGCGCATGCTGCTCGGGATCTACATCCCGTTCATCGCCGTCTCCGCGATCTGTGCCGCGCTCTTCATGGACAACCTCGCCCCGGTCAAGAACGACACCGGCGCTTCGAAGGAAGCCGTCAAGGACCCGCACACGTGGATCATGTCCTTCCTCTACATCGGCACCTTCGGATCCTTCATCGGCTACAGCTTCGCCTTCGGTCTGGTGCTGCAGACACAGTTCGGGCGTACGCCGCTGCAGGCCGCGTCCATCACCTTCATCGGCCCGCTCCTCGGCTCGCTGATCCGCCCCGTGGGCGGCTGGCTCGCCGACCGCTACGGCGGCGCACGCATCACCCTGTGGAACTTCCTCGGCATGGGCCTGGCCACCGGGGCCGTCGTCGCCGCCTCCGTCGAGAAGTCGCTGCCCCTGTTCACCACCGCCTTCATCGCACTCTTCGTGCTGACCGGGGTTGGCAACGGCTCCACGTACAAGATGATCCCGGGCATCTTCCAGGCGAAGGCGGTCGCGAAGGGCATGTCCGGCGAGGCGGCCGCCGCCTACGGGCGCAGGCTCTCCGGTGCCTCCATGGGGCTCATCGGCGCGGTGGGCGCACTCGGCGGGCTCGGCATCAACCTCGCCTTCCGCCAGTCCTTCCTGACTGCGGGCACCGGCACCTCCGCCTTCGTCGCCTTCCTCCTCTTCTACGCGGCCTGTTTCACCGTGACCTGGGCGGTATACGTTCGCCGGCCCGCCGTCGCCGCGCAGCCCGTCGCGGAGGCGAAGCCGCAGCTCAGCTACGCAGAGGTGTAACACCCGCGAAATCCGGGCGCACCGAGCCTGTCACGCACCGTTGGCAGGCTCGGTCGTCCCATCCGCACGTCTGGGGAACCACGTCTGGGGACGCCATATGCAAGACCATCAGCACGGGCCGCTCGCCGGCTTCACCGTCGGCGTCACCGCCGCACGGCGCGCCGACGAACTCGGTGCGCTCCTTCGCCGTCGCGGGGCAAGCGTCCTGCACGCCCCCGCCCTGCGCATCGTCCCGCTCGCCGACGACGCCGAACTCCTCGCAGCCACCCAGGAACTGATCGACCACGCGCCCGACGTGGTGGTCGCCACCACCGCCATCGGATTCCGCGGCTGGGTGGAGGCCGCTGACGGCTGGGGGCACGGCGAAAAGCTCCTGGAACGGCTGCGCGGGGTCGAGCTGCTCGCCCGCGGGCCGAAGGTCAAGGGGGCGATCCGTGCCGCCGGGCTCACCGAGGAGTGGTCCCCGGCCTCCGAGTCCATGGCCGAGGTCCTCGACCGGCTGCTCGCCGAGGGGGTCGCGGGCCGCCGGATCGCGCTCCAGCTGCACGGCGAGCCGCTGCCCGGATTCGTCGAGTCGCTACGGGCCGGGGGAGCCGATGTCGTCGTCGTGCCCGTCTACCGGTGGATGGCGCCGGAGGACCTCGGGCCCGTCGACCGGCTCCTGGACGCGACCGTCGCACGTGCCCTGGACGCCCTCGCCTTCACCAGCGCCCCCGCCGCAGCCTCGCTGCTCTCCCGCGCCGAGACCCGGGGACTGCTCCCCGAGCTGCTGCACGCCCTGGACCACGATGTGCTGGCCGCCTGCGTGGGGCCGGTCACCGCGCTGCCGCTGCAGGCCCACGGCGTCGCCACGGTGCAGCCCGAACGATTCCGGCTCGGCCCGCTCGTACAGCTGATAGGCCTGGAGCTGCCCTCCCGGGCCCGTACGCTCCCGGTCGCGGGCCGCCGCGTCGAGATCCGTGGTCACGCCGTCCTGGTCGACGAGGACCTGCGGCCCGTGCCGCCGGCCGGAATGGCCCTGCTGCGTGCCCTGTCCCGGCGCCCCGGCTGGGTCGTCTCCCGCTCCGACCTGCTGGGCGTCCTGCCGGGCGCCGGGCGGGACGAGCACGCCGTCGAGACGGCCATGGCCCGGCTGCGTACGGCGCTCGGTGCGCCCAAAATCATCCAGACCGTCGTCAAGCGGGGCTACCGGCTAGCCCTGGACCCGGCCGCCGACACCAAGTACGCGGACGCCTGACGCGTGCGGCGGTGGGCTGCCTGTTCTTCATGACTTCGACGTAGGTCCGGTCGTTGCAACCTGACGGGGGGTCCGGTGCGTACAGACTGTGCCGGCGTCCGCATCCGCGGCGCGGCTCGCACCGGAATGGAGAACAAACCAGATGGTCTCAGGCATGGTGAGCAGAGGTACGGCTGTCGGCGCCGTCCTGCTGTCTCTGCTGGCAGTCCCCGCGCAGGCCGCGTCCGCGCAGCCGCCCTCCGCGCCGCAATTAGCGGCGACCACCGACCCGGCTCCCGATCTCGCGGGCCTGAGAGCGGTGTTGCGCGACGCGCTGGGCAAGGGCGCTCCCGGCGCGATGGCGAGGATCGACGACAACGGCACGGTGTACAAGGCGAGCGAGGGTGTCGCCGACCGGGCCACCGGACGGGCCATCGGCACCGAGGACCGCTTCCGCATCGGCAGCGTCACCAAGAGCTTCTCCTCGGTGGTCCTGCTGCAACTCGTCGGCGAGGGAAGGCTCGACCTCGACACCTCGGTCAACACCTATCTGCCGGGCCTGCTGCCCGACAACCGCATCACGGTGCGTCATCTGCTCAGCCACCGCAGCGGTTTGTACGACTACACCAACGACATGTTCGACAAGACGGTCCCGGGCTTCGAATCCGTACGCAACAAGGTCTTCACGTTCCAGGAGCTGGTCGACCTCTCCCTCGCCAAGCCCCTGACGGTTCAACCCGGCACCGCCTACGACTACTCCAACACCAACTTCGTCGTCGTCGGACAGCTCATCGAGAAGCTCATCGGACACTCGGTGCGCACCGAGTACCGCCATCGCATCATCGAGCCGCTGAAGCTGCGCGACACCTTCTACGTTCACCCCGACACCGCCCTCCCGGGCCGTCACACCAAGGGCTATCTCCGGCCCGACGAGGCGGGAGCACCGCTCGTCGACTCCACCCGGCAGACCGTCTCCTGGGCCCAGAGCGCGGGCGCGATGATCTCCAGCACCCGTGATCTGAACACCTTCTTCTCCGCGCTGCTGAAGGGCAGTCTGCTCCCGGCCCCTCTGCTGACACAGATGCGGCAGTGGGTGCCGGTCAACAGCACCCAGGGCTACGGCCTCGGACTGCGCCGCCGCGATCTGTCCTGCGGTGTCTCCGTGTACGGGCACACCGGCACCGTCCAGGGCTACTACACGTACTCCTTCACCTCCAAGGACGGCAGCCGCAGCATCACCGCGCTGGCCAACACCTCCAACAACGGGGATGTGCTCGGCGTGATGGCCAGGACGCTGGACGCGGCCTTCTGCGGCAAGCCCGCTGCCGCGCCGAGCGCCCGCAGCTCCGCGCCCGCCGAGCGCTACGAGGACGTCGCACCGGACGTCGCGCGCGACTGACGCGTGGGGTGCGGCTTACTGATCGTTTCAGAATGAGGTTCGGAGTCGTCTCAAGCAGATGATGCTGCAGGCGAGTTGGAGCAGTCCGAGGTGGAGGTCGGCGCGTATCTCGTAGCGGATCCGGAGTCGCTTGAACTGGTGGAGCCAGGCGAAGGTCCGCTCGACAACCCAGCGGGTCTTCCCCAGTCCGGAGCCGTGCGCGGTGCCTTTCCGGGCGAACTTCGGTGTGATGCCGCGGGCCCGGACAAGACGACGGTACTTGTCGTAGTCGTAGCCGCGGTCTGCGAACAGCTGGCCTGGTCGGTGACGTGGCCGACCTCGAACCCCGCGGATGCGGGGCATCGCGTCCAGCAGGGGCATCAGCTGAGTGACATCGTGACGATTCCCGCTGGTCAGCGAGACGACCAGCGGGGTGCCATGCCGGTCGACTATCAAGTGGTGCTTGCTGCCGGGCCGAGCCCGGTCGACCGGCGAAGGTCCGGTGTGAGCCCCCCTTTGAGCGCCCGGACGTGCGAGCCGTCGATCGCAGCGTCGTCCATGTCCAGCAGACCCGCGGCCCGCAGCTCCGCCAGCAGCACCTCATGCAGTTGCGGCCAGACGCCGGCTTCGGTCCAGTCCCGCAGACGCCGCCAGGCCGTCACACCGCTGCAGCCGACCTGTTCCGCCGGAACGTCCCGCCAGCTCACGCTCTTGCACAACACGTAGACGATGCCACGCAGGGCAGCCCGGTCATCTGCGGGCAACCGCCCGGGATACCGGTGCCGCCTGGGCGGACGAGCAGGCAACAACGGGGCCACACGTTCCCACAGGTCATCAGGCACAAGATCAGCGGACACCCAACAGATCATGTCGGCACAACACCCAACTTCCAAGATCCACGCAGCAGTTCATTCTGAAACGATCAGTTAGGGGGTGTCTTTTGGATCAGGCCGGATCAGTGAGCGGGGTCTGGTGCGTGCGATCGCAAGGCGGAGGAAGGAGCCGACGCGGAGCGTCGGCGACTGACGCAACGCGGCGTGGGGGCACCTCCCGTGCCCGAAGGGCTACGGGGGAGTGCGTGCCAGGGCACGCGAGCCCGGCAAGATCCGAAAGACACCCCCTAGCCTCCCGGGGAGGAGGGGTTCCGGCCGCACGTTCGGACGGGCACTCTGGAGGGGAGACCCGGCAGTGACCCCTAGGCGGTGACAGGCGCATGACGGCAGGCGCGACGGGTGCAGCCTCCTACGACTGGAGGTTCGACTCCGGGCGGATCTGCCTGGATCTGATGGCGACCGCGGAATCGGCCGCCGAAGGGCGCGAGGCGCTGGCCCAGGCCGGTCGGCTCGGCCGCTGGCTGGTGGGGGCGGGCCTGGTGCCCGCGGGGACGGCGCTCCCGGCCTTCGACATCGGGTGGGTGGCGCGCTTCGTCGAACTGCGGGACTGCGTGGGCCAGTTGATACGGGCACAGATCGACGGCCGGCGCGCCGAGTCCGCGCTGGAGCGCGTCAACGCCCTCGCGGCGGGAGCGCCGCCCGCCATCAGAGCCGTACCCGACGGGGACGGCTCCCTGGTACGGGCGCTGAGCGCCGCGCCCGAGTGCGGGGCGCTGCTGGCGGCGATCGCCCGCGACACCGTGGACCTGCTGACCGACCCGGCGGCCAGGGCACGGCTGCGGCAGTGCGAGGGCGACAACTGCCGCCGCGTATACCTGGACACGTCCCGCGGGCGGCGGCGCCGCTGGTGTTCCAGCGAGGTGTGCGGGAACCGCGAACGCGTCGCCAGGCACCGGCGGCGCACCGCTGCGGCGCACTTGTAAAAGATCTTGAAAGTTTTTCGGCGGACGTTGAGTGATGCGCCCGTGGTCCCCGTAGAGAAGGGGGAGAAGCAGTCAGCCGAAAAAACAGGGTCTCGACCGGGAGGTTCAGGTGCGCAAGGATGCCGCCGTGGCCGATGACCGTCCGCAGAGGGCCCGGCATCGCAGTGAGAAGCCACGCAACGACTCCTCAGCACCTGATGAGGAGCTGATGCGTGCGCTCTATCGCGAACATGCGGGACCTCTGCTCGCCTATGTACTCCGTCTCGTCGCCGGCGATCGCCAGCGAGCCGAGGACGTGGTGCAGGAGACGCTCATCCGTGCCTGGAAGAACGCCGGTCAGCTCAACCGAGCGACCGGCTCTGTCCGACCCTGGCTGGTGACGGTCGCACGCCGCATCGTCATCGACGGTCACCGCAGCCGGCAGGCCCGGCCGCAGGAGGTCGATCCGTCGCCGCTGGAGGTCATGCCCGCGGAGGACGAGATCGACAAGGCGTTGTGGCTGATGACGCTCTCAGATGCACTCGATGATTTGACGCCCGCCCACAGGGAAGTTCTTGTCGAGACGTATTTCAAGGGGCGAACGGTCAATGAGGCGGCCGAGACGCTCGGCATACCCAGTGGGACGGTGCGTTCGCGGGTGTTCTACGCACTGCGTTCCATGAAGCTCGCTCTGGAGGAGAGGGGGGTCACGGCATGACCATGTACGAGCAGGAATCCGTTCACGACGCCGTCGGCGCGTATGTGCTCGGCATTCTCGACGACGCGGACGCCTCCGCGTTCGAGATGCACCTGGCGGGCTGTGACATCTGCGCCGCCCACCTCGAAGAGTTCTCCGGGATGGAGCCGATGCTGGCCATGCTGGCGGAGGCCCCGGCACCACCGCAGCAGTCGAATGTGCTGAACATGCGCGGCAGGCAGTCCGAGCCGAGCTGGTTGGACGTCCCACCGCCGCGTGCGGTCCCCGTCGTGCCCACGGCTCCCAGCCCGCAGCTGCTCGGCGGCCTGCTCGACGAGGTCGCCGCCAAGCGGGAGGCCAAGCGCAGGCGCGGGATGTATCTGGTCGCGGCCGCCGCGGCCCTGATCATCGGCGGTCCCGCCGTCGCGGTCGTGGTCACGGCCAACGACACCGGCACGAACCAGGCGACCAGCGATCCGCACCCCACCAGTCCCGCCGAGGACGCCTTCTTCAACCACATGGAAGAGAAGGTCAAGGCCACCGACGCGACGACCAAGGTCAGCGCGACCGTCGGCCTGGAGAAGAAGGCCTGGGGCACCCACACCGTTCTCGAACTGAAGAACGTCACGGGTCCGCAGAAGTGCAGTCTGATCGCCGTCTCCAAGACCGGCGAGGAGGAGGTCGTGACCTCCTGGGCCGTTCCGAAGTGGGGTTACGGCATCGCCGACAGCCCGGTCAAGACGGCAAAGAACCCGCTCTACGTCCACGGCGGAGCCGCGATGGACCGGAACGAGATCGATCACTTCGAGGTCCGCACCTTCGACGGAAAGCGGCTCGTGGAGGTTGACGCGTGAAAGTTGACGCCTGACAGATTCGCCCCCTTCGCGTACGGTTGACGGCTGCCCAGTGCACGTCAGAAGGGGGCCTCGGTGGCCGCGCAGGATGCCGCTGTTGATTCCATGGTCGAATCCGCCGTCGACACGGTGCGAGACCGTGAGATCGGCGTCGAACAGGAACATCTGGATCGGGTGTACCGCCGCCTCGAGGAGAAGATCCACGAGGCGGAGTTCCTGATGCACGACGCCGCCAAGCGCGGCCAGGTCGGTACGCCGGGCGCGCTCGCGGAGCGGGACGCCCAGGTGTTCCGGGCCGGTATTCACCTCAACCGGCTGAACAACGAATTCGAGGACTTCCTCTTCGGCCGCATCGATCTGCTGCGGGGCAAGGACGGCCAGAAGGGCCCGGACGGGGCGTACACCTCGATCGAGCCCGCCGACGACGCCGTACGCGCGGACAGCACGGCCGACATCGGGGAGACCCTGCACATCGGCCGTATCGGGGTTCTCGACTCCGACTACGCGCCGCTGGTCATCGACTGGCGCGCCCCGGCCGCCGCCCCGTTCTACCGCTCGACACCGGTCGATCCGGGCCGGGTGGTACGCCGCAGGGTCATCCGCTCCAAGGGCCGCAGGGTCCTCGGCGTCGAGGACGACCTGATGCGCCCGGAGCTCAGCGCCACGCTGGACGGGGCCGAGCTCCCGGTCATCGGGGACGGCGCGCTGATGGCGGCGCTGGGACAGGCCCGCAGCCACACCATGCGCGACATCGTCGCCTCCATCCAGGCGGAGCAGGACCTGGTGATCCGGGCCCCCGCCGCGTCCGTCACGTATGTGGAGGGCGGGCCGGGCACCGGCAAGACCGCGGTGGCCCTGCACCGGGCGGCATACCTGCTCTACCAGGACCGCAGGCGCTACGCGGGCGGCATCCTGATCGTCTCGCCCACCCCGCTGCTGGTCGCGTACACCGAGGGCGTGCTGCCCTCGCTGGGCGAGGAGGGACAGGTCGCGATCCGGGCCGTCGGCAATCTGGTCGACGGCGCTGAGGCGACGGCGTACGACGATCCGGCCGTGGCCCGCGTCAAGGGCTCCTCGCGGATGCTGAAGGTGCTGCGCAAGGCCGCGCGGGGCGCGCTGGAGATGCCGCCGCCCGCGCCCTCGGCGCAGCTCGCCTTCGGCGAGGAGCCCGAGAGGGGGACGCAGGGGCCCGCGGGGACGCCCACACGGCTGCGTGTGGTCGCCTTCGGACGACGGCTGGAGCTGGAGGCCGACGAGCTCCAGCGCATCCGCCACAACGTCCTGGGCGGCACCGCGCCCGTCAATCTGCTGCGCCCGCGCGCCCGCAGGCTGCTGCTGGACGCCCTGTACGCCAAGTCCGGCAACGGAACGCGGCACACCGACCCCGAGCTCGCCGCAGAGCTGCGCTCCTCCTTCGACGAGGACGTCGCCTCCGAGGACGCGTTCATCGGCTTCCTGGACGCCTGGTGGCCCGAGCTCACCCCGCGCGGCGTGCTCACCGCCATGGCCGACGAGAGACGGCTGGGGCGCTGGTCACGCCGGATCCTCAACCCGGGAGAGGTGCGCCGCCTCGCCCGTTCTCTCAGGCGCGACGCTCTCTCCGTACACGACGTGGCGCTGCTGGACGAGTTGCAGACGCTGCTCGGCACCCCGGCCCGCCCCAAGCGCAGGCGCGAGCTCGATCCGCTGGACCAGCTCACCGGTCTCGAGGAGCTGATGCCGCAGCGCGAGGAGACGCAGCGCGAACGGGCCGAGCGCCTGGCGCAGGAACGTACCGAGTACGCGCATGTCATCGTCGACGAGGCGCAGGACCTGACCCCGATGCAGTGGCGCATGGTCGGCCGCCGCGGCCGGCACGCCACCTGGACGGTCGTCGGCGACCCGGCGCAGTCCTCCTGGTCGTCCCCGGACGAGGCGGCCGAGGCCCGCGACGAGGCCCTCGGCACCCGCCCGCGCCGCCGCTTCCAGCTCACCGTGAACTACCGCAACCCGGCCGAGATCGCCGAGCTGGCGGCCAAGGTGCTGGCGCTGGCGATGCCCGGCATGCAGTCCCCGTCCGCGGTCCGCTCCACGGGCGTGCGGCCGCGCTTCGCCGTGGTCCCGGACGGCGATCTGGCCAAGGCCGTACGGGCCGAGGCGCAGCGGCTGCTCGACCGGGTCGACGGCACGGTGGGCGTCGTGGTCGCGATGAACCGGCGCGAGCAGGCGGCACGTTGGCTCGCCGGGCTCGGCGAGCGGGTGGTCGCGCTCGGCTCCCTGGAGGCGAAGGGTCTCGAGTACGACGCGACGGTGGTCGTCTCCCCGGCGGAGATCGCGGACGAGTCCCCGGCCGGGCTGCGCGTGCTGTACGTGGCGCTGACCCGGGCGACCCAGCAGCTCACGGTGGTCTCCGGCCGGCGCGACGAGCCGGACGCGGACGGTGTGCCGGACTTGCTGCGGGACTGAATCGGGGTCCCGCGTGCGCCTGATGGAGAGTCAACCTGCGATGCGGGAATCAGGTTCTGGGGTCGTTTGTTAGCCTGGTGCTGGCACCGGCTCGATCCAAGCCCCCGGGCCCAACCTTCGTCGCTCAGAGCGACCACTTGCCGCGAGGCGAGCATGGCGGGTCGGTGCCACTTCTTCGTACAGGAGACAGGTCCGCGTCACCCCTCGGTGACGCGGACCTGTTTCGTTGGGGCCCTGGTTCCACCCCGGCTTCCGCGGAGTCTGCCCCATCTCGTATGGTGGAATCTCGTTTCCGAAAACTAAATGACCACTATTACCTGCTACTCGCAGGTAGGTGCGACCATCGGAACGCGTCGCCGGGCAGCAGCCGCGGCCGCATGGCAATGAAGCTAGCGAAAGCAGAGGAACCCGGTCATGGCAACGGCGCCCAGCGTCTCGTACTCGATGACGGTCCGGCTGGAGGTGCCCGCGAGCGGAACCGCGGTCTCCCAGCTGACCACGGCCGTGGAGTCCTCCGGCGGCTCCGTGACCGGCCTGGACGTGACCGCCTCCGGCCACGAGAAGCTGCGGATCGACGTCACGATCGCGGCGGCCTCCACCGCGCACGCCGACGAGATCGTCGAAGAACTGCGCACCATCGAGGGCGTCGTCCTCGGCAAGGTCTCCGACCGTACGTTCCTGATGCACCTCGGCGGCAAGATCGAGATGCAGTCCAAGCACCCCATCCGCAACCGTGACGATCTCTCGATGATCTACACCCCGGGTGTGGCGAGGGTCTGCATGGCGATCGCCGAGAACCCCGAGGACGCCCGCCGCCTCACCATCAAGCGCAACTCCGTCGCCGTGGTCACCGACGGCTCCGCCGTCCTCGGCCTCGGCAACATCGGCCCCATGGCCGCGCTCCCGGTCATGGAGGGCAAGGCGGCCCTGTTCAAGCGCTTCGCCGGCATCGACGCCTGGCCGCTGTGCCTGGACACCCAGGACACCGACGAAATCGTCGCGATCGTCAAGGCGATCGCCCCAGGTTTCGCCGGAATCAACCTCGAAGACATCTCCGCGCCCCGCTGCTTCGAGATCGAGGCACGGCTGCGCGAGGCCCTCGACATCCCGGTCTTCCACGACGACCAGCACGGCACGGCGATCGTCGTCCTCGCCGCGCTGACCAATGCGCTGCGCGTGGTCGGCAAGGCCGTCGGGGACGTACGGGTCGTCATGTCCGGAGCGGGCGCGGCCGGTACGGCCATCCTGAAACTGCTGATCGCGGCGGGTGTCAAGCACGCCGTCGTCGCCGATATCCAGGGCGTGGTGCACGCGGGCCGCGAGGACCTGGTGGACGCGGCCCCCGACTCGCCGCTGCGCTGGATCGCCGACAACACCAACCCCGAGGGCGTCACGGGCACCCTCAGGGAAGCGGTCGTGGGCGCGGACGTCTTCATCGGTGTCTCCGCCCCGAACGTACTGGGCGCGCAGGACGTCGCGGCGATGGCCGACGGCGCGATCGTGTTCGCGCTCGCGAACCCGGACCCCGAAGTCGACCCGGCAATCGCACGGCAGACGGCCGCAGTTGTCGCCACCGGCCGTTCCGACTTCCCGAACCAGATCAACAACGTGCTCGTCTTCCCGGGTGTCTTCCGTGGCCTGCTCGACGCCCAGTCGCGTACCGTCAACACGGAGATGATGCTCGCGGCGGCGGCCGCCCTCGCGGAGACTGTCACCGAGGACGAGCTCAACCCGAACTACATCATTCCGTCGGTCTTCAACGAGAAGGTCGCCGGAGCGGTCGCGGGCGCCGTCCGCAACGCCGCCAAGGCGGTCGGCGCCTCTGTGACAGGCCCCACGTCGGGCTGACACACGGCGCGTCGCGAGTCGCGGGGCCGTGGCTGCCGCTCTAGGGTGGCGGACCATGAGCCCCGAGGCTCCGCGGAGTCTCCACAACGAGTCTCCACCGAGTCGACGGAACGTCACCACGACGAGGCAGTGGCGCTTTTCGTGTGACTCCGGAGGGTGCCGGATTGGCTTTCCCGCCGCTGGTGGGGGCAGGATGCGTAATCGGGCGCGAGGGTCTGACAGCAGACCCGGGTCCGGGGACTGTCCGAGGGCCCTGGCAGCATCGGCTTCGATCTCACGCCTCACAGGCAAGAAGAACACGGGAGTAACAACATGAACCGCAGTGAGCTGGTGGCCGCGCTGGCCGACCGCGCCGAGGTGACCCGCAAGGACGCCGACGCCGTTCTGGCCGCTCTCGCCGAGACGGTCGGCGAGGTCGTCGCCAAGGGCGACGAGAAGGTCACCATCCCCGGCTTCCTGACCTTCGAGCGCACCCACCGTGCCGCTCGGACCGCTCGTAACCCGCAGACCGGCGACCCGATCCAGATCCCGGCCGGTTACAGCGTGAAGGTCTCCGCGGGCTCCAAGCTCAAGGAAGCCGCCAAGGGCAAGTAAAGCCCCGAGGCAACAGCAAAGGCGGCCACCCCGGCTGGGGTGGCCGCCTTTCGCTTTGCAGGGGCCTTGAGGGGCCTGTACGGGGCCGTCCGGCCAAGAGCCGGGGCTCCGGCCCCGGACCTGCGCCTCAAAGGCCGGCGGGGCTGAATTATTCAGCCCGTCCGGCGTTTGAGGACATGCGGCCGAAGGTCGCATACGGGGTCTGGGGGCTTGCCCCCAGTTCGGGAAGGGGCGGGGCGGGGACAAGGCCCGCCGCAGGCGCCCCCGCGCCCCCCGCCTCAGACGAGCTTGCCGCCCGGAAGCTCCACCTTCGCCCCGAGCTTCTCGAGCTTCTCCATGAAGTTCTCGTAGCCACGGTTGATCAGGTCGATCCCGTGCACCCGCGACGTCCCCTGCGCCGCCAGCGCCGCGATCAGGTACGAGAAGCCGCCGCGCAGGTCCGGGATGACCAGATCCGCGCCCTGGAGCTTCGTGGGGCCCGACACGACCGCCGAGTGCAGGAAGTTGCGCTGGCCGAAGCGGCAGTCCGAGCCGCCCAGGCACTCGCGGTACAGCTGGATGTGCGCACCCATCTGGTTGAGCGCGGAGGTGAAGCCGAGCCTCGACTCGTACACCGTCTCGTGGACGATGGACAGGCCGGCCGCCTGCGTCAGGGCCACGACCAGCGGCTGCTGCCAGTCGGTCTGGAAACCGGGGTGCACGTCCGTCTCCAGGGCGATCGCCTTCAGCGCGCCGCCCGGGTGCCAGAAGCGGATGCCCTCGTCGTCGATCTCGAACGCGCCACCCACCTTCCGGTAGGTGTTCAGGAACGTCATCATCGAGCGCTGCTGGGCCCCGCGCACATAGATGTTGCCCTCGGTCGCCAGCGCCGCCGACGCCCAGGAGGCCGCCTCCAGGCGGTCCGGGATCGCCCGGTGGGTGTAGCCGCCGAGCTTGTCGACACCGGTGATCCGGATCGTCCGGTCGGTGTCCATCGAGATGATCGCGCCCATCTTCTGCAGTACGCAGATGAGGTCCTCGATCTCGGGCTCGACGGCCGCGTTCGACAGCTCCGTGACGCCCTCGGCCAGTACGGCCGTCAGCAGCACCTGCTCGGTCGAGCCGACCGAGGGGTACGGCAGCCGGATCTTGGTGCCGCGCAGCCGCTGCGGGGCCTCCAGGTACTGTCCGTCCGCCCGCTTCTCGATCGTCGCGCCGAACTGGCGCAGCACCTCGAAGTGGAAGTCGATGGGCCGGCCGCCGATGTCACAACCGCCCAGGCCCGGAATGAACGCATGTCCGAGCCGGTGCAGCAGCGGACCGCAGAAGAGGATCGGGATACGCGAAGAGCCCGCGTGGGCATCGATGTCGGCGACGTTCGCGCTCTCGACGTGCGAGGGGTCGAGTACCAGCTCACCCGGCTCGTCGCCGGGGCGCACCGTCACACCGTGCAGCTGCAGCAGTCCGCGCACGACGCGCACGTCGCGGATGTCGGGCACATTACGCAGTCGGCTCGGCTCGCTGCCGAGCAGGGCGGCGACCATAGCCTTGGGCACGAGGTTCTTCGCGCCGCGGACGCGGATCTCGCCCTCCAGCGGGGTGCCGCCGTGGACAAGCAGTACATCGTCGGTGCCGGTCATGAATCTCGCGTTCCGGAGTGGTCGGACAGGGGCCAAGTGAAAAGGGTAAGGGGCGTCCACCCCTGTCCCGTAAGGCCAAGGACGCTCCGGGAGCGTAATGAATTGGGCACAACACGCTCGGTTCACCCAGCCTTGCGCAGCGTCACCGCTCGGGCTCGGGGCGGCAGGAGCCCGTGTCGCGCCCTGAGCTGCGTGGGCTCACACTGTGCCGCCCGCTCCCCGCGGAGGGCGAAGATGCGGGATCATGTCTCGCATGACCGAGGTGTCCTCGCTCACAGGGCGGCTGCTCGTCGCCACCCCCGCCCTCGCCGATCCCAACTTCGACAGGGCGGTGGTCCTGCTGCTCGACCACGACGACGAGGGCTCGCTCGGCGTGGTTCTCAACCGGCCGACCCCTGTCGTGGTCGGCGACATCCTGGAGGGATGGGCCGCGCTCGCCGGTGAGCCGGGGGTGGTTTTCCAGGGCGGCCCGGTCTCCCTCGACTCGGCTCTCGGTGTCGCCGTGATACCGGGCGACGAGGGCCCGCTAGGCTGGCGGCGGGTGTACGGCGCGATCGGCCTGGTCGATCTCGAGGCGCCGCCGGAGCTGCTCGGCGCGGCGCTCGGATCCCTGCGGATCTTCGCGGGGTACGCCGGATGGGGCCCCGGCCAGCTGGAGGACGAGCTGAACGACGGCGCCTGGTACGTCGTCGAATCGGAGCCGGGTGACGTGTCCTCGCCCAGGCCGGAGAGCCTGTGGCGGGCCGTGCTGCGCAGGCAGCGCAGCGAACTCGCGATGTTCGCCACCTATCCGGACGACCCGTCGCTGAACTGAGCGCTGCGGCGTTCAGTACCCTTGGCGGTTATGAGCACTCTTGAGCCCGAGCGCGGGACAGGCGCGGGGACCCTCGTAGAGCCGACGCCGCAGGTGTCGCACGGCGACGGCGACCACGAGCGCTTCGCCCATTACGTCCAGAAGGACAAGATCATGGCGAGTGCCCTCGAGGGCACTCCCGTGGTGGCACTGTGCGGGAAGGTCTGGGTGCCGGGGCGCGACCCCAAGAAGTACCCGGTCTGCCCGATGTGCAAGGAGATCTACGAGTCCATGGGCCCTGGTGGCGACAAGGACAAGGGCGGCAAGGACAAGAAGTAGTCCGACAGGTCTGACAGCGGCAGTCCTGCCGCAGGGGACGGCCCCCGGGACGCGCATGCACGCGCGTCCCGGGGGCCGTTCGCGTTCCTTCCCCGTTGCACGGGGTGCTTCTGCCGGTCACAGAGTGGTCGAGACCTCTTGTCCCGTTGTCGGCCGTGGCTTTAGCCTCCTGCGTGTTGTGCAGCACGAAACGTGCGTTGCATTCTGTGCAACGCCTACTCGTAGGGGAGCACGCATGAAGCTGATCGCCCGAATCGCCGCCCCGGCCGCGGCACTTGTGCTCGCAGGTCTCACCGGCACCGCCTGCGCACCCCAGACCTCCGACAACAGCGCCCAGAAGGACGACAAGAGCGGCACCTTGCGCGTCTGGCTCTTCCAGGAGGTCAACAACAAGCCCAAGGAGAAGGTCGTCGGCGACGCCGTCGCGGCCTTTCGCGCGGCGCACAAGGACGCGAAGGTCGAGGTCGAGTACATACCGGTCGAGACGCGGGCTCAGCGCGTCAAGGCCGCGTTCAACGACCCGAAGAGCGCGCCGGACCTGATCGAGTACGGCAACACCGACACGGCGGGATACGTGAAGGACGGCGGACTCGCCGACGTCAGCGCGGAGTTCGCCGCCTGGGCCGAGGCGAAGGACACCGACCCGACGGCGCGGACCTCGGTCACGGTCGGCGGCAGGATCTACGGCGCGCCGCTGTTCGTCGGCGTACGGGCGCTGTACTACCGCAGCGATGTCTTCAAGGAGTTGGAGATCGCGCCCCCCAAGAGCCAGGACGAGCTGATCGCCACCGCCAGGAAGATCCACAAGGCGAAGCCGGAGCTGTACGGGCTCGCGGTCGGCGGCGCGTACACGTACGGCGCGATGCCGTTCATCTGGGCGCAGGGCGGCGAGCTCGCCGAGGAGAGCGGCGGTGCGTACAGGGCGGCGATCAACAGCCCGGCCGCGCGGAAGGGCATCACGGCGTACACCTCGCTCTTCGGCGACGACAACTGCCCGGCCGCGAAGTGCGCCTCGATGGGCGGCAACGCGACGGTGACGGCGTTCGCGTCCGGCAAGGCGGCGATGGCGGTCGGCGGCGACTTCAGCCACCAGGCGGTGGAGGCGGGCGCGGTGAAGGGCAAGTACGCGGTCGTGCCGCTGCCGGGCAGGCAGGCGGGCTCGATCGCGCCGGCGTTCGCGGGCGGCAACAACATCGGCGTCCTGAAGAGCAGTTCGCACCGCACGCTGGCGGTGGACCTGATGAAGCAGCTCGCGGGCAAGGAGACGCAGCGCAAGCTGTTCGAGGCGATGGGCTTCCTGCCGACGTACACGGACGTGCGCGGGGAGGTGGCGACCAAGGAGCCCTTCGTCGAGCCGTTTGTACGGACGCTGGGTGCGGGCACGAAGTTCGTGCCGGCCTCGCCGGGCTGGGGCCAGATCGACGCGTCGCTGGTGCTGCCGACGATGTTCCAGGAGATCGTGAGCGGCAGGAAGGACGTGGCGCGGGCGTCGGACGACGCGGCAAAGAAGATGGACGCGGCGTTCGCTGCCGCGGGCTGAACGCGATGACGAACGACGCGAACGCAGAGCGGAAACGGGCGGGTTCGCCTGTCGGCGAGGCGGGTGCACCAACTGGCGCGGCTGCGTCCGCCGGTGCGACGGGCGGCCCGGTCGGCCTGGGCGTGGGGATCCCGGCGCCCGGCGGCGAGGGCCTGTACGACCGGGCTGGTTGGCCTGTCGGCGAGGGGGACGCGCCAACTGGCGCGGCTGCGTCCGCCGGTGCGACGGGCGGCCCGGGCGGCCCAGGTGCGGGGATCCCGGCGCAGGGTGGCGATGCGGTTGGGCCGGGTGCCCCGGATGGACCCGGCTCGCGCGGCGCGGCGGGTGTGCATGTCGGCGGGATCGACGCCTCGGCCGACGGCGCTGGGTCGGTCGGCGTCACGGGCGGCCCGGGTGGGGGGATCCCGGCGCAGGGCGGCGAGGTGGCTGGGTCGGGTGCCCCGGACGGACCCGGCCCCTGCCGCGGGGTAGCTGCGGCGGCGGGCGCCACCCGCGGCTCGGGGACGCGCCGGGCAGCCGGAGCGGCATCGGCCCGCCGGCCCAAGTCCGCCAGGACGCTCACCCCGCGGCGGGAGCGCGGGGGCTGGACCCCGTGGCTCTACCTCGCGCCCTCGCTCGTCGTCCTCGGCGCGCTCCTCGTCTACCCCATCTACCAGCTCGGCCTGATCTCCTTCCTCGAGTACACCCAGGCCCAGGTCAGCGGCGGCGAGCCCACCACCTTCCAGGGGCTCGGCAACTACCGCACCCTCTTCGCCGACAGCCAGTTCTGGCAGGTCCTGCTCGCCACGCTCGCCTTCGCCGCCGGCTGCGTCCTCGCCACGCTCGCCGTCGGCTGCGCCCTCGCCGTCCTGCTCACGCGCGTCCGCGCCGTCCCCCGCCTCGCCCTCATGCTCGCCGCCCTCGGCGCCTGGGCGACCCCCGCCATCACCGGGTCCACCGTCTGGGTCTTCCTCTTCGACCCGGACTACGGACCGGTCAACCGGCTCCTCGGCCTCGGCGACTTCTCCTGGACGTACGGGCGCTACAGCGCCTTCGCGCTCGTGCTCCTCGAAGTCGTCTGGTGCTCGTTCCCGTTCGTGATGGTCACCGTCTACGCGGGCATCAAGGCGATCCCCTCCGAAGTCCTGGAGGCCGCCTCCCTCGACGGCGCCTCGCAGTGGCGGATCTGGCGCTCCGTCACGGCACCGATGCTGCGTCCCATTCTCGTCGTTGTGACCATCCAGTCGATCATCTGGGACTTCAAGGTCTTCACCCAGATTTATGTGATGACGAACGGCGGCGGCATCGCCGGACAGAATCTCGTGCTCAATGTGTACGCCTATCAGAAGGCTTTCGCCTCGTCCCAGTACAGCCTGGGCTCGGCCATCGGCGTCGTGATGCTGCTGATTCTGCTCGCCGTCACCCTCGTATATCTGCGCCTGCTGCGACGCCAGGGAGAAGAGCTGTGAGCCTGCCCCGCATTCACCGCCCCGTGCGCCCTGTGCGCCCCATGGTCCGCATGCACCGCCCCAGGCACCCCTGGCGCCTCGCTGCCGAGGCATCCGCGCTCGTCATCGCGGTCGTCGTCGCTTTCCCGCTGTACTGGATGGCGCTCTCCGCGTTCAAACCGGCGGGCGAGATCCAGTCGACGAAGGCGCGTCCCTGGACGCTTTCCCCCTCGCTCGACTCCTTCCGCCGCGTCTTCGAACAGCAGGAATTCGGCCGGTATTTCCTCAACAGTCTGTTCGTCGCGGGCGTGGTCGTCCTCGCCTCCGCGCTGATCGCCTTCCTGGCGGCGACGGCGGTCACCCGGTTCCGTTTCCGGTTCCGCACGACCCTGCTGATCATGTTTCTCGTCGCACAGATGGTGCCGGTCGAGGCGCTGACGATCCCGCTGTTCTTCCTGATGCGGGACTTCGGGCAGCTGAACACCCTCGGCTCGCTGATCCTGCCGCACATCGCCTTCTCGTTGCCGTTCGCGATCTGGATGCTGCGGGGCTTCGTGAAGGCGGTCCCTGAGGCACTTGAGGAGGCGGCGTACATCGACGGCGCCAGCCGGACCCGGTTTCTGTGGCAGATCCTCTTCCCGCTCGTCTTTCCCGGCCTCGTGGCGACGAGCGTGTTCTCGTTCATCTCGACATGGAACGACTTCCTGTTCGCCAAGTCCTTCATCATCAGCGACACCTCGCAGTCGACGCTGCCGATGGCGCTGCTGGTCTTCTTCAAGCCGGACGAGAACGACTGGGGCGGGATCATGGCGGCCTCCACTGTGATGACCGTCCCGGTGCTCGTCTTCTTCGTACTCGTACAGCGACGCCTGGTCTCCGGCCTGGGCGGCGCCATCAAGGAGTGAGTGATGGACCTGATTCCGGCCCCGTCGTACATCGAAGGCCCGTACCGCTGCGGCTTCGTCATGGACGCCCGTACGTCCATCACCGCCGGACCCGGCACAGAGCGGACGGAGCGGTGGCTGCGCTCCGTACTCGGCGCGGCCTTCGGCCTGCCGCTCCCGCCCGCGCCGCAGCCCACGCCCAACGGGCTCACCCTGAGCATCGACAACTCACTGCGGCCCGAGGCGTACCGGCTCACCGTGGCCTCGACAGTGGGCATGGAGATCGCCGGCGGCGACGCGGCGGGCGTCTTCTGGGGCGCCCAGACGCTGCGTCAACTGCTGGGCACGCAGGCATTTCGCCAGGCGCCCGTCACCACGGCCACAGCGGCCCTGCCGGACCAGGTCATCGAGGACAGCCCCCGCTTCCCCTGGCGCGGCCTCATGCTCGACGTCTCACGGCACTTCATGCCCAAGGCCGACGTCCTGCGCTATCTCGATCTGCTCGCCGCACACAAACTCAACGTCTTCCACTTCCACCTCACCGACGACCAGGGCTGGCGCGTCGAGATCAAGCGCCACCCGAGGCTCACCGAGGTCGGAGCCTGGCGCGCACGCACCAAATACGGCCATCGCGCCTCCGAGCTCTGGGACGAGCGGCCGCACGGCGGTTACTACACGCAGGACGACATCCGCGAGATCGTGGCGTACGCCGCCGAGCGGCATATCACCGTCGTCCCCGAGATCGACATCCCCGGCCACTCGCAGGCCGCCATCGCCGCATATCCGGAACTCGGCAACACCGACGTCATCGATACGACCTCCCTCTCCGTGTGGGACAACTGGGGCATCAATCCGAACGTACTCGCCCCCACTGACAACACCCTGCGCTTCTACGAGGGCGTCTTCGAGGAGCTCATCGACCTCTTCCCGTCCACGTTCGTCCACGTCGGCGGCGACGAGTGCCCCAAGGACCAATGGAAGGCGTCCCCGGCCGCCCAGGCGCGCATCGAGGAGCTGGGGCTGAAGGGCGAGGACGAGCTCCAGTCCTGGTTCATCCGGCATTTCGACACCTGGCTCGCCGAGCGCGGCCGCCGTCTCATCGGCTGGGACGAGATCCTTCAGGGCGGCCTCCCGCCCGGCGCCGCCGTCTCCTCCTGGCGTGGATACGCCGGCGGTATCGCCGCAGCCGAGGCCGGTCACGACGTCGTCATGTGCCCCGAGCAGCACGTGTACTTGGACCACCGCCAGCACGGCGGCCCGGACGAGCCGATGCCCATCGGATACGTACGCACCCTTGAGGACGTCTATCGCTTCGAGCCCGTTCCCCCGGCCCTGTCGCCCGAGGCCGCCGCGCACGTCCTCGGTACCCAGGCCAATGTGTGGACGGAGGTGATGCAGGACCGCTCCCGAGTCGACTACCAGGTCTTTCCGAGGCTCGCGGCCTTCGCCGAGGTCGCCTGGTCCGCGCTGCCCGCACCCAACGACCGTGACTTCGCGGATTTCGAACGGCGAATGACGGTCCACTACAGGCGCCTTGACGCGCTCGGCGTCGACTACCGGCCGCCCGGGGGCCCGTTGCCGTGGCAGAAGCGTCCCGCCCCCAAAGGAATGAAGGGCAGCATCGGACGCCCGATCGAGGGTGCGCCCCCAAACGTGTGAGCCCGGCCGGAACTCGCATGTCCGGCGCCCGTTGCCCTGGGACGGTTGAACCGTGTAAGGAAAAAGCCGCACATCGGTCGCCGAAGAGTGGCAATCCGCATGTGGCGCCGACGATGTTCCAAAACGGACCAACGTCGCGAGACGGTACATCCGGTACGGATATGCCCTTCGCGGACCCTCTCGTCGGTCGGCTCGGAAGATGTGCCAGAGTTGCCACGTCCGGGCTGTGAGCACGTACGGTACGGCAACAAAGGCGGGACAGCCGGGACACCGGGAAGGGGCAGCTGGGTGACCACGCACGCACCGCAGGCGGCGCAGTCGGTGACGCTGCCGGCTTCGCTCGACGAGGCCGTGGCGGCGCTCACCGCCATGCCCGCCGCCGTGCCTGTCGCGGGCGGCACCGACCTCATGGCCGCCGTCAACAAGGGGCAGCTCCGTCCGGCCGGTCTCGTCGGCCTCGGCCGCATCAGCGAGATCCGCGGCTGGCGCTACCAGGACGGACACGCACTGCTCGGCGCGGGACTGACCCACGCCCGGATGGGGCGGCCCGACTTCGCCGCCCTCATCCCCGCGCTGGCCGCGTCCGCGCGCGCCGCGGGCCCGCCCCAGATCCGTAACGCGGGCACGCTCGGCGGCAATATCGCCACCTCGTCCCCGACCGGGGACACGCTGCCCGTGCTGGCCGCCCTGGAGGCGGACCTGGTCATCGCGGGCCCCGGCGGCACCCGCCGCGAGATTCCCGTGTCCCACCTGCTGGCGGGCCGCGAAATGCTCGCCCCCGCCGAACTGATCGGCTTCGTACGCGTACCGCTCCTGCACGCCCCGCAGGTCTTCGTGAAGGCCACCGGGCGCACCGGGCCGGGCCGCGCGGGCGCGTCCGTCGCGGTCGTCCTCGATCCGGCGCGGCGCGGGGTGCGCTGCGCGGTGGGCGCGATCGCGCCGATGCCGCTGCGGCCGCTGGAGGCCGAGCGGTGGATCGCGTCGCTGATCGACTGGGACGGCGAGCGCGGCCTCGCGAGCGAGGCGCTGGCTGCCTTCGGCGAGTACGTCGCGGCAGCGTGCATTCCGGATCCGGCGCCGGCCGCGCAGGGCGAGGAACAGCCCGTGCTGCCGCCCGCCGTACTGCATCTGCGGCGCACCGTCGCCGCGCTGGCCCGACGTGCACTGGGGAGGGCGCTGTCGTGAGCAATGAGGAGAATTCGCGCGAAATGCCGCACGAGCTCCCGACGGAGCAGGGCGGCTGGCAGCCGATTCCGCACGGCGGCGAGTACGACGCCGAGGCCACGGCCTTCCTGCAGTTGCCGCCCGAGGGCATGCTGGACGCCGCGCCGCTCGAGGCGCCGGGGCACGGCTACGTACCGCCGGTGATCCCGCCTCCGGCGCCGGACGCCGCCGATCCGGGCGCGACAGGCAGCTGGGCCGTGCACCAGCCGACGGGTGAGCCCGCGGCGGTGCGGTGGCCGGAGCCCGAGGCCCCGCACGCCGAGCGCGTCGACCCGCATGCCACGGGCCAGTGGACCTTCACCGCGGCGGAGCCCGCCCCGGCTCCGGCCCCGTCAGCCTCCGAGCTGACCGGCCAGTGGACGATCCCGGTGGCCGACGGCGATCTTCCCGATGAGTCCGGCGAGTTCACAACATCCGCGCTGCGGTCCCAGTGGGGCGCCGCGCCCGCCACGCTGCCGGGCGGGGCTGCTGCCCCGTGGGCGCCGTCCCCCGACGCCCCGGCCACGCTGCCGGGCGGGGCGACCGCGCCCTGGGCGACGGCCCCGGAGCCCGCAGTGGCCGAGGAGCCGGTCCCCGAGCCGGCCGGTGCCGCGGCGCTGCCCGGCGAGGCCCCGGGCGAGCCGTCAGGGCAGCCGCCCGGGGAAAGCGCGGAGACGTCCCCCGAGACGGCCCCCGAGACGGCTTCGGAGCCCGAGCACGAGGCCGTTGTCCTCAGCTCCTCCATCGACAGCGACGAACACCCGCCCACCTCCTACGTCCTGCGCGTCAACGGCACCGACCGCCCCGTCACCGACGCCTGGATCGGCGAATCCCTGCTCTATGTGCTGCGCGAGCGCCTCGGCCTCGCCGGCGCCAAGGACGGCTGCTCGCAGGGCGAGTGCGGCGCGTGCAACGTCCAGGTCGACGGCCGCCTGGTCGCCTCCTGCCTGGTCCCCGCCGCGACCGCCGCCGGCTCCGAGGTCCGTACGGTCGAGGGCCTCGCCGCCGACGGTGAGCCCTCCGACGTCCAGCGCGCCCTGGCGGGCTGCGGCGCGGTCCAGTGCGGCTTCTGCATCCCCGGTATGGCGATGACCGTCCACGACCTCCTGGAGGGCAACCACGCCCCCACGGAGCTCGAGACCCGTCAGGCCCTGTGCGGCAACCTCTGCCGCTGCTCCGGCTACCGGGGCGTCCTCGAAGCCGTACGCGAGGTGGTCGCCGAACGTGCCGCGAGCGCCGCGGCCGCCACCGAGGCGAGCGAGGAAGCCCGCATCCCGCACCAGGCGCCCCCCGGCGCCGGTAGTGTGCAGCCCCACCCGCACGACGGAGGCATGGCGTGAGCAACGACGCGGCCACCACCGCGACGCCCCGGACGGCCGAAGCCGCGCAGCCCGAGGCGCCCGCCCACGGCATCGGCGCGTCGCTCCCGCCGTCCGATGCCCGCGCCAAGACCGAGGGCACGTTCCCGTACGCCGCCGACCTGTGGGCCGAGGGCCTGCTGTGGGCGGCGATCCTGCGCTCCCCGCACCCGCACGCGCGGATCGGCTCGATCGACACGTCCGCGGCCCTGGAGATGCCCGGCGTACGAGCCGTGGTGACCCATGAAGACATTCCGGGCGATTCGTCGTACGGCAGGCGTATCGCCGACCGTCCCGTCTTCGCCTCCGACCTCGTCCGCCACCACGGCGAGGCGATCGCGGCCGTCGCCGCGGACCACCCCGACACGGCTCGCCTCGCCGCCGCCGCGATCGCCGTCGAGTACGAAGTACTCGACCCGGTCACCGATCCCGAGAAGGCCTTCGCCGCCGAACCCCTGCACCCCGACGGCAACCTCATCCGCCACATCCCGCTGCGCTACGGCGACCCGGACGCGACGGGTGAGGTGATCGTCGAGGGCCTGTACCGCATCGGCCGCCAGGACCCCGCCCCCATCGGCGCCGAGGCGGGCCTCGCAGTCCCGCGCCCCGACGGCGGCGTCGAGCTGTACGCCGCGTCGACCGACCCCCACACGGACCGCGATCTGGCGGCCGCGTGCTTCGGCCTGGAGCCGGACCGGGTGAAGGTCGTGGTCACCGGCGTCCCGGGCGCGACGGGCGACCGCGAGGACCCCGGCTTCCAACTCCCCCTGGGACTACTGGCGCTGAAGACCGGCTGCCCGGTCAAACTCACCGCCACCCGCGAGGAGTCCTTCCTCGGCCACGCCCACCGCCACCCGACGCTGCTGCGCTACCGCCACCACGCGGACGCCGAGGGCCACTTGGTCAAGGTCGAGGCCCAACTCCTCCTCGACGCGGGCGCGTACGCCGACGCCTCCTCCGAATCCCTCGCGGCAGCAGTCGCTTTCGCCTGCGGTCCCTACGTCGTCCCGCACGCCTTCATCGAGGGCTGGGCGGTCCGTACGAACAACCCTCCCTCCGGCCATGTGCGCGGCGAGGGAGCGATGCAGGTGTGCGCCGCGTACGAGGCGCAGATGGACAAGCTCGCGGGGAAGCTCGGCCTCGACCCCGTGGACCTGCGCCTGCGCAACGCGCTGGCGACGGGAGACATCCTCCCCACCGGCCAGACGGTCACTTGTCCTGCGCCCGTAGCCGAACTCCTCCAGGCCGTACGGGACTTCCCCCTCCCCACCCTCCCCAAGGACACCCCGGAAGCGGCCTGGCTCCTGCCCGGTGGCCCGGAGGGCGCGGGCGAGCCCGGCGCGATCCGCCGAGGCGTCGGCTATGCACTGGGCATGGTCCACATGCTCGGGGCGGAAGGCACCGACGAGGTTTCCACGGCGACGGTCAAGGTCCACGGCGGCGTGGCGACGGTGATCTGCGCGGCCGTCGAGACCGGCCAGGGCTTCTCCACCCTCGCCCGCCAGATCGTCCAGGAGACGCTGGGCCTCGAAGAGGTCCACGTGGCCTCGGTCGACACGGACCAGCCCCCGGCGGGCCCCGCCGCCCACGGCCGCCACACCTGGGTCTCCGGCGGCGCCGTCGAGCGCGCGGCGAAGATGGTCCGCACCCAGCTGCTGCAGCCCCTGGCCCACAAGTTCGGCATGTCCACGGAGCTCCTCCAGATCACCGACGGCAAGATCACGTCGTACGACGGTGTCCTGTCGACGACGGTCACCGAGGCGATGGACGGCAAAGAACTCTGGGCAACGGCCCAGTGCCGACCGCACCCCACCGAGCCCCTCGACGAGGCCGGCCAGGGCGACGCCTTCGTGGGCATGGCCTTCTGCGCGATCCGCGCGGTGGTCGACGTCGACATCGAACTCGGCTCGATCCGCGTGGTCGAAATGGCGGTCGCCCAGGACGTGGGCCGCGTCCTCAACCCGGCCCAACTGGCAACCCGCATCGAAGCGGGCATCACCCAGGGCGTCGGTGCGGCCCTGACAGAAAACCTCCGCACGGCCCGCGGCCTGGTCCGCCACCCGGACCTGACGGGCTACGCACTCCCGACATCCTTGGACGCCCCGGATATTCGCATCGTGAAACTCGTCGAGGAACGCGACGTGGTGGCCCCCTTCGGCGCGAAGCCGGCAAGCGCGGTTCCGGTGGTCACCTCACCTGCGGCAGTAGCTTCGGCGGTCCGCGCGGCGACGGGCCGCCCGATCAACAGGCTCCCGATCAGGGCTCAGGCGGCGGTGGCGGTCCCCAACTCGTAGTCGTGTGACGCGCATTGCATCTGCAATCCGGGGGTGCGAGGTGTCACTGGTGCTCGGTACAGTGATCCCTGTAGACGTGTGTAAACGGGGAGGCTTTCGTGGCAGAGGACGACGGGACAGGGCGGCAGGTGTACGGCCCGCCGCTACCGGTGTATGGGCCGCCGGTACCTAAGCCGCCAAGCTCGATGGATACGTTGTGGAACGTCAATCCGCAGCAGGCGATGCTGGTTGAGGCCGAGACGCTGGCGAACTTCCGCAAGAAGGCTGACCAGATCCTCACCAAGCTGCTGGGGTCGCAGGCTTCGCCGAAGCAGCTGGCCGACGAAAAGCTGGTGCGTGATGAGCTGGGTGGGGGACAGAGTGCATTCATCGAGGCGCAGGAGCTCTTCGGTGCGTACGAGTCGGTCGTCGTGCAGCTGAAGCAGCTCTCGAAGATGCTGTCGGACTCTGTGGATGGCCTGAGCATCGCGATCCAGGCCTCGCAAAGCGGCTATGAAGAAATGGACGACGACGTCAAGCGGCGCATGCGCGCCCTGAACCAGCGCACGGGCGAGTGGGCGAGGGAGCACGCCAAGGACCAGCCCGTCGACCAGGGTGCTGACACCTGATGACGCTGGGCCGAGGACAACGGGGGAGAGGGGTGAGGGCACATGGGTAACGGTGCCAAGGGCAGTGGTGGTGTGAAGACCGACTTCCAGAACATGACCCATGACGACTTGTGGGCATGGCTCACGCCTTCGAGCAGTGGGACGGTCCAGGGTGTTTCCGACAGGCTGGCGGAGGCATCCAAGGCTCTCGACCAGCTTGCCACCGACCTCACGACGCATATGAAGACCGTGCATTGGCACGGGGAGGCCGGGGACGCCTTCCGTAACTGGGGGGCGGACACCGCCAATTCCACTCGGCTTCTCAGTATGTACAGCAAGGATTCGGCGAAGTGGCTGTCGCTTGCCTCGACGGCGATCGCCGAGGCTCACAGTGCCATGCCTGACAGTCTGGGCACAGCGCAGGCCAGTGCCGATGCCGCGCGTAAGTACCACAACGATCCCGATTCGGCGCCGATTGGCGCGAGCGCTCGATCGACCATCCAAAAGTTCCAGCCGCCGCCGGACGAGAACGGCAAGGTGTCGCCTGAGGCCCTGGCAGTGGCGGCTAAGGCGCGAGAAGAGGCTCACAAAGCGGCGGTACGCAATATGGAGAGGCTGGCTGCGTCGTACTCGGAGAGCGCCAGCCAGATGAACTCGCAAAAGGTGCCGACCTTTCCGTCGCCGCCGGACCGCTTTGTTCCAGCGGCCCCCTTGTACGGCAAGAGCTCGGAAACGCAGTCAGTGGGATCACAGAGGCAGAGCTCCGACCAGCTCGGCACCGATCCTTCGGTGAGCGAACGCAAGCGTTCAACCTCGTCGGACCCCTCTCAGCCGGTGGCGCCCGCGGAAAAGCACGGGCAGATCCAGCCTGAGCGCCCCACCCACTTGGGGATCGACAGCGTGGACACGCTGCCGCCGCAGACACAACTCCCTCCGTCCACCCCCAATGTTCCTCCGGCAGGGAAGCCCGAAGGGCCAAACATCATGCAGCCGGGGCTGATCCCGCCTGCGTTCGGCGGCACCCCCCCGCCCACCACGAGTGCGTCCGGAAAGGCGCTTCCCGGTGCTCGCGGTGTCGTGCCGCCCGGACAGCCGGGAATCAACTCGCGAATGCCGCGTGAAGGCATCACCGGCGGCCGACCCGTCACGCCGAACACGGGCCGCCCCACGGGCGGGCTTCCTCGTGGCACGGTGATCGGCCATGAAGGAACCACGGGCACGCGAGGTCCGATGGGCCGCGGTATGCCGGGTATGCCTGGTATGCACGGCGGTGGGCCGACGGGCGGCGCTGGTCAGGGCGGCATCTCCGGTGGGCGTCGCTTGGCGTCCGAAGTGGGCGGCGTTGTCGGAGGCCGGCCTCAGCAGCCGGGCCAGGGGAGCGCTCGCCCCTTCACGCCCGGTGGATCTGGCCTTGTCCGAGGCGGGACTGCAAGTGCTGGCAGCGGAGCACACCCCGGCCAGGTGGGCCGAGCCGGAGCGATCCCCGCGGGGTCGCACGGTGCCAATGCCCGCCGTGAAGACCAGAACGGCGAGCGCCCGGACTACCTCTCGGAAGACGAAGAGACCTGGCAGCAGGGCAGCCGGCGGGTGGTCCCGCCGGTCATCGACTGACCCCTCCCACAAAATAGGTCAAAGGAAGCAGATGTCTACCAGTAGCAATCGATCGCGTCGACGCCGGGTTGTTGTTGCGGCGTCGTTGGGCCTACTGCTGGTGGGCTCTGCTGCCGCACCGGCGCAGGCTGAATCGAACCGCTCCATGCAATGGCACTTGGATGCCATGCATGCGGAAGAGATGTGGAAGGTCAGCACGGGTAAGGGCGTTACGGTGGCGCTCATTGACAGTGGGGTCGATGCCACCCACCCGGACCTCAAAGGCCAGGTCCTCCGCGGCAAAGACTTCATGTCCGGGGCGTCGGGCGACGAGTGGACTGACCTTCAAGGCCATGGCACCTCCATGGCCGGCATCATTGCTGGTACAGGCAAGATGGACGGCGGAAACGGCGCCTTCGGGTTGGCTCCGGGAACCAAGATCCTTCCCATCCGCTTCGAGGATACGGACGCACAAGGCAGCAAGCAGGATCAGGCCGACGAGTACCAGAAACCGGCGAGTGAAGCCATCCGCTTCGCGGCCGACCACGGCGCGAAGGTCATCAACATCTCCCAAGGCGTCATTCACGGATCGCCCGAGTTGACGAGCGCTGTGAAGTACGCCATCGACAAGGGGTCGCTCATCTTTGCCGCCGTCGGCAACGATGGCGACACCGACATCGAATTCCCGGCCGCCACGCCCGG
This sequence comes from Streptomyces sp. NBC_00885, assembly GCF_045207475.1. Classification (NCBI taxonomy): domain Bacteria; kingdom Bacillati; phylum Actinomycetota; class Actinomycetes; order Kitasatosporales; family Streptomycetaceae; genus Streptomyces; species Streptomyces sp. NBC_00885. The sequence goes on from NZ_CP108796.1 coordinate 5,299,691, forward strand.
CGTAGTGGGCGTGGGGGCGATTGGTAAGGACGGCAAGAAGATTGAAGAGGCCCAATATGGGCCACTCGTTGACTTCGTTGCACCAGGCGCGGACATCGTCGGACCCTGTACTAAGGAAACCCGACTGTGCAAGAGCAGAGGAACCAGTGACGCGACCGCTCTAGCCGCGGCTTCTGCCGCGCTTATCTGGTCGAAGCACCCGGAGTGGACCAACAACCAGGTCCTGCGCGTCATGCTGAACACTGTTGGCAGCCCGAGGAGCGGAGAGAAGCGAACCGACTTCCTCGGCTACGGGACGGTCCGCCCGCGAATCGCTCTGAAGACCCCGGGCGACCCAGGCCCGGCCGACGAGTATCCTCTCCCCGACCTCGCGGCGTCCGCCCCCAAGTCGCCGTCCTCGCAGCCTTCCAAGGCCTCCGCGGGCGGGGCTGAATCCGACAAGAAGCAGCCCGACACCTCTGCGTCAGCGGCCAGCAGCGACGACAGCAACACCACCCTATGGATCGTCCTCGGCGTAGGCGCGGCCGCCCTCATCGGTGCCGCGGTCGCTGTCCCCGTCATCCGCTCCCGGCGCCGCAGCGCCTGACCTCTGGTCCTTGCGCGGTCTGGGTGCCGTCGTGCTCTGTGCGACGGCACCCTTTTCCGTTGCGGCGTCACAAATTCTGCACATTCGCATTCGGGGAAGCGGCGGATGAGCAGTGGTCGCGATGCCCCACTGGTGGCGATGTGACACCCATTGCGCGTGCAATCCCCGGCTGTGCGCCGGTTCAGCCGCTCGCTACAGTGGCCTCTGAGGCTACGGCAGTTGGGGAGCAAGCGGCCCACGATGGGACATCGGGGCAAGCAGGTTCCCGCCCGTAGAAAGCCAGCATCGCCAATTCCAGTCCTGGTCGCGGCCGGGGCTCAGCGACGGGGAAGACTGATGTCATTCGACGAGGAATGGGCAAGCGCGCGATCCGGTGCGACCAGCATGCGACTCAACCAGTTGCCCGTAGGGATCGGGCGTTCCTGCTGTGGTGTCGGCCGGAGCGGTGGTGGCAGGAACACGGTGAGTCGGTAGCTGAGCAGCGCCGCCGGGTGGTGGATTGGCCGGATACGCCTCGGGAAGCTGAGCTGGCCGACGCCGCTCTGGGTCGGTAAGGGCTCAGAACACCGGGAGTGCTGTGAGCGATTTCTCGGTCATCAGGAAGACGCGATTGCCGTCGGCAGCAAACCCCAGGGGGTTGGAAACCTCGGTGAGGTCGTAAGCCGCAGAGGACTCGCCTTGGTCTAGTTCCACCCCATTCACCCAGGGGTAGTGCACGATCCAGGCGAAGCTGCCCTGGACCAGGACGGGGCTGTTGTAATCTCCGCTTGCCGTGTCAAAGCGGTCGTCCCAGACGGCGCTTCCGTCGGTCAGCTTCACGCGCCGGACCCATTTGTCGCGCATGGAGTATACGGAGTCGCCGCTTACCACCGGCGTGGACCAGGGCCGGAGTTCGCCCGTGTAGTCCTTGTAGGGCTTCTTGGTCCAGATCTCCTTTCCGTCGGAGATGCGGCGTGCGGTCAGGTTCTTGCCGCCCAGGTAGACGGTCTGGCCATGCACCGCGGGTGTGTGGGCTGTTTCAGCCTGGGTGGCGTATGTCCATGCTTTCCTGCCGCTGCTCGTGTCGAGTGCCGCGACGAGTCCGCCCTTGCCACCGAAGATGAGGCGGCCCTGGGCGGCGACTGCATCGGGTCTAGGGTCTTTGACGACGTCAGCCGGGCTGTTGACCGTCCAGCGGATCTTGGCATCGGAGCGCCCGACGGCTCGCACTCGTCCGTCTGTCGTAACCACGTACACCGACTCCTTGTCGGCGGCGAGGACGTATCTCGCCTCGGCAGGAGCCGTCCATTTGCGTTCTCCTGTGGAGGCGACGAAGGTCACCAGCTTGTTTCCGGGGCCGATAGCGGCAATCAGCTGGTCGGAAAGGGACGTGTACCCGCCGGATGTGACAACTTCCGGCGCGCTCCAGCGCAACTTTCCGTCGACGACGCTATGGGCCGCCAGGCCGCCGTTGCGTGCGCCGAAGACAATGACGTCGCGCACGGGCTTGGGCGGCGGCGAGTCAACGGCGTTCACTTCCAGAGGGCCCCACAGGGGCGTGAGTTCCAGCTCTTCGTAGCCATTGACCTTTGCCTTGCTCTTGTCCAGGACGCCCGCCTTGGGAGTAACTGCCGCAGGTGGGATGTCGAAGGGACCGGATGCCGCTTTGCTCCCCGCACCTGGGTCCGAACTCTTGCCGCCGCGCAGCAGCCACCAAGTGACCCCGCCACCGCCGGTCGCAAGCACAGTTCCGCCGGCCGCAAGGGTTGTCAGCAGCCGCCGGCGGGATACTGCGCCTCCTGCGGCTGAGCCGTGTTGGGTGGTCAGCTCGTGGACACCGTTCTCGCGCGCTCTTATCTCGTCGCCCAATGCGCCCTGCCGCCAGGCGCGCTCCCCGCCGCGCGGCGGTGCGAATGCCGTGGCGATCTGGCCCGGTGCGGGGCGCAGCCCGGCGTCCTTGGCAAGACACGGGCCGATCAGTGGTTGGAGTGCCGGTGAGACCTGGGCGAGGTCAGGCTCGCCGTGCACCACCTCGTACTGCACCGCAGCGACGTGGCCGGCGTCGAACGCTCGGCGGCCGCTCGACGCGTAGGCGAGTACGGCTCCCAGGGAGAACACATCGGCGGCCGGGCCGACCCGCTGCCCCAGGATCTGTTCCGGGGCGCCGTAACCGGGAGTGACTGGGATTTGGCCTGTGGTGGTGAGGGTCAACCCGTGTTCGGGGCGGGCGATGCCGAAGTCGATGACTCGCGGTCCAACCGACGTCAGGACGATGTTCGGCGGCTTGAGGTCACGGTGTACAAGTCCAGCAACATGGATGTCGTGCAGTGTGTGGGCGAGGGCTGAGGCGAGGGCTTGTACGGTCGTGTCGTCCATGGGCCCGTTTGACCGGATGGCCTCTTCCAGCGTCGGTCCCGCCAGGAACTCGGTGGCGATCCATGGGCGGCCGCCCTCCATCTGCGACCCCAATACCCGGGCCACGCCCTTGCTGGTCACGGCCTGGGCCATCTGGGCCTCACGCACGAAGCGCTGTGCGAGGTGCTGGTCGTGGGCGAGTTCGGGACGCAGCACCTTGACGGCAGCGGTCTGGCCAGCGCCGTCCTGGCCGAAGTAGACCTTGCCCATGCCGCCTTCGCCGAGCACGCCGAGAAGACGGTAGGGGCCGAGGCGGAGCGGGTCACCGGTGCCGAGGGGCTTCATGGGGCAAGACTTTCTGTGGAGTTCACTGGAGTGGGAACGCGGTCAGGGAATTGCCACCCGAGGCGATCAAGACCTGCGCCCGCGGGTGCGCAACGAAGCGCGTGCCGGTGGTTTCGTACGTGTGAGTCGTTGTCTCGGTGGTGATTGAGACGGCGCGCAATCCCGATGAGTCTTTGACATAGATGTGCTCTACGCCGTTGACAGGAGGAGCGGTGAGGTCGTCCGTTCCGTCGCCGTCTTTGTTCAGCCAGTCAATGCCTCCGGTCGCCGCGTCGAGCCCGATGACCGAGAGACGCTGCTGCGCGGCGTACACAACACCGTTTACGACAGCTGGAGGGCCGTTGTAGTAGTTGGGGTGGCGGCCATTCTTCTTGTGGAAATTCCATGCTTCGCTCCCGTCGCTCAGCCGCAGAGCACGCAGTGCGCCCAGACCCAAATAGACATGTGTGTCATCCGTTGCCAGCATTCCGCGTGCCTGGTCCGGCTTGGCACCGGACATCGGTTTGTCCCAAAGGGACTTTCCGGTACGTGCATTGCGTGCAACAACACGGATGGCACCTTCCGCGCTCTCCTGGAGCAGGACGAGCCGGTCGCCAACCACCCGGCCCGCGAGGAAGTGCAGTCGCTTGGACCCCTCCCGTCGGGCTGGGAGAGGTTGTCTCCACAGCTCGTTGCCAGCGAGAGTGTCCACAGCTGTCAGAAACCATGGCTGATCGTGCTGGATGCCGGCATTTGTGTCGGCGCCTTGGCATGCAGCCAGGTAGACCACTCCGCCCGAGACGCACACCAACTGGTTCTCCAAGACAGCCCCGTTGAGGCCGATAAGCGGAGGAAAGCTCTTCTTCAGCTTGCCGTTGGTGAGGTCGACCGTCTCGATGACGAGTGGCTTGGTGCCGGCTCCCTTTGCGGCCTCTTTGAGCCTGCCGATGCGGTAGATCTCGTCCGCGTCGGAAGCGATCTGCCAGTAGTGCTCGCGCCCGCCGCTCGTCCATGCCGTCTGCCCAGTCCTTGGATCGACTGCCGCCAAACCGCTGCTGACGACCAGGGCGAGCAAGTCACCGGCGGGAAAGGGAATTGATGCCGGTGCAGGCCACAAATCGCTTGGGGGCCGGGCCACGCGGACTTGCCAGACGTAGTCGTCGTCGGGGTTCTTAGGGGAAGGCGATGAGATGCCCAAGTGTTTCAGTGAGTCCTTCTTGCCAGGAGTCTCAGGGGCGAACCATGACCAGGCGCCGAACCCAGCGGCCGCCACGCCGAGGGCTGAACCCCCACCTATTGTCAGAAGCTTCCGGCGGGACACCTTAGTGACGTTGTGCGCTGTAGACGCAAGCGCTTCCTCGGCTGGTGCCGGGAGGCGGTACGGCTCGTACTGCCAGACCTCCGTTACTCGGCGCGCGATCTCCGCGAGGAGCAAGTCAGGGAGGTGGTCGGCGAATTGGCCGCGGCTGTCGTGGAGGTAGGCAGCCAGCTCCGCAGTCGTCGGCCGGTGTGCCGGGTCCTTCGACAGGCAGCGGCTCAGGATCGGGACCAGCGCATCGGGTACGCCTGTCAGGTCCGGCTCCCCGTACCGCACGCGGTACAGCAGGTCCGCCGCTTGACCTGTGCCGAAGGCGCCGTGGCCGGTTGCGGCATACGTCAAAACTCCTGCCAGCGCGAATAGGTCACCGGCTGGGGTGTGTTCCTGGCCCGTCGCCTGTTCCGGCGACATGAACGCGGGAGTGCCCGCCGCTGCTCCCGTACGGGTCAGGCGGTCGTCGCCCGCCGCGCGGGCGATGCCGAAGTCGATGATCTTCGGGCCGTACGCCGTGACCATCACGTTCGAGGGCTTGAGGTCGCGGTGGACGACGTCGGAGGCGTGGAGCTGGGCCAGCGCTCCGGCGAGGGCTGCGCCCAGGGCGCGGACCGAGGGTTCGGGCAGGGGGCCGGAGAGCGAGACCGCGTCGTCGAGGGGCGGGCCGAGGACGTACTCCGTTGCCAGCCAGGGGGTTTCGGCGAGCGGGTCCGCGTCGACGACCGTTGCTCCGTGGTGGCCGCCGATGATACGGGCCGCGTCGGTCTCGAGGCGGAAGCGTGTACGGAAGGCCGTGTCCGAGGCGATAGCCGCATGCATCGTCTTCAGTGCGACGGTACGGCCGCCTGCGGAACGCGCCAGATACACCGTGCCCATGCCGCCGCTGCCCAGACGGGCGAGCAGGCGGTACGGGCCGAGCTGGGCAGGGTCGTCGTGGGTGAGCGGCGAAAGCATCGCGTCAGTTCCTGGGGGAGAGCGGAACACGGAGCTCCGCGGCGAGCACTTCGGCGGACTGCCGGGCCACCGCCGCCACCACACGGCCCGGCAGCCAGCCGGGCGTCAACAGCGAGGAGCTCGAGTCGAGAACCGTGGACGCGGGCGCCAGTGAAGCGGGCGGCAGTGCGTGCAGGACCTCGGCCGCCGTCGGGCGGGCCGCCGGGTCGCGGGTGAGGCAGCGGGAGATCAAGGCGCGGAGGGATTCGGGGAGTTCGCCCTTGTCCGGGACCGTGTGGCCGGTGGCGGCGTACGCGAGGACCGCGCCCAGGGCGTAGACGTCCCCCGGCGGGCGCGGGCGGCCGCCCGATGCCTGCTCCGGGGCGAGGCTGCCGGGCTCCAGGCCGGGCAGGCCGGAGCGCTGTTCGCCGTCCGGGGCGGCGGCGCGTACGGCGCCGAAGCAGGTCAGACGCGGGCCGTCTCCCGCGAGCAGTACGGCCGCCGGTGAGAGGCCGGCGTGAGTGATGCCCGTCGCGTGCGCGCCCGCCAGCGTCTCGGCGAGGGCAGTCCCGATGGCCCGCACCGTGCGCTCGGGCAGGGGCCCGCCGTGGACGGCGAGGGCCACGGGAAGCGGGACCGAGGGGAGGTACGGGGACGCGTACCAGGGGGAGTTGGACGGTGGCGACAGTTCGGCGGCGGGGGAGACCCAGGGGCCGAGCAGCCGACGAGCAGCGTCCGCCTCGACGAGAAAACGTTCGGGATCCACACCTTCCCCCGGTGTCCTGACCAGCACCGTACGGTCGCCGTCCGCGCTGCGCGCGATGAAGCGGCGCTCGGGGGCAGGGGGAAAGCCCGGACCGGCCGGATCGAGACGCGTGATGAGGTGGTACGGACCGATCTGGCGCGCACTGTGACCCTGCGGCCGTTCCGTATGTGCTCGTTCCATCTGCTAAGCCCCCGTGGTGGTCATGAACGACAGGAGCCTACTCAAGTGCCGGTGAGAGCCCGGAAGGCGGTCCGCCCAGGGGCGGTCACGGAGCGTCGGCCGCTGGTTGCCTTCCGGGGCTCCTTGCGCGTGCAATCCGGTTCAGGCGCGTATCGGCATGGCGACAACCGAGCCGCCGTGCGCGGCGAAGAGCCGGTTGCCGTCGCCCGACACCTCGTACGCCGCCCCGTCGTCCTTGTCGCCGAAGGTGTATGGGAAGAGTTCGTCGCCGGTGTCCGTGCTGACTGCCGTCAGTCCGTAGTAGCCCGACTCGACGATCCACACGGTGCCGCCCTGTACAACCGGCCGCTTCCGGGGGTCGTCGCCGTATCCGCGCAGGTAGAACTTCCACTCCTTCGTCCCGTCGCTCGCGCGCCGGCGGTAGAGCCCGTCGTCGACGGCGTACACCTCGTTCCCGCGCACTGCCGGAGGACCCCAGCCGCCGCCCGACTCATCGACCCTCGTCTCCGGCTCCACCGACCAGATCTTCCTGCCGTCGGTGAGCGCGTGAGCGGCCAGAGTCCGCCCCCCGAAGTAGACCCTGTCCTTCACGATGGCGGGCGCCAGAGCCGCCGTCCCCTGGTTGGGCAGGCCCCACACCTTGCGGCCGGTGGCCGTGTCCAGGACGACCACCACGCCGTCCGATGCGAAGAGCACCAGGCGGCCCGCGCCGACGGCCGCCGCCGGTGGGGCGGTGAACGAGGTGCGTACGGGCGTGGGGATCGACCACAGCACCTTCCGCGTGGCGACGGCCAACGCGGTCAGAAGCCGTCCCCTGGTCATCACGTAGACCGTGTCGGCGTCTGCCGCCAGCAGCTTCTCGACGGTGATGCCGGAAGTCGTCCAGGCCTGCTCACCGGTGGATGCCACGAACGCCTGCAATGCGCCTTCCGCGTCCGCTCCCACGACGAGTCTGTCGGCGACCGTCACGAAGCCGGCCGAGCCGCTGGCCCCGGTGGCACGCCACTTCTGCTTCCCGTCGGTCACGCGATGGGCGGCCAGGCCACCGTTGTCGGCCTCGAAGATCACCACATCGCGTACGGGAAGGGGAGCCGGGGACTTCGGACCCGCCCCGCGCACGGGACCCCACAGGGGCGCGAAGTCGTCGGTGGCCGCCAGTACCGCGGCTGACGGCTTTTCGACTGCCGGCGGAACGGCGACCGGTCGCGGCCCCGAACCGTCCCGACCGCCGCCCTTGAGCCACCAGGCGGTCGTACCCGCACCGGCCGCGAGGACCGTGCCGCCCACGGCCAGGGCGGTGAGCATGCGGCGCCGGGACGGCTGGGCGGGAACCCCTGTCGAGTACGACGAGGCCAGGTGCTCGGCCGCGGTCTCCCGCCGGGCGACCTCCTCCGCCCAGGGGCCCTGCCGCCAGACCTTGCCGGGGCTCTTGGGAGGCGCGAGCGCGTGGGCGATCTGCGCGGGTACGGGCCGCTGCGCCGGGTCCTTGGCGAGGCAGGGGAGTATCAGGGAGCGCAGCTGGTCCGGCACCCGGCTCACGTCCGCTTCACCATGTACGACTTCGTACTGCATCGCAGCCACATGCGGGCCGTTGAAGGCTCGTTGCCCACCGGCCGCGTACGCGAGAACCGCCCCGAGCGAGAAGACGTCGGCCTGCGGACCGACCCGCTGCCCGAGGACCTGCTCGGGAGCGCCGTAGCCGGGGGTGACCGGGATCTGGCCCGTGGTGGTGAGCGTGAGACCGTGCTCGGGGCGGGCGATGCCGAAGTCGATGACGCGGGGGCCGCGCGAAGTCAGCACGATATTGGACGGCTTGAGGTCGCGGTGGACCAGGTTCGCTGCGTGAATGTCCTGGAGCGTGCGGGCGAGGGACGCGGCGAGCGCACGCAGACCGGGCTCGTCCAGCGGCCCGTACGCGTCGACCGCCTCCTCCAGCGTGGGTCCTGCCAGGAACTCGGTGGCGATCCAGGGGCGCCCGCCCTCGGTCTGTGCGCCCAGTACCCGAGCGACGCCGGCGCTGGTCACGGCCTGCGCGGTCCGGGCCTCGCGGACGAAGCGCTGGGCCAGGTGCTGATCATGCGCGAGCTCGGGCCGCAGGACCTTCACCGCCGCCTTGCGGCCGCTGTTGTCCCGCCCGAAGTAGACCTTTCCCATGCCGCCTTCGCCCAGTGTTCCGATGAGTCGGTACGGGCCGAGGCGCAAGGGGTCGCCGGTGCTGAGGGGGATCATGGTGAGGCTCTCTTACTCGAAGGGCAGGGCAGTCACGGTGGTGCCGTCGGCGCCGACGAGCGTCTTGGTTCCCTCGTGCACCGCGAATCGGATCGCGGAACTCCGCGACGCCCAGACGGACTTGTGGGTGCGCAGATCCACGGCGCTGATGCCGCTGGACACAGGCGCGTACACGAACTTCGTACCGACGACCGGTGGCACATCGAGCACCGGGTCCTCGTCCTTTGTCAGGTCCTCCACCTCCTCCCACAACAGCTTTCCCGTGGTCGCGTTCAGGGCGACGAGGCCGCGGCTGCCCTCGGCCGCGTACACGACGCCGTTCTTCACGGCCGGAGGCCCGTAGAGCCGTGACTTCTCCTCGACATCGCCCCGATTGCGCCCCTCACCGAACGACCAAGCGACCTTGCCGTCGGAGTGCCGGACCGCGTGGACCCGTCCGCTGCCGATGTAGACGTGCTGCTGGTCCACAGCGAGTTGGCCGGGAATCAGGAAGGAGTTGTCCCCCCGTACTCTGGGCATCTGTGTCGTCCAGAGCCGCTTTCCGGTGCGGATGTCGGTGCCGCTCACGCTGAAGTCCGGGAGAGTCACCCCGTTGCTTGCGGTGACCAGGCACTTTCCGACCGCCTTCGCGCTGACCGCATGCGAGCCGTTGTCGGGATAGATCATCCCGTGCGGCCGCTGCCAGAGCTTCTTCCCGGTACGGATGTCTACGGCGAGCAGCCGCCAGCCCTTGGCCTGGTCGGCGAAGCCCGTGGGCTTGGGCCCGGTCCAGGCGATGAGATAGAGGACTCCGTCAGCGGCGGTGAGCAGTTCCACGTCGTGCACGGCGCCGCTGAATTCGGCGAAGTGCCCGATGCGACGTTCGAGGGTTCCATTGGCAGCCGAGAACGCGCTGAGTGTCAGCCCCTCCACTTCGGTCTCATCGGGTACGAAGCCGTAGATTGCCGTGCCGTCCGAGGCGATCTGCTGCCCCACGTCAAGCGCGGGGTAGGACCAGCGCTGCTTGCCGGTCTTCGCGTCCAGGCCCAGCAGCCCACCGTCGGACAGGGTGACGACTGTGTTGCCGACGGGCATGGGGAGCTGACGCTGCCATTTGTCGGCGACATCGGCGCTCCACACGGCGGACGGCCCGTTGTCGGCTTGTTCGTCCTCCGAACCGTCTTCGTCGGCGTGCTGCCTGTCGAACCATGCCCACGCCCCGATGCCTGCGGCAGCCACGCCGAGGGCTGACCCGCCGCCGATCGTGAGCAGTTTGCGGCGGGACATGCCGTTCGGTGCGGGAGGCTCGAACTCCTGCGGGGCCGGAAGGCGGTGCGGTTGGTAGTACCAGACCATCGACGCACGGCGAGCGATCTCGTAGAGGAGGGTGTCGGGGAGATGGTCGGCGAATTGGCCTTGGCCGTCGTGGAGTTGGGTGGCGAGTTCGCTGGTGGTGGGGCGTTGGCCGGGGTCTTTGGAGAGGCAGCGGGTCAGGATGGGGACCAGGGCGGCCGAAACGCCGGTGAGGTCGGGGTCGGCGTAGCGGACGCGGTAGAGGAGGTCTGCGGGCTGGCCGGTGCCGAAGGGGCCGTGGCCCGTTGCGGCGTACGCAAGGACGCCGGCGAGGGCGAAGACGTCACCGGCGGGCGTGTGTTCCTGGCCGGTTGCCTGCTCCGGTGACATGAACGCGGGCGTGCCGGCCGCGGCTCCCGTGCGGGTCAGGCGGTCGTCCCCTGCCGCCCTGGCGATGCCGAAGTCGATGACTTTGGGTCCGTACGCCGTGACCATCACGTTGGAGGGTTTGAGGTCGCGGTGCACGACGTCGGAGGAATGCAGTTGACCGAGGGCTCCGGCGAGGGCTGCGCCGAGCGCCCGGACTGATGCCTCGGGCAGCGGGCCGCAGAGGGTTACTGCATCGTCGAGGGGCGGGCCGAGCACGTACTCCGTGGCCAGCCAAGGTGTTTCGGCGAGCGGGTCCGCGTCGGCGACGGTCGCACCGTGATGGCCGCCGATGATCCGGGCCGCGTCGGCTTCCAGTCGGAAACGGGTGCGGAAGGCCGCGTCCGCAGCGATGCGAGCGTGCATCGTCTTGAGCGCGACGGTACGACCGCCGACAGAACGGGCCAGGTACACCGTGCCCATACCGCCGCTGCCGAGGCGGCCGATCAGGCGGTACGCACCGAGTTGGGCAGGGTCGTCGTGAGTGAGAGGGGACAGCATCGTGTCAGTTCCGCACCGCGCCGAAGCTCGTCAGGCGCGGGCCGTCTCCGGCCGGGAGCACGGCCGCGGGGGAGAGGCCCGCGTGCCTGACGCCCGTGGCGTGCGCGCCGTCAAGAATCTCGGCCAGGGCTGCATCCAGCGCGCGGACCACGCGCTCGGGGGCGGGCGGGAAGCCGGAGCCGGTCGGATCGAGGCGGGTGATCAGGCAGTACGAGCCGATCTGGCGCGGAGTGTCCACGCGCGGTCGATCCGTCTGAGCTCGTTCCATCTGCGAATCCCCCGTCGACAAGACAACATCAGCAGAGCCTACCGAGTGCCCGGGCGCGGGTTCGCCGGGAGGTGGATGGCTCGCTACGCCTCTGCTCGTCGGCCGCCTGTGACGTCTGGGTCATTCGCATGGCGAAATCGCAGAGCAGGCGATTGGTCCCAAGCGCGGTAACCGCCCCTACTCGTGGCTATTTTGTAGCTAATTGCAGGAGCAATTCAGGGCTGTTCCCTGCCGTGAACGCTCGCTACAGTGGCTCCGAAGCAGTGGGTAACGGGGGAGGGCACGTTGCTGCCGAGCAACGGTAGGCCGGGGACACACGTCGTGGCCCCCTGTCGGCCTGCTCGGGGGCTGCCCAGGACGCGATGGTGCGAGGCCGGCTCGGAGGACGTGCGACGTAACGGTGCGGCAGCTGCGGGCGGAGTGCCCGCCGCCCACTGTGGTCCGCCGTACGGCGGCCCGCCGCCGGTTCCGCCACCCCTCATCGATCAGGTCTCCGTAATTCCTGTGAGTCACAGTGAACCAGTCTTGGCAATGATCCGACCTCCGTCCTGAGGAAGACATGTCGTTCGAAGAGGAATGGGCCCAGCACAAGAGCGAGGCCACAACCCGAATGCAGCTCAACCAACTCGACCCCGGGGACGGTGGGCGCGGAGGCGGGCAGAGGCTTCACGTGACGTACAGCGTGCTGATGGGACGCGCGGACAAGGCTGACACTGCCCGTGGTGACTTTGTCGATGCCGACAACAAGGTGGTGACGGAGACCGGCCAGGTGGGAGCAAGCCTGAAAGGCTTCAAGTCGGGTCCCGCCTTCGCCACTTTCCTCTCTCGGTGGAAGAAGCAGGTGTCCTACGTCGAGGGCTTGCTCAAGAACGATGTGGCGGGTGCTCTTCGGGCCTCCGCAGTTGATTTCGAGGTACGCGACAAGGACGAAGCAGACCGCTACAAGAACTCCCGTAAGGGAAAGAACGGTGGCGCCGACGACAAGCCGGACCTGAAGTAAGAGGCTGAGGAGATCACGGACATGCTCGACTACAAGACGCTCCTCCATGCCGACTTCTCGGAGCTGTCGCAGGCGGTGACCCAATGGGGCAAGCTTCCTGAAGAGTTCAAGAAGGCCAACACCCTCTACTGGAACACAGTGGTCAAGGACATCTACGGGTCCGACTGGAAGGGCGAGGCAGCCACCGCGGCCTACGAAAAGCTCTCCATGGTGGACAAGCAGATGATGGCTGCCGGCGACGAGGCAGCGGACGTCCACAAGCTGCTCTCCGATGCCCACGAGATCTTCACGGAAGCGCAGCGGAAGCTGAAGACCCTGACGGCCGACATCGAGAAGGACAAGTATCTCTCGATCAAGCCCGACGGCGAGGTCTGGTTCGATCCCCCAGAGGGCACCGAGAACCAAGCGCAGCTCAACAAGGCGTACCAGGAGTCGATCCAGGCCTACCGGACCAGTATCGGGAATCAGGTGACGGCTGCTCAGGAAGCGGACGACACGCTGCACTGGGCACTCAGCCAGGACCACAACGGCCGCCAGCGCGGATTTGACTCCGACACGTACAACAGCATCAAGGACGCCCAGAAGGGCCGCGAGCAGGCCGACAAGGACCTCAAGGAACTCGAGAAACTCACGGGGGACAAGAGCGATCTGAGGCTCGCCGGCCTCTCGGACAACTTGGATCCCAAGACCCTCCAGCGGATCAACGCTCTCATCGCGAAGCACGAAGGCGACCCGTACTTCGCGGAGAAGTTCGCCACGAACATGGGGCCCAAGGGGACTCTCGAGCTCTGGACGCGAATCGCGGACCGGACGCAGACCGGCGGCGACCAGTCAAAGGCGTCGGAAAGCATTCAGAAGTCGCTCGGCTACACCCTCGCGCTCGCCTCCCACTCCGACAGCGACGCCATGGATCGCTGGAAGAAGGACATGGTGGGCCTCGGGAGCAAGCAGGTCGAGCTCCTGGACATGAATGCCGGCACCAATCACAAGGGGCCGTACGGCTTCCAGGTGATGAGCAGCCTCATGCGGAACGGCGAGTACGACAAGGACTTCCTCAAGGACTACGGCAAGGGTCTCATCGACTTCGAGAAGGATCACAGCAAGACGGAGCTGAAGCAGCTGTACCGTCCGGACGGCTCTGTCGACCCGTTCCTGAGCTTCGGAGCCGGGTCCGACCACGGCCTGGATCCCATGGCCGGTTACATGGAGGCGCTGGGGCACAACCCGGACGCGGCGAAGGAGATGTTCTACTCGAAGGACTGGGAGGCCGATTCCAAGGTCGACCCGGAGCTGAAGTACCTCATGTCCGATCGCAAGTGGCCCGACGGAAATCCGTTCGCGGAGGACAAGCGGGGTTACGGGTACGACGAGCTGGGGCACGCGCTGGAAGCCGCGACGCTCGGTGTGCCGTACGACCAGCCCGACCTCGGACTGCGCCGCGACGACACGACGGCCAACATCATGTCGCAGGTCGTCCAGACTGTTGCCAACGACCAGGGATACGTGGGCGACAAGCCTGGCATCGGAAACAGCCTGGCCAAGATGGGCGCCGGCTATATCGACGACCTGGACTGGGCAGTGGGGAACTTCGGCGACAAGGATAGTGGCCAGGCGCTCCGTGACGAAGCCTTCAACCACAAGGGGCCGGGCCACATCAATCTCAGGCATCAAACGGCTTCCGACTTCCTTGCCTCTGTGGGCAAGCACGAGGGGAGCTACGAGATTCTCTCGGCTGCCCAGCATGAGTACACCTCAAGTGCGCTGGTGGCACATCGTCAGCCTGACGCGGCTCTTTCCACAATCCTGGAAACGGGCGCCAAGGCGCACGGAATCCTTGACCAGGCTCGGGTCAGCGAGATTAATCACGCGTACGGCGAAGCGACGGATGCAGCCAACCGCAAGATGGCCGAAGCCGCGGAGTGGAAGAAGTTCGGGGTCAGTCAGGGCGTCGGCCTGGGAGTCGGCCTGGCCACGCTGCCGTTCGGCGGGCCCGCGACAGCGGCAGCCGTAGCGTTCGCCGTGCCCGCCGTTATCGAAGGCGTAGGCGGAGCCATGGAGACGGAACAGGGCATCAGGATCGATCGTGAACTGGCCGAGAAGGAAGCCGATTTCGACCGCAAGGAAGAAATGGACAAAACGAAGTTTGTCGATCTGGGCAGGCGCCGGGCGGCCGATCCGCTCGACGCGTACATCGCCGTCCATCCCGGGCTCGATGGAACCGACTGGTACAAACAGACGAGCCATAACATTGAAGCTGGCTACAACGCCGGTGACAACGAGACCGACCAGACTGATGCGGACTGAGTGATGGAGCAATTTTACTCTCGCCGGTCTCCTGCTGTAGTTCTACTGGCGTGTGTGCTCTTGGCGAGCAGCGCGTGCAGCGGGGGCAACGAGGAGCCGGAGAAGAAGTCCAAGCCCTCGGTCGCCCTTACACCGTTGAACCGTGCCTGCGGGGGGATCTTCGACAAGGAGACCGTCGCCGAAGTGCTCGGAAGGCCGAGGGGCAAGAGCCTCGAGCGAGGCGCCCAGGCCGAACTTGGTGTCGATAAGGCGGCTGAGGTGGGGCGATTCCTCGGCGAGGATATGGATTGGTCCAGGTCCTCCAAATCCACCTGCTTTGTCGATGGCGAATCGGGTGGGTCCGCAGAGATCGATATCTATTTCGGATGGTGGCCGGGGCCCTTCTCGAAGGAGGGCGCAAAGCCGGGGAAGTCCGCCGTGTTCCAGGTCGATGAAAGCGGGTCGTCTCTGCTTGTCGACTGCAGGCGGGCCGATTTGGCCGAGTCGGGGAAGAAGGGAGCGACCCTTCGCGGTGTCATCACCGACCGTGTGGGCCTGACCAGCCATGCGAGCGCCAAGCTCCTCATCGCCTCGGCCAAGAAGGTGGCGGAAGGCTTGAAGTGCGAGAACGAACTCGCGTTTCCTGATCCGCCTGAGCTGCAGAAGGGCCTGAAGTAGTGACCGGCATCGTCGTCTTCTTCTTCCTCGCGGCCGCCCTCTTCATCGCCCTGGGGCTTGCCGATCAGCGCAAGCTCTACTGGAAGCTGTCCTCCTGGCGCTACCGCAATCCCGAGGCCAATGAGCCCTCGGACACCGCGTACGCCATCGGGCGCGTCGTCGTCTTCGCCGCCGCGGGGATCATGGTGTTTCAGGGGTGCTCGGCCATGAACTTCTCCGATGAAACCTCCTGGAGCAAAAGCGAGTTCAAAGAGGCTGTCCAGAGCGCGGCCGTCTCGTTGGGAGACGAGTCGCACGTCGACTCGTCGGCCGGTGGCTATGCCTCACTGATCGAGTCGAAGGTCGGTGACGCGGGCGAGGGCAAGGGGCCGTCCTACGAGGTCGAGGCGAAAGCCGTCGGTGAGAGTGACGACTACGAAGTCACCGCGCGCGGTGAGGACTTCGTCTTCTGCATGCACGTCTCGCAGAGCGAGTCGGAGGAGGGCGGGTTCGCCGTTCCGGGTGCGGACGGGTCGAGCACGGTCGTGCCCGAGTACGAACTGACGGCCACCGCTGTCGAGGGCTCGTGTTGAGGCTGTTGCTGTGTACGGAAGCGGCCGTTCCTGCGCCGTAGGGGCGGCCGCTTCCGTACGTTCGGCACGTCGTGCCGGGGTCACCCAGGTTGACGACCCCGACGCCCGAGCATTGGACTAGGTCAGGGCGGGCGCGGGAGCAGTACTCATGCCGGCACGGACAGGACGGTCAGCTCTTCGTGGGTGAGGAGGAACAGACGGTCGCCTTCCGCCGACATGGAGTGAATTGGCCACTCCTGCGGGTGGAACCATGCGCGCTCACCGGTGTCCTTGCGGACTGCCGCGACGCCCAGGGCGGGGTCCTCGAGGGCACGCGCATAGACGAATCGGCCGTGGACCAGCGGACCCACCTCGGACGATGTGCGGAACTTCAGTTCGTGCGTCCAGACCTTCGCGCCGTCACTCATGCGCCGACAGTGGAGGACGTTGCCGTCGATCGCGTAGACAAGGGCACCGGAGACGGTCGCCGGGCTCCAGCGGTTCTTGTTGAGGAGTCCTTGCATGGAAATGGACCACACCTCCTTGCCGTCGCTCAGCCTCACTGCCTTCAATGTGTCGTTGCCCAGCAGGACCAAGTCCTTGTGTATCGCCGGTCTCGTGGGCAAGAGAGCCAGGTCATTGCGGGCCCACACCTTCTTGCCCGTACGACTGTCGAGAACTCAATTGCACACGTAATCAAGGGCGGCGGCCCGAGTGGTGCTGCTGAGCACCGGAATAAGTGCGGGTGCTCAGGGGAGGTAGTGATCCATACTCATCCGGGCCCGTGTCCTGAGCGGCAGGGTGAGTACGAGATCCCCCCACGTGCGGGTGGCATGCCCGCGGAATGAGGTGCGCACCGATGACTCAGCCGCCGTATCAGGGTCCTCAGGGCTGGCCCGGGCAGTATGGGCAGCCGGGACCGCAGGATGCGGGGCCGGGGGTTCCGCCGGTTCCGCCTCCGCCGCCGTCGCAGCCCCCGCAATATCCGCCGAACCAGCCTGCGCAGTACGGCGCGCCCTATGGTTCGTACGGTCAGCAGCCTTCGCCGTACGGGGCTTATCCGCCTCCTCCGCCCGCCCCATCCGGTGGCCGCAAGACCCCTTTGATCGTCGCTGCGGCAGTCGTGGCGGTCGCCGTCATCGGTGGTGTCGCCTGGTTTGCCACGTCGAGCGGAGGTGACGACGACGACAAGCCTTCGGCCAACGGGAGTTCACAGGCCGGCGTGAGCCCGTCCGGCAGCGGGCCGGAGAGCGAGAAGCCGGCGGTCGAGCCCAGCGTGTCCCCGAGCGAGGAAGAGACCGACATCGGTGCCAAGCCGACTGGGACCGGCATGGTCGGTATGTGGAGGTCCGACTCCGGCGGCGGGGTTCTCGGGCTGAAGGAGAGCGTGGACACCGAGAAGCCGGACAAGGTCTCGGTCATCCTGGTCTCCGGCGGACTGGAGTGCCGGGGTATCCGGAAGGTTGAGGAGCCCCAGAAGAAGTACCAGATCGCCTTGCTCTGCGAGCGGGACGGCAAGCCCGTCAAGAGCGAGGACCGCGCCGGGGACCTCACCTACGGCGGCGGGGACTCGGTCAGCGTCAGCTGGTTCAAGGGCAAAAGCGGTACGGAGACGTTCGCGCGTTACGGCGACTGGCCCAAGGGCTGAGATCGCCGTCCTGGCTCAAAGCCGAACGCCGACGGCGTCGCTCCCCGGGTCCAAATCGCTGTCCAGTCGAGTAGCGGCGCGTATTACATCCGCTACACCCTCACCGCCTCGGGCGGAGAGGGATCATGCGCCTCGGCCCGTGCTTCGCAGGGGGCGTGTACGACCTCCCTGAGAACACGGCGCCGCTGGATCGCGTGCAGGCGGTCGCACCCAGCCTTATGCGGCAACCACCCGTGGCCCGTTCGTCCCACTTCACCGGGTTGGACGAGCGGGCTGCGTCGTTCCCGTCCCGTCGCCAAACCTCTGAGGTCAACTGAGACGGAAACTGAGACGGACGGTCAAAAGGGCGGCACCCTGCGAGGGTGCCGCCCTTCTCGTTCTGCCTGGTCAGGCAGTGGAGGCCGTGACCGGAATCGAACCGGCGTAACTCGCTTTGCAGGCGAGTCCCTCAACCACTCGGGCACACGGCCGTGTGTCTCCGTTGCGTCGACCGTAGGCCGGGCTCCCGGAGCGGACAAGGAAACCGCCTGGGCTGCAATGCGACTGCCATGCGGCGTTCATGGTCGTACGAGCTCGTCCGAAGTCGTACGACCAAGGGACCAGTCGGGTCCCGCCCAGCGACAGGGCCCAACGCCGCCCATGCCCCTTACGCTGAAGGCCATGACCGCCCTCGAACCCCGTGACGCCGATGTCACGCCGCCGACCGACGACGCAGACGTGGTGCCCGAGGGACAGGGCGTTCTGGGCAGAGTGCATCGCGCGCTCAGTGTCGGGATCGTCTCCGTTGTCGTGCTGATCGCCTTCGAGGCGACCGCTGTCGGGACCGCGATGCCCGTTGCCGCGCGGGAGTTGCACGGCATTGAATTGTACGCCTTCGCCTTCTCCTCCTACTTCACGACCAGCCTCTTCGCCATGGTTCTCTCCGGGCAGTGGGCCGACCGGGACGGGCCTCTGCGGCCGCTCGCCGCGGGGATTGCCGCCTTCGGGGCGGGGCTGCTGCTTGCCGGGAGCGCCAGTGCGATGTGGCTGTTCATCGTCGGGCGGGCCGTGCAGGGGCTCGGCGGGGGGCTGGTGATCGTGGCCCTGTACGTGGTCGTCAGCCGGGCGTACCCGGAGCGGCTGCGGCCCGCGATCATGGCGGCCTTCGCCGCGAGTTGGGTTGTCCCTTCGGTCGTTGGGCCGCTCGCGTCCGGGACCGTCACCGAACACCTCGGCTGGCGCTGGGTGTTCATCGGCATCCCGGTTCTCGTCGTCTTCCCGCTGGCGCTCGCGCTGCCCGCGATACGGCGGATGGCGTCCGGGCCCGCGGATCCGTCCGCGCCGCGGCAGACGTTCGACGGGCGGCGGATCCGGCTGGCGCTCGGCATCTCGCTGGGGGCCGGGCTGCTGCAGTACGCAGGCCAGGAACTGAGGTGGCTGTCGGTGATCCCGGCCGCGGCGGGGGTCGCCTTTCTGGTGCCCGCCGTCCTCGGACTGCTGCCCCGCGGGACCTGCCGTGCCGCGCGCGGGCTGCCCTCCGTCGTACTGCTGCGGGGGATCGCGGCCGGATCCTTCATCGCGGCGGAGTCCTTCATACCGCTGATGCTGGTCACCCAGCGGGGACTGTCGCCCACGATGGCCGGGCTCTCGCTGGCGGTCGGCGGGGTGACCTGGGCGCTGGGCTCGTACGTCCAGTCCCGGCCGAGGCTGGAGCCGTACCGGCAGCCGCTGGTGGTCGCCGGGATGGTGCTGGTCGCGGCGGCGATCGCGACGGCTCCGAGTGTGCTCATCGCCTCGGTGCCGGTGTGGGTCGTGGGGGTTGCGTGGGGGGTGGGCTGTTTCGGGATGGGTCTGGTGCTCGCCTCGACGAGCGTGCTGCTGCTGAAGCTCTCGGCACCGGAGGAGGCGGGCGCGAACTCCGCGGCGCTGCAGATCTCGGACGGACTGTCG
This sequence comes from Streptomyces sp. NBC_00885, assembly GCF_045207475.1. NCBI lineage: Bacteria > Bacillati > Actinomycetota > Actinomycetes > Kitasatosporales > Streptomycetaceae > Streptomyces > Streptomyces sp. NBC_00885. The sequence continues at coordinate 5,318,911 of NZ_CP108796.1, forward strand.
AACGTACTGCTCCTGGCGGCCGGGGGCGCGGCCTTCGCCGCGCTGGGCGGGGGAGCGGTGGGGGCGACTCATGTCGCGTCGGGGACGGCGGGCTCGCACCCAGGTGCGTTCGCGGCGGTGTTTCTGCCGATGGCGGGGGTGGCGCTGGTGGGGGCGTGGGTGGCGACGCGCTTGCGGGTGCGGGGCACCGGGGTTTCAGTATCAAAGTGACCCCATAGATGGTACCTTTTCGGTATGGCTATGAACCTGCGTCTCCGCGACGACCAGCAAGAGGCCCTCAAGCTCCGGGCTGACCAAGAGGGCCGGAGCATGCACGCCATAGTGCTTCAGGCGATCGACCGGTACTTGGAGCAGGAGGCGGACCGGGAGTCCGTCCGCCGCCTCGGCGCCAAGTACGCCGTGCGTCACGCGGATCTGCTGAAGCGACTGGGCGAGTAGGTGAAGTATCTGACCGTCCAGGAGGTCCTGGACCTGGCGGAGCTCGCTTGCGCGGGGCAGCGGGTCGCGGTGCGCGATCTGGGGCTGCTCAGCTCGGCAGTGCATCGCCCACAGTCGCAGATGTTCGGCATTGAGGCCTACACCGATCTCTTCGAGAAGGCCGCCGCCCTGCTCCAATCGCTGGCCGTGAACCATCCCCTGGTGGACGGAAACAAGCGGATGGCGTGGATGTCCACGGTCGTGTTCCTCGATTTCAACGGCACCGAAATGGTCGACGTCGATCAGGACGAGGCGTACAAACTCGTCATCGAAGTGGCCATGGGCAATCTCGAAGACGTGAGTCAGATCGCCCTGCGTCTGCGCACCTTGCACGAAGAGATGTGAGCTGAGTCGCACCCTGGGCGGGCCCGGCCTTGTTCGGCCGGGGCCGCCCGCCGCTCACCGGTAGGGTGGCCCGGTTGTCATACCTGGACGAGCGCCGAACCGGAGACCGTGACTACTACCGCCTCCCACTCCCATCACCTCTCGCCCGCGTTCCCCGGGCGTGCCCCCTGGGGTACCGCGAACAAGCTGCGTGCCTGGCAGCAGGGCGCCATGGAGCGGTATCTCCAGGAGCAACCACGGGACTTCCTCGCCGTCGCCACCCCCGGCGCCGGTAAGACGACCTTCGCGCTCACCCTCGCCTCCTGGCTGCTGCACCATCACGTCGTCCAGCAGATCACCGTCGTCGCGCCCACCGAGCACCTCAAGAAGCAGTGGGCCGCGGCCGCCGCGCGGATAGGCATCAAGCTCGATCCCGAGTACAGTGCCGGGCCGCTGAGCAAGGAGTATCAGGGCGTCGCGGTGACGTACGCGGGTGTCGGTGTACGGCCCATGCTCCACCGCAACCGCTGCGAGCAGCGCAAGACCCTGGTGATCCTCGACGAGATTCACCACGCCGGTGACTCGAAGTCGTGGGGCGAGGCGTGCCTGGAGGCCTTCGACCCGGCGACCCGGCGGCTCGCGCTGACCGGTACGCCCTTCCGGTCCGACACCAACCCCATCCCCTTCGTGCAGTACGAGGAGGGGAACGACGGGATCCGGCGCTCCTCCGCCGACTACACCTATGGGTACGGGAACGCTCTGGGGGACGGGGTCGTGCGGCCCGTCATCTTCCTCAGCTACAGCGGCAACATGCGCTGGCGCACCAAGGCGGGCGACGAGATCGCCGCCCGCCTCGGTGAGCCGATGACCAAGGACGCGATCTCGCAGGCCTGGCGCACCGCGCTCGACCCGCGCGGCGACTGGATGCCGAACGTGCTGCGCGCCGCCGACAAGCGGCTGACGGAGGTCAGGAAGGGCATCCCGGACGCGGGCGGCCTCGTCATCGCCTCCGACCAGGACTCGGCGCGTGCGTACGCCAAGCTGATCCGCGAGATCACCGGCACCAAGGCGACCGTCGTGCTCTCCGACGAAGCCGCCGCGTCCCAGCGGATCGAGGAGTTCAGCGAGAACGAGGACCGCTGGATGGTCGCGGTCCGCATGGTGTCCGAGGGCGTCGACGTGCCGCGCCTCGCCGTGGGCGTGTACGCGACCACCATTTCGACGCCGCTCTTCTTCGCGCAGGCGGTCGGGCGCTTCGTACGGTCCCGCCGGCGCGGCGAGACCGCGTCAGTCTTCCTGCCGACCATCCCCAACCTCCTCGGTTTCGCAAGCGAGATGGAGGTCGAGCGCGACCACGTCCTCGACAAGCCGAAGAAGGACGGGGAGGACGACCCGTACGCCGAGTCCGAGAAGGAAATGGCGGAGGCGGAGAAGCAGCAGGACGAGGACACCGGCGAGCAGGACATGCTCCCCTTCGAGGCGCTCGAGTCCGACGCGGTCTTCGACCGGGTGCTCTACGACGGCGCCGAGTTCGGCATGCAGGCACATCCGGGGAGCGAGGAGGAGCAGGACTACCTCGGCATCCCGGGGCTCCTGGAACCCGACCAGGTGCAGCTCCTGCTCCAGAAGCGGCAGGCACGGCAGATCGCGCACAGCCGCAAGAAGCCCGACGACGAGGCCGATCTGCTGGAGCTGCCGGCCGAGCGGCGTCCCGTGGTCTCCCACAAGGAGCTGCTGGAGCTGAGGAAGCAGCTCAACACGATGGTCGGCGCGTACGTCCACCAGAGCGGCAAGCCGCACGGGGTCATCCACACCGAGCTGCGGCGGGTGTGCGGCGGGCCGCCGAGCGCGGAGGCGACGGCCGGGCAGATCCGGGAGCGGATCAAGAAGGTTCAGGAGTGGGCGACGCGGATGCGGTGATCCGGACCCGCGCCGATGACCGGATTCTGGACGAGGTCTTCCGCTGAGCGGACCAGGTCGCTACTGTCCCCGCATTGCACACGCCCCGTGGCAGCGCCGCCGCGGAGCGCAGCCGGTGTGCCAGGGCCTGCCGGCGGCCTCGGGGTGCGTCGCCGATGGGACCGGTGTCGCTGCTTCCTTCGAGGACCGCCGTCACTCACTCCGAAGGAGAGGGCGTCGTGACCGCGGAGACTTCCCAGACGCTCGACCGGGGACTGCGTGTCCTCAAGCTGCTCGCCGACACCGACCACGGGCTGACCGTCACCGAGTTGTCCACCAAACTCGGCGTCAACCGAACCGTCGTCTACCGTCTGCTCGCCACCCTCGAGCAGCACGCCCTCGTCCGCCGTGACCTGGGCGGCCGCGCCCGGGTGGGCCTCGGCGTGCTGCGCCTGGGCCGTCAGGTGCACCCGCTGGTGCGGGAGGCCGCGATGCCCGCGCTGCGCTCGCTCGCGGAGGACATAGGGGCCACGGCACATCTCACCCTCGTCGACGGCGCGGAGGCCCTCGCGGTCGCCGTCGTGGAGCCGACGTGGACGGACTATCACGTGGCCTACCGGGCCGGCTTCCGGCACCCGCTGGACCGGGGCGCGGCGGGCAAGGCGATCCTGCAGGCGCGCCAGAACAAGGGGAACGAGCCCGGATACACGCTCACCCACGGCGAACTCGAGGCGGGCGCGAGCGGTGCGGCCGCGGCGCTGGTCGGGGTGACGGGGATAGAGGGGAGCGTCGGCGTGGTGATGCTCGCGGACTCGGTCCCGGAGAGGGTGGGCCCGAGGGTGGTCGACGCGGCGAGGGAAGTGGCGGACGCGCTGCGCTGACGGGTTCCCGGGAGGGGTGCCGGTGCGGTTCGGGGTGGGGGAGTAACCAGCCCGTGCCCGGAACCTCGGGCAAGCGCCCCCGCACCCCTGACCCCGCAGGCCCGCCCCGGCGTCCCGATACATTGACCCCGTGCTCTCCAGCCTCACGCGCCCCCGCGCCCTCGCCCTCTGCGCCGTCCCCATCGTCGCGCTCTTCGCCGTCGTCGGGCTCGCGCCGTTGCCGTACGCCGTGGCGCAGCCCGGTTCGACCGCCGATGTGCTGGGCGACGTCAAGGGCGCCCCGGTCATCACCATCTCCGGTGCCCCGACCCGTACGCCCAAGGGCGAGCTGCGGATGACGACCATCGTCGCGACCGGGCCGTCCGCGGACGTCGATCTCGGGGATGTGGTCGACGCCTGGTTCAGGACGGACCGCGCGGTGCTGCCCCGTGACTCCGTCTATCCGCGGGGCAAGTCGGACGAGGAGGTCGCCGAGCACAACCTGAAGGACATGGAGAAGTCCCAGGACGTCGCGACCACCGCCGCGCTCTCGTTTCTCGGCGAGGATCCGGCGAAGGTCAAGGTCACCCTTCATCTCGCCGATGTCGGCGGGCCGAGCGCCGGACTGCTGTTCTCGCTCGGGATCGTCGACAAGCTCGACGGCGACGGCGGGGGCGGCGATCTCACGGGGGGACGGACCGTCGCGGGGACGGGGACGATCAGCCCCAGCGGCGAGGTCGGGGCGGTCGGGGGTGTCTCGCTGAAGACCCAGGCCGCCAAGCGGGACGGCGCGAGCGTCTTCCTCGTGCCCAAGGGGGAGTGCTCCGACGCGCAGGCGGAGCTCCCCAAGGGGCTGCGGCTGATCCCCGTCACGACCCTCAAGGGCGCGGTGGAGTCGCTTCGGGCGCTGGAGAAGGGCGGGAAGGTTCCGAGCTGCTGACCGCGGCTGCGGCGGGCGCGTCCATCTCGCGCCAGCTCGGGAACACCGCCGGTGCCAGCGTCGCCAGGAAGTACACACCGCCGATCGTCAGCAACGCGGCTGCCAGTCCTGCCTGTTCGACGAGCCAGCCCGCGGCCAGTCCGCCGAGCGGGGTGGTCAGCAGGACACCCGAGGCTGTCACGCCCGCGACCCGGCTGCGCAGTTCGTCGGGAATCCGCTCGTAGATCACCGTGGTGAGGATCGGGTTGAGCAACCCGGCCCCGAGACCGCCGACGGCCATCGTCGCGGCGAGCGGCACTGTTCCGTCGACCAGCGCGGCCACGATGAACCGCGGCAGTCCGCACAGCAGGAACGCCCCGGTGAACAGGACCCGCCGCGGGAAGCGGTGCCCGATCGCGCCGTACAGGAGAGCGCCGAGCAGCGCGCAGCCCGCGAAGACGGCGACCAGCAGTCCCAGATGGCGTGCCCCGCCCAGATTCTCCCGGGCGTGTACGGGCAGCAGGACCGAACTCCAGCCCTGGTCAAGGCCGTTGGTGAGCATGACCATCGTCGTGATCGCCAGCAGCAGCCGGGTGCGCAGCAGGAAGGCGTATCCCTCGCGTAGCTCGCTCCGGTACGCCGCCAGGGAGACGGGCTTCGCGCCCCGTCGGGGATCGGCCGCGCCGAGTGCCCGTATGCCTGCGAAGATCAGCAGCGCGGAGCCGCAGAAGGTCGCCGCGTCCAGGAGCAGGACCGCCTCCGCGCCGGTCACTGCGATCAGTACGCCCGCGAGCGCCGCCCCGGCCATGCGGGCGCCGCGCGAGACCGCGTCGAAGAGGCTCGCAGCCCGGGAGAGGTCGGTGCCCGCCGCCTTCGCGAGATCGGGGATGAGCACATAGCGCGCGGTCTCGCCGGGCGCGTGGAAGAGGCCGGTCACGGCCATCAGCGCGCACAGCATCCAGAATTCGAGCGCCCCGGTGTAGTGCAGCAGCGGGATCGCGCCGATGGCGAGGGCGCAGATCAGGTCGGAGGCGATGCTGACCCGGCGGCGCCCGATGCGGTCGATGACGGGGCCGCCGGCGATCGCGGAGACGACGACCGGCAGGGTCGCGCAGAAGGCGACCAGGCCCGCCTTGGCGGGGCTGCCCGTGGTCTCCAAGGCGAACCACGGGACGCCGACGAGGGTGAGTGAATTCCCGGTGATCGATACGGTGTTGGCCGCCAGCACGCTCGCCAGCGGCCCCCTTCCCCCCTGGTCCTTCATGCGATACGTGCTTGTCGGCGCGCCGGCGGTTTCATGAGCCACAGCCCCAACTCGACGAGCACCAGGCCGAGTTGTGTACGGATCGGGGCACGGCGGGGGCGCAGGGCGACCTCGGCGGACTCGCGCCGCAGCTCGGCCGCGCGTATGGAGTGCAGCTGGAGATGTACGTCGGGATGCATGGCGGTGTCCTCTCGATCGGTCGAGCAGTCGGTCGAGCAGTCGGTTGAGTCGGTCGGCGGGCTCGGCGAGTCAGTCGGTCGAGCGCGGGAAGGAGTGCAGATGCATCCGGACCTGGGCGGCGTCCTCGGCCTCGGGGCCGGGTGCCAGCTCCGTGTAGCTCTCGATGAGGTCGTGGACCTTCGCGTTCAGTTCGAAGGCCTGCGCGGGCGTCAGTCGCAGGGTGAAGTCACTGAGCTCGGAGCTGCGGCGCCAGGCCTCGGGCCAGTCGTGCGCCGTGCCGAGCCAGGTGCCGACCTCCTCGGTGTGGTGGGTCGCGATCTCGTGCATCAGGAGATCGGCGGCCCCGCGCACCGCGGGATCGGGGTTGTCGAACAGGGAGTATTCGATGGTGATGCCCCCATCCGCGGCCTTCCACCAGCGCTCCCGGCCCTTGCCGCGCTCCGGGTCGTCCGCGACGAAGCCGTGCGCGGCGAGCTGGCGCAGGTGGTAGCTGGTCGCGCCGCTCGATTCGCCGAGCTTCTCGGCCAGCTGCGAGGCGGTGGCGGGCCCGTCGTGCCTCAGCGTGCTCAGCAGGCGCATACGCAGCGGATGAGCGAGGCCGCGCAGGGAGCGCGGGTCGAGGCGGCGGTATTTGCGGTCTTCGGACTCGGCCATGATGCAAAGATAGCTTTGCAGAGGAGTTGTTGCAACGGTTTCTTTGCAAGCATCTCTTTGTAAGAGTCTCGCGCCGTGTCGCCTCAGACGGCTTCGTCCTCCGCGGCCTGCTCCACCAGCGGGATGATCCGCAAGGGCACGGGGTTCTCCATGACGATCGCCGTGGAGGCCCGGACGATGCCGTCGAAACCGACCACCCGGTCGATCACCCGCTGAAGATCGGCATTGGAGCGTGCGACGAGGCGGCACAGCATGTCGCCGTGACCGGTGGTGGTGTGCAGCTCCAGCACTTCCGGTACGCCGCTCAAATGCGCTCGTACGTCCGCCCCTTGTCCCTGTTTGATCTCCAGTGTCGCGAAGGCCGTGACGGGATAGCCGAGCGCGGCCGGATCGACGTCGGGGCCGAAGCCGCGGATGACCCCGTTGGACTGAAGGCGGTCAAGCCGTGCCTGTACGGTGCCGCGGGCGACCCCGAGCCGGCGGGATGCCTCAAGCACTCCGATACGCGGCTCACGCGCCAGCAGGACGATGAGCCGGCCGTCCAGATGATCGATCGCCATGGCGTCTCCCGAATGGTCATCCTGTACAGATAGCCCCTCCATCGTGCTCCTGCGCTATGCAGATTGCCCAGAGGAAACACAAACTATTGCGCACCTTGTGGATCGGGTGGAGCCTGCCGTTATGACTGAGACCATCGATCACAACCCGCACACCGCGCGTGAGGCCGACCCCTTCCCGGTGAAGGGAATGGACGCGGTCGTCTTCGCCGTGGGCAATGCCAAGCAGGCGGCGCACTACTACTCCACGGCCTTCGGCATGAAGCTCGTCGCGTACTCCGGACCGGAGAACGGCAGTCGCGAGACGGCGAGTTACGTCCTGGAGAACGGCGGCGCCCGCTTCGTCCTCACCTCCGTCATCAAGCAGTCCACGGACTGGGGCCGCTTCCTCGCCGACCATGTCGCCGAGCACGGCGACGGCGTCGTCGACCTGGCCATCGAGGTGCCGGACGCGCGCGCCGCGTACGCGTACGCGACCGAGCACGGCGCCCGCGGGATCACCGAGCCCTACGAGCTCAAGGACGAGCACGGCACCGTGGTCCTCGCCTCGATCGCCACGTACGGCAAGACCCGTCACACGCTGGTCGACCGCTCCGGCTACGACGGCCCCTACCTGCCGGGCTTCGTGGCCGCCGACCCGATCGTCGAGCCGCCCGCGAAGCGCACCTTCCAGGCCATCGACCACTGCGTGGGCAATGTCGAGCTCGGCAAGATGAACGAGTGGGTGGCGTTCTACAACAAGGTCATGGGCTTCACCAACATGAAGGAGTTCGTGGGCGACGACATCGCCACCGAGTACTCCGCCCTGATGTCGAAGGTCGTCGCCGACGGCACGCTGAAGGTGAAGTTCCCGATCAACGAGCCCGCGATCGCGAAGAAGAAGTCGCAGATCGACGAGTACCTGGAGTTCTACGGCGGGGCCGGCGTCCAGCACATCGCGCTCGCCACGAACGACATCGTCGCGACCGTACGGTCCATGCGGGCGGCGGGAGTCAAGTTCCTGGACACCCCCGACTCGTACTACGACACGCTCGGCGAGTGGGCGGGCGACACGCGCGTGCCCGTCGAGACGCTGCGCGAGCTGAAGATCCTCGTCGACCGTGACGAGGACGGCTATCTGCTGCAGATCTTCACCAAGCCGGTCCAGGACCGGCCGACGGTCTTCTTCGAGATGATCGAGCGGCACGGGTCGATGGGCTTCGGCAAGGGCAACTTCAAGGCGCTCTTCGAAGCGATCGAGCGCGAGCAGGAGAAGCGGGGCAACCTCTGACCGGGGCTCCGCCCCGGACCCGCTCCTCAAACGCCGGACGGGCTGATTGTTGAGCCCGTCCGGCGTTTGAGGACATGCGGCCGAAGGTCGCACACAAGCCCCCCGCAGGCGCGCCGTGATCCGCAGACAGCCCTACGCTGGACGCATGGCCAGGATGAATGACGTCGGCGGCATGCAGGGCTTCGGGCCCATCGACACCACCGACGACACCGAGCCCTTCCACGCCGACTGGGAAGCCAGGGTCTTCGCCCTGAACCGCGCCCTCATCGCCGGCAAGGTCTTCAATCTCGACGAGTTCCGCGACGCCATCGAGTCGATGCCGCCCGCCGAATACCTGGCGGCCTCGTACTACGAGCGCTGGTTCCACGCCATCGTCAGCCTGCTGGAGCGCAAGGGCGTCATCGCGGCGGGTGAGCTCGATGACTGACGCGACCGCCACCGACCGCTTCGCGCCGGGCGCCCTGGTGCGGACCGTCCACCACGACCCGCCGCACCACACCCGGCTGCCCCGGTACGCCCGCGGCAAGCACGGCACCGTCGTCGAGCCCGAGGGCCGTACGCCACTTCCCGACATCCGTTCCCAGGGGCGCGACGACGCCCCCGTCGAGCAGGTCTACGCCGTGCGCTTCGCGGCCCGAGATCTGTGGGGCGACGGCGACCACCATGTCGTACTCGATCTGTCCGAGAGCTACTTGGAGGACGACCAGCCGTGACCGGAACCCACGCGGACGCCCTGATCTCCCGCCGCGTACGCCGTCTCGAAACGCTCCTGGAGGAGCGCGGCATCGTCGCGGGCGCGGGGCTCGACGAAGCCCTCGACGCCTTTCTGAGCAGCGCGTCCCCGGCGAACGGGGCCAGGGTGACTGCCCGGGCCTGGACCGACCCCGCCTTCCGCGACCGTCTCCTCGCCGACGGCACCGCGGCCGTCGCCGAACTCGGCCTGACGGCCGGGGGAGTGCAGCCGCAGCGCCTGCGCGTCGTCGAGAACACCGAGCACACGCACAACGTCATCGTCTGCACGCTCTGCTCCTGCTACCCCATCCGGCTCCTCGGACCGTCCCCGAGCTGGTACAAGAGCGAGGCCTACCGCTCGCGCGTGGTGCGCGAACCGCGCGCGGTACTGGAGGAGTTCGGGCTGCATCTGCCGCCCGACACGGAGATCACGGTGTGGGACTCGACATCGGAGACCCGGTACATGGTGCTGCCGCGCCGCCCGGAGAACACCGAGTCGCTGACCGAGGCGGAACTCGCGGCGCTGGTGTCGCGCAACGCGCTGATCGGCACCGCGGCGATCTGACGAGGGCCGTACGGCAGCCGGTCACTCCACGGCACCTGTACTGGCACTGGCACTGGTACCGGCCCGCGACCGTTCCGGTCTCGGCGAAAGCGTCGCCGTTGGCGTTGGCGAGGGCGCCGTCGTCGGCGGCCCCACCTCGACCTCCGTCCCCGCGTCCGTCTCCGTCTCAGGCCCCACCTCAGTCTCCGCCTCCGTCGGTGCCTCCCCTTCCAGGCCCGTCACCTCCTGCGGCCCGCCCGGCGGCGGCTCCCCGAGCGCCTCCAGAGCCTCCCGCGCCGCCGGGGCCAGCAGCGGCGAGAAGTACGGGTTGGTCCGCAGCGCCTCGGCCAGATGCCTGCGGGCCGGGCCGTCCTGCTTGAGCGCGCGCTCGATCTCGCCGCGGTGGTAGGTGAACAGCGCGCTGCGCAGCCCCTGCTCCGACGCCCTCCTCGCGTACGGCAGCGCCTCCCCCGGCCTGCCCGCCCGGTACAGCGCCCAGCCCAGCGCGTCCGCCGTGTACACGTTCAGGTGGCCCCGCGCCCATTCGGCCTTCAGCCGGCGCACGGCCGTCTCCGGGTCGCCGTGGTCCGCCTCGAAGAGGCCGAGTGCGACCTCGTCGACCACGTCGTCCGCCCCCGCCCGCGCCGCGGTCGTCCGCAGCTGCTCGTACTGCGTGGCCGCGTCCCCGTCGAGCCCTCGCGACTGGTACAACTCGCCCGCCGCCAGGGCGTATTCGGGCCGCTCGACCCTGTCCAGGGCCGCCTGGTAGTCGCGCAAGGCCTCGTCCGTACGCCCCAGCGCGCCCAGCGCCCGCGCCCGCGACGCCAGCGACGGGTCGTGGTCCGGAGCCAGCCGCAGCGCCGCGTCGTACTCCTTCAGCGCCTCCGCGGGCTCGCCCCACTCCCACGCCAGGTCGCCCAGCCGCTGCCGCGCGGCTGCCTTCTCCTGGGGCGCCTGGGCGCTGCCCACCGCGTCGTACGCCGCCGCTGCCGCGTCCTCGCGCCAGCCGCGTTCCCGGTAGACACCGGCCGCCCGGCTCAGCGTCTGGGCACCTGGGTGCAGCTCCGTGAGCTTGTCCATCGCCTTGCTCATGGCCTTGTAGTCGCCGAGCCCGCTGTACGCGTCGATCAGCGCCGGATACGCCGTCCACCGCTGCGGCTGCTGCTTCATCGCGCTCTCGCCCAGCGTGCGGGCCCGGGCGTAGTCGTGCCGGGCATTGGCCAGCGCCGCGAGTCCCACCACCGCGTTCACATTGCCCTTCTCGCCCGGCAGCAGCTCCAGCGAGCGCCGCAGCGCGCTCTCCGCCTTTTGGTAGTACCCCGCTTGTGCCAGCCGGGAGCCCCGCTCCACATACGCCGACCCGAGCACCGCCCACGACTCCTCGTCCCGGGGGTGGGCCCGTACCCATTGCTCCCGGTCGTCGATGAGCGCCGTCAGATCGACGAGCGCCGCGGGGGCGCCGGCGCCCGCCGCGGCCAGCGCCCGCTCGGCCGCTCCCGGCTCGCGCCGCGCACCTTCCTCGCCCCACCCCGGCGCGAGCGTGATCACCCCGAAGACCAGCGTCGCGCCGATCAGCGTGCTGATCGCGGCGTTCTTCACGAGTTCGCTCTTCATGGGGCTCACTGTGCGACAGCGCGCAGCCAATACGAAGAACGCGACCGGTCCTGCGAGCCGGATCGCAGACGGGTTCACACCGATGGCCCCCGGTGCGAGGCTGGGTCCCATGGACGATCTTCTCGACCGGCTGCGCTCCGGTCTGCCCGCCGAGGCCCTCATCACCGACCCCGACATCACGGCCTCGTACGCGAACGACATGGCGAGCTTCTGCGAGGCGGGCAGCCCGGCCGTCGTCGTGCTGCCACGCACCGTCGAGCAGGTCCAGCACGTCATGCGCACCGCGACCGCGCTGCGCGTTCCCGTCGTCCCGCAGGGCGCCCGTACCGGCCTGTCGGGTGCCGCGAACGCCTCCGACGGCTGCATCGTGCTGTCCCTGACCAAGATGGACCGGATCCTGGAGATCAGCCCGGTCGACCGGATCGCCGTCGTCGAGCCGGGTGTCGTCAACGCCGTCCTGTCCCGGGCGGTGAACGAGCACGGCCTGTACTACCCGCCGGACCCCTCCAGCTGGGAGATGTGCACCATCGGCGGGAACATCGGCACCGCCTCCGGCGGCCTGTGCTGCGTCAAGTACGGAGTGACCGCGGAGTACGTACTGGGCCTGGAGGTCGTCCTCGCCGACGGGCGGCTGCTCAGCACCGGCCGCCGTACCGCCAAGGGCGTGGCCGGATACGACCTGACCAGGCTGTTCGTCGGCTCCGAAGGCAGCCTCGGCATCGTTGTCAAAGCAGTCCTCGCGCTGCGCCCGCAGCCGCCCGCGCAGCTGGTGCTCGCCGCCGAGTTCGACTCCGCGGCCGCCGCCTGCGAAGCCGTCTGCGCGATCATGGAGCGCGGCCACACCCCCTCGCTGCTCGAGCTCATGGACCGTACGACCGTCCGGGCCGTCAACGCCATGGCGAACATGGGCCTGCCCGACAGGACCGAGGCGCTGCTGCTGGCCGCCTTCGACACCCCGGACCCGGCCGCCGACCTGGCCGCCGTCGGGGAGTTGTGCAGCGCTGCGGGCGCCACCGAGGTCGTCCCGGCCGACACCGTCGCCGAGTCCGAACTCCTCCTGCAGGCACGGAGGTTGTCGCTCACCGCTCTGGAGACCGTCAAGTCGGCGACGATGATCGACGACGTCTGTGTGCCGCGCTCGCAGCTGGGCGCGATGATCGAGGGCACGGCCGCGATCGCCGACAAGTACGACCTCACCATCGGCGTCTGCGCGCACGCGGGCGACGGCAACACCCACCCCGTCGTCTGCTTCGACCACGCCGATCCGGACGAGTCCCGGCGCGCCCGCGAGTCCTTCGACGAGATCATGGCACTCGGCCTGGAACTGGGCGGCACCATCACCGGCGAACACGGCGTCGGCGTACTCAAGAAGGAGTGGCTGGCGCGCGAACTGGGCCCGGTGGGAGTGGAGATGCAGCGCGGCATCAAGCACACCTTCGACCCGCTGGGCATCCTCAATCCGGGCAAGATCTTCTGAGGCTTCGGACGCAGGACCAATGCCCGATGGAACGGACATGGCTGCCCGCCTAGCGTGAAGAGAGGGAAGAAGACGAGTCGGACGAAGAGTCCGATGAAGAGTCCGATGAGAGTCCGACGAAGGAGGAGCCGTGCCGGCACGCCTCGACCACACCATCGTCCACAGCCGCGACCGCTTCGCAGGGGCCCGCTTTCTCGCCGAGCTCATCGGAGAACCCGAACCCAAGCCCTTCGGCCCCTTCGCGAGCCTGCCGCTGGCGGGCGGCGTCACGCTCGACTATCTCGACGAACGGGACACGATCGTCCCCCAGCACCTCGCCTTCCTGGTCTCGGAGGAGGAGTTCGACGAGATCTTCGCCCGGATAACCGAGCGCGAACTCCCTTACTGGGCCGACCCGATGCACGACAGGCCCCAGCGGATCAACCACAACTTCGGAGGCCGTGGGGTCTACATCGACGACCCCGACGGTCACTCGCTCGAGTTCATCACCCACACCTACGTCATCGACTAGACCTCGCCGCCCTGGGACTCGTCCGACGGCCGCCGGCCGTGGAGCCACAGATCGTCGGCCGGGGTGGGCGCGAGCAGCTCGGCGAGGCCGTCGTCTATCCCGAGCTGCTCGGACTCAGAGCCCGGAGGGACCACCCGCAAGGTCCGCTCCAGCCAGGCGGAGACCACGGCGGCCGGCGCCTCCAGGAGCGCGTCGCCGTCGGGGGAGCTGAGGGCCATCAGCACCACGCTGCGGCCGTCGACCTTGGTCGGCCAGATCCGGACGTCGCCCTCGCCGCAGGGCCTGAACACCCCCTCGACCAGCAGTTCACGGGCGAAGTTCCAGTTGACGGGGTTGTCGGAGCCGATGTGAAAGGTGATGTGCACGGCGTACGGATCGTCGGTGCGGTAGGTCAGCCGGGCCGGGACGGGGACGCTGAGTTCCGGCGACAGCACGAGATTGATTTCCAGGTCGCGTTCCACCACGGTGTGCATAGGAGTGCTCTTCCCTTCCTGTACGAGGCCTTGTTGGCGGGCCTTGCATGGAGAGAGCACGTACCCCGGCAGCTATGACGCGACTTTCGGGAACAACTTTCTCTGATCGCAAAGTGACCGGAAAGTGGTCCATACGGCAGGACCGGCCCGGGGGCGGGCAAGGTCTGATAGATGTGGACCCTTGAATTGAGGCTCTCGAGGAGATACGGGACCACGGTGATGAGCGCCCCAACCCCGGCCACCGGCGACGGCAGCCCCGCGCCCGGCTACTACCCCGATCCGTCCATCCCCGGATATGTCCGGTACTGGAACGGAGCGGCGTGGGTGCCCGGTACGAGCCGGCCCGCGCCGAAGACGGGCGAGGCGATGCCCACGGCACCCGGCCCGGCTTCGTCCGGTGAACCCCCGGCGCCCCAGGCACATGCCCCCGCACCGGCCCGGCTGGAGGAGACCGGTCCGGTCTTCTTCGACGAGGTGCCGAACGACGAACCCTCGCGACCGGAACCGGCCACCGCGTGGCAGGCCGACACGGCACGCCAGACCGGCTTCGGAGGCGACCGCGACAACCGGGTCTCCTGGGGCGGCGCCCCCGGCAGCCCCGGCACCCAGGACCCGCGCACTGCGGCCGACCCGGGCACGCCCGGCGCCGGCGGCGCGTCCGCCGACCCGCGCCGTTCCGCTGCCTCGGGGGCTTCGGCCGATCCGACAGGTGGCGCCCTGCCCGGCGTACGCTCCCTCGGCCCGGCATCCGGCGGTGAACCTCCAGTCGACGGCACCGTCGCGATCCGCGCGCTGCGCGCCGGCCAGGGTTCGCCCGCCGGTGCGAATGCGGCCACCGCGGACCCGGGTGATTCCGCACGCCGCAGCCAGCAGGGGCCGCAGCCGCCGGCCGACGGCACGGTCACCATCCGCGCCCTGCGGGCAGGCGGCAACCAGGCCGCCTCAGAGGCCGAAGGGCTGTCCGTGCGGTCCATGACCCCGGGCGCGGCATCGGCCCCGACCGCGCCCGCTCAGCCCCAGCCGCAGACTCCGGCCCAGCGCATGCCGCAGCCCCAGGCGCCGGCCCAGCCGCAACAGCCGCAGACCCCCCAGCCACAGGTGCCCGCGCAGAGCCAGCCGCCCATGACCGACGGACCCGGCGGCGGCTCGGCCTCCTGGGCGCAGCAGGTCCATCAGCTCGCCCGGGCGGGCGACGGGACCGGTGAGGCCGAGCAGCCGGTCGTGCCGTGGAAGCCGCCGGTCAACGACCCCTTCCTGCAGGCGGCCCAGGCTCAGGCCGCGGCCCGTCCCGCGGGGCTCGGCAGGCGGTTCGCCGCCCGGCTGATCGACACCCTGCTGCTCCTCGCGCTGGTGGGCGCGGTCTCCGCGCCCTTCGTGTCCCAGGCGCTCACTCATATCGACGAGAAGATCGAGGCGGCCAAGCAGTCGGGCGAGACGGTCACCGTCTGGCTCGTCGACGGCACCGTCGCGGGGCGGCTCGGCATCGTCCTCGCCGCGCTCCTGGTCCTCGGTGTGCTGTACGAGGCGCTGCCGACGGCCAGGTGGGGCCGCACCCTCGGCAAGAAGCTGTGCGGCATCAGGGTCTGGGACATCGAGTCCCACGAGCCGCCGTCCTTCGGGGCCGCGCTGCGCCGCTGGCTGGTGTACGGCGTGCTCGGCGTGATCGCCGTCGGAGTGCTCAATGTGCTGTGGTGTCTGTTCGACCGTCCGTGGCGGCAGTGCTGGCACGACAAGGCGGCCCACACCTTTGTGACTGGCTGACAGCTCCAGGACCAGGTTCCCCCGAACGGCGCGCGAGCCGTTGCGGGGGCACTCCCGGCGCGGTGCACTGCCCCCATGAGCAACGACCAGCCGCCGCCCGATCAGCCGCCCGAGGACGATCCGTTCCGCAAGAAGCCACCGCAGACTCCGCCGCCCTCGGCGGGTGGTCCTCAGGAGCCCTCGCCTCCGCAGGGACCGCCGCCGCCGGGCTCTCCGTACGACGGGGGCGGCGGTCAGCCCCCTCCCTACGATCCGGGGGCTTACGGCGGGGCGTACGGCGGAGCGGACCCGCTCGCCGGGATGCCGCCGCTCGCGGACTTCGGCAAGCGGTTCATCGCCCGGGTCATCGACGTGCTGATCATCTTCGTACCGCTGCTCGTGCTCTCGCTGGTCTTCGGCGGCTGGGACTTCTCGAACGACAACAGCGACGGCTGGGACGAGTTCACCGACGAGATGAACTCCGGCAGGCAGTGGCTCTGGTCGTTGATCTCCCTGGTGGCATACGTCGGTTACGACACGGTGATGACCAGCAGGAGGAACGGGCAGACCATCGGCAAGTCCGTGATGAACCTCCGCGTGGCGATGCTCAACGACGGAAGCGTGCCCGACGCGTCCTCCTCGCTGATGCGCGCCGTGGTGCTCTGGGTGCCCGCGCTGGTCTGCTGCTTCTGTCTCTGGTGGATCGTCATCATCCTGACGATCCTGACCGACAAGCCGTACAAACAAGGTTTGCACGACAAGGCGGGCAAGACAGTGGTCGTCTCAGCGGCGCAGTGAGTGCTCGCCGACCCTTGCCTCGGCCCCCACGCGTGCGCGGGGCACGGGCACCCGGGTGGTGAGGCCGTCGGCGGCGGCCGACGCGGTGGTGCCGGAGGTGGCGGCGCGGCTCGTACGGACCGTGTGGACCGCCTTCACCCTCCTCGCTCCTGCCCTGCCCATCGGCAGGGCGCATGCGACCAGCAGGCCGAGCGCCATCGAGCCGACGCCTATGGCGGCGACGCCCATGACCGCGCTGGGCCGGGTGAGCAGCAGCAAGGCGAGGGTCGAGAAGACGACGG
Organism: Streptomyces sp. NBC_00885; assembly: GCF_045207475.1. Taxonomy (NCBI): domain Bacteria; kingdom Bacillati; phylum Actinomycetota; class Actinomycetes; order Kitasatosporales; family Streptomycetaceae; genus Streptomyces; species Streptomyces sp. NBC_00885. The sequence goes on from NZ_CP108796.1 coordinate 5,335,485, forward strand.
TGGCCGAACCGTAGGCAAGCTGTGCGGCAGTCGGACGCGGCATGACAGTATCCGTCCTCGGGACATGGTCAGGGGGTGTCTCTCAACGCGGTCGCACTGTCAAGTGACTCTACGACGGTGGATGCCCGGGAGGAACCAGCGGTAAGCGTGACCTAACCCACGGTGCCGGTGCATCGGGGGCGCACGGAGTCATCGACTGGCGAAGTGTTCAATCCTATGCGCCTGTTGTCCCATATGCCGGACGTCCGGATACCGGAACTGCGCTCCTGCATAGTGCAGTTGGCCTGTGCAAGTCAAGGTCTGTCTTTTCTCCGGCAACTCCGGTCGAATGTCGTCACTTGTGACGCGCACACCGCGCGCGGACGACCCCACATCCGGTCCGCTGCGACGGGGCGCGGGGGAGGACAACATCAAGTGACCATCAAGCGACGGACGATCAGAGCGTCCGCGGTGCTCGTGGCTCTGGCCGCGACTGCCGCGTCGGCCTCGGCGTTCAGTAGCGCCCAGGCCGACGACAAGCGGCCGTCGGGTCCTGCGGGGATCGAGCGCCATGACCCGGCGCCGCGCCAGGGCCAGATCGAGCACGACCTCGAGGGTCCGTTCAGCAAGCAGCAGGACCAGCAGCGCGAAGCCGCTCTGGAGCAGGTCATATCCGGCGACGCGACCGTGCAGCAGCGCGGCGCGTCCAAGGTCGTGAAGCTCGGCGACAAGAAGTACGTCGAGCTCGGCCGGGAGCGGACGGACAAGATCTTCACGATCCTGGTGGAGTTCGGCGACAAGGTCGACGACACCACGATGTTCGACCCGGACGGCCCGGACGGGCCCAAGCCCCCCGTGAAGAAGTACGGCGGCACTCCGGGCCCGCTGCACAACAAGATCGCCCAGCCGGACCGCAAGGTCGACAACTCCACGGCCTGGCAGGCGGACTACAACCAGCAGCACTTCCAGGACCTGTACTTCGGCACCGGCAAGGACAAGAACGGGCAGCCGAAGCACTCCCTGAAGACCTACTACGAGAAGACCTCGTCGGGCCGCTACTCGGTCGACGGCGAGGTCGCCGACTGGGTCAAGGTCGACTACAACGAGGGTCGTTACGGCTCCAACTACTGCGGCAGCACCAACTGCTCCAACGTCTGGGACACGGTCAAGGACGGCGTCACCGCCTGGGCCGCGGACCAGAAGGCCAAGGGCCGTACGGACGAGCAGATCAAGGCGGACCTGTCCAAGTACGACCTCTGGGACCGCTACGACTTCGACGGCGACGGCAACTTCAACGAGCCCGACGGCTACATCGACCACTTCCAGATCGTCCACGCGGGCGAGGACGAGTCGGCGGGCGGCGGAGCCGAGGGCACCAACGCCCTGTGGGCGCACCGCTGGTACGCGTACGGCACCGACGCCGGCAAGACCGGCCCGGCGAACAACAAGGCCGGCGGCACCCAGATCGGCACGTCCGGCATCTGGGTCGGCGACTACACGATGCAGCCCGAGAACGGCGGCCTCGGTGTCTTCGCCCACGAGTACGGTCACGACCTCGGTCTGCCCGACCACTACGACACCTCGGGCGGCGGCGCCGAGAACTCCACCGGCTACTGGACGCTGATGTCCGGCGGTTCCTGGCTCGGCACCGGCAAGGACTCCATCGGCGACCTGCCGGGCGACATGAACGCCTGGGACAAGCTGCAGCTGGGCTGGCTCAACTACGCCAAGGCCAAGGCGGCGACGAAGTCCACCCACACGCTGGGTGTGGCGGAGTACAACACCAAGAAGCCGCAGGCGCTTGTCGTCGAGCTTCCGAAGAAGCCCGTCACCACGACTGTCGTGAAGCCCGCCGAGGGCTCCAAGCAGTGGTGGAGCGACATGGGTGACAACCTCAAGAACACCCTGACCCGCTCGGTCGACCTCACCGGCAAGTCCAAGGCGTCCCTGGAGCTCTCGGGCTGGTGGGACATCGAGGCCGACTACGACTACCTCTACGCAGAGGTGTCGACGGACGGCGGCGCCAACTGGACGCCGGTGGACGGCACGGCCGACGGCAAGCCGATCACCCGCGACTCGTCCGACAAGCCGGCGCTGACCGGTGCTTCGGGCGCGTACAAGAAGCTGGCGTACTCGCTGGACGCCTACGCGGGCAAGAAGTTCGACGTCCGATTCCGCTACCAGACCGACGGCGGCGCGGGCGGCAAGGGCTTCGCGGCCGACGCGCTGAGCGTGGTGGCCGACGGCACGCCGCTGTTCACCGACAACGCCGAGGGCGACGACGCGGGCTGGACCGCGAAGGGCTTCTCGCGCATCGGTGAGTCCTTCACCAAGGAGTACGAGCAGTACTACCTGGCCGAGAACCGTCAGTACGTGTCGTACGACAAGACCCTCAAGGTCGGTCCGTACAACTTCGGCTTCAAGGCTCCGAAGGACTCCTGGGTCGAGCACTACCCGTACCAGAACGGCCTGACGATCTGGCTCTGGGACACCTCCCAGAAGGACAACAACACCAGCCAGCACCCGGGCCAGGGTCTGGTCCTGCCGGTGGACGCGCACCCGAAGGCCATGAAGTGGGCGGACGGCACGCTGATGCGGAACAGGATCCAGTCGTTCGACTCGCCCTTCAGCATGTGGCCGACCGACGGCTTCACGCTGCACAAGGCGGACGTCGCGCTGAGGGTCAAGCCGCAGGCCGGCAACCCGGTCTTCGACGACCGCAAGGGTGTCTACTGGTTCGCCGAGAACCCGACGGCGGGTGTCAAGGTCACTGACACCAACACCAAGATCTCGATCCTGCGCGAGCCGCTGAACGGCCAGACGATCACGGTCAGGGTTGGTCCTTCGACCCGGTAATTTCGTGTAACCACAGGTCAGAGCATGATCGGCCGTCGCCCTCTAGCGGGCGGCGGCCGATCGTGTTTAGGTGCGTCCTACGAGGTTCCTATTGACACGGCATCTAACGGGGGAGTGGTCCAGCGTGCCCGGCGGAGGTTTCAGCAAGCTGCCGAACGGCAGTGTGGTGGTCGCGCTCAGCCTGCCCAGTCCGACGGGCGACGGCAGCACGGTCCGCTTTCTCGTCCATGCGGTGAACCGCGCCAGGGCGCTGACACGGCTGCGGAATCTGGGCCTGCGGGCGGTGTATCTGCGGGGGAACGCGGAACCGCCGACGCCCGACGAGATCACGGCGGTGCTGCACCACCCGGACGGCCTGTTGTGGCGGACGACGCCGGCGGACCACCGGGAGCTCTGGCACCCCATACGGGCGCTACTGCGCCCGAGGAGCTGGGGCGCCGCCACTCCGGCTCCGAAAGCCCCTGACCCCGCGCCCCAGGCGCTGCCGAGGCTGACGCTGCCGCAGCCGGAGCCGGGCCGCCGCCCGGAGCCCCGGGCGCCCATTGCCGGGAGCGCGTGAGGGGCGCGGTACGCCTGCGGCGGGCCTGTTCCCCACCCCGCCCCTTCCCGAACTGGGGCTCCGCCCCAGCCCCCCGACGGGGCTTCGCCCCGGACCCCGTATGCGACCTTCGGCCGCATGTCCTCAAACGCCGGACGGGCTGAATATGCGGCCCTGCCGCACAATCCAGCCTCGCCGGCGTTTGAGGCGCGGGGGTTCGGGGGCGGAGCCCCCGCACGGGGTCTGGGGCGGAGCCCCAGTTCAGGGAAGGGGCGGGGTGGGGAACACCCCCGGTCACACCACCGGCTTCCCGGACAGTTCCACGCCCGCCGCCCGCAGCTCCTCCAGCGCCCTGTCCGTCGTCGCCTCCGCGACCCCCGCCGTCAGGTCCAGCAGCACATGCGTCGTGAAGCCCTCCCGGACCGCGTCCAGCGCCGTCGCCCGTACGCAGTGGTCCGTCGCGATGCCGACCACATCGACCTCGCTGACCTCCCGTGCCCGCAGCCACTGCGCCAGCGTCGTGCCGTTCTCGTCCGTGCCCTCGAAGCCGCTGTACGCCGCCGTGTACGCCCCCTTGTCGAAGACCGTGTCGATCGCGCCCGAGGCGACCGCCGGAGCGAAGTTCGGGTGGAAGCCCACCCCTTCCGTCCCGGCGACGCAGTGCGGCGGCCAGGTGCGCACATAGTCCGGGTGGTCGGAGAAGTGGTCGCCCGGCTCGATGTGGTGGTCGCGGGTGGCCACGACATGGCGGTAGCCCGGCTGGGCCTGACCGACCAGATCAGTGATCGCGGCAGCGACATCGGCACCCCCCGCCACCGCGAGGCTGCCGCCTGCGCAGAAGTCGTTCTGAACGTCCACGACGATCAAGGCGCGGTGCATGACGGGTGTCCTTCGATGGGGTGGGACGGGAAGGTACGGGAAGGTACTGAGCCTAGAGACTCGGTCGGCCCGGCGGGAGAGGGCTTCACGGGGTGTTCAGACGTACTCCGTGGGCAGGACCGGTTCTCCCCTGGACAGCTGCATCGCGGACAACGGCAGCCCCGCCCGTACCGCGATGTGCCGCTCGCGTGCCGCGTCCAGCGGCTCGCGGGCCACGACGGCGCCCCCCTTGACCAGCTCGACCAGCAGCTGCTGATCCATGAGCTCGGAGGGCACCTCGCCGGTGCCGAGCACCTCGGCCTCGGGGACGCCTTCCGCGTCCAGGCGCCGCGCGGCCCACTTGCGGCCGCCGACGGACAGCTTGCCGCCCAGGGACTTCTTCGCCACCGGCTCCAGCGGTGCCTTCGCATCGGCCGAATGGGCACGGGCGACGAGCTTGTAGACCATCGAGCAGGTGGGGTGCCCGCTGCCGGTGACCAGCTGCGTTCCCACGCCGTACGCGTCCACGGGCGCGGCGGCCAGTGAGGCGATGGCGTACTCGTCCAGGTCGGAGGTGACCACGATCTTGGTGTTGACGGCGCCGAGCTCGTCCAGCTGCGCCCGCACCCGGTGCGCGACCAGCAGCAGGTCCCCGGAGTCGATGCGTACGGCCCCGAGCTCGGGTCCCGCGATGTCCACGGCGGTGCGGACGGCCTCGGCCACGTCGTAGGTGTCGACCAGCAGCGTGGTGCCCCGGCCGAGTGAGGCGACCTGCGCCCGGAAGGCGTCGCGCTCGCTGTCGTGGAGCAGGGTGAAGGCGTGCGCGCTGGTGCCGACCGTCGGAATGGCGTAGCGGAAGCCCGCCGCCAGGTCGGAGGTGGAGTTGAAGCCGCCGACGTAGGCGGCCCGGGACGATGCGACCGCGGCGAGCTCGTGCGTACGCCGTGCGCCCATCTCGATCAGCCTGCGCCCGCCTGCGGCCACCGACATCCTCGACGCCGCGGCCGCGATGGCCGAGTCGTGGTTGAGGATCGAGAGGATCACGGTCTCCAGCAGTACGCACTCGGCGAAGGAGCCCTCGACCCGCAGGATCGGCGAGCCCGGGAAGTAGACCTCGCCCTCCGGGTAGCCCCAGATGTCGCCGCCGAAGCGGTACGAGGCGAGCCAGCGCAGCGTCGGCTCGTCGACGATCTTCTGTTCGCGCAGAAAGCGCAGCACGCCCGCGTCGAAGCGGAAGTTCTCGACGGCGTCGAGGACCCGTCCGGTGCCCGCGACGACGCCGTAGCGGCGGCCTTCGGGCAGTCGGCGGGTGAACACTTCGAAGACGGAGCGGCGGTCGGCCGTGCCCGCTTTGAGGGCCGCCTGAAGCATCGTGAGCTCGTACTGGTCGGTGAAGAGCGCTGTCGACGGCACGTCCACCGGCAGCCCAAGGTCCGCAGGGTTCATACGGCGGATGCTACCGCACATCTCGTCAGAGTGACGAGATGTGGGAGTCGTTTGTGCGATGCGCCCTCCCGGGTGGCAGCATGGACCAGGTGAGTGTTGCTCCCACAGAGATCGAACGCCCTGAGTCGGCGGAAGAGTCCTTCGTCGTACCCGAGCCCGACGTGCCGTGGGTGACGCTCGTGCACAACGACCCGGTGAACCTGATGAGCTACGTCACCTACGTCTTCCAGGCCTACTTCGGCTACTCCAAGGACAAGGCGCACAAGCTGATGCTCGACGTCCATCACAAGGGACGCGCCGTCGTCTCCAGCGGCAGCCGCGAAGAAATGGAGCGCGACGTGCAGGCCATGCACGGTTACGGCCTGTGGGCGACCCTCTCCCAGGACCGCGGCTGATGGCATCACACTTCGAGCCCATCCCCGGCGGTGGCGCCGCCGTCGCGCTCGACGAGGTCGAGATCTCCATCCTGCGCTCGCTGGCCGTACAGCTCCTCGAGCTGATCGGGCCCGGTGACGAGCCGGTCGAGGGCGAGGACCCGCTGGCCGCCCTCTTCTCCGAGGGACCGAGCGAGCCGCCCACCGACCCGGCGCTGGCCCGCCTCTTCCCGGAGGCGTACGCCGGACCCGACGCCGACGAGCAGGACGAGGAACTGCGCTCGCTCTCCGCGGAGTTCAGGCGTTTCACCGAGAACGACCTGCGCTCCCGCAAGCGCGACGACGCCCTCACGGTCGTGCGCACCCTCGACTCGCTGACCGCCGCCGGCGACGGCGGCGCCGTCCTGAAGCTGACGGCGGACGACTGTCAGCACTGGCTCGGCGCCCTCAATGACCTGCGCCTGACCATCGGCACCAGGCTCGAAGTGAGCGACGAGGACGAGAACGGCGAGCTGTACCGGCTGCCGGACACCGACCCTCGCAAGCCGATGGTGATGGCGTATCTCTGGCTCGGCGCGCTCCAGGAGACCCTCGTCGAAACGTTGCTGCCCTGACGCTCCGAGGTCCCGCGCCGTTCGCTCAACGGACACTCAAATCCGGATAACGATCCCGTCACCGCATCGGCATGCTTTGCCGCGGCGAGGGAGTTATGTCCGCTTCTTTCTGTGGTGTGCGCCACAATGCCCCGGGCTGATCGCCGTTGCAGCCGTGATAGATCTTCACGACCGCCGAGGGACGCCACCCATGTCCCCGGGGGCGCTTGGGCCGGCAGACCGCCGGTAGCACTCCATCCACATCCGGGGGGATCAGGACATGGTCCGCGGGCGCGCGGCAGTCGCGGCGCGCGGATCAGCATGGAGAAAGGGCGCATCACCATGACCTCACTGCAGGTCGACAAGCACGATCGCAATGAGGCCGCGGGGGCCGCGGCGGGCACGGACGAGGGCTATCAGCGCGGACTGGGTGCTCGTCAGATCCAGATGATCGCGATCGGCGGGGCCATCGGCACCGGTCTGTTCCTCGGCGCGGGCAAGGCCATTTCCAAGGCCGGACCCAGCCTCATCCTGGCCTACGCCATCGCGGGCCTGGTCATCTTCTTCATCATGCGGGCGCTGGGCGAACTGCTCATGTACCGCCCGGTCTCGGGGTCCTTCTCCGAGTACGCGCGCGAATTCGTGGGCCCCTTCGCGGGCTTCGTGACCGGATGGACGTACTGGCTCTTCTGGGTCGTCACCGGCATTACCGAAGTCACCGCGGCCGCCACCTATATGACGTACTGGTGGGACATCCCGCAGTGGCTGTCCGCACTCGTCTTCACGATCATCCTGTACGGCGCGAACCTCATCTCCGTGAAGCTCTTCGGTGAGCTGGAGTTCTGGTTCTCGATGGTCAAGGTGACCGCCATCATCGGCATGATCCTTATCTGCGCCGGTGTGCTCACGCTCGGCTTCTCCGACGCCGGCGACACCGCGTCCGTGACCCACCTGTGGTCCGACGGCGGCTTCTTCCCCAAGGGCATCGGCGGCACGCTCATGACCCTGCAGATCGTGATGTTCGCCTTCCTCGCGGTCGAGCTGGTCGGTGTCACCGCAGGTGAGTCCAAGGACCCCGAGAAGACCCTCCCCAAGGCCATCAACACCGTGCCGTGGCGTATCGCCGTCTTCTACGTCGGCGCGCTGATCATGATCCTTTCGGTGGTCCCGTGGACCCACTTCCAGCCGGGCATCTCGCCCTTCGTCGCCGCCTTCGAGCAGATGGGCCTCGGCGTCGGAGCGGCGATCGTCAACTTCGTCGTCCTCACCGCGGCGCTCTCGTCCTGCAACTCCGGCATGTACTCCACCGGCCGCATGCTGCGCGACCTGGCGCTCAACGGACAGGGCCCCAAGGCCTTCACCAAGCTGACGAAGAGCGGCACGCCGCTGGCCGGCACCACCTTCTCCGCGGCACTGATGCTGGTCGGCGTCTGGATCAACTACCAGTGGCCGGGCGACGCGTTCAACTACGTCGTCTCCTTCGCGACCATCTCCGGCATGTGGGCCTGGATCATGATCCTGGTCTGCCAGATCCGCTACCGCGCCAAGGCGGACCGCGGAGAGGTGCCGCAGTCCACGTTCCGGGCGCCCGGCGCCCCGTACACCAGCTGGTTCGCGCTGCTGTTCATCTGCATGGTCATCGTGATGATGGGCATCGACAAGGATGCGCGGATCTCGCTGTACTGCGCACCGCTGTGGGGCCTGATCCTGGGCGTCTCCTACGTGGTGCTGCGCAGGCGCAACCCGCAGGGCGCGGCCTTCATCAAGCGCTGAAACCCCCTGCACAGCGCTTCTGACGTCCAGCATTCGGGCGGGCTCGTACCAGTCTCCGGTACGAGCCCGCCCTCTGTTTATCCTGTCGGTCATGCTGACCATCACCGAGGCCCTGTACGACCAGATCGTCGCGCACGCCCGCGCCGACCACCCAGACGAGGCCTGCGGCGTGGTCGCGGGCCCCGAGGGCAGCGGCCGCCCCGAGCGCTTCATCCCGATGCTGAACGCCGCGCGCTCGCCCACGTTCTACGAGTTCGACTCGGCGGATCTGCTGAAGCTCTACCGGGAGCTGGACGACCGCGACGAAGAGCCGGTGATCATCTACCACTCGCACACCGCGACCGAGGCGTATCCATCGCGTACGGACATCAGCTACGCGAACGAGCCCGGCGCGCACTACGTCCTGGTCTCCACCGCCGACACCGACGGCGCCGGCCCGTTCCAGTTCCGCTCTTTCCGCATTGTGGACGGCGAGGTCACCGAGGAAGACATCAAGGTCGTCGAGGCGTACTGAGCCCGCGGAGCATTGCCCCTTCCGCATGCTGAGCGGAATTCGTCCAGCATGCGAGATCACATACCGGAACCCGGACCGGGAATCGATACGATGACCGCATGGTTCCCCATGACGTGAGCGACAGGACGCCGGGCACGCCGCTGCTCGTAGCGCGGCTGCACGTCGACCTGTGCCGCCTCGCAAGCGCGATGTGTACGGCCCGCGCTGCGCTCTGAGCGCATCCACTGCACCACCGCACCACCCCCTGCGCGGGGGGCAGAGCCGCGCGCCGCTTACGCACCCCGCACACTCCCGACAGGAGCCCATGTCATGGCCATCGAGGTCCGCATCCCGACCATCCTCCGTACGTACACAGACGGCGCCAAGGCCGTCGAGGGCAGCGGTGACACGCTCGCCGACCTCTTCGCCGACCTCGAGACCCGGCACAACGGCATCCAGGAGCGCATCGTGGACGGCGACAAGCTGCGCCGCTTCGTGAACGTGTACCTGAACGACGAGGACGTCCGTTTCCTCGACGGCATCTCCACCAAGCTCGCCCACGGCGACAGCGTCACGATCCTTCCCGCGGTCGCGGGCGGCATGCGCTGATGCGGTACGACTCCCCGCTGGCGGCCGTCGGGAACACCCCGCTGGTCCGCCTGCCACGGCTGTCCCCCTCGGAGGAGGTCCGCATCTGGGCCAAGCTCGAGGACCGCAACCCGACCGGCTCGATCAAGGACCGCCCGGCGCTCCACATGATCGAGCAGGCGGAGAAGGACGGCCGCCTGACGCCGGGCTGCACGATCCTGGAGCCGACATCGGGGAACACGGGCATCTCGCTCGCCATGGCGGCGAAGCTCAAGGGCTACCGCATGGTGTGCGTGATGCCGGAGAACACCTCCCAGGAGCGGCGCGACCTGCTCGCGATGTGGGGTGCGGAGATCATCTCGTCCCCGGCGGCGGGAGGGTCGAACACGGCGGTCCGCGTCGCCAAGGAACTGGCCGCGCAGAACCCCGCCTGGGTGATGCTCTACCAGTACGGCAACCCGCACAACGCGGGCGCGCACTACGCCACGACCGGCCCGGAGATCCTGGCCGACCTGCCCTCGATCACCCACTTCGTGGCGGGCCTCGGCACGACGGGCACGCTGATGGGGGTCGGCCGCTTCCTGCGCGAACACAAGCCCGACATCAAGATCGTCGCCGCGGAGCCGCGGTACGACGACCTGGTCTACGGCCTGCGCAACCTGGACGAGGGCTTCGTCCCCGAGCTGTACGACGCCTCGGTCCTGACGACCCGCTTCTCGGTGGGCTCGGCGGACGCGGTCACGCGCACCCGTGAACTCCTCCAGCAGGAGGGCATCTTCGCGGGCGTCTCGACGGGAGCGGCGCTGCACGCGGCGATCGGCGTCGGCAAGAAGGCGGTGGCGGCGGGCGAAGAGGCGGACATCGTGTTCGTGGTCGCGGACGGCGGCTGGAAGTACTTGTCGACGGGCGTCTACACGGCCCGCACGACGGAAGAGGCCATCGCGGCGGTGCAGGGCCAGCTCTGGGCGTAGCGGCTAGCGCTGCGCGGCTTCTGCGACCTCGAGACCGCGACCGCGGAACCCGAACCCGCGACTTGCCCGGCACCGTCGGCGCGCCGCCGTGAAGTGGTGCTCGGGCTCTGGCCCACCCCCCCCGCATGCCCGCGCCGCCGCGAGGGGCGCGGGTCTTGGCGCGGGCCGCGTGACCGGCGCGGAGCCCTCGCGCCCGCGAAGCGCCGTTCCCGCGGACCCGCGCCAAGAGTCCTCGCGATGCGAGTCATGTCTGGCTGTCCCGAGAGTGCCGAGTCGGCGCTGCGCCGGCCGCCCTGTGGGCCCGCGGGCCCACAGCCCCCCTCGCGCCCGCTAAGCGGCGTTCCCGTGGAGCCGCGTCAAAGTCCTCGCGACGCGAGTCGTGCGTCGGGTTCCCCCGGTCGCCGCGCCGCGAAGCGGGCGTCTTCCCAGGGCGTGGGGCGTCAGCCCCGCCGCACAAACCCCACCCCCGGGGTCCGGGGGCTTGCCCCCCGCTTCAGGGAAGGGGCGGGGTGGGGGAGAAACCCCCCTCACACCGCCAAGTGGCGGACCTGGTCCCACACCGTCGGGTCCACCACCCCCACCCGTCTCCTGAACCCCCACACCCCCACGTCCCTCAGCTCACCCGTCTCCAGAAAGCTCGGCCTCCCCTGCGCGTCCCCCACCGTCCCCGGCGGCAGGCAGATCACGCCCGGCCTCTCGTCGTGGTACTTGCTCGTGATCTTCGCGACCAGCGCCGTGTCGCCCCGTACCGAAAGCACCAGGCACGGCCTGTCCTTCGCCCGCGGGCGGTCCTCGTAGGGGACCTCCGCCCACCAGATTTCGCCCGGCTGCGGGCGCCGCTTCGGGGCGCGGCGTGGCCCGGTCGGGCGGCCCGGCGGGCGGGCCCGGCCGCCGGGGCGGCGGGCGTCCGATCGCCCCCGCCCGTCCATCACCGCGGCGACCAGCGCGATCACCACCACGGCGAGCACCGCGAGCCACCACGACGTGTCCATACCCCAGACGGTACCGGCGCACTGCCGGACGCGCGCGCTCCGTCCGAACCGGTGACAGTGCAGGTGAGTTCCCCCACAACGGCCCGCCACCGAGGAGCGACCAGCCGTTTCGCGCCTTACGCTCAACAAACCGCACGACCTTCCCCAGCCCTCCCCGTCAACGGAGGTTCAAGCTCCATGAAGCTCACCGTCGTCGGCTGCTCGGGGTCGTTCCCGTCCGCGGAATCGGCCTGTTCGAGCTACCTCGTAGAGGCCGACGGCTTCCGGCTGCTCCTCGACATGGGCAACGGCGCCCTCGGCGAGCTGCAGCGCCACATCGGTCTCTACGACCTCGATGCCGTTTTTCTCAGCCATCTCCACGCGGACCACTGCATCGACATGTGCGGATACTTCGTCGCCCGCTACTACCGCCAGGAGGGCCGCTGCGGTCCCTTGCCGGTCTACGGGCCCGAGGGCACCGAGCAGCGCCTGACCACCGCGTACGCGGACACCCCCTCGCCCACCTCCATGAGCGAGGTCTTCGACTTCCACACCCTGAAGTCCGGCAGCTTCGACATAGGCCCGTTCTCCATCCGTACGGAGCGGGTGGCCCATCCCGTCGAGGCGTACGCCATCCGCCTGGAGCACGCCGGCAAGACGCTGACGTACTCCGGCGACACCGGCGTCTGCGAGCCCTTGCACGAACTCGCCGCCGGCGCCGATCTGTTCCTGTGCGAGGCGTCCTTCACCTACGGCAAGGAGGACATCCCGGACCTCCACCTCAACGGGCGCGAGGCCGGTGCCCACGCCCGGCGCGCGAACGTCGGGCGGCTCGTGCTGACCCACATCCCGCCGTGGACGGACGGCTCGCAGAACCTTGCCGACGCCCGTGCGGTCTACGACGGCCCCACCGAACTGGCCGCCCCCGGCGCGGTCTACCACGTCTGATCTCCGGCTGATCCCGAGAAAGCCGAAGCCCCTGCTTCCGCCGGGAAGCAGGGGCTTCGGTCCGAATGCCCTGAGAAGGCGTGCGGCCTACTTCGCCTCGGCCTTCTGCAGTTCCGCCAGCTCCTCGTCGGACTCGCGGCCCGGCGTCGGAAGGTTGAACTTGATGATCGCGAAGCGGAAGACCGCGTAGTAGACGGCCGCGAAACACAGGCCGACCAGCGCGAGCCCCCACGGGTTGGACGCGATGCCCAGGTTCAGGAAGAAGTCCACCGCGCCGGCCGAGAAGCCGAAGCCGTCCTTCATCCCGAGCGACCAGGTCAGCGCCATGGAGACACCGGTGAGCACCGCGTGGATCGCGTACAGCACCGGAGCGATGAACATGAAGGTGAACTCGATCGGCTCGGTCACACCGGTGACGAAGGACGTCAGCGCGAGCGAGAACATCATGCCGCCGATGACCTTGCGGCGCTCCGGGCGGGCACAGTGGACGATCGCGAGGCAGGCCGCCGGGAGGGCGAACATCATGATCGGGAAGAAGCCCGTCATGAACTGTCCGGCGGTCGGGTCACCGGCGAGGAAGCGGCCGATGTCGCCGCTCTTGCCCTGGTACGTACCGGCCTGGAACCACGGGAACGAGTTGAGCAGGTGGTGCATGCCGATCGGGATCAGCGCACGGTTGGCGACACCGAAGATGCCGGCGCCCGCGGCGCCGGAGCCCACCAGCCACTCACCGAAGTTGTGCAGACCGGTGCCGAGGACCGGCCAGATCAGGCCGAAGACGATGCCGATGACCAGGCCCGCGAAGGCGGAGAGGATCGGAACGAGACGGCGGCCGCCGAAGAAGCCCGCCCAGTCCGGCAGCTTGGTCCGGTAGAACTTCTGGTACAGCAGGGCGACGACGATGCCCATCACGACACCGCCGAGCACCTTGGCGTCGACGGGGGCCTCGGTCATGACGATCTTGCCGTCGATGACCTTCGCGACCTTGTCCAGGTTCGGGTCGGTGAACGTGGCCAGCACGTTCTTGAAGACCAGATAGCCGGCGACGGCCGCGAGCGCGGTCGAGCCGTCGGACTTCTTGGCGAAGCCGATCGCGATACCGACGGCGAACAGCAGCGCCATGTTGGCGAGGATCGCGTCGCCGCCTGCCGCCATGTAGCCGGCGAGCTTGGTGACGAAGTCCGGGTAGGACTCCTTGCCGAGCATGTCGGGCTGGCCGAAACGGACCAGGAGCGCGGCGGCGGGCAGCACCGCGACCGGCAGCATGAGGCTGCGGCCGATGCGCTGCATGACAGCCATCGCGCCGGCGCCCGTCTTCTTCTTGTCCGCCTCGGGGGCGGCGCTTGCCGTGGTCATCAACTTCCTCCAAGTGGGCAAGGCGCCGCCGGGGACAGGAAACAGGGGAGGGCGGCGTCTCATGGGGAACGCGGTCAGACCCGCGTGGTCTACACCACTCAGTGGTGTAGACCAGTTTTAGCATGTGTGTGGCGGATAAGGAACCTCCGATTTTTGTGGGCCGGGCCATAGCGCGAAATGCACGACATAAGGCCCTTGGACCGTGAGTCCAAGGGCCTTATGGGGTGTTACGTGTGACGTGCCTACTTGATGTTCTCCCGCTCCAGCTCGTCCCCGATCTCGTCCGGCTCCCGCCCCGGTGTCTGGATATTGAACCTGGTGATCGCGAACCGGAAGATCGCGTAATACACCACCGCGAAGCAGAGCCCGATCGGAATGATCAGCCACGGTTTGGTCGCCAGGCCCCAGTTGATGACGTAGTCGATCAGGCCGGCCGAGAAGCTGAAGCCGTCATGGACGCCCAGTCCCCAGCTCACCGCCATCGAGACGCCGGTCAGCAGCGCGTGGACCGCGTACAGCAGGGGGGCGACGAACAGGAACGAGTACTCGATCGGCTCGGTGATGCCGGTGACGAACGACGTCAGGGCGACCGAGAGCATCAGGCCGCCGATCTCCTTGCGGCGGTGCGGCTTGGCGCAGTGGGTGATGGCCAGCGCGGCGGCGGGGAGCGCGAACATCATGATCGGGAAGAAGCCCGTGGTGAACTGGCCGGCATTCGGGTCGCCCGCCAGGAACATGGTGATGTCGCCGTGCACGACCGTGCCGTCCGGCGTGGTGTAGCTGCCGAACTGGAAGAAGATCGGCACGTTCAGGAACTGGTGCAGGCCGATCACCAGCAGCGCCCGGTTCGTGAGGCCGAAGAGGCCCGAACCCCAGGCGCCCAGACCCACCAGCCAGTCGCTGAAATTCTCGAGAGCGTCACCGAGGGGCGGCCAGGCCCACACGGAGAGGACCGCGACCCCGATCGCGACGAAGGACATGATGATCGGGACGAGCCGTCGGCCGTTGAAGAAGCCGAGCCAGTCCACGAGCTTGGTGCGGTGGTAGCGCTGCCAGAAGTAGGCGGTCAGCAGGCCGATGACGATGCCGCCGAAGACGCCCGGATTCTGGTACGTGAACGCCTCGACCGATCCGTCGGGCGCCTGGCAGCCGAGGGCTGCCGCCTTTGCCCCGCCAACGCAGTCCTCGGGGAACTGGCGCAAGACGTTGTAGTAGACGAGGAAGCCGACCACGGCCGCGAGCGCGGTGGAGCCGTCGGACTTCCTGGCCATGCCGATCGCGACGCCGACGCAGAACAGCAGCGGCAGGCCGAGGTTGCCGTCCAGCAGCGCGCCGCCCGCGCCCGCCATCACCTTGGCGACGTTGTCCCAGCCCAGTCCGTCCGCGCCGAACACATCAGGCTGGCCGAGGCGGTTGAGGATGCCGGCGGCGGGGAGGACGGCGATGGGCAGCTGGAGGCTGCGGCCCATCTTCTGCAGCCCTTGGAAGGCGCCGCTCCACCACTTCTTCTGCGGCGCGGCGACGCTGTCGGAGCTCATCGGCGTCCTCCCGGAACATGCCGTGGTTTGGCAGCTGTTGCAGACTGGTGTAGACCAGTCGCGGTACGGTCCCCGCGCCCGGTCGCGGGACGGACACCGGTGATCGTCATCATTCGGTACGAGGCGGTTACTCGCCCGTGAAGGTGGGCCAACCGTGCGTTACCGTGACGAAGCGGACCAATGGTGGACCGAGGCAGCGCTGAGCGCCCCGTACGGGCGCTCTTGATACGCAGGGAGAAAGACATGGCCAGCAAGGCTGAGAAGATCGTCGCCGGGCTCGGCGGAATCGACAACATCGAGGAGATCGAGGGCTGCATCACCCGCCTCCGCACCGAGGTCGTCGACCCGAGCAAGGTCGACGAAGCCGCCCTGAAGGCCGCCGGGGCGCACGGTGTCGTGAAGATGGGCACCGCGATCCAGGTCGTCATCGGCACCGACGCCGACCCGATCGCCGCGGACATCGAAGACATGATGTAGCGCACTCCCACCCGGGACTCCGCCCCCGACCCCCGCCGGTCCGTCAGGGGCGGAGTCCCCACCCCAGTTCAGGCCGCTAGGCTCGACGCCATGTCTCGAATCGACGGCCGCACCCCCGAACAGCTCCGCCCGGTCACCATCGAACGCGGATGGAGCAAGCACGCCGAGGGCTCCGTCCTCATCGCCTTCGGCGACACCAAGGTCTTCTGCACCGCCTCGGTCACCGAAGGCGTCCCGCGCTGGCGCAAGGGCAGCGGCGAAGGCTGGGTCACCGCCGAGTACTCCATGCTGCCGCGCTCCACCAACACCCGCGGCGACCGCGAATCCGTACGCGGCAAGATCGGCGGACGTACGCACGAGATCTCCCGCCTCATCGGCCGCTCGCTGCGCGCCGTCATCGACTACAAGGCCCTCGGCGAGAACACCATCGTCCTGGACTGCGACGTGCTGCAGGCCGACGGCGGCACCCGAACCGCCGCGATCACCGGCGCCTATGTCGCGCTGGCCGACGCCGTCGCCTGGGCCCAGCGCAAGAAGCTCGTCAAGGCCGGCCGCCGGCCGCTCACCGGCACCGTCGCCGCCGTCAGCGTCGGCATCGTCGACGGCGCTGCGCTGCTCGACCTCTGCTACGAGGAAGACGTACGCGCCGAGACCGACATGAACGTCGTCTGCACCGGCGACGGCCGCTTCGTCGAGGTGCAGGGCACCGCCGAGGCCGAGCCCTTCGACCGCAAGGAGCTCAACGCGCTTCTGGACCTGGCGACCGGCGGCTGCGCCGACCTCGCCGCGCTCCAGCGCGATGCCCTCGAGCGGGCACTCGAAGGGTAAAGAAGCAACCAAGTACGCTCCACCGGGCGTCATCAGAACTACGGGCGCACGGGCCGAACCGTGCGCCCGTCCGTATCCGGGAGGACCGTTCCATGCCTGCGCGCCGCCGTATAGCAATCACGCTCGCCACAGCCGCACTGCTCGTACCGATCACGGTCGGCTGCAGCGCCATCGACAAGGCACTCGACTGCGTCGAGACCGCCGACGCCATCGCCACCAGCGTCGACAAGCTCCAGCAGGCAGTCTCGACCGCGGCCGACGACCCGACGCAGGCCAAGGAAGCGCTCGACGACATCGACCGGGAACTGAAGAACCTCAGCGACAAGACCGACAACGCCGACCTCAGCAAGGCCGTCGACAATCTCAACGCGGGCGTCGACAACGTCCGCAAGTCGATCGAGAACGGCGACAGCACCCCCGACATCAAGCCCATCACCGACGCGGCGGGAGAGATCGGCAAGGTCTGCACGTCCTGATAAAGGGTCCCCGAGCCCGGATAATCAGGAGCATGACCCGACTGATCCTCGCCACTCGCAACACCGGGAAAATCACCGAACTGAAGGCCATCCTCGCCGACGCGGGCCTCACCCACGAACTCGTCGGCGCGGATGCCTATCCCGACATCCCCGACGTCAAGGAAACCGGCGTCACCTTCGTCGAGAACGCTCTGCTCAAGGCGCACACCCTCGCCCAGGCCACCGGCTTCGCGGCCGTCGCCGACGACTCCGGCCTCTGCGTCGACGTCCTCGGCGGCGCGCCCGGCATCTTCTCCGCCCGCTGGGCCGGCCGCCACGGCGACGACCGGGCAAACCTCACCCTGCTCCTGGACCAGCTCTCCGACATCGACGAACTCCACCGCGGCGCCCACTTCGCCTGCGCGGCGGCGCTCGCCCTGCCCGACGGTACGGAGCGCGTCGTCGAGGGCCGCCTGCGCGGCACCCTGCGCTACGCCCCCGAGGGCTCGGGCGGCTTCGGCTACGACCCGATCCTGCAGCCGGAGGGCGACACGCGCACCTGTGCGGAACTGACCCCCGAGGAGAAGAACGCGATCAGCCACCGGGGACAGGCATTTCGCGCGCTGGTCCCGGTGGTGCGGGAGCTCTTGGGCTGATGCACGCCGAAGGGCGCGGTACCAATGCGGTGCCGCGCCCTTCGCTGTGGGCCCGGTGGGACTCGAACCCACGACACACCGGACCTAAACCGGCGCCCTCTTGGCCAGCTGGGGTACGGACCCGCGGCGCCCACTGTACTGTGCCTCGCTGCGAGGGTTCGAGAAGGATCTTGTCTGGCTGTGGCACGACGGGCAGAGGAAGCGCAGGTTTTCCAACCGGTTGTCGAGCCGATCGCCGTTGATGTGGTCGATCTCCAGGACGAGTTGCTTCCCCTGCCATGTGTCGCCCACCCCGCATTCGTCGCAGACGTGCGGGACACCGAGATCGTCGAGTGCGCGCCTCAGATGCGCTGTCTTCGTGCGGGCGGAGCCAGGCTCCAGCCGTACCAGGATTTCGGCTGCGGACCTGCGGTTCTTGGCAGGGACGCCGCGGTAGTGGCCTTGGCCCACGAAGTGGTCGGACGAAATATGGTGAGCGTTCAGACTGCGCTTCACGCGAGCGCGACCGGCTCCGTTGTCGGTGATACCCAGCTTCTTGAGCACCCCCGCGAGGCTCCGCGAGGAGGCCACAGCGGACGTGAGCGCGTCCCGGGGCAGGATTCCAGGCCCGTATCTGCGCCCGCTGAGGAAATGCGACGTGTGGATGCCGAAGACATCGAGCTTTTTCCGAATGTGCCCGTACGGGCAGTCGCTCGGGGACAAGCTCATGTACTCGATCATCTCGCGGATGCTGTGCGAATGGGCGGCGGCATCCGCCAGGAGGTCCTTGGAGTATGAGCGGCGGGCTCGCTCGGGTAGCGCCTCCTCGTGGAAATGCGAAGTGTCGATGCCGTACTGCTTGAGTCGTTTGTTCAGATAGCAGCGCGGGCCGCTTCCCAGCGGCGCGCCCACTTTGCGCATCAGGTCGACCAGGCTCGTGGACACGGCCGCAGTGCGGGCGAGCAGGTCGCGGGTGTACGTCGGGGAGCTCATGCCCGTTCCCTCCGCTTGCGACCGCGGTAAGTGTCGGTCACTGCATGACAGTTGGGGCAGAGTAGTCGGAGGTTCTCCGGCCGGTTGTCCCACCAATCGCCGTTGATGTGGTCGACTTCGAGGCGGAGCGGTTTGCCATTCCACATCGCCTCGTTGCCGCACATGGCGCACGACTCCGGTACGCCGGTCCGCAGCAGTTCGCGACGCAGGCGTTCGCCTGGAACCCTGCCGTCCGATGGTGAGCCCAGGACGAGTCGGTTCCCCAGTGACCCCTTCGGTCGGCCCCGGGGTGCGCGCAGGAAAGTGTGAGGTGCTGATCCCCAGCGCGGCAATGCGGCGGCCGATGTGAGCGTGGTTGCCACCCACGGGGCTGATGCCCAGTCGGCGCACGACTTCGGCCACGCTAGTGGAACAGGCGACCAACTCGCGCAGCTTCTCCTCGGTGTGCCGCACTCAGGTCGACGTGAAGTGGGCGGTGTCTATGCCTGCCTCCGCCATCTTGGCGCGGAGGTAGCGCCTGCTGCCCGGTGTCGGCTTACCACCGCACCAGCGCACTGCGTCGTCGAAGTTCGTCGTCTCGTGGGCTGCCTCTTCGAGCAGCTCTCGGGTGTACCGGACCCGCATGGTTCCCCTCCGTATCCGGTCGCGTGTTCACGACCTCGCACTGAGTAACGAACCGCTTATCGGATGGTCACCTCCGAAATGCGGAACGGCCCGCACCGCCCATCGGTGCGAGCCGTTCGGGGAGCCGGGAGGCCTAGATGCCGAGGTCCTTGATGATCTTGGCGACATGGCCGGTCGCCTTGACGTTGTACAGGGCGCGCTCGACCTTGCCCTCCTCGTCGACGATCACCGTCGACCGGATGACACCGGTCACCGTCTTGCCGTACAGCTTCTTCTCGCCGAAGGCGCCGTACGCCTCCAGCGTCTCCTTGGACGGGTCGCCGACCAGCGTGACCTTCAGGGACTCCTTCTCACGGAACTTCGCCAGCTTCTCCGGCTTGTCCGGCGACACGCCGATCACGTCGTAGCCCGCGCCCGCCAGCAGTTCAAGGTTGTCCGTGAAATCGCACGCCTGCTTGGTGCAGCCGGGGGTCAGGGCGGCGGGGTAGAAGTAGACGATGACCTTGCGGCCCTTGTGGTCCGCGAGCGAGACCTCGTTGCCGTCCGCGTCGGGCAGCGTGAAGTCGGGGGCGGTGTCGCCGGGCTGGAGTCGCTCGCTCATGGTTCTCCTCGCAAGACGTGCTGGGGGTGAGGTGAGGGTGTACGCCGTCGAGCGTAATAGGGGTGCCGTGGGGTGCGGGAGCAGCCGAGCTGACAGACTGTCGATGACGGACCAACGGAAACGACGACGGAGGCAGCGCGGTGCCGGATGCCAGGACCCCTGCGCAGATCGAGGCGGACATCGTCCGCAGGCGCGAGCAGCTCGCCGAGATGCTCGACGAGATCGGCGTGCGGGTGCACCCGAAGACGGTCATCGGCGATGCCAGGGCCAGGGTTGCATCGACCGTGGACCAGACGGCGGGCCGCGCCGTCGTCGCGGTGAACCGTACGGTCACCGACATCAAGGCGCAGTTCGTCAACGAGGACGGGGCCCCGCGGCTGGAGCGACTGGTGCCGGTGGCACTGGTGGCCGTGGGAATCGTGGGGCTGCTCGCGGTGTCGGCGAGAAGGCGGCGGGGGTGACCCTCGGGCGTACGGAACGCTTCCGGGCAGGTAGGTTCGACTCGTGAGCGCCAAGAGCCATGACCCCAGCACCACCCATGACAAGCTGCCGATCCGGATGCTGCACGACCGCGTGCTGGTCAGGACAGACATTCCGGAGGGGGAGCGGCGTTCCAGCGGCGGCATCGTCATTCCGGCGACCGCGGCGGTCGGCCGGCGCCTGGCCTGGGCCGAGGTGGTCGCCGTCGGGCAGAACGTCCGCACCGTGGAGCCGGGTGACCGGGTGCTGTACGACCCCGAGGACCGCGCCGAGGTCGAGGTGCGGGGCGTCGCGTACGTGCTGATGCGCGAGCGCGATCTGCATGCCGTCGCCGCGGACCGTTTCCAGGGCTCCGAGGACTCCACAGGGCTGTATCTCTAAGCGGCTCCGTACCTGCCGCGCAGGGCTGGTGGCGCAGGTCACCAGCCCTTCTGTCTGACTTTGCTACCGTGGAAGCACCCGACGAGACGCGCCGTACCGGGTTGCCGCAAAGACGACGCACCGCCCGAAGTTCCGCGTCTCGGAGGTGCTGTCATGGCCTGGGTTCTGCTTGCTGTCGCCGGTCTGCTCGAGGTCGGCTGGTCGATCGGAATGAAGTTCACCGAGGGGTTCACCCGGCTGTGGCCGAGCGTGTTCACCGGTCTCGGGATCGTCGTCAGCATGATGCTGCTGTCGCACGCCGCCAGGAGCCTGCCGATCGGCACGGCGTACGGCGTCTGGGTCGGCATCGGCGCGGCGGGTGCCGCCGTGGTCGGCATGGTCGCGCTGAACGAGCCCGCGACCGCGGCCCGGATCTTCTTCGTCTGTCTGCTGCTGGTCGCGGTGGTCGGCCTCAAGGCGACCTCGGGTCACTGACGGCCGGTCGCGGGTTTTCTGCCCTCGCGCCCGCCCCCGCCTCCGCCCTCGTCCGACGTCCCGCCGCCGGTGTCGGTCCCGCCGATGATTCCGCCGGTCGTCGTGCCCCCTTCCGTCGTCCCTCCGGTGGCCGTGCCCCCGTCAGTGGTTCCTCCGTCCACGGTCCCGCCGTCCGTCTGCCCGCCGGTCGTGGTGCCGCCGTCGTCCGTGCCACCGCCGTCCGTGCCGCCGTCGGTCTGTCCCTGGTTCTGCCCCTGCGTCTGGCCCTGGTCCTGGCCCTGCGAGTCGCCGGGGGGCAGGCTTGGCAGGCTGGTGCCAGGCGCCTGCGAGGGTTCGGCCGGGGGCTCCTGCTCCAGCGGGGGCTCGACCTGCTCCGCGCCTTCCTGCAGTTCCAGGTCGAACTCCTCGATGCCGGAGTCCTCCAGCGCGAGCCCGGTGAACTGGCCCCAGATCTTCGCCGGCGCCCCGCCGCCGTTGATCCGCGGCAGACCCAGCGCCCCGTACAGCGGCTTGTGCGCCCCGGTGGCCGGGTCCTGGCCCATCACCGCGACCACCGTCGCCAGGTCCGGGGTGTAGCCCGCGAACCAGGCCGCCTGGTCCTCCTCCGCCGTGCCGGTCTTGCCGGCGGCCGGGCGGCCCGCGGACTGGGCCTCGGTGCCGGTGCCGCCGTCGACGACGCTCTGCAGGATCGAGGTCGTCGTGTCGGCGGCCTCCCGGCTGACGGCCTGTTCGGGTTCCCCCTTGGGCAGCTGGACGTCGACGCCGTCCTTGGTGACCTTCTCGACCAAGGTGTACGTGCCGTGCCTGCCGTGGTTGGCGAGCGTCGCGTACGCCTCGGTCATGTCGAGGACGCTCGCGGTCGCGGGACCGAGGGCGATGGAGGGCGAGGCGTTCAGGTCCGGTGTGCTCGCGGGGATCCCCAGGGCGACCGCCGTCTTCCTGACCCTGGCGGGCCCGACGTCCATGGCCATCTGCGCATACACCGCGTTGACGGACCTGTCGGTGGCGGTGCGGACGGTGATGGGGCCGTACGAGACGTCGTCCTCGTTGGCGGGGGCGTACGGCTTTCCGCTCCATCCCTGGACGGGGCGCCTGTTGGTGCCGTCATAAGCCGTGTTGGGGGTGATGCGCCCGCCGTCCTGGGTCTGGGAGTCGTGCTCGACGGCGGAGGCGAAGACGAACGGCTTGAAGGTGGAGCCGACTTGGTAGTCGCGGCGGGTCGCGTTGTTGACGTACTGCTTGGTGTAGTCGATGCCGCCGTACATGGCGAGGACCTTGCCGTTGGCCGGGTCGATGGAGGCGCCGCCGACCCGGACATTGCGGTCGGCCTCGCGGTCCGGGTCGAGTTTGGACATCACCTGGTCGTCGACCGCCTCCTTGAAGGCCCTCTGCTTGCCGCGCTCCAGCGTGGTGGTGATCCGGTAGCCGCCGGTGGCCAGGGTGTTCTCGTCGATGATCTTGTTGTTGGTGAGGTAGTCCTCGACGGCCTGGACGATATAGCCGCGCTGGCCCGAAAGCCCGGTCGCGGGCTTCGCCGTCTGCGGCACCGGGAACTTCATGGCCGCGCGCTCGGCGGGGCTGAGCCACTTCTTCTTGACCATGCCGTCGAGGGTGTAGTTCCAGCGGGCGAGCGCGGCGGCCCGGTTCTCCGGATGCGTGGCGACGTCGTACACGCTCGGGGCGTTGAGCAGAGAGGCGAGATAGGCGCCCTGAGCCGTGTCGATGTCCGCGATGTCCTTGCCGTAGTACGCCTGGGCGGCTGCCTGGATGCCGTAGGCGTTGCGCCCGAAGTAGCTGGTGTTGAGATAGCCCTCGAGGATGCCGCCCTTGCTCTCCTCGCGTCCCAGCTTGATCGCGATGAAGAACTCCTTCCACTTCCGCGAGATCGTCTGCTCCTGGCCCAGGTAGTAGTTCTTGACGTACTGCTGGGTGATGGTGGAGCCGGACTGCCTGCCCTTGCCGGTCAGGGTGTTCCAGGCGGCGCGGACCATCGCCTTGGGGTCGACGGCGCGCTCGGAGTAGAAGTCCCGGTCCTCGGCGGCCAGTACGGCCCGCTGCGCGGTCAGCGGGACCTGCGCGAGGCTCACGTTCTCGCGGTTGACCTCGCCGTCGCGGACGATCTGCGTGCCGTCCTTGTAGAGATACACATTGGACTGGGCCGTGGCCGCGGCATTGGCGGGCGGGATGTCGACGAGCATGTAGCCGGCCAGGAAGCCGCCGATCAGCAGCAGGGCGACGAGCAGGACCGCGCCGAGCACCATCCGCCAGGTGGGGATGACGCGGCGCCAGCCGGTGCGCCCGGGCCGGGTCTTGGAGCCCTTCTTCTCCGGCGCGGGACCGGGACCCGGTCCGGCGACGGTCGCGTCACGGGGTGTCCAGCCCTGCTGCTGCGGCTCGTCACTCATAAGCCCATACTGCCCTTTTGGGTGGGTTATCCATCGCAGCCCGGACTCCCGGCGCAAAAGCCGTCGCGGCTGCCACGGCGCTGGGCTAGGGTCGTGCGCTTTGGTGCCTTCAGGCGGAGGGAGTCCAGGTGCGGCTGTACGCGGCCGTTGCGGCGGGCGGCTTCCGGCGCCATGCGACCTACCGGATGGCCACGGCGGCGGGGGTGTTCACCAATACCGTCTTCGGCTTCATCCTGGCGTACACCTATCAGGCCCTCTGGGACGAGCGGCCCCACCTGGGTGGTTACGACATGCCCGAGGCGCTCACCTATGTGTGGATCGGCCAGGCGCTGCTGGCCACCGCGGGGCTGATGGGCGGCGGCTTCGAGGACGAGCTGATCGAGCGGATCAAGACGGGCGACATCGCCATCGACCTCTACCGGCCCGTCGACCTCCAACTGTGGTGGTTCTCGGCCAACTTGGGGCGCGCCGCCTTCCATCTGCTCGGGCGCGGCGTGGTGCCGATGATCGTCGGCGCGCTCGCCTTCGACCTCGCGCTGCCGTCCAGTCCGCTCACCTGGCCTGCCTTTCTGCTGTCGGTGGTGCTGGGGGTGACCGTCAGCTTCGCGGTCTGGTACCTGGTGGCGCTGAGCGCGTTCTGGATGATGGACGGCGCCGGTACGGCCCACATCGCATGGCTTGCGGGCATGTTCTTCTCCGGGATGCTGCTGCCGCTGACCGTCTTCCCCGGCGCGCTGGGCGAGGTCGCGCGGGCGCTGCCCTGGGCGTCGATGCTCCAGGTCCCGGCGGATGTCTTCCTGGAGAAGCGCACGGGGTGGGGGCTGGTGCAGGCGTACGCGTTCCAGCTCGGCTGGGCGGTCGTCCTGCTGGCCGCGGGGCGCCTCGTTCAGTCCTCGGCCACCCGGAGGGTGGTGGTGCAGGGTGGGTGAGTCCTGGCGTACGTACCGGATGATCGCGGCGATGTGGATGCGCTCCACGATGACGTACCGCTTCTCCTTCGCGATGAGCCTTTTCTCCAACTTCACCGCGACGATTTTCGACTTTGTGGTCATCGTGCTGATGTTCAGCCAGGTGGACGGCCTGGGCGGCTTCTCCTTCGCCGAGGTGGCCTTCCTGTACGGCACCTCCGGCACCGCCTTCGGGCTCGCGGACCTGGCGATGGGGCAGGTCAACAGGCTGGGGCGGCGGGTGCGGGACGGGACGCTCGACACGCTCCTCGTACGGCCGGTGCCGGTGCTGGCACAGGTGGCGGCGGACCGGTTCGCTCTGCGCCGCCTCGGACGGATCAGCCAGGGTCTCCTCGTGCTGATCTGGTCGCTGGTGGTCGTCGACGTGGAGTGGACGGCCGTGAAGGTGGCGATGCTGCCGCTGATGGTGGTCTGCGGCTCGCTGATCTTCTCGGCGGTGATGGTGGCGGGTGCGTCCTTCCAGTTCTGGGCGCAGGACGCGTCGGAGGTCACCAACTCCTTTACGTACGGCGGCAATACGCTGCTGCAGTACCCGCCGACTATATTCGCGCAGGACCTGGTGCGCGGGGTCGTCTATGTCGTACCGCTGGCCTTCGTGAACTGGCTGCCCGCGCTCTACGTCCTGGGGCGCGACGCTCCGGCCGGTGTGCCGGGCTGGACGGCCTTCCTGTCACCGTTCGTCGCCGCGGCCTGCTGTCTGCTCGCCGCAGTCGCATGGCGGACGGCCCTTCGTTCGTACCGCAGCACGGGGAGCTGAGAGCGCATGGACTTCATCGAGCTGGACGGCGTCGAGAAGGTCTTCGACGTACGCCGCAAGGCGGGCAGGCTGCGGCGCGAGAAGCATCAGGTGCGCGCGGTCGACGGGATCAGCTTCCGCGTGCCGCGCGGCGAGATGGTCGGCTACATCGGCCCCAACGGCGCCGGAAAGTCCACCACCATCAAGATGCTGACGGGCATCCTGACCCCCAGCGGCGGGCGGCTGCGGGTCGCCGGCATCGACCCGTCCCGCGAGCGCACACGCCTCGCCCAGCGGATCGGCGTGGTCTTCGGGCAGCGCACGACCCTGTGGTGGGACCTGCCGCTGAAGGACTCGTACCGCCTGGTGCACCGGATGTACCGGATCCCTGACAAGCGCTTCCGCGAGAACCTCGACCGCTGCGTCGAACTCCTCGACCTGGCCGAGCTGTTGGACGTGCCCGTACGGCAGCTCTCGCTCGGCCAGCGGATGCGCGGCGACATCGCGGCGGCGCTGCTGCACGACCCCGAGGTGCTGTATCTGGACGAGCCGACCATCGGGCTCGACGTGATCTCCAAGGCGAAGGTCCGGGACTTCCTGCGCGACCTCAACGCCGAGCGGCAGACGACGGTGCTGCTCACGACGCACGACCTCACCGACATCGAGCAGCTGTGCAAGCGGGTGATGGTCATCGACCACGGGCGGCTGATGTATGACGGGGCGCTCGCCGGTCTCCACGAGGTGGGGGAGAGCGAGCGCACGCTGGTGGTGGACCTGGAGCGCGAACTGCCGCCGATCGTCATGGACTTGGCCCGTACGGTGAAGATCGAGGGCCCGCGGCAGTGGCTCGCGTTCCCCGCGTCCCAGTCCGCGGCCCCGCTGGTGGCCGCGCTCGCCGACAAGTATCCGCTGGTGGATCTGTCGGTACGGGAGCCGGACATCGAGGCAGTGATCGCCAAGATGTACGCGGAGCGCTCCAAGCTGTAGCCCCTGCGCTGCGTCCGGGGCCCGGTGCTGGATATTCTTCCCGCATGAGCGAACTCCCGGAGATGCGCGCCTCCGACGCCGAGCGTGAGCGGATTGCCGAGCGGCTGCGAGAGGCGGTGGCGGAGGGCAGGCTCGACATGGAGGAGTTCGGGCAGCGCCTGGACGCGACCTACAAGGCTCGTACGCACGGCGAGCTGGAACCCCTGGTCAGCGACCTCCCGCTGACGGGCACGACCCCGGCCGCACCGTTGGCGGCCACCGGTTCGGGCAACTGGGCCCAGCGCGTGGGCGGCCCGCCGACCTCGAAGGGCGCTTTCGCCTTCTGGGGCGGCTTCGGGCGCAAGGGCACCTGGACGGTGGCCCGGAAGTTCACCGGCTTCGCGATGATGGGCGGCGGCGAACTCGATCTGCGCGAGGCCCGTTTCGAGGACCGGGTGACCGTGATCCGCTGCTTCGCGATCATGGGCGGGGTCAGCATCGTCGTACCGCCCGACCTGAACGTCGAGGTCAACGGCATCGGCTTCATGGGCGGCTTCGGTGAACAGGGCGAGGGCAACCCGGACCCGTCGGCGCCCCGCGTGGTCATCTCGGGCTTCGCGCTGATGGGCGGCGTGGGGGTCGAGCGCAAGCGCACGAAGGCGGAGAAGCAGCGCCTCAAGGCGGAACGGGAAGAGGAAAAGCGGGCGCGCCTGGAGAAGGACGAGAAGGGCGACCGCAAGGAGCTCGGCTGAGCGTTTTCCGCCCCGGGGCGTTTGACGCGTGGTCGAGGGGCGTCAGCCCGGCTGGCGTTTCAGGCGCGGCACCGGAGGCGAAATTCAGCCCCGCCGGCGATTGAGGCGCGGGGGTCCGGGGGCGGAGCCCCTGAAAACGCCCCGCGGGCGTTGACGTGCGGGGTCTGGGGCGGAGCCCCAGTTACGGGAAGGGGCGGGGTGGGGGAGAAACCCCCGGTGCACGGGACCGCCCGAGCCAGAGCTGCACCCCGACCAGACGCACCGCGAGGCGCCCGTCACAGCCCCGCCACATCCACCGCCCCGCCCATCCGCGCATACCCCGCATCGCTCGGATGCACATGATCCCCGCTGTCGTACACGGCCCGCAGCCGCCCCCGCGCGTACGGATCCCGCAGCACCCGGTCGAAGTCCACGACCCCGTCGAAGACCCCACCCCCACGCACGACCGCGTTGACCTCCTCCCGTACGGCCTGGACCGAGTGCGTACACCCCCGGTACCCACCGCACGGCAGCAGCGTCGCCCCGATGACCTTCAGCCCCCGCGCATGCGCCCGGCGCGTGAGTTCGGCGAGCCCCGCCGTGATCCGGTCGGCCCTTGCAGTGCGCGGCGCGCGCAGCAGGTCGTTGATGCCGATCGCGACGATCACCGTCTTCACCCCCGGCCGCGCGAGCACATCGCGGTCGAAGCGGGCGAGCGCACTGGGACCGCGGCCCCCTTCGAGAAGGCGGTTGCCGCTGATACCGGCGTTGAGCACGCCGTAGCGGGGCGCGCCCCGCCGGCCCAGCCGGTCGGCGAGGACGTCGGGCCAGCGCCGGTTCGCGTCGGCCGTCGCGGTGGTCCCGTCGGTGATCGAGTCGCCGATCGCGACGACCGCGCCGTCCGCCTCCCGGGTCAGCACGTCGACCGCGGTGACGTGCTGCCACGCGCGGATCCGCGAGGTGTACGCCTGACCGCCGACGTCCCGCGTACGGTCGCCGTCCGCGACGTACGAGGTCTGCCGCGCCCGCGGATGGATGGTGACGGGCCCGCCGGGCGTGGCGACGCTGACGAGGAGGTCCCCGTCGTACGGGATCTCCAGCACGACGGGATCGCTGACGGACTGACCGCCGGGCGCGACGGTGACCCCGCGCAGGCCGTGGAAGGTCACCTGGCGCAGGCTGCCGGGCACGGCGTTCGGACCACTGCCCGCCCGCAGGGCGAGCGAGACCTGCGCGACGGTGAGCGGCCGGCGCCCCAGGAGGTTGGAGAGGGTGAGGCGGGCGGCGGTCCCGCCGATGCTGGTGTGCACCACATTGCGTACGGAGCGGACCCCGCGCTCCCCCTGGCCGCCGCCCGGCTCCGCCTCGACGGGCGGCGCCGACCATGTCCCGACCCAGACCGCGGCCCGGGCGGCCGGCGTCCCGGCGGCGGCACGGCCCTTCAGGGCTCCGACGCCGACGTATATCGCGCCGCTGATCAGGAGGACCACGGCGGTGAGGGCGGCGAGGCTCGCATACCCGCGTCGCTTGTGCATGAGCACATCATGGGACATGTCGCGGGAACTCGAAGTGCGTCCCGGGAGTACCTGAGGTAGGGACATTGCGTACGGGGCGCGCGCGGACGGGTGGAGCGTATGGAACGCACAGAGCCGGAACGTACAGATCGGGAACGTACGGAACCGAAGGCGATCGAAGGCGGCGAGCCCGGCCAGGACCGGCCCGGCCAGGACCGCCCCCGCCCCCGCACGCCGCTCCCCTCCTTCGCGTACACCGCTGCCGACGCGGAGAAGATGCGCGGCGTGCGCCGGATGAAGACCACGGCGACCGGCGCGCTCGTGTTCGTCGCGCTGATCTTCGCCCTCGCCACCTGGGCGAAGAACTCCGGCGCGGGCCCCTGGGCCGGTTACGTCGCCGCCGCGGCCGAGGCGGGCATGGTCGGCGCCATGGCCGACTGGTTCGCGGTCACCGCGCTCTTCCGGTATCCGCTGGGCCTGCCCATCCCGCACACCGCGATCATCCCGAACAAGAAGGACCAGCTCGGTACCACGCTGGGATCCTTCGTCGGCGAGAACTTCCTCTCCGCGGGCGTCGTACGGGAGCGCCTGCACGCGCTCGGCATCGGGCGCCGCTTCGGAGCCTGGCTGGCGGAGCCCGCCCACGCCGACCGGGTCACGGCCGAGCTGTCCACCGCACTGCGCGGTGCGCTCACTATTCTGCGCGACTCCGACGTCCAGGCCGTCGTCGGCGAGGCGATCACCCGCCGCGCCGACAGCGCGGAGGTCGCCCCCGGCATCGGCAAGACCCTGGAGAAGGTCGTCGCCGACGGCGCCCACCACCGCGCCGTCGACCTGATCTGCGCCCGCGCCCACGACTGGCTGGTCCTCCACTCGGACTCGGTGATGGACGCGGTCGAGGGCGGGGCGCCGGGTTGGACCCCGCGTTTCGTGGACCGGAAGGTCGGCGAGCGGGTCTACAAGGAACTGCTGCGCTTCGTCACGGAGATGCGGGACATGCCCGCCCACCCCGCCCGCGGCGCGATCGACCGCTTCCTGACCGATTTCGCGGCGGACCTCCAGTCGGACACGGACACGCGGGCCCGGGTGGAGCGGATGAAGTCGGATCTGCTGTCGCGTTCGGAGGTGCAGGACGTGATCGCGTCGGCCTGGTCCTCCGTACGCACCATGATCATCTCGGCGGCCGAGGACGACCGCAGCGAGCTGCGGCTGCGCGCCCGCGCCTCGCTGCTGTCGCTGGGCGCGCGGCTCGCGACGGACGGCCGTCTGCAGTCGAAGCTGGACGGCTGGATGGAGGACGCTGCGGTGTACGTCGTGACCACGTACCGCGCCGAGATCACCTCACTGATCTCGGACACCGTCGCCGGCTGGGACGCCGAGCACACCTCGCGCAAGATCGAGGCGCACATCGGCCGCGACCTGCAGTTCATCCGGATCAACGGCACGGTCGTCGGCGCGCTGGCCGGGCTGCTGATCTACACCGTGGCTCACGCGCTGGGCGCGTGACCGATCCCTGCCGTACGGCCACGCGCCCAGCGACCCGGGGGAGGTGCTGAGGAGTACGTACGGCAGGGTCCACGCGTTCAGCTCACTCGCAGCCGACGCCGTCACCGTCGCGGTCGAGGTGCCGCCCGTACCCGGGCTCCCCGGCATGGATGGGCGCGGCGCCTGCGGCGCGTACGGCGGCGCAGTTGTCGTAGTACGTACTCCCGCCGCCACCGCCGGTGCTGCCCCCGGTGCTCCCGCCGGTGGAACCTCCGCTTCCCCCGCTGCCTCCGCTCCAGGACTCGCAGCCGACCCCGTCCCCGTCCCGGTCGAGATGCGGCCCGTAGCCCGGCTCCCCCTCGTGAATGGGATCGGCGCCGGCGGCCCGTACGGCATCGCAATTGGCGTACGAGACCGCGGGCTTCGGGGGCTTGGGCGTGGGCGTCGGCGTGGGCTTGGCCACGGTGATCCGCACGACGGCGGTTCCGGTCAGGCTCTGCCCGGCCACGTCGACGCGGTAGGAGAACTCGTCGTCGCCGCCGTAGCCGGGAGTGGAGGTGTACGTGATGGTGTTCCCGTCGACCGTGGCGCTCCCGTGCGCGGGCGCGGTGGCCACCGAGACGGTGAACTGCCCTGCGGTCAGGGCGGTTTCAACGTTCCCGGTCCTGCCGTCCTTGAGGGTGACGCTGTCGTTGCCCAGCACCTTCACCTCGATCGCCTTCCCCGCGTCGGCGCTCTCCTGATCGTCGACGAGACCGAGGGCCGCCTGCACGGACGGCGTGGGCGCCGCGGAAGTGGTCGTGGCGGAGAGGGGTTTCGCCGCCCCCGGGTTGTCGCCCCCGCAGCCCACGGCCCCCAGAGCCATGACTGCCGCTCCGGCGACTAACGCGAAGCGCCTGTGTGCGACTGAACTACCTATCTCTGACATGTGTCCCCCAAGGCGTACGGATCAGAACTGAGGGTGCTGAGCATGACATTCCGGTTCAAGTGGCCGAGGTGATTGCGGAATCTCGTATCGCAGTTGTGATGAAGATGTGCGTACTCCGGTCAGAACTGAGCGGACACGCACCTAACCGATCGACCACGGTCGAAGAACGCTACGAACTGCTCAACGGGAGACCGGAGGTAACCGGAAGGCGGAGTTCGGCTGTATGTAAGCATCCGTTCGCCTGTACTGCCGGTCTGGTATACCGAGCCCGACTGGGATACGCAGAGCGGGCGGGGCATCTTCCTGATCGCATTGGTGGCGGACCTGAGGGACGTCACGCCCAGAACGGCGGCAAGCAGGTGTGGGCGCAGTTCACTGCCGTGAACTCTTGACCCGTCCGGTGATCCCGGGCTTAGGGTGGCCGCCCCGAGCAGGAGCACCCTACCCATGACCAGCCTGTACGTGCGGGAGATCACGCGCGAGGAACATCTTGCCCACCTGCGGCTGTCTCCCGACGCGAGCCATCTCCAGATCCCCGAGTGGGGTGGCGTGAAGCCCGACTGGCTGCCGGAGAGCGTCGGCTGGTTCGATGGCGAGGCGATGATTGCGGCGGCGCTCGTCCTGTACCGGCCGCTGCCCGGGACGCGGCGCTACCTCGCGTATCTTCCCGACGGACCCGCGATCGACTGGCGGACCCCTCGTCTGGAGCGATGGCTGGACCCGCTCGTCGCTCATCTGGAGCGGATCGGGGCGTTCTCGGTGCGGATCGGGCCGCCCCTGGTCGTACGTCACTGGGACGCGGCCACCGTGGCGGCGGGCATCGCCGCCCCCGACGTACGTCATCTGCACGATCTGCCCGCGGCCGACATCGACGGATTCGCGCTCGACGCCGCAGAACGGCTGCGGCGGCTCGGGTGGCGGCCGTGCGGGGAGGGCGACGGCAGCGGTTTCGGCCTCGGCCAGCCGCGCTACGGCTGCTGTATCCCGTTGACGGGGCGCTCGGTGGACGACCTCCGCGACGCCCTCGCGCCGCATTGGGAACAGTCCTTGCGCACGGCCGAGACGGCAGGCGTCCGTGTCGCGTGGGGCTCGGCCTCCGACCTGCCCGAGTTCTACCGCCTGTACACCGCGACCGCTGCCCACGACGGCTTCAAGGCCCGCCCGTTGGACTACTTCCGGCGCATGTGGAAGGCCCTGAACGCCGAGGACGACGACCGGCTCCGTCTCTACCTCGCCCAGTACGACGGCGAGGTGCTCTCCGCGGCCTTCATGATCAACGTCGGCTCCCGAGTCTGGCACTCGTACGCCGCATCCGGCCGCCGAGGGCGCCAACTGCGGCCCAGCAGCGCGCTGTTGTGGCGCATGCTGTGTGACGCACGGTCGGCGGGCGCCGAGACGTACGACCTGCGCTCCATCACCCCCGCCCTCACCGACGACCGCCTGCTCGGCCGGCTCAGCTTCAAGACGGGGACCGGCGGCCGGGCCGTGGAGTACCTCGGGGAGTGGGAACTGCCGGTGGGCAGCCAGGGCAAGATGCTGCAGCGGGCGTTGGGGGTCTACCTCGGGCGCAGGTGACGCCGGCTGCAGCGTTCGTCGAGGCCGGCCCAGCCCGACCGCCCGGACTGGCGACCGCTCGCGGTCAGAGACCGAGATTGGCCCGGACAAGCCGCAGCGCGGCTACGGGATCCGCGGCGCGGGTGACTGCTCGTCCCACGACGACATGTGACGCACCCGCGGCGACGGCAGCACGCGGCGTGCCCGGCCGGGCGTGCTCGGTCGGCGATTCTCCGGGTAGCGTGACTCCCGGCGTGACGATCAGAGTGCGGGGACCCATCACCTCACGCAGCGGCCCCGCCTCCTGCGGCGATGCGATCACGCCGTGGCAACCGGCGTGCTGCGCCAGTCGTGCCAGCCGCAGCACCTGCGCCTCGGTCGAATCGTGGACGCCGACATCGGCGAGGTCGGAGTTGGTCATGCTGGTGACCACGGTCAGGGCAAGAACGCGAAGCTGGGGAAAGTCGCGGGCCGCTGCGACAGCGGCGCCCATGATGCCGCTGCCGCCCATACTGTGCACGGTCACCATGGACACGCCCAACGCCCCTGCAGCCCGGACAGCACCGGCGACAGAGTTGGGAATCTCGAAGAGCTTCAGGTCCAGAAACACGTCCTTGCCGTGGGCAACGAGGTGCTTGACGAGGTCAGGCCCGGCCGCAGTGAGCAGTTCCAACCCGACCTTGTAGAAACGGCACTCGTCACCAAGGCGGTCGACGATCTCGTCAGCCGCTCGACGGTTGTCGAAATCCAAGGCAACGATGACGCGACTGGTTGGCTCCACGGCGCCATTGTCGCCCACCGTGGGTGTCAGTTCGAGGTCGGTCTGCCCTGTCGGGGTGCCTTCGGGCGAGCTCCAGCCGGTCATATTCGCCCAGTTCAGATCCGCATGGGCCGGTCGGCCGCGGACCTGCTGCCGCAGGTCCCTCGTACCGTCGGGCGAAGGCCCACCCGGGTCAGGGGTGCCCCTCATTCTTCGCCGCGTCAGCAACGGGTCCGGCTCGTCAGCTCTCCTTGTACCAGCTCAGCCGCTCCCGCAGCACCCCGCTCTCACCCTCCTCGGCCATCACCGCAGCGGCATACAACTCCGCCATGGGAGCTGCGATGTTGCCGTCCCGCACCCCGGGCTGCGTCATGTACGGCTGGCCCGCCCACGTGCTGTCGTGCTCCTCCGGGTCCATATAGGCCCACGCCGCCCCCCGCATCCGTCGCGCCACCTCACCCACGTACCAGGCAGCGCCCTGAAGGAACAGCCCCGGCTCAGCCGCTTCGAACCGCTGCGCGGAAGGGACTCGCTCCTTGGCCAGGCGTTCCAGCACATCGAGCGAGGACGCGGAGTAGTCCCACGTCTCTTCCGTCAGCCCGGTCTCCTCGACCCACGCGGAAAACGCCCGCTCCCGTTCGGCGAGCCAGTCGGCCAGCCATGGATGAACCGGCACCTCCGGCTCCGGGTCCACCCCCGGCGTGTGCTCCTTCACCGGCTCCCAGTCCGGCCGCTCCTTGCGGAGCCCGTCCACGGCTTCACCCAGGCGCCGGGCGGCTGTCGTGAGCTCGTGGCCGGTCCGGCTGCTCAGCGCCTCACCGATCAGCAGCACCGGCGCCACCGGCGGGAGCCCGAGCGCCGCATCCGGCACGACCACCGGGTGTCCTTCCACGTCACCGGCCGGCTCCGTGTCCCAGCCCCAGCCGCCGCCCGCCACCGTCAGCAGCACCTCACCGAGATACGCCGTGGCATCGTTCACGAACCCGCTGCCCAACTCCTCCGAGCCCTCTGCGGCGTGGTGGCGCAGCAGGGCCGCCTCCACGTGTGCCAGGGACTCCACGCCGAAATCCAGCCGCACATCATCGGGAAGATGCTCTTCCCGGAGCCGGTCGATCGCGTCCGGGACATGGTCGATCCACACGATGAGGTCCGGCACTCCGCCGGTACGCACAGTCTCTCCTCGGGTCATGCCCACGACTCTAGGGCCCGGCCCCGACAGTGAACGCACAGGCGAGACACGCCAGTTGCGCCTCCAATGTTTTGATCAACCTCCTGCATCACGCCTAGGGTGTGTCATGGCAGCGTCATGACGGGGGCTATGAGCGCTGCCCTTACTCGTCCCTGCCCCCCAGGGAACCCACTTGAGTTATCTCACGCGTATCCGAACACGCCTCGGCGTGCGCGCGGCGATGATCGCCGTCAGCGCCGGACTGCTCGTCGGCGGGCTGCCTCTGCTGGATGCCCAGGAAGCCGCCGCCGCGCCCCGGAACCGCTGCGACCAGAAGTACGGCACCCCGAACACCGCGCCGCCGGCCACCAGCCTGCCCGGCAGCAACAACCGGGACGCCACTCCGAACGCCGAGCAGTACGTCTACGACTACGACAACCCCTCCCTCGGCTACGACGGTCTCCAGCTCCCTGCCAGCGAGCGGGAGCTTGCCGCCTACGGCAAGGACCCCAAGAAGTGGCCCAACGACCGCCACAAGCAGATCTACGCGCGCTGGAACCGCAACCAGGCCAACACTGACGCGTCCAAGCGGTGGCCGAAGGCCGACTTCGGCGGATGGCTGGAGGCGACCATCCGCCTCGAAGGCAACGGCAAGCGCGGCGCCGGCTTCGAGCGCCAGGTCACCACGCACTACAAGCTCGGTGGCCCGGAGTGGCTCTGCCAGGGCTCGCTGAAGGCGCTCGACAAGAAGCTGTACAACGAGCTGAAGGCAGAACTCGGCGACAAGTTCCCCAACAAGGACCGCCGGTTCGACGCGATCAATCGGCAGACCAAGACGATCTACGAGTTCAAGGCGGGAGGGAGGTTCGACTACAAGGAGATACACGTCGACAAGGCCCTCGCCCGCCGGGGCTGGAAGGTCGTCTACATCTTCGGTGAGGAGCCCGACGACCTCACCAAGCGCAAGCTCGCCGAGGTCGACGCCGACGGCAAGGGCAAGATCAGCCGCTACAAGCACGCCGCGACACCCAGCCCGAAGTACAACAACAACACCGGCTACAACAAGCCCGCCGGCCAGATGAACCCCGGCTGCCAGACCACCGGCACGATCGCCCTCGCGGCCCGCGCGGGCAGCATCTGCTCCAGCAACGGCGCCGCGGACCGGATGGTCAACGGCTCCCCCAAGAACCAGGACCAGGCCCGGCGCATCGCCCAGGCCGAGCGCGGTGGCGCGAACGGCTCCCAGCGCATGCGCGGCCCCGGCGGCGTCGACTTCTCCACCCTGGAGCTGCGCTACGTCGGCACCCCGGTCAAGGGCAAGGGCCTGGACTACTCCTACAAGGCCGGGATCAACCCGGACCCGGACGAGAACCCTTCGTTCGGCGGCAAGGAGAAGGCCCAGCTCGTCTCGGACTCCTTCTTCACGTGGATGGCGCTCACCCCGGAGAAGTTCTGGGTGAACCTCAACCCGGACGAGCCGGAAAGGATCATGGACGCCAAGTTCGGCAAGACCGACGCCGGCCGGATCCTGCTGGAAGCCGACCTTCGGATGAAGCACGACTTCTACGGGGCGATGGACCCCAAGACCGATCTGGGCAAGCGGTTCTGGGACTCGCTGGCCCGCAGGAACGGAGCCCCGTGTCTGCACGGGATGCGCAACTGGATCGAGCCCGAGCCCGCCCAGGTGCGCGAGCAGGACGGCGGCATCTACATCCTCGACGCGCCGATGAAGCTCAACTCCGTTCCGCAGGAGACCAACACCCCCGGCCCCGGCGGCAAGGGCTGTGACCTGACCAAGGCGGAGATCGACCACAACCAGCGCATGGTCGAGACGATGATCGTTCCCGAGGTCAAGAAGCAGATCAACAGCGCTCCTCAGTACGCCGACCTGCGCCGCGTCTACACCTCCCGGGTGGCGGCGGAGTGGATCCGGCAGCAGGACGCAAAGAAGCCGACCGACTTCCACAAGATCATCAACAGCAATGACGTGACCCGCTGGCCCCTGCGCGGCGAGAACAAGAACTGGGACCGGAACGACGTCTTCCAGAAGTACGTGAAGATCTTCAAGGAAGGCGAGTTCAAGTACAAGCTGGAGTACGGCGGTGAGGTCTACGTCTACAGCGTCGGCGGTGTGGACTTCTCCAAGGCTCCCAAGAAGAACATCACCAAGGTCCGCTTCGACGTCGAGAACCCGCGCCTGCCGCAGATCACCGACCGCTCGAAGATCGCCCCGCGTGACTACCGCGACACCGGGACGCAGTTCCTGGGCGGCAACACCGACGTCAAGCCGTCCGGCGACCCCAAGCCGGACCCGACACCGACGCCGACCGGACCCGGCAAGCCGGACCCGTCGTCCACCCCGACGGACCCGTCCAGCCCGGCCCCGTCCACCTCGGCACCGGCCGGCGGCAGCAGCACCACCCCGCCCAAGGACGACGCTGACGGCGGCCTCGCCCACACCGGCGCCCAGGTCGGCCTGATCGCCGGAATCGCCGCAGCCCTCCTCGCGGCCGGTGGCGGTCTGGTGTGGTGGAAGCGCCGCAGGCAGACCGCACAGCACTGACCTGAGGCAGTCGCCCGGCACAGACACTTCGGCCCCCGTACCCGCTCATCGCAGCGGGCGCGGGGGCCGACGTGTTCGTGAGGCGTGTTTCCTCACGGAGGAGCGCGGTCTGGCGAAGTGCTCAAGCCGTCACTCGATGGTGAGACGACCCGTGCGTGGGAGGAAGCCCTCTGACTCACGACCAGCGGGCTGGGCAGGGCAGCCGTTCCTGACGTCCCTGCGGCGGAATGCGGCATGCGGCGTGCCGCGTGGTCAGGAGGGCTTGGTCGCGGATACGGCGGTAACGGTCACCTTGTCGTCGCACTCGGCCAGAGAGCCGTCTTCCAGGGCGACTTGGTGTGCACCAGCACCCGGGATGCCCACCACCAGTGTCGGGTAGGTGACGGGCTCGGATCCGGATGCGCAGTAGCCGTCGGCCTCACCTTGGACCTGGACGAACGTCAGCTTCGTCCATGCCTTCCCGGCAGGTGCAACGCTTACCGCGGACGTGGAGCCCGTGGGGGTCACCTTGAGGGGACGGTTACGCTGCGGCGAACCATTGCCCGCGCCCGCCACCGTCGGATGGCCCTGGACGACGCACGGCTTGCCGGACACATTGGTGAACTCGACGACCACCGCTCCGATTCCGGTGCCTGGGGGCCGGACGGCCGCCTGGTACATGGACGCTCTGAGGTCCGTCACAGCACACGTCTTCGCAGTGGGGGACGATGACCCGGATGACGGGTCCTGGGCCGTCGGAGAGGCGCTCCCCGCAGGTCGCGAAGCGGCGGAGGTCGGGGCGCTGGAGGAGGATCCTCCCGCCTTGGTCGGCACGCCTGACGGCGAACCGGCCGCCCCTGCCCCGTTCCCGCCCGGCTGACACCCGGTCATGAGCAGTGTGGCTGCCGACGCGGTGACCATCGCCATCGCGGCTCTGCGGATACCCGTCCCGTACTGCATGAAGTCCCCCGAAGTAGAAGTTCGAGTTCCGGTACCTCACCGACACTCGCCGCTTGAGAGAGCAACTCCAGCTTCCTGGGTTGAGCTGCTTGAGCGTCTGTGACACGACGGTGACACAGCAGGTCGCAGACCGGTTTCGGGATCTGCCATCCCGTTGCATGAGGGTCGCGCAACCCGGGCGGGGAGGAGCGGATCGCTTGCCCGAGCCGTCACTCGATGGCGATACGACCCGTTCGAAGGATGGCGTGTTTGGCGAAGAGGTCGTCGAGGTCGGGCGCCTCTGGGGGAGCTCCGCCGGACCCAAGACAGGTCAACCGGCCGTTCTCTGCGCGATTTCTTCTTCCGTTGCCCGCCACACGGCATCGCGCTCGTCAGCGTCCTGGAGGTACCTACTCGGAACGGCCTGCTTGAGGCGCCGCTGGTAGAGACCCGAAGGGTGTTCGCCGGCGGCCAAGTTGACGACGTCTCGGGCCGCTTGAGCCACAGAGCTTCCGATGAGGTAGCTCGAGAGCATGAACGCGCTGCGCGTAAGGAAAGGCAACGGAGCGGTCAATCCGGTTCCGCGCACCGGCCCAGGGCCGTACACATAACTGCGGATGCCCTTTTGCCCGTAGCGTTCCTGGAAGTCGATTCCCAGGTAGTCGTTGGCGATGGAGATGGTCTCGATGGCCTTCAGGCTCGAGTATCTGACCTCGCCGTGGAGGTTGGTCCGGTCCAGTTGCCTGGTGACCGAACCGCCTCCTGAAACCGCGATGACCCGCGCGTCCCGACCCTCAAGGACTGGGAGAAAGAGACTGTTGAGGTAGAAGCGGGCAAGGTACTGCGTGGCATAGGTGAGCTCCGCGCCTTCGGCAGTGAGCGTGCGCCGTACGGCCGTGCCTCCGGCGGAGTGCACCAGGATGTCCAGAGCTTCGTAGCGCTCCATGTACGTTTCGGCGAACTTCCGCGTGCTGCTCATCAACGACAGGTCCGCTGTCAGGACGTCGACCGTGGAACCGGTCTCGCGGCGGATCCTGTCCGCCGCCTCGGAGGCCACTCGCTCGCGACGTCCTGTTATGACGATGTCTGCCCCGAGGCGGGCAAGTTCCATGGCTGCGTATTCACCAATTCCGGCCGAGCCTCCCGTGACGAGAACACGCTTGCCGCTCAGGGGTGTTTGGTTGGTCATGCCTGTTGTCCCTCTTGGATTTCGGTCTGTCTGGGCTTTGAAGGAAGTTGCGGCCGGATCTGCGCGGCCGCCGCTGATCAACGGTTCGGGGCCGACTCCACCTGCTGGTAGTGCCTCTTGACGGAGTAGCGCGCTCAGCCACGTGTTCGGCGTCGTCGCTTCCGCGGGCCCGAAAAGGTCATGCCAAGCCTGGGCGCGAGAATGTCACGCAGGGTGACACACGTGGCGATGAGTGAAGCGGCGGCGGCCCCTCGCTTCGGCCTGACATCTTTACCGCGCCCGAGGCGGGCCAATTGCTGCTGGTGCCAGGCACTGTCGAGGAACGCATCGACAGCCTTGCGGCCCGTGTTCCGCGGCCGTGCCGAGCTTCGTTCAGCGCTGCCGGCCAGCAGATCACGGGGGAAGCCGGGGTCGTGGGTTATCGGCCGGGCGAGACCGACGACGTCCACCGCGCCACTGGTCAGTGCGTCAACCATGACCTGGCGGGTACGGAAACCGCCGGTCAGCATCATGGGTACGGTCACTTCCTTGGCGAACCGTTCGGCGAACTCCAGGAAGTAGGCCTCGCGTTGACGGGTCGAATCGCGCGGCGAGGTTCCTGCGAACATGGCGGTGTTTTCATAGGTGCCGCCCGAGATTTCGATGAGGTCGACGCCTTCCGCCTCCAGAGCCATGGCTACGGTCAGGGAGTCATCGGGCTCGAATCCACCGCGCTGGAAGTCGGCGGAATTGAGCTTGACGGCGATCATGAAATTGTCAGGGGTCACCGACTTGACGGTCCGGAACACCTCGATCAGCAGCCGCATGCGGTTCTCCAGCGACCCACCCCACCGGTCGGTGCGCCGGTTGCTCAGCGGAGACAGGAACTGGTTGAGGAGATAGCCGTGGGCGGCGTGCAGCTGGACTCCGTGGAAGCCGGCGCTCGCGGCGACCTCGGCGGCGCGGGCGAACCGGCCGATGATGTCCGCGATCTCCTCCTCCCGCAGGGCGCGTGGGTGACGGAAGAGGCGATCGGCACCCGCGGACAGGGGAACGGCGGAGGGTGCCACCACGTCCTGCCGGCGTCCGGGCAGTGCGTTGCCGCGCATGCTCTGCCTGCCGGGATGCGAGAGCTGCAGGATGAAGCGGGCCGGCGTATCGACGGTCACGGCCGACCAGCGACGAAGCGCGTCGATGTGGCGGTCGTCCTCGATCACGACATTGCGTGGCGCCTCGAGCGACGAGCCGTCGACCATGACGTTGCCGCTGATCACCAGGCCGACGCCGGAAGCCGCCATGGCCCGGTATGCCTGGATGAGCTGTGCGGTGGGGGCACCGAACCTGTCGGCCAGGTGCTCGCTGGTCGCCGCCTTGGCGAGTCGGTTGGGCAAGGTGAGGCCGCAGCCCAAGGTGAGGGCTGACGACAGCGCGGCCTGGCCCGCATGCGGCGAAGGTGACATGAGCTCGCAGATGCCTCTCTGAGAAACGCCGCCGTGCGGCGTACCTGGACAACGCACATGTACGCCGTACAGGGAATCCCCTGTACAAGGTACATGGACACCGTACAGGTGAACCTGTACAAGGTACAGTCATCGGCATGGTGAAGAAGCGGGACACTGCTGAGGCGCGTGAGCGGCTGAGCCGGGACGCCATCGTGACGGGCGCCATCGCTCTGGCTGACGCCGAGGGCCTGGGGGCGGTCACCATCCGGCGGCTCGCTCAAGCCCACGGCGTGACGCCCATGGCGCTGTACTGGCACTTCAAGGACAAGGA
The DNA here is from genome assembly GCF_045207475.1 of Streptomyces sp. NBC_00885. Lineage (NCBI taxonomy): Bacteria > Bacillati > Actinomycetota > Actinomycetes > Kitasatosporales > Streptomycetaceae > Streptomyces > Streptomyces sp. NBC_00885. The sequence goes on from NZ_CP108796.1 coordinate 5,376,352, forward strand.
CCAGCTGCTCGACGGAATCGCCGAGCGGCTGTTCAGCGAGGTGCAGTTCCCGCCCGCCGACTCCGCGCCCTGGGACGATCAGCTTCGGGCACTGCTCATGGCGCTGGTCGCGGCACTGCGACCCCATCCTGCGGTTGCCGGACTTGCCCGGGCCTCCGTCCTCTCCTGCGAACCAGGACTGGCAGTCGCGGAGCACACTCTCTCGCTGCTGCGCCAGGCAGGCTTTGACGCGGACAAGTCCGCAGAAATCGGCGGCTTCCTGCTCACCGCGGTAGTGACGCTGGTGTCCGACGAGCCGGGCTTGGCGTACGGAGCCAACGCCGAAGCCCGCGAAGACGCCATGCGCGTCAAGCGAGCCTCACTCAGCGCTCTGTCGCCCCGCCGCCACCCCAATGTGGTCGCTTCCGCGGAAGCTCTGGCGGCGTGCACGGGCCCGGAGGCCAACCATGAGCTGGGCATCGACATGCTGGTGACCGGCATCGTGTGCATGGCGGAAGGGCGCGTCACCAGCCGCTGAGTGCCCGTTGCGGGCGCCGGCAGAGCAGGGGCGGCGGATTACTCGCTCCGTCACTCGATACTGAGACGACCTGTGAGCAGCGTGGCGTGATTGGCGAAGAGGGCGTCGAGGCGGAACTCGCGGCTCAGGTCGCCGGTCCATTTGGCATCAGGCAGATCGCGGTGGCTGGGGGCCTTGGCGATGCGGGCCCGGGTGCACTGCGTGAGGATCCACCGCGCCTGCACCTGCCCGGTGGGCGGATTGGCGTACATGCTCGCGGCCAGCCGCCACAGATGATCCCCGGTCGCGTTGTCCGGCTCGACGACTCCGACCACGGCGATGTCGCCGAGTCCGCGGTAGTCGCTGGACTGTGTGGTGTACCCGACGGTCAGGTCCTCCAGGGGGAAGACGGTGAGGCGGCTGCGGGCGGAGCGAAGGGCCTTGGCCACAGCGGCAGTTCCGTTCTGTGGGGGTGGTGCGCGGCCGCCAGGTCACGGCCGCGCGTGAGAGTCCGGGTCAGCAGCCGTCGCCGCAGCAGGCCGGCGGATTGCACTCCGCGGCCGTGCCCCACAGCTCGTGGTCGACGGCGTAGCCCATCTCCTCGATGGCCTGGACGGTGCGCTTGACGGCGACGCCGTCGCGCAGCCGCTGCCCCTTGAGCGGGCTGTGGTGCAGGAACCTGCCGAAGCGACGTTGGCAGAAGTCGGCGTACTCGCGGCTGTGCAGGATGAAGGCGTGCCGGCCGGGATCGACCCTGCGGGACGGAGACAGCGGCACGTCGTTCCGGTGCCCGGCCATGTCGATGAAGGCGAGGGCCTGGTCCATCACGCGCTCGGCCTCGGGCCGGTCCATCCCTTCCTCGAACTCGAGGAAGGTGACGAGCCGTTCGAAGAGTTCGGCGTCGACGAGCCTGCGCCCGGCGGTCTGTTCTGTCGCGAGAGCGGTCATGCGATGCTCCTTGGGTGCTTCCTCGGCGCGGGGCCTTCCCTCGCACCGTCGTGCACTCGGGCCCCTCGGGGCCCGTCACCGCCTCGGTCGGGGTTTCCTGGCCGGAGTCGTCGACCGGGGCGGGGCTCATCGGGCGAGGCCTACGGACAACACGGCCCCGCGTACACCTCGACGTCGAGGACGTGGACACCTTCCCGCCCGCGCGCTACGCCGACACTCCGCGCGCCGACGGTCAGCGGCTCGCCGCACCAGACGCAGGCACGTCCCGCGTACTGCTCCCAGCTCAGATCCCCGGCCGCCGGCAGCGGGCGCGCGTCGGCAGCGGGCGCGGTCACCGGACGCCCCGGCAGCGGGGGCAGGCGCAGGGCGGGAAGGCGAGCGAATCGGGGAGGCGCTTGGGGTCGCCTATCGGGACGGACAGCCTCCGAACCTCTCGCCGACGACGGGAGGTTGCGTCCACTCGGTACACCTTGATGGTCATCACGGGCCGTCCCCCGTCGAGTCGTCAGCAGCGATGCCCTGACGGTAGGGAGATCGTGGGTGCGCAGGCCAGCGCTGTGCACGGATGTGCGTACATGCATCCAGGGGTGCGATGGTGGCTGCATTGCGCCCTTGACGGCTTGCATTGGGAGTTGGAGATTGGTGCACATCAACGCACCAGCTAGGCACAGGAGGCGGCCATGTCCTTAACGTTCATCGGAATCGACCCTGAGACGGGGCAGAACGGATCACCAACGGCTTGGGTGGATTCCGAAACAAGAGACATCGTCGTGCAGAGCTACACGGCCGACGAGAAGACGCGGGCCGAGTGCGCGCAGAACACGGCACCGGGACACGCGAAGGGCATCCCCGCCCACGAGACAGTGATCCGGATCCCCCTCCGGATGGTTCCGATGCTGAGGGAGGCGTGCGATGCCGCAGAACGAGCCCAGCTTTAATGACCTCATGGAGGCGGCGCGGCACTCTGCCGTGCACCTTGAGATGCGTGATGTCTACGGCGTCGGGGACGAGGCTGATGACTTCACCGAATGGAAGCGCAGCGGACTCCGCGACGCAGACCCCGAGTCGGCGTACTGGCGCCCCTGGGTCGACCTCATCTCCCGCGCGGTTACTCGCGGCGTGACCGTGCGCCGGGCACGGGTGGTGTCCGAGCCTGTGACGGACTACATCCGGTACGAGCACGCCGGAACCCCCGTCAACGTTCATGCGGGTGAGCTGGTTCGTTGGCTGTCACGGCGGAACGCCTCAGATCTTCTCCTGCCAGGCAATGACCTGTGGATCTTCGACGGTACGACAGTGCTGTTCAATCACTTCACCGGCAACGGTGATTGGCAGGAGCCTGGGATGGAACTGCGTACCGAGCCTGCCGTTGCGAAGCAGTGCATGGACGCGTTCGAGGCTGTCTGGCAGCGGGCAGTCCCGCACGAGCAGTACGAGATCCACTGACAACCTCCATCGGACAGGCCAGCACATGCCCACCTCCCCTTCGTCCTCGGCTCAGGCCGCTCGCGAGAATGTCGCGCGGCAGCTCCGCGAGCTGAGGAAGGAAGCCGGGCTCACGGTGGCTGAGCTGGCCGTACGATGCGGATGGCACCACGCGAAGACTTCACGTATTGAGAATGCGAAGACACCTCCGTCACCTACGGACATTCGCCTGTGGTGCCGCACGTGTGACGCGGCGGACCAAGCCGCGGACCTGATTGCTGCCTCACGGCACGCGGAGTCCATGTACACCGAGTGGCGTCGGCGGGTCCGCACAGGACTGCGCCAACTCCAGGACAGCTACGTGCCCTTGTATCAATCGACACGACTGTTCCGCGTGTACTGCTCGACGCTGGTCCCGGGCCTGCTTCAGACGGAGGGGTATGCGGAGGCGCTGCTGAGCGCGAATGCCCGGTTCCACGACGTGCCGGACGACGCGGCAGAGGCCGCAACTGCACGCCTGGAGCGATCTCGGGTCATCCATGAGCAAGGGCACCGGTTTGTCTTCCTGGTCGAAGAGGCCGCCTTGAACTACCAGTTGGGCGACGCCGACGCGATGGCCGCGCAGCTGGGGTATCTGCTGACCGCAGGCGCACTTCCGTCGGTGTCACTCGGAGTCATCCCCTCGGCCACGCCGGAGCGACGACTGTGGGCACAGGAGACGTTCAGCATGTACGACGACACACTCGTGTCGGTGGAACTCCTGTCGGCGCAGGTGAACGTCACACAGCCGAGCGAGATCGGCTTGTACCTGAAGGCGTTCGAGGAGTTGCGGTCGATGGCGGTGTACGGAGCGGCAGCACGGGCGCTGATCGTGCAAGCCATCGAAGCCCTCGAGTGACGTCCGCTGCCTCGGATCTCATGGGGCAGCGTTGCGGGGCGACCGAGGAGGGACGCCAGACCGGCGGTCAGCACACAACTGCCAATGAGCGAAGGAGGTGGACCCGGTGTAGCGATCACCGGGATTGCCCCTAACACCGGTGACGATGAGAGCCCCACGGTGTGAGGCGACGAGGAGAAGCAGAGACTCGTTTCCAAGGCTCGAAGCCGAGCCCCGAACTTGAAGCGGCGTGTGCGGTCGCATAAATCCCCGCGCGTGAAAGGCATTCCGGACCGCGAGGCACTGATCCGGGTCCTTCCCGGACGTGCAACTGATCAGAGAGGCGTGCGATGCCGTCACGCGTTCCTACATTCGATGAGCTGATCCACGGCTGCACGCGTTCCGCCGTGCACCTGGAGATGCGCGACTCATACGCCGTCGACAACGAAGTTGGACGCTTCGCCGCATGGAAAGACGGGTTTCGCCATGATCCGGCCGACCGGGAGTCGTGGTGGCGGCCGTGGCTCGACCTCATGTCAGAGACGGTGTCCCGCGGAGTCGTTGTGCGCCGGGCGCGCATCGTGTCCGAGCCGGTGAGCGAGTACATCCGCTTCGAGCACTCGGGCACCTTCACCAACGTCGCGGCTGGGGAACTGGTGAGGTGGCTGCCACGCCGCCAGGCCTCGGACATTGCCCTTCCGGGCAACGACTTCTGGCTCTTCGACGAGCGCTGGATCTACTGGAATCACTTCGCTGGCGACGGCTCGTCCATGGGGCCGGAGATCAGCGACGATCCGGCCGCTGCGAAGCTGTGTGCCGAGGCCTTCGAAACTGTATGGTCGCGCGCTATCCCACACGACCAGTACGAGATCCACCAGTGACCTGCGGCACTGACCACTCGGAGCAGGGCGGCGGCATGACTGGAAGCGTCACCCCCTTCTGCAACGCCCTCCGCTGATGACGGCCAGGGGGCCGGATCTTGCGACCCATGACGGAGTGGCGTCGGCTGGGTCTGCCCTCGTCCGCCCGGGCGGACGCAGCTTGCTGCCAGTACACAGAGCCACGGAGCGTCCCAGATGACCGATACCAAGTCCCCCCGCACCGCCACCGAAGGCACCTGGGCGTTGCCCCTTCTGGTGCTTGCGCCGCCGGCGGCGATCAGGCTCCTCGCGGAGCCTTCCACGCCGTGGCTGGCCATTTCCTGGGCCCTCTGCGCCCTGTCCGCCCTTCTGGTGGCAGCCGGATGGGCAACGGTGTTCCGTCATGGGACGCGAGGGTCCGCGGCCTGGGGTACCTGCATTCTTGTGCACGCAGTGCTGGCCTGGCAGCTGATTGCCCTTGTGGGGCAATAGGGCTCACCCTCGAAATGCGGTGTGCGAGCTGACGCACTGATCCATGCTCCGGGTCAGTGGGGGTGCGCTTCGTGGCTGGGTTTCCGGTCGTTGGCCAGCGTGCTGAGGACGACTCTGCGCGGCAGGTTGCGCGCTGCCGTGGCGAAGAGCGCGTTCTTCCTTGGGGAGATGACGGTGGGCCGCTTGCGGTGCCGTAGGGCGGTCAGGGCTGCTGCCACGACCTGCTCCGGGGTCTGCACCAAGCCGGCGGGCACGTCCTCGCCGGTGTGCGGCTGGGATTCCGTGGCCGTCATGCCGGGGCACAGGCCCATCACGTAGACGCCGCGGTCCTTGTGTTCATACCACAGTGACTCGGAGAACGAGGTCACGAACGCCTTGGTGGCGCTGTAGACGCTCAGGTTCGGCACAGGCGCGAACGCCAGCGTGGAGGACACGTTCAGCAGTGCGTCGCCTGGTTCCGGCTGAGACAGGAAGAGGTGCGCGAGGGTGACCAGCGCCTCGCAGTTCAGGTGCATCATCGCGAGAGTCCGAGGGAGCGGGACTGCTGCGAAGGCGCCCGTCACCGCGGTGCCGGCGTTGTTGACGAGCAGGTGGACGCGTTGGTTCGCGAGTACGTCGGCGACTGCTGCCTGCCGAGGGCGGTCGCGAGGTCCGCTGCCAAGTGTTCGTGGTCTGGGCCGAGTTCGTCTGTCAGTAACCGCAGCCTGTCCGGGTCGCGGGCCACGGCGATCACCCGGTAACCGGTCGCTGCCAGCTGACGGGCGAACTCCCGGCCGATCCCCGCGCTCGCTCCCGTCACCAGCGCGGTCCGTTGCTGCGGCCTCGGCCGGCCCGCCCTCCTCTGCGGCCTTGGGTCGGCCATGACGGTAGTCCTGCTGCTCGGTGGGTGCGCGGTGCGGTTCACTGCGCGGCAGGCCTCGTCGCAGGCTGGAGCCTGAACGAGAAGGCCTCCATCAGGCGCTTGCGTTGGGTCTTCTGGACGGCGGCGATCCGCCAGCGGCCGTCCTCCCCACGGACGACGGTGTACGTCGCGAGTTTGCCGAGCCTCTTCGGCCGGCCCTTGTGCACGTCGCCGCGGGTGATGACAACGGCGGTGTCGGGACCGTAGAGGCGGATGTCGATGATCTCGACGGTCAGCCTGGTGCCTTTCAGGAAGCTGTCGAACAGGACCTGGTGGGCGCGGCCGATGTCCTGGCCGCCGTGGTACACCGTGCCGGCGAAGGTCACATCGGTGGCGTCCGCGGTGAACTGTTCGCCGTAGGCGGTTCCGTCACCGCGGTTCCAGGCGGCGCAGCTTTGCTCGAGGAGCGTACGGATCGCGCTGTGGTCGGGGCCGCGCCCGTGGTCCGCGGGGGTGTTCGTGTTCACTTCTCGGCCTCCGGCTTGGTCTCGGGGGAGTACAGGAACGAGATCCGCTCCATGACGCGCTGGCGCTGGGTGTTGTGGAAAGCGGCGATGCGCCACTGGCGGTCGGCTTGGCGGATCAGTGTGTAGGTCTGGGTCTTGGTCAGGTCGGCCGGCTTCTTGCGTGCGCCGGTGTAGGTGTCGCCGCGACTGGTGACCACGGCGGTGTCGGGGCCGTAGAAGCGGATGTCGAGGAACGAGTCGGCGAGCTTGGTGTCCTTCAGGAACCCGCCGAACAGGGCTCGGTGGCCCTCCGTGATGTCGCGCCGTCCCTGGTAGTGGGTGCCCACGTATGTGGTGTAGGTGGCGTCCGGGGTGAAGTGCTCGCCGTACGCGGTGGCGTCGCCCTTGGCCCATGAGTCGGTCAGTGAGCGCAGCGTGCCGCAGACGGCCCGGTGGTCCTCGGCGGTCGCTGTCCCGGCCGCCGAGGCGGTGACGACGGGTGTGAGTGCGGTGCAGTCGCTCACTCCGAGGTTCTGTACGTCGGCCGTGGCGTCGAGCCACAGGTATCCGGCGCCGGCGGTCGCGACCAGGGTCAGTGCGGTGGCGCCCAGGACGATCTTGACGCGGCGGCGGCGGCGAGGCGTGCGGGACGGGGCCGGTTCGGCGGTCGGATCGGCCGGCATGGTGCTGATGGCAGTCATGGTTCCCCCCTCGTGATAACTTCTCCGGAGAAGTTACTTCTTTGAAGAAGTCTCTTCCTTGAGGAAGAGATTAGGGAGTGGAGGAGCCCGTGTCAACACCGGCCATGCGACCCGACGCGAGCCAGATCTACCGCCAGTACTTGAGCGCGGTGATGCTGCACGGCCATGCGAGCGCCAGAGCTTGTGACCTCGGCGCCACCGACCTGTACGCGCTGAACATCCTGCAGCTGGAGGGGGCGATGACCCCCGGTGAACTAGGCGCTCGCACCGGCCTGACGACCGGGCCGACCACCCGCCTGATCGACCGACTGGAGCGGGCGGGCTACGTCCGCCGCGCGCCCGATCCCGGCGACCGGCGCAAGGTCATCGTCGAGCCGGTCAGCCGGCCCGCCGACCTCGACCACGTCATGGCCCCCGCCCGGCAGAAGATCGGCGAGATCCTCGGCGGGTACTCGCCCGAGCAACTCGACGTCCTTTTCGACTACTTCGCCCGCGCAGCCGAGGCCTACCGGGAAGCAGCCGAGCAACTGCGCGCGGGCGGCACCGCCGACGCCTGAACCCCGCGCCGCCGGTAGTGCGGTCTGCCCGGCCACAGAGTCGTACTCGACGGCGATGGCGCTCGGTGAACTCGCCCTCCCGGGCTATGTGCACGAGTTTCGTTTCGACTGCGGTTGTTCACCGTCTCGGGTGGCGGCCGGATCAGTCCGGGGGCGGTGTTCACGAGAACGGGAGGCACCCGGCAGCTGGCCCTGCCTCCGAGCGTCGTCCCGATCCGCCTTCCGATCATGCCCTCCCGGACAGACCCTGGGCTGTCCGCCAGCGCGGGGCCTCGTCATCGGGGACGTCCCAGGAGGCGAAGTGGAACGGCACCCCGAGGCGGTCGGCCCAGGCCCTGCCCGCCTCAACGGCGGCCGTGCCCTGCTCTGGGTCGCCGGGGCGGTGGTAGACGGTCGCCGGTGCCTCCTTTGAACGTCGTCAGTACGCCCCGAACGACCAGAAGACGCCCACCTCGTCGTCGGTCACCGCGATCAGGCCCAGGTCCTCAAGGAAGTCGAGGCCGTTGAGGTACTGGGAGGTGAGGAAGCCGTGGGATTCAGTCCCCTGGAGGCCGGCTGCGAGGAAGTCCGGGGCGGGGTCAGAGGCGGCGGTCGTCGCGTTGGTCCAGTAGCGCGCGGTGGGCCCGTACCGATCGAGCAGGGTCCGGGCATCCGCCAGCACGGCGTCCCGGCCCGGGCGGGAGCGGACGGGGGCGGGTTCCGACTGCCATTCCTCGGCCATGATGGCGAGGGCGGCGACCGCCGCCTCCACCTCCAGGGGGTACAGGCGACCGGGCAACTCTGATGAGTCCGGGGGATCGAAGGGGTACGCAGGCACCGTGTCGCGGGCGGCGTTGGTGCGGTCCCAGTCCAGTCGGACCCAGCCCCGGGGGTCAGGGACCGACCGGTGCAGCACGGCGCGGACGTCGTGCGCCCAGTCCTCGTACCGCCGAGGGCCGGTAGCCGCAAAGGTGTACGTGTCGTCGAGCAGCCGCAGTGCCGCCGCGTTCCAGGAACAGCGACGGGAGCGGAACTCCGCCAGCAGACTGCCGATTTGACAGGCAAAGGCGTCCTTCGGCTCGCTGGGGATGCGCCGGAGCTGGTCGAGGGCCCAGTGGACGAGCTCGCCCCCTCCTTCCGCTGCTAGGCGGACCGGCCCCTGCGGAAGCGGGAGGTCCGTTCCGTCCCACAGCGCCTCCAGGTGCGCATCGAGCAGGTCCAGGGCGGCCGGTCGGCAGGCAGGCGCATTTCGCCACTTTAGGCCGTCTCTTTCGGACCATGCCGGCTCGGGGTGATCGGCGAGACGCTCGCTGCGGCAACGATGTGGAGGAGCGACGACACGGGTCTCCTGGCGTCCTGCAGTGGCCCGATCACGCAGCCTGCTGCCGGGTGTTCGGTCCAGGTGCGACCCACCTGCCAGTTGAGTGTCCGACGAGGTCCGTCGCCCTACGGCTTCGACGGTACGACCGGCGCGGGCAGGTCCAAGGCGCGGGCGAGCGCGACGGTGAGTGAGGTGGCGTGGTTGGGCAGGTGCTGTGCGGCCCAGTCGGCAGCCAGTGCGAGGAAGTCGGCCAGGTCGCGCTCCGCGCCGGCGAGCAGGTGGCGCAGTTCGGCGGCGGGCAGCTCGATCACCGGGCTGTCGTCCCGCTCGGCGTCGACGGTCAATCGGACCGAGTCGCCGAGGCGCTCGGCAAGCGGGGAGGGGTCATGGCCGAAGAAGGCTCGGCCGTCGCCGTCGAGGACCTCAAGCCAGTCGCGCCGCTCCTCCAGGCCGTTGCAACAGCCGGGCAGCAAGGTGATGCCGGTGGCGGTGTCGGTAACCCGCAGGCCTCCGGGTGAGAGGACGTCGTCCATGGTGAGCAGTCCGTGCAGGAAGGCCCCGAGCGGATCGGGGGGCCTCGGCGGGCTGTTGTCCTCGGGATCGACGTTGTTGTAGTCGGCGATGCGCATGACCGCCGTGCCCACCTGGGCCGGACTGAGCGCGCCACTGAGCGGCAGGAAGCCGTACGCCTCGAACTCGGCGACGGGCCAGAAGGCGAAGCCGTCGGGGCCGTAGATCTCCAGGACAGGCTGCAGAACGATCACCCGGGGAGTCTGCCGTATGCCTCACCCGCACGACCTCCCGATTACTGAGCGCGCGAAGGGGCGAACCTTGGGCTGCCCAAGTGACGGTGCGCGATGGCGTGCCAGACGCCATAGCCCGTGGACGCCTTCAAGGTTTCTGGGAGCGGGCCATCCCGCACGGTGAGTGCGAGTTCCGCTAGCAAGCACGAGACAGGGGCCTGACGGGACGGTGAGCCTGGGAGCGCCTGTAGCTGATCAAGCAGAGCTCCACAAACTCCCGGTCTGATGAGGGGTTTTGGCGTATCTGAGCACGCATTGATGAAGACTTAACGGATGATAGGCATGTCCGCGCGCTCCGGGCATGCAACGCAGTGCTGCCTGGCGCGGTGGGATGCCTACTCGGGCTCTAGCGACGTGTGGGATGCGGGAGGAGTGACGTGACCGGTGCACCGAAGGGGGTGGCATACGAGCAGTGGCAGACGGCGCTTGAACGGGAGTTCTTTGGGCCGCACATGGTCGGCCACGCAGTGGTCTTCTACGTTGATGAGACCGTGGAGAGCGCGCTCGCGCATGGCAACGGCCTGCTGGTTGAGCTGGCCGACGCGGTAAGCGCAGAGCTCCACTGGGACCGGCCCCCTGAGATGTTCAGTCGGCTGCAGTGGCGGTGCCGTCGCTGGGAGAGTGGGGACCAGAGTGAAGCCCCGCCCGTCCTGCCGGTCCTCGCGGTTAGTGTGCTGGCAGCTTCCAAAATGGCCACGCAGGGGGACATTTCGTCTTCCAACTATTACGAGCGCCTAGCTGAGGTGTTAAGCGTCGGAGCGCGTGAACGGGACAACCTGCGTTCCCACTTCCGGCCAGTTGCGGTCATGTGGGAGTTGCTGGACGCCTGGCTGAAGACGAGAGGTGGCGAACGAGGCCACAGCACTGTGTCCGGCGACAGTCACTTGACCCGCATCGGATACCCCATCTCGCAGGCCCTGCTGCGTGAGCAAGACCGGCGCATCCTCACTGCCTTCTTCGCGTCGACTGGCGTCAAGCCTGGGAGTCAAGACGAATTCCCAGGACAGGAGATCATCAGGCGCTTGAGACTCTGGACCGCGTCGCACGGGCGTGGACTGTCTCGCCCACTCCTCAAGGCGCTTCACGGAGCAGGCACCGCGCCAGAGGCGGCAGACAAGCGTCGGGTGCTGGCTGAGCTGCTCGAACGTCTCGTTGAGCACTGGGACGGCACCCTGTACGAGCGTGGTCTCCGGGCCCGGCGGGTGTCTTCACTGCGACTTGTCCTTACGAAGCGGGCACGTCAACTCCGCTGGGCGGCTGAGGCCGTAACTGGAATCGGGTCGGCTACGGTGCGTCGCGACGGTTCAGGCGCGCAGTGCTACGAGCTGTCGGACCCCTACGGCGGCTTCTACACAGGCCTCAAAGAACTTGACGTCACCGCCTATCAGCTGACGCATGGACTTGTGCTCGACAATGAGGACCTCTACCTGGCGTGGGCACCCCAGTCGCTTGTCTTCTTCACGGAGGACGAGTACAGCGGCGATCTCATCAGCGTCGGCACGTTCAGCCCAGGAGAGCCCCACATGCTCCTGGTCGCGAATAGTGAACTCGATGACGTGCGGTCAGTGCTGCGAGAGGTCGCCGACGCTGAGCGGGTCGACGAGCGTAAGGCGCCCCTTGTCGGCTGGACGCTGATCAGAAACGTGGACCTGAAGGCTGCGATTACTCCGGCGGCTCTGCTTAAGGGGGGTATGCCACAAGCTGCGCACTTCATGCCATCGACGCGCCGGGGTATCCGGTTCACGGGTGGCCTACGGATCGGCACGGAGCTCGGTCACCACCACTATCTCCAGGGGGGCATCCCGGACTGGCTGTTGCCGCGAGACATATCGCAAGGGGAAGTCACGCAGCAGGTGACACTGAGTGGCGAAGACGGCAGTTACGTCCATGACTTCCCATTGCAGAAGGTTCTCAGACCCTTTCCAGCGAGGCTCATGCCGCTCGATGACGGAACTTACCAAGTGAGCACGCCGGACCGCGGCAAGGAGACCTTCACCGTCTCCTCGGCACTGTGCGAGCGGGAGGCTGTAAGCGCCGGGAGTATTGCGCATCGCTGTGGCGTGTCGGCAGCGGCCGACGCGGAGAGGGTGGGACCCGAGGAGCGCGCGATCCGGGGCGCGAAGGCACCTGAGCAGCTGACACTGCCGAGGACCCTGATGATCCCGCGGCGTGTGAAGGAGCTTCTACTCATCGGCGCGAAGGGGGAGCCAGTGCCGCTGGATCTTCCGGATATCCCGGACTGGATGAGTGAGCGGCTCCCGGACGAGGCATACGGCTACTGCGCCGAGGTGACCATCCCTGACGGCTACGTCTGGCTGATCCAACGCTGGCAGCACCGCACAACGGTGAGGAGGTTGGACCCGGGTGGGCCGGCATCTAAACCAACCCCAGCAGGCGACGACACGGAATGGGCGGAAACGGTGATGTCCGCAGCCTCAGCGGCAGCTGGGCCTTTGTGGGACATGTATGTCACAGCAGCGAGGGAGGTGCTGAAGTGACCCGGCCGCCTACCGACATTGGCGGACTGCTGCTGCGCTGGGCCAGCGAGCTGGGCTCGGGTCATGTTGCGGACCTAAAGCGCGGCATCACTTGGCTGGCTCGTAGCGAGAACCTTCCCATTTCGTATGGTGCGGCGGGCCGGTGGGTCAGGGACTGCCAGGCGCTGGGCCACCTCGACGTGGACTGGCAGGCTGGCCGATGGAGCGTGGCCCCGGGCGTGCTCACCAGGCTGCCGTCGGCCAGTGGCTTTGCCGCGCTAGTGGGGAGCCGCACGACCCGATTCGAAGAACGGGTAATGCGGGCAGAGTGCGAGGACATCGAGTTGGTCAGGGTTCCCAGCTCGCTCCCTGCGACCGATATTCCTGCGCCGGATACGTGGCTGGTGCAGTTCGAAGATTCCGCAACGCTCGCAGAGACCGCGGCGAGGCTGGGCGTTGAGTACTCCAACTGCTTCGCTATCCAAGCGGCCGCCTGGCTGCCCCCACTCGAACCCGGTTCCCTGGCGGCGGCGCCAGCCTCGGGTACCGCTGTGGAGAGATACGACTTGGAACTCGAGCCGTCAGGATTTGTGCCGACCCAGCGCTGGGAAGAGGACGGACTCTACCGCTTCAAGCGTGCCGACCACCGTGTTGTGTGTCAAATTCTCCACGAAGGCGCATGGAAATCCGTATCGCTCGAACGCGGCGTTTACCTGGAGCTGGAACGGCTGGGAGTTGAGCCCCGGAAGAATCTCCGCTGGTTTGAGGAGCACGGGAAGGAGAGGGGGCGTTTTGGCCGATTGATTGTCGACTGGGGGAAACCTCTGCCGGATCTCCAGCGGCGCATTGCTGTCATGTGTACTGCGTTGCCACCTGAATTCGGTCCGAAATACAGGACGATCACCTATCGCAATGTTCCTCGCGCTGTTGCCGAGCGCATTGCTATATCGCTCAAGCAAGAACTTGGTGACAGGAACGACTAGGAGGAGGTTTCGAGTGTCCGGAGACGGTAACAACCTTGATATTAATGGGTCGTTTGAGCAACTGCGTGATGCACTGTTCCGTTACTACGACACTCCCTTTGGGCTGGCGAATCGGCAGCTCATGCGAGAGCGCCGCGATCTCCTTGACAGGGATGGAGGCGCCTGGCGGAGGCCATTGATTGAGATCCGCCCGCAGTACAAGTCCTGCGGAATGGACATCGCCGGGTCGGTGGCAGCGGCAGGAGCACCCGGAGAGCTTGCTGAGCTGATCAGCTCTGGGCTGATGCAAGGCATCGAGAAGATGCACTCCCACCAGCACCAGTCCCTGGTGGCCGCTGTACGCGACGGCAAGGACGTAGTCATCACTGCTGGAACCGGCTCCGGCAAGACCGAATCATTCATGGCACCTGTAATGGCTGAGCTGGTACGGGAGTCCGAAGCCTGGGTGAACGGGACACCGGCGAATCCGGGGAAGTGGTGGTCGGGCGCTGGCGGCTCGTATGTTCCACAGCGACGCGGCGAGACTGGACACAAAGCGGCGGTGCGCGCGCTGGTGTTGTACCCGATGAACGCGCTGGTTGACGACCAGATGATGCGATTGCGCAAGGCCCTCGACAGTGATGCGGCGCGGCAGTGGGCTGATAAGTACCGCAATGGTCATCGGTTCTACTTCGGACGGTACACAGGAGCTACCCCGGTGACCGGGGAGTCGAGCAATAAGCAGGCAGTCACGAAGCTCGGCACCCTGCTACGGGAAACCGAGAGGCGGTCGAACCGTGCCAGGGAGATCGCCGGCGAGGGTGGCGAGCAGTATTTTGTGCCACGGGTGGACGGCGCCGAGATGCGGTCCCGATGGGACATGATTGAATCTCCGCCGGACATTATGATCACCAATTACTCGATGCTGAACATCATGCTCCAGCGGCCTGAAGAGGACGCGATCTTCGAGCAGACCCGGAAGTGGCTGCGGGATGACCCGACAGCGAAGTTCACGCTGATCGTCGACGAACTTCACATGTACCGCGGTACGGCCGGCACTGAGGTCGCGTACCTTTTGCGCAACCTGCGCCACCGGCTGGGGATCGATGAGCGGCCTGAACAGTTCAGAGTGCTTGCTGCATCCGCCTCATTGGACCCGCAGCGTGACTGTGGATTTTTGGAGGAATTCTTCGGAGTTCCGCAGGACCGCTTTGAGGTGCTGGGCGGTGAGCTCGATCTCCCGATGGCGGATACCGCCAACATCTCGAGGCATGCGGAGAGGCTGAGCAGGGTCGGTAAGTATCCATCCCCTGCGGAGTCTGCCCAGGTGCTACGGGAAACCGCAGCGCACCGAGCTCTGGTAACGGCTCTCTATGACGGTGCCAAACTTATCGCGCGACTGGACAGCGATGCTGCCGACATCCTCTTCCCGGAAGTGGATGAACAGTCAAGGACAAGGGCCTTTCGTGGTCTCCTCACCGCTTTGCGGACCGCAGATGAAGAAGTGACAGGGCCGCTCCCCAAACTGCGCGGCCACCTCTTCTTCAGGAACATCCCCGGAATCTGGGCTTGCTCGGATCCAGACTGCTCCGGAGTTGAGCGCGTGGAGGGTGATGACCGGACGGTCGGCAAGCTATTCGCACGTCCGACTTCCCGGTGCAGTAGCTGCGCCTCCCGCGTCCTGGAACTGCTCTACTGCCAGAACTGCGGTGATGTGATGCTCGGCGGTTACGCTCCAGCTTCGGCGATCACGGCCAAGAGCTTTGACGGTGGACTGCTGCCCGACGTGCCAGATCTGGAGGCACAGGCTGAAGGCGCGTCGCTGGGAGCGAGTGCGGCGAACTACATCGTGTACTGGCCGCGCACGCAGGAGCCTGTGATTGACGCCCCCGACTTTGCGTGGAGGAGCTCCTCTGAGGGCGGCGTACGGAGTGCCGAATTCAAGTTCAAGCGCAGCAAATTCAGCCCGCGTACAGGGCATCTGGCCAACTCCCGTGACCGGAGCGAGGCTACGGGTTGGTCATTCCACGTGACGGTCCCCCAGTCGCGAAAGAAGCAGCAGGCTCTCCGCCTGGAGCAGCTGCCCGCTGCCCCCACTCGGTGCCCTGCCTGCGGCGACGACTGGGAGACGCCCAGGATCAGGTCCGAAGTGCTTAGCTTGGGCGACAGGCGGCGGATGAGGACCCCTATACGTCCAATGCGTACTGGTTTCGAAAAGATCAACCAGGTTCTCACGACCAGCGTGCTGTCCGCGTTGGACCAGAAGAAGGCTGTTATCTTCTCGGACAGTCGCCAAGATGCCGCCAAAATCTCAGCCGGCCTTGGGCTTCGCCACTACCAGGACCTGCTCAGGCTGCTGCTCGCTGAGCAGGTGGGCGGACAGGGCAGCCCCGCCGACGACGCAGAGCTTGTGCGGAGGTACTTCAAGGGTGAGGGGATCGTCGACCAGGAGACTGCCGCCCATGCGCTCGCTCGAATGCGCTCACGCGACAAAGACGCTGTGGTCGCACTCAGGGAGATCTGGAATGCAGACCCGATCGACGGAGTTCCTGACCCGGTTCGTGAGGCGGAGCTCCTAGCCCATCTCGGCAAGTACCCAAGCCTGAAGGCCCACTCAGTAGAGATCGAAGAGGCTCTCCTCACCCTCGGGGTGAACCCCGGCGGCCCCAAGGAAAGTCTGGAGCGGGTGGCGTGGCAGATGGGGTCGCCTGACGTGTCCTGGGCTTCCCTTTACGACTGGAGCAGAAAGCCCGTGGAGCCGAGGTTCGGGCTCGAGGGGCGCCAGGAGAATCTTCTGAGGAGCATCCAGGAGTCGCTCCGTAGCGAGATGCTCGGAGGCCTTTTCGGCAGCGCCGGAAGGGACTTCGAGTCGCTTGGTCTCGGCTGGCTGAGCCTCGCTTCGGACACTTCTCCTGTCGGTGCTGATACCGCGTCGGACATTGCGCTTGTGCGGGCCAGCCTTCGAGTTCTCGGCCACCTCCGCCGCTTTCAGGAACTGCGGGACGGGCGGGCTGAGCCGCCCGCACCTTTGCGGATCTTCTGGGAGGCTGTCGCCGCGGATCTAGGCCAGGATCAGGAAGATGTACGCCGCAGAGCTGAGCGGGCCTGGGGCGACGCCGTAGTCGATTACGTCATCAATCCGGAGAAGGTCAGTCTTCGGCCCGCTGGCCCGCACATGTGGGTCTGCGCGAAGTGCAAGCGTAAGCACTTGCACAGGGGAGTCGGCCTCTGCACGAAGCCCAAGTGCGGGCGCCTGCTCTCGTCGGAGCCAACACCAGTGAGCAGGGCGGATGACGACTACTACGCCTGGCAGGCGTCCGAGGGCAACGGCAGGTTCCGCCTTAATTGCGCAGAGCTGACTGGCCAGACGGACCGGCTTGACGCCCAGGCACGGCAGGCCCGCTTCCAGGAGATCTTCCTTGAGGGCACAGAAACCAAGGGGCCCGACAGCGTCGATGTTCTCTCGGTGACCACGACCATGGAAGCCGGCGTAGACATTGGCTCGTTGGCCATCGTGCTCATGGCCAACATGCCGCCTACCCGCTTCAATTACCAGCAGCGTGTAGGCCGTGCCGGACGTCGTGCCGCGCCGGTGGCGCTTGCGCTGACCGTTTGCCGAGGCCGTAGCCACGACGAGCACTACTTCCAGGCACCGGAGCGGATCACCAACGACGAGACGCCCGAGCCGTACCTCTCGACGGACATGCGTGACATCTATCAGCGCGTTCTCGCCGCTGAAACCCTCCGCCGAGCCTTCGCGGCGGTCGGCGGTGACGCAGCAGATGGGCAGGAACTCGACCTGACACGCAATGTCCATGGCCAGTTCGGCACCGTTGCTGACTGGGGTCGGGTACGCAAGGCCATCAGTGTCTGGATCGACGGACACCACCAAGTCATCGCCGGGATCGCCCGCGCATTGGCGGCCCGTACCCAGGAACCGGAGAAGGCACAGGATGCCTGCCACTGGGTCCGGAGCAGCTTCGTCAGCGAGATCGATGAAGTCGCTGATGCCGGACATGGCCACGGAGATCTCAGCCAGCGGCTGGCCGAAGAGGGCCTGCTGCCGATGTTCGGCTTCCCCACCAGCGTCCGGTACCTCTACACGCGCAAGCCCAGCCGGGCCTACCCATGGCCGCCCGCCGGTGCAGTCGACCGGGGGCTGCCCATTGCGGTATCGCAGTTTGCGCCGGGCGCAGAGACGGTGAAGGACGGAGCGGTATATACGTCTGTTGGTGTCGTGAACTTTCGCCCTGCTGGACTCGATGCACAAGCTGTCCGCGATCCGATGGGTCCCGCGCGGCACATCGGAATCTGCCGCGCGTGCTCCCATGTGGAGGAAGGGATCACGCCGACGCTGTCGACGGAAAACGATGAGCCGTTGTCCTGCCCCGCGTGCACCTCAGCCGAGGGTGCGTACGCGCATGTCGAGCTCCGTGAACCTGAAGGCTTTTTCGCACCCCCTAAGTGGCCCTACAAGCGGGACTTTGACGGGAACTTCTCCTGGCGAGCCCGCTCGCTCGCCCCGAGGACGGGGGCGAACCTCGAGACCGAAGCGCGTGAACGCAACGTCGGCCCAGAGAGTATCGCTGTCCATGCCGGCAAGGGACGCAGGTATGCGGTGAACGATAATGGCGGCAGCCTCTTCAGGTTCGCCCCCGTCCTGGCCACCAACATGTGGTCTGGCGCCTACGCCGAGCTGGGCGCGATCGAGCGGTCACCACTGATTAAGGTGCACGAGGACCAGGCGATCAGCGTGGCGCTCGGTGCCACTCAGCGGACTGATCTGTTTCTCTTCGGCCCGCGTGAGCCCGTCTTCCGCGAATACGGATATCGGCTCGACCTGTCGCCTGTGCCGCATGTCAATGGCTTCCCCGACGACCGTACGGGCCGTAAGGCAGCCTGGCACTCGCTGGCAGCCCTGCTGCGGAAGTCCGCCGGGGTGCTGCTCGACATCCAGCCGTCTGAGATTGCCGCCGGGATCCATGGCGCGGTGACCAAGGACGTTGGAGCCAGGGTCTTCGCTTTCCTCTCCGACACCCTCGACAACGGTGCCGGCTACTGCACGCACCTCGCGGAGCCAGACACGTTCGGCCAGCTGATGGAGGTCACCGATGCCATGCTGGCAAGGCTCCGGGATGGCAGCCACGGAAGTGAGTGCAGGGGCTCCTGCTACGACTGTCTGCGCGACTATACAAACATGGCCTACCACCCGCTTCTCGACTGGCGGTTGGCTGCCGACCTGCTGAACATCATGCGTGGCGACAGGCTTGACCTGGACCGCCAGAACGCAACCATCTTGCTGACGAACTGGGCCGCCGACACGGAAGAGGCGGGGGCGGTGATGGAGCTTGAGAGCCACCCGGTGGTGCTCTTCGATGAGCGGGTCGCGGTCGCCGTGAAGAACCCCTTCGAGATGGTTGGCGAGCATCTGGAGAGCAATCGGATTATGAAGTTCGGCGACGAGATTGCTCAGCAGGGATGGGACGTTGAGGAGGTCGTCTTTGTTGACGACTTCCTCCTGGAGCGGGTGCCTTCACGGTTCACTGTCCAGCTGCGTGACTTCCTGGACCAGTAGCTGGCCCATCCAGAGTGCCCTGCTGCAGCCTTGGCTGCAGCAGGGCTGCCTCGGTGGGTCAGCCGAGCTGTCCCTTCTGCACAGCGCTGATGAACCCGGTCCATGCTGCGGCTTGCACGCTTAGCTGCTGCCCGCGCAGCTGCTTGCTGTCGCGCACGGCTGTGCGGCCTTCGATGAAGGCCGTTTCCACGCACTCGGTCTCATTGCCGCCGCTGTACGTCGACTTGAACCAGGCGGAGTCTGGAATCTCAGTGCTCGCTCGTCGCATCCTTCAGGTCCTCCTTGGCACGGTTGATCAGCTCCCGTGATGCCTCGATGTCCAACGCTTGTGCGCGCAGGTATTCGAACGCAAGCCGGTAGCGGTTCAGTTCCGCCTCCTTCTCCATGAAGACGGAGCCGATGTGAAGGTCGACGTACACCACATCCAGGGAGGGCTCGGCGCCGCCGAGGATGACGAAACTGCCGAGGGCTGCGCAGTGTGCGCCACGAGCGAAGGGCAGGACCTGAAGCGTGATGTTCCCTGACCCGCCGACGGAGAGCAGATGGCTGAGTTGCTCATGCATGATCTCGGGGGAGCCCATGACGCGGCGGATGACGGATTCATCGAGGATGGCCCAGAGGTGAGGGGCCTTGGGGCGGGTGAGGATCTCCTGGCGCCGCATGCGGATATCCACAAGGCGTTCGATCTCTTCAGGCGATCGGCGCATCTCGTTGGCCTGCTGTAGCGCGGTGGTGTAACTCCGGGTCTGGAGCAGACCAGGTACGTACACACAGGAGAAGTGGTCCTCGCGCACGGCCTCGTCTTCGAGGGTGAGCATCAGGTTCATCGTCTCCGGGATGTGGTCAGCAAATGAGCTCCACCACCCCTGCTGCTTCGCATCCTTGGCAAGAGCGACAATGGCTCTGCGCTCAGAGTTACTTGCTCCGTACTCACGGCAAAGACCGTCGACCACCAGCCATTTGACCGGCCCCTCGGTCGTCTCGTACCGGCTGACCGTGGCCTTGGATACCCCAACGAGCTGACCGGCTTCCTCCAGAGTCATCCCCTTGCGGGCACGCAGCTTGCGCAGCGTCGCGCCGAGGTGGCGTCGGCGGGTTGTGGCCCTCGCTGACATATGGATTCCTTCCAGTCCGGCCGGAACGCTGACCGGCTGCCCCAATGAGGCTAGATGCACGCTGAGTTGACGCACTACCAGATTCACTCGATCCATTCGCGTGAGAAGTTACACGGTGAGACTTCTCGGTGTCATACTCGCACCGAGGCGCTACGCAGTGCAGTCGTACAGATACGGCAGGCGCAGCACTGATGTGGCCAGGGAGGGAGTACCGGCATGACTAGTCGCGGCAACGCTCAGACTCCACATCGACACGTGATCCCGTTCAGGGCGTCCCCCGACGTGTTGTCCAGCCTCCGGCGGGCTGTGAGGGCGGAGCTGCGCCCCTGGGGCCTGGCGGGTCTAGCGGATGAGACTGAGCTCGTAGTGACCGAGCTCGCGACAAACGTGGTCAAACACGTGGGCATGGGAAGTGCTGCAACCCTCGTCCTTGAGCTGCACGCTGCCCGTATCCGCGTGGAGATCCACGACACGAGCTACAAGGTCCCGGTCCCCGCTGAGGAGGGGTGGCCGTCAGAGTGCGGCCGCGGTCTCCATCTGCTGTCCGCGATGGCGCACGACTGGGGCATCCTCGTGACAGCATCGGGGAAGGCGGTCTGGTGCGAGCTTTCGGTCGCCGCAGACGGTGCGTGCACTCGTATTCAGCGAGCCAATGCGGTCCTCGGCGACTACCGGGAGCTGGCCGGACCGGCGGTCGCGCCGTTGCTCAGCTGCCCACGAGCCCACGAGGAGACAGCAGTCAGTCTGATCGCTGACCTGCTTCACTGGCTGGCCGCCCAGGGGGCTGTCCCTGACGATGTCCTTGACCGAGCGCAACGGCAATACGAAGCCGAACTGGATGCTGCCGCGTGAACACCCAGGTGGTGGCCGGGTCCGCCCAGCTGGCCGCAGCGGGTTGTGCTATCTCGCCCCCAGGACTCCAGGGGTGAGGCAGGGTTCTCCGGAGCGGGCATCGCGGCAAGTGCGGTGCCACCGGAATTCCCGACCGCCCCTGGTCTCGCGAGGACGGGATACGGGGCTGCCCGAGTTTCTCGACGTGCGCGATTCTGCGGTCAGGTGCGAGCGGTCGCCCCTGTGGTCTGTTCGACGGCTGTTGCACTGCGTGCGCACAGGCTGGCAGCAGTTGGCCAAGGGGCCGTGCAGGCCCACGCGTCGCGGGCAATATCGTAGGCGTGTCCTCTGTCACGTGCGGGTCGGTCGGGGCGCGATGATGTGTGACGCAAACTTGGAGGCGGTCGCGTTGTCAGTGGGGTCTGTCACCCTCTGTGATGACTGGTGCCAATCGGCACCAGTCGGGCACGTCTGGAAGGAGGGTGCATGACCAGCACCGAGAGGAAGTTCTCCTCGGTTGAGATTTGCGCTGGGGCGGGTGGGCAGGCGCTAGGCCTGCATAATGCGCTGTTCAAGCATCTCGCGCTGATCGAGATCGACCCCAATGCGGTAGCCACCCTCGAGAAGAACGTGCAGGGCAACGCGGAATGGGGGGACTGTGAGGTCATTCAGGCTGACCTCACTGAGCTCGCCCCGGAGGAGCTGAGAACGAGACTGCGGTTGGATCCCGGAGATCTGGATCTGTTGGCCGGCGGGGTCCCCTGCCCGCCGTTCAGTGTCGCGGGGAAGCAGCTGGGGCCGGACGATGAGCGGGACCTGTTCCCGACCATGCTCGAGCTCGTCGAAGAGCTGGAGCCCAAGGTCGTAATGATCGAGAACGTCCGGGGGCTGCTGGAGCCTGAGGAGAAGTTCCGCGAGTACCGCAGGTCGATCCTGGGGGAACTTGAGTCCCTGGGCTACGGGAAGTGCTACTGGGACGTCCTGGAAGCCAAGGACTATGGGGTCCCGCAGCTCCGTCCGCGCGCCATCCTGGTGGCGATGAAGAAGGCGTACGTTCCGTTCTTTCCGACTCGGAAGCCGAAGGCACTCCCCCTGGTGACAGTAGCGGCGGCGCTGGAGGACTCCATGCGCGAACGCTTTAAAGACGTCGACGACCCGCGGGCCGACGAGAGGTTCGAGCGGTGGCTGGAGATGGCGTCGAGAGGCGTTGCCCCCACACTCGTCGGTGGCTCAAAGAAGCATGGCGGCGCTGACCTCGGCCCGACCCGGGCCAAGAAGGCCTGGGAATACCTGGGTGTGTGCGGGCTCGGTGTTGCGAACAAGCCCGAGGACATGGAGCGCCTGGAGAGCAAGGACCGTGATCTCTTTGCGGCTGCGGGCCCTAAGCTCACGGTGACCCAGGCGGCACTTATCCAGGGATTCCCGAAGGAATGGGAATTCACGGGCAAGAAGACCGCAGCGTACCGGCAGGTGGGGAACGCCTTCCCGCCACCGGTCGCTCAGGCTGTGGGCGAACAGATCAGGGAAGCACTCGAGGCGGCCATGAAGGCCGGGGTCAAGGCGCCGGTGCGGCAGGAGCGGGCCAAGGTCGGGGAGCTGAACAGCGGAGAGCTGTTCAGCATGGCCGATCTCTCAGCCCCTGTCATTCCGGAGCCGGCTGACCGTCGCAGCGATCGTGAGGGCGCAGTCGTCGGGTGACTCGTGCTCCCAGAATCGGAGCACGGTCCAACCGGCCGCGCGGAGGCGCTGGTCCGTGTCGAGGTCACGGGCCATATTGCGCGTGACCTTGCCCGACCAGTAGCTGGGGTTGGTCTTGGGTGGGACGTAGTGCTCGGGGCAACCATGCCAGTAACAGCCATCAATGAAGACCGCGACCTTCGCTGGGCGGAAGACCATGTCAGCCGTCCGGCGAAGATCGGGTAGCGGCCTGGCCGCTACCCGATAGCGCAGACCTTGCGCGTGAACGAGTCGTCGGATCAAACGCTCAGGTGCCGTGTCCCGGCTGCGGATGGCCTGCATGTTCCGGCGACGGGCAGCCGAAGAGGCCCAGGAACCTGGCGGCGGCTCCCAGTCGCTGCCACTGCTGCTACCCATCCTTTGGAATGCCCGCCCTCTCGAGAATCCGCTGCTTTTCACCCGTGGTGAGTACCTTGCTCTGTCGGACCTTGTTTCTCACTATAGCGGGAATCATTCCGAAGTCTATTTCGAGAGAACGCAGTTCGTAGACATTGATTCCTTCCAGCTCGTACCAAGCGAGGTCAAATCCGAGCTCGCGCAGCTCACGGGCTCTCCGCTCGGTGTGCACATCGTCTGCAGTCACAATTCGCAGCATTGCTGAAGGTACCGGTTGCGCCAAGTTCTCTTGAAGTAAGGAGAAGAGGCGCTCGTGAGTCTTGCTGCCATATGGACTCTTGAGCAGATTCGCCGGAACGATGTCTATGTAACGAGTAGTCATCTCCTTCTGGATTTCAGCATGCAGTGCCCGGAACTTCTGGTTCTCAGGCGGCAGGTGCATCAGCATTCGGGACTGTATAGCTCGCGCGGTGATGTCCTTGGCGTACGTGTAGGCCTCGAATAGCGACTGAGGGTTTCCTGGGTCTGGATTCACTTGATCTGCAATCTCCGAAAGGAGGTTCTTCAAGGCATGCCGTGCGTCCGGCTGGAGTTGGCGCCACAGATCCTCAGGCGACTGCTGACTGGTCACTTGGTGACTCCGTTCTTCAGGTGGGCGAGCTTCACGGCCTGGCTATTGATCGTCTGTCCGCTCGAAGTCCAGCTGTCGGGCGGCAAGCTGCTGAAGGATTTGCCTGTCGTGGCGCGACGCACTTATGACGGTCTGAGCAAACCAAGGCGCTATCCACGATGAACTCCGGTAGGGCCATTCACCCAGGTGGAGACGGCGTCCGGGCAGCCACGCAGGAGCTGGCTGTATCGCCGAGCGAGTCGCCGGCGCTACGGACACGTCTGGTTCGTCGTCGAAGCGCGGGCGCCGGTCCAGCTGTGCGGTGACGCCGATCAGCCACCAGGTGAACAGCAGGCGAGAAGCTGCGTCATTGATGTTGTCCAGAAGGGATTGATCCAAGCCTGCAGCATCGAATGCCGCTGCGATAAGTTCTTGCCCTGGCTGAACATGGACGGCTTCCTGCTCTGAGATCACAGCCTCGACGAGATGCTTGGCTGCGCGGTCGATCTCTGCATAGGTCTCGTCGGCGATCTCTGCGTCCAGAAAGCGGTTCACGCCTCGGTAGAACTCACCTGGTGTCTCGATCCGCAGTTCGGCCCCCGTGCGCATCCTCAACTCGCTTGCCAGATAAGGCCAAGGGCGGGAACTCAAGCCGTTGCCGGCTGGCTGGTACCAGTCGTCCTTCGTGTCATTGGAGACAAACAGCAAACGGGAACGCTCCGGCGAGTCCGCCATATGCCCAATCGTCTCCTCCCAGAGGAGGAAGTCGCCGGACGAGGAGAGTGGTGTCCCTTTTCCTTCGTCAGCGAAGCCTGGCGGGATGCGGTTAGGGAACCTGTACGACGAGGCTTCATCAACGCGCCGCCGGAGCTCGGCAGGATCCGGTGGCTCGGCGATCTTGTCGCCGAATAGTGCAGCCACTTGGGAGAGCACGGGGTCACCCTTATTCACGGATGAAATGGCAAGGTCGTACTCCTTGAGCCTTTGGAGGTGATCGCCGAGGGCTTTGCTCCACTCACTATGCAGCTTCTTAACGGCCTCATCGGAGATCTCAGATTCAAGTGCTGCCTTGGCCGTGGCGTCCTGCGCATACTTGATCAACAAGTCTTGGACAAGCTTCCGCGCGTCCACAATCGCCGTGCGTGCCTCTCCGAGCTTCTTGTGCAGAGCTTTGGAGGCATCTTCCAGTGCCTTCTTCCTGCCGATGATGATGCGATGACGGTTCTGGACAAACTCAAGCCCGACCTGATGTGGGAGCCACAACCGATGCTGCACACTCCGGAGGGCTCCCATGACCTGCTCACGGGCAGCAGGTGTGTATTCGTAGAGGCTCAGCAGCACGTTTGTGTCAAGTACGACGGTCCCCTGCCTGAAGAACTGTTCCCGGTCAGGTCCGTCCTCGGACGGGCTGTTCTGAATCCAGTCCCGGTACTGCCTAATCAGCGGGTACTCGCCGTCCGGGCCGTCCACTGGTCAACTCCTGTGTGTAGAAGGGGGATCGCTGGAGTGGATGATCCCACTTACCGTATGGCTTGTGGCCTCGCACGAGAAGATCGCACGTGCGCGAGCGACCAGGCCTTCCAGCGTCCGGCAGGCCATCGAGGCTGATGTGTCATGGCGAGGGACGACTTCGAGGTGAGTACAGGCTGTGTGTCAGTCTCGCCGGTCGGCTCTAGCGGGATGGGAGCTTTGGGGCGGGGACGTCCACGCTCTCCCCATCGCCTACTGCGACCCAATGGAAACCATCAAGCTCAACAGATGGGCGGTCGTCATGATGAGGCTGGGCCCGTGCGACCTGGAAACTGACGAACTCGCCTTTCTCTGGGATAGGTCCCCCCAGTGCCTGAGCCACGGCTCGGTGGTTCGCAGAGTCCCCGGGAATGATGATCCCCTCCTGCCGAAGGGCTGGCCGAGCTCGCGTTCCGCTCTTGTCGTCGCGGACACGAGCCATGTAATCGTGCTGCTGGCCCAGAGTTCTCACGACATTGCGATCGATCCGGCGTCGCTGGACGCGCCGGAATAGCTCGTTGATCCGCCGCTGCCCTGATGTAGGCGCGAGGATCGCATCTCGTATATCTGAATCCAGATGTAGCAGAAGATTCTCCTTCAGCGGCTCTCTGCGCCAGAGCCACGTGATCATCGAGCGGTGGGTTTGCGTGAGCCTGAACTTCCCATCGCGATTGCCCTTCTTGGTGATGTTCCCGCTCGTTGTCAGTCTCTTGCGATCCGCGCGGAACAAGCCGGCGCTCCAGAGACCCTGATGGTCGTCCGCCCAGACGACGAGGCAGATCTCATCCAAGGCCTCCGGCGGGATCATCCAGCCGAATTCCTTCTGAGAGAACTTGCAGTCCACCTCAATGCCTTCGATCAGGTAGTCCATGTCCTGCCCGCTGAGGAAGTCGAACTCCCGCAGCAGATTGATCTCTACCAGCGTGCCCGCGTGCGTCTTTTCGGTCTTGTGAAGGTCGTTCCAGTCGAAGCGTCCCGTGTGCTCCCCGTCGAGCAATTGATCAATGGTGTCCCGGAGGACCTGGCCGAAGCGCTGGCCGTCCGGGTCGAGCGCTATCAAGTACTGGTGAACCAACATGAGTTGAGGATCATCGCAGACGCCAGGTGCAGGTCCTGGCGGGTCGAACAGGGTCACTCACGGCTCCTTCTGAGGACAACTGGGGATGCCTCAACGTCACTTTTGGGGACTTGTGGACCTCGCAGGTGTGCCTGACACATCGAAGTCCCTGAACGGCGTCGGCGTGGGTTCAGTGTGTGCAGGCAAAGATGGCTTAACAGAGCGCGAGGCGCAGGGCGCAGTGGCAGGAGGCGCCCAGGTCAACAGGCAGTCGAGAGCCTCACGGCTGATTCGGCCCTCCGTGGCAGTCCCTGTACGCCACCCCCGACCCGCACCAGCACGCCGCCCCCCGCGCCGGAGGCCATGCCACCGCCCGGCCCCTGGCCGCCAGCGTTGTTGCGTACTGCGGGAGCAGGTCCGCGTTCGACGGGGAGGACTGTTCCGAGGCTGCGAAGGCCTCGTACGACGGGACCGTGCCCGTCACGATGCCCAGGTTGCCCGTGCCCGTGGCCGAGAGGTCGCGCAAGGATGCCTCGAGGTCCGTCAGGTGGGCATCGTGGGTCGGGTATTCGCGTTCCAACTCGGGGTAGGCCGCGAGCAGTTCGTCCAGTTCGGGCTCCGGCCAGTGGAGGACCGCCACCGGGAACGGGCGGGACAACGCCGAGCGGTAGGAGCCGAGTTCGGAGCGGAGGCGGGCGATTTCTGCCTGGAGTTCGGCCGGGTTGTCGGAGCCCAGGGCCCACAGGCGCTTCGGGTCGTGTAGTTCGTCCAGGGAGATGTCTCCCGGGTGGACCCGGTCCGCCAGGGCGTCGCGGTCGTCGTGGGGGAGGCCCAGGAGGCGGCGGACGCGGTGGCGGCCGGCGAGGAGGGACTGGGTGGCGTAGGGGACTTCGTCGTCGTCCGCGGGGAGCAGCAGGTCCAGGGCCGTGGTGAAGCAGTCGTGGGACGCCTCGAGCTCGTCGTGGGACTCCAGCGTCTCCGCGATGATCTCCCAGGGCGCCGCGTCGGCCGGGGCCGCCGTGCGGATGCCGTTGATCAGGGCGCGGGCCTCTGCCTCGTGGCCGTACTCCCACAGGTTCGCGGCCTGGAGGGCCTTGATCAGCAGGGTGTGTTCGGAGTCCGTCGCGAGGAGGTTGTCGTAGAGGGTGGAGGCGCGTTCGCGGTCGCCTGCCAGCTCAAAGTGAGCCGCGGCTTGGAGGAGCAGTTGCTCGTCGTCCTCGGGGTACTGCGCGGCGGTACGCAGCAGGCGCTCGGCTTCGGCGATGTGATCGGCAGGCGTGTCGGGGCGCATGGTGGACACCGTACTGCTGTACGGCGGTTCGGCGGGATGAAGCCCATACGACATGGCGTACGAGAGGGCTGATGAGTAGCGGCGTACGGATCTGGTGACTTCGGCGATCAGCACCTATCGTGCGCCCGTGCGGGAGCGGATGACGGTCGTCGTGCAGGGGCGCGGCTCGCGGAGGCGGGCCACGCTCGCCCGTGGGCTCTGGGCGGGTGCCGAGGTCGCCGTCACCTTCGGGGTCGTCGTACTTCTCCTCGTCGTACACCAGCTGTGGTGGACCAACCGGCAGGCCCGCGAAGGCGCCGAGCACAAGGTGCAGGCCCTGGAGCGGGAGTGGGGCAGCCCGGCAAGTGAGGAAGGGGACATATCGGGAGGGGAGGGGGAGGTCCTTCCCGAAGCCGGCGCGTCGAGCGAGCCCGAAAGCCCTCACTCCGATCCGCCGACCCCGCCGAGAACCACACCCCGCTGGGACCAGGCGTACGCCGTCCTGCGCATCCCCCGCCTCGGTGTCGTCGCCCCCGTCGCCCAGGGCATCGCCAAGCGGGGAGTCCTCGACAAGGGATACGTCGGGCACTACCCCGGAACCGCTCAGCCCGGCGAGGCCGGGAACTTCGCCGTCGCCGGGCATCGCAACACCCACGGCGAGCCCTTCCGTCACATCAACCGGCTCCGCGACGGTGACCAGATCCAGGTCGAGACGCGCCAGGGGGTCTACCTCTACGTGGTCGACGCCTCGCTGGCGCAGACCTCCCCCCGGGATACGGGAGTGATCGCCCGCATCCCGCGCAGCATCGTGAAGCCCTCCGCCGGATACAGCGAGCCCGGCTACTACCTCACCCTCACCACCTGCACGCCCGAGTTCACCTCCACCTACCGGCTCGTGGTCTGGGGGAAGCTGAAGTCCGTGCGGCCCCGCCAGAGCTAGCAGCCGTCGTGTATAACGGCTGGAGGGTTCGAGGACCGATCTGAACGATGTGAACGATTCGAGAGGAGGAGTGGGCATGGGGCAGCGTCGACTGCTGCAGTCGGTTCGGCCCGCCGCGCTCCTGTTTTTCCTCCTCGTCGAAGTCCTCCTCATCGACGGCGGCGGCCTCACCGCCGCGCTCGCGCTCGCCGCAACCGCCACGGCTGCCGCCGGTTCCGCGCTCGTCGTCTGCGCCGTCATCAGCGCGCGCTGTGCGCCCGTCGTGCCCCGCACCCGGGTCCGCACCGCTATCCGCGACCGCGAGCAGCGCACCGCATTCCTGCCCCAGCGTGATCCCGACGCGAAGGGGCGTACCAGGCCCCGAGCGCCCGGCCGTGCCCTCCTGACGGCCGCGTAGGGCAGCTCCCGTAGGGGACCCCACTCGTACCACCCTTCGCGGGCGTCATGCCGACGTATGTCCTCATCCGGCACGACGAGACCCTCGGAGGGCTCACCCATGTCCGTTTTCGCCAGCCTGGTCGCACAGCTCGCCGACCTGCTGCAGCCGCTGTTCCACGCGTCCGCCACCGCCGCCGCGATCATCCTGTTCACCGCGCTCGTACGGCTCGCCGTCCATCCCCTCTCGCGGGCGGCCGCCCGCGGGCAGAAGGCCAAGGCCAGGCTCTCGCCGCAGATCGCCGAGCTGCGCAAGAAGCACGCCAAGGACCCGGACCGTATGCAGAAGGCGTTCCTGGAGCTGCATGCCGAGGAGAAGGTCTCGCCCCTCTCCGGCTGTCTGCCGAGCCTGCTGCAGCTGCCCGCCTTCTTCCTCATGTACCACCTGTTCTCCAGCGCGCGGATCGGCGGCGAACCGAACGGCCTGCTCTCGCACACCCTCTTCGCCGCGCCCCTCGGTGACCGCTGGTCGGACGCCCTCGCGCATGGCGGGGTCTTCGGCGGGGCCGGGCTGGTGTACCTCGTACTCTTCGCGATCGTCGCCGCCGTGGCGACGTACAACTACCGGCGTACGAAGCGGCAGATGGCGGCCGCGCCCCTCGCTGCCGACCAGCAGATGCCCGGCATGGGCGCGATGAGCGCGATGACGAAGGTCATGCCGCTGCTCTCCTTCTTCACGCTGCTGACCGTGGCGTGGGTGCCGCTGGCCGCCGCGCTCTACATCGTCACCAGCACCACCTGGACCGCCGTCGAGCGGGCGTTCCTCTACCGGGACATGCCTGTCGCCGGCGCGCTTGCTACTGCCGCGTAAGGGTCCAGGTTGTGAACGGGGTCTTGCGGAGTGGTCTGCCGTCTTGGAGGATCAGCCAATCCTCAGATCCTCCCGATGGCCGCTACCCATCGTCGGGGCTCGCACTCGACCAGGGGAGATTGACCATGAAGCTGCTGCGTGTCGGTACTGCCGGTGCCGAGCGACCGGCTCTGCTCGACCAGGACGGTACGACCCTGCGCGACCTGTCCGGCCTCGTCACCGACATCGACGGCCAGCTGCTCGCCGACGCGTCCGCCCTCGCCCGGATACGGGCCGCGGCGGACGCGGGCGGGCTGCCCGTCCTTGAGTCCGACGGCCTGCGGACCGGTGCGCCGGTCGCCCGTATCGGCAAGGTCGTATGCATCGGGCTGAACTACCACGACCACGCCGCCGAGACGGGCGCGGACGTCCCGGCCGAGCCGGTCGTTTTCTTCAAGGCCGCCGACACGGTGGTCGGACCGCACGACACCGTGCTGGTGCCGCGCCGCAGCCGCAAGACCGACTGGGAGGTCGAGCTCGCGGTGGTGATCGGGCGTACGGCTCGCTACATCGAGGACGCCGAGGACCCGCTGTCGTACGTCGCCGGGTATGCGGTCGCGCACGACGTCTCGGAACGCGAGTTCCAGATCGAGCGCGGCGGCACCTGGGACAAGGGCAAGAACTGCGAGACGTTCAACCCGCTGGGCCCCTGGCTCGTGACGGCGGACGAGGTCCCCGACCCGCAGGCGCTGAGCCTGAAGCTGTGGGTCAACGGCGAGCTCAAGCAGAACGGCTCCACCGCGGACCAGATCTTCCCGGTGGCTGAGGTCGTGCGCTACGTCAGCCAGTTCATGACCTTGTACCCCGGCGACGTCATCAACACGGGGACGCCGGCGGGTGTGGCCCTTGGACAGCCGGAGCCGAAGCCGTTCCTGCGGGCGGGCGACGTGGTGGAGCTGGAGATCGACGGGCTCGGGCGGCAGCGCCAGGAGCTCAAGGACGCGTAGTCGGCATGGATAGCCCGGCGCGGGGTTCGGGACCGGTCCCGTATCCCCGCGCCGGAGTCAGTGACCGCCTCGGTGGGCGGAGATGAAGCGCTCCAGCGCCTCGACCACCATGGCGTGATCCTCGGCCTGCGGCAGGCCCGAGACCGTGACCGTACCGACGACGCCCGCGCCCTCGACGGTGATCGGGAACGAGCCGCCGTGGGCCGCGTAGAGGTTCGGGTCGAGGCGCGAGGAGTCCTCGAAGGTCGTGCCCTTGGCGCGGTGGCGGGCGCCGACGAGGAACGAGCTCTCGCCGTAGCGCTCGACGACCCGGCGCTTGCGGTCGATCCACGCGTCGTTGTCGGCGCTCGACCCCGGCAGCGCGCAGTGGAAGAGCTGCTGCGTCCCGCGGCGGATGTCGATCGCGACCGGGGCCTCGCGGAGGTGGGCCATTTCGACCAGCAGGCTGCCGAGCGCCCAGGCGTCGTCGTGGGTGAAGCGGCGCAGCGCCAGCTTGCGTTCCTGGGCCTCGATCTCCTCGACGGTGAGCGGGGCGGGGATGGGGACGGTCATAGCTTGACCTCCACGGTGATTCCTTCGCGTGCGGAGCGGCGCGCGGCCTCCAGGACGTCCAGCGCCTGAGCCGCCTCGTGGGCGGTGACCGGCGGGGGAGTGCCGTCGCGCAGGGCGACGGCGATCGCCGCGTAGTACGCGGGGTAGTCGCCCGGGGCCGACTCGACCGGGCGGCCGCCGTCGCCCGCGCCGATCCGGCCCCACAGGGACTCGGGCTCGACGCCCCACGCGTCCTTGTCCCCGGTCGGGCGGACGCCGTCGCGCAGGGCCGCCTCTTGGGGGTCGAGGCCGTACTTCACGTATCCGGCCTTCGAGCCGAGCACCCGGAAGCGGGGGCCGAGCTGTGCGGTCGTGGCGCTCATGTACAGGTGGGAGCGGACGCCGCTCGTGTGCGTGAGCGCGATGAACGTGTCGTCGTCCGTCTTGGCGCCGTGGCGGCGCACGTCCGCCTCGGCGTACACGCGCTCGACCGGGCCGAACAGGGTCAGCGCCTGGTCGACGACATGGCTGCCCAGGTCGTAGAGCAGACCACCGATCTCCTGCGGGTCGCCCGACTCACGCCAGCCGCCCTTGAGTTCGGGCCGCCAGCGCTCGAAGCGGGACTCGAAGCGCTGTACCTCGCCGAGCTCGCCGGCCGCGATCAGCTGCGTCAGGGTCAGGAAGTCGTTGTCCCAGCGGCGGTTCTGGAACACGGAGAGCAGCAGGCCGCACTCCTCGGCGAGGGCGGCGAGCTCGCGTGCCTCGGCGGCCGTGCCGGCGACCGGCTTGTCGACGACGACCGGGAGACCGGCCTTGAGGGCGGCGGTGGCGAGCGGGAAGTGCGTCTTGTTGGGGGAGGCGATCACGATCAGGTCGAGATCGTCCGTGCGGTCTCCCAGCTCGTAGGGCGAGTCCGCGAACCGCACATCGGGGAACTCGGCGCGGGCCTGCTGTCGGCGCTCCGGGTTCGAGGTGACGATCGTGTCGAGGGCGAGGCCCTCGGTGGCGGCGATCAGCGGGGCGTGGAAGACGGAGCCCGCCAGGCCGTAGCCGACGAGGCCGACGCGAAGGGGAGTGCGGGTGCCGGTACCGGTCATGCCTTCCACTTAAGCAACGGTGTTGCCAAAGTGCAAGCGCAGAGGACAATGGGATCCGTGAAGCCCATGAACCGAACCATCAACGGAGCGAATCTGCCCGCGCTGCGCAGCCACAACGCCGCCCTGGCGCTCGATCTGCTGCGTACGGCCGGAGAGCGCGGCATCAGCCGGATGGAGCTGGCCGAGCGCACCGGGCTGACACCGCAGGCGGTCAGCAAGATCACCGCGCGGCTGCGGGAGGAGGGCCTGGCGGTGGAGGCGGGCCGCCGCGCGTCCACCGGTGGCAGACCCGGCACGGTGCTCCGCCTGGTTCCTTCGGCGGGGCACGCCGTGGGCCTGCACCTGGACCGCGACGAGCTGACGGCCGTCCTGCTGGACCTGTCGGGCGCCCCGGTCGCGGTGCGCACCGCTCCTCTCGACCTCGGCGCGGGAGCCAAAGCGGTCTTGGAGCGGGTGGCGGGCGAGGTGGAGGCGCTGCCCACGGCGGGCGGGCGCGTCCTCGGGGTCGGCGCCGCCATGCCCGGGCCCCTCGATCACGCCACCGGCGTCGCCCATCGCGTCACCGGGTTTCCTCAGTGGGACGGCTTCCCGCTCCGGGATGCCCTCGCCGTCCGGCTCGGGCACGCCGTCGTACTCGACAAGGACACCAATGCCGCCGCCCTCGCGCTCGCTCTGCGGGGAGCCGGGGAGTCGTTCGCGTATCTCCACCTCGGGACCGGGCTCGGCGCCGGGCTTGTGCTCGGCGGGGCGCTGTACCGGGGTGCGCGCACCGGGGCGGGGGAGTTCGGCCATCAGGTCATTCAGCTCGACGGGCCACAGTGCGCGTGCGGCAGGCGCGGGTGCATCGAGGCGCTGTGTCTGGGAGCCGTGGGGCTGGGGGATCTCGACCGGGCCGCGGGCGTGCTGGGGACCGGTGCCGCCAATCTCGTCGAACTGCTCGACATCGACCGCGTACTGCTCGGGGGCCGGGTCGTCGCCGCGGACGCCGAACCGTTCGTGCGCGGCGTCGGCGAGCAGGTCCGCGTCCCGGTGGCGCTCGCCGAAGGGGGTGCGCACGTCGTCGCCGAAGGCGCCGCGCAGCTCGTCCTCGCCCCTCTCTTCGGCCGGGCCGAGGTCGCCGTCACCGCACCGAAAATAGGCTGATAGGGCGGATCTGCGCGGCTGATCGGCCCTGCCCGGACGTGGCGACCGGTCACCGCCGCGCGCGCGTGGAAGGGTCTGGCTGCATGACCGGGTGTCCCCCCGGGGTTCGTACGCAGCCGAGCAGCAAAGGTCCCCCATGCGACTGCGCAATGCCCTCGCCGTCGGAGTCACCGCGGCCACCATCGCGCCCGCGGTGCTCACCGGCGCGGCCGCGACGGCCGCCGCCGTGACCGCCCGTACTGCCGCCGAGACCCTCGCGGCGCCCGCCGCACCGCCGCTTCCCGGACGCCCCGACGACCAGCTGCCCACCTGTGGCACGGTCTCCGACCCCGACTTCCCGATCGACACCCGTATTCACGGCGGCCCGACCGCCCACCACCCCGGCGGTGGATTCAAGGAGTGGTCCGTGGACCTCGCCAACACCACCGGCGAGAGGTGCGGCAACATCCACCCGGTGATCGTCATCACCGCCCGCGACCCGGGACTCACGCCCGCCCGCCTCGCGCTGGAGTTCTACGACTCGGCGGCGGCCCGCTGGCGCCCCGTCACCCTGGAGACGACCGCCGAGGACGAGATCGTCGGCGCCTTCGACGACGGATTCCCCGGCTTCGTCGTCCCCGCCCACAAGTCGGTCACCGTCAAGGTCCGCCTCGCCCTGGCCTCCGACACCCCGCCCAACCAGGTCACGGTCAACGCCGCGGTCGTCCAGCGCCAGGGCGACGACGGCGACTGGGTCGGGGAGTCCGGCGACTACCGCTTCGCCGTCCTCGACGCCGACGCCCCCGGCGCGACCGACAACACCATCGACGAACTCGCCACCACCGGCACCGACACCCTCCTCCGCCACGGCGCGGCCCTCGGCGCGGTCCTGCTCGGCACCGGGATCCTCGTGCTCGCGCAGCGCCGGATGCGTGCGGGCCGCCGCTGACCGTTCAGATACGTCTGCGAACATCCCCTGGTGGACTACCCGAACGACCAGGCGCCCGGCGCCCCTGTCCGCTCCGGCATCCCGGAGCACGGACGCATCCCCAAGTACTACGCCGTCAAGGCCCGTATCTCCCTCCTGATCGAGGAGTTGGGCGAGGGAGGACTGCTGCCGACCGAGCGTGAACTCGCCGTACGGTACGAGGTCTCGCGCGAAACGGTGCGTCAGGCACTGCGCGAACTCCTGCTGGAGGGCCGGCTGCGCCGCCAGGGCCGCGGCACGGTCGTCGCGGGCGCCAAGCTGGAGCAGCCGCTCTCGCTCGCCAGCTACACCGAGGGCGTACGCCGCCAGGGACGCACCCCGGGTCGTACGCTCATCAGCCTCGACCGCTTCCCCTGCAACGACGCGCTCGCCGCCGACATCGGCGTGGCCCGCGGCGAGCCCGTATGGCACATGGAGCGAGTGCTGCTCGCCGACGACGAACGCGTCGGCCTGGAGAGTACGTACGTCTCCGTGGCCCGAGTGCCGGGCCTGGACGCCGACTTCGACCCCGATTCCTCCTTCTACGCCTATCTGCGCGAGCGGCTCGGGATCTCGTTCGGCGACGCGGACGAGCGGATCGAGACCGTGCTGGCGACACCGCGCGAGGCGCTGCTCATCGGCACGCCCCCTGCCCTGCCGATGCTGCTGATCCACCGCCTGTCGCGGGACACGGCGGGCAGGCCGCTGGAGCGGGTCCGGACCCTCTACCGCGGCGACCGCTTCAGCTTCACCGCGCATCTGGGCAATCAGAGCTGAGGGCTGAACGCGGGGGTTTCTGCCGGGGGTCCGGGGGTTGTCCCCCGGGAGATGCAGCACGGCGCATCTGGGCAATCAGAACTGAGCCGGCGCGATGTCGCAGCGCCCTCTGGACACCTCACGCTGGTAACGAGAAGGTAACGGGTCTAGGCCAAGATTGAGGGCCCGTTCACCGTCCCGTTGCCGACCGGCCCCGAACGGGACACCAACCCCGAGGAGCTTTGGCGTCGTGAGAGTCATCGTCGTAGGAGCCGGCGTGGTGGGAACCATGCACGCCTGGCACGCAGTGGAACGCGGCCACGAGGTCGTACAGATCGAGCGCGAGAGCGAGGCACGAGGCGCGAGCCTGCGCAATTTCGGCCAGATATGGGTCAGCGGCCGCGCGGGCGGCGAGGAGCTCGAAACCGCTCTGCGCGCCCGTGAGCTGTGGGAGTCCATCGGGGCGCGCGTGCCCGGGCTCGGCTTCCGGGCCATCGGCTCGCTCACTCCCGTACGCAGCGACCTGGAGCTGGCCGTCGCCGAGGCCGCCGTCGCGCGGCCCGACGCCCCGGCCCGCGGCTACAAGCTCGTCACCGCCGACGAGGCGCGCCGGATCAACCCCGCGCTGCGCGGCTCCTTCAGCGCCACCCTGTGGTGCGAGCGGGACGCGGCCGTCGAGCCCCGTCCCGCCCAACTCGCCCTGAAGGAGGCGCTACTGGCCTCCGGCCGCTACACCTACCTCGGCGGGCGCGAGGTCCGCGACGTGCTCGGTGACGGATCCGTCCGCGACGACCACGGCGACGTACACACCGGCGACGCCGTCGTCCTGTGCCCGGGCGCGGCGCTCTCCGGTCTCGTCCGCGAGCTCGTCCCCGACCTGCCCGTGCGCCGGGTGCGCCTGCAGATGATGCAGACCGACCCGCTCGGCGAGCCGCTGACCACCTCGGTCGCCGACGCCGACAGCTTCCGCTACTACCCGGCCTACGCGAGCGAGGCCCTGGACGCGCTCAATGCCGGACAGGACCAGACGCCAACCGCCGCGGCGCACAAGATGCAGCTGCTGATGGTGCAGCGCCGCGACGGCGGTCTGACCATCGGCGACACCCACGAGTACGAGCATCCCTTCGCCTTCGACACGATCGAGGACCCGTACGAGCACCTCACCGAGATCGTCGAATCCTTCCTCGGCAGGCCGCTGCCGAGGATCCGCCGCCGCTGGGCGGGGGTGTACGCGCAGTGCACCGACACCAGCCGCGTCGTGCACCGGCAGCAGGTGCGCGACGGAGTGTGGCTGGTGACAGGGCCGGGCGGGCGCGGCATGACCTGCTCGCCCGCCATCGCCGAAACGACCGCGAACGAACTGGGCTGGTGAAGAAGTTGAACGAGCTGAATCTCGTCGTACTGGACATGGCAGGCACCACCGTCGCCGACGGAGGCCTCGTCGAGCAGGCCTTCAGCGCCGCCGCCGAGCGGCTCGGCGCGGATCCCGCCACGATGATCGACTACGTCCGCGCCACGATGGGCGAGTCGAAGATCTCCGTCTTCCGTCACCTCTTCGGAGACGAGACGAAGGCGCAGGCCGCGAACGTCGCGTTCGAGGAGGCGTACGGCGCACTCGTCGACGGCGGGCGCATCGCGCCCGTTCCCGGCGCGCGGGAGGCGATTGAGCACCTGCGCGACCAGGGGCGCACGGTCGTCCTGACCACCGGCTTCGCCCGCACGACGCAGGACGCGATCCTGGCGGCGCTCGGCTGGCAGGACCTGGTCGAGCTCACCCTCTGCCCTGCCGACGCCGGCGGCCGCGGCCGCCCCTACCCCGACATGGTGCTCGCCGCCTTCCTGCGCACCGGCGCGGTGGACGGCGTACAGCAGATCGCGGTCGTGGGGGACACCTCGTACGACATGCTCAGCGGCGTACGGTCCGGCGCGGGGATCGTCGCCGGCGTGCTGACCGGCGCGCACGACACGGAGCAGCTGAAGACGCACGGCGCGACCCATGTGCTCGGATCCGTCGCCGAGTTGCCGGAGCTCCTGGCCGGGGCCGACCGATGACCAGCGGCATCCGCTTCGAGGACGTCTCGGTCGCGTACGGGAGAAATCTCGTGCTCGACTCGCTCGACCTCACCGTCGAGCCGGGCGAGGTCATGGCGCTGCTCGGGCCCTCGGGCTCGGGCAAGACCACGGCACTGCGGGCCGTCGCCGGATTCGTGCGGCTCGTCTCCGGGCGGGTGTTCATCGGCGACCGCGATGTCACCGCACTGCCGCCGCACCGGCGGGGTATCGGGATGGTCGTCCAGCAGTACGCCCTGTTCCCGCACATGCGGGTCGCGGAGAACGTGGCCTTCGGTCTCAAGGCGCAGAAGGCACCGAAGGCAGAGATACCGGCGCGGGTCGCCGATGCCCTGGAGATGACCGGGATGGCGGCGTACGCACGGCGCTATCCGCGCGAGCTCTCCGGCGGTCAGCAGCAGCGCGTCGCGATCGCGCGGGCGCTGGCGATCCGGCCCGGCGTGCTGCTCCTCGACGAGCCGCTGTCGGCACTGGACGCGCAGCTCAGGTCCGGGATGCTGGCGGAACTGGCACGGCTGCACCGGGAGTTGCCGGACGTCTCGATCCTGTACGTCACGCACGACCAGGTCGAGGCGCTGACACTCGCCGACCGGATCGCGGTGATGGACAGGGCGCGGCTGCAGGACTGCGGCACGCCGCAGGAGCTGTACCGGCGGCCGCGTACGGAGTTCACGGCGTCCTTCGTCGGCAACGCGAATCTGTTGCCGGTGACGGTCGGGGCGGGGGCGGTGTCCTTCGGTGGTGCTGAGCTGAAGGTGTCCACGGACCGCGTCCCGTCCGGCACGACCGCCACCTTGTGCGTACGCCCGCACCTCGTCGGACTCGGCGACGGGCCGAACGCGCTGCGCGGGACGATCGCTGAGGTCCAGTGGCGGGGCGCGACGCACCGGCTGTACGTGGACGTCGACGGTCACCGCGTCAAGGCGGACGTCCGTGAACTGCGGGCGACGCCTTCGCTGGGGGACGCGGTCACCGTGCACTTCGCGCCGGAGGACGCGGTGTTGCTGGCAGGCGGGGTGAGCCATGGGTAGTCCCGCTGGACGCCTGGCATTCGCTGAACGCCGTCCGGGCGTTGTGCCCACCCTCCCCCAGGGCCCTTCGGGCCTGGGAGGTGCCCCCATCGCCCTCGCGGAACGTATGCCCACAACGGTGTGGCTTCTTCCTCCAGTAGCCGTCCTGGCGCTCGTCTTCCTGTACCCGCTCGCGCTCGTCGTACAGGAGTCCCTCTCACCCGGCGCCTACTCCGACGTCTTCGGCTCCCAGGCCTTCCGCGACGCCCTGGCCACCACCGTATGGCTCGCCGTCGGTGCCACCGTCGGGTGTCTCGTCCTCGGGTTCGTCCTCGCCCTGATCATCGCCTTCGTGCCCTTCCCCGGCGGCAAGGCGGTCGCCAAGTTCATCGACGTCTTCCTCTCCTTCCCGTCCTTCCTCATCACGCTCGCGCTGCTCTTCGTCTACGGCACCGTCGGGATGGCCAACGGACTGTGGACGGACGTCACCGGGGCGGCCGAGGGCCCCTTCCACTTCCTCACCACCCCCTGGGGCGTGCTTCTCGCGGAGATCACCTACTTCACCCCCTTCGTGATGCGCCCCCTCCTGGCCGCCTTCTCGCAGCTCGACACCGCCCAGCTGGAGGTCGCCTCATCCCTCGGGGCGCGGCCCGCGCGGATCGTGCGGCGGGTGATCCTGCCCGAGGCGCTGCCCGCGCTCGCCGCCGGCGGGTCTCTCGTACTCGTCATGTGCCTCAACGAGTTCGGCATCGTCCTGTTCACCGGGGCCAAGGGAGTTACGACCCTGCCGATGCTCGTCTACGGCAAGGCGATCCTCGAGTCCGACTATCCGGCCGCTTGCGTCGTCGCCGTCGTCAACATCGCGATCTCCGTGGGTCTTTACAGCCTCTACCGAATGGTCAGCCGCCGTGTTGGTGCATAGCCGCAAGGGGAAATGGGCCGCCTGGGCGATCTTCCTCGTCCTGTTCCTGCCGCTCTTCGCGCTGCCGCTGCTCGTCATCGTCGCCGCGTCCTTCTCGACGCACTGGTCCGGCGCCTTCCCCTCCGGGCCGACGACCGAGCACTACAGCGCTGCCGTACGCGGTGAATCCCTCCAGGCACTCACTACCAGCCTGGTCACCGCCGTCACGGCCAGCCTGCTCGCCCTCACCGTCGGCAGCTGGGCCGCCATCGCGGCCGCCGGGCTGGGCAAACGCGGGCGGCGCGTACTCGACGCGCTGTTCGTGCTGCCCGTCGCCGTCCCCTCCGTCGTCTTCGGCCTGGCGATCCTCGTCGCCTTCTCCAAGCCGCCGATGCTGCTCAACGGCACCCGCTGGATCGTGATCCTGGCGCACACCGTGCTTGTCACGGCGTTTGCCTACCAGTCGGTCGCCGCCGCCATCATCCGTCTCGACCCGATGTACGAGCAGGCGGCGGCGAGCCTCGGCGCCCGCCCCTCGTACGTCCTGTTCCGGGTGAAACTCCCACTCCTGCTGCCGTCGCTCACCGCGGCCGCAGGGCTCTGCTTCGCCCTGTCCATGGGGGAGCTGAGCGCCACGATGATGCTCTACCCGCCCGACTGGGTGCCATTGCCGGTGCTCATCTTCACCGCCACCGACCGCGGGTCCCTGTTCACCGGATCGGCTCTCGCGGTCGTCCTGATGGGCACGACGCTCCTTGTCCTGCTCGCGGTCTCCCGTATCCGCACCAAAGCCTCTTACCGCTAGGAGAAGCACACGCCATGCACAGCCACATCAAGCCGATCGCCGCCGTCGTCGGCAGCCTCGCACTCGCCGCCTCCCTCACCGCCTGTGGCGGCTCGGCCGCCGCCGAAGAGAAGGTCGTCACCGTCTACAGCGCCGACGGCCTCAAGGGCGAGAAGGGCGACGGCTGGTACGACCAGGTCTTCAAGGACTTCGAGAAGGAGACCGGCATCAAGGTCAAGTACGTGGAGGGCGGCTCGGGCGAGATGGTGCAGCGCGCCGCCCGCGAGAAGTCCAACACCCAGGCCGATGTCATCGTGACTCTTCCGCCCTTCATCCAGCAGGCCGACTCCAAGGGGCTGCTCCAGGCGTACGACCCCAAGGGCGCCGACAAGGTCAACGGCGCCGACAAGTCCGGTGACGGCAAGTGGACTTCGGTCGTCAACAACTACTTCGGCTTCATCTACAACAAGAAGGAGCTGACGCAGGCGCCCACCACCTGGGAGCAGCTCCTCGACGGCAAGTACAAGGACAAGCTGCAGTACTCCACGCCCGGCGTCGCGGGCGACGGCACCGCCGTTCTCATCAAGGCCATGCACGACTTCGGCGGCAAGGAGCCGGCGAACGCGTACCTGAACAAGCTCCAGGCCAACAACGTCGGCCCGTCCTCCTCCACCTCCAAGCTCGCGCCCAAGGTCGACAAGGGCGAGATCCTCGTCGCCAACGGCGATGTGCAGATGAACTTCGCGCAGTCCAAGTCCATGCCGAACCTCGCGATCTGGTTCCCGGCGAAGGAGGGCGGCAAGCCCACCACCTTCGCGCTTCCCTACGCGGCGGGTCTGGTCAACAAGGCCCCGCACAGCGAGAACGGCAAGAAGCTCCTCGACTTCATGCTGACCGAGAAGGCGCAGAAGCAGGTCAGCGCGATCGGCGGCGGGTTCTCGGCCCGCGGCGATGTCAAGGCCACCGACGCCAACGCCATCGACCTCGTCAAGCTGCTCGAGGGCGTCGAGGTCTTCGAGCCGGACTGGAAGGACATCGACAAGAACCTCCAGTCCTATGTGGACGCGTGGAAGTCCGCGACCGGCAGCTAAGAGTTCACCGGAAACCTTCTGTTGCGGGACTGATTGTCGCGGAACGATAACGGGTACGGACCAACGCCCCCGGGAAACCGGGGGCGCTGCTCTGCCCGTAGACAACCTCAGCCCTCTGACGGAGGAACAGATGCCGCTCAACGGCATATCCAGGCGCTCCGTACTCGCCGCCGGCGCCGCCACCGCCGCGGTCGCCGCCGCCGGCACCCTCGCCACCCCCGCTCAGGCCGCCCAGGCCGCACCGACCCTCCCGAACGGCACCAGCAAGGACAAGGTGCTCTTCGTCGGCATGGACGGACTGCGCTACGACAGGATCGATGCGGCCAAGGCCCCGACCCTCAAGTCCCTGATGGCGAACGGGACATACGGCATGTCGCTGCTGTACGCCAACCCCATGGCGCAGACCTCGTCCGGACCCGGCTGGTCGACCATCTCCACCGGTGTCTGGCCCGACAAGCACGGCGTGAAGGACAACACCTTCATCGGCAAGAACTACGCCAAGTACCCCGGATTTCTGGCCCGGTTGAACCAGATCAGGCCCGAGCTGTCCCTCTTCGCCGCCGTCGACTGGCCCGAGCTCGACACCCATGGCACCGTCACCCCCGGCGCCGACGCCAAGCTCGTGTTCAACAACAACTACGCGGTGAACGACAAGGTCATCACCGATCAGACCGAGGACATCCTCCGCAACCAGAACCCGGACATCCTGTTCGTCTACTTCGGCGAGACCGACGAGATGGGCCACAGCTACGGCGCCGCGAGCCAGAAGTACCTCGACGCCATCGCCGTCCAGGACGCCTATCTCGGCCGGCTGCTGGCAGCGATCCAGGCCCGCCCCTCGTACGCCACCGAGCGCTGGACCGTCATCGTCGCCACCGACCACGGGCATGTCGACTCAGGCGGCCACGGCGGCAGCTCCATCGAGGAACGGCGTACGTTCGTGCTCGCCCAGGGCCCCGGCATCGCCGCCGGCGCCCGGCCCGCGGACACCCGGCTCGTCGATGTCGCCGCCACCGTCTTCAAGCAGCTCGGAATCACCCCCGACCCTGCCTGGGGCCTGGACGGCAAGCCCATCCAGGAACGCTCGACCGACCCCTTCGACACGCTGCAGTCCCAGCTGGGCCAGCGCGTCGACGAGACCGGAATCCCGGCCGGAGTGCTCGGCTTCACGCACACCGCGCCCAGCGGCTGGTCCGTGATCAACAGCGCGATGGGCACCGGCGGGGTGACCGAGTGGCGCGGCTGGGCCTTCGCCACCAACGAGTTCTGGTCCCGGGCCCAGCGGGACCAGTGGCGTGAGCTCAACGTCCGCTCGCGCGGCGTCTTCGCGGTCGCCGACTCCGACGAGTGGGACGACAGGACGAACTCGGGCGGCTACGACTCCACGCTCGTGACCCCGGCGTACAGCGTGAGCGGCAGGACGAAGGTGACGCTGGACTTCACCACCTTCTACCGCCAGGAGGGCAGCCAGACCGCCCAGGTCCTGGCCTCCTTCAACGGCGGCACGCCCACGGTGGTCAAGAGCTACACGGCCGATGTGGTCTCCCAGCCGCAGTCGCTGACCGTGAACGTCCCCTCCGGGGCCTCCAGCGTCAGCTTCCGTTTCCGCTACACCGGTTCCAACAACTGGTACTGGGTGATCGACGGGGTCAGGGTCTCGGCTTCCTGATTAGGCTGGGGGCGCCGCCACACCGTCGTCGCGGCGTCCCCAGCAGTTGAGTTTCTGCACGGCAGGAGTCCGCCCGCATGGCAGAGCGCAAGCCGATCGAATCCTGGCTCACCGACATGGACGGTGTCCTCATCCACGAGGGCGTGCCGATCCCCGGCGCCGACGCCTTCATCAAGAAGCTGCGGGAGACCGGGAAGCCCTTCCTGGTCCTGACGAACAACTCCATTTACACCGCGCGCGACCTGCATGCCCGGCTCTCCCGGATGGGCCTGGACGTGCCCGTCGAGAACATCTGGACCTCGGCGCTGGCCACCGCGCGGTTCCTGGACGACCAGCGCCCGGGCGGCACGGCATACGTCATCGGCGAGGCGGGTCTGACCACCGCGCTGCACGACATCGGCTATGTCCTCACCGACCACGATCCCGACTACGTGGTACTGGGCGAAACCCGTACATACAGCTTCGAGGCCCTCACCAAGGCGATCCGGCTGATCAACGCCGGGGCCCGGTTCATCGGCACCAACCCCGACGAGACCGGCCCCTCCGCCGAGGGCCCGCTGCCCGCCACCGGCTCGGTCGCCGCGCTGATCACCAAGGCGACCGGCAAGGAGCCGTACTTCGCGGGCAAGCCGAACCCGTTGATGATGCGGACCGGGCTCAACGCCATCGGTGCGCACTCCGAGACCAGCGCCATGATCGGCGACCGGATGGACACGGATGTGCTGGCCGGTCTCGAGGCGGGCATGGAGACCTTCCTGGTGCTGACCGGGCTGACCAGCCCCGAGGGCATCGACAAATTCCCGTTTCGGCCCTCCAAGGTCGTCGACTCGATCGCCGATCTCGTCGACCGGATCTGACGTCGGTCTCTCCGGCGCCCACCGGGTGTGCGCCGAACGGGTCTGATGCATTTGGGCACGTCAGGGGGCTCAAATGGACCACCGGGCCGCTCTTGCGGATGCGAAAACGCCCCAGACGCGTGAATCTTTTCCGTATCAGGAGGTTCACGATGCGTTCATGCTTGATAGCTCTCCGTGCCGCAGGGGCGGCCACGGTCCTGGTCCTGGCGCCCGCCGCCACCGCCGCACACGCCGACGACTCCGTACAGGTCGCGGTCGCCCCGGCCGCCGTCGTCCCGGGAGGTGCGGTGGCGATCAGCGTCTCGGGCTGCGAGGGAACGACGGCCACCGTCACGTCCCAGGCCTTCGCCGCGGATGTGGAGCTCTCCACCAGGCAGGGCTCCCAGTTCTCCGGACAGACGACCGTGAAAGCCGGCGTGAGCTTTGCCGCGTACGAGGTCAGCGTCGTCTGCGACGGCCATCGCCACCCGGCGAGGGGCCAGATCAAGGTCGTCCAGGCGCCGACGGATCAGCACACCCCTGTCGCACCGGTCCGCGCGGGCGGTGGCGGCGCGGCCCACCTCGCCGTGGCCACGACGGACCGCGTCGAG
Organism: Streptomyces sp. NBC_00885; assembly: GCF_045207475.1. Lineage (NCBI taxonomy): Bacteria > Bacillati > Actinomycetota > Actinomycetes > Kitasatosporales > Streptomycetaceae > Streptomyces > Streptomyces sp. NBC_00885. Next base: position 5,420,254 of record NZ_CP108796.1, read on the forward strand.
GGCACGGGCCCTGGCACCCCGCACGCCGTGATCGGTCTCGTCCTCGCGGGTGTGGCGGCCATCGCCGTGGCCTTCCGCAGCTCACGGCGCCGCCGGACGGAATCGGACTGACATGTCCTCCGCCGAACGCTCGGCGGGGAACGGTCGGCTGCTCACCGGAGTGGCCTGGGCGGTACTCCTGCTCGGGCTGTGGCTCTGGGGCAAAGGGTTCACCGGCGGCTTCGGCGGCACCTCCGCGCCGACCACGGGCGACGTGGCGGCGGTCGGACGGCCGCTCGGGGTGCCCCTGCCGCCCGCCCTCGATCCGCTGAGCCCCGCCAGGCCCGACCGGGTGGAAATACCGTCGATAGGCGTCGCCGCCCCCGTTGTCCCGCGCGGTCTGGACCCCGCCGGCGCGGTCGATCCTCCGCCGTACGCCATGCAGAACACCGTCGGCTGGTACGGCAGCGGCACGCAGCCGGGCGCGTCCGGCGCGGCGCTGCTCGTGGGCCATGTCGACACGGAGACAAAACCGGCCGTCTTCTACGGGCTGAGCTCCGCCCGTCCCGGCGAGAAGGTCCGGGTGAGCAGGGCAGACGGCTCGGTCGTGGAGTTCACCATCGACGACATCCAGGTCTTCGGCCGCGACCGCTTCGATCCGAGGAAGGTCTACGGGCCGCGCGAGGACGGGCGGGCGGAGCTGCGGCTGATCACCTGCGGCGGAACGTTCGACCGCGCGACAGGCACGTACAACGCGAATGTGGTCGTCTCCGCGTATCTGACCGCGGTGGTGAAGGATTGAGGTCCTGTCCGGCGAAGCGGTCGACAGGGTCCAACCTGGCTCGACCGACGACATGCTCCCCCCAGGGCCGTCGGCCGAGCCGGTCCTCGACCGCGGGCGCCCGGGCTGCGGGAGAAGCCCGGCACCGGCACGGGAGGTTCTGGTTGGTCCGGTCGCGCTCAAGGTCAGGGGCCGGGGCCGTTGCCCGACACTCTAGAGCGGTCGGTGGACCGGGCCTAGGGGCTGGATGACACCATGTCGTGAACTCGTCGCCCTCAGTGGCTATTTCCTGGCTGTCGCCCGGTGAGCACACCGCGACGAGGTACGGGCTCGTGGCTCTCACCCGGCGTGTGTCAGGATGGATTCGACCTGTCTTGTCCGGTGGGAAGCCCGGGCGTGCGGTCACCTGCAAGTGCAGCCAAGGGGGAGTGGATGTACGGGAGTTCCACCGGGCGTGCCCGCCTGTGCGGGGCCGCGGCGGCGGGGGCGGCGGTGCTGCTCTTGCTCGCAGGCTGTTCCTCCGGCGACGGCGAGGACAACAAACCGGCGGTGAGCCAGCAGCCCAAGGCGAACGATCCCTACTGGGTCAATCCCGACGGGAAGGCCGCGCGGCAGGTTGCCGCGTACCGCAAGGACGGCGACGACAAGAACGCCGAACTGATCAGGACGATCGCCGAGCAGCCCGTCGGCGAATGGATCGGCCCGGACAAGCCGGAGGCCGAGGCCAAGGGCTTCACCGAGGCGGCCGCGAAGGCCGACCGGGACGCACTGCTCGTCCTCTACAACATCCCGCACCGCGACTGCGGACAGTTCTCCAAGGGCGGCGCGGCCGACGGCAACGCCTACCGGGAGTGGGTCGACAAGGTCGCGGCAGGGATCGGCGACCGCCGGGCCACGGTGATCCTGGAGCCGGACGCGGTACTGCACCTCGTGGACACATGCACGCCGCAGGAGTTCCACGAAGAGCGGTTCGACCTGCTCAAGGGTGCCGTCGAGCGGCTGAAGCAGCAGCCGAACACGAAGGTGTACCTGGACGCGGGCAACGCGGGCTGGTCGCAGCCGGACGCGCTGTTCGACCCGCTGCGGCGGGCCGGGATCGACAAGGCCGACGGCTTCTCCGTCAACGTCTCCAACTTCTATCCGACCGCGGCGAGCAAGGAGTTCGGCCGCAAGCTGTCAGCGAAGGTCGGCGGCAAGCACTTCGTGATCGACACCAGCCGCAACGGCAACGGCCCGTACACCGCGGGCAAGGACCCGTGGTGCAACCCGCCGGGCCGCGCGCTGGGCGAGAAGCCGACGACACAGACGGGCGACGCGCTGGTCGACGCGTATCTGTGGGTCAAGCGGCCGGGGGAGTCGGACGGGGAGTGCAGGGGTGGGCCGCGGGCGGGGGAGTGGTGGGCGGAGTACGCGCTGGGGTTGGCGCGGGCGTCGAAGTAGGCGGTGCGGTGGGGGGTGCGCCTGCGGCGGGCTTGTTCCCCACCCCGCCGCTTCCCGAAAACTGGGGGCAAGCCCCCAGCCCCCCGACGGGGCTCCGCCCCGGACCCCTTGCGGGGGCGCTGCCCCCGGACCCCCGCGCCTCAAACGCCGGCGGGGCTGGATTGTGCGGCAGGGCCGCACATTCAGCCTGTCCGGCGTTTGAGGACACGCCCGAAGGGCGTATGGGGGCTTGGGGGCGGAGCCCCCGGTTCGCGCCGCGAAGCGGGCGCAGGGGTCTGGGGGCTTGCCCCCAGTTCGGGATGGGGGTACCTCCTACGGCCGCCAGGCCGTAGGGGGAGGGCGGGTAGGGGAAACACCCCCTACGGGACCTCCACCCACACACCCTCCGACGGCGTCCCCTTCTCGTCCGTCACGAACAGCATGTACCAGCCCGACGGCACCAGCGCCCGATTCGCCGGCACCGTCACCTCGATCCCGTCCGCCGTCTTCTTCACGTCCAGCGCGATCGACCGCTGGTCCGTGTCCGTGACATGCGTGACCGCGCTCGGCCGGATCAGCTTCGCCGTCTTGACGGACGCCGCGTCCTTGACCTTGAACGTCCCCGTGTCCCCGCGCGCGATGGACTTCGGCCCGCCGCTGATGACCGGCTTGGAGTCCCGGTAGAGATACGGCGGCGTGTAGATCTCGATGCGCTGCTCGAAGACGCCCGGCTTCGTGTTCGCCTTGTCCGCGAACAGCGAGTCCGAGCCGAAGATCATGACGCGCCCGTCGGGGAGCAGCACCGAACCCGAGTGGTAGTTGCGCCCCACCGCGGGGTCTGCGACCCGCTTGTACGTCCCGGTCTTCGGGTCGTACGTGCGCGCCTGGAGCACGTTCGAGCCGCCGCGCCCCCGGTAGTCCGAGGAGCCTCCGGTGACCAGGATCGAATCGTCCGGCAGCAGCGAGGCGCTCGGATAGCGCGTGCCCTTCTCCAGTGAAGCGCCGTCCTTGAAGCGGGGGTTGTTCTCCTTGAGGTCGACCAGGCGGGACTTCTCGCTCGCCTTCTCGGACTCGCCGACCCCGCCGCCGCCGATGACCATGAACCTCTGGTCCTGGGCGGGCGGCAGCATGACCGTGGCGGAGGTCTCCATCTTGTCCGGGTCGCTCAGCCCGGGGACCTTGACGAACTTGTTCGTCTTCAGGTCCCAGACGCCCGGCGCGCGGCCGACGTCGGCCGGTCCGTACCCGGCGTTGGAGCCGGAGTAGAAGAGCTTGCCGTTGTCCATCAGGAAGATCGCCGGGTAGGTGGGGAACTTCCTGATGATCCCGGTGTACTGCCACTTCTTGGTCTTCGGGTCGTAGACCTCGTCCTTGCCGGGGACGATCTGCCCGATCTCGTCGAGGCCGGAGAGCGCGAGGACCTTGCCGTCCTTGAGCGTGGTCAGCGTGGGGTACCAGCGGGCCTCGTTCATCGGGTCGACGGTGATGTACTTCTCCGCCACCGGGTCGAACTCGTAGGCCTCCTTGATGCCCTGGAAGTCCTTCTTGTCGAGGGCGAGCTTCTGCGCGATGCCGTAGATGTTGCGGGCGTCGGAGCCCTTGAGGCCCTGCACGCGGTAGTTGTCCTCGGTGCCGGTCTCGTAGTCCTTCCCGGACTCCTCGGCCTCCACGTAGATACGGCCGAGGCCCGGCTCGGTCCGCAGGAACCTGCCCGTCGCCGGGTCGAAGACCTTCTTCGCCTTCTCCACCAGGACGGGGTCCTTGGAGACGAAGGTCTTGCCGTTCTTCTTGCCGGTGAACTTGGTGCCCGCGGGCAGGGTCTTGGGCTCGTCCGGGTCCTCGTTGTGCACGACCATCAGGCCGCCGGCCTTGGTGGTGTCACCCTTGAGCTTCTCGTACCGCTTGGTGCCGCCCGCGATCAGGAGCTTGCCGTCGGGCAGTTGGGTGTGCCCGGCGCAGAACATGTCCTTGGGGGTGGGGATCTTCTTGAACTCATTGGTCTTCGGATCCCACAGGACCGACTCGAACTTCTTCGCGTCGAAGTTCTTCTGGTTGTTGCCCGATCCGGCGACGAGCAGCACCTTGCCGGTGTGCAGCAGCGCCGCGTGGATGGAGTTGATGCGGTACTCGGCGGGGACGTCCAGAAAGTCCCAGTGACCGTTCTCAGCCTTGTACTCGGGCTTGTTGATCTTGTAGTCGTGGTACTGGTCCGAGCCGAAGCGCCACAGCGCCGGCCCGTTGAAGCCGGCCACCGCGACGATCACCGCGGCGCCGATCGCTATCCGGCGGGCCCGGTTCTTGCGGTGGTTCGGCCGGACGGGCAGCGTGCTCATTTCTTACGTCCCCCAAGGGCGATCTGCATGGTCTGTTCTGCGGCGGAGCCCGGCCGCTGCTGCGGCACATGACCCTCGGGCCGGTCGGCGGGCGGCCGACCGCCGCCGTGGCGCCGTGTGCGCTTCTTCTTCTCGGCGCGGATGCCGTGGCGCCAGGCGAAGATCGGCGCCGCGGTGATCAGCAGGGCCAGCGTCGCCCACGTGATCATCGCCGGATGGTCGTGCCCGAAGTAGAAGGAGGAGCCCAGCGATCCGCCGAAGACGAGGATGAAGAAGAGATGGATCCGGAAGGTGCCGAAGAGGGTGTCCGGGCTGGACGAGTCGCCCTTGGGGGTCACGACGAACTTGCTCTTGCGGCGCAGTACGGCGTCCATCAGCGAGCGTGCGTAGATCGGTGCGGAGAGCGCGGACATGACCATGCCCGCGAGTCCGCCGGAGCCCTCGGGCTCGTGCGGCGAGACATTGTGGCGGCGGTTCCAGATGTAGAGGCCGATCTGGAGCGCCGAGGCATTGCCGTACAGCATCATCCAGATCGCGGGGTCGATCTGCACACCCGAGGCGCCCATGCCCAGGAACAGCGCACAGCTCAGCGCCGCCAGGATCCAGTTGAGGGCGGACATCGGGTAGAAGATGATCATCATCGTGTAGTTGAAGAGCTTGCCCGGCGGCAGGGAGTAGAAGCCCTTCCAGTACTGCTTCATGATCGTTTCGTATGTGCCCCGCGACCAGCGCAGCTGCTGGGTGAAGAAGTCGGTCCAGGCCGTGGGCCCCTCGCCGACGGCCAGCACGTCCGGGGTGTAGACCGAGCGCCACCTGTTGCCGGTGTCCGGGTTCTTGGCGCGGTGCATCTCGAAGCCGGTGGCCATGTCCTCGGTGATCGAGTCGTACAGGCCTCCGATCTGCTTGAGAGCCTTGATGCGGACGGCGTTGGAGGTGCCGACGAACATCGGGGCGCCGTAGCGGTTGCCCGCGCGCTGGATCAGGGCGTGGAAGAGGAACTGCTGGGACTCGGCGGCCTTGGTGACGAACGTGTCGTAATTGCCGTAGACCTGCGGGCCGATGACGAAGCCGACGTCCGGGTCGCGGAAGTAACCGAGCATCCGCTCCAGATAGTTGGGCAGCGGGATGTGGTCGGTGTCGACGGAGGCGAAGTAGTCGTAGTTGCCGCCGTGCGCCTCGAGCCAGGCGTTGTAGTTGCCGTGCTTGGTCTTGGCGCGGTGGGCGCCCTTGGTCTGGTTCCACTTCGCAATGCCCTTGCGGGAGAAGTGGTGGACGCCGAGGCGCGCGCACACCTCCTTGACGGCGGGGTCGTCGCCCTCGTCGAGGAGCCAGACGTGCATCAGCCCGCGGTGGCGGATCCTGACGGCCGCCTCCAGGGTCTTCGTCACCATCTCCAGGGGCTCCTTGCCCGGTACGAAGGAGGTGAGGAAGGCGACCTTGGTGCCGGACTCGGGCACCACGGGGACGGGGTCACGCGCCACCAGCGTCGCGTGCGCGTTGGACAGGACGTTCATCGTGCGGAAGAGCTCGATCAGACCGATCGAGACGAGCATGACGATGTCGAGGATGAGCAGCGTGTCGTTCTTCAGGTTCGGATCGCGCTCGGTCCAGTGCTGTGGCTGCATCAGCCAGGCGAACAGGCCCAGCGACACCAGCGGCGCTGCTCCCAGCAGCAGGGCGGCCCGTATGCGGTGCGGCTCCTGCGAAAGGAGGGAACGGTACTGCACCGTGTACGGCTTGGTGGGATCGGGCTGGGTGAGGGGGCCGGCGAGACGGCTGTAGTGCTCGTAGTCGTACCGCGGAAGCGCCTTCTTCGGGCGCAGCCGGTGCCCTCCGGTGCGCAGATGGGCGGGTACCCGGAGCTGAGTCGTCAGGGAAGGGTCGTTGTGCTGCCCGGCGCCGTTCGGCGTCGACGTCATGAGTCATCCCCCCGCACGCATGCTGGCTGCGTGTGATGTGGTCGGTTCTTAAGTCCTGACCCCGGTCCCCCTCGACCAGTTGCCCTGGACACATCAGTGGCGGGCCACCGTCCCTACAGACACGAAACAGTCACTCGCCGGTTGCATCATGCCCGTCACGTGTTCGGACCGTGATCGGGGTCCCCTTCCCCGCACTCCGACAACGGACTGATGCGCCTGTACTACCCTCAACTACGCGAAACGGATGCCCCATTGGAGCCATTGCTTCCAGGATAGGTTCTACGACCCCGGCCATGATCGCAAGGGTGAATGAAGCACTTAAGCGGATATATGTACGATTTAAGGGTCCCTTGTGGGCGAGCAGTGTTCGGGTGCAGGGCGGCCGAAAATAGCCGTAGGTACGACCGAGGCCCCCTCACTCGCCGTGAGGGGGCCTCGGTTTGCGTGCGCCGCCAGGGACTCGAACCCCGGACCCGCTGATTAAGAGTCAGCTGCTCTAACCAACTGAGCTAGCGGCGCCTGCTGACCTGGAGAACTCTACCGGGCGGCGAGGGGTGCTACTGACCATTATCTGATCGTTCCGGCCTGTCGGATCGTCGTTTATTACCGCTACTCCGTCAAAATGCGATCAAACGTGACAGATCAATGAGTGACAGGGGCCACGTATGACCGCGCCGGTATTCGAGGAATTCGAGCCCGCCGCCGACTGCGACTGCGCGGGGTGCGCGCAGCAGCGCCGGGCTCTCGCCGCGGGGGAGCACCCGGCCGCACACGGCTGCCGCCGGGCACTCGTGCTGTTCACGGCGGCTGGCGTGGTCCTGAGCGGCGGCGGAGGAGCAGCCGCAGCGACGACGGTCGGGGTCCCCTCCGCGCCCGGGTCCGCGCTCCGGTCCGCGTCGGGGGCGGCCGCTTCCGTCGACGATCCCGAGTTCACCAACGAGCAGGGCGGCACCGCACCGCTGCACGGACCCTCCGCCCATCCCGCCACCGCCACGGTCGCCGCCCCGCTGCGTCCGGTCACCCGGGCCGAGATCATCAACCGCGCCCAGCAGTGGGTAACTGCCAAAGTCCCGTACAGCATGGACCAGTACTGGTCGGACGGGTATCGCCAGGACTGCTCCGGCTTTGTCTCGATGGCCTGGAACATGGGCAGCAACGAGTGGACCGGGAGCCTCGCGCAGTTCGCCACCCGGATCACGCGCGAGGAGCTGGCGCCCGGCGACATCCTGCTCTTCCACAACCCGGACAATCCGACCAACGGCTCGCACGTCACGATCTTCGGCGGCTGGACCGACTACACGCACACCTATTACGTCGCGTACGAGCAGACGAAGCCGCACACCCGCAAGCAGCCGACGCCCATGGGGTACTGGACCAACGCCGACCGGTATCTGCCCTACCGCTACAACGGCCTCATCACCGCGACGACCAACGTGACGACCGCCGCGACCACCGCCGTGAGCGGGCCGTTCTTCGGCGATGAGTATCCGGGCGCGACAGCCTTCGGTCCCGGCGCGAACAACGCGCACATCACCAGGCTCGGCGAGATGCTCGTCGAGCGCGGCGGCAAGCACTTCTACACCAAGGGCCCCGGGCCCCTCTGGGGCGAGGCCGACCGCCGGGCCACCGAAGCCTTCCAGCTCGCCCAGGGCTGGCGCGGCCCGGCCGCCGACGGGATGCCGAGCGCGGAGACCTGGCAGCTCCTGACGGCCAGGCAGGGCAGGAGCATCCCCGCGGCGGCGCCCGGCCCCGGCGGCACGAGCGCGGCGAAGCCCACGTACCCCGGGACCCGGCACTTCAGGCCCGGCCGGTCCGGCGCGCATGTCATCCAGCTCCGCCGGAGGCTGGTCGAACTCGGCTTCGCCAAGCACTACACAGCCGAGCCCGGGCCGGCCTGGGGCGAGGCGGACCGGCGCAGTGTCGAGGCCTTCCAGCGGGCCCAGGGCTGGCGCGGCGCGGCGGCGGACGGATTCCCCGGGCCCGAGACCTGGCGCCGGCTCTTCGCCTGAGACACGCACCGAACCCATCAGTGGAGGCGGCAGTCATGAACACCACGCCCTCGGAGCCCGACGGCGAACCGACGTCCGACGGCCCGCGGCACACCCCCGTGATCGCCCAGGAGGTGACCACCGAGATCCCGGTGCATCTCCTCTTCCGTGACGACGACTCCCAGCCGATCGCCCTGCGCTCCGCCGTGGTGGCGCGGCGGCAGGGCACCGGCGAGCAGCCGAAGGTCGGGCGAAGGCCCGCGCCGCCGGCCGCCGTGCCCCTGCGGCCGGCGCCGCCCGTCGATCCGGACCTGGGCGAACGCCCCGCGTCCGCACTGCCCGGCTGGACCGGTCTGGTCGCGGGTGCGTGCGCGCTCGGCGGGGTCGGCGCGGTGCTGTGGGGGGCCGGGGCGGTGCCGGGCCCGGTGGCACGACTGCTCGGGCTGACCCCGCATCCGTTCCAGGGCATCGGGTTCGGACTGTGGTGTCTGCTCACGCTGGGCGTGATCCTTGTGCTCTTCGCCTTCGGCGGGCTCGGGCGCGGACGCGTCGGCCAGGCCTGGGTGCTCACGCTCTTCGGCGACTACTGCGGCAGCGTGCGGCGTACGGGCTTGCTGTGGGTGAGCCCCCTGGTGCTGCGCCGGCGCGTTGACGTACGGCTGCGGCACTGGCGCAGCGAACCCATGCCCGCGGTCGACGCGGACGGCACCGCGCTGCGGGTCGTCGTGCTCGTGGTGTGGCGGGTGGCGGACACGGCGCGGGCCGCGCTCGGTGTCGAGGACCACGAGGGCTATCTGAGCGAGCAGGTCGAGGCGGCGATGGCGCGGGTGCTCTCGCAGCTGCCCGCCGACGCACTTCATGAGGAGGCTCCCCCTGGCTTCGCCGGGGGGACCCCCACGCTGCGCGACGCGGAGGCGGTCGGCGACGCCCTGACCCGGATGCTGTCGGCGGACTGCGCGCCGGTGGGGATCGAGGTCTTCTCGGCGCAGCCGACGGGGATCGAGTACGCGCCGGAGGTGGCGGCCGCGATGCAGCGCCGGCGGATCGCGGCGATCGACGCGAAGCACCGCGACAGCGTGCTGACTTCGGTCGTGGACGCGGTGGAGGAGACGGTGAGCAGGCTGACCGCGCGGGGGCTCGTGGAGCTCGACGACTACGAGCGCAAGGCTCTCGTGAAGGACCTCACGATCGCCTTCTACACCGGGCGTTGTGGGGCGGCAGAAGGTACGTGATTGGTCTGGACATGTTCAAGTTCCGTTAATACCCTGGGGCTTGGTCTAGACCTGAATGTGCACCACCGCACGCGTGCAGCACGGCTCGCCTGAACTCCCCCACGTTCTCCAGGAGCGAAGCATGCGCAAGAAGATAAGCGCGGCCGTGGTCGGTCTCGCCGTAGCGGGCACCACTGTGCTCGCCACCGGCAGCGCCAGCAGCCACGGCTACACCGACTCGCCCATCAGCCGCCAGAAGCTCTGCGCCAACCGCACGGTCGCCGACTGCGGCGAGATCATCTACGAACCCCAGAGTGTCGAAGGCCCCAAGGGCTTCCCTGCCGCGGGTCCGGCCGACGGAACGATCTGCGCCGGCGGCAACAGCCGCTTCTCGCAGCTCGACGACCCGCGCGGCGGCACCTGGCCCACCACCAAGGTCTCCTCGGGCCAGAACTACACCTTCCGGTGGCAGTTCACGGCCATGCACGCGACGACCGACTTCAAGTACTACGTCACCAAGAACGGCTGGAACCCCAGCCAGAAGCTCACCCGCGCCTCGCTCGACTCGCAGCCATTCCTGACGATCCCCTACAACGGTCAGCGCCCGCCGTCCACGCTCAGCCACTCCGGGACGCTGCCGTCGAAGTCCGGAAGGCATCTGATCCTCGCGGTGTGGACCGTGCACGACACCGGCAACGCCTTCTATGCCTGCTCGGACGTTCAGTTCTGACGAGTAGTCAGTTACCGTGCGGCGTCATGAGGAACGCGGAAGCAGGAACCGTCGCGGAGCTCGTACAGCGCCAATGGGGCGATCACCGGGTGGGCCTGAGAGACCACGGTCACTCACTCACCCACCACCAGATGGCCGCGGGCGCCGCCGCACGGGCCGCGCTCCTCGTGGACCTGATGCCGCGCGGAGCCGAGCCACACCTCGGGGTACTGCTGGACAACACTCCCGAGTTTCCCCTGTGGCTCAGCGCGGCGGCTCTGGCCGGAGCCGCCGTGGCAGGCATCAACCCGACCCGCCGCGGGCCCGAACTGGCCCGCGACATCCAGCACACCGACTGCCGGGTGCTGGTCACCGAACGCTCCCGCCTTCCCCTCCTCGACGGTCTCGAACTGCCGGGGACACGGGTGCTGGTGACCGATCCCGACAGCGCCGACTACGCCGAGCTCCTCGCCCCGTACGCCGCCGCCGTACCGGGCGAGGCCACGCTCGGCCCTGTCGGGCCCGGCAGTCGGCTGCTGCTGTACTTCACCTCCGGGTCGACGGGCGCGCCCAAGGCAGCGATCTGCTCCCAGGGGCGGCTCGCGGCGGCGGGCGCGTCCCTCGTCGCGCACTTCGGCGTGCGCGAGGACGACGTGCACTACATCTGCATGCCGATGTTCCACGGCAACGCCGTCATCGCCGACTGGGCGCCCGCGCTGTCCGCGGGCGCTGCCGTCGCGCTGCGGCGGCGCTTCTCGGCCTCGGGCTTCCTGCCTGACGTACGGGAGTTCGGCGCCACCTACTTCACCTACGTCGGCCGGGCGGTGCAGTATCTGCTGGCCACGCCCGAGCGTGACGACGACCGCTCGCACTCCCTGCGGCTGGGCTTCGGCACCGAGGCGGGCGCGGTGGACGCGGCCCGCTTCCAGGCACGCTTCGGCGTACGCCTGGTCGAGGGCTACGGCTCCTCGGAAGGCGGCGCGGCGATCCAGCGGACCCCCGACACGCCCGCCGGCGCGACAGGCAGGGCCGGTCCCGGCGACGACCTCGCGGTGGTCGACCCCGACACGGGCAAGGAACGGGCGGCCGCGGTGCTGGACAAGGAGGGGCGGCTGCTCAACGGGGACGAGGCGATAGGGGAGTTGGTCAACCGCGGCCCGAACCCCTTCGAGGGCTACTGGCGCCACCCCGAGGCGGACGCGGCCCGGACCCGCGGCGGCTGGTACTGGACCGGCGACCTCTTTTTCCGTGACGCGGAGGGCTTCTTGTACTTCGCGGGCCGTACGGACGACCGGCTGCGGGTCGACAGCGAGAACCTCGCCGCCGCGATGATCGAGAACATCCTCGCCCGCTGGGAGCCCGCGGCGGCGGTCGCGGTCTACGCCGTGCCCGACCCGGTGTCGGGCGACCAGGTGATGGCGGCGATGGCCCTGCGGGACGGGGTTTCGTCCTTCGACCCGGAGGCCTTCGCCGACTTCCTGGCGGCGCAGCCGGACCTGGGCACGAAGATGGCGCCGCGGTTCGTACGGGTGCTGCGGGAGCTGCCGGTGACGGCGACGAACAAGGTTCACCGGGTGGGGCTGCGGAGGGTGGGGTTCGGGGGTGGGGACCCGGTGTGGTGGCGGCCGGGCGGCGCGGGGGCGTATCGGTTGCTGGGCGTGAAGGACCGGTCGGCGCTGGAGGCGGAGTACGCGGAGCGGGGGCGCTGAAATTCAGCCCCTCCGGCGTTTGAGGAGCGGGGGTCCGGGGGCAGCGCCCCCGCCACGCGGCGGAGCCGCAAATCGATACAGCGGGAAGGGGCGGGGTGGGGGCAAAGCCCGCCGCAGGCGAACCCCTCGCACGAGGCGTACAGGAGCATCACCGCCCGGCAGGCGGGTACCGCGTTCGGCGCTCTGCGTGAGGGGCCGGCGGACCTCGCGGCCGGGGCCGAGCGGGCCGCCGCCGAGCACGCGGCCCGTACCGCCGGCCGGGCCGTGCTCTTCCCCGGCGCGGCCGCCCTGACCGGCACACTGACCGTCGGCGAGCTGTCGGCCGCCTCCGCCGTCGACGAGGTGGCCACCCTCGGCGCGCCCGGCGCCGCGGACCCCGGCGGGCGGCTGGTCACCCGCGATCATGTGCGGCCCGAGTGGCGGGAGGGACGGCTGGTGCTCACGGTGACGCCCGCGGTGGGCGGCAGTCTGGTGCCGTTCGAGGCTCCCGATCCCACCCCGTGCTGCGCGGACCACACGTGAAAAAGCCCCTCGCGTGAGCGAGGGGCTTTCCCTGTCTGTGCGCCGCCAGGGACTCGAACCCCGGACCCGCTGATTAAGAGTCAGCTGCTCTAACCAACTGAGCTAGCGGCGCCTGCTGACAGAGAAAATAATACCTGCTCCGGAGGGGTGCTTCTGACACCCCCCGGGGGCACCCCCGCGGGGCCCGGGGGCAATGCCTAGATCGCCAGCGAGAGCACCACCGGCGCCGCCTTGCGGTTCAGCAGGTCGGCCGCCGAGCGCAGTCGGTGGGCGTGCTCGATCGGCATGGACAGCGCCAGGCACCCCACCGCCGAGCCCGCCGTCAGCGGGACCGCCGCGCAGACCGTGCCCACCGCGTACTCCTGGAGGTCCAGCACCGGGACCGTCGGAGGCTGACTGTCCAGCTTGGAGAAGAGCAGCTTCTCGCTGGTGATCGTCCGCGAGGTCAGGCGGGCGATCTTGTGGCGCGAGAGGTGGTCACGGCGGCCGTTCACATCCAGCTGGGTCAGCAGGCACTTGCCGACCGCGCTCGCGTGCGCCGCCGAGCGGAAGTCCACCCACTCGTTGACCTTCGGGGCGCGCGGGCCGTCGGCGTACTGGGTGATCTTCACCTCGCCGTCGATGTACCGGCTGATGTAGACGGCCGCGCCCACGGAGTCGCGCAGCTCGGTGAGCGTCTCCTGGATCTTCGCCTCCAGCGCCTGCTGACGGGTGATCCCCGAGCCGAGCAGGATCAGCGAGTCGCCGATCACATAGGCGCCGTCCGCGACCTGTTCCACATAGCCCTCGCGGCGCAGCATCGCCAGCATGGGAGCCAGATGGCCGGTCGGCAGACCCGTCTCGCGTGCGATCTGGACATCGGTGACACCGCCACCGTGCTTCGAGATCGTCTCCAGGACGCGCAAGACGTATTGCACCGAGTGGAACGGCGCGGTCGGCTCGGGCTTCAGCGCCACGGTTTCCCCCTACCAGGTTGTTACCGCAAGCTTCCGTACCACGATAGCGGCCAAGAGCCGTTTCCGGGGCGGCTGTTGGCGAGAATGATGGTGCGCCCCAGCCGCATAAGCTGGGGCGCATCCACTTGGCATATGCCAGGGTCACACTTTTCGGCCCGAGTAAATGGTCAGAGCACCGCACCGAGAAACTCGCGAGTACGTTCCTGCTCCGGATCGGAGAAGATTTTTTCCGGCGATCCGGACTCGATGACCCTGCCCGCGTCGAACATCAGCACCTCGTCGGAGATGTCCCGCGCGAAGTTCATCTCGTGCGTGACACACAGCATCGTGATGTCCGTCGAGCGCGCGATGTCCCGCAGCACGTCCAGCACGCCGGCCACCAGCTCGGGGTCGAGTGCCGAGGTCACCTCGTCGAGGAGCAGCACCTGCGGGCGCATCGCCAGCGCCCGGGCGATCGCCACCCGCTGCTGCTGGCCGCCCGAGAGCTGGGTCGGCTTCGCGTCACAGCGGTCGCCGAGGCCGACCAGTTCCAGCAGCTCCTTGGCGCGCACCTCGGCCTCGTCCTTGGACATGCCGAGCACGCGCACCGGAGCCTCGGTGATATTCCGCAGAGCGGTCATATTGGGAAAGAGATTGAACTGCTGGAAGACCATGCCGATCTGCTTGCGCGCTTCCCGGCGCTCCTTCTCGGCGGCTGGAAACAGCCGGTTCCCGTTCACCCGGATCGTGCCCTCGTCGGGCGTCGCCAGCGTCATCAGGAGCCGCAGGATCGTCGTCTTTCCGGAACCCGACGGACCTATCAGCGTGACGTGTTTGCCGGGTTTCACCGAAAAACAGAGGTTGTCGAGGACGGTGTTGTCGCCGAAGCGCTTCGTCACATTCTCGAAGCGGATCAGCTCGGACGTCGTATCGGTGGGGGCGGTGTCAGCGGACAAGACGGCGCTCCAGGGCTCGTACGAGAAGGGAAGCCGGATAGGCGATGAGAATGAAGGCGATGCCGATCACGGTCAGCGGCTCGGTGTACTGGAACGTCGATGCGCTCTCCAGTCGGGACTCCTGGAGCATCTCCAGGACGCCGATCGCGGCGAGCAGCGGCGTGTCCTTCAGCATCGCGATGACGTAGTTGCCCAGTGCCGGTGTGATGCGCCGGACCGCCTGCGGCAGGATCACCGCGATCCAGGTGCGGTGGGCGGGCAGGCTCAGCGCGGTCGCCGCCTCCCACTGACCGGCCGGTACGGCTTCGATGCCCGCCCGGTAGACCTGCGCGGTGTACGTCGAGTAGTGCAGCCCGATCGCGATCGTGCCGGTGGTCAGCGCCGAGAACTGCACGCCCCACTCCGGCAGTACGAAGTAGAGGAAGAAGAGCTGCACGAGCAGCGGTGTGGTGCGGATGAACTCCGTGATCAGGTTCACCGGCCACCGTACGAAACGGGTCGGCGCGCGGAATCCGATCGCCCAGAGAAGCCCGAGCGTGAAGGAGATCAGCGAGCCGAGCACCAGGATCTGCAGCGTGATCAGCACGCCGTCCCAGAAGCGCGGCATGAAGTCCGCCACGGCGGACCAGTCCCAGTTCACTTCGCGCCACCTCCCGAGACCGCGACGCCGATATTCCTCTTGGTCTTCTTCTCAAGGGCCTTCATGGAGCGTGTGATGACGAAGGCGAGCACGAAGTAGATGACCAGGCTGATGGTGTAGATCTGTGCGCTCTCCTGGGTCGCGAGCCGCACCAGATACGCGGCGAAGGACACGTCGCCCACCCCGAGCAGCGACACCAGCGCCGTGCCCTTGAGCAGCTCCACCAGCAGATTGCAGAACGGCGGGATCATCTCCGGCACCGCCTGCGGCAGCAGGATCAGCCGCATCCGCTGCCAGGGCGAGAAGCTGAGCGCGACGCCGGCCTCGCGCTGGGCCGGAGCCACCGAGTTCAGCGCGCCGCGCACGATCTCGGCGCCGTACGCGCCGTAGGAGAGGCCAAGTGCCAGCACCGCGGCCCACATCGGGACGAGCTGCCAGCCCAGCAGCGGAGGCAGCACGAAGAACAGCCAGAACATCAGGATGAGCGCGGACGTGCCGCGGAAGATCTCGGTGTAGAAGCCCGCAAGGAAGCGGACGAAGCGGGAGCGGTGGGTGCGGGCCATACCGACGGCGAAGGCGAGGAGACCGGCCAGCACCGCGCTGTACACCAGCAGTTGGACGGTGATCCAGATGCCCGGAAGTACCCAGTTCTGCCAGAGTCCGGCTGTCATCGGCACAGCTCCTCGGCAGTGAGAGCGGTCATCTCGTTCTTGGTGAAGCCGAACGGCCGCAGTATGCGGAAGAGTTCGCCGCTCTTCTTCATCTTGTGTATCTCGACGTTGAACGCGTCGCGCAGCTCGGTGTCGGTGGGGCGGAAGGCGAAACCGCCGCCGTCGATCTTCTTCTCGCCGTCCACGACGGCCGCGAACGGCGCGGTCGCCTCTGCCTTCCGGCTCTTCTTCACCACCTCGCGGGTGGTCAGCGCGGTGCCCGCGAAAACGTCGACACGGCCCGACTCGACGGCGTTCAGGCCGGCCACCTGGTCCTGGAGGATGACGATGTCCTTCTCCGGATAGCCGGCGGCGACCGCGTAGTCGATCTCCGCATAGCCGGTGCCGGTGGCGAACTTCGCCTTCGCCTTCACCACGTCCTCGTAGGTGTGCAGGTTCTTGGGATTGCCCTTGCGCACGATGAAAGAGTCGAGCATCTGGTACTCGGGGTCGGCGAAGATGACCTGCTCGCAGCGTTCCTTGTTGATGTACATCCCGGCCGAGACGACGTCGAACTGCTGTGAGTTGAGCCCGGGTATGAGGGAGGCGAAGTCCGTGGCGACCGGCTGGACACTGTCGATCCCGAGCCGTTTGAAGATCACGCGGGCCAGCTCCGGAGCCTCCCCCGTGAACTCGCCCTGGTCGTCGACATAGCCGTAGGGAACCTCGCCGGCGATGCCCAGGCGCACCGTGCGCTGGGACTTGAGCCGGGCCAGCGCGTCACCCGAGGGCACCCGGCTGCAGCCCGCCGCGCCCGCGGCACCGAGGGCACCGGCGGCAGCGGTACCGAGCAGCACTGTGCGTCTGCGAATTGATCCTGTCAGTCTTGTACGAGCCATGGGCGCGCGGCTACCCGGCTCCCGGCTGGGTATGCGTACGAGATGGCCGACCGATATGTGACCGTAGCCCTCGACAAGCGCGGTGTGCGTTGCACCGCGAAGCTCCTCGACGACAAGGCCCCGCTTGCCTGCGCGGCCGTGTGGGACGCGCTGCCCCTCGCGGGGGACGTGTACCACGCGAAGTACGCGCGCAATGAGATCTACGCCCTGTTCCCGGCGTTCGCGGAACAGGAGCCACCGCTGGAGAACCCGACGGTGACCCCGATTCCGGGTGATCTCTGCTATTTCACCTTCAGCGGTACGGAGTTGAGCACGGCGGCGTACGGATACGACCGCGACGTCTCCCGCCCGGTGACGGTCGACCTGGCGCTGTTCTACGAGCGGAACAACCTGCTGCTGAACGGCGACACCGGGTGGGTGCCGGGCATCGTGTGGGGCACGGTGGTGGACGGCCTGGACCGGATGGCGGACGCATGCCAGGACCTGTGGCGCGCGGGCGCGCTGGGCGAGACGCTCAGCTTCCGGCGAGAGTAGGCGCGTCGATCGCCGCCGCTCCCGACTCGTACAGCGCGTGCGCCGCACGCAGCACCACCGCGTCCGCGTGCCGCGGGCCGATCAGCTGGACACCGATCGGGAGCCCGTCCTCGTCGAGCCCGCACGGCACTGTCGCGGCGGGCTGCTGGGTCATGTTGAAGGGGTAGGTGAACGGCGTCCACCCCGTCCAGCGCCGGTGTCCGGAGTGCGCCGGGACCTCCGCGCCCGCCTCGAACGCCGTGATCGGCAGGGTCGGGGTGACCAGCAGGTCGAACGAGGTGTGGAAGCGGCCCATCCGCCTGCCCAGCGCCATCCGGGTGTCCACGGCCGCCAGGTACTCCAGCGCGCTGTACCGCGCGCCGTGCCCGGCGATCTCCCGCAGTCCCGGGTCCAGCAATTCGCGCTGGCGGGGCCCGTAGGGCTGGAGCAGCCGCGCCGCGCCGCTGAACCACAGGGTGTGGAAGGGCTCCACCGGGTCGGCGATGTCGGGGTCGGACTCCTCGATGTACGCGCCGAGTCCGGCGAGCGCCGCCACCGCCCGCCGTACCGCGGACGCCACCGCCGGGCGCACCGCCACCTGTCCGCCGAAGGACGGCGAGTAGGCGATGCGCAGCCCCTTCACGCCCTGCGCGAGCGCGCCGCGCACGCCCGCCGCCGGGCCCAGATGGGACCAGTCCCGCCAGTCCTCGCCGCTGATGACGTCGAGCATCAGAGCGGCGTCCGCCGCGTCGCGGGTCATCGGGCCCGCGTGCGAGAGCGTCCCGAAGGGGCTCGACGGATACAGCGGCACCCGCCCGTAGGTCGGCTTCAGCCCGAAGACGCCGCAGAAGGACGCGGGGATGCGGATCGAGCCGCCGCCGTCCGTGCCGATCGACAGCGCACCCGCGCCGAGCGCCACGGCCGCCGCGCTGCCGCCGCTGGAACCGCCCGACGTGCGCGCCGGATCGTACGGATTGCCCGTCACCCCGTGCCGCGGCGAGTCGGTGACACCCTTCCAGCCGAACTCGGGGGTCGTCGTCTTGCCGAGGAAGACCGCGCCATGCGCCCGCAGCCGTGCGACGGACGGCGCGTCCTCGTCCCAACTCCCTTGCTCGGAGACATTCCTGGAGCCGCGCAGGGTCGGCCCGCCGCGCTGCAGCAGCAGGTCCTTGACGGTCACCGGAACCCCGTCGAGCAGCCCCTGCGGCTCCCCCCGGTGCCAGCGCCCGGCGGACGCGCGCGCCTGGGCCAGTGCCTGTTCGGCGTCGACCCGGACGAAGGCGTTCACCAGCGGCTGCACCACCTCGATCCGCTCCAGCGCCGCGCGGGTCGCGTCGACGGGCGTGAAGTCGCCCTTTTCGTAGCCGGCCAGGAGCTGGTGGGCGGTGAGGTCAGTCAGCGGAGACATCATGCATGGGGACGTACCCACGTTTCTTGTCGACCACGTTCGGGAACGGCTTTCCGGCCTCCCACAATTCGTACAGCTCCACGAACTGCTCCCCGAGCCGGTCGCGCCAGCCGATCGTGTCGCCGCTCATGTGCGGCGAGACGATCAGCCCCGGCACGTCCCAGAGCGGGCTGTCGGGCGTGAGCGGCTCCGAGGCGAAGACATCGAGGGCCGCGCCCGCGATCCACCGCTTGTTCAGCGCGGCCACCAGATCGTCCTCGACGACCAGCGGCCCGCGCCCGACATTGATGAACCGCGCCGACGGCTGCATCAGACCGAAGCGCCGCGCGTCGAACATCCCGCGCGTCGCGTCGGTGAGCGGCGCGGCGCACACCACCCAGTCGGCGCGGGCGAGCAGCGGATCCAGGTCCTGGGCGCCATGGATGCCGGCGCGCTCGGTACGGCCCACGACCGCCACGGTGACACCCAGTGCCTCCAGGGTGTGGGCCACGGCCCGGCCGATGGGGCCCGCGCCGACGACGGTGGCCCGGGTGCCCGCTACCCGCAGGCCCTCGCGATGGCGCCAGCGCCGCTGCCGCTGGAGTTCCAGGGTGCCGGGGAGGTCCTTCGCCATGGCCAGGACCAGCCCGGCGACGTACTCGGCGATCGGCTCCTCGAAGACTCCTCGCGCATTGGTGACGACGGTGTCGGAAGCGATCAGTTCCGGGCAGAGCAGCCGGTCGACGCCCGCGCTCGGGGTGTGCACCCAGCCCGGCCGGGGACCCTCGCCCGGCCAGGCGGCGCGTACCGCCTCGGAGGTGAAGTCCCACACCAACAGCACGTCGGCGTACGGAAGTCGATCGGCCAGGGTCTGCTCGTCGGCGTACTGGACGTGGACCCGTCCGGCCAGTCGGCCGAGACGGGGCTCGGGGTCGGCCGCAAGCACCAGAAGAGTGGGTTCGGACATCAGGCGGAAGCCGTTTCGTAACGTCAGAGATGTACGGATTGACCACGCTCGCACCCGAACCTAACGTCGTCAACAACGGGCCAGGGCCATAAGGGGGCCGCTATGGATGTCTCCTTTCTCGGCGGACCACAGCCCCAGCACGGCGTCGGCGTGGTCGCCCCTTTCGACTTCGCGCTGGACCGTGAGCTGTGGCGCTGGGTCCCCGACGATGTCTCTCTGCGGCTCACCCGTACGCCCTACGTGCCCGTCGAGGTCTCCCTCGATCTCGCGCGGCTGGTGAGCGAGCACGAGACACTGCGCGACGCGGTACGGGCGCTGAGCGCATCCGAGCCCGAGGTGGTGGCCTACGCCTGCACGTCG
This sequence comes from Streptomyces sp. NBC_00885, assembly GCF_045207475.1. Classification (NCBI taxonomy): domain Bacteria; kingdom Bacillati; phylum Actinomycetota; class Actinomycetes; order Kitasatosporales; family Streptomycetaceae; genus Streptomyces; species Streptomyces sp. NBC_00885. The sequence continues at coordinate 5,440,131 of NZ_CP108796.1, forward strand.
GGGAGTTTCGTCGGCGGTCTCGCCGGTGAGCGGGCCATGTGCGAGGCGATGACCGCGGCGGGGGAGGTGCCCTCGCTGACCACCTCCGGCGCCCTGCTCGAAGCACTCGAAGAGCTGGGCGCCGGCCGTATCGCCCTGGTCACGCCGTACACGGAATCGGTCACCGAGGCGCTGGAGGAGTATCTCGGCGAAGCCGGGGCAACCGTCACCGGACGCGCTTTTCTCGGGCTGACCCGGCACATCTGGAAGGTGCCGTACCGGTCGGTGGTGGACATGGCGCGCCAGGCGGTGGTGGGCGCGGCCGACGCGCTCTTCATCAGCTGCACCAATCTGCCGACGTACGACGCGATCCCGCAGCTGGAGGCCGAACTGAGGATGCCGGTGCTCTCCGCGAATCAGGTGACGATGTGGTCGGCGCTGCGCCGGATCGGCGTGCACGCGGTAGGCCCCTATCAGGGCCTGCTGCTTCAGCCGGATGCGCAGGCGGAGGTGCCGCCCGCAGCCCAGGCCCTGCCCGCAGAGCCCTCTCAGCCGGCCCAGCCGACTCAGCCCGCTGGGCCCGAAGACCAGGAAGGCTGGACATGACCACGGTCGGACTCCTCTACCCCGGCCACTCCGCCGAGGACGACTACCCCCGGCTCGAGGTGCTGCTCGACAGCGACATCAGGCTGCCCGTCGTCCACACCGACATCGGCGAGGACGCCCACCGCGTCGACGCGCTGCTGCGGATGGGCGCGCCGGACAGGCTCGCGGCGCGGGTGGAGGAGCTGCGGCTGGAGGGTGCGGAGTCGGTGGTGTGGGCGTGCACCAGCGGGAGCTTCGTGTACGGCTGGGAGGGCGCGCACGAGCAGATCCGCTCGCTCGCCATGGCGGCGGGGATGCCCGCGTCGAGCACGTCCTTCGGCTTCGCGCACGCCCTGCGGGAGCTGGGCGCTCAGCGCGTCGCGGTCGCCGCGACCTATCCGGAGGACATCACGGCCCTGTTCACCGCCTTCCTCAAGGCGTCCGGGGCCGAGGTCGTGGCCGACCGGGCGAGCGGGATCGTGACGGCGGCCGAGGTCGGCACCTGGGGCCGGGAGGAGGTACTGGAGCTGGCGCGTGCGGGGGACCACCCCGACGCCGAGGTCGTCCTGCTGCCGGACACCGCCCTGCACACGGCGGCGTATCTCGCCGATCTGGAGCAGGCCGTGGGCAAGCCCGTGCTCACGGCGAACCAGGTGACCGTGTGGGAGGGGCTGCGGCTGGCGGAGCGCCGGGCGTGGGTGTACGGCCCGAAGCTCGGCACGCTCTTCCAGAAGGAGTTCGAGCACCCCGAATAGTCCGCGGGTACACCGGAATAAACGGAGAGGCCCTCCTGTTTGACTGCGCTGTAACCGTCTTCATGCGCAGGAGGACCCACCGGTGGACGACATTCGAGGCACGGCGATCGGTACCGCACCCGTACCGCTGTCGGTACTGGACCTGGTGACCGTCGGCGTCGGCCGCACCGCGAGCGACGCGCTGCGCACCAGCGTGGACATCTCCCGACTCGCCGAGAGCCGCGGCTTCCACCGCCACTGGGTCGCCGAGCACCACTCGATGCCGGGCGTCGCCTCGTCCTCCCCGGCGGTGATCCTCGCCCATCTCGCCGCACACACCGAGCGGATCCGCCTCGGCTCGGGCGGCGTGATGCTCCCGAACCACGCGCCACTGGTGATCGCCGAGCAGTTCGGCACCCTGGAGGCCCTCGCGCCGGGCCGTGTCGATCTGGGTCTTGGCCGGGCACCCGGCACGGACGGCGCGACCGCGGCGGCACTGCGCCGCACCGACCGGCTGAACGAGGGCGCTGACGACTTCCCGCAGCAACTCGCCGAACTCACCCGCTTCCTGGACGACGACTTCCCCGACGGCCATCCGTACGCCCGTATCCATGCCGTCCCCGGCCCCGTGCAGGGTCCCTCCGCCCGCCCGCCCATCTGGCTGCTCGGCTCCTCCGGCTTCAGTGCCCGGCTGGCCGGAGTGCTCGGACTGCCCTTCGCCTTCGCCCACCACTTCTCGGCCCAGAACACGGTCCCGGCGCTCGACCTGTACCGCGAGTCCTTCCGGCCGTCCGCGGTGCTGGATGCCCCGTACGCCCTGATAGGCGTCTCCGCGCTCGCGTCGGACGACGAGAAGGAGGCCCGCCGCCAGGTACTGACGGGTGCGCTGTCCATGGTCCGGCTGCGCACCGGCCGCCCCGGACTGATCCCGACGCCCGACGAGGCGGCGGCGTACGAATTCAGCCCCATGGAGCGGGAGTTCGTGGACAGCTGGCTGGCGAACGTCATTCACGGCACACCGGACGCGGTACGCACGGGCCTGGACGACCTCCACAAGCGCACGGGCGCCGACGAGTTGATGATCACGGCCAACGCGCACGGCCCCGACGCGCGGCTGCGTTCGTACGAACTGATCGCGGACGCCTACGATTTGCCGCGTGGAGTGGTTCATTCCTGAACCGCCTCCTCCCATGGCCTTAAGGCAGTCCTAAAACCGCTCGTCACCGATGGTGGCGAGCGGTTCCTTGTTGGGGGTGCACCCGCCTGACGAGGGGTTTCTCATGGAAATTGGTCTAGTCCTCATTTGGTTCGGACCATTGACGCGGGGGTGGCCGGATCGCTATCTCTTCTCCAACTCCCGTTCCGCACACCCCCCTCGGAGGAAGCCCGTGCGCTCCCGCAGACCCTTGATCGCCGCGCTCACCGGCGCCGCGCTCGCCGCAGGCGCCCTCGCCGCGTCCGTCGGCCTCGGCTCGGCCCAGGCGGCGGACGCCGCCGCGCCCTCGTCCGGCGGGGTGAAGATCGCGTACTACGACCAGTGGAGCGTGTACGGCAACGCCTTCTACCCCAAGCACCTGGACACCCGGGGCATCGCGGGCAAGCTCGATGTCATCAACTACTCCTTCGGCAACATCCACCCCACCGACCTGACCTGCTTCGAGGCGAACAAGGCCGCGGGCGACGACGCCAACCCCAACGCCGGTGACGGCGCGGGCGATTCGTACGCCGACTACCAGAGGTCGTTCGCGGAGGCGGACAGCGTCGACGGTGTGGCCGACACCTGGAACCAGCCGATCGTGGGCGTCTTCAACCAGTTCAAGGAGCTGAAGGCGAAGTACCCCAAGCTGAAGATCAATATCTCGCTCGGCGGCTGGACGTACTCCAAGTACTTCCACGACGCGGCCCTGACGGACGCGAGCCGCAAGAAGTTCGTGGCCTCCTGCGTCAAGCAGTACATCGCGGGCGACCTGCCGGTCGAAGGCGGCTACGGAGGCGCGGGCACCGCCGCCGGGATCTTCGACGGCATCGACATCGACTGGGAGTACCCGGGTTCGGAGAACGGCCATCTCGGCAACCACTACGGGCCCGAGGACAAGGCCAACTTCACGCTCCTGCTTGCCGAGTTCCGCAAGCAGCTCGACGAGTACGGCGCGGCGCACGGCGGCAAGAAGTACCTGCTGACGGCGGCGCTCCCGGCCGGCCAGGACAAGATCAAGAACATCGAGACCGACAAGATCGGCGCGTATCTCGACTACGCGAACATCATGACGTACGACCTGCACGGCGCCTGGGACACGGACGGCCCGACGTACCACCAGTCGCCGCTGTACTCCCCGGCGTCCGACCCGACGGACCCGATCCCGCCGGGCACACAGAGGTACTCGATCGACAACGCGATCGACGCGTGGCTGGACGGGAACACGGCGTACGGCATCGCGGGCGGCTTCCCGGCGGACAAGCTGACCCTCGGCTACGAGTTCTACTACCGGGGGTGGAAGGGCGTCCCCGCGGGCGCGAAGAACGGCCTCGCCCAGTCCGCGACCGGCGCCTCGACAGCCCGGCCGGTGAGTCAGCAGGCGGGCATCGCACACTACAAGGAGCTCGGCGGGATCGTCGACAACGCGGCGACGTTCTGGGACGACGAGGCGAAGGCGGCGTACTTCTACAAGGACGGCGAGTTCTTCACCGGCCTCGACAAGCGCGCGATCCAGGCGCGTGCGGACTACGCCCACAGCCGGGGCCTGGCGGGCGCGATGATGTACTCGCTGCTCGGCCTGGACGCGAACACGACGCTGCTGAACGACATCGTGACGGCGGTCGGCGGCTCCCCGACCCCGGACCCGACCCCGAGCCCGACGCCCTCTGCGAGCGACCCGACCCCCTCTCCGTCCCCGAGCACGCCGCAGACCGGCTGCACGGCGGCGGCCTGGTCGAGCACGGCGGTCTACACGGGCGGCGGCCTGGTCTCCCACAAGGGCCACAGCTGGAAGGCGCAGTGGTGGACCCAGGGCGAGGAGCCGGGCACGACGGGCGAATGGGGAGTCTGGCGCGACCAGGGCGCGTGCTGATGTAACCCCCGCCGGGGCTCCGCCCCGGACCCCGCGTCTCAAACTCCCCCCGGACTTCGTCCGGGGGGACCCCACGAGGCTGAATTTTCCCGCCGGTCGGCCTGATTTTGCAGGCCGACCGGCGGAAACTTCAGCCCGTCCGGCGTTTGAGGACATGCGGCCGAAGGCCGCATACGGGGTCCGGGGCGAAGCCCCGTCGGGGGTCTGGGGGCTTGCCCCCAGTTCGGGAAGGGCGGGTCGGGGACAAGCCCGCCGCAGGCGCACCGCCCGCGCCACCCCCCGCTCACACCGAAAGCGCCGCAGCCCCGATCAGCTCCGCAATCCGCTCCGGCGTCACCGCCCGCGAGTACAGCCACCCCTGCCCCGTATCGCACCCGATCCGCCGCAGTCGCGACGCCTGTCCCGCCGTCTCCACGCATTCCGCCGTGACCGTCAGCCCCAGCCGGTGCGCCAGTTGGACCAGCGCCTCGACGATCGTCTCGTCCGCAGGGTTCGGGTGCGCCTCGTCCTGGAAGCCGCGGACAAACGATCCGTCGAGCTTCAGTACGGATACCGGCAGCCGACTCAGGTACGCCAGGTTCGAGTAGCCCGTCCCGAAGTCGTCGATCGCGATCTGCACGCCCATGTCGCTCAGCGCCTGCAGCGCCTGGAGCGGGCGGCCCGCCGAGCCCATCACCGCCGATTCGGTGAGCTCCAGCTGCAGCAGATGCGGCGCGAGGCCCGTCTCGGCCAGGATCCCCGCCACGTCGGTGACCAGGTCGGAGTCCCAGACCTGCCGCACGGCGACGTTGACGCTGACGAAGAGCGGCGGTGCCTCGGGGTGTTCCTGCTGCCACTGGCGGGCCTGGCGGCACGCCGTACGCAGGACCCACCGTCCGAGCTGGATGATCGAGCCGTCTTCTTCAGCAATTCCGATGAACCGATTCGGCGCCAGCGTGCCGAACTGTGGGTGATTCCATCGCACAAGTGCCTCGACGCCCCGCGTGACCCCGTCCGCCATCCCCACCAGCGGCTGGTACTCCAGCGTGAACTCCCCGCGTTCCACGGCCGGCCGCAGTGTCGACGAGAGCGCCTGACGGGTCATCCGGTGCGCGTTGCGCTCGGGGTCGAAGAGGGTCCAGCGGGCCTTGCCGTCCGCCTTCGCCCAGTAGAGGGTGGTGTCCGCGGCCTGCATCAGGCCGGTGGCCGTGGTCCCCGAGACCGACCGTTCCACCACACCGATCGACGCCGAGACCGAGAGCCGCTGCCCTGCCAGGTCGAACGGCTGCTGTAACGCGGCCAGTACGCACCGCGCCAGATCGGCGAGTTGTTCCGTACCGGTGGAGTCCTCGACCAGGATCGCGAACTCGTCGCCGCCCAGCCGCGCCACCAAGTGGCCGCCGCTGCGCGTATATCCGTCGCTGTCCGCGCACTCGGTCAGTCGCGCGGCGACCGCCGCGAGGAGCCGGTCGCCGACCCGGTGCCCGAGTGTGTCGTTGACCGCCTTGAAGCCGTCGAGGTCGAGATAGCAGAGGCCGATCCGCCCGGTCGAGCCGTGGTCGTACGCCGATGATTCGAGCGCGGCCGACAGCCGCTCGAAGAACAGCGTGCGGTTGGGCAGCCGCGTCACGGCGTCGTGCATCTGGAGGTGGCGCAGCCGGGCCTGGAGCTCGCGGCGGTCGCTGATGTCCGCGATGGACAGCAGCACGTTGCGGCTGTCGGGCACGGGCGCCACCGTCACCTCGGCCCACAGCGCGTGCCCGTCGGGGTGCTTGAGGCGGCGCGTGCAGCGGAAGCGGGACCGTCGGCCGCGCAGCACCTCGCGGTACGCGTGCCAGGTGCGGCGGTCCGACGACAGGTCCACGAGATCCGCGGCGAACTGTTCCCGCAGGGTCACGGGTTCGGTGCCCAGCAGCGTGGCGAGTGCCGCGTTCGCAGTGAGGACGTGGCCCTCGTTGTCGACGACCGCCATCGCGAGATGGGCGGCGTTGAACGCGGCCCAGTGGTCACGCTGTTCCGCCGCGCCGGCAATGTGACGCTCCGTGACCGACGGCCGGACATTCCCGGGGACTGCGACTCCCGCGGGCCCTGTTCCTTCGGAGGTTCCGCTCACCGCTCGCTCCCGCAGTGCAGTTGTGTCGTCCAGGGTCGTACAGATGTGGTCGGGAAGAGGTCGGGAAAGTGAGCCGATCATAGAGCCAGGCGCCTGGGCCGTTCCAGCGACGACGCCCGCCGGGAGTCCCCTCCACGCCTTCGGCCGATCGTTTCTGCACAGGTCCTGGCCGGGCCCGACTCCGTTCTGACCGAATGTGACGTTCCGTGAGCCATCGGAGTGTCGCCGGGTCTCGGGTCGGTGTCAGGCCGGTGTCGGGTCGGTCACCCGGGTGGGGCAGCGGAACAGGGCGTACTACCGCAAACAAGCACAAGGTGGTTGAGGTGTCGCGCATTCCGTAGCCGGAGGTCCACGTGGAGGGTCAGCAGTCATCCGAGGGAACACCCGGGGGAGTGGAACGCGTACGTCTGCGCAGTGCCGCCGCCGCGCTCACCTCCCTCATGGCGCTCGCCGCCACATCCTTGGTCGCGGGCCCCGCGGTGGCATCCACCACGTCGGGCCCCTGCGCCCTTCCCCGCACCGCGGCGCACCACTCCCTGGGCGTGGACACCTGGAACGCTGCGTATCCGCGCCCGGCCCGGACCCTGAACGCGGTCGTGATCTTCGTGTCGTTCCCGGACCATGTGCCGGCGAACGCGCCGGACGAGCTCGCCGCCGACCACTTCCCGGCCACCAGCACGTTCTTCACACGCGCCTCCTACGGCAGGTTCTCGCTGCGGGCCGATCCGCAGCACCAGTGGGTGAGGATGCCGAAGGCCTCGACGGAGTACGGGATACGACGGGACTGGCGGTCCGAGCAGCGCAGCGCCTATCTGGGCGACGCGCTCGATGCCGCCGACGCGGGCGTGGACTTCTCGCGCTACGACATCGTCTACCTGGTCGCCGACCCGGACGCCCCCGGCGTGGACTCCGACGCGACGAAGGTCGTCAACCTCGACCAGCCGCTGCACGCCGACGGGACCGACATCGGTCGAGTCGTGACCGTCTTCGAACACCATCCGCCCGACCGCAATGTGCTGGCCCACGAGACCGGGCACGTCTTCGATCTGCCGGACCTCTACCACCGGCCGCTGGACGGACAAGGTGACTGGGACACATATGTCGGCGACTGGGATGTGATGGGCAGCCAGTTCGGGATGTCGCCGGACCTCTTCGGCTGGCACAAGTGGAAGCTGGGCTGGCTGGACCGCCAGGCCGTGCGGTGTGTCACCAGGACGGGGCTGATCACGCTGGAGCCGATCTCCGCCGCGCCCGCGCCGGGCGCGAGCCTCGGCACCCGGCTCGCGGTCGTACGGACCGGCCAGGACACGGCGCTCGCTATCGAGGCGCGCAGCGCGACGGGCAATGACGAGACGACCTGCACGGAGGGCGTGCTGATCTACCGCGTCCAGTCCGACGCGGACTCGGGCGGCGGCCCGGTCGAGGTCGTCGACACCCACCCGGAGACAGAGGCGTGCTGGGACGAGTCGGTGTATCCGCCGCTCGCGGACGCGCCGCTGGGGGTCGGTGAGACGTTCACGATGCCGGGGGCGCCGGGGGAGCGGACGCGGGTGGAGGTGGCGGACCGTACGCGCGCGGGTGCGTGGACGGTACGGATCTCGACGGTGTAGGCCCGCGGGGACCTGCGACTCCGGGCGGCTTCCCGGGCGCACGAAAAAGCCCCCCGCTTCCGCGAGGGGCCCCTTCCGTCTGTGCGCCGCCAGGGACTCGAACCCCGGACCCGCTGATTAAGAGTCAGCTGCTCTAACCAACTGAGCTAGCGGCGCCTGCTGACGTCGTAGACCTTAGCATCCTGATCGGCGGGAGGAAAAATCGATACTCGGACGCTCGGCGACGAGGCCGTGCGGGCCGCGCGCACGCATGCCCAGAGCACCACCTCGGGCCCCGGCAGCCAGGGGTGCCGGGTGTCGGGAGCCACCAGCCAGCGCGGTCCGGATGCCCTGTCGTCCTGGGCCAGCGGCGGGACGGTCACCGCGTCGCCGATGCCGTGGCAGAACATCGGCGGCACGGCGTCGCCCCACTCCTCCCAGTCGAGCAGGGACGGCAGCCGATGGGCGGTGCCGGGGGCGGTGAACAGCAGCATCCGGCCGCGGTGCATGGCGACGGGGCCGGAGCCGGGCCCCTCCTCCCACAGCCGGTCGAGCATCCGGCGGCCGAAGATCGCGGGCACGTTCACTACGTCGAAGACCGAGCCGCAGGGGAGTACGGCGGGGGCGGTCGGGCGGGTCTCCCAGAGTGCGAGCATCGAGCGCGGATGGGCGCCGGCGGAGGTGAGCCAGCTGCCGCCGGGCGGTGTGACATGGGCGGAGTGGTGTCCGCCGTCCTCCCTCAGGAAGGCGAAGATGTCGGTCCGGCGCTCGTCGTCACCGGCACCGGCGTTCATCAGGGAGTCGTCTCGCAGCCATGCGCTCATGAAGCAAGATCTACCCGGAGTTACCATTCCGTTTCTGAGAGTTGCCGGAAACGGGGACAGGGCGGGGCGGGCAGGAGTATCTTGCGCACCGGCATATGCCGGGTGGGATGTTCCCGGGGCACGCCCTATTGCTGGGACCCGCCGCGCTGCAGCTCGCGGCCGAATTCGATCATCTTCTTGGCGTAGTCGGCCGTCCACTCCGCCCGCTCGGCGATGTCCGCGGGGGTCAGCCGGTCGAAACGGCCCGGGTCGGCGAGCTGGGCCGCCGCGAGGGCCTGGAACTCCACCGCCCGGTCGGTGGCCGCCCGGAAGGCGAGCGTCAGCTCGGTCGCCCGGGCCAGCAGCTCCTGGGGGTCCTCGATCGACTCCAGATCGAAGAAGTGCTCGGGGTCGGCGGCGGCCTCCGACGGCTCGAAGAGCAGCGGTGCCGGTCGCAGCTTCCGCTCGCTCCGCTCGGGTTGCGCCATGTGGTTCTCCTCCTCGCACAGGTTCGGCCCCGTCCCGGCCGCCCCCCATTGACCTTGTTCTTTGATCTGTTCCCCGGCCGCTCTCTGCCCATGGCCGTCTTCTATTGTCGCGGCCCGCGCAAGGCCGCCTACGGAGCCCAGCTCACGCGGTGTTCCGCCATGTGAGCGAGGACCGCGTGGTTGGCCCCCCAGCCGTCGGGGGCTGTATCCATTGGCCGCCTCCGGCGGCGTGCCGGACTCCGTCCGGCGTTCGGGGGCGCGAGCCGTCCGCTGTTGCGGGTTCACGGGCGCCAGGTGACGCGGTGGTTCGACCAGTGTTCCCATGTGGACTGCATCGCCTCCCAGCCGTCGGGGAATTTGACCGTGACGCCCAGCTGGACCGGCTCCGTCGAGGGATGTTCGTCCAGGAGGTCGCTCACGCCCGCGCGGCACACCACGATGCACGCGTGCCGGTGGCGCGACGCCAGCACGCACAGCCTGCCCGTCTCCAGGTGGAACGCCGTCGCGTCAGGTCGGCCCGACAGCGGGTGCAGCACGACCGTGACATCGAACTCCCGGCCCTGCAGACGGTTGGCCGTGTCCACCGTGACATCCGCGACGCCCACCTGAGCCAGCGCCGCCCGTACCGCCGCCGCCTGGTCGCGATGGGCCGTGCCGACCGCGATCCGGTCGGCGGTCACCGGGACCGGGTCCGGGGAGCGCTCGGAGACGGCCGCGCCGCCGCGGTCCAGCAGCCGGCGGACGACCAGGGCCACGGCCCGTACCGCCTCCGGGTCCGTACGGGGCGTGTGCCGGGCGGGCAGCTCCAGCAGGCCCCAGCCCGACTCGGCCGCCTCGTCCAGCACCCGGTCGGGGCCCGAGCCGTCCGACGCCACCCCGAAGGCCAGGCGCCGCTCCGACTCGCCCGTGCCGCTGCGGAAGGGCGTGTACGGATAGAACGCGTCGGAGACCAGCGGCGCGGCCGACGCCGGGAGCCGCCACGACACCGGCAGCCGGTGCTGCGGCAGCTCCGGATTGTGGGCGAGCAGCGTGGAGACCGCACTCGCGGACGGGTCGTAGGAGAGCCCGGCCCACTGGTCCGCGGCGACGATCGAGAACGGGTCCAGCTGACCTGGGTCGCCCACGAACAGCGCCCGCTCGAAGAGCCCGGCGACGGCGAGCAGCGCGTCGGAGCGCATCTGGTAGGCCTCGTCGACGATGGCGTGCCGCCAGGGCTCGACGCCCTGGACATGTGCCCACTTCGCGGCGGTCGAGATGACGATCTCCAGGCCCGCGAGGTCGCCCGCCTTCGCGGACTTGCGGACGTTGTCCAGTTCGTCGAGCGCCTTGTCGTACGGGTCGGGGTCATTGCTGTGCAGGCGCCCGACCGGCAGCTCTGGCTCCTTCTCGGCGAGCCGCAGGACCAGGTCGTCCACCTGGGCGTTGGTCTGCGCGATGACCATCAACGGCCGTCCGGCCGCGGCCAGTTCACGCGCGGCGTTCACGACGAGGGTGGACTTGCCCGCGCCGGGCGGTGAGTCCACGACGACGCCGCGGTGGGCGCCGTCCAGTGTGTCGGCGAGGATCGCGCCGGTGGCCCGCGCGGCCTCGGCGGCCGGATCGAAGGCGTGCGCCGTCACAGGAGATCCTCCGCAGTCACCGGGTCCGGGCTCTCCGCGGCCGTGCCCGGGGGCCCGCCGTGCGTCCACGGGGTCTCCTCCGGGTCCGGCAGCTTCGGGCCACCCCGCTGGTCGTGCTCGAACAGGGTCCAGGCGATCCGCTCGCCCTTGTCCGGTACGGAGCCTTCCGCGGGGTCCCTGGAACGGCCCATGCGGTCGGTGAGCCGCAGCACCAGCGTCCCGTCCGCCTCGTGGCGTACGAACTCGGCCGTCTGCGGCTTACCGCCCAGCGAGCGGTACACCTTCGCACGCTCGCCCAGATACGGCCGGTCGTCCGTACGGACCGTGAGCAGCGGGCGGGGGCTCGGCCGCTTCGAGTCGGACCAGGCCATCACGACCTCGGTCACCTCGCCCAGGAACGCCTCGCCCGCCAGCCTGCGTCCGGCCAGCACCAGCGGGTCGTCCAGCGCCTCCTGCGCCTCCAGCTGGGCCTGAGCCGTCTCCCGGGAGGCGAGCTTCTGCGCGGCGGTCACCGCGTCGTCGCGTCGTGGCTGCGGCGGCTCGCCCGCGCGGACGCGGTCGCGGTGCCCGGTGAACGACCAGCGGTCCCGCGTCCAGCGGTCGGCCGCCCGGGAGCCCTCCGGCAGCGCGCGCAGCAGCTCCAGGCTGCGCCACACGGCGTGCCAGGTGGGCTTCAGCTGGGTCAGCAGGAGGCGGCGGATCTCCCGCTCGGCGAGGGTGAGTTCACCCAGCCGGGCATCCGCCTCGGTGCCGTCCTGGGCCGCCCCGAGCGCCTGGCGTGCCCGGTCGTACCGCTCGACCGCGGGAGCCAGCAGTCTGTTGTCGAAGGCCGGGTCGGTGGCCGGACCGGCGGGCGGGCACAGCAGCTGGCCCCGGGCGTCCCGGGCGAGCTCCGCCCGCAGGGCCGCATCCGCCCCCGACTCGCCTGGAGGTGGGGGTCCCCCCGGCGAAGCCAGGGGGCGGTCGATCCAGGCGAGCAGCGCACCGAGGTGCTGGTCCTCCAGCGAGGACTGACCGGTCGCCCAGTGCCGCCCCAGGAGATCGGTCGCGGCGAGCAGCAGCGAGGAGCCGGGCACCCGGGCCCGCTCGCCGTAGTGCGTCAGCCAGCGGCCGAGCAGCGGGACGCGCGGCGGCGCGGGATAGGGCGTGTCGGGGTCCTGCTCAGCCGTACGCCGAAAGCGCATCGAGCGGCCCAGCAGCCGTACGAAGTCGATGCCCGCCCGGCCCGGCACGATCAACTGCGGTGCGTCCGCGCACAGTTCGACCTCGACCTTGACCCGCTTACCGGTCTCGGGATCGCTCTCGCTGCGCTCGGCGGGCTCCACGTCGTCGGCGTACGCGTCCAGGTGCGGCAGTACGGCGTCGGCGAGCTCGGCGAGAAAGGCGAAGCGCAGATCGCGGTCGCGCGGCTGTGCCACGACCAGCAGCCGCGGCTCCTGCTCGTCGGTGCCGACCAGCGCGCCCAGCGGTGCCCCCGCCTCACCGGCCGTCGTCAGCGGTACGAGAACCAGCGGGCGCTCGGACAGATGCCGGTGACGCACCGTCGCGAGCGCAGTGGCCCGGCCCGACTCCACGGCCTCCAGCCGGGCGAGGGTGGAGATCAGCGACATCCGGCCGCCTCCAGTGCTTCGGCCCGTAGAGCGGCGGCCCGGCGCAGGGCGGCGACCGCCGGGTCGTCCGGATCGCCTGCCGTGCCCCGGGCCGCGGACAGGACGTCGCCGATGGTCGTCAGACCGCCGAGCTCGCCGCGCACCCCGCGCCCCAGCGCCTCCACCGCACCGGCGTCGCGGGCCCGGTCACGGCAGTGGAAGGCCAGCTCGCAGGCGGCCAGGCACTCGGGGGCGTACGCGGCCGACACCGACTCGACCGCTGCCGTCAGCTCTTCGGCCGGGCGCTCCACATCGAAGGTCGTGCCCTCGGGCAGGGCCTCGGCGATGTCCTCGATCCGGGTCAGCCTGGCCAGTTGACGCCGGGTGACCGACAGCTGCTTGCGTACGTCGACGACGGACGCGGTCGGCAGATTGGAGAAGTCCTTGGGGCAGACCAGCAGGACCGAATGAGCCACCTGCGCCCCGCCCGTCACCGCCGCCACCCGCTCCAGCGCCAGTACGTACACCGCGGCCTGGCGCGCGGCCGCGCCCACCTTCGCCGCGTCCGCCGAGGCGTCGATCATCGGGAAGGACTTGATCTCGACGACCGTCCACGTCCCGTCCGGGTGGACGACCACCGCGTCCGGCTCCAGATAGGCGGGGGAGCCCGCGACCTCCAGCGCCAGCATGGGGTGGTCGAGCAGTGTCCACGCCTTCTCGGCGGTCGCCTCGCGCAGCGCGAGAGCCGTGCGCGCGGCCCGGCCCTCGGGCCCGGCGGCCGACAGTTCGGGCACCCGGACCTCGGCCGGGGTGTCCACGCCGAGGAGCCGCGTCAGCTCCTTGCCGCCGTCGGCCTTGACCTTCGCCTCGAAGGCGTTGCCGCGCATGAAAGCGAACTGGGACTGGCCGAACGCCGCCGGGGATCCCAGTGCGGAGGCGAGCGCCGCCTTGTCCACCCCGGCACCGTCCAGCAGAGCACGCCGCTTGCAGCCGGGGTTGGCCGCGAGGGCGGCCAGCGCGCGGGCGTCGAGCGGATGGGGCTGGGCGGCGGGACCGCGCAGCTCAGCGAGCCGCTGCCGTAGTGCTGTCGTCGGCGCCTGCGGAGGTGGTCCGCTGTCCAGGGATTCGCTCACCCGCGGAAGTCTCGCATCCGGCACTGACAATCGGGGACTGCGAGGCGGAAGGGGCGGTCGACAGGCGGGTGCGCACACGGTCGGCGAGACGCAGCGCGGGCCTGGTCAGCAGGGCGCCGACGCCCATCACGGCGCATCCGGCGACAGCGTCGAGGAAGTAGTGGTTGGCCGTGCCCATCACCACCAGCGTGGTGAGCAGCGGGTAGGCGACACCGAGTGCCTTCATCAGCGGCGTACGCCCGTGGCGCCACAGCATCACGCCGCACCACAGCGCCCAGCCGACGTGCAGACTCGGCATCGCGGCGTACTGGTTGGTCATCGCGCCCATGCCGCGCGGGGCGCTCGCCTGGCCGCCCCACCAGCCGTACGAGCTGTACTGCGCCATCGTGTCGACGAAGCCCTGGCCCGCGTCGAGGAGCCGCGGCGGGCAGGTCGGAACAAGCGTGAAGCCGACGAGGCCGAGAAGCGTGGAGAGCATCAGCCAGGTGCGGGCGGCCCGGTAGCGGGCGGGGCGTCGGCGGAAGAGCCAGACCAGGACGACCGGGGTGACCAGGTAGTGCAGCGAGGCGTACGCGAAGTCGGCGGGTATGCCGAGCGCGGGGGTGTGAGTGAAGAGGCGGTTGAGCGGGTGTTCGGCGTTGAGGAGGAGTGCCTTCTCGGCCCGGAGTATCGCCATGCCGTGGTCGACCGCGGTGTTCACATCGCCGCGCGCGAGCAGCCGGCCGGCCGAGTAGGCGGCGTAGACCACGGCGAGCAGCGTGAGTTCGGTCCACCAGCGGGGCCGATGGCGGGTCGCGGTGTACGGCATCCGAACGTTTCTCCCGTTTGTGTTCAGGCGGCCATCGGCCAACCGCTCAACCGTACGGCGTATGAGAAAGTGCTCGGGCGTCGGGTCCCGGCCTCTGGAGGACGCTGAGATCCTCCCGGAGGTTGCCTTGCGTTCAGGTGCGAGATGATGGGACGACACCGCTCGTGAACCGCTCGCGAACCTCAGGAGAGCCCCTCATGGCACCGCGCATCCTGCTCGCCCGGCACGGCCAGACCGAGTGGTCGCGGCTCGGCAGGCACACCGGCCGGACGGACATCCCCCTGCTCGAAGAGGGCAGGCGCGGGGCAAAACTTCTCGGTGAGCGACTGCACCGCGCACCGTGGTCGGGCCTGGAGTCCGTCGAGGTCCGCACGAGCCCGCTGGTGCGGGCGAGCGAGACCTGCGCGCTGGCGGGGTTCGCGGAACGGGCGACCGAGTGGGACGCGCTCATGGAGTGGGACTACGGGGGCCTGACCGCGGGGGCGATCTGGGCGGACCGCCCGGACTGGTTCATCTGGCGCGACGGCGTCCCCGAGGGCGAGACCCTGGCCGAACTCGGCGCCCGCGCGGACAAGGTGGTCGAGTGGGCGCGCTCTGCGGACCGCGACGTCCTGGTCTTCGCCCACGGCCACATCCTGCGCGTCCTGGGCGCGCGGTGGCTGGGCATGGACCCGTCGTTCGCGGCGAGAATCCGACTGGACCCGACGTCGCTGTCGGTACTGGGGTGGGCGTACGGGGAGCCGGCGCTGGACCGCTGGAACGACACGGGGCACATGGAGCTGTGACGGGTCCGCGGCGCGGTTGAGGGTGCCGCTGCGCGGGGCTGAAAGGTGCGGCCCTGCCGCACATTCAGCCCCGCCGGCGTTTGAGGCGCGGGGTCCGGGGCGGAGCCCCAGTTCGGGAAGGGGCGGGTAGGGGAACAGGCCCGCCGCAGGCGCACCCCCCGCCTACACCCCCCGCCCCGCCTCCCCCACCCGGTCCAGGAACACCCCCACGTCCCCCGCCCTGCGCTGCCCCCGCAGCACCCGCGCCGTGTCCGACAGCATCGACTGGATGCGCGTCGACCGGACCTCCTCCAGCAGGTCCAGCACCTGCTGCCCCGCCCGCGCCGCCTCGGCCGGTGCGCCCGCGTGGGCCAGGTTCAGGGCCAGTTCCGCCTGGTACAGCGCCAGGTTGCGGGTGAAGCGGCGGTCCTGGAGGGACGCCGCCCGGCGGGCGTGGCGGGCCGCCCGGGACCATTCGCCGAGGGCCGACCAGCACTGGGCCTGCAGTGCCTCCAGTTCCGGTTCGCCGAAGAAGGACATCCACTCGGGGTCCGCGTCCGCCGCGCCCCGGTCGAAGTACCCGTGCGCCCGCACCAGGGACTTCTCGCAGGCGCCGCGGTCCCCCATCCCCGCCCAGCCCCCCGCCTCCCGCAGCGAGAGCAGGGAGAGCAGCCGCGCCGAGGCCAACCGGTGTGCCGCCCGCTGGCCGGCCTGGGCCGAGCGCACGGCCTCCCGGTACCGGCCCGCGTCCCGGGCCAGGAACGACGTATTGCAGAAGGCGTGCGCCTCGAGTGCCCCGTCGCCCGCCACGCGCGCGGTCGCCAGCGCCTCCGCGTAGTGCGAGCGCGCATCGTCGAAGCGGCCCGAGTCGTGTGCCAGCCAGCCCACGGAGATGGCGAGTTCACCCGCACCCGAGTGCAGCCGGTCCGCCGTCGAGCGCCGTGCCGCCGTGCCCGCGTCGAGCAGCGCGTACGCCGCCCGCAGCGGCTGTGCGGCCTGCCGGTAGAGCCCGTCCGCGCCGTGCCGGTCGTCGAGCAGCCGGATCCGCCGTACGGCCTCCTCGACGGCGTTGACCTCAGCCTCGCCGACCCGGCGTTGGTTGGGCACAAGACCGAGTCCGAGCCCGAGGGACGCGGCCGCCACCGTGGTGGTGCCGCTCGTCATGAATGCGCGACGCAGCACGTCGCTCTCCTCGTCGATGTCGCTGTCAATGTCGAAGGGGCAGCAGGGATGCGCCGGTTCGGGCCCCCGGCGTCGTGCGACCCGGCCGCCCCGCACGCGTTCCCGCGCCGTGAAGCCGAGATCCGTCAGCGTCAGACCGGGGAACATGTGCAGGAACACCCGCTCGTACGCGTAGTTCGGACAGCGGATCTCGCCGGCCTCGACCCGCCCGATGTAGCGGGCGTCGCACGAGACCTGTTCGCCGATCTCCCGAGCGGCCTTGCGCACCGCCGCCGCGAACTCTCCCGCCGAGCGCTGCCCGCGCAGTCTGCGGAAGGCGAGATTGGGAACTGCCTGTAATCCCTGCCCTGATGCCTGTGACGACGACGCCATGGCGGAGCCCTCTCTTGGTGCACCGTGTTCCGGCGGAGCAAGAACGTACCTTCTGTGACGAGCCGCACACACAAGGTTTGCCTACAAAAGGGATATCTCCCCCTCGATCTGCCATGAACTGCCATCCTTTGCGGCGGCGTGCCGCCGTAGCCCTTGACGCGTACAAGCGTTGAACCTCTTGGAGGCGCGGTACGTGTCTCCACTCGAGCGAGGAGGGGATCCCCTTGTTGGAGGTCGGCATGGAGACCAGCGCCCTTGGCGGCTCAGGCACGACTGCGACGACAGCTCGCCACAGACCAACCCCGGACAGCAGCGCACCACCTCACGGCGCACCGGCCCACACCCCGCGGCCGGTCGAATCCACCGAATCCATCGCGTCCAACGAGCCCTGCGACCTGGTGACCGTCCCCGCCCGCCAAGGGCTCGAGGCGGTCGACATCCTGCGTCGCGGTGCCGCCCCGGCCGTCGCCCCCGTACTGCACGACGGCGCCTGCGACACCCTCGGCTTCCTGGTGCCGCCGGGCACCGCCGACGGCTGGGACATGCCGGGCAGCGCCTGTACGCAGACCGCGGGACGCGGTCTGCGCCTCCCCGAGGAGCCCCCGGTCACCGGCTCCGGCTGGCTGCTTCCGCCGGACGGCACGGACCCGGTCACCGACCCGGTGGTGCTGCGCGAGGCGCTCGGCGAGGCGGCCCGGCTGATCGAGGCGGCCGACAACTGCAGCTGAGCCGCGTATCGGCTCTGCGCCGATAATGGGTTGGTGGCAAGGAACAAGCGGCGCAGCCGCACGGGCGGGGCAGGCGGCCCCGAACCTGTCGTCGAGCAGGTCGACGGCGGGCTCGCCGAGCTGATACCCGACCGTGAGCGGCCCCGTGGCTGGACGCTGCTCATCGACGGAGCCCCGCAGTCCCATGTCGACCTCGACGACCCGGTCCATCTCTCCTTCGAGTACCAGCGTCGCCTCGGCCATGTCATCGACCTCGCCGCCCCGCCCGGCCGCCCCCTCCAAGCCGTTCATCTCGGCGGCGGCGCTTTCACTCTCGCCCGCTACATCGCGGCGACCCGCCCCCGCTCCACACAGCAGATCGTGGAGCTGGACGCCCTTCTGGTCCAACTGGTCCGCAGGCAGCTCCCGTTGGACCCCGGCGCGCGGATACGCGTCCGGTCCATCGACGCCCGCGCCGGGCTCGGCAAAGTCCCGGACGGCTGGGCGGACCTGGTGATCGCCGATGTCTTCAGCGGCGCCCGCACACCCGCGCATCTGACCAGTACGGAATTCCTCGGCGAGGTGCGCAGGGTCCTCGCGCCGGGCGGGTTCTACGCCGCCAACCTCGCCGACGGGCCGCCGCTGGCGCATCTGCGCGCCCAGGTCGCCACGGCCGCGGTGGTCTTCCCCGAGCTCGCGCTCGCCGCCGACCCGACGGTGCTGCGCGGGCGCCGCTTCGGCAATGCGGTGCTGCTCGCCTCGGACGTCCCGCTGCCCGTCGCGGAACTGACCCGCCGCGTGGCGACAGACCCGCACGCCGGCCGGGTCGAACACGGAAAGGCGCTGGACGACTTCACGGGCGGCGCGCCCGCGGTGACGGACCAGAGCGCGAAGCCGTCACCGACCCCGCCGCCCGACGCCTTCCGGTAACGCTAACGCTCGTCGAACTGCACCATCGGCGGATGGCCGTTCCAGGTGCAGAAGACCGAGCTCTCATGGCCGTCGCGGGTGAACGTCACGCGGATCCACTCCGGTTGCTTCCAGACCTGCATCTGCCAGCCCGCGTCCGGAGTCGCCGACACCAACTCGGCCCAGGTCTTGGCGATGTCGAAGACGACCCGGCCGCCGTCGACGGTGTAGCCCTTCACGTTCCCCGGCGCCGGCGGCGACGAAGGGGGCTGCGAGTACGGCGGCTTGGTCTCGCCCGCCTGCCCGGCCGAAGCAGTGGCCGACGGTTTGCTGCTCTTGTCCGTTGTGGCCGGTTTCGACGCGGTAGGGCTCGGCGGCCGCTGCGTGCTGGAGGCCTGCGGTCTCGCGCCCTGCGTCGTCGCCGCGTCCGCGCTGATGGGCAGCGCGCGCGGACGGTCGTACGCGGTACCGGACATGACGGTATGGACGCCCCACCAGGAGAGC
Organism: Streptomyces sp. NBC_00885; assembly: GCF_045207475.1. Taxonomy (NCBI): domain Bacteria; kingdom Bacillati; phylum Actinomycetota; class Actinomycetes; order Kitasatosporales; family Streptomycetaceae; genus Streptomyces; species Streptomyces sp. NBC_00885. The sequence continues at coordinate 5,459,056 of NZ_CP108796.1, forward strand.
GTGACTGCGGCTCCGGTGGACAGCGACCACGCCAGGGCATGTACGAGTCCTCGATGCATCCGGGCCATACTGCACCACGCGCCCCACGTCTGTCCCGGCCAGGGTCTGGCGGGGACTCCCGCAGTGACATCGGCCGCTCCCGCCGCGGGCCGGATGGCGTACGGTGCCGCCCATGGCAAGTGTGCTCGTCGTCGAGGACGACCAGTTCGTGCGCTCCGCCCTCATCCGGCACTTGACCGAGGCCTCCCACACCGTGAGGAGCGTCGGCACGGCCCTGGAGGCGCTGCGCGAGGTGGCCCATTTCCGTTTCGACGTGGTCATCCTCGACCTCGGTCTGCCGGACCTGGACGGGTCGGAGGCGCTGAAAATGCTGCGCGGTATCACCGACGTACCGGTGATCATCGCCACCGCGCGGGACGACGAGACGGAGATCGTCCGGCTGCTCAACGACGGCGCCGACGACTACCTCATCAAACCCTTCTCGGTGGAGCATCTGTCCGCGCGGATGGCCGCCGTGCTGCGCCGCTCGCGGGCCGCCGCCGGAGAGGCTCCGCCCTCGCGCGTCATCCAGGTCGGCGGGCTCTCCATCGACCCGCTGCGCCGCCAGGCCGAGTTGGACGGGGCGGCACTGGACCTGACCCGCCGCGAGTTCGACCTGCTGGCCTTTCTCGCCGGGCGGCCCGGCGTCGTCGTACCGCGCAAGGAACTGCTCGCCGAGGTGTGGCAGCAGAGTTACGGCGACGACCAGACCATCGACGTCCATCTGAGCTGGCTGCGGCGCAAGCTCGGGGAGACGGCGGCGAGGCCCCGCTATCTGCACACCCTGCGGGGTGTCGGTGTGAAGCTCGAACCTCCGAACGGACAGCGGCCGAACGGACACATGCCATGAGATGGGCGCTGGTCAAGGTCTCCCTCGCCGTCACGGCGATGGTCGTGCTCGCCTTCGCCGTCCCGCTGGGCATCGTCATCAAGGAGATGGCCAGGGACCGTGCCTTCTCCAACGCCGAGCGACAGGCCGCCGCCATCGGCCCGACCCTCTCCATCACCGCCGACCGCGATCCGCTGGAACGCGCGGTCCTGTCCACCCAGGCCGGTTCGGCCGGGCGGATGGCCGTGCACATACCGGCCTCCGGTGAGCCCGGCAGCAAGCCCGTGGACATCGGCACCCGCCGAGCCGCCCAGAAGGACCTGCTCACCACGCAGCGCCTCGGCCGCGCCTCCATCACCGAGGTCACCGGCGGCTCCGCGCTGCTCCAGCCCACGGCGATCAGCACCGGCCAGATCGCCGTCGTCGAGGTCTTCGTGCCCGACGGCGAGGTGTCCAACGGCGTCGACACGGCCTGGCTGGTGCTCGCGGGCGTCGGTCTGGCGCTGGTCGTCGGCTCGGTCGCGGTCGCCGACCGGCTCGGTATACGGATGGTGCAGCCCGCCCAGCGGCTCGCGGGTGCCGCGCACGACCTCGGCGAGGGCAAGCTCGGGGCGCGCGTCCCCGAGGAGGGCCCGACCGAACTGCGTTCCGCCGCGGTCGCCTTCAACTCCATGGCCGACCAGGTGGTCCAACTGCTCGCCAACGAACGCGAACTGGCAGCCGACCTCTCGCACCGGCTGCGTACACCGCTCACCGTGCTGCGCCTCAACGCCGCCTCGCTCGGCGAAGGACCCGCCGCCGACCAGACCAGGGCCGCCGTCGAGCAGCTCGAGCGCGAGGTCGACACGATCATCCGCACCGCCCGCGAGGCCAAGCCGCAGACCATGGCGGCCGGCCCCGGCGCGGGCTGCGACGCCGCCGAAGTCGTCCGGCAGCGGATGGACTTCTGGTCGGCGCTGGCGGAGGACGAGGGCCGCAAGGTGCGGGTCGCGGGCGTCGACCGTCCCGTACGGATCCCGGTCGCCCGCCCCGAACTGGCCGCCGCGCTCGACGCGCTGCTCGGCAATGTCTTCCGGCACACCCCGGAGGGCACGGCCTTCTCGGTCGACGTCCACAACGGCGAGGACGCGGTCATCGTGCTGGTCTCGGACGCGGGCCCGGGCATCACCGACCCGGAGGCGGCCATGGCCCGCGGCAACAGCGGGCACAGGGACGGCTCGACCGGGCTCGGGCTGGACATCGTGCGCCGGGTGGCGGAGTCCACGGGCGGGGACGTACGGATCGGCAGCTCGGTGCTCGGCGGCACGGAGGTACGGATCTGGATCGGCCTCGACCCGCGCGAAGGCGGGGGCCCGGTGCGCGGCCGCGGCCACCGCGGAACGGTTCGTCGACGCAGGCGGACGAGGGGAACTGGTCTCTACCATTAATCGCCTCCCATGCCTTCCTTAAGGCCGCCCTAAGAAGTGCAACCCCCGCCCCGAACTGGTCATTTGTCCGTTTCCGTCTCGCTAGCGTGCTGCCTCACCACCCCCCACCCCCGTAACGCAGAGGCAGGCACGCAATGGGCAGCAGTACGCACCGGCGCAGGGCGAGCGTCAGGACCAAGGCGGTCGGCGCCGTCGTCGCCGCCGCGGTGATCGGCGGCGCGGCATTCGCCCTCACGGGCACCGCGCAGGCCGCGTCCATCGGCGCCGCGTACACCAAGACCAGCTCCTGGACCGGCGGTTACACCGGCCAGTACGTCATCACCAATGACACCGACACGGCGCAGACGGACTGGACGCTCGAATTCGATCTGCCCACGGGCACCACGATCAGCTCGCTGTGGAACGGCGAGCACACGGTCAGCGGCCGGCACGTCACCGTGAAGCCCGCGAGCTGGAACAAGCGGCTCGCGCCCGGCGCCTCGGTCACCGTCGGCTTCGTCACCGCCGCGAGCACCACCGCGACCGCGGGCGACCCGACCTCCTGTCTCATCAACAAGGTCAAGTGCTCGGTGGACGACGGCGCGACCCCGCAGCCCAGCGGCCGTCCCACCGAGCAGCCCAAGCCGACGCCCACCCCGACGGCGAGCGCCACCCCCACCAAGCCCCCGACCTCGGCACCGACGCCTACGCCTACGCCGAAGCCCACGCCCACCGAGACACCCGGCGGCGGCACCGGCGCGCGATTCGCGCCGTACGTCGACACCTCGCTCTACCCGGCATACGACCTGGTGGACACCGCGACCAAGACCGGGGTCAAGGAGTTCAACCTCGCCTTCATCACCTCCGGCGGCAGCTGCGCGCCCCTCTGGGGCGGTGTCACCGACCTCGGCAGCGACCAGGTGGCCTCCCAGATAGGCGCGCTGCGCGCCAAGGGCGGCGACGTCCGCGTCTCCTTCGGCGGTGCCGCGGGCTCCGAGCTGGGCCTGCGCTGCTCCTCCGCCGACGAGCTCGCGAAGGCGTACGGCAAGGTGATCGACGCGTACAAGCTCACCAAGGTCGACTTCGACATCGAGGGCGCCGCCCTGCCGGACACCGCCGCCAACTCCCGCCGCTCGCAGGCGATCGCGCAGCTCCAGAAGTCCCACCCGGGCCTGGACGTGTCCTTCACACTGCCCGTGATGCCCGAGGGACTGACCCAGCCCGGCGTGGATCTGGTCGCCGACGCCAAGAAGAACGGCGTCAAGGTCAGCGCGGTCAACATCATGGCGATGGACTACGGGCCCGCCTACAGCGGCGACATGGGCCAGTACGCCATCCAGGCGGCGACCGCGACCCAGGCGCAGATCAAGGGCGTGCTCGGTCTGTCGGACGCGGCCGCGTGGAAGGCCGTCGCCGTCACGCCGATGATCGGCGTCAACGACGTCGCGACCGAGATCTTCAAGGTCGACGACGCCACGCAGCTGGTCGAGTTCGCGAAGTCGAAGGGCATCGGCTGGCTCGCGATGTGGTCGTCGGCGCGTGACAAGCAGTGCGCGGGCGGCGCGAAGCCGTCGGCGGACGCGACGTGCTCCTCGATCGTCCAGGAGCCGCTGGCCTTCACGAAGGCCTTCGGCGCCTTCAAGTAACCCCTACGAGAACGTCGGCGCCCCCCACCCGCGCGCCCCGGCCGGACCACCCCCCATCCGGCCGGGGCGCGCTTTCATGCGCCATTGAGTGATTCATCGCCCCACCCCGTACTGAACAGTGGCGAACGAGGGTCACAGGCACCGCATTCCCCACCTGGAGGCGCCCCATGGAGGATCCCCCGACCGGCGATGTCTCGCTGGTCTTCCCGCCCGACCCCTTGTGGGTCCGTGCGGCACGCGAAACCGTACGGACGCTCCTCGGCGCGACCCGGCGGACCGAACTGATGGACACCGCGGTCCTGCTCACCTCCGAGGCTGTGACGAATGCGATCAACGCCTGCGTCCTCAAGGGCTGCACCGCCCCGGTGACCCTCTTCGCCGGCTGGACCGACGCCCACCGCCTGCGCATCCTCGTCCACGACGAGGCGCCCGGGGTTCCGGCCTGTCAGACGCCCGCGGAGGAGGACGAGAGCGGTCGCGGCATGCAGCTGATCTCGTACGGCGCCGACGCGTGGGGTGTCTGCAGCCACGGCCCGGGCCGAGGCAAGGCGACCTGGTTCGAACTGACCCACTGAGTCCGGTGGTTGATCATCCACGGGAAGGACAGAGTGTTGCGCCCACGTGGGTTGCCCTTTCTCGCGCTCATCCTCTGCGCGGGAGCCCTCGGAGCCGGTACGCGCCAGGCCCCGCCCCCGGCCCCGACCACAGACGGGTACTGGACGGCGCAGCGCATGGCCGATGCCGTACCGGTCGACTCCGCCTCAGGCACGTCCCGTGTGGGACCGGCCGCGCCGGGCGGGATCAAGAAGGGGGAGTACTTCGGCGGACTGCCGATGGTCGGCACCTTCTTCTACGACGGCAGGCCGCTCGGCGGAGAGGTGACCTCCTGCACCGGCAGCGTCGTCCACAGCGCTACCAAGGATCTCGTCCTCACCGCGGCCCACTGCGCGGGCGGCCTCAAGCGATCCACGCACAGCGTCTTCGTACCGCAGTACCGCCACGGAGCCCCCGCCGCCCGCCAGCCCAGTGGCATCTTCGAGGTGCGGCGGGTCTTCGTCGACCCGCGCTACGAGCACAACACCAAGAAGCCCGTCTCCGACCTGGACTTCGCCTTCGTACGCCTCGCCCCCAACAGCAGGGGCAGGGCCGAGGACGTCACCGGCTCCCTCACCCTCACCCTCACCCGGGCGGCCGGCTACCGCCACAAGGCCACAGTGATCGGCTATCCGAGCGGCGAGGACGTCAACAAGAAGCACCAGGCGCTCCGTTGCGATGTCACCACCTCGCGCCTCACCGGCCTGCGGCAGATGCGGATGACGTGCGCCGGCTTCCACGGCGGGGTGTCCGGCGGTCCCTGGATCACGGACTACGACCCGGCTACCCGCACCGGCAAGGTCATCGGCAACACCGGCGGCTACAACGGCGGAGGCAACGACCAGAACGTCGACTGGATCACCTACTCGCCGGTGTACGCCAAGGACGCGCAGGCTCTGTACGAGGACGCGGTGGCGGACAGGAGCGACGCGGACATCAAGCGCCCTCCGTACCGGCGGTGAGCCCCGTGTTCAGCCCCCGGCCGTGCGTCACTCCGGAGGCTCCGGCAGCACCCCCGTCCGCGCCAGTTCCCCGTACCAGTACGCACTCGACTTGGGCGTACGGGCCAGCGTCTCGTAGTCCACGTACACCGCGCCGAAGCGCTTGCCGTACCCGTACGACCACTCGAAGTTGTCCATCAGCGACCACAGGAAATAGCCGCGCACATCCGCGCCGTCCGCGATCGCCTGCCCGACCGCGAGGAGATGGCCGTGCAGATAGCGGATGCGGTCGGGGTCGTGGACCGAACCGTCGGCGGCGGGCTTGTCGACGTACGCCGCCCCGTTCTCGGTGATCATCAGCGGCAGGCCCGGGGCCTCGCGGGTGTAGTGCAGCAACAGGTCGTAAAGCCCCGTCGGGTCGATCGACCAGCCCATCTCGGTACGGTCGCCGGGCGGCTGGTGGAAGGAGACCCCGTCCGCGCCGGGCCAGGGGGAGTGCTCGCTCGCGCCGTGGCCGTCATTGCGCTCGGCGTGATTGTCAGTGGCAGCCGATACAACTGCAGGTGCGTAGTAATTCAGTCCGAGCGAGTCCAGGGGGTGCTTGATGACTGCGAGATCGTCGCCGTGGACGAAGGACCAGTCGGTGAGGCGCGCGGTGTCCGCGAAGAGATCTTCCGGATACGTGCCCTTCAGCATCGGGTCCGTGAAGATCCGGTTCGCGAGCGCGTCGATCCGGCGGCGGGCTTCCAGGTCCTGGGGGCTCTGGCTGCTCGCCCTGACCACACTCGGATTGAGGCTGACGGAGAGCTGGGCGCCCGCGGGGAGCGCCGAGCGCAGCGCCTGGGCCGCCAGGCCGTGGCCGAGGTTGAGATGGTGGGCGGCCCGCAGGGCGGCGACAGGATCGGTGCGGCCCGGGGCGTGCACACCGGAGCCGTATCCCAGAAAGGCGCTGCACCAGGGCTCGTTGAGGGTGGTCCACATATCCACGCGATCGCCGAGGGCGTCGGCGACGATCCGCGCGTAGTCGGCGAAGCGGTGCGCGGTGTCCCGCTCGGGCCAGCCGCCCGCCGTCTCCAGCTCCTGGGGAAGATCCCAGTGGTAGAGGGTGAGCACGGGACGTATGCCGCGCTCGATTAGATCGTCGACGAGGCCGCGGTAGAAGTCGAGGCCGCGCTGGACGGCGGGCCCGCGGCCGGTGGGCTGCACGCGCGGCCAGGAGACCGAGAAGCGGTAGGCGTTGACGCCGAGGTCCGCCATCAGCGCGACGTCCTCGGCGCGGCGGTGGAAGTGGTCGACGGCCGTGTCCCCGGTGTCACCGCCCTCCACCTTGCCCGGCGTATGGCTGAAGGTGTCCCAGATCGACGGCGTGCGGCCGCCTTCGCGTACGGCGCCCTCGATCTGGTACGCGGCGGTGGCGGTGCCCCACAGGAAGGCGGGCGGGAAGGTCATGGGCGCGTCGGACATGGGTGCTCCCAACATGTGTGTAGGTACGGGAATGTGAGGAGGCGTCAGCCCTTGACGGCGCCCTGCATGATGCCGCCGACGATGTGTTTCCCGAAGAGGACGAAGGCGATCAGCAGAGGCAACGTGCCCAGCAGCGCGCCCGCCATGATCACGGACTGGTCGGGGATGAAGCCGCGGCCGAGCCCGGTCAGCGCGACCTGCACGGTGGGGCTGCCGTTCTGGGTCAGCGCGATGATCGGCCAGAAGAAGTCGTTCCAGGCCATGACGAAGGTCAGCATTCCCAGCACGGCCATCGCGGGCCGCGCGGCGGGGAAGACGACATGCCACACCACGCGCCAACTGCTGGCGCCGTCCACGCGCGCCGCCTCGATCAGCTCGGTGGGCAGTGCCTCGATGAGGTACTGCCGCATGAAGAACACGCCGAAGGCGCTGACCAGGGTGGGCAGGATGACGGCTTGCAGCTGGTCGGTCCAGGACAGCTCGGCGATCAGCATGTACAGCGGTACGACGCTGAGTTGCGGCGGCACCATCATCGTGCCGATCACCAGCAGGAGCAGGAGGTTCTTGAAGCGGAAGCGGAGTTTGGCGAAGGCGAAGCCGGCGAGCGTGGAGAAGACGACGGTCCCGGCCGCGATCGACCCCGCGACGATCGTGGTGTTGAGCAGGGCGGCGCCCATGTTGGCATCGGTCCAGGCGAACTGGAGGTTCTTGAAGAGATTGCCGCCGAACCAGAAGGGCGGGGGAGTCTGCGCGAGCCGGGTGTTGTTGCGGGAGGCGGCGATGGCCGTCCACACGAGGGGGAAGAGGGAGCCGATGGTGAAAACGATCAGTACGGCATAGGTGATCCGGCCACCGTGCAGGTGGCGTCCGGCGCGCTTGGCGCCGCGGCTGCCTTTGGCACCTGTGGTTCGGCCGGCGCCTTGGGCGCGTGCGGCGCGGCCCTTGGCCCGCTCGGTGCTCAGCGAAGTCGTCACGTCACATGCCCCCTACGCGCTCTTGCTCAGACGGCGGGCGAGCAGCCAGTTCACCGCGCCGATGACCAGCAGGATCAGGAACATCGACCAGGCGATCGCGGAAGCCCGGCCGAGATGGAGGTTCACCCAGCCCTGCTCGTACAGATAGAGCCCGAGCGTCTGGAACTGATGCTCGGCGCCGCCGGTCGCACCCGCGCTGCCGTTGAACAGCAGTGGCTCGCCGAAGAGCTGGGTCGCGCCGATCGTCGAGACCACACAGGTGAACAGGATCGTGGGCCGCAGCGAGGGGACGGTGACATGCAGGAACTGCTGCCACCGCGAGGCGCCGTCGAGCGCGGCCGACTCATAGAGATCGTTCGGGATGGCCTGCATCGCGGCCAGATAGATCAGCGCGTTGTAGCCCGTCCACCGCCAGATGACGATGGTGGAGACGGCCAGTTGGGAGGTCCAGGTGCCGTTCTGCCAGTCGATCTTGTCGAAGCCGACCAGACCCAGCGCCCAGTTGATCATTCCGTAGTCGCGTCCGAAGAGGAGCACGAAGACGAGCGTCGCGGCGGCCACCGAGGTGGCGTACGGCGTCAGCGCGGCGACGCGGAAGAACATCGAGCCGCGCAGCCGGTAGTTCAGCAGATGCGCGATGCCGAGCGCGATCAGCAGCTGAGGCACCGTGGAGATCAGCCCGATGGTGACGGTGTTCCTCAGCGCGTTCCAGAAGAACTCGTCCTCCAGCAGCCGGGAGAAGTTCCGCAGCCCGACCCACTCCATGTCGGTGGGCGCGGTCAGTTCCACCTGGTGCAGCGAGGCCCAGCCGGTGTAGAGCAGCGGGAAGAGCCCGAAAGCCAGGAAGAACACGAAGAATGGCGCGACGAAGGCGTACGGACTCCACCTGACGTCCAGCCGGTAGCGACGGCTGCGCCGGGCCCGGCGGCGCTGTTCGGCCGCAGATTCGCCCGGTGTGCGCGACTCGGGCGATGTGCGGGGGCCGGGGGGTGTGACCGGGCCGGAGGGTGTACGCGGGCCGGGGGGTGTGCGCGGGGCCGCGCCCTCCTCCCCCTGGGAGGGCGCGGCGGCCTGTGCGTCACTTGCCATACCGGTCACTGGTCCAGTGCGTTGTCGATCGCCTTCACCGCCGCGTCCCACCCTTGCTGGGAGGAGCGGCCCTTCTGGTCGACCTGGAGCATGCCCACGTCTCCCAGGTTCTGCGCGATGATCAGGTCCTTCGGCCCGACGATCTGGACGGGCACACCCTCGGCGGCCTTGGAGAAGATCTCCCCGATGGGCGCGTTGCCGAAGTATGCGTGCTTGGCGCCGGAGACTTCGGGCAGGGAGTACGCGGCCTTGGCGCTCGGGAAGCTGCCGCGCTTGGCGAAGAGCTTCGCCTGCTGCTCGGGCGCGGTCAGCCAGGCGGCGAGCTTGGCCGCCTCCTCCTTGTTCTTGCCCGCGTCGGGCACGGCCAGGAAGGAGCCGCCCCAGTTGCTGGGCCGGGGCGCGGCGGCCACGTCCCACTTGTCCTTGCCCGCGGCTCCGCCCTTGTCCTGGATATAGCCGAGCATCCAGGCGGGGCAGGAGACGGTGGCGAAGGTGCCGTTGGCGAAGCCCTGGTCCCAGGCGGGCGTGAACTGCTGGAGCTTGCCGGTCAGACCCTCCGTCGCGAACGCCGCGGCGATGTCCCAGGCCTGCTTCACGGCCGGGTTGGTCTTGTAGACGACCTTGCCGTCCTTGTCGTAGAAGCGGTTCTCGTTGCTGCCGGTGATGGCCGACATCACTCCGGTCGCGGAGTCCACGAATGCCGTGCCCTTGGGCGCCTTGGCCTTGAACTGCTTGCCCGCGTCCAGGTACTTGTTCCAGTCGCCGGCCCACAGTTTGCCGACCGCCTCACGGTCGGTGGGCAGACCGGCCTTGGCGAAGAGATCCTTGCGGTAGCAGATGCCCTGCGGCCCGATGTCGGTGCCGAGCGCGATCGTCTTGCCGTCCTTGGTGGTTGCCTGCGCCCACTTCCACGGCAGGAACGCGTCCTTCTGCACGCCCGCCGTCGTGCCGAGGTCGACCAGCTTGCCCCCCTGAGTGGCAGTGATCTCCGCGATGTTGTTGACCTCGACGGCCTGGATGTCGGCGAGTCCGCTGCCGCTGCCCAGGTGGGTCAGGAGCTGCGGGTAGTAGTTCTCGTTCCGCTCGATGGAGGTCTGCTTGATCTCGATGTTCTTGTGGAGCTTCATGTACTCGTCGTACAGACCGGCCTCCTTGAGGCCGAAGGCGCCGAAGACCCCTACGGTGAGCGTGGTCCTGCCCTTGCCGCCGCCGCCGTCGGAGGCACTGCCGGTGGGTTCGTCGCTGTCCTCGGCACAGCCGGCCAGCAGACCGGCGCCGAGCGCGGCGACGACCGCGAGGATTACTGCCCTGCGCATTGCGTCCTCCTTGTGCCCTGACGTGCCGACCCCCCGGCCAACTGGCGTGCGGCCCCGTTACGTTGACGTTCTGCGGCTCGGGCGGGGAACGTGCGGGTTGTGTATGACTGAGGTACGGTGGGAGCGCTCCCATATGTGATGTGTTGAAGGGTCGCGGCTCGCCGCAGGGGTGTCAAGGCACCCGGCACGTTATGTTCTCGGACGGGAAGCCTGGGGAGGCGGAGATGGTGTCTCGCACAATCCGAACGCGCAACGGCGGGCGGGGCACGGGCAGGCCCACCCTCGAAGAGGTCGCCGCACGCGCGGGCGTCGGCCGTGGCACGGTCTCGCGCGTGATCAACGGTTCGCCGCGGGTCAGCGACGCCACCCGCGCCGCCGTCGAGGCGGCCGTCGCCGAGCTCGGGTACGTACCCAACCGTGCGGCCCGCGCGCTGGCCGCCAACCGCACCGACGCGATCGCCCTGGTCGTCCCGGAGCCGGAGGACCGTTTCTTCGCCGAGCCGTACTTCTCCGACATGGTCCGCGGTGTCGGCGCGGCCCTCGCCGACACCGACATGCAGTTGCTGCTGACCCTCGCCGGCAGCGACCGCGAGCGCCGCCGCCTGGCCCAGTACCTTGCCGCCCACCGCGTCGACGGCGTCCTGCTGGTCTCGGTGCACGCCGACGACCCGATCCCCGAGATGCTGGAGGACCTCTCCATCCCGGCCGTGATCAGCGGCCGCCGCTCCGCCGACGAGACGCTCGCCGCGGTCGACTCCGACAACTTCGAGGGCGCCCGCAGCGCGGTGACGCACCTGGCCGCCCGCGGCCGCCGCTCGATCGCGACGATCACCGGACGCCTGGACGTGTACGGCGCGCAGTGCCGCCTGGAGGGCTACCGCGCCGCCCTGACGGCGGCGGGCCTGCCCGCGGACGCCCGGCTGACGGCCCCCGCGGACTTCACCGAGGAGGGCGGCCGCCGTGCGATGCGGGACCTGCTGGAGCGCTGCCCCGAACTGGACGCGGTCTTCGCGGCCTCCGACGTGATGGCGGCGGGCGCCCGCCAGGTGCTGCGCGAGTCAGGCCGCCGGATCCCGGACGACGTGGCGCTGGTCGGCTTCGACGACTCGGCGGTGGCCCGCCACATGGACCCGGCGCTGACGAGCGTGCGCCAGCCGATCGAGGAGATGGGGCGCACGATGGCGCGGGTGCTGCTTGAGGAAATTTCGGGGCGGACGACGGGGCGACCGCAGATCGTGCTGCCGACGGAGCTTGTCGTACGCGAGTCCTCGTAGAAACGATCAAGGGCCCCGGCCTGTCCGCGACGGGGGACGCAGGCAGACCGGGGCGGCATTCGGGTGCCGGGGATTGCTCCGACACCTGCTCTACGGGGACGGGCGGCTCGTCCGTCGCGACAGAGCTGATGTTTCTTACATCATTCGATGGTGAGCCGGCCCGTGCGAAGGGTGGCGTGGTTGGCGATGCTCCCTTGTGTGTTCTCGGCGCGAGGCCTCTCCTCGCCCCGTCGTGCACGTGCTGGGCCCGTAGCAGGGGCCCGTCACCGCCTCGGCCGGGGTTCCTGGCCGGAGTCATCGGCCGAGGCGGGGCTCATGGGGGATTCAGGGGCAGGCCCACACCTCGACGTCGAGTTTGTGCGCGCCCTGTCGGCCGGTGGCTCGCCCGCACGAGACGGCGCCGACGGTCAGCTGCTTGCCGCAGGCGAAGCACGCGCGACCGGCGTACTGCTCGTAGTTCAGGCTTCCTGCGGGCGGCACTGGCTGGCGCCGGCACACCCTCCGGGCTGATCGAGGCTTGGCCGGGGCGGTCACGACTGGCCTCGCCGCGGGCATGTCCGGCAGCGGCGGGGAAACCAGCGGGTGCGCATGTCGAGGCGGCGGAAGAAATGCTCGCCCCCGATGTCGACCGCGGTCCCGGCGGTGAGGACGATCCCGCAGAACACACAGTCCATGCCGCGCTGCTGGCGCTGGGTCAGCGTCCCGATGGCGGGGAGGTCCGGCAGGGAGGTGGTCATGCCGCGCTCCTTGCCGTCGCAGTTTCCCGCGCGGCGGGCAGACGCTCGTCGAGGGCCTTGACTCCGCGGGCGTCGGCGCAGGAGGAGTGTGCGCGCTTCGTCCAGCCGCCGCCGCTGTTGCTGTTGCTGTGGACGATCCCCACGAGACGGTCAGCGCCGGGCAGCCCGCAGTAGGTGCAGTTCATCGAAAGCGCCCTCGGTCGCAGTGACTGGCTTGTCACTGACCGTAGGAACGTTGCCGAGAAAGCCCGAGGAAATTGCTCGGGATTTCTCCAACTGCCGGAGAGGTTGCGCCTTATGAGGCTGGTGCGTCCATCGCGGCGTGCAGCAGCTGGCGTGCATCGGTGCCGTACCGCGCCATGGTGGCGAGCCGATCGAAGACGGCGCGGTACAGGGTCAGCTCCTCGGGCTGCGTGAGACGCATCTCCGCGGCGACGTCTCGACCATGACGATTCGGTTGTCGAAGAGCCAAAACCCGTGAAGTGGGCTGACAGGCAGGCGCACGCCGAACGGGACAATGCCAAGCCGGACGGACGGGAGCGACGTGGCGCTCATCAGGCGGTCGATCTGCCCAGCCATCACGCCGCGGGGTGCCGTCCCGTACCGCAGCACCGCCTCGGTGATGACGAAGTGGAAGCGCCGGCCTGGTTGGTAGAGCGCGTTCTGTCGCTCCATGCGGGCCTGCACGCCGGCGTCGATGTCGTTGACGATGCCGTACAGGTCGACGACCTCGGCGAGGCGGCAGCGCGCATACTCCGGCGTTTGCAGCAGGCCAGGCACCCACGTGTTCTCGAAGGCGCGGATGGTGCGGGTCGTGGCGTCAACCTCGGCGAGGGCCTGCTGCCGCAGCTTCGTCCCGTCACGAAGCTGGCGTCGCCATTCCGCGTACTGGGTCTCGAGGTTGCGCAGCGCCGCAGTCAGCGCGGAGGCCGCGTCCGGAGCGCCGCAGGCACAGGCCCATGCGGAGATGTCCGCCTCGGACGGGGTCTGCTTGCCGAGCTCAATCTTGCTGACCTTGCTGGCCGGCCAGCCCAACGCCTCCGCGAGCCCTTTGCCGTTGAGCGATGCGTCACGGCGGAGTTCACGGAGGCGCTGGCCGAGCGCTTCACGCGCTTCGTGGATCTTTGTCACCGGGTGACGGTCCGCCCGGCGACGTAGTCGGCATACGGAATGGCGTGGTGCCAGGCCGTGTCACGCAGGTAGCTGTGCCTGACCACTTCGGCAGGATCCTCGATCATCTCGGTACCGAGGGGGACGCCATCCGCAGTGAAGTGCATACGGCCCAGCCGACGGGAGTCGAAGAGCCAGTAGTCATAGCCTGGCAGGCCGAGCTTGTCCGCTTGGTCCTGCGACAGATACCGGATGTCCTCGCCGACTTGGACGTTGAACTGGCACAGCCACAGCTCGAATTCGAGGTAGTCCGTCAGGACGTCCGGGACGACCCGTACGCGCTCGATCCGCTTGCCCTGCTCGATGCCGCGGCGCATGGTGTCGAGCCATGGCCGGAACCAGTCGGTGCCGGGGTTCTCGCCGCGCCGGTGGCGGGCGAAGGGCTCCTGCTCCTCGTCGACGGTGTAGAGCGTGCGGGTCTCCAGCCGCCACGCGGTGTGCTCGAAGTCCTCGAAGAGGCGGCCGAACGCCTCGCCCGTGATCAGGTCGGGCACGTCACTCCTTGGGTGCGAATCGGGTGAGGAGTTCGCGGGGGATCTCGACGAACGTCTCGCCGTCGAGGACGTCCCGCAGTTGGCCGAGGGCCTCCTCGTCGGTGACCTTGTAGCCCTGGACGACGATGGTGCCGCGGTCGGTCTCGTACAGCGTCGGGCAGTTGCCGCCGCCCGAGGTGGTGCCGACAAAGCGTAGCTTCATGACGCTTCCCCTCTCACTGCTATTTCTCGAAATTGCAGCACCGGTACGAGGGTTGGGCAAAGGCGCGATCCGGACGCACGGGCCAGGCCACTGGCTCGTTCTGTCGCTGGGCTGCCCTCGGGCACGACCAAAAGCGAGGCGCCCCCTCCCCGATGCCTGCGAGGAGGGGGCTGGCCTGCTGGAAATCCGTGCTCACACGGTGGAACGTACCTGCCTCGTGAAATCGGCCGTACGGGTTGTGTGATGCCATGCCGTGTCCCGGGCCTGGCATGCGGCGAGGACTTCGCTGGGGTTCTCGCTGACGATGACGCCGAGGGTGGTGTCCTGCTCGTCGAACACGAAGCGCACCAGGGTGCGGGAGTCGAAGAGCCAGAAGTCCCAGTCCGGCAGGCCGTAGCGTTCGGCTGCCGCGCGGGTGAGGTTGCGGATGTCCTCGCCTGCGGCGACATTGCCGAGGCCGGAGGCGAGCAGGAACCGCTGCCCGTCGGTGGGCGGTGTGTCAACGACGCGGACCCGCTCGAACCGCTTCCCCTGCGACACCTGTGCGGCGACGTTGTTGCGCCAGTCGTCGAACGGCTCGGCGGCGATGTCTTCCCCGGCCTGCCACCGCTGCCACTTCGGGCTGTTGCGGTCGGAGGCGTAGCCCGGGCGGGTCTCCAGCCTCCATGCCGTGTGCTTGAAGTCGCTGAACAGGTGGCCCACTTCCGTGAACGGCACCATGCCCGCAGACTCGCTCCGCGGGGCGAAGCGGGTGAGGAGGTCACGCGGGACGATGACGACTGTCTCGGAGTCCTTCACATCGCGGAGTCTGGCCAGTTGCGCGGGGTCGGTCAGACGCTCGCCTTGGACGAGGATGCCGCCCGTCGCCTCGACCTCGTAAAGGGTGGGACAGTCGCCGCCGTCGCTGGTGGTGCCGATGAACCTGAGAGTCAAGGGCCCTCCGTGCTGGCTGGTTGGTGGTCCAGGATGCGCCGGACAGTTGGAGAGCGCCTGCGGATTGCGTCAGATTGCGGAGCACTGCCGCGCCGTGCCGGTTGCGCGCTACCCGCCATCGCGGTGGGCGTCGTACTGGCGTGAGGTCGCGGCGCCGCTGATGTCACTCATCCGTGACTCAAACGGGCGCGGACCGCGCTGCATTATGGGCACGCTTGCCGGATGCAGATGACCGAACCCTTTGCGGCCAGCATCGCCGCCGTCGCACCGGTTCTCGTGCTTGTGGCAGCAGTCGAGCTGGCCAACTCAGAGCGCAAAGCCGCTGCCGCCCTTGTCGAGATCGGCGACGAGATGGAACGGGACCGGGCCAACGGACTCCCGCGACCCGACGGGAGAGCCGCTCTCAAGTATCTGCGCCCAGTCATGAGAAGCATGTTGGGGCAGGTCGTCGCTATGGCTTGGGCGGTGTTCGGGATCTTGCAGGTCGCCGCAGTCACAATCTCGCTTGTTTGGCTCGCGACGCCGAAGGCGAAGCCTCACACCGGCTCGGCCATTGTGTGCCTGGTGGCCATTTTGGGGGGAATGGTCTGGCTGATCGCGTTCCCCTTCATTCGCTCGCTGTTCTCTCCGCTGGCTCAGGCGTCGCGCCTCAGCCGGATCGCCCGACAGTGGGAAGGGCCCGAGCGCGTGGATGCCTCTCCGGGTGGGGCCGCGGACGGTTCCTGATACGGGCGCGCCATGCCCCGACCGGAGGGGATTGGTCGAGGCCTCCCGAGTGCCAGGACCGGCGCACGAAGATCCTCGACAGCCGGTAGACCTTCGGCGGGGCGCGTAGCGGGCCAGTGGGGATGTCGCCGGGTACGGTCGGCTCCTCGACGAGCCATGGCCGCGGCCCCAGTCGTGCCGCCACTGTCCGCCGTGCGCCTCGAGGCGCTTTTGGATCGTGTGGCGCCATCGGCGTCGGGACTGCCACACGGCGTCCTGCCGCCACTGGACCTGAGCTGACCGTGCCGTCCCCCGGGGCGCTCCAGGGTCGGGCCAGGGGCTGCGCTCCCGTTGTGTTCCCGACGTTTCGGGCATGAAGAAGGGCCGACCCGTTCTCACAGGTCAGCCCTTGATCATTCAGGGTGAGTAACGGGACTCGAACCCGCGACATCCTGGACCACAACCAGGTGCTCTACCAGCTGAGCTATACCCACCACGACCGGTCACTTTCCGACCGGCCGAGAAAAAGTGTACAGGGTCCCGGAGGGTGCTCGCGCCCGGGTTTACGCCCCCTTGGCGCTCGCCCCCTCCGGCCCTACTCCGCGGGAAGCACGTGCTTCGCCGCGATCTTCTTCGCGGTCTCCGAGTCCGGTCCGGGCTGCGGCACGAAGACCGCCTCCCGGTAGTAGCGAAGCTCCGCGATGGATTCGCGGATGTCCGCCAGCGCCCGGTGGTTGCCGTTCTTCTCCGGACTGTTGAAGTACGCCCTCGGGTACCAGCGGCGTGCCAGTTCCTTGACCGAGGAGACATCGACGATCCGGTAGTGGAGGTACTGCTCCACCTTGGGCATGTCACGCAGCAGGAAGCCGCGGTCGGTGCCGACCGAGTTTCCGCACAGGGGAGCCTTGCCGGGCTCCTTGACGTGCTTGCGTACGTACGCCAGGACCTGCTCCTCGGCGGCCGCGAGCGTGGTGCCGCCCGCAAGCTCGTCGAGGAGGCCCGAGGTGGTGTGCATCTGCCGCACCACCTCGGGCATCGTTTCCAGCGCCGCGTCCGGCGGGCGGATCACGATGTCCACCCCTTCGCCGAGCACGTTCAGTTCCGAGTCGGTGACCAGTGCGGCCACCTCGATGAGTGCGTCGTCCGCCAACGAGAGCCCGGTCATCTCGCAGTCGATCCACACCATGCGATCGTTCATGCGTCCTACCTTAGGTCCCCCGGCGATCGGGGGGCGTCGCATCCCGTCGGACTATGGCGCACTCCGCTGGCCCGGCAGGCTCGGACGGCCGTGGCCCGACGCGTACGCGTCGGAAGGAGGCTTCCCGAGCTCCGGCGGAGCGGCCGATGTGGCCGCCGGTCCCGTCGCTCCGGCCGCCGCCGCGGTCCTTCTGGCCTGGGGGCCCGCCTGCGCCGGTACGACGGCCTCCACCACCGGGGGCGGTGCGGACTCGCTCTGCGGACGGCGGACCCGGTAGGCGGCCCGGTACGCGGCCGGTGAGGATCCCAGCTGGCGCCGGAAATGGCCACGCAGCGCCACCGGCGAGCGGAAGCCGCAGCGGCCCGCGACCTCGTCGACCGAGTAGTCGGAGGTCTCGAGCAGCCGCTGGGCCTGAAGCACCCGCTGGGTGATCAGCCATTGCAGCGGCGCGCTGCCGGTCAGCGAACGGAATCGCCGGTCGAAGGTGCGCCGGCTCATGTACGCCCGGGCCGCCAGGGTCTCCACATCGAACTGTTCGTGGAGATGCTCCAGCGCCCACGAGACGACCTCGGCCAGCGGGTCCGACCCGATTTCCTCTGGTAAAGACCTGTCCAGATACCGCTCCTGCCCCCCACTGCGGCGCGGCGGCACGACCAGCCTGCGGGCCAGCGCCCCGGCCGCCTCCGTGCCGTGGTCGGTGCGCACGATGTGGAGGCACAGGTCGATTCCGGCCGCCGTCCCCGCGGAGGTGAGCACATCGCCGTCGTCGACGAACAGCTCGCGCGGATCGACATGGACGGACGGATATCTCTTGGCCAGTGTCGGCGCGTACATCCAGTGCGTGGTGGCCGGGCGGCCGTCAAGCAGACCGGCCGCCGCGAGTACGAACGCACCCGTGCACAGGCCGACGATCCTGGCCCCCTCCTCATGCGCCCGGCGCAGCGCGTCGAGCGCCTCGGGCGGTGGCGGTGACGTGATCGACCGCCATGCCGGTACGACGACGGTGCCTGCTCTGCCGATGGCTTCAAGGCCGTACGGCGCGGTCAGTTCGAGCCCGCCGGTGGTCCGCAGCGGGCCCTCCTCGCCACCGCAGACGAGCAGTCGATAGCGGGGAACTCCGGCGTCCTGACGGTCAATTCCGAACACCGAGAGCGGGATGGAACTTTCAAAGATGGGGCCGCCGCTGAACAGCAGCACCGCGACAACCTCCCGGCGCCGGCGGCCGGAAAGCTTCCGCGCTGCCTCCGGTGCGGCGGAGTCCTGACTCATGACGCTAAGCCCCCCTCGGTGTTCGCGTCTCCCCGTTCGTTTCGGGCCTTTCGCTCCTGCACGTTTCCCCTCGGTTTTGCACGAGTCCCGAGTCTTCGATACTCATGATCGAATCTACTGTGTCCCGTGGCGCCGACGTGACAAGTTCGGCATGCCCCGCTATGTCGACATGGCAACTTGGCGCGAAGCATTCGATCACGAAGCGTTCCACTTGGCGGGCGCCCAGGGAAGTGCGCCTGGCACTCATGGCCCATCCACGTAGGGCGCAAGGGCCGCGAATAGTCCTTTCTTCCCTGGTGGCAAGGGGGTTGGCAGGCCATTTCGCCAAGGGGGAGCCAGTGACGCGAAGTTGGCTGAAATCATACGGGTGCGAGTGTACGAACCCGTCAGCCGCCGGGCGCACTTCCCGCCCCGTGCCGACCGCCCCGGCGCGCCCCCGGACCGGTCCGGGCGCGGCGGCCGCGCGTTGGGGTGGCCTCGGCCGTACGGGCACGGGCCGCACCGCGCTCGGACTGGCGCAGCAGCACCCGGCAGGCGGCGGTGACCGCGGCGAGACCGAGGGCAGCGGCGGCCGCCCCGCCGACGGACGTCCCGTACACGACCAGCACGACAGGCACGAGCACACAGCTGAAGGCCGCCCAGCGGACCACGTCGCCGGCGGACTCGGACGAGGGGTGCGGGACGCACCCGACGGGCCCGGCGGGCGCCTCCTGCTGCCGTCGCGGCGCGCGGCGCCGTCCGTGCTGCGGGGCCGGGGAGGGGGCGGGAGAGGGGGCGGAGGCGGGGGCGGACGGTGGTGCGGACACGGAAGCTCCCTGGAGGCGGCGGGGTGACCGAGGTGCCAACGACGGGCGCAGCGGTTCGGTCACCCTGAGTCGTCCCGGCAGTGTGCCGGACGGCTGTACATACCAAGCGGCATTGCCATACGGGGCGGGCTCGGGCATGCTCCCTGGAACGCCGGAGGAGGGCCTGTGGGCTCTGGGCAGGGGAAGGAGTGTCGCCGTACCCTTGGGGGTATGCGCCAGGGAAGATGATTCCCGGACACAGCTCTGCCGCCCACCGTCGCCCTCCCATGAGGATCTGAACGCCGAGACACCGATGGCCGGTCACGAATTCCCCGAACCCGCGGACCGCAAGCAGGTCGCCGACCCCACGTCGGACCTCCAGGCGGCAGAAGAGACACGTCATTCCTGCGATCCGGCCTTCCGGCACGGAGTCGTCGTCGGCTTCGACGGGTCGACGTCCAGTGAGCGGGCGCTCGCCTACGCCATCGGCATGGCCAAGAGGTCCGGTTCCGGCCTGATCATCGTCCATGTCGCCAACCGGCTGCCCACCACCGTCTGGGCGGGCTGTGAGCCCCCGGTCTTCGTGGATGTCCCCGATCACCGCACCGAGGTGCTGGGCCTGGAGCTCGCCTGTGCGGACTATCTCGCCGAGGTGCCCTGGATCCTGGTCGAGCGCGGTGGTGACATCTGCCACGAGCTGGAGGAGGTCGGCCGGGAGTATTCGGCCGACGCGATTGTGGTCGGCTCGACGCACGGCATCGTCGGGCGCCTCTTCGGCTCGGTGGCGGGACGGCTCGCGAAGCGCGCGCAACGGCCTGTTGTCGTCATCCCGTAGCCAACCCGTAATCACGCTTCCACTTGCGCTTTCCGCCCAGGTCGCGCGGGGTCAACTCCCTTGGTGTGCACGGAAATCTACCCACCCGTACAGGTGGATTGTGCGCTTGTGAAGGGTAGATAAGGGTGGCTGGGAAGCAGCACAACTGCACAGGACACGAAGGGAGCCCGCCGTGGACAACGAAGTCTCTGCGGGAAGCGCTACTACCTCGACTCTCGGCCACCTCGCGCTCGGACTGACCCTGCTGGCGTTCGGCGTCGGCCACACCGGTGTCATCGACAATGTGGCGGCGACGGACGCCGCCGGTCTCGCGACGTGGGTGGGCGGCGTCGCACTGTTCATCATCGGTCTTCTCGAGTACCGCGCGGGCAACGCCGGTGCGGGCACGGCGTTTTCGGGTCTCGGCGCCTTCTGGTTCACCTGGGGCACCGGGGTCGGCACGGAGATGTCGGCCGAGGCCGCAGGCCTCTTCCTGCTGCTGTGGGCGCTGCTCGCACTCACCCTGACCGCCGCGTCCGCAGGCAGCGGACTGTTCGGACAGGGCGTCTACGGGCTGCTGTTCGTCTCGCTGCTGCTCATAGGCATCGCCTCCTTCGCGGACAACGACGGTCTGGCCAAGGCGGGCGGCTGGGTCGGCGCGGTCGCGGGCCTGGCGGCCTGGTACGGCGCGACGGCCGCACTCGCCAAGTGGCCGACCTTCTCCGGACGCGCTGCCGGCCGTGGAGTGACGGCCACCGGCTGAGGCAGCCGCAAAGCCGGCGCCTGGGCCGCGCCGGCTTACCCAAAAGGCGGTCCCCCCTACGCAAAGGTGGCTGCGCAAGGGGGACCGCCCCTCTTTGCGGCTAAACCGCCGCCGCTCTCGCGGAGGTGGTTGATCGCCGTTGGGGTTGCTCAATTGATGGTTGCGGTACGACCAGAAGTGGGGCGACCTACTCGACGGTGACCGACTTTGCCAGGTTGCGCGGCTTGTCGATGTCGCGGCCCATGGCCAGGGCCGTGTGGTACGCGAAGAGCTGGAGCGGGATGCCCATCAGGATCGGGTCCAGCTCGTTCTCGTTCTTCGGCACCACGATCGTGTGGTCGGCCTTCTCCTGCTCGCGGTGCGCGACGGCGAGGATCCGGCCGCTGCGGGCCTTGATCTCCTCCAGGGCCGCGCGGTTCTTCTCCAGCAGCTCGTCGTCCGGGACGATCGCGACCGTCGGCAGCGCGGGCTCGATGAGCGCCAGCGGACCGTGCTTGAGCTCGGAGGCCGGGTAGGCCTCGGCGTGGATGTAGGAGATCTCCTTGAGCTTCAGGGAGGCCTCAAGAGCCACGGGGTAGCCACGCACACGGCCGATGAACATCATCGACTTGGCGCCCGCGTACTCCTCGGCGAGCTTCTTGATCTCGGCCTCGCCCTCAAGGATCTCGCTGATCTGCGCGGGCAGCTTGCGCAGGCCCTCGATGATCCGCTTGCCGTCGGAGACCGAGAGGTCGCGGATGCGGCCCAGGTGCAGGGCGAGCAGCCCGAAGGCGACCACGGTGTTGGTGAAGCACTTGGTGGACACGACGCAGACCTCGGGGCCGGCGTGCACGTACACGCCGCCGTCGGCCTCGCGGGCGATCGCGGAGCCCACCACGTTGACCACGCCGAGGACGCGGGCGCCCTTGCGCTTGAGCTCCTGGACGGCCGCGAGCACGTCGTACGTCTCACCGGACTGGGAGACGGCGATGTACAGGGTGTCGGGGTCCACGACGGGGTTGCGGTAGCGGAACTCGGAGGCCGGCTCGGCGTCCGCGGGGATCCGGGCCAGGCCCTCGATCAGCGAGGCGCCGATCATGCCCGCGTGGTACGAGGTGCCACAGCCGAGGATCTTCACACGGCGGATGCCACGGGCCTCGCGGGCGTCCAGGTTCAGCCCGCCGAGGTGCACGGTGGAGAACTTCTCGTCGATACGGCCGCGCAGGACGCGGTCCACCGCGTCGGACTGCTCGGAGATCTCCTTGTGCATGTACGTGTCGTGGCCGCCCATGTCGTAGGAGGCGGCCTCCCACTCGACGGTCTCGGGGGTGGCGGTGGTGCGCGTGCCCGAGGTCGTGTACGTCCGGAAGTCGTCGGCCTTCAGGGTGGCCATCTCGCCGTCGTCGAGGGTGACGACCTGGCGGGTGTGGGAGATCAGCGCGGCGACGTCGGAGGCGACGAACATCTCCTTCTCGCCGATGCCGAGGACGACCGGGGAGCCGTTGCGGGCCACGACGATGCGGTCGCTGAAGTCGGCGTGCATGACGGCGATGCCGTAGGTGCCCTCGACGACCTTGAGCGCCTCGCGGACCTTCTCCTCGAGCTTCTCGGCCTGGGAGCGGGCGATCAGGTGCGTGATCACCTCGGTGTCGGTCTCGGAGGCGAAGACGACGCCGTCGGCCTCCAGCTTCGCGCGCAGCTCGGCGGCGTTGTCGACGATGCCGTTGTGGACGACCGCGACCTTGTTCTCGGGGTCGAGGTGCGGGTGGGAGTTGATGTCACTCGGGGCGCCATGGGTGGCCCAGCGGGTGTGTGCGATGCCGGTGGTGCCGGCGAAGCGCTTGGGGACCCGGGCCTCCAGGTCACGGACCCGGCCCTTGGCCTTGACCATCTTCAGGCCGGGGGCCTTGGGGCTCGTGATCACGATGCCCGCGGAGTCGTAGCCCCGGTACTCCAGCCGCTGCAGGCCTTCGAGCAGCAGCGGAGCCACGTCACGCTTGCCGATGTAACCGACAATTCCACACATAGAGTTTTGCCCTCCGGTAGATCAGGTGTGTGCCCGGCCGGTCAGCCGTAGACGATGCGGCGCAGCTGGCGGAGCGAGAGCTCCGGCGGCGCGACGGCGCGGTACGGCAGCTCGGCCGCGATGCGCTCGAAGATCTCCGTGTTCGCCAGGCCACCCGATTGCAGCTCGCGGTGGCGGCGGCGGACGAATTCCTCGGTCCTCTCGTCGAAGTACGCCAGCACGTCGAGCACCACACGGGCCGCCTCACCGCGCTGGAGCGCGGTGCTGCGCACCAGATGGTCGATGAGATCGTCGTGCGACGATGGGCGGCGTTCGAGCACCCGTAGATATTGCGGGGTCACCTGTCGCGAATGCAAGAATCCTGCCCGATTGCGGGCACATCTCACTCAGAGGTGCTTGAGAACCGCCCGTTTTGCGGTGGTGAACTCCTCTTCCGTCAGTATCCCGGCCTGATGCAGCTCGCCCAGCTCCCGGAGCCGGCGCAGCAGCGCGTCATGATCGTCGCTGCCGGACGCGGGGGCCGACACGGCGTCCTGCGGTGCGTACGGATGCGGCATCCGTGCCGTTACGGCGGCCCCGACCAGCGCCATCAGGGGGTCCTTGCGGAAGCCCCACAGCTCCACGGCGTACGGGTCGTACTTCGGTGGGGGCGGGGAGCCGACCTTGGTCACCCGGAACCGCAGGTAGCCGTTCTCCAGACCGGCCGAGGGCAGCCACTCCACCGCCTCCACGTCCTCCAGGGCGATGCTGCGGGCGCCGCCGGACGACTTGGACTCCTCGGTCTTCCAGTTCCACTCCAGCCGGATCCGCTCACCGTCGAAGGTGGCGGTGCCGTCTCCCGCGCCGACGGTGATGGGCAGGGCGGGGCCCGGCAGGAGATAGGTGTCGACGGGGCCGGTCTGCACCTGGTCGAGGAGCAGGGCGTTGCGGACCTCGTCGACGAAGTACTCGGCGACGCCGGTGCGGTCGTTCTCGACGGTGAGCCGGTAAGGGGCGGAGCTGTCCTCCAGCTTGCCGCCGGTGATCTGCAGCAGCGGGTCGGCGCCGTTGCGCAGCCGCAGTCGCAGGCGTCCGGACTTCTTGCCGGGCTCGAAGGAGATCCCGGCGAGCGCGGTCAGGGGTACGGCGACTTCCCCGAGGGTCTTGCGCAGCAGACTGACGTTCTTGTCGCTGCCGGGCACGATGCGCACCGTGTCCCCGTCGAAGGTCCAGGTGCCGTCCTTCTGGATGATTTCCGCCATGCGGTGATTCTTTCACCTGAGGCTTGAGGGAGTGGTCTACACCTTGACCTCAACTGGGGTGCACGGTACGCATGATGACTGCCGTTCGGTTGTTCAGCACCACAGTTGCGACGCCCGTCGAAGGGACCCAGCCTGTGAGACAGCCCAGAGCGTTACCCCGTCTGTTCGGCTCGCTGCTGCTTGTCGCCGCCGCGGGCATCGCCGCCATCGGCGCCGGGCCCGCGCCCGACCGGTCGGTGCCCGACCGGTCCGCGTCCACCCCACGGCCGCTGGGGCAGATCGTCCCCGCGCCCGCGTCCGTGAGCCCGGGCGGCGCTCCGTACACGCTCACTCCCTGGACCCGGATCCGGGTCGACCAGCGCTCCCGCGAGGCACAGCAGATCGGCACGTACCTCGCCGGGATTCTGCGGCCGTCCACCGGATACGCCCTGCCCCTCACTGACGGCCCCGCCCCCGGCGGCATCCGGCTGCGGCTGAGCGCCGACGAGCGCGCCCTCGGCGACGAAGGGTACCGGCTCCAGTCGTCCCCCGCCGGGCTCACCCTCACCGCCCGCAAGCCTGCCGGCCTCTTCCACGCCGTGCAGACGCTGCGCCAACTGCTGCCCGCGGCCGTGGAGAAGGACGCCCGCCAGCGTGGCCCGTGGCAGGTCGCGGGCGGCACCGTCACCGACACCCCGCGCTACGCCTACCGGGGCGCGATGCTCGACGTCTCCCGGCACTTCTTCACCGTCGACCAGGTCAAGCTCTACATCGACCAGCTCGCGCTCTACAAGATCAACAAGCTGCATCTGCATCTCTCCGACGACCAGGGATGGCGGATCGCCATCGACTCCTGGCCGCGTCTGGCCACCTACGGCGGCTCGACCCAGGTCGGCGGCGGGCCCGGCGGCTACTACACCAAGGCCCAGTACAAGGAGATCCTCGGCCACGCCGCCTCCCGCTATCTGGAGGTCGTCCCGGAGATCGACATGCCGGGCCACACGAACGCCGCGCTCGCCTCGTACGCCCAGCTGAACTGCAACGGCGTCGCACCGCCGCTCTACACCGGTACGGACGTCGGCTTCAGCTCGCTCTGTGTGCCGAAGGCCCTGACGTACGACTTCGTGGACGACGTCGTACGCGAGCTCGCCGCGCTGACACCCGGCAAGTACCTCCACATCGGCGGCGACGAGGCGCACTCCACCAGCCATGCGGACTATGTGGCGTTCATGGACAAGGTGCAGCCGGTCGTCGCCAAGTACGGGAAGACGGTGGTCGGTTGGCACCAGCTGACCGGCGCCACGCCCGCGAAGGGCGCGCTCGCGCAGTACTGGGGTCTGGACGGCACCAGCGCCCAGGAGAAGGCGCAGGTCGCGAGGGCCGCGCGGAACGGCACCGGGCTGATCCTGTCGCCCGCGGACCGGATCTACCTCGACATGAAGTACAACAAGGACACCCCGCTGGGGCTGGACTGGGCGGGCTTCGTCGAGGTGCGCAAGGCGTACGACTGGGATCCGGGCGCGTATCTGCCGGGCGCTCCGGCGTCGGCGGTGGCGGGGGTCGAGGCACCGCTGTGGTCGGAGACGATCTCGACGAGCGACCACATCGAGTTCATGGCGTTCCCGAGGGTGGTGGGGGTCGCGGAGCTGGGCTGGTCGGCGGCGTCCACGCACGACTGGGAGGCGTACCGGCTGCGGCTGGCGGCGCAGGGACCGCGGATGGAGGCGCTGGGAATCGACTTCTACCGCAGCCCGCAGGTGCCCTGGCCTTCGGGCTGATCGACGAAAGAGGGACGGGCGTGCCGGTGAGGGACCGTAGTCACCGGCGCGCCCGCCCGTTCAGTGGGAGAACCGCGCGATCGGGTTCTCCAGCGCGCCGACCAGCTGCAGCGCCCCCGCCGGGTCCGCCAGGTCCACCATCTGCTTGTTGTTGCGCAGCTGGAGCCGGTTGAGGCAGGAGAGCGCGAACTCGTCCGCGAACATGTCGTACTCCCGGAACTTGTCCGCCAGATGCGGCACCGACTCCTGGTAGGCCAGCACGCACTCCGCGACCGTCCGCCAGAACGTCTCCTCGTCCAGCCGCCCCTCCGCGACCAGCGTGGCTCCCAGGAAGCGGAAGAAGCAGTCGAAGACGTCCGTGAAGACGGACAGCAGCTTCATGTCGTCGGGGACGTCCGCGCGGATCCGTTCGACGGCCGGCGGCAGCACCGCGTCCGGGTCCATCACCGCGATCTCCTCGGCGATGTCCTTGAAGATCGCCCGCTGGACCGTGCCGTCCTCGCCGATGACGAGGATGACGTTCTCGCCGTGCGGCATGAAGACCAGGTCGTACGCGTAGAAACTGTGCAGCACCGGCGTCAGATACGCGTCCAGATACCGGCGCAGCCACTGGGCGGGAGCGAGCCCCGACTCGTCGATCAGCGCGCCCGCGAACGACGCGTCCTGGTGGTCGACATGGAGCAGTGATGCCATGGTCGCGAGCCGCTCGCCCGCCCGCAGTGACGGCACCGGGCTCTCGCGCCACAGCGCGGCGAGCATCTTGCGGTACGGCGAGTAGCGGTCGGTCGCCCGCTCGTACTGGCGGTGGTGGTACCCGATCGCCGCCCGCTCCCGGATGATCGAGAAGCGCGCCGCCTTCAGTACGTCGTCGCTGTCGATCAGGCCCGCGAGCCAGTCGTTGATCGCCGGTGTCGCCTCCATGTACGCGGCCGAAAGGCCCCGCATGAAGCCCATGTTCAGGACGGACAGCGCGGTTTTGACGTAGTGCTTCGCCGGCGCGCTCTTGTTGAAGAAGGTGCGGATCGACTGCTGCGCGAGATAGTCGTCGTCGCCCGCCCCCAGGCACACGAGCCGCTGCTGGGCGACCTCGGCGGCGAAGGTGACGGACAGTTTGTTCCACCACTGCCAGGGGTGGACGGGCAGCAGGAAGTAGTCGGCGATGTCGAGCCCGAGGGCGCTGAGCTGCCCGCCGAAGCGGGCGAGCGCCGCTTCGCCGAGCTCGCTCCGGACGAGTGACTCGTAGTCGAGGCCGGTGCCTGCCGTGAAGGTGGCGACATCCCGCCGGGCGGCGAGCCAGACGAGGCGGATCTCGCCTGCCGTCTCGGGGGCGTACGAGAGGTATTCGTGCACCCCGAAGCCGAGCCGGCCGTTGTTGGCCACGAAGCAGGGGTGGCCTTCGGTCATGCCCGTCTCGATGGCCTGGAAGCCGGCCGTGGCGAGCTCGGCGGAGGTGACGGGCTTCTTGGTCAGTTTGTACGCCGTGCCGGAGAGGGTGGAGGAGATCTCCTCCAGATAGACCGGCAGGATCTCCTCGCTCAGGCCCAGCGAGCCCCGCAGTTCGATGAAGAAGTCCAGCGCGTCCACGGGCTGCTTCTCGCCGTCCCGGTGCCGGGTGATGGAGTCGGTGTGGACCTGCCAGTGGTCGAGCGCGAACCGGCCCGCGGTGAAGCGGTATTCGCTCGCGGCGTCGTCGCTGAGAACCCGGTAGCGGTCCTCGCCGAGCGACTCGGGGACCAGCAGCCGCTCGTGCGAGAACTCCGCCAGCGCCTTGCGTACGAGGAGCCGGTTGGCCTGCTCCCACAGCTCGGGCGTCAGATGCGACACGGCGTCGGTGAGGGTCATGCCGCCACCCCCCGGGCCGCCTCGAACTGTGCGCGGGTGCAGAAGCTCAGCAGCGCGTCCTTCTCCGGCTTCTTGATCTCTCGCTCCGGCACAAAGC
Source organism: Streptomyces sp. NBC_00885 (assembly GCF_045207475.1). Classification (NCBI taxonomy): domain Bacteria; kingdom Bacillati; phylum Actinomycetota; class Actinomycetes; order Kitasatosporales; family Streptomycetaceae; genus Streptomyces; species Streptomyces sp. NBC_00885. Next base: position 5,486,640 of record NZ_CP108796.1, read on the forward strand.
CGACGGCCTCGTTGAGCGCGTGCACGGCCTTGTTGCGCACGTCCGGCTCGACGACCACGCGCTTGGTGGCCTCGTCCGCGAAGAGCGTGTCCATCACCGCGGTGATCACCGCGCGGGTGAAGCCGTGCACGGGCGTATCGGTCGGCGCGACCAGGAAGTGCATGCCGACGTCGCCCGGCCGGGGGTCGTACAGCCCGACGAGTTCGACGTGTGCCGGGTCGTAGCGCTCCATCAGGAAGACGGGCTCGCCGTCCTTCAGCCCGATGAAGGCGTGGTGGTGCTCATGGGCCGATATGGCCATGTACTCGCGCTCGACGTCCTGCAGTTTCGCGTCCTGCATCAGCCAGAACGCGGCCTTGGGGTGGGTGACCCACCCGTGCACCAGCTCGGCGTCGGCGAACGGATCGAGGGGACGGACGGTGAACGTCATACAGAGAACTCCTGGAACGCGATGGACTTTTCGACGGCGTAGTACTCGGATCCCAGCAGCTCTCCGATGATGTAGGCATTGCGGTACGCACCCATGCCCAGGTCGGGCGAGGTGATGGAGTGCGTGTGGACCCCCGCGTTCTGCAGGAAGATCTCGCGGCCCGCCGTGTCGATGGCGTAGTTGCGGGCGACGTCGAAGCGGCCCTGCCCGTCACGGCGGATACGGTCGGCGACGGGCCCCAGGAATTCGGGCTCGGCGTACTTGTACCCGGTGGCCAGGATCAGCCCCGAGGTCTGCAGCTCGAAGTCCTTGCCCTGCTCCTCCTGGCGCAGCCCGAGGGTGTATGTCCCGCTGTCGTACCGCGCGCTCCGGAGCGAGGAGTTGGTGAGCAGTCTGGTCGGGACCGGGCCCTTGAGGCTCTTCTGGTAGAGCAGGTCGAAGATCTCGTTGATGAGATCGCCGTCGATGCCCTTGAAGAGGCCCTTCTGCTGGGATTCGAGGCGGTAGCGGGTGGCCTCGGGCAGCGCGTGGAAGTAGTCGATGTACTCCGGCGAGGTCATCTCCAGGGTCAGCTTGGTGTACTCCAGCGGGAAGAACCGCGGGGAGCGAGTGACCCAGTTGAGCCGGTAGCCGTGTACGTCGATCTCGGACAGCAGGTCGTAGTAGATCTCCGCCGCGCTCTGGCCGCTGCCGACGAGGGTGATCGACTCCTTCTGCTGCAGCGCCTCTTTGTGGTCGAGGTAGCGCGAGTTGTGCAGAAGGTCGCCGTCCAGTCCCTGGCAGGGCTCGGGGATGTACGGCGGGGTGCCGGTGCCCAGGACGAGGCGCCGGGCGCGGAACTGTTCGCCGTCCTCGGTGTGGACGACGTACAGCTCGTTCTCGTACTCGACCCGGGTCACGGTGGTGCTGAAGCGGATGGAGCTCAGTTTGGCCGCGGCCCAACGGCAGTAGTCGTTGTACTCGGTCCGCAGCGGATAGAAGTTCTCGCGGATGTAGAACGAGTACAGCCGCCCCGATTCCTTCAGATAGTTGAGGAAGGAGTAGGGGGAGGTGGGGTCGGCGAGGGTGACCAGGTCCGACATGAACGGCGTCTGGAGGTGGGAGCCCTCCAGGAACATGCCTGAGTGCCACTCGAAGTCCGGCTTGGACTCCAGGAAGAGGCCGTTCAGTTCAGCGATCGGCTCGGTCAGGCAGGCCAGTCCGAGATTGAAGGGCCCGAGCCCGATACCGACGAAATCCAGGGGCTCATGAGGCGTGGACAAGATTCTCTCCCAGGTACTGCTCGGCGTGGCCGGCGATCAGATCGAGTACGGCGGCGATGTCTTCGGTCGTCGTCTCGGGATTGAGCAGGGTGAACTTCAGGTACTGGCGGCCGCCGACCTTCGTACCGGCCACCACGGCCTCGCCCGACGCGAACAGCGCCTTGCGGGCATACAGGTTGGCCCGGTCGATCTCGGCGGGGTCGGCGGCGGACCACGGGATGTAGCGGTAGACCAGCGTCGACAGCTGCGGCTGCACCACGACGTCGTAGCGCGGGTCGGCGGCGAGCAGCTCCCAGCCCGCCGCGGCCAGGTCGCAGACCTCGTCGAAGAGCTGCCCGACGCCGTCAGCGCCCATCACGCGCAGTGTCATCCACAGCTTCAGCGCGTCGAAACGGCGGGTGGTCTGCAGGGACTTGTCGACCTGGTTGGGAATGTGCTCCTCCAGCGTGCGCCGCGGGTTGAGGTAGTCCGCGTGGTACGTGGCATGGCCGAGCGTGGCCCCGTCCCGTACCAGCACGGCGGACGAACTCACCGGCTGGAAGAAGGACTTGTGGTAGTCCACGGTCACCGAATCGGCGTGCTCGATGCCGTCGAGGAGATGACGGCGGGTGGGGGAGGCCAGCAGTCCGCAGCCGTACGCCGCGTCCACATGCATCCAGGTGCCGTACTGCTCGGCCAGCCCGGCGATCTCGGGCAGGGGGTCGATGGAGCCGAAGTCGGTGGTGCCTGCTGTCGCGACGACCGCCATGGGGACCAGCCCGTCACGGGTGCAGCGCGCCAGCTCGGCGGCGAGAGCGAGGGTCTGCATCCGCTTGTTGCGGTCGACGGGGATAGAGACGACGGCCTCGCGGCCGAGGCCCAGCAGCGTCGCCGACTTCTGCACGCTGAAGTGGCTGCACTCCGAGGTGAAGATACGCAGCTTGGCCAGGTCCGTCGTTTTGGCCTCCTCGCGGGCGAGCAGCAGCGCCTGGAGGTTGGACTGTGTGCCGCCGCTGGTGAACACGCCGTCGGCGGCGGCTCCGAGGCCGATCCGCTGCGCGGTCCAGTCGATGAGGCGCCGTTCGATGAGGGTGCCGCCCGCGCTCTGGTCCCAGGTGTCGAGCGAGGAGTTGACCGCGGAGAGCACGGCCTCGCCGAGCACTGCCGGGATGACGACCGGGCAGTTGAGGTGGCCGAGGTAGCGGGGGTGGTGGAAGTAGACCGCGTCGCGCAGGTAGACGGTCTCCAGCTCGTCGAGGGCGGCGGAGGCGTCGCCGAGCGGACGGTCGAGGTCGACCGCGGAGATCACCGGAGCGAGTTCGTCGGCGGTCACCCCGGTGAACGGCTTCCGGGTGGTGGCGAGTCGGTGCGCCACCCGCTCGACTCCTTCGGTCACGGAGCGCCGATAGCTCTCCGCCGTCACGTCATTGAGCAGGTGCGAGCGCATGCGATGTCCTCCGGACAAGCGAGGGGGGCGAGGGATGCTGAAGTAAGGTTAGCCTAACCTAACTTTCCAGGCCAGCGGTCCCTCGCCCCCTCGGGGCACGGCTGTTATGCCGTTGTTCACATGTCGTCAGCCTCGCTCGCGGCTTCGTCCGGCACGCCCGCCTCGGCCTGTTCGCGCAGGCCGTCCTCGCTCACGCCGCGCCGCCAGTAGCCCACGAACGTGACGCGCCGGCGGTCGAGTTCACGCTCGCGCACCAGATGGCGGCGCAGTGCCTTCACGCTGCCCGATTCGCCCGCGATCCAGGCGTACCCCGTGCCCTCGGGCAAGTCCGCCCGGCTGACCGCCTCCAGGGCCGAGGGGGCGCCCTCTTCCCGTACGAGCCAGGTGACATGGGCGTCCGACTCGGTCCTCACATCCTGGCGGTCCTCGGTGTGCTGCACCTCCAGCCAGACCCGGGCCCGCATTCCGGCGGGCAGCCACTCCAGGATCGCCGCGGCGGCGGGCAGTGCGGTCTCGTCGGCCCAGATCAGCACCCAGTCTGTGTCCTCGGGCGGACGGCAGCGCACGGCGGTGTTGTCGGCGACGGCCGGGCCGAGCACCGTCACCCGGTGACCGGGCGCTGCCTGGAGGGCCCAGCGGCAGGCGGGTCCGCCGTCGGCGTGGACGGCGAAGTCGATGTCCAGCTCTGCGGGTTGGAGCCGCTGCTCCCGCACGGTGTACGAGCGCATCACGGCGCGCACGTCCTCGGGCAACGCACGCCAGGCGCCGAGCGCGGCGTACAGGTCACCGTCCTCGGGCACCGGTACGACGGGAGTCTCCTGGCCGGGGTGCGGCAGGAAGAGGGAGAGGCTCTGGTCGCGGCCTCCGGCCCAGAAGGCCTTCAGGTCCTCGCCCCCGAAGGTCACGCGGACCATGGACGGGCCAAGCCGCCTGGTCCGTACAACCTTCAGGTCGAAGAAGCGGAACGGGGCGAGCTCGGCCGTCGTCGTCATGGTCAGGCGACCTTCTTCGCGGTCTCGATGGCCTTGGCCAGGTCTTCGAGGATCGGCGCGCACTTGTCGTAGGAGTAGATCGGCTCGGTGACGCGCGGGACGACCTGACCGGCCTTGACGGCGGGCAGCTGGGTCCAGGTCGGCTTGCTCTTGAGGGCGTCGGGCTGGAGGGTCCCGGTGCGGTTGTCCAGGATGATGATGTCTGCGCCGTACTTGCCGGCGTTCTCCCAGCTGAGCTCCTCGAAGAAGCCCTGCGCGTTCGGCTTCGGCTCGACGAACTTCACGCCCAGCTCCTGGAAGTACAGGGTGTCGGCGGACATCTTCGGCACGGAGACATAGAAGAGCTCCGGGGTGCCGGAGCCGATGAGCACCTTGACGTCGGGCTTGGCCTTGGCGGCGGCGCGCAGACGGGCCGCGGCCTTCTCGAAGCGGGCCTTGGCATCGGCCGCCTTCTTGCCCTTGACGTCACCGCCGAGCGATGCGGCGAGTTCGGCGTGGCGCTCCAGCGCCTTCTGCATCGTGGTCTCGGCCGCCCACAGCAGAACGCTGGGGGCCAGCTTCATGATCTTGTCCTTGGACTGCGGCGGGACGTACCACGGGTCGTCCTTGACCCACATGTTGGTGATGAGCAGCTCGGGGTTCAGGGCCGCGTACTGCTCGATCTTGAACTCGCCGTAGACATTGCCGATGACCTTGACCTTGGTGACATCGAGGTCGCCCGCCTGGACGTCGGGCTTTTCGTCCTTGGTCGTGGTCGGGCCGAAGACGCCCTTGACCTTGACGCCGTAGTCGTAGAGGGCCGCGGCGGTGCCGGTGAAGGCGACGATGTTCTTCGGGAACGCCTTCAACTGGACGTTCTTGCCGCGGTCGTCGGTGAAGGACCAGGGGCCCGACTTCTCGGCGGCCTTGTCGGTGCCGCCCTTTTTGTCGTCGCTGCCGCAGGCGGCCAGCGCCGCGCCGAGACCGAGGGCGCTGCCCGCGGCGAGCAGACCGCGACGGGTGAGATGGGAAGGGCGGGCGTTGGGCATGATGATGTCCGCTTTCGTACGTGCCGGGTCGGCCACTGGGCAGTTCGAAGGTAGGTTAGCCTAACCTCAGAAACTGTCCAGTGGGCGTCCCGGCCCAAGCCCGCCCTCCGGGGCGACCGGGTCAGCCCGTAAGCCCCAACTCCCGGGCGATCAGCATCCGTTGCACCTCGCTCGTGCCCTCGCCGATCTCAAGGATCTTGGAGTCGCGCCACATCCGGGCCACCGGATACTCGTTCATGAAGCCGTAGCCGCCATGGATCTGGGTGGCCTCGCGCGCGTTGTCCACAGCGACCGTTGAGGAGTACAGCTTGGCGAGCGCCGCCTCCTTCTTGAACGGCTCGCCCTGGACCAGCCGCGAGGCCGCGTCGCGCCAGCCGACCCGGGCCATGTGCGCCCGCATCTCCATGTCCGCGATCTTGAACTGTATGGCCTGGTTGGCGCCGATCGGCCGGCCGAACGCGTGGCGCTCCTTGGCGTACTTCACGGACTCGTCCACACAGCCCTGCGCGAGGCCCGTCGCCAGCGCCGAGATGGCGATCCGGCCCTCGTCGAGGATGCGCAGGAACTGGGCGTAGCCGCGGCCCTCCTCGCCCAGCAGATTCGCCAGCGGCACGCGTACGTCGTCGAAGGACAGCTCGCGGGTGTCCGAGGCGTTCCACCCGACCTTGGAGTAGGGGGCGGCGACGGTGAAGCCGGGGGTGCCGGAGGGGACGATGATCGAGGAGATCAGCGGCTTGCCCTCGGCCGTGCGGCCGGTGACCGCGGTGACCGTGACCAGGCCCGTGATGTCCGTACCGGAGTTGGTGATGAAGCACTTCGAGCCGTTGATCACCCACTCGTCACCGTCGCGGACGGCCGTCGTCCTTGTGCCGCCGGCGTCCGAGCCCGCGCCCGGCTCGGTCAGGCCGAAGGCGCCGAGCATCTCGCCCGAGCACAGCTGCGGCAGCCACTGCCGCTTCTGCTCCTCGGTACCGAAGCGGTACACGGGCATCGCGCCGAGCGAGACACCCGCTTCGAGGGTGATCGCGACGGAGGAGTCGACGCGGGCCAGCTCCTCCAGGGCGATGCCGAGGGCGAGATAGTCACCGCCCATGCCGCCGTACTCCTCGGGGAAAGGCAGTCCGAACAGGCCCATGCGGCCCATCTCGCGGACGATCTCGTAAGGGAACTCGTGGCGCTCGTAGAAGTCGCCGATCTTCGGCGCTATCACGTCGTGGGCGAACTGCTCCACGGTGCGGCGGAGTTCCTCGTGCTCGGGGGTGAGCCGGTGGTCCAGGGACATGGGGGAGTCACTCCTTGTGGGAGAGGGCACGGACGGTGCGGGAGGGGCTCGGTCGGCCCAGCTGTTCAGCCATCCACACGCTCGTGGCGGTGAGGCGGCCGAGGTCGACCCCGGTTTCGATACCGAGGCCCTGGAGCATCCACACGAGGTCTTCGGTGGCGAGGTTTCCGGTCGCGCTCTTCGCGTACGGGCAGCCGCCGAGGCCGCCCGCGGAGGCGTCCACGGTTCTGACGCCGTGCTGGAGCGCGGCGAGGGTGTTGGCGAGTGCCTGGCCGTACGTGTCGTGGAAGTGCACGCCGATGGCATCGGTCGGCACGCGCTGTTCGTTCAGGGCGGCGAGCAGGGCCTGTACATGGCCGGGCGTCGCCACGCCGATGGTGTCGCCGAGGCTGAGCTCGTCGCAGCCGAGGTCCATGAGCTGCTTGGCGACGCGGACGACCTGGTGGACGGGGACGGGCCCCTCCCACGGGTCGCCGAAGCACATGGACAGATAGCCGCGGACATGGATCCTGTCCGCTCGGGCCTTGGCGACGACCGGCTCGAACATGGCCAGCGACTCGTCGACGCTGCGATTGAGATTGCGCTGCGCGAAGGTCTCGGTCGCGGACCCGAACACGGCGATACGGCGCGCACCGAGGGCGGCGGCCCGCTCAAGACCGCGTTCGTTCGGTACGAGAACGGGCAGGGCTACCCCCTCGATGTCGCCGACGAGGGGGAACAGCTGCTCGGCGTCGGCGAGTTGGGGCACCCACTTGGGGTGGACGAAGCTGGTCGCCTCGATCGTGGTCAGTCCCGCGTCGGCGAGCCGGCGGATGAACTCCGCCTTGACCTCGGTGGGGACGACCGTCTTCTCGTTCTGCAGGCCGTCACGTGCCCCGACCTCGTGGATCCGGACGCGGGGCGGCAGATCCTGGGCGGGAACGGCCATGGGAAGCCCGTCGGTCATGCTTCCTCCCTCGGGGTGACGACCGCCAGGATCTGGTCCATGGCGACGGTCGAGCCGGGCGTGACGTCCAGCTCGGTGACGGTGCCGGCGTGCGGGGCGGAGATGACGTGCTCCATCTTCATCGCCTCGACGACGAGGAGGCCCTGGCCCGCCTCGACCTCGTCCCCGACGGCGACCTTGACGACGGTGACGGTGCCTGGCATGGGCGCGGCAAGGGTGTCCGCGCCCGCGTGCGCGGCGCCGCTGAGGGACGCCTCGACGGGGTCGTGGTCCTGGACGTGCCAGGACTCGCCGTCCCGGCCGAGCCAGGTCCCCTCCGGGGAGGGGGCGCACTGGAAGCGATGTGTGACCCCGTCCAGCTCAAGGGTGACGTTGCCCGAGTCGGCGTGGACGAGCCGGGTGCGCTGGATCTCCCCCGCGCCGGGCAGGAGTTCCGCGTCCGTCGACTCGCCGCGTACGCGAATCGCCACCGGGTCCTGTCCCGGCACGCGGAAGTGATGGACCGTCCAGGCCGGTACGCCGCCCAGGCGCCAGCCGTTGGCCACGCCGAAGGGGTCCGTCCAGCCCCCGGCAGGGGGGAGGCCCTGCTGGGCCAGCAGCGCCGCCGCCGCGTACACCTCCTGCGGGACCCCGTCCACGACCAGGCTGTCCGCGTCCCGTTCCACCAGGCCCGTGTCCAAGTCGCCCGAGACCACGGCCGGGTGGGCGAGCAGACGCCGCAGGAAGCCCGCGTTCGTCGGGACGCCGAGGGTGACCGTGTCCGCGAGGGCCGCACGCAGCTTGCGCAGGGCGGTCGCGCGGTCGGGGCCGTAGGCGATGACCTTGGACAGCATCGGGTCGTACAGGCTGGAGACCTCCGTGCCCCGCGTGAGACCGGAGTCGGTGCGTACGCCGTCGCCCTGCGGCTCTTGCAGAGCCAGGACCGTGCCGCCGGAGGGAAGGAAGCCCCGGGAGGGGTCCTCCGCGCAGATACGGGCCTCGACCGCGTGACCCGTGAGGGTGATGTCGTCCTGGACGAAGGGCAGTTGCTCGCCCGCCGCGACCCGCAGCTGCCACTCCACCAGATCCAGACCGGTGATCAGCTCCGTCACCGGGTGCTCGACCTGGAGACGGGTGTTCATCTCCATGAAGTAGTACGAGGACGGATCGCTGCCCGGGACGATGAACTCCACCGTGCCCGCGCCCACATAGCCGCAGGAGAGGGCCGCCTCCACGGCGGCGGCGCCCATCGACGCACGGGTCTTCTCGTCCAGCAGGACGCTCGGCGCCTCTTCGATGATCTTCTGGTGGCGGCGCTGCAGCGAGCACTCGCGCTCACCCAGGTGCACCACGTTCCCGTGCCCGTCCGCGAGGACCTGGATCTCGATGTGCCGGGGCCGGTCGATCCAGCGCTCCACGAGCAGGGTGTCGTCGCCGAAGGAGGCCCGCGCCTCGCGCCTGGCCGCCGCGATCTCGTCGAGGAGCGCCGACTCCACGCGCGTGAGGCGCATGCCCTTGCCACCGCCGCCCGCCGAGGGCTTCAGCAGCACGGGCATGCCGATCTCCCGGGCGGCGTCGGCCAGTTGGTCGTCGCTCAGGCCGGAACCCGAGGAGCCCGGAACCACCGGGACGCCCGCCGCCCGCACCGTCTCCTTCGCTCGGATCTTGTCGCCCATCAGCGAGATCGCCGAGGCGGGCGGCCCGATGAAGGCAAGACCCGCGTCGGCGCAGGCCTGCGCGAAGGCCGCGTTCTCCGCGAGGAAGCCGTAGCCGGGGTGGACCGCCTCCGCGCCCGTGCGTGCCGCGGCTTCGAGCAGCCGCTCCACGCGGAGGTAGCTCTCGGCGGCGGCCGGCGGGCCGATGCGGACCGCGGTGTCCGCCTCCCGTACATGCCGGGCGTCCGCGTCCGCGTCGCTGAAGACGGCGACCGAGCGGATGCCCATCGCGCGCAGCGTACGGATGACGCGCACCGCGATCTCGCCTCGGTTGGCGACAAGGACTGTGCTGAACATCGTCATGGTCCGTCTCACATCCGGAAGACGCCGAAGGCGGGGTCGGTCAGCGGGGCGTTGGCGCAGGCGGTGAGCGCGAGCCCGAGCACCTGGCGGGTCTCCAGGGGGTCGATCACGCCGTCGTCCCAGAGCCGGGCCGTCGCGTAGTAGGCATTGCCCTGGGATTCGTACTGGGCCCGGATCGGCGCCTTGAAGGCTTCCTCGGCATCGGCGGGCCACGCCTCGCCGCGCCCCTCCAACTGGTCCCGCTTCACGGTCGCCAGCACGGAGGCCGCCTGCTCGCCGCCCATCACCGAGATCTTGGCGTTGGGCCACATCCACAGGAAGCGCGGCGAATAGGCCCGGCCGCACATCGAGTAGTTGCCCGCGCCGTACGAACCGCCGATGACGACGGTCAGCTTCGGCACGCGCGTGCAGGCCACGGCCGTGACCATCTTCGCGCCGTGCTTGGCGATGCCGCCCGCCTCGTAGTCCCTGCCGACCATGAAGCCCGAGATGTTCTGCAGGAAGAGCAGGGGGATGCCGCGCTGGTCGCACAGTTCGATGAAGTGCGCGCCCTTCTGGGCGGATTCGGAGAACAGGATGCCGTTGTTGGCGACGATGCCCACCGGGTGGCCGTGGATCCGCGCGAAGCCGGTGATCAGGGTCTGCCCGAACTCGGACTTGAACTCCTGGAACCGGGAGGCGTCGGTGATCCGGGCGATCACTTCCCGGACGTCATAGGGGGTGCGGGAGTCCACCGGCACCGCGCCGTACAGACCGGCCGGGTCGACCTTCGGCTCCTCGGACGGCTCGACCGACCAGGGCAGCGGCCCGCGCTCGGGCAGCGTCGCCACGATGTTCCGTACGATCCGCAGCGCGTGCGCGTCGTCCTCGGCGAGATGGTCGGTGACGCCCGAGATACGGGAGTGGACCTCGCCGCCGCCGAGCTCCTCGGCCGTGACGACCTCGCCGGTCGCGGCCTTCACCAGCGGCGGGCCGCCGAGGAAGATCGTGCCCTGGTTGCGGACGATCACGGCCTCGTCGCTCATGGCGGGCACATACGCCCCGCCCGCCGTGCAGGAGCCGAGGACGGCAGCGATCTGCGGGATGCCCGCGCCGGACATGCGTGCCTGGTTGTAGAAGATCCGTCCGAAGTGCTCGCGGTCGGGGAAGACCTCGTCCTGCATCGGCAGGAAGGCGCCGCCGGAGTCGACGAGATAGACGCAGGGCAGCCGGTTCTCCAGGGCCACCTCCTGGGCGCGCAGATGCTTCTTGACCGTCATCGGGTAGTACGTGCCGCCCTTGACGGTGGCGTCATTGGCGACGACGACCACCTCGCGGCCGCTGACCCGCCCGATCCCGGCGATCACGCCGGCGGCCGGTGCCTGCCCCTCGTACATCCCCTCGGCGGCGAGGGGAGCGAGCTCCAGAAAGGGGGAGCCGGGGTCCAGGAGGGTGTCCACCCGGTCGCGCGGCAGCAGCTTTCCGCGCGCGGTGTGGCGGGCGCGGGCCTTCTCACCTCCGCCCAGACGCGCGGCGGCGAGCTTGGCGCGCAGGGCGTCGGCCAGCTCCTGGTGCGCCGCCTCATTGGCCTGCCAGGCCGGGGAGGCGGGGTCTGCCGCACTCGCCAGCACGGGTGCCTGCTGCATCGCTCGAGCTCCCTTGCTCGGTTAATGAGCGTTAACGTGTTTCCTCTAGGTTAACGAGCGCTAACACCCCTGTCTAGAATGAATTCCCATGAGCACCAGGACGGCGGCCCCGACGCGCCGCGAGCAGATCCTCAAGGAGGCCGCGCGCCTCTTCGCCGAGCGCGGCTTCCACGGGGTCGGTGTCGACGAGATAGGAGCTGCCGTCGGCATCAGCGGGCCGGGTCTCTACCGCCACTTCGCGGGCAAGGACGCGATGCTCGCCGAGCTGCTCGTGGGCATCAGCGAACGGCTCCTGAGCGGCGGCCGGCTGCGGGTCGAGGAGTCCGCCGCCGACCCCGAGGTGCTGCTCGCCGCGCTGATCGACGGGCACATCGACTTCGCGCTGGACGACCGCCCACTCATCACCCTGCACGACCGGGAGCTGGACCGCCTGCGGGAGAGCGACCGCAAGCTGGTGCGGCAGCTTCAGCGCCAGTACGTGGAGCTGTGGGTCGAGGCGGTCCGCGCGATGTACCCGGCCCTCGCCGAGGCGGACGCCCGGGCGGCCGTCCACGCGGTCTTCGGCCTGCTCAACTCCACTCCGCACCTGGGCCGCCCGGACGCCCGCCCGGGCCGTGACGCGACGGCGGACCTGCTCCACCGCCTGGCCCGCGGGGCCTTCGCGGCCGCGGCGGACGGCGCCTGAGGCGCCCTGGCGTACGCGAAGGGCACATGTACAGTCCAATCGGCGCCACGACCGGCGCAGCGAGGCCTGACCAGCCTTGTCGACAACGGGGGTTTCATGTCAGAACACATCGGGCCCGACCGCCGGGAAACGATCGAGCGGAACCTGTGGGCCGCGCCCGCGATGTTCGTCGCCGTGTCCTGGGCGCTGTTCCAGAAGGACGACGCCTCGTCCGCATCGACCGTCGCCTGGATCATCTACACCGCGGGATGGATCCCGGCCCTGGGCCTGCTCGTCAGGTCTGCCGCCCAGCGCAGGAATCCCGGTGTCGGGGCGGTGTTCGCCTTCGGGCTCCTCGTCCTCATGGGGCTGCTGTTCTGGGCGAACCACGGGTGACGCACGCCTGAACTTCCGGCCGGGCGGCCGCTCCGAGGGGCGGCCACGCCTGTGAGTGACGCGATCGGCACGTCCAGCGTTCGGGACACCCGGCACGCGGTGTGCGCCTGACGGCACAATGGGCGCATGCCGATACCCAGCCGTGCCGCCCTTGTCGACCACCTCGTCCGCACACGTATCGCCGGAGATGTCGCCACGCCCCGCGACAACAACCTCTCCCACTACCGCAAGCTCGCCAACGGTGACCGTCACTTCTGGCTGGGTCTCGAGCTCGGGGACCGCTGGACCGACGAGCAGGACGTGCTCGCGGTCATGGCCGAGCGGTGCGGGGTCAACGACGATCCCGAGCACCGGACCGGGCAGGACACCATCGACCCGGAACTGACCGTCGACGCGCTGGAGCGGCTCGCGGCTCGGCTGCGCAAGGCGGCCGCCGACCAGGAGCGGGTGCTCTTCGCGACCGGGCATCCCGGTGGTCTCCTTGACGTGCACCGGCAGACGGCCGACGCGCTGCGTGCCGCCGGGTGCGAGATCGTACGGATTCCCGGCGGTCTGACGGCCGACGAGGGCATGGTCTTCCAGTTCGCGGACGTCGCGATGCTGGAGCGCGGCGCGACCCTGTGGCACACACACTCCCCGGCCCCCATGGCAGCGATCCTGGACGGCCTGGAGCGCGATGGCAGACCGCAGCCCGACCTTGTGGTGGCCGACCACGGCTGGGCGGGCTGCGCGGGACAGCGCGGCCTGGACTCCGTCGGATACGCGGACTGCAACGACCCCGCGCTCTTCATCGGCGAGGCGGAGGGCACCCTCCAGGTGGCCGTGCCGCTGGACGACCACGTCACGGACCCGCGCTTCTACGACCCGATGACGGCGTACCTGCTGGACGCGGCGGGGCTGTCCTGACGCACCGGATCAGCGCGGTACGCGGACCACGCCCTCCTGGATGACGGAGATCGCCAGCCGGCCGTCCTGGGTGTAGATCCGGGCCTGCCCCAGACCGCGGCCGCCGGACGCCGACGGGGACTCCTGGTCGTAGAGCAGCCATTCGTCCGCCCTGAAGGGGCGGTGGAACCACATCGCGTGGTCGAGCGAGGCGCCCACCACGTCGCCGACCGCCCAGCCGCCGCGGCCGTGCGCGAGCAGCACCGAGTCGAGCAGTGTCATGTCGGAGACGTAGGTGGCCAGGCAGACGTGCAGCAGCGGGTCGTCGGCGAGCTTGCCGTTGGCCCGGAACCACACCTGCGAGCGCGGCTCGCGCGCCTGGCCCACGGTGCCGTACGGCGGCTCGTCGACGTAGCGCAGATCGACCGCGGCTCGCGCCTGCAGCAGTCGTTCCACGGTGCCCGGGTCGACGAAGTCCTTCGCGTACCTGGGCAGAATCTCCTGTGCCGTCGGCAGCGTCTCCGGGGCGGGTGCGGGCGGCATCGGCGCCTGGTGTTCCAGGCCTTCCTCGTACGTCTGGAAGGACGCCGAGAGGTGGAAGATCGGCTGCCCGTGCTGGACGGCGACGACCCTGCGGGTCGTGAAGGAGCGGCCGTCGCGGATGCGGTCGACCGTGTAGACGATCGGCACGCCGGGGTCGCCCATGCGCAGGAAGTACGCGTGCAGGGAGTGGGCCGTGCGGTCGTCGGGGACGGTGCGGCCGGCGGCGACGAGCGCCTGGGCCGCGACCTGTCCGCCGAAGACGCGGGGGACGATCGCCGAGCGGGACCGTCCCCGGAAGATGTCCTGCTCGATCTGCTCCAGGTCGAGCAGATCGAGCAGTTCGTCAAGTGCTTCGCTCATGAGGAGAAGGTAGTTGAGGAGCCAACTGCCTTACAGGCCCATGTCCTTGGCGATGATCGACTTCATGACCTCGCTGGTGCCGCCGTAGATGCGGTTGACGCGGTTGTCGGCGTAGAGGCGGGCGATCGGGTACTCGTTCATGTAGCCGTAGCCGCCGTGCAGCTGGAGGCAGCGGTCGATGACGCGGTGGGCGACCTCGGTGCAGAAGAGCTTCGCCGAAGCGGCCTCGGCGGCGGTCAGCTCGCCCGCGTCCAGGGCTTCCAGAGCACGGTCGGAGACCGCCTCGGCGGCGTCCACCTCCGCCTGGCAGGCGGCCAGCTCGAACTTGGTGTTCTGGAAGTGCGCGACCGGCTTGCCGAACACCGTGCGCTCCTGCACGTACTGCTGGGCGAACCGGACGGCGGCCTTGGCCTGCGCATACGCGCCGAACGCGATGCCCCAGCGCTCGGAGGGAAGGTTCGCGCCGAGGTAGTGGAAGCCCTTGTTCTCCTCGCCGAGCAGATCCTCGACCGGGACCTTGACGTCGACGAAGGCAAGTTCGGCGGTGTCGGAGGTCTTCAGGCCGAGCTTGTCCAGCTTACGGCCGACGGAGTAGCCCTCGGACTTGGTGTTCACGGCGAACAGGGATATGCCGAAGCGGCGGTCGTCCTCGCGCGGGGCCGAGGTGCGGGCGCAGACGATCACGCGGTCGGCGTGCACACCACCGGTGATGAAGGTCTTGGCGCCGTTGAGGACGTAGTGAGTCCCGTCCTCCGAGAGCTTGGCGGTGGTCTTCATGCCGGCGACATCAGAACCGGTGCCCGGCTCGGTCATCGCCAGCGCCCACATCTCCTCGCCGGTGACGAACTTCGGCAGGTAGTTCTTCTTCTGCGCGTCGGTCGCCAGCATCTTGATGTACGGCAGAGCGAGCAGCACATGCACACCGGAGCCGCCGAAGTTGACGCCCGCGCGCGAGGTCTCCTCGTAGAGCACGGCCTCGAACTTGTGCGTGTCCATGCCCGCGCCGCCGAACTCCTCGGGCACGTTGATGCCGAAGACGCCCAGCTCGCCGAGCTTGTAGTAGAAGTCGCGGGGCGCCTGGCCTGCCGCGTACCACTCGTCGTAGACGGGGGCGACCTCGGCCTCGATGAAGGCGCGGATCGTCTCGCGGAACGCCTCGTGGTCCTCGTTGTAAACGGTGCGGCGCACGGTCGACGCCTCCTTCGGGGTGCTGGGCGGATGTCTAAGCGCTTGCTCAGTACTAAGTTACCCGGCAGTCGCAAGTGCTGTCCAGAGTGATGCTGAGCACGCCGCGATGTCCCCCAGGGGCGGGTGTCAGGCTGCCGCCCGGCCCGGCTGAGGGGCTTCTCCCTCGTACGCCGCCAGCGCGGCCTGGCGGCATTCCAGCAGCTCGCGCAGGTCATCGGGGGTCAGCTGCTCGTGTGCCAGCTTCAGGCCCGCCCTGCCCTCCAGGTCGGCCCATGCCCCGCGGGCGCGCTTGTTGGCGATGCGCCTGGCATCGCTCCGCAGGAAGCCCGACCCGGCCGCGAATCCGGCGGAGGCCAGGGCGATCAGCGCCGCGGGGACGCGTGCGTCGGCCGTCGCCAATCCGGCGGCACCCGAAATGGCCGCGAGCAGAGCCCCGGGGAAACCCAGGGCGATGTGGGCCTTCGTCCAGAACTCCGCCCGCCGCTGGGCGAGCTCCCGCTGTCGCGTCGCCTCGTCGCGCAGACGCCCGATCTCGGCGCGCAGGCGGCGCGAGGGCTCATCGGCGGACGGGCGCGTGGAACCGGCGGTGGTGGTCATGTCTCGATTCCAACACGCCTTCTCCTCCAGGGACTTGAGATCGTGACGACAGCTTTCGAGACCGGGATTGGTGGGCTCCCGCCAGAACCGTCCACCCCCGGAACGCCGGTCACCTCAGCCGTGCCGCAATGCGAACCACAGCTCCATCCGTACGTCCGCGTCGTCCAGGTCCTCGTCGAGGAGCGTCTGGCATCGGGCGATGCGCTGACGGACCGTGTTGCGGTGGATCTCCATCGCCGCCGCCGTGCGGTCCCAACTGCCGTGCAGGGACAGCCAGGTGCGCAGCGTCTCGACGAGGGCGGGGGAGTCCGCTAGGGGCGCCAGGCGGTGGCGGGCCTCGTCGAGCGAGACGGGGGCGGTGTCCCGGTGGCGGACCAGGGCCTTGCGGGTGGCCGTGGCGCGGCGCACCGCCCTGGCTGCCTGTGCGTCGGCCGCGGCCAGCTCCTCGGGGAGCACGGGCGCGCTCACGCCCAGCGTCCAGCCGGGCTGTGCGCCGACCTCGCGCTCGGCGGGGAGCAGGACTCGTACGCAGCCGTCCGCGTCCGGATCGACCAGCGCGCTGCCGAGCGCCGCGCCCAGTGCCGTAGCCGCGAAGGGGCTGTCGTCGCCACCCTGCCCATGGACCACCCTCCAGGGCCCCGGTCCCAGCAGTGGAGCGGTCTTGGCGGGGCTCGCGCCGAGCAGCATGCGTACGAGGGCGGCGCTGCGGCCCGCCGCGTCGGCGCCCTGGTGCGGGGCTGTGAGCAGCGAGAGCAGGACCACGGCGACCCCGGCGACCGTGTGGTCCCCCGCTTCGCGGGCGGGTGCCGCGAGCCCGAGGACGAGGCCCCGGCTGCCGCCGAGTGCGTACGCGGAGAGGTGGGAGACGGCGGCGACGCCCGGCCCTGCGGGCCCTGCGGCCCCGGGCTCCGATGCCGATGGCGGTGACACCGTGTCCGTCGCCGATGCGGGGGTCGGGCGCGGCGACGGGCCCGTGCCCGGGCTCACCACCCGCGCCAGCCGGATCACCCCCGCCCTGGCCTCGGGGGACGGCGCACGGCCCGACGACGAAAGTTCCGTGCCGTCCGTGCCCAGCAGGACCGCCCAGCCCTCAAGACGTACCGCCAGCTGGTGCAGGACCGCCGGGACCGGGTCCGGGCGGGCCGCCGCGGCGGCGAGGCCCTGCTGGGCCTGGGTGACCCGGCGCAGTTCCCGGTGGCGGGCTTCCGCCATTAGCCGCCACACCGCCCGCGCCACCGCCGTGAACGTCGTCTGCGGCGGCACTTCGAGCAGCGGCAGCCCATGCCGGTCGCACGCCTCGATCAGGTCCGCCGGCACCGTGTCGTACACCGGCGCGAGCCCGAACCCGAGCGCCGTCGCCCCCGCCTGAACGATGCGCGAGACATAGCGGTCCGGGTCCTTCAGCAGCACCCCCGCGCTCAGCAGCAGCTCGCCGCCGAGCAGATACGGAAAGGGATCCGCCATCTCCGAGGTGTGCACCATGTGCACCGCCGCGCCCGCCTCCACCGGCCCGGCGATCTGGCGCAGACCGAGATCCTCGCGGGCCAGCAGTGCGGCAAGAGGGATCGGCGGGGTCGGTGGGGCTGCTGCGGTCTCCGGCATGGACAGTCCATCCATCGGCGGCGTGAAGAATGGATAAAACCTACACTTCAGCGTTGCATTCCAGCCACCTACCGTCATCGCACAAGACCCGAGGACCCGGGGGACGAGACGGAAGGAAAGCCGATGGCTGTCGACTATGCAGTAATCGTCGTCTATCTGGCCGGCATGCTCGGCATGGGCTGGTGGGGCATGCGGCGCGCCAAGTCCAAGAGCGAATTCCTGGTCGCGGGCCGCCGCCTCGGGCCCGGCATGTACTCCGGCACCATGGCAGCCATCGTCCTCGGCGGCGCCTCCACCATCGGCGGCGTGGGCCTCGGCTACAAGTACGGACTCTCCGGCGCCTGGATGGTCTTCGCCATCGGCCTCGGCCTGCTGGCCCTGTCCATCTTCTTCTCCGCGCGCATCGCCCGGCTGAAGGTCTACACCGTCTCCGAGATGCTCGACCTGCGCTACGGCGGCAAGGCCGGTCTCATCTCGGGCGTGGTGATGTGGGCGTACACCCTGATGCTCGCCGTCACCTCGACCATCGCCTACGCCACGATCTTCGACGTCCTCTTCGACATGAACCGGACCCTCGCGATCATCCTCGGCGGCTCGATCGTCGTCGCGTACTCCACGCTCGGCGGCATGTGGTCGATCACCCTCACCGACATGGTGCAGTTCGTCGTGAAGACGGTCGGTGTGCTGCTGCTCCTGCTGCCCATCGCGGTCGTCAAGGCCGGCGGCTTCGGCGCGATGAAGGCCGCGCTGCCGACGGAGTACTTCGACCCGCTGGGCATCGGCGGCGAGACGATCTTCACGTACGTCCTGATCTACACCTTCGGCATGCTGATCGGACAGGACATCTGGCAGCGGGTGTTCACCGCCCGCAGCGACAGGGTCGCGCGCCACGGTGGCACCGTCGCCGGTACTTACTGCCTCGTCTACGCCCTCGCCGGCGCCGTCATCGGCACCGCCGCCAGGGTCCTCTACCCGAAGCTGCCGAACGCCGACGACGCGTTCGCGACCATCGTCAAGGACGAACTGCCCATGGGCGTGCGCGGCCTGGTGCTCGCCGCGGCCCTCGCCGCCGTCATGTCGACGTCCTCCGGAGCGCTGATCGCCTGCGCGACCGTCGCCAACAACGACATCTGGTCGCGCCTGAGGGGTCTCACCTCCCGGGGCGGCGGCGACCACGACGAGGTCAAGGGCAACCGCGTCTTCATCCTGATCATGGGCGTCGGCGTCATCTGTACCGCTATCGCGCTGAACAACGTCGTCGAGGCGCTCACCGTCGCCTACAACCTGCTCGTCGGCGGACTGCTCGTGCCGATCCTCGGCGGCCTGCTGTGGAAGCGCGGCACGGTGTACGGCGCGCTCGCCTCGGTGATCGTCGGCGGCGTCGCGGTCATCGGCCTGATGGCCTCGTACGGAATCCTCGCCAACGAGCCGATCTACTACGGCCTGCTCCTGTCGCTCGCGGCGTATGTGATCGTCTCGCTGGCGACCAGGCCGACGGACGCGGCGATCCTGGCGAACTGGCGCGAGCGTCTGGCGGGCCGGGGCGCCGAGGACGAGGCCGCCGCCGAGCCCCTGGCTGTTCCCAGCTAAAGTCGAATTACCGCAACGAAGCGTACGAAAGAAGGCAAAACACATGAGCAGCAACGAGCAGCCGCGCGGCCCGATCGACTCGTCCCGTATTCCGCGGTACGCCGGACCCGCGACGTTCGCCCGGCTGCCCCGGCTCGACGAGGTCGGCACCACCGATGTCGCCGTGGTCGGCGTTCCCTTCGACTCCGGGGTCTCCTACCGTCCCGGCGCACGCTTCGGCGGCAACGCCATCCGCGAGGCGTCGAGGCTCCTGCGCCCCTACAACCCGGCGCAGGACGCCTCGCCCTTCGCTCTCGCGCAGGTCGCCGACGCGGGCGACATCGCCGCGAACCCGTTCAACATCCACGAGGCCGTCGAGACGATCGAGGCCGCGGCCGACGATCTGCTGGGCACCGGCGCGCGCATGATGACGCTCGGCGGCGACCACACCATCGCGCTGCCGCTGCTGCGCTCGGTCGCCAAGAAGCACGGCCCGGTCGCGCTGCTGCACTTCGACGCGCACCTGGACACCTGGGACACGTACTTCGGCGCGGAGTACACCCACGGCACCCCGTTCCGCCGTGCCGTCGAGGAGGGCATCCTCGACACCTCCGCCCTGTCCCACGTGGGTATCCGCGGGCCGCTGTACGGCAAGCAGGACCTGACCGACGACGAGAAGATGGGCTTCGGCATCGTCACCTCCGCCGACGTCTACCGGCGCGGCGCCGACGAGGTCGCCGACCAGCTGCGCCAGCGCATAGGCGACCGCCCGCTCTACATCTCCATCGACATCGACTGCCTCGACCCGGCGCACGCCCCGGGCACCGGCACGCCCGAGGCGGGCGGCATGACCTCCCGCGAGCTGCTGGAGATCCTGCGCGGCCTCGCCTCCTGCAATCTCGTCTCCGCGGACGTGGTCGAGGTCGCCCCGGCGTACGACCACGCGGAGATCACGTGCGTGGCCGCCTCCCACACCGCGTACGAGCTGACCACGATCATGTCCCGCCAGATCGCGGCCGCGAAGGCGGCGCAGTGACGCACGACCACGATCTCGTCCTGCGGCCGACCGAGGCGCAGACCGCGGCCGCGCTGAACCCCCCGGCGGGCCGCAACGGCGGCGATCTCGTCGTCGAGACCCTGGCCGGTCTCGGTGCGACGACCGTCTTCGGGCTGCCGGGCCAGCACGCGCTGGGCATGTTCGACGCCCTGCGCCGCTCCTCGCTCTCGTACGTCGGGCTGCGCGTCGAGAACAACGCGGGCTTCGCCGCCGACGCGTACGGCCGGATCACCGGCGAGGTGGCGCCGCTGCTGTTGTCCACCGGCCCGGGCGCGCTGATGGCACTCGCGGCGCTGCAGGAGTCCGCGGCTGCCTCCGCCCCCGTCCTGGCGATCGGCAGCCAGGTGCCCACGGCGGGGCTCGGCGGCGGACGGCACGGCTATCTGCACGAACTGCGCGACCAGCAGGCCTCGTTCAGGGATGTGGTGAAGTCCGTCCACACGGCCCGCACCCAGTCCCAGATCCCGTCGGCGATCGCGGCGGCCTGGGAGTCGGCGCTCACGGCACCCCACGGGCCCGTGTGGGTCGAAATCCCCCAAGACGTCCTGCTGGCGCCGACGACGCTGCCGGTCGTGACCGCCATGGACGCGACCCCGCACGAGGTCGTGCCGCGCCCCGAACTGACCGCGGTCGCAGCCCACTTGCTGTCCGGAGCCGCCCGTCCGGCGATCATCGCGGGCGGCGGAGTCGTACGCTCCGACGCGTCCGGCAAGCTGCTCGCGCTGGCGGAGAAGCTGAACGCCCCGGTCGTCACCACCTTCGGCGGCAAGGGAGCGTTCCCCTGGGAGCACCCGCTCTCGCTCCAGTCCTGGCTGGAGGACCGCCACACCACGGACTTCCTTCAGTCCGCGGACGTACTGCTCGTCGTCGGCTCGGGACTGGGCGAACTGTCCTCGAACTACCACACGTTCGCCCCGCGCGGCCGGGTCATCCAGATCGAGGCGGACGCCGGCAAGCTGGAGTCCAACCACCCGGCCCTGGGCATCCACGCGGACGCGCGTCTCGCGCTGTCGGCGCTCCTCGAGACGGTGGAGGAGCGCGAGGACGACACGGCGGCCGCATCCGTACGGACGGTCCTGGACCGGGTCCGGGCCCGGATCGCGGCCCAGGAGCTCACCCTGGAACAGCAGGTGCTCGCCTCGGTCCGCGAGGCCCTGCCGGACGACGCCCCCAGCTTCTGGGACATGACGATCCTCGCCTACTGGGCCTGGTCCGCCTTCGACGCCCGGCACTCGAACACCATGCACTCGGCCCAGGGCGCGGGCGGCCTCGGCTACGGCTTCCCGGCGGCGCTGGGCGCGGCCGCGGCCGACCCCACCCGCCCGGTCCTCGCGGTCTCCGGCGACGGCGGCGCGATGTACTCGATCGCGGAACTGGCGACGGCCCGCCAGTACGACCTCCCCGTCACCTGGCTGATCGTGGACGACGGCGGCTACGGCATCCTGCGCGAATACATGCAGGACACCTTCGGCGAGGCGACGGCGACGGAACTGTCCCGCCCGGACTTCGTGGCCCTGGCGGAATCCTTCGGAGTGCCCGCGGTCCGTACGACCCCGCAGTCCCTGGCCGAGGACCTCGCGAAGTCCCTGACGGAGCCGGGCCCTTCGGTGGTCGTGCTCCCGGCGGTCCTGCGGATGTTCGCCCCGACACACCTCTGAGACGACCCGCCCCCGACCCCTGCGCCCTGCCGTTCACTCCCCCGGGACGGCGGGGCGCAGGCATGTCTCGCTCAACCCACTCGGACCGCGGGGCCTTGCCGCTCCCCGGAAGTGGCCATATGCTTCATATGTCGTCGCCCTATGGAGGATATGTCATGTCGAATCTCTACGTGGAAGTCGATGACGATGCCCTGAGCGAGGCCGCGTCGATACTGGGCACCACGACGAAGAAGGACACCGTCAATGCCGCGCTGCTGGAAGTGGCGAAGCGCCGACGACGCCTGAACGCGCTTGAGGAACTGGCCGCGATGGGTGAGCGTGGCGACTTCGACGTTCTGCTGGACAAGAGCAACTACCGTCGATGAGCCCGGTCACCCACCTCATCGACACGTCCGCCGCCGCCAGGATTCTGACCAACAAGTCGGTGCGGGAGCGGTGGAGCGAGCATCTGGCGGAGGGCGTGATCGGCCTCTGCGACATCACCGAGATGGAGATCCTCTTCTCGGCCCAGTCCCTGGCCGACCGGCTCGCAAAGGAAGAGCTGCTTGCCGAGCTCTTCAACTGGACCCCCGTACCCGACGACGTATACCGGCGTGCCCTTGCCGTGCAACGGATGCTGACGGAGAGGGGCGAACACCGCAGCGCCGGCCCCGTGGATCTTCTGGTTGCCGCTACTGCTGAGCTGTCCGGACTCACGGTGCTTCATTACGACGCCGACTTCGAGACCGTTGCCAGGGCCACCAAGCAGCCCACAATGTGGGCGGCCCCGCCCGGCACGATCTGATCGGCAGCTCCTCGGCCTGCCGGTCCGATCGGCCCGGACGGCGTGCCCCCATACTCGTTTCACCGCGCGCCGCCCGAGTGCGCCGCAGCGCGGAGTCCCGGCCGGTCCGTGGGCCGTACACTCCACCCATGGGTTGCACACAAGCGATGAGGGAGAGCCTGCGACAGGCACCTCGGGCGCTGTGCGTTTCCGGGCCCGGTGCCCGCTGCCGCGCTCTGCACGGTCACGGCTGACCGACCCGACCGGCTCGAACGATCCCACCGGCCCTCTGGGGCCTTTCGCCCCGCCCGCGGAGCTCCTTCCGTGCAGCCCGGGCTTCTCTCCGGTTTCCGGAACACCGCACCACCTTCTTTCTGTCTGCTGAGCACCACCTCCGCGACTCCTCGGCGTGCCATCGGCATCGCCTTCGGCGACGGCCGGGCGACCGGCGAAGCCACACCCCTGAGAGGACCCCCTGTGAAGTTGAGCGAGTTGCTGGCCGGGCACGACCATGAGGTTCTTCTGGGCGATACGAAGACGAGGATCACCGGGGGAGCCTGCTTCGACGCCCACCGCGTCTCGTCGGGCTCGCTGTTCATCGCGGTGCCCGGGCACCGCGAGGGCGGACTCGAGCTCGTCGGTCCCGCTCTGGCGCGTGGCGCGGTCGCGGTTCTCGTCGACCGAGCGGTACCGGACGCGGTGTGGGCGTCGGCCGACGGAGTCTGTGTCGTACGGGTGGCGGACACGCGCAAGGCGGCCGCGGTCGTCACCTCCCGCTACTACGGCGAGCCCGGGCGGGCGATGGACATGGTGGCCGTCACCGGCACCAACGGGAAGACGTCGGTGTCGTACATGGTCGAGTCCCTGCTGCGGATCGCGGAGGGCGCGCGCGTGGGCGTCATCGGGACGGCCGGCAGCCGGATCGGGGACGAGCTGATCCCGATGCCGAGATCGGTGCTGACCACGCCGGAGTCGCCGGACTTCCAGTACCTGCTCGGGTGCATGCGCGACCGGGAGGTGAGCACCGTGGTCCTGGAAGCCACCTCGATGGGCCTGCTGAACCACCGGATCGACCGGGCGTTCCTGGACGTCGGGATCTTCACCAACCTCACGCAGGACCACCTTGACGACCACGGCACCATGGAGAACTACCGGGACGCCAAACTGCGCCTGTTCCAGGGGCTGTGCCGGCGCGCGGTGGTCAACGCGGACGACCCCGTGGGAGCCGGGATCCGGGCCATGATGCCCGGTCCCGGTGCGGTCTCGACGTACGCACTCGACACCGAGGCCGACTACCGGGCGACCGACCTCAGCATGAACGCCCTCGGTACGCGCTTCACCCTGCACCACGCCGGCCGCAAGTACCCCGCGGCGATCCCCGTCCCCGGGCGCTTCTCGGTGTCCAACGCGCTGGCCGCCGTGGCGGCCTGCCATCTGCTGGGGCACGACCTGACGGGACTGGTCACCGCACTCGACCGGATGCCGGCGGTCCCGGGGCGTTTCGAGCGCTTCGAGACGCCTCGCGGCACCTCAGTGATCGTGGACTACGCGCACTCTCCCGACTCCCTGGACAAGGTGCTCACCGCCATCCGGGACTTCGCCACCGGCCGGGTCGTCACCGTCTTCGGCTGCGGCGGCGACCGGGACGTCACCAAGCGCGCGAAGATGGGGGAGATCGCCGGGGCCCACTCCGATCTGTGCGTTCTCACCTCGGACAACCCTCGCAATGAGGACCCTGAGGCGATCCTGGACCAGATCGCGCCGGGTCTCGCGGTGGTCGGCACCCGCTTCGAGCGCTTCGCCGACCGCCGCGAGGCGATCGCCTTCGCGCTGGACGCCGCGGGGCCGGGCGACATCGTCCTGGTCGCGGGGAGGGGCAGCGAGCCGTATCAGACCGTCGGCGAGCAGCTGCTCCCCTTCAGCGACATGGCGACGGCGCGGGAACTCGCGGCCGCTCAGCCGTAGCGCGCCGGGCGGCCGAACGTTCACGGGAAGTCCGCCCGGGCTCAACCCGCACCGGCCTACGGTGGCGCCATGCGTCTGCGAACCGTACTCGCCACCGTCTCCGCCGGCCTGGCCGTCGCCACCTGCCTCGGCGCCGCCGCTCCCGCCGACTCCCGTCCCCGCACGGGCAGTTGCTCGCCCCGGGTGAGCATCGACAATTACTCCGACGCGCTCGACAAGACCGAGTTCCAGGGCACCTTCGTCGGCAACTTCTCCGCCCTCGCCGTCGACACGGACGGCGGCATCGCGGCGGTCTCGGACCGCTCGGAGCTGTTCGGCCTCGACCGCGTGAGTCTGCGGCCGACGAGCGTCGTGCATCTCGCCGACGAGAAGGGGGCGCAGCTCGACTCCGAGGGGCTTGTCGTCGAGCGGGACGGCAGCCGGCTGATCAGCTCCGAGATCGAGCCGTCCATCCGTCGCTACAGCCGCGAGGGCGCGATACTCGCCTCCCTCCCCGTGCCCGAGGCGCTGCGCGTCGCTCCCGCGGGGCGGGCCACGCGGAATCTCACCTTCGAGGGGCTGACGCTGGGGCCCGGCGGCCGTACCCTCGTCGCCGCCATGGAGGGCCCGATCGCCGGTGACGGGGCCGGGATCATGCGGCTGCAGACCTGGAAGCGGCACAGCCCGAAGCAGGACTTCCGTCTCGACGAGCAGTACGCGTACCGCGCCGACGCCGGTCTCGGGATCAGCGAGACCACCGCCACCGGGGACGGCCGGCTGCTCGTGCTCGAGCGCGGGTTCACGCCGGGCATCGGCAACACCGTCCGGCTCTATCTCGCCGACCTGCGGCATGCCGACGACGTCAGCGGTGTCGAGTACGTCACGGGGCAGGACGGGGTCCGGCTCGTACGCAAGACCCTGCTCGCCGACATCGCCGACTGCCCGTCCCTCGGTGCCCCGGCCAAGCAGCCCCAGCCCAATCCGCTGCTGGACAACATCGAGGCCATGACGGTCACTTCGCGAGGACCCGGTGGCCGGCTCCAGCTCCTGCTGGCCAGCGACGACAACCAGAATCCCGCCCAAATCACCCGTTTCTACCGGCTTTCGGTCTGCCTTCCGCAGTACTGAGCCTCGTACTGAGACCTCACTCACTACAACTTTTCGGCCAGTCGTGAGTCATGTGTGGCGGGTGCACCGCAGAGGCGCACCCGTGACAGCACCAGGAGACAGGGAAAGCCTCCATGACTCACCACCGAATATCGCGCCGCGCGCGGGCGGCTTCGGCCGTCGTGGCCGCGGGCGTGTTCGTGCCGCTGGCCGCGGGCTCCGCGCCCGCGGCCGCCGCGACCCCGCAGGTTGCCTGCACTTCCAAGACCGTGGGACTCGCCGCCAAGCTGACCGCCGACATCACCGCCGCGCTCTCGGGCCGTAGGTCGACGACCGCCGTGCTCCTCAACGACCGCGTCAGCAAGACGAGTTGTGTTCTGCGCCCGGACCAGAAATACGACTCGGCCAGCGTGGTGAAGGTGACCGTGCTCGGGGCCCTGCTGCTGGACGCGCAGCGGCAGAAGCGCGGCTTCACCCAGCGCGAGTTCACGCTCGCCTACGACATGATCACCAAGTCGGACAACGCCGCCACCAGCGCCCTGTGGAAGCAGCTCGGCCTGACGAAGATCAAGAGCTTCCTCACGGCCGCCGGGATGACCCAGACGATCCCCGGCGCCGATGGTTACTGGGGGCTCACCCAGATCACCGCTCGTGACGAGCAGAAGCTGCTCGCGCTGCTGACCGTGCCGAACACCGTGCTGTCCGACGGCAATCGCGCGTACGCCCTCAAGCTGATGAGCAAGGTCATCACCTCCCAGCGCTGGGGCACCCCGGCCGGAGCCCCCGCCGACGTCACCGTTCAGGTCAAGAACGGCTGGCTGTCCCGGGCCACCCACGGCTGGCGCGTCCACAGCATCGGTGCCTTCACCGGCAACGGCCACGACTACACGATCACCGTCCTGACGTGGGACAACGCGACCATGGACTACGGCGTCACCACCATCCAGGCCGTTGCCCGCGCCATCCACAAGGACCTCAACCCGACCACAGCCCGGTCGGCCGAGGTCTTCACCCCGCCCGCCGTTCCGCAGGAGGCCCTGCCGGCCACCCCGGAGACGGCCGCGAGGGACGCGATTTCCGCCATCCGGTGAGGCGCCCGTTCGCCGGGGCGGGATGAAATCCGCAGCTCGCCGCGTTGGTGCTTTCCGGTAGATCAGAACACGATTTCAGAACTGGATCGGGCGACCGGGAGGCACCACGTGGCGGCGGCAGACCAAGGCTGGGCACGGAGGCTCGCCGGTTACGCCTGGCGTTACCGGCGCAATGTGGTGCTCGCGCTCGGTTCGTCGCTGGGCGGTATGGCCGTCATGGCGCTCGTCCCGCTGATCACCAAGGTCGTCATCGACGACGTGATCGGTGACGGAACACGGTCCGTCGCCGTCTGGACCGGGCTGCTGATAGTCGGGGCCCTGGTCATCTACGCCCTCACCTATGTACGCCGCTACTACGGCGGACGCCTCGCCCTCGACGTCCAGCACGATCTGCGGACCGAGATGTACGGGACAATCACCCGTCTGGACGGCCGCCGTCAGGACGAACTCTCCACCGGCCAGGTCGTCGGCCGCGCCACCAGCGACCTCCAGCTCATCCAGGGCCTGCTCTTCATGCTCCCGATGACCATCGGGAACATCCTGCTCTTCCTGATCTCTCTCGCGATCATGGCGTGGCTGTCGCTGCCGCTCACCCTGATCGCCCTGGCCGTCGCCCCGGCCCTCTGGTACATAGCCAAGCGCAGCCGCGTCCGGCTGCACCCCGCCACCTGGTACGCCCAGAGCCAGGCCGCGGCCGTCGCGGGCGTCGTCGACGGCGCCGTCTCCGGCGTACGCGTGGTCAAGGGCTTCGGGCAGGAGGACCAGGAGACCGGCAAACTGCGCGAGGTCGGCCGCAAACTCTTCGCGGGCCGCCTGCGGACCATCAAGTTCAACGCCAAGTACACCCCCGCGCTCCAGTCCGTCCCCGCGCTCGGGCAGGTCGCGATGCTGGCGCTCGGCGGCTGGCTGGCCACCCGCGGCCAGATCACCCTCGGTACCTTTGTCGCCTTCTCGACCTATCTGGCGCAGCTCGTCGGCCCGGTCCGGATGCTCGCCGTGGTGCTGACGGTCGGACAGCAGGCCCGCGCCGGTGTCGAGCGCGTACTGGAGCTGATCGACACCGAGCCGACGATGCAGGACGGCACCAAGGAACTCCCGGCGGACGCGCCGGCGACGGTCGAGTTCGACGACGTGACCTTCGGATACGACGAGCAGCGCCCCGTCCTGGACGGCTTCTCGCTGGAGATCCTGCCGGGCGAGACCGTCGCCGTCGTCGGCTCCTCCGGCAGCGGCAAGTCAACCGTCTCGCTGCTGCTGCCCCGCTTCTACGACGTGACGCACGGCGCCGTCCTGGTCGGCGGCCACGATGTGCGCGAGCTGACCATGGAATCCCTGCGTGCCGCCATCGGCCTGGTGCCGGAGGACAGCTTCCTCTTCTCCGACACCGTGCGCACCAACATCGCGTACGGAAAGCCGGACGCCACCCAGGAAGAGATCGAGACCGCCGCGCGCGCCGCCCAGGCCGACCGCTTCATCGCCGAGCTGCCCCAGGGCTACGACACCAAGGTCGGCGAACACGGTCTCACCCTCTCCGGCGGCCAGCGCCAGCGCATCGCGCTCGCCCGCGCGATCCTCACCGATCCCCGGCTGCTGCTCCTGGACGACGCCACCTCGGCCGTGGACGCCCGTGTCGAGCACGAGATCCACGAGGCGCTGCGCAGCGTCATGGCGGGCCGGACCACCCTGTTGATCGCCCACCGCCGCTCCACGCTCGGCCTCGCCGACCGGATCGCCGTTCTCGACGGCGGACGCCTCGCCGACATCGGTACGCACGAGGAGCTGACCGGGCGCTCGGCCCTGTACCGGCGGCTGCTGACCGACCCGGACGAGCTCGGCGGCGTATCACCGGGCCACACCCCGACGCCCGCCGCGGAACCGGAGGAGGACAACTCCGTACGGGACGAGCTGGACGCCGAGTTCGACGTCGAGCGCGGCATCACCCCCCGCCTGTGGGAGCGCGAGGAACGGGCCGAGGAGTCTGCGGCACCCGGCGCCACCCCCGAGCTGCTCGCCCAGGTCGAGGCGCTGCCCCCGGCGACCGACACCCCCGAGATCGACGAGGCGCGTGCCGTACGCCCCGAGCAGACCTACGGCCTGCGCAGGCTGCTGCGCGGCTTCGGACTGCCCCTGCTGGTCAGCCTGCTGCTGGTGGCGACCGACGCGGGCATGGGCCTGCTGCTGCCGGTCATGATCCGGCACGGCATCGACGAGGGCGTCGAGCAGGTGGCACTCGGCGCGGTGTGGGCCGCGTCCCTGCTCGCGCTGGCGAGTGTGGTCGTGCAGTGGCTGGCGCAGATCGGCGAGACCCGGATGACGGGCCGCACCGGCGAGCGCGTCCTCTACTCCCTGCGTCTGAAGATCTTCGCGCAGCTCCAGCGGCTCGGACTCGACTACTACGAGCGCGAACTGACCGGCCGGATCATGACCCGGATGACGACGGACGTGGACGCCCTGTCCACGTTCCTGCAGACGGGCCTGGTCACCGCGTTCGTCTCGGTGGTCACCTTCTTCGGCATCCTGGTCGTCCTGCTCGTCATCGACCTGCAGCTGGCGCTGGTGGTCTTCGCGACCCTGCCGGTGCTGATCGTCGGCACGTTCTTCTTCCGCAAGAAGAGCGTCAAGGCCTACGAACTGGCCCGTGAACGCATCAGCGTCGTCAACGCCGACCTCCAGGAGTCCGTGTCCGGGCTGCGGATCGTGCAGGCCTTCCGGCGCGAGCGCGACGGCGCGGACAGGTTCGCCGGCCGCAGCGACAGCTATCGCCAGGCCCGGGTGCGCGGCCAGTGGCTGATCTCGGTCTACTTCCCCTTCGTCCAGCTGCTGGCCTCGGTCGCCGCCGCGGCCGTGCTGATCGTCGGCGCGAGCCGCGTCGAGGCGGGCACCCTCAGCACCGGCGCGCTCGTCGCCTACCTCCTCTACATCGATCTGTTCTTCGCGCCCGTGCAGCAGCTCTCCCAGGTCTTCGACGGATACCAGCAGGCGACGGTGTCGCTGGGCCGCATCCAGGAGCTCCTCCAGGAGCCGACATCGACCGCCACCGCGAAGGCGCCCGTCGATGTGCGCTCGCTGCGCGGTGAGGTCGCCTTCGAGAACGTCGACTTCGCGTACGGGGACGACGAAGCGGCCCTGAACTCGATCGACCTGCGCATCCCGGCCGGCCAGACCGTCGCCTTCGTCGGCGAGACAGGCGCGGGCAAGTCGACGCTCGTCAAGCTGGTCGCGCGGTTCTACGACCCGACAGGCGGCCGGGTCACCGCCGACGGCACCGATCTGCGCGAGCTGGATCTGACGGCCTACCGGCACCGGCTCGGCGTCGTCCCCCAGGAGGCGTACCTCTTCGCGGGGACCGTCCGGGACGCCATCGCCTACGGCCGCCCCGGCGCGAGCGACGCGGAGGTGGAAGCGGCGGCCCGCGCGGTCGGCGCCCACGACATGATCGCCACCCTCGACGGCGGCTACCTGCACGCGGTCTCCGAACGCGGCCGCAACCTCTCGGCGGGCCAGCGCCAGTTGATCGCGCTGGCCCGGGCCGAGCTCGTCGACCCGGACATCCTGCTGCTCGACGAGGCGACCGCGGCCCTCGACCTGGCCACCGAGGCCCAGGTCAACCAGGCCACGGAGCGGTTGACGGGCCGCCGCACCACGCTGGTCGTCGCCCACCGCCTGACCACGGCGGCCCGCGCGGACCGGGTCATCGTGATGGACCGCGGAAAGGTCGTCGAGGACGGTACGCACGACGAACTCCTCGCCCTGAACGGGCCGTACGCCATGCTCTGGCGCACCTTCATCGGGGAGGACGAACCCGCCGCCGTCTGACGGATCGCCGAATACCGCAACCATAGGACGCCCGGCTGCGTCGTACGCATGTACGGGGCCGTGACAAAGGGGTGCGAGCGTGTTCGGTGGAACGGGGAACATAGACGGGTCGGGGAACAAACGACGGGGACGGCGGCTGCTCGCGCAGGGCGTCGCCGTCTTCATCGCGGCAGGTGCGCTCACGCTGGCGGGACCGGGCGCATCACACGCCGAGGCCGCCGTCTCCACGTGCAGCGGCCGGCCGCTGAAGACCGTCAAGTTCCCCAGCGGCGAGCTGCGGGTCTACAAGAACCGGCAGTACGCCTGCGCCGTCACGGTCGCCAGCAGGCCCGGCGCGCGGCGGGTCATGTCCATATCGCTCCAGGCGCGCGGCGGTCGGGCCGCGGTCGACAAGGGCAATTTCACCCGCCAGGCGGGACCCGTCACCGTTCACGCGCTCAACCGCTGTGTACGGGCCACCGGTTCGATCGCGGGCATCTCGCGCTCGACCGGCTGGATCCTCTGCTGACGCCTCCGCCGCCCGCCGCCTGACACCTGGTCGGACCAGCCGATCCCAACTGGGGCTGGCGGGACTGGTGTTCCCCCGCTAGGTTCACCGCGACCACAGGTGAATCAAGGGGAGGGTGAATGCGCAAGGCGCTCAGATGGCTGCTGTCGCTCGTGGTGCTCATTGGCACCGTGAGTGCGGCCGGTGCGACGGCCGGTGCGGCTACCGCCGCCGAGCCGACGGCCGGCACGGACATCAAGGACCAGATCCTCGCGATCGAGGGCATGAGTCTCATCGAGGAGAAGCCGTACCCGGGTTACCGGTACTTCGTCCTCAACTACACACAGCCGGTCGATCACCGGCACCCCGGCAAGGGCACGTTCAAGCAGCGGATCACCCTGCTGCACAAGGACACCAGCCGCCCCACCGTCTTCTTCACCTCCGGCTACAACGTGAGCACCACGCCACGCCGCAGTGAGCCGACGGCGATCATCGACGGCAACCAGGTCTCCCTGGAGTACCGCTTCTTCACCCCGTCCAGGCCCGACCCGGCCAACTGGTCCACGCTGGACATCTGGCAGGCGGCCAGCGACCAGCACCGGGTCTTCAAGGCGCTGAAGAAGATCTACACCAAGAAGTGGCTCGCCACCGGCGCTTCCAAGGGCGGCATGACGGCCACCTACTTCGAGCGCCACTACCCGCGGGACATGGACGGCGTCGTCGCGTACGTCGCGCCCAACGACGTGGTCAACAAGGAGGACTCGGCGTACGACCGGTTCTTCGAGAACGTCGGCACCAAGGAGTGCCGCGACAAGCTGAACGCGGTCCAGCGCGAGGCACTGGTACGGCGCGAGCCGCTGGAGGCCAAGTACCAGGCGGCCGCGACCGCCGAGGGCTACACCTTCACGACCGTCGGCAGCCTCGACAAGGCGTACGAGGCGGTCGTCCTCGACTACGTCTGGGCCTTCTGGCAGTACAGCAAGCTCGCCGACTGCGGATCGATCCCGGCGGCCGCGACCGCGAGTGACCAGGAGATCTACGACAGCGTCGACGCGATCTCGGGCTTCTCCGCCTACACCGACCAGGGCCTGGAGACGTACACCCCGTACTACTACCAGGCAGGCACCGAGCTGGGCTCGCCCGACATCAAGCAGCCGCACCTGAACGGCCTGACCCGGTACGGGTACCAGCCGCCGCGGAACTTCGTGCCGCGTGACATCCCGATGCGCTTCAAGCCGTGGGTCATGCGCGACGTGGACACCTGGGTGCGGCACAACGCCAACCAGATGCTCTTCGTCTACGGCCAGAACGACCCGTGGGGCGCCGAGCAGTTCCGGCCCGGCAGGGGCACCCACGACAGCCATGTGTATGTCGCTCCGGGTGCCAACCACGGCGCCAATGTGGCCGCCCTGGTGCCCGACCAGAAGGCGGCAGCCACCGCCGCGATTCTGAAGTGGGCGGGCGTCGCCCCGGCCGCCGTCCAGCAGGACGAGGCGAAGGCGAAGCCGCTGACCAGGTACGACGCGAAGCTCGACAAGCGCGACATCGAGCGGGAGCCGGCCCTGCGGCCGTAGGTCCCCTGGGGCTGCGCCCGCCGCCGAGTGATCCTCACACGCGGCGGGCGCAGCCCACCGGCTTGTCCCCCTCCAGCCGTACATACAGCGCCGTGGACGGCGGGCACTTCGCCCGGCGCTCCACCGAGGACGCCACCGTGAACTCCGGTGCGCGCGTTCCCGATCCGTCGCAGGCCGTCTCCTTCACCTGGCCCGCGCTCGCGCTGTAGACGCAGTCGCCGACCACGGTGTGCGGACCGCCGCCCCCGCCCGGGTCGCCCGGATGCGGCGGCTCCAGATTGCGCATGCAGGCGTACCCCTGACCCACGTCGCCGTCGCCGTCCTCGTCCGTCGAGAGGCGGCTCTCGGAGATGTGCAGGACGAAGTCGGTGGCGGCGGGGCAGGCCGGGCCCGCCGACAGTCGCCCCTCGTTGCGGGCGGTCACCCGGGCGGACGCCTTCTCGCTGGTGCAGGGCACTTCACGGAAGTCGCGGCCGCGCGAGGCGCAGTCGCCGGGACCGAGGAAGACCGGGCCGTATCCCGCGGGCGTCGGGCCGGCGCTCTCGACCTTGCTCGCGGCCGCTCCGGTGCGTCCGCTCGTCTGCTGGCAGCCTGCGATCAAGGCCACCACCAGGGCGAGTACCGGTACCAGGCTGCTCACCACCCCGGCTGACCGCTGCTTCACGCCCATCACGTACCCCCCACGAGCCCCGACCCCCGGCCGGTCCGTCCGGCGTGACCCGCCGGGGCGGGCCACGCCGGACGTGCGGGGCGATTGATGACATTTTGCGGGAGTGCGCCGGGGGTGCGTGGCACGTTTGCGTATGTCGGTCTTTCGCCCTCGGGTCTTTCGCTCTCCGGTACGACGGACTCTGTCAGTCGTACGACAGGCCGTGGCCGATGGGATACAGCACCTGGAGCGGATCGTCCGCACGCTGCACCGGCACCGGAAGCTGCCCTTCCGGGCCGCACCGGCCAGCGATCACCCGTACCGCCGCGCGCAGTTCGACATCGGTCCAGCAGTATGCGGCGAGCGCCGCCCGTACGCCGGTGAGCTGGGCGATGTCATACGGATTGCGGATGGCGACCACGACGACGGGCACGCCGGTCGCGGCGAGCCGGGCCACCAGGGTCCGCTGCGGGCTGGTCGCCGTGACGTTGTACGTGCCGACGATCACCGCGTCCTTGCCGCCCGCCGCGGCAACCGCCTCGTCGATCTTCGCGGCCGTCGGGGTGATCCCGGTGGACAGCGCGCTCGCGGCGAAGCCCAGTTCGGTCAGCGCCTTCGCCAGTACGGAGGTCGGCGGTCCGGTCGTCCCGGTGGGTGAGGCCGGATCGGCGCCGACCACCAGGAGATTGCGCCCACTGCGCCGGTTCAGAGGCAGCAGCCCGCCCTCGTTGACCAGCAGGGTCGTGGTGCCCTCGGCGATCCGGTCGGCCGCCGCGAGATGCGCACGGGCGCCGACGGTGCGCTCCACGTCGCGCCGGGAGACGAACGGGTCGCGGAACAGGCCCAGTTTCTCCTTCAGGAGCAGGATGCGCAGGATCGATTCCTCCAGGCGGGCCACGGTGAGCTCGCCGCTCCTGACCGCGCTGAGGACGCCGTTCCAGGCGACCGCCAGGTCCGGCGGGTTGAGCAGCTGGTCCACACCCGCCTTCAGCGCGAGCACCGGCACCCGGCTGTCGCCGTACTTGTCGCGCACGCCCTGCATATTGAGCGCGTCGGTGACCACCACACCGTCGTAACCGAGCTCCTCGCGCAGGATGCCGGTGAGGATGGGGCGCGAGAGCGTGGCCGGGTCGTTGCTCGGGTCCAGCGCGGGGAACTGGATGTGCGCCGTCATGATCGAGTCGATACCGGCGGCGATCGCGGCCCGGAACGGCGGGGCGTCGATCTCCTCCCACTGCTCGCGGGTGTGGGTGATGACCGGGATGCCCGTGTGACTGTCGACGGTGGTGTCGCCGTGCCCGGGGAAGTGCTTCGACGTCGCGGCGATTCCGGCGCTCTGATAGCCCTTCACCTGCGCGGCGACCAGGCCTGCCACCGCGTCGGGGTCGGCACCGAAGGAGCGGACCCCGATGACCGGATTGGCGGGATTGACGTTGACGTCGGCGACCGGGGCGTAGTTCTGGCAGATACCCATCGCGGCCAGCTCGGCCCCGGCGATCCGCGCCGCCGTACGGGCGTCGGAGCGGGACCCGCCCGCGCCCAGCGCCATCGCACCCGGCATCAGGGTGGCGGGCCTGCCCACGCGGGCCACGATGCCGTGCTCCTGGTCCGTGGAGATCAGCAGCGGTACGGGAGTGGACTGGGCGAGTCCGGCCCGCTGGATGCCGTTGGACAGATCCGCGATCTGGTACGGATCACGGGTGTTGTGCGCCCAGGAGAAGTAGATGATGCCGCCGACGTGATACGCCGCGATCAGCTCGGCGGCGGTGCGGACGCCCATCTCCTTGAGGTTCAGCTCGATGTCGGCCTGGTCGGGGGCGGTGGCTGAGTGCCCGTACACCCGCATCACGAAGAGCTGGCCGACCTTCTCCTCCAGGCTCATCCGGGAGATGAGCCGCTTGAGGCGGTCGCGGTGGGAGGGAAGGGCGAGTGCGGGGGAGGCGCCGGCAACGGCGCCCGCCGCCACGGCGGTGGCGGCAGTCGCGGTGAGGAGGGTGCGTCTTGTGAGGCTCCGGTCGTGCATGGGGCTCCTTCCGGCCTTGCTCGACAAGGGAGTTGAAGGAAACTTCCAAGGACACACGGATAGCCCGAAAATTACTGCCAGGTCAAGGGTGTGGCAAGACAAAGACGGCGCGGCGCGCGGAAGGTCACCGGGACGGGGGCCGCCACCGGTGTTGTCGGAGGGGGCCGCACCGGTGGCGGTGTGCTGCCGGCCGCAGGCGGCTGGAGAGGGGTGGTCAGCGATCGCAGCCAGCAGCGAGAGCCGACACCGCACAGCGGAGACTCACCCGGCAGTACGGCCCGTTAGACGGCCGGTCCGGGTGGGGGGTTCCCCGCCGCGCCGGGGTTGCCGCCAATTGGTACGCGAGGCGCCGCGCGGGGCGGGCGGGTCGCCTGCGGCGGGCTTTCTCCCCACCCCGCCCTCCCCCAGACTCCGTCCGGGGGGACCCCAACCTTCCCGCGCCTCAAACGCCGGCGGGGCTGAGTGTGCGGCTGGGCCGCACATTCAGCCCGTCCGGCGCTTGAGGACACGCGCGAAGCGCGTACGGGGGTCTGGGGGCTTGCCCCCAGTTCGGGATGGGGGTACCTCCCACGGCCGCCAGGCCGTAGGGGGAGGGCGGGTAGGGGAGAAGGCCCGCCGCAGGCGCACCCCGCACCCCGCACCCCCGCCGTCAACCCCCCGCCCACCGCCCCCGCAACACCCCCACCGTCTCCGTGATCGCCGGCCTCCTCGCCGCCCCCGCCCGCCACAGCGCGTACAACCGCCGCTTCGGCACCGGATCCAGGCCCACCGCCACCACCCCCGCCGGCAGCGTGCCCCGGCCGAGCCGCGGGATCAGGGCGATGCCCAGTCCGGCCGCGACCAGCGCGAGCTGGGTGTGGTACTCCTCGGCCCGGTGGGCGAGATCGGGCTCGCACCCGGCCGCGCGCAGTGTACGGACCAGCCAGTCGTGGCAGACCGTGCCCGGCGGCTGGCAGATCCACCGCTGCCCCGCCAGCTCCTCGCGGCGTACGGACGCGTGCGCGGCCAGCGGATGCCCCTCCGGTACGAGCAGATCGCACAGGTCGTCCCCGATGACGGCCTGCTCCACCCCCTCGGGCGCGGGCAGCGGCGCGATGTCCCAGTCGTGCGCGACTGCCACGTCGATCATGCCGCGGGCGACCAGGTCGATGGACAGATGCGGGTCGACCTCGGTCATGCGGGCGTCGAGCCCGGGATGCCTGCGGCTCAGTTCGGCCAGGACCTCGGGAAGCAGACCACGCGCCGCCGTGGCGAAGGCGCCGATGGTGAGCCGCCCGGTCGGCTGCCCCCGGCGCTCCTCCAGCGTGGTCTCGGCGCGTTCGACGATGGCGAGCAACTCCTGTGCGGTGGCGGCCAGATGACGCGCCTCCTCGGTGAGCGCGACGCCCCGCCCCCGGCGCTCCAGCAGAGTCGTACGCGTCTCCCGCTCCAGCTTGGTGATCTGCTGGGACACGGCGGACGGGGTGTACCCGAGCGCGACGGCAGCCGCGGCGACGGACCCGTGGACGGAGACGGCGTGCAGTGCGCGCAGTCGTCCCAGATCGAGCACGGCGGCCTCCCTATGGTGTGTTCCTGATCGGGCACTCGTAAGCAACGCTCAATTCCACCATGAAGAAACCCGCGCTGGTGCTACATGGTCGACGCCGTTGATCATCGACCCATGCGCCCCGTACACATGGCACTCGCCGTCCTGGTCACCGCGGTCTGGGGAGTGAACTTCGTCGTCATCGAGCTTGGGCTCGGCCACTTTCCGCCCCTGTTCTTCTCCGCCCTGCGCTTCCTGGTGGCCGCGCTGCCCGCGGTCTTCTTCGTGGGCCGTCCCAAGGTCGCCTGGAAGTGGGTGATCGGCGTCGGACTGGCTCTGGGCGTCGCGAAGTTCGGGCTGCTGTTCATCGGTATGGACCGCGGGATGCCGGCCGGGCTCTCCTCGCTCGTCCTGCAGATCCAGGCGGTCTTCACGGCTCTGTTCGCGTCAGTCGTCCTGCACGAACGTCCGGGCAGGGTGCGGATCCTGGGCATGGCGATCGCCCTGTGTGGCATCGTCCTCGCGGCGGTCGACGAGGGAACCTCGGGACCCGTCCTCGCCTTCCTGCTCCTCATCGCGGCCGCGGCCTGCTGGGGCGTGTCCAACGTGCTGACCCGCAAGGCGTCCCCGCCGGACGCCCTGAACTTCATGATCTGGGTCTCCACCGTCCCCGTGCTGCCGCTGCTCGCGCTCTCCCTGCTCCTCGAAGGCCCCAAGGCCGACATGGAGGCGCTGCGCTCCCTCGACTGGAGCGGGGTCGGCACCATCGTCTATGTCGCCTGGGGCGCGACGGTGTTCGGCTTCGGTGCCTGGGGTTTCCTGCTGCGCCGCTACCCCGCCACCGCCGTCGCCCCCTTCTCGCTTCTCGTCCCGGTCTTCGGCATGTCGTCCGCGGCGCTGCTGCTCGACGAGTCGGT
This sequence comes from Streptomyces sp. NBC_00885, assembly GCF_045207475.1. Taxonomy (NCBI): domain Bacteria; kingdom Bacillati; phylum Actinomycetota; class Actinomycetes; order Kitasatosporales; family Streptomycetaceae; genus Streptomyces; species Streptomyces sp. NBC_00885. The sequence continues at coordinate 5,524,043 of NZ_CP108796.1, forward strand.
GAGCCCGCTGCGCTGGGGCGCGGCGGTGCTGCTGGTCGGCGGTGTCGCGCTCACCTCACTGTCGCGAGCAGGCGTTCCAGGTGCTCCCGTCCCGGCACCAGCAGTCCCGGCAGATCGGCTGCCTCCGGATGCCAGCGCTTCTCGTACTCCCAGCACAGCCACGTCTCCTCGGTGAGCGTGGCCAGACACTCGGACAGCGGCAGTACGCCCGCGCCGAGCGGCAGTGGCGCGAGGTCGTCGGCCGATGCGACGTCCTTGACCTGGACGTAGCCGAGGAAGGGGGCGAGCGCGGCATGCGCCGCGGCCGGGGACTCGCCGTCGAGCCAGGGGTGCACCACGTCCCAGATCGCGCCGACGTGCTTGTGGCCGACCGTGCCCAGGATGCGCGAGACACCGGCGCCTGTGCGGTGCGAGTCGTGGGTCTCCAGCAGGATCCGTACACCGAGTTCGGCAGCGGTCTCGGCGGCGGTCCCGAGCCGGCGGGCGGCGGTGGCCTCGGCCTCGTCCGGGTCCTGGTCGCCTGCGCCGGCGAAGACGCGTACATATGGAGCGCCCAAGTCCTTTGCCAGCCACATCAGTTCGTCGAGCTCCTTGTACACCGGAGCGTCGTCACCGGCGGCAGCGACGCCGGTGTACCCGCACACGGTGAGAATTTCCACGCCCGCCCGCTCGAACTCCGCCACCACGGCGGCCCGCTCCCGCATGCCGGTCCCCGGATGTACCGGCTCCTCGGGGTGGGCACGCAGCTCGACCCCCTGGTAGCCGGTGTCCACGGCGAGCGCGACCACGTCGGGGACCGGCATGCCCGGCACACCGAGGGTGGAGAAGGCGAACTTCACGTGATCGTTCCTTCCAGCAGGGGCAGCCGCCAGTCCTGGCCGACCAGATCGGCTCCGTACGAACGGTGCGGCTTCTCGGCGACGAGGGTGAACCCGGCCCGCTGATAGATCCGGCGGGCACCGGCCAGTACGTCATTGGTCCACAGCACCAGTTCTCGATACCCCACATCGCGGGCGAAATCCACGACGGTGCGCACCAGCAGGTCGCCGAGTCCGTGCCCGCGCGCATCCGGCTCGACCAGCAGCAGCCGCAGCCGCGCGGTCGCGGGGGCGTCGTCCCGTACGCACATGACCGACCCCACCGGCCGCCCGTCCAGCTCGGCGATCCACACCCGCTCCAGATGGGGATCGTGGTCCTGGGCGAAGTCCGCGACGATCCGGGCGACGAGCCCCTCGAAGTCGGCGTTCCAGCCGTACTCGGCGCCGTACAGGGCACCATGGCGCTGCACGATCCACCCCAGATCCCCGGGACCGGGCTCGCGCAGCACGGGCCCTTCCCGGTGGGCGGGCCGCCCCCGGCCGAGGATCTCGCGCACGGTCCGCATCGCCTCGACGAGCCGCGGCCGCTCGTCGTCGGGCACCTTGGCGAGCAGCGCCCCCACGGCCTCCCGCGACCGCTCGTGGAGCAGCGCGGCGGCCTCGCGCCCCCGCTCGGTGAGCGTGATCCGCTGCCGCCGCGAATCCACCTCGGACGGCGCCCGTCCGACCAGTCCGTCCCGCTCGAACTTGGCGAGGAGCCTGCTCAAGTACCCGGCGTCGAGGGAGAGCTCGGCCCGCAGATCGGCGGCGTCGGTACGGGGGCTGTGGGCGAGCTCGTACAGGACGCGGGACTCGGTGAGGGTGTACGGGGTGTAGAGGTGCTTGCTGTAGTCGAGCGCGCCGATGAGGTTGGTATAGAAGCGGTTGAAGGCGCGGATTTCCTGGATGGGCATGGGCTGCTCCGGGCTCTATCCTTGACTGAGTCAACGGTACGACGAGGCCGTAGTCCCGGCAAGAGGGCGACCCGCTCCGGGCAGAGCTCCAAGTCCGGGAGCAGGAAGATGGTTGATTCTTCACATCAACGGAACCGGCTGCCGCCCGCTGATCCCGGATTCGCCCCGTCTCACCCCTTTCGCGGCGGCGCCGTCGACGACCGTGCCATCAGTTCCGCCGCGATCGTCGCGATGCCGCCCGGCGGCGCGGCCTCCGTGCCCATCGCCAGGCGGCCCGCCCGTGCCCCCGCCTCGTACAGCGGCAGGCGGACCGTCGTCAGCGCGGGTACCGCGTCGATCGAGAAGGGGAGGTCGTCGAAGCCCGCCACGGAGACGTCTTCGGGGATGCGCAGGCCCTGGTCGCGCAGGGCCGCGCAGGCGCCCAGCGCCACGGTGTCGTTCGCCGCCACGACGGCGGTCAAACCGGGGTCGCGGCGCAGCAGTTCGAGGGTCGCGTCGTAGCCGGAGCGGCGGGCGTACGGGCCGTGGACCGTGAGCCGGTCCTGGTCGCCGTCGACGCCCGCCGCGGCCAGTGCCGCCCGATGGCCCTCGAGCCGGTGCCGGGTCGTCGTGCGCTCGGTCGGCCCCGCCACATAGCCGATCCTGCGGTGGCCGAGCGCGACCAGATGCTCGGTGAGCCGCCGCCCGCCGCCCCGGTTGTCGAAGGCGAGCGCGGCGACGATCGCCTCGCTGCCCGGCAGCGGGGGCCGGCCGCAGAGTACGACCCGTGTACCCGCGTCCGCGAGCTTGGCCAGCTTCGTGGTCATCGCCGCGATGTGGTCCGGGTCCTCCAGTGCGCCGCCGGTCAGGACGACGGCCGCCGCGCGCTGGCGCTGGAGGAGGGTGAGATAGGTGAGTTCGCGCTCGGGGGAGCCGCCGGTGTTGCACACGACGGCCAGTTTCTCGCCGCCCGCGCGCCCCGAGCCCTCCTGCCCGCCGATCTCGGCCTGGGCGGCCCCGGCCATGATCCCGAAGAAGGGGTCGGCGATGTCGTTGACGAGGATGCCCACCAGATCCGATGTGGCCGCCGCCAGCGAGCTCGCGGGCCCGTTCAGGACGTAGTCGAGCTCGTCAACCGCTCGCAGCACCCGTTCCCGCGTTGACGCCGCGACCGGGTAATTGCCGTTGAGGACACGGGAGACGGTGGCCGGGGACACCCGGGCGCGTGCCGCCACATCCGCCAGGGTGACTGTCATCGCTTTCCTCCGCGGGAGACGGGACGGGACCCTTGTCCGGGCCGCCGTGGGCAGGCTAGCGTCATACCGCGTAGAAAGCGCTTGCTACTCGTGTATCAGGGGAAAACGGCCGTAATGAGGGAAGGCGGAGGCGACTTCATGACACGCAGGACTGTGCGGATCGCCATGAGCGGCGTCACGGGGCGGATGGGTTACCGCCAGCACCTGGTGCGCTCCCTCCTCGCGATCCGCGAACAGGGCGGCCTCGACCTCGGCGACGGCGACGTCCTGTGGCCCGAGCCCGTCCTCGTCGGCCGCCGCGAGCACGCCCTGCGTGAGATCGCCGAACGCCACGGCCTGGCCCATGTCTCCACCGACCTCGACGCCGTGCTCGCCGACGACAGCATCGACATCTACTTCGACGCGCAGGTCACCTCCGCGCGCGCCCGTGCGATCAGGCAGGCCGTAGCGGCGGGCAAGCACATCTACACCGAGAAGCCGACCGCGACCGGTCTCGCGGACGCGCTGGAACTGGCCCGTCTCGCCGACGCCGCCGGCATCAAGCACGGTGTCGTCCAGGACAAGATCTTCCTGCCGGGCCCGCTGAAGCTGAAGCGCCTCGTCGACGGCGGCTTCTTCGGCGAGATCCTGTCCGTACGCGGGGAGTTCGGCTACTGGGTCTTCGAGGGCGACTGGCAGGAGGCGCAGCGCCCGAGCTGGAACTACCGCGCCGAGGACGGCGGCGGCATCGTCGTCGACATGTTCCCGCACTGGGAGTACGTACTGCGCGAGCTGTTCGGCCGGGTCACCAGCGTGACGGCGCAGATCGCCACGCACATCCCGCAGCGCTGGGACGAACGCGGCAAGCCGTACGCCGCGACCGCCGACGACTCCGCGTACGCCACCTTCCAGCTGGAGGGCGGTGCCGTCGCCCAGATCAACTCCTCCTGGGCGGTACGGGTGATGCGCGACGAACTCGTCGAGTTCCAGGTCGACGGCACGCACGGCTCGGCCGTCGCGGGCCTGCGCCGCTGCCGCGCCCAGCACCGTTCTGCGACCCCGAAGCCCATCTGGAACCCGGATCTGCCCGCCACGGAGTCCTTCCGCGATCAGTGGCAGGAGGTGCCGGACAACGGCGAGTTCGAGAACGCCTTCAAGGCGCAGTGGGAACTGTTCCTGCGACATGTCGCGCTCGACGAGCCGTACCACCGGGACCTGCTGGCGGGCGCGCGCGGCGTGCAGCTCGCCGAGCTGGGTCTGAAGTCGTCGGCCGAGGGCCGCCGCTTCGACGTGCCGGAGCTGTCGCTGTGACGATCAGGCTCCTGGGCGGGGTGTACGAGCCCCGCACCGAGCCGGCTGTGTTCGCCGGTGGGGCCGCGCTCACCTCCCGTACGGTCTTCGCGGCGCCGCATGTCGTGGCCGACCCGTACGCCGATGTCTCGCCGGACTCGCCCGCCGCCGTCGACTGGGACGCCACGCTCGCCTTCCGACGCCATCTGTGGTCGCACGGTCTCGGCGTCGCCGAGGCCATGGACACGGCGCAGCGCGGCATGGGTCTCGACTGGGCGGGCGCGACCGAGCTGATCCGGCGCTCGGCGGCCGAGGCCAAGGCGGTGGGCGGCCGCATCGCATGCGGGGTGGGCACCGACCAACTGACCGGCCCGGCTGATCTGCAGGCCGTCCGTACGGCGTACGAGGAGCAGCTCGCACTCGTCGAGGAGACCGGCTCGCAGGCGATCCTGATGGCCTCGCGCGCGCTGGCGGCCGCGGCCGGGACCCCTGACGACTACGTGGCCCTCTACACCCACCTGCTGCGCCAGGCCTCCGAGCCGGTGATCCTGCACTGGCTGGGTCCGATGTTCGACCCGGCGCTGGAGGGGTACTGGGGCTCGTCCGACCTCGACGCGGCGACGCGGACATTCCTGGAGGTCATCGCGGCGCACCCGGACAAGGTCGACGGCATCAAGGTCTCGCTGCTCGACGCGCAGCGCGAGATCGACCTGCGACGGCGGTTGCCGGAGGGTGTCCGGTGCTACACCGGCGACGACTTCAACTACCCCGAGCTGATCGCCGGCGACGAACGAGGCTTCAGTCACGCGCTGTTGGGGATCTTCGACCCGCTCGGTCCCCTGGCGGCCCATGCGGTACGGGTCCTCGACACCGGCGATGCCCACGGTTTCCGCACACTTCTCGACCCGACCGTCGGGCTGTCCCGGCATCTGTTCCAGCCGCCGACGCGCTTCTACAAGACGGGCGTGGTGCTGCTGGCCTGGCTGGCGGGGCACCAGTCGCACTTCACGATGGTGGGCGGCCTGCAGTCGGCGCGCTCGCTGCCGCACCTGTTCCGGGCGTACGAACTGGCCGACGGCCTTGGACTGTTCCCGGATCCCGGGCTGGCCGAGCACCGTATGAAGTCCCTGCTCACGATCTACGGAGCCGGTCGATGACGACGGACTTGACGCGCCTCAGCATCAACCAGATGACGGTCAAACAGCTCACCCTGCCCGAACTCACCGAGGCGTGCCGGACCCTGGGCATCGGCGGGGTGGGCCTGTGGCGCGCACCGGTCCAGGCGTACGGAGTGTACGCGGCCGCCAGGCTGGTGCGGGACTCTGGCCTTACGGTCACCAGCCTGTGCCGCGGCGGCTTCTTCACGGCGACCGACCCGGCGGAACGGACCCGCGCACTGGCCGACAACCGCACGGCGATCGAGGAGGCCGCGGCCCTCGGCACGGACACCCTGATCCTGGTATCGGGCGGTCTCCCGCCGGGTAGCAGGGACCTGCCGGCGGCGCGCGAACGCATCGCGGACGCGCTGTCGGTCCTGGCTCCCTACGCGGGGGAGCGGGGCGTGCGCCTGGCGATCGAACCGCTGCACCCGATGTTCGCGTCGGACCGCTGCGTGGTCTCCACCCTGATCCAGGCCCTGGACCTGGCGGAACGCTTCCCGTCGGACCAGGTGGGCGTGGCGGTCGACACGTACCACATCTGGTGGGACGACACGGCCCCGTCGGCCGTGGCTCGCGCGGGCGCGTCGGGCCGCATCCACGCCTTCCAACTGGCGGACTGGATCACCCCGTTGCCGTCAGGCGTCCTGCACGGCCGCGGCCAGCTGGGCGACGGCGCAGTGGACCTGCGCGAGTGGCGGGACCGGGTGGACGCGGCGGGGTACGGCGGGCCGATTGAAGTGGAGCTGTTCAACGAGGGGTTGTGGGCGAGGGGCGGGGTGGAGGTGCTGCGGGAGACGGTGGGGCGGTACGCGGAGCACGTGGCGTAGGGGAAGTGTGCGGCGAGGGTGGCGGGGCCCGGGCGGGCTGCCGACATACCAGTGCCCGCGGGAGCTTGATTTTTGAGCACGGCTCCGATTGACCCGGCGGCGCGAAGCTGCCGCTCCGGGGCATCGGGGCGCCGTCCCGCATGCACCACCGGGCGGGCGCACGCGGTGGTGCGAAGTTTGCGGCTGTGCGGCGTGCGCGGCCTCCCGCCGGTGGGTACGAAGGCGGGGTTGGGCGGGCGCTTCGGGCTTCCCGCCCCGGGCACGAAGCTGCCGGTCGGCGAGCGCTCCCGGCCTGCCACCTGCCGCGAAGATCCCGCCGCACGCACTTCGGGCCTTGCCTCCCAGCCGACCCCGGCTCCCGCCCCGGTGCGCGCGATTGCCCGCGCGGCCCGTAGCTCCCGGATCTGCGGCTCACCCCGCGGCGCGGAAGCTGCCGCTCCGGGGTCCGGGGTCTGAGGGCGTCAGCCCCGACGCTCACCTCCCCCAGGGGGCTGGGGGCTTGCCCCCAGTTTCGGGAAGGGGCGGGGTGGGGGACCAACACACCCGCACCCCCACCCCCACCCGCCCCCACGCCCGGGCGAAACGCGAGGATCACTCCATTTCGTCGGCATTCCGAGATTCCGCAAAAATAACTGCCCGCAGTCGTACAACCCTTTCCCCGTCACGCGAGTCGTATCTGTCATCAAGGCTCCTGGGGGGATCTGGGGGGATTCGGGGAGTTCTTGATGGAGGGGGAGTTCGAGGGGCCCGGTCGGTCGACCGGGCCCCCTTGGCCTTGCCGGGCGCCGGCTGTCGCGGCACCTGCCGGGTCGCCGCCCGCCCGCCGGACCGGAGTTGTCCACAGGCCGCCCGCACTGTCCGACCCCGGCTGTAGCGTCGGATCATGTCCAATCTGGCAGTGCTCGAAGGGGTCCTCGAGCGGATCACGTACGCCAATGAGGAGAACGGCTACACGGTCGCCCGCGTCGACACCGGCCGCGGCGGCGGTGATCTCCTCACGGTGGTCGGCTCGCTGCTCGGCGCGCAGCCGGGCGAGTCCCTGCGTATGGAGGGCCGCTGGGGCTCCCATCCCCAGTACGGCAAGCAGTTCACGGTGGAGAACTACACCACCGTCCTCCCGGCCACCATCCAGGGCATACGCCGCTATCTCGGCTCGGGCCTGATCAAGGGCATCGGCCCGAAAATCGCCGAGCGCATCGTCGATCACTTCGGCGTCGACACCCTCGACATCATCGAGCAGGAGCCGAAGAAGCTCATCGAGGTCCCCGGACTCGGCCCGAAGCGGACGAAGTTGATCGGCGCCGCCTGGGAGGAGCAGAAGGCCATCAAGGAGGTCATGATCTTTCTCCAGGGCGTCGGCGTCTCGACCTCCATCGCGGTGCGTATCTATAAGAAGTACGAGGACGCCTCGATCTCGGTCGTGAAGAACCAGCCGTACCGCCTGGCCGCCGACGTGTGGGGCATCGGCTTTCTCACGGCCGACAGGATCGCGCAGGCGGTCGGCATTCCGCACGACAGCCCCGAGCGGGTCAAGGCGGGCCTGCAGTACGCCCTGTCGCAGTCCACCGACCAGGGGCACTGCTTCCTGCCCGAGGAGCAGTTGATCGCGGACGCGGTGAAGCTGCTCCAGGTGGACACCGGCCTCGTCATCGAGTGTCTCGCCGAACTCGCGGGCGACGAGGAGGGGGTCGTCCGTGAGCAGGTCCCGGCCCCCCACGGCGGCGAGGCGCTGACCGCGGTCTATCTCGTCCCCTTCCACCGCGCCGAAATCTCGCTCGCGGCTCAGCTGAACCGTCTCCTGCGTACCGCCGAGGACCGGATGCCCGCGTTCCAGGACGTCGCATGGGACAAGGCGCTGGCCTGGCTGGCCGAGCGGACGGGCGCCGAGCTGGCGACCGAGCAGGAGCAGGCGGTCCGTCTCGCTCTCACCAGCAAGGTGGCCGTCCTGACCGGAGGCCCGGGATGCGGCAAGTCGTTCACGGTCCGCTCCATCGTGGAGCTGGCCCGCGCCAAGAAGGCCAAGGTCGTCCTCGCGGCCCCGACTGGGCGCGCGGCCAAGCGTCTTGCCGAGCTCACCGGAGCCGAGGCCTCCACCGTGCACCGCCTGCTTGAGCTCAAGCCGGGCGGGGACGCCGCGTACGACCGGGACCGGCCCCTGGACGCGGACCTGGTGGTGGTCGACGAGGCGTCGATGCTCGATCTCCTGCTGGCCAACAAACTGGTCAAGGCGGTCGCTCCGGGTGCGCATCTGCTGCTGGTGGGGGACGTCGACCAGCTGCCGAGCGTCGGCGCGGGCGAGGTGCTGCGCGATCTGCTCGCGGACGGCGGTCCGGTGCCCAGCGTCCGCCTCACCCGGATCTTCCGTCAGGCCCAGCAGTCGGGTGTCGTCACCAATGCCCATCGCATCAATTCCGGCGTCCAGCCCATCACTTCGGGGCTCTCGGACTTCTTTCTCTTCGTGGAGGAGGAGACGGAGGACGCAGGCAGGGTCACCGTCGATGTGGCTGCCCGCCGGATTCCCGCCAAGTTCGGCCTCGACCCGCGGCGCGATGTGCAGGTCCTCGCGCCGATGCACCGCGGTCCGGCCGGCGCCGGCACGCTCAACGGGCTGCTTCAGCAGGCGATTACCCCCGCGCGGCCGGACCTCCCGGAGAAGCGCTTCGGCGGCCGGGTCTTCCGGGTCGGCGACAAGGTCACCCAGATTCGCAACAATTACGAGAAGGGCAAGAACGGCGTCTTCAACGGCACCGTCGGCGTGGTCACCTCGCTCCAACTCGACGATCAGCGGCTGACGGTGCTGACGGACGAGGACGAGGAGGTTCCGTACGACTTCGACGAGCTGGACGAGCTGGCCCACGCCTATGCCGTGACCATTCACCGCTCGCAGGGCAGTGAATACCCCGCGGTGGTGATCCCTGTCACCACAGGAGCGTGGATGATGCTGCAGCGGAACCTCCTGTACACCGCGGTCACCCGGGCCAGAAAACTCGTCGTGCTGGTCGGCTCCCGTAAGGCGATAGGGCAGGCAGTGCGCACCGTTTCGGCAGGCAGACGCTTCACCGCGCTCGACCACCGGCTGACCGGCGGTTGACACGGACGGCTCGGCCGCCCGGGGGAAGTCACCCGGCCCCGAGGGTCGGGAAACACCACCCCGGTTTCCGGAACCTGGGCGAACGGGGCAAGATGAGCAGGTTGGCGGCACTGAGTGCCGCCAGTAGGCCCAATGGTCGACCCCGAGTGCACTCTCCTGAGCCAAATGGGGGATGGTAGAGACAGTCAGGGCACCTCGAAGAAGAGGCACTACGTCGGTGAGGGATGACGTGAGCGACAACTCTGTAGTACTGCGGTACGCGGACGGTGAATACACCTACCCGGTGGTCGAGAGCACCGTCGGCGACAAGGGCTTCGACATCGGGAAGCTCCGAGCCAATACCGGTCTGGTCACCCTGGACAGCGGATACGGCAATACCGCCGCCTATAAATCCGCGATCACCTACCTCGACGGCGAGCAGGGCATCCTGCGCTACCGCGGCTACCCGATCGAGCAGCTGGCCGAACGCTCCACCTTCCTCGAGGTGGCGTACCTGCTGATCAACGGCGAGCTTCCGACAGTCGACGAGCTGGCGGCCTTCAAGGGTGAGATCACCCAGCACACGCTGCTGCACGAGGACGTCAAGCGGTTCTTCGGCGGGTTCCCGCGTGACGCACACCCGATGGCGATGCTGTCCTCGGTCGTCAGCGCGCTGTCGACGTTCTACCAGGACAGCCACAACCCGTTCGACGAGAAGCAGCGTCACCTCTCCACCGTCCGGCTGCTCGCCAAGCTGCCGACGATCGCGGCGTACGCGTACAAGAAGTCGATCGGCCACCCCTTCGTCTACCCGCGCAACGACCTCGGGTACGTGGAGAACTTCCTGCGGATGACCTTCTCGGTCCCCGCGCAGGAGTACGACCTGGACCCGGTCGTGGTCTCGGCGCTCGACAAGCTGCTGATTCTGCACGCGGACCACGAGCAGAACTGTTCGACCTCCACCGTGCGTCTGGTCGGCTCCTCGCAGGCGAACATGTTCGCCTCGATCTCCGCCGGTATCAGCGCCCTGTGGGGCCCGCTGCACGGTGGCGCCAACCAGTCCGTGCTGGAGATGCTCGAGGGCATCCAGGCCAACGGCGGCGACGTGGACTCCTTCATCCGCAAGGTGAAGAACAAGGAGGACGGTGTCCGGCTGATGGGCTTCGGCCACCGCGTCTACAAAAGCTTCGACCCGCGCGCGAAGATCATCAAGGCCGCGGCGCACGATGTCCTCTCGGCGCTCGGCAAGTCCGACCAGCTGCTGGACATCGCGCTCAAGCTGGAGGAGCACGCGCTCTCCGACGACTACTTCGTCTCGCGCAACCTCTACCCGAACGTGGACTTCTACACCGGTCTGATCTACCGGGCCATGGGCTTCCCGACCGAGATGTTCACCGTGCTCTTCGCCATCGGCCGTCTCCCGGGCTGGATCGCCCAGTGGCACGAGATGATCAAGGAGCCGGGTTCCCGCATCGGCCGTCCGCGCCAGATCTACACCGGCGAGGTCCTGCGCGACTTCGTCCCGGTCGAGGCCCGCTGACACCACGTCCGCGGCGGTCGGCGGCGGTCGGTCCTGGCAGTAGATGGAGCCGGTGACCGTACCCCGCTGAGCGCCGCCGCACAGAACGCGGAAAGCGCCCCGCTGCCGATCCCCCCACGGGTCGGCGGGCGGGGCGCTTCCCATATCCCCGGAGCGGATTCCCCCCACGGGATCCGGCCGGGCGCCTGCTGGCTGCAGGAGCTCCTCACGCGGTCTGCCGGGGTACGTACGCACGGGAGGGCCGCTCAAAGCTCCCCGGGCACGTGCCCCGGCCAACGCTTGCCTGAGACGTCCCCCAAGACATCCCATGAACGTCCCCCAAGACGTTCTCGGCATCGCCAATTTAGACCCGCGAGGAGCCTTAATGGTTACCCCTCAATATCTGTGATCTAGGTCTCCTTGTGAAGGTCTTGTGACCTATTTGTAGTCACCAGAAGGAGCGCAGAAGGAGGCTGCTGGTTGCCGCAAATGCGGACGAAAAGGCCATGCCGAATCCGGTGATCATGGGGTTGACCAGGCCTGATGCCGCGAGAGGTAGTGCGGGGACGTTGTAGCCGACGGCCCAGTAAAGATTCCCTTTGATCGTTGCCGACGTCCGGCGTGCGAGACGGATCGCGTCGGCGGCAACCCTCGGATCCCCACGTACGAGTGTCAGGTCACCGGCCTCGATCGCCGCGTCGGAGACGACGGGCGCGGAGAGTACGGCCGAGGCGACGAGGCGTTGGCGCGGGGCAGTCGCCCGGCAGGAGGCGTTCGCGGGGTGCTGAGGGGCGTGGGCGGAGGACTTGCGCCCGGCGTCGGGGGTAGGTGCTCAGGCTCGGCCGACGAGCTCGTACCCGGCCTCGTCGACGGCCTCGCGTACGGCGGTCTCCTCCAGCGGGGCGTCGGAGACGACCGTCACCTGGCCGGTCGCGGCGACCGCCTTCACCGAGGTGACGCCAGGGAGTTCGGAGATCTCGGCGGTGACGGCGCCTTCGCAGTGGCCGCAGGTCATGCCGGTGACCTGGTAGACGGTCGTGACGCCACCGATCTGCACATCGGCCGCACCGCCGTGACAGGAGCCGGTCGACGAGCAGCAGGAGCCTGTCGCCTGGGCGGTCTCGGTGTTCGTCTCGGCGGTCATGGCGTTCTCCTCTTCGAGCGTGCAACACGTACGAGTTCATGGTGGCGCCGGAGGTCCACGGGAATACCGAGGCTCCCCGACACTCGCCAGACTATACCCCTAGGGGGTATTAATGCGAATGTGCGCCCGGCTCGGCGTCGCGCTGCTCCGCAGCCCGTTGTCCGGCCGGGCAGAAACCGACGATGGGGGCCAGGTAGCGGAACAAGACCTTCTTGATCTCGTCGATGTACGCCTGCCGCTCCTCCCCCTCATGGGCGAGGACCAGATCGAGGCCCGCCTTGAAAATGGCGAAGATCATGGTCGCGATGAGGGAGAGCTCGGCGGGCGGGGCGTCGGGGAGGAAGCTCGCGACGATCTCCTCGATCCGCGTGAGCAGCACGGCGTGCAGGGCGTCGAACTCCTGGGTGATCTGGCCGGGTACGTCCGGGCCGTGCACCAGGACGGCGAAGGCCGGGTTCTCGTGATTGAAGGCGAAGAGTGGATCGAGGACCGCGTCCAGCAGCTGGTCGAGCGGGAGGTCCAGATTGGCGGCGGTCAGAGCCGCGCCGTGGGACTCGCGCCACCGCTCAAGGAGCCGGCCGCCCAGCTCGACGGCGATGGCTTCCTTGTTCGGGAAGAACTGGTAGAGCGTGCCGGGGGAGACGCCCGCCTCGCGGGCGATGGCGTTGGTGCTGGCCGCGGTGTAGCCGCTGCTGCAGAAAACGCTGGCCGCGGCGTCGAGGAGCTGGGCGATACGGCGCTCGCCGCGGGCCTGCCGACGGCGCGGCTTGGCGGCGGGTGTCGGCTCGTCGCTCGCGGGGGTGGCGGGCTCGGCGGTGGCGGGCTCGGCGGTGGCGCGCCGGGCGGGCCCGGTTGCGGGCGGCTCGGGCCTGGTCGGCTCCGGCTCGGAGGTCGCGGCGCGGGTGCGCCGGGTCGGGGCGGGCTCGGCGGTCGCGGCGGGCTCCGGCGTCGTGGGCTCCGGCACGTGAAATCCCCAGCTTCCTCAAGCGGTTGACAAACGCGAGTGGTCGCTCGCATTCTTGATTAATGCGAGCGATAGCTCGTGTTTGCCAGTCTATGGCAATGGTCGACCCATGCTGCCTGCCGGGAAGCCAGCGCATGGGCCACGGTGAAGGGGACACCGCACCATGTCCGAAGTCAACAGCCCGCCTCCCCTCGGGGGATGGACCCGCTTCGTCACCGCGCGCCCCCGGCTCTCGCTGCTCGCCGCCCTCGTCCTCACCGCGCTGGCCGTATTCGCCGGCAGCTCAGTCGCCGAGCGCATGGGCAGCGGTGGCTGGGCGGACCCGTCCGCCGAGTCGACGTATGCCACCAAGGCGCTGGAGCGGGAGTTCCCCGCCTCCCAGCCGAACGTGCTGCTGCTCGTGGACAGCGGGCGGGCAAGCGTGGACGACCCGGCGGTCGCCGCCGAGGGACGGCGCCTGGCGGAGCGGCTGGCCGCCGAGAAGGACGTCACGGGCGTCGGTTCGTACTGGCAGACGGGCTCACCCGCGCTGCGTGCCCAGGACGGTCGGCAGGCTCTGATCGCAGCCCGCATCCAGGGCGACGAGAAGGCCGCGGCCGAGGTGCTGCAGCGGATAGCGCCCGACTTCCGCGGCGCCCACGGCCCGGTGGACGTCTCGATCGGCGGCCCTGTCGCCGTGCAGCACGAGATGACGACGATCATCCAGGACGACCTGCTGCGGGCCGAGATGATCGCCCTGCCGGTGACGCTGGTGCTGCTGGTGATGGTGTTCGGCAGCGCGATCGCCGCGCTGCTCCCGCTGGGAGTCGGCATCGTCGCCATCCTGGGGACCAATGCCGTACTGCGCGGCATCACCGAGTTCGCCGATGTCTCGGTCTTCGCACAGAACCTGACCACGGCCCTCGGTCTCGGACTCGCCATCGACTACGCCCTGTTCATCGTGCGCAGATTCCGCGAGGAGCTGGCTGCGGGGGCAGAGGTGCGGGAGGCGGTGGGCATCACGCTGCGCACGGCGGGGCGCACGGTTCTGTTCTCCGCGCTGACCGTGGCGGTGTCGCTGGCCGCGATGCTGGTCTTCCCGCAGTACTTCCTGCGGTCCTTCGCCTACGCCGGGATCGCGGTGGTGCTCCTGGCGGCGGGCGCCGCGCTGATCCTGCTGCCGGCCGCGCTGATGCTCCTGGGGCATCGGGTCAACGCACTTGATCTGCGCCGCCTGTTGCGGCGTGGGCGAGGCAAGGGCGCTGCGGGTGCGGACGGGGCTACGGCTGAGACCGGTGCGGGATGGGGGCGCTTGGCGGGCCTGGTGATGCGCCGCGCCCCGCTCTTCGCCTTCGCCACCGTTGCGGGTCTGGTGCTGCTCGGACTGCCCTTCCTGGGCGTGAAGTTCGGTACGCCCGACGATCGCCAGCTGCCGTCGACCGCCGAATCGCATGTGGTCCAGCAGGAGATACGGGACGGCTTCCCCGGCAGCCCCGCCGGTGGCCTCGAAGTCTTCGCCGAGGACACCGAAGACGTAGAGTCCCGCACGACGCCCGCCGAGTACGCCGACTACCGCGCTCGCATCGCCGCACTGCCGGGTGTGCTGCGGGTCGACGGGCCTGTCGTCGCGAACGGTTCGGCCTACTTCACGGTCCAGCCCAAGGGTGAGGCGGTCGGCCGGGAGGCCCAGCGGCTGGTGCACGAACTGCGCGATGTCCCGGCCCCGTTCGAGACCTCGGTGACGGGCAGGGCGGCGGTGCTGGAGGACTCCAAGGCAGCCATAGCGGACCGGCTGCCGATGGCGCTGGGGATCATCGCCGTGGCCACCCTGCTCCTGGTCTTCCTGCTCACCGGCAGTGTGCTGATCCCGATCCAGGCGGTCGTGCTCAACGCACTGAGCCTGACAGCGATGTTCGGTGCGGTCGTCTGGGTCTTCCAGGACGGCAACCTCTCCGGAGTGCTCGCTTTCACCTCCACCGGGGACATCGAGACGACGCTGCCCGTGCTGATGTTCTGCATCGCCTTCGGGCTCTCCATGGACTACGGCGTCTTCCTGCTCTCCCGTATCAAGGAGGAGTACGACCACACGGGCGACCATGAGCATGCGGTGAGGTTCGGCCTT
Organism: Streptomyces sp. NBC_00885; assembly: GCF_045207475.1. Taxonomy (NCBI): domain Bacteria; kingdom Bacillati; phylum Actinomycetota; class Actinomycetes; order Kitasatosporales; family Streptomycetaceae; genus Streptomyces; species Streptomyces sp. NBC_00885. Next base: position 5,539,103 of record NZ_CP108796.1, read on the forward strand.
CAGCGCACCGGCGGGCTGATCACCGCGGCGGCCGTGATCCTGGCTGTCGTGATGGTGGGCATCGGCACCTCACGGGTGACCAACACCAAGATGCTCGGTCTCGGAATCGCGCTGGCCGTGCTGATGGACGCCATGGTGGTGCGCAGCCTGCTGGTCCCGTCGGTGATGAAACTGATGGGCGCCTCGACCTGGTGGGCGCCCGGGCCGCTGCGCCGCTTCCACCAGCGGTTCGGACTGAGCGAGGGCGAGATATCCCAGCCCGCTCCGCAGCCGACCTCGGCGTCGACCCCGGCCTCGGAGCCGAAGGTGGACTCGGAGTCGCAGCTGAAGGCGGACTCGGGGCCGGAGACGGACCCCGACGCGGTACGGGACAAGGTCGAGGCCTGACGCCGCGAGCACGCCGGAGCCCCGCATCAGGGGGGCGGGGCTCCGGTGGTGCAGGTCCTGGCGGCGGGCCCTCGGCGGGGCCCGTCGGTTCTCACTCCCGGCGGCCCCTGTTCCCGGGGCGATTGGCGACCCACGCACGGATCGTGTCCGCGTACCAGTAGGGCTTGCCGGTCTCCACATGGTCGGGCGGCGGGAGAAGGCCGTGCTTGCGGTACGAACGGACCGTGTCCGGCTGCACCTTGATGTGCGCGGCGATCTCCTTGTACGACCAGAGTCTTCTGTCCGTCATATGTGTGGCACCTCCCTGCGTGCGCGGCAGCGGCAGCCGGGGGGCTGTCGGGGGAGCTGCGGCGCGGACGCTGGCGATCACTGAGCCTGTGCCCGTTGAACGACTGTGGGTGACGGGAGGGGTGGGCCTGTTGATCGCCTGTGACGGAAGACCCGCGTAATGGAGACATGCGTGATGAGCGGGCGACAACCGTGACAGAAGTGGTGCCTGCGCGTCAGGCGCCGCACGAGCGCAGGAAACGGCGTGTCCGCCGGGCGATCGGGAAGGGTTTGTCGGGCGGGCAGGGATACATGTCCTGCTCGACGATGGCGAAGAGTTCGACGTCAAGCGCCTGAGCCGCGGCCAGTACGGGCTCCAGCGCGGGCACCCCGGCCGGCGGCTCGCACATCACACCGCGGCCGACGGCCGGCCCGAACGGCACCTCGTCCGCGACCACTTCGGCCAGGATCTTTGGATCAACCTGCTTGAGATGGAGGTAACCGATCCGCTCGCCGTAGGTCTCGATCAGCTTGACGCTGTCGCCGCCGCAGTAGGCGTAGTGCCCGGTATCCAGGCAGAGCGAGACGAGCGAGGGATCGGTGGCGTCGAGGAAACGGCTGACGTTCTCCTCGCTGTCGATATGCGTGTCCGCGTGCGGGTGGACGACGATCTTCAGCCCGTAACGCTCACGCACCTCGCGGCCCAACCGCTCGGTCTGAGCGGTCAGATCGCGCCATTGTGCGGGGGTGAGGGTGCTGTCCTCCAGCACCTGGCCGGTCTTGTCGTCGCGCCAGAAGGAGGGGATGACGACCAGATGCTCCGCGCCCATCGCCTGTGTCAGGGCCGCGATGTCCGCGACATGTGCCCAGGTCTTGTCCCAGACGGCGGGCCCGTGATGCAGGCCGGTGAAGACCGTTCCGGCCGAGACCTTCAGGCCGCGCCGGGTCGTCTCCTCGCCGAGGCGGGCGGGGTCGCTCGGGAGATAGCCGTACGGGCCGAGCTCGATCCATTCGTATCCGGCCTGGGCGACCTCGTCGAGGAAGCGCTGCCAGGGGACCTGCTGGGGGTCGTCGGGGAACCACACCCCCCAGGAGTCGGGGGCCGAGCCGACCCGGATGCGGTTCAGGGAGGGGACGGATGAGGTCATGCCGGTCAGCTTTCCGGCCGCCGGAGAAGGGTGTCAAGAGTTCGTCCGAATGTAAGGACAAAATGTTGACAGGGCTCAGGACGGAGCACTAGACCTGGGTGCAGCCGGCGTCGAACCGAAGGGACGCGCATGCCTCAGCCGTACGACGTGATCACCATGGGACGGATCGGGGTGGACCTCTATCCGCTGCGGACCGGGGTCCCTTTGGCGCAAGTCGACACGTTCGGAAAGTTCCTCGGCGGCTCGGCCGCGAATGTCGCGGTCGGGGCGGCCAGGCTCGGCCGGCGGACGGCGGTGATCACCCGCACCGGTCAGGACGCCTTCGGCGACTATCTCCACCAGGCACTGGGGGAGTTCGGCGTCGACGACCGCTGGGTGACGCCGGTGGCCGAGTACCCGACCCCCGTCACCTTCTGCGAGATCTTCCCGCCGGACGACTTTCCCCTCTACTTCTACCGGCAGCCCAAGGCCCCCGACCTCGAGATCCACGAGCACGAGCTGGACCTGGCGGCCATTCGCGAGACGCGCGTGTTCTGGATGACCGGGACCGGTCTGTGCGCGGAGCCGAGCCGTACGGCGACGCTGGCCGCGCTCGCTCACCGGGACCGGTCCGCGACCACCGTCTTCGACCTCGACTGGCGGCCGATGTTCTGGAAGAACCCGGACGAGGCGCGGCCGTACTACACAGAGGCGCTCGCGCACGCCACCGTCGCCGTCGGCAATCTGGAGGAGTGCGAGATCGCCACCGGCGAGCGCGAACCGTATGCCGCGGCCCGCGCGCTGCTGGCCGCCGGGGTCGAGCTCGCCGTGGTCAAGCAGGGGCCCAAGGGGGTCCTCGCCGTTCACCGGGACGGTACACAGGCCGAGGTTCCGCCGGTCCCGGTCGAGGTGGTCAACGGACTCGGCGCGGGAGACGCGTTCGGCGGGGCCCTGTGTCACGGGCTGCTGTCCGGCTGGGAGTTGGAGCGCATCATGCGGTACGCCAATGCCGCAGGAGCGATTGTCGCCGCGCGCCTGGCCTGCTCCGCCGCGATGCCGTACGCCGCCGAGGTCGACCAGGTCCTCTCCGGGGACCCGGTCCCGCCGTCCCCGGCCCCACCGCCGTCGCGGCCCGTGCCCGGGCCGGTCCCATCGCCCGGCCAGGCGCCCGCGCTCGGGCCGGTCCCGCCCGGAGCCCTGTCGTGAGCCCCGTCGACATCGCCGAGCTCGTCGGTATCCGCACCCGCCACCCAGAGGCCGTGGCCGAAGCCGCATCCCGGCGGCGCAGGCGGCCCCGGCTCATCGGCGAGAGCGGCCGCCTGATGATCATCGCCGCCGACCATCCCGCCCGCGGCGCCCTCGCCGTCGGTGAGCGTCCACTCGCCATGGCCAACCGCCTCGACCTGCTCGAACGGCTCTGTCTGGCGCTCTCCCGCCCCGGCGTCGACGGCGTCCTCGCCACCGCCGACATCCTCGACGACCTGCTCCTCCTCGGTGCCCTCGACGACAAGGTAGTCATGGGCTCGATGAACCGCGGCGGCCTGGCCGGCGCCGCCTTCGAGCTCGACGACCGGTTCACCGGCCACCGTCCCCAGGACCTGGACCGCCTCGGATTCGACGCGGGCAAGCTGCTGCTCCGTATCGACTACGAGGACCCGGGCTCGCTCGACACCCTGTACGCCACCGCCCGAGTCGTCGACGAGATGGCGGAGCGTCAGCTTCCCGTCTTCGTCGAGCCGTTCATCTGTCACCGGATCGACGGACAGCTCCGCAACGATCTCAGCGCCGAGGCAGTCACCCGGTCGATAGCGATCGCGTCCGGGCTTGCAGGCACTTCCGCGTACACCTGGCTGAAGGTCCCTGTCACCGACGACCCCGACGACATGGCGTCGGTGATGGAGACCTCCACCCTGCCCGCGGTCCTTCTCGGGGGAGAGATCGGCGACGACCAGCACGGCGCGTACGAGAAATGGCGTGGTGCGCTGCAACTGCCCACCGTCCAAGGACTCGTGGTGGGACGCTCGCTGCTCTATCCGGTCGACGGAGACGTCGCCGGTGCGGTCGATACGGCCGTAGGACTGCTGTAGGGGGTACGGAGAAGTCATGAGCGACCACGACGACCAGAAGCAGTATCTGCGGGCGGGCAGCGCGGCCGACGGGCCCTATACCCTCCGGATCGACCCGGAACAGGCCGGCTGGGGGTACTCCAGCCTGCGTGTACTGGAGCTGAAGCCGGGCGGTTCACACTCCCTCGTCGCCGGGGACAGTGAGTGGATCGTGCTGCCGCTCACCGGCGGTTGCACGGTGCAGACACAAGGCGAAATCTTTGAACTGCAGGGCAGAGAAAGCGTGTTCGGCGGAGTGAGTGACTTCGCCTATGTCCCGCGAGATGCCCATGCACAGATCGCCTCCGGTGCGGGAGGCCGCTTCGCCCTGGCAGGAGCGAAGTGCGAGCGACGACTCCCCGCTCGCTACGGCCCCGCGCCGGAGGTACCGGTCGAGCTGCGCGGCGCGGGCAACTGCTCGCGCCAGGTCAACAATTTCGCCGCGGCCGACACCTTCGACTGCGACAAGCTGATCGCGGTCGAAGTGCTCACACCCGGCGGGAACTGGTCCTCGTACCCGCCGCACAAGCACGACGAGCACCGCCCCGGAGCCGAGTCCGAGCTCGAGGAGATCTACTACTTCGAGATCGACCACGACGGCATGGGCTACCACCGCGTCTCCCCGTCGAGGCCCGGCGGTACGGACGTGCTGGCCGAGGTCCGCACCGGCGACGCGGTTCTCATCCCCGACGGCTGGCACGGCCCGTCCATCGCCGCGCCCGGCCGCGACATGTACTACCTCAATGTCATGGCGGGCCCGGGCGACACCCGGGAGTGGCTGATCTGCGACCACCCGGACCACGGCTGGATCCGCGACACCTGGCCGGCGCAGCCCGTCGACCCCCGCCTTCCCCTGTACGAAGCCGGAACCGAAGAGGGTGCCCGATGAGCAGTACGCGCCGACTCACCGTCGCCCAGGCCCTCGTCGCCTTCCTCGCCCGCCAGTACAGCGAGCGCGACGGCCGCCGCCACCGCCTGATCGACGCCACCTGGGGCATCTTCGGTCACGGCAATGTGGCCGGACTCGGCCAGGCGCTCCTGGAGTCCGGAACTGACATGCCGTACATCCAGGGCCGCAACGAACAGGCGATGGTGCACGCCGCTGTCGGTTACGCCCGCCAGTCACGGCGCCTCTCCGCCCACGCCGTGACCACATCCATCGGCCCCGGCGCCACCAACCTCGTCACCGGCGCGGCGCTCGCCACCATCAACCGGCTGCCCGTCCTGCTGCTGCCCGGCGACATGTTCGCGACCCGCCCCGCCGACCCGGTCCTCCAGCAGCTCGAACTCCCCTACGCGGGCGATGTGTCGGTCAATGACGCCCTGCGACCGGTCTCGCGCTATTTCGACCGGGTCACTCGTCCCGAGATGCTCATTCCGGCTGCCCTGCAGGCGATGCGCGTCCTCGCCGACCCCGCCGACACGGGAGCCGTGACGCTGGCCCTGCCCCAGGACGTGCAGGCCGAGGCGTACGACTGGCCGGAGGACTTCTTCGCCGAGCGCGTCTGGAAGGTGAGCCGCCCCAGGCCCGATCTGGACGCCCTCGAAGCGGCCCGCCGCGCACTGGCATCCGCCCGCCGCCCCCTGATCGTCGCGGGCGGTGGCGTCCACCACAGCGAGGCCGAGGAAGCGCTGAGGTCGTTCACCGGCGCCACCGGCATCCCGGTCGCCTCCACCCAGGCGGGCAAGGGGTCGCTGCCCCACGACCACCCCTGTGACGTCGGCGGAATCGGCCACACCGGCACCGCCACGGCCGACGAGCTCGCCCGCACCGCCGACCTCGTGATCGGCATTGGCACCCGCTGGTCCGACTTCACCACCGCCTCCGCGACCCTCTTCCAGAACCCCGCCGTCCGCTTCCTCAACATCAACATCACCGCCTTCGACGCCCACAAGATGGCCGGGCTCTCGCTGGTCGCGGACGCCCGTACTGCCTTGGCCGAACTGGCCGGGGCGCTCGGCACCCGCTTCCGCGTCGAGCCCGCCTACGCGACGGAGTACGGCGACGACAAGGAACGCTGGGAGCACCGCGTCGATGCGGCCTACGAGGCCGAGGACCCGGACACCCGCCCCACCCAGCCCCAGGTGCTCGGCGCACTCGACGCGCTGGTCACCGGCGACGACATCCTGATCAACGCGGCGGGCTCGCTCCCGGGCGACCTGCACAAGCTGTGGCGGGCCCGTTCCGCCGACCAGTACCACGTCGAGTACGGCTACTCCTGCATGGGCTACGAGATCCCGGCGGCCATCGGCGTCGGCATGGCCGCGCCGGGACGACCGGTGTGGGCGCTCGTCGGCGACGGTACATATCTGATGAACCCCACCGAGATCGTCACCGCCGTCCAGGAGAACGTCCCGATCAAGGTGATCATCCTGCAGAACCACGGATACGCCTCGATCGGCGGCCTCTCCGAGTCGGTCGGCGCCGAGCGTTTCGGCACCGCCTACCGCCACCGCTCCGCCGACGGTACGTACACGGGCGCCCCGCTCCCCGTCGACCTGGCCGCCAACGCCGCCTCCCTCGGGCTGCGTGTGATCCGCGCCAAGACGGTGCGTGACCTGCGCGAAGCGCTTGCCGAGGCGCGTGAGGCGGACGTCCCCACAGGTGTCTACGTCGAGACCGAAACGGCAGACACTGTGTCGGGCGCGCCACCGGCGCAGGCGTGGTGGGATGTTCCGGTGGCCGAGACCGCGACCCGCCCGTCGGCGGTCAAGGCCCGGGAGGAGTACGACCGGCAAGTCTCAGCCCGACGCCGCCATCTGTGACGCCGCCATCTGCGAAGGAGCACGAAATGAAGACCGTCAACCACTGGATCGGTGGCAAGACCGTCGAGGGCGCGTCAGGCAACTGGGGCCCGGTCACCGACCCGGCGACCGGCGCCGTCACCACCCAGGTCGCCCTCGCCTCGGCGGAGGAGGTCGACGCCGCCGTCAGCGCCGCGAAGGAGGCGTACGCCACCTGGGGCACGTCCTCGCTCGCCCAGCGCACCTCCATCCTCTTCCGCTACCGCGCACTGCTCGACGCGCACCGCGACGACATCGCCGCGCTGATCACCGCCGAGCACGGCAAGGTCCACTCCGACGCGCTCGGTGAGGTCGCCCGCGGTCTGGAGATCGTGGAGCTCGCCTGCGGCATCACCACCCAGCTCAAGGGCGAACTGTCCACCCAGGTCTCCAACCGGGTCGACGTCTCCGCGATCCGCCAGTCGCTCGGCGTCGTCGCCGGCATCACGCCGTTCAACTTCCCGGCGATGGTCCCGATGTGGATGTTCCCGCTGGCGATCGCCTGCGGAAACACCTTCGTACTGAAGCCCAGCGAGAAGGACCCCTCGCCCGCGAACTTCCTCGCGGAGCTGGCCGCCGAGGCGGGCCTGCCCGACGGCGTGCTCAATGTCGTCCACGGCGACAAGGTCGCGGTCGACGCGCTGCTCACGCACCCGGACGTCGCCGCGGTCTCCTTCGTCGGCTCCACGCCGATCGCCCGCTACATCCACGCCACCGCATCCGCCAACGGCAAGCGCGTCCAGGCGCTCGGCGGCGCGAAGAACCACATGCTGGTCCTGCCCGACGCGGACCTGGACGCGGCTGCGGACGCGGCGGTCTCGGCGGCGTACGGTTCCGCGGGCGAGCGCTGCATGGCGATCTCCGCGGTTGTGGCGATCAGCTCCATCGCCGACGAGCTGGTGGACAAGATCCGCGAACGCGCCGAGAAGATCAAGATCGGCCCCGGCAACGACCCCGTGTCCGAGATGGGCCCCCTGATCACCAAGGCCCACCGCGACAAGGTCGCCACCTATGTCACAGGCGCGGCGGCCCAGGGCGCGGAGGTCGTGCTCGACGGCACCGGCTACACGGTCGACGGCTTCGAGGACGGCCACTGGATCGGCCTGTCGCTGCTCGACAAGGTCTCCACCGACTCCGACGCGTACCGCGACGAGATCTTCGGACCGGTGCTGTGCGTGCTGCGCGCGGACACCTACGAGGACGGCCTGGCCCTCATCAACGCCTCCCCGTACGGCAACGGCACGGCCATCTTCACCCGCGACGGCGGCGCCGCGCGCCGCTTCCAGCTGGAGGTCGAGGCGGGCATGGTCGGCGTGAACGTGCCGATCCCCGTCCCCGTGGGCTACCACTCCTTCGGCGGCTGGAAGGATTCGCTCTTCGGCGACCACCACATCTACGGCAACGACGGCGTGCACTTCTACACCCGCGGCAAGGTCGTCACCACCCGCTGGCCGGACCCGTCGGAGGGCCACATCGGCGTGGACCTGGGCTTCCCGCGCAATCACTGACGCCCGCCCGTAATTCGGTGGTCCGGTCCGCCCAGGCCGGACCACCCTGCCATGCAAGAACCGCAGCGCCGTATCCGAGCGCTCCACACCGAATCCACAGTCACCGTCTTCCAGGCGTACCCTCCGGCCATCGGCCTCCCGGCCGCCCGCGACGGACGCTTTCCCGCGGCCTGGAAGCGGGACCGGATGACCTGAGTCATCAAGCCGCGTTCACAGCCTCTTCCGTGCTGCGGGCAGCCGTCGCCGAGGCTGCTCTCTCCACGTCGATGCCGTCTCGTGGCAGACGTGCACAGGGCCGTGTGTCCGGGCCGGCGGCCGCCGTTCGGATCACCCCAGGCGGCCCTTCAGGTGATTGCCGGACGCCTCATGAGCCAGGCAGCCGTCGCAGGGGTACGACGTCTCAGCAGAGGACGAATCCAGAACGCCGTGAGGAGCTTGACGATGTACGCAGCAGTCCGGCGGTACGAGGGGGTGACCGATTCGGCCGAGGCGGCACGTCTCGTGAACGAGGGGTTCGTGCCGCTCATGCGCGAGGTCTCCGGCTTCGTGGCCTATTACTGGATCGATACCGGGGACGGAGTGATGATCTCGACCAGCGTCTTCCAGGACCAGGCCGGTGTCGAGGAATCGATCTCGAGGGCTGCGGGCTTCGTGCGGGACAACCTTGCTTCACTGCTCCCCAACCCTCCCCAGGTCATGGCCGGCGAGGTGGTGGCTTTCGCATGACAGCGTTCGGGCGAGCCACATGAGATGCCCTCCAAGGCTGTACCGGCCTGCGGTGCCCACATGGTCGCCCTTCGCAGCGCCGATCCCGCGAGGTGCGTCGGCCGCAAAGAGGACTGTGAACACGGCTTGACCTGGATCAAACCGTCATTTCTGTCGATGATGTACCGCTGCGGCTGGGCAACGAAGGCAGGTCAGGAAACCGTCCTGGCTGTTGAGATCACCCGCGACGGATTCGAGTGGGCGCTGCGCAACGCGTGCCTGTCGAGCTAAGTCCGCGGGGTACACCCCGACCGCGCCACCTGGCAGCATCAGTTGAAGCGCGCGCCCACTCGCATCCAGTGGGACCCCGAGAGGGTCCTGCACCTGCAGCCCCTGCCGTACCGTTCCCTTCAACTCGGCCTCTCTGGCGAGGCGCACGACGCTACGCCGACGAATGGACGGTCGCCGTCCGCGACGTGACCCCACTCGCCCACGAGATCCACACGCTCGTACGCAGTGGCGACCTCGACTTGGCAGCCCGCCTGCTGCCCCAGGAGCGTCCGTACCCTGCCGTAAACGAACTACTGACCCACCTGCGTCCCTGATCGAGCAATCACAGCGCGCAAAAGACCGCGCCATTGGGTCACAGGACAGCACAGGCTCGCCGAGACGGGCGTCAAGCCAAGTACCCCGTTCGAGACGAACTGGGGGAGCCTGGTGCCCGACTGGCATCGCGCCGGTCGAGGACTGAAACAGCCGAAACGTGGCGCTGGACGGTGCGCACACAGAGCCGGCTGCACGACGGTCGTCGTCAGCCTTCGGAGGTCGACGACGTCGTCCGATGCGACTGCGGTGGCCTGCACGGTTCGGCGTCAGGAGCTTCAGCGGGAGACAATGGGAGTCCCGCACCGGGCGAGGTGGTGGCGATGCCCGCATGGCATCTGCGCGACTATCGCGACGACGATCTTGACCAGGCAATCCAGATCTGGGAGCAGAGCCGCCAGGCCGACGAGATCCCCGTTTTCCCGGTTGCCGAAGTGATGGCCGCGGCCCAGAACGGTCAGACGGCAGTCGTCGCTGTGATCGGCAACGAGCTGGTGGGCATGGCAGTGGCGCACGCGCACGGCACCCGAGCGTGGGTTCTCCTGGTGGCGCTCGCCTCCCGCTGGCGCGAGCGCGGGATCGGCAGTGCCCTGCTCGCCGAGCTGGAACGCCGCTTGCAGGCACTGGGTGTGCGCCGCATCAGCGCCCTTCTCCCCGCCCACGGGACCGGCACCAAAGCCCTCCAGCACTCCGGCTACCTGTCCAGGGAGGACCTGACCTACTACGAGAAAATCGAACCACGCAGAACCGCCGACACCGACGTGCTCACGGCACTGGGCGGCCGGTTGCTGCCCGATGGGCTCTGGGACGCCATGGCCGGCATGGAGCAGGAGAAGCAGGTCGTCGAACGGCGGATCGTGCTCCCCTTGGCGGAGCCGACGCTGGCCGACCGCTACGGCGTGGCCCCACCGAAAGCGGTCATCCTGTTCGGTCCACCCGGCACGGGAAAGACCAGCTTCGCCAAGGCGGTGGCCTCGCGGCTCGACTGGCCATTCGTGGAGCTCTTCCCGTCCCGGCTCGCGGCCGACACAAGCGAGGGGCTGGCCGCGGCGCTGCGGCAGGCATTCGCGGACCTGGCGGAGCTGGACTCGGTACTGCTCTTCATCGACGAGGTCGAAGAGATCGCCGGCGTACGATCCGGGCAGGCGGTCGACCCCGGACATGGGGTGACCAACGAGCTGCTCAAACTCATCCCCGGCTTCCGAGAGCACGACGCCCGGCTGCTGATCTGCGCCACCAACTCGGTACGTTCTCTCGACGCGGCCTTCCTGCGGCCGGGCCGCTTCGACTATGTCATCCCGATAGGGCCACCGGACCCAACCGCCCGCGCGGCGATCTGGGCGCGCTATCTCGGGGCCGCGGCCGATACGGTGGACATCACACAACTGGTCCGGGCCAGCGAGCTGTTCACCCCGGCCGACATCGAGTTCGCTGCTCGCAAGGGGGCACAGGCGGCATTCGAACGCGAAGTCACGCATCGTCAGGGTGGATCGGCCAGCACTGATGACTACATGACCGCCATCGCCGATACCCGGCCAACGCTCACCGCACAGGCGCTCGAAGAGTTCACCGAGGACATCCAGAAGTACATTCGGCTTTGACGCCAATCCGAAGGTGGGTCATACGGTGGATGCGGGTTTTGACCCCAGCGGCACGTGTCGGTTCGTCGGCCTCCGGCGCTCAGCAGCGTGCCGCCGGGTTCCCGCCCTGCGTAGATCCTGCGCCTTCAGCCTGACTGCTCACATGGCAGAGCAGGCTCGGCGGGACGGGGATCTCGTGCCCGGTCGGTGTCGCGAAGGCCGAGGGGGCCTCTCGGAGCAGGTGACGGCGACGCTGAAGGCGCTACTAGTCCCCCACCTTGTACGCCGGGTCCACATAGCAGGGTGAGGTCAGCGACACCGACAGACTGTCACGGGCTTCCTTCTCCCACTTGGAGGCGTTCTTGTACGTCGAGGGAAGCAGCAGCTCGATCGTTGCGGTGTGGTGGTCCTTCTCGTGCTCGACGTCGAGTTGGAGCTGCTTGGCCTCCGACCTGGCGGGCTCGAAGCGCACGACCGTCCATCCCTTGGCGGACAGGTCCTTGTGGAGCTTGTTCATCGCCTGCTTCAGGCTGTCGGCGGAGGGGCCGTACATGGACCAGAAGTGGCGGACCCGGAAGCCGTTGTCCACGCCGTCGCAGGGGGCGGCGTCGGGGGCTCCTGTGTTGGCCTCCCTCAGGCCGGACGTTTCGAAGATCGTGCTGGACTGGCCGCGCACCAGGTCCTTGGCGACGGATACCGACTTCTTCTGCGGTTCGTAGTCCAGACCGCCGTTGTCGTCGTTGCTCATGGCTGTGCATCCTGTCGCGAGAAGGAGGGTGGTGGCCGCGAGGGCGCCGAGCCGTGCGGTGGCACGTCCGGCATGGTGATCAGTTGCTGCCATTCGACTCATCCCGATGTCACTTCGTTGTATCGGCCCACGGTGATCCGGGCCTGGTAATTGAGGCTCTCCGTGCCTTCGTCGCAGTAGCCGCTGTGGCCGCGGGAACCGTCCGTGGAGACGATCTTCGCGCCGATCGAAGATCTGTCGAGTTCTGGCGAATAGTCGGAAGCCCCAACGGCATGGGCGGAGCACACTGGTTGACCGCGCAGACGGCGCTAGCCGCCCTTGGTCCGACGATGAGAGACCTGCTCCCGTGCCGTGCGCCAACGTGACCGTGTCTGCTCGACCACGCCGTCCCACTGCTGGCGGACCTCATGGTCTGAGGGGCGCCGGCCGTGACGGATCCGACTGAGCTCGTCTCGTACTTCTCGTCCAAGGGCAGCCGATGCGACGAGGACGAGCATGACTGCGAAGAGGGCCGAGATCATCGCGAAGACGGCGCCGACCACCCCGTAGCGTGAGACGTAGGAGTTGAAGAGACGCGGCAGGTAGAGCGTTGCGCCCACGTAGTAGACGGCTGTCAGTACGGCTGCGGTGACGCCGAAAGGGATCAGGTCGGGCCAGGTGATCCGCTTCGCTGACAGGATCCAGCCGCTCCAGACAAGGAACACGGCGGTTACCGATGCCTCGCCGACCGCGGTCACCAGACCTAGCCCGCTCCCGCCGAGGAAAGCGGAGAGCCACCCGGTGACCACTGCGTAGGCACCAAGGGTGAGGATCCACCACAGACCGTTTCGTGTGTTGCGCACGCTGAGGGGCTTGAGTTCCCATGTCTGTTCGAAGAGCCGCTGCGAGGCTCGCGCGAAGCTCAGCACCGAGATCGTCAGGAAAACCACACCGAAGACGCCCACGCTCGCGCTTGTGCTCTCGGCAGGGGAGAAGAGGGAGTTGACTGCCTCGGCGCCCGCTCCGGTGAGGCTGTAGCGCTTGATGATCCGCTCTGCGGAGTCGTAGTGGACGACATCGCTCAGGACGGCGCTGCCGAGGATTGCCAGCGGGACCAGAGCGGTGAGAGCGCTGGACGCCAGGGCCATCGAGCGGTCGAAACCAACGATCTTCTGAAACCGGTTGATGACTCGCAGAGCGAAGGCGGGACGCAGCCAGAACGTCAGCGTTCTGACGAGACGCTCGCGATTGATTCTCGCCGTCCTGCCCTCCGTGAAGATCGGAACCTGTTGGGGCGCGGCGCGAGCTTAACCGACGGTCATGGGGTCGATCACGGGCGACACGGATGTTTGGCTCAAGGGCTGTGAGCGGAGCTTGACCTGGATCAAGCCCTGTTCCTGTGGACGATGTACCGCTGCGGCTGGGGCACCAAGGAGGCGGCCAGGAGACGGTCCTCGCCGTCGAGGTCAGCCGCGACGGCTTCGAGTGGGCTATGCCACACGCGCTCGTACGGGACGGTGAACTGGACGCCGCGGGCAGGCTTCTGCCCGAGGAGCGCCCGTACCCGGCTGGGCAGGAGCTCCTCGGGCAGTTGATCGGTCAGAAGAACCGGCTCGGCTAGAACCTAGAACAGCGAGTACAGCAGCTTGTTCGGGGAACCGGTCCGCGGGTCCTGGACCTTGCCCGTCGTCGCGCCGTTCACGATCGCGTCCCTGACCTGCGCCGGGGTCGCCGTCGCGTGCGTCGACAGATACAGCGCCGCGATGCCCGCCGTGTGCGGCGTCGCCATCGACGTGCCCGAGATCGTGTTCGTCGCCGTGTCGCTGTCCTTCCACGACGAGGTGATGTTCACGCCCGGTGCGAACAGGTCCAGGCACGTCCCGTAGTTGGAGAACGACGCCCTGCGGTCCGCGTTGTCCGTCGCGCCGACCGTGATCGCCTCGGGGACTCGGGCCGGCGAGTAGTTGCACGCGTTCGCGGGGAGGCCGAGGAAGTTGCCGTTGCCGGCGGCGATCGCATAGCTGACGCCCGAGGCGATGGACTTCTTCACCGCGTTGTCCAGCGAGGTGTTCACCCCGCCGCCCAGGCTCATGTTGGCCACCGCCGGTTTCTTCGCGTGGGCGGTCACCCAGTCGATCCCCGCGATGACCCCGGCCGTCGTTCCGGAGCCCTGGCAGTTCAGGACACGTACGGCGATGAGCTTGACGGCCTTGGCCACGCCATACGTCCTGCCGCCGACCGTGCCTGCCACATGCGTGCCGTGGCCGTTGCAGTCCTGGCCGTTCTGGCCGCCGCCCACGGTGTCCGTGCCGACGCTCGCGCGGCCGCCGAACTCGCTGTGGGAGGTGCGGATCCCGGTGTCGATGATGTACGCGTTCACGTTCGACGCGGTGGTTTTGTAGGTGTACGACTTCGACAGCGGCAGGTTGCGCTGGTCGATGCGGTCGATGCCCCAGGTCGGGTTGGCCTGGGTGTCATTGAGGCGGACCGTGGCGTTCTGCTCGACGTACGCCACGCGCGGATCGGCGGCGAGCTTCGCCGCTTTCTCGCCGGACATGGTCGCGGAGAAGCCCTGGAGGACGCTGCGGTAGGTGAGTTTCGGTGTGACGCCCAGATCGGCGGCGCGGGTCGAGCCGTCCTTGAGGACGACAATCCAGCTGTTGTGTATGGCAGTTGCAGTGGGAGCGAGACGAAGATCGCCGAGGGGCGCGCTCTGCGCGGTGGGGGAGGCGGCGAACTGGAGACCGGCGGCAAGGGCGATTACGGGTATCAGCGCCCCGAAGCGTCGGGCAGTGGCTCTCATCTCGTGCACCTACCTTTCGTTGACCGATGACGGACAAGTACGGGCGTGCATGGTGCCAGGAGCTGCATATGCGCTGGCCAGGGTCTTGTGACGTGACCTGCGACACAAGACAGCTTCGCCACTTGCCGCATGACGGATCCACACATTGTGAACACCCAGAAGGTCACAAATCGGCGCTCGGGCCCCCGGTGTTCACTACCGGGCCGGGAACTCCCAGGTGAGCATCGCGAACACCCCGTCGTCCTTCGCGCCCGTCGAGCGGTACGTCGCCAGCGCCGCGTCATTGTCCGTGTCCACGCCGACCCAGAGGTCGTAGCAGCCGCGCTCGCGCGCCACCTCACGCAGCGCCTCGACCAGGGCCCGTCCGATGCCGCGCCTGCGATACGGCTTGTCCACCGACAGCTCGTACAGACACATCTCCGTCCCCTTGTCGGGGTGGAGCATCTCGATGCCCGAGACCATTCCGGCCGGAGCCCCCTCGACATAGGCGATCAGCATCAGATGCCCGGGCGCCGCGAGGAAACGCTCCGCCCACTCCGCCCGCGCCGGCCCGTCATAGAGATGCTCGGCCGCGACGAGCTCGGCCACCGTGGTCGCGCGCCGGATGTCCATACGGGTCCCTTCGGGGCGGCGGTGCATACCGCGTCTGGTGTACGAGGACCGTACTGCGTACTACTCGAGGAGGCTCAGCAGTTCCGCCTGGCGGCAGCCGAGAGGGAACAGGGATCCGCTTAGGGTTTCAAGCATGCAGATCCGACTTCCCGGGCCGCGCGGCCGATGGCTCGCAGGCGTCGCCGCCTTCGCCGTTCTCGCCGGAGCGGGCACCTGGACCGCGGTCGCCGACGACGGCGCACCGGCCGTGCAGCGTGAGGACCGGGTGCAGGAGATGCCCGGGGCGAAGATCGACACCTCCTACTTCACGACGGGCGGCAAGGAGCGCCGTCCCGCCGTGCTCCTCGGCCACGGCTTCGGCGGCAGCAAGGACGACGTACGCTCCCAGGCCGAGAAGCTGGCCCGCGACGGATACGCCGTGCTGACCTGGTCCGCCCGCGGCTTCGGCACATCCACCGGGCAGATCGGGCTCAACGACCCCGATTTCGAGGTCAAGGACGTCTCGCGGCTCATCGACTGGCTGGCGAAACGGCCCGAGGTGCAGCTGGACGCGAACGGTGACCCGCGCGTCGGCGTCGCCGGTGCCTCCTACGGCGGAGCCATCTCGCTGCTTGCCGCCGGATACGACAAGCGCGTCGACGCCATCGCCCCCGCCATCACGTACTGGAACCTCTCCGACGCGCTCTTCCCGGACGGCGTCTTCAAGAAGCTCTGGGCCGGGATCTTCTTCTCGACCGGCTCGGTGGGCGCGCCGGGCACCTCCGAAGACCGGCCCACCGACGCACCGGCCGACGCACCCGCCGGGGACACGGCCCCAGGCGGTGCCGGGCCTCAGGGCGCAGCCGGAGCCGCCACCCCCGCCGGGCCCGCCAACCCGGGCGGTTGCGGACGCTTCCAGCCCGCGTTGTGCGCGATGTACGAACGCGTCGCCGTTGCCGGAAAGCCCGACGCCGCCGCCGAGCAACTCCTTGAGCGTCGCAGCCCCTCCGCCGTCGGTGAGCGCATCAAGGTGCCCACGCTGATCGTGCAGGGCCAGTCCGACTCCCTCTTCCCGCTCGCGCACGCCGATGCCATGGCCAAGCGGATCAGCGCCAACGGCGCGCCCGTCTCCGTCGACTGGATCGTCGGCGGCCACGACGGCGGCGACCGGGAGGCCGGCCGGATCGAGTCCCGGATCAGCGACTGGTTCGGCCGCTATCTCAAGCAGGACAAGAGCACCGACACCGGACCCGCCTTCCGCGTCAGCCGCACCGGAGGCATCGACTCCACCGACGGTCAGGCGCTGCTGCGCGGCGCGACCGGCGACCGCTACCCGGGGCTCACGAGCGGTGCTCAGCCCATCGCGCTCACCGGCCGCGAGCAGAGTTTCTCCAACCCGGCCGGCGGCACTCCGCCCGCCATCTCCGCGGTCCCCGGCCTCGGCGGCGGCCTCGGTCAGCTCTCCTCCCTCGGTCTCGGTCTCTCCCTCGACTTCCCCGGCCAGTTCGCACGCTTCGACTCCGCGCCCCTCCAGCAGTCCTTGCGGATCACCGGCTCGACGACTGCCCGCGTCAAGGTCACCTCCTCCAGCGGTGAAGCGGTTCTGTTCGGCAAGGTCTACGACGTCGGGCCCGACGGCCGTGAACAGGTGCTGCCCTCCCAGCTCGTCGCTCCCGTCCGCGTCGAGGACGCCAAGCAGGGCAGGGACGTCGCACTGACCCTGCCGGCCGTGGACCATCAGGTCGACGCCGGACACCGGCTGCGGCTGGTCCTGTCCGCGACCGACCTCGGCTATGCGTCCCCGGCCGCACCCGCCACGTACACCGTCGCGCTCGCTGCAGGCGGCACCCTGGCGGTGCCCACCGCACCCGCCGTGAAGACCCAGGCCGCTGGACTTCCCTGGTGGACCTGGGCGCTCCCGGCCGCGGGCGCACTGATCGCGGCGGCGCTCCTGCTCACCGCCCGGCGCAGGGTCCTCGCCCCGGCGCCCGACCCCGGGCTGGCCGAAGTGCCGCTGGAGATCACCGGCTTGACCAAGCGGTACGCCAAGTCCGCCGACCGGTATGCCGTACGGGAGCTGTCCTTCCGCGTCGAGAAGGGCCAGGTCCTCGGCCTGCTCGGCCCCAACGGCGCGGGCAAGACCACCACCCTGCGCATGCTGATGGGTCTCATCCGGCCCGACGAGGGCGAGATCCGCGTCTTCGGCCACGCCATCCGCCCCGGCGCGCCCGTCCTGTCCCGGGTCGGCGCGTTCGTCGAGGGCGCGGGCTTCCTGCCGCATCTCTCGGGCCGCGACAACCTGGAGCTCTACTGGCAGGCCACCGGCCGCCCCGCCGGCGATGCGCATATCGAGGAGGCTCTGGAGATCGCGGGTCTCGGCGACGCACTCGCCCGCGCCGTACGCACTTACTCGCAGGGAATGCGTCAGCGCCTCGCGATCGCCCAGGCCATGCTCGGCATGCCGGATCTGCTGATTCTCGACGAGCCGACGAATGGACTCGACCCGCCCCAGATCCGCGAAATGCGGGACGTGATGATCCGGTACGCGGCCGCGGGCCGCACGGTGATCGTCTCCAGTCACCTCCTCTCCGAGGTCGAACAGTCCTGCACCCATCTCGTGGTCATGGACCGCGGCCGGCTGGTGCAGGCGGGACCGGTCGCGGAGATCACCGGCGAGAGCGACACCCTGCTCGTCACCACCGCCGAGGAGGTTGCGGATCCGGTGGTCGAGAAGATCGCCGCACTGCCGGGAATCGGCTCGGCGTCCCGTACGGACGACGGACTGCTTGTACGCCTCGACGGGGCCACGGCCACCGGCATGATCGCCGAACTCGTCCGTCTGGATGTGCCGTTGACGGGCGTCGGTCCGCACCGCCGCCTGGAGGATGCCTTCCTCACCCTGATCGGAGGTTCCGCATGAGCACGCTGGTCGAGTCGGCCCCGGGCTACCGGGGGCGCCACACCCTGCCCCTGCGTGTCGAGGCCGTACGGCAGCTGAAGCGCAGGCGGACGCTGGTCATGGCCGGGGTGCTGGCCGCGCTGCCCCTCATTCTGATCGCCGCCTTCGCGATCGGCGGCACCCCGGACGGCGGGGACAGCGGTCGGGTGACCCTGATGAACACGGCCACCGCGTCCGGGGCGAACTTCGCGGCCACCTGTCTGTTCGTCTCAGCGGGCTTCCTGTTGGTGGTGCCGGTGGCGCTGTTCTGCGGCGACACCGTGGCGTCGGAGGCCAGCTGGTCGTCCCTGCGCTATCTCCTCGCCGCTCCCGTGCCGCGCACCCGGCTGCTGTGGTCCAAGCTGGCGGTGGCGCTCGGCTTCAGCGCGGCGGCGATGGTGCTGCTGCCGCTGGTGGCTCTGGCGACGGGCACCATGGCTTACGGCTGGGGGCCGCTGGAGCTGCCCACGGGCGGCTCCCTGGACACCGGCGACACTCTGCCGCGTCTGGGACTGGTCGTGGCGTTCATCTTTGTCTCCCAACTGGTCACGGCCGGGCTTGCGTTCTGGCTGTCCACCAAGACCGACGCCCCGCTGGGCGCGGTCGGCGGCGCGGTGGGTCTGACGATCATCGGCAATGTGCTGGACGCGGTCACGGCGCTCGGGTCATGGCGTGATGTGCTGCCCGCGCACTGGCAGTTCGCGTGGATCGACGCGCTCCAGCCACAGCTGGAGTGGAACGGCATGGTGAAGGGCGCGGCGGTCTCGGTGACGTATGCGCTGGTGCTGTTCGCGCTCGCCTTCCGGAACTTCTCCCGCAAGGACATCGTGTCCTAGGCCCTGTCCGGCCGGACAGGGCTTAAGGGGTCTCCGGCGAGTCGCATCGCTACAGCCAGCCCCGACGAGCCGCTTCCGCTCCCGCCCGGAAGCGGCTCGTCGTGCCGAGAGCGGTGAGCAGTTCACCGACGCGGCGGCTGTATGTGCGCCCCGACATGCCGAGCCGGGCCGCGGCCGCCTCGTCCGTGAGCCCGGTCAGCATGGCGTGGAGCACGGAGCGCAGATGGGCCGGCACAGGGCCGACCATATGCCGGGTCGGATCATCGCCCGTGTCCCACCAGGTGCGGTGTGTGCGGACCAGGGCCTGGACGACGACAGGATCGCGGATCAACAGCACGCCGTTGTAGTGCAGTTCCAGATCGAGCGGCACGGCAGCGACCGTGCGGTCCGCGACGACCATCTTGAACGGAATGGAGTCCGTCACCCTGACCGCGCCGGGGCAGCGCAACGGCTCCCGTATATGAGTCAGCCCCTGCCGGGGTGCGATACGACGGACCGCCGCGATCTGCCCGGTGGTCGAACGCACGCAGGCGTCGGCGAATTCGAGGAACCGCTCCGGAATGCCCTGGCCCAGCGCACCTGCCGGGTCGTCGAAGCTGAGGAGCTCACGGCGTGCGGAGCGGACCAGCCGGGTCAGAGCCGCTCTCACCTTCGCTGCTCCTTGAACAGGCTGCCCAGGCGCGTCGCGCAGAACAGACCGTGAAACCTCTGGACCGAGCACGGAGCCCGGAACCACCCCCACTGTCATCGCAGATCATCCCCCCCGCCATCCACGCAGACATACGGTCCGTCCCCTTCGGATTCGCATGCCACTCCATGTACGCACACGAATGCACATGGTGACAAGCGCCTGGTCGGGGACTGGCGAGTCCTTGCCAGTCTCTTCGTTTCCGAGCGGTGGCCGGTCACAATGGAGGCAGGAGAGACGAGTGCGAGCGGTCGAGCCGCTGAGGGAGTTGCCCTTCCCGGGCGGGGCAACTCTCGCCCGCCGTTGCCGCATTGAGATTCATCCGCAACTCCTTCGACTGCTCCCTGGAGCCGTCTCGGACGTCACATTCACAAGTGACGATCCAGGGGAGCCCAGATGAAGCTCAGCACACGGACGTACAGGGGAGCGGCGGCCGCGATACTGGCCGGCGGCATGCTGCTGACCGCGGGCTGCGGGGCGGGAGGCCAGGCCGACCGGTCCCACAGCGGCGAGCAGCGGGCGAACGACGGCTCGAAGCCCGCACCCGCGCCGATCGCGCCGGACGGCGGGGGAGGCGCACCCGCGGAGGGGGTTGACGGCGGGTCGGAAGGACAGCGAAAAGACGACGCGCTCCAGGACTCAAGGCCCCCGGCCGACTATCTGTCGACCTTCGCGCTCGACGTCGACACCGCCTCGTACGGCTATGCCCGCCGCACACTCGCCGACGGACAGCGGCCGCAGCCCGGTGACATCAGGCCCGAGGAGTTCGTCAACAGCTTCCGGCAGGACTACCCGCGGCCGAAGGGCGACGGATTCTCCGTGACGGTCGACGGTGCACGGACCCGTGGCGCCGAGGGCGAAGTGGACGGGGAGGGCTGGTCGGACGGGGAGGGCTGGTCGCTGGTTCGCGTGGGGCTCTCGACCCGCCCCTCCGACCGCGCGGGCGAACGGCCGCCCGCCGCCCTCACGTTCGTCATCGACATCTCCGGCTCCATGGCCGAGCCGGGCCGCCTCGACCTCGTCCAGGAATCGCTGGGCATCCTCACCGACGAGCTGCGCGACGACGACTCGATCGCCGTCGTCACCTTCAGCGACGAGGCCGAGACCCGGCTGCCGATGACCCGGCTCAAGGGCAGCCGCGAGCGGATCCACTCGGTGATCGACAGCTTGGAGCCGACCGACTCCACCAATGTCGAGGCGGGCGTACGGACCGGCTACGACGAGGCGGTCGAGGGCTGTCGCCGCGGAGCCACCAATCGCGTCGTGCTCCTCTCCGACGCCCTCGCCAACACCGGCGAGACCGACGCCGACGCGATCCTCGACCGCATCGACGACGCGCGTCGGGAGTACGGCATCACGCTTTTCGGCGTGGGCGTCGGCAGTGAATACGGAGACGAGCTGATGGAGCGGCTCGCCGACAAGGGCGACGGCCACACCACGTACGTCTCCACCAGCCAGCAGGCCAGGAAGGTCTTCGTCGACCAACTGCCCACCCATGTCGAGCTGCGCGCACGGGACGCCAAGGCGCAGGTGGCCTTCGACCCCAAGACCGTCAAGCAGTTCCGGCTCATCGGCTACGAGAACCGCGCGGTCGCGGACGAGGACTTCCGCAACGACCGTGTGGACGGCGGCGAGGTCGGCCCGGGCCACACGGTGACGGCGCTGTACGCGGTACGGCTGCGGGAGGACGCGAGCGGTCATGTCGCGACGGCGACGGTCCGCTGGCTCGACCCACGCACACGCGCGCCGCACGAGCAGACGGGCTCCGTCGAGACCGACGCGATCGACGGCGCGCTGTGGGGCGGAGCCTCCAAGAGGCTCCAGATCACGGCGGTCGCGGCGTACTTCGCCGAATCGCTGAGGGGCGGCTCGATGCCGGGCGCGCCGGGTCTGGGCGAACTGGCCGAGCGGGCAGGGTCGCTGGCGAAGTCGACCGAGGACGGCGCGGTGCGGCAGCTGGCGGAGGCGATCAGGCAGGCGCAGAAGCTGCGGGACTGAGACGAGGGTGAGACGGCGCGGCGGTCGGGCTGCGCCCTGACGACGGCTCGGCGCTGGTCGGGCTGTGCCGTGGTCACGGCGCGGCGGTCGGGCCCGGCTGCAGCCCGGCCGCGCGGGGTCGCCTGCCTGTCGCCAGTCACCTGTCGCCTCGTGCAGGAGGCGGGCGGCGTCGCCGCGCGCCGCCCCGTACTGCCGCCCAGCCCCGGTGCGCGCCGCTCCAGCACGACGATCCGGCCGGGGCTCTGTCGTCATGGTGCTGTGTCGGCGAGACACGGAGGGACATGATGTGGGCCATGGCCACCCTTCTGCTCGCCCTCGCCATCATCTCCACCGGTCTGTACGCGGGGTTCATGCTGACGTTCCGGACCGGGGTCATGCCCGCTCTCGCCCGGCTGTCCGACGATCAGTTCCTCACCGCCATGCGCCGGATCAACGAGGTCGTGCCGCGCCCGCTCTTCCTTCTGATCTTCTTCGGGATCATCGCCTTCCCGGCCGCGGCCCTCGCCGTCCCCGTCGACGGGCGCACGGACACCCAGCGTTGGCTGATCGTCGCGGGCCTGGTGTGCGCGGTCCTCAATCACCTCGTCACCGTCGTCGGCAACATCCCGCTGAACAACGCCCTCGCGACGTCGGAGAACGACCCCTCTGCCGGACCCGACAGCGAGGTCCGCGCGGCCTTCGAGCCCCGCTGGAACGTCCTGCATCTGATCCGCACACTGTTCACGATCGCGTCGTTCGCCCTGCTGGTCAGTGCCGCGCTGTAGCGACGTGACAGCACCGGTGCCCCCAGAGGCCACCGACGTATCCGCTGGATGTCGGGTTCGCGACACCGGAATGTCGCGAGAGAGGGGCAGGTTCCCGGGCAGCCCTCCCGCCACGTGCCGCGACCGCGCCGCGAGGCGGGCCCCATGAACGAAGGACGGCCGAGAACGTGGCCATGCCCGAGACCCTCCCCCTGCAGCGGCACCCGCTGAACCGCCGGCGGCAGCTGCCAGTCCGCAGGATCCTCTGCTTCGTCCCGTTCGTCCTGGTTGCCGTCTGGGCGGTCGGCAACTGGCCCCTCGTGGCCTCCGGCGTCAGCCGCCTCGGCGGCGCCGACATCAGCTGGCTGCTCATGGGCGGCGTCGTCACCGGACTGTGCTGGGTGGCGGCGTCCTGCGTACGCCAGGGAACCGTAGTGGAACGGCTCCCCACCGGGCGCCTGCTCGCCTCGCAGTTCGCCGCCGGAGCCGCCAACCACTTGCTCCCGGCCGGACTTGGGGCGCATGTGGTCACCCTGCGCTTCCTTCGGGGCTGCGGCATTCCGCTGGACCGTTCGACGGCCGCGCTCGCCCTCTACAGCCTGGTCGAGGCGGTCGCCAGGATCGGACTGCTCCTCGGGCTGGTGCTCGCCTTCCCCGACGCGCTGCGGCTCGATGAGCTCGTACCGCCGGGGAGTACGGTCCCGACGGCGCTCCTCGTCGCGGTCGCCGTGATCGGAGCGGCTGTGATCGTGCTGCTCTCGATACCGCGGCTGCGCCGCTTCGTCGCCGGTTTCCTGCGCACAGCGCTGACCGACGCACGCGCCCTGCACAAGCGGCCGTCCCGGGCGCTGGCCCTGTGGGGCGGCGCACTGGCCTTCCCGCTGCTGCAGGCAGGCGTGCTGGTCTGTGTCGCCCTCGCCCTTGAACTGCCGGTCTCGTGGCACTACATCGTGATCGCCTATCTGGCGGCGAGCATCGCGGCCGGTTTCATCCCGGCTCCGGGCGGCATCGGCTCGGTCGAGCCCGCCCTGGCCGTCGCCCTCGTCACGGTCGGCGCGCCGCTCGTGGTCGCCACCGCGACGGTTCTCGGCTTCCGCTTCCTCACCGTATGGATGCCGCTGCTGCCGGGGGTGGCGGTTCTGGCCGCGCTGGTGCGGTGGCGGGTGCTCTGACCGGTACGGTCAAGCCCTACGGCGGTGCGTGCCGTCAGTGCGCACGAAACTCAGCCCCTGCCGCCCGATGCGGGTCGTCGCACGGGTCAGGCGCGTGCGTCAGGCACCGGGTGCGCGGTACTCCACCTTCTGGCGGGCCGCTTCGTCGATCTCGTCGGCCGTCAGCAGGACGACGGTGTTCGTGCGAACGCCACCGGCCGCCGAGGTGACCAGGCCCATGGCCGCGGCGGAGGCGTTGCTCGGCAGGTCCGCGATGACGTAGACGTCAACCTCGCCGAATGCCCAGTACATGGATTCGATCTGGCCTCCCAGGCCCTGAACCATGCGTTCGACGACCTCGCGGCGCGACGCGGCACCTTCCTTGAGCATTCCCTTCAGGCCGTCCACGGTCAGTGTGACTCTGAAAAGGTATTTCGACATCGGTCTCCGCCTTCGGCATCGTCCCGATCCTTGCCCTTTACCTGAATTCTCCTCCGCCTCGCGTCCCCCGTCGCGGCGAAGCCCGACCTGGTGCCAGAGCCGCGACCGGGATTCCGGAGACCGCGGGCCGGCTACCGCGCGGGGACTGCGAGTTCACGCCCGCGGTAGAAGGCTTCCCGCTCCTCGACGACGTACGGGGCCATGGCCTCGTGCCGCCGCGTCTCCGCCTCGGAGGCCCGCCAGGAGTCGCATGCCTCCTTGGTGTCCCAGAACGACACCCCGGTGATCTCCCGGCCGTCCTCGCTCCAGTACGCGTATGCGTAGCGCAAGGCCTGCGGATACGGGTCCGGGCGCCAGGACCTCTCGAACTCCTCCAACGCGCCGGGCTTGATGCGGCGCGTCGTCACCCAGACGAATAGCTCCTTCATCGCAGCCTCCTCCGGAACGCCGCGTTCGGCCTGACGGCGTCCTCTCCCAACCACCGTAGGTCGGCGCTGGCGCTCGCGCCTCCTCTCCGCGGGGCGGCTAGTGGGGCGTGCTGACGTCGTCGCTCTCGGGTGCCGTCGTGGGTTCTCCGCGGCGTACGGAGCCGGGGGCGCGGGCGGCAGGGTGGTCGGCGCGGGCGGAGGAGGACAGCTGCCAGGGGACGCTGGTCACCATCACCCCGGGGGTGAACAGCAGGCGGCTCTTGAGCCACAGCGCCGACTGGTTGTGCAGCAGGTTCTCCCACCAGTGGCCGACGACGTACTCGGGGATGAAGACCGCGACCACGTCGCGCGGGCTCTCGCGCCGTATCGAGCGCACGTATTCCACCACCGATTTGGTGATCTCGCGGTAGGGGGAGTCGAGGACCTTGAGCGGGACCTCGATGCCGTAGTCCTCCCACTGCCGCTGGAGCGCGGTGGAGGCGTCGCGGTCGACCGCGACGGTGAGGGCTTCCAGCCGGTCGGGCCTGAAGGCGCGTGCGTAGGCCAGCGCCCGCAGGGTCGGTTTGTGGATGGTGGACACGAGCACGATGGCCAGCACCCGGGAAGGCCGGACCATCTCGCTGCGCGGGTCGGTGATCGCGAGTTCGGCCGCGACGGAGTCGTAGTGGCGGCGGATGCCGCGCATCATCACGAACAGCACGGTCGCCGCCAGCACCGCCAGCCACGCGCCCTGGGTGAACTTGGTGGCCAGCACGATGACCAGGACCAGACACGTGACGACCGCGCCCGTGGCGTTGATGACCCGCGCGAGCTGATGGCGGCGGCGGACCGTCTGATCGGGCTCGGTGCGCAGCTCGCGGTTCCAGTGCCGGACCATGCCCGTCTGGGAGAGCGTGAAGGAGGTGAACACGCCCAGGATGTAGAGGTGGATGAGGCTGGTGACATTGGCCTTGTAGCCCCACAGCAGCAGTCCGGCCACGATCGCCAGGGCCAGGATGCCGTTGGAGAACGCGAGCCGGTCGCCGCGGTTGTGCAACTGGCGCGGCAGATAGCGGTGCTGGGCGAGAATCGAGGCGAGCAGCGGGAAGCCGTTGAAGGCGGTGTTCGCGGCGAGGATCAGGACCAGGGCGGTGGCGGCCTGGATGAAGTAGAAGCCGACGCTGTTCTCGCCGCCGAAGACGGAGGCGGCCAGCTGCGCGATGACCGTGCGCTGCGTGTAGCCCTCGCAGTCGGTCAGCCCCGTCAGCCGGCAGGAGTCGTCGGTGATGTGCACCTTGGCCACGATGGCGAGCGTGGTGACGCCGACGAACATCGTGATGGCGATGATGCCCATCGCTGCCATGGTGGTCGCGGCGTTCTGGGACTTGGGCTTGCGGAAGGCGGGCACGCCGTTGGAGATCGCCTCCACGCCGGTCAGTGCCGTACAGCCGCTGGAGAACGCGCGCAGGACCAGCATCACCAGCGCGAGGCCCGCCAGGTCCGCGTCCCCGGGCGCCGCCTTGATGCCGTAGGCGGCGCTTTCGGCCACCGGCGCGTCACCCATCAGATAGCGGAACAGGCCGGTACCGACCATGATCAGTACGCCGCCGATGAACAGATAGGTCGGCGTGGCGAACAGTTGGCCCGACTCGCGTACACCGCGCAGGTTCATCGCGGTCAGCAGGGCGACGAAGACCAGCGCCATCAGTACCCGCTCGTCGGCCAGTTCGGGCACCGCCGAGATGATGTTGTCGACGCCGGAGGCGACCGATACGGCCACCGTCATCACGTAGTCGACCAGCAGCGAGGAGGCGACGACCAGGCCGGCCGACGGGCCGAGGTTCGTCGAGGCCACCTCGTACGAGCCGCCGCCGCTCGGATAGGCGTGCACCACCTGGCGGTAGGACAGCACCACCACGGTCATCAGCGCCACGACCGCGGCCGCGATCCAGGGCGTGAAATGCAGATACGCCAGGCCGCCCAGCGTGAGGACCAGCAGAATCTCCTGGGTGGCGTACGCCACCGAGGACAGCGGGTCGGAGGCGAAGATCGGCAGAGCGAGGCGCTTGGGCAGCAGCGTCTCGCCCAGCTCTTCGCTGCGCCTTGCCCGGCCGATCACCAGCCGCTTGAGTATCCCGGTCACGTTGAGCACGGCGCGAGCGTAAGCCGCCCCACCGGCCGGAATGCACCGTCAGAGGGGTCTGAGGGGCATCAAGAACTCGTTAGGATTCGCCGAGGCTTCGTACAAATGGCGCAATTTCGCCGAGGAGGGCGGCCGGCCGACGCGTCAGAACCGACCGCGGCGGCCTGCGCGAGGGCCCGCCTCGAAACGGCTGCGCGCCTCGAGCCGTTCCCTCAGGCCCAGACGCTGTCGGCCGCACCGCCCGCTTGCGGGGTTCCGCGGTGGACGTACACCGACCGCCGCCGGTCTCGCCCAACTCCCGCTGGGCCGCGGGGAGAACTAGGAGGCGATGCGCCGCAATCCGCCCGTGGCCGCTCCTTCCGCCTGCACAGCCCGACCATTGACTGAGAAGATCAACTTCCCGCTGAAGCCGGCTTCGCCGGTGCTGTGCGGCCTCTCCGTCATCCATGACGTGCTGAGCGTGAAAAAGCCCCCCACGAGGGAGGGCCGGACATCGATCGGGAAGAGTGCCCCCGGCAGGACTCGAACCTGCGGCCAAGCGCTTAGAAGGCGCCTGCTCTATCCACTGAGCTACGGGGGCCGAATGGTGGCCTCGGTGGCCTGGAGCCCACGTCGGGTGGTCCGTGACCTTGCCGGGGACAAGGATAGGGCTCCGATCGCCTTGACCCCGTTGCTTCACCTGCGTGGCACGATGTGGAGGTTCGGTGAAGCGAACCGATAATCGCAGGCAGGCGCGATTCACGCACCGCTTTTAGCGCCTCGCGTCTCGGGTGTTGTGCACTCGTTATGCCTGCGCCCCACTCGCCCCATGTGTCCCGTCTGTCCGACCGGCGCGCAGGGAGGGCTATACGCTTCAAAAAGCCACTTAAATTGGGCATTCTTCGCATGTGGTGACCTTGGATGCACGGCCTCAGCTGATCGACGCACTCTCCGCCCTCCGCGACCGTGTCGCCGCCGTGCGTCTCCCTCTTCCCCTTCCTGGCGCCCCGCGCGCTCGGCAGACGCGTGCAGAGCTGCTCGCACAGCTCGACGACTATCTCGTGCCCCGGCTCAAGGAGCCCGAAGCGCCTCTTCTCGCCGTCGTCGGCGGATCCACCGGTGCCGGGAAGTCGACCCTCGTCAACTCCCTTGTGGGGCGGCGGGTCAGCGAGGCCGGGGTGCTGCGGCCCACCACCCGTACGCCGGTGCTCGTATGCCATCCCGACGACCACCACTGGTTCGCGGGAATGCGGGTCCTGCCGCACCTCACCCGCGTATGGCTGCCCCAGCAGGACGAGACCGAAGGGGAACAGGACGGTGCCCGCGAGGCGGCCGACGCGCAGAGCTCCCTGCGGATCGAGACCTCCGCCGGCCTCCCCCGTGGGCTTGCACTGCTCGACGCGCCCGACATCGACTCGCTCGTCGTCGAGAACCGGCTGCTGGCCGCCGAGTTGATCTGCGCCGCCGATGTGTGGGTGATGGTGACGACGGCCTCGCGGTACGCGGACGCGGTCCCCTGGCATCTGCTGCGTACCGCCAAGGAGTACGACGCCACGCTGGTCACCGTGCTCGACCGGGTGCCCCACCAGGTCGTCGCGGAGGTCTCGCGCCAGTACGCGGCCCTGCTGACCAAGGCCGGACTCGGCGAGGTGCCGCGGTTCACGATCCCGGAGCTGCCCGAGTCGGCGGGCGGCGGCAACGGGCTGCTGCCCACCACCGCCGTCGCCCCCCTCTTCGCCTGGCTGGCCCACCGGGCGCAGGATCCGGCGGCCCGCCAGCAGGCACTGGCACGTACCGCATCGGGCGTGATCGATTCGCTCAACGCCCGGATGCCGGAGCTCGCGGCCGCGGTGGCGGGGCAGTACGCAGCGGCCGTACGGCTCACCGGCGCGGTCGAGGACGCGTACGACAAGGAGCGCGAGCGGGTACGCGGACAGCTCCGGAGCGGTGCGGTGCTCGCGGGCGACGCGCGGACTCGCTGGCGGGGGTTTCCGCGCGACAGCTCCGCGGGCGAGCTGCTGGACGCGCTGGTGGGCAGCCTGTCCGCGCTGCTGCAATGCGCCGTCGCTGCCGCCGACGAACGCGTCCAGGACGTCTGGCGGCGCGAGCCCGCCGCGGAGGCCGTCCTCGCTCGGGGAGGGCGGCCGGATCTGGAGTCCGCGGAACGGATCGGGATCGCCGTGCGCCGCTGGCGGCGGGAGCTGGAGGAGCTCGCCGACGAAGAGGTACGCCGGCTGGAGCTGAATCTCCCGCCCGACGCGGAGACCGTGGCCGCACTGATCGCGGCCGCACTGCTCGGCGGCAGGCGCGCACGCGGAGCGGGGGAGCGCCTTGCTGAACGGATCGGCGCCAAGGGCGCGCTGCGACTGCGCGACAAGGGCGGCGAGCTCATGGCGACATACATCGACGGCGTACTGCACGGCGAACGCGACCTCCGGCTGGCACCCGTGGACGCACTCGAAGTGACCCCCGAGCCGCAGGCCGAACTGATCGCCGCGCTGTCCGTACTGCAGAAGGAGAGGTGACGGCGTTGACCGCCATCACTGACGACGAGAACGAGGCCGCGGACCGCTGGGACGACGGGCTGATCGCCCGGCGCGCGGGCGGCCGCGACGACAGTGGGCTGCGCGATGAGGAGACAGGGGAGGGGACCGAGGAGGAGGTGGGCGAGGAGCATGTCCCGATCGGCGGGGCGTACGTCGGGCCGCTTCGGGTACGCCTCGACGCCCTGCGGGAGCTCATCGGCCTGTCACGGACGCGGCTGGACGGGCAGACACTCGCTGAAGCGGGACGCGTCCTCGACGAGGCGGCCGCCCGCCAGCGGCTCTCCTCGCGGCACACCGTCGTCGCCATCGCGGGCGCCACAGGCAGTGGCAAGTCGACGCTCTTCAACGCCCTGGCCCAGGTGCCGATCTCGGAGACCGGACTGCGCAGGCCCACCACCACAGGACCGATCGCCTGCACATGGTCGGATGGTGCCGCCGGGCTGCTCGACCGGCTCGCCATCCCGCCCCGGCTGCGGCGCAGACCCCTCGCGGGCGGCGCCGAGGAGCTGTCCGGGCTGGTGCTCGTCGACCTGCCCGACCACGACTCGGCACTGGTCCGCCACCGGGAACAGGTGGACCGGGTGCTGGCACTGGTGGATGCGGTGATCTGGGTCGTCGACCCGGAGAAGTACGCGGACGCAGCCCTGCACGAGCGGTATCTGCGGCCGCTCGCCGGGCATGCGGAGATCACCTTCGTGGTGCTGAACCAGGTGGACCGGCTGCCGGGCGAGGCAGCCGACCAGGTGCTCGACGATCTGCGCCGCCTCCTGGACGAGGACGGTATGGCACTCGGCGAACACGGCGAACCCGGCGCAACCGTGCTCCCGCTCTCCGCGCTGACCGGCGAAGGCGTCGGGGAACTGCGGGAGATGATCGGGACGTTCGTACAGGAGCGCACTGCCCCGGCGCGGCGCCTGTCCGCCGATGTGGAGGCCGCCGCGGCCAAACTGCGTGCCGTGTACGTGGCCGACGGCAGGACCGGACTGAGCGAACGCTCGCGCGAGGACTTCGCCGCCCGGCTCGCCGAGGCGATCGGTGCGAAGGCCGCCGGTGAGACTGCGGAGCGCGAGTGGCGCAGGAACGCCGGGCGGGCGTGCGGGACGCCCTGGCTGCGGCTGTGGCGCTGGTACGAGGGCACGCGCACGCCGGGCAGCGGGGCGCCGGAGGCCGCGGAGCCGGTAGAGGAGGAGCTCACCGCGCGACAACGGGTCGAACAGGCAGTGCGTACGGTCGCGGACGAGGCGGCCGCCGGGCTGCCCGGGCCCTGGGCGCAGGCGGTGCGCGAGGCAGCGGTGCGCGGGGCCGAGGGGCTGCCGGAGGCGCTGGACGAGCTGGCGACGCGGGAGGCGGAGGCGACGAGCGGACGGCCCCTGCGGCCGAAGTGGTGGCCGGCCGCGGTACTGGCACAGGCATCGATGACGCTGCTTCAGATCTACGGCGGGCTCTGGCTGGTGGGCCAGATCATCGGTGTCCTGGAGCCGGGGCTGCTGACACCGGCGATGCTGATGCTCGCCGGGATCGTGGGCGGGCCGCTGGTGGAGTGGGCGTCGGGGGCGGCCGTACGGGGGCCGGCGCGGCGGTACGGACAGGACGCCGAGCGGCGGCTGCGGGAGGTTGCGGCCGGGTGCGGGCGGGCGAGGGTGCTCGACCCGATCGCGG
Source organism: Streptomyces sp. NBC_00885 (assembly GCF_045207475.1). NCBI lineage: Bacteria > Bacillati > Actinomycetota > Actinomycetes > Kitasatosporales > Streptomycetaceae > Streptomyces > Streptomyces sp. NBC_00885. The sequence continues at coordinate 5,569,819 of NZ_CP108796.1, forward strand.
GGGAGCTCATGCGCTACCGCGAGGTGCGGGAGCAGTACTCGACGGTGTCGTCGGGGAAGGCGGGGGCTTCCGTGGCGGTTCCGAGGGGCGGTTCCGGGGGCGGGCCTGGGGGCGGGTCTGTATGGCTTCAGCGGTGACCGGGGTGAGGGGGGTGACGGGGTTTTCCACAGAGGGGCTCTCGTCCACAGGCGTCAGCGGGATCTTTCCGTCCGGTCCAGCATGGAGATCGGTCAGCACAACCGGACGGGGAGGTGGCTGTCGTGAACGACACGATGGTGACGGTAGTGGGCAATGTCGCCACGAATGTGGAGTACCGGGAATCAGTGGCTGGAGGCATGGCGCGATTCCGATTCGCTGTCACACCGAGGCGATGGGACAAGCAGAGCGGAAGCTGGACGGACGGGCACACCAGCTTCTACACGGTCTTCGCCTGGCGGTCACTCGCCATGAATCTGGCCGGGTCGGTCTCCGTGGGGGACCCGCTTCTTGTCCATGGGCGGTTGAAGGTGCGCGAGGAGGAGCGGGAAGGGCAGCGCAGGACATCGGTGGAGATCGACGCGGTGGCAGTGGGCCACGATCTGACGCGCGGGACCTCGGCATTCCGGCGCGTGGTGAAGGCGGAACCGAATCTGACGGCCCGTCCGGCGGAGCGCGCCGGCCGGCGATCCGAGGAGGTCGGTGTGGCGCCGGTAGCCGTGCCCTGACCAGGAGTTGTGGAGATTTGTCGATTCCGGTACGGGGATTCGGCGATGGCGAGAGAGACGGCGATAACGATTCCGAGTCGGAATGGTTGTCTGACGGTATGACTGGGGACTGGGGTGCGCGGCATCCATAGGATTTCGGCGTACCACGGGGCACTTGAGTCTGCAGGCGAGGCGCTCCCCCCACGCGTCACACGCGAATAGGGCCTCGCCCGGAGGGGAATTCTGTGTTTGCTGTGTTCTCTGCGTCGGTCGGACGCAGGCGGAGCGCTGCTCGTCGTCTTACTGCTGCGGCCTTGCTGTCGGGCCTCATCGCGACCGGCTCCCTGGCCGCCGCGGGCCCGGCCGCCGCCGACGACGACGTCCAGCACCAGGGTGGCGCGGTTGCCACTCTCGACGGGCTGAAGACCTTTGACCGGGCCGTGCTCCGCACGAACGGCAAGAAGCACGAAATCCCCGCCGGGGTCTTCGAGATGACCGTCGACGGCGGCGGCCGGTTGAAGACGTACTGCATCGACATCCACAACCCGACCCAGGACCAGGCGAAGTACCTCGAGACCCCCTGGAACCAGACCTCGCTGGGTACCAACAAGGACGCGGGCAGGATCCGGTGGATCCTGCAGCACTCCTACCCCCAGGTCGACGACCTGGCGGCGCTGGCCAAGTCGGCGGGCACCGGGCCGCTCTCCGAGAGGACCGCGGCGGCCGGCACCCAGGTGGCCATCTGGCGCTACTCGGACGGCGCGGACGTCGACGCGCTCGACCCCGCCGCGGAGAAGCTCGCGGACTGGCTGGAAGCCAAGGCTCAGAACGTGGCGGAGCCGAAGGCCTCGCTCAGCCTGGAGCCGAACGCCGTCTCCGGCAAGGCGGGCGGACGGCTCGGCCCGGTCACTGTCCGCACCGATGCCGGGCAGGTCGCCCTGACCCCTCCGGACGACGCGGCAGCCAGCGGGATCAAGATCACTGATGTGGCCGGGAAGCCTCTCACCGCGGTCGTCAACGGGGCTCAGCTGTACTTCGACGTGCCGGCCGGTGCCGTCGACGGCTCGGCGACGCTGACGGCGCAGGCCACCACCTCCGTGCCGGTGGGCCGTGCCTTCGCGGGTGCGACCAAGAGCCAGACCCAGATCCTGGCCGGCTCCAGCGAGTCCACGGTCTCCGCGACCGCCACGGCGACCTGGGCGAAGGCGGGCGCGATCCCGGCGCTTTCGGCGAAGAAGAACTGCGCCAAGGGCGGCGTGGACATCAGCGCGGCCAACAAGGGCGACGCCCCGTTCAGCTTCGAGCTGATGGGCTTCAAGCACACGATCCCGGCCGGGGCGTCCAGGACGGTCACCATCCCGGTCGCCGAGGACCAGGCGTACGACTTCACCATCACCGGGCCCGAAGGCTTCAGCAAGACCTTCAAGGGCGTGCTGGACTGCAAGACCACTGGCGCCTCGGGCCCCGAGGACACTCCCTCGTCTCAGCCCAGCCCGGCCTCGGCCGGTGGCACCTCCAGTGGCCTTGAGGGCGACCTCGCCGCGACGGGCAGCTCCAACGCCACCCCGATGATCGCGGGCATCGCGATCGCGCTGGTCGTGATCGGCGGCGGCGCGGTCTTCTTCCTCCGCAAGAAGAAGGAGACGCCCACCGAGGAGTGAGCGCTCCCTCGCGCAACGTGACACTGCGCCGAGACGGCCCCGGTTCGCCTGCTGTGCGGACCGGGGCCGTTCCGTCGGTGCCGGTCCTGTGCCGATGGCCGGACCGGAGCAGGGGCCCCCGACCTACCGGTTTCCATCGAGGGATGGACGTACGGCAAGATGGGGTGTTACTTGCCGACCTTGGGCATGAAACAGCCCCTCACCAGCGGGTTTCCCGTCGATGAGGGGCCGTTTCAGGCGGCTTGGGCCGTCTCTGGGCCGTCGTGGGCGTGACCGGCGGCCCGGTACATCGCGCTGATAGCTCTGCGGGTCCTGGTCTCGCTGCTGGGCATCAGGTGCGTGTAGACGCGGAGCGTGAACCCCGGATCGCTGTGCCCGAGATAGAGGCTGAGGGCCTTGATGTTCTCCCCGGCGTCCAGGAGGACCGAGGCATAGAAGTGCCGCAGAGCGTGCATCCCGTGTTCGCGGGCGACGATGTGACGCTCTCCCTTCTCGGGGGTGGGGATGATGCCGGCCGATGCGAGAGCCGGTTTCCACGCCTGGTCGTTGAACGCGTTGCTCCATGGGGCCTTGCCGACTCCGTTCGTGAAGACGAGGCGACGCGTGACCTTCGGCCCGGTGGGAGTGAGCCAGGGCAAGGTCACGTCGACGGGCGGGAAGCACGCCATGTGCTCGGTCAGAGCCGTCGACACCTCGGGGTCGAGGGGAACGTCACGCAGCTTGCCGCGCTTTGGTGGGGCGAACACGAGTGTGCCGCGGATCTTCTTGACCTGCTGCCGGACGTAGAGCCAGCCGAGATCCCCGACGTCGTCGACGGCGAGCCCGAAGATCTCGCCCTGACGCAGACCGCACCCGCCACCAACATCTGTCACGGCCCGGTACCGCTCAGGCAGTCCGGCCCGCACCGCGAACACCTGAGAAGCCGACCACGGGTGCACGCGTGACGGTGCCGGACGCGGAGCCTTGACCGATCGGGCCCGGCACGGATTGGAGGCCAGGAGACGGTCATCCACGGCCGCATTGAGAACAGAGGAGACCGCGTCAAAGATCAGGCGGCGGTAGGAGGCCGACGCCACCGTGTCTTCAAGCTGACGGCTCCAGTCCCGGATGTGCTCGGGCTGAAAAGACCCAATCGGCCGTGTTCCGAGGTAGGGCAGGGCATGAAGTCGAAGACGCCCCTCGACCGCGGCCCGGCTCGTCAGGTCGGTGGTCAGCGCCGCGATCCAGCGCTCCGCGTACTCCCGGAACGTCGTCCGAGCCGCACGAGGATCGATGTACTGGCCGCGAGCCATGTCCGCTTCGATGCTGGTCAACCAGGCATCAGCCAAGCGCTTCTGCTTGTCGGGGAAGCTCTTGGACTTCTCTGTGCCGTCCGGGCCGACGTAGCGCGCTCGATAGCGCATTCCGCTGCCGTGACGTTCCGTCTTAACCTTCACCGGACGCCCGTCTGAGCCGACTTCCGCCCGGTACCAGCGGTCTTGGATGTGTCCGGCCATCAGGCGGCAGCTCCGTTCTGCAGGGATTCGACCCAGGAGCGGACGTCGTCCGGGTCGTAGCGAAGGTGTCGACCGACGCGGAAGCCGCGGGGACCTGTGCGCTTGCGGCGCCACTGGTAGACCGTCTCGACGCTGGGTAGGTCGAACATCTCCACCAGGTCGTCAGGCGTCAGGTAGCGGCTGGGGAGCTGCACGGCCATGGTCACCACTCCTTCTCGTCGATCAGGGCTCCGAGTTCTTGGCGAGCTGTTTCGCGGTTGAGTTGAAGATCGCGGGCGATGGTGGCGGCGAGCGCGGATTCGCCGGGGGTGTGGCCGTGCCCGGCGTACTGCCAGGAGGCGAGGACGAGCACGGTGTCCGGCTCGGCGAGGGCGTCGCCCTCCTGGGCGGCGCGGTAGTCGGCGCGGATCTGTCGGAGGGCGCCGAGCGTGGTGGAGTAACGGCGGGACTTGGTGGAGAAGTGGCCGCGGAAGCCGAGCATGTGGGCCCATGCGGCGAGCTTGCGATCGGGGTAGAGCGGGGCGAGGTCGAGGCAGGCCTCGATGAGTCGGCGGGGATGGTCGGGCACGCCGAGTAGTTCGAGCACTTCCCGGTTGCCGATGCGACGATCCAGGCTGCCGGTCGACTCGGCGGCTTTGGTCGCGTACTTCGCGACGTAGGAGGCCACCGCCTGCTCGGTGATGTCGGAGCCGTCGCCGAAGGCATGGACGGGTCGGATGTCGAGCTGTCGGCCCCAGCGGAAAGGCCGGCACGGCTGGTCCCCGGCAGCGGGCACCATGATCGTGGTGTACGCGTGGGCGACCGCGGCGCGGATCGAGTCGGTGAGCACGGCGACGGTTGCCCAGGACGGCGGCGGCGAGTCGGGCCCGTCCGGTCCGTCGAGGCGGATCACGGCATGGAAGTGGATCGCTCCGCGCTTCTGGAACTCGGCGACCTTGCCGTAGGACAGGCGCAGTTGTTCCGCGAGAGCGCGTTGTGTGAGTCCGGCTCGTGCGGCGAGTTCGCGGCGCAGCCGGGTGGTGAAGCGCTGCCACAGATCCCCAGCGTGGTTGTTGAACAGGACCGTCCCCGCGTAGTCGTACGTCGCCGGGTCGAGCGCCGTGCCGAGGCCGGGATCGTCCTCCTGGTGGCGGGTGCCGCACCGGCAGACACCGCGGTCGGGCCGGTTGTGCACCGGGCCGAACGAGGGCGCGGTGAACGTGGCGAACACGCGGGGATGGTCGCGGACGGTGGCAGGGATGTCCTTGGACTCATCCCCGGCGAGCCCGGCGCGGATCAGGTGGTAGGTGTCCCCGGCGTAGGTGTAGGCGCAGGAAGGGCAGCGGGAGGCGCGGCGGTTGCCGCAGGCGACGCGGAGCCGTCCGCCAGGCTCGGTGTCGGTCGAGTAGTGGCGCAGGGTCTCGCCGGTGGTCTTGTCCTTGGCGAGCGTCCAGCCGGTCAGGTGGATTGGGTCGGAGCAGCCGCCCGTCCGACGCACCTGCTCTTGCCAGCGGTCGAAGCCGGGGGACCCGGCTACCCGCAGCGCGTCGCCGAGGGTGGCCGGGTCCAGGCCCGCCAGGGTGGCGGTGTCTGTCACGCGCTCACCCCCGTGAGGGTGAGGAGCGGGCGGCGGGTCAGGCGGGTGCCGGTGCCCTGGCAGGCCGGGCAGTGGACCGCGATGGTGCGAAGGTGGCCGCGGCGGTCGCGGCCGCCGAGTGTCACCCGCACGGTGGGGAAGCCGTCGCAGTTCGAGCAGATCCGCGCTGTGGCGGGGTCTTTGCCGGTCATGATGGGTGTTCCTTCCTGTCCATTGAGGTGGGTTGGGGCGCGGCTCGGGGCGGTGGTGACTTGGCGGTTTCGGCCGCCCCGGGCCGGTCAGAAGCGCTTGCTCTGGTTGTTCAGAAGCGAGCGGAGCACTACGGCGCAGACGGCGACCGAGGCGGCGGTGATGGCCACCGCGAGGAACATGGAGACCAGCACCGCGCCGACGACGAGGACCGCGGCCGTCCCACCGCCGACGAGGGCGAGGAGGGTGCCGGGGGTCATCTGGACGGCGGGGCGAACCGGAGCGGGCGCGGGTGCCGGAGCCGAAGCGTGGTGGCAGGTGCAGGCCGGTGCCGGGTGCTGCTGCTCGATGTGGGTCGGCGTGACGACCGGGCTGACGATGCCGGTCGGAGTCGGCATGGTGGGGATGCGCGGGCGGAGCATGTGGGTTCTCCCTTCGGTTACTTCTGGGTGTCGTTGACGACGTCGACGCCCGTGCGGGTGCCGGACTCGATCGCGGGGGCAAGGAACGTGTCGGCGAGAAGGAAGCCGCCGAGGAGGAGCACGACGATCAGCCATGTCGGAGGGCGGAAGAGCCGAATTCCGAAGTAGCCGAAGACGGCGACGACGAGGATCAAGGGCAGTTCGACGTTCATCGGGTGCTCTCCTGTCAGGCGATTCGGCACCGGTGGGTGCGGGCGGCGAGGGTGGCGGCGGAGCGGCTGGTGTAGTCCGAGGACCAGCCGCATCGGTCGGCGGTGCAGACGGCGGCGTGCTTCGTGCGTCCGTGCCGGTCGCGATGGGTGCCGACCTGAACGGGGCCGATGCTCATCACGGAGTGGAAGAAGTCGCGGGCAGGCATGGTCTGTTGTCCTTTCTGGTCAGGTGAGTTGTGCGGCGATGGCCTCTGCCATCGGGGCGGGGACGCCGAGGCGGGTGCGCAGGGTGTCCGTGTCGATCGGGTTGCCGGTCGCGGCGCGGTGGGCGTCGGCGACCTTGCGGGCGTGGGCGACGAGCGGGGCCGGAGCCGAGACGGCGACGGGTTCGGGCGTGGCCGCGGGCAGAGCCGGAGCAGGCTCAGGTGTTTCGACTGCCGCCGTCGCGGATTCGTGCGTCGTGACTGGTTCGGCCGGCAGATCGTCGACCGGCTCGGGGTGGGGCTGGGGCTCGGCCGGAGAGTGGGCAAGGAGCGTGCCGCCGAGGAAGGCGAGCGCGGGCCATCCAGCGATGCCGACGCGGAGCCAGGCCGGGGGATGTGCCACGTCGAGCAGTCCGGCGGTGGCGACGTTGGCCCCGAGGGAGGCGACCAGGGCGATCAGGAACCAGCACCAGGCCAGCCGGGACGGTCCGTCGTTGCGCAGTCGACGCCAGGCGGCGACCAGGAGCAGGTCGACGCTGACGGGGTAGGCCCATGCCTTCCATCCGGTCTGTCCGGCAGCTGCGGCGAGGTCGTGCAGGTGGGCGAAGGACAGGGCCCCGGCGATCACGGCTTGCACGAGGACGGCGTCGATGCGGAGCGAGTGGCGCATGTCTTCACCTCCTTCCGAGGGAGTGGCGGTCCCGCCCCCGTTCGGGCATGGCGGGGGTAAGGACCTGGCGCGAGACGGTCACGCCGACCGGGATGCAGGGAGATCAGGCGGAGACGGATGCCTCAGCGGGAGCCGGGATCTTGACCAGCGAGACCGTGGACGGCAGCGGTCGGAAGGGAGCCAGCTCCGGCAGATCCGGAGTGCGGTGCGCGTTGGCGTTGCAGACGTTCACTGCCTGGCGCAGCGAAGTGAAGGGCGTACGAATACGGACCCATCCGCCGGTCGAGTCACCGGCGACGGCGGTGCCCGGGCGGTCGGCGGGAATCTGCGTTGCGGCGAGCACGGCGTCCGGGGAGATGTCGCCGAACGCCATCTTGGCGGAGGCCTCATCGTTGACGCGGTGCGAAGTGCGGCCGGTGAGCTGTGCGCGGAGCATGGTGATCCCGTCGCCGAGCTCGGACCCGAAACGCTGCCCGCAGATTTCTACGTAGATGCCGGCAGCGCGGCCGAGCTGGACGAGCCGGACCAGTGCAGTGATGATGCGCTCGCGGCGCTTCTTCTCCGCTGCGTTGGCGAACAGCGACAGCTCGGCCACCTCGTCGACCAGGACCACGATCGGCACGGGGCGAAGGTGCTCGGGCAGGCCCCAGATGTCGGCGGTGATCTCCGCGTCCGGGATGTCCGAGCTGATGCGCTGCTCGCGTCGGACGATCCGGTATGTCGCTGCCATCCGATCCACGAGGACATCGAGCAGGGCGGCGGCATCGTCCGGGTTGTCGGCGAGCGCCGAGAAGCGCCGGGCCAGGGGATAGTGCTCTACTCCCTCCTTGCAGTCGATGCCGACCAGGGCGACATCGAGCGCGGCGAGCTCCTTGACCAACTGCCGCTGGTAGACCGACTTTCCGGACTCCGTCGCGCCGAGGTTGAGAGCGTGCGGAACCTGCCGGTAGTCCCGGTAGTGCACCTCCCCGTCCTCGCGCAGCGCGACCGGTATACGTAGTCCCTTGCGCTCGACCTTGGCGGGCATCTGCACCCGCTTGAGCACGTCGTAACCGGTCATCCGCAGCTCGACCACACCGGATTTGATCTCGCGGGACGTGACGCCCTGCATGGTGAAGGAGTGCCGCAGCCGATCGGTCGAGGCCACGAAATCGAAGGCGTCCTGACCGGGCTGGAGCTTGAGCCGCAGCACCAGACCGGTGCGGGTCAGGCGGAGCCGCAGAATGCGGGGCGGTCGAGGGGCGGGGATAGGCCGGTGAGCGATACGGGCCCAGGCCAGCCGCATTCGGGACGGCGGGACGGTGAGCCCGCAGGCGTCCATGACCGAGGCGTACCGGAACAGGACCCGCAGCACCGCGAGGACGGCCCCGATGACGAGCCAGTACCAGGCGGGACGCTGCCACTTCAGCAGCAGCGCCAGCCCGACGACGGCCAGCAGGCCGATCGCTGTCCCGGTCATGATCAGGCCGCCTTCTGCTTCGCGGTGTCCGCAGCGAGTGAGGTGACGGCCACGGCGCGGAAGCTGATGCCGTGCCGCTTCTGGCCGCCGAACTCGTTCTCCCACGGTCGGGCCACTACACCGGTCAGACCGACCGGGGTGCCGGTGGCCAGCTCGCCGGTGACGCCGGTCTCCAGAACGGTGAGGGTCAGGATCTCGGCGTTGCCGTTCATCACGAACATGACGTCGATCGTCATCAGCGGCGCGCCGGTCTCGCGGTCGATGGCGACCTCTCCGGTCTGGCGGTTAGCAATCTTCGGCTGCGGAGGCTGGGCCACCATCACGACCGCGCCGGTGGTGTCGACGGGAATCTGACGCATTGTCTTGTCTCCTGTGGTTGAGGCTGGTTGAACCCGCCGTATCGGGCGGTGAGATCAGGAGACCGCAGGAAGTGATGGACACATCACGGCCCGTATGGACGTTTGGGGACGTCTGAGCTATCGTCAAAACGTCCACGACGTCCCTGAGATGGCGGTACGAGATGGCGAACGAGCGTCTGCGCGCGACGATTTCGGCAAAGGGGGAGACCATCCAGTCGCTCGCGCAGCATGTCGGAGTGGACCCGAAGAGCGTCGAGCGCTGGATCACAACCGACCGCACGCCACACCGCGGGCACCGTTGGAAGGCGTCCAGCTTCCTCGGCGTGGACGAGGTCTATCTTTGGCCCTCGGTCACCAAGCAGGCGGAGACGGCCAGCACTTCGGAGCTGGTGACGTACTACCCGCACCGCGGAGCAGTGCCGGCCACACTCTGGTCATCGCTCATCGAGCAGGCCACGAGCCATGTCGAGATCCTGGTGTACGCCGGTCTCTTCCTGTTCGACAGCCACCCGGACCTGCCGGATCAGCTTGCGGACAAGGCCACAGCGGGGGCGCAGGTCCGGATACTCCTCGGCGACCCGGACTCTGAGATGGTCCGCCAGCGCGGCGAGGAAGAGGGCATTGGCAACGACCTTGCCGCCCGGGCCCGGATCACCCGCCGATACCTCGAACCCGCCACCAAGACACCCGGCGTCGAGATCCGGCTCCACGACACGATCCTCTACAACTCGATCTACCGGTTCGACGACGACATCCTTGTGAACCCCCACGTCCTTGGCGCTCCGGCCGGACAGAACCCAGTGCTGCACTTCCGATACATCCCGGGAGCGCGGACGTTCCGCCACTACATGAAGAGCTTTGACTACGCGTGGGACCTCGGCACCCCTTCGTAGACGCGGTAGCCAGCGGTCATGCGACGCTGGAGCCATGGCCCGCATCGACTACTTCAACGACCCGAAGGCCCCGAAGGCGAACAGCATCGTCCCGTCCGTCACAGCCGTGGCGCTCAACGAGGCGGGCGAACTGCTGCTGATCCACAAGACCGACAACGACCTGTGGGCCCTTCCCGGCGGCGGAGTCGACGTCGGCGAGTCGGTCGCTAACGCCGCGGTACGCGAGACGAAGGAGGAAACCGGGTTCGACGTCGAGGTGACTGGACTGGTCGGCCTCTACACCAACCCGGCACACGTCATGGCGTACGACGACGGCGAGGTACGGCAACAGTTCTCGATCTGCTTCACGGCGAAGATCACCGGCGGTGAGTTGCGCACGAGCAGCGAGAGCAAGGAAGTTGCGTTCGTACGGCCGGATCGGCTCGACGAGCTGAACATCCACCCGTCGATGCGGATGCGGATCGACCGCGGGCTGTCCGGCGAGGCGGAGCCTTACATCGGCTGATTTTTGCCGAGGCGCGCGATAGTCCGCTCGACAGCGGCTCCGAGGTACGGCCTCGCCTTGCTGATCGCGGTATGCACCACGCTGCCGGGCTCGTAGCGCACCAGGATCTCGTCCATGCGCCGGTCGAAGTCGAAGAGTTGCCCGGCGGGGCCAGTGGTCATGTCGGCGAAGATCAGCGCGTCCAGGACCGGAGAGTCTTCGCGTTCGTACGCGGCCAGTTCGGCCGAGAGCCCGCGTTGCTCGGCCTCATACACCGCGCCGGAGTGATGGGCGACGAGCCGCACCAGGCGGTCAGGAGCACCGAGGGACGCCAGATGCCGAGCACCGTCGAGCGGGTGGAACCCGGTGTCACTCAACTCGGGCGCGTACCCGATGTCATGGAGCCAGGCCGCTGCGACGAGGAGATCCCGTTCGCCCTCAGGCACAGCGCGCGACGCTTCGACGGCCCGCGCGGCGACAGCCTGACTGTGCAGCCAACGGTTCCCGAGCGGTGGCAACAACGACTCGGCCAGCTCGGCCGCTCCTCGGGGCGTATCCAGCGCAGAAGACATGAACGGCACGGTAACGCAGCGGGCTGACAGACCGCGACAGCCCAGCCAGAGAGGGCAGAAGGCCGCTGCGATAGAAGTTTCCCTACTCGATCAAGGCGCCGCGCAAGCGCGGCGCGCGCCGCAGCCCCCGGCTCGGGGGCTGCCTTTGTCTTCGCCCGGCTGCCCCCGGCCGGGCGGCGGCGCACCGAGCGCGAACACCAACCGTCAGAGAAAGGCCGGCACGTGGCTGGGGCGGTCGGCGTAGCGGCTTTACGCAGCCACCATGGGGCGAGCCTCCAAGATCATGGCCCCGATCGGGCAATTGCGGGCAGGCGAGGAGCCAGCCCGATTCGCGGCCAGCGTAAGGGGCCATGATCTCTCGCCCCATGGCAGCTCCCGCCCAAAGCCGCTACGCCGACCTCGACGCGGAACTCCGACCGTTGTCAGTGGCACCGGGTATCCTGATGGGTTTACCCAGAGGGCAACTCAACCACTATATCTAGGGGTTACTACTCCCTGGTACACAACAGGTAGTGGTGCGCCGTCAGTTCGACAGTTGCTGACAGTCCGTCCGAGGTGCTTCACTTAGATCGTCAAACCCAAGCAGGCCCCACTCGGGGCCCGACTTGAGGTCGGACTGCCGCGTGAGGCCTAGTGCGTTGGTACCGCCCTGGGACCCTACAACCTCCCCGCCTTGACTCCAAGACGGGGAGGCCAGGTAGTCCGCCTCAGAAACGGAGTATTAATGTCCGGACAGGCGAACTCCCGCGACGTGGTACGTCGCGACGACGGAACGTGGGCCGTCACGAAGCCGGGGTCCGATCGCGCCAGCGCGGTCACCAGCACCCAGGCCGAGGCCGTCCAGCGCGGTTCCCAGATCCTCGCGAAGGACGGCGGCGGGGAGCTCCGCATCCACGGCACTGACGGCCGCGTTCGGGATCAGCGCACCGTCAGCCCTGGCAGCGATCCGTATCCGCCGAGGGGCTGATCAATGTGGCTCACTTCTGGATCAACGATGAAGTGCATGGCGCCAAGGCTCGTCAGGTGCACGCCGACTCCTACGTGATCGAGGACGAGTACATCCACTTCCTCGACGAGGACGAGCGCAAGGTGATGAGCATCCGCAAGGACATTGCCTTCCTCATCCAGCGCAGCGACGGGTAACTCGCGTGCCCTCTGCGTGCCCGCTCAGACGGGCACGCAGAGGGCACCACGGGGAACTGCGGGTACTTCTCCATAAGCGGCCAGGTCAGAGTCTGGGCGGCTCAACCGCCATCCGCATACGCGATCTTCCAAACTGGTGCTCCATCATTCCACGGTGCCAGCGCTTGACTGCGTCTTGAGACTCCACCGACTTCGTAGCAAGCCCGCCGCCAGATGGCCAGCCCGGAACTGCTCATCACTGCGCGCTTCCTTCAGCTCGACGCTAAGTTACTCTCGACACCCAGGACCGTCGCGCGGCCCTACATACCAGTCCAGGCCAGTGGGGGACTAATGAACTTTGGACTTGACGCCAAGAAAGCTGCCGATATCTGCCAGACAGAAATGTATGGAGATTGGTACCGCGATCCTTGGGGGTGGCGTGAACTAATCTGGGTAACTAATAAGCCACAAGAATTTCCGTGGCAAGAGATTGTACATCGAGATGGCAGTATCACACTGCGCCGCGAGCCAAGATTCGAACCCACCGTCGTCCCGAAGAGTCGGCTAGGTGTCCGCCCGGCCGTCGTAATGTCGCTAGACGTGCGAATTGCATATGCGGCGGCAATAGCGCAGGTAACTTCAAAGCTTCACGCCAACCTGCCCGACTGGGTTTACGGCTGGCGATTGCGCACTGAAAAAAGGCTGTCCAACAATGGCGACGAATGGAAAAGCTACTCTTCCTTCTTCCACGATCCCTCCTTGATGGAGGGATATGCACTACAGACGGACATCACATCATTCTTCGCTTCCATTGACGTCAATAAGGCAGTCGATATCGTCTATTATGAGGCAGGCGATTCTGCTGGAGCACGCCTGATCGAAAAGATCGTTCGATCCCACGATGAACTCGCATCCAGAAATGGACTTCCTCAGCGAAGTTGGCCATCCGCCATCTTGGCGAACCGATACATGGCTCCACTCGATAATCTAATTTCACAGAGGTTGTCCACCGGGCAGCTGACAGGCGCAGTCCGCTGGATGGATGACATTTACGTAACCGGAGAGGAGTCGACTCTCTACAAATTCTTTCTTGACTTCCAGTCTCGCGTCCGAGAGCTGGGTCTTGAAGCCAACGCTTCAAAGAGCCACCTAGGCCGCCTCAAAGAGATCCGTCATGATGTCCTTCTCGAAGGACTTCAAGAAGTACCGATTCCCGTAAGAAAGAGAATTCAGATACTGGAAAATGGATCGGATGTCGTTGAGGCCGCTGTCGAGGAGATGGATATTGAATGGCTTAGGAGACTAGAAGATGCAGCCCTGAACAAGCCGTTCAGCCAATCCCCCGCCACGATCAAAGTTATCCTTAAGACTCTCAGGAAGCACAAGGAGTATGGAAGGTTTGATCGATGGCTTGAGTTTGCAGAGAAACTCTCCCATGTCGCAGACGCATTGGGCAGGTACTTCCGAGACGCCATTAGAGAGGACTCACTTAAAATGGGGTCCTACTGCGACTGGTACAGTGATTATCGGGCAACCGAGTGGGCTGCTATCCACTGGTCATCTGCCCAATTCGCCTTGGCCGTCCCTAGCTCAAAGCAGCTTCCCGCATACAAAGAAGTAATGTCGGAATGGCTTGAAAAGGGTTCCGACCTCCACCAAGTTTCAGTAGCGGCCCAACGATTGGCCCAGATTGACCCGACTGCAACCAAAGACATCATTCGACGGCGCCTGGATGATGAAGCCCGACCCATTTTTCAGCGAGTGTATTCTTTGGCTCTACTGAATGCACGAGACGAGCGGTCATTGATCTCGCGGACCATTAAGCAAGATGCAAGTAACGTAGTCACTCGCGAGTGGCTGGAAGCCAGCAACTATGCGCCTCCCAAAGTTGCTGCGGACTATGACTGGGTTGCCTCTGAGTAAGCTCCTACCTATAACTAATTGGCGTACGTGCACGGTTATGGTATCGGCACGCTTCTGCCGCTCGAATTCCTGCCAATACGCCAACCTCCGGGCCAAATATTGGCGGCGCTCATACGTCATCATGACTGAGCGGGCAACTCCCTTAGCAAGTCAGGTCACGTGCGTTGCTCCCGGCGTGTAGTCGACGGCCTGACATCACCAGCTGGCATCAACGGTGCCGGACGACGGCGGATCGAGGCGGCCGGAGAAGGAGCAGGAATTGCCCACCGAAGGTGTGTAGTAGCAGACCGCCACCCATCGTGATCGAACTTAAAAATCAGATGTCGGCACAGTGCGAGGCCCCCAGTCGATCACGGCTGGGGGCCTTTGACGCTTTCCGCCCGTGCTCCTCAGGGCAGTAAATCAGGAAAGTCTAGGGCTCAGCGCCCGCCGTCATGGCGGTCCTCCGAGGTCATGTCCCACAGTCTTTTGAGACGAGCCTTCATACTCCTGAATTTGGTCGCAATCTTCCTGCGGTTGGTCGCAATAATCGTGAGTACGACTCCGATGGCGCAGAAAAGCAGATCACGTAGGGTAAGCAGATCACGTAGAGCGTCCACGTTCCTCGAATCTCTCCATTCAACCTGTGGGGAGTATCGAGCTGGTCCCGGGCACAGGAAACCCGCAGCCAGCCAAACCGGTGTATGGCTCGGCACTGCTTTCGCTTCCTGTCTTTCTTTCTTTCGCTTCCTCTCGGCCCCGCCACGGATGTCAGAAGTCCGGGCGCAGAAGAGCCGACCGAGAAATCTTAGCAGCCGACGACACGGGCCGTGACCAGCCAATCGCATGTGGCTTGCGGAAGGGTTGGCTGCGTCCTGAGGAGCTGGTCCCCTCGGAGGCGGCACTCCTCCAGCCGACCCGGGCGGCGGCATGCCCTGCTGCGAGCGGGCCCGGTCCTTCGCTGGATGGAGTCAATGGCAGCGCCCCAGGGGAGTTCTCGGGCCGTCCCTGGGCCGTGCGAGGCCCCTCGACAGCGACCGGTGCCGACAAACAGTGACAGATCAGCCACGGCCGCTGTCAACGAAGGTCCAGGTGGCGGGCACCCTGAAGTACTGGTTTCCTTCGCGGGGTGGCGGTCAGGCAAGATGGGGTGTATCTGCCCACCCTCTTCTAGCCGGACGGTTTCTCTTGGCTGAGTACATCTACACCATGCGCAAGACGCGCAAGGCGCACGGCGACAAGGTCATCCTCGATGACGTGACGCTGAGCTTCCTGCCCGGTGCGAAGATCGGTGTGGTCGGCCCCAACGGCGCCGGTAAGTCCACCGTGCTGAAGATCATGGCCGGTCTGGAGCAGCCCTCCAACGGTGACGCGTTCCTCTCGCCCGGCTACACCGTCGGCATCCTGCTGCAGGAGCCGCCGCTGGACGAGTCCAAGACGGTTCTGGAGAACGTCGAGGACGGCGTTGCCGCGATCAAGGGCAAGCTCGACCGGTTCAACGAGATCGCCGAGCAGATGGCGACCGAGTACACCGACGCGCTGATGGAAGAGATGGGCAAGCTCCAGGAGGAGCTCGACCACGCCAACGCCTGGGACCTCGACGCCCAGCTCGAGCAGGCCATGGACGCGCTCGGCTGCCCGCCCGGGGACTGGGCCGTCACCACCCTCTCCGGTGGTGAGAAGCGCCGCGTCGCCCTGTGCAAGCTGCTGCTCGAAGCCCCCGACCTGCTGCTCCTCGACGAGCCCACCAACCACCTGGACGCCGAGTCCGTGCAGTGGCTGGAGGCGCACCTCGCCAAGTACCCCGGCACCGTCGTCGCCATCACCCACGACCGGTACTTCCTCGACAACGTCGCCGAGTGGATCCTCGAGCTCGACCGCGGCCGCGCCCACCCCTACGAGGGCAACTACTCCACCTACCTGGAGAACAAGGCCTCCCGCCTCAAGGTCGAGGGAGCCAAGGACGCCAAGCGCCAGAAGCGTCTGAAGGAAGAGCTCGAGTGGGTCCGCTCCAACGCGAAGGGGCGGCAGGCCAAGTCCAAGGCCCGTCTTGCCCGTTACGAGGAGATGGCCGCCGAGGCCGACAAGATGCGGAAGCTGGACTTCGAGGAGATCCAGATCCCGCCGGGCCCGCGTCTGGGCTCCGTCGTCGTCGAGGTCGAGAACCTCACCAAGGCCTTCGGCGACAAGGTCCTGATCGACGACCTGAGCTTCACCCTGCCGCGTAACGGCATCGTCGGCGTCATCGGCCCCAACGGCGCCGGCAAGACCACGCTCTTCAAGATGATCCAGGGTCTGGAAGAGGCCGACTCCGGTGTGATTAAGGTCGGCGAGACCGTCAAGATCTCCTACGTCGACCAGAGCCGCGCCAACATCGACCCCAAGAAGACCCTGTGGGCCGTTGTCTCCGACGAGCTCGACTACATCAACGTCGGCCAGGTCGAGATGCCGTCCCGCGCCTATGTCTCGGCGTTCGGCTTCAAGGGCCCGGACCAGCAGAAGCCGGCCGGAGTCCTGTCCGGCGGTGAGCGCAACCGCCTCAACCTGGCGCTGACCCTCAAGCAGGGCGGCAACCTGCTGCTCCTCGACGAGCCCACCAACGACCTCGACGTCGAGACGCTCTCCTCCCTGGAGAACGCCCTGCTCGAGTTCCCCGGTGCGGCCGTGGTCGTCTCCCACGACCGCTGGTTCCTCGACCGCGTCGCCACGCACATCCTGGCGTACGAGGGCGACTCCAAGTGGTTCTGGTTCGAGGGCAACTTCGATTCGTACGAGAAGAACAAGGTCGAGCGCCTCGGCCCGGACGCGGCCCGCCCGCACCGTGCCACCTACAAGAAGCTCACCCGGGGCTGAGGTTCACCTATGGCCCGGCACATCTACCGCTGCCCCCTCCGCTGGTCGGACATGGACGCCTTCGGGCATGTCAACAACGTCGTCTTCCTCCGGTATCTGGAAGAAGCGCGTATCGACTTCATGTTCCGGCTCGCGCCGGGGGACGGGTCGCCGTCGTTCTCCGGCGGGTCCGTCGTGGCCCGCCACGAGATCGAGTACAAGCGACCGCTGGTCCACCGGCACGAGCCGGTGATCATCGAGTCGTGGGTGACGAAGATAGGTGCGGCGTCGCTGACCATCGCGTACGAGGTCAAGGACGCGGAGGGCCCTTCGCAGGTCTATGTGCGGGCCTCGACCGTCGTCGTGCCCTACGACCTCGCCGCCGAGCGTCCGCGCCGGATCAGCGCGGAGGAGAAGTCCTTCCTCCTGAAGTACCTCGACGACGCGGGCGAGGGTGCTCTCGCAGCATGAGCGTCCCCGTGCAGAGTCTGCACTTCGCCGACGCGAGGGAGGCGGAGGATCTCGCCGCCTTCCTCGCCCGGCTGATCCACTACGACCGCGCCGCCGCCGTCCGCCTCCAGGCCGGTGGTGGCGCGCTCGCCGTTTTCGGGCGCCCGCCCTCCTTCGAGGTGCTCGCGATCCGTACGGCACGGCTCGACGACCCCGTCGAGCTGGATGTCACCGTCTCGGCGGGTGAGCTTCTGGAGTCCCTGGGCGGTGAGGGCGGCGCGGAGTTCACCGTGCCCGCGCCGGTCACCGGGCCGCCGTGGGCCGGGGTGCTGCCGCCGCGCGGCGGCTGGCGGGAGCTCGCCGGACTGCCCGAGGTGACCGCGATGCGCGGAGCCGTCGCCGCCGCGGTCGCCGAATTCCGCACGCGCGACGAGCAGTTGCCCGCCGAGCGCCGCACCCGCGCCGAGCGGGACCGGATCGGCCGCGAGATCTGGTCGCGCACGGTTGGCACCACCGGGCTGCCGCTGCGCGCCGTGCACGCCGCACAGTCGCTCGGCTTTCTGCGCCCGGGAGTTCCGGTCGCCCTGCTGTCCACGGGAGCCTGGCTCAGATTGCGTACACCCTTCGGGTCGATCGTCGTACGCGCGAATGGCCTCGGCGGACTGACGGTCACGCCCACCCAGCACGGCTGAGACCTGCTGCGGAAACCCGCTAGTCGGCCGCGTTCACCATCGAGGCCGCGGCATAGGTGAGGTAGTCCCACAGCTGCCGCTGGTGCGCCTCGGAGAGCCCGAGCTCGTCCACGGCCGCACGCATGTGCTTCAGCCAGGCGTCGTGTGCGGCCCGGTCGACGGTGAACGGCGCGTGCCGCATCCGCAGCCGCGGGTGGCCGCGGTTGTCGCTGTAGGTGCGGGGCCCGCCCCAGTACTGGATCAGGAACAGCGTGAGCCGCTCCTCGGCCGGACCCAGATCCTCCTCCGGGTACATCGGCCGCAGCAGCGGGTCCTCGGCAACGCCCTGGTAGAAACGGTGGACGAGACGCCGGAAGGTCTCCTCGCCACCGATCTGCTCGTAGAACGTCTGCTCCTCAAGGGTGCCGCGCGGAATCTCAGTCACCCCTCCATGGTCTCAGACGCACCGGCCGAGGACGCAGGCCCTAGGACCCATCCACAATCGGGTGCTCGCCTCGGCGGCGGCCGCGCAGGAGAGTGGAGGCATGGGTACGGAGCTTGAACGGTTCGCCGAGCCCGCGGCCGAGGCACGGCGCTCGATGGTGCGGACGATCATGGCCGACGGCGGGCTGACCGATCCGGCCTGGCGGGCGGCGTTCGAGGACGTGCCGCGGCATCTGTTCGTGCCGTACTACTTCGTGAGCCGGGGATACGCCCCGAGTGACGGCGTCGGCAAGGGTGCGTACGAGCGGCTGTGGTGCGAGGACCCCGATCCGCAGCGGCGGGCCCGCTGGCTGCGGGGTGCCTATGCCGACGGGCCGCTCGCGACGCGGGTGCGTGACGGGCAGCTGATCTCCTCCAGCAGCCAG
Source organism: Streptomyces sp. NBC_00885 (assembly GCF_045207475.1). Taxonomy (NCBI): domain Bacteria; kingdom Bacillati; phylum Actinomycetota; class Actinomycetes; order Kitasatosporales; family Streptomycetaceae; genus Streptomyces; species Streptomyces sp. NBC_00885. The sequence continues at coordinate 5,588,544 of NZ_CP108796.1, forward strand.
CCCTCGCTGATGGCACGGATGCTTCAGGAGCTGGAGGTACGCGACGGGGACGCCGTCCTGGAGATCGGCGCGGGCACCGGCTACAACGCCGCCCTGCTCGCCCACCGGCTCGGTGACGAGCTGGTGACGACCATCGACGTGGACCCGGAGATCACCGAGTCGGCGCGCTCGCATCTGGCCGCGGCGGGCTACCACCCGGCCGTGATCACCGGCGACGGCGCGCGCGGCTGCCCCGAACGCGCCCCCTTCGACCGCATCATCGCGACCTGCACCCTGCCGTCCGTTCCCTTCGACTGGCTGCCGCAGTGCAGGCCGGGGGCGCGGATCCTGGCGCCGCTGTCCACCGGTCTGATCGCCCTGCGGGTGCACGACGACAGCCGCGGCCGCACCGCGGAGGGGCGCTTTCTGCGGACGGCCGCCTACTTCGTGCCGCTGCGCGGCGGCGCGGCCGCACGGGAGGGGCACACCGGCGGGCTGCCGAGGCGCGCGATCGAGAACGAGCTGTTCCGTTTTCTGCTGACGCTGACCGCGGGCAGTCTCGACCCGCACGAGGCACTCTCGCTGTGGGAACGCGAGCGGCGCCCGCAGCGGGACCGCTTCGGGGTCACGGTCAGCGGACACCACCAGTGGGCCTGGCTGGACGACCCCGAGGGGCCGTATGCCTGGCCCCTGGGGCGTCCCACGCGCTAGCCCCGGTCTAGCCCCGGCGGATCGTGATCGTCGTCCAGGCTCCGACATGGACCCGGTCGCCGTCGTTCAGCGGGATCGGGACATAGGGCTGGATCGGGTCCTCGGCGCCGTTGAGTGTGGTGCCGTTGGTGGAGTTCTGGTCGACGACCGCCCACGAGCCGTCGGGCTGCTGCACCAGCACCGCGTGCTGGTGCGAGACACCCGGGTCCTCCGGAGGCACGGAGAGATCGATGTCGGGGGACTCGCCGGTGGAGTGCCGGCGGCGGCCGATGGTGATCTGGTTGCCGACGAGCGGGAGCTGCTGCTCGGGGGAGTACGCGGGCAGGTTGAGGCCGGTCGCGTCCGGGCCGCTGCGCTGCATCATCGCCAGGAAGTACTCACGGTCGGGCGCGATGACGGCCGTCCAGCCCGCGGGTGCCGCCTGCTGGTACTGGGGCGGAGCCTGCTGGCCCTGCGGCGGGCCGGGCTGCTGGGTGTACTGCGGCTGCATCGGCTGCTGCTGATGCTGCTGGAACGGGTGCGGCTGCTGCGGTGCCTGCGTGTGCTGCGGCGCCTGAGGCTGCTGCGGTGCCTGCGTCTGCGAGGGCGGAGGAAGCATCCAGTCGTCCCCGCCGCCCGTCTGCTGGGGCCCCGGCGGCGCGGGAGGTGCGGGCTGCTGATACGCGGGCGGCGCAGGCGGGCCCGGCTGCTGCTGGAACGCCTGCGGCACAGGCGGCGGCCCCTGCTGCTGGAAGCCCTGCGGCGGCTGCTGCGACGGCGGCTCGTTCATCAGCGGCTCGGCGGGCCGGTTCATCTGCGAGGGCCGCGAGCTCTGGTACTCGTACGGGTCGTGCTGCTGCGGACTGGGGTGCTGCTGCGGCGGGGGCGCCGGCTGCGACTGGAAGCCCGGCGGCAGGTTCAGTCCGCCGACCGGCTGCGGGGGCGGAGCCAGCGGGGTGTACGAGGTCGCCGTGTGCGTGAGGAAGTTGTACCGGCACTCCTCGCAGAACGGGGCCATGGCCTCGCGCGGGGTGCGGCACTGCGGGCAGAGCTCGGCCTGGGCGGTGGCGTTCGGGTCGCCGGAGCCGGGTCCCGGGCCGGGGTAGCCGTAGGCCGGCGGGGGCGGCGGTGGAGGCGGTGGCACGGCACCCGCGGGAGCGCCAGGACCGGCCATGCGGTGGCCGCAGACCTCGCACCAGTCGTCGGAACCCGACTGGTGTCCGTTCGGGCAGGTCGGCATGTCGGCGCTTCCCCCTCTCCTCGTCCGGCCCGGGGGCCGTTTCACATCGGTGAATCTGGGTGTTGCTGGCTGCTACTTCTTCACACGAACCGTCTTGGTGGAGCGCGTTTCGAGGGTCATCTCGTCCGCCTCCGCGACCTTCGCCTTCAGTCGCACAGTACCCGTCGCCGCATCGACGACGTCCACCACCTTCGAAAGCAGTTTCGCAGTGTCCTCGTTCCCCGAGTCGGCCGCGAGCTGCACCGCACGGCCGAGCTTCGCGGTCGCGCCGTCGATGTCGCCCGACTTGCGGGCATCCAGCCCCTGTTGGATGACTTGTGCCAGTTCGGCCTGACCCGTGTAGTGCGCGACCTGCGGGTTGATCGAGGTGGACGCCACCATGTCGTCCGTCCACACCGCGCGTACGAGACCCTGCGACAGCACCTGCGGAGCACCGCCGTCGACGGCCGGAATGATCAGCGAGACGCGGGCGGCGAGCATCTCCTGGCCGATGCCCGCCTCCGGCACCTGCACGCATACGTGATAGTCGCGGGACTCGTCGCCCCAGGATCCCGTGGGGTAGTCCCCGGCCCGGGGACCCGCCTCCGTGCGCCGCCCGGTCAGCTCCTCCACCGTCGGCGCCACTTGCTTGATGAACTTGATCTCCACGCCGACGGGCGTCCACAGCCGCAGCGCCACGTCCGCGACCTCCTTGCCCATCGCGTTCTCCATCATGCTCGTGAAGTCCCTGGCCAGCTCGGCCGGGTTCGCGACGATGTCCGCCGTGCCGAGCAGCGCGGAGGCGATGCCGGTGACCTCCTTGACCTCCCAGTCGGTCCCGACGCCGCGGGCGTCGCAGGTGAAGCGCCCCGCGGCCGCGTCGAGCGTGGCCCGCAGATCCTCCGGTGCCTCGTGCTCGTTACGGCCGTCGGTGAGCAGGATGCCGTGCCGGATCGCGGTATCGGAGGTGGCGAGCAGCCGGTCGGCCAGCCTCAGCCAGGTGCCGATCGCGGTGCCGCCGCCCGCGGTGAGCCGCCGCAGGGCGTCCTTGGCCTGTGCACGGGTCGCCGGATCGGCGACGGCGAGCTTTCCGCCGCCGGGGAAGACCTCGGCGGCCACATGCGTGCCGGCGACCACCGCGAACGCGACACCGTCGCGCAGGGTGTCGATGGCGGCGGCCGTGGCATCACGGGCATTGCGCATCTTGGTCGGCGGGTAGTCCATCGAGCCGGAACAGTCGACCATGATCACTACGGCCGCGCTCGGCGCCTGCCCCGGTATGGCGGTGGGGGAGGGCGTGGCGCCCGTGAGCGGAGCCCCACCGCTGGTGCCGCCTCCGGTCGAGGTCACGGTGGCGATCGCGTTCACCTCACGGCCGCCCTCGGGCAGGTATGCGTTCTGGTACACCTCGACGGAGAACTGCGGCACCTGGGACTTGGAGAAAACAGCCATCTGAATCGGCTCCTTGAGGCTCCGCTCGGGCAGAGTTGGTCAGAATCGGTCAGCGAGGAACGGCATGAAGGTCCACGAGCCGCGGACAAAAGGGGGCTCAAGCCTTGTTGTAGGCCGATCCTGCCCCTTGGTGCGGCACGGCGAACGGCAGGACGGCCACTGTTACGTTGTCGTGGCCCCCACCGTCCAGGGCATGACCGACCAGAACCTGCGCGCTGTGCAGCGGCCGTCCCGCGGCATCGGCGGGGATCGCCCGGGCCATGTCCTCGGCGCCCTCGGCGTAGTTCCACAGGCCGTCCGTGCAGACCACGACCACACCGGAACGGTCCGGCTTGAACGACGCGGTGTGCGGCTCCAGTTCGTACGCGTCGGCTCCCAGCCAGCCCGTGATGGCGTGGGCGCGCTCGTCCGCGTACGCCTCGGCCTCGCTCATCAGGCCCGCCGCCACCATCTGGGCGGCCCAGGAGTCGTCTTCGGTGAGCCGGGCGGGCGGGCCGCTGCGGTCGTCGGGCACCCAGTACGCCCGGCTGTCGCCGACCCAGCCGACGACCAGCAGGCCGCCGGCCGCGACCGCGCCGACGATCGTGCACGCGGGCGCGTTCTGGTGGCGGTGCGGGTCGTGCTCCATCGCCTCGCCCTCACCGGGGTCGGTGGCAAGGGAGTTGACCGCGTCCGCGGCTGCGACGATCGCTTCGTGCATGGCCTGCTGAGGATGCGTGCCGCGCGGCAGGGTCGCCAGCAGCAACTCGTTGGCGGCGCTCGCTGCGGCCTCGGAGGCCTCGTCGGGACGGGTCGCCGACGACACCCCGTCGCAGACGATCGCGACGACGGCCGGTGAGCCGTCGGGCAGGGCCGTGGAGGAGACCGCGAACGAGTCCTCGTTGCGGTGGTGGCGCAGTCCGCGGTCGCTGACCGCGGCGACCGAGCCGAGTTCACGCTCCATGTGGTCGCGTTCGCGGGGCTGGGCGTGCCCGCAGTTCTCGCAGTAGCCGTCGGTGTCGACATGACCGGCGCGACAGGCCACGCAGAGCTTGGTGCCCGACGGGGCAGTTACGGGATCCACGGCGCGCGGGTCGGCGGCTTCGGCGGGGGCCGCCTCGGGTGCGGGCAACTCGAAGTCGCCACTGGACGAGACGCTGGGCGCGGCGTTGGGCGAGGCCTTGGGCGCGGTGGCTTGGACAGGGACGGCGGGGACATCGGGCGACGCCTCACGGCCCGGCCGGTTGTCGTACCGTACGGCCGCCGGGGCAGCCAGTGGGCCGCCGCCCGAGTCCGTGCCCGGCAGGTCGCCGGGCCGGTGGGTGGGCGCCGGGGTGCCCGCACTGTCCGTGCCGGTCGCCGCCGGCCACTGGACCGCCGTACCGATGGCGATGGTCGGGTGGTCGTCGGGCTGCTCGGGCACGGCCGAGAGGTCGTGTCCGCACGCGCCGCAGAAGAGGTCACCCGTCTCCAGCGGCTCGTCGCAGCTTGGGCAGGCCGACCCCGCGGCCGGTTGGTGCATCTGCGAGGCCATCAATCACACCCACGTCCGGGGGCGGAAGCGGTTGGCCCGCTCCACCAGGTCGATCCGCTCCTCGCCGCGCTGGGCGAGCCGGGCGAGTACCCGGTAGGAGCGTTCCAGCCCGAAGCGCAGTCCGCGCTCGTCCAGTTCGCTGCCGAGAAGCACGGTCGGCGTGCTGTGCGCCGCCGCGTGCGGTGCGCTCGGCGCGTTCTGTACGGACGGAGGGGCTCCGGGACTACCGGAGAGTACCCAGTCCAGGGCTGTGCCGAGTACTTCTGTCGACAACTGCTCGCGGCGTACGGCGTCCAGACCGAAGTCCTTCAGGCCGTCCACCTGCGCGGCGGCGGCCAACAGGTCGCCGATCAGCGGCTCGTGAACGGCGCGTCGCCGCAGCCTCGCCCGCACGGCGGCCACGCGCGCCGCCGTGTAGTGGATCGACGCCTCCGGCACCGACTCCAAAGTCCGTACGGCTCCGGCCCGGTCGCCCGCCGCGAGCTGCACCCGCGCGAGGCCGAAGGCGGCACTGACATAGCTCGGGTCGGTCGTCCACACCAGGCGGTAGTACTCCCCGGCGTTGTCCAGCTGGCCGAGCACCTCGGCGCACACGCCCAGCGCGAGCTTGGGCGCGGGCTCGCCGGGGAACGCGTCGTAGATCGCGTCGAAGGAGAGCGCCGCGACCTCGTTCTCCCCGGTCACCAGGGAGGTGAGGCCGCGGTACCAGACGACACGCCAGTCGTCGGGGTGCTGGCCCTCCAGGGTCGCGAGCGCCTTGCTCGCGGAGTCCAGTTCGCCCATCTCCAGGCGGGCGCGCAGCTCACGCAGCCGGGTCTCCGGGGAGGCGGCGGAGGCGGAGTGCAGCGCGGCGATCAGCTCGGCGGGGGCCGAGGCCATGAGACCGGCGAGGAAACCGGCGTTGGGGTCGTTCGGGTCGACGCGCGGCACGGGCAGCGCGAGAGAGGTCGCGCGGGATTCGAGCGAGGCGAGGTGGGGCGCGAGCGGGTAGGCGCCCGCGGCCCCTGCGCCCACGATCCCGCCCACTTGGGCGGGGCCTCCGTTGCCGTATCCGGCGCCCGAGAGGCCCAGTTGGGGCGCGCCCTCGCCCACACGCGCCGCCGGCACCAGCGCGCCGCCCGCACCCACCGGGGCCGAGCCGCCCGCCGCTGATGGCCCCATGCCCACCGAGCCGTTCGCCGCCGCCGACTGCCTACCGCGCCCGCGCCCGCGCCCACGGCCCGAAGCCGTCGCCGCACGCCCGCCCAGCTGCGACACGTCTCCCGTCAGCTCCGCGAACAACTGCGTGTCCGTGACTCGCAGTTCGGGCCCGAACAGCGTCGACAGCGAGGGCCGCGGGCGGCCCGTCTGGATCGCGACGACCTCCCTGAGCACCCCCGTCAGCTGCTCCGCCATCTCCTGCGCCGAGGCGAACCGCCGCGCCGGGTCCGGGTCCGTCGCCCGCACCAGCAGCCGGTAGAAGGACTCGTAGGTCTGGAAGACCTTGATGTTCTCCGGGTCCGGAAGGGAGTCCACGAACACGTTCGTGTAGCCCTGGAAGTCGAAGGTCAGCACCGCCAGCGTGCGCGCGACGGTGTACAGGTCGGAGGCGACCGAAGGGCCGACCTCGGCGACCTCCGGGGCCTGGTAGCCGACGGTGCCGTAGATAGCGGACTCGTCGTCGTCCATCCTGCGGACCGCGCCCATGTCGATGAGCTTGAGCTGGTCCTGCTGCTGGATCGCGTTGTCGACCTTGAAGTCGCAGTACAGCAGGTTCCGGCTGTGCAGATGCCCGAGGGCCTCCAGCGCCTCGATGCCGTACGCACACGCCTGCTCGACCGGCAGCGGATCGCGTTTGCCCGCCGTGTCGCGCCGCTCGTTGGCGATCTCCTTCAGCGACTTGCCGCCGACGTACTCCATGACGATGTAGCCGTCGAGCGAGCCCGTGCGCTGGTCGAGATGCTCCACGAAGTTGTAGATACGGACGATGTTGGAGTGCTCGATCTCCGCGAGGAAACGGCGCTCCGAGATCGCCGCGGCCATGGCGTCCTGGTCGCCCGTGTCCAGCAGGCCCTTGAGGACCACCCACCGGTCGGAGACCGCGCGGTCCACCGCCAGATAGACCCAGCCCAGGCCGCCGTGGGCGAGGCAGCCGATCACTTCGTACTGCCCGTGCACGATGTCGCCGTCGGCGAGCTTGGGCACGAACGAATACGGGTGGCCGCACTTGGTGCAGAAACCCTCCGTACGCCCCGGACGCTCACCGCGCGAACGGCCCACCGGTGCCCCGCAGTCGGAACGCGAGCAGAACCGCTTGCGCTCGGGAACCTCGGGGTTCTCCATCACCGCCGTACGCGGGTCGGGGCGCGGCACCTGAGGCACGGTGACCAGGCCCGCCCCCAGCCGGTTGCGGCCCGACGCGCCCGTGGAGGTGCCGGAGCTGCGCACCGAGACCGACCGGGTCGAGGTGCTGCTTCCGGTCAGCGAACGCGAAAGCCGCCCCGATACGGAACGCCGCGAGGTCGAGGAGCGCGACGAGGCCCGTGAGGAGCGTGAACTGCGCGCCGAGCCGGAGTCCCTGCCGCCGCCCGTGATGCCGGTGGGCTGCGAGGACACCATGCCGTTCGACGAGACGACGGGAGCGAGCCCGCAGGTGTCGCAGAACAGCTCACCGCCGCCCATGTCCTCGTAACCGCCCTCGCAGCCGGGGCGCTGGCACTTGTTGTTCTCGCTCATGAATCCCCCCTGCGGTCCTGGGGCCCGGCCTGGCGCGGGACCAGAACTTCGGCGGCGGCCTGCTGATAGCGCAGCACCGCCTGTTCGGCGACGCGCAGATCGCACGGCGCGCTCCACAGCATCCGGCGGGCCGCGTCGTACCGCTCGATCAGCAGCGGGTCCTCCGCCATGCCGTGCCGGGCCACCTTCGCCTTGTACGCGTCCAGGCGGCCGCGCAGCTCCGCGCGGACCGCGAGCGGCGCGGTCACGGCCGTCAACGACTCGCGGGCGCGCATCAGTTCGTCCTCGGCCTCGCGCTCCAGCGATTCGAGCAGCGGCGAGAGCCGGTGCCACTGCGAGTGCCTGCGGTACTCGGCTGCGGTGGCGAGCCGCTCCTGCAGCGCGGTCGCCGGGCCGCTGACCGCGGGCACCTCGGAGGCCGCGATCTTCGCGAGCACCTCGCCGCGCGCGGACCGTGCCTCGGCCAGCGTCCGGTCGGCGCGCGAGAGCACGTCGCGCAGCCGCATCAGCCGCTCCTCGGAGTCCTGCCGGACCTGGAGGACCGCCTCGATCTCGCGGCGGATGTCCTCAAGGGCGCGGGCCGCCCGGTCGTAGCGGTCGGTGTCGGGCCGTCCGCCGCCCGGGGCCGAACTGCCGGGCGCGGGCCGCCAGAAGGCGAGCGGATCGGAGATCACCTGGGCACGCAGCGTGGACAGCTCATGGGTGATCGCCTCCAGCTCGTCGCCGGCCGGGTGCTCACCGGGCCGTACGCCCACCGAGTGCGCGAGCGATCGGGTCCGCTGCAGTTCGGCGGAGAGCAGATCTATGCGGGCGGGCAGCGCCGACCACACCGAGTCGGCCGTGACGACCATGTCCAGCGAGCTCGCGTACAGCTCGTTCATCCGGGAGACCAGCTCTTCGAGCGTGAACTGCTCGGAGAGCTTGGCGGGTCCGGTGATGGACGGCGCGGTGTGCGTGGCGGTGCCCGCGACCGTGACGCTGCGGCCGCGCAGCCGCTCGGTCAGTTCCACCAGGTCCTCGCGGCTGGGCCAGCGGCGGCGGGAACGCAGCTCACGGGTGTTGTTCATGGCGGCGGTGTACGCGTCGAAGTACCCCCACAGCAGGGTGATCGCCTGCTCGGCGGAGGCCCAGCGGTCCTTGGTGACGCCGGTCAGCTCGGCGCCTTCGAGGAGCCGGCGGCCGGCATGGTCCTGCAGGGCGAGGAGCGACGTCTCGATCGCTTCGTGCTCGGCGCCGAGGCGCGCGAGAGCACGGTCCACCTCGTCCCGGTCCATCACCGGTCCTGGGGGTCCCCCCGCGAAGCTGGGGGAGGGTCCCGCCGCGCCCATCGATCACCTCTCTGCTCTTCCTTGCCGGACTAGCTTTCCTGCAGGACTAGGTCCGGTTTCAGCCGGTGCGGTACTTCGGCGCCGGCGGCCCGGGTATCCCGGGCAGATCGGCCACCAGCCACTTGTTGTACGCCTCCGTCCACGGGCCCTTGCGGTAGTCGTCGAGCACGCTGTTCACCCGGCGCACCAGGTCGTCGTTGCCGAGCTTGGTGGCGACGCCGTAGAACTCGGTGGTGAAGGGCTTGCCGCCCTTGAGCGCGACCGCCGGGTCCTGAGCGGCCTGGCCCGCCGCGAGGGCCGCGTCCGTGACGACCGCGTCGACGAGGCCCAGCTGCAGCCGCACCAGGCAGTCGAGCTGATTGGGCACGGTGAGCTGGTCCTCGTCCGATGCCTGCCCGTCGTGCGCGTCCTTGAACGTCGCCCCGAAGGAGTTCTTCTCCAGTGCCTCGTAGGCCGTCGAGCCCTCGGCCGAGCAGACCTTCTTCCCGGACAGCGACTTGTCGTACCCGGTGATCGACGACCCCTTGGGAGCCAGCACCTGCTGGCCCGTCTGGAAGTACGCCGTGGAGAACGCGACCTGCTTGATCCGGGCGCAGTTGATCGTCATCGTACGGACGACGATGTCCACCGTGCCGTTGTTCAGGGCGGGTATGCGCTGGTTGGTCGGGATGGCGCGGAAGATGATGGCGTCGGGCCTGCCGAGGATGTCCTTGGCGATGGCCCGGGCCAGATCGATGTCGAACCCTTCGAGGCCGCCGCTCGCCGGATTGCGGTAACCCCAGCGGTAGCTGTTCTGGTCGACGCCGACGATCAGCTTGCCGCGCTGCACGATGGCGTCGATGGTCGGTCCGCCGGCGGTCGACGACGGCAGCGAGGCCTCGGGGGTGGTGCAGCCGTCCTCCTTGGCGGGCACGACGGAGGCCACGCCCTGGGTGGCCGGCTCCGCACCGGGCTCCTGCGTGCCTCTCGCCAGCGGCAGCAGTGTGACGGCGGCGGTCAGCGCGCAGGCCGCGGCCATCCCCGCGACGCCCTCCCAGCCGCGGATCCTGCTCCTCACGTCCCTCATGGCGCCCCCTCTCACCGGTACTCCGAAAGCCTGCGGTTGATGCCGAGTACGGCTCCTGCCGCGCCGAGCACGGCCAGTGCGGCGGCGCCGACCGGCAGCCCGTCCAGCGCGCCGCGCCCGGACGTCGCCGACGCCGTGAACTCCCGCTGCTCATGGTCGATCGCCCTGCGCAGCGCCGCGTCGACCGTGTCGAACGACTGGCCCGTCGAGGCCTTCGGGCCGATGATCTGCTGCAGCGCGCTGTCGTAGTCACCGCCGTTGTCGGTGGCACGCGCCTTCTTGTGGCGGGTGCGCCACTCGGCGACGGCGCTGGTGGCGTCCGCGACGGGATCGCGACCCTCGGAGTCGTCCGCCAGGTCCTTCGCCGACGTCAGCGTGACACCTACGGCGTCCATCCGGTTCGTGTAATTGAATTCGTACTGGTCGTTCTTCCCGTCCGGGGTGAGGACCGCGCCCCGGGAGACGACTGCCAGGTTCTCGTTGGCGCGGGCCTGCAGCGCCTGCACCCGGGAGCTGTTGAGGGCCTTGAGGGACTCCTGGCCGCCCTCCATGGCGTTGTTCAGCTCGGCACGGGCCACCGAGTGCCCCACGATCAGCCAGAGCACGACGACCGTCGACGCGGCCGTGGCGGCGAGCAGCCCGTGGTTGAACATCCGGTTCGTCCGCCGGTAGTTGCGTCGCTGCGCCCAGACGAGCGCTCCCAGCACCAGCACACCCAGACCGAACGAGACGAACGGCCAGTCGCGCGCTTCGTCGTTGTCCTCGCCGAGGCGCTTCGTCTCCGCCTGGTAGAGCTTGTCGGCGGCGGGAAGCAGCTCGTTCGACATTTTCAGGTTGGCGTAGCGCAGATAGGCGCCGCCGAGCGGCAGCCCCTGCCGGTTGTTGGCACGGGCGCGCTCGATCAGGCCCGTGTAGCGGGGCAGCTGCTCGTTGAGAGCGGCGATCTGGCGGCCCGACTCGGTCGAACTGTCGCTGTTCGCCGCGGCGTTGATGAGCAGCCTGGACGCGGCCGTGATGTCCTTCTCGTACCGCTCGTGGATCGCGCGGGGCTCTTCGGCGCCCGCGAGGAAGCCATTGGCGGCCGCCGCGTCCGCGTCGGCCAGCGAGCGGTGGATGGACGCGGCGTCCGCGCTCAGCGGCTGACTGCGGCTCACCACATCGTCGGCCGCGGCAGCGCGGTCGGAGATCTCGAACGCCGTCACCGCGCCGAACGCCACGACCAGCGCCGCCAGAAGGGCCCCGATGATCTGCAGCCGCCCCGGCTCGGTCGTCGCCGCGGTGCGCAGTCGCTCCTTGCCCACGGCCCAGGCGCCGCGGTGTGCGGGTGGCTGGACGGCCGGTGGCTGTGCGGGCGCATGCCCCGGAGCCGACTGGGGCGCGGTGCGCACATTCGGCGGGTATGTCACGTGACCTCCCCCTCGGTCCCTGACGTCGGCCCGCCCCCCGGCGGGTCGGGAGACTGCTCCCGGCCAGCAGTATGGCCGGAGTGACCGACATTCACACCAGGATTGACTGGATCTTGTTCCCATCGCAGCAATCCAGGATCCTGCCAGACCGCTCTCCCCACCATGAATACGCCCCCCGACCTCGATCGGTTCCCGTTGGCGAGGGGTGGACACGGGTGCCGGACGGGCATGAGTTCAAACCCGTCCGGCGGGTGAGGACAGCGCCGCCCCATTGACCCTGCGCCACACGTGAATTGACGCTGCGCTACGCGTAATACGCGCGCAGCCGGGCACGGGCCTCTTGCGGCGCCCCCACATGGTCCAGCCCCAGCAGGGCCGCGCCGAGCACCGGCGGAGCCGTCACCACCTCGATGACCGCCTTCGGAGCCCTGGCCGCCAGCAAGGTGCCGACCTGCTCGTCCAGTTCCGGATGCCGGGCCGCGAGCACACTGCCGCCCAGCAGCACCGGCACCGCCTCGTCCAGGAGATCGAGCCGGGCCAGCGCCACCGTGGACAGCGCGACGACCTCCTGTGCCAGCCGGTGCACCAGCGAGCGGGCCACCGGGTCGCCCCCAGCGCTGGTCATGAAGAGGACCGGAGTGAGCTCGTGCTTGCGCGCCGAGGGGATGTGCTCCAGGTGCAGCGCCTCTATCAGGGCGTACATCGAGTCGAGTCCGAAGTGCGCGGGCAGCGTACGGGCGAGGGCCGTCGGCTCGCCGCGCCCGTCCTCCGCCCGCGCCGCGAACCACAGCGCCTCCTCCGCGAGGCCCGCGCCTCCGCCCCAGTCCCCGGAGATCTTGCCGATCGCCGGGAAGCGCGCGGTGCGGCCGTCCGGCAGCATGCCGACGCAGTTGATTCCCGCGCCGCACACCACCGCGACACCGCGCGGCTCGTCCACACCGGCGCGCAGGATCGCGAAGGTGTCGTTGCGGACTTCGGTCGTACGCCCCCAGCCGCGCCGCTGCACGGCCTCGGCCAACTCCCGTTCCTCCACCGGAAGATCGGCGTTGGCCAGGCAGGCAGAGACGTGCGCGACGCCCGTCACGCCCGCCTCGGCCAGCGCCCGGCCGACCGCTTCGGCGAGGGCGTCGATCGCCGCCTCCACGCCGACCTGTGGCGGCTGGAAGCCACCACCGCGCGCGGCAGCGAGCACGGCGCCATCCCCACCGATCACGGCCACATCGGTCTTGCTGTTGCCCGCGTCGATGGCGAGCACGCTCGTCTCCGCGGGCCGACGTGCGTTCAGGCCCACGCGAGGTGCTCCTGGTTGTGCGCGATCAGCTTGTCGGTGAGCGCATCGGCGTACTCGTACTGGCCGATCAGGGGATGGGACAGCAGCGCCTTGAAGACACGGTCGCGGCCGCCGCGCAGCGCAGCCTCCAGCGCCAGGTCCTCGTACGCCGTGACATGGGTGATCAGCCCGGCGTACAGAGGGTCGAGCTCGGGCACGGGCAGTGGTGTCGCGCCCTGCGCGCCGACGGCGGCCTGCACCTCGATCACCGCGTCGTCGGGGAGAAACGACAGGGTGCCGTTGTTGAGGGTGTTCACCACCTGGTACGGGCTGCCGCCCCCGCCGATCAGGGAGGCCGCGAGATCCACGGCCGCCTCCGAGTAGAAGGCGCCGCCACGCTTGGCCAGCAGCTCCGGCTTGGTGTCGAGCGCCGGGTCGCCGTACATCTTCAGCAGCTGCTCCTCCATCTCCGCGACCTCGGCGGCCCGCGAAGGCTTGGTCCTCAGCTCCCGTACGACCTCGTCGTGCGCGTAGAAATAGCGCAGGTAGTACGAGGGGACGACGCCGAGCCGGTCGAGCACCGCACGCGGCAGACGCAGATCGTCGGCGATCGCGTCACTGTGCTCGGCCAGCAGCTTCGGCAGTACGTCCGCGCCCTCCGGGCCGCCGAGCCGCACCCCCGTCTCCCACGTCAGGTGGTTGAGGCCCACATGGTTCAAGTGGACGTCGGTGGCGGCGACTTCGAGGAGGGCCGCGAACCTGCGCTGGAAGCCGATGGCGACATTGCACAGGCCCACGGCCTTGTGGCCGGCCTGCAGCAGCGCCCTGGTCACAATGCCCACCGGGTTGGTGAAGTCGATGATCCAGGCGTCCGGGTTGGCACGCCGCACCCGCTCGGCGATGTCGAGGACGACCGGGACCGTGCGCAGCGCCTTGGCCAGGCCGCCCGCGCCCGTCGTCTCCTGACCGACGCAGCCGCACTCCAGCGGCCAGGTCTCGTCCTGGTTGCGGGCCGCCTGACCGCCGACGCGCAGCTGCAGCAGCACCGCATCGGCGTCCGCGATGCCCGCGTCGACGTCGGAGGTGGTGACGATCTTCCCGTCGTGGCCCTGCCTGGCGAAGATCCGCCGTGCCAGACCACCGACGAGCTCCAGCCGGTCGGCCGCCGGGTCGATGAGGACCAGTTCACTGAGCGGGAGGGTGTCCCTCAGCCGGGCGAAGCCGTCGATCAACTCAGGGGTATAGGTGGATCCGCCACCCACGACTGCGAGCTTCATCTGGTTCTAGCCCTTCACTCCGGTCAGTGTGACGCCCTCGACGAATGCCTTCTGGGCAAAGAAGAAGACGAGGATCACGGGGGCCATGACCAGGACGGTCGCGGCCATGGTCAGATTCCAGTCCGTGTGGTGCGCGCCCTTGAACGACTCCAGGCCGTAACTCAGCGTCCAGGCAGCCGGGTTCTCCGAGGCATAGATCTGCGGGCCGAAGTAGTCGTTCCAGGCGTAGAAGAACTGAAAGAGCGCTACGGCGGCGATGCCCGGCCTGGCCATCGGCAGCACCACCTTGAGCAGGGTGCGCAGCTCGCTGCAGCCGTCGACCTTCGCCGCGTCCAGATACTCATTGGGGATGGTGAGCAGGAACTGGCGCAGCAGGAAGATCGAGAACGCGTCGCCGAACGCCATCGGGATGATCAGCGGCCACAGCGTCCCCGCCAGGTCGAGTTGCTTCGCCCAGAACAGGTACATCGGGATGATGACCACCTGGGGCGGCAGCATCATCATCGAGATGACGAGCATCAGCGCGAGCCGCTGGCCGCGGAAGCGGAATTTGGCGAGGGCGTACGCGACCGGGATCGAGGACACCACTGTGAGAACGGTGCCGAGCCCCGCGTACAGCAGCGTGTTGCGCCACCAGGTCACAAAGCCCGGAGTGTCCAGCACCCGGCTGTAGTTGCCCCACTCCCAGGTCTGGGGAACGAGGTCGCGGGTGAGTGCCTGCTGGTCGCTCATCAGCGAGGTGAGGACGACGAAGACGAACGGCAGCACGAAGAAGAGCGCGGCCGCGACACCCAGGGAGTGCACCGCGATCCAGTGCAGCAGCGTCTTGCGGCGTGCGGTCCGCTCCGCCTCGCCGACGATGCTTGCCGCCCGGACGGGCTTGTCGAGGATCTGGGTCATGATGGTCAGTCACCCACCTGGACGAGGCCGCCGCGCCTGCGCATCAGGAACGCGGTGAAGACCATGGAGAGCACGAACAGGACGAGCGCGATGACGGCCGCGGCACCGTAGTCGAAGCGCTGGAAGCCGACGTTGTAGACGAGCTGCGGCAGCGTCAGGGTCGACTTCTCGGGGTAACCGGGCTCGAACTGCTGCCCGCTGCCGCCGATGATTCCGGAGGCGACCTTTCCGGCCACCAGCGGCTGTGTGTAGTACTGCATCGTCTGGATCACGCCCGTGACCACGGCGAACATCACGATCGGCGAGATGTTCGGCAGGGTGACGAAGCGGAAGCGCTGCCAGGCCGAGGCGCCGTCCAGCTCCGCCGCCTCGTACTGCTCCTTCGGCACATCGAGCAGCGCTGCCATGAAGATCACCATCAGATCACCGATGCCCCACAGCGCGAGCGCGGTGAGCGCGGGCTTGGACCAGCTGGGGTCGGTGAACCAGCCCGGCGTCGGCAGCCCGATCGAGTCGAGGATCGAATTGACCGGTCCCGTACCCGGGTTGAGCAGGAAGACGAAGGCGAGCGTCGCCGCGACCGGCGGGGCCAGATACGGCAGATAGAACAGGGTCCTGAAGACCCCGGCGCCCGTCTTGATCTTGGTGATGAGCAGTCCGACGCCGAGGCCGAACAGGACGCGGCAGGTGACCATCACGAGCACCAGCCACAGCGTGTTGCGCAGGGCGGGCCAGAACATGGGGTACTCGCTGAAGACGTACGTCCAGTTGTCCAGGCCGTTGAAGACGGGGGGCCGGAAGCCGTCGTACTTCATGAAGGAGAAGTAGACGGTCGAGATCAGCGGGTAGGCGAAGAAGACGCTGAAGCCGATCAGCCACGGTGACATGAAGGCCGCGGTACGAAGCGCCGAGCGTCGGCGCTTCGTCCGCAACGTGTGCGTAGTCACTGTCTTCTCTGCTACTTCTGCTTGGCGATGTCGGTGTCGATCTGCTTGGCCGTCTTTTCCAGACCGGCCTTCAGGTCGCTCGCCTTTCCGGACTCGTACTGGTAACCGAAGTCCTGGAAGGTCACCTGGTACGCGCCGCCGTCGACGTTGGCCGGCGTGGTGTTGGACTTCGGGTGCTGCGCGATGTCGATGAAGGTCTTGAAGTCCGGGTCGATGCTCAGGTTCGGCGACTTGAGCGCCTCGATCGTCGAGGGCACGTTGTGGATGCCGTTGGCGAACGCCACCACCGCCTCGGTGTCCGTGGTCATGTACTTCACCAGCTCCCACGCGGCGTTCTGCTTCTTGCTGGTGGAGGCGATGCCCATGATCGTGCCGGACAGGTAGCCCTTGCCGTAGTCGGCGACCTGCTCGTCCGCGACCGGCAGCGGCGCGGTGCCGATCTCGAACTTCACCTTCGCGTCCTTGGCCATGCCCAGCCGCCACTCGCCGTCCAGCTGCATGGCGACCTGACCGGTCTGGAAGGGGTGCTTGGCGCCCCACTCGTCACCGAAGGTGTTGCGGTACTTCTCCAGCTTGGTGAAGCCGCCCAGTTTGTCGACCAGGCCCTTCTGGAAGGTCAGCATCTTCGAGAACGCCGGGTCCTTGGCGATGTTGGACTTGCCGTCCGCGTCGAAGTAGGTGGGGCCCCACTGCGAGGCGTAGTGCATGGGGGTCGTCTCGTAGCCGTGGTAATTCGGCATGAAACCGAGCTGCTCGTAGCTGTCGCCCTTGGTCTTGGTCAGCTTCTCGGCGACCTTCTCGAACTCGCTCCAGGTCTTCGGCGGGGCGGTGATCCCGGCGGCCCTGAAGGCGTCCTTGTTGTAGTAGAGGCCGTACGCGTCGTTGAGCAGCGGCAGCGAGCACTGGTTGCCCGCGAACTGCGTGTAGTCGAGCAGCGGCTTGTGGAAGACCTTCGCCGGGTCGATCTTCGACTTCGCCAGGAAGGGCTTGAGGTCGACGAAGGCACCGGAAGTGCAGAACTTGCCCACGCTGTCGGTGGTGAAGGAGGAGACCACATCCGGGGCGTTCGAACCGCCCGCCCGCAGCGCCTGGTTGATCTTGTCGTCGGTCATATTGCCGACGATCTTGACCTTGATGTTGCTGTGCGCCTTCTCGAAGCGGGAGACGTTCTCCTGGATGGCCTTGACCTCGCTGGGGGCGCTCCAGCCGTGCCAGAAGGTGATGGTCGTCCTGGCGTTCGGATCATCGTTGGCCGCGGCGTCGCTCGAGCCCGTACAAGCCGAGGCGAACAGGGATATCGCGGCGGTCGCGGCGAGCGCGGCGGCCGTCTTCCGGGTGCGTGTGGACATGGCGGAGTCTCCCTGTGACGGGTCGGGGGCTGTGGCGGGTCTTTCGGCTGTTTCGGGCAGGGCAGCTGGATCAGCGGGAGGTGTCGAAGACTTCGTCGCGCGTGGTGGCCAGAGCGCTCTCCAACGCACCGCGCAGGACGGGGTGTTCTCGTACGGAACCGAGGACGAGACGCGGCCGGGGGGCGGCCAGTTCGATGAGCTCCGCCTGCACGCGTTCGCGCAGCGGCTCCCCGCCGGCGGCGATCACATCGCCGGACAGGACGACGAGTTCGGGGTCGAGCACGGCGACCATGGAAGCCAGACCGGTGGCGAGACCGGTCGCGTAGGCGTCGAGCAGCTTGCGGTACGGCCCCGAGTCGGCCTCCGCGGCCCGGGCGACGAGAGAGGCGGCGACCTCGGCATGCGGTCCGTGACCGACGCCCTCGACCCCGAACTCGCGTGCCAGCCGGGGCAGCGCCTGGGCGCCGGCCAGCTCCTGGAAGCCGCCGCTGTTGGCCTTGGTCACCTGCCGCACCAGCGGGGTGCCGGGCACGGGCAGGAAACCGACCTCCCCGGCGCCGCCGGTGAAGCCACGATGGAGGCGCCCGCCGATCACGACGGCGGCGCCCAGGCCCTCCTGGTTCCACAGCAGTACGAAGTTCTCGTGCCCGTGCGCCGCGCCCAGGCGCTGCTCGGCGACCGCGACCAGGTTGACGTCGTTCTCGTACTCGACGGGCATGGGCAGCACCGCGGCCAGCTCGTCGAGGAGGGTGGGGGCGTGCCAGCCGGGCAGGTGGGAGGCGTACCGCAGCCGCCCGGTGGACGGATCGAAGGCACCGGGCGTACCGATGACGAGCCGGTGCACATCGGACCGGGTCACCCCGGCGGCCTTCACGGCCCCGTCGAGCGCCTCGGTGACCTGCCGTACGACACTCTCGGCGCGCCGCCCCGGGGTCGGCAGCTCGAACTCCCCGACGGTGGCGCCGGTGACATCGGCGACGGCGGCGTGAATGCGCTGCGGGGTCACATCGAGCCCGGCGGCGAACGCGGCGCGCGCGTTGACGGCGTACAACTGCGCATTGGGCCCCGGCCGCCCCTCGGTGGTCCCGGTGGCGACGACGAGCCCGGCGGATTCGAGCCGCGCGAGCAGCTGCGAGGCGGTGGGCTTGGAGAGGCCGGTCAGCTTCCCTATCTTGGTGCGCGACAGCGGCCCGTGCTCCAGCAGCAGATCGAGCGCGGCCCGGTCGTTCATGGCGCGCAGTACGCGCGGAGTACCGGGTGTGGTTCCGGGGGTACCGGGTGTACCCCCGGGTGTGGTTCCGGCCACGACGGATGCACCTGCCCTTCGGCTGCGGATGTCCTCAGCTGGACTGTTAGGAAAGTTTCCTATTCAGTTGGGAGGAAGGTAAGCCGCATGTCAGGCGAGAGTCAATGGTCGGGGCGGCCTGGGCAACCAAAGCGTTACGTGGGCGGCCCGCGGGGCCAGGTACAGGAACCGGGTTCACTGACGCGGACATGAGGACGGGCCCCTGCCGGATGGCAGGGGCCCGTTCGCCTTGCTGAGCGGCGTCAGCGGCCGTCGGTGAGCACTTGAGCGGTGGGCGCCCAGTACCCGGTGAGCCCGCCGGCGGTGATCCGGACCATGGGCCTGCCGTTCACGATGGCCCTGCGGTCGAAGGGCGCGTTGGACGCACTGGCGAACTTCACCTTCTTGGTGGTGCCGGTGATCCCGTCGGCGCCGAACTTGACGCAGGTGACCTCCACGTTTGCGGGGAAGGTCGCCGTGCGCTGCGGACGGTAGGTGGTGGAGACGTACTCACCGCGCAGGAAGACCTTCGGGTAGGCCTCACCGACCCACCAGCCCGCGTACGTACCGGCGTTGATCCGGTAGTAGATACCGCGGCCCATGATGCGGCGGCGCACATTGACGGGCGCCTGGGTGGCCTTGGCGAAGGTCACCTTCTTGATGGCCAGCTGCTTGTCGCCCTTGGAGGAGGACCATCCGTAGTTGTCGTCGGCGCCGAGGGTGTCGAGCTTGTAGAGGGTGTGGGTGCCTGCGGCGAAGGCCGCGACGGACCCCGCGCGCAGGATGTACGCGGGGAAGTCGTCGATCAGCAGGTCGTGCCGGTTGGCGATGGTGGGGCTTCCGGTCTGCCAGTGGAGCTGGCGGAGCAGGTTGATGTGGTGCTGGTGGTAGGTCGGCGCGGGTATCCGGTGGGTGTCGCAGTAGAACGAGAACCAGCGGGTGTTGCGCAGCCGCGGGAAGTGATCGCGGATCGTGGTGAGCGAACCGTCGTACAGCTGCTCGGCCAGCGGGTTTCCGGTCGCCTGGAAGTAGTCCCAGAGCCCGAACATGGCGAAGACCATGCCGTTGTAGGTGTAGTCCGAGGTGCCCGGGGCGTCGATCGGGTACTCCTGGATCCACAGGTACCCGTCGCTGTCCTTGTTCACCGCCCATGGCTTGGCGTCGTCGGCGCGCAGCATCGAGGCGAAGGCGCCGTCGGCGGCGGCCTTGTAGAGCGTGCGCTCCGTCTCGGTGATCCCGTCGAGCTGGGAGAGCTGGGTGAAGAGGCTGATCGCCTCGCCCTGTGCCATGCCGGAGTACCAGGGAGCCTTGTACGCGATGCCGCTGTGCGCGGCGTGCGCGAAGTTGAAGGGGTACGGGAAGTACCAGGCACCCCGGGACTCCACCCGCTTGTCGATCAGGCGCTGAGCCTGAGCCTTCGCGCGCTTGAGGAAGAGCGCCTTGCGGGTGGCGTCCTTCTCGGTGCGGTAGCTGGATATGCAGCCCAGACCGAACTGCATCTGGGTGACGGGCTGGTCGTACCCGGCCGCGGTCCAGCTCGGCCGGTACTGGATGACGCCCTGGGCGTCGAGGAAGGTGTGCTCGGTGTTGGGCGTGACATTGGCCCACGACGTCGGCCGGTCCCGCCACGGGCGCAGCGCCTCGGGCAGATCGGTCACACACTTGTAGCCGGCCGTCTTGAACTCGAAGGGCAGGACGGTCGGTACGGAGTCCTCGACCACCTGCGGGTTCACGGGCTCATCGGCGTACGGGATCAGCGTCCGCGCACCCGGCTTGGAGATGGTGCCCTCGGCCATCTGATCCGGCAGGGGCGGCAGCGGCGGCGGCTCGGTCCCGCCGGGCGTCGCGGGAAGGCTCAGTGCGAGCGACCTCGGCATCCCGCCGAAGGGGTCGGGCGTGGGGGTGTCGAACACCCCGGTGGCCATGGCGGTGAACGTCCCCCCACCCGCCACGGCAGCACCGGCGACGGTGCCTCCGGCCACACGTATGAAACGTCTGCGGCCGATGTCGGCACGTCTCTTTCCAGCCATGACTGAAGAACCCCCCACGGGTGAACACGCGTCAGTAAGTGAAGGGATCTTATGTGATTCGTGTGAAAGCTGTAACGCGCATGTTCAGATCGGGACGCACTCGTTCGGCAGGGATCAGTAGTGCACAGCACCGGGCCGCCTGGCCGGCAGGTGGAGGTCACTGTCCATCGAGGGTGATGTCCGCACAAGGCGCCCAATATCCGGTCAGCCCGCCGGCGGTGATCTGGACCATCGGCCGTCCGTTGACAAAGGCCCGTCGGTCGAAGGGAGCGTTCGAGTTTTTGGTGAAGGCGACCGTCGTGCTGGTGCCCACGGAACCATCGCTGCCGAACTTGTAACAGGTGATCTCGGCATTTGCCGGGAAGGTCGCGGTCCGGTTGGGGCGGTAGATGACGGTGCAGTATTCGCCGCGGAGGAAGACCTTCGGGAAGTACTCGCCGACCCACCAGCCCGCGTACGCACCTGCGTTGATCCGGTAGTAGACCCCACGCCCCTTGATGCGGCGGCGCACATTGGCCGGCGCCTGGGTGGCCCTCGTGAACGTCACCTCCTGCACGCCCAGTTGTGTGTCGTCCTTGGCCGCTGACCACCCGTAGTTCTGGGTCTCGCCGAGGGTGTCGAACTGATAGAGCGTGTGCGTGCCCTCGGCAAAAGCGATCACCAGAGACGCCGGGACGGGCGGCGGGAAGTCGTCGATCAGCAAGTCGTGCCGGTTGGCGATGGTGGGGCTTCCGGTCTGCCAGTGGAGCTGGCGGAGCAGGTTGATGTGGTGCTGGTGGTAGGTCGGCGCCTGTATCCGGTGGGTGTCGCAGTAGAACGAGTACCAGCGGGTGTTGCGCAGTCGCGGGAAGTGATCGCGGATCGTGGTGAGCGAACCGTCGTACAGCTGCTCGGCCAGCGGGTTTCCGGTCGCCTGGAAGTAGTCCCAGAGCCCGAACATGGCGAAGACCATGCCGTTGTAGGTGTAGTCCGAGGTGCCCGGGGCGTCGATCGGGTACTCCTGGATCCACAGGTACCCGTCGCTGTCCTTGTTCACCGCCCATGGCGTCCCGTCGTCGGCCCGCAGGAGCGAGGCGAAGGCGCCGTCGGCGGCGGCCTTGTAGAGCGTGCGCTCCGCCTCGCTGATCCCGTCGAGCTGGGAGAGCTGGGTGAAGAGGCTGATCGCCTCGCCCTGTGCCATGCCGGAGTACCAGGGAGCCTTGTACGCGATGCCGCTGTGCGCGGCGTGCGCGAAGTTGAAGGGGTACGGGAAGTACCAGGCACCCCGGGACTCCACCCGCTTGTCGATCAGGCGCTGAGCCTGAGCCTTCGCACGTTCGAGGAAGAGCGCCTTGCGGGTGGCGTCCTTCTCGGTGCGGTAGCTGGTGATGCAGCCGAGCCCGAACTGGCATTGAGTCACTGGCTGGTTGTAACCCGCTTCGGTCCGGCTCGGCCGGTACATGATGGCGCCCTGTGCGTCGAGGTAGGTGTGCTCTGAGTCCGGACTGACGTTGCCCCAGGTCGTGGGACGGTCTCGCCAGGGCCGCATGGCTTCCGGCAGATCGGTGGCCATCGTGAACTGTGACGTCTTGAACTCGAAGGGCAGGGTTGTCGGCACGGAGTCCTCGACGGCCTGCGGGTTCACCGGCTCATCGGCGTACGGAATCTGCATCCGGGCACTCGGGCGGCTGATCGTGCCCTCGGCAAGCTGATCCGGCAGAGGCGGCAATGGCACGTCTGTGCCGCCCGGCATCGTGGGCAGGCTGAGGACAAGTGAGTGCGGCATGCCCGGGTACGGGCCGAGCCCGGCCGGGGCGAACGTTTCGACGGCCATTGCGGGGATGGCCCCTCCACCCGCCACGGCAGCACCGGCGATCGTGCCTCCGGCCGCACGTATGAAGCGTCTGCGGCCGATGTCGGCATGTCTCTTTGCAGTCATGACTGAAGAACCCCCAGGGGTAGCACAAGGCGTGGGTGGACGCGCCTGGTCCCGGCAGCCTTTCGGCTGCCGGGACCAGGTCGGGTTGGTGTTAGTTGTAGGGCTTGAAGAATCTGGTGGAGGCGTAGGCCCACTGAGTGGACAGGGCGGCATAGCCGGCCAGCCCGCCGTTGAACATGGCGTCGGGCCTGGCGGTCCAGGTCCACGTCTTCACGGACCCGTCGGACAGGTGGTGCATCGCGCCGATGTCGTCGCGGCCGTCACCGTTGTAGTCACCGATCACCAGCTGGCTGCGCTTGATGTCCCAATTGCCGGCAGCGCTGGCGAGGGTCACGAAGGGGGAGCCGAACTGGTTCTTGCCGTTCACCGTGGTGGAGAGAAGGGTGGAGACCTTGTCGCTGCCGTCGGCGTAGTCGTACCAGATCATGGCGTCGTCGCGGCCGACTGCCCGAACCCGACACGGCGCGCCGTCCGGGCCGTGATCGTCCGAAGGGTGGCTCGGTCCGGGCCACCCCTGACGAGGCCGAAGCGATTCCGTACTAATTTGTCGATCAAGCCTGCGGCCTGGGGCTAAGGTTCGCCGACGGACTTCATGCGGTCGTCCGTTCGAGGAAGGGTCTGGGGAGGCCCTTGGAGGGGATCAGTCATGCCTGCAGGCAGATGGAGACGCGCTCGCCCATGGAGCGCGCTGGTGGGTGCCGTACTGGTGGCGGGGGTGCTCTCGACCCCGGCCTTCGGCGTGGAGGATGACCCGGTGCCCCTGGCGCCGCGGATCACCAGCAACGGCCCCTACACCGAATGCGCGACGGAGTGCGTCGGGCAGGGCGAGCCCGGGCTGGCTGGGATGTTCACGTTCCGGCCCAACGTGGCCGACATCGATGCCGCGACGGGGAGCACCGATGTCACGGGCTACCGCGTGAGGTTGCTGACCGATTTCGGAGCCACAGTGGTCAGCGGGGCCGAGCCGGCGCCCTATGCAGCGGTGCCTGCTAATGATGGAATTCAGGTTCTGGAAGTGCAGGCCAAGGACTGGGGCGGGCGGTGGGGCAATCCCGCGGAGTTCACGTTCAAGGTGAAGCCGGCGTCGGGCGCGGTCGGGCAGTGGCAGTTCGCCGACCGGCCCACGGACCCGGCGGTGACCACCACGAAGGACACTGCCACCGAGGGCACTGAGCGCCATGACGCGACGCTCAAGGGCGGCGCGACATGGTCGGACCGGGCGCGGCGCGGCAAGGGTGACTATTCGCTCAGCCTGAACAGCACCAACCCGGACAAGGGGAAGGCGTACGCGGCGACGGCCGAGCCGCCGGTCGATACCAAGGGGTCGTTCACCGTCTCAGCCTGGGCGTATCTCTCCGGTACGAGGTCCGATCAGGTCGTGCTCTCGGCTCCAGGGGCGCGCGATGCCGCATTCAGCCTGCGCTACTCCGCCGAGCAGAAGAAGTGGGCCTTTGGCCGTGGCGCTCGAGACGCCGACGGCACGACGGAGGTCGTCTCCTACGGTGATGCGACGAGCCCGCCGGTCGGTGTCTGGACGCATCTGGCAGGGGTGTTCGACACCAAGAGGGACGCGGACAAGACAAACGACACTGTCCAGTTGTTCATCAACGGCCGTCCTCAGGGCCAGCCGGTGAATCTCTCCGCCCAAGCCGCGGCGTACGAGCCATGGTCGTCCACCAAGGGGCTTCAAATCGGCCGGACCAGGGCTGATGGCAGCTACCAGGACTACTTCCACGGTTATGTCGACGAAGCAGCCGTCTGGCAGAGGGCGCTCAGGCCAGTGGATGTTCGCGAGGTGTCGCAACTCGAGACTGAGGGCGGGCCCGCGACCGCGCTCGTGGCGGAGTGGAACGCCGGGCCCGCCATTGGGAGTGAGATCAAGGACGTCAGCGGCTACGGCCGACCCGCCCTCGCTCTGTCGGCAGAGGGGGCAAAGCTCCGGGCGGACGAGGCGGGGACGAGCACGCTTGCCCTCGACGGAGTGCAGGGGTTCGCGGCGGCGCAGGGACCGGCGGTGGACGAGACCGGTTCGTTCACGGTGTCGGCGAGGGTGCGTGTGGACGGTGCGGAGTGGGCGGCCAAGCCGATCGGTTACCACGGAATCGTGGCCGGCCAGAAGCTCGCGGGCGAGTCATCCTGGGCGCTCGTACTGACCAAGTTCGACACTGACGTCTCCGCATGGAGCTTTGTGCGGACCGCGGTGGACGAGGGCGGCAACGTGACCGAGCGCGTCGAGGTCCAGGCCGACGACGTGATGGGGGACTTCGACACCCCGATCGACGTCACCGGCATCTTCGACGCGGCTGCGACCACCCCTGGTGATCCGGACACTTCCGGCAGGCTCAGGCTCTTCATTGGAAGCACCCCGCATGGGGGAGGCCCCCATGCGGGACTCACGTCGCGGGCGCAGGGTACGGGTGAACTGGCCGTCGGCCGCGGCGTCGACGGCGGCAGCCTCGAGCACTACCTCCCGGGCAGCCTGGACCGCTTGCGTATCTGGAGCGGTGCGATGTCGGCGGACGGGCTTTGGCACGTGCTTGAGCCAGAATCGGTCGGCTGACCTCTGAGGACGGGGACATGAGAACGGGCGCCTGCTGTAAGGGAGGTGCCCGGTCTCGGTCTCGTGAGCAACTTCGACAGGTTAGCCGGAGGTGTGTTGGGTGGGTCGTCGAGCGCACCATCGCATGGCTTCACGGATTCCGCCGCCTCCGCGTCCGATGGGGGACTACGCGACGACATCCACCAAGCCTTCCTTGGCACCCGCCACCTGCGGGTGAAGTCATACGCTCCTATATCTCACTGTGCATCAGGAGGGGAACAGGGTGGGGAAGACAGGAACTAACAGGTTGGCGACCGCCGTTGCCGTGGCCTGTGCCGCTGCGGCGAGCTCGGTGGTCGCCATGCCTGCCGACGCCGTGGCGAAGCCCATTGCCGCGCCGGCGGATTTCAACGGGGACGGCTATCAGGACCTGGTCGTCCCGGCGCCCACGGCCAAGGTGGGAGGCATGGACGGAGCGGGGGCGGTCGCTGTCCTCTACGGTTCGAGGACCGGGGTGTCCACCCTGCGCAAGGCCGTCATCACACAGAACACCGCTGGTGTGCCGGACGCCGCTGAGGCACAAGACCTCTTCGGTGCCTCGACGGCGTTCGCCGACCTCGACAAGGACGGCTACAGCGATCTGGTCGTCGGAGCGCCCGACGAGGACCTCGGCAGCGTCGTGAACGCCGGCGGAGTCACCGTCCTGTGGGGTGGCAAGAACGGCTTGGCCGCAGCAAGCGCGCTGCCTGTGACGTTGGTCGGGGGCGGCCGGTACGGCCTGGACGTCGCCGCGGTGCGCGGCAGCGGTGGGGCGCGCGTACTGGTCGGAGGCTACGACGGGTCGATCGAATTCAGCGGCACCTTCGCACGCGACGGCTCGGTCAGCACGAAATCGCTGAATCGGGACACGCCCTCGGTCGGCGTCACCGATTACCTGGTGCGCGACAACGGGGGCGCGGCGCGGATCATCACCTCCGTCCGGGTCGGTGGCCACAGCGGCGGCCTCGTGTACGTCGAGCCCACAAGCCCCAGCACCCCGCTGCCCATTGATGGCACGACCACCGCCACCGGGGATGTCAACGGCGACGGCTACAACGACCTCGTTGTTGGCGACCCTGACGAACCGATCAGTGGCACCTACGGCCACAAGGGCGGTCAGATCACTGTCTGGTATGGCGGGGAGAGCGGTCTGGCGGCAACCCCGGTGCGGATCAGCCAGGACACGGCCGGCGTCGTCGGCACGTCGGCGAAGTACAACCGTTTCGGCACCGCCCTGGCTGTCGCAGATCTGAACAAGGACGGTGTCGGCGACATCGTCGTCGGCGCGCCCGGACAGACGCAGAACGGCAAGGGGCGTGCCGGTGTCGTCGTCATCATCCCCGGTACGAAGACCGGCGCGCCCGGCGCCGGCTCGTACCAGCTCTCCCAGGAGACCGCGTCGGTTCCCGGGGTGTCGGAACCGGGCGACGGGTTCGGTCTCACGCTCGCGGTCGGCGACGTCAGGGCCGACGGTCGTCCTGATGTGATCATCGGCGCGGAGGGCGAGGACAGCTACCGCGGCGCGGTGTGGGTCCTGCCGGGCGGCTCCACCGGCCCCACCGGAACGGGCAGCGTAGAGCTGACCGCCGGGAAGCTCGGAGTGGCCGGGGAAATGCCCCAGGTGGGCGGCTTCCAGCCGTCGTGAGTCCCGGCCACGCCCCGCCCGCGTGAAGGGGCAGGGCGTGGAGGGCTGCGGCCCGGCGATTTGCGGATCAGGTCGGGGGTCGGTGAATCGCCGTAGCGGCGCGAGCCGCGCCAAGCAAAACGGGCGCCCGGCCTTAACGGCCGTAGCGCCCGTTCCCGTACTGCGTACTACTTCGACATGTTCGCCTGAGGCCCGATCGGCGTCGCCGCCATCGACTGCGGTGACGTCGTCGACGCGTACGCCGAAGGTGCCGCCATTCCCGCCGTCGGGTCCGTCGTCGCCGCTTCCTCCGCCACCGGCGGGAGGCCGCCCACGATGCGGATGCCCGCCCTGTCGAAGGCCTGCTTGATGCGCCAGCGCAGTTCGCGCTCCACGCCGAGCGCCTTGCCCGGCATCGTCTTCGCCGAGACCCGGACCGTCATCGAGTCGAGCAGGACCTCGTTCAGGCCCAGCACCTCGACCGGGCCCCACAGGCGCTCGTTCCACGGCTCGGACTTCGCCAGTACGTCCGCGACCTCGCTGATCACCGAGCGGATGCGGTCCAGGTCCTCCGTCGGGCGGACCATGACGTCCACCGAGGCCGTCGCCCAGCCCTGGCTGAGGTTGCCGATGCGCTTGATCTCGCCGTTGCGGACGTACCAGATCTCACCGTTGTCACCGCGCAGCTTGGTGACACGCAGGCCCACCTCGATCACCTCGCCGGAGGCGACGCCCGCGTCGATGCTGTCCCCGACTCCGTACTGGTCCTCCATGATCATGAAGACTCCCGAGAGGAAGTCGGTGACCAGGTTGCGCGCGCCGAAGCCGATCGCGACGCCCGCGACACCCGCCGATGCCAGCAGCGGTGCCAGGTCGATCTTGAACGCGCCCAGGATCATCAGGCCCGCAGTGCCGAGAATCACAAAAGAGGAGACCGAGCGGAGTACGGATCCGATGGCCTCGGAGCGCTGGCGGCGGCGTTCGGCGTTGACCAGCAGGCCGCCGAGGGCCGTGCCCTCCACCGCCTGGGCGGAGCGGTTCATCCGCTCGATCAGCTTGGTCAGGGCGCGGCGCAGCAGCATCCGCATCACCAGCGCGACCAGCACGATCAGGGCGATACGCAGGCCGGTGTTCAGCCACGTGGACCAGTTCTGTTCCACGTAGCCCGCGGCGTCTCCCGCCTGCTTGGCGGCCTCGTCGAGCGAGCGCGGCTCGGTGGAGGGGCCGGCGGCCAGTAGGACGGAAAGGGACACGAGGGGAACCTCCAGGCATTGCGGTGGCAGACCAACCACCCTAACGGGGCATCCGGTGTGCTCCGTTGCGGTGTTCGAGGGAGAGACGAGGCTCACCCGGGGATGAACTGGTCGAAGGCATGTGGTTCAAAACACCTCGAGCCCGTTACCTGTACGTGGTGGCGCTCGGACCTGGCATGAGGAGACACTGAAGAGCAGATCGTCCCGGCGCGAGCCACGCGCCGCCGGCGTACAAGGAGGCATCCACCGTGCCGCACGTTCTGGTCCTCAACGCGTCGTACGAGCCGCTCGGCGTCGTACCGCTTCGCCGCGCGCTCATCCTCGTCCTGGAGAACAAGGCTCTCTGCCTCGAGGAATCCGGCGCCTTCATGCACAGCGCGACCCGTGTCATCGCCGCACCCAGCGTCGTACGGCTGAAGCGGTTCGTGCGGGTCCCTTACCGGGGGCCCGTTCCTCTCACCCGCAAAGCACTCTTCGCCCGCGACGGCGGGCGCTGCATGTACTGCGGTGGCGTCGCAACCAGCGTCGACCATGTCATTCCGCGCAGCCGTGGCGGACAGCACGCCTGGGACAACGTGGTGGCGGCCTGCCGCCGCTGCAACCACGTCAAGGCCGACCGGCATCTGCGCGAGCTGGGGTGGCGGCTGCGCCATCACCCCGCCCCGCCGAGCGGGCTCGCGTGGCGCATCATCGGGACCGGGCATAGGGACCCGCGCTGGCTGCCATACCTGCAGCCGTACGGCGCGGACGACGCGATGGCCCGGATCGACGGCATCTCTGCCTGAGAGCGGGTCCTTTTTGTTGGCGCACGGGCGCTGGACCTCCGGGTCCCGCGCCCAGAGCCCGCCCAGAGCCTGAGCCACGGCCCGCGGCGCCGAGCCCCGTCGGCCTCACTCCGCTACTGCGTACGCCTCCACCGACCACAGTGAGTAGCCGTACTGCGTGGCCCGCGCATCGCCCTGGACCCGGACGAAGCGGGTGTCGCGGCTGTCCGTACGGATCATCTCGCGCCCGCCCCTGCCCTCGCCCACCGTCGCCGCCGTGCGCCAGGTGCGGCCGTCCGCCGAGACCTGGATGCGATACCTCGTCGCGTACGCGTCCTGCCAGTGCAGGACGACCTGGCCGACCCGCGCCGGGCGGCCCAGGTCCAGCTGCCACCAGGCGCCGTCCTCGGGGGGTGAGGACCAGCGGGTCTTCGGGTCGCCGTCGATCGCCGAGGCCGCCGGGAAGTCGGCCGTCTCGTCGCCGGACGAGGACGCGACGGAGCCCGCGGCGCGTGCGAGGTCGGGGCCCGCGGTGCGTGGGTAGGCGCGCACCGTCAGGGTGCGCTCCTCGCCCGCGAAGGACAGCGGCACCTCGTACTCCCCGGCCGGCGTGCCCGCCGGGACGGTGACCTCGACCGGCACGGTCGTCCCCGGCCCGCGCGGCACCGTCGTCTCCTTCGGCACCGTCACCTTGATGCCCGCCGGGGCCTTCGCGGTGAGCGCGCCGCGCACCTCGGCCGGGCGGCGCGCGGTCAGCCGGACCCCGGCCTGCTGCGGGCCGCCGCCGATCTCTGCGTCCGCCTCGCCGCGTACGAGATCGAGGCCCGCGAGGGGCTCGTCCGCGAACCAGGGCACCACGGACCGTACGGCGACAGGCTGCGCACCGGCCGATGTGATCCGTACGCCGTCCACCCGCAGGCCTTTGGCGTCCGCCTGGGTCCAGCCGCTTGCCGAGAGCGGGCCGAGCGGGCGCCAGCCCTCGCCCGGAACGTGTGCTTCCAGGTTGCCGGACACCGCGCCCGCGCCCGGCCTGCCGGATCCCGCGCCCGCGCCCGCGCCCGCGGACGGCTCGGTCATCGCGGTCACGGCCACGACCGGGCGGGGCCGGTCCAGCCACAGCGTGTCCTCGCCGGCCGTCTCCTTGAAACGGTCCGCGCCCGTCCAGGCCGCCGACTCCTTCGCGGCCCGGTCCAGGAAGGGGCCCAGGACACCCTTGCCGACCGTCGCCCGGCTCGTCTTCAGTGCCGGGCGCAGCGGCTCGAGGTCCAGCGAGGCCCGCCAGGCCGCCTCGCCGTCGCCGCGCGCCTGCGCCTGGAGCATGTCGACGGAGAGTTCGCCCGCGCGGCCGTAGCGCCCCAGCTGATCGAGCCACGGGCGTACTTCGTCGTCGAGTCGCCCGTCGGCCGACTGCTTCAGGCGCTGCGGGGCCTCGCGCATCACGGTGAACGCGGCCCGCAGCGCGGCAGCCGCCCGGTCACGGGCTGCCGCGTCCCTCGTCGTGCGGGAGTGCCAGAAGTCCTTCAGCAGCGGCTGCAGATAGCCGGACTCGGCGGGACTGAGGAGCGAGGAGGAGTGGTTGCCGGCGAGTGCGGTCAGCGCCTCGCGGGTCCTGGTGTCGCCGCCCGCGAGATCGTTGATGGCGGCTTTCCAGGACTCCTGGGGGCGATAGCCCTTCGGGTTCCAGGCGTAGTCGGCGGCGGTGAACAGCGGGATGCGGGAGGCGGACGCCTGTTCCATCGCGTTCGCGAGCAGCGCGGCGGAGCCGGTCGCGACGGCGGGCTCGCGGCCCGTGTAGGGGCCGAGGAATATCCGGTCCTGCGCGTAGTCGTTGACCGGGTAGTTGTCCATGGTGACGACCGGGTGCCTGAACACGTCGCGGGCACCGACCAGTTCGCTTCCGGTGATGGTGCGGGGCACCACGCCGACGCCCGTCCACGCCACCTGTACCCGGCCGTCAAGCTTGCCGGCGAGGGCCCGCCGGTAGTCGGTGGCTCCGTCCTGGTAGAACTCCGTCGGCATCAGGGACAGCGGCTGCGCGCCCGGATACCGGTCCGCGAGATGCGCCGCGACCGCGCCCGCGACCCGCGCCTGCGCCCTGGCCGCCGCCTTCGGTCCCGAACCGAAGGTGTCCGCGTCCCTGCCGCAGTGCCACTCGCTGTAGCTGACGTCCTGGAACTGCAGCTGGAAGGCGCGTACACCCAGTGCCCACATCGCGTCGATCTTGCGGGTCAGCGCCTTGATGTCGCCGTCGTCGGCCAGACACATCTCCTGCGCGGGCGCGACGGCCCAGGCGAGCGTGACGTGGTTCTGCCGGGCACGCTCGGCGAGTTCCCGGAACTGCGCGCGCTGGGCGGCGGGATACGGATCGCGCCAGCGGGCCTGCCGGAAGGGGTCGTCGCCGGGCGCGTACAGATAGCGGTTCTGCTTGGTGCGCCCCATGAAGTCCAGCTGCGCCAGCCGCTGTTGCTGGTTCCACGGCTGACCGTAGAAACCCTCCGTCATGCCGCGTACGGCCGTGCCCGGCCAGTCGCGTACGAGCACTCCGGCGACGCTCGCACCGCTCCCACTGCCAGCGACCGCGCCGGTCTTCCGCACGATCAGCTGACGCAGCGTCTGCACGCCGTGGAAGAGACCGTCGTCGCCGACCCCGTCGAGCGCGATCGTGTCACGGCTCTGGATCCGGCCCACGGCGATCCGGTAGCCGCCGGAGGGGAGATCGGCGCGTTCGCGAGCCCGCAGGGCGCGCAGCGCCTCCTCCGCGCCGCTCCCGCCGATGCGCACGACGGGCCCGCGGCCGGGCAGTTCGCTGTGCACGGTCCTGACGCCGGACTCGTGCAGCAGCTCCTTCAGCCGCTGAACGGCGTACGGATCGGCGGCAGGGTCTGCGAGGACGGTCGCGTCGCTGTCGAGCGGAACGGACGGTCCCGCCGCGCGCATCGTCTGCGGACGCGGCCAGACCGCGGGCAGCGCCGCCTCGCCTTCGGGGTCCGTGGCGGTGCCGACGGGGGAGCCGGGGTTGTCGGGAGCCGCGACCGCGCTGTGCGCGCCGCCGAGCAGGCTGCCGATGACAGCGACCGCGACGGCTGTCGCGGTGCGCCTCCTGCGCGCGAGCCGCACGCCCGTCTCCCCTCGTGTCCCCTGTCGTTCCGGCCGTCGTTCCCGTTGTCGCTCCGAAGCTGTTCCGGTTCTCGTTCCGGTTGGTTTCGAGCCCACCACCCCCACACAGAGGGTGTCAATGCAGGTGGCCGTTGTGCACCATTTGCCTGGCGCGATGGGCGGTTTGATCCAACTGCCGCGCCGGGAACGGAATGTGACGCGGAACACGTTGACTGATCGTGTACGTCTGCCGTCGCGCCCACTGGGTAGGGCTGCTGTGTCCCGCTACCGTCCGTCTGGAGTGACCTCATGGCCGCATCCGCACACCTTCTGCTCTCTGCCCTGTCCAAACAGGTCCCGGGCCCCGGCCCGCTGACCAGCGAACCCCCGCTCGCCGACGCCGCACCGCTGACCAGTGAGCCGCCGCTCGCCGAGGCCGCCCCCCTCACCAGCGAGCCGACAGCCCCTGGCACGGCCGGCGGCACGGAGTCCCCAGGAGTCTGAATGGGCCTTGCCCGGCTCGCCGCGCTGCACGGAGTCGCCACCGCCTACGCGCCCTCCGAGGGCCGATGCGTCCCCGTCCCCGATGCGACGGTCGTCGCGGTCCTCGCCGCCCTCGGCGTCGACGCCTCGACCCCCTCGGCGGTACGGGACGCCCTGGCCCGCGCCGAATCGGCCGCCGCGGAGCGGCTGCTGCCGCCGACGCTCGTGCTCTGGCCCGAGGGCGATGTCCCGGCGCCCCTGACCGGGCTCCCCGCGGGCACGGCCCTGCGCGTCGAGACGGAGGAGGGTGCCGAGCTCGCCCCGCAGCCGGTGGCGGAGCCCGGGCAGACCTGGAGGGAACTCCCCTACGGCGTCCACCAGTTGTACGCCCGGGCCCCCGACGGTCGCAGCGCCCGCTCCACCCTGGTCGTCGCGCCCGGCCGGGCGCCGCAGCCCGACGGCCGCTCGTACGGCTTTCTCGTGCAGCTCTACTCCCTGCTCTCCGCCCGCTCCTGGGGCATGGGCGACCTCGGGGACCTGGCGGAGCTCGCGACCTGGTCCGGACGGTCGCTCGGGGCCGGTTTCGTCCAGGTCAATCCGCTGCACGCGGCCGTTCCCGGCGCACCCACCGACCCCTCTCCCTACCGGCCCTCCTCGCGGCGCTTCCCCGACCCCGTCCATCTGCGGATCGAGGACATCCCCGAGTACGCGTACGTCGGCGCCCGCGACCGGCGGCGGCTGGACGAGCTGTGCGAGAAGGGGGCCGGGCTGCGCGAATCGGTGCTGCAGAAGGGCGCGTTGATCGACCGCGACGCCGTCTGGGCGCTCAAGCGCGAGGCCCTGGAGATCGTGCACCGCGTGCCGCTCGGGCCCGGCCGCCGCGCCGACTACTGCGACTTCCTGGCCGGGCAGGGGCGGGCACTGGAAGACCACGCCACTTGGTGCGCCCTCGCCGAGGTGCACGGCCCCGAGTGGCACGGCTGGCCCGCCGCCCTGCGGGACCCGCACTCTCCGGAGACGGTCCGGGCACGGTACGAACTGATGGACCGGGTCGACTTCCACAGCAGGCTCGCCTGGCTGACCGACCGGCAGCTGGCCGCCGCGGGGCGGGCCGCGTGCGAGGCGGGCATGGGCGTCGGCATCGTCCATGACCTGGCCGTCGGCGTGCATCCCGGTGGCGCGGACGCCTGGGCGCAGCAGGACGCCTTCGCGGCGGGCATGTCGGTCGGCGCGCCCCCGGACGCCTTCAACGCCCGCGGCCAGGACTGGGGTCTGCCCCCGTGGCGGCCCGATGTTCTGGCCGGGTCCGGCTACGCCCCGTACCGCGGACTGCTGCGCGGCCTGCTCCGTAACGCGGGCGCGCTGCGCATCGACCATGTCATGGGCCTGTTCCGCCTCTGGTGGGTCCCGGAGGGCAGCCCGCCCACCGACGGCACCTATGTCCGCTACGACGCCGAGGCGATGCTCGCGCTTCTCGTCCTGGAGGCCCACCGCGCCGGCGCCTGTGTCATCGGGGAGGACCTCGGCACGGTCGAGCCCGGCGTGCGCGAGGCCCTCACCCGCCGCGGGGTGCTGGGCACCTCGGTGCTCTGGTTCGAGCGCGACTGGGCGGGCACGGGCCGACCGCTGCCGCCCGAGCGGTGGCGCGAGGACTGCGTGGCCACGGCGACCACCCACGATCTACCGTCCACGGCCGCCCGGCTGACCGGCGGGCATGTGGCGCTGCGCCACCGCCTCGGCCTGCTCACCCGCCCTCTGGACCAGGAGCGCACACAGGACGCGGCGGACGTCGCCGAATGGCTGGACCTGCTCGGCGGTCTCGGCCTGCTGCCCGAGGGCAGGGGGGATGAGGAGGGGCAGATCCGCGCGGCGTACCGCTTCCTGCTGCGAACGCCCGCCCGCATGGTCGGCGTCTGGCTGCCCGACGCGGTGGGCGACCGCCGCCCGCAGAACCTCCCGGGCACCTGGGACCAGTACCCGAACTGGCGGCTGCCGGTCGCGGACGCCGACGGGCGCCCCGTCAGCCTGGAGGAGCTGGCGGCCTCGCCCCGGCTGCACGCGCTGATGGAGATCTTCGGCCCGGATTCCGGAGCTCGCCCCGAAGCCAGGCCCGAACCCCGTCCCGAGCCTCGTACGGCACCCCCGGACGCGCGGTCGTGACAGCCGTTCGCTACGTTGGCACCGTGGACAAGAAGAACGCTTTGCGCGCCGGCGCCGTCGCGGCCGGTACGACGCTGATGATGCTGCTCATGTCGTCGCCCGCGCTCGCCCTGACCCCCGACGACGGCGACGACCCGGGCCAGGGCCTGAGTGTGGCCGAGACGCTGGGCCTTTTCGTGGCCGCGCCGCTGGGGCTCTTTGTGCTGATCGCGGGCCTGGTGATGGTGCTCGACAAGTCCAAGAAGCAGGTCTGACCGGCCTCTCGGCCTCAGCTGGCTTTCCCGGGCGCTCCGCGGTGTGAACACACCCCCGGGGCGCCCTTGTCATGCCCCGACGTCTTGCCCCGACGCCCGAATGCGTCGCAGGTCCGGCCCTGCAGCCCCGCCGATCTTTCAGCTCTCCTTCAAGTAATCGTCGAAAAGTTTCGATGGACCTAAGCGTTCCCTCGCTGCGACGGTAGATCGCACCAGCGAGAGAGCCCCGGGTCGGGGGAGAGGGGCAAGGGGTACCGATGGCAGTCCTGGACCGCATCCGCAGCAGTGAGGCGACCACGGCGAGGCGGATGCGGCAGGGCTCAGGCGACGGCCCTCGCCACGGCGCCGGGCTACTGCTCGCCGCCGTCGCGACGGTCGTCTGGTCGGGGAGCTTCGTCGCCTCTCGTGCCCTCCACGATTCCGTCCCGCCCGTGCAGGCAGCGTTCTGGCGCTGGATCATCGCGATCATCGCCGTCGCGCCCTTCGCGCTACGGGAGGCCTGGCGTCAACGAGCGCTGATCCGGCGCCACTTGGGATTCATCACGCTCGCCTCACTGCTCGGCGTCACCGTCTACAACACCCTCGTCAACCAGGCCGGTCTCACCACCCCGGCCGGCAACATGGGCATGATCATGGCTGCGTCGCCCGTCCTAATGGCCGTCTGTGAACGCGTCGGCGGGCAGCGGCTCGGAGCGCGGCGCCTGGTGGGAATGGCCGTCGCCTGCACGGGAGTTCTGCTGCTCGTCGGCAAGGGATCCCTCGCGATGGACTTCACCGCGGGTGATCTGTGGATGTTCGGGGCCACGCTCAGTTTCGCCTCGTACAGCGCACTGCTGCGCCGACGGCCCGCCGAGATCGGCGGACGCGCCTTCCTCTTCATGACGTTCGTGCTTGGCGCGCTGATGCTGACGCCGGTGTTCGCGATCAGTCTGGCCGTCCAGGGCGGCTTCGCGCCGACGGCCGGGACGGTCGGGCCGCTGGTGTACGTCGGAGTCTTCTCCTCCGCGCTCGCCTCCTTCGCCTGGAACAAGGCGATCGCGGTGATCGGCGCGGCGCGGGCCGGAGTCGTCTACTACCTGCAGCCGGTGTGCGTGGCTGTGCTCTCCTTCGCCCTGCTCGGCGAGTCGACCGGCCCGAGGCAGATCCTGTGCATGGTGCTGATCCTCGGCGGGGTGATGCTGGGGTCGGGGGCCCGGGTCAAGTGAGGCTCCAGCAAAGGGTCTTGCGTAACCACTACAGGTGGAGCACTATGGGCGTCGTGGTCGGAGCCCCGGCCGCCAGAACCAGTGAATGAGGATCAGCTTGCGAAAGCTCGTGTACTACATCGCCGTGTCCATCGACGGCTTCATCGCCGCGCCCGACGGGGACGGGGACGTCTACCCCATCAGCGAGGAGTTCACGGCGTACGCCGCGGCGGAGTATCCCGAGACGCTTCCCACCCATGTCCGTCCGATGCTCGGCATCGAGAACGCGGCGAATGTGCACTTCGACACCGTCGTCATGGGGCGCAACACCTATGAGCCGGCGCTCCGGATCGATGTCACCAGTCCGTACGCGCACATGCGCCAGTACGTCGTCTCCCGCAGCCTCAAGGAGTCACCCGACCCGGCCGTCGAGATCGTGTCCGGCGACATGGTCGCCAAGATTCGCGAGCTCAAGGCCGAGGACGGCGATCTCGGGATCTACCTGTGCGGCGGGGCCGATCTCGCCGGGCAGTTGCGCGACGAGATCGACGAGCTGCATGTGAAGACCTACCCGGTGGTGCTGGGCGCGGGGATCCCCATGTTCTCGGAGAAGTACGGCGCGATGAACCTCGAGCTGATGAGCAGCCGGGCCTTCGACAACGGGCTGATCTTCACGACGTACGCGCGGAAGCGGTAGCCGACGGGCCCGGGCCGGGCCGATAGCGTGCGGCCATGACCGAGTGGGACATCAAGAAGCTCCAGATCCTGCGCACCCTGAGCGAGCGGGGGACCGTGACGGCCACGGCGGAGGTGCTGATGATGACCCCCTCGGCCGTGTCGCAGCAGCTCTCGAATCTGGCAAAGCAACTCGGCGTACCGCTTCTTGAGGCGCAGGGGCGGCGGGTGCGGCTCACCGACGCGGCACATCTGGTGCTGCGGCAAGCGGAGGCCGTCTTCGCCCAACTGGAGCGGGCGGACGCGGAGTTGACCGGCTACCTGCAGGGCGAGGCGGGGGAGGTGCGGGTGGGGGCCTTCTCGACGGCCGTGCCCGCGCTGGTCGTGCCCGCGGTGCGGGAGCTGAGGCAGGCGCATCCCTCGCTGGAGGTACGGGTGCGGGAGGCGGAGGCGGCGGAGGCGTACGAACTGCTGCTGTCGGGGGACGTGGACGTCGCGCTGTCGCTTGCCGCGCACGCGCCGACGGCCCGTGACCCGAAGTTCAGCCGCTTCCCGCTGCTGGCGGACCCACTGGACGTGGCCCTTCCGGCCGGGCACCCGCTGGCGTCCTCCGCCGGACTGCGGCTCGCCGACCTGTCCGGCGAGCCGTGGATCTTCGGAGGCAGCGGACCGTGGTCGGAGATCACGTTCGCGGCCTGCGAGGCGGCGGGCTTCGTGCCGGAACAGGCGCACTCGGCGGCGGGCTGGACGGCGATCCTGGCGATGGTGGAAGCGGGGATGGGCGTCGCGCTGATCCCCCGCATGGCGGCCGAGCGGGGCGATCGTGCGGGCGTGGTGATGCGCGTCCTGAGCCCGGACCAGCCGCGGCGGCATGTGGTGGCGGCGGTTCGCAGGGGAGCGGAGGAAGGACGGGGGGTGGGGCGGGTGGTGGCGGCGCTGAGGGGGGTTGCAGCGAGGCGGTGAGGGGCGGCGGTGGGCCTGCGGCGGGCCCCACGCGGCGGAGCCGCACATCGATAGAGCCCCTGCCGCCCTCCTCCTACGGCCTGGCGGCCGTAGGAGGTACCCCCATCCCGAACTGGGGCAAGCCCCAGACCCGTATGCGACCTTCGGCCGCATGTCCTCAAACGCCGGACGGGCTGAAATGTGCGACCGAGCCGCACAAGCCCGCCGCAGGCGCACCGCCTATGCGAACGGGCGGTTGCGCCTCGCATCGTGCATCGCTCTGATCACGACGCCTCCTTGGCGACGGCGAGCGACTGCAGATACCGCATCAGCGTCATCAGTACGTCACGGCTCGACGCACGCGTACGCGCGTCGCACGCCACGATCGGCACCGACTCCGGCAGATCGAGCGCGCCGCGCACCTCGTCGAGCGGGTAACCCGGCGCGTCCGGGAAGGAGTTGACGGCCACCACGAACGGCACCCCGCGCTCCTCCAGACGGCCGATGACGTCGAAGCTGACCTCCAGACGGCGGGTGTCGACCAGCACCACCGCACCCAGGGCGCCCTCGAACAGGCCGCGCCACAGGAACCAGAAGCGTTCCTGGCCGGGCGTGCCGAAGAGGTACAGCACCAGCTCCTCGTTGATGCTGATCCGGCCGAAGTCCATGGCGACCGTCGTCGAGGTCTTGCGCTCCACGCCGGCCGTGTCGTCGACGCCGACCCCGGCCTGGGTCATCGTCTCCTCGGTGGTCAGCGGCCGGATCTCGCTCACCGAGCCGACCAGGGTCGTCTTGCCGACTCCGAAGCCGCCCACGATGACCACCTTGACGGCGGCGGTGGCCGTCTCCGGCAGCACGTCCTCGCTGCGCGGCCCGACGGCCTGCTCAGAGCTTCTGAAGTCCATCGATCACTGCCTCAATCAAAGCGCGGTCGGGGAGTTGGGCGGGTTTGACGGGTGCGCGGGCCAGTACCCGGTCCTCGGCCAGCAGATCGCTGAGCAGCACGGTGACGACGCTCACCGGAAGCCGAAGATAGGCGGAGATCTCGGCCACGGAGAGCGGGGCGTGGCAGAGCCGGATGATCGCGGCCTGCTCGGGCTGCATACCGGGGCGGGAACCCGACTTGGCCACGATCAGCGTGACCAGGTCGAGTGCGGTGGGTGCGGAGGAGCCGCTGCGGCCGCCCGTGATGACGTAGAGCCGCTCGGGACTGCTCTCCTCCCAGTCCCCGCCCGGGTTGCTCACGCGGTGTGCCCCTCGTGCCGCGGCGGCGTGCTCATGTGCTCCCCGATCCGCAGCACGAGGTCCCGCATCCGCTGTCCCATCAGCCCGGCGTCGACCCCTTCGTCGGCCAGCACGGCGAGGAACGCCCCCGAGCCCGCCGCCATCAGATAGAAGAAGCCGCCGGTCATCTCGATGACGACCAGGTGCATCCGGCCGTCGCTGTGCGGCAGTTCGGAGGCGACGGCGCCCGCGAGGCTCTGCAGCCCGGCGCAGGCGGCGGCCAGCCGGTCCGCGGTGTCGGTGTCCGCGCCGTACTGGGCCATACGCAGCCCGTCGGCGGACAGAACGACCACGTTCCGGGTCTGGGGGACGCCCTCTGCCAGGTCCTTGAGCATCCAGTCCATGTTCGTCCGGGTGGAATGCTGCTGAATCATGGCTGCGTGTTTCCCTTGCTCGTCTGGGTGGTCTCACCGGCGAGGCCGCTCTGGAAGGCGCTCAGCCACATGCCGGGCTGCACCTCGGGGGCGGCCTCCGGCTCGGGCGCGGCGGATGCGGCGGATGCGGTCGGTTCGGTGACGGGAGCCTTGCGACGCCGCTGCGGCAGACCGGTCGGGGTCCGTTCGGTCACGATCGGTGCCTCTTCGTCCGCCGTCATCGGGCCGGTCACCTGCCGGGACGGCGGCTGCGGGGTGATCGTGCCGGTGGCGCGGGGGCCGGAGGACGCCCCGATGCCGTGCGCGAGACCGGTCGCCGACGACGCGGTGGTGATCAGTGCCTGCGGCACGACGAGTACGGCGCGCACACCGCCGTACGCCGACGAGCGCAGCGAGACCTGGAATCCGTACACCTGCGACAGCCGGCCGACCACGGCGAGGCCGAGGCGGGGCGTCTCGCCCAGGTCGTTGACGTCGATGCCCTGCTGGGCCTGGCGGAGCATGCGCTCGGCCCGCTTGCGGGCCTCCTCGCTCATGCTCACGCCGCCGTCCTCGATCTCGATGGCGATGCCCGACTGCACGTCGACGGCGGTCAGATGGACCTTGGCCTGCGGCGGCGAGTAGCGGGTGGCGTTGTCGAGGAGCTCGGCGAGCGCGTGGATGAGCGGTTCGACGGCGGTGCCGACGACCGCGACCTCGGAGACGGAGTGGAGTTCGACGCGCTGGTAGTCGATGATCCGCGACATCGCGCCGCGCATCACGCTGTAGAGCGGTACGGCCTTGCTCCACTGGCGGCCGGGCCGCGCACCGCCGAGCACGGCGATGGAGTCGGCGAGCCGGCCGATCAGCGCGGTGCCGTGGTCGATCCGCAGCAGATCGCCGAAGACCTCGGGCGACTTGCCGTGCCGGTCCTCCATCTCCCGCAGTTCCTGGGCCTGTTGGTGAACGATGGCCTGAACACGACGGGCGATGTTCACGAACGCGCGCTGCGCGGACTCGCGCAGGTCCTCCTCGGCGACGACCGCGTCGAGCACCGAGCTCAGCACCGCCTGGTGCTCGGCCGGCGCGTCGAGCGAGTCGAGCACGTCCTCGGGGAACTCGCCCGTGCGCAGCCGCTCCACGACCTGCGGCAGCAGCTCACCGGCCAGCCGTGCAGTCTCGGCCTGCTGTCGTGACAGCACCGCTTCCCGC
Source organism: Streptomyces sp. NBC_00885 (assembly GCF_045207475.1). Taxonomy (NCBI): domain Bacteria; kingdom Bacillati; phylum Actinomycetota; class Actinomycetes; order Kitasatosporales; family Streptomycetaceae; genus Streptomyces; species Streptomyces sp. NBC_00885. The sequence continues at coordinate 5,628,750 of NZ_CP108796.1, forward strand.
TCGGCGAGCCGGGCGCTCAGCTCCTCGATCCGCCGGCCGCGCCGCGCCACTTCCGCGCAGGCGACGGCGACCAGCACGACTGCCGCGACACCGATCCAGACCACGGCGGTACGCGCCGGGGCGGAGACCAGGACAGCGGCCACCGCGGCGGCCACGGCGGTCACGACGACGAGCAGGAGCCACCCGAAAGCGGCCGCGTTCCGCGGACTTCCGGTCGACGTTTCCTGTCGAACCATCAGCATCCTCAAACCATCGAACCGGAAAGATCATATGACGACGGGCGGGAGCATATCTCGTTCGGATTACGGGAGATGACGCCGGGTCATCGAATTGGCGGGATCTTCATGTGCCCCCTGAAACGGAATGCGCCCCGGGCCGAACGGCCCGGGGCGCCTGCCTGCGCGGATGCGCGTCTACACGGTTACGCGGCGGCCGCGTCGGCTGCCTGTGCCCTCAGCGCACGCTCGATTCCCGCACGCGATTCGGAGATCAGCCGCCGCAGCGCCGCGTTCGGCTCGGTCGATTCCAGCCATGCGTCCGTCGCGTCCAGCGTGGCCCGCGAGACCTGGAGCGCGGGGTAGAGACCGACCGCGATCTGCTGCGCGATCTCATGGCTGCGCGAGTCCCACACGTCGTTGACCACCGCGAAGTACTTCCCGGTGTACGCAGCCAGCAGCTCACGCTGATCGGTCTGGACGAAGCCCGAAATGACCGCCTCCTGCTGGGCGTTCGGCAGCTTGTCGGACTCCACGACCGATGCCCAGGCCTCGGCCTTCGCCTCGGCCGTCGGCCGGGCCGCACGCGCCGTCATCGCATGGCGCTCGCCCGCCGCGGTCTTGTCCCGCTCGTACTCCGCCGCGATCTCGTCCTCGTCCAGCTGCCCGACCGCCGCGAGACGCTCCACGAACGCCCACCGCAGCTCGGTGTCCACCGCCAGGCCCTCGATGGTCTCGGTGGCGTCCAACAGCGCCTGCAGCAGGTCCAGTTGCTGCGGCGTACGCGCGGTCGCGGCGAAGGCGCGCGCCCACGCGAGCTGGTGGTCGCTGCCCGGCTGAGCCGCGCGCAGATGCGCCAGCGTCGCGTCCGTCCACTCTGTGAGCCCCGCCTCGCGCCACTCGGGCGCCGCGTACAGGTCGATCGCCAGCTTCACCTGGCGGTGCAGCGACTGCACGACGCCGATGTCCGACTCCTTGCCGATGCCGGACAGGACCAGGGACAGATAGTCCCGGGTGGCCAGCTCGCCGTCGCGGGTCATGTCCCAGGCGGATGCCCAGCACAGGGCGCGCGGCAGCGACTCGGTGAAGTCACCGAGGTGTTCGGTGACGACCCGCAGCGACTCCTCGTCGAGGCGGACCTTCGCGTACGACAGATCGTCGTCGTTGAGCAGGATCACCGCGGGACGGCGGGTGTTCTTCGGGAACGGCACATCCGTGAGCTCGCCGTCCACATCCAGCTCGATGCGGCTCGTACGGACCAGCTTGCCGCTCTCGTCGAGGTCGTAGCAGCCGATCGCGATCCGGTGCGGGCGGAGCGTCGGCTCACCCTTGGCACCGGCGGGCAGCGCCGGGGCCTCCTGGCGTACCGAGAACGAGGTGACGTACCCCTCCTCGGAGACCTCGAGCTCCGGACGCAGGATGTTGATGCCCGCGGTTTCCAGCCACTTCTGCGACCAGGTCTTCAGATCACGGCCGGAGGTCTCCTCCAGCGCGCCCAGCAGATCGCTCAGCCGGGTGTTGCCGAAGGCGTGCGCCTTGAAATACGCCTGCACACCGCGGAAGAACTCGTCCTGGCCGACGTACGCGACGAGCTGCTTGAGCACCGAGGCGCCCTTGGCGTACGTGATGCCGTCGAAGTTGACGAGCACGTCGTCGAGGTCGCGGATTTCGGCCATGATCGGGTGGGTGGACGGCAGCTGGTCCTGCCGGTACGCCCAGGTCTTCATGGAGTTCGCGAAGGTGGTCCAGGACTGCGGCCACCTCGACTCGGGGTGGGCGGCCTGGCAGGCGATCGAGGTGTAGGTGGCGAACGACTCGTTCAGCCACAGGTCGTTCCACCACTCCATGGTGACCAGGTCGCCGAACCACATGTGCGCCAGCTCGTGCAGGATCGTCTCCGCGCGCACCTCGTACGCCGCGTCCGTCACCTTGGAGCGGAAGACGTACTGGTCGCGGATGGTCACCGCGCCCGCGTTCTCCATCGCGCCCGCGTTGAACTCCGGCACGAAGAGCTGGTCGTACTTGGCGAAGGGATAGTCGTAGTCGAACTTCTCCTGGAACCACTCGAAGCCCTGACGGGTGACCTCGAAGATCGCGTCGGAGTCCAGGAACTCGGCGAGCGAGGGGCGGCAGTAGACACCGAGCGGGACGGACTGACCGTCCTTCTCGTAGCTGCTGTGCACCGAGTGGTAGGGGCCGACGATCAGCGCCGTGATGTAGCTGGAGATACGGGGCGTCGGCTCGAAGTGCCAGACATTGTCCTTGGGCTCGGGCGTGGCCGAGTTCGAGACGACCGTCCAGCCCTCAGGGGCCTTCACGGTGAACTGGAACGTCGCCTTCAGGTCCGGCTGCTCGAAGGAGGCGAAGACACGGCGGGCGTCCGGCACCTCGAACTGCGTGTAGAGGTACGCCTGCTGGTCCACCTGGTCGACAAAGCGGTGCAGGCCCTCGCCGGTGTTGGTGTACGCGCAGTCCGCGACGACCTTCAGCTCGTTCTGGCCCGCGTGCAGCTGCGCCAGCGCGATCCGGGAGTCCTGGAAGACCGCGGCGACATCCAGCGCCTCGCCGTTGAGCACCACCTCGTGCACGGCGGGAGCCACCAGATCGATGAACGTCTCCGCGCCCTCCTCTGCGGAGTCGAAGCGCACCGTGGTCACGGACCGGTAGGTCCCGCCCTCCTGCGCGCCGCTCAGATCGAGGTCGATCTCGTACGAGTCGACGGTCAGCAGGCTCGCCCGCTGCTGCGCCTCTTCGCGGGTCAGATTCGTGCCAGGCACGCTGTCATCTCCTCGGTTTCGTTACGTTTGCGGCCATCTTTCCACGGGCTGCGGTGGGGCCGCCCGTCGTTAATTCCATGTCCGTTTCCCGCCGGAACTAGGAGCCCGGAAGCGCCACGCTGAACCCATGACCAACACACTCTTCACCGCGCGGCCCATCGAGGCCGCCGCTCTCAAGCAGCTGCGCGACACCGACGACGCCGGGCGTGCGTGCGCCCCGTACACGGACACCGAGGGAGGCGAGGTGCTGCGCTGCTGTCTGCGCACCAGCGCGGCCGGCGAACGTATCGCCCTCGTCTCGTACGCACCGCTGCGCCGCTGGGCCGCGGAGACGGGGGCGCAGCCCGGTGCGTACGACGAGCAGGGCCCCGTCTTCATCCACGCCGAGGAATGCGAGGGGCCGGGCGACGGGGACGGCTACCCCTTCGCCCGGCCGGGGGCGCTGCGGGCGCTGCGGCGCTATGACGCGGAGGGGCGCATAGCGGGAGGCCGCCTCCTTGAGATCCCGGAGGCGGCGACGGAGGCGTTCGAGGAGGCGCTGCGGGAGGCGTTCGCGAAGCCGGGGGTGGTGCTGGTCCACGTCAGGGCGGTGGAGTACGGCTGCTTCCAGTTCGAGGTGCGGCGGTAGGGGGTGGGGCGGTGCGCCTGCGGCGGGCCTGTCCCCACCCCGCCCTCCCCCTACGGCCTGGCGGCCGTGGGAGGTACCCCCATCCCGAACTGAGGGCTCCGCCCCAGACCCCGTATGCGACCTCCGGCCGCATGTCCTCAAACGCCGGACGGGCTGGATGTGCGGCCCCGCCGCTACCCGCGGAGCTCGTCCGCGACCAGTTCCGCGATCTGGACCGCGTTCAGCGCCGCCCCCTTGCGCAGGTTGTCGTTCGACAGGAACAGGGCAAGACCGTTCTCGACCGTCTCGTCCACCCGGATGCGGCCCACGTACGACGCGTCCTTGCCCGCCGCCTGCAGCGGCGTCGGGATCTCCGAGAGCTCGACCCCGGGCGCATCCTTCAGCAGCTCGTACGCCCGCTCCACCGAGACCGGACGCTCGAAGCGCGCGTTGACCTGCAGCGAGTGACCCGAGAACACCGGCACCCGGACGCACGTGCCGGAGACCTTGAGCTCCGGGATCTCCAGGATCTTGCGGGACTCGTTGCGGAGCTTCTGCTCCTCGTCCGTCTCGAAGGAGCCGTCGTCGACGATGCTGCCCGCCAGCGGCAGGACGTTGAAAGCGATGGGGCGCTTGTAGACGTTGGGCTCGGGGAACTCGACGGCCTCGCCGTCGAACGTGAGCTGGTCGGCGGCCTCGGACACCGCGCAGGCCTGGGTGCGCAGCTCCGCGACACCGGCCAGACCGGAGCCGGACACCGCCTGGTAGGTGGTGGCGACCATCGCGGTGAGGCCGGCCTCGGCGTGGAGCGGGCGCAGTACCGGCATCGCGGCCATCGTCGTGCAGTTCGGGTTGGCGATGATGCCCTTGGGCCGGTCCTTGATCGCGTGCGGGTTGACCTCGGAGACGACCAGGGGCACCTCGGGGTCGCGGCGCCAGGCCGAGGAGTTGTCGATCACGACGGCGCCCTGTGCGGCGACCTTCTCGGCGAGCGCCCTGGAGGTCGCGCCACCTGCCGAGAAGAGCACGATGTCCAGGCCGGAGTAGTCGGCGGTGGACGCGTCCTCGATGGTGATCTCCTGGTCCTGCCAGGTGAGGGTGGTGCCCGCGGACCGCGCGGAGGCGAAGAGGCGGAGCTCGTCGACCGGGAACTTCCGCTCGGCGAGGATCTTGCGCATGACTCCGCCGACCTGACCGGTGGCTCCGACGATTCCGACCCTCACGGTGACTCCTTCTGTCTGTGCGTCCATCTGTACGTGTGACGCGGGCAGCCTGCCCATCATGCGTATGACCCGGGACTGCTTGTCCAATCCATTGTCCGGCATGTGAAAACCGGCATACGAAAGGGGGCGGGCGTCCGGTATGGACACCCGCCCCCGATCAGGGACTGCGTTACGGAGTGACCTTCTCGATCACGACGCTGCCGGCGCCCGCGACGGTGCCGCGGCCGTTCAGCAGCTGTACCTCGCCGAAGAACTGACGTCCTTCGGGAGCCGCGCCACCCACCAGAATCTCGGCGCTGACCTGCGCCGACGCTCCGTTGGCGAGCTTGACCGGCTTCGCCGAGTCGACCTTGACCGAGCCGAGCGACGCCGCGAAGTACACATCGCGGTAGTTGTACTCGGTGGTCCCGGCCGGGACGGCGTAGCCGTCGACGACGATGGTGTAGGTGCCGGCGGCCGGCTTGAGCAGGCTCACCGCCTCCTCCGAGTCGCCGTCCGCCGACTGTCCGACCTGCACACCGTCTCGCAGGACCGTGAGGTCCAGGTCGGCGCCGGTGTCGGAGACCCCGCCGATGGCGACGTCGAGACGCTCGACGCCCTCACCGATGGTGACCGTCGACTCCTGCGACTCACCGTTCTTGATGGACGGGCGGGCGACCTTCGCCGAGCCCAGCGAACCGCCCGCGAGCTTGCCGTCGATCGCGGCGAAGCCGTTGGTGACCTTCCATTCGACGGCGGCCGGCGTGCCGACCTTCGCCTCGGGGAGCGTCTTGACGGCCGGGTCGAAGGAGGCACCCAGCAGGCTCACGTCCAGCTTGTACGGGTTGTCGAGCAGCGGAGACGTACGCCGCGACTCGACCTCGATCTCCCAGACGCCCGGCGTCGGCTCGGCGTACGAGCGCAAGTCCGGACGGCAGGTGTTCGCCGGATTGTTGTAGTTCGGGTAGCAGAAGATCGTCGAGCTGTCCTCGACACCCACGCCGTACGGGTGGATGCCGATGAACCGGGTCTGGCTGTTCGCGGCCAGACCGCCGAGGGCGACCTCGAGGTTCTTGGCGCCCTCGGGCACCGTGACGAAGTACGACTTGTGGCTGTTGCGCTGCACCGAGCCGGACGCCGAGAAGGTGTACGCAGGCTTCGCGAGCTCCTTGGAGACGACCACGGTCGCCATGATCTGCTTGTCCACGCCCTCGGTGCGCGGGTCGTCCGCCTCCAGGATCGCGCTGTGCAGGCCGGCCGTGCGGGGCCTGGCCTCGACCTTGACGGTGACCGGGGTGTTCAGCGGCAGCGTGACCGCGCCGCTGCCGGGCAGGTCGAAGGTGCCGTCGTTGTACTTCCAGTCCAGCTCGTGCCGCACGGGGCGGTCCGGTCCCGTCGTCCGGGTGATGACGACGTCGTAGGACTTCTTCTGGCCCGCCTTCAGACCGCCCTCGCGGTCGTAGAGGCCGGTGCCGAAGCCGGGGGTCTTCAGCGCGAAGTCGATCGCGGTGTCGACCGGGGCCTTGACGCTGTAGTCGTGGGCGGTGGCACCGTCCTTGATGGCGTCCCAGGCGTCCACGATGTTGATCAGGCCGGAGCCCTGCTCGTGCGCCTGCACTCCGGGGATGCGGTGCGCGGTGCTGGTCAGCGCCGTGCGCAGCTTCGCCGGGGTCAGCTCGATGTGACGCTGCTTGGCGGCCGAGAGCAGCAGTGCGCTCGCGCCGGCGGCCTGCGGCGAGGACATCGAGGTGCCCTGCAGCATGGAGTAGCCGGCCGGGAGCTCGTAGCCCGCCTCCTTGACCGGGCCGCCGGGCAGCCAGGTCTGGGTGGTGTTGATGGAGGCACCGGGCGCGGTGATGATCGGCGCGAAGCCGCCGTCCTCACGCGGTCCGCGGGAGGAGAAGGGGAGCATGGCGTACTTCTTGGTCACCGCGGAGCCGTAGTTGGCTGCCCAGGTCTGCTTGGAGATGGCGGCGCCGACGGAGATGACCTTGTCGGCGAGGCCCGGGTCACCGATGGTGTTGGTGCCCGGACCCTCGTTGCCGGCCGAGATGACCAGCTGGACGCCGTAGGTGTCGATGAGGCGGGTGTAGAGCTCCGCGCGGGCGTTGTTGCCGTCGTTCAGCGCGGGCAGACCGCCGATGGACATGTTGACGATGTCCACGCCGCGGTTGATGACCAGGTCGGCCATGCCCTCGGTAAGCGCGACGTTGGTGCAGCCGCCGCTCCAGGTGCAGGCGCGCGAGGAGACCAGCTTGGCGCCGGGGGCGGCGCCGTTCATCCGGCCGCCGAAGAGGCTGTTGGCGGCGGTGATGCCGGCGACGTGCGTGCCGTGCTCGGACTCGATGACGCCGATGTTGACGTAGTCGGCCTTGGCGCCCGCGGCGTTGTAGACGACGTCCTTGCGGACCTCGATGACGAACGGAATGCGCTCGACGACGTCGGTGGCCGGGTTGTCGGTGCCGAAGTAGCCGACCTGGAAGCCGTTCTTGTACGGCTTCATCACGGTGTCGTTGGCGAAGTTGCCGTCGTTGTCGAGGTCGACCCGGGCGGTGCGGGTGCCCGCGTCGTACAGCACGCCCCAGACGTCGGTGGTGTCGCCGTCCCGGTTGAGGTCACCGGCCATGTCGCCGCCCTTGGTGGCGGCCTCGGCGAAGAGGTTGAACTTGTACGCGCCCGCCGGGGCGGAGTACGTCCGGCCGTTGACGGTGAACGTCGGGCCGCTGACATCGAGCGTCATCCGGCGCCAGGTGGCGTCGCCGTCCGCCACCGGGTCGGTCGCCGTGACCCAGTCGACGATCTTGCGCTCGCCGGTGGTGGTCTTCTGCAGCGCCGGGTGGCCGAGGTCGACGCCGGAGTCGAGGATGCCGATGGTCACACCGCGGCCGTCGGCCTTGGGGTGCTCCTTGACGAAGTCGACAGCGCCGGTCTCGAAGGACGGGTTGTACGGGTTCTTCGCCGGGGTGTTCTTGCCCGGCGCCGGGTACTGCGTCGTCTGCGCGGCCGCGGTGCCCGCGGACTTGGCGGAGTCGGCTGCCGGGGTCGGGTCGTCCAGCTTGACCTCGTGCTTGAGGTCGATGCCGTGGACGCTGGAAAGCTTGGCGGCCGCCTTGAGCGCGGCCTCCGCCTTGCCGGTGGGGAGGGTGGCCCGCACATAGCCGAGCTGGTCGTACGTCTTGCCGACCACGGCACCCTCGACCGCGTCGAGCTGCCCGGCGACCTGCTCGGTCGCGCCGGGCGCGGTGGCGACCATGACGGTCACGCTCTTCTCACCCTTGGCCTCGGCCTGGGCGAGGAGTTCCTCGTCGGCCGAGCCGAGCTTGCCGGACGAGGTCGCCTTGACGCCGGCGGACGTGCCCGGGTCGTCGGCGGGCGCGGCCGAGAAAGCGGGTACGGCGCCTGCTGCTACCAGTGCGGCCACGATCGATGCGGCGGCCGCGATGCGGGCCGCGCGTCTGTGACCTGGTACGGAGCGCCCGGAAAGAGGGCTCTGGGATTGGGGGGTCATCAGCATCCCTGCTTGTGAAAGGAAGGGTCCGGAATTCGGTGCCGGATGACCGCTCAGCCTTGCGTAAGTGACAGGGGTTTGTGGAGAGTTGTCAGAGGCATGATGTGGTCATGGCGGAAACCCGCCACTGCGGACGGTACGCCATGAGGGACAAAGGGGAGATTCAGTCCCCGCGTCCGAGGGTGTGGTGTCGCGAGGCCTTCGCCCGGTTGCCGCACACGGCCATGGAGCACCGGCGCCGCCGGGACCCACCTCCACTGAAATGGGGATCTTGGGCGTACGTCTACCCTCACCGCATGAACAAGCAGTTGCGGAACAGGGAGTTGAGGGTTGCGGCCTACGCCGTGTGCGTACGGGAGGAACAGATCCTGCTCGCCCGCTGGGTGGCCCGCGACGGGGCCAAGAAGTGGACGCTTCCCGGAGGCGGCATGGACCACGGGGAGGACCCGCTCGACACCGTCGTCCGCGAGGTCGAGGAAGAGACGGGCTACGCGTCGGAGATGACCGCACTGCTCGGCCTGGACACCATCCGCCGCCAGTACCCTCGCAGACTCGGTGCGTTCGCCGACTTCCAGGGGCTGCGCATCGTGTACGAGGGCAGGGTCACCGGCGGCGAGCTGCGCCATGAGACGGACGGGTCGACGGACCTCGCGGCCTGGCATCCGCTCGCCTCGGTGACCGCTCTGGAGCGGGTCGAGCTCGTCGACATCGGTCTGGAACTGTGGCGCTCCAGGCCCCCGGTGGGCCGTATCGTCCGCAATGGCCGATAGCCGCTCAACCCTCCCACCCCGGGCAACGCCGTATGCGAGCGGCTGATCGCTCAGCGCGGGAGCACCACGACATAGGCGGCCGGGTCGCGGTCCGCCGCCGCCATCAGGGCGGTGCGGACCACGGTCGCCTGCTGCTGCGGCGCATCACGCAGCCTGCGCGGCGTGATGTACACGACGGTGATGCCGAGCCGCTCCAGATGCTCGCGCTTACGGGCGTACTCCGACCAGAGCGCGTCCTCGTCGTGGCGGGGCGCACGGGTGTCCAGCTCGACGGCGACGGCCTGTTCGGGCCAGTAGGCATCGAGGCCGCCGAGGTGCGGGCCGCCGGGAAGACGCAGGTCCACGTTCCACACGGGGGCGGGCAGGCCGTGTTCGCGCACCAGGTCGTACAGCAGGTCCTCGGCCAGTGCCCGGCCCTCGGCGAGCAGCCGGTCGACGGCGTCGACGACATGGGGGCGGTTCAGCAGCCGAGCCCGGTTCAGCTCTTTGACGACCGCGGCGGGTTCGCAGTGCCCGCCCCGGACGGCCTCGGTGAGCAGCTGCCGTACCACCTGGGCATCCGCGAGCTCCGCCACGGCGTCAGCGAGGGCACGCGCCACGGGCGCGACGGGCACGCCGGTGATCTCCTGCGGTCCCGGCAGCTCGTGCGAGCGCACGAGCCGGACGCAACCGGTCGACCGCAGCCGCCGGGTACGGGGCACGAGGACGTCGATCCGTTCGAGGGAGAGGAGCGCCGGGGCGGAGGAGAACTGATGCAGGGCCAGCGCGGCCAGCCCGGTGACCATGACCTCCCCGTAGCGGGGCGCGGAGCTCCGGGGCTCGCCCTGCGCGGGAATGACCGGGCGCCCGGCGTACAGGAGCGCGCCGTGCAGCCGCTCCTCGCTCGTCGGCGGACCGGGGTGCAGCAGAAACACCCCGGGCAGCAGCGACTGCCAGGGCCCACCGGGCCGGCACTGCGCGGTGGTCCGCGCGGCGGACACTCCGTGTGCCCGCAGCTGCGCGGCGGACAGGACGCGGCGCTGGACGTCGGAGAGGTGGGAGAGGGGGAGGGGGGAGAGCGGGGTGTTGTGGTTCATGCGACGGGGATGCCCGCGGGGGGCCGGGGGGCTAACCGCTGTTACAGGCCCGTCGACATTTCGGGACAACCTCGTCCTAAAGTACGGGCGTTCGACTGCCGATCAGACGCAGCGGCGTGAGCCTCCGCCGGGGCTCCGCCCCGGACCCCGCGCCTCAATCGCCGGAGGGGCTGAATTCTTCAGCCCGTCCGGCGTTTGAGGACACGCGCGAAGCGCGTACGGGGTCTGGGGCTTGCCCCAGTTCGGGATGGGGGTACCTCCCACGGCCGCCAGGCCGTAGGGGGAGGGCGGGTAGGGGACAAGGCCCGCCGCAGGCGCACCCCGTCCGCGTCAGCCCGCCGCCCCCGCGTCGCACGCCTGCGCCCGCAGCCCCCTCGCCAAGTCGTCCCGCGACTCCCGCACCAGCCGCCTCAGCGCCGGCGCCGCCCCCTCGTGTGCCGCAAGCCACGCATCCGTCGCCGCCAGCGTCGCCTCGCTGTCCTGCAGGCCCGGGAACAGGCCCTTCACCACGTCCATGCCGATCTGGATCGACCGCTCCTCCCACACGCGCTCGATCGCCTCGAAGTACTTCGGCACGTACGGTGCCAGCAGCTCCCGCTGCCCCGCCTGCGCGAAGCCCGAAATCGTCGCTTCTACCAGCGCGTTGGACAGCGAGTCCGACTCGACGACCTGCGCCCACGCCTGGTCCTTGACCGCCGCCGACGGGCGCGCAGCCAGGCAGCGGACCTGGTGGCGCCTGCCCGAGGCGGTGTCGTCGCGGGCGAGCTCAGCCGCGATGAAGGTCTCGTCCGCCACCCCGTGCGAGGCCAGCGGCTCCACGAAGGCCCACCGCAGTTCCTGGTCCACGTCCAGGCCGTCGATCTTCGCCGAACCCTCCAGCAGGCCCCGCAGCAGCTGCAGATCCGCCGCCGACGTCGCCGTCGTGGCGAAGAACCGCGCCCACGTCAGCTGGTGCTGGCTGCCCGGCTCGGACTGCCGCAGCTCCCGCAGCGCGCCCTCCGCGAGCAGCCGTGCGCCCTGCTCGCGCCAGGCGGGCGCGGCGTAGTGGTGCAGCGCCGAGCGTGCCCACATGTGCAGCATCTGCAGCACGCCGATGTCCGACTCGCGTCCCGCGAACCGCAGCACCAGGTCGATGAAGTCCCGCGCGGGCATCAGCGCGTCCCGCGTCAGATTCCACAGCGCCGACCAGCACAGCGCCCGCGCCAGCGGGTCCGTGATGTCGCCCAGGTGGCTGCGCAGCGTCGCCAGGGAGCCCTCGTCGAAGCGGATCTTGCAGTACGTCAGGTCCTCGTCGTTGACCAGGATCAGTTCGGGCCGCTCGGCGCCAGCGAGGGCGTCCACGACCGTCCGTGGCCCGGTGACGTCCACCTCGGCGCCGGCGTAACGCACCAGCGCACCCGCCTCGCCGCGGTAGAGACCGACCGCCACCCGGTGCGGCCGCAGCTCGCCGCGCGGCGGAGCCGCAGAATCAGACGCAGTGTCCTGCGCCACCGCGAGCTCGGTGATCCGCTCGCCCGCGTCGTACGTCACCACAGGGGTCAGCGAGTTGACGCCCGCCGTCTCCAGCCAGGACCGCGACCAGGTCGCCATGTCCCGCCCGGACGTCTCTTCGAGCACCGCCAACAGGTCGGCGAGGCGTGTGTTCCCGTACGCGTGCCGCTTGAAGTAGCGCCGCGCGCCCTCCAGGAAGGCGTCCTGGCCGACGTACGCGACGAGCTGCTTCAGTACTGACGCGCCCTTCGCGTACGTGATGCCGTCGAAGTTCAGCTTGGCGTCCTCCAGGTCACGGATGTCGGCCGTGATCGGATGGGTGGAGGGCAGCTGGTCCGCCCGGTACGCCCACGACTTGCGGTTGTTGGCGAAGGTGATCCAGCCGTTGGTGAAGCGGGTCGCCCCCACCATCGAGAAGGTGCCCATGAAGTCCGCGAAGGACTCCTTCAGCCACAGGTCGTCCCACCACACCATGGTGACCAGATCGCCGAACCACATGTGCGCCATCTCGTGCAGGATGACGTTCGCCCGGCGCTCGTACGACGCCTGCGTCACCTTCCCCCGGAAGATGAACTCCTCGCGGAAGGTCACACAGCCCGGGTTCTCCATCGCCCCGATGTTGTACTCCGGCACGAACGCCTGGTCGTACTTCCCGAAAGGGTACGGGTAGTCGAAGTGGTCGTGGAAGAAGTCCAGTCCCTGCCTCGTCACCAGGAAGATGTCGTCGGCGTCGAAGTGCCTGGCGAGTCCCTTGCGGCACATCGCGCCGAGCGGGATCTCCAGCGTCGTCCCGTCGTCGAAGGTGCGGGTGTAGACGTCGGTCTCGTAGTGGTACGGACCGGCCACGACCGCCGTGATGTACGAGGAGATCGGCTTCGTCTCGGCGAAACGCCACACCCCGTCCTCGTCCCGAGCGCCCTCGCCGTTGCTCCAGACGGTCCAGCCCTCCGGCGCGGTCACCTCGAAGCGGAACGGCGCCTTGAGGTCCGGCTGCTCGAAGGTGGCGAAGACTCGGCGGGCGTCGGCCGGCTCGTACTGCGTGTAGAGATAGACCTCGCCGTCCTCCGGGTCGACGAAGCGGTGCAGTCCCTCGCCGGTACGGCTGTACGCGCACTGCGCGTCCACGACCAGTACGTTCTCCGCGGCCAGAGAGTCGAGCGCGATCCGCGAGCCGTCGAAGACGGCGGCCGCGTCCAGCTTCTCGCCGTTCAGCGTGACGGCTGTCACGACAGGCGCCAGCAGATCCGCGAAGGTCGATGCGCCCGGCTCGCCGCAGCGGAAGCGGATCGTCGTCACCGAACGGAAGGTGCGTGGCCCGGAGCCCTCCCGGGGCTCCCCGACCGCGGATCGCAGATCGAGGGCAACCTCGTACCCGTCGACGGACACCAGCTCGGCCCGTCGACGGGCCTCGTCGCGGGACAGATTCTCACCGGGCACGGGCACTCCTTCGTGTCTCGTTCGGACAGGACCGATCCTCCCATGCACACCTGAGCGGGGTGCGTGCGGGAATCGTCCGGTGACCATCTGCGTTGCCCGTTGGAGGCGTGCGTGACCCATACCGAGGAGAGACATGTCCGAGAACGGTCAGACCGGCAAGACCCCCGTCGACTTCTGGTTCGACCCCCTCTGCCCCTGGGCGTGGATGACCTCGCGCTGGATGCTCGAAGTGGAGAAGGTCCGCGACGTAGAGGTCCGCTGGCATGTGATGAGCCTCGCCGTCCTGAACGAGCCCAAGCTCGACGAGCTCCCCGAGAAATACCGCGAGGCCATGAAGGAGGCGTGGGGCCCCGTCCGCGTCGTCATCGCCGCGCAGCAGAAGCACGGCGACGAGGTGCTCGGGGACCTCTACACCGCGCTCGGCACCCGCTTCCACAACCGCGGCGAGGGCGCGACCCGCGAGGCCATAGCCGGCGCGCTGGAGGAGGTGGGCCTCCCGGCCGAGCTGATCGAGTACGCCGACTCCGACGCGTACGACGCCGAGCTGCGCGCCTCCCACAAGGAGGGCATCGACAAGGTCGGCCAGGACGTCGGCACCCCCGTCATCGCGGTCCCGGGCTCGGACGGCGAGCAGCTCGCGTTCTTCGGCCCGGTCGTCACGCCCGCCCCGAAGGGCGAGGAGGCGGCGAAGCTCTGGGACGGCACGCTGATGGTCGCGTCGATCCCCGGCTTCTACGAGATCAAGCGCACGCGCACGCAGGGCCCGATCTTCGACTGACCTCTCCCTTCGATCCTTGCTCCTGGAAGGACCCCCGCGAGTCAGGTTCTCGCGGGGGTCCTTCGTCATACCGCCCGCACGTGAAGGCTGAGAAGACGATCACGGGCAGGACGCTTCAGGTTCCCCCGTTCACGGGGTGATGAGCGGGGTGCGCTCCTTGGCACGGTCGTAACGCCTGGCTACGTCCTGCCAGTTGACGACCTGCCACATCGCCTCGATGAAGTCCACCTTCTGGTTCTTGTACTGAAGGTAGAACGCGTGCTCCCAGGCGTCGAAGACCAGGATCGGGATCGAGCCCTGGCCGACGTTGCCCTGGTGGTCGTAGACCTGCTCGACGATCAGACGCCCGCTGACCGGCTCGTACGCGAGAACGCCCCAGCCCGAACCCTGGGTGGTCGCGGAGGCCTTGGTCAGCTGGGACCTGAACTTGGCGAAGGATCCGAAGGACTCGGCGATCGCGTCCGCGAGCTCGCCGACGCTGTCCGCGGCCAGCGGCTCACCGCCGCCGTCGCCGGTCATGTTGTGCCAGTAGATCGAGTGCAGGATGTGGCCGGAAAGATGGAACGCGAGATTCTTCTCCAGGCCGTTGATCGTCCCCCATTCCTCCTTGTCGCGGGCCTCTTCGAGCTGCTCCAGGGTGTCGTTGGCGCCCTTGACGTAGGCGGCGTGGTGCTTGTCGTGGTGGAGCTCGATGATCTGCGGATTGATGACCGGTTCGAGCGCCGCGTAGTCATAAGGAAGTTCAGGAAGCGTGTAAACGGCCATGTCTGTCCGGTCCCTCCGACTGCTTATTGCACATCTTATGCAAGTGCAGGCTAGCAGCAAGAGGGTCGGGTCATGATCAGGCGCCGGCCCTAGGACTCCGGGCTCCCTGCCGCGGCCCACTGGTCCCTGGCGATCACGGCGAGGTCCGGGAAGTCGGTGACGACCGCGCCGAGCCCGTAGTGCAGGGCGTACTCGCCGAACGCGTCACCGAAGTCGTTGGGATTCGTCCCGCGGCGCAGCGCCGCGGGCAGGAACTGGTTCTCCGCGCGGAAGGTGTACGCACCCACCTTCAGGCCCGCGGTGTGCGCGTCCGCCAGTAGCGCCGAGGGCGCGACGACCGAGGACTTGTCCGGGCCGATCCAGTCCGCGTACTCCGCGATCTCGCGCAGCCCGTCGGGCTTCATCATCTGGGCATACGTCGCGGTGTGGCCGTAGGGACCACCGGTGGTGCCGATCGCCTGCCACAGCGGAAGCCGCAGCCGCGCGTCCGCGATCCGCAGCAGGCTGGGCGGCTCGAAGGACTGGATGACGCACTCGCGGGCGCCGAGCCGGTTCCTGCGGACGACGCGCACGAGCTCGGGCTCCAGCGGGAGGCCGCTGGAGCGGAAGTACGTCGGATGCTTGGTCTCGGGGAAGACGGCGACCCTTCGGCCGTACCGCTTGGCCAGCGCGCGAGCGAGATCGACGACCTCCTGGAAGGTCATGATCTGCTGGGTGCCGTCGAAAACGGTATTGCGGTTGCGGATCAGCGGCAGTCGCTCGACCGCCCGGAGGGTCTTCAGCTCGGCGAGCGTGAAGTCCTCGGTGAACCAGCCGGTCACCGCGCGCCCGTCGACCGTCTTCGTCGTGCGGCGCTCCGCGAACTCGGGGTGCTTCGCGATGTCCGTCGTCTGTGAGATCTCGTTCTCGTGCCGGACGAAGGTGTACGCGGCGGCCGTGTGCTCGGGCCGCCAGCCCGCGGAGCCGCGGTGGCCAAACACCAACGGGCGTGCGGGGTGCGGGTGTTGATGCTCTTCCGCGGCGGCGGGCAGAGCGGCGGTCACGGCGGCGGTGGCGGTGGCGGCGCCTGCGGCGAGCAGGATCGAACGGCGTCTCGGCATCGCGGGCATGCGGGTCTCCTCATCGGACTCGGTCGTGGGGCGCGTTTGTTCATTGCGCTTTGCCACGCCGGGTTGCGGTGAGGAGGCGGGGGAGTGTCCGCGTCATGTCCTGCGTGCCCGGTCCGCCCGAATGCCGTACTCCCCCTACGCCCGCAGGGCGTAGGGGGAGTGTCGTCACACGCCGGACGGGCTGAATGTGCGGCCGGTGGGGGAACTCAGCCGGCGGCCCGGACCCGCCGATCCCGCACCTGGCGGACGTAGCCCACGATCGCCAGCGCCACGGTCAGTCCACCCGTGTAGTAGAGCTGCGTGCGGGTGTCCGGCTCCCGTGCCATCAGGACGAAGACCGCGACCATGCCCGCGAGCGCGACCCACGTCAGCGCCGGGTAGAGCCACATCTTCACGACGAGTTTCGAGGGGTCCTCGCGCTCGGTGCGTCGGCGCAGCACCAGCTGCGAGACCGCGATGAAGATCCATACGACCAGAATGATCGCGCCGATCATGTTGAGCAGCCACATGAAGACGTCGTTGGGCCGCCAGTAGCTGAGCAGTACGCACAGGAACCCGAACACGGACGACACCAGCACCGCGGTGCGCGGCACCCCGCCGGAGGTCCGGCCGAGCGCCTTCGGGCCCTGGCCGCGGGCGACCAGCGAGCAGGCCATGCGGGAGGCGCCGTAGACGTTGGCGTTCATCGCCGAGAGCAGGGCCACCAGCACGACCACGTTCATGATCTGACCGGCCGCGGGGATGCCCAGATGGTCCAGCGTCGCGACGTACGGGCCCTTCTCGACGACCTTCGGGTCGCCCCACGGGACCAGCGTGACGATGACCGCCATCGAGCCGATGTAGAAGACAGCGATACGCCACATCGCCGTACGCACGGCCTTGGCGACGCCCTGCACCGGGTGCTCGGACTCGGCCGCGGCGATGGTGACCGTCTCCAGACCGCCGTACGCGAAGACAGAGGCGAGCAGTCCGACGACGAGACCCTCTGTGCCGTTCGGCAGGAAGCCGCCGTCGCCGGTGAGGTTGGCGGTGCCGGGCGCGTCCGTGCCGGGCAGGATGCCGAGGATCGCCAGCACGCCGATGCCCAGGAAGAGGGCGATCGCGCCGACCTTGATCGCCGCGAACCAGAACTCGAACTCGCCGAAGTTCTTCACGGCAGCCAGGTTCGTGCCGCAGAACACCAGCATGAACAGCGCGACCCAGGCCCACTCGTGCGTGCCGGGAAGCCAGCCCGTCATGATCTTCGCCGCACCGATGCCTTCGAGGCCGACGGCCACACAGAGCAGGAACCAGAACGCCCAGCCCGCCGTGAATCCGGCCCAGGGGCCGATTGCCCGGTCGGCATGCACCGAGAAGGAGCCTGATGCCGGGTTCGCCGCCGACATCTCGCCGAGCATGCGCATCACGAGCATGACAAGAAGGCCGGAAATCGCATACGCGATGACGATCGACGGGCCGGCCGCGGCGATGCCCGCGCCGGATCCGACGAAGAGTCCGGCTCCGATGACGCCGCCGAGGGCGATCATCGAGAGATGGCGTTGTTTGAGTCCGTGCGAGAGCGGAGCGTCGGCCTGCTGGTCGACGGGCGCGGGCGCGGAGGTCCGAGACATGGGCGTGCCCTGTTCAGTAGCTGAGACGGGGAGAGGACCACAGTCTGGTTGCGTGTACCGCTGACACGGAACGGATGTCCGCTATACGGGCACCAGGCTTACACCTGGTGAACACATCCTCACGCCCACCTGCTTCTTGCCCTCCCGGTTCATTTGGCAAGATCCCACAGTGTCCCCAACATCGGCCCCTCCGCGCAAAACGAGCCGACCATGCTCCGACCTCAGTGATGAGAATCACGCCAACTCGCGCATCTCGCGCCGCCTTTGTTCGATCCCCACCAACTGGCGGAGTGGGCCTTTGTCGTCGGCCGACCGTGATCAGCACCTTCCCCGCGGGTTAGCGTCGCCGTGTCCCCAACCCGTCCTCGCTTCAGCGGAGTCCCGATGAGTACTGCTTCCGTCACGTCCCGCCCCGGAGTGGTCCTCGCCGACCTGCTGCCCGCATCCCGTACGAAGGACATCGCGCTCGTACTCGGCGGCGCCGCGCTCACCGGCATCGCGGCCCAGATCGCCGTCCCGGTCCCCGGCTCACCGGTCCCGGTCTCCGGCCAGACCTTCGCGGCCCTTCTCGTCGGCACCGCGCTCGGCGCCCGTCGCGGGTTCCTGTCCCTCGCGCTGTACGCGGTGGCGGGCATGGCGGGCATGCCGTGGTTCGCGCAGGCGACGTCGGGCTACGGGATGCCGTCCTTCGGCTACATCCTCGGCATGATGCTCGCGGCCACGGTCGTCGGCGCCCTCGCGCGCCGCGGCGCCGACCGCTCGGTGCTGCGCACCGCGGGGGCGATGGCGGTCGGCTCGCTGATCATCTACGCGGTCGGTGTCCCGTATCTCGCGCTGGCCGCCGGTATGACGCTGTCGAAGGCCGTCGCCGCCGGTCTGACGCCGTTCCTGATCGGAGACGCGCTGAAGGCTGCGCTGGCGATGGGTGCACTGCCCGCGGCCTGGAAGCTCGTCGGCCGCCGCGGCTGATGCCGGCGGTGCTTGATTTCAAAACGTGAGGGCCCGCGGCCAACAACGGCCGCGGGCCCATCCGTCTACGCTCGCGCCGGGTTACGAAGACCTGACCGAGTCCTTCACACCGCTCTGATCGGCATCGGCAACCGCGCCGCCCTTGCCCAGCATCTGCCGCACCACCGCGACGCCCACCACGAGCACCGCCACCAGCAGCGACAGCAGCACCTGCTCCCGCGCGTCGCCACCGTCGTAGACCATGTAGCCGAGCACGAAAACGATCATGCCGATCGTCAGCCACGTCAGATACGGGAAGAGCCACATCCGCACGATGAGCTTGTCCGGCGACTCGCGCAGGATGATGCCGCGCATCCGCAGCTGGGTGACGCAGATGACCAGCCACACGAACAGCGCGACCGCACCGGACGCGTTCAGCAGGAACGCGAAGACCGTGTCGGGCCACTTGTAGTTGAAGAAGACGGCGAGGAAGCCGAAGACGACAGAGCCGAGGATCGCCGCCTGCGGCACGCCCCGCGAGTTCGCAGCGCCGAAGGCCTTCGGCGCGTCCCCGCGCCGTCCGAGCGAGAACGCCATGCGGGAGGCGGTGTACAGGCCGGAGTTGAGGCACGACAGCACGGCCGTCAGCACGATCACGTTCATGATCTGCCCGGCGTGCGCGATCCCGATCGAGTCCAGGGACGCGACGTACGAGCCCTTGGCGAGGATCGACTTGTCGTTCCACGGCAGCAGCGTCAGCACCACGAAGATCGAGCCCAGGTAGAAGACGCCGATCCGCCAGATCACGCTGTTCGTCGCCTTGGTGACCGCGCGCCGCGGGTCCTCGGACTCGCCCGCCGCCAGGGTCACGATCTCGCTGCCCATGAAGGAGAAGACGACCATCAGCACGCCGGTGAGGATCGCGCCCGCGCCGTTCGGCATGAATCCGCCGGCGTCCGTCAGGTGCGCGAAGCCCGCGCCGGGGTTGTCGGAGCCCGGCAGCACGCCGAAGACGGCCAGCAGGCCTATCACGATGAACGCGCCGATCGCCACGACCTTGATGCCCGCGAACCAGAACTCGAACTCGCCGTACGAGGACACGGACACGAGGTTCGTCGCCGTCAGCACGACCATCACGATCAGCGCCCAGCCCCACTGCGGGACCGCCGGTACCCAGCCTTCGAGGATGTCCGCGCCGGCCGTCGCCTCGACCGCCAGCACGACGACCCAGAAGAACCAGTAGAGCCAGCCGATGGAGAACCCGGCCCAGCGGCCGAGCGCCCGGTCCGCGTAGGCGGAGAAGGAGCCGGAGGTCGGGTTGGCCGCCGCCATCTCGCCGAGCATCCGCATCACGAAGACGACCAGTGCACCCACGAGTGCGTACGAGAGGAGGATGGCCGGTCCCGCCGCGGCGATACCGGCCTTGGAGCCGACGAACAGTCCGGCGCCGATCACACCGCCGATGGCGATCATGGACAGATGCCGGTTCTTGAGTCCGGCCTGGAGACCACCTGAGGGCTGCGAGTTACCGGTCGTACCGGCCTTCTCGCCTTCCTTCGTGAGGGTCTGCTGCGAGGTCATGGACGAATCCTTAGGTTTGAGTGCACTCGGGTCACGAGCCCCCGCATTCAAACGCGCGACTCCAGATGTGTGAAGTCCCGTCTCCGGATCGTTAGGTCCGGGTGATAGGCGGAAGCCCGCGGCCCCGACAGGGCCTGACCCCGGTCACCGCTACCCGGACACTCGCGTGCCACACTCGGATCATGCGCGTGTACCTCGGCTCCGACCATGCAGGCTTCGAACTCAAGAACCACCTCGTCGAGTGGCTCACGGCCCATGGCCACGAGCCCGTCGACTGCGGTCCCCACATCTACGACGCCCAGGACGACTACCCCCCGTTCTGTCTGCGTGCCGCCGAGAAGACGGCCGCGGACCCGGACAGCCTGGGCATCGTGATCGGCGGCTCCGGCAACGGCGAGCAGATCGCCGCCAACAAGGTCAAGGGAGTGCGCGCCGCACTCGCCTGGAGCGAGCAGACCGCAGCGCTCGGCCGTGAGCACAACAACGCGAACGTGATCTCCATCGGCGGCCGGATGCACACGCTGGAAGAGTCGGTGAAGTTCGTCGAGATCTTCCTCTCCACCCCGTACTCGGGTGAGGAGCGTCACACCCGCCGTATCGAGATGCTCTCGGCGTACGAGGAGACCGGCGAGCTTCCCCCGATCCCGGCCCACCACCCGCAGCAGGGCTGAGCGTGCCCGAGGGCCATACGATCCACCGACTGGCCGCCGACCACTTCGAGAGGTTCGGCGGCCGGCCTGTGCGGGCGACCAGCCCGCAGGGGAAGTTCTCCGACAGCGCGGCGCTGCTCGACGACCAGGCTCTTGAGAGCACCGAGGCGCACGGCAAGCACCTCTTCCTCGGCTTCGGCCCGCTCGGCTGGGTCCATATCCATCTCGGCCTGTTCGGCAAGGTCGCCTTCGGCGACGCGCCCGCGCCGCCGCCGACCGACACCGTGCGGCTGCGGCTGGCCAACGCGACGGCGTATGTCGATCTGCGCGGGCCCACGGCCTGCGCGCTGATCGCCGACGGCGAGAAGACGGCGATACACGAGCGCCTGGGCCCCGACCCGCTGCGCCCCGGCGACGATCCTGACCGCGCCTGGGCCCGTGTCTCCCGCTCCCGCACCACCGTCGCCGCGCTGCTCATGGACCAGAAGATCATCGCGGGCGTGGGCAACGTCTACCGCGCCGAGGTCCTGTTCCGGCACGGCATCGACCCCTACCGCACGGGCAAGGACCTCACCCACGGCGAGTGGACCGCGATCTGGGTGGACCTCGTGGAGCTGATGCGCGAAGGAGTACGCAACAACCGCATCGACACCGTCCGCCCCGAGCACACCCCCGAGGCGATGGGCCGCCCGCCGCGAGTCGACGACCACGGCGGCGAGGTCTACGTCTACCGCCGGGCACACCTGCCCTGCCATGTCTGCGGCGGCGAGATCCGCACCGCCGGTCTCGCCGCACGCAATCTTTTCTGGTGCCCGGGCTGCCAGCAGGCCTGAGGTACCGGCGCGCGTGACGTACTAGGTCCTGTCCGGCCGATCTTGCCGGGCTCGCGTGCCCTGGCACGCCCATCTGCTGTGTTGTCGTCAGTCGCCGACGCTCCGCGTCGGCTCCTTCCTCCGCCTTGCAGCTGCACGCACCAGACCCCGCTCACTGATCCGGCCTGATCGACCGGACAGGAACTAGAAGCCGTGCGGCAACCAGGGCGCGACGTCCGAGGCGAACGCCACCGACGCCTCGGCCAGCGCCCCCTGCCGCAGCTCCCGCACCCTCCCCGCCCCCGCCAGCGCGACCAGCGAAACCCCGCCCAGATAGGCCGCGCCCAACTCCCGTACGGACAGGGCCAGATCCGCGTGGTCCTCGGTCCGCTTGCAGGACGCGCCCTTGTGGTCGCCGGTCAGCCGCCAACGGCCCGCGTTCCAGGGGCAGAAGGCGTCCTCGACGTCGAAGACGACATCCACCGGCGTCTGGTACGTACGCGCCTCCAGGGCCGCGCCCAGCTCCACGAGCCGTACGAACATGCCGTCCCGCACCCGCACTTCGCACCGCCGGATGTCATTGACGAGATGCAGCAGCGGATCGTCCACCGGCCTATTGCGCGCCAGCACCTGCACCGTCAGGTCGATGTCGAAGAGGAAGCCCCACAGTACGGCGTACGTCACCGGGTCGAGCGCCTCGATGTGCCGCAGGGTGATGCTGCCCTTGGGGCCGCGCGCATCCCAGTCCGGCTTGGTGTGGAAGCGCACGAAACCGACGATCTCGCCCTCCCGCTCGGCGACCACGCACTGCATCGGCGAGGCACCGTGCCGCTCGGTCTCCGGGTCGAGCAGCGGCAGCCGCTCCCAGCCGGGCCTGCGGGCGAGCATGCCGGGCCGTGAGCCGATGGTGCGGACGTACACCGCCTCGCACTCCGCTGCGACCTCCGCGACGTCCGCGAAGCGCAGCCGGACCGCGTCAGCGCCCTCGGGGAGGGCGATGTGTCCCCGGACGGTGTCGATCGTCAGGGACATCTGCTGGGTCCCGAGGCCGTAGCCGAATCGTCCGTAGATCTCCGGTTCCGACGCCGTCAGTACGGCGATCGGCTCGCCCCAGCCGCGTACGTCGTCGAGCTGGCGGCGCATCATCGCGGTGAGCACCCCGCGGCGGCGGTGTGTCGCGGCCACGCTGACCATCGTCACGCCCGCGGCGGGCACCATCGCGCCGCCCGGCACCGAGACCCCGAACGTGAACGCCCCGGCCGTCCCGACGCACTCGTCGCCGTCCCAGGCGCCGATGGAGCGCTCGTGCTCGGTCAGCGAATGGTAAAGCTCACGTTCTTCAGGGGCCTCCGCCACACCACCGAACGCGCGCTCCAACTTGCCGTACCAGAGGTCCCATTCGGTACGGCGCAGTACGCGAAGTTCGAGAGTCATATGCCATGCCTACCAGGGCAACGGCGCCGAGGCGACCCGATTTCGAACGCATTGTCACCGGGGTCCCCCTGCACGGATGGCGGGCGGGTGGATAGGGTCCACGGCAATGGCCCGCGGCTCTGCAGCAGACTCGTTCACGGCCCGGTTGCGGAAAGCCGTGCACCGGGGACGCATCGCGCTGCGCAAATCCGGAGTCGACTACTTCCGCGGCGACGGCTCCGACTGGATCGCGCTCGTCGGGCTGCTGCTGACGATCCCGGCCTTCACCTGGGGCACGGTCGTGATGCCCGTCTGGGTCTCCCCGGCGGCCCTCGTCCTGCCGATCGTGGCGGGCGGGCTGCTGCTGCGTCCGGCGAGCCTGCTGGGTCTGTACGCGGCGGCAGCGGCGGCGCTGATCGTCGAGTCGGTCGTCCTCGGCCCGTACGCCGAGGGCCCCGCGCGCGTGACCCCTGGAACGGTTCTCGCCGTCGCCGCCTGCGGTCTCTTCGGACTGCTGATAGCCCAGTTCAGAGCCCGGGTCGGAGTGCCCTGGCGGCGCGGCGGGACGATGCTCTTCGACCTGCGTGAACGCATCCGGGTGCAGAGCGCCCTGCCCCGGCTCCCCAAGGGCTGGCACCGCGAGATGTCGCTCCGCCCGGCCGGCGGCCAGTCCTTCTCCGGCGACTTCGTGGTGGCGGCCCGTACGAACGGCGGCCGCACTCTGGAGGTCATCCTCACCGACGTCTCGGGCAAGGGCATGGACGCCGCCTCGCGTGCGCTGCTGCTGTCCGGCGCGTTCGGGGGTCTGCTCGGCTCCCTGCCACCGCACGGCTTCCTGCCCGCGGCCAACGGCTATCTGCTCCGCCAGGACTGGGACGAGGGCTTCGCGACCTCCATCCATCTCGTCCTGGACCTGGACTCCGGAGACTACGAACTGTTCTCGGCGGGCCATCTGCCCGCGCTCCAGCTGAACGCGGGCAGCGGCCGCTGGGAGGAGAAGGGCGCCGAAGGCCCGCTCCTGGGGGTGTACGACGGGGCACAGTTCGACCCGGTCAAGGGCTCCCTGCGCGTCGGCGACGTACTGATGCTCTTCACCGACGGCCTGGTGGAGGCGTCGGGCCGTGACATCAGCGAGGGCATAGACCGCCTCACCGGTGAGGCCGACCGCTATGTCGCCTCGGGGTTCGAGGGCGCGGCCTGGCATCTGATCGAGGCCGTCGCGAAGGACGTCAACGACGACCGGGCGCTGCTGCTCCTCTGCCGCGAGGCGTAGGGGGGCCGGCAGGTGTTTTGTCCTTAGCCGCCGGACGGGGGCCTGAGATGCTCGAACGCCCACGACGGCGTCCTGAGGAGTCCTGATGGCGACGACAGACACCGCGGTCTGGCGCGAGCGCGGCAATCCTCTGGTCGCCGGGTCCGGCAGCGGCCCGCTGCACGGCGTACGGCTGGCGGTCAAGGACGTGCACGCCGTCGCCGGCCACCGGCTGGGCGCCGGCAATCCGGCCTGGCTCGCCGAGGCGGAACCCCAGAGCGCGCACTCGTGGGCCGTGGGCACCCTGCTGGCCGCGGGAGCCGACGTGACCGGCATCGCGCAGACCGACGAGTTCGCCTACAGCCTCAACGGGACGAACGCGCACTACGGCACCCCGCCCAACCCGGCGGCACCCGGCCGCGTCCCCGGCGGCTCCTCCGGCGGACCGGCCGCCGCGGTCGCCCTCGGCCAGGCCGACGCCGGGCTCGGCAGCGACACCGCCGGATCGATCCGGGTGCCCGCCTCGTACTGCGGGCTCCACGGCCTGCGGCCCACCCACGGTGCCGTCCCCGCCGCCGGAATGCTGCCGCTGGCCCCCTCGTTCGACACGGTCGCCTGGCTGGCGCGGGACGCGCGCACGCTGGCACGGCTGGGCGACGTACTGCTGCCATCAGGCGGCGCCGGGGGCCAACGTCCTTTCCGTACCGCCCTGGTGGCGAGGGATCTCGTCGCGCTCGCCGACGCGGGAGTACGTGAGGCCTTCGGCCCGGCGGCGGCGGGACTGGCCGAGCGGCTTGGCCTGAAGACGGAGGAAGTCCCGTCCCTCGGAGGCGATCCGGCCGAGCGGGCGGCTGCCTTCGCGACCGCTCAGGCGGCGGAGGTGTGGGAGTGCGACGGGGCCTGGGTGAGCGCTCATCCCGGGACGTTCGGGCCCGGCGTCGAGGCACGGTTCGCCCGCGCCGCCGCGGTCACCCCCGAGGAGCGGACCGCAGCGGAGGAGGTGGTCCATCACAGCGCTCGCGAACTGCTCGCGGCTCTGCCGGACGACGCTGTACTGCTCCTGCCCGCGGCGAGCGGACCGGCCCCGCTGCCGGACGAGGACAGCACGCGCAAGGCTGCCACCCGGCAGGGGACGTTCCGCCTCACCTGCCTGGCGAGCGGCGCGGGACTGCCGTGCCTGGTGCTTCCGCGGATGTCGGTGGACGGACTGCCGGTGGGGCTTGCGGTGATCGCCGGCCGCGGGAGTGACCGCGCGCTGCTCGACCTGGCTGTGCGCAGCGCCGGGCAGGGCTTTCGCCCCTGACCCGGGGCTCCGGGGGCCCAACTGCCCGGCAGGGCGCGGCCGTGCGCCCGTACAGTCGTGCCATGCCGTATCTCACGCTCACCGAGATCGAGGCCGTCGCCCGCGAGGCCCACGCCGCCCAGACGGACAAGGCGGGACGCCCGTACGCCGAGCATCTCGCCGCCGTCGCGGAAGGTGTGCGGGTCCGTGGCGGGAGCGATGAGCAGATCGCCGCGGGATGGCTGCACGACGCCGTCGAGGACGACGCGCTGTCCCGGGAGTGGCTGGACGCGGCCGCGCTGCCGCAGACGGTCAAGGACATGGTCCTCGCCCTCACCAAGCGCAGGGGTGAGGATCTGGAGGAGTACACGAGACGCATTCTGGCCACGCCGGGCGCGCGCCTCGTCAAGGAGGCCGACCTCGCGCACAACGCCGATCCGGCGCGGCTCGCGGTCCTCGACGAGGCGACGCGGACGCGGCTGACGGCGAAGTACGCGAAGGTACGCGGCCTGCTGGGCCTGCCGGACGGTGACCTGGCCTGACCGTACGGGTCGACGGAACCGGGCCCCGGACCCATGTGCCCGGTCCCGCCCGGCACCACCGTGCGGCTCAGCTCGGCGCCGCGCGGCTCAGCGCCGTGGCCCAAGCTCCGCCGCGTCCCGCCGGAACGCCCAGTTCATCTCCGGCTCGGTCACGAACCGCAGAGCCCTGCGCACCGGCGGCGTGCACAGCAGCGTCACGGCCGCCGCCGCGATCACCGTGAGCACGATCTCGCCGCTCGGATCGCTCAGCCACGCGTACGTCTCGAAGACATGCCCGTAGTCCGCGGCCTTGATCAGCAGGCCGTGTCCCAGATAGCCGCAGATCGTCCCGGCGCCGAGCACGGTGAACCAGGTCCTGCGGCCCGGCACCCAGGCCAGGAACCCGGCCGTGAGCAGCGCCGCGCACCCGAAGAACGCCAGTGTCATCACAAGACCCACCCACCACGGCTCGCCCAGTTCCTGGGCGCTGCTGGAGCGGTAGAGCCAGCTGAAGTTCATCCGGGGCGAGGCCCAGTACGCGAAGGCGCCCGCGCCCGCGAAGAGCGGCAGCGCGAGCAGCCGCACCTCCCGGCGCCGCACCATCTGGAAGTGCTCGGGCTTCAGCGACAGACCCAGCACGAAGAACGGCAGGAACTGCAGTACGCGCTGGAGGTTGAGATCCGCGCCGATGTTCGGCGTCAGCGCGGCGAGCGAGGCCAGGGCGAGCGCGACCGGCACCGGCCACCGGATCAGCCTCCACAGCGGCGCGGTCAGCCGCCAGATGAACAGAGCCGCCAGGAACCAGGTCAGATAGAAGGGGTCGAGCAGGCTGATCGGCTGTTCCGGTGCGTGCTGCGCCCAGCGCCTGAACAGGGAGTACACGACCTCGAAGACGACGTACGGCACGGCGATCCCGGTCAGCAGCCGTCTGAGCTGGTCGGGCCTGCCGGTGTAACTCCGTGAGAAATAGCCGGAGATGAGGATGAAAGCCGGCATGTGGAAGGTGTAGACGAGCAGATAGAGCGCCCGGGATGCACGGCTGCCGTCCATCACCGGTTCCCATGCGTGCGCGATCGCGACGAGCACGATGGCCAGATACTTCGCGTTGTCGAAGTAGGCGTCTCGACTGGTGGACTTCGCCGATGCCCTCTGGGCCGCGGCGGCTACGGCCGGTGTGGCCGACTCCTGTGTTGTAGGGACGGGCTCCGACTCCCGGGCCTGGGGGAGCGGGGCCCTGCTGAATCCATTCGGAGCGTGGAACATCTGAGGCACCCTAGCCTCGCCCATTCGATTTCGTAAAACCCTCTGCGCATGTCTCCCATTCGAATCTGAAACCGCCACCAACCGCCCGCTATGCCCCAATTAATCCCTCTTAAATGGTGCATAGCGGCACCCTCTTGTGAGTGCGTGAATTTCCTCACCGGACGCCTTCGAATTTCGCGTGACCGACGTGTGAGGGCATGGAAACGATCAGGCCGAATTCCTTCGGTATTTCACCCGGCCGGATCAGTCTCCGCACGCGTACAGGCGCACGCGTGCGCGCGGATGGCGTGATCCCGTCGTCGATGATTCGTCAGCAGGGAGCATGTATGGGGCTGTTGGTGGCACCATGGTCATGGCGGGGGTGTGCTGGGCCGCACACTCCCGGGCCGGCAAGGCGGACCGACCGAGGGTGTGATCAGTTGTGGCCATTTCACTGTCTGTGGTGCTGCTGTTGGCGATCATCCTCGTGGTGCTGATCCGCGGCGGCTCCATCAAGGCCGGACCCGCCATCGTCGCGGTGCTGTTCGGCTTCTTCCTCGCGTCGACGGGCATGGCGCCGTCGATCAACAAATTCCTCGACTCGATAGCCGACACCATCAATCAGATCAGCTTCTGAATCGGCGTTCAGAAGCAGCGTCTGACCCGGCACCGCCCGGCGGTCCGTCGGCCCTGCGCGGAGAACGACTCAGGCCCGGTCCTGGTGGTCAACCACCAAGCCGGGCCTGAGACATGAAGAGCGGGCGACGGGAATCGAACCCGCGTAGCTAGTTTGGAAGATCGCGTACGCGGATGGCTGCTGACCTGGGCGGTGACTGACCTGGGCTGGAGGCATCCCGTGACTGCCACTCCCCGTGAGTCCCCAACACTTCCCGCCGGATCGGGCACGCAGCGGGCACGATGGATCTGATCACTCGTACACGACTGCGGCGCTCAGGGCCCGGGCAAAGAGCGTCCAGTCGCCGTTGGGTGGCATCGTCTGGTCGAAGTTCTTGTACCAGCCGGGAGAGTCGTTGATCCACGCGGCCAACGCCTCCAAGTAGCTCTCCAGCGTCGGATTCTCCCAATCGTCACCGTGTTCGATGAGATCGGCACGCAGGTTGCGGATGTGCGCAGCCAGGGCTTCTCTGCTGTCGACTCCGTCCGATGGGCCGTTGTGGGCCGAGAGCTGGATCATGGCGGCACCCTAGCGCGCGGGCGGTGAGGGAGAGGCTTTGGGCGGGAGCTGCCATGGGGCGAGAGATCGGGGGCCCGTAAGCTTCCCGCGACTCGGGCAGTCTCCTGACCTGCCCGCAATAGCCCGATGTGGGCCCCCGATCTTCGAGGCTCGCCCCATGGTGGCTGCCTAAAGCCTCGGAACGCCGACCGCCCCAGCCCCGTGCCGGCCTTTCTCTGAGGGTTGGTGTCCGCGCTCGGTGCGCCGCCGCCCGGCCGGGGGCAGCCGGGCGAAGACAGAGGCAGCCCCCGAGCCGGGGGCTGCGGCGCGCGCCGCGCTTGCGCGGCGCCTTGAACCCGTAGAGAAGATTTCTACTCACTCCACGATCGGCTTGCCGGACCGCGCTGTCAGAAGCGCAACAGGACTGCGGTCGCGTCGTCGTGGCGCTTGCCGCGTGGCCACCGCTGGGCATCAGGGTCAGCGTTCTCCATGGCGCGGGCGCGGTCGATCAGGCCTTGAGGGCCCGCGGCTTCGAGATGTTGTATCGCCTCGGGCCAGGTCATTTCGTGGAAGTCGTCCACTGGCCTTGCTGCGCCGTCTGTCAGTAGGGCGACGGTCTTGATGTCGGAGAGTGGAGCCGAGCCCGTCAGAGCTTCCTCTGCCGCTTTCGGGTCGTGTGCTGCCACCCAGTAGCCGTCAGCTTGGTTCATGACGTCGCGCTGGGCGTAGACGAGTTTGCGGCGCCTGTCCGTCGCTGTCAGCCCTTCCAATGAAGCTGCCATGTTGAGGCGTTGCCTTGCCGTTACGTCGGAGACGCGATGGTCGGCGACGGTTTGCAGCCCATGCCACGCGCTGATCACGATGGTTGAGTCGCTGAGTGCCAGCCACTCAAGCGACTCACTGCGGATCCGCGCCATGGCGACGGTCGCTGTGGGGGTCATCGGGTCGTTGAGATCGCAGGTCGATGCGTGCAGTTGGCTGACGTGATGGATGGAGTCCGCCAGGCACTCAGTCAGGCTGGTTCGCTGCTCGGTCGCCCGGCGATGCAGGTCGGTACCGAGCTGCCGGACGAACCAGGGGACCCCGTGGACGCATCCGGTGCTCAAGCCATCGGGTATGCCCGCTCCGTCGAGCACGACTGCGACGTCCGGGCTGGCGATGACGAAGTCTTCGTTCTCATGGCCTGGCCTTGGTGAGGTGGCGAACGAGACACGCATGTCAGGCTGTCTCGTGCCGGAGGATGTCGGTTACGGCTCGTGTGCCCGTGATTCGCTTGCTCCCGGCCTCGTAGTCACAGCCGATGACCATGGAGAACGGCTCGCTACCGGCCTGCTCGTAGAGCTCTGCAAGGTGTCCGGAGAGGTAGTGGGCAACGCCCAGCGAGCCGACTGCGTGCACCCCGGCGATCAGCAGGAAAGTTCCTTCGCCGTCCGGCCGTGGGAGCCGACCGAGATAGGCGACGTCCCCGTACTGGGGATCGCCTGGCTCGTCGCTCGGGGACGTGTGGACCTGCTGGTTCTCACGCTCGATCAATGCCCATCTGCCGTCGTCCAACGTCTCGAACGACAGACGGGGGTCCGCCGCCAAGGCCGCGGCCGTGACCGGCGAAGTCTTGGGACCACAAACGACTACGAGCCCGTCACGGTCAAGGTCAATGTCCCCCGACGTGGGGATGTACTCAAGCTCGCCCTCAAGCTGCAACCGGTGCGCCAAATTGATCAACTGCTGCCCAGTGGCGCTGTCCTCCAGGGCGACGTACTCGCGTTCACCGGGACGCTGCGGGACGGCAACGAACACACGGTCGACACCCAGAAAGGCACGCTCGGTCGGCGGGCCAGCGTCTTTGAGCTGGGCAACGCGTGCGCGGCTCACTCCCATGAGCTTGGCCACGTCGGCCATCGAAAGGCCGTTCTGACGCAGCCACGCGATGCTTTCCTTGCGCATCCGGGACGTCTCCACGACGGCAGCTTGCAGCTCCTCCATCAGCTCAACCGCGGCTTTGACTCGCAAACCGTGGTCCTTGATGGCTGCTACGCGTCGGACTTCATTGATCATTGCCCGACGCCTCCGATCTGACGTAGGGCGGAAGGCTTCACAACCTGAATGATAAGGGGGGCTTGACACTCGCGCCAGACAGGTGCACCTTAGTGTTAATCCCCCCTTAGCACTTCGGGAAGGGGGGGGCTCGGATGGTAACCCCCCCTTACCGGTAGGAGATGTGCTCCATGGCTAGCTTCAAGATCGACACCTCGACCGCCATCGTCTTCGTTGCGGTTGAGCCGAAGATGAAGATCATCAACAAGCAGACCGAAGAGGTCGCCGTCGACCGGGAGACCGGCGCGAAGATGATGACGGTCGGCCTGACCATCGCGGATGAGGGCGAGGCCAACCTCTACACCGTCTCGATCCCGGAGACGGGTGTTCCGGCGGGGCTCACGCTCGGCATGCCGGTCAAGGTCGTCGGCCTGAAGGCCCGTGACTGGGAGAACACGTTCAACGGTGAGAAGCGGTTCGGCATCGCGTTCCGCGCGGTCGCGCTGGTCGCCCCGTCCACGGCCAAGGGCTGAGCGCCGTGTCGGGAACCTGGTTCCTCGTCATAGCGCTGGTCGTCACCGCTGCGGCGCTGGTGCTGCGGAAGGTCTGCCCGGCCTGGTACTGGCGCACGTTCGGGGTCGTCTTCGCGATGCTGCGGGTGGTCTTCCGGTACTCCTCGGTCATGGACGCGTGCGGGCTCACTGTTCCTCCGTCCCGGCTGCGGCTGGCCCTGGCCCGGATGACCGGCCGCCCGGCACCTGAGTCCCGGGTGCCGCGGATTCTGCGGATGCGGCCGACGCGTACCGGTCTGATGCTGCGGCTGAAGATGCGGCCCGGTCAGGACGCGTTCGACTTCACGGCCTCCACGGACCGGCTGCGGCACTCGTTCTCCATGCACGGCATCACCTCGCGTGAGGTCAAGTCGGGCGTGGTCGAGCTGCGCATGACCGGCTACGACGTCCTGGCGCGGGTGCAGATGCCTGCGAAGGTCGAGCGCGAGGGGCTGCGGATACCGGTCGCGCTGCGGGAAGACGGGGAGGTCCACTACCGCGACTATCAGGAGGTGCCGCACTCGCTGAACCTCGGTGCGACGAAGTCGGGGAAGTCGGTCTATCAGCGCCACTTGGTCAAGGAACTCGCTGCCCGGCACGTTGCCCTGGTGGGTATCGACTGCAAGCAGGGTGTTGAACTCGCCCCGCTGGCCCGCCGGTTCTCCGCGCTGGCCGACAACCCGGACGATGCCGCCGACCTGCTGGAAGCACTCGTAGCGCGGATGGGCGACACGTATCGGGTGATCCGGCGCGAGCAGCGGATCAGCGCGGACACTCCGGATGCGGAGATCACCGCCGACATCTGGGGCCTGCCCGAGCACCTGCGGCCGGTGCCCGTCGTCCTCCTGGTCGACGAGGTGGCGGAACTGGCGCTGTTCTCCAACACCGCGGAGAAGAAGCGCCGCGAGAGGATCGTCACCGCCCTGGTCCGCCTCGTCCAGCTCGGCCGCGCCGCCGGGATCTACGTGGAGATCTGCGGGCAGCGCTTCGGCGCCGAGCTCGGGGACGGGATCACCATGCTCCGTGCCCAGCTCACCGGCCGCATCTCGCACCGGGTCAACGACGAAGCCTCCGCCAAGATGGCCTTCGGCGACATCTCCCCGGACGCGGTGCTGGCCACGACACAGATCCCGGTCGAACGCCCGGGCATGGCGGTGGCCGGTGACTCCACGGGCGGCTGGGTCCGCATCCGTACCCCGTTCACGACGATGCGACAGGCCGTGAACGCCTGCACCGCCAACGCGTACCGCACTCCCGCGCTGGATGGCCTGGATGCCTTCCGCCCGGTGCTGCCCGCCCTGGATCCGGTCGAGATCCCGGCCCCGGCGGTCGAGCCCGCCACGGCCTGAGCACATCCCGCACCCCGGTTGGCGTGACCGTCTCGCGCCAGGTCCCTACCCGAGCCATGCCCGAAAGGAGAAGCCCCGTGACGGCACCCAAGCGCACCGGCCGCGCCCGGCCAAGAGCAAGTGCACGCCGTGTCCGGACTGCACCACCGGTCAGGTCTCCGAATCCTTCAAGGTCGGCGCCCGCGGCAAGCGCGAGAGCCCGGACCGGCAGGAAGCGCTCTGCCTGACCTGCTTCGGCACCGGCCAAGCCCCGACCGACTGATTCCGCCGGGTGCCGGGCGGCTGGACGTATGAGCCCCGCCCGGCCCCGGCCCCAACCCCTTTGTGAAGGAGGTGAAGACCCGTGGCTCGCTCGATCCGTCCGGATGCCGTGCTGGTGCAAGCCGTGATCGCCGGTGCCCTGTCCTTCGCCCACCTGCACGACATCGCCGCCGCTGCCGGACAAGACGGCTGGAAAGCCTGGGCCTACCCGATCTCTGTGGATCTGCTGCTCGTTGCTGCCTGGCGGCGCCTGCGTATCCTCCGCAGTGCTGGCGGGCCGACCCGCTCGGCGTGGACCTGGTTCACCGTCGCTCTCGCCGCCTCGCTCGGCGCGAACGTCGCCACCGCGGGACTGCTCGACCTGACGGACGTCCCGGCCTGGCTGCGGATCCTGGTCGCCGGATGGCCTGCCCTGGCCTTCCTCGGCGGAACCCTCCTGGTCCACACACCCGCTGACCACGAGAACACCGAGCCTGGGCCGCTGCCGGTGGTCGAGCCCGTGAGTGTGCCGGCCGATTCGGCACTCGAAACCGAGCTCGATGCGGTCGAGGCTCCCGAGCTGGTCCCGGCCTTGCCTGCACCGCCGCCCGCTGATGTGCCGCCCGCGCTCGTGGACCACGCCCAAAGGCTCGCCGACGCCCACCGCACCGCGACCGGCACACCGATCGACGCCGACACCCTGCGCGACCGCCTCGGCCTGCCCGGCCCGATGGCCGACCAGCTCGCCGCCCAACTCACCTGACCAGACAAGGAGAACCGCTCATGCCTGCCCGCGACTTCTTCCACTCGATCACCCGGATCGGCCCGGTACAGATCGGCACCCACCGCGACCGTCACGGACGCACCAAGCACGCCGCCGTCTGCTCCCGCGACGACTGCGGCTGGTCCTCCGACTTCACCACCCGCTCCGCCGCCGAACTCGCCGCCCGCACCCACCGCTGCCGCGCCCACTGACCCCCAGGAAGGCCCTGCCGTGAACGTCGAACTTCCGCTGATCGTCCTGGTCGCCATCTTCGGCTACTTCGGGATCAAGCTCATGCGCCCGCCGACCTGGCTGATCATCGTGCTCCTCCTCGGCGGCTTCCTCCTCGCCGACACCTTCCTCGCCCCCGCCATCAAGTCCGGCACCAAGACCGGCGTCGAGGTCGTCAACGGCACCACCAAGTGACCCACCCAGAAGGGAGATCCACCATGCTCCGCCCGCGCATCCCGACCATGCCCACCCCGACCGCCATCGTCACCCCGATCGACCGCCCGGCCCCGATCGAGCAGCGGCACCACGCCACTGCGTGCGCCTGCCAGCACCCCGCCCCGGCACCCGCCCCTGCCCCGGCTCGCGCCGTGCCCGCGGTCCGGCTCAGCCCGGCCGGATTACTCGCCGTCGTCGGCGGTGGTGCCGCGGTCGTTCTCGTGGTCGGCGCGGTCCTGGTCTCGCTCCTGCTCGCCGTCGCCGTCACCGCCGCATCCGTCGCGGTCTGCGCCGTGGTCCTGCGCTCGATGCTCAACAACCCGCGCCATCGCTGACCAGCCCTCCGGGCGGCACCGAAACCGCCAAGTCTCCGCCGCCCGGACGGCCCTAGCCCCTACCCGATCAACGAAACCGGAAGGACTTCACATCATGCCCCAGCACAGCCATGCCCCGGTCCGGGTCTGCCCCGGCTGCGACGGCTTCGCCTCCGCCGCCGTCACCCTCGGCGGCCGCGACCGCAACGGCAACCGGCGCACCATCACCGCGCACTGCCGCACCTGCCACGGAACCGGCTCCGTCCCGCCCCTGCGCCAGCTCCTCGACGCCGCCGCTACCGCCGCCTTCGATCACCGCTGACCCGACGGGGCACCGACCGCGCACCTGCCGCCGGTGCCCCGTCCCCCTGCTCTCTCTGAAAGGAGGACCCTCACTTGACCGCGACCGCGCCGCCCGTGCGTGACCTCGCCTTCCTCGCCTCGCTCGGCACCATGCCCGGCCTCATGCGGCAGCTGCGGGGCCTGGGCGGCTGCACCACCCCAATCCGCCTCGACGGACAGCGCACCGAGCACACCCTGAACACCACGACCGGCGAGATCGGCCCCGTCGTCCACCACTTGAACTCCGCCGACCTGCCCGCCGGGAACCTCCTGGTCCGCTGCAACAACCGGCGCGCCACCCGCTGTGCCGCCTGCGCGGAGACCTACCGCCGCGACACCTACCAACTGATCACCGCAGGACTGCGCGGCGGAAAGGGCACCCCCGAGGCGGTCGCCACTCACCCGCGGGTGTTCGCCACCTTCACCGCCCCCAGCTTCGGCCCCGTCCACAACCGCCCCACCAAGGGCCGCTGCCGCTGCGGGATCCAGCACCCCACCGACGCACCCGAGTTGGGGACCCCGCTCAACCCCGAGACGTACGACTACGAAGCAGCCGTTCTGTGGAACGCGCACGCCTCCAAGATCTGGGCCCGGTTCTCCATCTACCTCCGCCGCGAAGTCGCCAAGCGCGCCGGACTCAGCCAACGGGAATTCCGCGATCACGCCCGCGTCTCCTTCGCCAAGGTCGCCGAATACCAGCGCCGCGGCGCGATCCACTTCCATGCCGTGATCCGCCTCGATGGCCCCGAAGGCGGCGACACTCCGCCCCCGGCCTGGGCAACGGCTGAACTCCTCGCCGACGCCATCCGCGCCGCCGCCGGTGCCGCCGAGGTTCCCGGACCGGTCCTCGACGGCCGCGCCCACACCTTCGCCTTCGGCGACCAGCTCGACATCCGCCCCATCCGCTCGGCCGACTTCGACGGCGCCACCGAACTGACCGAACGCGCTGTCGCCGCCTACATCGCCAAGTACGCCACCAAAGGAGCCGAGACCGCGACCGGCACCCTCGACCGCCCCATCAAGTTCCTCGCCGAACTCGGCCGCAAGTCCATCCCCGAGCACGCCCGCCGCCTGATCCGTACCGCCTGGACCCTCGGCGCCCGCAAGGACCTGGAAGACCTCCGGCTCCGCGCCTGGGCCCACATGCTCGGCTTCCGCGGCCACTTCTCCACCAAAACCCGCCGCTACTCCACCACCCTCGGCGCCCTGCGCACCGCCCGCGCCGAATGGCGACGCCTCCAAGCCCACATCGCGCACGGTGACGAAAACCCCGTGCCGGCCGAACCGGACAGTGACGATTCGACGCTCGTCCTCGCGCACTGGGCCTTCGCCGGAACCGGCCTCACCCGAGGCGAGGAATGGCTCGCCGCCTCCATCACCCCCGACGGCACGGAAGGAGATCACGCATGAATGAGCGGTACCTCAGCGTCGACCAGGTTGCCGAAGTGCTCGGTACCACGGTCCGGTTCCCTCGGCGGCTGATCGAGGAACGTCGCATCGAGTACGTCAAGGTCGGCCGCCATGTCCGCATTCCTGAGAGCGCCATACGCGAGTACATCGCCTCGCACACGATCCAGCCCCGTCAACCGCGCGCGGCGCTGAAGAGGGCGGCCTGATGGCAGGGAAGCGCCGCCACTTCGGCCGTGTCCGCAAGCTCCCGTCCGGCCGCTATCAGGCCCGCTACGTGGCTCCTGACGGGCAACTGAGGCCTGCGCCGCACACGTTCGCCACCAAGCGTGACGCGGACGACTGGCTCGCCGACAAGCAAACCGAGATCCGCCGCGGCGACTGGCACGACCCGGACGCCGGGAAGGTCGCCTTTGGCCCGTACGCCGCTGCCTGGATCAAGGAACGCGAACTGACCTCCACCACACGGCAGCTCTACGGCTCTCTGCTGCGGCACCACCTGGAGCCCGACTTCGCGACGGTCAACGTCGCGGAGATCTCGCCTCCTGCCGTCCGGCGCTGGCGTGCCGACAAGCTCGCGTCGGGGACCGGTCCGACCACGGTTTCCAAGGCGTATGCCCTGCTGCGGGCCATCCTCGGCACGGCTGTGGCAGATCAGATGATCAAGCGCAATCCGTGCCAGATCAAGGGCGCCAGCACGGTGCATACCCCGGAGCGGCCGACCGCCACCGTGCAGGAGGTCTACGACCTGGCCGGGTCGATCCAGCCCCGATACCGGGCGCTCGTGCTCGTGGCGGGCTTCCTCGGGCTGCGCTGGGGCGAGTTGGTCGGCCTGCACCGCCGGGACATCGACCTTGAACACCGGACCGTACGCATCCGGCGTGCCGTAGCTGAACTGTTCAACGGGCAGCAGGAGATCAAGGCACCCAAGAGTGCTGCGGGCAAGCGCACCGTGGCGATCCCCGCTGCGATCGTCCCGGACATCCGCGATCACCTGGCGCGCTACGCCGAACCGGGCGCCGACGGGCGGGTGTTCATCGGAGCCAAGGGCGCGACCCCGCGCCGGAACCACTTCAACCGGCTGTGGCGCAAGGCGTGCGAGGACGCCGGGATCAAGGGCCTGCACTTCCACGATCTTCGGCACACGGGCAACACCCTTGCCGCGTCCACAGGCGCGAGCACGCGGGAACTCATGTCAAGAATGGGTCACAGCACGGCCCGTGCCGCGCTGATCTATCAGCATGCGAGCGCTGCCCGTGACCGGTTGATTGCCGACGCTGTGAGCGGTCTGGTCAAGAAGGGCCGCAAGGGCGCGAAGACGCCAAAGAAGAAAGATCGAAAGCCCAAGGGGCACGCGGGGGACACGGGGAACTGAACTCAGCCCCGGGAAGCGATCAGGGCCAGGCGGAGGATTGAACCTCTGACCTGGCCCTGCGTCGTACAGAGCGGGCGACGGGAATCGAACCCGCGTAGCTAGTTTGGAAGACTAGTGCTCTACCATTGAGCTACGCCCGCACGCATCGCACCGCAGGTCACGAGGGCCGCGGTACGAAGAGCATCGTAGCGGGTCCGGGGCAGGTGCCGCACACCCCATTCCCCCCTGCGCCGCCTCCCGAACAATGCGGCAGCCGCATGGCCTGCGGGCATGTACCCTACGTGTCGCACCGACGGGGTGTGGCGCAGCTTGGTAGCGCGTCCGCTTTGGGAGCGGAAGGTCGTCGGTTCGAATCCGGCCACCCCGACCATCATCACGATCGCTCTTCAAGATCACATTGTGGGGCTCATCCTGCTTGCGGCTACTATGCAAGCTGCGTGCCCGTGTGTCCGACGAGTCCGGCGAAAACCGGCGAGTCTGATGGAGAGACCGGGCCGAATCCGCTGAGCCGCCTCCAGTGCGGCGGACGCAGCAGAACCCCAGAATCAGCCACCAAGGAGACCGAACCGTGAAGAGCGCCGTGGAGACCCTGAACCCGACTCGGGTTCGGCTCACTGTCGAGGTGCCCTTCGAGGAGCTCAAGGACAGCCTCGACGCGGCGTACAAGAAGATCAACCAGCAGGTCACGGTCAAGGGCTTCCGCAAGGGCAAGATCCCGGCCCGAGTGATCGACCAGCGGTTCGGCCGTGGTGCGGTGCTGGAGGAGGCCGTCAACGACGCCCTCCCGAAGTTCTACACCGAGGCCGTCAACGAGGCCTCGGTCAACCCGCTCGGCCAGCCCGAGGTCGACATCACCGAGCTGAAGGACGGCGAGCTGCTGGCCTTCACCGCCGAGGTCGACATCCGCCCGGCCATCGAGATCCCGGACTACTCCGGCATCGAGATCACCGTCGACGCCGTCGAGGTCAGCGACGAGGACGTCGAGAAGTCCGTGGAGCAGCTGCGCGAGCGCTTCGCCTCCACCAACCCGGTCGAGCGCGCCGCCGCCGAGGGCGACGTCGTGACGATCGACCTCGAGGCCAAGGTCGACGGCGAGGTCCTGGAGGACGGCGTCGCGGCCGGCGTGCAGTACACCATCGGCTCCGGCGAGCTCCTCGACGGCATCGACGAGGCCGTCACCGGCCTGGAGGCCGGCGGCGAGGCCACCTTCACCTCGCAGCTGAAGGGCGGCTCCGCCGAGGGCAAGGACGCGGAGGTCACCGTCAAGGTCACCGCCGTCGCCGCCCGCGAGCTCCCCGAGCTCGACGACGACTTCGCGCAGATGGCGAGCGAGTTCGACACCCTCGAGGAGCTGCAGGCGGACAGCCGCAAGCGCCTGGAGAACATGAAGCAGTACGACCAGGCCACCCAGGCCCAGGAGCGCGTCCTCGACGAGCTGCTGAAGCTGGCCGAGGTGCCGATCCCCGAGAAGCTTCTCGAGGACGAGGTCAAGACCCGCAAGCACAACCTCGAGCACCACCAGCTCGGCCAGATGGGCATCGACCTCGCCAAGTACCTGGAGATCCAGGGCAAGACCGAGGAAGAGTTCGACGCCGAGACGTCCGAGCAGGCGATCAAGGGCATCAAGACCCAGTTCATCCTCGACGAGCTGGTCAACAAGGAGAAGCTGAACGTCAACCAGGAGGAGCTCACCGAGCACCTCATGCGGCGTGCGGCCTCTTCCGGCATGAGCCCCGACCAGTTCGCCCAGGCGGTCGTCGAGGGCGGCCAGGTGCCGATGCTCGTGGGCGAGGTCGCCCGGGGCAAGGCGCTCGCCGTGGTCGTCGAGGCCGCCAAGGTCACCGACACCAACGGTGAGGTCGTCGACCTCGATGACGAGGACGAGACCGAGGTCGCCGCGGAGACGGTCGAGGCCGTCGTCGACGGTGACGAGGCCGAGGAGACCACGGAGAAGGCCGAGGCCTGAGCCTCGCTCTGAACCACTGATTCGGGCCCCGGACGCAACCGCGCCGGGGCCCGACTCGTACTGCCGCGCACCCCTGTCCACCTTGCGCTCCGAGCGAACAGTTGGGGAACCGGGATGGCGCCCGCCGACCAGCGCGTTAGGGTCCATGAATACGAGGGCAGGTCAGTCCCCGCCCCCAGTACGAAAGATGCTGAGACGGCCAGGGCCGTCAGAGACGAGCAGGTGGATACGTGACGAATCTGAAGCCTTACGCCGCGGGTGAGCCGTCCATCGGTGGCGGCCTCGGCGACCATGTCTACAACCGGCTGCTCGGCGAGCGCATCATCTTCCTCGGCCAGCAGGTCGACGACGAGATCGCCAACAAGATCACGGCGCAGATGCTGCTCCTGGCCGCCGAGCCGGACAAGGACATCTACCTCTACATCAACAGCCCCGGCGGCTCGGTGACGGCCGGCATGGCGATCTACGACACCATGCAGTACATCCCGAACGACGTGGTCACGATCGGTATGGGTATGGCGGCCTCGATGGGCCAGTTCCTGCTCACCGGCGGCACCGCGGGCAAGCGCTTCGCGCTCCCGAACACCGACATTCTGATGCACCAGGGATCGGCCGGCATCGGCGGCACCGCCTCGGACATCAAGATCCAGGCCGAGTATCTGCTTCGCACGAAGAAGCGCATGGCGGAGATCACCGCCCTCCACTCCGGCCAGACCGTCGAGACGATCATCCGCGACGGTGACCGCGACCGCTGGTACACCGCGGAAGAG
This sequence comes from Streptomyces sp. NBC_00885, assembly GCF_045207475.1. NCBI lineage: Bacteria > Bacillati > Actinomycetota > Actinomycetes > Kitasatosporales > Streptomycetaceae > Streptomyces > Streptomyces sp. NBC_00885. Next base: position 5,668,528 of record NZ_CP108796.1, read on the forward strand.
GCCAAGGAGTACGGCCTCATCGACGAGATCATCTCCGCCGCATCGGGCGTTCCGGGCGGCGGCGGCACCGGCGCCTGAGCCGCCCTGCCCCCAGCCCCCGCCCGTAGAACGCCACCAGGATGGTGAACACCCACATGAGTAACTTCCCCGCGAGCGGCCTCTACACCGGCCCGCAGGTGGACAACCGCTACGTCGTCCCGCGCTTCGTCGAGCGCACCTCCCAGGGTGTGCGCGAGTACGACCCGTACGCGAAGCTCTTCGAGGAGCGTGTCATCTTCCTCGGCGTGCAGATCGACGACGCCTCCGCCAACGACGTCATGGCGCAGCTGCTGTGCCTGGAGTCGATGGACCCGGACCGCGACATCTCCATCTACATCAACAGCCCCGGCGGCTCGTTCACGGCCCTCACGGCCATCTACGACACGATGCAGTTCGTGAAGCCGGACATCCAGACGGTCTGCATGGGCCAGGCGGCCTCCGCCGCGGCCGTGCTGCTCGCCGCCGGTACGCCCGGCAAGCGGATGGCCCTGCCGAACGCGCGCATCCTGATCCACCAGCCGTCCTCGCAGACCGGCCGTGAGCAGCTCTCCGACCTGGAGATCGCGGCCAACGAAATCCTGCGGATGCGTACGCAGCTGGAAGAGATGCTGGCCAAGCACTCCACCACGCCGATCGAGAAGATCCGTGACGACATCGAGCGCGACAAGATCCTGACCGCCGAGGACGCGCTTGCGTACGGCCTCGTCGACCAGATCGTCTCGACCCGTAAGAGCACGGCCGCAGCGGCCGCCTGACCGGTCCGGTCCCCTTGGTGCGGAGCACAAGCATGTGAACCGCGCCAAGGGGGGCCCGAACGGGGGGCCCGGCAAGGTACCGTCGGATATGAGGCACCAGGAGTCGGCTGAACCAAGCTGCTCCCAGGCGAAGGGGAAGCACCTCGTGGCACGCATCGGTGATGGCGGCGACCTGCTCAAGTGCTCGTTCTGCGGAAAGAGCCAGAAGCAGGTGAAGAAGCTCATCGCAGGCCCGGGTGTGTACATCTGCGACGAGTGCATCGACCTCTGCAACGAGATCATTGAGGAGGAGCTCGCCGAGACCTCCGAGGTGCGGTGGGAGGAACTGCCCAAGCCGCGCGAGATCTACGAGTTCCTCGAGGGGTACGTCGTCGGGCAGGAGCCCGCGAAGAAGGCCCTCTCGGTAGCGGTCTACAACCACTACAAGCGCGTCCAGGCCGGCGAGAACGGCGGGGGCACGGGCCGGGACGACGCGATCGAACTGGCCAAGTCGAACATCCTCCTGCTGGGCCCCACCGGGTCCGGCAAGACTCTGCTCGCCCAGACCCTGGCCCGGATGCTCAACGTCCCGTTCGCCATCGCCGACGCGACGGCGCTGACGGAGGCCGGGTATGTCGGCGAGGACGTCGAGAACATCCTGCTGAAGCTGATCCAGGCGGCCGACTACGACGTCAAGAAGGCCGAGACCGGGATCATCTACATCGACGAGATCGACAAGGTCGCCCGAAAGAGTGAAAACCCGTCGATCACCCGTGACGTGTCGGGCGAAGGCGTCCAGCAGGCCCTGCTGAAGATCCTCGAAGGCACGACGGCCTCGGTCCCGCCCCAGGGCGGACGGAAGCACCCGCACCAGGAGTTCATCCAGATCGATACGACGAACGTGCTGTTCATCGTGGGCGGTGCCTTCGCGGGCCTGGAGAAGATCATCGAGTCGCGGGCGGGCGCGAAGGGCATCGGCTTCGGCGCGACGATCCGCTCGAAGCGCGAGATCGAGGCGAGCGACCAGTTCCAGGAGGTCATGCCGGAGGACCTGGTGAAGTTCGGGATGATCCCGGAGTTCATCGGCCGCCTCCCGGTCATCACCTCGGTCCACAACCTGGACCGCGAGGCCCTGCTGAAGATCCTGGTCGAGCCGCGCAACGCACTGGTGAAGCAGTACCAGCGCCTGTTCGAACTGGACGGCGTGGAGCTGGACTTCGACCTCCCGGCCCTGGAGGCGATCGCCGACCAGGCGATCCTGCGCGGCACGGGCGCGCGTGGCCTGCGGGCCATCATGGAAGAGGTCCTGATGTCGGTCATGTACGAGGTCCCCTCCCGCAAGGACGTCGCACGGGTGGTCATCACGGCGGACGTGGTGCACAACAACGTGAACCCGACGCTGGTGCCGAGGGAGCCGCGGATCGTGAAGAACGACGGACGGCACGAGAAGTCCGCGTAGTTCTTTTTGCGCGTACGGCAAAGGGGCGCCCGGCCAGCTGAACTGGCCGGGCGCCCCTTTGTGTTGGATCAGACCTTCTGGCGGCCCGTCTTGTACAGCTCGGCGGCGAGCTTCGCGACCTCGTCCTGCGGCGTCCCCGTCGGCTTGGACAGGTCCACGATGTTCACGACACCGTAGGTGCTGTAGTCGGCCCAGATGCAGGTCGGAACGACAATCTCCTTGGGCATCCCGGGCGAGGAGTCCTTGCTCGTGCTCGAGAGCTTCAGGTTCTGGCACTTCATCAGAGCGCCTTCGAAGCCGTCGGGCTTGAACTCCTCCGGGCTGCCGACGAGTTCGATCTTGAACGTCCCGCTCTTGTCGCTGTTCTTCGTGGCGTCCTTGAACGAAGCGTCGAGCACCTTCGCGGGGTCGGCGATCTCGCCCCACACACCATGGAGGCTCAGCGTCTTGCCAGCAAGTGGATTGGTCTTGTCAGCACCCGCCTGGTACTGCGTCACCACCTGCTTCGGGTTCTTGACGCTGAGGGCCTCAGCCTTCTTCTTCTCCTCGTCGGACATGGGCGTCGACTGGTCGCCGCGCTGGCTCTTCTTGAAGTCGCTGACCGTCGCCGGGGGCACGATCTTGTAGCCCTTCGTGTCCGCCGAGACGTCCCCGTTCCCGCTGCTCCCGCCCAGCAGGAAGTACGCGCCGCCGCCGATCACCGCGAGTGCCACGACCGAGGCCGCCACGATCAGGCCCGTCTTCTTCTTCGGGGGAGCCGGCGGGGGCGGGACCTGGCCGCCGCCGTAGGGCTGGCCGTACTGGGGCTGCTGGCCGTACGGGCCGGGCTGCTGGGGCTGGCCCCACTGGCCCGGCTGCTGAGGCTGCTGCGGCGGGACGCCGGGAGGGGTCTGCTGGGGGTAGCCGTAGCCGGGCTGCGGGGCCTGCGGCTGCTGGCCGTAGGGACCCGGCTGACCGTACGGTCCGGGCTGCTGAGGCTGTCCGCCGTACGGGCCCGGCTGGTTGTAGCTCATTACTGGGTTCCCCTCCAGATACTTATGTGGTTCGAACATCCTGGCCCAAGCCCCAACTCCTTGGGGCGGCAGGGGTCACACCGTTACGGAAGATTCCCGTTTCAGTACGGCCCTGTGACACCCGTAAACTGAGCCCGTGACCGAGAACACTCAGCAGCAGCCAGCCAGCAACCCCGAACTGCCGACCCAGTACGCGCCGGCCGAAGTAGAGGGGAAGCTGTACGAGCGCTGGGTAGAGCGCGGTTACTTCGAGGCGGACGCGAAGAGCGAGAAGCCCGCGTACACCATCGTCATCCCGCCGCCCAACGTCACCGGCTCCCTGCACCTGGGCCACGCCTTCGAGCACACGCTGATCGACGCCCTCACCCGCCGCAAGCGGATGCAGGGCTACGAGACGCTGTGGCAGCCCGGCATGGACCACGCCGGTATCGCCACCCAGAACGTCGTCGAGCGCGAGCTCGCCAAGGAGGGCAAGTCCCGCCACGACCTCGGCCGTGAGGCTTTCGTCGAGCGGGTCTGGCAGTGGAAGGCGGAGTCCGGCGGGCAGATCTCCGGCCAGATGCGCCGCCTCGGCGACGGTGTCGACTGGAGCCGCGAGCGCTTCACCATGGACGAGGGCCTCTCCCAGGCCGTCCAGACGATCTTCAAGAGGCTCTACGACGACGAGCTGATCTACCGCGCCGAGCGCATCATCAACTGGTGCCCGCGCTGCCTGACCGCCATCTCCGACATCGAGGTGGAGTACCAGGACGACGAGGGTGAGCTCGTCTCGATCCGTTACGGCGAAGGCGACGCGTCGATCGTCGTCGCGACGACTCGGGCCGAGACGATGCTCGGTGACACCGCCGTCGCCGTTCACCCCGACGACGAGCGCTACGCCCACCTCGTCGGCACGGAGATCGAACTGCCGCTCACCGGCCGCCGGATCCCGGTCGTCGCCGACGAGCATGTCGATCCCGAGTTCGGCACGGGCGCCGTCAAGGTCACCCCGGCCCATGACCCGAACGACTTCGAGATCGGCCAGCGCCACGGCCTGCCGAATCTCGCGATCATGGACGAGCACGCGGTCATCACCGTGCACGGCCCGTTCCAGGGTCTTGACCGGCTGGAGGCCCGTTCCGCGATCGTCGGCGCGCTGCGCGCCGAGGGCCGGATCGTCGCCGAGAAGCGTCCGTACACCCACTCCGTCGGCCACTGCTCGCGCTGCAAGACGACGATCGAGCCGCGTCTTTCCATGCAGTGGTGGGTCAAGGTCGGCCCGCTCGCCAAGGCCGCCGGTGACGCGGTCCGCGACGGCAAGGTCAAGATCCACCCGCAGGAGATGGAGAAGCGGTACTTCGACTGGGTCGACAACCTCCACGACTGGTGCATCTCGCGCCAGCTGTGGTGGGGCCACCGCATCCCGGTCTGGTACGGACCGAACGGCGAGATCGTCTGCGTCGGACCGGACGAGCAGCCGCCGGCGGGCGAGGGCTGGACCCAGGACACCGATGTCCTGGACACCTGGTTCTCCTCCGGCCTGTGGCCCTTCTCCACCCTCGGCTGGCCCGAACAGACCGAGAGCCTGGCGAAGTTCTATCCGAACTCCGTCCTGGTCACCGGGTACGACATCCTCTTCTTCTGGGTCGCCCGGATGATGATGTTCGGCCTGTACGCGATGGACGGCACCCCGCCGTTCCACACCATCGCCCTGCACGGCATGGTCCGCGACCAGTTCGGCAAGAAGATGTCGAAGTCCTTCGGCAATGCCGTCAACCCGCTGGACTGGATGGACACTTACGGTTCCGACGCCGTCAGGTTCACGCTGGCCAACGGTGCCAACCCGGGTGTGGACGTCCCGATCGGCGAGGACTGGGTCAAGGCGTCGCGCAACTTCGCCAACAAGATCTGGAACGCGACCCGCTTCGCGCTGATGAACGGCGCGACGGTCGAGGGCGAACTGCCGCCCGCCGAACAGCAGTCGGCGGCCGACCGTTGGATCCTCTCCCGGCTCAACGCGGTGGTCGCCGAGGTCGACGCGTACTACGACGACTACCAGTTCGCGAAGCTTGCCGACGCCCTCTACCACTTCGCGTGGGACGAGGTCTTCGACTGGTATGTCGAGCTGTCGAAGACGACGTACTTCGCGGGCGGCGAGCAGGCGCGCGTCTCCGGTCGCGTCCTGGGCGAGGTCCTCGACGTCACGCTGCGACTCCTGCACCCCATCGTCCCGTTCGTCACCGAGACGCTGTGGACCACGCTCACCGGCAAGGAGTCGCTCGTCATCGCCGACTGGCCGAGTGACAGCGGTTTCCGCGACAAGGCCGCCGAGCGGGAGATCGAACTGGTTCAGCGCGTCGTCACCGAGGTCCGCCGGTTCCGGTCCGACCAGGGGCTGCAGCCCGGGCAGAAGGTTCCGGCCCGGCTCAGCCTGGACGGCACGGCGCTGGCGCCGCACGAGGCCGCCATCCGGCAGCTGCTCCGGCTGCAGCCGGAGGGTGAGGGCTTCAGCGCCACGGCGACCCTCCCGGTCGCGGGGGCCACGGTCGCACTCGACCTGTCCGGCACGATCGACGTCGGCGCCGAGCGCAAGCGGCTCGCGAAGGACCTGGCCGCGGCCGAGAAGGAGAAGGCCCAGGCGCTGGGCAAGCTCGGCAACGAGGCGTTCCTCGCCAAGGCCCCGGACAACGTGGTCGACAAGATCCGTACGCGCCTCGCCAAGGCCGAGGAGGACATCGCGCGGATCACCGCCCAGCTGGACCGGCTGCCGCAGGCGTAGTCACGACGTACGAGAGGCCCCGGGGGAGCACCCCGGGGCCTCTCGCGCGTTCACGCCCCGATGCCCCGCTACTGCTCGCGGGGTACGCAGACCACCCGAAAGGGGCGGGGCGAACGTCCTGTCACTGCTCCTCCGTAGACTGGCCCCGTGAGCAACCAGCCCGACCCCTTCGACGAGATCGTCGACGCCGAGACAGACCGTGACCCCGACCTGGCGGTGATCGAGGCCGGCAGCCGTACCCTGCGCGCGCAGGCCGGATCGCTCCAGGGTGACCCCGTGCCCGCCCGGCCCGCAGACCCGGAGGTGGACAAGGCGCTGCGCGCGGTCGAGGCGGACCTGGCGACGCGCTGGGGCGAGACGAAGCTGGAGCCGTCGGTCGCCCGTATTTCTGCCCTGATGGACGTGCTGGGCGAGCCCCAGCGTGCGTACCCTTCGATCCACATCACGGGGACGAACGGCAAGACGTCCACGGCCCGCATGATCGAGTCGCTGCTCGGCGCCTTCGATCTGCGCACCGGCCGGTACACCTCGCCGCACGTCCAGTCGGTGACCGAGCGGATCAGCCTGGACGGCGCCGCGATCGACGCCGAGCGCTTCATCGAGACGTACAACGACATCAAGCCGTACATCGAGATGGTGGACTCCCAGCAGGAGTTCCGGCTGTCCTTCTTCGAGGTGCTGACCGGCATGGCGTACGCGGCCTTCGCCGACGCGCCCGTGGATGTGGCCGTCGTCGAGGTCGGCATGGGCGGCAGCTGGGACGCGACGAACGTCATCGACGGATCCGTCGCCGTCATCACCCCCATCGATCTGGACCACACCGACCGCCTCGGCGAGACGCCCGCCGAGATCGCCGTCGAGAAGGCCGGTGTCATCAAGCAGGGCGCCACCGTCATCCTGGCGCAGCAGCCGGTGGACGCCGCGCAGGTGATGCTGAAGAAGGCCGTCGAGGTCGACGCCACGGTCGCGCGCGAGGGCATGGAGTTCGGCGTGGTCGCCCGCGAAGTCGCGGTCGGCGGCCAGCTGGTGACGCTGCGCGGACTCGGCGGGGAGTACGAAGAGATCTTCCTCCCGCTCTACGGGGCTCATCAGGCGCACAACGCCGCGGTGGCGCTCGCCGCCGTCGAGGCCTTCTTCGGCATCGGCTCCGAGCAGGCCCGCACGCTCGACATGGACACCATCCGCAAGGCGTTCGCCTCGGTGGCTTCTCCGGGCCGCCTGGAGGTTGTGCGCCGCAGTCCGACGGTCGTGCTGGATGCCGCGCACAATCCGGCGGGCGCCCGCGCGGCCGCCGACGGGATCACCGAGTCGTTCGGCTTCTCCCGCCTCATCGGCGTGGTGGGCGCGAGCGGCGACAAGGACGTCCGGGGCTTCCTGGAGGCCTTCGAGCCGATCTTCGCCGAGGTGGTGATCACCCAGAACTCGAGCCATCGGTCGATGGACGCCGACGAACTGGCGGCGGTCGCCGTCGAGGTCTTCGGCGACGAGCGGGTGGTGGTCGAGCCGCGTCTCGACGACGCGCTGGAGGCGGCGATCACGCTCGCCGAGGAGGAGTCCGAGTTCGCGGGCGCGGGCGTCCTGGTGACCGGTTCCGTGATCACGGTCGGCGAGGCCCGGCTGTTGCTGGGGAAGGGCTGACATCCGGTGCGTACGCTCTGTGCTTCCACCCTGATCGGCGAATTCTTTGTGATCGGCTTCGCCGGTCTCGTCGCCATGAAGTCCGACGAACTTTCCATGACCACTGTCTGGACCGTGTGCGGCATCGGGATGCTGCTCTCGGTCCTGCTCTGCGGAATGATCGGCCGCCCCGGCGGAGTGCAGCTCGGCTGGGCACTGCAGATCGCGCTGATCGCCAGCGGCTTCGTGGTGCCGACGATGTACTTCCTCGGGGCGATCTTCGCCGGCCTGTGGTGGGCCTCGGTCCACTACGGCCGCAAGATCGACGAGACGAAGGCGAGATGGGCCGCTCAAGCCCCCTCAGAGCCTGACGCTGCGTAATCGGCGTACTGTCCGGCCCTGTAGCCTCTGAACTCCCGAATCCGCATATGCAAGGAGCCCGCACCGTGAGCCAGCGCACGCTCGTCCTGCTCAAGCCCGACGCCGTACGCCGCGGCCTGATCGGCGAGATCATCGGCCGTATCGAGGCCAAGGACGGCTGGACCATCAGCGCGCTGGAGCTGCGCACCCTGGACCGGGAGATCCTGGAGCTGCACTACGCCGAGCATGTCGGCCGGCCGTTCTACGAGCCGCTCGTCGAGTTCATGCAGTCCGGCCCGGTCGTCGTGCTCGTCGTCGAGGGCGAGCGGGTCATCGAGGGCCTGCGCGCCCTCGCGGGGCCGACCGACCCGATCGCCGCCGCGCCCGGCTCGATCCGTGGGGACTTCGGCACTATCGTGCGGGAGAACCTCATCCACGCCTCGGACTCCGAGGAGTCCGCCATTCGAGAACTCAAGATTTTCTTCCCCGGGCTTTCCTGATTGGCAGTCAGCCATACAGAGCTCTCCACCTGGGGCGACCGAAGGAATTTCGGTCGCCCTTCGGTGTACATAGGCGCTTTGCGGGAACGCATCGCTCCGACACCTCGTCACCACATATAGAGGTGGACTCACCGCGCGGTGTCCGTGCAGGCGGCACTACGATGAAACCTCCACGCCACAGCACCCACCTCGCCATCCTAAAAAGCCATCAACGCTCGATTTGGGAAGGCCAGACGCATCCTCATGGGGAACAACATGTCGTTCATCGGCCGTGACATGGCTGTCGACCTCGGGACCGCCAACACGCTGGTGTACGTCAGGGGCCGGGGGATCGTCCTCAACGAGCCGTCCGTCGTCGCCATCAACACCAACACGGGCGGCATTCTCGCGGTCGGCGCCGAGGCGAAGAAGATGATCGGCCGGACACCGGGCAACATCGTTGCCGTCCGGCCGCTGAAGGACGGCGTCATCGCCGACTTCGAGATCACCGAACGGATGCTCCGCTACTTCATCCTGAAGATCCACAAGCGCCGGTACCTCGCCCGGCCGCGCGTCGTCGTCTGTGTGCCCTCCGGCATCACCGGCGTCGAGCGCCGCGCGGTCATCGAGGCGTCGACGCAGGCGGGCGCCCGGCAGGTGCACATCATCGAGGAGCCGATGGCCGCGGCCATCGGCTCCGGACTCCCGGTCCATGAAGCCACCGGCAACATGGTCGTCGACATCGGTGGCGGGACCACCGAAGTCGCCGTCATCTCACTCGGCGGAATCGTCACGGCACAGTCCATCCGTGTCGCCGGCGACGAGCTGGACAACGCGATCATCCAGCACATCAAGAAGGAGTACTCGCTCCTGCTCGGCGAACGGACCGCCGAGAACATCAAGATCACCATCGGTTCCGCCTACGACATGGACAAGGACGAGCACACCGAGATCCGCGGGCGTGACCTCGTCTCCGGTCTGCCGAAGACCGTCGTCATCTCGGCCGCGGAAGTCCGCAAGGCGATCGAGGAACCCGTCAACGCGATCGTCGACGCCGTCAAGACCACCCTCGACAAGTGCCCGCCGGAGCTCTCCGGCGATGTCATGGACCGCGGCATCGTCCTCACCGGCGGTGGCGCCCTGCTGCGCGGCCTGGACGAGCGGCTGCGCCGCGAGACCGGAATGCCCATCCATATCGCCGAGGATCCGCTGGACTCCGTTGCCCTGGGATCCGGTAAGTGCGTCGAGGAGTTCGAGGCACTCCAGCAGGTGCTGGACGCCCAGCCCCGCCGCTAGCGGCAATCGACGGATCCTCCCCCTGCGCCCCGGCGGGCGTGGGGGGACCCCCATACGGGTGCGCTGCCAACCCGTGCGGCGGGTCGTTGATATACAGACATCACCATTCCTACGAGGAAGGCACGGCCGCCGCACTGTGAGGGACACACGAGAGAGCCGGCTGCTCCTGGTGCTGCTGATCGCCATCGCGTTCGCTTTGATCACGGTGGATATCCGCGGGGGCGAGGAGTCACCGGTCGACGGCGCCCGGCAGGCCGCCGCCACGGTCTTCGGACCGGTCGAGAACGGCGTCGCGGCAGCGGTCGACCCGATCGGCAACGCGATCGGAGCGGTGCGGGACTCCGGTCAGCGCCACGACCGCATCACCCAACTGGAGCACGAGAACGCCGCGCTGAAGCAGAGACTCGGCAGCGACGACCGCAACCGCAGCCGGGTGCGCGAGCTCGACAAGATGCTCAAGAAGGCCGGCGCGGGACAGTACGGCATCAAGGGCGCCGAAGTCATCGCCATAGGAGCGGCCCAGGGCTTCTCCTGGACGGTGACCATCGACGTCGGCTCCAGTGACGGCATCCAGCGGGACATGACCGTCCTGAACGGCGACGGACTCGTCGGACGCGTCACCACGGTCGGCCCGAACACCGCGACCGTACTGCTCGCCAACGACCCGGACTTCACGGTCGGGACGCGCATGGAGAAGACCGACGAACTGGGCTTCGCCACCGGCCAGGGCGACCGTCCGCTCTCCGTACAGCTGCTCAACGGCAAGGCCAAGGTCAAGAAGGGCGACCGCCTGGTCACCTTCGGCTCGCAGGCCGACAAGCCGTTCGTGCCGGGTGTCCCGGTCGGGGAGGTCGTCCGTGTCGACCCCTCCGGCGGCGACCTCACCCGCACCATCTACGTCCGGCCGTTCGTCGGCTTCACCAAGCTCGACATCGTCGGCGTCGTCGTCCAGGCACCCCGGTCCGATCCGCGCGACGCGGTCCTGCCGCCCAAGCCGGCGGCCCCGAAGCCCACACCGACGGTCACGGTGACGGTCACCCCGTCACCCGGCGGCGATGTGAACGCGACCGGCCAGAACGACGAGCAGTAGGAGCTGATCCGTCATGCGTTTCAACCGGATGCTGCTCTCCACGACACTCGTCGTGGTCGCCCTCGTCATCCAGGTCTCCGTCCTCGCCCGCCTCCAGCTCCCCGGCGCCGTCCCCGACCTGCTGCTGCTCGTCGTCCTCGGACTCGCCTTCGTCTACGGGCACATGGCCGGGGCCTTCATCGGCTTCGGCGCGGGCCTGCTCGCCGACCTCGCCCCGCCCGCCGACCACGCCGCCGGACGCTACGCACTCGTGCTCTGCGTCATCGGCTACCTCGCGGGCCTGGTGCGCCCCGACAACGGCCAGATCAAGTCGGCCACCGGACCGATGGTCGTGGTCGTCGGGGCCGCCATCGGCTCGACGCTGCTGTACGCGGGGGTCGGCGCCCTCGTCGGCGACACCGCGGCCCGCCATGTGGGCCTGGGCAGCCTGCTGTTCACGGCCGTCGTCTACGACCTGCTGCTCGCGCCCTTCACCGTGCCGCTGATCATGGCCCTCGCCAGACGCGCCGAGAACGATCCGCTCTCCGAGAGCCCGAGCGGCGGCGGCGGCGACGTCGCCTCCCGCTGGCTCTCCTCCGGTACCGGTCTGCGGATCGGCACCCAGCGCCGCGGCGGACTGCGGGTGAAGGCGGCCAGGACGCGGGCGGCACGAGCCGGCCGCATCAAGGGAGTCAAGCGACTGTGATCGAGGGGGCAGCAGCGTGAGCAACATTCCGGAGACCGGGCGGACCCCCCGGGTCCAGATCCGGCTCGTGATCATCCAGGTCCTTGTCTTCTCCCTCCTCCTTACCCTCGGCGGACGCCTCTGGTATCTCCAGATCCGCAACGGCGAGGAGTACACCGACGAGGCGAAGAACAATCACGTACAGCAGGTCGTCCAGCCCGCCGTCCGCGGCGCGATCCTCGACGCCCGCGGCATCCCGCTCGCCGACAACGAGACCCGCCTCGTGGTCTCCGCGTCCCGCACCGAGCTGATGAAGATGAAGGACGACGGCAAGGGCGTCCTCACCCGTCTCGCGGCCGTCCTCGGCATGAAGCCGAAGGACGTCATGGACAAGGTCAGGCTCTGCGACGCCAAGACCCCCCAGCCCTGCTGGAACGGCTCCCCCTACCAGCCGATCCCGGTCACCGACGAGGCCACCACCCAGCAGGCACTGCAGATCCGTGAGCGCGCCGAGGACTTCCCCGGCATCACCGCCGAGCCCACCGCCGTACGCCGCTACACCGCGCCCGGCAAGACCAACACCGCGCAGGTGCTCGGCTATCTCTCGCCGGTCACCGACGAGGAGCTCACCAAGGCCAAGGACACCGACTCGCCGTTCCTGCGCTCCGACCAGGTCGGCCGCTCGGGCATCGAGCGCACCTACGACAAGGAGCTGCGCGGCAAGGCCGGAGTCACCCGCTACGAGGTCGACAACCTCGGCCGCGTCATCGGCCAGGCCGCCAAGGACGAGGCCCAGCCCGGCGCCAACCTCGTCACCTCGATCGACGCGCGCGTCCAGGCCGTCGCGGAGTTCGAGCTCAACAAGGCGATGAAGACCGCCCGCGGGGAGTTCGACAAGAACACCGACGAGAACTACAAGGCCGACGCCGGTGCCGTCGTGGTGATGGAGAACAAGACCGGCCGGATCGTCTCGATGGCCTCCCAGCCCACCTACGACCCCAACTCCTGGGTCGGCGGCATCTCCGCCAAGGACTACGCCAAGCTCACCGGCAAGAACTCCAACTACCCGCTGCTGAACCGCGCGATCCAGGGGCAGGCCGCCCCCGGCTCGATCTTCAAGGTGATCTCCTCGACAGCCGCGGTCAACGCCGGCTACCCGTTCGACGGCGCCTACCCCTGCCCCTCCTCGTACTCCGTCGGCGGCCAGGTCTTCAAGAACTTCGAGTCCAAGGGCTACGGCAGCATCAGCCTCGGCAGGGCGCTGGAGGTCTCCTGCGACACCGTCTTCTACGGCCTCGCCCACCGCGAGTGGCAGAAGGACGGCGGCACCAAGCCCAAGAAGCACACCGACGACTGGTTCTACAAGACCGCCCACCAGTTCGGCCTCGGCAAGGAGACCGGCATCGACCTCCCCAACGAGGTCAGCGGCCGTGTCCCCGACCGCCAGTGGAAGCAGCGCTTCTGGGAGGCCAACAAGGACGGCTGGTGCAAGCAGGGCAAGAAGAACGGCTCCTACGTCGAGAAGATCGCCTACGAGAACTGCCTCGAAGGAAACCGGATGCGGGCGGGTGACTCCGTCAACTACTCCATCGGACAGGGCGACACACTGGTCACCCCGATCCAGATGGCCACGATCTACGCCGCCATCGCCAACGGCGGCACCCTCTTCAACCCCACCATCGGCAAGGCCGTCATCAGCCCGGACGGCAAGTCCGTCAAGGAGATCAAGCCGACGTCCCACGGCAAGCTGCCGATGGACGCCGACACCCGCGAACAGATAGACAAAGCCCTCGCGGGAGTCACGACCCGCGGATCGGCCGCCTGGCGATTCGGCGGCTGGCCGCAGGACAAGATCCCGATGCACGCCAAGACGGGTACGGCGGAGGTCTACGGCAAGCAGACGACCTCCTGGTTCGTGTCGTACACCCCGGACTACACGATCATCATGACGATCGCCCAGGGTGGTACGGGCTCCGGCGCCTCAGGTCCTGCCGTGCGCAAGATCTACGAGGCGATGTACGGACTCGACGAGAAGGGCGGCCAGGACCTGAAGAGGGCCCTGCTGCCCGCACCGCAGAAGGCGCTCCCCAAGATCCAGCCCGACGGCTCCATCGACGCTCCGGAGATCAAGCCGTACGTGCCGAAGGAAGAGGAACCGGACCAGACCGAGCAGCTCGCGGGCCCGCCCGCGCGGAGGGACTGAGCCATGGCCGGTACGAACGGCTTCTCCGTCCCCGGATACGGGCCCCGGCGCGGCGGCCTGTGGTCCCAGCTGAGCGCCCGTGACTCCATGGTGCGCAGGCTCGACTGGCCGCTGCTCTTCGCGGCGATCGCGCTCTCCTTCGTCGGCTCGCTGCTGGTGTGGTCGGCGACGCGCGGGCGTACCGAGCTCAACCAGGGCGACCCGTACTACTTCCTGTTCCGGCACGCCCTCAACACCGGTATCGGCTTCGCGCTGATGATCGGCACCATCTGGCTCGGGCACCGCACCCTGCGCGGCGCCGTCCCGGTGCTGTACGGGCTGTCCGTGGTGCTCGTCCTGCTGGTCCTCACGCCGCTCGGCGCCACCATCAACGGCGCGCACGCGTGGATCGTGATCGGCGGCGGATTCTCACTCCAGCCCTCGGAGTTCGTGAAGATCACGATCATCCTAGGGATGGCGATGATGCTGGCCGCGCGCGTGGACGCGGGCGACCAGGTGCATCCGGATCACCGGACGGTCGCCAAGTCGCTGGGCCTCGCGGTCCTTCCGATGGCGATCGTCATGCTGATGCCGGACCTCGGCTCGGTCATGGTGATGGCGGTGATCGTGCTCGGGGTGCTGCTTGCCTCGGGCGCGTCCAACCGCTGGATCCTCGGGCTGATCGGCGCCGGCGTCATCGGCGCGGTGCTGGTCACGGCTCTCGGACTGCTCGACGAGTACCAGATCAACCGCTTCGCCGCGTTCGCCAACCCCGAGCTGGACCCGGCCGGTGTCGGCTACAACACCAACCAGGCCAGGATCGCGATCGGATCGGGCGGGCTGACCGGCACGGGCCTGTTCAAGGGCTCGCAGACCACCGGCCAGTTCGTGCCCGAACAGCAGACGGACTTCGTCTTCACCGTCGCGGGCGAGGAACTCGGCTTCCTGGGGGCCGGTCTGATCCTGCTGCTGCTCGGCATCGTGCTGTGGCGCGCCTGCCGGATCGCGCGCGAGACCACCGAGCTGTACGGCACCGTCGTCGCCGCCGGGATCATCGCCTGGTTCGCGTTCCAGTCGTTCGAGAACGTCGGCATGACGCTCGGCATCATGCCGGTGGCCGGTCTGCCGCTGCCGTTCGTGTCGTACGGAGGTACGTCGATGTTCGCGGTCTGGATCGCGATCGGGCTGCTGCAGTCGATCCGCGTTCAGCGGCCGATAACGGCTTAGGTGAACATTTGGGGCTGCCGCCAAGTCGTTTTGGCAACTAGATTCGGCACATGGCGGATACGAAGCGTGAGATCGAGCGGAAGTACGAAGCCTCTCCCGATACCCGGCTGCCGGATCCCGGCCGGGTTCCCGGGGTTTCGTCGGTCGTCGACAAGGGCGTCGTCGAACTCGACGCCGTCTACTACGACACCGCTGACCTGCGGCTCGCCGCCGCCTCGATCACCCTGCGGCACAGAACGGGCGGGAGCGACGCAGGCTGGCACCTCAAGCTCCCCGTCGCACCAGGCGTACGGGACGAGATCGCCGCGCCGCTGTCCGACACCGTCCCGCACAACCTGGCGGGCCTGGCCCGGGCCCGCACCCGGGACGCCGAACTCGTGCCCGTCGTACGGCTGCGGTCCAGCCGGGACATCCGCCACCTGCTCGATGCCGAGGGCGCGCTCCTCGCCGAGCTGAGCCGGGACGCTGTCCGTGCGGAACGCCTCACCAAGGGCGGCGGCACGGCCGCCTGGGACGAGATCGAGGTCGAACTCGCCGACGGCGGTGATCCGTCCTTTCTGGACGCCGTCGAAAAAAAGCTCCGCAAGGCCGGACTGAAGCCCGCCGCTTCGCCGTCGAAGCTGGCAAGGGCCCTGGCGGAGACCACCCCCCGGGGCAAGCGCGCCCCGAGGCAGCCGGCCCCGCCCGCCGGGCCGGGCCCGGAGACCGCCGGCGGCCAGGTCCTCGCCTATCTGCGGGAACAGGCCGAGGCACTGCTCGCCTACGACCCTGCCGTACGCCGCGATCTGCCCGACGCCGTCCACCAGATGCGCGTCGCCACCCGGCGGATGCGCAGCGCGTTCAAGACGTTCGGCAAGGTCGTCGACCGGACCGTCACCGACCCGATCGGCGAGGAGCTCAAGTGGCTCGCGGCCGAGCTCGGTGTCGCCCGGGACCAGGAGGTGCTCACCGAGCGGCTGAAGTCGAGGATCGACGCCATGCCCAGGACCCGGCTGCTCGGCCCCGTGCGCGGGCGGCTGCGCCTGTGGAGCGTCGCCCACGGCTCGGGCGCCCGGCGCAAGGCCGTCGCCGTGCTCGACAGCAAGCGCTACCTCGCGCTGCTGGAGTCACTGGACACCCTGCTCGGCGACCCGCCGCTGCTCAAGGCGGCGGGCGGCGCGGCCGCCAGGGTGATCCCCGCGGCCGTGATCAAGGACTACGACCGGCTGGCCGGGCGGATCGACCACGCCCTGGAGCTCCCGCCCGGCGAGGCCAGGGACATGGCCATGCACGACGCCCGCAAGGCCGCCAAGCGCGCCAGGTACGCGGGCGAGGCGGCCACGACCGCGCTCGGCAAGCCGGCGAAGAAGTTCACCAAGCGGATGAAGGCCGTACAGACGGTCCTCGGGGATCACCAGGACAGCGTCGTCGCCCGCGAAGCCCTGCGGAATCTCGCGATCCAGGCGCATGCGGCGGGGGAGTCCGCCTTCACCTGGGGCCTGCTGTACGGGCAGGAGGAGGCGGCCGCGGCGCAGCGCGAGGCGGAGCTGCCGGGGGTGTGGGCGCAGGCGTCGGCCCCGGAACTTCGGGCGGATCTGAGCGGATGAGCATCAAGGTAGGCTTGATGGTCACCCCAGCCCGCCTCTATGAGAGACACCACGATGCCTGTCGAGTCGGTCTTCCCACGCCTGGAAGCCCTCCTGCCGCACGTGCAGAAGCCCATTCAGTACGTCGGCGGTGAGCTCAACTCCACCGTCAAGGACTGGGACGCCTGCGATGTCCGCTGGGCGCTCATGTACCCCGACGCGTACGAGGTCGGACTGCCCAACCAGGGCGTCATGATCCTCTACGAGGTACTGAACGAACGCGAGGGCGTGCTGGCCGAGCGTACGTACAGCGTCTGGCCGGACCTCGAAGAGCTGATGCGGGAGCACAAGGTCCCGCAGTTCACCGTGGACTCCCACCGTCCGGTGAAGGCCTTCGACGTCTTCGGGCTGAGCTTCTCCACCGAGCTCGGGTACACCAACATGCTCACGGCCCTCGACCTCGCGGGCATCCCGCTCGCGGCCAGGGACCGGACGGTCGACGACCCCATCGTGCTCGCGGGCGGCCACGCGGCCTTCAACCCCGAGCCGATCGCGGAGTTCATCGACTGCGCGGTCATCGGCGACGGCGAGCAGGCCGTCCTCGACATGACCGGGATCATCCGCGCCTGGAAGGCCGAGGGCCGCCCGGGCGGGCGCGAGGAGGTCCTCTTCCGCCTCGCCAGGACGGGCAACGTCTACGTTCCGGGCTTCTACGACGTCGAGTACCTGCCCGACGGCCGTATCGGCCGCGTCGTCCCCAACAAGTCGGGGGTGCCGTGGCGGGTGTCCAAGCACACCGTCATGGACCTCGACGAGTGGCCCTACCCCAAGCAGCCCCTCGTGCCGCTCGCCGAGACCGTCCACGAGCGGATGTCGGTGGAGATCTTCCGCGGCTGCACGCGCGGCTGCCGCTTCTGCCAGGCCGGCATGATCACGCGCCCCGTGCGGGAGCGAAGCATCACCGGCATCGGCGACATGGTCGAGAAGGGCCTCAAGGCGACCGGCTTCGAAGAGGTCGGACTGCTGTCGCTGTCCTCCGCGGACCACAGCGAGATCGGCGACATCGCGAAGGGTCTGGCCGACCGGTACGAGGAAGACAAGATCGGCCTCTCGCTGCCGTCCACCCGGGTCGACGCCTTCAACGTCGACCTGGCCAACGAGCTGACCCGCAACGGCCGTCGCTCGGGTCTGACCTTCGCCCCCGAGGGCGGCTCCGAGCGCCTGCGCAAGGTCATCAACAAGATGGTCTCCGAAGAGGACCTGATCCGTACCGTCTCGACGGCGTACGGCAACGGCTGGCGCCAGGTGAAGCTGTACTTCATGTGCGGCCTGCCCACCGAGACCGACGAGGACGTCCTCCAGATCGGCGACATGGCGGTCAAGGTCATCGCCGAGGGCCGAAAGGTCTCCGGCCAGAACGACATTCGCTGCACGGTCTCCATCGGCGGCTTCGTGCCCAAGCCGCACACCCCCTTCCAGTGGGCCCCGCAGCTGAGCGCCGAAGAGACGGACGCCCGTCTGGAGAAGCTGCGCGACAAGATCCGCGGCGACAAGAAGTACGGCCGCTCCATCGGCTTCCGCTACCACGACGGCAAGCCCGGCATCGTCGAGGGCCTGCTCTCACGCGGCGACCGGCGGGTGGGTGCGGTCATCCGCGCCGTCTACGAGGACGGCGGGCGCTTCGACGGCTGGCGTGAGCACTTCTCGTACGACCGCTGGATGGCGTGTGCCGCCAAGGCGCTGCCCGAGTTCGGTGTGGACGTCGACTGGTACACCACCCGCGAGCGCACCTACGAGGAGGTCCTGCCCTGGGACCACCTGGACTCCGGTCTCGACAAGGACTGGCTCTGGGAGGACTGGCAGGACGCGCTCGACGAGACCGAGGTCGAGGACTGCCGCTGGACGCCGTGCTTCGACTGTGGCGTCTGCCCGCAGATGGACACGTTCACACAAATCGGCCCGACCGGACAGAAGCTGCTGCCTCTGACGGTCAAGAACGCAGGTCCGACGCCCGCCGCGAGTGGTCACACCCACTGACGTGACCGAGGCACTCGATCGGGTGGTTGAGGCGCTGGCGGGGGTGAGCGAGGAGGAGGTGGCTGCGGCGCTGGCTGCGGTCGTCGCTTCGCCCCCTCGCCCGTCGGCGCCGCTGGCGTCCTCTCGGACGTCGCTGCCGGGTCCTGGCAGTGCCCTGCACATCGTCTCCGAGGTGGAGTGGATCTGAGGGCTCGTTCCAGGCTTATGCGAAGCTGTGTGGCCTTTGAGCTCCTTACCTCTGGGAGGGTCTCTCGGCGTGGTGGCGTTTGAGCCCGTCAATCTGGTGCTGTGAGGCCTTCGACGGAGCCGACCCTCAACTTTCTCTAAGAGGCAGGCACAGTGCATGAGGTCAGCACCGTCGTGGCTGAGGCGGTCGGCCGCACGACGACGGCGCACGTGCGGAACGCGGTAGGTCAGGCCGGGGCGTCGGCGTCCTGCACGGAGGCTGCGAACGCCTCGGGGCCCTGCTCCGCCGCCGCCGGGTCCATCCACATGACCTGCCAGCCGTGGCCGTCGAGGTCGAAGAAGCTGCGTGAGTACATGAAGCCGTAGTCCTCGGCGCCATCCGCCTCGGAGCCGCCCGCCGCGAGCGCAGCGGCGCTGACCGTATCGACCTCATCGCGGGATGACACGCTGAAGCAGTACAGCGCCAGCGTGTGCGTGGTGGGGTCGGCCATCGGCAGTTTCGCGAACTCCGCGAACTTCTCGCGGCTGAGCAGCATGACGAAGGCGTGCTCGCCGACCAGCATGCAGGCGGCGGTCTCGTCGGTGAACTTCGGGTTGAAGCTGAACCCGAGCTCAGCGAAGAACGCCTTGCTGCGCTCGAGGTCCGCTACGGGGATGTTCACGAACAGCATGCGGCCGGGGTGTGCGGGATTGGTCATGGTGGGTCTCCAGTCGGTGGCTCGATGGCGTACGTCCTAGTAGACCGGCGCAGCCGGCGGAACTCATCGGTGGATCTCGGCTAGGTCGCAGTCGCAGCGTTGACAAAGTCCACAGCCACAGCTCAGAGACCCGGCCCTTCACTTCTTCGGCTCCTGGTGGAGGTGGCCCGCCCGTCGACACAAGTGACGTGCCTATGCGTGTTCTTGCCCGGCCGGGACCGTGCCCGTTTCCGGCGGGACGCAGCGGGCGGTGCGATGCGGCCTGTGTCGTGTCCGTGCAGGTACTTCCGCCTCCTGCCTATCACCCTCACCAAGGATTTCGGGCCGCTCCTCTCCTCGTCCGCGCAACCGACACCGGGCAGTACCCGCTCGCCGTCTGAAGGCTTTGACCAGGGTCTGGGCGTGAGTGTTGGTGACCAGCTGCCCGCAGATGGATACGCTCACACAAATCGGCCCGACCGGTAAGAAGCTGCTGCCGCTGATGTGAAGAAGCCGGCGGCCAGTGGGCACAGCCACTGAGGTGAGCGAGGCGCTGGCACGCATTGAAGAGGTCCTGTCGGGGATGAGTGGGGACGATGTGACCGCCGCTCTTGCTGCTGTCGGTGAACCGAGTCGGCAACGGCCTCTAGCGCCTGCCACACGGCGAACGCCCCTGCCGGGCCTTGAGGGCTCCTCACAAATCCACTCAGGGGTTGAGTGGGTCTGACCCTCGGGTGTTCTCCCCTGTGAGTTGCTGAGGCCCCTCTCGGTTGGACGAGGGGTCCCTCGGTGTTGCCGGGTCAAGCTGGCGGTGGATGAGTAGCTGCGTCGGTGCAACGGCGAGCTGACGAGGACCGCGCAGGGCCCGGTTGATCAGCCTCCCCGGAAAAGGCCATGACGCTGTCAGGACCTGCCCGTATCGTCATGACATGAGCAAGTCCTCCGGGAAGTCGAAGTTGAAGCGCCGCCACCACACTGTGCCGCGCCTGCTTCTGCGGCGCTTTGCCGACGGCGAGCAGATCATCCGTGTCCCCCTCGATGGGGGCGAGCGGCGTCTGGTGGGGATCGCCGACGTCACCGTCCACCGCGACTTCTACTCGATGCGGGACGAGTCGGGACAGCTCGACGACACCGTGGAGGACCTGCTCGCCGAGCTGGAGGGGAAGGCGGCGAAGGTCATCCGCAAGGTCATCGGCGGGGTCTGGCCTCTGCCGATCGAGGAGCGGGCGGTACTTGCCGAGTGGATCGCGGCGCAGCACGCGCGGATTCCTGCTGCTCGTACGGCACACAACGAGATGGCCGACCACCTCGGCAAGGTCCTGATTGCCATGGGCGGGAAGCCCGAGATCCGCAGGCACCTTGAAGAGGACGCCACGGGGCCCGTCTCTGACGAGGAGGTCGAGGCGTTGTGGGCGGAGGTGACGGACTTCGATAGCTACTCCGCCGAGATGTCGGTCAACGACCACGTGCTGTCGATGGGCCAGTCCATGAAGACGGCCTACGAGGTGTTCATGGCGCGTTCCTGGGGCCTGATCAAGTTCGAGCGCCGTACGCTGCTCATCCCGGATCATCCGGTGACGCTGGTACGTGACGAGGACATGCCGAGCTGGTCCGGCGTTGGAATCGGTAACGCAGCCGTGATCCTGATGCCGATCGACCGGCGGGCGGCCATCATGATGGCGTCGCTGGGACCTGATGACTTCTTCGTGCGAACCCACACGAAGCTGGCCAAGGAGCTTAACCAGCGCCTCGCCTACAACGCGCGCGGGGAGTTGTTCCACCACCCTGACGACAACCCCCTGGAGGGGGTTGAACTGCCGCCGGTGCGAGGCCGCGAGATGATGATCAGCCAGCCGCCGGAGAACTTCCTGTTGCCGGACGGCCCTTCGCACGCCTTCAAGGCAGCGTCGAATCCGCCCTGATGGGTCGCAGGCGACGAGGTCTACGGCGCCGACCCCGGCTTGCGGATCACGGCCGGCGAGCTGGCCTGGTACCGGTGCCTGACCCCATACCCGGTCCCCGTATGCGACCTCGTGCACGTCGCTGGCCGCCGGTGGACCGTCAGGAGAACTTCTAGGCCGCCAAGGGTCACGCCGGGGCTGGTCACCGCGGCGGCGACGACGGCGCCGACCGGCGAGCACCAGGTCCGCCGCTGGAACTACTGGCACCGGTGGACAACCATGGTCATGCTCGCCCACGCTTTCCTCACCGTCCGGGCCACGGTGATGAACGCCGCCGGGCTCACCACCGACGAGGCCGGGCTCATCGCGGTCAGGCTGGCCGAAGCACGCCCGCTGTTCACCACGCTCCTGGCCCGCACCACCGCGACCCCCGAGCAGATCCTCGCCTGGTCCCGCTGACGACGACGCCACCAGCCCCGAGCCCACACCGCCCACCGCCGCAGACGCGAATCCGCAGACCACAGCCCCCGGCTACGGCACCAGGGCGACGGGGCCTGTCAGACCATCGCGTGACGGCGGCGATCGCTGGCGAGGCACTTCGCAACGGCGTCGGCACCTCGAACTGCCGACGCCGTGACGGAATGCCGACCTGGCGGATTCACCGCCGACGACACGGACCCACCTGGCGCGGGGCGGCGCTCTACGGCTGTGGTCCTAGGGTTGAACGTGCCCTGGAAGAAGATCAGGGCTCGGTGCATCCATTCTCCGCAATGCTTGTTCGAACGATGACGCGTCCGGACGTGAGGGGTCGAGCAAATCGTGGAGAGTCTCCCAAATGGCTGCGTACTGGGTGCACAGGGTTTGGACCGTGGAGCCCGCCAACGGCTTCCAGCCAGACAGGTGAACCATGCGAACGGCGATCATCCACTGGCTGCTGCGATCCAATGGAGAAAGTTCGGCCCCCTTTTCTATGAAGTCACTCAGCAATCCCAGCCGTTCATCCAACTGTTCTATGTTGGTCCTGATGTGGTCGTAATCAGGCCAAGATGCTTCGTCGTTGAGGATTTCTTCAAAATCTGGTACCGCAGTAGGGATATCGGCGGAATTAGCCACCGTGGAGTCGGCTGCTAGTCGTGTTTTCTGTAGCAGCGTATCGCGGTCGGGCCAATTCCTGGCGCGACTCTCAGCCACTCTGTGCACCCAGTTCCAAACTTCTTGTTCCTTGCGGAGCCAATCGATCAAATCGTGAATGTCAGATGGGGGCCGTGTTTTTCGTAGACTCCAGGTTCGTTCCATAGTGCTGGCGATTCCGTCCAGCAGTCGCCGATCGTATGCTGTCATCTCAATCTCAATCGGCGGTGCGTCCCTGAAACGGTAACGATCGAGAGTGGAGTGTGGGTAGGCCTCGCGTCCGAATCGCAGGAAGCGGTCATTCTTGCGCAGTTGGGCGAGATCAGGATCCTCGGCGAGAAGCCAGGATCTCTCCATGGCTACAGATCCGCTGTCTGCTCCCTTAACGGCATCTCCCAGTTCACGGCAAGCGAGGTCGGCGAACCTTTCTGAGGATTCCCCATTTAGTCCGTCAGCGAAAAGTGCTACAGCATATACACAAGCGGCATCATAATGATCGAGCCAATTCTTACGATGCTCTCGGAAGTGCCAGGTGCGTGCCTTCTTTATGAGTTCCTCCAGTACTTCTGGGTTGGCTGGCCAATCAGCGTTGTAGCCAGCCGTCTTGCGGGCCCAGGATAGCCTTAGTGGCGCCCATGCCATCTGGTTAATTCGGAGTGCCGACTTTGTCAGCGGTGCTTCCAGAGTGTCATCTGTTACTGAATGTGAATAATCCTCGATCAGTCCATCAATTTCCTTTTTGCATGCAACCTGAAAGATTAGGCTGACGGTGTTCTCATGAGAAGCTCCTGGCGGGAGGGAAAGTTGCTGATGCAGCCAAAGGGCTGCTGCCGCTTTCCTGTCATGAATTGGCCCATACCATCCCGGAACTATCGCCTGCATATGCTCGCTGTATTTCCTCAACAGTGCGGGGATGAGAGCATGTCGAATCTCGTTCCTCGCCTCCTCCCGTCGCCTATGTGCGGGCTCACTCTTGCACCACTCTCGGGCTAGATTATTCGAAGTTCCTAGCACCACCGCATATCTATAGCGCGCATGAAGCAAACCCAACTTCCTTCGCCTGCGTGATTCATTCGTCGACAGTTGACCAAGCTCCAGCGCGCCGTGGTAGGTCTCCAAGGCGTCTAGAGGCAAGCCGAGCTTCTCCTGGGTCGCGGCTATCTGTGTACGCAGATAGAAATTAGTTGGATCAAATTGCACTGCCTCAAAAAAGGCATGGAGCGCCTCATCGAATCGGCGTTCACGGCTTAGCCTTGTGCCCTTCATGTAGGCAGAGAAGAGCTTGTAAGGCAGATGTCCTCCTTGCCAGCTGCCCCATGGGGGGTTCTCTCCTTTACGTGTGATTGTCAAAATTGCTGACATCACCCAACATCCGGCGTCATGCGTTGCTTCCTCCCATGTGTCTCCCCAGATTGTCTCTGTACAACTTCCGCGAGAGACGAACGATGTAACAGTGACAGTTGTGCCGCAGCTAGGCTTAAGGGGCCGGGTTTGAAGTACTCCCCTGACGCGATATGCAACCTTTGGGTGCAGCCGGGTGAAGACCTTTAGGAGACTTGACCAAAATTTCCCTGAGGATTCTAGGTTGACGTCTCCTACTAGGTCCAAGAAACTCACTGGTGGAGGCTCCGCCGGCAATGAGGTGGGCGGGTACAGGTCGGTCTCGGAAAGGTGCTTTCGGAATTTTGCAGTGAGATCGTCTAGGAGCGGCTTCGCCTTCCCATCCGGGGTCGCGTCAACGAAGTTTTGGACGTCCACTGGCCCAGGCTGATAGGCGCTTCGCGCGAGCAGGAGCGTCCTTATGGTCGCAATTAGGATAATCAATGCGGCTAGGCAAATGAGGCGTATGCTCAGTGGCGCTCCACCTTTTGCTGGCGTGACTGCCTCGGCAACCCCGTCGAAAATCCGGCCAACGGGACCACCCCAAGTGACCTGATGCGGATGTGCGTCGTATGGGTGGCCGCCGACCCACCAGAGCAAGGCCCCCAGTGAGCCGATCGCCAACGTCGTGGCCCATCGCCAGGGATGTGGGCGGCGGAGCGGCAGCAGTGACCGCTCGGCTGATCGACGCTTTTGGCGGTGAAAGGACATCTCCGCCTCCGATGCTTGGCATCCCGAGATATCCCCCACACCTGAGTGTTCTACGTGCACTCTTCGTGTCAAATTGATCACGCCTTGTGGGGGCGCACTGCCCACGCCCAGGGCACCAGGCGCGCTCTCGTCGTCGTCCCTGAACCTCGGTACGGTCGTGGTCGTGTCCGGTGCACGTGGGTTGGTCGCCCGCAGGCGTGCGGCGGTTGATCGCGCACGACTAGGGGAGCTGGTACGGGGATGGCGTTTGACGCTGTTCGGGGTTCGGAAGAGGGGTTCACGTCGGCGGGGGCGACGCGGGTGATGGTTGCCGCGTGCCGGGCTGCGGGACTCGACGACAGTGGTGCGAAATTGATCCGCCTCGGAGAGAACGCTCTGTTCCGACTGGCCTCGGCGCCGGTGATCGTGCGTGTGGCGCGTGGGGAAGAGTGGCTGCCGAAGGCACGCACTGAAGTCGCCGTCTCTCGCTGGCTGACGGGCGAGGGGTTCCCCGCGGCCCGAGCCGTGGAGGACTTGGAGCAGCCGCTGTTGATCGGCGGCCACCCTGTGACGTTCTGGCATCTGATCGTTGAGGGGGATCGCAAGGCTACGTACGGGGAGCTGGGCGGCGTCCTGCGGGA
Organism: Streptomyces sp. NBC_00885; assembly: GCF_045207475.1. Classification (NCBI taxonomy): domain Bacteria; kingdom Bacillati; phylum Actinomycetota; class Actinomycetes; order Kitasatosporales; family Streptomycetaceae; genus Streptomyces; species Streptomyces sp. NBC_00885. Next base: position 5,693,654 of record NZ_CP108796.1, read on the forward strand.
CCTGCATTCGCTGTCGGTACCGGATGGCCTGCATCTGCCGTCGTTCGAGCCGTTCGACAAGCAAGAGTTGCGACTCGATCGAGCCGTGATCCCTGAGGATGACAAGGTCTTTCTCCGGAAGCGCTGGCTGGAACTCAAGGACCGGTACGCAGAGCTGCGGTTCTCCACGCCCAAGGGGCCTGTTCACGGCGACGCCCATGTGCAGAACCTGATGGTGGACGACCAAGGGCAAGTGATCCTGATCGACTTCGAAGCCTTCTGCTTCGATCACCCGGAGTGGGACCTGATGGTCACGGCTGTGGAGCATCACAGCCTTGGGTGGCAGACCGACGAGCAGTACGCCGATTTCGTGGCCGCGTACGGGCGGGACCTGTACGACTGGGAGGGGTACGAAACGCTGCGTGGCCTGCAAGAGTTCGGCATGACGACGTGGCTCATGCAGAACGTGCAGGAAGACGAGCAGACGGCAGCGGAGTACCGCCGGCGCATCGCCGGGCTGCGGAACGATGACGGGCCCCGGGACTGGCGGCCCTGGTGACCGTCCCGGATGAGCCGTGGAGCGAAGCTCGGTTCGCAGTGGAAATCGAGGATCTCGAACGGCTTCGTGAGCTCGTGGACGCTGGCGCGGACGTGAACGAGACCTACATGGGGATGCCGTTGCTGCATCACGCGATCGACACTGAGGCCGATGGCGCGTTGCAGTCAGGGCAGCCGCTGCATGTGGACACCACGGCCTACTTGTTGAGCAGCGGTGCCGATCCACGGCTCAAGGATGGGCAAGGTCGGGATGCCCATAGCTTCGCCGAGGGGTGCGGGCATTGGCTGGCGCTGAAATTGATCGTCGCATTCACAGCCAGACACTGACAGCTACTCGTCCTCTAGGCATTCGAGCGCGTCGCGAACCTGGTCGTTGAAGGCGGACACCGTCGGGTTCGTCGAGTGAGTGCTGACCTCGACCTGGAAGTCGGTGACGTAGCGCTGGAAGCGGGCGGACTGGAGAGAGTCGCCGCCGTCGACCGCGAGGCTTGCCGTGGTGACGGCTGCTTCCAGCTCGCCGTTCAGAAGCTGGCTCTGGGCAAGTACCATGCGGCAGAAGCCGAGAGTGCGTGCGTACTTCGGGTCGGTGTCGTTCACTGCCCGCTGCGCATGCTCCACGGATTCGCGGCGCATCTTGAGGTCGCGGAAGCAGTGGCACAACTCGCCCATGAGTTCCGCGGAGTCGAAGTAGCCCAGCCATTCCGGGTCTTCGGCTGTGCCGGCGCGCTCGAAGTGGCGCTCCGCTTCGTTCATGGCCCGGCCTCCCCCGATCGGATCACCCGCGTTGGAGAAGGCACGGGCCTCCATCGCCGAGAACAACGCCATGGCGCGCGGGGTTGCCTTCCCCTTGGCGCCCTCGACTCCTGCGCGCGCGAGTTGGATGGCCTGAGCATGGTTGCCGAGGTAGTTGGCCTGATGGCTGAGGTTGGACAGGATACGGGCGCCGAACATGCGATCGCCGATGACCTGGGACAGGCGCAGTGTGGATGTCAGGTAGCGGTGCGCGAGCCGGTGGTTTCCCGAGTCGTACGCGGTCCAGGCGAGCAACTGCGAGATTTCGGAGGCGGCGCCGAATAACGCGGTGCCGACCCGCTCGCTGTAGTTGGCGCTGAGCAGCGGTAGGACCTCGTGGCGGAAGTAGTGACGCAGTGCCTTGTGCCCGTGGCCTCCGCCGAACTTGAAGTCGAGCTGCATGAACATGTCGGCGGCTGCTCGGATCGCCTTGACATCGCGCATCCCTACACGCTGGGAGACGGGCCTGTCGGCCTGGACTCCGTCCGGGCGGGCCACCATCCATGACAGGACGGCAGAGCCGAGATCGGCGTCCGCGACGATCAGTTGCCCGCTCGACGGGGCCTCCGCGCGCTCCTCAGCGAGTCCGTCGAGCATCGACAACACATCGGGCACGGTGCCCGGGTAGCCAACCGGCTGCGGCGCCGACGGCTCCGGCTGGCCGAAGAATCCGAGATCGCCGGGTGTGATGCGACGGCTCAGTTTGGCGCCGAGTACCTCCGCCATGATCGCCGCTGTCTGTGGCTGGATGCCTGCGCCGTCCCGCCATCGCTGCACAGCGACGTGCGTCGTCCCGAGACTTGATCCGCGCTGTTCGGCGGCGTCACGCATGCGCTTCGCGAGGCCCTTGTTCGAGACCTTCGCTGCGTCCATGACTGCGATCAATTGCGCGTTCGGCTCTCGGCCCATGCTCCCCTGCCAACCAGAGAATGACGGCTTGTGTTCATCGTGGCACAGCCTGCTGACAGAGGGGGTTCATTCGTGAACCCCCTTCTGCCTTCCAAGTGTTCACGCGAACCCCCAGGTGAACGCTCCCGATCGTGCCGCCGTCGCCGTTCACTGTTCAGCACGGAAAAGGGCGGGACACAGGACCTGCCAACTTCGGGAGGGGACGGAATGAATGCCTGGCAGAGCAGACGGCTGGCGAACACTCCGGCGATGCTCACTCAGCGCGAAACGGTCGTGCCGGGGGCGGTTGAGCAGTTCCGTGCTCTGACGCTGTTCGTCGAGTCTCCCGATTCGGTGAAGGCGGCGCGCGACATGGCACGGTCCGCCGTACTGGACTGGGGGCTCGCCCATCTCGTCGAAGATGTGCGGCTGGTCGTCTCGGAACTCGTCGGCAACGTTGTGCATCACGCGGTTCCTGACGACTGTCTCGCTCACCCCGGCGCCGCTCGAAGGCTAGATGTCTCAATCCGGAAGTGGCCGAAGTGGCTGTTCATCGGCGTGACCGACGAAGACTCCAGCCCACCGACACTTCCGACAGGTGAGGTCTTCTCGCCCGAGCTGGTCGGCGGCTTCCCAGAAGCCGTGCTGCCGGACTGCGGCCGTGGCTTGCGGATCGTTCAAGGGCTGGCAGACGCGCTGTGGTGGTCACCGGACGAAGCGGGCGGCAAGACCGTGTTCTGCCGCTTCGACCTCGACGGCTCTACGACGTAGAGACTCCGGGGCGTTGCATACCTACCTCCTCCCACGCGATCGGGAGGAAGGCGATGCCCCGGTAACCGGCCGGTCCAGACCGCACCGGCCGAGGGGCGCGGTCTCTCAGCGGCTCCCGGGATCCCCTCCCGGCTGAGCGGCCGCGCCCTGCACAACAACCGAAGACCGAGACCGGACCACCCCCGCGCCTGGCAGCTACCGGGGTGGTCCGGGAGGGGACGCAGCGATCCCCGGTGCCTGATGGTACCGGGGTCGCTGCGCTGCGTTTCTGCCCTGGACCAAAAGAAGTTGATGATCCGTTACCTAGATCGGGGCAGAGGTGAGCAAGTTGACTGGCGCGGGTGAGGACTGGCTGAGCGATGGTCTCGACGTCGTAGGCGCAGACTCCGGTCTGTGGGTGCCAGGCGTCGACTACGTAGCGGGCTGGCGCAGGGCGGGAGAAGCTGCGGATCGGCTGAACCGGGCGCTGCTCGGTGCCGGGTTCGAACTGTCGGAGGTACGGGCCGTCGCGTCAACGAACGAGTGCGGGCGCGGGGTCGTACGGGTCGCGGGCTGGCCGGACGTCGTCGACAGGCTTGCCAGGTGCCTGGAGTCGGTTGCGGACGACGAAGGCGGCGCGTCGTGAGGCGCCTTTTCCCTGGTTATTGCCGCACGTGGGCATGTCGCCGGCCGCAGAGGTTTTGGGCGGTAGCTGCCATGGGGCGAGTGAGCAGGGGGCCTTACGCTGGCCCGGCGAATCGGGCAGGCACCTGCCCTGCCCGCTGTTGTGCCCGATGGGCCCCCTGCTCTTCGAGGCTCGCCCCATGGGAGCTGCCTAAAGCATCGGAGGCCGTCGACCCCCAGCCACGCGGGCCCCGGCCACAGCCGACGGGTCACCGCCTCTCCACCTCTGCGGCGTTGCGGCTTGGGGCACCGGGCGACCGGCCGGGACCGGCGGCCACGCCGCACGCCCGGCCGGGGCGGCCGGGCTGCCCGGCGCGCCGCAGGCGCGCCCTTGAGGAAGTGGAGAAAGTTTCGACCGATCTACGGCTCTCAGGCGCTGGCGGCCCGCGCGGACTCCTTGTCAGCCGTGATCCGGTAGGCCAGTTCGGCGCGGTCCGCCCCGACGCGGATCTCTTCGATGAGCAGGGGGCGGTCGTCGATGCCGTGCGTCACGCGGGCGAGGTGAAGGAGAGGGGTCGCGTCCGGGAGTCGCAGGGCGGCTCGCTCATCAGGCAGTGGCATCCGGGCGCGGACCGTCTCGGACCACCACAGCTTGTGCCCGGCCTTCGTGAGCAGACCGTAGATCACCGCTGGGTGGCTGCCCGGCGCTGCGGAGAGCTCGGGGACGTCATCGGTGACCGCGTACGGGATCAAGGTGCGGTGCATCGTGCGCGTACCGGTTGCGGAGTGCACGAGCAGGCGGTCACAGCCGAAGACGGCTTCCTCTTCGGGAAGGTCGAGCAGTTGGCCCGTGGCCTTCGTGGTGTGCGAGCGGTAGACGCTCGGCTCTTCGACTTCGTCCCACGCGGTGCCGTTGGGCTTCACGAATCGTCCGCCGGATGTACGGGTCACTCGGCGCTCGATGGTGACGGCGGGCTGGCCGTCGGAGCGTACGAAGCTGCCTTTGCCGTGGCGGACGTCGATAAGCCCTTCCGCGCGCAGTGCTGCGATGGCGTTGCGGACGGTCGGGCGGGAGACCTGGTAGCGCTCGATGAGCTGGGCCTCGGAGGGGAGCGGGGCGCCGGGCTCGAACTCGCCCGAGTGGATCGCTTCCCGGATCGCGGCGGCGACCTGTTGGTAGAGCGCGCCGGGGCGCTGGATCTCCGTCATCTCGGCACCTTCGGGTTGAGGTCATAGGCACGTCGCACGCGCGACATCACTCGTCAGCATAAGTAGTTGACCCCTCGCCGTACAGAGGCACATAGTTATCACTCGTCATAACAAGTGACGTCACATCAAGTGTGGCGTCCGGAACGGCCAAGGAGGCCAAAGCAATGCAGTCCATTCCCGTGGACACGGCGCGACTGGGCGTACTGCGGTGCGCCATCGCGCCCGAAGTGAAGATCAGCAACTCCGAGACAGGGGAGGTGAAGAAGGACCGCGACGGCAACACGATCTACACCGTGGCCGTCACCGTGCGGCAGGACCGGCGGCGTATCTCCGTGGTCGAGATCGCCGTGTCCGGTGAGCCGAAGGGCGTTGAGGAAGGTCAGATCGTCAAGGTCACCGGACTGGTGGCGTTCGCCTGGGCGATGGGCGACCGGCACGGAATCAGCTTCCGCGCAGATGCGGTCACCCCGGTGCCGGGTACCCCGGCTCAGGGCAAGGCCGGTGGTGCGTGATGGGTGCGATCCTGCTCGCCCTCTCGCTGGCTGCCCTGGCCTGGATATTCGTCGTCGCTGACCTGCTGCGGCGTCACCGTCCGGCCTGGCACTGGTACGTCACCGGCTATCCGCTAACCGCGTGGCGGGTGCTGTTCACCTGGCGCCGGGTCGCGATGCTCAACGACCTTGCGGTGTCCCGTCGTCCGCCGCGCGGGCTGGTCGGGGACTTGGTGGTCAAGGGCGATCCTCTGCGGCCGGTGGCTCCGCTCATCTCCATCCCGCGCGCTACTCGTATGGGCCTGACCGTGGTCGTGCGGCTGCACGCCGGGCAGACCCCGGCGACGTACATGAAGGCGGCCGACGCGCTCGTACATGCGTGGAAGGTCCACGCCGTACGGGTCACCTCGCCGGAACGCGGCCTGGTGCTCCTGACCGCGACGGCCAGTGATCCGCTGGAACGGACTGGCTTAGCGACAGCTCCGGCCGTGCTGTTGTCCGCTCTCATCGGCGCACTGGAGAGCGGCGGGGCATGGGTGATGGATCTCCGGATGGTGCCGCACTGGCTCATCGCCGGAGCCACACGCTCGGGCAAGTCCACTTTGCTTGCCCGGCTGATCACCCAACTCGCGCCGCAACCGGTTGCCCTGGTCGGCATCGACTGCAAGGGCGGGATGGAACTCGGCTTATTCGCCGACCGGCTGAGCGCGCTCACGACGTGCAGGCGCGAGGCGGTCGCGGTGCTCGCTGCACTCGTCGTCGACATGCAGGACCGCATGCGCGCCTGCCGCGCCGCGGGCGTCCGGTCGATCTGGGAGCTCCCCGACCAGCTGCGCCCCGTGCCGGTCGTCGTGATCGTCGATGAACTGGCCGAGCTGTACCTCTCCGACGGCAGGCGCGAGAGCAAGGCCGAGGCGGAGCAGTGCTCCACGCTCCTCCTGCGCTTGGCCCAACTCGGTGCCGCGCTCGGCTTGCACCTCGTGGTCGCCGGCCAACGCGTCGGTTCGGATCTCGGGCCCGGCGTCACCGCACTGCGGGCACAACTCGGCGGCCGTATCTGCCATCGGGTCAACGACCCCGGCACGGCGGAAATGACCCTCGGCGACCTCAACAAGGACGCGGTGGCAGTCGCCCAGTCGATCACCGCTGAGGAACGGGGCGTCGCCGTCTGCACGGGCCCGGACGGCGGCTGGAGCCGTGCCCGATCGCACCTGACGACGACCGAGGAAGCCATGGCGACGGCCCGGAAGCACTCGGCTCTGACCCCGGAGCTGCCCGCCATAGACCGCGCCCTGGTGGCGCTGGAAGGGAACGGCAAGTGATCAGCGAAGGTACAGCGTTCACGTTCTCGGTGATCTTCGGGATCATCACCGTCCTCCTCGTCCGCTCCCGCGACGTACGCGCCTGGGAAGCGGTCTGCGTCGGCCTCTTTGGGGTCTACCTCGGCCAGACGCCCGTGGTCTTCACCGTCCACGGCCTCGTGACCTGGGTCATCAGCGGCTTCTCCCACACCTGAGCAGGAAGGACAGACATGCCCATGAGTCGCGTGCGGTGCACCCACTGCAAGGGCGAAGGGGCCCGGACGACCTGGACCGGACGGCGCCGCCGCTGCCGCGTCTGCCGAGGCACCGGAACCATCCGCTGACCTGAGACCGGCACAACCGACCACGCACGTAAGGAGCACGACCCATGACCGACAGCGCCCCACCAACCAACAACCGTGCCGCCTCGGCGGCCCACCCCGGAAGGTCCCCACCATCACACCCGAGTTCACCCCGGCTGACAGGCGCGCCGCCCTCGACCGCGCGGCGCGCCTGCGTCACCTCTCCGAAGCAGACCGCGACGCGATACGACTCGCCCAAGACCCCAAGTTCGCACGATGGTTGGAACAGATCGCGGCCACTGGCGGATGCGCCCACCCGGTCCACCTCTCCGGTTCAACGACCACGCGGGACGCGATCACGGGCGAGATCCTGCGCTACTACGACACCCGCGAGGAACCGGGCGAGCGGCTCTCTGTCCGCTGCCGCAACAGACGCGCGACCGTCTGCCCGCCGTGTTCCCGCCTCCACGCAGGGGACACGTTCCACCTCGTCCGCGCGGGCCTCCTCGGTGGAAAGACCGTCCCCGCCACAGTCCGCGAACGGCCTCGGCTCTTCGTCACGCTCACCGCCCCGTCCTTCGGGCCCGTGCACCGGGCCGGGGATCGCTGCCGACCCCGACGCGACGGCGGCGAGTGCGAGCACGGTCATCCCCTCAGCTGCCGCGCCGTCCACGACACAGCCGATTCCCTCGTCGGCCAACCCCTCTGCACCGACTGCTACGACTACCCGGCCCACACCCTGTGGCACGCACACGCGGGCAAACTCTGGGACCGCTTCGTCATCGGCGTCAGGCGCCACCTCGCCTCCGCGGTCGGACTGACACAGTCCTGCTTCCCAGACCACGCGCGGCTGTCCTTCGCCCGCGTGGCCGAGTATCAGAAGCGCGCCGCCGTCCACGTGCACGCGGTCGTACGCCTCGACGGACCGGCCGGACCAGACGACGAACCCCCGGCATGGGGCAGCGCGGACCAGCTGGCCGACGCCGTGCGAGCGTCCGCGCACCGAGTCGTGGTCCGCACCCACTACAGCCCCGCCGTCGGTGAACTCGCCCTGCGCTGGGGCTCCCAGGTCGACGCTCGTCCCCTGCGTGCCGAAGGCCCCGGACCGGATGACGACGCCGTGGCCGCGTACGTCGCCAAGTACGTCACCAAGGGAGCGAACGAGACAGGCGCCGGCACCGACCAGCGGCTCACCACCTCGAAGGACATCGACGCAGCACCGGTGACCGACCACGTGCGCGCGCTCATGCGCACCTGCTGGCGCCTCGGCGGACTGCCCGAGTACGCGCCGCTGCACCTGCGGGCGTGGGCCCACACCCTCGGCTACCGGGGCCACATACTGACCAAGTCGCGTGCCTACTCGACGACGTATGCAGCGCTGCGGGCTGAACGCGCGGAGCACAAGGGCAATGCAGAACCCTTCGACATCCCCGGCGCCATCACCGATGCCCACTGGCGCTACGTCGGCTCCGGACACACGCCCGGAGCTGCTCTCATCGCTGCGGGGGTCGCCGAAGACCTCGCAGAGTCCCGGCAGCTCTGCGCGGAGGCGACGTAGGGGTGGAGCCGATAGCTGCCGCATCCAAAGGTGAGATTCGGCTTCCCGATCACTCGTACCTGCCTCGCCGTCCCGCCGACGGAGCGAGGAGCTTGATCGAAAGCGAGATCGTAATCGTGGATGAGGACGGAGCTGAGGCACCCTTCGATCCCTCGACATGGTTCGGGTGAGACAGCAAGACCGCCCTCTCTAAGACTGCGGGCAAGCAGCCGCCTAAGCCGGCGGGCGAGCAGGAACCGGCCGGACAGATCGTCGACTTGATGGCAACGCTGAACGCCTCCGTCCAGGCGGCGAAGGACGCGCGCGGCGAGAGCGGCGAGCACGCCACCGTCCATGAGATGCCGAAGAAACGCACCGCGAAGAAGGCGACCGCGGCAAAGAAGAGCACAGCCACAGCGCAACTCCCGCCGCCCTACGCCACCTCTCCGTGCTCCCGTGGACGAGAGTCAGCCCAGTTGCGGGCGCCGAACTTCCGAAGAACATGGAGGTAGGGCAAGGCCACGTCCTCCAGTAACCCGTCAGCGGCGGCTGCGGTGTGACAACGCTCGGAGCCTGAGATGCAGAAGATTGGATTGTACTACCCCTATATTCATCTGCGGGACACAGGCTGGATCAAAGCTGCGGCACTCTATCGCCCTCGCCTCGCGCGGATGGTGCCTTCGGGATATCCCGTCGATGATTCAATTGTCGTGCGGACCCTCACGGATGAACTCGACTTCCTGCTGAACGTAGAACCAGACGCTGCTGCGCGAGATGTTGCACCGCTGTTCCTTGACTTCTTGCGCAACAATATCGCTCAGGTAGTTGAAGAGTATGGGGTTTCTGGGTCTGGCATTCGTAGTGTGTCGCGCGAGCCTCACCTGAGGGGCGTCCGTCTTACTCTGGCGGAGAACTGGGGGTTGTCTGGAGTTCATTGGAGTGAGCTTGATGCCGAACTGCGTCAAGTTCTGATCGACTCTGGCCTTGCCGTCGAAGCATCCGATGCAACGAATCGGACCTCGACTCCCCGTCCCTGGATAGCAATGGACCCGATGCTTGCCTGGGTTTACAAGTGTGCTCTCGCCGACGAGTTGGCTCGACAAAATGGACTCGAGCCGACAACGGATCAGGTTCCTGCCCACCTTGGCGTCTACGAGTGGGACAGAGACCGCATCTCTTCCACCCTCCTCGGTGCAGCACCTCCTGTCGATCCAGGGGATCCTGTGGGGACTGTCGGGTTCTTGGCGGTCAAGCTTGCGGTGCCAAGAAACCTGGAAGATATTCCGATCTCGAAAATCGTCGAGCTGCGCCGAAAGCACGCGACCGAGTTTGAGGCGTTCGAGCATGCAATTTCCGAAGCGGCCGATGACCTTGGACAGGCCTCAAGAGGCGTGTGTGATCAGAAAGTTCTCCAAGCCTATGTCGAGTCGGAGATCCGGCACCGGTTCGATCAGCCGCTGAAGAATCTCCAGGGTGCCATGAGGGGGCTCAAATTGGGTACGGCTCTCGGCATTGCCAACCTAAAGTTTGAGATCCCGGCGCTCACCCTATTGGGAGTGGCGGCGGACCGGCCGTTGGTCATGGCTTCGGCAGCGGCTTTCGGGATTGCGTCTTTGTGTCGAAGTGCAGCCCAAGTCAGAAATGAGAAGCTGCGGGGAAACCCAACCGCCTACCTTCTGCGGATAAGCGGCGAGTTTGGCCCTAAGCCTGCGAATTGGATCAGGGGACTCGCTGCCAAGGCCGCCGCCACGCCGCCGAGCCGTGCAGACGATCTTCCCGAGGGGCAATGGAGTGCACGGCTGAAGTAAGCTATTTCGGTTGGCACCCGAGCGAAACGAAGTGCGCGCCAAGGCAGCCCCGCTCGAAGGAGCGTCTGTGTCCAACGGGGATATTGGCCTGTGGGCAACCGCAGCTCAAGCTAGGCGGAGATGGCGATCGCAGCGCTAGAAGACTTCCGCGAAGTCGTCCTCCTTGATGATCAGGCGGTCCCGTACGTCCTTGGGGATCGTCAGCTTCATGTGGATATAAGGGGCGCGGACCCCTTTCACCTTGGTGCGCTTGATCCTGCACCTCACGCCAACCCGGAGAAGGTCGGCGGACATGGCCTCCATGCCGCCCTCCTGCCATCGGGTCCGGAACGACTTGCCGTTGTGCACAGCTACCCAGCGGTCCTTGGTGGACTCCGGGTCCATGCTCTCCAACTGCTTGATGAGGCCGTCCAACGTCTTCTCGGCCTGCTCCTTGGTGAAGCGGGTCTTCGTGAAGCGGCCCCCGGGCTCAAGGCCGGTCATGTAGTAGCTGACGGACTGTTCGAGGCGCTGCTCTTCCTTCCGCGCTTCGGCACCCTGCCGGTACTCGCGCGTCATGACAGGCTCGTCACCGAGGACCTTCAAGACATCGTCAACGAGCTTGCTGTAGATGTCGTTGGGGTTCGGTGCGCCGTGGCCTCCGGCCTTGCACTTCCCGCACCGGAGATAGGCGTATGCCTTGCCCTTGGTCGTCGTCTTCTGCACCGTCATGTTGGTGCCGCAGTCGTGGCAGATCAGGACCCCGAGGAACTGCGTCGCGCCGCCGAGGACTCGGGCAGGCTGGTCCTTCCCTCGCCGGTTCAGTACTTCCTGAAGGCTCTCGAACTCGTCCTCAGTGAAGATCGGCTCTGCTACTCGGATGGGCTTGGCGTCCTTGCCTAGGACGATCTTCGAGCGGCGTACTCCACCGTTCTTGTCCTCTTCTACCCGGTAGCCCATGAGCGCCGGGTTCCTGAGCCGACGAAGAAGTGTCGAGGCCGTCAGCCCCGGCCCGCACAGTCCGGAACGTACGAGGACCTTGACCATGCGACGGGCGGAGGCGGGTGTGGCCCTCGTCGTGGCGTTGCGGCACCAGTGCAGCGCCCTGCGCGCGTCCTGGTTGATGACGAGGACGACCTTGCCGTTCTTGTCCTCTGCTGTCATGTAGCCGTACGCGGGCTTACCTACGAGCCATTCGCTCTGCGTCTTCGTGTAGTCCCAGAGGCTCGCGACGCGAGTGCTCGTGTTCGCCGCCTCGATCTCGGCGATACCGCCAATGATCGTGACCATGATCTTCCCGGCCGTCGTGGTCAGGTCTATGGAGTCGTTCTTGGAGACCAGGTTCTTCCCGTACTTCAGGCACCAGTCGATCATGATGCTGAGGTCCGAGAGCCGACGGACGAAGCGGTCCAGCTTCCAGAAGAGGAGGACGTCGAACTCCGGCGCCCGGTTGTTGAGCCAGTTCCCAAGCTCCTTGCGCTTCCATGGCGGGACCTTCGTGGCCGACACGTTCAGGTCGCTGGCGACGCCGACAACGCGATAGCCCCTTTCTCTGGCGAGGATGCGCAGATCCAATTCTTGGCGGACCGGCGACGTCGTGTCGTCGGTGAGTACGGACAGCCGCACGGACAACAGGGCTCGCGGGGCATCGTCGGGCAAGAGGGCTTCTGCCCTCTTCAACTCTTCTAGTAGTGCGCGATCTGCCTCAGTCCACTCGGTCTCAACGGCGTACTGCCCTTGGTCGGCCGCTGCACGTGTCCTTGTACGTCTCCCCATGTCTAGGACGGTAGTGCTGGATTTGGGGCTGTGTCTATATGGCCGCAGATGGACACGCATATCCAAATCGGCCCGACCGGCAAGAAGTTGCTGCCGCTGACCGTCGTCAAGTAGAGCTCGGGGCAAGGCCCGGCCGAGGGGAAACCCCGTGGCCGGGCCTTGGCCGTGTGCTGATCTTGCGAAGACCGCAGGCCGCGTCCCGTTAGTGGATCCGGACCGGGCCGTAGCGCGTCATGGCTGACATGGAGTTCGAGAAGTCCCCCCAGACATACGGGAGTCATCAGGCGACGCACTACCAGCCCGGCGAAGGCTGTCTGACCACCATCGTCCGGGTCCCGGTACGGATCGTGGTGCTGCTCGTGGTCGTTCCCCTACGGATGATCTGGGACCTACTCGTCGTCTGCGGACTCGCTCTCGACCGCCTGCTGCTGAGGCCGGTCGGCCGCGGGCTGGTCTGGCTGTACGAGCGCGTGCTCGCCCCTGTCGCGCTCTTCGTCGGCAAGGCGCTGTTCGTCTGGCCGTGGGTGGCGCTGTGGCGGTATGTGGTGGTGCCTGTGGTGACGTACGGGCTGGTGGTGCCGGTGGTGTGGATCTACCGGCAGTTGTTGACGCCGCTCGGCCACTGCATCGCCTGGCTCGTCGAGAACCTGCTGTTCGCGCCCGCGCGCTGGATCTACCGCCGGCTGCTCACCCCGGTCGGGCACGGTATCGCCGTGGTGCTCGGCCTGCTGGGCATGGCGCTGTTCGTCTGGCCGTGGGTGGCGCTGTGGCGGTATGTGGTGGTGCCTGTGGTGACGTACGGGCTGGTGGTGCCGGCGGTGTGGATCTACCGCCAGCTACTGACGCCGCTCGGCCACTGCATCGCCTGGCTGCTCACCGTGACGGGCCGCGACATCGCCGCCGTCTGCCGCGGGGTGTGGATGGCGGTCGCATGGCTGTTCGTGACACTGCTGGTCACGAACGCCGCCTGGGTCTACCGGCACATACTCGCCCCCGTCGGACGCGAGATCGCCGACGCGTTCGCTTTCGCCTGGCGTATCGCCGGATACATCTCCCACGCCGTCGGCAGGGCGCTGAAGTGGCTCGCCTGGAATCTGGTGGGGCGCCCGGTGCGCTGGTTCTACCAGGTCGTCTGCATCCCCGTCGGGCATGCCCTGCGCGACGGGATCTGGCGTCCGGCGAAGAAGGCCGCGGTCGAGGCGGGACGGGCCGCCCGGGCCGCGCTGCGATCGGCACGCGAGACGGTACGCCAGGCCAGGCGCGACGCCTGGCGGGCACTGGTCGGCGGGCCTGAGGCGCCCACGCCCGGGGAACCGGTAGTGCGGCAGACGCGTAGGCTGGGTGATGCGCAACAAACACAGACTGTTCCCGGCGCGCCGGCCGAACCCGAGATCTCCCTGCACAAGCGGGGGTGAGCCGGTCAGGCCCCCAGGGAACACCCCGCACGTCCGAGGGCGGCGCGCCCCCCGCGCCTGCCCCGCACCGAGGAGAAGAACCACTGGGCAAGCGACAGCCCGAAGGCCCGCCGCCCGCACCGGCGGTGCAGCGCATCCGACTGCGCTACACCAAGCGCGGCCGCCTCCGGTTCACCAGCCACCGAGACTTCCAGCGTGCCTTCGAGCGGGCGCTGCGCCGTGCCGAGGTGCCCATGGCGTACTCGGCGGGCTTCACACCGCACCCCAAGGTCTCCTACGCCAATGCCGCACCCACCGGCACGGGCAGTGAGGCCGAGTATCTGGAGATCGCCCTCACCGAGCATCGCGACCCCGACAAGCTGCGTGAGCTGCTCGACGAGTCGCTGCCCGCCGGGCTGGACATCACTGACGCCGTCGAGGCCCGTACGTCAGGGCTCGCCGACCGGCTCACCGCATCCGTGTGGGAGCTGCGGCTCGACGGGGTGGGAGTCGACGATGCTTCACAGGCCGTGTCCGCCTTCCTCGGCGCCGAGAGGGTGGAGGTCGAGCGCAAGACGAAGAACGGCCTGCGGACCTTTGACGCACGAGGCGCCGTGGCAGAGCTGCAGGCGCTCCATTCACCGGCTGATAGGCCGGGGGACGGGCCCTGTGCGATACTGCGGCTGGTTGTTCGGCACGTAACACCTGCCGTGCGACCCGACGACGTCCTGTCCGGTCTCCGAGCTGTGGCCGACCTGGCGCCGCCGGTCCCCGCAGCGGTGACCAGGCTGGCGCAGGGGCTCTTCGACGAGGAGTCCGGCACGGTGACCGACCCGCTCGCGCCCGACCGCGAGGCAGTTCCGGCCGCTCCATCCACGGCCGCCGGAATCGCCGCCGCGACGGCGCCGGGTCCCGCCGCGTAAGGGCAGTCGTTGTAGCGCAGCCCTGGTACTCGGGAGCCACCTGGGTCGGGCCGCGCACTGACAGGAGACTTTCGCCAGGCCGTACGTACATCGCGTAGGGAACCGGCGAGCCATACATCAGCTCCCGTGCGGCGCCCGCGCCCCGGACGGCGGCACCGCGAACATCACGCGGGCCGTGACCGGACCGGAATCAGGCGTGGCGCCCGGGAGCGTGACGGGAGAACCGCCCGCATGCACGAGCCGAACGAATCCGGCACCGCCGGAGAGACCGAGAACAATTCACCCAGCGATACGCTGCCGCCGCGCCGCAGGCGCCGGGCAGCATCGCGTCCCGCGGGGCCGCCGACGGCGGCCGCGGGTTCCACGGAGGCCGCGGAGGTCACGGCGGACATCGCCGAGACCCCTGTCGTCGCCGATGTTGCGGAGGCCGAGGCCGCCGAGCCGCGTACGCGTCGCCGTGCGACCCGCAAGGCGACCGCGCCTGCCGGTGCCCCCGAGGCGGCTGAGGCCGCCGAGGCTCCTGAGGTTGTTGCCGAGCCGGAGGCCGAGGCTCCCGCGCCGCGCACGCGCCGCCGCGCCACCCGTAAGGTCACCGCGCCCGCCGGCGCCCCGCAGGCCGCAGAGGCTGCTGAGGCACCTGAGGTTGGTGCTGAGCCCGAGGCCGAGGCCCCCGCGCCGCGTACCCGCCGTCGGGCCACCCGCCAGGTGACGGCCCCCGAGCCGGTCGCCGAGCCCGCTGCGGCCGAAGCCGTGGCCGTCGAGGACGAGGCTGAGACTGAGGCTCCCGCGCCGCGTGGCCGTGCCCGCCGCCGGGCGTCCGCGCCCGCCGGTGCCCCGCAGCCCGTAGAGACGGCTGAGGCCCCCGAGGCCGCTGAGGTTGCTGCCGAGGCTCCTGAGGTTGTTGCCGAGCCGGAGGCCGAGGCTCCCGCGCCCCGCACCCGCCGCCGCGCCACCCGTAAGGTCACCGCGCCCGCCGGCGCCCCCCAGGCCGTCGAGGCCGACGAGGACGAGGACGTCGTCGAGGCGGGCGAGAGCCTGCCCACGGGCACCGTCGCCCAGATCACCTCCGACGAGGCCGAGGTCGCGGCCGCCGAGAAGGCCGCCACCCGTGGCCGTACGCGCCGTCGCGCCACCGCGCCCGAGTTCGCACCGCCCGCGAAGGCCGAAAGCGTGAAGGCCGAGCCCGCGAAGGCCGAGAGCGAGAAGGCTGAGGCACCCGCGCGCGGACGCCGCGCCGGACGGCCCGCCGTGGCCGTGTTCCAGGCCCCCGTCTTCACCGAGCCCATGTTCCAGACCCCGGAGACGGCCGCCGCTGCCGCCGCCGCTGCCGTGGACACCGAGCCGGAGGAGGACGAGGACGTCGTCGAGCCGGTCGTCGAGACCGTCGCCCCCGAGCCTGCGGGCCGTCGCCGCCGTCGCCGTCGTGGTGAGGCCGCCGAGCCGGTCGAGGCCCCCGCGCCCGCCGCGCAGGAGGCCGAGCCGGAGGCAGAGACAGAGGCCGAGCCGGAGACCGAGGGCGAGGAGTCGGACGAGTTCGACGAGCGGCCCTCGCGCCGCCGCCGCCGTGGTGGCCGTCGCCGTCGCCGCGGTGAGCCCGCCGACACCGACGAGACCTCGGAGGAGCCCTCCGAGGAGACCGCCGGCGAAGAGGCCCAGTACGACGAGGAGGCCGAGGAGGAGGAGGGCGAGTCCGGGACCCCTTCGGCCGCCGGTACCTCCAGCAGCCGTCGCCGTCGTCGCCGTCGCCGTCGCAGCGGTGAGCCCGCCGAGGGTGAGGAGACGGTTTCGGGCGACCCGGAGCGTACGGTCGTCAAGGTCCGCGAGCCGCGCCCCGCGCGTGCCAAGAGCGACGAGCCGTCCGACGAGGTGCAGTCCATCAAGGGCTCGACCCGTCTGGAGGCGAAGAAGCAGCGCCGCCGTGAGGGCCGCGAGCAGGGCCGCCGCCGGGTGCCGATCATCACCGAGGCCGAGTTCCTCGCCCGCCGCGAGGCCGTCGAGCGGGTGATGGTCGTCCGACAGAGCGGCGAGCGCACCCAGATCGGCGTCCTCGAGGACAACGTGCTCGTCGAGCACTACGTCAACAAGGAGCAGGCGACCTCGTACGTCGGCAATGTCTACCTGGGCAAGGTGCAGAACGTACTGCCGTCCATGGAGGCCGCCTTCGTCGACATCGGCAAGGGACGCAACGCCGTTCTGTACGCCGGTGAGGTCAACTTCGAGGCGCTGGGCATGGCGAACGGCCCGCGCCGTATCGAGGCCGCACTCAAGTCCGGCCAGTCGGTCCTCGTCCAGGTGACCAAGGACCCGATCGGCCACAAGGGCGCCCGCCTGACCAGCCAGGTCTCGCTGCCCGGCCGCTACCTGGTCTACGTGCCCGAGGGCTCGATGACTGGTATCAGCCGCAAGCTGCCCGACACCGAGCGCGCCCGTCTGAAGACCATCCTCAAGAAGATCGTCCCCGAGGACGCGGGCGTCATCGTCCGTACCGCCGCCGAGGGCGCGAGCGAGGACGAGCTGCGCCGCGACGTCGAGCGTCTGCAGGGGCAGTGGGAAGACATCCAGAAGAAGGCCAAGAGCGGCGGCAGCTCCAACGCCCCGACCCTTCTCTACGGTGAGCCGGACATGACCGTCCGGGTCGTCCGCGACATCTTCAACGAGGACTTCACCAAGGTCATCGTCAGCGGTGGCGAGGCCTGGGAGACCATCCACGGCTACGTCAACCACGTCGCCCCGGACCTGACCGACCGGCTGTCCAAGTGGACGTCCGAGGTCGACGTCTTCGCGACGTACCGGATCGACGAGCAGCTGATGAAGGCGCTGGACCGCAAGGTCTGGCTGCCGAGCGGCGGTTCGCTGGTGATCGACAAGACCGAGGCCATGGTCGTGGTCGACGTCAACACCGGCAAGTTCACCGGTCAGGGCGGCAATCTCGAAGAGACCGTCACCAGGAACAACCTGGAGGCGGCCGAGGAGATCGTGCGCCAGCTGCGGCTGCGCGACCTGGGCGGCATCGTCGTCGTCGACTTCATCGACATGGTCCTGGAGTCCAACCGCGACCTGGTCATGCGGCGTCTGCTCGAATGCCTGGGCCGCGACCGTACGAAGCACCAGGTGGCCGAGGTCACCTCGCTGGGCCTGGTCCAGATGACCCGTAAGCGGGTGGGTCAGGGTCTGCTGGAGTCCTTCTCCGAGACCTGCGTCCACTGCAACGGCCGTGGTGTGATCGTGCACATGGAGCAGCCGACCGCCCCCGGTGGCGGTGGCGGCGGCAAGCGCGCCAAGAAGCGCGGCCGCGGCGGCGCGGAGCAGGGCCACGAGCACGAGCTCGCTGCCGAGGCCGAGACCGAGGCCGAGACCGAGGCGGAGGTCGCCGCCGAGGTGGCTGCCCCGGTGGCGCCGGCGGAGCCCGAGTTCGTGCCGGACGAGGAGCTGTACAGCAGCGCCGCGGAGGCCGAGGCCGCCGCGACGCGCGGCCGTGGCCGCCGCCGGGCGAGCCGTAAGGTCACCGCTCCGGCCGGTGCGCCGAAGGCGGCGGCCCCCGCGGCCGAGGCCGAGGTCGTCATCGAGGCCAGGGCCGAGGCGCCGGTTGCTGAGCCCCAGGCCGAGGCGCCCGTCGCCGAGGCGGAGGCTCCCGCTCCCGAGGCCGCCCCGGCGGGCCGCACCCGCCGCCGGGCCACCCGCAAGGCGACGGCTCCGGCCGGTGCGCCGAAGGCCGCCGAGACGACCCCCGTCGAGGCGGAGGTCGTCATCGAGGCCAAGGCACAGGCCCCCCAGGCCGAGGCGCCGGTCGCCGAGCCGGAGGCCCCCCTCTCCGAAGAGGCCCCCGTCGTGGCACCGCCGCGTGCACGCCGCCGGGTGACCCGCAAGGTCACCGCTCCCGCCGGTGCGCCGTCGGGCGCCGAGGAGGCCGCGATCGTCGTGGTCCCCGCGACGGCCGAGCCGGAGGCGGAGCCGGAGGCCGGGGCCGACGAGGCCGAGGCCGGCGCTCCGGCCAAGAAGGCCGCCCGCAAGACCGCCAAGAAGGCAACCGCGAAGAAGGCCGCCACCAAGAAGACGGCGGCCAAGAAGACCGCGGCGAAGAAGACGACCGCGAAGAAGGCCGGTGCGAAGAAGACCACCGCGGCGGCCGAGCAGCAGGCGCTGCCCACAGTGACGGCGACCACTGAGAGCTGAACAGTTGATGAGCCCTCAGTGAACGAACTGTGTCCCATCCCGCAGAGTGCGGGGTGGGACGCGGTTTTTGTCGCCGAATCGATGCAGGGCTGCGTTAACAGCCCCGAAATTGACTAGGAAATCCCTGATAATGTGACGGCGGTCGCTGCCGGGTGAGGGCCCCGTTCCGGACACTACGGTGGGTGACCGGCCCGGTTCGGGACAAGACCGGTCCCAGATCCTCGGTAGGGCGTTGGCTTTGCGCCGGAGGGGTATGCGCGGCCTCGTGAGACGTCCGCTCCGCCCCTGACCTCTGCCACATAGAGCTCTTGCGGTGTTCAAGGAGGACGTCCATGACGAGCAGCAACCAGCAGCCCATTCCCGCTGCACGCCCGGTCATCGGTGAGGAAGAGATCGAGGCCGCAGTACGCGTACTGCGCAGCGGCAGGGTCGTACAGGGCCCCGAAGTCGCCGCGTTCGAGGAGGGCTTCTCGGAGCTCGTCGAGGGGCGCCACTGTGTGGCCGTCAACTCGGGTACCTCCGCGCTGCACCTCCTTCTGCTGGCTTTGGGCATCGGCCCGGGTGACGAAGTGATCGTTCCTTCGTTCTCGTTCGCCGCTTCGGCGAACGCCGTCCGCCTCGTCGGCGCCGATGTCGTCTTCGCCGACATCGAGCCGGGCAGCTTCGGCCTGGACCCCGCGGCCGTCGAGGCCGCGATCACCCCGCGCACCGCCGCGATCATGCCGGTGCACCTGTACGGCCACCCGGCCGCGATGGACAAGCTCATGCCCATCGCCGCCAAGCACAAATTGGCCGTCGTCGAAGACGCCTGCCAGGCGCACGCCGCCGCGCTGAACGGCACCCCCGTCGGCGCGTTCGGCTCGGGCGGTACCTTCAGCTTCTACCCGACCAAGAACATGCACTCCCTCGAGGGCGGCATGATCTCCACGGCGGACGCCGAGATCGCCCGCACCCTGCGCCTCCTGCGCAACCAGGGCATGGAGCAGCGGTACGCCAACGAGATCGTCGGCGCCAACATGCGGATGACCGACGTCGCCGCCGCCGTCGGCCGCGTACAGCTCTCCAAGCTGGGCGGCTGGACCGAGCAGCGCATCGCCAACGCCGCGTACCTCACCGAGCACATCACCGCGCCGGCCGTACAGACGCCGACCGTCGCCG
This sequence comes from Streptomyces sp. NBC_00885, assembly GCF_045207475.1. Taxonomy (NCBI): domain Bacteria; kingdom Bacillati; phylum Actinomycetota; class Actinomycetes; order Kitasatosporales; family Streptomycetaceae; genus Streptomyces; species Streptomyces sp. NBC_00885. Next base: position 5,713,296 of record NZ_CP108796.1, read on the forward strand.
AGGGCGCGCGCCACATCTACCACCAGTACACGATCCGGGTCGGCGGGGACCGCGACGCCGCCATGGCGAAGCTCACCGAGGCGGGCGTCGGCAACGCCGTCTACTACCCGACCCCGATCCACCGGCTGAAGCCGTACTGGGAGCCGGACCAGAAGGCCGGCCGTAACTGGGACCTGCCCGAGACCGAGCGTGCGGCGGCCGAGGTCGTCTCCCTGCCGGTGCACCCTTCGCTGTCCGCGGAGGACCTCGAGCGGATCGCTGTCGCCGTGAACGAGCTTGGAGAGAACCAGTGACCATCGCCCAGGGACTTCGGGCCGGCCTGATCGGCCTCGGCTCGATGGGCCGCCACCACGCCCGCGTACTCGCCGGCCTGGAGGGCGTCGAGCTTGTCGCCGTCGTCGACCCGATGGGTGACAAGAACGGCTGGGGCCAGGGCGCCCCGGTGCTGTCGACCGTCGAGGAGCTCATCGCGCTCGGCATCGACTACGCCGTCGTGGCGTGCCCGACCGCATTGCACGAGGAGGTCGGCCTCCAGCTGGCCGAGGCCGGAATCGGCGCGCTCGTCGAGAAGCCGGTCGCGGACACCGTCGACGGCGCCCGCCGCCTCGTCGAGGCCTTCGAGTCGCGCGGCCTGGTCGCCGGCGTCGGCCACATCGAGCGCTGCAACCCGGCGCTGCGCTCCCTGCGCCAGCGCCTGGAGGCCGGCGAGCTCGGTGACGTCTACCAGGTCGTCACCCGCCGCCAGGGCCCCTTCCCGCACCGCATCGCCGATGTCGGCGTGGTCAAGGACCTCGCAACCCACGACATCGACCTCACCGGCTGGGTGACCGGCCAGACGTACACCTCGATCTCCGCGCGCACGGTCTCCAAGTCGGGCCGTCCGCACGAGGACATGGTCTCCGCGGTCGGCCAGCTCTCCGACGGCACCATGGTCAACCACCTGGTCAACTGGCTGAGCCCGCTCAAGGAGCGCTTCACCTCGGTCACCGGTGAGAGGGGCTGCTTCGTCGCGGACACGCTCACCGCCGACCTCACCTTCTACGCGAACGCCTCCCAGGCCACCGAGTGGGAAGCGGTCCAGGCGTTCCGCGGCGTCGCCGAGGGCGACATGATCCGCTACGCCATCCCGAAGCGCGAGCCGCTGCTGGTCGAGCACGAGCTCTTCCGGGACGCGGTGCTCGGGAAGTCGCACGACATTTGCACACTGCGCCAGGGTCTTCGTACCGTCGAGGTCGCAGCAGCCGTTCTGGAGTCCGCCGCCACGGGCATCACCGTCGATCTCTCCGCGTACCCCGCGGCCCAGTAGGGCGAGGAGCCTTGACCAGTCCTGATGTCACCGTCGTCGTCGCCGTGTACAACACGATGCCGTATCTGACGGAATGCCTTAACTCCCTTGTCGGGCAGAGCATTGGCCGGGACAGGCTCGAGATCGTGGCCGTCGACGACGGTTCCACGGACGAGAGCGGAGCGGAGCTCGACCGGTTCGCGAAGAAGTACCCGGACACCGTCACGGTGATCCACCAGGCGAACTCCGGTGGCCCGGCCGCGCCCAGCAACAGGGCGCTGGACGTGGCCACCGGACGGTACGTCTACTTCATCGGCGCCGACGACCACCTCGGCAAAGAGGCGTTGGCGCGGATGGTGGCCTACGCCGACAAGCACGACTCCGACGTCGTGATCGGCAAAATGGTCGGCACGAACGGCCGCTATGTCCACCAGGCGCTCTTCAAGAAGAGCGACCCGGACATCAGCCTGTACGACTCGGAGCTGCCGTTCACGCTGGCCAACACCAAGCTGTTCCGCCGTGAGCTGGTGGACAAGTACAAGCTGCGCTTCCCCGAGGACCTCCCGGTCGGCAGCGACATGCCCTTCACCATCGAGGCGTGTGTCCGGGCCCGGAAGATCTCGGTGATGGCGGACTACACGTGCTACTACGCCGTGAAGCGCGGGGACGCCAGCAACATCACCTACCGCGCCGATCATCTGTCGCGGCTGCGCTGCACGGCCGAGATCATGAAGCACGCGGCCGGGCTCGTCGAGGCGGGCCCCCAGCGTGATCACCTCCTCAAGCGGCACTTCACCTGGGAGCTCGCCAAGCTCGTCCGGGAGGACTTCCCGTCGCTGGACGCGGAGACCCGGCAGGAGGTGTGTGCCGGTATCGCCCGTCTCGCGGACGAGTACTTCACCGAAGCGCTGCGTGACTCCATGGACGTCAAGCGGCGGGTACGGATCGGGCTGGCCCAGCGGGGCGCGGTCCAGGAGCTCGTGCAGGCCATCACCGACGAGGCCGGGGCGCCGGTCCTTGTCGAGGACGGCCGCGCCTTCGTCCGCTACCCGGGGTTCCGCACTGGGGGGCTGGACCTGCCCGACCGTCTCTTCGAGGCGGACGCCGCATCCCTACCCGCGGTGCTGGCCGAGGCCACCGGCCTTGTGTCCGCGGAGTGGGAGCAGACCGGCGAGCAACTGGCGCTCGCCGTCGCCGTACGGGCCGGTGCGGTCGGGGACACCGACTCCGCCGTCATCCGTCTGGTGAACGGAGCCATGCCCAAGAGCTCCGACAAGGCGGGCGGCCGCAAGCTGCCCGAAGGGCACGAACTGCCCGCCCCCGTGGGCGAGTTCAGCCGCGAGCCCATGCCCGACGGAAGCGGCACCCTGATCCGGGCCCGGATCCCGGTCGAGCCGAAGCGCGCCAAGCTCGGCGTCCGTGTCCACCTGGACGTCGCCGGCTCGACGTACGAGATCCCGGTGAAGACCTGCGGGCTGCCGCTGCCGCTCGCACGGCGGTGGCGGGAGACGATCCCGTACCGCATCTCCGCCAACGCGAACCCCAAGGGACGGCTGGTCATCACCACGGCCCCCCTGTGGGAGCCCAGAGTCGGCCTGGACGCGCGCCTGCGCGCCCTGCTGTCCCGTCTCCCGCGCCTGCGCGCCCTGCTGTCCCGTGTGAAGAGGAAACTGACCCGATGAATATCTGTGTAGTCGCGCTGGGCAAGATCGGCCTGCCGCTCGCCGTCCAGTTCGCCGCCAAGGGCCACAAGGTCATCGGCGCCGATGTCAACGAGAAGGTCGTCGAGCTGGTCAACGCCGGCACCGAGCCCTTCCCCGGCGAGCACGACCTCGACCGTCTGCTCAAGGAGACCGTCGGCGCCGGGCTGCTGTCCGCGACCACCGACACCGCCGCCGCCGTCGCCGAGTCCGACGCCGTGGTGGTCGTCGTCCCGCTGTTCGTCGACGCCGAGGGCGTGCCGGACTTCGGCTGGATGGACTCCGCCACCAAGGCGATCGCCGCGGGCCTCAAGCCCGGCACGCTCGTCTCGTACGAGACCACCCTGCCGGTCGGCACCACCCGCACCCGCTGGGCCCCGATGCTGGAGCAGGGCTCCGGTCTCACCGCGGGCAAGGACTTCCACCTGGTCTTCTCGCCGGAGCGGGTGCTCACCGGCCGGGTCTTCGCCGACCTGCGCCGCTACCCGAAGCTCGTCGGCGGTATCGACGAGGCCTCCGCGAAGCACGGCGTGGAGTTCTACGAGCAGGTGCTCGACTTCGACGAGCGCGCGGACCTGGCGCAGCCGAACGGCGTCTGGGACCTGGGCACCGCCGAGGCCTCCGAGCTGGCGAAGCTCGCCGAGACCACCTACCGCGACGTCAACATCGGCCTGGCGAACCAGTTCGCCCGCTTCGCCGACAAGAACGACATCGACGTCAAGAAGGTCATCGAGGCCTGCAACTCGCAGCCCTACAGCCACATCCACCAGCCCGGCATCGCGGTCGGCGGCCACTGCATCCCGATCTACCCGCGGATGTACCTGTGGAACGACCCGGAGGCCACCGTCGTGCGCTCGGCGCGCGAGGCGAACGCCGCCATGCCCGAGTACGCCGTCGACCTGCTGGCCGCCGCCTACGGCGACCTGGAGGGCGTGGGCGTGCTGGTGCTCGGCGCCGCCTACCGCGGCGGTGTGAAGGAGACGGCCTTCTCCGGCGTCTTCCCGACCGTCGAGGCGCTCAAGGCGCGCGGGGCCGTCCCCTTCGTGTCGGACCCGATGTACACGGCCGAGGAGCTCACCGCGCACGGCCTGACCCCGCACGAGGGCCAGACCGTCACCGCCGCGATCCTGCAGGCCGACCACGCCGAGTACCGCGAGCTGGCCGCATCCGACCTGCCGGACGTCCGCGTCCTGGTCGACGGCCGGCGCACCACCGACCCGGCGCGCTGGGAAGGCGTCCGCCGGGTTGTCATCGGCGGCTGATTTAGTACGCAGTACTGGAGCGACACAGTGGCCCCGTCCCGAGTCACCGGGACGGGGCCGTTCCGCAAGGGGTATTGACATGACGTGGCTGATCACGGGCGGCGCCGGATTCATCGGCTCCCATGTGGTGAAGGCGATGACCGACGGTGGCGAGAGCGTCGTCGTCCTCGACGATCTGAGCACCGGCAGCGCCGACCGGCTGCCCGCGGGCGTACCGCTGGTGGCCGGCTCCGTCCTCGACGGTGAGCTGGTGGGCCGTGTCCTGGCCGAGCACGCGATCACCGGAGTCGTGCACATCGCGGGCAAGAAGCAGGTGGCCGAATCGGTGGAGAAGCCCCTGTTCTACTACCGCGAGAACGTCGAGGGTCTGCGGGTCCTGATCGAAGCGTCTGCCGCAGCAGGCGTCGGCCGGTTCCTGTTCTCCTCGTCGGCGGCCGTCTACGGCATGCCCGACGTCGACCTGGTGACCGAGGCGACGCCCTGTCTGCCGATGAGCCCGTACGGCGAGACCAAGCTCGCGGGTGAATGGCTGGTCACCGCCGTCGGCGGGGCGCACGGGATGGCGACCGCCTCCCTGCGCTACTTCAACGTCGCCGGCGCGGCCTCGCCGGAGCTGGGCGACGAGGGGATCTTCAACCTCGTGCCGATGGTCTTCGAGCGCCTGACCGCGGGCGAGCCGCCGCGCATCTTCGGCGACGACTACGCGACGCCCGACGGCACGTGCATCCGCGACTACATCCACGTCGAGGACATCGCCTCCGCGCATGTCGCGGCGGCACGGCGGCTCGCCGCGGACCCCTCGGCCTCGCTGGTCCTCAACATCGGCCGGGGCGAAGGGGTTTCGGTGGCGGAGATGGTCGACATCATCCTCGACGTCACCGGGCACACGGACAGCAAGGCCGAGGTCACGGCCCGCAGGCCGGGCGATCCGGCCCGCGTCGTGGCCGCCGCCGACCGCATCCGCCAGGAGCTCGGCTGGGAGGCGCGTCACGACGTGCGCGCGATGGTGACATCGGCGTGGGAGGGCTGGTGCCTGCGCCACCCGGAGGCACGCGGCTGACCAGCGCATCTGGAACCTGTGCACGACTTGGCCCTGTCAGGTCGATCAGGCCGCAGCAGATGTGCGTGCCAGGGCACGCGAGCCCGGCAAGATCGGCCGAACAGGGCCGAAGGGCCCCCGGGACTTCCCGGGGGCCCTTCGTGCTGCCTTACCGTCCTACTCGCCGAGCAGCAGCTCGTCGAAGCGACGGCTCACCACCGGCCAGTCCCATGCGGACAGCGCGTGCTCGGAGGCCAGCTTGCCCGCGTTCTGCCAGCTCTCCTCGGTCGCCGTGACCTCGAGGATGCGCTTCGCGGCCTCCTCCGGGGAGCCGACGACCCAGCCCTCGGGGTAGAGGGTGCGGGCGCTGTGCTCGCGTCCGGCGTAGAAGGGCCAGTCGCGGACGACGGGGACGGCGGCACTGGCCGCGCCCTCCATCAGACCGACATGGCAGCCCTCACGCACAGAGGAGCTCAGGATCGTGCCGATCGAGGTGAGCGCGGACGGTACGTCGTCCGTCGGCCCGAGACGAACCACGGCGCCGGACTCCACCAGCGGTTCGAGCTGGCGCTCGAACTCCTTCAGGTAGTCCTTGGTGGCACGGCTGGTCTTGGGATCCATGTCGCCGCCGACCAGCAGCAGCCGGTAGCGCTCGTCCTGCTTGCGTACGCGCTCCAGGACGTCGATGGCCCACAGCGGGTCCTTCGCCACCTGCGAGACACCGATGAGCCCGAGGTTGAAACGGGCGTCGGCGGGCTTCGCGCGGTTGAAGGCGCTCAGGTCCATGGCGTTGTCGATCATGTGCGTACGAGGCGCATCAGGACCGCGGAGCTGCGGCACCAGAGCGGTCGTCAGGTCCTGCACATGGTCGGCGACATAGATGAGGTCGTCCACGCGGGAGAAGTCCACGAGGTGCGGCCACCGGGTGAAGGCCTCGTAGCTGTGCAGCCGGACCACGATCCGGGTGTCACCCGGGTCGATCGTCGTGAGCATCACGGCCGGTGCCACACACCAGTCGAGGAACACCGTGTCGGCCCAGTCCAGATGGGGCCGCATGAGCTGCTCGACCTGCTCCGCGTAGAGGGCCTCGCCCCCGAGACGGTTCTCTATCATCCGCCGGCCGGCCCACGAGATGCGCTTCATGGCCGGCGTGGACGCCAGGTCCAGGTAGCGGACCTCGACGCCCTGGTGGGCCTCGTAGTGGGACAGGATCAGCTTGAGGAAGTTGTCGTTGGCGCTCGTGGTGACCAGCAGCCGCAGCGGCCGGTCCTTCGGAGGCGTCGCGGCCGGGGTCTTCCTGCCCTGCGGCTGCTGGATCTTCTTCATGACCGCCGAGCCGTGCACCGGCGCCGAGAAGGCGGCCGGGTCACTGGCCAGCGGCGAGCTGAGCTGGTCGATGTGGACGACCCGGTGGAAACCGAGGACGAGCGCACGGTCCAGCGTGGACGCCGCGCCCTCGGGATCCCCGGACGCGTACTGCTCGTCCGCGGCGGTCAGCAGCTCCTTGACCGTGCTGTCGAAGGCGCGCGGTGCCATGCCCCTCTTGAGCTCGGTCTTGGCTGCCTCGTCCAGCAGCGCCGTCCTGATCGCGGGGTCCGAGATGCGCTGTGCGGCGGTGGTCAGCGCGAGTGTCGCGCCGCCCGGCCGGCCGGCCCAGCGCATGCCCTCGGCCACCTGGCGGGACAGGCGCGCCCGGACGTTCGAGGGAACACCAGGTGCGCTGAGCGCGGTGCGCCACAGACGGGCACCGACGCTGCTGCGCATCAGGGGACGCGCCGTGGCCGTACGGATCACGGTCTCGGGCAGCGCCTTGGCCTGTCGGCGTACATCGCTGACGATCACCGAGCGGGGCGGCAGTGTCCTCCGCCTGGCCGGGGCCGGGGTCCGCTGCGGGTCCGACAGGGCACGCAGCGCCGGCGCGATGCCGAAGCTGGCGTCCGCGTTGGTGTACTGGGACAGCCGCCAGACCGTGTACACGGCGTTGGCGTCGAGCGCGACGAGCTGCTGTGCTCCCAGGCCGTGGCGGCGCAGCCACGGATTGCGGCGCATCTGGATCCACAGGCGGCGGCTCGCCGGGAGCCTGCGCAGCCTGCGGCGGGTCGCGGTGCGCAGATGCCCTATGCCGTACGGCAGTGCCTGGTACCCGTCCAGCTCGAGCCGGTCGAGCTCCTCCTGGCAGCTCTTCGTGTCGAAGGCGCAGGCCAGATAGACGCGGGCGCCCTGGGCGCGGAACTTCTGCACCGCGCCGGCCAGCACGCCGAGTTGCGGCTGGGCGGCGGCGACGAGCAACACATCGGTCACGGGGTGGGACCTCCGGCGACGATCGACTTCGATGAGAGGTCGTCCACATCCGTGGCTTCGACTGTCTGGGGGACGATGCCCTCCGCGGGCGCGGCCGGTACACCGTGCTCGGTGGCGAGCCGGTCGACGAGGTTCTTCACGGCGAGGGACATCAGGGCCTCACGGGTGAACTGGTCGGCGTGCGCCATCGCTTCCGCGTGGACCTCGTCGCTCGTCTCGACGGCCATGTGGGCCGCCTTCACGAAGGACTCCGCCAGGCCTTCCTCGTCGATGCCGACGGCGCCGGTCCACAGCGGATGACCGTTGAGAACGTTCGAGGCGTCGTGCTCGACGACATGCGCCGAGACGATCGGCAGGCCCGTGGCCATGTACTCGTACACCTTGCCGGAGGTCACGAAGCGACCGCCGATCAGGATGAGCACCATGGCGTCCCAGCGGGCGTAGATCGAGGAGACCTCGGCCTTGGCGGCGGGGCCGCCGAAGAACACGCCGTCAGCCTCGGCCTGCTTGAGCATCTCGGAGTGCTTGTTCGCCTCGCGGCCCGCTCCGTTGCCGATGTGGCCGCGTACCTCGAAGCGCGCGTTGGCGAGCAGTGGCTCCCTCTCACGGGCCGCGCGCCAGGCGTTGAGCACCGTCTCCAGGTGCGCGGGCGTGAAGTTGACCGTGCCCAGGTAGCCGAAGACCAGACCCGACTCGGGGTCGGGGCTGTGGGCGCGGCCGGGCGAGCTGTCCGCGTCGTAGCCGTTGCGCACGACCTCGACGCGTGAGGCGAACTCCGGGTAGCGGGCGCGGTAGTGGTCGGCGATCGGGTCGTTGACGACCCACAGCGAGACCGCGTTGTCGAGGACCTTCTGTTCCCAGCGGCCCATCTCGGAGTCCTTGGTGAACGCCTCGATGCCGGTGATCACATCGATCGACCAGCCGTCGCGGAAGTCCACGGCGTACGGGACCTTGGCCTCTTCCCAGAGCTTCCAGGCCGCGGCGAGATTCACGTACGGAACGCAGCTGGCCACGAGCAGATCCGCCGGGTGCTCCGCGTGAATGTCGAGCACCGCCTGCTCCAGATCGCCGCGCCACTCGCCGAAGTTCGGCTCGGGGAACGCCTTCTGCTGCCGCTTGCGCAGCTGCGAGACCCACCTGTTGGGGTTGAGGGCGCGGTCCTCGCTGTAGAGCCGGATATCCGTTTCCAGGTCCTCACGGGACAGCGGCAGCTCGACGATCTTCACCCGCGGGTCGACCTGCTCCAGCAGGGTGAGGTCGACACCCGAGTCCCGCTCCCAGGACTCCTGGGCGATGTTGACGACGGTGACGTCCCAGCCTGCTTTGCAGAACTGGTTCGCCGTCTCGCGCATGCGGTAGGCGCTGCTCTTCGCAGCCGGCGGGAAGCCGATGGCGAGATAGATGACATGCGGTCGCGGGCCTTCTGAGGGCAGCCCGGACCTGGGAGACGCTGACATAAACGGTGACGCTAGCACGGTGACAAGTACGGATTAGAGCCTGCATTGAGGCGCTTGTCCGTCACACGCGCCGGCTGCCCCCCTTCCACTCTTCCATGATCCGGACAACGTTCTGCGCGGCTCGTCCGTCGCCGTAGGGGGTGCCCGGGTCGGCCGTCGGAACGGCGCGGGTGACCGTGGCGGCCCACTCGTCGGCGGAGAGCTCGTGCGGGTCGGGTACCAAGACGTTCCAACCGGTGTCTACGGTTTCGACCCACTCGGTCTCGGGACGGATCGTGGTCGTGATCCGCTCCAGGAGGAAGGCCTCCTTCTGCAGGCCGCCGGAGTCGGTGACGACACCGGTCGAGGCCAGCACCGCGGCGACCAGGCCCGCGTACGGCAGCGGACGGCCGACGTGCACCGAGCCCTGCGTGAGCTCGATGCCGTGCTGGTCGGCCCGCGCGACCAGGCGCGGGTGCGCGAGCAGCGCCACCGGCACCGGCAGCTTGGCCATGGCGCCGATGATCGCGGCCAGGCGCTCGGGGTCGTCGGTGTTGTCGGGCCGGTGCAGGGTCGCCAGCAGGAACGGCTTCGAGGGGTCGATGCCCTCGGGCAGCGCGGGCGCGGCGTGCTCGCCGGCGAGCACCGCGTCGCGGATGCGCAGGCAGATGTCGACCATCACATCACCGGCCAGCACGGCGCGGTCCTTGAGGCCCTCGTCGGCGAGGTGGCGCATGGCCTCCTCGGTCGGGGCCAGCAGGACGTCGGCGCAGTGGTCGGTCAGTACGCGGTTGTGCTCCTCGGGCATGCGCCGGTTGAAGGAGCGCAGACCGGCCTCCAGGTGCGCGACCGGCAGGTGCATCTTCACCGCGGAGAGCGCACCGGCGATCGTGGAGTTGGTGTCGCCGTAGACGAGGACCCAGTCGGGCTGCTCACGCTCAAGCACCGGGTCGAGCGCGGTGAGCACCGCACCGGTCTGGACGCCGTGGCTGCCGGAGCCGACACCGAGGTGCACATCCGGGTCGGGGATGCCCAGACCGTCGAAGAAGACGTCGGAGAGATCGGCGTCGTAGTGCTGCCCGGTGTGCACGATGACGTGCTCGTGGTCGGTCTCGGCGAACGCGGCCGCGATGGGGGCGAGCTTCACCAATTGCGGACGGGCACCGACGATGCTGATGACTTTCACTGAACACTCTTCTTCTGGGTCAGGTCACTGGCGGGGCGTGTCACGGTCTCATACTGCGGGCCGACACCCCGCGCGATCGCGCCACCGCCGACGCGGCCTGACCGGCCCGGCGAAGCGCGTGCTCCCAGGGGTGCTCCAGGCAATGGTAGGCAATGGCCGAGGTGAGCGGACCGGCGGCCGGGGCTTCGCGCGGGGGCGCGCGTCATCGATAACGATTTCGTGAACGAGGCACGGGAGTGAGGGCCGACCGCGGCCCGGTCGGTGCTGCGAAAACCTGTCGTACTATCGTCGCGCAAGTTTTGCGGGGCGGTCACGCGAAAGACGATGGTGAGCCATGGCGGTCTGGTCCGGACGGAAATCTGCGCGCAGCTCGGACGAGCCGCCGAGCCGAAAGGCCGCTCCGATACCCACCGTGGACACCTCGTCGGCCCCCACCACCGGCTGGCTGGTGCGCGGCAAGGACGGCAGGCTCACAGCGTACGCACCGGGCTCGGACGGCGTGCTGCGCTGGACCGAGACCCGGCCCGGTGGCCCCCAGTGGACCGGGCCCGAAATGATCCCCGGACGCGGCGTGCTGCCGTATCTCTCCATCGCCCAGGGCGCCGACGGCTATGTCCACCTGGTGAGCCTGCGCCGCAGCCGCCTCGCGGACGGCCGGACCGGCACCGATGTGGTGTACGCCGTGCAGTACCAGTCCGGTCTCGCCGTACGTGACTGGTATCCGCTCGGCTCCCCCTACCCGAACGACCCCGATCTCGCCGGCCAGATCGGCCTCCCGTCGGCCGTGATCGACGCCGAGGGCTCGCTGCATGTGTTCGTACGCAACGCGGGCGGCGGCGTCTGCGGACGCGCCCAGGTGCCTTCCGGCAAGTGGAACAAGTGGGCCGACCTCAAGGGCAGCGGCGGCGTCGGTACGGTCTCTGCCTCGCTGACTCCGGACGGCCTGATGGAGCTGCTCGTCCCCACCGCGGACCACATCATGCGCTGGGAGCAGGAGACGCCGGGCGTCAAGTTCCAGCGCGCCGACGACATCCCCGCCAAGGCCGCGGCCGACTCGCTCAGCTCGGAGCGCACCGGCGGCAGCCGGCTCACGCACTTCTGGCACGACGCCGGGGACAACACGGTCCGCGCCTGGCGCCCGACCTCCGACGGGGCCCCGCTCGGCAACGGTGCGGGCACCGGGCCTGTCGCGCTGCTGCGCACCCCCGTCGACGGTCACGACTGCACGATCCTCGCCCACCGCGACGCCGCCACCGGCCGCCCGGCGCTGGCCGCGTATCCCACCGAGGACGAGTCCTCGGGTGTCACCTGGACTCTTACGGGTGAGCCCTGCGCGGGCGCTCCGGCGCTCGCGATCGACGCGAGGGGCCGGGTCGTGATGGCGGCCTTCGGTACGGACGGCACGCTGCGGGTCACGCGTCAGAAGGACGAGTCGGGCCTGGCGCTGGAGGCATGGACGCGGGTCTGACCGAGACAGGCATGCGAAACCCCCCGGACCGGGTCCGGGGGGTTTCGTCTGCCGTGGCGGAGCCGTCGCGCGTCAGACCGCCTGCTCGGCGAGGACGCCGTCCTTCTCCACGTACACGGTGCCGGACTGCGGGCACTCCCAGACGCCGGCCTCGCCCTCGCGCTCCACGAGACGGACACCGGCCCGGCCGACCCAGCCGATCTGCCGGGCGGGCACGCCCACGACCAGCGCGAAGTCCGGTACGTCCTTGGTGACGACCGCGCCGGCCGCGACCATGGACCAGCGTCCGATCCGCACCGGCGCGACACACACCGAGCGTGCGCCGAGCGATGCGCCCTCGGCGACCTTGACGCCGACGGCCTCCCAGTCGCCGCCGCGCTTCTGCTTGCCGTCGGGGTCGACGGAGCGAGGGTTGTGGTCGTTGGTGAGCACCACGGCCGGGCCGACGAAGACACCGTCGCCGAGCTCGGCGGGCTCGTACACCAGGGCGTAGTTCTGCAGCTTGACGTTGTCGCCGATCTGCACGCCGGTGCCGACGTAGGCGCCGCGGCCGACGACACAGCCCTCGCCGAGCTTGGCGCCCTCGCGGATCTGGGCGAGCTCCCAGACGCTGCTCCCGGCGCCGATGACGGCGGTCTCGTCGACCTGGGCGGTGGGCTGGACCCTGTAGTTCACTGTTCTGCCTTCCGGTGCGCTGCTTCGCCCGGCGAGCATACGTCGGAGCCGGGACGAACCCGGGGTCAGGGCGACCGGGGCCCAGACGAGCATCAGGTAACTGCCGTATGTATTGGATCGGACCAGGGCATACCCAGCTAGCGCGGACAACTGTTAAGTCACGTGCACGCTATGCACAGGTACCACACGTTCACCACAGAAATGGCACAGAGTGGCGACGAGGTGTGATGTCGATCAGATCACACGGGCTTCAGGTTCGGGGCAAGGGGGCTTTGAGGCGGGCCGTAATGCCCCAGGCCGCGACTCATCACAGAGCCTCGACGACAATCGCTCGGCTCATCTTGCTGTCGCCGCGCTCGCGTTCCACGAAGGTGATCGGGACCTCTGTGACCTTGAAGCCGGCCTTCACCACCCGCCCTACCCACGAGTAGAGGCTGCCGCCGCGAGAAGGGAACTCGCGCGACTTGGGCCAGTTCGCGACGCTTCCGCCCGGGACCCAGCGCGAGCCGAGGACAAGATCTGCCTCCGGTAGCGCCTCCAGGGGCCGGGGCAATCGTTCGGGCTGGTGAGAGGTGTCGGCGTCAATTTCAACGAGCACGCCGTAGCCGTGATCGAGACCCCAGTGGAAGCCTGCCAGGTAGGCCGCGCCCAGGCCCTCCTTGCCGCGACGGTGCAGGACATGTAGGTGATCGTCGTGGCCGGCGATCTCGTCGACGATCTTGCCGGTGCCGTCAGGTCTGTTGTCGTCGGCAACGAGGGGGTGCGCCTCGGGTACGGCGGCCCGAGCCCGCGAGGCGATCAACTCGATGTTGTCAGCCTCGTTGTACGTCGGGATGATCACCAACACCGTTCCCAGGGACCGAAAGTCCGCTGACCGCCCTTTACCAATTCCTCACCTCATGCTTCGGCCGGCGCGTTGAAGGGCTGCTCGGCTGGATCAGGTCAGCATGCGGGGTCCCTGGAGTACGGGCGGTCTCTGGCCGGATTGCGTCGATGTGGCAGAAAGGGCGGCCATTCGTGAAGCAGTTGTGACGGATTCGTGACCAGTCAGAAATGATCATGTCGGACATGTGATCTTGAATCCTTCTCTGAGTACACGTCAGAGTCGCACCCTGCTATGGCCAAAACGGTGGGGTGGGAATTCAGATGTCCGGCGTAGGGAAGGGCTGGCGGCGCTGTGCCGTCGGTGTCGCCGCAGCGGCGTTGCTTTCAGTAGGTCTAGGGGCTGCGTCCCCGCAACAGGCGTCGGCCGCCACCGCGTGTGCCGGTGGCCTCGACAACGACTTCAACGGGGACGGGATCCGAGATGTAGCCATCGCGGATCCCCTCGCGACCGTCTCAGGAGTGGAACGGGCGGGAGCGATCCACGTCGTCCTCGGAGGCGGCAAGGGGACCGTTGAGGTCTCACAGGACATGCCCAATGTCTCCGACTCGGCCGAGGCTGGGGACCAGTTCGGGTTCTCGTTCGCCGTTTACGATGCGGACCTGGACGGCTGCAGCGATCTGGCCGTGGGCATCCCCTACGAGGACGTGGGCACCACGCAGGATGCCGGGCTCGTTCATCTCATCTACGGTTCGACGGCCGGTATCGGCCAGGGCACCCCGTCCAAGGGACTCCGGCAGGGCTCTGACGGGCACCTGGGCGAGGCCTACGAGACCGAGGACTGGGTCGGCTATTCCGTCGCTGCCACCAAGTCGACGACGAACAATGTGTTTCTGATCATTGGAATTCCTGGCGAGGACGGCACTGGAAAGCCGGACATGGGAATGGTCAGCACCGTCTACGGCCCGGACCAGAAAGTCGCCTCGATCACTCAGGACCACCCCGGCGTCTGGGAAGACGCCGAGGCGTACGACCAGTTCGGCGCGTCGGTCGTGGCGGCCGGACAGGTCTTCGTCGTAGGAGTACCCGGCGAATCGATCGACACCGACCGGGCCGCCGGCGCCGTGATGTCGTTCCGGCCGTCGATCAACACCGACGGCATCCCTTCGCCGTCCTGGGGCATGGGCCAGACCCGTGAACCGGGTAAGGAAGCGTCCGCCGAGTCCGGGGACCGCTACGGCACGTCGATGGCCATCGCCCCGTACCGGCCGGCGGGCGCTACTGCCGCCACCGACTTCCTGTTCGCCGTGGGCACGCCCGGAGAGGACCTGGCCGGCGCGGCAGACGCCGGAGCGGTGCAGATCTATCACGCGACGGCTGCGGGCACTGTCACCCAGCTGAACTGGCTCGACCAGAACACGGCCGATGTGGAAGGTGAGGCCGAGGCCGGCGACTTCTTCGGCCAGCGCCTCACCGCGGTCAACACCACGCCCAGCGCGGTCGGCACCGCTTCCACCATGCGCCTCGCGGTCGGCGTTCCTGGGGAGGAGTCCTCGGAGGAGCACCGCGACAAGGGCGGTGTGCAGGTCTTCTCGATGCTTGGTGCCCCCGGCACTGGTGACAGCTGGATCGAGCCGGGCGCCGGCATCCCCTCCACGCCGTCCAATCAGCTCCTCGCCGGCCTGAGTGTCGCGAGCAGCCCCTCGCTGCTCTACGTCGGCATCCCGTACGGCCCCGCCGAGGGGCGCGCCGTGTACGGCTTCCCCTGGAACGTGGCGACGGGCGGTACTCCGACCCAGACCTGGAAGCCCGGCGAAGGCGGCATCCCGGCCGGTGGCGTCGCGTTCGGTGCCGTCGTCCGATGACCGAGCCGCGCGGATCTCGAGGAACTGATGTGAACAGCAAGGGGAGTAGATACGTGTCCACGCGGATACGGCGCAGCGTGCTGCTGCGTGGCGCGGCGGTGGCCGCGACGGCGGGCGCCGTCCTGGCCGGCGTCCTGGCCGGGCATCCAGCGCCGGAGCAGGCGCCGAAGGCCCAGAACGCGGCCGCCTCCGGTCCGGTCGAGACTGAGGACCAGGCCAAGGCCGCTGCCCGCAAGAGCGGTGAGCGAGTGGAGGTCTTGAGCCTGCGCACCGAGCGCCGTGAGATCTTCGCGGAGCCCAACGCAATGCCGGTGAGTTAGCACGTAGGTGCAGGTCAGGTGTTCATCGGCGAGGGGTTCAGGTAGAAATATCCCCTCGTGACGTTGCGTAGTTCGTTACTTCTAGTGATGTGTCGGCGGAGGCCGGGACGCGGCAACGGAGCTCCCGGTAGGACAGAAGATCGACCAAGATCCGATTGTCCGCGAGGGAACTCCGTTGGTTGCTCAGTGTGCCACCGCCGGTCCGTTGTCTGCCATCGCCGAGGGTGGCCAAGTCCCGTTAAGCGGGCTGGTGGCGCCGCCGGAGGGGCGCTTTGGCGAGCATGTGCGTCTCGGCGTGTTGACCGAGGAGATCAGTCCTGGGCTGGTGGACGAGGTTGTGGCGCTGACAGGCTGCGGCGAGCGTCGCCGTCGGCTGTTGCCGGCCCGGGCGGTGATCTACTTCGTCCTGGGTTTATGCCTGTTCAGCAGCTCCGACAGTGCCGGTCCGCCGGGATACCGGTCGGTTCTGCGCACGCTGACCGAGAAGCTGCGGCACCTGCCGGGCATGTGCGTGCAGCGCCTGCCCACCAGCTCTGCCCTGACCCGGGCCCGGCAGCGACTGGGCGACAAGCCGCTGCAGGCACTGTTCGAGCGACGATGCGGCCCGCTGGCCACGCCGACAACCTCGGGCGCGTTCGCGTTCGGGCTGCGGCTGGTCGCCTGGGACGGCACCGCGCTGGACGTCCCCGACACCCCCGCCAACGCACGGGAGTTCGGGTTCACCGGCAAAGGCAGTGTCAACCAGAGCGGACACCCGCAGGTCCGCCTGATGGCGCTGACCGAGTGCGGCACCCACGCCCTGATCGACGCGGCCTTCGACGCCGTGGCCAAGTTCAGCGAGCACAAGCTCGCCCGCCAACTGCTGGCCTGCCTGCGGCCGGACATGCTGCTGCTGGCCGACCGCAACTTCTCCGGCTACGAGTTGTGGGGCCTGGCCCGGGCCACGGGCGCCCATCTGGCCTGGCGGATCAAGAAGAACCTGGTCTTTGTCCCGCTGCGGGTACTGCCCGACGGGTCGTATCTGTCGGTCATGCCGACCCCGAAGGAGACCGTCCGGCACGGACAGGCCAGGGCGGCCGGCCGCACCCTGGCCGAGCCGCCGAAGGGCCACACCGTCCGCATCATCCAGTACACCGTGACCGTCCGGCCCCGGGTCGGGCTGCCCCGCACCGAGACATTCCGGCTGGTCACCAGCCTGCTGGACCCCCAACTGGCCCCGGCCCGCCAGCTGGCGCTGACCTACCACGAGCGGTGGGAGATCGAAAACGGGTTCGCGGAGCTGAAGAACCGCCTGCGCGGTGCCGGGTTCATCCTGCGCTCCAAGGCCCCCGAGCTGGTCTGCCAGGAGATCTATGCCCTCCTCACCGTCTACCAGGCGTTGTGCGCACTGGAGATGCGCGCGGCAGAGCAGGCCAGGATCGATCCCGACCGGATCTCCTTCACCGTCACGATGCAGCTCGTCCGGCTGACTGTCGCCGCTCAGGTCGCGGCGGACGCGACCGCGCTGGGCACCGCCCGCCGCGAGGTCGTGGCCGAGCTGCTGAACGCCCTCCTCCCGACCCGGCGCAACCGGCAGTGCCAGCGCATCAAGAAGCCGTCCAAGAACACCTTCGAGGTCAGGAAGCGGGACCAGCCCCGCACTCCCAGTAACGTCCACTACACACTCAGAGTCACCAAGCACCCGAGCTGACCTGCACCGACGTGCTAACTCACCGGCATTGGGAGCCCAACGGCACTTTCACCGCACGCGAGTACACAGAGCCAGTGCGCACCGTGCGGGGCGGCAAGTGGGCGCCCATCGACGCCACGCTGGTCAAGCGCGCGGATGGCTCCCTCGCGCCCAAGGCAACCACAGTCGGTCTGTCGTTCTCCAACGGCCAGGCGGGCAAGCCGTTCGTCACCATGAATCGGGCGGGGCGGGAACTCTCACTGACCTGGCCTTACGGCAAACTCGCGGCCCCCGTCGTCAAGGAGAACACGGCGACTTACGCCGACGCGCTGCCCGGCGTCGATCTGACCGTACGAGCCGAGGCCGACGGATTCGGCCACCTGCTCGTCGTCAAGACCCCCGAGGCAGCATCGAACCCGAAGCTGGCCAAGCTCGACCTGGGGCTCAAGGCCGACGGCCTGAAGCTGAAGGAGGATGCCTCCGGCGCTCTGCGGGCGGAGGACGCCGCGGTGGGCGGCACCGTCTTCGAGGCGGGCAAGCCGACCATGTGGGACTCGGCGGCCGTCAAGGAAGCCGCGAGCAAGTCCCGGGGAACCAAGGCGGTTGCCAAGGCGCTCGCCGCTGGCGGGGCCGAGGCCCAGAGCCGTACCCAGGCGCCGGCCGCTGCACTGGAGGGCGCGGGCGGAGGCGGCAAGACCGCCCCGCTGGGCGTCGAGATCGCCAAGGGCAAGCTCACGCTCATACCGGACCAGAAGCTGCTCACGTCGGCCGACACGGTCTTCCCTGTCGTGATCGACCCGATCCAGCGGACCACCTCGCGCACCGCGTGGACCGGCGTCATGTCCGGCATGCCCACCGAGCAGGACTGGAAGTACGCGGACAGCGCCGGTGTGGGCAAGTGCCCGACCGACTACAACCCGGTGTCCTGCAACGGCGTCGGTGTACGGCGACTGCTGTTCACCATGCCGACGTCCTTCTACAAGGGCAAGCAGATCCTGGGCGCGACGTTCTCGGCGCGCGTGGCGCACATCTACAGTGCGTCGCCGACGGCCGAGCCGATTCAGCTGTACCGGATCGGCGGGGCAAACTACTCGATCACGTCTTCCAGCAACTGGTCCAATACCAAGGACGACTGGTCTGACTACCTTCAGACGGTCGACAAGGCGATCTCGCCGACGTCCTGCTCCGGCCAGGCGAACCTGCACTTCGAGAGTGGCGCGACCGGCGAACTCACCAGCGAGGTCAAGGCGGCTGCCAGTGGTGGCTGGTCGTCGATGACGCTAGGTCTGCGAGCCGCGGACGAGAGTCGATTCGCGGAGTGGAAGAGGATCTGCGGCAACGCGTATCTGTCGATCAGCTACAACACGCTGCCGTCGCCGATTACGGCCGCCATGATGTCCAGCAACCCAGGGGGCAGCTGCAAGACCGGCGCAGCCCGCCCGTACAGCGAGGTACCTCCGGTCATCTCCACCGAGGCGCGTGACCCCGACCATGGGAACGGCCAGACGGACAAGGTCCTGGTCCAGTTCAAGGTCGAGTGGGCCGCCAGCCCTGGTGCGCCGCAGCCGTACAACAGCAGCACGGGCTATCTCTCACCCATCGCGGGAACGAAGTTCACGCACCAGGTGAAGTCCACCATCCCCCAGAACACGGTGATCTATTGGAGCGCCCATGCCTTCGACGGTGACGGCTGGGGCCCGTGGTCCCCACGGTGCGAATTCATCTATGACGCGACACTCCCCGGCAAGCCCAATGTGCTCTCCAAGGAATATCCGGCTGACACCGTCGAGCACGACGGGGTGGGCACGTACGGCGATTTCACCTTCACGCCCAACCCCAACGACTCCGTGCCCGACACAGATGTCGTGAAGTACCGCTACGCCTTTGACGGGGAGGTGTCCGCAGCCTCCCCCACCATCGCCGCTGCCGCACCCGGCGGACCGGCCTCCGTGACCTGGATGCCCCCCCGTGATGGTCCGCACTGGCTCGAAGTCGTCTCGGTCGACAAGGCGGAGAACACGAGCACGAGACAGCGCTACGACTTCAAGGTGAGCGAAGGCAAGCCGGTCGCCGGCCAGTGGAACCTCGCGGACGAACCCGGCAGCACCGAGGCGCACGACGAGCGTGAGGCCTTCTCCGCGAATGCCGGCAGCGGCGTGACCTTTGGTGTGGAAGGCCCGGGCGGCACTGCCGACTCCGCGGCGCACTTCGACGGCACATCCAACGCGTACCTCGACGCCGAGGAGACGGTGATCGACTCGTCGAAGGGCTTCAGCGTCAGCGCATGGGTACGCCCGACCGACCTCAGTCGTGACATGGCCGTCGTCAGCCAGGACGGCACCGGAGAGCCCGGTTTCACCCTGGGATACGACTCCATCGGCAAGACCTGGTCCTTCTCGGTCCCTGTCACCGACGTGGACACCATCGGCGAGTGGAAGGCCGTTTCCACCGGCCTGACCGCGGTGAAGGACCAATGGGTTCTGCTGACTGGTGTGTACGACGCACAGAAGACTGAGCTGCAGCTGTACGTGAACAAGGACATGAAGGGGACCGCCCAGCGCCCGTCGGTGTGGAAGTCGTACGGCCCGCTCCAGATCGGCCGCTCCACGGCCAAGAGCGGTTACCGCGACCAGTTCACGGGCGACCTCGCGGAGGTCCGGGTGTTCGACCGGATCCTGCCGGCCGCCCAGGTTGCGGAACTGATGACCGTCAAGCCGGACCGCAAGGGCTACTGGCAGCTGGACACCGCGACCAACGGTGTTTCGGCCGAGACGGGCAAGCCGAGCGGTTCGACGACCGTCTACGGGCCGGCCCTCAATCTGTCGGGTAACGCATCGATCTACCGCCCGGACCCGGACCCCTTGGTGGGAGACACCGCAGCCCTCGTTGGAGATGGTCACTTGCTCCTGGCCGGCGACGGTGGTTATGCGTCCACGGTCACGGCTCCCATCACCGGAGGCACGAGCTTCACCGTCTCCGCCCGAGCCCAGCTCACCTCGCTGGACCCGGAGAAGTCGCAGACCGTGCTGTCTCTTCCGGGAGTGAACGCCAACCGGTTCGCGGTGCGCTACCGCGCCGACGCCGAGGGCGGCAAGTGGGAGCTGGTCGTGGCCAAGACGGACACGGCCGGAGCCGAGGTCAAGTCCTTCGCGGACGACCAGGAACTGCCCGACACGGGCGGCTCCGGCCAGCACCTGGCAGTCGTCTACGATGCCGTCGCCAACGAGATCCGCTTGTACGTTCAGGGCCAGCTGGCTGCCACGGCGCACGGTGTCGACACCACCCTGTGGACCGCGAGTGGCGGCCTCCAGGTGGGCCGCTCGGCCATCGGTGACAGCGAGTTCTTCGCCGGTGCCCTTGACGAGGTCCGCGCCTACACCGGTGCCGCCGACCCGGTCAGGGTCCGTCAGATGGCCGTACTGACAGCGCAGCCACAGCTGTAATCACTTGCGGGTGTGCCGACTTCGACCGCGAGGTCGGCACACCCGCGTTCTCGTCTTCTTCTTGCTTCCCTGTCCCCGTTTTGATCCGTGGAGTTCTGTGATGTCTATACGTGGCCGCTTGCTGAGCCGCCGCATGCCCAGACATACAGTCGCCGCAACAGTGCTCGGGCTTTCCCTGGCACTGGCGGCTTCCTCTGTCCAGGCTGTTGCCTACGCTGATGAGAAGGGCCGGGGAAGACCCGGTGTCCAGGACTTCGGTGACCCTGTCGAGGGCACCGAGGGCAAGGTCAGGCACCGCCCCGCCGACCCTGCCCGCAAGGCTGCTGTGAAGCAGCTCGACAAGGCCGCCTGGCCGGCTCAGGGCAGCGCGGAAGTGCCGGTATCGAACGGCACGAAGACGCCCTCTGAGGTCAAGGTGGGTGGTCTGCCCATCTCCGCCACCGCGCCCAAGGTTGCGAACAAGACCAAGTCGGCTGCGAAGCCGATCACGGCGCCCGGCGAGATCAAGGTCGATGTCCTCGACCCCAAACGGGCCGCCAAGCTCGGAGTCGGGGCCGTTCTCCGCGTTCAGCGCTCGGATGACGGGTCGCAGGCCGCCAAGGTCCGCATGCACGTAGACTATGCCGCCTTTGCCGACGGCTACGGTGGTGCCTACGGTGCCCGCCTCCGGCTCGTCCAGTTGCCTGCATGTGCGGCGTTCGCCGACCCTGGCAGCAACGCATGCCCCGAGCTGCCCAAGCCTTTGGCGACGGTGAACAACGCGAAGGACCGTACGGTCTCGGCCGATGTCACGGCCACCCCCGCCGAGACTGGGACCTCCACCATGGCGGTCCAGGGCGCTTCGCTGGTAGCCGTGGCCGCCGGCCCGTCCTCGGCCCAGGGCACCTACAAGGCGACGGCTCTGTCCCCGTCCGCGAGCTGGAACGTGGCCCCCTCCTCGGGTGGCTTCTCGTGGAACTATCCGATGCGCACTGTCCCCACGCCCGGCGGGCAGACACCCAGCATCGGCCTGGGCTACTCGTCCCAGTCCGCCGACGGCCGGACCTCGGCGACCAACAACCAGGGGTCCTGGGTCGGCGAAGGCTTCTCGTACGACCCCGGGTACATCGAGCGCCGCTACAAGCCCTGCTCGGACGACGGCCACGCCGGGTCCGGTGAACAGTGCTGGGCGTTCGACAATGCCACCATCCTGCTCAATGGCAGCGCCACCGAGTTGGTCAAGGACGACAGCACCGGTCAGTGGCGCCTCGCTTCTGACGATGGCGCCAAGGTCGAGAAGCTGACCAATGCCACGAACGGCGACAATGACGGTGAGCACTGGCGCGTCACCACCACGGATGGCACCGAGTACTACTTCGGCATGAACCGGCTGCCGGGCTGGGCGACCGGCAACGAGGAGACCGCGTCCACTTGGACGACTCCCGTCTTCGGCGACGACTCCGGGGAGCCCTGCTACAACGCCACCTTCACGAGCGCTCACTGCAAGCAGGCCTGGCGCTGGAACCTCGACTACGTCAAGGACACCCACGGAAACGTGATGTCCTACTACTACGCGCCGGAGACGAACTACTACGCGCTTAATGGGAAGACGGACGTCAACGGCACGGCGTACCACCGTGGCGGATACCTGAAGCGGGTCGATTACGGTCAGCGCGACGGCCAGGTCTACGCGGCCAAGGCCCCGGCTCGTGTGGTCTTCAACACCGCCGAGCGCTGCTTGCCCACTGCGGACTTCGACTGCGCCGAGAGCAAGCGGACGAAGGCCAATGCTGCCTACTGGCCCGATGCCCCGGTCGACCAGGAGTGCAAGGCCGACACCAAGTGCACCGTGGGGCAGACGTTTTGGACTACGAAGCGTCTGACCGGCATCACCACGCAGATGCGCAAGGACGCCACGACCTACCAGGACGTGGACGCGTGGACCTTCACGCACCTCTTCACGGACAACGGTGACGATTCGAAGACGCTGTGGTTGTCGAAAATCGACCACGAGGGTCGGGTCGGCACTGCGGCCAATCTGCCGTCGCTCGAGCTCTACGGCCAGCAGCTCGTCAACCGAGTCGACGCGATCGGTGACAATCTCGCTCCGTTCTACCGCTTCCGTCTGGCGGCGGTGCTGAGCGAGACGGGCGCCCAGCTGGACGTCAACTATGCGCCGACGAACTGCACCAAGGACGCACTGCCCACGCCGGGCGAGTCGACGAAGCGCTGCTACCCGGTCAAGTGGGCACCGCCCGGATACATCGACCCGATCACGGACTGGTTCCACAAGTACGTCGTCGCGGAGATCGTGGAGACCGACCGCACGGGCGGTGGGGAGAGCCTGGTCACTCGATACGACTACCAGGGCAATGCAGCCTGGCGTAAGGCCGAGCCGGACGGCATCACCGAGGACAAGTACCTGACGTGGGGGGGCTGGCAGGGCTACGGCAAGGCCAAGGTCACCAGTGGCAGCGCCGACCAGCAGACCTCCCGCATCGACTACACGTACATGCAGGGCATGGACGGAGACAAGGACTCCGCCGGCGGAACCCGTTCTGTCAAGGTCCAGGACTCCACCGGTGCCGAGTACACCGACTCCAAGGAGTTCACCGGCTTCGAGCTTGAGGCGGCCACTTACGACGGCCCCGACCTCGTCTCGAAGGTGATCAGCACGCCGTGGAAGTACAACACCGCAACCCAGACGAAGAGCTGGGGCACCACACACGCCACCATCACGAAGGCGGAGACGACTCGGGGCTTCACGCCTCTCGCAGCCGGCGGTTGGCGTGAGACGAAGTCGACCACGAAGTACGAGACGGCGAACCACACAGGACGTGCCTACGAGGCTGAGGACCTGGGTGACGTATCGACGGCTGCGGACGACACCTGCACGCGTACCTGGTACGCCGACAACGCGGGCGAGAACATCCTCTCGCTGCCGTCGCGCAGCGAGTCCGTCGCGGTCAAGTGCTCTGCCGCGCCTGACCGTAAGACCCAGGTGCTCGCGGACGAGCGGACCTCCTACGACGGGGGTGCCTTCGGCGCGGCCCCGACGACGGGCGACGCGACCAAGACCGAGCGCCTCACCTCGCACGATGGCACGACCGGTACGTACCAGGCCACCGGTACCACGGTGTATGACGTGTTCGGCCGCCCCACGTCGCAGAAGAACGCGAGCCAGGCCGAGACCAAGACGGCCTACACGGACGTGAACGGTCTGATCTCCAAGGCCACGTTCACCAATGCCCTCGGCCACGTGACGACCACCGACTACGCCCCGGCCTGGGGCCAGTCGGCGGGACAGACGGACCCGAACGGAAAGCGGACCGATCTGGCGTACGACGGCCTTGGCCGGCTGACGTCCGTGTGGCTGCCGGACCGGGCCAAGACCCAGACCCCGAGCATCAAGTACTCGTACAACGTGCGCCGGGACAAGGTCGTCGCGATCAAGACCGAGAAGGTTGAGATCGACGGCTCGTACGGATCTGAGTACCAGCTGTATGACGGTCTGCTGCGCCCCCGTCAGATACAGACCGAGGGGCTGAACGGCACCCGCATGGTCGCCGACTCGTTCTACGACGGCACCGGCAAGGTGAAGAAGACCAACGCCACCTACAATGCGGCCGGCGTCCCCTCCGACGAACTCCTCATCGTGCACAACGGAGAGGTCGGCGCCCAGAGCCTCTTTCAGTACGACGGGATCGGCCGTACGACGGCGGAGATAACCGCCGTGTCAGGCGTCGAGCAATGGCGCTCGACCATTGCGTACAACGGTGAGCGTGTCGACGTCGACCCGCCGATCGGTGGTGTGCCGACGACGACCATCACCGACGCAGCCGGCCGCACCAGCGAAATATGGCACCACCACGGGACCTCGCCGAGCCCGAGCAGTGGTCACGACACGACCAAGTACACGTACACCTCGGCCGGAAAGTTGGAGACCGTCACTGACGCCAAGAGCAATGTGTGGCGTTACGAGTACGACCAGTTGGGCCGCAAGACGAAGTCGGTCGACCCTGACGCCGGCACGTCGACCACGGAGTACGACTCCCTCGACCGTCCCGTCAAGACGACGGACGGTCGCGGCAAGCAGATCTCGACGGTCTACGACAAGCTCGGCCGCCCGCTGACGACGTGGGAGGGTGAAGCCAACACCGGGACCAAGCTCACGGAGACCCGCTACGACAAGGCGGGCTGGCTCGGCCAGGCATGGGCTTCACTGCGGTACATCTCCGCCACCGAGTCCTTCGCATCGGTCACACAGTCCCTGGACAACTTCTACCGTCCGCTGAAGACGGCGTACACCGTGCCCGCATCTCAGGGCGCGCTCGCCGGCACTTACGTCTTCACGAACGCGTACAACCGTGATGGCACGGTGCAGTCTGCCGGTCTCCCCGCCGCGGGCAGCCTGCCGGCCGAGGCGCTCGTCTACGATTACGACGAGCTCCAGCGGCCGACGAAGCTCACGGGTACGTCGTCGTACGTCACCAACACGGTCTACTCGAACGCCAGCCATCTCCAGCAGCTCGAACTGTCCACCGGGACTGGCAAGAAGGTCTGGCAGACCTTCGCCTACGAGACCGGAACTGACCGGCTGACCCGGTCGGTTGTCGACATCGCCGGCGCGGCCGCTCCGGCGAAGGAGTCGAACTACTCCTACGACCAGGTCGGCAACGTCCTGTCCATCTCGGACACGGCGAATCCGGCGGCGCCGGACGTACAGTGCTTCGCCTATGACAACGGTCAGCGACTTGCCGATGCATGGACTCCTGGGTCCATCGCGGCGGACGCGACCGGGTCGGGCACCGTGGGCACGACCGCCCCCGTTGACGGAACCAGGCCCGCCGCCTGCGGGGCAGCCCCGGGGGCGAAGCCGCTCGGCGGCCCGGCTCCCTACTGGAAGTCGTACGTCACTGACGCAATCGGCAACCGCACCTCCGAAACGGCGCACGACACCGGACTCGACGCGTCGAAGAACATCACCCGCACCTACACCTACGGTGGCGCGGGCGCGGCGGGCGACGGCCCGCACCAGGTCACCAAGGTCGTCGAGAACACGCCGACCGGTGATCGTCAGTCGACGTACGAGTACGACGACGCGGGCAACACCACCAAGCGGACCATCGGCGGCAACGCCCAGACCCTGGAGTGGGACGCCTCCGGAAGGCTGGCCAAGGCCAAGGAGGCCGGCGGGTCGGAGACCACGTCCATCTACGATGCGAGTGGCAGCCGCGTACAGCGCAAGGACCCATCCGGCACGACGGTCTACCTGCCCGGCATGGAACTTCGGCTACGTAGCGGCGGCACCAAGGCGGAGGCCACCCGCTACTACACGCACCTCGGCGAGACCGTCGCGATCCGCTCCGACAACGGCGAGGTCTCCTTCCTCGCCTCCGATCACCACGGCACTGGCGAGCTGGCGATCAACTCCGCCACGGGGGCGGTCTCTCAGCGGCGCTTCGACCCGTACGGAGTCGAACGGGGCGAGGCGACCGGGACCTGGCCGGGGGAGAAGGGCTTTGTCGGAGGCACGATCGACTCCTCCACGGGCCTGACACACCTGGGCGCACGTGAATACGACCCGGTCATCGGCAAGTTCATATCCGTCGACCCGATCATCGACTACACGCGCCCGCAGCAGATCAACGGCTACGCGTACGCAGACAACACACCCGTCACGCTCAGCGACCCAAGTGGTCTCGAGAGCTGCTACGGCGCCGCCTACTGCTCGGGGAGCAACGGCACCTACGGCGAGTTCAAGGAGACCAAAGAGGGCAAGGCGAAGGGCGACGAGCAGCGAGCAGAGCAGGCGCGCGATCAGGCCCAGGACCAGCAGGCCGCCGCGAAGCAGCGGATCAAGCAGGCGGTAAAGGTCCTGGTGAAGATCGTCCGCGACATCCTCGGGATCGACGCGGCGCTGGACTGTTTCTCCAGCGGCGACTTGGGTGCCTGCGGGGAGACCCTGCTGAACGTCGCGGGCAGCTTCGCCGGCGGCATCGCGGGCAAGAT
Organism: Streptomyces sp. NBC_00885; assembly: GCF_045207475.1. Classification (NCBI taxonomy): domain Bacteria; kingdom Bacillati; phylum Actinomycetota; class Actinomycetes; order Kitasatosporales; family Streptomycetaceae; genus Streptomyces; species Streptomyces sp. NBC_00885. Next base: position 5,739,759 of record NZ_CP108796.1, read on the forward strand.
CCTCGCAAAGTACGGCGTGCCGTGGAAGTGGGCCAAGGGTGCCAAACTCGCCAAACGAGTGGTTGGCCTGGTCGGCGACCTCATCGGCGGTGTCAAGGATCTGTTCAAGGCGAACAAGACGCTTGGCAAGGCGGAGGATGCCTTGTCGGCGGCACGCGCGAGGCTCAAGGCGGTCCTGAAGAAGGGCAAGGGGGACTCCGGATCCTGCCCGGTCCCCAATCACAGCTTCCTGCCAGGAACCAAGGTCGCCCTCGCGGACGGCAGCACCAAACCGATCGAGCGGGTCGAACTCGGTGACAAGGTCGTCGTCACGGATCCGGAGACGGGCGAGACCACGACCCGTGAAGTAGTCGGCACGATCGTCACCGAGGACGACAAGCACTTCGTCGACCTCACCATCGAGGGCAAGTCCGGTGACCAAGCGGCACTGATCTCCACGACGACCCACCCCTTCTGGGTGGAGTCCGAAGGCAAGTGGATCGAGGCCGGCGACCTCAAGCCCGGGATGACGCTCCGCACACCGGACGGCGATGTTGTCGAGCTGGCGAAGACCCGCTACTTCGAAAAGCGCCAGCGCACTCATGACCTCACGATCAGTGGCATCCACACGTACTATGTGGTGGCGGGGGCCACGCCGGTCCTCGTCCACAACTGCGGTGAGGCATCCCTCGACGCACAGGCCGATGCGGGCGAGATTCGGGGAAGCGACTTCGCCGCCGAATACGAATCTCGTAGCGGCCATGTCTACCGATCGGACAACAAGGAGCCTGTCACCGCTCCGGATGAAATGGCGGAGATCTTCGAGCAGCAGGCCCACCCGATGAACGGTGGATGTGCGGAGATGCAGTGCCTGAGCAAGGCGTATGCAAGAGAAGGCGAGCCGGGAATCCGAGGCGGGAACATGTCTACGGTACATGTGAGCGATACGCCCAAGGGTGACCACGGTGCTCCTGCCACCCCGTGCAAGGCGTGCCGCCGAGTGATGGACAGCTTGGGGGTGAATTACTAGTGAGCGGCGAACCGGCGGATTTCACCTCCCGATTGAACCCGGCAACGGTTTCCGCCCTGCGGCAGGCTGGCTGGTACCCCGGGCGACACCTCGACGTGTCCTCCGACATCCAGTCTCTGGAGGCACAGGGGTACATCCCGAGCCCATTGGCAACCGCCTTCCTCGAATCGTTCCGAGGTCTGAAGATTGGGCCGGCCCGTGAGGACGGCCCCAACTTCATCAACGGTGAACCGTTCTTCGTCGATGCCGTGGGGGCTGGCGGCAGGCATCAGGACGAATCCTCGGCAATCGGCTCAGCCATCGGCGGTTCGTGGTTTCCCGTCGGCTGGTGGCTCAGCTATTCGCATGTCTTCATGCGGCAGGACGGGGCTCTGGCCGCTTACGCGAACGGCCTGATCTGGAGCATCGGAAGCACACCTTGCGAGGGCTTGGACCTCATGGTGAGCGCGGATCGCCCGTTGATCTGCGTTCATGCGCCCGAGGGGATGAAGCCGTGGCCCAAGTAGGGCTCACGTGCCCGTCGGGAAATGTGGATGCGCCTCAGTCAGAACAAAGCCCTTCGGAAGTGGGCTTCAGGGCAAAACCCCTAGTCCGGACGTTCGGATCTCAGTTCGTGAACTTGTGGAGTTCCGCGAATCCGAGGAGTGGCTCTCTGAAGGTGGCGCTCAGAACGTTCTTCTGATGCCACGGGCATAGCCTGGAAGTGTGAGTTTGAAAGCCCCACCGGCAGTGGTGCCGGTGGGGCTTTTGGGTGCCTTGACGGCAACGGTGACGGCACCGTCAGCGGACTACGACTGCGGCGGGTGGGTCGTTAGGGTCGTTGTCCCGGGTGCCGAGGCACGGCCCAAGGTGTCGATGGCTTCGCGTTGGAGGCGGAGTCGGACGTGGGCGTAGACGTCGGCGGTGACGCCGATGTGGGCGTGGCCGAGGAGTTCCTTAATGACGACGAGGTCGACGCCCTGCTCCAGGAGCAGGGTCGCGGTCGAGTGCCGGAGGTCGTGGAAGCGGATACGGCGGAGCCCGGCCCGGTGGCGGAGTCGGCCGAAGCTGCGGGTGAGGTTGGCGGGGTCGAGGGGTCGGCCGGTCGGGGTGGTGAAGACGAGCCCGCTGTCCGGCCAGTCCGTTTTGGCGGCTCGCCGTTCCTGCTGCTGCTGTGCTCGCTGGGGTCACGCTGGTCCTCGTTCACAACTGCAACGAGTCGATGGACTTCGTGCACGGGACGAGCTCGACCCATGCCGAAAACATCGAGGCCAATGGGCTGAGCGGCGATGCGGCTCGCGGGAATTCCCAAGGCGGGTCTGTGGGGCAGCCAGGGAACCTGTTCACTTATCGGGTGAGCCCTGGCGACTCGGATACCCTCAGTGCCGCTGCAACGTTCGGCGGGAGCCGTACAGCTGCCGGAGATCGCCCAGCCATTCTCATCTTCCGTGTGTGTAAATGCACGTACGACCGGCTGTGTGCAGAGGGACATATAACTGACGAGGTGCGCGGGAGGCTTGAGCACATCTTCGGACCAGGAGCGATGCCGCACTTACAGCAGATCTACCGCAGGAACTTGTGATCGGCGTGGGCGGCCGCGAGGGAGATTGGCGGTGATATTCAGATGGTAGACCCCGCGGAGTATGATAAGGACATTCCGCGTGTTCAAGAGCAATTGAAGAAATTTGAGCGCGCTGTTGCGAATGTTCGGCGGACCCATAGCGGACGCCCGATGGAAGAGATTCGGCAGGCACTCTTGAAGGAATTTGATTCTGAGGGCTTGGCCGTGTGGAGTGAAGTGACGGATGACGCGGCTCGTCGCATTGCTGATGGACGAATGGGCGAGGCGTAAGGCCGCCACGCAAGCCGCCTCGGCTTCACTCGATCGTGATAGCAAATCTGGAGCCTCATCAAGCGGGACTGGTGGGGCTTCAGAGGTGCTTGACGGCAGTAGTTGACGGCAACGGCGGTGAACGCCGAGGGTGTTCACCGCCGTTGCCGTGCGCGCTTCAGGGGCGGTCGAGGGCGTTGCCGAGTGCGGTCATTGCCTCTCGCTGGAGGCGGAGGCGTACGTCTCCGCGCACGTAGAGAAGGTCAAGGCAACCTGCCGGTGCGGGTCCCGCTAGCTGTCGTCGCCCGACGGCTCAGCGCCGCTGGGCCCGGGCCTTCCTCAGTTGGAGCGCCAGGTACAGCGCGGCCGCCGTCGGGACGATCGTGCGGTACCAGCTCACATCCGGGGACCACCAGGCGTACGCCGCCGCGGGGACCAGGATCGCCAGGCCCACGATGCGCAGCACCCACCAGCGCCTGGCGCGGGGGACAGGCAGAGCAGGGGTGCCCAGGTCCGTCGACATGGTGTCGCGGATGCCCTTGAACACCCCTCGCTTGGCCAGGAGTTGGGCCCCGGGCACGCCGTCCAGGATCTCGTCGCGCTCTCCGAACCCGTCCGGGAGCGGGGGCAGCCCGAGCGCGGCCACCAGCTCCGACTGCCGCCGGGCCGGGCTGTCGGTGCCGCGCAGCAGCGAGACCAGCGGCCGAGGGTCGGCCGCGGGGAAGACGGCGGCGAGGGCCTGTGCAGTGGCGGTGGCCTGCGCGTGGTCGGTGACCGGGGCCGCCGGGTCCCACAGATGGGAGGCGCGGGCCCTGCCCTTGTGGAACAGCGTGAAGCCGCAGCGGTCGGCGGTGCGGCGCAGCACCAGGGCGGGCCACTTCTCGCCGGTGGTGAAGTTGTCCGCGGCCGCCGTCAGCATCTCCTCGCCGGCGAGGAAGCTCGCGCGTCTGCCGGGGGACGCGTCGGGGACGAGTTCGACGTAGCTCATCCCTGTCGCGGACGGGGCGGGGGCGATACGGAGCGAGACACCGCACATCAGGGCCGCCTCGGCGACCTGGTGGGGGCGGGCCGCCGCTATCGCCAGGGAGCGCGGCGCCGGGACGGCCGGTACGGGAGCCGCCGGCCGGACGTGCCCCGGCGGGCGGCCGAAGAACGGGGTCTGGGAGGCGACCTGCATCCGTACGCCGAGCCGGAACTCCAGGAACTCCTTGCGGCTGCCACCCACGTACGCCCACGGGAATTCGCGGGCGTGCACGCCGATCGCCCGGAAGACCTCCAGGGCATCGCTCCAACGCTCGGCGAAGATCAGCATCAGAGCCAGGTGGTTGCGGAACCCGGCGGCTTCGGGGTCGCCCGGCTCGTACCAGCCCGACAGCTCCAGGGCCCGGGTCACGGCGGCCTCGACCCGGGAGCGGTCGATCGGGCCGTCCTCGGTGGAGTCGTCGGACACCACCTCGTACTCGACCGCGGCCAGCAGCGGAAGAGCGTGCAGTTTCGAGCCGGGCAGCGCCCCTTCGGCGGCCCGCTCGGCGAAGGCGAACATCTCCTCGTGCGAGCCGTACCACTTGTCGCACAGGTACTGCAGGGCCGTGGCATGACAGCCGTAGTGGTGCGGTGCGCGGGCGACGGCCTCCGCCCAGTACGCGTCGAACACATCGCGGGGCGCCTGGATGCCGCGGGCGTGGGTGAGCGCGATCTCCCACGGCACCGGGTCGGTGGGGTTCAGTTCGGCCGCGGCGGCGATGACCGGAACGGCGTCCTCCAGGAGCGCGAAGAAGGCCCGGAACTGGTCCTGCGAAACATGGCGGGCGCGGTGGCCGGTCCGTATCTCCCAGGCCTGCTGGATGCACAGATCCGCCTTCACCAGCACCGCGTCGGGGTCATCGGGCGACTTCCCCAGCCAGTCCTCCAGCCAGCCCGGGCTGTGCAGCGCGCACCCGGCGAGCTCCGAGACGCAGACACTGCGCCGCTCCCACTGGGCGCCCAGCCGGGTCTCGGCGAGCAGCTCGCCGGCGGGTGCGGCATCGCCGCTCGCGGCGGCGGCGAGCGCGGCACGCAGGGCGGGGTCGGCGACGGCATCGACGGTGACGGCCTCGTCCGGTGGCAGATCCGCGCCCACGGCCGAACCGTGGCGGAGCATGCGAGGCATGGTGATGAGCGAGCGCAGGGACACGAGTTGATATTGAACAGGCCGCGGTGAGCATCCACCAGAGACGGGGGCCGGGTGCCCGGGAGACGGGGGCCGGGTACCCGGTTTGACCCCCTGGGGGCGGGCCCCGTAACCTTGACCCTCGGTGTGTTTCCATGCACACCCACCCCTGAGCAACTCCCTCCCAACGGCTCTGCCGGTCAGGAGAGGCCGCTCATCCTTCCGGATCGTCGCGGGCTTCGGCCCGTGCGAGTGGCTGGCATCAGGGGGTCCGTTCCGAGCGAGAGAGAGATCCGCGTGTACGCCATCGTGCGCAGCGGTGGTCGCCAGCACAAGGTTGCTGTCGGCGACATCGTTGAGGTTGACAAGATTTCCACTGCCAAGGTTGGCGACACGGTCGAGCTCTCGACCCTGCTCGTTGTCGACGGCGACGCTGTGACCAGCGACCCGTGGGTGCTGGCCGGAATCAAGGTCACGGCTGAGGTCGTGGACCACCACAAGGGCGCGAAGATCGACATCCTTCGCTACAAGAACAAGACCGGCTACCGCCGTCGCCAGGGTCACCGCCAGCAGTACACGGCGATCAAGGTCACCGGCATCCCCGCGGCTGCGAAGTAAGGGACTGAGGAGACATGGCACACAAGAAGGGCGCATCGTCCACTCGGAACGGGCGCGACTCCAATGCTCAGCGGCTCGGCGTGAAGCGCTTCGGCGGTCAGGTCGTCAACGCCGGTGAGATCCTGGTCCGCCAGCGCGGCACCCACTTCCACCCGGGCAACGGCGTCGGCCGTGGCAAGGACGACACGCTGTTCGCGCTGGACGCCGGCGCGGTGGAGTTCGGCACTCGCCGTGGCCGCAAGGTAGTGAACATCGTTCCGGTCGCCTGACTCAGGCGCCCGTAGAGCGGTTTTCTTCGCGAGGGCGGACCTCGCTTCCCGTTGATCGGGAAGCGGGTCCGCCTTTCGCTTGTTACGTAAGAGACATTCGGTACTTTCTGGAGGCACACCCATGACCACCTTCGTGGACCGCGTCGAGCTGCATGTCGCCGCGGGTAACGGGGGCCACGGCTGCGCCTCCGTTCACCGGGAGAAGTTCAAGCCGCTCGGCGGCCCCGACGGCGGCAACGGCGGCCGTGGCGGCGATGTCATCCTGGTCGTCGACCAGTCGGTGACGACGCTGCTCGACTACCACCACAGCCCGCACCGCAGGGCCACCAACGGCCAGCCCGGCGCCGGTGACAACCGCTCCGGCAAGGACGGCCAGGACCTGGTCCTGCCCGTGCCCGACGGCACCGTCGTCCTCGACAAGCAGGGCAATGTGCTCGCCGACCTGGTCGGCCAGGGCACCACCTTCATCGCGGGCCAGGGCGGCCGCGGCGGCCTCGGCAACGCGGCGCTCGCCTCCGCGCGCCGCAAGGCGCCCGGCTTCGCGCTGCTCGGTGAGCCCGGCGAGGCCCGTGACGTGGTCATGGAGCTGAAGACCGTCGCCGACGTGGCGCTCGTCGGCTACCCGAGCGCGGGCAAGTCCTCGCTGATCTCGGTGCTCAGCGCGGCCAAGCCCAAGATCGCGGACTACCCCTTCACCACGCTCGTACCGAACCTGGGCGTGGTCACCGCGGGGTCGACCGTCTACACCATCGCCGATGTCCCCGGCCTGATCCCCGGCGCCAGCCAGGGCCGTGGCCTGGGCCTTGAGTTCCTGCGCCATGTCGAGCGCTGCTCCGTGCTGGTGCATGTCCTGGACACCGCGACGCTGGAGTCCGACCGCGACCCGGTCTCCGACCTCGATGTGATCGAGGAGGAGCTTCGGCAGTACGGCGGTCTCGACGACCGTCCGCGCATCGTCGTCCTCAACAAGATCGACATCCCGGACGGCCAGGACCTCGCCGACATGATCCGCCCGGACCTCGAGGCGCGCGGCTACCGCGTCTTCGAGGCGTCCGCGGTGGCGCGTACCGGCCTGAAGGAGCTGTCCTTCGCCCTGGCCGAGATCATCGCCGAGGCGCGCGCGGCCAAGCCCGTGGAGGAGGCGACCCGGATCGTCATCCGCCCGAAGGCGGTCGACGACGCGGGCTTCACGGTCGCGCAGGAGGAGGACGGCCTCTTCCGGGTGCGCGGCGAGAAGCCGGAGCGCTGGGTCCGCCAGACGGACTTCAACAACGACGAGGCCGTGGGCTACCTGGCCGACCGCCTCAGCCGCCTCGGCGTCGAGGAGCAGCTGATGAAGGCCGGTGCCCGCGCGGGCGACGGCGTGGCCATCGGCCCCGAGGACAACGCGGTCGTCTTCGACTGGGAGCCCTCGATGATGGCGGGCGCGGAGATGCTCGGCCGCCGCGGCGAGGACCACCGCCTGGAGGCCCCGCGCCCCGCGGCCCAGCGCCGCCGGGACCGCGAGGCCGAACGGGACGACGCGCAGCGGGAGTTCGACGAGTTCGACCCCTTCTAGGGAACGTGCCGGATGGCTGAGCCGGGTCGGCGGACGGAGTCCGGCGCAGCCGTCCGAAGCGACGCGCAGCGGGAGTTCGACGAGTTCGACCCCTTCCAGGGGTTCGTTCCAAGGGCTCGGCCCCGATCGCCGGACGGGCTTGGAGAACAAGCCCGTCCGATTCGCTCTATTGCGTGAAGCGGCACAACCTCTCGCCCTCAATGACCGTCTTGTACGCGGGGGTGGGGCGTATCGCCCCTGCACACGGAACGGAGCGTCGGTGAAGATTTCTTTCCTCATCCACACGATTTACGGCATCGGCGGGACCATCCGGACCACGCTGAACCTCGCCGAGGAACTCGCCGACCGGCATGAGGTGGAAATCGTCTCGGTCTTCCGGCACCGCGACGACCCGATCTTCGCCATCGACCCGCGCGTCACCGTCGTACCCCTCGTCGACACCCGCCCCGCCTCCCCGTCCAACGAGACGAAGCACCCGCGCCAGCTGGAGCCCGCTGTGTGCCTGCCCCGGTCCGAGGCGCGGTACAAGGAGTACAGCAGGCTCACCGACGAGCGGGTGCAGGCCCACTACGCGGGCTCCGACGCGGATGTGGTCATCGGGACCCGGCCGGGACTCGTCGCGTACGTGGCACAGTTCGGCCCGGAGGGCGCCGTGCTCATCGGGCAGGAGCATATGACGCACAACCATCACAAGCCCGAGCTGCGCGCCGAGATGTACGACCATCTCGGGCGCCTCGACGCCTTTGTGACCGTCTCCGAGGGCGACGCCGCCTCCTACCGCGCGCAGATGCCGCTGCCCGACACCCGCGTGCTCGCGATCCCCAACAGCGTGCCCGAGCCGATGGTTCTGCCGTCCGACACCTCGGGCACGACCGTGGTCGCGGCCGGACGCCTCGCCTCGGAGAAGCAGTACCAGGTGCTCATCGAAGCCTTCGGCAAGGTCGTCGCCGTCCGGCCCGAGTGGTCGCTGCGGATCTGCGGCTGGGGCAACCAGAAGGACCGGCTGCGCCGGAAGATCGACGAGCTCGGCCTCTACAACAGCGTCCATCTCATGGGTCCCCGCTCGCCCATCGAGCCGGAGTGGGTCAAGGGCGCGATCGCCGTTTCCACATCACGGCACGAATCCTTCGGCATGACGCTCGTGGAGGCCATGCGCTGCGGTCTACCGGTGGTCAGCACGGACTGCGACTACGGCCCGAGGGAGATCATCGAGGACGGGGTGGACGGGCTGCTCGTCCCGGTCGGTGACGTCGAGGCCATCGCCGATGCCCTGCTGAAGCTCATCGACGACGAGGAGCTGCGCCGCCGGATGGGCGCGGCCGCGCTGCGCAACGCTCATCGCTTCGCCCCAGGTCCGGTCGCCAAGCAGTACGAGGAGCTCTTCGCGGAGCTGGGCGCGGCCACGGCCTCGCGCGCAGGCGCGGGCCATGTGGCCCGGGCGGCGGGGGAGAGTGAGCAGTTCACGCCCCTCGCCGACTGCCTGGTCGCCGATGACGGCGGGCTGACGGTCAGTCTGATCCCCGGCGGCGGCCGGCCCGTCGGCCGGGGTGCCGGGCTGCACCTGGTGTGTACGCACCCGGACACCGCGGTCGAGGCGCGGCGCTTCGCGTTCGACGGGGAGGGACGGGCAAGGGTGCCCGCCGGCGCCCAGTTCCCGGAGGGCGTGTGGACCTGCCAGGTGGAGCTGCCGGACGGCGAGCGGATCGCGCTGGCGACCCGGGCCGTCGACCAGCGCGGATCGATGCGGGCCGCTGCCCGTACGCCCGCGGGCGGCCCGGTCCGCAATCTCGTCCCGTATGTGAAGCAGGGAGTGCTCTCCCTGCGGTCCTGGGTCCGGCCGGTCCACGCCGAGGTCGGGGAGATCCGGCTCACTGGGCAGAGGATGATCATCTCCGGGCGGCTGTTCGCCCCGGGCACTCCCGCCGGCGACCCGGCTCTGCTGCTGCGCCGACGTGGCAAGGCTCACGCCGAGCTGACGTTCCCGGCGAGCCGCGAGGGAGATGACGGCTTCCGGGCCACCGTCCCGTGCGCGGCTCCGGCGGACCGCCAGGCGGATGCGCACGACGTCTGGGACTTGTGGCTGCGCCCGGCGCCCGGCGCGCAGCCGGTCAGGCTCGCGCGGGTCCTGGACGACGTGGTGGAGAAGGGTTCCCTCTTCCCGTATCCCGGCATCGACCTGCGCAAGAGACGCCCACTGGAGACGCTGCGCGCGGTGGCCCGCAGACTCGGCGGCAGACCGCAGGAGCTGGTCACGGTCAAGGTCTTCTACAGCGCGGCCAACGAGCTCGTACTGAACGTTGTCGACAAGCCGATCAGGTAGCCGTGCGCACTCTTGACAACTGTGGTTTCAGTCACCCGGACCCTGCGTCGGGATGCAGCAGTACCCCCTGTCCAGGGGGTGAACGCCCGGTTTCGAGGAGGTGTGGGGTGCTTGACCACCGCCTTGCGAGACCGTCACGGAGAGTGCGACCATCAGCCCGTCCCCCATTCGTCGCAAGGTAGGTCGGTCGTCTGTGTCTGTGCCGCACGTAGCCAAGCCCCGCACTACAGCCGTTGTGCTCGCCGGTGGTACCGGTCAGAGAGTGGGACTGGCGATCCCGAAGCAGCTGCTGAAGATCGCCGGCAAGGCCGTCATCGAGCACACACTGTCGATCTTCGAGCAGGCGGAGTCCGTCGACAACGTCATCGTGCTGATGGCGCCGGGTTTTGTGCCGGATGTGGAGCGGATCATCGCCAAGGCCGGACTCACCAAGGTGACGAAGGTGATCGAGGGCGGCGCGACCCGCAACGAGACCACCGAGCGCGCCATCGAGGCGCTCAGCGAGGGGCTCGCCGAGGGTGAGGACCACAACGTCCTCTTCCATGACGCTGTCCGTCCGCTTCTGTCACAGCGTGTGATCAAGGCGTGTGTCGACGCCCTCGACCGCTATCAGGCCGTCGATGTCGCGATTCCGTCCGCGGACACCATCATCGTGACCCGAACCCACGGCGAGGACGGCGAGTTCATCACCGACGTCCCGGACCGCTCGCGGCTGCGCCGTGGCCAGACCCCGCAGGCCTTCAAGCTCTCCACCATCCGGCGGGCCTACGAGATCGCGGCCGGCGACCCCAACTTCCAGGCGACCGACGACTGCAGCGTCGTGCTCAAGTACCTGCCCGACGTGCCGATCTATGTGGTCGCGGGCGACGAGTACAACATGAAGGTCACGCAGCCTGTCGATGTCTTCATCGCCGACAAGCTCTTCCAGCTGGCCTCCAGCGCGGCCCCGCGCCAGGCCGACGCCGCCGCCTACCGCGAGCTGCTGACCGGCAAGACGCTGGTGGTCTTCGGTGGTTCGTACGGCATCGGCGCGGACATCTGCGCGATCGCGAAGCAGTACGGCGCCCATGTCTACGCGCTGGGCCGCTCCACCACCGGTACGCACGTGGAGAATCCCGAGCATGTCGACGACGCCCTTTCCCGGGCGTATGCCGAGACGGGCCGGGTCGACTACGTCATCAACACGGCCGGTGTGCTGCGTATCGGCAAGCTGGCCGAGACCGACAACAGCACCATCCAGGAAGCGCTGAACGTCAACTACCTGGCGCCGGTGCAGATCGCTCGTGCCTCGTACAAGTATCTGGCGGAGACGAAGGGGCAGTTGCTCCTCTACACCTCCTCCAGCTACACCCGCGGTCGCGCCGAGTACAGCCTCTATTCGTCGACCAAGGCGGCCATGGTGAATCTCACCCAGGCCCTTTCCGACGAATGGGCCGGCGACGGAATTCGCGTCAACTGCGTGAATCCCGAGCGCACGGCGACTCCCATGCGCACCAAGGCTTTCGGCGCGGAACCGGAGGGCTCGCTGCTCTCTTCCGAGGCCGTGGCAAGGACCTCGCTGGACGTCCTGCTGTCCGAACTCACCGGCCATGTCATCGATGTCCGGCAGCAGGATCCGACACGTGAGGCGAGCGAAGCTTCGGACTTCGAGAAGGCCCTCGAAGCGGTCCTGGATCGCCAGGAGGATGTGTAATGATCGTTCGTTTAAAGTAATTATCGGGCCTTTGTGGTCGCCCTGAGGCGAAAACCTTGAGGCGAGGACAGAGGCCCGAGTTCGTGAAGCCCCACCTTCACGAAACCCGCCAAACGTGAATCAACCGGCACCCCCTTGGAGCAGGTTCTTCGTGATTTCGACCGCCATTCGACTGGCTCGCGTCGGCAGCCGGTCAGAGCTGGCCGCAGCGGCTCTGATGGGGCTCGGCTATCCGTGCGTGATGATCGCCGCACTGATCCCGAACCTCTGGTTCTTCGCGGCTGCCGCTGCCGTGACCTATCTCGCCGACTGGTATCTGCACCAGAAGGGCAGCTACCTGGTCAACCGGCTCAACAAGGTCCGGGCCGGTCTGCCGATCCGCTTCCTGCTGCGTCAGCTGCTGCTGGTTCTGCTGCTCGCCCGTGAGGGTCTGGCGGAGACCAACTTCTTCTACGCGGCCGTCGCCGGGTTCCTGATCTTCTACGGCCTCCAGGCGCCGCAGGGCGCGATCGCGACCCTGATCCGCCTACGCCGCACCATGCCGGTCGTCACGCGCAACGTCGACCTGAACGCCGTCCGTATCCCCGACGCCCCGCCGAACGCGCTGCTGCACCGCTCCGGCGAGAAGATGCTCCACCTCGACATCCCGGCGATGGCCGGCGTGGTGATCGCCGCGGGGACCGGCACGTACGGCATCGGGTATGCGGGCGTCGCCGTCACCCTCGCCCTCGGACTTGTCTACACGGCCGTCCTCGTCCCGTATCTGCGGCGCAGTCGCCGGGTGCCGGGCGCGGCCGCCGTGCTCAAGGGCGTCGAGACCTGGCTGCGCGAGTACCAGCCGACCGTCGTCCTGTACTTCTCCGGCTCCGACGAGTCCGCGTACCAGGTCAACATGTGGCTCGAGACCATGGAGCAGATCGACGGCCGGCCGCTGATCATCATGCGTGAACGCGGCATGGTGAAGAAGCTCACCGCGACCGCGGTACCCGTCATCTGCGTGCCGGGCGGCATGCATCTGATGAACCTCGACCTGTCCTCGGTCCGCGTCGCGCTGTACCCGGCCAACGTCGGAAAGAACATCCACATCCTGCGCGTGCCGACGATGAAGCACGTCTTCATCGGTCACGGCGACAGCGACAAGCTGGCCAGCGTCAACCCGTTCAGCAAGGTGTACGACGAGGTGTGGACCGCGGGCCGCGCGGGCCGCGACCGCTACGCGCTGGCCGACGTCGGCGTGCGCGACGAGGACATCGTCGAGGTGGGCCGCCCGCAGCTGGCTCCCATCACCTCATGGGCCGGCACCCCGAAGAACCCCATTCCCACGGTGCTGTACGCCCCCACCTGGGAGGGCTGGGACGACAACCCGGGCAACACCTCGCTGCTGCTGGCCGGCGAGAACATCGTCCGGCATCTGCTGGAGGCCGAGAAGCCGGTCCGCGTCATCTACAAGCCGCACCCCTTCACCGGCATCCGCAACAAGAAGGCCCTGGCCGTCCACGAGCGCATCACCGCGATGGTGCGCGCCGCGGCCGCCGAGCGTGCCGTCGACCCCCGCTGGGCTGCCGAAGCCGCCGCCACCCAGTCGGACCAGGCCGAGGCGAAAGCCGAACTGACCCGTATCCAGGCCCGTTTGGCCGAGCTGTCCAAGCCCGGCCGCGCGGGCGGCGACGAGTCGGAGGAGTCACGGGTCTCCCTCGCCGACCCTGAGCGCCTGGCCGAGATCAAGAGGCTGCGGGCCGAGTGGAACGACGCGTACTGGCGCTCCTGCGGCTGGTGGGAGCACCGGGTCGTCTCGGGCTCCGAGCCCAAGCTGTACGACTGCTTCAACGAGGCCGACGGCATGGTCTCCGACATCTCCAGCGTGGTCTCGGACTTCATCGCGAGCGGCAAGCCCTACGCGGTGACCGACTCCGGCCAACTGGGCGAGGAGGAGTTCAAGCGGCAGAACACCGCCGTACGGGCCGCGGTCATCCTCTCCAACAGCGCCGAGGAACTGAGCGAGCTGCTCGACGCGGTGGCGGATCGTTCCGGCGACAAGCTGGTTGACGCCAGGCGCGAGTTGAAGCGCTATCTGCTCGGCCCGGAGGAGCCCAGCTCGATCGAGCTGTTCAACGCGGCCGTACGGCGGCTGACGGCCAAGGCCGAGGCGCGCAACGCCGGTGTGGAGCAGCGCATCGGAGGCCAGATCATCGGCGAGCTCGACCCCGAGTCGGAGACCCCGGACGCGGAGTCCCAGGAGTCGACCGCGGTCGCACGCTGAACCGAGTGGCGCGGGGTGGGTGTGCGCTGTCCAGCCGGTGAAATGACCGCGCACCCGCGCCGCGCCCTGGCATAGATTCGGCACTGTGACAGTGGCAAGACAGCAGGTAACGCAAGCCCGCAGGATCGTCGTCAAGGTCGGCTCGTCCTCGCTGACCACGGCATCAGGAGGACTCGACGCCGACCGCGTCGACGCCCTGGTCGATGTGCTCGCCAAGGTGCGCAGCGGCGGCGAGAAGGAGATAGTGCTGGTCTCCTCCGGCGCCATCGCCGCGGGTCTCGCACCGCTGGGCCTGGCCCGCCGCCCCAAGGACCTGGCCCGCCAGCAGGCAGCCGCCAGTGTCGGCCAGGGCCTGCTGGTCGCCCGCTACACCGCCTCCTTCGCCCGCTACGGCGTACGCGTCGGCCAGGTGCTCCTCACCACCGACGACACCAGCCGCCGCGCCCACTACCGCAACGCCTACCGGACCCTGGACCAGCTGCTCGACATGGGCGCCGTCCCGGTCGTCAACGAGAACGACACCGTCGCCACGGACGAGATCCGCTTCGGCGACAACGACCGGCTCGCCGCCCTCGTCGCGCATCTCGTACGCGCCGATCTGCTCGTCCTCCTCTCCGACGTCGACGGGCTGTACGACGGGGATCCGGCCAGGCCCGGCACCTCGCGGATCGAGGAGGTGCGCGGCCCGGAGGACATCGCGCACGTACAGATCGGCAGCGCGGGCAAGGCGGGCGTCGGCACCGGTGGCATGGTCACCAAGGTCGAGGCCGCCAGGATCGCCGCGGCGGCGGGCGTCCCCGTCGTCCTCACCTCGGCCGTCCGCGCGGCCGACGCCCTCGCGGGCCGCGCCACCGGCACGTACTTCCACAGCACCGGACGCCGCTCCGCCGACAGGCTGCTCTGGCTCGCCCACGCCTCGACCCCGCAGGGCGCACTGACCCTCGACGACGGCGCGGTACGGGCGGTGGTGCAGGGCAGGAAGTCGCTCCTGCCCGCCGGGATCGCCGCCGTCGAGGGTGAGTTCAGCGCGGGCGACCCGGTCGAGTTGCGTGACACCGCGGGCCGGGCCGTGGCCCGTGGGCTCGTCAACTTCGACGCCAAGGAAATCCCGCAGCTGCTCGGCCGCTCGACCCGGGAACTCGCCGAGGAGCTCGGCCCGGCGTACGAGCGTGAAGTCGTACACAGGGACGATCTGGTCGTCCTGCACCCCTGAATCGGCTGAAAGTCCCGTCTTCTCTCGGAGACCTTCACCAAAAGCGCCCCACATCCCGTCCGGGACTGGTCAACTTTGTTGCGGAGGCATGGCGGGGGACAGCAGGACGACACATACAACAGGAGGCCGCCGGTGAGACGAGCGCGCCCAGGGGATGTGCCCCGAGGGCCGGGGGGCTTCCCCCATGCCCGGAGGGCCATGGGCGAGGAACGAGCCCTGACCAGCGTCGGAGCGGGCGCCGACTTCGACGACGGCGCCCAGAGCCGGGAGAGCGCGAAGGAGACGGACACCCACGGCGAGGACCGTGTGCTGTCCAAGCTGTGGCACATCACGCTCAGCGTCTCCGGAGCCGAAGCCCCGCTCAAGGAGGTCCGCCGCGGTCTGGAGCAGCTCGCGCACGACCATCCCTTCCTGCTGACCAGCCGGTACGCCAACGACCACGCGGAGATCCGCTACTGGGAGGAGGCGCGGGACCTGCACGATGCCGCGGCGGTGGCGCTGCGGCTGTGGGGCGAGCACCGCTCCAGCGCCCAATTGCCGCCTTGGGAGATCGTGGGCCTGGAGGTCATCGACCGCCAGACCTACCACCAGCGCATCGCGGAGGGGTACGGTCCGCCGCCGGCCGCCCCGGTGGGCGTACATCCCTTCTGAGGCCTCTGTCTCGCAGTTCGGGACAGCCGACGACGCCCGCCCGGGAGCCCCCGCAAAGCGCAGTACCCTGCGGTCATGACGACGTCCTCGCCGCTTTCGCCCTACGACAACCTCTCGCCCGTCGCCCGGGCCGCCTACCGTGCCCGTGGCGCCGCCGCCGACCTCGCCCCGCTGCCGCGCTCGGCGAAGGACGACGCGCTGCTGGCGATCGCGGACGCCCTCGAGGTCCGTACGAGCGAGATCGTCGCGGCCAACGCCGAGGACATCGCACGGGCCAGGGAGGCCGGCACCAGCGAGTCGATCATCGACCGGCTCACGCTGACCCCCGAGCGGGTGCGGGCGATCGCCGCCGACGTGCGGGACGTGGCCGCGCTGCCCGACCCGGTCGGCGAGGTGGTCCGCGGCTCGACCCTGCCCAACGGCATCGACCTGCGCCAGGTGCGCGTCCCCCTCGGCGTCGTCGGCATCATCTACGAGGCACGTCCCAACGTCACCGTGGACGCCGCCGCGCTCTGCCTGAAGTCCGGCAACGCGGTCCTGCTGCGCGGCTCCTCCTCGGCGTACGCCTCCAACAGCGCCCTGGTGAAGGTCCTGCGCGACGCGGTCGGCGGCTCGGGCCTGCCCGCCGACGCGGTGCAGCTCGTGCCCGGTGAAAGCCGCGATTCCGTACGGGAGTTGATGCGCGCCCGCGGCCTGGTGGACGTGCTCATCCCGCGCGGCGGCGCCTCCCTGATCCGTACGGTCGTCGAGGAGTCCACCGTCCCCGTCATCGAGACCGGCACCGGCAACTGCCATGTGTACGTGGACGCGCAGACCGACATCGACATGGCCGTCGACATCCTGATCAACTCCAAGGCGCAGCGTCCGAGCGTCTGCAATGCGGCCGAGACCCTCCTGGTCCACCAGGACATCGCGGCCGAGTTCCTGCCGCGCGCGCTCGACGCCCTGGCCGAGGCCGGGGTGACCGTGCACGGCGACGAGCGGGTGCTGGAGTACGGCGACGCCACCAAGGCCACCGTCGTGGCAGCAACGGCGGAAGACTGGGAGACGGAGTACCTCTCCTACGACATCGCCGCCGCCGTCGTCGACTCGCTGGACTCGGCCGTCGCCCACATCCGGCTCTGGTCCTCCGGGCACACCGAGGCGATCGTCACCACCTCGCAGGCTGCGGCCCGCCGGTTCACCCAATTGGTGGACGCCACGACGGTCGCCGTGAACGCGTCCACGCGTTTCACCGACGGTGGCCAGTTCGGATTCGGCGCCGAGATCGGGATCTCCACGCAGAAGCTGCACGCACGAGGTCCGATGGGTCTTCCGGAGCTGACCTCGACGAAATACATCGTGACAGGAGACGGTCACACCCGGTGACCGTCGGGCGGGTCATCCGAGCGGGGAGACTTCGGACTCCGCCTGCCCAAAGCGACCGCCCAGGTTTACTCTGAAGGCGTGCCGGACGACGTGGGGGGCAGGCCGTTCCCGGACGGCTGGGAGCCCGACGACGACCGCGGGGGCGCGGACGAGGACTTCGCCTCCGTGGTGTTCGACGAGGATTTCGTGCGTGCTGCCGAGATCCATGAGCCGACCGCCGTCGAGCGGCTTCTGGCTGCCGCCGAGGCCCGCGCCGAAGCCGACGCCTCACGGGCCGGATCCCGCGGCGGGGTGCCCGACGAAGAGCTCTACGACGACGGCTACGGCCCGGGTCTTTACGGCCGGGAGCGGGCATACGACGACGATGACGACGGCCTGGACTTCGACGACGAGTACACAGGTCCGTACGGCCGCCACGGCGGCGCTCTGCGCCCCTACCGCGGCAGCGCCCGCTGGCACCGCCCCGTGGCCTGGATCCTGGCCCTGCTGATGGGCATCGGAATGGTCGCCCTCGCCTTCACGGCCGTCTACCGCGGAGCCGCGGGCAACCGCCAGGACCAGGTGCCGCCGCCCGCCACGACCGGTGTGGACGCCACTCCCACCGGTGGCCCGGCCACCGACCGGGTGGGCGGGCCCTCCGCCTCCGCGGAGTACTCCGCGCCGCCGGTTCCGGCGGATCCGCGCACCCCGTGAACACCCCCTGAGCACCCTCGGACAAGCCCCTGATCAGGGGCTGTGCGCCCGCTTGACAAACTGCGTGAGAACTCGTCAGACATTGTCGTGTACCAGCGCGTTTACCGGGGCCCCGGCGGACCTACCCTGAAAGTATGGCTGGGCGCGGAGACCCGCCCGAGGGGACACCCGAGGGACTCCCCGGCGGTGAGGACGAGTACCGATCCGTCGTCTTCGACGAATCGTTTGTACGGGCTGCGCGGCTTCAGGAATTCTCGGCGCAGGAACGGATGGGCGAGCACGCGCGAGCTGTGCGCAGCCTTCCCGCCTGGAGCCGCAGGACGGGCTCCAAGCAGGTCCTGGTGCTCATCCTGCTCGTCGCGATGGCCTTCGGAACCGCGATCTACCTCGGCATCCGCCACCCCTACCAGACACCGGCGATCAAGCAGGCCGAACCGCTGCGCATCACCATGATCCCGCTCGCTCCGCAGGGCCCCGTCCCGGGCGGCACCCCCGCCGACCTCTACGCTCACAGCCCCGCCGCGAACTTCCGCCTCGGAGCCGCGGGCATCAATCTGCCCGGCGCCCGGCGCACCAAGAACTTCTCCGAGAGCCAGGTCATGACTGCCCTGACCACGGCGAAGGACTACCTCGTGGAGTCCTCGCTCGACCCCGACGTCCTCACGGGCGGCGCGGTGCGGCCGGTGCGGGTGCTGCTCGACCCGGACCAGCTGGAGCAGTTCGACCGGAGCATCGCCACGCCGGCTGCGGACGGCCGCCATGCCGCCACCGGCTGGCTGGTCCGCTTCGACCCGGCGAAGGTGGCGCTGGCCGACACGCAGGTACGGGTGCAGGGCACGCTGCGCTTCGCCGAGGCGGGGCCCGACGCCCTGGAGGTGACGTCGGACCACACCTTCGCCTATGCGCTGCGTCCGGTCGGCGTGAGCGGGCCCGGGGCGAACCAGGCCTCGCTGTTCACCGTCCGCCGCGAGCTGCACTTCCGCTTCGACCGGGACGACCTGCGCCAGCACCGCGCGGAGCTGCTGGTCAGCTACGTCCAGGCCGGCCCTCAGGCCTGCTCGGCGGACGCCTCCGGAACCCTGCGCCCGCTGCTCGCCGGCGAGCGGGCGACCGCGGACGGCCCGGCGGGCACGGACCCGTATGCGACGGGCCAGGCCACCGCGGCACTCTGCGGCTCCCTGTCACCAGGCGCGCAGCCCTCGCCGTGACGGACTGGGCGGTGCGGGGCGTCGGGACGGCAGCCTGGCCGACGGGCTGCCGTCGCCGCCTTGACCGCCTGGTCGACGACGGCCGCCTGACCGGCTGGTCTACGACGGCCGCTTGGCCGCCTGCCCGACGGCCGCCCGACTTGAGCCCGGCCCCCCGTGCTCAGCTGCCGCCCTGACCGCCTCCGCCCCCGGTCTCACCCGCCGGACCGCTGCCGTTGCCGCTGCTCTTCGTGCCGCCGGAGCCCGCGCCGCCGGCCGCCCCCGCGGCGGTGAACTTGTCCCGCAGCTTTCCGCCCAGGTCGCCCGCGCCGCCGGCTATGTCGCCGACCAGCTTCATCAGCGGGTCCTTGCTGGTGCGCACCGTGTCCGCGTAGTGCGATGCGGACTCGCGGAAGGAGTCGGACACCGATGCGTCCTTGTCCTCCGTACGCCGCGGGTAGTGGCCGTCCATGATCCGCTGGTAGTCGCGGCTCGCGGCCCACTTCTTGAGCTCGGCCGCGCGCACCGTGGTGAACGGGTGTGAGCGGGGCAGCACATTGAGGATCTTCAGGACCGAGTCGCGCAGGTCGCCGCCCGCCTCGTACTCCTCGGCCTGCTCCAGGAACGCGTCGACATTCATCTCGTGCAGATGGTTGCCACCTGCGATCTTCATCAGGCCGCGCATCGACGCCTGAAGGTCCTGGCCGACCAGCAGTCCGGCGCGGTCCGCCGAGAGCTCCGACTTGCGGAACCACTCGCGCAGCGCGGTGACGATGGCCATGATCGCCACAGTGCCGAGCGGGATCCACGCGATCTTCAGCGCGAGGTTGGTGAGGAACAGCAGGATCGTGCGGTAGACGGAGTGGCCGGAGAGGGCGTGGCCCACCTCGTGCCCCACGACCGCCCGCATCTCCTCCTCGTCGAGCAGCTCCACCAGTCCGGTGGTGACGACGATGATCGGCTCGTCCAGGCCGATGCACATGGCATTGGGCCGCGGGTCCTGCGTGACATACATCGCGGGGACCTTCTCCAGGTCCAGGATGTAGCAGGCGTCCCGCAGCATGGTGTTGAGATGGGCGAACTGAGCGTCGCTCACCCGCACCGAGTCGGAGAGGAAGAGCAGCCGCAGGCTGCGCTCGGGCAGCAGACCGCTCAACGCCTTGAAGACGGTGTCGAAGCCGCTGAGTTTGCGCAGCGCGACCAGCGCCGAGCGGTCCGCGGGATGTTCGTACGCCCGTGAGGAGATGCCGGCGAAGCGCTTGCGCTGCCTGCTCGGCACGTTCTCGTGACTGCTTTCGGTCATTCAAGCCCCCTGTTGCGCCTGTTGGTGCGTCTTATGGCTCGTCCCCCTGACGGACCCCAGCGTAGGTGCTGTGGCTACGGCCTGGCGGGGGCTGTGGATAACTGAGGAGCACGCCCGACATCGCTTGCCGGAGCGGGCCCCTCCCGCCTTGTCCTGCTACGCGGATACCGCGGAAACGGCACCGACGAGCAGGACAACGACTGAGTCGGCGTGAGCGTGCCCGGGCGCCCCGCATACGATGTGCGCGAAGTCTCTCCGCTCCGTCGGAGGCGTCCGATTCCCGAGCTCCGACTCCCGATCGATAGGTCCTGCTGAAGATGAGCCTCACCAGCACCGCCGCCAGCCTGGTCACCCTCGCCGAAGGCGCCGAGCACGGTGGCAACCACGAAAGCCTCAGCCCGTACCTCACCGGTGGCGGCGCGCTCTTCGCGCTCCTCCTGCTGCTGTGGATCACGACGCGCTTCAACCGCGACCGCTGAGTCCCCGGCCGACGAGTGGGGGCCGTTTCGTGGTGCCAGTAGGCTCTGCACGCATGGGAGAGCAGGAAGTGCCTACTGGTTCCGGTTCCGGCAAGCGCCGACTCGGTGTGATGGGCGGGACGTTCGACCCGATCCACCACGGACACCTGGTGGCTGCCAGTGAGGTGGCCGCCCTGTTCCACCTGGACGAGGTGGTGTTCGTGCCGACCGGGCAGCCGTGGCAGAAGACACACAAGGCCGTGTCGCCGGCCGAGGACCGGTATCTGATGACGGTCATCGCGACCGCGTCCAACCCGCAGTTCTCGGTCAGCCGCATCGACATCGACCGCGGCGGGCCGACGTACACGATCGATACGCTGCGGGATTTGCGCTCCCTCAACAAGAACGCGGATCTTTTCTTCATCACCGGAGCCGACGCCCTGTCTCAGATCCTCGGCTGGCGGGACGCCGAAGAGCTGTTCTCGCTCGCCCACTTCATCGGTGTGACCCGGCCGGGGCACGATCTGACGGACGACGGGCTGCCCGAGGGCGGTGTCTCTCTTGTGGAGGTTCCGGCGCTGGCGATCTCCTCGACGGACTGCCGTGCGAGGGTGGCGCAGGGCGATCCGGTCTGGTATCTGGTGCCGGACGGCGTGGTGCGCTACATCGACAAGCGCCAGTTGTACCGCGGCGAGTGAGCCACGGAGAGGGGCACCTGTGAACGACCAGCAGAGCCACCCGTACGACCCGTACTACCAACAGCCGCAGATCATCGGCTACGACGAGTACGGGCAGCCGGTCTATCAGCAGCCCCAGCCGTACGACCCCTACGCGCAGCAGCAACAGCAGCACCCTCAGCAACAACAGGCTCCCGGCCAGGGATACGGCTACGACCCGTACCAGCAACAGCAGCAACAGCGACCGCAGCCGCAGGCCGATCAGTCCCAGCAGTACGACCCGTACGGCCGTCCGCACCCCCAGCAGGGCCAGGGCCCGGGGTACGGCTACGACGGCTACGGCTATGACACCGGCCAGCAGCCCGCCGTCGACACCACCGGGCAGTGGAACATCCCGCAGCGGCCCCCGGCCCCGCCCGCGCAGGCGCCCGGGCCGGAGCAGCCCGCGGTGCCCGGCCAGCGCAGGCCCGCGCCCGATCGTGACTACCGCACCGAGCAGTTCTCCTTCATCGAGGAGCCGGACGAGGACTCCGAAGACGTCATCGACTGGCTGAAGTTCAGCGAGAGCCGCTCCGAGCGGCGCGAGGAGGCCAAGCGCCGCGGCCGCAACCGCGTCGTCGCGCTGTTCGTCGTCCTCGCGCTGGCTCTCGCCGGCGGCGTCGGCTACCTCTGGTACGCGGGCAAGCTGCCCGGTCTCGCGGACGCCGAGAAGAAGAACAACACGGCCACCGGACCGCAGAAGCGGGACGTGATCGTGGTCCATCTGCACAACACCAAGAAGAAGGGCACCTCCACGGCTCTTCTCGTCAACAACGCCACAACCAAGCAGGGCACCACGGTTCTGCTCCCCAACGCCCTCTCCGTCGCGAACGACGACGGCACCGCCACCACCCTCGGCAAGTCGGTCGAGGACGACGGCTCCGCGGGCACCCGTGAGTCGATCGGCACCCTCCTGGGCGCCAAGATCACCGGCACCTGGCGGCTCGACACCCCGTACCTGGAGAACCTCGTCGAGCTGGTCGGCACCATCGACCTGACCACCGACGCCGCGGTGCCCGGTACCAAGAAGGGCGAGGCGCCGCTGGTCAAGAAGGGCGAGAACCAGACGCTCAACGGCCGCGCGGCCGTCGCCTACGCCACCTACCTCGGGCCCGGCGAGGCCGAGGCGAAGCAGCTCCAGCGCTTCGGCCAGGTCATGCAGGGCGTCCTGAAGAAGTTCCCCGACGACCCGAAGTCCGCGACCGTCACTGTGGAGACGCTGGCGCAGATTCTCGACCCCTCGCTGCGCGAGAGCGATCTGGGCGCGTCGCTGGCCAAGCTCGCCGAGCACGCAAAGGGCGGCGACTACAAGACGGCGCTGCTGCCGGTCCAGCAGGACGGCACGCTCACCGAGCAGGCCGCCAGCAGTGTGGTCAAGGACATCCTGGGCGGCTCGGTCACCGCGCCGGACAAGGACGCAGCCCTCCGTGTGGGCATCAAGAACGCCACCGGGAACACCGGCGCCACCGAGAAGGCCCGGATCGACCTGGTCAACGCCGGTTACGCGGTCCTCGACGGCGGCAAGGCGGACACCGAGTCCACCTCGAAGATCACCTACGGCGACGAGGCGCAGAAGGCCAAGGCCGTCGAGGTCGCCAAGACCCTGGGTCTTGCGACGAGCGCGGTCAAGAAGGGCGCCGGCGCCCCCAACGCCGATGTCTCCGTCGTCCTCGGCAAGGACTACAAGTCCGGGAGCTCGTCCACCGGCGGATGATCAAGCCTCAATAATCCCGGCAAGGGGTGTCGGTGGTCCGTGAGACCCTTGAGGGGTACCTGACCGCCGACGAAAGCCTGCTTGTGACCGCCACGGATCGCTCCATCGAGCTCGTCAACACCGCCGCTCAGGCGGCTGCCGACCGGCTCGCGCACGACATCATCGCCTACGACGTCAGTGACGTGCTGTCGATCACCGACGCCTTCCTGCTCGCCTCCGCCCCCAACGACCGCCAGGTCAAGTCGATCGTCGACGAGATCGAGGAGCGGCTCAACAAGGAGCTCGGCGCCAAGCCGGTGCGCCGCGAGGGCGACCGCGACGCCCGCTGGATCCTGCTCGACTACGTCGACATCGTCGTGCACGTCCAGCACAGCGAGGAGCGTGTCTTCTACGCCCTGGAGCGGCTGTGGAAGGACTGCCCCGAGCTGCCCCTCCCCGAGGACGCCCTGAAGACCCGCGGCAAGGCCGAGGAGCACGCTCGGCTCACCGGTGACCCGGACGGTGAGCTGAGCTGAACGGCAGAGACACCGGAAACAGCAGAGACACCGGAAACAAGAGCGGCGCGGGGCGCCGTGTCGTCCTGTGGCGGCACGGCCAGACCTCGTGGAACCTCCAGCGCCGCTTCCAGGGCTCCACGGACATCGCCCTGACCGATGCAGGCGTCGCCCAGGCACGCCGGGCCGCACGGCTGCTCGCCTCCCTCAGGCCCCACGCGATCGTCGCCTCCGACCTTAAGCGGGCGGCGGCCACGGCCGGCGAGCTGGCCGGGATCACCGGCCTCGACGTCTCCTACGACTCGGCTCTGCGGGAGACCTACGCGGGCGCCTGGCAGGGCCTGACCCACGACGAGATCGTCGAGCGGTACGGCGAGCAGTACGCCGCCTGGAAGCGCGGTGAGCCCGTGCGCCGGGGCGGCGGTGAGTTGGAGACGGAGGTCGCCGACCGGGCCGCTCCCGTGGTGATGCACCACGTCGAGAAGCTCCCCGAGGAGGGCACGCTCGTCGTGGTCAGCCACGGCGGCACGATCCGTACCACCATCGGCCGGCTGCTCGGCCTGGAGTCCCACCACTGGGAGAGCCTCGGCGGCCTCTCCAACTGCTGCTGGTCGGTGCTCGGCCAGGGCGCGCGCGGCTGGCGGCTGCTGGAACACAACGCCGGCACGCTGCCGGAACCGGTCCTCGGCGACGACGACTGACCAGCTCCGGGCCCGGCGTTCGGCCCTGCGACCCCGGATTTCACTTTCCGGCAGGTCGCAGGCTAAAGTTCTTCTTGTTCGCAGCGCGGAGCGCGAAGAACACGCGGGGCTATAGCTCAGTTGGTAGAGCGCCTGCATGGCATGCAGGAGGTCAGGAGTTCAATTCTCCTTAGCTCCACAATCCGGATCCCGTCCTCACCAGAGGGCGGGATCTCGCGTTTCCCTGGCCGTCTGCCGGCTCGTCGTCTCCGGCGGTTCGTCGTCTCCGGCTCGTCAGCGGCCGCGGCGCGCGCGCAGCGCCTCGATCCGCTGCCGGCTCTCCTCGTCGTTCGGGGTGTAGGCGACGATCCGGCACTCCGGCATTCCGTTGATCGACAGCGATACGGATGTCATCCGAACCTCACCCACGGCCTTGTGGCGGAACGTCTTCACCCGCGGCCCCGGCGGCCGGACATTCCCGCTCTCCCACAGCTCGGTGAAGTAGTCGCTGACGGCCGAGAGGCGGTGGATGAACGACTCCCAGGCGGGCTCGCCCACATGACGTCCATACGCACCGCGCAGCTGCGCCACCATCAGCGGCAGCTCCGACTCCCGGAAGACCAGCGGGCAGTCCGGCTCGGGCAGGGTGAAGAGGCTCCACAGCACATTCCGCAGGCCGAAGCCCTTCACGTCGTGGCGGGCGAACAGATCGCGGTAGGCGTGGTTGGTCGCCAGGACGTCGTACCGCTCGTTGTAGACCACGGCCGGGTGCGGGTCCAGGGCGTCGATGATGCCCTGGATCTCCGGGCCGACGTGCTCGGCGCCCTCCTGCCTGTCCGGCGCGTACGGCACCTCCGCCAGGTGGTACAGATGCTCCCGCTCCGGCCGGTCGAGCCTGAGCGTGCGCGCCACGGCGTCCAGGACCTGGGCGGACGCATTGATCGGACGGCCCTGTTCGAGCCAGGTGTACCAGGTGACGCCGACGCCGGAGAGCTGGGCGACCTCCTCGCGGCGCAGCCCCGGGGTGCGTCGCCGCAGCCCGGGCGGCATGCCCACGTCGGCGGGTGTCACCCGCGCCCGGCGGCTGCGCAGAAACGCGGCCAGCTCGGGTCTGCGGCGGTGGTGTGCCGCCGCGCCTGTGGTGTTCGTCGTCGCCGTCATCGTGGTCACATCCCCCATGGTTGAGGCCCCGGCCCGTCCTTGCCAGGTGCTGTCAATACCAGCATCGGCGGGCTCTCGTTACCCGTACTGGAATGCCGTCAGGCTCGCAGCCATGACGGCAACCTCTGCGGAAACTCCACTGGTCAGTAAAGACCCAGGCACTGACAACCGGCCACGGCTGCTGCTCGCGATCGTGCTCGCGGCGCAGTTCATGGCGCTCCTCGACACCTTCATCGTCAATGTCGCGGCCCCCACCATCCGTGCCGAACTCGACGCGTCCGGCGCCGGGTTGCAGCTGGTCATCGCCGGTTACACCATCTCGTACGCCGTCCTGCTCATCACCGGCGCGCGGCTCGGCGATCTGCTCGGACACCGACGGGCCTATCTGGGCGGGCTGTTGCTCTTCACCGCCGCCTCGCTCGCCTGCGGACTCGCCGCGGACACAGGCCAGTTGATCGCCTTCCGGCTGGTCCAGGGCACGGGCGCGGCCCTGATGATTCCCCAGGTGCTCAGCCTGATCCAGCGGAACTTCACCGGCGAGCGAAGGGTGCGGGCGCTCGGCGCGTACTCGGCGGTTCTGGCCACCGGAGCCGCCGCCGGGCAGGTCGTGGGCGGTGTGCTGGTCAGCGCCGACCTTTTCGGCGCGAGCTGGCGGCCGGTCTTCCTGGTGAACGTTCCCATCGGCCTCGTACTGCTCGTCCTGGGTGCGCGGATACTGCCCAGGGACCGGCGCGAGGAGCCCGAGCGCGCCCGCGGCCTCGACCTGCCCGGTCTGGTGCTGCTCGCCGCCGCTGTGTCGCTGTTCACCGTGCCGCTGGTGCTCGGGCAGGAGCAGGACTGGCCTGTGTGGTCCTGGCTCTCTCTCGCCGCCTCCGTGGTGTTCTTCGGCGCCTTCCTCGCGTACGAGTCACGGCTGGCCGCTCATGGCGGCGCACCGCTGATCGCGCCGCGCGTGCTGCGCATACCCGGCATGGGCCGCGCGGTGCTGCGGATCACCTTGGTGATGGCGGTGAACGCGGGCTTCCTCTTCACCCTGACCCTGCATGTCCAGGGTGGTCTCGGCCACAGTGCGCTGCGCGCGGGGCTGATGTTCGCGCCGACCGCGGTGATCTTCGGAGCGGTCGGGCTGACCTGGCGGCGCTGGCCCGCCCGCCTGCACAAGGCGCTGGTCCCGGGCGGGTTCGCGCTGACCGCGCTGGCCTGCCTCGCGGTCGGCCTGACGCTGCGTGACGGCGGCGACGGCGGGTTGTGGCTGTACCTCGCCTTCATGGGTGTGGGAGCCGGTCTGGCGCTCGCCTACAGTCCCACGCTCACCGGCGCGCTCGCGACGGTACGACAGGAGGATGCCGCGGACGCCAGTGGGCTGCTCGTGACGATCGCGCAGCTCGGACAGCTGATCGGAGTTGCCGCATTCGGCACACTCTTCCTGAATCGGCAGACAGTACCCGGGGCGCAGGGGTCGGCTGATGCGCTGTGGGTGTGCGCGCTCGCGCTCGCCGGGGCTTCGATCTTGGGTTCGGTGGCCGGTCTGGTACGTAAACGCCGCTGACCCTCTTGCGTGGCCATGGCAGAATCGGACGGCCGGAGGGGACACCGGCCAGAACGGGAGGGAGAGCACGATGTCCGCCAGCGGGAGCGAGGAGGCCGAGGATGACCTGCTTGCCGCGGCGGAAGCACGCGCTCGTCTCAGCTGCCCGTCCTGCGGTTCGGCGCATGTCGCCCAAGTCCTCGGCGACAATGGCGGAGTGTCCTACGTGTGCACGGCCTGCGGCCACAGCTGGAGCTGAATGATGGGTGCACACAGGCGTAAATGCGACTGGTGCGGCAGTGGTACGCCCATCGTCCGGGACATGGACCCGATCAATCCCGAGTACCAGTACTGGTGCGAGGAGTGCGCGCGGGCGCTGATCATAAAAGGCGACCCCATCGAGACGTACAGAGAGCTCGAAGGGGAGCCGATCTACGGGCGGCTGCTGGACGAGCACTGCACCCTGAAGCGGTTCTACTCCTTCGCCACGGCCTGACAGGGACGGCTCGCGCCGTCGGCGGTGTCCCCTCGGAGTGTCCGTGGGAGGCCCGGAAACGATTTGGTGAAGCACCGGGGGGACCGTGTAATGTTGTCGACGTCGCCGCGGGGGAAGCCTTCCGGCAGGGCGGCACATCGCAAGGGGCTATAGCTCAGTTGGTAGAGCGCCTGCATGGCATGCAGGAGGTCAGGAGTTCAATTCTCCTTAGCTCCACAGAAGCAGTACAGATCAAGCAGTACACATGCAGTACGCATAAGGAAGCGGGCCACCCGGATCGGGTGGCCCGCTTCCTTATGTGCCGTCAGTCCCGTCAACCGCGGCCGCTGCCAAGGGCCTTGCGGTTGCCGCCGGGCAGTTCCCGCCGGCCGGAGGGCGCGGGGGCCCGCTCGCCGGGCATCTGCTCGATACGCATCGCCAGTGCGGGACACCGGCGTACGGCCCGCTGGGCGCGCCCCTGCAGGTGCATGGGAACGACCGCGTCGGCCACCGAGGGGTAGCCGTCGGGGTTGAGCCGGATCAGCTCCGGGATGATGTCCGCGCACAGCCCGTGGCCCTGGCAGAGCGTCCAGTCGATGAAGACCTTCTCACCGCTCGGAATCGACTCTTCCGCCTCCTCGTAGCCGGGCAGCGGGAGCGGCAGCACGCCGGTCGTCTCGCGTCCGCAGCCGCCGTGGAGCACATGGGCGGCGAGATCGTCGGTGAAGGCGGACAGAGTCGAGGCGAAGAAGCGCGCCGAGCCGTCGGGGTGCTTGCACGCGCCCCTGCCCTTCACGGCCTGGGTCACCTCGCGCAGCGCCTCCAGGGCGGCCGGGCCACCGCCGTTGATGACATCGGACAGACCGCCGGCCGCGGCGGGCAGGCCCAGCTTGCAGGGGCCGCACTGCCCGGCCGTCTCGGCGGCCAGCCAGTTGGCCACCCTCAGCGCCTCGCCCAGCGGGCAGGTCTCGGGGCCGATGGGGAGGATCGCTCCCGCGCCCAGCGAGCCGCCCACGGAGGCCAGGGACTCTCTCGAGACGAGCGACTCATGGACGGCGACCGAGTCGATCCAGTTGCCGTGGTAACCGCCGGTCAGCACGCCCTGGGGGAGCGGCGGGGCGCCCGCCAGCTGCAGCACGTAGCGCAGCGGCACGCCCGTGGGGACCTCGACGACCATCGGGCGCGCGACCGCCCCGGAGATCGTCAGCATGACTGTGCCCGGCTCGGTGTCCAGGCCGGTGTGGCTGTAGCGGCGTGAGCCGATGCGGGCGCCGATGGCGAGTTGCGCGAACGTCTCCGCGTTGGACAGCAGGGTCGGCGCGCCGCCGACGCCCGTGTCGGAGGCGCGCTCACGGCGGCCCGGCGGCAGCGCGGGGCCGCCGTTGACGGCACGGATCACGGAGGAGGCCTCGCCGGAGACCA
Source organism: Streptomyces sp. NBC_00885 (assembly GCF_045207475.1). Taxonomy (NCBI): domain Bacteria; kingdom Bacillati; phylum Actinomycetota; class Actinomycetes; order Kitasatosporales; family Streptomycetaceae; genus Streptomyces; species Streptomyces sp. NBC_00885. The sequence goes on from NZ_CP108796.1 coordinate 5,768,508, forward strand.
TGCGCTCCGGGGTACGCACCACCCGCGCGCGCAGCTGCTGCCCGCGCCGGTCGGACAGGCCGCGCTCGGCGAGCGCGGCGCGCATGGAGATCTCCGTGGAGTTGCGGGTGACCGCGACGACCAGAGTGCGCGCGCCGAGCGCCTCGGCGGCCAGCAGCGCGCCGTCGAGGATCAGATGGGGGGCGCGGTTGAGCAGGACGGTGTCCTTGCGGCAGGCGGGCTCGCCCTCACTGCCGTTGATCACGACGACGGGCCGCACCCCGCGCCGGATGGCGGACTTCGCGACCGCTCTGAGTTTCTGTCCGAAAGGGAAGCCTGCGCCGCCGCGGCCGCGCAGGGTTATCTCCTCGGCGAGCTGGGCCAGCCGCTCGCCGGTCATGGGTTCAAGAGGGCCGTGCACCTTGAGATGCATGGGGAGGTCGAGTCGTTCGACAAGGTCGAACCCCTGCGTCAGCTGGGGAAGGCCGACGACTCGGACCTCGGGGACATCAGGAAGGGGGGTGTTCACGGTCGGTCTCCTGCTGGCGCGTTCCAGGGCTCTCCCGCCGGAGGCGGAAAGAGGGGTCCGGGCATTGGCGCTGTGTCTTCGTAGCCACCGGCGGTGCCGGATTGGTACGGGGAGGGGGGTTCTTCGTACGGGGATGAGGGTTCGTAAGCGGAGGGAGCATCGTACGAGGCTGTGTCGTACGAGGTTGTGCCGTACGAGGGGGAGGGAGGTGCTTCGTACACGGGAGGGGGCTCGTACGCCGAAGGAGCGGGGGGCTCGTTCGGCTCCGGCAGGAAGGCCTGCGCGGGAGGCGGGGGCGATGGGGCCGGCCACAGGCCCGGCCTGGGGCCCGACTCCGAGACGACGGGGATCTCCTCGGTCATCGGGATGCGCTCGGCCAGCGGGGCCGACTGGTCGCCCGCGAGGGACACCGCGCGGTACGCGGCGGAGATCCCCGTGCCGGGGCCGATGCCGCCGCCTGCGGTCCTCTCGGCGGGGGTTTCCGCGATCGGGGGCGGCGGGGCTTCGTAGAGCTGGGGCGAGGGGGCGGCGAGCCGGCGGGGCTGCGCGCGCGACTGGCCGAGGGGGCCGCCGAGCGGGGTCTCGCGCTGGAACTCGGCCTCGTACGGGCGCTGCGAGGGAATGCCGTTCATGCCGTTGAGTCCGGCCGGTGCGGTCACTCCGCTCGCACCGGGGAGCGGGGAGGCGTTCAGATCGCGCCGTTCCCATTCCTCCGCGCCCTGTCTGTCGCCGGCCGAGCCGATCAGGGAAAGGATCTTGGCGGCGAGGCGGCGCTTCACAGGTCGCGGCAGCATCCGCAGGGCGACGGCGGCGGCGACGGCGGTGAGCGTCAGGCAGTACATGGTGACCACCCACGTCGCGGCCGGCCGGCCGGTGTACAGCCCGTGCACAAGGGCGAAGCACCAGGCCGGGTAGGCCAGCATGTGGAGCGGCCGCCAGCGGCCCGCCACCTTGACGTTGGCCGCGAGAGCGCTGCGCAGCGCGCCGGTCGTGGCTGCCACCACCATCAGGAACCCGGCGAGCGAGCCGAAGCCGATCAGGCTGGACGTCCCGGTGACGCCGAGTCCGAACGGGACCAGGGCGCCGATGAGTTCGACATGGCCCAGCGACACCTTGACGGTGGCGTGCAGCAGCAGGAAGCCGAGCGAGGCGACCGCCGTGCTCCGGTGGATGCCCTGGGCGAGGAGGCGGTGGCGGGTGGAGAGCAGCAGCCGGTCGGTGGCGATCAGGCCCCACGCCACGGAAGCGGTGAGGGACACCAGGGACAGAACCCCGGTCGTGAAGTCCAGCGCGGCGCGGAAACTGTCGCTCCCGCCGACGGCGAGCAGGGGTATGAGTACCAACGCCGCAGCGGTCAGGCCGCCTTGGACCTGGCGACTGAGCCCGGGGCCCGGCGCTGGCGAAGAACGGCTTTTGCGATGAGGGTTCATGGGGCGACTCCGAATGGTGCGGGAAATGCGGTCCCGTTGACGCATGCTAGGTCGACCCATACCAAGTGGTCTGAGGTTTCGGCGTTTAGAGAGCGGAACCACAGTCAACTGACTCTGGGGTTGCCCCGGATAAGCCCGATACGCGGAGTAACTTGAGCGCCTTGAGGTATTGGCCTATGCCAATCGGAGGGTGATCCGGGGCGCGATGCGGAGCGTGCGCCGGTGGCACATGAGGGGTGCGTGGGGGAGTTCGGTGGTTCGACGGGGAAACGGCGAGTGTCATGCGCGGGGTATGTGCGCGGGTTGGGTGGGGGAAGTGTGCAGAGGTGCGGTTCGTGCCGCCCGGATCCTCCCGGTCGGGTACTGGAGCCGCTCGGCGGCCCCGCCCGGGTGTCATGCGGCCGGTTCGCCTGCTGCGGTACCCTGACGCCATGCGTGCCGTACGCCTTCTGCTTAGCGAGCCGCGCTGATCAGTCCCGACGGATGAAAGATCCGGTCGGAATCGGCGCGGCGTCCCCTCCTGTGCGAGGGGTTTTTTCGTTTTGGATTCCGCTGGCAGAGACGAATCGATGGAGCTTCAAAGATCATGAGCGAGACGAATTCAGCTGCAGAGGTGGCCGCAGCGCACCGCTATACGGCTGCCATGGCGGCCGACATCGAGGCACGCTGGCAGGACTTCTGGGACGCCGAGGGCACGTACGAGGCGCCGAATCCGACGGGCGACCTGGCCGGGGACCCCGCCCTGGCGGCCAAGCCCAAGAAGTTCGTCATGGACATGTTCCCCTACCCCTCGGGCGCGGGTCTGCACGTCGGCCACCCCCTGGGCTACATCGCCACCGACGTGTTCGCCCGCCACCAGCGCATGACCGGGCACAACGTCCTGCACACGCTGGGCTTCGACGCCTTCGGCCTGCCCGCCGAGCAGCACGCGGTCGCCACCGGCACGCACCCGCGGGTCTCCACCGAGGCCGCCATGGAGAACATGAAGCGGCAGCTGCGCCGACTGGGCCTGGGCCACGACCAGCGCCGGTCGATCGCGACGATCGACCCCGAGTACTACAAGTGGACCCAGTGGATCTTCCTGCAGATCTTCAACTCCTGGTACGACGAGGACGCGCAGAAGGCCCGTCCGATCGACGAGCTGGTGGCACAGTTCGAGAGCGGTGAGCGTGCCGTTCCGGGCTCCACGCGCGCGTGGAGTGAGCTGAGCGCCGTCGAGCGCGCCGACGTACTGAGCGGCTACCGCCTGGCGTACGCCTCCGACGCGCCGGTCAACTGGTGTCCGGGCCTGGGCACCGTACTGGCGAACGAGGAAGTCACCGCCGACGGACGTTCCGAGCGCGGCAACTTCCCTGTCTTCAAGGCCAAGCTGCGCCAGTGGAACATGCGCATCACCGCCTACGCCGACCGGCTGCTGGACGATCTGGACGGCCTGGACTGGCCCGAGGCGATCAAGCTGCAGCAGCGCAACTGGATCGGCCGCAGCGAGGGCGCACGCGTCCACTTCTCCGTCGACGGCCGCGACGACGCACGGATCACGGTCTTCACCACCCGCCCCGACACGCTGTTCGGTGCCACCTACATGGTGCTGGCGCCCGAGCACGGCCTGATCGACTCCATCGTCCCGGCCGAGTGGCCCGAGGGCGTCAAGGAGCAGTGGACGGGCGGCGCGGCCACTCCTGCCGAGGCGGTCGCGGCGTACCGCAAGCAGGCCCAGACGAAGAGCGATGTCGAGCGGCAGACCGAGCACAAGGACAAGACCGGGGTCTTCACCGGTGCCTACGCCCTGAATCCGGTCACCGGCGAGAAGATCCCGGTCTTCGTCGCCGACTATGTGCTGATGGGCTACGGCACGGGCGCGATCATGGCCGTCCCCGGTCAGGACGAGCGTGACTGGGAGTTCTCCGAGGCCTTCGACCTGCCCATCATCCGTACCGTCCAGCCCCCCGAGGGCTGGGAGGGCGAGGCCTTCACCGGCCAGGGCCCCGCGATCAACTCCTCCAACGACGAGATCTCGCTGGACGGTCTGGGTGTCGCCGAGGCCAAGGCGAAGATCACCGAGTGGCTGACCGGTCGCGGCATCGGCGAGGGGACCGTCAACTTCCGGCTGCGCGACTGGCTGTTCAGCCGACAGCGCTACTGGGGCGAGCCCTTCCCGATCGTGTACGACGAGGACGGCGTCGCGCACGCCCTGCCCGAGTCGATGCTGCCGCTGGAGCTGCCCGAGGTCGACGACTACTCGCCTCGTACGTTCGACCCGGACGACGCCGACACCCAGCCCGAGACGCCCCTGTCGCGCAACGAGGACTGGGTCGATGTCGAGCTGGACCTGGGCGACGGCGTCAAGCGCTACCGCCGCGAGACCAACACCATGCCCAACTGGGCCGGTTCGTGCTGGTACGAGCTGCGCTACCTGGACCCGCACAACAGCGAGAAGCTGGTCGACCCCGAGATCGAGCGGTACTGGATGGGGCCGCGCGAGGGCCTGCCGCACGGCGGCGTCGACCTGTACGTGGGTGGCGCCGAGCACGCTGTGCTGCACCTGCTGTACGCGCGGTTCTGGTCGAAGGTGCTGTTCGACTTGGGGCACATCTCCTCGGTCGAGCCGTTCCACAAGCTGTACAACCAGGGCATGATCCAGGCGTACGTCTACCGGGACAGCCGCGGCTTCCCGGTGACGGCGGCCGAGGTCGAGGAGCGGGACGGGAAGTTCTACTTCCAGGGCGAGCCCGTCAAGCGCGAGCTGGGCAAGATGGGCAAGTCCCTGAAGAACGCGGTCACTCCGGACGAGATCTGCGCCGAGTACGGCGCGGACACGCTGCGTCTGTACGAGATGGCGATGGGTCCCCTGGATGTCTCGCGGCCGTGGGACACCCGCGCAGTGGTCGGCCAGTACCGGCTGCTGCAGCGGCTGTGGCGCAACATCGTCGACGAGGCGACCGGTGAGGTCACGGTCGTCGACACCGAGGCCGACGAGCCGACGCTGCGCGCGCTGCACAAGGCGATCGACGGCGCCGGACAGGACCTGGCGGCGCTGCGCTTCAACACCGCCATCGCCAAGATCACCGAGCTGAACAACCATCTGACCAAGGTGGGCGGTCCGCTGTCGCGCAGCGTGGCGGAGCGGCTGGTGCTGCTGATCGCCCCGCTGGCCCCGCACATCGCCGAGGAGCTGTGGCACAAGCTGGGGCACGGCGACTCGGTCGTGCACCAGGACTTCCCGGTCGCCGACCCGGTCTATGTCGTGGACGAGTCCGTGACGTGCGTGGTGCAGATCAAGGGCAAGGTCAAGGCGCGGCTGGAAGTCTCCCCGTCGATCTCGGACGAGGAGCTGGAGGCGCTGGCGCTGGGTGACGCGGCGGTGGTCGCGGCGCTGGGCGGCGCGGGCATCCGCAAGGTGATCGTGCGGGCGCCGAAGCTGGTCAACATCGTCCCCACGTAGCGCAGGGCGGTTGACGGCAGGGGTTTCCCCTACGGGCAGGTTGAGGGTTCCGATGGAACCCGCGGCCTGCCCGTTCCGTTTACGGTGGAGGGACAACAGCCGACGCCGGAGGGGCGCTCATGGAAGCCGCGATTCTGATAATGGCGCTGCTTTTCGTCGCCTTTGTGGCGTTGGGGGTGTATGTCAGCGTGAAGGTCATCGGCGCGGCCAAGCGAGGTGTGGAGCGCACGGTCACGCAGGCGCGCCGCACCGTCGAGGAGACGACGCTTCGCGCCAAGAGCTACGGACAGGGCGGCGTGGCCGGCGAGCTGGCACAGCTGCGGCTGTCGCTGCGTACGTCGATGAGGGCGACGCAGGACGCGCTGCACGCCGGTGCGGCCGAGGACGCCTCGCTGTCGGAGTCGATCGGCCTGTTCCAGCGGCTGAGTGCGCACGGCCATGAGCTCGACGACGAGCTGAAGCGACTGGAGCGCGAGCCGGACCGGGCGACGGTGGCGTCGCTGCTGCCCGGGCTGCGTGAGCGTACGGAGCGGATCACGCGCTCGGCCGAGTCGCTGCGATGGGCGGCGCGGGACCGGGCACGCAAGTTCGCCGACGACGATCTGGACGCGCTGAGCACGCAGATCGATGTGGAGGCCGGCGCGCTGAGGCACTGGTCGGGAGCGGAGACGGCGGAGCCGGAGGCCGCTGCGGCGGCGTCGTGGCCGCAGGCCGGGGGCACGGGCGGTGCCGGAGGTGGTGTTGACGGTGGTGGGGACCGCGTCGCGGAGCAGACGTGGCCGGAGGCCGGGGCCGGTGTTGGGCCCGGGCAGACCGTGGCCGAGCAGCCGCAGGCGATCACGGCATCCGATCCCCGGCAGCAGACCTCCTACCCCTGGCAGAAAACAGCCCGTCCGGAGACCACGAACTGAACCACCAGGCAGGCGACGCGACCACCGACGAGGGCCCGGGCTGCCGTCCGGCCGCCCCTGCGGGTAACCTCCCGCTCATGTCCCGCCATGTCGCGATCGTCACCGATTCAACGGCCTACTTGCCGCCGCCGACGATGGAGAGCCACGGCATCATCGCGGTGCCGCTGACCGTCGTACTTGGTGATCAGGCGCTCGAGGAGGGCACCGAGATCTCGGCCCGCTCGCTGGCGCTCGCATTGCAGAAGCGACGCCCGGTGACCACGTCCAGGCCGAGCCCCGAGGTGTTCGCCGAGGCGTACCGCGCGCGAGCCGAGGCCGGAGCGACGGGGATCGTCTCCCTGCATCTGTCGGGCGAGTTCTCGGGGACGTACGACGCGGCTGTGCTGGCCGCCAAGGACGCGCCCGTGCCGGTGCGGGTGGTGGACACCGGGATGGTTGCCATGGCCCTGGGGTTCTGCGCGCTCGCCGCCGCAGAGACGGCGGAGGGGGGCGGCACGCTGGACGAGGCGGTGGCCGCCGCGGAGAAGCGCGCCGCGGGCACGTCGGCCTACTTCTACGTGGACACCCTGGACTATCTGCGCCGGGGCGGCCGGATCGGGGCCGCGCAGGCGCTGCTGGGCTCGGCGCTCGCCGTGAAGCCGCTGCTCCAGCTGGACGGCGGACGCATCGAGATGCTGGAGAAGGTGCGTACGGCCTCGAAGGCGATCGCCAGGCTGGAGGAGATCGTCGTCGACCGCGCGGGCACGAGCAGCGTCGACATCGCCGTGCACCATCTCGCCGCGCCGGAACGGGCCGCGGCGCTGGCGGAGCGACTGCGGGAACGGGTTCCGGGCCTTGTGGATCTGCATGTGAGCGAGGTGGGCGCGGTGATCGGGGCGCATACGGGACCGGGGCTGCTGGGGGCTGTGGTCTCGCCTCGCTGAGGAGCTTCCGACGCTCTTGTGGGTGACCGGGTTATCCACAACAGGGCGGTTGTCCACGGAAATTGGGCCTGCTCAGCGGGTTCGGGTGGATGTGCCTACCGTCCTGTGACATGGCTCTGAGAACACGTTCCGCACGTAGTGGCCCGGGCAGGGCGCGGGCTTCGGACGGCCGCGCCCGCGACGGCCGCGTCGCTGATGGCCGCGCCCGCGACTTCGGCTCGGGTAGTGGACCCGGCCGTGGCGTGCACCGCCCTGCTCGCCGATCCGCTCGTCTTCGCGGCGGGCGGGTGGCTGCCGCGTCGACCACAGCCCTGCGCCGGCGCGCGGACGCCCTGTTCGACGGTTCGCCGGGCGGTACTGGACCTGCCGAACCGCCGGCGGCGAGTCTCGACGTTGCTGTCGGGCACTCGCGTGCCGAAGGACGCGCCGTCGCAGCCGCGGATGCGAGCGTCGGTGCCGATGTGGCCATCGGTACGAGCGCCCGGCAGCGCATGCGGCTGGCGGTGCGGGAGCGCTTGCCGTTGTGGCTGCAGCTCAGATGCGGTCTGGAGCCCAGAGCTCTCGCCGCCCTGGCCGTCGTGCTCGTGCTGGCCGCGGGATTCGCGGTCCAGCACTTCTGGGTGGGGCGGCCCCAGACCGTACGGGCCCCGGAGCTGGTCCAGCAGGGCGCGGCCCCGCCGGAGCCCCGGCCCTCCCCTGGGCCGCCGCCGCCGCCCGATCCGGGGCCGGGCGGCGGTCGGATCGTCGTCGTCGACGTCAGCGGCAAGGTGCGGCGGCCGGGCGTTCACCGGCTGCCGGCGGGATCCAGGGTGGCCGACGCGCTGCGGGCGGCCGGTGGCGTCAGAGCGGGCACGGACCTGACCGGGCTGAACCGGGCTCGGGTGCTCATGGACGGAGAGCAGGTGGTGGTGGGCGTCGCCGCAGCTCCGGGGGTGCCCGCCACCGGATCGGGCCCGGGCGCACCGGGCTCGGCAGGAGCCCAGCCGGCGGGGCCGGTGAGCCTCAACGCGGCGACCGTGGAGCAGCTCGACTCCCTGCCCGGGGTCGGTCCCGTGCTGGCCCAGCACATCGTCGACTACCGCACCCAGCACGGGGGTTTCCGGTCGATCGACGAACTCCGCGAGGTCAACGGGATCGGCGACCGCCGGTTCGCGGACCTCCAGACCCTCGTACGGCCATGACGCGCCCGGCGGTGCACGCCGCGTCGGGCCATCGGCTGGGGGCGTCCGACCCGCGGCAGGAGGGACCGGCCGATCTGCGGCTGGTGCCCCCGGCCCTGGCGGCCTGGGCCGCGGCTGCTCTCGCCGTGGGCGTGCCGGGCTGGTGGACCGGGCTGGCCGTGACCGTCTGTGTTGTCGTTGCGGGGCTGTTACTGGCTCCGATGTCGTTGAGGGCGGTGCGTGCCGGAACGGGCGGCGGAGGCCCGGGGGCCGATGGCGGGGATGCGGGTTCCGGCCGACGCGGGTTCCGGCTCAACGCCACGGCGCTGGCGGCCATGTTGCTGTGCGGTGCCGCGGGTGCGGCCTCGGCCGGTCTGCACGGTGCGGATCTGCGGCGTGGTCCACTGCCGGAATTGGCGGGCGAATATGCCCACGTCACGGCCGAATTGACCGTCATCTCAGATCCGCGACTGACCCGGCCCCGGGTCCGCGGCGATCAGATGGCCGGACGTTCCGTGGTGCTGGACGCGGAGGTGAGCCGAGTGACGGGGCCAGGCGGCACTGTGACCGTGACCCGGACGCCCGTGCTGGTGATCGTGCGGGCAGGTGCGTCCGGCAAGGCGGGCGACTCCACAGCCCGGTGGCTGCGACTGCTGCCCTCCACCCCGCTCCGGCTGGCGGGACGGCTCGCGCCGCCGTTGAACGCCGACGACCGATTCGCTGCGGTCCTGCGGCCGGACGGGGCCGGTCCGCCGCCGATCACGGGACCGCCGACCGCCCTTCAGCGCACGGCCGGAGGGCTCAGGGCGGGACTGCGCGCTGCGACCGAGGGGCTCGCCCCGGATGCCCGCGCTCTGCTCCCTGGGCTGGTCGTGGGCGACACCTCTCGGGTCCCGCCCGACCTCCAGGATGCCTTCGAGGCAACGGATCTCACGCATCTGCTTGCCGTATCGGGCAGCAATCTCACCGTCGTGCTCATACTGCTGATCGGACCGCCTGGCACCGCGCTGCTGGCCGAACGGCGAGGTCTCGCGCCCCGGTTGGGCATCACGCTGCGAGGGGCCGCACTCCTCGGCGGTGGGCTCACGCTCGCTTTCGTCGTCGTGTGCCGACCGGAACCGAGCGTGCTGCGGGCCGCGGCCTGCGGGACCGTCGCCCTGCTCGCCATCGGCACCGGACGCCGCCGGTCGCTGCTGCCGGCGCTGGCCACCGCCGCACTGCTGCTGGTCCTGTACGACCCGTGGCTCGCGCGGAGTTACGGCTTTCTGCTCTCCGTTCTGGCCACGGGCTCGCTGCTCACCATCGGCCCCCGCTGGAGCGCGGCGCTGCAACGCATACGGGTGTCGCCCCGGCTCGCCGAGGCGCTGGGTGCGGCGGCTGCCGCACAGGCGGTATGCGCTCCCGTCGTGGCGGTCTTCGCGGCCAGGGTCAGCCTGGTGGCGATCCCCTGCAATCTCGTCGCCGAGCTCGCGGTCGCCCCGGCCACGGTTCTCGGGTTCGCCGCTCTCGCCGCGGCGCCGGTGGCGATGCCGGTTGCCGAGGCGGTGGCCCGTTGTGCCGGGTGGCCCGCGGGGTGGATCGCCTCCGTCGCGCGCACCGGGGCGGCGCTGCCCGGGGCTGAGGTGGGGTGGCCGGACGGCTGGCCGGGCGGGCTGTTGCTGGCTGTCGTCACGGTCCTGGTCGTGCTCGCCGCCCGGCGCCTTCCCAGGCATCCCTGGTGGGCGGCAGGCTGCACGCTGCTGCTTCTGCTCGCCGTGCTGCGTCCGGCCCCGCTCACCAGAGCCATGTCCGGCTGGCCGCCACCGGGGTGGACGTTCGCGATGTGCGATGTCGGGCAAGGGGACGCCACCGTGCTTGCGGCGGGCGGGGGTTCGGCCGTCGTCGTGGACGCGGGGCCCGATCCGGAGCTGGCCGACCGTTGCCTGCGCGACCTGGGAGTCACCCGGGTTCCGTTGATCCTTTTGACGCACTTCCATGCCGATCATGTCCGGGGGCTGCCAGGTGTGTTGCGGGGCAGAGCCGTCGGTGCGGTTCAGACGACGACGTACGACGAGCCCTGGGAGCAGAGCGTGTTTGTGCGGAGGACGACGGCTGCGGCCGGGGTGCCCGTGATCCGGGCGGGGCCGGGGGAGCGGCGGAGGGTCGGGCGGCTTGCCTGGCAGGTGCTGTGGCCGCCGGCAGCCCGTGCATCCGGGGCAGCCCCTGCGGCCGGGCCTGGCCTTCCGGGGCCGGGCTTCGTACCGGAGGGGCCCAATGACGCCAGCGTGACGCTGCTCGTACGGGTCGAGGGCGGCCCGACCCTGCTGCTCCTGGGGGACCTCGAACCAGCGGCCCAGAGGGGGCTGTTGAGAGCCTTCCCGGCGCTCCCTTCCGTCGATGTCCTCAAGGTCGCCCACCACGGCTCGGCCCATCAGCACCCCGGTCTGCTGCGGGGCGTACGCGCACGGCTGGCGCTGATCTCTGTGGGCGCGGACAACACGTACGGCCATCCCTCCCCTCGGACGATCGGCGCGTTGCGGGCCGGGGGCGCGGTGGTGCTGCGTACGGACACCGACGGGGCGATCGCGGTGACAGGAGGCGGCCGGGACCTGCGGGCGGTGCCGCGAGGCTCTGACCCGCCGCTGCGGATGACGTCGGTGCATCGGGCGACAGGTCTAGGACCAGGGGCCCATGGCGTGCGGACACCCCGGGCGCCACACTCTCCTCATGGATGCCTACCTCCGCCGTATCGGCGCGAGCCGCCCGGCGCGCGCCGATGCCGACGCACTGCGCGAGCTGCAGCTGCGCCACTTGCAGACGGTCCCCTTCGAGAACCTCTCCATCCATCTCGGCGAGGACATCGTGCTGGAGGAGAAGGCGCTTCTGGGCAAGATCGTGGAGGCCGGGCGCGGGGGCTTCTGCTACGAACTCAACGGGGCCTTCGCCGCGCTGCTGCGCGACCTCGGCTTCGGTGTCAGCCTCCTCCAGGGGCGGGTCTTCGGCGACGAGGGCCGCCTCGGTGTCCCGTACGACCATCTCGCCCTGCTGGTCGAGACGGCGGACTCGACGGGTCCCTGGCTGGCCGATGTCGGCTTCGGCGACCACTGTCACTATCCGCTGGCGTTCGACGAGCGGGGGGACCAGGAGGACCCGGCCGGTACGTTCCGGATCGTCGAGGTTCCCGAGAGCGGTGATCTCGATGTCCACCGCGACGGGAAGCCGCAGTTCCGCCTTGAGCGGCGGCCGCGCGTCCTGGACGACTTCCGGGCGGGAGCCTGGTGGCACCGGACCTCGCCCGATTCCCACTTCACGCGGTCGGTCGTGTGCTCGCGGCTCACCCCGGAGGGCCGGATCACGCTCAGCGGCCGCAAGCTGGTCACCACCGTGCGGGGCGAGCGTCACGAGCAGCCGCTGGCCGACGACGCTGCGGTGCTCGCGGCCTACCGCGAGCACTTCGGGCTGGTGCTCGACCGCCTGCCGTCGGCTCCCGGCCGGGCGACCTGAACAATGTCTCTGTGAGTGCTGTGAGACATGTACTGGTGCTGCCCGACCGCGACGCCGCCGAGGAGACGGCCGAGGCCCTGCGGGACCGCTTCGGCATCGCCGATGAGCCCCTGCTCGTACGGGACGCGCTGGCAGGTGAGGACGATGCCGAGGACGCGCAGTGGCTGGTGGTCGTCGAGGACCCGGAGCGGCGGCTCGATCCGGTGAAGCTGGACGAGTTCGTGGGGGAGTGGGACGGCTGGCTCGAGGGGCCGTGATGGTTGCGAGGTCGGGGGAGGTGTCAGTGGTGCGTGGGATGCTGGACCGCGATGGCCACAAGGAAGAATTCGACCGACGATCCCCTCGCCCCCGTCACGCTCGCCGTGGGCCAGGAGGACCTGCTCCTCGACCGTGCCGTACAGCAGGTGGTGGCGGCCGCCCGGGCCGCCGACGCCGATACGGACGTGCGCGACCTCACCGCCGATCAGCTGCATCCGGGCACCCTTGACGAGCTGACGAGCCCTTCGCTCTTCGCCGAGCGCAAGGTCGTCGTCGTGCGGAACGCGCAGGATCTGTCCGCGGACACCGTCAAGGACGTCAAGGCGTATCTGGATGCGCCCGCGGAGGAGATCACTCTCGTTCTGCTGCACCCCGGCGGGGCGAAGGGGAAGGGGCTGCTGGACGCGGCTCGTAAGGCGGGGGCGCGCGAGGTCGCCTGCCCCAAGACGACGAAGCCCGCGGAGCGGCTCACGTTCGTACGCTCCGAATTCCGTGCGCTCGGGCGGTCGGCGACGCCCGAGGCGTGTCAGGCGCTGGTCGACTCGATCGGCAGCGATCTGCGGGAGCTTGCCAGTGCGGTGTCCCAGCTGACGGCCGACGTGGAGGGGACGATCGACGAGGCGGTCGTCGGGCGCTACTACACCGGCCGGGCCGAGGCCTCCAGCTTCACGGTCGCCGACCGTGCGGTGGAGGGGCGGGCGGCCGAGGCGCTGGAGGCGCTGCGCTGGTCGCTGTCGACCGGGGTGGCCCCTGTCCTGATCACCAGCGCGCTGGCGCAGGGGGTGCGGGCGATCGGCAAGCTCTCCTCGGCCCGTGGCGGGCGGCCCGCGGATCTCGCGCGCGAGCTGGGCATGCCGCCGTGGAAGATCGACCGGGTGCGGCAGCAGATGCGCGGCTGGACGCCGGACGGGGTGGCGGTGGCACTGCGGGCGGTGGCGGAGGCGGACGCGGGGGTCAAGGGCGGCGGGGACGACCCGGAGTACGCGCTGGAGAAGGCGGTGGTTGCGGTGGCGCGGGCGGCGAGGTCGCGGCGCTGAGCCCTGCGGTGGGCTTTTCCCCCACCCCGCCCGCCCCCTACGGCCTGGCGGCCGTGGGAGGTACCCCCATCCCGAACCGGGGGCAAGCCCCCGGACCCCCCGGGGAGGGGGAGACGTGGGGATACTTCGTACCCCCACACCCCCGAAGCGCCGGCTGCGCGGCGCGAAACGCGGCCCGGGCGCCCCTGTGCCCCGGCGCACCCCGAAGCGCCGGCTGCGCGGCGCCATGCGGCCTGGGCCCCGAGCGCCATTTCCGCGGCGCGCTGCGCCGGCGATGCTGCCCGGCGTGACGGCGCACCCTCGGTCCGGGGCGCCCCCGATCCCCGGCGCACCCCGAAGGGTCGGTCTCTCGCGGCGCCGAGCGGACGACCCACCCGGCGCCCGCCCCGCCCTCGAGCCCCCCAAACGCCGAAAGCCCCGGTCCCGTCCTGGGGAAGGACGGTGACCGGGGCCACGGATCAAGCTTGGTGCGCCGCACCCGCGTGGCGAACGCAGGCCGCGTGCGGCGCGAAGGGTGCCGGGTCAGGAGCGGAAGAGAGGGCCCGCTGAGTCCCTACCGGCGACAATCAAGAGGTTCAGCCCTGCAGGGAGCCAACCTTGGCGGCCAGCGCCGACTTCTTGTTGGCGGCGGCGTTCTTGTGGATGACACCCTTGGAGACGGCCTTGTCCAGCTTCTGCGACGCCTCACGGACGGCCACAGTGGCCTTCTCGACGTCACCCGCTGCGACAGCCTCGCGGGCCTTACGGATCGCGGTCTTGAGCGACGACTTGACGGCCTTGTTGCGCAGGCGCGCCTTCTCGTTCGTCTTGTTCCGCTTGATCTGGGACTTGATGTTCGCCACGAAAGAGCCTTTTCAGGTTCGGTGAAACTTCGATCTCTGAGGTTGCGTCCCGCACTGAGAGGGCACGAGACACAGCTGCCCACGTTACCAGCCGTTCATCCGACCGCCCAAACCGGGCGCAGCCCCGCAGCCATGGGACGATAGAAGCTACGTATCGATCCGACATCGCCCGAGACGAGACGCCCCGCGTCTCAAGAATCAGGACCCTGCGTGCCCGCGACTCCTACCAACGTGCCCGAGCCGAGCCGTACCGACCCGGCGCTGATCCGCAATTTCTGCATCATCGCGCACATCGACCACGGCAAGTCGACCCTTGCCGACCGGATGCTCCAGCTGACCGGTGTGGTCGAGCAGCGGCAGATGCGCGCTCAGTACCTCGACCGTATGGACATCGAGCGCGAGCGCGGCATCACGATCAAGTCCCAGGCAGTCCGGCTGCCCTGGGCGCCGACCGAGGGGCCGGATCAGAGCAGGACCCACATCCTGAACATGATCGACACCCCCGGGCACGTCGACTTCACCTACGAGGTGTCGCGATCCCTCGCCGCCTGTGAGGGCACGGTCCTGCTGGTCGACGCCGCGCAGGGCATCGAGGCGCAGACGCTCGCCAATCTCTATCTGGCGATGGAGAACGACCTCACGATCGTTCCGGTCCTCAACAAGATCGACCTGCCCGCCGCCCAGCCGGAGAAGTTCTCCGAGGAGCTCGCCAACCTCATCGGCTGCCAGCCGGAGGACGTTCTCAAGGTCTCCGCCAAGACCGGCGTCGGCGTGGAGGCCCTGCTGGACCGCGTGGTCCGCGACGTCCCCGCCCCGGTCGGTGTCGCCGACGCCCCCGCCCGCGCGATGATCTTCGACTCGGTCTACGACTCGTACCGCGGTGTCGTGACGTATGTACGGGTCGTCGACGGGCAGCTCAACAAGCGCGAGCGCATCAGGATGATGTCCACCGGCGCCACCCACGAACTCCTCGAGATCGGCGTCTCCTCTCCCGAGATGACCCCGGCCGACGGCATCGGCGTCGGCGAGGTGGGCTACATCATCACCGGCGTGAAGGACGTGCGTCAGTCCAAGGTCGGTGACACGATCACCTCCCTCACCAAGGGCGCGACCGAGGCGCTGGGCGGCTACAAGGACCCCAAGCCCATGGTGTTCTCGGGCCTGTATCCGCTGGACGGCTCGGACTACCCCGAGCTGCGCGACGCCCTCGACAAGCTGCAGCTCAACGACGCCGCCCTGGTCTACGAGCCGGAGACCTCCGCCGCGCTCGGGTTCGGCTTCCGTGTCGGCTTCCTCGGGCTGCTGCACCTGGACGTCATCCGTGAGCGGCTTGAGCGCGAGTTCGGGCTCGACCTCATCGCCACCGCCCCCAACGTGGTCTACCGCGTGGTCATGGAGGACGGCACCGAGCACACCGTCACCAACCCGAGCGAGTTCCCCGAGGGCAAGATCGACGAGGTGCACGAGCCGGTCGTACGGGCCACGATCCTCGCCCCCAGCGAGTTCATCGGTTCGATCATGGAGCTCTGCCAGACCCGCCGAGGCACGCTGCTCGGCATGGACTACCTCTCCGAGGACCGGGTCGAGATCCGCTACACCCTCCCCCTCGCCGAGATCGTCTTCGACTTCTTCGACCAGCTGAAGTCCAAGACCCGCGGTTACGCCTCCCTCGACTACGAGCCCACCGGCGAGCAGGCCTCCAGTCTGGTGAAGGTCGACATCCTGCTGCACGGCGACAAGGTCGACGCCTTCTCCGCCATCACGCACAAGGACGCGGCGTACGCGTACGGCGTACGGCTGGTCGCCAAGCTCAGGGAGCTCATCCCGCGGCAGGCCTTCGAGGTGCCCATCCAGGCCGCCATCGGCTCTAGGGTCATCGCCCGCGAGACCATTCGCGCCATCCGCAAGGACGTCCTCGCCAAGTGCTACGGCGGTGACATCTCCCGTAAGCGGAAGCTGCTGGAGAAGCAGAAGGAGGGCAAGAAGCGGATGAAGATGGTCGGCAGCGTGGAGGTCCCGCAGGAGGCCTTCATCGCGGTGCTGTCCAGCGACGAGGGCGGCAAGGCGAAGAAGTAGCCCAGGAGACATGACACGGGAAAGCGCCCGCCGGGGGGTCCGGACGGGCGCTTTTCGCGTGTCAGAGGGGCGCATCCCGCGATACGTGAGAGGTGCACCGATTATCGGTTCCGGCACGTGATCCTGCCGTCTGTTCGTTATGAAGCGGCAGCCCGCAGCCTCTTACGCACCGGCTTGGTGCGCTCTACTCTGATCACGGCTCGATGGTTACTCGCCAGTTAAACAACCAGCCAGTCGTGCAGTGCTTGCCGCAGGCCCGGAGGACGTCGTGAGCGACACACAGACCCTGATCGAGAACCGACCGCCCTCGGTGGCGACCCTCTTCGCCGAGCGCGTGGCGGCCACGCCCGACGCCGAGGCCTACCGGTATCCGGTGGCCCCCGCCTCCGGTCATGGACCCGACGACTGGAAGTCGTTGAGCTGGGGCCAGGCCGCCGAGCGGGTGTACTCCATCGCGGCCGGCCTGATCGATCTCGGCGTACAGCCCGAGGAGCGGGTCGCGCTCGCCTCCTCCACCCGGGTCGAGTGGATCCTCGTCGACCTCGGTGTGATGTGCGCGGGCGGCGCGACCACGACGGTCTACCCGTCCACCAACGCCGAGGAGTCGGCATACATCCTCGCCGACTCCGTCAGCCGGGTGCTGATCGCGGAGGACGCCTCCCAGCTCGCCAAGGCGCGTGAGAAGCGGGCCGATCTGCCGGAGCTGAAGCATGCCGTGGTCATCGACATGGCGGGCGTCGAGCCGGACGAGAGCGACCCCGAGGGCTGGGTCCTCTCGCTCGCCGACCTGGAGGCGCGCGGCGCGGAGTATCTCGCCAAGCACCCGGAGGCCGTCAAGGAGCGGGTCAGTGCGATCAGGGCCGACCAGCTGGCGACGCTCATCTACACCTCGGGCACCACGGGCCGCCCCAAGGGCGTCCGGCTGCCGCACGACAACTGGTCGTACATGGCCAAGGCGATGACCGCCACCGGCCTGATCGGCCCGGACGACGTCCAGTACCTCTGGCTGCCGCTCGCGCACGTCTTCGGCAAGGTGCTGACCTCCGGACAGATCGAGGTCGGCCATGTCACCGCCGTCGACGGCCGCGTCGACAAGATCATCGAGAATCTGCCGGTCGTGCAGCCGACATACATGGCCGCCGTGCCGCGCATCTTCGAGAAGGTCTACAACGGCGTCGCGGCCAAGGCGCGGGCCGGCGGCGGTGCGAAGTACAAGATCTTCCAGTGGGCGGCCGGGGTCGCCCGCGAGTACGCCAAGGCCACGCAGGACAACTACCGGCGTACGGGCACGGCCGGCGCTCCCTTCGGGCTGAGCGCCAAGCACAAGGTCGCCGACGTACTCGTCTACTCCAAGCTCCGCGACGCCTTCGGCGGGCGGCTGCGCGCCGCGGTCTCCGGCTCCGCGGCCCTCGCGCCGGACATCGGTTACTTCTTCGCCGGCGCCGGGATCCACATCCTGGAGGGCTACGGCCTCACCGAGTCCAGCGCGGCGTCCTTCGTCAACCCGGGCGAGGCGTACCGCACCGGCACCGTCGGCAAGCCGGTGCCCGGCACCGAGGTGCGCATCGCGGACGACGGCGAGATCCTGCTGCGCGGTCCCGGCATCATGGAGGGCTACCACGGGCTGCCGGAGAAGACGGCGGAGGTCCTGGAGCCCGACGGGTGGTTCCACACCGGGGACATCGGCGAGCTGTCCGCGGACGGCTATCTGCGGATCACGGACCGCAAGAAGGACCTGATCAAGACGTCGGGCGGCAAGTACATCGCGCCGGCCGAGGTCGAGGGTCAGTTCAAGGCGGTCTGCCCCTTCGTGTCCAACATCCTGGTGCACGGCGCGGACCGTAACTTCTGCACCGCGCTGATCGCGCTCGACGAGCCCACGATTCTCGGCTGGGCCAAGGAGAACGGTCTTGAAGGCAAGTCGTACGCGGAGGTCGTGGCGACGAAGGAGGCCCAGCAGCTCATCGAGGGCTATGTGAAGCGGCTCAACGAGGGGCTGCAGCGCTGGCAGACGATCAAGAAGTTCCGGCTGCTTCCGCGGGACCTGGACATCGAGCACGGCGAGCTGACGCCGAGCCTGAAGCTGAAGAGGCCGGTCGTCGAGCGGGAGTACAAGGACCTGATCGAGGACATGTACGCGGGCTCGCGCGAGGCGTAGGTCGAGGGCGGGGCCCGGAGCCCGGCGGAGTCTTCCGCCGGGGCTCCGGCCCCGGACCCCGCGCCTCAAACCCGGCGGGGCTGAATCTGGGCCCTGGCCCCGCTACACGCATCTGCCGCGGCGCAGGTCCGTCAGGAGTTCCTCCATCCGCGTCAGCTGCATCCGCAGCTCCGGCACATCTGCCGGACCGCTGCGGCCCAGTTCCGTCTCTATCGTGCTCAGCCGCTCCGCGAGCTCGCCCAGCTGCTCCTGCTCGCGCGCCAGCATCCGCTCCAACTGGCGGTTCTTGCGGTGCAGATCGAGGAACACGTTCACCTTCGCCCGCAGCACCCACGGGTCGAAGGGTTTGGTCAGAAAGTCCGCCGCCCCCGTCGCATACCCCCGAAACGCATAGCCGCTGTCCGCCTCCGTCCCGGTCAGGAAGATGATCGGAACGTCCTTCGTCTGGTCGAGGCGCTTGATGTTGGACGCGGTCTCGAAGCCGTCCATGCCCGGCATCCGTACATCCAGCAGGACCACCGCGAACTTCTGCCGCAGCAGTGCCTTCATCGCCTCCTCCCCCGAACGCGCGCGGACCAGCGGCTCGTTGAGGGACCCCAGTACAGCCTCCAAGGCGACGAGATTGTCCTCCATGTCGTCCACCAGGAGGATGCTCGCGCGGTCGGCGGTGGTCGCCTCTGTGCTCATCGTGTCTGCCTCACGTGATCGTCGGTGGGACGGTCGGATTCCCATCGGCGGTTGACTGTCCCGGTATCGCGGGTGCTGCTCCAGGTGTCGCTCCGTCCGGTCCGCTCGTCCCCCCGCCCTCCGGGTCCAGCAGGGCGCAGACGACGGTCAGCAGACGGTCGACGTCCACAGGTTTGGGCACGTACTCGTTCGCGCCCTGGGCGATCGACTTCTCACGGTCGCCGGGCATCGCCTTGGCGGTGAGAGCCACGATCGGCAGATCCGTCCACAGCGGGCTCCGTCTGATCGCCTCGATCGTCTCGTAACCATCCATCTCGGGCATCATGATGTCCATCAGGATCAGTTCGACGTCGGTGTTCCGCTCCAGCGTCTCGATGCCTTCCCGGCCGTTCTCCGCGTACAGCACGGGCATGCCCACCCGGCCCAGCACATGGGTGAGCGCGAAGACGTTGCGGATGTCGTCGTCCACGATGAGGACGCGCCGGCCCGTCAGGAGCCGGCCCCGGCCCGACCTCCACTCCTCCAGCTTGGTAGTGGTCGCCCAGCCGTCGTCCAGGTCCGCGCGCGGCATGTGCTCCGCGTGATGGCGCTCCGGCGAGGTCATCGGCACGTCGTGGACGTCATGGATGCCCAGACCGTCGTGGGAGCCGTCGCTGTCGGCGCCGATGTGGCCGGGGTAGAGGACGGGGACGTACAGCGTGAAGGTGGAGCCGCAGCCCGGCTCGCTCTCCGCGATGATGCGGCCGCCGAGCAGCCCGGCGATCTCCCGGCTGATCGACAGGCCCAGGCCCGTGCCGCCGTATTTGCGGTTGGTGGTCCCGTCGGCTTGCTGGAACGCCTCGAAGATCACCGGCAGTTTCTCGGGCGCGATGCCGATTCCGGTGTCCGTGACGGCGAAGGCGATCAGGTCGTCGATGCCCTTGAGCAGCTTGTTGTCGGGGTCCTTGAGCCGGCCCACCCTCAGCTCGACGCGGCCGCTGGAGGTGAACTTGATCGCGTTGGAGAGCAGATTGCGCAGGATCTGCTGGAGCCGCTGCTCGTCGGAGTACATCTCGCGCGGTACGTCCTCGGCGACCGCGACATCGAAGGCGAGACCGCGGTCGAGCGTGATCGGGCGGAAGGTGGCGTGGACGTAGTCGAGGAGTTTGATCAGCGGCAGCTTCTTCGGGCGCACATCCATCCGGCCCGCCTCGATCTTCGACAGGTCCAGGATGTCGTTGATCAGCTGGAGCAGGTCGGAGCCCGAGCGGTGGATCGTGGTGGCGAACTGCACTTCCTGGTCGGAGAGATGACCGTCCGGATTGTCGGAGAGCAGCCGGGCGAGGATCAGCAGGGAGTTCAGCGGGGTGCGCAGTTCGTGTGACATGTTCGCCAGGAACTCCGACTTGTACTGCGAGGAGGTGGCCAGAAGTGCCGCCTTCTCCTCCAGTTCCGCGTTGGAACGCTGCAACTCGGCCTGCTGGCGCTGGAGTTCGTCGGAACGCTCCTGGAGCTGGATGGCCAGGCGCTGGGACTCGCCGAGGAGCGATTCCGTACGGGAGTTGGCGATGATCGTGTTGATCGCGACGCCGATGGTGTTCACGAACTGGTCGAAGAAGGCCAGGTGGACATCGGAGAAGCGGGAGAAGGACGCCAGCTCGATGACGCCGAGCAGCTTGTCCTCGAAGAGGATCGGGATGATGACGACGCTGGCGGGGGACGCCTCGCCCAGCCCCGAGTTGATCTTGATGTAGTCCGGCGGGGCCTCCTCCAGGAGGATCCGCTTCTTCTCCAGGGCCGCCTGGCGCACAAGACCGTGTCCCGGCATGCCGGTCGTGTCGATGGTGGCGGACTGGGCCGAGCCGTACCCCGCGATGAAGGCGAGTCCCTTGGTGGTCGATGTCGTACGGGACGGAGTGCCGTCGCCGTCCGGGTCGGCCAGGAAGAAGGCGCCGTACTGCGCGTTCACCAGCGGGGTCAGCTCGCGCAGGATCAGGTCGGCGACCTCCATCAGATCGCGGTGGCCCTGCATCAGACCCGCCAGGCGGGCGAGGTTGGACTCCAGCCAGTCCTTGGCGCGGGTGGTCTCACGGAGGTTGGACACCATCAGGTTGATGTTGTCCTTCAGCTCGGAGACCTCACCCCGGGTCTCGACGGTGATCGAGCGGGACATGTCGCCCTGGGCGACGGCGGAGGCCACCTCGGCGATGGCGCGGACCTGGGTGGTGAGGTTGAGCGCGAGCTCGTTCACATTGGTGGTCAGGCGCTTCCAGGTGCCGTACACGCCCTCGACGCGCGCCTGGCCGCCGAGCTGGCCCTCGCTGCCCACCTCGCGGGCCACGCGCGTGACCTCGGAGGAGAACGAGGAGAGCGTGTCCACCATGGTGTTGATGGTGGTCTTGAGCTCCAGGATCTCGCCGCGGGCGTCCACGTCGATCTTCTTGGACAGGTCGCCCTGCGCCACGGCCGTCGCCACCTGGGCGATGTTCCTCACCTGTGAAGTGAGGTTGTCGGCCATGTAGTTGACGTTGTCGGTGAGGTCCTTCCACAGGCCGGTGACGCCGAGGACCTGGGCGCGGCCGCCGAGTCTGCCGTCCGTACCGACCTCGCGGGCGACCCTTGTCACCTCGTCGGCGAAGGCGCGCAGCTGCTCCACCATCGTGTTGACGGTGTCCTTGAGCTCAAGGATCTCGCCGCGGGCGTCGACGGTGATCTTCTTGGAGAGGTCGCCGTTGGCGACGGCGGTGGTGACCTGGGCGATGTTGCGGACCTGTGAGGTCAGGTTGGACGCCATGAAGTTGACGTTGTCCGTGAGGTCCTTCCAGACGCCGGAGACGCCGCGGACCTGGGCCTGGCCGCCGAGGTTTCCTTCGGTGCCGACTTCGCGGGCGACGCGGGTGACCTCGTCGGCGAAGGCGGAGAGCTGGTCGACCATGGTGTTGATGGTCGACTTGAGCTCCAGGATCTCGCCCTTCGCCTCGACCGTGATCTTCTTGCCGAGGTCGCCCTGGGCCACGGCCGTCGACACGAGTGCGATGTTCCTCACCTGTGAAGTGAGGTTGTCGGCCATGAAGTTGACGTTCTCGGTGAGGTCCTTCCAGACGCCGGAGACGCCGCGGACCTGGGCGCGGCCGCCGAGGTTTCCTTCGGTGCCGACTTCGCGGGCGACGCGGGTGACCTCGTCGGCGAAGGCGGAGAGCTGGTCGACCATGGTGTTGATGGTCGACTTGAGCTCCAAGATCTCGCCCTGGGCGTCGACGGTGATCTTCTGGGACAGGTCGCCGTTGGCGACGGCAGTGGTGACCTGGGCGATGTTGCGGACCTGTGAGGTCAGGTTGGACGCCATGAAGTTGACGTTGTCCGTGAGGTCCTTCCACACGCCGGAGACGCCGCGGACCTGGGCACGGCCGCCCAGCTGGCCCTCCGTGCCGACCTCGCGGGCCACGCGGGTGACCTCGTCGGCGAAGGCGGAGAGCTGGTCCACCATCGTGTTGACGGTGAGCTTCAGCTCCAGCAGCTCTCCGGTCGCCTCGACCGTGACCGTACGGGTCAGGTCGCCGCGGGCGACGGCCGTGGTCACCGCCGCGATGTCCCGTACCTGCGCGGTCAGCCGGGAGGCCATGGTGTTGACCGCTTCGGTCACATCCCGCCAACTCCCGGACAGGCCCTGGACCTTGGCGCGTCCGCCGAGGCGGCCCTCGGTGCCCACTTCGCGCGCGACGCGGGTCACTTCGCCGGTGAAGAGCGAGAGCTGGTCGACCATCTTGTTCACGGCACGGCCCAGCCGCCGCAGATCTCCGCGCAACTGGCGGTTGCCGTCGTGCAGATCGACCCGCTGGGTCAGATCGCCGCCGGCCACCGCGTCCAGCACACGGGTGGCGTTCGCCGCGGGCACCACGAGGGCGTCGAGAAGCGCGTTCGTACTGTTCACGCCGGAGGTCCAGGCGCCCTGGCCGGGGCTCGCCGCCAGCCGGTCGTCCAGGCGTCCGTGCCGTACGACTTCCCTGCGTACACGCGTCAGTTCATCCGTGAAGTGCTGATTGCGCACCGCGATCTGGTTGAACATCGCCGCCAGCTCGGCGGACATCCCTTCATGCGTCTCAGCCACCCGTATCTTGAAGTCCCCGTCCCGCAGAGCCGTCATGGCGGCCAGCAGAGGGCGGAGCTCCGAGGCCCGGATCCAGGCACCGTCGGGCGGCGGCTCGGCACCCGACGGGGAGGCCGACGGGGCGGGCAGCCCGGAGGACTGGGCGGGCGACAAAGCACTCTGTTCGTTCATAACCGCCCACTTCAGTGACTCGGCGCTTATGGGCAGGCTCAGTCTGTCACTCTGTCGGTGTCATAAGCGGCGCATTGCCAGAACCGACCAGGAGCCGCACAGTGGGGCCCATTCCGATGCAGCGAGACACCGTCCAGCGCACAACCCCGTTGTACCCACTACGGGATGACGCGCGGTCGGTTTCCCGCACGAGCCTGCCCGGAAACCCTCTCGCGCCCTGTGCCGCGCGACGTTTCGTACGAGCCGCACTCGCCGACTGGACCAACCTCGGACTGCTCGCCACCTGCGCCTACTGCCGGGGCACGGCGGGCCGCGGGGGCTGCCCGCCGGGCAGGCACAGTACGGACCGGCTCGCAGACGATGCCGTACTCGTCGTCAACGAGCTGGTGACAAACGCCGTAGTCCATGCGGGTACCACCGTCGAACTCCTCTGCCGGCTCGAGGAGTCGGCCGAGGGCGAGCCCGCCGCGCTGGTGATCGAGGTCTCCGACCACCACCCCGCCAGGACCGTACGCAACGAACCGCACGGCGAGGACCGCACCGGCACCCCCGAATACGGACGCGGCCTCCATCTCGTCGGCGCCCTCGCCGAGCGCTGGGGCATCACCTATCGCGCCGCCCTCAAGACCGTCTGGGCCCGCCTGCCCGTCGACGGACTGGAGTCCTGCCCCGTGCCGGGCGCCGAACCCGCGCTCCAGCGCGGGCTGCGCGCCGCCGAGATCCTCGCCCCCACGCCGCGGCGCACCGCCCGGGAGGACCCGGACTGGATCAGCCGAGGGGCGCTCTCCTTTCTCGCCGAAGCCTCCGACCTGCTCGCCGGACAGCTCGACGAGGACTTGGTCGCGGCGCTCGCCGGGCAGCTGCTGGTGCCACGGCTCGCCGACTGGTGCGCGATCTGGCTCGACGGCGAGGGCGGCCATCCCAGGTGGGGAACGGGCGGCCCGCTGGGAGCCGCGCCCCGGCTCGCGCGGGTCTGGCACAGCGACGAGTCCCGCATCGAGGAACTGCGCGAGACCCTCGGCAAGGAGCCCCCGCGGCTGCCCGACACCCCAGGCAACGGCCCCGTGCCGATCCCCTGGCCGCGCGAGGGCGAGCCTGGCGCGGGCACGGGGACGGTGCAGGCCTACCGTCTCGTCACCGGCGGGCGCGGTCTCGGCACGCTTCTCGTCGCCCGGCAGGGCCTGGCACGGGTGCCCGACGAAGTGACCGCGCTGATCGAGGACTTCGCGCGGCGGCTCTCCCTCGCGATCGGCGCGGCCCGGCAGTACACCCGGCAGGCCACCATCAGCAAAGTCCTCCAGCGGGGTCTGCTGCCCGGCAAGGTCGGCGAGATCCCCGGCGTGGACCGCTTTCTCGTGTACGAGCCGAGCGACGACGGAGTCGCGGGCGGCGACTTCTACGACATCTTCCCGGCGAGCTCCGGCGGCCGCTGGTGCTTCATGCTCGGCGACGTCCAGGGCAGCGGGCCCGAGGCCGCCGTCGTCACCGGCCTCGCCCGGCCCTGGCTGCGGCTGCTCGCCCGCGAGGGCTACCAGGTCGGCGAGGTGCTCGACCGGCTGAACGGACTGCTGCTCGACGACGCGATGGAAGCGGCGGAGGCGGCCGCGCTGATGGTCGCCGCTGCCGGCGGCCAGGGCCTGCCGGAAGGGCCGCAGGCCCGCTTCCTGTCCCTGCTCTACGGGGAGCTGGTGCGCTCGCCCCTGGGCGGTGTGCGGTGCACCGTCGCCAGCGCCGGGCATCCGCTGCCGCTGCTGCTGCGGCCCGACGGCACGGTGCGTACGGCGGCCGAGCCGCAGCTGCTGCTCGGGGTCGTCGACGAGGTTGCGTACCAGAGCCAGACCTTCGACCTGGAGCCCGGTGACACGCTGCTCTGCGTCACGGACGGGGTCACCGAGCGCCGCTCGGGGGCGCGGATGTTCGACGACGGCGACGGTCTCGCGACGGTGCTCGCGGGGTGTGCGGGGCTGACGGCGCAGGGGATCGCGGAACGGATCAAGCAGGCGGTGCACGAGTTCGCGGAGACGCCGCCGGGGGACGATCTCGCGCTGCTGGTGCTGCAGGCGATGTGAGCCTCGCGGGTGACGGACAATGGGGGGCATGCCTTCCGTACTGCCCGATGGTGAGCCCATGCCCGAGGACGGGGCGCTGCCCGCATCCGCCCTCGAGGAGGCCGCCGGCCGGCCGCTCGCCTTCTATCTGCATGTGCCGTACTGCGCGACGCGCTGCGGCTACTGCGATTTCAACACTTACACGGCGACCGAGCTGCGCGGCTCGGGCGGCGTCCTCGCCTCCCGCGACAACTACGCCGCGATGGTCACCGAGGAGATCCGCCTCGCCCGCAAGGTGCTCGGCGACGACCCGCGGCAGGTGAAGACGGTCTTCGTCGGGGGCGGTACGCCTACACTGCTCGCCGCCTCGGATCTCGTACGGATGCTGTCGGCGGTACGCGAGGAGTTCGGCCTCGCGGAGGACGCGGAGATCACCACCGAGGCGAACCCGGAATCGGTGGATCCGGCGTACCTGGCCGAGCTGCGGGAGGGCGGCTTCAACCGGGTGTCCTTCGGGATGCAGAGCGCTCGGCAGCACGTACTGAAGGTGCTGGACCGCACGCACACGCCGGGGCGGCCCGAGGCGTGCGTCGCGGAGGCGCGGGCGGCGGGCTTCCAGCATGTGAACCTCGATCTCATCTACGGCACGCCGGGGGAGAGCGACGACGACTGGCGCGCGTCCCTCGCGGCGGCGGTGGGTGCGGGGCCCGACCACATCTCGGCGTACGCGCTGATCGTGGAGGAGGGCACCCAGCTGGCGCGGCGCATCCGGCGCGGCGAGGTGCCGATGACCGACGACGACGTCCACGCGGACCGCTACCTGATCGCGGACTCGGTCCTCGCGGAGGCGGGCTTCGACTGGTACGAGGTCTCCAACTGGTCGACCTCACAGGCCGGCCGGTGCCTGCACAACGAGCTGTACTGGCGGGGCGCGGACTGGTGGGGCGCGGGCCCCGGAGCGCACAGCCACGTCGGCGGGGTGCGCTGGTGGAACGTGAAGCACCCGGGGGCGTATGCGGCAGCGCTGGCGGAAGGCCGGTCGCCGGGAGCGGGCCGTGAGGTGCTCGCGCCGGAGGACCGCCGGGTGGAGCGGGTGCTCCTGGAACTCCGCCTGCGCGAGGGCTGCGAACTGTCGCTGCTGCGGCCGGCGGGGCTGGCGGCGGCGGGGCGGGCGTTCTCGGACGGCCTGCTGGAGGCGGGGCCGTACGGGGAGGGACGGGCCGTGCTGACGCTGCGGGGGCGGTTGCTGGCGGACGCGGTGGTGCGGGACCTGGTGGATTAGGGGTGAGGTGGGTACGGGGTGCGCCTGCGGCGGGCCCGTCCCCTACCCGCCCTCCCCCTACGGCCTGGCGGCCGTGGGAGGTACCCCCACCCCGAACTGGGGCTCCGCCCCAGACCCCGCGCCTCAATCGCCGGCGGGGCCGGCAAGGTCCGGCGCCGTGACGAAATCGATCAGCTCCTCGACCCGCCCCAGCAGCTCCGGCTCCAGGTCCTTGTACGACCGCACCGCCGACAGAATCCGCTGCCACGCCGCCCCCGTGTTCTCCGGCCAGCCAAGCGCCCGGCAGACCCCCGTCTTCCAGTCCTGGCCCCGCGGGACCGACGGCCACGCGCGGATGCCCACCGAGGACGGCTTCACCGCCTCCCACACGTCGATGTACGGGTGGCCCACCACCAGTACGTCCTCGTCCGTGACCTCCGCCGCGATGCGGGACTCCTTCGAGCCCGGGACCAGATGGTCCACCAGCACCCCCAGGCGCGCGTCCGGGCCCGGGGCGAAGTCGCGGACGATCGACGGGAGGTCGTCGATGCCTTCCAGATATTCGACGACGACCCCCTCGATCCGCAGGTCGTCACCCCACACCCGCTCCACGAGCTCCGCGTCGTGGCGGCCCTCGACATAGATGCGCCCCGCCCGCGCCACCCGCGCACGCGCCCCGGGGACCGCGAGCGAGCCGGACGCGGTGCGGGCCGGGCGCACCGGAGCGGCGGCGGAGGGGCGCACGAGTGTGACGACGCGGCCCTCCAGCACGAAGCCACGCGGGACCATCGGGAACACCCGGTGCTTGCCGAAGCGGTCCTCCAGCGTGACCGTCGGCCCCTCCGCCGTCTTCTCGCAGCGGATCACCGCACCGCAGAAGCCCGTGCCGACCTCCTCGACGACCAGATCGGGCTCGGCCGGCACCTCCGGCGCGGGCTGCGACTTCTTCCAGGGCGGGGTCAGATCCGGGCTGTAGCTGCGCATTCGCCAGACGCTACGACACCCCGAAGCGCGCCGCCAGCAGCTCGCGTTGGGCGCGTACGAACGCCGCGTCGACGACCGCGCCGTGCCCCGGTACGTACGCCGCGTCCTCGCCGCCGAGCGACAGCAGCCGGTCCAGTGCCGCGGGCCAGCGGGAGGGGATCGCATCCGGGCCCGCCTGGGGTTCGCCCGACTCCTCCACGAGGTCGCCGCAGAAGACGACCTCCGGGCTGCCGGGCACCAGAACCGCCAGATCGTGGCCCGAGTGGCCGGGGCCGATGTTGGCCAGCAGCACCTGGCGGCCGCCCAGGTCCAGCGTCCACTCCCCGAACACCAGATGGTGCGGCGCCACCAGCACGTCGGCCGCCTCCGTCGCGTCGGCCTCGGTGACCCCGTGCCGTATCGCCGTGTCGCGGATCTCGTCCCGCTCCCGCCGCATCAGTTCGGCGATCCCGACCGCGCCGTACACCTCCGCGCCCGAGAACGCCGCAGTGCCCAGCACATGGTCGAAGTGGGGATGGCTCAGTGCGATATGCGTCACGCGGCGTCCGCCGAGCAGGGCCTCGGCCTGGGCCCGCAGCTCGGCGCCCTCGCGGAGTGTCGAGCCGGTGTCGTACAGGAGGACACCGTCCTCTCCGGCGATCAAACCACTGGTGGCATCCCAGCCGGGAAGCCTCCGGCGCCCCACCCCGTCGGCCAGCCGCTCCCAGCCGAAGTCTTCCCAACTGACGTCCATACCGCGACGCTATCCGCAACCGACCAGCACTGTCGCTCGGTGGCGTGGTCGGCCGCCCTTGCTAGGGATGTACCCCACGGCCGTACACTGGCACGGGGAAATGCTGGCACTCGTACGCATCGAGTGCCAAGCAGTCACCGAGGAATCACAGCTGGAGGTGTGCGCGATGCTCAGCGAACGCAGACTCGAGGTGCTGCGCGCCATCGTCCAGGACTATGTCGGCACCGAGGAGCCCGTCGGCTCCAAGGCGCTCACCGAGCGTCACAAGCTCGGGGTCTCCCCGGCCACCGTCCGCAACGACATGGCGGTGCTGGAGGAGGAAGGGTTCATCGCCCAGCCTCATACGAGCGCGGGGCGTATCCCCACGGACAAGGGCTACCGGCTCTTCGTCGACAAACTGGCAGGCGTCAAGCCGCTGTCGTCGCCCGAGCGTCGTGCCATCCAGAACTTCCTGGACGGAGCCGTCGACCTCGACGACGTCGTGGGCCGTACGGTACGGCTGCTGGCGCAGCTGACCCGGCAGGTCGCGGTGGTCCAGTACCCCTCGCTGACCCGCTCCACCGTCCGGCATGTGGAGCTCCTCTCCCTCGCGCCCGCCCGGCTGATGCTCGTGCTGATCACGGACACCGGACGGGTCGAGCAGCGCATGATCGACTGCCCCGCGCCTTTCGCGGAATCCTCGCTCGCGGACCTGCGGGCCCGGCTCAACAGCCGGGTCGTCGGGCGCCGCTTCGCGGATGTGCCGCAGCTGGTGCAGGACCTTCCCGACTCCTTCGAGGCGGAGGACCGGGGTACCGTTTCCACGGTGCTCTCGACCCTGCTCGAAACCCTGGTCGAGGAGACCGAGGAGCGGCTGATGATCGGCGGCACCGCCAATCTGACGCGCTTCGGACACGACTTCCCGCTGACGATCCGGCCGGTGCTCGAGGCTCTTGAGGAGCATGTGGTGCTCCTCAAGCTGCTCGGCGAGGCCAAGGAAGCGGGCGGCATGGGCATGACCGTGAAGATCGGTCATGAGAACGCCCACGAGGGCCTCAACTCCACGTCCGTCGTCGCGGTCGGCTACGGTTCGGGCGACGAGGCAGTTGCCAAACTCGGCGTGGTCGGACCGACCCGCATGGACTACCCCGGAACGATGGGAGCGGTACGCGCAGTGGCACGTTACGTCGGACAGATCCTGGCGGAGTCGTAAGTGGCCACGGACTACTACGCCGTACTCGGCGTACGCCGCGACGCGTCCCAGGACGAGATCAAGAAGGCCTTCCGCCGGCTTGCCCGTGAACTCCACCCGGATGTGAATCCGGACCCGAAGACGCAGGAGCGCTTCAAGGAGATCAACGCCGCGTACGAGGTGCTGTCGGACCCGCAGAAGAAGCAGGTCTACGACCTCGGCGGAGACCCGCTCTCGCAGGCGGGCGGCGGCGGCGCGGGCGGCTTCGGCGCCGGTGGCTTCGGGAACTTCTCGGACATCATGGACGCGTTCTTCGGTACGGCGTCGCAGCGCGGCCCCAGGTCGCGTACGCGGCGGGGCCAGGACGCGATGATCCGCCTGGAGATCGAGCTCAACGAGTCGGCCTTCGGCACGACGAAGGACATCCAGGTCGACACGGCCGTCGTCTGTACGACGTGTTCGGGTGAGGGCGCGGCGCCGGGTACCTCGGCGCAGACCTGCGACATGTGCCGCGGCCGTGGTGAGGTCTCGCAGGTGACGCGGTCCTTCCTCGGCCAGGTCATGACCTCGCGGCCGTGCCCGCAGTGCCAGGGCTTCGGAACGGTCGTGCCGACCCCGTGCCCCGAGTGTGCGGGCGACGGGCGGGTACGGTCCCGCCGCACCCTGACGGTCAAGATCCCGGCCGGTGTCGACAACGGCACACGCATCCAGCTCGCGGGCGAGGGCGAGGTCGGCCCGGGCGGTGGCCCCGCCGGCGACCTCTACGTCGAGATCCACGAGCTGCCGCACGCGGTGTTCCAGCGCCGGGGCGACGATCTGCACTGCACGGTGACGATCCCCATGACGGCGGCGGCGCTGGGCACGAAGTGCCCGCTGGAGACGCTGGACGGCATGGAGGAGGTCGACATCCGCCCGGGCACCCAGTCCGGACAGTCGATCCCGCTGCACGGGCGCGGCATCACGCATCTGCGGGGCGGGGGCCGTGGCGACCTGATCGTCCATGTCGAGGTGATGACCCCGTCGAAGCTGGACGTGGATCAGGAGCGGCTGCTGCGGGACCTGGCGAAGCTGCGCGGCGAGGAAAGGCCTACGGGTCAGTTCCAGCCGGGGCAGCAGGGACTGTTCTCCCGCCTGAAGGACGCGTTCAACGGGCGTTAGGCCCTCTCGAACGCCGGAGGGGCTGAATCATTCAGCCCCTCCGGCGTTTTCAGGACAGCGGCACGCACCCGCGGCGGTTGCGGAACGCCCGATTCGATGGGGCGCGAGCGGCATGGCACCATGCCTGCATGTCCTCCGCACTGACCGATCTTTGCCGTCACCCGATCGTGCAGGCCCCCATGGCGGGCGGCGCATCCTGCCCCCAGCTCGCCGCCGCCGTGTCCGAAGCCGGCGGGCTCGGGTTCCTCGCTGCCGGGTACAAGACCGCGGACGGCATGTACCAGGAGGTCAAACAGCTGCGCGGGCTCACCGCGCAGCCCTTCGGCGTCAATCTCTTCATGCCGCAGCCCAACACCGCCGACCCCGGTGCCGTCGAGATCTACCGGAATCAGCTCGCCGGTGAGGCCGCCTGGTACGAGACTCCACTCGGCGACCCCGACTCCGGTCGCGACGACGGATACGAGGCCAAGCTGGCCATCCTCCTCGACGACCCGGTGCCCGCCGTCTCCTTCACCTTCGGCTGCCCGACCCGCGATGTGCTCGACTCCTTCGCCAAGGCCGGGACCTTCACCGTCGTCACCGTCACCACACCCGAAGAGGCGCAGGCCGCGCAGTGGGCCGGGGCCGACGCCGTGTGTGTGCAGGGCATCGAGGCCGGCGGCCACCAGGGCACCCACCGCGACGACCCCGAGTCCGACGGCGCCGGGATCGGGCTGCTCTCGCTCATCGCGCTGATCCGCGAGACCGTGCAGCTTCCGCTCATCGCCGCGGGAGGGCTGATGCGCGGCGGCCAGATCGCGGGCGTGCTCGCGGCGGGGGCGGTCGCGGCGCAGCTCGGGACCGCGTTCCTGGTCTGCCCCGAGTCCGGTGCGAACGCGCTGCACAAGCAGGCCATGACGAATCCTTTGTTCGTACGCACCGAACTCACCCGCGCCTTCTCCGGGCGGCCCGCCCGCGGCCTCGTGAACCGCTTCATGCGCGAGCACGGCCCGTACGCGCCCGCCGCCTACCCCCAGGTGCACCACCTGACCAGCGGCCTGCGCAAGGCCGCGGCCAAGACGGGCGACGCGCAGGGTATGGCGCTGTGGGCCGGGCAGGGCCACCGGCTGGCGCGTGAGCTGCCCGCCGGCCGGCTGGTCGACGTCCTCGTCGCCGAAACGGACTCCGCGCGCGCCGCGCTGGCGCTGGGCGGTTCCCGATGACCGCGCCGGTCTTCGTCGTCGACTCCCTGGAGGGCGTCGGCCCGGGGGCGACCGTCACCCTGGACGGTCCCGAGGGGCGGCACGCCGTCTCCGTACGCAGGCTGCAGCCCGGCGAGGACATCGTGCTGACGGACGGCCGCGGGCGGGGGGCGGCGGGCGTCGTCCTGCGGACCGAGGGCAAGGACCGGCTGATCGTCGAACCGCGGGAGTTCCCGACGGAACCGGAGCCGGCCCCCCGTATCACCGTCGTGCAGGCGCTGCCCAAGGGCGACCGTGGTGAACTCGCCGTCGAGACGATGACGGAGACCGGAGTCGACGCGGTCGTGCCGTGGGCTGCCGCGCGCTGCATCACGCAGTGGAAGGGCGAACGGGCCGCCAAGTCGCTCGCGAAGTGGCGGGCGACGGCGCGCGAGGCGGGCAAACAGTCGCGCCGGCTCCGCTTCCCGGAGGTCGCGGACGCGGCAACGACCAAGCAGGTTGCGTCACTTCTGGCCGAAGCGGATTTCGCGGCGGTGCTGCACGAGGAGGGCGCCGAGCCGCTGGCCACGGCGGAGCTGCCCGCGGAGGGGTCGATCGTGCTGGTGGTGGGCCCCGAAGGGGGCGTGTCCCCGGAGGAGTTGGCGGCCTTCGCCGAGGCCGGCGCGAAGCCGTACCGGCTCGGGCACAGCGTGCTGCGCACGTCGACGGCGGGCACGGCGGCGACGGCGCTCCTGCTCGGCCGCACCGGCCGCTGGTCGTAGGACCCGTCCTCAATCTCCCCCAGACTTCGTCCGGGGGACCCCCAACGGGCTTGAGAGGTTCCGGCTCACCACCGCGTCGAACAGTGGCCAGCCGTCCAGTTCCGTCGTCCTGCCGTCTGCCGGCAGGACGCCGCGAGCCTCGGCCTCGTCCACGAAGCGGCGTACGACGCCAGGTTCATGCAGGTTGAGCCAGTGGTCCCGGTCGTCCGCCACCGTGCCCGAGGGGAGGTATGCATCGGGCGTGAGCCGCCCCGGACCCGCCCGGAAGACCAGTCGCAGCCGCGTCTGTGTGCCCTCGCGCCCGAGGGAGAGCACTTCGGCGCAGTGTTCGCCGGTGCTGTCTTGGTGGCGGTGCCGTACCGACCACAGATGGATGGTGTCGCCGACGACGAGGCGCCTGACCTTCCGGTTCGCTCCCATGACGTCAACCTAAGGTGTTCACGAGTGGCGACAAGCGGCCTACCGCAGCCGGTGACACAGTGGGAGGCTGCCTCTCATGGGGGCCTTGAGACGCGTACTCCACCCGCGCACCCTCGCGGCAATCTGCGCTGCCGCGGCCGCAGTTGTGGGTGTAGCGGCCTGTGAACCGTCGACCGGCGGTCTGAGCTCCGTCGCGGTCGCGGTCACCACCGACAAGACGGCGACCAGCACTCTGGAGCGGATCGGCTTCAAGGTGCGCTGGCTCAGTTGTACGGCGAACATCGACGGCGGCCAAGCGCCTGCCACCGCCTCCGCGTCCCCCTCCAGGCCGAGCGTGGCCACCGTCGACTGTCACGGTGAGACCGAATCCGGCCAGGACATCACGCTCAAGGGCAAGGTGACGGACGAGCGTTCCGGCACCTGCGTACGCGGGCGTCTCGTCGCGAAGGTCGGCGGCAAGGTTGTCTTCGAGGCGAGCGTGCTCGGCAACTGCGGTGCCGCGCCCAGCAGTACGCCGCCGACCCGGCCGCCGGGCGGGCCGGCGCGTCCCACCGTCACCGTCACGGTGACCGTGACCGAGACGGCCGACGCGCCGGCCAAGTGATCCGAAAGCCGTGACCGGGCGGCGGCCGCCTGCCTAGGGTGACGGTGTGACGCACCCTGCCTACCTCCGGTATCCGCATGTCCACGGCGAGTTGATCGCCTTCACCGCAGAGGACGACGTCTGGGTCGCCCCGCTCGACGGCGGCCGCGCGTGGCGCGTCAGCGCCGACAACGTTCCGGTGAACCATCCGAGGATCTCTCCCGACGGCACGCACATAGCGTGGTCCTCACAGCGGGCAGGCGCCCCCGAGGTGCATCTCGCGCCCGTCGACGGCGGTCCGACGAACCGCCTGACGTACTGGGGAAGCGCCAAGACGTCCGTCCGCGGCTGGACCCCCGACGGCCAGGTCCTCGCGATCACCACCCACGGCCAGGCCTCGCTGCGCCGCACCTGGGCGCGCGCCGTGCCGCTCGACGGCGGGCCCGCGGCCGTGCTGCCGTACGGGCCCGTGGCCGACGTGGCACACGGGCCGCACACCGTCCTGCTCTCCGCCACGATGGGCCGGGAGGCCGCCGCCTGGAAGCGCTACCGGGGCGGCACCGCGGGCAAGTTGTGGATAGACCGGGACGGCGAGGGCGAGTTCGTACGCCTCCACGAGGAGCTCGACGGGAACATCGAGTACCCGCTCTGGGTGGGGGACCGGATCGCCTTCCTCTCCGACCACGAAGGCACCGGCGCGCTCTATTCGTCGGCGGCCGACGGCTCTGGCCTGCGGCGGCACACCCCCCTCGACGGCTTCTACGCCCGCCACGCCGCCACCGACGGCACCCGCGTCGTCTACGCGTCCGCCGGTGAACTGTGGCTCCTCGACAGCCTGGACGCCGCCGAGCCGCGCCGGCTCGACATCCGCCTCGGCGGCCAGCGCACCGATCTGCGCCCCCGCCCCGTCAAGGCCGACCACCACTTCGGCACCGCGACCCCCGACCACACGGGCCGCGGCAGCGCCGTGGAGGTCCGCGGCACGATCCACTGGGTCACCCACCGGGAGGGGCCCGCGCGGGCGCTCGCCGCGGAGCCCGGCGTACGGGCCAGGCTGCCCCGCACCTTCCGCGTCGAGGGTGAGGAACAGGTCGTCTGGGTCACCGACGCCGAGGGCGAGGACGCACTCGAATTCGCCCCGGCCACCGGCCCCGCGCCCGGCGCGACACCCCGCAGGCTCGGCGCGGGACGGCTCGGCCGCGTACTGAGCCTCGCCGTCGCACCGGACGGCAGCCGCGCCGCCGTCGCCTCGCACGACGGCCGCGTCCTGCTCGTCGAACGGGAGTCGGGCGAGGTCCGCGAGGTCGACCGCAGCGAGCACGGCGACGCCACCGGCCTCGCCTTCTCGCCCGACTCCGGCTGGCTCGCCTGGTCGCACGCGGGACCCGAACCGCTGCGCCAGCTCAAGCTCGCCAACACCGCCGATCTGTCGGTCTCCGAGGCGACCCCGCTGCGCTTCTGCGACTACCAGCCCGCTTTCACGCTCGACGGAAAGCACCTCGCGTTCCTCTCCGAGCGCGCCTTCGACCCGGTCTACGACACACATGTCTTTGACCTGGCCTTCGTCCGCGGCTGCCGCCCGCATCTGATCACGCTGGCGGCCACCACGCCCTCACCGTTCGGGCCGCAGCGCCACGGCCGGGCGTTCGAGACGGACAAGGACAAGGACCAGGGACGGCAGGACAGCGAGGACGGCGGCGTCCCCGTGACCCGTATCGACCTCGAAGGGCTCGCCGACCGGATAGTGCCCTTCCCCGTCGAGGCCGCCAGCTACTCCACGCTGCGCGCCGCCAAGGACGGACTGCTGTGGCTGAGCCATCCGCTGCGCGGCGTCCTCGGCGCGACCCGCGCGACGCCCGACGACCCGGGGCCCCAGACCGCCCTGGAGCGGTACGACCTCGTCCAGCAGCGGATCGAGGAGCTTGCCCCGGACGCGACGAGCTTCTCCGTCAGCGGCGACGGCAAGCGGGTGCTG
Source organism: Streptomyces sp. NBC_00885 (assembly GCF_045207475.1). Taxonomy (NCBI): domain Bacteria; kingdom Bacillati; phylum Actinomycetota; class Actinomycetes; order Kitasatosporales; family Streptomycetaceae; genus Streptomyces; species Streptomyces sp. NBC_00885. The sequence goes on from NZ_CP108796.1 coordinate 5,803,956, forward strand.
CTGTACACCGACGGCAAGCTCAAGGTGGTCCCGAGCGACCGCAGGGCCTCACGCGACGAGGAGAGCGACTCCAACATCACCGTCGACCTCTCGCGGGTGCGCGGCACCGTCGACCCGGCCGCCGAGTGGCGGCAGATGTACGACGAGGCCGGGCGGCTGATGCGCGACAACTTCTGGCGCGCGGACCTCGGCGGCGTCGACTGGGACGGCGTACTGGACCGCTACCGCCCGATCCTGTCCAGGGTGGCCACCCATGACGATCTGATGGATCTGCTCTGGGAGGTGCAGGGTGAGCTGGGCACCTCGCACGCCTACGTGACACCGCGCGGCGGGTACGGAAGCGCGAGCACCCGCCAGGGCCTGCTCGGCGCGGACATCTCCCGCGATGCGGACGGCGCCTGGCGCATCGACCGCGTCCTGCCGTCCGAGACGTCCGACCCGAACGCCCACTCACCGCTCGCCGCGCCCGGCGTCGCGGTCCGCGCGGGCGACGCGATCCTCGCCGTGGACGGCAGGCCGGTGGACCCCGTCGCCGGGCCCGGACCGCTGCTCGTGGGCGCCGCGGGCAAGCCCGTCGAACTGACCGTCTCCCCGGCGGGCGGCGGCGATCCGCGCCACGCCGTCGTCGTACCGCTCTCGGACGAGGAGCCGCTGCGCTACCACGCCTGGGTGGCGGACCGGCGTGCCTACGTCCACGAGAAGTCCGGCGGCCGCCTCGGCTATCTGCACGTCCCCGACATGCAGGCGCCCGGCTGGGCCCAGATCCACCGGGATCTGCGGATCGAGGTGGCGTGCGAGGGCCTGGTGGTGGACGTACGTGAGAACCGCGGCGGGCACACCTCCCAGCTCGTCGTCGAGAAGCTGGCGCGCCGGATCGTGGGCTGGGACCTGCCGCGCGGGATGCAGCCGTACAGCTACCCGCAGGACGCGCCGCGCGGCCCGGTGGTCGCGGTGGCGAACGAGTTCTCGGGCTCGGACGGCGACATCGTCAACGCGGCGATCAAGGCGCTCGGCATCGGCCCGGTGGTGGGGACGCGCACCTGGGGCGGCGTCGTCGGCATCGACAGCCGGTACTCCCTGGTGGACGGGACGCTCGTCACCCAGCCCAAGTACGCCTTCTGGCTGGAGGGATACGGCTGGGGCGTGGAGAACCACGGCGTCGACCCGGACGTCGAGGTGGTGACCACCCCGCAGGACCATGCGGCGGGGCGTGACCCGCAGCTGGACGAGGCGGTACGCATCGCGCTCGCGGTGCTGTCCGAGAACCCGGCGAAGACTCCTCCGGACCTTCCCTCGTAGGGCTCTGCTGCGACGCCGGGCGCCGGTCCTCAGCGACCGCGCCCGGCGGCGGCGTGGGTGGCCTATACGATGCAAGTCGTAGTGGAACCACGCGAGGAGGATCCCGGCATGGCGGGAGAACCGCAGGCTGACTGCCTGTTCTGCAAGATCGTCGCGGGGGATGTGCCCGCCACCGTCGTGCGGGAGACCGAGCGGATCGTCGCCTTCCGCGACATCAATCCCCAGGCTCCCACCCACATCCTGGTCATCCCCAAGGCGCACTACCGCGATGCCGCCTCGCTCGCCGCCGCCGAGCCGCGGCTCGCGGCCGATGTGCTGCGCGAGGCGGGCGAGGTCGCCGCCGAGGAGAAGGTCGACGGCGCCGGTTACCGGATCGTCTTCAACACCGGAAGCGGCGCGGGCCAGACCGTCTTCCACGCCCACGCGCATCTGCTGGGCGGCCGCGGTCTCGAATGGCCCCCGGGATAGAGAAAGCCGACTCGCCTTGTCCGTACGTGAATTGGTCGTGCTCGGCACCGCCAGTCAGGTCCCGACCCGCCACCGCAACCACAACGGCTACCTGCTGCGCTGGGACGGCGAAGGCATACTCTTCGACCCCGGCGAGGGCACGCAGCGCCAGATGCTGCGGGCCGGGGTGGCAGCGCACGACATCAACCGGATCTGCGTCACCCACTTCCACGGCGACCACTCCCTCGGACTCGCCGGGGTGATCCAGCGCATCAACCTCGACCGGGTCCCGCACGAGGTGTCCGCGCACTATCCGGCGAGCGGGCAGCGCTTCTTCGACCGGCTGCGGTACGCGACGGCCTACCGCGAGACCGTCGAGCTGATCCAGGCCCCCGTCGCCGCCGACGGGGTGCTGGCCGAGAACGGCTCGTACACCCTGGACGCCCGCAAGCTCTCGCACCCCGTCGAGTCGTACGGCTACCGCATCACCGAGCCGGACGGCCGCCGCATGCTGCCCGAGAAGCTCGCCGCGCACGGCATCAAGGGCCCCGACGTGGGGCGGCTCCAGCGCGAGGGCGAGGTGAACGGCGTCACCCTGGCCGAGGTCAGCGAGGTCCGCCGAGGTCAGCGGTTCGCCTTCGTCATGGACACCCGCCTCTGCGACGGCGTGCACGCGCTCGCGGACGGCTGCGACATGCTCGTCATCGAGTCGACCTTCCTCGACGAGGACGAACAACTGGCAACTGACCACGGCCACTTGACCGCCGGTCAGGCAGCGCGGGCCGCCCGCGACGCGGGAGTGCGGCATCTGGTTCTCACCCACTTCTCGCAGCGCTACAGCGACCCGGAGGAATTCGAGCGGCAGGCACGCGCGGCCGGGTTCGAGGGCGAACTGACCATCGCCCAGGACCTGTTGCGCGTCCCCCTGCCCAAACGCCACCAGTGAACGAGGCGAGAGCCGTGTCCCCCCAGCCCCTCCCCAAGGCCGAACTGCACCTCCACATCGAAGGCACCCTCGAACCCGGACTCGCCTTCGCACTCGCCGCGCGCAACGGCGTGGAACTGCCGTACAAGAACACCGAGGAGCTGCGCCGCGCCTATCTCTTCGAGGATCTGCAGTCCTTCCTCGACCTCTACTACGGCCTGATGGCCGTCCTGCACACCGAGGACGACTTCGCCGAACTCGCCGAGGCGTATCTCGCACGCGCCGCCGAGCAGGGCGTACGGCACGCGGAGATCTTCTTCGACCCGCAGGCGCACACCGCGCGCGGCGTCCCGATCGGCACGGTGATCGAAGGGCTGGCCCGCGCGCTGGACCACAGCGAGGAGCGGCACGGCATCTCGACGCGGCTGATCATGTGCTTCCTGCGGGACGAGTCCGCCGAGTCGGCGATGCAGACGCTCGCGGCCGCGAAGCCGTATCTGCACCGGATCACGGCCGTGGGCCTCGACTCGGCGGAGGTCGGCCATCCGCCGTCGAAGTTCCGCGAGGTCTACGAGGCGGCGGCGGCGCTCGGACTGCGCCGGGTCGCCCACGCTGGCGAGGAGGGCCCGCCGGCGTACATCACCGAGGCCCTGGACGTCCTCGGCATCGAACGCGTCGACCACGGCCTGCGCTGCATGGAAGACCCCCAGCTCGTCGAACGCCTGGTCCGCGAGCGGATCCCGCTGACGCTCTGCCCCTTGTCGAACGTCCGCCTGCGCGCGGTCGACACCCTGGAGGACCACCCGCTGCCCCGGATGATGGCGGCGGGCCTGCTGTGCACGGTGAACTCGGACGACCCGGCGTACTTCGGTGGGTACGTCGGGGAGACGTTCTACGCGGTGCGGGAGGCGCTGGGGCTGGACGAGGGGGCTCTGCGGGAGCTGGCGCGGAACTCGTTCGTGGCGGCGTTTCTGGATGACGACGAGGGGCGGCGGGCGGGGCTGATCGCGGAGGTGGAGGCGTACGAGTTCGGTCGGTAGGCGGTGCGGGGGCGGCAGGGCCGCACATTCAGCCCCTCCGGCGTTTGAGGAGCGGGGTCTGGGGCGGAGCCCCAGTTCGGGAAGGGGCGGGGTGGGGAACAGGCCCGCGCAGCGGTACCGCCCCGGCCGCGACGTCCCATTGACGGCCCCCGTTCCCGTACCTAGTCTCGATCCCGTTCTCATCCATGTACGCCATCTACATAGGGAGACAGCGGTGACGCGCAACCTCACGATCACCGACGTGCGGCTCACCCCGATCCTCGTCGCCGATCCCCCGCTGCTCAACACCCAGGGCGTGCACCAGCCGTACACCCCCCGCCTCATCGTCGAAGTCGTCACGGCGGACGGCGTCACCGGCGTCGGCGAGACCTATGGCGACACCAAGTACCTCGATCTGGCCGCCCCCTTGGCGGACTCGCTGCCCGGCTGCCAGGTCAGTGACGTGAACGGCCTGCACCGGCTCGCCGACCTCGTGTGCGGCGACTCGCCCGAGGCCACCGGCGCGGGCGCCGTCGACGCGGGCGGTCTGCGCGGGGTGCAGACGGCCGACAAGCTGCGGCTCTCCGTCGTCTCCGGCTTCGAGGTCGCCTGCCTCGACGCGCTCGGCAAGGCACTCGGACTGCCTGTGCACGCCCTGCTCGGCGGCAAGGTGCGCGACGCCGTCGAGTACAGCGCGTATCTCTTCTACCGCTGGGCCGAACACCCGGGCGGGGCGGGGGAGCCGGACGACTGGGGCGCGGCGCTCGACCCGGCGGGCGTGGTCGCCCAGGCCAGGCGCTTCTCGCGCGAGTACGGCTTCGCCTCCTTCAAGCTCAAGGGCGGCGTCTTCGAGCCGGACCGGGAGATCGCGGCCGTACGGGCGCTCGCCGAGGCGTTTCCCGGACAGCCCCTGCGGCTGGACCCCAACGGTGCCTGGTCGGTCGAGACCTCGCTGAGGGTCGCGGAGGAACTCGGTGACGTACTGGAGTATCTGGAGGACCCGGCGAGCGGCACCGACCGGATGGCCGCGGTCGCGGCCGCCACCGGTGTCCCGCTCGCCACCAACATGTGCGTGACCACCTTCGCCGAGATCCCGGAGGCCTTCACGCGCGGCGCCGTTCAGGTCGTGCTCTGCGACCACCACTACTGGGGCGGACTGCGCAACACCCGTGAACTGGCCGCGATCTGCCGGACGTTCGGGGTCGGCCTGTCCATGCACTCCAACACACACCTGGGCATCAGCCTCGCCGCGATGACCCATGTCGCGGCCGTCGTCCCCAACCTCGACCACGCCTGCGACAGCCATTACCCCTGGCAGGCCGAGGACGTCATCACCGAGCGCCTCGACGTCAAGGACGGCCGCCTCGCTGTCAGCGATCTGCCGGGGCTCGGCGTGGAACTCGACCGGGACAAGCTGGCCCGCCTGAACCGGCGCTGGCTCGAGGACGACGGCACGATGCGCGAACGCGACGACGCGGCGGCGATGCGGGTCGCCGAGCCGGGCTGGGCCGCACCGCCCGTGCCGCGCTGGTAGCCGGGCACGGGCCCGGAACCACCCCGCCGCACCCGCACACGCGCCGCTCCATCAGGCAGACTGGCCTGATCTGCACCACGTACCAGGAGCGGCACGGTGAGCACTCGACACGGTGAGCAACGGGACCACGCGGCCGCCTGCCTCGACCCGCTCGCGAGCCTGCGGACGCCCGAGGATCCCGCCTGCGACGTCTACCTGACCGGCAACGTCTTCCTGGACATCATCTTCACCGGCCTCGACTCCGCCCCCGTACGCGGCACCGAGTCCTGGGCCCGCGGCATGGGATCGAGCCCAGGCGGCGTCGCCAACATGGCCACCGCTCTCGCCCGCCTCGGCCTGCGCACCTCGCTCGCCGCCGCCTTCGGGGACGACCACTACGGCGAGTACTGCTGGGACGCCCTCGAACAGGGCGAGGGCATCGACCTCTCCCTCTCCCGCACCGTCCCCGGCTGGCACTCGCCCGTCACCGTCTCCATGGCGTACGAGGGCGAGCGCACGATGGTCTCCCACGGCCACGAGGCACCGCCGCCCGAGCCCGCCCCCGACTGCCCGCCCCCCGCGCGCGCCGCCGTGGCATCGCTGACCCCCGGCCGGGCCGACTGGATCGCGCAGGCCGCCCGCAAGGGCGCCCGCATCTTCGCCGACGTCGGCTGGGACGAGACCGGCCGCTGGGACCCGCAGGACCTCGCCGATCTGGAGCACTGCGAGGCCTTCCTGCCCAATGCCGAGGAGGCGATGCGCTACACCCGCACCGACCGCCCCCTGGCCGCAGCCCGCGCCCTTGCCGAACGCGTCCCGGTCGCCGTCGTCACGCTGGGTGCGGAGGGCGCGTGCGCCGTGGACGGGGCGACCGGCGAGTGCGCCCAGGTTCCGGCCATCGCGGTGGAGGCGCTCGACCCGACAGGTGCCGGCGACGTGTTCGTGGCCGGGTTCGTCACCGGCACTCTCGCCGGCTGGCCGCTCGCCGACCGGCTCGCCTTCGCCGGGCTGACCGCCGCCCTGTCGGTGCAGGAGTTCGGCGGATCACTCTCCGCGCCCGGCTGGTCGGAGATCGCGGCCTGGTGGCAGCACGTCCAGGGCGTCGCCGACCAGGATCCGGCGGCCCTGCAGCGGTACGCCTTCCTCGAAGCGCTGCTGCCCGCTCAGGCCAGGCCCTGGCCGCTGCGCAGGGCCGTCCCGACGATCGGCTTCGGCCGCTCCGCATAGGCCGGGGAACGAGCCCCGGCCGGACCGCGGACGGACCCCCGCGGAAAAGCCCTCGGTCTTGTCAGTGCCAGGTCGTACGCTGGGTATCTCAGAGGTTGTCGAGCAGCGAGAACCCTGCAACGGGAGGTATGTGCAGGCCACAGAGCCGGCCCATGACTCAGACACCCACAGCCCAGAGCCCAGCACCGGGGCAGGCACGAGCCCACTTCACCGTCCCCGCCAAGCATCCGATGGTGACGGTCCTGGGTTCGGGTGACGCCCTGCTGCGCGTGATCGAGAAGGCCTTCCCGGCGGCCGACATCCATGTCCGGGGCAATCAGGTGAGCGCGGTCGGTGACGCGGCGGAAGTCGCCATGATCCAGCGCCTGTTCGACGAGATGATGCTGGTGCTCCGCACCGGTCAGCCGATGACGGAGGACGCAGTGGAACGCTCGATCGCCATGCTCAAGGCGAGCGAGAACGGCAACGGACCGGACGAGACCCCGGCCGAGGTGCTCACCCAGAACATCCTCTCCAGCCGCGGCCGCACCATCCGCCCCAAGACCCTCAACCAGAAGCGGTACGTCGACGCGATCGACAAGCACACGGTCGTGTTCGGCATCGGCCCCGCCGGTACGGGCAAGACGTATCTCGCCATGGCCAAGGCGGTCCAGGCCCTGCAGTCCAAGCAGGTCACCCGGATCATCCTGACCAGGCCCGCCGTCGAGGCGGGAGAGCGGCTGGGCTTCCTGCCCGGCACGCTCTACGAGAAGATCGACCCCTATCTGCGCCCGCTCTACGACGCGCTGCACGACATGCTCGACCCCGACTCGATCCCGCGGCTGATGGCGGCGGGCACGATCGAGGTCGCGCCCCTGGCGTACATGCGAGGACGGACCCTGAACGACGCCTTCATCATTCTCGACGAGGCGCAGAACACGAACCCCGAGCAGATGAAGATGTTCCTGACGAGGCTCGGCTTCGACTCGAAGATCGTCATCACGGGCGACGTCACCCAGGTGGACCTTCCGAGCGGCACGAAGAGCGGTCTGCGCCAGGTCCGGGACATCCTGGACGGCGTCGACGACGTGCACTTCTCGCTGCTCACGTCGCAGGATGTCGTACGGCACAAGCTCGTCGGCCGTATCGTCGACGCGTACGAGAAGTACGACATCCAAAACGGGAAGTAGCAAAAGCGCGCCATGTCGATCGACGTCAACAACGAGTCCGGAACCGAGGTCGACGAGCAGGCGATCCTCGACATCGCCCGCTACGCGCTCGCGCGGATGCGTATCCACCCGCTCTCCGAGCTCTCGGTGATCGTCGTGGACGCCGAGGCCATGGAGCAACTGCACATCCAGTGGATGGACCTGCCCGGTCCGACCGACGTCATGTCCTTCCCGATGGACGAGCTGCGTCCGCCGGTCAAGGACGACGAGGAGCCCCCGCAGGGGCTCCTCGGTGACATCGTGCTCTGTCCCGAAGTCGCCAAGAAGCAGGGCGAAGAGGCCGAGACGCAGCACTCCATGGACGAGGAGCTCCAGCTTCTGGCCGTCCACGGAGTGCTGCACCTGCTCGGTTACGACCACGAGGAGCCGGACGAGAAGGCTGAAATGTTCGGGCTCCAGGCTGCGATCGTCGACGGCTGGCGGGCGGAGAAGGGCCTTTCCGGTCCGTCCCCGGCGCCGACCGTCTCATGAGCGGCCAACTGATCTTCGGCGCGATCCTGCTGGTCGTCGTCGCCTGGCTGGCCGCCTGCGCCGAGGCGGGCATCGCCCGCACCTCCAGCTTCCGCGCCGCCGAGGCCGTCCGCTCCGGGCGCCGCGGCTCCGCCAAGCTGGCACAGGTCGCCGGCGACCCGACCCGCTATCTCAACGTCGCCCTGCTGGTGCGGGTGTCCTGCGAGATGGCGGCAGGGGTCCTTGTCACCTACGCCTGCCTGCAGGAGTTCGACGAGACCTGGGAGGCGCTGGCCGTCGCCATCGGCGTGATGGTCCTCGTCAGTTACGTCGCCGTGGGCGTCTCACCGCGCACCATCGGCCGCCAGCACCCGCTGAACACCGCGACGGCCGCGGCGTACGTCCTGCTGCCGCTCGCCAGGATCATGGGTCCCATCCCGCAGTTGCTGATCCTGCTCGGCAACGCGTTCACGCCCGGAAAGGGTTTCCGCAAGGGCCCGTTCGCGAGCGAGGCGGAACTGCGGGCCATGGTCGACCTCGCCGAGCAGGAGTCCCTGATCGAGGACGACGAGCGCCGGATGGTGCACTCCGTCTTCGAGCTCGGCGACACCCTCGTACGCGAAGTGATGGTCCCGCGGACCGATCTGGTCTGCATCGAGCGCTACAAGACCATCCGCCAGGCCCTGACGCTGGCGCTGCGCTCCGGCTTCTCCCGGATCCCGGTGACCGGGGAGAACGAGGACGACATCGTCGGGATCGTGTACCTGAAGGACCTCGTCCGCAAGACACACATCAACCGCGACTCCGAGTCCGACCTGGTGTCGACGGCGATGAGGCCCGCCGCGTTCGTGCCCGACACCAAGAACGCGGGCGATCTGCTGCGCGAGATGCAGCAGGAGCGCAACCATGTCGCCGTCGTCATCGACGAGTACGGCGGCACGGCGGGGATCGTCACCATCGAGGACATCCTGGAAGAGATCGTCGGCGAGATCACCGATGAGTACGACCGTGAACTCCCGCCGGTCGAAGAACTCGGCGATGGACGCTTCCGGGTGACCGCCCGGCTCGACATCGGGGACCTCGGCGAGCTCTACGGCCTCGACGAACTCGACGACGAGGACGTGGAGACGGTCGGCGGCCTCCTGGCGAAGGCGCTCGGAAGGGTCCCGATCGCGGGCGCGTCCGCGGTGGTCGACCTGCCGGACGGCCGCGAGCTGCGACTGACGGCGGAGTCTCCGGCGGGCCGCCGGAACAAGATCGTGACGGTGCTTGCGGAGCCGCTGCCGAAGCGGCCGGAGGGGGGAGCGGCGGCGTGAAGGCGAAGGAACTGAAGGCGTTCTGCCTGGAATTCGGCGCGGCGGTGGAGGAGTTTCCGTTCGGGCCCGAGGTGTCGGTGTTCAAGGTGCACGGGAAGCTCTTCGCGCTGAGTGCGCTGGATGCGGAGCCGCTGAAGGTGAATCTCAAGTGTGAGCCGGAGATTGCGGTTCAGCTGCGCGCCGATCACGCGGCGATTGTGCCGGGCTATCACATGAACAAGCGCCACTGGAACACGGTGACGGTGGGGGAGTTGCCGGACCGGCTGGTCCGTGAGCTGATCGAAGACTCCTACGACCTGGTGGTCGCGGGCCTCCCAAAGACGGTCCGGCTCCGCCTGGACCGGGCGTAAGGCTTGCGCCTGCGGCGGGGCTTGTTCCCCACCCCGCCCTCCCCCAGACTCCGTCCGGGGGGACCCCCAACCTCCCCGCGCCTCAAACGCCGACGGGGCTGGAGTGTGCGGCTGGGCCGCACATTTCAGCCCGTCCGGCGTTTGAGGACACGCGCGAAGCGCGTTCGGGGGTCTGGGGGCTTGCCCCCAGTTCGGGAAGGGGCGGGTAGGGGAACAGCCCCGCCGCAGGCGGCTGGTTCGCGGACCACCCGGCGGCTGGCTGACCTGTGCGGATGTGTATCCTCTGCCCGTGAAAAAGGGGAGGGGGGAAGCTCCCCACGAGCGTTTTGAGCCCGATTCAAGGGGAGTTACTGCTGATGCGTACCCGCATGCGCGGCGTCATCGCCGCCGTCGCCGTTTCGACGCTGAGCCTCACCGCGGCGGCATGCCAGAGCTCGTCCGGCGATGACAAGAAGCCTGCCACGACGGATGCGGCCAAGCCGCAGGGGACCAAGACGGAGGAGCCTGCGGCCACCACGCCGCTGACGGCCGCTCAGATGACGGCCGCCACGGTGGAGCTCAAGGACCTGCCGGCCGGCTGGAAGTCCAACAAGGTCTCCGCCGGCGACGACCCGGCGCCGAAGGCCGACCAGCCCAGCTGCCAGCCCATCGCCGACATGATGGGCGACGAGATCAAGGGCGCCACCAAGGGCAGCGACGTCGACTTCAAGCAGGCCGACGGCAAGACCGAGCTGAGCCAGCAGGTCTTCACGTTCGCGGGCACGGGCGCCGCCGACTTCACCAAGGCCATTGGCACGGCGCTGGAAACGTGCACCAGCGTCCCCTTCGACATGGAGGGCCAGAAGGTCCCCGTCAAGATCAAGAAGCTGGACGCCCCGAAGGTCGGCGAGGAGTCGCACGCCTTCCAGATGGCCATCGTGTTCGGCCCCGGTGTGGAGATCAAGGCAAATCTGCTGGTGGCCCACCAGGGCACCGGCGCCACCCGCGTTGCGTACGTGAACACCGGCGACGCCGCCGCGCAGAAGAGCTTCGAGAACATGGTCCAGCTGATCGGCGACAAGTTCGTCAAGGGCGTCCAGGGCTAGCTCGTGTCCGCACCCCGGCCGCTCCGCCGATCTATGCTCGGGGCATGACGCAGAGCACCGACCTCAATCCCGAGGACCGCAAGATCATTACGCTGGCGCGAAGCGCCCGGGCCCGCAACGGTGTGCCCGAGGGTGCGGCCGTACGGGACGAGACCGGGCGTACCTATGTCGCCGGGACCGTGGCTCTGGAGTCGCTCAGGCTCAGTGCGCTCCAGACCGCCGTCGCCATGGCCGTCGCCAGCGGCGCGCAGTCCCTGGAGGCCGCGGCCGTCGTCTCCGAGGCGGACGCCGCCTCCGACGCGGACCGCGCGGCGGTGCGTGATCTGGGCGGGCCCGGGACGCCGGTGCTGCTCGCCGGTCCCGACGGGGAGCTCAAGTCCTCCGTGGCCGCGGGCTGACCGCACGCGCCGGCGGGCGTGACAGTACGAATGTGACAGGGGTCGGCGTCATCAACCGGTGGCGCCGATTCCCCTTTCTGCCTGCGGAAATGCGGATCTTGACAGTATCTGATGGGTCATCAGACGGTGCATTTCGATTCCATTGACTTCTTTCGGCCATGACACGTCAATAGCCCCCGGCATTCCTCAGAAGGGGGCAATCATGGCTACGGCCACCCGAAGATCAGTACCCCGGCCCACCCGAAGATCCACCGGTCGGTTCACCGGCCGGGCGCGGCGCTGGACCGCCGCCCTGGGAGCGGTCGCCCTTGTCGCCGGTACGGCGGCACTCGCCGGACCCGCGCACGCGCTGGCCGCCGCATCCGCACCGGTGGACTTCGCGACCCACTGCGTACCGCCGCCCATCGCCGGTATCCCGCCCATCGACGGCACCACGACCGCCCAGATCACCGTCGACAAGGCCGCACCGAAGGTCGGCGACACCGTCACCGTCACCTACACCGTCACCAAGCCCGCGGCCAGCAACCCGGTCGACCTCGCGCTGCCCGCCGACATCATGACGCCCAGTGGCAAGGTCGCCCTCGGCGGCGCCCAGGCCGGAAGCGTCACGGTCACCGGACCCAAGAAGAACCCGCCGGTCCCCGGCAAGGGCGCCTTCCCGCCGTTCTCGATGACCGGCACGTTCACGGTCACCGCGCCCGGCTCGATCACCCTCTCGCCCGGCGACTACAACATCCACACCAGCTACATCATGGAGCTGGACACCCCCTGCACAGTCATCAGTCCGCCCGCACCCGTCTCCGAGACGATCACCGCGACGGACCAGCCCGGGGCCAATGAGCGCTCCATCCAGCTGGCGACGGCCTCCGGCAAGCCCGGCGACAGCGTCACCGTCACCGGCGCCAAGTTCACTCCGCTCGCCGACATCACCGTCGTCGGCCGGGCCGGAGCGGCCGAGACCGCCGACAAGACAACCGTCAAGGCGAACGCGGCAGGCGGCTTCACGGCACCTCTCGCGGTCAACGACAAGGCGACCACAGGCATCGTCGCGTACGAGGGCAGTGCCTGGTCGGCGGAGAAGGGCGCCGGCCCGGCGGCGTACACCGTCATCGACGACACCCCGCTGCCCGGCAACAGCCAGAAGCTCAACTCCTCCGTCGCGGCAGGCACGTTGTCCATGTCCCAGGCCGGTGACACCGTCGCCATGTCGGCGGTCGACTTCGGCACGGGCGGGGCATCGACCGGCGATCTGAAGACGGTGACGGTCAAGGACTTCCGCGGCGGGCCCGCGGGCTGGTCCCTGACCGGCAAGGTCACCGACTTCACCGGACCCGGCGGAAAGATCGACGCCGGAAAGCTCGGCTGGACTCCGGCCTGCACCACCAAGCCCGGCAGCCCCAGCACCTGCGTGGCCGGATCGGCGGGAGCCGTCGGCAGCGCGGGCGCGACCCTGGCCTCCACCCCCAACGGGGCGCTCACCGGAGGCGAGTTCACCGTGGACGCGAAGGTCTCGCTGAACGTCCCGGCGTACACCGCCCCCGGCGCGTACTCCGGCGTCCTGACCCTCACGCTCACCTGACACCCGGCGGGCCGGGCGCGCACCCGGTCGGCCCGCCTCGGCCCGTGGGGGGTTTCATGCGCAAGCTCTACGTCATCGTGCTGCCCGTCCTCGCCATGCTGTTGTACGGACAGGGAACCGCGCGCGCCGCCGACAACGGCAACTGGTCCGTCTACCCCGCCGCTTCGCAACTGGGCGGGCGGCCCTACTTCTATCTCTCGGCCGATCCCGGCACGACCCTCACCGACCAGGTGACGGTCACCAACAAGACCGCGGCCCCGCTGACCTTCCGGCTGTACGCGGCCGACGCGTACAACACCGAACGGGACGGCGGCTTCGCCGTACGCACCCGCGGCGAGAAGCAGCGCGGCGTCGGTGCCTGGGCCAAGCCCCAGCGCGAGCGGGTCACCGTCCCGGCGAACAGCTCGGTCACCGTGCCCTACACCCTCACCGTCCCCGACGACGCCGAGCCCGGCGACCACCCCGGCGCCCTGGTCGCCCTCGACGAGCGAATCGGCGCCGCGACCGGCTCGGTCGCCGTGGGCATCCAGCAGGCCGTCGGCGCCCGCGTCTATCTGCGGGTGGGCGGCCCCACCGTGGCCGCGCTCTCCGTGGAGGACGTGAAGTTCACCCACAACCAGCCCCTCGTCCCGGGCACCGGCGAGAGCAGCGCGCTCATCTCGTACACCCTCTACAACCGCGGCAACGTCACCCTCAACCCCAAAGTCGCCCTCAAGGCCGAGGGCCTGTTCGGGCGCGACCTGCTGAGCCGCGACCTGAAGAAGATCCCCTCCGAACTGCTGCCCCGCCAGAAGATCCGCCTCACCGAACGCTGGTCGGGCGCACCCCAGCTCGAATGGGGCGAGGTGAAGCTCACAGCCAGCGCGCGGGATGTGCGCGAGTCGGCCGGGGTCTCCTTCTTCGCGCTGCCCTGGCTGGTCGCACTGCTGCTCGCGGCTGCCGCGGCGGGGGCCGGGGTGTGGGTCAGGGTGCACCGGCGGCGTACGCGCGTAACCGGGGGCGCGTGACATCAGGGACAATGGGCGCCATGAGCGCTCGTACAGATGAGAACAACGCCCCCCACCGGGCAGGCTTCGCCTGCTTCGTGGGCCGCCCCAACGCGGGCAAGTCCACCCTCACGAACGCTCTGGTCGGCCAGAAGGTGGCGATCACCTCCAACCGGCCCCAGACGACCCGGCACACCGTGCGCGGCATCGTGCACCGCCCCGACGCGCAGCTGATCCTGGTCGACACCCCCGGCCTGCACAAGCCGCGCACGCTGCTCGGCGAGCGGCTGAACGACATCGTGCGCACCACCTGGGCCGAGGTCGACGTGATCGGCTTCTGCCTGCCGGCGAACGAGAAGCTCGGCCCCGGTGACCGCTTCATCGCCAAGGAGCTCGCCGGGATCAAGAAGACCCCGAAGGTCGCGATCGTCACCAAGACCGACCTGGTCGACTCCAGGACCCTCGCCGAACAGCTGATCGCGATCGACCGGCTCGGCAAGGAGCTGGGCATGGAGTGGGCGGAGATCGTCCCCGTCTCCGCGGTCGGCGACAAACAGGTCAAGCTGGTGGCGGACCTGCTCATCCCGCTGCTGCCCGAGGGCCCGACGCTCTACCCGGAGGGCGACCTCACCGACGAGCCCGAGCAGGTCATGGTCGCGGAGCTGATCCGCGAGGCCGCGCTGGAGGGCGTACGGGACGAGCTGCCGCACTCGATCGCGGTGGTCGTCGAGGAGATGCTGCCGCGGGAGGACCGCCCGGCGGACAAGCCGCTGCTGGACATCCACGCGAATGTCTACATCGAGCGCCCGAGCCAGAAGGGCATCATCATCGGCCCGAAGGGCAAGCGCCTGAAGGAGGTCGGGGTGAAGTCCCGCCACCAGATCGAGGCGCTGCTGGGGACGCCGGTGTTCCTGGACCTGCATGTGAAGGTCGCGAAGGATTGGCAGCGGGACCCGAAGCAGCTGCGGAAGCTGGGCTTCTGACGCTGCGCGGGTCCGCTGCGCGGGGCTGTTCCCCACCCCGCCCGTTCCCTTAACCGGGGCTTCGCCCCGGACCCCGCGCCTCAAACGCCGGCGGGGCTGAATTTCGCGCCCGGGACCACGCCTCAAGCGCCGACGGGGCTGGATGTGCGGCTGGGCCGCACATGTCAGCCCGTCCGGCGTTTGAGGACACGCGCGAAGCGCGTTCGGGGGTCTGGGGCGGAGCCCCAGTTCGGGATGGGGGTACCTCCCACGGCCGCCAGGCCGTAGGGGGAGGGCGGGTCGGGGAACAAGCCCGCCGCAGGCGACCCGTCCCGTCACGCACCTTCCTTGAGTACCCGCGAGATCAGCTCCCGCTGCGCCTGCGACAGACGCGGATCGGCGCAGTGGACGGTCCGCCCGTCCACGGTGATCTGATAGCTGAACCCGTCCGGCACCCCCACCGGCGGCGTGCCCCGGCCCTCGGCCATCGCCCGCTCGGCCAGGGCACGCCATTCGCTCGCGTCGGTCCGACCCGAGGTGTCCACCTCGGCGAACCGTTCGATGCCGGCGAATCCTCCTGTGCGCCTTACCTGGATACGCATGGGTCCTGTCTAGTACGAGAACGCCTCAGTTGGTAGGCACCCCGACCTGGGACCATGCCTTCAGCAGAGCCTCCTGCTCCGCGCCCTCGCCGTAGCGCGCGCGGGCCGCCGCCACCGACAGGGCCGCGAAGTCGGTGAACTGCGCGGTCGTGGAGAGCTGTCCGCCGGTCAGCACGTCGTACCAGATCTGGCCCGCCCGCTCCCACGCGTTGCCGCCCAGCGCGGTGGCGACCAGATAGAAGGCGTGGTTCGGGATCCCCGAGTTGATGTGGACGCCGCCGTTGTCGCGACCGGTCCTGACGTAGTCCTCCATCGTCGCGGGCTGCGGGTCCTTGCCGAGCACGTCGTCGTCGTACGCCGTGCCCGGCTCCTTCATCGAGCGAAGCGCGATGCCCGACACATTGGGGCCCAGCAGGCCCGCGCCGATCAGCCAGTCGGCCTGGTCGGCGCTCTGGCCGAGGGAGAACTGCTTGATCAGTGAGCCGAAGACGTCCGACATGGACTCGTTCAGCGCGCCGGACTGGCTGAAGTACTCCAGGTTCGCGGTGTACTGCGTGACTCCGTGCGTGAGCTCGTGCCCGATCACGTCCACCGGCAGGGTGAAGTCCAGGAACAGATCGTTGTCGCCGTCGCCGAAGACCATCCGCTCGCCGTCCCAGAAGGCGTTGTCGTAGTTCTCGCCGTAGTGGACGGTCGCGTTGAGCGGCAGGCCGGAGTCGTCGATGGAGTGGCGGCCGTACGCCTTCAGATACAGCTCGAACGTGGCGCCGAGGCCCGCGTGGGCGCGGTTGACCGTGGCGTCCTGGGCGGGCTGGTCGCTCTCGGAGTGGACCTTCCTGCCCGGCACCGTCTCCTGGTGTTCGGCGTCGTAGATCGTGCGGTTCGGCTTGTCCGACACCGTGCCGGTGACGCTCGGGGCGAGGCCGCGGACCGTGGTGAGACGGCGGCGGGTGCGCTGGAGGGCGTCGTGCTCGAGGGTGCGGGCGGCTGGGTCGGCGATGGCGGGGTCCTCGGCGCGGGCCAGTTTGTCGAGGACATGCGGCGGCACGATGGTGCAGAAGACCGGGTTGACCCGGCGGGCGTTGGCGTCCATGCCCCCGGACTGTGGCACTGGGTCATGACGCTGTCACTAGTTGCCACCATGATTAGTGAAATGGAGTGATAACGGAGGACTGGCGTCCGCGACGGGGGCCACTGGTGTACCGCTGATATGGCGCCCAAGTGCGGTACGTCACTATTTGTCCGTTTGTAGAGTCGTGTCCCGCATACTGATACGGCACCTCCGTCCCCGCCCTCACTGGGCTACGCTGCTGCGCATCATGCGTTTCGGGCTGCTTCTTCTTAGCTGCCGCGGCGAGGGCCTGTAGTCGTAGGCCGACCCCCTCCCCGCGGGATCTGGTGCTGCTTCGACTCAGTCGGCCGTCCTACTTGATGGACCCCGAGGAGCCCTACGCAAATGTCTGACAACTCTGTCGGTCGCCCCACGCCCGTCACCAACGCGACCCACACCCAGAAGCCGTCCGGGATGCCCATCCACAAGTACGGGCAGTACGAGGCCGTGGACATCCCCGACCGCACCTGGCCCGACAAGCGGATCACCAGGGCCCCCCGCTGGCTGTCGACCGATCTGCGCGACGGCAACCAGGCCCTGATCGACCCGATGTCGCCCGCCCGCAAGCGCGAGATGTTCGACCTCCTGGTCCGCATGGGCTACAAGGAGATCGAGGTCGGCTTCCCCTCCTCCGGCGAGACCGACTTCGCCTTCGTACGCTCCATCATCGAAGAGGGCGCGATCCCCGAGGACGTGACGATCTCCGTCCTCACCCAGGCGCGCGAGGACCTGATCGAGCGCACCGTGGAGTCCGTCGTCGGCGCCCACCGCGCGACCGTGCACCTGTACAACGCCACCGCGCCCACCTTCCGCCGGGTCGTCTTCCGCGGCTCGAAGGACGACATCAAGCAGATCGCCGTGGACGGCACCCGGCTGGTGATGGAGTACGCCGAGAAGCTGCTGGGCCCGGAGACGACCTTCGGCTACCAGTACAGCCCGGAGATCTTCACCGACACCGAGCTGGACTTCGCGCTGGAGGTCTGCGAGGCCGTCTGCGACGTGTGGCAGCCTGAGGAAGGCCGCGAGATCATCCTCAACCTGCCTGCCACGGTGGAGCGTTCGACTCCCTCCACGCACGCGGACCGCTTCGAGTGGATGTCGCGCCATCTGTCGCGCCGCGAGCACGTGTGCCTGTCGGTCCACCCGCACAACGACCGCGGCACCGCCGTCGCCGCCGCCGAACTGGCGATCATGGCAGGGGCCGACCGTATCGAGGGCTGTCTGTTCGGGCAGGGCGAGCGCACCGGCAACGTCGACCTGGTGACGCTGGGCATGAACCTGTTCTCGCAGGGCGTCGACCCGCAGATCGACTTCTCGCAGATCGACGAGATCCGCCGTACGAGCGAGTACTGCAACCAGATGGAGATCCACCCGCGCCACCCCTACGCGGGCGATCTGGTCTACACGGCCTTCTCCGGCTCCCACCAGGACGCCATCAAGAAGGGCTTCGACGCCATGGAGGCCGACGCGGCCGCCCAGGGCAAGACGGTGGACGACATCGAGTGGGCCGTGCCGTATCTGCCCATCGACCCCAAGGACGTCGGCCGTTCCTACGAGGCGGTCATCCGGGTCAACTCCCAGTCGGGCAAGGGCGGTGTCGCATACGTCCTGAAGAACGAGCACAAGCTGGACCTGCCGCGCCGGATGCAGATCGAGTTCTCGAAGATCATCCAGGCGAAGACGGACTCCGAGGGCGGGGAGGTCACGCCGAAGGCGATCTGGTCGGTCTTCCAGGACGAGTACCTGCCGAACCCGGGCAACGCGTGGGGCCGTATCCAGCTGAGTTCCGGCCAGACGACGACCGACAAGGACGGCGTCGACACCCTGACCGTCGAGGCGGTCGTGGACGGCGCCGAGACGGTCCTGACCGGCACCGGCAACGGCCCGATCTCCGCGTTCTTCGAGGCGCTGAACGCGGTGGGCGTCGACGCGCGGCTGCTGGACTACCAGGAGCACACGATGAGCGAGGGCGCGTCCGCGCAGGCCGCGTCGTACATCGAGTGCGCGATCGACGGCAAGGTGCTGTGGGGCATCGGCATCGACGCGAACACGACGCGTGCGTCACTGAAGGCGGTCGTCTCGGCCGTCAACCGCGCGGCGCGCTAGTACCCCCGGACAACCGAGGTCCGGTCCTGATCGCCGGACAGGCTTGAAAACAAGCCTGTCCGGCGTTCGTGTGTGCGGGCGACAGGCGAGGGAATCGGCCATGTCCCGGCGCTCTGCTGCCGGGGGTGCTGACGCGACATCACCGATGTGGCTAACATCACGCCAATGCGGCAATGTTGCCGGAGCGTTTCGGAGGTGCGAGGTGCAGCCAGACCGGGGATTGTTCGGCCGAAAATTGCTGGTCTGCGGCGTTCATACCTCTTGGAACACTGTGGGGGACGGTGAGTTCTTCTGCCCCGATTGCGGAGGCGACCGCAACTACCGCCGCCGCACCGGCCGCCGCCGTTTCACCTTCCTCGGTGTGCCCCTGCTGCCGCGCGGCTTCGCGGGCCCGGTCGTCGAATGCGCCGCCTGCCACGGCCACTTCGGCACGGAAGCCCTCGACCACCCCACCACCGCCCGCTTCTCCGCGATGCTCCGTGACGCCGTCCACACCGTCGCTCTGGCCGTCCTCGCCTCCGGCGGCACCTCCTCCCGCCCGGTCAGGGAGACCGCCGTCGCCACGGTCCGCGCTGCCGGGCTCGACGACTGCACGGAGGACCAGCTCACCGGCCTGATCGAGGCGCTGGCCGCGGACACCGGCCGTTTCGTCACCGACACCGGGCCCTACGGCGCGGCCCTCGCGATCGAACTGCACGAGGCGCTGGAGCCGCTCGCACCGCATCTGGCGCCCGCGGGGCGGGAGTCGATCCTGCTCCAGGGGGCACGCATCGCACTCGCGGACGGGCCGTACAGCGCGGCGGAGCGGGAGGTGCTGACGACGGTCGGTACGGCGCTGCAGCTGTGCGCGGACGATACGGCGCGGCTGCTTGCCACGGCGCGGGCGCCGTTCTAGTCCGCTGCGCGGGGCTTGCCCCCACCCCGCCCCTTCCCGTAACCAAGGGGCTTCGCCCCTGGACCCCGTATGCGACCTTCGGCCGAATGTCCTCAAACGCCGGACGGGCTGGATGTGCGGCTCGGCCGCACATCCAGCCCCGCCGGCGTTTGAGGCGCGGGGTCTGGGGCGGAGCCCCAGCGGCCCGCAGGGTCAGGCCCCGCTCGCCCGCAGCATCTCCTCGCGCTCCACGATCTTCACCCGCTCGCGCCCCTCCGCCTCACCCCGCGCCCGCTCCGCCGCGTCCAGCCGGTGCCAGCCCTCCCACGTGGTGTACGAAACGCCCTTCCCCTCAAGGAAGTTGACGACCGCTTCCTCCTCCGGCGCAGCCGGAACACGCAGCCGCCCGCCCGCGTGGTCGTCGAGCAGGTTCGCGACCGTCTCGTTCGCGTCGCCCTTCGTGTGGCCGATGAGGCCGACCGGGCCGCGCTTGATCCAGCCCGTCACATACGTCGACTGGAGGTGCTCGCCGGCCTCGATGACGCGGCCGCCCTCGTGCGGCACGGTCCCGCTGATGAAGTCGAAGGGCAGCTTGGGCAGTTCGTCGGAGAGATAGCCGACCGCCCGGTAGACGGACTGCACGTCCCAGGTGTGGAACTCGCCGGTACCGGTGACGTTGCCCGTGCCGTCCAGCCGCGTCCGCTCCGTACGCAGCCCCGCCACCCGGCCGTCCTCGCCGAGGACCTCGACGGGGGACTCGAAGAAGTGCAGGAACAGCTTGTGCGGACGGTCGCCGACGTCGCGGATCGCCCAGTTCTCCAGGGTCTTCGCGACCATGTCCGCCTGCTTGCTGGCGCGGCGGGTGGCGATGGAGCCGTCGTCGTAGTCGATGTCCTCGGGGTCGACGATCACCTCGATGTTCGGCGAGTGGTCGAGCTCCCGCAGTTCCATCGGGCTGAACTTGGCCTGCGCCGGGCCGCGCCGCCCGAACACGTGCACTTCGAAGGCCTTGTTGGCCTTCAGGCCGTCGTACACGTTCGGCGGGATCTCGGTCGGCAGCAGCTCGTCCGCGGTCTTGGCCAGGATGCGGGCCACGTCGAGGGCGACATTGCCGACGCCGAGTACGGCCACCTTCTCCGCCTCCAGCGGCCAGGTGCGCGGCACATCGGGGTGCCCGTCGTACCAGGACACGAAGTCCGCGGCGCCGTACGAGCCGTCCAGCTCGATGCCGGGTATGTCGAGGTCCCGGTCCGCGTCCGCGCCGGTGGAGAAGATCACCGCGTCGTAGAACTCCTGCAGATCGTCCAGGGCGATGTCGCTCGGGTAGTCGACATTTCCGAAGAGGCGTATCTGCGGCTTGTCGAGCACCTGGTGGAGTGCGGTGATGATGCCCTTGATCCGCGGGTGGTCGGGCGCGACGCCGTACCGGATGAGGCCGAACGGCGCGGGCATCCGCTCGAAGAGGTCGATGGACACACCGGGCTCGACTGCGGCCTCGGACTTCAGCAGGGCGTCGGCGGCGTAGATTCCGGCGGGGCCGGCACCGACGATCGCGATCCGCAGAGGGCGGGGCATGAATGGTTCCCTTCGAACGATGTCCACGGGCGTGACCCGGCGAGTGAGACGGCCAGGCGCGTGCGGAGGGAGCCGACTCTCGTACGCCACCCTGGCAACGGCGCTCCCACCGCGGTACCCGCCCTGCACCTATGGACCCATAAGCCTGATCTATGACCCGGCACCCGGGAGGGGCGGGGTAAGGACACCCTAACCTCCAGTTCTCCGGCCACCCTCGGCGCCCCCGGCCCACCGGTGTAGCGCGGCGGGGGATCTCGCGGCACGCTGGAGTGCAGGAGGATCTGCCCGGCGAAGGGGCCCCCGCCATGAACCCTGCCTCACGCACGGCACCCGGCGGCCGTCTCGACGCCGCGCTGGAAAGCCCGATCGTCGGCCTGTCCCCGTGGATCGCCTTCTCGGTCCTCGTCGGCCCCGGCCGCTTCGGACTGGCGGTGGGCCTCGCCCTCGCCCTGGCGGTCGTGCTCTTCTGCGCGGGGCGGATGCTCTACCGCGGCATCTCGCTCAAGATCCTCGAAGTGGCGGGCGTCGTCTTCTTCGCCGCCCTGGCCACCGTCGGAGTCGCCGCGTCGCCCGGCACCTATCGATGGCTCGACACCTACGCGGGCGAGATCTCCAACCTCACGCTGGTGGTCATCGCCTTCGGCTCCATGGCGGTACGGGTGCCGTTCACGATGCAGTACGGGCGCGAACGGGTCGGCCCCGAGTACTGGAAGTCGCCGGAGTTCCTCCACATCAACTATGTGATCACCGGCGTCTGGGGAACGGCGTTCCTCGTGGCAGCCCTCGCGGGCGGCTTCGGCGACCTCGTCCTGCACAACCCGGACAACCTCTGGACCACCTGGATCATTCAGATCGCGGCGATGGTCACCGCGATGAGCTTCTCGGAGTGGTACCCCCATGTCGTCCGCGCCCGCAGCCACGGCGCCGGGACCCCACCGCCGGTGCGCAACCTGCTGACCCCGCTGGCGGGTCTGATCATCCCGGTGGGCGTCGTCTCCCTGATCTTCGACGCGGCGGCGTCCTGGTTCAGCGTCGGGTTGATCCTCATCGGGGTGATCATGGCCCGCGCCATCAACAAGGACGTGGAGATGACCCCGCCTGGCGGCGAACACCCTCAACGAAAGAGGTCCAGCTGGCGGCTCCGATGACGAGGACGGGGCCGTTGGGGTTCTTGCTGTCGCGGACGGGGACGACGCCGGGGACGTTGTCGAGGACTTCCACGCAGCTACCGCCGTCGCCGTCGCTGTGCGTGCTCTTGCGCCAGGCGGCGCCCGGGAAGTCGTAAGCCACTTCGACGCAGTCGCCGCCGTGCCCGTCGCTGTAGCTGCTCTTGCGCCACTGGGCGGTGCTCAGGTCGCACTCACGCATCGTCTGAAGTCCTCCGCCGCCGATTCGATCAGGGCCAGGGACGCCTCCGGCGACAACGCGGCGGCCCTCAGCAGATCGTAGGCCGCTTGTGTCCGCTTCACCACCGCCGGATCGTCCAGCAGATTCCCCGAATACACGGCCTCCGTATAGGCAGTTGGCGGGGCGTCCTCGAACTCCATGAGCGTGAGCATCTTGCCCATTTGTGGGTACGCACCGGCCGCGTACGGCAGCACCTGGATCAGGGTCTTGCGCTCGCGCACCAGCGCCGCGATGTGGTCCAGCTGGCGCGCCATGGCGACAGGGCCGCCCGCGGGGATCCGCAGAGCGGTCTCGTGCAGGATCGCCCAATACACGGGCCGTGCAGCGTCCTTCAGGATCTGGGCGCGGTCTATCCGTGCCTTGACCGTCTCCTGGACGTACTCCTCGGAGGCGAGCGGATTGCTGGCCAGAACGACCGCCTGGGCGTACTCCGCGGTCTGGAGGAGTCCTGGGACGACGGTGGGCGCGAACTCGCTGATCCTCGTCGCGAGAGCCTCAAGCTCCGCCGCAGCCGCGAAGTAGTCCGCGTACCGCGAGCTATTGATCAGCTTCCGGCACATCCGCTCGAAAAAGCCTCCGGTTTGCAGCGTCTCATCGATCCGCTGAGCCACATCCAATTGCGGCTTCCGAATGGCCTGTTCGAATTGGCCGATGTAACCTCCCGACACAAAAACGCTTGCCCCCAGGGCCGCCTGAGTGATTCCCGCGTCCTCCCGGAGCCGCTTCAACTCGGCACCGAAGAACTCCCAAGCCGCCTGCCGTGAACCATTGGCCATGGATCAAACCCCTTGTTACTGCTGCCCAGTTGTAGTGCGCGGCCCTCTGTTGAGCGTAGCTGCGAGCCCTCACAGTTGTAATGCGAAAGGCGAATCCGGATCGGGAAGGGCAGTCATGGCGAGCAAGGAAAACCCGCGGCACTCGATGGAATGCATCGAAGAGGCGGAGGAAGCTGTGAACAATTTACGGACGGCCCTGGAGCGCTACGGCATCACCCTGCCGTCACTGCGCCTGGAGCCCGCCTCGTACGCACGGGAGGCGCCCTGTCCCCTGGTCGAATTGGGGCGCTGCACCGTCGACGTGGTCCGCATGCTCACGGCAGTACTGCCGAAGGAAGGCGGCGCGGCACGGTGACCGGGCCCATCGGGACGTACGTCGTCGACATGCGCACCGGCAGGGTGGGCCGGCTCATGGGGGAGGCGGGGGCGCGACTGTTGCTGAGACCCGTCGGCGGGGGCCGGGAGTGGGAGTGCGAGCCGGACGCGGTGCGGCTCGCGACCGCGGTGGAGCGGATCAGTGCGACGACGGCGTACGTGAACGCGCGCAGCCGGGGCGAGGTGACCTGAAGTGGCCGTCCGGTGCCCGCTTCCGCTGACCCGGCGGGGGGCTAAGGCGGCGAGGCGCGGGTGTACTTGGTGAGCAGCAGCGCGATGTCGTCCATGCGGTTCGGGGACTGGCGGGCGTCCCGCAGCAGTGCGTCGGCCAGTTCTTCGAGGGAGCCCGCAGCAGCATGGGCCAGCAAGCTCCGTAGCCGGTCCGTGCCCACACCGATGTCGGACTCGCGTGTCTCGATCAGTCCGTCCGTGTAGAGGGCCAGCACCGAGCCGGGCACAAGAGTCAGCTCCGATTCCGGGTAGTCGGCGGTGCGTTCCACTCCGAGGAGCAGGCCGCCCGGCAGATCCAGGATGTCGGTGTGCCCGTCGGGTCGGCGCAGGAGGGGCTGGCAGTGGCCCGCGCGCACCACGTGCGCGACTCCCGGCCCCGGGTCGAGGAGGACGTAACAGCAACTCGCGAGGAGCCCGGGGTCGAGGTCGATGAGCAGCCGGTTGGTACTGGCGATCACATCGCTCGGCCGGTGGCCCGCGGAGGCGAAGGCCCGTACCGCGCTTCGGAGTTGGCCCATGGCGGCTGCGGCAGCGACGTTGTGGCCCTCGACGTCCCCGACGACCAGCACGACGCCACGGTCCGTGGGGATCACGTCGTACCAGTCACCGCCGATGTGCATCCCGCGCGTACCAGGCAGGTACCTGCCGGTGACGCGGACGCCCGGCAGTACGGGCAGCCGGTGCGGAAGCAGCGCGTTCTGCAGGCCCCGGGCGAGGGTGAATTCGGCGTCGTAGAGCCTGGCACGTTCCAGTGCCTGGGCGATCAGCCCGCTCAGCGCGGTGAGGAGGCTCCGTTCCTCGTCGGAGAACCGGTGGACCTCGTCGAAGCCCATGATGCAGGCACCCACGGGACGGCTGGAGGCGATCAGGGGCAGGAACACGAAGGAGCTGGACTCGGGCTGGAGCTCGGGATAGGACGCATTGAACTCTTCCCGCGATTCGATGAACAGCGGCACCCCGGAGGTCAGCGCCCCGGTCACGGGCTCCCGGGCCGCGTCATGCAGCGGCAGGCCCTCGAACCGCTCCAGAAAGTTCTCACGGTAGCCACGCTGCGACAGCAGATGTACGTGCCGCTCGTGCACCACGAGCATCGCCAGTCGGTCACCGCCGACGGCGGGCATGAGCTGGTCGGCGACGACGTCGCACACTTCGCGCGCGGTGACCGCCTCGGTCAGGGCGCTGCTCATCTGAAGGACGCGATAGATGGCGCCCAGGGGCGCCGGCGTCAGCCGCGAAGAGGACGGAGCGGCTCCTCCTGCCTCATCGAGGGGTGCCCCGGGCTCGGCTCCGGCCGGGACCGGTTGTCCGGCCGGGGCGGCCCAGCCGGTCAGGCCCTGGGCATCCGGGCGGAGCGAGAAGACGAGCCACCGGTCGGGGGAGCGGGCCAGGAAGGAGACGGGCTGCTGGGAGACCCTGGCGGCCCGGAAACGGTCTTCGTAGGCGGGATCGGCCAGCCACGGCACAACGTCCCAGGGGCGGCGGCCCACCAGATCCTCCCTGCGTACGTGCAACAGCCGCACCAGGCTGTGGTTGGCGTAGGCCACACGCCCCTCGCGGTCGAGCGCGAAGAAGCCGTCCGCGAGCCGTTCTATCGCCGCGACGGCGGCCATACCGGATCCGAGGTCGAGGACCCCGCCCACCAGGTGGGGCCGCGACTTGGGGGCGGCGTCGGGTTCGGGTACCCGGCCCCACAGCTCGATGGTGCGGTGCCCGCCGCCCTTCTCCGGCACGCGCAGACTCTGGGCGAGGACGCGGCCGTTCTTGAGTGCGGCACGGGCGGCACCGCGGAAACCGGGACGGTCCGCGGGGTGCACCTTGGCCTCCAGCGTGGCCGCTCGTCCGTCGTACTCGCCCGGGGTGAGGCCGAAGGCCGCGCACACGGTGGCGTCCGCCTCCAGGGCCCCGGTGGCGAGGTTCCAGTCGAACAGGCCCACCCGTACCGCTGACGGGGAAGGTACCGGGACCTCCAGCGGGCCGGTCTCCATTTCGTACCCGACGTCGACGCCGCGCGCGTTCAGATGGGCGAGTGCTGCGCCGAGGCGGCCGGCTGCGGTACGCAACTGACGTCGCTGGGCCTTGGACAGCCCTTCCCCTCCGGACCTGGCGGCCCACACCGCGGCCATGGAACCAAAGGCCTCCTGCCCCGCCGTGACCGGTACGGAGGCGGAGCCGAAGGGGTAGGGCAACGCGACCGCGAGCTGAGGAAAACGCCGCATGGTGTCTTCGGCGTCGACCAGATGGACCGTCCGCCCGGAGCGGAACGCCTCCGCCACGGGAATGCCACTGTTCACAGGAATCCGCCGCCAGCCGCCGAGCAGGGAAGGCGGCATCCCGGCCGCCGCGGCGAGTATCAGCGTCTGACGGTTGCGCGAGACCAGGAACACGCTCGCCGCATGCGCCCCGGTCACCTCGACGGCTTTGAGGACGGCTTCAGCCAGTGCATCGTCACGTTCCGCATTGCCGTCGGCGTTCGTGGTGCCGAAGGGATGCGTACTCAACCTGGTATCGCTGGACGACACGCTGGCCCCGATCGCTGCAATGGTGGCGTGGCCCGCACGTCAGGGGTGTCTGCCCAATTCTTCTATGGAATGGTTCGGTGCGAAACCCGACGGACGCCGCACCGATCGGGAGGGGGCGATGAGTTTGCCCGCCTCGGGCCGTCCTATCCGCATGGACAAACAATTCAGCGCGACGCTGCAGAAGAGCCCTGAGAAGGGCGGCTGGACGTATCTGGTGTGGCCCGAGTCGGTCGAGTACTTCGGCACCCGGGGCCTGGTCAAGGTCAGGGGGACGATCGACGGTCATCCGTTCCGGAGCTCCTTCATGGCCCTCGGCGACGGCACGCACAAGCTGCCCGTGAAGGCGGACGTGCGCAAGGCGATCGGGAAGGAGGCGGGGGACTCGGTGACCGTACGTCTTGAGGAGCGCGTGGAGGATTGACGATCCGATGGCGGGCGGCCGTTGTCCGTACGGGACAATGGCTGCATGAGCCTGTTCCGTGACCCCCCGGCCCCCCGGCCGGACACCCGTGGGGGCGCGCGATGAGTCTTTTTCGTGACGACGGCGTTGTCCTGCGCACCCAGAAGCTGGGCGAGGCCGACCGCATCATCACGCTGCTCACGCGCGGGCACGGGCGCGTGCGGGCCGTCGCACGCGGCGTGCGGCGGACCAAGTCCAAGTTCGGGGCGCGGCTGGAGCCCTTCTCGCATGTGGACGTGCAGTTCTTCGCCCGCGGCAGCGAACTCGTCGGGCGCGGGCTCCCCCTGTGCACCCAGAGTGAGACCATCGCCGCGTACGGTGGCGGCATCGTCACCGACTACGCCCGCTACACCGCGGGCACCGCGATGCTGGAGACCGCCGAGCGGTTCACCGACCACGAGGGCGAGCCGGCCGTCCAGCAGTACCTGCTCCTCGTCGGCGCCCTGCGCACCCTCGCCCGTGGCGAGCACGCGCCGCACCTGATCCTCGATGCGTTCCTGCTGCGCTCCCTCGCCGTCAACGGCTACGCGCCCAGCTTCGAGGACTGCGCGAAATGCGGCATGCACGGGCCGAACCGGTTCTTCTCCGCCGCCGCCGGCGGCGTCATATGCGGCGACTGCCGGGTGCCCGGCAGCGTCGTACCCTCTGCGGAGGCCATCGGTCTGCTCAGCGCGCTGCTGACCGGCGACTGGCCCACGGCGGACGCGTGCGAGGCGCGCCACGTCAGGGAGGGCAGCGGGCTGGTGTCCGCCTATCTGCACTGGCACTTGGAGCGCGGCCTGCGCTCGCTGAGGTACGTAGAGAAATAGGAGATGTGAGCCGCATGGCACGACGCGGAATCCTGGGCCGGTCCCGCCGCGAGTACAAGGTCCCCGAGCCGCACCCGTCCGGCGCGCGCCCGCCGAAGATCCCCGGCGAGCTGGTGCCAGGCCATGTGGCGTGCGTCATGGACGGCAACGGCCGCTGGGCCAAGGAGCGCGGGCTGCCGCGCACCGAGGGGCACAAGGTCGGCGAGGGCGTCGTCCTCGATGTGCTCAAGGGCTGCCTGGAGATGGGCGTCAAGAACCTCTCGCTGTACGCCTTCTCCACCGAGAACTGGAAGCGCTCGCCCGACGAGGTGCGCTTCCTGATGAACTTCAACCGGGACGTCATCCGGCGCCGGCGCGACGAGATGGACGAGCTGGGCATCCGTATCCGCTGGGTCGGCCGGATGCCGAAGATGTGGAAGTCCGTCGTCCAGGAGCTCCAGATCGCGCAGGAGCAGACGAAGAACAACGACGCCATGACGCTGTACTTCTGCGTCAACTACGGCGGGCGCGCGGAGGTCGCGGACGCGGCGCAGGCGATCGCGCGGGACGTGGCGGCGGGCAAGCTCGACCCGTCGAAGGTCAACGAGAAGACCTTCGCGAAGTACCTGTACTACCCGGACATGCCGGACGTGGACCTGTTCCTGCGGCCGAGCGGCGAACAGCGGACGTCCAACTACCTGATCTGGCAGAGCAGTTACGCGGAGATGGTGTTCCAGGACGTGCTGTGGCCGGACTTCGACAGGCGGGACCTGTGGCGGGCGTGCCTGGAGTACGCGCAGCGGGACCGTCGCTTCGGGGGGGCGATTCCGAACGAGGAGCTGGAGGCGATGCGGGGTCGGCCGGAGGGTACGGCTGGCTGAGGCGGGGGCTTCGCCTGGGGGCCAGGTTGGGGTGCGGGCGTTCGCGGTGCGGGCGGGGGTTGTCCCCCACCCCGCCCGCCCCTACGGCCTGGCGGCCGTGGGAGGTACCCCCATCCCGAAACTGGGGGCTTCGCCCCCAGACCCCCGGGGGAGAGGTTGACGTGGGGGCTGACGCCCCAGACCCCCTTGGCGGCAGCTTCGCGCCGCGGGGTGCGCCGGTTCCGTAGCGGCCCAGACGGTGCGCCCGGCACCGTGCGAGCCCGCAACCCGAGGCCCGGACCCCCGCGCCCCAGCGTGCCGGGCGAGCCCGACGCCCGAGCCCCGGACCGCCGAGCCCCGCGAAGGGACCCGCGCCCCGCGTGGAACCGTCAGGACTCCGGCGTCGCGACCGCGCAGTCCGCGCAGGTGCCGAAGATTTCCACCGTGTGCGCCACGTTCACATAGCCGTGCTGCGACGCCACCGTCTCGGCCCACTGCTCCACCGCCGGGCCCTCCACCTCCACCGCCTTGCCGCAGACGCGGCACACCAGGTGGTGGTGATGGTCGTCCGTCGAGCAGCGGCGGTAGACGGACTCGCCGTCGGACGTGCGCAGTACATCCACCTCGCCCGCGTCCGCCAGCGACTGAAGGGTCCGGTAGACCGTGGTCAGGCCGACCGAGTCGCCGCGGTGCTTGAGCATGTCGTGCAGGTCCTGCGCGCTGCGGAACTCGTCCACCTCGTCGAGCGCCGCCGCCACCGCGGCGCGCTGCCGGGTCGACCGGCCTCGCACTGGGGCCGTGTTCCCGCCGGTTGGCGCCGTCACCACAGCTGCCTCCTCGCTTCGCCCGCACATCCGTCGGGCCATTCTGTCAGGCCCGCGATCAGACCTTGACGTCGTCGCCGGCCTGCCGGGTGCCCGGCACGTCCGCCGTGCACTGTGCCGCGTTCGCCTCCAGTGTGCGTGCACGCCGCCTCGCCAGCGGTGTCGCCAGCGCGGTCAGCGCCACGAAGACCCCGATGGCCATCAGTACGATCGTCGCTCCTGGCGGCACGTCCTGGTAGTAGGAGGTGGTGGTTCCGGCCAGAGTTACGGCGACTCCGATAGCCACGGCCACCGTGAAGGTCGCCTTGAAGGAGCGGGAGATCTGCTGGGCCGCGGCCACCGGGACCACCATCAGAGCGCTGACCAGCAGCAGCCCGACGACACGCATCGCCACGCTCACCGTGACCGCCGCGGTGACGGCGATCAGCAGATTCAGCCAGCGCACCGGAAGTCCGGTCACCCGCGCGAACTCCTCGTCCTGGCTCACGGCGAACAGCTGCCGCCGCAGCCCCAGCGAGACGAGCACCACGAACGCGGCGAGCAGCGAGATCGCGGTGAGGTCCGCGTCGGAGACCGTGGACAGCGAGCCGAACAGGAACGAACTGAGATTCGCCGTGGAGCCGGTGTCCGAGATGTTGATCAGCAGGACACCGCCCGCCATACCGCCGTAGAAGAGCATCGCCAGCGCGATGTCGCCGCGCGTGCGCCCGTACGCCCGGATCAGTTCCATCGTGACCGCGCCGACGACGGAGACGACCGTCGCCATCCAGATCGGGTTGGTCGACAGCAGGAAGCCGAGGCCGACACCGGTCATCGCGACATGGCCGATGCCGTCGCCCATCAGGGCCTGCCGGCGCTGCACCAGGTAGATGCCGATGGCGGGGGCGGTGATGCCGACCAGCAGGGCGGCGATGAGCGCCCGCTGCATGAAGGCTGTCTCGAGGATTTCCATGATCAGGTCAGCAGTCCCGTGCGGAGCGGCTCGTCGGCCGCGTGGGGGTGTACGTGGTCGTGGCCGGGCAGGGCATGCTGGCCCACAGCCTTCGGCGGCGGCCCGTCGTGGACCACGCAGCCGTCCCGCAGCACGACCGCGCGGTCGATGAGCGGCTCCAGCGCGCCCAGCTCGTGCAGGACGAGCAGGACCGTCGTACCGGCGGCGACCTGCTCGCGCAGTGTCCCGGCGAGGATCTCCTGGCTGACCAGGTCCACGCCCGCCATCGGCTCGTCCATGATCAGCAGTTCGGGGTCGGAGGCGAGCGCGCGGGCGATCAGCACTCGCTGGTGCTGGCCGCCGGACAGCGCGCTCACGGAGTCCTTGGCGCGGTCGGTGAGACCGACGAGCTCGATGGCACGCTGCACGGCGGCCCGGTCGGCCTTCGACAGCAGGCCCAGCCTGCTGCGGGACAGCCGGCCAGAGGAGACGACCTCGCGCACGGTCGCCGGCACGCCGCTCGCGGCGGTGGTGCGCTGCGGTACGTAACCGATGCGCGCCCACGAGCGAAAGGTGCGCAGCTCTGTGCCGAACAGGGCGATCTCGCCGTCGGTGAGCGGCACTTGGCCGATCAGGGACCGTACGGCGGTGGACTTGCCCGAGCCGTTGGCGCCGAGCAGGGCGACCACCTCACCGCGCTGGACGGTGAGGTCGATGCCGCGCAGCACCGGTCGGGAGCCGAGCGAGGCCCTGGCCCCGCGGACGGATATGACGGGCTCGTTCACCGATGCCACGGTTGCCTCCACAACAGGTGTCACTTCGCGCCGAGAGCCTTCTGCAGCGCGGCCAGGTTGGACTCCATGACCTGCAGATAATCACGGCCCCGG
This sequence comes from Streptomyces sp. NBC_00885, assembly GCF_045207475.1. Lineage (NCBI taxonomy): Bacteria > Bacillati > Actinomycetota > Actinomycetes > Kitasatosporales > Streptomycetaceae > Streptomyces > Streptomyces sp. NBC_00885. The sequence continues at coordinate 5,835,046 of NZ_CP108796.1, forward strand.
GACTTGTCCGTAATTCCTTCGAGGGGGTCGAGGACGTCCGTCTTCAGACCGGTGTCCTCGGCCAGGGTCTTCGCCGTCTTGTCGCTGGCGAGCGTCTCGAAGAAGACCGTGGTGACCTTGTCCTTCTTCGCGATGGTCTGGAGCTGCTTGATACGGGCGGGGCTGGGCTCGGACTCGGGGTCGATGCCCGCGATGCCCTCCTGGTCCAGGCCGTACCGCTCGGCGAGGTAGCCGAAGGCGGAGTGGGTGGTGATGAAGGTCTTGGTCGCGGCGGTCTTCAGGCCCTGCTGGTACGCGCTGTTCAGCCCGTTCAGCTTGGTGAGAAGTGCGTCGGTGTTCTTCTTGTAGTCCGCGGCGTGGTCCGGGTCGGCCTTCTCCAGGGACGTGCCGACGCCCTTGGCGACCTCGGCGTACTTCACCGGGTCGAGCCAGATGTGGGGGTCGGAGCCCGCCTCGCCCTCGTGCTCGTCGTGGCCGGCCTCCTCGCCCTCGTGGCTGTGGCCGCCCTCGGTGCCGTGGTGCTCCAGCTTGGTGAGGGTGGCGGCGTCGACTTTGTTCTTCGCCTCGGACTGGGCGATGGCCTTGTCGACGGCGGGCTGGACGCCCTTGAGGTAGACGATGTAGCCCGCTTCGTTCAGCTCTGCGGTCTGGCGGGGCCCCAGCTCCAGGTCGTGCGGCTCGACGCCGGGCCTGGTGAGGGTGGAGACGGTGACGTGGTCACCGCCGATCTGCTCGGCCAGGTACTGCATGGGGTAGAACGACGCCACCACCTTGAGCCTGCCGTCGCTGCTCTTGCCGTCGGCGGCGCTGGAGGTGGAGCAGGCGGAGAGGGTCACGAGGCCGAGGGTGACGGCTCCGGCGGCGGCGGTGGCGGGTATGAGGCGGCGTACGTTCATGACAGTCATTTTCAACAAAAGTGGAAACGATTGTCAACAACGTCCCCGGGCTCCCCCTACCCGGAACCGATTTGATCCGGGGGGTGCGGCCGCCGGTAACCTGAAGCATTCGCCCAACCGTCTCCCGACCACCACCCCTCACCGAGGCGCTCCGCGCCGCACCTGTTAATTCCCGTCGTCGTCGTAATGAAGAGAGCACCGTGGCCGCCGACAAGATCGACACCATCGTCAACCTGAGCAAGCGCCGTGGCTTCGTCTACCCGAGCAGTGAGATCTACGGCGGTCAGCGTGCCGCCTGGGACTACGGGCCGCTGGGTGTCGAGCTGAAGGAGAACATCAAGCGCCAGTGGTGGCGCTACATGGTCACCTCGCGCGAGGACGTCGTCGGTATCGACTCGTCGGTGATCCTGGCCACCGAGGTCTGGGAGGCCTCCGGCCACGTCGCCACCTTCACCGACCCGCTCACCGAGTGCACCTCCTGTCACAAGCGGTTCCGCGCGGACCACCTGGAGGAGGCGTACGAGGAGAAGCACGGCCACGCCCCCGCGAACGGCCTCGCCGACCTCAACTGCCCCAACTGCGGCAACAAGGGCACCTTCACCGAGCCCAAGCAGTTCTCCGGGCTGCTCGCCACGCACCTCGGCCCGACCCAGGACTCCGGCTCCGTCGCCTATCTGCGCCCCGAGACCGCGCAGGGCATCTTCACCAACTTCGCGCAGGTCCAGCAGACTTCGCGAAGGAAGCCGCCGTTCGGCATTGCCCAGATGGGCAAGTCCTTCCGGAACGAGATCACTCCGGGCAACTTCATCTTCCGCACCCGCGAGTTCGAGCAGATGGAGATGGAGTTCTTCGTCAAGCCGGGCGAGGACGAGAAGTGGCAGGAATACTGGATGGAGCAGCGCTGGAGCTGGTACCGCGACCTGGGTCTTCGTGAGGAGAACATGCGCTGGTACGAGCACCCGGCCGAGAAGCTCTCCCACTACTCCAAGCGCACCGCGGACATCGAGTACCGCTTCCAGTTCGGCGGCAGCGAGTGGGGCGAGCTCGAGGGCGTCGCCAACCGCACCGACTACGACCTCACCGCGCACTCCAAGGCGTCGGGCCACGACCTGTCGTACTTCGACCAGGAAGCCGGCGAGCGCTACACCCCGTACGTCATCGAGCCCGCAGCCGGTGTCGGCCGCTCCATGCTCGCCTTCCTCCTCGACGCGTACAACGAGGACGAGGCGCCGAACGCCAAGGGCGTCATGGAGAAGCGCGCCGTGATGCGCCTCGACCCGCGCCTCGCGCCCGTCAAGGTCGCGGTGCTGCCGCTGTCGCGCAACCCGCAGCTGTCCCCGAAGGCCAAGGGCCTCGCGGCGGACCTGCGCAAGCACTGGAACATCGAGTTCGACGACGCGGGCGCCATCGGCCGCCGCTACCGCCGCCAGGACGAGATCGGCACGCCGTTCTGCGTCACCGTCGACTTCGACACCCTCGACGACAACGCGGTGACCGTGCGCGAGCGCGACACCATGCAGCAGGAGCGTGTCTCCCTGGACCAGATCCAGCAGTACCTGGGCAGCCGTCTGCTCGGCTGCTGATCGGGTCCTACGCGGCACGCAGTACGACGAGGAGCCCCCGGTGTCACAGGCACCGGGGGCTCCGGCGTACCGCGAGTACCCCGCACAGCGCCGCGAGCGGCAGCTCCGCGCAGAGGGCCATCGCCATGGCCGCCGCCAGCTCGGCGCCCGGTGCGGACGTGAGCAGATCGACGCAGGCGTCGGCCGTCAGCAGCAGCGCGGCCCCGGCCGCCGCCGCACGATGGCCGCCCCCACCCCGTACCAGCCGGGTGCCCGCCGTCAGCAGACAGACGGCCTCCAGGGTGTCGAGAGCCACCCACGCCGCGGCCTGTCCGGGCGGCAGCGTGCCGGCGAGATACCCCATCCAGGGCAGCAGCGCGAGCCCCGCGCCGGTGAGCAGCCTGCCCTGCCACATACACGTCGGGACAGGGGAGTTGAAGGCGAGGATGGCCATGGGGAGTGTCCTTCACGGGTCACGGAACCCGGCTTTCGGGCTCGTGATCAACACTCCTGTGGCGGGCCGTCACAGTCAGTAACACAGGTTTCCGACCTGGGGTGGTGCCAGTTGCACCCCCGATAGGGCAAGGGAGTTCATGGCGGCCGCGCAGGCCCGCCGCATACGGTTGGATCATGACCATCCCGCCACGGCTGCGCCGCACGCTCACACGGCTGCGGCGAGACCTCCTCTTCGTCGCAACCGGGGTGCCGCTGCACCTCCTCGCGGCGCCGCTGTTCCTGTGGACCGTGACGCTGATCGTCAAGACGGTGGCAGGGACGTCCAGCTCGGCCCCGGCAGTCCTGCCCATCCCCGTCCTCCTCGTCACCGTCGCCGGATTCGGCCTCACCGAGGCCCACCGGTGGCGCTATCGCGAGCTGTGCGGAGTGGAGCTGCCGAGGCTGCGACTGGCCGTGCCGGGACGGCAGTTCGCGTACAACTGGCTTGTGGCCCCCTGCCTCGGCGCACTCGAACTGCTCGTCCTCCTGCTCCTGCTGGCGGGAACCGCGGCGACCACGGTCTACGCGTGGATCATGCTGCTGCCGGCCGATTTGCGCCTCGACCACCCGGGCTACACCACTCAGGCCGCCTACGTGACGGCCGCGGGCCTGCTCGCACTCGCCGCCGTGCCGCAGCTCGCCGGAGCGCTCGTACGGCTCGAGAACCGCATTGCCCCCGCCCTGCTCAGGGACAGCCGCGGCGAGGCACTGAAACGGCGCGTCGAAGACCTCACCGAAAGCCGCGCCGGGGCCGTGGACGCCGCTGTCGCCGAGCGCCGCCGCATCGAACGGGACCTCCACGACGGCGCCCAGCAGCGCCTCGTGTCCCTCGCCCTCAACCTGGGGATCGCCAAGGTCACCCTCAAAGACCTGCCGCCCGAGGTGCGGCAGGTCATCGACGACGCACACCGCGAGGCCAAGGAATCGATCGAAGAACTCAACAACCTGGTACGCGGCCTGCATCCGGCCGTCCTCGACGAACTCGGCCTGGACGCGGCCCTGCCGGGACTCGCCGCCCGGGCGCCCCTGCCCGTACGACTGCGGGCCGACCTGCCGGAGCGCGCCGCACCCGCCGTCGAAGCCGTCGCCTACTTCGTGGTCTCCGAAGCCCTCACCAATATCGCCAAGCACGCCCGGGCCACCAGGGCGGACGTGAGCGTCTCCCGGCTGGGAGAGATACTGCGGGTGATCGTCGCCGACGACGGCGTGGGCGGCGCAGACTCCTCCCGCGGCACCGGCCTCACCGGACTCACCCAGCGGGTGGGCTCCGTCGACGGGACCTTCCGGATGAGCAGCCCCACCGGGGGCCCGACCGTCATGACCGTGGAGCTGCCATGCGCGCTGTGATCGCCGAGGACTCGATTCTGCTCAGGATCGGCGTCGTCAAGATCCTCGAAATGGCCGGATTCGAGGTCGTCGCCGAAGTCGGCGACGCGGAGGGCCTGTTGGCCGCGGTCGCCGAACACCGCCCGGACATCGCCGTCGTCGATGTCCGGATGCCGCCCGGCTTCACCGACGAAGGCGTACGGGCCGCGCTGCGGATCCGGGAACAGTGGCCGGACACGTCCGTACTGATGCTGTCGCAGTACGTCGAGGAGCGGTACGCGGCCGAGCTCATCGCCGCCAACACCAGCGGCATCGGATATCTCCTCAAACAACGCGTGGCGGACGTCGAGGAGTTCATCGACATGCTGCGCCGCGTCGCCGACGGAGGAACCGCCCTGGACCCGCAGGTCGTCGCCCAGCTCCTCGTGCGGCAGCGCAACGATCCGCTGGAACGGCTCACCGAGCGGGAGCGGGACGTCCTGGCCCTCATGGCGGAGGGCCGGTCCAATGCCGCGATAGCCGGACGCCTCGTCGTCAGCGAGAGCGCCGTCGCCAAACACATCAACAGCATCCTGGCCAAACTCGACCTGCCGCGCGCCGATGGCGACCACCGCAGGGTGCTGGCGGTGCTGAGATTTCTGGAGGGCGGCGCCGCTTCCTGAGCGTGACGTCTGAGCAAGCGGTGAAGCCTGAGCAACAGAGCGGGAAGATTCCGCTGTTGATGTTGTTCGTGCTGCACACTGGGCGCAATCGTCACCAGGAGGACCGATGCCGTCCACGACCACAAGCAAGGTCAGCAGATGGGATCAGCACGGCCGTGAACACGTCGTGCATGTAGCGAAGTCGGGCATGCAGCGCACGCTGACCTGCGACACCTGCGGCTGGCGCAAGGGGGCGCAGTTCCTGCCGTGGCTCAAGGCCGAAGAACACCTCGCCCAGGAGCACCAGGCGACGGTCGACCCGAGCGTGTAGGGCCGGGGCCGTCAGGCGGTCATGCCCCGCGGCACCGGATCCGCGACGCCCCGCACGGCAGCTGTCACGCCGGAAATTGTGTGCCCCACCCCTGTCGGCGCGGTACCGTCGCCTGCATGTATGCGTATCTCCCGATCTACGAGTGAGAGGCGGCGGGCAGCCCCCGCCCCCGTCTGACGATTCCCCAGTCACTTCTCACCACCAATGGGAGACCCCCATGGCCAAGAGCCGTAACAACCTCCTCGGCGTCGGCGGACAGCGAAAGAAGCTGTCCCGGGCCGAGCAGCAGGGCAACGGTCCGGCGCGTAACGCCGACCGCAAGACGTCCGCCGAACAGAAGCAGGAGCTGGTGCGCAAGATGCGTGAGCGCGCCCAGGGCAGCAGCGGCGACGCGGAGGCGCCGCAGGACGAGCAGGCCTGATCACAGCCGTGGGCCCGGACCGCGTGACGCGGTCCGGGCCCACGGGCGTGTACGGCCCTCCTCAGCTCACCGTGCGCGGCAGCCGCAGGCTCAGCAGCGCCGTCAGCGCGATCATCCCCAGCTGCACCAGCAGCGTGACGGTCAGCGCCTGACGCATCCCACCCGAGCCGGCCAGCGACAGGAACAGCGAGCCCAGGGTGGCCACGCCCAGTGCCAGGGCCGACTGCTGCGTCGTCACCATCACCCCGCTGCCCACGCCGGCCCGCTCCGCCGGTATTTCGGAGAGCACGAGCCGGAAAATCACCGGCAGCTGGAGCCCCTGGCCGAAGCCGGCCAGGGCGACGCCCGGCATCAGTTCCAGGAAGCCCACGTCCGGCCAGTCGCGCCGGACGGTCAGTACCAGGAGCGCGATGCCCACGGCCTGGAGCACCGAGCCTGCCGTCACGATCCGGGTGCCGTACCGCACGACCAGCCGCGGACCGGCCAGCGACGCCCCGAAGAAGGCCACCGCCATCGGCACCAGCGCCAGGCCGGAGGCGACCGCCCCCATCCCGAGGCCCTGCTGCAGCGCCACCGCGATCACGAACATGAAGCCGCCGAAGCCGATCGAGAACGGCAGCACCAGCGCGAGACCGCGCCGCAGCGAGAGCAGCCCGAACAGGCTCGGCGGCACCAGCGGCGTGCGCCCCTGCCGGTCGGCGTGCCGCTCCACCCGGTAGAAGGCGACCGCGGCGAGCGGGAACACCGCCAGGGCCACCCACGTCCACAGCGGCCAGCCCGCCGCACGCCCCTCGGTCAGCGGCGCCAGCAGCGTCAGCAGGGCAACGGCCAGCAGCACAGTGCCGGGCACGTCGACGGGCGCGGGGTGCGCGGAGCGCGTCCTCGGAACCGAGCGGGCCGCGAGCACCAGGCCGATCAGCACCACCGGCACGTTCACCAGAAAGACCGCCCGCCAGCCGCTGCCCGCGACGTCGGCCGCGACGAGCACGCCGCCCAGGATCTGCCCGGCGACCATCGAAAGGCCCGCGGTCGCTCCGTACAGGCCCATCGCCCGGGCCCTGCGGGGTCCGGCCGTCGCCGACTGGATGGTGGCGAGCACCTGCGGCAGCATCAGCGCGGCCGCGGCGCCCTGCGCCACCCGCGCTCCGACGAGCGTCCAGGCGTCAGGCGCGAGTCCGCAGGCCAGCGAGGTCACGCCGAAGGCCGCCATGCCCACCAGGAAGAGCCGGCGGCGGCCGAACATGTCCCCGAGGCGTCCGCCGAGGACGAGCAGCACGGCGTACGAGAGCCCGTAGCCGGCGATCACCAGCTCGAGCAGTGCGGGGCCCGCGGCGAGATCGTGGTCGATGGTGGGCAGGGCGACATTGACGATGAAGAAGTCGATCAGCGGAAGTGCCGCGCCGAGCAGCAGGGTGAACAGGCCGAGCGGGCCGAGGGCCGGTTCGTTCGAGGTGCCGGTGGCGCGGACGGGGGTTGGGGGAAGGACACGGGTCTCACTCACGGCCTCGACGATCCTCGCCCGCCCAGCCTGGTACCAGAGTCTCTTTATCCTGGTACAAGCAGTACCTGGCAACGGGCTGAACCATTCGGCACCCTGGGAGTATGACCACGATGGTGCAGGAGACCGACGTACGACGGCACGAGCTCGCGGGCTTTCTGCGCAGCCGTCGCGAGCGCATCACCCCCGAGCAGGTCGGTCTGCCGCACGGCCGCCGCCGGCGCACCCCCGGTCTGCGCCGGGAGGAGGTCGCCCAGCTCTCCGCGGTCGGCGTCACCTGGTACACCTGGCTGGAGCAGGCCAGGGACATCCAGGTCTCCCCGCAGGTGCTCGACGCCATCGCCCGCGCCCTGCTCCTCGACGCGAGTGAACGCACCCACCTCTTCGCGCTGGCGGGCGCGGCCGATCCGGCGCCCGGCACACCGTGCCCGACCGTGACTCCGTCCCTGCGGAAGATGCTTGAGCAACTGGAGCCGTTCCCGGCCTGCGTCCAGAACAGCCGGTACGACATCCTCGCCTACAACCGCACCTACGGACGGCTGCTGTGCGATCTCGACGCGCTGCCGCCCGAGGACCGCAACTGCATGATCCTGGCCTTCACCAACGACGACTGGCGGGCCTCGGTCGCCGAACTCAGCGATGCCAAGGGGATGATGGCCGCCAAGTTCCGCGCGTCGATGGCCGGGCACCTCGCCGAGCCCGCCTGGAAGTCGCTGCTGGCGCGGCTGGAGAAGTCCGCGGAGTTCCGCGAGGTGTGGGCGCGGCACGAGGTGGTCGGCCAGAGCAATAGGAGGAAACTCATCCGCAACGCCCATGTCGGGCTGCTGCGCCTGGAGCACCAAGACCTGTGGCTGGGGCCGAGCGCCGGTCCCCGGCTGATCACCTACGTACCCCTGGACGCCGAGGCCCGCGAGCGGCTGGAGAAGCTTCAGGCACTGGCGCTCGCCGAGGTCTGAGCTCCCCTCTGCTCGTCCAGACGTTCCGCCGTGCGCCGCGCGGTCTCCTGTGCCCAGGTGCCGCTCGTCAGCGCGCCGATCCCGAGGACGCACAGCCCGCACCCGGTGATGACCCACCAGGCGGGGCGGCTCGCCGCGACAAAGCCCTGCGCGTACGAGGTGGAGGCGACCCCCGCCGCGAGGACCGCCCCGAGGACCGCGACGCCGAGGGTCTGGCCGATCTGGCGGCTCGTGGAGGCCACGGCCGCGGCGACGCCGGCTTGGGCGCGCGGCATGCCGGAGACGGCGGTGTTGGTGATCGGCGCGTTCACGAAGCCGAAGCCGAGGCCGAACAGCACGTACCCGGTGAACAGCAGGGGATCCGACGTCTCGGCCCGGAAGGCGGCGAAGAGCACCCCGCTCGCCGCCATCGCCGTGCCCGCGATCAGCAGCGGGAGGCGCGGCCCCCGGCTGCCGACCAGCCGTCCGGACAGGGGCGCGCAGACGAAAGTCAGCGCCGCCATCGGCAGCATGTACAGCCCGGCGTGCAGCGCGGACAGGCCGCGGATGTCCTGCAGATAGAGGGTGTTGACGAACAGGAAGCCGCCGAGCGAGGCGAAGGCGCACACCGCTATGACGGTGGCCCCGCTGAACGGCGCGCTGCGGAAGAAGCGCAGATCGATCAGGGGCTCGCGTCGTCTTGGCTCCCACAGCAGCAGTCCTGTGAGCGCGAGGGCGGCGACCGCGGCGAAGGCGAGATCCGTCTCGATGATCGCGTACGTGAGCGAGCCGAGCAGCACGATGACCAGGAGCTGCCCGACGGGGTCTGGCCGGCGCGGTTTCGGGGCGCGGGACTCCGGAACGTAGCGCCAGGTCAGCAGCAGCGCGGCGAGGCCGACGGGCAGATTGACCCAGAAGACCGAGCGCCAGCCGACGCCGTCCACGAGCACCCCGCCGACCAGCGGTCCGGCGGCCATCGAGATACCGACGACGCCGCCCCAGACCCCGATGGCGCGGGCGCGCTCGCGCGGGTCGGTGAAGGTGTTGGTGATGATCGACATCGCGACCGGATTGAGCATGGAGCCACCGACGGCCTGGATCATGCGGAAAGCGACCAGCGAGGGAAGGTTCGGGGCGAGGGAACAGAGCAGCGAGCCGAGCGTGAACAGGACCAGCCCGGCCCGGAAGACCCGGCGGCGGCCGATCCGGTCGGCGGTCGAGCCGGAGAGCATCAGCAGTGAGGCGAGGACGAGGGTGTACGCGTCGATCGTCCACTGCATTCCGGCGACGGAGGCGCCCAGCTCCTGGCGGATGGAGGGCAGCGCGACATTGAGGATGGTGTTGTCGAGGCTGACGATCAGCAGGCTCATGCAGCAGATCGCCAGCACCAGCAGGCGCCGTCGGTGTGTGAGCTCGGACATATGCGGATAGTACGGCTAACTAACGAGTCCCGTCGTACGCGACAATGGACGGATGACCACGCTTGCCCCGTCCCCCTCGATGCTCACGATCGGCCCGCACGCCGTACAGCCCCCGGTGGTGCTCGCGCCGATGGCGGGCATCACCAACGCGCCCTTCCGCACGCTGTGCCGCGAGTTCAGCGGCGGCAAGGGGCTGTTCGTCAGCGAGATGATCACGACGCGGGCGCTGGTCGAGCGCAATGAGAAGACGATGCAGCTCATCCACTTCGACGAGACCGAGACGCCGCGGTCGATCCAGCTCTACGGAGTGGATCCGGTGACCGTCGGCAAGGCGGTCCGCATGATCGTGGACGAGAATCTGGCCGACCATATCGACCTGAACTTCGGCTGCCCGGTCCCCAAGGTGACCCGCAAGGGCGGCGGCTCCGCGCTTCCGTACAAGCGGCCGCTGCTGCGGGCGATCCTGAACGAGGCCGTGTCCAATGCCGGTGCGCTTCCCGTGACCATGAAGATGCGCAAGGGTATCGACGACGATCACCTCACCTTCCTGGACGCGGGCCGGATCGCCGTCGACGAGGGCGTGACGGCGATCGCGCTGCACGGGCGCACGGCGGCGCAGCACTACGGCGGTACGGCGGACTGGGACGCGATCGCCCGGCTCAAGGAGCACGTCCCGGAGATCCCCGTACTCGGCAACGGCGACATCTGGTCGGCGGACGACGCGCTGCGGATGGTGCGCGAGACCGGCTGCGACGGGGTGGTCGTGGGACGCGGATGCCTGGGGCGGCCCTGGCTGTTCGGCGACCTGGTGGCGGCGTTCGAGGGTACGGGAACGTACGCGACGCCGACGCTCAAGGAGGTCGCGGCCGTCATGCGGCGGCATGCGGAGCTGCTGGGGGAGTGGATCGGCGACGAGGCGCGCGGGGTGATCGACTTCCGTAAGCACGTGGCCTGGTATCTGAAGGGCTTCGCGGTGGGCTCCGAGATGCGCAAGAAGCTGGCGATCACGTCGTCGCTGGGGGAGCTGGACGAGCTGCTGGCTCAGCTGGACCTGGACCAGGCGTGGCCGGTGGGGGCGGACGGGCCTCGCGGTCGCACGTCGGGGAACAACCGGGTTGTCCTGCCGGACGGGTGGCTGAAGGACCCGTACGACTGCGCCGGGATCAGCGCGGAAGCCGAATTGGACACGTCCGGAGGCTGATCGGGACTGGCCTCAACCACCCGCCGGGCTGGAGAGGTCCCCCGCGTGGCGTGAAAGCGGCGCCGTGTCCGAGGAGTTGCTCACGCTGAACGTCACGCTGCCCGCCACATAGCGGTCGTCCGTCCACTCGATCGGCCGCCCTGTCGCCGTGCACGTCACGATATGGACGGCACGCTCGTCGACACCGAGGTGCTGTGGTGGGAGGCGACCGAGGAGGTCGCCGCCTCGCTCGGCCACCGGCTGACGGACGCGGACGCCCCGGAGGTCGTCGGCCGGGCCGTGCAGGACACGGCCGCTCATCTGATACGGGTCTCACGAAGGGATGCCCCGGACCGGATGGCCCTGAGTGCCACGTCGGCGGCGGCGGCGCTGACCGCCGGTTTCCACGGGCGGGTGGAGGCCGGGGCCCCGCTGCGGCCCGGCGCACGGCGGTTGCTGGCCGAACTGGAGCAGCGTCGGGTGCCGTTCGCTCTGGTGAGCGCGTCGCCCCGGATCGTCGTCGACTCGGTGGTCGCGGGCGCGCTGGCCGATGTGCCGTTCTCCTTCACGATCTCGGCCGACGACACCGTACGGACCAAGCCGCATCCCGATCCCTACCGGGCGGCCGCCGAGCGCTTCGGTGCTGCTCCAGGGGCCTGTGTGGCGGTGGAGGACTCTCCGGACGGAAGTGCGTCCGCGCAGGCCGCGGGATGCCCGGTGCTGGTGGTGCCGTCGTTGCTGCCGGTACCCGCGTCCCGGGGACGGGTCTTCGCCGAAAGCCTGGAGGACGTGGATCTTGCGCTGCTCAGCCGGTGTGTTTCGTCCTGAGAGCCGGTGTGTTGCGGCCCGGGACGGGGGTCCGGATGATGGGACGGAAGGCTCTTCGGTCGCGTGATTCTCGCCACCCCTGAGGAGGGGCACGCTCAGATGAGCGATTCGGGATGGATCCACCTCCCGAAGGGTGGCACGGAGTGCCATCCCTCGGACGTTCAAGTCTTGAACTCAACAGCGACATAGGCTGCTCATCCGAGCGGCAATGGTCTGCTTTGAGTCAAGCCCTCTTCGGAGGGTGAAAGGTTTTCTACTCGCCAGTTACTTTCGATCTGGTGGCGGACGTGTGGTTACAGCCGCATGACGGGCAAGTGGACGTACCCAGACGCCTTCGATCTGGGTATGTTCCTCGCCGTCAGGGCAGCCACCGAGTCCTCGAGGAGTCGAGACCCGTGTCGGAAAACAAAGATCAGAAGTTCGTCTACGACTTCACCGAGGGGAACAGGGACCTCAAGGACCTGCTTGGCGGCAAGGGCGCGAACCTCGCCGAGATGACCAACCTCGGGTTGCCCGTCCCTCCGGGCTTCACGATCACCACCGAGGCGTGCAAGGTCTACCTCGAGAGCGGCCAGGAGCCCTCGGCGCTGCGCGACGAGGTGAGCGCCCATCTCGACGCCCTCGAGCAGTCGATGGGCAAGAAGCTCGGCCAGGCGGACAACCCCCTTCTCGTATCCGTACGTTCGGGCGCGAAGTTCTCCATGCCGGGCATGATGGACACCGTCCTCAACATCGGCCTCTCCGACGCGTCGGTGGTCGGGCTCGCCAAGCAGTCCGGTGACGAGCGCTTCGCCTGGGACTCCTACCGCCGCCTGATCCAGATGTTCGGCAAGACCGTCCTCGGCGTCGACGGCGAGCTCTTCGAGGACGCGCTCGACGAGGCCAAGACCGCCAAGAAGGTCACCGTCGACACCGACCTCGACGCCGCCGACCTCAAGAAGCTGGTCAAGCAGTTCAAGAAGACCGTCGCCCGCGAGGCCGGCCGGGACTTCCCGCAGGACCCGCGCGAGCAGATGGATCTCGCGATCCGCTCGGTCTTCGAGTCCTGGAACACCGACCGCGCCAAGCTCTACCGCCGCCAGGAGCGCATCCCCGGCGACCTGGGCACCGCCGTCAACATCTGCTCCATGGTCTTCGGCAACCTCGGCCCCGACTCGGGCACCGGCGTCGCCTTCACCCGTGACCCCGCCAGCGGCCACCAGGGCGTCTACGGCGACTACCTGCAGAACGCGCAGGGCGAGGACGTCGTCGCGGGTATCCGCAACACAGTGCCGCTCGCCGAGCTGGAGAGCATCGACAAGAAGTCGTACGACCAGCTGATGCAGATCATGGAGACCCTCGAAACGCACTACAAGGACCTGTGCGACATCGAGTTCACCATCGAGCGCGGCCAGCTGTGGATGCTGCAGACCCGGGTCGGCAAGCGGACCGCGGGCGCGGCCTTCCGTATCGCCACCCAGCTCGTGGACCAGGGCCTGATCGACGAGGCCGAGGCCCTGCAGCGCGTCAACGGCGCGCAGCTCGCCCAGCTGATGTTCCCGCGCTTCGACGAGGACGCGAAGGCGGACCTGCTCGGCCGCGGTATCGCAGCCTCCCCGGGCGCGGCCGTCGGCAAGGCCGTCTTCGACTCGTACACCGCGGTCAAGTGGTCGCGCTCCGGCGAGAAGGTCATCCTGATCCGCCGCGAGACCAACCCCGACGACCTCGACGGAATGATCGCCGCCGAGGGCATTCTGACCAGCCGTGGTGGCAAGACCTCGCACGCCGCCGTCGTCGCACGCGGCATGGGCAAGACCTGTGTCTGCGGCGCCGAGGACCTCGAGGTCGACACCAAGCGCCGCCGGATGACGGTGAACGGCACCCTCGTCGAGGAGGGCGACGTCGTCTCCATCGACGGCTCCACCGGCAAGGTCTACCTCGGTGAGGTGCCGGTCGTGCCCTCCCCGGTCGTCGAGTACTTCGAGGGCCGGATGCACGCGGGCGCCGACGACGCCGACGAGCTGGTCGCCGCCGTGCACCGGATCATGGCCTACGCGGACCGGGTGCGCCGTCTTCGCGTACGGGCCAACGCCGACAACGCCGAGGACGCGCTGCGCGCACGGCGCTTCGGCGCGCAGGGCATCGGCCTGTGCCGCACCGAGCACATGTTCCTCGGCGAGCGCCGCGAGATGGTCGAGCGGCTGATCCTCGCCGACACGGACGACGAGCGCGAGCAGGCGCTGGGTGCCCTGCTGCCGCTGCAGAAGAAGGACTTCGTCGAACTCTTCGAGGCGATGGACGGACTGCCCGTCACCGTGCGGCTGCTGGACCCGCCGCTGCACGAGTTCCTGCCGGACATCACCGAGCTGTCGGTACGCGTCGCCCTCGCCGAGTCCCGCAAGGACGCCAACGAGAACGACCTGCGGCTGCTGCAGGCCGTGCACAAGCTGCACGAGCAGAACCCGATGCTGGGTCTGCGCGGTGTACGCCTCGGTCTGGTCATCCCCGGTCTGTTCGCCATGCAGGTGCGGGCGATCGCCGAGGCCGCGGCCGAGCGCAAGAACGCCAAGGGCGACCCGCGCGCGGAGATCATGATCCCGCTCGTGGGCACCGTGCAGGAGCTGGAGATCGTTCGCGAGGAGGCCGACCAGGTCATCGCCGAGGTGCAGGCCGCCACCGGCACGAACCTCAAGCTGACCATCGGCACGATGATCGAGCTGCCGCGCGCCGCGCTGACCGCCGGTCAGATCGCCGAGGCCGCGCAGTTCTTCTCCTTCGGCACGAACGACCTCACCCAGACGGTGTGGGGCTTCTCCCGCGACGACGTCGAGGCGAGCTTCTTCACCGCGTACCTGGAGAAGGGCATCTTCGGGGTCTCCCCGTTCGAGACGATCGACAGGGACGGCGTCGGCGCCCTCGTACGCAGCGCCGTCGAGGCCGGTCGCGCCACCCGCCCCGACCTGAAGCTGGGCGTGTGCGGTGAGCACGGCGGCGACCCGGAGTCGGTGCACTTCTTCCACGAGGTGGGCCTGGACTACGTCTCCTGCTCGCCCTTCCGGATCCCGGTGGCGCGCCTGGAGGCCGGCCGCGCGGCGGCCGAGTCGAAGGGCAGCGACTCCCGATAGGACGCCGGAGCCGTCGCCGGTCTGCTGGTGGCTTCGGCCGCCGGGAGATCGGTAACCCTCACCCCTCACCGACCCGGTGGCGGCTCCGGAACACAGAAGCGGAAGAGGCGGGCGCCTGTGCGGGGCGTCCGCCTCTTCCGCTTATTTCACGCTTGCCGGAAAGTCCCTGTTGAATTCCGGACCGTTACCACGAATCGAATTTTTGCCATTTACTGCGCAAACGACGGGCGGAGCGCGGCCTGTGGATCCCCATCCACAGGCCGCGCCCCATTACCCGTGCCGGACAGGGAGCCGCAACCCTCTGTCGCCCGCCGCCGGACGCGCAAAGCCCCCCACGGTCTTCGCTGCGTCCATCGGAGACAGAAGATTTCCTGCCCGACGTCGTACAGCCTTTCGGTTGGCACCCACCCCTCGCGAGGCGTTTCAACTGTGGCTGAAACACCGTGGTAACGTCCTGTGATTGCATGCATACTCAGTGGTGGGGGCGATTGCGGATGCAACAAGTGGGGGTTCAGTGCTGCGTATCCATTTCACTGGGGATGACCTAGCCAGAGTTCGGATGGCGGCCAGACCGGATGTTCTGTGGGAAACGATTCTCAGCTTTCATCGATTGAGGGAGCGCCGGCGCGCGCTGATGTTCGGCGAATGGCGTGCGGAAACCCGGGTCCGGCTGAGTGGTGAAACACGCCTGCTGGCCGCGCTGGTTCCGCCGCGGGGCTATTTCCCCGACTTTCTGACACCCCCCGAGGGCGCCTGCGGGCTGGAGGCGGGCCTGGAAGCCCTGCGGGCCACCCCGCCCGCCCGGCTGCACTCCGAACTCGCCCTGGCGGCCGCGGGACGGGCCACCACGCCCGTGCTGCCGGGCCGGCTCTCCGCCCTCGCCGAGGGCAGACCCGAGGCGCTCGCCGGTCTCGTCGCCGCGCTGCGCAGCTACCACCGGGCCGCCATCGAACCGTACTGGCCGCACATCCAGGCGACGGTCGAGGCGGACCGCGCGGTGCGCGGCCGCGCGCTGCTGGACGGCGGCGCCGGAGAACTGCTCGCCTCACTGCCGCCGGTGCTGCGCTGGCGGGCGCCGGTCCTGGAGGCCGACTATCCCGCGGAGCGCGAACTGCACCTGGACGGGAGGGGGTTGCTGCTCCAGCCGTCGTTCTTCTGCCGCGGCACCCCGGTGGTCTACCGGGACACCGCGCTCCCGCCGGTGCTCGTCTACCCAGCCGCCCACAGCTGCGCTCCGGCCTTCGGCGAGTCGGGCGACCCCTCGCTCGGCAAGCTCGTCGGCCACACGCGCTCGGTCGTCCTGCAGGCGATTCGCTACGGCTGTACGACCAGTGAACTCGCCCGCAGGGCAGGGGTGTCGCTCGCCTCCGCCAGCCAGCACGCGGCGGTCCTGCGCCAGGCGGGCCTGGTGGTGACCCTGCGCCACGGCAATGCCGTCCTGCATACGGTCACCCCGCTGGGCGCCGCCCTGCTCAGGGGCGGCGCCACAGCGGAGGCCGCGGGCTAGCGGAGAGACACTAGGCCCGGAAGGGGCCTGTCACCTCGTACGTGATGCCGCCCGACGAGGAGCCGCTCGTGCCGCGCTGGCTGGAGAAGTACAGCCGCGTGCCGTCGGGGGAGAAGGCCGGTCCGGTGATCTCCGACGAGGACTGGCCGTTGATCCGCAGGAACACCGCCACCACGTCGTCGGGCGTGATGATGCAGATCTCCATGTTGCCGCCGTCCTCGGCCACGAAGAGATCGCCGGAGGACGCGCCGGTGACATTGTCCACGCCGGTCAGCGGGGCGCCGCCGCCGACCACCAGCGAGTCGTCGTAGGCCAGCTCGTAGGTGCTGCTCGCGAGGTTGAGCTGCCAGAGGCGGTTGTCGCCCTTGGTGGTGAACCAGACGGTGTCATTGGCGTAGTGGCAGCCCTCGCCGCCGTTGAAGTGCTTGGCGCCGGAGACCTGGGTGCGGGTCGTGGTCGGCGAGCCGTCCGGGTCGGGCACGTTCTGCCAGCTGAAGGAGCCGGAGGTGCCGGAGCCCGCGACGAGCACCTGGAGGGTGCCGGAGGCGAGGTTGCCCCAGGTGGTGGGGATGAACCGGTACAGGCAGCCGTTGGACTCGTCCTCGGTCAGGTAGATGACCTTGCGCACCGGGTCGGCGGCGGCGGCCTCGTGTTTGAACCTGCCCATCGCGGACCGGCGCACGGCGGCGTTCACGCCGTACGGGTCGGTCTCGTAGACGTATCCGAGGCTGACCTCCTCGCACGAGAGCCAGGTGTTCCACGGCGTCTTGCCGCCGGCGCAGTTCTGGCGGGTGTTGGAGAGGATTCTGTACGCACCGGTGATCGCGCCGGCCGAGGAGAACCTGACCGCGCTCGCGCCGCCCGAGGGGTTGATTTCCGAGTTGGAGACATAGATCCAGCCCGAGCCGTCGGCGAAACAGGCGCCGCCGTCGGGGGCGTTGTGCCAGGTGTACGAGGTCGAGCCGACCTGCTGGCCGGACCGGGCGATCACCCTGCTGCTGAATCCGCTGGGCAGCTGGATGCCGTTGGCGTCCGCCGTGCCGATGGCCCCGTAGGGACCGGGGCCCGGCTGGGCGGGAGCCGCGTAGGCGGCGCCCCGCATCAGCGTGCCGCCGAAGGCGGCGGCGGACGTGCCGATGACCGCTCCGCGCAGGAAATTGCGACGTTCCACTGTCACTCCAGGTGAGGGTGGTGACCGCCCCGGGACATCGGTCGACGACCCGGGGTAGCGCGCTACCGGAACCTAGGAGTCCTGAATTGACAGCACGTCAACACGTGGTGACGTAGAGCGGTCCACTCACCCGTGATCGCCCCGTCTCCGCCCGCCGTGACGTGCTCTCAGGACACGGAGGACCTGAGGCCCTCGTACGTCACACCGGTGAGCTGCTCGGAGGCGGCCCACAGCCGCTCACCCGTCGCGTCGTTCTTCGACCACTTGAGCCGCCACGACGGCGCGGGCGCACCGCGCCAGCCGAACAGCCTCGGGCCGGTGAAGGAGTCGGGCCGCACACCCGGCGCGGTGGCCGCGTACAGCGTCGGCAGCGCGCCCGACTCGGCGGGCTGCGCGAAGAGGCGGTTGCCGACCGCCATGAACTGCTCCTTCGCCTTCTTGCCCTCCATCCGGGCGCCCGCGGTCTGCAGGTTGGTGTTCGAGTAGCCGGGGTGGGCGGCGGCAGCGACGATCTCGGAGCCCGCCGCCGCGAGCCGCCTGGCCAGCTCGTGCACGAAGAGCAGGTTCGCCGTCTTGGTGCGGGAGTAGGCGGTCCAGGGGCTGTAGCGGCGCTCGCTGTTGAGATCGCCGATGTCGACGCCTGCCATGGCGTGCATGAAGCTGGACACGCTCACCACCCGCGCGCCCCGCCCCTTCTGCAGTTTCGGCAGCAGCAGTCCGGTCAGCGCGAAGTGCCCGAGGTGGTTGACGCCGAACTGCCTCTCGAAGCCGTCGGCCGTCTTCCCGTACGGAAGGGCCATCACACCCGCGTTGTTGATGAGCAGGTCGAGGCTGTCGTACGGGTAGCGGGCCGCGAACTCCCGTATCGAGGAGAGGTCCGCCAGATCCAGCGGGCTGAACTCCACCTTCGCGCCCGGCACCAGGCCCGCGATGTGGGCCTCGGCCTCCTTGCCGCGTGCCTCGCTGCGGCAGGCGAGAATCACCCGCGCGCCGCGGCGGGCCAGCTCCCGTGCCGTGATGAGTCCGATGCCGCTGTTGGCCCCGGTGACGACGGCGGTGCGCCCGTCCTGGTCCGGTATGTCGCTCGCGTTCCAGCCCGACATGGCTGAACTCCTCAATAGGGAAACTGGGTTGAGTTCAGCCTATGAACGAACGGGCCCGGGAGCCACAGTCGGCGCCCAGATCTGATCCGGCCGCCCCTCCCGTGTCAGCGGATGTCAGGCAGGGCGCCGCGGGCGGCTCACCCCACGCGCACTTCGTATGCCGTCACCGACACCGCATCGTCGTCCAGACAGCGGCCCGTGCGCAGGTCGAAGCGCTGCTTGAGCAGCGGCGACGCGACGAAGGGGCCGGCGGCCGCCGAACCGAGCAGGCCGCGGGAGAGGACCTGGGCGCCCGTGAACGGGTCCCGGTTGTCGATGGCGTGGACAGCGCCCTCGCGGTCCACGAACACCGCCGCCTGGCTGCCGTCGGGCAGGAGGGCCGCGACACCGCGGCCCGGCGTCAGCAGGGACAGCGCGCACAGCGCGAACCACTCCTGGCCCACACGGAGCTGGACCTGCGTTTGCGTCTTCTCGGGGGCGATCGTCATCGGGCAGCAGTACCTTCCAGGGCTTCCAGCGGACGGATGGACAACAGCGGCAGATCAGGCTTGACCTGGTCGCGCTCGGGCACGAATTTCACGGTCGGGTCCGGGACGTCCGGCGCGTTGACGAAGGAGACGAAACGGCGCAGCCTCTCCGGGTCGTTGATGGTCTCGGACCACTCGTCGCGGTAGTTGGCGACATGGTCCGCCATCAGTGACTCCAGCTCGGCGCAGATGCCCAGCGCGTCATGGACCACCACGTCCCGTACGTGATCGAGGCCGCCCTCGATCCGCTCCAGCCAGGTCGAGGTGCGCTCGAGACGGTCGGCGGTACGGATGTAGAACATCAGGAACCGGTCGATCAGCCGGACCAGTTCGGCGTCGGAGAGATCCTGGGCGAGCAGATCGGCGTGGCGCGGGGTCGCGCCGCCATTGCCGCCCACGTAGAGATTCCAGCCGTTGGCCGTGGCGATGACGCCGAAGTCCTTGCTCTGCGCCTCCGCGCACTCGCGCTGGCAGCCGGAGACCGCGGACTTGAGCTTGTGCGGGGAGCGCAGGCCCCGGTAGCGCAGCTCCAGGTCGATGGCCATTTTGACCGAGTCCTGTACGCCGTAGCGGCACCAGGTCTGCCCCACACAGGACTTCACGGTGCGCAGCGCCTTGCCGTACGCATGCCCCGACTCGAAGCCCGCGTCGACCAGCCGGGCCCAGATCTGCGGCAGTTGGTCCACCCGGGCGCCGAACAGGTCGATCCGCTGGCCGCCCGTGATCTTCGTGTAGAGGCCGTAGTCGCGGGCCACCTCGCCGATCACGATCAGCTTCTCGGGGGTGATCTCACCGCCGGGGATACGCGGCACGATCGAGTACGAGCCGTTCTTCTGCATATTGGCGAGGAAGTGGTCGTTGGTGTCCTGGAGCGCGGCCTGCTCGCCGTCCAGCACATAACCGCCCGCGCCGATCGTCGGGGCCAGCGAGGCGATGATCGAGGCGACGGCCGGCTTGCAGATCTCGCAGCCGTTGCCGCCGCGGGCCGCCTCCCGGCCGTGCCGGTCCAGGATCTCCTGGTACGAGGTGAGGCGCAGCGTGTGCACGATCTCGTACAGCTCCTGGCGGCTCTGCCCGAAGCAGCCGCACAGGCCCTTGTCGACCTCGACGCCCGAGGCCTCCAGTTCGGCGTTGACCAGCTGGCCGAGCACCTTGACGCAACTTCCGCAGCCCGTACCGGCCTTGGTGCACTTCTTCACCTCGGGCACGGTGGTGCAGGAGTGCTCGGTGACCGCGCCGCGGATGGTGCCCTTGGTGACGTTGTGGCAGGAGCAGATGACCGCGTCGTCGGGCAGCGCGGAGGGGCCGAGCGCCGCCGGGGCGCCGATGCCCGCGGGCATCACAAGCTGCTCGGGCGCGACCGGCGGGACGGAGCCGGTGAGCGGGCGCAGCATGCCGTACGCGTCGGCGTCGCCGACCAGTACGCCGCCGAGGAGCTCGCCCTCGCTGCCGATCACCAGCTTCTTGTAGACCCCGGAGCGGGAGTCGGAGTACACGACGTCCAGGCAGCCTTCCGCCGCGCCGTGCGCGTCGCCGAAGGAGGCCACGTCCACGCCGAGAAGCTTGAGCTTGGTGGACAAGTCCGCGCCGGTGAAGGCTTTGACCTCACCCTCCAGCGCGGCGGCCGCAGTCTCGGCCATCTCGTAGCCGGGCGCGACCAGGCCGTACACCCGGCCGTCCGACGCCAGCGCACACTCGCCGATCGCGAAGACGGCGGGGTCGGACGTACGGCACTGCTCATCGACGACGATGCCGCCGCGTTCGCCGATCTCCAGGCCGCAATCACGGGCGAGCTGGTCCCTGGGCCGCACACCCGCCGAGAAGATGACCAGATCGGTGTCGATGGACGAGCCGTCCGACAGCGCCATCGCGGTCACGGCGCCGTCCTCGCCCGCCGTGATCTCCTTACCGCCGACGCCCGTGTGCACGATCAGGCCCATGTCCTCTACGGTGCGGCGCAGCGCGGCGCCGCCGCCCTCGTCCACCTGCAAGGACATCAGCCGCGGATTGAACTCGACGATGTGCGTGGCGAGCCCCAGCCCCTTGAGGGCCCCGGCCGCCTCGAGGCCCAGCAGCCCGCCGCCGACCACCGTGCCGGTCCTGCAGTTCTTGGCGTACTCCTCGATCGCGAGGAGGTCCTCAATGGTGCGGTAGACGAAGCAGCCGTCGCTGTCCTTGCCGGGCACCGGCGGCACGAAGGGGTACGAGCCGGTGGCGAGGACGAGCGTGTCGTACGTGAAGGTGCGGCCGGCGCGCGAGGTGACCGTGCGCGCGTCCCTGTCGATCGTCTCGGCCGGGTCGTCCAGATACAGCTCGATACCGTGCCGCTCGATGAAGTCGCCCTCGACGAGGGAGAGTTCGTCGGGCGTGCGCCCGGAGAAGTACGAGGTCAGCTGAACCCGGTCGTAGGCGGCGCGAGGCTCCTCGCACAGCACGACGATCCGCGCCCGCCCGGCCACGCCGCGCTCGGCGAGTGCCTCCAGGAATCGCTGGCCGACCATGCCATGGCCGACGACCACGATCGTGGGAGTCGTGGGGGTGGTCATAGCGGGCATGTCAGAGGCCTCCATCATTGGTGAGCAGGTGGAGCAGGGGCACCGTCTCCGGCAGGGCCTCGTCGCCCTCCCAGGCCCGGGCGAGCGCGCCGACCGCGGCGAGATCCCCGAGCAGCACCCCGCCGACGAGCCGGTCCCCGCGGACGACGACCTTGCGGTAGGCGCCGCGGGTGGCGTCGGCGAGCTGGACGACGTCGTCCCCCGGGCGCGGGGTCGGGTCGCCGAACGCGGCGAGGTCGAGTGCGCCGGGACCGCTGAGGGTCAGCCGGGTCAGGGCGCGGGTGCCCGTGTAGCGGGCGGTCTTCCCGGTGAGCAGGCAGGCCAGCACATCGGCCTGTTCGAGGGCGGGACCCGCGAGTCCGTACACCCGTCCCTCGTGCTCGGCACAGTCGCCGATGGCGTGGATGTACGGGTCGGATGTGCGCAGCTCGTCGTCGACGAGGATGCCCTTGCCGACGTCGAGCCCGGCATCCTGGGCGAGCTTGGTCCGCGGGCGCACGCCGCAGGCGAGGACGACGAGCTCCGCGTCCAAAACGTATCCGTCGGCGAGTTCGACGTCCGTGCCGCGCAGTCCGCGCACCCGGCACTCGGTGTGGACCTCCACGCCCATCGCTTCGAGGTGCGCGCGGACCAACTGCGATGCGGAGACGTCCAGTTGGCGCTCCATGAGGTGCTCGCCCTGCTGGGCCAGCACCACCTTCGCGCCCCGCTCGGCCAGCGCCCGCGCCGCGGAGACACCGAGCAGCCCGCCGCCGACGACGACGGCCCGGGTTCCGGACCGTACGGCGGCGGACAGGGCCGCGCAGTCGTCGAGCGTACGGAACGGATGCACGCCGTCCGGGAGCCCCTGAGCGATCCCGCGCAGCGCGGGCAGCACGGGGTTCGAGCCGGTCGCGAGGACCAGCCGGTCGTACGGCACCGGTGTCCCGTCCTCGCAGAGCACCAGCCGGCGCTCCCGGTCGATGGCCGTTGCCCGCACGCCCCGGCGCACCGGTACGGCGGGCAGGGCGATCACCTCCGGGGCGTAGCGCCCCGCGAGTACTTCCGCGAGCAGCAGGCGGTTGTAGGGGGCGTGCGGCTCCTCACCGATCACGGTGACGGGCGCGCCGACGGCGACGAGCTGCCGCGCGAGCCGCGCGCCTGCTGTCCCGCTGCCGATCACTACGGTTCCAGATGCCATAGCCGCAGCGTGCGGGGTCGGTGTTACCTCGCAGGTGCGGGGCTGTTTCCCGGGGGGAACGCTGCGCTCAGCGCGGCGGGGTGGGGGGTGTGAGGGCGCGTACGGGGGCGCTGCCCCCGGACCCCCGCGCCTCAAACTCCCCCAGACTTCGTCCGGGGGGACCCCCACGGGGCTGAATGTGCATGTGCGGCTCGGCCGCACACTTCAGCCCGTCCGGCGTTTGAGGACACGCGCGAAGCGCGTACGGGGTCTGGGGCGAAGCCCCAGTTCGGGATGGGGGGTACCTCCCACGGCCGCCAGGCCGTAGGGGGAGGGCGGGGTGGGGAACAAGCCCGCCGCAGGCGGTAAAGTTGCCGTCTCCACACGACGTGGACCTACCGAGGAGGTGAGACCCATTACCGCTGTCGCAGTCCGGGTGCTCTCTTCTCAGGGACCCGCGGTCCCTCCCGCATAGGTGACCGCCCCTCCCGAGCGCGCCCTTCGGTTCCCCGAAAGGCTCTCATGCCGGTTTCACCATCACTCCTGACCTCTCCCGCCATCGTCACCCGGCTTCGCACCGCCGGCTGCGTCTTCGCCGAGGACGAGGCGGAACTGATCCTCTCCACCGCACGGACGCCGTCCGACCTCGCCGCCATGGTGGACCGGCGCGTTGCCGGTCTGCCCCTTGAACATGTCCTCGGCTGGGCCGAGTTCTGCGGTCTGCGGGTGGCCGTGGACCCCCAGGTCTTCGTACCGCGCCGCCGCACCGAATTCCTCGTCCGCCAGGCCGTCGCCCTCGCCCGTCCCGGGGCCGTTGTCGTCGACCTGTGCTGCGGCTCCGGCGCGGTGGGTGTCGCGCTGGCCGCGGCGCTGGGGCGGGTCGAGCTGTACGCGGCCGACGTCGACCCCGCCGCGGTGCGGTGTGCCCGGCGCAATGTCGGGGCCGCCGGCGGCCGGGTGTACGAGGGCGACCTGTTCGCGGCACTGCCCGCCGCGCTGCGGGGCCGTATCGATGTGCTGGCCGCCAACGTGCCCTACGTACCGACCGAAGAGGTGGGACTGCTGCCCTCGGAGGCCAGGGAGCACGAGCCACTGGTCGCGCTCGACGGCGGCGCGGACGGGCTCGACGTCCTGCGGCGGGTCGCGGCCGACGCCCCGCGGTGGCTGGCGCCGGGCGGCAGTCTGCTGGTGGAGACGAGCGAGCGTCAGGCGCCGCTCGCCCTGGAGGCCTTCGGCGGCAGCGGGCTGATCCCGGCGATGGCCGTTTCCGGGGAGTTGTACGCCACGGTGGTGATCGGAACGAGCCCCGCCGGGCCGTCGGCTTGATCGGCGCCCCCCCGGAACCTCAGAGGTCGCTCAACTCTCCCGGGATCGATGGACGCCACACGCATCACGTCCGTAGGGTCGCGGGCATGCCCGACATATCGCTGACCACGCTCGTCTTTCTCTGTCTCGCCGCCGCTGCGGCCGGCTGGATCGACGCGGTGGTCGGCGGTGGCGGGCTGCTGCTTCTGCCCGCCATGCTGCTCGGCCTGCCCCATGTGCAGACCGCGCAGATCCTCGGCACCAACAAGGCCGTGGCCATCGTCGGCACGTCGGGCGCCGCGATCACCTATGTGCGCAAGGCCCCCGTACAGGTGAAGACCGCGGTACGGATCGGGCTCGCCGCGCTCGCCGGCTCGATGGGCGGCGCGTTCTTCGCGGCGGGGATCAGCAGCGAGGTGCTGAGGCCCGTGATCATGGTGGTGCTGCTCGGCGTCGCCGCCTTTGTGATGCTGCGCCCCACCTTCGGCACCGCCACGGACGCCGAGCGGCGGACCGTCACCCGCACCCGTACGATCGCCGCGATCGTGCTCGTCGGCGGCGGGATCGGCTTCTACGACGGGCTCGTCGGGCCCGGCACCGGCACCTTCCTGGTGCTCGCGCTCACCGCCGTACTCCATCTCGACCTGGTGACCGCGTCCGCCACGGCCAAGATCGTCAACATCTGCACCAACGGCGGGGCCCTGGCGATGTTCGCGTACCAGGGCACGGTGATGTGGCAACTGGCCGCGGTGATGGCGGTGTTCAACCTGGCGGGCGGGATGTTCGGCGCGCGGATGGCGTTGCGCAAGGGCAGCGAGTTCGTCCGCGGAGTGCTGCTTGTCGTGGTCTTCTCGCTGGTGGCGAAGCTCGCCTTCGACCAGTGGACGGCTTAGACGGACGATTTCGGCTCCCGCACCCCGATGAGATGCGCGAAGGCCACCACATTGCCCTTGTAGCCGGTCTTCTCGGTGAAGCCGCCCCCGCAGGTGATCACCCTCAGCTCGGCGCGGTCCTTCGGCCCGTACACCTTCGCGTCGGGGAACGAGTCCGCGTCGTACACCTCGATCGCGTCGATCGTGAAGACCGCCGTGCGGCCGTCCCTGCGGGTCACCTCGATCCGGTGGCCCTTCTTCAGCGCGCCCAGGCTGTAGAAGACCGACCGACCGCGTGCGTTGTCGACGTGCCCGGCGACGATCGCCGTGCCCTTCGCGCCCGGGGTGGTGCCGTCCCGCCACCATCCCGCGAGGTTGCGGTCGGCTGCCGGCGGTACCTCCAGGCTGCCGTCCCCGGCGAGGCCCAGCGGCATGACCGGGGCGTCGACGCGTATCTCGGGTATGCGAAGGCGTACGGGCACGGACGGCGGCAGCGGGTCGGCGGCCGCGTCCGTGTAGGAGTCGGGACCGGCCGCGAAGGCCTCCGCGGCGGAGGGGACCGGGGGGTTCACAACAACGGAGCCGTTCTGGACCAGCCAGGCGCCGGCGCAGACGGCGACGGCTATCGCCCAGCCCTTGCCCTTGCCCGTGGCGCTCATCGGTCCTCCGTATACATCTCGCCCGCTCCCGGCAGGCTCGAGGCCTGCCAGGAGCGGGGACACGGCGGAACCGGAACGGTGGAAACCGCTCCGTCAGCTGCCCTGCGCGCCGCTCGCCCGGCGGCGCAGGAGCACGGTCCCGCCGACGGCGGCCGCGGCCAGAATGGCCGCCCCCGCCGCGATCTTGGTGGTGTCGGGGCCCACGCTGCCTCCGACGCCGGTGTTCACATGACCGCTCGGCCAGCCGTGGTGCTCTACGGTCACGTCGCCCGAGGCCTGTCGGCCGTTCTTGCAGCTCACCGTGATGGCGTAGGTCCCCGCATGGGTGTGCCGGGGGATCGTGAACTGACCGACCGCGACCTCCTTGTGTGTCCCGGGCGCCAGACGGAACTCGCCGGCGCCCAGAGCACGCGCGTCGCCGACACCATGGCCGCCGGGGCCGCAGGCGGTGGTGCTCACGGTGATGACGGTGCCCGCAGTGGCGATGGACGGGAAGACCTCCAGCGTGCCGAAGTCCCAGGCGTACGCGGGATGGACGCCGAGTCCTATCGCGGCGGCCGCCAGCGCGGTACTGGTCAGCAGGCGGGCGGTGGTGCGCATGGTGATCCTCCGAGAAGCGCGCTGGTGCGAGGTGCTCGTCTTCTCTCAGAGGTAAGGCGCAGCCCGTCGCGCCCGCCTGCTGATGGGGAATCAGATCAGTGTGCCCGGCTCGGCGTGTCGCGCTGGACAGGAGGCGTTGCCGCAGGTCATCGCGGGTGATGGGGAATCAGATGACGGACGCGCTGAACGGGTGACGCGGTCAGGGGCGAGGCCCGGTGCCGGGGGTCTATTCGGCGGGCTCAGCAGACTCCGCGGCGAAGCCGCTCGTGTCGAGGTCGAAGTCGAACGGCGCGGGCACATGCAGCGGCTTCCCGAAGGTCACCGTGGTGTGCGATCGGTAGCCCTGCGGCGACGGGTCCCAGAAGGCGGCGATCTCCTCGGACTGCATGTCGAGGATCAAATACACCGGCACCTGCCTGCCGTACGCCTCCAGCTTGTCCTGCCAGTCGGCGTCCTTGGTGGAGACCGACGTGAGTTCGGCGACGAGGGACAGCGCTTCCCCGTCGGCGTGGCGGCCGTCGGCGTCGAACGCGGCTTCGTCGGAGACGTGGAGATCGGGTCCGAAGGCGCGCTCGGAATGAGCGAAGCTGAAGAGGAACGGAGCCGTGTCCGGGGCGTGCCCGTCGGGGGCATGGGCTCCGAGCTGTCGACGCAGCAGCTTCATCGGCTTCATGCAGCGAAGCTCGGACCACGGCGACACGACGATCTTCCCCCGGATGAGCTCGGCCTTGTAGCCGTCAGGCGTGGCCAGTTCCTCCACGGTCCTGAGCAGGTTCTCGAATTCTCCGGAAGGCGGTGCACCTATCGGTGTCGGCCGTTCCATCGGTCCTCCGAGTGCTCGTACGCAGGGCTGGTGGAGCTCCAACGGTAGTGACGCTCTGCTGCGACGACCGGGCTACGGCAGGGGCCCACCCGTTCGAGTTAACCCAACGTGACCCTTGGATCCGCTTGACCTCAACCAAACTTGACGTACGAGGCTCCTCGGCATGGACCTCACAACGCCCGAAAACGGCGCACCGCTCAAGCTTGCCGTCATCCTCTCCAGCAACCGCGAGGGCCGCTTCGGCCCCGTCGTCGCCGACTGGTTTCTCTCCCGCACCGCCGGGCGCGACGACTTCGCCGTCGACCTGATCGATCTCGCCGACGCGGACCTGCCGACCGCTCTCTCCTACCAGCCCGGCTCCGCCGCGCGGGCGGAGCTCGCGAAGGTCTCGCCGAAGCTGTCCGCCGCCGATGCCTTTGTCGTCCTCACTCCCGAGTACAACCACTCCTTCCCCGCCTCACTCAAGAGTCTGATCGACTGGCACTTCACCCAGTGGCAGGCCAAGCCCGTCGGCTTCGTCTCCTACGGCGGAATCTCCGGCGGCCTGCGCGCCGTCGAGCAGCTGCGTCAGGTCTTCGCCGAGATGCACGCCGTCACCGTCCGGGACACGGTCTCCTTCCACAACGCGGCCACGCACTTCGACGGCGAGGGACGGCACAAGGACCCCGCGGCCTGCGATGCCGCGGCCGAGGTGATGCTCGACCAGCTCGCGTGGTGGGGGAGCGCGCTGCGCACGGCCAAGTCGGCGCGCCCGTACGGACAGGTGTGAAGGGGCTGCCGGGACGGTGTCTGTCAGCCGTGCGTACGGTGGTCTGACCGAGTGGCCCTTCGACCCGGAGGAGATTGTCGGTGGCCCAGGCACTGACCGTACTCACCGTACTGACGACGACCGACAGCGCCGAGAAGGCCGAGCGGCTGGCGCGGGGCGTGGTGGAGGCGAGGCTGGCGGCGTGCGCGCAGATCTCCGCGCCCGTCACCTCCGTCTTCCGCTGGAAGAACGCCATCGAGACCGCGGAGGAGTGGCAGGTCCTCTTCAAGACGACCGAGGCCTGCTATCCGGCACTGGAGGCGCATCTGATCGCGGCACACGACTACGAGACGCCGGAGATCATCGCGACGCCGGTGGTGGGCGGCGGCGCGGCGTATCTGGCGTGGATCGACGCGGAGACCGTGGCGCCGTGAGAGAACCGGGCTTCGGGGAGGGCTCCGGAGAGAGCTTCGGGGAAGGCCTCGGGGAGGAGCTTCCCTTCTTCGTCTACGGCACGCTGCGCCCGGGCGAGGGCAACCACGATCTGTTTCTGCACGGCCGCACCGCCGCCGAGGAGCCCGCGGTGCTCGCGGACGCGGTGCTGTACGAAGGCCCCGGCTATCCCTACGCCCTGCTTGAACCCGGTGGGGGCACGGTCGCGGGCGAGGTGGTGACGGCGGCGCCGGGGGAGTACGCGGAACTGCTCGCCGTACTCGACCGGCTGGAGGAGTACGTCGCGCCGGGCCACCCGCGCAATCTGTACGAGCGGGTGGCGCGCGAGGTCCGGCGCCCGGACGGCACTGCCGTACGGGCCTGGGTGTACGTCGCGGCGCCGGGCGAGGCCCGGAAGCTGCGGGCGACGGGCACGCCGATCCCGGGCGGCGACTGGACGGGCCGCCTGCCCGGTTAGGGCTCGTCGGCCGCGACCCGCTCCACCCGGACCGCGCACACCTTGAACTCGGGCATCCGCGAGGTCGGGTCGAGCGCCGGGTTCGTCACCGAGTTGACCCGGCCCTCGCCGGGCCAGTGGAACGGCATGAAGACGGTGTCGTCCCGTATCCCGGTGGTGATCCGCGCGGGCCCGACCGCCCGCCCGCGCCGGGAGACGACGGCGAGCGGCTCGCCCTCGAGCGCCCCCAGCCGTTCGGCGAGCAGCGGATGGAGCTCCACGAAGGGCCCCGGCGCGGCGGCGTTGAGCTCGTCGACCCGCCGGGTCTGCGCCCCGGACTGATACTGCGAGACGACGCGGCCGGTGGTGAGCAGGACGGGATACGCCTCGTCGGTCTCCTCGGCGGCGGCACGATGCGCGACGGCGATGAACCGGGCGCGCCCGTCGTCCGTGGCGAACCGATCGAGAAAGAGGCGCGGCGTACCGGGGTGCGGGGCACCGGCGTGCGGGCCGGTATCCGGGGCGGCCGCGTCCTGTGCCGGGCAGGGCCAGAAGACCCCGTTCTCCTCCGCGATCCTCCGGTACGTGATGCCCGAGTAGTCCGCCGGGCCGCCCGCCGACGCCCTGCGCAGTTCCTCGAAGACCTCCTCCGGGGACGACGGGAAGCCCTTCTCGTGGCCCAGCAGGGAGGCAAGGCCGCCCAGGACCTCCAGGTCGCTCCGTACTCCCGGCGGTGGCGAGAGTGCACGGCGGCGCAGCAGGACCCGGCCCTCCAGGTTGGTCGTCGTGCCCGTCTCCTCCGCCCACTGGGTGACCGGCAGCACCACGTCCGCCAGCGCCGCCGTCTCGGACAGCACCACGTCCGCGACCGCGAGGAAGTCCAGCGAGCGCAGCCGCTCCTCCACATGCCCGGCGCGCGGCGCGGACACCACCGGGTTCGAGCCCATCAGCAGCAGCGACTTGATGTCCCCGCCGAGCGCGTCGAGGAGTTCGTACGCACTGCGCCCCGGGCCCGGGAGTGTCTCGGGCTCCACACCCCACACCCGGGCGACATGGGCCCGCGCCGCCGGGTCGTCAAGCTTGCGGTAGCCCGGCAACTGGTCGGCCTTCTGGCCGTGTTCGCGGCCGCCCTGCCCGTTGCCCTGGCCCGTCAGGCAGCCGTAGCCGGACAGCGGCCGCCCCGCACGGCCCGTCGCCAGACACAGGTTGATCCAGGCGCTGACCGTGTCCGTGCCCTTGGAGTGCTGCTCGGGCCCGCGCGCCGTCAGCACCATCCCCGACTCGGCGTCGCAGAACATCCGTACCGCGTCCCGCAGTTGGGGAACGCCCACGCCGGTGATCCGCTCGACCAGCTCGGGCCAGTGCGCCATCGCCGCTGCCCTGGCCTCCTCCCAGCCGCTCGTACGGTCCGCGATGAACTCCTCGTCCGTACGCCCCTCCGCCACCGCCACATGCAGCAGCCCCAGCGCGAGCGCCAGATCCGTCCCGGGCCGGGGCGCGAGGTGCAGATCAGCCTGCTCCGCCGTCCGCGTACGGCGCGGGTCGACGACGATCAACGTGCCGCCGTTCTCCCGCAGTTCGGTCAGATAGCGCAGCGCCGGCGGCATCGTCTCGGCGAGGTTCGAGCCGACCAGGATCACGCACCCCGTGCGCGGAATGTCCTCCAGCGGGAACGGCAGCCCGCGGTCGAGACCGAACGCCCGCTGATGCGCGGCCGCGGCCGACGACATGCAAAAACGTCCGTTGTAGTCGATCTGCGAGGTGCCGAGCACGACCCGCGCGAACTTCCCGAGGGTGTACGCCTTCTCGTTGGTGAGCCCCCCGCCCCCGAAGACGCCGACCGCGTCGGGGCCGTACGCCGTGCGCGTGCGCCGCAGTCCCGCCGCGACCGTGCGCAGGGCCTCCTCCCAGGTGGCCGGCTCGAGCCTGCCTGTGGCGGGGCGACGGACCAGGGGCTCGGTCAGGCGCACCCGGGAGGAGAGCAGTGCGGGCGCGGTGCGGCCCTTGCCGCACAGCGCGCCCCGGTTCACGGGGAAGTCCGGCCGTTCCACGATCTCGACCGCCTCCGCCTCGCCGCGCAGGCTCATGCCGCACTGCAGGGCGCAGTAGGGACAGTGGGTCGGCGTGATGGGGGCGGCCGGGGCGGTCGTGGCGGTGGCGTCGGGCATACGCCCAGGTTGGGTCGTCCGTGTTACATGGGCGGGCGCCCCGCATTACGGTCCGGGTACGACGGGCTCCGCCCGCGCACCGCCGCCCCGTGAGGCACGGACGACGCTCCTCACGCGCGGCGGCCGAGCAGCGCCAGCAGCCTGGTCTGGTGGCTGTCGCCCGGCGGCGGCTCGATCGGAGGCGCGAAGAGACCGGACTTCGCCAGCTCCGCGGCGTACGGCGTGACCTCGTCGAGCACGAAGAGGACCAGCGCGTCCGGCAGCCGCTCCGGCGCGCCGATGGCCCGCGACAGATCCCAGGCGTGCACGACGGCGTCCGTGACCATTTGCCCGCAGTACGCGACCGCGGGTGCCTCCCCGTACGACAGCTGTACGGTCCGCTCCAGCGCGCCGGGCGCCGCGAAGGCCTTGCGCGCGGCGCGCGCGGCGGTGTCCCAGCTGGTCTTCGGTTTTCTGCCGAGGACATCCCCGTCGTAGGCGTCGCCCACGTCCCCGGCGCCCAGCCCGTCGGTCACCAGGGCGGGCACCCACAGTTGTTCCGCGGTGAGATGGTTGACGAGATCGCGTACGGACCACTCGGTGCAGGGCGTCGGATCGTCCCACTGATCGGCCTGTACGGCGTGCACGCGGTCCGTGAAGAGCGCGAGCGCTTCGGCGTGACGGCTGAGCAGGGTGGCTACGTCGTTTTCCATACGCCTCACTGTCGCGCGCCGCGGATGCCGACGCGAGTCTGCGGCACGCATGCGCGGGCGCGTGTCATGGCGGGCGTCGTCACGGCGTCGTCGAGGGCGTCACCTCGCCGCCGCGGCCAGCGCCTCCTTCACACCCGGTTCCCGGGCCCCGAGGAACCGCGGATCCGGCGTGAACGTGGCGTCCAGGGCCGCCTTGCCCGCCGCGACCATCTCGCGCGTCCCGCCGTACAGCCAGGTCACATCATGCGGCTCGGCGACCCCGACGCCGTACGACTCGACCCCGGCCGCCCGGCAGAGCGCGACGGCCCGCCGGATGTGGAAGCCCTGGGTCACCAGAACCGCCCGGTCGACCCCGAAGATCTTCTTGGCGCGTACGCAGGAGTCCCAGGTGTCGAACCCGGCGTAGTCACTGACGATCTGCTTGGCTGGCACGCCGCGGGCGGTGAGATACGTGCGCATCGCGTCCGGCTCGTCGTACTCCACGCGGCTGTTGTCTCCGGTGACCAGCACGACCTTGACCTTGCCCGCCCGGTACAACTCGGCGGCGGCGTCCAGACGGTGCGCGAGATAAGGGGTGGGGCGGCCCTTCCACAGCCCGGCCCCGAAGACGACGGCGACATCCTGCGCGGGCACGTCCGCGACGGTGCGGACCCGGCTGTCGGCGACGGCATGCATCCAGGTCGCGGGCGCGAGCGCGAACACGCACGCCAGCATGACCGTCTGCACGATCCGCCGCTGGGCGCGCCGGGTGCGGGGCAGTCTGAGTCTTGGTCGCTTCACACCTGGTCAGACGCTGATCGGTCCGGATCGGTTCGGTCCGGATCACTTCGGTCCGATGCCGACCAGGCGGCCGGCAGCAGGGACCGGGCCGCGGCCGAGCAGTAGACCGCGGCCGCCAGCCAGGCTGCCGCGAAGGCGTCCGGATCGGCGGGCAGCAGTCTGCCCAGCGGGTCATGGCGGCGGTCCGCGGCGGCGTCGGCGAGGGATTGCGCGCACTGCGCACCGGTGGTCAGGCCCACCGCACGCAGCCGTCGCGGTAGTTCGCCGTCGGCCGCCGCGGCGGTGACGGCGCGGCCACCGGCGACCGTACGGTCAACGGCCCGGCGCAGCAGATCCAGCTCCACGGGCAGCGCGGGCGGCGCATCGCCCTGGGGTGGCGGGGTGGTCTGTGCCGGTATGTGGGAACGGTTCAGACGGCGCAGGCCCAGGTCCGCGCGGGTCTGCTCCCCGTCGTGCCCCGTCCAGGCCGCCGCCAGGGCATGGACACCGCCCGGACGGTCCGGGACCGCCCTGGCGATCAGCCGCAGGGCGAGTCCGGGGCGTGCCGCGAGCAGCCGCAGATTCTCCGCGTACGGCAGCTGAGGCCGCTCGTCCGGGGCGAGCAGGCGCAGAGAGGGGCCGCCGCTGACGAGGAAACCGCCGTCGACGCCCACCGTCCCCGTCAGGAAGAGCAGATCGCCGCCCGCCGGTCGGGCGTCGGCGGGCTGGGCCCACCAGTCGAGGGCCCCGGCGAGTTGATCAGCGGGTGGCCGCTGCCAGAGTGCGTCGAGCGGCGGCTCGTGCCATCGGGCGCCGCTCGCCCGTACGGAACGGATGCGGGAGCCGCCGCCGATCCGGCCGTCCGGTGACACCGTCGGACTCGTCAGGATCACCCCGCAGCCGTCGCCCCATTCGCGCAGCGGCAGCGCACAGCCGCCGGGGACGGGCGAACCCGCCGCCTGAGCCGCGCGCTCGGGTCCGCCGGGGGCGACGTCCGAGACGGTAAGGAGGGTGCCGTCGGGGCCCAGGGCGTAGGTGGTCGCGCCCGCGTAGCCGGAAGCGGTGACGACGGGCTCGGTGAACAGGCCGTACAGACGCAGCGGTTTGGCCGGTTCGTAGGCGCGGCGGGCGGGTGTGACGGCGTCGTCCGGTCTCCGTACGAGATCGAGCAGCCCGGCCAGTTCGCCGGAGAGCTCGGACAGCCGGAACGCCGGATCCTCCGAACGCGCCTCGCCCAGCCTGCGCGCGATCCGCACCGCGGCGGCGGAGGGCAGATGGAGCCCGGCGAGCCGCGCGGAGTGTGCGGCGTGCAGCAGCTCGGCACGCTGGACGGCCCCGGAGCCGGTGAGTCCGGTGACCAGCACGGCTGTCGCCGCCGTACGCAGCGCGTGCAGGGCCACGGCCTGGACGGGGGTGAGGGCGGCGGCGGGGGGCGCGGTGCCCGGGTCCGGGACTTCGGCGGGGGGTTCTTGTGCCGTGGGACGGGCTTGTTCCGCGGGCTGGGCCTGTTCCGCGGGCGGCTCGGGGACGGGCGCGTCCGCCAGCGGCGCCGTTGACAGAACAGCCGCGCGATGCAGGCAGGCCGGGGCCAGCAGACAGCCGCACACCGCGTCGTCCGCGTCCCCCACGATGCCGTTCGTGACCTTCAGGGTCACCGCTGTGTCCTCGTCCACCCGGATGCGTACGCCGTCGGGCGTGGCTTCCACCGGCCAGCCGGACGCCTTCGCCGCCGCGCCGTCCACGCGCCTGCGCAGCCTTGCCGGAAGCAGATCGAGCGCCGCGGCCGCCACATCGGCGGCCACCGGGGGAAGCGCGGGGGGAGTCGTCGTCACCGGTGCGTACCTCCTACGCGCTCGCCGACCCAGCGGGCCAGCTCCAGGGGGCTGAGTGCGGCGACCGGCATGCCCGCCGCCACCAGGCGGCCCGCCACACCCGCGGAGTAGCGAGGCCGCCCCTCGTCGTCCAGCGAGGCGCAGCCAAGGACATGGCAGCCCATGTCGAGAAGCGTCCGCACCTCCGAGAGGAGCGGTCCGATCGGGCCACCCTCCTCGAAGTCGCTGACCAGGACGACGAGCGTGCGGGACGGCACGGTCACCAGCTCGCGGGCATGGCGCAGACCGCGCGCGATGCTCGTGCCCCCGCCGACGCGTACCTCGAGCAGCAGGCTCAGCGGATCGTCCACATGGTCGGTGAGGTCGAGTACCTCGGTGGAGAACGCGACGAAATGCGTACTCAGAGCGGGGACTCCCGCCAGGACGGACGCGGTGAGCGCGGACCAGATCGTCGAGGCCTCCATCGAGCCCGAGACGTCCACGACGAGAACGAGCCGCCAGTCGGTCGACCTGCGGGCCCGCGTACGGAACACGGGCCGCTCCGGAAGTACCGTCACCGCTCCGGTGTCCGGGTCACGGCGGGCGGTCGCCAGGTTGGCGCGCAGGGTGCGCGCCAGATCCAGCGGGCCGCCGGGGCGGCGGGTGGGGCGCGGATGGCTGAGCCCAGTGAGCGCGGGCCGCAGCCGGTTGGCGAGCGCCTCGGTCAACTCCCGCACCAGCCGCGCCACCAGGGGCCGCAGGCGCGCGAGCTGCTGCTCGGGGAGGGCGCCCGCGTAGGACAGGACGGTGCGCAGAAGCTCGACTGAGGGCCGGGCGGCGGCGGGGTCCAGCTCCAGCGCGGCGTCGAGCCGCCCGGTGTCGGCCGCCGCGGCCAGCACCTCTTCGCGCACGCCGGGCCCGAAGAGCGCGGCGAGCTCGTCCGACCAGGCCCGCACATCGGGATACGAAGCCTCGCTGCCGCCCCTGGACCCGCTGCCGTACCCGTCGTCGCCCCGCGAGCCTTCGCCGCGCCCGCTGCCGTACAACTCGTCCAGGGCGGAGGCGATCCGTGCGGCCCCACCGCTCAACTCCCGCCCCCGCCCGAGGAGAAGCCGCCAGCGCTCACCGGGGGTGAGCGAGTGGGGGGTTGTCGGCTCATGCCCCGTGGTGGCCGCCGCCTTCATGTCGGTCGCCGCCGCATCCACGCCGGCCTCCGTGTCGGCCGCCGTGGCCTCCGCGTCCCTCGCCGTGCCCTCCGCGTCCGCCGCCGGAGCGGGCCCGTCCGGCTCGCCCACGGCGCCCGCCAGCCCCCTCACCGTCAGCGCCTCCCTGCCCGCCAGGTCCGCTGCCGCCAGCAGGGCCAGCGTCGCCGGGTCCGTCACCGGGCCGGTGAGGGTGCCCGCCGCCGTGCCCGTGCGGTCTTCCACCACCGACAGGAGGCGGGAGCGAGCCGCCGGGGCCAGCGTGTCGAAGCCCGCCCGCAGAGCGGGGAGGCGATCCAGGAAAGCCCGGTCCGGCAGCGACTCCATCCGTTGGAGCAGGGGGTCCAGCGCGCGGCCCGTCTCCAGCAGGGGACCCGCCGCAAGCAACGTGCCGCGCAGGAACTCGGACAGACCGGCTCGCAATTCCGGTGTCGTCGCGCCGTCGGCCCGCGAGGCCAGACGCGCGCCGAACTCGCCCGCGTCCCGCTGCCCCAGCAGCACCCGTGCCGCACCCGCCGCGCCACGCATCAGCGGCGTCGCCCCCGCGTCCAGCCTGGCCAGGGCGTCGGCGAGGCGCAGGCCACCGCCCACCTCGGCGGCCTGTCCCGCGAGCGCGACGAGGGCGCGGGCGTCGGCCGCCTCGGTGGAGCCCGCGAGCCCGTCGAGCGCCCGCACGCCCGCCGCGGCCAGCTCCTCGTACGCCCCGTCGACCGCGACCCGCTCCCACTTCTCGTCGAGTCCGGCCGCATGCCCGGACCTGATCCGGCCCAACAGGGCCATCCCGGCGAGCAGTTCGGGCAAGCTGCCGGTGGCCGGGAGGAGCTCGGCGGCCTCGGCCAGCCGCTGCGCGGCAAGCTCGCGAAGCGCGCACCTGGCGGCCTCGGCCAGGCCGTCCAGTACCTCCGCGGCCGTCGGCCCGCCCAGCCGCAGCTCGTCGGCGCGCCGCCGGCGCAGCATTCCGTCCGCGGCCTGCTTCAGCGTCACCCCGTGCACGCCCGCCACGTCGAGCATCGCCGCCGTCGAGGGTGTCCAGGCCACGGCCCACCGCGTGGTCAGCGCGGCTGCGTCGCCGACGCCGGCGACCTCGGACTCCTCCCCGTACGGAACACGGCAGACGGCGAGCCGCCGCAGCGCGATCTCGCGCCGCCGGTCGAGTTCGGAACGGAGCATGTCCAGGCGCAGTTCCCGTCGTTCGGGCGCGCCCGGCGCGGGCAGTTTCAGCTCGCCCAGCAGCGCTTCCACGGCGGGCCCGAGCCCCGAGCGCGGTGTGCTCGGCGCAAGCCGTCCCTGCCGTGCGCCGACCAGCACCTGCTCCATCGCGGCGGCCACGACCCGCCCCCGTCCCAGCAGTCGGCCCTGGGTGAGCACGGTCTGCGCGGCCTCCACCAGCTCACCCCGCCCGGCGGCGGGCAGGCCGCGCAGCGACGCCAGGTCCCGGGCCATCCGCACCACTTCGCGCGCGTCGGCGGGCCCGCTCGGATGCCCGGCGTCCCGTACGGCCGCGCAGATCCGTACCGCGGTCGAGGTCAGCAACTCGTCCAGCCGCGCGGGATCCCCCGCCGCGCGGAAGACACCGCGTTGCCACTCCGGGTCGCGTATGCCGGCGGGATAGCCGGACCGCTCGTCGAGCAGCGCGTACGAGTACGGCACGAGCGAGGTGACCACTTCGGCGCGCTCCGAGGCGACCTCCGTGTGATCCGCTGCCGCCTGCGCAAGCCCACCGTCCGCGCTGAACCCCTTCGTCAGCGCGGGCGCGTGGAACGCCCCGATCACGGCCGCCGCCCGCCGCCCCGCGTGCTCCGCGAGCCGGCGCCTCATGTTCGCCTCGCGTCTGAGGTCGTACGGATCCACCGCACCCGCGTCCTCGCGCAGCGCCCAGCCGACCAGCAGAGCCGCCCGCCGCAGCGCCTGCGCACCGGAACCCGGCGCGGTCGCCTCGACCAGGCGGTCCCACAGATCGTCGCCGGGCCTCCCGCCGGCTCTGGCCCGCAGCGCGGCCGCCAGCGACCCCGCATCCGGGTCCGCGGGACGGTTCCCGTGCGCGTCCCCCTGCGAGCGCGCGCCCAGCGGCAGATCGAACGGCACCACCTCCACGCCCGCATCCCGCGCCCAGCGGATCGCCGCCAGCTCCGGCGAGAACTCCGCGAACGGCAGGAACACCAGCCCCGCACCACTGCCCGCCAGCGCGACCGGCGGGACCGTCGCCGGGTCCCCCAGATGCTCCAGCCACGGCGCGAACTCCTCCGGCAGCTCGACGAACAGCACCTCGGGAGCCGCCTCGTCCAGCAGCTCGGGAATGGCCGCCGCCAGCGCGGGCGAGTGGTGCCGCACCCCGATCAGATACGGATCGCGGCAGCCGGCGAGCAGATCCAGAGCACCCCCCGGATCCGGCTCAGGCTCAGGCTCAGGCGAGCTCATCGCGCAGCTCCCACAGCGTCCGCCACATCGGCGCACCGCTCTCGGCCCGCCGCCGCACCGGCCCGTCCCAGTACCCGAGCAGCCGCGCGTGGTCGGCCGGGTCGTCCTTGCGGACCGTGCCGAGCAGATGCCCCGGCAAGGTGCGTACGACATCGCGCCCGTCGCTCAGATACGCCGCGCCGAGCCCCATGGACGTGGCCACCTGCACCGCCTCCGCCGTCGACATGACCGTCGACGGCCGCTCCACCTCCCAGCCCTCCGCGCTGCGCCCCGAGCGCAGATCCCTGAAGGCCGTCACCAGCGCTTCCAGCACCGCGTCGTCCACCCCGAACGCCGCCCCCGACCGCGCGAGCGCCGCCGTGGCCTGACCGCGCACCAGCTCCGTCTCGGCGTCGAGGTCGCCGATCGGGCCGACCTCCTCGAAGTTGAACCGTCGCTTCAGGGCGGCCGACATCTCGGAGACGCCCTTGTCGCGGAGGTTGGCAGTGGCGATGAGGGTGAAGCCCGGCACGGCGTGAACGGTCCCGTCCGCACCGTCCCCGCCGGCCAGTTCGGGCACGGACATCCGGCGCTCGGAGAGCAGGGAGACCAGAGCGTCCTGCACCTCGGGCAGACAGCGGGTGACCTCCTCGACCCGGGCGACCGCGCCGCGCGTCATCGCGGTCAGCACCGGTGAGGGCACCAGGGCCTCCCTGCTCGGGCCCTTGGCCAGCAGCATCGCGTAGTTCCAGCCGTAGCGCAGCTGGTCCTCGGTGGTGCCCGCGGTGCCCTGGACGGTGAGCGTGCTGGTCCCGCAGACGGCCGCGGCCAGCAGTTCGGACAGCATCGACTTGGCCGTACCGGGCTCGCCGACGAGCAGCAGCCCCCGCTCGCCCGCCAGTGTCACCACACACCGTTCGACCAAGGCGCGGTCGCCCACGAACTTCTGTGAGACGACCAGCTGCCGCCCGTCCGGCGACCGCAGCGGCTCGCCGTCCGAGCCGCA
Source organism: Streptomyces sp. NBC_00885 (assembly GCF_045207475.1). Classification (NCBI taxonomy): domain Bacteria; kingdom Bacillati; phylum Actinomycetota; class Actinomycetes; order Kitasatosporales; family Streptomycetaceae; genus Streptomyces; species Streptomyces sp. NBC_00885. The sequence continues at coordinate 5,873,637 of NZ_CP108796.1, forward strand.
GACGAAGACGACTGCCGCGCGCGGCGTCATCCGCCACCCGGGCGGCTTCGGCCCGTCGTCGTACGCCGCGAGAAACGCCAGCTCCTGGCCGTACCGGTCCTCCGGCAGTTCGACCTGCCGGGCACTGATGACACCCGCGGTGTCCACACTCATCGCGAACCTCCCCTGCCGCTACGGCCCTTGAACTCCTCGAAGCCCGGCGCGTCGCCGTCGAGCACGCGCTGCCACGCGGCCGCGTACAACTGCGCCACCGGTCGGTCCGGCACCACGAAGCCGTACAGATCCCAGGGCACGAGCGCCGTCTTCCAGCTCTCCGCCGGCAGCCGCGGAGTCTTCTGCTCCAGCCAGCCGCCGGGCAGGAAGAGCGAACGTCCCGCCCGGGCCCGCTTGGCCTCCACCACCAGGTCGGTGGCGGACAGTTCAGCCCTGGCCTTCTTCAGCCGGGCGGGCTTCCAGCCGGTCCACTCCGCCTGGTTCCGGTCGGTCGGATCGGGCAGGGCCAGCAGCATCAGATACAGGGCGGCCGCATCCTCCGACAGCCCGAACCGCTCCGCCGCGGCCTCCACCAACTCGGGGGCGGTGCGAGGCGGATACTGCGCCGCTCCGGGTGGCCCGTCGACCGCGACCAGGGCCGTGAACTCCTCACTCAGCAGCGCGCGCAGCGCCCGCACCAATGACGTCTCACGGGAGATCCCCGCCAGCAGCTTGAGAGCGGGATGGTCGGGACCGCCGCCCTCGCCCGTCAGCAGAGCGGCGGGCCGCACCCAGACCGAGTCCCATTCCGAGGTGTACCGCGTCGGCGAGAGCACGAGTGCGTCCGAGAGCTCGACCAGACCGTCCTTAGAGCCCTCGCGCTTCAGCGGCAGCCGGTGCGACTCCCGCAGCCGCTTCGAGGTCGCGTTCCCCTCCGTGTCCCAGTCCACGCCGAGATCGAGCAGCAGCCCGGGATCGGCCAGCCGCTCCCGCAGCATCCGCAGGGTGAGGGGCAGGACCTCGCGCAACGGGTCGCCGTAGGGCAGCCGGTAGGCGAGCCAGCGCAGCATGCCGACATAGGCGCCCATCGCCGATCCGGTCAGCAGCTTCTCCGGCTCCGCCGGAACCGGCGATTCGCCGTCGGAAACCTGCTGCGTACGGCCGGTGAGTTCGGTCTGTGCCGCCGGGTTGAGTACGGAGTCGAGCATGGCGCCGGGCCCGATCTCCGCCACTACGCGGGAGATCAGCCAGGAGGGCGCGACGCGCCGCTTTCCGCGGGCCGCGAGCCAGGCCCCGGTGAGCGGCTCCAGATCGAAGCCCTCCGTCCACAGCTCGTCCACGCGCACCGGCTCGACGGGCAGCAACAGGCCTGTGAACACCTGCCGTTGAGCCGGGGACATGGCGCCCAGGACCGCCCGCCCGGTCTGCGCCTCCGCGGTCTTGGCCCCGAGCGGAGCCAGGTATTGCGCCGCCGGCAGAGCGTGCCGTCCGTATCCATTGATGCCGGGAAGTCCGAGCTGCAGCAGCGCGCCCGTCACCGGGCTCACCCCGACCTGCGCGGCGAACTCCTGTGCCTGCTCCGGCCGGTAGGGCAGCGGTCCGAGCCTGCGCACCGCGTCCACCAGGGCCCGCACCGAGTCGGCCCGCAGGGGATCGTCGATGGTACCCAGCACCTCGGACTCGGCCAGGGCGAATCCGTCCCAGGCGCCGAAGGAGCCGGCCGGGTCGTACTCGATGCCGTTCCAGTACGCGTCCGTCGAGTCGACCCGCTGGCAGGCGATGATGAGCAGCCGTCGGGCTCCCGAGTGCCGTACGGCACCGATCAGTTCCCTGTTGGTCGAGGTCCGCTCACTCTTCAGCTGGACCAGGCGGAGCCGTCCGCGCGGGTCGACGAGGACGGCGTCGCCGTCCGCCCGCACTTCGAGGGCCGCGTCGAGGAACTCCAGCAGGGCGGCACGGTTCCCCTCCTCCGTCGCGGGCGAGGCCGCGCGCACGGCGGCAGCCGCCATGCCCGCGCCGGGCAGCGTCAGCCACCCCAGGTAGGTGCCGGACAGCTCCGCATTTGCTTCGTCCGCCCCCGGCTCCAGCACCTGCCGCAGCACCCGGAGCTGGTCCATGGCCGAGGTGGCGTCGAGATCCCAGGAGTGCCCGTAGAAATTCCTGGAGCCGAGGAATCCGCCGAGCGCGTCCTGCAGGTCACCGTCGAACGCGTGCCGCACCACCGGCCCGGTCTGCTCGTGGGCGGGCTCCCGCTGCCCCTTCGCAGCCCGCTCCGCCAGGACGCCGATGCGTGCGCCGTGCCGCGCCGCCTCCTCGACCAGTCCGGCCACGCCTGCGGCAAGACCCGGGTGGGTGATCTCCGGCAGCAGCTTCGCCACGGCCGCGTCCGGCTTCGCGCCGTCCGCCACGGCCGCCAGCAGCGCCTGCGCGTCCGCTTCGGTCACCGCACGCAGCGCGGCCGAACCCCGCTCGTCACGCGGCCGCAGCGCGTGCCAGTAGCCGATCGGCGGCACCAGCGGGGTGCCCGCGGCGTGCGCACCGCCCCGGTCGCCCTCCTGGAAGGTGGCCAGCAGGACACCTTCGGTGTCATGCAGCGAGATCGTCGCGTTGTAGCCGCGCGACTCGCGAGGATGCAGCGCGGCTCCGGCGGGCAGCCGCAGGGGAGGCAGCGGAATGCCGTGGGTGAGGTGCTCCACGCGGCTGCCCGCGGGGATCTCGACGGCCGGGCTGCGGCTGCCGTCCACGGAATGGGCCGTGAGCGTCCGTGCCTGCGGGTCGTAGCGCACCCACCAGCCGAGCAGGCCGTCCTTGGTGCCGAACGGCGAGGATTCCAGCCCCTGTTGGACGGGGAGCAGCCGGCAGTAGTGCTCGACGAGGGCGCCCGAGCCCCCTTCTGCCAGCGCCGAGTCGAAGAAGGCGGGCACCGAGACACGGCCACGGCGGGCCGACTCCGGGTCGTACTCCCACCACTTGTGCTCGTGCAGCACCCACACCGAGATGCCGTCCGAAGCGATCATCCGCCGCTCCGCCGCGAAGGAGGTGTCCCCCGCGTGGACGGGCCGCCCGCCGAAGGTGCGGCCACCGCCGGGCAGCGCCAGCGACGGCATCTGGTTCGACATCCAGTGGTCGTTCAGCTCGCCCTCGGGCTTGAACACCTCGGCCGCGCTTCCCGACCAGCGGGCCCGGCGCTCGGCGCCGTGGCCGTTGGTCACCAGCCACTGGCCGCCCACATACCGGACCGTGGGCACGTCCCAGGTGTTGGCCGAGCGCACGGGCAGGGAGAGCGTCTGCCGGTCGAGTACGGCACGGGGTCCCACTGCCGCGGCCTGCATGCCGACCCGTACGACCAGGGCGGGCCAGGCGTCCGACAGGCGGTACCACTCGTTGACGAGATGGCCGTATTGCTGTCCGGCGGCCATGGGGTTGACCTTGCCGAGCTCCGGAACCGCCTCCTCCAGTGCGGGCCAGCCGAGCTCGTCGAGGATGCCCGCGCGGAGAGTGCGCGCCAGCGCCCCGGCGGGCGAGACGGCAGTGATCCGCTCCACGGCCTCGGGCGCCGCCGCCAGCACGGCCGGCGCGGAGAACTTACTGAGCCTGCCCAACAGGCCGTCCATCCCCGGCAGTCCGTGCGGCCGCTCGAGATCGTCGGCGCGGTCGCCGATCCAGCCCGCGAGGGCCGTGCGCAGCGCCGGATGCTCCGCGATCCGGCTCAGCTGTGCCGGTGCCTCATGGGCGCCCGCCAGCCGCTCCACGCCGCCGCGCAGCACCCGCGCGAACCGGGCGTCGGCCCCCAAGGCGGCCAGATCCCTGCGCCCCTCGCGCTCGTCGGACAGCCACGGTGCGAGCTCCAGGTTCTCCATGTCGTCCGACGGGTGCTCGACGGGCACGCCCAGCGCCAGGCAGAGATCGAGGAGATCCAGGTCGACGGTGGTGCGCCAGCCGCCGCCGCGCAGCAGCCGAAGCGGTGTGCCGTCCGCGATCAGCCGCTGTGCCAGCCGCTCCACCAGGGTCTGTTCGGCCGAAAGCCGCTTCATGCCACGCCAGCCGCGCTGCCGGTGCCGAGCCCACGACGACACCCACTCGGCGGCCGGAACCGTCCCGTCCAGCAGCAGTCCGATCGCCCCGCACCGGTCGAGGACCGCCAGCCACGATTCGTCGAACGCTTCGGGGCTGTCGCCGCCCACCACCGGAAACAGCGCCAACAGCCGCTCCCGGACCGCCTGGTCCCCGGCGGCGGCATCGGCCAGCGCGGGCAGCGCCGACTTCCAGAAACTCGCCGCCGCGCGGTTCATCGCGCCGGTGTGGATGATCTCCGCGATCAGCGCACGCTCCTCGGCGCCCGCGTCCAGACCGGCCGCCTTGGCGAGCCGCCGCAGATCCTCCACCATGCCCGCGTAAGGGGTGAGTCCGGCCGCACACCGCTGTGCGGAAACGGCCCGGAACTGGGCGTACGCCTCGGCCGCGGACAGCCGGGTGGCAAGCCCCTTCGCGTACTCGCGCAGGGCCTTGCCGCTCAGCGCGCCCGCCCCGGCGAACTCCAGGAACACCTCCCGCAGCCGCTCCTCGTCGACCGCCAGCGCATGCCGCTGCTCGGCCGCCCGCGCCTTGCCGAAGAAGATCGAGGCGTGCTGCCGGGACTCGGCGGCGAGGAAGAGCCGCGCGGCCTGCTCGTAGAAGGTGGGCAGGAAGTGCGGTACCGAACGATCCAGACGCTCGCCGAGCTCGTCGAAGCCGTCCTTCGCGAGGCCCGGCTTGGTCGTGACCAGGCGGGCGAGGCGCTCCATCTCCTTGACCACGGCGAGCGCGTGGTGGCCGTTGTCCGGGTCGTGGACCAGCGCCCAGGCGGGGAAGCCGAGCGACTGCCGCCTCACCCGTCCGACCGGCGCCGCTCCCGAACCGGTGAACCCCAGATACTCCAGGGAGAGATCCTCCGCGGGTCCGATCGCCTCGGGCACCAGCCGCACCACCGTGCGCCCGTCCAGCGCCGGATGTGCGTACGCCCGCGCGGTGAGCTCGTCGCCGCCCGGTCCGCCGTCCTCGCTACCCAGCGGCAGCACCGCCCCGGCCTCCAGCAGCCCGTCCACCGATCCCCCGTTCGTCTCCACCGCGCTGCTCACAGCCGCCCCTCCTCGTCGTCCCCGACCACCCGGCCCGCGTACACCAGCGCGGCCATCCGCTCGCCCTCCGACCAGGCGACCGGCCCCACTTCGGCGAGCGGCAGCCGCCGGCCGTCCTTGTCGCGCCACTCCAGCGGCCCGGTCAGCGACTCTGCCTCCGGGTAGTCGTCCCCCAGCCAGAACGCCGCCTCCAGGGCGCGCCCGTCCTCCACCAGCGGGCAGACCACCTGGCCGCCGCGCACCCGGTAACCCAGCGACACCGCGCGCGCGGTCGCGTGGCGCAACTGCTCGAACTTTCCGTTGGCGTACACCTGCCAGTCGTGGCCGCGTGCCTCCCCGGGCCGTCGCCACACCTGACGGAACAGCTGCTCCACGCCCTGCTCGACCTCCAGCTCCACGGCGAACTCCCGCAGGTCGTCCAGGTCTTCGAGGAGCACCGGATGCGGGATCAGCACCGTCTCGCACTCAAGCCGCACCGAGTCGCCGTCCAGGTCCACGATCCCCGCGCCCTTCGCGGGATCCGCGTCGCGCAGAAACCCGGCGCGCTCCATGTCCGCCGTGCCGTCCGCCCCCACCGGCGCCACCACCAGATCGCGCAGTGCCGCCTGCCACGCCGCGTCCGGCCACACGCGGGCCAGCAGCGCCACCGGCACCGGCAGCGAGCGCACCAGCCAGGTGTCCACCTGCTCCCGGCACTCCCGCTCGTGCCGCTCGAGCCATTCCGCCAGCTGCCGCAGCCGCACCACCTCGGCGTCGTCCCGCAGCTTCGCGGGCACCTGCTTCAGGGCGCGCCCCGCCCCGTTTCTGCACAGCACTTTCGTGCCGTCCAGCGTGACGGCGTATCCGCCGCTCTCCGTCTCGATCCAGCCCATGGCGAGACCGCCCTCCCCGACGTTCCGGTTGCGATGTCGATCACAGTAGGTGAGGGGTCTGACAACGCCGCCGGTCAGCCGGTGAGCCTGTGGAAAACACCCGTCACCCCCGCGCAACGACCCCGCAATCTCGAGGCGGCAGGATCGGTTCATGACGGAGTCGGCAGTACACCCTCGCGAGTCCCTGCCCCTCGACGCAACGCCCCTCGACGCAACGCTCCTCGGCGCCGCGCCTCTCGGCGCCGGGCCGCTCGACACGACCCCCCTGGACACCACCGCGCAGTTGCTCTCGCGCATCACCGACCAGCTGGGCACCCAACTCAGCCATGTCACACGGAACGGAACCCGCAGGCGTATGCCACCGACCGAACGGCCCACCCTCGTCGCCGTCGCACACGGCAGCCGCGACCCGCGCGCCCTGCGCACCGCCACCGCGCTGCTCGATCTGGTCCGTGAGCTGCGCCCCAGCCTCGACGTCCGCCTCGGCCACATCGAGCTGAACGAGCCACTGCTGCCCGACACCCTCGCCGCGCTGCACGCCGAGCGGCGTGGGCAGGGCACCCGGGCCGTCCTCGTCCCTCTGCTCCTCGGCCGCGGCCACCACGTCAAGCACGATCTGCCGGCGGCCGCCGCCGCGCTGCCGGCCGCGGACATCCGCATCGCCGCCCCGCTCGGCCCGCACCCCCTCCTCGTCGAGGCGCTCTGCTCGCGCCTCGCGGACGCGGGCTGGCGGCCCGAGGACGGCACCAGCCGCAGCGCCGGGGTGGTCCTGGCCGCTGCCGGATCGCGTGACCCCGACTCCGCGTCGGACACCCGCCGCATGGCGGACCTGCTCAGCGAGCGCCTGGGCGGAGTGCCGGTCATTCCCGCGTACGCCTCTGCCGTCGCGCCGACCGTGCCCGCGGCCGTCCGCGCGCTCACCGCCCGCGGCCGCCACCGCATCGCCGTCGCCTCCTACTTCGCCTGCCCCGGCCAGTTCGCCACCGCCAGTGCCGCCGCGACGCCCTGGATCGCCGCCGCACCGCTCGGCGCGCACCCGGCCCTGGCCCGGCTGCTGCTGCAGCGCTACGACGAGGCCCTGAGCACGCCCGCGTACGCCGCTCAGCGGCGCGAACTCGCCACCGCGTAACCCGCTCGGTCGCCCGTCCGCGACCCGCTCCGGTTACCTTCGGTGCATGGCAGGCACCACCAGCACCACCTCATCAGGACCCGACGGACCCCCCGGACCGGGCGGACACGACGCATACGACGAGGCAGCCACCGACCGCTTCGCCCCCGAACCGGACAAGCGCCCCGGCCGCACCGCCTTCCAGCGCGACCGCGCGCGCGTGCTGCACTCCTCCGCGCTGCGCAGGCTCGCCGGGAAGACCCAGGTGGTGACGCCCGGCACGCGCAATCAGGCCTGGGACGCCAGCCCACGCACCCGGCTCACCCACTCCCTGGAGTGCGCCCAGGTCGGACGCGAACTCGGCGCGGCGCTCGGCTGCGACCCCGATCTCGTCGAGGCATCCTGCCTCGCCCACGACATGGGCCACCCGCCCTTCGGGCACAACGGCGAACAGGCGCTCAACGACTTCGCCAAGGACTGTGGCGGCTTCGAGGGAAACGCCCAGTCACTGCGCCTGCTGACCCGTATCGAGCCCAAGCGCTTCGTCCACGACGCGTACGGCGATCTCGTCAGCGTCGGCCTCAACCTCACCCGCGCCGCCCTGGACGCCGCCACCAAATACCCGTGGCCGCGCGGCGGACACCCCACCGACCCCGACTCGATGAAGTTCGGCGTCTACGAGGACGACCTGCCGGTCTTCGCATGGGCCCGCGAGGGAGCGCCCGCGTACGGGAAGTGCTTCGAGGCCCAGGTCATGGACTGGTCCGACGACGTGGCGTATTCGGTGCACGACTTCGAGGACGGACTGCACGCCGGCCATGTCGACCCCAACCTCCTGCTCGCCGAACCGGAGCGCAGCGACATCTTCCGGGTCGCCATCGGCCGGTACGTCCCCGAGGACACCGATCCGCAGGAGCTGGCCGAGGCCCTGGACCGGCTCGTCGACCAGGAGTGGTGGCCGCACCACTACGACGGATCCTCGGTCGCGCAGGCCCGGCTGAAAGACGCCACCAGCCAGCTCATCGGCCGGTTCTGCCTGGCCGCAGAGGGCGCGACCCGCGAGGCGTACGGCTCGGGCCGGCTCACCCGGTACGCCGCCGAACTGGTCGTCCCGCCCGACGCCCGCAACGAATGCGCCGTACTCAAGGCCGTCGCCGACCGCTATGTGATGCAGCGCGCCGAACAGGAGGCACTCCGCGCCGACCAGCGCATCGTGCTGGCGGAGCTGGCCGAGGCGCTCACGGCCCGCGCACCCGAGAGTCTCGACCCGCAGTTCCGTGCTCTGTTCAACGCCGCACCCGACGACCGCGCGCGCAAGCGGGTGATCGTCGACCAGCTGGCCTCGCTCACCGACGCATCGGCCCGCACCCTGCACACCCAGCTCACGACACGCCGCTGAACAGCCGGGAGAGCCGCCCGGGCGGGTCCACGATGACACGCCCAGGGGTCACTCCCTCTTCCGCCATAACGCTCCGTGCGGGACGCTCGCTGAAGGCTGAGCAGCGTAGAAGCAAAGAGGAGGCATCAAGTGGTCGACGCACATCGGACATTCGTCATCGTCGGCGGTGGGCTGGCCGGAGCCAAGGCCGCCGAGACCCTCCGTGCCGAGGGGTTCACCGGACGAGTGATCCTCATCGGTGACGAACGCGACCACCCTTACGAACGCCCGCCGCTGTCCAAGGGCTATCTGTCGGGCAAGGAGGAGCGCGACAGCGTCTTCGTCCATGAACCCGCCTGGTACGCGCAGGCCGATGTCGAACTGCACCTCGGCCAGACCGTCGTCGCCGTCGACCGCGACGCCAAGTCCGTACGCCTGGGTGACGGCACCGTCCTGCACTACGACAAGCTGCTGCTGGCCACCGGCGCCGAGCCGCGCCGGCTCGACATTCCCGGCACCGAGCTGGCCGGCGTCCACCATCTGCGCCGCCTCGCCCACGCCGACCGGCTGCGCCGGGCGCTCACCGCGCTCGGCCGCGACAACGGCCAGCTGCTCATCGCGGGCGCGGGCTGGATCGGCCTGGAGGTCGCCTCGGCCGCCCGTGGCTACGGCGCCGAGGTTATGATCGTCGAACCGGAGGCAACCCCGCTGCAGCGGGTCATCGGCCCCGAGCTCGGCCAGATGTTCACCGAGCTCCACCGCGAGCACGGCGTCCGCTTCCACTTCGGCGCCCGTCTCACCGAGATCACCGGGCAGGACGGCATGGTGCTCGCGGCCCGTACCGACGACGGCGACGAGCACCCCGCGCACGCCGTCCTCGCCGCGATCGGCGCCGCGCCGCGTACCGGACTGGCCGAGACGGCCGGTCTCGCGATGGCGGACCGTGAGCACGGCGGGGGCGTGGCCGTCGACGCGAGCCTGCGCACCTCCGACCCCGACATCTACGCGGCGGGCGACGTCGCGGCGGCCCACCACCCGCTCCTGGGGTCCCGGCTGCGCGTGGAGCACTGGGCGAACGCCCTCAACGGCGGTCCGGCGGCAGCGCGCGCGATGCTCGGCAAGGAGGTCTCCTACGACCGGATCCCGTACTTCTTCTCCGACCAGTACGACCTCGGCCTGGAGTACTCGGGCTGGGCGCCGCCCGGTTCGTACGACGCGGTGGTGCTGCGGGGCGACGCGGGGAAGCGGCAGTTCATCGCCTTCTGGACGAAGGACCGCCGGGTGATCGCCGGGATGAACGTGAACGTGTGGGACGTCACCGACCCCATCCAGCAGCTGATCCGCTCCGGCGCCCCGGTGGACCCGGACGCCCTCGCCGACCCTTCCGTACCGCTCACTTCCCTCAACAGCTGACAGGAGTGTCACCGCGCCACCGTAGACTTCCGCGTGTGGCAGGCAGGATCAACGATGACGACGTGAAGGCGGTCCGGGACGCGGTCCCGATCGACGCCGTCGTTTCGGAGTACCTCCAGCTGCGCAACGCGGGCGGCGGCAATCTGAAGGGGCTCTGCCCCTTCCACGACGAGAAGTCCCCCTCCTTCCAGGTCAGCCCGAGCAAGGGTCTCTTCCACTGCTTCGGCTGCCAGGAAGGCGGCGACACCATCGCCTTCGTGATGAAGATCGACCATCTCTCCTTCTCCGAGACGGTCGAGCGCCTGGCCGCGACGGCGGGCATCACCCTGCGCTACGAGGAGGGCGGGTACAACCCGACCCACCAGCGCGGCGAGCGCATCCGCCTGGTCGAGGCACACAAGATCGCCGCGCAGTTCTACATCGAGCAGCTGGAGAACGGCCCCGAGGCCGAGACGGGCCGTAAGTTCCTCGCCGAGCGCGGCTTCGACCAGGCCGCGGCCCAGCACTTCAGCGTGGGCTACAGCCCGCAGGGCTGGGACCACCTCACCCGCTTTTTGCGCGGCAAAGGGTTCAGTGACAAGGAGCTGATCCTCTCCGGCCTCTCCCAGGACGGCCGCCGCGGGCCCATCGACCGCTTCCGCGGGCGGCTGATGTGGCCGATCCGCGACATCTCGGGCGATGTCGTCGGCTTCGGAGCGCGCAAGCTGTACGAGAGCGACAACGGGCCGAAGTACCTCAACACCCCCGAGACGGGCATCTACAAGAAGTCGCAGATGCTCTACGGCATCGATCTCGCGAAGAAGGAGATCGCCAAGACCAGCCGGGCCGTGGTCGTCGAGGGCTACACCGACGTCATGGCCTGCCATCTGGCCGGGGTCACCACCGCGATCGCCACCTGCGGAACCGCCTTCGGCGGCGACCACATCAAGATCCTTCGCCGGCTGCTGATGGATAACGCCACCGCCGAGGTGATCTTCACCTTCGACGGCGACGCGGCCGGTCAGAAGGCGGCGCTGCGGGCCTTCGAGGACGACCAGAAGTTCGCCGCCGAGACCTCGATCGCGATCACTCCGGGCGGCATGGACCCCTGCGAGCTGCGCCTCGCCGAGGGCGACGGCGCGGTCGAGAAACTGGTCGAAACGCGCACGCCGCTCTTCGAGTTCGCGATCCGTCACAGCGTCCAGCGCCACAATCTGGAGACGCCCGCGGGCCGCGCCGCCGCGCTCGACGAGGCCGCGCCGATCGTCGCCGGCATCAAGAACATCGCCATCCAGCACGAGTCGGCGGTGCAGCTCGCGGGCATCCTCGGCATCCTCGACACCCAGTTCGTGGTCAAGCGGGTCGCCCAACTCGCGCGCTGGGCCCGCGACCGCGGCGGACGAGGCCCGGCGACCCAGTCCCGCGCCCCCCAGTCGTACGAGACCCAGAGCGCCCCGCGAACCCCCGCGGGCCCCGCGCTCAACCTCCGTAGCCCCGCTCATCGCACCGAGCGCGAACTGCTCAAGCTCGCGCTCCAGCACCCGGCCCTGGTCTCCCCGGCCTTCGACGCGTACGGCATGGACGAGTTCACCGCCCCGCCCTATGCCGCCGTCCGCCAGACCATCGCCGAGGCCGGCGGAGCAGAACAGGGCACCGAGGACACCCCCGACTACCTCGCCCGCGTCCGCGACACCGCTCCGAACGACACGGTGCGCGCCCTGGTCACCGAGCTCGCCGTCGAAGCCGTCCACGCGCGCGTGGTCGACGAGAGCTACGCCGGAGTCCAGCTCGTCCAGGTCCGCCTGCGGGCGGTCGACCGCCGCATCCGCGAGGTCCAGGGCACCCTCGCCCGCCTCGGCCAGCACGCCGACCCCGAGCAGCACACGGCCGTGCAGAACGAACTCTGGGTGCTCCAGCAGTACGCCCAGTCCCTGCGCAACCAGGGCGCGGACGCCCTCTAGAGGCCCGGCAGTCCTTGCTTCGGTAACCGCCCGGTCACGCACGGGACTCAAAAAGTGCTCGCATGCCCCTCGTGGCGGCTGTGTGTCGTACCCCACACTGGGGTGCGGTGCCTGAGTCCTCGGAGCGCGGCCGTCCACCCACGGTGGGCCTCTCACTCCCGCGGATCCGCTCATCGTGTACGGGACGGAAAGCGGCCCGGCCGCCCCCGTCCCGCTGCCGCACACCCCCGACCCGGCAGCGATCACCTGGAGGTCGCCCCCGTGCAGACCCAGACCCTGACCGAGACCGATGCTGTCGCGGCCGTTTCCGCGCAGGTCCCCGCGCAGAGCCGGGCCGTACATCACCCCGAGGCCGTGCCCCAAGCGGCCCCGGAGACCGTCGTCGAGGAAACAGTGGATGTGCCCGAGCCTCCGGAGCCCCGGGCCGGCCGCGTCGACAGCGGCGGGCCCTCCTCCGACCTGTTCCGGCAGTATCTGCGGGAGATCGGCAGGATTCCGCTGCTCACGGCCGTCGAGGAGGTGGAGCTTGCGCGCCGCGTCGAAGCCGGTCTGTTCGCCGAGGAGAGGCTCGCCAACACCCCCGACATCGACGACTCCCAACTGGCCGTCGACCTCGACAAGTTGGTCGTCATGGGCCGGATGGCCAAGCGCCGGCTGATCGAGGCCAACCTGCGGCTCGTCGTCTCCGTCGCCAAGCGGTACGTCGGGCGAGGACTGACCATGCTCGATCTCGTCCAGGAGGGAAACCTGGGCCTGATCAGGGCGGTGGAGAAGTTCGACTACGCCCGCGGCTACAAGTTCTCGACGTACGCGACCTGGTGGATCCGCCAGGCCATGTCCCGGGCCCTCGCGGACCAGGCACGCACCATCCGGGTCCCGGTCCATGTCGTCGAACTGATCAACCGCGTCATCCGGGTCCAGCGCCGGATGCTCCAGGAACGCGGCTACGAACCCACCCCCGAAGAGGTGGCCGTCCAGCTGGACCTGTCGCCCGAGCGGATCAGCGAAGTACTGAGGCTCGCCCAGGAGCCGGTCTCGCTGCACGCGCCGGTGGGCGAGGAGGACGACGTGGCACTCGGCGACCTCATCGAGGACGGCGACGCGGCATCTCCCGTCGAGTCCGCGGCCTTCCTACTGCTGCGCGAGCACCTGGAGGCGGTGCTCTCGACGCTCGGCGAACGGGAGCGGAAGGTCGTGCAGCTGCGGTACGGGCTGGTGGACGGGAGGCCGCGGACGCTCGAGGAGATCGGCCGGATCTTCGGCGTGACGCGGGAGCGGATCCGCCAGATCGAGTCCAAGACGCTGAACAAACTCCGGGACCACGCGTTCGCGGACCAGCTGCGGGGCTATCTGGACTGAGGGGTACGGTGCGCATATCCAGCCCGTCCGGCGTTTGAGGACATGCGGCCGAAGGTCGCATACGGGGTCCGGGGCTTGCCCCGGTTACGGGAAGGGGCGGGGTGGGGTGAAGCCCGCCCCCGCACCCCCCGCCCCCTACTCCACCTCCACCACCGCCTGGGCGAACTGCGCCGCGTACAGCCGCGCATACGCCCCCTCCGCCGCCAACAGCTCCTCATGCGTGCCCTGTTCGACGATCGCCCCGTTCTCCATCACCAGGATCACGTCCGCATCCCGGATCGTGGAGAGCCGGTGCGCGATGACGAAGCTCGTGCGGCCGTGGGCGAGCCGTGCCATCGCCTTCTGGATGAGCACCTCCGTACGGGTGTCCACCGAGCTGGTCGCCTCGTCGAGGACCAGGATCACCGGGTCGGACAGGAACGCCCGCGCGATGGTGATCAGTTGCTTCTCGCCCGCGCTCACGCCCGAGCCCTCGTCGTCGATCACCGTGTCGTAGCCGTCGGGCAGCGTACGGATGAACCGGTCGGCGTGCGCGGCGCGCGCCGCCTCCTCGATCTCCTCGCGGCTCACCTCCCGGGAGGCTCCGTACGCTATGTTGTCGGCGATCGTGCCGCCGAACAGCCACGTGTCCTGCAGCACCATCCCTATCTGGGACCGCAGTTCCTCCCGGGACATCCTGGCGACGTCGACCCCGTCGAGGCTGATCCGCCCACCCGTGACCTCGTAGAACCGCATCAGCAGGTTCACCAGGGTCGTCTTGCCCGCGCCCGTCGGGCCGACGATCGCGACCGTGTGACCCGGCTCCACGCTCAGCGACAGATTCTCGATGAGCGGCCTGTCCGGCTCGTAGCGGAAGGCGACCTTCTCCAGGGACACCCGGCCCTGCGGGCGTTCGGGCCGTGCGGCGGACGGCGTGTCCGCCTCCTGCTCCTCCGCGTCGAGGAGTTCGAAGATCCGCTCGGCGGACGCGACGCCCGACTGTACGAGGTTCGCCATCGAGGCGACCTGCGTCAGCGGCATCGAGAACTGCCGGGAGTACTGGATGAACGCCTGCACGTCGCCGATCGACAGCGCGCCGGAGGCGACCCGCAGCCCGCCGACCACGGCCACCAGCACATAGTTGAGGTTCGAGACGAAGAACATCAGCGGCTGCATGACCCCGCTGTTGAACTGCGCCTTGAATCCCGCCTCGTACAGCGCCTCGTTCTGCTCGGCGAAGTCCCTGGCCGACTCGTCCTGCCGCCCGAAGACCTTCACCAGCGCATGACCGGTGTACATCTCCTCGACATGGGCGTTGAGCTTGCCCGTGGTCTTCCACTGCTGCACGAAGTGCGGCTGCGAGCGCTTGCCGACCTTCGTCGCGACGACGACCGACACCGGCACCGTCACCAGCGCCACCAGCGCGAGCAGCGGCGAGATCCAGAACATCATCGCCAGCACGCCCACGATGGTCAGCAGCGAGTTGATCAACTGGCCCATCGTCTGCTGCAGGGTCTGCGAGATGTTGTCGATGTCGTTGGTCGCCCGGCTGAGCACCTCGCCGCGCTTGGCCCGGTCGAAGTACGACAGCGGCAGCCGCGACAGCTTCGCCTGTACGTCCTCGCGCATCCGGTACAGGGTCCGGTTGATCACCCGGATCGACAGCCGGGTCGCCACCAGCATCAGCAGCCCCGCGGCCACGTACACCGCGAGCGCCGCCAGCAGCACATGGCCGACGGCGGTGAAGTCGATGCCGTCGCCGGGCGTGAAGTCCACGCCGGACAGCAGGTCCGCGAGCCCGCCCTGGTCCCTGTCCCGCAGGCCGTCGATCGCCTGCTCCTTGCTCGTCCCCGCGTCCATCTCACGGCCGACGACCCCGGCGAAGACCAGGTCGGTCGCCCGGCCCAGAATCCACGGACCGACCACGTTGAACGCGACGCTCAGCACAGCGGCCGCGAGCATCACCCACAGCGTCATACGCTCCGGCGCGAGCTGCCGCAGCAGCCGTTTGCCAGAACCCTTGAAGTCCATGGACCGCTCGACGGGGCCCATCATCATCCGTCCGCCCGGCCCGCTCATGCGGCCTCAGCCTCCGTCAGCTGCGAGAGCACGATCTCTCGGTAGGTCTCATTGCTCTCCATCAGCTCGTGATGGCTTCCGGTCCCCACGACCTGCCCCTCGTCCAGCACCACGATGCGGTCGGCCTCACGGATGGTGGACACCCGCTGGGCGACTATCACGACCGTCGCCTCGGAGGTCTCGCGGGCGAGTGCGCCTCGCAGCGCCGCGTCGGTGGCGTAGTCCAGGGCAGAGAAGGAGTCGTCGAAGAGGTAGATCTCCGGACGCTGCACCAGGGTCCGCGCGATCGCGAGGCGCTGGCGCTGACCACCGGAGACATTGGTGCCGCCCTGCGCGATCGGCGCGTTCAGCCCGCCTTCGAGTTCCCGTACGAAGTCGGCCGCCTGCGCCACCTCCAGCGCCTGCCACAGTTCCTCGTCGCTCGCGTCGGGCTTCCCGTAGCGCAGATTGGTGGCCACGGTCCCGGAGAACAGATACGGCCTCTGGGGCACGAGCCCCACCGTCTTCGCCATCAGCGCCGGATCGAGGTCCCGCACATCGACGCCGTCGACGAGCACCTCGCCGTCCGTCGCGTCGAACAGCCGCGGTACGAGCCCGAGCAGCGTCGACTTTCCACTGCCCGTCGACCCGATGATCGCGGTGGTCTCGCCGGGCCGCGCCAGCAGGGTGACATCGCGCAGCACCGACTCCTCGGCCCCCGGATAGCGGAACTCCACGGCCCGCACCTCCAGATGCCCGTGGCTGCGCAGCTCCCGTACGGCCTTGATCGGCGGGATCACGCTCGAGTGAGTGTCCAGCACCTCCTCGATCCGCTCGGCACAGACCTCGGCGCGCGGCACCATCATGAACATGAAGGTGGCCATCATCACGGCCATCACGATCTGCATCAGATACGCCAGGAACGCGGTCAGCGCGCCGATCTGGATCGCGCCGCTGTCGACCCGGTGTGCGCCGAACCAGACGACGGCGATGGACGACACGTTCACGACCGTCATCACGGTCGGGAACATCAGCGCCATCAGCCGGCCGGTGGACAGGGACACATCGGTCAGCTCGTTGTTGGCGCCGCGGAAGCGTCCGGCCTCGTACTCGTCGCGGACGAAGGCGCGGATGACGCGATTGCCGGTGATCTGCTCCCGCAGCACCCGGTTCACCGTGTCCAGACGCTCCTGCATGGTCCGAAACAGCGGCCGCATCTTCTTGACGATCAGCGAGACGGCGATGCCCAGCACCGGCACCACCGCGAGCAGCACCGCCGACAGCGGCACATCCTGCCCGAGCGCCATGATGATGCCGCCGACGCACATGATCGGCGCCGACACCATCAGCGTGAACGCCATCAGGACCAGCATCTGCACCTGCTGGACGTCATTGGTCGTACGGGTGATCAGCGAAGGGGCGCCGAAGTGGCCGACCTCCCGCGCGGAGAAGCTCTGCACCCGGTCGAAGACAGCGGCCCGGACGTCACGCCCGAGCGCGGCGGCGGTCTGTGCGCCGATATAGACAGCTCCGATGTTGCAGAGCACCTGCACGATGCTCACCGCGATCATGAGCGCGCCGAGCCGCAGGATGTAGCCCGTGTTCCCCCTCACCACACCGTTGTCGATGATGTCCGCGTTGAGGGTCGGCAGGTAAAGGGTGGCGCTGGTCTGCAGCAGCTGCAGCACCACAAGGAGGGTGATCGGTTGTCTGTACGGACCCAAATGCGTCCGCAGTAGTCGTATCAGCACACGCTGTCTCTCGGAGTCGGCAAGATCTGGGAGTCACCCCCATCTTGCGACACTCCACCCGTGGAACCTCAAGGGATTAATTCAAGGCGGGGTCAAGATGTCGGGTTGAACGCCCCGGGGTGGATCTGCTCCCGCGTCGCGCCGTACTGCCGGCGCACCGCCTGGCCCACCGCCAGCTCGTCGCCGGGCTCGAAAATCTGGGCGGCCGCGCCCTGCCAGGCCGGGGGAGCACCCGGCGACAGCGTGCCCTGCGAGACCCCGAGCGCCCAGGCCGCCTGCCGGGCCGCGCCGAGCGCCGCGTAGTCGGCGGGCTGCGGTACGACGACCTGCGCCCCGAAGATCGCGGGCGCCGCGGCCTGCACGGCGGGCAGCTCGGCCGCCGCACCCAGCAGAAAGACCCTGCGTACCTCGACCCCGCGCCCGCGCAGCACATCCAGGGCGTCCGCGAGCGAGCAGAGCATGCCCTCGAAGGCGGCCCGCGCCAGATGCTCGGGCTTCATCGACTCGCGGCGCAGGCCGCTCAGCGTCCCCGCGGTGTGCGGCAGTTGCGGAGTGCGCTCGCCCTCCAGATACGGCAGCAGCACAAGCCCCGACGAACCGGGCGTCGACTTCATCGCCAGCGCGGACAGCTCCTGGAGCTCGCCGAGCCCCAGCAGTTCGGCCGTACCGCGCAGCGCCCGTACGGCATTGAGCGTGTGCACCACCGGCAGGTGCATCCCGGTCGCGTCGGCGAACGACGTAATCATCCCGCTCGGGTCAGCCAGCGCCTCATGGTGCACGGTCATCACCGAACCCGAGGCCCCCAGCGACACCACCGCGTCGCCGATCCCGACACCGAGCCCGAACGCCGCCGCCATCGTCTCGCCGGTCCCGGCGGAGATCAGCAGCCCCTCGGGCGTCGTCCCCGCGGCCTCGGCAGGGCCGAGCACCTCGGGCAGTGCGACCTGGTGCCCGAGCGCCAGCTCGACCAGATCGGGCCGGTAGGAGCCGGTGCCGGCCGACCAGAAGCCGGTGCCGGAAGCGCCGCCGCGGTCCGTGGTCCTGCGGCCCGGTCGGCCCAGCAGCTGCCACACCAGCCAGTCGTGCGGCTGCAGGACAGCCGCGACGCGACGCGCCGTGTCGGGCTCGGCGCGTGCCATCCAGCGCAGCTTCGACACCGGCTGTGCGGCCTGCGGCACCGAGCCGACGGCCTCGGCCCAGGCCTGCCGCCCGCCGAGCGCGTCGATCAGATCCGCCGCGGCGACCTGCGCCCGCTTGTCGTTGCCGAGCAGCGCGGGGCGTACGAGATTGCCCTGCGCGTCCAGCGGCACCAGTCCGTGCTGCTGGGCGGAGACGCCGATGGCCTGCACGCCTTCGAGCAGCCCGCCGGCCGCCGCGTCGCCGAGCGAGAGCAGCCAGGCCTGCGGATCGATCTCGGTGGCTTTCGCCTCGGCGGGGTGCGGTGCGTACCCCTGGCGCAGCACAGCACCCGTGTCCGCGTCACAGACGACGATGCGCGTGAATGCAGACGAACTGTCCAAGCCAGCGACTATCCCCATGACACAAGATTCTGCCGCACATGAGCAATGTCGGCGTCACGTGTTGCTGGTTCCCCAGTCGTCCTCGCCGTTCGCGGTCCGCTCCCGCAGGGACCGCACCCGCTCCGCCACCGAGTCGGGCACCCGGTCCCCGACCTTGTCGCTCACCGCGTGGAAGGCCTTGCCCGTCACCTGGCGTCCGTTCTGCGCGGCGGACTCCACGGCATTGCGCACCGCGGGATTCTGGGAGAACTGGCGAACGGACTTCTTCAGCTGCTCGTAGCGCTCGCGCCCGGCCCGTGTGCCGATCACGTAACCGAGGGCCAGTCCGGCGACGAACGTCAGCTTGTACCGCATGGCTGCCACCCTTCCCTTGCGTCGGTGCAGGCCGCCTACCCGTCGTGGCCCGTGATCACCCGGGCCCATACCGATTGGCGGAGCACCCCCCTGCTTGCGCTAATGTATGTGTCGCAGCGGGCACACGCCCCCCGGGACGCCCGGGGTAGGTACGTTCGGTGCATACGCAGCAATCCCCTGTAGCTCAATTGGCAGAGCAGCCGGCTGTTAACCGGCAGGTTACTGGTTCGAGTCCAGTCGGGGGAGCGCGATCCCCTGTAGCTCAATTGGCAGAGCATTCGGCTGTTAACCGGAGGGTTACTGGTTCGAGTCCAGTCGGGGGAGCGGATACGGAAGAGGGCCCCTTGGGGGTCCTTTTTCGTGTGTCATCTGCGAGGTTCGACGACTTCTGGAACCGGGCAGGCGGCAGCGCAGTCCTCATGATTGTGCGTTGCCGACCATCCGAGGCAGGAGATCGTATGAGCGGCTATGCTGCGGCAGACGGCGCGCACATTTGTGCGCGACGCGCCGTTAGGGGCGGTAGCTCAGCCGGTTAGAGCAGCGGACTCATAATCCGTCGGCCGTGGGTTCGAGTCCCACCCGCCCCACTCAGCACTACGCGTGGAGAATCGATCTGACCAGCGTCTTCGCTGGTCAGAAGGATCTTGCTGGTGATCGTGACGGCCGGTTTCTGCCGCTGCCCACTCAGTGTGTGGACAGTGTGTGGACAGAGGATGCAGCGACACGCCTCAGCCGCGTGTCCCTATGCGGTTTCCTGGCCCGGTCCCTCTTCCGTGCCGTCGTCCTTCTGGGCTTTGCTCAAGCCAGCCAGCTACATCGGATGCAGTGACGCGGCCGATCACGAAGCGCACCAACCTGAGGTGCTGACGCTGATCCTCAGGTACGGCCGCGTGCAGATCCTCGACTCGGACCAGCTGCAAACTGCCTTCCGTGCAGTGCTCGCGCAGCCACTTCTCTGCGGCAGCCGCCGCCTGCTCTGGAGAGCGCACGGCGGCTCAGATCTCCCCCAGCAGTTCGCCGTCGTGCCGAAGCAGGGCGCGCACCGCCCAGAGGTCGCCGTAGCTCGCCGCATGGGCGTACACGACGGCAAGCCCGTCTCTAAAGGCACTCTCTGGGATCTTCAGCGCCTGATGCACTCCGTAGGACACTTCGCGCGGGACTACGGACAGCGTCGACTCTGCCTCGGCGCGGAGCAGCTCGGGCAGGACGCTGGTGTACGTGTCGGAGGTGATCTGCCGTGAGCTGTGGCCCAGCTTCTCCTGCACGACCTTGATGTCGTTCCCCACGAGCAATGAGAGGCTCGCTGAGATGTGTCGGGCATCGTGGAGGCGGGTCGGGGAACCACTGTTCGCGCTCCCGCTGTTGCTTCGACTTCCATTCGCGCAGGACTTCGGCCGACTCCAGGCCCATAGAGACCGGCGGGACAAAGACGACGGCCTACGTCTACGACGCCGATGGCAACCGACTGATCCGTCGTACCGACACCGACACCACGCTCTACGTTGGAGCGACGGAAATCACCCTCGGCAAGCGCGATCACGGGCAAGGCCACTCGTTACTACGACCTTGGCGGCGGCAACCAGGCAATCCGCAACGACGACGGCAAGCTCAGCTTCTGCGGAAAGAATAGCGCCCCCGTCGGTGATGGCTGAGGCCTGGAGGAGCGTGAGGTTGCCGCGCACCGCTCACCGGCAAGTGGTTCCTGGCCTCGGAGCCGTACGGCAGCGGTACCGCCCCGGTGATCACGCGTTTGCCCGACGAGAACAGCCACCGCCGCCTTGCGCTGGCCTATCCCGCTGATGGTTGCGGCGGGGGTGCGGGAGGCTGGCAGCGCCAGCAGGGTGACGCACAGGCTCCCCGGACCTGGGCACAGGGGCACCACGGTGCGTCGCACCCTCCCGGCCATGCGCCGGTGGCCCACCGGGGCTCGTGGCCCGGTGGGCCACCGGCGAAGCGGTGCTGATCACACGGTCTCGGCCACTCCGTTCAGCACCGGTGCGGGGACCGTTTTAGTGATGTCGACGGGCGGTGCGGCCGCTGCCGTTTCCCGGGCGAGGAAGGAGCCGAGTTCGCCGATGGTGCTCATGAGGGGGGCGGGGAAGACGACGGTGGTGTTCTTGTCCACGCCGATCTCCACCAGGCTCTGCAGGTTGCGGAGTTGCAGGGCAAGCGGGTGGGCCATCATCGTGTCCGAGGCGTCGCCGAGCGCGGCGGCGGCGAGCGATTCTCCCTCGGCATTGATGATCTTCGCCCTCTTCTCGCGTTCGGCTTCCGCCTGCTTGGCCATCGCGCGCTTCATGCTGTCGGGCAGCTGGATGTCCTTGAGCTCGACCAGGGTGACCTCGACACCCCATTCAGCGGTCGTCACATCGAGGATCTGGCGGATATCCAGATTGATGCGGTCGGTCTCGGAGAGCGTCTCGTCGAGGGTGTGCTGGCCGACGACCTTGCGCAGGGTGGTCTGGGCGATCTGGTTGATCGCCGCGTGGGCGTTCTCGATCGCGATGACGGACTTCACTGCGTCGACGACCCGGAAGTAGGCAACCGCGGACACGTCCACACTCACGTTGTCGCGCGTGATGATGCCCTGGGACTGGATCGGCATGGTGACGATCCGCAGCGACACCCGGTGCAGGACATCCACGACAGGGATGATGAACCGCAGCCCCGGGGAACGGGTTCCCACCAGGCGGCCGAAGCGGAACAGCACCCCCATCTCGTACTGCTTGACGACCTTGATGGCCATGGCGAGCGCCACCAGAGCTAGGACGACGGCGATGACAAGGAGAAGGATCAGAACTTCCATGTGCTGCTCCTCAGGTTGAGGACCGCGTCGACCTGCCCGAGGTCCCGGGAATGTGTCGGCACGACGGGTGATGCCATGGGTACCGACTGCTTGGCTGTGCCCGTGGCCCCGTCGCGACGTTCGCGGGCCCATCTGAGCAGGGCGCCCGGAGGTTTCGAGGACCGCGGACTACCGTGCCTCCAGCATCGCTTGCTGCGGATGCGCGCGGCAGGGCCGAACGGTCCCCGAAGCACCGTGTCAACCTCTGTTTCTCACAGCGGTTCTTCCGCGTGATGAGCCGTCAGGGCGGAGGCCGGGCGCTCACCCGGGCACCGTGTGCTGTTCGCCGCGGTGGGACGAGGACTTGGCGGGGGCGGAGGGCCGCCTTCGCGGAAGCTACGCTGTGACGTCTTGCCGGGTGTACCTCCAGATATTTCTGATCCGACGTCAACCAGCCTTGCTTCGGAAACTTGTCGGCCCTCCCCCTCGGCGCGCACGACGTCGACCAGGCGCATCCTGCCTTCGGCGCTCGACTGGGACCTGATCCGCCAGCACTACGACCAGAGCTCAAGTGGGCCGATCGCCTCACCGACGCCGACTGCCACCGCTGTTCTGGACGCGACGACCGGACCGGGCAGCGCGCGTAGGGTTCGTGGCCGGGGTCAGCGGCGGCGGTGTTTCCCCCGGGCGCCTGTCACTGCTCGCTGGTGGCGATGTAGCGGCCGTGCCAGGTGTGGTCCCAGACGGTGCCGGTGGAAGCATTGACCGACAGCATGCCGCTGATCTTCTCGGAGCGCAGGGTGTGCAGGGTGTAGTAGCCGGGGAATGCCTCGGCCTCGCCGACGGTGAGGTCGCTGCCCCGGTCACGCAGCCACTTCTGGGCTCGGTCCTGGGCCTGGTCGGGGGAGATCCGGGTCTGGGTCTGGCCGCGGTGGTGCATGCCGTAGTCGGTGTTCCACATCATCGCGGGGCCGTACTCGATCCCGGTGTCACCGTCCGTCGGGTCCACGAGGACCTCGGTGGCCAGCTTCCCGGAGGGGGCCTTGAGTTCGGCGTAGAAGTTCTTCGAGAACTGCATGACCTCGCCGACGCGCAGGTCGAGCCGGTCGGCGAAGGTGTCGGCCCGCTGTCGGGCTTGGTCCAGGGTGTTGACCGGGGTGCCGTCGCCGCGTTGCCAGTAGTGCCCGCCCATCATGCCGGGACCCCATGAGCCCCGGTCGTCGCCCATCATGCCGGGTCCCCACGAATCCCAGTCGTCCCAATCGTCGCCCGATGTGCCCGGCGTGGGGCTGGTTGGAGCGGTCGCGGCCGGGCGAGGGGCTG
This sequence comes from Streptomyces sp. NBC_00885, assembly GCF_045207475.1. NCBI lineage: Bacteria > Bacillati > Actinomycetota > Actinomycetes > Kitasatosporales > Streptomycetaceae > Streptomyces > Streptomyces sp. NBC_00885. The sequence goes on from NZ_CP108796.1 coordinate 5,896,567, forward strand.
TGCTGCTGGACGTGGTGTTGTCTCCCGCGCATCCGGCGGCCAGCGTGCCGGCCAGCGCGAGGACCGCCAGCGCGGCGGCGGTCCGCCTGCTTGTGCCGGTCATGATCATCACCATCCGGGCCGTTCCTGCCGCGACGCCGGGCCGGCGTCGCAGGACTACTACCAGCTTCTCGCCGGGCGGGAGGACCCGCCCAGGGGCCGTTCGGACCGGTGCGGTGCGCCGGTCGGCCCGTGCCGCGTGCTCGGGATGGTGCCCAGGCTGGTGGCGTCCCCCACCGCCAGGACCCGGCCCGGCCCGTCGGCCACCTTGGCCGCCACGGTCGGGTCCAAGTCGATCGCGTCGACCCTGGCTGCTCGGAAGCGGTCGAGGATCATCCGGGTGTCGTAGCCGGAGCCCAAGCCGATCTCCAGTGCACGGCCGGGCCGTTTCGTCGGCCCGGCCGGGCGCCCCACCCGATCGGAAAGAACTCATGCTGGAGCAACGCTCGTTCCGCGACATACTCGGCCGGTTCACCACGGGAGTGGTACTGGTCACCGCAGACACGGCCGAGGGCCCCAAGGGCATGGCGGTCAACTCCTTCACCTCCGTCTCGCTCCCCCCCCCCGCTGGTCGCCCTGTGCGCCGCGGACACCTCCTCCACCTGGCCGGCCATCCGCGACACCGGTTCCTTCGCGGTGACGATCCTCGGCGACCGGCACGCGGAACTCTGCCGCCTGTTCAGCACGAAGGGCGCCGACCGCTTCGCCGCCGGCGACTGGTCGACGACCCGTGCCGGGCACCACATCCCCGCCGACGGCCTCGGCTGGCTGGACTGCCGCATCACCACGGTCCACCCGGCGGGCGACCACGAACTGGTCATCGCCGAGGCCCTGGAGGGCGCCCTGACCGAACAGGCGGACCCCCTGGTGTTCCACGCCGGCCGCTTCACGGCCCTGGCAGCGGCCTGAGACGAACGAACACCGACGCGATTCGGGTTGGTTCGGTTCGGTTGTTCGGTCCGGGGCACTAGCCTCGCGGCCCGCTCGGTTCGGGCCTCGCCCGTGGCCCGGTTCGGTTCGGCTCCTGTTGTGGTGGCTTGGCAGTCGGCCCGGGGCCCCAGCTCAGGCCTTGGTCTCAGCTCAGTTTCCGGCTCCAGGCCAGGCGGCCTGGTTCGGTTCGCCCCCGGCCTGGCGGCTTGGCGGTCGGCCTGGCACCCGCCCCGGCTCAGAGCCCGGCTTCGCCCCCTGACCCGGCGTCCGGTGCGGTCCCGGTCTCGGGCCGGCGATCCGGGGATCCAGCGGTGTCCGGCGATCCGGTTCGGTGCCGGACTCGGCCGACGGCAGCCCGTCACCGCCTGACTCCTCCCGCCCACCGGGCCGAGGCCACGGGCGTCCTCGGCCCGGCCCGGTCCGCCCGGCAGGGCATCCGCACCGGTTCCGGTTCGTGCCCCGCGTCGACGCCCACCAGAAAGGCAACCTGCGTGTCCCTCACCGATCCCACACTCACCGTGCCCCTGCCGCCGGATGCCAGGGACGAGGCCGACCTCCACTTCGTGCGGACCGCCCCACGCCATCTCGTCGACCGCAGCGCGGTGGCCGAGGTACTGATCACGGATTGGCGGCGGCTGGGCCCCGACGTCTTTCGGCTGGGCGCGCAGTGGCCGCGCGGGCACCACTTCTACGCGCCCATCGCCGGTGCCTGGTACGACCCCCTGCTTGCCGCGGAGTCACTGCGGCAGGCGTCCGTCCTGGTCGGGCAGACGTACTACGGAGTCCCGGCGGACCATGACTTCACCATCGCAGAACTGGAGTTCGAGGTCGCGCCGGGTGCCATTCTGCTCGGCACCCGCCCCGCCGAGGTGCGCCTCGACGTCGCGGCCACGAACGTACGGCATCGCCACGGCACCCCGACCGCGCTCACGCTGGAGGCCGACCTGCTGCGCGGCGGCGACTTCGCCGGTGCCGGACGGCTGACCCTGCACACGACGGCTCCCCGCGACCCCGCCGCAGGGGAGGGCGGCGGGTACCCGCCCCTGCCCGACCCCGTCCCCCCGGCGATCGTGGGCCGGCTCGACGAACGCGACGTCGTCCTCGGCGTCCCCGGCTCCGCCGGTGCCCGCCGGGGGCTGGTCTGGGACCTGCGGATCGACCCCGGACACCCGGTGCTCTTCAACCACCCCACCGACGAGATCCCTGGGATGGTCCTTCTGGAGGCCGCTCGCCAGGCCGTCCAGGCGGCCTGCGCTCCGTACCGCGTACGGCCCCGTGGAACTGCGCAGCGCCTTCCATTTCCCCCTGACCCTGTCCGCCCCCTGCCACATCTCCGCGACGCGGCTCCCCGCGCAGGACGCGAGCGAGGACGCCGCCCTCCGGGTCACCGCCTGGCAGTCCGGCCGCCTGGCCTTCGACAGCCTGGTGGTGGCGAGCCTGTGTGACTGAGTACGAGCCCGAGTGCTCCCGGCGGTGGGGCGCAGCCGGGTGGGTGACTATGAGCTCGGGCAGCTCGGGCAGCTCGGGCAGCTCGGGCAGCTCGGGCAGCTCGGGTGGTGTGTTGGGTGCGGGTCGGTGGGCGCTGGTCGCGCAGTTCCCCACACTCAGCTTGGTGCTCAAAACACTGCAACACGCACGTGCTGGGTTCGGACGCACGGCCTCAGCCCGGATTCGCGCCGTGGCCGTCATGAGCGGCGTCCGCTTGGATTGCGGCCTGCGCGATGTTGCGGGCCATACCGCCGAACACGACCGCATGGAACGGCGACACGCTCCACCAGTAGACATGCCCGAGCAGACCGTGCGGGTGGAACAGCGCCCGCTGCCGGTAGCGCGCCCGGCCTTGTTCGTCCTGGTCGCAGTTCATCTCCAGCCAGGCGAGCCCCGGCAGGCGCATCTCTGCACGCAACCGCAGCAGTCGGCCGGGTTCGATCTCCTCCACGCGCCAGAAGTCCAGCGAGTCCCCGACCCGGAGCCGTGCCGCGTCCCGGCGGCCACGGCGGAGTCCGGTGCCTCCGACCAGCCGGTCGAGCCAGCCTCGTACGGCCCAGGCGAGCGGGAAGGAGTACCAGCCGTTGTCACCGCCGATCCCCTCGATGACCTGCCACAGTGCGTTCGGTGAGGCGTCGACGGCGAGCGCGCGTCGGTCGACGTAGAGGCTGCCTCCGGCCCAGTCCGGGTCCGAGGGCAGTGGATCGCTCGGAGCGCCGGGCAGCGAGGCGGAGGACCAGCGGGTGGCGACCTGAGCGTCGCGTACGCGCTGAAGAGCCAGGGTGAGCGCCTGGTCGAAGCCGATCGGTGCGCCAGGCGGATCGGGTACGTACCGGGCGATCTCGTGCTCGCGGCAGATGACCTCGTGCCGCAGCGACTCGACCAGCGGCCGGGCGAGGGAGGGGGGAACGGGAGTAATCAGGCCGACCCATAGGCCGGAGAGACGGGGCGTCAGCATCGGTACACGCAGGATGAAGCGGTGGGGCAGGCGGGCCACCACCGCGTACCGCTGCATCATCTGCTCGTATGTCATGATGTCGGGCCCGCCGAGGTCGAACGCGCGGTTCACCTCGTCGGGCATCCGTGCACTGCCCACCAGATACCGCAGCACGTCCCGGACACCGATCGGCTGGATGCGGGTGCTGACCCAGCTCGGGGTGACCATCACCGGCAGCCGCTCGGTGAGGTAGCGCAGCATCTCGAAGGACGCCGAACCGGAGCCGATGATGACCGCGGCGCGGAGCACGGTCGCCGGCACAGCCGAGCGAAGGAAGATCTCGCCGACCTCGGCGCGGGACCGCAGATGGGGCGACAGTTCGCTTTCCGGCACATCGGCCGGGGTCAGCCCGCCCAGGTAGACGATGCGCCGTACGCCCGCAGCGCGAGCCCGCTCGGCAAACACCTGGGCGGCCTTCCGGTCGGTCTCCTCGAAGTCGTCTCCGGCCCGCAGGGCATGCACGAGGTAGTAGGCGACATCGATACCGCGCAGAGCGCACCCGACCGAATCAGGATCGGTCACATCCCCGCGAACCGCCTCGGCGTGCCCTGCCCACGGATGGTCGCGCAGTTTGTCCGGAGACCGGGCCATGCACCGTACGCGGTACCCGGCGTCCAGCAATTCGGGAACCAGCCGGCCTCCGATATACCCCGTCGCGCCGGTCACCAGACAGTGCAGGCTTCGCGTGTCCCGGCCGCTCATGGAGGCCTCCGATCCGCAGGGGTACGTCAATGCCACTCTCGCCCCTGTCGACGGATTTCGCTCATGAGGCAGCAGCGGATGTGGTGCCGCCCTCCGTAGGCGCTCGGGACCGGGACGTGTGGGCTGAGCGGAGGGTTTTCGGAATGCGGCCCTGCGCCGTCTCGGCGTGCTGCCGCAGAGGAGGCGGTGGCTTCCTGCCGTGTCCGGTTCGACTTCAGCAAGTTGCGACGCGCGCACGACAGCACGGCTAAGATCCTTGATCGAATCTTCGGTCGAGGCAAACGCGGCAGTATGGCCCCTCATGGTCGAGGAGTCGCGGGTGGCCCGGAAAGTGATCAGGGTGGGCGCCGTCGCGCGCGGTCGGGAATTAAGGGTTTGAGGCCTTGGGTGAGCTCGCTGATCCGGCGTCGTGCCGCATCTCGTCGCGAGGGGCTCTCCCGTGAATGTTGGTGATGTATCATGGATATGTACATCGTGGACTCTCGGGTGGGGTGGTGAGTATGTCCGTTACCCAGATCGACCTTGATGATGAGGCACTGGCTGAGGCGATGCGCCTGATGGGTGTGACCACGAAGAAGGAGACCGTCAACGCGGCTCTGCGGGACTATGTCGCCCGTATCAGGAGGCTCGAGGCCGCGGAGAAATTGGCTGAGCGGGGCGAGCGGGGCGAGTTCGAGGAGGCCGCAGCCGCTTACGACGCTGCTAAGCGCGCGCGGCGGGCGGCCTTTGAGTGATCACGTATCTCGTTGACACCTCTGCGCTGTGGCACCTGTTCCGTACTCCTGGGGCGCTGCGCCCCTGGGAGGGGCACATCGCCGCCGGGGTGCTGCGTATCTGTGAGCCGACGCGCACCGAGTTTCTGTACTCGGCCACCAGCCCGTCGCATCGCGACGAGTTGGGCGGGGAGCTGGATGCTCTGTGCCAGCTTTCGCCCGTTCCGAAGAACGCGTGGCGCTGGGTCGACACCGCCCAGCACAAGCTCACGCAACGAGGACAACACCGGGCCGCGGGAGCCATCGACCTCCTGGTCTGCGCGACAGCGGTCCACCACGGTCACACCGTGCTCCATGTGGACAATGACTTCGTCACCGTGGCGGCGGTCCTCAAAGAAGTACAGCAGAGGGACGTCCGCGCCTGACCGCGACGCGTTTCAGCCGACGGCTGCAAGTTGTCGCGGAGGCGCACGGCGCTGTTGGCCAGTGGCGGTGGCCATCGGTGGGCTTGCCACCACCGACTCTTGTTCAGCCACGACCAAGTCGCTGCCCGAAAGCGGGAAAGCACACGGGAACAGGCCCGTAACGCGGCCTGCGTCCTCGGACGACATCGTCCTCATCCCAGCGGGTTCGCCTGACGCAGGCATCGATGAATGCGTTCCAAGTGGCGCAGTCTTCCCGCTCGAGCAGCGGTACCTGATGACCTCGGCGGTCCGCAGCCGGATGCCGGGAGCGACGGTGCAGGCACGGTCGGCCAGCAGGCAGGCTCGCAGGGCTCTACAGCCTCGCCACCAGGCTCGTGCGTCGTGGTGCCGCACCTGGGATGGGGGGTGACTGCCCCGCGCATGGCCGAGCGCCTGGTGGACGCTTCACCACGTCCGAGGCGATGCCTGGCAGTTCGGCGCCCAGCCGCGAAATCGTGTTCCCAGAGCTGGAGGTGTTGGTGTGCAACGCAGGCGGACGGCCATTCGGGCCGCTGCCTCCGGGCATTGCGGTCTCTCGCAGTCACCGGCCGAGCAATTGTCAGCACGTCGCCATGCGCCTCGCGGGCCGGAGATGGATTTGGTCCTTCGTCGACGATCAACTCGCGCGCCTACACGTCGACGTGAGGCACGGCGGGGCCGGTCTCCAATGCCCCGTCGCTGTGCGGGCGAGGGGGGCTTGGCCAAAGCAGCCGGCCATGCCGAGTAGCTTCTCGGTTTCTACGGGTGTGGGATGTCGTTGGTGTTGAGGGATTGGTCAATGATTCGGCGTGCGCAGTCCGAGATGCGTAGCTGGTGGGCGCGGGCGTAGGCGCGCAGGGTGGTGAAGGCGGTGTCTGGGTTGGTGTTCCAGCGTTCGGCGAGGATGCCTTTTGCTTGTTCGATGAGAATGCGTGTGGTCAGGGCGCGTTGCAGCTGGGCCTTTTCTGCTTGTTCTTGATCAAGGTCACGTTGTTGCAAGAGGGCGATGGTGGCGACATCGGCCAGAGCCTGGGCGAGGGAGGCGTCTTGCGGGCTCAATGGTTGCAGGCTGGTGTGGAACACGTTCAACGCCCCTACTGCGCGGTTGCGCAGGCGGAGCGGGAAGACGTGGCTGGTACGGAGGCCGCTCCGGCGTGCGCGGGCGGCGAACGCGGGCCAGGCGCTGGTGGCGGTGGGGCTGTTCAGATCCATATTGGTGCGTGCCGTGCCGCTTCGGTAGCACTCCAGGCAGGGGCCTTGGTTGTGCTGGAGAGCGAAGAGTTCCAGCAGGTGTGTTGCCTCGTCGGAGGCCGCGATGGTCTGCATGGTGTCCTTCTCGTTGGCCAGAAGGATGCCGGCGGCTGAGACATCGAGCAGGGTGACGCAGTGTGCGCACAGCTGCTCAAGGAACTCGATGAGGTCGAAGTCATCGATCAGTGAGTCCGCAACTTGCACGAAGACCGCTGACACTTGCTGTTCGCGGGACATGGAAGTCATCCCTTCGTCTCGTCTGGTGCATCGGATTTGGGTCTGTCGGCGTCCAGACGAAGGCGTCGAGACACGATGTCCTCAGCAATGTCGATGATGGACCTGCCGTGGCTGTAGGCATAGGCGCGAAGCCGCAGCAGCGCCTGGCCGAGCGAAGTGTTGAGCTGGACACTGAGCATGCCGGTCGCTTGGTGAACGACTGCGCGGTGCAGTTCGCCGTTGGGCTGCTCATCGACCCAGGTATCGAGCTGTACGCCGTCACCCCCGAGGAACTGAAGTGTGAGTGCCGCCGCCAAACCCAGGGCGTCGTCCATCTCCTGTCCGGTCATGGGCCCCGGGGTGGAGCGCAGAGCGGTCAGGACTCCGACGGTGATGCCGCCGAGGGACAAGGGAAGGCAGAACATGGCCTCGATCGGCAGGTGCGCCATGGCGGGGAGCAAAGTGGGCCATCTGCCGGCCCACACCGCGGAAACGTCGTGAGCCAGAACGAGCAGGCCCGTGCGGACGGCGTCCGGGCCCGGTCCTTCGCCCAGCGTGAACTGCAGGTCTTCGAAGAGCGAGCTTGTCTTGCCGGAAGACCACAGCTGCTCCGTGGCGTGACCCGCGATGGACAGAGATAGCGCCAGATGATCCATCCCAAGGACGCCGGCGCAATCATCGGAGAGCTGAGGCCTGGCCTCTGCATACAGGAGCCGCAGGATCTCCGTCATTGCGGAGCTGATCACTGGTGGCCACCCTCCTCTGCTCCTTGGGGTCGGCGCCGTACCGATGTCCTTGCTGAAGCGGTCAGGGGCTTGCCCCCTTCCCCCGTGTGGCCGACGCCCCCATCGCCTAGGCCGTGTTTTAGAACTAGCGCCGTCCGCCCGTAGGGCGGGGCTCGCGGCGTCTGGTGCGTGCAATCGCAAGGCGGAGGATCATCCTCGTACTGGACGTACTTGGATGACTCCGACAACGCAGCGAGTGTGCGTGCCAGTCGTCGCGAGCCAGGCGAGAGTTCTAAAACACGGCCTAGTGGTCGGTGAGCATGCCGGTGCGGAGTTGGGCCAGGATGCGGGTGAGCAGGCGCGAAATGTGCATTTGTGAGCAGCCGAGTTCGTGGCCGATCTCGGACTGGGTCATTTCCTGGCCGAAGCGCAGTTGGATGATGCGGCGATCGCGTTCGCCGAGATGGGCCAGCAGGGAGGCGAGGGCGTGAAAGTCTTCCACCAGTTCGATGGCGGGGTCGCAGCCCCCGACGGTGTCCACGTACGTGCGACTGCGCTGGTGGACGAGACCGTCGCTTGCATCGCGGGGCGGGTCGAGGGAGTCGGCGGTGTAGCCATTGGCGGCGACCAGCCCGTCGATGACCTCTTCCACGCTTAGCTGTAACTGCGCGGCGAGTTCCCTGACGGTGGGCTCGCGGTCGAGGTCACTCTCGAGTTCCTCCTTGGCCCTGGCCAGATCGATACGCAGTTCCTGCAGTCGACGCGGAACATGTACGGCCCAAGTGGTGTCCCGGAAGTACCGCTTGATCTCCCCCACGATGCAAGGGATGGCAAAGGAGGTGAACTCGACGCCGCGTGACAGGTCGAACCGGTCGATCGCTTTGATCAGTCCGATGGTGCCCACCTGGACGATGTCGTCCATCTCGCCACTGCCGCGGTTACGGAACCGGCCGGCGGCGAACCGGACCAGGGCCTGGTTCATCTCGATGAGTGTGTTGCGGGCGTACTGGTAGTCGTGCGTGCCTTCTTCCAGAAACTGAAGCTGATCGAAGAACAGCTTCGACAGCGCCCGTGCATCACGCGGTGCGATCTTTGCCACGTCCTCTATCCGTGGCAGCGAACTGGAGAACGAAGGAGCCTGAGTCGAGGGACTTGTCGCGGTCAGCGGTACGGACTTTCCTGTCGACTGCGTGAAGCTGGTCACGTCACTGCCTTTGCCGTTGGGTACTGCAAGGTGCCTCCGTCAAAACGAGGGGCGCGCGACGCGTGGCGCAGCAGCGGCTCAGCCTCGCCTCCACGGTTGTCATGCCTGCGAGCCGACGTCCGCAATGCGAGAGCGCCAGTGGGTAAATGGGCCTTTTGGAGCGGCCGTTGGGGAGTCCGCTGCCGGGCCGCGCAACGTTCACGGTGGTGTGATCCCGCGTGCCGTGCGCCATGCCTGCACCCCCGATGCGGCTAGATGGCCAGGATCGCCGGGGGCTCGGGCTTGACTTCCAAGCTAGACCCTCGACGCACAGGATGGCTAGGCGCTCAAAGATCAACTACGGAGGCAGAAGCCGCGGGGCGTGGCCCGCTGGGTGATCAAACGGGCCACCGCGGGCGACAAGAGGGCCGGGTACTGCCCGGATGTACTCGCTGCCGTCCTGGCGCTCATACCAAGCCCGTCGAACCCCGTGGAGACGGATGATGCGTACGGAACGCGGCGTGAGCGCCCCCTGTCACTCCGGCCCGTCGGGGGACACCGCCCGATGGAGCGTGCTCCGCGAGATCCCCAACTTCATCGTGATCGCCCGGATCGACAGTTCCTCGGCCCGCTGGAGCCGGCGGATCTCCGGCCAGCCCTCCACGCATGCACCCATCGTCCCGGCCTGGTTCAACCAGCCAGGCTCCCAACGCTGAGTGAGGGTTGTGCGTGTTGACGTTCGGGACGGTTCTCTCGCCGCAGCAAGATCCGTGCAGCCGTGTCGTGCGGGGCCGCAAAAGGGTCCGCCAGACCTGACCGCATCGCCTGAGCGCGCCTCAAGTAGGCATCTGGGCAAGGCAGTACAAGTCGACGGGGGCGCTATCCGCAACCCTTCGACAGGACTACCCTGTTCAGTGAGGCCCCGGTCCCCGGCAGTGATGACACGTTCCGCCGTGGGAGGCCGCAGTGTCTGCCTTGTTTCTCATTCTCTTTCTGGCCCTGGTCGGCCTCGGCTTCCTCAATCCCCTCTGGTGGGTGGCGGCTGCTGTGCTGATCTTCGGGGCCGTTCAGTACGGCCGCGGTGGGTACGGACGCGGGCGCCGTGGCGGCGATTCTGACTACGGCGAGTACCGGGACTACCGGGATCGTCAGGACCGCTGGGACCGCCGCTACAGCCGACAGCGCCGGGGCCGCTGGAATCGCCAGGACCGCCGGGACGGCGAACATCAGTGATAGTCCTGGCGCCCTGCCTTGCGCCGCCTTCAGGCGGCGGACCGCCGGTGGCTGCGCGCGGAATGGCTGCCGCTCCGGAGTGGGGAATCCGTGCGGTGCCGAGTTCCAGGCGTTCGAGGCTCGTTCGGGATGTTTGGTGACATTCGATGGGGCACTCGGTCGGCTGCAGGGCGGGGAAGGGTATCTGCCCTTCTGTTCTGGTGAGATGTGAGGAGGGGAATTTCGTGAGTGACTTCTGGGGGTACGCCCCGGCCGCCGGCCACAACGCAGGAAATAGCCTGGTCGGCTTCAAGGTAGAAGCCACTGACGGCAGCATTGGAAAGATCGACAGGCATTCCGACGAGGTCGGCTCGGCCTACATTGTGGTCGACACCGGTGTGTGGATCTTCGGCAAGGACGTACTGCTTCCGGCCGGCGTCATCGAGCGCGTGGACGCGTCCGAGCAGAAGGTGTACGTGTCCCGGACGAAGGACGAGATCAAGGACGCGCCGGAGTTCGACAAGGAAAAGCACCTGGGCGACCCGGACTACCACGCGTCTGGGCTCCTACTACCAGTACCTGCGTGGCTGACCGCAGCCGCGTGTAACTGCCGCGGTGGCGGCCCGCCCGGAGATCTCAGGGCGGGCCGCCACAGGCGCGAACTCGACTCCGCCTTTCTGAAACACGAGGTTGAGGTCGGGCAGGATTTCGCCCGTGATCGGATGTCGCATAGCCCGTACGTGCTGGGGCCGGCCGCCCGCACCGCCATCGACGGTGACGCGGCCGGGGCCGACGGTTCCGCCGCAGCCCGCCTCCAAGGAGTCGGCGGTGGACTTGAGGGTCGGTAATCCGAGGTCGGTGGCGAAGTGGTTGAGGGTGCCTGCGGGGAACACCGCCAAGGGCAGGCCGCCTTCAGCGGCCAGGACTGCTGCCGCGTTGACTGTGCCGTCGCCACCGGCGATGCCGAGCGCGCCACCGCGGGCGCCGGCGTCCTTGCGGCCTGGCCGAGCACGAGTTGCAGGTCGCCACCGTCGCAGAGCCGTATGTCCGCCTCTGGCAGGCGGTCCGCAGTTCAATTTCGGCGGGTACGTCGCTGCCCGCGCCGCTGTTGACGACTGCGATCAGTCCCTGTCCTGCCGGCAGCGCGGGGACGGGGACGTCTTGAGCCGTCACCCTGGCCACCGAGTCCAGGCATGGCGAGCGAGTCCGTCCAGCCTCATGGTCGTTGGCTCCCTGAGGGGAAGAACCAGCGCACGGAAGACGGTGGGGCCGGTCGGTCTCCGGACCTCACCGATGTCTCGCCAGCCCCAGGACCGGAAGGCAGCGAGGGACGGATGGTCGGCCTGATCGACCAGGGTGACACCGAGCGACGCCTGGTGGTCGGTCAGCAGCCGCTGCTGCAGTCGGCGGCCGATGTCATCGTCCTGCTCGTGCGGAGCGACCAAGATCCTGTTGATCGCGAAGGCATTGTCGGACTTGGTGAGTTGCTCGATGCTGCGTGGCAGTGCCCCGTCGAACCCGAGCCACCACAAATCGTCGCTCCTCACGGGGAATCCGACGGCACATCCCACCAAGGCAGTCGATTCCGCGATCACCATGGCGAATCCCGGCCGTCGGATGTCGCTACTGAGGCGGTGCAGGAACTCTTCCCGGCTGCGGCTGCGGTACCCCTCACTGGGCCTCAGGTGGAAGGACTCCACGTACAGATCCGCCAGTTCCTCACACAGGTCCTCGGCTTGCCAGCGGTTCAGCCGGCGCAGACGCACGGCATCCGTGGCAGACGTATCGGGACCATCATGGTTCCGCGCTCTGCCGGGACCAGGCCATCACAGCACACCGCCCGAGAGGGCAGCAGTGAGGGGAGCAAGCAGCTGCGGCGGGGCTGGAGCGGTCGGGACGAGTCCGCCCCGGAGAGAAGCCGGCAGGCATCCGGTCGGGTGGCCGAGGAGCAGGAACCCGCAGTCGGTGAGATCCAAGAGCCGAGCCACCGGTGGCAGAGGGTAGTGCAGTTGCAGGGACCCACCGCCTGTGGCGGTCTGATGCGACGCGTGGAGGAAAGCGTTAAGGCCGCTGCAGTCGCAGAAGGTGACAGTGGTGAGGTCGACGTCGATGGTGCGGATGCCGTCGCGCAGGCACTTCTCCAGCGATGCGCGCACTATCGGGGCCGTGTCGAGGTCGATCTCACCGGCCAGGGTGAGCAGCGCCCGGCTCCCTCTGTCGTGCCGGTAGACGTTCAGCTGCGGAATGGGCATAACGCCTCGGTTCAGAAGACCATCCGGGCCCGACAGCGGCTGCGGCGGAGCCGGACTCCCGGCTCCTCGTGACGCGCTCCCGGTGGGGACATGCTTTCGGCGGAGGCAGAGCGAGGGCCGGTCCAACAGCCTGTGCACCAGGACAGGGGACCCACCCAGTTCCCTCCAGGGGATGCGCCGGGTGAGCGGACGGAAGATCCGCTCCCCGCAGCCATCTGTGTTGAGCAACCACAGGCCGCCGGGGGCTAGGACGTCCACACAGCAGCATAGTCCTCAGCCGGTCCAAGAGGGCGGCCTGAAGCCGCCCATTCTCAGAGCCGGGACGGTGCCAAGGCGAGGTGCGGGGTGTGCATATCCGCTGCAATGCACGGTACTTGGACACCCGGCACGAAGTGCGGCCGACGACGGCCGCCCGGGCACGGCAGTCTGCGGAACATCCGAAGAGGTGGCTTCGCATGACGGGAGCGTCACCGACATCGCGCAGATGTCCGCGGGAATGTGATCGCCGGGGTGGAAGGGATAGCGAGTCTTGAAGTCGTAACCTCGCTCAGCGCCGACGTCCGCGGCCCCTGGGGGACCACCCAGACCCCACGCCGCCCGAGTGCACAGCGAGGAGGGCAAGCCCGACAAGCATGAGGCTCGTCGGGCTGAAGATCACCTCGGTCGACGTCTCGGTGACGTGAAGGATGAAGGCGATGACGAAGAGCACGGCCGCCGCGAATGCCAGCATCTGACTTCTCCTGCCATTGGACGGCGAACCACACGTGATTCCGGTGGCTGCGCCGCTATCGGTCGTCTTCCCTGCTAAGGGTCAAGCATTCGTGCGAATCGTGGACCGGTGGTGCAGACGAGTCCGAGCCCGGCGCGTCAACGCTGGAGGCCTAAACGACCGTGCCGACTCGATGTGCGGGAGCATCCTGCGCTTCGCGCTGCCGGTCCGCTGACCTGGTCCGGACCAGCCTCCTGACGTCGGCCTTCACTGGTGGCCCTGGGCGGATCGGCTACCGCCGCGGACGGCAAAGCTGAGGATCCAGATGGCCAGGAGCAGGACCGCGGCGTACCACAGGATCAGCATCGGGATGCCGAACCCGAGCAGAATCAGTAGGAGAAGAAGAATCCATAACAGCATGGCTGGGCCTCCAGGTGCGGGAAATTTCCAGCGTTCCGCGGGGTCCCGGCGAACGGGACGACGAGGACTTCGCCCGGAGAGTCCGAAGCGTCGTAGCCTGCGTCGTCGTCAGTCAGTGCTGGGCAACGTCTGCTATCAACGGACCAGTAGGACTGGGGAGTTCTGCGCGTCGACCACTCACATGCGCAGCAGCCGCTCGGTGATCTCCCGGTACTGCCGTAGTGCGAGTCGCAGTTCCTCTGTCTCCGCTTTGGTGTCCTGGCCCTGCCAACTCGCTCGCAGGACGCGCCGCCGTTCGGCGAGTGCCTCGGTGAGGTGGGTGGCGACTTCGTCGAAGGCGCTGTCGGCATCCTCCACCGCCTGGCGTGGGCTCTCGACGAAGTTGTTGAGGGCCTGCCGGAGGCGGATGGCCACCTTGTCCTGTGCCCCCTGCGGGAGCAACTGCTGCTCCGAGCCCGGGGTGCGGGCGGGGCCTTCGGTGCTGATGGCCGGCTCGCGTGGTTGCCGAGCCGGTTCGGGGCGAGGTATGGGCGGGGCGGTCTGCGCAGCGGGAACCGGGTTCTTGGCCTGGGGCTGCTGTGCGTGTTTCGCGTTGTACGTCATCGCGTGTCACTGCCCTTCGTGTGGCGGCGGCCGAGCGTCCACGGTGCCTGGCCGCGGTCGTCACGGGACTTCTGACGGCGTCGGTCCGAGTCGGCCGACTGTTCTGTGATCAGTGCGTCGAAGAGACCCCGGGCCTCGACCAGGGCCTCCCGCATCTCTTCCGTGCCGCCCTGGCCAGGCACCGCCGTGTGCACCCTGCGGTAGCCCCAAACATGGTCGGCGTGGTGTACCGAGATCGCGGCCGCCTGCTCTTCGAACGGCTCGCCGTCGGGGAAGCCCCGGTCCTTTGCCAGCCGCGCCAACACTGCGTCGGCTTCGGTGACCGCATTCTGCGGCGAGTCCACGAACTGCTCCTGGATTGTGGCCCACTGGGCCACGTACTGCTCGCGGGCCGCGGGCGGCAGCGGCTGCTCCTTGAGGGAACCGTGCCGGTTCACTCGCTCGTCGAGTTCCCGCTCTGCCGCCTTGGTGTTGCCGTCGTGGCGGGCGACGGCACGGTCGTACTCGGGGCCGAATCGTCGCTTCAACCCGCGGCCGCCACTGCCCCGGCCGAGTCCGGCGAAGAGGGCGGCGGCCACGACAACGACAGCCACGGTAATGATCACGCCCGTGAACATGGCTGCCCTCTCTGGCTCTCGGCTCGTAAGTCGCTCTGCTGCATTCCCATCAGCCCCTGTCGTTCGTGCCCCGCATCGGTGCCTGCCGGATGAGGCCCACGCGACGTGACCACCACCCGGGGCGGTGGTGGTCAGCGCCTGAAGGCGTCCTTGGCCTTGGCGCCGGACTGCTTCAGGTTGCCGACGACTCGGTCGGTCTTCCCTTGCCTCTTCAGCCGCGTGTTGCGGGTGGCTCGGCCAATGCCCTCCGTGATCCAGCCCTTGAGTTCCTGTGCCTTGTTCCTGATCTTCTGTTCGAAGCTCATGACTGTCCTCTGCTCGTCTATGGGGTGAGGCCTCCGCGTACCCGTCTGGGGCCCCGCGTGTGATTGCCGTACAACTCGCCATTCCCGCGGGTAGGGCGGCGGCCTGGTACGGATTACCCGCGGCTTCGGCCGTGTCGACGCCCGCCACGACTGCTGCCGCGGCCGCGCATGGTGAACCCGGCGATCCAGACGACCAGCAGTACTACCGCTACGTACCAGAGGATCTGCATGGTGAAGCCGAACCCGAACAGAGCCAGGATCAGCAGAAGGAGAAGAATCCAGAGCAGCATGGCTGCGCCTCCACGCGGTCACAGGGACATGTCCTGCGTTCCGCGGGGGCTGGGCGAAGCGAAGGTGAAGGCTTTGCCCGGGGAATCCGGAGCACCACAGCCCTACGCCGTCGGTGTCAGTCAACGCCGGCCCGTGAGCCCTGTCAACGAGCCAGTGTTACTGGGGAGTTGCGAAGTGGGGTTTGGGGCCTCGGGTGTGAAGGGAGCCTCGGGGGCTTCCGCCGGCTCCTTGGCCGGTGGCAGGACGTGGTCCTCCCACCAGGACAGGCCCATCACGGTGCCCAGCAGGACGAAGGGGACTGCAGCCGGAACGATCAGCGCGTACATGTGTACCGCCAGATGTCGGATACGTGCGACGCAGCGGGCGGCGGAAGCGGCCCGCACGGTGGCGCATCGAGGCTGCGCCAGGATCACGACGCGGCGGCGACTACGGAACGGCCACGCTCGTGACGAGGCAGGTTCCGGCATCGATGCGCAAGGTGCGCCCCCGAGGGAGCGCGGTAACTTTTCGACGCTGCCGGGGGCCCGGGCCGCACCAGACAAGCTAGTCGCCGAGGCTCTCCCTGAACAGGCGTCAGGCGGCCATCTGACGTCCGGCAGGGCTGTCTTGCGTCATACACGCAGGACTAGTCTGGCCGGAGAGTCCCCAGCCCCCGGATGCCATGACCTGTTCCGCTCCGAGGAACTCGTGCACAGAGGGTCGGCTTCATCCCCGTCGTCCTTGGGCTCGCCACTTGGCTGGGGAGGCTGCGCAGAGGTCAATCCGACGGTCGGGAGCGCAGGGAACCCATCCCAGTCTGCCCTGCACGGGTTGGACCGGTGCGGCGCCCAGGAGCAGCCACAGGGTGCGCGCTGGTTTCGGGTAGCGGATGGGGGCACACTGAGAAGGGCTGAGGTCACAGGCCCGGGGGCGAGGCGCGACCAACGGTCGCCGAGCATGCCCCGAGCGGTCGGGCCTCCGGGAGGGATCCAGGATGATCCACGTGGGCGATATCCGCGAGTGGCGCAGCCACGACGTCATTGACCGCGACGGACACAAGATCGGCATGCTGGAAGCGATCTATGTGGACACCAGCACCGACGAGCCGGCCATGGCGACCGTTCAGACCGGTCTGCCCACCCGGCACCGCCTCGTCTTTGTACCGCTGGACGGCGCGACTGTCGGACCCGGCTACGTCAAGGTCGCCCATGACAAGGCGCTGGTGAAGGAGTGCCCCTCGATCGGCACGGACGACGTCCTGCCGGCCGAGGAAGAGGAAGCGATCTTCAAGCACTACGGCCTCACCTACCAGCAGGGCGCCGGCGGCGAGCGCCAACTCGCCCGGCGCTGAGCGCCCGCTCCTACGAAGGAGGCATCCGCATCATGGTGCTGTTCCTTGTCGTGCTCGTCGTGGCCATAGTGCTGGGCATCATCGGCGTGGCCGTCGAGGGCATGCTCTATCTGCTCTCCATCGGCGTACTGCTCCTCTTGGCCGGTATGGCGTACCTCGCCGTTCGCTCGGCATTGCGCTCACGCCGACGCCCGGCCCGCTGACGCGCAGGCTCACCACGCTGTCCGCCGAGCGCCGACCTCGCCGAGTGCCGCCGGGTGGCCGCACGCCTGCTGTGCTGGCGCGGCGGCAGGGTGGTCGTGCCGACGTGCGGCAGGGCGAATACCGGTCCGGATGCCGGGTCGTGCGCGCGGGGGCCTGCACCCTCTAATCTCCCTGCCTCGAACGCGTAGACGTTTCCGGGCGGAAGATGTACGTGTCCCGGACGAAGGACGAGATCAAGGACGCGCGGGAGTTCGACAAGGATAGGCACCTGAGAGACCCGGACTACCACCAGCGTCCTGGCTCGCGGTGCAGTACAGCGAAGCAGCCGCAGGCGAGGGCTCGGGTCCCGAGACCGAACCCGCAGTCAGCACGCACCCCGGCCGCCAGCGGAAAGCAGCGGCCCTCAAACGACACCGCGCAGGCACTGATGCCGGGCTGTTCCACGCCCTGCTCCCGCGGTGACTGCCTACGGAAACCCATTGGGCTCCTGCCCGAGTCAGGCGTGACCAGCTCTGGGATCTCACCATTGCCGTTTCAGTGCATGTGCCGCGCGTGGGATCTCTTCGTGCACCAGCCGACCGACCAGGGCACCGCCGAAGACGACGACGCCCACGCCGACCAGCCAGGACTGGACGACCAGGACGGTTCCGACGGGGCCGTAGGTGATGGTGTTGGATGCAATCAGCGGCGAGAAGACCAGCCGGGAGAAGACCCTCAGGCCGAGCAGCCCGATCACGGTGGCGACCGCGCCGGGAAATAGGGCACGCCAGCGGATCCGCCCGCCGAGCAGCAATCGCTGAGACCACCAGACGAGCAGGAGGGCGCTCAGCGACGCGACGGCCCCACCCGCCAGGGGCTCGCGTCGCAGCGTGGTGGTGGCGGAGGCGAAGAGGTATCCGGTGAGGACGCTGAGCCACACCACATGCCGCCATCTGGCCCACCAGCGGGCCGGCGGCAGGTCCCAGACCTTCTCGTAGCCGGTCTGCACCGCAGCCCCGAAGCTCAGGCCGAAGACGGCGAGGGCGGCGATGCCGAAGGCGGTTGTGGTCCGCAGTGCCTGGCCTGGCTGGGTGAACAACTGCTCGACCTTTGCTCTGGAGGCGGTCGAAACGCCGAGCCCTTCGCCGAGCCACTGCGCGAACCCCCGCCCGTGCTCGGGATCGGCAGAGGAGACGATGATCAGCAGCGGCACCAGCGTGAGGAGCCCTAGCTGTACTGCCCAGGGACGTTGGTCAACCTGGTGATGGGTGGTTTGCCGCTGGTTGCGGTGTGGGGGCGGTGGTGATTGTAGTGATGGAGCCAGGCCGGCAGGGCTTTGCGGCGGGCTGATTCGCTGGAGTAGAAGCGGCCAAGAGCCCAGCCGTCGGCCAGGGTGCGGTGGAAGCGTTCGACCTTGCCATTGGTCTGTGGCCGGTAGGGCCGGGTCTTCTTCGGCGTGATTCCCAGCTCGGTGCAGGCCTGTGTCCAGTGCCGGGAGCGGTAGGCCGAGCCGTTGTCGGTGAGCACCCGCTCGACCCTCACGCCGCGGGCGGCGAACCAGTCGACCGCGCGTCGCAGGACACCGACCGCCGTGGCGGCTTTCTCGTCGTCGCAGATCTCGGCGTAGGCGACCCGGGAATGATCGTCGACGACGGTGTGGACGAACGCGGTGCCCAGCAGCGGTCCGCGGTACTTGTTGCGGGGCCTGTCCGGGGTCGCGGCGCGGTTCCTGCGGCCCTGGACGCGTCCGACGTAGCGCCAGCCGCCGCCGTCGGGAACGTTCCCGAGCTTCTTCACGTCGATGTGGAGCATCGCGCCGGGATGGTCGTGTTCGTAGCGGCGGACCGGCTCGCCGGTGGCGCGGTCGATGTGCGAGAGCCGGTTGATCCGGCACCGGGTCAGGACCGCGTGCACGGTGGAGGCAGGCATGCCGAGCCGTCCGGCGATCTGGACCGGGCCCAGACGCTGCTTCCAGCGCAGGTGCACGATCTTGCGGACCTGCGGCTGCGTGGTTCGGGCAGGACTGCGGTGCGGCCGTGAGGACCGGTCGCCCATGGCCTGGGCACCGGACTCGGCGTAACGGACGGCCCACCGCTTCGCGGTCGGCCAGGACACGTCATAACGCTCGGCCGCACGAGCGACCGGCCACCCGTCATCAACAATCAGACGCGCCAGGCGAAGACGGGCACGAGGAGTCAAAGCAGCGTTAGCGTGAGACACGAAGGCCTCCAGGTTGGCGGAGCGGTTCCTAGACAGCTCCACTCCACAACCGGAGGCCTTCGCCATCTCACAGATTCAGACCGTGTCGTCGCACAAACTCAACCAACCTGCCCGGGCAGTACACCTAGCGCCGCGAAGCCCAGCGCACGCGACCACAGCTCAAGATCGCTGCTCCGCCGCCATCCGCGCCCGACTGGTGAACGGCTGATCACGCGGCGCAGCCGTCCGAACCAGGATGAACGGTTCGCGGCACCAGAAGGCTTCATCGGCATCCCTGTCGACTACCACGGCCGGAACCCTTACCGCGCGGGGGCGCGACGCAGAGGTTCCCCGATAGCCTGGCAGGACAAGGGGCTACCTGGGCTCAGCGGGCTGCGCCTGCCGGTGGGGGCGGCTCGCATCGGCCCGGATCAACGGCTCAGGAGGACAGGTCATGATCCATGCAGCCGATATCCGTGAGTGGCGCAACCGCAACGTCGTCGACCCGAAGGGCCACAAGATCGGCGTGCTCGAAGCGATCTATGTGGACACCACCACCGACGAACCGGCCATGGCCACGGTCCGCACCGGACTGCCCACCCGGCACCAGCTGGCCTTCGTGCCCCTCGACGAGGCGATCCTGGGGCCGGACTATGTCAAGGTCTCCTACACCAAGGCGCTGGTGAAGAAGGCGCCCTCGGTCGGCCTGGACGACATCCTGCCCGCCGGGGCAGAGGAAGCGGTCTTCCGGCACTACGACCTGCCGTACCAACCGGGCGCGGGCGGCGAGAGGCAACTCGCGCGCCGCTGACCGCCCGGAGCTCAGCCAGGAGGAGGTGTTCGCATCATGGCTCTCTTCCTGCTTCTCGTTCTGGCCGCCGTCGTGCTGGGAATCATCGGCGCGGTGGCAGAGGGGCTGGGCTACCTGCTGATCATTGGCATCGTGGTTCTCGTGGCCGCTGTGGCCTTCATCGCCGCGCGCTGGTCCCGACGCTCCGGTCGCCACCCCATCCGATAACCCTGGCGGAAACTCATCGTCGCCGGCACCGGGGAGGCCTGGCCGCCCGCGACATGTTGCCCAACCCCGAGCAACAGCATCGAGTTCCTCGCGCGCCTGCTCGGCATCAGCGCCTGCACCCGTTACAACCACATCCCCTCCCTGAACTGCGCTCCTCTCGCACCTCCACCCAGCTCAAAGGCAGCACGACGTGAAATGAACTACGGCTACCACCGCGCCAAGGGCAACGCGCCCGTGCTCGGCGCCACAGACGGCTGACCTGTGAAGAAGCCGCGTGGCTCCACCCTCGGGCGAAGAGGGCGGAGCCCTTCTCGTCGGTAGGGGAATCCGCTGCGCGCAGGTTCGATCCGCTTCGGCGAACTGGGGCGACGTAAGCCCGGTGCCTCACGGCAGCCCCCAGGGAGCTGCCAGGGGACATAGAGGGGACACAAGGACCCGCACAGATCTGCAAGCATCGAGCAAGACCATCGGCGCGCACCCCATCTGACCAGCAAGAACGCCAAGAATCAGACTAGAAATACAAAGGCCGTCACGATCACCAAAGGACTCATAATCCGTCGGCCGTGGGTTCGAGTCCCACCCGCCCCACTGCGCGCTACGCGTGGAGAATCGATCTGACCAGTGTCTTCGCTGGTCAGATGGATCTTTCCGGTGATCGTTGCGGCCGGTTTGTGCCGTTGTCCACCCAGTGTGTGGACCGTGCGTGGACAGAGGCCGCAACGACACACCCCAGCCGCGTGTCCCTGTGCGGCTTCCTTGCCCGGTCCCTCATGCGAGCCGTCGATCACCGTCAGGCTTCGTGCGGACGGATGCCGCGGTGGCGCGGCCGCTGAGGTCCGGTCCCTGGCCGCGAGGGTCAGTTCCCGCCGAACGGCGGGTGAATACGTTTCCTCACAACGCCCGTGAAACGGGAGCAACGAGGAGGCAGGCCCGTGAAGGAAAGCCAGTTCGACACGTGCGTGATCGGGGCGGGACCTGCCGGGCTGGCGGTCGCCAGGGCCCTGGCGGAGCGGAATCTGCCGTACGCGCATCTTGAGCGGCACACCGGCCCCGGCGGCATCTGGGACATCGACAATCCCGGCAGCCCCATGTACGAGTCGGCCCATTTCATCTCCAGCAGGACCCTGTCGGGATTCGGCGGTTTCCCGATGCCCGACCACTTCGCGGACTACCCGCCGCACCGGCAGGTCCTGTCGTACCTGCGGTCCTTCGCCGACGCCTACGGGCTGACGGAGCGGATCGAGTTCGGCGTGGAGGTCGAGGGCGTCGAGAAGAACGCGGACGGCACCTGGACGGTCACCCGGGCCGACGGTCGGCGACGCGTGCACGGGCAGGTCGTCGTCTGCACGGGCTCACAGTGGCACCCCAACATCCCCGACCTGCCGGGGGAGTTCAGCGGGGAGATACGGCACACCGTCGGCTACCGCAGCACGGAGGAGCTGCGCGGGAAGCGGGTCCTGGTCGTGGGCGCGGGGAACTCCGGCTGTGACATCGCGTGTGACGCGGCCCGGACCGCGGACCACGCGGTGATCAGCATGCGGCGCGGGTACTGGTTCATTCCCAAGCACCTGTTCGGCCGGCCGGTGGACACCATCGCCAACAGCGGGCCGCACCTGCCGATGTGGCTGGCGCAGAGGGTCTTCGGCGCCGTCCTGCGCAGAATCAACGGCGATCCGACGCGGCTGGGACTGCAGAAGCCGGACCACAAGCTGTTCGAGACCCACCCGGCCATCAACTCGATGCTCATCCACCACCTCCAGCACGGTGACATCACCGCCAAACCCGGGATCGCCCGCACCGAGGGCAGGACCGTGCACTTCACCGACGGCACGAGCGGCGACTTCGATCTCGTCATGCTGGCCACGGGCTACGTCCACAAAGTGCCCGTCGCGCAGCGGTACTTCGGCGACGAACAGCACCCCGATCTGTACCTGTCGTCGTTCTCGCGCGAGCACCAGGGTCTGTTCGGCATCGGCTTCGTGGAGACCAACTCCGGTGCGTACCAGCTCTTCGACACCCAGGCGCAGCTGATCGCCGGATACGTCCACGACACGCGGCACCGGCTGCCGAACGCGGAGCGGTTCGCCCGCCTGATCCGCGCCGACCGCCCGGATCTGTCCGGCGGTCTGAAGTTCGTCGACTCGCCCCGCCACACCGGCTACGTCGACAGCGGCGCCTTCGTGAAGTACCTGGGCAAGGTCGCGGGCGAGATGGGCTGGCGCACCGAGGGCCGGCCGCCGTCGGTGCGGCCCCTGCGACGCGCGGAGGCGGCGGCATGAGCGGGTTCGACGTCAACGACAAGGTCGTGCTGGTGACCGGCGGCGCGGGTGGCATCGGCAGTGCGCTGTGCCGCCGCTTCGCCTCCGGCGGCGCCCTGTGCGTCGTCGTCGACATCGACGAGCGCCGCGCCAGGCACGTGGCCGCCGGGCTTCCCGGCGCCGGGCACACGGGCATCGGCTGCGATCTGATGGACCGCGCCCAGGTGGAGCGGCTGTTCGAGCTGGTCGCCGAGTCCTACGGCCGTCTCGACGTGCTCGTCAACAACGTGGGCATGACGAGCGCGGAGCGCTTCGACGTCCGCAGCGTCGAGAGCATCGAGCGGGAGATCAACCTCAACCTGATCTCCCCGCTGATCGCCACCCGTATCGCGATCCCCCTGCTGAAGGCTTCTGGGGACGCCCGGGTGGTCACCACGGTCTCCCTCGGCGGGATCTTCCCGCTCGGTGAGACCCCCATCTACACGGCGTCCAAGTTCGGGCTGCGGGGCGCGATGCTTGCCATCGGGCTCGACCTCAGGAGCAAGGGCATTCTCGCCGGCTCGGTGCTGCCGTCGGCGACCGATACCCGGATGCTGCGTCAGGAGGCCGTGGACGGGGGGAACTCCATGCAGTTCCAGGACCGGCCGCAGCAGCCCGCCGACGTCGTCGCGGCCGTGGTGAGCCTGCTCGACAAGCCCCGCCTGGAGGCCTACCCCCGGGCCGGTGAGTCCCGCCTGGTGCGCTTCGCGATGCTCGTGCCGAACCTTTTGCCCAGGCTCTTCCCGCTGTTCCGCAAGCGCGGTGACCGCGGCATGGTCCGCTATCTGGAAGACCTCCGCCGACGCGGACTGGCCCGCCGGACCGACGGGCGCTGGGAGTTGGTGGAGGAGGCATGACCGCGAACGAGATGCTGCACGTGAACGAGATGCTGCACGTGGTCAACCCCGCCACCGGGGAGCCGATCACCACCCTGCCCGCCGCGAGCGCCGACGACGTCGCCAAGGCCGCCGAGCGGGCCCGGCAGGTCTGCGACGCCGGGGTGTGGTCGCGGCTGCATGTCCGGGAGCGCGGCGCGGTACTCCTGCGGCTGGCCGACCTGATGGAACGCGACGCCGAGATCCTCGCCCGGCTGGACAGCGAGGACGCGGGCAAGCCGATCACGGAGTGCCGTACGGGCGACGTACCGGGCGCGATCGAGTCGATCCGCTGGTTCGCCGAGGCGGCCGACAAGGTCTTCGGCCGCCTCGCGCCGAGCGGGCCCGACGGCCTCGGTCTCATGAGCCGCGAACCGGTCGGGGTCGTCGCGGCGATCCTGCCGTGGAACTACCCCCTCGCCATGACCGCCTGGAAGGCCGGACCCGCCCTGGCCGCGGGCAACTGTCTGCTGGTCAAGCCCGCCGAGGCGACCCCGCGCTCGGCCCTGCACCTGGCCGCACTCGCCGCCGAGGCCGGCCTGCCCGACGGGGTGCTCACCATCCTGCCCGGATACGGCCGGGAAGCCGGCGCGGCCCTCGCCCGTGACCCCCTCGTAGGGGCGCTCTCCTTCACCGGGTCCACCGCGACCGGCCGCCGTATCCTCAAGGCCGCCGCCGAGAGCAACTTCAAGCGGGTCTCGCTGGAGATGGGCGGCAAGAGTCCCCAGGTGCTGATGGCCGACGCGCTCTGTTACGGCGACGAGCTGATCGACAACATGATCGAGGCCGCGTTCCTGACCATGGGGCAGAACTGCACGGCCGGCTCCCGTGTCCTGGTCCACCACAGCATCGCCGAGGAGGTTCTGGAGCGGTTCACGGCAGCGGCCAAAGAGCTGGTCATCGGTGATCCGGCCGACCCGCGCACCCGGATGGGACCGCTCATCAACCACGCCGCCTTCGAGAGGGTCGCGGGAGCGGTGGAGGCCGCCCGGGCCGGCGGTGCCCGGATCCACACCGGGGGACTGCCCCACGGGCTGCCCGCGCGCGGCGCCTACTACCCGCCCACCGTCATCACCGGCGCCCCCGAAGGCAGCGATGTCCTCACCCGGGAGCTGTTCGGCCCCGTGGTCACCGTCGAGACCTTCATCTCGGAGGACGAGGCGGTACGCAGGGCGAACGCCACCGAGTACGGGCTCGCCGCCTCAGTGTGGACCCGCGACCTCGACGCTGCGCTGCGGCTGGCACGCGTCATCGAGGCCGGCGTGGTCTCCGTCAACGCCTACAGCGAAGGCGACATCACCACCCCCTTCGGCGGCTGGAAGCAGTCCGGATTCGGCGGCGTGGAGAAGTCCACCAACGCGTTCGACCAGTGGACCCGGGAGAAGACGGTCTGGATCCGCACCCGCTGACCCGGACCGACAGCCGACACGTCATTCCGGGGGCCGCGCCCTTCGGAGCATCCGCTCCCGCAGGTGGACCGGGGAGGTGCCGTGCCAGCGGCGCACCGCGCGGCGCAGCGCCCGTTCGTCGGAGAATCCCGACCGGTGGGCGATGTCGCGCAGCGTCAGTTCCGGCCGGAGCAGCAGCTGTTCCACGCGTTCGCGCCGCACTCCCTCGACGAGTGCCTCGTACGTCGTGCCGCACTCGGCCAGCCGGCGGCGCAGCGTCCGCTCGCTCGTCGTATGCCGCCGTGCCTGCTCGCCGAAGGAAGGGACCACGGGGAGGCTCTGCGCGACGGAGATCTCCAGCACCTCCAGCAGATCCTGCTGGTCGCGGCGCGAAGCCATCTGCGCGTCGAGCGTCTCCAACGTCGACGCGTAGATCACCGGATCCCGGCCGGGCATCCGGGCACGGGCCCACGCCGGGTCGATGACCAGGCGGTTGGCGGGTGCACCGAAGCGGACCGGACAGGTGAACAGGGCGCCGTACAGATCCCTTTGGCCAGGTGGCGGACAGGAGAACTCCACCCCCCTCGGCGCGAAGGCCGGGCCCACGGCCAGCCGGGACAGGGTGACCACGGAGGCGAACGCCTCCTCGATCAGGAAGCCGGCGACGGCCGGATCCATGGCGGGATCGGGGAGGTCGGCGCGCAGCACGAAGGCGTCGTCCTCCGCGCCCACACCGGCCGACCACACCACCATCGCCCCCGAGAGGTTCTGGTACCTCACCCCGGTCTCGATGGCGTGTCGCAGTGTGTCGTCGGCCAGCAGGGCGAAGCCGAGCATGCCCCACGCGGTCAGGTGCTGCGCCGCGCCGACCTTCAGCCCCAGGTGTTCGTCCCCAGTGAGCTCCAGCGCACGGCGGATCAGCGCACTGCCCTGCCGGTACGACACCCTCAGTGCGGCGGAGCGCATGACCGTCTCGTCCAGCCCGACCTGCTTCAGCAGGGGCCGCAGATCGATGCCGCGCTCGTCGGCGACCACGATGAGATAGCGCAGGATGTTCGGCTGAATCGTCGCCGACGTGCTGCGGCTGGTCCCGGGAGGGTCCGCCGGGCCGGGGGCAAGGGACATCGCACTCACCTTCTCCTGGGCGACCACCGTAGGCAGGCCGTCATCACCGGTCACAGGGCTTGGCCCCCGAAGTCCCCTGTACGGCCCCTGGCGTCCTGCGCTCGCCTGCCGCGCCCTGGCTACGTTTCCTGAACCCGCACCGCATCCGACCCGCCGGCCTTCCCGGCGCACAGAGGGAAAGAAGGGGCGACAGCACCATGTCCCTCAATGCCACACGCGGAGCGTGCGCCCGGCGCCCGACCCCCAAGGCCGGCGCCCGAAGGGTCGCGACCCTCGCGTTCGCCGCACAAGGTGTGTCCGTCGCTGCCGTGTACACGACCGTCCCCGCTGTCACCGAGCACCTGAAACTGGCTCCGCTCCTTACCACCGCCATGATGGTGGCGGTGGCACTGACAGCAGGGGCCGGCAGCTTCCTGGGGCTGGCCGCGATCCGCCGCGCCGGTCCCGTCGCCACGATGCGCGGGGCCATGCTGACGGCAGTCGCCGCGCTGGTACTGATCGGGTCGGCCCCTGACGAGGCGACCGTCATCTGCGCGTACATCCACTTCGGGCTGGCTGTCGGTGCCCTCGACGTCGGGGTCAGCACCCGGGCCGCGGCGATCGAACGCGCCTACGGGCGCAGTGTTTTCGGCTCCTTCTACATGGCATGGAGCGTGGGTGGCGTGGTCGCGGCCCTGCTCACTGCCGGGGCTGCCCGACTGGAGTGGTCCGTAGCCGCGGGGCTGAACGCGCAGGCAGGCATCGTGCTGCTTCTCGCCCTCTGCATGCGTTCCCAGGCCCTGCCCTCCTCCGCCCCAGAGCCGTCGGACACCCTCACTCAGCCGCCGCCGGGGCGCCGCCTGTGGATCCGGCTCATCCCGTTCGGCCTGGTCCTCCTCGTGGTCTACGTCGTCGAATCCACCGTCTCGGCCTGGTCGGCGGTCTACCTGCGCCAGACGCTCGCCGCGTCCCTCACCGTGGCGCCGCTGGGATACGCGGCCTACCAGGCCGGCACCGTCTTCGGCCGCGCGGCCACCGACCGACTCGTACACAAGTGCGGAGCGGTCTCCGTCGTCCGTGCCGCAGCCCTGGTGGTCGCGTGCGCCCTGGCGGGCATGGCCGCGGCGCCGAGCTGGCCGTTCGCCGTTCTCGCGGCCGGGGCAGTGGGCCTGGGGGCATCCGTCCTGGCTCCACTGTCCCTGGCCTCCGCCGCGCGACTGCGCCCCGCCGCCTCGGAGGTGGTCCTGGCGCGCCTGAACCTCTTCAACTACGTCGGCGTGGTCATCGGTGGCGCTGTGAGCGGGCTCCTCGGCTCCACCGGCCAGTTCCGCCTCGCCTACGCGGCACCGGCCGCCCTGGCACTTCTTCTCCTGGCCGCCGCCCGCCACTTCACCCAGCCGCCGCGCGGGACGCAGCCGACGGCGGCCCGCCGGGCATGCAGTGGTCGCGGGTCGGCACCGTCATAGCGGCCTGGATGGCTGACACGCAAACGTGTGCACGCATCCCCCCTTACCGGTGGTACTGGGCGCACCTATCACGAACTCCCCTGTAGGAAAAGCCAGTTGATATGAGTCCGCTTGTGGAGACCTTGTGCTCGAACGCAAGGTCCCCCTAACGTGCTCGGCGTTCGGAGAAGTCGAACACCGCGCGGCCGGACCGCCGAATCCTGCCCCCGGCGCGCGGCAGCACATCACCACACCGCAGGCAGGAGCGGGGGACCCACTTGCGCCGTACGGGAACAACGCGTACCCGGGCGGCTTGGGGTGAAGCCGTGAGAACCGCGGCCGGGCAACTCTCCAGCCCGAACCCGACAGCTCACCTCGCAGGCGTTCGGAGCAGGAGCCACCTTGATCACCATGAGACCGTTCGCATTGAACTACGCCCGTCCCGCCGTGAGCCCGCCGGCCGTGGTCCCGTACGCCTATGACCCCTTGCGTCAGTTGAACGTCCTGCCCGATGGGCGCCCGGCCATCAGCGACCGCGAAATGCTGCTGGCGTGCGGCACCACCACGTCCACCGCCGGTTCCCAAACGCACTTCGACGACTGACGGCCGCCCCATGACCGTGCTCGTACTGACCTGCGCCGAGGACGTGACCGCGGACATGGTGGTGTCCGCCCTGGATGATGCGGGAGTCCCGGTCGTACGTCTGGACCCTGCCGACCTCCCGGGCCAGGTTGCCGTGTCGGCCGAATACGTACAGGGCGACTTCGACGGATACCTGTCGGCCGGTGGCCGTGTGGTGAGCATGAGCGGACTGCGCTCGATATGGGTACGCAGGCCCGGCCGTCCTGCGGCGCACGCCGCCCATCAGTCCGCATGGCTCACCGCCGAGGCCGAACAGGCCCTGTACGGAACGCTGAACTGCACGGGCGTGCGCTGGATGAACCACCCGGCTGCCGCCGCGCAGGCCCGCTGGAAACCATGGCAGCTGCGCGTCGCCCACCACAGCGGCTTCGCCGTACCCCCCACGCTGATCACCGGCTTTCCGCGGGTTGCACGCGAGTTCGCCGCCCAGTACCCGGACCTCGTCGTGAAGCCCGTTTCGGGTGCGCACCCCGGCGACCCGGCGCTGGCACTGCCCACCACGCCCGTCGGGCCGGACGCCGACTTCGACGCGGTGACCGGGGGCCCCACGCTCCTGCAGCAGCGCGTGCCCAAGCGTGCGGACATCCGGCTGACCTGTGTGGGGGACGAGATGTTCGCCGCGCGGAGGGTGTCCGACCCGGACGAGGTGGACTGGCGTTTCACCGACAACGGCGGTGCCTGGGCTCCGGCCGAGGTACCCACCCGTATCGCGAAGGCGGTCTGCGCCTACATGTCCCTCGCCCAGCTCGGCTACGGCGCCTTCGATTTCGCTGAGGACGCTGACGGCACTTGGTGGTTCCTGGAGTGCAATCAGGGCGGGCAGTTCGGCTTCGTCCAACTGGAGACCGGCCAGCCCATCGCCGAAGCCGTCGCAGCCTGGCTGGCTCTGAGTCCTGCGGTGTGAGCCGACCGGGGCGTCAGCTCACGGTGAGGGTGCCTTTCATATTGGGGTGGATGGTGCAGATGTAGGGATAGCTGCCGGATGCGGACGGAGCGACGAACGTGGCTGTTTCGCCGGGATCAATGCTGCCGGTGTTGAATGCCTGGTCCCCGGTGGCGGTCAGGGTGTGCGTGACCGAGTCGTCGTTCTCGACGATGACCTTCGTTCCGGGGCGTACCTGAAGTGTCGCCGGGATGAAGGTGAAGTTCTTGATCGAGATGTGCGCTGCGCCGACGTTGGAGGTGCTTGGGGCGGATGAGGCGCTGGTGGTGGCGGGGGCGGTGGTCTCGTTGCCGTTGCCGTCGCCATTGCTCGAGCAGCCGGCCAGGGCAAGCAGGACACAGGCTCCGCCCACTCTGAGGGCGGTGTGGACCCGGTCCGGATAGGTGAGTGACATGCCGGGCGGACCTTTCCGACGGGGGATGCCGTGGTCTGGGCGCGGCCGGTGATCGGCCGCCGTATTCAGGTTCACGGTCTTCGGTGGCGCTCGCCAGAGCGGTACCGCCAGTCGCGGCGCCGTTCACCTGAATACCGACTTGAGCCGAGCTTCATGCCGGGCATACGGGGGAGCGCCGAAATGGCTCACGCCTGTGCGAGCGGCGCGGTCAGCCCGGTCCCCTCGGCTGGGCGAGGCGGCCGGCCGGCAAGGTGTCGGTGGGTATCGGGAGCCTGCCCGGCGCGGTGCCGCGCAGGTCGCGCACGTATTGCTCGCGCGGTACGAGACGGGCGCCCAGGCCGCGGACGTGCGGGCTGTCCCGCTGCGCGTCGAGCAGCACACCGCCCGCCTGTGCGAAGCGCGCCGCGAGGTCGGACACCGCGACCTTCGAGGCACCGGGACGCTGGAAGAACATCGAGTCCATGCTGAAGACCACTCCGACCTGCAGGCCGAAGACGCCGCCGACCACGTCGCCGTCCTCCCACACCTCGACGCTGTGAGCATGACCCAGCTCCTGCAGCCGGATCAGGCTTGCGATCAGCTCTTCGGTGAGCCAGAGGGGGTCGCGGTCGGCGCCGCATTCGCGGACGACCTGCTCGAACCTCTGGTCCAGGCTGGTCGACCACCGCAGCTGGTTGCGCAGCCGCCGGGCGAGGCTCCGGCTGAGGTGCGCGGCCGAGACGGGCAGCACTGGCCTCGGGTCGGGCGACCACCAGGAGACGGCGTAGGGATCGGCCGATTCCTCCCCCACGAGCGGGATGTGGCCCTCTTCAACCTGCTCGGCGAAGACCACCTCATTGAGGACGCGGGTGTACTCGTCGGACGCCGGGAACGGATAGACCCCGGCGCGGTATGCCGCCAGGAGGCTTGCGGGGCTGAGGTCGGCGGAGAAGGCCACCGGACCGTCGGGCGCCGCCTTGCGCACGTCCAGCGCCTCCCAGTCGGGGCATCGGTTCACCACCGCGACGCTCCGTGCCCTTGGCCGTTCCCGGGCCGGACGTACTCGGCCTGGGAAAGGTAGTCGATGTAGCGGTCCATCATCTCCGCGTCCACCGGCGGAATGTCGATCCCGGCTTCCGTCAGCGCCCGTTCCGCGTTGTCGCGGGTGAACTCCGCGAAAACGCCCTGGAAGTACATCTCGCTCACGGTCATGTCGGCGCGGCTGCAACGGTCGACGAAGAGCGGGACGAACGGGGTTATCGGGTCGGTGGGGTGCCCGGCCGCGTACTTCACCAGAACGGCTATCCACTCGGCGTAGGGGATCTCCTGGACCGGGTAACCGCGCTGGCGCAGGCGTTCGGCGAGCGAGTGCAGCAGCGTGGAACGGGGGTTGTTGAGGTGGTAGACCTCGCCGCGAGCGAGATGGTGGGTGGAGATGTGTCCGATTGCGCGGGCGAGGTGGTCGGCCGGCAGGAAGTCCAGCGGCAGCCGCACGTCGGGGCACAGTCCGGTCCGCGCGATGAAGCCGAAGAGGGCGGCCAACTCGCTGCTGGTGTTCATCACGCTGGTTCCGCTGCCGCCCGTGATGTCCATCAGGCGGTAGACGGCGACCGGCAGGCCGGCATCGGACGCTTTCTTCAGCAGCGCCTCGCCGACCCATTTGGCCTCCACGTAACCCACCGACAGATAGTCCGGGAAGCGCAGTGGCGTGCTCTCTGTCACCTCGTGCACCCCGGCCGGCCCGAATCCGGCGAGCACCGCCATGCTGGAGGTGAAGTGGACGGGGACGGCCCTGTCGGCGGCGAGACGGATGATCTCGTATGTTCCCTCGACGTTGGCCGCGCGCAACTCGTGGTACGGGTAGATGAAGTTGACCTGGCCGCCGAAGTGGTAGACGGCGTCGACGGTCGACCCCAGCTCCTCGAACAGGCCGGGAGGCAGCCCCAGTCCGGGCTTGCTCAGGTCGCCGACGACCGGCTGGACGCGCTCGCTGGACAGATCGCTGAGGACGTACCGCTTGTGGCTCGCGCGGATCCTCTCCATGCCGTCGAGCTCGTCGGAGGCCCTGACCAGACACAGGATCCGTCCCGTCGTCCTGCGCAGCAGCTCGTCGATCATGTACGCGCCGCAGAACCCCGTCGCCCCGGTGAGGAGGACGTCGCCGGGGCGCTCAGGGTGCGGAGCCGGCGCGTCATGGCCTATCGGCGGCATGCTCCGATCGGTCTCGGCGGCGAAGTCGACGCTCCCGCCCTCCGGATGGGCCAGTGTGCCGGCCCGTGCCTGGCGCACGGACTCGGTGAAAGCGGCGAGCATCGGCTGCCGCAGCAGTGAGCGGGTCAGCTCGCGGATCTGGGTGACGCCGATGCCGAAGATGACGCGGGTCCGGGCGAGCATCTCCATGGCCAGCAGCGAGTTGCCGCCCAGCTCGAAGAAGTCGTCGTGCGGACGGACGTACTCCACACCCAGGATCTGGCCCCACAACTGGGCCATCCCCTGCGGCACCGGGCGGTCGTCGGCGCTGGGCGTCGTCGCCGCGGTCTTGGGTTCGGGCACGGCCTTGCGGTCGAGCTTTCCGCTGGGCGCGACCGGCAGCTGTTCCACCACGTGGAAGGCTGCCGGGATCATGTAGCCCGGCAGGACCTCGGCGAGTGCCGACCGCAGCCGTGTGCGCAGCGCCGCCTCGCCGCCGGCCGGCGGTGCGGCCGGTGTGTAGTACGCGATGAGGTGCCGGTCGCCGTTGTCGCGCGCCCGAGCCACCACCATCGCCTGGCCGATCTCCGGGTGTGAGACGAGCGCGGCCTCGATCTCTGCCGGGTCGACCCGGAACCCGCGGATCTTCATCTGGTCGTCGACCCGGCCCAGGATTTCCAGGTTGCCGTCCGGGCGCCGGCGGCCCAGATCCCCGGTGCGATACATCCGGTCCCCCGGAGCGGAGCCGTGCGGGTCGGGCAGGAACTGCTGTGCGGTCAGGGCGGGTTGC
Organism: Streptomyces sp. NBC_00885; assembly: GCF_045207475.1. Classification (NCBI taxonomy): domain Bacteria; kingdom Bacillati; phylum Actinomycetota; class Actinomycetes; order Kitasatosporales; family Streptomycetaceae; genus Streptomyces; species Streptomyces sp. NBC_00885. The sequence goes on from NZ_CP108796.1 coordinate 5,928,440, forward strand.
CGCCAGACACCGCGCGCCAGCCCCGCGCCGCCGATGTAGAGCTCGCCGCGCTCGCCCGTCGGCACCGGGCGCAGTTCGGCGTCGAGCACGTGGACGTGACTCCCCTCCAGGGCCCTTCCGATCGGGGCTACGGCGGTGTCCGGCGCCGCGAGCACCTCCTCGTTCAGGTCGCAGAGCGTGGAGGTGATGGTGGTCTCGGTGAGCCCGTAGGCGTTGACGAGCCGCGCGCCGGGGATGCGGCGCAGAATGGCGCGGCAGTCCTTCGCGGTGACGATCTCGCCGCCGACGATGACGAGCCTCAGCGACGCGAGGATCTCGCCGCGGTCCGCGACGGAGACGATCCGGTGCCAGAAGGCGGGGGTCAGGTCGGCGACGGAGATCCCGTGCTCGGGGAGGCGATGCAGCAGGTCGGTGGGTGCCCACGTCTGTGTTCCCGCGAGGACGAGCGTGGCGCCGCTGATCAGCGTGGCGAAGACCTGCTCCAGCGAGGTGTCGAAGCCGAGCGCCGCGGCGTGCAACACCCGGTCGTCGGGAGTCAGTTGGTAAGCCCGGGCCACCGCGGTGAGGGAGTGGGCCAGCGACCGGTGGGTGATCATCACACCCTTGGGGGGACCGGTGGATCCGGAGGTGTAGATCACGTAGGCGAGGTCGTCCGGCCGGGGGCCGTGTGCTGGCGGAATTCCTTCCAGCGGCGCCTGGGTGGCCTGTTCCCCGGCGTAGACGATCCGCGCCTCGCACCCGGCGAACAACGGGGCGTGCTCGCGGCTCGAGACGATGTGGCGTGAACCGGTCTCCCCGACCAGTGCGACGATCCGCTGCTGCGGAGTCGCCGGGTCGAGGGGGAGGAACGCGCCGCCGGAGCTCAGCACCGCCAGCAGCGCGACGATCAGCTCGGGCTCGCGGTCGAGGCACACGGTGACGACGGACTCCGCGCCGACGCCCGACTCCCGCAGTTCGTGGGCAAGCACGTCGGCGCGGCCGGTCAGCTCGGCGTAGCTGAGCCGCCCCTCGTCCGAGAGCACCGCGAGAGCGGACGGCTCCTGCCGCGCCCGCTCCCGGACCAGCTCGGGCACGGTGCCCGGCCCGGATCCCGGAGGCTGCCGATCGGCGCGGGCGCTCGCGGGCCGCATGTCGGTCCACAGGTGTTCGACCAGGCTCCCGCACTCCGCGGCGGACGCCGGTCCGCCGATCCGGCGCCACCCGTCCGGAATCCGGCGATCGGCGGGCCAGATCGCGTACTGCTCCTCGTCGTTGCGCAGCACGACGCACAGAGCAGCAGACTCTGCCGGAGCATCCTGACGTGTCGTCACGTTGGTCTCCTGCCTCGTGCGGCGTCCTGCGGAGCACGGCCCGTGCCCCTCGCGGGAGAGGCCGGGTCCATCACCGCTTCCTCTCCGCGGGCGCCTCCTCGGGCAATCCGGTCAGGCGGCCGAGCGGCGGTGCGAGGACGAGCTGCTCCGCCTCCTCTGCGCTGACCGGCTCGGCGAAGAGGTATCCCTGACCGAACTTGCAGCCCATGGAGGCCAGCAACTCCTGCTGCCTCACGTCCTCCACTCCTTCGGCGATCACCGTGAGGCCGAGTGTGTCCGCGAGATGCGTGATGCCCTCGACAAGCGCGTACTGTTCGGGTGAGCGTCCGAGTTCGTCGACGAACGACTTGTCGATCTTGAGTATCGAGATCGGGAACTCACGCAGATAGCTCAGCGACGAGTAGCCCGTTCCGAAGTCGTCGATCGCGATACGGATCCCGAGATCGGTGAGCGCACTCATCTCCCGCAGGATGCGTTCGTCGTTGTACATCAGCACACTCTCGGTCAGTTCCAGTACGAGAGACGACGGTTCGATGCCGGAGAGATCAAGGGCGCGCCGGATCACCTGGTAGAACTCCGCGTCCCGGAACTGACGCGGCGACACATTCACACTGACGTAGGGCTGGATGCGGTCGGCCGTCCCGTCGCGCAGCACGGAGTCCTGCCACCGGACAGCCTCGGCCGCGGCCTGATCAAGCACCCAGGCGCCAAGCGGTACGATCTGTCCGCTCTCCTCGGCCAGCGTGATGAACTGCTCCGGCAGCACCATGCCGCGCGTGGAGGGCCAGCGAACGAGTGCCTCGAAGCCGGAGATCCGCCCGCTGGCCAGCTCCACGATGGGCTGGTAAAGCACCAGGAACGAAGTCTCGATCGGCGAACTGTCCAGGCCCTCCTGCAACTTGGCACGCTCGGCCATGCCGCTCTGCAGCTCCGGTTGGTAGCGGCGCCACTGGCGCTTGCCCGCCGTCTTCGCCGCGTACAGCGCGAGATCGGCGTGTGTCAGCAGTTCGACCGAGTCGATGCTGTCCTCCGTCGTCGCGACGCCGATGCTCGCGTATGTGCTCACCGGCCCCACACTGAGCCGGAACGTCTCGGCGAACACGGTCATCACGTTTTCGGTGAACCGCTCCACGCCCTCGGGCCCAATGGAGCCCTCCACCAGCAGTGCGAACTCGTCGCCGCCGATGCGCGCGGCGGTGTCGGAGGCACGGACGGTGGTCGACAGCCGGAGTGACAGCGCGACCAGGAGTTCGTCGCCCACACTGTGGCCGTGTATGTCGTTGACGACCTTGAAGTCGTCCACGTCGACGAAGAGCACGCCGACCACCGTGCCGTCGCGCTGAGCCTGAACCAGTGCGTGGTTGACCCGCTCCTGGAAGAGGATGCGGTTGGCCAGGCCGGTGAGCGGGTCGTGGAACGCCTGGTGGGTGAGTTCGCGTTCGAGCTTTCGCTGCTCGGTCACGTCCTGAAGGGTGAGCACCACCCCACCGACGGTCGCCTCCTCGCGCAGGTCGCTCCACCTCACCTCGACCTCGATGGTTGCCCGGTCGGTGCGGACCATGCGCCAGTGCTCGCGCCTGCCCTGGTGTTCGCGGGTCCGTATCCGGCCGAGCGTCTCGACCACCCCGCGGCTGTCCTGCGGCGGCACCAGATCGATGAGGAGGGTGCCCTCCAGGTCCGGAATGCCGAGCACCTGGTCGGCGGAAGGGCTGGCGTAACGGATCCGGTCGTCGTCGTCGAGGATCAGGATGACGTCGGAGGCGTTCTGCACCAGCGTGCGGAAGTACACCTCGCTGTTGCGCCGGTTGACCTCCTGTGCAAGGCCGACCCGTGCCACGGCAAGTGCCGTCTGCGCGGCGAGAGTCGCCAGCGTTTCGCGGAGCACGAGCAGGTCCTGCTCGTCCCCGGCCACGATCAGTGCCCCGATCAGCGGATCGCCCGAGGGGTGATCCTGCGAGCTGAGCGGGCAGACGAGCGCCTGGTCGGTGCGGCTCGGCTCCTCGTCCTGACTCGTGAGGCAGTCGGCGAGATCGGGCCCCAGACCGTCGAGGGTCACCAGGCGGTTCTCGCCGGACGCGGTCAGTTCCCGTACGGCTGCGGTCACCCGTTCGGCCGCGGGCCCGCGTACGCCGCCTTCCGCCCCGTTCACCCAGAGCGTGTTGTCCGGCGGGGTGAGCAGCGCGGAGCGCGGCGGGCCGTGTGGCATCAGCTCCGTCACTGCCAAGTGGGCGGAGGCGGCCACATCCCGCACGTCGCCCGCTCCGCCCAGCGACGACACCGCGATGCGCAGCACCTTCTCCCGGCCGACCGCCTGCCGGTGGGTCGCCGCCACGCCCGCCAAGCGGTAGAGCACGAGGACGAAGAGCACCGCGGAGAACACTCCGATGACGCCGACATTGGACCTCACGCCGCGCAGCGCCTCGATCAGGAGGATTGCCGGCGCGATCAGCGACGCCAGGGTGAGCAGGCTCAGCCGGCCCACACCGGTCTCACCGCGCCATGCCACCGGCTGGGTCAGCGACCGCATGGACGGATGGAGCGCGGCGGCCGCCCAGGCGCCGTACAGGACGGCCCAGCCGAGCTCGACAACGCTACCCGTGCGCCACGTTCCGTTCAGTTGTATCAGGCCGTAAGCCACGTCTGCGACGAGCAGGCCGACGGTGCCCGCGGTGAGCAGCATGAGCGCGGGGCTCCTGCCGCCACGGCCGGCGAGCAGGCGCACCAGCATCGCCAGTACGAGGATGTCGCCGAGCGGATAGGCGATGGAGAACGCCTTCTGCACCCAGGTAAGACCCGCGATGTGGGCGAGCGGATCGATGAGGAAGATCCACGAAAGCAGCGCCAGGCCGACTGTCAGCGTCAGTGCGTCGACGAGGCTCGCCCGGTCGCGCCACCCAGTGCGCCAGTGGACGAAGCCCAGCAGCCCGGCCGCATAGAGCGGATATGCCGCGAGATAGAAACCGTCGGCGATCGACGGAAACGGCATCTCCTCCTGGAGCAAGTCGATGAGGATGATCTGGGTGGCCTGACCCGCGGCGAAGGCGAAGTTTCCCGCGGCGAGCAGCAGCCAGGGGAGTCGATGCGCCGGGCGGTTGAGAAAGACACCCAGGGCAATTCCGATGACGCCGATCGCTCCAATTCCTACGAAGATCAGCCGATGCTGCGGAAATGTGTAGTAGAGCGCCGTCAGCAGGATGATGCATGCGCTGACGGCGGCCATCGTGGCCAGGCTTCGCAGTCGCGGGTTCACCCCAACTCACCTCCAGGGAGGGCCACTTGTCGGGCGGACCGAGCTGGGCGAACGGCACCGGGCGTCGGCGGAGAAGCCCGTGGGATCGGGCTGAAAAAGGAGAATCTCTCCGGGGCCGGGATTCGGTCCTGGTTGCACGGGAGCACGATCGCCGGTATACGCAGTCACCGGTACACTCGGTCGCCGGTATACGGGCTCCTTACTCGCCAAGACATCGACGTGTCTTCCACTCAGCTTACCCGGCTCGCCATTTCCCGCACGCGCAAGGAGAGATGCCCCAACGCGCAAGGAGAAATACCGCGTCGCGTCGCGAGATGTCGCGCCGTACGTGAAAATGGAAGACGCGGAAAACCGGACCGGATCCGCCCAGCGACGATCGGCTCCTGATGGAGCGTGGAGTCCCATGCTCTCCGATTACCGCCGGATCTTTTCTCCTGCAGGCACTCTGCTCTTCTCCGCCGCGGGCTTCATTGCCCGTCTTCCGCTGGCGATGATCGGCGTCGGAATCATCACCATGCTGTCGCAGCTCGGCTTCGAGTGGTGGCTCGCCGGCTCGGTCTCCGCCACGCAGGCGCTCGCCGCCGCGGCGATCGGACCGCAGATCTCCCGGCTGGTGGACCGTCACGGCCAGCGCCAGGTCGTCCTTCCGGCGACGGCTGTGACGGTCGCCGCCATCGGTGCGCTGCTGCTGTGTGCCCGGTACGCCGCTCCGGCCTGGACGCTTTACGTAGCGGCGGCGCTGGCCGGCTGCATGCCCAGCATGGGCGCGCTCGTCAGGTCACGCTGGGCGGAGATCTACCTGCAGTCACCGCGGCTGCTGCACACCGCGTACTCACTGGAGTCGGTACTCGACGAGGTGATCTACGTCGTGGGTCCGGCTCTGGCCATCACTCTGTCGACCAGCGTCAGCGCCGAGGCCGGACCGCTGGCGGCCGCGGTCCTGCTCGCCGTCGGCGTCCTGCTGTTCGCCGCCCAGCGGCGTACGGAACCGCCGGTGCGCCACGAGTCCCAACGCCCCGGGGGCAGCGTGCTGCGCATCCCGGGACTCGGCCTGCTGGTGCTGACGCTGACATCGGTGGGCGTGGCCTACGGTTCGGTGGAGGTCGCGACGGTCGCGTTCGCCGACGCGCACCACCACAAGGGGTTCTCCGGCCTGCTGCTGGGGGTGTACGCGCTCGGCTCGGGCCTGGCGGGCGCGGTCTTCGGCGCGATCAGGCCGCGGGGGGCGATCACGCGGCGGTTGCTGCTCAGCGTGTGCGCGATGGCGGTGACGATGGTGCCGCTGTTGTTCGCGCCGAATCTCGCGGCCCTGGCCGGGATGCTCTTCGTGGCGGGCATGGCCATCGCGCCGACCCTGATCACCGCGATGGGGCTGGTGAGCCACCTGGCGCCGGCCTCTCAGCTGACCGAGAGCATCACCTGGCTCGTCTCCGGCCTCTCCGTCGGGGTGGCGCTGGGCTACGCCGCGTCCGGATGGGTGGTCGATGTGGCGGGAGCCTCGGCCGGCTACCGCGTGCCGTGCGGGGCGGCCCTGCTCGCCGCCGCGACGGTCTCCCTCGCCCTGCCACGGCTGACCCGCGCCGGCGTGCAGTGAGCCCGCCGCGCGTGGTTGGGCGCCGGGGCGCCGATGCCGGGTGGGGTGGCGTCGTCAGTCCGTCGCGAGGGAGATCTCCGTCGACTTGACCAGCGCGACGACCGAGGATCCTGCCGTCAGGCCCAGATCGGTCACCGCGTCCTTCGTGATCGCGGCCGTCAGTTCGCCGCCGACGACGCCGACCTTGACGCTCGCCATCGCGCCACCGGAGGTGATGCCGTTGACCGTGCCCGGGATCTGATTGCGGATGCTCAGGCCCTCGACCGCCGCCGTGGCAAGGGAGACCTCAGTGGACTTCACCAGGACGCGTACGGGCGAGCCCGGCGCGAGGCCCAGCTCCTGGGCGGCCTCCAGCGTGATCGCGGCGGTGATCTCCTGGCCGCCCTCCAAACGGACCTTGACGGTCGCCATGACCTCGCCGGGATGGACGGACACGACCGTGCCGGGGATCTGATTGCGGATGCTCAGGCTCATGGAAGCACCGTAGTCACGGGCGCGCGCGGAGGCCGGTCGGCGCGCTTGCGTCACCCGGCGGCGGTCGGGACGAGCCGGACGCACGTGGGCGCGCCCCTCATCGGGGCGCGCCCACGGGTCCGGTGACCGCCGGTCAGAAGGACGAGACTCTGAGGAGGCTCTCCTTGGTGCCGTCGGGGTCCTGGGAGGGCCAGGTCCAGTCGAGGCTGCCGGCGGCCTGCAGGGCCGTCTTGACGGACAGGGGTGATGCGGTGGGGTGGGTGGCACGGTACAGCGCCGCGCCGCCCGCGACATGGGGTGCCGCCATCGAGGTGCCGGACAGCGTCGAGTAGCCGCCGAACCTGTAGGTGGAGCGGATGCACACGCCCGGCGCGATCAGGTCGACGTCGGCGCCGTAGTTGGAGAAGTCGGCGAAGGTGTCATCCTGGTCGTCGCGGCACGTGGCGGTGCCGGCGCCTCCGGACTTGCCGTCGAAGTCGGCCAGGGCGCTGACGGTGATCACTTCGTCGTACGCGGCGGGGACGGTGTTCTTCGCGTCGGCGTGGGCGTTGGCCGCCGCAACGGTGTAGGTGACGCCCTTGGCGACCGAATCGCAGATCGCCCGGTGCTCGGCATCGCCGTCGGTCCTGCCGCAGTTGCCGTCGTCGGTGCCCTCGCCGCCCAGACTCATGTTGGCGACGTCGATCTGGTCGGCGTGCTGGGTGACGTAGTCGATGCCGCAGATGACGTCCGAGGTGCTGCCCCAGCCGGCGGCGTTGAGCACCTGCACCGGCCAGATCCGGACGCCCGGTGCCATACCGACGACCCCGGTGCCGTTGTCCAGAGCGCCGATGATTCCGGCGACATGGGTGCCGTGACCGTGGAAGTCCTCGGGCTGCAGGAAGGGCATCGTGCAGTTCTTGGCGCCGGCTTTGTACACGTTCAGGTCCGGGTGGCTCAGATTGACTCCGGTGTCGATGACCGCGACATCGGCGTTGACCCGGGTGTCCTTGCCGTCGATGGCGGCAGTGGGGCTCAGGTCGGCCTCCGCCCGGTCCACACCGGTCGGGACCGACTGGGCGGCGGCTCGTACCCACTTGTCGGGCTGCACCGAAACCTGCGGGTCGGCGGCGAGCGCGGCCGCGGCGCTCGGGGTCATGGATGCCGCATAGCCGTGGACGGCGTAGCGGTAGACGTGGTGCACCACGGCACCGAAGGTGGAGGCCTGCTCCACAGCCGCGTCCACAGCCTCGTCCATTTCGGCTTCCCCGCGCGTGGTGGTGTCCGCGAGGGTCACGATGTACCGGCCGGGGATCTGACCGGACGGGACGGACTCCTTGGCCGCGGAAGGAGTCGGTGAAGCAGTCAGCAGGGCAAGAGCAAGGAGGGCGGCGCCGAAAAGTTTGGGCATCCCGGACCTTTCGTGAGAGCGGTGGAGGGCGAGCCAACCCGGCAATTCCGGGGCATTTGCCCTGGAAATATCCGGTTCGCTATCGCGCCCACAGCTAGCAGGTTTGCGCCTGTGCGACAGCCCGACATACGGCGCCCAGGGGATTCTCTGACCCTCTGTCAACCATGTGGCCCTGTACGGACCCTCGCTCCCTCGCCCCGCTGTCGGGGCCGGTTCGAAGCCCGGGTCCTGCGGGTCCGTTGCGGGGACCGGCCGCGGATGCTCGGACTCATGAATCCGCCGTACGAGCGGCGGCGCCCGCTCGCCGGGCTGCGCTTTGGGCCTTCGTCCAAGCGATCTGGCATTTGCTATGAAGCAGCGCTCCATGGCTTGTAAATGCTGCTCCATGCTGCCTACCGTGTCGCATATGCAGTCCTACACAATCGGCCAGGCGGCGCGCCTGCTGGGCGTCAGCGCCGACACCGCGCGCCGGTGGGCCGACGCCGGCCGGGTCGTGACCCATCGCGACGAGAGCGGCCGTCGGCTTGTCGACGGCCGCGATCTGGCCGCCTTCTCGGTCGAGGTCGCCCAGAGCGGCACCGGCGACGAGGAGGTCTCGTACACCTCGGCCCGCAATGCCTTTCCCGGCATCGTCACCGCCGTGAAGCTCGGAGATATCGCCGCGCAGGTCGAGATTCAGGCCGGTCCGCACCGGCTGGTCTCCCTGCTGACCCGGGAGGCCGTCGAAGAGCTGGGACTGGAAGTCGGCATGCAGGCCACCGCCCGCGTGAAGTCGACCAGCGTGCACATCGACCGCACCTGAGCAGCTGACAGCACACCTTCTTCCGCTTCTTCCGCAGTGGCGTCGTCCGTCCCCGACGCGGCCTTTCCCTACCGCTTTTGCCAAGGAGTCCCGTCATGTCGTACGCCTTCACCCGGCGCCGTACCGCTGCCGTCGTCCTGACCGCCGCCCTGCTCGTGCCGCTGGCCGGCTGCGGCAGCGACGACGCCGAAAAGGACAGCGGCGCGAAGACCGGCGCGTCCGGCACGCCGAAGGCCGCTCTGATCGTGCTGGCCGCCTCCTCGCTGACCGATGTCTTCAAGACCGCCGGTGCCGCGTACGAGAAGTCCCACCCCGGCACGAAGATCACCTTCTCCTTCGCCGGGTCGCAGGAACTCGCCGCCCAGGTCAAGCAGGGCGCCCCCGCCGACGCGCTGGTCACCGCCGACACCAAGACCATGGACGGTCTGAAGTCCGACACCGGCACCCCGACGGTGATCGCCAAGAACCGTCTGGTCATCGCCACCGTCGAGGGCAACCCGAAGAAGGTCGACGAACTGGGGGACCTCGCCGACAGCACGCTGAAGGTCGTCCTCGCCGCGCCCGAGGTCCCCGTCGGCCGCTACAGCAAGAAGATCCTGGACGCTCAGAAGATCGTGGTGAAGCCGGTCTCGGAGGAGCCCAACGTCCGGGCCGTCCTCAGCAAGGTCGAGCTCGGTGAGGCCGACGCGGGTCTCGTCTACAAGACGGATGCCGCCACGGCCACCGGCAAGGTCGACGCCGTCGAGATCCCCGACGCGCAGAACGCCATCGCCCAGTACCCGGCCGCGACCCTGAAGACGTCCAAGAACAGCGAGGCCGCCGCCGCGTTCGTGCAGTGGCTGTCCACGCCCGAGGCGCAGAAGATCCTGAAGGACGCGGGCTTCCAGCAGCCGTAACCGCCATACGCGGGCTGCCCGGTACGGGGGGCCGGGCAGCCCGCCACCAGACCCCCGGGAACATCCGATGAGACGTCCGCGCACGCGTGGCATCCGCACCACCCCGGTCGCGCTCGCCGTGCCCGCGCTCCTCGCGATCGCGTTCCTGCTGATGCCGCTGATCGGCATCCTCGCCCGGACCGCCTGGGGCGATCTCGGTACGCATCTGACCAGCCCGGGCGTCACCGAGGCGCTGCGGCTGTCGCTGCTCGTCTCCTTCTGGGCGCTCGGTCTCTCCCTGCTCCTCGGGGTGCCGCTGGCCTGGCTGCTGGCCCGCGTCGACTTCCCGGGCAAGGCGCTCGTACGCTCCCTCGTCCTGCTGCCGATGGTGCTGCCGCCGACCGTCGGGGGCGTGGCGCTGCTCCTCGGCTTCGGGCGCCGGGGACTGCTCGGCCCCTGGCTGGAGGGCACGTTCGGCATCACGCTGCCCTTCCACACCTCGGGCGCGGTCGTCGCGGCGACGTTCGTCGCGATGCCGTTCCTCGTCATCAGCCTCGAAGGCGCCATCGGGGGACTGCGTCCGAGCTACGAGGAGACCGCGGCCTCGCTCGGAGCCTCGCCGCTGCGGGTGTTCCTCACCGTCACGCTGCCCATGGCGGCTCCCGGGCTCGTCGCCGGGGCGGCGCTCACCTGGGCGCGTGCACTGGGCGAGTTCGGCGCGACCATCACCTTCGCCGGCAATCTGCCCGGCACCACACAGACCCTGCCCCTCCAGGTCTATCTGCTGCTTCAGTCCCAGCCGGAAGCAGCAACCTCGCTGTCCCTGCTGCTGCTCGCCATCGCCATGACGGTGCTCGTCGCCCTGCGCGGGCGCTGGAACGGCGGACCCCCGGTCCGGGCAGCGGGCGGACAGCGTCCTAAGGACGGCCCCGAACCGGCTCCGGCCGGCCCGCAGGCGGACTTTCCCGTACTGGACGAGCACTGGCCGCTGCACGCCCGCGTCACCGGCTTCAACGAGCTCACCCTGGACGCCGGGCCCGGCACCACCATCGCCGTCGTCGGCCCCAACGGCGCGGGCAAGACCACCCTGTTGCGCGCCCTGCTCGGCCTGACCCCGCGCGCCCACGCCGTACTGCGTCTCGGCGACGCCGATGTCACCGATCTGCCCCCGCACCGCCGCGGCGTGGCCTGGGTGCCCCAGGACGGCGCCCTCTTCCCGCACTTGAGTGCCCTGAGCAATACGGCCTACGGGCTGCGGGCCCATGGCGTCCCGCGCGCCCAGGCCCGCCGCAGCGCCCAGGACTGGCTGGACCGGCTCGGCGTCGGCCACCTCGCCCACCGCAGGCCCGCCCAGCTCTCCGGCGGTCAGGCCCAGCGTGTCGCCCTGGCCCGGGCGCTGGCCACCCGGCCCCGGCTGCTGCTGCTCGACGAGCCGCTCGCCGCACTCGACCAGACCACCCGTGCCCAGGTGCGCCACACCCTGCGCACCCACCTCGACGGCTTCGGCGGCGTCTGCCTGATCGTCACCCACGACCCGGTGGAGGCAGTCTCACTGGCCGACCGCGTTCTCGTACTGGACGAGGGCCGCACGATCCAGGACGCGCCGCCCTCCGAGGTCACCCGCCACCCCCGCTCACCGTGGGTCGCCCGGATGCTCGGCCGCAACGCCTGGCCGGGCACGGCGACTTCGGACGGCCTTGCCCTGCCCGGCGGCGGGCTTCTGGTCGTCGCCGAGCCGCTGCCGGTCGGAACCGAGGCGCTGGCGATCATCGCGCCGGAAGCGGTCGCCGTGCACCGCGACAAGCCCGGCGGCAGCCCGCGCAACGTCTGGCCGGGCACCGTCAGGGAGATCACCGCCAGTGGCAGCCGGCTGCGGATCCTGATCGCCTCGCCGCAGGCGCCGGACCTCGTCGCCGAGATCACCCCTCAGGCGGCGGCCGAACTCGGCCTCGCCGACGGGACTTCTGTATGGACAAGTGTCAAGGCGACAGAAGCCGTTGTTGTCACTCTGTGAGTATTGATCGCCGAACTGGGCGGGAAACCGGCCAACTCTGAACAAAAGTCGAGCACTCTTTTTCCTTTCCCGGCAGCGGCCGGAATGGTCGCCGGTTCCCGGAACTCTTGTTCCCCGCCTGGGGTTTGTGTAAGGGTGAGCTTCCTCGCGTCTGAACATGGTGATTATTGTTCAGTCGTTCGAATTAACCGCGGTATAGACCAAGTAGGGCGCATCCTTTCAAGCGACAGAAATTTCTCCGGGCCGGCAACTCGGACCGGGGAACCGGCAACCGTTCAACCCCCCACCGCAATGCCCTGGATGGAAACACGTCTATGCAGAATCCCCGTACTCCGGGTCCCGTCCCTCCCTCTCGCACCGGCCTCAGCTCCGGGGACTCCGACGAAGGTCTCGCGGCGACACTGCGGACCGGCGGGGGGACGGACGAGATACGTCCCGTAGCAGTGCTGCTGGCGAGGCACTGGCAACCCGTCTTCGACTACACGTCGATCTGCACTCCATCGGCCACGGCGGCGTCCATGCTCGCCACTGCCGCCTCCAACAAGGTGCTGGAGAATCTCCGGCAGGTGCGGACGACCGCCGCGCTTCGTCCGCTTCTTCTGGTGACGGCCCGTCAAGTCGGCAAGGCGTGGGCGGCCGACGAGCGGATCACCGCACTGCCCGAACTCCAGAATCCGGACACCGGCCGCTCCGTTCCGGTCGACATGTTCACTATCCCGGAGAATCGGACCCTCGTCGCGCGGGCATTCCAGGCATTGCCCGGGCCCGCCCAATGCCTGCTGTGGCACGCCGAGGCCGAGGGCGAGGGCATATCCGTACCGGCTGGTTTGCTGGCCATTGATCCGCGGGGTGCGGCGGCCCAGCTGGAGCAGGCCCGGGAAATCTTCCGGGCGGCCTGCCTGCGGTTGCACGTGGAGCTGGCCCCGGACAGCGAATGCCGCCACTTCAGCAGGCTGCTCGACGTGTCCCTGCGGCGGGGCGGCACACTGATCCCCGACATCAAGGCGCACTTGGCGAAGTGTCAGCACTGCCGCTTCGGCGCGGAACAACTCGACCAGGTCGGTGGCCGGCTGGCCCTGCTGCTGGCCGAGGCCGTGCTCGGCCGGGCCGCCCAGCCGTATCTCGACTCGCGGCCCGCCCGCAACAGCGCCCGCTTCCAGGCGAAGGCCGCCGGGGCGGAGGGGGCGTCCGGCGGCGCCGGAGTGCGCCCGCCCGCACGAGGCGCCGGACGGCACTCACGGGGCGGACGCCCGCGCGCACTGCCCCGCCTCTCGCTGAGCCCGCGCGGGCGTGGCGCGGTCGTCACCGGGCTCGGGATCATGACCGGCCTCCTCGTCGTCGCGACCGCCGTCACCGAACTCTGGCCGGACGACGACAGCCACGCGGGGCCCGCCGTCCCGAGCGGCTCCGTCACGGCGATGCCCGCGCCCGGATCCCGTACCCCCTCCAGCCCCGGCCCCCAGCCGTCCACCACCTCCGCCGCGATGCCGACCGGCCCGCTGAACACCAGGCTGCGCAATGTCGGCGCGGGCCTGTGCCTCGACATCAAGGACCAGAGGGTTCAGGCCGGTACGGAGGCGACGATGGCGGCGTGCTCGTCGGCGGTGACCCAGCAGTGGGTGTACGAGACGGACGGGCTGCTGCGCAGCGCGGCGGCCGTCGATCTCTGCCTCGACTCCCACGAGCTGGACGGGGTCGCCGAACTCGGCGCCTGTACACAGGCGTTGGCGGCCGATGCGGGGGATGTGCGCTACGACCTGACGATCCAGGGCGATGTGATCCCGCGCTGGAACGAGGCACTGGCTCTGGTGCCCGCTTCGGCCGAGGCCGGGTCGGCGGTGGTGGTCAGGATGAGGGACGGGTCGCCGGGGCAGCGATGGGCCACTGACAACGTTGCCGCACGGGTGCCGAGGGCGCGGCCGAGCGCGGACACGGGGCATCCCTCGACCAAGGAGGTCAACGTGCCGCCGCCGGGGGGTACCGGCAGCGCGCCCGCCGGAACGGGCGCGGCGCCGGACCCTGCGCCGAGCCAGCGGTACGGCGAGACCCGCTCGAGCGTGCGCCGCGTCAACGACGGTGGTACCGGCTGGGGTTCCGAGGCCGTTCCGGAGCCGGAGCGCGCGCCCCGGCTGCGCCCGGCGGCTGCGACGAACCTGCTGAGGCCGACGTCGAGGGGTGCGACCGGAGCGCTGAATGCGCGGGTCCCCGACAAGGATCCGGCGGCGGGAACTGAGCCCATCGGGGCTCGTATCAAGGCAGCCTCCGCTCACCCTGCCCGAGCGTCACTCTGACGGGAGAGCTACTTGTCACGTCGCGGCAGCTTCGGGAGTACGGACTCCCGGAGCTGTCCGGCGGCTAATTCGCCGCGATCGGCCCGGTCAAAGGGCGGATCGGCGTGCTCGTGGCATTGTCGAGGTTCTCTTCGACCCAGGTGCGGAGCAGACGCAGCGGAACGGCTGCGCCGTGACCGAGGTCGGTCAGGGCGTACTCCACGTGCAGGGGCACCGCGGGGTAGATGGTGCGGTCGACGAGCCCTGTGTCCTCCAGGCGCCGCAGGGTCTGGGTGAGCACCTTGGGGCTGACGCCCTGCAGGTGCCGCTGCAGGGCGCCGAAACGCTGTGGGCCGCCTTCCAGGGCTCCGATGGCCAGGGCCGACCACTTGTTCGCGAGCAGGTCCAGCATGGCGCGGCAGGGGCACTGTGCCGCGTAGACGTCGTGGTGGGCGTGCTGCCCGGTCTGGCAGTCGGTGGTCACAGGAACGCTCCTCAGCAGCATGCTTCCCATTGGGAAGTAGGTTCCCTTGATAGTAACTACCTCCCTGGGGATACGGTCAAGCCCGCTGGACCGGGGGTCGACAAGTGGCCTTTCGGCGGTTTTGTTTCAAGGGAGATGACTGATGTCCTCGATGCGCGCGGTGGTGCAGCACACCTTCGGCGGCCCCGACGTCCTGCGGGTGGAGGAGGTGCCCCGGCCCGTACCGCTGCCGACCGAGGTCCTGGTACGGGTGCACGCCGCCGGGATCAACCCGGTCGACTGGAAGACGCGGGGCGGCGGCGGCATGGCCGGTGTGCTCGGCGAGCCGCCGTTCACCCTGGGCTGGGACGTCTCCGGCGTCGTGGAGGAGACCGGCTTCGGTGTGACCACCCTCAAGGCCGGCGACGAGGTCTACGGGATGCCGTGGTTCCCGCGCGCGGCCGGCGGCTACGCCGAGTACGTCACCGCCCCCGCCCGCCAGTTCGCCCGCAAGCCCGCGAGCATCAGCCACGAGCAGGCCGCCGCCGTACCGCTGGCAGCCCTCACCGCTTGGCAGGCCCTGGTGGACACCGCCGGCATCCGCCCCGGTCAGCGCGTGCTGATCCACGCCGCCGCCGGAGGCGTCGGACACTTCGCCGTCCAGTTCGCCAAGCACCTGGGCGCCCATGTCACCGGCACCGCCAGCAGCGCCCGCCACGAGTGGCTCACCGCACTCGGCGCCGACGAACTCATCGACTACACCACGGTCCGCTTCGAGGAGGCGGCCAAGGACATCGACGTCGTCATCGACCTTGTCGGCGACGTGCGCGACAACACCAGCACCCGTTCGCTCGACGTGCTGCGCCCCGGCGGACTGATCGTCGCGATCCCCGCCGGTGTCTCGCCCGAACTCCACGAGGCGGCCGAGTCCCGGGGGCTGCGCACCAGCGCCTTTCTGGTCGAGCCCGACGGCCCGGCCCTGACCCGCATCGCCGAACTCATCGAGGCCGGCGAGGTGAGCGTGGAGGTCGAGGAGGTCTTCCCGCTGGAGCAGGCCGCCCAGGCCCACACCCGCGGCGAGAGCGACCGCACCCGGGGCAAGCTCGTCCTGCGCGTCACCTCCTGACCCCCGCTCAGTCGCCGGCCACGCCACGTTCTCGGCTCGCTCGGCTTCGAGATCCCGGACTGAGACGGTCCACCGTGCCCGTACGGGGCAGCGCCCGGCGCGCCGCCCCGTGCGTGCACGATCGTCAAGGCAGCGGGAGCGCCACCCTGACCGCGTACACGGCCACCAGCCCGTACCCGATCCGGAAGGTCCATGCCCGGGCGGTGTCCGAGATCCGGGTGCCCGCGAAACCGCTGGCCGCCACCAGCAGTTGCTGCCAGCCGAACGAGGCGAGGAACACCGCGCCGACGAAGACCGCCCCCGCGGCGCCCGTGCTCAGGGTCGCCCCCTGAGCGGTGGTCAGGGCGGCGAAGTACAGCGCCGTGGTCGGGTTGATCAGTGTGATCGCGGCGAACCGGGTGAACGTCTGCACCGGGCCCGTGCCCGTCCCTGTGCCCGTGCCCTCGCCCTCGCTCGCCACGGCGGGGCCGGGCCGCCGCGAGGCGAGCAGCCCGCGTACCGCGATCACCGCCAGCACGGCGGCCGACACCAGCCTGACCCAGGCCTCCACACCGGAGAGCGCGGAGGCGACGAGAGGGCCCAGTGCCGTCGCCACGGCGGCATAGGCGCAGTCGACGACGGCGACCGCGGCCGCGGCGGCCACGGCTCCTCGGCGCTCCCGCATGCCCTGCTGGATGAGCAGCACGCCCACCGCCCCCAGGGGCATCGCCACTCCCAGGCCCGCCGCCGCGCCCGCCATCGCCGTTGTCCACATACTCATGGCGGACACTGTCCGGCCCGGGCTGTGATCGGCGCGGCCGTATTACGCCTCGTGCTGCGACAATCTCCGTATGGACCGTCTCGACAGCGAAATCCTCGGTGTGCTGCGGGAGGATGCGCGGATCTCCTACCGCGATCTCGGCGTACGCGTGGGCCTCAGCGCGAATGCAGCCGCCGAGCGCGTGCGCCGGATGCTCCGCGACGGCGTGATCCGCGGCTTCACCACGATCGTCGACCCCACCGCCGACTCCCGCGGGGGTCTCGTCGTCTTCATCGACGTCACGCTCCGGCTCGACACGACGAACGAGGAGTTCGAGCGGGTCGTGCTGAAGCTGCCCGGCATCACCGAAGTCGTGCATGTGACGGGCGCGCACGACTATCTCGTACGGGCCAGAGCAGCCGACCCCGCCGAACTGGACGCACTGTTGCGCACCCTCAAACGCGAGGCGGGCGTCGCCCAGTCCAGCACCCGGATCGCGCTGCGGGCCGCTACCGGGGGACCTGCCAGGTGAGCGTCATCTGCCCCTGACCGGCCTTCATTCGGCCCCGGTGAGAGGGTCGAGGACCAGCGGCCGGATCTTGCCCTCCAGCATCGAACCGAGGCCCAGGATGGCGCAGATGTCGGGCCGTTCGGCGATGTGCACCGGCATGCCGGTCGCGTCGCGCAGCATCTGGTCCAGGCCCGGCAGCAGCGCGCTGCCGCCGACCATCATGATCCCGCGGTCGGCGAGATCGGCCACCAGATCCGGCGGGCAGTCCCGCAGCACCTTGCCGATGCCGTCGAGGACGGAGGTGAGCGGGGTGTGGATCGCGTCGCGTACGGCAGCGGTGTCCACGCGCACCGAACGGGCCAGGCCGGTGGCCACGTCCCGGCCGTGGATCTCGGTCGACGCCGGGCCGTGAGGGGTCAGGCCGTTGCCGTGCAGGGCGAGTTGCAGGGGCCGTACGGACTGGCTGGGCAGCATCAGCTCGTGCTGGTGGCGCAGGTGCTGGATCACCGCGTGGTCGATGGCGTTGCCGCCCACCGGGATCCGCTCGGCGGTGACGATCGCGCCGAGCGAGAGCACGGCGACCTGCGTGGTCGCCGCGCCGCACACCAGGATCATGGTCGCGACGGGCTGCTCCACCGGCAGCCCGCAGCCGACGGCCGCGGCGATCAGAGTGTCGACGAGCTCGACCCGGCGGGCGCCGAGTCCGACGAGGGTCTCGACGGCGGCCCGCTGGGCGAGCGGGTCGCTGTCGTGCGGGGTGCAGGCGGCGGCGCGCAGCCTGGGCTTGCGGCGCAGCTGGCGGCGGAGCTTCTCGCCGAGAAGGTGACGGAGCATCCGCTGGGCCATGTCGATGTCGACGACGGTGCCGCCGGAGACGGGGCGGGCGACGCGGATGTAGTCGGGCGTGCGGCCCGTCATCTGCTCGGCGAACGAACCGACGGCGATCAGCGCGCCGGTGCGGGTGTTCACGGCGGCGACGCTGGGCTCGTCGACGACGAGCCCGGCCCCCTTCACGAAGACCCTGGTCCTCGCGGCTCCCAGGTCGACGGCGACATGGCAACGGCGCAACTGCTCAAGGCTGACGGTCACGGCGGATCCTCCCGAGTGCGGTACCTGTTCGCATCGTGCGATCGCCACGGGAGGTACGCGCGCTGGGTGAGCCGGTCGGGGGTACGAACCTGACGACCCGCCAGATCAGCTCCGCCGTTCGGGGGGTCCGGGCCCTGGGACCCCTACCGCAGCCTCTGCAGCAGCCCCCACGTGAACTCCGCCACGCACCGCTCCCCGCCCGGAAGCGTCAGCTCCAGCTGCCACCTCGTCGGAGCCGAGCCCTCCATCGGCCGTGCGGGCGGGAACGCCCGCGCCGCCTCGTCCACCGTGCACGACCACGGCTTCAGGTCCTGGGCCGTACGCAGCGAAGGACCCGGCACCCCGGGCGCGCGGACCAGCCATTCGTTCCACACCGCCCCGCCGCCCGCCGCCAGCACCTCGAAGCGCAGATCGGGCCAGAGCGGTACGGGCCACAGCAGCGCGTCGCACTCCAGATCGCCGATCGTGCGGCGCACGACCTGTTCCGGCTCGCCGAGCACCGAGCGGTAGCGGGCCAGCGCGCCCCGGCTTCTGGGCGCGCGGACCATCGCCTGCCAGCGGCGGTTGGCCTCGCGCATCTCGGCGAGCGAGGCTCCCAATTGGTGGCGGGCGTCCTCGACGAGGCCCGGCTGGTGGTCGGCCATGCGGCGCAGCAGCACCAGTTGGAAGTCGCGGGGCCCGAAAGGCGCGGCTGGGGTCATGCCCGACATCCTGCCCCGCTGACCGGCTCGAACGCGCCGTCAACCCGGCGAAGCAGACCCGCCGCGGAGTCGAAGATTCCACACACAACCCTCACAGAGTCCTTCACCGCCGGCCCCCTCGGGCCGCATAATCTGCGGGCGCCATGGATTACTGCCACCAGTGTCAACGGCACCTCAACGGCGCTCTGGCCTGCGCAGGCTGCGGCACGCCCGTCGAGGAGCTACGGCATTTCAGCCCCAGTGCGCCCGCGGCGGACCCCGTCTTCGAACTGGACGAGGTGTCCGAGCCCGTGGGCCACAGGCGTTCGCGCCGTCAGCCCCCTCCCCGCCGCAGAGCTCCTGCGGGGCGCCGGGCCCGCAAGAGGCGTGGCCGCAAGGCGCTGTTCGGCACGGTCGGCCTGGTCCTCGCGGTGGGTGCGCTGAGCCTCGCCGAGCTCGCTTACGAGAGCGGGGGCGAGGACGGCGCGGCCACCGCGGTCAAGGAAGAGGACAGCGTCGAGACGGAGCCCGCTCCGGAGCCGACGGACACCTTGACTCCGCAGGGCCCCGACGAGGTGACGGACGCGCCGGTGACCTCGTCCGGATCCCCGCGCCCCAGGCGCACGGCCACCCGTACCGCCGCGGGCGGCAGTGGCACCGGAAAGCCGACCGCGACCGGGTCCGGCCCGGTCGGCACGCCGTCCGCCTCGTCCTCCGCCGCAGATCCCTCGGGCAGTGCGCAGCCGTCGGGCTCCGCGCAGCCGACCGGGTCGAACCCCGGCGAACCTCCTCCACCGAACCCGGTTCCGACGCCCAGCCCCAGCGAGACGTGCGACCAGTTCCTCTGGTGGTGCATCTAGACCGCGGAGTGCTCTTGCGCGGAGTGCTCTACGGCACCGCGGGAGCCTGGTCTCCCAGCATCCGCTTGAGCAGGTCCCGCAGCACCGTCCGCTCCTCCTCCGAGAGCTGGGCCAGCGGCTCGCGCGCGAAGTCCAGCGACTCCCGCAGCCGGCGCGCGGTGTCCTTACCGTCCTCCGTCGGTGCGGCGAGCTTGACCCTGCGGTCGCCCGGATCGGGCCGCCGCTCCACCAGGCCGCGCGCCTCCAGCCGGTCGACGATGCCGGTGATGTTCGACGGCTCGCATTTCAGCGTCTGGGCGACCTGCCGCATGGGCAGGGGCTCGAGGGCCAGCAGTCCCAGGACCCGGGCCTGTGCCCCGGTGAGCGAGTGTTTGGCCGCGGCCTGCTCGTACTCCGTGTAGTAGCGGGCCACGACGGTGCCGATGAGCTCGACGACTTCGCGGGTCAGGGGGTCTGTGCGTTCAGTGGCCATGGGCACCAGGATACCCAGTTACTTGACAACATGAAATATCGAGGCGCATGGTTGTTTCAGTTAGTGAAGCTTTTTCCTAGGAGGAACGCAGCATGTCCGCACTTCCCACGTCCAGTCGTGAATGGCACCTGATCGCCCGTCCGCACGGCTGGCCCAAGGCTGAGGACTTCGCTCTGCGTGAGGCTCCGGTGACCGAGCCGGGCGAGGGCCGCATCCTCGTGCGCAACCACTACTTCTCGGTCGACCCGTACATGCGCGGCCGGATGAACGACGTGAAGTCGTACACCCCGCCCTTCCAGCTCGACCACCCCATGGAGGGCGGCGCGGTCGGCGAGGTCATCGCCTCCGGCGCCGAGGGCTTCGCCGTAGGCGACCACGTACTGCACGGGCTCGGCTGGCGTGAGTACGCCGAGGTGCCCGCCCAGTACGCCACCAAGGTCGACGCTTCCCTCGCCCCCCTCTCCACGTACCTCGGTGTGCTGGGCATGACCGGCCTCACCGCCTACGCCGGTCTCTTCGACGTCGCCTCCTTCAAGGAGGGCGACGCGGTCTTCGTCTCCGGCGCGGCCGGTGCGGTGGGCAGCCAGGTCGGCCAGATGGCCAGGCTCAAGGGCGCCTCGCGGGTCATCGGCTCGGCAGGATCCGACGAGAAGGTCAAGCTCCTCGTCGAGGAGTACGGCTTCGACGCGGCGTTCAACTACAAGAACGGCCCCGTCGCCGAGCAGCTGAAGGAGGCCGCCCCGGACGGCATCGACGTCTACTTCGACAACGTCGGCGGGGACCACCTAGAGGCCGCGATCTCCTCGCTCAACGTGCAGGGCCGCGCGACCATCTGCGGCATGATCGCCCAGTACAACAACACCGAGCCGACGCCCGGCCCGCGCAATCTGGCCATGGTCATCGGCAAGCGGCTGCGGCTGCAGGGCATGCTCGTGAACGACCACAAGGACCTCCAGCCGGAGTTCGTCCGCGAGGTCGCGGGCTGGATCGCCTCCGGCGAGCTCAAGTACAACGAGACGGTCGTCGAGGGCATCGAGAACGGCTACGACGCGTTCCTCGGTCTGCTGCGCGGTGAGAACACCGGCAAGATGATCGTTTCGCTCACCCAGTAGTCTCGACGTCAGCCACCGCGGTCGTGGGCGCGAGCCGCGGTGAACCAGCAGGAGGAAATCTCTTCATGTCGATCCAGCATTCCGACGTCCTCTACACCGCCGTCGCCACCGCGGAGAACGGCCGTGACGGCCGCGTCGCCACGCATGACGGTCAGCTCGATGTGGTCGTCAACCCGCCGAAGGAGATGGGCGGTTCGGGCTCGGGCACCAACCCGGAGCAGCTCTTCGCCGCCGGTTTCAGCGCCTGCTTCCAGGGTGCGCTGGGTGTCGTCGCCCGCCAGGAGAAGGCCGACATCTCCGGCTCGACGGTCACCGCCGAGGTCGGCATCGGCAAGAACGACGAGGGCTTCGGGATCATCGTCAAGATCTCCGCGACGATACCGAACGTGGACGCCGCCACCGCCAAGGACCTGATCGAGAAGGCCCACCAGGTCTGCCCGTACTCCAAGGCGACCCGCGGCAACATCACGGTCGACCTCGCGGTCTGATCGCCTCACGGCATACGAGAGGGCCGCACCCCGGCGGGGGTGCGGCCCTCTTCCATGCTCAGTGCGTCGGCCTTCGCATGCTCAGTGCGTCAGCAGCGCCCGGCCGACCTGCGCGAACACGCCCTTGGGGTGGTCGCGGAACAGCGGCTCGGTGCCGAACAGCACCACGTGCGCCCCCTTCGCGCTAAGGCCGCTGACGATCGACGCCTGTCCCGCCGCGTCCTTCGGGCCGCCCTTGCCGTCCTCCGTCGTACGCCAGTGGCCCGCGACGAGCGGGTTCCCGGAGGCGTACGACTGCTCGACCCGCACGCCCGGGCCCAGGTCGGTGAACCAGAGCGGCGAGTAGACGAAGGAGTGCGCGAGCGCGCCGCCGGTGACCGGGCTGCCGGCCGTATTGGCCACCCGGACCACGCCGTTGGCATCGCCATTGCCCGCCACCGGCTTGGCGGCGAGCAGTCCCGCGCCGGCGTTGAAGGCGGCGCCGCCCGCGCCGAGACCGACGACACCGCCGCCGCGCTTGAGGAAGGCGTCCAGCGCGCCGCGGGCCTTCGGGTTCAGACTCCCGTACTCCAGACCGCTCGACACATACAGCGCATCCGTGGTCGAGAAGTCGTAGCCCGCGTTGAGCACGGCCGTCGACACCGGCCGCACCTCGAAGCCCATCTCGCGCAGCGCGAACAGCTCCCCCGCCGTCACCGCCGCCGCCACCCGGGTCCGCTTCAGCAGGGCCGTGCCCTTCTCCCCGGTCGCCGGGAAAGCGACCCCGAGGCGATCGGCGAGCACGGACGCCACCCCGCGGGCCGAACCCGGCACCACCGCCGAGCCGTCCGCCGCGCGCCGCACCCGCACGCCCTGCGCGAGCAGGGAGTTGAGCGCGGCGATCTCCTTCGGGTCGTCGAGCCGCAGCCGCAGATCCCCGAAGGGGGCGACATGGCCGGTGGGCGCCGCGGCATGCACCGGGCGGCCCACGACATGCAGTTTGCCCGTGACGGCCTTGTCGACCCTCGCGCCCCACAGCAGCCCGAGACTCCAGCCCGAGATGTCATACATCGTGGCGACATCCGCGCTGATGTCCCGGCCCGCGGCCAGGATCACATTGGCGACGGCGCGCTTGGACTGGTGCATGTCGACGACATACGAACCCGCCGGGTAGACGCGGCCCGCGAGCCGGAAGGGCAGCAGCGCCCGCTCCACCCGTACGTCATTGGCGAGAAGATGGTCCACGAGCCGGGCCGCCGCGGTCGCCGACCGCTGGCCCCGCCCGGCCGGAATGACATACGCGCGCGGGAAGGTCGTCGTGTAGACGTCCTCGGGGCCGATGCCCGGCACACCCGGCACGGTCTTCTCCGACACCGGCCGCTGTGCCTCGCCCGCCGCGGCCCGCCGGAAGGTCTCGATCTGGTCGGCGATCACCGAGGTGCGGTGCGTGCGCGTGTAGTCGAGGGTCGCGCGCATCGCCGCGCCCGCAATGGCGGTGTTGATCGCGGCCCGGCGGCGCAGTTCGGCCACCGGGAGCGAGTCGTACTCCTCGTTGTTGACCGCCATCGGGAACTCGACGGTGTGCGCGGCGACCGCGCCCTGGAAGGGCATGTACTGCGGGGTGAAGATCGGAGGCCAGTCGTCCCAGCCCTCCTGCTGGTCACGGAAGGGGATGATCGCGGGCTCGACGCCGTCCTTCGCGGGCGTGTAGCCGAGCCCGTTGACCGCCTTCTCCATCCCGAGCGCGTTGGCGTAGGCGTTCTTCAGAAAGAGGTCGTACTCGTAGTTCTCGCCGTGCGGCGGGGTCGTCGGCTCGATCAGTGTGCCGTTGACGTAGCCGTGCAGATCGAGCATGAGGGCGGGCTGCTTGTCGATGGCGATCTGCCGGATGGCGCGCGCCTCGGGCTGGGATCCCGTGATGAAGTCGCGGTTCAGGTCGAAGCCGTTGGCGTTCGTACGGGTTCCGGCGATCCGGCCGTCCGGGTTGGCCGTCACATTGAGATAGACGCGGTTCTTCGACAGCAGCTCGCGGGTCGTCGCGTCCTTGGCCTTCGCCAGGCGCTCGATGAGACGCAGGGCGGCGTCCGTGCCCTCCCACTCGTTGCCGTGGATGTTGTTGTTGATGAACACCGGCGTCTTGTACGAGGCCTTGATGCGCCTGTCCTTGGCCGCGGCGGCGGGGGAGTTCTCGATGCGCTCCCGCATCCGCTCCTGCTCCCGGGCCTGCGCGGAGCTCTCGGGCGAAGTGACGGTGACGAGAAACAGCTCGTGCCCGCCGGCGGAGTGCCCGGCGACCTCTACGCTGACCCGGTCGCCCAGCTTCTGCAGGGCGTTGAGCCTCGGTGCGAGCGAGTGGTACGGCGCGAGCCCCAGCTTTATCGACTTGTCGGCCGGGTTCACGGGCGGCACGTCGAGGACGGTACGCCGCGGATAGCCTCCGCTCTTCGCGAGCCCGGGGGTCGTGCCTGTCCCGGTCCGCAGGGCGTTGACGGCGGCCTGGAGGGGAGTCTTCGCGACCTCGGTGTCGCGTCCGCCCCCTTCGCGTACGGGATGCGGAGAGTCGCGACCCGGTGCGCCGGGGACGGCGGTCGCGGGCGGCGGTGCGAGTAACAGCGCACCGGCGAGCGCCGCGGTGGCGGCCAGGGCGGGTCGGGGAATGCCCATGCGTACGTGCCTCCATGGTGTCGAAAAATCGAACAGCACAACGATCAGTACGCAGGGGTCTACCGGATCCGACGGCCCGGCAACAAGGGGCCCCCGATAGGCTGGGCCTTATGCGTGATCTTGGGGTGGGCTTCGGCTACTTGGTCAAGGGGCAGCGCTGGGTCACCGGGCACGGCCGGTGGTTCGGCTTCGGGCTGCTGCCCGGGCTGGTGGCCGTGGTGCTGTACGCGGCCGCGCTGGTCGGGCTCGGTTACGGCGCCGACGATCTGACGGCGTGGGCGACACCCTTCGCCGACGACTGGTCCTCGCCCTGGCAGGGCCTGTTCCGCGGCTTTCTGACCGCCCTCGTCGTCGGCTTCGGGCTGTTCACCGCAGTGATCACTTTCACCGCGGTGACCCTGCTGATCGGCCAGCCCTTCTACGAGTCGCTGTCCGAGCAGGTCGACCGCACCGAGGGTGGAGACGTGCCCGAGTCCGGGCTGCCGCTGTGGCGGGAGCTGTGGATCTCCGCACGCGACTCGCTGCGGGTCCTGACGCGCGTCGTGCTGTACGGAGTCCTGCTCTTCGCCCTCGGCTTCGTCCCGGTCGTCGGCCAGACGGTGGTCCCGGTGATCGGCTTCTGTGTCTCGGGCTTCTTCCTCGCCGAGGAGCTCACGGCGGTCGCCCTCCAGCGGCGCGGAATCCAGCTCAAGGAACGCCTCGCGCTGCTGCGCGGCCGCAGGCTGCTCACGCTCGGCTTCGGGGTTCCGCTCACGCTGGCCTTCGTGGTGCCGTTCGTCGCGGTGTTCCTGATGCCGGGGGCGGTGGCGGGGGCGACGCTGATGGTGCGGGACCTGGTGGCGCCGCCGGGGGACGACGAGGCGCCGGGGGCGCCGGCGCCGTTCAGCCTGAACAAAGGGTAGGCGTGGGGGGTGCGGGTCGCCTGCGGCGGGCTTGTTCCCCACCCCGTCCTTTCCCGAACTGGGGCTCCGCCCCAGACCCCGCGCCTCAAACTCCCCCAGACTTCGTCCGGGGGGACCCCCACGGGGCTGAATTTCGCGTCCGGGATCACGCCTCAATCGCCGGCGGGGCTGGATGTGCGGCCCTGCCGCACATTTCAGCCCGCCGGCGATTGAGGCGGCGCGTCCTAGAACCGGAGATCCGCCACCGCCAGGCCCGGCGACCCCGCGCCCGCCGTGGCGAGCAGTGATCCGTCCGGACCCCAGATCGCGCTGCCGCCCCCGCACTCCCCGACCTCGCTCCGGCCCACCGGATTCGCGAGGAGCACATACAGCCCGTTGTCCCGGGCCCGGACGGGGTAGACCGACTCGAACGAGTCATTGCCCACTTCAAGCGCTGAACTCGCCACGTATGCCCGGCAGTTGTCGGCGCGAGCCCGCTCGGCGAGCTCCGGGAAGCGGTTGTCGTAGCAGATCGCCATCGCGAACCGTACGCCGTCGAGCGTGAACCGTCCGTCCTCGGTGCCGGCCTCGAAGAGGTCGAGCTCGTTCCCGTACGGATGCAGCTTGTCGTAGCGGGCGAGCAGTTCGCCGTTCGTGCCGAGGGCGAGCGAGGCGATGGTGGGCCGCTCGCCGGGGGTGCGGGCCGCGCAGTTGACGACCGCCGCGGTGGAGGTGGCGCGGCACGCCTCCCTGACCGGCTGCAGACGCGGATCGTCCGGCGCCACACACAGCTCCGGGTCGTCTGCGATCAGCTTCAGCTCGTAGCCCGTCACCGCCAGCTCGGGGAAGACGACGAGCCGGGCGCCCTGCGCGGATGCCGCATGGATCAGGGCGGACATGGAACGGACATTGGCCTCGATGTCACCGGGTACTGGTGTGAACTGCCCTGCCGCTGTCTTCATGCGTCCCATCATCGGACACGGTCTCCCCCAGGTGCCGTGCTGGGGGAGACCGCCGTCGGCCTCAGCTCACATTGAGCGCCGTGTCGTCGACGACGAACGACGTCTGCAGCTGGGAGCCTTCCGTGCCGGTGAACTTGAGCGTGACGCTCTGGCCGGCGTACGCGCCGAGGTTGAAACTGCGCTGGGCGTAGCCGCTCGCCGCGTTCAGGTTGGAGTACGTGGCGAGCGTGGACAGGACCGTGCCGCTGCTGCTCAGGACCTGGACCTTGAGGGTGTCGTATGCCGTGCTCGTGGTCGTCTCGGCCGTGTCGATGTGCAGATAGAAGCTGAGGGTCGCACTGGTGCAGCCGGACGGGATCGTCACCGACTGGGACAGGGTGTCGGTGTGGGCGGAGCCGTAGCCGTTCAGCCAGGCCTTGTAGGAGCCGGTACGGGCGGGCTCACCGCTGTCGGTGGTGATGACGCCGCCGGTCGCGGACCAGGAAGCGGCGCCGGACTCGAAGCCCGGGTTGGCGATGAGCTGGCCGGCGGTGCAGGTGCCGCCACCGCCACCTCCGCCGCCCGTGCCGCCGGAGAGCCACTCGGTGGCGTTGAGGGCGAGCGCGGCGTTGGTGCCCGCGGTGTCGTTCCAGCCGTCGTAGAGGGTGTTGCCGGACTGGCCGGTGCCGTCGTCGATGGGCGAACTGTCGCCCCAGACCGCGACCCGGCCGCTGCCGAAGGTACTGGTGGCGAAGAAGGCGCCGGTGTTGCCCGAGTAACCCGTGCGGTAGACCAGGCCCTTGACGGCCGGATTGTCGGCGGGCTTGAGCGTGACGGTCGTACCGCTGCGGATGATGCTGCCGGTGACCTTGCCGAAGGGGCCGTTGAGCACCGGGTCGGTGGTGTCGCTGATGGCGCGCGGGTTGTTGGTGGAGACGGACAGCGTGTCGACGGAGAACCCGAACGGGTCCGTGCTGTCGACGCTGTTGTTGCTCATCAGGTCGTTGATGACCTCGACGGCGTCGTAGCCGTCGTTGTTGCGGTCGGCCCCGGTGTGGTCGGAGACCAGGAAGAGCCCGCCGCCGTTCTGCACGAACCTCATGACCGCGGTCTTCTCGGCCGCGCTGAGCAGGACGTTCGGCTCGGGCAGCACGAAGGTGTCGAAGTTCTGCAGGTCGAGCGCGGCGGTGGTGCCGTACGTGATGCTGTTGCCGGGAGGCAGCGTCTTGAGCTGGTAGTCGCCGGTCTTCTGCAGCGCGACACCCCAGGCGGAGATCGCGCCGGTCCAGTCGGTCTCCGCGGAGGGCGTCGCGTCCTGCCCCAGCGGGTCGGGCTGGCTGGTACCGATGATCCAGTCGGCGTTGCCGGCGGTCTCGGCCTTGCTGTTGTCGAAGAGAACCCGGTGGGGAGTGGCGGCGACCGCGGCGGGGGCGGTGGCGGCCTGAACGGTGGTTCCGGCGACGAGGGCGGCGAAGACGGCGAGGGCGCTGACGAGTCCGCGTCCGGGTCTTCTGGCACTTCTGGAACTTCGGGATCCGAGCATCCGGCAGTACCTCCGTGAGGGGTGGGGAGAGGTGGTGCGGGCGTCGATTCTGCGCGCGTAGAACAGCGGGCGGCGAACCGCGGGACGACGCGCGCTTGAACGGTACATGGCGAACCCGGTACCAACAATGGCTTGTTCCCCACCCTGCCCCGCCCGCGCCTCAAACGCCGGCGGGACTGTAATTCAGCCCGTCCGGCGTTTGAGGACAAGCCCGAAGGGTGTTCCGGGGTCTGAAAAGGCCCGCCGCAGGCGCACCCCCGTACCGGCTCAGCCAGACGACTCCGCCGCCACGCGAATGACCGCGCGGACCTGCGCGATGATGTCCAGCCGGTTCCTGACGAACACGGGGTCCGTGACCTCCGTCGTGTTCTCCGGCCCGAACTGGAGTACCGGCGTGTGCACATGACCCCCCGGGATCTTCAGCCCCAGCCGGTCCCGCAGCAGCGTCGCCCGGTACGCGATCTCGTTCGACAGGTAGTCGCCCCCGCCCCCGGCCCGCGCCGTCGAGCCCGCCGTCGGGCCGTCGGGGCGGACCACCGGGTCCGAGCCGCCCGCCGGGATCTCCGTCACCGTCGTGTTGTCGTACACCGGGAAGCGCCCCGTCTGCGCCGCGACGATCGCCTTGTACGGAAGCGTCGTGGTCGTCCACTGCGGCTGCGACGCCGGGTCGGCCACCGGCACCGTCTCCGTACGCGAAACGTTCTCGTTGTCGCCGAACCCGCCCCGCCACGCCCCGTTCGTGCGCTCGATGTCGATACGGCCGACCCGGCCCTGACTCACCGTCGTGAACAGATCCGCCTTCGGAAGCTGCGGGCGCAGCGTCCGCTCGACCGTGCCGTCCGCGAAGTCCTGCCAGCGCACGGGGAAGACCGCAGTCTCGATACGCGCCGGGCCGTCCGAGGTACGGATCCACGTACCGTCCAGCGCCAGCGCCGTCGCCCCGGACGGGTTGCTGATACGGATGTCACGGTCCAGCGTGAAGGGGTCGAAGCCCGTCATCACGATGCGCTTGATGCCCTTGCCCGCGGGGAGGTTCATCGAGTCCTGGCCGCGTGAGGAGCGTTCGAGCCGGTCGAGGAGGCGAGCCCGCTGGGTGTTGGAGAGCCCGAACTCCGGCTGCCACTGCCGCAGTTCGCGGGTCATGCCGAGCCGCGCCCAGTACAGCGGCCGGTCGTCGTCCCGGCTGAGATCACCGAGCGCCGGGCCGCGGCCCTGGGCGCGGTCGACGGCCCGGTCCCACAGCTGTGAGCCTTGGCGTACGACGGCCCGCTCGGCCTGCCGGTACGTCCGCGCCGCGGCGAGCGCGTCCGCGAACCGCGGTGCCACGGCGTCGAATCCGCTGCGCCGCAGGATCTCCTGGGGCACGGCCCGGTCGAGCCGCTGTTCCTCCACCGTGGAGGGTGAGGCCGGTGCGGGCTCGGCCGCGGCGAGGGGTAAGCCTGTGAGGGTGAGGGTGACGAGGGCGGCGCCAACTACGTGCAGGCGGATGCGTATCCGGGACACGGGATTCCTTCCGTCGGGTGGCGGAAGTATCGCCGCCGTCCAACCACCGTGGCCAGTACGTCACTTCGGCAGCGCGGGCCCCAAGAGCCTCAGGAGGCGGCCCGGCAGCTTCTCGCCGTACTCGGTCCGCAGCATCGTGGCCCGGGCCCTGTCAACAAGGCGCCGGGCACGCCACTTTCCGCCATCATGTTCTCCCTCACCCATTTCGGCCCGCAGCGCGACGCCGACGAGCTGATCGCCGAGGCGGTCCGGTCCGGCGGATCGGTGCGCCTGCGGCGGGCTTGTTCCCCACCCCGCCCTCCCCCTACGGCCTGGCGGCCGTGGGAGGTACCCCCATCCCGTAACCGGGGGCGCTGCCCCCGGACCCCCGCGCCTCAAACGCCGGCGGGGCTGAAACGGGGTGCGGGGCGAAGCCCCGCGGTCAGGCCGGCGGCTTCGCCGATGTCACGTTGCGGTAGGCGATTTCCGCCAGCCGTTCCTGGCCGTCCCTGCTCGGGTGGAACCAGTCCCACCGGCTCAACTGCTCGCCGCTGAAGCGGAAGTCGAACACCGCCCCGCCGTCGTACCGGCAGCGCGGGTCCTTTCCGCAGACGGTCTTCAGCACCTCGTTGTACGCGACCACCCGGTCCTGCACCCGCGCCCGCCGTGCCTGCGCCCGCGTGCTCACGTCGTCCGCGTCGCCCAGCATCGACGCGCAGATGCCCAGCTTCCAGATCTGCCTGCCGAGCGGATTGCCGCGCCCGGCCGACCACAGCCGTTTGAGGTCCGGCACGCTCGACACATAGACCTGGGCCTTCGGTGCCGTACGCCGTAACTGCTTCAGCGCGTCCTCGAAGGACCGGCGGAAGTTCTCGACGGTCGTCATCCTCTCCGCCGAGTCCGCGCACGCGTCGTTCGCGCCGACCATGACCGTGACGAGCTCGGGCTTCTTCGCCGCTGCCTGTGCCATCTGCTCGGGCAGATCGGCGACATCGGCCCCGGAGCGGGCGTAGTTCCAGCTGCGCTCGGCGATCGCGGGTTCGCCGATCAGGCGCATCGCAAGGCTGCGTACCTTCGTGTCCGTGCCGGTTGCCCAGGACACTTCCGGGCAGTCGGAGAGCACCACACACGCGTCGAAACCGCGGGTGATGGAGTCGCCGACCGCGGCGATCGAGTCCGGGCTGCGGTCCCAGACGGGGGTGGGGGAGGGCCGCCGTTTGGCGGGCGATCCGTGAGCGTTCGGGTCCGACGAGGAGTCACAGCCGGTCACTGCACCGGTCATGAGGAGGAAAGCCGCCGTCAGGGCTGCCGCCGCCCTGCGTGAGCGGCGCGTCCGACGTGTCTCCCGCATCCCCAGTTCCCCTCCGTATCACCCGTCCCAGACGTCCTGCCGAGTGAAAGCTTGGTGCGTACGGCCCCGGGACCGACATTACGTCACCCCTGGGGCACCTACTCACGGTAGCTTTTTCCCGTCGACCCAGAGGCGCCGCGCCCATCGGCCCCGGTAAATTACATCACGTCACATGCTGTCCCTTTTGTGGAGTTTGACTCCCGATGCTGTTTACTGAGGCCGCTGGGAAGACGATCCTCGTCCCACACTGGAGGTCCCGGTGACGACACGTGGCGTTCTGTACGTTCACTCCGCACCGCGCGCGCTGTGCCCGCACGTCGAATGGGCGGTCGCGAGCGTTCTTGGCGTGCGCGTCCAACTCGACTGGATCCGGCAGCCGGCATCGCCCGGTACCTGGAGGGCCGAGTTCTCCTGGCAGGGCGAGGTGGGCACGGCCTCCAAGCTCGCCTCGGCGCTGCGCGGCTGGCAGCTGCTGCGCTTCGAGGTGACCGCCGAGCCCTGTCCCACCGCGGAGGGCGAGCGCTACAGCGCCACGCCCGAACTCGGCATCTTTCACGCCGTCACGGGGATGCACGGCGACATCCTGATCCCCGAGGACCGGCTGCGCGCGGCGCTGGCGCGGTCGGTGCAGGGCGAGACGGACCTGGAGGCGGAGATCGCCAAGCTGCTGGGCAAGCCGTGGGACGACGAACTGGAGCCGTTCCGGTACGCAGGGGAGGGCGCACCGGTCCGCTGGCTGCACCAGGTCGTCTGAACGACATAGCCGAAAGGGCCCCCACCGCGTGGTGGGGGCCCTTTCGGCTACGTACGCAGACTCAGACCGTGCGGAACGCCAGAACCACGTTGTGGCCGCCGAAGCCGAACGAATTGTTGATCGCCGCGATCGTGCCCTGGGGGAGCTTGCGGGGCTCGCCGCACACGATGTCCGCGTCGACCGCCTCGTCGAGGTCGTCGATGTTGATCGTCGGCGGTGCCGTGCGGTGGTACAGCGCGAGCACCGTGGCGACCGTCTCGATTCCGCCCGCGCCGCCCAGGAGATGGCCGGTCATCGACTTCGTGGCGGACACCGCGACATGGTCGAGGTCGTCGCCCAGGACCTTGCGCAGGGCCTTGATCTCGGCGATGTCGCCCTGCGGCGTCGACGTGGCGTGCGCGTTGAGGTGCACGACCTCGGACGGCTTGAGGTCCGTCGCGTCCAGCAGGTTCTGCATCGCGGTGGCAATGCCGCGGCCGGTCGGCTCGGGCTGCGCGATGTGGTGGCTGTCCGCGGACAGGCCCTGGCCCAGCACCTCGCAGTAGACCTTCGCGCCGCGCTTGGCGGCGTGTTCGGCCGACTCCAGGATGACGACGCCCGCGCCCTCACCGAGGACGAAGCCGTCACGGGCCGTGTCGTACGGACGGGAGGCCTTCTCGGGCTCGTCGTTGTTCTTTGACATCGCCATCATGTTGGCGAACGCCGCGATGGGCAGCGGGTGGATGGCCGCCTCGGTGCCGCCGGCGACGACGACGTCGGCGCGGCCGGTGCGGATCATCTCCACGGCGTAGCCGATCGCTTCGGCGCCCGACGCACAGGCGGAGACCGGAGTGTGCACGCCCGCCTGGGCGTTCACCTCCAGGCCGACGTTGGCGGAGGGGCCGTTCGGCATGAGCATGGGCACGGTGTGCGGGGAGACGCGGCGTACGCCCTTCTCCTTGAGCACGTCGTACTGGTCGAGCAGAGTTGTCACGCCGCCGATGCCGGAGGCGATGACCGCGCCCAGGCGCTCGGGGAGAACGTTGACGTCCTCACCGGCCGGTGCGCCGTAGCCGGCGTCCGCCCATGCCTCGCGGGCCGCGATCAGCGCGAACTGCGCCGAGCGGTCCAGCTTGCGGGCGAGCGGGCGCGGCAGGACCTCGCCCGGGTCGACCGCCGCGGGTGCGGCGATCCGGACCGGGAGTTCGGCGAAGCGCTCGCCCTCGAGGGGCTTCACTCCGGAGCGCCCGGCGAGCAGACCCTCCCAGGTCGATGCGCTGTCGCCACCCAACGGTGTGGTTGCGCCGATACCGGTGACGACCACGGTGCGATTGGTCGAGCTCACAGGAATTCTTTCTCCACGTGTAGGGGGTGCTGAATTTTCACGGCGCCACCGCCGGGTGGCGACAAACGCGATTCAGGCTCAGGCCTGGTGCTTGGCGATGTAGTCCGCGGCGTCGCCGACAGTCTTCAGGTTCTTGACGTCGTCGTCCGGGATCTTGACGTCGAAACGCTCTTCGGCGGCGACGACAACCTCGACCATGGACAGCGAGTCGACGTCCAGGTCGTCGGTGAAGGACTTGTCCAGCTGGACGTCCTCTACCGGGATGCCGGCGATCTCGTTGACGATCTCCGCGAGACCGGTGACGATCTCTTCCTGAGTGGCGGCCATGTGGCGCTCCTTC
This sequence comes from Streptomyces sp. NBC_00885, assembly GCF_045207475.1. Taxonomy (NCBI): domain Bacteria; kingdom Bacillati; phylum Actinomycetota; class Actinomycetes; order Kitasatosporales; family Streptomycetaceae; genus Streptomyces; species Streptomyces sp. NBC_00885. The sequence goes on from NZ_CP108796.1 coordinate 5,961,218, forward strand.
GGTGTTGTATCAGAGGGTGTGGCGTCCGGAAGATCCGGTTGCCTAGGGGAGGGTAACGACCGTGGCTGCGTAGACGAGACCCGCCCCGAAGCCGATGACGAGCGCGGTGTCGCCGCTCTTGGCCTGTCCGGTCGCCAGGAGCCGCTCCATTGCGAGCGGGATCGAGGCGGCCGAGGTGTTGCCGGTGGTTTCCACGTCACGGGCGACCGTGACGTGCTCCGGCAGCTTCAAAGTCTTCACCATCGAGTCGATGATCCGCATATTGGCCTGGTGCGGGATGAAGACGTCCAGGTCGTCCGCGCTGATTCCGGCCGCGTCCAGCGCCTGCTGGGCGACCTTCGCCATCTCGAACACGGCCCAGCGGAAGACCGCCTGGCCCTCCTGCGTGATCGCCGGAAACTTCTCGACGGTGCCGTTGCGGTAGTCGTCCCACGGCACGGTCTGCTTGATGGTGTCGGACTTGTCGCCCTCCGAGCCCCAGACGGTCGGGCCGATCTGCGGGTCCTTGGAGGGGCCGACGACGACCGCGCCCGCGCCGTCACCGAACAGGAAGGCCGTCGCGCGGTCCTCCAGGTCGGTCAGGTCGCTCAGCCGCTCGACGCCGATGACCAGTACGTACTGCGCCGAGCCCTCGACGACCATGCCCTTGGCGAGGGTGAGGCCGTAGCCGAAACCGGCGCAGCCCGCGGAGATGTCGAACGCCGCCGGCTTGACCGCGCCGATCTTGTCCGCGATCTCGGTGGCGATGGCCGGGGTCTGCTTGAAGTGCGAGACGGTGGAGACGATGACGCCGCCGATCTGCTCCGGGGTGATCCCGGCGTCGGCGATCGCCTTGCCCGCCGCCTCCACGGACATCGCGCTCACGGTCTCCTCGGGGGAGGCCCAGTGACGCGTCGCGATGCCCGAGCGCGAGCGGATCCACTCGTCGGAGGAGTCGATCGTCTCGAGGATCACCTCGTTCGGCACGACCCGGATGGGGCGGTAGCCGCCGACACCCATGATGCGTGCGTACGGGGCGCCCTGGCTGGGCTTGATCTTCGTCGACATGCTCTTACGGCTCCTTGTCAGGCTGAATGCTCGGCGACGAGCGTGCGGGCCGCGTCGAGGTCGTCGGGGGTCTTGAGCGCGAGCGTCTGCACACCCGGCAGGGCGCGCTTGGCCAGACCGGTGAGCGTGCCGCCGGGGCAGACCTCGATCAGGGCGCTGACGCCCTGATCCTTGAAGGTCTCCATGCACAGGTCCCAGCGGACCGGGTTGGCGACCTGGCCGACCAGCCGGGCGATGACCTGGTCGCCGGTGGAGACCGTGCGGCCGTCCTTGTTGGAGATGTACGGCAGGACCGGGTCGGAGACGGTGAGGTTCTCCGCCGCCTCCTGGAGGGTCGCGACCGCGGGCGCCATGTGGTGCGTGTGGAACGCGCCGGCCACCTTCAGTGCGATGACGCGGGCCTTCTCCGGCTTGTTCTCGGCCAGTGCCGCCAGCTGCTCGGCGGTGCCGGCCGCGACGATCTGGCCGGCGCCGTTCACATTGGCCGGGGTCAGGCCGAGGCTTTCGAGATGGGCCACGACCTGGTCGGGGTCACCGCCCAGGACGGCCGACATGCCGGTCTCGGTGACCGCGGCGGCCTCGGCCATGGCCAGTCCGCGCGTACGGACGAAACCGAGCGCGGCGACCTCGTCGAGGACACCGGCGAACACGGCCGCAGTGATTTCGCCGACGCTGTGACCTGCGACGGCGCCGGGGCGTACGTCACCGAGCGCCGCGGCCGAGAGCAGGCCCGCGGCGACCAGGAGCGGCTGTGCCACGGCGGTGTCGCGGATCTCGTCCGCGTCGGCCTTCGTGCCGTAGTGGGCAAGGTCGAGCTCGATGGCGTCGGACCAGGCCGCAATGCGGTCGGCGGCGCCGGGGAGGTCGAGCCAGGGAGTCAGGAAGCCGGGCGTCTGAGCGCCTTGGCCGGGAGCGACGAGTACGAGCACCCTCACACTTTCTCTTGTGGACGGCTCCAACCGCCCGTGGGGACAGGGACCAAGAAACGTCAGGGGAATTGTGGGCAATCGACAAAAGTCTAGGGCTGCGAATCTGCGTCGGCCAGACGCCCGAGAATGAGCGCGATCCGCAGGGTGAACGCGGAGCGTACATCGGAGGGTGACCATCCGGTGACGTCGGTCACACGTCGCAGCCGGTAGCGCACGGTGTTGGGGTGGACGAAGAGCATCCTTGCGGCGCCCTCGAGACTACTCGCCTGCTCTAGATAGACGCTCAAGGTTTCCAGAAGCGCCGACCCCGCTTCTTCCAGCGGTCTGTAGATCTCCTCCACCAACTGCTCCCGCGCGGCCGGGTCCGAGGCGATCGCGCGCTCCGGCAGCAGATCGTCCGCGAGAACCGGGCGGGGGGCGTCCTGCCAGGCGAGACACGCCTTGAGCCCCGCGGCCGCGGCCTGTGCGGACTTGGTGGCGGCGAGCAGGTCGGGCACGACGGGCCCCGCGACCACGGGTCCCGCGGCATAAGGCCCGATCAGAGCCTTGGCGACCTGCAGCGGGTTGTCGCTGCCGCCCGCGATGACCACGAGCCGGTCGCCGAGGACTCCGGTGAGGACCTGGAGCTTGGCGTGCCGGGCGGCCCGGCGGATGGCCTCGACGGTGAGTTCGCTGTCGCCGTCGGGTGCGGTGCCGAGGATGACGCAGACATGCTCGGGAGAGTTCCAGCCGAGCGCGGCGGCGCGGGAGACGGCGCCCTCGTCGGCCTCGCCGGACAGTACGGCGTTCACGACCAGCGATTCGAGCCGGGCGTCCCAGGCGCCGCGGGCTTCGGCGGCCTGGGCGTAGACCTGGGCGGTCGCGAAGGCGATCTCGCGTGCGTAGACGAGCAGTGCCTCGCGCAGTACGGACTCGTCACCGGGCGCCGCGACCTCCTCGATCGCCGACTCCATGACCTCGATGGTCGTGCGCACCATCTCGACGGTCTGGCGCAGGGTGATCGCGCGGGTCAGCTCGCGCGGAGCGGTGCCGAAGACGTCGGTCGAGATCGCCTGCGGGGTCTCCGGATGCCGGAACCACTCGGTGAACGCGGCGATACCGGCCTGGGCGACAAGGCCGATCCACGACCGGTTCTCCGGGGGCATCGCGCGGTACCACGGCAGCGTCTCGTCCATGCGTGCGATGGCGTTCGCGGCGAGCCGGCCGGAGGACTGCTCCAGTCGGCGCAGGGTCGCGGTATGCGGGTGGGCGGAGTTCGCAGCAGGTTCGGGCACGGGGACAAGAGTGCCTTATCGGGACGGGTGAGCGGAGTGGCGGGGCTCCGGTACGTCCATCGGGCCGCCGTCTCGGACTACGGTGGACCCCGTGATTGACGTACGGCGCTCCGCTGGCCGCTTCCGCGGTGGCGACCCCGCCTCGGGCATCGAATCCCTGCACGCCTTCTCCTTCGGGCGGCACTACGACCCCGACAACCTGCGCTTCGGTGCGATCCTCGCCTGCAACGAGGAGCGGCTCGATCCCGGTGCCGGCTTCGACGAGCATCCGCACAGCCACACCGAGATCGTCACCTGGGTCGTCGAGGGTGAGCTGACCCATCGCGACTCGACGGGCCACGCGACCGTCGTCCGGCCCGGCGACGTCCAGCGGCTCAGCTCCGCGGACGGCGTCCGCCATGTGGAGCGCAATGACGGGGACGCGCCGCTGACCTTCGTCCAGATGTGGCTCGCACCGCTGTCGCCGGGCGGCGATCCGGCGTACGAGATCGTGCACGGCATCGCTGACTCGACGCCGTACGCACTCCCCGAGGCGGGCGCGCTGCTGCATGTCCGCCGACTGGGCCGGGGCGAGCGCACGGCGGTGCCGGACGCGCCCGCGGTGTACGTGCATGTGGTGCGGGGCGAAGTGCGCCTGGGAGATGCGGAGTTGGCCCCCGGCGACGCGGCACGCATCACGGACGCGGACGGCCTGGCGCTGGCGGCACTGGTACCCGCCGAGCTGCTGCTCTGGGAGCTGAACGAGTCCTGAGCCCGGTCCTGAGCCGCGTGCTCAGCCCAGCTCGGCCAGCACGGCGTCCGTGAACGGCGGCCACGCGTCGATCGCCCACTGCCCGAAGGGCCGGTCCGTGAGCGCCACACACGCCGCGCCCGCCGCCGGGTCGATCCACAGGAACGTGCCCGACTGGCCGAAGTGGCCGAAGGTGCGGGGCGAGGACGAACTACCCGTCCAGTGCGGCGACTTGGAGTCCCGGATCTCGAAGCCAAGCCCCCAGTCGTTCGGCTTCTGGTGCCCGTAGCCGGGAAGGATGCCCGACAGGCCCGGGTGGACGACCGTCATGGCCTCAAGGACCGTACGGGCGTCAAGGAGCCGGGGCGCCTGCACCTCGGCGGCGAAGCGCACCAGGTCCTCGACCGTCGAGACGCCGTCCTTCGCGGGGGAGCCGTCCAGCGTTGTCGCCGTCATGCCCAGCGGTTCGAGGACCGCCTGGCGCAGATACTCAGCGAACGGGATGTCCGTCGCCTTGGCGATGTGGTCGCCGAGCACCTCGAAGCCCGCGTTGGAGTACAGCCTGCGCGTACCCGGCGGGGCTGTCACCCGGTGCTCGTCGAAGGCCAGGCCAGAGGTGTGGGCGAGCAGATGACGGACCGTGGAGCCCTCGGGGCCCGCCGGTTCGTCGAGCTCGACCGCCCCTTCCTCGTACGCCACGAGCGCCGCGTAGGCCGCGAGCGGCTTGGTGACGGAGGCGAGCGGGAAGCGGTGCGCGAGGGGGCCGTGCGCTCCGGCCAGGGTGCCGTCCGCTCGCACGACGGCGGCCGCCGCGGTCGGTACCGGCCAGTTCTCGATCATCGCCAGGCTCTGCATGCGTACGAGCCTAAAGGGTGAGTCTCATCGCCGGATCGGGGGTGCGGACGAAGCCGAGCGAGGTGTACAGCGGCTCGCCGTCGGCGGAGGCCCGCAGGTCGACCTTGCATACGCCGCGCTCGCGGAACCAGTCGAGCAGCGCCTCCATGCAGGCCCGCGAGTAACCGCGTCGGCGCAGGTCGGGGTCGGTGGCGACACTGAAGACATAGCCGCTGACGCCGTGCGGATTGCCGGGCCCGCCCAGGCGGTACTCGATGGTGCCGACCACGCACGCAGCCAGGCCGCCGGGCCGCTCGACGACGAACGCCGTCAGATCGCCGTCCGGGTCCACGAGCCTGCGGCGCAGCGTTTCGATGGCGGCAGGCTGCCAGCTGACATCGGGATGCGGCCCGAGATACGAGTCCTGCATGACCTTGCGCAGGCGGACCAGCTCTTCGGCGTCGTCGGGGGTGGCGCGTCGTGCGAGGCTCATGGTTTCGGCAGGCTAGGGGGCGCCGCAGGAAAACTGCCATCCATTTCTGCTTGCTTCGAGTGCACTCCAAGGTTTTAGCGTTGAGGACATGACGCTGATCGAGAGCACGCCGGCAGGAGTGGACCTCTGCAAGCCGGCTCCCCGCGCGCATCCCCGCCCCGAGGGCCAGGACCGCTACACGATCAGCGAGGTCGTCGCTTTCACCGGGCTCACCGCGCACACCCTGCGGTGGTACGAGCGGATCGGGCTGATGCCGCACATCGACCGGTCGCACACCGGACAGCGGCGCTTCACCAATCGCGATCTGGACTGGCTCGCCTTTGTCGGCAAGCTGCGGTTGACCGGGATGCCGGTCGCGGACATGGTCCGCTACGCCGAGCTGGTGCGCGAGGGCGAGCACACCTTCGAGGCACGGCAGGAGCTGCTGCAGCAGACGCGGCGCGATGTGCGCAGGCGCATCGCGGAGCTGCACGACACGCTCGCCGTGCTGGATCACAAGATCGACTTCTACGCGGACGCCCGGCGGGCGTCGGAGAGGCTCTGAAACCTGATGGCTGAATCCTCAAGGAGCGGCAGCAAGATCGCACAGGTGCGGCTCGGGACCGGCGGACCGCTGGTCGGCATACAGGGCCTGGGCTGCATGGGCATGAGCGAGTTCTACGGAGAGACCGACCTGGCGGCCGCCCGGGACACCCTGGAGGCTGCGCTGGAGGCGGGCGTCACGCTCTTCGACACGGCGGACGTGTACGGGCGGGGGGCGAACGAGGAGTTCCTCGCGCCGTTCGTCGCAGCGCACCGCGACGAGATCACCCTGGCCACGAAGTTCGCCATCGAGCGGACCGACGACCCGCAGTACCGGGCCGTCCGCAATGACCCGGCGTACATCCGCAAGGCCGTCGAGGCGAGCCTTCGGCGGCTGAAGACCGAAGTCATCGACCTGTACTACATGCACCGCCGCGACCCGGCCGTGCCGCTCGCCGAGTCCGTCGGCTCAATGGCCGAACTGGTGGAGCGCGGCCTCGTCAGGCACCTCGGGCTGAGCGAGGTCACCGGCGCGGAGCTGCGCGAGGCGCACGCCGTGCATCCGATCGCCGCGCTGCAGTCGGAGTGGTCGCTGTTCAGCCGGGACGTGGAGCGCAGTGCGGTGGGCGCCGCGGCCGAACTCGGCGTCGCCTTCGTGCCGTACTCGCCGCTCGGCCGCGGCTTCCTCACCGGCGCCTTCGCCGACGCGGGAAAGGACCTCTCCGAGGGCGACTTCCGCAGGTACCAGCCGCGCTTCACCGGCGACAACGCCAAGACCAACGCCGCGCTCCTGGAGCCGGTCCGCAAGATCGCCGCGGCGCACGGGGCGACGGCCGCGCAGGTGGCTCTCGCCTGGGTGCAGCAGCGGGCCGAGGTGCACTCGCTCGCCGTGGTGCCGATCCCCGGCACCCGCAAGACCAGCCGGCTGCTGGAGAACGTCGCGGCGACCCGGCTGAAGCTGACCGAGGAGGAGCTGGCGGTGCTGGAGCCGATCGCCGGGCAGGTGGCGGGAGACCGCTACCCGGACATGTCCTCGACGTCGGCGGCGCGCGAGTAGCCGTACGGGGCGGGCCCGAAACCGTAAAACGGGGGGCCGGCGCGAAGGACGAAGCCCGCCGCGAGCAGTGCTGCTGCCGCGCGGCGGGCCCTCGTCATGTACGGCTCACAGCTCCGCGAGCAGCTGCGCCTTCTTCGTGCTGAACTCCTCGTCCGTCACCAGACCCGCCTGGTGCAGCTCCCCGAGGTGCCGTATCCGCTCGGCGATGTCCGCCGGGTCGCGCCGCCCCGCCCGCAGCGCCATCACCGGCGCCGAGCCGCTGCTGCGTACGGAATCGAGCACGGCGGCCGCGAACGGCAGCGACTCGTGCACCGGCCCGCGGCTCACCCCGAAGAGCACCGTCGCCGGATCCTGGTCCGCCTGCTTGGGCGCGGCCGCCCCGTCGCCCGGATCGTCCGCCCGGCGCAGCAGCCGCAGATACCCGTCGAAGGCCTCCGGCGAGCGCCACTCCACACCGCTCAGCTCCGTCACCGGGAAACTCTGGTCGCCCGCTCTCCACTTGGCGGACGACGCGGCCGTCCGGGACCAGCGGAAGGAGACCATCGAGCCGTCGAAGAAGGCCTTTCCGTCGTACGCCTTGAAGTGCATCGGCCCCTCGGGCGCGGCCACGGCGTACCGCTCGGCCGGGGTGTCCGCGTCGGCGGGGAGCAGGGCGCGCAGTTCGTCGGCGTAGTACTCGGCGAGCGTCTCGCGCTCCGCGGGCAGCACCAGCCGGTAGGGGTCGCAGCCCTCCTTCAACTGCCCTGCCGCGGCATCCATCAGCGGATCGGCGCCGGGTCTTGGCAGGGCGTGCAGCACCACCGTGCCGCGCTTGCCGGGGGAGAGGGTCACCGACGCCAACGCCTCGTGGGGGATGCGGCGTTCGCGAAGCGTCTGGAACAGCTTCGGCGCACGCAGCCCCCGTTCGAAGCGGATGAGCACGGAGTCGGTCTCGAACTCCCAAGTGGCTTGAATTCCGGCCAGAACATCACCCATACGCCTCATCGTAGGCGGCGCGTGCCCGCGCGTCGCCCCTCGGTGCTCAGGCCCGGCCACGATGCTCTACGCGCGTCAGGCCGCCTCGTCGCCGTAAATACCACTGCGGCATGTGTCCCCGCCGCTCTCACAGGTCACGCCGTCGTACGAACCGACGCCTATCTCGGCGAAGTTGCTGACGCTCTCCGTACCCGGCTCGAAATAGCCGGTGTGACCGACCGCGTCCGCCGCGGACAGCACCCGTGCGCCGAAGGCCTCGGTCACCGGGTCCTCGCCGTGGCCGAGGCCGCCGACCGCCAGATGCGGCACGTCCTCGATCCAGTCGTCCCTGTCGCGCATCGCCCAGACGCGGGCTCGGGCGTGGAGCCCGGCCACGTTCTCGGCGCGCATGCCGGGACTGCCGGCGACCGCCACGTCGGCCACGCGGGCGGGAAGATGGCGGGCGGCGACGCCGCACACGACGGAGCCGTAACTGTGGCAGAACAGCGCGATCTTGGAGCTGCCGGGCAGCGCGCCGGTGAGCGCGGTCAGGCGCACGGCGCCGTCCTCGGCGCGGCGCCCCGTGGCCGAGTCCATGCCGAGGCCGGCGGGTGCGGTGTAGTCGGCCCAGGCGATGACCGCCGTGCGCGTACGCGGGGACGCGGCCCGCTCGGCGGCGTACAGCGACTCCGCCATGCCGACCGGCGCGGTGTACTTGCGGGAGGTCTTCTGGAACGTGAGCACATTGGTGTCCACACCGGGGACGATCACCGACACGCGCTGGGCGCGGTCGAGATCGCCGAGCACCTCGGCGACCTTGCCGGGACCGGACGGGTCGAAGGCGAGGATCTGCCGCTCGGCGCTCATGAGCGCCTCGAAGCGGTGCATACGGCGGACCGCCTGGTGACGGCCGTCCGCGGTCAGGTTGACGTCCTCCACGCGCTTGCGCTCCTCGGCGACCGAGAGCGCGAGGGCCTTGCGGTTGGCTCGGTAGCGCAGGGTGACCGGGGCGCCGTTGAGATTGCCGACGAGGATCGGGTAACGGTCGGCGAGGCGGGCCCGCTGCGTGCTGCCGATGGAACCGAAGAACGCGGCGAGCCGCTGCGGCGGCGAGCCCGGCTCGGGCAGTGCCCGCACCCCGATCCGGGCCTTGGCCCAGCCGGCCAGCTCGGCCTCGAGAGCGTCGCGAGGACCGCCCTGATGTCGTATGGCGGTCCAGCCGGTCGTCGCCAGCATCATGAACACGACCGCGAGCGCGAGCAGGGCGCGCCAGGCGGTGAGGGTGGGGGAGGAGTCGAAGGAAGTCACTGCGGGACACCCTAGGAGACGCGCGACGCGGCTCGTGAAGACCGTGAGACAGATCACGTGTCCGGGGGGCGTGCGGGGGGCAGGTCGTCACTTTCCGTGCGCGGGCGCGCCCCTGTGGTCACCGGGATCGCGGTACGTCGCCCCCTGCCCTCCAGCGCCGGGGCGCGTGCGGGCGCGACCCACATCCGGGGGCGGCAGCGCGTCAACCTTGTGCGTACGACAGCCCCGCCGCGTCCGCCCGGCGGAGCCGTCCCCTATCAGGGTGATGTGTCCCGAACCCCTTTTCCGGCCCCTCGGCCGGGGGCAGGGTGCGGTCAAGTGATCAGTACGACACGGGGGTTGCCAACATGCGCCTTATCGTCACGGCCGGATTCCTGGCCGCATCAGCCCTGGCCGCAGCAGTACTGGCGCCGCAGACGGCGGCCGCCGCGCCGCCCCGCCTCGGGGAGTGCGCGGCGGGCCAGCTCTGCCTGTGGGAAAAGGGGGACTTCAAGGGCACACGCCAGGTCCACGAGCTGTCCGGCACCGATATCGAGAGCTGTGTTCCACTGCCGCCCGGTACCACCGCCGAGGCACTGGCCAACCGGACCGGGCGGCCCGTCACCACGTACCAGTCGGCGGAGTGCGAGGAGACGGGCGAGTTCGAGACCTACCCGGGCGGTGGCACGTGGGTGCCCCAATCCCCGTACCAGGTCAGGGCGTTCAAGGTCTGGGAGCGCTGAACCGGGGTACCCGCTGACGAGGCCCCGATTCGACGACTCGAGGAGTGATGATGGCGGGCTTCGGACACACAACGCGCAGGCACCCCCGTTCACGCAGCCGGAACTGGTCGCGGAGCGGGCCGGATCGCGCCGCACTCGGAATCATCGGCCTGATCTGTGCGATCGCCGGCTTCTTCGTGCTGGGGATCGTCCTCGGCCCGATCGCGATCGTCTGCGGATGGCTCGGTATGGGCCGCCGCTGGAACGGCGCACAGCCGGTCCCGGCACTGGCCGCGGTCGTGCTCGGCGGCATCGACACCCTGCTGGCGATCGTCTGGCTCGCGGGAGCCACGGTTCCCGCGAGCGGTATGTGGTGATCGTCAGCCACGCACAGCAGGCTCGTCGGACGGACCGACCGGGGTGGGCATCGCGCCCGCCCCGGTTTCCGCCGGCATAGCCGTCTGAGGGAGCTCAGTGACCGCGCGGGCCTGCGACAGCGTGGCCACCTGCTCCCGCAGCGCCCGTACTTCCGCCGTCAGCGCCTGGAGCAGCGCCGTCTGCTTGCGTTCCTCCGCGTCGTCCCGCTCGAAGCGGGAGATGAACCACGCCGCGATATTGGCGGTGACGACACCGAGCAGCGCGATCCCCGAAATCATCAGCCCGACCGCGAGCACCCGCCCCAGACCCGTCGTCGGCGCATGGTCGCCGTACCCGACCGTCGTCATCGTGGTGAACGACCACCACACCGCGTCGCCCAGCGTCTTGATGTTCCCGTTCGGCGCGTCCCGTTCCACATGCAGCACGGCCAGCGAGCCGAACATCATCAGCCCCACCACCGCGCCTCCGACATACGTCGTGAGCGTGATCTGGGGTGCCATCCTGGCCCGGCGGCCCACCAGCAGCAGGGTCGAGACGACCCGCAGCAGCCGCAGCGGCTGCACCAGCGGCAGCACCACCGCCACCAGATCCAGCGGATGCTTGCGTACGAAAAGCCACTTGGCCGGTGCCAGCACCAGCCGTACGAGGTAGTCGACGGCGAAGGTCCCCCACACGACCCACTCGGTGACCGTGCAGACGGTTATCACCGACCCCCTGGCGTCGGGCGCCACGATCGGCACGGCGTACGCGAGGGCGAACGCGATGGCGAGTACCAGCAGGGGGGTCTGCATGCGCTGTTCCCACCGGACCTGCGCTGTTCGCTGCTTCATGCCTGCATGTTAGAGACGCGTAAGGGCGGCGGAACCCGGCCGGGTCCCGCCGCCCTTCACCGTGCGAGCGTTACGCGTCGCCGCCGGCCGCGCCCGGGTCCGCCGCGGCCACGTCGAGCAGCTGGTAGCGGTCCACCGCCTGCTTCAGGACCGAGCGGTCGACCTTGCCCTCACGCGCGAGCTCGGTGAGCACCGCCAGGACGATCGACTGCGCGTCGATGTGGAAGAAGCGTCGCGCCGCGCCCCGGGTGTCCGCGAAGCCGAAGCCGTCGGCACCCAGCGACTGGTACGTGCCGGGAACCCAGCGCGAGATCTGGTCCGGGACCGAGCGCATCCAGTCCGAGACGGCCACGAACGGGCCCTCGGAGCCGGAGAGCTTCTGTGTGACGTACGGGACGCGCTGGTCCTCCTCGGGGTGCAGGAGGTTGTGCTGCTCGACCTCGACGGCCTCGCGGCGCAGCTCGTTCCAGCTCGTCGCCGACCACACGTCGGCGCGTACGTTCCACTCCTCGGCGAGGATCCTCTGCGCCTCGACCGCCCACGGCACGGCCACACCCGAAGCCATGATCTGCGCCGGGATCGCACCGGCCTCGCCGGCCTTGAAGCGGTAGATGCCCTTGAGGATGCCCTCGGCGTCCACGTTCTCGGGCTCGGCCGGGTGCTGGATCGGCTCGTTGTAGACGGTGAGGTAGTAGAAGACGTCCTCGCCGTGTGGGTGCTCCTCGGACGAGCCGTACATCCGGCGCAGACCGTCCTGGACGATGTGCGCGATCTCGAAGCCGAAGGCCGGGTCGTAGGCGACACAGCCCGGGTTCGTCGAGGCCAGCAGCTGGGAGTGGCCGTCGGCGTGCTGCAGGCCCTCACCGGTCAGCGTCGTGCGGCCCGCGGTCGCGCCCAGGACGAAGCCGCGCGCGAGCTGGTCGGCCATCTGCCAGAACTGGTCGCCGGTGCGCTGGAAGCCGAACATCGAGTAGAAGACGTACACCGGGATCAGCGGCTCGCCGTGCGTGGCGTACGCCGAACCGGCGGCGATCAGCGAGGCCGTGCAGCCCGCCTCGGAGATGCCGTCGTGCAGCATCTGGCCGGTCGGCGACTCCTTGTACGCGAGCAGCAGCTCGCGGTCCACGGCTTCGTACTGCTGCCCCAGCGGGTTGTAGATCTTGGCGCTCGGGAAGAACGAGTCCATTCCGAACGTGCGGTACTCGTCCGGCGCGATCAGCACGAAGCGCTTGCCGATCTCCTTGTCCCGCATCAGGTCCTTGAGCAGCCGGACGAACGCCATGGTGGTGGCGATCGACTGCTGGCCGGAGCCCTTCTTGACCGGGACGTACGTCTTGTCCTCGGGCAGGACCAGCGGCTTGGACCGCACGACTCGGGTCGGGACGTACCCGCCCAGCGCCTTGCGGCGGTCGTGCATGTACTGGATCTCCTCCGAGTCGCGGCCCGGGTGGTAGTACGGCGGCGCGCCGTTCTCCAGCTGCTGGTCCGTGATCGGGATGTGCAGACGGTCGCGGAAGCGCTTGAGGTCGTCGACCGTCAGCTTCTTCATCTGGTGCGTAGCGTTGCGGCCCTCGAAGTTCGGGCCGAGCGTCCAGCCCTTGACCGTCTGGGCGAGGATCACGGTCGGCTGGCCCTTGTGGGCCTTGGCCGCCGCATACGCCGCGTAGACCTTCTTGTGGTCGTGGCCGCCGCGTCCCAGGTGCAGGACCTGGTCGTCGGTCATGTTCTCGACCATGGCGCGCAGCCGGTGGTCGTCGCCGAAGAAGTGCTCACGGATGTACGCGCCGGTCTCGGTGGCGTACGTCTGGAACTGGCCGTCGGGCGTGGTGTTCAGCTTGTTGACCAGCACGCCGTCGCGGTCCTGGGCGAGCAGCGGGTCCCAGGAGCGGTCCCAGACCAGCTTGATGACGTTCCAGCCGGCGCCGCGGAACTGGGACTCCAGCTCCTGGATGATCTTGCCGTTGCCGCGCACGGGGCCGTCGAGACGCTGCAGGTTGCAGTTCACGACGAAGGTCAGGTTGTCCAGGCCCTCACGGGCGGCGATGGAGAGCTGGCCCAGCGACTCGGGCTCGTCCATCTCGCCGTCGCCGAGGTAGGCCCAGACATGCGACCTGGAGGTGTCGGCGATACCGCGCGCCTCCATGTAGCGGTTCATCCGCGCCTGGTAGATCGCGCCGAGGGGGCCAAGGCCCATGGAGACGGTCGGGAACTCCCAGAAGTCCGGCATCAGCCGCGGGTGCGGGTAGCTGGACAGACCCTCGGGGGCCTTGGACTTCTCCTGGCGGAAGGCGTCGAGCCGGGCCTCGCTGAGGCGGTCGAGCAGGAAGGCCCGGGCGTAGATACCGGGGGAGGCGTGGCCCTGGAAGAAGATCTGGTCGCCGCCGTCGCCCTGGTCCTTGCCGCGGAAGAAGTGGTTGAAGCCCACGTCGTAGAGGGAGGCGGAGGAGGCGAAGGTGGCGATGTGGCCGCCGACGCCGATGCCCGGGCGCTGGGCGCGGGAGACCATCACCGCGGCGTTCCAGCGGGTCGCGTTGAGGACCTTGCGCTCGATCTCCTCGTTGCCGGGGAAGAACGGCTCGTCCTTGGTGGCGATGGTGTTCACGTAGTCCGTGCTGCGCATCTCGGGCACGGCCACGCGCTTCTCGCGGGCTCGCTCGATCAGGCGGAGCATCAGGTAGCGGGCGCGCTCCCGGCCCCGCTCGTCGACGGCGGCGTCGAGGGAGTCCAGCCACTCCTGGGTCTCTTCAGGATCGAAGTCCGGGACCTGGCTGGGTAGGCCGCCAATGATGATCGGGTTGCGATCTGATCCGGAAGCCACGCTAATCCTTCGCTGTTCGGTGGGTTCTGCCCCTGCGGGAGACACGGGATGTCCAGGCGGTGTCGCGCCGCCTCCCATCGTGTACCGCGGGGAGGAAAACGTCATCTCTACCGGGGGGTAACCCTTGTTCTGACTGACATCCTGACCCGACCCCCGTTCCGGGGCCGGTCAAATCGCAACCTTACGCCCAAGCCGCCAATGTGTTTCGTTTGGCTGTTCGGTTCCGATTGGCCCACCGAAGGGAAAGATTGCCGCAAAGATGGTCGAATGGTGTGCCATGAAGCACGAGGCGGGATTGAGCGTGTCTGGAGTTGGGCCGAGACGGCCCCAAACGTCACCGTTTCGGCGGTCTGAACGGCCGGGTACTTGCGCGATCCGCCCCGCCCGTGTGGACTACGGCCAACGCCACGCGTACGCGCGCGGCCGCAGGATTTTCCAAACATGATCAGGAGGCAAGCCGTGAGCGCGACCGCGGACCACGCGGAGGAGCGGACCAACCCGGCCGTCAGGCTGGGGTTCGAGCCCGGACAGGTGGTCCAGGAGATCGGCTACGACGACGACGTCGAGCAGGAGCTCCGTGAGGGCATCGAGGCTGTTATCGGCCAGGAACTCGTGGACGAGGACTATGAGGACGTCGCCGACGTCGTCGTGCTCTGGTTCCGTGACGAGGACGGCGACCTTACGGACGCGCTGGTGGACGCCATCGGACTGCTGGACGAAGGCGGCGACATCTGGCTGCTGACGCCGAAGACCGGCAGGGACGGATACATCGAGCCGAGCGACATCAACGAAGCCGCGCAGACCTCCGGTCTCTCCCAGACCAAGAGCATCAACGCGGGCAAGGACTGGTCGGGCACCCGGCTGAGCGCACCCAAATCCAAGCGCTGAGCCCCCGTACGCCCTGAGGGCCCCCGTCGGCAACTGCCGGCGGGGGCCCTCTGCGTAGGGTGGACCCACCCGAACGGACCAGTCGGGCCAAGCCCAGTGAAGGGACGCAACGTCATGGCGATCGAGGTCGGCACCAAGGCCCCGGACTTCGAGCTGAAGGACAACCACGGCCGCACCGTGAGCCTCGCCGAATTCCGCGGCGAGAAGAACGTGGTGCTCCTCTTCTATCCCTTCGCCTTCACCGGTGTGTGCACCGGCGAGCTGTGCGCGCTCCGTGACGAGCTGCCGCGGTTCGTCAACGACGACACCCAGCTGCTGGCCGTCTCCACCGACTCCATCCACACCCTGCGCGTCTTCGCCGAGCAGGAGGGGCTGGAGTACCCGTTGCTCTCGGACTTCTGGCCGCACGGCGAGACCTCGCGGGCGTACGAGATCTTCGACGAGGAGAAGGGGTGCGCGGTGCGTGGAACCTTCATCATCGACAAGGAGGGCGTGGTCCGCTGGACCGTCGTCAACTCCCTGCCCGAGGCGCGCGACCTGAACGACTACGTCAAGGCGCTCGACGCGCTCTGACGCGCGCCCTTCGACGCACGCCCCGATTCATCGGCCGACCCCTGCCCGAAAGGGTGTTTTCGATGGGAACCGGTCACTAGGATCCACTCGTTGATCCGATACATCACCGCACGACGGGGGCGCTGCCCCTGACAAACAATGGAGGGACTCGTGGGAGTCAGCCTCAGCAAGGGCGGCAACGTCTCGCTGACCAAGGCCGCGCCCAACCTGACCGCGGTCACCGTGGGCCTGGGCTGGGACGCACGCAGCACCACCGGCACCGACTTCGACCTCGACGCCAGCGCCCTGCTGACCAACGCCGAGGGCAAGGTCGCCAACGACGGCAACTTCGTCTTCTTCAACAACCTCAAGAGCCCCGACGGCTCCGTCGAGCACACCGGTGACAACCTCACGGGTGAGGGCGAGGGCGACGACGAGCAGATCAAGGTGAACCTCGCCTCGGTGCCCGCCGACGTCGACAAGATCGTGTTCCCGGTCTCGATCTACGAGGCCGAGAGCCGCCAGCAGTCCTTCGGCCAGGTGCGCAACGCCTTCATCCGCGTCGTCAACCAGGCCGACAACAACGAACTCGCGCGCTACGACCTGAGCGAGGACGCCTCGACCGAGACCGCCATGGTCTTCGGCGAGCTCTACCGCAACGGCGCGGAGTGGAAGTTCCGTGCCATCGGCCAGGGGTACGCCTCGGGTCTGCGCGGCATCGCGCAGGACTTCGGCGTGAACGTCTGAGCGAGCGGTTCATTCACTGTCCGGCGCCGCACCTTCCAGTGCGGCGCCGGACGCGCCTGCACCACCTTTGCTTCGTCACCTCGGGGAGGACCACAAACATGGGCGTCACGCTCGCCAAGGGAGGCAATGTCTCCCTCTCCAAGGCCGCACCGAACCTCACACAGGTGTTGGTCGGGCTCGGCTGGGACGCGCGCTCCACCACCGGAGCGCCCTTCGACCTCGACGCCAGTGCCTTGCTCTGCCAGTCCGGCCGGGTGCTCGGCGACGAGTGGTTCGTCTTCTACAACAACCTCAAGAGTCCTGACGGCTCCGTCGAGCACACCGGTGACAACCTCACGGGCGAGGGCGAGGGGGACGACGAATCGATTCTTGTGGACCTCTCCCGGGTGCCGGCCCATGTCGACAAGATCATCTTTCCGGTCTCCATCCATGAGGCCGACAACCGGGGCCAGACCTTCGGCCAGGTCGCCAACGCTTTCATCCGGGTGGTCAACCAGGCGGACAGCCAGGAGCTCGCGCGCTACGACCTGAGCGAGGACGCATCGACGGAGACCGCGATGATCTTCGGCGAGCTCTACCGCTACGGGGGCGAATGGAAGTTCAGGGCCGTGGGACAGGGGTACGCGTCGGGTCTGCGAGGCATCGCTCTAGACTTCGGGGTCAACGTTTCGTAAAGCCGCGCGTGGCGCGGGGGAGACCCGTACTTACACGATTGGGTACCAGTGGTTCTGAAAACCTTCGGCTGGTCGTTCGCGGTCACCGCGCTCGGCCTGGTCGCAGCGGTCTTGTTCGGCGGGTGGACCGCGTTGGGGGTCGTCGCGATCCTGTCCGTCCTCGAGATCTCGCTGTCCTTCGACAATGCGGTGGTCAACGCCGGAATCCTGAAGAAGATGAGCGCCTTCTGGCAGCGGATCTTCCTCACGGTCGGCGTGCTCATCGCCGTATTCGGCATGCGACTGGTCTTCCCCGTCGTGATCGTTGCCATCAGCGCCAAGATCGGCCCCATCGAGGCGGTCGACCTGGCGTTCAACGACGCTGAGCGCTACGAGCAGCTGGTCACCGACGCTCACCCGTCGATCGCCGCGTTCGGTGGCATGTTCCTGCTGATGATCTTCCTGGACTTCATCTTCGAGGACCGTGACATCAAGTGGCTCGGCTGGCTCGAGCGGCCGCTCGCCAAGCTCGGCAAGATCGACATGCTGTCGGTCTGCATCGCGCTGATCGCACTTCTCATCACGGCCATGACCTTCGCGACCCAGGCGCACCAGCACGCCGGCCATGCCGACAAGGCGGCGACGGTTCTGCTCTCCGGCGTCGCGGGTCTCATCACGTATCTGATCGTCGGCGGTCTCTCCGGGTACTTCGAGAACAAGCTCGAAGAGGACGAGGAGCGCGAGCACGAGGCCGAGGAGGAGGCCAAGAAGAGCGGCAAGCAGGTTTCTGCGGTCCAACTGGTCGGCAAGGCCGCGTTCTTCATGTTCCTGTACCTCGAGGTCCTGGACGCCTCGTTCT
Organism: Streptomyces sp. NBC_00885; assembly: GCF_045207475.1. Classification (NCBI taxonomy): domain Bacteria; kingdom Bacillati; phylum Actinomycetota; class Actinomycetes; order Kitasatosporales; family Streptomycetaceae; genus Streptomyces; species Streptomyces sp. NBC_00885. The sequence continues at coordinate 5,978,792 of NZ_CP108796.1, forward strand.
CCTTCGACGGTGTCATCGGCGCCTTCGCCATCACTAACGACATCGTGCTGATGGCGCTCGGCCTCGGTATCGGCGCCATGTATGTCCGGTCGCTCACGGTCTACCTGGTCCGCCAGGGCACCCTGGACGACTACGTCTACCTGGAGCACGGCGCGCACTACGCGATCGGCGCCCTCGCCATGATCCTCCTCGTGACCATCCAGTACCAGATCAGCGAGATCATCACCGGTCTCGTCGGCGTCGTGCTGATCGCCTGGTCCTTCTGGTCCTCGGTGCGCCGCAACCGGGCTCTCGCCGCCGAGGGCGGGGACAACTCGGACGAGAAGCAGGAAGTCACCTCCGGGGTGTGACCCGGCGGGGATTGAGGAACGCTCTGTGCGGGGCGGCTCCGAGGCACCGGCCTCGAAGCCGCCCCGCTGGGTTCATCGACGCATGTGGGGGTGGGGCATGGCCTTCTGGGACGGCCTGCGGGGCAGGTCACTGCAGTTCGACTCCGGCAGCGCAGCGACCAATTCGATCGAGCTGACCAAACGGCACCCGACGGTCTCGCTCACCAAGCAGGGCGCGGCCACCGGCAATCTGCGCGTCAACCTCTCCTGGAGGATGCGCACGTCCGACATCGAGGGCAGGTCCAAGCAGAGCGGCAGACTGCTGCGGCACCCCTTCAAACTCTTCCAGCCCGATGTGGTCCAGGCCCACACGCAGGGCGTGGTCAATGTGGACCTCGACCTGGGCTGTCTCTACGAGCTGACGGACGGCAGCAAGGGCGTGGTGCAGCCGCTCGGCAGCTTCTTCGGCAACATCAACGAGGCGCCCTATGTGAAGCTCAGCGGCGACGACCGATTCGGCTCCCCCTCGGGCGAGACGATCTACGTCAACCTCGACCACCGCGAGTCGATCAAGCGGTTGTTGTTCTTCGCGTACATCTACGACCAGACACCGGCCTTCGACCGTACGCACGCGCATGTGACCCTCTACCCGAGCAATGGTCCGCGGGTGGAGATAGAGCTCGACGAGCGCGCGCCGCAGGCCCGTTCGTGCGCGATCTTCTCCATGGAGAACGTGAAGGGGGAGCTGGTCGTGCGCCGCGAGGTGAAGTTCGTATACGGCTTCCAGGCGGAGCTGGACCGGCTGTACGGCTGGGGTCTGCAGTGGGGACGCGGCTACAAGAACCGCGTCTAGGCCGACCGATCAGGGGCGTACGAACTGGGGGCCCATGGGCGGCAGCCGGAAATTCGGGTCGGGCGCGGGCGCCGCCGCGGCGGCGGGCTGCGGATAGCCGTACGCCGGGGACGTGACCGGCTGGGTCACCGGCGGCTGAGGGTAACCGTACGAGGGCTGAGGGTAACCGTAGGCGGGCTGGGCGGCCGGGGGCTGCGCGGGCGGCGCGGGGTGCGGGTCGGTCCGGGGCTGAGGCTCGGGCTCGGCGGCCGGCTCGGAGGCCGCCTCCGCCTCGTCCACCGAAATGCCGAACGCCGTGGCCAGACCCACCAGTCCGCTCGGATATCCCTGCGCCACCGCGCGGAACTTCCAGCCCTCCCCGCGCCGGTACAGCTCGCCGCAGATGATCGCCGTCTCCAGGCCCGTCTCCGGCTTCACATCGAAGACGGCAAGCGGGTCGCTGTCGGCCAGGGCCGCGTCGTAGAGCAGTATCCGCAGATCGCGTACATGCTGGAAGGTGTCGCCGTCGGACGAGGCGGCGAGTACCACCTGGTCGACGGACGGGTCGAGGGAGGAGAGATCCGCCTCGACGGTGTCCGTCAGATGCTCCGCGACGCGTTTCTTGGACAGCCGCCGCACCAGGCCCGACGGATGGCGCGGCTGGTTGTAGAAGACGAAGTCCTCGTCGGAGCGCACACGCCCGTCGCTGCCGAGCAGCAGGGCTGAGGCGTCCACGTCGGGGACCCCGGCGCCCGGGGTCCAGCGCAGCACGGCCCGTACGGCCGTGGCATCGAGAGGAACGTTCGAGCCCTTCACCATCGCGTGCGTCATGTCCGTCATCCTGCCTTCCCGATGGCCGCCCGGACAACGCGGGGGCCCTTAGGGCGTGTTCGAAGGAGACCCCCTTGTCGTCAGGCCAGGACATGGGCATGGTGCAAGCGGGTTACCTGGAATTCATGGGCTTGGGGAACTCTTGACACATGGTCGTACGTACTATTACCGGCCACGCCAGTTGGGCCGCCAAGGCAGTACGGGGGAAATATATGCGTCACTTTGGGCAAATTTCGCCTACTGTGCGTGACAGTCTGTTCCATCAAGAGCCGTGTGAATTCAGCGCCGCCTCGCCCGCGCGCACCCTCGCGGCCGCGCTGGGCGCCACGCTCTACAGCCCCGCGACCCGGCCCAAGCTCGCGGACGACGTGCTCAAGCTGGCGGCTCGCGGTGTCGTCTCCATGGTGCTCTGCCTGGAGGATTCCATCGACGACGCGGAAGTCGCCGAGGCCGAGGAGAATCTGGTCCGGCAGTTCGCCGAACTCGACGCGTGCGGCGAAGAGCTGCCGCTGCTGTTCATCCGGGTCCGCGAACCCGGGCAGATCCCGGACCTCGTGGAGCGGCTCGGCCCCTCGGTCCGACGACTGTCCGGTTTTGTACTTCCCAAATTCACCGAAGAGCGGGGCGTTCCCTTCCTGGAAGCCCTCGCCGACGCGGAGACCGCGAGCGGACAGCGGCTTTTCGCGATGCCCGTCCTGGAGTCCCCGGAACTCCTCCACCTCGAAACCCGCACCGAGACGCTCACCGGCATCGCGGCGACCGTCGACAAATACCGCGAGCGGGTCCTGGCCCTGCGGCTCGGCGTCACCGACTTCTGCTCGGCGTACGGGCTGCGCAGATCGCCCGACATGACGGCGTACGACGTCCAGATCGTCGCCGCGGTCATCGCCGACGTGGTGAATGTCCTGGGGCGGGCTGACGGCACCGGCTTCACGGTGACCGGGCCCGTATGGGAGTACTTCCGGCTCCAGGAGCGCATGTTCAAGCCCCAGCTGCGCCGCAGCCCCTTCATGGAGGGCCGGGCCGAGGAGCTGCGTGCCACCCTGATCGAGCACGACCTGGACGGACTGCTCCGCGAGATCGAACTGGACCGGGCCAATGGCCTTCAGGGCAAGACCTGCATCCACCCCTCGCACGTCCTGCCCGTGCACGCGCTGTCGGTCGTCAGTCACGAAGAGTTCAGTGACGCGCAGGACATCCTGCGCCCGGAGCGCGGCGGCGGAGGCGTGATGCGTTCCGCTTACACGAACAAGATGAACGAAGTGAAGCCCCACCGGGCCTGGGCCGAGCGCACGCTGCTGCGCGCGGAGGTCTTCGGGGTGGCCAGGGAAGAGGTCGGCTTCGTGGAGCTGCTCACGGCCGGACTCTCCGGCTGACATGAAGAGGGAAGAGACTGTAAGCGTGGTGTGGTCGGGTGCATGGGTCGCTGAACGGCTGGGCGTCGGGCTGGTCGGAGACGCCGAGCTGAGCGCTCTGCTGGGACTGGCCCTGCGGCGCAATCCCAAGCGGGCGCATCTGCTCGTGTCGAACGTGCTGGGCAAGCATGTGCCGCAGTCGCCGTCGGTCGTGTACGACGCGGGGTACGGGCTCGGCGAGCAGGTCCGCAAGCTGCTCGGCGACGAGGAGGCGGCCCGCGCGGTCGTCCTCGGCTACGCGGAGACGGCGACGGGCCTGGGCCACTCGGTGGCGGACGGGGTGGCGCTCGCGCCGTATCTGCACTCCACGCGCCGCCCGGTTGACGGGGTCGAGCGGGCGGGCGGCTTCGAGGAGTCCCACTCGCACGCGACCTCGCACCTGCTGCTGCCCGAGGACCCGGCGCTGCTGGCCGGTGACGGACCGCTGATCCTGGTCGACGACGAGTTCTCGACGGGCAACACCGTGCTGAACACGATCCGGGATCTGCACGAGCGGTATCCGCGGGAGCGGTACGTGATCGTGGCGCTGGTCGACATGCGCTCGGAGGCGGACCGCGAGCGCTTCGACCGCTTCGCCGAGGAGATCGGCGCGAAGGTCGATCTGGTGGCCCTGGCCTCGGGGACGGTCCGGCTTCCGGAGGGAGTGCTGGAGAAGGGCCAGGCGCTGGTCGCGGAAATGGAGGCGCTCGCGCCGCGGACGGCGCCCGGCGCCGGTACCGAGGCCCTGACGCGGGCGGCATCCGGTGATGCTTTGCGAGGGGAGCTGGGGCCCGTGGCCCAGGCTGGGGCGATCGACGGCGCTCCCGGCGAGGCACTGGCCGGCGGCGCGGAGCCCGAGACGTGGGGCGCGTCCGGCGAGGCTGCCTCCGGCGGGGCAGGGTCCCCCGCCCATGCCCGGGTGGAGCTCGGCTGGCCGAGCGGCGTGCCCGATGGTGGGCGGCACGGGTTCACTGCCGTGCACCGCGCCGCGCTCGAAGCGGCCCTGCCCGCTATGGCCGGGCGAATAGCCGAGGCGGTAGGCGAGGCATCTCGCGTACTCGTCCTCGGCTTCGAGGAGTTGATGTACGCCCCGCTGCGCCTCGGCACCGCCCTTGAGCAGGCCCTCGACGCCGACGTCCGTTACTCGACCACCACCCGCTCACCCGTCCTCGCCGTCGACGACCCCGGCTACGCCATACGCACCCGGCTCGTGTTCCCGGCGCACGACGACCCTGCCGACGGTCCCGGCGAGCGGTACGCCTACAACGTCGCCGGCGCGGGTTTCGACGCCGTCGTCGCTGTTGTGGACTCGGCCGCCGACACGCCCCAACTGCACGCCCCCGACGGCCTGTTGGCCCAGCTCGCCGTGCACGTCCCGCACGTCGTCCTGGCCGTCGTACCGAGCTACGTACCCCAAGAACCCCAAGCACCCGAAGCTGCCGAAGCCCCCGAAAGGGCGTCCATGCTGCCCGAGCCCCTCCGCGGCCCCGCCTTCTCCTCCTACGCCCCGGACGAGGTCGGCTGGCTCCTCCAGGATCTGTCCGAGGTCGATCTCGAGGCCCCGACCGAGGAGCGCGAAGAGGCCATACAGAGCGGCGGCGCGCACTACGCCGAGTCGCTTCCCGTCGAGTACCAGCCCAGCGCCCAGTACCAGGAGCTGTTCAAGTCCGCCCTGGAGATGTCGGCGGCCCGTATCGCCCGCGCCGTCGGCACCGTCACCGAGACCGTCATCGCCGAGCGGTCCCCGCGCCCCGTGCTCGTGTCGCTGGCCCGAGCCGGCACCCCCGTCGGCGTGCTGATGCGCCGTTGGGCGCAGCACCGGCACGGCCTGGACCTGCCCCACTACGCCGTCTCCATCGTCCGCGGCCGCGGCATCGACGCCAACGCCCTGCGCTGGCTGCAGCAGCACCACGACCCGGCCGATGTCGTGTTCGTCGACGGCTGGACCGGCAAGGGCGCGATCACCCGCGAACTGGCCGATGCGCTGGAGGAGTTCGAAGGGTTCAACCCCGAGATCGCGGTTCTCGCCGACCCCGGCGGCTGCGTCCGCACCTACGGCACCCGCGAGGACTTCCTCATCCCCTCCGCCTGCCTCAACTCCACCGTCTCCGGCCTGATATCGCGTACGGTGCTGCGCGCCGATCTGGTCGGCCCCAACGACTTCCACGGCGCGAAGTTCTACCGCGAACTCGCCGGCAGCGATGTCTCGGAACACTTCCTGGACACCGTCGCCGCCCGCTTCGACGAGGTCGCCACCGCCGTCGACGCCGAGGTCAAGGAACTGCTCGCGGCGGACCGGGCACCCACCTGGGAGGGCTGGGCCGCCGTCGAGCGGATCAGCGAGGAGTACGGCATCCACGATGTGAACCTCGTCAAGCCGGGCGTCGGCGAGGCCACCCGCGTACTGCTGCGCCGCGTCCCCTGGAAGATCCTCGCCAAGCGTGGCGCGGGCGCGGACCTCGACCATGTCCGGCTGCTCGCCGAGCAGCGCGGCGTACCGGTCGAGGAGGTCGACGAACTCCCCTACACCTGTGTCGGGTTGATCCACCCCCAGTACACCCGCGGCGCCACGGGCGCGGACGGCAAGGCGGTGTCGGCGCTGTGAGCACGCCCGGGACCTCCCTGATCGCGAGCGATCTCGACCGCACCCTCATCTACTCCAGCGCCGCGCTCGAGCTGGGCATGCCGGACGCGGACGCGCCCCGTCTGCTCTGTGTCGAGGTGTACGGGAGCAAGCCGCTGTCGTACATCACGGAGACCGCCGCCGGGCTGCTCGACGAGCTGGCCCGTAGAGCCGTCTTCGTACCGACCACCACCCGCACCCGCGAGCAGTACCAGCGGATCCATCTCCCGGGCCCCGCCCCCGAGTTCGCGATCTGCGCCAACGGTGGACATCTGCTCGTCGACGGCGTCTCGGACACCGGCTGGCAGCGGCAGGTCGCCGGCCGGCTGGCCGACGAGTGCGCCTCGCTCGCCGAGGTCCGCGACCATCTCCTGGCGGCGGCCGACCCCGCCTGGCTGCTCAAGGAGCGGGTCGCGGAAGACCTGTTCGCGTATCTCGTCGTCGAGCGCACCCTGCTGCCCGAGGGCTGGGTGAAGGAGCTCTCCGAGTGGGCCGAGGGCCGCGGCTGGACCGTCTCGCTCCAGGGCCGCAAGATCTACGCGGTGCCGCAGCCGCTCACCAAGAGCGCTGCGGTGCGCGAAGTGGCCCGGCGCAGCGGCGCGGAGCAGATCCTCGCGGCCGGGGACTCGCTCCTCGACGCCGATCTGCTGCTCGCCGCGGACCGTGGCTGGCGCCCGGGCCACGGCGAGCTCGCCGACAGCGGCTGGAACGCCCCGAACGTCGAGGTTCTGTCCGAGACGGGGGTCGCGGCGGGCGAGGAGATCCTGCGCCGCTTCGGCGGCGCCGCGACTGCCTGAGCGCGCGGGGGTGGCCGCGCGGGGGTGATCGGAGGCGTCAGCCGCAGCAGCCGCCCCCGCAGCAGCCCCCTCCGCCGCCTGGGTTTCCGCCGCCGGGCGCGGGCGCGGACTTCGTACCGCCGACGGCGACGGCCGAGAGCAGCTTGACGGTGTCCTCGTGTCCGGCGGGGCAGTTCGCCGGGTCGGAGGACCGGGCCATCGGCCGGTTCACTTCAAAGGTGTCGCCGCAGCTGCGGCAGCTGTATTCGTAACGAGGCATGGCCTCAGGCTAGCTGCCCTGCCCCTTGTCCAGTGTCGGGCCCGGTCCTGGTTCGGCGGGGCGGGCGGGTTGTTCCTGGGCCTGGGTCGAGGCCGGGGCGTCGGCCTGGGCCGAGGACTGAGCCTGGGCCGCACGGTCGGGATGGCGGGCCTTCCAGTACGGGTTGTCGTGCGGCAGCGTCGAACTGACCCTGCCGTACATCCCGAAGAACATCAGCAGCACGCCGACCACAAAGCTGAACAGGACGTTCTGGATCTCGAAGGCGAGGGGGTTGAAGGTCGTGTCGATCAGCGCGAGGTTGATGAAGCCGCTGAGGATGAAGGCGATGCCGAGGACCATGTTGAGGGTCGAGGCGAAGTTCCCGCCGATGACCATGCCGACGAAGAGCAGCAGGCCGATGCAGATGGACAGCACGCTGAGCGCGCCGTTGGTGTTGAGGCCCGCGACGGTGTCGCCGTCGGTGTCGAAGAAGCCGACTTCGTCGATGAGCCCGAGAATCCCGAAGGCGAGCAGCACGAGCCCCATCAGCCCGGCGCCCACGCGGTAGACCTGGTTGAGCCGGTGGTCGACGGGGAGGTGCTCGTCGAGCAGGGGCGCGTTCCGGCTGGTTTTCGCGGTCCGGCTGGTTTTGGGGAGCGGTACGTGTGCGGCCATGTCCGGCCTCCTTTGGACGTACGTACTCCTAGGATCCGCCCGAGTGCGACAGCGTTCAATCGGTGGGTTCGGGGCCGGGCCGAAGGGAGGGCCTGGGCCAGGCCGCCGGGTGGACGTCGCTCAGGCGTGGCCCGCGCCGCGCTCGTCGCGGATCTGCTCGACCACACGTGCGGCCGTGTTCCGCACGGCCTCGGTCTCCATCAGAAAGTGCCAGTAGTCGGGGTGACGGTTCTCGAGCCCCGCGACGGCCCGCTCCAGCCGCCCCACGGCGTCGTCCAGCGGCCGCGCGTGCCGGGGATCGGGGGTGTTGCGCCCGGCCATGGCGAGGCGCTGCGCGTCGCGGATGGCGAAGCGGGTGCGCTCGATCTCCTGCTGCGGGTCCTTGGCCACGGCATTGAGCCGCTGCAGCCGGTCGCCTGCGGCAGATACGGCTTCGTCTGTGGTGTTCAGCAGCGCCCGTACCGTACTGAGCAGGGCCGTCGCATCCGCCCAGCGCTGCTCGTCGCGCGCCTTCGCCGCCTCCGTGAGCTTGTCCTCGGCCTGGCGGACGCTGATTGCCGCCTGCTCGGGGACGGGCTGCAGATCCTGCCAGCAGGCGGCGGAGAAGCGCCGCCGGAGCTCGCTGAGGACGGGCTCGACGGATCCGGCGCGGTTGGTGAGGGCCTGGGCGCGCGTACGCAGGGAGACGAGGCGTTTGTCGGTCTCGGCGGCGCGCTCGGGCAGCCGCTCGGCCTCGGCCCGTACTGCTTCGGCGTCGCGCAGGACCCGGTCGGCGCGCTGGAGGGTCTCGGCGACGCCGTGCCGGCCCGCGCCCTGATTGAGCATGGTCAGCTCAGGGGCGAGGGCCGCGAGTCGGGCCGCGAGATGATCTGCTCGCAGTCCGGAGCTCCGCACCGAATCGAGAGCATTGCTCGCGGAAAGGAGCGCCTGTCTCGCCCGCTCGACGGCGGGCGCGAGCCGGGCGAGCTGTGTCTCCGCCTTGTCGAGCAGTGGACCGAGCCCCTGGGCGAACCGGTCGAGATCGCCCTTGACCCGTACGAGCTCGTCCTTGGCCCGGTCCAGCTCCCCGCGGGCCCGCGTGGCGACCGAAGCTTCCAGATCGTCCCGGTCGAGATCGTGCGCGTCGACGGCGGTGATGTACCGATCGCTCGCCTCGTCGATCCGCTGCCCCAGCGCGGCGAAGTCGTCCACGGCCCGGCGAGCCCCCGGCGAACTGTCGACGGCACTGATCGTCTCGATCGAGATCCGCAGATCGCGCTGGGCGGTGTCCAGCTCGTAGAAGGCGGCGGCCGCGGCATCCTTCGCGGCCTGCGCATCGGCCCGGTGACTCTCACCCCGCCCGCCGAACCAGCGCCGCGTCCCCCCGCCGGCGAACGTGCCCGGCAGCGCCACGGCGATCAACGGCAGGGGCAACAGCACAAGCGCGAGGACGTCCCGGACGGCACTCGCTCGCGCCTGCGCTCTGGCGTGCGGCCGCGCGTGTGTCGCCGTCACATCCCTCTCCCGTGCTGTGTCGCCCTGCCCGGTTCATTCTCCCACCAGGTAAGGACGAACACACGGGCCGGTTAGTTCGCGCTTCGCACAGTGACTTTGCCGTTGTCGCTGCGCGCCTTCACGACGTGTGAGCTGCTGCTGTCGTTCGGCACGTCGACGTCCACGTCGCCGTTCTCGCTCTTGGCCGTCACGGCGTACGGAGCCCCCGAGCGCGGCAGCTCGATGAGGACCGACCCGTTGTCACTGACGGTCTCGACCCGCTCGGGCGCGGCAAGGAGCCCGAGCCTCACGTCCCCGTTCGCCGAGTCGACACTCACGGTCCGGGCCTTGACGCGCTCGGTGACGACGTTCCCGTTGTCGCTGTCGAGCTCCAGCGGCCCGCTGGAATCCCGTACCGTCACGGAACCGTTGTCGGACCGGATCGTCAGCGCGGTGTCGAACCCACTGGCGGTCACGCTCCCGTTGTCATCCTCAACGGTCACGGCGACGCCGCGGGGCACCTTTACGATGTGCCGCGCCTCGCAGTCACTGGCGACGGCATCGCACTTCACGCGGAGGGTGAGCTTCCCGTCCTCCATCTTCCAGGTGGCCTCGGGCCCGTTCCCGAGGAACACCCACCCGTCGACCTGCCGGGTCACCTGCACGTCCTTCACATCGGCGGGCTGCAGCTCGATGTCGGAGTCGTCACTGTCGATGGTGAGCGCCTTCCCGGCAAACGGAAACGCCCGCTTCTCGACGGGCGCCTCCCCGGCATCGGCACTCCCGCACCCGGTCAGCGAGAGGCCGAGGACCGTGGCGCCCCCGAACACAACGAGCGCCCGACGGCCGGCACGGCGGGCACGGCGGGTGCGGAGTGCGTCCATGGTGATCGTTTCCCCCAGGTCTGGTTCAGGCGGTATCGCCGATGTGATCTCACCGTATGAGCGGGGACAGGGGTGGAACGATCCGGGGGACCACCGAGTGCGGGGTGGGGATAGCCCCAGTAGCGGCCTGGTCACGGGGAACGGGTTTGCAGCGCGCCCCCATCTGCCATGTACGCTGTTGCCTCATCCACGGGTGCGTAGCTCAGGGGTAGAGCGCTGCTCTTACAAAGCAGATGTCGGCGGTTCGAAACCGTCCGCGCCCACCAGAAGGAAGCACGACGAAGGCCCAGGTCACCGGTAGCGAACCGGGAGCCTGGGCCTTATTCGTTCCTCCGCGACGGCGGCGGGGGAGGGGCGTCGTGCCACTTACGTGCCAGATGCTTCCTCGGGATCGTCAGCAGGGGAGTCGGCTGGCCGAACCTTCTTGATCAGCTCATCGACGTGAGCAGCGATCGCCTGATCCCGTCCGTTGACCAGGTGCTGATAGATCAGCGCGGCCCGAACCGACGAGTGCCCCATGCGCTGCATCAGCTCACGCGTCGTTGCGCCGCCGGTGGCAGCGAGGGTGTTGCCCGTGTGCCGGAGGTCGTGAAAGTGCACGTCGCCGAGTCCGGCCTTCTCGACAGCCCGGAGCCAGACGCGGCGGAAGTTGTTCCGGCGAAGCTGGCCTCCCCGTGCCCCGGTGAAGACTCGCCCCTTGGACTCGACTCGGTGTACAGGTCGAGATGCAAAGCCAGCTCAGCCGTCAGTGACGCCGGGAACGCGACGGTACGGACGCCAGCCGCGCTCTTGGGAGCCTTGATCAGCAGCCCGTCCGTCCGAGTCTCGGCGAGAGCGCGACGCACTGAGACGGTGCGCCGTTCGAGGTCGACGTCACGACGTTCGAGAGCGGCCAGCTCTCCGAAGCGCAGGCCGGTGAACGCAGCCAGGAGGATGAGCACACGAAATCTCGCGGGCACAGATTCGGCGAGCTGGAAGACCTCCGCAACTTCCAGGAACGGCCGTTCGGCGGTCTTCGCGGCGCCAGCGCCCTTGATGCGGCACGGATTCCGTTGAATCACGCCGTCGTCCACCGCCGTATTCATGATGGCTCGAAGGATCTGATAGGCCTTGGCCACAGTCGGCTCACCCACAGCCGCGGCCAGGAGCTCGGCGCGCCAACGTCGGATCTGGGGTGTCGTGATCTCACTCAGTACGGCGTGCTGGAAGGTGGGCAGGATGTGCAGACGCAGGGCGCTGCCGTTGCGTTCCCGAGTGGTGGCGGCGTAGTCCCGTTCCTTGAACCAGGCTTCGGCGTAGACACCGAACACGACCTTCTCGTCCGGATTTTGCCAGCGACCCTCGATGATCTCGGCTTCCTTGCGCACCAGCCAGCGATCAGCGTCGGTCTGGGAAGGGAAGGTCTCCGGCGCGGAACGCAACAGGCCGTCCGGACCCGGATACCGCGCCTGGAAGCGGCCGGACGGCAGCTTGCGCACCGCGCCGAACCGACGACGCTTGCCTTTCCGGTTCGCCATCAGGCCACCGCCCCGAAGCGACGGCGACTCGTGGTGATCGGCTGCACGGTGTTGGCCGCAACGAAGTCCGTCAACGCGCGCTCAGGGATGCGGACATGCCGCCCCACCTTCACGAAGGCGATCCGTCGTTCGGCAATCAGCCGCCGGGGAAAGCGAGCGGTTGTGCCGAGAAGCTGGGCGGCCTGCTCCACAGTGAGCAGTCGGTCAGTCATGCGGCCATGTCTCCTTCCGTGCTGTCGGGGGTGATGGAGGCGGCGAGCCATTCCTCGCCGCGGGTGAGTCCGGTTCCGGCGAAGGCCCAGTGCGCGAGGACGAGCGTCGTTTCGTCACTGTCCGAGTTGGCCGGCACGGGGTTTTCGTCACCGTGGGCGATGGCGGCTTGGAGGCGTCGCCATTCGGCGCGGGCGGTGCGGAGTGCGCCGAGGGTGGTGGAGTAGCGGCGGGTTTTGGTGGAGAAGTGGCCGCGGAAGCCGAGCATGTGGGCCCAGGCGCGCAGGCGGAGGTCTTCCAGGTCCTTGCGGGCGCCGAGGGTCCAGGCGGTGCGGATCAGTCGGCGTGCGTGCTCGGGGATGGACTTGCGGCCGAGTTCGGCGAGGAACTTGATGGGGCGGTCCAGGGTGCCGGTCGCGGTCTCTGCTCCTTTGGTGGCGTACTTGGCGATGTAGGCGGCGACGGCGCGTTCGGTCAGTTCGGTGGCGCCGTCGAAGTCGGCCGAGCGGATCGGGCGAATGTCGAGCTGGGTACCGAAGGCGAAGGTGTGGGCGCGGCCGTCGACGACGGGGCCGGGAACATCTGCGGCATCAGCGGCGGCGCGGATGGCGTCGGCGAGGAGTTCAGCGGTGGCCCAGGCCGGGGGTGCGGTGTCGCCGCCTTCGGGGCCGTCGAGTCGGATCACGGCATGGAAGTGGATCGCGCCGCGGCGCTGGTATTCGGCGACCTTGGCGAAGGAGACGCGGGCGTGATCGCGGAATTCGCGTTGGCTGAGTCCGGCGCGCTTGGCGACCTCGCGGCGGAGGTAGATGGAGAACCGGGCCCAGATCTTGGAGGCGTGCGCGTTCCACAGAACGGCTGCTTCGTAGTCGTACGTCTCGGGGTTGAGCGGGGTCCCCAGCTCGGGTGCGTCGTCTGGGTGCTGGATCCCGCAGCGGCAGCGGCCTTTGGTGGGGCGGTTGTGGACGGGGCCGAAGCTTGGGGCGGTGAAGGTGGCGAACACCCGCGGGTGGGTGGCGACTGCCTCGGGGGTGCCCTTGCCGCCGCGCAGGCCTGCGGTGATCAGTTGGTAGGTGTCGCGGCGGTAGGTCTCCGCGCAGGCGGCGCAGCGGGTGGCGCGCCGGTTGTTGCACCGGACCAGGAGGTTCCCTGCGGGCAGGTCGGAGGAGTTCAAGTGGTGGACGACGGGGCCGATCTCACCGGTCACGGTGTTCAGGGTGTGCTCTGTGCGCTGTCCGTCGAGGCGGATTGGGGTGGTGCAGCCGCCCAGGCCCCGCAGCTGCCGCATGAGGCCGGGCATGGTGCCGAGCGAGGCGAGGAAGGCGAGGTCGCCCACGGGCGGCGGCGCGGTCGTGGTCAAGGAAGGGTCCTCCTCTCAGAGGTCATCGGGGGATGCCGGGGCACCGGCCGTGGGAGCGGCGGGGTGCCCCGGCAGGGGTTCAGCGGTGGGGGCAGGTGTTGCGGTGGTCGATCCACTCGGCGACCAGGTCGCGGACGTTGTCATCGCCCTGGGCGCGGCCGGAGGTACCGCAGCAGCAGGCGTAGGAGCCGGTAGCGGGGTAGTCCCTGGCGGTTTGGCGACGTGCACGCCGGGGTGGTCGACGGTGGGTGAGAGGTCGGCTGGGGCCGTCATCGGCGGGCGAAGGCGGCGGCAGCAGCAGCGTCGAGGAGCTGGCGCAGGGGCGGGACGGTCCCGGTTCCCTGGCAGGTGCGGCAGTGCGCGGTGATGGTGCGCCGGTTGCCGTTGCGGTCGCGGCCGCCGAGGGTGACGGCGGCGGAGGCGAAGCCGTCGCAGCCGGGGCAGACACGAGCCGGGGCATGGCTGGGCTGGGGCATGATGTGAAGTCCTTCCGGTTGATGAAGTCGGGTAGGGGCTGGGCCGTCCGGGCGGCGGAGACTTGGCGGTTTCAGGGCCGCCCGGAGGGCCGGTCAGCGATGGCGCGGGTTGTTGACCATGGAGCGCAGGACCACGGCGCACACCGCGACGGATGCGGCGGTGACGGCGACGGCGAGCAGCAGCGAGACCAGGACCGCGCCGACCACGAGCACGACCGCGGCACCACCGCCGACGACGGCGAGTAATCCGGCCGGGCTGAGCCGCACCGCGGGCATGGCGCGAACCGGGGCGGGGTGCTGGCAGGCGCACGCGGCGGCTTGGTGCTGCTGCTCGATCGGAGCCGAATGGACGATCGGGGCGACGATTCCGGTCGGGGTGGGCATGGTCGGGATGCGTGGGCGGAGCATGGTGGATCTCCCTTCTGGATGGGTCACTTGGTGGTGCCGTTGACGACGTCGACGCCGGTCTGGGTGCCGGACTCGATGGCCGGGGCGAGGAAGGTGTCGGCGAGGAGGAAGCCGCCGAGGAGGAGCACGATGATCAGCCAGGTCGGCGGGCGCATGAGCTTGATCCCGAAGTAGCCGAAGACGGCGACCAAGACGATCAGCGGAAGTTCGACGTTCACGGCAGGGCCTTCCTGGGGGTCAGTGGACGCGGCAGCGGTGGGTACGGGCGGCGAGTTCAGCGGCGGATCGGGTGGTGAAGTCGGAGGACCAGCCGCAGTTGTCGTTGCTGCACACCGCGGCGTGCTTGGTGCGTCCGTGACGGTCGCGGTGGGTGCCGATCTGCACCGGGCCGATCCGGGTGATGGAGTGGAAGAAGTCGCGGGCAACCATCAGCGGTTCTCCTTGTCTGGTCAGGTGAGTTGGGCGGCGCTGGCGGCGGTGTAGGTCTCGACGGCGGCGGCGTAGGCACTCACGGCGGCCATCAGTTCCCGCGCGAACCTGAGGTGCTCAGCAGGGGCGAGGTCGTCGCGGGCGGCGAGCGCCAGCGCGGCGTGCGTGTCCTGCACCGCGAGGATCGGGGTGCGATTCGTGCCGTAGTCGTGGCACATGACGAACGGCTTCTCGGTCAGGTGGAAGCTGATCGAGGCGGCGATGTGGCTGGACATAAGACCTCCGTCAGACGAAGTGAGCGGCGAGCTGGTCGGCCATCGGGCCGGGCAGGCCGAGGCGGTCGCGCAGGGTGTCGGCGTCGATCGCGTGGCCGGTCGCGGTGCGGTAGGCATCGGCGAGCTTGCGGGCGTGGTCCACGAGCGCGGGCGGTACGTCAGCGGGCGGTGGTGCAGGCAAGGCCGGGACCGGCTCGGGAGCCTCGACCGCATCGAGCTCGGGTTCGAGTGCCGAATCGGCCGGCACACTCACGGGCTCCACCACCGGCAGAGGCCCAGGCTCCGTGTTCTCGCGGTCAGCGGGTGTGTGGACGAGGAGCGTTCCGCCGAGGAAGGCCAGGGCAGGCCACCCGGCGACCAGGATCCGCAGCCAGGCCGGGACGTTCGTCAGGTCGAGCAGTCCCGCGGTGGCGACGTTCGCCCCGAGAGACGCGGCGAGGGCGACGGCGAACCAGGTCCACGCCGAGCGGGTCGGCCCGCCAGCACTGCGCAGGATGCGTAGCCGTCGCCAGGCAGCGACGAGCAGCAGATCCACGGAGATCGGGTAGGCCCAGGCTTTCCAGCCGTCTTGTCCGGCAGCGGCGGCGATGTCGTGCAGGTGGGCGAAGGACAGGGCACCGGCGATCACGGCTTGCACGAGCACGGCATCCGGGCGGATCGAGCGGCTCACAGGTCTTCACCTCCTTGGGAGTTGAGGCCGGGCCCGGCGGGGCGCAGATGGCCTGCCGCCGGGCAGCGGCGGGGATCGTTTCGGGCATGGCTCGGGTAGGGACCTGGCGCGAGACGGTCACGCCGACCGGAGTGCGGGATGTGCTCAGGCCGTGGCGGGCTCGACCGCCGGGGCCGGGATCTCGACCGGCACCAGGGCGGGCAGCACCGGGCGGAAGGCATCCAGGCCATCCAGCGCGGGAGCGCGGTAAGCGTGCGCGGTGCAGGCGTTCACGGCCTGCCGCATCGAGGTGAACGGCGTACGGATGCGGACCCAGCCGCCCGTGGAGTCACCGGCCACCGCCATACCCGGGCGCTCGACCGGGATCTGTGTCGTGGCCAGCACGGCATCCGGGGAGATATCACCGAAGGCCATCTTGGCGGAGGCTTCGTCGTTGACCCGGTGCGAGATGCGGCCGGTGAGCTGGGCGCGGAGCATCGTGATGCCGTCCCCGAGCTCGGCGCCGAAGCGCTGCCCGCAGATCTCCACGTAGACCCCCGCCGCGCGGCCGAGCTGGACCAGGCGGACCAGGGCGGTGACGATCCGCTCGCGGCGCTTCTTCTCTGCGGTGTTGGAGAACAGCGCCAGCTCGGCGACCTCGTCGACCAGGAGGACGACGGGCACCGGCCGCAGGTGCTCGGGCAGGCCCCAGATGTCGGCGGTGATCTCCGCATCCGGGGTGTCCGCGCTGATCCGCTGCTCGCGCCGGATCACCTGATACGTCTCGGCCATCCGCTCTACCAGCGCTTCGAGCAGGTCGGCGGCATCGTCCGGGTTGTCGGCCAGGGCGGAGAACCGGCGGGCCAGCGGGGCGAGTTCGACGCCCTGTTTGCAGTCGATGCCGACCAGGGCGACGTGCCGGGCAGCGAGTTCCTTGACCAAGTGGCGCTGATAGACCGACTTCCCCGACTTCGTCGTGCCGAGGTTCAGCGAGTGCGGCACCTCCTGATAGTCGCGGTAGTGGACCTCTCCGTCTTCCCGCAGCGCGACCGGGATGCGCAGCCCTTCGCGCTCGACCTTCGCGGGCATCTGGACCTGCGCCAGGACGTCGTAGCCGGTCATGCGCAGCTCGACCACGCCCGACTTGACCTCACGCGAGGTGATGCCGTGCATGGAGAACGAGTGCCGCAGCCGGTCCGTGGAGGCCGTGAAGTCGAACGCGTCCTGACCGGGCCGCATCTTCAGCCGCAGCACCAGACCGGTACGCGTCGGCCGCATCCGCAGAATCCGCGGCACCCGGGACTCGGGAGCCGGGCGGCCCGTCATCCGGGCCAGGGCCAGCCGCAGCCGGGACGGAGGAACAGTGAGCCCGCACGCGTCCATGACCGAGGAGTACCGGAAGACCACCCGCAGCATCGCGAAGACGACCCCGAACGTGCGCCAGTACCAGGCCGGGCAGACCTTCCGCAGCACCAGCGCCGCAGCGGTGACGACCAGCGCTATGACGAGGAACCAGGTTCCCGACACGGCGCTCAGCCCTTGGCCGTGGACGGGGCGACCAGCGCGACCGCGCGGAACGCGATGCCGAACCGCTTCTCACCGTTGAACGTGTTCTCCCAGTCACGGGCCTTCAGGCCGACGACCTTGACCGGCATGCCGAGCGTGAGCCCCGCCGGAACACCCGTCTCCGGGATCGAGACGGTGTAGAGGTTGGCCTCGCCCTCATCCGCGATGGTCAGGCCGACCGTCATCATCTTCGCGCCGGTCTCCCGGTCGACGGCGACCTCTTCGGTCTGCTTGTTGATGATCTTCATCTTCGGCTCAACCGCAACGAACACGACGGCGGTCGAGGTGTCGATCTTGAACGATGACATGATGGAGGCTCCCTTGTAGGGGCGGAAGCGACGACTTGCTTGGCGGTAGGGCGTCGCTTCCTGCATTGAGTCGTTGGAGCCCTGTGGCAGCGCCGCAGGGCTTCTGCATTCCCAACTGGTGCGCACCAGTAGGTTGCATCTGGTGCGCACCAGCTGTCAAGCGATGTCGTCGTCTGGCTTTCTCAACTCGCCTTTCTGCGACGCTTCTAGAGAACCGCGCCGCTCAACGACCCGGTAGCCAACAGAGGTTCACTGCCGCACCGTTAACCCGACCTGTTAACCCCTGCCGACCTGCTGCGATGTGAGGCATGCTTCTTTGAGGAGCTGTCGGAACCAGCGGGGGCGGTACAGGTGCTCAACCGGCTGCGAGAGGTGAGGACCGCGCGCGAGTGGTCACAAGCGCGCCTTATCCACGAGATCGAGAAGTACGCGAGACGGCATGTGCTCGACGTCGGTTCGACCGCCAGCCTGCGCGTCTACGTCTCGGAGTGGGAGAACGGCAAGCGCTCGATCAGCGAGCGCTACGCCCAGATCCTGCGGCCGGTTTTGGGTGTCACCGACGAGGAGCTATTCGGCCGGCACAGTCCTGCCGCCCCGCCCCCGGTAGTCGGCGGCTACGACGACCTGATCAGCCGCATCGACTCTGCACGCAGCGTCAGTCTGACGATGGTGAAGACCTTCATGGATCAGACCGAGCTGCTGCGCACGGTCGACCGCCAGATGGGCGCGGCGGCACTCGTCGACCAGATGACGGGACACCTGGCGACACTTGAGGACGCGCTCACCTTCGCTGTCCTTCCCGAGACACGCCGTCCTGTTGCTCTCGCCCTCGCTGGAGCGGCCACCCTCGCAGCCTGGCAAGCCCTTGATGCCGGAGGCGTCGAAAGGGCTTGGCGACACTACGAGTTGGGCAAGCGGGCAGCGCAAGAGGCAGGCGAGCCGATGTATCTCGCGCACGCCACGGCTGAGCAGGCGTATGTGCTCAACGATGCCGGGCGACCGGAGATGGCGGTTGATCTCGTACGCGAGGCTCAGCGTTTGGGTGGTAACCAGATGTCGCCGCGGTTGCAGGCATGGCTGTACGCGGCCGAGGCGGAGCTCTGCGCCAAGGCCGGGCTGGCGGATGACTGCCGTCGCGCCCTCGACAAGGCTGACTCTGTTCTGCCCGCGGGCATCGAGGCCCGGGACGCGGACATGCTGAGCATCTTCCTCAACGGCGGTCATCTGGCCCGATGGCGTGGGAACGCACTCGCGATGCTGGGCGACGACGAAGCGCTCGGCAGCCTCTACACCGCGCTCGATGAAGCCGACCCGACGTTCATACGAGCCACATCGGGCCTTCGATGCGACCTTGCCCAAGCGCACCTTGCGCGCGAGGAGCACGCCCAGGCCCAAGAGCATCTACAGCAGGCACGCTTGTTGGCCAACCGCACGGGGTCCGTGCGCCACCGGCGACGTATCGAGCAGCTCACGCAGAAGCTGTAGGAGCTCCTTCGCCGCGCGCGGCCAGCAGGTGCAGGAGTGCAACGAGGGTGCCCGAGCCCATCAGCTCATCTCTGGCCATCAGCCCCGGGATGTCCGAGAGCGGCACCCAGGCAACGTGCCCAGCTTCCTCAACGTCCGTCGGATCGCCGACATGCTGCGCGCCCTTGCCGACGTAGATGTCATGCGGTGAGTCGACCATGCCGACCATGGGCTGATAGGTGACCACGTGATCCAGCGACTTCGGCCGCCAGCCGGTCTCTTCCTCAACCTCGCGGAGCGCGGTCGCATGGGGGTCTTCCCCTTCGTCCACGATTCCGCCAGGGAGCTCCCAGCCCCACTTGTCAGGCACGAAGCGGTAGCGCCAGAGCATGAGCACTCGGTCTTGGTCATCGAGTACGGCTGCGATCGAGACGTGGTGCAGCCGCACAACGTGATGCTCGAAGCGCTCAACACCTGGCGGCTCAACGTCGACAAGCGCCAGCTTCACCCAGCGGTTGTCGTAGACAGTCCGCTCGCCATGGATCTGCCACGACTCCAGATCGTCCGGCCGCTCGACACTCACAGCGCGGGAGGGGACCCGGTAGGAGCTGCGGGCGTACGACTCGATCACCTTCTCGGCAACGAGCTTCGCCAGTACGGTCCGCAGCTGGGTGCGACCGATCTCCAGCTCCTTTTCGAGGGTGCGCTCAGAGGGCAGCTTCTCGCCGGGCTTCAGCCGACCCGACGCAACCCACTCGCGAATCGTGCGGTAGACCCGCTCCGACTTCGGTCCCATCCCTTGAGCCCACTCCCTAAGTCATCAGCTGGCGCGGACCAGCGTAGCCGCCGAGACTGACCGCCAACAGGTGACGATCACGGTCCCCACGGTCGCCGCGGAGGCGGTGAGTAGAAATCTTCTGTACGGGTTCAAGGCGCCGCGCAAGCGCGGCGCGCGCCGCAGCCCCCGGCTCGGGGGCTGCCTTTGTCTTCGCCCGGCTGCCCCCGGCCGGGCGGCGGCGCACCGAGCGCGGACACCAAACGGTCAGAGAGAGGCCGGCGGGGGCTGGGGCGGTCGGCTCCACGGCTTTAGCCACCTCCCCGGTCCGGGTCCCGCGTCGAGCAAGACCAGGGGGCCACTCGGACAAATTACGGGCAGGGGGGCAAGCCTGCCCGAGTAGCTGGCAAGCGTACGGCCCCCTGATCATGCTCGACCCCAAACCGGGCAGGACACCGGCCAAACCCGCTCCACCGACCTTGGTCAGCGCGTATTTGGGCCCTCAGTCACATCCAATTGCCTGGCAGCCCAGCGCTCGAAGATTGATTGAAACTCCTGCGGGACAGGAAGCGGCGAGAGATCGACATCCGCCAAACCGAGGCGTTTTATCAAATAGGGTTGCAGCCCGGAAAGGCATCCCAAGTCTTGCGGGTGTCCGCTCCGAATTCCGACGTTACCGGAATACTCGACCATCCCGATCATCAATGCAGCTGCGCCAAGAAACGCTTCGGGACTCAAGTGTGGCGACTCATCACCAGAACGTTCCTGCAGGAAGCCCGACCACACCGTCCTGTCCTGACCGAGCCACGGAGGGGTTGGGTGCACTAGAAGGTAACGCCCAACCGACTCCATATTCCTGGTGAGGGTTGGGAACTCCTCAGGCTCCGCCCTAAGTAGACGAATAATAGAGTGCAGCAGAAAGGGTCCCCAGATAAGGCCGAAAATCCCAGCCGGATGACCGGCTGCCGTGAGCTTGTGAAAACCATCAGCAGTCGCCAGCACGGCGTCCAGATCCACAAGCTCCTTGATCAGGGCAAGGTACAAGAAACCAGAGTCGTCCTCGGCCGCTGCAACGATATTTGACGCGTACCGGTTTTGGTTTTCTTCGGTGAAAGACTCCCAGAAACTCGCAACTTCATCACTCAATCCACCCGGTCGCCCTCGAAGGATGAAGCCGTATCGAGGACTACACCAAACAGCCAACCTCAGCGCGTTCCTTTCGGTTTCCATATCGCCTGAGACAATGAGGCTTTCGATCCTAGAGTTGATCTCACTCGCAACGATTTCGCGATACGTTCCTGCGTGCCTCAACAGCAAAACCAGGGGCGCATAGCGATTTTCGCTATCCAAATCACCCTGGAATAGATGGTCCAGGATAGAGATAGTGAGTTCCCGTACAGCAGCGGGAGGGGGATCCACTGATTGTAGACACGAGGCAAGGAAGCTAAGCAGATTGGCCCGACTCTGGACAGATGTGTATCTCCGATCTGCAAGCAGATTCTTATAAATTCTTGCCGCTCCCTGGTCCACGGCACGGTCTTTCATCTGAACGGCGAGCTCCGCAACCACTTCCCACTCTTGCTTTGCGACACGTGGAGCCAACGCCTTCGCCAACTGTTCCGGAGTGTCGGTCACTGACGCCAGAAAACCGGCTGTGAAATACTCCAGGAATGTACGATGCGTGAAGGTGTATAGAGTCTCCCCTTTCGCAGTTGTGCCTGTGTCGCTGAATACCCAGGCTCTCCCTTTGCAGAAATTGACGAACTCATCTGCAGCTTCTTCTGCCTCTTCCCTGGACTCGAATCCGCGGTGATGTAGGAAGTTGGCTGTTTCGGAGATCAGGTTTCTTTGGGTGACTGCAGACTCGCTGTCCTCTCTTACGAAAAGCCAGTGAGCTAGATGGCGTAGAGATGGCTCCACGTGCGCACGCGCGCGCAGCTCGGTGTGGATCCGACGCCTCGCATCCCACTTCCGGAAGAGCAAATTTGCGCACTGCTCATATACTTCTGGTCTGTTCTGAGGGATCGACCCTTCTCCCCGATATAAGATGCACATGAGGGCGAGCATCAGTGGGTTAGACCGCAGATCTGAAACGGGGGCGCTTTCATCCATGAAAGCGGATGAAAAACGCTCACTCTCTGCACTGCTGATTCCATCCTCTTGGGAAAACCATTTCCCAACGTACTCGGCCACCCTGTCCGCATCGAATCCGCCGACTCGGTAACGAACAAACTGCTGATCGTCCAGTCGCGCTTGGTTATATCCAACCAAGCGCGAGGTGACGAGAATTCTGGCCATGGGGTACTCTGAGCCGAATCGCTCCACGATTGCCGTCACCTCGGCGCGTCGAGTCGTATCGATCAGCTCGTCAAGGCCATCAAAGATTACGAGAGCTGAGCCGTTCAGGAGTAGCTTTGCAATAAGCCCGCTAGGTGCCGGACACTGGTAGAACGTCTCAAGATTGTGCTCGATATGACCCAAGACGGAACGGGCTGGAGGATCCTGAGAAGCGAACTCGCGTAGAGTAACAAGAAACGGTACTCGGTGATCGCTTGACTTTGCATGCCAATGCATTATGACATTAGAAGTTGTGGTCTTCCCGCCTCCTGGGTCTCCAAGCAGAACCGTCCTGTCGATGCGGTCAACAAGTTCCCAGGTGTTGACTGCGTCTGGGGGAGAGGAATCCATTCTTGTGATCTCTGGTGGAACATAGAGATCCTCGATTGATACGCGCCGTCGCCTCTCGAAATCTGGAGGCTCAATCTTCCCAAAATTCTCCACTACATGGTTTCGGTAGCGCCGAATGAACTCTCTCTCCTCTTTAGGATTCGAGACATCGAATGATTTGAGACGTCTTTCAATGGCTCGCAAGGAAGAGATCATGCGGGCCGAGTAGGCCTCACTCTTGATCCTCGGGAGGAATTCACTTGACGCCCCTTGGAGCTTGCCGACAATTTCGCAAATTTCGCCATCGTAATATTCAAAGAGCGCATCAGAAACTTCGTCGAGTTCAATATGGGGATTGACGGAAGACACCGTCAATCGAAAGATGTCGTGGATCCTTTGAATCTCCTCGTCGGTAGCGTCGGTAAGTCGGGCGGCTAGCAGTTCATGGACGGTGGAATGGAAAGCATCACTGCGCAGAATCTCGCACAATTCACTTTCGCTTACCCCTTCAGGGATATCCGTAACTTCCGGCCGCCTCTCCGCAATTCGATAAGTGCTGAACCACTTTACAATCTCTTCGTCTTCCTTGAGCGCTCGATTTCCCATTCCTTTTAGCGTCACTCCAAAACGGGAGCTAGTTGCAGCTACAACACTTGCGATAACACCGCCAGCGGCTTGCTGAAATACGGGATCTGTAAGCACTTCACGTTTCCTTTCGTTGGTAGGCTGCATAGTAGTGCTGGCAAGAGGCTCAGGGTGGTCATTTGGTAGATCTGACCCGAATGAAGCACATGTTCGGATTAATCGAGCTCGCAGGTACTCGACTGCGGCATGTAATAGAGGCCAACGGCTCGGCCGAAGGACGCTAGACATGAGGCCAATGTTGGCCAGCCAGGCCATGTTGCCGCCGCACGCCGGGGCGGCCTGACATCCACGATTGACATCAACGACGGCGGACAGCAGCAGCATCGAGCGGCTGCCAGCAGCACCGTCGCCCACGGCGGGACCAGGTGCGACGGCCGACCAGCCGAACTTACAAGGCAGGTGTCGGCGACGGCGCTCGTGCCAGATCCGTGCCAGATCGAGCGGTCAACCACGGTCAGTCGAGGCGCGTCAAGGTGCAGACAGCCGCAGACAGGACGAGCGCCGTGCTCCACGGTTGACCAGCAAAGACCCGTCCGCGAGCGGTGCCAGGCTTACAAAGCAGATGTCGGCGGTTCGAAACCGTCCGCGCCCACCAGTGCAAAGGCCCCCAGCCGATCATGGCTGGGGGCCTCTTCCGACCCGGGATCGTGCACTTTACGGCGAGGGCAGGGCGAGCACGCCGGGACGTGGCGTCATCGGTCGACGGTCGAATTGCCGTTCGTGCGGCGTGCTGGAGGTGTCCGGCCGTACAACCTCACGCCGGCTGCCGCTGCAGCGTGTCCGTCGCCGAACCGGTGCGCTGCATCCGGTGCCAGCGCAGCCTGCTGCCCAGCAGCGCCGTGACGACCGACTGCACCACCACCAGGTACATCAGCTGCCGGTAGACGATGATCTGCAGCGGCAGAGTCCACAGCGGTTCGAACTTCTCCTTGTCGAGGCGGAGCGCGTAGAGGGCGCTGATCACCTGCACGGCCGTGAAGCCGAGCCACACGGCCCCCGCCTGGGCGGCGCTCTGGAACAGCAGCTCGTACACAGCGAACACGTCGACGAGCGGCGCGAGCAACGGCAACAGCGTCTGAAAGACGGCGAGATAGGTCAGTCCGCGGCGGCCGAACTTGCCTGCCGACCCCTTCTCGAAAAGCGACCTGCGGTGCTTCCACATCGCTTGGAGGGTGCCGTAGCACCAGCGGTATCGCTGCTTCCAGAGCTGTCGGACGGTGGACGGCGCCTCCGTCCAGGCGATCGCCGACTCCTCGTACACGACCCGCCAGCCCATGCGGCACAGCGCCATCGTCAGATCGGTGTCCTCGGCAAGGGTGTCCTCGCTGACCCCGCCGACGCCCGTGAGCGCCTGCCGACGGAAGGCGCCGATGGCTCCCGGCACAGTCGGCATGCATTCGAGCACGTCGAACATGCGGCGGTCGAGGTTGAAGCCGACGACGTACTCGAGGTGCTGCCAACGGCCGAGTATGCCCTGCCGGTTGCCGACCTTCGTGTTGCCGCTGACCGCGCCGACGCGCGGGTCGGCGAGCGGCTGGATCAGGTTGCGGATCGCCTCCGGCTCGAAGACCGTGTCACCGTCGATCATCACCACGATGTCGAAGTGTGCCCAGGCGAGACCGGTGTTGAGAGCAGCCGCCTTGCCCGCGTTGGGCTGGCGCACCACCATCACGCGCGGATCCGCCTGCCTGACCCACTCGGCGATCTCGAATGTGCGGTCGCTCGATCCGTCGTCGACCACGATGATCTGGATGTACGGGTGCGTGGAAGCGAGCAGCGAGCGCAGGGTCGCCTCGATGCCTGCCTCCTCGTTGTACGCGGGCACGATCACGGTGACCGGGTCGTTGACCGGTGGCAGCCGCTTGCCGCGGCGCCGTTTCCGGCGGGTGCGGCGCACGTGCACGCGGGCGACCGTGAACAGCAACACGAGGCGCCCCAGGGAGATCACACCTGCGGCCACCAGCAACCAGGTCATGGAGTCGGCGAAGCCGCGGGACAGGGTCTGCGCCCACAGGACGGCTGTGCCCTTCGCCTCGGTGGCCTCCGAGACGGGGTAGCTCGCGCCGTTCATCCCGAGCGCCGCCCCGACCGTCGTGAACCGCACGCTGTGCGGCGCGGACGCCAAGAGTTTCTCGGTGGCGTCGACGGCCTCCTGCGAGCCGCTGAACTGGCGGATCGCACCCCGCTTCGTGCTCCGGTCGGCGGCGTCGGCGGCAACCAGGATGTAGCCGTCGTCGATCGCGCGCCGTCCGGCCGCCCACTGGTCGGCGCACATGGACGAGATGTCCCCGGTGTGCGGCAGCCTCACCAGACGTGTACCGAGGCCGGTGGCGCCGGCGAGGGTGTTCTGGGTGATGGCGAGTTCGAGCCGCGCGCGGGCCGCCGAGACCTGTGCGAGGTTGGCGTCGGTGTAGGTGTGCGAGCCGATCTCGTGGCCCTCGCCGTGGATCCTGCGCACGAGGTCCGGGTGGGCGGCCACCTGGGTGCCGGACAGGAAGAACGTCGCCTTGGCGTGATGCTTCTTCAGGACGTCGAGAAGTGGCGGAGTCCAGGTGGGATCGGGGCCGCCGTCGTAGGTCAGGGAGACCCTCCCGGCGGGCAGGTGCGCGCTGTGCGCCTTTCCGCCTGCCTCGCTGAGCACGGGGCCGCCCGTGCGTACCGCCGCGGGGGCGGCGGCGGTGCAGTGATGTGCGGGGGTGGCGGTGGGCGTTATCTCGTGCCGACCGTAACCGCTGAACAGCAGCGCGGTGGCGGCGACTGCGAGAGTGAGCACTAGCAGCAGCCAGTGGGCGCGGGGGTCGCGCCGCAGGGCATGCCGGTTGGTTCTGGCAGGCGGCGCCGTCTGCGTTGAGCGGGTCACCGCAGTCGTGCCGAGCGTTTGGTGCGGGGAGAACGGCTGCTGCCGGTGGAGCGGTTCGTTCCGGTGTCGCGCTGTGCCTGACTCACCTAGGTCCCTTGGTCGATCCCTGGCCGCTGGTCGATCCCTGACCGCCGCCGGGGTGGTCGCCGGAGTTCCCCTGGCCCGGCGCGCTTGTGGTGGAGGCGGCCGTGGTCGTAGGCGCCTTGGTGGGCAGTTCCGTGGTCTCGCCGCCAGTCTTGGTGGCGCTCACCGAGGGCGAGGGGCTCGGGGCCGCTGACTCCGCGGGCGTGGCGGAAGGGCCGGCGGTGGGCCGGTCGGTCGAGCCGGGCTGATCCGTGGCCTTCGTCGAGCCCTCCTGCTTCTGCTCCCGTTCCGGCTCCTGCTTCTGGCTCCAGGGCAGCACGCCGCCGGAAGGCGCCGGACTGAAGAAACCTGCGATCACGACGGCTATGAAGGCACCACACACCGCCGCGACAGCGAGGGCCGCACGGCGGATCAGCCGACTGCGGCGGCCCGATGCATCGACGAAGACCGAGCCGTCGGCGTGCCCTGCGTCGTCCTGGTCGTCGTCGGTGCCGTAGGCGTATCCGTCGTCTCGATATATGCGGTCGTGCTCGATGCCGTAGGCCCCATGGTCGGTCTCATGGGGGCCGAAGCCCCCCTCATGGGTGTCGTGGCCGCCACCGTACGCATCGTGACCGTCAGCGTACGTGCCTCGGGGGTGGCCGAAAGCATCGCCGGGCGCAACCCCGTGACCGGTCGCAGCCGACTCCTGCCACCCCTGCCGGCCGCCGGATCCACGTATCCGCCATAAGCCAGGGGGCTGTCGCCGTACCGGTGGGGCACGAGCGGCAGGCCCTGGGTGTCGCCACGGTCCTGGTAGGCGCCGTTCCCGGCGTACACGCCATTGGCGCCGTCCGCGAGGTTCGCTTGCTCCGCGTGGTACACGCCATTGGCGCCGCTTGCGCCGTACGCACCGTTGCCGTGTTGAGGCTGCCAGGACATGGGCGCAGAGTATAGAGACTCGGGAGACCTGCGACGCAACGGAGGACGATACCGGCTCGAAGTCCCCAGCCCCTCCATGACAAAACGGCTGGAAAGCTGCGCTATATCGCTCTATCAGTACAAACACGGCGCCCATGTCTAAAGCGGGTGTAAAGGGCGTGCCCCGTCCTCGAGGATGCGCTCATGAGAGATGACGTGGTGGTGTTCTTGCGAGCTCGGTTGGACGAGGAGGCCGAGCTGGCCGTTCGATGCGACGGCGATGACTGCGGACAGTGGAGTGCCCACGGAGACACGGTGGGCTTCTGCCAGATTCCACCCAACGATCGCCCAGCACGTGGCGCTTCACGATCCCGCCCGCGTCCTTCGCGACGTAGAAGCCAAGCGCCGTGTTCCGGCGCGGCACACGCTCAGCCCACCGATCGGCGATCCCGCATTGCCCTGGGACAATCGCAGCGACTGCCAATACGACGAGGCGTCGCCATTCGGCGCGGGCGGTCGGAGTGCACCGAGGGTCCAGGCGGTGCGGATGAGTCGGCGGGCGTGCCATCGGACCCGTGTGCGATCGTCACGCCTCCCAGGTACGTTGAGCCGTCAGCAGAGGGGGGAACCGTGAAGTATGCAGTCGTCGAGCAGCAGGGCCGGGGAATCTTCTGGCACGACCCGAGTCCGTACGTTTCCAAGCTCCCGGAGCTGCTGCTGGCCCTTCCGCCCGGAGCACGTGCCTTCGCCTCACATCCGGAGCACTACGACTTCTCGGCACCTCGCTGCATCAAGGACCTGAGGCCCCAGGCGTTGCCCGCCGCTGCCGATTCACTGGGGCAGTACGAGATCCGTTTCGCCGGGTCAGGTTGTGAGGAGGACGTGCTCACGATTCGGTACAGCGGAGTCAAGAGCGTTCAGATCGCGGCTGACGACGGGGAGTCGATCGAGCTGTCGGACTTCAGCTCCGTTCGTCTGGACGAAGTCCTGCCAGATGAGGCCGGATGTAGTCACGAGCTGAGGCTGACGACCGCAACGGTACGCATCCTGTGCGCGGACCTCAGGGCTGAGTGGGTGGCCGGCGCGGGCGTCTGAGGCGTGCCCCTCGCGTGCCCGATCCGGTGGGGGCGAGGGGGAGCCAGGGGGAGTGTGGAGCAACCATCGCTCCCTCGCAGGTCAGCGGACGTGCAGGTCAGGCTCAGTCCGCATACGGGACCTTCCAAACTCGTGCGCCAAGAACCGTCGCGCCATTGCTCGACTGGGTCATTGAGTACTCCGATCTCCTGACGGCGACACCCCCAAGGGGAGCTTCCGGATCTCGCCTGACCTACGCCACCCGCACCACCCAGCGGAGCCGTGGAACCCGCCGCCCACCGCGCGTGAGCCGGCTCCGAAACCTGCCCACACTCAGCCTGAACAGCCGAAACGGCCCGCCGAACACCCGACGGACCGTCATGAAACGCCGAGGTTAACGCGCGCTTACGTAGTCGAACTCAGTGGTTTCACCGATGTGCGAGGCCGTTGCTCTGGGAGAGGGTGAGGGCGTTCTGGGGGGCGGGATATCCGAGGCTCTCGTCGTGTGACGGCGGAGTCGCAGGCTTCGCGTTTCCCACGGGAGTCACTCTCACAAGGTGAGTCTTCCTCAACTAGCTTCGTGGAGACGGATCATGCGCTTTCCTGCCCTGTCTGTCACCGTCGCGGTCGTCGCCGCGACGGTAGCGGGAGGAGTGGCTCCGGCCGCTGCCGACACCGCGGCCAGCACGGTCAACCTGGTGGCCGGTGCCGGCCGCCACCTCAATTCCGCGACGGTGACCTATGAGCACGTCGACGGCGCGGTGAACTCGGTCAAGATCATCTCGGTGGAGGCCTACTCCGGCGAGCCCGACTGCGTCTGGGTGGAGTGGAACGACCCGAAGGACGTGGGGGACGGTTGGAACGCCCTCAACTCCGAGCCTCCCTGTTACGGCAACAACCTGCTGGAGACGCCCAACCGGATTATCAAGGCGCCGAAGGGCTATCAGCTCAAGGTGCGCTTGGCCGCGTACCACGGCTCCGAACTGGTCCACAAGGACATCGCAAAGCTCTAGGCCGGATCTGCGTGGTCGGACCGCCGCGGGACCGTCCGAGGCCATGGCCGGCCGGCTCACCGACCGGGGCCCCTTTGACGGGCCCCGGCGGCGTGCCGGTGAGCACGGACGATCGTGGAGTCGACCGCGACCACCCAGTCCAGGGCGCCTTCGGTGTCGGCGTGGGCGAGCAGGGCGGTGAACACCTTCTCCCAGGTCCCGTCATCGGCCCGTGGCACTGCGCACGGCTGGGCCCCGCCCGGCCCTCGGCGGGCGGGGCCGACACTGATGGGAGTACCTGAAAGTCACCAGGTCCGCTCTCCGTTCCCCAGGCAGTTACGCGATCAACGACTGGGCGGGGCCGTCCGGTACAACACGCACTGGCGAAGCGGCCCTTCGGGCACGCTCGGATCCTCGAAGTCGTCGGCCGGGTCGCGCGTCATACCGATCCGGCGCATCACGGCCTGGGAACGAAGGTTGTTGACGGTCGTCGACGCGACCACTTCCGGCAGCCCGAGTACCTCGAAGCCGAATGCCAGGCAGGCCAGGGCGGCCTCAGTGGCGTAACCGTGGCCCCACGCCGAACGCACCAGCCGCCAGCCAATATCCACCCCCGCGAACGGCATGTCCTCGCCCACATCGTCCAATCCGACGCGCCCGATGAACTCGCCGGTCTCCCGTGCTTCCAGCGCCCACCACCCAAAACCTCGCCCATCGAACACGGCCTGCATGTGTGCCACCGCGGCATCGCTCTGCTCCCGTGTCAGCAACTCCCCCAGGTATTCTCGGACTTCGGGATCGGCGTTCATCGCCGCCCACGGCTCGAGGTCGGACTCCCGCCACCGGCGGAGCAGAAGGCGATCGGTTCGCAGCTCTGGCATGCCATCCAGCCAACCCGATCAAGGACGAGGGTGTCGATCGGTTATATCGAGCCCCTGTGCTTCGCCACTCTGGACTGCTTGCCCCGCCCTTGGACCTGGCCGGTTATCGGGTGGCCGCTCCGCTCCGGCGCCTGTCCGCTGGTCATCGCGCGCCGCCCGCAGGCGGGCCGCAATGGCGCAACAGTCCCTTTCCCCGGCGATCATGCTCAGCCAGGCTGCGTCCATGGCGACCAGCGACTCACAACCGATCATCCGTGTCACCTTCACGGACTTCCTGCCCGACCCGCACGATGAAGACTGCTTGCGGCGCGCCGTCAACGTGCCCGCCGATCTGGTGACCTTCGAAGGCAACCATGCCGTCCTGTGGCTCGCCGGTGTCGAAGCTGCCCGGTACCCGCTGCCCGACATCACATCGGTCGCTCCGGCAGGCCCTCGTGGCAGCAGCCGTCAACCGAAAGATCCCGCGGCCATACGAGCCAAGTACCCCAACGCGTATCAGCCATGGTCGTCGCGGGATGAAGAACGCCTCCTGACCCGGTACCGAGCAGGGGCCACCGATCCGGCCGAGCTCGCCGATGAATTCGGCCGACAGCCGAGCGCCATCCGGTCTCGTCTCGCCAAGCTGGGGCTTGAACACCTGGCTGCAGGCGACGGGGCGTAGGAGTCGGAGGCGGGGCGGAGCCCTCCACCGACCTTGCAGATGTCTGCAGGTGGCAGCGTCGCCCTCGCCCGGCTCACGTAGGGCGTAGGAGATGTTGCGGCCGGTGATCAGCGAGGGGAATCTGAGCGGGAAGCACCGGATCCCAGCGAGCGCGGACGGAACCGCGCAGGTCGTGGTGCGCGAGGAGAGCGTGCGATGCGGATGATGATGAAAGCCCGCATGGACACCCAGATGTCGAATCAGGTGACGAAGGGGGGAGCCATGCCCGCGTCGGTGAAGTCAGCCATCGAGCGGCTGAAGCCGGAAGCCGCCTACTTCACCCCTGAGGGCGGGCGCTCCATGATTCTCGTATTCGACATGCAGGACAGCTCGCAGCTCCCCTCCATCGCCGATCCGTTC
The DNA here is from genome assembly GCF_045207475.1 of Streptomyces sp. NBC_00885. NCBI lineage: Bacteria > Bacillati > Actinomycetota > Actinomycetes > Kitasatosporales > Streptomycetaceae > Streptomyces > Streptomyces sp. NBC_00885. The sequence continues at coordinate 6,009,468 of NZ_CP108796.1, forward strand.
TTCCAGGAGATGGGCGCCGACGTCACATTTGAGCCGGTCATGAATCTCGAGGATCTGCAGAGGGGCCTTGCTGCCCTGAAGTAGCGGTGCTGATTCGGCGACCGCACATTGATCAGCCTGAGAGACCCCCAGCGATCGCCCGCCGTGGTTCGGCATCGAGAGGCGGCCTGACTCTTCCTTCAAGGCCCCCAGCCGATCACGGCCGGGGGCCTTTGACATCCATGTCCGACGTCAACGAGGGCGGTCACGCACGGCCGGGCTTCGCGCACCCGGCGACACGGCAGGCCGAGCGCGGAACTTCGGCGGGGCCGGGAGGCGTTGGCAGGAGGACGCGCGAAATCGCGGGACGACCGGAACGACATGGGCAGAAGCCGAGGTGGCACGAGTGGCGATGTGGGATCGGATCAAGGACCAGGCCAAGAATCTGCAGCAGCAGTCGCAGGGGACGCGGGGCTCCGGCGGACATGGGCGGCCGGGTGCGGGGTCGTCCGGCGGATCGCGGGCTCAGCTGGTGAACACGCTCAAGTCTCAGCTCACCTCCCTCAAGGCCGAGCTGAAGAGTGGCGCCTACCGGGATGCCAGCATGGCGATGTGCGCGTTGGTGGCGGCCGCCGACGGGCATGTCGATCCGGCCGAGCGGCAGCATGTGGAGTCGTTGATCCTGAACAACGACGTCCTGCAGAACTTCCCGTCCGACCAGCTGCGGCAGCGGTTCAACAAGCACGTCGACCAGTTGGCGTTCAACTTCCAGCAGGGCAAGGCGGAGGTCATGCAGGAGATCGCCAAGGCGGCGAAGAAGCCGACGGAGGCCAGGGCGGTCGTGCAGACCGGCCTCGTCGTCGCCGGTGCGGACGGATTCGTCGCGCCGGCCGAGGAGCAGGTTCTGCGTGAGGCGTGCTCGGTACTCGGTCTGTCCCCGCAGGAGTTCGGCATCTGACCACCGGCCCCACCGCCTGTCGCCGTCGGTGACCCTTCGACCGCGCCCACCCGCGCCACCACCCCGATGACCGCGCTGGGCAGCACCGAATGAACCGGAGGCTGAGCAGCCGCTGGGGTCATCACGTACGCGGAATCAGCGTCACTTCGACTTCTCCCACCTTGGCCGTCCAGCGCTCTCCCCGTTCTACGGCCGCGCGGCCGTCGCTGAGCATCAGATCGCGGACGACTCGCGCCGATTCATCCAGGACCGCAGCGTGGCCAGGGGGCGTGGCTCGTTCCTGAATCCGCCGCACCGACTGATCAAGAGCCTCCACTGCGCCCTCGATGTCGCCCACATCCTCACCCGCCGAGGCGATCGGCGAGACTTCCCAGGACATCCACAGAGCCATGGTCGAAGCATAGGAGCAGGCCAGGGAGTCCGTCGTCGTCACCGGGCCGAACGAGGCCTGCCGGCAGACAGCGCGGAACAGCGTCGCCGGCGGACAATGCCAAAGAGACAGGCCCTCTGACCGAGTTGCCTGGTCAGGGGCCGATCACCGGCGGTGGGTGTGGGGTGTGAGCCGCGTCCGTCAGCGCCGGGTGAGGGTGGACGGCGCGCCGGCGGACTGGGCACCTTCGTCGCCCAGGCCCAGGGTGTCGCGGCCGGTCATCGTGACGATGTAGATACTGCCCTTGGGACAGGAGAAGGACGCCGATTGGTCGGTGGGGCGGCTGGTGACCGCCTCGAAGACCATCGATGTCCTGCGCACCTCCCGCAGTTGCAGGGCCTCGGTGCAGCCCAGCTCACGGCCGCTGCCCACTTCGGTCACCTTGCTGACCTGCTTGCCCGCCAGTTCACCGCGCAGTGCCGGGTGGAGGGTCAGGGTGACGGCGAACCGGCCGGTCCGGGCCTGGGTGACGCCGTCGGCCCTTGGGGTGCCCGGGCCGGTGCCGACCCATGTGCCGGTCCAGGACGCGGGAAGAGAAGCGACGGTGGGCGACGGCGAAGGCGTCGCGCCGGATGCGTCATCGCCGGAGAAATGCTGCACGAGCAGCGTGCTCGCCGTGGCGATCAGGGCCGCGGTAACGGTCCCTGCGACAGCCGCCCATGCGGTACGGCCGGACAGCCGCCGTCGCTGGGAAGTGGCAGTCGGCGGGGCGGTGGCGCCCGCGCCGTCAGAGGCCGGGGTATCCGCAGTCGCACGTGACACGGGCGCCACCGGCGGCGGTTGCACTGCTGCGGAGACCAAGGCGTGCGCCTCCTCCTCCCGTACCGCGAGATCCCTCTCCAGCGCGTCGGGCAGCAACTGCGGCCAGGTACCGGTCCGGCCGCCCAGGCGTTCCAGCATCGCGCCGACGGCGCCGACCGCAGGCCGCTGCTGCGGGTTCTTGGCCAGGCAGGACCGCAGCAGCGAGACCAGGGCGGCCGGAACCCCGTCGAGGTTCGGCTCATCGTGCACGATGCGGTAGAGCAACACCGCCGCCGAGACCTCCTCGCCCCGGTGGGAGAACGGGCCCAGTCCGGTCGCCGCGTACACCAGCACCGCAGCCAGGGAGAAGACATCACCCGGCGCACCCGAACCCCCGGCACTCGCCTGCTCCGGCGCCAGATAACCGGGAGAACCGATCACGCCGCCGGTCATGGTGTGGCGCGAGTCCTCCGCCGCGCGCGCGATCCCGAAGTCGATGAGCAAAGGGCTTCGGCGGCCCAACAGCACATTGGACGGCTTGACATCCCGATGTGCCAGACCCGCCGCGTGTACCGCCCCCAGCGCCCCGCACAGCTCGGCCGCCAGAGCCAGTACGGACCGCTCGGGCAGCGGGCCGTACCGCTGCACCCACTCCGCCAACGAAGGCGCGGCCACATACTCCGTGGCGAGCCACTGCGGGCGCTGGCCCACAGGGCTGTAGTCCACCACCGCGGTGGTCCACGGCGAGCGCACCCGGTCGCTGTTACGGATCTCCCGCGCGAACCGCTCCTCGAACCCCGGATCCCGCCCGAACTCGGCACGCACCGTCTTCAACGCCAGCGGCCGCCCCGACACCGTCCGGGACAGATACACCAGCCCCATGCCGCCCTCACCGAGCCGCGCCAGCAGCGGATAACCACCAATGGCCCCCGGGTCCGACCCCTCCAGCAACTCCACGCCCCCGCCGCCCCCTCACACCTGCACGCTGCCGACCAGGTTCAGCCCCCGGACCGGCCCGACCAGGCGCCGTATCCATCACGTCCGCACCAAGCATCACCTGCCGCACCCACAACAGACCACCCGGGCCACGGTTTCCTGTCAGCAGCGACGGGTCTGGTACGGCACGGGGGCGGGGTGCGGTTCCGTCGGTGTCGGGCACCGGCCCACGGCGACGAGGAAGGTCAGCACGATTCCGCCCGCCACGACGAAGAGCGCGGTGCTGATCCCGTCGGCGGTGGCAACGCGAAGCTGTTCACCGGACAGGCCGTCGAGGCCTGCCGTCGCCACCAGGACGAGGATGGCGAGGCCGACAGCCGCTCCCGCGCCTGAGCCGGTGGAGGCAATGCCGGAGGCGATGCCTTGTTGTCGGTCGGGGACTCCGGTGGCGGCGGCGATGAACATGGTCGTGAAGACCACCCCGTCGCCGATGCTGAGCGCCACGAGGCCGGGGACGAGTTCGACGTATGTGCCGTTCGGCGAGATCGCGAGGCCGAGTGCGAGCGCACCGAGCGCACCGACGGCGAGGGCCGCGGCCAGCGTGCGCCTGAGACCGAACCGCGTCACGAACTGGCCCGCGGTTGTCGAACCGGCCACCACCACTGCCGTGGGGATGAGGAATCCGGCGCCGGTCTGCAGTGCGTCGTAGCCCAGAATCTCCTGGAAGTAGAGGGACAGGAAGTAGAGCACGGAGCCGAAGGTCGCCATGAACATGAACGCGATGACGGTGCCGGTGACCAGGTTGGGGTTGGAGAGCAGCCGGGGTGGCATGAGCGGGTCGTCGCTGTGCCGCTCGATGATGACGAAAGCCCCGATCAGCAGCAGGCCCGCCACTGCGCTGACCAGGATGCCCGGCGAAAGCCAGCCCAGTCCCGGGCCTTGCACGAGGGCGAACACGATGAGGGTGACGCCGAGAGTGACGCTGAGCGCACCGGGGAGGTCGAACGTGCGGCCCTTCTCGCGTTCACCGTCCCGGGGGATCAGTACGAAGGCGAGCAGCAGCGCAGGGCTGGCCAGGGCGACGTTGACGAGGAAGACCGCTTGCCAGCCGAACGCCTGCGTCAGCAGACCGCCGAGCAGCACACCGATGACGAGTCCTGCCGCGCCCGACCCTCCCCAGATTCCCAACGCACGGTTACGGGCGCGGCCTTCGGCGAAGGTGGTGTTGATGAGTGCCAGGGTGGTGGGGAAGACGAGGGCTCCGCCGAGCCCTTGGAAGGCGCGGGCGGCGAGGAGCATTCCGGGGCTGGACGCGAGTCCTCCGGCGAGTGCCGACCCGGCATAGAGCGCGAGGCCGGTGGCCAGGATGCGACGTCGTCCGAGCAGGTCGGCGGCACGCCCGCCGAACAGCAGGAAGCCGGCCGAGGCCACTGCGTAGGCGCTGATGACCGACTGGAGCGTCTGCGCTGAATAGCCGAGGTCGCGTGCGATGTCGGGGAGTGCCACGACCACGATGTACTGGTCGAGCGAAACGATCAGCATGGCGAAGGACAGCAGCGCCAGCATCGCTGTCTCACGGTTCCAGCCGAGGCTTCCGGGCGCTGATGGTGTCTCCATGGGGCCCACGGCAGCACTCCTGATGATCGGCCGAGTCTGCGCATACGGCCTGCCGGGAAAGTCCGTCTGATTCGGGGCGGGCGGGAGGGCGGGCCACGTCGGGAAAGGGACGGTTGGCCAAGACCCTATACAGCTCGCCCTGACCGATCCCGTCAACGACCCACGCTTGTCGGACGGCGCACTGACGACGGACCACATGCGTACCCCGCGCGGTTCGACGGACCGCCGCCGCCCGGTGGACGCCGCCACCCGTTCGGATGTGCGTCTGTTGCCCGGCACGGCCGGGGCCGGTCATATGTGACTGTGCCTGCCGATGATCGGCCGCCGTCGCCATGACTCATGCCGCAGCTCGTGCTGCCCCAGGAAGGTCTTCCACCGCAGCGCCGTCTCCGTACCGCCCGCGAAGCTGACCGTCGCGCATGTGGTGACCGGCCGTCGTTCGGCGCCGGACTCGGTATCCCGGTCTCAAGCCGCAGATCCGCGGGGCCCCCGCTGCCCGGTTGGAGGGCTGCCTGTTCCTCCAGGGTGTGGCCCACGGTGACCTGACTGATTCAGCAGATCAAGGGCTGTTCGCAGGGTGCGCGCAAAGTCGAGCCGCGCGGGTCGGCTTCGGGCCGGGCTTGACGGGGAGCTCATGGACCTCCCTATAGTGAACATTGTTCACGTGAACGACGTTCACTAAATGGGGAGGGCGACGACATCACCGCACGCCGTGACGAGCGGCGAAAGGCGCTGACCGCCTGTGCCGGAACGCCCTCCTGAATCCCAGAAGGAAACAGTCATGCCCATAAAACGCGTCAATCCCCCCGCCGTGCACAGCCCGTCAGGGATGGTCAGCCAAGTCGTCACCACCGACGGCGAGCCGCTGGCGCATCTCTCGGGCCAGGTCGCCTGGGACGCCGACGGGCGGCTCGTGGGGCCCGGGGACCACGAGGCCCAGGCCACCCAGATCGCCCGCAACATCGAAGCGGCTCTCGCGGCGGTCGGCGCCACCCGGCACGACATCATCAAGGAAACCGTCTACGTCGTGGACTACCGCCCCACACTGCTGCCCGCGATCTTCGGGCCGCTGCGGGCGGGCATCCGGCAGGCGCCCGCCAGCACACTGGTGGGCGTGCCCGCCCTCTTCGCACCGGAGTATCTGCTCGAGGTCGAGGTGGTCGCCGCTTTGCCGACGGCGCGCGCGGTGCGGGTCCCCACCGGCGAGAACGCCCTACGCCCCGTGCCGGCCACCGGCAACCGCCCCGCCGGGGCAGAATCCGACCGTGAGAACTGAGGAACTGCCACCGTGCGTCTCTTCGTCACAGGAGCCAATGGCGGGATCGGCCGCCAGGTCGTATTCCGCGCGCTGTTGAGCGGTCATCGCGTCACCGCGTTCGTCCGGCGGGCGGAAGGTTTGCCGCCTGATCCACGTCTGACGGTGGTGACGGGGGCGGTCGCGGACGAGCCCGATGCCGTGCGCAAGGCGGTCCCCGGACATGATGCCGTCATCTGCGCCCTCGGCAACCCGCTGTGGCTCAAGGGCCGCAAAGGACCGGCGATCGTTGCGAGGGCGACCGGACATCTGGTGGCTGCGATGCGCGACGGCGAAGTGGAACGGATCGTGATGCCCCTGGCCTGGGGCGCGGGCGCGAGCCGCCACGGGGCGTCCCCGCTGGTCCGGACAGCGACCCGAGTGTTCATACGGCGTGACTACCGGGACTTCGACGCCGCTGAGCGGATGCTCGAGGAGTCCGAACTCAATTGGACGGTCGCGTACTTCGGCGCCCTGACCGACGCGTCGGCCGGCGCGCACTGGTCGGCGTCCGCGGAGATCCGCACCCCGGCGAACCTCGCGATCTCACGCGCGGACGTGGCCCAGTTCCTGCTCACCGCGGCCGAACACAATGCCTTCGCCCGGGCGCGCGCCGTGCTCAGCGGGCCTTCCGACGACCGGAAGGGAGCGGTCCCGCGATGAGCAGCACCGCGGCCGGCAGCGCCCTCGGCACCGTCGTCATCACCGGAGCCAGCTCCGGAATCGGCGCCGAGGCCGCCCGGCAACTCCACCGACAAGGCGCCCGGGTGATCGCCGTCGGCCGCGACCCTGCGAGGACCCGCGCCTTGGCGGGCGAGCTCGGAATCGACGGCCTCACGGTGGACTTCGCAGATCTCGCGGACGTCCACCGGCTGGCCGACGCCCTGCGCTTGCTGGTGCCCCGGATCGATGTGCTCGCGGCGAACGCGGGAGGCATCCCGCGCGCCCGCGGCGCGACGGCGGATGGCATCGAGCCCGTCTTCCAGGTCAACGCGATCGGGCCATGGCTGCTCATGCCCCTCCTCGCCCCCCTGCTGGCGGGAGGACGGGTGGTGGCGACGTCCTCCCGCTCCCACACCGGGGCTTCGCTCACTGGGGGCACGGTCGCGGCAGCCGCGGCCGGCGCCTCGGGCCTGAGTGCCCACAAGGTCTATGCCCGGGCCAAACTGGCTGCCGGGATCCTGCTGCGCGAATTCGGCCGCCGCCACCCGGAGATCACGGTCGCCACCTTCCATCCGGGCATCATCGCCTCCGACTTCGGCCGCTACATGGGCCCTGTCGGCACCCTTCTCAAGACACTGGCCCGGCCCTTTCTCGACAGCCTGGCGGACGGCGCGCACCGTCTGGTCCGGCTCGCCACGACGGCGGATCCCATCGAAGAGGCCTACTTCGTCCGTAATCGCCCGGCGCCCGGCTCGCCACAGCTTCACGACCCGGCGCTCGGCGCCGAACTGTGGGCGCTGGCCGAGCGCCTCACCGCCCACCACGGGCTGGGCCCCGTCCAGCCGTCATGAACCGCCGGCGCCGAGGCAGTCATGCCGCGTTCGACGCGGGCGCCGGCGCGGGCTGCCGCGTTGTTTCCTCGGCTGTCCGGAGAGGGTTGGGAGCGCGCGATGAGTTCCGGTCGTCGCTGCAGTCCATACTGTGTACGCACTCGAAGAAGCCCGCCCACGGGCGGCATCCTGGAGGGCGCAGCAATGGTTGACGATGCCACGCAGATCCGGACATTGATCGAGCGCTGGGCGCAGGCTGTGCACGCCGGTGATCTGGATGGTGTTCTCGCTGATCATGCCGAGGACATTGTGATGTTCGATGTGCCGCCGCCGAATGACGGGGTGCGGGGCATCGGCCCCTACCGGGAGACCTGGCCGCCCTTCTTCACCTGGCAGCGGAAGGGCGCCTCCTTCGAGATCGTCTCGCTTGAGGTCACGGCGGGCGACGACGTCGCCTTCGCGTACGCGTTGCTGCGCTGCGGCACTCCCCAGGAGCTGCATGAGGACCCCGAGAACCGCCTGCGCCTGACGCTCGGGCTGCATAAGGAACGCGGACGCTGGGTCGTGGTGCACGAACACCATTCGTTCCCGTCCAAAGACTGACGGAAGCGGATCTAGTTGCGCTTGAGCACGCCAAGGGCTCGTTGACAGTGGCCAGTTGGCGCTCCACCGGCCGGTGAGTGCGGGGGAGTTCGTAGGGTGTCCGACGTGAGACGACAGATAGATTTCGAGCGCCTGCACAACTTCCGCGACCTGGGCGGCTATCGCACCCACGACGGCCACACCGTGCGATGGGGCCGCCTGTACCGGTCCGACTCGCTCTCCAAGCTCCGGGGAGACGACTGGGACCGCTTCCTGGCCCTGGGCGTGCGCACGGTGATCGATCTGCGCTACCCGTGGGAGATCGAGGCCAAGGGCCGGGTACCCGGAGCCGACGGGCTGACCTATGTCAACCTCAGCGTGGAGCATCGCCCTTACGACCAGGCGGAGATCGACCCCGGCCTCGACCCCTGGCGCTTCCTCGCCGACCGGTACGCGGAGGTCGCGCTCGACGGCGCCGGGGAACTGCGGCAGGCGCTCGAACTCATCGCCGCCGAGAGCGCCCCGCAGGTCTTCCACTGCGCCTCGGGCAAGGACCGCACCGGGCTGCTGGCCGGCCTGGTGCTCTCGCTCCTGGGTGTGGACGAGGACGACATCGCCGCGGACTTCGCACTCACCGAGCTGGCCACGGACCGCCTGATCTCCGACTGGGAAGCGGCCAACCCGACCCGGACACTGAAGTGGCCCGGCTACGGGCGAGCACCGGAGGAGATCATGCGGCTGTTCCTGTCCGACCTTGCGGTCACGTACGGCTCGGTGCGCGAGTACGCGGTCAAGCAGCTCGGCGTCGACGAGGCCTTGATCTCCCGACTGCGCGCGCGGCTGCTGAGCTGAGCCCTTAGCATCGTCCCTTCTGCCGGCCCCGAGACTGGGAGTGATCTGGACGTGACCCGACCGCGCGTGGGTGTGGCCGTACTGACCATGGGAACCCGGCCCGCCGAACTGCGGGCCCTCCTCGATTCGGTGGCCAAGCAGGGCGAGCCCGCTGCCCGTGTCGTCGTGGTCGGCAATGGCTCACCCCTGCCGGAACTGCCCGACGGGGTGGAGGGAGTGGAGCTTCCGGAGAATCTCGGGGTCTCCGGTGGCCGGAATGTCGCGATCGACCGGCTCCGTGAAGCCGGGGACGTGGATGTCCTTGTGGACCTGGACGACGACGGGCTCCTGATCGACAACGACGTGTTCACACGGATCGCCGATCTGTACGCCGCCGACCCCGGGCTCGGTATCGTCAGTTTCCGTATCGCCGACGAGACCGGCTTCACCCAGCGGCGGCACGTGCCCCGGCTTCGAGCCGGCGACCCGATGCAGCGTGGGCTGGTGACCACGTTCCTGGGTGGCGGCCATGGCCTGTCGATGCGGATGCTCGACGGAATCGGCGGCTGGCCCGACCAGTTCTTCTTCACGCACGAGGAGACCGACCTCGCCTGGCGGGCGCTGGATGCGGGCTGGAAGATCCTCTACGAGCCGGATCTGGTGCTCCAGCACCCCCGCACGTCCCCGGCCCGCCATGCGGACTTCTATCGCATGACCGCCCGTAACCGCGTCTGGATGGCCCGCCGCCATCTGCCCGCCCCGCTCGTGCCGGTCTATCTCGGAACATGGATCGCGCTCACACTGGCCCGAACCCGTTCACTGGCCGGTCTGCGGGCTTGGTTCGGCGGCTTCGCGGAGGGTGTGCGGAAGCCTTGCGGACCGCGCCGCCCCATGCGGTGGCGCACTGTCCGGCGCATGACTCGACTCGGCCGTCCGCCGATCGTCTAGACGGTGCGAGGCCGATCTCCGCCCTCAGGCCATCGCCCGCAGGTGCTCGTCGAGGCGTTCGTACGTCTCGACCACTCCCGCCTCCATGCCCATGCCCATGGCAATGGCTCCGGCGAGGACCTCCGCCGAGGGCCAGACCGAGGTGCTCGTCAGGGTCGTCCGGCCGTCCTTCTCCTCGAAGGTGAGGGTGGTCAGGACCGCGGGGCCCGGCATCTGTTCGAAGATTTCCGTGTAGACGATGCGCTCCGGCGGCACGATCTCCTTGTACTCGCCCGAGAACACGACGGCGTTTCCGTCGGGTCCCGTCTGGCCCCAGCGCCACGCGCCGCCCGGGCGGAAGTCGATCTCGCAGACGGACGTCGTGAGCGAGCGCAGGCCGTACCACTGGCGGACGTGTTCGGGCTTGGTCCAGGCCTCGAACACGAGGCTGCGCGGGGCGTCGAAGACGCGTGTGATGACGAGCTCTCGGTCCGACGGGGTCGTCAGCGTCGTCGGGTGCTCACTGGCTTTCGATGTCATTGTTCCGCTGCCTTTCCTGAAGATCGATCAGGTACTCGTCGAGCTGGCCGAAACTCTCCTCCCAGAAGCTGCGGTAGCGCTCCAGCCACACGGTGACGTCTTTGAGCGGGCCGGCCCGCAGATGGCAGGGCCGGTACTGGGCGTCACGGCCCCTTGTGATCAGGCCGGCGCGTTCGAGCACCTTCAGGTGCTTGGAGATGGCCTGCAGGCTGATGTCGAACGGCTGGGCCAGCTCGTTGACCGTCGCCGCGCCGTCGGCGAGGCGCGCCAGGATGGCCCGGCGGGTCGGGTCGGCGAGGGCGCCGAAGGTGGTGCTGAGCGGGTCGTCTGGCATCTGTAATCAACCATCTAGTTGTTTAACCGATAGGTTGAGCATGCGCCTCGCGCCATGCGCTGTCAAGCCCCGTCCCGGGTCGTCGGCGAGGCCTAACGGTTCAGTTCGACGTCAGCGACTCGCGCACGCAGGCCCGCAGCCACGCGTGCGCCGGATCCGCGTCGTTGCGCGGGTGCCACGCCAGGCCGAAAGGCAGCGTCGGCAGGGAGAGCGGGGCTCGACATGGACCTCGGGCGAGCCAGTGTCGATCACGCCGTGAACTGCCGGACGCGGCAGGCGGCGTGGCGTATGTTGCGGGCGACGCGCGGAACGTACAGCGGATCACCGGGGAGGACGCATGACCGCCGAAGCCGGCGTGCAGGGGAACGTGGCCGAGGGCTTCGAGGCCGTACGGGAGGAATTCGCCGCCCTGCTCGACGAGGGGATCACCACGTCCGGGGTGCAGCTCGCGGCCTGTGTCGACGGGCGGCAGGTCGTCGACCTGTGGGCCGGGGCGGGCATGGAGTGCGACTCGCTGACCGCCGTCTACTCCGTCACCAAGGGCGCGGCGCATCTGATCGTGGCGCTCCTGGTGCAGGAGGGAACGCTGGAGCTGGACCGTGAAGTCGCCCACTACTGGCCACAGTTCGCGGCCGAGGGCAAGGGTGCACTCACCCTGCGGCAGCTGCTCATGCACCAGTCCGGGGTGATCGGTGCGGACGGCGGCTTCAGCAAGGCGGAGCTCGCGGACGACCGGCTGATCGCCGAACGGCTGGCGGGTCAGCGCCCGTTCTGGGAGCCCGGCACGGCGTACGGCTATCACGCCCTCGTGATCGCCGCCCTCACCGGTGAGGTGGTGCGCCGGGTCACCGGGCAGTCGATCCAGGAGCTCTTCGAGGAGCGGATCAGGGTTCCGTACGGTCTCGACTTCTACCTCGGCCTGCCTGAACCGCTCGAGGCGCGCTGGCTCGACGTCCAGCCGATGGAGCCCACGCGGGAGCAGCTCGCCGATCTCGTGGCCAATGCGCCGGCGCGCGACAGCCTGATGGGCATCGCCTTCAACGCCCACGCCAAGCCGCCGACGGACCTGGTGCGCTTCGCCAACAGGCGTGACGCGCGCGCACTGGGCCAGGCGTCGGGGGGCGGGGTCGGGAACGCGCGGGGTGTCGCCGGGATGTACGCGGCCGCCATCAGCGAGACCGGCGGCCGGGCACCCCTGCTCAAGCCGGACACGATCGCGGAGTTCGGCCGCCTGCACACCGTGGGCACGGACGTGGTCACCGGCGACGTGGACCAATTCGGCCTCGGCTTCGAGGCGATGGGCGTGCGGTATCCGTTCCTCGGCCCGGACGCCTTCGGCCACAGTGGCGCGGCGGGCGGTATGGGTTTCGCCGACCCGGCATCCGGCGTCGCGTACGGCTATGTGCGCCGGCGCTTCGCCTACCCGCCGGGTGGTGGAGCCGCGGAGAACGACCGTCTGGCGCACGCGGTGGTGCGGGCGGCGGCAGGGGTCTGACCAGCCCAGAGGCGCTTTCGCGGACGACTGTCACACCCACGAGGCACACTGAAGACATGTGCCGCAGTATCAAGACTCTCCGCCCGCCCGTCCTCCCCGAAGAGGCCACGGAAGAGGACATCCGCGCCGCCTCCTTGCAGTACGTACGCAAGGTGTCCGGCTTCCATGTCCCCGCCGCGCACAACCGAGAGGTCTTCGAGCAGGCCGTCGCCGAGATAGCCGAGGCGACCCGCAAGCTGCTCGAAGGGCTCGAGGTGCGCGGTTCCGGTGGCAGCCGGACAGGGACTAAGCGGCAGGCTCCGGAGCCGGTTCCCGCTTCGGGCGCCGCATGACGTAGGACGCCAGCGCGCCCGCCGCGAACAGCGCCAGTACGGACACGGCCGCGCCGACCCAGGTCGCGCCCAGCCAGTGGCCGCCGAAGTAGCCGAGGCCGACGCTGTAGCCCGCCCAGGCCACGCCCGCCAGGGCGGACCAGGGCAGGAAGTCCCTGGCCTTGCGGTGGGCCGCGCCCGCGCCCAGTGAGACGACCGAGCGTCCCGCCGGGGCGAAGCGTGCGATGACGACGAGGGCGCCGCCGCCCCGGCTGAGAGCCCAGCCAAGACGTTCCTGCGCGCTGGTCAGCTTGCGGGAGCGGGCGATGGCACGGTCCAGCCGGTCGCCGCCGCGCCAGGCGAGGCGGTACGCGACGAGGTCGCCGAGTACGGAAGCGGTGGCCGCGCACAGGACGAGGGCAAGGAGCGAGGGCACCTCGTGCGGGACCTGCCCGGCCGCGCTCTGGACGGAGCCGCCTGCCGCGGTGGTCGTACCCGCGGCGGCCGCGGTCGCGGCCGTGATCACCAGGACTCCGCTGGGGAGCACGGGCAGGAAGACATCGAGAAGTACGGACAGCGCCACTACGGCGTAGATCCATGGGCTGCCGGTCAGCGACCCCATACTCTCGAGCACCCGAACTCCCCGGTTTCGTGAAAAGGCCGCGACGTCGCAGGGGAGCGGCAGGGGCGGCAAGTACAGCTGTACAGCGTACGCCTGGGGTTCGGCTCGAGGATCGCCAGGGTGAGGGATGTAGTGATCGTCACGTGTCGGCCAAAACGGAACGCCCGGATCCTCCTCAAGGGGACCCGGGCGCTCCGGAATTCGACCTGGCCGGACCTGGATCTGGTCCTGAACCTAGACCGCGACCGGGGCGGACTGCTCCGTGCGCTCCTCGTCCGCCGCCCGGCTCCCGCCGCGCGCGAACAGCCGGTCCAGCGCCAGCGCGCCGGGGCCGGTGAAGACCAGCAGCAGGAAGGCCCAGCAGAACATCACGGCTCCCTCGCCGCTGTTCTGAATCGGGAACAGGCCCTTGGGCTGGTGGGCGCTGAAGTACGCGTACGCCATCGAGCCCGAGGCGACGAACGCGGCGCTGCGGGTGCCGAGGCCGAGCAGCACCAGTGCGCCGCCGACCAGTTCGATCACGGCGGCGTACCAGTCGGGCCAGGTGCCGGCCGCGACGGTGGTGCCGCCGAGCAGGCCGAAGAGCGAGCGGGCGCCGTGGCAGGTGAAGAGCAGGCCTACGACGATGCGGAACAGGCTGAGCACGTACGGCTGGGCCTTGTTGAGCCGGGTGGACAGCGAGGGGTGTGCCATGGGGGCTCCTTCGGTCTGGGGACGTGAACCGACGAGGGGGCCTCAGGTTAGGCAGACCTAATCAATGCTTGCAAGTTCAACTTTCGACCGGAGGTCGATTTCCGCCGGGGATTCCGTTTCGCTGCCCGTCCCGCTGTCTGTTGCGCACTCCTTGGGCCCTCGGAGGGTGCGCAGCGCGGCGCGTGCCACCGCGTCCGCGTCCGAGAGCGTCACCGAGTCGACGCCAGGCCTGGCCCCGGCCGCGGTCACCCAGTGCACGCCTTCGGTGGGCACGCCGATCGCGAAACGCCGGGGGTGCGGGCGGCCCTGACGGTTGATCAGACGGTACGGGCGCTGCGTTACGTCCAGCCCTCCGGTTTCGTAACCGTCGATCGCGTGCGGGCGGCACTGGCCCGTCTTCATCAGCCGGCCCAGCAGCTCGTCGCAGGTCCGTCGCAGATCCGGCTCCGGCAGTCGCGCCTCGATGAGCGTCGTCGCCGTGACGAGCGATCCGGGCACGTCGGGCGACTCGGCGGTGAAGACCCCGTCCGCTGTCCCGAAACATGTGCGCGGGCCGACCACATCCAGCACGCCCGCCTCGATCAGTGCCGTCATCTCCTCGATCCGGCGGCGCGGAGGGCCGATGGAGAGGAAGGCGTTCAGCGGGGTGTACCAGCGGTCCAGGTGGTCACGCCGGGACGTGCCGGACAGGCCTGCGTGGTCCACGATCAGCCGCAGTTCGTTGCGGAGATCGCGCAGTACGTCGAGCGCGGCCTTCAGCGGGCCCGCGACATTGCCGAGCGCGGCCTGGGCGGCGTCCTGGCGCAGATGCGCCAGGAGCCAGCCGCGGTGCTCGGCGGGGGTGTTGAAGCTCTGGCCGTCGTACGGGCGCGAAACGCGGTCCCAGGACCAGCGGTCCGCGCGCGCGACCCCGAACTCGTCCAGCACGGCGGTCTCCTGGGGGCTGCCGTGCGGGGCGTCGAGATAGCGGGAGCGGAAGTCGCGGGGCACGAGGCCGTCGGCGCCCGCGAGCAGCGCCTCGTAGTGGACCGTCTCCACCTCCTTGGCGACCAGCGGCCAGATCTCGGTCAGGAACTCCGGTGGATCGCCCTCGTCCGCGCGCTTGCGGAAGACCGCGATCACGTCCGGGGTGAGAAGGAGGGGTTCGTGCCGGGCCGATGCGCCTTTGGCGTTGTCGCCGCGTGCCTGGTACGGGACGCCGCGCCGCGATCCCGCATGCATGCGCGGCTCGCGGCCGGAGGGACGGTAGACCAGCGTGCCCCAGCCGTCGCGTACGAAGGTCCCGCCGCGGCCGGTCGTCAACAGGGCCATGTGATCGAAGAAGTTGAGGCCGAGGCCCCGCAGTAGGACCGATTCGCCGGGAGCTATGGCGGAGAGGTCGAGGTCGGCGGGGTTGGCGGGCTTGTAGTAGCGCAGGCGGGGGTGGCGAGAGGCGTACGCGGCGAGATGTGCCTGGGCCTGGCGGGAGACCACGGGCAGATGTCCCTGGGCGAGGATCACCGCGGACAGGCCGGTGAGCGTGGTGTCGTCGTCGAGTGTGAGTGTCTGCCGCGGCGCTGCCCGTCGCCCGACCCCGCCCCCGTCATCGCCGCCAGCAGCCTCGTGCACGGCGCCGACCCCGGCCGCGTCCTGCGCCGCCTCGTCCCGGTCGTCCTCGAGCCGTATCGCCCGCGCTCGGTGGACCCGGACCGTCACCGTTCCCGGGGCGGCGTCCGCCGTCGTGCGGAACGCCCACTCCAGATAGCGCCCGTAACAGGCCCGCGTCGGATAGTCGTCCGGGCCCAACTGCTCGTCCGTGTGCGCCGAAGCCCACTCGTACAGGCTCGGACCGGGTCGTATCGGACCTTCGCAGACAACGCTGTCATCCGTGAACAGAGTGACCTGCGAGGCCACCGTGTTCATCAGCAGCTCCGCCGGCTGGTCGGTGCGCCACACCCGGCCCGGGCCCGGCGGTGCGGGGTCGACCAGGTGGACCGTCAGCGGCGTTCCGGGGGTCAGCTCGGGCGCCGAGGCGCAGAGCCGCTCCAGGACGGAGGTGCCGCGCGGGCCGGCCCCCACGACGGCGATGGCGCGGGCGCCGGAGGGGGGAACTGCGGACCATGCGTCGTCGCGTACGTCGGACAAAACGGGAACTCCCGGTGCATGTGGGGTGCTTGGAAGCGGAGTGTCCGGCTCATCATGCCGGGGCCGCGCCGGGAGTCGAACCCCTGGGGCGGAGGATCACCCTCCGCTGTGGGAAGGATCACGGTGCGCGGTCAGCTCCCGCTCCTCCGCCGTGACCAGCCGCGCACCACCGCCCGGACCCGCGCCCTGACCGGCTCCCACCGCCCGCGCCTGATCGAGCCGAAGGCCCGCCGAGCGCCCGCGCAGCGTCAGCGTCATCAGCTGATTGCCGAACCAGGGGCCGCCCGTTCGCCCCCAGTGGACGCTCGGCCTGCCCGCTCTGCCGTGCCGGGCCAGGGCATGACCGAGCCGCCGTCCCGTCCGGCTCCAGCCGAAGCGGAAGCCGAGCTGTACGGAGCGGGGGATGGAGTTGTGCACGGGCGAACAGGTCAGTTGCAGCACCCGGGCGACGGGCGCCTCGCCGGGCCACTCGGGTTCGGCGACATACGCATGGTGGACGTCGCCCGACAGCACGCACACCGTCGCCGGCGCGTCCGGGCCGCTGCCCGCCTCCGCGATAAGCCGCGTCAGCTTCTCGAAGGAGTCGGGGAAGGCGGCCCAGTGCTCCAGGTCGGCGCGTCTGCGCAGATCCTCGCCGAAGCGCGCCCAGCGTGCTCCCCGCTCGCCCCGGCACAGCGCTGCGTTCCAGCTCTCCGCGTCATGGATCAGGGGCGGCAGCAGCCAGGGCAGCGAGGTGCCGATCAGGAGATGGTCGTACGAGCCCCGTCCGGCCAGTGTCTGTTCGCGCAGCCAGTGGGCCTCGTCGGGGTCCAGCATCGAGCGCCCCTGCTCGTCCAGGACCCGGCCCGCCCGGGTGTCCACCATCAGCAGCCGGGTCCGGCCGAAGTCGCGGCGGTAACTCCAGCGCACACAGGCCGGGTCGGCGTCCGCCTGCGCGGCGAAGTTCCTGAGCAGGTCGGTCCCGTCGGGCGCTGCCCGCACCGCCGCGTACAGCTCGTCCGACTCCAGCTCCGCGGGGGAGAGATTGCCCAGGTGCTGATAGACCCAGTACGACATCAGTCCGCTGACGATCCGCTCCTGCCACCACGGCGTCCGGCGCATCTCGGCCAACCAGGACTCACTGGTGTTCCAGTCGTCTATCACGTCGTGGTCGTCGAAGATCATGCAGCTGGGGACCGTGGAGAGCAGCCAGCGCACCTCGGGGTCGAGCCAGGACTCGTCGTAGAGGTGGGTGTACTCCTCGTAGTCGGCGACCTCCGCGCCCGGGGGCTCGCGCAGATCCCGGCGGGCCGCGAGCCATGCCCGGGTCGCCTTGGACGTCGCGTCCGCGTACACCTGGTCGCCCAGCAGAAGCAGCACGTCGGGGCGCTCGGCAGCGGGTTCGGCGGCGAGCTTGACCGCCAGGGTGTCCAGCGCGTCCGGGCCGACCGGGTCGTGCTCCCCGGCGGGCGCGGCCGACCAGCGGCACGAGCCGAAGGAGATGGTGACGCCGTCGCAGGGCACATCGGGTGTACGGATCGTGCTCGGCGGGAAGCCGGAGCCTTCGACTGGCCAGACGCGGCGGTCGTCCAGCAGTACCTCGTACGCGGTCGTGGTGCCGGGCGTCAGCCCGGTGACCGGGACCAGGGCGTAGTGGTGCCCCGCGATCTGGAACGTGCGCGCGGTGCCCTGCGCGCCGTCCGCGCACCGGACCTCGGCCGTGCACGGCCGGTCGGCCTCGACCCAGACGGTCGCGCTCCCGCCGGTCTCCCAGTCGACAAACCGCAGTAGTGGTCCCAGGCGCAGGCCCGCCATGTGTGCCCTCCTCTGTCGCCCCGTACGGTACGGAACGACAGAGGTGGGCGGCCAGGTTCCGGCCGTGATCGTGGCCGAACCGTCAGGCGCAGGTCAGCAGCCGTTCAGGACGCTCTGCAGCGCGCTCTTCTCGGCCGAGTCCACGGACAGGTTGTAGTAGTGCTTCACGTCCACCCACATCCGCACGTACATGCAGCGGTACGAGGTGCGCGAGGGCATCCACTCCGCCGGGTCCTGGTCACCCTTGGCCTGGTTGACGTTGTCGGTGACGGCGATCAGCTGCGGACGGGTGAGGTCGTTGGCGAAGCCCTGGCGCTTGGACGTGGTCCAGCTGTTGGCGCCGGACTTCCATGCCTCGGAGAGCGGCACCACGTGGTCGATGTCGAGGTCGGAGGCGAGGGTCCAGGTGGCACCGTCGTACTCGGAGAACCAACTGCCGCTGACGGCCGCACAGCTGGAGTCCTGGACGACGTTCGTGCCGTCGCGCTTGAGGACGACCTCACGGGTGTTGCAGGTGCCCGACTGAGTGATCCAGTGCGGGAACTTGTCCCGGCTGTAGCCGGTGGAGGAGCCTTCCGCCTTCACCGTCAGCTGGCTGAGGTAGGTACGGGCGGTGGAGGCGCTGACCGGGGTGGGCGGGGAGGCCTGAGCCGCGGGGGCGGTGGCAAGCAGGCCGGTCACGGCGAGAGCGGAGGTTGCGGCGAGTACGGCTATTCGGCGGGCGTTACGCGCGTAGACACCAGGCATGCGAACTCCTTTGATGTGGGGGGAGCTTGGCCGTTCGGGCGTGGCCATGCTGGCGGCGCCAGGTTTCCATGGGGGGTGCGCCAGGTAACAGGGTGACGACATGGGCACGTCAGATCAAGGTTTCTGACGCCCCGGCATACACCTTGTTACGTCGTAGGGTTGCCGGGTGCTGCTGACGGTCAATGTCACCTTCGGGGTCGTACTCGCCGTGCTGCTGGCCGCGGCGGCCACCGTGGCCGCCGTCGCCCACCTGGGCCGGGCACGCGAGATCGCCGTGGCCGGCGTGCGCGCGGCGGTCCAACTCGCCGTCGTCTCCCTGGTGATCCGCTGGGTCGTCGACTCCCTGCCGCTGCTGCTCGCGTTTGTGCTGCTGATGTACGCCGTCGCCGTACGCACAGCGGGCCGGCGCATCACCAAGAACGGCACCTGGTGGTGGGCCTGGCTGCCGATCGCCGCGGGCGTCGCGCCCGTCGTCTGCTCCCTGCTCCTCACCGGTCTCGTTCCGCTCAAGGGCATCGCGCTGATCCCCGTCACGGGGATCCTCATCGGCGGCGCGCTCACCGCGACCGTGCTCGGTGGGCGGCGGGCGCTCGACGAGCTGGGGCTGCGGCACGGAGAGGTCGAGGCGGGGATGGCGCTCGGGCTGCTGGATCGCGACGCCCGGCTGGAGGTGGCGCGCCCGGCCGCGTCCGACGCGCTGTTGCCCGGGCTGGATCAGACCAGGACCGTGGGCCTCGTCACGCTGCCCGGCGCGTTCGTCGGCATGCTGCTCGGCGGGGCCTCCCCGCTGCTGGCCGGGGCGGTGCAGCTGTTTGTGCTGGTCGCGCTGATGGCGGTGCAGGCGGTGGCGGTCTCGCTGGTCCTCGAGCTGGTGGCGAGGGGGCGGCTGTACCGGGATCCGGCGTGACGGGGGTGTGCGGGGTGGGCCCGGCCTGTGCCGGGGGCGCTGCCGTACCCTGAAGGGAGCAGAAGGGGAGTAGCTCTTCGCCGGAACGTCGACATACTGCCGGGCCTCGTGCCCGGCCGGCGCCCGGAGGCGGCCTCGGTGAGGTCCGTCAGCGAGACCTTCGGCCGCAGTGCCCATGTACGTGTTCATGGCGCTGCCGTGCCGAAGCGACCCCTGAAACGCTCAGGACTCTCGGCAGGGCAGCGCCCGACCGATTGAGGAATCACCCGTGATCAGCTTCACCGTCATGGCGATCACCTTCGGCGTCGTCTTTCTCGCCGAACTGCCCGACAAGACCGCGCTCGCCGGTCTGATGCTCGGCACCCACTACCGCGCCTCGTACGTCTTCGCCGGTGTCGCCGCCGCCTTCGCCGTCCATGTCACGCTCGCCATCGCCGCGGGCAGCGTACTGACCCTGCTGCCGCACCGGCTGGTGCAGGCGGTGGTCGGGCTGCTCTTCCTCGCGGGAGCGCTGATGCTGCTCATGAAGAAGGACGACGGCGACGAGGAACACATCAAGGCCCCGGCGGACCAGTCCTTCTGGAAGGTCTCCGGGGCGGGCTTCATGCTGATTCTGGTGGCGGAGTTCGGCGATCTGACACAGATCATGACCGCGAATCTCGCGGCGCGCTACGACAGCCCCGTCTCGGTCGGGATCGGTGCGGTGCTGGCGCTGTGGGCGGTCGCGGCCATCGGGATCGTGGGCGGGCGGACGCTGATCAGGTACGTGCCGCTGAGGCTGATCACGAGGGTGGCGGCGGGGCTGATGCTGGGGCTGGCGGGGCTCAGCCTGGTGGAGGCGGTTGCGGGCTGACGCGGGCGGCTCGGGTGCGGGGGGCGCCTCGGTCCCCGCGCCTCAGGGGCCGACGGGGCTGAAAGCGAGGCGGATCAGGCCGTCCGGGTCTGCCGTCACCCGCAGGCCCGTCAGGTCCTCGACGTGGACGTCCGGGGACAGCGACTTTGCGCGCGGGCCCACGCCCACCACCCGCATGCCCGCCGCGCGTGCCGCCTCGATGCCCGCCTCGGAGTCCTCGAAGGCCACACAGTCCGCCGGGGCGAAGCCCAGTTCCGCCGCGCCCTTGAGGAAGCCCTCCGGGTCCGGCTTGCTGGCGCCGACGCGTTCGGCGGTGACGCGGGTCCGGGGCATCGGCAGGCCCGCCGCGGTCATCCGGGCCCGGGCGAGGGTCTCGTCCGCCGAGGTGACCAGGGCGTGCGGGAGACCGGCGATCGCGGCCAGGAAGGCGGGGGCGCCCGCGATCGGGACCACGCCTTCGGTGTCCGCGGTCTCCTGGGCGAGCATCACGCGGTTGTCGGCGTGGTTCTGCTCCATCGGCCGGTCCGGCAGCAGCGCCGCCATGGTGGCGTACCCCTGGCGGCCGTGGACGACCTTCAGCGCCGCCTCCGGGTCCAGGCCGTGCTCGGTCGCCCACCGGCGCCAGCAGCGTTCCACCACCGCGTCCGAGTTGACGATGGTGCCGTCCATGTCGAGCAGGAGGGCGCGGGCGGTCAGGACGGGCGGTGCGGTTGCCGGCATCGGCGTACTCCAGAGCGCGGGAAAAGAAAACAAGGCGGCTCCGCCCGCCGGTCAGGGAGTACGGGCGGAACCACTTTGTTCCACCACGATACAAAGCACGGGCTCCCGCGTCCACTCCGCCTAGTTCGTCTCCGCCTCCAGGGCCCGGCGTGTCTTCGGGCCGTAGACGCCCTTGGGGTCGCCCTTGACGTGCCGGGTGTTCTGGAAGGCACGCACGGCATCCGCCACGGACTGGTCGTACTCGCCGTCCATCGGACCGACGTACAGCAGCACCTCGGCCAGCCGCTGCTGCAGATCCACGACCGCCGCTCCGCTGTCCCCGCTGCGCAGCGTGCCCGAGACCTGCGTCTGGGGCGCCTGGGACACCGAGCCCGTGGTCTGCGCCGTGGACGACGCCGAATCCGCCGGTGAGGAGTCACGCGAGGCCGCCGAGGTCGCGGACGGATCCGCGGACGCCGTACCGGACGCCGAAGCCGACGCATCGGCCGAAGCGGAACCGGTCGGCTCGGATGTGGGTGCATCCGGCAGGCGGCTGACGGTCGGTGTGACCGTCCCCCTGTCCGGCAGAGCCTTCTCCTTGTCGTCGTCCCCGGAGAACAGGCCGCCGGCGAACGCCGCGGTCCCGGCCACCGTCACCGCCGCCGCGGCCACGACGAGCCCCTTGTACGACCGCTTGCGCCGACGATGGCGCACGGGGGTGAGGCCGGCCGGCGTGAGGTTCACCGGGTCGAGCATGTCCACGGCGAGGGTGTCCGGCCCGTCGTGCGGCGCGGCATCCACCACGCGCGGCAGCGGCACAGTCCCCCCGTCCGGCGCCACCCCGCTTTCGGCCACGTTCTGCAAGCTCACATACGGCCGTACGCGCAGCGGATCGAAGACCTCGGCCGTCGCGGAATCCGCCTCCCGCTCAGCCCGCACCGCGTCCGCGGCCCCCTCCGCACAGGCGCAGCCGGGCCCGGCTCTGCCCCCGCCATCTCGCGGAGTACCGCATTCAGGACACTGGTGTCCGGTCATCGCTGGATCCCTCCCCTTGCACTGCGAGCGATTATGCAGCCGCCCCTCGCGACGCCCAACAGCGCCCGCCCTCCCGGCCGCACACTCGGCAGGCCATAACCGGCCACACCCACCAGGATGGGGAGGAGAGTGGTCAAGAGCCCGGCGAGGAGTGAAAGCGGAATGGCTCAGGGGATGAGCACCGAGGCCGTGAGCCCGGCCCCCGGCGAGGGGCAGAACCGGCAGACGGTCATGGTCGCCATCGGTGCACTGCTCCTGGGCATGCTGCTCGCAGCCCTCGACCAGACGATCGTCTCCACCGCGCTGCCCACCATCGCCAGCGAACTCGGCGGCCTGAACCATCTGTCGTGGGTGGTCACCGCGTACCTGCTGGCCTCGACCGCCGCCACCCCCCTGTGGGGCAAGCTCGGTGACCAGTACGGCCGCAAGAAGCTCTTCCAGGCCGCGATCGTCATCTTCCTCATCGGCTCCGCGCTGTGCGGCGTCGCCCAGAACATGGCGCAGCTCATCGGCTTCCGCGCGCTGCAGGGCCTGGGCGGCGGCGGCCTCATCGTGCTGTCCATGGCGATCGTCGGCGACATCGTCTCCCCGCGCGAACGCGGAAAGTACCAGGGCCTGTTCGGCGCGGTCTTCGGCGCGACCAGCGTGCTCGGCCCGCTGCTGGGCGGCCTGTTCACCGAACATCTCAGCTGGCGCTGGGTCTTCTACATCAATCTCCCGATCGGCGTCGTGGCGCTCCTCGTCATCGCCGCCGTACTGCACCCCCCGGTCCGGCCGACCCGGCACACCATCGACTACCTCGGCACCTTCCTGATCGCCTCCGTCGCCACCTGCCTGGTCCTCGTCGCCTCCCTCGGCGGCACCACCTGGGCGTGGGGCTCGGCGCAGATCGTCTCCCTCGCCGCTCTCAGCGCCGTACTCCTTCTCGCCTTCGTGTACGTCGAGCAGCGCGCCACCGAACCGGTGCTGCCGCTCAAACTGTTCCGGATCCGCACCTTCCGGCTCGTTGCGATCATCAGCTTCATCGTCGGCTTCGCGATGTTCGGAGCAATGACCTATCTGCCGACCTTCCTCCAGGTCGTGCAGGGCATCTCGCCCACCCTGTCCGGAGTCCACATGCTGCCGATGGTGCTCGGCATGCTGATCGCCTCCACCGCGTCCGGGCAGATCGTCAGCCGCACCGGACGCTGGAAGATCTTCCCCATCGCGGGCACCGGCGTCACCGCCGTCGGCCTGTTCCTGCTCCACCAGCTCGACGAGTCAAGCTCCACCTGGGAGATGAGCACGTACTTCTTCGTCTTCGGCGCCGGGCTCGGTCTGGTCATGCAGGTACTCGTACTCGTCGTCCAGAACGCCGTCGGATACGAGGACCTGGGGGTCGCCACCTCCGGCGCGACCTTCTTCCGTTCCATCGGAGCCTCGTTCGGCGTCTCCATCTTCGGCACGATCTTCACCAGCCGGCTGGAGGACAAACTCTCCGACGCGCTCGCCGGACAGTCCGTGCCCTCCGGCACCGGGCCCGGGCAGCTGGCCGCCGACCCGCGCGCCATCGCAGAACTGCCGCCCGCGCTGCGGCCGTCGGTGCTCCAGGCGTACGCCTCGTCCATCACGGACGTCTTCCTGTACGCGGTACCCGTGGTGATCCTCGCCTTCCTCGTCTCCTGGTTCCTCAAGGAGGACAAGCTGCGCGGCTCGGTCACCGCGCCCGACCCCAGCGAAACCGTTGCGTCCAACCCGGTCGAGCGGTCCTCCCACGAGGAGGTGGCGCGGGCGCTGTCGGTGCTCGGCTCGCGCGAGGGGAAGCGGCGGATCTACGAGAAGATCACGGCGAAGGCGGGGTACGACATGCTGCCCGCGGCCAGTTGGCTGCTGCTGCGCATCCGGCGGCACGGCATGGTGCAGCCCGCGCTGCTCGCGGACACCACGCCGGTGCCGCTGCGGACCATCACCGAGGCCGCCCGCCAAGTGGAGGAGCGGGGCCTCGCCCGCCGCGAGGGGCTGCAACTGCTGCTCACCGACCGGGGCGACGAGGTCGCCGTCCGGCTGGCGAATGCGCGGGAGGAGTCGCTCTCGGAGCTGCTGGGGGACTGGTGGGGGCCGGAGCGGCCGACGGATCTGGTGCAGCTGGTGCGGGAGCTGACGGCGGAGCTGTGCGGCTCGGACGCGGAGCGGCCGTACGGCCGCCCGCCGCCGGGGGATCACCACGCTCCGTGACCGCCTCAACGGGTGCGCCTGCGGCGGGCCTTGTCCCCTACCCGCCCTCCCCCTACGGCCTGGCGGCCGTGGGAGGTACCCCCATCCCGAACCGGGGCAAGCCCCAGACCCCGAATGCGACCTTCGGCCGCATGTCCTCAAACGCCGGACGGGCTGAATACGGTCCGGGGGGCACCCGCACCCCGGATCAACGGTCAGGCGAACCGGTCGGGGGAGAGGAAGTCCAGCGGAACCCTCGGCGGCCGGGACTGGACGAGATCCGCCAGGGCCTCGCCGATGCCGGTCGCGTGCTGGAAGCCGTACGTGTTGTCGCCGCCCGCGACGATCACGCGCGGGTCACCCCCGGGGCGGCCGATCACGAACTGCCCGTCCGGGGTGCGGGTCGCCATGCAGACCGCGACCCGGGCGGGCACCGGTTCGAGGCCCGGGATCTTGGCGGGCAGCATGGCCGCCAGGTCCGACCAGTCCTCGGACGCCACCGAACGGTCGCTGTCGTCGGGGTCGATCGGCTTGGCCGACACACTGCGGTCCTCCAGGCTCAGCTGGATGTCGTGACCGCCCTCCATCCCGCTGCCCCGCAGCACCCGGACGTCGTCCAGCTCCCGTATGAATACGGGGAAGTTGTCCAGGGTGAAGCTGTCGTCCGGCTCCAGCTGCCGGAACCAGGTGATCGGCATGCGTACCGTCTCCAGAGGCAGCCCCGGTACGAGGGACGCCAGCCAGGAGCCGGCCGTCACGACGACCTGCCGCACCCGCACGGTCCGCTGCGCCGTGTGCAGGAGAACTCCGCCCGGCACCGGCTCGATCGAGGTGATCCGGGTGTCGGTGTACACGCGGGCGCCCGCGTTCCGGGCGAGTGCGACGGCGGAGCGGACGGCCCTCTCCGGCCGTACGATCCCGGCGGTCGGTTCCCAGACACCTATGTGGTGGTCCGGCACGGCGGTGTGGCGCGGGTACTGGAAGCGCAGGGCGCGGGCCGTGAAGGTGCGCACGTCGATGCCGTGCTCGCGGGCCGAGCGGAGGGTGCCGCCGGCGATATGGCCGTTCTCGGGGCCGATCAGGAGCCCTCCGGTGGGGACGAACAACTGCTCCTGTGCCGCGTCTTCGAGCTCCGACCACAGCTCACGGGACCGCTGTGCGAGCGGGACGAGCCGAGGGTGCTCCAGACAGGCGAGCCGGAACATCCGGGCCCCGCCGTGGGAGGAACCGAATGAATGACCCGGTGTGAAGCGCTCGAAGCCCAGGACGTCGACGCCCCGGGCAGCCAGTTTCCACAGGGCCGAGGCGCCCCAGGCCCCGAGTCCCACGACCGCAGCCTCAGCGTCCCACCGAGTCATGCCACTCACTCCCGCCCGTCGTCAGGTGCTCAGGGTCCACACCACCACGCGCCCCCGCGCGTATGCCTGAGTACCGGCTACTCACCTTGTGGCCGCCCCTGACCGCTTGGCCGTTGCCCTTCCGGAGGACCGTCAGGGGCCGGGTCGGGGCGCTGCGGAGCCGGGACGCACAAGAGGTTTGAGTACCTGAGTACTCATGAAGCCGACTCCCGGCGCGTGGTCAGCTCATGGCGCCGCGCGGTGCAGCGCGCGACGACCGGTGGAGGTTTGGATGCAATTCCGTGTACTGGGGACTCCCGAGATCTACGACGAGGTCAGACAACGGAGCGTCCAGCTGACCAGTCCCAAGCAGCGGGTGCTGCTCGGGGCGCTGCTGGTCCGGATGGGATCTCCGGTGCCCACGGAAGCGCTGATCAACGAGCTCTGGGGACGCAACGCACCGGACAAGGCCATCAACGCGCTGCAGGCGCACGTCTCCCGGCTGCGGCAGCAGCTGATCGAGGTGGAGCCCTCCCGGGCCAATACGCCGCGCCTGGTCGCGCGGGGTTCCGGTTATCTGCTGCAGGCGCGGCCCGACGAACTCGACAGTGTGCAGTTCCGGCTCCTGGTGGCCCGCGCCCAGCGGCAGTTGGAGTCGGATCCGCATTCCGCGTGCGTCCTGCTGCGCAAGGCCCTGAAGCTGTGGCGCGGACCCGCCCTGGCCGGCGGCTCGCACGGACCGCTGAGTGCGGGTGTCGCCGCGCGGCTGGAGGAGGAGCGGCTGCTCGCTCTGGAGGACCTGTGCGACGCCTCGCTCCGGATGGGCCAGCACCGCCAAGTGATCGCCCAGCTGGAGGAGTTGGTCGCCGACCACCCCCTGCGGGAGCGCTTTCGCGACCAGCTCGCCCTCTCGCTCCAGCGCAGCGGCCGGCCGGGCGAGGCGCGCACGGTGCGCGACACCGTACGGCGACGTCGCGCCGCCGAGGTCGGTACGGGCGCGGCGCCGGTGCTGACCGTGCCCGTACGCCAGATCCACGATGCCGGGAGCCGGTGGCAGACGCAGCCCGCGGTCGAGCACACGGCGGCGGAGGAGTACCGCGACGGCGACGCCCACCACCGCGAGGGTGCGAGCAACCTCGAACTGCTGCGGCTGCGACGGCGCGTCGACCAGCTGACCTCCGAACAGCACACGCTCCGCTCGGAACTCGACCGCCTCATGGCACTCGTGGAAGAGCGCGTCCCTGCCCGGCGCAGGGATTCCGCGTGAACTCCCGGTGCCGGACCGGGCCCGTTTGTCAGTCTGTCAATTGCGTGTCAGATATGGGCATTTGAATGCCCAGGTGAGTGGCGCGTCAAACTACGATGCGAATCGCTGATGAGCGGGAATTCAATTTCTGAGAGGAGATTTCCGTGGCCGTGCTGCACACGACTCACAAGAGTGCCGGGACACCGGACCAGGTGTGGAAGGTGCTTCTGGACTGCGAGGCGTTCCCTTCGTACATGGAGGGCGTCAATGAGGTGACCGTCACCGGCGAGGAGGACGGTCGCCGGACCAGTAGTTGGGTGGTCGAACTCAAGGGTTCCGAGATGGAGTGGGACCAGGAGGACGTCATCGACGCCGAGCGGCGGCGTCTGGAGTTCCGCCAGACCGAAGGGGATCTCGCCCACTACGAGGGCTATTGGCAGGTCGTCGAGGACGGCGACGGTGCTGTCGGCCTCGAACTGAACGTGGAATTCGACATCGGTCTGCCGATGGTTGCCGAAATGATTCATCCCGCGGTGGCCAAGGCGCTGGAAGGCTACCAGGCCGGAATTGTCGGCCAGAGCCTCTAGGACCAGAGCCTCCAGGAGGAGAAGCAATGAGTGACCTTCGCTCGGGTGACGCCAAGGAAACCTTCCGGCGCGTGAAGCGCCATTTTTCTCCGGCGCTTTCCGTGGCCGGTAAGTTCTCCGGGCAGGGTGCCGTCGAGTCCTCGGCGGACGGCTGCCGGGTGACCCTCTCGGACGGCCGGTCCGTCCTCGACTTCGGCTCGTACGCCGTCGCACTCCTCGGCCATCGCAACACGGCGGTCATCGACGCCGTACGCAGCCAGCTGGACGTGATGCCGGCGTCGACCAGGACGGTCCAGAGCCCCGTGTCGCCGATGGCCGCGGAGACCCTGTCGGAGTACTTCGGAGGAGTCCTCAACAGGGTCTTCTTCGGCTGCGGCGGCGCTGACGCCGTCGAGGTGTCCCTCAAGCTGGCCCGTATGGCCACCGGCCGGATGACCGTCATCGCGGTCGACGGAGCCTTCCACGGAAAGACCCTCGGCGCCCTCGCGCTGACCCACAACGAGCGCTTCAGGGCGGGCCTGGAGCCGCTGCTCCAGGGCGTCGTCCATGTCGACCCGGACGACCCCGAGGCGGTCGCGCGGGTCATCCGCGAACAGGACGTCGCTGCCGTCATCTTCGAGCCCGTACAGGCCGAGAACGGTGTGCAGGTGCTGGACGAGGCCGTCTTGGCGCAGTGGTGCCGCGACGCCCACGAGCACGGTGCCTTTGTCATCTCCGACGAGATCCAGGTCGGCCTGCGGCGGTGCGGCGCCAAGTCCGTGGCGCTGGAGGCAGGGCTGCCGGTGGATGCCGTACTGCTGGGCAAGCCCCTGGGCGGCGGCGTCGTCCCGGTCTCGGCCGCGGTGGGCAACGACCGGCTGTTCCAGCCCCTGCTGACCGATCCGATGAAGCACACCGCCACCTTCAGCGGCCATCCGCTGGGCACCGCGGTGATTCCCGTGGCCCTGGCCACCATCGAGCAGCACGCCGAGGACGGTGTCCGCGTCGCCGCGGCCATGGCGGAAGGACTCGCGCGGATCCAGGAGGAGCACAGCGACATCGTCGTCGCCGTGCGGGGCCGTGGACTGCTATGGGGCATCGACTTCCGCTCGCCGGAGCTGTCCGGCGACGTACTCGCGGGACTCGCCCAGAGCGGTCTGGTCGTCTCACCCTGCATCAGCCGTCCGACGACCGTGCGGCTGCTCCCGCCGATCGTCGCGACCGACGAGGACGTGAAAGAGGCGCTGTCACTGCTCGCCGGCGCGATCGCAAAGGCCGCCGCCGGCGCATAAGTGCCGCGGCACCGAACCGGACGAATGTCCCGGGGAAGGAACGAAGATAACTGATGACTTCGCTCACGCATTCAGAAGTCACCGAGGAGTTCGCCGACGATGTCGTACTGCACGAGGACATCACCGGTTTCACGGCTCCGGATCCGCACACCGTATCCGAAGTGTTCCTCACCGGCGCGACCGGTTTTCTCGGGGCATTTCTGCTGAAGGAACTGCTGGCGCGTGGCCTTGTCGTGCACTGCCTGGTGCGGGCCGCGGACGCCGATGCGGGACTCGGCCGACTGAAGGCCAACCTGGACACGTACGAAATCGACGAGGTCGATCTGGACCGGGTCCGGGTCACTCCCGGGGATGTGACGAAGCCCCGGTTCGGTATGGATGAGGCCGCCTATGCCGAACTGGCCGGGCGGGTCGGCGCCATTTATCATTCCGCGGCCAAGGTCAACTTCCTTACGCTGTACAAGTGGCTGCGTAAGTCGACGGTCGACGGAACTCACGAGATCCTGCGATTCGCGTGCGCGGCGAAGGCCGCCCTGCACCATGTGTCGACCACGGGCGTCTTCGAGCCGAAGGCCGCCCTCGGGCCGAGGCGCGAGGCGGATCCCACCGGACCGCCGGAGAAGCTGTCGCTCGGCTACACCAAGAGCAAGTGGGTTGCCGAGCAGCTCGTGCGCGAGGCCGGGCGCAGGGGTGTGCCCACGACCATCCACCGCCCCGGGCAGGTGTGGGGCGACACGCGCAGCGGAGCGTGCCAGCCGAACGACTTCGTCTGGCGGTTCATCAAGGGATCCATCCAGGCGGGCCTGTATCCCCGGAAGTTCCGGCTCGACATGAACATGGTGCCGGTCGACTACGTCAGCGCCGCGATCGTCGCCATCTCCCGGGACCCGGCCTCCATCGGCAGGGCGTTCCACGAGGTGAGCCCCGGGTCGCTGGACTCCGACGAGATTCTCGGCCTCATCCGCAGCTCCGGGTACGAGCTGAAGGAAGTCAGCATCATCAAGTGGATGAAGGGCATTTCGGCCGACGTCCACAACTCCATGTACCCGCTGATGGCCATGATCGTGGACCTGGAGAAGGTCGAGGTCGCGGAGTTCGCCGACGGCGACACCCGGGAGTTCCTCAGTGGCTCCGGGGTCGAATGCCCGAGCATCGACGAGAAGGTGTTCGCCGCCTACGTGGCCTACTTCGTCCGTCATGACGTGCTGCCCGACCCGTGCCTGTGAACCGCTGACGAAACGAAGGTGTCCCGCGAGGAACCTCGCGGGACACCTTCATGTCGGCGGACCACCGGCCGGCGAGACCTCAGGAGGCGGGCCGGTCGACGAACCGGAGGCTGGACTGGCGGGGCGTGCGCCGGTCGGTGTCCTTCTTCTCCGGAGCCGGAGATTCGGGCTCGGCCGAGCGGATCAGCTGCATCGATGCCGTCCGGCTCATGCCGTCGGACTGCGTGGTCGCCTGGTCCAGCCCCTGCTTGAGGTTGTTACGCGCGGTGATGCCCAACTTGTGGTAAATGCGGTGCAGATGGTTCTCCACGGTGCGCACGGAGACCACCAGCTGGTTCGCGATGTCACGGTTCGACAGACCCGTCGCCGCGAGCGCGGCGACCTCGCGCTCCCGCGGGGTCAGCGGTGCGATGTCGCTCTCGCCGCGGCTCTCGCTCACCATCCACGGCGGCAGAGCACCACCACGGGCGCGGAGCATGTCCTGGCAGGCCGCCCAGGCCTCACGGCCCTTGCGGCGCTGGCCCGACGCCCGGTACGCGCGGGCCGCCTGCGCGGCGGCCTCGGCGGCGAGCGGAAGCGCTCCCATGTCGCGGAACTGCCTGGAGACCTTGGTGAGCACATTGCCGTCGGCCTCGGCGAGCGCCTGGATGTGATCGGCCATCACCCGCACCAGGCCCCCGGTGCTCTGCGCGGCGAGCTCACGGGCCTGGTTGCGGAAACGGCACGCGGCGCTCTCCTTGAGCCGGGCCGCCAGATGCAGCGCGATCACGGCCGTGACCGTGCGTCCTGAGGCCGCGGCGCCCTCGGCCAGCTCGACGGCCTGGGCGACGGCTCCCGTGAGGTCTCCGGTGTGGGCGAGCACCAGTGCGCGGTCGTGCGCGATCTCGTCCTCGGCGATCGGGTGCGAGACCGCCTCGCGCTGGACGAGGCGGGCCTCGACGAGGGTGCGCAGGGCCTCCGAGTGCATGCCCGACTCGGCGAGCGCGCCCGCCAGTTGGGCCAGCGGCCAGGCCCGCGTCGCCGGCCATTCGTGGCCCGTCTCGAAGGCGATCGCCTGCCGCAGCAGTACGACGGCCCGCTCGGGCTGACCCAGCAGCCGCAGCAGCCTGGACCTGGCGATGATGCTCTGTACCAGTACGGGCCAGCGGTCGGTTGAGTCGTAGCGGCGCGGGGCGTCCAGGGTGTCGGCCGCCTCCTGCAGATTGCCCGCGAGGTAGGAGCAGCGTGCGGCGACGGCGTCGACGAGCACCAGCGCGTCGGTGTCCCAGTCGTACGAGACGTCCCGGTAGCTGTTCAGCAGCTCCAGGGCGCCCGCAGGGTCTCCGAGTTCGGTCCGCGCGAACGCCACGACGGGCACCAGTGCCTGGGCGACGGGAAGACCCGCGGTCTCGGCGCCCAGCACGGTGTCACCGATGGCGACGGCGTCCTGGAGCCGGTTGGACATGACGGCGATCATGGCGCGGCTGCCGTGCAGCACCCCGGCCTGCTCGGAGCCTACGGCCTTGATGGCGTGGGCCAGTACGGCCCCGGCGTCCGGCACCCGCCGCAGCCTCCAGGCCAGGTTGATGACCCGGGTGTGCACCGCGGCGATGTACTCGGCGTGCGGCACGTCGACGCCGCATTCCAGCGCCGTGGCCAGGACCGCCTCGGCCTCCTGGTGGGATCCCTTGCCGATCAGGACCTGGCCGAGCAGCAGAGCGGCGCGGATGCTGTCCGAGGGCGCGGAGCTCCGGGCGGCGCGGGTCACCACGCGGCACAGGTCCGTTCCGTACTCCACGGAGTCCGGCACCGGGCGATAGGGCGCCGACTCGGACTGCGAGGGGGTGTCGCGCAGCGCCAGCAGGCACAGGCGTTCCGCGAGTGCGAAGTCCCGGCGCTGGATCGCGGTGCGGGTCGCGGCGAGCAGCTGGTGCCGCTCGGGGACTATGCCCGCCTCCATCCGCAGGGAGACGATGCGCAGAACGTCCTCGACCCGGCGGGCGCCGGTGCGTTCCAGGGCGTCGGCGACCTGCCGGCGCAGCCGCTGCGCGGTGAGGTCGGACATCCGGGACGCGACCACGACGCGGCTCAGCGGTACGGAGAGCCGCAGGTCCACGCGGGCCCCGGTGCGCTCGACGGTCACGATGCCGCGCAGGTCGAGTGACTCCGCCGCGTGGGCGAGGCCCGACGCGGCGGCGATGTCGACTTCCAGCGGCTCGGCGACGGCGAGCATGTTCACGAGTTCGTTCTCGTCGTGACTGAGGTCCCGCAGTCCCAGGCGTATGACGTCGGACAGCCGTTTGCCCGGGCGTTCGGTCAGGCCCTGCCAGACCCAGGTCCCGTTCAGGCAGCGCAGCGACTCGTCCTCGAGGGAGTGCTCGATGAGTTCGCGCAGCATCAGCGCGTTTCCGTGGGTGGCTGCCCACAGACGCTCCAGCGTGGAGGTGTCGGTGTGGCCGCCGAGGCGGGCGCGCAGGACGTCGCCCAGCGCGGCCCTGTCGAACGGAGCCACTTCGACGTGGTCGATGAGCCTGTCGACCCAGAGTTTATCGATGCCGGCCGGGGTGATCGCGTCCTTGCGGCTGGTGGCGAGCACGCTGAGTCGGCCCGCTGCGACGAGCCGGTGCAGGCGGTGGCCGGATGCGGCGTCGACCAGGTGGGCGTCGTCGATGCCGACGACCGGGCGTTCGGCCCCGGCGCCGTCCAGGGTGGACGGCTCGACGGACTCCAGGCATTCGGCGAGAGATCCGAAACCCTTGGCCCGCGTGCCGCTGTTCCAGCTCGCCCCGCCGACGGACAGGACCGTCCGGCCCTCGTCGGCCGCTCGCTCCAGTGCGGTGGACAGGAGCAGACTTTTGCCCACACCGGAGCCACCGACCAGAATCGCTCCGCTGCCTCGCCCCAGGGCGCTTTCGACGGCGTCGAGTTCGGTATCTCGTGCAGTTATTGGCCAGTGGAAAACAACATCTGTTGACATATGTTCTCAAGCCCCCGCAGGAAGAATGTCAGCACCCTTCGATGAATGTCCTGGAACCCTCAGATGTCTTGGCGTGTTGGCTGATTAAGGAGTCCGTAACCAGGGAGAAACGTGCTTCTTCAACTACTCTTCTCCCCGGGCGGCCGAAAACCAGCGCTGTTTTTTCGTCACTCGAACCTGGTGGGTCATCAGGACGATTACAAGTATAGACCGGCATGTTGCAAGCGGGACTTGAATGATTATGGCGGGGGCGGCAGACACTGAATTGCCTGGTGGTTCCGGCATTCAGGTCCGGCGCGGCAGGGGAGCGGCAAGATGGACCGGCAATTCTGACATCCTGCAAGACGCCGTTCCGGTTGAGGGGACTTCAGGCCAGGCATTCTGCTAGAGGGTTCCGTTTGCCGTGCTGAGGGCGCAGGTGCCTCCTTCGTGTCAGCGTCCGGATACCACTTGTCCCCGGTCGTGGACCGGGGACAAGTGACCGTGCAGGGTGGCTGAATTGAATATCCGTCAGGAGTACTGACGGGTAAGCCGCCAGCGCTGAGCACGGCTCCGCTCCGCCCAGAAGTCGGCGTACCGGCCATCCGCGGCGATCAACTGCTCGTGCCTGCCGCGCTCGGCGATCCTTCCGTCGTCGAGCAGCAGGATCTGGTCGGCGGCGGCCACGGTCTGCAGCCTGTGCGCGATGACCAGGAGCGTCCGGCCGGCGGTGAGATGGCTCAGTGCCTCCTGCACCGCCTGCTGGTTCTCCGGGTCGAGCGAGGCGGTCGCCTCGTCGAGCAGCACGATCGGAGCGTCCTTGAGGATCGCGCGGGCGATCGACACGCGCTGGCGCTCACCGCCCGACAGCAGGGCGCCGCCCTCACCGACCTTGGTGTCCCAGCCGTCGGGCAGCCGCTGCACGATCTCCTCCACCCGGGCCAGCCGGGCGACTTCGCGGATCTCGCTCTCGGTGGCCGAGGGGCGGCCCACCCGGATGTTCTCCATGATGGTGCCCTCGAAGAGGTAGACATCCTGGAACACCACGGAGATACGGGACATCAGCACCTCGGGGTCGATGTCGCGCACGTCGACGCCGCCGACCCGCACCACACCGGAGTCCACGTCCCAGAACCGCGGAATCAGCTTGCTGACCGTGGTCTTGCCGGAACCGGAGGGGCCGACCAGCGCGGTCATCGTGCCCTCCTCCATGACCAGCGACACCCCGGAGAGCACCGGAGTCCCGTCGTAGCTGAAGGACACGTTCTCGAACTCGATCGCATTGCCGAGCGGGACCCGCGGGTCGTCCTGCTGCGGGAGCTGGGGCTGCTCGAGGAGATCAGAGACGCGGTCGAGCGCGGAGCGTGCCGTACGCAGGGTCGAGCCCAGCACCGCGGTCTCGGCGATCGGTTCGGTGAACCGGGCCGACAGAACCAGGATCGCCAGCAGCTTGGCCACGTCCAGGCCCCCGTCGAGGGCCAGATAAGTGCCGGTCACCAGGATGACGGTGAACGCCGCCTGGACCACGAGGGCGAAGCTGATCAGACCGGGCACGCCGGTGACGAGCACCTTGCGGGACGCCTCGTACTGGGTGTGCAGCGCGTCGTCGAGCCCGCGCGTTCCGGCGCCCTTGCCGCCCCGGCCGAAGACCCGCAGAACGGGCTGGAGCTGGGCGAACTCGACGACCCGGCCGCCGGTCACGGCGTGCGCGGCGGTCCGTGCCTCGTCGGCCTTCTGGTTGAGACCGGCGCTCCACCGGTAGACCACGACGATCACCGGCACGGTGAGCGTGGCCGCCAGCGCCAGGCGCCAGTCGAAGGCGTACATCACCAGCACGACGGTGGCCGGGGTGAGGAAGCTGGTCACCAGGGGCCGCAGCAGATGCGCCGGCACGCCCATGATGTCCATGACGCTCTTCGTGGCGAGCTGGCCGAGCTGCCCGACCCGCTCCGGTGCGAACCAGCCCAGCGGCAGCGAGGCCACCTGGTCACCGATCCGGTGGTGCAGGGTCCTGGAGAGCGTCGCGCCCGCCTGGAATCCGGTGCGCAGGCTGTCGTAATAGACCGCGCAGTAGAGGAGGGACACGCCGAGCAGCGACCAGATCCACGGCCAGACCGAGTCGGGGTCGGAGCCGAACAGCGCCTCCAGAATCGGCACCAGCAGGGCGAAGGCGATGCCCTGGAGCACCGCGCCCACCGCCAGGGCGACGAGCATCCTGCGGACGGGAGCTCCCTGCTCGGGGCCCACCACATTGAGCAGTTGGCGGATCATCAGCTGTTCCCTCCCACCGGAGCGGCGCTCACGGTCGTGATCAACGTGGGCTGGTGGGGTTGCCACTGAGCCGTCTTCTCATGGGCGTGCCACATCCGCGCGAACCTGCCGCCCCGGGAGACCAGTTCGGAGTGGGTGCCCCGCTCGACGATCTTTCCGTCGTCGAGCACCGCGATCACATCTGCGTCGACCACCGTCGACAGCCGGTGGGCGATCAGCAGCACGATCTTGCCGCGGGTCAGCTCGGAGAGCGCGTCCTGCACCTTGGCCTCGGACTGCGGGTCGGCGAAGGCCGCCGCCTCGTCGAGGACGATGATCGGGGTGTCGGCCAGCAGCGCCCGGGCGATCGAGACGCGCTGCGCCTGGCCGCCGGACAGCCGTGCGTCCTCGCCGATCACCGAGTCGTAGCCGCGCGGCAGCGCCTCGATCACATCGTGGACGCTGGCGGCGCGGGCGGCGGACTGCACCTCGGACAGATCTGCGTCGGGCCGTGCCATCCGGATGTTCTCGGCGATCGTGTCCTGGGTCAGTTTGACGTCCTGGAAGACGAAGGCCACCCGGCTGTACAGATCCTCCAGGGCCATTTCCCTGATGTCGACGCCCCCGATGGTGATCGAGCCGCCGGTCACGTCGCCGAACCGCGGAAGGAGGGTGGCCAGGGTGCTCTTGCCCGAACCCGAGGGGCCGACCAGAGCGGTGACCGTGCCCGGGGAGAGCTCCAGATCGACGCCGGCCACGGCTTCCTTCTTGCCGTCGTAGGAGAAGTGCACGTCCTTGTAGCTGACGTGGTTCCCGGACGGGGTGCGGGGCGCGTCGGCGACGGCAAGCTCCTCGGTGGCGAGGATCTCGCTGACGCGCTCGGCCGCGCCCTTGGCGAACCGCAGTTCGTAGCTCGCGTAGAACAGGGCGAGCACCGGGGCGGTGAGGCCGATCCCCAGCAGGGCGAACGGCAGCAGATCCACGGCGGCGATCCAGTCGTTCGTCACGAACACCGCGCCCCCGGTCAGCACGGCCACCAGGACGGCGATCGGGGACAGCACGATCTCGGCCGCGGCCTTGGAGTTGAGCGTGGAGCGGACCCAGTTGAGGAAGAACGAGGAGAAGTCGTCGGCCGCCGCAGCGAACTGCTGGTGCGCCCGGCGGGTCTGTCCGAAGGTCTTGACGACCGCGATGCCCTGGACGAATTCGACGGCGCTGCCGTTGATCCGCTCCATCGCCTTGTCGTACTCGGGAAGGTGGCTCGCCATCCCGGCCATCGTGATGCTGTACAGGCCGAGTCCGATCACCAGCGGGGCGATCGTCACCAGGGTCATCTGCCAGTCGACCCAGAACAGATACGCCAGCGAGGTCACCGGCACGACCGTCGCGGCCGTCATGTCGAGCACCGAGTGGGCGATCATGTGGTGCATCGCGTCCACGTCGTCCTGCACGGCCTTCTTCACCGAGCCGGAGTTACGGGCGGAGAACCAGCCCAGCGGGACGCGGCCGAGCCGGTCCACGAGGCTTCGCCGGATGTGCAGCTGCAGTTCGTTGTCCGCGAAGTGGGAGATGGCGCCCGAGGCCAGCAGAAAGATCAGCCGCACCAGGAGGGCGCCCGCGCCGATGGCGGTGATGGTCCAGGCATCGCTGTTGCGGTCGGGCTCGTTGTCGAGCAGTACCCGGCCGAGTTCGGCGATGGCGATGAAGGGGACGACGCCGGCGACCGCCGAAACGGCCTGGGCGGCGACGGCCAGTCGTAGCCGTCCCTTGATCGGGCGAAGGATCTCGCCAAGTGCGGCCTTTTCCGCGGCCATCCGGTCCTCCAGAGGCTCAGTTAGACGTTAGACGGTGTCTAATAGATGGAATGACTGTACCCGACGCGCGACTTGGTGCGTCAAGCGTTGAGGGGTGTTACGTAGCGCCGGACATCACCGATGACCGGCGAGAACGGCCGATGGCCGAGCCCGGGTCGAAGTGCCGTGAGGAGCACGGCACTTCGACCCGGGAGCGAGACCGGCCGGTCAGCTCGGGACGGGCACACGCTCGGTGGACTCCGGGGCCTCGACCCCGTCGCCCTCCTTGATGCCGTACTTGGAGTACAGCTTCTGCAGGGGGCCCGGAGCCCACCAACTGGCGCGGCCCATCAGCTTCATGACGGCGGGCACCAGCAGGATCCGCACCACGAACACATCCAGCAGGATCGCGATGACCATGCCCACACCGAAGAGCGTCATGGTCAGCACACCGCTGGTCGCCATGGCGGCGAGCGGCACACACATCAGCAGGGCGGCGCTGACGATCAGCTTCCCGATGCTCTGCAGCCCGGTGGCCACCGCGGCGGTCGGGTCGCCCAGCAGGTCGTACTGCTCCCGGATCCTGGACACCAGGAACACCTCGTAGTCCATGGAGAGTCCGAAGATCAGCGCGAACAGCATGATCGGCATATTGGGCTCGATGTTGCCCGTGGGATCGAAGCCGATCAGATCGGAGAGGTGCCCGTCCTGGAAGATCCACACCAGGATTCCGAAGGTCGCCGAGAGCGACAGCAGGTTCATCGCGATCGCCTTGAGCGGCAGCAGCACCGAACCGAAGGCGAGGAACAGCAGGATGTACGTCGCGACGGCGATGTAGAGCAGCATCATCGGCAGCGTGTCGGCGAGCGCGTCCAGGGTGTCGTCGAACACCGCGGTCTCACCGCCGAAGTACGCCTTGGCGCCGGGCGGCGGTGCCACCTCGCGCAGGTCGTTCACCAGGTCCCGGGCCGGGCTGGAGACGGCGACCCCGTCGAACTTCACCGAGACCCGCGCGGTCGTGCCCTCGGCTCCGGTGATCTGCGCGCCCTTCGCGCCGGGCACCTTGCCGAGCTTGTCGGCGTACGCCTGGAGCGCGGCGCCCTGCTCCTTGGACGTGGCCTCGCCGGCCAGGGTCAGCAGCGAGTCGATGGACTTCACGCCGTCGCCGTCGAAGTCCTTCTCCAGCGTGTTGTGAACCTGGCGGCCCTCCGCGCTGTTGGGCAGCTGCCGGGCGTCGTTGGCGCCGAAGTCGATCCGCAGGAACGGCGACGCGAGGGCGATCAGCACGCCCAGCGTGACCACGGTGATGGCCACCGGGCGCCGCATCAGAACGTGGGCCAGCTTGTACCAGGCGCCTTCGCCCTCGGTCCGGGCCGCCGGTGCCTGTGCCGCACGCTTCTTGCGGCGCAGCGACAGGGCGTTGACCTTCGGGCCCATGACCGCCAGAGCCGCCGGCAGCGCGATGATCGAGAAGAAGACGGACAGGACGACCGCCGCCACACCGCCGTACGCCATGGACTTCAGGAAGGCGAAGGGGAAGAAGGTCATTCCGAACAGCGCCACCGCGACGGTGATTCCGGAGACCACCACCGTGCGTCCGGCGGTGGCGACGGTGCGCGAGAGAGCGTCGGCTCCGGTGCGCCCGCGGTCCAGTTCCTCCCGGTAGCGGCTCACGATCAGCAGGCCGTAGTCGATGGCGACCGCGAGACCGAGGACGGTGACCAGGCTCATCGCGAACACCGAGACATCGGTGAACTGCGCGATGACCCGCAGGACCGCCATCGAGCCCAGGATGGACAGGCCGCCGACGAGGAGCGGAAGGCTGGCCGCGGCCAGTCCGCCGAACACGATCACCAGGAACAGGAAGAGCACGGGGAAGGAGAAGCCCTCGGCCGCTCCGAGGTCCTCGCCGATCTCCTCACCGGCCTGATGGCCCGTCGGGACCGGGCCGCCGCGCAGGGTCTTGAAGCCCTGCAGTTCCAGCTTGTCCTTGATCGCCTTGTAGGACTCTTCCTTGATGTTGTCGTCGCTGCCGTGCAGG
This sequence comes from Streptomyces sp. NBC_00885, assembly GCF_045207475.1. Classification (NCBI taxonomy): domain Bacteria; kingdom Bacillati; phylum Actinomycetota; class Actinomycetes; order Kitasatosporales; family Streptomycetaceae; genus Streptomyces; species Streptomyces sp. NBC_00885. The sequence continues at coordinate 6,048,289 of NZ_CP108796.1, forward strand.
TTCATCGCGACGTAGGTCGCGTGCCGGTCCCGGCTCACCTGCTCCGGCATCTTGGTCATCCAGAAGTGGGCCGACCCGGTGACCACCGAGCGCGGCAGCGAGTTCACCTTGTCGGTGACCGCCTTCTGGAACGCCGGATCGTCCACGGTCAGGTCGTCGTTGCGGTAGACCACGACCGCGTCGGGTGCCCGCTGAGGAAATGCCTTCTCGGCGAGGAGGGCCGCGTGCCGGCTCTCCGACTTCGGGTCTTCGAAGCCGCCCGGCTTCATGTCGCCGAAGACGCCGACGCCATAGACCCCGGACAGTACGGCGAACAACAGCGTGAAGATCAGCAGAGGCTTGCGCCCCCGGTGAATGAACCGCCCCAACCCCTCGAACATCACGTCTCTCCCTAGATCGTCAGCGAGCGCAGGTTGCCTTGCCTGACCTCGACGGTACGGCAACAGTAACACCGTTATCAATCGCCTTCAGGGAGGAGCTGGGCGTCGCGGTCACGAGGTGCGCACGAGTAAACGGGCTCTGACCTGCGTAAATGCCAGGCCAATTTTTCGGTGATGTGCGTAGCCCGGAAGCGTCTACGCAGAGCGACCCAGCTTGTAAAACACTGTTGCGGTACATTTAACTTATGGCCAGGCTCAAGACTTACGACGAAGCACTCCGACTCAGGCTGATCAACCGCGCCGCCGCCACGGTCTTCGACCGGGGTACCGCCGCGCTGAGCCTGCGGCGGCTCGCAGCCGATGTGAAGACCTCGACCACGGCGGTCTATTCGCTGTTCGGAAACAAGGCGGGTTTGCTCGACAGCCTGTACCGGGAGGCGGCCCGGCTCTTTGTCGCGCGTCTGGCCACGGTCGATTCGAGCGACGATCCCGCAAACGATGTGATCCGGCTCGGCGTCGCCTACCGCGAGTACGCACTCGCAAATCCGCACTTGTACGCGATCCTGTTCGCCGACCGCACCGTCGAGTACGAGCCGACGGACGAGCGCAAGAGCGAGGTCGGAGACACCATCCAGCCGCTCGTGGACGCCGTGGTCCGGGGACAGAAGGCCGGCCGGTTCAAGGCCGACGCCCCGCCCGAGGTCATCGCGCTGTCCTGCTGGGGGTCGGCGCACGGGCTCGTATCGCTGGAGCTGTCCGGGAACGAGCCGCCGGGTCTGGACATCGGCGACTGCTACGAGGCCACGCTGCGGGCGGTCGTCTCCGGGTGGCGGCCGGAGCCCGAGTGAGCGGTGGGGGTGCCCCTGCGGGGCGTTTTCCCCACCCCGCCCCTTCCCGAACTGGGGGCAAGCCCCCAGCCCCCCGACGGGGCTTCGCCCCGGACCCCGTATGCGACCTTCGGCCGCATGTCCTCAAACGCCGGACGGGCTGAATAATTCAGCCCCTCCGGCGTTTGAGGAGCTGGAGGTTGGGGGTCCCCCCGGACGGAGTCTGGGGGAGGGCGGGGTGGGGAACAAGCCCGCCGCAGGCGCCCCGGCCTCACACCGTCAGGCCGACGCCCTCCGCGAGAAGCACGCCAACTCCCTCCCGCGTCCCCGTCCATCGCCGCAGACCGTCCGTCGCATACAGGCGCTCGACATGCTGCGCGCCCGGGCTGAGAACCAGTCGGCGGATCGTCAGCGTCCCGGCCGCGTCTCGTGCCGTGTGGCGGTCCGTCTCGCGGACGATGGCCTCGACCGCCGCGGGCGCGACGGTCGGGTCGGGCGGGAAGGGGACCGTCCACAGATCGGCGGGCAGTACGGGCGTGACGTCGAGCCGCCGCCCCCGGCCTGCCTCCCCTTCCGGGAAGACCACACCGGCCCAGCTCAGCCAACCTGCCTGCGCCGTCGGCCAGTTGCCGCCGTCCTCCTCGTCCGGCACCGGCATCCGCCCGGCGGGCTCGGCACCGTAGACGAGCGTCACCGACGCGATGTCCGCGCCTTCCCGGTCGCGAATGGTCACATCGACGCACCACTCGCCCTCGGCATAACCGCCGCGCGCCTCGCGGTGCAGATCGAGACGGCCGCCGGCGAACCGCAGTCCGTCGAGCCGGACCTTCAGCTCGCGCAACTCGCGCAGATGCAGCAGGGGCCAGCCCTCCGGCACCACCCAGTCGCCCGCTGCCACCGCGTGCTCCAGCACGACGCTGACGGGGACGGCGGGGGCCGCGCCGACGTGTACGTCCGACAGGCAGGGATGCTGCCCGGCGTTCAGGCGCAGGGTGGTGCGCAGCGAGCGGAAGATCTCGTACTCCTCGACCTCACCGAGATGATGGTCCAGGGCGTGGAGCCGGGGCAGATCCGGGTGGCCGGTGAGCATCCCGAAGCCGCGGAGCTGGCCGGGGGCGAGTACCGCGCCGATCCTGCCCAGGAACACGGCCTCGTCGGTGTGACCGGAGGCGAGCTCCTCGGTCCAGCGGCGTGCGCCCTCCACCGGGTCGAGCGTGGAGACGTAGCGGACGGCGGCGGAGTAGTTCGCGATCACGCCGAGCCGTTCCCAGGTCGGCCAGCACAGGGTCTGCACCGGCAGGCCGAGGTTGTCGCGCGCCCAGAAGCCGAGCCGGGCCAGGGCCTCGTTGCCCGCCGCGTAGTCGATCTGGCCGACCATCCCGCCCATGCGGCCCGCGAGCGATCCGACATTGCTCAACAGGCGCAGCGCATCGCGGCGTTCGGGCCGGGCCAGGATCGCGGCGACCAGGTTCGCGAAGCCGGTGACCTTGACGTCGACCGTACGCACCACACCGTCCGCGGATTTGCGGTCAAAACGGGCCGGATCGTCGATCCCGGCGTTGTGGACGACGAACTGCGGGCCGTCGCCCAGTGCGGCGAAGGCCCGCTCGACCTGCTCCATGTCGGTGCAGTCGCAGCGCAGATAGTCGATGCGCAGCCCGTCCGCCGCGGCCCCCGTGAGGTTGCGGTGGACGGTGCGGTCCTCGTCCGCTCGGCGGATCTCGCCCCGGGCCGCGGCGAGGTCCTGCGGGGTACGGGCACCGGAGAGCCGCCGACGGCGCCAGGCCGCGAACTCCTCGTCGTCCAGGGAGCTCACCTCGCCCGCCGCGGGACGTACCCCCCGGCCCGTGACGACGACGCGGCAGCCGAACGACTCGGCGAACGCGCGGGCCGCCGCGAAGCCGACCCCGCGCGCGCCGCCGGTGATCAGGACCGTGTCGTCCGGGCCCGGCGGCCGCGCGCCGGGCGGTCCGAGAGGTGCGGGACGCCCGACCAGCACATGGCGGCGGCCGTCGCGGTAGCCGACCTCGAAGTGGCCGGGGCGTACGTACTCACGCTCCACCGCGTCGGCGATCGCCGCGGGCTCCGCACGGTCCAGGTCCACTACCACGATCCCGGCGGCGGGCAGTTCGCGCGGCAGGCACTTGGCGAGACCGGCCCAGATGCCGCCCAGCGGCTGCGGCACCTGTCCCTCGCCGTGCCCCGCGTGCCCGCCGAGATGGGTCACGGCGAGATAGACATGGCGGCCGAAGCGCGGCTCGGCGGCCCACTGCTGATAGGCGCTGCGGACGGCTTCGGTGGTGCGGGCGAGCGCAGAGCGCCAGGTGGTGTCGCCCAGTTCGTATCTCTCGCCCATGACATTGAGGTCGACGATGCCGTCCCATCCGCCCGCGCTCAGCGGCGTATCGGGATCGGAGCGTACGACCAGCGCGCCGCGCTCGCCCAGCTCCCGGGCAACGGCGCCGACCAGGTCCGCCGACTCACCGACGAGCAGCAGCCTGCGTCCGGCGAGCGGGCGGGCCTCCCGCGGCCCGGTGTGCGGGACGTGGACGGGCTCCCAGACGAACCGGTCGACCGGCCGGACGAAGGCGTCCGGGTCGAAGGAGGACAGGTGCGGGCGGATCGCCGGCCACGCATCGGCGGCCGGCAGATCAGTGGTCGTCATCGGTGCCGCTCCTCGGCCGTGACATGGATGCCGCCCTTGGGGAAGAGCGTGATGAACGCGCCGGAGCGGGCGTCCTCGCGCGCGAGCGTGAGCCGGAACCGGCCGGATGCCGCGGCGACCGCCTGCTGGAGCAGCGCGAGCCCCATCTTCTTGCCGATGCACTGGCGGCGGCCGCCGCCGAAGGGCAGATAGGCCGAACGGTCCTGGCTGGGCGCGCTGCCCGGCCGGAACCTCTCCGGGTCGAAGCGCTCGGGGTCCTCCCACTGCTCGGGGTTGTAGTGGGCGCCGTACACGGACACGAGCAGGGGCGTGCCCGCCGGAATGTGGTGGTCGGCGAGCACGTCGTCCTCGATCGCCTCGCGCGTGAACTGCCAGACCGGCGGGTGCATCCGCAGTCCTTCGTCCACGACCATGCCGGCGTACGGGAGTTCGGCCAGGTCCTTCGTCGTGGGCATCCGGCCGCTCAGCACGCGGTCCGTCTCCTCCTCGAGGCGATCACGGGTCGCAGGGTCCCGGGCGACTTCGTACAGCGTCCAGGACAGGGACAGCGCCGTGGTCTCGACACCCGCGAGGAAGAGGGTCACCAGGTCGGCCCACAGGGCGTCTTCGGGCAGGTCCGACTCCCGGATGAGGGTGGCCACTTCGCCGCCCACACCGAGGTCTACGTTCCGGGCGGCCTCGGCGATGACGCGCTCCAGCGTGCGCCGGGCCCTGGCCACCTTGCGGCGGTAGGGGGTCGGGATGAACGAGGGGATCGCCTTGTCCACCGAACCGACGTTCTTGAAGATCGCCTCCAGCGCGACGGACACCGCCTCGGCGAACTCGCCGCCGTCATGGGACAGATCCTTGCCGACCAGGGCATGTCCCATCACCCGGCAGGTCAGCTTCATCGACTCGGTGAACAGGTCGAACGAGCGGCCCGCCCTGGCGTGTTCGGCCCAGCGGTCGAGCAGATCGGCGACGGCCGCGTCGGACTCGGCCGCGCGCGCGGCGATCGCGTTCGGCGTGAAGGCGGGGTTGACGACCTTGCGGTGGCCGCGCCAGTCGCCGTCGTCCAGGGTGAGCAGACCCCGTCCCATGAACAGCTCGAACGCCTCGTAGTAGGCGCCGCGCGAGTAGTTGTCGGCATTGCCCTGCAGGACTCGCCGGATCGCCTCGGGCGAGGAGAGCTGGACCGTCGGATTGTGCGGCAGGATCGGGATCTTGACGACGGTGCCGTGGTCCTTCTGGGCCCGCAGCGAGAAGCCCGGCGGATCGGCGGCGTACCGCACGGTGGAGATGATGGGCGAGGACATCGGGAAGCCCGTCGGCCCCTCGACCTGTTTGGGCCCGGCACCGGTCACCGGGCAGACGCCCTTGATCACGTTTTCCTCGGTCATGCTGCTGCCTCCTCGGCGGGGCGCCGGCGCTCGCGGTACTCGCCGGTCGACTGGTTCACATGGCCGAGTACGACGCCGGTCATGTCCTTGATCTGCAGTACGACGTCCCCGGCCGCGGTGACCGCGAGGGCACGGTTGTCCTCCGCGCTCTCGAGATCGAGACGGGAGGGCAGGGAGTAGAGCTCGACCCCGGTGCCCGCCGCGGCGAGCGAGGCGTCGGTGTGGCCGCCGTACAGATCGATACGGCGGATCGTGCGCGGCACGGCCAGCGGGGTCCAGTCGCCCTCGCTGCGGTCCAGGACCGAGACACGGGCCAGGCCGTCCAGGAGGACCGACGGGACGACGAGGGAGGAGAACCACCGCTCGATGCCGGGCCAGTCGGGTACGTAGCGGGCGCGCCGGCCGTTGGGATGCATACGGGTGTCGGCGGTGGAGACGAAGACACCGCTGAGCAGCACAGCCGGATTGGGCACGTGGTACGGGTCGGCCATGCGCTCGGCGCCCTGGTCGTCCCAGTGGTCCCAGCGTGGTGGTGCGACGTGCTCGTCGCGCAGCCGTACGCGGGCGGAGAAGTGGCGGCGGTCCTTCACGAGCAGCCGCCCGCCCGGGGCCAGCACGTCACCGGTCACCTCGATGTCGACGACCGACTCCTGCGGTCCATGGCTGACGAGGTGGGCCTTGATGCGTTTGGTCTCGTCGCGGCCCGGCTTGTAGACGCGCAGGAAGGAGTCGAGCCGGACGTCCTCGAAGACGACCGGGACCCGGCCGGGTACGAGGTGCATGGCGGCCTGTGCGGCGAGTTCGGGCACGAAGGTGCCGGGCAGGGTCGGGAAACCGTTGACCACATGCTCGCGGAGGTAGGCGTCCCGGTCCTGGTTGAACGTGCGGACGACGGTGAGCCGGTCGGGGCCGCGGTCGACGATGTCGTCGACGAAGAAGTCCGGCAGGGCGGGCGTCGGCGCGATCGGTGCGGGAGGCGTCGGTGGTGTGCGGCAGAAGTCCAGATATCCGGGGACGGCCGCCTCGATCGCGGCGCGTTCCGGATCTCCGAACAGGACCGTGACCGGCGTGTGCGCGGCCTGGTCCAGCTCGTGCAGGAAGTGGTCGATCCCCTCGGCCGTGGGCATCGCGGTGAACTGCGCGCTCTTCGCGAGGAACGTCCGCATGATCGGTGTGGCACCGAGGCCGACGTCCCGCCACAGCGTCCAGCCGATCGTGAACTCCCGTGCACCGCGAGAACTGCTGTACAGGGCCGCGGTGTTGAAGTAGTCGTTCGCCGCGCCGTAGTCGGTCTCGCCGGTCTGTCCGGTGAAGCCGACGAAGGAACCGAAGTTGCACCAGCGGCGCGGCTGCCCGCTGCCGAAGGCCGCCTTGAGATTGGCGTATGTCCGCACCTTCAGGTCGCGGACCGTACGGAAGTCCCCGAGGCTCTTCTGGTCCACCGACGCGGCCCGGTTGGTCCCGGCGATATTGAGCAGCAGGTCGACGCGGCCGCCGCCCCGCGCGTCGGTGATCTGTCCGACGACCGCGTCAACGGCGGCACGATCCCGCAGGTCGCAGGCGTGGTACGTGACCCTGCCCGGGCCGCAGATCTCCTCCAGGGCCGTCAGATTGGCCTTGACCTCGCGGGCGGCGGACAGCCGGTCGAAGGCGGCGTTCGCCTCCCGCACGGTGAGCCGGCCGGCGCCGGTCGCGGTCGTACGGGTGCGGATGAAGTCCTTGCGGGTCAGCAGGGCGTCCGCCTCGGTCACCGTGTCGAGGTGCGTGGAGCCGATGACATGGAGGCGGGGGCGCTCGCGGCGGGCCAGCGCGACGAGGAGCTCGGCGCCGATGCCGCGTCCGCCGCCGGCCGCGACGACCGTGTACTCCGCGGTGCTGGACCGCTGGGGCCCGCTCTCGCCCGGCTCCGGCGCCGCCTGCCAGAGCAGCCGGGTGCCGCCCGCGAAGGAGACGACGGGCAGCAGCTGTTCGGCCACGGCCACGGCCGCGGTGTCCGCCTCGGCCGACGCGAGGACGGTGGCCTCGTGGACGACGGCGACGACGGACGAGTCCGGCCATTCGAGCGCGAGGCTCTTCGCGAAGCCGGTGAACAGGCCGCTGCACGGGTGCGGGACCCGCGCGGCGTCGATGCCGCCGAGGACGAGCACGACGAACGACTCGGGCCGCTCGGGGAGTTCGGTGCAGGCCTTGGCGGTACGGAAAAGGCCCTCGTGCAGGCGCAGCAGCCGCTCAGAGGGGCCGGTGTCCTTATCCTCCGCGGACAGGTCGACCAGCACTCGGACATGGCGCGGGCGGGCACGAAGGACGTCGGCCTCGATGGTGTCGTCGTCCTGGAGAACCGTGCTGTCGCCGGGCAGTTGTGAGGCGTCGAGGTTGGTCAGGACGGCGGTGCCGGGCGGGAAGAGCGGCGGCGGCCCCTCGGCGCGAGCCGGACGGGGCGCGGGCGCCAGCCGCAGGACGTGCCGGTCGAGGAGGTGCGGCTCGGCGGGGCGGGCCGGGGCGGCGGTTTCCTTCGCCTCGGCTTCCTTCGCCCCGTCCGCCGGAGCAGCCTCCGGGTGGCGCAGCCGCAGCCGGTGGACCGGGCCGCCTTCCTGAACGGCGCGTTCGATCACCGCCGTCCTCGACGGCGCGGGGGCAGTGAGGAACGCGATCAGTTCACGGGCGCCCTCGGCGCCCAGCAGGGTGGTGGAACCCTGACGCGGGGCACTCACACTCCCACGCTCCTTTCCATGACGGCCAGCACGGGCAGACCGGCCTCTTCGGCGAGCGACCTGCGGGTCACCACGAACAGGAAGGCGCCTTCCGTGGCGTTCCGTCCCGCCGTGTCGTTCCAGCCGGGCAGCGCCGTTCCGTTGACCCCGGCCACCAGGGCGACATCGATCTCACTGAAGTCGAGGTAGGAACCCGCCACGTCGAACGCCTCGATGAGCGAGGCCTCGCCCGCGTCGACCGTGATGTTGAGGCCGCGGAGGTCGAAGTAGTTCGACAGCCGGGCGGCGATGACATTGGGCATCTCGCCCGGGAACGAGTCCTCGGTCGGCGCGGCGATCAGGCCGGTGGCCCGCTCTTCGAGCCGCTGAAGGAACTTCGCCGTCGTGGCCCGCTCGTCCGCACCCGCCACCGCATGGCCGATCTCGTCGAGATAGGCACGGGTCTTGTAGAGGAGGGCATTACGGGTGGCGCCGGTGTGCCCGACCACGACACCGGTGGTCTTGTGGTGGTCCAGGCACAACTGGCGTACTGCTTCGTCCAGTTCCTGCATGCAGCGCACCATCATCAGCTGCGTACGGTCCGTGGCGCGCGCGGTGGGCGGCGGCATGCGCAACTGCTGGAACGGCGGCACCGGATAGGCCGTCCCGAACGAGGGCTCGGGGTCCTCGCCCCGGCCGGCCGCCCATGCGGCGACCGCGTTCGCGTCAGGGCTGCCGGGCTGGTGCGAGGACCAGCCGACCAGCACCAGGTCCTCGCCGACCGGGGCGGGCAGCGCGGCGGGATGGCCGGACCGGCTTCCCCGGTGGTCCTCGGAGATGATCATGTGGGCGTTGGTGCCGCCGAAACCGAAGCCGGAGACCGCGGCGCGCCGGGGACGCGCCGCACTGGCGGGCCAGGGCACCGGCTGTTCCGGCACCGTGAGCCCGTCCGCCTCGCCGGCCAGAGCGTCCGGCAGCCGCTCGAAGCGATACTGCGCCGGGATCGTGCCATGCCGCAGGGCGAGCAGGGTGTGGATGACCGAGACCACGCCGGCGGCCCAACCGCAGTGCCCCACCAGCGACTTGTTGGAGGTCACCAGGGTCCCCCGGTCACCGGCGTACCGCTGGCCGAGGCTCGTGAACTCCGCCTCGTCCCCCGCCGGGGTGCCGGTGGCATGCGCGACGATCCAGTCCACGTCGTCCGGGCCCAGCCCGCTGCGGTCGAAGGCCCGCTCGATGGCGAGCTCCTGACCGGCACGGGCGGGAGCGTAGATCGCCTTGCCGCGGCCGTCGGCCGACAGCCCGATCGCCGAGACGATGCCGAGCACCTGGTCGCCGTCCGCGCGGGCGCGCGAGAGCCGCTTGAGTACGACGAGCCCCGCACCGTCGGAGAACAGCGCACCGTCCGCACCGGCGTCCAGGGCGCGTACGGCACCGCCCGCGGAGAGTCCGTTGAGCTTGGCGAACAGGATCGAGCCGCTGGGCGCCAGTGCGAACGAGCCGCCGCACACGGCGATGTCACTGCGTCCGGACAGCAGATCGCGCACCCCGAGATCCATCGCGTAGAGCGAGGACGAGCAGGCGGTGTCCACCATGTGCACCCTGGTGGCGGGCGGCAGGATGCCCGCCATCGCGTCCTGGCCGATGCGGTGGGGCAGATACGAGGCCGACGGGTCGTCGCCGCGGCTGAACCGGCGCCGCAGCGCGTCGCCGATCGGTCCGTCGACGGCGTCGTCGCCGTCCTCGGCGAGGGTCTCCAGCGAGGAGCGCAGGACGAAGGCCTCCTCCAAGTGCTGGCTGCCGTCGGGGGTGTAGCCGACGCAGAAGGAGAACCGGTCCTGCGCGTTGCGTCGTACGCCGTCGAGCGCCTGGTGAAGGCTGTGCCGCAGCCAGAGCGCGGTCTGATCGAGTCCGGCCTCGGCCAGGCCCTCCGCACGCAGCTTCTCGTGCGGCCGGAAGTCGGTGATGAAGCCGGAGCGGCGCTGGTACGTCTTGTCGGGGGCGCCGCGGTCGGCGGCGTGGAAGCGTGCGATGTCCCAGCGGTCGGCGGGAGCGTCGACGAAGAGCTCGGCCCCGTCGATGAGAAGCCGCCAGAACTCCTCGGGGGAGGAGGCGCCGGGGACGGCCATGCCCATGCCGACGACGGCGATGGGGTCGTCCTCGGGCGCGCCCGACTCGGCGGGCTCGGGCACATCGGCGGGCGCGGCCTCGGTCTCGACGACGGCATCCGCCACGGCCTCGGCCCAGGCCTCGCCGGATGCGCGGCCCACGAGGTCGGCCCGGGTCTTGATCGTGCCCTCGGCCGGAGTGTCGGCCGCACGGCCGGTCCGGGTCCCGACCGGACTGTCGGCCGCGGCGCCGTGCCGGGGCCCGGCCACGGGGTCGGCCGCACTGCCCGCCCGGGCACCGGCCCGGGGCTCCGCCCCTGCTCCCGGCGGGGCGCCGGTCGGAGTCCGGGCCTCAGAACCCAGGCGGGTCCCGGCCACGAACCCGGCCTGGGGCTGTGCCACTTCGCCCGGCAGGGGCTCGGTCGGCGCCTGGGCCACGAGGTCGGCCCGGGTCTCGATCCGAGGCTCGGCCACGACGTCGTCCCGGGCGTCGGCCGCGAGCCCGGCCTGGGGCTCAGCCACGTCGAGGGCAGCCGCCACCTCCCGCGGTGGCGACATCGCCGACCTGAGCAGTGTCAGGCCGCCGTCCGCGAGGACCGTCTGGCCCGTGACCCAGCCCGAGCGTTCCGAGGCCAGGAACAGGACGACCTCGGCCAGGTCCTCCGGGCGGCCCAGGCGGGACAGCGGTGTGGCCGCGACCGTGTTCGCGCTCACGCCCGCGAAGTCCGGGAACATCTGGCCGACCGGGTTGTCGATCAGGCCGCACGACGCGGCGTTCACCCGGATCAGGTCCTCGGCGAGTTCCGCCGCGAGATAGCGGGTCAGTGCCTCCAGGGCCGCCTTCGACACCCCGACCGGCAGGTAGTTCGCCGGTGTGGTGACCGCGCCCAGCGAGGAGACGTTGACCACCGAGCCACCGCGCCCCCGCGCCGCGGCGAGCAAGGGGCGGGCGTAGCGGGCGCACCACAGGGGGCCCTTGACGTTCGTGGCGTAGGTGCGGTCGAGGAGTTCCTCGGTGATCTCGTCGAAGGGGACGAACGACCCCGCCGCCGCGTTGTTGACCAGAATGTCGAGGCGGCCGTGCTCCTCGCCGATTTCCGCGAACATCCGCTCGACCTGAGCCGGGCGGGCCACCGAAGCGCGCACCACCCGGACGTCCAGGCCGCGTTCGACCAGGCCGCGGGCCTGTTCCTTGGCGGAGTCGTACGAGTGGAAGCAGTTGAGCAGGACCGTGGCGCCGCGCTCGGCGAGCCGCTCGACGATCACCCGGCCCACACTTCCCGCGCCGCCGGTGACCAGTGCGATCCGCCCGGAGAACTCCAAGTCCCCACCTGCCGTGGGGTGGTGCGGGTTCACGGGGCGATCCCGGCGGCGACGAAGTCGACGACCTTGCCGAAGGTGTCGTAGTCGGCCACCCGCAGTCCGGCCGGCGGGACGCCGAGCCCGAAGCGGTCGCCGAGCCTGCTCAGCAGCTCGGTCTGCTTGACCGAGTCGATCCCGAGGTCCGCCTCAAGGAGCACGTCATCGGTGAAGACCTCGTCGGGGTACTCCATGGCCTCGGCGTACAACGCCCGTACCTGGGCAGTCAGTTCATCGCGGTCCACCTCAACCGCAGCGCTCTGCGCCGGATCCGCAGCAGAAACCGCAGCCGCAGCCGGAGCCGGAACGGCAGTCTGAACCGCCGCCGCAGGAACCGCGTCCCCGCCCAGCGGGTCCCGCAGCGCCTCCGCCGCCGACGCCAGGCCCGCCTCGTCGTCGCGGCCCGCCAGCGGTGCCACCGCGTGCACCCCGGGCAGCGCCTCCGCGACCAGCGCGGTCAGCACCCGCCCCGCGCCGATCTCCACGAACTCCCGCGCACCGGCGGCATGCAGCGCGGCCACCGACGTACGGAAGTCGACGGGCGTCACCAGGTGCAGCGCCAGCAGCTCGGCGAGGTCGTCCCCGTCGCGGTAGAAGCGGCCCAGGATCGGCGAGTACACCGGGACGGTGAGCGGCCGGGTCCGCAGCGGTGCGATACGGGCGACGAGCTGACGCCGTGCCTCGGCGAGCAGCGGGTTGTGGAAGGGGTGCGGGGAGCGCAGCTGAGTGGACGTGATGCCGAGCTGCGCGGCGATCCCCGCGGCCGTGGCGATGGCGTCCGCCGGGCCGGATATGACGGCCTGGCCGGCGCTGTTGTCGACGGCGAGGACCAGTTCGGGGTGGTCGATCAGCGCGACCACGCGCTCGGCCCGCTCACTCCCGCAGCCGAGCGCGAGCATCGCGCCGCCGCTGGTGTCGTGCTCGCGCAGCACGGAGATCCGCTCGCAGAGCACGGCCGCCGCGTCCGCCAGGTCGTACGCGCCCGCGCAGGTCAGCGCTGCCAGCTCGCCCAGGCTGTGTCCGAGGTGCACCGAGGCCCGCGCGCCGCGCTCGGCGAGCAGGCGGTGGGTGGCGACGGAGGTGGTGAAGACGGCCAGCTGCAGGGTGTCCGGGGCGGATGCCAGCAGGGTGGCCGGGCTCGGCGGCGAGGGCCGGAAGACGGTCGAGGACACATTGCGGCCGAGTTTTTCCTTCGCGACCGCGTCGACCTCTTCGTAGGTGTCGCGTACGGTGTCGTCGCCCCGCTCCCAGAGTCCCGCGAGGGTCCCCGGCCGGTAGGCGCCCTGCCCGGGGAAGAGGGCAACACTCATGTGCAGTTCTCGGTTCATGGGAAGGTCCAATCTCTGCGCTGTCAGCGCGCTATATGCCGGATAAGTCGGTCCGTTGCAGCGCACCGGAGTGCGTTCCCTCGACGGCGATGGCGAGGATGTGCTCGGGGCCGGGGTGGAGCAGCTCGAACGACCAGCCGTCGCCGCTCTCGCGCCGCTCGGGGTCGTTGACACTGATACGTCCCGGCCTGCCCGCGGGTTGCACGGCGAAGGAGAATCCGTCGAGACTCCGGTGCAGACCGGTGCCGAGAGCTTTGAGGTACGCCTCTTTGAGCACCCACAGCTCGCTGCCGCGGGCGATCCGCCCGGCGGGGGTGAGGGCGGCCAGCTCCGCGCGCTCGTCGGCGGCGAAGTAGCGGCTCACGTAGTCGGTGGTTTCGCAGGTGGCGGGAAGCCGCTCCACGTCGGCGCCGCAGAGGCGCCCCTGGGTGACGGCGCAGACGATGAGCCCCTCGGTGTGGGAGAGGCTGAACCGCATGCCGTCGTCGTCCGGTTCGGCCTCGGGCCGCCCGTGCGGGCCGGCCCGAAAGCGCCAGTGGTCGAGCGGGCGGCCGGTGCGGTCGCTGAGCGCGTACCGGCACAGCAGCCGCCGGGCGAGGAAGCGCCGCCGCAGCGGTGCCGTCAACAGCCGGTCCATGCGGGCTCGTTCGTCCTCGGTGAGGAGCCGGATGCCCCCGAGATCCGCGGCGAAGGAGTCCACGGATTGCTCGGGCAGCAGCCAGACATGCGTCAGCCCCGCGGCGGAAACCTGCTCCGCCACGGTGCTGACATCGGCGCTACCGGTCACCCGAACGTCCGGGCACGGACGAGGTCGGCGAGCCGGAACGCGAGGTCGAGCGACTGCTCCCGGTTCAGCCGGGGGTCGCAGACCGAGCGGTAGCCACCGGGCAGATCGTCGAACCCGGGTCCCGCACCGCCGCCGACGCATTCGGCCACGTCGTCACCGGTCAGCTCCAGGTGTACGCCGCCGGGATGGGCGCCGAGTCCGGCGACCACCTCGAAGAACCCGGACAGTTCGTCGAGGATGTCGTCGAACCTGCGGGTCTTGCGCCCGCACGGCGCGCTGATCGTGTTGCCGTGCATGGGATCGGACACCCACGCGACGGGCAGCCCCTCGGCCGTGACCCGCTCGACCAGGCCGGGCAGTACGGCCCGTACCTTTCCGGCGCCCATTCTGGCGACGAGCGTGAGCCTGCCCGGCTCGCGCCTCGGGTCGAGCCGGTCGATCAGACGCAGCAGTTCGTCCTGGTCGACGGTCGGCCCGATCTTGACGGCGATCGGGTTGCTGATACCGGAGAAGTACTCCACGTGTGCGCCGTCGAGCTGCCGGGTGCGCTCGCCGATCCAGAGCAGATGCCCGGAGGTGGCGTACGCCCTGCCGGTGTCGGAGTCGGCCCGGGTCAGCGCCGCTTCGTAGTCGAGGAGCAGTCCTTCGTGCGACATGAACAGCTCGCCGGGCGTGTGCCAGCCGTCGGTTCCGGTGAAGCCTCCGGCCTCCTCGATCTCGGCGATGAGCTTCTCGTGGCGGGCCCGGTCGGGCGAGTCCACGGCGAACTTCTTGATGTTCTCCAGGGCTTGGCCGGCACTGGCCGACTCGCCCGTGCCGAAGGCTCTGACCAGATTCAGCGTCGCGGCGGAGGCGTTGTAGACGCGCACCATGCGATGCGGGTCGGGGGTACGGGCCGCGGTGGCGAAGGCGAAGCCGTTCACGGCGTCGCCCCGGTACGCGGGCAGCTCGATGCCGTCGCGGGTCTCGGTCGTCGCCGAGCGCGGCTTGGCGTACTGCCCGGCCATGCGCCCCACCGTGACCACCGGCAGGGACATCATGTGTCCGAAGACCGTGGCCAGTTGCTGCAGGGTGCTCGCGCTGCGGCTGATCGACGTGGCGTTGACCGCGTCGAGGGATTCGGCGCAGTCGCCGCCCTGGACGAGGAAGGCCTCGCCCTGGGCGACGGCTGCGAGCCGCTTCTTGAGGAGGTCGCACTCGCGCGGAACGACCAGGGGAAGGCTGCCGGTGAGGCTGTCGACCGCGGCGTCGAGCGCGGCGGGGTCCGGCCACTGGGGCTGCTGCTTGGCCGGCAGCGACCGCCAGGTCTGCCCGGCGCGTGCGGAAGGGACGTCGACCATGGGGGTCACGCCGTGAGCTCCACTCTGTGAGGCACCGGCGCGAGAGCACCGGTGACCAGGCTGTCGAGGATTGCCGATCCGTGACGGGTCATCACCGACTCGGGGTGGAACTGCACGGAGGTGAAGCCGGGACCGCGCAGGCCGTGCACCTCACCCGTGACGGGATCGCGCGAGACTTCCACGTAGTCCCGGCACAGGGGGCTCTCCAGCAGTTCGCTGCCGGAGCGTGCGGTGAACGCGTTGTAGAAGTAGACCGGTTCCGGGCTGCCGAAGAGATCGATCGTGCGCCGCACGCCCTGGTTCGGGAAGTCCAGCTTGTGCAGCGGCAGGCCGAGCAGTCCGCTGAGGATCTGGTGGCTCAGGCACACCGATACGAACGGCACGCGAAGGTTGAGCAGGCTGCGGGTCACCGCCCGCAGATACGCGATCTTGGGGTGGTTCTCGTCGCGCGGATCACCGGGACCCGGACCGAGTACGACGAGGTCGTAGCCGGTCAGCCGGTAGGGCTCGTCGAAACGGCGCACCGTCACCTCGAAGCCGAGCGCCCGTAGCTGCAGCGCGCCCATCGCGGTGAAGTTGTCCTCGGCGTCGATGATCAGCAGCTTGCCGCGGGTGGCGATCCGGGGCACGGCGGGTGCGAGCCAGAAGTCCGAGAGTGCTCTGTTGCGGTCGGTGAGTGCGGCTCTGATCAGTGGATGTCCGTCGAGGCCCGCGGGGCGGGCGTGTTCGGCGACGCGGCCGAGGGCGTCGAGCAGCCCGGCCGCCTTCGCCGCGGTCTCCGCGGCCTCCTTCACGGGATCGGAGTCGCGCACCAGCGTCGCGCCGACGCCGATCCGCATCCGTCCCTTCAGGTCGACGTCCGCCGTCCTGATCATGATCGCGGAGTCCATGCGCCGCCGGTTCGAGGCGTCCCGCCCGATGAGGGCGGCGACGCCGGAGTAGTAACCGCGCCCGGCCGGTTCGAACTTGGCGATCACCTCGCAGGCGCTCTGCACCGGGCTGCCGGTGACCGTGGGCGCGAGCAGGGTCTCGTGCAGGATCTCCCGTACGTCACGACTGCTGTGCCCGACGATGCGGTACTCGGTGTGGGCGAGGTGCGCCATCTCCTTGAGCTGAGGACCGACCACGCGCACGTCGTCGCAGACCCGGCTCATCATCTTCAGTTCCTCGTCGAGCACCATGTACAGCTCGTTGGTCTCCTTGCTGTCGGCGAGGAAGTCCAGCACGCCGTCCGGGCTCGGGCCGCCGGCCGGGTAGCGGTAGGTGCCGCTGATCGGGTTCATCACGGCGACGCCGTCGTCGAGGCTGACATGGCGCTCGGGGCTGGCACCGATGAAGGTGCGCTCCCCGGTGTGGATCAGGAACGTCCAGTACGCACCGGGCTCGGCGCGCAGCAGCCGGCCCCAGAACGCCAGCGCGGTACGCACCGACCAGTTGGGTATCTCGGTGAGGAAGGTGCGCTTGAGCACGAAGTTGGCGCCCGCGCCATGGCCGATCTCCTCGGCGAGCACCCGGCGCACCAGATCGCCGTACTCCTCGTCGTCCAGGTCGAAGGTGCCCTCGCCCATCTCGATCGGCCAGCGCAGCACCAGGTCGAGCACCTCGTCCACCGGCAGCAGCGACTGCTCCTCGACGGGCATCGCCAGTACGGGCTCGCCGTCGTCGTGGTGGTCGTAGCCGCGCTCGCCGATCACCCGGTACGGCAGCAGGACGAGCGTCTCGTGCGTGTCGGGCTCGCCGAGGTCGGGGACCGGCAGCTCGGCGGTGCCCGCGACCTCGGTGAACTCGCCGAGCAGCAGGTCGACCATCTGCTCCCGGCCGCTCTCGGGACGGTGCAGCACCGCGAACGGCCTTCCGCCCCCGGCCAGTTCGTCGAGGCGGGTCATCATGAGTCTCCTACGGACGCGGTGGTCACCGTCGCGAGCGCCTGGAGCACCGTCGCGGTCGGAAGGGTCATGGCGCAGCGGGTCGCCGCGTACTGCAGCGCCATCCGGTGGAACTCGGGCGTGAAGTCGGCGATCGCGTCGGCCACCACGAAGGGCTGGATGTTGTGGGCGAAGGCGTCGCAGGCGGTGAGCAGGATGCCGACATGCGCGTAGATCCCGCAGATGATCAGCTGGTCGCGGCCCTGCGCGGACATCAGCTCGAGCAGCCCGGTGTTGTGGAAGGCACTGGCCCGCCACTTGGTGAGTACGGTGTCCCGCTCACCGGGCGCGACGGCGTCGGGAATACCTCTGTCCTCGGGCGCGGCCGACATGCCCGGTCCCCAGAAGTCCTGGAGCAGACCGCGCTCTTCGGGTGTCATTCCGCCCGGCTGAGCCGTGTAGAACACCGGGACGCCGTGCTCCTCGCAGCTGTCGCGCAGAGCGCTGGTGTGGGCGATCAGATCGGTCAGCGGCTGCCTGCCGCCGGCGAACGGGGCGAGGAAATAGTGCTGCATGTCGTGCACGAGCAGCACGGCCCTGCGGGTGTCGACGGTCCATGTTGCGGTGTTGGCCGGTAGGTCGACGGGCCGCGGCATCGGATAGGAGTCGATCGGCGCAATCGCCACTGGTCGTGTCCTCTTCTCATCGGTCGGTCAGGCTCCGAGCGCGGCGCCGCCGTCCACGGTCAGGTCGTGCATGGTGATGTGGGAGGCCCGCTCCGAGAGCAGGAAGAGCACGGCGTCGGCGATGTGGGACGGCTCGGCGATACGCCGCAGGGGGATGCCGACCCGGTAGGCGTCGGGCACACCCTCGATCGACGCGCGCTCGGCGGCGTCGCCCTGCAGCGCGGTCAGCATCGGGGTCCTGGTCGAGCCCGGGGCGACCACGTTGCAGCGGATGCCGTGCGCGGCCAGTTCCAGGCCGAGGCATTTGGTGAACATCGCCGACGCGGCCTTGGACGCCGCGTACGCGGACATCGACATCCGCGGGGTGGCCGCGGCATTCGACGCGACCGTGACGATCGAGCCGCTGCCGCGCGGCACCATCACGCGGGCCACCGCGCGGCTCATGTGGAAGACCCCGCCCGCGTTGACGGCGAAGGTGGTGTCCCACTCCTCGTCGGTGAGCTGGGCGGCCTGCCCGCTGCGCAGTACCCCGGCGGCGTTGACGAGGTACTCGATCGGTCCGAGTTCGACCTCGACCTTGGCCACCGCGCTGTCCACGTCGCCGCTGTCGGTGACGTCGGTGGCCACCGCGAGGACGCGTACGCCGGTCGAGTCCAGCTCGGCCGCCAGCTCCCACAGCGCCAGTACGTCGCGGTCGAGCAGTGCGACCGGTGTCTCGGCGGCCACCAGGGACCTGGCGATCTCGGCACCGATCCCGCCGGCAGCCCCGGTGACGACGGCGACGCCGGACAGGCCGCCGGTCACCGTGTCACCTGGCCGAGTATGCGCCCGACCACCTCTGAGGGCACCCGCAGGGTGCGCGTCGTGAAGGCGCCGAGCGCTTCGAGATAGCGCTCCTGCAGGCCCGCCTCGTCGACCTCGACGCCCTTGCCGCCGGACAGCAGCGTGCGGCCGCCGACGATCACGGTGTCCACATCGGCCGAACCGGCCAGCCACAGGAAGCTCTCCAGCGGCCGGGGGTTGAGCAGATAGCGCCAGTCGTCGGCCCGTACGAGCACCAGGTCGGCCTGCTTGCCGACCTCCAGGCTGCCCACCGCGTCGTCCCAGCGCAGCCCCTTCGCCGCGATCCGGGTGCCCATCGCCAGCGCGTCGCTGGGCAGCACCTCGGTCTGGTCGGCGCTCATCTCGTTGTACATCTGCCAGGCCGCGCGCATCGTCTCGGCGATCCCCGCGTTCGGCATCGACGAGCCGTCCGTCGACAGCGACACGTCCAGGCCCGCCCTGCGCAGCGCCGGGACGACGCCGGTCTCGGTCAGCGACGACTCGCCGGACGGCCCGTACTTGCCGGGGGAGTGGCTGATGTGGGCGCGGGCCTGAAGCAGGAGCTTCTGCTCCTGCTCGTCGAGGAACGCACAGTGCCCTGCCATCAACCGCTCGTCCACGAGACCGAGTTCGGCAAGCCGGCGCACACCCGTCTCGCCGTAGTAGGTGCGCATCAGCTCGACCTCGTTGCGCAGCGCGCCGACGTGCGTCGCGAACCCGAGATCGTGCGCGGCGACCAGGTCGGCCATGCCGCGCGCCAGCTCGTCGGTCATGTTCGTGACGTAGGCGATGCTCGGACGGCACCTGATACGGCCCGAGGTGTCCTTGCCGACGAGTTGCAGCAGCGACTCGAAGTTCGCGAGAACGCCGTCGGCGTCCCTGGTGCGCAGATACGTGCCCCGGTCGGGCGGGCAGATCGCGTCGCTCGCCCAGGTGCTCGCCGAGAACCGGATGCCCAGGCGCTGCGCCGCGGCGACCATCGAGTGCGGGCGGTTGAGCGAGCCCATGTCGCCGAGCGTGGTCACCCCGCCGCGCAGCTGGGTCCACATCGAGTACTCGGCGATGGCCTGAGCCTCGTCCGGCGTCATGCCGTCGATCAGGTCGTCGAAGCGGTCGAAGGTGGCGGAGATCTCGTGCATGTTGCCGCCGCCGCCCATGAACGCGACCTGGTCCTCACGGTCGGAGACCGGCCGCAGGGCGCCGCGCATCGGGAAGCGCATGGCGAACATCTCGTGCCAGTGCGCGTTGACGAAGCCGGGCAGCACCATCATGCGGCCGGCGTCGGTCCTCTTCATCGCGGCCTTCTGCGCCGGGTCGAGGGCGGCGGCCGCCTCCTCGACCTCGGCCGCGCTGCCGACAGCGGCGATCGTGCCGTCCACGATCAGCACCGCGCCGCGGGCGTGCACACTCTCCTCGGAGTCCGCCGTGTAGACGGTTCCGCCGGTGATCAACTGGACGCTCATCACGCCACCCCGGGCTCGGTCGAAACGGGCATGGTGATGGAGGCGAAGTGCGCGAGCCAGCCGTTCAGCGTGGGAGCGGCGACCAGCTCGTCGAACTGGACCGGGATCTTGTTCTTGCGCCAGCGGCTGACCAGCCGCATGATCTCCAGCGAACTGAGGCCGAGAACCACCAGGTTGGCGTCCGGCTCGATCGCCTCGGGCTCAAGGCCCAGCAGCGGCGCGACCGTTGCGCGCAGATCGAGCTCAGTTGGGGTCGCAGTGTTGTCCACGTCAGCCTTCCTGCTCGGACGCGGCCATGACGGCCAGCGCCTTCTTGTCGACTTTGCCCAGCGGCGTCAGGGGGAGCTCGAGCACGTAACGCACCACGTCGGGCAGCTTGTAGTCCGCGACGCCGCGGGAGTGAATGGCCTTCTTGAGCTCGGCCAGCGCCAACTGCTCGCCGTCCGGGACGAGATACGCGCAGATCCGCTCGCCGAGGAACTCGTCGGGCACGCCGATCACGGCGGCCTGGGCGATCGACGGCAGCGCCAGCAGATGGTCCTCGACCTCGCCCGCGGAGATCTTGTCGCCACCGCGGATGATCATGTCCTTGATACGGCCCTCGATCACCAGGTCACCGTCCTCGGTGAGCCGGGCGAGGTCACCGGTGCGGTAGAAGCCGTCCTCGGTGAAGGCGCGCTTGTTGTACTCGGGCACCCCGTAGTAGCCCCGCAGGGTGTACGGGCCGCGGGTGATCAGCTCGCCGATACAGCCGGCGGGCAGCACGTTGCCGTCCTCGTCGACGATGCGCAGCTCGTCGGCGTCCGAGATCGGCTTGCCCTGGGTGGTGAGCACCGACTCGGCCGGGTCGTCCGGCCTGCTGAAGGTCAGCAGACCCTCGGCCATGCCGAACACCTGCTGGAGCGAGCAGCCGAGCGTCGGCGCGATGCGCTCGGTGAACTCGCGCGTCATCCGTGCCCCACCGACCTGCACAAGACGCAGGCTGCTCAGGTCGTCCTCGCTCCACTCGGCGGCCTCCAGCCACAGCTGCATGATCGAGGGGACCATCGAGGTGACGGTGACGCTGTGCTGCTCGATCAGCGGGAAGCAGTCCAGGGGGTTGGGGGTGTCGGCCAGGACGACGGTTCCGCCGGTGTGGAAGGTGCCGATCACTCCGGGGCAGCCGTAGGCGAAGTTGAACTCGACCGGCAGCACGGCGAGATAGGTGTCATCGCTGGTCAGCTCGCACACCTGGGCTGCGCGCCGGGACTGGTAGACGTAGTCGTCGTGGGTGCGCGGGATCAGTTTGGGCAGGGCGGTCGTCCCGCCCGAGAGCAGGAAGAACGCCACATCGGCCGGGTCGGGCTCGGGCAGCGGCCCGGACTCGGACTTGGACTCGGGCTCGGCGGTGGCGAGCTCCAGCTCGGACACCGAGACGAAGCCCTCGCTCTTCTCGCCGAGCACGAACAGCGTGCGCAGCTCGGGGGCTCCGGCCTGGATCTCCAGCGCCGTCTCGCGGTGGTCGAACCCGCGGTGCGTCTCGGGCAGTACGTAACCGGTGGCCCCGCTGAGCTCCACCAGGTGGGAGATCTCCGTCGAGCGGTGCGCGGGCAGCGAGAAGACCAGCTTCGCGCCGATACGCATCAGGGCGAAGGCGATCGCCACGAACTCCGGGACGTTGGGCAGCTGCACCACGAGCCGGTCGTTCTCGCGCACCCCGTGCGCGGCGAACCCTGCGGCCAGCCGGTCGGCCCACTGGTCGAGTTCGACGTAGCTGATCCGCCGGCCGCCGTGCACCAGCGCGGTGGCGGAGCCGTACCGGCGCGCGGCGCCCCGCAGCAGCGCGCCGAGCGTCTCACCGCGCCAGATGCCCTGCTCGCGGTAGCGCTGCGCGACATCGGACGGCCAAGGAGTGCATCCGGCAAGCATCTTCGAACTCCTACTCGGCTTCGGGTGCGGACTCGGTGATGCGTACGACGGCGGCGCCCGCCTCCATGCCGGTGCTCGCGCCGATCAGCAGGACGTGGTCACCGGGTCCCACCTGGCCGGTGCGCCAGACGTGCTCAAGACCCAGGAACAGGTCGGCAGCGCCCGTGTGCCCGATGGTGTTGACGTACTCCCACAGGGCCTTGTCCTCGTCGACGTCGAGCGGCAGCAGGAACATGGCCTCCAGCGCCTGCCGGCCGAAGCCGACGTGGCAGACCCTGGCGACCTGATCGAAGGTCAGGTCCGCCTCCTTGAGCGTGCGCTCGGCGATCTCGGCGACCTTGTCGCCGAAGTTCTTGATCGGCGGGGCCTGGCCGGCGGCCCACTGCTCACGGACCTTCTGGGCCCGCTCGCCGAAGTTCAGGCCGCGGCCCCGGGTGACACCCGGCGGGAAGAGCTCCTCGCCCGCCCGGTGGAGGATCTCCATCGAGGAGTCGGACAGCGAACCGACCGCGAGCAGCTCGGCGAAGCCGCCGCGCCGCGAGAGCACCACGGCGGAGCCGGCGTCGGCGAGCACGAAGAGACCGGAGGCACGCCAGCGCTCCACACCCGGAGTTGAGTAGTTGTCGCCCGTGGTGATCAGGGCGGCGTCATGGGTGGGGTTGGCGATGAGCCGGTTGGCTGCCACTTCCACGGAGGCGAGCATGCCGAGGCAGCCCTGCTTGATCTCCACGGCGGGCACCGGGCGGTCGACGGTGTTGTTGAGGATGTAGTGCACCGCCGACCAGCCGTCGGGACCCTGGTGGTGGGTGTAGCTGTGCAGCAGGATGCCGATGTCGTCGGGCCCGTGGCCGGATGCGGACAGTGCGGCCCTGGCCGCGTCGATCGCCATGTCGGGCGCGGGTGTCGACTCGCTGACGGCCGCGGAACGCATGCCGGAGGCCTGCCTGGCCTCCTCGTCGTACAGGCCTTCCTCGACCGCGCGCTCGGCCGGGTACAGGGGCGGCAGATGGCTGCCGATCCCGGCGAGATACAGGTTCTCGGTCCTCATCGCGCCGACTCCTTCGTGGGGTGGATGCGTTTCGCGGCAAGCACAACACGGGGGCTGACGGGCCTCATGAGTAGGCGCTACTCAAGGTCCCGTCTTAGACGCTGTCTAAGACGGGGGCCGACTAAGGGTCCCCTACGCAGGTGATCCGGCCCCTGCCGGCCTGCGCGCCCGTTGGCTGATTTGAGTAGCGACTACTCGGGCCCGGGCCAAGGCCGCGGTGTGTGCTGGGCGGGTATCCGCCGCGTGATGTCCGCTCGCGGCCCCCGGCACAGACGAGGAGATCCGATGTCGTGGTCGCGTCCGGAACTGGGCGACTGGTCAAGTCCCGCCGAACTCACGCAGCTGCAGCGGGCGGAGCTGCCGCGGGTGATCGCCCAGGCGATGCGCTCGCCGTTCTACGCGGCCCGCTATGACGGCCGCGCCGTGCCGCGCGACGCGGAGGACTTCGCCGGCATCGAGCTGACCACCAAGCAGGATCTGCGCGACCAGTACCCCTTCGGAATGCTGGCGGTGGACCGCCGGAAGCTGGCCACGTACCACGAGTCGAGCGGCACGGCCGGGGATCCCACCGCCTCGTACTACACCGACGACGACTGGACCGACCTCGCCGAACGCTACGCACGCAAATGGGTCGGCATCACCCCCTCGGACACCTTCCTGGTGCGCACCCCCTACGGCCTGGTGATCACCGCGCATCTGGCACAGGCCGCCGGACGGCTGCGCGGCGCCACGATCGTGCCGGGCGACGCCCGTTCGCTCGCCACCCCGCTGCCCCGGATGATCCGCGTCATGCGGGCTCTTGACGTCTCGCTGACCTGGTGCAATCCGACGGAGATCATGATGCTCGCCGCCGCGGCCAAGGCGGCCGGGCTGCGTCCGGACCAGGACTTCCCCGCACTGCGGGCCATGTTCACCGCGGCGGAACCGCTGACCGAGGTGCGACGGCGCCGGCTCAGCGAGATCTGGGGCGGCATCCCGATCGTCGAGGAGTACGGCTCGACCGAGACCGGCACCATCGCCGGCCAGTGCCCGAACGGCGCTCTGCACCTGTGGGCGGACCGCGCGATCTTCGAGGTCTTCGACCCCGAGACGGGTGAACTGTCCAAGTCCGGCCGCGGCCAGCTCGTCGTGACCCCCCTCTACCGCGAGGCCATGCCGCTGCTGCGCTACAACCTCGCCGACGACGTCGAGGTGTCCGACACCGAGTGCTCCTGCGGCTGGCTGCTGCCGACGGTCCGCGTGCTCGGGCGGTCCGGGACCGGCTATCCGGTCGGCGCGGCGACGGTCACCCAACAGCGGCTCGAGGAGCTTGTGTTCAGCCTCCCCGGCAGCTACGAGGTGATGTTCTGGCGGGCCATGGCTCACCCGGACGTACTGCGCCTGGAGTTCGAGGCACCCGACGAGAGCCGCGACCAGGCGGTCAAGGAGCTGGCCGACCTGATCGACCGCGAGCTCGGCGTACCGCACCGCATCACTGGACTGCCGCTGGGCACGCTCGTGCCCCGCGAAGCGCTCACGGCGCAGCGCGACATCCTCAAGGCCCGCTATCTGTTCGGCGAGGGCGAGGACTGGGACAAGGCGGTCATGTACGCATGAGCCGCCTCCCGCTGCCCGCCCTGCGAGCGAATTTCGCCGATTCCGGCCGACTTCTTCTTGTTCCGTCGTCGTCCGCTGTGGACGACGCCCGACCCGTAAGCGGTGACCCCCATGGTGAGTGAGTTGTCCCCCCTGCCGCCGACCTCCGAAGACCGGATAGCCATCGTCGGCATCGGCTGCCGCTTCCCCGGCGGAGCCAACTCGCCACAGGAGCTGTGGGAGTTGCTGATGGGGGCGGTCGACGCGTCCGGCCCGATTCCCGAGGACCGGTGGGCGCCGCAGCGCGCCCAGTCGCGCGAGAACGCCGCCGTCCTGTCACGGGTGACCTCCAACGGCGCCTTCCTGGGCGACATCAGCGGATTCGACGCCTCCTTCTTCGGCATCTCGGCCACCGAGGCCCGCCAGCTCGACCCCCAGCAGCGCATGGCGCTGGAAGTGGCCTGGGAGGCGCTGGAGCATGCGGGCATCGCCGCATCCACCCTCGCGGGCAGCGACACCGGCGTGTTCGTCGGCGTCGGCACCGACGACTACGGCCGCCGGCTCCTGGAAGACCTGCCCGGAGTCGAGGCCTGGACCGGAATCGGCTCCTCGCTGTGCGGTGTGCCCAACCGGATCTCCTACACCCTCGATCTGCGCGGTCCGAGCGTCGCCGTGGACACCGCCTGCTCGTCCTCGCTGGTCGCCCTGCACCAGGCGTGCGCCAGTCTCCAGCGCGGTGAGGTACCGGTCGCACTCGCGGGCGGAATCATGCTGATGGCCGGCCCGGGGCTGACCACCGTGCTCGACATCGCCGGCGCCATCTCGCCCGACGGCCGCTCCAAGGCCTTCGACGAGGCCGCCAACGGCTACGGCCGAGGCGAGGGCTGCGGCATCGTCGTACTCAAGCGGCTCGCCGACGCACAGCGCGACGGCGACCGGATCATCGCCCTGGTCCGCGGCAGCGCCGTGCACCAGGACGGCCGCACCGACGGCATCATGGCGCCCAGCTCCTCGGCGCAGGCGCATCTGCTGCGCAAGGCGTACGAGTCGGCGGGCGTCGCGCCGTCCGAGGTCGACTACGTCGAGGCGCACGGCACCGGCACCAAGGTCGGCGACCCGATCGAGGCCGCCGCCCTCGCCGAAGTCGTCGGCGCCCGCGCCGTGGGACAACGACCGTGCCTCATCGGCTCGGTGAAGACCAACATCGGGCACTGCGAGGCGGCGGCGGGCATCGCCGGGCTGATCAAGACCGCGCTCGCCATGCAGAACGGGATCATCCCGCCGACCCTGACCGTGGACGGTCCGCGCAAGGACATCCCGTGGGCGGATTCAGGGCTCAGCCTGGTCAGTGAGGCCACGCCGTGGCCCGACTCCGGCCGGCCGCGGCTCGCGGGAGTCGCCAGCTACGGGTACGGCGGCACCATCGCGCACGCGGTGCTTGAGCAGGCCCCGGTCACCGCTGAGGCACCTCTCACCGCTGAGCCGGAGCAGGCCGAGCAGGCGGAGTCGGCGGAATCCGCCGGGCTCACCGTCTACCCGTTCTCGTCGGCGACGGCCCCCGGGCTCGCCGCCCAGGCCGCCCGGCTGGGCGAGGCGCTGCACGCGCACGCGCTCCCCGATGTCGGGCACACCCTCGCGCACCGCAGGGCGCACCTGTCCGCCCGCGCCGTCGTGGTCGCGGCGGACCGGGCCGAACTCGCCGACGGTCTCGGCGCCTTGGCCGAGGGCGAGGCGCTTCCCAGCGTCATCACCGGCGAGACGTCCGGACCGCCGCGCTCGCCGGTCTGGGTGTTCTCCGGACACGGCGCCCAGTGGTCGGGCATGGGTCAGGACCTGCTCGCCCAGGAGCCGGTGTTCGCCGCGGCCATCGACCGGCTCGGACCCATCTACTCCGAGGAACTCGGCGTCACCCCGCGCGAGGTGCTCAGCAGCGGTGACCTCGGCTCGGTCGACATCATCCAGTCGATGCTGTTCGCCATGCAGATAGGCCTCGCCGAGGTCTGGCGCCGCTACGGCGTCACGCCCGGCGCGGTGATCGGGCACTCCGTCGGCGAGATCGCCGCGGCGGTCGTCGCCGGAGTGCTGTCCGAAGCGGACGGCGCACGGCTGGTCTGCCGCCGCTCCGGACTGCTGCGCAAGGTAGCGGGCCGAGGCGCGATGATCATGGTCGACCGGCCCTTCGACGAGGTGCAGGACGCGATCGGAGCCACCGACACCCTCTGCGCCGCCATCGCCGCCGCCCCCTCGTCCACCGTCGTCGCCGGAGACATCCCGGCCGTCGACGAAGCCGCCGAGCAGTGGGCCGAACTGGGCTGGACCGTACGCAGGGTCGACTCCGACGTCGCCTTCCACAGCGCGCACATGGACGCGATCAGCGCGGACCTCGCCGCCGCCGTCGCCGATCTCCAGGCAGGGCCCGCGCAGGTGCCGCTCTACCTCACCGCGCTCGACGACCCGAGGTCGACGCGGCGCCAGGACGCCTCCTACTGGGCGCTCAATCTGCGTAATCCGGTGCGCTTCCAGCAGGCGGTCGAGGCCGCGTTCGAGGACGGCCACCGGCTGTTCCTGGAGATCTCCGCGCACCCCGTCGTCGGCCACTCGATCAACGAGACCGTCTCGGGCGCCGGGGACACCCTGGTCACCCCCAGCCTTCGCCGCCACCGCCCGGAGCGGACCACCCTGCTCACCTCGCTCGCCGCACTGCACTGCCAGGGCGTCCCGGTCGACTGGTCGGTCCTGCAGCCCGCGGGCAACCGCACCGACCTGCCCACCACCGCCTGGCAGCACGCCCGGCACTGGGTCGACGCACGCGACCGCAGCGAGTCGCCGGTCGACACACTGCTCGGCACCGAGACCGGGGTCCACGGCTCCCGGCTGCGGGTCTGGCAGACCACACTCGACCTGCGTACCCGGCCCTACCCGCGCCGCCACCCCGTACTGAACACGGAGATCGTCCCGGCCGCCGTGCTGGTCAACACCTTCCTCACCGCGGGCCGCACCGACGTGCTCACCGATCTGCGGCTGCGTCAGCCGGTCGTGGTGCCGGAGCAGGAGACGCGGGAACTGCAGATCGTCCGCGACGACACCGCTCTGACCCTGGTCTCCCGCCGGCTCGGCGCACCCGACTCGGCCTGGTCCACCCACACCCTCGCCACCGTCGGCGGGGGAGCGGCGCCCGAGCCCGTACACCTCGGACAGACCACCGAGACCCTCGACCCCGGCCATGTCATCGAGCGGCTCGCCGAACTGGGCGTCGCCGACATGGGTTACCCGTGGCGGATCGAGGAACTGCGCCGCGGCGAGGGCACCTTGACCGCCACCGCGAGCGCCGAACTGGACCGCAGCTGGGCCGCCGTCCTGGACGCCGCCCTCTCCATGGCCTCGGTCATCTTCCCCGGCCCCGGCGTGCTGCGGATGCCTTCGTACGTGGACCAGGTGACCCGGACCGGGCAGCCGCCCCGGACGGCGACGATCTCGGTCAGCCTCGACGAGGACCACCCCACGACCGTGCACGTCGACATCCGCGGCGAGGCCGACGGCGACGAGTCCGTACTCACCCTGCGCGGGCTGCGCTACAGCGAGCTCGAAGGCGACCTCTCCGGGGAGGAGCAGAGCACCAGCGGCCGCTTCGAACTGGACTGGCAGCCCTTCCCGGTGGACACCGGCGCGCACACCGCCCTCCCGGACCGCACCGTGCTGGTGCTCGGCCCCGACGGCCTGGCCCGCGCGCTCGTTCCCGCCTGCGCCGAGCACGGTGCGACGGTCAGCGTCGACCGGGCGGACCTGGACGGCGCGGACCATGTGCTGTTCGCACCGCACGAGATACCGGCCGCCGACGTCGCCGTGGCCTTCGCCGAACTGGTCGGCGCGATCGCCGCGCTGCCCGGCCGCAAGCCCACGCTGTGGTGCCTGACCACAGGCGTACGGGAGGCCGCATCGGCCGACGAGCTCAACCACGCCCCGCTGTGGGGCATGGGCCGGGTCGCCGCGAGCGAACACCCCGAATTCTGGGGCGGCGTGGTCGACCTGCCGGCCGGGCCGCTGGAGGAACTGCCCGCCGGGCTGCTGCTGAGCCTGCTGCACCTGCGCCCGGCCGAGCCGGTGCTCGCCGTCACCGACGGCGAGGTGCGGGTGCCCCGGCTCGTACCGGCCGAACTCGCCGAGGGCGGCGAGCCGTTCACCTGCCGGGCCGACGGCACATATCTGATCACCGGCGGTCTCGGAGTGCTCGGCCTGGTGCTCGCCGAGCACCTCGCCCGGCGCGGCGCCCGCCGTATCGTGCTCCTCGGCCGCACCGCTGTGCCCCCGCGGGCACAGTGGTCCGACGACGACCCCCGGGTCGCCGCGCTGCGCCGGCTGGAGGCCGCCGGGGTCACCGTCACCACCGTGGCCGCCGACATCACTGACCTCGGCGCCACCCGGGCGGCGCTCGACGCGCTCCAACTGCCCCCGATCCGGGGCGTGGTCCACGCGGCGGGCACCGTGCACAGCGCGCTCCTGCACCGGCTGGACGCCGGGCATCTGCGGGAAGTCATGCGGCCCAAGGTGGACGGCGCGATGGTGCTCCACGAGCTGTTCCCGCCCGGGTCGACGGACTTCTTCGTCCTGTTCTCCTCGTGCGGACCCCTGCTCGGACTGCCCGGCCAGGGCGCGTACGCGGCGGCCAACGCCTTCCTCGACGCACTGGCCGCCCACCGGCGGGCCGCAGGGCACGAGGAGACGGTGAGCATCGCCTGGACCAGCTGGCGCGGCATGGGCATGGCGACGGCGGCCTCGGCCACCGACGCCGAACTGGCGGCCCGTGGCACCGCCGACATCGCCCCCGACCAGGCGCTGCGCGCCTTCGACCAGACCGTCGGCCGCGCGCCGAGCGGCCTGGTCACCGTCCTGAGCCTGCTGCGCGGCCACACCGGCCCGCGGCCCGCCCTGCTGGCGGAACTGGCCCAGGACGACACGTCCCAGCCGGCCGAGGTACCCGACTGGGTCGGCCTCACCGGGGACGAACTGGCCGCGTATCTGCTCGACGACGTACGCCAGCGTGTCGCCGTCGTCCTCGGCGTCCAGCCGGCGGCGGTCGGCGTCCACCGCCCGCTCACCGAGGCGGGCGTCGACTCCCTGCTCGCGACCGCGGTACGGGTCGCGCTGGAACGGGACCTGGGCGTGGCGCTGCCGGCGACGCTGCTGTGGAACTACCCGACGGTGAGCGAGATCGCGGGCTTCCTGGCGGGTGTGCTGGGGGAGAGTGCGGACGCCTCGAACCGGACCTCCGCCTGACGGGACTCCGCCCCGAATCCCGCCTCGTGGGTCTCCCGGACGACCTCCGGGGGAGCCCGAGGCGCGGGTCCGGGGCGGAGCCGTCCCTCAGGCCTCGGGGTCGCGCAGGCCGACGCAGTCAAAGGCCCAGAAGACGTCTGAGTAGACGAAGGTGCCCGTCATCCACGGCTCGTGAGCGGACAACCGGGCGACCTGGAACGCGGCTTCAGGAATACGCAGCGACGGCGAACGGAAGCCCACCGCGCCGGCACCCTCGAAGCCGCGCGTGCCGTAGTAGCGCGGCGAACCCTCCAGGAACACCAACGGCACACCCTTGCTGTCGGCCGCCGCGAGGGCGTACGCGACGAGCTGAGTACCGATGCCCTGACGCTGGAACTCCGGGACCACGCCCAGCGGTGACAGGGACAGGACGTCCACGATCCGGCGCGGAGCGTCCAGCCGCGTCGCGCTCAGCAGGACATGCCCGACGACCCGGTCATCAACGGTGGCGACGAAGGACATCGGCGCCAAAGCGGCCTCCGCGACGCGAAGTGCCTCCACGAGCCCGGGAACCCGCTCGCTGTCACCGAACGCGCGCGTATGAACCTCGCGCACGTCCCGGTGATCGTCAGGGGTCTCTTGCCGGATCACCGGCCCGGCACCACCGGCAGCGGTCCGGGAGCCTTCAGGCGCATCGTGTGACGTCATGGCCGCGAGGGTAGATCGCGGGGCGGCTCGTGAGCGAGGTATTGCGTCGACTACTACGAAATCGTATAGTCCGAAATCGTGAAGAGTGTATCCCCTGAAGGTTCGGCCCTGCTCGCGTTGCAGCGGGCCACCCATGCCACCCTGCAAGTGCTCTCCGCAGAACTCGTCGACCTCGACCTGACCGCCTCCGAGATCAATGCCCTGGCCAACCTCGCTGACGGCCGCCCCCGGAAAGTCTCCGAGCTCGGCGCCGCCGCGGGCACTCGGCCGACCACATTGACCAGCGTGCTGGATCGACTCGAGCGCCGCGGTCACATCACCCGGGGCACCCGTGCCGGCGACCGGCGTGCGGTGCTCGTCGAACTGACCCCCACCGGCCGCCTTGCAGCCGACACGATTCAGAGAACCCTGACCGACCTGGAGCACCGCGCACTCGACGGGCTTCCCGCCGAGGCAGTCGCCGGTTTCCACGCGGTTCTGCGGGCGCTGACAGGGTATCCGCATGACCCGGACCGGCCCCGAACCCCACGGGACGAACACAGTCGCCTTCGACGAGCTGATGGCCGAGGTGATGGCGTCCGCCGAGCACTTCGGCCACCGACAGCACATCCACCTGACCTGGCTGGCGGTGCGGAGGTACGGCGTTCCGGCGGCGGTCCGCCTGGTCAGTGAGGGCATCCAGCGCACCGCGCGTTACGCGGGAGCGCCGCAGAAGTACAACGAGACCGTAAGCCGGGCCTGGGTGGAACTGGTGGGGCACCACGTGGCCGACGACGACACCAGGACCTTCTCCGCCTTCGCCGAACACCACCCTCCCCTGCTCGACAAACGCCTGCTCACCCGCTTCTACCGCCCCGCGACACTGGCGAGTGCGCCCGCGCGGACCGGCTGGGTCGAACCTGACCTCACCCCGTTCCCCTGGCAGGACGCCGACCGCTGACGAGCTCCCGCGGTCGCGTCAGTCCTTCAGCAGCGCCTCCGCGCCGTCCAGGGATCGTTCCACCGTCAGTTTGAAGAACGCCAGGTCCTGCGCCGCCAGATCCGCCGGGTCGTCGCTCGCGACCGCCTGCGCGCCCGCCGCCGCCAGGCCGGGGCGCGTCTCGTCCTTCGCGAACGCGGCCATGGCGCGGCCCATTTCCGCGCGTGCCGCCGGGAAGTAGTTGTCGCGGTCGTCCTCCACCGCCACCAGCATGAACGCGCTGTTGAGCAGGTAGCGGTAGATCTCGGTCGCGTGCTTGCCGAACCCCGCCCCCAGCAGCACCTTGATGCCGACGTCGATCGTCGGCAGAGCCGCCGGCACGTTCGGCCCGACCAGGACCAGGCGGCGTGCCACGCCCGGGTACTGGCGCAGGACGGCGCGCCCTTCGAGCATCAGTGCGCTGAACCAGTCGCGCCACGGTGCGTCCGCGTCGGGCACCGGAATGCGTGCGATCACCCGGTCGGTGACCGCCATGACCACCGCCTCGCGGTCGCCGACGTGATGTGCGACCACACCTGGCCATACGTCCAGCTTGGTGGCGATCTGCCGGATCGACCAGCCGTCGAGTCCGTGCTCGGCAGTCAACTCGACCGCGGCATCGATGATTTTGTCCGCCGTGATGGGCGGCAGGCCTGCCGAGGCACGTGAACGGCGGCGGGGCGCTGACCCAGACATGACTAAAAACCTAACGCTGGAGGGGGTGTGACCGAAGCGACTTGACGCCCGGCGACCCGCAGGGCATAGAGTCAGCCTAACCTATTAGTCACTGTCTAAGAGGTGCCCGCACAGACCGCCCGTCACCGGCGCCGCGTCCTGCGGCACCGGTTGTTACGCAGCAGTGCACGACCCGGCCGCCGGGCGACCCGACCGACCGGCCGAAGGTATTTGTCCTTTTTCGCCCCGCAATCTGAGAGGCTCCGCGTCATGCGCAAATGGATGCCGCTGCTGGCGGTTTGCCTTGGCACCTTCATGCTGTTGATCGACGTGACCATCGTCAGCGTCGCCCTGCCGCAGATGACCGACTCGCTCGACGCGTCGTTCTCCGATCTGCAGTGGGTCGTCGACGTCTATGTGCTGGTCCTGGCTGCCCTGCTGATGGCGATCGGCTCGCTGTCCGACCTCAAGGGCGCCCGGCGCGTCTATCTCATCGGCCTCGCCTTCTTCGCCCTCGCCTCGCTGGCCTGCGGCCTCGCGGGCAACAGTGGCCAGCTGATCGCGGCGCGCGGTGTGCAGGGCCTCGGTGCCGCCGCGATGTTCGCCACCAACACCGCCCTGCTGGCCGGCAATTACCGCGGTCGCGACCGCGGAATCGCCTTCGGCCTGTGGGGCGCGGTCAACGGCGCCGCCGCGGCGGCCGGACCGATCCTCGGCGGACTGCTCACCGAGCATCTGAACTGGCGGTGGATCTTCCTGGTCAACCTGCCCGTCGCGGCGCTCGCGCTGATCGTCGGCCGCAAGTACCTGGAGGGCTCGGCCATCCGCACCGACCGCCGGATCGACCTGCCCGGCACGATCGGCTTCACCCTGATGGCGACGCTGCTGATCTTCGCCCTGATCCGCGCGGGCGAGGACGGCTGGGGCGGGAACACCACGCTCGCCCTGTTCGGCGGTGCGGCGCTCGCGCTGGTGGCCTTCATCCTGGTCGAGCGCGGCAGGCGGGATCCGATGCTGGACCTGGCTCTGATGCGTACACCGTCCTTCGGCGGGCTGATGGCCGGAGCCGTGGTGTTCAGCGCCGCGGCCTTCGCCAACCTGGTGTTCGTCTCGGTGTGGGCGCAGTCGGTGCTCGACCTCAGCCCGGTCAAGGCGGGTCTGATCCTCACGCCGCTGAGCGGAATGTCCTTCCTGGCCGCCGGACTTGCGGGCCGGTTCCTGGCGAGCGCGGCTCCGCAGTGGCCGATCGGTATCGGTCTTCTGCTGATCGGCGCGGGCACCCTCCTGGAGATGCTCGTCACCGGCGACTCGGGCTGGACGGCCCTGCTCCCCGGCATGATCGTCACCGGTATCGGTGTCGGTATCGCCTCGCCCACCCTCGCGTCGGCCGCGCTGGCGGCCGCGCCGGCGAGCAGGGCGGGCATGGCGGGCGGTGCGGCGAACACGTTCCGTCAGCTCGGATTCGCGGTCGGCATTCCGATCGTCGGCGCCATCCTCACGGGTGTGGTCGGCCGCAGCCTCGACGACAGCAACACGTTCGCAGGGGCGAACGAGGTGGCCGAGCAGGTCAGCAGCGGTCAGGCCGCCGGCGTGGTCGCCGCTCTCCCGGAGCAGTCGCGGGCCGCGGCGACCACCGCGATCGAGGACGCCTGGGCGGCAGGTCTTGATCAAGTGTTCCTGATCAGCGGTGTTGCGGCCGTGCTCGCC
This sequence comes from Streptomyces sp. NBC_00885, assembly GCF_045207475.1. NCBI lineage: Bacteria > Bacillati > Actinomycetota > Actinomycetes > Kitasatosporales > Streptomycetaceae > Streptomyces > Streptomyces sp. NBC_00885. Next base: position 6,081,820 of record NZ_CP108796.1, read on the forward strand.
GGGGTGCTCGTCCTGGTGCTGGTGCGCCGGTCGGCCGAACAGCCGGACGCCGATATTCCCGAGTACGACGGGCAGTCGCCGGCGGCGGAAAGTCCGCTTCGGACCGCCTGAGAGTGGTGCGAGGGTCCGTCGGCCGTCGGCCGGCGGACCCGGGGAATTTGGTTGAGGGTTCGACTGGATTCCCACAAGACCACAGTCCATGGTCACTTGGTGTCAACACCCTGGGACCGTGTTTCGTAGGACTGTTGGCAATGACAAAGTCGGAGTCTTCACTTCCGCAGAATCTTCACAATAGAGTGACCGGTGGCGAGACGTATGTCAGTCCTTATCGAACTGGCGTCGCCAAATGCGCTTGAAGGGTGGGGGGATGGTTGAGGATTGCCAGGGGGGACGGTCTGCGGGCCGCACGCATCAAGGCAGGATTAACACAGGACGAAGTGGCGCGAAGGGCCGAAATCAGCGTCAGAACCGTCCGCCATATTGAACGTGGCCAGGTGAAGAATCCGCGCCACGAGACCTTGGCGCGGATGGCCGAGGTGGTCGGGTACGACTACGAGGCCGCAGGACCGGGGAGTGAGCCCGACACGGATCTGCAGGCCGACCAGCCCGGATTCCGCTATGAGATCCGCCTGTTGGGGCCGCTGACGGTCCTGTGCACGGGGCTGCCCGTGGCGATGCCGCTGAAGCAGCGGGCGCTGCTCGGGCTGCTCGCCGTACAGCCGGACCAGACCGTGAGCCACGAAGAAATAGCGGATGTGCTCTGGAGCGGTGAAGCGCCACCCGCCTATCAGAAATTGGTGCACACCTATGTGGCACGACTGCGCCGCCTCATCGAGCCGGGGCAGGGCAGGCACGGAAGAGGAGCCCGCCGTATCAGCACGGTGCGCGGCGGATACGTCTTCAACAGTAGAGGCGTTGAACTGGACCTCCGTCAGTTCGAGGAACGCAGCGCACAGGCCAAGCAGACGGCGGCAGCCGATCCGATGGCCGCGCTCGAATTGTTCGGCCAGGCTCTGCGCGGCTGGCAGGGGCGGCTCCTGCAGGATCTGTCGCAGCTGTGGCAGCACCCCGCAGTTGTCAGGGTGGCGCAGCGGCACATCGATGTGGCCATCGATTTCGCGGATCTGGCAATCAGGCTGAACCGTTCCGCCTTTGCGGTCGAACATCTCAGGGTCGCGTCGTACGAGGAGCCGCTGCATGAGGCACTCCAGGCGCGGATCATGCTCGCGCTCGCCGGCTCCGGGCGGCGGGCGGCCGCGCTGCGCCTCTTCGCCGATCTGCGGATGCGGCTGAAGAAGGAACTGGGCGTCGAGCCGAGCGAAGAGATCTGGCAGGCGCGCAACGCCATCCTGATGCACGACGGCCCCGACGGGCGCACCGATCAGGCGCCCCCCGGGCCGCCCGGCTCGGCGACGACCCATGCGTACGGCGCGGCCCGCGACTCCTGGCCCGCGCCGACCCCGTCGCCCTTCGTGGCGGAGGCGGCCCGCCCCAGAAGCCTTGCTCCACCGGCGCAACTTCCGCCGGTCATCACGCCTTTCATCGGCCGGCAGGAACAACTGGGGATTCTGGACGGTCTCTTGGCGCACCAGCGCAAGGGGCACCCCTCCGTGGGTATCGCCGCCATCCACGGACCGCCCGAGATCGGAAAGACGGCGCTGGCCGTACGGTGGGCTCATCACCGCCACGAGGAGTTTCCCGACGGGCAGCTCTACGCCGATCTGCAGGGCAGCGCCGAGTCCACGGGACGGCCGATCGACCCCCGCACGGTGCTCAACCGCTTCCTGCGGTCCCTCGGAGTGCCGGACACCTGGATCCCGGACACCCGGGAAGAGGCGTCCGCCCTGTTCCGCAGCCTCCTCGCCGGCCGCCACTTCCTGGTGCTGCTCGACGACGCGGCGGACGCGGCGCAGGTGCGCGCACTGCTGCCGGGCACGCCGGGAAACCTGGTGGTCGTCACCAGCAGATCGCCGCTGATGGATCTGGTGACCCGCGAGGGCGCCCAGTCCATCGCCCTGGACGTCCTGTCCGCAGCGGAGTCGTACGCCCTGATCGAGACCCATCTCGGTCCGGAGCGTACGCAGGCGGAGCCCGACGCCACGGCCGAACTGGCGGCGGTCTGCGGACAGTATCCGCTGGAGCTGCGCATGGCCGTGGCCAGGCTCGCGGCGACACCGCACCTGTCGATCCACGCACTTGTCGCCGAGCTCGCGCGCAGGGCTGTCGACCACTCCTATGCGCTGCGGTCGAAGCAGTCGGTGACTTCGAGCAGGACACGCAATGCAGACAACGGCCGGTGGCACCGGCTGACATGACCGCTGACAGCCTTGCGCGAGGCTGACAGCACTTCTTCTCCCGTCTTCCTCCACTCAATCGCCGCAGCTCAGCACGGGAATTCCGCCCAGCACAGGCCGAACGAATGATTGCCATGAGGTAAATCGGCCTTTGCTGGTGCGGAGTTCGGTTGCCCGGACAGGGGCTCAGACCTATGGTCAAAGCTCGCGGGCAAGTCCCGAATAATGGCCGGGTTTTCGGTCATTGCTGAAGATTGTTTGCGCCTCCATGTGCGAGGCGCCCTTACGGGGAATGCAAATGTCCCCGAAGGCGTGCAATAAGCCGTGGGAGAGGATGGGAAATGGCGAACGTTACGGCCGAAGAAGCCCAGAAATGGCTGATCGACGAGATCGCACAGCGCCTGGGTGTGGAGCCGACGGAGGTCCCGGCCGACCAGTACTTCGACGAGCTCGACCTGGACAGCACCCAGGCGCTCATCATCGCCGGTGAGATGGAGAGCTGGCTCGGCTTCGAGCTCGGTACGACGGCGCTGTGGTACCACCCGACCATCGAGGCACTCGCGGCGCACATCGCCGAGGAGTGCGCGGCGCGTTCCGCCGCGGCGTAGCGCCCCAGGCGCCGGGCCGGTCGCACCGGCCGACGCCGCTCGACAGCGCGGCCGGCCCGTCCGTACGTCGGCGACCACGTCCGTACAGCCGCTCGCCGGCACGGCCCCAGAGCCTCGTCCCACGGGAGAGGCGAACCACAGCCCCGTCCGCCATCCCGTGGGACGAGACACCCGGCCGCGCCGAACGGTCCGAACGGACCCGTCGCGCACACCGCACCAGGCGACCCCTCCACGATGCGGACCCGCTGCAGCAACCGTCGCCGACCCTGGTCCGCCGCCCCCGAGGGCGCGCGCCGCCCGCCTCGGGCCGCCGGCCCCGTGCCACAGGCGCCGAGACCGAAGTCCCTGTTCGCCCAGATCCAGAGAGACTTGCCGTGAACTCTTCGCAGGAATCCGACCTCGACCGTCGGCTCGCCCGGGACCCCATCGCCATCGTCGGCCTCTCCGCGCTCTACCCCAAGTCCAGCAACGTGCAGGAATTCTGGGCGAACGTCGTCTCGGCCGCCGACTGCATCGACGATGTGCCCGCGGACCACTGGGACGTCGACGAGCACTACGACCCGGACCCCACGGTGCCGGACAAGACGTATTCCACGCGCGGCGGGTTCATCCCCGACGTGCCGTTCAACCCCCTGGAGTTCGGTCTTCCGCCGAACACGCTGGAGGTCACGGACGTCCTGCAGCTGCTGAGCCTGGTCGTCGCGCGTGATCTGCTCAAGGACGCCGGAGCCGACCAGCCCTGGTACGACGCCTCGCGCACCGGCGTCGTCCTCGGCATCACCGGCGCCAACCAGCTGACCCAGCCACTGACCGCACGACTCCAGAGCGGCGTGCTCAAGGAGGTCGTCCGCAGCTGCGGACTGTCGGCCAGGGACGCCGAGGAGATCGTCGCCAAGTTCCGCCTCGCCTACGCGCCGTGGGAGGAGAACTCCTTCCCGGGCATGCTCGGCAACGTGGTCGCCGGACGGGTCGCCAACCGGCTCGACCTCGGCGGCATCAACATGACGATCGACGCCGCCTGCGCCAGCTCGCTCGGCGCCGTCCGCACCGCCGCCAGCGAACTGCTCGAAGGCCGCTCGGACACGATGCTGGTGGGCGGCTGCGACGCCGAGAACACCATCTTCATGTACCTGTGCTTCAGCAAGACCCCGGCGCTGTCCAAGTCCGGGCGCATCCGGCCGTTCGACAAGGACGCCGACGGCACGCTGATCGGCGAGGGCATCGGCATGCTCGCGCTGCGCCGCCTCGCGGATGCCGAACGTGACGGCAACCAGATCTACGCGGTGCTGCGCGGCATGGGCACCTCCAGCGACGGCCGGTTCAAGTCCATCTACGCCCCCCGCAAGGAAGGGCAGATGGTCGCGCTGCGCCGCGCCTATGAGGACGCCGACTGCTCGCCGTCGAGCATCGAGCTGTTCGAGGCGCACGGCACCGGCACCGCCGTCGGCGACGCCACCGAGCTGAGCGCCCTGTCCGCCGTCGTGTCCGACGGCAACGAAAGCCGTCAGTACGCGGCCGTCGGCAGTGTGAAGTCGCAGATCGGCCACACCAAGGCCGCCGCGGGTGCGGCCGGTCTGATCAAGCTGGCGCTCGCGCTGCACCACAAGGTGCTGCCGCCGACCATCAACGTGGACGAGCCCAACCCAGCCATCGACTTCACCTCCGGGCCGTTCTACGTCAACACCGCCGCCCGGCCGTGGATCCGTGACCCCGAGCGGCCCAAGCGACGGGCCGCGATCTCCTCGTTCGGGTTCGGCGGCACCAACTTCCACATGGTCCTCGAAGAGCACGGCGACGGCGAAGACCTGCAGGTCAGCTACCCGGTCGCGGCCGTGCACCTGTGGCACGCCCCCGACACCCCCGCCCTCACCGAGCTCCTGGCCGCCGGTGCGCCCGCCACCGCGGGCCCCGCACCCGAGGGGCACGCCCGCGTCGCCCTGGTCGCCCGCACCGAGGACGAGCTGACGACGCTGCGCGAGCTGGCGCTCGGCGAGCTGCGCTCCCGGCCCCAGGCGCAGGCGTGGTCGCACCCCAAGGGTGTCCACTTCCGTAACTGGCCCGCACCGGCCGGCAAGGTCGCAGCCCTCTTCGCCGGCCAGGGCAGCCAGTACGTCAACCTCGGCCAGAGCGCCGTGATGGCGCTGCCGCCGCTGCGCGCCGCCTTCGACAAGGCCAACCAGTATTTCGAGGGCTCCGAGCCGCTGTCCCGCATCGCCTTCCCGCCGCCGCTCTTCGGCGACGACGTACGCACCGGGCAGGAAACCGCGCTGCAGGCGACCGCCTACGCCCAGCCCGCCATCGGCGCGCTGTCGGCCGGACAGTTCCGCTACCTCACCGAACTCGGCTTCACCGCCGAGGGGTTCCTCGGCCACAGCTTCGGTGAGCTGACCGCCCTGTGGGCCGCCGGCGCCCTCGACGACGATGCGTTCTTCGCGCTGGCCAGGGCCCGCGGCAAGGCGATGGCCCCGCCGCCGGAGACCGGCTTCGACGCCGGGGCGATGGCCGCGGTCTCCGCCCCCGAGGAGCGGGTGGCCGAACTGCTCGCCGACCGGGCGGGTCTGGTGGTCTGCAACCGCAACGCGGCCGACCAGATCGTGATCGGCGGCGGCACCGAGGAAGTGGAGCTCCTGGTCGCGGCGGCCAAGGCGGCGGGCCTGCGCGCCAGCCGACTGCCGGTGTCGGCCGCCTTCCACACCCCGTTCGTCGGCCACGCGGTCGACGCCTTCCGCAGCGACGTGGAGCGCTTCGAGGTCCGCCGGCCCAGCGGCACCGTCTTCGCCAACACCAAGGAAGCGGTCTACGGCGACGACGTGGCCGCCAACCGCAAGGTGCTGGCGGAGCAGCTGATCAACCCGGTCGACTTCGCCGCGCGTGTGGAGGAGATGTACGCGGCCGGGTTCCGGGTCTTTGTGGAGTTCGGCCCCAAGAGCGTGCTCACCCAGCTGGTACGCCGGATCCTCGGCGACCGCGAGCACACGGTCGTCAGCCTCGACGCCGGTCCCGGACGCGACGCGGACGTCGCGCTGAAGCAGGCTGTGGCCCAGCTCGCCGTCCTGGGACTGCCGCTGGCCACCACCGACCGCTACGTGGCAGCACCGGTGGAGAACGCGCCGGCCAAGGGCATGTCGATCCTCCTCAACGGCATCAACTACGTCTCACCCCAGCGCAAGGCGGCCTACCGCGACGCGATCGACAACGGCTACCGCATCGCGGTCCCGGCCACTCCGGCCGCTCCGGCCGCTCCGGCCGCTCCGGCGCCGTCCGCGCCCGCTCCGGTGCCGGCACCGGCGGCACATCAAGCCCTTCCGGCGTCCGCGGACCGGGGTCCGGTGCGGAGCCCCGGGACACCGTCACCGGCGCCGACACCGGCGACCGCCTCCGCCGCGACCGGCGTCGCCACCGCCACCGCCCTGGCCACCGCACCGGCACCCGCACCCGCTCCGGTTCAGGCGGCGCCCGCCCCCGCCCCCGCTCCCACCGTCATGGAGACAGCCCACGTGGACAGTGACCGCCTGGCCGATCTTGTGGCCGACCATCTTTCCCTGCACGACGAGTACCTCAACGGCCAGCTGCAGAGCGCCGAACGCCTCACCGGTCTGCTGGAGCGCGCCGCCGACCAGGGGCAGCTCGGCCAGGTGCTGGCCGGAGTCAACGCCGTCAAGGAGCACGGCCTGGACATCGGCCGCAGCCACCTGCGGGCGAACGAGATCCTGCGCGACCTGGCCGGACTGGAGCTGGGCAACGCCCCGGCCCCGACTCGCGCTGCCACGCCTCAGCAGATCGCACCGGCCGCCCTCGCCACGGCCCCCCAGGCCGTGACCCCTGCCCAGGTCCCGGCCGCGCTGACGGCGGCCCCGGTCTCGGCGGCCCCGGCTCCCGCCGCGCCGCAGGCTCTGCCCGCCGCTCCGGTCCCGGCCACCCCGGCTCCCGCTCCGGCGGCTGTCGTGGTCGCCCAGCCCGCGGTGGATGTCGAGGCCGCGCTGCTGGAGGTGGTCGGTGAGAAGACCGGTTACCCGGCGGACATGCTTGAGCTGGACATGGACATCGAGGCGGACCTCGGTATCGACTCGATCAAGCGGGTCGAGATCATGGGCGTATTGCAGGAGCGCCTGGGCGAGTCGGTCTCCGCCGGTCCCGAGCAGCTCGGTGAACTGCGCACCCTGCGCCACATAGTCGACTTCATGGCCGAGGCCGCGGGCTCTGCTCCCGCTCCGGCAACGGCGGTTGTGGCGGTTGCCGCGAAGCCCGCGGTGGATGTCGAGGCCGTCCTGCTGGAGGTGGTCGGTGAGAAGACCGGTTACCCGGCGGACATGCTTGAGCTGGACATGGACATCGAGGCCGATCTCGGTATCGACTCGATCAAGCGGGTCGAGATCATGGGCGTGATGCAGGAGCGCTTGGGCGAGACGGTTTCCGCCGGTCCCGAGCAGCTGGGTGAACTGCGTACGCTGCGCCACATAGTCGACTTCATGGCTGAGGCCGCGGGTACCGCTGCCGCCCCCGCTGCCTCGCAGCCCGCCGCCCCGGCTCAGACCGCAGCTGCGGCCGCCGCTCCGGCCGGCCCGGACGCCGCCGGTCTGGAGGCCGCGCTCCTTGAGGTCGTCGGTCAGAAGACCGGTTACCCGGCGGACATGCTCGAGCTGGACATGGACATCGAGGCGGACCTCGGTATCGACTCGATCAAGCGGGTCGAGATCATGGGCGTCATGCAGGAGCGGTTCGGCGAGCTGGTCGCCGCCGGTCCCGAGCAGCTCGGTGAACTGCGTACGCTCCGCCACATCGTGGATTTCATGGCGGGCGGCACTGACGCGTCAGTCGCCGCCCAGACCTCCGCGACCCAGGCCGCCGACGCGACCGCCCCCGAGCCCGCCGCCGACAACTCCCGCGCCGGTATCGGCCGGGCCCAGGCCGCGCTCGTCACCCTCGCCACCCCCGACCTGCTGGTCGGCGCCTACCCGGAGGGCTCGGGCGCGCTGGTCGTGGACGACGGTGCGGACCTCGCGCCGGTCGTCGTGAACCGCCTCATCGAGTCGGGCCGCCATGTGCACGTACTGCGGCTGCCGGGTGTGGCCCAGCGCGTCAGCGGCGTCAAGGACCACTCCCTGTCCGGTTGGGGAGTGACCGAACTCGCCGACCGGATGGAGGAGATCCTCGCCGACCGGATCAGCCTGGTCGTCGACCTCTCCGCCGCGCACGGCGGCGAGTGGACCGAATCAGTACGCCGCCTCGCCCACTCGCTGCTCGTCGCCAAGCACGCGTTCGAGCCGCTGAACACCGCGGCCACCGCGGGCCGGGCCGCCTTCGTCACCGTCACGCGTCTCGACGGAGCCTTCGGCCTCGGCGGGGTCGACGAGGAGCTCGCCCCCGCCGGCGGTGTGGCGGGCCTGGTCAAGACCCTGGCGGTGGAAGCGCCCCAGCTGTTCACCCGGGCTCTGGACCTCGCCCCCGCCCTCACCCCCGAGGCTTGTGCCGACCTCGTCCTGAGTGAGGTCCACGACGCCGTCACCGACACGGTGCAGGTGGGCCACGACGGTACGCGCCGGGTCGGCCTCACCCTCGCCGAGCGGCCGCTGACCGACACGGGCGCGGACATCGCGCCGCTCACCTCCGACGACGTACTGGTGGTCACCGGCGGCGGACGCGGCATCACCGCCGACTGTGTGATCGAGCTGGCCAAGCAGTACAAGCCCGGTCTGCTGCTGCTCGGCCGCACCCCGCTGGACGAGGAGCCGCAGTGGGCGCACGGCGTCGAGGCCGCCGCTCTCAAGGCCGCGGCAGCGGGCCAGTTGAAGGCCGCGGGCGAGAAGCCCACCCCCAAGCGGGTCGAGCAGCTCTACCGGGCCGTCGTCGGCGCCCGTGAGATCCGTAAGACCATCGAGGACGTACGAGCCGCCGGAAGCCAGGTCGAGTACCTGGCGGTGGACATCACCGACCCGGCCGCCGTCGCCACCGCCCTCGCCCCGCACAAGGAGCGCATCAGCGGCCTGGTGCACGGTGCGGGTGTCCTGGCCGACCAGCTGATCGCCAACAAGAAGGCCTCCGAGATCGAGCGGGTCTTCGCGCCCAAGCTGGCCGGGCTGCGCGCCGTGACCGCCGCGCTGCCCGCCGACGCACTGCGCCACGTGGTGCTCTTCTCCTCGGTCGCCGGATTCTTCGGCAACCGCGGCCAGTCGGACTACGCCATGGCCAACGAGGTCCTCAACGCCTGGGCGTCCTCCTGGAAGCAGCGCCACCCGGCCGCCCGCGTCACCTCGCTCAACTGGGGTGCCTGGGACAGCGGAATGGTCTCCCCGGAGGTCAAGGCCGTCTTCCAGGAGCGCGGCATCACGCTGATCCCGGCGGACACCGGAGCCCAGATGTTCACCGAGCAGTTCGCACCCGAGCACGCCGGGGACGTGGTGACCGTACTCGGCCCGACGACGCCCCTCTCGGAGCCGGAGCGGACCGTTCCCACGGCCACCGTCACCGTCGAGCGAAGCCTCGGCGAGCTGGCGGGCGACCCGATCCTCACCGACCATGTCATCGGCGACTCGCCGGTGCTGCCGGCGGCCGTCGCGCTCGGCTGGGCGATCGGCGCGGTCGAGCGGGCAGCTGCCACCGAGGTGTGCCAGGTCAGCGACTTCTCGGTCCACAAGGGCATCGTCTTCGACGGTACGCAGCCCGAGCAGGTCAGCCTGGCGATGACCCCGGCCGGGGACACCGTCAAGGTGGCCATCCGCGCGACCGACACCGAGGGAGTCGCACGACCGCGCTACGCGGCCGTCGTCGCCCCGGGGACCACGCTCGCCGATGCCACGGTCGCCGGACTGCCGGCGCTCGGCTCGGGCCGGGACGCCGCCGGCTTCTACAGCGACGGAACGCTCTTCCACGGACCTGCCCTGCGCGGTGTGCGCCGGGTGCTGGCCGAGGACGAATCCCGGCTGGTCCTCGAGTGCGAACTGCCCGAACTCCGGCCTGCCGGAGGCGCCTTCGGCGGCTCCCGCTTCGCTCCGGGTACGGCGGACCTGCTGCTCCAGGCGGGCCTTGTGTGGGTGAGGCTGTTCCGCGGCACCGCGGGTCTTCCCCTCTCCGTGGGCCGGGCCGATCTGCACCACCCGCTGCCGGACGGTGAGCCGTTCCTGATCGTGGTGGAGCCCGCAGCGTCGGGCAGCAGCATCGGCGCCTCGCTCACCATCACCGCCTGCGCCCCCGACGGACGGGTGCTCACCCGCTTCGACGGCGTATCCGTGGTCTCGGCCCCGCAGTTGGCGGCCAAGTTCATCAGCAGCTGATCGACGCTTCGTAGCTGACGCAAGCGATCGGGTCGGCCCGGACGGCGCTCACCGTGCCCCAGCCGTCCGGGCCGGCCGCCCCTCAGAAGGGACCCCAGAGCTCTCATGAGCAAGTACGCCATCGTTGGCCTCTCCTGCCTGTTTCCAGGAGCGGAGACACCTGCCGAGTTCTGGCAGAACCTCCGCACCGGGGCGGACAGCCGCAAGGAAGGGGGCGAAGAGGTCTTCGGCCCCGCCCTCGACGCCCGGGACACCGACCCCCAGCACGGCATCTACTGCAGCCGGGGCGGCTTCATCACAGACTTCGACTTCGACCCGTCCGGCTATCTCCTCGACCCCGGCCATCTCGCGGGGCTCGACCGCATCTTCCACTGGTCCCTGCATGTCGCCAGGGAGGCGCTGCGCGACAGCGGCAATGCGAACCGCCCCGAGATCCTGGCCCGTACCGGACTGATCCTGGGCAACTACTCCTTCCCCACGCCCACGTCCGCCGAGGTCAGCGTGCCGCTGGTCCAGGAGGCGGTGCTGGAGGGGCTGCGAGGGGCCGGACACCCGGCGCTCGGCGCGCTCGCCGACCAGGAGCGCCGTATCGACCGCGACGCTCTCAAGCCCGAGGACCTGCGGGTCAGCGGCTCCCCGTCGTCGCTCGCCGCCACCGCCCTGGGCCTCGGCGGCCCCCGCTACGCGCTCGACGCCGCCTGCTCGTCCGCGCTGTACGCGCTCAAGCTGGCCTGCGACCATCTCGCCGCCGGCCAGGCCGACCTGGTGCTGGCCGGCGGTGTGTGCGCGCCGGACCCGACGCTGATCCACCTGTCGTTCTCGGACCTGCAGGCCTACCCCCGCGACGGCTTCAGCCAGCCCTTCGACGACCGGTCCGGCGGCATCCTCACCGGCCAGGGCGCGGGCATGGTCGCCGTCAAGCGGCTGGCCGACGCGATGCGCGACGGCGACCGGATCCACGCCGTCGTCGACGGCATCGGCCTGACGAACGACGGCAGCGGACGCCATCTGCTGGTCCCGCAGGGCGGCGGCCAACTCCAGTCGTACGAGCTGGCGTACGAGCAGGCGGGCATCGACCCGACCACCATCGACTACCTGGAGTGCCACGCCACCGGCACCCCCATCGGCGACTCGACCGAGGCCGATTCGGTGGCCGCGTTCTTCGGCGACGCGGGCAAGGTCCCGCTGATCGGTTCGGTCAAGGGCAACATCGGCCACCTCCTCACCGTGGCCGGGCTCAGCAGCATGCTCAAGGTCATCCTGGCCATGGGCAACGGCCACATCCCGCCGACCACCGGCGTGGACCGCCCGGTCGCCTCCAAGGACGGACGCGTCGGCGATGACGTGCTGGTCCGCACGGGCCGGGAGTGGCCGCGCGGTGAGGAACCGCGCCGGGGAGCGGTCTCCGCGTTCGGCTTCGGCGGCACCAACGCGCATGTGGTGCTCTCCGAGCCGGTCGCCGAGACCGTCACCGAGGCGGCCGCGGCCACCGTGCCCGCCCTCGATGTGGTGGGCCTGGGCGCGCACTTCGGCTCCTTCGACTCCCTCGACGCCTTCGAGCGTGCCGTCCACGAGGGCAGCGACGCACTGGGCCCGCTGCCCGAGCGCCGCTGGCGCGGCCTCGACCAGACCCGCGGCGGCTCCCTGGAGCACGGCACCGGCGTCTCGCCCGACGCGCTCCCGCACGGTGCTTTCGTGGACGGGCTCGGCATCGACCCCGTAGACCTCAAGATCCCGCCGTCGGACCTGCGGACGTACAACCTCCAGCACGCGCTCGCCTCCAAGGTGGCCGACGAGGCCCTGCACGGCGCCGGCTTCAGCCGCGCCGTGGCTCAGGGCCAGACCGCTCCCGCACCGCGCCGGGTCGCGGTCGTGGTGGCCATGGAGATCGAGCCCATGACGCATCTGCGGCTCACCCGCCGCACGCTCGGGGCCTTCGTACGCGAGGAGTTCGAGCGGGCCGGAGTCGCGATCGACGAGGAGCAGCTGGCCGCGGTGACGGCGGTCGGCCGGGACGCGGTGGTCGACCCGATCGTCGCCAACGAGGTCCTCAGCTTCATCGGCAATGTGATGGCGAGCCGTATCTCCTCGCTGTGGAACCTGACCGGACCGTCCTTCACCGTCTCCTCCGACGGTTCGGGCACCGCCGAGGCCCTGGAGGTCGCACGGCTGCTGCTGCTCGACCCCAGCATCGAGGCGGTCCTCGTCGGAGCGGTCGACCTCGCGGGCTCGGCGGAGAACCTGCTGCTGCGGCCCGATGTGGTCGCCGAGGCCGGGCTGACCTTCGGCGAGGGCAGCCGTGGCCGCCGTATCGGCGAGGGCGCGGGCGCGATCGTCGTCACCCGCCCCGGTGAGTCCGAGTCGACGGTGTACGCGCGCCTGGACTCGGTCGCCATCCGGCATGCCGCACCGGTCGACGGCGCGGTGCCCGAGGCCGACGCGGCGACCCTCGCATCCGCGGCCGAGGCGGCGCTGACCGCCGCGGGCGTCACGGCCGCCGACATCGGCTATCTGGAGGCTCACGCCGGCGGCACCGACACCCAGGACCGGGCCGAGATCGCCGGACTGGCCCGGGTCTACCCGGCCGACGGCGGCAGTGTGGCCCTCGGCAGTGCCAAGGCGCAGATCGGCGACGCCGGTTGTGCCGCGACCATGGCCGGACTCATCCGGTCGGTGCTCTGCCTGCACCACGGCTATCTGCCCGGCACCAGCGGCTGGAGCCGCCCCGCCGGTGAGCTGGCCGACGACTTCGCCGCCTCCGCGCTGTACGTCCCGGACGCGTCCCGCCCGTGGCTGCGCGAGACCAAGGACGCCCGCCGGTACGCCGCCCTCAGCTTCATCGGCGCCTCCGGAGCCCACGGCCACCTCGTGCTTTCCGCCGAGGCCACCCGCGGCGCGGTCACGCAGAGCGACTGGCAGCACGCGGGCGGCCCCGTCGTACTGCCCCTGGCCGCCGACTCCTTCGAGGCCCTGCACGCCTCGATCGAGCAGCATCTGGAACTGCTCGAAGTCGCCGACCCGTACGCGCTGGCCCGCGAGGCGGCCCAGGAGCTTGCGGGCAGGAAGCTGCGCGCGGTCTTCGTGGGCCGTGGCCGCGCCGAGCTGCGGGCCCAACTGGAGCTCGCAGCAAGGGATCTGCCAGGCGTGCACGCCGAGGGCGGCGAATGGGCCACCCCGGCCGGGAGCTTCTTCACCGCCCGGCCCATCGGCCCCGACGGCAAGGTCGCGCTGGTCTACCCGGGTGCGTTCAACTCCTACCCCGGACTCGGCCAGGACTTCTTCCGGGCCTTCCCGGGGCTGCTCGACCGGTTCGAGGACCAGGCGGACGAGCCCGCGCTGCACCTTCGTTCCCGAGCCCTGTACCCGCGCACCCAGGTCACCCCGGGGCGGCGCGAACTGATGGGCCTGGAGGCCGAACTGGGTGAGGACATCCCGTTCATGCTCGCCACCGGAACCAGCTTCGCGATCCTCTACACGGACCTGGTCCGGGACGTGCTCGGCGTCCGGGCGCACGGCGGATTCGGCTACAGCCTCGGCGAGTCGAGCATGCTCTTCGCCACCCGGGGCTGGCTCCCCGAGAGCCGCCGCGACGAACTCATCAGCGATACGCCGATCTTCAAGGACCGGCTGTGCGGGCCGAAACGTACGGTGCGCGAGCACTGGGACCTGCCCGAGTCCGTGCCCGACGGGCAGGTGTGGGCCAGCCATGTGCTGCTCACCGACGCGGACACCGTCCGGGACGCGCTGACCCGCTACGACCGGGTCCACCTCACGCACATCAACACCCCCAACGAGCTGGTGATCGCCGGAGACCCGGCCCAGTGCAAGGCCCTGGTCAAGGAACTGGGCTGCCCCGCCGCGCGCTCTCCCGTCAACGCGGTCATGCACTGCCCGGTCGTCGACGCCGAAGTCGGCGGCCTGGCCGGTCTGAACGACTACCCCACTGGCTCGTTCGGCGATCTGGAGCTGTTCAGCGCCTACGACTACGAGGCGCTGCCGGGCCTGGCCCGCAAGGAGATCGCCCGGCGCATCGCCCACACCCTGCGTTCCCCGATCGACTTCCCGCGCCTCGTACAGGGCGCGCACGACCGCGGATTCCGCTACTTCCTGGAGGTCGGGCCCAGCGCGACCTGCTCGCGCTGGATCCACGACACGCTCGGCGACGCGGCCCATGTCGCGCTGCCGGTCGACCGGCGCGGGGCGTCGGCCACGAAGTCCGTCGCGCAGCTGGTGGCCCGCCTGGTCAGCCACGGTCTGGAACTCGATCTGAGGCCGCTGCTGGGCACCGCCGCGGACCAGGCTCCCGCCAGGTCCGCCCGCGCCTCCCGGTTCAAGGTCGGCGGCGGTGACCCCGTACCGGCGCGCGTCGCCCGGGGGATCGCGGCGACCCGCTCCGCGGCCGAGCCGGTTCGGGCACCGCAGCCCGTGGCCGCCGCGGCGGCACCCGCCAAGCCCGCCCCGACTCCCGCCTCTACTCCTGTCCCTGTTGCGCCCGCGCCCGTCCCGCCCGTACCGCCGGAGGACTCCGTCATGCCTGCCGACCCGACTCTCGCTGACGCGGAGGTCATCGCCTTCGACGGCACCCCGATCTCCTTCCTGCCGTGGGCGCCGCCCGCGGCGGGGGCACCCGAGCCCGCTGCCTCAGGACCGGTGCCCGCGGCACCGGTCGCCGTACCGGTCGCGCCGCCGGCTGCTCCCGCGGCTGCTCCCGCGGCGGCACCCGCCAAGCCCGCGCCCGCCACCGCAACGGCCGCCTCCGGGGACCCCGCCGCCGATCTGGTCCGGGAGATCCGCCAGCAGATGGTCGCCACCCACTCGGTGGTGATGGAGACCCAGCGCATCCTCCAGGGCGCCACGCTCAGCCGGATGGAGGCGCTCCTCGACGGAGCCACTGCTCCGGCACCCGCACCCGCCCCGCGCACCGCGGACCTCGCACAGCAGCCGGCCCTGACGGCGGCCGTGTCCGACCAGGCCGTACGCCCTGCCCTGCCTCCGGCCGCTCCCGCCCGCCCCGCGGCGCCCGCCGCGTCCGGCCCCGCCACGCCGCCGCCCCCGCCCGCAGACCGCGAGGTCAAGGAGGGCGTGATCAAGGAGGGCGTGATCTGGGACGAGGCGGATCTGCTGGAGTTCGCGGTCGGTTCCGTGGCCAAGGTCTTCGGCCCGGAGTTCGGTGTCGTGGACGGTTATGCCAAGCGTGTGCGGCTGCCCGCACCCCCGTACCACTTCGTCACCCGTGTCACGGAACTGAGCGGTACGACGGGTGAGTTCAAGCCCGCGACGATCACCACCGAGTACGACGTGCCCGAGGACGCCTGGTACGCGGTGGACGGCGGGGTGCCGCCGGCGGTGACCGTCGAGGCCGGGCAGTGCGACCTGCTGCTCGTCAGCTACCTCGGCATCGACTTCCGCAACAAGGGCGAGCGGGTCTACCGGCTGCTCGACAGCACGCTGATCTTCCGCGGCAATCTGCCCCGGGTCGGCCAGACCCTGCGCTACGACATTTCCATCGACCGGTTCGTCCACCAGGGCGAGACCACGCTCTTCTTCTTCAGCTACAAGTGCTACGCCGACGGTGAGCTGATCCTCGAACTCCACGACGCCTGCGCCGGGTTCTTCAGCCAGGCCGAGCTGGACACCCCGCTCGGCGTCGTGATGACGGAGAAGGAGAAGGCCGCCCGGGCCGCGCTGCCCAGGGGCTACTTCAAGCCCCTGGCCTACACGGAGAAGAACCATCTGACCTCCGAGGATCTGGAGCTGCTGGCCCAGGGCCGTATCGGTGAGGTGTTCGGCCCGGACCATGCGCAGGACCCGGGCATCAACCCGGCGATCCGGCTGCCCGACGCCAAGCTGCGGATGGTCGACGAGGTCACCATCGACCGCAAGGCCGGCCCGCGCGGTCTTGGCACGCTGAGCGCGGTCAAGAAGCTCACCCCGGACGCCTGGTACTTCACCTGCCACTTCCCGGACGACCATGTGCTGGCCGGCTCGCTGGTCGCCGAGGGCGCGGTGCAGCTGCTGCAGATCTACCTGATGCACCAGGGCATGCATCTGACGCTGCCGGACGCGGCGTTCCAGTGTGTGACCGACGTACCGATCGAGGTGCAGGTCCGGGGCCAGATCACCCAGCAGCACGAGGAGATCCGCTACGAGGTCGAGGTCATGGAGCTCACGCTCCTGCCGCGGGCCACGGTGATCGCCGACGTGCTGATCTATCTGGGCGACAAGCCGGTCATCAAGATGAAGGGCCTGGGCCTGCAGGTCCGGGAGAAGGAGGGCACGCCCTACCGTCCGGAGGCGGGTGGTGTGCCGCAGTTCCTGGGCCGCCGCAACCGGAACGGTGAGGCGGCGATGATCAACGAGATGCATCTGGCGCACGCCGCCAAGGGCCTGCTCGATGTCGCGATGGGACCGGAGTTCGAGGTCTACCGCAACAGCCGCGCGCCGTACATCCCCAATGGGGACTTCCAGTTCGTGGACCGGGTGATGTCCCTCAAGGGCACGCGCGGCGATCTGCGCAGCCCGGGCTCGGAGATGGTCACCGAGTACGACTCCCCGGCGGATGCCTGGTACTACGAGCAGAACTCCCACCCGCACATGCCGAACGCGATCTACATGGAGTCCTCGCTCCAGGCGGCGATCTTCCTGGGCTACTACCTCGGCGCGACCCTGGAACGCCCCGAGGAGCAGTACGCGATCCGCAATCTGGACGGCCGGGCGACGTTGGTCAAGGACATCGACCTGCGCGGCAAGACCATCCGTCACCATTCCAAGCTGCTGATGACCAGCGCGGTCTCGGGTGCGGTGCTGCAGAACTTCTCCTACGAACTGTCCGCGGACGGCGAGGTGTTCTACACCGGTGAGTCGCTGTTCGGCTACTTCAGCGAGGCGGCGCTGGCCAACCAGGTCGGCCTGGACAACGGCAAGTACGTCGCCCCCTGGATCGAGACGGCGAACGTCGACACCGCCAGGGTCCGCCGGATCGAACTGCCCGAGAACGCACCGGCGTTCACCGACCCGGCCGGCGGCCGGCTGCACCTTCCCGGTGGGCACTTCGCGCTGGTGGACCGGGTCGACCTGGTCGAGGACGGCGGCAACCACGGCAAGGGCTATCTGCACGGCTTCCGTGAGATCCGGCCCGACGAGTGGTACTTCGACTGCCACTTCCACCGCGACCCGGTGATGCCCGGCTCGCTCGGCGTCGAGGCGATCCTTCAGGCGATGCGCCTGTTCGTGATCGAGCAGAACCTCGCCGACGGCATGGAGCGGCCGCACTTCGCGATGGCCACCGATGTGGAGATGGCCTGGAAGTACCGCGGCCAGATCCTGCGCCACGACAAGGAGTTGCAGTTCGACGTGCACATCAAGGAGGTCCGGCGCGAGGCGGACCGCCTGCTGGTGATCGCCGACGCGGATCTGTCGAAGCCGGGGCTGCGCATCTACGAACTCACCGACGTGGCCATCGAGGTCCGTTCCGCCACCGCCTGACGGTCCGCACCCGCGCACAGCCCAAGGAGCTTCGTTTCACCATGGATATTCGCCAGACCCCTCTGCGATGGTCCGGAGACCGGTACCCCAGCACCGACCCGGCCGGGATCTACAACGCGCTGGCCGATCTCGACCAGCCCTGTTTCATCGTCGTCACGCCGGACGGGATCGGTGCCGTCTCCGGCGGCGCGGTGACCGGCGGCGACAGCCCCTCGACCGGGCTGCCGCTGCTCGCCGCCGCGCAGCCGCTGCCTCCGCAGCGCCTGGGTTCGGCCGCGTTCCTTGCCGCCCACCAGGTCGCGCAGCCGTACATGGCGGGCGCGATGGCCGGCGGGATCGCCTCCGCCGACATGGTGATCGCCCTGGCCAGGGAGGGCTTTCTGGCCTCCTACGGCGCGGCCGGGCTGCTGCCCGAGACGATCGAGAAGGCGCTGGGCCGGTTCGCCGACGAGATCCCGGGGCTGCCGTACGCCGTCAATCTCATCCACAGCCCCAGCGAGGACCGGCTGGAGCGGGAGGCCGTGGAGCTGTTCCTGCGGCACGGCGTCAGGTGTGTGGAGGCCTCGGCGTTCATGGACCTCACCCCGCATGTGGTGCGCTACCGGCTGGCCGGGCTGCGCACGGACCCCGACGGGCGGGTGGTCGCCGAGAACCGGCTGATCGCCAAGATCTCCCGGTCCGAAACCGCCGAGCGGTTCATGCGCCCGGCCCCGGCCACGCTGGTCAGCTCCCTGCTGGAGCAGGGCCTGATCACCCACGACCAGGCGGCACTTGCCCACCATGTGCCACTCGCCGACGACATCACCGTCGAGGCGGACTCCGGCGGCCACACCGACCGCCGCCCGCTGCCCGCGCTGCTGCCGACGATCCTGCGGCTGCGCGACACCGTCCAGCGCGAGCACCGCTACGCGGTGCCGATCAGGGTCGGCGCCGGCGGCGGTCTCGGCACACCCCTCGCGGTGGCCGCGACCTTCGCGATGGGCGCCGCCTATGTCGTCACCGGCTCGGTCAACCAGTCCTGCCTGGAGTCCGGGGCGTCCACCGTGTCCAAGGCGATGCTCGCCGATGCCGGGATCGCCGATGTCGACATGGCCCCGGCGGCCGACATGTTCGAGATGGGCGTGGACCTCCAGGTCCTGAAGAAGGGCACGCTCTTCCCGATGCGGGCCAAGAAGCTCTACCAGATCTACCAGGCCTACGACGGCATCGATGCGATCCCCGCGCCCGACCGCGCCAAGCTGGAGCAGCAGGTCTTCCGCCGCCCGCTGGAGGACGTCTGGCAGGAATGCGTCGGCTACTTCCGGCGCCGCGACCCGGAGCAGCTGCAGCGTGCGGCGGGCAACCCCAAGCGGAAGATGGCGCTGATCTTCCGCTGGTATCTCGGCATGTCGTCGAGGTGGGCGGTCGTCGGTGACAAGGACCGGGCGATGGACTACCAGATCTGGTGCGGCCCGGCGATGGGCAGCTTCAACGACTGGGTGACCGGCAGCTATCTGAAGAATCCGAGCAACCGGCGGGTGGCCGACGTGGCCCACCACCTGATGCTCGGCGCCGCCTTCCACACCCGGCTCACCCAGCTGCGGAGCGCGGGCGTGCAGATCCCGGCGACGGCGGGCGACTACCGTCCGGTGCCCCTGGAGACGCCCGCCCACGGCTCACCGGCAGGCATGCGATGAGCCTGCTGACGCCGGAGGCGCTGGAGGCGCTGCTCGGCGACCCGGGCGACAACACCAATCCGTACGGCTTCGCCGCCGCCGTAGAGCGGGACGAGCGGGACGAGTTCCCGGCCACGCTCTGCGAGGCGCTCGTGAAGTCCGGTTTCCATCTGAACTATCTGCCCGCCGAGTGGGGCGGCTGCTTCGAGTCCTTCGACCGCAGCCTCACCCTCGTACGGTCGGCGGCCCGCCGGGACGTCAACATCATGCCCGGCACGATGTTCAGCATCATTGCCGCGACCTGTCTGCAACTGCACGGCACACCCGAGCAGCAGCGCAGGGCGGCGGACATCCTGACCCGTGGCGGCGGGGTGGGCTTCGCGCTCACCGAGGCCGAGCACGGCAGCGATCTGCTCGCCAACGAAGTGCGTCTGGCTGACGGGCAGTTGAACGGCGAGAAGTGGATGGTCGGTCTCGGCATGAGCTGCGAGGCCGTCTATGTGATCGCCCGCACCGGCGAACGCGCGGCCCCGAACGCGTTCTCCGCCGTGCTGATCGACGTGGCCGAGGTGCCCGAGGGACAGCTGGAGCGCACTCCCGCGGTCCGCACGGGCGGTATGCGCGGCATCGACATGGCCCGGCTGCGTTTCAACGGGCTGCAGGTGCCCGACAAGGCACTGGTCGGCAAGGAGGGCGAGGGCCTGGAGGCGGCCGTCAAGGCTCAGCAGGCCGTGCGGCTGATGAGCATGGCGGGCAGCCTGGGCATCGCGGACACCGCGATGCGGCTCGCGCTCGACTTCGCCACGACCCGCAGGATCGGCCGCACCGTCCTCACAGGGTCGCCGCACCCGAGGCGTGAACTGGCCGTCGCCGCCTCTGCCTTGCTGGCCGCGGATGTCGTGGCGCTGACCGCGGCACGCGGCGTCCATGTGGTGCCCGAGGCGTTCAGCGTCTGGGCACTGGCCGCCAAACACGTAGTGGCGGAGGCTACCGACGAGCTCATCCGCCGCTGCGGCACAGTGCTCGCCACCCGCTCGGTCCTGCGTGAGGGCGAGCGGGGGGCGGGCCTGTTCCAAAAGCTCCAGCGCGACTCGGCGGTCGTCCGGGTCATCGACGCCAGCACCCTGGCCAACATCAAGTCCTTCGCCGGCCAGCTGCCCACGCTCACCGAGGGCACGGCGCAGCCGGACCCGGCGGCCGTGGCCGCCATCTACGGGCTCGACGCCGAACTGCCCGCCTACGAACCCGCCAGACTCGACATGTTCGCCCGCGGCGTCGACCCGGTCCTCGCCGGACTCCCCGACGCCGCCGATGACGTGGCAAAGGCGCTCGACGACGGCGGCGCGGCGGACGTCGCGGCTCTCGTCGGGCGGCTCGCGGACGCTGTGGCCGGGCTCGGCGATCTGACCCGGGCCGCACGCGAGCGCGGCGCCGACCCGAACGCGCTGGTCGACGCCGCAGAACGGTACGCCTGGCTGCACGCCGCCGCCTCCTGCCTCCACCTGTGGCAGGCCAACCGGGACCGCTCGCTCTACGGCACGCCGCCCGGCTCCGCCGGCTGGCTCGGCGCGACGCTCGGCTTTCTCCTCGCCCGCGCCGACGGCGTCGACCCCCGCCACCACGGAGACGTACTGACGCCAGCGCTCGACGCCGTCGTGGCGCTGCGCGAGACCAACCAGCTGTTCTCCGCCCAGCCCGTCCGACTGGCCACCACCCGATAGGAGTTCTTCATGTCCAAGGCCGACCTGACCGCGCTGGCGGCGCAGTTGGAAGAGCACCTCGGAGACCCGCACGACCCGGGCAGCCGGATTCCCTTCACCCGGGTGCTGGACCACGACGAGAACCAGGAGTACCCGCACGCCTTCGTCAACCAGCTCCGCCGCTGGGGCGTACTCGACCACACCCTGCCCGCCGCGCACGGAGCTCGGGCCGACGACATCGAGACCGGCTTCAACCTGATGCGGCTCGTCGCCCGCCGTGACGTGACGACCGCCACCGCCCTGGTCATCAACGTCCTCGGCTTCCTGCCCGCGTGGATGGGCGGAACGGACGAGCAGAAGCGCTCATTGATCGAGGAGATGCAGCGCGGCCGCGGACTGTCCTGGGGACTGACCGAGCGCGAGCACGGCAGCGATCTGCTCGCCAACGAGGTGGTCGCCGAGAAGGTCGACGGCGGCTACCGGCTGACCGGCGAGAAGTGGCTGATCGGCAACGCCACCGTCTGCGACAAGGTGGCCGTCCACGCCCGCACCGGCAAGCGCGGCGGCCCGGCCGCCCACTCCATCCTCATGGTGGACAAGTGGCTCCTCGACGCCGACACCGTCGAGGAACTGCCGGTCGAGAAGCTGCACGGACTGCGGGCACTCGACCTCAGCGGGCTGCGCTTCAAGGGGGCGTTCGTCCCCGAGTCCGCGCGTATCGGAGCCGAGGGCCAGGGCCTGGAGCTCGCCCTCAAGTCCGGCCAGCTGGCGCGCGCCGTCATCAGCAGTTTCGCGATGTCGGCCGCTGACACGACGCTGCGGCTCGTGCTGGACTTCACCGAGGTCCGGGTGCTGATGGGCGACACGGTCAGCGATGTCCCCTACAGCCGCCGCCAGTTGACGGAGTGCTTCGCCGACCTGATGCTGGCCGACGCCGTGAGCCTCGGCGCGGTCCGCGCGCTGCAGGCGGCGCCGGAGCAGATCAGCGTGTGGTCGTCGGTGGTCAAGTACCTGGTGCCGACGCTGCTCGAGAAGACCGTGTCGCAGCTGAACGTGATCCTCGGGGCGCGCTTCTTCCTGCGGGACCACCCGCACTACGGCATGCACCAGAAGATGCTGCGGGACCTCATGGTCGCCAACTTCGCCGACGGCAACACCGTGGTGAACCTGCGCAACATCGGCCAGCAGCTGGGCGGTCTGCTGGCCACCGCGGGCGGCGCCGCCCCGGAGGTTCTTGAGGCCTCGGCCGAACGCGCAGCCACCCTCTTCGGCATGGACAGCGAGCTGCCGCCGTACGAGCCGGTGAAGCAGGAGATGTTCAGCCGCGGGCTCGACGACGCGGTGCTTGCCGGACCCGACGCGGTACGCCGGCTGCGTGTCCTGGCCGAGGACGCCAAGGGCGACGAGCGCGACTGGCTGCTGAAGGCGGCCGACGTGGCCGGCGAACTGCTCGGCAGGGTCGCCTCGATGAGCGAGCGTTCCGCGGCGCTCAAGGCCGAACTGGGCCGCAGCTACGCGCAGTCGACGGAACTGTTCGAGCTGTCCAAGGAGTACTGCCTGCTCCACGCCACCGCGGCCTGCGTGCTCACCTACGTCCACTCGCACGACGCGCTGGAGGACCCGCTGCCCAGCGGCGCTCTGCTGCTGCTCCAGCTGGAACGGCTGCGCAAGCACTTCTACCCGTACGAGTCCGTCACCGACCAGGTGGTCATCGACGAGGTGATGCGCGTACTGCGCCATCTGCACCGCGAGAACCTGCTCTTCTCGCACTGGCAGTTCCCGCTCGCCGAGCGCTCCGTCGACGCCGCCGCCACCCGCCGCTGACCGGCCGGGGGACCGACGCCGATGCATCTCGACCCGACGTTCCTGTGGCTGCTGCCCGAGCACGCCGTGGACCGCTTCGCCACGGCGCTCGGCGGGACACGGCTGCTCACGGCGCCGGAACGCGCCGGGATGGAACGGCGTATCACCGCGGGTGCGCGGCGCCGGTACCTCGGTGCGCGGCTGCTGTGCCGTTACGCGCTCAGCGCCCGCACCGGCCGCCCTCCGGACCGGTGGCGCTTTCGCACCGGCGACTTCGGGCGCCCCGAACCGGAGCCCGACGAGGAGGGCGTGCGCTTCAACCTCTCCCACACCGAAGGCCTCATCGCGTGCGTCGTCACCCAGGGGCGCGGCTGCGGGGTCGACGTGGGCCCCACGCCCTCCACGGACCGGCTGATGACCCATCTCGCCCACCGGCTCGCCCCCGCCGAACGCGCGGAGCTCGCCGCCGCCGCTCCCGGCGTCCGGGCGGCCCTGGTCAGTGAGTTCTGGGTGCTGAAGGAGGCGTATCTCAAGGCCCTGGGCACCGGGTTGTCCCGGGGCCTCGGCGGCTTCTCCTTCGCGCCGCGGACGGCGGACCGGATCGCCGTGCACGACCCGCAGCAGCCGCCGGGGACCGATGCCCGCTGGTGGTTCGACCTGCTCCACCCCGGCCCGGAGCACGTCCTGGCCGTCGCCACAGAGAACGGGCGGCCAGGAGCCCTGCGCCGCACAGACCTCTCCGACCTCTCGCTCTCCGACCTCTCGTACGTATGAGACCGACCATGAAGGACAAGCTCATGCCGCAGCCCACCACCCCACGAGTCGCCGTCGTCGGTGCCGGCGTCGCCGGCATCTCCGCCGCCTACCACCTGCGCGACCGCGCCCGGATCACCGTCTTCGAGCGGGAGGACCGCCTGGGCGGGCATGCCAACACCGTCGAGGTCGAGGAGAACGGGAAGATCCTCGGCATCGACACGGCATTCGTCGTCTTCAACCGTCCCGCCTACACCAACCTCTGCGAGTTCTTCGACGAGCTGGGCGTCGATGCCGTCGAGCACCGCGGGGCCTTCAACTTCTTCGACCTGGACTCCGGTCTCGAGTACGGCACGAAGGAGCTCGGCCTCAGCGAGGAGGAGGTGGCCGGGCGCTACTCCGAGGAGTTCGTGACCATCTGGCAGGAGGCCAGGCGCTTCCACACCGAGGGCCGCAAGGACTTCGTCCGCAAGCGGGCCGACATCCCGCTCGGTGAGTACCTCGACCGCGGCGGATACAGCCAGGCCTTCCGTCACTCCTACGTCATCCTGCTCTGCTCGGCGGTCTGGTCGATTCCCGCCGAACTGATCTGGGAGATGCCGGCGAGCACCGCGATCGCCTTCTTCATGGGCCACGACGAGGGTGGTCTGGGCGGCCAGCACGTGGACTGGCGGACCGTCGGCGGCGGTTCGATCTCCTACGTACGCAAGGCGATCGCCGCGATCGGCCCCGAGGTCCGCCTCGGCGAGGCCGTCAGCCGCATCCACCAGGAGGCCGACGGCGTCACGGTGACCACGGACAAGGGCAGCGAGAAGTTCGACTACGTGGTGGTCGGCGCCCACGCGGACGAGGCCCTCGCGATGCTCGGCAATCCCACCGAGCGCCAGCACGAGGTGCTCTCCAAGGTGGAGTACAACTCCTCCAAGGTCATCCTGCACACCGACCCCTCCGTGGTGCCCGAGGACAAGAGCCGCTGGGAGGCCTGGAACTACGGCAAGGTCGAGGTCGGCGGACAGCCCAAGACCTATGTCGCGTACTACATGAACAAGCTGCACGGATTCACCGCCGAGAAGGACTACTTCGTCACCCTCGACTATCCGGGGGAGGTCGACCCGGCGACGGTGATCGCGGAATTCCCGTACACGCACCCGATCATCAATGTCGATGTGCGCGAAATGCAGAACGACATCTACAACGTCAATGAGGGAACCCGCGTGAAGCTGTGCGGCTCCTACTTCCACGCCAAGCGGCACGGCGTGGACCAGATCGGTTCCCACGAGGCCGGCTACTCCTCCGGAATGGAGATCGCGGCCCAGCTCATCCGCGAACTCTGATCCCCCTGAATACACCAGCGCCCCTGCGTACCGCGTCCGGTACGCAGGGGCGCTTGTTTGTGCGGATCACGCGCCGCCGGTGCGCAGAGCCTGCCCGCTGAGGATGTTCGTCAGATAGCCGACGACCGACCGGGCGGTCTGCTGTTCCGCCTCGATCTGGTTCATCTCCTGCCGCAGCCGGTCGATTTCGCGCCCGCCGGCCGCCGGCGCCATGACCCGGGCCCGCTTCCTGGCTTCGGGACGTTCCGCCTCGTGCGCGAACAACGAGGGCGCCTGCACGCTGATCTGCTCAAGGCGGGCGGTCAGCAGGGGAGTGCCGCCGTGCGCCGCGGTCAGCCGCTGACGGGCCCGCGTGTAGACACGGATCGCGTCCGCCCCCCGCCCGCAGCGGCACAGGGCCAGCATCAACTGGTCGTGGAAACGCTCGCGCAGTGGGTGCGCGACGGTCAGTTCCTCCAGCTCCGGGATGATGCCACGGTGCTCCCCGGTGCGCAGCGCGCAGTCGAAGAGGACTTCCAGGGCCTGCTGCCGCTCCTCCTCCAGCTGGGCGACCAGCGCCGCGCAGACAGGACCGTGGGAGCCGCCCTCCAGTGCGCTGCCGCGCCAGAGCCCGAGCGCCCTGCGCAGCGAGTCGTACGCACCGCGCGGATCGTCCTGCGCCATGCGCTGGGCCTGGGCCACGGCCAGACAGAACCGGCCGCTGTCGGTCTCCGCCGGGCGGGCCTCCAGCAGATAACCCGCCGCCCGGGCGACGATGCGCGGTGTGTTGGCACGCTCGGGCTCCGCCTCGAGGAGGACCTTGCGAAGCCCGGAGACATGGGCGTTGAGCGTGTTTCGCGCCTTCAGCGGGGGCAGCGCGCCCCACAGCTCCCGGATCAACCGCTCCCTCGGGACGGGGGAGTTGGGACGGGCGAGCAGGGTGCCGAGAAGCAGTCTCTGCTTGGGGCTGGTCAGCGGTATGCGCCGGTGCCGCCTCTCGTCGTACAACTCGGGCGAGCCCAGAATCCGGAACTGCATGCTCTTGCCTCCCCGTGCGCCGTCCACGGCATTCGCCGTATTGCGTTCAGCTCACGAGCAGACCACCCGGCGGCAGGCCGGGCCTGAGTCATGGGTACTCACCTTCGCCGCCGCGAGCCGGGTGCGCCGGGCCCCGGGGGGCACGTGACTTTCCAGCCATGTGAGTACTGATCACTCACGTACGGGCGGGCACCGCATGGTGAAGTAGGCGCAGCGCCGGAAGCGGTGTCAGCCGCGGTACCTGACGGTTGACTCGGCTTCCTGCGCGAGCCGGCGCAGGGCCAGCAGCGCCGGTTCGAGGAGAAACGTCAACAGGACGGCACGCTCGGCCTTTTCGATCGGCTCGGCCGGATCCTGGAGCTGATCGAGATCCAGGGCGGCGGTCTTTTCGGCGAGCTGCGCGTAGGGAACGAGCTTCTGCCAGTCGTAGTCCATACCGAGCGATCTGAGGGTGTCCAGTGTCTGGGATATGACGTGCCGGGCGGGGTTGTGCTCCGTGACCGTCCAGCCCATCTCGGCCAGCAGCGCGTTCACTTCGGAGCTGTCCGAGTCGGGGTCCTCGTCCTTCGCGGCGGAGTCCTTGGCACCGGAGGCGGGCCAGACACCGAAGACGAGCCCGAGCAGGTCATGGGTGTCCGTCTCGACCTCGGAGAGTGCGTCGAGTACGTCCTTGGCGGCACTGACGGTCAGACCCCGCACCCCGATCAGTGCGCGGATCAGCCGGAGGCGCTGCACATGCGACTCCCCGTACTCAGCCTGGGTCGCGGCGGTGGCGCGGCCGGGCGGCAGCAGCCCTTCGCGCAGGTAGTACTTGATCGTCGCGGTGGCTACCCCGCTGCGGCGGCTCAACTCGGAAATTCGCACCTGGTCCCGCTTCCCACTGGCAATTGGGCAGCTCTACTGTCTAATATAGATACTGCCACTCACCAACTGTGGATGCGAGGATACCGTGCCGACTCTTCCTTGGACGACGCCGAACCCTGCCCGACCCGACACCCGCGCCTTCGTCATGGCCTCGCGTCTCGAGGTGAAGTCCAAGAAGGACGTGCCGCGCTTCTTCCTGAAGTCCCTCTCCGCCTGGGGCCAGGTGCGGTCCGCGCCCGGAGCCCTCGGGGCGTCCCTGGAGGCCCAGCTGTTCAAGGGGGTCTTCTTCACCCTCTCGGCCTGGGAGGACAGGGACGCGCTGTACAAGTACGCGCGCACCGAGCCCCACAAGAGCGTGATGACCGGCCTGCGGTCCACGATGAGCGGGTCGACGTTCACGTTCTGGGAGGTGCCGGTGGAGGAGCTGCCGATCTCCTGGAAGGACGCGAAGCGCCGCATCGATGAGCAGGCCCGCGCGGACGCGAACCGCGCCACCTGAACTCCCGGCCCGGGGTCGCCCCCGTCCCCGGGCCGGGGCACCAACGGACGGGCTGAATATTCAGCCCGTCCGGCGTTTGAGGACAACCCGCTCAGGCGACCACCCGCGCCAGCAGGAACCCGTCCCACCCCTTCGTCCCCACCGTCTGCACCGCCGTAGCCTCCAGCCTCTCCTCCCGCCCCACCAGCTCATACATCGCCCGCGTCCCCGCGATCGCCGGGTCCGCCCGGTCCACGTCCACCACCCCGCCGCCGCGGATCGCGTTGTCGACGATGATCAGGCTGCCGGGGCGCGTGAGCTTGAGCGCCCACTCCACGTAGTGCGCGTTGTTCTGCTTGTCCGCGTCGATGAAGACCAGGTCGAACGGCCCCGCCCCCGGCTCCTGCACCAGCTTCGGCAGGGTTTCCAGCGCCGGGCCCACCCGGACCTCCGCGATCTTGTCGAGGCCCGCGTGCGCGAGGTTCGCGCGGGCGACCTCCGCATGGTCGGGGCTGTACTCCAGGGAGATCAGCCTGCCCTCCTCGGGCAGCGCCCTGGCCAGCCAGATCGTGCTGTAGCCACCGAGCGTGCCGATCTCCAGGACGGTCCGCGCCCCCTGGATCCTGGCCAGCAGATGCAGCATCTTGCCCTGGTTCGGGGCGACATTGATGGCGGGCAGCCCGGCCGCGTCGCTCGCCGCGAGGGCCGCGGTCAGGGCTTCGTCGGCGGGGACGAGGAGATCGGTGACATAGCGGTCGACTGCGTTCCACTGCTCCTGGGTCATACGCCCAACCTATTTCAGGCGGGCGGGCGTTTTCAGGGCAACGGCGGCGGCGCATGGACGGGCGGCGGCGGCAGCACCGGCCTCCTCCGCCGTGCCGTCGTCCGCCACACCCCGGCGCCCACCAGCACCACCAGGCCCCCGCCCACCGTCAGCAGCCATACCGGCACACCGCCCGCCGTCAGCAGTTCGTTCTCGTACACCACCCGCCGGAACGGGGTGTCCGCGCCCGCCGCGCGCAGCTCATGGTCGTCGTCGATCCGCCCCGGCTCGGGGAAGCTCTGGTCCAGGGCCGTCAGAAAGGTCTCCCGGCCGCCGGTGAACCCGCCGAGCGGCCCTTCGGGCTCGACCTTCCCCGCGTACGTGACCTCCGGCCGGTTCCCGCCGATCGAGCTCCGCGGCTCCATCCGGTGCGGCGCGAGCACGTACAGGCCCAGCGACTGCGCGGTCTTCGCGAGCCGCGACAGCCGCATCGGATAGATCAGCTTCTCGCTGGCGAAGCGCAGCCGCAGGGGATCGAGCGTGCCGCGCAGCACCGCGCCCTTCGCCTGGGGCGCCAGGCGTACGGCGACGTACTCCCACTCCTGCTCGACGTACGGCTTCAGCTCGCGCGCCAGCCCGTCCGGCAGCTCGAAGCCGTTGCTTTCCAGCCAGCTTCGCAGCGCCCCCGGATCCGTCGCCGTCAGCCGTGCGACATCGAAGTCGCCGAGGCGCTCGCGCCCCACCACACCCACCGGAGCCCCGGCCCTCGGAGCAGGAGCCCCCGCGCTGTCCGCGTTCGTGCCCGAGAAGGGCCAGTCGCTGCCCCGCGGCCAGAAGTAGTACCGCTTGCGGTGTGCGGGCGCCGTGACCGTCTCCAGCTCCTCGAAAAGGGCCGCGTCACCGAGCTCGACCGTCGCCCGGCTGGGCACCGGCATGATCCATGCGGCCTTCGGGGCATCCCCGTCAACCGTGAAGCGCATGACGATCTGCTCCGTACGGCCGTCCCAGCCGACCACCGAGGTTTCCCGGTCGACGGCCATGTGAGCCCCGCGGCCCGGGACCATCGCGCCGCAGCCGCAGGCGTACGCCGGGCTGATCAGCGAGCCGAGCTGCAGCACCAGCAGCGCCAGCACCAGGAACAGCGTTTTCTGTCGCCTGCGACACGGCATGTGGCCAGGCCTGAAGTCTTGTATCTTCCCCCGCATGCCTCCTGTGACGAGCCCGCGGACCACATGGTTCCGGTGCCGTTCAGCGAGATAATCAGTCAAAACGGAGTGACACTCAGGCGAAGAGGGGGTTGCCTGAGTCTCCCTCATGGGGCAGTGCGACCCTCTATGGACCGCAAATCCGGGACGGCCTACAAAACGCAGGGGAGGCTCGGCGCGACGTGGCGAACGCGGAGCACAGTATGCACGGGAGTGCGACGACGGACTCGAGGATGGGTGCGGCCAGGGTCGCACTGTGGCTCGTAGCCGCCGTACTCGCGATACGGCAGACGGCAGCGGTGCTCCGGCAGCCGCCGGGTGAGCGGCTCACCGACCTGGAGACCTGGATCGGCGAGAACGGTGTCCTGCATCTGAAGGGCTCGCTCTACGACGCGGACAAGTTCACCGGTACGCCCTTCGCCGGGCTGGTGCTCAAACCACTCGCGCACTCCGCCGAGCAGAGCCTCGGCGTCGCCTGGACCTTCGGCACGCTCCTGCTCGTCGTCGGCATCGGCCTGGTCGTGGCCCGCGCCCTGCCGGGCCCCGTGTCGCGCCGCAGTACCGTGCTCGCGGCGCCCATCGCCATCAGCCTGCTGATGCTGTCGCTGCCCGTGCGCAACAGCTTCTACCTCGGGCAGACCAGCATCATCCCGGTCCTGCTGGTGCTGCTCGGCTGCTTCGCCGCCCGCGGCGAGAGATCCTCCGGCGTACTGATCGGTGTCGGCGCGGCCCTGCAGCCCACCGTCCTGCTCTTCGCGCCGCTCTTCTGGTTCACCGGACGCAGACGCGCCGCCGTCACCTCGGCCGGCACCTTCGCGCTGTGCTCGGGGCTCGCCTGGGCCACGCTGCCCAGCGACTCCTGGACGTACTGGGTCCACCACGTCGCGGGCGCGGGGCTCGGCGCCAGCCCGGACAGCCTCGCCAACCAGTCCCTCCACGGAGCCCTCCTCCGCTTCGGCCTGGAGGGCCCCCTCGAAATCTCCGTCTACCTCGCGCTCGCCGTCGCCGTCTCCTTCGTCGGCCTGCGCCGCGCCGTCCGCTACGCCGAGGACGGCCAGTTGCTTCTCGCCGTCGCCCTGACGGGCTGCGTGGCCGTCGCCGTCTCGCCCACCGCCTGGCAGCACCAGCTCCTGTGGGTGCTGCTCGCCGTCGTCGGCCGCGTCGGCAAGCGCGCGTCCGACCGCATGCTGTGGCCGGTCCTGATCATCCTGGCGATGACCCTGCCCGGGACGATGCTGCTGCCCAACATGCCCGTGCTCCATCCCCTGCGCGACAACGTCCTGCTGGCGGCGGCCCTCGCCGCGGCCTGCGCCGTGCCCTTCCTGCCGCGCACCTCGCCGTACTTCCGCAGGCCCGTACCGACCCGGTACGCGATCCCAGCCCCCGCCCGCTGGAGCCGGGTGCCGCTGCTGCCCTACTGGCGGCGCGTGATCAGCCGCCCCAACCTGCTGCTCGAACTCCTGGTGATCCGGGTCGGCTACTCCGCCTACTCGCACATCCGCGCCGCCGCGACCGGCGGTGTCGCCGCGGCCGAGGAGCACGGCCGCCAGATCGTCGACATCGAGCAGGCGCTCGGCATCGACGTCGAGCACTGGATCAACCACGCGGTGGTGAAGGCGAAGTGGGCCGAGTCCTTCTTCGACTTCTACTACACGTCCTTCCACTTCGTGGTGCCGCTGACCATCCTCGGCGTCCTGTACGCCCGCCGCCCCGCCGACTACCGCTGGGCGCGCGCCTCACTCGCCTTCGCCACGCTCCTCGCGCTGGTCGGCTTCTGGTTCTACCCGCTGGCCCCGCCGCGCCTGATGCCCGGCATGGACTTCATCGACACGGTCCACGGCCCGCAGGACCTCGCCAACCCGGACTACGGAGCGATGACCGCGGTCACCAACCAGTACGCGGCCATGCCCTCGCTGCACTTCGGCTGGTCCCTGTGGTGCGGGCTCGTCATCCTCGTCCTCGCGCCCAAGCTGTGGATGAAGCTGCTCGGCCTGCTCCACCCGCTGTTCACGGTCTGCGCGATCGTCGCCACGGCGAACCACTGGGTTCTGGACGCGGCGGGCGGCGCCGCGGTCGTCGGCGCGGGCTTCGGCCTGACGTATCTGCTGGCCGGGCGGCGGCAGCTGAGGCTGCCGGGAGGCGCGCTGCCGCACGCGAGGGCGGACGCCGCCGCGCAGGCGGAAACGCCCGTCGCGGCCGCACCGAAGTAGTACGCGAACAGCCGCCGCACCGAAGCAGTACGCGAACACGCGCGGCCCCAGGGGCTACGGGAAGTCCCGTACCCCCTGGGGTGGATCGTCGCGTTCTGCCAGGATCCGCCCGCGGCGCCGGTTCCGCCACTCGGGGACGCAGGTCGTGTGTTCCGGCGGGAGGCAGGGGCGGGGCGTGGGATCGGAGCCCCTGCCTCCCACGGCTCGGCTCGTCAGCCGTGGCTGACCTGGAGCTCCTTGATGCCGTTGAGCCAGGCCGAGCGCAGTCGGCGGGGGTCGCCCGCCAGGCGGAGGTCGGGCAGAACGTCCGCTATCGCGTTGAAGATCAGGTTGATCTCCATGACGGCGAGGGACTTGCCGAGGCAGAAGTGCGGGCCTCCGCCGCCGAACCCGAGGTGCGGGTTCGGGTCGCGGGTGATGTCGAACTCCTCCGGCGCGTCGAAGACTTCGGGGTCGTTGTTGGCCGACGAGTAGAAGAGTCCGACCCGGTCGCCCTTCTTGATCCGCCGGCCGCCCAGTTCGAGATCCTGTGTGGCGGTGCGCTGGAAGGAGACCACGGGCGTTGCCCAGCGCACGATCTCCTCGGCGGCGGTCTCCGGGCGCTCGCGCTTGTAGAGCTCCCACTGCCCGGGGTGGGTGAGGAAGGCGTGCATGCCGTGGCTGATGGCGTTGCGCGTCGTCTCGTTGCCCGCCACCGCCAGCAGGATCACGAAGAAGCCGAACTCGTCGTTGGAGAGGTTGCCTTCGTTCTCCGCGGCGACCAGCTGGCTGACGATGTCCTTGGCCGGGCACTCCTTGCGGGCGGCGGCGAGGTTCATCGAGTACGAGACGATCTCCATCGCCGCCTCGGCGCCGATCTCCTCGGTGATCGCGTACTCGGGATCGTCGTAGGCCGCCATCTTGTTGGACCAGTCGAAGATCTTGGTGCGGTCCTCCTGCGGTACGCCGATGAGCTCGGCGATCGCCTGGAGCGGGAGTTCGACGGCGATGTTGGTGACGAAGTCGAAGCTGCCGCCGTCCTTCGCACCCGCCAGCGCGGTCTCGACGATGGCGCGGGCACGACTGCGCAGGGCCTGTTCCAGGGAGCGGACCGCCCGCGGAGTGAAGCCGCGCTGGACGATCTGGCGTACGCGGGTGTGCTCCGGCGGGTCCATGTTGAGCATGATCAGCTTCTGGACCTCGATCTGGTCGCGGCTGATGGACTCGTTGAAGCGGATGACGGCCGTGTTGGTGTTGGAGGAGAACAGTTCGGGATGTGTGGAGACGTGCTTGACGTCGGCGTGCCGGGTAACGACCCAGTAGCCCTCGTCCTGGAAGCCGGAGATGCCGGCGGGCTGCGCGCACCACCAGACCGGGGAGGTCTGCCGCATCTCGGCGAACTCCGGGTAGGGGATGCGGGCTTGGAGCAGATCGGGATCGGTGAAGTCGAACCCTTCGGGCAGATGGGGGCAGTCCTTCGGCAGCTTCAAGGTCAACTCCAGGTCCGGCGGCGGTGTCAGTGACACGGATTTGTCTGACGACCCATCAGAAGTTGACCGAAAGGTAGTAACGAGTTCTACAAGTGGCAAGGGTCATGGCGGCTTCTGTTGCCTTCGGCGCTCGCAGCGGAGGCGTGCAAGAGTCTTGCGTACCGGGGGTAACTCTCATCAGACTGCACTGAGAACTAGAACGCGTACTAGTTCCAGCTGCGAGGCGCCGGGACGCCCAGCGGCTGTGTGAGGAGAGGACGAGCTCATGGCCGCGGAACCCGTCATCGTCGAAGCAGTACGCACTCCGATCGGCAAGCGCGGGGGCGCGCTCGCCAACCTCCATCCCGCCTACCTTCTGGGCGAGACCTACCGTGAACTCCTCGGCCGCACCGGCATCCACGCCGACTGCGTCGAGCAAGTGGTGGGCGGCACCGTCACCCACGCCGGCGAACAGTCCATGAACCCCACGCGCAACGCCTGGCTGGCGATGGGGCTTCCGTACGAAACCGCGGCGACGACCGTGGACTGCCAGTGCGGATCCTCGCAGCAGGCCGGCCACATGGTCGCCAACATGATCGCGGCGGGTGTCATCGACGTCGGCATCAGCTGCGGCGTCGAGGCGATGTCGCGGGTGCCGCTGGGCAGCGGGTCCAAGCACGGGCCCGGAAAGCCCTTCCCCGACGAGTGGAACGTCGACCTGCCCAACCAGTTCGAGGCCGCCGAACGCATCGCGCGCCATCGCGGACTCACGCGCGAACGGGTCGACTCCCTGGGGCTGTTGTCACAGGAGCGGGCGGCCGTCGCCTGGTCCGAGGAGCGCTTCAAGCGGGAGACGTTCGCGGTGCAGGTGCCGACGACGGAGGAGGAACAGGCCGCCGGGCAGGGCATGTGGCGCCTCGTCGACCGCGACGAGGGACTGCGGGACACCAGCATGGAGGCGCTGGCCCGGCTGAAGCCGGTCATGCCGACCGCCGTGCACACGGCGGGCAACTCCTCACAGATCTCGGACGGCGCGGCGGCGATCATGTGGGCGTCGAAGCGGATGGCACGGGCGCTGAAGCTGAAGCCGCGCGCGCGGATCGTCGCCCAGGCGCTGGTCGGCGCGAACCCGCACTACCACCTGGACGGGCCGATCGACGCGACGCGGGCGGTGCTCGGCAAGGCGGGGATGTCGCTCAGGGACATCGACCTGGTGGAGGTCAACGAGGCTTTCGCGTCAGTGGTGCTGAGCTGGGCGCAGGTCTTCGAGCAGGACCTGGAGAAGGTCAACGTCAACGGCGGCGGGATCGCGATCGGGCACCCCGTGGGGGCGACCGGAGCGCGGCTGATCACGACGGCGCTGCATGAACTGGAGCGCAGGGACAAGGAGTTCGCGCTGGTGACGATGTGCGCGGGGGGTGCGCTGGCGACCGGCACGATCATCCAGCGCCTGTAGATCACGTGCTGGGGGCGGGCCCCCAGACCCCTGTATGCGACCTTCGGCCGCATGTCCTCAAGCGCCGGACGGGCTGGATGTGCGGCGGGGCCGCATATCCAGCCTCTCCGGCGCTTGAGGACCGGGGTCCGGGGCGGAGCCCCGGGGGAGGGTGGCTCAGTACCAGCCCTGGGACTGCCACGCGGACCACGCGCCACACGGGCTGCCGTAGCGGTCGTTCATGTAGTCCAGACCCCACTTGATCTGCGTCTTGGGGTTGGTCTTCCAGTCCGCGCCGGCGGAGGCCATCTTGCTGCCGGGCAGAGCCTGGACCAGGCCGTACGCACCGGAGGACGGGTTGGAAGCGCCGGCGTCCCAGCCGCTCTCGTGCGACACGATGTTGCTGAAGCAGTCGAACTGCGCGTCGTCCTTGATCATCTGC
The DNA here is from genome assembly GCF_045207475.1 of Streptomyces sp. NBC_00885. Taxonomy (NCBI): domain Bacteria; kingdom Bacillati; phylum Actinomycetota; class Actinomycetes; order Kitasatosporales; family Streptomycetaceae; genus Streptomyces; species Streptomyces sp. NBC_00885. Next base: position 6,116,585 of record NZ_CP108796.1, read on the forward strand.
TGGGCGATCGCCTTCGCCGACCCCGTCTGCGAGGGAGCGGCTGCGGCCGAGGCCGGGTTCGCGCCCAGCACCATGGCGGCGGAGCTCAGTACGAGCGCGGAGCCGACCAGAGCGGTCTTCGGACGGTTGGCGATGCGGCGGATGATCGAGCGGGACACAGGCGGACCTAACGTCGGGAACAGGGCGGTCGTGCGGGCATGCCGGACTCCCGTACGTACGAGGGATTCCGGCCGCCCGAGTGGCGCCGCGGCTCTGTGGCGAGCCCGTTGGCGCCTTGCGACCTGAACAGTTCTAGCGAGCGGAACAGCCCCTCGCAACGACCGCTGTTACTAGTGGAGGTCGCACCCGGGGCGAAATGCCCGGGGGGCTTGACGGGCGGTGTTCGCGCAGGTCGCCACCGCAATGAGGCGGTTTGTCCGGAGTGCCGGAAGGCTCCTATACCGCCTAGTACGGCACCCGGGCCGTGTGGGGCGGCTCACCCCGGAGGGACCCTTCCGGGGGCCTCGAATGTGACCTGCGCCTCGAAGTTGGCGCGTCGCGTGGCCCGGCGCAGCGCCTTGAGGACGGTGGAGCCGATCGTGAGGGTCAGGACGACGGTGAGCGCGGCGCGGCCCAGGTCCCAGCCGAAGGAGGTCGCAGCGCAGTAGGCGAGGAAGCGGACCAGGTTCTCGTGGACCGGATCGCCGGGATGGAAGGAGACCCCGGAGGACAGGCCGCCGATGTACGTCCAGCCCTGCAGGTTCATCACCGTGCCGTACGCGAACGCCGCGACCGCGCCGTAGACGCCGAGCATCGCCGGCTCGGCCCGCCCTCGCAGCCGGTCCGGGCCCGGCAGAAGCCCGGCGCCCATCGTGAACCAGCCCATCGCCAGCATCTGGAACGGCATCCAGGGGCCCACACCGCCCGTGAGCAGGGCGGACGCGAACATCGTGACCGAGCCCAGGACGAAGCCGAAGCCCGGACCGAGGACCCGGCCGCTCAGCACCATCAGGAAGAACATGGGCTCCAGGCCCGCCGTGCCCGCGCCGAGGGGCCGCAGCGCCGCGCCGACCGCCGCCAGCACGCCGAGCATCGCCACCGCCTTGGCGTCCATGCCGGTGTCGGCGATCGTCGCCACGACGACGGCGACGAGCAGCGGCAGCAGCGCGGCGAAGAGCCAGGGGGCGTCGGCGGAGTGGGCCAGCCCGGAATCGGCGTCGGCGAGCAGCGGCCAGCCGAAGGCGATCACACCGATACCGCTGATCAGGGCCAGGGCGGCGACGGAACGCGGGCCGAGCCTGATCGCGCGGGCGCTCACAGGGCCTCCTCGACCTGGGCGACGGTCAGCCACGGCTGAGGAGCCAGGATCTTGGCGACCTGCGGCGCGAAGGCGGGGGACGACACCACGACCTCGGCGGTCGGGCCGTCCGCGACGATCTCGCCGTCGGCCAGGATGACCACGCGGTGCGCGAGCTCGGCGGCCAGTTCCACGTCGTGGGTGGCCAGGACGATGGCGTGGCCCTCGGCTGCGAGGCCCTTCAGCACGGCGACCAGTCGCGCTTTCGCGGCGTAGTCCAGGCCACGGGTCGGCTCGTCGAGCAGCAGCAGCGGGGGCCTGCCGGTCAGCACGACGGCGAGAGCGAGCGCGAGGCGTTGCCCCTCGGACAGATCGCGGGGGTGCGTGGCGTCCGCCAGGCCGGGAAGCAGCTCGCCGACCAGGTCACGGCAGGTGCCGGGCGCTGCGCCCGCGTCGGTGTCGGCAGCCGCGCACTCGGCCCCCACGGTGTCCGCGTACAGCAGATCGCGCGGCTCCTGCGGTACGAGACCGACCCGGCGGACCATCTCGCGCGGGTGGGTGCGGTGGGGCGTCCGTCCGCCGACCAGGACGGTGCCTGAGGTGGGCTCGATCATGCCGACGAGGGCGGCGAGGAGGGTGGACTTCCCGGCGCCGTTGCGTCCCATGAGGGCGATCGCCTCACCGGGCTCGACCGTGAGGCCGATGTCACGGAGAGCTTCGACGCGGTCACGGCGGACGGTGAGGGCGGTGGCCCGGGCGAGCGAGCCGTTGCTGGGGCTCCGCCCCAGACCCCGCGCCTCAAACGCCGGCGGGGCTGTTTTCCCGCCGGTTCGCCGGGAAGACCAGCCCGTCCGGCGATTGAGGACTGGGGAGGTTGGGGGTCCCCCCGGACGAAGTCTGGGGGAGGGCGGGGTGGGGGAAAGCCCCGCCAGGCGCTCCCGCAACTCACCGGCGCTGCGCCTCGCGTCCCGTACCGACAGCGGCAGCGGATCCCACCCCGCCAGGCGACCCAGCGCCACCACCGGCGGCCGCACCGGCGAAACCGCCATGATGTCCGCCGGGGCGCCCATGACCGGAGCAGCCCCCGGCGCGGGCAGCAGGATGACCTGGTCCGCGTACTGCACCACCCGCTCGAGTCGGTGCTCGGCCATCAGCACCGTCGTGCCGAGGTCGTGGACGAGCCGCTGCAGCACCGCCAGCACCTCTTCCGCAGCCGCCGGGTCCAGCGCCGACGTCGGCTCGTCGAGGACCAGCACCGCGGGGTGCGGGGTCAGCACCGAGCCGATCGCGACCCGCTGCTGCTGGCCGCCGGACAGTGTCGCGATCGGCCGGTCGCGCAGCTCGGCCAGGCCGAGGAGGTCCAGCGTCTCTTCGACGCGGCGGCGCATCACGTCCGGGGCGAGGCCGAGCGACTCCATTCCGTAAGCCAGCTCGTCCTCGACCGTGTCGGTGACGAAGTGGGCGAGCGGGTCCTGGCCCACCGTGCCGACGAGGTCGGCGAGTTCGCGGGGCATATGGGTGCTGGTGTCGCGGCCGCCGACGGTGACGCGCCCGCGGAGGGTACCGCCGGTGAAATGGGGGACGAGCCCGGACACGGCGTTGAGCAGGGTCGACTTGCCGACGCCGGACGGGCCGACGAGCAGCACCAACTCGCCCTCGGGGACGGTCAGATCGACGCCGCGGATCGCGGGTGCGTCCGCGTCGCCGTAGGTCACCGACACGTCTTCGAAGCGGATCACGGTTTCTCCTGCGAAGGCTGCGCGGGGACGGGGGCGACGAATGCGGGCAGCAGCCCGATGAGGATGCTCGCCGCGGGCCAGAGGGGAAGCGTGGGCGCGGTCAGCGGTACGACGCCGGGGTGCAGGGCCTCGGGGGCGTACACGCTCGCCCGGATCATCAGGGTCGCGACCGCCGCGCCGGAGCCCGCGACCAGCCAGGCCCTCGGCCCCCAGCGGTCGGGGCGGTAGCGGGTGCGTACGGAGCGGCGGCCGCCGAGCCAGAGGCCGCCCGCCGCCGCCGCGAGCCCCGTGACCAGCAGAGGCACCCCGTAGGCGAGGCTCGTCGGGTCGAGCAACCCGTACGAACCGACACAGACGCCGAGGAGTCCGCCGAGGGTGAGGGCAGTGGTGGTGTGCCGTACGGCGGGCGGCACCTGGGCGGTACGCCCGTATCCGCGCGCGTCCATCGACGCGGCGACGGCGACGGAACGCTCCAGCGCGCCCTCCAGGACGGGCAGTCCGATCTGGACGAGCGCCTTGATGCCGCCGGTGGGCCGTCCGCGCAGCCGGCGGGCGGTACGCAGGCGCACCACGTCGGCGACCATGTTCGGCGCGAAGGTCATGGCCACGACGACGGCGACCCCGGCCTCGTACAGCGCGCCCGGAAGGGACTTGAGGAGACGCGCGGGGTTGGCGAGGGCGTTGGCCGCGCCGACGCAGATGAGGAGGGTGGCGAGCTTCGCGCCGTCGTACAGCGCGAAGACCAGCTGCTCGGCCGAGACCCGGCCGCCGACGCGGATGCCCTTCGCCCAGTCGGGGAGGGGGACTTCGGGGAGGGTGAGGAGGGTGTGCGTACCGGGGATGGGCGATCCGAGGACGACGGAGAACAGGACGCGGATGGCGATGACGACAAGGCCGAGCTTGACGAAGGCGCCGTAGGACCGGGCCCAGGGCGCGTCGGTACGGCGCGCGGCGACGACGTATCCGGCGACGCCGACGATGAGCCCGAGGAGCAGCGGATTGGTGGTCCGCGAGGCGGCGACGGCCAGCCCGAGGGCCCAGAGCCACCAGGCCCCGGCGTGCAGGGCGTTACTACGACTGGCCTCGGGCGCGAGCCTCAGCCGGCGGGGGCGGCGGGGTTTGGCGTCCGCGGTGCGGGGGTTCGTGTCGTGCGGGTTCCGGGCCCCCTCCGGGCCAACGCCCCCTGGCCCACGCTCACCACGGACGCTGGAAACGTGGGGACGACCCTGCACGGGCCCTCCCCACGGGGACGGCGTGTGCGCGGCCCCGCCGGAGCTCCCTGGTTCAGGCACCGCGTTCGCGCCTGCCGTCGTCATCGCCTGCGGCGACGGGACTGCCACACCGCCGCCGCCCCCAGCGCCGCCACCGCCGCGATGCCCGCGATGATGCCGACCGACGGGCCGCCACCGTCCCCGCCGCCCGCCGAAGGCTTCCGTGAGGCGGACGGCGTCGGCTCGGACGCCGCGACCTGTTCGCCGCAGCCCGACTTCGGGTAGCCGGAGATCGCGCACAACAGCGCCTCGCTGTTGTAGCGCAGCGGCTTCGCCACCGACGCCAGTGCCTCCGCGCTCGTCGCGTCCTTCGGCACCTGCGCACACGCCACCCGCAGCGCGGGCGGCGTCTCGCCCGACGGGGCGTCCGCCGGAGTGCCGGAGTCGATGACCAGGGCGATCCGCTTGGCGTCCGCCTTCGCGGGCGTACCGGCGCAGATCGCCTTGAAGTCGGGCGCCCTGCGCGGCTGCGCCGAGTCCGCGCTGTCCTGGCTCACCGAGAAGCGGAAGCCGTTCACGGCCCCGTCCTCGGGCCGAGCCGTCGCCGGGCCCTCCGTGGCATACGTCCAGGTGTCGCCACTGCTCTGCCAGAACGACCAGTAGCGGTACCCGGCCGCCTGCGCCGGCCCCGCTCCCAGCACCGTCAGCGCGGCGCCGAGCGCGAGGACCAGGGCGAGAAGTCGCGTGCGCATCAGCGCTGCTGACTCTTCCGGCGACCGCTGATCAGGAAACCGGCGCCGACGCTCGCGATGAAGAAGACGCCGACGATCCACCACACCCCTATGCCCGAGTCGGAGTCCTTCTTCTCGGACTTCTCCGACTTCTCGGCCGCCGCGGCCTTCTCAGGCGCGGGGCCCGTCGCGTTCAGGCCCGCCACCAGGTCCGTACCCCCGAAGCTCTTCGGGTCCGTACCGGCCGCGTGGGCCGCGAAGATCAGCTGGGCGTACGCCGCGGGACCCGCGCCCTTCGCCCACGCCGCGGAGTTCTGCTCCAGCCACGCCAGCGGCTTCTTCGCCTGGTCGCCGAGGCCCTGTGCGCTGAGCGCCACGACGGCGTCCGCCGTGTTCCCGAAGTCCGGCTTCTCGGTCGGGTCCTCGGCGCCCGGCATCGGGGCCGTGTTGAGGTGGCCGGTCTTGGCGAGGGCGGCTGCCAGGTACGTCGCGCCGTTGTGCGCCGCGCCCTCGACCGTCGTCGACTTCTCGCAGACCGTCCCCTTCGCGTCCTTCGCGCCCGGGGTGGCGACGAATCCCTTGCCGCGCGCGCCGAGCACGGCCGCCGAGGTCGAGTCCGCGACGATCCCCGGCTGCTTCGGCTGGTAGACGAACGCCCCGCCGTTCTTCCCGCCGCACGGCTGCGCGAACGTCAGCAGCGCGTCGTACGGCGTCCTGCCGCCCTTCGACTTCACGGCGTCCGGCTTCTCGCCCGCCGCGGCGAGCGCGCCGATCACGATCGACGTGGAGTTCGCGTCGCTGGCCCCGCCCGGGTTGTAGCTCCAGCCGCCGTCCGCGTTCTGTACGGACTTGAGCCAGCCCACCGACTTCTTCACGGCGGCGTCCTGCCCGCCGAGCGCGGCGAGCGCCTGCACCGCGGCGGCGGTGGCGTTGGAGTCCAGGGGCAGCTTGACGTCGCAGGGCTTGGCCGCGTCCGCGCGGTGCGAGGGGAAGGCCCCGCCGTCGCACTGCTGCCCGGTCAGCCAGTCGACCGCCTTGGCCGCGGGCTTCACGCCCATGATGTCCTGCGCGAGCAGGGCGAGCGACTGCCGCCAGACGCCGTCGTAGGTCGGGTCGCCCGTCCCGTACAGGCCGGAGGGGATCGCGGGCGCCGGCGTCGGGCTCGGCGCCGCGACGGCAGCGGGGCCGGCGGCCACGCAGAGCACGGCGGATGCGGCGAGCGCGGCTGCGCTGCGGCGAACGGTCATGACGGGCGGTGCCTCTCCACTGGGGAGCCGGGCACGGGCGCACTCAGGCACCAGGGCTCCGGCTCCGTATTCCTCGACGGTGCCGGCCACCGGCGGGCTGCCGGTGGCGCGAGCCGGTCACACCTGTGTACGGGGCATTCCGACTCACCGCCTGCGACGGCGGCTCACGGTTGCGGGTCAGTGCCGGATTTGCACCGGCTTCCCCCCGTACGGGTGTGATGACGACGCGCTCACTCTACCGGCCGGTCACCAGCACCCGGCGGGGCGCATCCTGTCTCCGGCCCGCCTCGGCCGCGGCGGGCCCCGGGGGCGACGCCCGCGATCCTCGGCCCGACACCGGGGCCGGACCGCCGCCGGGAGTCGTCCGGGCCGTCAAGCGGGTGTGGAATGCGGCGTGTTGAGATGGGGGACGGGTGCGCTTCTGAGTACGCGTACTCAAGGCGCGGCGGTCGATGTCGGCGAGAGTGGTGCGCACACCGAAACGACAGGAGACCGCCGTGCCCATGTCCCGCAGAATCAGCCGGCCCGCCACCGCCTCCCGGCGCGGCAGGGTCCGTGCAGCAGCTGCTGCCGCGCTCGCGGGCGCGGCGGCAACCGTGGCACTCACCGGATGCTCCTTCGCGTACGAGGAGGACATCTGCAGCAAGGGTGAGTACCCCGTCATGACGGTCGGAGGAACCGGGTCCGCATGCGTCTCGGACGACAAGCAGCCTCCGAAGGACTACACGCGATACCCCGAGGGCAAGGTGCCGAAGCAGGTCGACGACAAGTGGGACGTGTACTGGCGCACCCACACCCTCGACAAGGACGGCAAGATCATCGACGCGCCGGACGCCGGCTGACCGCCCGGACCGTGCGGGCCTCGGGCGGAGCCGACGCTCCCGGGTGTCAGGCCACCGGCACCTGCAGTTCGGTCACCCAGTCGTCCCGGTTGTCGGGGCACTCGAGGTTTATCTCCCGGGCGTATCCGGTCGACCGGTGTCCGTTGCCGTCGATCCAGCGGGCCAGGGCGTGGACCGTGGGCAGCACCGTGTCCATCGAGCCGCGGTGCACGATCGTCGCAGCGTGGTCGATGGGCGGCAGGTCGAGCACGCGGAAGGCGCCGTCCTGGAGGGGGGCCTCGACCTGGACGGCGGCGTGGACGCTGATCCTGCCGTCGCCCTCCGGGACGTCCTCGTAATAGGCGACGCCGGGCCCCGCGGGCGTGACGCCCGCCGCGTCCAGGCGCCGGAACAGCTCGTCGTAGAGCGGCCCGATGACCGGGCTGATGTGCTCCGGCTCGTAGCTCGCGGCGGTCGCGGTCAGCTCCGCCACCCGGATGGCCGGGACGGTCTTGATGACGACGTCGTTCGTGGGCATGTGCCCCTCACTCTCGATCGACCGGAGCCTCGCCTCGACCTGGACCAGCCGCGCCGCAGCGGCGGCCATCGTGACCTCCAGCTCGGCCCTCCGCAGCCGCAGCATCCCGCGCAGTTCCTCAGTGGTGACCTTCTCGTCCAGGATGTCCTGGACCTGCTGAAGGGTGAAGCCGAGGTCCTTGAGCGCGATGACGCGGTTGAGACGGGCCAGCTGGGCGGCCGTGTAGTGGCGGTAGCCGGTGGCAGGGTCGACGTGGGCCGGGCGCAGCAGGCCGGTCGCGTCGTAGTGACGCAGCATCCGGACCGATACGCGGCCGTGCCGGGCGAAGTCTCCGATGGTGAACATGATGTCTCCGAGTTCAGCGCCTGACACGGTGTGAGGGTCAAGAGGCCACATCCTGCCCGTCCGGCGAGGGGCACGAATCAGCTCCGGGCCGGACTGAGGTTGTCAGCTCGTCGCCGCGTACACCGTCGGGCCGCACCCCATCCGTACCTCGGCCTGCCCCAGCTTCACCAGCCTGCGCAGGTGCGCCTCCGCCTCCGAGACCGCGATGTTCCGTGATCCGTACGGAATCTGGTCCCAGGGCCGGTTCCACTCCATGCGCTCGGCGACCTGCCACGGCGTGAGCGGCTCGGCCAGCAGCGCGAGCAGCCCGGCCAGGCGCTCCTCGTGGTGGGCGAGCAACTCCCGTACGCGGGAGGCCGCGTCGGGGAAGGCGTACTGGTGCGCCGGCAGCACCTCCGCGGGGGCGAGGCGGCCGATGCGCTCCAGTGAGTCGAGATAGTCGCCGAGCGGGTCGGTGACGGTGACGTCGTCCGGGTCCTCGTACAGGCCGATGTGCGGGGTGATCCCGGGCAGCAGATGGTCGCCGGAGAACAGCCTGCCGTTGCCGGGCCGGTTCGCCGGATGGTCCTCCTCCAGATGCAGACAGACATGCCCGGGCGTGTGGCCGGGCGTCCAGATCGCACGCAGCCGCCGCCCCGCCAGGTCGAGGAGCTCACCGGGCACGATCTCCCGGTCGGGCAGCGCGGCCCGCAGCCCGGGCAACGTACGCATCCGCCCCGACGCGCGGGCCTCACGCAGCGGGGCGGTGTGCTCGTCGGGCGCACCGGCTCTGGTGAGCTTGTCGGCCAAGTAGTCGAGCCAGAGCCCGGGTTCGGCCTCGCGCGTGCGCCGCACGACGGCACTGTCGGCGGCGTGCATCGCGATCCACGCTCCGGACGCCTCACGGACCCGGCCCGAAAGACCGTGGTGGTCGGGATGGTGATGGGTGATGACCACACCATGAATGTCGCCGATGCCGACGCCGAGCGACCCGAGCCCGGCGGCAAGCGTGTCCCAGGAGGCGGGATCGTCCCAGCCGGTGTCGATGAGGACGGGGCCGAGGTCGGTGTCGAGGAGGTGGACGAGGGTGTGGCCGAGGGGGTTGTCCGGGATGGGCACCTCGATGGACCAGACGCCTCCGCCGTGGTCGATCACCTGAGTCATGAGGCTCTCATCTCTCTTCGGCGGCACGGCCATTGCTCACTATAACTAGAACTCGTTCCAATGGTCGCCCAAGTCGACCACCTTCTCAGGGGAGTTGGCTGACCTGGGGTGAACCCCGACTGGCCGCAAGGATCTGACCGAGAAGGGTCAACTGATCCCGACGTCCGATTGCTCACCGGGCCTGCGCGTTGCTCACCGAGCCTGCGCGACCGTTGCTAGCCTGACCAGCGCCGAATGTGGTTGCAGAGTAGGCCTGTTGGTACGGGGACCCCATGAGTCTGGGAAAGCAACTCGTAACTCTCCTCAGGCGTAGCCGCTGAAGGTGTCGGCGATCTGCTCGGGGGTGTACGGCTGGTGCGGGCCGTACCACTGGCGCTCGTCGGCGCCGCCGAACACGACCGGGAGAGAAGATGACTGAGCCGACGGCGATTGACCTGCCCGTCCAGGGCGGCACGCTGCGAGTGCTGCGCTTCGGCAGCGGATCGCGCACCGCCGTTGCCGCGCACGGCATCAGCGCCTCCGGGATGGCCTTCCGGGCAGTGGCCCGGCAGCTGCCCGCCGAGTGGAGCCTGTACGCACTGGATCTGCGCGGCCGCGGCGGCAGTTCCGGCACGCCGGGCCCGTACGGCATCGACTGGCATGCCGCGGATCTCTGCCGCGCAGCCGAGGAGTTGGGGGACGGCGGGCCCGTCGCGCTGACCGGGCACTCGATGGGCGCGTACATCGCGCTGCGCGCGGCCGCCCGTCGGCCCGAACTCTTCGACCGGCTGCTGCTCGTCGACGGCGGTCTGCCGCTGCCCGCCCCCGAGGGCGTCGACCCGGACGCGATCCTCGACCTCACGCTCGGCCCGGCCATCGCCCGGCTCTCCCGGACCTACGAGAGCGATCAGGCGTACGTGGACTTCTTCCGGGCGCATCCGGCGCTCGGCCCGGACTGGAGCCCGGACATCGAGGCATACGTGCGCTACGACCTCACCGGACCGCAGGGCGCGCGCCGTTCCAAGGCCAGGGAGGACGCCGTGCGGCAGGACGGGCGGGATCTGCTCGGCTCCGCCGACGCCTTCGCCGCGGACCTCGGCCGGCTCGCCGTACCCACCCTGCTGCTGCACTCCCCGCTCGGTCTGCTCGGGCAGGAGCCTGCGATGCTGCCCGTGCCGCTCGTCGAGCGCTGGGTGGGTGAAGTCCCCCGCCTGCACGCCGAGTTCGTCGAAGGCTCCAACCACTACACGATTCTCATGGGCTCCCACGCCAAGACCGTCGCCGAGCGGCTGGCCGGTGTCAGCTTCCCGTGAGGTGCAGCTTGAGCGCCAGATGCACCTGCAGGGCCCGGTCGCCGTGGCGCCAGTCGGCGCCCAGGAGCGCGCCCACCTTGTCGATGCGCTGGTAGAGCGTGTTGACGTGGACGTAGAGGGCCCCGGCGGTGCGCGCGAGGGACCCGTCGCAGCCGAAGTAGGCCAGCACGGTACGGGCCAGTTCACTGCCGCGCGCCTCGTCGTGCGCGAGCAGTGGCCCTACGGTGCGTTCCACGAAGCGGTTCAGTTCGGACCGTCCCGCGTGGCTCAAAAGCAGTCCGTATATGCCGAGTTCGTCGCGGCAGGCGCCCTCGCCGTCCCGGTCGAGGGCGAAGAGCACATCCAGGCAGCGCGCGGCATCCCGGTGTGCCTCGACCAGGGCGGCCGCGCCGGGGCCCGCGCTCTCGCCGCCGACCGTCACCGGCCGGCCCGCGCCCTGGGTCAGTACGGCGGTCAGCGCCCGCGCCGCCTCGCCCGCACCCGGGCCACCCGGGCCGTCCGGCAGGACGACGACCGTGTTGCCGCCGTACTCTCCCGCCAGCCCGCCGAGCCGCAGGGCGTAACGGCCCGCGGCGTCCGTGACCTGGCGACGGCGGTCGCCGTCGCGGCAGCGTGCCGCGAGCACCACATGGCCTCGGTCCAGATCGAGGCCGACGAGTGCCACCCTGCGCCGGAGGCCTTCGGGGTCGCGGTGCGGGGCTCCGAGGAGGTCGTCGAGGATTTCCCCGCGCAGCCGCTGCTCGGCCTGGCTGACCGTGCGTTCGCTCAGCAGCATCAGTGCGGCGATCTGGGCGGCCCGCTCCAGAGCCTGGACGTCGGAGGCGTCGAGCCGGTGCCGTACGAGCAGCAGGGTGCCGAGCTGCTCGCCGCCCCCCACGATCGGGGTGACACACGTCGCGTCGTCGTCGAGAGCAACGCGTCTGCTGCCGTTGCCCTTGCAGCGCGGAAGGGGATCGGGCAGAGGAGCCTCGCCCGCCGCGGCGAGCCGGCGGCCGTGGGCGTCCAGGACGAAGACGCTGCCGCCGAGCACCTCGGCCAGTGTGCTCGCGAGCCCCGCCGTGCCTCCGCCCTCCAGCGCCACGGCGGTCAGCCGCTGGTGGACGGTCGCGGCCCGTTGCACCTCTTCGAAGAGGGTGGCGTTCTCGATCGCGAGGGCGGCGTGGTTGGCCAGCGAGATGAGCAGGTCGACCTCTTCGGGGGCGAACGGCCGCACGCGCCGGTTGGCGGCGAACAGCACTCCGTAGACCTGATCACCGGACTTCAGCGGCACCCCTTGGATGGCGACGAGCCCCTCGGCCCCGATGACGCCGTCGACATAGTCGGAGTGCGCGAAGCGTGCGTCGTTCGGATAGTCGGCGGTGTGGTACGGCTCGGCGGTCTCGGCGACCAGGCCGCCGAGACCTGTGCCGACCGCGAGCCGGCCGTTCTTGAAGGCCTCGGTGTGGATGCCGTCGGTGACCCGCACATAGGTGTCGCCGCGCTCGGGGTCGTGCAGCAGCAGATACGCGACATCGGTGCCGATCAGAGTGCGGGCGCGGCGCACGATGGCCTGAAGGACCTCCTCGAGGTCACGCAGCGAGGCGAGGTCGCCCGCCGTCTCGTACAGCGCGGCCAGCGCGGCCTCGCGCCGTGACTGGGCGACGAGCCGGGCCCGTACCTCCAGGGCGTCCTCGACCTGCTGGGCGGGTGCGCCCAGGCCGAGGAACGCGCCCTCGTCCGCGCCCTCACGCAGCAGGCGCAGCAAGGCTTCGGTGTGCTGGTCCGGCTTGTCGCTCACCCGGCCAGTGATACCTCATGTCCCCCTGCCTGTGGTGATGGTTGTGATCTGGCGGCGGGCGCGTGCCTGACCCTGCTGCCGCGCTTCGACGCGGCCAAGGCCCTGCCGATGTTCGTACGGGACGAGGTCACCGTCATCGCCGCCGTACCGACCATGTACGCGGCCCTGCTGCATCACCCGTCCCGTACCGCCGATCAGGGCAGCCGGCTCCGGATCGCGGTCTCCGGCGGGGCCGCGCTGCCCGTGGAGATCCTGCACGGCTTCGAAGAGGCCTTCGGCTGCCCGCTGCTGGAGGGCTACGGCCTCTCCGAGACGTCCCCCGTCGCCAGCTTCAACCGGCCCGAGGGGCCGCGCCGCCCCGGCACCATCGGCGTACCGATCGACGGTCGCCCCGCTCCTGCGCGGCCGGCGCGGCGTGCAAGCTCGTCGTCGCCCTGCACGGCTGCCTCAGCGACAACAAGTTCGTCGGCAGCCGCTTCGCCCGGGAATCGCACCTCAACGAGTACGCGGACACCAACAACCTGGTGATCCTCTACCCGCAGACCGACATCAGCCTCCTGCGCGGCAACCCGCAGGGCTGCTGGGACTGGTGGGGATACACGGGCAGCGACTACGCCCAGAAGACCGGACCGCAGATGCGCACCATCATCAACGAGGTGCGTGCGCTGGGCGGTTGATGCGGTGGCCGAGGTCGCCTCCGACCTGCCGCCGGCCCCGGACGGGACGCCCCGTCCGGGGGCTCAACTTGTATCGAACGCTTGACACAAGATTCCTCCCCGGTGCATCTTGTACTAACTGCTCGATACAAACAGGGCTTGCGGCAAGCGGCGTCCGCTACCGCCGGGCGCAAGCCGCGCAGCCGTCACCACTCACGGGGGTTCCATATGCTCGACACCGCCCGGCCCGAATCCCGCCTCCGTGGCCGCGCCGACCGCTACGCCCGATGGGCCGGTCTGGCCGTGGGCGTCGTGGCCGCACCGTGGTGGGCCACCATGGACATCACTACTTACCCGCTGTTCGGCTTCGGCGTGCCCTGGGTGAGCTACGTCACCGCTTTCGGCCTGTGCGCCGTGGGCGGCGTCCTGCTCGGCGACGCCCTCACCCCCCGCCCTCGGGAGGCGGTGCGCACCGCCAGTCTCACCCCGCGCCGGGTCCGGGACCACGTGCCGCCCCGTATCTCCCGTCTCCTTCTCCTCCAGGCGGTGTTCCTCGTCGGGCTGGTGGGCATCGGGGATGCCACAGCCACCCAGGACGCCATGGACCGGGTGATCCGGGCTCGGGCGGGTGACGGCGGCTGTGACGGGAGCGAACCATCTGTCATCCTCTGGCCCGGCATCATGGACAGTCGCCAGATCCTCGGCTCTCTCGTCATCGGCACAGTCGCCTGCGCCTGGGCTCTGCGCCGTGTCGCCCGTCGTGGGGGCGACGATCAGCAGCGCCGCGACCGCTCGTGGGCGATCGTCGCAGCTTGGGGCGTGCTGGTCTCGAGTCTGCTGTTGCTCGTCGTTTTGATGATCGCCACCTATCTGACGGACAGTAACTGCGGGGGCATGATGGGCTCCGTCACCTCCTTGGCGATCTACCCCCTGGGCCTGCTGTCCCTGTTCACCCTGGCCTGGTCCCTGTTCACCGTGGTGGTGCCCCGGGCGGCCCGGCGATGACCGCACTCGCCGTCCGCGTCGACACCACCAGCCCGGTGCCGCCGTACGAGCAGATCCGCGCCCAGCTCGCCGCGCTGATCGCCACAGGCCGACTGGCAGAGGACGAACGCCTGCCGACCGTGCGTCAGCTCGCCACCGACCTGGGCCTGGCGCCGGGCACCGTGGCCCGCGCATACCGCGAGCTGGAGACCGCCAAGCTGATCCGCACCCGCCGTGGGGCAGGCACCCGGGTCGCGGCGCTCCCGCCAGCACCGAAGCACCCGGATCCGGCCCAACTCGCCACCCTGGCCGGGGACTTCATCGCAGCCGCCCGCGCTCTGGGCGCCGACACCGAAGCCATCCTGGCCGCCGTCCGCAAGGCCCTGGACTGAAGAGGACCGGCCCCGCCGGATTCGCCGCCGCCGCGTCGCCCTGCCTGGGCTCTTCGAGGCATGAGCCACCGCAACCAACCCCCCATGGCAACGTAAGGAACCCGACACGTGAACCTGCGCAAGCACCAGGACAAGGTGCTGGAATTCGAGGAGTACGTACGTACACGGCAGGACGCGCTGCTGCGCAGTGCCCGGCGTCTGGTCGCCGACCCGCTCGACGCTCAGGATCTGCTGCAGACCGCGCTCGTGCGCACGTACGGCCGTTGGGACGCCATCACGGACAAGCGCCTGACGGACGCCTACCTGCGCCGCGTGATGATCAATACGCGAACCGAGTGGTGGCGGGCCCGCAGGCTGGAGGAGGTCCCCATGGAGCAGCTCCCGGACGCATCCGTCGAGGACTTCACCGGACAGCACGCCGACCGCGCCCAGCTGATGGACGCCCTCAAAGTGCTCGCCCCGAGGCAGCGCAGTGTCGTCCTGTTGCGCCACTGGGAGCAGATATCCACGCAAGAGACGGCCGCCGCCCTCGGCATGTCGACCGGCACGGTCAAGAGCACGCTGCACCGGGCACTCACCCGCCTCCGCCAGGAACTGGAGGCCCGCGACCTCGATTTCAGCTCCGTATCAGCCGCGGGTTGAGGGTGCGCAGCCTGCGCCCGGAGCGCACTTGAGGAGTGCCCTAGGTGTACTGCCCAGGGACGTTGGTCAACCTGGTGATGGGTGGTTTGCCGCTGGTTGCGGTGTGGGGGCGGTGGTGATTGTAGTGATGGAGCCAGGCCGGCAGGGCTTTGCGGCGGGCTGATTCGCTGGAGTAGAAGCGGCCAAGAGCCCAGCCGTCGGCCAGGGTGCGGTGGAAGCGTTCGACCTTGCCATTGGTCTGTGGCCGGTAGGGCCGGGTCTTCTTCGGCGTGATTCCCAGCTCGGTGCAGGCCTGTGTCCAGTGCCGGGAGCGGTAGGCCGAGCCGTTGTCGGTGAGCACCCGCTCGACCCTCACGCCGCGGGCGGCGAACCAGTCGACCGCGCGTCGCAGGACACCGACCGCCGTGGCGGCTTTCTCGTCGTCGCAGATCTCGGCGTAGGCGACCCGGGAATGATCGTCGACGACGGTGTGGACGAACGCGGTGCCCAGCAGCGGTCCGCGGTACTTGTTGCGGGGCCTGTCCGGGGTCGCGGCGCGGTTCCTGCGGCCCTGGACGCGTCCGACGTAGCGCCAGCCGCCGCCGTCGGGAACGTTCCCGAGCTTCTTCACGTCGATGTGGAGCATCGCGCCGGGATGGTCGTGTTCGTAGCGGCGGACCGGCTCGCCGGTGGCGCGGTCGATGTGCGAGAGCCGGTTGATCCGGCACCGGGTCAGGACCGCGTGCACGGTGGAGGCAGGCATGCCGAGCCGTCCGGCGATCTGGACCGGGCCCAGACGCTGCTTCCAGCGCAGGTGCACGATCTTGCGGACCTGCGGCTGCGTGGTTCGGGCAGGACTGCGGTGCGGCCGTGAGGACCGGTCGCCCATGGCCTGGGCACCGGACTCGGCGTAACGGACGGCCCACCGCTTCGCGGTCGGCCAGGACACGTCATAACGCTCGGCCGCACGAGCGACCGGCCACCCGTCATCAACAATCAGACGCGCCAGGCGAAGACGGGCACGAGGAGTCAAAGCAGCGTTAGCGTGAGACACGAAGGCCTCCAGGTTGGCGGAGCGGTTCCTAGACAGCTCCACTCCACAACCGGAGGCCTTCGCCATCTCACAGATTCAGACCGTGTCGTCGCACAAACTCAACCAACCTGCCCGGGCAGTACACCTAGGGCAAGACTGCCCCCTTCCATATGGCCGTTCGCCGGTCGGTGCCGCTGAGGAGTGCCCCGCTGAGATTCGCGCGCGTGAAGTTCGTGCGGGTAAGCGTCGTCGCGGGGAGATCCTTTGCGGTGTCCTTGCTGAAGTCGGCCTGGATGAGACCGGCGTCGGTCAGGTCGGCATCGGTCAGGTTCGCGCCGGATAGGTCCGCGTAGTCGAGGTTGGTCACCGCGCCGCTCTCTCGGAAGGCGAGCGTGGCGCCCGTGAGGTTGGCGCTTGTCAGGTTCGTGTCGTGCAGATCGGCCCCGTCCCACCTGGCCTTCGTGAGGTTCGTCCCGATGAACTCCGCGTCCTCGAAATCGCCACCACTCAGAATGGCTTCGGACATGGAGGCGTCGGTGAACAAGACGTTCTCGAACTCGCCACCGGTCAGATCGGCACGGGTGAGATCGGCCCCGCGCAGGTCCGCGGCGGAGAATTCCGACTGAGAGAGGTCGGCCCCCACGAGGAAGGTGCGACGCAGGTCGATGACACGCTCTTCCTCTGCGCCCGGCTGCCGCGATCCCAGAACAGTCAGCGCGGCCTGCACGTCATCGGCGGCTCGCGTTTTCACGTCCTTTCGCAGGGCGGCGGCCTGCACCTTCTTGGGCATCTTGGTGTGCTCCCTGATGTAGGCGCTCAGGACTTCGACGATCGCGGGTTGTTCGCGTGGAGACTCGCGCATGATGCGCTGAAGTGCGTAGATGCTGCTGATCCTGACGTTGATGGACTCATCACCCAGGTTGGCGACGGTCTCGTTGTACGTGGTGGCGACCTGATCCCGCTCGGTGAGTTTGAGCGTGTCCTTGGCCTGGCTGATCGCCACGGCGGTGAAGGCCAGCGCGAGCAGGGCCGGAATCGTCGGCAGCGCTGTTGCTATGGCCATGTATCGCTGCAGGCGGCCCGTATCGACGGCGGGTGCTGTCGCCGCGGGCTGCAGTGCGGGGACGGGTGCCGGGCCCGGTGGCGGGGAGGGGTCGAGGAGCGCGAGCCACCGGGAGGCATGGAGACGGTCCTGGACGGTAGCGAGCAGCTGCACGAGGCCCGGCAGGGCAGTGTTTCCGTCGCGCAGGACCCGGCTCATCGCCTCGTGCAGGGCTGCCGCCACTTGCGCGCTGTGTTCCTCCAGTTCGGCACGCCGATCGGAGTCGGCGGGGAGGCCATGCCGGGCGAAGTCCCGCAGGGCAGCGCGCAATTCGGCGATGCGCATGTCCAGCACCGACGCCTCGGGGGCCGGGGAGCGCAAGGCGTCCCGCCCGGCCGTCAGGGCGTCCAGGCAGACAAGAAGGGGAGGTTCCTGGCTCTCCCAGACAGTGAACTCCCGGATGGCAACCCGCCGGCAGTGCCACGCGGCAAGGAGCAGCGCGGCGGCCACGCCGAAAGCCACGCCCGACTCGATGCCGCTCCACCAGTAGACGTCGTCCAATGCGCAGCCTTTGAGAAGGGACCAGGACGCGCAGTCCTCGTCGCGCCCGACGTAGTACGTCCCCGTTCCCAGCGCGTCGACGAGAACTTCGTCAAGGCTGGGCAGCGCAAAGCCCGGTCCTTCGTCGATGTACGGGGTCAAAAGAAGCCAGACCACCAGCGCGGCGCCGCACAGCAACAGCGCGGCGGGGATGATCTGGGACCAGATCCGGCGGCCGACGTGCAACACGCGCGTGGACCGGTCCCTCTCCACCAGCCGGTCCAGGAATGCGGCAGCGGGCGTCGCACTGCTCAGCCCCTGGTGCCGCCGCAGGGCCGTGGAGACGCGTAACTGTCGTCTTATGGCCTGCCTACGCGGCCGGATCAGCCACCGCGGGACGAGAACGATGCGTCGTCCCGTGCGCCGGTGCGCGTCGCTGAAGGCGGCCGCCCTCACCACCGCTCGCCAGGTCAGCGTCAGCACCGCGTAGGTGACCGACATCCCCAGCACCGCACGTATCCAGTCACTCCAGGAAGTGAAGTCCACCCGCTCCCGCTCCTGCCCCCTGCAGCCGATCACGCAATCTGGCTGCCCCGGTTGGAGTATGCCTGCCTCCGCGGGGTCGTTGGACCTTGATCGCCAAAACACCGGACGGGTGACGTGGCGGCCGAGGCCGTTCACGACCTGCCGCCCCGGACGGGACCCGTCCGGGGCCGGCGGCAGCACGGGCTCCCGGGCGCGTATCGAAGGTTATTTCTGAGCAGTTGTCAGGCTGCTTCGCTACGGTGCGGCCATGGCGAATCTCGTACTGGTTGCAGGCGCACGGCTCGGATCGTGGGCGTGGGACGAGGTGGTGCCACATCTGCGTGCGGCCGGCCACGGCGTCCACCCGTTGACGCTGTCAGGTCTTGCCGACAAGCAGGGTGTGCCGGCCGGCCAGCAGACCCACGTCCGGGACATCGTCGACGAGGTCGAACGCCGGGATCTGCGCGACGTCGTTCTGGTAGGTCACAGCTACTCGGGTATCCCGGTCGGTCAGGCCGCCGAGCGGATCGGCGACCGGCTGGCCCGCGTGGTCTTCGTCGACTCCAGTGTTCCGTCCGACGGCGAGTCGTTTGTTTCCGGCTTGCAGGACATTGGGGCGATGGTGGAGGCGTCGATCGCCGAGAACGGAGGATTCTGGCCGCTCGTGACCGCGGCCCACTACGAGGGCGAGGGTCTCACCGATGAGCAGATCGCACGGATCGTGGGCGGCTCGACGCCGCACCCGGGCGCCACGATGACGGAGCCCGCCATCCTGGCACGGCCACTCGGCGAACTGCCCGCGACGTACATCAAATGCCTGCTCGCCGGCGCCGAGCCGAGCGCCGACGTGGCCGAGCTGCTGACCAGCGGGCACTGGAAGCTGGTCACGATGGACACCGGCCACTGGCCGATGTTCTCCCAGCCGCGTGAACTGGCGCAGATCTTGCTCGACGCGGCCGGGGAGTGACCGCAGCCCCTCTAACCGAGGTGGGCGTACGACGCCCCGGCGGCGGGGCTCAGCGTGGCCGCAGCCCGTCGAAGACGACCTCGAAGATCCGCTCCCGGGGTGCCGGATCCGCTCCGAGCTGTTCCATCGCCCTGCCGACGCCGGCCAGGAGGGCGACGAACTCCGGCAGGCCCAGCTCCGGGCGGACCGCCCCCGCCTCTTGCGCCCCGGTCAGCAGCTCGGCCAGCCGAGCCTGGATCTCCATGGTCGGCTCCTGCAGGGACGCGTGTACGTTCACGCCGGCCGCGGCGAGTGCCTGGGCGAACTCGTTCTTGCCGGCGGACTGTTCCACCACCAGACGGAAGCAGGCGAAGAAGGCTTCGGCGGGCCCGGTCTCGGCGGCCAACTGCGCGGTCTGGGCTGCCATTTCCTCCAGTCTGCGCACCATCACCGCCTCCAGCAGTGCCTCTTTGGTCGGGAAATGCCGAAAGAGCGTGCCGACTCCGACCCCGGCGATGCGGGCGATCTCCTCGGTCGGCACGCTGACGCCGCGGGCGGTGAACACCTCCGTGGCGACATCCAGCAGCCTGGCCCGGTTGCGGGCCGCGTCCGCCCGCAGCGGGCGCTCCTGAGCGCCACCCATCCCTCTCCCAATCCCTTCGCCGTCGACGGCAGAACGACCCTGGACAACCGGAGTCTCCAGTCCGTATCGTGAAAACGGAGTCGCTAGTCCGATTCTAGCGTGGACCCCACGGAGGTTTGTCATGCCCGAAACGCTGTCACCGCACGAGGTCTTCCAGAAGCTGATCCAGGGCATCGGAGCCGGGCGGTTCTCGGAACTGGCCGAGCTCTATGCGGAGGACGCCGTGGTGGAGACCGTCTTCGAGCCGGTCGGCCCGCGCCGGATCGAGGGGCGGGCCGCACTCGAGGAGCGGTTCGCTCAGGTCTCCGCAAGTTCGCCCGTTGAGCTGACCCCGGTGAACGTGGTCGTCCGGGAAACCGACGACGCGGAGGTGGTCGTCGCCGAGTTCGACTACCACGTGCACCACCGGTTGACCGGACGGACCTTCGAAGCCTCCAACATCCAGGTGCTGCGGGTCCGCGACGGCCTGATCGTCAGCAGCCGGGACTACCACGACCACCTCGCCCTCGTGGTGGCCGCCGGCAACCTGTCTCAGCTGGTGGCGGCGCTGGAAGGCAAGTAACGCGAGCGCGGTGCTCAGGGTCGGGGTCGCCGGTCGGGGGCCCTTTCGTCCCTGCCGTGGACTACTGGAACTAGAACTGGTATCAGTTCTGAAACAGTGTCAGATACGCCGGGGCCCCGGGAGGCAGCAGCCATGACCGAGCTTGTGGAACACGGAAAGCTGTTCATCGGCGGGGAGTTGACCGATCCCCTCGGCGGCGACGCCATCGAGGTCGTCTCGCCGCACACCGAGCAGGTCATCGGGCGCGTGCCGCATGCCTCACGGGCGGATGTCGACCGGGCCGTGGCCCTCGCGCGGGAGGCGTTCGAGCACGGGCCGTGGCCGCGTATGAGTCTGGAGGAGCGGATCGGGGTCGTGTCGCGGATCAAGGACGCGATCGCCGTACGGCACGAGGAGATCGCCCGGTCCATCAGCTCGCAGAACGGCTCCCCGTACTCCTGGAGCGTGCTCGCGCAGGCGCTCGGCGCGATGATGGTGTGGGACGCGGCCATCACCGTCGCGCGGGGTTACGCGCACGAGGAGCGGCGGGACGGGGTGCTCGGGCCGATTCTGGTGCGGCGGGAGCCCGTTGGGGTCGTCGCGGCGGTTGTGCCGTGGAACGTGCCGCAGTTCACCGCCGCCGCCAAGCTCGGGCCCGCGCTGCTCGCCGGTTGTACGGTCGTGCTCAAGCCCTCGCCCGAGTCGCCCCTCGACTCGTACATCCTCGGCGAGATCGCCACGGAGGCCGGGCTTCCGAAGGGTGTTCTGTCGATCCTGCCCGCGGACCGCGAGGTGAGTGAGTATCTGGTCGGGCACCCCGGGATCGACAAGGTGTCCTTCACCGGGTCCGTCGCCGCGGGCAAGCGGGTCATGGAGGTCGCCTCGCGCCATCTGACCCGCGTCACTCTGGAGCTCGGCGGCAAGTCGGCCGCCGTCATCCTGCCGGACGCGGATCTGGAGTCGGCGGTCGCCGGGATCGTGCCCGCGGCCTGGATGAACAACGGGCAGGCGTGCGTGGCCCAGACCCGTATCCTCGCGCCGCGCAGTCGCTACGACGAGTTCGCCGAGACGTTCGCCGCTGCCGCATCCGCGCTGGTGGTGGGTGACCCGCTCGACCCCGCGACCCAGGTCGGGCCGCTCGTGGCCCGCCGTCAGCAGCAGCGCTCGCTCGACTTCATCCGGATCGGCCAGGAGGAGGGCGCAAAGATCCTCACCGGCGGCGGCCGGCCGGTCGGTCTCGAACAGGGCTGGTACGTCGAGCCGACCCTCTTCGGCGGGGTCGACAACTCCATGCGTATCGCGCGCGAGGAGATCTTCGGGCCGGTCATCTGTCTGCTGCCGTACGGCGACGAGAGCGAGGCCGCGAAGATCGCGAACGACTCCGACTACGGGCTCAGCGGCAGCGTCTGGACGGCCGACGTCGAGCGCGGCATCGACTTCGCGCGGCAGGTCAGGACGGGGACGTACAACATCAATACGTTCAGTCTCGACATGCTCGGTCCGTTCGGCGGCTACAAGAACTCCGGTCTGGGGCGGGAGTTCGGGCCCGAGGGGTACGGCGAGTACCTGGAGCACAAGATGATCCATCTGCCCTCCGGATACGGAGAGAACTGATGGGGGACCGCTGGCACGTCGAGGTCGACCGGAGCGTGTGCATCGGCTCCGGCATGTGTGTGGGGCACGCCCCGGACGGCTTCAAGCTCGACTCGGGGCGGCAGTCGCATCCGGTGGCCGACGACACCGACGCCAATGAGCGGATCCTCGCGGCCGCGGAGAACTGCCCGGTCGAGGCGATCGCGATCACGCTGCTGGAGAGCGGGGAGCCGGTCTTCCCGCCGGAGGAGTGAGCGAGCAGACCCCGCCCGCAGTCGGGCCCCTAGGCCGTGTCTGACAAATCTCGCCTGGTGCGCGACGCCCGGCACGCACACTCGCTGCGTTGTCGGAGTCATCCAAGTACGTCCAGTACGAGGATGATCCTCCGCCTTGCGATTGCACGCACCGGACGCCGCGCACCCCGCCCTGCGGGCGGACGGCGCTATTTGTCAGACACGGCCTAGTCGAACTCCCGCCGCTCGAACAGAGGTTGACTCGTGCGTATCGCACGGTGATCTCGTGACATGCGTGACTGTCCGGCCCCCGGACGCCGTGGAAATCTCGTTGCCACGTCGCCGACGGGGGGAAGCACGATGGACAAGCGGTATGAGGTCTTCTGTCTTGCGGACAGGTATTTCTACGAGACCCCTGACCGCTTGTCCGCCGTGCGGGGGCCGTCCCGCGGAGCGGAGCAGGGGGAGGCGGGGGAGAGCGTCCCCCTCTTCGAAGCGGCGCGGCGCCCGGTCCCCGAAGGGTGGCGGCGTTTCCTCTCCGGGGACTGGCTCCACATCAGCCCGGTGGGCACGGCCCGCCCGCGCCAGGGCTGGAAGATCCATGTCTCGGCCACTTTGGACAACGCCGAGAAGACGGCGGCCAGAGTGTGGGACTACTGCGTCCCGCGCTCCGTACCCTTCAAGTTCGTCCCCGGACGGCAGCCGCTGCACCTGCGCAACTCCAAGTACGCGGGCCGCGGCTCCAGCGGGAAATTCGCCACGATCTATCCTGCGGACGAGTCCGAACTCCGGTTGATTCTTGACGAGTTGGGCCAGGAGCTCGCGGGCGAGCCGGGCCCCTACATCCTCACGGATCTCCGCTGGATGCAAGGCCCGCTCTATGTTCGGTACGGAGGCTTCGCCAAGCGGCACTGCGTCGACGAAGCCGGCTCGGGCGCGCTCGTGCCCGCGATCGAGAACCCCGAGGGCGTGCTGGTGCCCGACCGCAGGGATCCGGTCTTCCAGCTGCCCGAGTGGGTGACGCTGCCCGCCTTCCTCGAACCCCAGCTCGCGGCGCGCAACGCGACCACCACGCAGGATCTGCCGTACCGCATCGAGCGTGCCCTGCACTTCTCCAACGGCGGGGGCGTGTACGCGGGTACCGATCTGCGAACCGGTGAGCAGGTGGTACTCAAGGAGGCGCGGCCCCATGCCGGGCTCGCCGCGGACGGGGCGGACGCCGTCACGCGGCTGGAGCGCGAGCGGGCCGCACTGGAGCGGCTCGGCGGGCTGGGCGTGGCTCCCGAGGCGCGGGACTGGTTCACCCTCGGCGACCACCGCTTCCTCGTCATGGACTTCCTGCCCGGCCGGACGCTCAACTCCTTCTTCGCCGAGCGCCATCCGCTGCTGGCCGTCGAGCCGGACCCGGCGGCGGTCGCCGACTACACCCGCTGGGCGCTGGGGGTGCTGCAGGCGGTGGAGGAGGCCGTGGCGGCCGTGCACGGTCGCGGTCTCGTCTTCAACGACCTGCACATGTTCAACATCATGGTCGACCCGGACGACGACTCCGTACGGCTGCTCGACTTCGAGGCGGCGACGCCGGTCGAGGAGCATCGTGGCCAGGCCATGGCCCACCCGGGATTCGTCGCGCCCGGCGACCGCGTCGGCTTCGAGGTGGACCGTTACGCGCTCGCCTGTCTGCGGCTCGCCCTCTTCGTGCCGATGACGACGCTGCTGGTGGTGGACCGGCACAAGGCGGCGCATCTGGCGGAGGTCGCGGGGGAGCTGTTCCCGGACCTGCCGGACGGTTTCCTGGCGGAGGCGGTGGAGGTCGTACGGGGCGGTCGGCAACAAGGGCAGCGGCAAGGGCAGCGGCAAGAGCAGCCCGTCGCCGGGGGCGGCGCTTGCGCATCGGCGCCGCGGGACCGCTATCTGCCCGTGCCCGTACAGGACTGGCCCGCGAGCCGAGACTCCATGGTGCGCGCGATCCTCGCCTCCGCCACACCCGAGCGCGAGGACCGGCTCTTTCCCGGCGACATCGCGCAGTTCGGCGACGGAGGCGGACTCGGCCTGGCGCACGGCGTCGCCGGGGTGCTCTACGCCCTCGCCGAGACCGGAGCCGAGCGCTACGAGGCGGGTGAGGAGTGGCTGCTGAGCCATACGGACCCGCCCCCGTCCGGCACCCCGTTCGGGCTCTACGACGGGCTGGCCGGCGTCGCCGACGTCCTCGACCGGCTCGGCCACCGCGAGCGCGCCGTCGAACTCGTCGGCCGCGTGATGGACGAGAAGTGGCAGCGCCTCGCCCCCGACCTGCACGGAGGACTGGCCGGCATCGGTCTCGTACTCGACCGGCTCGGGCTGCGCGCGCAGGCGCTGGAGGCCGCGTCCGTCCTCATCGACCGGCCGCAGCCGCCCGGGCGCGGCAGACGCGCGGGGCTGCTGCGCGGTGCGAGCGGGCCCGCCCTGTTCTTTCTGCGGCTGTACGAGTCGACGGGCGACCCGGCCCTGGTCGACGAGGCCGCCCGGGCCCTGCGCCGGGATCTCGCCGCCTGCGTACGGGACCGCACCGGAACCCTGCTGGTGGACGAGGGTGCACGCACCATGCCGTATCTCGGCGCGGGCAGCACCGGCATCGGCGCGGTCCTCGACGACTTTCTCGCCCATCGCCACGACGAGGAGTTCGCCCGCGCCCGCGAGGCGATCCTGCCCGCCGCGCGACTGCGGTACTACGCGCAGCCCGGGCTGTTCAACGGGCGCGCCGGGATGGTGCTTCACCTGGCCCGGACGCGCGCCCCGCGACCGCACCTGGACGCCCAGATCGCCGCGCTCGACTGGTATGCCGTGCCGTACAGGGGCGAACTCGCCTTCCCCGGCGACCAGATGATGCGGCTGTCCATGGACCTCGCCACCGGAACCGCGGGCGTCCTGCTCGCACTCGGCACCGCGCTGGGCCACAGCGAACGGCCCGCACGGCTGCCCTTCCTGCCGCCACCGAAGGCGGCTCCTCGAACGACCCCATGAGGGGTCGAGCAAAGAGCACCACGCACCACGCACCACGTATTCAACTGTCCCCATGAACAAGGAGATCACGATGGCACTTCTCGACCTGCAGACGATGGACGTCCCCGAGACCGACGGCAACGGCGGCGAGAGCAGCGTCAGCCTGCTGCTCTGCGACAAGCACAGCTCGCACAGCAACCTGCTCTGTCTCTGATCGAGTGAGGATCGCGGCCCCGGGTGGCACCGCTCACCGGCCACCTGGGGCCGCATCGATCGCAGCGACGTAGGAGTCCTGCATGTTCCTCCGGGAGATCGTCCGGCACGGCGCGCCGCGTGCCGTCCTCGTCCTGCTGCTGACCTGCGCCTCGGCCGCCGCCGGGCTCGCACTGCCCGCGGTGCTCGGCCACGCCCTCGACCTTCTGCTCGCCGGAAGCGGAAGCGGAAGCGGAACCGGGGCTCGCGCGGACGCCGGGCCATGGCTCGCCCTCTGCGCCGCTCTCACCGCCCTGTCCGTGCTGCTCGGCGCGCTCGACGGGTTCGTCACCGCAAGCGCCAACGCCCGTACCACCGCCTGGATACGGGCACGGGTCCTCGGGCATGTCCTCGCCGCCGGACCCGAGCAGCGCCTGTCCTCCGGCGAGCTGGTGGCCCGGATCACGGGCAACGCCGCGCAGGCCGGAACCGTACCGACCGCGCTGGCCGCCGCGCTCGCCGCCGTACTCACGCCCGTGGGCGGCCTCGTCGCACTCGCCCTCACCGACGTGTGGACAGCACTCGTGGTCATCGCCGGAATGCCGCTGCTCGCCCTGCTGCTCAGGGTGTTCATCCGGGCCTCCGGCGAGAGCAGTGCCCGCTATCTCACGGCCCAGGGCGAGATCGCGGGACTTCTCGCGGAAGCGGTACGAGGCATCCGCACGATCACCGCGGCCGGTGTCCCGGAGCGCGACGCGGCCCGCATTCTCGCGCCGCTGCCCGAACTGACCCGCCAGGGGCGCCTGATGTGGCGGATCCTGGGCAGCTCGACCGCCCGCGCCGCCGCCCTGCTGCCGCTGCTCCAGCTCACCGTGCTGGCCGTCGCCGGTCTACGCCTCGCGGACGGTGCTCTGAGCGTCGGCGGGATGCTGGCCGCCTGGCGGTACGGGGTGCTCGCCACCGGCACCGGCGTACTGGTGGGGCAGCTGAACGGCCTGGTGCGCGGGCGGACAGCCGCAGGACGGCTCGCGGAGATCCTCGAAGCTCCTGCGATGACGTACGGATCGCGTCAGCTCCCGCCCGGCAAGGGTGAGTTGCAGCTCAAGTGCGTGGATCGGCGCGGGTTGCGCGGCATCGATCTGGTGGTTCCGGGCGGCTCGGTCACCGCCGTCGTCGGGCGCTCGGGCAGCGGCAAGTCCGCGCTGGCCGCCGTGGCCGGACGGCTGGCCGACCCCGACGCGGGCGCCGTCCTCATCGACGGCGTCCCGCTGACGTCGCTCTCCCGCGACGCGCTGCGCCGCGAGGTCGGCCATGCCTTCGCCCGTCCGGCACTGCTCGGCACAACCGTCGCGGGCACGATCGCCTTCGGCTCCCACCTGCCCGCGGGCATCGAGGCTGTGAAGCAGGCCGCGCGTGCCGCCTGTGCCGACGACTTCGTACGCCGCCTGCCCCTCGGCTACGAGACGCCCTGCACCGACGCGCCGCTGTCCGGTGGCGAAGCCCAACGCCTCGGTCTGGCACGGGCGTTCGCACACACCGGGCGGCTGCTCATCCTGGACGACGCGACCTCCAGCCTGGACTCCGCCACCGAACGCAAGGTGTCCCAGGCCCTGTTCGCAGGGGACCGTCGGACCCGGCTGATAGTTGCCCACCGCGCCCCGACCGCCGCCCGCGCGGACCTCGTGGTGTGGCTGGACGAGGGGCGCATCCGCGCGGTCGGCCCGCACGCCGAGCTCTGGCAACTGCCGGAGTACCGGGCGGTGTTCGATGAATGAACTCCGGCTCCTGCGCGCCCGGCCCTCCGTGCTCGTACGCCTCGCCGCCTGGTCCGCGCTGGAGGCCGGGCAGACCTTCCTCCTCGGCTACGCCCTCGCCCGCGCCGTCGACGGCGGCTTCCTTGCCCACGACCCCGTCCACGGTCTGCGCTGGCTGGCGGCCGCCGCGCTCGCCGTCGTCCTCGGGGCGTACGGCACCGGCAGGGTCCACCGGGTGGTCGCCGACCTCGTGGAGCCCGTGCGGGACGCACTCGTACGACGGGTGGTCGACCGGGCGCTGCGCGACGGGGACGACGCCGCCGTGTCCCGGCTGACCCACCAGGTGGAGATCGCCCGGGACACCTTCGCGGGCCTGGTCCTGGTCTCGCGCACCTTCGCCTTCACGGCCGCCGGAGCCCTGGCCGGACTGTTCTCGCTGGCGCCCGTACTGCTCCTGGTCGTCACGCCGCCCCTGCTCGCCGGGCTGACGCTCTTCGCGCTGACCCTGCGCCCGATGGCGCGCAGACAGGAGGCCTTCCTCGTCGCCGACGAGTCGATCGCCACCGAACTGGGCGCGCTGACCTCGGGGTTGAGGGACATCACCGCGGCCGGGGCGGAGGAGCGGGTGACCGCCGACGCCCGCGTACGCTTCGCCGACGAGTACCGGGCCGCCCGCGCGCTGGCGCGCTGGGGCACCCTGCGCGTCCTCGCCGTGGGCATCGGCGGCCGACTGCCCATCGTGCTGCTGCTGGTCACCGCACCCTGGCTGCTCACCCACGGGGTGAGCGCGGGCGCGCTGGTCGGCGCCCTCGCCTATCTCAGTCAGTCCCTCCTGCCCGCCCTGCAGTCGCTGATGCAGGGCCTAGGGACCTCGGGCGCGCGTCTCGCGGTCGTCCTGCGCCGGCTCACCGCCGAGGGGGAGCGGCAGCCGGGTGCGGTGTCCCCGGCGGGGGGAGCGGAGCAGGCGGTCCGGCTGCGCGGGGTGACCTTCGCCTACGGGCCGGGTGCCGCCCCCGTCGTCGACGGGCTCGATCTGGACGTCCCGTACGGCGGCCACCTCGTCGTCGCCGGTCCGAGCGGCATCGGCAAGTCCACGCTCGCCGCGCTGATCGCCGGGGTGCTGCGGCCCGACAGCGGGGAGATCGCGCTCGGCGGCGAGCGGGTTCTCGTACCGCAGGAGGCGTACGTCTTCACCGCCACCGTGCGCGAGAACCTCGGCTACCTGTGTCCCGAGCCGCCCACCCCCGCCGCGCTGCTCGCCTCCTGCACGGCCGTCGGCGCGCTGGGGCTCGTCGAACGGCTCGGCGGGCTCGACGCGAAGCTCGACCCCGGAGCCCTGTCGGCCGGTGAGTGCCAGCTGCTCGCGCTGGCCCGCGCTCATGTGGCGCCCGCGCCCCTCGTCCTGCTCGACGAGGCGACCTGCCATCTCGACCCGGCGGCCGAGGCCCTGGCGGAGCGGGCGTTCGCCGCCCGCCCGGGCGGCACGCTCATCGTCGTCGCGCACCGGATCGGATCGGCGCGGCGGGCCGGGTGCGTCCTGCTCATGGACGGTACGCACACGCAGTGCGGCACCCACGAGGAACTGCTCGCCCGCTCCTCCTTCTACCGCGAGCTGACCGGCTCCGATCTCAACGGCTCCGGGCTGACCGGCTCCGATCTCAGCGGCTCCGAAGCCTCACACCCAGCCCTCCCCCTGGGAGATCCTTATGGCGTCGACCCTGTTGCGGGCCCCCGTCTTGCGGGTGATGGCCGCCATGTAGTTGCGCACCGTGCCGTTGGACAGATGGAGACTGCTGGCGATGTCGGCGATCGAGGCTCCCTCGGCCGCGAGTGACAGCACACTCAACTCCCGTCTCGTCAGCGGCATCTCGGCCGCCTTGAGAAAGCTGAAGCCCAGGGAGTAGTCGACGAAGCGCTCACCCCGCGCCACCTGCCGGATCGCCGCGATCAGGCCCTCGGGAGTGCCCTCCTTGTCGACGTAGCCGATGGCGTGTGCCTCGACCGCGCGCCGGAGCGGACCTGGCCGGTTTGCGCTGGCGAGTACCAGCAGCCGGCCGTTCGTGGCTCCTTTGCGCCGCCCGCGCAGCTCACCGAGCGGCGCGATGCCGTACGAGTCCTCGCACTCCAGGTCGACGGCGCAGACGTCGGGCGCGAGCGAGCGCGCCAGCCCCGGCGCGGTGCGCCACGGCGCGTGGGAGACCTCCAGGTCCGGCTCATCAGCGAGCCTGTCCGCCAGCGCCGAGCGCAGCAGTCCCGCGTCGTGCACGAGAAGTACCCGGATCACGTATCGCCCCCTCAGCTCCCGCCCACCGGTTTGCTCCGTGCAGCACGCGAACATTGTGGTCGGCGTTGCGCCGCCACGTGCACGGAGATCCGGCCAAAGGGGTGCCAAGAGGGGCGCATGGGCTGGGCGTGAGCGCCCGGCGTGCGCCGGTCAGGCCCCTCTGGCGGCGCGCCCCGGCACTGCCGGCCTCGACGGCGCCGAGGGAGTCGTCAGGTCGATCAGACGGCAGACGGTCTCGATGTCGATCTTCACCTGTGCGATCGACGCGCGCCCCGACAGCCAGGTGATCAGCGCGGAGTGCCAGGTGTGCTCGATCACGCGGACCGCGGACAGCTGCTCGGGCGTCGGGTTCTCCAGGCCCATCGCGTCCAGGATGATCGCCGTCGTCTGCCGGGAGACCGTGTCCACTTCGGGGCTCACGCTGCGGTCCGCGAAGGTCAGCGCCCGCACCATCGCGTCCGCGAGATGCGGTTCGCGCTGCAGCGCGCGGAAGGCCCGCATCAGCGTCTCTGAGACACGTTCCGCCGCGCTGTCACCGGCCGGGGGGCGTTTGCGCAGCGTCGTGTGCATGTGCTGGAGCTGGTCCTGCATGGTGGCGACCAGCAGATGGATCTTGGAAGGGAAGTAACGGTAGAGCGTGCCGAGCGCGACCCCGGCGGCTTCGGCGACCTCGCGCATCTGCACCGCTTCGAAGCCGCCGCGGCTGGCCAGCTGCGCGCTGGCGTGCAGGATGCGACGGCGGCGCGCCTCCTGGCGTTCTGTCAGGGGCGGCGACGCAGGCCCCGCCGACTTGGCTTCCGCTGTCATGTTTCCCGTTCCATGCACGAGTCCGGATCGCACAGCATGGCAGCGTGCCCGTCGTGGCGCGAATCACCTGATCCGGCCCTTACAGCGGCGCTACCTGCCGGTAGATTCGAAGCTCCTTGAACGATCAAGTCTGAAACTTGTTCTAGATTAGCGTGAGCGGTTACGCTCCGGCGAAACGCAGTGAGAAGGGGGCCGTGGGTGACCGCTGAGGCCATAGAGGCCGGCCCTCGTACGGGACGGTCCGGCGGCGGTGACGAGCCGCTGCGCATCGCGCTCCTCACCTACAAGGGCAACCCCTTCTGCGGCGGCCAGGGCGTCTACGTACGCCACCTCTCGCGCGAACTCGCCCGCCTCGGTCACAGCGTCGAGGTGATCGGCGCGCAGCCCTATCCCGTACTCGACGAGGGCGTGCCGCTCACCGAGCTCGCCAGCCTCGATCTGTACCGCAGCCCGGACCCCTTCCGCACCCCGAAGCCCGGCGAGTACCGCGACTGGATCGACGCGCTCGAGGTCGCGACGATGTGGACCGGGGGCTTCCCCGAGCCGCTGACCTTCTCGCTGCGCGCGCGGCGTCATCTGGCCGCGCGGCGCGGCGAGTTCGACGTCGTCCACGACAACCAGACCCTTGGCTACGGGCTGCTCGGCGACCTCGGCGCGCCCCTGGTCACCACGATCCACCACCCCATCACCGTGGACCGGCAGCTGGAGCTGGACGCCGCGGAAGGCTGGAAGCGGAGAGCCTCCGTGCGGCGTTGGTACGGCTTCACGCGGATGCAGAAGCGGGTCGCGCGGCGGCTGCCGTCCGTACTGACCGTCTCCGGCTCCTCGCAGCAGGAGATCGTCGACCACCTCGGTGTACGGCCGGAGCGCGTCCGGGTCGTCCACATCGGGGCCGACACGGATCTCTGGTCGCCGGACCCCGCGGTCGCGGAGGTCCCCGGCCGGATCGTCACCACCTCCAGCGCGGACGTCCCGCTCAAGGGCCTCGTGCACCTGGTCGAAGCGCTCGCGAAGCTCCGTACGGAGAACCCGGCCGCGCACCTCGTCGTCGTCGGCAAGCGGGCCGAGGACGGGCCGGTCGCGCAGCTCATCGAGCGGTACGGGCTCCAGGACGCGGTCCGGTTCGTCAAGGGCATCACCGACGCGGAACTCGTCGACCTCGTACGCGGCGCGCAGATCGCGTGTGTGCCGTCGCTGTACGAGGGCTTCTCGCTGCCCGCGGCCGAGGCGATGGCGACGGGGACGCCGCTGGTCGCCACGACCGGGGGTGCGATCCCGGAGGTCTCCGGGCCGGACGGGGAGACCTGCCTGGCCGTCCCGCCGGGCGACGCGGGCGCGCTCGCCGCGGCGCTGAGCCGGCTGCTGGGCGACCCCGAACTGCGGTCCCGGCTGGGGAGGGCGGGCCGGGAACGGGTGCTGGCGCGCTTCACCTGGGCGAGGGCGGCACAGGGGACGGCGGAGCTGTACCGCGAGGCGATCGCCGCGCGGGGCCGCGCGGCGCGGGGGGTCGCGCGGTGACGGTGGTCCGGCGCGGCGGGCCCACGGCCCCGGCGGATGCCCGGGTGATCCGGCACCCCGGCGTCTTTGCCCGCTCCGCGGTCAGGTCTCTCGGCCGCTCCGCGGCCACAGATGTGGGCCACAGGCCCACAGCCCCCGCCCGCTCAGCCACCGCCACGGCAACTCGAACCACCCCCGACCGCGAAAGCAGGTCCACGTGCTGACCGTCGATTTCTCCCGCTTCCCGCTCGCCGCAGGCGACCGCGTGCTCGATCTCGGCTGTGGCGCCGGGCGGCACGCGTTCGAGTGCTACCGGCGCGGCGCCCAGGTCGTGGCGCTCGACCAGAACGGCGAGGAGATCCGCGAGGTCGCCAAGTGGTTCGCCGCGATGAAGGAGGCCGGTGAGGCCCCCGAGGGCGCCACCGCCACCGCCATGGAGGGCGACGCCCTCAACCTGCCCTTCCCCGACGAGTCCTTCGACGTCGTGATCATCTCCGAGGTCATGGAGCACATCCCCGACGACAAGGGCGTCCTCGCCGAGATGGTCCGGGTGCTCAAGCCCGGCGGGCGTATCGCCGTCACCGTGCCCCGCTACGGGCCCGAGAAGATCTGCTGGGCACTCAGCGACGCGTACCACGAGGTCGAGGGCGGCCACATCCGCATCTACAAGGCCGACGAACTGCTCGGCAAGATGAAGGAAGCCGGACTGAAGCCGTACGGCACGCACCACGCGCACGCGCTGCACTCGCCGTACTGGTGGCTCAAGTGCGCGTTCGGCGTCGACAACGACAAGGCGCTGCCGGTCCGCGCGTACCACAAGCTGCTGGTCTGGGACATCATGAAGAAGCCCCTGGTCACCCGACTCGCGGAACAGGCGCTCAACCCGGTCGTCGGCAAGAGCTTCGTGGCGTACGCGACCAAGCCGCACCTGCCTGCGGTGGCTGCCAAGTGACATCTCCCGGGCGTACGGAACACCTTGTCCTGCCCGGGGTGCTCACCGCCGAGCAGGCCGCCGAGACGGTCGCGGGCATACGCGCGATGCAGCGCGAGGACGGTGCGATCCCGTGGTTCAGGGGGCACCACCTCGACCCGTGGGACCACACCGAGGCGGCCATGGCGCTGGACGCGGCCGGTGAGCACGAGGCCGCGGCCCGTGCGTACGAGTGGCTGCTGAGGCACCAGAACCCGGACGGGTCCTGGTACGCGGCCTACCACGACGGCGAGGCCGGCCGGCCCACCGACCGCGGCCGCGAGAGCAACTTCTGCGCGTACATCGCCGTCGGCGTCTGGCACCACTATCTGGCCACCGGGGACGAGGCGTTCCTCGACCGGATGTGGCCCGCCGTGTTCGCGGCCATCGAGTTCGTGCTGGAGCTGCAGCAGCCGGGCGGCCAGATCGGCTGGAAGCGCGAGGCGGACGGTACGCCGGTGAACGACGCGCTGCTGACGGGCAGTTCGTCCGTCCACCAGGCGCTGCGGTGCGCGCTGGCGATCGCCGAGGAACGTGAGGAGCCGCAGCCGGACTGGGAGTTGGCGGCGGGCGCGCTCGCGCACGCGATCCGCAAGCACCCCGAGCGCTTCCTCGACAAGAACCACTACTCCATGGACTGGTACTACCCGGTCCTCGGGGGCGCGTTGACCGGCACGGAGGCCAAGTCCCGTATCGAGGAGTCGTGGGACGACTTCGTCGTGCCCGGCCTCGGAGTGCGGTGTGTGCTGCCCAATCCGTGGGTGACCGGGGGCGAGAGCTGCGAACTCGCGCTGGCGCTGTGGGTGATGGGGGAGTCCGACCGGGCGCTGGAGATCCTGCAGTCCGTGCAACACCTGCGGACCGACGGCGGGATGTACTGGACGGGTTACGTCTTCGAGGGCAACCGAGCGGTGTGGCCGGAGGAGGTCACGTCGTGGACGGCGGGGGCGCTGCTGCTGGCGGTGGCGGCGCTGGGGGGCGACGAGGCGACGGTGGCGGTGTTCGGCGGGGAGCGACTGCCGAAGGGGCTCGCGCCGGAGTGCTGCTAGCGGTGCGGGGTGCGCCTGCGGCGGGCTTGTTCCCCACCCCGCCCCTTCCCGTAGGCGGGGGCGCTGCCCCCGGACCCCCGCTCCTCAAACGCCGGAGGGGCTGAATTTCGCGTCCGGGACCACGCCTCAAACGCCGGCGAGGCTGGATATGCGGCCCAGCCGCATATCCAGCCCGTCCGGCGTTTGAGGACATGCGGCCGAAGGTCGCATACGGGGTCTGGGGCGAAGCCCCAGTTCGGGAAGGGGCGGGTCGGGGAACAGGCCCCGCGCAGCGGACCCCGTACCGCGGACCCCGCTACCTCCGCAGGCGCCCCGCCACCCCGTGCCCCACCACCAGGTACACCACCGCCGCCAGCCCGTACCCGGCCACCACCCTCGCCCACGCCTCGTCGAACGTGAACAGGTCGTAGGACCAGCCGGCCAGCCACCGCGCCGTGTCCTGGACGAAGCTCACCAGGTCGTTGGCGCGGTTGGCGTCCAGCAGGTACATCAGGATCCAGAGGCCGAGGATGACGGCCATGACATCGGCCACGATGGTGATGACCTTCGCGGCCTGCAGCGTTCCGTTCCGACGACTAAGGCTCATACACATCGGGTTGCCGCTTGTGAGCCTGTGAAACCTTAAGTGAGTTCGGCCAGCACCCGCAGCGTATGAGGGTCCGGCGCGGTCACCAGCAGGTCCGTGACCGGGCCCTTGCGCCACATTTCCAGCCGTTCCGCGATCCGGCCGCGCGGTCCGACGAGGGAGATCTCGTCGGCGAAGGCGTCGGGCACCGCCAGCACCGCCTCCTCGCGGCGGCCTTCGGCGAAGAGTTGCTGGATGTGCCGGGCCTCCGACTCGTATCCCATGCGCGCCATCAGGTCGGCGTGGAAGTTACGGGCCGCATGGCCCATGCCGCCGATGTAGAAGCCGAGCATCGCCTTGACCGGCAGCAGTCCTTCGGCGACGTCGTCGCAGACCTTGGCACGGGCCATGGGGGCGATCAGGAAGCCCTCCGGAAGGTCGGTGAGTGAGGCCTCGTACACATCCGTCCGCAGCGGGGACCAGTACAGCGGGAGCCAGCCGTCGGCGATACGCGTCGTCTGGGCGATGTTCTTCGGGCCCTCGGCGCCGAGCAGCAGCGGCAGCGAGGCGCGCAGGGGATGCGTGATGGGCTTGAGGGATTTGCCGATGCCGGTGGCGTCGTCACCGCGGTACGGGTGGGAGTGGTAGCGGCCCGCCAGTTCAACGGGGGCCTCGCGCCTAAGGACTTGGCGGATGACGTCGACGTATTCGCGGGTCGCCGTCAGCGGGCTCTTGGGGAACGGGCGGCCGTACCAGCCCTCCACGACCTGCGGGCCGGACAGCCCGAGCCCGAGCATCATCCGGCCGCCGGAGAGATGGTCGAGGGTGAGCGCGTGCATGGCGGTGGCCGTCGGTGTGCGGGCGGCCATCTGCGCGACCGCCGTGCCGAGGCGGATCCGGGAGGTGTGCGCGGCGATCCAGGTGAGCGGGGTGAAGGCGTCGGAGCCCCAGGCTTCGGCCGTCCAGACGGAGTCGTAGCCGAGGCGTTCAGCCTCGCGGGCGAGCTCCAGGTGGGCGGGGTCGGGGCCGCGGCCCCAGTAGCCGAGTGCGAGCCCGAGTCGCATGGCGATCCCTTCTGACGGTACGTCAGGTCGGGCCAGACTGTACGACAACGGCCCCCCGCCCGGAAGGGCGAAGGGCCGTGCTCGGTCGGGGCGCGGGATCAGCCGCGCTGGATACCGCTCGTGTCCTGAAGGACACCCCGGCGGCCGTCCTGCGTCTGGGCCACCAGACCCGGACCGCGCTGCTCGACCGCGAGGTACCAGGTGCCGGGCGCGAGCTCGGCGATCGGGGTCGGCGAACCGTCCTCGCCGAACAGCGGACGGGCCACCGGCACCGCGAACCAGAACGGCGTGAAGTCGGACGGAGCACCCGCCTGCTGCGGCGCGGCCGGAGCCGGCTGCTGCTGACCGGGCTGCGGCTGGGCGCCGTAGGGCTGGGGCTGACCCGGCTGAGCGCCGTAGGGCTGCGGCTGGCCGCCGCCCGGGTAGCCGTAACCGGCTCCGGCGACGCCCGGCTGTGCGCCGTACGGGGTCGCCGGAGGCTTCGGGGCGCCCATCAGCGGCGCCTTGAAGGCCGGGACGAGCAGCGAGCAGACCGCGCCCGCCGCGAGCGCGAGCGCCGCGATGAAGCCGAGGATGAGGCCGGTGCCCGAGTCGATGCTGCTGCTGCCGAGGTCGAGCGAGCCCGCCGGGTCGAAGATCGCGCCGAGCGCGCTCCACGCCGTGAAGAGCGTCAGGGCGACACCGAGCTGGCCGAGGTCGAGACCGATGACCTTCGGCGGCTGCGGCAGCGCACGGGAGGTGACGATCAGTGCCGCGCCGATGATGCCCGCCAAGTAGACACCCAGGAGCAGGGAACCGTTGTCCCAGGCGGTCGGCACGTCGTCGCAGTTGGAACCGGAGCAGTCGAACGTGTCGAGGAACGAGGCGATGAACAGCAACACCGCTGCTCCGATCACCACGCCATCGCCTCGAGTGAGGGAGCGGATGTTCACGTAAAAGTCCTTCGTCGGTCGTCTCATCGGGGCGGTCGTCGCTGCCGCCGGTGCGGCGGTGTGCACGGCGCGGAGCTCGGGGGTGACTCCCCATCGTAGAGGTGAATGTATCGTCTGCCCGATCCGGCCGTCTGCCGGGTATCGCAGTTACCCCTGGAGGTAGCCGGCGATGCCGTCCGCCATTCCCTGTGCGGCCAGTTGGCGCCACGCGGAGTCTTTCAGCAGGGCGGCATCCTGTGGGTCACGCATATTGCCGCATTCGATGAATACCTTGGGCACGGTGGACAGATTGAGGCCGCCGAGATCCTTGCGCACGTCCAACCCGGTGCCGTCGCCCACGTAGTTGGAGGGTGCGCTGCCGGTCGCGCGTACGAACCGTCCGGCGATCCTTGTCCCCAGTTCACGCGAGGGGCCGACGATGTTCGTGGTGTCCGCGGCACCCGCCTTGACCAGGGCGGGAAGGATGACATGGAAGCCGCGGTCGCCGACGGAAGCGCCGTCCGCGTGGATGGAGATGACGGCATCGGCCTTGGCCTTGTTGCCGATCCGGGCGCGCTCGTCGACGCAGGGACCGAACACCCGGTTGTTGTCGTGGGTGAATTGAACCGTTGCGCCCT
Source organism: Streptomyces sp. NBC_00885 (assembly GCF_045207475.1). Classification (NCBI taxonomy): domain Bacteria; kingdom Bacillati; phylum Actinomycetota; class Actinomycetes; order Kitasatosporales; family Streptomycetaceae; genus Streptomyces; species Streptomyces sp. NBC_00885. Next base: position 6,153,164 of record NZ_CP108796.1, read on the forward strand.
GCTTTTCCAGCAGCCTGCGAAGACGTTGTGAAACATCGCGGGTGAATTCGGCCTCGGTGTAACCGTCGGCGGTAGCGGTGCCCGTCGTGTCGCATTCCTTGCGATTGGTTCCGATGTCCACGAGCCTGTTGATCTCGCTCGTGTGCTGGAAATTGCCGGGGTTGTGCCCGGGGTCGACGACCACGACCTTCCCGGCCAGCGGCCCCGTCCCGCCGTTGTTCCCGTCAGAAGACTTCGAGGGCGACTTCGAGGGCGAGGCGGGGGTGCGGCTCGGGGAGGTCGTCGGGCCGCCCGGCTTGCCCGTCGTGGCCTGCCCGCTCGGCAGCGGCAGCACCTTCGGCGGCTCGTTCTCCTCCGGGCCGCTCATCGTCTGCCACACCAGCCACCCCGCCAGGGCGGTCGGCACCAGCGCGGCGATCGCGATGGTGAGATTGCCCCGGCCGATACGGCGCGGCCGGGCGGCGGGAGGCTGGTTCTCGTCGTACGACACCCTGGCGATGCTAGCCGGGCCGCTCAGATCCCCGGCCCGGTGCGACGCAGGACGCGCAGGGAGTCCGTCACCGATACCTCGGTGAACGCCCCGGACGCGAGTGCCCGCAGGTACATGCGGTACGGCGCCTGGCCCGTCCACTCGTCGACCGGGTCGGGGAAGACGTCGTGGATCACCAGCAGACCGCCCTCGGCGACATGCGGCGCCCAGCCCTCGTAGTCCGCGGCCGCGTGCTCGTCGGTGTGGCCGCCGTCGATGAAGACAAGCCCCAGTGGCGTACCCCACACCTTGGCGACCTGCGGGGAGCGGCCCACGACCGCGATGACGTGGTCCTCCAGACCGGCCCTGTGCAGGGTGCGACGGAAGGTGGGAAGCGTGTCCATACGGCCGATCTCGGGGTCCACGGTCTCCGCGTCGTGGTAGTCCCAGCCCGGCTGCTGCTCCTCGCTGCCCCGGTGGTGGTCGACCGTGACGGCCGTCGTGCCCGCTTCACGGGCGGCGTCGGCGAGCAGGATCGTCGAGCGCCCGCAGTACGTGCCCACCTCCAGCAGCGGCAGGCCAAGACCGCCCGCCTCGGCGGCTGCGGCATACAGGGCGAGCCCTTCCCGTACCGGCATGAAGCCCTTGGCGGCCTCGAAGGCGGCGAGGGTCTCCGGCTTGGGCGCGGCGGCCATGGTTCCTCCTGGTCGTACGGGGTGTCCGGCCGCCCATCGTGCCTCACGCGTCGCACTCGAACCACATCGTCTTGCCGCCGGGCACCGGCATCGCGCCCCAGCGGTCGGTCACCGCCTCGACGAGCAGCAGCCCGCGCCCGCCCTCGTCGAGCTCGTCGGCTGTGCCCTCGGGGCGCGCCGGGCGGGGGCAGTGCGGGTCGCCGTCCGCGACCTCGACCCGCAGCCCGTCGGGCCGCCGCAGGATGAGCAGCGTGCACCGCCTGCCGGGCACGTGCCGCACCACATTGGCGACCAGCTCGGTCAGCGCCAGCTCGGCGGCGTCGGTCAGCCCGGGCATCTCCCAGCGGGTCAGGAACATCCGCAGGATGCGCCGCAGATGCCGAGCGGAGTGAGTACCCACCGTGAAGCCCATGCGGTAGCAGCCTTCAATCGTCGCTGGTGGGCAGTTAGTTACGTGATTCATGTCACCAGAGTGGAGTGGCGCGCTTACGCTCGGCTATGACCGGAAACGTACGCCGCGAGGCGTTTGCTTGGGGGTGACCGCCGCGTGGTCAACATCCGCGACCTGGATCCCAGCGCATCACCGCTGGACTACTACGGCTCCGAACTGCGCCGCCTGAGAGAGGACGCCGGGCTGAAGCAGGGCGAGCTGGGCGTCAGTGTCTTCTGCACGGCGTCGCTGATCGGCCAGATCGAGACGGCGCGGAAGGTGCCGACGCGGGACTTCTCGGAACGCGTTGACGCGGCGCTGGGGACGGGCGGGGTGTTCTCGCGGCTGGTGGGGCTGGTACTGCGGAGTCAGTTGCCGAGCTGGTTCCAGGCATATGCGGAAATGGAGGCGAGAGCGGCGTACATCTCGTCATTTCAGGCGCAGTTGGTGGATGGCCTGCTGCAAACCGAGGCGTACGCGCAGGCGGTCCTCGGTGCCCGGACCGAGGACAGCCTCGACGCGAAGGTGGCCGCTCGGATGGAGCGGCAGCGGATCCTGGTGCGCGAGAACCCGCCACTGAGCTGGGTGGTGCTGAGCGAGGCCGTCCTGCACCAGGAGATCGGCGGCCCGGAGGTCATGCGGAACCAACTCGCCCACTTGTTGGGCGTGCGCGGGCGGGAGTGGGTCACGGTGCAGATCCTGCCCTTCGACGCGGGTGCCCATGCGGGGCTACCGGGCTCGTTCTACCTTCTGCGATTCGAGGACGACCCGGATCTCGTCTATACCGAGGACTTCGTTCAGGGCCATATGACGGCCAATCCGCAAGCTCTCAGGGAAGGTTCGCTCCGTTACGATCACTTGCAGGCCGCCGCGCTCTCCGAGGACGATTCGGCGGCACTGATCGCCCGCGTAATGGAGGAACGTTATGGACACCATCCAGGACCTGACGGGCGCACGGTGGCGTAAGTCGTCGTACAGCTCCGACACCGGCGGCGCCTGCATCGAGTGCGCACCCCTCGGCGCGGCCGCCTGGCACAAGTCGACGTACAGCGGCGACACCGGAGGCGACTGCGTCGAGGTCGCCGCCCAGCCCTGCCGCATCGCCGTCCGCGACTCCAAGAACCCCGACGGCCCCGCCTTCACCGTCACCCCCGCCGCCTTCGCGGCCTTCGTCACGGCCGCCGCCGAGGGCGGTCTCTGACTGCTGCAAGCGAGTGTGGCCGGTGGAGCGGAGGTCCATGATTCTCCTCTCCGCTCCACCGGCCACATTCGGACTAGGCAGGTTGGGAACAGGCCGCACGGGCCCAGGTCAGCTTCACAACTCATCCAACCCGTGCGGCCCTTCTCATGTAACGGCCCGACCGGACGATCACCATGTCCGCCGAGGCCGTAAAGCTGCTAGGCCTGAATCGCGTCTGCCGGGACCTCGAAGACGATCTCGAGCCCGTCGCGCTCGTTTCCCTGCTCGGCGACGCGCGTGAAACCGAAGCCCGCGATGGTGGCCAGGGAGGCGTTGTTGTCGGATCTGATAGTGGCCCGCACGGTCCTGACACCGGGTTCGGCGGCGGCTCTGACGAGCAGCGCCGTCAGCATGGCGCGGGCATAGCCCTGGCGGCGGTACCCGGGCACGACGGTGTAGCCGACCTCGACCATGCCGGCCTCGTCCGGCGGCCCGTGGAACCCGGCGTCGCCGACGACGGCCCCGTCCGGCTCGGACACCGCGGCCCGCGTGATCCAGGGCGCGGCAGACGGGTCCTCGGCGAGCTGGTCAGCGCGATGGCCGAAGATCCAGCGGGCCCGGTCGCAGACGAAGTATTCGTCAAGGGCGACCCTGGCCTCGGCGCTGCCGCCAGCGAGGTCACCGTCGGCAAGCGCCCGCAGCGCCTTTGCGCTGAGCTCGACGAAGCGGACGCGTTTGGGGATGGGGAGAGGTTCGTTAATCATCGCGGAGATGCTCGCCCAGCACCGGACGGCTGTCCACCGCTTTACGGCCTCGGCGGACATGGTGATCGTCCCGGTCGGGCCGTGTCATGAGAAGGGCCGTCCGGACGCCGCGCTTCGACACAACAGTGCTGTGTGACCTACTGCGGCGGAAGGGGTTGACCCTGACCCCACGTCAGGGTTGGAGCCTGGTCGCATGACGAACAACAGCACTACCTCAGCTCGGCTCGCTCCGTCGGTCGGAGGGTTCCAGGAGATCGACGGCCGCCGCATTTTCGTGCATCGGTCGGGCAGCGGCGGACCGGCCGTGGTGTTCCTGCCGGGCGCCGGCGCGGTCGGCCTGGACTATTTCGGTGTCCAGCAGGGGGTTTCGCAGTTCACCACCGCCGTTGTGTACGACCGCGGCGGCACGGGCTACAGCGATCCCCTCCCGCTGCCGCGCACCGCCGCTGCGGTCGCCACGGAACTGCGCGACCTGCTGCGCGCCCAGAACATCACCGCCCCATACGTTCTGGTGGCGCACTCCCTCGGCGGCTTCTACGCGCATCGGTTCGCGCAGCTGTACCCGCAGGACGTGGCCGGACTGGTCTGGTTGGACGCCTTCCATCGCGACTGGGACGGCTTCATGCCTCCCACGGCGGGTCTAACCGTGGTTGAGCAGATGGCACCTGATCGGGAGCAGCTGGAACAGATGCGCCCGGCCCTGCGCGAGATGTTCGCCGAGTTGCTCGCGGACTACCCGGAGCACGTGCGGCAGGCGCTGATCGAGGCCAAGATGAGTGAGGAATGGACCGACGTCGGCATCGCCGAGCGCACCAAGTTGGCCGAACTCGCCACCGAACTGCGGGCCGGGCCGAACATTCCCGACGTCCCGGTGGTTGCTCTCACCGTGGTGGGCACCGACCCCGGCCAGCAGGCGCTGACGTCGGAGCGGACGTTGCAAGAGATGCATGACGGCAGGACGAGACTGGACGCGGCCTTGGTGAGCGGGGTCTCGCACGGGGAGCAACGCATCCTCTCCGACACCGCTCACCACCGGCTCTGCTTCGACCGGCCCGATGCCGTGGTCCAGGCGGTCCGCGACGTCGTCGACCGGGCGGCTCGCCCCTAGGGGGTGTCCGCCGGACACCCCCTAGACTCGGCACGACCCACGAAGACTCGAAGACCCGAGGAGGACGGTGCTCACGATCGGCCAGCTGGCGGCGACCGCTGGTGTGACCGTGCGCACCGTTCGCCACTACCACCACGTCGGCCTGTTGTCCGAGCCCGAGCGCGATGCCTCCGGCTACCGCCGCTACAGCGCGCAAGCGGCGGTGGATCTCATCCGGATCAGGACCCTCGCCGATGCCGGGGTGCCACTGGCCCGTATCGACGCGCTGCTGCATGCACAGCCGACCGAATTCGCCGCGGCCATCACCGACATCGACGCCGAATTGCAGCGCAAGATCGACCAGCTCACCGAATACCGCTGGAGGATCGCCGAACTGGCCAGCGGCGAAAGGCTTGTCCTGCCCCCTGAGGTGGTCGCCATCCTGAACCGGATGCGCAGTCTCGGGGTCAGCGAACGGAGGGTACGAGTCGAGCGCGACTCGTGGATCCTGATGCAGGCACTGGATCCGCACGTCATGCCGCAGCGGATACGGGACAAGAACGCCGGCTTCGACGACCCTGAGACGACGCGCCTGTATCTCGCCTGTGATCAATCAGTCGACTGGGATCCGCACGATCCACGCCTGGACCGGCTCATCGACGACCTGGACGCATGGGAGATCAAACACGAACGAGACAGCAATCGGGCAGGGTACCTGAAGCTGGTCTCTTCCCGGATCTCCGAGGCATCACCGGCATGGCAACGCATCGTCGATGCGCTCGTCCACCGCGCCAAGCAGCGCCGACCTGCGGGGCACGACATCTGAAGCCAGCACCCTGGTCGCGTCCGACAGCTGATGCACGCACATAACGAGCACGACTTCCTACCTCTCGGCGTCCCGGAAATCCGCCGGATCGCGCACGTCATCGTCACGCCCCACTGCCTCGGCGACGAGCGCAGACTGCGCTGATCACGCTACCGACGCAACAGCCAAGCCCGCGTGCCAACAAGACAAGACACTGTCCCGTCCGACTGAACGTTGCGAGCCCTGCTCCTGGTGATCTGCGATTCGCAACCTTCGCTTGGGCAGGTGAGGGCCGGATCTGGCAGGCAGCTCGGGGATGGGCAGGTCCGGCCCGTAGGCGGTCGTGATGGGCTCGCCTCCGGGGCACTGTGCGGCCACCAGGGCCGCCGCGGCGATTGCCTCGACCGACGTCGTGGTTGAGGCAGCCGTGGGTGTCGACCGTGCGGACCAGCGCCGCGCGGATGATGTTTTCCCGCTCGCCCTCGGCTGCTTCGTCGAGGGTGTAGGAGAAGTCCGCCGCGGTGTCGTTGTCGAAGGGGCCGACGTCCCAGGTGCCCATGTCTCTCCTGATCGTGTGGATGCCCGGGCATCGTGCCAGAAGGGGGTGTGACCGAGATACGCGCCAAAGGGGCAACGAGATGATCTTGAAGCCCTGAGCGCCGGGCCGTCCCGTATCTCAGAGGGACACCTACGCTGTTCTGCCAGCGGCAGAACACCGGCCGGACCGGGCTCGACGATCACTACAGTCCAGTCTCATGACGACGATTACGACGCGTACGGTCGAGTACCCGGCCGACGGTTTGACGATGATCGGGCACCTCGCGCTCCCGGCCGGTGTCGACCGCCGGCCCGCAGTGCTGCTCGGACCAGAGGGCATGGGGCTCAGCGACGTCGAGTGCCGCCGGGCCGATGCTCTCGCCGAGCTGGGATATGTAGCGCTGGCCTTCGACCTTCACGGCGGGCGCTATTTGGGTGACCCCGAGGAGATGCTGGCCCGTTGCATGCCACTGCTCGCTGATCCCGACCGGATGCGGCGCATCGGCCACGCGGCACTCGACGAGTTGCGCACCGAGCCCCGGACCGACCCCGACCGGATCGCCGCCATCGGCTACGGCACCGGGGGCGCCATCGCGCTGGAACTCGGGCGAGGCGGCGTCAACTTGCGCGCGATCGGGACGGTCAACGCAACTACCACGGGCCGACCGGGCGAGGCAGCGCGCATCCGCTGCCCGGTGTGGGCCGGGGTCGGATCGGAAGACCCGATCATGCCGCCCGCGCATCGAAACGCGTTCACCGCTGAGATGCAGGCCGCGGGCGTCGACTGGCGCCTCGCGGTCTATGGCGGCGCCTTGCACGCCTTCCACCACCCGCCGGTCGACCACCCCGTGGTCCCCGGTGTCGGCTACCACCCACAGCACGCGCGGCGAGCCTGGCGCGACGTCGTCGACCTGCTCGCCGAGTGCCTGCCCGTGACGGAGGACCTGGGGGCATGACCCAGGCAAACATGCTGGCGCCAGGAGTGGTCAGCGTCGCGCACTGACAGTCTCCTCCCCTCAAGCCCTCACAGCAGAACCACATTCGGGCGGTTGTGCGATCGCGGAGACGTATTCACAACTGCCGCAGTAAATACCGGATTTACTGCGACGGAGCCCTGGCCGTGATCGTCGCGACCTGCGGCGGACCGTTCCGGCTTCCAGGGCGAGATGTACGCATTTACTGCGGCGTCACTGTGCTGACCACGCGTAAAGCCGCATCAAGAGACAACACCACCAGACGGTCGACGGCATGCCAGAAACGCGTATCTGACCTTCCGTCAGATTGAAACGTGTTCTAGTCTGCCCGCATGGGCATCGGAATCACGCAGGAGCAGCTCGCGTTGGCCGAGTCGGTGCGTGGCTGGCTCGCCCGCGCCGTGCCGCCCGAGGCCGTACGGAAGCTGCTCGACGCGCCCGGCGACGGGACCGGGCGGCCGGGTTACTGGGAGGGCGCCGTCGAGCAGGGCATCCTCGGCCCGCACCTCGCCGAAGAGCACGGCGGCGGGGGCGGGACGACGCTCGACCTCACCGTCGTCACGGAGGAGACGGGCCGGGCCGCGCTGCCGGGGCCGTATCTGCCCAGCGTGCTCGCATCCGCCGTGCTGGCCCGCGCGGGCCGGGGCGATCTGGCGGGCGCACTCGCGGGCGGCGAGCGCATCGGGGCCGTCGCGCTCGGCCCCGGGACGCTCACCGCCACCGAAACCCCGGACGGCTACCGGCTCGACGGCACGGCACCGCCCGTGCTCGGCGGCGGGCAGGCCGATCTGCTCGTACTCGACACCGGGACCGCCTGGCTCGCGGTGGACGCGGACCGGCTCACCGTCCGCGTGCACGAGAGCGCCGACCCGACCCGGCCCAGCGCCGAGGTCAGCGCGCACGGCGTGACCGTGCCGCGGGACCGCGTGCTGGAGATCGACGCCGGTCTCGTACAGGACCTCGCCTGCGTGCTGTACGCGGCCGAAGCGTGCGGCACCGCCGCCTGGGCGCTGCACACCGCGGCCGAATACGCCAAGGTGCGTGAGCAGTTCGGGCGGCCCATCGGGCAGTTCCAGGCGGTCAAGCATCTGTGTGCCGACATGCTGGTGCGCGTCGAGCAGGCCCGCGCGCTGACATGGGACGCGGCACGCGCGGTGGACGAGACAGAAGAGGTGCGGGGACTCGCGGCAGCCCTGGCGGCGAGCGTCGCGTTGGACGCCGCCTACTCCTGCGCCAAGGACTGCATCCAGGTGCTCGGCGGGATCGGCTTCACCTGGGAGCACGACGCGCATCTGTATCTGCGCCGGGCCCTTGTCGCACGCCAGTTGCTCGGACCCGGCGACAGCCATCGGCTGCGGGCGGTCCGGCTCGCGGCGGGCGGTGCGCGGCGGGAGCTGCGGCTGGAACTGCCGGCGGAGGCCGCGACGTACCGGGGAGCGGCCCGCGCTGCGGCCGGGAGCGTACGAGGGCTCGACCCCGCCGCCGTACGCAGGGAACTCGCACCCATCGGGTACGCCGCACCGCATCTGCCGAAGCCGTACGGACTTGGCGCGGGAGCGGTCCAGCAGCTCGTCGTGCAGGAGGAGTTGCGGACCGCCGGGGTGCGGGTGAGCGATCTCGGGATCGCGACGTGGGTGGTGCCCTCGCTCATCGCGTACGGGACGCCCGCGCAGCGGGAGCGCTTCCTCGGGCCGACCCTGCGTGGCGATCTGCGCTGGTGTCAGCTGTTCTCCGAGCCGGGCGCCGGATCGGACCTGGCGAGTCTGCGGACCCGGGCTGAGAAGACCCCGGACGGCTGGCTCGTCAGCGGCCAGAAGGTGTGGACGAGCTCCGCCCAGCAGGCCGACTACGGCATCCTGCTCGCCCGTACCGACCCCGAGGCCCCCAAGCACAAGGGACTCACCTACTTCCTCGTCGACATGAAGCGGACGGACGGAATCGACATCCGGCCGCTGAAGGAGATCACCGGCGACTCCCTCTTCAACGAGGTGTACTTCGACGCCGCGCTGCTGCCGGACGACGCGGTCGTCGGGCAGATCGGCGAGGGCTGGAAGGTCGCCCGCAACACCCTCGGCAACGAACGCGTCCACATGGCCGACCAGATGGCCTTCGACACGGGCCTTGAGGCACTGCTCGCGCGGGCGTCCGGCCTGGACGGCGCGGACCGGGTACGGATCGGGGCGCTGGCGGCCGAGGCGCACGCCCTCGCCTGCATCGGGCTGCGGACCACGATGCGGCAGGTGTCCGGGCTCGAACCGGGCGCGGGCGCGTCGTTGAGCAAACTCGTCCAGACCGTGCACCAGCAGAAGACCGCCGAGCTCGGACTCGAACTGCTCGGGCCCGAGGGCGCGCTGAACGAAGGCGCGGGCGCGCGAGCCGTGCACGGCTTTCTCATGTCGCGCTGCCTCACCATCGCGGGCGGCACCACGCAGGTACAGCTCAATGTCGTCGCCGAGCGCATCCTCGGCCTGCCCAGGGACTGAGAGGGAAGACCATGAAGGCGTACATCGTCGGGGTCGGGACGACGAAGTTCGAGAAGCCCGAGTCGAGGGACTGGCAGTACTGGGACATGGCGAAGGAGGCGGGGACGGGCGCGCTCGCCGACGCCGGGATCTCCTACGACCTCGTCGAGCAGGTGCCCGTCGGGTACTGCTTCCAGGCCTCGACGGCGGGCCAGCGGGCGGCGTACGAACTCGGGCTGACCGGTGTGCCCGTCTACAACGTCAACAACAACTGCGCGACGGGCTCGACGGCGCTGATGATGGCGCGGCAGTTCGTCGAGGGCGGCATCAGCGACTGCGTACTGGCGCTCGGCTTCGAGAAGATGATGCGCGGCGCGCTGGGCGCCGGTTCCGACGGGGGAGACTTCAGCACCTCGCCCGTCGCCCGGCACTACGGGGTGATGGCGGCTGCGCACGGCTTCGAGATGTCACCGCCCACCGCGCAGATCTTCGGCAACGCCGCCCGCGAGCACATGGAGCGGTACGGCACCACCGAGGCGCAGCTCGCCGCCGTCGGCTCCAAGAACCACCGGCATTCGGCGAACAATCCGGAGGCCCAGTTCCAGGACGTCTACTCCGTCGACGAGATCCTCGCCGCGAAGACGATCCACCGGCCGCTGACCAAGCTCCAGTGCTCGCCCACATCGGACGGCGCGGCCGCGGCCGTGGTCGTCTCCGAGCGCTTCGTCGTCCGGCACGGGCTGCACGACAAGGCCGTCGAGATCGCCGCCCAGGCCATGACCACCGACACCGCGGAGTCCTTCGCCTCCGGCTCCTGCATCGACGTCGTCGGCAAGCCGATGTCGCGGCAGGCGGCACGGAGCGTGTACGAGAAGTCCGGGGTGGGCATCGAGGACGTCGACGTCATCGAGCTGCACGACTGCTTCTCCATCAACGAGCTGCTGACGTATGAGGCGCTCGGCATGTGCGAGGACGGCGAGTCCGGCAAGCTCGTGGAGAGCGGCGCGACGACGTACGGCGGCCGGTGGGTGGTCAACCCGTCGGGCGGCCTGATCTCCAAGGGCCATCCCCTCGGCGCGACCGGTCTGGCCCAGGCGGCCGAACTGGTCCGGCAGTTGAGGGGAGAGGCCGGGCCGCGGCAGGTGGCGGGGGCGCGGGTGGGGCTCGCGCACAACATCGGGCTCGGCGGCGCGGCGGTGGTGACGCTGCTCCGGAAGTAGCAACTCACCGTTCCCGCCGCGCCGCGATGCGTCTCGCGGTGACCCGGAGACGTGCCCTGTGCGGGAAGGGGCGGCCGGGCAGGGAACCCGACTGGTGCCAGGTACGGGTGGCGGCTGCGTAGGACCCACTGCGCAGCTCGTCCAGCAGGCCGGGCTCGACCGGCTTCCAGCCGAGCACCTGCTCGGCGCCGGAGGGATCCATCGTCGAGGAGCGGGCCGAACATGAGCGGCCGGACAGGACCTAGTCGGCCAGCGCAGCGTCAAGCATCCGGCGGGCGACCGCCGTGAGTTCCGCCAGGTCGGGGGCGGGCCGCGTGCCGGCCATCGCGCCCGCGAGGCGGTCGAAGAGCAGGCCTTCCATCCAGGCGACCAGCAGCTCGGCGGCCTCCGGGGGCCGGGCGGCGCCCAGCGCCGCGAGAACGGCGGCCGCACCGGCTCGGGCCGCCAGGCCCGCCCGGTGGAGAGCCGACGCCAACTCCGGCGTGCGCGCGGCCTCAAGGCTGAGCTCATAGCGGGCGAGTTGGCGCTCGCGGCCCGTGGTCAGCCAGCGGTGCAGCAGCGCCCCGAGCGAGGCCGCGGCCTCCTCCCGCGAGACCGGCTGCCTCAACTCGACGTCGTCCAGGTCCAGTTCCGCAATGCGCGCATAGCACGCGCCGATCAGCGCCGTACGCGTGCGGAAGTAGTACGACGTACTGCCCGCGGGCAGCCCGGCCGCGGTGTCGATCGCGCGGTGTGTGAGCCCCCGCAGGCCGGCCGCGGCCACGGTGGCGATCGCGGTGTCCGCGATGAGGGTGCGGCGGTCAGGGCTGGACATGCCCTCACTCTACAGTTGTAGAGTGAGGGCTCTACAGCTGTAGAGGATGCCTGAGCCGAACGGAGGGGTGTTCCATGCCGAAACGTCACGCGGTGGTGGTCGGGGCCGGAATAGGCGGCCTCACGGCCGCCATCGCACTGCACCGCCGTGGCTGGCACGTCACCGTCTGCGAACGCGCCCCCGAACCCCCCACCACCGGCGCCGGCATCGGTCTCGCCCCCAACGCCCTGCGCGCACTCGACACCATCGACGTCGACGCCGCCCACGCCGCAGGCAGCGCCGTACCCACGGCGATGGGCCTGCGCCGCTCCGACGGCCAGTGGCTCACCCGCACCGGCACCGCCGACATGGCGGCCCGCTACGGCATGCCCCCGATCGCCGTCCCGCGCCCGGCCCTGGCCGCTGCCCTGGCCGCCTCCCTGCCGCCGGAGGCCCTCCGCTACGGCACCGCCGTGACCGCCGTCGACGACGCCGCGGGCCGCCCGACCATCCGTACGGCAGCCGGACCGGACCTTCCCGCCGATCTGGTCGTCGCCGCCGACGGCATCCACAGCCCGCTGCGCCGCGCGTACTTCCCCGCCCACCCCGGCCTGCACTACATCGGCGAGACCGCCTGGCGGACCATCGTCGACGCCCCGGACCTGCGGATACCGGCCATGAGCGAGACCTGGGGGAGGGGTGAGCGGTTCGGCGTCACCCCGCTCTCCGACGGCCGGTTCTACCTCTACGCCACCGCAGTCGTCCCGGCCGGCACCCGGTCGGCCGACCCCCGCGCCGAACTCCGGCACCGCTTCGGCTCGTGGCACGACCCGATTCCGGCCCTGCTGGACCGCGTCGGGCGCCTCGACCCCGCCGACGTCCTCCAGAACGACCTCTACGACCTGGCCGCCCGGCTCCCCGCCCTGCACCACGGCCGGATCGCCTGGCTGGGCGACGCCGCCCACGCCATGGCCCCCAACCTCGGCCAGGGCGGCTGCCAGGCCATCGAGGACGCGGTGCTCCTCGCCCACCTGCTGCCCGCCGGGGACGGCAAAGACAGCACCGACTCCGTCCCGGCCGCCCTCGCCGCGTACACCGCCGCCCGCCGCGACCGCACCGATGCCGTGCGCGTCCGCGCCCGCCGCGTCGGCCGCCTGGGTGCCCTGCGTAACCCGCTCGCGGTCGCGGCCCGCGACCTCGCGGTCCGTGCCACCCCTGCCCGCCTGGCCCTGCGCGGCATGGACGACCTCTTCAACGGCTTCCGCCTGCCCGGGTAAGGGACCCGCCAGGTTCTTGCGTCGTCGTCAGACGGTCACCGGGGGCACTGTCGGCGGACAGGTTCGGCCGTTGTGAAGCCAGTAAGCGACATGTCGGGGCGGGCGCGGTCCAGGTGTACTGGGATGGGCCGATTCACGGTAGTCGGCACGTCTGGGGCGGACATGAGTGACTTTGTTGGAGCGGCATCAGCTCGGTCCGCGGATGCGGCGGCCCGGAAGCATTGCGTGTGTGGTGTCAAGGCTCACGAAGGCGAGCCGGGAAGTGCCGAGGATCGGTTCCGGGGGCTGCTGGAGGCGGCGCCGGACGCCATGGTCATCGTTGACGACACCGGCGTCATCAAGCTGGTCAATGCCCAGACCGAAGCGCTGTTCGGGTATCAGCGTGAGGAGCTTCTGGGGCAGCCTGTCGAGTTGCTTGTCCCGGGTCGTTTCCGTGCGCACCACGCCAAGCATCGGGACGGCTATGCCAACAACCGTCAAGTGCGCCCCATGGGTGCGGAGTTGGAGCTGCACGGACTGCGCAAGGACGGTACTGAGTTCCCTGTCGAGATCAGCCTCAGTCCGCTGGAAACCACCGACGGTCTCCTTGTGTCCGCCGCTGTCCGTGACGTCAGTGACCGTAAGGCCGCGGAGGATCGGTTCCGGGGGCTGCTGGAGGCGGCGCCGGACGCCATGGTCATCGTTGACGACACCGGCGTCATCAAGCTGGTCAATGCGCAGACCGAGGCTCTGTTCGGGTATCAGCGTGAGGAGCTTCTGGGGCAGCCTGTCGAGTTGCTTGTCCCGGGTCGTTTCCGTGCGCACCATTCCCAGCATCGGGACGGTTATGCCAACAATCGCCAAGTGCGGCCCATGGGTGCGGGGTTGGAGCTGCACGGACTGCGCAAGGACGGTACTGAGTTCCCTGTCGAGATCAGCCTCAGTCCGCTGGAAACCACCGACGGTCTCCTTGTGTCCGCCGCTGTCCGTGACGTCAGTGACCGTAAGGCCGCGGAGGATCGGTTCCGGGGGCTGCTGGAGGCGGCGCCGGACGCGATAGTCATCGTTGACGACACCGGGGCCATCAAGCTGGTCAATGCGCAGACCGAGGCTCTGTTCGGGTACCGGCGTGAGGAGCTTCTGGGGCAGCCTGTCGAGTTGCTTGTCCCGGGTCGTTTCCGTGCGCACCATTCCCAGCATCGGGACGGTTATGCCAACAATCGCCAAGTGCGGCCCATGGGTGCGGGGTTGGAGCTGCACGGACTGCGCAAGGACGGTACTGAGTTCCCTGTCGAGATCAGCCTCAGTCCGCTGGAAACCACCGACGGTCTCCTTGTGTCCGCCGCCGTTCGCGATGTCAGTGACCGCAAAGCCGCCGAGGACCGCATCGCCGAACTCGCCGCGCTCGTCGAGTCCTCCCAGGACGCGATCCTCGCCAAGACCCTCGACGGCCACATCACCTACTGGAACGCCGCTGCCCAGCGGCTGTACGGCTACACCCGGGCCGAGGTCATGGGCCAGCACGTGTCCCTGCTCGCCCCGCCCGAACGCCGGGACGAGATCACCGTACTCATGGACCGGCTGCGCAACGGAGAGAGGATTGAGCACTTCGAGACCCTGCGCCTCACCCGCTCCGGTGCTCTGCTGGACGTCGACATCACCCTCTGGCCCACCCGCGCAGCGAACGGCACAGTCACCGGCGCGTGCGCCATCGTCCGCGACATCAGCGACCGCAAGCAGGCCGAGGCGGAACTGACCGTCCTCTACGAGCAGCAGCGACACATCGCCCTCACCCTCCAGCGCAGCCTGATGGGTACCCCTCCCGCCATCCCGGGCCTGGCCACCGCCAGCCGCTACCGGCCCGCCACCCAGGGCGCCGGGGTCGGCGGCGACTGGTTCGACCTCATCCCACTCGGGGCCGGCCGGGTAGGCGTCCTGATCGGCGACGTGATGGGCCGCGGCCTGGAAGCCGCCGCCGTCATGGGCCAGTTGCGCTCCGCCGCGCACGCCCTGGCCAAGACCGGCATGCAGCCCCGCCAGCTCATGCAGGCCCTGGATACCTGCGTCGCCGACCTGGACGTCCCCGACCAACTGGTCACCTGCTGCTATCTGGTCATCGCCGCCGACGCGGGCGAGGTCACGGTCTGCTCGGCCGGCCATCTGCCCACCCTGATCGCCACCCCAGGCGACGGCGCCCGGGCGCTCCCGGCGCCCGTGAACGCGCCCCTTGGCGTCGGCGGCATCCTTTACCAGCAGTCCCGCGCCGTCATCCCGCCCGGCGCCACCCTCGTCCTCTACACCGACGGCCTGATCGAAACCCCCGGCAGCGACATCGAGGACCAACTCACTCAGCTCACGTCCACCCTGAGCGAGCTCTTCGCCACCACCCCTGATCTGGAAGCCGCCGCCGATCACGTCCTGGCCACCCTGTTGCCCGACGCCGATGGCCACAACGACGACGTCACCCTGCTGCTGACCCGGCTGCCCGACGCGCCCCTGGCCGCCGTCACCACCGACCTGCCCGCCATACCCGAATCCGTGCCCGAGGGCCGCGCCTTCCTCGGCAAGGCCCTCACCTCCTGGGACTGCACCGAGGCCGCCGACGAGGCACGGCTCCTGCTCTCCGAGATCCTGACCAACGCCGTCCAGCACGCGCAGGGACCCATCGGCCTGCACCTGCGCCGCACCACCACCGATCTCACCGTTGAGGTCAGCGACCACAGCCCCCATCTGCCCCAGCCCCGGCTCGCGGCCGAGGACGAGGAGTCCGGCAGGGGACTGATCCTCGTCCGCGCCCTCGCCGACAGCTGGGGAGTGCGTCCCACCGACGAGGGCAAGACCACCTGGTTCACCCTCGAGCTGCAAGAAAAAACGACACGCTGAGACTCGAACGCCGGACGGGCTGCAAACGCGGCGCCCGCTACAGCCAGCCCTGCTGCCGCGCCGCCCGCACCGCCTCCATGCGGTTGCGCGTGCCCGTCTTGCCGATCGCCGACGACAGATAGTTCCGTACCGTCGACTCGGACAGATGCAGCGTCCCCGCGATGTCCGACACCGTCGCCCCGTCCACCGACGCGTTCAGGACATCCCGCTCGCGCGCGGTGAGCGGGCTCGGGCCCGCGCTCAGGGCCGCCGCGGCCAGGGCCGGGTCGATGACCGTCTCGCCGGTCAGGACCTTGCGGATCGCCCCGGCCAGTTCCTCCACGGGCCCGTCCTTGACCAGGAAGCCCGCGGCACCGGCTTCCATCGCGCGGCGCAGATAGCCGGGGCGCCCGAAGGTGGTGAGGATCAGTACCCGGCAGTCGGGGACCTCGTCCCGCAGGTCGGCGGCCGCGTCGAGGCCGCTGCGGCCGGGCAGTTCGATGTCGAGGAGGGCCACGTCGGGGCGCGAGGTGAGCGCCGCGTCGACGATGGCGTCGCCCCGGGCGACCTGTGCGACGACTTCGATGTCCGGCTCCAGCCCGAGGAGCAGCGCGAGCGCGCCGCGCATCATGCCCTGGTCCTCGGCGAGGAGTACGCGCACGGACTTGGCGGGGCGGTGATCCTGGGGCATCTCTTCCACGGCGTAAGCGTAAGGCGGATCGGGGGGTTCGGCTGCGATGCGTAGCAGGTCAAAGCGGTCGCGGCGGCGGGACGGTCAGCACTTCGGCGCCGACTGGAGTGCCTCCACGGGGAGTTGAGCCCGTACCCGGAAGCCGCCGCTCGGAGAAGGACCCGCCTCCAGGGAGCCGCCCGAGGCCGAGAGGCGTTCACTCAGCCCCTTCAGACCGGTGCCGCAGGACAGGGAGGCCACCACATCACCGCCGCGCCCGTCGTCGGCGACGGTGAGGCTCACCCGCTCGGCGGTGCCCTCCAGGGTGATCTCGCAGTGGGCCGCGCCACTGTGGCGTACCGCGTTGGTGACCGCCTCGCGGACCACCCAGCCCAGCAGTACCGCCGTCTGGGGCTCCGGTGGCGGGCCCGACTGGCGGACCACCGGTTCGATGCCCGCGGCCGTGAGCGCCGAGCGGGCCCGGTCGAGTTCCCCTGCGAGACTGCCCTCGCGGTAGCCGCTGACCGCCTCGCGGATCTCGGTCAGCGCCTGGCGGCCCACCGACTCGACATCGGTGATCTGGACGAGCGCGGCGTCCATGTCCCGCGGGGCCAGGCGGCGCGCGGCCTCCGACTTGACCACGATCACCGAGAGGGTGTGGCCGAGCAGATCGTGCAGGTCGCGCGAGAAGCGCAGCCGTTCCTTCTCGACCGCGGTACGAGCCAGCTCCTGCCGGGTCTCCCGCAGTTCCCGCACGGTCTCGGACAGGGCGAGGATGGCGGCGGTCACCATGCCGGAGATGAACGTCCCGTACGCGACACTCACCGCGCCCCAGCCGTCCCGCACTCCGGCGATCACCCCGGCCAGGGCGCTGAGCCCCAGCACGGTGGGGCCGAGAAGCCGCCCTCGTACGACTGAGCCGACGGCCAGGCCGAGGAGGGGGAAGAAGAGCAGCCAGGTGCCGCCGTACCCGATGGCGAGGCCGCAGGTGACCGCGGTCATCGCCACGAGCAGCCGGCGGGTGGCGGGCGCTTCCCTTGCCTCCTTCCTGAAGGCGCGGAACACCACCGAGATGTAGAGGGAGTTGAAGACCAGCAGACCGATGCCGCCGATCCACGGGTTGGGGGTCTTGCCCTGGAGGAGGTTGGAGAAGGCGCCCATCCCCATGAACAGCCAGGGCAGCATCGCGAAGCCGTTGGGCGGGCCCATCTCCTCGGCGCCCCGCCGCCCGGCGTACCGCCCGTTCGTGCAGCGCATGATCGCTCCCGCCCCTGTCTCTGTTACACATCCTCGCGGTCCGGATGTCTGCGTCATGGGGATCACGCTACGGAGCGGGCGGCGGGTCCCGGCAGAAGCGCATGTACGCACTCGGCAGTGACAAATGTCCTGGGCCGCCCACGGTATCTGACATGGAGTCAGCAGTCTTCACAAGTTCTGGGGGCTGCGTTATACATAGGGGCCACCGACCCTAGAACGCGTTCTAGAACGGGCGCCCGGGCCGGTCCCGTGCGACCTCGGTGCGGCCGACGGTGCGGACGGCCGCGCCGAGGTCTTCCACCCATCAAGGAGCAGCAACCCCATGCCCATTGATGCCGTCAAGGCCGTCGCCGCCGAACCCCGCAGCGCCGAGATCCGCTGGGACCGCAAGGACGTCCTGCTCTACCACCTCGGCCTCGGCGCGGGCGTCCCCGCCACCGACCCCGCCGAGCTGCGCTACACCTTCGAATCGAAGCTGCACGTACTGCCCAGCTTCGCCACCGTCGCGGGCGGGCGCCTTGGCGTCGTCGCCGGACTCGGCGGCCCCGGGCTCGACATCGACCCCACATCCGTACTCCACGGCGGACAGAACATCCGGTTGCACCGGCCTCTCCCGGCCGAGGGGAGAGCCGTCTCCACCTCGCGCGTCGCCGCCGTCTACGACAAAGGCAAGGCCGCGGTCCTCGTCCTGCGCACCGATGCCGCCGACGACGACGGGCCGCTGTGGACGAGCGACGCCCAGATCTTCGTACGCGGAGAAGGCGGCTTCGGCGGCGAGCGCGGGCCGTCGGTGCGCCTGGAGCAGCCGCAGCGCGAGCCCGACAAGACCGTCGACCGGGGCATCCGTGAGGACCAGGCGCTGCTCTACCGGCTCTCCGGCGACTTCAACCCCCTGCACGCCGACCCCGGGTTCGCCGCGCTCGCGGGTTTCGACCGGCCCATCCTGCACGGGCTCTGCACGTACGGGATGACCCTCAAGGCCGTTGTCGACACCGTCCTCGGCGGGGACGTCGGCCGCGTCCGCTCGTACACCACACGCTTCGTCGGCGTGGTCTTCCCGGGCGAGACCCTGCGTATCCGGATGTGGCAGCAAGACAGCAAGGTCCAGGTGTCGGTGACAGCCGTGGAACGGGACGACGCCCCAGTCCTCGCCGACACCCTCGTGGAAACGTCCTGAAGGGAGCCGCGCCATGCGCGCAGCCATATTGCACGAGACAGGGCAGGACAAGCTCGAAGTCCTCGACGACGTCGAGGCGGTGGGCTTCGGCCCGGGCAAGGTCAGGATCCGTGTCCGGGCCACCGGACTGTGCCACTCCGACATCTCGGCCATGAACGGCGTACTGCCGCAGCCGGCGCCCTTCGTACCCGGACACGAGGGAGCGGGCGAGATCACCGACGTCGGCGACGGCGTGAACGGGCTCTCGCAGGGCGACCGGGTGCTGCTGTGCTGGCTGCCCGCGTGCGGTGTCTGTCCCTCCTGCAAGCGCGGCCAGAGCGAACTGTGCCTCGCCGGATTCATGAACGCCGGCACCCCCAACTTCAAGCGCCCCGGCGGCGACGTCTTCGGCTTCGCCGGCACCGGAACCTTCACCGAGGAAGTCGTCGTCCCTGCGGGCTGCGCCGTGCCGATCCCCGACGACGTGCCCTTCGACATCGCCGCGCTCATCGGCTGCGGGGTGACCACCGGCCTCGGCGCGGCCATCAACACCGCGGATGTGGCGGCCGGTTCGTCGGTCGCCGTGATCGGGTGCGGCGGCGTCGGCATCTCCGCGATCCAGGGCGCCCGGCTCAAGGGCGCGGCCCAGATCGTCGCCGTCGACCCGGTCGCCACCCGGCGTGAGGCGGCCCTGAAGTTCGGCGCCACCGAGGCCGTCTCGCCCGACGAACTCGCCGACGCCAAGCAGCGCGTCACCGCGGGCGAGGGCTTCGACTACGTCTTCGAGGTCGTCGGCAAATCCGCCACCGCGCGCACGGCGTACGAGACGACCCGGCGCGGCGGCACCCTGTGCATCGTCGGCGCGGGCGCCATGGACGACCACCTCCAACTCAACATGTTCGAGCTGTTCTTCGACGAGAAGCGGATCCTGCCGTCCATGTACGGGGGCGGGGACGTGCTCACCTCCTACGAGAGGGCCATCGCCCTGTGGCGCGCGGGCCGTATCGACCTCGAAGGGCTCATCACCCACCGGGTGAAGCTCGCGGAGATCAACGAGGCGCTGGTCCAGATGCGTACGGGCGAGGCGCTGCGCACCTGCATCGAGATCTGAGAGGACGTTGATGTCACTCCCACTTGAGGGCCTGAGCGCGATCGTCACCGGCGCGGGCCGGGGCCTCGGCCGGGCGGAAGCCCTGGAACTCGCCCGGCTCGGCGCGGCGGTCGTCGTCAACGACTACGGCCGCCCGGGCCGCGACGGCTCGGGCGAGGCGTCCGCCGCGCCCGCGGAGAACGTCGCCGAGGAGATCCGCGCGGCGGGCGGCCGCGCGGTCGCGCACCTCGGCGACGTGTCCGACTTCGAGTCCGCGCGCGCCCTCGTCGACCTGGCCGTCACGACGTACGGCAAGCTCGACATCCTGGTCAACAACGCGGGCATCCTGCGCGACCGGATGATCTTCTCGATGACCGAGGGCGAATGGGACTCGGTGATCCGCGTCCACCTCAAGGGTCACTTCAACACGACCCACTTCGCATCCGTCCACTGGCGCGAGCGCTCCAAGGCGGCGGGCGGCCCGGTCTACGGCCGGATCGTCAACACGTCGTCGGAGGCGTTCCTGGCGGGCTCGGCGGGCCAGCCCAACTACGCGGCGGCAAAGGGCGGCATCGTCGGCCTGACGACGTCGACGGCCCTGGCACTGTCCAAGTACGGCGTGAGAGCCAATGTGATCTGCCCGAGGGCCCGTACGCGCATGACGGAAGACGTCTTCGCGGGCTTCGCGGAGCCGGCGGCCGGCGAACTCGACCCGCTGGCACCGGAGCATGTCGCCCCGCTGGTGGGCTATCTCGCCTCCCCGGCTGCGGGAGGGGTCAACGGGCAACTGCTCGTGGTGCACGGCGGGATGGTGGCGATCGTGGAACGCCCGAAGGTGGCGGCGAAGTTCGACACGTCGAAGGAGGCGTTCAGCTTCGAGGAGCTGGAGGGGGTGCTGGGCGCGTATTACGCGGAGCGGCCCGGGGCGGAGACGTTCGGGGCGGCGGAGGTCTTGGGGCTGAAGCGGGGGTAGCGGTGCGGTTCCGCTGCGCGGGGCTGTTCCCCACCCCGCCCGTTCCCTTAACCGGGGCTCCGCCCCGGACCCCGTATGCGACCTTCGGCCGCATGTCCTCAAACGCCGGACGGGCTGAATGTGCGGCCCAGCCGCACATTCCAGCCCCGCCGGCGTTTGAGGCGCGGGGTCTGGGGCGGAGCCCCAGTTCGGGAAGGGGCGGGTAGGGGAACAAGCCCGCCGCAGGCGCACCGGCACCGGCACCGGCACCGGCCCCCACCCACCGTCACCCCCTGCGGCCCCCCTCCGGCCGCCTGTGCTTCCCGTGCCCCGGCGCCGCCGAGTCCTCCGACGATGCCGCAACACCCCGGTGCTTACCGGCCCCGTCGGCTTCTCCCGCCTGTCGCGGATGCTCCTGAGCCGTATCGGTTCGGTCTTCAGACATGTGGAACGTTCACCCCGTTGTTATCTCTGACTTCATGTCACAAGGCCCCCGGCCACCACCGCACCGGGCCGCCCGGCCGCAGAGTTTAGCCACCGACCGTACCTCCGCTGAGCGGCGCCTCCCGCAAGGGAACCGGCTTCCAAGCGCCAGGATTCCCCGCACCCCCGTACCGTTCCCCACCTGCGCATTCCGCTTGTGCCGGTTCCGTGATCACCTCGTGCGCCGCGATCGCCGACGCGTCGAGTCGCGCCACCCCGCACGGCACCGCCTTCGTGGCGTACGGCAGTTGCAGCACGCACTCCGGGCTCCACAGACCTGCTCCCGCCAACCACCCTTCCGGCGCTGCCAGTTGGTGCAGCCTCCGTCCCGACGGGCACCAGATGCCCAGCCAGCTTCCCGCCGCCCCGTCGATCCGCAGTGCGACCGCGCAGCTCTCCGGCGTCAGGACCTGACCCGGCTGCACGGCGAACGGCGTCACCGCGCAGTCCGCGAGCCGCAGGCACTCCGGGAAGCGCACGGGCAGCAGGCTGCCCAGCACGCCCCAGCCGATCCGGTCGTGGCCCGGCGCGTTCGAGCGGATCACGAGCAGGCCGCTGTCCGGGGCCGCCAGCAGCAGCCGGTCGTCGCTGTCCTCGGTGATCTGGAGCAGCGGTGTCACCTCCCCGCCCCGCTCCAGGTCGACCGCCACCGCCTTCACCGGGCCGCCCTCCAACTGCCGGTCCAGGGCGAGCATCCGGCCCGTACGGTCGAGCCACACCCCGCCGGAGCAGCGCCCGGGCACCTCGGCGACATGCTCGGGACCGAAGGCCCCGCCGGCCACCAGCCAGATCGCGGTCGACCTGGGGCCGGGCGCCAGGGCGTAGGCGCAGACGCCGTCCGGCGCGGGCGGCAGGAGCCTCAGCTCCGCCGACTCGATGCCGCCGAGCGGCAGTTCACCGGTCCCCGGCCCGGTCGGGTACAGCAGCGAGAAGGCATGCCGCCTCTCCACCCGCCGCCGGATCAGTACCCGCCCGTCGGCCAGCGGCAGGACATCGGCGTCACGCTCCTCGGGCTGCCCGAGCGGCAGGGGCACCGCATAGGGCTCGGGCCCGTCGAGCGTCCACCGCTCGGCGAACAGGGCCTCACCGTCCCCCGCCAGCCGGGCCGCGTAGCTCCCGCCCGCGGTGATCGTGAACCCCGTACTCGCCACGGATCCGTCCTCCGCGGCGGTCTCGATGGCACAGGCTGTCATGGGATCGTCACCTCCGGTCACGAAGCTAGGTATCGCACTTCCTGCCGAACAGCACGAGCCCGTCGTTTCACACATACGGGTGGCCGAGCCGGGATTCGCCTGAGGGGCGGGGGACGAGTGTGCTCAGCGGGGATGCGGTGCCTCAGGTGAGCACCTCTGACTGCTGCGCCGGGAGCAGGCGTCCCCCTGCGCCGCCGCAGCCGGCAGGAGCCCGGAAGAACTGGGCCAAGGAGCCCAGGCCACCGGGGCACCCGGCGCAGGTAACCTGTGTCCGTGCCCCGTCTGTCTGAAGTCATCGCCGCGCTCGACGCCCTGTGGCCCCCCGAGCGGGCCGAACAGTGGGACGCCGTCGGCACCGTCTGCGGCGACCCCGACTCCGAGGTCACCCGCGTACTGTTCGCCGTGGACCCGGTCCAGCAGATCGCCGACGAGGCGATCGGGCTCGGGGCCCAGCTGATCGTCACGCACCACCCGCTCTATCTGCGCGGCACGACGACGGTCGCCGCCTCCCACTTCAAGGGCCGGGTCGTGCACACCCTGATCAAGCACGACATCGCCCTGCACGTCGCGCACACCAACGCCGACACCGCCGATCCCGGCGTGTCCGACGCCCTCGCGGGCGCGCTGGACCTGCGGGTCACCGGCCCCCTCGTACCCGAGAGCGGCCTCGGCCGGATCTGCGAGCTCGACCACCCCGAGACCCTCGCCGAATTCGCCGAGCGTGCCGCCAAGCGGCTGCCCGCCACCGCGCAGGGCATCCGCATCGCGGGCGACCCGGACGCCCTGGTGCGCACGGTCGCGGTCAGCGGCGGCTCGGGCGACAGCCTCTTCGAGGTCGTACGGGCCGCGGGTGTGGACGCCTTCCTCACCGCGGACCTGCGCCACCACCCGGCCTCCGAGGCCACCCAGCACTCCCCCCTGGGGCTGGTCGACGCCGCGCACTGGGCCACCGAGTGGCCCTGGTGCGAGCAGGCAGCCGCCCAGCTCGACGCGATTTCCGACCGGCACGGCTGGGGCCTTCGGGTCCACGTCTCGCACACGGTCACCGACCCCTGGTCCGCCCACCACTCTTCTCCTGGAGCCCCCAACTGAACGCCGCGCCCGCCGACCAGATCCGACTTCTCGACGTCCAGGCACTGGACGTACGGCTGTCGCAGCTCGCCCACAAGGTCAACACGCTGCCCGAGCACGCCGAGATCGAATCGCTCACCAAGGACCTCACGCAGCTGCGCGATCTACTGGTCGCCGCGCAGACCGAGGAGAGCGACACCGCCCGCGAGCAGACCAAGGCGGAGCAGGACGTCGACCAGGTGCGCCAGCGTGCCGTACGCGACCAGCAGCGCCTCGACTCGGGCGCCGTCACCTCGCCCAAGGACCTGGAGAGCCTGCAGCACGAGATCGTCTCGCTCGCCAAGCGCCAGGGCGACCTGGAGGACGTCGTCCTCGAGGTCATGGAGCGCCGCGAGTCCGCGCAGGAGCGTGCCACCGAGCTGACCGGGCGCGTCTCCTCCGTGCAGGCCAAGGTCGACGACGCGACCGCGCGCCGCGACGCCGCGCAGGAGCAGATCGACGGCGAGATCGCCTCGGCCACCAAGGAGCGCGAGGTCGTGGCGGCCTCCGTGCCCGCGGACCTGCTCAAGCTGTACGAGAAGCTGCGCGTCCAGCAGGGCGGGGTGGGCGCGGCCCGCCTCTACCAGCGCCGGTGCGAGGGCTGCCAGTTGGAGCTCAACATCACCGAGGTGAACGAGGTCAAGGC
The DNA here is from genome assembly GCF_045207475.1 of Streptomyces sp. NBC_00885. Taxonomy (NCBI): domain Bacteria; kingdom Bacillati; phylum Actinomycetota; class Actinomycetes; order Kitasatosporales; family Streptomycetaceae; genus Streptomyces; species Streptomyces sp. NBC_00885. The sequence goes on from NZ_CP108796.1 coordinate 6,177,255, forward strand.
GGCGTCCCCGGACACGGTGCTGCGCTGCGAGAACTGCCGGCGCATCCTGGTCCGTACCGCTGATTCGGGGTTGTAGTGCCTGTACTGCGCGAGTTCGTCGTCGAGGCGGACGGCGGCTCCCGGGGAAATCCGGGCCCCGCGGGATACGGCGCCGCGGTCATCGACCCGAAGACGGGGGAGACGCTGGCCGAGGCGGCCGAGTACATCGGTGTCGCGACGAACAACGTCGCCGAGTACAAGGGCCTGATCGCCGGTCTCAAGGCCGCGAAGGCCCTTGACCCCGATGCCTCGGTCCGGGTCCGGATGGACTCCAAGCTCGTCGTCGAGCAGATGTCGGGCCGCTGGAAGATCAAGCACCCGGACATGAAGCCGCTGGCGGCCGAGGCCTCACGCATCCTTCCCGCCTCGCAGGTGACGTACGAGTGGATCCCGCGCGAGAAGAACAAGCACGCGGACCGGCTGGCCAACGAGGCGATGGACGCGGGCAAGAAGGGCAAGCAGTGGGAGCCCTCGCGCTCCACGGCGGCCCTGGACGCGCGTGACGCGAAGGCGGCGCGGGTGGTCGGTGATGCGGCGGCGGGCGCGGCGAAGGCAAGGGCGGCGCTCGCGGGCCGCGGCGCCGCCGACGAAGCGGATGCCGGTGAGGCGTTCGCCGAGCCGTCGGTTGCCGAGGCGGAGGCCGCCGAGCAGACGGTCGGCTGGGGGCCCGCCGACCTGGGCACGCCCGCGACCTTCGTACTGCTGCGCCACGGCGAGACACCGCTTACCCCCGAGAAGCGCTTCTCGGGCAGCGGCGGCACCGACCCGTCCCTGTCCCCGGCGGGCATGCGCCAGGCGGAGGCGGTCGCCGCGGCCCTGGCGGCGAGGGGCACGGTCCAGGAGATCGTCAGCTCCCCGCTCAAGCGCTGCCGCGAGACGGCGGAGGCGGTCGCGACCCGGCTGGGTCTGGACGTCCGCATCGACGAGGGCCTGCGCGAGACGGACTTCGGCGCGTGGGAGGGCCTGACGTTCGCGGAGGTCCAGGAGCGGTACGCCGACGACCTGTCGGCCTGGCTGGCCTCCCCGAAGGTGGAGCCGACGGGCGGCGGCGAGAGCTTCGCGACGGTGGCACGCCGGGTCGCGGCGACGCGGGACAGACTGGTCGCGCGCTACGGGGGCCGTACGGTCCTGCTGGTTACGCATGTGACCCCGATCAAGACCCTGGTCCGCCTGGCGCTCGGCGCCCCGCCGGAGTCGCTGTTCCGGATGGAACTCTCGGCGGCGTCGATCTCGGCGGTGGCGTATTACAGCGACGGCACCGCGTCGGTGCGCCTGCTGAACGACACGTCGCACCTGCGCTGAGGGGCACACAGGCGGGGGCAATTACGGGTGCGCCCGCGCCCCCGCCCGTAGGAACATCTGGCATGACCTGGCAACTGACCGAGGACGTCGAGGAGTTCCACCGCGCGGCGGGCGACTACCTGGCGCGGGACCCCGCGCGGTGTACCGCGCTGCTCACCGTCAGCGAGACGGTGCGACGGCACGGGCCGCATGCCTTCGGGCAGGCCGGACCCGCCCGGTTCGGCTGGTGGCGGGAGCCGGGCGGCGGTCGCGTGGGTGCCGCGTTCTTGCAGACGCCGCCCCAGCCGCCGCTGCTCGCCCCGATGGTGGAGCCCCTCGCCCGCGAGCTCGCTCAGGTGCTGCGGGGCGCCGGGGTCCCGCTCCGTGGGGTCAAGGGCGGGGACGGATCCGCCCAGGCCTTCGCCGAGGAGTGGACCGGAGGCGGCGGCTGGACCGTCGCCCTGCGGCTGCGACTCTTCCGGCTCGGCCAGCTCACACCCAAGCACCCGGCACCCCCGGGCGCCGCCCGGCAGGCCACCGCTGACGACGTGCCTCTGGCCGCCGCCTGGATGAAGGAGTTCGCCGCCGACATCGGCGAGAGCTCCGACGCCGACCACACCCGGAACGTCGCACGTCGCGTCGCCGACGGATGTCTGTACCTGTGGGAGTCCGGCGGGCAGCCCGTCTCCATGGCTGCCCGCTCGCCGCTGTTCGCCGGGCAGTCCCGGGTGTCGCCCGTCTACACCCCGCCCGGGCTGCGCGGCCGCGGCTACGCGGGAGCGGTGACCGCTGCCGTCAGCCGGTCCGCGCTGGACGCGGGAGCCGAACAGGTGCTGCTCTTCACGGACTTGGCCAACTCCACCAGCAACGCCCTCTACCAGCGGCTCGGTTACCGCCCGCTCGCCGACTACGTGGACCTGGCCTTCACCTGAGCGCGGCGGCCTCGCGGGCCAGCGTCTCGACCCGCGCCCAGTCCCGCGCGGCGAGCGCGTCCGCCGGAAGCATCCACGTACCGCCCACGCAGCCCACGTTCGGCAGTGCCAGATACGACGGCGCAGACGTGAGCGAGATGCCGCCCGTCGGGCAGAAGCGGGCGTGGGGGAGCGGCCCGGCAAGGGACTTGAGGTATGCCGTGCCGCCGGCCGCCTCGGCCGGGAAGAACTTCAGTTCGCTCAGCCCGCGCTCCAGCAGTGCCACGACCTCCGACGTCGTCGAGACCCCGGGCAGGAACGGCACTCCCGACTGCCGCATCGCCTCCAGCAGCCGGTCCGTCCAGCCGGGGCTCACCAGGAACCGGGCCCCCGCCGCGACCGCCGCGTCCACGCCCTTGGGGGAGATGACCGTGCCCGCGCCGACGATCGCGCCCGGTACCTCGCAGGTGATCGCGCGGATCGCGTCCAGCGCCGCGGGCGTCCGCAGGGTCACCTCGATCGCGGGCAGGCCGCCCGCGACCAGGGCCCGCGCGAGCGGTACGGCATCGGCGGCGTCCTCGACGACGACGACGGGAACGACGGGCGCGAGGTCCAGGACGGAGGGCATGCGCCCATCCTGACGGGCCACTGCACCTGACACAACGAGCGTTGCAGAGAGTGCAATCAGTGGATCTGGGTGACCAGCACATCCAACGCCCACGGTCGCCCCGCCTGCGCCGGAGCCTCCGACTCCACGACGTACCCCAGGTCCCGCAGCACCTCCACCAGCTCCGCCGGACCCGTCGGCTTCGCGCCCGCCGTCAGCAGGTCCCGTACGAGCCGCCCCTTCGTCGCCTTGTTGAAGTGGCTGACCACCTTCCGGGTCGGCGCATGCAGCACCCGCACCGTCGCCGTACGCCCCGCCACCTCCCCCTTCGGCTTCCACGCCGCCGCATACGCGGAGGACCGCAGATCGAGGACGAGCCCGTCGCCCGCCGCCTCCGGCAGGACGGAGGCCATCGGCTCCCGCCAGTGCGCACCCAGTGCGCCGAGCCCCGGCAGCTTCACGCCCATCGAGCAGCGGTAGGACGGAATCCGGTCGGTGATCCGCACGGCACCCCACAGCCCCGAGAAGACCAGCAGCGACTGCCGCGCCCGGCGTCGCGCGTCCGGCTCGAGCGTCGCGAGGTCCAGCGCGTCGTACAGGACGCCCGTGTAGATCTGCCCGGCCGGCCGGGTCCCCGCGGTCCGCAGTTCCACGTTCTTGGCGATCTCGCCGCGCAGGCCCTCGCTCAGCCCGAGCACCTCCCGCGCCTTGTCCTCGTCGGCGGCGCACAGCTCGACCAGTTCGTCCAGCACCGCGGCGCGCGCCCCGGCAAGACCCGGCAGTGACAAGGACTCCGGCTTCAGCGGAGCCCCGCGCCCGGAAGCGGCCTTACCTTCCGACGGCGGCAACAGCACGAGCACGGCACAACTCCTTCGTACGTACGGGGGGCGGGGGGCGCGGGCGTGTTTGCAAGTTGCGCCTGCCCCGCGACGCCTGGCACGCACACTCGCGATGTTGTCGGAGTCGCCCAAGTACGTCCAGTACGAGGACGATCCTCCGCCTTGCGATTGCACGCACCAGACGCCGCGGGGCCCGCCCTTCGGGCGGACGGCGCCACTTCCAAAACACGCCCGCGGCCCCCGCGCCAGCGTACGGGGTGCCAAGGACCCCACCCCGCCATACGCTCGGTCCATGCCCCGCCGCAAGATGCTTGTGACCGGCTCAGCCGAGGCTCCGCTGCGGGCCGCGCTGCAAGAGCTGCGTACGACGCTCGACCTGCCGCAGGACTTCCCACCCGAGGTCCTCGCCGAGGCGGAGTCGGCCGCCCGGGCTCCACGCCTGCCCGACCACGACGCCACCGACATCCCCTTCTTCACGATCGACCCGCCGGGCTCGGTCGACCTCGACCAGGCGATGTACCTCTCCCGGCGCGACGGCGGTTTCCGCGTGCAGTACGCGATCGCCGACGTCGCCGCCTTCGTCGCGCCCGGTGGCGTGCTCGATGCCGAGGCCCATCGCCGCGTCCAGACCCTCTACTTCCCGGACGAGAAGGTTCCGCTGCATCCGGCCGTGCTCTCCGAAGGCGCGGCCAGCCTGCTGCCCGACCACCCCGCGCCCGCGCTGCTCTGGCAGATCGACCTCGATGCCGAGGGCCGCACCGTCGCGACCGAGGTGCGGCGCGCGCTCGTACGCAGCAGGGCCAAGCTCGACTACGAGGGCGTGCAGCGGCAGATCGACGCGGGCACCGCCGAGGAGCCGCTGGCGCTGCTCAGGGACATCGGGCAGCTGCGCGAGAACCTGGAGCGCGAACGCGGCGGGATCTCCCTGAACGTCCCCGAACAGGAAGTCGTCGAGCGGGACGGCTCGTACGTCCTCGCCTACCGTGCCGTACTCCCCGCCGACGCCTGGAACGCCCAGATCTCGCTGCTCACCGGCATGGCCGCGGCGGACGTCATGATCGCGGCGGGCACCGGCATCCTGCGTACGCTGCCCACCGCCCCGGACGGCGCGGTGGCACGGCTGCGCCGCTCGGCCAAAGCCCTGCACATCGACTGGCCGCACCATGTCTCGTACGCGGACGTGGTCCGTTCCCTCGACCCGGACAACGCGCGCCACGCCGCCTTCCTGCAGGAATGCACGAGCCTGCTGCGCGGCGCGGGCTACAGCTCCTTCACGGGCGGCGCACTGCCCTCACCCGCGCTCCACGCCGCCGTCGCCGACGAGTACACGCACTGCACGGCCCCGCTGCGGCGGCTCGTGGACCGGTACGCGGGCGAACTGTGCGTGGCCGCCGTGGCCGGACAGGAGCCCCCCGAGTGGGTCTCGGCCGCGCTGGAGGCACTGCCCAAGGAGATGGCGGACGGCTCCCGCCGCGCCAACACGGTGGAGCGCGAGTGCGTCGACATCGTCGAGGCGGCGCTGCTCAAGGAACGGATCGGCGAGATCTTCGACGCGTACGTGGTGGACGTGAAGGAGGACGAACCCGCGGTCGGCACGGTCCACCTGGAGAACCCGGCGGTGATCGCGAGGATCACGGGCGGAGAGGCGAAACTGCCGCTGGGGGAGCGCCTGCGGGTGAGGCTCACACAGGCGGACCCGGGCTCGGCGAAGGTGCAGTTCGCGCCCGCGTGAGCGCGAGGACGAGCGCGTTGGGGTCATCGGCGTGGAAGCGCACGGTCCGGGCCCGCCCCTCCTTCCCGAGCGGACGTACGTAGCGAACGGGCGCCGTCAGCTCCACCGCCACCGTCGTCTGGTTCGCGACGATCAGCTCCAGCGACCCGTCGTCGCGCGGCTGGATCAACCGCCCCTCGGGATAACGCCGTTCGACGCGGGCGCCGACGATCTCGTCCGCCCGTATCCGCAGGTCGAACAGCGCGCCGTAGCGGATCCGCAGTGATCCGTCCGGTCCCACCACATGGGGCCGCGTCACACACGACGCGTGCAGGGCGACCATCAGCAGCACGCCGTACACATCGACGACCAGCGTGATCGCATGCACGAGCGGCCACGGGACCAGGACGGCCAGCGCCACGGTCTCGACGACCGACACGAAGATGAACCCGTACATCATGGCGGTCTGCGGCCCGGTGTACGGGGCCGCGTGTGCCCCCGGCGCGACCGCGTGCCGCCGTCGGGCCACCCAGAGCGCGAGGCTGTGCATCGCCCGCACCTCGTGCGCGAGCAGCCGGCGCAGAGCCCTCATCGCCGCTCCCCGGCGCGAACGGTGAGTGCGGCCAGCATCCGTCGTACGGCAGCGGCCTGCGCGGGAGCGAAGTCGTCGAGGAAGGCCTCACCGAAGGCGCTGTCCGTCTGCGGCGCCCCCTCGCCCATAAGATCCAGCAGTTCGTCGGGCATGCACGCGGCGAGCTCGTCGCCGAGCGGTCCCACCCGCGGGTCGTCGGCGTCCGCGTCGGCGAGGTCGTCGAGGCGCTCGTACAACTCCTGGACCCGCACGGAGAATTCGGCATCCTCGGCGAGCGGGCGCAGCGCCGTGAACAGCCGGTCGCGCTGCTGCGGCTCCACCATCGTGTCGAGCAGAGCCAGATGCGAGCGGTCCTTGGCGGCCATCGGGGAATCGCTCGGCGTAAGCGCCCCGAGGAGCCCGGCGAGCTCCGGGGACACGGGTCCCTCGGCAGGCAGCAGCCCGGCCCGCGCCTGCTCGATGAGACCGCCGAGCCGGTCCCGCCGCGCGGCGATCGCGGCGGCCTGCCGGGCGAGGTCGTCGTCGAGCTCCTGAAGCACCTCGGCGAGCTCGCGCCCGGCGTCGTCGGCGAGTACGTCGCGCACTTCGGCGAGTCCGAGGCCGAGCTCGGTCAGCCGCCGGATACGGGCGAGGGCGACGACGTGCCGGAGGCGGTAGTCGCGGTAGCCGTTGGGGAGGCGTTCGGGCTCGGGGAAGAGCCCGAGGTGGTGGTAGTGGCGGACGGTACGGGGCGTGACGCCGGCGAGTGCGGCGATCTCTCCGATCCTCATGGCTTCAGTAGAAACCCTGACGTTGCGGCAGGGTCAAGGCGGACCCGCGGCCGGTGGAGCGCCGCCCTCACGGAGGATCGTCGGCGCCGCCCCCTCACACCAGCTCGGCGGGATTCGTCCCCGCGCACGCCAGGTAGCATGGTCGTCACGGCAGACGAGCCGGGCGGACGGCCGCGTGGAGATCTTCGGATCTTCCCGAGGAACGTCCGGGCTCCACAGGGCAAGGTGGTGGCTAACGGCCACCCGGGGTGACCCGCGGGACAGTGCCACAGAAAACAGACCGCCGGGGACCTCGGTCCTCGGTAAGGGTGAAACGGTGGTGTAAGAGACCACCAGCGCCTGAGGTGACTCAGGCGGCTAGGTAAACCCCACCTGGAGCAAGGTCAAGAGGGGCCGCTGTAACAAGGGGCCCTGCGCGGACGTTCGAGGGCTGCCCGCCCGAGTCCGCGGGTAGACCGCACGAGACCGGTGGCAACGCCGGTCCTAGATGGATGGCCGTCGCCCCGACGACCGCGAGGTCCCGGGCGCACAGAACCCGGCGTACAGCCCGACTCGTCTGCCGCCACTTGCGGCTTTGCCTTGGAAAGGGTCTCTGATCTGCGGCGGAGGCTCTTTCCGATCTTTCGGAGGCTTGCCGCGTTATGCCGCGGAAAGTCCATCGGGCAGCACTGAATGCCCTGAAAAGTCCCTGGCGCAGATGAGCGGGCAAGGCCTCGGAGCTGGCCGACTGGTGGATCGCCGCGCCAGGACTGAAGCAGACGCCCGTGCCGGACGGGCGGCTGCCGAGGGCGTGGACCGGGCGACGGAGTGGGTTGTGCTCCCTTCGCTGTTCATTAGGGAGCCGCGGGCTGGGTACACCGAGGCTTCGCGAACAGCGCGAGAAACGTTCCGTAGTTAACGCTTCACGCATTGGTGCGCTGACCGTAGAATTCCCATCCAGGGGGGATCAGCGGGACTTGTGCGGCCACCCGGACAGTACGAACGTCTGTGGCCGCGCTTTGCGTTGGCGGCAGAGGCGACTGCCGTCGACGCCGGTGCTCCGTTGGCCCAGAAGCGACAACATCAGGGACCAGCGTGACGAACTCGGGTGACTTCGGGGGCAGCCAGGAACTCGACCGCCTCAAGGCGATGCTTGAGAGCTGGCGCACCTCTCTGGTGGACCTGAGCGGCCGCAACCGGCTGCTCAATTTCCGCCACACCAAGTCGGCGACGCTGGAGATCTCGACCCCATCCGCGCAGGAGCTCGTCGAAGGCCTGCCCCGTGGCTGGGACTTCGCGCCGCTCCCGGACGAGGAGCCGGAGGCCGGTGAGGGCATGCGGCCCGGCGATGTGGTCCTCGCGAAGAAGGGCGGCCGCACCGACGGAATCGTCACCCAGAAGACCACCGCGCCTTCCCTTCTGCGCGCGTTGAACAGCCTGCGCGCCAAAGCGACGCAGGTCTTCAACGACTATGGCCTGTGGACCCTCAACCTCGGAGTCGGCATGCTCCGCTGGCGCGAGGACGGAGCTGAGACGGCGAGCGACGCCCCCCTGATCCTGATGCCGGTGGTCATCGAGCGCGCGCGCAACGGCCGGATCCGCCTCAGAGCGAGCGACGACGAGGAACCGCGCCTCAACCCGGCCCTGAAAGTGAAGCTGCAGCAATTCCACATCGACTGGACGCCGGTCGCCGAACAGGACCCTTCGGACCTGCAGGCGGTGCTCTCCGCCGCGGCTCGCGCGGTGGCGGGCAAGGCCGGATGGCAGATCTCCGACCGCGTGGTGCTCGCACTCTTCGCCTCCCACAAGGAGTCGATGTACCAGGACCTGCTGGACAACGAGGACCGCGTCCTCGGCAGTGACCTCGTACGGGCGATGGCGCTCGGCCCGAATTCCGGACTCGCCTCCGACCGTTTCGACTTCGAGGAGATCGAGCTCGACCGGATCGACGAACTGAGCGCGCCCGAGGACAGCCCGCTGGTGCTTGACGCCGACGCCTCGCAGCGGCAGGCCGTCGCCGCGGCCGTGGCCGGCCAGTCGTTCGTCCTGGACGGCCCGCCTGGCACCGGCAAGAGCCAGACGATCACGAACATGATCGCCGGCCTGATGCACGCGGGCCGCAGTGTGCTGTTCGTCAGTGAGAAGGCGGCGGCCCTCGACGTCGTCCTCGACCGGCTGAAGTCGGTCGGACTCGACTCGTACGCCCTGGCCCTCCACAGCCACAACACCAGCCGCAAGGCGGTGGCCCAGGAGCTGGGCCGGGCGCTCGCGGAGGAGCCGCGCGCACCGCAACTGTCGCAGCAGACCCTGGCGCAGGCCAGGGAACTGCGCCTCGCGCTCAGCGCCTACGCCGAAGCGATGAACGAGGTCCGCGACCCGCTGGGACGGACCCTGCACGACGTGCTCGGTCAGGTCGGCCGGCTGTCCGAGGCGCCGGTGGCCTATCTGAGCCATGGTGACGACACCCCCACGGGGGCAGAGGCGACGTTTCGCGCTGAGACGCTCAGTGACGAGGACCTGCGCCTGATCGTCGAGGCGACGAAAGCCATCTCCGAGGCTTGGGAGGCGGTCGCCGACCCGTCGTTCCCCTGGCGTGACCTGCGGGCCGGCCTGCCGCATCCACGTCCTGTGCTGGAGCAGGCGCAGGCGGCGCGGGACGCGCTCACGACGGCGGTCCACCGGTACCGAGATCTCGCGCCCGGGGGAGTGCCCGTCACGGACCAGAGCGGAATCGACCGTCTGATCGCGCTCCTGCGGCTGCTCGACGTGCGGAGTCCTGTGCCGGAAGCGTGGCTGACCACGGATGCCTTCGCCGATGAGGTGGACGACCGGGTCGACGCTTTCCTGGCGGAACTGCGCAAGGTGCAGCGTACGAGCACTGCCGTCCGCGCGGCGGTGGGCGAGCGTTGGCAGGAGCTGTCCACCAGGCTGACGGCTGAGCCGGGGGAAGCCGAGAAGACGCTCTCGACGATGGCGCCGCGCGGCCTCGACCTCGCCGGACTCACGGAGGAGCGAGCGCGACAGCTCGCCGGGGAGTTCGACGCGACCGCTGGTGTGCTGGAGCGGACCCTGCAGAGCCTCACCCGTGTCAGCCACCTCACCGGGCTCACGAATCCCGGCAGCCCCGAGCAAGCACATCATCTGTGTGAAGTGATCGCCGTGGCCGGCACCGAACACCGCCCTCTTGAGCAGTGGTTGGTCCTTGAAGGCGCCGCGCAGGCGGAGGAGGCGGCGGTCGGGGCCGCCGCCGACGCACTGAGCGACTTCTTCCTACGACGGGACCAGGTACTCTCCGCCCAGGCCCTCGCGATGGACCGCGCGGGCCCGGGGTGGGCCGAACTGCGTCGGGAAATGAGTGCCGAGCGACCGGCCAACGAGCAGGCCCTCGCTGCACTGGAACCGCCTGGCACCGACATCGCGTCGTTGACCGGCCGAGAGGCCGCGGATCTGGCCGAGCGGTTCGGCACGCTCGCCGACACCCTTGAGAAGGCCGCCGAGCACGCCGACTCGGTGGCCGAGCGCCTCGGGTGCGACCGGCCGAAGGCGACGTCCGAGGCGGAGGACCTGGCCACGCTCGTGGAGCTGGCCACAGCCTCGGACCGCGCGCTCGAAGCATGGCTCGACCCCCGGGCACTTCCCGGTGTCAGGGCAGCCGTCGCGGAGATCTCCTCGGCCGCCGACGACCTGGCTGCCGCAGAGGAGGCGGCGCGCGACACCTTCCTGCCCGAAGTCGTCTCCACGCCCGAACTGCCCGAAGCAGTCCACCGGCTCCTGGAGGGCCGCCAGGGACTTGCCGGCATGCTGTCCAGCGGCATCCGGGCCGACCGGAAGCTCGTGGCCGGGCTGACGCATGGCGGCTCGTGGCGCGGCGAGCTGTACGACAAGCTGCCGCTCGCCGACGCCTGGTGCGCCGCGTACCGAAAGCTGCGGTCGTTGGCCACAACCCACACCGAGCTGATCGGCCGCTTTCGGGGCACAGCGTTACCCGATGTACCGGCACTGCGCAAGGCACTCGCGCACGCCGAAGCGGTCCACGCACTCGCGCCGGAAACCGTCGCCGACCCCTACCGCCGGAGTCTGCTCGCCACTCACCTGGCCGACGGCCGAGAGCCGCGACCCGCACTCGTCGAGCAGGGCACGGCGCTGCGCAACGACCTAGCCACGTGGCGAAGGGATTTGGACAGCCCGTCGCTGGCACCGCATGCGGCCGACCTCACCAAGCAGCCGTTCGGCGACGCAGCCCGCTGGCTGCGCGCCCACCTCGCACCATTGCGACAGGCCGTCGCGCTGCTGGACACCGTGGCCTCGGTCGGTCGCCGGGACAGTGGCCCCGGTTCCGAGCACACGCTCGCCTCTGCGCGCACGGCGGTCACGGCCGCGCACGCGGCACAGAAGGAGACCGCCGCGTTCGCCGCTCAGGCCGTAGCCGACCGCAGCCTTCTCGGCCCCTGGTACCGGGGCCTCGACACGCAGGCGGACGACCTGCACGACGCCGCGCCCAACGGCGTGACGGGCTACGAGCCCATGGGGCAGCTCCTGCGCCGCGGCCTTGACCTGACGCGACAGCAACCGGGCCCGTACACCACGGAGCAACAGCGCGAGTTGCTGGGACGGTACGTCCCGGAAGGGCACCCCCACACCGAGGCTTTGCGAGCCGCCCTGGACTCCGCGCAGCTGATCGCCCGCCTTGCACTCGACACGCTCACGGAACCAGCGCGCCGGACCAGCCTTGTCGACGTACTGGCCGACGGTCGGCCTGAACCGCGCGAACTCCTCGCGCAGACCGACCAGATCCGTCGTGACCTGGACCTATGGCAGGAGTACACCGGGCAGTCCCACGTCGCGGCGGTCGGCGCAGCACTCGCCGCCCAACCCCTCGAACAGGCGGCGAGCTGGCTCCGCGCGCACGTGGAACCCTTCGAGGACGCGGCCGACCTCATCCGCTCATCCGCCCGCGTCATGGACGAGGAGACGGGCCTTACCCTGTCGCGGGCCAGGGAAGCAGTGGCCGCCGTCGTCTCCGCCCGCGCCGCCGAGTCGTCCTTCGCGGAGAACCAGTCCACCTACCGAAGCCTTCTCGATTCCCTCTACCAGGGCACCGAAACAGACCGCGACGAGATCCTGGATGCCCTGGACTGGGCCCAGAAGGTCCGTCGTACCGCACACGGCGGCCACTCCGCGCCCCTGCCCGAGGCGGCGGCCCGGCTGATGCTGGCCGCGTCAGCCGACACGTCCGTTGCGGCCCGCGCCAGCGACTGGAGCGGTCAACGCGAGGCAGTTGCCGGGTACTTCGAGCCTGAGCGGGCTGAGGAGCTGCGACGCGAACTCGCCGCATCCCTCACCGCGGCCCAGTCCGTCCTGTCCCGCCTCGACCGCGACCCCTTCGGCCCGGAAGCGTGGACCAGCTGCGCCGACGCACTGACCCTGCTGCGCCGCTACCACCTCGACGGGCTGCCCGACCAGCTCGCACGCCGCGAGGTCTCCGCCGAGGACTTTCCCGCCGCGATGGAGCGCGCGGTGCTCACCGCTTGGGTCGAGCACCAGCTCGCCACTGACCAGAGGCTGAAGCCGATGCGGGCTGTGGAACGCGACCAGTTGGTGGACCGCTTCCAGAGGGCGGACCAGGACTTGGTGGCCGCGGCACACGCCGAGGTCATCGCCTCGTGCAACTCCCGCCGCCCCCGCCGGACATCGGTGGGCCAGGCCGCCGTGATCCGCAAGCAGGCCGAGTTGAAGGGCCGCCACATGCCCGTACGGCGCCTACTGAAGGAGACCCGTGAGGTGGTACGGCTGGTCAAGCCCTGCTTCATGATGAGTCCGTTGACCGTCAGCCAATTTCTGCCACCGGACTTCGAGTTCGATGTCGTCATCTTCGACGAGGCGTCCCAGGTCCTGCCCCAGGATGCGGTGAACGCCGTGTACCGAGGCAAGGCCCTCATTGTGGCGGGTGACCAGAAGCAGCTGCCGCCGACCTCGTTCTTCACCGCGGCCGGTGTCAGTGACGACGGCGACGAGTGGGACGAGGACGCCAACGACGTCTTCGAGTCCATTCTCGACATGTGCAAGGCCAGCGGAGTCCTGCGCGGGCTGCCCCTGCGCTGGCACTACCGCAGCCGGCACGAGAACCTGATCGCCTTCAGCAACCACGACTTCTATGACAACTCCATGGTCACGTTCCCGGGCGCGCTGGAACAAGGACCGGACATCGGAGTGGAGTTCATCAAGGCGGACGGCGTTTACGACCGCGGCGGAAGCAGCGACAACCCCCTCGAGGCCACGAAGGTGGCTCAGCGCGTCATCCACCACTTCGACACCCGCCCCGAGCACACCCTCGGCGTGGTCGCGCTGTCGAAGGCGCAGGCGGAGGCAATCGAGGAGGCGGTGCAGAAGGCGAGGGCGGCCCGCCCGGACCTCGACCACCACTTCACGGAGGGCCGGCTCGACGGTTTCTTCATCAAGAACCTCGAAACCGTCCAGGGCGACGAGCGCGACGTCATCATTCTCTCCGTAGGCTACGGTCCCGACCACCGGGGCAAGATGGACTCGAGATTCGGTCCGATCAACAGAGAGGGCGGCTGGCGACGCCTCAACGTGGCCGTGACCCGCGCCCGACGCCGCATGGAGGTCGTCGCCTCCTTCCACGGAGGCGACCTGCCGGACAGCGCCAACAAGAGCGTGCAGCACCTCAAGCGGTACTTGCAGTACGCCCAGCACGGTCCTGCGATCCTCGAGACGGCTGCCGCCGATCCGGACGCGGCCCCGGAGAGCCCCTTCGAAGAGGAGGTCATCGACGTCCTGCGCGGCTGGGGATATGAGGTCCAGCCGCAGGTAGGGGTCGCCGGTTTTCGCATCGACATGGCGGTACGGCACCCGGGCGCGCCCGGTACGTACGCGCTGGGCATCGAGTGCGACGGCGCCATGTATCACTCCTCACGGGCGGCTCGGGACCGGGACCGGCTCAGGGAAGCGGTCCTGCGCGACCTGGGTTGGAAGCTGCACCGAATCTGGGGTACGGACTGGTATCGGAACCGGCGGGATGCGATGGCGCGACTGCGGGCCGCGGTGGAGGCCGCGTGTGCGGAGGATCCGCATGCGGTGCGAGTGGCGCCGCCCGTGGGGGTGGACGGCAGTGGTGGCGACCTCGGCAACGCTGACAGTACGGCGGAGGCCGTGGACGGCCTCCTGAGCGCGGGGGGTGGAGAACCTGTAGAAGTGGCCGGTGGTCCGGCAGTCCCGCGAGTGGAGTTCGTGACCGACAACGCCGGCCCTGCGCCCTGGAGCCGTCCCTACCAGGAGGTCGACCCTGACCTGTTGGCAGAGGTACGTGACAGGTCGAGCAGCCAGCGGGGCATGTGGGGCGCGGAGTTGCAGGACCCTGATGCCCTTGACGTGGTGGCGGACGTGGCGCTGTGTGTAGTCGAGGTGGAAGGGCCCGTCGAGAAGGAAGTGATCTACACCCGGGTCCGTCTCGCGTGGGGCCTCGGACGAGCAGGCCAGGTGGTCCGCGACCGCATCGACCGAGCTCTTCGCCGTCTGCTCAAGCAGGGCAAGATCGTCCACGTCGGTACGGCCTACGACAGGCCCGGCCACGAGACGGAGTTCGCCCGCACGCCGACGGAGCGGTGCGCCCGACGAGTCGCGGAGGTTCCCGTGGCTGAGCGGCAGCTCGTGCTCAGAAACGTGGTCGACGAAGGACCGGGCGTGCATCGCGAGGACCTGCTGCGGGAAGCCGCTCGCTTCTTCGGGTGGGCGCGGCTCGGAGTCGATATCCGGGACGCGCTGACTGGCGACATCGACGCGTTGATCGCCGCAGGGGACTTGATCGATTCGGAGGGCGGCCTGATGCCCGCCGAGGGTTCTTGATTCGTTGCGGTGACGCGTCCGCTGGGATGACGCGGACGCTACCGAGGTCGACCTCGCCGACTCCAGAGGTCAGAGGCCATGCACTCGGTATCCGGATGTCGGTCGGGGAGACCGGGCATGGGGTCCGCTGCCTCCAATGCGGCCACCGGTACGACTGCCAGTACCGCCAGGTACCCTCGAACACATCGTCATCGCGGCCCGACGGGCTTCCGTTCCACTCCGGTGGAGTCTCGAAGGACATGCCCCCACCCGCACGAGTCTCTTCGTGCTGCCTGGGGGAAGTCCTTGCTGTTCCGCGCGTCCGCGAAAACGGTCGCCATCATGGCACTCGACGGTTCGCTGTTCCTGCACCTCACCGAGCAGTTCGTCCACATGCACGGCTATCGGCACGGAGCCTCGGAGATGCGTTCCTGGGAGCGCAGCATCCCGCTTCTGACCGCCGCGCTCAACGACGCTGGCCTGGGCGACGTCGAGGTCATGCTGGAGTACGCGCTACCGCTGAACAGCAAGCGTGCCGACGTCGTCCTCGCCGGCTTGCACCCGATCACGCAGGAGCCGTCCTACGTCGTGGTGGAGCTGAAGCAGTGGAGCCAGGCGGCTCCGCACGAGGACGACCCCACCCTGTGCCATGTCGACGCCTACGCGCACCCCGTGCTCAACCCGATCGAGCAGGTGCGGCGATACTGCGACTACCTGGTCAACTTCAACGGCGCGGTGGCCGAGCACGGCGAGCGGATCCACGGAGTGGCCTTCCTGCACAACGCCACCGAGTCCGGGGTGGCGGGGCTGCGGGAGATCGAGCGCGACGGGCAGGGACGGCTCTTCACGGGGGAGGGGCGCGGCGCGTTCCTGGAGCACCTCCGGTCGAAGCTGAGCGACAAGCACCCCGGGGCCCGTGCGGCGGACGAACTGCTCGCGGGCGCCACCGTGCCGTCGAAGCAGTTGATGTCCGTGGCGGCTCAGGAAGTGCGGGAGCGCCAGCAGTTCGTCCTCCTCGACGAGCAGCAGGTCGCCTACCGCATGGTGCTCAACGCGGTGGAGCGGGCGAAGCGCGCCGACCACAAGGAAGTCGTCATCGTCACCGGCGGCCCCGGTACCGGGAAGAGCGTGATCGCGCTCCAACTGCTCGGCGAGCTCTACCGGAGGGGCGTGGCCGCGGTCCACGCGACCGGCTCGCAGTCGTTCACCAAGACGATGCGCAAGGTGGCAGGTTCCCGGAAACGGGAAGTCCAGGATCTCTTCAAGTACTTCAACAGCTTCATGACCACGGAGAAGAACAGCCTGGGTGCCCTGATCTGTGACGAGGCGCACCGCATCCGGGAGACCTCTGCCAACCGCTACACCCGCGCGGCACTGCGGACCGGCAGGGCACAGATCGACGAACTCATCGACGTCGCCCACGTACCGGTCTTCTTCCTCGACGAGCACCAAGTGGTGCGTCCCGGTGAGATGGGCACCGTGGAGGAGATCCGTGAGGCCGCGGCCAGACGGGGCATCGACTGCCATGTCGTCCCCCTGGACAGCCAGTTCCGCTGCGGAGGCAGCGACGCCTACCTGCGCTGGGTGGTCCGGCTCCTCGGCCTCGAGCCCGGCGGGCCGGTCGTGTGGGAGCCCGACGACCGCATGCAGCTGTTGGTCGCGGACAGCCCTGAAGAACTGGAGTCGTTCCTCGACGCCCGCCGCGCCGAGAAATACGGTGCCCGGATGTCCGCGGGCTACTGCTGGCGGTGGTCCCCCGAGCCCAAGCCCGGCGATCCACTGCCTGCCGACGTCGTCATCGGGGGCTGGGCCCGTGCGTGGAACCTGCGCGGGGACCGGTCGGTCTCCGGCGCGCCCCCGTCCGCGCTGTGGGCCACCGACCCGGCGGGCTTCGGACAGATCGGCTGCGTCTACACCGCCCAGGGGTTCGAGTACGACTGGTCCGGCGTCATCATCGGCCCGGACCTGGTCTGGCGGGGTGACCGCTGGGTCACCGACCGTACCGCTTCCAAGGACCCGGTGTTCAAGAAGTCCACACCGGACACCGATGTGGACCGTCTCATTCGGAACACGTACAAGGTGCTGCTGACGCGGGGGATGGTCGGCACGATCGTGTACTCGACCGATCCGGAGACCCGGGAGAAGCTGCGGGAGCTGGTGTCCGGCCGACCGGCGCCACGGCCTGCCGCGATCGAGGAGCCCTCTCTGCGGCGGTGAGTGCGCGATATCCGGCCATGATGTCCGTGCTTCCAGCCGACCGACGTGTCATATGCGTCGGGACGGGACGTCACTTCCCTAAGATCCCAGACGTCATTGCGGCCCGACGGGCTTCCCCACGTGGACACGCCCCCATCCGCACGAGTCACTCGTGCCCTGGGGGATCCACCTCGTGTCCATGCTCCTGCTGAAACTGGCAGCGCGGGATCTGCTGAACCTGAACTCAAGACGCCGTATGGTGCCCCACCTCGCCGCGAGGTGGAAGCATTTCCTCAGCACCGACGCCTCGTTGACCGAACGTTCCGCCTGGGCAGAGAGCCTGGTGCATCTCGCCGAGGATCTGGTCGCCGCCGACCGTGGGAACGTCGAGATGGTCGTCGAGTGCGCGGCCACGCTCGACGAGGCCGACCGGGCTGGGGACCCGCGGCTCATCGACGTCGTCCTCGTGGGTCATCATCCCGAAGAGAACGGGCTGTCCGTCCAACTCGTCGAGCTGAAGCGGTGGTCGACGGTGACCCGGGTGGAGCGAGCCACCGCGGAACTGGTGCATGTCCCCGGTATGGGGGAGAAGAAGCATCCCGCGCTGCAACTGCGCGAATACTACGAGGCGTTCACGGGTGACAGAGGTCCGCTGTACGGACTGGACTACGAGTGCGGCGGCTTCGCCTATCTGCACAACGCCACCGACGCCGCAGTGCTCCCGCTGGTCGGCGTGGACGCGCCGACCGGTTCCTACGCCCGTGTCTACACGAACGACCGCCGCGATCAACTGCTGTCGGACCTGCGGAGCAGCTTCGCCGCCGACGGTGCCGACTCGGCGGCTGAGATCCTGCTACGGAGCATGGGTCTGCGTAATACCCCGCTGCTCGACGCCATGATCCGCTCCAGCGGTGAGGACACGGTCTTCACCCTGCGCGGCCGTCAGAAGAAGGTCGCGGACCAGATCCTCGACACTGCCGCCAAGGTGCTTCCCGATCCCCGGCGGCCCGCGCTCCTCCCCGACGAGCGACGGGTGGTGTTCCTCGTCACGGGCGGTGCCGGTACGGGCAAGAGCGCCATCGGCCTCCAGCTCAAGGCCGAACTGGAGGCGGACGGCCGCACGGTCAAGTACGCGAGCGGTAGCAGGGCCTTCAACGGCGCCCTGCAGGAGCATGTCGGTTACGGTGACCGGGAGTTCAAGGAGACCTTCACCTACTTCAGCAACTTCGTCACGCCGCCCGACCCGCCGCTGGACGTGCTGATCTGCGACGAAGCCCACCGCCTGCGCGACCGCTCCACCAACCGCTTCTGGAAACCCGAGGACTGGGGCACCAAGCCTCAGGTGGACGAGCTCCTCGACGCCTCCCGGCTGACGGTGTTCTTCCTCGACGAGGGGCAGTCCGTGCGCCCGCAGGAGGTCGGTACCGCCGCTCTCGTGGAGGACGCGGCACGGCGCTACGACGCCCATCTGGTCCGTAGCTGCCTGCGGGAACAGTTCCGGTGCGGCGGCAGCGACGCCTACATCCGCTGGGTGCGCGGTGCGCTGGGGGTGTCCGACGCGGAGCCGGAGCTGTGGACCCCGGACGGACTGATGCACGTCGAGGTCGTGGACAGCCCGGAGGAACTCGAGCGGATCATCCGTTCCGAGGCCGGGGCGGGAGCGTCCGCGCGCATGGTCGCCGGATACTGCTGGCCCTGGACGAAGCCCCTGGGCAAGGAGAAGCGACTTGAGCCCGACGTCCGGATCCGTGACTGGCACCGGCCGTGGAACGCGGACAGTGACTCCTTCTGCGAGAACAAGACCGTCCCGCCTTCCAAGATCTGGTCCGTGCACGAGAACGGCCTCGGCCAGATCGGCTGTGTGTACACCGCGCAGGGCCTGGAGTGGGACTGGTGCGGCGTGATCATGGGCGAGGACATGGTGCGTCGGGGCGACCGTTGGGTGTTCCGCCGGGGCAAGGAGAGGGCGGACAAGGAGGCGGGCGTCAAGCGGGTAGCCGTTCCCGGGTCGTTCGATCCCAAGGTGAAGCCGAAGAGCGTGGACGATGACGAGTTCGCCCGCCTCGTCCGGCACGCGTACCACGTGCTGATGACCCGGGCGAGCCGGGCGACCGTGCTCTACTCGACGGACGAGGAGACCCGGGAGTACCTGAAGGGGCTCGTCGGCGGCGTCGAGATCCACGGTCTGCGACCCACCTGGGAGAACCTGCCGGAGCAGGCGCGACAGCCACACCTGCCCCGCCCCGGCCGAGGACGGCGCCGCCGCAGGAAGCGCCAGAAGGACACCCCGCCCGGAGAGCTCCGTCTCTTCTGACACGGGGGCCAGCATGTGGAGTGGCGGGCTCTCCCGGGCCCGCCACCTGCCGGTCAGAAGACCAGGCGTGCTGCCGCGGTCAGGGCCGCCATCAACAGGTTGATGACGACTCCCACCGCGACGTCGACCAGAATCTGACGAATCCGGTCACGACGTGCAAGCTTGTACTCAACGGGGTTCATCGGTTTCCACTCCTGAGCGTGAGCTGGGAATGGCAGGGATCGCCCTACCGGGCATCCGCAGTCACACCGCGTACAGCACGCGGTGGAGACCACTCGTCGCTCATCGCCGAGGACCGGCACCTGGAACACCGCCGACGTACCCTCCGGGAAGGTGCGCAGCGGGTAACCACGTTAGTGCACAAGCCAGTTGACGCCGATCAATTTTGCACGCCGCGGTGTCTCCGCCCAGGCGCCGGACACGATGGCGCCGGACTGGACGGCGTCGATCACGATGACATCGGCTGTGTGGAGTTTGCGTATTTTCACCTGAGGGGATGGGCGAGGTTCCAGAATGTGGGTGGTCCGCGCACCACAAGTCACCGGATTCGGAAAATAAGGGTGGAATGTCCCGTACTCCCGTCCTTCACCGTCTCTTTTCATGGCACGGCCAGCCACTAGGATCTGCGTCAAGGGTCTGACCACGGGGAACGGTCGCCCTTGCGGGACACGAGAAGCGGGGAACAGGCATGCGGGAAGGCCGGTGGGTCACGGTCACCGAGTCCGAGTTCGATCACGAACGCCGTGGCCTGGACGCGATCCGCGAGCGGCTCCCGGACTCCGACCCCTGGCGTGCCTGGTCGAACTTCACCTTCACCGCGAACACCGGTCACGTTCGGGAAGTCGACCTCCTGGTCGTCACTCCCGGCGGCGTCTGCATGATCGAACTGAAGGACTGGCACGGCTCGGTCACCTCCGAGAACGGCACCTGGGTGCAGACCACTCCCGGCGGCCGCCGCCGTACGCACGGCAACCCGCTGCACCTGGTCAACCGCAAGGCCAAGGAACTGGCCGGCCTGCTCGCGCTGCCCGGCGGCAAGCGGGTCTGGGTCGCCGAAGCCGTCTGCTTCACGGACAACGGCCTGCGTGTACGCCTGCCCGCCCACGACCAGAACGGCGTGTACACCGTCCACCAGCTGGTCGAGATGCTCAAGCAGCCTCCGCGTGACGAGCGGCGCCGCGTCACCGCGACGGGCTCGCGCGAGATCGAGGCGGCCCTCAAGAACATCGGCATCCGCAAGAGCGACGCGCAGTACAAGGTCGGCCCGTACGAGCTGGAGCGGAAGTCCTTCGACTCCGGGCCCACCTGGGCGGACTACCTCGCCCGTCACAGCGACCTTCCCGAGGCCGCCCGCGTCCGCATCTACCTCAGTGAGCGCGGCTCCGACGCCTCCCTGCGCCAGTCCGTCGAGAACGCCGCCCGGCGCGAAGCCGCGGTGCTGGGCCGTTTCAAGCACCCGGGCGTGGTCGAACTCAAGCAGTACTTCCCCTCCGGGCACACCGCCGGCCCGGCCCTGATCTTCGACTACCACCCGGACACCCTGAAGCTGGACGAGTACCTGGTCCAGTACGGCGAGAAGCTGGACATCCTCGGCCGGATGGCGCTGGTCCGCCAGCTCGCCGAGACCATGCGCTCCGCGCACTCCAGCCGCATCCACCACCGGGCGCTCGCCGCCCGCTCCGTGCTCGTCGTCCCCCGGCCGCGCGGCAGGAAGGGCCGGGCGGTGGGGGAGGAAGCCGCCTGGCTCACCCCGCACCTCCAGATCTCCGACTGGCAGATCGCCACCCAGCGCAGCGGCGACTCCTCCCAGGGCCAGGGCATGACCCGCTTCGCGCCGACCGCCCTGTCCGCGATGCACCTGGCCGACGACGCCGACGCCTACCTCGCCCCCGAACTCACCGCCCTCAACCCCGACCCGGTCCACCTCGACGTGTACGGGCTCGGTGTCCTCACCTACCTGCTGGTCACCGGCAAGGCCCCGGCCGCCAGCCAGGCCGAGCTGCTGGCCCGCCTGGAGGCGGGGGAGGGCCTGCGCCCCAGCTCCCTGGTGGACGGACTGTCGGAGGACGTGGACGACCTGGTGCAGGCCGCCACCGCATACCGGCCGGGCCAGCGGCTGTCCAGCGTGGACGAGTTCCTGGAGCTGCTGGAGGTCGTCGAGGACTCCCTCACCGCCCCGGCCCCGGCGGCCACCGCCACGGAGGGGCCGGCCGACGAGGACGACGAGACCGCCGCCGACAAGGACCCGCTGGAGGCCGTCGCCGGTGACGTGTTCGCCGGCCGGTGGGAGATCCGCCGCCGCCTCGGCACCGGCTCCACCAGCCGCGCCTTCCTCGTCCGCGACCTTCAGGCCGAAGCACGCAGGACCCGCCCGCTGGCCGTGCTGAAGGTCGCCCTCTCCGACAGCCGCAGCGAGATCCTCGCCCGCGAGGCCGAGGCCATGGGACGCCTGCGCCCCCACTCCGGCATCATCCGCCTCGTCGAACCCGATCCGCTGCACATCGGCGGCCGTACCGTCCTGGCACTGGAGTACGTCGGCGACGAACGCGACGACAACAGACAGGGCACCGAGGGCGGCGCGCGCCCGCGCCGCCGTGAGGAGACCGTCTCCCGCCAGCTCCGCGAGAACGGCCGCCTTCAGGTCGACCAGCTGGAGGCGTACGGCGACTACCTCTTCGGAGCCGTCGACTTCCTGGAGGGCGAGGGCGTCTGGCACCGCGACATCAAGCCCGACAACATCGCCATCCGCATCCGCCCCAACCGCACCCGCGAACTCGTCCTCATCGACTTCTCCCTCGCCGGCTATCCGGCGAAGAGCACCAACGCGGGCACCGACGGCTACCTCGACCCCTTCGTCGACGTCATCACCCGCGGCTCGTACGACTCGCACGCCGAGCGGTACGCCGTCGCCGTCACCCTGCACCAGATGGCCTCCGGCGAGCTGCCCAAGTGGGGCGACGGCAGTGTCCTGCCCCGCATGACCGGCGCCAAGGAGTGGCCGTACCCGACCATCGCGGCCGAGGCCTTCGACCCGGCCGTACGGGACGGTCTCGTCGCCTTCTTCCAGAAGGCCATGCACCGCGACGCCGGGCAGCGGTTCCCCGAGCTGAAGCCGATGCGGGACGCCTGGCGCAAGGTCTTCCTCGACGCCTCTCAGACTGTCCCGTCCAGCCACCGTTCCCGCCACCCGGCCGCCGCGACCGCAGGGGAGGGGACACCCGCCGAGGCCGCCGCCGCCGCGGCGATCGCGGACGCCGAGCCGGAGACCGCCGAGCAGCAGCGCGACCGCCTCGCCGCCGAGGTCACGCGCGACACCCCGCTGACCGTCTCCGGCCTCACGCCCGCCGCCCAGTCCTTCCTCTACGGCCTGGGCACCACGACGGTCGGCGAACTGCTCGACTACAGCCGCCGCAAGCTCGTCAATGCCCCCGGACTGGGAGCGAAGACCCGCAACGAGGTCCAGCAGAGGCAGCGCGAGTGGGGCGAGCGGCTGCGCGAGATCCCCGTCTCGCCGCTCACGCCGAAGGGACGCGCGGAGGCCAAGGAGGAGCTGGAGCAGCTCACCGCCGCCGAGTCGGCCCTCGTCGGCGAACTCGCCACGGGCGCCTCGGCGGGCGCGCTGTCCCCCCGCACGCTCCGCTCCGTCAGCCTCGACACCCTCGCCACCGTCTTCGTGCCCGCCGTCAACAACAACGGCTCCAACCGCAACAAGGCGGAGATGGTGCGGCTGTTGCTGCGCCTGCCCGACGAGCACGGCGTGCTGCCCGACATCGGGGTCTGGCCGAAGCAGAAGGACGTTGCTGACGCGCTCGCCCTGAGCCACGGCCGTATCCCGCAGATGCTCAAGGACGAGCGCAAGCGCTGGAAGGCGGAGCCCGCCGTCCAGGCACTGCGCGAGGAGATCATCGACCTGCTGGTGAGCATGGGACGGGTCGCTTCGGCGGTGGAGATCGCGGATGCCTTGGCGGTCCGGCGCGGCACGCATCTCGCGGGGCGTGAGCAGCGGCGGGCCATGGCGCTGGCGGCCGTACGAGCCGTGGTCGAGGTCGAGCAACTGCTCCCGCAGGAAGCCGAGTTCCAGCACCAGCCGAACCGCAAGGCCACGGACGAGTCCCTGGGCGCAGGCCTGCTCGCCCTCGACGTACGGGAGAACGACGGCCCGGACACCCCGACCGCGCCCGGCCTGCTGGAGTACGCGACCCGTCTCGGCAAGACGGCCGACCGGCTCGCCAAGCTGGACACCCTGCCGACGGCCGCGACCGTCCTGGCCGAACTGGGCGCGCTGACGGTGCCACCGGGCGCGGTCGACTGGGACGAGCGGCGCATGGTGGAACTGGCGGCTGCGGCATCCGTGAACGCCGCCGCCACACCACGCCTGGAGATCTACCCGCGGGACCTGTCGCTCGTCAGGGCGTTGCGCCTCACGCAGGCGGGGCTCGTCCGCTGGACCCCGGGTATGGCGGAGGGGCAGCAGCCGGGCCTGACCGGCGAGGCCGTGCACGAGCGGGTCCGTGCTCGCTTCCCGGAGATGGTCGTTCCCGACGGGCGTGGCGGCACGCACCACGAACTGCCGACGGGCGGCCCGCTCACCAAGGCGTTGCGCGACGCCGGCTTTGAACTGTCGCTGAGCATGCACGAACGCGAGGGCGTGCTGCGCTACCTGCCGACGCGGGTGGACGACGCGTCGAGCTATCTGACGACGGGTGCGTGGCGGCAGTCGACGCGTACGGGTGCGGTGACGCGGTACGCCGACGACCCGCAGCTCGCGGGCGCAGTACGCGCTGAGGAACGGCTGCTCGCGTCGGCCCGACGGGACGGGTACCGGGTGCTGACCGTACGGCAGCAGCTCGTGCGGGACGCGGTGCGGGAACTGGGCGCCGGGAGGCTGGGCACGGATGCGGTGTCGGTGACGGAGCTGTTCCTGGAAGCCCTGCACGCCCAGGTCACGCCGGGCACCAAGCCCACCTGGGAGACCCTGCTCAAGGCGGACGCCGCCGAGCCGGGCTCGAAGGGGGCGGTGCGGTTCGCGGAGTACGCGCGGACGGCGTGGGGCGCGGTGGAGCCTCGGATCGCGGAGCTGCTGGGCAACGGTGGTGGCGGGGTCGGTCCTGTGCTGCTGACGGAGGCCGGGGTGTTCGCCCGGTACGACGCGATGGGCGTCCTGGACCGGCTGGCGTCGGCGGCCCGGCGGGGCGGGCGGGGGCTGTGGCTCCTGGTCCCGCAGAGCGACCCCTCGCGCGAGCCCCGGCTCGGGCAGGTGGCCGTGCCGTACCAGGCCGGCCTGGGGGAGTGGATTCAGCTTCCGGACACGTGGGTGGGCAATGCCCATCGCGGGTCCGGTGAGGTTGTGGCTAGTGCCAGTGGTGTCGAGGGAGACGTCAAGTGATCGACCGCAAGGCTCTGTTGAACGACCTGAAGCAGCAGGTCAAGGCGGTCGAAGCCGACCTTGGGCGCCAAGTGAAGGCGCTGGTGGATGTCGGCGCGCGGCTGAGGGCCGAGTACGACCAGGCACGCAAGCTGGGGCGTACGGCGGCGACGTGGACCTCGTGGCTGGACGAGCGGGTCACGCAGGTCGCGGTGGCGTGGGTGCTGGGGACCGTGTTCGTGCGGTTCTGCGAGGACAACCGGTTGATTCCGGAGCCGCACCTGACGGGGCCTGACAGCGACCGGCGGGAGCTGGCTGAGTCTCGGTACGACGCGTATGTGGAGTCGGACGAGGATCCGACGTACCGGGGGTGGCTGGAGAAGGCGTTCGAGGAGCTGGGGCAGGGGCAGGCGGGACGGCTACTTTTCGACAAGCGGCACAATCCGCTGTATCAGGTTCCGCTGTCGCACGATTGTGCGCGGGAGCTGGTCGAGTTCTGGAGGGGGAGGGACGAGGCGGGCGTCCTTGTACACGACTTCACCGACCTGCTGAACGAGGGCGGTACGGAGGGCTGGGACACGCGATTCCTGGGCGACTTGTACCAGGACTTGAGCGAGGCGGCGCGGAAGACGTACGCGCTGCTTCAGACGCCGGAATTCGTGGAGGAGTTCATCCTCGACCGGACGATGAACCCGGCGGTGCGCGAGTTCGGGTACGAGGAACTCAAGATGATCGACCCTACGTGTGGCTCGGGACACTTTGTGCTGGGGGCGTTTCGGCGGTTGGTGCGGCTCTGGGCTAAGGGGCAGCCGGGACGTAACGTGCACGAGCGGGTGCGGGCGGCGCTGGACTCGGTGTACGGGGTGGACATCAACCCGTTCGCGGTGGCTATTGCTCGGTTCCGGCTGTTGGTTGCGGCTATGGCGGCGAGTGGGGTGCGGACGCTGGTGGAGGCCGCGAAGTACGAGTGGCCGATTCATCTGGCGGTGGGTGACTCGCTCATCAAGGCGCGGCAGTTGGAGTTGACGCTGGGTGGGGATGATGGCGTAGACGACCCGCTGGCGTCGTTCGCGTATACCACGGAGGACGTGTACGAGCACTCGGGGATCTTGCAGCAGGGGCGCTATCACGTGGTTGTGGGGAATCCGCCGTACATCACCGTGAAGGATAAAGATTTGAACGCGCTGTACAGAGAGCTTTACAGCGCTTGTGCGGGCAAGTACGCCCTGTCGGTGCCATTTGCGCAGCGGTTCTTTGAGCTGGCTAAACGAGGTAACGCCGAGGGGCGCGGATATGGCATGGTAGGCCAGATCACCGCGAACTCGTTTATGAAGAGAGAGTTCGGAACTAAACTGATCGAGTCGTACTTCAGGCATGAAGTAGAGCTGACGGAAGTCGTTGATACGTCGGGCGCCTATATCCCTGGCCATGGGACGCCGACACTCATCCTGGTGGGCAGACGGCGCGGAGGTAGCGGGCGGTCGGAGACGATTCGCACGGTCCGGAGCGTGCAGGGTGAACCGAGCGTACCGACAAGGCCGGAAGACGGGACCGTTTGGAAGGCCATCACGGACCAGATTGACAATCCTGGCTCAGTGAGTTCGTGGGTGTCCGTCGATGATCTCGACCGCGTACGTGACTTCGGTCGGCAGCCGTGGATCCTGACGGACGGTGGTCTAGAAATGGTGGAGAGGCTTGCAGAAGTCTCTGTTGGGAACCTGGCGCAGAACTCGTCCGTGATCGGAATGACAGCGCTCACTCTGGAAGACGACGCGTTCCTGGCACCTGACGATGCCGCGGCACGTCTTGGTTTCAGGGAAGACTGCGTCTTCCTCGTGAGCGGCGACGAGGTGCGGGATTTCACTATCGACGATCCGCAGCGCGTCATTATGCCCCTCGGCTGGGATGGTGGACAGCGTCAACTGGGCAAGTCATCCATGAACCACCTGTGGGCCTTCCGGACGAACTTGCGCAGGCGCCTGTATTTCGGGAAGGTGCCAGAGGAGCGGGGACTTCGCTGGTTCGATCTCGGCATGTTTTTCCCAAGCCGCCATGAGTCCGCGCTATCAATCACTTTCCCCTACGTGACCACCCACAACCACTTCGTACTCGATCGGGGTGGAAAGGTCTTCAAGCAGACCGCTCCGGTGATCAAGCTACGCAAGGACGCAAGTGAGGACGAGTATCTAAGTCTGCTCGGGCTGCTCAATAGTTCTGCGGCTTGCTTCTGGCTTAAGCAAGTTAGTCACAACAAGGGAAGCACGGTAGATTCTAGGGGTGCTCGGCAATCCACAATCCCGTTCGAAGATTTTTACGAGTTCACCAATACAAAGGTCCAAGATTTTCCCCTTCCTCCCGACTCTCCCACTGTCCTCAGTGCCGCGCTTGATTTCCTCGCCCAGCGACTCGCCGCCACCAGCGCTGTACATGTGGCTGCCGAGACCACTCCGACAGTTACGGTTTTTCGGGAGGCGAAGACCGGTTGGGAGTCCACCCGTGCCCGAATGATCGCCCTCCAGGAAGAACTGGACTGGCAGGTCTACTCCCTCT
Organism: Streptomyces sp. NBC_00885; assembly: GCF_045207475.1. Classification (NCBI taxonomy): domain Bacteria; kingdom Bacillati; phylum Actinomycetota; class Actinomycetes; order Kitasatosporales; family Streptomycetaceae; genus Streptomyces; species Streptomyces sp. NBC_00885. The sequence goes on from NZ_CP108796.1 coordinate 6,204,251, forward strand.
ACAACCTTCATCCCGAAGACCTCCGCGTCTCCGAGGACCCCGACGACCCCAACCTCCCCGAACTGGCCCTCGGCGAGCGTGCTTTCGAGATTGTCCTCGCCCGACGCGTAGCCGCAGGCGAGGCCAGCGACGAGTGGTTCAAGCGGCACAACTCCACCCCCATCACGGAGATCCCCGCCCGCTGGCCCGCTCCCTACCGCGATGTCGTCCAGAAGCGGATCAATGCCATCGAGTCGAACCGTGCCATCGGCATGGTCGAGCGCCCCGAGTACAAGCGCCGTTGGGCCACCGAAGGCTGGGACGCGCTTCAGGAGAAGGCCCTCCGCTCCTGGCTGCTCGACCGCATGGAGAACCGCGACCACTGGTTCGACGAGAACGGCCAGCCCACCATCCTCACCCTGGCCCGCCTCTCCGACGCTCTCTCCCGTGACGAGGACTTCGTCTCCGTCGCCAAGCTCTACGCGCCCCGCAAGGAACTCGCGAAGGTCGTCGCTGAGTTGATCACCGACGAACACATGCCGTTCCTCTCCGCCCTGCGCTACAAGCCCTCCGGGCTGAAGAAGCGCGCCGACTGGGAAGAGGTGTGGGACCTCCAGCGCAAGGAGGACGCTGCTCCCGACGAGCCCGCCAAGCGGAAGATCCGGGACTCCATCCCTGTGCCGCCGAAGTACACCTCGGCCGACTTCCTCCGCTCCTCCTACTGGAAGGTGCGCGGCAAACTCGACGTGCCCAAGGAGCGGTTCGTCTCCTATGGGCAGACCAACGCCGCCACCCCAGAGCTGTACGGCTGGGCCGGCTGGGACCAGCGGGAGCAGGCGCAGGCCCTCGCCACGTACTTCACCAACACCGCGCTGTCCACCGAGGAGATCACGCCGTTCCTCGCCGGCTTGCTGGAACTCCAGCCGTGGCTGTCCCAGTGGCACAACGAGTTCGACATGCTCTACAGCGGCTCCCCGGCGGACTTCTTCGCCGGTTACCGCCAGCAGAAGCAGGGCGAGCATGGACTCACCGACGACGATCTCCGTAAATGGCAGCCCCCGGCCGCAACCCGAGGCCGTCGCGCCGCTGTGAAGAAGTAGCCGTAAACGACTCGGTGTTGTGCCCGTACGCCGACGCCGAGTCTGCCGGACGAGGGGCCACCTGGTGCATGCGCGGGTGGCCTCCGGTCGGTACGCGCAGCTCGGCCCAGACGGTCTTGCCGGGGGCGGCCGGGCGAGGGGTGACGCCCCAGTCGTCCGCGAGCGCGGCGACGAGAAGCAGCCCGCGGCCGGACTCGGATGCGGAGTCGGGGGTCGGGGGAGCGGACGAGGGCTGTTTCTCGGCTCGGGTGTCGGTCACCTCGATGCGGAAGGTGTCCTCGGCCAGGGTGAGTTGGAGGTGGAAGTCCCGGCCGGGGACGTGGCCGTGGCGTACGGCGTTGGCGGTGAGTTCTGCCGTGATGAGGGTGAGCGTCTCGTTGGCCGGGGTTGTGTAGGGGTGGCCCCAGTCGTTCAGGCGGTGTGAGACGAGTCGGCGGGCGAGGCGGGCGCCGCCTGGGGTTGAGGTGAAGTGCATGGTGAACTCGCGTTCGGGTGTGGGGTGCTGTGGCATATGCCTGTTCGGGGGAGTTGCTGACTTCATGGGGTCAACAGTTGCGGACTCTGCGTAGCGTTGACCAGGAGCGATGCGCTGACGGGTGCGGGCTGTACACGTCGGCGGTGCGCTTGTACGTGATGTCGGGCGTGACCGGTTTCCGGGCCGTGCGTTGGGCGGGCGGTGTCCGGTGACTTGATGGTCGTACGGGAGGAGCTGCGGCATGGACGACGAGGTTCAACAGCCGGAGTACGAGTTCGGGACGGGCATTCTCTACGTGTTCGGGCGGCAGTTGAAGCTGTTCCGGGAGCGCGCGGGGATGGACCGCGCGAAGCTCGGGTCGCTGACCGGGTACTCGGCCTCGACGATCGCGTCGTTCGAGCAGGCGAGACGTATCCCGCCGCCGAAGTTCATCGACCAGGCGGATGAAGTGCTGGGGGCGAGTGGGGTGTTGAGCGCGAGCAAGGAGGAGGTGGCTCGGGCTCAGTATCCGGCGTTCTTCCGGGATGCGGCACGGTTGGAGGCGGAGGCCGTTGAGCTGCATGTGTACGCGAACCAGGCGGTGCCTGGGCTCTTGCAGACCGAGGAGTACGCGCGGGCCATCTTCATGATGATGCGGCCACCCATGGCTGACGAGCTGATCGAACAGCGAGTGTCGGCGCGCCTGGCCCGGCAGGAGATCTTGTCCAGCCGCGATGCGCCGCTCGCCAGCTTTGTCATCGATGAGGCCGTGTTGAGGCGTCCCATCGGAGGACGGGGAGTCCTGGGTGGCCAGCTTGAGCACATCCTCCTGACAGGGGAGCGGCGGAACGTCGAGATCCAGGTGATGCCGCTCGACCGTGAGGAGAACGCTGGTATGGCTGGTCCCTTCACCTTGATCGAGACGAAGGAAGGGCGGAGGATCGCGTACGTCGAGGTACAGAACGTGAGCCGCCTGCAAACGGAGCGGGAACGGGTCCGTGCGCTGGAGGCCAAGTACGGAATCATCCGGGCGCAGGCCCTGACTCCTCGTGAATCATTGGCGTACGTAGAGAAGTTGCTGGGAGAGCCATGAACACGCACGTATATCAGTCGCCCATAGACGAGTTGGCATGGCGCAAGAGCAGCTACAGCAGCGAGGAAGGCGGCGAATGCGTCGAGGTCGCCGTCCGCCCCACCAGGGTCCACGTCCGCGACTCGAAGGACACAACCCGCGCCGCACTCGCCGTGGTTCCCACGGCGTGGACCGCGTTCGTCGAGTTCGCGACCCTCTGACAGGGCAGGGCCCCTGGGCAGGCGGGTGCTTGCCCAGGGGCCCTGCCACACCCACAACGTCGTCAACGCGCATTCAGGGCTCGGCGGGCCGAGTTGATGAGGTTGTGGGCGTCGGCCCCGTACGCCGCCGACTCGCTGAGGGACTTCCAGACCTTCTTGTACAAGGCGATGTTGTCGGCGTCGTCCAGCCACAGTTCGGCGTGCCAGTCCTCGGCGACGACCAGCCGGTCATCGAGCACCCAGAAGCCATTGGCAGGCACGATCTTGACGGACGCCGTGAAGGGGATGACACCCAGTTCGACCGTGTCCATGCCGATCATGCTGTTGAGGCGGTCGAGTTGGCTCGCCAGCACCGAGGGCGGGCAGATCAGCGACCGCAACGCGGCCTCCCACATCAACACGTGCAGCCTGCGGCTGGACCGGTACAGCCATTCCTGGCGCTGCACCCGAGAGAGGACGGCTGCCTCGACGTCGCCGGGTCCGTCCAGCAGCTCCGCATACCGCTGGATGACGTGCCGGGCGTACTCCGGGGTCTGCAGCAGTCCGGCGATCACCGACTCCTCCCAAACCCACATGTCCGAGGTGCGGTCGATCTCGGCGCTCAGCCCCTCGTGAAGGGGCTTGAAGCCGTTCGCCAGCGCTCGACGCCATGACCTGATGTGCGACTCGAACCCGGCCAGCCGGGCAGCGAGTTCGGGGTACACCCCAGGCTGCCCGGTCGCGTCGGCCCACGCCCTCAGATCCTCGGGGGCGGCCGTCTGCTTGCCGTTCTCCAGCTTGCTGACCTTGGAGCCCGGCCAGCCGAGTCGCTGCGCGAGCTGTTGACCGGTGAGCCGACCACCGGGGCAGGTGAAACGGAGTTCGCGCAGCCGCGCCCCCAACGCCGCCCGTGCCTGCTGGTAGTCAGTGCTCACCGTTCACGTGCTATTCGGTCGTGGCCACCTGCGTGGCGAACTAGTCGCGCGGGAGGGCGTGGTGCATCGCCGCATCGCGCACCATGGCATACCGCACGACCTCAGCCGGTTCGGTGATCAGCTCGATGTCGAGCAGGTTGTCCTCGTCATCGAAGTGCAGCAGGGCGACGAGCCTTGAATCGAAGATCCAGAAGTCCTCGGAGGGCAGGCCGGCTTGCGCGGCGTCCTCGCGCCACAGGTACCGGATGTCCTCGCCGAAGATGGCGTTGTGCCGGGCGTAGTCGAGCAGGAACAGCTGTTCCGTGGTGGGCGGGTTGTCGGCGATGCGGAACGGCCGACCGTCTTACCGGCGCCCGTCTGGGCCTTGATGTTGACGAACCAGGGTTCGTCAGGGTCGCAGGGTGACGAGCCGGTGGCCAGGAACGCCTGAAAGTCGGGGTCCTGTCGGTCCGACGCGTAACCGCGCCGCGTCTCCAGCCGCCAGGCGGTGTGCTCGAAGGTCTCGAACAGGCGGCGGAAGGTGGCTCGGTCCACGAGTTCCGGCACTCGCTCCATCTCCTTCGGTCCCCAGTTCACGAGCAGTTCGCGCGGCACGGCCACCGCTGCCTCGTCGACTCCGAAGTGCTGGAGCTGTGTGAGGTCTTCGGGCTCGGTGACGGGCGTGCCTTGAACGATGATCTCGCCGGTGCCTTCGTCCGTGTGCAGGGCGGGGCAACCGTCGACCTTGCTGTCCGTGCCAGTGAAGCGCAACCGACGAACCATGGATGCTCTCCCTTCCGTGGGGTGTTGATCCCATCAGCATGGTCGGGGGTCAGGGCCTGGCACTACGGGGTCAGGCAGGGCTCAGGAGAAAACACCAGCAATCTTGGGCGCGCGGCGAGCAAATTCGAGAAAACAGCGTACCGCCAGTCAACGCCCCGCTTCTAGCGTCCTGTTCATGGCCTCGAAAGAACGGAACAACGTCGACCCGCACGCGGCGGCGGAGACGTTGAGAGCGGCGCTGTCCGATGTCGGGCTTGTCCTGCCCTCGCTGAGAGTCGACCCTGCCTCCCCCACGCTGCGGCTCATTGAGCTGGGGCGGGTGCGCTCCGACGTGGCCGCCCGCCTGGCCGAAGCGATCCGACGGGGGGTGACGCGTGATGCCTGAGGAACAGCAGCCGGAGGGCGCGCTGGTCGTCGACACCGAGCGCGACAGGCTTGGCTACGTCATGGTCGCCTCGGACGGGTCGTGCAGCTTCGGCCGGTGACGGGCGGACGCGAGTGGGACGTCGACCCTGCTCGCGTACGCCGTGCAACGGACGAGGAGCGGCAGCAGGCATGCGGGAGCGAACCCGTGCTCTGAACTCAGCAAGCAGTGGGGTCTTCTCATGACCACTCCGGACACCTCGACCACGTGTGCTGAATGGGCAACCGCCAGGGCTCCACCCAAGCCGCCCGCTCCAGCCAGGTCACCCAGTAGCCCTCGCTGGAACGGAATCCGCAAGGCGCCCGCGCCGCGCTTTCAGCCGGGACAGGCTGACAGGCGGGGCGGGCTCGAACCGGTACGACACGACCTGTCTCCGAAGGAGTAGTCCATGACCGCCACACTCGACCGGCCCGTGAGCACCCGCACACGGGACCCGCAGGAACTCCTCAACGCCGTTCAGCACCGCATCAAGCACCTGACGATAAACGTACTGGCCGGCGACATGACCCTGTGGGACCGCGAGGTGGCCCTGCTGCTGCGCGACCACACGATGGTCCGCGACATGGCCGAGCGGATCCTCGGCAACGCCGTCATGTACACCGTTGGCTGCATGGAGCACCCCGAGGTCCACCTCGGGGTCGGCAAGCTCGTCGACATCGGCGTGCACCAGCTCATCCTCGACACGCCCGTGTGGTGGGCCCTCTGCGAGGCGTACAACGCGGGCCGCTACAAGCACCACGCACCGTTCATCGAGCGCCGTCGCGACGGTCTGTGCCTGCGCACGGCGGACTTCCTGAAGTCCATCGGCTTCGACATGGACGAGGAGCTGTGGATGATTGACGGCACGGACTGCTCGCCGTGTGACAACAAGGTCCCCGACAGCCACTGAACGCCCCTACGCCGGCCCCTGTCCTCGGCCCTCCGGAGGACAGGGGCCAGCCGTTGCGAAGAGGAATCGCTTTGCCCGTACAACACGACATCGCCGCCGAGACGGAGCTGTGGGACACCTTCGCCACTTCCGCCTTCAAGGAAGACGCGGAGCCGGGCTTCTGCTGGACCCAGTACGCCGGTCACGGACCCGGTCTGGAGCTCCTGGGCAACCCGCGCTCCGTGCTGGAGATCGGCTGCGGCACCGGCCGCGCCCTCGCCCACCTTGCTCAGCACGGCATCGCCGCTCGGGGTGTCGACCTGTCTCCCGTCATGGTCGAGAAGACCACCACGAAGTGGGCCGTTACCGGTGCGGAGTTCGTGTGCTGCGAAGTGCTGGAGTACCTGAGCGGGCACGAGGAGGTGTACGACGCGGTCTACTCGATCTTCGGAGCCGCCTGGTTCACCGACCCGGGCCGTCTCTTCCCCCTTGTCCGCCAACGGCTCAGGCCCGGCGGCGTCTTCGTGTTCTCGCAGCCGCCGGCCATCCCCGGCGCGTACGGGCCGCAGGGCATGTACAAGGGAGGCTTCGCCGGGAAGGCGATGTTCACCTACCGCTACAGCTACCGTCCGGCAGTCTGGGAGCGCCTGCTCACGCGGGCCGGGTTCGCAACGGCCGACGCGACGGTGCTCGACGCGCCTCAGCCTGGGCACATTGGGACGCTCTTCGTACGCGCGGTCGCTCCGTGACGGACAGGGTCGAGCGTGTCTTCGTGCTTCGATCCGCGACGGCTGGTCCGAGGAGTCGGCGGGCGAGGCGGCCCCGCGTGGGGTTGAGGTGAAGCGCATGGTGCACTCGCGTTCGGGTGCGGGACGCTGTGGCAGGTTGCCGAGGGCCCTGCGCATGTCCGCCTCCGCAGCACCTCCAGCAGCCCTGGCGCCTCGCTTCACCGGGTGTCGCGCCGGCGCTGGCTGCCACGGCCATCAACGTCCGCCCAGAGACGCTCGGTTCGCGACGGCGGTCGGCTTCCCCGGCGACGATCGACATCGTGATGGACCCAGCCCTCCCCACCGTCACTCACATGGCGAGGCCCCCAACTGAGCTGACACAGTCCGGCCCTTGGGGCGCGGAGTTACTGTAGGTTCCTGCTATGAAACAGGGCAAAGGGATCGAGAACCCCGAGTCGCGCTTCTCCGCGGTGCTGCTGGCGGCAGCAAAGCTTCCGGGTGTGCGTATCAACAGGGAGGCGTACCTCCGAAGTGCGCTGGCTCGCCACTGCTCCGAGGATGACATCCGAAGGGCGATAGAAGAGACCCCCGCTGCGGCGGGCATCACTGTCGAGGTTCTCGACAAGGTGGCCAACGACTCCATCCGCTACGAAACCGCCAAGGTCAGCGCTCTCTCCGCCGCTGCCGGGATCCCCGGCGTCCTCGCCCTTCCCGCCACTGTGCCCGCCGACGTGGCCCAGTACTTCGGCCACATGGTGCGTATCGCGCAGAAACTCGCCTACCTCTACAGCTGGCCCGATCTGTTCTCCGACGACGGCGATGACGTCGATGACGCGACCATGGGGGTGCTCACGCTGTTCTTCGGCGTGATGTTCGGCACCCAGTCGGCGAACGCCGCTGTGGGGAAGGTCGCCGGGATGATGGCGGAGCAGGTCGCCAAGAAGCTGCCCCAGAAGGCACTCACCCAGGGTGTCATCTACCCGATAGTGAAAAAGGTCGCGGCTTACCTCGGCGTCCAGATGACAAAGCAGACCTTCGCGAAGAGCGTCTCGAAGGCCATCCCTCTCGTCGGGGCCGTTGTCTCTGGCGGGCTCACTCTTGCGACCTTCCTTCCGATGGCCAGGAGGCTCAAGAGGCACCTCTCCAGCTTGCCGCTGGCGGAACCGTCGCACCGATTGGTGGATGGGGAAGTCGTGGAAGGGGAAGTCGTGGAAGACCACGGACCTTTCACCGCAGCACACGCTGATCAGCGCGACGCAGACGCCACTGCCATCAAGCTGGAGGAACCTCAGCCTTGACACCGCAAGCGCACTCCTGAATGCCGAAGGGGCGGCCGATGCGGCGGGCGTTCTCGTCATCGCCGGGGGCGGTGGTGATCTGTTGGCACGAGGGCTCGCTCGTCACCCGCCTTGCTGATCACCGCGAACCGCGAAAACCCGTCGGAGCACCGGACACCCGGGGCGGGGCCAGGGTGACGATCTCCCGGTCGAAGAAATCGTGGAATCCCTCACCACGCTCATAAAGCGCATCGAATCCGACGTTCGTTTCCCGGATCAGTGAGCGGTCGGTGTAGCGGTTGGCTCCGGCTGCATTTCCGTCCTCGTCGTAAACGACCTCATACATGGCTACATCGCCGAGAATCACTACTTCTGGAACGGAGCGAGTCCGCTCGATGTGCGAAATATCGCGAGCGTCGAGAACCTTGATGTCGTCGCCCAGGTCCACGCGTACGCGCAGGACGAATAACTCCCATTGCACATACGGCGTGATCGGGAATTCCACGACGCGGAGGCGGCGGTGCGTGACGCCCAATTGCGACGCCTGGCGGAGTTCCTGGGCGTAGTCCTCGCGCCTCTCGTCGGCCAGAGACAGGGCTCTCTCCCAGTCGCCGTCGGCGAAGGCCTCCCAGCTCGGGAAGCCGCGCTCCTTGAAGTGCTGGCCGCGCTCAAGCTTGTTGAGGAAGCCGATCCCGTTGGCGTAGACCCGTCCCAAGTCCGCGTGGTACGTCGGGCGGTCCAGGCGTTCGGAGGCGCCGCCGGGGAAGGAGTCAAACACTGGGGATGTCCGGCTTCGCCGCGATGAGCATGTTCCTGGGGATGACCACGAGGCGTTCGTCCGACCCGATCGAGACCCCGTCGGGCAGGTTCCTGCCGAGCGACTGGGTGAGGTCCCGGCCGATGATGGCGATGTCGCCGTTGGCCAGTTCCCAGATGTCCGGGCAGTCAGGAGTCCCGGTTGTGTTTCCTAACTCCTGGGGAGTTTTTCCCAGCCGCTGTTTGAAACTTGTGTCCGGATCTGCTTCCCATGGCCTGGCCAATTCCATCGCCCCCTCGATCGGTCGGGATGCCTCACTGTAGCGTGCAACTCGCCTGCCTGACCATGTGTTACACCCGACCCGCGGGGGTAATGGCGAGATTGATTCCTCCTTGTCCCATGTCGCTCAGGGGTGGAATGATATTGATCGGAAAGAAAATCATGCCAACGCCCGACAGGTGACACCTTCCATCTGCGCTGTCGGAAAAACGGGTGAACGGAGGGGCGGCTGTGGACCCAGAAGTGACCTTGCTTGCACAGAGCGCGGGGACCACCTTGGTCGCGTTGATGGCGACCGAGGCCTGGCACCATGTGCGTGATGGGATCACACAGCTCTGGCGCCGGACGCAACCCGAGCGCGCCGATACCGTCGCCGCCGAGTTGGAAGCCGGCCGCGAGGACGTGCTGGCCGCCGCGGCGACGGACGACCAGGAGACCCTGGACGAACTACGCCTTCAGTGGCAGGGGTTGGTGCGGCGGCTGCTCGTAGCCCGGCCCGCCGCCGTCGAGGAACTGCGCGCGCTGCTGGACCAACTCGATCCCGGTGGCTCGGCCGCCCGGCAGATCAACCAGCACGCCACAGCGTCCGGTCAGGCCCGGGTCTACCAAGCGGGACGTGATCAGCACATCGCAGAGCGATGACGGGTGGGACGGACGGCCACGCCGAGGACCAGGGACGTGTCTACCAGTCGCGGGGCGACCAGCACATCAGCGAACACCACCACTACGGCGGTGACGGGCCGGAGCACGGCGGACCGGACTCGGTGCGACGCCCGGCGGTCGGCCGGCCCCCCGTCGCGCTCCGCGACCGCAGCGAGGTGATGGAACGCCTGCGGGCGAGCGTCGAGGAGGAGCGCGGCGGCCAGGTCTATGTGCTGTACGGCATGGGCGGCTCGGGCAAGACGGCGGTCGCCTGCGCCCTGTTCCAGGAGGTCACCGGAGAACAGGGCCGGGTGGGCCTGTGGGTCAACGCCTCCGACCGTGCGAGCCTGCGCGCCGGCATGCTCGCCGTCGCCGCCGACCGAGGGGCGGGCGACGGCGAACTGCTCGCCGCACGCAACGGCCTCAGACCTGCCGCCGATCTCGTCTGGACGTATCTCGACCGTTCCGCCGAACCCTGGTTACTGGTCCTGGACAACACCGACGAGCCGGAGATCCTGCGGGACGGCAACTGGCTGCGCACCAGCCCCCGCGGCACTGTCCTGGTGACCACACGGCGAGCGGCGGCCCGGTGGTGGCCGGGCGCCGAGCTGCAGCACATCGGCGTACTGCCCCGAGAGGACGCCGCGCTCGTGCTGCGCGATCTCGCACCGCACAGCGGTACGACGGAGCAGGCGGCGCGGGTCGCGGACCGGCTCGGGCGGCTGCCCCTCGCCCTCACCCTGGCGGGCGGCTTCCTCTCCCACCAGGTCATCGACCCCTGGACGATGGACGCCTACGGGGACCAGCTCGACGGAGACGAACGGGTCCAGCTGATCGACCGGGGAGCCGACGCGCTGTCCGAAGCGGACCCCCGGCATCTGGTCGGTCTGACCTGGCAGCTGACCCTCGACGCGTTCGAAGCGCGCGGGCTGCCCGAAGCGGCGGACCTGCTCAGACTGCTGGCCCGGTTCGCTGCCGAGCCGCTGCCGCTGACCCTGCTCAACCACGCCGACATCGGCGCCGTACTGCCTCGTGCCCGAACCGAGACAGCCCTCAGAGCCCTCCTCGACCAGTCGCTGTCCGAACTGGTCGACGCCGCCGGCGCGCGCTGCGTACAGAGCCACGGCATCCTGCTCGACAGCGTCTCGGCGGCGACCCCCGCGGACCTGGTGCCCGCCCTCGACACGACAGCCGTCCGGCTGCTCGACGCGGCCGTGCCCGGCGTACCCGACGCGGGTCCGCACGATCCGCGACTGCGCCTGCTGGTACCTCACGCGCTGGCCCTGCTGGGGCACATCGGCGGGCCGTCCGCCGCCGACGCCCTGGCCGTCGCGACGCGGCTGTCGGTCGCCCTGCACCGGACCGGTGACTACCTCTCCGCCTGGGAGACCGCCCGAAGCGCGGCGGACCTCGCACAGCGACTCCTCGGCGCGGACCACCGTACGGTCCTCGCCGCCCGCTCCAGGGCAGGGCGGGCACTGTTCCGGCTGGGCAGGTACGCCGAGGCCGAAGCGGCGCTCCGCGCGGTCCGGGACGCCCAGGAGCGCCTGTTCGGCGCCGACGACCCCGACACCACGGACAGCGGCTATGGACTCCAGCTCGTGCTGGCGAACCTGGGCAGACGCGAGGAATCCGTCGCGCTGCTCCGCGACACCGTCGCCGGGCGGTGCTCGGCGCTGGGCCTCACGCATCCGCTGACCCTGCGGGCCCGCGCCAGCCTGCTGGAGATGCTGCCCGCTGCCGAAGTGGTCACCGAGGAAGGCGGCACACTGCTCACGCTGCCGTCGGAATGCGATCGGTTCCTCGGCCCCGACCACACCGTGACACTGGGCGCCCGGCACAACCACGCGTGGGCGCTGTACCTCCTGGGCCGCTTCGACGAGGCCGACCGTGAGATCCGGCGGGTCGCCGAGACGTATGTGCGGCGCTTCGGGCCCGAGTACCCGATCGTGCTCGCCGCCCGGCAACTCCTCTCCCGGACCCGGGCCGCGCTCGGACACGTGGAGGAGGGGATCGCGCTGATGACCGACGTCGTCGAGCGGCGGGAACGCGGCCTGGGCCCCGAACACCCCTTCACGGTCGCGAGCCGACAACTGCTGGACGCCTACCGGTCAGGACGATGGCGGCCGTAGTGCTCACGGCGGGACGGGACGGGAGCGGCCCGCACGGACGGTGCGCGAGGGTGTACGGCACGGGGTCGATGGGAGTACGGATGTAGGGTGCTATGCGCAGGCCGTACGGGTGACGTTCAGTACGAGGGGGACGAAAAGTACAGACGCCGCGAACCCGTCTACCTTGACCCGGCCGATGCCGTGAGCGTCGTTCCCGTCCGGTCACCGCATGACCGGTTCCGTCCTCGCCTCAGGCCAGGACACCCGGCCCGCCGCACCGGCCATCCGCACCCCTGAGCCCCGCCCCACCCCTCGGACCGGCCTCGGGACTCCGCGGCGGACCCCGCACGACACCGAGTACGAGCAGCAGTACCGATCACCGTCAGGGAGAGCGAGACCCGCAATGGCCCAGCCGCCCTTCCTCCGCGATGTCATCGACATCAAAGAGAACATCTCCACTTCGGACTTCGTGCTGTCCCTCGCCGAGGCGACGACACCCGAAGGCGCCCAGAACGCGCTCAAGGACTACGTCGTCACCGAGCGGCTGCTGGAGAACTTCGACGAGGCGCTGGCGCTCATCAAGTCCTCGCTCGACGGGCATCGCTCCAAGGCGGCCTACCTGCACGGCTCGTTCGGTTCCGGTAAGTCCCACTTCATGGCCGTGCTGTACGCGTTGCTCAGCGGCGACCCGGCCGCCCGTGCCCGTACCGAGTTCGACCCGGTGCTGACCAAGCATGAGTGGCTGACCACGGACGGCAAGCGGTTCCTGCTCGTGCCGTACCACATGCTCGGCGCTAAGGCCCTCGAACAGCGGGTGCTCGGCGGGTACGTCACGCACGTCAAGAAGCTGCACCCGGACGCCCCGACCCCGCAGGTGTACCGGACCGACTCCCTCTTCGCCGACATCCGGGCCAACCGTGCCACCTACGGTGACGAGGCGGTCATCCGTGGCCTGGGCGGCGGCGACGCGGGCGACGGCGAGACGGACGAGTGGGGTGAGGGCTTCGCCTGGACCCCGCAGCTCCTCGACACCGCCCTCGCCGCCGAGGAGAACCACGAGGGCGGCACCCCGCTCAACCTCCGCAATCCCTCCACCCCGGCCGAGCTGCGCGCCAAGCTGGTCAACGACGCCAGCACGAACCTTTTCCCTGGCTTCGCCAAGAACGCCGTCGAGAACGAGCACGGCTTCATCTCCCTGGACGCCGGTCTGTCGGTCATCGCCGAGCACGCGAAGTCGCTCGGCTACGACGGACTCATCCTGTTCCTGGACGAGCTGATCCTCTGGCTTGCGACGCTTATCCACGAGCAGAAGTTCGTGGCCCGCGAGGCCAGCAAGATCACGAACTTCGTGGAGGGCGGTGACGCTCGACGTGCCATCCCCGTCGTGTCGTTCATCGCCCGCCAGCGCGACCTGCGGGAACTCGTCGGCGAAGAGGTGTCCGGCGCGGCGGAAGCCTCCATTCAGGACACCCTGAACCTGGCCTCCGGCCGGTTCGACAAGATCACCCTGGAGGACCGCAACCTCCCGCAGATCGCTCACGCGCGCATCCTCAAGCCGAAGGACGCCGAGGCGGAACGGCTCGTCGACGCGGCCTTCGAGCAGACCAAGCGGGTCGGCACCCAGGTCTGGGACACCCTCCTCGGCTCGGAGAAGGGCACGACCGGTGCGGACGCGGAGTCGTTCCGGCTGACGTACCCGTTCTCGCCGGCGTTCATGGACACCCTCGTCCACATCTCGTCCGCGCTGCAGCGCTCCCGTACCGGTCTGAAGCTGATGGGCGAGCTCCTCGCCGACCACCGGGGCGAGATCCGGCTCGGGCAGCTCATCCCCGTCGGCGACCTCTACCCGGTGATCGCCAAGGGCGGCGACAAGCCGTTCACCGACAGCCTGAAGGTCGTCTTCGAGGCCGCCGACAAGCTCTACAAGACCAAGCTGCGGCCCTACCTGCTCAGCTCGTACGACATCACCGAGGACGACGTCGAGCAGTACGTCAACCGGCCCGAGGCCATCACCGACCCGCAGCGCCTTAACCGCTGCCGCATGTTCGTCGGCGACAACCGGCTTGTGTGCACCCTGCTGCTGTCGGCACTCGCGCCCAGCGTGCCCTCCCTGGCGGAGCTGACCATCCGGCGGCTCGGCGCGCTCAACCACGGGTCGGTCCTCGCACCCATCCCGGGCGCCGAGGTCGGCATCATCAAGAACAAGGTCGCCGAGTGGGCGGCCAGGTTCCCCGAGATCAAGGAGACCGGCACCGACGCCAACCCCGGCGTGCGGCTGGAGCTGTCCGGCGTCGACGTCGACTCCGTCATCGCCAACGCCCAGGTCAACGACAACCCAGGCAACCGGGTCGCCCTCGCGCGCCGTCTGCTGTCCGAGGAACTGGGCGTCGAGCACGGGCAGTTGAGCGACCAGCTCAGCTTCACCTGGCGCGGTACCTCCCGCACCGCCGAGATCGTGTTCGGCAACGTCGCCGACGAGGACGAGCTGCCCGACCACGACCTGATGCCGCAGGAGGACGGCCGCTGGCGTATCGCCATAGACCTCCCCTTCGACGAGGGTGAGTGGGGCCCGGTCGAGGACGTCAACCGCATCCGGCGGCTGCGCGAGCGCCAGCAGGGCGAGCGGTCCCGTATCGTCGCCTGGCTGCCCGCCCACCTGTCCGCGCAGCGCTTCGCCGACTTCCGGCGTCTCGTCGTTATCGACAAGGCCCTCGCCGACGAGCACCGCTTCGACACCCAGTACGCGGGCCACCTCAACGCCGACAACCGCAGCCGCGCCAAGGGCCTCCTCGAAACCCAGCGCGAGGCTCTGCTCAAGCAGGTCAAGGGTGCCTTCAAGCAGGCGTACGGACTCGCCCAGAAGCAGGCCGCCGACGTCGTGCCCGACTTCGACGACCACCTCGTCCCGCTGCCCGACGTGGACGGCCTCACCCTGTCCTTCGGGCAGAGCCTGCACGGCGGCATCCGGCATGTCGCGGGCAAGCTGCTCGCCCACCAGTACCCGGCGCACCCCGACCTCGACCCCGACGCCACCGGCACCGCCGTCAAATCCGCCGACACCCGCAAGGTGTTCACCCACGTCCGGTCCGCCGCGGAAGCGCGTGACGGGCGGGTGGAGGTCCCGGCCACCGACCGCAAGCTCATGCAGCGGATCGCCGGACCCCTGCGCCTCGGGCAGCAGAAGGAGGCGTACTTCGAGCTGTCCCGCTACTGGGCCGACCACTTCCGCCAGCTCGCCAGCGCCCAGGGCGTCACCGGGGACCTGTCTCTGATCACCCTGACCGACTGGACGGACAAGCCCGACCCGCGCGGCCTGCCCGACTTCCTCGCGAGGCTCGTCGTCGCCGCCTTCGCCGAGATGGACGACCGGGTGTGGGTGCGCGGCGGCACCGTACTCGACCCCGCGCCCGAACTGTCCGCGATCAAGGACCATGACGCGCTGCGCAGCCAGCCGTTGCCCGCCGAGTCCGAATGGGACACGGCACGGCAGCGCTTCGAGACGGTCTTCGGGCAGAAGGCTCCTGCCCTTCGGCGCGGCCGGATGGTCAACCAGTTCGCCCGCCAGATCATCGAGGCCGCCCGCGCCCACCGGGACCACGCGGCGGACCTGGTGCACCAGTTGGAGGCCCACGCCTCCTTCCTCGGCCTCGACCAGACCGCCGACACCGGACGGCTCGCCCTCGCCCGCCGCTCCCTGCAACTGCTGGACGCGCTCACGGCGGAGGCCGGCAAGGGCGCGGCCGGGGCGAAGAAAACCGTGGAGGCCCTCGCCTCCTTCGACCTGGGCGAGACCAGCGCCGACCGGTACGGGACCTCCATCAAGCAGGCCCGCAGCGTCGCGGAGGCCGTCGCCTCCGCGCCCTGGAGCACCCTCGAACTCGCCGCCGGACTAGGCCCCGAGGGCGCGGCACTGCTCGACTCGCTGCGCAACATCGCACGCGACGACCAGCGCACCGCCGACCTGCGCGACGCGCTCGCCCGCACTCAGCGCGAGGTCGTGGCCCTGCTGAAGCGCAGCCAGGCCGCCGCCACCCCGCCGCCCCCTCCCTTCGCGCCGCAGCCCACGGCCGACGACCTGTCCCTGAACACGCCGACCAGCGACCCGCGCATCCCCTACGCTCCGCCGGAGACACCCACACCGGCCTCCTCCGGCAGCGGCTCCGCGCGAACGGCCGGTGGCCGCCGTACGACCGTGGCACGCGCCGCCGCCGACCTCCAGGCGGAACTGTCCGAACTGGCCGCCCGCCACCCCGACGCGACCATCGAGATCACCTGGAAGGTCGTCGAATGACGGACACCGTCGCCGCTGTCCCGGGCGCCGTCCGGCTGAACACCGCGACCGTCACCCAGTACCTGTCCTCGCAGTCCTCCCTCGCGGCCTCCCTCACCGGAGACGGCGGGGGCAGGCGCCGGGTTGTGCTGCTGCGGTCCGCGGCCCAGTGGGACGGGCCCGCGGAACCCGCCTGGGGCGAGGGCCGGACGGCCGGCGTCGCGGTGGCGCCCTCCCCGCTCGCCGTCCACGAACTCGTCCTCGACCACCTGACGGGCCGCCGCCCCGGCCCCGCCGTCCTCGTTGTCCTCACCGACCGCGAGCAGAACGAACTCGACCCGGCGATCACCGCCCGCGTCCACAAGCAGCGCATCGACATGGTCGACAGCTGGGACGTCGTGCGGGAGGCGTTCGGCGCCCGGCAGATCGACCCACGCCTGAAGGACGTCAACTGGGCCGCCGAAGCCCTGCTCGACGCCACCCCGCCCGGCGGTTGGCCGCCGGTGCCCGGTGGCTGGCTGCCCCGGCAGTACGCCCTCACCGCGCTCGCCCAGCGCCGCCTGCGCCTCGGCCGCTACGACACCGAGGGCGGCCCGCGACGCCCCGGCGAAGACCGGCTCGACGCGCAGACCCTGCTGCACTGGTCGACCCAACCCGGAGCCCCCGAGCGGCTGCTGGGCCTGCGGGGTCCCGAGCGCGCCGGGCTGACCGCCTTCCTCGGCGAGGAGGACCAGGCCGGTCTCGCCGGACGCGCTCTGCTCGCTCTCGTCGACGCCGAGCGCGGCGCGGACGCCGCCGCCTTCGGCCTCGTATGCGAGGCCCTGTGGCAGCACGCCGAGCCCGCCCCCGAGACGTATCAGGCCCGGGGCCGTGCCGAACGCTACCTCGGCGACCAGCCCCCAGCCGTCGGCGAACAACTCGATGCCCTGGTGGGCGTCTTCGGCCGGTCCGCCGAGGAGTACGTGAGCACGCTGCTGACGGCCGGACACCGGGGCGGCGGCTCCGACGCCGACCAGGCCCGCGAGGCGCGCCGCACCAGCGGCATCGTGCTCGACCGGGCCGCCGTGCTGGCCCGCCAGTTCGGCGCGGAGGCGGCCGTCGCGGCGAGCCCCGTCCTGCGCGGCGGACTGGAAGCCCGGTTCACCGCCGTCGGCCAGGCCCTCGCGGCGGGCGACACGGCCGCGGTCACGGAGGCCGTCCGACTGCTCGCGGACCACAGGCTCGCCGCCGACCCAGAGGAGTCCGCCCGCATCGAACGCGCCCGCATGGGGCAGCGCCTCGCCCTCTGGCTGGCCACCGACCCGTCCGCCGACGCACCCACCGTCGCCGACGCCATACAGCGGCACGTGGCCGAGACCGGCTGGGTGGACCTCGCCCTGGAGCACATCGAGGCCGGAGGCGACCCGGACCCCGTCCTCAAGGCCGCCTACGACACGCTCGGCACGCGCGTCAGGGACCGGCGGCGGCAGATCGACGCGTCCTTCGCGCGCTCGCTGGCAGGTTGGACGGAGGACGGCACCCCGCCCCGCAGCATGCTCACCGTCGAGACCTTCCTCGACCGGGTAGTCGGGCCCGTCGTCCGGCGCGGGGAGGATCGGCGGGTGCTGCTGCTCGTGCTCGACGGCATGAGCGCGGCCATAGCGAACGAACTCGGCGAGGAACTGCGCCGCTCCTGGGCCGAGTTCGACCCGCTGGCCGGGGACACCCCGCGTCGGCGGGCGATGGCCGCCGCCCTCCCCACCGTGACTGCCGTGTCCCGGACATCGCTCTTCGCGGGCACCCTGATGAAGGGCACCCAGGCCGACGAGAAGCGGCTCTTCCCCGCGCTGAAGCTGTGGAGCGGGGCACCGGCCGCCGTCTTCCACAAGGACGACCTGCGCACCGAGACCGCGGGCGAGACCTTCGGCCCCGCCCTCACGGAAGCGCTCACCGACGGCAGGACCCATGTCGCCGTCGTCCTCAACGCCATCGACGACCGGCTCGCCAAGGAACAGAAACTCGGCGACGGAGCCTGGCGGGTCGACGACGTACCCGGCCTGCGCGACCTGCTCCGGGTGGCGGCGGCGCAGGGCATGGCCGTCATCGTCACCAGCGACCACGGCCACGTCGTCGACCGGCACGGAACGAAGGCCGACGCGGCCACCGAGCCCGCGTCCGCACGCCACCGCCTGCCCGGCGGCCCCCTCGCCGAACGGGAGATCGCCCTCACCGGGCCGCGCGTGGTCTGGCCCGAGCCCGGCGCGTCCATCGTCGCGCTCTGGGACGCGGACTCCCGCTACACCGCCCTCAAAGCCGGTTACCACGGCGGGGTCTCCCTCGCCGAGTTCACCATCCCGGTGCTCGCCTTCCTGCCGTTCGGGGCGGAACCGCCCAAGGGGTGGCGGGAGTTGGGAGACCAGCGGCCACCCTGGTGGGCTTCGAAGGAGGCGGGCAGGCCGGTGTCGGGTGAGCGCTCGGCTCAGTCGGCGGGCGCGGCTCCGAAGAAGGGGACGGCGAAACCCCGCAAGAAGCACCCCGAACCCGAGTCGCTGCCCGACGCGCTGTTCGACGTGGCGCTGACCGCCGGGGGAGACGACGCACTGCTCACACCGACCCTCGTCTCCCGGACCGAGGTGCTCGTGAAGGCACTGCTCGACTCGGAGACGTATCAGGTGCAACTCGACGGTCTGGCCCGCAAGCCGCAGCAGGAGCAGGTCCACAAGGCACTCGCCGCCCTACTCGACGCGGGTGGCACATTGCCCGTGACCGCGCTCGCCCAGCGGGCGGGCATGCCCACCGCCCGGGGCGACGGCTTCGCCGCAGTCCTGCGGCAGCTCCTCAACTACGACGGCGTACAGGTGCTGGAGACCCTGCCGGACGGACGCACGCTACGTCTCCATGAGGGGCTGCTGCGCGAGCAGTTCGCCCTCCGCGTGGGCTGACAGGGTTCGGGGTGCCTCTGGTGTTCGCCTGGAGGCACCCGGGCAGCGGCCCCGGCACGCGGCACCCCTCTCCTGGTATCCCCGCCCGCCGCCTCAGGCCACGAACGCCCGCAGCAGCTTCGCGAACGTCGTCAGTTCGTCGAGCAGCTCCTGCGGAAGCGGTTTCTCATCGAAGTGGGCGATCCGGTTGCGGATGTCCTTCACCTGCTTCAGACGGCCGATGAACTGCTCCCTGGGCATGTTGGGCCACTTCAGGGCTTCCCAGTTGGCGTCGGCGGCTTCAGCCAGCGACGTCTTCGTCTGGTCGCCGTCCAGGAGTTTCAGATAGTCGCCGAACATGAGGTCGGAGACCTGGCCGGTGCGGTGCTCGGCCTTCTTGTTCGTCTGAACGGCCTTGATGGTCTCCTCGTCCAGTGCCGCACCCAGGCAGCGGCGCAGCAGGGACTCGATCTCGCCGACGATGAAGAAGGGCCGTGCCGCCCCCTCGAAGCGGTCCGTGACGTCCGCTGCGCTGACGATGCCAGAGAGGCAGCCGTCGTCGCCCCGGACCAGGAGGTAGCCGTGTTCGCGGATGACCGGCAGGGCGGAGAAGAACTCCTGGCGGGTGTCGGCGACCGGAAGGGAGTCCTTCTCCATCGCGTTGTCCAGCGTGGGCTGCTTGCCCGCCTCGTACATCTTGGCGACGGACCCCCAGGTGACCACCCCGTGGATCTGCGCCATGCCGGTGGTCACCGGGACCTGCGCGAGGCCCTTCGTGCGCATCAGGAACGTGGTCTGCGCCAGGGGCGTACCGGGACCGACGGACACCAGACCGCGCCGCGCCGACGGGATGTCTCCGAGCAGCAGACGCTGCGGCAGGGCGGCCGAGGGCAGGGCCTCGTCCGTTTCGTCCTCCTCCACGTCCGCGGGGGCGGCCTGCGCGGGGACGGACGCGAGCGGCACCACTTCGACGTTGCTGCGCTGGCCGCAGACGGCGAAGTCCGGCAGCGTCGTCAGCCCGGCGTCCGTGAGTGCCTGCGAGATGCGGTGCACCGTCCGGTGGTCGCGGACCCTGACCTGGAACAGGTCGAGAATGTCCTGCACGGGGACGGTCCTGCCCTTGAGCGCGGCGAGGTCCTGCCCGCTCGGTGTGGTCGTCATCGGGCGTCGTCCTCCGCGAAGTCACGGAGCATGGTCCTCTTGCCCATGGCGGCGTGCACGAGATCCTGCAACTGCTTGGAACGGTCGTTGTAGAACCGTTCGTAGTCGTTGTCGCGGAGTGCTTCCGGATCGATGAGGTGGGTGGCGAGCACATCGTCGAACCACTCGGGGCGCATGTCGGAGGCGGCGACCATCGTGGACAGGTAGGACGCCGGCGCCCCGGTCATGTCCATCGCCGCGCGGTAGGAAAGCGGGGTCTTGTTCACGATGGAGTTCGTGGGCAGGTCCTGGCTGTTGCCCCGCCGGAACCAGGTCTTGGGGAAGATCTGCCGGACGTCCACGCTGTACTCGTCCAGCCTGCCGGGCTTGAGTGGGCTGTCCGTGTAGTGCCAGTCCACCGCCCCCTGCTTGACCAGCAGTGCGTAGATGCCCTTGTAAGCGGCGCTGTTGCGGGTGGTGAGGCTGTCGAGGCGGTCGGCGAAGAAGAACGCGTCCGTGACGGTGTCGGGCGCCCGGTCGTCCTGCGCGATCCAGGGGACGAGCTGCTCGACGTCACGGGTGAAGCGGGTCTCGGTGGAGCCGCCGTACATCTCGCCGAGGACTCCGCACCAGTACCACTGCTCGGTCTTCTCCTCCGCTCCCAGGCCGTCCAGCGCCGTGTCGAGGATGGCACGGACAGCCGCGAGCGGGACGAGCTGCGTCTTGTACGGCAGGTCGCTCGGGCGGACGATGCACTGCCGTTCCAGGAAGTCGCCCACCCAGGCGAAGGCGTCCGCGAGTTTCGGCGCCAGCCGGACGAAGTCGGCCAGCGGGAGGTCCAGCAGATCCCGGCGCTTGCACGACACCGTCGCCCCCGTGCCCGACTGCTTCCGCTCCCAGGTGCGTACCAGGGCGATGGCCTGCAGGAAGTCGATGCTGCTCAGCCCGTTCTCGATGCCGCCGTCCAGACGGCCGAAGACCGGGTACTTGGCCGCCAGGCCCTGCTTGATCTCCCGCCATACTTCGGGGAGTTGGTAGTAGTCCCCGGTCCGGTCCACGTACTCGCGGTCCCCGGCGTAGGTCGCGGTGAGCAGTTCGAAGACGTTCAGGGGCACACCGCCCGTATTGACCCGCTCGAACACCGCGCACACGGCGTCCATGGAGGTGGTGGCGGCCAGCCGGATCATCGGGACCTGGAAGGCGCGGACCTGCTGGAGGACCAACTCGTCGAACTGTCCCCACAAGTTCCAGTTCCGGTCCTCGTCCGCCTTGACGTACGACATCATCCACTGGTTCACACGCTGTGCGTCGAAGACGAGATGCAGAGGGAAGAGACCGGCCGCGCACTCGTTCTCCGTGGTGCTCAGATCCAGCACCACCGTGCGGTTGAAGTCGGTGCGGAGAACCTTGTCCGCCGGGACGGACAGGATGGCTTCGTCGCGGTCCGCGGACGGGCCGACGGCCTTCTCGATGTCGACGTAGTACCACCGCTCGATGGGCTTGTTACGGGCGTCCGCGGTCTCCACCGGGGCGTCCAGCCACAGGGCCTGGAAGAGGGAGGTGAGGCGCTGCTGCCCGTCGAGCAGGAGAAGGTCCGCGGCCGGATCCCCGTCCGGGCGTGCTCCGGTGAGCGTCCGGGAACGGAATCGGGTGGCGCCGCCGGTCTGCAGCGTCATCACCACGCCGAGCGGATAGTCCAGCGTCACCGTCGCGATGATCGCGCGGATCCTGTCGTCGTCCCACTTCCAGTTCCGCTGGAAGTCGGGCAACTGTAAGGAGCCCGACGCCACATCCGCGAGTACGTCCTTCAGCTTCACATTGTCGAGTGCCGCCACGTTCGTCCCACTCCCACCCGGCCGTATGTACGGAGAGTGATTCCAGCAGCGTCTCCGGGTGACCGTCAACCGATTCAACGAAGTAGGCGCCCCGCCACGGTGCCGCGTGCAGCGCGGACCGATCGACGGCCGCCATCCGGTACTCGTACGGGCATGCCCGTGGAAATGGAAGACTGGCTCCTGTGAGCACCACCGGATCCCAGCGCCCCGCACAGGTGAGCGCCGCCCGCCGCCGTACCGTCATCGACGCGCTGCGACGCGGTGCCGTGCCCGACAGCGGACTCGACCTGCTGGCCACCGGACTCGACCGGTTCGAAGCGGCCCTGGACGCGGAACTGGACTCGGTGGCGTCGGGCGGGTCCGTGTTCAAGGCCGTGCGGGGCGAGTACGGGTCCGGCAAGACGTTCTTCACCCGCTGGCTGGGGGAGCGGGTCAAGCGTCGCAACTTCGCCGTGGCCGAGATCCAGATCTCGGAGAACGAGACACCGCTGCACAGGCTGGAGACGGTCTACCGGCGGCTCACCGAGCGCCTCACCACCTCCAGCTTCCCTGCGAGCGCCCTCCGACCCGTCGTCGATGCCTGGTTCTACGCCCTGGAGGAGGACGCACTTGCCGCCGGTGCGACCGAGGACCATCTCCCGGGCGAGGTGGAGAAGCTGCTCGTCGCACGGCTCGCCGAGGTCTCCCGGCACGCCCCGTCGTTCGCCACCGCGCTGCGCGGCTACCGCGCCGCCCTCGCGGACGGCGACGAGGCGACCGCGGCGGCCGTCCTGGCGTGGCTCGGCGGCCAGCCGCACGTGGCGGCCTCCGCCCGACGATCTGCCGGGGTGCGCGGCGACCTCGACCACTTCGGTGCGCTCGGGTTCCTGCAGGGGCTCCTCACTGTGCTGCGCGACTCAGGACACACCGGGCTGTTCGTCGTCCTCGACGAGGTGGAGACGCTGCAGCGGGTTCGGTCGGACGCCCGCGACAAGGCACTCAACGCGCTGCGGCAGCTCATCGACGAGGTGCACTCGGGCCGCTTCCCCGGCCTCTATCTGGTCATCACGGGCACCCCGGCCTTCTACGACGGTCAGCAGGGCGTGCAGCGTCTGGCACCGCTCGCTCAGCGGCTGGCCACCGACTTCACCACTGACCCGCGCTTCGACAACCCTCGCGCCGTACAGATCAGGCTTCCCGGCTTCAACCAGGAGTCCTTGGTCGGACTCGGCCTCACCATCCGTGACCTGTACGCCGATGCCGCAGAAGCGCCCGACCGTGTGCGGAAGGTCGTCGACGACGTGTATGTCGCGGACCTCGCGGTGGCCGTCGGCGGGGCGCTGGGTGGGAAGGTCGGAGTGGCTCCCCGGCTGTTCCTGAAGAAACTCGTCGGGGACGTGCTCGACCGCGTGGACCAGTTCGACGACTTCGACCCCCGGCAGCACTACCGGCTCACCGTCGCCGGCAGCGAACTCACCGATGTCGAGCGGAACCTGGCCGCCACGGTCTCCGGAGACTCCGCGTCGGCCGATGACATCGACCTGGAGCTGTGATGGCGGACGCGGGACTCCCGGCCGGGAAAGACCAGGGCGACGAGGATGCCGACGTGCTGGACCGACTCGACCCCGTCGTCCTGCATCACATCGTCAACACCCTCGGCTGGCCCGATCTGCGTCCCCTGCAGTGTGCGGCGATCACGCCTCTCATGGAGGGACAGGACGCTGTACTGCTGGCGCCGACGGCGGGGGGCAAGACCGAGGCGGCCTGCTTCCCCTTGCTGTCGGCGATGACCGAGCAGAGGTGGACCGGTACTTCTGTGCTGTACCTGTGTCCGCTCAAGGCACTTCTCAACAACCTGGTCGGCCGCGTCGACTCCTACGCCCAGTGGCTGGGGCGACGCGCCGCGCTCTGGCACGGTGACACCAAGGAATCGCAACGGCAGCGTATCCGGGCCGAGGCGCCGGACATCCTGCTGACCACGCCCGAGTCGCTCGAAGCGATGCTGATCGGCGTCAAGACTGACCACGCCCGCCTGTTGGGGAGCGTGCGGGCCGTCGTCATCGACGAAGTGCACGCGTTCGCAGGGGATGACCGGGGATGGCACCTGCTCGCCGTGCTCGAACGGTTGGAGCGGGTCACCGGACGGCCCATCCAGCGCGTCGGGCTCTCGGCGACCGTCGGCAACCCGGCCGAGTTGCTGCACTGGCTGCAAGGCGCGGGCGTCGGCAGCCGCACCGGTCAGGTGGTCGCCCCTGGAGTGCACCTGCTGGCCACCGACGGCAGCGGACACGGCGCCAAAGCGAGCCCCGAGCCGTCCAGCAGGCCTGCGGGCGAAGTGGAACTCGACTACGTCGGATCCCTCGACAACGCCGCCAAACTCATCGCGGCGCTGCACAGGGGAGAGAAGCGGCTCGTCTTCTGCGACTCGCGCCGCCAGGTCGAGGAGTTGGGCGCGGCGCTCCGCGCACGCGAGGTGACTGTCTTCCTGTCCCACGCCTCGCTCTCCGTCGATGAACGCACCCGTTCCGAGCAGGCGTTCGCCGAGGCACGCGACTGCGTCATCATCTCCACGTCAACCCTCGAGCTCGGCATTGACGTCGGTGACCTGGACCGCGTCATCCAGATCGACTCACCGGCCTCCGTCGCCTCGTTCCTGCAGCGCATCGGCCGCACCGGCCGGCGTCCCGGGACTGTGCGGAACTGTCTGTTCCTCACCACCCGCAAAGACACACTGCTGCAGGCGGCGGGCCTGTTGCTGCTGTGGTCGCGGGGCTGGGTGGAACCGGTCGTCCCCCCGCCGGGGCCGCGTCACCTGGTGGCACAGCAACTGCTCGCCGTCACCCTGCAACAGCACAAGCTCGGCGACCAGTTGTGGGACCGGCAGTGGAACGGCCTCGCCCCCTTCGATAGATCGGCTGCCCCCATCCTGCGCTTCCTCACCGAGGAGGGCTACCTCGACAGTGACGGTGGGATGCTGTTCATCGGTCCCGAGGCGGAACGCCGCTTCGGGAAACGGCACTTCATCGAACTCACCGCCTCCTTCACCGCACCTCCGCAGTTCACCGTCCTGTCCGGACGCACGGAGATCGGCCGCACCGACCCGAGTGTGCTCACCGAGGAACGCCCCGGCCCCAGGCGGTTGCTACTCGGCGGACGCAGCTGGCAGGTCACGTACATCGACTGGCTGCGCAAACGCGTCTTCGTCGAGCCGGCCGACGGCGGCGGAATTGCCAAGTGGATGAACGGCGGCGTCGCCGGACTGTCGTACGCCCTGACGCGCGCCATGCGCGAGGTACTGCTCGGCATGAACCCGCCCGTCTCCCTCACCCGGCGGGCGGAGGCGTGCCTGGCCGAGCAGCGCGAGACCGACGCACCTGACACCGTCCACCCGGGCGGCACGTTGATCACACGCGTCGGCTCCGATGTCCGTTGGTGGACCTGGGCCGGCTACCGCGCCAACGCCACCCTGGCGGCCACCCTCCAGTCGGTCACCGACCCCCTGCAACGGCCCACCGACAGTTGGCTGCGCCTGCGCGAGAACCTCACCCCGGACGCCTGGCGTGTGGCCCGCGAGAACGTCGGCGAGAACCTCGTCCTGCCCGACGTGGACCGCCGGGCCGTACGCGGCCTGAAGTTCTCCGCCGCCCTCCCGGAACGCCTCGCCGTGGCCACTGTGGCGGCTCGCTTGGCCGACTTCGAGAGCGCCAGCTTGGTGCTTGGCGAGCCGGCGCGCTTTCAGTACGACGGCTGAATCGCAAAGGCCGTCAAGGCCGCTTCAACGGACGCCAGGGGTTACGCCCGCCCCAACTGCTCCGTGACTACTTGATTCGCACCCCGCCCAGCAAGTGCGTGAAGCCCGCGCGGGCCACCACGGCGCAGGCGATGCGGTGGCAGGAACGCAGGACGTGCAGGCGCCGATCTTCCGGCGCAAGGCGGCGGCGTCTTGGCGGCCGGAGAGGGAGAGCCAAACGAGGGTTACATCGAGCTCGCCACCCTGGAGGCGGCCGGCGGTGTCCACCGTGATGGCCTTGAGGCCGCGTGCGGCGAGTCGGGATCGGATCGCGTCCGCCCGTCCGTGTGCCCTCAGCGGGAGTCGACCGATCGGCTCGAGGGTGCGGAGACGCGGACTGTGCCAGCAGCCCGGCCACGAACGCACGCAGGCTCTGGAGGTAGCTGTCCCGCCCGGCCAGGGCGGCCATTCGTCGCCGATGGCGGCCAGGTGCGGCACCTTGGGATGCGTCGAGGTTGCCGAAGGAGGACTCGCGGGTGATGGCGCGCTCGTCGTCGATCCGCCGAAACGGACGGAGTGGGCGCGGACGAGGATCTGGCCGACGGTGTAGTACCAGATGCTGCGGAAGACCTCGACGGCCCGCGCGGGCGTGCAGCCACAGCCACTGGCTCCGGACACGATGGGCGCACCATGCTCCGTACCGGGAGCCGGAGGTGTCCACGGCGTCCCGCCGGACAGGTGATGCGGACCGCGGACGAGGACACCTTGGTGCCAGCGCACCGTGTGAACCTTCAAAGCCGGCCAGAGGGAGCGACGATCAAGGAGCCGGGACGCCGGTTCAAGCACAGCTGCTCATTCCCAGCGCTGCTTGGTGGACCCGCCCGCGTAACGGAGCACCCTCCGCAGGTTTGTCTTGTGATCGGAATGCACCAGCCGATTCGACTCGCATAAGCTGAGGTCAGAAAGGTGCGGCAGAAGGACCCGGCGTACAGCACGACTCGTCTGCCGCCTCCGCCCGGCGCCTTCGCCCGGAGTTGCCCCCGTGAACGCATCAGTTCGGACCAACCAGTACGAGGGCCCGTGCGTCGTGTGCGGCGAGACCGTGCGTGCCGGGGAGGGGATCCTGCTGCCGCCGGGCAGGCACGGAGGCTGGGAGGTCTGCCACCCCGAGCACGCGCGCGAGCCTGCGCCGCCGCCCCGCGGCAGGCATCCCGGATGGCACCGCCGCCGGCTCATGGCCGTGGATATCGCGGCGACGGGCCGTCGCACCGCGGTCGACCGGATCCTCGCCGCGGCCGTACGCACCACCGACGGGCGCGATCGGGACTGGCTGATCGATCCCGGACCGGGACTCGCCGTCGACCCGCGCACGACGCATGGCATCACCCTGGACGAGGCACGTGCTCATGGTGTTCCGGCGTCCCGGGCGCTGGACGAACTGGCCACGCATCTCGCCGGGCAGCTGGTGGCCAAGGAACTGCTGGTCGTCTGGCACGCGCCGTACGTACTCACCCTGCTCGAGTCCGAGTTACTGCGCCACGGGCTGCGACCGCTCTCCGACCGAGGCCCCGGAGGACTGTTTCCGGTCTGTGATCCGCTGATCCTGGACCGGCATGCCGACCGCTACCGGTCCGGTGGCCGGGCGCTGGAGAAGGTCGCCGAGTGGTACGGAGTGCCGCATGACCGTCCCGGGAACCCCGGCAGTGACGCGGCGGCCTCGCTCGTGCTGGCCCAGGTCATCGGGGCGTGCCACGCGTCGGTCGGCCGGCTGTCGCGGCCCGCGCTGCACTACGAGCAGGTGCGGTGGCGGGAACAGCAGGCGAGCGAGGCGGAAGAGTTCGATCCGTCGAGGAAACGGGATCACCGCTGGCCGCTGGGCACGGTCGAGGCGCTGCCCTGGGAAGCGCCGGCGCCCTGACGTGGCGTTCTATGACGCGGCGTTGAGCGAGCGCTCCGACACCCGGCGCAGATGTCCCGCGAAGACCTCCGACGCCTTCGGCGTCAGCGTCCTGAGCGCCACCATCGCCGTGATGATCACGTCGCACAACTCGGACTCGACGTCCTGCCAGCTGTGCGTGATGCCCTTCCGGGGGTTCTGGCCCGTCGCGCCGACGACCGCCTGCGCCACCTCGCCCACCTCCTCGGTGAGCTTCAACATCCGCAGCAGCGTCTCCTGTTGGGGCGGCAGGTCACTCTCCGCCTCCAGCCAGGTGTGGAGGTCGTCGACCGTGTCCCAGATGGGGTCCAGCGTGTGATTCATAGAAGCCGCCTGCCGTGTGAGGGTTCCCGGATGATATGCGGAGCCGACACATTCACGGGTGGGGTTCGCGCGGGTGGCGGACGCCGAAAGATGAGGGCGGGCGCCCGGGTGCAGGGATGGAAGTGACCCCACCCCGTGCTTCTACGTCCCGACTCCACCCTGCGGCGCCGGGCAACCCGAAGCCCTTACCCCGGACCCGCTACCCCACGGCACCCGGCAGCCCCGTGGCCCCGCGCCCCGGACCGGCGCGCCCGCGGCTCCGGGCAGCCCCGTGGGCCGCACCACGGACCCGCCAGCCCCGCCGCAGCAACCCCCCGCCCCCCTCACCCCCGCCCGATGTACGGCATCCCCGTCGCCATCACCGTGGCGAACTGGACGTTCGCCTCCAGTGGCAGTTCCGCCATGTGCCTCACCGTCCTCGCCACATGCCCCACGTCCATCACCGGCTCCACCACCACCTCCCCGTTCGCCTGCAGAATCCCCGCCCGCATCCGCTGCGTCATCTCCGTCGCCGCGTTCCCGATGTCGATCTGGCCGCACGCGATTGAGTACGCCCTCCCGTCCAGCGACAGCGACTTCGTCAGGCCCGTCATCGCGTGCTTCGTCGACGTGTACGGCGCCGAGTGCGGGCGCGGCACATGCGACGAGATCGAGCCGTTGTTGATGATCCGGCCGCCCTGCGGTGACTGGTTCTTCATCATGCGAAACGCCGCCTGCGCGCACAGGAACGCGCCGGTCAGATTGACGTCCACCACCGCGCGCCAGTCCTCGTAGGAGATGTCCTCGAAGGGGACCCGTGGGCCGGACGTGCCTGCGTTGTTGAACAGCAGGCCAACACGGCCGTGGCGTTCGTGCGCGGTTGCAAACAGCGTGGTGACATCCGCCGGTGACGTCACATCAGTGGGGACACACAGGACATCCCCGCCCGCCAGCGAGGCCGTTTCCTCCAAGGACTCCGCCCGCCGGCCCGCCAGGACCACCGACCAGCCCGCCTCCGCCAGAGCCAGCGCCACGCTCCGGCCGATGCCCGAGCCCGCTCCCGTCACTACCGCAATCTTCGCAACAGCGTTCATGCACGCGCAGCGTAGTCGCGTACCTGTACGTGGAACTCATCCGACCGACATGCGGATGTTGTGTACTCGACAGCACAGAGTCGTCGGCCCCTACTCCAATGCGAAAGGACAACACACGTCAGGGGAGGGGCACATGACACCCGCACCGCACGCACCCGAGCTCCGGGCCGCCGCCCGGCACATCGGCCGTCGCAGGTTTCTCACCGTCACCGGTGCTGCCGCCGCACTCGCGTTCGCCGTCAATCTGCCCGGCACGGCCCACGCCGCCGAACTCGACGCCAAGAAGATCACCGAGGATCCCTTCACCCTCGGCGTCGCCTCCGGAGACCCGCAGCCCGGTTCCGTACTGCTGTGGACACGGCTCGCGACCCGTCCGTACGAGCCCGACAGCGGCCTGCCCCGCGCCAGGATCCCGCTGCGCTGGGAGCTCGCCCACGACTCCCGCTTCACCCGTGTCGCCCGGCGCGGAACCGTCACCGCCCACCCGGAGTTCCACCACAGCGTCCATGTCGCGGTCTCCGGCCTCGGCTACGACCGCCCCTACTACTACCGCTTCCGCGCGGGGAGCTGGATCAGCCCGACCGGCCGCACCCGCACCGCGCCCGCCCAGTCCGCGCGGATCGGTGAGCTGAAGCTCGCCGCCGTCTCCTGCCAGGCGTACCACGACGGCTACTTCACCGCGTACAAGCATCTCGCCGAACAGGAACTCGACGTCGTCTTCCATCTCGGCGACTACCTCTACGAGTACGCCGTCAACGCCGTCGGCGGCGCTCGCAACTACACCGACCGCCGTCTGCCCGCCCATTTCAACCGGGAGACCGTCACCCTGGAGGACTACCGGCTGCGCTACGGCCTCTACAAGTCGGACCCCGACCTCAAGGCCGCGCACGCCGCCCACCCCTTCGTCGTCACCTGGGACGACCACGAGACCGAGAACAACTACGCGGGCGACATCCCCGAGAACGGCGGCCCGCCGGAGGAGTTCCTGCTGCGCAGGGCCGCCGCCTACCGCGCGTACTTCGAGAACCAGCCGCTGCGCAGGCCCCAGCAGCCCGAGGGCCCCGACATGCGGCTGTACCGCAGGCTGCACTTCGGGCGGCTCGCGCAGTTCGACATCCTCGACACCCGTCAGTACCGCTCGGACCAGGCGTACGGCGACGGCTGGCAGGTCCCGGGCCCGGAGTCCGAGAACCCGGCGCGCACGCTCACCGGCGCCGCGCAGGAACGCTGGCTGCTCGACGGCTGGCAGAGCTCGCGCGCCCTGTGGAACGTCATCCCGCAGCAGGTCACCTTCGCGCAGCGGCGCAGTGTTCCCACGGGGACCTTCAAGTTGAGCATGGACGCCTGGGACGGCTACCCCGCGTCCCGCGACCGGGTCCTCGCGGGAGCGGAGGCGGCCGGTATCGAGAACCTGATGGTCCTCACCGGTGACGTCCATGTCGGCTACGGCCTCGACCTGAAGAAGGACTTCGACGACCCCGCGTCCCGCACCGTCGGGACCGAACTCGTCGCCACCTCCATCAGCAGCGGAAAGGACGGCGTCGACAAGCCCGGCAACTGGGACAACCTCACCCAGGCCAACCCGCACATGAAGTTCTACAACGGCCGGCGCGGCTATGTGACCGTGACGCTCGGCGAGCAGCAGGCGCGCGCCGACTTCCGGACGCTCGGCGCGGTCACCACACCGGGCGCGCCGATCACCACGGCCGCGTCCTTTGTGACGGAGGCGGGCGATCCGGGCCTCAAGCCCGTGTAGCCCGGGGCGTCTCGAAAGGGTCTCGACCACTGCGGCGGAGCTGAGAGGATAGGGAAGGATTCAACGACATGGAGATGTGATGCCGAAGCCGGACAGCGGCCAGGGACGTACAGAAGGACACATACCGGCCGCCGCCCCGGCTTCCGCATCCGCCCCGGCTTCCGCCACGGGAGCCGCACCGGCACCGGCATCCGCCACGGGACCCGCACCGGCTTCGGCCACGGGAGCCGCACCGGCATCCGTCACGGCAGCGTGCCGCGTCGGCCTTCTGGTCACGCTCGTCCTCGGCGGTCTCACCGCACTGCCGCCGCTCTCCATGGACATGTACCTCCCGGCGCTTCCCGCGGTCACCCGCTCCCTCGGCGCACCCGCCGCCACCGTCCAGCTCACGCTTACCGCGTGCCTCGCGGGCATGGCACTCGGGCAGCTCGTCGTCGGCCCCATGAGCGACAAGTGGGGCCGGCGCCGTCCGCTGCTCGTCGGCATGATCGTGTACGTCGCGGCCACCGCGGTCTGCGCGCTCGCCCCCACCGTCGACATGCTGATCGGCTTCCGCCTGCTGCAAGGACTGGCGGGTGCTGCGGGCATCGTCATCGCCCGCGCCGTGGTCCGGGATCTGTACGACGGCGTGGAGATGGCCCGCTTCTTCTCCACCCTGATGCTGATATCCGGCGTCGCCCCGATCATCGCGCCGTTGATCGGCGGCCAGGTGCTGCGGATCACCGACTGGCGCGGCATCTTCGTCGTCCTGACCGCCGTGGGCATCCTGCTCACGCTGGTCGTGGCGAAGTGGCTGCACGAGACCCTGCCGCCCGAGCGGCGGCACGGCGGCGGCGTCGGCGAGGCGCTGCGCACCATGCGCGGGCTGCTCGCCGACCGGGTCTTCACGGGCTACACGCTCACCGGTGGGCTCGCCTTCGCCACGCTCTTCGCGTACATCTCCGCCTCGCCGTTCGTGGTCCAGGAGATCTACGGCGCGTCCCCGCAGACCTTCAGCCTGCTCTTCGGTGTCAACTCCGTCGGCCTGATCACGCTCGGCCAGATCAACGGCAAGGTGCTCGTGGGCCGGGTCAGCCTGGACAAGGCGCTGGGCCTCGGCCTGGGCGTGGTCATGCTCGCGGCCACCGCGCTGCTGCTGATGACCTCGGGGGTCTTCGGCAAGGTCGGCCTGTTGCCCGTCGCCGTGGGCCTGTTCGTCCTGATGTCCGCGATGGGCCTCGTGATGCCCAACACCAACGCCCTGGCCCTTCTGCGCACCCCGCACGCCGCGGGCTCGGCGTCCGCGCTGATCGGCACGTCCGCGTTCCTCATCGGGGCGATCGCCTCACCGCTGGTCGGGATCGCGGGCGAGCAGACGGCCGTCCCGATGGCGGTGGTCCAACTGACCTGCGCGCTGGGCGCGCTGGGCTGCTTCCTGGGGCTGTGCCGCCCCTGGCAGCGCCGGGCCGAAGCAGTCTGAGACCTGCGCCTACTGGTCCTTGCGCGGGTACCCGATCAGATGCAGCCGGTCCTTCGCGTCCGTCCAGCTGAAGATCCCGACGCCCGCGGCCTCCGCGGCGGGCAGCCGGACGTTGGGGGACAGCGCCCGGGGAACGGCGGTGGCCAGATCGAGTTCGATCGGGTTCCCTCCGCCGGCCAGCGCGTCCGCCGCGCCGAGCGCGCTGGTCGCTCCGTACGCCGTGCCCGAGTCCGTCACCGACGTGAGCGTCAGCGGCTTGGAGCCGTCCGACTCCTCGAAGCAGTGCGCCGTACGCCGCTCCAGGTCGAAGGCCAGGTTCCCGGCGACCAGATAGTCCCCGCCGGGCGCGGGCACGGCCTGCGGATACTCGCCCGGTTCGATCGCGGGCTTGTGGCAGCGCGCCTGGACCAGCGGCTTCCCGGTCGCCGCGTCGTGCACCGCCCAGATGTCGTACGCCGCCGAGTCGTTGCCGTTCTTGCCGCCTTTCGCGGGCTGCCACTTGGCCAGTACGTAGCCGGGGACGATCGAGGTCGGCACGCCGGAGGCCGGGTCGGTACCGGCCGGGGCCACATCGCGGCTGGAGAAACCGCCACGCACCCAGAACCCCGGATCCCCGCTCACCAGCAGGCCCTTCGCGGTCAGCGCGCGGACCTCGGTGAGCCGGCGGCAGCCCGTACAGCCCTTGGGGTGGCCGAGCGCGCTCTCCGGCACCCGGGCCACCTCGCCCGAGACCGGGTCGACCACCGCGGTCCGGGTGCGGCCGTCGCTGATGAGGATGCCGGGGCCGGTGCCCGAGACGGTCGGCGCGGCGGGCCAGGGGACCTCGATCCGCCTGCGGTCTCCGTCGGCCACGTCGTACACATCCAGCGCGACAAAGGTGTCCGCCGGCGTCAGCGCGTCCTCGCCCGCCTTGCCGAAGGACCAGGTCACGAAGTACTCGCTGCCGTCCTTGGCGACGGACAGCAGTCGCGGGAACCGCTCGTCCGAAGCGGGCGGATGCCAGGGCGGCCCCGTCCAGCCGGGCCTGCCCGTGGCGGCGTCGAGGGTGCGCAGCCGGAAGCTGTCGTCCTGGACCCGTTCCAGATAGCCGAAGCGGCCGCTGTCCCGCGCGATCGCGTACTCGGGCGAGGCGTTGGTGATCTCCCAGCCCTGCCGGGTGTCGTACGCGGAGGGAACGGTGAGCCGGGTCAGCGGCGCCGCGCTGTGCCGGACCGGCTTGCGGGGCTTGTCGCCGCCCTCGCGGCCCTCGCCGGTGCCGCACATACTCAGCAGGAGCAGCAGGGCCAGTACGGTCCCCCCGGCCACCAGGGCCAGGCGCACGACCCGCTGTCTCATGGTCCCCCCGTGAGCGGTGCAGCACGTTCCGTGTGCGGCGACGGCCGTCAGCGTAGCAACTGCCGCCGGGCTCCCAGGAGTTCGATTCCGTCCCCGTATCGTCCCGGTTCCGTGCCGCACGAGCCGCGGCGACCGGCTCCGCCGCGCGCGTCTAGAATTTCCCGGTGAACGCCACACTCCCCACCGCGGAAGCCCTGCGCACCACACTGGCCGCGCTTCTGGACGGGCTGCCGCCGAAGCAGGCCGCGCAGGCCGTCGACCGGCTGATCGCCAACTACCGGGGGACCACCCCGACCGACGCCCCGGTACTGCGGGACCGCTCGGACGTCGCCGCGTACGCCGCGTACCGGATGCCGGCGACCTTCGAGGCGGTACGGTCCGCGCTCGCCGCGCTGCGGGCGGCTGCGCCCGAGTGGACTCCGGCGACGCACACCGACATCGGCGGTGGGACGGGCGCCGCGAGCTGGGCGGTCGCCGAGGCGTGGGATGAGGACGCCCCGCGCACCACGGTCCTGGACTGGGCCGAGCCTGCGCTGGCGCTGGGGCGTGAACTGGCCGTCGCCTCAGGGGTTCCCGCGCTGCGGGCGGCCGAATGGCAGCGCTCGCGGATCAGCGCGGCGCTCCGTATAGAGAGCACTGATCTCGTCACGGTCTCTTACGTCCTCAAGGAGCTCACCGCGAAGGACCGCGAGGCGGTCGTCACCGAGGCGGCCCGCGCCGCCCAGGCCGTGGTGATCGTCGAGCCCGGCACCCCTGACGGCTACGCCCGCGTCATCGAGGCCCGCGACCGCCTGATCGCCGCCGGACTCACCGTCGCGGCGCCCTGCCCCCACAGCGCCGCCTGCCCCATCGAGCCGGGCGCGGACTGGTGCCACTTCGCGGCGAGGGTCAGCCGCTCCTCGCTCCACCGCCAGGTCAAGGGCGGCTCACTCCCGTACGAGGACGAGAAGTTCAGCTATGTCGCCGCGGTGCGCTTCCCGGCGAACCCGGCGCTCTCGCGGGTCACCCGCAAACCCCAGATCCGCAAGGGCCTGGTGCTGCTCGACCTGTGCACGGACACGGAGGGGCTGCGCCGCGACACGGTGGCCAAGCGCCACGGCCCGCTGTACAAATCGGCGCGGGACGCGTCGTGGGGCGACCCCTGGCCGCCCCACGACGAGTGAGCCTCAGACGTCAGATCCCCAGGCCCTGTCCGGGCAGCTCCTGGCCGCGCAGTTCCTGCGTACAGCACTTCACGCTGCCGCCGCCCTTCAGCAGCTCGCTCAGGTCCATGCCGATCGGCTCGAACCCCCGGTCCCGCAGCGGATCGAACAGTCCCACCGCCGACTGCGGCAGCAGCACATGACGGCCGTCGCTCACCGCGTTCAGACCGAACTCCGCCGCGGCCTGCTCGTCCGCGATCAGGGCGTCCGGGAAGAGGCGGGCCAGCACCGAACGGCTCCCCGCCGAGAACGCGTCCGGGTAGTACATGATCTCGTCGCCCGCGTCGTCCAGGACGCACAGCGCCGTGTCCAGGTGGTAGTACCGCGGGTCCACCAGATCGAGCCCGATGACCGGCCTGCAGAAGAACTCCTGCGCCTCGGCGTGCGAGAGCGGGCTCGAACGGAAGCCCCGGCCCGCGAGCAGACAGGACGCGGTGACGGCGAAGTCGCCCTCGCCCTCGTTGATGTGCACGGGCTCGTGGATCCGGGCGAAACCATTCGCCCGGAACCAGTCGAGATGCGCGCCGGCTTCGGGCTCGCGCTCTGCGTGCGCGAAGCGGGCGCCGAGCACCCGCCCGTCGATCACGGTCGCGCCGTTCGCGGCGTAGACCATGTCGGGCAGTTCCTCCTGCGGCTCCAGCAGCTCGACGGTGTGGCCGAGCGAGCGGTAGCGGTCGCGCAGGTCCTCCCACTGGGCGAGGGCGAGCGGCAGGTCGACCGGCTTCGCCGGATCCATCCATGGGTTGATGGAGTAGGTCACCTTGAAGTGCGCGGGTGGGCACATCAGGTAGCGCCGGGGTGTGGCGTCACGGGGCAATGAGGGCTCCTCGCGGTCGGGTGTGGCAACTGCCGCCCATGGTGAGGCCTGTGGGGCCCCTGCGATGTGCACCGATCGGGTGATTCATCGTCTTGTACGCGAGCTGCTGGTCGCCGTACGCCAGTGCTTCATTCCCTCCCTGCGATGCGCTTCGAGCCCTCCCGGAATATGCCGGAAGGGACCCCGGTCGGGGACCGTGGCCACCCGGGGAGCAGGATGGTGGGACCATGGCAGAGTCCGCGTGGGGCGAGCGTGAGGTGTGAGGGGATAGATGGGCGACGGTAACGGCCGCTTCCGCGGCACGGAGAACAGGCTGTCCAGGGGGAGCCGGCTGCCCCAGTGGATGCGCCGCCGCCCCAAGAACACCGACACCGAGGACTCCCGCCGCGTGCCCCTGCTGCTGGCTGCCGCCGCCGTTGGACTGCCGCTCGCTCCCGCCGCGCACCCCGTCTCCTACCGCTGCTCCTGTGAACGCATCGGCTGCCCCACACCGGGCAGGCATCCCGTCTCCTTCGCCTGGCAGACGCAGTCCACGACCGACCGCGGCCAGATCGAGCGCTGGGCCAAAGGCCAGCCGGAAGCGAACTTCATCACCGCGACCGGCATGGTCCACGATGTGCTCGACGTACCGCTGGAGGCGGGCCGCAGCGCGCTGGAACGCCTCCTCGACCTGAACATTGAGGTCGGCCCGGTCGCCGAGGACGGCGAGGACCGGATGCTGTTCTTCACCGCCACCCGCGGCACCCCCGAGGACGAGGACGAGTGGTGGCCCTGCGAACTGGACTGCCATCCCGAGACGATGGACGAGCACCCCGGCCTGCGCTGGCACTGCCGCGGCAGCTATGTGCTCGTGCCGCCCGCGCGGCTGCCCGGCGGCCTTGAGATGAAGTGGGTACGCGGCCTCGAGCATCCGCTGCCCGACCCGCTGACGCTGCTGGAGACGCTGACGGACGCGTGCGCGAAGTACGCGGGCGAGAACGAGTCGGTGGACCAGTCCGCCGTGGCCTGGCCGCTCGGCCGCTAGCTCGGCCGCCGGAGGTCGCGACGGGCTACAGGCGGGGCTACGAACCCTTCGCCGCCGTCAGGCCCGTCAGGCGTCCGAGCACATCGACGTCGCCGCCGCCCGCGCCGCCCGCCGGAACCGTCACGGCCTGGCTGGAGATCCGCTCCTTGGTGAGCGTGGACTTCACCTCACCCGTCAGCAGTGCCTTCACATCCGGGACGACCTGCAGCTGTACGCCCTTCGCGGCGATCTGCCGCTCGTAGTTGCGTACGGTGAAGAAGACCAGCGCGCCGCCGTCCCGCGTGACGAAGCCGAGCGGCCCGAAGTCGTCGGAGTCCAGCGCCTGGTCGATGTACAGCGTCCGTATCCCCGGCAGGTTCTCCTGCTTCTTGCGTTCCGCGCGCCACTCCGACGTGTGCGGCCCGTCCTTGAAGTGCTCCGGCTTCCCGTTCTGCATGTACGAGGAGTACTCCTCGCTCAGATCGCGCGGAGCGACCGCGAGCTCCGCGCCGTCCGGGGCGACCGGCTCGGCGAAGCCGTCCTCGTCGGTCTTCAGGGCCGGAATCGCGTTGGGCCGCAGGATCGTCAGATACGCCGCCTGCCAGAGGTCGTCCGGGCTGTCGCGCAGGAAGACCAGCACCCAGCGGTTGTCCTGACTGCCCTGGTCCTGGTCGCGGTTGGAGTCGACGTCGGCGAGGAAGAAGCGCGGCCAGCCGGCCTTCTTCGGGATGGTGAACTTCGCGTCGGTCAGCTCCAGCGGCACATGCTGGGGGTTGCCGTCGGGGTAGTTGACGCTGCGTGCCTTGAGACCGGCCTGGTTTATCGCGCCGAGCGCACCGGTGACATGCTCGGCGTCCAGAACGGGGTCATAGGCTTTGTCGGCCTTGTTGTAGGCGTCGGCGAAGTCCTCGAGCGCCTGCGCGGCCTCAGCCTTCGTCGCCGACGGTACGACTTCCCGCTCCCCGTGCACCGTCACGCACCCGGTCGCCGTCAGGGACAGCACCGTCATCGCCGTCAGCCCCGTCGCCGCCAGACGCAGCCTTCCCACCCGAATCGGCCTTCTCATCGGTTGCCTTCTGCTCCTTGACCCCCACTGACCGTCCGAACCCTACCGGGGCCAGGAACAGGCCGAGCGTCGGGATCAGATAGAGCACCCACACCGTGACCTGGAGCACGGTCGGGTCCGGCTGGAAGTTGAACACGCCCTTCAGCAGCGTGCCGTACCAACTGTCCGGCGGGATCGTCGTCGTGATGTTGAAGGCCTTGTCCGCCAGACCGCCCAGGAAGCGGGCCTCCTGCAGGTCGTGGACGCCGTACGCGAGAACACCGGCAGCCACGACCACCAGCATGCCGCCGGTCCAGGTGAAGAACTTGGCGAGATTGATCCGCAGCGCGCCCCGGTAGAACAGCCAGCCCAGCACGACCGCGGTGGCGATGCCGAGCAGCACGCCTACCAGCGGCGCCTGCGTACCCTCCCCGTCGGTGGCAGCCCTGACCGAAGCCCAGACGAACAGCGCCGTCTCCAGGCCCTCGCGGCCCACCGCGAGGAACGCGGTGGCGACCAGCGCGGCCGTGCCCATCTGCAGCGCGGCGTCCAGCTTGCCGTGCAGCTCGGCCTTCAGATGCCGCGCGGTGCGCCGCATCCAGAAGACCATCCAGGTCACCAGGCACACCGCGACGATCGACAGCGAGCCGCCGAGCAGCTCCTGGGCCTCGAACGTCAGCTCCTGCGAGCCGTATTCGAGCGCGAAGCCGAAGCCGAGCGAGAGCGCGATCGCGACCCCGATGCCCATCCAGATCGGACGGAGCGCATCACGGCGCCCCGTCTTCACCAGATACGCGATCAGGATGCAGACGACCAGACTGGCCTCCAGGCCCTCGCGCAGGCCGATCAGATAGTTGCCGAACACGTCGGGTCCCTTCAGGTCAGGAGAACAGCGCCCGGCCCCACCAGTCGTCCTTGTCGCGGACGCCCGGCGGGACGGCGAACAGCGCCGAACCCACGTGCTGGATGTACTCGTTGAGGACGTCGCTCCCCGCGAGACTGCGCTGCACGGGGATGAAGCCCTTGTGGACGTCGCGCTGGTAGGCGAGGAAAAACAGCCCGGCGTCCAGGCGGCCCAGACCGTCCGTACCGTCGGTGAAGGAGTAACCGCGGCGCAGGATCCTCGCGCCGCCGTTGGTGTCCGGGTGCGCGAGCCGCACATGCGCGGTCGGCAGCATCGCCTTCAGGAACGGCTCGTCGCGCTCCTTGGCCTTGCCGACCGGCGCGCCCTCGCCCTTGTCCCGGCCGAAGATGTCTTCCTGCTCCTTCAGCGGCGTACGGTCCCAGGTCTCGATGTTCATCCGGATCCGGCGCGCGACGAGATACGAGCCGCCCGTCAGCCAGCCCGAGCCCTCCTTCTCGGAGACCCAGACGTGCTTGTCGAGCGCTGCCTCGTCCGTACCGGCGATGTTCCGGGTGCCGTCCTTGAAGCCCATCATGTTGCGCGGGGTCTGTGCCTCGGGCGTCGTGGACGAGGTCTTGCCGAAGCCCAGCTGCGACCAGCGGACGGCGACCTTGCCGAAGCCGATCCGGGCGAGGTTGCGGATCGCGTGCACGGCGACCTGCGGGTCGTCCGCGCAGGCCTGCACACAGATGTCGCCGTCGCTGCGCGCCGCGTCCAGGTTGTCGCCCGGGAACGCCGGCAGCTCCACCAGGGCCGCCGGGCGCTTGCCCTCAAGGCCGAAGCGGCCCTTGGCGAACAGGGACGGGCCGAAGCCGATGGTGAGGGTGAGGCGGGACGGCTTGAGACCAAGAGCCTCGCCGGTGTCGTCCGGCGGCGCCTCGTCGAGGCCGCCGAACGCGCCCTCGCCGACGGCCTGTCCTGCCGTCATCCGCTCCGCCGCCCGGGTCCAGTCCTTGAGCATCTGGACCAGCTCGCCGCGGTCCTTCGTCTTCACGTCGAAGGCCGCGAAGTGCAGCCGGTCCTGGACGGCGGTCGCGATACCCGCCTGGTGCGCGCCGTGGAAGGGCACCGCCGCGCCGCTCTCGGCGGCGGGCACGGCCGTGTCCTGGCGGGTCATGGCGACAGCGGCGCCGCCTGCCGCGGCGGCGCCGAGCGCGAGCCCCGCACCGCCCCAGCCGATCAGCGAACGACGGCTCGGGGCCTGGCTGTTGGTGGTCTCTTCGGACATCTTGTGGTCCCCCCTTACTTCACGACGGCGGCGGCGAGCTTGGACAGGGGCTCGGCCAGCGCGTTGACGCCGTCCGACAGTTCCTTGCGCTCCGCCTTGCCGACCTTGTCGTACGAGGTGAACTCGTACGAGGCCGGGCTCTTGCGGTACTTGTCGAGCAGCGTGTTCAGCGCGGCGAACTGCTTGTCCAGTTCGGCGACGAGCTTCGGGTCGTTCTTCGACGCGACCGGCTTGAGCAGCTCGTACGACTTCTGCGCGCCCTCGACGTTCGCCTTGAAGTCCACCAGGTCGGTGTGGCTGTAGCGCTCCTCCTCACCGGTGACCTTGCCGGTGGCGACCTCGTCGAGCAGCTCCTTGGCGCCGTTGGCCATGGAGGTCGGCGTGATCTCCGCCTTGCCGACCCGCTTCTGCCAGGCGGTCAGGTCGGTGATGAGGGTGGTGGCGAGGGTCTTCTCGGCGGGGCCGATCTTCTTGTCCTGCCACAGCGCCTTCTCCAGCGTGTGCCAGCCGGTCCACTTCTGGCCCTTCTCCAGGCCGTCCTCACGAAGGTCGACCTTCGGGTCGATGTCACCGAAGGACTCGGCGACCGGCTCGGTGCGCTCCCAGCCGATGCGGGAGTCGGCGTACGCCTTCTTCGCGGCCTCGATGTCGCCCGCCTGCACGGCGTCCGTGAAGACCTTGACCTTGGGCAGGGTCTCGTCGGCCTGGGCCTGCACGTAGGTGCGGTAATCGGCGACGGCCTTGTCCATCTCGGGGCTGCGCTTGGCGGCCTTGCCACCGGTGACGGTGACCTTCTGGCGGATGCCGTCGCCCTTCATGCCGGGCTTGCAGGCGATCTCGTAGTCGCCCGCCTTCACCTCGGCGGTGAGCTTCTGCTTGGTGCCGGGGCCGATGTTCTCGCGCTCGGAGACGATGCGGTCGTCGGGGAAGAGGAGGTAGACCTCGGTGACCTTGCTGCCCTTGTTCTCGATGGCCAGCTCGACATGGCCGGCCGGGAACTCCTTCTTCGACACCTCGCAGGAGTCGTCCTTCGCGGTGACCGACACGGCGCCGTCGGAACCCTTGGCGTCGCTCTTCTCGGAGCATCCCGTGACGGCGGTCAAAGCCGCCACGGTCGCGGCGGCGGTGACGACGGAGAGACGGACGGGTCGCATACGGGCTCCACAGAGGACGAGTACGGGGGTACGAGGGTGAGGCGGACCTAACTTAACCGAGGCTTACCTCACCGATACCCACCCGTCCAGTGATGTAGCTCTCACATGCGGGGTACGGACACGGCACCGTCACGACATGGTCAAGCGAATGTCACACCCCTCTCCTCGGGACGACCAGCGGCGCACCGGTCCGCGGATGCGCGAGCACCTCGACCGGCTGCCGGTAGACCCGGCTCAGCATCGCGTCGTCCAGAACCGTCGCGGGCGGACCCTCGGCCGCGATCCGTCCGGCGTGCAGCACGGCGACCCGGTG
The DNA here is from genome assembly GCF_045207475.1 of Streptomyces sp. NBC_00885. NCBI lineage: Bacteria > Bacillati > Actinomycetota > Actinomycetes > Kitasatosporales > Streptomycetaceae > Streptomyces > Streptomyces sp. NBC_00885. Next base: position 6,245,242 of record NZ_CP108796.1, read on the forward strand.
CGCGTACGCGGCGGCCAGCCCGAGATCGTGCAGCACCACGACGACCGCGTCCCCGGCCGCGGCGCGCTCCCGGCAGACGCGGAGCACCAGCTCCTGATGGCGCAGATCGAGCGCGGCGGTCGGCTCGTCGAGCAGCAACAGGGGGGCCCGCTGGGCGAGTACGCGGGCGAGAGCCACGCGGGCGCGCTCGCCGCCGGACAGCGCGGAGAACGGCCGCGCCGCGAAGTCCGCCACCTCGGTGGCGGCCATCGCCTCGGCGACGGCCGCGTCGTCCTGCTCCTCCAGGGCGGTACCGGCCCAGGGCGCGCGTCCCATCCGTACGACGTCCTCCACCGGGAAGGGGAAGGACAGGGTGGCCGACTGGGGCAACACGGCGCGGCGCAGGGCGAGTTCGGGTGCCGACAGCTCGGCGGCCGGGCGGCCCGCGATCCGCAGCTCGCCCCGCGCCGCGGGCAGATCCGCGGCGAGGGCGGCGAGCATCGTCGACTTCCCGGCGCCGTTGGGCCCCACCAGCGCGAGCACCTCGCCGGGGTGGGCGGCGAGATCGACACCGCCGAGCACCTCGCGCTGCCCGAGCCGCACATGGAGACCGCGCGCCTCGACGAGCGGGCTGCCCGGGGTGGGGGGAGCGGGCAGCTCGCGCCTGTGTGCGGCGAAGAGACGCTTCAAGGCCCTCATGCCCAACCCCCCTGCTTACGGCGGGTCCTGCGCAGCAGCAGGAAGAAGAACGGGCTGCCGAACAGCGCGGTGAGCACCCCGAGCGGAAGCTCCGCGGGCTCGGCGACGGTCCGCGCGGCGAGGTCGCCGGCGACCAGCATCAGCGCACCGCCGAGAGCGCTGCCCGGAATGAGATATCGGTGACCGGAGCCGTGCGCCATCCGCAGCAGATGCGGCACGAGCAGGCCGACGAAGGTGATGATCCCCGCCACGGCGACGGCGGCGGCGGTGAGTAGCGCGACGACGAGCACGAGGGCGATACGGAGTCGCTCGACGTCGACACCGAGATGCCGGGCGGGCCGTTCGCCGAGGGCGAGAAGGTCCAGTTTGCGTGCGTAGAACGGCGCGACGGCGAGCCCGGCGACGGCGCACGGCAGTACGGCGAGCACCCTCGGCCAGGTCGACTGCGAGAGCGAGCCGAGCTGCCAGAAGGTGATCTGGGTGATCTGGGCGTTGTCCGCGAAGAAGATGAAGATCCCGATGAGGGCACCGGCGAAGGCGTTCACGGCGATGCCGGTGAGGATGAGCGTGACGACCTCGGTCCTGCCGCCCGAACGGGACAGGGAGTACACGACGAGGACGGTCACAAGACCGGCGACGAACGCGCAGGCGGTCACGGTCCAGTTCCCGAGAAAACTCAGCCCGAGCGCAACGGCCCCGACGGCGCCGACGGCCGCGCCGGAGGCGATCCCGATGATGGCGGGCTCGGCGAGGGGATTGCCGAAGACGCCCTGCATCAGGGCCCCGGCACACCCGAGGGAGGCCCCGACGAGCAGCGCGAGCACGACGCGCGGCAGCCGGACATTCCACAGGACGCTCTCGCCGACACGATCGAGGGCGTGCCCGCCGAGCCCGACGCGGTGCTGGAGGGAGGAGACGACGTCGCTGAGGGGGATGTCGTAGGCGCCGAGCCCGGCGGAGAGAAGGGAGAGGACGAGGAGGGAGAGTACGAGGGACCCGGTGAGGAGGTATGTCCTGCGTGGGACGGACTTTCCGGCCGGTCCGGCGGAACAATCAGCCCCTCCGGCGTTTGAGGAGCGGGGTCTGGGGCGGAGCCCCGAAATCCAGCCCCGCCGGCGTTTGAGGCGCGGGGGTCCGGGGGCGGAGCCCCTGGTTACGGGGAGGGGCGGGGTGGGGGACAGGCCCGCTCCAGGCGCGGACGCCGGCGCGGCTTCGGCTCCGGCCTCGGAAGTCCCGTTCACCACAGGCGGGTTGGCCCCCGGGCTACCCGGCGCGGCGGGAGCGCCGGGCTCGGCGTCGCGTGGCGCGGGCGCGCCCGGCTGAGCGGCCTCACCGGTACGCGAAGTCCCGTTCGGCGCAGGCGAATTGGGCTCCGTGTCACCCGGCGCGGCGGGAGCCCCCGGCTCGGAGGCCGGAGGCCCAGGCACCGCCCGGGCCTCCTCCGCAGACGTCGACGACATCCTCAGCTTCCGTTCGCGTAAAGCTGGTCGACCAGCGTCCGGAGCACCTGATCCGTCCGCGGCCCGTAGTTCAGGATCACCCCGTCGTCGACCGAGACGACCCTGCGGTCCATGCCCGCCGGCGTCTGCGCCACGCCCGGAATCTTGAGCAGCCCGTCCACGCCGCCCACCGACTCCAGCCCGTCCGTCATCACCAGAAGCGCGTCGGGCGCGGCCTTGGCCAGCGCCTCGCTGGTGATCGGCGTGAAGTCCTTCGTCAGGCCGGACTCCTTGCCGGCGTCCACCGCGCCCGCCGCCTCCAGCAGCGACGTCGCCCCCGATTCGCCGCCGCCGATCAGGTAGACCGACGCCGAGCCCCGCAGGTACAGGAACGCGACCCTCGGCTTCTTGCCTTCCTTCGGCTGCGGAAGCTTCTTCTGGACCGCGTCGATACGGGTCTGCGTGCGCGTCTTGAGCTCGTCGCCCGCCGACTTGACGCCCAGCGCCGCCGCGACCGCGTCGATCCGCGGCGCCACGTCGGCCAGGCTCTTGCCCGGCCTGACCAGCACGACCGGGACGCCCGCGTCGCGTATCTGGCCGATGGCCTCGGCCGGGCCGGTCAGGGTCTCGGCCAGGACGACGGTCGGCTTCAGCGAGAGCACGCTCTCCGCCGAGACGTTGTGAGCGCGTGTCACCACGGGGAGTTTCTCGGCCTGTTCGAAGCTCGTCGCGTTGTCGCGGGCGACGACCTGCTTTCCGAAGCCGAGGGTGAAGACGGTCTCGCTCAGCGCCGGTGTCAGCGGCACGATCCGCTCGGTCGATGCGACAGTGACCTTTTTCCCGTCCGCCGATGTCACAGTGACCGGCATCTGTGGCTTCGGTGCCGCGGCCAGTGGCTCGACCCGGTCCGGCGCGGCGGCGGCCCGGGCCCCGGCCGGCTTCTCCTTCGTGGCCGGTCCGGCGTCGTCCGTACTGCCGCATCCACCGGCCGTCAGGGCGAGAGCGAGCACGGCAATCACCGTGCCCGCAAGGCGAGTTGTGCGCACCGATGCACCTTCCTCTTGTTCATTGTCTAACAGCGGTCGGCCGCAGTCTGCCATGGGGTGCCGTGCTGTCCAGTGGGTCTTGATGTGAAGGGAGGTCTTTCAGCCCGAGTCATCGTCAGTTTAGGTTAGCCTTACCTTATTAACCAGGCCGTGGATCGCCGCGTTCGCGCATTTGGCCGTCACTGGCTTGAAGTGACTTGCTTCAATGGCGGGGTGAACCAACGCGACGTGCTCGACGTACTTCAGGTCTTCTGCGGCGCCGACGGCCGCCACGGCAACACCCTCGGCGTCGTCCGCGACCCCCGCGCCTTTCCCGACCGGGCGTCGCGGCAGACCCTCGCCGCCGAGCTGGGCTTCAGCGAGACCGTGTTCGTCGACGACCCCGAGCGAGGCGTCGTCGACATCTACACCCCCGGCCTCCGGCTCCCCTTCGCCGGGCATCCCCTCGTCGGTGCCGCCTGGCTGCTCGATCTGGAGGTGGTGAACCCACCCGCGGGCGAGGTGTGGGTCAGTCAGGACGGGGAGTTCACCTGGATCACGGCGCGCGCCGAGTGGGCGCCGCCGCGCACGCTCCGGCAGTACGCCTCGGCCGCCGAGGTCGAGGCGCTGGAGGTGCCGCCGGCGGGCGAGTGGTTGTACGCGTGGGCGTGGGAGGACGAGGCCGCCGGCCGGGTCCGGGCGCGGGCCTTTCCGGGGCGGGGTGACGGTATCGACGAGGACGAGGCGACCGGCGCCGCCGCGCTGCTGCTCACCGACCGGCTGGGGCGGGCGCTGAACATCACGCAGGGCCGGGGTTCGCAGATCCTGACCGCCCCCGGCCCCGACGGCACGATCGAGATCGGTGGCCGCGTACGCCTCGCGGCCCCCGTTCCCGCTATGCGCTGAGCGGGAACTCCGCTCCGAGCTCCCGGAACACCGCGCCGTTGTAGTCGAACGCCCGCTTGCACTCGGCCACGATCCGCTGCTTCTCCAGATCGTCCGCGTTCACCGCGTCCAGCAGCTCGCGGTAACCCCGCTTGAACGCCGCCGGGTTGGGGATCTGCTCGAAGACGTAGAACCGCACGCCGTCGCCCTTGCGGGCGAAGCCCCAGGTCTTCTCCGCCTTGTCGCGGATGATCTGGCCGCCGGAGAGATCGCCGAGGTAGCGGGTGTAGTGGTGCGCGACATAGCCCGCGGGCCAGTCGCGCGCACACTGCGCGACCCGCTGGGCGTACGCGACGGTGGCGGGCAGCGGCGTGAGCTCCGCGCGCCAGTCCGCGCCCCTCAGATGCGCCAGATCGCGCTCCAGCTCGGCCGTACGCATCAGCTCCGGCCGGATGAAGGGCCCCGCGACCGGATCGTCCCTGAGTGACTCGGCGCCGTCCTCCAGCGCCCGGTACACGAACCACAGCTGCTCGGTGTAGCGGGCGTACGCCTTCACGCCCAGCCGGCCGCCGAGCAAGTCGCTCATGAAGGTCGAGGTCTCCGCCTCGGTGTGCTGCTCGTGCGAGGCGACACGGATGACCGTCGAGAAGGGCGTACCGGACGTGGTGGTGGCGTCCAAGGCGGGCCTCCAGGGGCCGATGGTGACGGGAAAGGAAGCGATGGCGGCGCTGGGGCTTGCCGCGACCGGTCTTCCTACTTAGGCTTACCTAAGTCGATGTGTTCCCGACGTCCTGTCGGTAAAAACCCTACTCCTCGAAGCGATCAGGGCAACGTCAGAATTTCGGCCCCGTTTTCGGTCACCACCAGCGTGTCCTCGAACTGCGCCGTCCGCTTCCGGTCCTTGGTCACCACGGTCCAGCCGTCGTCCCACATGTCGTACTCGTGCGTGCCCAGCGTGAGCATCGGCTCGATGGTGAAGGTCATGCCCGGCTGGATGACGGTGGTCGCGTGCGCCGCGTCGTAGTGCGGGATGATCAGCCCGGAGTGGAACGACGAGTTGATTCCGTGACCGGTGAAGTCGCGGACCACGCCGTAGCCGAAGCGCTTGGCGTACGACTCGATGACCCGCCCGATGACATTGACCTGGCGTCCCGGCCTGACCGCCTTGATGGCGCGGTTGAGGGACTCCCGGGTCCGCTCGACGAGCAGGCGCGACTCCTCGTCGACGTCGCCGCAGAGGTAGGTGGCGTTGTTGTCGCCGTGCACGCCGTTGATGTACGCGGTGACGTCGAGGTTTACGATGTCGCCGTCGCGCAGGACGGTCGAGTCCGGAATCCCGTGACAGATGACCTCGTTGATCGAGGAGCACAGGGACTTGGGGAAGCCGCGATAGCCGAGCGTGGAGGGGTACGCGCCGTGGTCGCACATGAACTCGTGCGCGACCCGGTCCAGTTCGTCCGTGGTCACGCCGGGCGAGATGTGCTTGGCGGCCTCCTCCATCGCCTGCGCGGCGATGCGACCGGCGATGCGCATGCGCTCGACGGTGTCGGAGTCCTGGACCTCCGGCCCGGTGTACGGCGTCGGCGCGGGCTTCCCGACGTACTCGGGGCGCCGGATGTTTCCGGGGACGGATCGGATGGGAGAGAGCTCCCCTGGTACGAGCAGCGACTGGCCAGACATGTCAGCGAGTCTAACCAGCGGGGGTGGGGCAGCATGGCGGGAGAGGAAGGAGCCGACGATGGCCCTGTTCAAGAAGCGCACGGTCGGAAAACCGGGCGAGTGGTACTACTGCCTGGAGCACAAGAAGGTCGAAGAGGGCCCGGAGTGCCCGGCGAAGGACCGCTTCGGCCCGTATGCGACGCGCGGGGAGGCGGAGCAGGCGATGGAGACGGCGCGGGAGCGGAATCTGGAGTGGGAGACGGATCCGCGGTGGCATGACGGGTCTGCGACGGCGGGGGACGACGACTCGGCGTGACGGTGCGGGGGTCCGCGGTGCGGGTGCGGGTGCCGCTGCGCGGGGCTTGTTCCCCTACCCGCCCTCCCCCAGACGCCGTCCCGGGGGGACCCCCAACCTCACCCGCGCCTCAAACGCCGGCGGGGCTGAATTTCGCGTCCGGGATCACGCCTCAATCGCCGGCGGGGCTGGATGTGCCGGCCCTGCCGAACATCTCAGCCCGTCCGGCGATTGAGGACATGCGGCCGAAGGTCGCATACGGGGCCCGGGGCGGAGCCCCGGACCGCGCCGCGAAGCAGGCGCAGGGGTCTGGGGCTTGCCCCAGTTCGGGAAGGGGCGGGTAGGGGATCAGCCCCGCCGCAGGCGGTCAGACCCGCGCCGTTTCCTCCCGCTGCGCGCGCCTGCGCCCCGCGTCCTCGTCCGTGTCCGCGTCGTACCTCAGCAGCCCCGGCAGCGCCCCCGCCAGCAGCCCCACCGAGGCCACGCACGCCACGCCACCGCTCCAGATCGCCGCGCGCGTCCCCGTCCAGCCCGCCATCGTGCCCGCGCGGACCTGGCCCAGTTGGGGGCCGACGCTGTAGGAGAGCACCTCTATGCCCGCCAGCCGGCCGCGCAGCTCCTCCGGGATCGTCTGGTTCCAGATCGTCGAGCGGCCCAGGCCGCTCAGCATGTCGCCGGCGCCCGCGAAGGTGAGGCACAGCAGCACGAGCCAGACGTTCGAGAACCAGCCCGCCGCCGCGATCGCCAGGCCCCAGCCCGCCGCGCCGAAGACGACGAAGCAGCCGTGCCGTCGCACCCGGGACGTCCAGCCGCTGGTCAGGCTGAGTACCACCGATCCGACCGAGCCCGCCGCGTACATCAGGCCGAGCGCCCACTGCGCGTCCAGGTCGTCCGCGAGGAACGGGAAGATCGTGTTCGGGAAGGCGAAGAACATCGCTGCAAGGTCGATCGCGTACGTCCCGAGCAGCACCGGACGCGACCACGCATAGCGCGCCCCCTCGGCGATCCCCCGCAGCGACGGCTTGTCCGCGTCGTGCGCCGGCGGCGCGGCGGCCAGGCGCAGGCAGAGCAGTACGGACGCGACGAAGCCGAGGACCGTGATCGCGTACGCCGGGGCATGACCCGCGTACGCCACGACCAGACCCGCCAGCGCGGGACCCGCGATCGCGCCGAGCTGCCAGCGCAGGGCGTTGAGCGCGGCCGCCGCCGTGAGCTGGTCGTGGCGGACGATCCGGGCCATCAGCGAGTCCAGAGCCGGACGTTGCAGACCGGCGAGCGCGGAGACGCCTGCCGCGACGACGTACAGCGGCCAGAGCATCGGCTCGGGCAGCAGCGCGTTCACCAGGAGGATCACGGCCAGCAGGCCCAGGCCCGCCTCGGTGCCGAGGATCAGTTTGCGGCGGTCGACCGCATCAGCCAGCGCCCCTCCGTACAGGCCGAAGACCACCAGCGGGACCAGCTCCACCGCGCCCATCGCACCGACCGCGAGCGGTGAGTCCGTGAGCTCCTTGATCTGGAGCGGCAGGGCGATCATCGCCATGGAGCTGCCGAAGTACGTGACGAGGCCCTGGATCCACAGCAGCCGGAAGTCGCGGGAGGACCGCCACGGCGACAGGTCGGGCAGTACGGAGGCAAGTCTGGAAGTCACGAGGGATCATCGTCCGCGCCTCTCGTCGCCCGCGGCAACCGAATTACCAGCGCGCGGGCGGCGGTGACGTCAGCTGGTCGGCGAGCCGCGAGAGCCGGTCCCTGAGCCGTCGCCGCCCGCGCGCCGCGGGCACCACGTTCTCGCCCGCCGCCGCGCTGACCAGATGCTGCACGGTGTCGATGTCGACCTCGTCCACCCGGTCGCTCACCGTCAGCGCTTCGTGCGCCAGGCCGTGCACCTCCGCGTCCCCGCCGTCCAGCGCCAGCACGGTGGCCCCGGCCCGCCGTGCGTCGTGCACCCGTTCAAGCAGCCCCGCGTCCGGCCGGGTCGGTGCCACCACCAGCAGGGTCTCGCCGCGTCGCGCCGCCTGCAGCCTGCCGAGCCCGACGGCCAGTTGGGCGGGGTCCCCGGGCCGCACCCGGTGCCGTACGAGCGTCGGTGTCAGCTCCGGCTGTCCCGACCAGGCCGCCTCGTCCACGAGATGCGCTGCCATATGCCACGGCTCGTACTCCTCGGTCCCGACCAGCAGCAGTCCGCCGCCCTGCGGCACCACCGACGAGCGCAGCGTCCCGGCGAAGCGCCGAGTCGCCGCCGGCCACTCCGTACCGGCCAGGACTTCCCGCAGCAGGGCGACGCGTACAGCATCCATGGCCCCGCATCGTGCACGACGGCCGAACCGGGCGGGCCGGATTGCCACCGGCTCACCCGATCGGGTGCCGATACCCAGGAAGTAAGGTCGGGCGCATGACTTCTCGTGACAGTGCAGGCACCGCGCCGAAGGCCCCGGCCCAGGATCCCTGGGACCTTCCCGACGTATCCGGGCTGGTCGTCGGCGTTCTCGGCGGCACCGGCGACCAGGGGCGCGGGCTCGCCTACCGGCTGGCCAGGGCGGGCCAGAAGGTGATCATCGGGTCCCGCGCCGTGGAGCGCGCCGAGACCGCGGCCGCCGAACTCGGCCTCGGTATCGAGGGCGCAGACAACGCCGAGTGCGCGCGGCGCAGCGATGTGGTGATCGTGGCCGTGCCGTGGGACGGGCACGCCAAGACCCTGGAGACGCTGCAGAAGGAGCTGGTGGGCAAGCTCGTCGTCGACTGCGTCAACCCGCTCGGCTTCGACAAGAAGGGCGCGTACGCACTCAAGCCGGAGGAGGGCAGCGCCGCCGAGCAGGCCGCGGCCCTGCTGCCGGACTCGCGGGTGACCGCAGCCTTCCACCATCTGTCCGCCGTACTGCTGCAGGACGAGTCGATCGAGGAGATCGACACCGATGTGATGGTGCTGGGCGAGGTACGCGCGGACACCGACCTCGTGCAGGCGCTGGCGGGCCGCATTCCGGGCATGCGCGGAGTCTTCGCCGGCCGGCTGCGAAACGCCCACCAGGTCGAGTCGCTGGTCGCCAATCTGATCTCGGTGAACCGCCGCTACAAGGCGCATGCGGGGTTGCGCGTCACCGACGTGTAGCCGGTGACGGGGGCGGGCGGGGGCATGGGGGACACTGGACGGCGAATGCCATCAGTACCCGGACAGGAGCCGTACCCCATGCCCCGCCTCGCTCTGTACTCCCTCGTCGTCTGCATCCTCGCCGTCGCGGCAGCGGTTGTGTCCTTCGCGCAGGGCAGCTTGCTCGGGATCGTATGGGTGCTGCTCGCCGGGCTCGCGTCGAACATGACCTGGTACTACCTGCGCCGGGCGAAGGCGGAGCGCGCGGCTCCCGGGGCTACTGGCTGACGATCGCCTCGCACCTGCCGTCCGTCTGCCAGAAGCGGTAGAACTCCTGACCGCAGTACGTCTCCACCTCGCTGATGCCGAGCCCTCGCAGGATCGTGTCGATCGCTTCGAAGAACGCGAGGTTCACCTCGGGGATGAACAGCACGCCGAAGACCGCGAGCAGCCCGAAGGGCGCGAACGGCTCGACCTGGCGGCGGATCTTGTACGAGAGCCACGGCTCGATCACTCCGTAGCCGTCGAGCCCGGGCACCGGCAGGAAGTTCAAGATCGCGGCCGTGATCTGGAGCAGCCCCAGGAACGCGAGCGCGAAGCGGAAGACCATCGGCACCCCGTCCAGCGCGTGCAGCCAGAACGGCGCCGTGCACACGAGCGCGAACAGCACATTGGTCAGCGGCCCTGCCGCGGAGATCAGACTGTGCTTCCAGCGGCCCCGGATACGGCCCCGCTCGATGAAGACCGCGCCACCCGGCAGACCGATGCCGCCCATGATCACGAACACCACCGGCAGCACGATGCTCAGCAGCGCGTGCGTGTACTTGAGCGGATTGAGTGTCAAGTACCCCTTGGTGCCGATGGAGATGTCACCGCTGTGCAGCGCCGTGCGGGCATGCGCGTACTCGTGCAGACACAGCGAGACGATCCACGCCGAGGTGACGAACAGGAACACGGCCACACCGGGGCTCGCCGCGAAGTCCGTCCACACCGCCCACCCGGTGACCGCCATCACGGCGACGATCCCGAGGAACACCGGACTGATGCGCCGGTCGCTGTGGCGAGAGGTGGCGGTGGTCATGGGTGCGGCTCCTGAGGGCTGGGGGTCCTCCCACGCCCGCCAGGCGCAGGGGGAGGGACGTGCGGATCCGACCGTACCGGTGACGTCGGGAGAACGTCCCAGGGGGGCGCGGGGGTTCCTGCTGCGCGGGCCCGGTTCGGCACCGGGTGACAATGGTCGGGTGCACTATCGGGTACTCGGCACCACTCAGGCACTTCACGACGACGGCACCCCCGTCGCCCTCGGCGGTGCGCGGCTGCGCGCCCTGCTGACCGTGCTGGCCCTGCGGGCCGGGCGCACGGTCCCGGTCGGCGTACTCGTCGACGAGGTATGGGACGGCGATCCGCCCGCGGACGCGGTGGGCGCGGTCCAGGCGCTCGTCGGGCGGCTGCGGCGCGCGCTGGGGCACGCGGCGGTCGCCTCGGCGGACAGCGGCGGATACCGGCTGTGCGCAACGGGCGACGACGTGGACCTGCACCGGTTCGACCGGCTCGCGGGGGAGGGCGTGCGGGCGCTGGACGAGGGCGACGCGGTCAAGGCGGCGGCGCTGCTCGACGACGCGCTGGCGCTGTGGCAGGGGCCGGTGCTGGCCGACCTCCCGGACCGCACGTCCGAGGCGGCCCGCTGGGAGGCCCGCCGCCTGGACACCCGCCGGGCCCGGCTCGCGGCGGCGCTCGCGCTGGGCCGCGCGGAGGAGGCGCTTCCGGAGCTCGCCGCGCTGTGCGAGGCCCACCCGCTGGACGAGCGCCTCCAGGCGCTGCGCCTGCGGGCGCTGCGGGACGCGGGGAGGGCGGCACAGGCGCTGGCGGCGTACGAGGAGGTACGGCGGCTGCTGGCGGACAGCCTGGGAGCGGACCCGGGTCATGAACTGCGGGCGCTGCACAGGGAGTTGCTTTCACATTCGGCCCCGCCCGCGACGGCCCGCGCCGCGGACACGCCGCCGGTGCCCGCGCCACGGCCGTACGCCCGCGGCAACCTGCGCGCCCGCCTCACCTCCTTCGTCGGGCGCGACGCCGACATCGAGGCCATCCACGGCGACCTCGCCGCCGCCCGGCTCGTCACCCTGCTCGGGCCCGGCGGCGCCGGCAAGACCCGGTTGTCGCAGGAGGCCGCCGAGCGGGTCGCCGCGACCGGACAGAGTCCATGGCCCGACGGGGTCTGGCTCGCCGAACTCGCGCCCGTGGACGACCCGGAGACCGTCCCGGAGGCCGTCCTCAGCGCGCTCGGAGCGCGCGAGACCGTGCTGCGCGGCGCCGGTGCCGAGGAGTTGAGGGCCGCGGAGGGGCACAGCGACGACGCCGTCCTGCGGCTGACCGAGCACTGCGCGCGCCGCCGTATGCTCCTGCTCCTCGACAACTGCGAGCATGTCGTCGGCGCCGCCGCCGCCCTCGCCGAGCGGCTGCTCGAAAGCTGCCCGGGCGTCACGGTGCTGGCGACCAGCCGTGAACCGCTGAGCGTGCCGGGCGAGTTGGTGCGCCCGGTGGACCCGCTGCCGGACCCCATGGCGCTGCGCCTGCTCGCCGAGCGCGGCGCCGCGGCCAGGCCCGGCTTCCGTACGGAGGACGACCCGGAGGCCGCCGCCGAGATCTGTCACCGGCTCGACGGGCTGCCGCTCGCCATCGAACTCGCCGCCGCCCGCCTGCGGATGCTCACCCCGCGCCAGATCGCCGACCGGCTGGACGACCGTTTCCGCCTGCTGACCAGCGGCAGTCGCACCGTACTGCCGCGCCAGCAGACCCTTCGGGCCGTCGTCGACTGGTCCTGGGACCTCCTCGACGACGCCGAACGCGCCGTACTGCCGCGGCTGTCGGTCTTCGCGGGTGGCTGCGACCTCGCCGCCGCTGAGGCGGTCTGTGCGGAGCCGGACGCGGACCTGGATGTCGCCGACGTCCTTGGATCCCTCATCGACAAGTCGCTCGTCGTCGCCGCACCCACCCCCGACGGCCAGATGCGCTACCGCCTGCTCGAAACCGTCGGAGAGTACGCCGCAGAACGCCTCGACCAGGCCGCCGAACGCACCGCCGTGGAGCGGCGGCACCTGGTCCACTACCGGGAGCTGGTACGCGCCACCGACCCCCTGCTGCGCGGCTCCGGCCAGCGCGCGGCCGTCGGTCTGCTGCAGCTCGAGTACGAGAATCTGCGCACCGCGCTGCGCCGCGCCGTCGCCGCCCGCGACGAGCAGGAGGCACTGTTCCTCGTCGTCTGCCTGACCTGGTACTGGCAGATGCGGGATCTGCGCACCGAGGCCCGGCACTGGGCCACGGCCGCCGGCGAGCTCGGCCCGGACCCCTTCGCGCTTCCCGTCCAGCCCGCCCCGCCGATCAGCGAACGGTTCACGGACGCGCCGCCGCCCATGTCGCCCGAGCTGCTCCAGGAGGCCCGGCGCGGTGCCGCGCTCATCCGGTTGGTCTTCATGGACTACGACATGGACGACTGGACGACCCCGGAGAAGATGGAGGTGCTGCGCAGGATCACCCAGACCTACCGGCCGGGGCTGCCGCAGACCTGCCGCCCCCCGGCTTCGTTCTGGTTCTTCGCCGTTGTGATGACCGCAGAGACCGCTCAGCTCCAGAATCTGCTCAACAAGACCACCGAGGCCGCCCGCGCGTTCGGAAACGAGTGGGAGCTCGCCGTTTCGCTCCAGCTGCGGGCCAATGTGCTCGCCAACCGCAGCGAGTGGGCCGGGGACGCGGCCCGCGACGCCGACGAGGCACTGGGGATCTTCACCCGCATCGGCGATGCCTACGGCGCGGCCGAGGCCCTGTCCGCGCGCGCCGAGGCGCGGGAGCGGAACGGCGAATACCCGCTCGCCGCCCAGGACTTCACGGCCGCCATCGGATACGCCGAGCAGGTCGGTGCCCAGGTCCAGACGGCGGTGCTGCGCTCCCGTCTCGGCGGTGTCCTGCTGGAGATGGGGGAGGACGAGCGGGGCGAGGCCCTGATCCGTGACGTGCTGGCCGACAGCAGGGGAGCAGGCTCGGACTCGACGGTCTTCGCCCGGCTGTACCTCGCTCTGTGGCTGGGCCGCACCGGCCGCATCCCGCAGGCGCGTGTCGAGATCGACCTGTTGCTGACGCACTTCCAGTCCACGACCGTGGCGATCTTCGATGGCATGATCACCGGCTTCCTGGCCCGGCTCGACCTCGTCGAGGGCGAGTACGAGATGTCGCTCAGCAGGGTGCGCTATGCGCTGGAGAAGGCGCGGGACCCGCTGACCCTGATGGTCGCTCCGCAGATGCCCTCGCTGCACCTGGCGACGGCAGCCGGTGCGCTGGTCCTGCGGCACCCGGAACGAGCCCCGGACGCGGCGCGGATACTCGGGGCGTCCGACGCCCTGCTGCCGCGTGGCCACTTCTCGCCCCGGTACGAGCGCGAGGGCCGGGCCGATTCAGAGGCGGCGGTCCGCGCCGCGCTGGGGGACGCGGCGTACGAGAGCGCCTACGCCGAAGGCGGCAGCCTCACCCTGGATGAGGCCGCCGCCCTGGTGTGACCCCATGTCGGGATCAGGTCTTCTTGCGGAACTTGGCGACCGCGAGCGGCGCCGTGACCAGAGTGATCGCCGCCGACCAGCCGAGTGTCATCCACACGGAGTGGGCGACCGGTCCGCCGTTGACCAGGTTCCGGGCCGCGTCCGCCAGATTGGACAGCGGGTTGTAGTCGGTGAAGGTCTGCAGCCAGCCGGGCATCGTGGTCGGCGGGGCGAAGATCGACGAGCCGAACTGCAGAGGCATCAGCACCATCATGGCCACTCCCTGGACGGCCTGAGCCGTCTTCATGGTGAGACCGAGCAGAATGAAGATCCACATCAGCGAGGCGCCGAAGACCATGGAGAGGCTGACCGCGGCGAGGAGTTCGAGCACCGAGGTGTGGATCTGCAGGCCGAGCAGGAAGCCCATGGAGAGCAGGATGGTCGTGGCGACCATCATGCGGCCGACCTCGACCACGATCTTCGCGATGAGAACCGAGGAGCGGGCGATCGGCATGGACCGGAAGCGGTCCATCACGCCCTTCTTGAAGTCGTCGTTGACGCCGGTTCCGACAGCCATGGCGATGTTCATGCCCATCATCGCCATCATGCCGGGGACCACGTAGTTGACGTACTCCTGCTGGTTGCCCTTGCCGGAGATCGCGCCGCCGAAGACATACACGAACAGCAGGATGAAGATGACAGGCATCAGCACGGCGTCGAACATCGACTCCGGGTCCTGCTTGATCTGCAGAGCGTTGCGGCGCACCAGCGCGCCGATGTGCCGCAGATTGCCCCGCAGGCCGATCCGGCCCTCGCCGGCCGATGCGTTCTTGACCGGGGCGGGCACGGGAGCGGGCGACTGGGCGGTGGTGGCAGTGGCCGTACTCATGCGGCGACCTCCTCGGGAATCGTGTCGGACACGGGCGTCTTCTCGCCCGTGATGGCCAGGAACACCTCGTCCAGGCTGGGCAGATGGGTTCCGATGTGCGCGATGCCGAAACCGTGCGTGCCCAACAGGCCCACGACAGCGGTCAGTTGCGTATCGCTCAGGATCGGTACGTACAGCAGACCCTCGTCGGGGACGACCGTCGCACCGGCGATCCCGTCGAGACCGGACTCGCCGACCGCGCGGGCCATGGCGGACAGCTGCGCCGGATCGCTGGGCCGGATCTGCAGCGTGCGGCCGCCGACCTTCGCCTTGAGCTCGTCGACGCGGCCATTGGCGATGACCCGCCCGCGGTCGATGACCGTGAGCTCGCTCGCCAGCTGCTCGGCCTCTTCCATGTACTGGGTGGTGAGCAGGACGGTCGCCCCCTCCGCGACCATCCGCTGCACCTCGTCCCAGACCTCGTTGCGGGTCCTCGGGTCGAGGCCGGTCGTCGGCTCGTCGAGATAGAGCACGGACGGGCTGCCGATCATCGAGGCGGCCAGGTCGAGCCGCCGCCGCATACCGCCGGAGTACTGCATGGCCGGCCGCTTGGCCGAATCGGTGAGCGAGAAGCGCTCCAGCATCTCGTCGGCGCGGCGGCGGGCGTCCTTGCGGGGCAGATCGAGCAGCCGCCCGATCATGTAGAGGTTCTCCCAGCCGGACAGCTTCTCGTCGACCGAGGCGTACTGGCCGGTGAGACCGATGGTGCGGCGCAGCTGCCGCGGCTGCTTCACCACGTCGTAGCCCGCGACGACGGCATGGCCGGCGTCCGGAGTGATGAGGGTGGACAGGCAGCGGACGAGGGTGGTCTTGCCGGCGCCGTTGGGGCCGAGGACACCGAGGACCGTGCCCTCGCGGACATCGAGGTCCACCCCGTCCAGCGCCTTCGTGTCGCCGTAATGCTTGACGAGGCCTCGTACCTCGACGGCGTTCTTGTCGATTCGCGTCATGCCGTCAACGATGACGGGCGTCACCGACAAGCCGCCGACAAGCTGCCGACATGCGGGCTACAGCCTGCCGACACCCAGGAAAGGGCAGGTCAGGATGCGGGTTTGGCGTAGTCGACGAAACCGACCCAGTCGAGCGCGACGACGGGCTCGTCGCCGACGACCCACGCGTCGTGGCCGGGCTGGATGTCGAAGAAGTCTCCGGGGCGGATCTCGTCGGTCTCGCCGTCGGTCATGACGACCTTCATCCGGCCGCTGACGACATAGCCCACATGGTGCGACTGGCAGCTGTCGGTGCCGACGATGGGCTTGACGTGCTTGGACCACTGCCAGCCCGGCTCGTACACGGCCCGGCCGACCGGCGGACCGCCTTCAGTGGTGACGAGGTCGAGCTTTCCGGTTCCCTCCGCGAAGGGCCGGGTCTCTTCCGGGGAGTCGAAGGTCTTGCGCACGATTCCGGCCATGGCGACAGCCTTCCGGCGGGTGATGCAAGCAAGCCCCGAGTCCACCTTCAAGGCTACGCGCCGGGGCTCCCGTAGGCCTTTTGGGACTTCGGGGCCCGTATGCCGCAGGACAGGACGACAGCCCGCCGATGGGGGATGTCGGCGGGCTGTCGGTGGTGCCGGAGGTGGCTCAGTGGAAGGTGTGCTCCTCCTGCGGGAACGCCCCGCCGACGACATCGTCGGCGAAGGCCTTCGCGGCGTCGCCGAGCGTCTCGCGGAGGTTGGCGTACTGCTTGGTGAAGCGCGGCACCTTGCCGCCCGTCAGGCCCGCCATGTCGGTCCAGACGAGCACCTGGGCGTCCGTGTCGGGGCCCGCGCCGATGCCGATGGTCGGGATGTGCAGGCTGCGGGTGACCTCGGCGGCCAGCTCGGCCGGTACGAGTTCCAGGACGACCGCGAAGGCGCCGGCGTCCTGTGCCGCCTTGGCGTCGCGCAGCAGCCGGTGCGCGTCCTCGTTGCCGCGGCCCTGCACGCGGTAGCCCATGGTGTTGACGGACTGCGGGGTCAGGCCCAGATGCGACATGACCGGGATTCCGGCCTGCACCAGCAGCTCGGTCTGGCCCAGCGAGCGCTCGCCGCCCTCCAGCTTGACCGCGCCGACGCCCGCGTCCTTGACCAGCCGGGTGGCGTTGCGCAGCGCCTGGACGGGGCCTTCCTGGTACGAGCCGAAGGGGAGGTCGCCGACGACGAGGGCGCGCCTTGTGCCCCGTACAACCGCGGCGGAGAGCATGGTCATCTCGTCCATCGTGACCGGCACGGTGGTCTCGTAACCGAGGTGACAGTTGCCCATGGAGTCGCCGACGAGAATGACCGGGATGCCGGCCTCGTCGAAGACGGACGCGGTCATCGCGTCGTAAGCGGTGAGCATCGGCCACTTCTCGCCGCGCTCCTTGGCGGTGGCGATGTCGTGGACCGTGATGCGGCGAGTGCCCTTGCCGCCGTACAGCGCCTTGCTGCTGTCGGTGGGCTTCTGGGCAGCCTGAAGCGTCATGGCTAACGGCTCCTTCGTCATCTCGAGGCGCCCTGACGGCGTCCCCGGATCGGGTCCATGGTGGCACCTCGTGCCGCCCGGACGGAAGGGGATCCGTCACGTTCTCCTTCGGCTTTCGATACGAGACGGTCTCGTATCGGAATTGAGTTACGCTGCCCCCATGACGACCCCGTCCGGCAGACCCGCCCCGCCGCGGATTCCCGAAGCCGTGCACCGCCGCAGGTGGGCGATCCTCACGGTCCTGATGTTCAGCCTGATCATCGTCGTGCTGGACAACTCCATCCTGAATGTGGCGGTCAAAACGATCGCCAGCCCACCGCCGCACGGCCTCGGTGCCACCCAGAGCGAACTCGAATGGGCGATGAACTCCTACACGCTCGTCCTCGCCGGGATGCTGTTCACCGCCGGCGTGGTGGGCGACCGTATCGGCCGCAAGAAGGTCCTGCTCTTCGGCACCTTCCTCTTCGGCTTCGGCTCGGGACTCGCGGCGCTCTCCGGCTCACCCGCCGAGCTCGTCGCCTACCGGGCGCTGATGGGCTTCGGCGCCGCCTTTGTGATGCCTGCCACGCTCGCCGTGCTGGTGCACGTCTTCGAGCGTGACGAGCAGCCCAAGGCCATGGGGATCTGGGCGGGCAGTGTCGGCGTTGCGATCGCTGTCGGCCCGGTCACCGGCGGACTGCTCCTCGACCACTTCTGGTGGGGCTCGATCTTCCTGATCAACGTGCCCGTCGTCATCATCGCCCTGGTCTGCGTCGCACTTCTGGTGCCGGACTCCAAGGACCCGAACCCCGGCGGGCTCGACCCCCTCGGCGTCGTGCTGTCGATCGTCGGCATGCTGCTGCTGGTGTACGGGATCATCCACGCCGGCGAGCTGGGCGACTTCACGGCCGGGTCCGTGGTGGGCCCGGTGGTCCTGGGGCTCGCCGTGCTCGTCTGCTTCGTCCTCCACGAGAAGCGCAGCAGGCATCCCGCCCTGGACATGGGGTACTTCAAGAAGCCCGCCTTCTCCGCAGCCGTCGCCGCGGTCGCGCTCGTCTTCTTCGCCCTCATGGGCCTGACCTTCTTCTCGGCCTTCTATCTGCAGAGCGTGCGCGGCTACAGCGCACTGCGGGCCGGGCTGCTCATCCTGCCGATGGCCGCGGCGCAGATGGTCTTCGCGCCGCGGGCCCGGCTGGCCGTGGCCCGGTTCGGCACCCGGGTCACCTGTGCGGCGGGCATGCTGCTGATCGCTGCCGGGTTCGGGGCGTTCGCGCTGTTCGGCACCTCGACCCCCGTATGGGCGATCGAGATCGCCTTCCTCGCCCAGGGTGTGGGTATGGCACATGTCTCCACGCCGGTGACCTACCTGGTGGTGCGGCTGCTGCCGCAGGAGAAGGCTGGCTCGGGCAGCGCCGTCAACAACACCTTCCGCCAGATCGGCGGCGCGCTCGGGGTGGCCGTACTCGGCTCGCTGCTGGCCACGCACTACCGCAGCGGGATCGAGGAGCACCTCGGCGCGCTGCCCGCCGGGGCACGGGATGCCGCGGGCGAGTCCATCGAGGCCACCCTCGCCGCGGCGGAGAGCCTCGGCCCGGCGGGCAAGGCACTGATCGGCCCGGCGAACGAGGCCTTCCTCGACGCCATGCATCTGACGTCACTCTGCTCGGCGGTCATCGCCGTCGTCGGTGCCGTGGTGGTCGGGGCGTTCCTGCCCGGCCGGCCGGGCGCGGGACCGGACCGCCCGGACCCCGAACGCGTCCCGCAGACGGCGGCGCGCGACTGAGCGCCCGGTGTGCGGAACCCTCCGTCCGGAGCCGACCCGGGTTTCGCGCGGGGGCTGGGAGAATCGGAAGGACAGGTGAGGGCGGGACACGGAGGGAGCCGGACACGGTGGGGGAGGGAGCGAACGTGCCCCTGAGGGAGCAGCAGATGGAGCAGCGGCAGATGGAGCGGCAACAGGCGGAGCAGCGCAAGAACCCAAGGCGAGGGCGGCCCCGCAGCGAGGCGGCCGAGCGGTCCATCGTCGAAGCCGTCGTGCGGCTCCTCGAAGAAGGCGTTCCCATATCCGAGCTGTCCATCGAGCGCATCGCCCGCACCGCCGGGGTCGGCAAGGCCACCATCTACCGCCGCTGGGAAGGCAAGGAAGCCCTCCTTCTCGACGTCGTACGGTCCATGGAACCGGTCGCTCCGCCCCTGCCCGGCACCTCCGTGCGGGACGACCTGGTCGCGCTCGTCGAGATGCTGCGCCGGCGCGGGCTCGCCAAGCGGTCCTCCACGCTCCTGCACAACGTCTTCGCGCAGATGCAGAACTATCCCCAACTGTGGGAGCTGTACCACCGCACCGCGGTCGCCCCCCGCCGCGAACTCATGGAAGCCGTCCTGCGCCGCGGCATCGAGAGCGGCGAGATCCGCTCCGACATCGACATCGAACTCCTCGGCGACCTGTTCGTGGGACCGATGCTGGTCCGCACCGTGCTGCGCCCCGAAGGCACACCCGAAGAGGGCGGTGCGGAACGGATCGTGGACGCGGTGCTGCAGGGCGTACGCCCGCCACGCTGAAGCGTCCTGAACCGCCGTCCGGGCCACTGCCCGAAGTGTGCGGGTTCTGTCACAGCGCCCTCACCTGGCCCGATACGAGGAACCCCGTATGCCGCCCTGTCGTCATCGAGGCAGAACGGCCGTCCGGCGACGGCGGCGAAACGCCCGTCATCGCCTAGTGTCGACGGCGAGGCTGGTGTGACGGCAAGGCAGTGAGGAAAGCTCCATGGCGCAGGCGTACAAGACGGAGACAGGTAACGGCAGCCCCCAGAACGGGCGCACCGGAGCCCGGTTCCGGAGCCTGCTCGACGGCTGGAGAGGCGACCGTGGCATCTGGCGGCGCGGCCTGGTGCTCGCCGCACTCGCCGTGCTGATCGCTTTGTTGATGATCCTGCACGCGCAAGTCCCCAACCGCATCGGCAACCTGGGGAGCCTGAGCGAGACCTTTCTGCCATGGTTCGCCGTGTTCATCCCGGTGATCCTGGTCGTCGCCGTGGTGCGGCGTTCGGCCACCGCGCTGATCGCCCTGCTGCTGCCGACGATCGTCTGGCTCAATCTCTTCGGCGGCCTGATCGCCGACAAGTCGGGCGGCGCCGGCAGTCTGACCGTCGCCACGCACAACGTCAACGCGGGCAACCCCGACCCCGAGGGCACAGCCAAGAAGGTCGCCGCGTCGGGCGCGGACCTGCTCGCGCTGCAGGAACTCCCGGGGGGTCAGGTCACGGCGTACGAACAGGCGCTGGCCGGGACGTACAAGTACCACTCCGTGCAGGGCACGGTGGGGCTGTGGAGCAAGTACCCGATGACCGACACGGCGCCCGTGGACATCCGGCTGGGCTGGACGCGCGCGATGCGCTCCACGGTGCGGACGCCCGAGGGCGCGGTCGCGGTGTACGTCGCGCACATGCCGTCGGTACGGGTCAAGCTCAACGCCGGCTTCACCGCGAACCAGCGCGACAACAGCGCGGACGCGCTGGGCGAGGCGATCGCGCATGACCGTACGGGCAAGATCGTGCTGCTCGGTGACCTCAACGGCACCATGAACGACCGCTCGTTGAGGTCGATCACCTCCCAGATGCGCTCCACGCAGGGGGCGGCGGGGAACGGCTTCGGCTTCAGCTGGCCGGCGTCGTTCCCGATGGCGCGGATCGACCAGATCATGGTGAAGGGCGTGGAGCCGGTGGCTTCCTGGACCCTGCCGCAGACGGACAGCGACCATTTGCCGATCGCGGCGCGCATCAGGCTTTGAGCTTTCCCCACCCCGCCCCTTCCCGTAATTGGGGGCGACCCCTGACGGGGCTTCGCCCCGGACCCCGTACGCGCTTCGCGCGTGTCCTCAAACGCCGGACGGGCTGAATAGTTCAGCCCCAGCGGCGTTTGAGGAGCAGGGGTCCGGGGGCAGCGCCCCCGGTTACGGGAAGGGGCGGGGTGGGGGTCCGGTCAGTGCGTCGTCTCGCGCCAGCGGTTCGTGATCGGCAGCCGCCGGTCCTTGCCGAAGCCCTTCGCCGAGATCTTGGTGCCCGGCGGGTACTGGCGCCGCTTGTACTCCGCCGTGTCCACCATCCGCAGCGTCTTGGCCACCAGCTCCTCGTCGAAACCGGCCGCCACGATCGCGTCCTTGCCCTGGTCCCGGTCGACGTACAGCTCCAGGATCCGGTCCAGTACGTCGTAGTCGGGCAGTGAGTCGGTGTCGACCTGTCCCGGGCGCAGCTCCGCGCTCGGCGGCTTGGTGATCGAGGCCTCGGGGATCGGCGGGACCTGCCCGCGCTCCTCGGCGGCGCGGTTGCGCCACTTCGCGAGCCGGAAGATCGAGGTCTTGTAGACGTCCTTGATCGGCCCGTACGCGCCCACCGAGTCGCCGTAGAGCGTCGAATAGCCCACCGCCAGCTCGGACTTGTTGCCCGGCGCGAGCACGATGTGGCCCTCCTGGTTGGAGACCGCCATCAGCATGGTGCCGCGCAGTCGCGACTGGAGGTTCTCCTCGGCGAGACCGGTCAGGGAGAGCGATCCCATGTACGCGTCGAACATCGGCTCGATCGGTACGGTGCGGAAGTTGAGCCCGGTACGGCGCGCCAGCTCGGCCGCGTCGCCCTTGGAGTGGTCCGAGGAGTACTTCGACGGCATCGAGATGCCGTACACATTCTGCGCGCCGACCGCGTCGCAGGCGATCGCCGCGACCAGCGCGGAGTCGATGCCGCCGGACAACCCGATCAGCACCGAACGGAAGCCGTTCTTGGCGGCATACGCGCGCAGGCCCACCACCAGCGCCGAGTACACCTCCTCGTCGTCGTCGAGCCGCTCGGCATAGCCGCCGGTCAGCTCGGGCTCGTACGCGTCGAGGGGCTCCTCGGACAGGACGACGCGCTCGATGCGCAGCCCGTCGTCGACCACGCCCGAGGGCGGCTCGGCGGATGCCGCGGGCAGCTCCAGATCCAGCACGACGCTGCCCTCGGCGAACTGCGGGGCCCGCGCGACGACTTCACCGGCCGCGTCGACGACGATCGAGTCGCCGTCGAAGACCAGCTCGTCCTGTCCGCCGATCATGGCCAGATAGGCGGTGGTGCAGCCCGCCTCCTGGGCGCGCTTGCGCACCAGCTCCAGGCGGGTGTCGTCCTTGTTCTGCTCGTACGGCGAGGCGTTGATCGAGATCAGCAGCCCCGCCCCGGCGGAACGGGTGGCCGGGACGCGGCCGCCGTCCTGCCAGAGGTCCTCGCAGATCGCGAGCGCCACATCGACCCCGTGCACGCGGATCACCGGCATGGTGTCGCCCGGCACGAAGTAGCGGAACTCGTCGAAGACGCCGTAGTTGGGCAGATGGTGCTTGGCGAAGGTCAGTACCACCTCGCCGCGGTGCAGCACGGCCCCGGCGTTCTGGGGTGCGCCCGCGGGCTGCCCGTAGCGGGGCTGGGCCCGCTCGGAGCGGTCGAGGTAGCCGACGACGACCGGCAGCTCCCCGAAGCCCTCCTCGTCGAGGCGCACGGCGAGCGCGCGCAGGGCGGCCCGGGACGCTTCCACGAAGGACGACCGCAGGGCCAGATCCTCGACGGGATAGCCGGTCAGCACCATCTCGGGGAAGGCGACGAGATGCGCCCCCTGCTCGGCGGAGTGCCGGGTCCAGTGCACGATCGCCTCGGCGTTGCCGGCGAGATCGCCGACGGTCGAGTCGATCTGATTCAGAGCGAGGCGTAGTTGAGGCACGCGGCTCAGTGTAATCGTCTTTCTGACGCGATGTCCCGGCGGGGAGATGTGGGACGCCCCACGTACCGGCCCGTGCGGCGCCCCACGTGGGGCGCCCCGGGGGCTACTTCCGGTAACCGAGCACCGTCATCATCCCCGACTCCGAGTGGTAGACGTTGTGGCAGTGGGTCATCCACAGGCCCGGGTTGTCGGCGTCGAAGTCCACCACCACCGTTCTGTTCGGCAGGAGGCCCGCGGTGTCCTTGCGGGGGCCGTCCGGGACCCCCGCCAGGGCGAAGGTGTGGCCGTGCAGGTGGATCGGGTGCCACATCCTCGTGCTGTTGAAGAAGACCAGCCGGACCCGCTCGCCCGCCCGGACCGGATGGCGCCGGCCCGGGGTGTAGGGCTTGCCGTTGAAGGCCCAGTTGTACTTCGTCATGCCGCCCGTCAGGCGCAGCCGGATCAGGCGGTCCGGCTTGCGTGCGGGAAGGGCGACGGACTCGGCCGCCCTGAGACGGTTGGGGGTCAGCAGACTGCCGGACAGCTCCTTCGGGCGTACGGAGGCGGTGGGTGCGCTGCCGCTGCCGGTACGGAGCAGGGCCATCGCGGCCGCCTCCCTGCCCGGTGCGTCCTTGCCCTCCGCGACCGCCGTGAGCGGGAAGACGCCGTCGCCCGCGGTCACCAGCACGTCGTACCGCTCGCCCATACCCAGGATCAGGGCGTCGGCCTTGGCGTGCCGGACGGGGAAACCGTCGGTGTGGGTGATCGTCAGCTCATGGCCGCCGAGTGCCACCCGGAACGGGGTGTCCCCGCCGGCATTGATGATGCGCAGCCGGATCCGGTCGCCCGGGCTGGCCCTGAAGACCGAGGGATCCTCGGCCGTGCGCCCGTTGACCAGGTAGTACGGATACGCGACATCGCCCGCGTCGCCGCCGAGCAGTCTGCTGGTCGCGCCCATCATCATCCGGGACGGGCTCTTTGCCCTCGCGGTCGGAGACGGCGTTTCCATAGGCATGTCCATCGGCATGTCGTGGCCGGAGCGTTCGCCCATTCCGTGCCTCAGCTCGGCCAGCACCGCCTCGGGCGTGGAGCCGTCGACGCCGTCGACCCAGTCGTCCAGGACGACGACCCACTCCTTGTCGTACGCCAGGGGTTCCCTCGGGTCCTCCACGATCAGCGGGGCGTACAGCCCGCGGTCCTGCTGGAGGCCTGAGTGGGGATGGATCCAGTACGTCCCCGGGTCCGGGACCGTGAAGCGGTAGGCGAAGGAGCCGCCCGGCCTGACCGGGTTCTGGGTGAGGCCGGGGACGCCGTCCATGTCATTGCGCAGGGCGATGCCGTGCCAGTGCAGCGAGGTGGACTGCGGTAGATGGTTGGCGAGGGTGAGCGCGAGGGTGTCGCCCGCCGTGACGCGGACCTCCTGGCCGGGCAGCCGGTCGCCGTATGCCCACGACGTGACCGTGAGCCCGCCGCCGAGGTCCAGCGGGGTGGGCGTGGCCGTCAGCTTCACGGCTCGGACGGGGCCGGAGCCCCGCTTCTCCTCGGCGGCTGCGACCTCGGGGCCGTCGGGGCTGACATAGCCTTTCGGGCTCGCCTCCGCGCCGGCGCCGTGGTTCATGGATCCATGGTCCGTACCCGGCGATCCGGAGCAGGCGGCCAGAACTCCCGTGCCGGCTGCGGCGATTGCCGCTCCCAGGACGGTGCGGCGGGTGAGATCGGTGGGGTGAGTGCGCATGAACTGAGAGCACCTCGTGGTGTGTGGTGATGCGTGCGGATGGGCGCGTCTGCTGCTTCTGGTACACCGCTCGCAGCGCGGCGGGTTTCCAGGCAGCGGGCCCACCTCTAGATCCGCAGCACCGACAGCCTGGCGAGGAGGGTCTTACGGGGAGGCGGGTTGGGCCGTAGGGCGCGGAGTATCCGGGCGTGACAGCCCGCGAGCAGTGCGCCGATGTCGGTGCGCAGCAGTCCGGCGACGAGCAGGACGAACGTGAAGGTGTCCAGCACGGCGAGGCAGACGCTCATCGGATCCATGCCCATGCCGGGCACCTTCGGCCCGGCGTACGGCGGCCCAGCCTCGGCAGGGTCGGCGGCGTGGTGCTGTCCGGGATTCGCCATGGAGACGGGATTCACGACGCCCGTCATGTCGACCTCGTGCGAAGGTGCGGCCACGTGCCTCGCCGCGCCCCCGCCGTGATCCGCGCCCGGGTGGCCGAGCGTGTGCATCGTGGCGATGCCGAGCAGCAGCGCCATGAACAGCAGCAGCTGTCCGAACCGCGCGGGCCGACCGATCACCATGGTCCGCAGCTTACCCCCACCCGGTATGCGTCGACGCGGGGCCACACGTGGTCACGACGGAGTCTTCTCCGTGTCATGGCCGGGTGGGGGAGTGCGGTCGACGGTGGTGAGCCACTGGGTGACGACGGCGTCGATGAACTCGTCGGTGACGTCCCGTCGGTCGAAGAAGAGGCGGGACATGACCGGTCCGAAGAGCAGGGTGTATTCGTCGGCGGTGATCTGGCGGCCTGACGGTTTCAGGAGCTTGTTGAGGGCTCCCAGTCGATCGGTCCCGATCCGCGTGAGGGCTTGGGCGCTGTCGGCGTCGTAGTCGGCCTGGGCGGTGACGGCCAGCACCGCGGGGCGGGTGGCCGGGTCGGTCAAGCCCGCCCGAAGGCTGGTCAGCCATGCGGTGGCGACCGTGCGCAGGTCGTCGCCGGGCTCGGGGTAGCCCACGTCGGGGCCTTCCAGGATCAGGTCGAAGAGCAGGGCGGCGCGGGTGGGCCAGTGGCGGTAGAGGGTCTGCCGGGTCACCGAGGCCCGTTCGGCCAGCAGCGCATACGTCAGCCCGGTGGGCCCGACCTCCGGCAGCAGCTCACGGGCCACGGTCAGGATGCGGGCGCGGGTGCGCTGGACCCGGGGGTTGCTGATCGACGGGCGGCGGGCCCAGGCGGGCGTCGGTTGTTCGGGCATGCGCCCATCATTCCACGTAAATCATACGCAACGTGTGGATGTGCGGGACTCTCGCAATCATACGTCCTGTGTGATAGACAGGAATGGCAATCATACGAACTGGATGAATCAGCTCGTGTGCTGTCTCAATTCCTCAGGGAGTTCCGATGTCTACAGCGATCACTTACTCGGCCTACGGCGCCCCGGACGTGCTCACGCTCTCGCAGGTCGAGACCCCCCGGCCGGGGCCGGGGCAGGTACGGATACGGGTGCGGGCCACCGCCGTCAATCCGATCGACGTGCGGATCCGCGCCGGTCTGATGGACGGCTTCTTTCCCGTGCAGTTCCCGATGACCCCGGGCTGGGACGTGGCCGGCGTTGTCGACTCCGTCGGTGACGGAGCGAGCGCGGCCGTGGGGGACGAGGTCTTCGGGGTCGCCTCCGTCGGCGGCTACAGCGAGCACGCGCTGCTGGACCGGCCGGTGGCCAAGCCCGAGGCACTGTCGTGGGAAACCACAGCCGCACTGGTGACCGTCGGCGAGGCCGCGTTCCGCGCCCTGAAGCACCTTGGTGTCCAGGCGGGCCAGACACTGCTCGTCCACGGTGCCGGCGGCAGCGTCGGCACGATCGCCGTCCAGCTGGCCTCCGCCCAGGGCGTCACTGTTGTCGGCACAGTCGCCGAGGACGACATCGAGCACGTCACCGCACTCGGTGCCACGGCCGTCCGCTACGGCGACGGCTGGGTCGAGCGGGTCAAGGCCGCCGCCCCGGGCGGTGTGGACCGGGTCTTCGACGCTTCCGGCGCCGGCGTGCTCGCCGACTCCGTCGCTCTCGTCGGCGATGCGGCCCGTGTCATCACCATCGCCGACCCGTCGTTCGCGCAGCACGGGGTGCGATTCACCGGCATGGACCCGGCCGACCGATGCCCCGAGTCCCTGCCCGTGCTGGCGGAGCTGGCCGCTTCCGGCAAGCTCACCGTGCCGGTCTGGCGGACCTACCCTCTGGCGGAGGCGGCCCGGGCACACGCCGACGTCGAAGCCCGCCGCAACGACGGAAAGATCATCCTGCTCCCGTGACCCGGCCGGGCCGGTGAGGAGCGAAGCCCGGGTGCCACGGCCCACAAGGGCTGCGTCACCTGGCAGTTGTCACCTGGGACGGCGTTCCCCGGTCGTCAATCGCACCTCGGTTCGTGGCAGGCTTGCCTCCGGTGCTCGCGCTGTCCCTGGCGCGGGAGGAGGAGCGACGTTGACGTTCGTACGAGTGGGAGACGTGCCGCACCATGTGGTCGTCGAAGGCAGCGGACCGGTCTGCGTACTGAGCGCCGGGCTCGCGATGAGCTGGTTCGACTGGGACCCCGTCGTCCCACTGCTCGCCCCGCACCGCACCGTCGTCCGCTTCGACCGGCCCGGGCACGGAATGAGCGGCCCCGCCACCGTCCCGCCGTCCGCGGCCGGAGAGGCCCACCGCATCGCGGGCGTCCTTGACGCACTCGGTCTGGACGGGCCCGCCACCGTCGTCGGCCACTCGATCGCCGGGTTCCACGCCGAGGCCTTCGCCCGGCTGCACCCCGCCCGCACCGCCTCCGTCGTCCTCCTCGACTCGTCCGTCGAGGAGCACGCACGCGTGCCCGCGGCGCCCGCGGTGCGCACGGCCGCGGCCCGGGCTCTCGGCACGGTACTGTCCGCCGCCGGTGTCCCCGCAGCCCTCGGCCCGCTCGCCCGCCGCGCCGTGATCCGCCTCTCCCGCACCGGCGGCGGCGACCCGGCCCCGGCCGCGCTCGTACGCCGCTGCTATGCCACCTCGCGGGTGCTGCAGGGCGGCCTCCTGGAGAACACCCACTACCGCGCGGTCGCCGCCGAACTCCTCGGCCTGCGGGAGCGGTACGCGCTGCCCGACGTCCCGGTCACGGTGCTCGCCGCCAACGCCGCGGGCGAGCGCTGGCTGGAGCGCCAGCACGCCCTCGCCCAGCTGCTCGGCGCCCGCTTCGAGACGGTCGCACCGGCGGGCCATCTGGTCATGCTGGACCGCCCGGAAGCGGTGGCCCGGGCGGTCCTCGACGGACCGGCCCTGGCGAGCGGCGGACGGGCCGTACGCGCGACATGGCCTCAGCCGTTCGCGTAGACCCGCTCCACAAAGGCGTGGATCTGCGCGTCGGACAGATGCTGGGCCAGATCGGCCTCGCTGATCATCCCCACGAGCCGCTTGTTCTCGATCACCGGCAGCCGCCGGATCTGGTGGCCCTGCATCTCCTGCAGCACCTCGCCCACGTCGGAGCCCGCGTCGATCCAGCGCGGCGTGCCCTTGGCCATGTCGCCCGCGGTGACCTGCGAGGGGTCGTGGCCCATGGCCACACAGCCGACGACGATGTCACGGTCGGTGAGAATGCCGCAGAGCCGTTCGTCGGAGTCGGCTATGGGCAGCGCACCCACATTGAGCTGCCGCATCAGCTGCGCGGCCCGGTCGAGGGTCTCGTGCGCGGGGATCCACTGCGCCCCGGGGTGCATGATGTCTCTGGCTGTGGTCATGGCTTCGTACCTCCTGGCATGCCTTGACGGCCCGAGCGAACCCATTGTCATTGGGCCGTTCGGAGTACGCGACCGCAGCAGGTGGAGCCGACGGAAGGAACCCTCGGACATGGCACGGCTGACCCTGCGGATCACGGGCCGCGAACTGCCCGGCAGCTCGTGCGGCGAGTACCGCCACGTCCACGTCGGTACGCAGCGCGGCAGCGAGCCCGACCAGCTGGTGCCCGCCGACGCGGCCGAGGCGGTCTTCGAGATCCCCGTCGAGACCGTCACGGCGCCGGACGGCACGGCCGACTTCCGCGGGCCGTACGTCCAGGGGCGGCGCGGTGAGCGCTTCGTCTATCTGACGTGGGGGGAGCTGCCGCCGGGCGGATCGTTCGCGATGTTCCGGCGGGCGAAGCTCTTTCTCGCGGACGTGCCGGAGGAGGCGGTGACGGGCGGCGCGGCCGAGGCGGGGCTGGGGCTGACGGACGGCGCGGGCATGCCGCTGTGTGCGGCGGTCCGCCCGCCGCGGATCGTGTGGCGGGCGGGAAGCTAGGCGGGGGTGGGTGCGCCTGCGGCGGGCCTGTTCCCCACCCCGCCCCTTCCCGCTGTATCGATTTGCGGCTCCGCCGCGTGGCGGGGGCGCTGCCCCCGGACGCCCGCTCCTCAAACGCCGGACGGGCTGAATGTGCGGCTCGGCCGCACATTCAGCCCGTCCGGCGTTTGAGGACACAGCCCTACGACGTACGAACCTCCGCGCCCCGCTTGTGCAGCAGGTCCACCATCAGTTCGACCTCGGAGCGCTGCGCCGCCACCATGCCCTCCGCCAGCGCCTTCTCAGGGCCGACCGTGCACAGCTTCGCGCAGCCCTCCGCCATCGAGATCCCGCCGTTGTGGTGGATGATCATCAGCTGGAGGTACTCGATCTCGGCCTGCTTGCCGCCGGCCTTGCCCAGCCGGTCCAGGTCCGCCCTGGTCGCCATGCCGGGCATCAGCGCACCCTCCCCGGCCTCGGACGACCCGCCGTGCCCCGAGTGTCCGGAGTGTTCGGACCCGCCGTGCGCGTCCTTACCGGCCATCCAGGCCATCGGCTCTTTGTCCGCCGCCAGCTTCGGCAGCCCCCACAGATCCAGCCAGCCCAGCATCATGCCCCGCTGGTTGGCCTGGGTGTTGGCGATGTCGTACGCGAGCCGGCGCACCTCGTCGTCCTGCGTACGGTCCCGGACGATGAAGGACATCTCCACCGCCTGCTGGTGATGGACCGACATGTCCCGCGCGAAGCCCGCATCGGCCGAATCCGCGGACGGCGTACGCGACGTGGTGTCGCCGCCGCCCCCCGCCGAGGCCACCGTCGCGGCCCCGGCGAAGAGCAGCGCGAGCACGACCGCCGTGATCGCGGCCCAGTGCGTACGCGTCATGCGGATCACTTGCCGCCCAGTCCGTTGGTGCACGCGGCGCCCGGTTCGGGAGTCTGCGCGCCCTGGACGTACTTGGTGAAGAACTGGCTCACGCGTGGGTCACTCGCGCTGTCGACCGTCAGCTGCTTGCCCCAGGCGCTCAGCATGATCGGCCCGGCCTGGTCCTTGAACGGGCTCATCAGCGTGTACGGGGTCTTCTTGACCTTCTCGCTCAGCTTGCTCACGTCGCCCGCCGAAGCCTTGTCGTTGTACGTGACCCAGACCGCGCCGTGCTCCAGCGAGTGCACGGCGTTCATGTCGGGGACCGGCTCCTTGTAGACGTCGCCGTTGCAGTTCATCCACACCTGGTTGTGGTCGCCGCCGACCGGAGGCTTCATCGGGTAGGTGACCGTCTTGGTGACGTGCGTGCGGCCGAGCTTCTTCGCGTCCCAGCTCTTCTCGCCGGTGACAGGAGCCTTGGCCTGGGCGAGCTCCTGGTCCTTCTTGTCCGACTCCTTGTTGAGCACGTAGACGCCGAAGCCGACGAGACCGGCCACGACGACACCGCTGACGGCGATCGTGATGATGCGGCTGCGGCGCTCGCGGGCCTGCTCGGCGCGGCGCATCTGCTCTATTCGGGCCTTGCGGTCGTTGGTACGGGTAGCCATGGTGTGTCGTCCTTCGTCAATGAAGTGATCAAGGGGCTGTGGGGGAGGCGGGACCGCTCAGGTCCGCAGCACTTGAAGGACGTGGAGGCTGGGTGCCCGCGGCTGCGCGCCCGAACGGGGCAGCGAGGCACCGGCGGGCGGAGCGCCGAGGTGCTGGGGCTGTGCCCCGGCCTCGACGGGTGCGTCCAGCGGGGGTGCGGTGAGTACGGCCGGTTTGACGAGCGGCATCAGGCCGCAGGCGCCCTTGTCGTACGGGCAGGTGTACTCGGCCGCCGCATCGCCGGACGCGGACGTGGAGCCGGACGTGGCGCCGGTCGCGGAGGCGGCGGCGTGATGCTCGGCGGGCGGGCTCAGGCAGATGAAGAGCGCGCCGAGGAGCGTCGCCACGGCACTGAGCAGTGCCATGGGACGCGCGGTGCGCGCGATGTGGTTGAGCCGCGGACCCCCCATGGGCGCAGATCGTAGTGTGCGGGCGCCTCCGGCACCTCATACGGGGCCGCCAAAAAGCCATCGCCCGCGGTGCCGGACGGGTTGGCAGGGGCCTCAGGGTCGTCTCGCCGCGGGGTCTGACCCACAATGGGCTCAGCCGGTACAGATGGCCGTGGGACGAGGCACGCAACGCGCCTGAAACCCACGGATGGCATGCTCGTGCGGAGCAGGCGGCTTGACCAGCAAGGATGGGTGGAAATGGATAAGCAGCAGGAGTTTGTGCTCCGTACGCTCGAGGAGCGCGACATCCGCTTCGTGCGCCTGTGGTTCACCGATGTGCTCGGCTTTCTGAAGTCGGTCGCGGTGGCCCCCGCCGAACTGGAGCAGGCCTTCGACGAGGGCATCGGCTTCGACGGCTCCGCGATCGAGGGCTTCGCGCGGGTCTACGAGTCCGACATGATCGCCAAGCCGGATCCCAGCACCTTCCAGATTCTGCCGTGGCGGGCCGAGGCTCCGGGCACGGCGCGGATGTTCTGCGACATCCTGATGCCGGACGGTTCGCCGTCCTTCGCGGACCCGCGCTATGTGCTGAAGCGGATCCTTGCCAGGACCTCCGACCTGGGCTTCACCTTCTACACCCACCCGGAGATCGAGTTCTTCCTGCTGAAGAACAAGCCGCTGGACGGCACCCGGCCCACCCCGGCCGACAACTCCGGCTATTTCGACCACACCCCGCAGAACGTCGGCATGGACTTCCGCCGTCAGGCGATCACCATGCTCGAATCCATGGGCATCTCGGTGGAGTTCAGCCACCACGAGGGCGCGCCGGGCCAGCAGGAGATCGACCTGCGGTACGCGGACGCGCTCTCCACGGCCGACAACATCATGACCTTCCGCCTGGTCATGAAGCAGGTCGCGCTGGAGCAGGGTGTCCAGGCGACCTTTATGCCGAAGCCGTTCAGTGAGTACCCCGGCTCCGGGATGCACACCCACCTCTCCCTCTTCGAGGGAGACCGGAACGCCTTCTACGAGTCCGGCTCCGAATACCAGCTCTCCAAGGTCGGCCGCTCCTTCATCGCGGGCCTGCTCACGCACGCGGCGGAGATCTCGGCCGTCACTAACCAGTGGGTCAACTCCTACAAGCGCATCTGGGGCGGCTCGGCCCGCAGCGCGGGCGCGGGCGGCGAGGCACCCTCGTACATCTGCTGGGGCCACAACAACCGCTCGGCGCTGATCCGCGTCCCGATGTACAAGCCGGGCAAGACGGGCTCGGCCCGCGTCGAGGTCCGCTCCATCGACTCCGGCGCGAACCCGTATCTGACGTACGCGGTGCTGCTCGCGGCGGGCCTCAAGGGCATCGAGGAGGGCTACGAACTCCCGGCCGGCGCGGACGACGACGTGTGGGCGCTGTCGGACGCGGAGCGCAGGGCGATGGGGATCGAGCCGCTGCCGCAGAACCTGGGCGAGGCGATCGCGCTGATGGAGCGGAGTGAGCTGGTCGCCGAGACGCTGGGCGAGCACGTCTTCGACTTCTTCCTCCGCAACAAGAAGCAGGAGTGGGAGGAGTACCGCAGCGAGGTCACGGCCTTCGAGCTGCGCAAGAACCTCCCGGTTCTGTAGGCGGGGTGTGGCGCCAGGGAGGGCCGACGGCTTGTGGCCGTCGGCCCTCCCTGCGGTGAGCCGTACCGCTCCGGGGAGACTTCAGCGGCTCGCGGGCGCGGGGGTGAGTACCGGCTCGGGATGGGGCCGCTCGGCGTCCTCTACGCCGACGCGGGGCAGCCGATGGTCGAGCCAGCGGGGCAGCCACCAGGTCGCGCGCCCCATCAGCGCCATGGCCGCGGGTACGAGCACCATGCGGACGATGGTCGCGTCGAGCACGATCGCGGTCGCCAGGCCCAGGCCCATCATCTTCACGAGCGGCGACGGGTTGGCGACGAAGCTGAGGAACACCACCGCCATGATCAGTGCGGCAGAGGTGATCACACGGCCCGTGGCCGCCATGCCGCGTGCCACCGACTCGGTGGTGTCGCCCGTCGCGGCGTACTCCTCGCGGACGCGCGAGAGCAGGAACACCTCGTAGTCCATGGACAGGCCGAACAGGACCGCGAAGAAGATCGTCGGCATGGGCGAGGCGATCAGGAAGGTGTCCTGCAGGTTGAACAGGCCCCCGAACCAGCCCCACTGGAAGACGGCGACGACCACGCCGTATGCCCCCCCGATGGACAGCAGGTTGACCACGGCGGCCTTCAGTGGCAGTGCGACGGAGCGGAACACCACCATCAGCAGCAGGAACGACGCTGCCAGGATCGCGGCGATGAAGACCGGCAGGGTGTCGGCGAGTTGCTCGGTGAGGTCGTCGGTCATGGCGGTCAGGCCGGATACGGCGACATTGTCGGGGACGAGGTCACGGACGCGCTCAAGGGTCCGGGAGGTCTCGGCGTCGGCGGGGGCGGTGGTGGGGAACAGGGACAGCACGACGGTGTCCCCGGCCGCGGAGGTCTGTGGCTCGCCGACCGTGGCGACGCCCGGGTCGGCGGCGATGCGCCGGGACAGTGCGGGCACGTCCTCGGCCCCGGCGCCGGGGCGGGTCAGATCGGCGACGATCAGCAGAGGGGCGTTGAAGCCCGGGCCGAAGCCCTCGGCCAGCAGGTCGTAGGCGCGCCGGTGGGTGGTGCTCGTGGAGTCGTCGCCCGCGTCGGGGAAGCCGGTCTCCATGCGCAGCGCGGGGGCGGCCAGTGCGAGCAGGACGGCGGATGCGGCGAGCAGGTAGCGCCACGGCCGGCCGGACACGCGGTGGGCGAAGCGCCACCACGCCGTGTCCTCGGCCTTCTTCACAGGCCGCTTGCGGCCCCGGCGGCTCCTTTTGTGGACTCGGTCCCCGAGGAGCGACAGCAGGGCAGGCAGCAACGTCAGGGCGGCCGCCACGGCGAAGAGAACGACCAGGGCGGTACTCAGACCGATCGACGTCAGGAAGCCCAGGCCGGTCAGCCCGAGGGCGGCCATCGCCACGATGACGGTGCCGCCGGCGAACAGGACGGCCGCGCCCGAGGACCCCATGGCGTTCGACAGCGCGGTGGTGTTGTCCTGGCCGGCGGCGCGGTTCTCGCGGTGACGCGCCACGATGAACAGGGCGTAGTCGATGCCGACGCCCAGGCCGATCATCGCGCCGATCGTGGGGGCGGCGGTGGAGACGTCCATCGCGTTGGCCAGCAGCATGACGCTGCCCAGGCCCGCCGCGACGGCCACCAGGGCGAGCACGATCGGCACCAGCGCGGCCAGGATCGTGCCGAACGCCACCACCAGGATCACGAGTCCGGTCAGCAGGCCCGCCGCCTCCGCGCCCGAGGTCTCCGTCTCGGCGTTGATGAAGACGGCGTCGCCGCCCAGTTCGACGACGACGCCGTCCCCGCGTGCGGGCTCGATCGCGTCGGTCAGGGCCTCGATCTCCTTGGGGTCCACTTCCATCGCGGGCACGTCGAACGTGATCCGGGCGAAGCCGATACGTCCGTCGGGCGAGAGCGTGCCGGCGGTGAAGGGTCCGGCCGCGGTGGCGACGTGCTCCACATCCGCGATCCGGGCGACCGCGGCGTCGACGGCAGGCCGGTGGCGCTCCAGCCGCTCCCCTTCCGGCGCGGCGAAGACCGCCATGGCACTGCCACCGGACGCTTCAGGGAAGCGCTCTTCGAGCAGCTCCATCGCCTCCTCGCTCTGGCTGCCGGGAGCGACCAGGTCGTCGACGAACGAGCCGCCGACGGTTGCTGCCAGGGGCAGCACGAGGAGGAGGGCAACCGCCCAGGCGGCGATGGTGACCCATGGTCGGCGGGCGCTCGCGCTGCCGATGCGACGGGTGAATCGGTTCATGGCTGTGTGGGCTCCCGTGAGATGGCCGCCGTCCGCCGCCGGCCGGTGGCGCGCTGGAGGCAGGAGTTGTGAGCGGTTCCATCGTGGGTTTCCGGCGCCGGTGCTGTCCCCCGCCACCGGACGGGCCGGGGGCTCCGGCGCGGGACGGGGAGAACGCGACGGCACCTCCGCCCGGCGGGGGAGCCCGGCATCCGCCCGCAGGTGGGTGACTGCGCCCGTGACCTGGACCTACGATGGCGTGCCCGGTGCACCCCGATGACCAACGTCAGTGCGCCGGAAAGCCTTTTGACGGAGCGATGATGAACCGCACGGCGCTGCCCTCAGAGACGCTGGTCCGCGGCGTGCCGGTCAGGTTCCGCGGGCCCTTTGTCCGGTGGCCGCGGACCGCGGACGCCGTCCTCGCTGCCGCCATGCTGCTGGCCGCGGTCTTCGTGGAGGAAGCTCCCGGCGACGCGCTCCGCGTCCGTCCGATCACCGACGTGCCCGTCCCGGTCCTGCTGCTGTACGTCGTGGCCGGCGCGGCGCTCTACTGGCGTCGCCGCGAACCTGTCGCGGTCGTGGCCGTGGCGCTCGTCGCCTGGGGGCCGACGCTGGGGAGCAGCTACTCCACCTCGGGCGGGATCGTGATCGTGGCGCTGTACAGCGTCGGGCGATACGCCGCAGACACCCGGTGGAACCGACTCTGCACCGCCGCGGCCATCGCTGCCGCCATCGCCGCGATCCTGATCGACGGACTGCTGAATTCCGTCCCCTGGGGGGAGATCGCCTTCGGCGCCCTGGTCATGTTCGGAGCCTGGTACATCGGTCGGCGGCTGCGGATGCGTGCGCTGCGCGCCGTCCGGCTCCGCGAGGAGCAGGCCGCCGAGACGCGCCGTATCGTCGCCGAGGAGCGCACCCACATCGCCCGCGAACTGCACGACGTGGTCGCCCACCGGGTGAGCATGATGACGGTGCAGGCGGGTGCGGCCCGGATGGTGGCCGCCGACGATCCCCAGGAGGCTCTGGAAGCGATGGCGGCGGTGGAGCAAGCCGGGCGCCAGGCGCTGGACGAACTGCGGCACCTGCTGGGAGTACTGCGGCCGGACGCCGACCGCGACCGGCTGGGTCCCCAGCCCCGGCTGGCCGACCTTCATCAGCTCGTCGAGCAGGTCCGCGAGGCGGGTCTGGACGTCTCGGTCACCGGCGGTGTCGAGGCCGCACTCCCGGCGCGCGTGGAGCTGTCGGCGTACCGCATCGTCCAGGAGGCACTGACCAACGTGCTCAAGCACAGCGGACCGCGCACGCACACCGAGGTGCGCCTGAGCTGCGAGAGTGGCGGTCTCACCATCGAGGTGCTCGACGACGGTCGCGGAGCCGCCGTCCAGTCCGTGTCGGCCGGCGCCCACGGCGGTGTGCCCGGCCATGGGATCGTCGGTATGCGGGAGCGAGCACTCCTCCTCGGCGGCAGCCTCGAAGCGGGGCCGCGTCCCGGCGGCGGATTCCGGCTGGCCGCCCATCTGCCCACTTCAGGAGAGCCCGCGTGAGCATCCGTGTCGTTGTCGTGGACGATCAGGCGCTGGTCCGCCGGGGCTTCGTCATGATTCTGAGGGTCCACGACGACATCGAGGTCATGGCCGAGGCCGGGACCGGACTCGAGGCCGTCGAGGCAGCACGCAAGCATCGTCCGGACGTCATCCTCATGGACATCCGCATGCCCGGCATGGACGGCATCGAGGCCACCTCCCGGATCCTGCGGGAGGCGGACTGGGACGTACGGGTCCTGATCCTGACCACGTTCGATCCGGACGAGTACGTCTACAAGGCGCTACGGGCCGGTGCCAGCGCCTTCGTGCTCAAGGACATTCCCCCCGAGGAGCTCGCCACCGCCGTGCGCACCGTGGCCGAGGGCGGTGCGCTGCTGGCACCGTCGATCACCCGGCGTCTCATCGACCAGTTCGCGGAGCGACGTGTCGTCAACACCGCCGTGGCGGGCCGCCTGGAGCGACTCACCGAGCGCGAACTCGAGATCGTGGTCGCCGCCGCGCGCGGCGCGAGCAACTCGGAGATCGCCGCCCAGCTCTTCATCGGGCCCGCCACCGTCAAATCGCACGTGTCGAGCATCCTCACCAAACTCGGTCTGCGTGACCGCATCCAGATCGTGATCTTCGCCTACGAGAGCGGACTCGTCGAAGCGGGCGACCACGACGTCGGTCACTGAGACCTGGGCGTGGTCCGTCAGTCGCTGTCGGCCGTGCTCGGGCGCAGCACCTCATGCAGCGGCTTCGTGGCCCGTACGCGGTACTCCTGCACCGCCCAGGCATTGCCGTCCGGATCCGCGAAGTGCATGAAGGTCCCGCCGTCGCCCGGTGCGATCTCGACCGGGCCGGAGACGTCCACACCACGCTCGACGAGCTCGGCATGGGCCGCCTTGATGTCCGAGACGACCAATTGCAGCCCGGAGTACGAGCCGGGCTCGGGGCCCTTGCCGTCGGGGCCCCCGATGCCCTCGCCGATGACGATCGAGCAGCCGGAGCCGGGAGGCGTGAGCTGGACGATGCGCATGGTGTCGGTGACGCGGGTGTCGATGTCGACCTTGAAGCCGACCTTGTCGCGGTAGAAGTCTCTGGCTCGGTCCACGTCCGAGACGGGGACCACGATCACTTCGAGCGTCCAGTCCATGCGGGCCTCCGGGTCAGTGGTCGGCTGCGTACGTGACAAAGTCTGCCCACGTACGGGTCGCGAAGGCGAGTTGTGGGCCGGGTGTGTTCTTGGAGTCCCGTACGTGGATGGTGCTCGGGGTGCCCGCGACCTCGACGCAGTCGGAGCCGGGTTCGCCGCTGCTGTAGCTGCTCTTGAACCACGCCACCTCCACGCAGTCGGAGCCGGCTTCGCCGGTGCTGTAGCTGCTCTTGAACCACGCCAGCTCGGGCTCGATACTCATGTCTCTCCCCGCACTTTCTCGATGAGGGCCAGCGACTCTCGCGGCGTGAGAGCCTGCGCTCGGATGCTTCCATACTGCATCTCCAGGAACTGCACCTCTCTTGGCTCGGAGATCAGGCGCGTGAAGTGCAGCACCTCCGAATACCCCAGCGTCGCGCCGCTCCGGAGCTTGAAAATCCTGAACCCACCGGTCAGACCGGCATGTTCCTCGCGGTCCGTCGGCATCACCTGGATCTCAACGTTCCGGAACTGGCCGACCTCCAACAGCCGTTCGAGCTGCCGCCGCTGCACTATTCTGCCGCCGACCGGGCGGCGCAGCGTCACCTCGTCCTGAACGAAGCTGAAAACAGGCAGCGTCTTCGTCTTGTCGACGACGTCCTGTCGTGCCATCCGTGCACCCACTTCGCGTTCGATGACGTCGTCGGTGTACAGCGGCCGTCTCATGCCGAACAACGCCCGCGCGTAGTCCTCCGTCTGCAACAGCCCCTGGATGACAGAACTGTTGTACGCGCCGAGCTCGACCGCCTCCGCCTCCAGCTTCGCCAAGTCCCGTACCTTCTTCGGATACCGGGCCTCCGCCACGTCCCTCTGCATCGAGATGATCTTGCCGCCCGCGCCCAGGACGTCGTCCGCCCTCTGCAGATACACATCCTTCGGAGCACGCCGCCCGCGCTCCACCGAGGAGACCAGGTCCTCGCTGTACCCGATCGCCGTCCCCAGCTCAGCCTGCCGGAGCCCCGCCGCCTCCCGCCACGCCTTCAGCTGACGGCCGACGATCCTGAGGACCGCCCCGCCCTCGTCGTCCCAACTCTGCTGCTCCGTACCGTCGTCCATGCCGCCGACCTCCACCCGTCCGCACTCTCCGGACGCACCCCGGCGCTTCCGGACAGTTACGCTGCGTACCGACTTAATTACTGTCCAGAGTAGGTGCGGGCGGCCACGCTGAGTGACGTGAATCAAGAAATCACCCGAACCGTGACTGCTGTACGCCATTTCCGAGATCGACCGGCCCGCGTCACTCCGACGCGCCTGTGGTCAGCACACTGACGTGGTCGACGAGCATGGAACTGCCGGGGCGGGTCTGCGGAGTGGGCGTGCTGTGCCCGGCGATGGCCTTGGGGAACCCGCCGCCTATGGCCAGGTTGAGGAGGATGAAGTGCCCGTGGCCCGTGGCGGCTTCCCAGGTGGCCTCGTTCATCTGTGCCGAGCTGACGGAGTGGTAGCGCCTTCCGTCGACGTACCAACTCACCCGCTCCGGCCGGGCGCTGCGGTCCCATTCGACGGCGTACGTGTGGAAGCGGCCGGTGCAGTTCGAGCCGGGGCAGGTGGTGTCGGCGGCGAGTCCGGTGCTCTCCTCGCAGGGGCCGCCCTCGCTCGTCCCGCAATGCATGGCACCCCAGATCCGGTTGACGCCGTTGGCGTTCTCCAGCACGTCGAACTCGCCGACGGTGGGTGATACCCCCTCGCCGGTACGGAAGGGCTTGCCCAGGGTCCAGAAGGCCGGCCAGTAACCCGAGGCCGTGGGGCCGGTGATCGCGGGGAGCTGGATGCGGGCCTCAATGCGGAGCTTCTTGCCGTCCGGTGGCCGAAAGTCACTGCGGCGCGTCTCGATGCGGCCGGAAGTCCATCGTCCGGAGTTGTCCCGCAGCGGTGTGATGCGCAGGTTGCCTCGGCCGTCCTGGCTCAGATTGGCCGGGTCGGCCGTATAGCGCTGGACCTCACCGGTTCCCCAGTGGGGCGGACCGCCGGGATAGCCGGTGCCGACGTCGGTGATCCAGTTCTCGGTGTCCGGCGCGGTTCCGGCTCGGCCGTCGAAGTCATCGGTCCACTCGACTGCCCACTCGTCGGCGGCCGGCGGGGTGGCACGCGCAACCGATGGGCCGAAGCCCACGGCGAGGACGGCGAGCGCGGACACCACCGCCGACCATGTGCGACGGTTCCTCAGCGGCAGTTTCATCGGGTTGCACCTCCTGCCTCCGGCTGTGAACAGCCCACCCTGCGGGGCAGTTCAGGGGGCGTTCACGGTCTCCGGCGCGGCCACCCGCGGCAGCCGTGCGGTCACCGTCGTGCCCTCGCCCTCCTGGGAGTGGACTTCCGTCGTGCCTCCGTGGTTCGCCACGATCGTGTGGACGATGGTCAGCCCGAGTCCCGTGCCCGGGATGGCTTGGTCCACGGCGTTCGAGGCCCGGAAGAACCGGCTGAAGAGCTGCTCGCACTCCTTCTGAGGGATGCCGATACCGGTGTCGCTGACGCTGAGGACCACCTCGCCGTTGTCTGCGGCAGCCTGGACGCGTACGTGCCCGCCGCTGGGAGTGAATTTCACGGCGTTGGACAGCAGGTTCATCAGGACCCGGTCGAGCTGGTCGCTGTCCGCCTCCAGCACGAGCGGCTCTTCGGGGCAGTCGGTCTCCAGATGGACGGAGGCCGCCTCGGCGGCGGGCCTGATGGTGTCCACGGCCGAGCCCACCAGTTGGCGCAAGTCGACCTCCACCTTCTGCGAACTGAAGGTGCCGGCCTCGATCCGGGACAGCGTGAGCAGATCCTCGATCAGCGCGCGCAGCCGGTTGGCGTTGCGGTCGACGATGTCCAGCATGCGATGCTGCGGCTCCGAGAGCGGGCCCGTTTCGTCGTCCCTGAGCAGCTCGACATATCCCACGATGCTGGTGAGCGGAGTCCGCAACTCGTGGGAGACGGTCGACAGGAAGTCGCTCTTGGCCTGGTCCAGCGCGCGCAACTTCTCCACCAGGGCGGCTTCTTGCCCATAGAGCATCGAGTTGTGCATCGCCCGGCCGACACCGGAGGCCATCGACTCCGCGATGTCGATCTCCACAGCGCGCCAGGCGTGCTCCGGCGAACTGCGCGAGAGGCACACGGCTCCGAGCGGTTCCTCCCCCACTCCGATCGGCGTGAGCAAGACGGAATACAGGCCCAGGTCCCTCGCGGCGTCGCGATTCTCCTCCGGCAGGCCCGTCCTGCCGAAGGAGCCGGGGGCGTCCGGCAGTGGCACGCCGGCGGAGAGATAGTCGGGGAGATTGTCGATGGACCAGGTCGTTCCTCGCCTGTAGTGGTCGCGGACCACCTCTGCGGGGATGGGAGGGAGCGCCTGCAGGCCCTCGGCCGTGAGCAGACCCTGCTCTGCGTTCCATGCCCGCGCCACCGGGACCACCTGGCTGTCCTCCTGCATGAGCAGGATGAACACGTGGTCGGCTTCCAGACCCTCGCCGATCCCCGTGCAGGCCGCGTCCAGGACCTCATCCACATCGAGGCGCTCCCGGATCCGGATGCCGACGTCCCGCGCGATCATCGACAGCCGGCGCCGCTCGTCGTCGATCCCGCGCAGCCGCTCGCTCTCGTCGGCGAGCGTGTTCACCGACCGGGCCACTGCGCGGATCTCGGCGGGCCCGTGCTCCTTGGCCCGTGCCGAGGACTCCCCGGCGGTGAGCCGGCCGAGTGTCCGCTCCACGCCCCTGAGGGGCCGGACCAGGGAACGGGTGGTTCGCACCGACGTGTACACAGCGGCGGTCAGCGCCGCGATCAGCAGGACGGCGACCCATACGGTACTGAGGCGGACGAGCCCGTCGGCGTTGTCGTCCATCCGCAGGACGTCTGCGCTCAGCCGTTCCTCAAGCTCGTGGTTGGTGGCTTCGAAAGCGTTGTACCGGACGGTGCCCTCACGGGTGAGCCGCGCCGCCTGATCGCTTCTCGGTGCGGCTCTCGCCTGTTGGTCGGCGACGCGCACATACGCCTGGAGCTGCTGTTGCTGTGCCTTAAGATTCCGGTCGGCCTGCGGATCGCCGTGCTCAAGGGCGGAGGCGAGTATGGCCGGGTACGCCTGGCGCGCGGTCCGGTAAGCGGCCAGTAGTTTCTGATCGCCGGTGAGGAGATAGCCGCGCATGGAGCGCTGCATGTCGGAAGCCTCGCCGTGCAGCCGCAGATTGTCGACGAGGGCCGGCTGCGTCTGGTCGACGATCTCGTCACTCGCCCGGTGTCCGATGAGCGCGGAGGTCAGCACTCCGGCCGCGACCAGCACGATGAGGCCGCTCATCACGCCGAACGCGGTGCCGAGCCGCCGCGTGACGGAGTAGCTGCCCCGTCCCTTGCGTCCGCTCATGCACGATCACCTCCGCCCGCGCCCGCCTGCCCGGTCTCGGCGAATCCGCTGCGTGGTATGGACCCCCAGGCCTGCTCAGAGCCGCGCAGCCCCTGCAGCATGCCGCGCAGTCGCCACCACGCGGTGAGCTGGCGGTATCCGAGGTTCTCGGCGATCGCCCCGACGACAGCACCCCAGATGTCCCGCGACCGTGCGAACCGGTGGAAGGCGTACTCCTCCACCGCCAGCGACACCAGACTGACCACCAGGGCGTAGCCGTACGCGACGAGCAGGAAGCGCCACACGAAGTCCGGATCGACCGCGCCGAGCAGCACGCTCACGGGTACCAGGACGAGACCGGCCAGTTCGACGACGGGGGCGAGCAGTTCGAAGACCACGTAGAACGGCAGCGACACCAGCCCGATCCGGCCGTACCGGGGGTTGCCGATCATGCGGCGGTGCTTCAGCAGGATCTCCGTCAGCCCGCGATGCCACCGCCGCCGCTGTCCCGCCAGGGCCTTCCTCGTCGACGGCGCCTCGCTCCAGGAGATCGGCTCGCTGACGAAGACGATGCGGTAGTCGCGGCCCTGGTCACGCAGATACCGGTGCAGGCGGACGACCAGTTCGGCATCCTCGCCGATGCAGCCCGCGTCCATGCCGCCCACGGCCACCACCATGTCCCGCCGGAAGAGACCGAAGGCACCGGCGATGACCAGCAGGCCGCCGACCTTCGACCACCCCGTACGTCCGA
This sequence comes from Streptomyces sp. NBC_00885, assembly GCF_045207475.1. Taxonomy (NCBI): domain Bacteria; kingdom Bacillati; phylum Actinomycetota; class Actinomycetes; order Kitasatosporales; family Streptomycetaceae; genus Streptomyces; species Streptomyces sp. NBC_00885. Next base: position 6,287,468 of record NZ_CP108796.1, read on the forward strand.
GCATGAAGGCCCGCAGATACTCGACCACTTGGATGCGGCCCAGCAGCTCCCGGGGCACGCGCGGCTCGACGACGCGGCCCGCGACGACGGTGCAGCCGTTGGCGATGCCGACCACGCCGCCGGTGGCGACCACCCGCATCGGGTCGTCGCAGAACGGCTTGGCCACCGCCAGCAGCGACTCGGAGTCCAGGATCGAGTCCGCGTCCACCATGCACAGCAGCGGATAGCGTGCCAGGTTGATTCCGGCGTTGAGCGCATCTGCCTTGCCGCCGTTCTCCTTGCGGGCCACCACGAGCGGCACCGGTCCGCCCCTGGGCAGATGGACCGACTCCACCGCACCGCGCAGCGGTACGTCGTCGGGCACGACGCGCTCCACCTCGACGAGGTCGAACGCCTCGCGCAGGGCGTCCAGCGTCCCGTCGGCGGAACCGTCGTCCACGACGACGACCTCGAAGACCGGGTAGCGCAGCAGGAGCATGGCCCGGACCGCCTCCGCGATCGATGCCTCCTCGTTGTACGCGGGCATGATCAGCGACACCGGCGGGGTGAAGGGACTCGCCGAGGCGTCTTCGTAGCCCGCGAAGGATGCCCGGCGCAGCCTCCTGACGAGCTCTCCGAAGGCGACGAGGATCAGCAGCAGATAGCTGGTGTTGATGACCGCGAAGTACACGAGGATCACGCTGTCGCTCACCGTGATCAGGGTGCGCCCCGCGTCCTGCAGCCAATCCAGCGACCCGTCGCTCGCCAGGCTCCAGGCACCGGGTGCGTGCGCCGGGCTCAGGATGCCGGCAGCGCTCACCGCACTCACGGGGCCACCTCGGCGACGTGGGCGGAGGACGCGCCGATGACGGACGACTCCGCGAGCGCCGCCCTGGCCTGTGCCGCCGCCCGCAGGCCCCAGCGGCCGTCGGCGGCTGCCCGCAGTTCGACGCCGCCCACGTCGCCGAGGCGCAGCAGCGACCGGGCCGCAGTGGAGGCCACATGATCATCCGGGTCGCCGAGCAGGCCCCGCAACCGGGCAGTGGCGGCCACGGCACCCAGGCTGCCCAGGGCCCCGGCGGCCACCCGGCGCAGGGCGACCGGCTGACCGGGGCCCACCGCGGCCAGCAGCGGTTCAAGGCCGTCCGGCATGCCGAGCCTGCCCAGCGCGCGGGCGGCCCTGATGCGCACCTCCGCATCGGGGTCCTTGCGCAGAGCGCTCGCGATCTCGGCGGTCCTGGAGACCCCGCCGATCGCGCCCAGCGTCTCGATCGCCACCGCCCTGACGAGCGGCTCCGGGTGGTCCAGGCCTGCCGCGATGCTCCGCAGGGCCTCCGGCCCGAACGACGTCAGCGCCCTGGTGACCACGGCGGGCGGTACGGTCCGCGGTCCGTAGAGGCATTCCAGCAGCTGCGGAACGACCGAGGGTTCTCCGATCAGGCCCAGCGCCCGCGCGGCGACCAGCCGCACCTCCGGGTCGCGGTCGTCCAGCAGGCGGCAGAGCGGTGGGGCCGCGGGCCGGTGACGGAGCTGGCCGAGCACTTCCGCGGCGCGGCCCCGCCGGACCGCGCCCCGGCGGCCCAGATCCGCCACGGCATCCGCGGTGTCCCCGCGGCGCTCGAACAACTCGATGAGCGCGGTCCTGGCCTGTCCGGAGACCTTGCCGAACATCAACGCGACCGTCGGCTCCAGAGCCCCCCAGGTGCGGTCGTCGAGCTCCGAGAGCCGGTCCAGCGCCTCGTGCTGCTCGTCCTCCTCCGCGCACAGGAGCTCCAGCAGCACGCCCCGCACCGGGGCCACGATCCGGTCTCGTCGGCGCTGCCGGTAGTGACGGACGACGCGCAGGCCGACGATCAGTACCCCCAGGAGCACCACTACGGTCACCAGGCACACCAGTGCGCCGGTGACGAGACTGGTCGCGATCACCGGGAGGCCCTGGTGAGCACGGCCTGGACGCGGCTGCTCAGTTCGCGCGGGCTGAACGGCTTGATGATGTAGTCGTCGGCTCCCGCGGCGAATCCCGTCTCGACGTCTCCCTCCTGGGAGCGGGCAGTGATCAGGATGACGGGGAGCGAGGCGGTCTCGGGCGCCGCGCGGAGTTCGCGGCACACGTCCAGGCCGGACATCCCGGGCATGCGTATGTCGAGCAGAGCGACATCGACCGGCTGACTGCGCGCTGCCTTGAGCGCGGCCATACCGTCCTCCACGGCGATGACCTCATGACCGCTCTGGGTCAGTTTGAACGCGACGAGGTCCCGTATGTCGCCATCGTCATCGGCTATGAGGACTCGAGGCATTACGTCTCCTGGGCTGCGGAATTCCGGAACGAGTCGAGAAGGTGCATCACGCTTGAGCGCCGGAACGGTTTGGCCAGCATCGCGTCCACCGCCAGCTCGGACAGGTCCTGCTGGTCGATCACCGAGGAGACGACGAGATGGCACTTGCCCGTACGGCTGTCCGCGCGCATCCTGCGGATGACTTCCCGGCCGTCGATACCGGGGAGCATGATGTCGATGATCGCCATGTCGGGTGGGTCCGCGAAGGCGAGTTCGAGGCCCTCCTCACCCGTGTCCGCGACGGCCACCTGGCATCCCAGCCCCCGCAGATGACGCTCCAGCAGGGCACTGACGTCCAGATTGTCTTCGATCACAAGTACGCGCGGAGTGCCCATTACTGTCCTTGTCACGGAAGTATCGCGTCACCTGCCATCAAGGTATGTGCGTTTTGTCCTGCCTGCCACATTTATGATCACTGTGGGTAACGCCCGGCCGGTGCCACCGGCACCAGGAGCGGACCGGCCAACTGGCGCTGAGGGGCCCGGCTTACCGAGGGTGACGAAGGGGCAGGCCGGGGACGTCGGTCAATTCGGCCGGGAGACAGGCGGGTTGGGCAACGGTCTTGTCAGGACCGGGAGTTGTGTGACGTGCGGCGTCACACGCTCGCGTCCGCTCAGCGCTCGGAAAGCGGTGCGGGAGCCTCCTGGACGACCCAGCCGTTGCCGTCCGGGTCCTGGAAGAACATGAACGAGTTCCATGTGTCGCCCGGGCCGTCCTCCCAGCCGCTCGCGCCCACGTGCTGGATCTCGCTGACGTCCACCGACCGCTCGACGAAGGCGGCGCGAGCCGCCGCGATGTCCGTCACGCACAGTTGGAGGCCCTGGAGCGAGCCCGGGGTCATGGGGGTCTGGCCGGGAGGGCCCGGGAGGCCGCTGCCCATGGAGACGGAGCAGCGCGAGCCCGGCGGGGTCATCTGGATGATGCGGATGCCCGGGGCCACGTCCTGGTCGAGGTCGACCTTGAAGCCGCAGCCCTCCTCGTAGAACTCCTTCGACCGGTCGAGATCCGTGACCGGGACCATGATCACTTCAAGCGTCAGTTCCATCGGCTGTGTGGGTGGCATCGGTGGAGCTCCTCTATTCGCTGAACTGCCAACGGGTCTGGCCGTACGGGCTCTTCGCGAAGCCGAAGGCCGTGCGCGGCTCCACGCGGAAGACCAGAGCGGTCCCGGCCTGGTGCACGAACGCGCCGTCACGGACCTCGAAGGTCCAGTCCGAGCCGTACTTCTCGACATACGCGTCCGCCAGCGCGCGCAGTCGCGTCTCGTCGCTCACGCGCGCCGCCGCTCCCTCGACCACCACGTCGTAGCCCTCGCCCAGGGCATTGGCCCCGGTGGTGAGGACCACCTCCCGATTGTCGCGGAGGTTCTTCGCCTTGCGCTCGTCGGCGCCGGTGCAGAAATGCAGCCCGCCGTCGTGCCAGACGCCGATCAGCGGGGTGACATGCGGACGGCCCTCCGGGCGCACGGTCGACAGCCAGTAGGTTTCGGCCGCCTTCAGGCGCTCGACGGCATCGGTCCAGTCGTCGGCGGTGGCCTTTTCGTCGCTGTAGCGGGCGTCCAGCTTGGTCACGGGTTCGTTCTCGGGCATGGTGCGGTCCTCTCCACTCGGGTCACCGAATGTGTAGACCGTGAGCGGCGCCCCTATTCATCGCCGACGGGACGGACGGGATCACGAGGGTCCTGATCGGCCGGACAGGGCCTAGGCTCGAATTTGGGGCCCTGATCGGGCGCGACGTTCGTTGAGCGCAGGACGGGAGACGACGGGATGACGGTGTCGGGGCGCAGAAGCAGTACCTTCACGCGACTGCTGCGGCACGGCTTCACCGATCCGTCCGCCGCCGAACGGTTCCTCGGCCTCTCCGACATGGCCTCCGTACGCTCCGACCCCGTCCTCCTCGACGCGCTCGGCGCCGTCGCCGACCCCGACCTCGCGCTGCGCGCCCTCGTACGGCTCGTCGAGGCGCAGCCGTCCGCCGGCAGGCAGAGCCTCCTCGACACCCTGATCACCGCGAAGCCCCTGCGCGACCGGCTGCTCGGCGTGCTCGGCGCGTCCGAGGCACTCGGCGACCATCTCGCCCGACACCCGCGCGACTGGCAGACGCTCGTCACTTACGAGGCGGCCGATCTGCACCCGGGCGTAGCGGACTTCGAGCGAGGCCTCGCCGATGCCACCGATACGGTGTCGCTGCGCGTCGCCTACCGGCGGTGCCTGCTGTCCATAGCGGCCCGCGACGTGTGCGGTACGACCGATGTCGCCCAGACCGCCGCGGAACTGGCCGACCTGGCCACAGCCACGCTCCGCGCCGCCCTCGCCATCGCCCGCTCCTCGGCGCCCGGGGACGCGGCACAGTGCAGGCTCGCCGTCATCGCCATGGGCAAGTGCGGCGGCCACGAGCTCAACTACGTCTCCGACGTGGACGTCATCTTCGTCGGCGAACCCGCCAACGACGCCGACGAGAGCAAGGCCGTGCAGGCCGCGACCCGGCTGGCCTCGCATCTCATGCGGATCTGCTCCGAGACGACCGTCGAGGGCACGATCTGGCCGGTCGACGCCAATCTGCGGCCCGAAGGACGCAACGGCCCGCTGGTGCGCACCGTGTCCAGCCATGTCGCGTACTACCAGCGCTGGGCCAAGACCTGGGAGTTCCAGGCACTGCTCAAGGCCCGGCCGGTCGCCGGGGACCCGGGGCTCGGCGAGGACTACATCGAAGCCGTGTCGCCCATGGTGTGGCAGGCCGCCGAGCGCGAGAACTTCGTCCCGGACGTGCAGAAGATGCGCCGCCGAGTCGTCGACAACATTCCCGCGGCCCAGATCGAACGTGAGCTCAAGCTCGGCCCGGGCGGGCTTCGGGACGTCGAGTTCGCCGTACAGCTGCTGCAGCTGGTTCATGGACGCAGCGACGCGACGCTGCACAGCGGCACCACGCTGGAGGCCCTGCGGGCGCTGGCGGCGGGCGGCTACGTGGGGCGCGCGGACGCAGCCCAGATGGATGCGGCGTACCGCTTTCTGCGCGCCATGGAGCACCGCATCCAGCTGTACCGGCTGCGGCGTACGCACCTGGTGCCCGAGGCCGAGTCCGATCTGCGGCGCCTCGGGCGCTCGCTCGGGCTGCGTACCGACCCCGTCGCCGAGCTCAACAAGGAGTGGAAGCGGCACGCGGCGGTCGTACGGCGGCTGCACGAGAAGCTCTTCTACCGGCCGCTGCTGGACGCCGTCGCCCAGCTCACGCCCGGCGAGACGCGGCTCAGCCCGAAGGCGGCGGGGCAGCGGCTGGAGGCGCTCGGTTACGCCGATCCCGCGGCGGCCCTGCGTCACCTGGAGGCGCTCTCGTCCGGGGTGACGAGGAAGGCGGCGATCCAGCGGACCCTGCTGCCGGTGCTGCTCGGCTGGTTCGCCGACTCGGCCGATCCGGACGCCGGTCTGCTGGGCTTCCGCAAGGTGTCCGACGCGCTCGGCAAGACGCCCTGGTATCTGCGGCTGCTGCGCGACGAGGGCGCGGCCGCGGAGAACCTGGCGCGCGTGCTCTCCGCCGGGCGGCTCGCCCCCGACCTGCTGCTGCGGGCCCCCGAGGCGGTGGCGCTGCTCGGCGATCCGGAGGGCCTGAGGCCGCGCGGCCGCGAGCACCTGGAGCAGGAGATCCTGGCGGCCGTCGGACGCGCCGACACCCCGGAGGGCGCGGTCGCTGCTGCGCGTGGCGTACGCCGCCGGGAGCTGTTCCGTACCGCGGCGGCCGACCTGATCGGTTCCTACGGCACCGAGGAAAGCCCCGCCGAGGCGGACCCGGGCGCGCTCGTGGACCGGGTCGGCAGCGCGGTCACCGACCTGAACGCGGCGACGATCGCGGGAGCGCTGCGGGCCGCGGTGCGCGAGCAGTGGGGCGACGAGCTGCCGACCCGGTTCGCGGTCATCGGCATGGGGCGCTTCGGGGGACACGAGCAGAGTTACGGCTCCGACGCGGACGTGCTCTTCGTCCACGAGCCGCGCGAGGGCGTGGACGAACAGGAGGCGACGCGGGCGGCGAACACGGTCGTCACCGAGATGCGCCGACTCCTCCAACTGCCCACGACAGACCCGCCGTTGCTGATCGACGCGGACCTGCGGCCGGAGGGCAAGAGCGGTCCGATGGTCCGTACGCTCGCCTCCTACGAGGCGTACTACCGGCGGTGGTCGCTGGTGTGGGAGAGCCAGGCGCTGCTGCGCGCGGAGCCGATGGCGGGGGACCTGGAGCTGGGGCGGCGCTTCATCGACCTGATCGACCCGCTGCGGTATCCGGCGGAGGGGCTCGGGGAGGACGCCGTCCGCGAGATCCGGCGGCTGAAAGCCCGGATGGAGTCCGAACGCCTGCCACGGGGAGCGGACCCCACGCTCCACGCGAAACTCGGGCGCGGCGGGCTGAGCGACGTGGAATGGACGGTCCAGCTGCTCCAGATGCGCCACGGCTGGGCGGAACCGGGCCTGCGCACCACCCGCACCCGCGAGGCCCTGCGGGCGGCACACGCGGCGGGCCTGATCGACACGGAGGACGCGCAGATCCTCGACGAGGCGTGGGTTCTGGCCACCCGAGTCCGCAACGGCGTGATGCTGGTCCGCGGCCGCCCGGGCGACACGTTCCCCTCGGACGGCCGCGAACTGGCGGCGGTGGGGCGGTACTTGGGGTACGGGCCGGGGGTGACGGGGCGGGAGGTGCATATGGGGCACAGCGGGGACATGCTGGACGACTACCGACGGATGACGCGGCGGGCGCGGGCGGTGGTGGAGGTGCTGTTCTACGGAGCGTAGGGGTGCGGCCGGGGGGTGTTTTCCCCCACCCCGCCCCTCCCCGAAACCGGTGGCTGCGCCCCCGGACCCCCGGGGGGTGGGGCTCAGCGGGGCTGACGCCCCCGTGCCCTGGGGGTCCGGGTTCCCGCGGGGCTGGCGCCCCCGCGCCCCAGAGCACAGGCTCCGCGGTGCGGGGCCGTCGGCTCCCGCTGCCATGAGCTACCCAGTCCCGCTCCCGGGCCGGGGCCCGTTCTCCGCGGCAGTCGGCAGTCGGCAGTCGGCAGCCGCGCCGCGAAGCGGGCGCCCCGGGGGTCCGGGGGCGGACGCCCCCGGTTTCGGGAAGGGGCGGGGTGGGGGAAAATCCCCGCCCGAACGCCTGCTTCGCGGCGCGGAGAGTCCGGCCCAGGTACCGGGTGGTGGGCGGCGCCTGCGGCGCCCCGAGCCGGAGGCTCCCCCCCGGAGCCCGGAGCCCGGAGCCCGGAGCCCGGCGGACGGTTACCGGCATCCGGCGGGCGCGGCGGCCGGGGCTGTCCCCAGCCGGAGACGGCGCGGCAGGCTCCCGGCTACCGGGATCCCGCGGATCCGGCGCGCGGGTCGCTCATCTTCCCGCGGTGAAGCGGGGGAGCAGCCGCGCCTCGCGGTCCGGCCGGTCCACCTGCCGGGGCAGCTGGTGCGGAAGCGCCCGGTACCAGGCGTACGAGACCGCGAAGCCGAAGGCCAGGCAGATCATGCCGCCGACCGCGTCCAGCCAGAAGTGGTTCGCCGTCGCCACGATGACCACGAGCGTGGCCACCGGGTAGAGGACGCCGAGGATCTTCGCCCAGGGCGCGGACGCCAGCGCGAAGATGATGAGGCCGCACCACAGCGACCAGCCGATGTGCATGGACGGCATGGCGGCGTACTGGTTCGACATGTTCTTCAGGTTGCCCGAGGCCATCGAGCCCCAGGTGTGATGGACCAGCACGGTGTCGATGAAGTCGTGGCCGTTCATCAGCCTCGGCGGCGCGAGCGGATACAGGTAGTAACCGACCAGAGCCACCGCGGTCGTTGCAAAGAGCACCAGTCGCGCGGCCGCATAACGCCCGGGATGGCCGCGGTAGAGCCATACCAGCACGCCGATCGTCACAATGAAGTGCAGCGTCGCGTAGTAGTAGTTCATCGACACGATCAGCCATGACACCGAGTTGACGGCGTGGTTGACCGATTGCTCGAAGGCGAGGCCCAGGGAGCGTTCGACGTCCCAGATCCAGTCCGCGTTGCTCAGGGCCGCGGACTTCTGCTCCGGTACCGCATTGCGGACGAGTGAATACGTCCAGTAACTGACCGCGATCAGGAGTATCTCGAACCACAGCCGTGGACGGCGCGGTGAGCGCGCCCGACCGCTCGGCGCAGGCGTCGATGCCGGTCGTTCCTCGTCCACGATGGGTGACGGGGTGGCCGTCCGGCCTTCCAGTGTCTTCACGGTCGCTTCACCCATGGGGAGAGAGTCTGCCAGATTCGCGTCCCACACCGATCATCCCTCGGTCTGGTTCAGTACGCATTCTCTCCACCCTATGGACTACTGCTTGCGCGGGTCACCCCGAGGGGCGCTGCACGGGTCCCGAAGCGGTTGATCCCCGTACCACCAGCTCAGGCATGAAGACGAACTCGCTGTGCGGGGCGGGGGTGCCCCCGATCTCCTCCAGCAGGGTCCTCACGGCCGCCTGCCCCATGGCGAGGACCGGCTGCCGGATGGTGGTCAGCGGCGGATCCGTGAACGCTATGAGCGGGGAGTCGTCGAAGCCCACCACGGAGATGTCTCGGGGCACCTCGAGGCCCAGCCCCCGCGCGGCCCGGATCGCGCCGAGCGCCATCATGTCGCTCGCGCACACCACGGCGGTGCAGCCGAGACCGATCAGTGCGCCGGCGGCCGCCTGGCCGCCTTCGAGGGAGTAGAGGGAGTGCTGGATCAGCTTCTCGGACTCCTCGGCCAAGAGGCCGAGTCGGTCCTCCATGGCCTGCTGGAAACCCTCGATCTTCCGCAGGACGGGCACGAAGCGCTTGGGCCCGACCGCGAGTCCGATCCGGGTGTGGCCGAGCGAGGCGAGATGGGTCACGGCGAGGTTCATCGCTGCCCGATCGTCGGGGGAGACGAAGGGGGCCTTCACCTTGGGCGAGAAGCCGCCCAGCAGGACATAAGGGACACCCTGGCCGCGCAGTTGGTCGTAACGCTGCATGTCGGCGGTGGTGTCCGCGTGCAGGCCGGAAACGAAGATGATCCCCGAGACCCCGCGGTCCACCAGCATTTCGGTGAGCTCGTCCTCGGTGGAACCGCCCGGGGTCTGGGTGGCCAGGACCGGTGTGTACCCCTGCCGGGTCAGGGCCTGGCCGATGACCTGGGCGAGCGCCGGAAAGATCGGGTTGTCGAGCTCCGGAGTTATCAGGCCGACCAGTCCCGCGCTGCGCTGCCGCAGCCGCACCGGCCGCTCGTATCCGAGGACGTCGAGCGCCGCGAGTACGGATTCACGGGTGGCCGCGGCCACACCGGGCTTGCCGTTGAGCACGCGGCTGACTGTGGCTTCGCTGACCCCCGCCTGGGCTGCGATGTCGGCGAGCCGTGCGGTCACGGGATTGGACTGTACCGGTCGCATGTCAGATTGCCCACCACGCGCAGGAATCGGCCGGAATACGGGCTGTGTCTCCCGATGGTTCCATACCGTCGGAGCAGAGCAACAGCCGTCCCGGCAGCGGGATTTCGATGACGGACCCGGTGGTGTTGAGCGTGCAGACCAGGCCCGGCCGGGACAGCGCGAGCAGCCCGTCGGACCCGGGCAGCCAGCGCATCGGCCCGCCCGGCAGCCGGCGCCGCAGCTCAAGGGCCGAGCGGTAGAGCTCGAGCGTCGAGTACGGGTCGCCGCTCTGCGCCTCGACGGACAGCTCCCGCCAGCTGCCGGGCTGCGGCAGCCAGCTGGATCCGGGGCCGAAACCGTACGGCGGCTCCTGGCCCGCCCACGGGATCGGCACCCGGCAGCCGTCGCGGAAGCCGTCCTGGCCCGCCGCGCGGAAGAAGGCGGGGTCCTGGCGCACCTCGTCGGGCAGATCGGTGACCTCGGGCAGGCCGAGCTCCTCGCCCTGGTAGACGTACGCGGAGCCGGGCAGCGCGAGCATCAGGAGCGCGGCCGCGCGGGCCCGGCGCAGCCCGCGCCGCCCGCCGCCGTACCGGGTGGGGTGGCGGACCACGTCGTGGTTGGAGAGCACCCAGGTGGTGGTCGCCCCCACCGAGGCGGTCGCGGTCAGTGACTCGTCGATCACGGCGCGCATCGCCGCCGGGTCCCAGAGGCACCGCAGGAACTGGAAGTTGAAGGCCTGGTGCAGTTCGTCGGGGCGTACGTACAGCGCGAGCCGGTCCGGGCTCGGCGCCCAGGCCTCGGCCACGCCGATCCGGTCGCCGGGGTAGGAGTCGAGGAGCCTGCGCCAGGAGCGGTGGATCTCGTGCACGCCGTCCTGGTCGAAGAAGGGCAGTTTCTGCGCGCCGATGAGCCTGGCCTGTTCCTTGTGGCCGATGTCCGGCAGTCCGGCCGCCTTGACCATGCCGTGCGCGACATCGATCCGGAAACCGTCGACGCCGAGGTCCAGCCAGAAGCGCAGGACGGACTCGAACTCCTCGTGGACCTCCCGGTTGTCCCAGTTGAGGTCCGGCTGCTCGGGGGCGAAGAGGTGGAGGTACCACTCGCCGTCCGCCGTGCGGGTCCAGGCGGGGCCGCCGAAGACCGACTCCCAGTCGTTGGGCGGCAGCTCGCCGGCCGGGCCCTTGCCGGGCCGGAAGTGGTAGCGCTCGCGGGCCGACCCCGCTGACTGGCTCGTCGGGCCCGCGAGCGCGGCCCGGAACCACGGGTGCTGGTCCGAGGTGTGGTTGGGGACGATGTCCACGATCACCCTCATGCCCAGCTCGTGGGCGGTGCGTACGAGATCGTCCGCGTCGGCGAGGTTCCCGAAGAGCGGGTCGACGGCCCGGTAGTCGGCGACGTCGTAGCCGCCGTCGGCCTGCGGAGAGGCGTAGAACGGCGTGAGCCAGACGGCGTCGATGCCCAGCTGGGCGAGATACGGCAGGCGCTGGGTGGTCCCGCGCAGATCGCCGATGCCGTCGCCGTCGCTGTCGGCGAAGGAGCGCACATACACCTGGTAGATGACGGCATCGCGCCACCAGCCGCGGCCCTTGCTGGAATTGCTTGCAGCAAGCGGCCCTTCGGCCGCCGTGGGGGCGGGAAGTCCGACGGCGGAAGCGAGCTCGTGGGTCATTCGGGGTCCCTCTCGTCAGGTCCGGGGCGGGGGGACGTACGACTAACGAGGTCAACGTGGGTACGGGCTCGGTGGTGACGGTGCTCCGGGAACCAAAATAACAGCCCTGCAAGAGCTTGCGAAAGTAGTTGCAGCCTGCTGTGGAGCGCCCTGGACGGCAGAAACGGCCGCCGTCAAGCGATGCAATGGCAACTGTCAGGACACGTGGATGTAACGATCCCCTGCTCTTGCAGAAAATTGCCGCAAGGTCTTTCGGGTCTCTTTCATCCTTGTTACGTTCTGGCCCGAACCCGGCGCCGCGAGGGAGCGGTCGGCAGGGGGCCTGGTCGCCCCCGCCATCTCGGGCATCTCTGAAGGAGTTCACATGCGGCGTGGCATAGCGGCCACCGCGCTGGTTGCGGCACTGGCAATGGCAGCGACAGCGTGCGGCGGGGACGGCGACAGCGGTGACAAGGCCGGCGGTCCGGTCACCCTGACCTGGTGGGACACGTCGAACGCGACCAATGAGGCGCCTACGTACAAGGCGATGATCGCCGAGTTCGAAAAGGCGAACAAGGACATCAAGGTCAACTACGTCAACGTCCCGTTCGACCAGGCGCAGAACAAGTTCCAGACGGCGGCCGGCAGCAAGGGTGCCCCCGACATCATCCGCGCCGAGGTCGGCTGGACCGCCTCCTGGGCCAAGTCGCAGTTCCTGGCCCCGCTCGACGGCACGGACGCGATCAAGCAGACCGAGGACATCACCCCCTCGCTCCTCAAGCAGGCCCAGTACGAGGGCAAGACCTACGGTGCCCCCTTCGTCACCGACTCCCTCGGCCTGATGTGGAACAAGGAGATCCTGAAGAAGGCGGGCTTCGACAAGGCCCCGACCACCTGGGAAGAGATCAAGACGGTCTCCAAGGCGGTCAAGGAGAAGGCCGGAGTCGACGGCTTCCAGCTCCGCGCCGACTCCTACTTCGAGCTTCCCTTCCTCTTCGGCGAGGGCACCGACATGGTCGACGCCGCCTCGAAGAAGATCACCGTCAACTCGCCCGAGGCCGTCAAGGCCGTCGACGCGAGCAAGGCACTCCTGGCCGCGCCGGGCGTCGCCAAGCTCGATGTGACCGCCGACTCCTACGCCCACATGATGGACGCCTTCAACACCGGCAAGGTCGCGATGATCGTCCAGGGCCCGTGGGAGCTGACGAACATCTACAAGGGCACCGCGTTCAAGGACAAGGCCAACCTGGGCATCTCCGGTGTCCCGGCCGGCTCCACCGGCAAGGCCGGCGCCCCGACCGGTGGCCACAACCTCTCGGTCTACGCCGGTTCCGACAAGGCGCACCAGGCCGCGGCCCAGAAGTTCGTCGGCTTCATGACCTCGGGTGCGACCCAGGCCAAGATCGCGCTGAAGAACGGCACGCTGCCGACCCGCACCTCCGCCTACACCGCCGAGGTCAAGGCCAGCCCGGGCATCGCCGAGTTCCAGGCGATCCTCGCCGGCTCCGCCCGGCCGCGTCCGGAACTGCCCGAGTACAGCTCGCTCTTCGCCGACCTCGGCACCAACCTCACCGCGATCCTGCAGGGCAAGGTGAGCACCCAGAAGGGCCTGGACACCACCGCCGAGTCCTACAAGAAGCTGCTCAAGGACTTCTCCTAAGTCTGCCGCCCGTGGTGGTGCGGCCGGGAAACCCCGGCCGCACCACCACGGCGCACGCCGTACACCCTCCAGAGAATCTGTCGCAAAGGTGTCGAAGATGACCGTCGCCGTCGAGGGCGGAAGCGAGAAGACCCGCCGTGGCTCTGCGCCGCGCCGCGGGCCGATCAGCCGTATCAGGCAGTCGTACAACCGCAATTGGTACGCCTGGGCGATGGTGGCCCCGGTGGTCGCGGTCATCGGCGTGCTGGTGGTCTACCCGCTGATCCGCGGGATCTATTTGTCGCTGACCGACGCCAACAGCAACAACGTCGGCAAGACGATCGGCGTCAACAAGATCCCCGACAGCTTCTCCTGGGTGGGTTTCGACAACTACTCGGAGATCCTCTCCGGCGGCGACCACCAGTTCTGGCCCCACTTCACCTGGACCATCGTCTGGACCGTGGTCTGTGTGGCCCTGCACTACAGCATCGGCATGGGGCTCGCGCTGCTGCTCAACCGCAAGCTCCGCGGCCGCACCTTCTACCGGATGGTGCTGATCCTGCCGTGGGCCGTGCCGACCTTTGTCACCGTCTTCGCCTGGCGGCTGATCCTCGCCGACGACGGTGGCGTCCTCAACCTGGCGCTGGACTCGCTCCATCTGCCCACCGCGCCCTGGCTGAGTGACCCCTTCTGGCAGCGGACCGCCGCCATCATGGTCAACACCTGGGTCGGCGTCCCCTTCATGATGGTCTCGCTGCTCGGCGGACTGCAGTCGATCCCGCCCGAGCTCTACGAGGCCGCCGAGGTCGACGGTGCGACGCCCTGGCAGCGCTTCCGCCATGTCACGGTTCCCGGCCTGCGCTCCGTCAGCAGCACGGTCGTGCTGCTCGGCATCATCTGGACCTTCAACCAGTTCGTCGTGATCTTCCTGCTGTTCGGCGCGACCGGAGCGCCCGAGGCACAGATCCTCGTCACCTGGGCCTACCGCCTCGGCTTCGGCCAGGACCCGCGCGACTACGCAGGCTCCGCCGCGTACGGCGTCATCATCCTGTCGATGCTCATCGTCTTCGCCTCCTTCTACCGGCGCTGGCTGGCCCGCAACGAGAAGGCCGTCTGACGGCCGCCCCGGAAAAGGAACCAGCCATGACGAAAGAGAGGGGAGCGACCCCCATGAGCACCACCGCAGATGCCCCGGTCGCGGCCGCCGAACCGGTCGCCGCCGTCCCGCCCCGTAAGCCCGCCGCAGGCAAGCGGCAGCTGAGGCGCGGCGAGCGCCCCCGTTCCGCATCCGTGCTCATCCACACCGTGCTGATCGCCGCCGCCTTCATAGCGGCCTTCCCGATCGGCTGGATCGCCTGGATCTCGCTCGGCCCGGACAAGACCGACTACCTGCACCCGGGCGATATCGCCGACAAGATCAGCTTCGAGAACTACACGACCGTTCTCGGCGACACCGAGTTCCTCCAGTGGTTCGCCAACTCGCTGATCGTCGCGCTCGGTACGTGCCTGCTCGGCGTCTTCATCGCCGCCAGCTCCGGCTACGCGGTCTCCCGCATGCGCTTCCCCGGGCACCGCCAGCTGATGTGGACCTTCCTGGTCACGCAGATGTTCCCGGTCGCCATCCTCATGGTGCCGCTCTACAACATCCTGGCCAACATGGGTCTGCTGGACACCTACTGGGCGCTGATCCTGGTCTACTGCACCACCGCGATCCCGTACTGCGCCTGGCTGCTCAAGGGATACTTCGACACCATCCCCAAGGAGATCGACGAAGCCGGCCGGGTCGACGGCCTCTCGCCCTTCGGCACCTTCTACCGGCTGATCCTGCCGCTCGCCCGGCCGGGCCTGGCGGTCGCCGCGTTCTACACCTTCCTCACCGCCTGGGCCGAGGTCGCCTACGCGTCGGTCTTCATGCTCAGCGAGGACAAGTACACCCTCGCCGTCGGCCTGACCAGCTTCATCAGCGAGCACGACACCCAGTGGGACCTGATGGCCGCGACCTCCGTGCTCATCGCCATCCCCGCGTCGCTGTTCTTCTATCTGGTCCAGCGCCACCTGGTCACCGGTCTCACCGCGGGTGCCGCCAAATCCTGACCCGTACGACCCGGGGCACCCGGCCCGAACACCGGCCGGGTGCGCCCTGCTGTCCGACGTTTCGCCCGAACCGCTGCACCGAGCCTCCGAGCCTCCAAGGGATCGAGAATGACCCAGTACCTGGCTGACGCCCATCACACCACCGACCGGACCGCTTCGGCGGACTGGTGGAGAAGCGCCGTCATCTACCAGGTGTACCCCCGCAGCTTCGCCGACGGGAACGGCGACGGCATGGGCGACCTTCCGGGCATCCGCAGCCGGCTGCCGTATCTGAAGGAACTCGGTGTCGACGCCGTCTGGCTCAGCCCCTTCTACGCCTCCCCGCAGGCCGACGCCGGGTACGACGTGGCCGACTACCGCGCCATCGACCCGATGTTCGGCACGCTGCTGGACGCCGACGCGCTGATCCGTGACGCCCACGACCTCGGG
Source organism: Streptomyces sp. NBC_00885 (assembly GCF_045207475.1). NCBI lineage: Bacteria > Bacillati > Actinomycetota > Actinomycetes > Kitasatosporales > Streptomycetaceae > Streptomyces > Streptomyces sp. NBC_00885. Next base: position 6,302,962 of record NZ_CP108796.1, read on the forward strand.
CTGCGCATCATCGTCGACCTGGTGCCCAACCACTCCTCCGACGCGCACGAATGGTTCAAGCGCGCGCTGCGCGAGGGCCCGGAATCGCCGCTGCGTGAGCGCTACCACTTCCGCCCCGGCAAGGGCGCCGACGGTGAACTGCCGCCCAACGACTGGGAGTCCATCTTCGGCGGCTCCGCCTGGACCCGTACCCGGAATCCGGACGGCACCCCCGGCGACTGGTACCTGCACCTCTTCGCGCCCGAGCAGCCCGACTTCAACTGGGAACACCCGGCCGTCGCCGACGAGTTCCGCTCGATCCTGCGCTTCTGGCTCGACATGGGCGTCGACGGTTTCCGTATCGACGTCGCCCACGGCCTGGTCAAGGCGGCGGGTCTGCCCGACATAGGCTCCGGCGAGCAGCTCAAGCTACTGGGCAACGACGTCATGCCGTTCTTCGACCAGGACGGCGTCCACGAGATCTACCGCGCCTGGCGCACGATCCTGGACGAGTACCCGGGCGACCGGATCGCGGTGGCCGAGGCCTGGACCCCGACCGTCGAGCGCACCGCCAACTACGTCCGCCCCGACGAGCTGCACCAGGCCTTCAACTTCCAGTACCTGGGCACCCATTGGGACGCGGCCGAACTGCGCGCGGTCATCGACGTGTCGCTGGGCGCCATGCGGCCCGTCGGCGCCCCGGCCACCTGGGTGCTCTCCAACCACGACGTGACCCGGCACGCCACCCGCTTCGCGAACCCGCCCGCCGGCACCCAGATCCGCGAGGCCGGTGACCGCGAACTCGGCCTGCGCCGGGCCCGCGCCGCCACCCTGCTGATGCTGGCACTTCCCGGCTCCGCATACCTGTACCAGGGCGAGGAGCTCGGCCTCCCCGACGTCACCGATCTGCCCGACGAAGTACGCCAGGACCCGGCCTTCGGCCGCACCGAGGGCCAGGACGGCTTCCGCGACGGCTGCCGGGTGCCGATCCCCTGGACCGCCGAAGGCTCTTCGTACGGCTTCGGCACCGGCGGCAGCTGGCTGCCCCAGCCTGACAGCTGGGCCGCGCTCAGCGTCGAGGCGCAGACCGGGGTTCCGGGCTCGACCCTGGAGCTGTACCGCAGCGCGCTCGCGCTGCGCCGGGAGCACCCCGCGCTCGGCGCGGGCGACACGGTCGAGTGGCTGGAGGCCCCCGAGGGCGTGCTCGCCCTGCGGCGCCCGGGCGGCTTCGTCTGCACCGTGAACACCACGGGCGCGGCCGTACGGATCCCCGCCCCCGGCCGTGGCCTGTTGGCCAGTACCGCCGTCGAGCCGGCCGGCGCCGACGTCGAACTGCCCGCGGACAGCACTGTGTGGTGGACGGAGTGACCATTCCCCCCGCGCGGGGCGAGTCGTCGCGGGGCGGTGCCGTCCAGACCGGCGCCACCCCGCGGCTCGCGGACATCGCGGCCCAGGCCTCGGTCAGCGAGGCGACGGCCAGCCGGGTCATGAACGGCAAGTCGGGCGTCGCGAGCGGTACCCGCCAGCGGGTGCTCGCGGCGCTCGATGTGCTCGGCTACGAGAGGCCCGTACGGCTGCGGCAGCGCAGCGCGGGCCTCGTCGGGCTGCTGACCCCCGAGCTCACCAACCCGATATTCCCCGCCTTCGCCCAGGCCGTCGAACAGGTCCTGGCCGGGCACGGCTACACGCCGGTCCTGTGCACCCAGCTCCCGGGCGGCGCGACCGAGGACGAACTGGTCGAACAGCTCCAGCAGAGCGGTGTCAACGGCATCGTGTTCCTGTCCGGGGTGCACTCCGACACCTCGGCCGACCATGCGCGGTACGCCGAACTCGTCGGCCGGGGCGTTCCGTTCGTCCTCATCAACGGCTACAGCGAACAGATCAGCGCGCCCTGCGTCTCCTGCGACGACCGGGCGGCGATGCGGATGGCCGTACACCATCTGGCGGAGCTCGGGCACGAGCGGATCGGTCTCGCGATCGGCCCCCTGCGCTATGTGCCGGCGAGCCGCAAGGCCGAGGGGTTCACGGACGCCCTCGTCGGCATCCACGGTTACACCGCCGCGGCGGCCGAACAGCTGGTCCAGCGCTCCCTGTTCAGTGTCGAGGGCGGCCATCAGGCGGCCGGAGCGCTGCTGGACAAGGGCTGCACCGCGATCGTCTGCGGCAGCGACATGATGGCCCTCGGCGTGGTCCGGGCGGCCCGGGAACGCGGCCTGGACGTGCCGTACGACCTCTCGGTGGTCGGCTTCGACGACTCGCAGCTGGTGGCCTTCACCGATCCGCCGCTGACGACGGTACGCCAGCCGGTGAAGGCGATGGCCGCGGCGGCGGTGGGTGCGCTGCTGGAGGAGATCCAGGGGAGTCCCGTACAGAGCACGGAATATGTCTTCCAGCCGGAGCTCGTGGTACGGGGCTCAACGGCGCAGGCGCGGCGGTAGGTGCGGCGGGGTTGTTCCCCACCCCGCCCCTTCCCTCAACCGGGGCTCCGCCCCGGACCCCTTGCGGGGTCTCCGCCCCCAGCCCCGTACGCGCTTCGCGCGTGTCCTCAAACGCCGGACGGGCGCGCCGTCGCGCGGCGGGCAGGATTCACCCCCGGCAAGCAGCCGCACAGCAAGGACGGCACACGGTTCCACTGGTACATCCGGGATCTGCGCGTCGCTCTCCAGTGATGATGGGAACCTGTGAAATCCGGCCAGTGTCGCTCTTCGTACCCCAGCTGCTCAGGGTTTCGAGACGGGCATGGGAGGCCGCTCGTCTTGGCGGCTCCTGACGGAGGGTCCCGCTTATTCGCTTGGGTTCAAGGGGATGCGAGGTTCGCGCGTGCTGCGGCCATGAAGGCGATCTTGTGTTCCTCGAGGTGCTCGTTGACCTCGACGTCGCCGATCTCTCGCCACACCGCCTGGTTCAGTGCCCGACCGTATGTGTGCACAGGGGCGTGCAGGTCCGCGTCGCTGAGCAGCACGAGGTGCCGTTCAGCGATCCAGAGCCTGGTCATGGCACCCGAAGCGGTACTGCTCCAGTCTTCGTCATCGCCCCAGGCCTCGGGACGGCTGTATGCCGCCCGTTCGGCATCCAGGGCGCAGGCGATGAAGTCCTTGATCGCCTGCATCTGCTCTGCTCGGCGCGCCTCGCTGGTGGCCGCTGCCTGGCGGCGTTCCTCCAGCCGTTCGGCGGAGCGCTGAGTGGCGCGCTGGGAGAGCGCCGTCAGGCCGCCGCCGAGGGCGACGCCTGCGAGTGAAAAGATCGGTGCCCACACTTCCATCGCCACGCAGCGCCCCCTACGACAAGTCCTTGTGCATCAGCGTGCACATGGTCTCGTACCGGAGCAGTGAGCCGTCCGGCGCCTGGACGTCCCAGGCGTCCGGTCGGCGACCGTGGGCCACGTAGCCCAGTCGCTCGTACAGGGCCCGGGCCCGTGGATTGCTCTCCTCCACCGCGAGCTCGGCCCTGTGCAGGCCGCGTGACCTGATGCGGTCCTCCGCGGCCCGGATGAGCATGGTGCCCAGACCACACGACTGCAGGGCCGGAAGTACCCCGAGCTGCCAGAGTGTGCCCACGTCGGCCGTGACCTGGTAGTCGATGCCCCCGATCGCCACCGGAACATCGGCCGGGGTGCACACCGCCAGATAGTCCACATCCCCCGCTGCCGCTCGTACCAACTCCCGTTCCACCTGCATCAGATGGACGGTCGAGCCGGACCACGTACAGGCCGGCAGATCAGTGGGCGTCAGGTCACGGACGAGGACTGGCACGACAACCTCGGCCACCCCGGTACGAGGAAGACTCATGCGCCTATCCGATCACCCCAAGGAGCCTACGGACCAGAGGATTTCGCGTGTAAGCCCTCGACACGTGGTGAAAACGCGGGTGGTCTCACGCTGACCAACGAATACGGGCTGGCGGTGCGCGCCAAGCTGTCGAAGGTAGGTGGCAGGGGCCTGGTCACCCCGGTGGTCCTTGATGGGTCGTCAGCATGGCAAGACAGCAAGGACCCCGGCGACCGCGCGAACGGCCCCGGGGCGTGGCCGACGCTTCGAAGGAGCGACGACGTGAACGACTTTATCCGCCGCGTACTCGATGGGGTGAGAGCAGTCCTGTTCGGGCACCGTACCCCTGGTAGGTACTGCCGACCCGCCCCCGCTGTAGCGCCCCGAGCGCTCCCAACTCGGCTCATCCCTGAGGTGCTCGGGGCCCGGCTGGTCGTGGCGCGCAGACACCGCGAGGCGAGGCACGTTCCACCGCTGCCGGAGCCACGCGCGCAGTGGTACCCGCCTGCCCCCTGGGGGCGCCCACTTACCGTAGTCCGGCCCTACGTGCTCGCCTCGATGGGCGAGGAATGGCGGACCGTCCCCGCAGGCACCCGGCCCTTTTCCTGGGAGGCCGCACTGTGAGCCCTGTCAAGCGGTTGTGGCTGGACACGGGCTCGGGCCCTGGGCGAGTGGTGAACGCGCTCATGTCGGCCGAGAGCACCATGCAGCTCGCGTACAGGGATTGGCTGGCGCACGCCCAGGGTTGCGACGCCTGCGGCAGTGCGGACACACCGGAAAGCGGCTGTGCGTCAGGTCAAGACCTGTGGGGCGCTTATCGGTCCGCGCGGGTGTCGACTGCCTGAGCGCCCCCACAGAGCGCCCGTGCCGGTTAACCACCCCCGTGCGTCTGGCACGGGCAGCGCCCCTCAACTGCCTTCCGTCGTACGCAGTTGGGGGCGCCGCACCACACGGCACCGGGACCGATTCCCGGCACTCAGCGCGAAGGGACAAGCACCATGAACGCAGGCCCTGAATTCGAGTTCCGCACGTCAACCGCGTGCAAGTACGACAACAACGACCCCCGCTGTGTCCGGCCACCGGCCCAGGCTGATCACTGCACTCCGCAAGTTGGACGAGTACCGGGATCTACGTCGCTGAGCCGGCAACGGCCCTGGTCGGCACACTCCCGCGTGTGCCGGCCGGGGCCTTCCCTATGTCGCCGACCATGGGCGCACGGTCACGGCAGGGGCACGCCTGCGTCCCGATATCCGGCGCCCGGGACCGCGCAATACCCTTGATTTCCGCCCGTTTGCACAGGTCAGGCCCTATCCGCCACTAGAAAAGTGAACCGGGCGGAGCCCCAGTTCGGGATGAGGAACGAGCCCGCCGCAGGCGCCCCGGTTCGCCGGACCGGACCGGTCGGCCGGGCGCGTGGGGCCCGGGCTTGCCGAGCCCCCGGCCGACCGGCCCGGAGTCATGGTTGAACGTAACACCACTGCAAGGCTTGCGAAAGGTCTTGCAACGAGGAAACGGCAAGATTTCCACGGTGCTACGACCACGTGTCCAAAGGGTTGACCCCGGCCCGCGAGCCTCGTACGGTCGCGACCGCAATAACTTTCTGCGTTCTTGCAGCAAGAATCATCAGCACCACAAAGGCCTTACGGGCATGGCGCGTTGCCGGGCAAGGCTCACCGTCACCCGCATTCCCCCACGTATGCACAGTGCTGTGCAGGAGGACACATGGCCAGCAGACCTCTGGCTGCCGCGCTCGCCCTGGTGGCGGGCGCGGCGGTCGCAGTGATCGCGCCACCCGGAGCCGCCCGGGCGACGCCGCCCGGCGACAAGGACGTGACCGCCGTCCTGTTCGAGTGGAACTTCGCCTCGGTCGCCAAGGCGTGCACCGACCAGCTCGGACCCGCGGGCTATGGATTCGTCCAGGTCTCCCCGCCCCAGGAGCACATCCAGGGCCCGCAGTGGTGGACCTCGTACCAGCCCGTCAGCTACAGGATCGCCGGCCGTCTCGGCGACCGTGCCGCGTTCAGCAGCATGGTGAACACCTGCCACGCGGCGGGCGTCAAGGTCGTCGTCGACAGCGTCATCAACCACATGGCATCCGCGTCCGGTACCGGCACGGGCGGCTCGAGTTACGAGAAGTACTCCTACCCCGGCATCTACTCGGGCGCCGACATGGACGACTGCCGGTCGACGATCACCAACTACCAGGACCGCGCCAACGTCCAGAACTGTGAGCTCGTCCAGCTCGCCGACCTGGACACGGGTGAGGACTACGTACGCGGACGCATCGCCGCCTACCTGAACGATCTGCTGACGCTCGGCGTCGACGGCTTCCGTATCGACGCCGCCAAGCACATGCCCGCCGCCGACCTCGCCAACATCAAGTCCCGGCTCAGCAACCCCGGCGTGTACTGGAAGCAGGAGGCGATCTACGGCGCGGGCGAGGCGGTCTCGCCGAGCGAGTACCTCGGCAACGGCGACGTCCAGGAGTTCCGTTACGCCCGCGGCCTCAAGCAGGTCTTCAACAACGAGAACCTCGCCTACCTGAAGAACTACGGCGAGGGCTGGGGCTACATGGAGTCGGGGAAGTCGGCGGTCTTCGTCGACAACCACGACACCGAGCGCGGCGGCGACACCCTCAACTACAAGGACGGCGCCAACTACACGCTCGCGAACGTCTTCATGCTGGCCTGGCCCTACGGCTCCCCGGACATCCACTCCGGCTACGAGTGGTCCGACAAGGAAGCGGGCCCGCCGGGCGGCGGCGCGGTGAACGCCTGTTACAGCGACGGCTGGAAGTGCCAGCACGCCTGGCGTGAGATCTCCTCCATGGTCGCCTTCCGGAACACAGCGCGCGGTCAGGTCGTGACGAACTGGTGGGACAACGGCGCGGACCAGATCGCCTTCGGACGCGGCTCGAAGGCGTACGTCGCCATCAACCACGAGGGGTCCTCGCTCACCCGGACCTTCCAGACCTCGCTGCCGGCCGGCGACTACTGCGACGTGCAGTCCGGCAGAGGTGTGACGGTGAACGGATCCGGCCAGTTCACGGCGACGCTCGGCTCGAACACGGCGCTCGCGCTGCATGTCAACGCCCGCAACTGCGGGTCGAGTTCGGCGACGGGCGCATCGTTCAACGTCAACGCGACGACGGTGACCGGACAGAACATCTACGTCACCGGCAACCAGCCGGCGCTCGGCAACTGGAACCCGGCCGGCGCGCTGAAGCTGGACCCGGCGAGCTATCCGGTCTGGAAGCTGGATGTCGCGCTGCCCGCGGGGACGGCGTTCGAGTACAAGTACATCCGCAAGGACGCGGCGGGGGCGGTGACGTGGGAGACGGGCGCGAACCGGTCGGCGACGGTGCCGGCGAGCGGTTCGGTGACCTTGTCGGACACGTTCCGCACGTGATGCTGCGCCTGGGGCGGGCTTTGCCCCCACCCCGCCCCTTCCCGTAACCAGGGGCTTCGCCCCCTGGACCCCCGTACGCCCTTCGGGCGTGTCCTCAATCGCCGGACGGGCTGGATGTGCGGCCCTGCCGCACATTCCAGCCTCGTGGGGGTCCCCCCGGACGAAGTCTGGGGGAGTTTGAGGCGCGAGGTCTGGGGCGGAGCCCCAGTTCGGGAAGGGGCGGGTAGGGGAAAGGCCCGCCGCAGGCGACCCGCACCCAACTCGCACCCGCACCCCACCCCCCCGCCACCCACCCGCACACCCCGCCCAAGGAGACCCAACCGGTGACCACCACCCGCCGCGCCGCCCTAGGCACCGCGGTCGCCATCCTCGCCGCGCTCATATCCGCCGGCCCCGCCGCCTCCGCCCCCAGACCCCCCGCCCCACCCTCCGACACCGCGCTCGCCGCGCAGCCCGCCCGGCACGATCTGACCCGGGAGCAGTTCTACTTCGTCCTGCCCGACCGCTTTGCCAACGGCGACACGTCCAACGACCGGGGCGGGCTGACCGGTTCGCGTCTGGAGACCGGTTACGACCCCGCCGACAAGGGCTTCTACCAGGGCGGCGACCTCAAAGGGCTGACCGGGAAGCTCGACTACATCAAGGGCCTCGGCACCACCGCCATCTGGCTCGCGCCGATCTTCAAGAACCGGCCCGTCCAGGGCGTCGGCAAGGACGCGTCGGCCGGGTACCACGGGTACTGGATCACCGACTTCACCCAGGTCGACCCCCACTTCGGCACCAACGCCGATCTCGAGAAGCTGATCGACAAGGCCCACGGCAAGGGCATGAAGGTCTTCTTCGACGTCATCACGAACCACACCGCCGACACCGTCGACTACGCGGAGAAGAAGTACGGCTACCGCCCCAAGGGCGCCTATCCGTACCTCGACAAGGACGGCCGCCCCTTCGACGACCGGGCGGCGATCGGCAAGGTCGACGCCGACTCCTTCCCGTACACCCCCAAGGCCAGTGGTCAGAAGGTTCCCGCCTGGCTCAACGACCCCACGATGTACCACAACCGGGGTGATTCGACCTTCGCGGGCGAGAGCTCCGAGTACGGCGACTTCTCCGGCCTCGACGACCTGTGGACCGAGCGTCCCGAGGTCGTGAAGGGCATGGAGCAGATCTACGAGAAGTGGGTCCGCGACTTCGACATCGACGGCTTCCGCATCGACACCGTCAAGCACGTCGACATGGACTTCTGGACCCAGTGGGCCACCGCGCTCGACGCGTACGCCGCCAGGCGCGGCCGTGAGGACTTCTTCATGTTCGGCGAGGTCTTCTCCGCGGACACGGCGATCACCTCGCCGTACGTCACCCGCGGCCGGCTCGACGCCACCCTCGACTTCCCCTTCCAGGACGCGGCCCGCGCGTTCGCCTCGCAGGGTGCGCCCGCCGAGCGTATCGGGAAGGTCTTCGCCGACGACTACCGCTACACCAGCGACAAGGCCAACGCCTATGAGCAGGTGACCTTCCTCGGCAACCACGACATGGGCCGGATCGGCGCCTTCCTCACGCAGGACCATCCGCAGGCCGACGACGCCGAGCTGCTGAAGCGGGCGCGGCTCGGATACGAGCTGATGTTCCTGAACCGCGGCAACCCGGTCGTCTACTACGGCGACGAGCAGGGCTTCACCGGCGCGGGCGGCGACAAGGACGCCCGCCAGAGCCTGTTCGCCTCCAAGACCCCCGACTATCTGGACGACGACCAGCTGGGCACGGACCGCACGCACGCGTCGGACGCGTACGACACCGGGCACCCGCTCTACCGCTCGATCGCCGCGCTGTCGAAGCTCACCAAGGACCACCCGGCGCTGCGCGACGGCGTCCAGAAGGAGCGCTACGCCAAGGACTCGGTGTACGCCTTCTCCCGTACGGATGCCAGGACGCGCACCGAGTACATCGTCGCCGCCAACAACCAGGCCGTGCCCACGACCGTGACCGTCCCGGCGGACGCGGCCGACTTTGTCACCCTGTACGGCGGTTCGGGCGCGGTGCACGCCACCGACGGGAAGATCACCCTCACCGTCCCCGCGCTGTCGTCGCTGGTGCTGAAGGCCGCAAAGCCCCTGGCTCAGCCCGCCGCCAAGCCCAGCGTCACCCTCAAGGCCCCGCCCGCCGGAGCCACCGGCACCGTCGAGATCAGCGCCCGGACCGGCGGCGGACAGCTCGACCGAGTCGTCTTCGCCGCCCAGACCGGCAACGGCCCCTGGCGCACCCTCGGCTCCGCCGACCACGCCCCGTACAAGGTCACCCAGCACATCGACGCCAGGGTGGCGGCCGGAACCCCCCTGCGCTACAAGGCAGTTGTGGTCGACAGCGCGGGACGTACAGCCAGTGCCCTGGCGCAGACGACCGCCGGGCAGGCCCCGCCGCCCGAGAAGCCGGTGGCTGTCGAGCGCGACTACGCGGTGGTCCACTACCAGCGCCCCGACGGCGACTACGACGGCTGGCAGCTGAAGGCCGGAGAGCAGCAGGCCGCGTTCACCGGGCGTGACGCGTACGGCGCGTTCGCCTGGGTCAAGCTCGCCGAAGGCGCCTCCGCCCTCCCGTACACCGTCGAGAAGAACGGCTCGGCCGACGGCCCGCAGCGGACGATCGACCTCGCCCGCACCGGCCAGGTCTGGATCGCGCAGGGCAAGGACGGCCAGTCCGCCACCGCGCCCGACGGCGCCTACCCGCCGCAGGACAAGACAAAGGCCGTCCTGCATTACCACCGGCCCGACGGCGACTACGACGGCTGGGGTCTGCACACCTGGACCGGCGCGAAGGATCCGACCGACTGGTCCAGGCCGCTCCAGCCGGTGAAGAAGGACGCGTACGGAGTGACCTTCGAGGTACCGCTCGCGGCGGGCGCGACCTCGCTCAGCTACATCGTCCACAGGGGTGACCAGAAGGACCTGCCGAGCGACCAGTCCCTGGACCTCGCGACGTATACGAACGAGGTCTGGCTGCTGGCCGGTCAGCCGAAGTACCTGCTTCCGCAGACCGGCGGCGCGCCCTCGCTCGACCTGGCGAAGGCCGAGGCCCAGTGGATCGACAGGGACACGGTCGTCTGGAAGGTGAAGGCCACCGACGCGACCAGCCAGCAACTGGTGTACGCGGCGAACGGCGGGATCTCCGTCGTCGACGGGGCGCTCAGCGACGAGGGCCGCTGGCTGCGGCTGAACCCCGCCGCCCTGACCGACGCGCAGAAGGCCAAGTACCCGCACCTCGCCGCGTATCCGGCCTTCAGCGTCGACCCGCGCGACCGCGACCGGGTGCGTGATGCCCTGCGCGGCCAGCTGATCGCCACACAGCGTGCTGCGAACGGCGCCCTGCTCGCCGCGACCGGCGTACAGATCCCGGGAGTTCTGGACGATCTGTACGACGCGACCGGTGCGAAGCTCGGTCCGGTCTTCGACCGCGGCCGCCCCACCCTGTCCCTGTGGGCCCCCACCGCACGGTCCGTCTCCCTCGAACTCGACGGCAGCACGGTCGCGATGCGGCGCAATGGCACCAGCGGCGTCTGGTCCGTCAGCGGGCCGAAGAGCTGGGCGGGCAAGCCGTACCGCTACGCGGTCAAGGTCTGGGCGCCCAGCGTCCAGAAGGTCGTCACCAACAAGGTCACCGACCCGTACTCCACCGCGCTGACCACCGACTCGGCCCGCAGCCTGATCGTCGACCTCGCCGATCCGCGTCTCGCCCCCAAGGGCTGGGCGACCCTGAAGAAGCCGGCGGCCGTGCCGCTGCGTGACGCACAGATCCAGGAGCTGCACATCCGCGACTTCTCGGTCGCGGACCGCACATCCAAGCACCCGGGCCAGTACCTCGCCTTCACCGACCGTGAATCGGCCGGGACGAAGCATCTGCGCGCGCTCGCCGCGTCCGGGACGTCCTACGTCCACCTCCTGCCCGCCTTCGACATCGGCACCATCCCCGAGAAGAAGTCCGGCCAGACCGTCCCCGACTGCGACCTGAAGGTGTACGCGCCCGACTCCGAGGAGCAGCAGGCGTGCATCGCCAAGGCTGCCGCGAAGGACGCGTACAACTGGGGCTACGACCCGCTGCACTACACCGTCCCCGAGGGTTCGTACGCCTCCGACCCCGAAGGAACCCGGCGCACGGTCGAGTTCCGGCAGATGGTCCAGTCCCTGGGTGAGGGCGGCCTGCGCACGGTCATGGACGTCGTCTACAACCACACCGTGGCGAGCGGCCAGGCCGACAAGTCCGTGCTCGACAAGATCGTGCCCGGCTACTACCAGCGCCTCCTCGCCGACGGCACCGTCGCCACCTCCACCTGCTGCGCCAACACCGCGCCCGAGAACGCCATGATGGGCAAGCTCGTCGTCGACTCGGTCGTCACCTGGGCCAAGGAGTACAAGGTCGACGGCTTCCGCTTCGACCTGATGGGACACCACCCGAAGGCCAACATCCTCGCGGTCCGCAAGGCACTCGACGCGCTCACCGTCGAGCGTGACGGCGTGGACGGCAAGAAGATCATTCTCTACGGGGAGGGCTGGAACTTCGGGGAGATCGCGGACGACGCCCGCTTCGTCCAGGCGACCCAGAAGAACATGGCCGGGACAGGGATCGCGACCTTCTCCGACCGGGCCCGCGACGCGGTCCGCGGCGGCGGCCCCTTCGACGAGGACCCGGGAATCCAGGGCTTCGCCTCCGGCCTGTACACCGACCCCAACTCGTCCGCGGCGAACGGCACTCCCGCCGAGCAGAAGGCCCGCCTGCTGCACTATCAGGACCTGATCAAGGTCGGCCTCACGGGCAATCTCGCCGCGTACACCTTCACCGACAGCTCCGGCGGCACCGTCAAGGGCTCCGAGGTCGACTACAACGGCGCCCCCGCCGGATACGCGGCCGCCCCGGGCGACGCCCTCGCCTACGCGGACGCCCACGACAACGAATCCCTCTACGACGCGCTCGCCTTCAAGCTCCCCCAGGCCACCTCGCCGGCCGACCGGGCACGGATGCAGGTCCTCGCGATGGCGACCGCCGCGCTCTCGCAGGGGCCGGCGCTCTCCCAGGCCGGGTCGGACCTGCTGCGTTCCAAGTCGCTGGACCGCAATTCGTACGACAGCGGCGACTGGTTCAACGCGATCCACTGGGACTGCAAGGACGGCAACGGCTTCGGGCGCGGACTGCCTCCCCAGGCCGACAACAAGCCCAAGTGGTCCTTCGCCAAGCCGCTGTTGACGGCGCCCTCGCTCACGGTGGGCTGCGACCGGATCGACGGCGCATCGGCCGCCTACCGGGATCTGCTCACCATCCGCGCCACCGAGAAGGCCTTCAGCCTGGCGTCCGCGGGCGAGGTGCAGTCCACGGTCTCCTTCCCGCTCTCGGGCAGGGACGAGACCCCCGGCGTGATCACCATGGCCCTCGGTGACCTGGTGGTCGTCTTCAACGCGACACCGGACACGCAGACCCAGCGGGCCGAAGGCCTCGCCGGCCGTACCTATGGCCTGCACCCCGTCCAGCAGGCGGGAGCGGACTCTACCGTCAAGAAGGCATCGTTCGAAGGGAGTTCGGGAACCTTCGCCGTTCCAGGGCGTACTGTCGCCGTCTTCGAACGCAAGTGAGGCCCACGGCGTTACGGTGACCGGATGGACGGCACCACCGTGCTGGTGGTGGACGACACCGATGCCAACCGTTACGCCATGGGCGCGGTCCTGCGCAGGGCGGGGCATCTGGTGATCCCCGCCGCAAGCGCCGGCGACGCACTGGTCGAGCTCGACACGAGGCTCAAGGCCGGTGCGTTGCCGGACGCCGCGCTGGTGGATGTCGGACTGCCCGACATGAGCGGCTTCGAACTGTGCCGCCGCATCAAGCAGCTCCCCGTCGTCGCGACCATGCCGGTGGTGCACTTCTCCGCCACCGCCGTCACTCCGCAGGACCGCACCCGCGGCCTGGACGCGGGAGCCGAGGCGTATCTGACGGTCCCCGTCGAGCCGGAGGAGATCCAGGCCGTCATGCGCGCCGCCCTGCGCGGGGCGCGCTCCCGCCACGACGCCGAGGCCCAGGCCGAGCGGATGACGCAGCTGGCCGCGGCGACGATGGAGGTGCACACCGCACGCAGCCCGCAGGAGCTGGCCGACGTGGCCACCGCCGGGACCGCGCGGCTCGTCGGCGGTCCGGCGGTCGCTCTCGTCCTCGGCTCCGGCGGTGAACTGTATGTGGGGCGCGCGGGCGAGCGCGGCCCCCGCCCCGACGAGAGCGCGCGCACGGCCGTGGCGCGACTGCTCCAGCACGCCATGTCCGGACGCACCGGCGTCCAGAGCCTTCTCGCGCCCGAACCGCTGTGGCCGGCCGGCTTCTTCCGGCGCGGCCTCGCCACCGACGCCCGGTTGCTGCTCGCCCGCAGCAGCGAGGACCAGCCGCCGGTCTGCCTGGCCACCCCCGGCTACCGCAGGGCCGATCCGGAGGCCGCGCTGCTGCTCACTCAGCTCGCCCGGGCCACGGCCCTGGCCGCCGAATCGCTGCGTACGTCCGCGGAGGAACGGCATCTCGCCCTCACCCTGCAGCACAGCTTCCTGCCGCAGCGGCTGCCCGAGATCCCCGGCGCCGAGATCGCTGTACGGTACGTCCCCGCCTCCACCCAGGCCGAGATCGGCGGCGACTTCTATGTGACCCTGCCGACGCCGCACGGCGTCCTCGTCGGCGTCGGCGATGTCGTCGGCCACTCGCTGGACGCGGCCACGGTGATGGTCGAACTGCGGCACGCCCTGCGCGCGTACGCCACCGACGAGAGCGACCCGGTTGTGCTGCTGCACCGCCTGGACCGGATGCTCCAGCGCTACCACCCGGATTCCACGGCCACGGTCTGCCTCGCCCTGATGGACCCCCGCGGCGGCCGCATCAAGATCGCGAACGCGGGCCACATCCCCCCGCTGATCGTCTCCGCCGGAGCCACGGCGTCCTACGTCCAGACTTCGGGGCCGCTGCTCGGCCTCGGCCTGGAGCGTCCCCCGCCGACCGACGTCCGACTGGTCAGGGGAGAGCGGCTGTTGCTGGTCACGGACGGCCTGATCGAGACTCGCGGCACGGACCTCACGGTCTCGCTCGAACGCCTCCGCCATGCCGCGGCTCACGCGCCACCGGGCGTCTCCCCGCTTTGCGACACCCTGCTGGACTGCTTCGGCACGGGCGAGGACGACGTCGCTCTGCTGGCGCTCGAGCTGACCAGCTGCAGCTGAGGGGCTTGAGCTGAAGGGTCAGTTGACCTGCTTCTCCAGCAGGACCACTGCGTAACGGCTGCCGTCCTTGGCCACCTTGCCCGGCTCCTCGCCGGCGACCCGGTAGCCCGCCGCCTCGTAGTAGGTCCGCAGCGCCGGATTGCTGGACAGACAGTCCAGCCGTACGAACTCCCGCCCCGTGTCCGCGATGCGCTGCTCGGCATGCGCCAGCAGCAGTCGGCCGAAGCCCTGCGGTGCCGTGTCCCGGTCGATCATCAGGCGGTGCACATACCCCGCCACCGGAGGCTGGATCCCCCAGGCGGGCTGGTCCTCCCACCACAGTTCGTACGCCCCCAGCGTGCCGCCATCCTCTCTCTCCGCGATCCAGACCTCACCCTCCTTGATCCAGTGCCGGAAATGGTCGGCGTCCTTGTCGCCGGGCTTCCACTGCGCGATGCCCCTGAGCTGCATCCAGCGCGCGGCCCCGTCGAAGAGCGCGACAAGTGTCTCCGCATCCGAATGGTTGGCGAGCCGACAAGTGATCTTCATTCCCGCATTATTGACGGGATCATGGAGACCTGCGAAAGGGTGGTCCCACAACCGCCCGGTCCCACCGATCACCCGTGCTGGAGCGCCCGATGCCGCAGATCACCGTCGACTACTCCGACAGCCTCGAGTCCGCCTTCGACCGCCGCAGCTTCGCGCTCGCGCTGCACCCGCTGATCGTCGAGACCATCGACACCCAGCTCTCCGCCTGCAAGACCCGTTTCCGCCGCGTCGACGAGACGGTCGTCGCCGGGGGCACGCCCGGGGACGCGCTCGTCCACATCGGGATCGCCGTGCTGCCGGGCCGCAGCCCCGAGCTCAAGGCCCAGTTGTCGGAGGCTGTCCTCGAACTCCTCGCCGGTCATCTGGGGCCCGCGGAGGGCATCGCGCCCATCATCTCCGCCGAAGTGCGCGACCTGGAGCCGTCCTACCGCAAGCGCTGAGTCGGCACCCGGTCCAGCGAGGGCGCCAGCGACACGAGCCGGCCGACCAGATCGCCGAAAGGCCCATCGGCCGGCTCGTCACGCAGGACGCGCAGCAGGATGCCCGCCATCTCCTCGTCGTAGGCCGCGCTCACCGCGCACAGCGCCGCGAAGTCGTGCACCAGCTGCAACTCCAGCTCGGCGCGCGGGATCCTGCGCCCGTCCAGCCAGATCAGCGCCGTCGACTCGGCGAGCGACACCCAGGACCGTACGACCAACTGAAGCCTCGCGGGCGGCTCACCGATCCCCAGATGCGCCAGGATCTGCTCGTACGCCGCCTGCCTGACCTCGTCGATCATCGCGTTCGTCGTCGAACAGCCGACCGCGGGACCGCCCCGCATCAGCGCGGAGAACCCGGCCCCGTGCTCGTCCACGAAGTCGAAGAACCGGCCCATGACCCGCAGCAGCCGCGCCCCCAGGGGCCCTTCCGGCGGCTCGTGGAAACGCCCGGCCAACTCGTCGGCGGCGCGGCGCAGCGCAGCCTCGTACAGGCTGTGCTTACCGGGGAAGTAGTGGTAGACGAGAGGCCGCGAGATACCGGCGGCCGCGGCTATCTCGTCGATCGACACGTCGTCGGGGGAGCGGTGGCTGAACAGCTCGAGAGCCACGGCGATCAGCTGCTGTCTGCGCTCGTCGACGCCCATCCTGCGGCGTACCCCGGTCGTCATGCGCACAGCCTACCCACGGCTGCCGCGCACCTGTTCTACCGGTCCGGCACCGGCCGCCGGCGCCCCAAGTTGAGGGGGCGTGGGGCAACCCCATGGCTCCTTGCGGGCGTGGAAGCGGGTTCCTTGGCCTCGCCGGGCAGCTCAGCGGGCCGCGGCTAGTGGAGGGCGCCCACGCGACTCCCGTCGCCCAGGCGGCCGTTGAGCTCCGCTCGGGCCCCCTCCTTCGCCGGGACCGCCAGCACACTGCCCCGAGCGCTGCCGTCGACCCCGCCCGATGTGGTCAGCGACCTGAACTGGTCGCTGCCCGCCGCGAGCACATACCAGTGGCCCGCCCGGGACTTCCACAGGACGCCCGCCAGGACCTTCGGGTCACGCACCCCGCAGGACGGCGAGTCCTCGGAACGCGCCGCGATCGCACCGGGTGCGCCCGCCTGCGCGCCGGGTGCCTGGAACTGGGCCATCACCCGGCTCCCCGTGCCCTGCCAGGTCTCCGCCCGCGTGCACAGCCACGCCGCCGTGCCGTTCGACTCGGGCAGGGTCTGCTTCGCGTACGTCCACGAGTTGACGCTGCGTACACCGTGCGCCCGAACCCCGGGCAGCAGACAGGCCGTACGCGCCCACGAGGCCCGGGCCGTTTCCCCGGTGACGTCCCGCGGCGCCGACGGCGGGCCCGAGGTCAGCCTGGCCGGGGTCAGTTCGCCGAGGTCGGTCAGCAGCCGCTCGGCCGTGCCGTCCGCCAGCTCCAGCACGTCCCAGGTCTTGCAGTCCCGGGCCTGCGCCGGGCTCGGCAGCGGTGAGGTGACCCCGTCCGGGCGCCGGGTCAGCGGCCGCGCCGCGCCCGCCGGGTCGAGCAGGTCCCGTACGGACGTCGCCCGCACCCAGGGCGCCGTCAGATAGCGGACGTTGCTCGTGGTACGGCCCGCCACCAGCGCCCCCGACGAAGCCGCGTCCGCGGCGTCCGTGCGGGCGAAATCGAGCGCCACGCCCCCGCCGCCGTCCTTCGGCTCGGCGTAGCGGACCACCCGCAGCCCGTCGTGCAGCAGCACCACGTTCGCCTGGTCGACCTCGCCCGCGTACAGCAACTGCGGCGAACCCATCGGCGGTCCCGGCGGTGTGCCGGGGGTCGCGGAGACCTGGACCGTGCTGCCGGGCCGCGCCCACACGGCGAGCGCCCGGCGCAGCAGGGCCGCGTCATCGGTCAGGCCGCCACGGGTCGGCCAGACGGAGAAGTCCGTACGGGAGGACTGCTGCCATGCCGCGGGGGAGACGCGGATCAACTTGGCCGGGTCCAGGGCGGTTTCGGCGGTGGGATTGCGGGCGTAGGGCGGCGCGGCCGCTCCGTCGGGGCCCCAGCCGTCGCCCGGCAGCCCGAGCAGCGCCCCGCACACCGCGAGAGCCGCGGCCGCCACCAAGGCCGCCTTGACGTGCTGGCGGCGCCGCATCAGATCGGTGGGGCGGGCCTGGAGCGAGCACGGATCGAACTCGGCGGATTCGAGCAGCGCGGCCGCGCCCGCCCCCACCGCCGCCTCCATCCCGTCCGCGTCGGCCAGCGCGGCATGCGGGTCCGCCACCCCGGCCGCGCTGAGCACCTGATGTACGGCGGTGTCGGCCAGTTCCTCCAGGCCGCGCAGGACATAGGCGGCGCGGGCGGGCCCGGAGAGCGCGGACAGGTGCTGGTCCAGGGCGAGTTCGTCGGCTCCGCCGGAGCGGGGGAAGACCCGCAGCCCCCAGACGTGGGGCAGCAGCGGCGGGAGCTGGGCGCGCCTGGGGCGGGCGAGCCGCTTCAGCGGGAGCCCGGCGTCCAGGGCCTGGCGCAGCACCCGTCCCCGTACGTACACATAGCCGGGGTCGGCGTCGCCGGGTGCCCGGCGCGAGCCGGGGATGGAGTCCGCGGGGTCGGCGGCGCCCGCCGGTGTGGTGCGGCCGCGCGGCAGGGAGCGCTGCACGAGAGCGTGCGCGGTCAGGACGCGGCGATTGCGGCCGAGGGTGGGCGGCAGTACGAGATACGCGATCCGTACGAGCCGGGTGTAGTGCTCGACGAGAGCCGCCTCGGCCTGCTCGACCGCGATGGGGCCGGGGTCGGGAGCGGGAGCGGACGGGGCGGGGGTGGTGACGACATCCTGTGGGCGCACGTTCAGCAGAACGAGCGAATGGTCCTATGGTCACCCGCCGCCCCCCGATCGGCTCCAATCTCAGCCGGCCAGCCGTTCGTGGATGTTCTCGATCGCCTGGACCGGCACGCCGAGCCCTTCGACCACGTATTTCTCCATCGTGCCGTAGCGGGCCTCGACCTCTTCCAGCGCGGCCGCCAGATATTCGGGCACGACGCCGATGACCGCGAGGGCGGTCTCGGGGTCGCCGCCCTGTGCGATGAAGCCTTCGATGAGCGGTGCGAAAGCCTGCCGCACCGCCGGGTTCACGGCGAGATACTCGGCCTCCACTGCCTCGGGCAGCGCGCCGAGCAGGGTGAGGACGATCGTCGCGGCCCAGCCGGTGCGGTCCTTGCCCGCCGTGCAGTGGAAGAGCAGCGGGCCCGCGTCGGGGTCCGCGACCTCGATCAGGAAGGCGCGGTAGGCGGCGCGCGCCGATTCGGCGGTGACGAAGCCGCGGTAGGTGTCGGCGAACATCTGCTGGGCCCGGCCGCCGCCCAACTCCTGCTCGGCGAGCACCGGATCGGCCAGCACCTGCTTGAGTTTCGCGGCGGCCGGCAGCAGCCCGGAGGAGACCCGGTCGGCGAGCACGTCGGCGAGGAGCAGCCGGCCGCCGGCGGGGATGAGGTCCGGGCGGGCGAGGCGTTCGGCCTGCGTGCGGAAGTCGACGATCGTACGGATCCCGAGGGCGGCGACGACCGGATCGGCCGTGGGATCGAGCCGGTCGAGCTGCCCGGAGCGGAAGAGCAGACCGGAGCGCACGGCATGGCCCGCGGGCAGGGGTGTGCCTCCGAGGTCGCGGAGATTGGCGACGGTGGTGGCGGGGATCGCGGTCATGGCGGGCGGCTCCCTGGCTCGGACAGGCCCCGAAAGGATCGGAAGGGGGCGATATCAATGTAAACAACCTATGTGACCGACCACCCGCTGAAGTGGACCGTGCCGCGCGCTCCGCCGCCGCCGTTGGCCGCGCTCATGAAAAGGCCCACGTCCTGGACGTCCGCGGCTCCCGGAACGGACACCGTGGCGACCGGGCGCCAGGTGGCGCCGCCGTCCGTCGAGCAGGAGCCGGTGAAGGAGGTCCCGGCGCCGCGGGTCAGCCGGAGCAGCACCGGAGCCTTGACCCCGAGGATGCGTTTGTACGTGTCCAGGGTGCCGTCGCCGTTCGTGTCGTACGACAGGGCGACGCCCTGCCCCGGTGTGGCCGCCAGATTCAGGAAACCGGCGTCACCCGGCCGTGCGAGGCCGTTGCGGACGACGATGCCCGCCCGGGCCCAACTGCTCGTGTTCTCCTGGGAGTCCACCCTCAGCTCGACGCTCGCGCCCACCGTCAGCGCGCTCTCGCGATAGGCGGTGCCGAAGTGGGCGGTGCCCCGCCACAGGTCGGTGCCCCCGCCGTTGATCGCGAACCGGTCGCCGGCCTGCCCGAATACGGCCGCGTTGCTGCTGTACGTACGCCACCCGGCATCCAGCGGCGACGCGAGGAAGAGCGAGCCCTGCTGGGGGACGGTCACGCGCTCCTCGCCGCGCGGCCCGTACTGCGTGCGCAGCGCGTACGGCATCGCGCGCAGCGGCTCCTCGACGGGATCGACCGGGGCCGTCACCCGCCAGGAAACTGTGCCGGTGCCGCCCGCCGGGACACTGTCCAGGAAGGGCTCGCCCTGCGGCTCGGCGTCCAGGCCGGTCAGCTCGAAGTCGACGCGGCCGGTGGAGCGCAGCCCGCTGAGGTTGCGGAACGCGGCCGTGACCGTGCCGGTGCTGCCCGGCGTGAAGGCGGGCGGCTTCACGGTGACGTCGACGTAGCCCTGGTAGGGGGCGGTCGCGAGAGTGTCGTACACCCTGCGGGCGGTGCGGTACGCGTCGCCCGTGGCCCGCACCGGATAGGCGCGCCGCTCTTTCGTCCAGGCCTCCTCGGCCGGATACCAGTCGAAGGGCTTGGGGGCGCGGCCCTCGGACAGGGCGGTGGCCAGCTCCTCCAGATACGCCTCCCACTGCGGCAGATGGACGTCGCTGATCAGTCCGTGCCAGTCGCGGTTGGCGTAGTTGCTGAGCTGATTGGCCGCCGCCCGGTCCGCCCAGGTGGAGATCAGAGCCCGGGCCGTGCGCTCCAGCTCGACCGCCTCGTCCGCGCTGGTGGCCAGCCGTTTGGCGTCCTCCAGCCAGGGGCCCAGCAGGAAGGAGCGGTGACAGCCCGCCATCGTGTCGCTCAGCCGCATGAGCCTGAGCCACAGCGCCGAGACGGCGCGGAAGGTGTCCACGTCCTTGTTCTGATAGGCGGCCCGCAGCGGAAGCTGAAGCGTGCGCGAGCGGTTGGCGAGTGCCTGGCGGGCCAGGTCGGTGGCGTCGTGCCGGTAGGCGTCACTGTCCCGCAGCGAGGGCCGTACGCCGAGCAGCGCCGCGAACGCCCGGTCGAAGCCCGCCGGATCGAAGGCCGTACCGATCGATGAGGTCATGCCGGGGCGGCGGCAGAACAGCGAGTCGTAGGGCCGCCCGTCGGTGCTGGTGAGCTTGTACGCCGTCGCGGCGAGCGCGGCGAAAGCGGCCCGCGCCGAGCCGTCCTCGCCGCCGTAGCGGATCTCGGCGTACTCCTCGAACCACGCGTCCCGGTCGATCCTCTCCTCGCGCCAGGCGAGCTCGCTGAACAGCTCCAGCGCGGCCGGGTCGCGCTCGGCGGCCTCCGGCATGTACGCGGTTCCGGCCAGCGCGCTGCCCGGCTTGTCGCGCCAGGCGGTGAACTTGGCCGTCCAGCGGTCGGTGTTCGCGCCGATGGTCGTACGCCCGCCGAAGTTCGGGATGGTGCCGAAGGCGTACGGAGCCCCGCCCCACTCCTTCTCGCGGTCGGTGACCGTGTCCAGATCGGAGAGCCCGTCCACGATCAGCACCCGGTCGGTGTCGATGGCGTCGAGCAGCGCCGGCCGCGGATTGGCCTGCCAGCCGAGGATCACCCAGGTGGCGCCGGGCCGGGCGGTCTGCAGGGAGGTCTCGACCGCGCGGGCGGCGTCGGCGACCGGGACGTCGCCGGGTGTGCCGCCCTCGTGCAGCAGATCCATCTTGAAGTGGAAGGTCTCGCCGAACAGTTCCCTCTGGTGCTGGTAGAAGGCCGTGGCGACGTCGGAGAAGTTCTGGGTGCGTGGATCCAGCCAGTCGGGGCGGCGCAGCCCGTTCCAGGTGCCCTGGGGGATGACACGGGCACCGGGATTGCGGGCGGTGAAGCCGTCCGGGACCGTACCGAAGTAGCCGGGCAGGACCGGGTGCATCCCGAGCTCGCGCATCCGCTCGGCGATCCGGCTGCCGAGGTCCGCGCGTCGGCCGATGAGCTCGGGGGAGAGCGGGCCGCCGTACCCGCTCATGTTCTGCAGCAGCCACCACGGCTGGTGCGAGGGTGCCGGCAGCCAGGTGCGGGCCTCGGTGTCGGAGTATCCGAAGTCCATCAGGAGGCGGTGGTAGACGGCCTCCTGGCCGGGTGTGACCAGGACTTCGTTGCAGCCGTGCAGGGCGAGAACATCGAGAAGGCGCTCCCAGCGGGCCCAGTCGGCGTACGGGGCGGTGTAGCCGTCGTGCGTGTCGTTGTAGGCGAACCGGTGCGGGACGGTCGCGGAGAGCTCCAGCGCGGTGCCCGGCCCTGGCAGCAGCGCCGGCAGGTCGAGCTGACTGCCCGACCAGGAGATGTGCGCCCGGCAGACGTACTTGAGGTACCAGTGCACCCCGGTGAGCAGTACGGCCGCGCTGGTGCCCTCGACCTCGATGCGGCCCCGGGAGCCGGTGACCCGGAAGCGCTCGGGGCCCTCCAGCGCCCGCAGCCGGAACTGGCCGGCGTGCCGGGGCAGCAGGCGCCCGAGCGCCTCCCGGGCGGGCGAGGTGGCGAACGGTGCCGCGGGCGCGGCGGCCGCCGGGGCGTGCCCGGCGAGAGCCGCACCTAAGCCGATTGCTCCCGCGGTGCCCAGAACCGTACGTCTCGACAACCCGGCCATCGGCGCTCCTCCATGTTGCTCCCGTCACAACAGGTGCGTGCGTCGCGCAGGTTACCGGGAGTTCGGCGGCGCAAAAGGCGGCCGACAAGGCACGATGGCCGGATGCGGACGAGTACGAACACGGGCGCGAGGCGGACGGCCCGCGCAGCACTGGCAGTTCTGGCACTGACCCTTGCCGCGGCCTGCGGATCGGGCGACGACGGCGACGGGCGTGGCGGGGACGGCGACAAGGCCCCCACGACGGCGACCGGCACCCTGGAGCAGCTGGCCCAGCAGGCGAAGTGCAAGCCGAACATCCAGACGGACGCCGCCGAGCTGCGGCAGGCCAACTGCACGACCGGCGACGGCAAGTATGTGCTGGCCACCTTCGCCACCGACCGGGGCCAGCGCGAATGGATCAACGAGGCCAATGACTACGGCGGCTCGTATCTGGTGGGCCGCAAGTGGGTCGTGGTCGGCGACGCCAAGGTGGTGACCGCGCTGCGCGGCCGGCTCGGCGGGACGGTGGAGACCGGCTCGGAGCACCACTCCGGGAGCACCGGTGACAGCGCCGGGAGCGAGGGCGGCCACTCGGGACACCACGGGAGCTGACAGAAAACGACCGGATCGGCCCCCCTTCCCAGGGAGGCCGATCCGGCCGTTTCAGGCGATCGTGTCAGTGGGTCACCGGCACTTCTGGCCGTTGTTGATGCAGTTCACCACCTTGTTCATCAGGTTCTCGTCGAAGACGTTGATGAAGTCACCGTGGTCCGTGACCGGCTTGTGCAGCTGCTCGGGGAAGGAGTCGACCGCGAAACCGGGACCCGGCGGGACGTCATAGACGATGCGCTGGACCAACTGCGGAATCGCCTTGAATCCATTGCCACAGTTGCCATTGGCGTCCGCGAATGCCACATGGGTGCGGTGATTGGCACTGTCGGTGTTCTGACCGTCCCAGCAGCTCTGGAACTTGAACGACCGCACCACCTGGCTGCCCTCGGGGCAGATCGGGTACTTGTCCTTGAGCTGACGGTCCTCGAAACCGGTGCAGCTCCAGGAAGCGTTCGCGTTCGCGTCGCCGTTGACGAATGCCTTGGCGTCACCGGTGATGATGCGCAGGAAGCGGGGCATCGCGGTCACCTTGCTGACCGGGTTGCCGACGAAATTCAGCGTGACCTGGGACGGAGTCTGGATCTCTCCGACGTTCTGGTCCTTGCCGCCACCGTCCGCATTGGCGTCGTTCTCGTTCTGTCCGTTCTGCAGACGCAGCACGGGCCAGTAGTACGTGGACTTGTCGCCCTGATTCTGGCAACTGGTGTCCCCGTTGGCGAGATCGTCGTCGCTGGCAAAGGCGTCATTGGCCTGATTGCCGACGTAGTCGTGCATATGGTGCGCGCCATTGCTCACACCAGGGGCGACGATGACATTGTCCGGATTGAACTTGCCGTTCTGGTTCGTTCCGCACTTGGTGGCGAACGATCCTCGGGAGCCGCCCCGGCGCTGCTGGGGCTGCTGGACGTTGGGCTGGACGGACTGGATGTCTACGAAGTCGGCTGCTTCGGGGCCATTGCCGCCCTGTCCGTTGCCGTTGCCCTGATCGTCGCCCTGACCATTGTCATTGCCCTGGTCATCGCCCTGATTGTCGTCCTGGCCGCCATTTTGGTCACCATTCTGACCGCCGTCCTGGCCGTTGTCGTTCTGACCGTCGTCGTTGTTCTGGTCGCCGTTCTGATCGCCTTGGTTGTCGTCACTGTCGTCGGCGCGCAGGCTGCACTGAGCGAGGGAGTCAAGTCCCTGGGGCGGCTGGCCGGACCGGCCGATCGCGATGGAAATACGCTCGATGCTCGCCGTCCGCTTGTCCTTCAGCGGATTCAGAATGGCGTTCTGAGCCAGCTGTGGATCCCGTTCGATCGCCTCCTTCTGGTCTGCGAACTGCTTGTACGCGTCGGTGATCTGGCTGTCCATCTTCGCCAGCTCGCCGTCGACCTCCGGACGTGCCTGGTCCGGCACCTCGCGGATATCGTTCGCGACCTCGGGGCAGTCGATCGTGGAGATCTCAGCTCCGGCGTTCTTCGTCTGCGTCTGCTCGTTTTCCTGACCGGACCAG
Source organism: Streptomyces sp. NBC_00885 (assembly GCF_045207475.1). Taxonomy (NCBI): domain Bacteria; kingdom Bacillati; phylum Actinomycetota; class Actinomycetes; order Kitasatosporales; family Streptomycetaceae; genus Streptomyces; species Streptomyces sp. NBC_00885. The sequence goes on from NZ_CP108796.1 coordinate 6,327,224, forward strand.
GACCAGCCTTCGCCCGCGGAGGCATACGTATTGACCGCGACCAGCCCACCCCCGCCCAGGATCAATGCGGCCGAGGCAACGATCGCCCGGTTCGCCAGCGTCGAGCGTTTTCTTGTGCGTCCCATGGAACTCCTCTGCTTCGTCGTCGGGTGTGGGTATAAGGGGGTCCCGACTGAGGGAGAAGCGCGACCATCCATACGGGTGGGGCCCATGGGGTGTTCAAGCAGAGCTGGTTTGAAGCGGGAATTCGTAGAATTCTCCAGAAGCAAACCCGGTGGATTGCCCCGAAGTCGGGCGGCGGCCGGGATGGCAGGATGGGGCGCATGACCGAGATCCACACCCCCAGGCTCCTGTTGCGCCGCTGGCGCGAGGACGACCTCGCCCCCATGGCCGAAATCAACGCGGACCCGCAGGTCATGCAGTGGATCGGAGACGGCTCCGTACGCGATGAGGAGCAGACCGCCGAGGACATCGAGCGCTGGGAGGAGGAGTGGGACGAGGAGGGCTTCGGACTCTTCGCCGTCGAACTGCTCGCCTCGGGCGAACTGGCGGGCTACGTCGGCCTGTCCGTGCCCACCTTCCTGCCCGAGGTACTGCCCGCGGTGGAGATCGGCTGGCGGCTCGGCACCCCGTACTGGGGCCAGGGGTACGCCTCCGAAGCCGCCGCCGCCACACTGGAGTTCGCGCTCAGGGACCGCGGCCTGGACCGGGTGATCAGCATCGCGCGGCTGGGCAACGACGCGTCGGAGAACGTGATGCGCAAGCTCGGCATGGAACTGGACCACGAAACGACGCACCCCGAGTACGGCTTCCCGCTGCACGTCTACGCGATCGACCTCAGCGAGTACGAGGCCTGACGGGAGCCCCGATGACCGCGTCGGGCGTGCGACGCGGTCGTCCAGCCCCGGCCCTTGGCACCCAGCCTCCGCCGGTCAACACCCGGTAGCAGCGGCACTGTCCGCTCCCAGGCGCCACATCCGTCATCTCTCGGACGGGCTCTGGCCGGTGGTTCCGTAGGCGGCCATGAACATGTTCAGCAGTCCGTCGACCGCGTCCTCGTCGATGGGGCGGGTTGACAGCAGGCTGCGGTAGTACAGAGTGCCGCACAACACCTCGGCGGCGAATTCCAGGTTCGCTTCCGCGGTCAGTTCACCCGTGCGCTGGGCGCGGGTGATCCGGTCGAGGGTGCTCTGCTCGACGGTGGCCAGGAATCGTTCGTGCAAGGTCGCCCGCAGCGTGGAATCGGCCTGCGCTTCGGCGATAACTGCGCGGTAGATGGGGCCGATCGGCGGGCTGGAGAGGGCGAGGCCTGAACGTAGGAACTGTTCGCGCAAATCCATGCGGACGTCCCCGGTGTCGCGGTAGTCCAGATCGCTGGTCCACACGCGGCTGAGTGCGTCGAGCAGCAGCGCCGCTTTGGACGGCCAGCGGCGGTAGATCGTGTGTTTCCCGACCCCGGCCCGTCGGCCGACCGCTTCGATGCTCAGGCCCGCGTAACCGACCTCCGCAGCCAGCTCGAGGGTTACCCGCAACAGCTCTTCGGTGCGCGCGGTACCTCGGCGCCGTGGCGTGGCGGGCGTGTCGCTCATGCTCCCACCCTATCTGCACGCGGCGTGCCGTTGACTTTGCCGAGGACTGCGCGCAGTATTCAGTCTCGATCGGCACGGTGCGTGCCGATGATGGGGTGATGGTGTGTCGCCACACACGCCCAAGGTCCCGCCACACCAGATCAACAAAGGGAGATCTGCGATGAGTAGCGCCGAAAGCAGCGCGTACAAGGGATTCACGGCCGAGGAGCGGGCCGCGATGAAGGACCACGCCCAGGAGCTGAAGACGGCTGCGCGCCGCAGCTCGCGTGCGGACAAGGCGGCGGAGGCGGAGCGGGATGTGCTCGCGAAGATCGCCGAGATGCAGGACTCGGACCGGATCATGGCCGAGCGCGTCCATGCCGTCGTCACAGCCGGCGCTCCTGTCCTCGCGCCGAAGCTCTGGTACGGGATGCCCGCCTACGCGCTGGACGGCAAGGTCGTCTGCTTCTTCCAGAGCGCGGAGAAGTTCAAGTCGCGCTACGCGACGCTCGGGTTCAGCGACCAGGCGAAGCTGGACGAGGGCACGATGTGGGCGGTCGCTTTCGCCCTGACCGAGGTCACGGCCGAGGTGGAGGCGCGGATCGGTGCGCTCTTGAAGCAGGCGGTGAGCTGAGGCGCGCGCCAGGGGCGCCCGTCGGTCGGCTGGGCCGTGTCTGACGAGGAGCGCCGTCCGGCCGGAAGGCGCCGGCGGGACTTGTCAGGCACGACCTAACCGCGGTCGAGATACGCCAGCACCGCGAGCACCCGCCGGCTCAGCCGCGTGACCCCGCCGCAGGCGCACCGTCACGCCCCGCCCAGAACCCCCGCCTCCACCTCCCGCGACAGCCCCACCACCGGCCGGTCCGCCCGCTGCGGCGCCGTCCCGCCGATCGACTGGAGCCACCCCCACGTGTCCTCCACCGTCTCGCCCACCGGCCGGCACCTCAGCCCCGCCCCCACCGCCTTCGCGACGCCGACGCCGTGCACCGCGTCGTAAAGCTCGGGCTGCTCGGCCCGGGGGATCCAGATCGGCAGGTCCGTCCAGGGCCGGATGCCCGCCGCGAGGATCTCATCGGCCGGGGTCCACCGGAGTTCGGGCACCGACCCCGTCGCCCGCCCGCACGCCTCCAGAAGTTCCCCGATCGTCGTGTGCCCCTGCTCGCTCACCAGGTTGTACGGACCGCTCAGCCCCCGCTCCGCCGCCTGGAGCATCCAGTCCGCCAGGTCGCGTACGTCGACGTACTGCAGCGGCGTGTCCCGCGGTCCCGGTGCGAGGACCGGGCCGCCGCGGGCGATCCGGCCCAGCCACCACGGCAGGCGGCCGATGTTCTCCCTGGGCCCGATGATCAGGCCGGCCCGGACCAGCAGCGCACGGTCCTCGCCGAAGGACTGGACCGCAGCCAGCTCGCCGCCCCGCTTGGCCTCCGCGTACGGCACATCGCCCGCGTCGGCCGAGCTCTCGACGACCGGGCTGGTCTCGTCGTAACCGGCCGACGGCGGCCAGGCGTACACGGAAGCGCTCGACACATAGACGTAGCGACCGACGCGCCCCGCGAGCAGCCGGGCCGCGTCCCGTACGGCGGACGGCGCCGCCGACCAGGTGTCGACGACGACGTCCCACTCGCCCTCGGCGAGCGCCGCCAGACCGTCCGGCGCCGTGCGGTCGCCGAGCAACGTGGCCGCACCGGCCGGTGCTTCATGGCGCCCGCGGTGGAAGACCGTGACCTCCCAGCCGCGGGCCAGTGCCGACTCGACCACCGCACGGCCGACGAACTCCGTGCCCCCCAGAATCAGAAGTCTCATACCGGCGACTCTGCCTGGCGGGAGGGCCTTGGGAACAGGGATTCCGCTGCCAGGGAAACACCCCGGGCGTGGGGTTACGGCGCGTCGGGTTACGGCGTGTACTTGTAGCCGACCCGCCGCACGGTCTGGATCGTACGGCGGTGCTCGGCGCCCAGCTTCCGGCGCAAGCGGGCCACATGGACGTCGACGGTCCGGCCGTCGCCCACATGCCCGTAGCCCCACACCGTGGTCACCAACTGGTCGCGCGTGTGCACCCGGTGGGGGTGCGCGACCAGATGCGCGAGCAGTTCGAACTCGAGGTAGGTCAGATCCAGCGCCCGCCCGTCCACCAGGGCGGTGCGCTGCGCGGCGTCGATCCGTACGGGACCGTCACCCTGTTCGCCGGGCTCCTGCTCCCGCTGCAGCTGCTGCTCGGCCGGTACGAGGACGAGATAGCCGACCATCGGCGGCCGACCCGGAAGAGTGGGCAGGGTGTGCGGCGGCGCGGGCAGCCAGGTGGCACCCGGCGGCAGGAAGTCGGCGACATCGACGAGGGCGGCCGGTGCGACGACCTCGTCGCGTTCGACGGCACGCAGTCGGTGACGGCCCTCGGGGGGCAGGGGGGCGGCGGGGAGGGCAGAGATGGAACGGGAATTCGCCATGAGAGGTCAGCTCTTTCGCGCGGAGGAAGTCGTCGAGTCGAGAGGACGGACGTACGTCGTGCGCGCTGGCCGAAGACCGGGGTGAGCGGCTTTAGAGGGCCCGCGCGTTCACCGCGCGGCAACACACCCGGTCGAAGTCGTGGTGCTGCCGGGTAGGCCAGAACGGCTCGAGGTCGGTGCGACCTGTCGCGGTGTGCTGGTAGCTGGCCATGTGCCCATTGAATCAGATGACATGGTGCGGCAGCACTCGGCTTCCGCACCTTGATACGGCTCGTGCGTTCCCTGTGCGTGAGGCACGCCGAAGGGCGCCCACCGGCCGGACCGGTGGACGCCCTTGTGAACGCGGCATGGCGGTGGGATCAGACCTGGCCGGCCTTCTCCAGCGCGGTGCAGCAGGTGTCGACGATCAGTTGTGTGACGACGTAGGGGTCGACGTTGGCGTTCGGGCGGCGGTCCTCGATGTAGCCCTTGCCGTCCTGTTCGACCTGCCACGGGATGCGGACCGAGGCGCCGCGGTCGGAGACGCCGTAGCTGTACTCGTTCCACGGGGCGGTCTCGTGCAGGCCGGTCAGGCGGTCGTCGATGCCGGCGCCGTAGTTCTTGACGTGGTCGAGCGGCTTGGAGCCCTCGCCCAGCGACTCGCAGGCGGTGATGATCGCGTCGTAGCCCTCGCGCATCGCCTTGGTCGAGAAGTTGGTGTGCGCGCCCGCGCCGTTCCAGTCGCCCTTGACCGGCTTGGGGTCCAGGGTCGCGGAAACCTCGAAGTCCTCGGCGGTGCGGTAGAGCAGCCAGCGGGCCACCCACAGCTGGTCGGAGACCTCCAGCGGGGAGAGCGGGCCGACCTGGAACTCCCACTGGCCGGGCATGACCTCGGCGTTGATGCCGGAGATGCCCAGACCCGCCTTGAGGCAGTTCTCCAGGTGCGCCTCGACGATGTCACGGCCGAAGATCTCGTCCGCGCCGACACCGCAGTAGTAGCCGCCCTGCGCGGCGGGGAAGCCGCTCTCGGGGAAGCCGAGGGGACGGGCGCCCTTGAAGAAGGTGTATTCCTGCTCGATGCCGAAGATCGGCTCCTGGGCGGCGAACTTCTGGGCGACCTCGGCGAGCGCGGCACGCGTGTTGGACTCGTGCGGCGTCATGTCCGTGTTGAGGACCTCGCACATCACAAGGACGTCGTCGCCGCCGCGGATCGGGTCCGGGCAGGAGAAGACCGGCTTGAGCACCCGGTCGGAGGCGTGGCCCTCGGCCTGGTTGGTGCTGGATCCGTCGAAGCCCCAGATGGGCAGCTCGGCGCCGTCGTTAAGGATCTTCGTCTTCGAGCGAAGCTTGGCGGTCGGCTCGGTGCCGTCGATCCAGATGTACTCAGCCTTGAAGGTCACGGGGCCTCATCCTTTGCGGGTGCAGCGGTATGTCGCGCAGCTTCGCAATAGGGGATTTCCCGTCCGTTGCCCGTTTGTGAACCCCACGTTACGCCCGACCGGTGGCCCGGCCCGGCTTGGCGTGAGCCCCCTCTGCCCCCTGCTTCACCTGCGGATTTCGTCTCCGGCCAGCCGCTTGACCCCCTGCTTGAGCGGCGACCATGTCGTATACAAGGGTTCGGCGGGACACGGACTCCGGCGGGATCGAGGAGCCTGCGGCGTTCACGGGCAGACTGGCCGCATGATGAAGCCCGCGAAGCAGCTGCGTATCGGACTGATCGGCGCCGGCCCCTGGGCGGAGCGCACCCAGGCTCCCGCGCTCGCCGCGCACCCGCAGGTCCACTTCAGCGGGGTGTGGGCCAGACGGCCCGAGGCGGCCGCCCTCCTGGCCGGCGCGCACGGTACCGCCGCCTTTTCCGGTGACGACGGCGTGGACGCCCTCATCGCCGCCAGTGACGCGGTCGCCTTCTCGCTGCCGCCGGACATCCAGGCACCGCTCGCGGCCCGCGCCGCAGCGGCGGGCTGCCATCTTCTGCTGGACAAGCCGGTCGCCACGAGCGTGGCGGCGGCGGGCGAGACGGCACAGGCGGCCGAACGCGCCGGGGTCGCTTCGGTGGTCTTCTGTACCTTGCGCTTCGCCGCGGACACGGCGCCCTGGATCGCCGAACAGGCGGCGGTCGGCGGCTGGTTCACGGCTCACGCGCAGTGGATCGGCTCGCTGTACGCGCCGGGTGGAGACAGTCCGTACGCCGCCTCGCCGTGGCGGCGTGAGAAGGGCGGACTGTGGGACGTCGGCCCGCATGTGCTCTCCGTACTGATCCCGTCGCTCGGCGATGTCACGGAGGTGACCGCGGCGCGCGGGCCCAAGGACACCGTGCATCTGGTGCTGCGGCACACGTCGGGGGCGTCGAGCACGGCAACGCTCGGCCTGAGCGCGCCGGTGAGGGCATCGGGCGTGCGCATCGAGCTCGTCGGCGAACGGGGGACGGTCCAACTGCCGGTGTGGGGAGATGCGGTGCGCTCGTTCGGGGCGGCGGTGGACGCGCTGCTGGAGTCGGCGCGTACGGGGCGGGCCCACGACTGCGACGTACGGTTCGGGCTGCGGGTCACTCAGATCCTGGGGGAGGCGGAGGTCCTGCTCGAACGGTGACCAGGACGGTGCCGTGGGGGGTGCGGCACCGTCCTGGGGTTCCCGTTGACGACCGTCAGGTCAGCCGACGCGCTCGATCCTGGCCTTGCGGATCAGGAACTTGCCGGGCTCGCGGACCTGCTCGAAGGCCGCGTTGTTCAGCAGGGCGCAGCTGCCGGACGCCGAGGTGACCTTGACCGTCGTCGACTTGTTGTTGTCGAGGTTGGTCACCTTGAGGCTGGTGCCGACCGGGAACTGGTTGCTGGAGGCGGCGGGTGCGCCGGCTTCGCCGGAGAGGGTGACGGTCGACCCGGCGCAGACGACTTCGCCGTTGGCCTGTCCGCCGCCGGCCTGGTCACCTGCCTGGTTTCCGCCCTGACCGCCGTTCTGGCCGGCGTTCTGGTCACCGGCCTGGTCGCCACCCTGGTCACCGGCCTGGTCGCCGGCCTGGCCGCCGTTCCCGATCTTCTCGATCCTGGCCTTGCGGATGAGGTTCTTGCCGGGCTCGCGGACCTGCTCGAAGGCCGCGTTGTTGAGCAGGGCGCAGCTGCCGGACGTCGAGGTGACCTTGACCGTGGTCGACTTGTTGTTGTCGAGGTTGGTCACCTTGAGGGTGGTGCCGATCGGGAACTGGTTGCTGGAGGCGGCGGGTGCGCCGGCTTCGCCGGAGAGGGTGACGGTCGACCCGGCGCAGACGACTTCGCCGTTGGCCTGTCCGCCGCCGGCCTGGTCACCTGCCTGGTTTCCGCCCTGATCGCCGTTCTGGGCGCCGCCCTGGTCTTGTGCGGGCGGCTGAGCGGCCTCACCTCCCCCGCCTCCCACCTCGCACCCGGAAGCCGCCTGCTTCCGCTTGATCTCCTCGATGACCGCCTGCCGGTTCGCGATCCGGGCTTCGGACTGCGCGTCCGGATTGGCACGCTGGCCGGCGATGAAGCTCTCGTTGTTCTTCAGGGCCTGGGTCAGTCCGTCGCAGGCCACCGACGCGTTACTGGTGCCGGTCATGGCCACTGCCGTACCGCCCACTACTGCGGCGGCGCCGACGAGCAGAGCGATCTTCTTCTTACCGCTGAGGGTCTTCTTGCGCGACACGTGGGACTCCTGTCGGGTCGGTTCCGTGTGCCGTTACGTACGAGTACGCATCGCGTGTTTCTCAGCCCTCCCACCGACAACTTCCTTAACTTTCCTTAAGGTTGGCGCAGCTCAGAGGGTTCCCGCGGCGACTCACTCCCGCGGCGACTCACTCCGGCGGCAGCGCGCGGCACAGCGCGTCCAGCGCTCCCGCGTAACCGTGCTCGGGCGGCGTGGCGTATCCGACGACGAGCCCGTCGCGCCGGTCGTGGCCGTCATGCCCGTCCGCCGGGACGTCGGGGTGGCGGTAGTCGGACAGCCCTTCCACCGCCAGCCCCTGCCAGGCCGCGGCCTTCACCACGGCCCGCTCGGTCCCCGGCGGCAGTTCGAGCACGGCATGCAGCCCCGCCGCGATCCCGCTGACCCGTACGTGCGGAGCCCGCTCCGCCAGAGCCGCGACCAGCTGATCGCGCCTGCGGCGGTGGCGCCGGCGCATCCTGCGCACATGGCGGTCGTACGCCCCCGAGGTGATGAAGTCCGCGAGCGTGAGCTGCTCCGTGGCGCTGGAGTGCTGCTCGCGCTCGCCCTTCGCCGCCACCACGTCGTCCACCAGATGCTCGGGCAACACCATCCAGCCGAGCCGCAGGGTGGGGGAGAGGCTCTTGCTCACCGACCCCATCAGCACCACCCGGTCGGGATCGAGGCTCTGCACGGCGCCGACCGGCTGACGGTCGTAACGGAACTCGCCGTCGTAGTCGTCCTCCAGGACCAGCCCGCCCGTCGAGCGGGCCCAGTCCACGACGGCCGCACGCCGCTCGGGGTGCAGCGGCCCGCCGGTCGGGAACTGGTGCGCCGGAGTCAGCAGCGCGGCGCGGACCTTCCCCAACTCGCCGACTCTCGCGCCGTGTTCGTCGACCGCGAGCGGCACGGTGGGTACGCCCCCGTCCGCGAGCAGCCCGCGATGGAAGGGCAGCCCGTACGACTCCACGGCCCACCGGCCGCCCACGACCGACGCCATCAGCCGCAGCGCATGGGCCGCTCCCGAGCAGACGACGACCCGGTCCGGAGCGGTCCGCACGCCGCGCACCCGCGCCAGATACTCCGCGAGTGCCTCCCGCAACTCGGCCCGCCCGCGCGGATCGCCGGGCCCGAAGGCGTCGTGCGGCGCGAGGGTGAGCGCCCGCCGCGCCGACGCCAGCCAGGCGCCACGGGGGAAGGCGGAGGGGTCCGGCCGCCCCTGCACCAGGTCGTACGCCGGGCGCCCGGCCCGCGCCGGGGTGCGCTGTCTGCCTACGGGAGCCACGGGCGCGACCTGCTGGGCGACCCGGGTGCCCGAGCCCTGACGCGCGGTGAGCCAGCCCTCGGCGACGAGCTCGGCGTAGGCGTCGGCGACGGTGTTACGGGCGATCCCCAGGTCGGCGGCGAGGGAACGGTACGGCGGCAACCTTGTCCCGGGCGCAAGCCGCCCGCTCCGCACGGCCTCCCGCAGAGCCCGCATCAGCGCGGCACGCCGACTGCCCGCGCCGCTCAGCTCCAGATGCAGATCGGCGCCGAGACTCTCCGCCGAATTGACCCATGATTCCGCCACTGAAATGCACCCCGCTGCCGGTCGCCTACGCCTCTAGATTCGTACACATGACGACGACAGAGATCAAGCAGACCGTGACCCGGGTCAACTTCGCCAAGCTGGCCCCGAAGGCCTTCCGCGCCGTGATCGGCCTGGACGCGGCGGCCCGCGAGGGCCTGGACCCGACGCTCGTGGAGTTGGTGCAGATCCGTTCCTCGCAGCTCAACCACTGCGCGTACTGCCTCCACATGCACACCGGCGACGCACGCAAGGCGGGCGAGAGCGAGGAGCGCCTGCACATGACGTCCGTCTGGCGGGAGGCGAAGCACTTCTTCACGGCGAGGGAACAGGCGGCGCTCGCCCTGACGGAGGCGGTCACACTGGTCGCGGACGGCGGGGTGCCGGACGCGGTGTACGCGCAGGCGGCGGCGCACTTCGAGGAGCAGGAGCTGGCTCACCTGCTCGCGCTGATCTTCACGATCAACACGTGGAACCGGATCGCGCTCGCGACGGGCAAGGTCGCGGGTACCGACGAGCGCTGACCTCAAGCCGGGCATCCTCGTCGAGCCGCTGACGCACCGCCGCCGGTACGCCGTGCCGTTGTGAGCTCGTACCGTCTGAGCTACTGCGAGGACCGGCCGAGCACGTCCCGTACCGCCTCCTCCGTACGCCCCACGACCGCCGTCCCGTCGTCCGCGGTGATGATCGGCCGCTGAATCAGCTTCGGGTGCTGCGCGAGCGCGGTGACCCACCGGTCCCGGGAATCCTCGTCCCGCGCCCACTCCTTGAGCCCGAGCTCCTTCGCCTCGGCCTCCTGCGTCCGTGTGATGTCCCACGGCTCAAGCCCGAGCCGCGCGAGGACGGCCCGGATCTCCTCCTGGCTCGGCACGTCCTCCAGGTAGCGCCGGACGGTGTACGAGGCGCCCTCGCCGTCGAGCAGATCGACAGCACTGCGGCACTTGGAACAGGCGGGGTTGATCCAGATCTCCATGCCGTCACGGTACCGCTCACGCGCCACTCAAACACCGCCTGGCCAGGGCCGATTGTCAGTGGTGGCCAGTAGACTGAACAGTAGTTCGGGATGGTCCCGCCACCGTGCCAGGAGGTTGCCGATGGCCGTTGCCACACTCATTTCGAAGCCCGTGTCCGCGTCTCTGTCCTCGTCCATGCACCAGCCGAAGAAGAAGCCGCTCCCGGCCGGACAGCCGCGCGAGTGGTACGTCTCGCACAACCGCCGGCTCAAAGCCATGCGCCTGGCGATCGCTCTGCTCGACTCGGGGGTCTATCACCCGGCGACGGCGGACAACCGCAGGATACGAGCGACGGCGGAGAACATCGGAATCCACCCGCCGTCGGACACGACGTGCCGGATGGTGCGGGCGCTGATCCGGTACGGCCGCTGATCCGTTACGGGCCTCGATCCGCTGCCGGCGACGACGAGTTCGCCGACTGAGGCAAGCCGTCCCGCCGCTGTCACCCGGGCCCTCCTGGGTGACAGCGGCGGGACGGCGGCAGCTTGCCTTCAACAAAACCCCGGTGTCGCAGGGTCCGATCGGCGCAGAACCGCGCATTCTGGTCTCACGGTCCGAGTCACTCCGGGGGCAGCCATGTCGTATCCGCACCACGGCCTTCGTATCCGCCGCAGATTTCTCGTGTTCACGGCCGCCGGCGTACTGAGCGCCGGCTCGGCCCTCACCTTCGGTCCGCCCGCCGCGGCCGAACCGGCCACGTCGGTCGCGTATGCCGCGGGGGCGAGCGCGACCCACTACTCCGGACTCGCCTTCGACACGTGCACGGCGCCACCGCTGTCGGCGATCCAGGCGTGGGGCGCCTCGCCGTACCGCGCCGTCGGGGTGTACATCGGGGGCATCACCCGCACCTGCGCGCAGCCGCAACTGACCGCGTCGTGGGTCGCGTCCGTGTCCGCGCTGAAGTGGCGCCTGCTGCCCATCTACAAGGGCCTGCAACCGCCGTGCGGCGGCAGGCCCACCGACGCCAAGATCAGCCGGGCCGCCACGACCGCCAAGGGCCAGGGCACGGCCGCGGCCGGCGACGCCGTCGCCAAGGGCAAGGCGCTCGGCATGCAGCCCGGCAGCGCGTTCTACAACGACATCGAGGCGTACTCGCAGACCGACGCCACCTGCCGGACCGGCGTACTGTCCTTCCTCTCCGGCTGGACGAAGGAACTGCACCGGCTCGGCTATGTCTCGGGCGTGTACATGAACCTCAACCTCGGGGCGAAGCAGCTCGCCGACGTGTACACCTCCACCTCGTACGCCCGCCCCGACGCACTGTGGATCGCCCGCTTCGACTCGGTCGACTCGCTCAAGGGCTGGACCGGCATCGCCGACTCCAAGTGGGCGGTGCACCAGCGGGCCAAGCAGTTCAAGGGCGACCACGACGAGACGTACGGCGGTGTCACCCTCAATATCGACACCGACAGGCTCGACGCGCCGGTGGCCACCGTGGCGTACACCTACACGGCGACGAGCGCCACCACGCTCAACGCCCGCACCGGCCCCGCGACGAGCTACCCCGTCGCGAAGACCTACGCGCCCAAGTCCGCGCTCAAGGTGGTCTGCCAGGCGCCGGGTTCCGCGGTCGGCACCACGCCCATATGGGACAAGCTCACGGACGGCACGTACGTCACCGACTACTACGTCAGCACCCCGTCCAACACCACGTACAGTGCCCCGCTGCCGCGCTGCACGTACCCCTACCAGACCACCGCGACCGTCGCCGAACACACCGGCGCCGGCACCTCGTCCTCCATAGGCGGCACGTCCCCCAACGGGGCGCTGGCGTGGGTGGTCTGCCAGAAATCGGGCTCGGCGGTCGGCACGACGAAGATATGGGACCGCATCGAGAACGGCCGTTATGTCACGGACTACTACGTGGCGACCCCCAGCAACACGACCTACAGCAAACCGGCTCCCCGCTGCTGAGCGGGGGCCTTCAGGCAGCCTCAGGCAGCTTCAGCCGGCCGCCGCCGACGTCCACGTCGGCAGAACCGCGTCTCCCACCGCCAGCGACCCGTGCGCCACGACCGCCGCCTTCATGCCGAAGCTGACCTTGTTCTCGTACTCCGGCTCCCGCCGGTACGTCGCGAGCGTGCGGATCGGCTCGGGGCCCGCGCGCAGGCCCGTGAGCTGGTCGACCAGCGGGACGCTGCACCGCATCGCCCTGACCGCGTACGCGAGGTGCACAGTGCCGATCTCCAGGCGGCGCATCTCGTCCTCGGCGTGCGGCTCGGCGCAGCCGGCGAGGACGATGTTCGCCCGGAAGCGGTCCATCGGCACCGGGGCCGCGCCCCGCGCCGTGATCCGTGCGTTCAGGCCGTCGAGCGAGGCCTGGGACGCCACCAGTACCGCATGCGCGTCCGCGAAACCGACCTTGCCGGGCGTCTCGCCCCACCCGTCCCGGTCGAAGTCCGAAGGCACCCGCACCAGCCGGGACTTCGCCCCCAGCACCTGCGAGAACCACTCGGCGGCGGCGTCCCCCTGATCCGCGCCCTCCCCGATGTCCCGCCCGAACATGCTCACCGGCCGCCGCTCGCCGTCCGGGTCGACGTCCAGCAGTACGCTCTCGACCCCGTCAGCGGACAGCCGCAGTGCGGCGCCCCCGCCGACGATCTCCGGCCGGACAGCGGCCATGGCGGGCAGCGCCCGCTGACTGCGGAACGACCCGTCCGCGGCGTCGACGACCATGAACGTCCGGTCGTGCTCCAGCCCCGTCTCGCCGACCCGGGCCGACTCGACACCGGTCCCGGCACAGCCCTTGACCGGGTAGTACGTCAGCTTCTGCACGGTGATCCCCATGCGGCCCGATGGTATGTCCGTGCCTCGGGCGGTCATCCTTCAGCACCCCGGAGCCGGTCGCCGAGGCGCGCCTTCACCCCGGGCCACTCGTCCACGAGGATCGAGAAGTAGACGCTGTCCCGCCACGTCCCGTCCGGGCGCCGCCTGTGGCGGCGCAGGACGCCTTCCCGCCGCGCCCCGAGGCGGGCGATGGCGGCCTGGGACCGCTCGTTCATATGGTCCGTCTTCAACTGGACGCGCCCCATGCCCAGTTCCTCGAAAGCGTGGTTGAGCAACAGCAGCTTCGTCTCGGTGTTGACCGCCGTACGCCACGACGCGCGGCCGTACCAGGTCCAGCCGATCTCCAGGCGCTCGTCCTGCGTGTCGACGTCCATGTACGTGGTCCAGCCGACGGCCCTGCCGGTCTCGCGCCGGATGACGGCGAACGGGAGGTACGTGCCCTGTTCGGCGTCCTTCAGCAGTTCACGGAGCTTGAGGCCGAGCTCGTCCTCCGTGTGCGGAGTGGGTCCGCCCTGCCAGCGCCAGACCTCGTCGTCACCTCCGCCCGCGGCGAAGAGGTCGGAGAGGTGATCTGTCGTCAACGGTTCGAGGCGTACGTGGTGGCCGGTCAGCGTCACGGGCCGCGGTGTCTTCGCAGGCATGATCCGAACCGTAACCCGATCCTGCACTAGCCGCAATCTAATTTTGCACTAGTGCAAATGCCGAGGCGTCAGGGTGACCGCGGCGCTAGGGTGCCGACTCTGTCCCATCTGCCCAATCGGCCAGACCGGCCGACCGATTGACCGACGAGGGGATCGCAGTGGCCCAGCCGAACACCGAGAACCGCCCTCCGGCACTCCCGCCCGCGCTCGATGCGATGACCGTCCTCGTCGCCGCCGTCATCGTCCACGACCGGGAGACCGACCGCGTCGTCCTCCTCCAGCGCGGCCCCGGCAACAAGTTCGCCCGTGGCCGGTGGGACCTGCCCGTCGGCAAGAGCGAGCCGGGCGAGCCCATCACCGAAACCGCGGTCCGCGAACTCCGCGAGGAGACCGGTCTGATCGTCAAAGCCGACGACCTGCGCCTCGCCCAGGTCGTCCACGGCGCCTGGGGCGTCGACGCGCCCAACGGCTTCCTCACCGTCGTCTTCGCCACCCATCAATGGGCCGGGGAACCCGAGAACCGTGAACCCGCCAAGCACGCCCAGGTCCGCTGGGTCGACACCGGCGACCTCCCCGAGGAATTCGTACCCACCTCGGCCACGGCCCTGCGTCACTACCTGTCCGGTGGCCCACAGATCTCATTGCGCGGCTGGGCATCCTGAGCCGACGCCAAACGGCCGCCGGCGCGTGTGACGTGTCACAGACATCCTCGCGTCACTATGGGAGCTTCAACTCGGTTACTTCTCAGTTGAGTTCGGGCGTTGAGAGGATCGTATGAGCACTCTGGAAGCCGTCACGCTCGACCAGGTGGTCGACACGGCCCGCTACCCCCTGTCGGAACTCGAAAGTGCCGAGGGACAGGCCGTCGTCTCCCGTGCCAGGCGCGAACTGTCGACCGTCGGCTGCACCGTACTGCAGGACTTCATCCGCCCCTCACTCCGCGATGTCCTGCGGCAGGAGTGCGCGGCCATCGCCCCGCGCGCGCACTTCGACACCGAAACCGTCAACGTCTACAACATCCCCGTGGACTCGGCTCTGCCCGAGGACCACCCCGGCCGGCGTACCTTCGAGCGGGGCAACGCGTTCGTCGCGCGGGACCGTGTCCCCGCGGGCTCCCTCATCAGCCGGCTCTACTCCCACACCGCGTTCCAGCACTTCGTCGCCCGCTGCTTCGGGCTGCCGCAGCTCCACGAACTGGCCGACCCGCTCTCCGGGCTGGTTCTCAACGTCGTCGAGCCGGGCATGGAACACCCCTGGCACTTCGACACCAACGAGTTCACCGTCAGCATGCTCACGCAGGACGCGCGGTCCGGCGGCGTCTTCGAGTACTGCCCGAACATCAGGTCCGCCCAGGACGAGCGCTTCGACGACGTCCGCGACGTACTGGACGGCCGGGGCGAGCGGCTGACCCGGTCCCTGTCCCTGCAACCCGGCGACCTGCAGCTGTTCAAGGGCCGCTACTCGCTGCACCGGGTCAGCCCCGTGCGGGGCGACATCGCGCGGCACTCCGCGATATTCGCCTACAGCGAGCGCCCCGGCGTCATCGGGAGCGTGGCGCGGACCCGGCAGCTCTTCGGCCGCGTCCTGCCCGAACACGTGGCGGCCGAGGGCCGGGCCGTCCGCGGCGACCGGCTGCTGGACTGACGCTCGTCGCAGACCGATTCCCCCCACTCTGCGATCCACGCGATCCGCGCGATCCATGGAGGAGTAAGCCCTGTGCGTTTCGACGCGACCGGAAAAGTCTCGCTCGACCACATCTACACCCAGCCCGATCCGCGCGCCTATTTCAGCGTGCTGCGCCCCCTCGGCTACTGCGTTCCGCAGCTGGCCAAGCCCTACTTCGCGAAGCTCATCAAGGAGTACCGGGACTCCCAGCACATCGCCGTACCGAAGGTGCTGGACATAGGCTGTTCGTACGGAATCAATGCCGCCCTGCAAAAGTACGACGCGACCATGGACGAGCTGTACGCGCGCTACGGCGACGAGGAGCGCGAAGGCGAGAGCCGCGAGGCGCTGCTCGCCCGGGACCGGGAGCTGGCCCGCTCGCGGCAGCCCGCGCAGCCCGTACGCTTCGTCGGCCTCGACACCTCCGCCAATGCGCTCTCGTACGCACTCGACGCCGGATTCCTCGACGACGCCGTGCACGCCGACCTGGAGGCGCACGAGCCCACACGGGAGCAGCGCGCCCAGTTCGCCGGGACGGACCTGGTGATCTCGACGGGCTGCCTCGGTTACGTCACCGAGCGGACGCTCAAGCGCGTCGTCGAGGCTCAGGGCACCCACCGGCCCTGGATGGCGCACTTCGCGCTGCGGATGTTCCCGTTCGACCCCGTCGAGCAGGCGCTCGCCGAACTCGGCTACCGGACCATCCATGTCGAAGGCGTCTTCAAGCAGCGGAGGTTCGCCTCCCCGGAGGAACAGACGCTCGTCCTGGACACGATGTCGTCCAACGGGGTGGATGCTCGGGGCCTGGAGGCGGAAGGCTGGATGTACGCACAGCTCCACCTTTCCCGGCCGTACCGCCCGTCCGGCCCCAACGATCCGAATCGAGAGCAGAGTTGAAGATCAGTCAGGATGTAACAGGCAACCCGACCTTCGCCCAGGAGGACAGCCTTCCGCGCGTGCCGCTGCCCACGCTGGAGGCGAGCTGTGAGAGGTTCCTCGCCTGGTGCGCGCCGCTGCTGAGTGCCGACGAGCAGGCGGCGACGGAGGCGGAGGTGGCCGCCTTCCTCAGGCCCGACGGCCCCGGCCGGGTGCTGCACGCGGCGCTTGAGGCGTACGACGCCACGGAAGGCGTGCACAGCTGGCTCGACACCTTCTGGCCGTACCGCTACCTGGGCCGCCGGGACCGGATCGCGCTCAACGCCAACTTCTTCTTCCTGTTCAAGGACACCGGCGAGGCGCAGCTGGAACGGGCGGCCGGGCTCGTCGCCGGGGCGCTCAACTACAAGCGGCAGCTCGACCAGGGGCTCATCCCGCCGGTGGCCCAGCGCGGCGTGCCCCAGTCGATGGTGCAGAACAAGTTCCTGTTCTCCACCACCCGTATCCCCGGCGCCGAGCTGGACACCGTACGCGCCCCCTACACCGAGGCCTGGCCGGGCCCGTCCGACGCACGGCACATCGTGGTGTTCTTCCGGGGCGGCATGTTCCGGCTGGACGTGCTCGGCGAGGACGGTGTCCCGCACAGCCTGGACGACATCGAGGCGGGCCTGAGCGCCGTGATGAAGGCCGGCGCGGAACCGGCGGACGTGTCGGTGGGCCACCTCACCACCATGGCCCGCGCGGAATGGGCGGCCGCCCGGCAGTCCCTGCTCGCCCGCGACCCCCGCAACGCCGACGCACTCGACGACATCGAGACCGCGCTGTTCTGCGTCTGCCTGGAGGACTTCGCACCGGCGGACACCCAGGAGGCCTGCGACGAGCTGCTGTACGGCGACCGCGGCAACCGCTGGTTCGACAAGGCCGTGTCGTTCGTCGTCTTCACCGACGGCCGGGCGGGCATCAACATCGAGCACTGCGAGCTGGACGGGACGACCATCCTCAGCTTCACCGACGCCCTGCTCAGCTCCCCGCCCGAGGAACACTCCCAGCAGTCCGGCGCCCGCTCCCAGGGGCTGCCCGCGCTGGAACCTCTCGTGTTCGAGCTGGACGACACCCTGCGGGCACAGGCGCGCTCGGCCGCCGAAGCGTTCGCCGCGTACGGACAGGCCACCGCGACGGCCACCGTCTCGTTCGACGACTTCGGCGCCACCACGGCCAAGGCGCTGGGGGTCTCGCCCGACGCGTTCGTCCAGGTCGCCTACCAGCTGGCCCACCAGCGGGCCAAGGGCCACCTGGGCGCGACGTACGAGTCGATCGCCACCCGCCAGTACCGGCACGGGCGGACCGAGGCGATGCGGGTCGTCACCCCGGAGATGGTCGATTTCGTCGCGACGATGGAGAACCCGTCGACGGACCGGGCCACCCGCCGCGCCGCCTTCCAGGCCGCCGCCCAGGCCCATGTGACCCGCGCGAAGGAATGCCAGGCCGTGCAGGTGCCGGAACAGCACCTGTGGGAACTGGAACTGATCCAGCGCCGCCGCGGCACGGAGCTGGGGGTGACCGAACAGCCCGCGCTGTACCGGACACCGGGCTGGCTGACGATGCGCGACGACTACCTGAGCACGAGCTCGGCGCCGTCCCACAACATCCAGTACTTCGGCTTCGGCTCGACGAGCCTCCAGTGCATCGGCGTCGCGTACGTCCTGCTGCCGGAGCGCTTCAACGTCTACCTGAGCACGCCGCGACCGGTGGCCGACCAGATGCACACGTTCGCGGACCGGCTGCGGGAGGCGGTGGCCGAACTGCGGGAACTGCTGGGCTCCGAGGACTGAGCCGCCGGTAGGCTCGGGCGGCCGTACGGTTCGGCACCTTGAACGTTTCGGCACTTTTGACATGAAGGAGAGCCGAGTTGACGGATCCGGCCGACGTCCCGCCCGAGCTCGTCGCCCCGCTCCGGTCGCTGTGCATGCGGCTGCCGGAGGCGTACGAGGAGGAGGCGTGGGTGGGCACCCGCTGGCGAATCCGCCGGCGGACCTTCGCTCATGTCCTGCGGGTCGCCTCGGGCCGTCCACCCGCCTACGCCCGGGCCGCAGCGACCAACGACCCGGTCACCGTGCTGACCTTCCGCTCACCGAGCCCGGAACTCGAAGCGCTGAGCAGCGCGGGCCATCCGTACTTCCGGCCGGCGTGGGGGAGAGATGTGGTCGGCATGGTGCTCGGCGACGCGGTCGACTGGGACGAGGTCGAGGAACTGCTCACCGAGAGCTACTGCGTCCTGGCGCCGAAGAAGCTGGTCGCGTCGGTGGACCGACCGGCCGCGGCGCCCTGAGCAGCCGTTCGGCCAGTGCTGTGACCGGGAAGGTTTGCCGGGTGCACGACCCCAGAGGGCATTGCGTCGCGGGTCGGCGCCAATATGTGGTGTCCCTGGGGACGTGGTGTCCGTTACCGTCCGCCGGATGACTCTTCCTCACGACGTGTCAGGGGACGGTCCTGCCCTGGTGCTGCTGCATTCCTCGGTGTGTGACCGGCGCATGTGGGACCCGCAATGGCCGGTGCTGGTCGACGCCGGGTACCGGGTGGTCCGGTGCGACTTCCGGGGTTTCGGCGACTCCCCGGTGGCGGACCGCCCGTACGGCGACGCCGCAGACGTCACGGACCTCCTGGAGCACCTGGGCATCGAGCAAGCCGCACTGGTCGGGGCCTCGTACGGCGGACAGGTAGCCCTGGAGCTGGCCGCCACCCGTCCGCACGCGGTCACGGCCCTGGTGCTGCTCGGCTCCGCGATGCCCGGGCATGTGCCCGGTCCAGCGCTGCGGTCCTTCGCCGAACGGGAGGACGCGCTGTTCGAGGCCGGCGACCTCGCGGGGGCCGTCGAGCTGAACGTGGAGACGTGGCTGGGTCCGGAGGCCGGTGACGAGACCCGGGAGCGGGTCCGGCAGATGCAGCGGCACGCGTTCGAGGTGCAGTCAGCGGCACAGGAGGAGTTCACTCCGGCCGAGACGCAGGTCGACCTCTCGCAGATCAAGGCACCCTGTTTGGCCGTGTCGGGCGCGCACGACCTGGCGGACTTCCGCGAGATCGCCGCCCGTCTGCCGGAGCGGATCCCCGGCGCCCGCCACCTGGAACTGCCGTGGGCCGGCCACCTCCCGGGCCTGGAACGACCCGGCGCAGTCGCCGACCTGCTGACGCAGTTCCTCCGCGAGACAGTCCCCGGCGCCTGAAGGCACCACGGCCGAGCAAGCCGTCAGGCGGCAGCGAGCAGGGTCCCGCCGCCCCAGCGGATGCCCTTCTCGCTGCGGATGCGGGCGTGCTTCTTGTTGTGGATCACATCACGGACGGTGTCCCGGTCGGCCCGGACCAGCTGGGCGATCACCAGCAAAAACGGCCGTCGGCCGCGCCTTCCGGAAGGGGAAGAGCACGGCCGACGGCCGACAGACGACCCGGGCGAGCGGAAACCCGCTGCGACCCGCGGTGATCCTAGATGTCGAAGTACAGCTCGAACTCGTGCGGGTGCGGCCGGAGCTGGATCGGGGCGATTTCGCTCGTCCGCTTGTAGTCGATCCACGTCTCGATCAGGTCGGACGTGAAGACACCGCCCGCCTGCAGGTACTCGTTGTCCGCCTCGAGCGCCTCGAGCACCGCCGGGAGGGAGGTCGGGACCTGCGGGACGCTCGCGTGCTCGTCGGGAGCGAGCTCGTAGAGGTCCTTGTCGATCGGCTCCGCCGGCTCGATCTTGTTCTTGACGCCGTCGAGGCCCGCCAGCAGCAGCGCCGAGAACGCCAGGTACGGGTTCGAGGACGGGTCCGGGGCGCGGAACTCGACGCGCTTGGCCTTCGGGTTCGAGCCCGTGATCGGGATACGCATCGCAGCCGAGCGGTTGCGCTGCGAGTAGACCAGGTTGACCGGGGCCTCGAAGCCGGGGACCAGGCGGTGGTAGGAGTTCACCGTCGGGTTGGTGAAGGCCAGCAGCGACGGGGCGTGCTTGAGGATGCCGCCGATGTAGTAGCGGGCGGTGTCCGACAGGCCCGCGTAGCCCTGCTCGTCGTAGAAGAGCGGGACGCCGCCCTGCCACAGCGACTGGTGGACGTGCATGCCCGAGCCGTTGTCGCCGAAGATCGGCTTCGGCATGAAGGTCGCGGTCTTGCCGTTGCGCCAGGCGACGTTCTTCACGATGTACTTGAAGAGCATCAGGTCGTCGGCCGCGGCGAGCAGCGTGTTGAACTTGTAGTTGATCTCGGCCTGGCCGGCGGTGCCCACCTCGTGGTGCTGGCGCTCGACCTGGAGGCCGGACGCCTCCAGCTCCAGGGAGATCTCGGCGCGCAGGTCGGCGAAGTGGTCGACCGGCGGGGCCGGGAAGTAGCCACCCTTGTAGCGGACCTTGTAGCCGCGGTTGTCCTCCAGCGCACCGGTGTTCCAGGCGCCTGCCTCGGAGTCGATGTGGTAGAAGCCCTCGTTCGCCGTGGTGGCGAAGCGCACGCTGTCGAAGACGTAGAACTCGGCCTCGGGGCCGAAGTACGCCGTGTCGGCGATGCCGGTGGAGGCGAGGTACGCCTCCGCCTTCTTCGCGATGTTGCGCGGGTCACGGCTGTACTGCTCGCCCGTGATCGGGTCGTGGATGAAGAAGTTGATGTTGAGGGTCTTGTCCTTGCGGAACGGGTCGAGCCGCGCCGTCGACAGGTCCGCGCGCAGCGCCATGTCCGACTCGTGGATCGCCTGGAAGCCGCGGATCGACGAGCCGTCGAAGGCCAGCTCGTCGGACGGGTCGAACGCCGTCGCCGGGATCGTGAAGTGCTGCATCACGCCGGGAAGGTCGCAGAACCGGACGTCGACCATCTTGACGTCGTTGTCCGCGATGAACTTCTTGGCGTCATCGGCGTTCTGGAACATCCAACTCCTCCTACTCCCGACCCGGGGACGGGCGGGTTGGTAGCTCGTCGTGCGGCCAGTGCGGTGGCACACGCTGGACCCGACCTTAGGCAGGCCGGATTTCTCAAGCATGACCCATTTGTTTCGCCCAAGTTAACCGGACCGGGGGGACGGGGTCTCGTCGCCTGGGTTCAGGTCTGGTCGAGGACCCGGACCGAAGTGATCCAAACCGGGCGCAGTACCGTGGTCCGGTGGACAACAGGCAAGCAATCGGATCGTGGCTGTCCGGGCCACGCGCGGCCGCCGAGGACATGGGCGCCGACTTCGGCCACCGCGGGATGCGGCTGGGCCTGCCGGAGGCCGGACCGGGCTCCATCGCCCCTCTCGGGCGGCGCTTCGGCGCCGTCTTCGTCGACTGGGGGCTGTGCCTCCTGATCGCATACGGACTGTTCGCCAATGGTGACCGGCAGGCCGCCGGGAACTGGGCGCTCGGCATCTTTCTCCTGCTGAGCGTGCTCACCATCGGTACGGTCGGCTTCACGCCGGGCAAGCGGCTCCTCGGACTGCGCGTCGTCGCCGAGGACGGCGGACGGCTGGGGTTCGTCCGGGTCCTGGTGCGCAGTGTGCTCCTCACCCTCGCGATCCCGGCCCTGATCTGGGACCGCGACGGGCGCGGGCTGCACGACCGGCTCGCCCGCGCCGTTCAGGTGCGGATCTAGAGCGCAGTACAGCAGGTGCAAGGGGTGGTGGCCCGGGGCTTCGTCCCGGGCCACCACCTTTTGACCTCAGGGGGACGTACTCGGGGCATCCCGCGTCTCCGCCAGCACGCCGACCTTGTCGATCCGGTGCTCGGGGTTGCCCCGGTCGTCCCGCCAGTGGTTCCCGGCCGCGGTGTCCTCCGGCGTCGCGCAGGTGGAGATCGTGATCATCGCTCGGGTGGCGCGCTCCCCGGGGCGGCCGGGAAGCGCCGCCCGCTGCCCGGTGAGCGACCGCAAGGGAGCGGAAGGAGGTCTCACGGGTCTCGGTGATCTTGTACTCGTAGACCTTGCCGCCCGACGTGATGAGGACCGAGTCGCCCTTCTCGACGGCCGGGAGATCGCGCAGCGGCCCGCCGAAGGAGATCCTGTGCGCCGTGACCAGGTGGTTCCCGACCTCCCGGGCCCGACACCGCCACCGTCCCCATACGGGCTGGCGGCCACGCCTTCGTTCTGGATCCGTGTACCGGGCCAGTCGTCGGTGGTCCCCTCGTAACCCAACGGGTCCGGCTGAGGGGCACGAATGCCGCCCGGGAAAAGGCGGTGGCCCGGGACCAGAGTCCCGGGCCACCGCCTTGCTTCGTAGGGATCAGCGCATCTTCCCGCCCCGCGGCATCCGCGTGCCCTTCGGCATCGGACCCTTCGGCAGCGGCATATTGCTCATCAGGTCGCCCATCGCACGCAGGCGGTCGTTCGCCACCGTGACCTGCGGGCCGGTGAGCACGCGCGGCAGCTTCAGCATGGTGGTGCGCACCTTCTTCAGCGGCACCTGGCCCTCGCCCTCGCCCACGATGATGTCGTGCACCGGCACGTCCACCACGATGCGCGCCATCTTCTTCTTCTCGGCCGCCAGCAGCGTCTTCAGCCGGTTCGGGTTGCCCTCGGCCACCAGCACGATGCCGGCCTTGCCGACCGCCCGGTGCACGACGTCCTGGCTGCGGTTCATCGCGACCGCGGGAGTCGTCGTCCAGCCGCGCCCCACGTTCTGCAGCACCGCGGCCGCCGCGCCGGGCTGGCCCTCCATCTGCCCGAAGGCCGCCCGCTCGGCGCGGCGTCCGAAGACGATCGCCATCGCGAGGAAGCCCAGCAGAAAGCCGAGGATGCCCAGATATACGGGGTGGTCGATCAAGAAACCGATCGCGAGGAAGACACCGAAGGTGACGATTCCCACAGCCGCGACGACAAGACCGACCTTCGGGTCGGCCTTCCGGGTCATCTTGTACGTCAGGGCGATCTGCTTCAGTCGCCCGGGGTTCGCAGCAGCGTCATCAGCGCTGTCTGAGTTTGCCTTCCTCGCCATGACTGGAAGTTTACGTGGCCTAGGAAGTGCGACCCGCCACGGCCTCCAGTACATGCTGCGCATCGACCCGGTCCTTGGCCCTGCGCCGGTCTTCGAGGACGGCGGTCCATGCGTTCCTGCGGGCTGTGCGCTGCCCGCTGCGAAGAAGCAGCGACTCCATGGCGCGCAGAGCATCGGTGACGGACGGGATGGCGTTTGCGCGTACGGGTCGAACCGGCGCGGCCTGCATGGTGGAGGTCCCCCTCGGGGTGAGGATCGACGTGGTGCGGACGGTGCGGGGGGTACTGGGTGAAAACGGGGAGGCGGTGCGTGCGGGGTGACGCTTGGTGGTGCGTGCTGTGCGTAGAGCCAGCGTCACTGATTGGTGTTACCAGGGCGTGACCCCGGGGTCAAACACCGATGAAACGTTTACGCCCGTGCCGGAAAAACTGACGCGGCCCGCACGCCGCCCCGACCTGCGGGGGGAGTACGGGCCGCGCCCAATTCGCTGTTACTCAGCGGTAGTTACTTGTGCCTGAATTCACACAGCCTGTGACGTGGCCACCGCGGCGCCGCGCCGCTCCATCGCCTGCTGGTACAGCCGACCCGCGCGGTACGAGGAACGCACCAGCGGGCCCGACATCACACCGGAGAAGCCGATCTCCTCGGCCTCCTCCTTCAGCTCCACGAACTCGTGCGGCTTCACCCAGCGCTCGACCGGGTGGTGGCGCACGGAAGGACGCAGATACTGCGTGATCGTGATCAGTTCGCAACCCGCCTCGTGCAGGTGCCGCAGCGCCTCGCTGACCTCCTCGCGCTCCTCGCCCATGCCCAGGATGAGGTTCGACTTGGTGACCAGGCCCGCCTCGCGGGCGCGCGTGATGACCTCGAGGGAGCGCTCGTAACGGAAACCGGGGCGGATCCGCTTGAAGATCCGCGGCACGGTCTCGACATTGTGGGCGAGCACCTCGGGGCGGGCGGAGAAGACCTCGGCCAGCTGCTCCGGCACCGCGTTGAAGTCGGGGATGAGGAGCTCGACCTTGGTACGGCCGGCCTCGCGCTCCGCGGTCATCGTGTGGATCTGGCGCACGGTCTCCGCGTACAGCCAGGCGCCGCCGTCCTCCAGGTCGTCGCGCGCGACGCCCGTGATGGTGGCGTAGTTCAGGTCCATCGTGACGACGGACTCACCCACCCGGCGCGGCTCGTCACGGTCCAGCGCCTGCGGCTTGCCCGTGTCGATCTGGCAGAAGTCGCAGCGCCGGGTGCACTGGTCGCCACCGATGAGGAAGGTCGCCTCGCGGTCCTCCCAGCACTCGTAGATGTTCGGACAGCCGGCTTCCTGGCACACGGTGTGCAGACCCTCGCTCTTCACGAGCTTCTGCATCTGCGTGTACTCGGGGCCCATCTTCGCCCGGGTCTTGATCCACTCGGGCTTGCGCTCGATGGGGGTCTGGCTGTTCCTGACCTCCAGGCGCAGCATCTTGCGTCCGTCGGGTGCGACTGCGGACACGACCGGCTCCCTACAGCTTCGATTCTTCGGCGAACACCAGGGTACGCCCGTAATTCGTACGGCTTTACGTCTGGCCAACCTGCGGCCGGACGGCCGCATTCCTCAGACGGTCGCCTTCTCCGCCTCGCGCGGCTTCTCCGCCTCGCGCTCGATCACGCGCGGCTTGAGGTCCGCGTGCTCCAGCACCTCGCGCAGCTGCCTCTCCAGTACGGGGAGCACCTCCGCGATCGTGATGTCGCGGCCCAGCTCGTTCGCCAGCGAGGCCACGCCCGCGTCCCGGATCCCGCACGGCACGATCCGGTCGAACCAGGTGTTGTCCGGGTTCACATTGAGCGCGAAGCCGTGCATCGAGACGCCCTTGGCGATACGGATGCCGATCGCCGCGAGCTTGCGGTCCTCGCGACGCTGGCCCGCGTTGGACGGCGCGTACTCCGGACCGTTCAGCCGCGGGTCGAACTCGTCGTCCTGGAGCCGTGGGTCGAAGTCGAGCGAGAGACCGCCGATCGCCGGGCGCCGGTCCACCGGGTCGCCCAGCACCCAGACGCCGCTGCGGCCCTCGACCCGGCTGGTCTCCAGGCCGAAC
The DNA here is from genome assembly GCF_045207475.1 of Streptomyces sp. NBC_00885. Classification (NCBI taxonomy): domain Bacteria; kingdom Bacillati; phylum Actinomycetota; class Actinomycetes; order Kitasatosporales; family Streptomycetaceae; genus Streptomyces; species Streptomyces sp. NBC_00885. Next base: position 6,352,411 of record NZ_CP108796.1, read on the forward strand.
TCCGCGCAGGTGAGGATCAGGGCGTCCTCCAGCCTGCGGACATGCGCGACGACATCCACCGGACGCGGCAGCTTGAGGATCGGGTAGCCAACCAGCTGGCCGGGGCCGTGCCAGGTGATCTTGCCGCCGCGGTCGACGTCGACGACGGGAGTGCCGTCGAGCGGGCGCTCGCTGTCCTGCGTACGCCGCCCCGCCGTATACACCGGCGGATGTTCGAGCAGCAGACAGGTGTCCTCGATCTCTTCGGCGAAGCGGGCGGCGTGGACCTCGCGCTGCTTCTGCCACGCCTCCTGGTACTCGACGGCTTCGTCGCCGAATCCCAGATGGACGAACCGGAGCTCACTCACGGCTGTGCCTCCCTAGAACCTTCAGCGTGCACTCATCACGCCCCAGCCACTGTACGGCGGCCCTCGGGGGAGCGGACGGGCAGGGATGTTCGCCGGATGTCCGTCAGTGGCGACCCCAATCCTCACACGATCGGATGAATGTGAAGCGAAGGTGGCGGTGTGGGCAGGAAGTGCCGCTAAATTCGCGCCGTTCCATGAGGGCTGCTCCCCGGCCCGGAAGGCAGGAGACCGCACAGCTGATGACGGAACGACCCCCACAGCGCATCCCCAACCGACAGCTCGCCGCGCTCATCGCAGAAGCCGGATTCTCCAACGCAGGACTCGCCCGCCGGGTGGACCAGCTCGGCCTCGAGCACGGACTCGATCTGCGCTACGACAAGACGTCCGTCACCCGCTGGCTCCGCGGGCAGCAGCCGCGCGGTACGACGCCCGCGCTGATCGCCGAGGTCTTCACACGGCGGCTCGGCCGCCGGCTGTCGGCGCAGGACCTCGGTCTCGACGCCTGCGCCCCCGTCTACGCCGGTCTGGAGTTCGCGGCCACACCCGAAGAGGCCGTCGACATCGTCAGCGGGCTGTGGCGCAAGGACTCCGGCAGCCATGTGGAGCTGCGCAAGATCGCTTTCACCCCGGCCGGTCTGGTCGTGCCGAGCCGGGACTGGCTGATCGGCCGGGCCGACGAGCGAGTGAGCCGGGGAGAAGCCGTACAGAACGGCACGATCCGCGTCCCCCAGCAGGGCCGCGCCTCCGTCCCCCGCCAGCGCGGCACCGAACGGGGGCCCGGCCAGAAAGTCTCCGGCGGCGACATCGCGGCGCTGCGCTCGGTCGGCGAGCTCTTCCGCAGCCTCGACCACGCCTACGGCGGCGGGCACGCCAGGCAGGCCCTCGTGCGCTACCTCGAACACGAGGCCGAGCCGATGCTGCGCGGCACATACGGGGAGGTGACCGGGCGGCGCCTGTTCGCCGCGGCCGCGGATCTGACGCGGCTGGCCGGCTGGACCTCGTACGACATCGCGGCGCACGGGCTCGCCCAGCGTTACTTCGTCCAGGCGCTGCGGCTCTCCCAGGCCGCGGGCGACCGGGCGTACGGCTCGTATGTGCTCGTCACCATGAGCCGCCAGGCGGTCTACCTCGGGCACGGGCGCGAGGCCGTCCAGCTGACCCGCGTCGCCCAGCAGGGCGTGGGCTCCTCGGCGCCGCCGGTCGTGCAGGCGCTGCTGCACGCCGTCGAGGCGCGCGGGCACGGGGTGCTCGGCGAGGTGCGGGCGTGCACCGCCGCGCTGGTGCGGGCCGAGCGGGCACTGGAGACGGCGCGGCCGGGGGACGATGTGCCGCACTGGGCGCGCTTCTTCGACGAGGCGCAGCTCGCGGACGAGTTCGGGCACTGCCACCGGGATCTGCAGCAGTACCGCTCGGCGGTGCAGCACGCCGAGCGCTCGCTGCAGCTGCGCGCCCCGGCGTACGCGCGCAGCCGCCTGTTCTGCCGGGTGGTGCTCGCCTCCGCCCGGCTCGGGCTGGGGGAGCTGGACCAGGCGTGCGCGCTGGGGGCGGAGGCGGCGTTGCAGGCGTCGGAGATGCGGTCGGCGCGGGCGGTGGAGTACGTGCGGGACTTCGAGCGGCGGCTGGAGCCGTACCGGGACGCGGCGGCGGTGCGGAACTATCGCGACCGGGTCGCTGCGCTGGGCTAGGGGGCTCGGGCCTGCGCGCCTGCGGCGGGCCTTGTCCCCTACCCGCCGTTCCCGAACTGGGGGCAAGCCCCAGACCCCGTATGCGACCTTCGGCCGCATGTCCTCAAACGCCGGACGGGCTGAACTTCAGCCTCGCCGGCGTTTGAGGCGCGGGGGTTCGGGGGCGGAGCCCCAGAGAGAATGCGCTAGGCGGCTGTCGAGAGCGCGGCCGACTCCTGGCGTGGGGACTGGACGCCGAAGTCGCGCAGGATCGCCTCCGCCGCCCTTCTGCCCGAGAACAGCGCTCCCTGCACCGTGCTCGTGTCCCGGTGGTCCCCGCACACGTACAGACCCGCCAGCAGCCGCACCGGGCGGCGCACGTCGTGTGGTGGGGGCATCGCCGGGACCGCCTCCGGGTCGTGGTGGACCGACAGGAGTTCCCAGTCGTCGGTCGGCGTGCCGTACAGCGTGGCGAGGTGCGCGCGGACCCTGCGGTCCAGATACGGCGGGGGAGTCCCGAGCACCGTCGAAGAGATCAGCACCCGGCCGGCCGGTGCGCGCGAGGGGTCGACCTCGCTCATGACCGCGGTGTGCGAGACGGGCCCGCCGCGGTCCGCGTCCAGGACGAGGGCCGGGTCGGCGAGCGGGGCTCCGGGCGCGGTGTGGTGCAGCACCGTCACCGGGTGGAAGGGCGGCACCCGCAGGCCCGGCAGCAGTTCGGCCGCCGCGCGGGCGCCGGTGGCCAGCAGCAGGGCGCGGCAGCGCAGTTCGCCGTACTCCCGGGTTCTGACCCGGCTGATGGAGGCGTCGCTCACGCGGATGCCCGTGTGGACCGTGCCGGGCGGCAGGGCGGCCGCGAGCTGCCGGGGCAGGACCGCGGCGCCGCCCTCGGGAACGCACATCAGGCCGCGTGCGAAGCCGCGCAGCGCGAGATCGGCGCACCGGCTGGACGTGATGAGCGCCGGGTCGCAGAGCAGCGTGGAGAGCAGCGGCCGCAGGAAGCCGTGGACCGTGCGCGCCGGCATCCCGCGGGCGCACAGCGAGCCCGCTGTGACCCGTTCGGGGCGGGCGAGCAGGCGCTCCACCGAGGTGCCCGCAAGGCGGGCCAGGGACGCTCCGAGCCGCGCCTGGTCCAGTGGCCTGGGGGCGCTCGCGAGGGCGCGCGCGACGGTGAATGCTCCCCCTACGCCCCGGAGGGCGTGGGGAGCCCCCCACCGCGCGCCCCCCGGTTCGCCGGTTCGGCGGACCACTTCACCGGTGCGCTGCAGCCGTCCCCCGCTGTGCACGAGCACCCCGGGCGAAAAGGGCCGCAGGACGACGTCCCCGAGCCCGCCCGTACGGCGCAGTTCGGGATACGAGGTGTTGAGCAACTGGCCTATGCGGTCGAGCCGGAAACCGTCGAGCTCCTCGGTGGCCATCCGGCCGCCCACCTCGGGGGCGGCCTCCAGAACCCTGACCGAGACGCCTGCGCCGGTCAGTTGATGAGCCGCCGAGAGACCGGCGATTCCGGCCCCGACAATGATGACGTCCGCATGATGAGCGGTGCTGAGCACGTGCCCCTCCCCGAGGTCGGCGCGGCTGGTGGGAGGCTCATGCCCCCAACAGGCCCGAGGAATACCCGAGTTCCGCCCGAGACTAGGCAGGGGTGGCCGAACCGGGAGTCGCGCATGCGGTGGAGCACCGGTGCGCGGGGGCGCACGCCGTTCCGGGAGCGCCGCCCGGGTCCCGCCCGGGCTCCCGCCCCGCGATCGACCCCGGCCCCGAAGCTCAGACGGACGCGTGAACGGCCGCGCCGATCGCCTCGTCGATGCCGGGGAACGCGAACGAGAAGCCCGACTCCAGCAGCCGCGTCGGCAGCACCCGCGCGCTGGTCAGGATGTCCCCGGCCAGCTCGCCGAGCGCGATCCGCAGCGCCGGGGCCGGGACCGCGAAGACCGCCGGACGGTGCAGTGCGCGGCCCATCGCCGCCGTGACCTCGCGATTGGTGACCGGGTCCGGGGCCGTGAGGTTGAAGGGCCCGGACAGCGACTCCGTATCGAGGAGGTGCCGCAGCGCCGCGACCTCGTCGTGCAGCGAGATGAAGCTCCAGTACTGCCTGCCGTTGCCGAGCCGACCGCCGAGGCCGGCCTTGAACAGCGGGAACATCCGCCCCCAGGCCCCGCCCTCGCGTGCGACCACAAGTCCCGTGCGGGCGATGGCAGTCCGGATGCCCGCCTCCTGCGCCGGAGCCGCCGCCTCTTCCCACTCCACGGCCATGTTTGGCAGAAATCCGTCGCCCGGGGGCGCGCTCTCGTCCACCGCGCGGTCCCCGGTGTCGCCGTAGTAGCCGATCGCGCTGCCGCAGACCAGCACCCGCGGCGGTTCGGCCAGCGAGGCCAGGGCCTCCGCCACGGCGGCGGTGCCCAGCACGCGGCTGTCCCTGATCTTCTTGCGGTACGCGTCGTTCCAGCGGCGCTCGCCGATCCCGGCGCCCGCGAGGTGCACGACGCCCTCGCAGCCGACCAGTCCCGCGGCGTCGACGTACTGCCGCTCCGGGTCCCACTCCACCTCGTCCCCGGCCTGCGGCGGGCGGCGCACCAGGCGCACGACCTCGTGCCCGTCCGAGCGCAGGGAGCGTACGAGTGCCGTACCGATGAGTCCGGTGGAGCCGGTGACCGCGATTCGCATGGGCTCATCCTGCCCCGCGGGAGCCGCATGGCACAGTGACGTCCATGTCCGCGTCGCACATACGTCCCGCACTGCTCGCCGACGAGGCGGCCCTCGGCGAGCTCGACCGCGATACCTGGTCGCCGCTGCACGCCGTACAGCCAAAGCCCCGGCCGCCCTTCGATCCGTTCTTCGACTCGAACCACCGGCCCGAGCACTTCCTGGTCGCCGAGGACGCCGCCGACGGCGGTGTCGTCGGCTACATACGGCTGATCCCGCCCACCCCGCTCGCCTGCAACCAGCATGTGCGCCAGATCCAGGGCCTCGCGGTGGCCGGCCGGGCGCGCGGGCGCGGCATCGGGCGGGCACTGCTGCGGGCGGCGTTCGACGAGGCGCGGCGGCAGGGCGCGGTGCGCATGACACTGCGGGTGCTCGGCCACAACAAGCCGGCGCGGGCGCTGTACGAGTCAGAGGGCTTCGTGGTCGAGGGCGTGCTGCCGGGGGAGTTCTACCTGGACGGGCAGTACGTCGACGATGTGATGATGGGCCGCAGCCTCACCCGCTGAGCGGGCGGCGAAGGCAACTCGCCCGCCCCGCACGGGAGTTCTCACGGCTCCCCGAAACGCTCCCAGAGCTTGGGGAAACGCCCCGCGAGGGCCGCGTCGTCGTCGAAGTCGAACGGCGTGCCGACCGGCTCGGCCGCCTGCGGCGGGATTCCCAGATCCGGTGCGACAACGCCGGTGAGCTGCTCGTACGCCTCGTCCGCCGCGTAGCCCAGCTCCTCGCCGTCCCCGTCGATGTCCTCGTCGAACTCGTCGAGGAGCTCGGCGAGCGTGTCCGGATCGTGCACCGCCCCCTCGAAGATCTCCCGGCCCTGACCGATGAGCCAGCAGCGGAAGTAGTCGAACGCGTCGTCGCTGGCGCCGCCGAGCAGCACGGCGGCCGCGCCCCACAGATCCCAGGTGTACGCGCGGTTGTAGCGGGCCTCGAAGTGCCGCGCGAAGTCCAGCACGGAGTCGGGGTCGAGCTGCAACAGTCGCTCGACCAGCAGATCGGCATGGTCCTCGGGGTCGCCCTCGGCGGCCTCGCGGGTGCTGTCGATGATCTCCCAGAACTCCGTCTCGTCCATCACGGGACAAGCATCGTGGTTGGCGGGGGGCTGCGCACGCGGAGCCGCCGAAATGCTGAGTCTTTCGATGAGCTGATGAATGGCGGACAGAGGATGTCGGGTATCCGTGCGACGGTCGGTTCATGACGACGAAAACACCCCTGGCAGGGAAAGTCGCACTGGTCGCGGGCGCCACCCGGGGCGCGGGCCGTGCCATCGCCGTGCAACTGGGCGCCGCGGGCGCGACCGTCTACGCGACCGGAAGGACCACCCGCGAGCAGGTCAGCGAGGTCGGCCGGGCGACGGAGACCATCGAGGAGACGGCGGAACTGGTCACGGCCGCGGGCGGCGAAGGCATCGCCGTACCGACGGACCATCTGGAGCCCGGGCAGGTACGGGCGCTGGTCGGGCGGATCGAGCGGGACCACGGCCGGCTCGACATCCTGGTCAACGACATCTGGGGCGGCAACTTCCTGCTCGACTTCAACACGAAGATGTGGGACGTCGAGCTGGACCGCGGGCTGCGGATGCTCGATCTCGGAGCCAAGAGCCACATCATCACCAGCAGCATCGCGCTTCCCCTGCTGGTGAAGCAGCCCGGCGGTCTGGTGGTCGAGGTCACCGACGGCACGGCCGCGACCAACAAGGGTTTCCGCGAGAACTTCTACTACGACCTCGCCAAGAACGCCCCGATCCGCATGGCTTTCATCCTGGGCGAGGAGCTGAAGAGTGTGGGCGCCACGGCCGTCGCGGTCACTCCGGGCTTCATCCGCTCCGAGGAGATGCTCGACATCTTCAAACTCACCGAGGAGACCTGGCGCGACGGGATCGGCAAGCAGCCGCACTGGGCGCTGTCCGAGTCGCCGCTCTATCTCGGCCGGGGGGTCGCCGCGCTCGCCGCCGATCCCGAGCGGGCCCGCTGGAACGGACAGTCACTGTCCAGCGGGGAGCTGGCCAGGGAGTACAGAGTCACCGACGCGGACGGCAGCCGGCCGGACGTCTGGGCGTACATGATGGCGGAGAAGGCAGCCGAGCACACCGGGGACAAGCCGTCCATGGAGGACTACCGCTAGAGGGGACTACCGGTAAAGCTGGGAGGCCCGTTCCGCCGACTCGGCGAACAGGGCGCGCAGTTCCGCGGGCTCCAGCACCTCCACATCGGGTCCCAGACCGAACAGCTGGCCGTACGCCACCTCGTGGGACTCCACCCGCAGCGAGAGCGTCACCCGGCCCTGCTCGTCCGGCCCTTCCGCGGCCGCCAGCGCCTCGCGGGCCGCTGCCCGGTCGGTGACGTACGGCAGCCGGCGCACGCCCTCCTCGGTGAGCCGCACCACCACCTCGGCACGCAGGATGGAGCGCGCGAACTGCGCCGCGCGCTCCTCCCAGAAGGCGGGCAGGTCGAACTCCTCGTCGCGCTCGAAGACTTCGCCGTCCGGCTCCACGCCCGTGAAGCGGTCGATCCGGTACACCCGGAAGGCAATGCCCGCGCGGGCGCACAGATACCAGACGCCCGCCTTGAGCACGAGCCCGTACGGCTCCAACTCCCGCTCCACCTCGGCATCCTGACGCCGGTAACGCGCCCTGATCCGGCGGTCGTCCCACACCGCCTCCGCGACGGCGGGCAGCAGATCCGGCGTCCGCGGCTCCTGGTACCAGCCAGGGGCATCGAGATGGAAGCGCTGCGCCGCGCTCTGCGGGGCGTCCCGCAACGAGGGCAGCAGCGCCGCGGACACCTTCAGGCGCGCCGCGGACGCCGCGTCCTGAAGGCCCATCTCCCGCAGCGCGCCCGGGAGCCCCGACAGGAACAGGGCCTCGGCCTCACTGCGCCCGAGCCCGGTGAGCCGGGTGCGGTAGCCGCCGACGAGACGGTAGCCGCCGGCCCGGCCGCGGTCGGCGCAGACCGGCACCCCGGCCTCGGACAGCGCGAGCGCGTCCCGGGTGATGGTCCGCTCCGACACGTCCAGCTCGCGTGCCAGCTCGGCCCCGGTCATCGAGGGCCTGGTCTGGAGGAGCAGAACCATCTTGATCAGCCGTGCGGCGCGCATGGAGACATTGTCACGGGTGGGGGCGCGCGGGGCGGAAGATCGGCGCACGGACTGTGATGCGCTCCGGGTCGTGGAAGCGCCGGGCTGCTGAAACGATCCAGGTCTGACCATTAAGGGGGCGACGCGCACCGCGTCGCCCCCTTCGCCACGCGTGGCGTTACAGGCCGTAGCGCTCGCGCGCCTCCTTCACGGCCGAGGCCGGGACCTCACCGCGCCTGGCCAGCTGGGCCAGCGCCGCGACCGTGATCGACTGGGCGTCCACGCCGAAGTGGCGACGGGCCGCCTCCCGCGTGTCCGACAGGCCGAAGCCGTCCGTGCCGAGCGAGGAGTAGTCCTGCTCGACCCACTGGCTGATCTGGTCGGGGACCTGGCGCATCCAGTCGGACACCGCCAGGACCGGGCCCGGTGCGCCCTCCAGTGCCTGAGTGACGTACGGGGTGCGCTGCTCGCCGTGGAGCAGGGCCTCGTCGGCCTCCAGCGCGTCCCGGCGCAGCTCGCCCCACGAGGTCGCGGACCAGACGTCGGCCGTGACTCCCCAGTCGGAGCTGAGCAGTTCCTGTGCCTCGAGGGCCCAGTGGATCGCCGTGCCCGAGGCGAGGAGCTGGAGCCGCGGGGCGTCGGCGCCGGCGGGCGCACCCTCCTTGAAGCGGTAGAGACCGCGCAGGATGCCCTCCTCGACGCCCTGGGGCATCGCGGGCTGCACCTTCGGCTCGTTGTAGACCGTCAGGTAGTAGAAGACGTTCTCCGCGTCGGGGCCGTACATCCGGCGCAGACCGTCCTTGACGATGACCGCGATCTCGTACGCGAAGGCCGGGTCGTAGTTGAGCGACGCCGGGTTCGTGGACGCGATCAGATGCGAGTGGCCGTCCGCGTGCTGCAGGCCCTCGCCGGTCAGCGTGGTACGGCCGGCCGTCGCGCCGACGATGAAGCCCTTGCCGAGCTGGTCGGCGAGCTGCCACATCTGGTCCGCCGTGCGCTGCCAGCCGAACATCGAGTAGAAGATGTAGAACGGGATCATCGGCTCGCCGTGCGTCGCGTACGACGTCGACGCGGCGATGAAGTCGGCCATGGCCCCGGCCTCGGTGATCCCCTCGTTGAGGATCTGGCCGTCCTTGGCCTCCTTGTAGTACATCAACTGGTCGCGGTCGACCGGCTCGTACGTCTGGCCCAGCGGGGAGTAGATGCCGGCCGACGGGAAGAGCGACTCCATACCGAAGGTGCGGGCCTCGTCCGGGACGATCGGCACCCAGCGCCTGCCGGTCTCCTTGTCCCGCATCAGGTCCTTGACCAGGCGTACGAAGGCCATGGTGGTGGCCATCTCCTGCTTGCCGGAGCCCTTTTCGAGCGCCTTGAACCCCCGCGCGGTGTTTTCATCGGGGGCGGGCAGAGCGACCGCGTGCACCCGGCGGGCCGGGGCCGGGCCGCCGAGGGCGGCGCGGCGCTCCTGGAGGTAGCGGACCTCGGCGGAGTCGGCGCCGGGGTGACCGTAGGGCACCGGGCCGTCGGCGAAGGCGCTGTCGGCGATCGGGAGTCCGAGCAGGTCGCGCATGCCCTTGAACTCGTCGGTCGTCAGCTTCTTCATCTGGTGGTTGGCGTTCTTCGACTCGAAGCCCTTGCCGAGGGTGTAGCCCTTCACCGTCTGCGCGAGGATCACGGTCGGCGCGCCCTTGTGCTCGACGGCCGCGCGGTACGCCGCGTACACCTTGCGGGCCTCGTGGCCGCCGCGGGAGGTGTAGAAGCACTCGGCGATCTTCGCGTCGCTGATCAGCTTCGACAGCTCGACGAGCGCGGGCTCGGCGCCGAAGAAGTGCTCGCGGATGTACGCGACGTCGCGCGTGGCGTACGTCTGGAACTGCGCGTCCGGGACCTCGCGCAGGCGGCGCACCAGCGCGCCCGCCGTGTCCAGCTGGAACAGCTCGTCCCAGGCGGAGCCCCAGAGCGACTTGACGACATTCCAGCCGGCGCCGCGGAACTGTGCCTCCAGCTCCTGCACGATCTTGAAGTTGGCGCGGACCGGACCGTCGAGCCGCTGCAGGTTGCAGTTGATGACGAAGGTCAGGTTGTCGAGCCGCTCACGCGACGCGAGCGCGAGGGCGGCGGTCGACTCGGGCTCGTCCATCTCGCCGTCGCCGAGGAAGGCCCAGACGTGCGAGTTCGCCGTGTCCTTGATCCCGCGATTGTGGAGATAGCGGTTGAACCGCGCCTGGTAGATCGCGGAGAGCGGGCCGAGGCCCATGGAGACGGTGGGGAACTCCCACAGCCACGGCAGGCGCCGCGGGTGCGGATAGGACGGGAGGCCGTTGCCGCCGGCCTCCTGGCGGAAGTTGTCCAGGTGCGCCTCGGTCAGGCGTCCGTCGAGGAAGGCGCGGGCGTAGATACCGGGGGACGCGTGGCCCTGGATGTAGAGCTGGTCGCCGCTGCCGTCGCCCTCCTTGCCGCGGAAGAAGTGGTTGAAGCCGGTCTCGTAGAGCCAGGCGGCGGAGGCGAAGGTGGCGATGTGGCCGCCGACGCCGAAGCGGGAGCCGCGGGTGACCATCGCGGCCGCGTTCCAGCGGTTCCACGCGGTGATGCGGGCCTCCATCGCCTCGTCGCCGTCGAATGCGGGCTCGGCGGAGGTGGGGATGGTGTTGACGTAGTCCGTCTCCAGCAGCCGGGGCACGGGAACCCCGGCCGTCTCGGCGTGCTGGAGGGTACGGCGCATCAGATACGCGGCGCGGTGCGGTCCTGCGTGCTGGGTGACGGCGTCGACAGACGCCGCCCACTCGGCGGTTTCCTCGGCGTCGCGGTCCGGGAGCTGGTCGAGCTCGCTCGGAAGCTTGCGTACGCGTACGGGGTCGGGCATGGTCGCCGCCTTCCGGACAGGAGGGGGGTGGAGAAAAGGGGGTGCCGTGTCTGGCAGGACAGGGCGGGTGGGTCGGTGGACCCGGAGACGACTGTAAGTCCCTGATCGATGATCGATCAAAGCTTGGCGGGAAATTGGCATCCAGTGCCGCGAAATGGGGCACAGGGTGCCGCCGCAAATCGGTATGTTCCGGGCGGGCGCCGGTCGCCGCGGTCCGCCCGGTCATCCGGTGTGTCCGTCCTCGAACGCCGGACGGGCTGGAAATCAGGCTCGCGGCGCGCAGCCGAGGACGTGGGCCTTGACCAGCGTGCCGATCTCCGGGTCGCGCCGCCGGAACGCCGCCACCAGTTCCTCGTGCTCCTCCGCGTACGACTTCTGCACCGTCCCCAGCCACCGGATCGACAGCGCCGTGAACACCTCGATGCCCAGCCCTTCCCAGGTGTGCAGCAGTACGCCGTTGCGCGCGGCCCGTACGAGCTCCCGGTGGAAGGCGACCGTGTGCCGCACCTGCGCCGCCGAGTCCCCGGTCCGGTCCGCCTCGTACAGCGCCGCCACATGCGGTTCGAGCGCCGAGCAGTCGTCGGCGAGACGCCCGGCCGCCAGCTCGGCGGCGATCTGCTCCAGACCGGCCCGTACGGGGTAGCTCTCCTCCAGGTCGGCGGCGGTGAGATTCCGTACGCGTACGCCCTTGTTGGGCGCCGACTCGATCAGCCGCAGGCTCTCCAGCTCCCGCAGCGCCTCGCGCACGGGCGTCTGGGAGACCTGCAGCTCGGTCGCGATGCGCCGCTCCACGATCCGCTCGCCGGGCTTCCAGCGGCCGCTGACGATCCCCTCCACGATGTGCTCGCGGATCTGCTCGCGCAGCGAGTGGACGACGGGCGGGGTCATGAGGGCTCCTCCGGAAACGATCTGGCACCCCTGACAATACGGCGCCCCGTCCGGAACAACTCCGGACGGGGCGCCGTCGTACTGCTGTTGAGCCCTACAGGCCGAGCTCGACCTCGAACTCGCCCGCCTCGAGGATCGCCTTGACGGCCGTCAGGTAGCGGGCCGCGTCGGCGCCGTCCACCAGGCGGTGGTCGTAGGAGAGCGCCAGGTACGTCATGTCACGGACGCCGATGACGGTGCCCTCGGCGGTCTCGATGACCGCCGGACGCTTGACGGTGGCGCCGATGCCCAGGATGGCGGCCTGGTTCGGCGGCACGATGACCGTGTCGAACAGGGCGCCGCGCGAGCCGGTGTTGCTGATGGTGAAGGTCGCGCCGGACAGCTCGTCCGGAGTGATCTTGTTGCCGCGGACCTTGCCGGCCAGGTCGGCGGTGGCCTTGGAGATACCGGCCAGGTTCAGGTCGCCCGCGCCCTTGATGACCGGCGTCATCAGACCCTTCTCGGAGTCCACGGCGATGCCGATGTTCTCCGAGTCGAAGTACGTGATGGTGCCCTCGTCCTCGTTGATCCGGGCGTTGATGACCGGGTGGGCCTTCAGCGCCTGGGCAGCGGCCTTGACGAAGAACGGCATCGGGGACAGCTTGACGCCCTCACGGGCGGCGAAGGCGTCCTTGGCCTGGTTGCGCAGCCTCATCACCTTGGTGATGTCCACCTCGACGACCGAGGTCAGCTGGGCCTGGGTGTGCAGGGCCTTCATCATGTTGTCGCCGATGACCTTGCGCATGCGGGTCATCTTGACCGTCTGACCGCGCAGCGGGGACACCTCGAGGGCCGGAGCCTTAGCGGCGGCCGGTGCGGCGGCAGGGGCCGGAGCGGCAGCGGCGGCCCTGGCGGCCTCCGCGGCTGCGACGACGTCCTGCTTGCGGATACGGCCACCGACGCCGGTGCCCTTGACCGAGGCCAGGTCGACGCCGTTCTCGGCGGCGAGCTTACGGACCAGGGGGGTCACGTACGCGTCGCTCGCCTCGGCGGCGGGCGCGGCCGGAGCAGCCGGAGCCGGAGCGGCGACCGGGGCCGACGCGGGGGCAGCGACCGGAGCCGGAGCAGCCGGGGCCGCGGGAGCCACAGGGGCAGCCGGAGCCGGGGCGGGAGCAGCCGGAGCCGGAGCCGGAGCCGGAGCCGGAGCAGCGACCGGGGCCGGGGCGGCGGGCGCGGGAGCCGCGGCCGGAGCCGCACCCGCGGCGCCGATCACGGCCAGCTTGGCGCCGACCTCCGCGGTCTCGTCCTCGCCGACGGTGATCTCCAGCAGCACACCGGAAGCCGGGGCCGGGATCTCGGTGTCGACCTTGTCCGTGGAGACCTCGAGCAGCGGCTCGTCGGCCTCGACGCTCTCGCCGACCTGCTTGAGCCAGCGGGTGACGGTGCCCTCGGTGACGCTCTCGCCGAGCGCCGGAAGGACGACGTCCGTACCGGTGGCGCCGCCCGCGGGGGCAGCGGCCGGAGCGGGCGCGGCAGCCGGGGCCGGAGCCTCGGCGACCGGAGCCGGAGCGGCCGGCACGGGGGCGGCCACGGTCGGGGCCTCGGCGGCAGCCGGAGCCGGGGCGGCGGCGGGCGCGCCGCTGCCGTCGTCGATGATCGCCAGCTCGGCGCCGACCTCGACGGTCTCGTCCTCGGCGACCTTGATGGAGGCGAGGATGCCCGCGGCCGGGGCCGGGATCTCGGTGTCGACCTTGTCGGTCGACACCTCGAGCAGTGGCTCGTCGGCCTCGACTCGTTCGCCCTCGGCCTTCAGCCAGCGGGTGACAGTGCCCTCGGTGACGCTCTCGCCGAGCGCCGGAAGGGTTACGGAAACCGACATGGTTTCTGTTGCTCCTAACGGATGTGCGGAAATGGTCGTCGCGCCCGAGGGGCTCAGTCGTGGGAGTGCAGGGGCTTGCCCGCGAGTGCCAGGTGGGCCTCGCCGAGAGCCTCGCTCTGCGTCGGGTGCGCGTGGATGAGCTGCGCGACCTCGGCCGGCAGAGCCTCCCAGTTGTAGATCAGCTGAGCCTCACCGACCTGCTCGCCCATACGGTCACCGACCATGTGGACGCCGACCACGGCACCGTCCTTGACCTGGACGAGCTTGATCTCGCCCGCGGTCTTGAGGATCTTGCTCTTGCCGTTGCCCGCGAGGTTGTACTTCAGGGCGACGACCTTGTCCGCACCGTAGATCTCCTTGGCCTTGGCCTCGGTGATGCCCACGGAGGCGACCTCCGGGTGGCAGTACGTCACCCGGGGCACACCGTCGTAGTCGATCGGAACGGTCTTCAGACCGGCCAGCCGCTCTGCAACCAGGATGCCCTCGGCGAAGCCGACGTGCGCGAGCTGGAGCGTCGGTACGAGGTCGCCGACCGCGGAGATCGTGGGGACATTCGTCTGCATGTACTCGTCGACCAGGACATAGCCGCGGTCCATCGCGACGCCCTGCTCCTCGTAGCCGAGGCCGGCGGAGACGGGGCCGCGGCCGACGGCGACGAGCAGCACCTCGGCCTCGAAGGCCTTGCCGTCCGCGAGCGTGACGCGCACGCCGTCCGCGGTGTACTCGGCCTTCTCGAAGAAGGTGCCCAGGTTGAACTTGATGCCGCGCTTGCGGAATGCACGCTCAAGAAGCTTCGAGCTGTTCTCGTCCTCGACCGGGACGAGGTGCTTGAGGCCCTCGATGACGGTGACGTCGGAGCCGAAGGACTTCCACGCGGAGGCGAACTCGACGCCGATGACGCCGCCGCCCAGCACGATCGCGGACTGCGGGACGCGGTCCAGCACCAGCGCGTGGTCCGAGGAGATGATGCGGTTGCCGTCGATCACCAGGCCCGGCAGCGACTTCGGTACGGAGCCGGTGGCGAGAAGGACGTGGCGGCCCTGGACACGCTGGCCGTTGACGTCGACGGAGGTGGGGGAGGACAGCCGGCCCTCGCCCTCGATGTAGGTGACCTTGCGGGAGGCGATCAGACCCTGAAGACCCTTGTACAGGCCCGAGATCACCTCGTCCTTGTACTTGTGGACCGCCGCCATGTCGATGCCCTCGAAGGTGGCCTTGACGCCGAACTGGTCGGCCTCACGAGCCTGGTCGGCGATTTCGCCGGCGTGCAGCAGTGCCTTCGTGGGGATGCATCCGTTGTGCAGGCAGGTACCGCCGACCTTGCCCTTCTCGATCAGGGCGACGTCCAGGCCCAGCTGAGCTCCACGCAGCGCCGCAGCGTAACCGCCGCTACCACCGCCGAGGATCACTAGGTCGAAAACGGTGCTGGCGTCGTTCGCCACGTCACGTCCTCCATGCATGTGCGCCGGTCGCCGGTCCTCTGTGACCGGGCGGCGGCTGGTGTTCGGCCGCTGTTTCTTCGGCCCTGTGGTGGGGGCCCTGTCCTGCCGAGAACCCATCTTCGCACTTGTTGACGGACGGCGGGACCCGGGGCCAGTTAACTGCGGGCCCGGACCCTGGACCTCCGTGTCCTCCAACGCAGGACGGGCTCAAAGATTCCCTCCGCCTGCGATCGGGGCACGGGTCCGGGGGCCGGGCCCGGCGGTGACTAACCCAGGTCGCCGTCGGCCGTGCGCTCGGCCAGCTTCACCAGCGTGCGGATCGCGGAGCCGGTGCCGCCCTTGGGGGTGTAGCCGTACGGCGCGCCCTCGTGGAAGGCCGGGCCGGCGATGTCCAGGTGCGCCCAGGTGACGCCCTCGCCCACGAACTCCTTCAGGAACAGACCGGCCACCAGGCCGCCGCCCATCCGCTCACCCATGTTGGCGATGTCGGCGGTCGGGGAGTCCATGCCCTTGCGCAGCTCGGTGGGGAGCGGCATCGGCCAGGACTGCTCGCCGACCTCCTCCGCGATCTCGTGGATCGAGGTACGGAAGGCGTCGTCGTTCGCCATGATGCCGAAGGTGCGGTTGCCCAGTGCCATCACCATCGCGCCGGTCAGCGTCGCCACGTCGACGATCGCGTCCGGGTTCTCCTCACACGCCTTGGTGAGCGCGTCGCCCAGGACCAGACGGCCCTCGGCGTCGGTGTTGAGCACCTCGACCGTCTTGCCGCTGTACATGCGCAGCACGTCGCCGGGGCGGGTGGCCGAACCCGACGGCATGTTCTCGGCGAGCGCGAGCCAGCCGGTGACATTGACGGCCAGCCCCAGACGGGCGGCCGCGACGACGGCGGCGAACACGGCGGCGGCGCCGCTCATGTCGCACTTCATCGTCTCGTTGTGGCCGGCCGGCTTGAGCGAGATGCCGCCCGAGTCGTAGGTGATGCCCTTGCCGACCAGGGCGAGCGTCTTGGCCGCCTTGGAGTGGGTGTAGGAGAGCTTGACCAGGCGCGGCGGATTCTGCGAACCCTGGCCGACGCCGAGGATGCCGCCGAAGCCGCCCTTGAGGAGCGCCTTCTCGTCAAGGACCTGGACCTTGATGCCGTGCTCCTTGCCGGCGGCGGTGGCCACGGCGGCGAAGGCCTCGGGGGTGAGGTCGTTCGGCGGGGTGTTGACCAGGTCGCGGGCGCGGTTGATCTCCTCGGTCAGCGCGATCGCGCGCTCGGCCGCGGCCTTGTACGCCTTGTCGCGCGGCTTGGCGCCGAGCAGGGCGACCTCGGCGAGCGGCCGCTTCGGGCCGTTGCCGTTGCCGGTCCTGGCGTTCTTCGCGTCCTTCTCGCCGCCCTGGTAGGCGGTGAAGGAGTACGCGCCGAGCAGCGCGCCCTCGGCGATGGCCTCCGCGTCCTCGGCCGCCTCGACGGGCAGCGCGAAGGCGGCCTTCTTCGAACCGGCCAGCGCACGGGCGGCGGCGCCCGCGGCACGGCGAAGCGATTCGGCGGTGAACGCCTCGTCCTTCTCGGGGACCGGGCCCAGGCCGACGGCCATGATGACGGGCACCTTGAGGGAGGAGGGGGCCGGGAGCTTGGTCACCTCACCCTCGGCACCCGAGGCGCCGAGGGTTTCCAGCACGGAGGCGAGCTTTCCGTCGAACGCCTTGTCCACGGCCTCGGCGCCGGGCGCGACGACCGGGCCCTTGGCGCCCTTGGCGACCCCGACGACGAGGGCGTCGGCGCGGAGCGTCGCCGCGCCGGCGGTGCTGAGAGTGAGAGCAGTCACGGTGGTGAAATCTCGCTTCCGTTGAGTTCCGGGGCCGTAGAGCCGTAGGTAGGGGATGGATCGGCATCCCACGCCGGGCAAGAGCCTACGCGCGGTCACATGTCTCGCTCACGGCGGCGGTGGTTCACCCGTCCGTGGCGCATCTTTCATGTCCTGCGCCGGGGGTGGCGAGACCTCGGTCACACCCGCCCCCTTCGGGCGAGGGAGCAAAGGGCTCCTTCGCATCATCTCCCCAGGTCCTCCGTACGCTTCGCGTGTGTCCGAGAAGCATTCCGTGAAGAACGTGCCGGCGCCGTACCACGAGCATCCCGCCGAACAGCCCCGCGGTCCGAGACGTCTGCCGACGCTGCTGGCTCTGCTTCTGCTCGTACTCGCGGGCTGCACCACATCGCGTCACAGTGACAAGCCGACTCCCGGGCCGACCGCCGGGCGCTGGCAGCCCGAGCCCGGTGTGGCCTGGCAGTGGCAGCTCAGCGGCAGGCTCGATCCGACCGTGGATGTGCCGGTGTACGACATCGACGGCTTCGACCGTCCCAAGTCCGCGGTCGACGATCTGCACCGCCGTGGCCGCAAGGTCATCTGCTATCTCTCCACCGGCGCCTGGGAGGACTTCCGCCCGGACGCCGGGAAGTTCCCGAAGTCGGTGCTCGGCCGTGGCAACGGCTGGGACGGCGAGCGCTGGCTCGACATCCGGCGTACCGACATCCTCGAACCCCTGATGGCGGCGCGCATCGACATGTGCCGCACCAAGGGGTTCGACGCGGTCGAGCCGGACAACATGGACGGCTACGCCAACACCACCGGCTTCCCCCTCACCGCCGCCGACCAGCTGCGCTACAACCGCCTGATCGCCCGCCTCGCCCACGACCGCGGCATGTCCGTGGGCCTCAAGAACGATCTGGACCAGATCCCGCAGCTGGTGGGGGACTTCGACTTCGCGGTCAACGAACAGTGCGCGGAGCACGGGGAGTGCGAGGAGATGACGCCGTTCATCGAGGCGGGCAAGGCGGTCTTCCATGTCGAGTACGAGCTGAAGACCAGTGAGTTCTGTCCCGAGGCCCGGCGGCTGAAGCTCAGCTCGATGCTGAAGAAGTACGAACTGGGGGTATGGCGCGTGCCCTGCTAGCCGAGGGCCAGCGTGATCAGCGCAGCCGTCGCCGCGGTCTCGGCCAGCGCGCCGAAGACGTCCCCGGTCACCCCGCCGAAGCGCCGTACGCAGTGACGCAGCAGCAGTTGGGCCGCGCCCAGACCGGCCAGGACCGCCAGGGCCTGGTGCAGTGCGCCGCCGTATCCGCCAAGGAGCGTGCCCGCGGCCGCGCAGCCGGCGGTGGCCAGCGCCGCGACGGTCAGCCCGGTGCGTACGGGAACGCTCTCCGTGACCGCCGCGCCGAGGCCCTCCGGGCGGGCCGCCGGGATGCCCGTGCGGGAGGCGAGAGTCAGGGCGAGGCGGGCCGTCACGGCCGAGACCGCCGCGCCGACCGCGCCGTACGCCCAGCCCTCGGCGTACAGCCCGGCCACCGCCGCGACCTGCGCGAGGAGCACGAACAGCAGCGTGATGACCCCGAACGGACCGATGTCCGACTGCTTCATGATCCGCAGCGCGTCCTCGGCGGGCTTGGCGCTGCCGAGACCGTCGGCCGTGTCGGCGAGGCCGTCGAGATGAAGGCCGCGGGTGAGCGCCGCCGGGACGGCGACGGTGGCCACGGCCGCGAGCAGCGGGCCCGAGCCCAGCAGCGTCAGCACTCCGCCGATGCCTGCCGCGAACAGGCCCACGACCAGACCGGCCAGCGGCGCGCACAGCATTCCGGCGCGTGCCGCGTCCCGGTCCCAGCGCTTCACACGGACCGGAAGGACGGTCAGGGTGCCGAAGGCGAAACGTATACCGGCCGAAGAGATCACCGGCGAAGGGTAGCCCGGCCCACCAGTCGGCCCGACAGAGGGTAAATTGCGCAAAGAACCACATATCGGGAGCAGGTGGCATGGGTCACTGGTTTTACCGCAACATCACAGAGCCGGGAAAGCTCCCGATGCTGCTCGCGCTGACCTCCTTCGTGCTCACCTTCCTGATCACCCGCACGATCGTCCGGATGATCAGGGCGGGGCGCGGGCCCTTCCGGAACGTCACGCCCGGCGGCATGCACATCCACCATGTGGTCCCCGGCGTCATCCTCACCGTCATCGGCGGCTTCGGCGCGGTCGGCAGCGGACGGCACGGCGTCGCCGCCGCCGTCTGCGCGGTCATCTTCGGCATGGGCGCGGGTCTCGTCCTGGACGAGTTCGCGCTGATCCTCCATCTCGACGACGTCTACTGGAGCGAGCAGGGGCGTCAGAGCGTGGAGGTCGTGGTGCTCGCCGCGGCCCTGGCACTGCTGGTCCTCAGCGGCTTCGCACCGCTCGGCGTCAACGACATGAGCGCCGACGAACGCCAGGACCGGGCCTCGCTGATCCTGACGCTGGTGATCAACTTTCTGCTGGTGCTCATCACGATGTTCAAGGGCAAGCCACGGATGGCCCTCATCAGCGTTCTGGTGCCGTTCGTGGGAATCTTCGGGGCGGTACGTCTTGCCCGGCCCGGCTCGCTCTGGGCCCGTCGCTTCTACCGCAACCGCCCCAAAGCACGCGCCAAGGCCCGGCTGCGCTCCTTCCGCCACGACCGCCGCTGGGACCGCAAGCGGCGCAAGCTTCAGGATCTGATCGGCGGCGCGCCCGACCGGCCCGCCGTGCGCGAGCGCTGAAGTCTGCGCCGCCTTCGCCGTCGCAGCGCCGAAATCCCGATCACCGCGAACACGGCCACGATCGCCGTCAGATGCTCCTTGCCCGCGAGGTTGTTCTTGACCAGCACCTCGATGATCATCGCGGCGATCACCAGCGAGGCCGTGAACCAGGCGTGGTAGCGCCAGCAGACGAAGAGCGCGAGACCGATGACGGCCGCGGACGGGCCGGTGTCGACGACCTGGGCGTCGGAGGCCGGCAGCCCGAGGACATGGTCGGGACCGAGCGAGACGCCGATCCGTGCGTACGTCGTCCCGGCCAGCGTCGCCACGTACGCGATGACCAGTGTCCGCCACACGCCAAGACAGATCTCCGCGATCCCGAACACCAGCAGCACCTGTGCCAGCGCTCCCCACACCGGCAGATCCAGCGCGGGCACGAACAGCGACAGCGGGGTGCGCAGCAGGGCCACCCACAGCGGGTCATCGGCTTTGACGAAGCCGGTGTCGCGGACCGGGCCGAAGCCCCAGGACTGGTTCTGCACCACCTGGAAGAACGCGGTGAGGCAGACCGCCCCGAGCGTCATCGGAACGGCCCGCCACTTCTCGGTGACGATCGCCGTCCGAAGAGTCGAGTACAGGGGCTCCCACTCGCGGCGTGCGAACGCGCGCAGTGTGCTCAACGCTTGGTCTCCAGGTGTCTGCGGTGCATCCACTTGGGCAGGCCGGGCGCCTCCAGAAAGCCCTCGGCGCGGCCAGCGGCGATACCGATGCGCAGCAGGTCGGCGCTCTTCTCGAAGAGCATGAAACGGGGCTCCCAGATCGGTCGGTACTTGGCGTTGGCGCGGTAGAGCGACTCGATCTGCCACCAGCGGGAGAAGAAGCTGAGCAGCGAGCGCCACAGCCTCAGCACCGGACCGGCGCCGAGCTTCGAGCCGCGTTCGAAGACCGACCTGAACATCGCGAAGTTCAGCGAGACCTGTGTGATCCCGATTTCGTTCGCGCGCTGCAGGAGTTCGATGACCATGAACTCCATCAGGCCGTTCTCGGAGTCCCGGTCACGCCGCATCAGATCGAGCGAGAGGCCCTTGGGGCCCCAGGGCACAAAGCTCAGCACGGCTCGCAGCACGCCGTCGCCGTCCGTGCATTCGAGTATCACGCAGCGGCCGTCACCCGGATCGCCCAGCCGGCCGAGCGCCATCGAGAAGCCGCGTTCGGTGGCCCCGTCACGCCAGTCGTCCGCCCGCCGGAGAAGGACGTCCATCTCCTCGGGCGCGATCTCCTCGTGGCGGCGGATCCGCACCTCGTACCCTGCGCGTTTGACCCGGTTGCAGGCCTGGCGCACGGTCCGCATCGCGCGCCCGTCCAGGGTGAAGTCGTCGGTCTCGACGATCGCCTCGTCGCCCAGCTCCAGCGCGTCCAGGCCGTGCCGGGCGTAGATGGTGCCCGCTTCCTCGCTCGCGCCCATCACGGCGGGGATCCAGCCGTGTTCGCGGGCCTCGGCCAGCCAGGGGCCGATCGCGCCGGGCCAGGCCTCCGGGTCGCCGATCGGGTCGCCCGACGCGAGCGAGACTCCGCCGACGACCCGGTAGACGACGGCGGCCTTGCCGGTGGGGGACCAGACCACGCTCTTCTCGCGGCGCAGCGAGAAGTAGCCGAGCGAGTCCCGGTCGCCGTGGCGCTGGAGCAGCACGCGCAGCCGTTCCTCGTCGTCCTCGCTGAGCGGGTCGACGGCCCGCCGGGAGCGGAAGGCCGCGTACAGCACGGCGAGCAGCAGCAGCGTGGACAGGACGTTGATGGTGACGTTCACCCAGCCGGGCGTCGCGATCCCGGCGAAGCGGGAGTCGTCGGCGGCGAGTGAGACCAGGCGCATCGTGCCGTAGCGCCAGCGCTCCAGGAAGGTGGAGTGCCCCGTCGAGGAGTTGGTGGCGGTGACGAGTATGGCGGCGAGCAGCGAGGTGACCAGCAGCCCGCCGGCGGCGACGGCCGCGGCCAGCCGGGGGTTGGAGCGGTCGCCCCTCGCGTAGAACTCCCGCCGCCCGAGCGCCAGGGCGAGCACGAAGGCGCTGGTCAGTCCGAGCGAGATCCAGTTCTGGACGTGCTCGCGAATGTCGGGGTCGACGGCGATCGCGAGGACGAAGAGCAGCAGAAAGAGCCCCGCCAGCACGAAGTTGAGGATCCATGCGGCCCGCTTGCGGCGGCGCATGGTGATGGCCAGGAAGAGCGTGAAGGCTCCGGAGGCGAAGCCCGCGGTCAGCAGATACGGCGTGAAGTAGTCATCGATGTTGTGGCGGCGCAGATCCTGGCCGAGAGAGACCCAGACGGCGCTCAGGAGGTTGATGAACGTCACGCCGCGCAGATACCAGACGGCGAACGCCGCGCTGCGCCGCGAGCGGTGGGTGCTACGGCTCGTGCTGGGGCTCGTCTCTACGGTGGACAAACGGACCTCTCCCATGAAACGCGATGATATGGGGCATCACGCGCCAAGATGGGCGAGGCTGCGGTCGCCCGGTTATGGGCGGCCGCGCCGTCGCGTCAGTCCGAATCGCTCTCCACCGGCTCTGTGCGCTCCGGCAGTTCGGCCGCGAGCGCGGCAGCCGCCTGCACGAGGGGGAGCGCGAGCAATGCCCCGGTTCCTTCTCCCACAGTGACGCCCTGATCGAGCAGCGGGTTGAGCGCCATCCGGTCCAGTGCCTTTGCCTGCGCCGGTTCGCCGCTCACCTGGCCCGCGAGCCACCAGTCCGGCGCGCGGAACGCGGCACGCTGCCCGACCAGCGCACACGCCGCCGATACGACTCCGTCGAGGATCACCGGCATCCGGCGTACCGCGCTCTGCAGCAGGAAGCCGGTCGTCGCCGCCAGATCCGCGCCGCCCACCGCCGCCAGCAGCTCCAGCTGATCACCCAGCACCGGCCGGGCGCGCCGCAGCGCGTCGCGGATCGCCGCGCACTTGCGCATCCACGCCAGATCGTCGATGCCCGCGCCGCCGCGCCCGGTCACCACCGAGGCGTCGGTGCCGCACAACGCGGCGATCAGCGTGGAAGCGGGCGTGGTGCCGCCGACGCTCAGATCGCCGAGTACGACAAGATCCGTGCCGGAGTCGGCCTCCTCGTCGGCGATCGCCATGCCCAGGCGTACGGCCGCCTCGGTCTCCTCGATCGTCAGCGCGTCCTCGACGTCGATCCGTCCGCTGCCGCGCCGCACCCGGTGGCGTACGACCTCCTCGGGCAGCAGCTGCGGGTCGCAGTCCAGACCGGCGTCCACGATCCGCACCGGCACACCCGCCCGGCGGGCCAGTACGGCCAGGGGGCTCCCGCCCTCCAGCGTGGCTCGCACGAGCTCGTGCGCGGAGCCGGACTCCCGGGCGGAGACGCCCAGTTGGGCCACTCCGTGATCACCGGCGAAGAGCACCACTCGCGGCTGCACGATGGGCCTGACCGGAACCGAGGCCTGCGCGGTGGAGAGCCACTCGCCCAGCTCGTCGAGCCGCCCGAGGGAACCGGGCGTCACGATCAGCCGCTCCCGGCGTTCCTCGGCGTCACGCCGGACACCGCTGTCGGGGCGCTCGATCAGATCGGAGAAGTCATCGAGATTCAGCCTGCTCATTCGCCGAACAGTACCGGCAGCCGTGCCGCGTCCGCGCGGCGCCCGTCAGCTGCGCAGCACGATGGCCTGGCCCGCGACGACCAGCAGGAGGTGCTCGCACTCGTCGGCGAAAGCGGCGTTGAGACGGCCCAGTTCGTCGCGGAAGCGGCGGCCCGAGGCGGTGGCGGGCACGACGCCGCTGCCGACCTCGTTGGTCACCGCCACGACGGTGCGCGAGGTGGCCCGTACGGCCGCGACCAGCTCGGCGACCCGCTCGCGCAGCGCGTCCTCGCCGCCCGTGGCCCAGGTCGCGTCGTCCCAGGCACCCACCTTGTCCATCGCGTCGGTCAGCCACAGGGACAGACAGTCGATCAGCAGCGGCGGCCCGTCCTCGGCGAGCAGAGGTACGAGATCGCAGGTCTCGGCCGTACGCCAGGAGCCGGGACGGCGCTCGCGGTGCAGCCAGACTCGGGACGCCCACTCGGTGTCGCCCTCCCGGCTGCCGCCGGTCGCGACGTACAGCACCTCGGGGAAGGTCTCCAGTCTGCGCTCGGCCTCCAGCGACTTGCCCGAGCGGGCGCCGCCGGTGACAAGGGTGCGGCGGGGGAGATCCGGTACGGCGTGGTACTCGCCCACGATCAGCGTCGTCCCGTCGGGCACGGCCCGCGCACCCGCGGCCGCGAGCCGGCGAGCCAGCTCCGGGGCGCCGCCGGGAACGTCGTGGTCCAGGTGCACGGCGACGACATCGGTGGTCGGGCCGATCGCCCCGGACGCGCGCAGCCGGGAGATCGCGTCGGGCCGCCCCACGACATCGCCGAGGACCATCTCGTACGCGGCCAGGCCCTCCGCGAGACCCGCGGGTGCGCCGCCCGGGGGCAGGTACAGCAGCCGCTCGCCGTCCGGTGACGTCACCTCGTACCCCGTGCCCGGGTTGTCCATCGGCACGGCCCGTACCCGGTGCCCGCTGATCAGCGTCAACTCCCGTCCGTCCGGCACCCGCCCGGCCGCGGGCAGCCCGGCGGGCAGATCGACCGCGGGCCCGCCGTGCGGATGCGTCAGCAGCACCTGCCGTACGCCGACGAGGGAATGCCCCGCCCGCGCGGCGGCCAGGGCGGCGCCGGGCGTGAGATCGAGCAGCAGGGCCCCGTCGACGAGCAGCGCCGTGGCGGCCCGCGCGGACGCCCCGCGCGCGGTGGCGCACACGGCGCACGGACAGTCGGGCCGGGGGAGTCCGGCGGGCGCGCCGGTGCCGAGCAGTGTCAGTTCCACGCCTCTGATCCTCCCGCGTCACCGCGGGGCGTGCGCGCCCGGCTACGCTGCGGGCAGCAGTGATCAGCTGGTGGCCCCTGGGAGTGGGAGGCGGACATGGCATGGACGTGGCGTTTCGAGAAGTCCGACGGAACGGAGGTCCAGCCGGCGGTGCAGCCGGAGGAGTTCACGACGCAGGGTGACGCGGAGTCCTGGATCGGCGAGGTCTGGAAGGACTTGCTGGAGGGCGGGGCGGACCAGGTGGTGCTGTCGGAGGACGGCACGAAGATCTACGGCCCGATGAGCCTGCACGCGGACCAGGGGTAGCGAAGGCTCAGGTTCGTGAGCCGGAGGGGCTGATCTTCAGCCCCTCCGGCGTTTGAGGAGCGCGGAGGTTGGGGGTCCCCCCGGACAGAGTCTGGGGGGAGGGCGGGGTGGGGAACAGGCCCGCCGCAGGCGCCCCCCGCCCCGCCCCGATCACCGCGCCGTCGCCAGGAACTGCGTCGCTGCCAGCTCCCCGTACAGCGGATCCGACGCCACCAGCTCGCCGTGCGTCCCCACCGCCCGCACCTTCCCCGCGTCCATCACCACGATCCGGTCCGCCAGCGTCACCGTCGACAGCCGGTGGGCCACCACCAGCACCGTCACCTCGCGCGACACCTCGGCGACCACATCCCGCAGCGCCATCTCGTTGACCGCGTCCAGCTGCGAGGTCGCCTCGTCCAGAAGCAGCAGCCGCGGCCGCCGCAGCAGCGCCCGCGCGATCGCCACCCGCTGACGCTCGCCGCCCGACAGCTTGGAACCGCGGTGCCCGACCACCGTCTCGAGTCCGTCCGGCAGCCGGTCAACCAGAGCATCGAGCCTGGCCCGTACGAGAACGTCCCGGATCTGCTCCTCGCTCGCGTCCGGCGCCGCGAAGACCAGGTTCTCGCGCAGCGTTCCCGACAGCACCGGAGCGTCCTGCTCGACATAGCCGATCGAGGCCCGCAGATCGGCCAGCGGCCAGTCCCGTATGTCCTTGCCGTCCACGAGGATCCGGCCGCCGCCCGCCTCGTAGAAGCGCTCGATCAGCCCGAAGACCGTCGTCTTGCCCGCGCCCGACGGGCCGACGAAGGCCGTCATCCCCGCGCCGGGCACCTCGAAGGAGACGCCCTGATGGACAAAGGGAAGATCGTCCCGGTAGCGGAAGGTGACGTCCTTGAAGACGACCGAGGCGGGCCCCGTGCCGGGGACGCCCTGAGGCGGTGTCAGCTCTTCCGTCTCCAGCCGCTCCGCCTCCACGATCCGCGCGATCGCCGCCGAGCCCACCTGGTACTGCGAGGCCGCCTCCACCAGCTTCGACACCGGGTCGATCAGATAGAAGAGAAACAGCAGGAACGCCACCAGCGTCGAGACGGAGATCGCGCCCGAGGCGACCCGCGCCCCGCCGATCCCCAGTACCGCCAGGAACGACACCTGCACTGCCAGGCCCACCGACGACCAGGCCGCCGACTGCCACTTCGCGGACCGCACACCGTGCCGCCACGCCTCCCGCGCCGCCTTGGCCACGACCTCCGTCTCGCGCTCCTCCGCGCCCGAGGCCTTGACCGTACGGAAGGCTCCGAAGGCCCGCTCCAGCACGGTGGATATCTCGCCGACCGCTTCTTGCGAGCGCTTCGTCGCCTGCGCGATCTTCGGCATCAGCAGCCCGACACAGCCGCCGATCAGCACGATCACGCCGAGCGTGACACCGAGCAGGACCACGTCCATCAGGCCCATCATCACGATCGTGGCGAGAAAGGCGAGCCCGCCGGTCGCCGCCGAGACGATCGACTGGGTGGTCACCGCGCGCAGCAGCGTGGTGTCGGAGGTGACCCGGGACATCAGATCGCCGGGCTGGGTGCGCTCGACCTCGGGCAGCTTCAGCCGCAGCAGCCGCCCGATCAGCGAGCGGCGTGCGGCGAGGACCACGGACTCGGCGGTGCGCTCCAGGATGTACGTGCCCACCGCCTCGATCGCCGTGCCGAGCACCACCAGAGCGGTGAGCAGCAGCAGGACGCCGGTGATCGACTCGTCCTGGCCGAGCTTGTCGACCAGGGACTTGGCGGCGAGCGGCTGGGCGAGAGCGGTCACCGTGCCCACCAGGGCCAGGGACGCGCCGAGCGCGACGACCCAGCGGTGCGGCCGGAAATGTGCGTACAGCGCCCGCCAGGTCTCCCGGGCCGGGAGTCTGACGGGCGGCTTCTCTGTGGCTTCTGCGGTGGTCACTTCAGTGAGGACGCGAAAAACCCCAACATGCCTGTGCCGAAGCCGAATTCAGCCACGAATTCGGCCGGAAGCGCCCTAGGTCCTGTCCGGTCGATCTTGCCGGGTTCGCGTGCCCTGGCACGGCACTCCCCCGTAGCCCTTCGGGCACGGGAGGTACCCCCACGCTGCGTTGTCGTCAGTCGCCTACGCTCCGCGTGGGCTCGCCCCCTGCCTTCGGCGGGGGGACCCCCATCCTCCGGCCTGCGATGCACCACGCCAGGCCCCGCTCGCTGATCCGGCCTGATCGACCCGACAGGGCCTAGATCGTGTCCGCAAGGTCTCGCCCGGCCGCGCGGCGGCGCAGCCGCACCCGCGTCCTCAGCCCCGTACTCCGCACAGATGCAGGAGCGCCGCCACCCGGCGGTAGGGCTCCGTGCGCCCCGCCCGGTCCTCGGCGGCCAGCAGCCGTTCCAGCTCTGTCGCGGCGGGCAGCTGGGCGTCGTTCGGCACGTTGTCGGTGAAGACCCGGACGCCGTACCAGGTGTGCAGCGGCGCCGCGATCCCCGCCAGGGTCGCCGTCAGCGCCTCCAGACGGTCCGCCCGCACCGACAGTCCGAGCCGGTTGGTGTACGTGTCCGAGTCGAAGGCGGTCAGTGCCCCCGGCCAGTCCCCGGCCAGGCCGGGCCGCATGGCGAGCGCGTCGCCGTTGCGCACCAGCAGGGAGAGCAGGCCCCCCGGCGCGAGCATTCTGGCCAGCCCCGCGAGCATCGCGTCCGGCTCCTGGACATACATCAGCACTCCGTGACAGAGCACCACGTCGAAGCTGCCGGGCAGGAAGTGCACCCCGGTCTCGCGGCCGTCGCCCTCGATCAGCCGGACCCGCTCGCGGATCCCGGCCGGCTCGCCCGCCAGCGACTCATGGGCCGCCTTGAGCATCTCGGCGTCCGACTCCAGGCCCGTCACGGTGTGACCCGCGCGCGCCAGGCGCAGGGCCTGGGTGCCCTGGCCCATGCCGACGTCGAGGATCCGCAGCCGCTGTCCGACCGGATAGCGCGCGGCTATCTGCTCGTCGAGCTGCCGGGCGACAAGCTCCTGGCGGACCATGTTGCGCAGTCCGCCGAGCCCGGCCAGCCATTCGGCCGAAGCGCCCCCGAATCCGGAGACTTCCGGGCTCAGGGCCGCTCTCCGCGCTTGACCTGCGGCTTCGGCAGACGCAGTCGGCGCATCTGGAGCGTACGCATCAGGCCGTAGGCGACCGCGCCGCGCTTGGGCTCGTTCGGGAAGCGCTCGTTCAGCTGCTTCTTCAGACGGAACGCCAGGCCGATGGAGTCGACGATGATCAGCACGATCACGCCGAGCCACAGCAGCAGTGCGATGTTCTGCAGGGAGCCGACCCGGACCATGCTCAGGACCAGGATCACCACCGCGAGCGGCAGGAAGAACTCGGCGATGCAGAAGCGGGAGTCGACGAAGTCCCGCACGAACCGGCGGACCGGTCCCTTGTCACGGGCCGGCAGATACCGTTCGTCGCCGCTGGCGAGAGCCTCGCGCTGCCGGGCCAGGTCGGCACGGCGGGCCTCCCGCTGGCGCTTCGAGGCCTCCTTGCGGTCGGCCGGCGCGCTGGAGGCACGGCGACGCTGGGTCTGGGCCTCACTGCGCTTGGGCGTGGGGCGGCCCTTCGGGGCCTCGGGGTCGCGGGGCTGCTTGGAGAGGTCTACCTGCACCTTGCCGGTGGGGGACTTCTCTTCCTTGGAACGGCTACCAAACACAAAGCCCAAGGGTACGGGGTAAAGAGGAGGTGCGGGACCGCAGGTCCCCCTTTGGAACGGCGGTGGGGGAGACGGGCGGGCGCATGGACCCCACGCCGGTGGGGAACGATCCCGCAACACCGAGCGTCAGTACAGAACAGAAGCCGGTCACAAGCCGGACAGAGCGGACGTCACCCGTGGTTTCCCTGACGGTCACCTACTCCTTGGGCCTGATCGGCCCCGTGAGCAGTCGTCCTTGGGGAGGAGCGCATCCGCTCCCGAACAGTGCGGTAATGGATGCAGGGCCCGTACTGTGGGTTCTGTTGGAGTGCTGAAGCTGAGTCCGTCAGAAGGGGGCGCGCGAAGCCCATGAGCGGTGTCATGAAGCGTATGGGGATGATCTTCCGCGCGAAGGCAAACAAGGCCCTTGACCGGGCCGAGGATCCGCGCGAGACCCTCGATTACTCGTACCAGAAGCAGCTGGAACTGCTGCAGAAGGTGCGCCGCGGAGTCGCCGATGTGGCGACCTCCCGCAAGCGGCTGGAATTGCAGCTGAACCAGCTGCAGGGACAGTCGACCAAGCTGGAGGACCAGGGCCGCAAGGCGCTGGCGCTCGGCCGTGAGGACCTGGCGCGCGAGGCGCTGTCCCGCCGTGCCTCGCTCCAGCAGCAGGTCACCGACCTCGAGACGCAGCACCAGACGCTGCAGGGCGAGGAGGAGAAGCTCACTCTCGCGGCCCAGCGGCTGCAGGCCAAGGTCGACGCCTTCCGTACGAAGAAGGAGACCATCAAGGCCACGTACACAGCGGCCCAGGCACAGACCCGGATCGGCGAGGCCTTCTCCGGTATCTCCGAGGAGATGGGTGACGTCGGCCTGGCGATCCAGCGGGCCGAGGACAAGACCGCGCAGCTGCAGGCCAGGGCGGGCGCGATCGACGAGCTGCTCGCCTCCGGCGCCCTGGACGACCAGTCCGGGATGGCGAAGGACGACATCGCCGCCGAGCTGGACCGCATCTCCGGTGGTACTGATGTAGAGCTGGAGCTGCAGCGGATGAAGGCCGAGCTGGCGGGCGGCCCGAGTTCCTCGCAGCAGGCGATCGAAGGCGGAAACGGCACGCAGGACGCCGCTTCGCAGCAGAACCGCCCGAAGTTCGACAAGCAGTAGGGACTCGTCATGATCGTACGGATCATGGGGGAGGGTCAGCTGGAGGTGGCCCAGAGCCATCTCGCCGAACTGAACAAGCTCGACGACGAGCTGCTGGCCGAGATGGTGAGCGGCGACAGCCCCGGCTTCCGCCGCACTCTGCACGCGCTCCTGGGGAAGGTCCGGGAGCTCGGCGAGCCGCTGCCGGACGACTCCCTGGAGCCGTCCGAGCTGATCCTTCCCGCTCCGGACGCGACGCTCGAGGACGTACGGGAACTGCTCGGCGACGACGGCCTCATTCCGGGCTGACGACCTTCGGCAGACGGCCCCCGGCCGGCCTCCTCACTCCAACACACGGCGTGCCCCGCCCCGGTTGATCCGGAGCGGGGCATTCTGCTGTTTTCTGCTGTGCTCGCGGGTGTACGCGGCTGCCGCGGCACGCCGTACCGTTGCTGGATGTGACCTCACTCGCCACCGGGTTCGCCCGCACCCAGCACTGGCTCCGCGCGCATCCGCTGGCGCTGGACGGCGCGCTGGCCGCGGTTGTGCTGATCTGCATGATCGCGGGGTCCTTCGCCGACCCGAACGGGCGGCACGGCCCGGAGTTCGGCGGCCGCACCCCCGAGCTGCGCAGTGTGGTGCTGATGGTCCTGGTGGCCGGGGCGCTCGTCTTCCGCCGCCGCAACCCGATGGCCGTCCTGGTCTTCACCGGAGTGGTGTCCGTCTTCGAGCTGGTCGTGGGGGAGCCGCCGGCCCCTGTCGCGATGAGCGCGGTGATCGCGCTCTACACGGTCGCCTCGCGCACCGACCGGCCCACCACCTGGCGGGTCGGCCTGCTGACCATGACAGTGCTGACCGGCGCGGCGATGTTCTTCGGCTCGCCCCCCTGGTACACGCAGGAGAACCTCGGCATCTTCGCCTGGACCGGGATGGCGGCGGCCGCAGGCGATGCCGTGCGCAGCCGCCGCGCCTTCGTCGACGCAATAAGGGAACGGGCCGAGCGCGCCGAGCGCACCCGCGAGGAGGAGGCCCGGCGTCGGGTCGCCGAGGAGCGGCTACGGATCGCCCGCGATCTGCACGACGTGGTCGCGCACCACATCGCCCTGGTCAATGTGCAGGCCGGAGTAGCGGCGCATGTCATGGACAGACGCCCCGACCAGGCCAAGGAGGCCCTCGCCCATGTGCGGGAGGCGAGCCGCTCAGCGCTCAACGAACTGCGTGCCACGGTCGGACTGCTGCGGCAGTCCGGCGACCCGGAGGCCCCCACCGAACCGGCCCCCGGCCTGGACGTCCTCGACGAGCTGGTCCTCACCTTCCGGCAGGCCGGACTGCCGGTCGAGGTGGCCCGCGCCGACGACGGCGTGCGGCTTCCGGCCGCCGTCGACCTCGCGGCGTACCGGATCATCCAGGAGGCGCTGACCAATGTGCAGAAGCACGCGGGCTCGGACGCCAAGGCCGAGGTCAGCGTAATCCGGGTGGGTCCGACGCTGGAGGTCACGGTCCTCGACAACGGCGTGGATCCCGACGGGCAGACGGACGGCGGCGGCCACGGTCTGCTCGGGATGCGCGAGCGGGTCACGGCGCTCGGCGGGGCGCTGACCGCGGGCCCCCGTTACGGCGGCGGCTTCCGTGTGCAGGCGATACTTCCTCTCAAGACCCGTACGGGGGAGGACAGATGACGATCAGGGTGCTGCTCGCCGACGACCAGACACTGCTGCGCAGCGCGTTCCGGGTCCTGGTGGACTCCGAACCCGACATGGAGGTCGTCGCCGAGGCCGCGGACGGCGCCGAGGCTCTCGCCCTGGCACGCTCCGCCAAAGCCGATGTGGTCCTGATGGACATCCGGATGCCCGGTACGGACGGGCTCGCCGCGACCCGCATGATCAGCGCGGACCCGGAGCTGGCTCATGTACGCGTCGTCATGCTCACCACCTTCGAGGTCGACGAGTACGTCGTGCAGTCGCTGCGGGCCGGGGCCTCGGGCTTCCTCGGCAAGGGCGCGGAACCGGAGGAACTGCTCAGCGCCATCCGGATCGCCGCCGCGGGCGAGGCACTGCTCTCGCCGGTCGCCACCAAGGGCCTGATCGCCAAGTTCCTCGCGCAGGGCGGCACGTCGGACGACGGGCAGGAGACCCAGGCGTACTCCGAGCGCCTTGCCGGGCTCACCGGCCGCGAGCGCGAGGTCCTCGTCCTGGTCGGCGGGGGCCACTCCAACGACGAGATCGCCGAGCGTCTCGCGGTCAGCCCGCTGACGGTCAAGACCCATGTGAACCGGGCGATGGCGAAACTGGGCGCCCGCGACCGCGCCCAATTGGTGGTTGTCGCGTACGAGTCCGGCCTGGTACGTCCAAGGGTGGAGTGAGCCGGCGGCCCGCATACTCCAGCTGCGGGCTTCGGAGGCGGTACGGGCCGAGGTCGCGAAACTCGACGACGTCACCGACGTACAGAGCGACCTGGCACAGAGCATCCCGCGGATCTCCGTCCGGGCGAACGCGAAGGCCGCGGACGCGGGCTTCAACGAGACCACGCTGGGTCTGGCGGTCGGCCAGGCGGTGCGCGGCACCCCCTCGGGCAAGGCGATCCTCGACGACACCGAGCGCGATGTCGTCATCACCTCCGCCAAGCCGGCCAAGACGCTGGCCGAGCTGCGCGAGCTCCCGCTCGGCCCGGTGAAGCTCGGTGAGATCGCCGATGTGAAGCTGGTCCCCGGCCCGGTCTCCATGACCCGGATCGACGGCTCGCGGGCCGCGACGATCACGGCGAAGCCGGCCGGCGACAACGCGGGCGCGGTCTCCGCCTCGCTCCAGAGCAAACTGAAGTCCCTGGACCTTCCGGAGGGCGCGACCGCCTCTATCGGCGGCGTCTCCTCCGACCAGGACGATGCGTTCGCCTCGCCGGGCCTGGCGATGCTGGCGGCGATCGCCATCGTCTTCATGCTGCTGGTGGCTACGTTCCGGAGCCTGGTCCAGCCGCTGATCCTGCTGGTGTCCATCCCCTTCGCGGCGACCGGCGCGCTCGGTCTGCTGATCGTGACGGGTACGCCGATAGGCGTACCGGCGATGATCGGCATGCTGATGCTCATCGGCATCGTGGTCACGAAGCACCGCACCCGGCGGCGGTCCCTTGCGGGGGACGCTGCCGGGTGTGGTGCTTTTCGGGTCATTTCGGGGTAAGGAGAGCCGCATGACGAGGTACGTACTGATCCCCGGCGCGGACGGCCGCGCGTGGTACTGGCACCTGGTCGTGCCCGAGCTGCGCGCACGTGGCCATGACGTGGTGACGGTGGACCTGCCCCAGGAGGAGTCCGCGGGGCTCGCCGAGTACACCGACGCGGTCGTGCGGGCGATCGGCGCGCCGGCGGGCGGCGAACTCGTCCTCGTCGCGCAGTCGCTGGGCGGATTCATCGCCCCGCTCGTCTGCGAGCGCATCGCCGTGGACGGGCTGATCCTGGTCAACCCCATGGTGCCTGCCCCCGGCGAGAGTGCGGGGGACTGGTGGGCGAACACCGGTCAGGCAAAGGCCCGTGCGACCTTCGCGGTGCAGGAGGGCCGGAGCCCGGACGCGGCCTTCGACATGCTGACCGACTTCTTCCACGACGTTCCGCAGGAGGTGACCGTGGAGGCCATGACCCAGGGCGAGGCCGGACCGACGGTGGCCGTGTTCACCCAGCCCTGGCCGCTCGGCTCCTGGCCGGACGTCCCCACCCGCTGCATCCAGGGGCGTGAGGACCGCTTCTTCCCGCTCGACTTCCAGCGCCGCGTCGTGCGAGAACGACTGGGCATCGCCGTCGAGGAGATGCCCGGCGGCCACCTCCTCGCACTGAGCCGCCCGGCGGAACTGGCCGAGCTGATCTGCCGCTGAGCCCTGCCCCCTGTCCGCAAAGGGGGGTGCCCCGGCCGCGATCGGCCGGGGCGCCCCCTCACAGGCACAGCGCAAGCCTTACGGCAGCGCCAGCATCCGCTCCAGCGCGAGCTTCGCGAAGCTCTCCGTCTCCTTGTCGACCTGGATCCGGTTGACCAGGTTGCCCTCGGCCAGCGACTCCAGCGCCCACACCAGGTGCGGCAGGTCGATGCGGTTCATCGTCGAGCAGAAGCAGACCGTCTTGTCGAGGAAGACGATCTCCTTGTCGGGGTGCGCGTTCGCGACGCGGCGGACCAGGTTGAGCTCGGTGCCGATCGCCCACTTGGATCCGGCCGGGGCCGCCTGAAGCGTCTTGATGATGTACTCCGTCGAGCCGACGTAGTCCGCGGCGGCCACGACCTCGTGCTTGCACTCGGGGTGGACGAGGACGTTCACGCCCGGGATCCGCTCGCGCACGTCGTTGACCGAGTCCAGCGAGAAGCGGCCGTGCACCGAGCAGTGCCCGCGCCACAGGATCATCTTGGCGTCCCGCAGCTGCTCGACACTCAGCCCGCCGTTCGGCTTGTGCGGGTTGTACAGGACGCAGTCGTCGAGCGACATGCCCATCTCGCGCACCGCGGTGTTGCGCCCCAGGTGCTGGTCGGGGAGGAAGAGCACCTTCTCGCCCTGCTCGAAGGCCCAGTCCAGCGCACGCTTCGCGTTCGACGACGTGCAGATCGTGCCGCCGTGCTTGCCGGTGAAGGCCTTGATGTCCGCCGAGGAGTTCATGTACGAGACGGGCACGACCTGCTCGGCTATGCCGGCCTCGGTCAGCACGTCCCAGCACTCGGCGACCTGCTCGGCCGTCGCCATGTCGGCCATGGAGCAGCCGGCGGCCAGGTCGGGCAGTACGACCTTCTGGTCGTCGGAGGTCAGAATGTCAGCGGACTCGGCCATGAAGTGCACACCGCAGAACACGATGTACTCGGCCTCCGGCCGGGCCGCGGCGTCCTTGGCCAGCTTGAAGGAGTCGCCGGTGACGTCGGCGAACTGGATGACCTCGTCGCGCTGGTAGTGGTGGCCGAGGACGAAGACCTTGTCGCCGAGCTTCTCCTTGGCCGCGCGGGCGCGCTCCACCAGGTCCGGGTCGGACGGGGACGGCAGGTCGCCGGGGCACTCCACGCCGCGCTCGCTCCTGGGGTCGGCCTCGCGGCCGAGCAGCAGCAGGGCGAGCGGCGTCGGCTGGACGTCGAGCTCAGGGCGGGCTTGGGCGGTGGTCACGTCACGCACCCTTTCTCTTCTGCAGAGGCACTTCTCGTCTATTTGACGCTATCTATCATAACTGCTTCACGTCACTTTGACGATGTCCATAGCGTCGATGTGACGCACCCCCCTGCTCCCTCCCGTACACCCCCGGTACACCCCGCTGTCCACAGGTCGCTGCCCCTCGCTGGGCCGGTGTGCGAGCATGAAGGGGAAAGACCAGGGCTCGCCCGGAATGAATCCCGGGCCCCGCCGGTTGCAACCGTCGGCAAGCAGTCTCCGTACAACCCGGGAGAGAAGCAGATGTCCGTATCGGACGAGACCACCACCGTGAGCGACGGCATCCTCCTGTCCGACGCCGCCGCCGCCAAGGTCAAGGGCCTGCTGGAGCAGGAAGGCCGGGACGACTTGGCGCTGCGCGTGGCCGTTCAGCCCGGCGGCTGCTCGGGCCTGCGCTACCAGCTGTTCTTCGACGAGCGCTCGCTCGACGGCGATGTCGTCAAGGACTTCGACGGCGTGAAGGTCGTCACCGACCGGATGAGTGCCCCGTACCTGGGTGGCGCGTCCATCGACTTCGTGGACACGATCGAGAAGCAGGGCTTCACGATCGACAACCCGAACGCCACCGGCTCCTGCGCCTGCGGCGACTCCTTCAGCTGAGGCTTCGTACCTCGCACGTACGAAAGGCGGCGGCCCCGATGCCGGGGCCGCCGCCTTCGTCTGCTGCTTTTCCTGTGCCCGCGTGCTATTTCGCCGGGACGGACGGCCTCGCCGGCACGGCCTCACCCGTCGCCGCGTCCACGACCTTCCGGTCTCCCAGCGGCTTGTCCAGCGACACCTTCGCGGTGATCTCCTTGGCGATGGCGATGCAGACCCGGCCGGGGTCGGGATTCGTCTCGACGATCCGGACCGTCACCGAGGTGCCGCTCTCGCTCGCCTTCGCCGCGTAGTCGCTGCACACACCGCCCCAGAAGGTCAGGGCCAGAGTCCGCCCGCTCACGGTGTAGGACTCGATGCGCCGGTCGGACGGCGCCGGGGGAGTCTGCGGTGGCTCGGTCGGCCTGATGTCCTGCTGCGGCGGAGTGGTCTCCTTCAGATACTTCGGGTCCACCGCGAGCTGTGTGACCGTGAACGGCTGGGCGCCGCCCTTCGGCTTCACCTCGAACAGCCACGAGGGTACGAGCGCCTGCTGCCCGTCCACGTACTGCGCGGCCAGACCGAAGACGGCCTTGGTGACCGTCAGTTGCTCCGGACCCTTCACCGCGCTCTTCGGCATGCAGGGGGACTCGGGCTTCTGCTCGCCCTCCAGCGGAACCGGCGTGGCGCAGCCGCCGATCCCGGTCGTGCCGCTGCCCCGTGAATCCTTGTTCAGCTGCTTCAGCGCCGCCTGGGCCGAGATCACCGGGTACTCGTCGCTCTTCACGGGCGTCTTCAACTGCCCGCTGCCGCCCACCACATGACCGTCCGCGCCGACCTGGATCCCGGTCGTCCAGCCGTAGGTCGGCAGCCCGTCGACCAGCGGGTCGGCGTTCACCACGCGCACCGCGCCCATCAGTTGGCGTGCGTCCAGATCGGCGTCGCTCTGACCGAGCGCCTTCAGCACGGGCGACGCGGCCTTCTTCGCGGCCTCCTCACTCACCGGGCTCGCGCCCGTGGGCGAGGTCTCGCCGCGCGCAGGGCACTCCTTGCCCTTCAGACAGTTGTCGCCACCCGGTACAGCCATGAACCGGGCGAAGGTCCAGGTGCCCGGAGCCTGCTTGTTGACCTGGAGCAGGGGGCCCGCGCCGTCCTTGTCCGCCCCGATCTTCCAGGCCGGGCCGACCAGCCGGGGTGCGCCCGGCAGACCGAGCGCCTTCGCCAGCCGGGTCACCTCGGCCGCGGTCACGGCGCCCTTCGTACGGTGGACAGCGGCCTCGGCCGGTCCGGCCGGCAGCTTGCCCTCGGCCGTGTAGACCGCTCCGCCGCCCGAGGGGTCGGGTTCACCGGGCGCGATGCCGCCCCGGTCCCCGCCCTCCGTACGGCCTTCGACCGCGAGCGGGGGCGGATTCCCGTCGTGGCCCGGCGCGCCGCTCTTGGCGTCGGCGCTGTCGTTGCCGCCCCCGAAGCCCGCGGTCGCGAAGTACGTACCCCCGCCTGCGACCAGCACCGCCGCCGCCACCGAGGCGACGGCGAACGGGGAACGCCGGCGGCGGGGGCCGAGTTGCGTGTCCTGCGTACTGCTCACCGCATCGCTCCTTGTCTCCGTGACCCCGTCGGGCGGGGTCACGGATGGGACGGAGCGGGGGAGCGCACGGTTCCCTTGTGCGCGCTCAGTTGTGCGCTCTGGGTTGTACGCCCTTGACTCAGTCGCCGTATTCGGACATGGCGTCGAGCAACCTGGCCGAAGACGCCGGTACCACGACACCATGGATCTGCGACGGAGGCACGGGAGCGGGAACGGCGGCGGCGGGAACCACCCAGTGGGGCGCCATTCGCGCGCAATCTCCGCGGAGCTGGGCCAGACTGATCTCGGACTCTCGCGGCTCGCGCCGGGCGATGGGCTTCGTCATATCCGCACCGTATGCATCGAGAGTCCATGACAAAAGACCTACTATCGGGTAGTTTCCGCACTTCAGTGCGGGCGCCCAAACCCGGTAGCGTTAACTGTCAACGCCACCCCGCCACAGGAGCGTCCTCGCCGTGCGAATCGCAGTCACCGGCTCCATCGCCACTGACCACCTCATGACTTTCCCCGGCCGCTTCGCCGACCAGCTGGTCGCGGACCAGCTGCACACGGTCTCCCTCTCCTTCCTGGTCGACAACCTCGATGTCCGCAGGGGCGGTGTCGGCGCCAACATCTGCTTCGGCATGGGCCAGCTGGGCAGCGGGCCCATCCTCGTCGGCGCGGCCGGATCCGACTTCGACGAGTACCGCGCCTGGCTCGACCGCCACGGCGTGGACACCTCGTCCGTCCGGATCTCTGAAGTCCTGCACACGGCGCGATTCGTGTGCACCACGGACGCCGACCACAACCAGATCGGCTCCTTCTACACCGGCGCCATGAGCGAGGCCCGCCAGATCGAGCTGAAGTCCGTCGCGGACCGGGTCGGCGGCCTCGACCTCGTCCTGATCGGCGCGGACGACCCCGAGGCGATGCTCCGCCACACCGAGGAGTGCCGGACCCGCTCCATCCCGTTCGCCGCGGACTTCTCCCAGCAGATCGCGCGGATGAGCGGCGACGACATCCGCACGCTCCTGGACGGCGCCACCTACCTCTTCTCCAACGAGTACGAGAAGGGGCTCATCGAGTCCAAGACGGGATGGACCGACACCGAGATCCTGGGCAAGGTCGGCACCCGGGTCACCACTCTCGGCTCGAACGGCGTCCGTATCGAGCAGGAGGGCGAGGAGCCGATCGAGGTCGGCTGCCCCGAGGAGGACGCCAAGGTCGACCCGACCGGCGTCGGTGACGCGTTCCGCGCGGGCTTCCTGTCGGGCCTGTCCTGGGGCGTGGGCCACGAGCGCGCGGCGCAGGTGGGCTGCATGCTGGCGACGCTGGTGATCGAGACGCTGGGCACCCAGGAGTACACGCTGCGCCGGGCGCACTTCATGGACCGCTTCACGAAGGCGTACGGCCACGACGCGGCGGCCGAGGTCCGGACCCACCTGAAGTAGGACCCGGGGGCTCCGCCCCGGACTCCCGCGCCGTATTCAGCCCGTCCGGCGTTCGAGGACGTGCGGCCGAAGCCGGTGTACGGGGGTCCGGGGGCGGAGCCCCGGTTCACACCACCCGCCGCACCACATACGCCACGCCCCGCTCCGCCCCTTCCTCCCCGACATACTCCTGCCCCCGCATCTCGCACCACGCCGGAATGTCCAGCCGCGCCGCTTCGTCGTCCGAGAGCACCGTCACCGTGCCCCCCACCGGCACGTCCCCGATCACCTTCGCGAGTTCGATCACCGGGATCGGGCATCGCTTCCCGAGCGCGTCCACGACCAGGGACGCCGTGCCCGCGGTCGCGGTGTGCGAGACGGGCGCGCCGAGGCGTTCGCGTACCTCCGCGACCACCCCCGGCAGGACCTCCAGGAAGCGGTCGACGTCCTCCTCCGGCGTCCCGAGGGGGAGCGAGACGCGGACATTGCCCTCCGAGAGCACCCCCATCGCCCTCAGCACATGGCTCGGCGTGAGCGTGCTGCTCGTACAGGAGGAGCCGGAGGAGACGGAGAACCCCGCCCGGTCCAGTTCGTGCAGCAGAGTCTCTCCGTCGACATAGAGACAGGAGAACGTGACGAGGTGGGGGAGCCGGCGCACCGGGTCGCCCACCACCTCCACATCCGGGACCAGCTCCGGCACGCGCGCGCGGATCCGGTCCACCAGGGCCCGCAGTCGTACCGCCTCGTCCGCCGCCTCCGCCCGCACCGCCCGCAGCGAGGCCGCCGCCGCCACGATCCCCGGGATGTTCTCGAAGCCCGCCGACCGCCCCGACTCCCGTTCGTCGGCGGGACCTTGGGGGGCGAACCGGACACCCTTGCGTACGGCGAGCAGCCCCACCCCCGCCGGGCCGCCCCATTTGTGCGCGCTGCCCGTGAGCAGCGACCAGTCCCCGGCCACCGGTCCCCACGCGAGTGACTGCGCCGCGTCCACCAGCAGCGGCACCCCGGCAGCCCGGCAGGCGTCGGCGACCTCGGAGACCGGCTGCTCCGTGCCGACCTCGTGGTTGGCGGACTGCAGACAGGCCAGTGCGGTGTCCTCGCGCAGGGCCGCGCCGAACGCGGCCGGGGACACCGCGCCCGCCCGGTCCACGGGGACCTCGGTCACCGTCCCGCCCTCCGCCCCCTCGTACGCGCCCGCCGAATGGAGCACCGAGGAGTGCTCCACCGCGGAGACGACCAGGTGACGCCCGACACGCCGACGCGCGGCGAGCGCGCCGGAAATTCCCAGGTGAACCGCGCGCGTCCCCGAAGGAGTGAACACGAGCTCGTCCGGGCGGCAGCCCACGGCCTGAGCCGCCGCCTCCCGCGCCGCGTCCAACAGCAGCCTGGCGCGCCGCCCCTCGCGATAGAGCCGGGCCGGGTCGGCCCAGCCCTCGTCGAGGGAAGCCTGCAGGGCCTGCCGGGCGACCGGGTGCAGCGGAGCGGAGGAAGCGACATCGAAGTAAGGCACATCGCCACGCTAACTCCAGTACGCGGAAGGGGCGTCAGAAGCCTGCCGGAGGCCGGGATTCCAGGGGCTTTCCATCCCTTCGGGGTGTCGGACGGCGCGTTGGGCACCCTCCCCGCGCGACCCCAAATAGCGTCCAGTAGGGTTTGGTCCGCATAAACATCCAAACCCCTGCCCGCGTCAGGGCCGGCGACCGACCAGCGAGACGGCCGCGGCATGCCGCGCGGGCCGAGACTCTCGGGAAGGCGCTACGTGAGTCCCAACGGCTCCGACCGCTCGTCGCGGCGCCCGATGCGGCGGAAGCTGCTCCAGGTGCTTACCGCGGGCGTGGTCCTGGCGACCGCCTCTGGTTGCACATACAAGGACTTCCCCCGCCTGGGTATGCCCACCCCGGTAACGGAAGAGGCCCCTCGGATCCTCTCCCTCTGGCAGGGCTCGTGGGCGGCAGCGCTCGTCACGGGCGCGCTGGTGTGGGGTCTGATCATCTGGAGCATCATCTTCCACCGGCGCAGCCGCACCAAGGTGGAGGTACCTCCGCAGACCCGGTACAACATGCCCATCGAGGCCCTGTACACGGTTGTTCCGCTCATCATCGTTTCGGTGCTCTTCTACTTCACCGCGCGTGACGAGACGAAGATCCTCGCTCTCTCCAAGCCCGCCCACACGGTCAATGTGGTCGGCTACCAGTGGAGCTGGGGCTTCAACTACATCGAGAACGTGGCTGGCTCCACGGGTGACGCCAAGGCCGACAAGAACCTGGGCGCCATTCCGGACAAGTACCGCGCGGACTTCCCGGCGAACGCGGGCGGCGTCTACGACGCCGGTGTCCCGGGCACCCGGAACCCGCAGACCGGCAACCCGGGCCCGACCCTGTGGCTGCCCAAGGGCGAGAAGGTCCGGTTCATCCTGAGCTCTCGCGACGTCATCCACTCCTTCTGGGTCCTCCCCTTCCTCTTCAAGCAGGACGTCATCCCGGGGCACACCAACGTCTTCGAGGTGACCCCCACCCGTGAGGGCACATTCAGGGGCAAGTGCGCCGAGCTCTGCGGCGTCGACCACTCCCGGATGCTCTTCAACGTCAAGGTCGTCTCCCCGGAGCGTTACCAGCAGCACCTGAAGGAGCTGGCGCAAGAGGGGCAGACCGGCTACATCCCGTCGGGCATTGAGCAGACGGACCCGGCCAGGAATGCGGAGAAGAACCAACTGTGAGCATCCTCAACGAACCTCAGGGTGCCGCCGCAGCAGCTGACGACTCGTACGAGAACGAGCTGCCGGTACGGCGCAAGCAGCCGGGCAATGTGGTCGTGAAGTGGATGACCACCACTGACCACAAGACCATCGGCACGATGTACCTGGTCACGTCGTTCGCCTTCTTCTGCATCGGCGGACTGATGGCGCTCTTCATGCGCGCCGAGCTTGCCCGTCCCGGCACGCAGATCATGTCGAACGAGCAGTTCAACCAGGCGTTCACGATGCACGGCACGATCATGCTGCTGATGTTCGCGACGCCGCTGTTCGCCGGATTCGCGAACTGGATCATGCCGCTGCAGATCGGCGCGCCCGATGTGGCGTTCCCGCGGCTGAACATGTTCGCGTACTGGCTGTACCTCTTCGGCTCGATCATCGCGGTGGCCGGCTTCCTCACCCCGCAGGGTGCGGCCGACTTCGGATGGTTCGCCTACTCCCCGCTGTCGGACGCGGTCCGCTCGCCGGGTGTCGGCGCCGACATGTGGATCATGGGTCTGGCCTTCTCCGGCTTCGGCACGATCCTCGGTTCGGTCAACTTCATCACCACGATCATCTGCATGCGCGCTCCCGGCATGACGATGTTCCGGATGCCGATCTTCGTCTGGAACGTGCTGCTGACCGGTGTGCTGGTCCTGCTCGCCTTCCCGGTGCTGGCCGCCGCGCTCTTCGCGCTGGAGGCGGACCGCAAGTTCGGTGCGCACATCTTCGACGCGTCCAACGGCGGCGCGTTGCTGTGGCAACACCTCTTCTGGTTCTTCGGCCATCCAGAGGTGTACATCATCGCCCTGCCCTTCTTCGGCATCGTCTCGGAGATCATCCCGGTCTTCAGCCGCAAGCCGATGTTCGGTTACATCGGCCTGATCGGCGCGACCATCGCGATCGCCGGTCTGTCCGTGACGGTGTGGGCGCACCACATGTACGTCACAGGCGGCGTGCTGTTGCCGTTCTTCTCCTTCATGACCTTCCTGATCGCGGTACCGACCGGTGTGAAGTTCTTCAACTGGATCGGCACCATGTGGAAGGGCTCACTGTCCTTCGAGACACCGATGCTCTGGACGATCGGCTTCCTGGTCACCTTCACCTTCGGTGGACTGACCGGCGTCATCCTGGCCTCGCCCCCGATGGACTTCCA
Source organism: Streptomyces sp. NBC_00885 (assembly GCF_045207475.1). NCBI lineage: Bacteria > Bacillati > Actinomycetota > Actinomycetes > Kitasatosporales > Streptomycetaceae > Streptomyces > Streptomyces sp. NBC_00885. The sequence continues at coordinate 6,394,346 of NZ_CP108796.1, forward strand.
CGTCTCCGACTCGTACTTCGTCGTCGCGCACTTCCACTACGTCGTCTTCGGCACCGTGGTCTTCGCGATGTTCGCCGGATTCCACTTCTGGTGGCCGAAGTTCACGGGCAAGATGCTGGACGAGCGGCTCGGCAAGATGACCTTCTGGACGCTGTTCATCGGCTTCCACGGCACGTTCCTGGTGCAGCACTGGCTGGGTGCCGAGGGCATGCCGCGTCGCTACGCGGACTACCTGGCCGCCGACGGATTCACGACGCTGAACACCATCTCCACGATCAGCTCGTTCCTGCTCGGCATGTCGGTCCTGCCGTTCTTCTACAACGTCTGGAAGACCGCCAAGTACGGCAAGAAGGTCGAGGTCGACGACCCGTGGGGCTACGGCCGTTCGCTCGAATGGGCGACGTCTTGCCCGCCCCCGCGGCACAACTTCCTCACCCTGCCGCGGATCCGCAGCGAATCCCCGGCGTTCGACCTGCACCACCCGGAGATCGCGGCGCTCGACCAGCTCGAGAACCACGGCGCCGGCAGCACGGCCATCACCGGCGGTAAGGAGGCAGGCAAGTGAGGATCCAGGGCAAGATGTTCCTCTGGCTGAGCTTCTTCATCCTCGTCATGGCGATCGTCTATGGCGTGTGGTCGCAGGAGCCGGCCGGTACCACCGCACTCTTCCTGGCCTTCGGGCTGAGCATCATGATCGGCTACTACCTGGCCTTCACGGCCCGGCGAGTGGACGCCATGGCGCAGGACAACAAGGACGCCGATGTGGCGGACGAGGCCGGCGAGGTGGGGTTCTTCTCCCCGCACAGCTGGCAGCCGCTCTCGCTGGCCGTCGGTGGTGCGCTCGCGTTCCTCGCCGTCGCGATGGGCTGGTGGATCCTGTACTTCTCGGCGCCGCTGATCCTGGTCGGCATCTTCGGCTGGGTGTTCGAGTACTACCGCGGTGAGAACCAGAACCAGTAGCGCTGCGTCAGCAACGCACGGGACGGGCCCGGATCCCCCTCACTCCTGAGGGGGATCCGGGCCCCCTCCATTTGCAGTCACTCGGCGCGCCGTTGCCGGGTGATCTTCATAACGTGTGCTTATGAACCACACGCCGCACATCCGCACCGTCCTCAGCTGCACTCTGCTGGTCGTCTCGCTCGGGGCGGGCGCGACCGCGTGCGTCGGCTCGGACAACCCGCTCGCCGCCAAGCCCTTCGACGCCTCCGAGCAGGTCTCCTTCAACACGCCCACCGGCAACGAGAAGGTGGACCCGGACAAGCCGCTGGAAATCACCGCCGAGGGTGACGGCGGCCGCATCACCGACGTGACCGTCATAGATGACTCCGGCCACTTCCTCGCGGGCGAACTCGACGCCGACGGCACCCGATGGCGTTCCACCGGCTCCCTGTCGGCCGGCGCCAAGTACACGGTGAGGGTGGCCACGGAGGACGCGAACGGCGCCCCGGGCGTCCGTACGCTGACCTTCGAGACCGCACCCGCCTCCAAGTTCCTGACGGTCGCGTTCGGCCCCAAGGCGGGCACGTACGGGGTCGGCCAGCCCATCACCGCCGAGCTCAGCCTCCCCGTGAAGGACAAGGCGGCCAGAGCCGTCGTCGAACGCGCCCTGAAGGTCCAGTCCAGCCCCGCCGTGGAGGGCGCCTGGTACTGGGTGGACGACAAGAAGCTGCACTTCCGCCCCAAGGAGTACTGGCCCAGCGGCGCGACCGTGAACGCCGTCAGCAACCTCCAGGGCGTCAAGGTCTCCGCCAAGCTCTACGGCGGCGCCTCGAAAGCGTTGAAGATCACCATCGGGGACCGTATCGAGGCCATCACCGACGCCGGATCGCACCAGATGACGGTCCAGCGCAACGGAGAAGTGATCAAGACCATTCCGGTGACCACCGGCAAGCCCGGCTTCTCCACCCGTAACGGAATCAAGGTGGTGCTCGCCAAGCAGTACTTCGTACGGATGCGCGGCACCAGCATCGGCATAGCGGAGGGCAGTGCCGACTCCTACGACCTGCCCGTCTACTACGCGACACAGGTCACCTGGAGCGGTGAGTACGTGCACGCCGCGCCCTGGTCCGTCGGGTCACAGGGTTACGAGAACGTCAGCCACGGCTGCACCGGGATGTCCACCGGCAACGCCGCGTGGTTCTTCGAGACCGTCAAGGAGGGCGACATCGTCAAGGTCGTCAACAGCGCCGGTGACGAGATGGACCCGTTCGGCAACGGCTTCGGCGACTGGAACCTCGACTGGCAGAAGTGGCTCAAGGGCAGTGCCCTGGTGGCCGACACCCCGGACGGCAGCAGCACCGCCGACGCGGCACGGCTGCGTCCTGAGGTCTGACCGGCGCGGGCGCTGCTCACGCCTCCACGGAGAGCCGGCCGCCGCGCAGCAGGGCGGCCAGTGTGTCCGCGAACTCCACCGGGTCGACCGGAAGGGTCACCGCTGCCTCGGCGCGGCTCCAGGTGGCCAGCCAGGCGTCCTGCGGGCGGCCGATCAGCAGCAGCACGGGCGGGCAGTTGAAGATCTCGTCCTTGATCTGCCTGCAGACGCCCATGCCGCCCGCGGGAACCGTCTCCCCGTCCAGGACGCAGACATCGATACCGCCCTCGTCCAGCCGCTTCAGCACGGCGGGAAGGGTCGCGCACTCGACGAACTCGACCGGGGGAACATCGGCCGCAGGCCTGCGTCCAGCCGCCAGGCGCACTTGCTCGCGCGTGTTGGCGTCGTCGCTGTAGACCAGGACCGTGGCGCTCGACTGCATTGTTCCTCCGAATCGACGGCGGCACTGCATCAGGAACCGATGCGCGGATGCTACTCCGATCAACTGGCTGTCAACAGCTCTTCGGACATGGCTTCGATGGGCCGTTCGGGCTGGACAGAGCCCACTGACACACCGAACGGCACCCCCCGGAGTGAGGGCGGGATAAGCGACCGACATAATGTCGGTCGTGGCGACAGCAACGACAGTAGAAACCGGGCACGCGCACCCGTCGGTCAATCGGCCGAACCTCACCAGCGTCGGAACCATCATCTGGCTGAGTTCCGAGCTGATGTTCTTCGCGGCCCTCTTCGCGATGTACTTCACCCTGCGATCGGTGACGGGCGCAGAGCACTGGAAGGAAATGGCTTCGGCCCTCAACTTCCCGTTCTCGGCGACGAACACCACGATCCTGGTGCTCTCCTCCCTCACCTGCCAGCTCGGCGTATTCGCCGCGGAGCGGGGCGACGTGAAGAAGCTCCGCGCCTGGTTCGCGCTCACCTTCGTGATGGGTGCGATCTTCATCGGCGGTCAGGTCTTCGAGTACACCGAGCTGGTCAAGAAGGACGGCCTCTCGCTGTCCTCGGACCCGTACGGCTCGGTGTTCTACCTGACCACCGGCTTCCACGGCCTGCACGTGACGGGCGGCCTGATCGCCTTCCTGCTGGTCCTCGGCAGGACCTACGCGGCCAGGAGATTCACTCACGAGCAGGCAACCGCCGCCATCGTCGTGTCCTACTACTGGCACTTCGTCGATGTCGTCTGGATCGGCCTCTTCGCCACGATCTACATGATCAAGTAACGGCGCGGGCACTCGCTGCCTGAAGCAGACACAGTCCAGAAGCATCGACGCAGAAGATCCTGACACCGGGGTAATCCGTGAAAAAGCTCTCCTCACGACGACGCCATCCGCTGGCGGCGGTCGTCGTCCTACTCCTCGCGCTGGCGGCAACTGGGGGGCTGTACGCCGCGTTCGCACCCGCGGACAAGGCGCAGGCCGATGAAACCGCCCAGTCCCTCGCCATCAAGGAGGGCAAGAAGCTCTACACCGTCGGCTGCGCGAGCTGCCACGGACCCGGCGGTGAGGGCTCCTCCGACGGCCCGTCCCTCGTCGGCGTGGGCTCCGCCGCGGTCGACTTCCAGGTCGGTACCGGCCGGATGCCGGCCCAGCAGCCCGGCGCGCAGGTGCCGAAGAAGAAGGTCATCTACACGCAGGACCAGATCGACCAGCTCGCGGCGTACATCGCCTCCTTCGGCGCCGGTCCGATCACGCCGACCAAGAAGCAGTACAGCCCCGAGGGTGCGGACATCGCCAAGGGTGGCGACCTGTTCCGTACCAACTGCGCCCAGTGCCACAACTTCACGGGTGAGGGCGGTGCCCTGACGAACGGCAAGTACGCCCCGAGCCTTGAGGGCGTGGACCCCAAGCACGTCTACGAGGCCATGCAGACCGGCCCGCAGAACATGCCGTCCTTCCCCGACACCACGATGCCGGAGAAGCAGAAGCAGGACATCATCGCGTACATCCAGACCGTGAACGGCGAGGACTCCGAGAGCCCCGGCGGCCTCAAGCTCGGTGGCCTCGGCCCCGTCAGCGAGGGACTGTTCGGCTGGGTCTTCGGACTGGGTGCGCTGATCGCAGTCGCCATCTGGGTCGCGGCCCACACCGCTAAGGCCAAGAAGTCATGAGTAGCCAAGAGATTCCAGAAGAGAACCTGCCCACAGCGCAGGACGACGCCGCGCACGGCGCGGTGGAGGTCGCGGAGGATCCGTTCGCGGACCCGGGCCTGCCGGCACACAAGCCGCGTATCCAGGACGTCGACGAGCGGGCAGCCAAGCGCTCCGAGCGCACGGTCGCCCTCCTGTTCACGCTGTCGATGCTGGCCACGATCGCCTTCATCGCCTCGTACGTGATCTTCCCGGTCGGCGAGATCGTCTACATCTGGCCGTTCGGTCATGTGAGCTCGCTCAACTTCTCGCTGGGCATGACGCTCGGCGTCGCGCTCTTCTGCATCGGCGCGGGGGCGGTCCACTGGGCCCGCACCCTGATGTCCGACCAGGAGATCGCCGACGACCGTCACCCGATCGAGGCCGAGCCCGAGGTCCGTGCCAAGGTCATGGCCGACTTCGCGGAGGGTGCGAAGGAGTCCGGCTTCGGCCGGCGCAAGCTGATCCGCAACACCATGTTCGGCGCGCTGGCCATGGTGCCGCTCTCCGGTCTGGTGCTGCTGCGCGACCTGGGCCCGCTGCCCGAGAAGAAGCTGCGCACCACGATGTGGGAAAAGGGCAAGCAGCTCATCAACATGAACACCAATGAGCCGCTGCGTCCCGAGGACGTCGTCGTCGGTTCGCTGACCTTCGCCATGCCCGAGGGCCTGGAGGAGGACGCGGAGGACTTCCAGAAGCAGATCGCCAAGGCGGCGCTCATGATCGTCCGGATTCAGCCGGACGACATCAAGGACAAGCGCGAGCTCGAGTGGTCGCACGAGGGCATCGTGGCGTTCTCGAAGATCTGCACGCATGTCGGCTGTCCGATCAGCCTGTACGAGCAGCAGACGCACCACGTGCTCTGCCCGTGCCACCAGTCCACCTTCGACCTCGCCGACGGCGCCCGCGTCATCTTCGGCCCGGCCGGTCACCGCCTTCCGCAGCTGCGGATCGGCGTGAACGCCGAGGGCAACCTCGAGGCGCTCGGCGACTTCGACGAGCCTGTCGGTCCTGCCTTCTGGGAGCGCGGATGAGTACTTCAGCAGAGTCCAAGCGCAAGGCGCCCGCCGGTGAGCGGGTGGCCGACTGGGCGGACGGCCGGCTCGGGATCTACGGCCTGGCCAAGGCCAATATGCGCAAGATCTTCCCGGACCACTGGTCCTTCATGCTCGGTGAGATCTGCCTCTACAGCTTCATCATCATCATCCTCACGGGTGTGTATCTGACGCTGTTCTTCCACCCGTCGATGAACGAGGTGGAGTACCACGGCAGTTACGTCCCGATGCAGGGTGTGCGGATGTCGGAGGCGTTCGCCTCGACGCTGGACATCAGCTTCGACGTCCGTGGTGGTCTGCTGATCCGCCAGATCCACCACTGGGCGGCCCTGATCTTCGTCGCGGGCATGCTCGTCCACATGATGCGCGTCTTCTTCACCGGCGCGTTCCGCAAGCCGCGCGAGGTCAACTGGCTGTTCGGATTCCTGCTGCTGGTGCTCGGCATGTTCACCGGCTTCACCGGCTACTCGCTCCCGGACGACCTCTTGTCCGGTACGGGTGTCCGCTTCATGCAGGGCGCGATCCTGTCGGTGCCGATCGTCGGCACGTATCTGTCGATGTTCCTCTTCGGCGGGGAGTTCCCCGGCGGCGACTTCGTGGCCAGGTTCTACTCGGTCCACATCCTGCTGCTGCCCGGCATCATGATGGGCCTGCTGGTGGGACACCTGATCCTGGTGTTCTTCCACAAGCACACGCAGTTCGCCGGTCCCGGCCGGACGAACAAGAACGTCGTCGGCATGCCGCTGCTGCCGATCTACATGGCCAAGGCCGGAGGCTTCTTCTTCCTGGTCTTCGGTGTCATCGCGGTGGTCTCGGCGGTCGCCTCGATCAACCCGATCTGGGCACTCGGTCCCTACCGGCCGGACCAGGTGTCCACCGGCGCCCAGCCCGACTGGTACATGGGCTTCTCCGAGGGCCTGATCCGGTTCATGCCGGGCTGGGAGATCAATGCCTGGGGTCACACCCTCGTACTGGGTGTGTTCATCCCGCTGGTGATCTTCCCGCTGGTACTGGTGGCGATCGCGGTCTACCCCTTCATCGAGTCCTGGGTCACCGGCGACAAGCGCGAGCACCACATCCTGGACCGCCCGCGCAACGCCCCGACCCGTACCGCCTTCGGTGTGGCATGGCTGACCTGGTACTTCGTGCTGCTGATCGGCGGTGGAAACGACATCTGGGCCACCCACTTCCATCTCTCGATCAACGCGATCACCTGGTTCGTCCGGATCTTCTTCTTCGCCGGACCGGTCATCGCCTTCGTGATCACCAAGCGGATCTGCATGGGTCTGCAGCGTCGCGACCGGGACAAGGTGCTGCACGGACGCGAGTCCGGCATCATCAAGCGCCTGCCGCACGGTGAGTTCGTCGAGGTCCACGAGCCGCTCAGCCAGGGCGCCCTGCACACGCTCACGGTGCACGAGCAGTACGAGCCGGTCGAGATCGGCCCGACGGTCGACGAGAACGGTGTCGTGCGCAAGCCCACCCGCAGCCAGAAGCTGAGGGCCAAGCTGAGCAAGAGCTACTACGGCGAGGGGAACCAGATCCCCAAGCCGACGGCCGAGGAGTTCAACGAGATCACGAGCGGCCACGGCCACCACTGATCCCACCCGGCCGCGTGCCGCGGTCGCCACAGCAGGAGCCCCGTCCATTCGCCGGACGGGGCTCTTCGCTGTGTCCGGGGCTGGATAGGGTGGGAGCATCCCTGTTCGGCTGTGGACCCTGGAGTGGACCATGAACGTTGTGACCCCGGTTGGCGGCGACAGCGTGGCGGCCCACTCCTGGCCGGGCGTGCTGGAGGCCCTTCTCAGCAACCGCGACCAGAGCGCGGATGCCACCGCTTGGGCCATGGACCGCATCCTCAGCGGCGAGGCGACGAACGCCCAGATCGCCGGCTTCGCGGTGGCCCTCCGCGCCAAGGGGGAGACGGTCGAGGAGATCTCCGGTCTCGTACGGACCATGTACGCGCACGCGAACCTGATCGAGGTGCCCGGGCCCAGCGTCGACATCGTCGGCACGGGCGGCGACGGGGCCAAGACCGTGAACATCTCCACGATGTCCGCGATCGTGGTCGCCGGGACCGGCGCGAAGGTCGTCAAGCACGGCAACCGCGCCGCGTCCTCGGCGAGCGGCGCGTCCGACGTACTGGAGAAGCTCGGCGTCAATCTGGAACTGACCCCGCAGCGGGTCGCCCAGGTCGCCGAGGAAGCGGGGATCACCTTCTGCTTCGCGGTGAAGTTCCACCCGGCGCTCAGGCATGTGGCGGCCGCCCGCAAGGAGCTGGGCATCCGCACCACGTTCAACTTCCTCGGCCCGCTCACCAACCCGGCGAAGGTGAAGGCCCAGGCCACCGGCGTCGCGGACGCCCGGATGGCGCCGATCATGGCCGGAGTGCTGGCCGAGCGCGGATCCTCGGCGCTGGTCTTCCGTGGCGACGACGGCCTGGACGAGCTGACGACGACGGCCACCTCGCGCGTCTGGGTCGTGCGGGACGGGACGGTGCGCGAGGAGGCCTTCGACCCGAGGGAGATCGGCATCGACCTGGTGCCGGTTCAGGCCCTGCGGGGCGCGGACGCCTCGTTCAACGCGGATGTCGCGCGCCGGCTGCTGAGCGGCGAGACGGGGCCCGTGCGGGACGCGGTGCTGCTGAACGCGGCCGGGGCGCTGGTGGCGCTGGAGCCGACGGACGGCACGCTCAACGAGCAGCTTGCGGCGGGCATGGCCAGGGCCGCGGAGTCGATCGACTCGGGTGCGGCGAAGGCGGCGCTCAAGCGATGGGTGGCTGTCAGCAACGTATAGGTCCTGTCCGGCCGATCTTGCCGGGCTCGCGTGCCCTGGCACGCACTCCCCCGTAGCCCTTCGGGCACGGGAGGTGCCCCCATGCTGCGTTGCGTCAGTCGCCGACGCTCCGCGTCGGCTCTCCCCCTGCCTTCGGCGGGGGGACCCCCATCCTCCGGCCTGCGATCGCACGCACCAGACCCCGCTCACTGATCCGGCCTGATCGACCGGACAGGACCTAGGCGCCCTCGGAGAGCGGGTTTTCGGAGCGCGGGCACCGGGGCGCAGTCCCCGTGCCCGCGTTCCGGGATGCGGACACGGCTTGCGGCGGCGCGAACGACTGGCATACTTCTCGGCAGGTCATGAGCGACAGCGAATAAGCCCCGGCTCGCTGTCCGGCAACCCTCCGTCCGTGGCGGGGTGCCCCGGGTGAAGACCAGGCCGCAGGCAGCAAGGTCTGCGGCAAGCGCGGACCCCTGCACACCCTGGGGTCCTGGTCCTCAAGGGAGTAGTCTCGTGAGCAAGCGAATGCGATAGGGCTTCACCGGCCCCCACTTCAGTACGCCTCCGCGCGGCGATCGCCGTGCAGTCGAGGCAACCCCCGTGCGGCGAGCGGCTGTTGAGCGCCCGCACGGGTCTGCCGAAGCCAATTCGCCTGACCTGCCGGGAGATACCGCCATGTCCGCACGCCCCAACGCCGTTGCCACCGCCACGTCTTCTGCCTCCTCCGACTCCTCCGCCGTCTCCGACTCCTCCGCGTGCTCCGGGTCCGCCGACCCCGCCTGCGCGGCGCCGCTGCCGGTGCTCGGCCGCGATGTGACCGTCCCGCTGGTCACCGGCGGCGAGGTCACCTACGCCGCCCTCGACTACGCGGCGAGTGCCCCGGCCCTGCAGCGGGTGTGGGACGACGTCGCCGCGTACGCGCCGTACTACGGCAGCGTCCACCGCGGCGCCGGGTACCTCTCGCAGCTGTCCACCGACCTTTTCGAGAGCAGCCGCGTCACGGTCGCCGAGTTCCTCGACTGCCGCCCGGACGACCAGGTCGTCTTCACCCGCTCGACCACGGACTCCCTCAATCTGCTGGCGGCCGTGATCCCCGCGGACTGCGAGGTCTTCGTCTTCGAGACCGAGCACCACGCCTCGCTGCTGCCATGGAGTGACGCCCGGGTTACCTATCTGAACGCCCCGCGCACCCCGGCCGAGGCGGTCCGCACGCTGGAGCACGCGCTCGCCGGCCGTGACCCGTACGGCACCGCGCTGGTCTGCGTGACCGGCGCGTCGAACGTCACCGGTGAACTGTGGCCCGTGAAGGAGCTGGCGGCCGCGGCGCACGCGCACGGCGCGCGGATCGTCCTGGACGCGGCCCAGCTCGCGCCCCACCACCCGGTCTCCGTGCAGGATCTGGACGTCGACTGGGTCGCCTTCTCCGGGCACAAGCTGTACGCGCCGTTCGGCTCGGGTGTGCTCGCGGGCCGCGCGGACTGGCTGCAGGAGGCCGAGCCGTATCTCGCGGGCGGCGGCGCCTCACGCAAGGTGGCCCGCCGCGCGGACGGCGGTGTCGACGTCGACTGGCACACCACGGCGGCCCGCCACGAAGCCGGCTCGCCGAACGTCATCGGGGTCTACTCCATCGCCTCCGCCTGCAAGGCGCTCACCGAGGCCGGTTTCGACCGGCTGGTGGCGCGTGAGCAGCAGCTCGTGGCGAGGGTGCGCGAGGGCTTCGCGGAGGTCCCGCAGGTGAAGGTCCTCTCGCTCTTCGGCGACGATGCCCCGCGCGTCGGCGTCATCTCGTTCGTGGTCGAGGGCTGGAACAGCTCGCACTTCGCGGCGGCGCTCTCTGCGGAGTACGGCATCGGAGTCCGGGACGGCCTGTTCTGCGCCCACCCGCTGGTGCGCACACTGCTCGGCACCGACCCGCAGGACCCGGGCGAGTGCGGCGCCCCGGAGGCGGAGCCCGGCGAGCGCTCGCTCAACGCGATCCGGGTCAGCTTCGGGGCGGGGACGCCGGACGAGCACGTGGAGCGCTTCGTACGGGCGGTGAGGGAACTGGTCGCGGACGGCGCGAAGTGGACGTACCACACGGAGGACGGCCGCTGCGTCCCGGCGGTCTGACGCCGGGCCCGGCCCCGGCCCGTGCGGCCCGGCCGCACCTTCAGCCCCGCCGGAGGCGCTACGCGTCGAGGCCGATCGCGAACGCCGCCTCCAGGTCGTGCTGCGAGTACGTACGGAACGCGACATGCGTGTCCGTGCCCTCCACCCCCGGGATCTTGCTGATCCGGCCGGGGATGACGTCCGCCAGGTCGTCGTGCTTGGCCACCCGCACCATGGCGATCAGGTCGTACGTGCCGGTGACCGAGAAGACCTCGCTCACGCTGTCGAGCGCGGCGATCGACTCGGCGATCTCGGGGATGCGGTCCACGCTGGTCTTGATGAGCACGATCGCGGTGATCACGGCTGGCGTTCTCCCTCAGTGGCCGCTGCTTGGGCCTTCACTCTAGTACTACGGCGGAAACGTCCCCAGGCGTACAGAAACCCCACCCCGAACCCCACCAGATGCGCCAGATACGCCACCCCGGGACCGCTGCCCGCGCCCTGGGCGGCCAGCCATTGCAGCACGAACCAGAAGATCAGCACGATCCACGCGGGGAAGCGCAGCGGCAGGAAGAAGAGGAACGGGAAGAGACTGGTGACCCGGGCTCTCGGGAAGAGGTAGAGGAACGCGCCGAGCACCCCCGAGATCGCCCCGGACGCCCCCACCAGGGTCTGATCGGATTCGGCGTTGGCCACCGCGTAGGCCAGCAGGGCGAGGTAGCCGCAGCCGGCATAGAACAGGGCGAACTCCAGCTGCCCGACGCGTTCCTCGGCCATCGCCCCGAAGACGTAGAGGAAGAGCATGTTGCCGAGCAGATGCAGCCAACTGCCGTGGACGAAGAGGGCGGTGAGCGGAGTGAGGAGGGCGTCGGGGGAGGCGCTGATCAGTTCTGCGGGGATCACGCCCCACCGCTCGAAGTACTCACTCTGCGCGGTGAGCAGCGCGTCACCGGTGCCGTACACCGGATTGAGGCCCGAGACCGGACTGATCACGAACACGGCACAGCAGATGGCGATCACGCCGTATGTCACCGCGGGCCCAATGACCGCGCCCCGGACCGCACCCCGCCAACCGATCATGGACAGAGCATGGCGTAGTGGGACCGAACGGTACAGGGTGCCTCGCCGCGCCCCGGGGTACCTGCGAGGCCGTAGGGTTACGGGCAGTACACCCGCAGTTCGACGGCGCACAGCGGCACCCGCACCCTGCACGACGAAAGAGGACGGAACGATGACGACGGTTCCCTCGCCGACCGCCACGACCCGCTGGCGCTGCACGCTCTGTGGCAACCTCACACGCTTCGACGTCACCCGCTCCTCCAAGGTCGTGGAGTACGTCCATCTGGACCTGGCCGGAGAGCCGACGGTCGAGGAGCGCGAGGTGGTCAGTGAGACCATCGAGTCGGTGCGCTGCCGCTGGTGCAATGCGGTGGACCAGATCGACCTGGTGGACAGGCCGGGCGCCGGCTCCTGAGGGAGCGGCCCGAACGGGTAGTGGGGTGACGGATCGTGGAGCAGCCTGAGAACGGCGCCGAGCCGGCCGGTGCGGCCGGTGACGCGGCCGAGGCGCTCGACCGCCCGCTGCCGGAAGGCGTACGGCGCCGGGTCGTCGCGCTGGTCTCGGACGCGTTCGGCGGCCTGACCGTCGCCGAACTTCCCACCCAGCTGCGGCAGTACGCCCGATTCACCCCGACTCGTCGTGCCAAGTTCGCGGGCAATGCGATGGCCGCCGCCCTGGAGAACGACCCCGTTTTCCGCCAGCGCATCGGCGAGCGGCTCAGCCAGGCGCAGCCGGAGCTGTCCGCCGCGCTGGAGTCCGGATCGCCCCCAGCGGCCGCCGATCCGGTCGATGTGGCGGCCGCCGCATATGTCCTTCGGCCCACCGGATGGGTGAAACTTGTTGCCGCCGCGGGCGAGGAGGCCCAGCGCGCCGACGCCGAGCGCGCCGACGAGGCCGGGCGGCGCGAGCTGGAGCGGCTGCGCGAGGAGCTCGCCGAGGCGCGCGGGCTGATCAAGAGCGAGACCGAGCGGCTGCGTACGGAGCTGGAGGCGGCACGCAAGGAAGCCGAGTCGCTTCGCCGCAGGCTGCGCAGCGTCGAGAACGACATGAAGCGCGCGGAGGCTGCTCTGCGCCGCAGGGACGCCGACACCGAGTCGATCAGGTCGGAGGCCGCCGCCCAGATCTCGGCGGCCGAGAGCGAGAGCCGGCGGCTCAAGGCGCGACTCGGGGAGGCGGAGTCGGCTGTAGAGGCGGGCCGCCGGGCCGCCCGCGAGGGGCGCTCGATCGAGGACATGCGGCTGCGGCTGCTGCTGGACACCGTGCTCGACGCGGCCCAGGGGCTGCGCCGTGAACTGGCCCTGCCGCCGGCCGCCCTGCACCCGGCCGACACGGTCGACGCGGTCGAGCCGGGCCGGATGTCACCCAAGGACATCGCCGCCCGCGCGCTCTCCGAGACCGATCCCGCGCTGCTCGACCAGCTGCTCGCGCTGCCCCAGGCGCATCTGGTGGTGGACGGCTACAACGTCACCAAGACCGGCTATCCGACGATGCCGCTGGAGAAGCAGCGGCTGCGGCTGCTCGGCGGGCTCTCGGTGCTCGCGGCGCAGACGGGCGCCGAGATCACCTGTGTCTTCGACGGGGCCGAGCTGGCCGCCCCGGTGCTCCTCGCGCCGCCTCGCGGGGTGCGGGTGCTGTTCTCCAAGGCGGGCGTGAGCGCCGACGAGCTGATCCGCCAGCTCGTCCGCGCGGAGCCGCCGGGCCGGCCCGTGGTGGTGGTCTCCACCGACCGGGAGGTCGCCGACGGAGTGGCGAAGGCCGGCGCCAGGCCCGTCACGTCCGCCTTGTTGCTGAAGCGGCTTTCGCGGGTCTAAGTAACTCCCGCGCCTAATGCCCGAATTCGCACCCATCTCGGCTGAACGTAGTGTCAAGTGGCCACTACTACGCGTGTGATGTGAGTAAAGAAACGCTCCGTGACGGAGATTTTTTGCGACAGGATTTGAAGTGATCACAAGAAGGTCACTAGGGTCGGGCCTCGAACCTTCGCGCGGTTGATCGCCCATCCGGGGCGAACAGCGAAGGTACCGCCGAGTCCGTGCAGTTCAGCCTGTTTTGCGGGGGTGCTGAATGCGCGGAGCCGGGGATTCAACCCCCCACAGCCCGGTAGGCGGCTCGAGGAAGAAGGAGCTCGCCTTCGTGGCGTCCCACCGTCGACCCAAGCAGCCGAGCCGCACCCGCGTGACCGTGCTCACCGCGACCGCCGCCGCGGCCGTAGCCCTGACCTCCCAGGCCGCACAGGCCCAGCCGACCCCGAGCAAGAGCGAGGTCAAGGAGAAGGTCGACAAGCTCTACGAAGAGGCGGAGAAGGCCACCGAGAAGTACAACGGGGCCAAGGAGCAGCAGGAGAAGCTCGAGAAGGAAGTCGACGCGCTGCAGGACAAGGTCGCCCGCGGTCAGGACGAGCTCAACACCCTGCGCGACGGCCTCGGTTCGGTGGCGAGCGCCCAGTACCGCTCCGGCGGCATCGACCCCGCGGTGCAGCTCTTCCTCTCCTCCGACCCGGACACCTACCTGGAGAAGGCCTCCGCGCTGGACCAGCTGGGCGCCAAGCAGACCGAGGCGCTGGCCGACATCCAGGCCAAGCAGCGGACCCTCGCGCAGCAGCGCAAGGAGGCCCAGGACAAGCTGGGTGACCTCGCCGACACGCGCAAGCAGCTGGGCGTCAAGAAGAAGGAAGTCCAGAGCAAGCTCGCCGCCGCGCAGAAGCTTCTCAACTCGCTGACCGCGTCGGAGCGCGCCGCGCTCTCCGCCGACGAGTCCCGCGCCAACCGCGACAACTCGCGTGCGGACCTCGGCAACTCGGTCCCCGCCTCGCAGCGTGCGGGCGCGGCCTTCGCCGCCGCGCAGAGCAAGATCGGTTCGCCGTACGTCTACGGCGCCTCGGGCCCCAGCTCCTTCGACTGCTCCGGACTGACCTCCTGGGCGTACTCGCAGGCCGGTGTCTCCATACCGCGCACCTCCCAGTCGCAGGCCAACGCCGGTACCCGCATCTACTCGCAGGGCGGGCTCCAGCAGGGCGACCTGGTCATCTTCTACGGCGACATGCACCACGTCGGCCTCTATGCGGGCAACGGCCAGGTGCTGCACGCCCCGAAGCCCGGCGCCAGCGTGCGCTACGAGTCGATCAACAACATGCCGTTCCAGTTCGGCGTGCGTATCTGACACGCGCCTCGCGCCCGCCCAAACGGGCGAATTACGTCACTTCCAACTGACGTCGCGCCCCGCCGGTGACCTGTGGTCTCCGGCGGGGCGTCACTTTGTGTGCCCATCACGGTCTTTGGACGCTGTGTGCTCGCACGACTACTGTCTGCCGCGCAACATCCCTCGTACATGTCGTACAGCGGAAGGGAGCGCGGCCCGTGGCGTCCCACAGACGGCCCTCACAGCCCGGCCTCACTCACACTGCCCGGGGCACCGTCCTGTCCGCGGCGGCGGCGACCGCCGCCGCGGCTCTCGGCGCCGCCCCTGCGAGCGCCGACCCGCAGGACACGACGGAGACCACCCGCACCCGTGTCGACCGGCTCTACGAGGAGGCCGAGCAGGCCACCGAGCAGTTCAACAAGGCCGGTGAACGGGTGGAGCGGCTGCGCGAGCAGGTGGCGCAGGCGCAGGACAGCGTGGCCCGCGGCCAGGAGCGCATCAACCGGATGCGGGGAGCGCTCGGTTCGGTGGCGGGCGCGCAGTACCGCTCGGGCGGCATAGACCCCGCACTCGCCCTGCTGCTCTCCGAGGACCCGGACAGCTACCTCGACAAGGCCGAGACCCTGGACCGCATCGGCGCGCTCCAGACGACCGCCCTGCACGATCTCCAGCGGGCGCAGCGACACCTCGGCCAGGAGCGCGCGGAGGCCTCCCGCGACCTCGCCGAACTGGAGCGCAGCCGGGTGGCTGTCGCCCGCCACAAACGCACCGTCGAGCGCAAACTCACCGAGGCGCAGCGGCTGCTGAACTCCCTGCCCGCCGCGGACCGCGCCGGCTACGGCCGGGCCTCGCGCTCCGGCCGCGACGCGATGCCCGAGCTCTCCGGCCTCGCGCCCGCGTCCGCGCGGGCGGCCGCCGCGGTGATGGCGGCCCGCAGCGCGGTGGGCCGCCCGTATGTGTGGGGCGCCAACGGACCCTCGGGCTTCGACTGTTCGGGCCTGACCCAGTGGTCGTACGCCCAGGCGGGAGTCGCCCTGCCGCGCACCTCGCAGGCGCAGCGGTACGCGGGCCGGCAGGTCCCGCTGTCCGAGGCGCGGCCCGGCGATCTCGTGGCATACCGCAGTGACGCGAGTCATATCGGGATGTACATGGGCAATGGCCAGGTCGTCCACGCGCCTTATCCCGGGGCGCCGGTGCGCTACGACCCGGTCGGCATGATGCCCGTCTCGTCGGTCACGCGCGTCTGAGGCCCCGTTCCGTTCGGCGCCGCGTTCCGTACGATCGGCACTGTGGCAGGTCAGGGGCGCGCACGGCGCGCGGCGATACGGCACGCGGCGGGTCTCGTACTCGCCGCGGCCCTGCTGGCGTCCGGCTGCGTAGCCCCCGAGGCGCCGGACACCACCGTGCGCGACATCCAGCGCACGCTCGAAGCGCGCGCGGCCGCCGTCGTCGGCCACGACGAGAGCGCCTATCTGGCGGCCGTGGACCCCGCTGCGGGGGCGCTGCGGGCGGTGGAGCGACGGGAGTTCAGCAATCTCGCGGATGTGCCGCTGAGCTCCTGGGAGTACCGGCTGGGGGATGTGAAGCGGCAGGGCACGCGGGCGGTGGCGCAGGCCGAACTGCGCTACCGCATAGCCGGTTACGACTCGGCTCCAGTGACCGTGTCCCGCACGCTGGAGCTCACCCGGCACGACGGCCGCTGGTACGTGACGGCCGATCGTGCGGGCAAGGGCGGCGGCCGCCAGCTCTGGCAGCAGGGCGAGGTGCAGGTGGCACGCGGCAGGCGGAGCCTGGTCCTCGCCGTCGGCCAGGACGCCAAGCGGCTGCGTGCGGTCGCCGCGACCGCGGACCGGGCCGTACCGGCCGTCTCGGCAGCCTGGCCGTCCCGCTGGGCCGGCCGCCTCGTCGTCCTGGTCCCCGCCTCGCTGGACGCCATGGGAGCGCTGCTGGGCGCGCCCTCGGCCGCGTACCGGGGGATAGCGGCGGTCACCACGGGCGAGACCGCGGCGGCGGGGTCGGCGCCCGCGGACCGGGTGATCGTCAACCCCGAGGCGTATGCGGTGCTCGGCGACTACGGCCAGGGCGTCGTGCTCACCCATGAGACCACCCATGTCGCCACCCGCGCGTACACCTCGGCGGCCACCCCGATGTGGCTCTCAGAAGGCTTCGCGGACTGGGTTGCGTACCGCGGCACGGGCAGCACCACCGGCCAGATCGCCCCGGAACTCCAGCGCGCGGTCCGGCGCGGCGACCTGCCGCCCGTGCTGCCCGCCGACGCGGACTTCGCCTTCGGCGGCGACGGGGACACCCTGGCGCGGGCCTACGAGGGCGGCTGGCTGGCCTGCGAACTGATCGCGGAGCGCTGGGGCGAGCAGAAACTGACCGCCTTCTACCGGGCGGTCGGCGGTGGCAAGCACCGGGCGAGCGCGGTCGAGAAGGCCATGGAGGACGTGCTGGGGACATCGCCCGCGGACTTCACCGTGCGCTGGCGGGAGTATCTGCGGGAACGGCTGGACGGCTAGGTCCTGTCCCGGCTCCCGTTGTCATCCGGGTGGGGAATCAGGAGGCCGTCAGCGCGTTGTCGCGGGTCGACTGAGCGGGCAGCAGCTTGCGGCGGCGCGGCTCGGTGACCGTCTGGCGCCACAGCCGCAGGCATGCCGTCAGCGTCGCCGCGACCAGCAGCCCGTTGCGTACGGCCAGCAGCGCCACGCCCAGCGGGTCGCTCGCCACCACACGCGCGAACCAGACGGGGAACTCCAGCAGCGTGACACCCGCCGCCGCCAGCACCAGCCAGGCGGGCAGCCCCATCCGGCTGCGCCGGAAGATCAGCGCGGCGGCGGCCAGACCGACCAGCCAGATCAGGTACTGGGGGCTGATCACCCGGCTCGTCGTGGTGAACAGCAGTACGGCGGTGAAGGCCGCGTCGCACGGGGTGCTCGGCGCGAACTTCTTCGCGCGCAGCCGCCACAGCAGCAGCCAGGCGAGCGCGATGGCGGTGAGTGCGAGCGCGACTGCGGAGACCAGCGAGACGTGGGGGCCGATGAACTCCACCGAGCCGTAGTTCAGCAGAACCTGGCCGTCCCATCCGTGGTGCCGGGCCACATGGAAGGCCAGCGCGCCCAGCGACTCGATCTCCGTGCCGCGCTCGCGCTGGAAGGTGACGAAGGCCAGCGCGCCCGGCATCGCCGAGACGAACAGCAGCATCAGGGCGGCCGCCGTGCCCGCCGCGGTGGCCCAGGAGCGTCTGGTCGCCCGGCCGCGCGGGGTGCCCGCGAGCACCAGCAGTGGCCAGACCTTCAGCAGCGCACCGAAGGCCGCCAGAGTGCCCAGGCAGCGTGGACGGCGCGCCCCGGCGAGGAGGGCGATGACGGCGACGGCCGTGACCATCAGGTCGTAGCGGGCGTACGCGGTGGGGCCGAGCAGCGCCACACCGGCCACCCAGACCCAGCTGCCGCGCTGGGACTTGCCCGGCCGCCCGCCCGCGTACAGCAGCAGGGAGAGGACCAGCGCGTCGCAGAGCAGGGCGAGGACGAAGAAGGCGCTGGCATAGCCGAGGAAGGGCAGCACGGCGGGGGAGAGGATCGCGAGCGCGGCGGCGGGCGGGTACTGCCAGGTGACGTCGTCCATGGGGAAGATGCCGGTCTTCAGGACCTCGTACCAGCCCTGGTAGATCCCCGAGACATCGGTGGTGACATCGGGGCCCGGGAAGGCGACGACCTTGAGGACGCAGAGCATCAGCGCGCTCCTGGTGAGGATCCACACCACGAGGGGAAGGCGCCTGCCGCCACCGCTCGCGCTGTCGCTCCCGCTGGCGACGCCGGCCATGAGCACCCCATCCCATTCGTACCGATTTATGGGTGCCCATGATGCCGGGCGAGGCGGCTCGGGAGCGGTGAGGCAGGGCCGTTCGGTACTGTCGGCGGCGATGCACAAGACCTTGATCGTGACCAACGACTTCCCGCCCAGGCCCGGCGGCATCCAGGCGTTCCTGCACAACATGGCGCTGCGCCTGGACCCGGAACAGCTCGTCGTCTACGCCTCCACCTGGAAGCGCGGACACGAGGGCCACGAGGCGACGGCGGCCTTCGACGCCGAGCAGCCCTTCACGGTCGTACGCGACCGGACGACCATGCTGCTTCCGACTCCGCGCGTCACCCGAAGGGCGACCCTGCTGCTGCGCGAGCACGGCTGTCAGTCGGTGTGGTTCGGCGCCGCCGCCCCGCTCGGGCTGATGGCTCCGGCTCTGCGCAAGGCGGGCGCGCGGCGGCTGGTGGCCACCACGCACGGCCACGAGGCGGGCTGGGCGCAACTGCCCGTGTCCCGGCAGCTGCTGCGCCGCATCGGCGAGGGCACGGACACGATCACCTATCTCGGTGAGTACACCCGCTCACGCATCGCCGCGGCGCTGACGCCCGAGGCGGCCGGACGCATGGTCCAACTCCCGCCCGGCGTCGACGAGAAGACGTTCCACCCCGGCTCCGGCGGCGACGTGGTCCGCGCCCGCCTCGGGCTGAGCAGCCGTCCGGTCGTGGTGTGCGTCTCGCGGCTGGTGCCGCGCAAGGGGCAGGACACCCTGATCCGAGCGATGCCCGCCATCCTGGCGAAGGTGCCGGACGCCGTGCTGCTGGTCGTGGGCGGTGGCCCGTACGAGAACGAGCTGAGGGGTCTCGCGGCCGAGACCGGGGTCGAGGGTTCCGTGCGCTTCACCGGCGCAGTCCCCTGGGCGGAACTGCCGGCGCACTTCGGCGCTGGCGACGTCTTCGCCATGCCCTGCCGCACCCGCCGGGGCGGCCTCGATGTCGAGGGCCTCGGAATCGTGTATCTGGAGGCGTCCGCGACCGGTCTTCCGGTGGTCGCGGGCGACTCGGGCGGCGCCCCCGACGCCGTACTCGACGGAGAGACGGGCTGGGTCGTCCGCGGCGGCTCGGCCGAGGAGTCGGCCGAGCGGATCGTGGCGCTGCTCGAAGATCCCGAGCTGCGGCGGCGGATGGGGGAGCGCGGCCGGGCGTGGGTCGAGGAGAAGTGGCGCTGGGACCTGCTGGCGGAAAAGCTGCGGACGCTTCTGTGAGGCGGGGAACGGGCCGACGGCGCGGGTCCCCGGCGCGACCGGATGCAATCCGTTCGTCACCGAGGACCCGAGAGACCGAGCGGACCCGAGGGACCGGTCAGGCGCGGTAGATCGCCTCGATCTCGTCGGCGAAGTCCTTCGCCACCACATTGCGCTTCAGCTTCAGCGACGGCGTGATGTGGCCCGCCTCCTCGGTGAACTGGGCGGGGAGAATGCGGAACTTCCGCACCGATTCCGCCTTGGACACGGCCGCGTTGCCGTCGTCCACCGCCCGCTGGACCTCCGCCAGCAGATCGGCGTCCTGGAGCAGCGACGCCGGCGTCGAACCGGCCGGCTTGCCGTGGTCCGAGGCCCAACGCCCGAGGAACTCCTCGTCGATGGTGACCAGCGCGCCCACGAAGGGCCGCCCGTCGCCCACGACCATGCACTCCGCGACCAGGGCGTGCGCGCGGATGCGGTCCTCGATCACGGCGGGAGCGACGTTCTTGCCGCCCGCGGTGACCAGGATCTCCTTCTTGCGGCCGGTGATCGCGAGGTAGCCGTCCTCGTCCAGGGTGCCGATGTCGCCGGTGTGGAACCAGCCGTCGGTCAGCGCCTCGGCGGTCGCCGCCTCGTTGTTCCAGTAGCCCTTGAAGATGTGCTCGCCGTGCAGCAGGATCTCGCCGTCGTCCGCGATCCGCACGACCGAGCCCGGCAGCGGCTGTCCCACCGTGCCGATCTTCTGCCGGTCCCACGGGCTGAACGCGGTGGCCGCGCACGACTCGGTCAGGCCGTAGCCCTCCAGGACCGTGAAGCCGATGCCGCGGTAGAAGTGGCCGAGGCGCTCGCCCAGCGGCGCCCCGCCGGAGATCGCGTACTCGCAGCGTCCGCCGAGGACCGCGCGCAGCTTGCTGTAGACGAGCCGGTCGAAGACCTTGTGCTTGAACTTGAGACCGATCGAGGGGCCCTCGGGAGTGGCCAGTGCACGGCTGTAGGCGATGGCCGTGTCCGCGGCCTTGTCGAAGATCTTGCCCTTGCCGTCCGCCCGGGCCTTGGCCCGCGCCGAGTTGTAGACCTTCTCGAAGACGCGCGGCACACCGAGGAGCAACGTCGGCCGGAAGGAAGCCAGTTCGTCGGTGAGGTTCTTGATGTCCGACACACAGCCGAGCTTGATGGGCGCCATCACGGCCGCGACTTCGACCATGCGGCCGAAGACGTGCGCGGCCGGGAGGAAGAGCAGCACCGAGCTGTCGCCCGTACGGAACAGGGGCCTCAGGCGTTCGACCAGGTTTCCACACTCCGCGAAGAAGCTGCGGTGGGTGAGCACACAGCCCTTGGGGCGGCCGGTGGTGCCGGAGGTGTAGACGATCGTCGCCGGGTCGTCCGCCTTGGCGCTCGCGCTGCGCTCGTCGACCGTCTCGTCGCCGACCTCGGCGCCCGCGGCGGTCAGTTCCTCGATCGCGCCCTGCTCGATCTGCCAGATGTGCCGCAGGCCGGGCAGCCGGTCGCGTACGGACTCGACGGCTGCGGCATGCGCGTCGCTCTCGACGACCACCGCGACCGCACCCGAGTCACCGAGGATCCACTGGACCTGCTCGGCCGAGCTGGTCTCGTACACAGGGACGGTGACGGCGCCCGCGCTCCAGATCGCGAAGTCCAGCTGCACCCACTCGTAGCGGGTGGGGGACATCAGGGCGACCCGTTCACCGGGCCGTACGCCGGCGGCGATCAGGCCCTTGGCGGCGGCGCGTACCTCGACGAGGAACTGGGTGGCGGTGACGTCCGTCCAGGCGCCTGCCACCTTTCTCCCCATCACCGCGACATCGGGGTGCATTGCGGCATTGCGGCGGATGAGATCCGTCAGATTGCCGTCTGAGGGGACCTCGTACAGGGCCGGAAGGCTGAACTCGCGCAAGACTGCTGCTCCTCATCGGGCTCCGGCGCCACGGCTCTGTGTGATGCACCGGCTGCGGTCCAAGATCGGGCAGGTGCTCATTGGGGGTGAGCACGACTGGACTGCCCGGACGTTACCCACCAGTACTCGGTTCCGGATAGGGGGTTCCGGCCAGATGTTCCCTGCGTCACACGCGTATGGCATCGCTTATGGCATCGCTCCGCGAGCGTAGTCCACACCTGTCGTGACTCGGAAGAACGGCCTGCCCGCCCCCACTACCCAGCCGTGACAGGGCCGTCCTAGGGTGATCGTCATGCGAGGCATGCGAGTCAACGTGGTCAGTGACGTGCACGGCAACGCCAAGGATCTCGCCCGGGCGGGGGACGGCGCGGATGCCCTCATCTGCCTCGGTGACCTCGTGCTCTTCCTCGATTACGCCGACCACTCGCGCGGCATCTTCCCCGACCTCTTCGGTGTCGAGAACGCCGATCTGATCGTGGAACTGCGCACCGCCCGCCGCTTCGACGAGGCCCGCGACCTGGGCCGCAGGCTCTGGGGCGAACTGCGGCAGGACCGGGACAGCGCCATCGAGTCGGCCGTTCGACGCCAATACGCCGAGTTGTTCGCGGCCTTCCCCACCCCGACGTACGCCACCTACGGCAATGTCGACATTCCTGGCCTCTGGCCGGAGTACGCGCGCCCGGGCACCACCGTCCTCGACGGAGAGCGCGTCGAGATCGGCGGCCGGACCTTCGGCTTCGTGGGCGGCGGACTGCGCACCCCGATGCGCACCCCCTACGAGATCTCCGACGAGGAGTACGCAGCCAAGATCGAGGCGATCGGCGAGGTCGACGTGCTCTGCTCGCACATCCCGCCGGAGGTCCCCGAGCTGACCTACGACACGGTCGCGCGCCGCTTCGAACGCGGCAGCCACGCGCTGCTCGACGCGATCCGCCGCACCCGCCCCCGCTACGCCCTGTTCGGCCACATCCACCAGCCGCTCGTGGACCGGATGCGCATCGGCGCCACGGAATGCGTCAACGTCGGGCATTTCGCCTCCAGCGGCCGGCCGTGGGCGCTGCAGTGGTGAGACCGGGCCCCGCGCCGGTGACCAGTCCGGTCGCGGTAGCCTGCACACCACACCACCCCCGGTCGTACCGCACTGTGAGGAGCCGCAGCGATGGCGGAACACACCAGCTCGAGCATCACGATCGAGGCGGCGCCGGCCGACGTGATGGGCGTGATCTCCGACTTCGCCCGCTACCCGGAGTGGACGGGTGAGGTGAAGGAGGCCGAGGTGCTCGCCACCGACGCCAAGGGCCGCGCCGAGCAGGTCCGCCTCGTGCTGGACGCCGGAGCGATCAAGGACGACCACACCCTCGCGTACACCTGGAACGGCGACAACGAGGTCAGCTGGACGCTGGTCAAGTCCCAGATGCTGCGCGCCATCGACGGCTCGTACACCCTGGCAGCGGTCGGCGGCGGTGACCGTACCGAGGTCACCTACCAGCTGACCGTCGACGTCAAGATCCCGATGCTCGGCATGATCAAGCGCAAGGCCGAGAAGGTCATCATCGACCGCGCCCTTGCCGGTCTGAAGAAGCGCGTCGAGAGCGGTCCGACCGCCTGATGCGCACGGTCCTCGTCACCGGCCTCGGCGGCGCGGGCCGTACCACCGTCGCCGCCGCCACCGCGCTCTGCGCCGCCCGGAGCGGCAAGCGCACGCTGTTCCTCTCCGCCGAGCCGGGCGACATCCTCGCAGCGCCCGTCACCGGCAGCCTCGGCGAACCGGCCGAGGTCACCGGCGGGCTGTGGGCCGCCCGTATCGAGGCGGGCGCCGCATTCCGCGCGGAGTTCATGGCTCTTCAGGAGCGAAGCTCCGGCGCGCTCGACCTGCTGGGCGCGAGGCCGCTGGAGGACGAGGAGCTGACCGAGCTCCCCGGCAGCGAGCAGTTCGCGCTGCTGCGCGCACTGACCGTCGCCTCGCGCGGCGACTGGGACGTGCTCGTCGTCGACATGCCGCCGCTGCGCGAGACCATCGCCGCGCTCGCCCTGCCCGAGCAGCTGCGCCGCTATCTGCGCCGGCTGCTGCCGGTGGAGCGGCAGGCCGCACGGGCGCTGCGCCCGATGCTCGCCCAGCTGGCGGGCGTACCGATGCCCGCGCAGTGGCTGTACGCGACCGCCGATCGCTGGGACACCGAACTGGCCGGTGTGCAGACGGTGATCGAAGCCCGCGGGACGACCCTGCGCGTCGTCGCCGAGCCCTCACCCGCGGCCGCGGACGTCCTGCGAACCGCCCGCCCGGGACTCGCGCTGCACGGACTGGACGTCGACACCCTCGTACCGAACCGGATCCTGCCGAGGCAGTCCCCGGACGCCTGGCTCGCCACGCTCTGCGCGCAGCAGGAGAAGCACCTGGGCGAGTGGTACGCGCAGTGGGCCCCCGGAATCCCGCTTCGCGAGGTGCGCCACCTCGGCCGGGACCCGCGCGGCCTCGACGACCTCGGCGCTCTCCTCGAGGACGGCGGACTCGCCGTCGAGCCGGCCCCGGATCCGGGGCAGCGCAGGGACGACCCCTGGCGGGTCGAGTTCCCGGGCGGCGCGGGCGACGACGGCGAGGGCCCGCTCTACGTCTGGCACCTTCCGCTGCCCGGCGCCGTGAAGGAGGACGTCTCGCTGGTACGCCGCGGGGATGAACTCCTGGTCACCGTGGGGCCCTTCCGCAGGATCGTTCCGCTGCACTCCGTGCTGCGCCGCTGCACGGTGTCCGGCGCCGGACTCACGGACGGCGCGCTGCGGGTCCGCTTCACGCCGGACCCCGAGCTGTGGCCCCGCGCCCGATGAAGGCCCTGCCTCCATTCGGGTAACGTCGAGCGTACGAACCCTCCGTTCCGCCCGTCCTTCCGCAGGAGTACGCCATGAGCGATGCCACCGAGCGTCCCGCCGTCGACGACGACGCCTGGGCCAAGGCCTGCGCCGAGGATCTCGAGGCCGAGAAGGCCCGCCGCCGCACCCAGTACGGCACGCCGCCGGCCTCCGCCGCCGAGGAGCTGCGCAAGCTCCTCGACGTCGTCGCCGAGAAGGTCTCCACCTTCCAGACGTCGCTGCCCGGCATCGCCGCGCAGAGCGCCGTACAGCAGCTGGTCAGCCAGGCGAAGTCCGCGGTCGAGCCGGTCATCGAGCGCAATCCGGAGATCTTCGACCACCTCGCGGCGGCAGGCAGCGAACTGCTCGCCGCCTATCGATCCGCAGTCGAGGGCCATGAGCGACGCTGGACCCAGGAGCGGACCCCGGATCCGGACATCTCCGGGGACGCCACGGACCCCCGCGACGAGGGCCCCGGGGCGAGCGAGCACATCGACCTGGACTGAGCCGGGCGGTGCCCGCCCTCGGGTACGGTTGGCCGTAGCGGGGCTCGACCGAAAACTGAGGGACACATGGGACTCACCATCGGCGTCGACATCGGCGGCACCAAGATCGCGGCCGGCGTGGTCGACGAAGAGGGCACCATTCTCGAGACGTACACCGTGCCCACCCCGTCGACCCCCGAGGGCATTGTCGACGCGATCTGCTCCGCCGTGGCCGGGGCCGGCGAGGGGCACGACATCGAGGCGGTGGGCATCGGCGCCGCGGGATACGTCGACGACAAGCGCGCCACCGTCCTGTTCGCTCCGAACATCCAATGGCGCCACGAGCCGCTGAAGGACAAGGTCGAGCAGCGCGTCGGCCTCCCGGTGGTCGTCGAGAACGACGCGAACGCGGCCGCCTGGGGCGAGTACCGCTTCGGGGCCGGCCAGGGGCACGAGGACGTCATCTGCATCACCCTCGGCACCGGGCTCGGCGGCGGCATCATCATCGGCAACAAGCTGCGCCGCGGACGCTTCGGCGTTGCGGCGGAGTTCGGCCACATCCGGGTGGTCCCGGACGGTCTGCTGTGCGGCTGCGGAAGCCAGGGCTGCTGGGAGCAGTACGCCTCCGGGCGCGCCCTCGTGAGGTACGCCAAGCAGCGCGCCAACGCCACCCCCGAGAACGCGACGGTGCTCCTCGGCCTCGGCGACGGCACGGTCGCGGGCATCGACGGCAAGCACATCAGCGCCGCCGCCCGCCAGGGCGACCCGGTCGCGATCGACTCCTTCCGCGAGCTGGCCCGCTGGGCAGGCGCCGGTCTGGCCGATCTCGCCTCGCTCTTCGACCCGTCCGCGTTCATCGTGGGCGGCGGTGTCTCGGACGAGGGCGAGCTGGTCCTCGACCCGATCCGCAACTCCTTCCGCCGCTGGCTGATCGGCGGCCAGTGGCGTCCGCACGCCCAGGTGCTCGCTGCTCAACTGGGCGGCAAGGCGGGCCTGGTGGGCGCGGCGGACCTGGCGCGCCAGGGCTGAGGCCCCCTTTGCGCCTAAACCGGCGCCGCTCTCGCGGAGCCGGTTGTTCGCCGTCGGGGTTGCTCAATTGATGGTTGCGGTATTCGACGGGAAGCCGTCAGCCGCGAGCCGTGTTCGCGCAGTCGCCCGTCGCGCCCCATGGGGGAGCGGCGGGCGCTGTCGTATCTTGATCGCCATGGCGACGACGAGCCCGCTGCCCAACTCCCGCACCGAGCCGGACGGTTCGGCAGTGATCCGGGTGCTCAGCTACAACATCCGCTCTTTGCGTGACGACGAGGACGCGCTGGCCCGGGTGATCCGCGCCTGCCGGCCCGACCTGGTCTTCGTCCAGGAGGCCCCGCGCTTCTTCCGCTGGCGCAAACACGCCGCCCGGCTCGCTGCCAAGAGCGAGCTCGTGGTCCTGACGGGCGGCGCGACCGCCACCGGGCCGCTCCTGCTCTGCTCGCTGCGCGCGACGGTGGAGCGCACGCAGGACGTGCTGCTGCCGCTCACCCCCGGACTGCACCGGCGCGGCTTCGCCACCGCCGTCGTACGGATCGGGGGCGCCCGGATCGGACTGCTCAGCTGTCATCTGAGCCTGCGGAGCGACGAGCGCTACGCACAGGCCGGGATGCTGCTGGACCGGCTCAACGCGATGGACGTGCCGTACGCGATCGCGGCGGGCGATATCAACGAGCGGCCCACAGGCCGCAGCTTCCGCAGGCTCGCGGATTCGCTTCAGGACTGCTGGGCTCTCGCGCCCTGGGGCGGTGAGTACACCTCGACGCCGGACGACCCGCACCAGCGGATCGACGCGATCTTCGCCACCCGGGGCGTCGAGGTGCTGGGATGCGGTGTGCCGCTCGGCCTCCCGGGGATCACCGAGGCCGACCTGCGCGCGGCGACGGACCACCTTCCGGTGCTGGCCGCGCTGCGGGTCCCGGGGACCTGAAAGGCCTGAGCGGCTACACCACCGCGCCGCGGCCCGGGTCGTCGTCGTCCTCGTCGTCGCCGTGCGACATCCGCGCCACCAGGGTGGCGAAGCCGCCCAGGAAACCGCCGACGCACAGCGTGGTCAGCCACCATGTCATGTCCCACTGCAGCAGCACCGCGATCAGCATCAGCACCGGGCCGCCGACGACAGCGAGCCAGGCGAACCTGGCCGTGACATCGGCCTCCGGCAGCGGCGGCGGCTCCGGCGGTACGAAGTGACCCTCGTCGCCGTCGTCGAGGTCCTCCTCCTGGGGCTCGGCCACCTGGTAGTCGCGCGGGCCGCCGACGCCCGGCGCGAAGGTGATGGAACTACCCAGCGCCGGCCGGTTCGCGTCCCCGTCCGCGTCGCCGGCGTCGTCCGCGTCGGGCTCCGACTCGGGCTCGGCAGCGCGCTCCTTCGGGGCGCGCTTCGGCGTCTCGTTCAGATCGCCCTCCAGCAGGGCGAGGTCGTCCACCGACTTGAACGGCTTGGCACCCGGCGGGTCGGCCGGCTCCTCGCCGTACCCCGCGACGATGGCCGCCCAGGCGGCCTCCTCGTCGATCGGCTGCGGCTCGCGGTCCGCGTCGTGCTGCTCAGCCACCGGTGGTGCTCCCCTTCTTCCCGACACTCGGAGCGAGGCGGCCGATGAACGCGTAACTCTCGTCGAAAATCCGCTCCGCATCGTGGTCCAACGTCGCCACGTGGTAGCTCTGTTCCAGCAGGATCTCCGTGACGTCGGTCGAGGAGACCCGGCTGAGGATGCGGGCCGAGTCGACCGGCGGGACCACATGGTCCTGCGGGCTGTGCAGCAGCAGCATCGGCTGTGTGACCTGCGGCAGCTCGCCGTCGACCAGCCGGAAGAAGTTCCTCAGGGAGTGCGCGGCGTGCAGCGGCACCCGGTCGTATCCGACCTCCACCGAGCCTTCCTTGGCGATGTCGCTCGTCAGTCCCTTGGTCGTGGACACCAGGTGCCGCATGACCGGCAGGGCGTGTGCGGAGAGGCCGTGGACCTTGTTCGCCGGGTTGACCACGACGATGCCGCTGACCGAGTCGCCGTGCTTCGCGGCCAGACGCAGTGTCAGCGCGCCGCCCATGGAGAGCCCGAAGACGAAGACCTGGCTGCAGCGCTCCAGCAGCACCCGCAGCTCGCGGTCCACCTCGGCGTACCAGTCCTGCCAGCCGGTGACCTGCATGTCCTGCCAGCGCGTGCCGTGCCCGGGCAGCAGCGGCAGGGACACGGTAAGGCCGCGCTCCGCCAGATACTCGGCCCAGGGCCGCAGCGACTGCGGGGAACCGGTGAATCCGTGACAGAGAAGGACGCCGACCTCGCCGCCCTCATGACGGAAGGGCTCAGCTCCAGGAAGGACCGGCACCGGGGTCTCCTTTCGGGGTTCGGGGCCCGCGGCATGGCCGCTGATGTGGCAGGCCCCGGTCAGGCACAGCGTCAGTGTCGTGAAGGTGTACTTCACCGTACGCGACCGGACTGACACCGACCAGGTCCGTAGGCCCCCCAGCACAGGGATCCCTGGCCCGCCTCGGGTTAAGGTCTGTTCGACAGCACACAGGAGGCACCAGAGTTGATCTACGGCGCAATGAAGTTCTCCATCGGAGGCTCGCTGAAGCTTGCCTTCAGGCCCTGGGTGGAGGGACTGGAGAACATTCCCGCCGACGGACCGGCGATCCTCGCAAGCAACCATCTGTCCTTCTCGGACTCCTTCTTCCTCCCCGCGGTGCTCGACCGCAAGGTCACTTTCATCGCCAAGGCGGAGTACTTCACCTCGCCCGGGGTGAAGGGCAGGCTCACCGCCGCCTTCTTCAAGGGCGTCGGCCAGCTCCCGGTGGACCGCTCGGGCGCCCGCGGCGCGGGCGAGGCGGCGATAAAGGCCGGTATCGACGTCATCGAGGGCGGCGGGCTGTTCGGCATCTACCCGGAGGGCACCCGCTCCCCGGACGGCCGTCTCTACCGCGGCAAGCCCGGCGGCCTCGCGCGCGTGGCGCTCGCGACGGGCGCTCCGGTCATCCCGGTCGCGATGATCGACACCGAGAAGATCCAGCCGCCCGGCAAGGTGGTCCCCAAGCTGATGCGCCCGGGGATCCGGATCGGCAAGCCGCTCGACTTCAGCCGCTACCAGGGCATGGAGCACGACCGCTTCATCCTGCGCTCGGTGACCGACGAGGTCATGTACGAGATCATGAAGCTCTCGGGCCAGGAGTACGTCGACATCTACGCGACCGCCGCGAAGCGTCAGATCGCGGAGGCGGAGAAGGCCGAAAAGGCGGCCGCGAAGGCAGCGGAGAAGGCAGAGAAAGCAGCCGAGGCGGAAAAGCCGGACACGGCAGAGACGACGGGCAGGCCGGCCGCGTAGCCGAGCAGTCCGTCCCGGGGTGGGGGAAATGGCCAAGCGCGAGCGTGTCGTGCGGATGTCGGTCGAGCTGCCGCTGTGGCGTGCGCTCGCCGGATACCGCGTACTGACCATGATCTACGCGGATCTGCTGTTCGCCTTCATCCCCGACAAGTTCGAGCGCCCCTGGGTCGCGATCGCCTTCCTCGCGGTGATGAGCCTATGGACGCTCCTCACGCTGCCTAAGGTGGCCAACGCGACCCGCTGCACCAAGCGGTTCCTGATCGCCGATCTCACCATCGCGCTCACCGGCATACTTCTCACCCCGCTCGCCGACTTCCAGGCGCAGCACGTCGACGGGCCCACCCTGCCGACGATTTGGACCGCGGGTTCCGTCCTCGCCTTCGCCCTCAAGGGCGGCTGGCGCTGGGCGGGCTTCGCCTCCTCCTTCGTCGCCGTGGCCAACATCATCGAGCGCGGCGAGCCCAGCCGGGACACCTTCCACAACGTCCTGCTGGTCTGGGTCGCCTCCATCGCCATCGGCTACGTCGTCGAGGTCGCCCGCGCCTCCGAACGCACCCTCGCCCGCGCCATGGAGATCGAGGCGGCGACCCGCGAGCGGGAGCGCCTCGCCCGCGACATCCACGACAGCGTGCTCCAGGTGCTTGCGATGGTGCAGCGACGCGGTACGGCTCTGGGCGGCGAGGCCGCGGAGCTCGGCCGGCTGGCGGGGGAGCAGGAGGTCGCGCTGCGCACCCTGGTCTCCAGCGGTCTGGTGCCCACGATGCGCGCGTCACAGGACGCCTCGCAGGGCGCGGTGGTCCGCACGGTCGACGTGGACGACGAGCCGTCCGGCGGGCCCGAACTCCACGATCTTCGGTCGCTGCTGGCCCGCCACGCCGGGTCGAAGGTGACGCTGTCCGAGCCGGGCGCTCCCGTCCTGCTTCCGGCCGCCGCGGCCGCGGAGCTGGCCGCCGCTGTCAGTGCCGCCCTGGACAATGTCACCAGACATGCGGGGCAGGAAGCCCAGGCCTGGATCCTGGTCGAGGACTGGCCGGACGAGGTGATCGTGACGGTACGGGACGACGGCCCGGGCATCCCGGAGGGCAGGCTGGCGCAGGCGGAGGGCGAGGGCAGGCTCGGAGTCGCCCTCTCGATCCGCGGGCGGCTGCGGGAGTTGGGCGGTTCGGCGGAGCTGATCTCCGTCCCGGGCCAGGGCACAGAAGTCGAGTTGAAGGTTCCACGGGGGAAGGCAGAGAAATGACGGAGCAGCAGACGATCAGGGTGATGGTCGTCGACGACCACCCGATGTGGCGGGACGCCGTCGCCCGGGATCTGGGTGCGGCCGGGTTCGACGTGGTCGCGACCGCCGGTGACGGCCCACAGGCCGTGCGCCGCGCCCGGGCCGTCACACCCGACGTACTCGTCCTCGACCTCAACCTCCCCGGGATGCCCGGTGTCCAAGTGTGCAAGGAGCTCGTCGGCTCCCACCCCGGCCTGCGGGTCCTGGTGCTCTCCGCGAGCGGTGAGCACGCGGACGTCCTGGAGGCGGTGAAGTCCGGTGCGACGGGCTATCTGCTCAAGTCGGCCAGTACGGAGGAGCTGACGGACGCGGTGCGCCGCACCGCCGTCGGCGATCCGGTCTTCACGCCGGGCCTCGCGGGCCTGGTGCTCGGTGAGTACCGCCGGCTTGCCTCCGAGCCCGCGCCGTCCTCCGGCGGGGACGAGCCGAAGGCCCCGCAGCTGACCGAGCGCGAGACCGAGGTGCTGAGGCTCGTCGCCAAGGGGCTCTCGTACAAGCAGATCGCCGAGCGTCTGGTCATCTCCCACCGCACCGTCCAGAACCACGTCCAGAACACCCTCGGCAAGCTCCAGCTGCACAACCGCGTGGAGCTCGTGCGGTACGCGATCGAGCGCGGCCTGGACGACGCGTGATCTTCCCGCCCTTCGGCCGCTACTCGTACGGGTGAAAGTGGGGCGTCAACCGCCGCATGACGAAGAGGAATTGACCCTTCGCCCCATCCCTTAGTGACCTGGATCACCATTAGCGTGGCGGTCATACGGCTCACCAGGCGAAGGGAAGTTTCCATGCGCGTCGGAGTACTGACCGGGGGCGGCGACTGCCCCGGGCTCAATGCGGTCATCCGTGGCGTCGTCCGCAAGGGCGTGCAGGAGTACGGATACGAGTTCGTCGGATATCGCGACGGCTGGCGAGGCCCCCTCGAAGGCGACACGGTTACGCTCGACATCCCGGCCGTACGCGGCATTCTGCCCCGCGGCGGCACCATCCTCGGCTCTTCACGCACCAACCCCCTCAAGGCGGAGAACGGCATCCGCCGTATCAAGGACAACCTTGCCAAGAACGAGGTGGACGCGCTGATCGCGATCGGCGGCGAGGACACCCTCGGTGTGGCCGCGCGGCTCTACGACGAGTACGGCATCAACTGCGTCGGCGTGCCCAAGACCATCGACAACGACCTGTCCGCCACGGACTACACCTTCGGCTTCAACACCGCGGTCGGCATCGCGACCGAGGCGATCGACCGGCTCCACACCACCGCCGAATCCCATATGCGCGTCCTGGTGGTGGAGGTGATGGGGCGGCACGCGGGCTGGATCGCCCTGCACTCCGGTCTCGCCGGTGGCGCCAACGTCATCCTCATCCCCGAGCAGCGCTTCGACGTCGACCAGGTCTGCGCCTGGGTGACCTCGCGTTTCAAGGCCAGCTACGCACCGATCGTGGTGGTCGCCGAGGGAGCCATGCCCAAGGACGGCGAGGCGGTGCTCAAGGACGGCTCGCTCGACTCGTT
Source organism: Streptomyces sp. NBC_00885 (assembly GCF_045207475.1). Classification (NCBI taxonomy): domain Bacteria; kingdom Bacillati; phylum Actinomycetota; class Actinomycetes; order Kitasatosporales; family Streptomycetaceae; genus Streptomyces; species Streptomyces sp. NBC_00885. Next base: position 6,426,346 of record NZ_CP108796.1, read on the forward strand.
CGGTCATGTCCGGCTCTCCGGAGTCGGTGAGTGGCTGGCCAAGGAGATCGAGAGGCGCACGGGCAAGGAGGCCCGCACCACGGTCCTCGGCCATGTCCAGCGCGGCGGCACCCCGAGCGCGTTCGACCGCTGGCTGGCCACGCGCTTCGGGCTGCACGCGATTGACGCGGTGCGGGAGGGGGACTTCGGGAAGATGGTGGCGCTGCAGGGCACGGACATTGTGCGGGTGCCGATTGCCGAGGCCACGGCGAGGCTGAAGACGGTGGACCCGAAGCTGTACGAGGAGGTCGGGGTCTTCTTCGGCTGAGGCTTGCCGCCGGGGCTCCGCCCCGGACCCCGCGCCTCAAACGCCGGCGGGGCTGAGTTTTTCAGCCCGTCCGGCGTTTGAGGACACGCGCGAAGCCCGTACGGGGGTCTGGGGGCTTGCCCCCAGTTCGGGAAGGGGCGGGGTGGGGAAAAATCAGCCCCGCCCCACACCCGTCATCGACGCGACCAGCCCCCGCACCACCTCCGGCCCCCGCAGCGTCAGCACCGACTCCGGGTGGAACTGGATCCCCGCAACACCCGCCCCCCGCACCGCGTGCACCTCCGCCGACACCGCATCGCGCGCGACCTCGACCCCCCGCGCCCCCAGCTCCACCGCCACCGCGTCATCGCATCGGGCCGTAAAGCTGTTGTAGAACCCCACCGTCTCCTCGCGCCCGAAGAAGTCGATACGCTCCTGCGTCCCCTGGTACGGCGTGTCCTTCCGGACGATCTCCAGGCCCAGCTCCGCGGCCATCAGCTCATGGCCGAGGCAGACACCGAGCAGCCCGTGCCGGTGATCGCGCATCAGCTCCCCGGCGAGCGCGCGCAGGAAGCGCATCTTCGGGTCGGCGGCGTCGCCGGGATCGCCCGGCCCCGGACCCAGCACCACCGGCCCCTGGTGCGCGAGCGCCCTCTCGCGCAGGCCCGGCTCGTCGTACCGGCGTACGGTCACCTCCAGGCCCGTGGATCGCAGCAGATGCGCCAGCATCGCGGTGAAGGTGTCCTCGCCGTCCACGACCAGGGCGTGGCCCGACAGCTGCGCGGACCGCTCCTGCATCCGCAGCCAGAAGGGCGCGAGGTCGGCGCGGCGGGCGTCGAGTGCGGCCCGCACCCTGGGGTCGTCGGCGAGCCCCGGCCGCCCGTCGTCCTCGCGGGGCTGCCCCGGGCGAACCCCCAGCGCGGCCAGCACCCCCGCCGCCTTGGCATGTGTCTCGGCGACCTCGCCCGCCGGGTCGGAGTGCCGCACCAGCGTGGCCCCGACCGGCACCCGCAGAGACCCGTCGGCGTCGATGTCGGCGGTACGGATCAGGATCGGGGAGTCGAGGGTCTGCGCCCCGCCCGCGTCCCTGCCGATCAGCGCGAGCGCACCCGCGTAGTAGCCGCGCCCGCCCACCTCGTGGCGTTCGATGACGCGGCAGGCGTTCTGCACGGGCGAGCCGGTGACCGTCGCCGCGAACATGGTCTCCCGCAGCACGTCCCGTACGTCGAGGGAGCTCCTGCCCCTCAACTCGTACTCCGTGTGCGCGAGATGAGCCATCTCCTTGAGCCGGGGCCCGACGACGACACCGCCCATGTCGCCGACCGTGCACATCATCTTCAGCTCCTCGTCGACGACCATCGAGAGCTCGTCGCGCTCCTTGCGGTCCTCCAGGAAGCGGAGGAGTGCCTCCGGGGTGGGGCCCTCGGGCGGATAGCGGAAGGTGCCGCTGATGGGGTTCATCACGACGGTGCCTCCGCTCATCCGGACATGGACCTCGGGGCTGGCCCCGACGAGGGTGCGCTCGCCGGTGTGCACGACGAAGGTCCAGTACGCACCGCGCTCGCCGTCGAGCAGCCGCCGGAACAGGGCGAGCGCGTCGGCTCGCCCGAAGCCGGGGATGCGGCCGGTGTAGGTGCGGCGGATGACGAAGTTCGCGCCCTCGCCCCGGCCGATCTCGTCCTCGATGACGCGCCGGACGATGCCCGCGTACTCCTCGTCGCCGACGTCGAAGGCCCCGCCATCGACCCGTACGTCATGGGCGGGAAGCTGCGACAGGGCCTCGGCGAGGGGGAGTTCGTACGATTCCTCGGCCACGAGCACGGACAGCGGCGTCCCGTCGTCGCGTACGTCGAAGCCCCGCTCCCTGATCTGGCGGAACGGGACCAGGGCGAGCGAGGGACGGTCGGCGGCGGGGATGTCGGCGAGCCGCTCCGCCTGGTGCACCGCGCCGGTCAGGACCTCGACGGTGTCGTGGTCGCGGCCGGGAGTGCGCCTGCGCAGCAGGGCGAAGGGAGGGCAGTCGTCGTCGAGCAGTCGGCTGATGGGCATCCGGTGTGTTCCTTCCGGGTGGGAGGAACGGCCGCTGTCCCCGGACCCGGGAAACACTGAAGGCCGCCCCTCGGGCGGCCTTCGCGATCCTGTTGCGCGCGATCAGTCAGTGGGCCGCCGGATGTGCGGTCCACCACCAGTTCTGAGTCGAATGCGCGAACATGCGCCGAACCCTACCCGATGCCGTTTCCCCGACTGTGCGGCCGGACGCGTTCGTCTCATTTACTGAGCAGCGGAATGGACGGCCGACACGACCCCGTAATGTGGTCAGGGTGACCGTGAACGCTAAGACCACCGCTGTCGGTGGCAACACCTGGCGAGACCTGCCCGCGGCGCAGCAGCCCGAGTACCCCGATGCCGAGGCTCTGCGCGATGTCGTCGCGGACCTCGAGTCGTATCCGCCGCTCGTCTTCGCGGGCGAGTGCGACCAGCTGCGCGCCCGGATGGGAGCCGTCGCCCAGGGCGAGGCGTTCCTGCTCCAGGGCGGCGACTGCGCCGAGGCCTTCGACGCCGTGTCCGCCGACCACATCCGCAACAAGCTCAAGACCCTGCTGCAGATGGGCGCGGTGCTCACCTATGCCGCGTCCGTGCCCGTGGTCAAGGTCGGCCGTATCGCCGGCCAGTACTCCAAGCCGCGCTCCAAGCCGACCGAGACCCGCGACGGCGTGACGCTGCCCACCTACCGGGGCGACTCCGTCAACGGCTTCGACTTCACCGAGGCCGCACGGATCCCGGACCCCGAGCGCCTCAAGCGGATGTACAACGCATCCGCGGCGACGCTCAATCTGGTGCGCGCCTTCACCACCGGCGGCTACGCCGACCTGCGCCAGGTGCACGCCTGGAACCAGGACTTCGTGAAGTCGTCCCCCTCCGGGCAGCGCTACGAGCAGCTCGCGCGGGAGATCGACAACGCGCTGAACTTCATGAAGGCGTGCGGCACCGACCCGGCGGAGTTCCGCACGGTCGAGTTCTACTCCTCCCACGAGGCGCTGCTGCTCGACTACGAGGGCTCGCTGACCCGCACCGACTCGCGGACCGGCCAGCTGTACAACACCTCCGGCCACATGGTCTGGATCGGTGAGCGCACCCGCCAGCTCGACGGCGCGCACATCGAGTTCGCCTCGCGGATCCGCAACCCGATCGGTGTGAAGCTCGGCCCGACGACCACGGTCGACGAGGCGCTGCAGTACATCGAGAAGCTCGACCCCGACCGCGAGCCGGGCCGGCTGACCTTCGTCGTCCGTATGGGCGCCGACAAGGTCCGCGACAAGCTCCCCGAGCTGGTCGAGAAGGTCACGGCCTCCGGTGCCACGGTGGCCTGGGTGACCGACCCGATGCACGGCAACACCTTCGAGGCGGCATCCGGTCACAAGACCCGCCGCTTCGACGACGTGCTCGACGAGGTCAAGGGCTTCTTCGAGGTCCACAAGGCCCTCGGCACTCACCCGGGCGGCATCCATGTCGAGCTCACCGGTGACGATGTCACCGAGTGCGTGGGAGGCGGCGACGAGATCTTCGTCGACGATCTGCACCAGCGCTACGAGACGGCCTGCGACCCTCGGCTGAACCGCAGCCAGTCCCTGGACCTGGCCTTCCTGGTGGCGGAGATGTACCGCGACCAGTAGGCGGACCCGTAGTGACGGATCAACGACGGTGGGGCGCGGATCGATGTGATCCGCGCCCCATCGGCATATCCGGGGCTTTTGCGGACCCGCCCGGCCGGGTAAGGTTAGGTTAGCCTCACCGATCATCGGGAAAGGCGCCACCCATAGATCCCGCCCGGGAGGTGAACCGCGTGTACGTCTGCTCATGCTTCGGCATCACCGAGAAGCAGGTGAAGGAACACGCGGATGCCGGTGCCTGCACTCCCCGCCAGATCGCGTCGGTCTCCAAGGCCGGTACCGACTGCGGATCGTGCGTGCGCCGTATTCAGGGGATCCTGGGCCGTGCAGCCTGCCCCCGCCGGGAACTGCTCGAGCAGGGCAATGGCGCGACCGTACTGGCCGCCGACACCCAGCCGGCCCCTCGGCCCGAGCTCAGCGAAGCCGCGTAGCTCCGGCTCGGCTCACTCCTGACTGCCCGGCCTAGCTCTCCGGCTGCTCGATCAGCTGCGCGATGTACAGCGCCTCACCGAGCTTCTCCACCAGCTCCAGCTGCGTGTCGAGGTAGTCGATGTGGTGCTCCTCGTCCTCCAGGATCGACTCGAAGATGTTCGCGGACGTGATGTCGCCCTTGGCCCGCATCACCTCGATGCCGCGCTTGAGGCGGTCGATCGCCTCCACCTCGACCTGTCGGTCGGCCTGGAACATCTCGGTCACCGTCTGACCGACGCGCACATGGAAGAGCCGCTGGTAGTTCGGCAGGCCGTCGAGGAAGAGGATGCGGTCGGTCAGTACCTCCGCGTGCTTCATCTCGTCGAAGGACTCGGCCCGGGTGTACTTCGCGAGCTTCGTCCAGCCGAAGTTCTCCTGCATTTTCGCGTGCAGGAAATACTGGTTGATCGCGGTCAGCTCGGCAGTCAGCTGCTCATTGAGGAACTCGATGACCTCGGGGTCGCCCTGCATCGCAGAGGCTCCTTCCGCGCGTGTGACTGGGGCAGGTGCGCGCATCCTCGCACCGAGGCACGGGGCAGTCCAGTAAGTACATGCTTAGTAGGAGTTGCCCGAATCCGGCCAGACCTGGTCATGACCACCCCTCCAGGTCTGTCACCATTGAAGGCATGGGTCAGCCGGAGAGCCGGGAATACCGCGCATCAGAGGAGTCCGAGCTTCCGCCGGGGCAGCGACTGCAGCGTGGCTGGCCGGTGACTCACTACGGGCCCGTACCCAAATTCAAGCCGGACCGCTGGGAGTTCAGGGTTTTCGGCGCCACGGCGGACGGCGACAAACGCTGCTGGACGCATGAGGAGTTCTCTGCGCTGCCCTTCTCCACGGTCGTCGCCGACCTGCACTGCGTGACGAAGTTCAGCATGCTGGGGGCCGAATGGGGTGGTGTGCCCGCCCGTACGATCGTGGAGCTCGCCCCGCCGGCGGCGAACGTCACCCATGTCATGGTCTGGGCCGAGTACGGATTCAGCGCCAATTTGCGCCTCTCCGACTTCGTCGCGGACCGCACGATCTTCGCGACGCACAAGGACGGTGAGCTGCTCACCGCGGAGCACGGCTTTCCGCTGCGTCTTGTGGTGCCGCATCTGTACGCCTGGAAGGGGCCCAAATGGGTCCGGGGCGTGGAGTACATGACGGCCGACCGCCGTGGCTTCTGGGAGGAGCGCGGCTATCACAATCTCGGCGACCCGTGGCGCGAGCAGCGCTACTCCTACCAGGAGGAGCCCGGGGACGGCCCCGAGATCTAGGGCCACCGCGTGGATGCCTGGCGTTCACACCGTGGACAGGCGTGTGCGGCAGATTCCGGTCCCGGTGAGAAGCAGTCGCATGTGTCATGACGAGGAAGTGACGATGAACCGGGACCGAGCGCTGTCCGTGGACGGGCTGGTGGCCATGCTGGCCGATTGTGAGGACGTCTGGGACACCCCGGACCGTTCGGGCGACCCGGTGGACATCCTCGACCACGGTCTGCAGGCCGCCGCCGTCCTGGCGGATCGTCACCCGCACGACGAGGAACTGCAGGTCGCAGGCCTTGTGCACGACATCGGACACTACCTGGTGCCCGGCGACGAGGCGGAGCACGGCGAGCACGCCGCCGCGGCGGTCCGTGGCCTGCTGGGAGCGAGAGTCGCTCGGCTGGTCGCGTTCCACATCCCCGCCAAGCGGTATCTGGCGGCCGCCGATCAGGAGCACGCGGCAGGACTGTCCCCGGAGAGCGCGCGCACGCTCACGCTCCAGGGCGGGCCGATGACGCCCGAGGAGCAGGCCGCGTTCGAGGCGCATCCCGACATCACCGCGGCCCTCGCGCTGCGCCGCGCCGACGACGCGGGGAAGGTCGTGGGCCTGCGGGTGGCGGGCCTGGAGCACTGGCGGCCCCGGGTGGAGCGAGTGGCCGCCATTCACGCGGGGACGTCCGCATCGTCCTGAGGGCGCGTCGCGGCTGTGCGCTTCAGTGGTGGTACTGGTGGACCACCGCGTGGCCCTTGCCGCGGCCGATCATCCACCTGTTCACGGGTGTGGTCACCACGAAGGCGATGACGAGCGAGGCGCCGAGAGCGACCCAGAACAGCAGGTCCGAGAGCTCCGCGTCCATGGCGTTCGGCCAGAGGACGATCACGCCGTTGTCGATCAGCTCCATCACGGCGATGGAGAGGGTGTCGGCGGCGAGGGCGACCCGGAAAGCGGTCCTGAAGTCGACTCCGGCCTTGAGGACGCCACGCAGGGTGAATGAGTAGCCGAAAACGAAGGCCAGGGCGATCGCGAGGACCATCGTCGGCACGTTTCCCCAGCCCAGCGACGTGCCGATGACCATGCCGAGCACCTCGCCGATGGCACAGCCGGTGAGGCAGTGCAGCGTCGCCTGGGCGGCCGTCGACCAGCTGACGGTGCCGTGACTCGCGTGTTCGGTGTGGGTGTCGTGCTGCATGCGAAGCCCCCAACGTCAGGTAGCGGTTCCTGCCGACAGCAGAAACCGTATACCCCCCCGGGGTATTCCTCAATCAAGCTCTCTCAGCGGAGTTTCTTCAGCCGCGCCACATCCGCCGAGTGCCCCTCCTTGCCGCCGGGAGTCTCGATGATCAGCGGTACGCCCTCGGTCGCCGGATGCCGCATCAGCTCCCGGAACGGCTCCTCGCCTATATGACCTGCGCCGATGTTCTCGTGACGGTCCTTGTGGGCGCCCGCCACATCCTTGGAGTCATTGGCGTGAATCAGCTTGAGCCGCCCCTCGCCGACCGTCCCCACCAGCAGATCCAGCGTCTTGGTCATCCCGTCCGGGCCCGCCAGGTCGTGTCCTGCCGCGAAGATGTGGCAGGTGTCCAGGCAGACGCCCAGCCTGGGATGCTCGTCGAGCGCCTCGAAGTACGGGCCGAAGTCCCAGGTGCGCGAGCAGAGCGAGAAGCCCTGGCCCGCCGTCGACTCCAGCAGCAGGAACGGGTCGTCGTCGTGGGTCAGTTCGTCGAGCAGCGGCAGCATCCGCTCCCGTACCTGCGCCAGCGCCACCTCACGGGCCCGGCCGCCGGTCGCCGAGCCGGTGTGCACGACCACACCCTTCGCGCCGATCTCGCGCCCCCGGCGCAGCGAGTGCCGCAGCGACTCCACCGACTTGTCCGCGGTCGCCTCGGTGTGCGAGCCGAAGTTGATCAGATACGGGGCATGGACGTACGCCGAGATCCCCTCGGCGGCGCACTGGGCGCGGAACAGCTCGTCCTGCGCCGGATTTCCGGCGGGCGTCGCCCAGCCGCGCGGATTGGCGACGAAGACCTGGACGGTCTCCGCCGCCAGCTCACGGGCGTACGCGAGACCGGTGGTGGCGAGGCCGCCGGCCACGGGGACATGGCTGCCGACGGGGTTGCGCATGAGAACTACAGTCCCTTGGTCTTGATGGTGATCGTGCTGCCCTCGGGCGCCTGCTGGTCCGCCGCGACGGACTGGCTCTCCACCGTGTCGCCGAGGAAGGGGAAGCTCTTGTCGACCTTGACCTCGAAGCCCGCCGACTCCAGCTTGCTCGTGGCCTCGTCGACCTTCAGGCCGACGACATCGGGAACGTCGAGCATGCGGGGGCCCTTGGAGACCGTCAGCGTCACGGTGTCGCCGCGGGCCAGCTGGGTGCCCTCGGCAGCGGACTGCTCGGCGACGGAGCCCGCCTCCTCGGGGGAGTTGATCTGCTCGGAGGCGATCTTGACCTTGAAGCCCGCACCCGTCAGCTGACTCGTGGCGTTGTCCACCGACTCACCGGTCACATTCGGGACGTCGATCGGCGCGCCCCTGCTGACGACGACGGCAACCGCGGAATCGGGGCTGCGGCGGGTCCCGGAGGCCGGGTCCGTGCTGATCACCGCCCCCTGCTCGATCTCCTCGCTGAACTCCTTGGTGACCACGCCCGGCGCGAGACCGGCCTTCTCCAGTTCGCTCTCGGCCTGGGCGAGCGGCTTGCCCTTGACGTCGGGGACCCGGACGATCTCGGGGCCGCGCGAGACGAAGACGGTCACCGAGCCATTGCCGCGGATGCGCTCGTTCGTCCCGGGGTCGGTCTTGATGACCGTGCCGCGCTGGACCGTTTCGCTGAAGTCGTACCGGACCGACTTCACATCGAGTCCGGCGCTCTTCAGCTCCTGCCTGGCGTCCTTCTCGGTCTTGCCGATCAGGGCCGGGACCCGGGTGAACTGCCCGGAATTGATGTACCAGACGCCCGCGCCCACGCCGAGCACGAGCAGCACCGCGACCAGGGCGGCGAGCAGGCCGCGCCGGGGTACGGCGCCGCCTCCCGTCGGCCGGGGCGGCTCCGGCGGCTCCGGAGGCGGCATCGTCAGCCGGGCGGTGTGGTTGACCCCGGGCTCCACGCGGGGGAGTACGCGGGGGATCACGCTGGTGGCGTCCTCCGAGGCGGGCGAGGGCTCTGCGGCGGCGGGCTCGGCCGCATCGGCTGCCAGTGCCTGCGGCGGCACCAGGTCCAGCTGCTCGTCGCTGAGCGGTGCCCTGGCCGCGCGCGCCTGTGCCAGCAGCGCGACAGCGTCGTAAGGGCGCACCTCCGGATTGCGTGCGGTGGCGCTCGCAACGAGCTCGTCGAGCTCGACGGCGAGCCCCGGCACCAGGGCGGAGGGCGACGGCATGTCCTCGTTCATGTGCTGGAACAGGACCTGGGCGGGAGTGTCACCGGAGTGCGGCTTGGAGCCGGTCAGCATCTCGTAGAGGACGACCCCGCACGCGTACACGTCGGCCCGGGTGTCGGACGTGCCGTACTCGATCTGCTCGGGAGCGAGATACGAGACCGTGCCCAGCACCGTGCCGGTGGTGTTGGTGACCGAGCCGACCGCGCGCACGAGACCGAAGTCGGCGACCTTGACCCGGCCGTCGTCCCCTATCAGCACGTTCTCCGGCTTCATGTCCCGGTGGACGAAGCCGGCCCGGTGGGCCGCGCCGAGCGCCGCCAGCACGGGCTCCAGGATGTCGAGCGCCGCCCGCGGCTGGAGCGCCCCGCGCTCGCGCAGTACGTCGCGGAGTGTGCAGCCGGCGACGTACTCCATGGCTAGGTAGACGTACGCACCCTCGGCGCCCTGGTCGAAGACCGCGACCACATTGGGGTGGGCGAGGCGCGCCACGGACTTGGCCTCGCGGATGAAGCGCTCCACGAAGGAGGCGTCGGTGGCGAGGGCGGGGTGCATCACCTTGAGCGCGAGCACCCGGTCGAGCCGGGTGTCGACGGCCCGGTAGACCGTGGCCATACCGCCGACTGCGATGCGCGCGTCGACGCGGTAGCGGCCGTCGAGCACCTGCCCGACGAGGGGGTCCTTGAGGGTCGTATCCACGCGGGAGATTCTACGAGTCATGGCTGACGGGGCGGATGCGGTGGGGTGGGACCGGAGCGGTACTGCAGCCGAGCTGTGACGCGGGGCTCGTTCTTCGGGGCGGCTGCCCCCGAACCCCGTGCGCCTGCGGCGGGCTTTCCCCTACCCGCCCCTTCCCGAACTGGGGGCAGGCCCCCAGACCCCCGGTACGCGCTTCGCGCGTGTCCTCAAACGCCGGACGGGCTGAATTTCAGCCCCGCCGGCGTTTGAGGAGCGGGGTCTGGGGCGGAGCCCCAGTTCGGGAAGGGGCGGGGTGGGGAACAAGCCCGCGCAGCGGTCAGAACGCCGGGCGTTCCGGGTCCAGGGCCGCCCGGCCCTCGACCGGCGACGACGCCTCCGCGAAGTGCCGCCGCGGAATCCGCCCCGCCCGCCGCGCCAGCCGCCCCGCCTCCACCGCGTGCCGCATCGCCTCCGCCATCAGCACCGGCTCCTGCGCCCGGGTGACCGCCGATGCCAGCATCACCGCCGCGCAGCCCAGTTCCATCGCGAGCGCGGCGTCGGACGCCGTACCGGCCCCGGCGTCCAGAATCACCGGCACGCGCGCGTGCTCGACGATCAGCTGGAAGTTGTGCGGGTTGCGGATGCCCAGGCCGGAGCCGATCGGTGAGCCCAGAGGCATGATCGCCGCGCAGCCCACATCCTGGAGCTTCCGGGCCAGCACCGGGTCGTCGTTGGTGTACGGCAGCACCGTGAAGCCGTCGTCGACCAGGGTCTCCGCGGCCTCCAGCAGCTCGATCGGATCCGGCAGCAGCGTGCGCTCGTCCGCGACGACCTCCAGCTTGATCCAGTCCGTGCCGAGCGCCTCACGCGCGAGACGCGCGGTCAGGACGGCCTCGCCCGCGGTGAAGCAGCCCGCCGTATTGGGCAGGACCCGGATGTTCAGCTTCTCCAGGACGGACAGGACGGAGCCCTGGACGGTCGGATCGAGGCGCCGCATCGCGACGGTGGTGAGTTCTGTGCCGCTCGCGGCGAGGGAGCGTTCGAGTTTGTCGAGGCTGGGTGCCCCGCCCGTACCCATGATCAGCCGGGAGTTGAACGAGGTGTCGCCGATGGTCAGACGGTCGTCGGCCACCCTGCTCAGCCTCCCTGCACGGCGGTGAGAACCTCGACGCGATCGCCGTCGCCGAGCAGCGTGCCCGACCACTGGCCGCGCGGGACGACCGCCTCGTTGACGGCTGCGGCGACCCCGGACGGCGCGGCCGTGAGTGCCCCGACCAGGGTGTCCAGGGTGGTTCCGGCGGCGAGCTCGCGGGCCTCGCCGTTGACGGAGACGGAGATGGACACGGAGACGTTCATGCGGGCTGCTCCAGACGCACGGGAGAGAAACGCAGCGGCGTGAAGGCACGCGCCTCGTCCGGCAGCACGCCGGTCGCCAGCAGCTCGGCCAGCACATCGCCGGTGACGGGGGTCAGGAGCACCCCGTTGCGGTAGTGGCCGGTGGCCAGATGGAGACCGGGCAGGGCGCTCGGGCCGAGCAGCGGCGCATTGTCGGGGGAGGCGGGCCGCAGCCCTGCGCGGGTCTCGGTGAGCGGCAGCTCGGTGATGCCGGGCACCAGTTCGTGCGCGTCGCGCAGCAGCTCGTAGACCCCGCCGGCGGTGACCGTCCTGTCCCAGCCGAGTTCCTCGCTCGTCGCGCCGATCACCAGCTCGCCGTTCTCGCGCGGCACCAGATAGACATCGCTGCCGCGCACGACGGCCCGCACGGTCCGGGACAGGAAGGGGGCGTGCGTCCTGGGCACGGTCAGCCGCAGGACCTGGCCCTTTACCGGCCGTACGGGGGGAAGCACCTCTGCCGGTACGCCGCCCAGCAGGCCGCTGAGGCTGCCGCCCGCCAGGACGACCTGGTCCGCGGTGAGCTCCTCGCCTTCAGTCAGTACGGCTCCGGCCGCCCGGTCCCGTACCACCGAAAGCCGTTCGGCCCAGCCCCGGTGGAAGATCACCCCGGCGCGCTCGCAGGCCGTCACGAGCGCCCCTGCCAGCCGTCGCGGATCGACCTGATGGTCGCCGTCCACCCGCAGGCCCCCGCGTACGCCGGGCGCGAGCATCGGTTCGAGGCGACGGCACTCGCGCCCGCTCAGCCATTCAGACTCCAGGCCGGACCGGTGCTGGAGGGCGTGCAGTTCACGCAGATGCGCCCGGTCGTCGGCGTCGAGTGCGACGGCGAGCGTGCCGCATGCGCGGTAGCCGACCGACTGCCCGCTCGCCTCCTCCAGCTCGGCAACGAAGGCCGGATAGCGGCGCCCCGATTCGAGATTCAGGCCGAGCAGGGTCTGCTCTCCGTAGTGAAGCTCGGTGACGGCGGCCAGCATGCCCGCGGCGACCTGTGCGGCCCCGCCGCCCGGCTCGGGATCGGCGAGCGCAACCCGCAGTCCGCGCTGTGCGGCTCGCCAGGCCGTGACCAGACCGATGATTCCGCCCCCGATGACGAGGACGTCTGAAGTGCGCGTTTCGGAAATACGCGACATGGGCGTCCAGCCCCTCCCTTCGCCGGCATGACCCGGATCAGGTTCGTACGGTCGGAGGCCGCCCAGCCTCCCTCTCAGCCCGGTGCGTCCGGGCTCCCGCGAGTGCCTTACGGTGGCCACCCTAACCCCAGCCCTCAACTCGCAGTAAGGGAGCAGGCGCTGTGACGGTCGCCGGCGTGCGGCGGCGCGGGCGTCGCCGAACACGCTTCCTGACGGACAGTCAGATGCGTAAGGTTGCAGGGTGAGCGAGCAGCAGCAGACAGCACAGGCAGCGCGGCGCGTGGTCGTCGTCGGCGCGGGAATGGCCGGGGTCCAGACCGCCGTGGCCCTGCGCGAACAGGGCTTCACCGGACCCGTCATCCTGATCGGCGCCGAGCCCCACCAGCCGTACGACAGGCCGCCCCTCTCCAAGGCGATCCTGCTCGGCAAGGCCGAGGGCTCGGCCTTCGAGGTCGACTTCGAGGCACTCGGCATCGAGCTGCGGCTGGGCTGCGAGGTGCACGGCGTACGCCCGGACGATCATGAACTGGACACCGAGGCGGGAGCCGCCCCGTACGACGTCCTGGTCATCGCCAGCGGCGCGGAGCCGATCACGCTGCCGGGCGCCGAGGGCGTTGCCGGGGTTCATCTGCTGCGCACCCTCGACGATGCCGCACGGCTGCGCCCCGTCCTTGCCGAGCAGAACGACATAGTGGTCGTCGGCGCGGGCTGGATCGGCGCGGAATTCGCCACGGCCGCCCGCGAGGCCGGCTGCACCGTCACCGTCGTCGAGGCGGCCGACCGGCCGCTCGCGGGCGCCCTGCCCGCAGAGGTCGCCGCCCCGATGACCGACTGGTACGCGCAGTACGGCGTCGAACTCATCACCCACGCGCGCGTGGCCGGCATCGAGCCCGGAACGGTGATCCTCGCGGACGGCCGTGAGCTCGCGGCCGGAGCCGTGGTCGTCGGCATCGGCGCGCGCCCCGCCACCGGCTGGCTCGCGGGCTCCGGCATCGCGCTCGGCCCGGACGGCGCAATCACCGCGGACGAGCATCTGCGCACCTCGCTGCCCGATGTGTACGCGGTCGGCGACTGTGCCTCCTTCCCGTCCGGCCGCTACGGCGAACGGCTGCTCGTGCACCACTGGGACAACGCCCTGCAGGGGCCGCGCACGGTGGCCGCCAACGTCATCGCGAGCGCTCGCCGGGAGCCGGAGCAGATCTACGACCCGGTGCCGTACTTCTGGTCCGAACAGTTCGGCCGTTTCGTGCAGTACGCGGGCCACCACGCCACCGCCGACACGATGGTGTGGCGCGGCGATCCGGCGGACGCCGCCTGGACCGTGCTGTGGCTGCGCGAGGGCGCCCTGGTCGCACTCCTCGCCGTCGGCAGGGCCCGCGATCTGGCGCAGGGACGCAAGCTCATCCTGGCCGGCGCGCGGCTGGACCCGGACCTCGCGACCGATCCGTCCGTCCCTCTGAAGACAGCGGCACGGACGTAGTCCGGGCAGGGTCCGGGTACCGACTGTCAGTCCGGGATGGCACGCTTGTCCTGTGACCGAGATTGACGCAAAGATCGATGCTCTCGTCCCCGCCTGGCTCCACCTTCCCGACATCGCGGAAATGCTCGATGTCGAGGTGACACGCGTACGGCAGCTGGTCAAGGAAGGCCAGCTGATCGCCGTGCGCCGTGGTGAGAACCGGGCGCTTCAGGTGCCTGCCGCCTTCATCGACGGCAACAAGGTGGTCAAGGGTCTCGCCGGGACCCTGACTCTCCTGAGGGACGACGGCTTCACCGACGAAGAGATGCTGGAGTGGCTCTTCACTCCCGACCCGAGCCTGCCGGGCACGCCTGCGCAGGCGCTCAGCGAGAATCGCGGCACGGAGGTGAAGCGCCGGGCCCAGGCGCTCGCCGTCTGACCTGCCTTCCGGAGTGCTGAGCGTCCGGTTCAGGGCGTCCCGGACGCCGGAACGACAACACCAAGCGGTGTGCGGGCAAAGGCCGAGCGGCCCCCGCCCGCACACCGCCGACCCAACGGGGGGAACACCCATGTCCACGGCTCGTGAGCTGCTAACCGACGCGCGGCTCTATCTGTGCACGGACGCCCGGAAGAAGCAGGGCGACCTCGCCGGCTTTCTCGACGCCGTGCTCTCCTCGGGGGTCGACATCGTGCAGCTGCGCGACAAGGGCATGGAGGCGGCCGAGGAGCTCGAACACCTCCAGGTCTTCGCCGACGCCTGCCGCAGGCACGGCAAGCTGCTCGCGGTGAACGACCGCGCGGACGTAGCCCACGCCATCGGCTCCGACGTGCTGCATCTCGGCCAGGGCGACATCCCCGTCCCGGCCGCCCGCGCCATCCTGGGCGAGGACGTCGTGATGGGCCGCTCCACACATGCCGAGTCCGAGGTCGACGCGGCCGCGATCGAGCCCGGCGTGGACTACTTCTGTACCGGACCCTGCTGGCCCACCCCCACCAAGCCCGGGCGGTACGCCCCCGGACTCGGCCTCGTGCGCTATGCGGCGGCGCTGGGGACCGACCGGCCCTGGTTCGCGATCGGCGGCATCGACGCGGGCAACCTGGACGAGGTGCTCGACGCGGGCGCCCGCAGGATCGTCGTCGTACGCGCGATCACCGAGGCCGACGATCCGGCAGCCGCTGCCGCAGATCTCACCAAGCGGATACGGGCCCACGGCCAGTAGGCCGTTCAATAAATTTCGGTGTCCGATGGGTGGACTCGGGTTGGGTGACCCCCAGGCCCTGGATAACCTGCGAGTATGGCCCTCGGTACAGCTTCTACCAGGACGGATCGCGCACGGACTGTGCGCGACCTGCTCGCGACCGGTAAGACGTCCTACTCTTTCGAGTTCTGGGCACCCAAGACCGAGAAGGGCGAGCGGAACCTCTGGAACGCGCTGCGCAGGGTCGAGGCAGTCGCCCCGAACTTCGTATCCGTGACCTATGGCGCCGGCGGATCCACCCGCGCGGGCACCGTCAAGGCCACCGAGCAGATCGCCGCCGACACCACGCTGACGCCGGTCGCGCACCTCACGGCGGTCAACCACTCCATCGCCGAGCTGCGCAACATGATCGGCCAGTACGCCGACGCGGGGATCCGCAACATCCTCGCCGTCCGGGGCGACCCGCCCGGCGACCCGATGGGCGAGTGGGTCAAGCACCCCGAGGGCGTGCAGTACGCCGCCGAGCTCGTCCGGCTGATCAAGGAGTCCGGCGACTTCTGCGTCGGCGTCGCGGCCTTCCCCGAGATGCATCCGCGCTCGCAGGACTGGGACACCGACATCCGCCACTTCGTCGACAAGTGCCGCGCCGGGGCCGACTACGCGATCACGCAGATGTTCTTCCAGCCCGAGGACTATCTGCGGCTGCGTGACCGGGTCGCGGCCGCGGGCTGCCGCACGCCGATCATTCCGGAGATCATGCCGGTCACCAGCGTCAGGCAGCTGGAGCGGTTTGCGCAGCTCAGCAATGCCACGTTCCCGACGGACCTGAAAGAGAGGATCCTCACCGTCAAGGAGGATCCGGCCGCTGTACGCTCCATTGGGATCGAGTACGCAACGGAGTTCTGTGCACGGCTGCTCTCCGAGGAAGTCCCCGGACTGCACTTCATTACGCTCAACAACTCCACGGCGACGCTCGAAATCTACGAGAATCTCGGACTGCACGAGCAGTCGTGATCGGTCGTACCCGACCCGACCCGGGGCGGCGGCCGAAGGAGAGGGGCGGGCATGGGCTGGACGGTCCTCTATATCGCGTTCGGTGTCGTCGCGCTGTGGCTGCTCGGTGAGGTGCTGCTGCAGTACAAGGCGCGGCTGCGCTGGCGGCTGCTCGCCTTCGCCGGATTCCTCACTGTGGTCTTCGGTGTATTGCTGCCCTCCGTCGTGGTGATCGCGGTCGGCGCCATAGCCTTCGCGGTCGGCCAGATGTATGTCACCCTCTCCTTCCGCCGCGGCTTCTCCACCGGCTGGGCGCTCGGCGGCAGCCCGGGCGAGAGCCGCCGCCGCAAGTCCGGTCCCAGATCGGACGCGCCGCCGCGCGAGCCCACGCTGGAGGTCTCCGACCTCGCGTACGAGGCCGCGGACCCGGATCCGGAGCCGGTCTACGAGCCGCAGCCGCTCCCGGAGGACACCGGGCAGTACGGCGTCTATAGCGAAGCGGCCTACGCGGCCCAGCAGCAGCAGCAGCAACAACAACAGCAGCAGCAGGATCACAGCTACGCCCAGTACGGCGGCATGTACGACAGCTACTACTCCGGCTATGACCAGCAGCAGCCGACGGGCCAGGAGGCGTATGCCGGGCAGTACGACTACGGGACCGGGCAGCAGCAGTACGCCGCGTACTCCGACCCGTATGCCGGCAGCCAGCAGTACAACGGCTACGAGAGCTACGACAGCTACGGCGGCCAGCAGCAGTACGCCGACCCGTACGCGCAGCCGCAGCACGGCGAGACGCCGCCCGGTGGGGTGTGGGTCCCGCAGCAGCGCGACGGCGAGCAGGTGCCGCCGATGCCGCAGGAGCAGCCCTCGCCGTACGGCTATGACACCGGGACCGGGTACAACGAACAGCAGTACCGCTACTGACGTCCCTTCGGTCCGAGTGAGTCGTCACTGAGAGCCGCGGAAGCCCGCGCCCTCCACGATCAGACCGGCGACAAGCGCTCCCGACATTCCCGCGTGCGCGAGTCCGCCGCCGGGGTGCGCGTGGCCACCCACCAGATACAGGCCCGGCAGCCGGGTGCTGTTCGCCGGGCGCAGATACCGCCCACCGGCGCCCGCCAGCGCGGGCGCGTGCAGCGCTCCCGTCTCGGCGGGCGTGAGGATCCGGTGCCACAGCACCCGGTCCCGTATCTCCGGAAGGGCCCCGCGGGCGGCCTCGATCAGCGCCTCGGCGTACCGCTCGCGCAGCGCCGGGTCCGTCCAGTCGACCGGGCCGCCGTGTCCGGTGACCGTGGCCGTGAGGGTGACCGCCTCGTGCTCGTCGTCGGGAGTGGTCCGTGGATCGCCGGGCCGCAGCACGGTGACGGTGGGCCGCGCCTCGGTCCGCCCGCCGAAGACCGCCGCCGCTTCCGCCCCCGCGCCGGGGGAGTGCACCACCGTGCGGTGGACAGCCGACGTGGGGCGCGCCCCGCGCAGGGCGAGCAGCACCGTGAACCGGCCGGGCAACGGCCCGTCCCAAGTTCCCTTTTGGGGTCTTATGTCCCTGTCCCGCCACAGCTCAGGACCGACAAGCCCCGCCGTATCGACCCCGGCCACCACATGATCGGCCCCGGCGAACGCACCACCGGCCAGCTCGACGCCGACCGCCCGGCCGTCCTTCTCCATGACCCGCGTCACCTCGGACCCGAAGACGAACTCCACCTTCCGGGCCACACACCGCTCGTACACGGCTCGGGCCAGCTCACGCATCCCGCCCTCGACATACCAGCTGCCGAAGGTCTGCTCCATGTACGGCAGGAGGGCGGCGCTCGCCGGGGCATGGCGTGGATCCAGGCCGTACGCGAGCGCGCAGGCGTCGAGCAGGGCCGCCAGCCGCGGGTCGGCCAGCTCCCAGGCGCCGATCTCCGCGACCGTGGACGCCTGCCGGGCGCGCAGCAGTCTGCGCTGCCGGAGCGCCGGATAGGGGTCGCGTCCCAGCACCTGCCAGTCGGCGCGCAGAGGCTCCTCCAGGAGCGGCCGCCTCGTGCGCTCCCAGGCGTCCCGCGCCCGGCCCAGGAACTCGCCCCACCGCTCGCCCGCGCCCGAGCCCAGCGCCTCGTCCAGCGCGGAGACGACCCCGGCCCGTGAGGCGTTCGGCAGGGACACCGCCGCGCCGTCCGCGAAGATGTGACGGCTCGACGGGTCCACCTGGACCAGCCCCACGCACTGCTCCAGCGGCTCTTTGCCGGTCTTGATGAACAAGTCCCGCCAGACGGCGGGCAGATGGAGCAGACCCGGACCGGTGTCGAAGACGAAGCCCTCGCGCTCGTACCGGCCCACGGCGCCGCCGTACGTCTGAGAGCGCTCGTACACCGTCACCCGGTGGCCTGCCACGGCCAGCCGGGCAGCAGCCGCCATGGCGCCCATCCCGGCGCCGATCACCGCAATCCGTCCCATGTCGGCGACCCTATCGGCCGCCACTGACAGCCGGTCCGGGCGGCCCGGTCACCACGGCGGTCTGTCGACCCCTGCCGCCGCCGGCCGTCTCTCCACCCGCCGCTGCGCCCGGCGCCGCCAGAACCGGCGGATCCGCGAGGCCAGGAAGACCACGGTGACCACGCCGAGCGCGAGCAGTGTCCCGGCGATGACCGCTGCCGCCACCGGATGGAATATCGCGAAGGTGATGATCCCGGCGACGCCCAGATCCTCCGCCGTGCTCACCGCGATATTGCTGAACGGCTCGGGCGAGGTGTTGATCGCCATCCGGCTGCCTGCCTTGACCAGATGGCTCATCAGCGCGGTCGAGCCGCCGACCGCGCCCGCCGCGAGCTCCGGCAGCGAGCCGCTCTCCCCGGCCAGCAGCGCGGCCACGACCGCTCCCGCGACCGGCCGGACCACGGTGTGCACGGAGTCCCATATCGAGTCGACGTACGGGATCTTGTCCGCCACCGCCTCGCAGAGAAAGAGCACCCCGGCGACGATCAGGACATCCGTGCGCTGAAGCGATGCGGGCACCTCGTCGGTGAGCCCGGTCGCGCCGAAGACGCCCAACAGGAGGACCACCGCATAGGAGTTGATCCCGCTGGCCCAGCCGCTGGTGAAGACGAGAGGGAGTACAGACACGGACGCGATCGTAACCAGTCGCCGGGCGCCGCGGGTGGGGATGAGTGCGCAGGGCTGAGTATCCGTACCTAGTAGGTGAGATGAGTACGCGCGCGGATGGGTCCCACCTGCGCAGACGGAAGAGTGGGGACCACGGAGGGGGCGCGGCGCCGGCACCGCCGACACGGGGCGGCGGAACGGCGCGGCTCCCCTGACGGATCGGGGGAGTACGGGGGAGAACGGGGACATGGGGGAACACCGCCGGTCCGGCGGGGCTCGGGGGGATCGAGCCTCGCCGGACCGGCGCTTTTGTCTCTCTGCGCTCGGGCTCGGGCCGGGCCTCAGCGACCGCTGACGCGGCCGTGCAGCAGCCGCGACAGGGCGGAGTGCACATCGTCTATCGACCGCTCGGGCTGGAACGCCTGCCAGTCGAGCGCTGCCACCAGCACCATCCCGACCAGCGCCGCCGCCGTCAGCGGAATGTCGATCTCTTCGCTCAACTCGCCGTTCTCGACGGCCTCCCGCAGCACCGTCTCGACGACGGCGACCGCCTGCTGGCGTACGACGAGAAGTGTCGACTGCCAGGCTCGGTTGGTGCGCCACAGTTCGGCGACGTACAGCTGGGTGAAGGCCGGATAGCGGTCTATGAAGACCAGACCGGCCCTGATCATCGCGTCCAGCGCCTCGACCTTGGTGCCGCCGCGTTCCGCGGTCTCGTCGGCGGCGGACTGGAGCGAGGCGGTGAGCAGGCCGACGCCGTACCGCAGCAGCTCCTCGAAGAGCTCGGTCTTGCTTTTGAAGTTGTAGTAGACCGTGCCCTTGGCGACCCCGGCGCGTTCGGCGATCTCGTCCACCGTGGTGGCGGAGAAGCCCTGCTCGGCGATGAGCGTCACCGCTGCCTCGTAGAGTTTTGCCCGGGTCGCCCGGCGTCTTGTGCTGGTGCTGTCCTTGGCGTCCATGGCGTCGTCCATGGAATCGATTCTCACAGGTCCGCGCGCCCTCACAGGCTCAGCTCGGGGTGCAGCCGGTCGAGCGTCCACACCTGCTTGCGCCGGGCGGAGACCGCGGTCAGCGCCAGCGCACCAGCGGTGAAGGCGATCAGCACCGCGCAGGCCTGCCAGACCGGGCCGAGACCGCCGCCGGTGATGAGCCTGCGCAGCGCATCGACGACGTAACTCATCGGGAGGAAGGGGTGGATGGCGTTGAAGAACCCCGGGCTGGTCTGGACGGGGTAGGTGCCGCCCGCCGAGGTCAGCTGGAGCATGAGCACCGCCAGGACGAGGATGCGGCCCGCGGCCCCGAAGCGTGCGTTCAGCCACTGGATGATCGCGGCGAAGCAGCAGGTGACGAGGGCGAGGAAGCCGATGGTCCCGGCCGCGTACGCCATCTTCAGGCCAAGACCCCAGTGCAGTACGGACATCAGTGCCGCCACCTGCGCCAGGCCGATCGCGGCCACGGGCAGCCAGCCGGCCACCGCGATCCGCCAGGCGGAGGCGCCCGCGGCGAGGGCCCGCCGGTTCAGCGGCTGGATGATCATGTACGCGACCATCGCGCCCACCCAGAGGGAGAGCGGGATGAAGTACGGGGCGAAGCCGGTGCCGTAGTTGGGCGCCTTGTGCAGCGACTGGCTGGCCAGCTTCACCGGGTCGGCCATCACCTCGGTGCGGCGGTCGCGGTCGTTCTTGCCGTAGTCGGGGATCTTGCCCACGCCGTCGTTGAGCCCGCCGGCCAGCTCGGTCGAACCGTCGGCGAGCTTGAACATGCCGCCGTCGAGCTTGCCCGCGCCCGTCTTGAGCCTGCCGACACCGGTGTCGAGATCGGTGGAGCCGGACTTGGCGCTGCCCAGTCCGGTGTGCAGCCTGTCCGCGCCCTGAGCGACCTTCTTCGCACCCGAGTTGAGGTCGTTGATCTTGCCGACGGCCGACTCCAGGTCCTCGTCGAGCCGCGGTGAGCGCTTGGCGAGATCGTTCGCCTTCTTCTGCAGATCGGCGAGTTGGCTGTCGAGCTTCTTCAGATCGCCGCTGTTGCCCTTCACCAGCGCGTTGACATCGTCGGCGATCTTGGCGACATCGGCCGCGGTGACCTTGGCCCGCTTGAGGGCGGGGCAGAAGGTGGGGTCGGGGAGGAGGGCGTCCTCGCAGTGAGCCTGGTAGATGGCGTTCAGCTCGTCGGCCGACTTGTGGGCCAGGGCCGCGGCGCCGGGGGCCGTCCTCACGAGGATGTCGAGGTTGTGGCGTATCGCCTGGGAGGAGTCGGCGACCAGGCGGGCCGCGTCCCCGATCGCCTTGCCGTTGTCCTTGAGGTACGGGCGCACGTCGGCGGCCACCCCGTTGACCTTGTCGGCGAGCGCCTGGGTGCCGTCGGAGACCTGCTGGGAGCCGGTCTCGAGATCGCTCGCGCCCTTGTTCAGCTTGGCCAGGCCGCCGGCCAGCCTGCCGCTGCCGTTCTTGGCGTCCTTCAGCCCGTCAGCGAGATCCTTGGAGCCCTTCTTCGCTTTGCCGATCCCGCCCTTGAGCTGGTCGGCGCCCTTCGCCGCCTTCTCGGTGGCGTCGTGGATGCCGGAGAAGGAGATGAAGATCCGGTCGAGGAAGGTGCGGGAGGCGTTGACGGAGGCGGCGGTGCGGACCTCGGAGAAGACCGTCCGTGAGATCTGTCCGACGATGTAGTTGTTGGCGTCGTTCGTACGGACCTGAAGGGCACCGGTCTCGGGGGAGTCGCCGGAGCTGGAGGCGATGCGCGCGCTGAAGTCCTCGGGCATGGTCAGCGAGAGGTAGTACGCGCCGTCCTCGACGCCCTTGCGGGCCTCGGCCTCGCTCACCTCGTGCCACTCGAAGACCTTGCTCGCGCGCAGTCCCTTGGTGATCTCGTCGCCCGCGGCGATCTTCTTGCCGGAGGCGGTGGCACCCCTGTCGTCGTTGACGAGCGCGACGGGGATCTTGTCGAGCTGTCCGTACGGATCCCAGAAGGACCACAGGTACAGCGCGCCGTACAGCAACGGCAGCAGCAGGACCGCGACGAGCGCGGCGCGCGGCAGCTTCCCCCTGCCGAACCGCTTCAGCTCAAGCGCGGCCAGTTTCGGCGAGCGCATCGGCCGCCCCCTCCTCGTTCGTACGGATGATGGTCGTGTCCTCGGGCGCCTGGCTGCACACGGCGAGGACCGTCGTGCCCGAGCCGGCGACGGAGCGCAGCAGCTTCCAGGCTTCGGCCCGGTCGGTGTCGGAGAGCTTGAGGTCGGTGTCGTCCACGGCGAGCAGCCGCGGCCGGCCGATCAGCGCGAGGGCGACGGACAGGCGCAGTGCCTCCAGCCGCTCCAGATCGCGTACGGCGGTGCGCTCCTGCTTCGGGAGCGTTGCCAGGTCGAGCCCGGCCGCCTCCAGCGCCTCGTCGACACGGCTGCGGGCCGCGGCCAGACGCTCGGCCCGCGGTCGCAGCAGGGCGCGCAGCGAGACGTCGAAACGGCGCTGCAGCAAGGCCCGTTCGCGCAGATGCTCGGCGACGGTGAGCGCCGGATCGAGCTCACTGACCCCCGGCACGTGGCCGAGCGCGCTGATGCGGCGTACGGCAGCCATCTTGCGCGGCAGCGCCAGGCCGGCGACCTGGGCATGGCCCTCGGCGGGGCGCATCCGTCCGGTGAGCGCGAGCAGCAGGCAGGTGCGGCCCGAGCCGGACGGGCCCTCGATCGCGATCAGCGAGCCGGGTTCCGCGTCGATGTTCACCGAGCGGAATGCCCAGCCGCGCGGGCCCTTGAGCCCGAAGTCCTCGGCGGTGACGGCCGCCCCGTGCGGGCTGTCCACGTACCCTCCCCCATTTTTGAACTGACTAGTCAGTTCAAAAACTACCTCCGATCCCCGACCGAAGCAAAACCAGGTGGGTCACCGACCGGTCTGCGGCCCCTCACGGGGATCCATATGAGCCACCATCTCGGTGAGCTGTACGCAGAGCCGCTTGATCTCCTCATGGGTCTTGTTCCGCTCGGTGATGACCGCCGCGAGGAGCAGGGCGGTCAGTGCCGTTGCGCCGTTGAAGGCCTGCAGCGTGACCATGTTCTCGAGCAGGTCGTGATGGGCGAACGGGCCGGACTCGCGGGCCGCGGCGAGGATCGCCAGCGTCATCACCATCAGCGCGCACGGCGCCGCACCGGTCAGCTGGAAGCGGAACGCCGCCCAGATCAGGAACGGGAAGACGAGAAAGAGCAGGGACGAACTGTTCGTACCCGTCGCCAGAATCGTCACGCAGAGCGTGCCAAGGACCAGGGCCGCCGCCTCGATCCAGCGGCCGATCCCGGCGTCGCCCGGCCACCGGGCCCGGCGCAGGGCTAGCAGGAACGGAGTGACGGCAAGCACCCCCATCGCGTCACCGGTCCACCACACCGACCACGTCGGCCAGAAGTCGCCCGCATCCAGCGCCCCGGAGAGCACCAGCACCCCGCTGCCCACTGTCGAGCTGATCAGCATCCCGGCCAGGGCGCCCAGGAAGATCAGCGCCAGCCCGTCACGCAGCCGGTCCAGCTCGGTGCGGAAGTCCGCCCGCCGCAGCATCGCGTACGCGCCGAGGGGGGCCAGCGTGTTGCCGGCGACGATGCCCAGGACCGCGAGCGGGGTGGGGCCGATGGTCACATTGACCAGGAAGGCACCGAGCGCGATGCCCGGCCAGATCCGCGGACCCAGGAGGAGCAGTCCGGCGAGGGCCACGCCGGTCGGCGGCCACAGTGGCGTGACCTGACCGCGTACCAGCTGCTGCAGAAGCCCGAGCCGGGCGGACCCGTAGTAGACGGCGGCGACAGCGAGGATCCGCAGCGCAGGAGGTCCATAGCGGCCGATCTCCGCAGTGCGCACCACAGCAGTCTGCGCTCCGCCAGGGGCTGTGGCGAGTCAGACGGGACAGACCGGTCACCCGGGCCCCGGCGGGCCGTCGTAGCGGACGACGAGCACGGCGGCGTCGTCGCTGTGACCGGTCTGGTCGGCCACCTTGATGACGGAGGCGGCCAGCACATCGGGGTCGGCGTCGAAGCCCACCTTGACCAGCCGGGCCACCTCGGCCAGTCCGGACTCCATCGGATAGGTCGGTCCTTCGACGACCCCGTCGGTGAGCAGGACGAGGACTCCCGGCTCGGTGAGCCGTCGGTGGGTCACCGGATAGAGCTCGCCCTGCAGGACACCCAGAGGCGGGCCTCCCCGGTCGAGGGCGATGCCCGAGCGGCCGCTCTCCGTGGCCCAGATCATCGGGACATGGCCCGCCCTGGACACCGTCAGGTCGCGGCAGACCGGGTCGAAACGAAGGAAGCAGCAGGTCGCGAACAAGCCGCAGCCCATGGAGATCAGCAGGTTGTTGGCGCGGCCGAGCACCTCGCGCGGATCGCTCGTCGTCTCCGCGATGGCACGCAGGCTGGTGCGGACCTGCCCCATGAACGCGATGGCTTCGACGTCGTGGCCCTGCACATCTCCGATCGCGAGGCCTAGTGACCCGTCCATCATCACGAAGGCGTCGTACCAGTCGCCGCCCACGTCGAGACCGTCCCGCGAGGGCGCGTACCGGGCGGCGATGCGCAGGCCGGGAAGGACCGGAAGCGCGGGCGGGAGCATATGGCGCTGCAGCGCAACGGCCAGCTCCACCCGGGCCTGCTGCAGCTTGATCTGCGCCAGGGCCTGGTCGACGAGCCGGCCGAGGGTGATCAGCAGTTGCTGTCCATCGTCGGGCGGGACGGCGCGATGTCCGCGCATGGTTGCTCCGGGGGCTGGCCGCAGAACTCCTGATTTCACCTTAGCCTTCAGCCCCGCCCCCCGTCTCCCAAGAGAACAAGCAGGTCAGAGCCGATTGTCAGTGGTCCCCCTCACGATGGACACATACGGCCACAGTGCCGTCACACGACGACAGGAGGCTCGTCATGGCCAGCTCCTACGCAGCAGCCGCACACCGGCGCCGCGCCACCGGCCCTGCCCCCTCACTGACCGGACCGGCGAACGACGTGCATCCCGTCCTGCGGCGGGCATCGGCACCGCCCGCCGCCCTCGACCTGCTCGCCCAGGCCCGTACGGGACTGGACGAGGCCACCACTCTCCCAACGCCGAACGAGCGGTACGCCACGGCCCATCTGGCCGCCCTGCGCACCGCGGCCGCGGTCCTCGCCGCCCGCGGCCGGCCCGAGACCAGCACCCGCCGGCGGCAGCGGATCCGAAGCGCCTGGGAAGTCCTGCCCGAGATAGCGCCTGAACTGACCGAGTGGAGCGCCCTGTTCGCCTCGGGCGCCCGGCGCAGGGCGCGAGCGGAGGCGGGGATACAGGGCGCGGCCAGCGCCCGCGACGCCGACGACCTGCTCCGTGACGCGGCGATGTTTCTGCGCCTGGTCGAGCGGATGCTCGTGCTCCAGCCCGTGCTGCCCCAGCCTCGGATCGAGCAGCCGGGGACGGGGGACGCCGCAGGGTGAGACAACGGGCCGGCAGAGGCCGGGGGCGGTCGGTGAAGGCAATAGGGTGGTCTGCGTCTTCACCGTGGAACCGCCCGAGTACAACCGCCCGAGGAGTCAACTGCCGTGTCGGACCCGATGCGCCCCCGCGCCTCCCTCCGTACCGCCGTGGTCTGGGACGTCCTCAAGGACGCCCTCGACCGCCGGGCCAAGGCGAGGGGCACGGATGCCCTGGACGTCCTCGACACCGGCGGCGGCAGTGGCTACTTCGCGGTGCCCGTGGCCCAGCTCGGGCACCGCGTCACCGTGGTCGACCCCAGCCCCAACGCGCTCTTCGCACTGGAGCGCCGCGCGGCCGAGGCCGGTGTGGCCGACCGGGTCCGCGGCGTCCAGGGCGATATCCACGGCCTGTTCGACGTCGTCGAGCGCGGCGGCTACGACGTGGTGCTGTGCCACGGAGTCCTGGAGTACGTGGACGACCCGGCCGAGGGCGTACGCAACGCGGTGGACGCGCTCCGGGCCTCCGGCGCCATCAGCCTGCTGGCCGCCGGAATGGGCGGCGCAGTCCTGGCCAGGGCACTCGCCGGGCACTTCACGGAGGCACGCCAGGCGCTCTCCGACCCCGCCGGACGCTGGGGCGCCGGTGACCCGGTGCCGAGGCGCTTCACGGCCGAGCAGCTCGCCGAACTCGTCGCGGAGGCGGGCGTCGAGGTCGGCGCCGTGCACGGCGTCAGGGTCTTCGCCGACCTCGTCCCGGGCGTCCTGGTCGACACCGAGCCCGGAGCACTCGACGCGCTGCTCAAGCTGGAGGCGGCCGCGGCCGAACTGCCCGCCTTCCACGCCGTCGCCACCCAGCTGCACGTACTGGGCGAGAAGCAGGGCTGATCAGCGGCGCAACCGCACATGGAGTACGCCACACACCACCCGATCGTGGCCTTCGCCCCGTATGATCGGGGGACACCATCCGGCATGACGGATCGGAGGTTGGGGAATCTACGCCTCAGCGCCTGAGCCGCCATGGCGGCCCGGACTGGCGAATTGGGTTAGAGGGCGGGTTTCACGGGGGCGATTCCCTGCCTATCCTGAAAGGGCCGCATACCGGTCGCCCCCCGCGGCCGACGACTAGGAGGACTCCGTGCCGCTCTCGGAGCACGAGCAGCGAATGCTCGAGCAGATGGAGCGAGCGCTGTACGCCGAAGATCCCAAGTTCGCTACAGCGCTTGAGGGAAGCGGGCTGCGTACGTACACCCGACGACGGGTCTACCAAGCAGTCGCGGGCTTCCTGGTGGGTATCGCGCTCCTCATGGCCGGAATGGTCGCGCAGCAGATCTGGATCAGCGTGGTGGGTTTTCTCGTCATGCTGGGCTGTGCGGTTCTCGCGGTCACCGGATGGCGCAAGGCGCCCAAACCGGGTGAGCAGCAGACCCTGGGGGACACGGCAGCCACGGCTCGCCGTCGGCCCCGTCAGCGCAGGTCGATGATGCACCGGATCGAGGAGCGGTGGCAGCGCCGCCGCGACGAACAGGGTGGCCAGGGCCGCTGAGCCGATCGGCGGCAGCAAGCGGAACACACGACATACGGCTGAGGGGCGACGCGAGAACGCGTCGCCCCTCAGCCGTATGTCGGCTCACTCGCCTCAGCCCTGTGCCCGCTCACTCGCCCCGGCTCACCGGTGCAAGGGCCCGGGCCATGTGGCCGGGCCTGCGCCGACCCCATGACTCGACGGCCCGTTCGGGCCGAAGCCGTCAGCCCCGCTGCCGGGACGGCCGGCGCAGGATGCCCGGCCACTTGTCCAGCAGCCCCCACCTGCTCGCCGTCGCGCGAACGCCCCAGCGGTCCGTGAACGCCGTCCAGCGCGCCGAGAGAGCCCAGACCACCCGGACGGACGAGCGGGGCGCCAGGAGGGCCCGCAGACGGGTTCCTCGGCTCGCCGCTGCCCGTAGCCCGGCACGGACCTGCTGGACATCGTCCCCGAGCCCCGTAACCGGACGGGGCTCCGGGGCGTAGAGCACCTGCTCCACCGCCCGGGCCACCCGGTGCACCGCGGCCGCCGGCTCGTCCTCCAGCCTGCCCAGCCGGACGATGCGGGCAGCCGCCTTCCGCGGCGTCTGCGACTCGTCCGGCAGGATGCCGTGGTCCCATGCCAGGTCGGAGATCTCCTGCCAGGTCGCCAGCGTCCTGGCCGACTCCTCCGCGAGCGCGCGCCCGGCGTCGGCCACCGGCCCGTCGGCGCCGGTCTTCTGCAGCGAGACCAGCGCCGGATCCGCGGCGCCCGCAGGCGCCCCGCTGCCGGAGCGCAGCCGCCGTGCCCGCGTCCTGATGCGCCACAGCATCGGCAGCAGCGGCACCAGCACCAGCGCCACGACGCCCAGTCCCAGGCCCACCCAGGTACTCGCGGGCGTTCCCGGGTCGGTGGGCGGAGCGACCTCTTGCGGCGCGGCAGCACCGCAGTCACCGATACGGCGCGCCTGCGGCGGGCAGTTGTCCGTCTCGGAGGGCGCGGTCGAGGGCTCCGCGGAGGCACTTCCCTCGGGCTCCGCCGGGGTGCTCGGGCCGCCGCTCGGCGACTGGGGCCGTGTGTAGTCGGGCGGGGTGCCCCGGCTGGGGGTCGGCTCGAACCGCGTCCACCCCACGCCCTCGAAGTACAGCTCGGGCCAGGCGTGGGCCTCCTGCAGACCGACGGACATGCTGCCGTCCGAGAGCGGGGACCCGGGGGTGAACCCCACCGCGACCCGCGCGGGTATGCCGAGCGTCCTGGCCATCGCGGCCATCGAGAAGGAGAAGTGGATGCAGAAGCCCTCCTTCTTCTTCAGGAAGCGGCTTATCGCGCCGGCGCCCGTCCCGGACTCCACCTTGGTGTCGTACCGGAAGCCGCCCGTGACGGCGAACCAGTCCTGGAGTTTGACGGCACGCGCGTAGTCGTTCGTGGCGCCCTTGGTCACCGTCTTCGCGATGTTCCTGACGTCGCCCGGCAGCGCGTCGGGGACCTTGGTGTACTCACTCAGCAGCTTGGCGGGGGCGCGCGGCGCCGAAGACAGCTGCTCCGCCGTCGGCTTCACCATCAGGCTGGTGACGGAGTACTGCGCGCCTCGGGTGTCCTGACCGCGGTCGCCGACCAGCGTCCGGCCCTCGGGCTCGAAACGCCAGCGTCCGTTGATCGCCACCTTGGTCGCCGGGTAGGGGAGCGGCAGCCAGCTCTGTTTGTACGAGCCCGCCGCCGAGACGTTCGTCCTGATCTCGGTGACGGCGACGGACGGGCTCAGGCCGGGTGCCTGGGGAAGCTGATTCGGCACATCTCTGATGTCGCGCTGCGAGGTCTTCCACGCGGTCCCGTCGAACTGGTCCAGCGCGACGATCCGCAGATAGAGGTCCTTGGTCTGCGTCGTGTTGGTGTTGTACCGGATGACCTCGCGGTCCTCGGGCTGGTTGAGGCTGTCCTGCAGCGAGACCAGCGGGTTCACCGCGGAGATCGTGCCGCCGCCCTGGCCGGGGCCGTTCCCGTTGCCCCCGCTGTTCAGCAGCCCGCCGTCCAGTGCGGGCAGCGCCGCCGGGACCACGAGCGCGACGCCCAGCGCGAGCGCGCCGATCCGGCGGCCCGTGCGGACCGGTGCCAGCGCCTGGCCGCCTCCTGGGGGGATGTATCTGCCCGTCGTGGGGCTCTGCGCGGTCGCGGCACCGCCGAAGACCCGGCCCCACTGCGAGAGCCGGTCGCGGCCCTCGGCCAGCAGGAGCACGAGATATCCGGTGGCCGCGAGCAGGAACCACAGCCAGCTTGCGCCGCCACCGGACAGGCCGGCGGCGACCGAGTACAGCGCGAGCAGCGGCAGTCCGGCCGGGGCCGCGCTGCGGAAGGTCACCGCGAGGGCGTCGACCGCGAGGCCGATCACCAGCACTCCGCCGAGCACCATCAGCCTGATGCCGTCGGTCGCCGGTGCCGGGATGGCGTACCGCCCGACGTCCTCGCCGCCCGCGTTCAGCAGCTCGCCGAATCGCTGGAAGGCATCGGGACCCGGCAGCACGCCGAGAATCGCCTGGCCCCGGGCGAAGAGGATGGTGAGCAGCAACAGCAGGACGAGCGCCTGCACCGTCACCGTCAGCGGCCGGGCCAGCGGCACGCGCCGGGCCAGCGCCCCCACACCGCTCACGATGGCCAGCAGGAACACCGCCTGCAGCATCCAGCTTGCCGGTTCGATCAGCGGCAGCATCGCTCCCGCCGCCATCAGCGTGGCGGCGTAGGCGCACAGGGCCAGCCTTCCGCGACCGCTCATGACCAACCCCCAGAGAAACCGTTCGTACCGCTGCCGGAGGACTCGGTGCGCTCCCGGCCCGCCTGGCGCCACAGATCGGAGAGGTGCGCCCCGGGCGGCACGGCCAGCGCCGTCCAGCCGGCCTCGCGCAGCAGCCGCAGCCGGTCCTCGACGGCACCCTCGATCGCGCCGCCCGTGACCCACGACCCGCTGTCCAGGACGAAGGCGACGGCGGCCCCGCTGCGCCGGCGCATGCGCGCGGCCAGGGTCGCCTGCTCCTCGTCGAGATCGCCGAAGAACGCGAGCAGCAGTCCTTCGTTCCCGCCGCGCAGCACGTCGTACGAGCGCGAGAGCCCGGCTCCGTCGGAGTGGTCGACGACGGCGAGCGTGTCCATCATCAGACCCGCGGAATCCGCGGACTCCTGGGTCGAGCCGGCGAAGCCGTCGGCGCCCTCGGCAGGCACCGAGCTTCCGGTGTCCGTCAACAGCCGCACCGAGAAGCCCCGTTCCAGCATGTGCACCAGCGCGGAGGCCGCACCGGACACCGCCCACTCGAAGGCGGAGTCGGGACCCGCGCCCTCATAGGCGATGCGCCGGGTGTCGAGCAGCACCGTGCATCTGGCCCGCTGCGGCTGCTCCTCGCGGCGCACCATCAGCTCGCCGTAGCGCGCGGTGGAGCGCCAGTGGACCCGGCGCAGATCGTCGCCGTAGCGGTAGTTGCGCGGGATCACGTCGTCGTCACCCGCCAGCGCGAGCGAGCGGTGGCGGCCGTCGCCGTAACCCGAGGACTCGCCTGCGAGCCGCACGGCGGGCAGCGCCTCGGTCCGCGGGATGACGGTCAGCGTGTCGAAAGCGCTGAAGGAACGGGTCAGCTCGCACATCCCGAACGGGTCGCTCAGCCGCAGCTGGAGCGGGCCGAGCGGATAGCGCCCGCGCAGATCCGAGCGGACCCGGTACGACACCTCACGCCGCCCGCCCGCCTCCACCCGGTCCAGTACGAACCGGGGCCGGGGCCCCAGCACGTACGGCACATGGTCCTGGAGCATCAGCAGCCCGGTGGGCAGCCGCGAGACGTTGTCCATCCGCAGATGCACACGCGCCTCGGAGCCGGCGGGCACGCGCGCGGGCGAGAGCCGCCGGCTGCCCGCCACCCGGTAGCGGGTGCGGTACAGCACGGCGACGCAGACCAGCGGCAGCACCGCGAGCAGCAGTCCGACGCGCAGCAGATCACCCTGCCCGAGGACATACGCGCACACCGCGGCGGCTACCCCCGCCGCGAGGAAGGAACGGCCGCGCGTCGTCAGTCCGCCCAGGGCCGCCCGCAGTCCGCCCGTGTCCTTGCCTTCCGTGGCGGCGGGGCCCCCGGCCGACATCACAGCCGCCGGGCGCCGGGCTGCTGGCCGTAGAGCGGCGGCTGGGCCTGCCGGCCCGGGACATAGGAGGTCTCGGCGCCGCCGGACGTGGGCACGGGGATGCGCTGCATGATCTCCAGTACGACCTGCTCGGCCGTACGCCGGTTCAACTGGGCCTGAGCGGTGGGCAGCAGGCGGTGGGCCAGCACCTGGACCGCCAGCGCCTGGATGTCGTCCGGCAGGGCGTAGTCACGGCCGCTGAGCGCGGCCGATGCCTTCGCCGCCCGCAGCAGATGAAGCGTGGCGCGCGGCGAGGCGCCGAGTCTGAGATCCGGGTGGCTGCGGGTGGCCGCCACCAGCTCCACCGCGTACCGCCGCACGGAGTCGGCGACATGGACGGTGCGCACCGCGTCGATGAGCTTCACGATGTCGTGGGCGTGTGCCACCGGCTGCAGATCGTCGAGCGGCGAGACGCCGCCGTGCACATCGAGCATCTGGAGCTCGGCGTCCGCGCTGGGGTACCCGATCGACACGCGCGCCATGAAGCGGTCGCGCTGCGCCTCCGGCAGCGGGTAGGTGCCCTCCATCTCCACCGGGTTCTGGGTGGCCACCACCATGAAGGGGCTGGGCAGTTCGTAGGTCTTGCCGTCGATGGTGACCTGGCGCTCCTCCATCGACTCCAGCAGCGCCGACTGCGTCTTGGGCGACGCGCGGTTGATCTCGTCGCCGATCACGATCTGGGCGAAGATCGCGCCCGGCTTGAACTCGAAGTCACGCCGCTGCTGGTCGAAGATCGACACACCGGTGATGTCGGACGGCAGCAGGTCCGGCGTGAACTGGATGCGCCGCACCGAACAGTCGATGGACCGCGCCAGAGCCTTGGCCAGCATCGTCTTGCCCACGCCCGGCACATCCTCGATGAGCAGATGCCCCTCGGCGAGCAGCACGGTCAGCGAAAGCCGTACGACCTCAGGCTTGCCCTCGATCACACCCTCCACCGACCGGCGCACCCGCTCCGCTGTGGTGGTCAGATCTGTGAGGCTCGCTCGATCGTCATAGGTCGTCACCCGGCCCTCCTCGGCCCGTTCTACGGGCCGGCGCCTTTCAGACGGCCCGGCCCACCCCGAATCACGGACACCAGCTCCGGAAGGTTCCGGAAGGTGTCACACCCGCATTCTTGTTGCCGTTACCGCGTCGTGTCACTCGCCTGTGGATAAAGGAGTGGGAATTGTCGGAGTTGCCGCATTTCTCCGGGTGTCCTGCTGGTCACACAGCGGGGTCGATCTCCCTCAGCAGCCCGCTCGTCACGTCGAAGACGAAGCCGCGGACGTCGTCGGTGTTCGGCAGGAAAGGCGAGGTGCGCACCCGCTGCATCGACTGACGTACGTCCTGGTCGACATCCCGGAAGGCCTCCACCGCCCACGGCGGACGCTGCCCCACCTCGTCCTCCAGCTCGTGGCGGAAGTCCTCCGTCAGGCTTTCCAGGCCACAGTTCGTGTGGTGGATGAGTATGACGCTGCGGGTGCCGAGCGCCCGCTGGCTGATGGTCAGCGAGCGGATCACATCGTCCGTGACCACGCCGCCGGCGTTGCGGATCGTATGACAGTCGCCCAGCTCCAGGCCGAGCGCGTCGTGCAGGTCGAGCCGGGCGTCCATACAGGCGACGACGGCCACGCGCAGTACGGGGCGCGCGTCCATCCCGGGGTCCTCGAAACCGGCGGCGTAGCGCAGGTTCGCCTCGACGAGGCGGTCGGTGACCGTGCCACGGGGAGGGGCTGCTTCTGCGGGGTGGTGCGCGGAAGTCGACATGAGGACGACGGTAATGCGCACAGACGGCCGAAGCCCGCTGTGAGGGGGGACAAAGAACATCAATGAGCCTTGTTGTGAGCTAACCCACAGGTGTGAAGCCGACGCGCCCGTACGGGTGAAGTGTCCGCATCCGCGACGTGTCTCCAGGTGCCGCGCGCCACGCGCCATCCGGTTGATTGACCGGGAGGACGCGTGGACTAAAGTGACGCGCAGTTCACGGACCCATCCTGCACATTTCCATTTTCTCCCCGCGTGTGCGGCGTACGTACGGCCCTTCTGAGCGGGCGGGGACCCGGCAGTACGTACACCCCGCGCCGGACCTGAGAGGGCGCATGAGTCAGACCCGACACGTCCCGGTGATGCTCCAGCGGTGCCTGGACCTGTTGGCCCCGGCCCTGCAGATGCCGGGCGCGGTGGTGGTCGACTGCACCCTGGGGCTCGGCGGACACAGCGAGGCTCTGCTCACGCAGTTCCCCGAGGCACGCCTGGTCGCGCTCGACCGCGACACCGAAGCGCTGCGGCTGTCGGCCGAGCGGCTCGCCCCCTTCGGTGACCGGGCCACCCTGGTGCATGCCGTCTACGACGAGCTGCCGCAGGTCCTTGAGCGGCTGGGGATCCCCCGCGTCCAGGGCATCCTGTTCGACCTCGGCGTCTCCTCCATGCAGCTCGACGAGGCCGACCGCGGATTCGCCTACGCCCAGGACGCCCCGCTCGACATGCGCATGGACCAGACGACCGGCGTCAGCGCGGCCGAGGTCCTCAACACCTACCCGCCCGGTGAGCTGGTGCGGATCCTGCGCATGTACGGCGAGGAGAAGCAGGCCAAGCGGATCGTCTCGGCAGTCGTACGCGAACGCGAGAAGGAGCCCTTCACCAACAGCGCCCGGCTCGTCGAGCTGATCCGCGACGCGCTGCCGCAGGCCGCCAAGCGCACCGGCGGCAACCCCGCCAAGCGCACCTTCCAGGCCCTGCGCATCGAGGTGAACGGCGAGCTGACCGTCCTGGAGCACGCGATCCCGGCGGCCGTCAAAGCACTCGCCGTCGGCGGCCGTATCGCCGTCCTGTCCTACCACTCGCTGGAGGACCGGCTGGTCAAGCAGGTCTTCGCGGCCGGCGCGGCCAACACGGCGCCACCCGGACTGCCGGTCGTCCCCGAGGAGTACCAGCCCCGGCTCAAGCTGCTGACCCGCGGTGCGGAGCTCCCCACCGAGCAGGAGGTCGCCGAGAACCGCCGTGCGGCGCCCGCGCGGTTCAGGGGAGCGCAGCGCATCCGGGAGGACGTGTGAACTCAGCGGCCAAGCAGCTGAAGGGGCGGGCCGCGCGGCTCGCCAGGCTGATGCCGTCGGGGCCGAGCACCGCCGCCCGTACTCCCTTCGTCCTGCTGGTCGTCGTGCTCCTCGGCGGCGGCCTGATCACGCTGCTGCTGCTGAACTCCGCTCTCAACCAAGGCTCGTTCAAGCTGAGCGAGCTCAAGCGGAAGACCACCGAACTCACCGACGAGCAGCAGGCGCTGCAGCGGGACGTGGACGACCGCTCCGCCCCCGGCGCACTGGAGCGCAGGGCCCGCGAGCTGGGCATGGTGCCGGGCGGCAGTCCGGCCTTCCTCGATCCGGACGGCACGGTACGCGGCGTTCCGGGCGAGGCCACCGCGCTGCCGTCGCCCGGCCCGTCGCCGATGGAGATCCGCAAGCCGACGCTCCCGTCTCCCTCGCCCACGGCGTCCCCGGCCACGGCCCCTGTGCCCGCGCCCACCACAGGCCCGACGACCAAGCCGTCGCCCCCGTCCGCGAAGCCGACCCCGACGACCCCCGGCAGGTGACGCAGTGCCCAAGGAACCACCGCGCCGCCGGGTGCCAGGACCCGCCAGGCGACCGTCCGTCCGGCCCGCGCCCCGCCGCCCCAGGCCGGCCCCGCGCGCCATCCGGCTCGGCAGTCCCCGCCCTCGCCTGCGCCTGGTCAGCCTCGGCCTGACGCTGGTGATGCTGGCCTTCGTCGTACGCCTGCTCCAGGTACAGGCCGTCGACGCGAGCGCGTACGCCGCCAAGGCGGAGAAGAACCGCTACCTCAGCCACAAGCTCACGGCCGAGCGCGGCGAGATCACCGACCGGGCCGGAATCGCCCTGGCCACCAGCGTCGACGCGTACGACATCATCGCCGACCCGAAGATGTTCACGCCGAAGGACAGCAAGGCCCCCGACGCGCCGGAACAGGCCGCCGCGCTGCTCGCCCCGATCCTCGGCAAGGACGCGGCCGAACTCACCAAGAAGCTCAAGGCCCCCAAGTCCCGCTACACGGTGCTCGCCCGCCGCCAGACCCCCCAGGTCTGGAACCAGATCAAGGACCTCAAGTCCGTCTTCGCCGAGAAGGCCAGGACGGACAGGGCCAAGGGGGGCCCCGGCGCCAATGTGATCGGCGGTGTCTTCCAGGAGCCGAGCAGCAAGCGCATCTACCCCAACGGCGACCTCGCCGCCGGGATACTGGGTTACGTCAACGCCGAGGGCCGCGGAGGCGGCGGCGTGGAGTCCATGCTCGACAAGGCGCTGGCCGGCAAGGACGGCGAGATCACCTACGCCCAGTCCGGCGGCCGGCGCGTCCCCACCGCGGGCTCCCGCGAAGTCCCCGCCGTCCCCGGCTCCGACATCGAGCTGACCATCGACCGCGACATCCAGTGGGCGGCTCAGAAGGCCATCAGCGAGCAGGTGACGAAGTCCAGGGCCGACCGCGGCTACGTGATAGTGCAGAACACCCAGACCGGCGAGGTGCTCGCCATGGCCAATGCACCGGGCTTCGACCCCAACGACCTCACGCAGGCCAACTCGGCCGCCATGGGCAACGCCGCGCTCCAGGACGCCTACGAACCGGGCTCGACCGCCAAGGTCATGTCCATGGCCGCCGTGCTGGAGGAGAAGGCCGCGACCCCCGCCACCCATGTCGTCGTCCCCAACCGGCTGCACCGCGGCGACCGGCTCTTCAAGGACGACATCGACCACCCCACCTGGAACCTCACGCTCAACGGCGTACTGGCCAAGTCCAGCAACATCGGCACCATCCTGGCGGCCGGCCAGCTCGGCAAGACCCAGCCCGCCGCCAACCAGGTCCTCTACTCGTATCTGCGCAAATTCGGCATCGGCAGCCCCAGCGGGCTCGGCTATCCGGGCGAGACGCCCGGCATCCTCGCCACGCCGCAGAAGTGGTCCACCTCGCAGCAGTACACGATCCCCTTCGGCCAGGGACTCTCGCTCAATGCCATGCAGGCGGCCTCCGTCTACTCGACGATCGCCAACGGCGGCGTACGCATCGAGCCCACCCTGATCCGCGGCACCAAGGGGCCCGACGGACGCTTCACCCCGGCGCCCGCTCCCGGCAGGACCCGCGTCGTCAGCGAGCAGACGGCCAGAACGCTGGCCACCATGCTGGAGTCGGTCGTCGGCGACGAGGAGGGCACCGGCACCAAGGCCCGTATCCCCGGCTACCGCGTCGCGGGCAAGACCGGAACGGCCAACCGGGTCGATCCGGAACTGGGCCGCTACAAGGGCTACACCGCCTCATTCGCGGGCTTCGCGCCCTCCGACAAACCCCGTATCACCGTTTACTGCGCCATCCAGAACCCGACCAAGGGCAGCTACTTCGGCGGCCAGATCTGCGGCCCGATCTACCAGAAGGTCATGGAGTTCGCGCTCAAGACCCTCCAGGTCGCACCGACCGGCGCCGCCCCCGCCCGGCTGCCCGTCACCTTCCAGGCCGGCGAGTGACCCCGGAGGAACCACCAGTGACAACCATCACCTCCGATTCCGGGAACCCGCCGGACCCGTCCGTGCGCGAGGCCCCCTCATTTAGCCGCGGGCCGGGTGCGCCCGGTACGCTCACCGCCGTGTCGCACGCTGATCAGTACCGAACCGCCCAGCAGGACGCCCCCGCCAAACAGCCGGGAGCGCCCCGTCCGGACCGGCCCCGCCCGACATCCCTGGGGGAGCTGGCCGCCGAGCTGGGTGTGAAGAGCCCCGGCCCCGGTGAGGTCACCGGCATCACCCACGACTCCCGGGCGGTACGCCCCGGCGATGTGTACGCGGCCCTGCCCGGTGCCCGCTTCCACGGCGCCGACTTCGCCGCCCAGGCGGCGGACCTGGGGGCGGCCGCGGTGCTCACCGACCCGGCGGGCGCCGAGCGCGCCGCCGCGACCGGCCTGCCGGTCCTGGTCACCGACGACCCGCGCGGCCGCATGGGCGCCCTCGCCGCCGAGATCTACGGGCATCCCGGCGACGGCCTGCTGCAGATCGGCATCACCGGCACCTCCGGCAAGACCACCTCGGCATACCTCGTCGAGGGCGGGCTCAGAGCGGCCGGCCACAGCACGGGTCTGATCGGTACGGTCGAGATGCGGATCGGCGGCGAGCGCATCAAGTCCGAGCGCACCACCCCGGAAGCAACCGACCTCCAGGCCCTGTTCGCCGTCATGCGCGAACGCGGCGTCCAGTCGGTCGCCATGGAGGTCTCCAGCCACGCCCTCGTACTCGGCCGGGTCGACGGCTGCGTCTTCGACGTCGCCGTCTTCAACAACCTCAGCCCCGAGCACATGGAATTCCACTCCGGCATGGAGGACTACTTCCAGGCGAAGGCGCAGCTGTTCACGCCGAAGCGCAGCAGGCTCGGGGTCGTGAACTTCGACGACGAGTACGGCCGCAGGCTCCTCAAGGAGGCGTCCGTACCGGTCACCAGCTTCTCCGCCGAGGGTCACCCGGACGCCGACTGGCGGGCCGAGGACGTCGAAGTCAGCGCGGTAGGCTCCGCGTTCACGGCGGTCGGCCCGGCGGGCGAGCGGATCCGTGCACAGGCCCCGCTGCCCGGGCCGTTCAACGTCGCCAACACCCTGGCCGCCGTGGTCACCCTCGCCGTCGCCGGGATCGACCCGCAGACCGCCGCCGACGGCATCGCCGCCGTCCCCGGCGTACCGGGCCGCCTCGAGCGTGTGGACGCGGGCCAGCCGTATCTCGCCGTCGTCGACTACGCCCACAAGACGGACGCCGTCGAATCGGTCCTGCGCTCCCTGCGCAAGGTCACCGAGGGCAAGGTGCACATCGTCCTCGGCTGCGGCGGCGACCGGGACCGGACCAAGCGCGGCCCGATGGGCGCCGCCGCCGCACGCCTCGCCGACACCGCCGTACTGACCTCCGACAACCCACGCTCCGAGGATCCCCTCGCGATCCTGGCCGCGATGCTCGCCGGGGCGGCCGAGGTTCCGATCCACGAACGCGGGGACGTCCTGGTCGAGGCCGACCGGGCCGCCGCCATCGCCGCGGCCGTTGCCCGTGCACAGCCCGGCGACACCGTGCTGGTCGCCGGCAAGGGCCATGAACAGGGCCAGGACATCGCCGGAGTGGTCCGCCCCTTCGACGACCGCCAGGTCCTGCGCGCGGCCATCGAGAACGCCGCAAGCTCTTCGAACAGTGGGATGAAGCAGTGATCGCCCTCTCCCTCGCCGAGATCGCCGAAATCGTCGGCGGGCAGTCGTACGACATACCGGATCCGGACCTGCGGGTCACCGGTCCCGTCGTCATCGACTCCCGCGCGGTGCAGCCCGGCGCCCTTTTCGCCGCCTTCGCAGGTGAGAAGGTCGACGGCCACGACTACGCCGAGCGGGCCGCGGCGGCAGGCGCGGTCGCCGTGCTGGCCACCCGCCCCGTCGGCGTACCCGCGATCGTCGTGCCCGACGTGACCGCCGCGCTCGGCGCCCTCGCGCGCTCCGTCGTCGAACGCCTCGGCGCCACGACCGTCGCGCTCACCGGTTCCTCAGGCAAGACCAGCACCAAGGACCTCATCGCCCAGGTCCTTCAGCGCAAGGGCCCCACGGTCTACCCGGCGGGCAATCTGAACAACGAGATCGGTCTGCCGCTGACCGCGCTGCGGGCCGCCGAGGACACCGAGCATCTCGTCCTCGAGATGGGCGCCCGCTACATCGGCGACATCCGCTATCTCACCGGCCTGGTCCCGCCGAAGGTCTCTCTCGTACTGAACGTCGGCACCGCCCACATCGGCGAGTTCGGCGGCCGCGAGCAGATCGCCGAGGCCAAGGGCGAGATCGTCGAGAGCCTGCCCCCGGCCGATGCGGGCGGCGTGGCCGTCCTCAACGCCGACGACCCCCTCGTACGCGCCATGGCGTCCCGCACCAAGGCCCGCGTGATCCTCTTCGGAGAAGCCGCGGACGCGGACGTACGTGCCGAGAATGTCCGGCTCACCCGGCAAGGACAGCCTGCCTTCACACTCCACACCCCCACCGGGTGCAGTGACGTGACCATGCGGCTGTACGGTGAGCACCACGTGTCGAACGCGCTCGCCGCGGCCGCCGTCGCCCATGAGCTGGGCATGTCCGTCGACGAGATCGCCCTGGCGCTCTCCGAGGCCGGCACCCTCTCGCGGTGGCGCATGGAGGTCACCGAGCGTCCGGACGGCGTGACGGTCGTCAACGACGCCTACAACGCGAACCCCGAGTCCATGAGAGCCGCGCTGCGTGCGCTCGCGGCCATGGGCCAGGGGCGGCGGACGTGGGCGGTGCTCGGTCAGATGGCCGAGCTCGGTGGCGAAGCGCTCGCCGAGCACGACGCGGTCGGGCGGCTCGCCGTCCGGCTCAACGTCAGCAAGCTTGTCGCAGTCGGGGGCAGGGAAGCGTCCTGGCTTCAACTGGGCGCATATAACGAGGGTTCGTGGGGTGAGGAGTCGGTGCACGTGTCCGACGCGCAGGCGGCGGTCGACCTGTTGCGCAGTGAACTGCGTCCGGGAGACGTCGTGCTGGTGAAGGCTTCCAGGTCGGTCGGGCTCGAGCGGGTCGCCCAGGCGCTGCTCGAGACCACGACCGAGGGCGAGGTCACCGGCCGATGAGGCAGATCCTCTTCGCGGGAGCCATCGGGCTCTTTCTGACCCTGGTCGGTACCCCGCTGCTGATCAAACTCCTGGCCCGCAAGGGGTACGGGCAGTTCATCCGGGACGACGGCCCGCGCAGCCACGGCAGCAAGAAGGGGACGCCCACCATGGGCGGCATCTCCTTCATCCTCGCCACACTGATCGCGTACGCGCTGTCCAAGGTGATCACCGGCGAGGACCCGAGGTTCTCGGGCGTGCTGGTGCTCTTCCTGATGGCGGGCATGGGCCTGGTCGGCTTCCTGGACGACTACATCAAGATCGTCAAGCAGCGCTCGCTCGGTCTGCGGGCCAAGGCGAAGATGGCCGGACAGCTGATCGTCGGCATCGCCTTCGCCGTGCTGTCACTGCAGTTCGCCGACGCCCGCAACCAGACCCCCGCATCCACCAAGCTGTCGTTCATCACGGACTTCGGCTGGTCGATCGGCCCGGTGATCTTCGTGGTCTGGGCGCTGTTCATGATTCTCGCGATGTCCAACGGCGTGAATCTCACCGACGGTCTGGACGGCCTGGCCACGGGCGCCTCGGTGATGGTCTTCGGCGCGTACACCTTCATCGGGCTCTGGCAGTTCCAGGAGTCCTGCGCCAACGCGGTGACACTCACCAACCCCAACGCCTGCTTCGAAGTGCGGGATCCGCTCGATCTCGCCGTCGTCGCCTCCGCCCTGATGGGCTCCTGCTTCGGCTTCCTGTGGTGGAACACCTCGCCCGCCAAGATCTTCATGGGCGACACCGGCTCGCTCGCCCTCGGCGGTGCGCTCGCGGGCCTGGCGATCTGCTCCCGTACGGAGTTGCTGCTCGCCCTGCTCGGCGGGCTGTTCGTCCTGATCACCATGTCCGTGGTCATCCAGGTCGGTTCCTTCAAGATGACCGGTAAGCGGGTCTTCAGGATGGCACCGCTCCAGCACCACTTCGAACTCAAGGGGTGGTCCGAAGTCCTTGTGGTGGTCCGCTTCTGGATCATCCAGGGCATGTGCGTCATCGTGGGTCTGGGGCTCTTCTACGCGGGCTGGGCGGCCGACAAGTGAGTGCGCAGGACTGGCAGGGCAAGCGGGTCACCGTCGCGGGTCTCGGAGTCTCCGGGATCCCGGCCGCCCGCGTGCTCCACGGTCTGGGCGCCGTCGTCACCGTCGTCAACGACGGGGACGACGAGCGCTCGCGCGCCCAGGCCGCCGAACTGGAGGCGGAGTCGATCACCGTCCGCCTCGGCGACGGGGCGACCCTGCCCGAGGGCACCGAGCTCATCGTCACCACCCCCGGCTGGAAGCCGGACAAGCCGCTCTTCCTGGCCGCGGCCGAGGCGGACGTACCCGTCTGGGGCGATGTCGAACTGGCCTGGCGGCTGCGCGGTCCCGACGCCGCGCCCTGGCTCGCGGTCACCGGCACCAACGGCAAGACCACGACCGTGCGGATGCTCGCCTCGATCCTCGAAGCAGCGGGTCTGCGCACCGCGGCCGTCGGCAACATCGGCGTCTCGCTCCTTGACGCGGTTCTCGGCGACACGACGTACGACGTCCTCGCCGTCGAACTCTCCAGCTACCAGCTGCACTGGGCGCCTTCGCTGCGCGCCCACTCCGCCGTCGTGCTCAACCTGGCGCCGGACCACCTCGACTGGCACGGCTCGATGGAGGCGTACGCCGCCGACAAGGGCCGCATCTACGAGGGCAACACGGTCGCCTGCGTCTACAACGCCGCCGACAAGGCGACCGAGGACCTGGTGCGCGAGGCCGACGTCGAGGAGGGCTGCCGGGCCATCGGCTTCACTCTCGGCACGCCCGGACCCTCCCAACTCGGCGTCGTGGACGGGATCCTGGTCGACCGCGCCTTCGTCGACAACCGGCACAAGCAGGCCCAGGAGCTCGCCGAGGTCGGGGACGTCAGCCCGCCCGCCCCGCACAACATCGCCAACGCCCTTGCGGCGGCGGCGCTGGCCCGTGCGTACGGTGTCGCACCCGCGGCCGTACGCGACGGACTGCGCAGCTTCCGGCCCGACCCGCACCGCATCGAGAAGGTCGCGGACGTCGCTGGTGTCGCGTACATCGACGACTCCAAGGCCACCAACACCCATGCCGCGGAAGCCTCCCTGGCCGCCTACGACCCGATCGTGTGGATCGCGGGCGGACTGGCCAAGGGGGCGACCTTCGACGAGCTCGTCACGAAGTCGGCACAGCGGCTGCGCGGCGTCGTCCTGATCGGGGCGGACCGCGCCCTGATCCGCGAAGCCCTCGCGCGACACGCCCCCGAGGTCCCGGTCGTCGACCTCGACCGGACAGACACTGGGGCGATGTCGGCGGCGGTCCGGGAAGCGGCGCGGCTGGCCCGTCCCGGGGACACGGTTCTGCTGGCCCCGGCCTGTGCGTCGATGGACATGTTCGCCAACTACAACAAGCGAGGCGAGGCGTTCGCGGACGCGGTCCGTGAACTCCCCGCCGAGCGCGCCTGACCGGCCACACCCCCGCGCCAGGCACGACTGGAGGGGACAGCGACCATGCCGGCCGATGACACCGACGCCGCCCCCTCCGGGCGAGTCCGGAGCCGCCGGACGGGCTCCAAGGGAGCCTCTGAGGCGATCGAGGCGAGGCGCCCGGGGCGGAGCCCCGCCCTCACTCGCAGGCCGAGCGTCTCCCGCCCGCCCAGCAGCAGGGGCGCCCGAAGGCTGTACGAGCAGGCACGCCGCGCCTGGGATCGCCCGCTGACCGCGTACTACCTGATCCTCGGCAGCAGCCTGCTGATCACCGTGCTCGGCCTGGTGATGGTCTACTCCGCCTCGATGATCAAGGCGCTGGAGCTGTCGCTCCCGGCCTCGTACTTCTTCCGCAAGCAGTTCCTCGCCGCGGCCATCGGCACCGGTCTGCTGCTGGTCGCGTCCCGGATGCCCGCCAAGCTCCACCGGGCCCTGTCCTACCCGCTGCTCATGGGCGCCGTCTTCCTGATGGTGCTCGTCCAGATCCCCGGGATAGGGCACGCGGTCAACGGCAACCAGAACTGGATCTATCTGGGCGGCCCCTTCCAGCTCCAGCCCAGCGAGTTCGGCAAGCTGGCGCTGATCCTGTGGGGCGCCGACCTGCTGGCCCGCAAGCAGGACAAGCGGCTGCTCACCCAGTGGAAGCACATGCTGGTCCCGCTCGTCCCGGTCGCCTTCCTGCTGCTCGGCCTGATCATGCTCGGCGGCGACATGGGTACGGCGATCATCCTCACCGCTATCCTCTTCGGTCTGCTGTGGCTGGCGGGAGCGCCGACCCGGCTGTTCGCGGGCGTGCTCGGCATCGCCGCCCTCGTCGGTCTGATGCTCATCAAGACAAATGCGAACCGGATGTCCCGGCTCTCCTGCATCGGCGCGATCGACCTCGGCCCCCAAGGCGAGTGCTGGCAGGCTGTGCACGGCATCTATGCTCTTGCGTCTGGCGGATGGTTCGGTTCCGGACTCGGTGCAAGTGTGGAAAAATGGGGTCAACTCCCCGAACCTCACACCGATTTCATCTTCGCCATCGCCGGGGAGGAACTCGGTCTGGCGGGGACGCTGTCGGTGCTCGCCCTGTTCGCGGCTCTAGGCTATGCGGGTATCCGCGTGGCCGGACGCACGGAGGACCCCTTCGTGAGGTACGCCGCGGGAGGTGTGACCACCTGGATCACGGCCCAGGCCGTGGTCAACATCGGTGCGGTGCTCGGCCTGCTGCCGATCGCCGGTGTCCCGCTCCCGCTGTTCTCCTACGGAGGGTCGGCTCTGCTGCCGACCATGTTCGCTGTGGGGCTGCTGATCGCCTTCGCGCGAGAGGACCCGGCCGCGAAGGCGGCTCTGGCCGTGCGGAGGCCCGGGGTGAGATGGAAAACGATGAGGCGGCGCGTCAAGATGCGTCCGTCCGGAGAGCGGTGAATTTCGGTGCATGTCGTACTCGCCGGTGGGGGGACCGCCGGCCACATCGAGCCCGCGCTCGCCCTCGCGGACGCCCTGCGCAGGCAGGACCCGACCGTGGGTATCACGGCCCTGGGCACGGAGAAGGGGCTCGAGACCAGGCTCGTGCCCGAGCGGGGCTACGAGCTGGCGCTCATTCCCGCCGTTCCGCTGCCGCGCAAGCCCACCCCTGAGCTGATCACCGTCCCCGGGCGGCTGCGCGGCACGATCAAGGCCGCCGAGCAGATCCTGGAGCGTACGAAGGCGGAC
Source organism: Streptomyces sp. NBC_00885 (assembly GCF_045207475.1). Taxonomy (NCBI): domain Bacteria; kingdom Bacillati; phylum Actinomycetota; class Actinomycetes; order Kitasatosporales; family Streptomycetaceae; genus Streptomyces; species Streptomyces sp. NBC_00885. The sequence goes on from NZ_CP108796.1 coordinate 6,470,213, forward strand.
TGTGTCGTCGGCTTCGGCGGCTATGTCGCGCTGCCCGGCTATCTGGCGGCCAAGCGCCTCGGCGTGCCGATCGTGGTCCACGAGGCCAACGCCCGGCCCGGCCTGGCCAACAAGATCGGCTCGCGGTACGCCGCGGGGGTGGCCGTCGCCACGCCCGACAGCAAGCTGCGCAACTCCCGCTACATCGGCATCCCGCTGCGCCACACCATCGCCACCCTGGACCGCGCCCGGGTCCGCCCCGAGGCACGCGCCGCCTTCGGCCTCGACCCCAACCTGCCGACGCTGCTGGTCTCCGGCGGCTCGCAGGGCGCCCGCCGCCTCAACGAGGTCATCCAGCAGATCGCTCCGGTGCTCCAGCGCTCGGGCATCCAGATCCTGCACGCGGTCGGCCCGAAGAACGAACTGCCACGCGTGGACAACATGCCCGGAATGCCGCCCTACATCCCGGTACCTTACGTGGACCGGATGGATCTCGCGTACGCCGCGGCCGACATGATGCTCTGCCGCGCGGGCGCGATGACCGTCGCCGAACTCTCCGCCGTCGGGCTGCCCGCCGCGTACGTACCGCTGCCGATCGGCAACGGCGAACAGCGGCTGAATGCCCAGCCGGTGGTCAAGGCCGGCGGCGGACTGCTCGTCGACGACGCGGAACTCACCCCCGCGTGGGTCCAGGGCAATGTCCTTCCGGTGCTCGCCGATCCGCACCGGTTGTACGAGATGTCCCGTGCCGCCGCCGAGTTCGGCCGCAGGGACGCCGACGATCTGCTCGTCGGCATGGTGTACGAGGCGATCGCTGCACGCCGCAAGGCGTAAGAAGGGCAGGGGAGCGTGGCCGGTCCGACCACCGCCGAACGCGGTGCGCGGGGGCCTTCGGAGGGGTCGGTCCGCCCGCCCCGCCAGGGCTCCCCGCTGCGCCGGCTCCGCTTCCCCGGCCGTCGCTCCCTGCTGATCGCCACGGCCGCGGTTGTTCTCCTCGCCACCGGAATCTGGGTGCTCTACGGCTCCCAGTGGGTGCGCCTGGAGCAGGTGAAGACCTCCGGAACCGAGGTTCTGACACCGGACGAGGTCACGGCGGCGGCGGCCCTCCCGATCGGTTCGCCGCTGATTTCCGTCGATACGGACGCCATTGAGGCCCGGCTTCGGCATAAGCTGCCCCGTATCGACTCGGTGGATGTCGTACGGTCGTGGCCGGACGGGATCGATCTCAAAGTGACCGAGCGAAAGCCTGTCCTGCTTATGGAGAAGGGCGCACGGTTCATCGAAGTGGACGCGGAAGGCGTCCGGTTCGCCACGGTGGACAAGGCTCCCAAGGCCCTTCCGCTGCTCGAATTGACCGTGGGCCAGTCCCCGAGTCTGCGCCGTTTCGGACCTGATCGGCTCGTTGTCGAGGCGGTTCGTGTGTGGGGCGAACTTCCCGGAAAAGTCGCCACGGACACAAGAGTTGTGACAGTCCGCTCATACGACTACATCACCCTGAAGTTGAGCCGGGACCGTACGGTGGTCTGGGGCAGCGCAGAGGAGGGCGAGGCGAAGGCGCGCGCTCTCACGGCGCTGATGAAAGCCGCGCCCAAGGCGCGGCACTTCGACGTGAGCGCGCCAACCGCCCCTGCCGCATCAGGTAGTTGACGCGCATCTGTGCTGGCCAGCACCCTGGTTGGTCATCGCTATGGGTGATCACATAGGGTGAAAAGAAAAACGGGAGGTTCGGCGTGTTCGTTGAACGTGCGCCGCTTGTCGACTTAGTGTCCTGTTCGGAGAGTCCAAGAAGCAGACACACTGGTAACCCTAAACTTCAGCGTTAGGGTTTGGGTCGGCGTTCCGGACCGTCCCATCGGCATCCGTCGGCGCCGCGCGACAACCGCGCAGCGACGACACGTAACTCGAGGCGAGAGGCCTTCGACGTGGCAGCACCGCAGAACTACCTCGCAGTCATCAAGGTCATCGGTGTCGGCGGCGGTGGTGTCAATGCCATCAACCGAATGATCGAGGTCGGTCTCAAGGGCGTCGAGTTCATCGCGATCAACACTGATGCGCAAGCCCTGTTGATGAGCGACGCCGACGTCAAGCTCGACGTCGGTCGTGAACTCACCCGCGGCCTGGGGGCCGGAGCCAATCCCGCAGTCGGTCGCAAGGCGGCAGAAGACCACCGTGAGGAGATCGAGGAGGTCCTCAAGGGGGCCGACATGGTCTTCGTCACCGCAGGCGAAGGTGGCGGTACCGGCACCGGTGGCGCACCCGTCGTCGCCAATATCGCGCGTACGCTCGGCGCCCTGACGATCGGCGTGGTCACCCGCCCGTTCACCTTCGAGGGCCGCCGCCGCGCGAACCAGGCGGAGGACGGCATCGCCGAACTCCGCGAGGAGGTCGACACCCTCATCGTGATCCCGAACGACCGGCTGCTGTCCATCTCGGACCGCCAGGTGAGCGTTCTGGACGCGTTCAAGTCCGCGGACCAGGTGCTGCTGTCGGGTGTCCAGGGCATCACCGACCTCATCACCACGCCCGGTCTGATCAACCTCGACTTCGCCGACGTCAAGTCCGTGATGTCCGAGGCGGGCTCGGCGCTCATGGGCATCGGCTCGGCCCGCGGCGACGACCGCGCGGTGGCCGCCGCCGAGATGGCGATCTCCTCGCCGCTGCTCGAGGCCTCCATCGACGGCGCCCGCGGGGTGCTGCTCTCCATCTCCGGTGGCTCGGACCTCGGGCTCTTCGAGATCAACGAGGCGGCCCAGCTGGTCAGCGAGGCGGCTCACCCCGAGGCCAACATCATCTTCGGCGCGGTCATCGACGACGCGCTGGGCGACGAGGTACGGGTCACGGTCATCGCGGCTGGCTTCGACGGCGGACAGCCGCCGACCCGCCGCGAAAACGTCCTCGGGTCCGCCGCGAACAAGCGGGACGAGCCGCCGGCCACCCCGTCGCGCGGCACGGAGACCTCGCGGGCGTCCGGTCTCGGCACCCTGCCGGCCCGCGAGGAGCCGGTTCCGGCCGAGCCCGCTCCGGTCGCCGGCGATCTGAACTCCGGGCCCGCGCAGGTCCCGCCGGCCCGTCCGTACCAGGACAGCCAGGCCGAAGAGCTGGACGTACCGGACTTCTTGAAGTGATAGACCAGCACGTCATCGTGAGCGGCGCGCACTTCGCCTTCACCGACAGGTGGGGCGGGGTGAGCGCCGTTCCGTACGAGGAGCTCAACCTCGGCGGAGCGGTGGGCGACGACCCCGCGGCGGTCCTCGCCAACCGGGCGATCGCCGCGAAGGAACTGGGGCTCGACCCGGACCTGGTCGTCTGGATGAACCAGGTTCACGGCAAGGACGTCGCCGAGGTCGACGGGCCGTGGGGCGAGGCTCCCGTTCCCTCGGTGGACGCCGTGGTCACCGCGCGGCGCGGGCTCGCCCTCGCCGTACTGACCGCGGACTGCACTCCCGTACTGCTCGCCGACCCGGTCGCGGGCATCGTGGCCGCCGCGCACGCGGGACGCCCCGGGATGATCGCGGGAGTCGTGCCCGCGGCCGTCGACGCGATGACGTCGCTCGGCGCGGACCCGGAACGGATCATCGCCCGCACCGGACCGGCCGTCTGCGGTCGCTGCTACGAAGTTCCCGAGCAGATGCGGGCGGATGTGGCCGCGGTCGAACCGGCCGCCTGGTCCGAGACCAGCTGGGGCACCCCGGCCGTAGACGTCACTGCCGCAGTCCATGCCCAGCTCGACGCGCTCGGGGTCAGGGACCGGCAGCGGTCGGCGGTGTGCACACTGGAATCGGGTGACCACTTCTCGTACCGCCGCGACCGCACCACCGGGCGGCTCGCCGGATACGTCTGGCTGGACGGACAGGAATGACGGACCGAAAGACCGAACTCGCGGGCACTCTCGCGGCCGTGGAGGAACGTATCGCCTCGGCCTGCGCGGCCGCCGGCCGCAAGCGGGAGGAGGTGACCCTCATCGTGGTCACCAAGACCTACCCGGCGAGCGATGTGCGGCTGCTCCATGAGCTGGGTGTGCGGCATGTGGCCGAGAACCGTGACCAGGACGCGGCACCGAAGGCCGCCACCTGCTCGGATCTTGACCTCAGCTGGCACTTCGTCGGGCAGTTGCAGACCAATAAGGTCCGTTCCGTGGCGAGTTATGCCGATGTCGTGCAGTCTGTCGACCGGCTCAGGCTCGTCACCTCGCTGTCCGCCGCCGCGGTCCACGCGGAGCGCGAGATCGGGTGTCTGATCCAGGTCGCGCTCGATGCCGAGTCGGGCGAACGCGGGGAGCGGGGAGGCGTGGCGCCGGGCGGCATCGAGGAGTTGGCGGCCGCCGTGGACGGCGCACCAGGACTGCGGCTCGACGGACTGATGACCGTCGCGCCGCTCACCGGCCCGTATGCGGGACGGCAACAGGCGGCGTTCGAGCGGCTGATGGAATTCTCATCCAGCCTGCGCGCCGGGCATCCGGCTGCGAACATGGTGTCAGCAGGGATGAGTACGGACCTCGAACAAGCAGTGGCGGCCGGAGCGACACATGTGCGCGTCGGCACTGCGGTACTCGGAGTCCGACCCCGGCTCGGGTAACGTCGCGAAGCAAGTCGGACCACAGCAGAAAATATGGTCATTCCCGCCACAATGCGGGCAGACCGAGTGGATCGCTGGCACTTGGTGACGAATGCCGATCCACCACAGAGCGGAGGACTCAGAGAATGGCCGGCGCGATGCGCAAGATGGCGGTCTACCTCGGCCTCGTGGAGGACGATGGGTACGACGGCCGGGGTTTCGATCCCGATGACGACTTCGAACCCGAGCCGGAGCCCGAGCGGGACCACCGGCGCCACCAGCCCCCGCACCAGGTCGAGAGGGATGAACCGGTGCGGGTGGTCCAGCCGCCCGCGCAGCGCGATCCGGTTCCGCTTCCCGCTGAAAGTGGACGTCCGGCGCGAATTGCCCCCGTGGCATCCATCACACCTGAACGACCGAGCCTGGAGAAGAACGCACCGGTGATCATGCCCAAGGTCGTGTCCGAGCGGGAGCCCTACCGCATCACCACACTGCACCCGCGGACCTACAACGAGGCCCGTACCATCGGGGAACACTTCCGCGAGGGCACCCCGGTGATCATGAACCTCACGGAGATGGACGACACCGACGCAAAGCGACTTGTCGACTTTGCCGCGGGACTCGTGTTCGGTCTGCATGGCAGCATTGAGCGGGTTACGCAGAAGGTGTTCCTGTTGTCTCCTGCTAACGTCGATGTCACGGCGGAGGACAAGGCCCGCATTGCTGAGGGCGGGTTCTTCAACCAGAGCTAGGAACCGACACCGGGAACGACCCGGCCGCGAGGCCGGTAGACACGAGAGCCAGGGGAGAGGGAAGCGCGGAGATGAGCGTCGCACTGGATGTGGTCTACATCGCGCTGGTGTGCTTTCTCGTCGTGCTGATCTTCCGGCTGGTCATGGACTACGTCTTCCAGTTCGCGCGCTCATGGGCACCCGGGAAGGCGATGGTGGTCGTTCTCGAGGCCACCTACACTGTCACCGATCCACCGCTCAAGCTTCTGCGGCGGTTCATTCCGCCGCTGCGTCTCGGGGGCGTGGCACTCGACCTGTCCTTCTTCGTTCTGATGATCATCGTCTACATTCTGATCTCCGTCGTGAACGGCGTGGGGAACTGATGTGAGCGATACGGTCTTGCCGACTGCCGACGACTACGTAGAGGTGAAGTAGAGATGCCGCTGACTCCCGAGGACGTGCGGAACAAGCAGTTCACGACTGTCCGCCTCCGAGAAGGCTACGACGAGGACGAGGTCGATGCCTTCCTCGACGAGGTCGAGTCCGAGCTGACCCGCCTGCTCCGCGAGAACGAGGACCTGCGCGCCAAGCTGGCCGCTGCGACTCGTGCGGCCGCGCAGAACCAGCAGCAGGGCATGCGCAAACCGCCGGAGCCGCAGGACGGCCGCGGTCCGGGCGCACCTGTGCCCGCCGCCATATCCGGTCCGCCCGTCCAGCAGCAGCCCCCGCAGATGGGTCCGCCCCAGCTGCCCGGTGGTGCTCCGCAGCTGCCCCCGGGCCCCGGCGGTCACGGTCCGCAGGGCCCGCACGGCCCCGGCCCGATGCAGGGCGGTCCCATGGGTGGCCCGATGGGCGGCCCCATGGGCGGACACGGTCCGCAGATGCCGCAGCAGGGTCCCGGCGGCGACAGTGCCGCGCGCGTGCTCTCACTGGCCCAGCAGACCGCCGACCAGGCGATCGCCGAGGCCCGTTCCGAGGCCAACAAGATCGTCGGCGAGGCCCGCAGCCGCGCCGAGGGTCTGGAGCGCGACGCCCGCGCCAAGGCGGACGCGCTGGAGCGGGACGCCCAGGAGAAGCACCGCGTCGCGATGGGCTCCCTGGAGTCCGCGCGGGCCACGCTGGAGCGCAAGGTCGAGGACCTGCGAGGCTTCGAGCGTGAGTACCGCACGCGGTTGAAGTCCTACCTGGAGTCGCAGCTGCGTCAGCTGGAGACCCAGGCCGACGACTCGCTGGCCCCGCCGCGGGCGCCCGCGGCCGCTTCGCTGCCGCCGTCGCCCTCGATGGCTCCGGCCGGTGCGGGTGCGATGGGTCACACCATGGGCGGCAACCCGTCGATGGGTCAGTCCATGGGCCAGTCCATGGGCGGCAACCAGTCCATGGGTGGTGGACCGTCGTACGGCGGCCAGCAGCAGATGTCCCCGGCGATGACCCAGCCGATGGCACCGGTGAGGCCGCAGGCGCCGCAGCCGATGCAGCAGGCGCCGTCGCCGATGCGCGGGTTTCTGATCGACGAGGACGACAACTGACGGCGGGTCGCGCGAATCGCGCGTAGCCGTCGGCAGGCTGAGGGCCGGGCCCGGGACTTCTGTCCCGGGCCCGGCCCTTTTGTGTACGCGGGTGGGGTGCGGGTCGGTCGCCTGCGGCGGGACTGTTCCCCACCCCGCCCCTTCCCGAACTGGGGGCAAGCCCCCAGACCCCCGTACGCGCTTCGCGCGTGTCCTCAAACGCCGGACGGGCTGAATGTGCGGCCCAGCCGCACGCTCCAGCCCCGCCGGCGTTTGAGGCGCGGGGAGGTTGGGGGTCCCCCCGGACGGAGTCTGGGGGAGGGCGGGGTGGGGGCAAAGCAAAGAGGCCCGAGCCATCGCCCGGGCCCCTTCGCCATGAAGCGGCTACGCCTTGCGGAGGCGGAACGTCAGGGACAGGCCCTCGTCCGTGAAGGGGACGCCGAAGGTGTCGTCCGCCGGGGTCGTCGTGAACGTCGGCGCCAGGACCTCGTCCGCGATCAGCCCCGCGTGCTCCGTCAGGGCCTGCGTCGTGGACGGGTCCGTCGACGACCAGCTCACCGCGATACGGTCCGCGACGTCCAGGCCGCTGTTCTTGCGGGCCTCCTGGATCAGCCGGATCGCGTCACGCGCCAGGCCCGCGAGCCGCAGCTCCGGAGTGATCTCCAGGTCCAGCGCGACCGTCGCGCCCGAGTCGGACGCCACCGACCAGCCCTCGCGCGGGGTCTCGGTGATGATGACCTCCTCCGGGGAGAGGGTCACCTCCTCGCCGTTCACGGAGACGGTCGCGGTGCCAGAGCGCAACGCCAGGGACAGGGCAGCCGCATCGGCGGCGGCCACCGCCTTGGCCACGTCCTGGACGCCCTTGCCGAACCGCTTGCCCAGTGCCCGGAAGTTCGCCTTGGCCGTCGTGTCGACCAGCGAGCCGCCGACCTCGGAGAGCGAGGCCAGGGAGGAGACGTTGAGCTCCTCGGTGATCTGGGCGTGGAGTTCGGGGGAGAGGGACTCGAAGCCCGCTGAGGCGACCAGCGCCCGCGAGAGCGGCTGGCGCGTCTTGACCCCGGACTCCGCGCGGGTGGCGCGGCCCAGCTCCACCAGGCGGCGTACCAGCGCCATCTGGGAGGACAGTGTGGGGTCGATGGCGTCCAGGTCGGCCGCCGGCCAGGTCGACAGATGGACCGACTCGGGGGCGTCCGGCGTCACCGGCACGACCAGGTCCTGCCAGACCCGCTCCGTGATGAAGGGGGTCAGCGGGGCCATCAGCCGGGTCACCGTCTCGACGACGTCGTGCAGCGTACGCAGCGCGGCCGGGTCGCCCTGCCAGAAGCGGCGGCGCGAGCGGCGCACGTACCAGTTGGACAGGTCGTCGACGAACGAGGACAGAAGCTTTCCGGCGCGCTGGGTGTCGTACGCCTCCAAGGCCGAAGTGACCTGGTCCACCAGCGCGTTGAGCTCGCTCAGCAGCCAGCGGTCCAGCACCGTGCGCTCGGCCGGGGCCGGATCGGCCGCGGACGGTGCCCAGTTGGACGTGCGCGCGTACAGGGCCTGGAAGGCCACCGTGTTCCAGTACGTGAGGAGCGTCTTGCGCACGACCTCCTGGATCGTGCCGTGGCCCACACGCCGCGCCGCCCACGGCGAGCCGCCGGCCGCCATGAACCAGCGCACCGCGTCGGCGCCGTGCTGGTCCATCAGCGGGATCGGCTGGAGGATGTTCCCCAGGTGCTTGGACATCTTGCGGCCGTCCTCGGCGAGGATGTGGCCGAGGCAGACCACGTTCTCGTACGACGACTTGTCGAAGACGAGCGTGCCGACGGCCATCAGCGTGTAGAACCATCCACGCGTCTGGTCGATGGCCTCCGAGATGAACTGCGCGGGGTAGCGCTTCTCGAAGAGCTCCTTGTTCTTGTACGGGTAGCCCCACTGCGCGAACGGCATCGAACCCGAGTCGTACCAGGCGTCGATGACCTCGGGGACGCGCGTCGCCGTCTTGTGGCAGGTCGGGCAGGCGAAGGTCACCTCGTCGATGAACGGCCGGTGCGGGTCCAGCGAGGACTGGTCCGTGCCCGTCAGCTCGCCGAGTTCGGCGCGCGAGCCGACGCAGGTGAGGTGGTTGTCCTCGCAGCGCCAGATCGGCAGCGGCGTGCCCCAGTAGCGGTTACGGGACAGGGCCCAGTCGATGTTGTTGTTCAGCCAGTCGCCGTACCGGCCCTGCTTGACCGAGTCCGGGATCCAGTTGGTGTTCTCGTTCTCCTCGAGGAGACGGTCCTTGATGGCGGTGGTGCGGATGTACCAGGACGGCTGCGCGTAGTAGAGCAGCGCGGTGTGGCAGCGCCAGCAGTGCGGGTAGCTGTGCTCGTAGGGGACGTGCCTGAAGAGCAGGCCGCGGGACTCCAGGTCGGGCACGAGCGTCTCGTCGGCCTTCTTGAAGAAGACGCCGCCGACCAGCGGGACGTCCTCCTCGAAGGTGCCGTCGGGGCGGACCGGGTTCACGACCGGCAGGCCGTACGCGCGGCAGACCTTGAGGTCGTCCTCACCGAAGGCGGGGGACTGGTGGACCAGACCCGTACCGTCCTCGGTCGTCACGTAGTCCGCGTTGACGACGTAGTGGGCCGGGGCAGGGAACTCCACGAGCTCGAAGGGGCGCTGATACGTCCAGCGCTCCATCTGCGCGCCCGTGAAGGACTGGCCGGTGGCCTCCCAGCTCTCGCCGAGCGCCTTTTCCAGCAGCGGCTCGGCGACGACGAGCTTCTCCTCGCCGTTCGTCGCGACGACGTAGGTGACGTCGGGGTGCGCGGCGACGGCGGTGTTCGAGACCAGGGTCCAAGGGGTCGTCGTCCAGACCAGCAGCGCGGCCTCGCCCGCGAGCGGGCCGGAGGTCAGAGGGAAACGGACGAAGACGGACGGGTCCACGACCGTCTCGTAACCCTGAGCAAGCTCGTGGTCCGAGAGGCCGGTGCCGCAGCGCGGGCACCAGGGGGCCACGCGGTGGTCCTGGACCAGCAGGCCCTTGTTGAAGATCTCCTTCAGCGACCACCAGACCGACTCGATGTACGAGGGGTCCATGGTGCGGTACGCGTCGTCGAGGTCGACCCAGTAGCCCATGCGGTCCGTCAGCTCGGCGAACGCGTCCGTGTGCCGGGTCACCGACTCACGGCACTTCGCGTTGAATTCCGCGATGCCGTACGCCTCGATGTCCTTCTTGCCGGAGAAGCCGAGCTCCTTCTCGACGGCGAGCTCGACCGGCAGGCCGTGGCAGTCCCAGCCGGCCTTGCGGGCGACGTGGTAGCCGCGCATCGTGCGGAAGCGCGGGAAGACGTCCTTGAAGACGCGTGCCTCGATGTGGTGGGCGCCCGGCATGCCGTTGGCGGTGGGCGGGCCCTCGTAGAAGACCCACTCGGGGCGGCCCTCGGACTGCTCAAGGCTCTTCTGGAAGACCTTGGCCTCGCGCCAGAAGTCGAGCACCGCATGCTCGAGCGCGGGCAGATCGACCTGGGCGGGTACCTGACGGTACTGCGGCGGTGTCATCGACGAACTCCTCCAACGGACAAAGTCTGTGCCGTCGGAGGGACGAGAGCCTGTGCTCCCGCGGTACCACCCTCCTTGGCCCGCCGGCGGTGGCCGGTGAGCCCCCTCATTGGGGTCGCGATGCCGGGTCTAGTCACCCCCCGAACGCTCCGAGGGCTTTCTTCCGGCGGCTCAGGGGTGATGCTTCACCTCGCGCTCGCCCCCGGGCTCTCACCGTCCCCGGGTCGCTCATGGCTGCGTACGACGCTACTCGTCCCCATCCACGCCTTTCGCTTCGCCCAGTGTACGGGCCACTGCGTGCGGCGGCCGACCGGTTTTCACCGGGCTGTCCGGCGGGCCGTTCGCCGGCTGCGCGGTTGACCCGAATGGCCACACGTGGACCCGCGGAGTCCGGCTGCCTCTTCGCGGCGGTTACGGGGCGGGGAGCTGGGCACAACGGATGCAGGTTCGCCTTGTCAGGCCGGGGTGGGCCGCAGCGGCGGCGTGGCCCGTTTGCCGCGGGGCCTGGGTCGATTTATCGTCCCAGCACGATTCGCGAGCAAGATCACAATATGTGAAGGGGCCGCGGCCATGGTGGCGAAGAAGATCGCCGAGAAGACGGCGTCCGCAAGATCCACCGCCGCTGGAGCGGCGGCCAGGGATACGAGCGGGAAGAAGAGCACCGTGGCGAAGAAGGCCGCGGCAGGCAGTGGGAAGCAGGCGGCGAGGCCGACGACGGCGAAGGCGGCAAAGAAGGCATTGCCTGCCACGGCGACGGTGAAGAAGGTGTCGGTGGTCCTCGAGCCGGCACCCGCCAGGAAGGTGGCTGCGGCCAAGGCCACCAAGAAGGGCACTGCGACGAAGAAGGCGACCCCGGTGAAGTCGACGGCCGCCAAGAAGTCCACTGCGAGGGCCACGACCAAGAAGGTCACGGCGAACAAGGCCGCGGCCGAGAAGAAGGCCAAGAAGAAGGCCGCGAAGACGACGGCGAAGACGGCCGCCAGGACGACTGCCAGGGCGAGCGCCAAAAAGGCGCCCGCGAAGAAGACGAGCGCGAAGAAGGCGACGGCCGTGGACGAGACGACGACCGCAGCAACGGCCGGGACGCCGACGGCGAAGAGGGCGCCTGCGAAGAAGGCCGTGGCCAAGAAGGCCGTGGCCAAAAAGGCCGCGAAGAAGGCCACGAAGAAGGCCGCGCCCGCGGCCAAGGGGGCGGCCAAGGCCGCGAAGCAGACAGGAGCCAGGACGGTGGGAGCGAAGAAGACCGCGGGTGGGGCATCGGCCGCGGGCAAGAGCGCGACAGCGCTGCCCACGGCCCGTACAGCGGCCGCGACACCGCCGGGAGAGCTCGCGGTACGACCCGGCGAGGACCCGTGGACCCCCGAGGAGGTCGCCGAGGCGCGCGCCGAGCTGGCGGGCGAGGCGATCCGGCTGAGCAACGAGATCAGCACCTCGGAGGAGGCGCTGGTCGGGATGATGCGGGACTCCGGGGACGGCGCGGGCGACGACGACGCCGACACCGGGACGAAGAACATCACGCGCGAGCACGAGCTGGCGCTCGCCGCGAACGCGCGCGAGATGCTGGAGCAGACCGAGCGTGCGCTGCTGCGCCTGGATGCGGGGACGTACGGCCTCTGCGAGATCTGCGGGAAGCCCATCGGCAAGGCGCGGATGCAGGCGTTCCCGCGCGCGACGCTCTGCGTCGAGGACAAGCAGATGCAGGAACGACGCGGCTGACAGGAACGACGCGGCTGTCCGGTCGATCGGGCCGGGTCAGGGAGCGGGTCCGGCACGCGCGCGCCGGGGCACGCGAGCCGGGCAAGGCCGGCCGGACAGGGCCTGGGGCCCTCTGGCTCCGTACGTGTGTGCCGTACCCTCGTGCTCAGTCAGGCACCTAGGTTGAGGGACTCACGTGGCAGAGGCGGAGCGCATCATCGGTACGCCAGATGTGGACGGCGAGGCTGCGGCGCCCGCCGAGCGGCCCAAGGGCAGGCGCAAGATCGCCGTGCTCTTCGGTGTGGCGATCGTGGCCTACCTGATCGACCTCGTCAGCAAGATGATCGTGGTGGCCAAACTGGAGCACCACGAGCCGATCGAGGTCGTCGGCGATCTGCTGAAGTTCGAGGCGGTACGCAACCCCGGCGCCGCCTTCGGCATGGGCGAGGCCTTCACGGTGATCTTCACCTGCATCGCGGCGACCGTGATCGTCGTGATCGCCCGGCTGGCGCGCAAGCTCTACAGCCTGCCGTGGGCGATCGCGCTCGGACTGCTGCTCGGGGGTGCGCTCGGCAATCTCACCGACCGGATCTTCCGTTCGCCCGGTGTCTTCGAGGGCGCGGTCGTCGACTTCATCGCGCCCGCGCATTTCGCCGTCTTCAATCTCGCCGACTCCGCGATCGTCTGCGGCGGATTCCTCATCGTGATCCTGTCCTTCAGGGGCCTGGACCCCGACGGGACCGTCCACAAGGACTGACAAGGCATACTCGACGGGTGAGTACAGTTCCCGAGATCCGCACCCTGCCCGTACCCGATGGCCTTGAGGGCGAGCGCGTCGACGCCGCCATCTCCCGGATGTTCGGGTTCTCCCGTACGAAAGCGGCCGACCTGGCAGCCGCCGGAAAGGTGCAGGTCGACGGCTCGGTGGTAGGAAAGTCCGAGCGGGTGCACGGCGGGGCGTGGCTCGAGGTCGAGATGCCGCAGGCGCCCGCGCCGGTGCAGATCGTCGCCGAGCCGGTCGAGGGCATGGAGATCGTGCACGACGACGACGACATCGTCGTGATCGTGAAGCCGGTCGGCGTGGCCGCGCACCCGAGCCCCGGCTGGACCGGGACCACGGTCATCGGCGGTCTCGCGGCCGCGGGCTACCGGATCTCGACATCGGGCGCGGCCGAGCGGCAGGGGATCGTGCACCGCCTCGACGTCGGTACGTCCGGGCTGATGGTCGTCGCCAAGTCGGAGCGGGCGTACACCCTGCTCAAAGCGCAGTTCCGCGACCGCGTCGTCGACAAGCGGTACCACGCTCTGGTCCAGGGGCACCCGGACCCGCTGAGCGGGACGATCGACGCGCCCATCGGCCGGCACCCCAACCACGACTACAAGTGGGCCGTCACGGCGGACGGCAAGGCCTCCGTCACGCACTACGACCTCATCGAGGCCTTCCGTGCGGCCTCGCTGCTGGACATCAAGCTGGAGACCGGTCGTACGCACCAGATCCGGGTGCACATGTCGGCGCACAAGCACCCCTGTGTGGGCGATCTGACCTACGGCGCGGACCCGACGCTCGGGAAGCGGCTGGGGCTGACCAGGCAGTGGCTGCACGCGGTCCGCCTCGGCTTCGAGCACCCGTCGGACGGGCGGTGGGTCGAGTTCGAGAGCTCGTACCCGCAGGACCTGCAGTCGGCGCTGGACAAGATCACGGCGGAGAGTGAATGACCGGGTTCCAGGTGCGGGTGGCGGTCGGCCCGGCCGACCGTGAGGCCGCTTTCGCGGTCCGCAAGGACGTCTTCGTCGTCGAGCAGCGAGTGCCGGCGGAGATCGAGTACGACGCCTTCGACGCCGAGGACGCGGACACGGTGCATGTGCTGGCCGTCGGCGAGGACGGGGTGCCGCTCGGCACGGGACGTCTGCTGTACGGACCGGCCGCCGCGGACAAGACCGGCGGCGAGGCCACGGTGGGATCGCTCGGACGGCTCGCGGTGACCAAGGCGGCGCGCGGGCTGGGCGTCGGTGTGGCGCTGGTACGGGCGATCGAGGACGCGGCGCGGGAGCGGGGGCTGGCGGCGGTGGATCTGCACGCGCAGACGCATGCGCTGGGGTTCTACGAGCGGCTGGGGTACGCCGCGTACGGGGCGGAGTTCCTGGACGCGGGGATCGGGCACCGGGCGATGCGGCGCGGGCTGTAGCGGAGCCTCCCGGACTCCGGGCGCGCGTCCTGCGTACTGATCACGGCCGTTGCACCGCGCGGGAGTCGGACAGCCGCGTCAGACCGTGACAGCGCGCCGAACCCGCCGTCCCGAACTCGGTGTCAACCGCGGCCCCTGCGCGGCCGGTTGGCGTCGCCCTCCTGCGACTCGTCCGGCTCGTGCGGCTCCTCGGGCGGCGGCGCCTGCGACGTGGATGCGGCGTCACGCGCGGCGGGCGAGGTCGCGACGCGCGGGAGCGCGTACGGATGCTTCTCCCACAGCCAGGCGATCATCTGCTCCCGAACCACGCAGCGCGCCGTCCAGAGCTTGTCCGCGTCCTTCGCCGTGACCACCGCGCGCACCTGGATCGTGGTCGGTGTGGTGTCGGTGACGGCGAGGCTCCAGTCCCGGCCGTCCCATGCCGCGCAGTCGTCCAGGATCTCCCGCAGCTTCTCGCGCATCAGCCCCACCGGCGCCGAGTGGTCGAGATGGAAGAAGACCGTCCCGGTTATCTGGGCCCCGCCGCGCGACCAGTTCTCGAACGGCTTGCCGGTGAAGTACGACACCGGCATCGTTATCCGCCGCTCGTCCCAGGTCCGTACGGCGAGGAAGGTGAGCGTGACCTCCTCGACCACACCCCACTCCCCGTCCACCACCACGGTGTCGCCGATCCGCACCATGTCGCCGAACGCGATCTGGAAGCCGGCGAAGAGATTGCCGAGTGTGGACTGCGCCGCGACACCGGCGACGATGCCGATGATGCCCGCGGAAGCCAGCATCGAGGCGCCGAGCTTCTCCATACCGGGGAAGGTCAGGAGCATCGCGGCGAACGCCACCACGGCGACGATCGCGGTCACGATCCGCATGATCAGCGTGACTTGCGTACGCACCCGCCGTACCCGGGCGGGATCGCGGGTGGAGGTGGCGTAGCGGGCGTACGTGGACTCCACGACGGCGGAGACGATGCGGGTCACCAGCCAGGCTCCGGCGCCGATCAGCACCAGCGACAGGACATGACCGATGCCCTTTTCGTGGTCCTCGATGAGCTGCCACTCGGTCTGCCGGAAGCTCCCTCTCAGTATCGCGGTGAGCAGCACGACTTGGAGCGGCAGCCCGCAACGGCGCAGCAGACCCCACAGCGGCGTCTCGGGGTGGCGGCGGTCAACCCGGCGCAGCAGCAGGTCGCAAGCCCAGCCGAGCAGCAGCGTGAGCACGACCGAACCACCGAGGACGGTCAACGGGCGCAGTGCGTTCTCCATGACTCCGACGCTAACGGCAACTGGCAGGATGTCCGAATGAACATCATGCTCTTCCATTCGGTCTACGGTCTGCGCCCGGCCGTTCTCGCCGCGGCCGACAGGCTGCGCGAAGCCGGGCACCAGGTTCACGTGCCCGACCTCTACGACGGGCAAACCGTCGACACCGTGGAGGAGGGCAGGGACCTCAAGGACAAGATCGGCACGGAGGAGTTGCTGCGCCGCGCGATCGCGGCCTCCGCGCCGTATTCGGACCGGGGTCTGGTGTACGCGGGCTTCTCGCTCGGCGGATCGATCGCGCAGAACCTCGCGACGGGCGACGAGAAGGCGCGCGGGCTGCTGCTTCTGCACGGCACGTCCGACATCGCCGAGGGCGTGAGCGTGGACGAGCTGCCCGTACAGCTGCATGTCGCGGACCCCGACCCCTTCGAGACGCACGACTGGCTGAGCGCCTGGTATCTGCAGATGCAGCGGGCGGGCGCCGATGTGGAGATCTACCGCTACCCGGGCGCCGGGCATCTGTACACCGACCCCGAACTGCCCGACTACGACGAGGCGTCGGCGGAGCAGACCTGGCGGGTGGCGCTGGGCTTCCTGGAGTCGCTCCACGAGGACTGACGGATGCTGCCCGCCGCGGGACGCGGCGGGCAGCCAGGGTGTGTCCGAGAAGCCTCAGCCCGCCCGGTAGGCGGTCCAGCTGTCCTTCATCCGCTGCACCTGGCCCGCGGAGAACTGGTACATGCAGGAGTCGTACGTGTAGTCCATGAAGTTGTGGATCGGGTCGACGCCCGTCTTGTTGACGCAGGAGTCGCGGCCGGTCGGGCACTGGTACGCGGCGCTCTTCTCGGACGGGGTGTCGGAGACGTAGTCGCCGTTGCCGTTACAGCCGCCCTGGAAGGTGTGGTACAGCCCCATCCAGTGGCCGACCTCGTGGGTCGCGGTGTCGCCCTCGTCGTAGTTGGTGGCGGAGCCACCGGGCAGTGAGGTGTCGAGGATGACCACGCCGTCCATGCCCGGGCTCGAGTTGTACGAGCTCGGGAAGGTCGCCCAGCCGAGCAGGCCGCCGCTGAGGTTGGCGGTGTAGATGTTGAGGGCGCCCGCGCCGCCCTTGCGCAGCGCGGTCTTCATCGCCTTCTCGTTGGTCGAGCCGGAGGCCAGGTTGTACCAGGAGGCGTTGTCCGTGTAGTCCGTGGCGGCCAGCGAGAACTGGAAGGTGGAGTCGGTGTTCCCGGTGCCCTGGCCGGCGTAAGCGGCGTTGAGGACCGCCATCTGGTTGCTGACGTCGGTCGCGCTGAGCTTGCCGGTCGTTCCGCTGTGGACGACATGGAAGTAGACCGGGATGGTGGTCGCCGCGGCCGTGGTGAACGCTCTGCCGGTGGCGCGGGCCCTGTCGAGTCTCTTGTGCATGTCCGCGTCCATGGCCTTGGCCTGAGTGGCGGTCACTTCGTTGGGCTCGTCCGCGTGCCGGCTTCCGGGCTTGGCCGCACGGGCGTTGGCGGAAACGCTCGCGGTGTCGGCGCACTCCTGCGCGGGGGTCTTGGCGGCGGCGATCCCGGCGGGGGCGGAGAGCGGGGAGAGCACGAGAGTTCCGGCCATGACCGCCGTACCGATGAATCGGTTGCGCAGACGGGGAGATATTCGGGCAAGCGTGGGCACGTTGACTCCTAGCGGGGGGTGGGCGGAGGTGACTTCCTCGCCACTGCCGGGAGGTTATGTGCGCATGACAGATCTCGATGAGAATCGATCAAGCCCAATCAATCCATAGGTCAATTGGGACATCGGGGCGAAATCTTTCAGCCAGGTCCAGGCTTTGAGATGGACTGGTAACACGTGGGGTTACCAAGGCGGGTGGTGTGTCCGGATTCGGATGGCGAATTAACACCACCCGCCTGATGGCGTGATCTGTGCGTAACGGAGCGCCGAGTGGCTGGAATTCGACGGTCAGCGCACCGGCCGGTCGACCCGCTCGACGTGCTGCGTGCCGGACAGGGTCCGGTAGGAGCGGGCCCACTTGGTGGTCGCGCCCTGCTGGGTCTTGTCGGAGATGACGTAGTAGTCCATCTGGGAGCGCTCGGCGGTGACGTCGAGGACGCCGTAGCCGTGGTTGTCCATGTCGATCCACTTCACGTGGCGGTTGGCCGCCTTGACCGCCGCGGAGGCGATCAGCGAGACCGTGCCGGGTGCGACATGGAGGATGTCGTCGAGGTTGTCGGAGGTCACCGACGTCACGACGAACTCGGTCGCGGCAGACTGCGACAGCGGATACGTCGCCGCCTTGACCGGCACGTCGTTCGCCCACGCCATGTGGATGTCGCCGGTGAGGAAGACCGTGTTCTTGATGCCGCGCTGGGTCAGGTGCGCGAGCAGCTCCTTGCGGTCGTCCGTGTAGCCGTCCCACTGGTCGACGTTGACGGCGAGGCCCTCCTTGGGCAGGCCCAGCAGCTCCGCGATCGGCTCCAGGAGATAGGCCGGTACGGAGCCGAAGGCCACCGGCGAGATCATCACCGAGGTTCCGACCAGCTTCCAGGAGGCGTCGGAAGCGGCCAGGCCGGACTTCAGCCAGTCCAGCTGGGCGCGGCCGGTGATGGAGCGGTCCGGGTCGTCCACGCCGCCGTTGCCGACCGTCGACTGCTGCGAGCGGAAGGAGCGCAGGTCCAGCAGGTGCAGATCGGCGAGCTTGCCGAAGCGCAGGCGGCGGTAGACCGTTCCCTCGGTCGACGCGCGCACGGGCATCCACTCGAAGTACGCCTGGCGCGCGGCCGCGGCGCGTGCCGCCCAGTCGCCCTCGGTGCCCGGCGTGTGGTTCGCCGCGCCGCCCGACCAGGCGTCGTTGGCGAACTCGTGGTCGTCCCAGATCGCGATCACCGGGTGCGCGGCGTGCAGCGTCTGCAGGTCGGCGTCCGTCTTGTACGTCGCGTGCCGGGTGCGGTAGTCGGCGAGCGTGATGATCTCGTTCTTCGGTGAGTGCTGGCGTACGACGTACTTCGGCTCGGGGTAGCCGCCGGTCGCGTACTCGTAGATGTAGTCGCCGAGATGGAGGATCGCGTCGAGGTCGGTACGGGCGGCGAGGTGGCGGTACGCCGAGAAGTAGCCGGCCTCCCAGTTGGCGCACGAGACCACACCGAAGCGGACGCCGGGGGTCGAGGCGTCGGTGGCGGGGGTGGTGCGGGTGCGGCCGACGGGGGAGACGCTGCCTCCGGCCGTGAAGCGGAAGTAATAGGCGGTGGCCTGGCGCAGGCCCCTTACGTCGACCTTGACCGTGTGGTCGGAGGCGGCCTTCGAGGTCGTGGCGCCACTGGCGACGATCTTCGTGAAGGCCTTGTCCTCCGCGACCTCCCAACTCACCGCGGTGTCGGGCCCCTTGCCGGAACCGGGCACGGCGTCGGGAGTGGGAGTGATACGCGTCCACAGCAGCACACCGTCGGGCAGCGGGTCCCCGGAGGCGATGCCGTGCAGGAAGGCCGGGGCTTCGGCGGCGGAGGCCGAAGCGGCGGAGGTGGCGACCGCGAGAGCGGGCGCGGCGACGACAGCGGTGGCGGCGGCGGCCTTGACGACCGTGCGGCGGCTGGGAGTTGAGGAGAGTCTACTGGTCACGGCCGATCAGACTACTGATCGGTAGCTCGAATGGAAGAGCGAATGCGAGGGGGAATGGGGAATGTTCGCCGGGTGGTGGGCGAGGGGTAACTGCGGCGTTGCCTGAAGGGTTGCCGTAGTCGGGCGAAGCGGTGTTTTTCCCCCACCCCGCCCCTTCCCGTAACCAAGGCGCTTCGCCCCCTGGACCCCCGGTACGACCTTCGGCCGCATGTCCTCAAACGCCGGACGGGCTGAATAGTTCAGCCCCGCCGGCGTTTGAGGCGCGGGGGTCCGGGGGCAGCGCCCCCGGTACGGGAAGGGGCGGGGTGGGGTGAAGCCCGCCGCAGGCGTACCCGCCCGCCAGTCCTTGCGGGGCCGCGAACCCCCGTTCCGTAGCGGGGCGTTCAGCGGGGAGGGCCGACCGGCGCCCCGCCCGGCCCCTTCGCTCAGCCCTGCAGCGCCTTCGCGATCGCCGCGTTGTACTGCTCCACCGTCATCGGCGGGTTGTCCGTTCCCTCCGCCGTGACCTTCTTGCCGTTCATCTTCAGCGTCGGCGTTCCCTCGACCCCGCTCTTGCCGAACGCGTCCGACATCCTCATGGCCCAGGCGTCGAAGGTGCCGTTCTCCACGTTCTTCTTGAACTCGGCATTGCTCTTGAGCGCCGGGATCGTGTCGGCCACCTCAAGGAGGTACGAGTCCTTGGCGAACTTGTCGTCGGTCTCCTTGGGGTGCCACTTCGCCGAGTAGAGCGCGGCCTTGTACTCGGTGAAGGCCTCCGGGCTGACGTCGAGCGCCGCGCCCAGCGCGCTCAGCGCGTTCTTGGAGCCTTCGCCCGAGTCGGCGTTGTCGATGAACGTCGCGCCGATGTACTTCAGCTTGTACTTGCCCGCGTCGACGTCCTTCTTCACCGTCGGGCCGACCGCCTGCTCGAAGTTCGCACAGATGGGACAGCGCGAGTCCTCGTACAGCTCCAGCGTCTTCTTCGCGGACGCCTTGCCGATGACGACGGTCGTGCCGTTCTCGCCCGAGGTGTTCTTCGGCGCGGTGACGTTCTTCTCGTCCTTCGCCGACTCCCAGTGCGACGGCTTGTTGGCCTGCATGACCGCGTAGCCGACACCGCCCGCGATCGCCAGGACCACGATCGTCGAACCGATGACGACGAGCTGGCGGCGCGTCTTTTCCTTCTTGGCCTGGCGCTCTCGCTCCTGGCGCAGCCGCTCGCGGGCGGCCGCCTTGCTGGCCTGGCTGTTACGTGCACTCATGCTGATTCACTCCGTGTGAGGTCGTACCCGTAAGAGGGATACGGAAGGGGGGGACTGCGGGCTCAGGCGAAGACTGCGGCCGAGCGCGGCGGTCCCCGTCGTCCGACGGAGTGCACCAGCAGGCGGGTGCGGGAGCTGCCGGGGCGGCTGAGCGCGGGGCGCACCGCGCGGCCGACGGACCGGTGTGCCGTGACCACCACCGCGGCCGCCAGCATCAGCGGCCGGAACGTGAAAGCGCCCACCGCCCGTACGAGCCCGGCCAGCGCCGACTCGCCGCGCCGCAGCCAGGCCGCGGCCAGCAGCCCGAGCGACAGATGCGCGGCGAGCAGCAGCCAGGGCATGGCCGGGTTGGCGGAGTGCAGCAGGGCCGCCGCCGTGCCGTGGTCGGGGCCGCCGACACCGGGCAGCGCCGTGCCGACCGTGCCGCCGCACAGCACGTCGAAGCCCACCGAGCGCAGCGACCCGGCGACCGGGCCCCCGCCGGGGCCGTAACAGACGTCCTGACCGGTGGTGAAGGCGGTGTCCGCGGCCAGTTCCAGCGGGACGAGCAGGCTCGCGATCCGCCAGTAGCCGCGCTCCCGGCCACAGAGGGCGTACGCGACGGCGAAGACGCCCGCCGAAAGACCGGCGACGGTGGTCAGCGGCAGCGGCACCCGGGAGAGCAGCACATGGGACGCCGCGGACAGCGTCACGACCAGTGCCGTGAAGATCGCCGCCCGCAGCGCCCTGAGCTGCATCCCTGATACGTCCATCACCGGGAGTGTCCCATGCGTCCCTGTAAGGGACTCTTAAAGGATCCGGCCGAACGGATCCGGCCGACCTGAGGGCGTCCCCTACAGTCCCGGAATACGACCGTTGCGGAACAGGTCCACGAAGATCTGGTGGTCGGCCCGCGCCCGCGCTCCGTAGCTGTGCGCGAACTCGACCAGCAGCTCCGCAAAGCCCTCCTCGTCCGCCGCGATCGCCGCGTCGATGGCCCGCTCCGTGGAGAACGGCACCAGCGAGTGGCCGCTCTCGTCGTCCGCCGCGCCGTGCATCGTCGCCGTCGCCCGGCCGAGGTCGGCGACGACGGCCGCGATCTCCTCGGGGTCGTCGATGTCCGACCAGTCCAGGTCCACCGCGTACGGGGACACCTCGGCCACCAGCTGGCCTGCGCCGTCCAACTCGGTCCAGCCCAGCCACGGGTCGGCGTGGTCCTGGAGCGCGCGCTGCGAGATCACCGTGCGGTGGCCCTCGTGCTGGAAGTACTCCCGCGCGGTCGGGTCGGTGATGTGGCGGGAGACCGCGGGAGTCTGCGCCTGCTTCATATAGATCACGACGTCGTTCTCGAGGGCGTCGCTGTTGCCCTCCAGCAGGATGTTGTACGAGGGCAGGCCCGCGGATCCGATGCCGATACCGCGCCGGCCCACGACATCCTTGACGCGGTACGAGTCGGGCCGGGTCAGACTGGACTCGGGCAGTGTCTCCAGATAGCCGTCGAAGGCCGCGAGCACCTTGTAGCGGGTGGCCGCGTCGAGCTCGATCGAGCCGCCGCCGGGCGCGAACCGGCGCTCGAAGTCACGGATCTCGGTCATCGAGTCGAGCAGCGAGAAGCGGGTCAGCGAGCGGGCGTCGCGCAGGGCGTCCAGCAGCGGGCCCTCGGCGGTGTCCAGCGTGAAGGGCGGCACCTCGTCGTTCTTGGCGCCGGTGGCCAGGGCGTGGATGCGCTCGCGGTACGCGGCGGCGTAGACCCGCACCAGCTCGGTGATCTGCTCGTCGCTGAGCGCCTTCGTGTAGCCGATCAGTGCCAGCGACGCGGCCAGCCGCTTGAGGTCCCAGGTGAAGGGGCCGATGTACGCCTCGTCGAAGTCGTTGACGTTGAAGATCAGCCGGCCGTTGGCGTCCATGTACGTGCCGAAGTTCTCGGCGTGCAGATCGCCGTGGATCCACACCCGGCCAGTGCGGTCGTCGAGGAACGGGCCGCCGTGCTGCTCCCGTTCCAGGTCGTTGTAGAAGAGGCAGGCGGTGCCCCGGTAGAACGCGAACGCCGACGCGGCCATCTTCCGGAACTTGACCCGGAAGGCAGCGGGATCGGCCGCCAGCAGCTGGCCGAAGGCTGTCTCGAAGACGGCGAGAATCTGCTCGCCGCGCTCTTCAGCGGTGACCTCGGCGGATCGCGGTACCGACATCGCTTGGTGCCTCCTGGTGCATGACAAAAGGGACGGGGGTTCCGTCTCCTCCAACGCATGACCGTACTCGGGAGTGCCCGCCGACTGTCAGTGCCAGGACGTAGACTTCCACGCTGTTCCCCCAGACTGTCTGCAACCTGTCGCCCACCGTTATCCGGAGGCATTCCGCCGTGACCAAGCCGCCTTTCACGCACCTTCACGTCCACACCCAGTACTCGCTGCTGGACGGTGCCGCGCGGCTCAAGGACATGTTCGACGCCTGCAACGAGATGGGCATGACGCACATCGCCATGACCGACCATGGCAACCTCCACGGGGCGTACGACTTCTTCCACTCGGCGAAGAAGGCGGGCGTCACGCCCATCATCGGCATCGAGGCGTATGTCGCCCCCGAGTCCCGGCGCAACAAGCGCAAGATCCAGTGGGGCCAGCCCCACCAGAAGCGGGACGACGTCTCCGGTTCGGGTGGTTACACCCACAAGACGATCTGGGCGGCCAGCAAGACCGGTCTGCACAATCTGTTCCGGCTCTCCTCGGACGCGTATGCCGAGGGCTGGCTGCAGAAGTGGCCGCGTATGGACAAGGAGACCATCGCCCAGTGGTCCGAGGGGCTCATCGCCTCCACCGGCTGCCCCTCCGGCGAGCTCCAGACCCGGCTGCGCCTCGGGCAGTTCGACGAGGCACTCAAGGCCGCGTCCGAGTACCAGGACATCTTCGGCAAGGACCGGTACTTCCTGGAGCTGATGGACCACGGCATCGAGATCGAGCGCCGGGTCCGCGACGGCCTGCTGGAGATCGGCAAGAAGCTCGGCATCCCGCCGATCGTCACCAACGACTCGCACTACACCTACGCCCACGAGGCCGGTGCCCACGACGCGCTGCTGTGCATCCAGACCGGCAAGAACCTCTCGGACCCGGACCGCTTCCGCTTCGACGGCACCGGCTACTACCTGAAGTCCACCGACGAGATGTACGCCGTGGACTCCTCGGACGCCTGGCAGGAGGGCTGCGCCAACACCCTGCTCGTGGCGCAGCAGATCGACACCGAGGGCTGGTTCGAAGAGCGCAACCTGATGCCGAAGTTCGAGGTCCCCGAGGGCTACACCGAGGTGACCTGGTTCCGCGAGGAGACCATGCGCGGCATGGCCCGGCGCTACCCCGGCGGCATCCCGGACGACCGGCTCAAGCAGGTCGAGTACGAGATGGGCATCATCATCGACATGGGCTTCCCGGGGTACTTCCTCGTGGTCGCCGACTTCATCATGTGGGCCAAGAACAACGGCATCGCGGTGGGCCCCGGCCGAGGCTCCGCGGCCGGCTCGATCGTCGCGTACGCCATGGGCATCACCGACCTCGACCCGATCGAGCACGGACTGATCTTCGAGCGGTTCCTCAACCCCGAGCGCATCTCCATGCCCGATGTCGACATCGACTTCGACGAGCGCCGGCGCGGTGAGGTCATCCGGTACGTCACGGAGAAGTACGGCGCCGACAAGGTCGCCATGATCGGCACGTACGGCAAGATCAAGGCGAAGAACGCCATCAAGGACTCCGCCCGGGTGCTCGGCTATCCGTACGCCATGGGCGACCGGCTCACCAAGGCGATGCCCGCCGACGTCCTCGGCAAGGGCATCGACCTCAACGGCATCACCGACCCCAAGCACCCGCGCTACAGCGAGGCGGGCGAGATCCGGGGGATGTACGAGAACGAGCCGGACGTGAAGAAGGTCATCGACACCGCCAAGGGCGTCGAGGGCCTGGTCCGCCAGATGGGTGTGCACGCCGCCGGCGTGATCATGTCCAGCGAGACCATCACCGACCATGTCCCGGTCTGGGTCAGGCACACCGACGGCGTCACCATCACCCAGTGGGACTACCCGAGCTGCGAGTCGCTCGGCCTGCTGAAGATGGACTTCCTGGGCCTGCGGAACCTCACCATCATGGACGACGCCGTCAAGATGGTGAAGGCGAACAAGGGCGTCGAGCTCGACCTGCTCGCTCTCCCGCTGGATGACGCCACGACGTACGAACTGCTCTGCCGCGGTGACACGCTCGGCGTCTTCCAGTTCGACGGCGGCCCGATGCGTTCGCTGCTGCGGCTGATGAAGCCCGACAACTTCGAGGACATTTCCGCCGTCTCGGCCCTGTACCGGCCGGGCCCGATGGGCATGAACTCCCACACGAACTACGCGCTGCGCAAGAACGGCCAGCAGGAGATCACGCCGATCCACCCGGAGCTGGAGGAGCCGCTCAAGGAGGTTCTCGGCCTCACCTACGGCCTGATCGTCTATCAGGAGCAGGTGCAGAAGGCCGCCCAGATCATCGCGGGGTACTCCCTCGGCGAGGCCGACATCCTCCGCCGCGTGATGGGCAAGAAGAAGGCCGACGAGCTGGCGAAGAACTTCGTCCTCTTCCAGGCCGGCGCCAAGAAGAACGGCTTCAGCGACCAGGCCATCCAGGCGCTGTGGGACGTGCTGGTCCCCTTCGCCGGCTACGCCTTCAACAAGGCGCACTCCTCCGCGTACGGCCTGGTCACCTACTGGACCGCGTATCTCAAGGCGAACTACCCGGCCGAGTACATGGCCGCGCTGCTCACCTCGGTGAAGGACGACAAGGACAAGTCGGCGGTCTATCTGAACGAGTGCCGCCGCATGGGCATCAAGGTGCTGCCGCCCAATGTGAACGAGTCTCAGTCGAACTTCGCCGCCCAGGGCGACGACGTGATCCTCTTCGGCCTCTCCGCCGTGCGCAACGTCGGCACGAACGTGGTGGACTCGATCATCCGCTGCCGCAAGTCCAAGGGGAAGTACGCCTCCTTCCCCGACTTCCTCGACAAGGTCGAGGCCGTCGTCTGCAACAAGCGGACCGTCGAATCACTCATCAAGGCCGGTGCCTTCGACGAGATGGGCCATACCCGCAAGGGCCTGGTCGCCCACCACGAACCCATGATCGACAATGTGGTCGCGGTCAAGCGCAAGGAGGCCGAGGGGCAGTTCGACCTGTTCGGCGGGATGGGCGATGAGGCCACCGACGAGCCGGGCTTCGGGCTCGACGTCGAGTTCTCCGACATCGAGTGGGACAAGTCGTATCTGCTCGCGCAGGAGCGCGAGATGCTCGGCCTCTATGTCTCCGACCATCCGCTCTTCGGCATCGAGCACGTCCTGAGCGACAAGACGGACGCCGCGATCTCCCAGCTCACCGGCGGTGAGCACGCGGACGGCGCCGTGGTCACCATCGGGGGCATCATCTCCGGCCTGCAGCGCAAGATGACCAAGCAGGGGAATGCCTGGGCGATCGCCACGGTCGAGGATCTGGCGGGCTCCATCGAGTGCATGTTCTTCCCGGCGACGTATCAGCTGGTGTCGACCCAGCTCGTCGAGGACACCGTGGTCTTCGTCAAGGGGCGGCTCGACAAGCGCGAGGACATCCCGCGGCTCGTCGCCATGGAGCTGATGGTCCCCGACCTCTCCTCGGCCGGGACCAACGCCCCCGTGGTGGTCACCATCCCGACGGTGAAGGTCACCCCGCCGATGGTCAGCAGGCTCGGCGAGATCCTCAGCCACCACAAGGGCAACACCGAGGTGCGGATCAAGCTTCAGGGCCCCCGCAAGACGACCGTGCTCCGGCTCGACCGGCACCGCGTCCAGCCGGACCCGGCGCTCTTCGGCGATCTCAAGGTGCTGCTCGGCCCGTCCTGCCTGGCCGGCTGAGGCTTTCCGCCTACCGCGCACGCTCACGCAAAGGGGCGCGCCCGTCGTCACGGGCGCGCCCCTTGTGGCTTTACGGCCTGTCAGTTGTGGCCGAAGCGCCGCTGGTGCTTACGCGCAACATCCGCAGGACTGCCCTGTGCCTGCGACTGGGGCTGCACATGCGACTCGTACGCGGTCGACTTGGCCTTCTCGCCGCCACGCTCTGCGGCCGAAGCGCGGTCCTGTTGACCGCCTTGCTTGCGATTCTTGTTCTTGGCCATGGTGATACCTCCTGTGGGGGATCTCGGGGCCAGGGCCGCGACCAGATTCACATACCAGCCTAACCGTCGCATTTTGGATCACTACGGTGCGTAAAGGGCGCTTGGACCACCACAGGTTCGGGTTCCGCCACGCCGATGATCGAGTTCCGGCCGTTAACCCTCCCGTGGTCGGGCAGACTCGAAGGAAACCCGGAACAATCCCCGATCCGGACCCTTCCCCGATCCCGAAGTTCCCGAAAGAGGGTGGAACGCGTGGACCGCTGCGTTGTCCTGGTGGACGCCGGATATCTGCTGGGCGCCGCCGCGAGCCTGCTCGCCGGGGAACCGGCGCGTTCCAGAATCACCGTCGATCACGCGGCCCTCATCCAGGGCCTGCGCGAACTCGCCGAGGCCGATACGGAACGCCCGCTGCTGCGCATCTACTGGTTCGACGGCGCCCCCGACCGCGTACCGCAGCCCGAGCACCGGCGACTGCGCGTGATGCCGAGGGTGACGGTCCGGCTGGGCGCACTGACCCGCAGCGACGGCCGCTGGGCGCAGAAGGGCGTCGATGCGGCCATGCACGCCGAACTCACCGAACTGGCCAGAAACCGCGCCTGCTCCGATGTGGTCCTGGTGACCGGGGACGGGGATCTGCTGCCCGGGCTGATGTCCGCCAAGGAGCACGGCGTCGCCGTCCACCTCTGGGCGGTGCAGGCCGCCGACGGCGACTACAACCAGTCGGAGGACCTGGTCGCCGAGGCCGACGAGCGCCGCGTGCTCGACCGCGCCTGGATCACCCGGGCGGTTCGGGCCAAGGAGCTCACCGGCATCTGCGCCCCCTCGCCCGCGCCCCGCCCCGAGATCGCGGCGATCCTCTCCGCGCCGCTGCCCGAGTCGGCGCTCGCGGCCTCGCAGGAGCGCGCCGCCGATGCCGAGCGCAACGGCTCAGGGCCCAGCCCCTCGGACAACGGCGCCGAGCCCGGCCCGGCCCCCGCCGCCAAGGGCGTCCCCACCCCCAAGGACCTGGCGAGCCTGCGCGCCCCCGGCCAGAACTCCGCCCCCCACCCCGCGAACGCAACGCTGCGCTGGTCCTCCGACAAGGGCTGGGTCGAGCGGCCGGGGGCC
Organism: Streptomyces sp. NBC_00885; assembly: GCF_045207475.1. Classification (NCBI taxonomy): domain Bacteria; kingdom Bacillati; phylum Actinomycetota; class Actinomycetes; order Kitasatosporales; family Streptomycetaceae; genus Streptomyces; species Streptomyces sp. NBC_00885. The sequence continues at coordinate 6,497,721 of NZ_CP108796.1, forward strand.
GGCACCCTGGGCGAGCCGCCCGAGACCGCTTCGCTGCCGACGCTGGCCCAGCTCACCAGCGCCGAGCAGCGCTGGGCCGACCGCGAGGAGGACATCACCACGGTCGGCGGTGACCCCTTCGAGGTCGGACAGGTCTTCGCCCGGCGCTGGATGGAACGGCTGCCGGAGAGCGGCCATGTGCAGAAGCTGTCCACCATGTACCCCCGGATCCCGCACCGTATCGACGGTGAACTGCTGCGGTACGCGGCACGTTTCGGGCTTCTCGCGCACAAGGACGACCAGATCGACGAGCACGACCGCTATGCGATCCGAGCCGGATTCTGGCGCGAGATCGACGTGCGGGCGGCCGCGGAACACGCCCCCGCGGGGGAATAGCCCCGCCGACCCCGTAGGCTCGTCCCTTGTGAGTACGGTGTGCGCGGTGCGGGATCTGGTCAAGACGTACCCCGCCGCGCGCGCTCGCCGAGGCACCCCCGGGACACCCGAGGTGCGTGCCACGGACGGGATTTCGCTTCAGGTGCGGCGCGGCGAGATCTTCGGGCTGCTCGGACCCAACGGCGCCGGCAAGTCCACTCTCGTACGACAGCTCACCGGTCTGATGCGGCCGGACAGCGGCAGCGTCGACGTGCTGGGCCACGATCTCGTACGCCACCCCGAACGGGCATCCCGGCTCATCGGCTATCTCGGGCAGGAATCCACCGCCCTCGACGAACTGACCGTCGCACTCGCCGCCGAGACGACCGGCCGGCTGCGCGGACTGCACGCACGGCAGGCACGCGCCGAGCGGGACGCCGTCCTGGAGGAGCTCGGGCTGACCGAGCTCGCCTCCCGCCCCCTGAAGAGACTCTCCGGCGGACAGCGGCGGCTGGCCTGCTTCGCGGCAACGCTGGTGGGCGAGCGGCCGGTCCTGGTACTGGACGAGCCGACCACCGGCATGGACCCCGTCGCGCGGCGCGCGGTCTGGGCAGCCGTCGACCGGCGCCGGGCCGAGAACGGCGCGACCGTGCTGCTCGTCACCCACAACGTCATCGAGGCCGAGACCGTCCTCGACCGGGTCGCCGTGCTGGAACGCGGCCGGGTCATCGCCTGCGACACACCGACGGGGCTCAAGGAACGGATCGCGGGCGAGGTGCGCGTCGAGCTGGTGTGGCGCGAGCGGGCGCCGCTGGACGTGCCCGAAGTCGCCGCGCTGCGCGCGTCCGCGCAGGAGTCCGGGCGCCGGTGGGTGCTCAGACTCGCCCCGGACGAGGCACGTGCCGCGGTCGCCGCGGTGACCGGCGGCGCGGCGTTCGCGGCGCTCGACGACTTCACACTGGCCGCGCCCAGCCTGGAGGACGTGTACCTGGCGCTCGGCGGGAACGCGACGAAGGGGCTGGTCAAGGCGTGAGCACCGTGCCCGCGGAGGCGGTGTCCGGACATCCCGAACAGGCCCGGCAGGTCAGCGCCACGAGCGTGGCCCCGGTCGCGCTCGCAGCGCCCCTCGCGCCGCGGGCGCGGCTGCTGCCCGCGCTCGGCGCCGTATACCGCGCGCAGCTGTCACGGGCGCGGGTGGCCCGGATCCCGCTGCTCTTCGTGGCGACCTTCCAGTCGATCGGGATCATGGTCCTCATGCGGGGGGTCGTCGACGGGGGTGCGGAGGCGCGGGCCGTGGTCGCCGGATCGAGCGTCCTGGTCGTCGCGTTCGTCGCGCTCAACCTTCTCGCCCAGTACTTCGGACAGCTGCGGGCCGGCGGCGGCCTCGACCACTACGCCACGCTGCCGGTCCCGCCCGCGGCGGTGGTGCTCGGCGCGGCCGGTGCGTACGCCTCCTTCACCGTGCCCGGCACGGTCGTCACGGCGGTCACCGGCAGCATCCTCTTCCAGCTGCCCCTGACCCATCTCTGGGTGCTCGCCGCGGTCGTCCCGCTCGCCGGTGCGGCCCTCGCGGGCCTCGGCGCGGCGCTCGGACTGCTCGCACCGCGCCAGGAACTGGCCACGCTGCTGGGGCAGTTGGGCATGTCCGCGGCGCTGCTCCTCGGTGTGCTGCCGGCCGGCCGGCTGCCCGGGCCGATCTCGTACGCCCGTGATCTGCTGCCGTCGACCTACGGCGTCGAGGCACTCGCCCGTACCTTCGAGGCGCGCCCGGACTGGGCTGTCGTCGGACTGGATCTCGCCGTCTGCGCGGCCGTGGGTGTCGTCTCGCTGACGGTCGCCACATGGGCGTACCGGCGGGCGGCAGTCCGGTGAGGCGCTGTCCCGGGACGCCTGGCACGATGGCGGTGTGACCGCACCTCTGACTCCGCCGCACCAGCCCTCGCCCCACAACGACCCGTGGCAGAAGCCGCCCGCCGGGCCCCGCTTCCACGAGCCCGAGACGAGGGATGCCGCGGACCTGAAGAGGGACGCGCGGGACGCGATCCTCGTCGTGGTCGCCCTGACGGTCCTGGGCGTCGCTCTCGGTCTGCTGTGGCTGTGGCTGGCCCCGCGCGTCCCGCTGATCTCCAGCGACAAGGCGGTCTTCCTCAAGGACACGGAGGGCGAGGAGGCGGTGGGCGCGGACGGGACGTTCGCGCTGCTGGCCCTCGGCTTCGGCGCGGTCAGCGCGGCCGCGGTCTTTTTCTTCCGCAGGCGCGGAGGCATCGCACTGGTGGTGGCTCTGGCTCTGGGCGGGCTGTTCGGCTCGCTGCTGGCGTGGGGGATAGGCGAGTGGTTCGGCCCGACGGACGATGTGGTCGCGCATGCGCGGGCGGTGGGGGAGGGCGTGACGTTCGACGCGCCGCTGGAGCTGAAGGCGCGGGGGGCGTTGCTGGCGTGGCCGGTGGCGGCGATGGTGGTTCACCTGGCGCTGACGGCCCTGTTCGGGCCGCGGGACCCGGAGCCGGAGTGGCCGCCGTTTCCGTACGCGCCGGGTCCGGGGCCCGGTCCGGGCGCGGGCGCGGGGCAGGGCGGCGCGGGCTGACGCCTGCGGCGGGCCTGTTCCCCTACCCGCCCCTTCCCGAACTGGGGCTCCGCCCCGGACCCCGCGCCTCAAACGCCGGCGGGGCTGGATTGTGCGGCTGGGCCGCACATGTCAGCCCGTCCGGCGTTTGAGGACACGCGCGAAGCGCGTACCGGGGTCTGGGGGCTTGCCCCCAGTTCGGGAAGGGGCGGGGTGGGGAAAACGCCCGCCGCAGGCGAACCGTCAAGCCGGCCGGCGGCCGTGGTTCGCGTGGTGCTTGCGGGTGCGCCACTTCCTCTTGCGGGTGCGTTTGGACATGCTGTGTCCTCATTCCCGTAGGGGCGTCCCTACGGTCGTAGCCGAGGATCGGCCCCCCGTCGACCCCCTACGCCCGCCCGATCGGCGCCAGCACCGCCCCCGTCAGCGACGCCAGGTCCGACGGCGAGAGTTCGACCTCCAGGCCCCGGCGCCCCGCTGAGACGCAGATCGTGGCGTGGTCCGACGCCGACGCGTCGAGGACCGTGCGCAGGCGTTTGCGCTGGCCCAGGGGGGAGATGCCGCCGCGGACATAGCCCGTCGTGCGTTCCGCCGCCGCCGGGTCGGCCATCGTCGCCCGCTTCGCGCCCACCGCCGCCGCCAGCGCCTTGAGGTCGAGCTGGCCCGCCACCGGGACGATCGCCACCGTCAGTTCGCCGTCGACGTCCGCGACCAGGGTCTTGAAGACCCGGTCGGGACGGATGCCGAGCGCCTCGGCCGCCTCGTCGCCGTACGAAGCCGACGCGGGGTCGTGGTCGTACGCGTGCACCGTGAAGGCCGTGCCCGCCGCGGCCAGGGCCACCGTGGCGGGCGTGCCGCCGGATGTGGCCGCCTTCTTGGGCTTCTTCGCCACGCGGGAGGCTCCTGTCAGTTGGGACTCGTCGGCGCCCGGGTCAGGTCGACCGCGGGCAGCGACGGCAGATGGCGGATCACCGCGGTCTCCGAGCGCAGCAGCGTCAGTTCCTCCCGCAGCCGAGTCGCCGTGTCGGGCGCTTGCAGCAGGCGCTGCTTCGCCGGGGTGTCCAGTACGGCCGCGGCGGCCACCAGATACGACACCACCGAGGGCTCGTCCGGCAGGTCCGCCCCCGTGGACAGCGAGCGCTCGCGTGCGCCGGCCAGCCGCTTCTGGTAGCTGCGGAAGGCGCGCAGCACACCTTCGGCGAGGGCCCCCGCGCCGTCCCCGGACTCCTCCGGGATTTCCTCCAGTTCGGCCGTCAGATACGGGCCGCTCGCGTCGACCGAGAGAAGCTTGACCCGGGTCGTTCCGGTGGCCAGCACCTCGAAGCTGCCGTCGTCGCGCTCGCGGATCGTCGCCGCGTCGGCGATGCAGCCGACCCGGTGGAAGGCCTGGATCGGGTCGTCGCCGAAGCCCGCCGCGGGACCGCGCTGGGGCAGCGCGGTCGGGTCGGGCATGCCGGGCGCGGTCGGCGCGACCTCGCGGCCGTCGCGAATGGCGACCACCGCGAAGCGGCGCGGCTCGGACTCGTCCGTCTTCGACAGCTCGCGCATCATGGCGCGATATCGCTCCTCGAACACGTTCAAGGGCAGGACGAGGCCCGGGAACAGTACCGAGTTCAGCGGGAAGAGGGGGAGACGTGCGGTGGTCACAGCGCTTAAGACTAATGGCCCTCAGACCTGCTTCGTCCGGGCCCTGGGACGCAGAGGGGTCATCGAGGCGATCTGGATCCGTACGCCGTCCCGTGTGTGAAGGAACTGGCCGAGCGGGTCATCGGTCACCGAGGTCCAGGGGAAGGACGTCGCATACGGCCCGATCAGCCGGAACTGCTCCAGTGCCTGTGCCCACCGGCCCCGTCCCACCAGCACGTACGCCAGCAGATTGCGCACCTCGGCCGGCCAGGGATCCCCGGCCGCGTAGTCCGCGGAGAGCGTGATCGCCAGATCGGCCGCCGCGTCGATGCGGTCTTCCTGCACGGAGGTGGTGTCCCCGACAAGCAGCTGGGCGAAGGCCGCCCGTACCGGCAGCGCCCGGACCAGCGAGCCCGGCAGCGCGTCAGCCGCCGCCTGTTCGGCGAAGTCGAAGCACTCGCGGTGCGAGCCGTACCACTGCGCGGACAGATACTGCAGGGCCGCGACATGACAGCCGTAGTGGTGCGAGGAACGGCGGATCGCCTGCTCCCACAGCGACTCGAAGGCCGTGTGGGTGGCATGGGTGCCACGCGCGTGGTCGAGCGAGATCCGCCATGGCACGGGGTCGTTCGGATCGCCCTCGGCCGCCGCGTCGATCAGGGGTCCGACCTCACGCAGCCGTTCGGTGCTCGCGGGTGACTCCCAGGCCCTGCGGACCGCGAGCTCGGCCTTGACGACGAGCGCGTCGGGGTCGCGCGGCGCGGCGGCGAGCCATGTCGTGAGCCACTCCTCGCGGTTGTACGCGAACGCCGCGAGCCGTATCACGTACCGGTCGCGGTTCTCCCACTCGGCTGATTCGCGCGTGGTCGCCAGCAGCTTGGCGGCCGGCTCGTACTCCCCGAGCGCCGCCGCGACGAGTGCCGGGCTCAGCCGCTCGTCGGGGGCGTCGAGCAGCACCGTCTCGTCGGGCGCCAGGCCGTCGGCGAGCTGCGGCGTATGACGGATCATGCGCGCGGTGCGAATCAGGGCACGGAGCAATGACATGGTGCGGACCATTGAAAACTGCAGGTCAACAGGCGCGCCAGAGTCCAGCTGTGAAGAGTTCGTAGGGGCCGAATGGTTGTCCTGGCGAAAGCCAAGAGAGCGTAAAGAAAGTGCCTCAGCCGCGACGTAGAAGGCGGGATGCACCGGCCGCGACCGTCGTCGCCAGAATCCAGCCGAGCAGGATCAGCGCCGTTGACGTCCATTGCCAGGCGCCGTCAAGCCTCCAGTAGCTCTCCTGGCCGAGATCGATCACCGGCAGCAGCAGATCCAGAGCATAGAGCGCCGCGTTCCACTGCGGATGCTCGTCCGCCTTCAGCGGCGCCGGATCCACCTGCGCGAAGGCCACCGCTCCCGCCGCCCACAGCACCGCCATCCACAGGGCCGCCCGGCCTGGGCGGTAGCCGTAGGCCACGGTCCAGTCCTGGAGGTAGCCCCAGAGTTTCGCGGCCAGCGGCAGCGTCTCGCGCCGACGGCGCTGTTTGGCGAGCAGCACCTCGCGGGCGTCCGCGTCCTCGCCGCTGTTGCGCAGCACGGTCGCGAGACGTTCGTACGGCTCCGGCGAGTACTCCGGGGTCGCCGAGGCCACCCACTCCAGACGGCGGCTGAGCGGGAACTCCTCGTAGGGGACGAGGTTCTCGTAGACGAATCCGCCCATCGCGAGGCCGCCGGGGCCCGGCCAGCTCGCCGCCAGGTCGATCAGCGTCACGATCTTCGCGCCGTTCAGCACGACGCGTCCCTCCTCCGGGCGCTCCGCGTTGAAGCGCAGCTCCGGGGTGACGATCCGGCGCAGCGACAGTTCCTCGCGCGCGTTCAGTACGAAACGGGCGCGGTGCAGATCGACTGCGTCGCCGAAGCGCCCGTCATCCAGCCGCACCCCGCCGTGGCACCGGAAAGGCTGCAGCCGGGTGCCGCGTGCCGGTGTTCCGGCGCTGCCGATGCCGAAGGGGGGAGTGGCGCCCTGGTTGCCCGTGGACTCGCTCACCCACGCGCCGGTCAGATAGAGGGTCCGCTCCACGCTCAGCTGCGGGGCGTTGAGTGCGCGCCGCTCCCCGGCCGCGCGCAGCCGGCTGCCCCGCAGACTCAGCGAGACCCCGACCTTCGCACCGCGCAGACTGAACTCGCCGTACGTCTCGATCAGTTCGGCCTGTAAGTCCTGTGCGACCGACATGCCGTCCGCGGTGATCGCCCGGCCCCTGCGGTCCGGCCGCACATGGATCTGGTTGATCAGCAGATCCGTGCCGATCTGCGCGTCGGTCAGCCGTATGCCGTGCTCGACCCGGCAGCGCGGCAGATGCAGATCGCCTTCCGTGCGCAGCCGGGCCGCCTCGATCCGGGGGATCGCGCAGCCGACCATGCGGACGGTGGTGAAGTGCGCCTCGGGCATCAGGACTTCGCTGTCGAAGCGACAGCCGTTCAGCTCGACATACGGTGCGATGCTGCCGCCCGCGAGCTTGAGCGTGCCGGTGATCTGGACCCCGCGGAGCTTGAGCGCGGCGACCCGGCCGGGCAGCGCGGGCGGACCGCTGAGCAGCAGCCGGGCGACGATGGACGCGCGAACGCTGCGTTCGGGGCCCCAGGGGCGGGGTGAGAAGGGATCGTTCAGCAGGGGGTTGGGATCGCTCAGGTCGTGCGTACTCCCGTTTCTGAAAGCGTTCCACATGTCCACTTCGGTCCGGCTCAGTCCGTCCGGAGGCCCGTCGTCCAGCGGCTCGGTCAATGCCGCTCCTTCGCTTGCTTGGTTCGTACAGCTGTTCTTCCCGCTGAGTGACGGACTGAACGCTAGTGGTCATGAACAACATCGCAAACCAGAGGGGTGGCGCGAAGTGCCTCCTTGAGCGGTGACGCGTGGGCCCATATCAGCCAGTGATACGGGCGATCACCTGCCGAATCCGGTCTGAGAGAATTGGTTCCGTGATCTCACGAATCGATCTGCGCGGCGACGCCCTCCCCGAGGGGGCCGCTCTGCGTGACCTGCTGCCCCGTGCCGAGTTCGACGTGGAAGCCGCCCTGGAGAAGGTGCGGCCCATCTGCGAGGCCGTGCATCATCGGGGCACGTCGGCGCTGATCGACTACGCGGAGAAGTTCGACGGCGTGCAGCTGGAGCGGGTGCGGGTGCCCGAGGCCGCGCTGGCCGATGCCCTGGAGCGGCTGGATCCCGAGGTCAGGGCCGCCCTGGAGGAGTCGATCAGGCGCGTCAGGATCGTGCACCGCGCGCAGCGGCGGGACGCGCACACCACCCAGGTGGTCCCGGGCGGCACGGTGACCGAGAAGTGGGTCCCGGTCGAGCGCGTCGGCCTTTACGCGCCCGGCGGCCGCTCGGTCTACCCCTCCTCCGTGATCATGAACGCCGTACCGGCACAGGAGGCCGGCGTCGAGTCGATCGCGCTCGCCTCCCCGCCGCAGAAAGAGTTCGGTGGGCTTCCGCACCCGACGATCCTCGCCGCCTGCGCGCTGCTCGGCGTCGACGAGGTGTACGCCGCGGGCGGCGCCCAGGCCGTCGCGATGTTCGCGTACGGGACCGAGGAGTGCGCCCCCGCGAACATGGTCACCGGCCCCGGCAATATCTGGGTCGCCGCCGCAAAGCGGTACTTCACCGGACGTATTGGCATCGATGCCGAGGCCGGACCGACCGAGATCGCGATCCTCGCCGACGAGAGCGCCGACCCGGTGCATGTCGCCGCGGACCTGATCAGCCAGGCCGAGCACGACCCGATGGCCGCCGCCGTGCTGGTCACCGACTCCACCGAGCTCGCGGACGCGGTCGAGAAGGAGCTGGAGCCGCAGATCGCGGCCACCAAGCACATCGAGGACCGGATCGTCCCCGCGCTGAGCGGCAGGCAGTCCGCGATCGTCCTGGTCGACGGAGTCGAGGAGGGCCTGCGGGTCGTCAACGCGTACGGCGCCGAGCACCTGGAGATCCAGACCGCGGACGCCGCCGCGGTCGCGGCGAGGGTCCGCAACGCCGGCGCGATCTTCGTCGGCCCCTGGGCGCCGGTCTCGCTCGGCGACTACTGCGCCGGCTCCAACCATGTCCTGCCCACCGGCGGCTGCGCCTGCCACTCCTCCGGTCTCTCCGTCCAGTCCTTCCTGCGCGGTATCCACATCGTGGACTACACGCGAGACGCGCTCGCCGAGGTCACCCACCACGTCGTGACGCTCGCCGAGGCCGAGGACCTGCCCGCGCACGGCGCGGCCATGAAGGCACGGTTCGGATGGAAGGTGCCGAAGGAATGACCGGCATCGACGATCTGCCCATCAGGGACGAACTGCGCGGCAAGTCCCCCTACGGCGCACCGCAGTTGGACGTGCCAGTACAGCTGAACACCAACGAGAACCCGTACCCGCTGCCCGAGTCGCTGGTCCGGCGTATCGCCGAGCGCGTCACCGAGGCCGCCCGCGGGCTCAACCGCTACCCCGACCGGGACGCGGTGGAGCTGCGCACCGAGCTCGCCGCGTATCTGACACGGACCGGGGGGCACCGTGTCGGCATCGAGAACGTCTGGGCGGCCAACGGCTCCAACGAGGTCATCCAGCAACTGCTGCAGACCTTCGGCGGCCCCGGCCGTACCGCGATCGGTTTCGAGCCCTCGTACTCCATGCACGGGCTGATCTCACGCGGCACCGGCACCGGCTGGATCTCGGGACCGCGCAACGACGACTTCACGATCGACCTCACGGCCGCCGGGAAGGCGATCGCCGAGAACCGGCCCGACGTCGTCTTCATCACCTCGCCCAACAACCCCACCGGCACGGCGGTCGAGGCCGATACGGTGCTCGCGCTGTACGAGGCCGCCCAGGCGGCCAAGCCCTCGCTCGTCGTCATCGACGAGGCGTACGTCGAATTCAGCCACCGCCCCTCGCTGCTCCCGCTGATCGAGGGCAGGCCGAATCTCGTCGTCTCGCGCACCATGTCCAAGGCCTTCGGCGCGGCCGGTCTGCGCCTGGGCTATCTGGCCGCACACCCCGCGGTCGTCGACGCCGTCCAGCTGGTGCGCCTGCCGTACCACCTGTCCGCCGTCACCCAGGCCACCGCGCTCGCCGCGCTGGAGCACACCGATACGCTGCTCGGGTATGTCGAGCAGCTGAAGACCGAGCGGGACCGCCTGGTGGGCGAGCTGCGGGCGATCGGCTGGGAGGTCACCGAATCGGACGCCAACTTCGTCCAGTTCGGCCGCTTCGACGACGCGCACGCTGCCTGGCGGAAGATCCTCGACCGGGGTGTCCTGGTCCGTGACAACTCGGTGCCCGGGTGGCTGCGCGTCACCGCCGGTACCCCTGACGAGAACGACGCGTTCCTCGACGCGGTTCGTGAGCTGAAGAAGGAGTACGACGCATGAGCCGGGTTGGCCGTGTCGAACGCACCACCAAGGAGACGTCCGTCGTCGTCGAGATCGATCTCGACGGCCACGGCAAGGTCGATGTGTCGACCGGGGTCGGCTTCTACGACCACATGCTCGACCAGCTCGGCCGCCACGGCCTGTTCGACCTCACCGTGAAGACCGAGGGCGATCTGCACATCGACTCGCACCACACCATCGAGGACACCGCCCTCGCGCTGGGTGCCGCCTTCAAGCAGGCGCTCGGCGACAAGGTGGGGATTTATCGATTCGGCAACTGCACGGTGCCGCTGGACGAGTCCCTCGCCCAGGTCACCGTGGACCTGTCGGGCCGCCCGTACCTCGTGCACACCGAGCCCGAGAACATGGCGCCCATGATCGGCTCCTACGACACCACGATGACCCGGCACATCCTGGAGTCCTTCGTGGCGCAGGCGCAGATCGCCCTGCACGTCCACGTCCCGTACGGACGCAACGCGCACCACATCGTGGAGTGCCAGTTCAAGGCGCTGGCCCGAGCTCTGCGGTACGCCAGTGAGCGCGACCCGCGCGCCGCCGGCATTCTCCCCTCCACGAAGGGCGCGCTCTAACCCCATGACCGGCCTCTCCACCATCCTCATCGTCGTCGGGCTCTTCCTCGCCGGCGGTGTGTACTCCTTCTCCAAGCAGAAGATGCCCATGGGCCTGATCGTGCTCCTCGGCATCGGCTCGGTGATGTGTCTCGTCGCCGGTGTCCTGCGGATTCAGGGGATCTGGGAATGACAGCGAGCAAGAAGGTCGTCGTCTTCGACTACGGATTCGGCAACGTCCGCTCCGCCGAGCGGGCACTGGCCCGCGTCGGCGCGGACGTCGAGATCACCCGTGATTTCGACAGGGCAATGAACGCCGACGGGCTCCTCGTGCCCGGCGTCGGCGCCTTCTCCGCCTGCATGGAGGGCCTGAAGAAGGCCCGCGGCGAGTGGATCGTCGGCCGCAGGCTCGCCGGCGGCCGGCCCGTCATGGGCATCTGCGTCGGAATGCAGATCCTCTTCGCGCGCGGCATCGAGCACGGAGTCGAGACCGAGGGCCTGGACGAGTGGCCCGGCACGGTCGGCCCGCTCAAGGCCCCGATCGTGCCCCACATGGGGTGGAACACAGTCGAGGCGGCCCCAGACAGCCTGCTCTTCGCCGGAGTCGACCCCGAGGCCCGGTTCTACTTCGTGCACTCCTACGCCGTGCACGAGTGGGAGCTGGAAGTCACCAACCCCGCCATCCGCGCGCCCCAGATCACCTGGGCGACCCACGGCGAGCGCTTCGTCGCCGCCGTGGAGAACAGCGCGCTGTGGGCGACGCAGTTCCACCCCGAGAAGTCCGGCGACGCCGGCGCCCAGCTGCTGACCAACTGGATCGAGACGCTGTAATGCCGAAGCTTGAACTCCTTCCCGCAGTCGACGTCCGCGACGGCCAGGCCGTCCGCCTCGTCCATGGCGAGTCCGGTTCGGAGACCTCCTACGGCTCTCCCCTCGAAGCCGCCCTCGCCTGGCAGCGCGCGGGCGCCGAGTGGCTGCATCTCGTCGACCTGGACGCCGCCTTCGGTACCGGCGACAACCGCTCGCTGATCGCCGAGGTCGCCGGAGCGATGGACATCAAGGTCGAGCTGTCCGGTGGCATCCGCGACGACGCCTCGCTCGCGGCCGCGCTGGCCACCGGCTGCACCCGGGTCAACCTGGGCACGGCCGCGCTGGAGACCCCCGAGTGGGTCGCCAAGGTCATCGCCGAGCACGGCGACAAGATCGCGGTCGGCCTGGACGTGCGCGGCACGACGCTGCGCGGCCGCGGCTGGACCCGCGACGGCGGCGATCTGTACGAGACGCTCGCCCGGCTCGACTCCGAGGGCTGCGCCCGCTACGTCGTCACCGACATCGCCAAGGACGGCACCCTCCAGGGCCCCAACCTGGAGCTGCTGCGCAATGTCTGCGCGGTCACCGACAAGCCGGTCGTCGCATCCGGCGGCGTCTCCTCGCTCGACGACCTGCGCGCGATCGCGGGTCTCGTTCCCGAGGGCGTCGAGGGCGCGATCGTCGGAAAGGCGCTGTACGCCAAGGCGTTCACCCTCGAAGAAGCCCTCGCGGCGGTGGCGGAATGACCGGCGTCGTACGCCGTGTCGCATCCGACGGCCCGTGGGAGGAAGCCTTCGGCTACTCCCGGGCAGTGGAGCTGCCGAACGGCCTTGTCCTGGTGTCCGGTTGCACCTCCGTGGTCGACGGCGTGGTCCTCGACGGCTCTCCCTACGACCAGGCGATCACCGCTTTCGGTGTGGCCGTGGGCGCGCTGAGGGACCTCGGTCTCGACCGTGAGGACGTGGTGCGCACGCGGATGTACATCTCCCACGCCCGGGACGTGGAGGAGATCGGCCGCGCCCACAGGGAGCTGTTCGGCTCCGTCCGCCCCGCAGCGTCGATGCTCATCGTCTCCGGCTTCGTCGACCCCCGGCTGGTCGTCGAGGTCGAGGTCGAGGCGTACCGAGGAGGTGCCGCATGACACTCGCGGTCCGAGTCATTCCCTGCCTGGACGTGGACAACGGCCGGGTCGTCAAGGGAGTCAACTTCCAGAACCTGCGCGACGCGGGCGACCCCGTCGAGATGGCCAGGCTGTACGACGCCGAGGGCGCCGACGAACTGACCTTCCTCGACATCACCGCCTCCTCCGGCAATCGTGAGACGACGTACGACGTGGTGCGCCGCACCGCCGAGCAGGTCTTCATCCCGCTGACCGTGGGCGGCGGGGTGCGCAGCGCCGACGACGTGGACAAGCTGCTGCGCGCGGGCGCCGACAAGGTGGGCGTGAACACCGCGGCGATCGCCCGCCCCGAGCTGATCCGCGAGATCGCCGAGCGCTTCGGCCGCCAGGTCCTGGTGCTGTCGGTCGACGCGCGGCGCACGCCCGAGGGCAGCTTCGAGGTCACCACGCACGGCGGCCGCCAGGGCACCGGCATCGACGCCGTCGAATGGGCGCACCGGGCCGCCGAGTTGGGGGCGGGCGAGATCCTGCTCAACTCGATGGACGCCGACGGCACCAAGGACGGCTACGACACGGAGATGATCGCGGCGGTGCGGGCGCACGTCACGGTCCCGGTCATCGCGAGCGGCGGCGCGGGCAGGCTGGCCGACTTCCCGCCGGCGATCGCGGCGGGGGCGGACGCGGTCCTCGCGGCCTCGGTCTTCCACTTCGGCGATCTGCGGATATCCCAGGTCAAGGACACCCTGCGACAGGCCGGTCACCCCGTCCGCTGAGCGGTGCCTACATCCCGAACGGCTTGATCTCGTGCAGCCGCGCGATCGCGTCCTTGTCGCCCTCCAGCTCCACCCGCGCCACGTCCTGGCGCCCGAAGGCGAACAGCGTCAGCTCGCTGGGTTCCCCGGTCACCGTCACCACCGGGGTGCCCCGCTGGGCGACCGCCGTCTGCCCGTCCGCCCGGCGCAGCACCAGGCCGACCGGCGACCTGCGGCCCAGCAGCCGGGCCCCCTTCTCCAGCCGGGACCACAGGGCGTTCTCGAACACCTGGTCCAGCTGGCGCGGCGTCCAGTCGTCCTGCGCCCGCCGCACATCCTCGGTGTGGACGAAGAACTCGACGGTGTTCGCCGCCTCGTCCAGCTGCTTGATGCCGTACGGGGACATCCGCGGCGGTCCCGTACGGATGAGCTGGATCAGCTCCTCGTACGGCTTCGCGGCGAATTCCGCCTGTACCCGTTCGAGGCGCGGCTTGAGCGCGCCGATCAGGATCCCGCCCGCGGCGTCCGCCCGCCGCTCACGCACCACCACATGTGCGGCCAGATCCCTGGCCGTCCAGCCCTCGCACAGGGTAGGGGCCTCGGGGCCCGCCGATTCCAACAGGTCGGCGAGCAGAAGTCGTTCACGCTTCGCATGGGTCGACATGTCCGCCAGCGTACGGCGGCGGTGATGGGTCCGCCCAGTGGACGCACCGCCCGTCGTACCCGCGCGGCACGGCACAATGGCCTTATGACCAGCAGTGTCCCCGCAAGCTCCCTCGATCCCGCCGTCGCCGCCCGCCTCAAGCGCACCGCCGACGGCCTGGTTCCGGCCATCGCCCAGCAGTACGACACCGGTGAGGTGCTGATGCTCGGCTGGATGGACGACGAGGCGCTGCATCGCACCCTGACCACCGGCCGCTGCACCTACTTCTCCCGCAGCCGCCAGGAGTACTGGGTCAAGGGCGACACCTCCGGCCATGTCCAGCACGTCAAGTCCGTCGCGCTCGACTGCGACGCCGACACGATCCTCGTCAAGGTCGACCAGGTGGGCGCCGCCTGCCACACCGGGGACCGTACGTGCTTCGACGCCGACGTTCTCCTGGACAAGTAGGGTCGGGCGCCATGGATCTCGAGACCTTCCGCAAGCTGGCCGCCGACCGCCGTGTCATCCCCGTCAGCCGCCGCCTCCTCGCGGACGGCGACACTCCGGTCGGGCTCTACCGCAAGCTCGCCGCCGAGCGGCCCGGGACCTTCCTCCTCGAATCCGCCGAGAACGGCCGCTCCTGGTCGCGCTACTCCTTCATCGGCGTACGCTCCGCCGCGACCCTCACCGAACGCGAAGGCTCGACCCACTGGCTCGGCACCCCGCCGGTCGGCGTCCCCGTCGACGGCGACCCGCTGCGGGCCCTGCGCACCACCGTCGAGACGCTGCACACCCCGCGCGACCTCGCGTCCGGCATGCCGCCCTTCACCGGCGGCATGGTCGGCTATCTCGGATACGACGTCGTCCGCAGGCTGGAGAAGATCGGCCCCGGCGAGCGCGACGACCTGAGGCTCCCCGAGCTGACCATGCTGCTCACCTCGGATCTCGCCGTACTCGACCACTGGGACGGCACCGTCCTGTTGATCGCCAACGCGATCAACCACAACGACCTCGACACCGGCGTCGACGAGGCCTACGCGGACGCCGTCGCCCGCCTCGACGCCATGGAGGACGACCTCGCCCGGCCGCTCGCCTCCGCTCCCGCCGCGCTGCCCCCCTCCGAACTGCCCGAGTTCACCGTGCCGTGGGGCGGCAAGGACTACCAGGACGCCGTCGAGGACATCAAGGAGCGCATCCGGGCCGGCGAGGCCTTCCAGGTCGTGCCCTCCCAGCGCTTCGAAACCCCGTGCAGCGCAAGCGCGCTGGACGTCTACCGGGTCCTGCGGGCCACCAATCCCAGCCCGTACATGTACCTCTTCCGCTTCGACGGCTTCGACGTCGTCGGCTCCAGCCCCGAGGCCCTGGTCAAGGTCGAGGACGGGCACGCCATGGTCCACCCGATCGCCGGGACCCGGCCGCGCGGCACGACCCCGCAGGAGGACCAGGCACTGGCCGATGAGCTCATGGCCGACCCGAAGGAGCGCGCCGAGCACCTGATGCTCGTCGACCTCGGCCGCAACGACCTGGGCCGGGTCTGCGAGCCCGGCAGCGTCGAGGTCGTCGACTTCATGACGATCGAGCGGTACTCCCACGTCATGCACATCGTCTCCACCGTGACGGGCCGGGTCGCCGAAGGCCGTACCGCCTTCGACGTGCTCACCGCCTGCTTCCCCGCGGGCACGCTCTCCGGCGCCCCCAAGCCCCGTGCGATGCAGATCATCGACGAGCTGGAGCCCTCGCGCCGCGGACTGTACGGCGGCTGCGTCGGCTATCTCGACTTCGCGGGCGACTCCGACACCGCGATCGCCATCCGCACCGCGCTGCTGCGTGACGGCACGGCATTCGTGCAGGCCGGAGCCGGTGTCGTGGCCGATTCGGATCCGGTGGGCGAGGACACCGAGTGCCGCAACAAGGCGGCCGCGGTGCTTCGGGCCGTCCATACAGCGAACCGCCTCACCAGGTGAACGGGCGGTAAGGGATAGTGGGGTATGTGAGTGCTGTACCCGTACCCCAGCCCCGCGCCGCAGCCGCATCCGCCGCCGACAGCAGCCGGCGCAGCCTCGCCGTGGCCCTGCTCCTCGGCGCCGTCGGCGCCACCGTCGTGCTGCTCTCCTCCGGCCGGATCTGGGCCGAGGGCCGGGCCGCAGTCGGCGGCGGCACCCTGCCGCTCAACGCCGAAGGCAGCGATGTCACCGGCGTCCCGACGGCCCTCGCCATCGTCGGCCTGGCCGCCCTCGTGGCCGTCTTCGCGGTCCGCCGCGCCGGCCGGCTGCTGGTCGCCGCCCTGCTCGCCCTCAGCGGCGCGGGCGCGGCGCTCGCCTCCTTCCTCGGGGCCTCCGACAGCGCGGCCCTCGACGAGAAGGCGGCGAGGACGACCGGCGACACGGCTGCCACGGTCGACGCCCTCACCCACACCGCCTGGCCCTATGTGGCCGTGGCAGGCAGCCTGCTGATCCTGCTCGCGGGCCTGCTCGCGCTGCGGTACGGCAAGCAGTGGCCGGCCATGTCGGGCCGCTACGAGCGCGACGGCACCCCCCGGCCCCGCAAGGCCGCGGTCGTGGACCCGGACCGTCCCGAGGACCTGTGGAAGGCCCTGGACCGTGGCGAGGACCCGACCCGCTAGGCTGTCCGGTCGATCAGGCCGGATCAGTGAGCGGGGTCTGGTGCGGTGCATCGCAAGGCGGAGGATGGAGCCCACGCGGAGCGTAGGCGACTGACGACAACGCAGCGTGGGGGTACCTCCCGTGTCCGAAGGGCTACGCGGGAGTGCCGTGCCAGGGCACGCGAGCCCGGCAAGATCGCCCGGACAGAGCCTCAGCGTGAGACACCCCACGTCATCGCATGCCGTGGCGTACGGGACAATGAGAGACGAGCTTCGGCTCACCACAGCGCAACCACCCCAGAGCATCAGCGACGAGGAGCAAACTCATGGCGGGCAGCAGCCACGGACACACCCCGGCCGCCTGGACCGGTGTCACCATCGCCTTCATCGGTTTCTGCATCGCAGGCGTCTTCATGGTGGCGGCCAACCCGGTCGGCTTCTGGGGCGGCATCGCCGTCGTCTTCCTCGGCGGCATCGTCGGTGCCGCCATGAAGGCCGCGGGCCTGGGCATGCCGAAGGAGACCGAGGCGCAGGTGCGGGCCAGGACGCAGCCGGCCACGGCCACGGCCACCGCGCAGCCCGCCACCGTGCAGACCTCCGCCTGAGACCGGCACACCACAGCTGAACGAGGAAGGCGCAGCCCGGCACAGCCGGGCTGCGCCTTCCCGTACGAACGGGCAGAATCACGGGGTGGACGCCATGCCTTCCTCGCCCTTCTCCGCCGGACCCGCACCCGGCCCGGCACCGCTCGCGCGGCGCCTGGCCACGCCCCTGGCGACCCTCGCCGGGGTCGCCGCGGCCTTCGCGTACGTCGGCACGGTCGATCCCAACGAGCCGGGCCACTATCCGGTCTGCCCGCTGCTGCGCCTCACCGGCATCTACTGCCCCGGCTGCGGCGGGCTCCGCAGCGCGCACGCTTTCATCCACGGCGATCTGAGCGGCGCGCTCGGCTCCAACGCCATGGCCGTCGCGGGCTACGGAATCTTCGCCGTGGTGTGGGTGATCTGGCTGATTCGCGCCGTACGCGGCAAACCCATGCGGATCGCCGTCTCTCCCGTCTGGTGGTGGACGTTCGGCGGTGTGCTGCTGATCTTCAGCGTGGTCCGGAACCTTCCATTCGGCTCCGCCCTCGCTCCCTGATCGCTCACCGAAGTCCCAGGTAGTGGGACAGACGTCAACCGGATGCGAGCCCGGAGCCGTGCTGCGGATACCATCGAGATGGCTGATCCTGAACCATCATCACCGTCCCGGAAGGGGGCCGCTCGCGTGAGTGTGCTCGACGAGATCATCGAAGGCGTGCGCGCGGACCTCGCAGAGCGGCAGGCGCGCGTGAGCCTCGACGAGCTCAAGGAGCGCGCCGCCAAGGCTCCTGCGGCCAAGGACGGCGTCGCCGCGCTGCGCGGCGAGGGCGTCCATGTGATCTGCGAGGTCAAGCGCTCCAGCCCGTCGAAGGGCGCGCTCGCCGCGATCGCCGACCCGGCCGGACTCGCCGCCGACTACGAGGCGGGCGGCGCGGCCATCATCTCCGTACTGACCGAGCAGCGCCGCTTCGGAGGATCCCTCGCCGACCTCGAAGCAGTCCGCGCCAAGGTCGACATCCCCTTGCTGCGCAAGGACTTCATCGTCACGGCGTACCAGCTGTGGGAGGCCAGGGCGTACGGCGCCGACCTCGTGCTGCTGATCGTCGCCGCGCTCGAGCAGGAGGCCCTGGTCTCGCTGATCGAGCGCGCGGAGTCCATCGGGCTCACCCCGCTGGTCGAGGTCCACGACGAGGACGAGGTCGAGCGCGCGGTCGAGGCCGGAGCGAAGATCATCGGTGTCAACGCCCGCGATCTGAAGACGCTCCAGGTCGACCGCTCCACCTTCGAGCGGGTCGCCCCCGAGATCCCGGCGCACATCGTCAAGATCGCCGAGTCCGGTGTGCGCGGTCCGCACGACCTGATCGCCTACGCCAACGCCGGTGCCGACGCCGTTCTCGTCGGTGAGTCCCTGGTCACCGGCCGTGACCCCAAGTCGGCGGTCGCCGACCTGGTCGCCGCCGGAGCCCACCCCGCCCTGCGGCACGGGCGGAGCTGAGCCGAGGATGACCGTCCGCCGCGCCTGCCGACCGACCACACCGGGCCGCCGCCCGGGGCTGGCCGGTGCGCGCGCCGGACTGCCCGCACGCGACCCGCATGCGCCGCTCGCCCGGGGCTGCAAGCCGCGCGGCTGCCGGGCCCCGGCTCGCCGGGTGCACGGCCGCCGGGTGCGGTACGTGATCGGCTCGGAGCCGGGCCAGGTCAACGGCATGCGATGGCGCGGGGCCTGCGCGCGCTAGGCGGTGCCGCTGCGCGGGGCTCGTTCCCCGACCCGCCCCTTCCCGAACTGGGGCTCCGCCCCAGACCCCGTACGCGCTTCGCGCGTGTCCTCAAACGCCGGACGGGCTGAAGAATTCAGCCCCGCCGGCGATTGAGGCGCGGGGGCCGGGGCGGAGCCCCGGTTACGGCAAGGGGTCACCCCGGACGCGCGCGCATACCGTGTCCCTGCACACCAGACTTCTGGGGCATCAGCCCTGACAAGGAGCATGTCGCACATGTCCAGCGACTTCTTCATCCCGGACCCGGAGGGTCACGTCCCCAGCCCCCAGGGCTACTTCGGTGCCTTCGGCGGCAAGTTCATCCCCGAGGCCCTCGTCGCCGCCGTCGACGAGGTCTCCGTCGAGTACGACAAAGCCAAGGCCGACCCCGCCTTCGCCGCCGAGCTCAATGACCTGATGGTCAACTACACGGGCCGCCCCAGCGCGCTGACCGAGGTGCCCCGGTTCGCCGAGCACGCCGGTGGCGCGCGGGTCTTCCTCAAGCGGGAGGACCTCAACCACACCGGCTCGCACAAGATCAACAACGTGCTGGGCCAGGCGCTGCTCACCAAGCGGATGGGCAAGACCCGTGTCATCGCCGAGACCGGCGCGGGCCAGCACGGCGTCGCCACCGCGACCGCCTGCGCGCTCTTCGGCCTCGAGTGCACGATCTACATGGGCGAGATCGACACCCAGCGCCAGGCCCTGAACGTGGCCCGGATGCGGATGCTCGGAGCCGAGGTCATCCCCGTGACCTCGGGCAGCAGGACCCTGAAGGACGCCATCAACGAGGCGTTCCGCGACTGGGTCGCCAATGTGGACCGTACGCACTACCTCTTCGGCACGGTCGCAGGACCGCACCCCTTCCCCGCGATGGTCCGGGACTTCCACCGCGTCATCGGTGTGGAGGCCCGCCGCCAGATCCTTCAGCGGGCGGGACGCCTGCCGGACGCGGCCGTCGCCTGTGTCGGCGGCGGATCGAACGCGATCGGCCTGTTCCACGCCTTCCTCCCCGACGCGGATGTCCGTCTCGTCGGCTGCGAGCCCGCAGGCCACGGCATCGAGTCGGGGGAGCACGCGGCCACCCTGACCGCGGGCGAGCCGGGCATCCTGCACGGCTCGAGGTCGTACGTCCTGCAGGACGAGGAGGGCCAGATCACCGAGCCGTACTCGATCTCGGCCGGACTCGACTACCCGGGCATCGGCCCCGAGCACTCCTACCTCAAGGACAGCGGGCGCGCCGAGTATCGCGCGGTGACCGACGACGAGGCCATGCAGTCACTGCGGCTGCTGTCGCGCACCGAGGGCATCATCCCGGCGATCGAGTCGGCGCACGCGCTGGCCGGAGCGCTGGAACTCGGCAAGGAGCTGGGCAGGGACGGGCTGATCCTGGTCAACCTGTCCGGGCGCGGCGACAAGGACATGGACACCGCCGCCCGCTACTTCGGGCTGTACGACGGCGAGGGGGACGCGAAGTGAGCGGCAACATTGAGCTGTTGAACGACACCCTGGCGCAGGCCAGGAACGAGAACCGGGCCGCGCTCATCGCGTACCTCCCGGCCGGCTTCCCGACCGTCGACGGCGGGATCGCGGCGGTCAAGGCAGCCCTCGACGGCGGCGCGGATGTCGTCGAGGTCGGGCTGCCGCACAGCGACCCCGTCCTCGACGGCCCCGTCATCCAGACCGCCGACGACATCGCCCTGCGCGGCGGAGTCAAGATCGCCGATGTGATGCGTACGGTCCGCGAGGCGCACGAGGCCACCGGGAAGCCGGTCCTCGTCATGACGTACTGGAATCCGATCGACCGGTACGGCATCGAGCGATTCACCACCGAGCTCGCCGAGGCGGGCGGCGCAGGCTGCATCCTGCCCGACCTGCCCGTCGAGGAGTCCGGTGTGTGGCGGGAGCACGCCGAGAAGCACGGCCTCGCCACGGTCTTCGTCGTCGCGCCCAGCAGCCAGGACGCCCGGCTCGCGAAGATCACGGCGGCCGGTTCCGGCTTTGTGTACGCGGCCTCGCTGATGGGCGTCACCGGCACCCGGGAGTCCGTGGGCGCACAGGCCCAGGACCTGGTGCGGCGCACCCGCGCAACCACCGAGCTGCCGGTCTGCGTGGGCCTCGGGGTCTCCAACCCCGAGCAGGCCGCCGAGGTCGCCTCCTTCGCCGACGGCGTCATCGTCGGGTCCGCTTTCGTCAAGCGGCTCCTCGACGCACCGGACGACGCCGAGGGCCTGGTCGCGGTACGGGAACTGGCTGCCGAGCTCGCCAAGGGCGTGCGCAGGGGCGCGTAGCTCGTACGAGTGGATCTGGGACCGGGGAGGCGTGCAGCGCCTCCCCGGTTCGTTTGTGGGATGTGAGCGAGAAGAACCAGGAACGGAAGCGGACCGCGCGAGAGCGGATCCAGCAGGAACGCGAGCAGGAGAAGGCGCGTGAGAAGCGCCGGCGGCTGCTGATCGTCTCGGCCGCGGTGGTGGGCGTCCTCGGCCTCGCCGCCGTGATCGGGGTGATCGCGGCCAATTCCGGGAAGAACGACGGCGGCTCCGACGCCGGTCCGGCGCAGGCGCCCGCGGGCGCGCAGGGCAAGGACCAGCTCGCCATCCCGGTGGGCGCGAGCGACGCCCCCTCGACGCTCACGGTGTGGGAGGACTTCCGCTGCCCGGTCTGCGCCCAGTTCGAGAACGCCTTCCGGGACACCATCCACGACCTGGAGGCGACAGGCCAGGTCAAGGTCCAGTACCACCTCGCCACCATCATCGACGGGAACCTGGGCGGCAGTGGCTCGCTGCGCGCGGCGAACGCCGCGGCCTGCGCGCAGGACGTCGGCAAGTTCGATGCGTACCACGATGTCCTCTACCAGAACCAGCCGCCCGAGACGCAGGACGGCTTCGGCGAGAACAGCAGGCTGATCGAGCTCGCCGGCAAGGTCGAGGGCCTCGACACCCCCGCCTTCCGCTCCTGCGTGGAGGACGGCACACACGACACCTGGGTTCAGAAGTCGGCCACCGCGTTCAGCAACAGCGGCTTCACCGGCACGCCGACCGTGCTGCTCAACGGGGAGAAGGTCTTCCCGGACAAGGGCGGCGAGCAGATCTCCCAGGCCAACCTGAAGAAGTGGGTCGCCGAGGCGAACAAGGGCAAGAAGCCGGGCACCCAGCGGTCCACACCGGCGCCGAGCGCTCCCGCTTCCTGACCGGTCGCGGCCCCCGGGATCTGCCGCGACACGGGCGGGGCTCGTTATCCAGACGTTGCCGGGTGGGTTGCCGTACGTCCCACCCGGCAGGGTAGCGTCGGTCCTGCCATGGAACTTGCCTACATTCCCAGCCCGTCGACCGGAGTGATCCATCTCGGACCGCTCCCGCTGCGCGGCTACGCGTTCTGCATCATCATCGGCGTCTTCGTGGCCGTCTGGTACGGCAACAAGCGCTGGATCGCCCGGGGCGGCAAAGCCGGCACCGTGGCCGACATCGCCGTCTGGGCGGTGCCCTTCGGCCTCGTCGGAGGCCGGCTCTACCACGTGATCACCGACTACCAGCTGTACTTCAGCGAGGGTGAGAACTGGGTCGACGCCTTCAAGATCTGGGAGGGCGGCCTCGGCATCTGGGGCGCGATCGCCCTGGGCGCGGTCGGTGCCTGGATCGGCTGCCGCCGCCGCGGGATCCCTCTGCCGGCCTGGGCGGACGCTCTCGCACCCGCCATCGCGTTCGCGCAGGCGATCGGCCGCTGGGGCAACTGGTTCAACCAGGAGCTGTACGGCAAGAAGACCGACCTGCCCTGGGCCCTCAAGATCACCGAGGGTACGAACCGCGAGGCGGGCCTGTACCACCCGACCTTCCTGTACGAGTCGCTGTGGTGCATCGGCGTCGCGCTGCTGGTCATCTGGGCCGACCGCCGCTTCAAGCTGGGACACGGCCGGGCGTTCGCGCTGTATGTCGCGTCGTACTGCGTGGGCCGGGCCTGGATCGAGTACATGCGCGTCGACGAGGCACACCACGTGCTGGGACTGCGCCTGAATGTGTGGACATCGATCGTTGTCTTCGTGCTGGCGGTGACCTACATCGTGATCTCGGCGAGGGTGCGGCCGGGGCGCGAGGAGGTCGTCGAGCCGGAGAGGCCCGCGAAGAACGCTCCTGTCGCCGCTGATGAGGCTCCGAGCGACGACGACGCTCCCGCCGATGACGATGCGGACGGCGACGCCGGGGACCGCGACCCCGCGGACGGTGACGAGAAGGCTGAGGCGGACGCGGACGCCGACGCGGCTTCCGCCGACGCGGAGTCGGCCAAGAAGGGCTGACAGCGGGGAAAGCGCGCGACGAGGCCGCCGGGACCGAAAGGTTCCGGCGGCCTCGTCGCTTTCAGGAACTCCATGTCCATGAACCCTCGCGGCGGGCGAGAGCCAGTGTCCGCTGCGCCGCGGCCACGATCGCCGCGTCGACGAAGCGGCCGTCGGGCAGGGCGAGCGCGCCTCCTTCCGTCGCGGCCGCCTTGACGATCTCCTCCGCCGCCTCGATCTCCTCGGGCGTCGGGCGGAACGCCCGCTCGATGACGGGGAGTTGGCGGGGGTGGATGGCTGCCCGGCCCAGGAAGCCGAGGGCGCGGCCGTGGGTGCAGGAGGCGTAGAGGGCGTCGAGGTCGCGGATGTCGGGGAAGACGGACTGGGCCGGGGGCGCGAGACCGGCCGCGCGGGCGGCGACCACGATGCGGGTGCGCGGCCAGTCCAGGGAGGTGCCGTCCCGCACCCCGAGGTCCGCGCGGAGGTCGGCCTCGCCGATGGCGATGCCGTGGACGGCCGGATGGGCGGTGGCGATCGCGTACGCGTGCTCGATGGCGAGAGCCGATTCGAGCAGCGGATACAGGGGGACGCCCGGTGCGCGGGCCGCGATCCGCCGGATGTCAGTGGCGTGTGCGACCTTGGGAATACGCAGAGCACAGAGGCCCGGAAGCGCGATAAGGGCCTCGATGTCATGGGGGGTGTTGATGCGGACATGGACAGGAAGCCTCTGGGGGGGAAGCGAGAAGTTCGGCGGTGGCGGCCAGCGCGTATTCCTTGCGGTCGGGGGCCACGGCGTCCTCGAGGTCGACGATCACCACGTCGGCGCCGGAGGCGAGTGCCTTGTGCACGACTTCGGGGCGGTCTCCGGGTGCGTACAGATAGGTGAGCGGGGTGGTCATAGGGCGCCCTGGGTGCGGAGTGCGGCGATATCGGCCCGGGACAGGCCGAGTTCGGTGAGGACGGCATCCGTGTCGGCGCCGTGCGGGCGGCCCGCCCAGCGGATGGCGCCGGGGGTCTCGGAGAGCCGGAAGAGGACGTTCTGCATACGGAGCGGGCCGAGCTCGGGGTCGGGGACCTCCGTGATGGTGTCCAGCGCCTGGTACTGGGGGTCTTCCATGACGTCCCGGACGTCGTAGATCGGGGCGATAGCGGCTTCGGCCTTCTCGAAGGCGGCCATGGCCTCGGCGCGGCTGCGCCGGGCGATCCAGCCGCCGACCGCCTCGTCGAGTACGTCGCCGTGCTCGGCGCGTCCGCTGCCGGTGCCGAACCACGGCTCGTCGATCAGATCCGGGCGGCCGACGAGATGCATGACGCGTTCGGCGATGGACTGCGCGGAGGTGGACACGGCCAGCCAGGAGCCGTCGGCGGTGCGGTAGGTGTTGCGGGGGGCGTTGTTGCGGGAGCGGTTGCCGGTGCGGGTCTGTACATAACCGAGCTGGTCGAACCAGAGCGGCTGCGGGCCGAGGACCGTCAGGATCGGCTCGATGATCGCCATGTCGACGACCTGGCCACGGCCCGTGGCGGTGCGGGCGGCGAGTGCGGTCATGACGGCGTACGAGGTGGCGAGCGCGGCGATCGAGTCGGCGAGGCCGAACGGAGGAAGGGTGGGCGGACCGTCGGGCTCGCCCGTGATGGAGGCGAAGCCGCTCATCGCCTCGGCGAGGGTGCCGAAGCCGGGGCGGTGGGAGTAGGGGCCGAACTGCCCGAAGCCGGTGACGCGGGTCAGGACGACACGGGGGTTGGCACTGCTCAGCTCGTCCCAGCCGAGCTGCCATTTCTCCAGGGTGCCGGGGCGGAAGTTCTCGATGATGACATCGGCGGTGGTCGCGAGGCGAAGGAGGGTCGTGCGGCCGCCGGGGGTGGACAGATCGAGGGTGACGGTGCGCTTGTTGCGGCCGAGCAGCTTCCACCACAGGCCGACGCCGTCCTTGTCGGGGCCATGGCCCCGGGAGGGGTCGGGCCGGGTGGGGTGCTCGACCTTGATGACCTCCGCGCCGAAGTCGCCGAGCATGGTGGCGGCGAGCGGGCCCGCGAAGAGAGTGGCCAGGTCGAGGACGCGCAGCCCCTGAAGGGGGGAGGGAGCCGGCGGCTTCGGCTGGGCGGTCATGAGGCGTCGATCTCGGGGCGGTACGGCATGGAGGTGGAGGCTCCGGGGCGCTGGACGCACAGGGCGGCGGCCGCGGACGCCCAGGCGAGGGCGTGATCCACGGGTTTGCCCTCGCCGAGCGCGACGGCGAGCGCGCCGACGAAGGTGTCACCGGCGCCGGTGGTGTCGACGGCGGTGACCTTGGGGGCGGGGACGGTGAAGGGCGCCGTTCCCCGGCTCGCGTACAGGCAGCCCGCCGAGCCGAGGGTGATCACCACCTCGGGGACCTGGCGCAGCAGGGCCTCGGCCGCGGCGTGCGGGTCGGCGACACCGGTGAGCGTGGCCGCCTCGTGCTCGTTGGGCACCAACAGGTCGGTGGCGGCGAGCAGTTCGGGAGGCAGGGGCTGGGCGGGGGAAGGGGTGAGCACGGTCCGTACACCGTGGCGGCGTGCGGCTTCGGCGCCGTCGAGCACGGCACTGAGGGGGAGTTCGAGCTGGAGGAGCAGCGTGTCGGCGGTGGCGATGAGGGCCTCGTCGCCGGGGGCGAGGGAGGTGACGGTGCCGTTCGCGCCGGGGATCACGACGATCGAATTGCCGCCCTCGTCGTCGACGACGATATGGGCGGTGCCGGAGGGGCCCTCGGCGGTGCGCAGGAGATCGGTGTCGACGCCGGAGGAGACGAGGGTGTGCCGCAGGCGCCCGCCGAACTCGTCCGAGCCGACCGCGCCGATCATGGCGACTTCGCCGCCTGCGCGGGCGGCGGCCACGGCCTGGTTGGCGCCCTTGCCGCCGGGGATCGTGCGGAACTCCCGTCCCGTGACGGTCTCCCCGCGCTTGGGTGCGTTGGCGACGTAGGCCACGAGGTCCATGTTGGTGCTGCCGAGCACCGCGATGACGGTCATGGGCGGAGTACCTCCTGGTGAGTGAGGTGGGCGAGGGTGTCGAAGCCGATGCCGTCGAAACCGGCGACGGAGGTGGCGAGACGGTTCTTGAGCGGGGCGGTCCAGCGGCCGGGGATCGCGTCGGGGCTGCCGGTGAGCAGGCCCGCGAGGGACCCGGCGGTCGCGCCGTTGGAGTCGGTGTCCCATCCGCCGGAGACAGCACGGCAGATGGAGCCGCTGAAGTCGCCGTCTGCGTGGGTGAGGGCGGCCGCGAGGAGGGCGGCGTTGGGGACGGCGTGGACCCAGTGGTAGTGGCCGAGCGCGGCGTGGAGATGGTCCACGACGGTGTCGAAGTCCGGTTCGGCGCGGGCGGTGTCGATGCCGAACCGGACGGCCCGTGACAGGCGGGAGCGCGGGGGAACGACGGTGAGCCCGGCCGCGAGGGCGTCGTGCACACCGGCTGTGCCCCCGGCCGCGGTGGCCAGGGCGGCGGCGATGAACATCGCACCGTAGACGCCGTTCGCGGTGTGGGTGAGGCAGGCGTCGCGGTGGGCCTGCGCGGCGGCGGCCGCGGGGTCGCCGGGGTGCGTCCAGCCGTGGATGTCGGCACGGATGGCGGCGCCGATCCACTCCCGGAAGGGGTTGCGGCGGGCGCCGGTGAGCGGGGGTTCGACGCCGGAGAGGAGATTGCGGTACGCGATGCGCTCGGCGGTGAAGGTACGGCCGGCCGGGAGTTCGTCGAGCCACAGCTGTGCGAGCTCGGCGGTGGTGAACGCTTTTCCGTGGCGCTGGAGGAGAAGGAGGTTCAGCAGGGGGTAGTTGAGGTCGTCGTCCTCGGGCATGCCGTCGATGTTCTCGGCGAGCGAGGTGGCGGCGGACCGGCGGTTCCAGGGGTGGGCGGCGGCGAGTTCAGGGGGGAGGCCCTTGGCGGTGAACCAGGTGGTGAGGGGCCAGTTGCCGGTGGCGCGGGCGAGGGCACGGATGCCGTCGAGCGGGAGCTTTTCGACGGGCTTGCCGAGCAGACAGCCGACGGCGCGGCCGAGCCAGGCGGCGTGGAGTGCGTCCGGGCCGCTGGGGGTGGGACGGTTCGCGGGCGGGGCGGGCCAGGCGGGGCAGGCAGCGGTGATCAGCGTCAGGGGTGTGGGCTCGTACTCCGTCAACGGAGAAGGAAGCAGGGCCAGTTCGTCCAGGAGCTCGTGCGCCAGGGCGCGCAGGTGCGGGGGCGCGGGGGTGGGGGACGCTCCGGCGCGGGGCGGGGCCAGGGGGCCGCCCGCCCGGAGCCAGCGGCTGCGGATGTCCCGCGCATCACGGCCGTCCTCCTCCGCCTGGCGCAGTTCGTGGCCGACCAGGTCCTCCGGCTGGACCCAGGTGAGGCGCAGGCCCGTCATGGCAGGTCCGTCAGGCGGACGAACGCCGACTCGTGGGCGCGGCGGCGCTCGCGGTCACGGGTGAAGATCTCCCGGGCGACCGCGGCCAGCTCCCGCGCCGGGGCGTGCAGGTCGATACGGCTGGCTTCGGCCACCGTCTTCGCCCAGTGGCTCGGCACCGCGGACTCCCCGTGGAGCGCGCCCGCGATCGCACCGGCCATGGAGGCGATCGAGTCGCAGTCGCGCCCGTAGTTGACGGCGCCGAGGACCGTATGGCGGTAGTCGCCGCCGACGGCCAGCAGCATGCCCAGGGCGATGGGCAGTTCCTCGATGGAGTGCAGCCGCGAGGGGCGGCGGGCGGCGAGGGAGGGGGAGCGGTAGTCCGGGCCGACCGTGTCGAAGGGGGCGACGGCGGCGCGCAGCGGAGCCAGTGCCGACTCGAAGTCCGAGTGCTGGGCGGCGACTTCGGCGACCGCCTCGATCGCCGCCTGCGTACCGTCCTTGGCGAGGGCGAGCGCGGTGTCGATCACCGTGGTGGGGGTGGCGTCCGGGAGGCAGGCCGCCGCGACCGCCGCGGCGAAGACGCCCGCCGCCTCGCGGCCGTAGGAGGACTGGTGGGCGCCGGCGATGTCGACGGCCTCGGCGTAGGCAGCCGTCGGATGGGCCGCGTTGACCAGGCCCACCGGAGCCATGTACATCGCTGCGCCGCAGTTGACGATGTTGCCGACGCCTGCCTCGCGCGGGTCGTTGTGGCCGTAGTGCAGGCGGGTCACCATCCACTTCTCGGCCAGGAACACGCGGTGCAGGGGCAGTGCCTCCGCCTCCAGCTCAGGGATCCAGCGGGGGGTCGAGATCAGATCGGGGACCAGCTGGTCGGCGACTGCGTACGCGTCGAGGTGGTCGCGGACGGTCGCGTAGACACGGACCAGTGCGTGCGTCATGAGGGTGTCGTCGGTGATGTGCCCGTCGCCCTTGTGGTACGGCGCGATGGGGCGGGCGGTGCGCCATTCGTCGCCGTGCCACGGGCCGACGATGCCATGGACGCGGCCGCCGTGCCGCTCCACGATCTGCTCGGGGGAGTAGCCCTCGACCGGGCCGCCGAGCGCGTCACCGACCGCCGCGCCGATCAGGCTGCCCGTGATCCGGTCATCGAGTGTGAGCGTCTCGAGTGTCGTCGTCATGTCGGAATTGTCCCCCCGGGGCGGTCAGTTCCGTGTGTGCGAGCAGCCCGGCGAGTTCGACGAGATCCGTCCCGGCGAGGCGGGGGAGGGCGCAGCCGGCGAGGGTCCGGCAGGCGTCGCGCCAGGTGGCGGGGACAGAGTCACCGCCGCCGAGCGCGCCGGTCAGCGCGCCGACGAGAGCGGGGGCGGAGTCGGCCACGCGCGACAGACAGGCGGCGGCGGGCACGGCCTCGGCAACGCGGCCGCGGGCGGCGACGGCCAGGGCGAGGGAGACGGGGACGGTCTCGGCGGCGGCGATGCCGTAGCTGTAGACGTGGTCGACGATCTGGTGCTCCAGAAGGGGCACGAGTTCGAAGGCGCCCGTCGAGTCGCGGGCGAGCTTGACGGCGTGGTGGGCGTTGCGGCCGATCTCGGTGGCGTCGGGGAGCTCGGCGAGTGCGGCGTCGACGGCGGCGTCGACGCTCGCCCCGCCGAGCGCGGCGGCGACGGCCGCGGCCATGGCGCGGGCGCCGTGCACTCCGTCGCCGTCCTGGCTGTAGCGCGCGTCGAACTCGGCGAGTTCGGCGGCTGCGGCCGGGTCCCCGGGGTGGACGACGGCGAGGACCGCGGCGCGTACGCAGGCGGCGTCGTCGAAGTAGTGCGGGTTGTCGTGGCCGGTGGCGGGCGGACGCAGTCCCGTTGCGAGATTGCCGAGTCCCGCGCGTACGGAGATACGGGCGCGGAGGGGGAGCACGGCGGACTCGACCTCGGGGGCGCGGTCGGCGGCCGCGGCGACCTCGCTGGCGAGCGAGTTCCAGGCGAGATCGACGGCGGCCCGCATCCGGCGCCCGGGGGCGAGCCCGGCGAAGAGGTCCCCGGCGGCGGTGAGCACGGTCTCGGCGGCGAAGGCGGCCCATTCGGCGTCGTCGGAGGGGCCGAGGCGGAGGGGTTCGGGAGGCTGGTTGAGGGCGATGGGTACGGGGAGGGTGGTGGTGGCGTTCTGCTCGGCGAAGGTGTCGAGCTCACGGGTGAGCCGCCGGGTCCACTCAGGCATCCGCGCGGCCCGGTGCCGGGCGGCGGGCCACCCGGCGGCGTCCCCGGCGGCCAGCCCGAGGATCAGCCCTTCGATGGGCCGTGCCGGGGGCCTTTCCCTCACCCTGCCCCTTCCCGGCTGCGACATCTGCGCCTCCGCCGCGCGGGCCGGCAGGCCCCCAGCCCCCCGACGGGTGCTCGCCGCTCCGTGCGAGGGGGCCGGGGCGTCGCCCGGTGCTTCGCGCAGGGCCTGCAGACCTGCCGGGCCCGCCGGTTCGCTGCTCGCCGATTCGGGCGAACGGACTGCGGTGTCCGCGGGCGCGGGCGATGCGGCGACCGAGCGGAGAGCTTCCAGGGCTGCCGGTGCCCGGCCGGAGGCGCTGCCAGGCGCTTCGCGCGAGCGGAGTGGGCTGATCCCGCCTGTGCCCGAGTCTGGGGGCGGGCCCCCAGGCCCGCTGTTGGTGCTCGGCGCTCCCCCCGCGTGGGCCGGGGTGGTGGCGCTCTGCCCGCTGCGCGGGCGGGCGGGGTCGTCCACGGTGGGCGCTGTGGCCGCGCTGTGCGGACCTGCAAGGGCCGACGTACCGCCGGAGCCGCCCCGCCCGGCCGCGGCGTCGCATCGCGCTTCACCTGGGCCCGGCGGACCGGCCGGGGCCGTCGTACCGCCGGAGCCGCCGGGCCCGGCTCCCGCAGTCGGACCGCAGGAGCCGCCAGGCCCGGCCGCCGGAGTCGGGCCGCAGCCCGTGCCGCCCAGGTCGCCCGCGGCCGGTGGCCCTCCCTCCGCGGTCATCGCGTCACCTGGGTGTCGTCGTCCGGCGTCAGGAGTTCCGCGATGTCCAGGACGTGGTAGCCCCTCATCGACGGGAGGCAGCTCCCGCGGACCGGGCCGATCGCCGAGGACCACGCCGGGGGGATCGCCGAGGCTCCCGACAGGGCGCCGGCCAGGGCGCCCGCCACCGCTGCCGTTGTGTCCGCGTCGCGGCCCATGTTGACCGCGGTCAGGACCGACGTACGGAAGTCTCCGCGGGCCGCCGCGAACGCGCCGAAGGCCAGCCCCACCGCCTCCGGGGCCAGGTCCGTCCACGGGTAGCCGCCGATCACCACCGCCGAGCGGACGGAGCGTTCCATCGACAGGGTGTCCGCGTGGGTGCGCTGGGCCGCCACCACCGCGCGGCGCAGAGAGCGGGCCGTCCAGGAGTCCATGGGGACGACGGACAGCGCGGCGCCGATCACCGAGGCCGGACCGCCGCCCGCCATCGCGGCCGCCACACCCGCCGCCACCGCCTGGCCGCCGTAGATGCCCTCGCCGTCGTGGCTGACGCAGCCGTCGATCGCGACGAGTCGCGCCGCCTCCGCCGGGTGGCCCGCCGCGAAGACCCCGAACGGCGCCGCCCGCATCGCCAGGCCGTCGCTCCATGCGTGCCGGTGCTGGGCCGAGATGGGGGCGGCGAGTCCGCGCCTGAGATTCTCCAGGGTGCCGCGTTCACTGAAACCCGCACCCCGGAACGGGCCTTCGTCCAGATCCGCGATCCAGTGGTGCCACGCGTTCTCGACATGCGCGACGGTCAGCGCCGAGCCGTGCCGCGCCAGCAGCAGGCCCGAGAAGATCGCGTACTCCGTGTCGTCCGTGCCCGCCGGGTCATCGCTCACGAAGCCCTCGATACGCCCCCATCTGCGGCGGATCTCGGACGGCCGCATGTTCTCGGCGGGTGCACCGAGCGCATCGCCCACCGCGAGGCCCAGCAGTGCACCACAGGCCCGATCCCGCAGAAGCGAGGCCTTACCGGCCGGATCAACGGGATTGCATGCAATCAACTCCATGGGGCGGGCCCCTTTCGCGCGCACCGAGCCTGTTCCTGCATCTGTGCCACGCGCGGCGCGCGACGAGTCTGAGAAACATCCCTGTCACCCGCTCGATGTCACCCGCCGGCGTCCAGGTAAGTACGGCCTGCCTTGCTGGCGCAGCCCTTACATCGTGCGTATTTTCGAGGGTGTCGGAGGGGGCACGGACCATCAAGTCCGCTGCCGGAAAAGGGGAGAACTGTGTCCATCATCGAAACCGAGGCGACGCTTCACGCGGCGCACCGCGACAACCACACCCACCGTGACGTCAACGGCGGCTGGCTGCGACCCGCGGTCTTCGGCGCGATGGACGGACTCGTGTCCAACCTCGCCCTCATGACCGGTGTGGCCGGCAGTGCCGTGTCCCAGCAGACCATCGTCATCACCGGTCTCGCGGGTCTCGCCGCCGGCGCGTTCTCCATGGCGGCCGGCGAGTACACCTCCGTCGCCTCGCAGCGCGAGCTCGTGGAGGCCGAACTCGACGTCGAGCGGCGGGAGTTGCTGGGGCACCCCGTCGACGAGATGGAGGAGCTCGCCGCCCTCTACGTCGCCCGTGGCGTCGAGCCCGCACTCGCCCGCGAGGTGGCGATGCAGCTCTCCAGGGACCCCGAGCAGGCGCTGGAGATCCACGCCCGCGAGGAGCTCGGCATCGACCCGGACGACCTCCCGTCGCCGACCGTCGCCGCGGTCTCGTCCTTCGGCTCGTTCGCCCTGGGCGCGCTGCTGCCCGTGCTGCCCTACCTGCTCGGAGCCAGTGCCCTGTGGCCCGCGCTGCTGCTCGCGCTCGTCGGGCTCTTCGCCTGCGGCGCCCTCGTGGCCCGCGTCACCGCGCGCAACTGGTGGTACAGCGGACTGCGCCAGCTGGTCCTGGGCGGAGCGGCCGCCGCCGTCACCTACGGACTCGGCGCGCTCCTCGGCGCGGCAATCTGACGCGCCCAGCTCCTCGGCCCCCACCCGCTCCTCCGCCACCACCCGGCCCGCGTGCGCCACCGCGCTCGCGGGCCGAAAGTTTGTGACGTACGCCCTCTACGAAAACCGCCGCAGGTGCGACACTATGCATGGCGCTACATAAGTTGCCGTTACTCCGCGGTTTCGAGTCCTTAACCACCGGGCATGAGCCGTAGGCGCTGCGGGCAATGAAGCCTGCTCTGCGACGGGTCCACTGACACCGATCTGTCCGTGTGTGACCCACCTCCACCGCCTTGGGCGGTGTCCGCATGTTGGAATGACCTATCCACTTTCCGAGAAGCACTCCATCATGTAACCTGCACGAAATTTCGCAGAGGGCCAACGTCGTCCCTCGGCAGTGAACATGCCACGACGACGACGGGAGAGCCGATGCGTTCCGACGCCTGGTCGCCCATGGACGGTCGCCCCGCCCCTCAGGGGATGTACGACCCCCGTAACGAACACGACGCATGCGGCGTCGGGTTCGTGGCCACCCTCACCGGTGTTGCCAGCCATGAGCTGGTAGAACAGGCGCTGACCGTCCTGCGGAATCTTGAGCACCGCGGCGCCACCGGCTCCGAGCCCGACTCCGGCGACGGCGCGGGCATCCTGCTCCAGGTCCCGGACGCCTTCCTTCGCGAGGCCACCGACTT
Organism: Streptomyces sp. NBC_00885; assembly: GCF_045207475.1. Classification (NCBI taxonomy): domain Bacteria; kingdom Bacillati; phylum Actinomycetota; class Actinomycetes; order Kitasatosporales; family Streptomycetaceae; genus Streptomyces; species Streptomyces sp. NBC_00885. The sequence goes on from NZ_CP108796.1 coordinate 6,530,709, forward strand.
CGAGCTCCCCGAGGCCGGCTCCTACGCCGTCGGCATCGCCTTCCTGCCCGCGCTGGACAGCGACGACGCTGTCTCACGGATTGAGACGATCGCCGCAGAAGAAGACCTGAACGTCCTCGGCTGGCGCGAGGTCCCCGTCACCCCGGACCTCCTCGGCAGCGGCGCCCGCGCCACCATGCCCGCCTTCCGCCAGCTCTTCGTGGCCGACGGCTCAAGCAAGGGCATCGAGCTCGACCGCAAGGCCTTCGTGCTGCGCAAGCGCGCCGAGCGCGAGGCCGGGGTCTACTTCCCCTCGCTCTCCGCCCGGACGATCGTCTACAAGGGCATGCTCACGACCGGGCAGCTGGAGCCCTTCTTCCCGGACCTCTCCGACCGGCGCTGCGCCACGGCCGTCGCGCTCGTCCACTCGCGCTTCTCGACGAACACCTTCCCGAGCTGGCCGCTGGCCCACCCGTACCGCTTCGTCGCGCACAACGGCGAGATCAACACGGTCAAGGGCAACCGCAACTGGATGCGCGCCCGCGAGTCGCAGCTCGTCTCCGACCTCTTCGGCGCTCAGAAGCTGGAGCGGATCTTCCCGGTCTGTACGCCGGACGCCTCCGACTCCGCCTCCTTCGACGAGGTGCTGGAGCTCCTCCACCTCGGTGGCCGCTCCCTGCCCCACTCGGTGCTGATGATGGTCCCCGAGGCGTGGGAGAACCACGACTCCATGGACCCGGCCCGCCGCGCCTTCTACCAGTACCACTCCACGATGATGGAGCCCTGGGACGGCCCGGCCTGTGTCACCTTCACCGACGGCACCCAGGTCGGCGCTGTCCTGGACCGCAACGGACTGCGCCCCGGCCGCTACTGGGTCACCGACGACGGACTCGTGGTCCTGTCCTCCGAGGTCGGCGTCCTGGACATCGACCCGGCCAAGGTCGTCCGCAAGGGCCGCCTCCAGCCCGGCAAGATGTTCCTCGTCGACACCGCCGAGCACCGCATCATCGAGGACGACGAGATCAAGTCCTCGCTCGCCGCCGAGAAGCCGTACCGCGAGTGGCTGGAGGCCGGTGAGATCGAGCTCGAGGACCTGCCCGAGCGCGAGCACATCGTCCACACCCACGCCTCGGTCACCCGCCGCCAGCAGACCTTCGGCTACACCGAGGAGGAGCTGCGCGTCATCCTCGCGCCCATGGCCAGAAGCGGCGGCGAGCCGCTCGGCTCCATGGGTACGGACTCGCCGATCGCGGCGCTGTCCGAGCGCCCCCGGCTGCTCTTCGACTACTTCACCCAGCTGTTCGCGCAGGTCACCAACCCGCCGCTGGACGCCATCCGCGAGGAGCTCGTCACCTCGCTGCACTCCTCGCTGGGCCCGCAGGGCAATCTCCTGGAGCCGACCGCGGCCTCCTGCCGCAGCGTCACCCTGCCCTTCCCGGTGATCGACAACGACGAGCTGGCCAAGCTCATCCACATCAACGCCGACGGCGACATGCCCGGCATGACCGCCGCGACGCTCTCGGGCCTCTACCGCGTGAGCGGCGGCGGCGACGCCCTCGCGGCCCGTATCGAGGCGATCTGCGCCGAGGCCGACGCGGCCATCGAGGACGGCGCCCGGCTGATCGTCCTGTCCGACCGGCACTCCGACGCCGAGCACGCGCCGATCCCTTCGCTGCTGCTCACCTCGGCCGTGCACCACCACCTCATCCGCACCAAGCAGCGCACTCAGGTGGGCCTGCTGGTCGAGGCCGGTGACGTGCGTGAGGTGCACCATGTCGCGCTCCTCATCGGCTACGGCGCTGCCGCCGTCAACCCGTACCTCGCGATGGAGTCGGTCGAGGACCTGGTCCGCGCCGGCACCTTCATCGAGGGCCTGGAGCCCGAGCAGGCCATCCGCAACCTGATCTACGCGCTGGGCAAGGGCGTTCTGAAGGTCATGTCCAAGATGGGCATCTCGACCGTCGCCTCCTACCGCGGCGCGCAGGTCTTCGAGGCCGTCGGCCTCGACGAGGCCTTCGTCGAGAAGTACTTCAACGGCACCGCCACGAAGATCGGCGGCGCCGGTCTCGATGTCGTCGCCAAGGAGGTCGCGGCCAGGCACGCCAAGGCCTACCCCGCCTCCGGCATCGCCGCCTCGCACCGCGCGCTGGACATCGGCGGCGAGTACCAGTGGCGCCGTGAGGGCGAGCCGCACCTGTTCGACCCGGAGACGGTCTTCCGGCTGCAGCACGCCACGCGCACCAAGCGGTACGACATCTTCAAGAAGTACACGGACCGGGTGAACGAGCAGTCCGAGCGGCTGATGACGCTGCGCGGCCTCTTCGGCTTCAAGTCCGAGACCCGGCAGCCGATCTCCATCGACGAGGTCGAGCCGGTCGGCGACATCGTCAAGCGCTTCTCCACCGGCGCGATGAGCTACGGATCCATCTCCCGCGAGGCCCACGAGACCCTCGCCATCGCCATGAACCAGCTGGGCGGCAAGTCCAACACCGGTGAGGGCGGCGAGGACGCGGACCGTCTGTACGACCCGGAGCGCCGCTCCGCCATCAAGCAGGTCGCCTCCGGCCGCTTCGGTGTGACCTCCGAGTACCTGGTCAACGCGGACGACATCCAGATCAAGATGGCGCAGGGCGCCAAGCCCGGCGAGGGCGGCCAGCTGCCCGGCCACAAGGTCTACCCGTGGGTCGCCAAGACCCGGCACTCCACCCCGGGCGTCGGCCTCATCTCCCCGCCGCCGCACCACGACATCTACTCCATCGAGGACCTGGCTCAGCTGATCCACGACCTCAAGAACGCCAACCCGCTCGCGCGTATCCACGTGAAGCTGGTGTCGGAGGTCGGTGTCGGCACGGTCGCCGCGGGTGTCTCCAAGGCGCACGCGGACGTCGTCCTCATCTCCGGCCACGACGGCGGCACGGGCGCATCCCCGCTCACGTCGCTGAAGCACGCGGGCGGTCCCTGGGAGCTCGGGCTCGCCGAGACCCAGCAGACCCTGCTGCTCAACGGCCTGCGCGACCGCATCGTCGTGCAGACCGACGGCCAGCTCAAGACGGGCCGCGACGTCGTCATCGCCGCGCTGCTCGGCGCCGAGGAGTTCGGTTTCGCGACCGCGCCGCTCGTCGTCTCCGGCTGCGTCATGATGCGCGTCTGCCACCTGGACACCTGCCCGGTCGGTATCGCCACCCAGAACCCGGTGCTGCGCGACCGCTTCTCCGGCAAGGCCGAGTACGTCGTCAACTTCTTCGAGTTCATCGCCCAGGAGGTCCGCGAGCTCCTCGCCGAGCTGGGCTTCCGTACGATCGAGGAGGCTGTCGGCCACGCCGAACTGCTCGTCACGGACCGGGCCGTGGACCACTGGAAGGCGCAGGGACTCGACCTCGAGCCCCTCTTCTACGTCCCCGAACTGCCGGACGGCGCCGTGCGCCACCAGCTGATCGAGCAGGACCACGGTCTGGAGAAGGCCCTCGACAAGGAGCTGATCGAGCTCGCCGCCGAGGCGCTGAACGCGGTCTCCGCCGAGGCCGCCCAGCCGGTCCGCGCGCAGATCGCGATCCGCAACATCAACCGGACCGTCGGCACGATGCTCGGTTACGAGGTGACGCGGAAGTTCGGCGGTGCGGGCCTGCCCGACGACACCATCGACATCACCTTCACCGGCTCGGCCGGCCAGTCCTTCGGAGCGTTCCTCCCGAGCGGTGTGACGCTGCGGCTGGAGGGCGATGCCAACGACTACGTCGGCAAGGGCCTCTCCGGCGGCCGCGTCGTCGTCCGCCCGGACCGGGGCGCCGACCATCTCGCCGAGTACTCCACCATCGCGGGCAACACCATCGCGTACGGCGCGACCGGCGGCGAGCTGTTCCTGCGCGGCCGCACCGGCGAGCGCTTCTGCGTCCGTAACTCCGGTGCCACGGTCGTCTCGGAGGGCGTGGGCGACCACGGCTGCGAGTACATGACCGGCGGTCACGCGGTGGTCCTCGGCGAGACGGGACGTAACTTCGCGGCCGGCATGTCCGGCGGTGTCGCCTACGTCATCGACCTCGACCGGGACAACGTCAACTCCGGGAACCTGCAGGCGATCGAGTCGCTCAACGAGTCCGACAGGCAGTGGCTGCACGATGTCGTGCGCCGCCACGAGGAGGAGACGGGCTCGACCGTCGCGTCGAAGCTGCTGGCCGAGTGGTCCGTCGCGGTGGACCGCTTCAGCAAGATCATCCCGACCACGTACAAGGCAGTGCTCGCCGCCAAGGACGCCGCTGAGCTCGCCGGTCTCTCCGAGCAGGAGACCACCGAGAAGATGATGGAGGCGGCGACCAATGGCTGACCCCAAGGGCTTCCTGACCACCGGCCGTGAGGTCGCCAAGACCCGTCCGGTGGGCGAGCGGCTGAAGGACTGGAACGAGGTCTACGTTCCGGGCTCGCTGCTGCCGATCATCAGCAAGCAGGCCGGACGCTGCATGGACTGCGGCATTCCGTTCTGCCACAACGGCTGTCCGCTCGGGAACCTGATCCCCGAGTGGAACGACTACGCCTACCGCGAGGACTGGCAGGCGGCGTCCGAGCGGCTGCACGCCACGAACAACTTCCCGGAGTTCACCGGCCGTCTGTGCCCCGCTCCGTGCGAATCGGCCTGCGTCCTCGGCATCAACCAGCCCGCCGTCACCATCAAGAACGTCGAAGTCTCCATCATCGACAAGGCCTGGGACACGGGCGACGTCAGGCCGCAGGCGCCGGACCGTCTCTCCGGCAAGACGGTCGCCGTCATCGGCTCGGGCCCGGCGGGCCTGGCCGCCGCCCAGCAGCTGACCCGGGCGGGTCACACCGTCGCCGTGTACGAGCGCGCGGACCGCATCGGCGGACTGCTGCGGTACGGCATCCCCGAGTTCAAGATGGAGAAGGTGCACATCAACCGCCGCATCGAGCAGATGCGCGCGGAGGGCACCAAGTTCCGTACCGAGGTCGAGATCGGCCGCGACATCGACGCGGCGAAGCTGCGGCGGCGCTACGACGCGGTGGTCATCGCCGCCGGTGCGACCGTCTCACGCGACCTGCCCGTGCCGGGCCGTGAGCTGAACGGCATCCACTTCGCGATGGAGTACCTGCCGCTCGCCAACAAGGTGCAGGAGGGCGACTTCGTGGCCCCGCCGATCACCGCGGAGGGCAAGCACGTCGTCGTCATCGGCGGCGGCGACACGGGCGCGGACTGCGTGGGCACGGCCCACCGCCAGGGCGCGGCCTCCGTCACCCAGCTGGAGATCATGCCGCGGCCGGGCGACGAGCGTGCGGCGGGCCAGCCGTGGCCGACCTTCCCGATGCTCTACAAGGTCACCTCGGCGCACGAGGAGGGCGGCGAGCGGGTCTACTCCGTCTCGACGACGCACTTCGAGGGCGACGAGGACGGCAACGTCCAGTACCTGCACCTCATCGAGGTGGAGTTCGTCGACGGCAAGCTGGCCCAGAAGCCGGGCACCGAGCGCAGGATCCCGGCGCAGCTGGTCACCCTGGCGATGGGCTTCACGGGCACGGACCAGGCGAACGGCCTGGTCGAGCAGTTCGGCCTGGAGCTCGACGAGCGGGGCAACGTCGCGCGGGACGCGGACTTCGCGACGAACGTCAACGGCGTGTTCGTCGCGGGCGACGCGGGCCGTGGCCAGTCGCTGATCGTGTGGGCGATCGCCGAGGGCCGCTCGGCGGCGCGCGGTGTGGACCGCTTCCTGACGGGGACGAGTGAGCTTCCGGCTCCGATCCGTCCGACGGACCGTGCGCTGACGGTCTGAGCCCGGCCCCAACAGTCGTCCCGTACAAAGGCGTACGGAACTGATCGTGGCGTCCGCCCTGTCCCCGACCGGACAATGGCGGGCGCCGCGGTGCGTCTGCATGACGGGGAGCGGGCCCGGAGGGCTCCCGCCCTCAGGGACTCATGTAAACGAATGCAAGTCTTGCAGTAGCCTTGCGGTCATGGCGAAACGACTGGTCGAGGTGGCGGAATACGCCGGGGTGAGTGAGGCGACGGTCAGCCGCGTCCTCAACGGCAAGCCGGGGGTCGCGGAGTCGACCCGGGCCGCGGTGCTGAGCGCGTGCGACGTCCTCGGGTACGAGCGGCCCCGGCAGCTGAGGGAACGGGGCAATCGCCTGGTCGGGCTGGTGGCCCCGGATCTGACCAACCCCGTGTTCCCGGCGTTCTCCGAGGTCATCGGCTCCACGCTGGCGCAGCGGGGGTTCACGCCCGTGCTGTGCACCCGCACCTTCGGGGGTGTGTCCGAGAGCGACTATGTGGACCTGCTGCTGGAGCACCAGATCTCCGGCGCGGTTTTCGTCTGCGGCCTCCACTCGCACATCAAGGCGGACCACAGCCATTACGAACGGCTGCTGGAGCGCGGACTGCCCGTCGTCGGGGTGAACGGGATGGCGGAGGGGCTGAGTTTCCCGTCCGTGTCGACCGACGACGCGATGGCGGCCGAGCTGGCGGTACGTCATCTGGCCTCCCTGGGGCACCGGCGCATCGGGCTGGCGCTGGGGGAGTACGACGATCATGTGCCCGCCGTCCGCAAGAAGACGGCGTTCATCACGGCGATGCGCGAGCTCTGCGGCGTGCGGGACCCCGAGCCGTTCGTCACGCACACGATGTACTCGCTGGAGGGCGGTGCCGCGGCCGCGCAAAGACTCATATCGCAGGGCGTCACCGCCGTGGTGTCCGGCAGCGACCTCATGGCCCTCGGTGCCGTCCGGGCGTTCCAGCGCATGGGACTCGACGTGCCGGGCGACGTCTCCGTCGTGGGCTTCGACGACTCGACGTTCATGCCGCTGGCCAACCCCCCGCTGACCACGCTGCGCCAGCCGGTGGAGTCGATGGGCAGGGCTGCGGTGTCACTGCTGGCGAGCCGGATCGCCGGCAAGAGCAGCAGCAACAGCAACGAGGAGCTCCTGTTCGAGCCCGAACTGGTGGTGCGGAGCAGCACCGCGGTCGCGCGCGGCTAGGGCGTGTTTTAGAAGTCCCTCCCCCAGAGCTTCGCCTGGGAGGTACCCCCACCCCGCGACGCCTGGCACGCGCACTCGCGATGTTGTCGGAGTCGCCCAAGTACGTCCAGTACGAGGGCGATCCTCCGCCTTGCGACTGCACGCACCAGACGCCGCGGGGCCCGCCCTTCGGGCGGACGGCGCTACTTCTCAAACACGCCCTAGCAGAGCCAGTGGTGGGAGCACCCCACCGGAAGAGAAGGCGGCGTCCTCCGGGACGCCGCCTTTTGCGTGGGGGTCATGACAAATGACGGCTGCTTGCATAGGAAATGTTAAGTGACTTGCGAGTATCTGTAGACTCCCTTGCGCCTCGCTGTTTAGTCTCACTGCACCTTGGCGGAGGACGACCGCCGGGAGCCGCACAAAGGAGATCAACATGAGGCACCTGCTGCTCAGAGCCTGCGTGGTGAGCACAGCTGCGGCCGTCCTGGCCGCATGCGGGAGCGGGGGGACCCAGGAGCAAAGCGCGGGCGGAAACAGCACGGACAGCTTCAAGGGCCGCGGACCCATCACCCTGGCGGGCGGCAAGGACAACACCGGTGTCCTCGCCAAGATGCTCGACAAGTGGAACAAGAGCCACCGCAAGGAGCAGGTGCGTTTCATCGAACTGCCCGACAACGCCGACGACCAGCGCCAGCGGATGATCCAGAACGCCGAGCTGAAGTCCGGCGAGTTCTCCGTACTGAGCCTCGACGTCGTGTGGACGGCCGAGTTCGCCGCCAACCGCTGGGTGGCCGAGCTGCCCAAGGACAGGTTCGAGGCCGGCAAGTACCTGGGGCCCACGCTGGAAGGCGCCTCGTACCTCGGCCGTCTCTATGCCGCCCCGTGGACCTCCGACGGCGGGTTGCTGTACTACCGCTCCGACCTGCTGAAGCAGGTGGGCGCCCAGCCCCCGCGCACCTGGGCGGAGATGGAGCAGACCTGCCAGAAGGTCCTGGCCCTTCCGCAGGGCAGGGGCATGTCCTGCTACGCGGGCCAGTTCGACAAGTACGAGGGCCTGACGGTCAACTTCTCCGAGATGATCGACGGCGCGGGTGGCTCCGTCGTCGACAAGGACGGCAAGCCGACCGTCGACTCACCCGAGGCGCTCAAGGGCCTCAGCTTCTTCACGGACGCCTACAAGAGCGGCCTGATACCGAAGAAGGCCATCACCTTCAAGGAGGAGGAGGGCCGTCAGGCGTTCCAGCAGAGCCGGCTCGTCTTCCACCGGCAGTGGCCCTACCAGTGGTCCCTGGCCAACGCCAAGGACGGCTCCTCCAAGGTCGCGGGGAAGTTCGGGGTCGCCCCGCTGCCGGGCCTGAACGGACCGGGCGTCTCCAGCCTGGGTGGACACAACCTGGCGGTCAGCAGGTTCGCCGAGAACAAGGCCACGGCTCTCGACTTCATCACCTTCATCACCAGCGAGCAGTCGCAGCGCGAGAATCTGCTGCTCAGCTCCAACGCGCCGACCATCGCTTCCTTGTACGACGACCCGGCGATGATCGAGAAGTACCCGTACCTACCGGTGCTCAAGAGCTCGATCCTGAGCGCGGCACCCCGGCCGCGCGTGGTGCGCTACGGAGACGCGACGGCGGCGATCCAGGGCGCGGCGTACCAGGCACTGCAAGGCGGCACACCGCCGGCGGCGGCACTGAAGGAGCTCCAGGAACGCCTGGAGAAGATCGCGAGGCCGTGACTCCGCTCCGCGCGGAGCCGCCCCTGACACGGCTCCGCGCGGTTCCTTCGCCCGCCCTTTCCCCGCCCCGCTGAAGGTGACCTCCGATGTCCAGCCTGACGGCACCGCAACGCCCTGCCACCCTGGCGCCCAAGGCGCCCCCCACCCCCGGCCCGTCCCGAAAACGCGGCACAGGCCGGCTTGCCGCACTGCTTGTGTCCCCAACACTCCTGGTTCTCGCACTGGTTGCCGGATACCCGGTGCTGTCGGCCTTCCGCGAGTCCCTGTTCAGTGAGAAGTCGGGCCTGGACAGCTCCGGATTCGTGACGGAGGGCGAGCAGTTCACCGGCCTGACGCACTACACGGAGATCTTCGGTGGGGAGGCGGGCAAACAGTTCTGGAACGCCTTCTCCAACACCACGTTCTTCACCGTCACGACCGTGCTCATCGAGACCGTGCTCGGCGTGGCGATGGCGCTCGTGATGAACCACGCGATACGCGGCAGAGCCCTGGTCCGGGCCGGGGTGCTGGTGCCCTGGGCCATCCCCACCGTGGTCTCCGCCCTGCTGTGGCAGTGGATCTTCCAGGCCGACGGTGCGGCAAACGCCCTGCTGGGGCAGGAGATCCTGTGGACCACGGACGGGATCCAGGCGGCCGTTGCGGTGATCGTGGCGGACACCTGGAAAACCGCCCCGTTCGTGGGGCTGCTGGTACTGGCCGGTCTCCAGCTGATCCCGAGAGAGGTGTACGAGGCGGCGCGTGTGGACGGCGCGAACCGCCTGCAGGAGTTCCTCCGCATCACGCTTCCCATGATCAGGCCGGTACTGCTGGTGGCCGTGCTGTTCCGGCTGCTGGACGCGCTGCGCATGTTCGACCTGCCGTACGTCCTCGTCGGCGCGCACAAGGAGTCGGTTCAGACGCTGTCGATGCTGGCGTTCGACGAGGCGGCCAACACCCGTTACGGGCCTGCCTCCGCCTACGCGGTGATCCTCTTCCTCTATGTCGCCGTGGTCGCCTTCGTCTTCGTCAGACTCCTGGGCGCCGATGTGTTCTCCGAGCAGAGGGCCACGAAGCGCGACCGCCGCGACCGCCGCGCCCGGCGGGCAACGAAGAAGGGAGCGACGGCATGAGCGCCACCTCGACCACCGTACGGATTCGGCCCCGGCGACGACTCACCACACCGGCCGTGCTCGCCTTCACCGGCGTCGCCGCGATCATGACCTACTGTCTGGCGCCGTTCTACTGGATGGTCGTCTCCAGCCTGCGGCGCAGCTCCGATCTGTTCGACAAGTCCCCGATCCCCTCGCCGTGGTCGCTGGAGAACTACCGAGCGGTGCTGAGGCCGGGGACGGGCTTCGGGCGGGCGCTGCTCAACAGCCTGCTCGTGGCCGGCATCACCACGGTGCTCACCCTGCTGATCGCGGTGTTCACCGCCTACGCCCTGGCCAGGCTGGAGTTCCGCTTCAAGAACGCGGTGCTGGCCGTGATCATCGCGACCTCCATGTTCCCGGGGATCGCCCTGGTAGTGCCGATGCTGAAGCTGTTCTCCACCACGCTGCACTGGGTCAACACCTACCAGGCGATGATCGTGCCGTCGATGTCGTTCGCACTGCCGCTGGCGGTGTGGAACCTGACCGCGTTCTTCAAGCAGCTTCCGCGCGAACTGGAACACGCCGCGATGGTGGACGGTTGTACTCCAGGACAGGCGTTCCGCAAGGTCATCATGCCGCTGACTGCACCGGGCGTGTTCACCACCGCGATCCTCACGTTCATCGCCGCGTGGAACGAGTTCATCATCGCCGTCTCGATGGTGAACAAGAACTCGATGCAGACCGCCACCGTCGCGATCTCCCGCTTCGGAGGGTCGACCGGGTTCGACATCCCCTACGGCACCAAGATGGCGGCCGGTGTCGTCGTCACGGTGCCGCTGGTGATCCTCGTACTGATCTTCCAGCGAAGGATCATCGCGGGACTCACCGCGGGCGCCGTCAAGTAACCGGCCCCGCCCGCCCCTCACCTACGTTCTTTCGAGGAGAAACACCGTGGCTCCTGCCCGGACCCCCGCCAACTGGTGGCGCGACGCCGTCATCTACGAGGTGTACATCCGCAGCTTCGCCGACGGCAACGGCGACGGTATCGGTGACATCGCCGGCCTGCGCCGGCGCCTTCCCCGCCTCGCCCGGCTCGGCGTGGACGCGCTCTGGCTCAGCCCCTGGTACCCGTCCCCCATGGCCGACGGAGGCTACGACGTCGCCGACTACCGGGACATCGACCCGGCCTTCGGCACCCTCGACGACGCACGGGCCCTGGTGGAAGAGGCGCACGAGCACGGGCTGCGCGTCCTCATCGACCTCGTGCCGAACCACACGTCGTCCGAGCACGCGTGGTTCCGCGAGGCACTGGCCGGCGGCCCCGCGTCGCCGGCGAGAGACCGCTACATCGTCCGGCCCGGCCGAGGCCCCCGAGGCGACCTGCCGCCCAACGACTGGAGCAGCGTGTTCGGCGGCCCCGCCTGGACACGGATCACCGAGCCCGACGGCTCACCAGGGCCGTGGTACCTGCACCTCTTCGCACCCGAGCAGCCGGACCTCGACTGGGACAATGCCGAGGTGCGCGCCGAGTTCGAGTCGATCCTGCGCTTCTGGTTCGACCGGGGCATCGACGGGGTGCGCATCGATGTGGCGCACGGCCTGGTCAAAGCACCGGGGCTGCCGGACCTCGGCTCGCTCGACGTCAAGCTCCTCGACTCAGTGGGCGTCGGTGACCACCCGCACTGGGACCGCGACGAAGTCCACGAGATCTTCCAGGGGTGGCGGGCAGTCGCCGACGCGTACGGCGAGCCCCGTGCCTTCGTTGCGGAGGCATGGGCGGGCACTCCGGAGCGGCTGGCCCGCTATGTCCGCCCGGACGAGCTCCACACCGCGTTCAACTTCGACTATCTGATGGCTCCCTGGCGGGCAGGCCACCTGCGCCGGGTGATCGACGAGTCGCTCACCGCGCTCGGCGCGGTGGGTGCGCCCGCCACCTGGGTGCTGTCCAACCACGATGTCGCCCGTCATGTCTCCCGCTACGCCCGGCCGCAGCCCGAGGGGCAGCAGCGCTCGCTGTCCCAACTGGACCGGTCGGCCGACCTGGAGCTCGGCACCCGCCGGGCCCGCGCCGCCGCCCTGCTCACGCTGGCCCTGCCGGGGGGTGCCTATCTGTACCAGGGCGAGGAGCTGGGCCTGTGGGAGGTCGAGGATCTGCCGGACGACGTGCTCCAGGACCCCACGTGGGAGCGCTCCGGCCACACCGACCGAGGGCGTGACGGCTGCCGCGTCCCGCTGCCGTGGAGCGGTGACTGCCCGCCGTTCGGCTTCAGCCCCGACGCCGTCACCGCGGCCCCGTGGCTGCCTCAGCCGGAGGCGTGGAAGTCCCTGACCCCGGAGGTTCAGGACGCCGACCCCGCCTCCATGCTGAACCTCTACCGGTCGGCGCTCAGCACGCGCCGGAGCAACCCCGCCCTCGGCGACGGCACGCTGACCTGGGAGAGCGCCCCGGACAGCGACGTTCTCTCGTTCCGCCGTGAGCCCGGCTTCCGGTGCGTGGTGAACTTCTCCGACGAGCCGGTGGCCCTGCCCGCCCACAGCCGGGTACTGCTGGCCAGCGGGACGCTGGACGGTGACCGGCTGCCGAGCGACACCGCGGTGTGGCTGGCGCTCTGAGGAGACGGGCAGGCCGGGCCGGATTCTCCGTCCTGACGGGGGACCGGCCCGGTCGAGTTCGGGTGACGTAGCCTCAACTCTCCCGACCCCTCGCACGAACGGAGCCCCGCATGGCGGCCATCAGCCTCGCCAAGGTCGAGGAGAAGGCGCCGGCGCTCGTCAGCCTCTACAAGAGCGCGGGCGTATCGCTGCAGAAGCACGGGCTGAGCGGGCAGCGCGCCGCCGTCTATCTGGTGCTCGACTACTCGGGTTCCATGAAGGACTACTACAAGGACGGCAGTGTCCAGGCGCTCGCCGACCAGGTGCTCGGTCTTGCGGCCAACCTGGACGACGACGGCTCCGTGCCGGTCGTCTTCTTCTCCACGGACATCGACGCGGTCACGGACATCGCTCTCGACAACCACCGCGGCCGGGTCGACGAGATAGTGGCGGGCCTCGGCCATATGGGCAAGACCAGCTACCACCTGGCCATGGACGCGGTCATCGACCACTACATCGAGAGCGGCTCGACCGCCCCCGCGCTCGTCGTCTTCCAGACGGACGGCGGCCCGATCAGCAAGCACGCCGCGGAACGCTATCTGTGCAAGGCGGCGAAGCTGCCGCTGTTCTGGCAGTTCATCGGCTTCGGCAACAAACGCAGCTCGCAGTTCGACTTCCTGCACAAGCTCGACGAACTCGCCGTCCCCGCCAAGCGCGTCGTAGACAACGCGGGCTTCTTCCACGCCGGACCCGACCCGCGCCAGGTCCCCGACTCCGAGCTGTACGACCGGCTGGTCTCCGAATTCCCGCTGTGGCTGGCCGCCGCCCGGGCCCAGGGCATCGTGCGATGACGGTACGGGTGCTGCGCGCCGCCGACCGCCGGGCCGTGCCGTGGAAGAACGGCGGCGGCGTCACCCGCGAGATCGCCGTGTCGCCCGAGGGCGCCGGGACGGACGACTTCGACTGGCGGATCAGCCTCGCGGACGTCGGCGTGGACGGGCCGTTCTCCGTCTTCCCCGGCGTGGAACGGATCCTGACCGTCGTCGAGGGCGCGGGCATGGACCTCGCGGTCGGCGGACAGCACACCGTGGCCGACGAGCGTTACCGGCCCTACCGCTTCCCCGGCGATGTGGAGACCGACGGCCGCCTCGTCGACGGGCGGCCCGTCGTCAATTTCAACGTCATGCACCGCAGGGGCCGTACGGCCTGCCTGACCTCGGTGGTGCGCGGAGAACTGCTGGTCGTGGTGCCGTCACGCTCGACGGTCGTGATCGTCGCGCTGGACGGGCCCACGGTCCTCAAGGAGGCGCACGTGACACTCGGTCCGTACGACGCGGCGGTGCTGGACGAGGCGCCGGGATCACTGCACACCCAGGGGCACGCGGCGGTCGTCACCCTGCGCACCGGCTGAGCCGCGTCAGCTGCCGGGGGTCCACCAGTTGTGCACCTGCTGGGCCTTCGGAGGTTCGCCGGTCGTGGGGAAACCCAGCTTCTCGGCCACCGGCATCATCACCGTGCCGAACTTGTCCATCGCCTCCTGGGACTCCCACAGGTCGAAGATCTCCAGGCCGGAGTCGGTCGCCACGCAGGTGTGCGACAGGCACCCCGCGAAGGTGTCGCCGGGCAGGGCCTGCAACTGGGCATTGAGGGCGTCGTACTGGTCGGTCGTGACGCCCGGCAGGGCGGCATGCATGAAGATCGCCATGGGACTCTCCTCGGGTGGAATGGCAGGTTTTGGCCAGTACCAGAACAGCACGTACGCCCCGGTAGGGCATCCGAGCCGGTGCGCGCAGGTGAATCCCGACAGGCGGTGTCGGGTTTCCGCGGTTCCATGGAGTCATGACCTTTTCGACGTGGGCAGATTTCCGGACGGCGGAACCGGACTTCGCCGAGACCGTGCAGAAGCGGTTCCAGCGGTACAAGCACCATGTGCTGGCCACGGTGCGCAAGGACGGGTCGCCACGGGTGACCGGCCTCGAAGTCGACTTCCGCTTCGGTGAGTTGTGGCTCGGCATGATGCAGGGCTCACGCAAGGCCCAGGACCTGCTGCGCGATCCGCGCTTCGCGATCCATGCGAACCCCGGGCCGGACGACTCCATGGAAGGCGGTGACGTCAAGATCTCCGGGCGCGCGGTGGAGGTGACCGATTCCGAGGTGCTGGACCGCTTTGTGGCGGAGGCGGGGCCGCCGGAGCCGTTCCATCTCTTCCGCGTCGAGGTCGGTGACGTGGTGCAGACGTCGGTCGACGGCGATGAGCTGGTGGTACGGGCCTGGCGGCCGGGCGGCCCGGTCCGTACCCACCGGCGCCGCTGAGCCTCGGACCCAGGGTCAGCCCGCGAGCACCGTCGCCCGGCAGAGCGAGGGGGTGCCCCAGGCGTCCCGCAGCGGACGGGCCTTGCGCAGCCAGAGGGAGAGGTCGAGCTCTTCGGTGTAGCCGATCGCGCCGTGCAGCTGTAGTGCGGTACGGGCGGCGGCGTACGCGGCCTCGCCTGCGGTGACCTTCGCGGCGGCGATGTCGGCGGGAGCCATGGACAGGGCCGCCCCGTACAGCAGCGGCCGGGCGAATTCGAGCCCGATCAGGGTGTCCGCCAGCCGGTGCTTGACCGCCTGGAAGGAGCCGATGACGGCGCCGAACTGGGCGCGCAGTCTGACGTATGCGACGGTCCGCTCCAGGAGCGCGCGCCCGACACCCAGTGCCTGCGCCGCGGTGAGCAGGCGCGCGACATCCCCGGCGTACGCGGCCGCCCGGGCCACCTGGCGCCCTTCGGCGATGACCTCGCCCCCTGCCGCGGGCACGGCCAACCGCCGGGCGGGGTCGGCGGATACGCGCACGGGGCCGTACCCGTCGGCGATACGGAGACAGGCGCTGCGGTCCGCGCCGGGCCCGGGGCCGGCGTCCTCCTCCGAAACCACCAGCGTCACACCCGCCGCATCCGCGTCCAGTGCGTAGCCGCCCCGGCCCGCCAGCGTGGCGGTCGACTCGCCCGTGACCAGCCCCGGCAGCAGACGTTTCGCCGGGCCCGCCTCCCCCGACTCCGCCAGCCGGGTCAGCAGCGCCGCCGCCGCGACCGTCTCCACCACCGGGCCGGGCACCGCATGGCGGCCCAACGCGGTGAAAGCCACGGCCAGTTCGACCGGCAGCGGCCCCACCCCCTCGTACGCCGGCGGCGCGGCGAGCGCGAACACCCCCGCCTCGGCGAGTCGCGACCACAACGCCAGCCCGGGAGCGGGGTCCCCCGCCGCCCAGGCCCGTGCGGCGGCCGGAGTGTCCGCCGACGTGAGCATCGCGTCCAGCGAGTCGCCGAACGCACGCTGTTCATCGGTGAGCAGGAATCGCATCAGCGGCGGCCCTTCGGAAGGCCGAGCAGCCGCTCGGCGATGATGTCGCGCTGGATCTCGTTCGTACCGGCGTAGATGGGGCCCGCCAGCGAGAAGACATACCCCTCGGCCCACTCGCCGTCCGCCAGCTCCCCGTCCGCGCCCAGCAGATCCAGCGCGGTCTCATGCAGTGCGATGTCGTACTGGGACCAGAAGACCTTGTTCAGGCTGGACTCCGCGCCGATGCTCGCGCCCGCGGCGAAACGCGAGGCGTTGGCACACGTGAAGAGCTGATACGCCCGCGCGCCGATCACCGCGTCCGCCACCCGGTCGCGCAGCGCCGTGTCGGCCTGATCGCCCGACGTGCGCCACTGCCGCAGCAGACGGTCCGCCGCTGCGAGGAAACGGCCGGGGGAGCGCAGCGTCAGGCCCCGTTCGTTGCCCGTCGTGGACATCGCGATCCGCCAGCCCTGCCCCGGCTCGCCGATCACGTCCTCGTCGGGAACGAAGACGCCGTCGAGGAAGAGCTCGGCGAAGGCGGGCTTGCCGTCGATGCGGCCGATGGGCCGCATGCTCACCCCCGGCGCCGCAAGGTCGAACATCAGATACGTCAGGCCCTGATGCGGCTTCGGTGCGTCGGGGTCGTTGCGGAAGATGCCGTAGGCCCGGTCGGCGAACGCCGCTCGCGACGACCAGGTCTTCTGACCGCTGAGCAGCCAGCCGCCGTCCGTCCGCACCGCACGCGAGGTCAGCGAGGCGAGATCGGAACCGGACTCCGGCTCCGACCAGGCCTGCGCCCAGATGACCTCGCCGCTCGCCATCGTGGGCAGCACGTGGGCGCGCTGCTCCTCGGTGGCGTGGTCGAAGAGCGTGGGGGCGAGGAGGTTGATGCCGTTCTGTGAGACCCGTCCGGGCGCGCCCGCCGCGTAGTACTCCTCCTCGAAGAGGAGCCAGTGGAAGATGTCGACGCCCCGGCCGCCGTACCGCTCGGGCCAGGAGACGACCGACCAGCGGTCCGCCGACAGCCGCGCCTCCCATGCGCGGTGCGCCGCGAAGCCCTCCTTGGTCTCCAGGGAGGGCAGCGGCTCGGCGGGCACGTTCGCGGCGAGCCAGGCGCGGGCCTCGGCCCGGAAGGCTTCCTCGCCGGCGGAGTGGTTCAGGTCCATTCGCGCATCCTTCCCTAACAAGTGTTTGGTAGGTTAACGTGCTGGCGTGACGGACAACAGGGCGCAGTACGTACCGGGTCATGGCCTGCTGAAGGGCCGTACCGCCGTGATCACCGCTGCCGCAGGCGCCGGAATCGGCGGCGCCACCGCCCGCAGGTTCCTGGAGGAGGGCGCGCGCGTTCTGATCAGCGACGCGCACACCCGCAGGCTGAAGGAGAGCGAAGAGGCGCTGGCCGGAGAGTTCGGCGCCGACGCGGTGGCCTCACTGCCCTGCGACGTCACGGACGAGACCCAGGTCCAGGCGCTCTTCGGCCAGACCGTACGAGAGCACGGCGGCCTGGACATCGTCGTCAACAACGCCGGCCTCGGCGGCACCGCCGCCCTCGTCGACATGAGCGACGAGCAATGGGGCACGGTCCTCGACGTCACCCTGAACGGCACCTTCCGCTGCACCCGCGCCGCCCTGCGCTCCTTCCGCGACACCGGCCACGGGGGCGTGATCGTGAACAACTCCTCCGTGGTCGGCTGGCGCGCCCAGGCAGGCCAGGCCCACTACGCGGCCGCCAAGGCCGGGGTCATGGCGCTCACCCGCTGCGCGGCGATCGAGGCGGCGGAGTACGGCGTACGCGTCAACGCCGTGGCTCCCAGCCTCGCCATGCACCCGCACCTGGTGAAGGTCACCTCGGCCCAACTGCTGGAAGAGCTGACCGCCAAGGAGGCCTTCGGGCGGTACGCCGAGCCGTGGGAGATCGCCAACACCATCGTCTTCCTGGCCAGCGGCTACTCCTCGTACCTGACCGGCGAGGTCATCTCCGTCAGCAGCCAGCATGCGTAGAGCCACAATGAGCAGGTGCCGACTGACAGCAAGAAGAAGACCCAGGTGACCGCCTCGCCCGAGCGCCGCCGCGAGCTCCTCGACACCGCCGCCGAGGTGTTCGCCGCGCAGGGATACAACGCCACCACCGTCCGCAAGATCGCGGACCAGGCGGGGATGCTCGCCGGCAGCCTCTACTACCACTTCGATTCCAAGGAATCGATGCTCGACGAGATCCTCTCCACCTTCCTGGATGAGCTGTGGCAGGGATACGACGCCGTGCTCGCCGCCGGGCTCGGGCCCAGGGAGACCATCGAGGCCCTCGTCACCGAGTCCTTCCGGGAGATCGACCGGCACCGCGCCGCCGTCGCGATCTACCAGAAGGAGTCCCGGCACCTCGCCGCCCAGCCCCGCTTCCACTACCTCACCGACTCGCAGCAGAAGTTCGAGAAGGCATGGCTCGGGACCCTGGAGCGAGGGGTCGCGGACCAGGTCTTCCGTGCCGACCTGGACGTCCGGCTCACCTACCGGTTCGTGCGCGACACCGTCTGGGTCGCGGCGTCCTGGTACCGGCCGGGCGGACAGCACAGCCCGGAGGAGATCGCCCGCCAGTATCTGTCGATGGTGCTGGACGGTATCGCCGTACGCAGATGAACCGAGGGGAGCAGTCATGGCCGAGGCCTACATAGTCGAAGCGGTACGCACACCGGTGGGCAGGCGCAAGGGCGGACTGTCCGGTGTCCACCCGGCGGATCTGGGTGCGCATGTGCTGCGGGCCCTGGTCGAACGCTCCGGAGTCGATCCCTCCGCCGTCGAGGACGTCGTCTTCGGCTGCCTGGACACGGTGGGCCCGCAGGCCGGTGACATCGCCCGTACGGCATGGCTGGCGGCGGGACTGCCCGAGGAGGTGCCGGGCGTGACGATCGACCGCCAGTGCGGCTCGTCCCAGCAGGCCGTGCACTTCGCGGCGCAGGGCGTGCTCTCCGGCACCCAGGACCTGGTCGTCGCGGGCGGCGTCCAGAACATGACACAGATCCCGATCGCCTTCGCCTCCCGGCAGGCCGCCGAGCCGCTCGGACTGACCGAGGGCCCCTTCGCCGGCAGCGAGGGCTGGCGGGCCCGGTACGGGGACCGGCCCGTCAACCAGTTCCACGGCGCGCAGCTGATCGCCGAGAAGTGGGAGATCTCGCGCCGTGACATGGAGCAGTTCGCGCTCACCTCCCATCAGCGGGCGATCCGGGCAATCGACGAGGGCCGTTTCGAGCGGGAGCTCGTGGCGTACGGCGAGGTCACCGTCGACGAGGGCCCGCGCCGCGACACCACCCTGGAGAAGATGGCGGCACTGGGGCCCGTCCTGGAGGGCGGCACCATCACGGCCGCGTGCTCCTCCCAGGTCTCGGACGGCGCGGCGGCCCTGCTGATCGCGAGCGAGCGGGCCGTCGCCGAGCACGGACTGCGGCCGCGGGCCCGTATCCACCATCTCTCCGTACGGGGCGAGGACCCCATCCGGATGCTCTCGGCCCCCATCCCGGCCACGGCGTACGCGCTGAAGAAGACCGGCATGTCGATCGACGACATCGACCTCGTCGAGATCAACGAGGCCTTCGCGCCCGTGGTCCTCGCCTGGCTGAAGGAGACCGGAGCCGACCCCGGCAAGGTCAACGTCAACGGCGGGGCCATCGCGCTCGGCCATCCGCTGGGCGCCACGGGCGTGAAGCTGATGACCACGCTGCTGCATGAACTGGAGCGCACGGGAGGGCGGTACGGACTGCAAACGATGTGTGAAGGGGGAGGGCAGGCCAACGTCACGATCATCGAACGGCTGTGAACACGAGCCTTTCGGGGCCGGACATGCTACGGTGAAGTCGTTGCAGTTTTGGTACCCATGAACTTTGTGTGCGCCTGACGGGAATGCTTCCTCAGGCGCACATTATTGTTTCCGGCTTCTCCGGATGGGGGTCAATGCTAGCGACGGGAAATTCACGAGGTGTGAGTTTCCGGCTTGCCCCTGTTTTAGGAGAATGACATGGCTACTGGAACCGTGAAGTGGTTCAACTCGGAAAAGGGCTTCGGCTTCATCGAGCAGGACGGCGGCGGCGCCGACGTCTTCGCCCACTACTCGAACATCGCCACCTCTGGCTTCCGTGAGCTGCAGGAGGGCCAGAAGGTCTCCTTCGACGTCACGCAGGGCCAGAAGGGCCCGCAGGCGGAGAA
Source organism: Streptomyces sp. NBC_00885 (assembly GCF_045207475.1). Lineage (NCBI taxonomy): Bacteria > Bacillati > Actinomycetota > Actinomycetes > Kitasatosporales > Streptomycetaceae > Streptomyces > Streptomyces sp. NBC_00885. The sequence continues at coordinate 6,550,551 of NZ_CP108796.1, forward strand.
CATCGTCCCGGCCTAATCGCCTGACGCGTATCTCGCAGCCGGGGCCCGCACCGTCAAGGTGCGGGCCCCGGCTTGTGTGCTGTCTCACATGCCCAGGAGGGCAATATCCGCATGACTCGCTCCGAACGCCCGGCCCGTCCCACGACGCGACAGCGCCCGGTCAATTCCCGTGCCAAGGGCCCCGCGAAGGGCTCCGGCAAGGCTCCCGCCCGCAAGGCGGCGCCCCCGCAGGAATTCACGCTGCCGGAAACCATCACCCCCGCGCTGCCCGCCGTCGAGGCGTTCGACGAGCTGGACATGCCGGCCGCCCTGCTGAAGACCCTCGTGGCCCAGGGCGTGACCGAGCCCTTCCCCATCCAGGCCGCGACCCTGCCGAACTCCCTGGCGGGACGCGACATCCTCGGCCGCGGGCGCACCGGCTCCGGCAAGACCCTCGCCTTCGGGCTCGCGCTGCTCGCCCGTACCGCGGGCCGGCGCGCCGAGTCGAAGGCACCGCTCGCGCTCGTCCTCGTACCCACGCGTGAGCTCGCACAGCAGGTAACCGACGCCCTGGCCCCCTACGCGACCTCCGTGCAGCTGCGGATCGCCACCGTCGTCGGCGGGCTGTCGATCACCAAGCAGTCGGGCGCGCTGCGGCGCGGCGCCGAGGTGCTGGTGGCCACCCCGGGGCGGCTCAAGGACCTCATAGAACGCGGCGACTGCGTACTCGACCAGGTGTCGATCACCGTCCTGGACGAGGCCGACCAGATGGCCGACATGGGCTTCATGCCGCAGGTCACGGCGCTGCTCAAGCAGGTCGAGGCGGGCGGCCAGCGGATGCTGTTCTCGGCCACGCTGGACAAGAACATCGACCGGCTCGTACGGATGTTCCTCACCGATCCCGTCGTGCACTCCGTCGACCCGTCCGCTGGCGCGGTCACCACGATGGAGCACCATGTGCTGCACGTCGCGGACGAGACCGACAAGAAGGCCGTCGCCGTGCGCATCGCCGCCCGTGACGGCCGGGTGATCCTCTTCGTCGACACCAAGCGCTCCGCCGACCGCTTCGCCAAGCGGCTCCTCGCCAGTGGCGTACGGGCCGCGGCGCTGCACGGCGGCCGCTCGCAGCCGCAGCGCAACCGCACGCTCGACCAGTTCAAGAACGGGCAGGTCACCGCACTGGTCGCGACCAATGTCGCCGCCCGTGGCATCCACGTCGACGACCTCGACCTCGTGGTGAACGTCGACCCGCCCGTCGACCACAAGGACTACCTCCACCGCGGCGGCCGTACCGCTCGGGCGGGCGAGTCCGGCAGCGTCGTCACGCTGGTGCTGCCCGAGCAGCGGCGCGAGATGACCCGTCTGATGGCGGACGCGGGCATCAACCCGCGCTCGGCCCGGGTCAAGTCCAGCGACGAGGAGCTCAGCCGCATCACGGGCGCGCGCGAGCCGTCCGGGGTCGCGGTCACCATCGAGGTGCCGCAGCCGGTCGTGCAGCAGCAGCGACCGCAGCGGCGGCGGGCGCAGGTGCCGGGGCAGGGTGCGTCGCAGGGCGGTGGTGGCGGTGGCCGCGGCCGTGGGCGGCGCGGTGGGGGCGGCGGCCAGGGTGCCGGTGCCGGCGGCGGTCAGGGTGGCCAGCCTCGCCAGGGTGGCCAGGCCCGCCAGGGGGGTCGCCCGGCGGGCGGCGCGAGGGGCGGCCGGCGCACGGCGGCGTAGTCGCCTGCGGCGGGCTTCACCCCCACCCCGCCCCTTCCCGTAACCAAGGGGCTTCGCCCCCTGGACCCCCGTATGCGACCTTCGGCCGCATGTCCTCAAACGCCGGACGGGCTGAATTTCCGCCGGCGTTTGAGGCGCGGGGTCTGGGGCGGAGCCCCAGTTACGGGAAGGGGCGGGTAGGGGAACAAGCCCGCGGCAGCGCACCCAGCACCTGCCCCGCCTCCGACATCACCCGGCCCACCAGCTCCTCACAGCTCGGCAAGTCCTCGATCAGCCCCGCCACCTGCCCCGATGCCATCACGCCCAGATCCGTGCGGCCCTCCACCATCGAGGCCCTCAGCAGCATCGGGGTGTTCGCGGCGAGGAGGACCTGGCTCCAGGTCAGGTCCTTGCCGTGCTTCATGGCCAGGCCGTCGCGGATCAACCGGGACCAGGACAGGCCCGAGATCTTCTTGAAGCCCGCCGCCCGGCGCACCGCCTGCGTCAGCGCTCGCGTACGGCCCGCACGCTCGAGCGAGTCGACCAGCTCGCTCCGCAGCATCCGGTGCGGCAGACCGTCGACCGCCGTGGTGACGGTGACGTCCTTGACCGTCGCGGCCAGGTACTTCGCCTTGACCGCGTCCGGCACCGTCGAGTCCGACGTGAGCAGGAAGCGCGTGCCCATCGCGATGCCCGCCGCCCCGTAGGCCAGCGCCGCGACCAGGCCGCGTCCGTCGTGGAAGCCGCCCGCGGCGATGACCGGGATGTCGACGGCGTCCACAACCTGCGGGAGCAGGACGGTCGTTGCCACGTCACCGGTGTGGCCCCCGCCCTCGCCGCCTTGGACGATCACCGCGTCCGCGCCCCACGCCGCCACCTTCTCGGCATGCCGCCGCGCGCCGACCGAGGGGATCACGATGACCCCCGCGTCCTTCAGCTCGGCGATCAGTTCGCGGGACGGCGCGAGGGCGAAGGAGGCGACCCGGACCCCTTCGTCGATGATGATCCGTACGCGATCGCGCGCATCGCCCGCGTCCGCCCGCAGATTGACGCCGAAGGGCGCGTCCGTCCGGGAGGCGACCTCGCGGACGGCCCGGCGCAGCTCGTCGAGGGTCATCGTCGCCGAGGCGAGGATGCCGAGCGCACCCGCACGGGCGGTCGCGGAGACCAGGCGGGGTCCCGCCACCCACCCCATGCCCGTCTGGACGACGGGGTGCCGTACGCCGGTGAGTTTCGTGAGGGCCGTCTCCATCAGACCCTGACCTCGCGCTCGCGCAGGCCCTTCGGGTCGATCACCGCACGGATCAGCCGCAGTTCGGCGGCGGTCGGCTCACGCGTGTGCGGGACACCGTCGGGGATCGTGAGCGCGAAGCCGGTGGCCTGACGGATCTGTTCGACCGTGACACCCGGGTGCACGGACGCGAGCCGCATCGAGCGGTCCTCGGTCTCGAAGTCGAAGACGCCGAGGTCGCTGACCACCCGCGGGATGCGGTGGTGGCGCGCACCGGCGGCACGGTCGTAGCCGACTCCGCACACCATGTCGACCCGTTCGACGAAGACCCGGAGGGAATGCCTGGGCACCCAGTAACTCACCGGATTGTTCAGGGTGTTGACGGGCGCCCCGCGTACGCCGAGGAGCTGGCGGGTGGGCCGCTCCCACGCTCCGATGCAGGAGATGTTCTGGTTTCCGTAGCGGTCGATCTGGCTCGCGCCCATCATCACGTGCCGTTTGCCGCCGGTGACCAGTGCGAGGTGCTGGCGGTACGGCAGCCAGCCCTCCGTCGTCCCGTCCGGGCCGACGAGCATCGCCTCGCCGTCCGTCATGAGGAGGTCGGGGGAGAAGGTCGCTCTGGCCAGCCGGGCGCCGACGGACGGGATCAGCCCCATGGGGCTGGCCAGCACTTCGCCGTTGCCCCGCCATGCCTCGGCGCAGGCGATCACGCAGTACTCGGAACGACTGATCACTGCTGCTCCTCTTGCCAGGCCTGGACCGCCGACTGGTAGTCGTGCTCGCTCGTGCCGGACAGGAAGCGCCGCGCGAACTCGGGCCAGGGGGTGGTCGCGTACAGCCTCTGGAAGGACTCGTCGCGGCCGTGGTCGGGGGCGCACGAGGTGAAGTGCGCGCCGTTCGGCGTCTCGACGACTCCGGTGACCGAGTGCCGTTTGACCAGCAGGGTCTGCGGGGCGGCGCCCTTGGTCAGCTCGGCGGTCTCGACCAGCTGCTCGCAGGAGACGTACGCGGTGTCGGCGGCCTCGCAGAACAGATCGTCGAAGTAGGGATCGGGACCCAGATACTGGCCGTTGCCGAGCCGGTCGGCACGGTTGAGGTGGACGAGCGCTGCGTCCATCCGCAGGGCGGGTACTGCCACGAACTCCTCGCCGTCCTCGTACGGCGAAGTGACCGTGCGCAGCTCGGGGTTGACCCGCATCACGTCCGAGCCGAGGCCCGCGCGGACGGGGAGGAAGGGCATCCGGTTGGCGGCGGCGGTCAGTCCCCACATGAACATGGCCTCGTCGATCTCGGTGAGGGCGAAGTCGCCCCGCTCGCGGGCGGCGCGGTAGTGCGGTTCGAGCGGGATCGAGTCGAGGGTGACGAAGGCCGTGACGAGTCTGCGGATGCGGCCGGCGGCGGCGAGGAGGCCGATGTCGGGGCCGCCGTAGGAGACGACGGTGAGATCAGTGATCTCAGTACGGAGCAGTGCTCGCACCAGGGCCATGGGTTTACGGCGCGAGCCCCAGCCGCCGATGCCGATCGTCATCCCGCTGCGCAGGCGGGAGGCGACGTCGTCGGGCGTCATCGTCTTGTCGGTCACGCTCGGTCCTCCTTCTTGCCTTCGGTGCCGAAGGTGTCGCGGACGCGGCCGGCGACCCCGCTGAGGTTGGCCTCGAAGGTGAAGCCCTGCTCGAAGCGGTAGCTGCGGCGTACGTCGACGGGGTCGATGCCGTTGATGGCGGCCTTGGCCAGCCGGATGAGCAGGCCGTCCTTCTGTGCGATCTCCCGCGCCAACTCCAGTGAGGCGTCAGCCAGTTCGTCGCGCCGGACGACCTTCCAGACCGAGCCGTGGGCATGCAGCTCCCGCGCGGTGGCGGTACGGGAGGTGTAGTACAGCGCGCGCATCAGATGCTGGGGGACGAGCCGGGCGAGATGGGTGGCAGCGCCGAGTGCGCCGCGGTCCAGTTCGGGCAGTCCGAAGACGGCGTCGTCACTGGCGACGATCGCGTCCGCGTTGCCGACGAGGCCGATACCGCCGCCCAGGCAGTAGCCGTTCACGGCCGCGACGACGGGGACCTCGCACTCGTAGACCGCGGCGAAGGCCTCGTAGCAGCCGCGGTTGGCGCCGATGAGGGCGGAGTGTCCGCTGTCGCGCTGCATCTCCTTGATGTCGACGCCCGCGTTGAAGCCGCGGCCAACGGCGGCCAGGACGACGCAGCGGACCTCGGGGTCCCGGCCGGCCGCGCGCAGTGCGTCGGCGAGGTCGTACCAGCCCTGTACGGGAAGGGCGTTGACGGGTGGGAAGTCGACCGTGACGGTGCAGATACCCCTCTCGGGGCTTGCGGTGGAGACACCCATGGGCGGATCAGCTACCTTTCCACCAAACATTTGTTAGGTGAGGAAGGTAGCAGCCGATGGAGCTGGGCGGGAGGGTGGCCGTCGTCACCGGCGGCACGCGGGGCGTGGGCGCGGGAATCGCCCGCGCGTTCGTTCGGGCGGGCGCCAAGGTGGTGATCTGCGCGCGGAGGCCGCCCGAAGTGCCCGTCGCCGGGGCGGAGTTCGTCACCCTCGACCTGCGTGATCCGGCGGCGGTGGGCGAGTTCTTCGACGGGGTCGTGGCCCGGCACGGCCGGCTGGACACCCTCGTCAACAACGCGGGCGGCACGCCGTACCGTCTGCTCGGGGAAGCGGACGCGGCGCGCCACGCCCGCGTGATCGAGCTCAACCTCACCGCGCCCCTGACCTCCTCGCTCGCGGCCCACGGGCATCTCAGAACCGCCCGCGGTTCGGTCGTGATGATCGGCAGCGTCAGCGGCGGCCGCCCCTCGCCCGGCACGGCCGCGTACGGGGCGGCGAAGGCCGGACTGGAGAGTCTGGCGCGCTCGATGGCCGTGGAGTGGGCACCCGAGGTGCGGGTGAACACCCTGGTCCTTGGCATGGTCCGCACCGAACTGTCCCCTCTGCACTACGGGGACGAGGAGGGCATCGCCGCGGTGGGCCGCACGGTCCCGCTGGGACGGCTGGCCGAGCCTTCCGAGATCGGTGACGCGGCCGTGTTCCTCGCCTCCCCGCGGGCGGCGTACATCAGCGGCGCCTCGCTGCTCGTGCACGGCGGCGGGGAGCGCCCCGCCTTCCTCGATGCCGCAACTGTCAACAAGGAGACCTGAGATGACCGGCAGTGCCGTCCCGGGGAACAGCCCCCGTACCCCCGGCAAGAACATGTGCGACGGGCGAGTGGTGATCGTGACGGGCGCGGGGCGCGGACTCGGCCGGGCCCACGCGCTCGCCTTCGCCGCCGAAGGCGCCAAGGTCGTCGTCAACGACCTGGGCGTCGGCCTCGACGGGGAAGGCGGATCGAGCGGACCCGCCCGGCAGGTCGTCGAGGAGATCGAATCGCTCGGCGGCCGCGCCGTGGCGCACGGCGGTGACATCGCGACGAGCGAGGGCGCGGCCTCTCTCGTCAGCGCCGCGCTGGAGGCTTACGGACGGCTCGACACCCTGGTCAACAACGCGGGCTTCCTGCGCGACCGGATGCTCGTCAACCTCGACGAGGACGACTGGGACGCCGTGATGCGCGTCCATCTGAAGGGCCACTTCCTTCCGCTCAAGCACGCCGCAGCGCACTGGCGCTCCGAGGCCAAGGCGGGGCGGACGGTTGCGGCACGCGTCGTCAACACCACGTCCGGGGCAGGGCTGTTGGGCAGCGTCGGCCAGGGCAACTACGCGGCGGCCAAGGCCGGAATCATCGGCCTGACCCTTGTCGCGGCGGCCGAGATGGGCCGCTACGGCGTCCAGGTCAACGCCATCGCGCCGGCGGCCCGCACCCGGATGACCGAGGAGACCTTCGCCGGTCTTTCCGCCCTGCCCGAGGATGTGTCGCCGCTCGTCGTCTGGCTGGGCTCGGCGGCCAGTTCGGGCGTGAGCGGCCGTGTCTTCGAGGCCGAGGCGGGCCGTATCACCGTCATGGAGGGCTGGCGTCCCGGCCCCACGGCCGACAGGGGAGCGCGCTGGAGTCCTGCCGAAGCGGGCGAAGCCACGCTCAAGCTGCTGGCCGAGGCCGAGCCTCCGGGACCTGTGTACGGCGTGCGGTAGCTGTGCGGAAAGAACGTGAAGGCAGGAGTCCGCCGGTTCTTTCCCCGGTTAACTCCCGGGAAATTAAGCCCAGTTGGCGTTGACGCGTCAAGGTCTACGCGCATCAATGGTGCGTATGCGAATCCCCCCACGAATCGCCACCCTCGGTGGCATCGCTGTCCTCGCCTCCACCCTCCTCATCGGCGGACAGGCAACAGCCGCCCCCTCGGCCACGGTCACCCCCACGACCGCCGCCGACGTCGGTCACATCTGCTACTCCGACCTCCCCTCCCAGGCGCATGACACCCTCGACCTGATCGACCAGGGCGGGCCCTTCCCGTACAAGCAGGACGGAACCGTCTTCTCGAACCGCGAAGACGTCCTGCCGTCGCACTCCTCCGGCTACTACCACGAGTACACGGTCATCACCCCGGGCTCCCCGAACCGCGGCGCCCGCCGCATCGTCACGGGCAGCGCGGCCCAGGAGGACTACTACACCGCCGACCACTACGCCTCGTTCGACCTCGTCGACCACCGCTGCTGAGCCGGTATCCTCCGCCCCGTGACCAGGACCTATGTGATCGACGGGGCGGAGGTCACCGACCTCGACGCCTTCTGGCGGGTGATCGGCGAAGCCGTGAACGGGCCCGGCGGCTACTTCGGCCGCAATCTCGACGCCTTCGCCGACTGCCTCAGCGGCGGCATGGGGACACCGGACGACGGCGACTTCGTCATCGAGTGGCACGACCATGAGCGCTCCCGTACGGCGCTGGGCCGGGACGAGACCGTACGACAGCTTCAGCTGCGCCTCGCGCGGTGCCGTCCGGCGAACAGGGCGTTTGTCCAGCAGCAGTTGGAGCAGGCGAGGGTCGGCATCGGCTCGACCGTCTTCGACTGGCTGGTGGAGATCATGGAGGAGCGGGCGCCCGGCGCGCTCCGTCTGATGTGAGCACTGCGACGAGCACGATCAGCGGTAGCGCGGCGCGGTCTGCTCCAACCGCCGCCTGAGCCTCTCGTCGTGTATGTGCCGCACGGCTTCCGCGGCCGCCTCGCGCGCGTACCCGTCCGGGTCCGCGTCCGCGAGAATCCGCGCCAAGGTCGCTTCCGCACGCGGATCCTGACGGATCGCCAGCCCCCGGGCCGCCTCGGCCGCCGTGTCCACGTCGCTGTCGGTGAGCCGCGCCGCCAGCGCCTCCCGGATCTCCGTCGTATCGGCTTCCACGTCCGCGAGCGCCGTGGTCGCCCAGTCCCTGACATGGGGGTCCACGTCCCGGCTCAGCGTGATCAGCGTCCCGATGCCCTCGGCGTGATCGCCCGGGACGAGCCCGAACAGTGAGAGCGCCACCTGATTGCGCACCTCCGCGTCCGGATGCCCGGCATGGCGCAGGATCTCGGGGAGGGCGGCCGGATCCCCGTGGTGCCCGAGCCCGAGGACGACGGCCTGGATCAGCTCCGGCTCCCGTGCCTCCCGGGACAGTTCGCGCAGCAGTGGCAGCGCGCGGGCCGCGAACGGGCGCAAGTCCTCCTCCCCGAAGCCCAGTTGAGCCAGCACGTCCGCCGCGAACGCCTGGCGCAGCTGATCGTCGCTCGCACACCAGGCGGCCGCCGCCTGGAAGGTCTCCTCGCCGCCGCGGCTCCACAGAGCCATCACCGACTCGACCCAGTCGTCCTGTCCGGGATCACCGCAGCGCAGGGCCCGCTCGGCCAGGTCCTCGTACGGGGTCCGGATCCCCAGCTGCCCCTCGAGCAGCGTCACGATCGCCGCGTGGCCGGTCTGCTGCTCACTGCCCGCCCTCGGTGCGCCGTCCTGGAGCAGCTCGACGACGACCGTCACCCCGCCGTCCTCCTCGATCCGGCGCGCCACCGTCTCGTACTCCTGGCCCTTTCCGTACGCGCTGAGCAGCCCCTCGCGCAGCTCGCTCTCCACATCCCGCGTGAGCCACTGCCGGGCCTCCGCGAGCGCCGCCTCCTTCGCTTTGGCGCCGTGCCGCAGCAGGGCCCGCACGGTCGAGGGGGAGCCGCGGCGGGCGGCGAGCACCAGTGGCCGCTCGCCGCCGGGGCCCTCCAGATCGGGGTCGGCGCCGTACTCCAGCAGGGCCTCGGCCGTCGCGGCGTGCCCCAGCGTCACCGCCCAGCGCAGTGCCGTGAAGCCGTACGCCTCCGGCTGGTCCGGCCGGGCGCCCGCGGCCAGCAGCGCCCGTACCACTTCGGTGTGCCCGCCGATCGCGGCCCCGCACAGCGGCAGATCCCCGCCCTCGGGGCCCGAGCCGCGCCCCGGGTCGGCGCCCGCCGCCAGCAGCAGCCGCACGATGCCCGCTTCGTCGCTCACCGCCGCCCGGTAGAGCGGAGTCTGCCCCTCCGTGTCGGTCAGGTCAGCGGGGACCTTGGCCCGCAGCAGAGCCACGACGGCGTCCTGCGCGCCGCTGTATACCGCTTCGAACATCTCGCGGGCGCCCGCCGTCGGCTCTTTCGTCATATTTCGAGCCTACGGAAGGTCGGTCAGGTGTCGCATTCGAGAATCGTGCGGCACAGCCCGCAGCGGGCCCGTACCCGCCCGCGCACGGGAACACGGATGCGCTGGTGGCAGGTGGGGCAGGGGAAGGAGACGCGCAGCCCGTCCGGCCCGTGCTCGAAGGCATACGCGGACGACTCGGCCTCGGGGGAGTGTGCGCCGGCCCCTGCCGGGTGCTCCCGGGCGAGGCGGCGCTCCTTGGCATAGCGGTGGCGTCCCGTCCACCCGGCCGTGGTCAGCGGCGGCTGCTGGGCGTCGCGCAGGGCCATGGCGCGGCCCTTGGTGTACGCGGTGTAGCCCTGCGGGCTGGTGAACCAGGGCGAGGGGTCCTCGCCGAAGGCGATCGCCCGCTTGGCCAGGACATACCCGAACTCCTCGGGCGTGAGATAGCCCAGCTTCTGGCTGGTGACACCGTCCTCCCGGAAGGCGTCGAGCAGCAGCCAGCCCGCGCCGAGATAGGTGGTCGCGGTGTCCGTGAGGATCTCGTTGTCGCGGGTGCCGGGGAAGGCCAGGTCGAGCCGGTGCAGCAGCACATGCATGATCTCGTGGGCGAGAGCCGCCCCGATGTCTCTGCGATGCGTGCGGAAGCGGTCGTTCAGCTCGATGAAGTACTCCGGGCCCCCGACGAGTTCGACGCTCGCGGCATGGTGCATCTCGCGAAAGCTCACCACCATCCGGGCGTCCGGCAGCCGCAGATGCTGGACCAGCGCGTGGGCGACGCGCTGGGCGCCGAGATGGAGATCGTCCTGGTCGGCGAAGGCGACGTCGGCGGGCAGCACGCTCGGCGCGTAGGAGTGCACACCGTCGGGCGAGATCCGCTTGTACAGAGCGGTGATCGCCGCCCGCACGGTGTCGAGGTGCGGATAGCCGTGTACGACCTCGCTGTCCTTCGCCACCACGTCCCGTACCCCCCATGCATGACGGTCGGCCGCTTTCAACTCTACGGGCAGGGAGAGGCGAATCCCCGCTGGTGAAGCTGGCCGAAAAGTGGTCCTTGTGACCCGGGAGATCCACTCTCCATAATCCGGTTCACGCTTTGTCGGGCCCATGTCAGCGTGCCGCAACGCTGCCTGGATCCGTGCGGGGCGTACATCTCAACCCCCCACGAAAGGCAGTCAGTTGAAGAAGAACCTCGTTCGCGCGCTCCAGAGATGCGCCGCCGCAGGCGCCGTCGTCCTCGCCGCGATCAGCCTCCAGCCCACCTCGTCCTCGGCCGCCACCCCGCCCGTCGTCGGCGGCACCCGCGCCGCCCAGGGCGAGTTCCCGTTCATGGTCCGGCTCTCCATGGGCTGTGGCGGCGCGCTCTACACCAAGCAGATCGTGCTCACCGCCGCGCACTGTGTGAGCGGCTCCGGCAACAACACCAGCATCACCGCGACCGCGGGCGTCGTCGACCTGCAGAGCTCCAGCGCCATCAAGGTCAAGTCGACCAAGGTCCTGCAGGCCCCCGGCTACAACGGCACCGGCAAGGACTGGGCGCTGATCAAGCTCGCCAAGCCGATCGACCTGCCCACCCTCAAGATCGCCGACACCAAGGCCTTCGACAACGGCACCTTCACCGTCGCCGGCTGGGGTGCGGCCCGCGAGGGCGGCGGCCAGCAGCGCTACCTCCTCAAGGCCCAGGTGCCCTTCGTCTCCGACGCCAGCTGCAAGCAGGCCTACCCCGAACTCGTGGCCGGCGAGGAGATCTGCGCCGGGTTCCAGCAGGGCGGCGTCGACACCTGCCAGGGTGACTCCGGCGGCCCGATGTTCCGCAAGGACAACAACAACGCGTGGATCCAGGTCGGCATCGTCAGCTGGGGCGAGGGCTGCGCACGGCCCGACTACCCGGGTGTCTACACCGAGGTGTCCACCTTCGCCTCGGCCATCAAGTCCGCGGCGGCCAGGCTCTAGCAGCGAGGTCTCCAGGCGTATTGACCCCGCCTGGCCAGTACGTGAGAGGTGAGGGGCAGGTGCTGGGCGCGTCGGTCCAGCACCTGGCCCTTGGGGGCGGGATTCACCCCAGCCACAACGAACCCCCCGCCCCCTCCAGCTCCAGCACCCACACCTCGTTCGCGCCCTCGCGCAGCACCGGCCCCGGCACGAACAGTGACCGCTGCGGCCCCACCGCCCAGTACCGCCCCACGCAGAAGCCGTTCACCCACACGAACCCCCGCGTCCAGCCGGGCAGTTCGAGCCTCGCATCCCCCGCCGCAGCCGCATCGAACGAGCCCCGGTAGAGGCCCGCCGCACCCCCCTCGGGCGCCCGGAAGGGCACCTTCTCCACCGCCGCCGGTTCGAACGCGGCCAGCCGCAGCCCCCGCGCCCGTACGCCGTGCAGATACTGCCGCTCGTGCAGCACCCCGCCCGTGATGCCCTTCGACTCGCCCGTGCGCGGCCCGTAGTTGACGCGACCGAGCGACTCCACCCACAGCTCGACCGACGCGGGGCCGGCCACCGGCTCCGCCAGGGCCTCGTACTCGCCGCTCAGCACACCCGCCGCGACCCCGTCCACGTACACGACGGCCCGGTCCCGCAGGCCCGCGACGCTCAGCGGAAACGGCCGGCGCGGGCCCGGCACAGCCACCTGGTAGCGGACCAGACCGCGGTCCACGCCCAGTTCCTCGAAGGTGGGCGGCACGGGAGCCTCCACCTCGTCGTCGCCGAGCGCCTCCAGCACATCGTCGAGCGGCGCCCACGCCCGCAGGTCCACCCGCAGCCGCGCACCCAGGACGGCGGGCTCGGGCGGCAGTTCGGGCAGCGGCCCGTCGTGATGGCGCGCCAGGACCTCACGGAGGCTGAAGAACTTCTCGGTGGGACGCCCGGCCTCGTCGATCGGCGCGTCGTAGTCGTAGGAGGTGACAGTCGGCTCCAGTTCGAGATCCTGGAGATCGCCCGTGCGGTTCGCCCCGGCCCAGCCCGCGAAATTCGTTCCGCCGTGCGCCATGTACACATTCACCGACGCGCCCGCGTCGAGGATCTCCCGCAGCGCGGCCGCCGCATCCGCCGGCCGGCGCTCCACATGGTCGTCGCCCCAGTGATCGAACCAGCCGCACCAGAACTCCATGCACATCAGCGGTCCGGCGGGCCGGTGGCGGCGCAGCGTGGCGAAGGCCTCCCGGGCCCCGGACCCGAAGTTCACCGTCGCGAGCACACCCGGCACCGAGCCGCCGGTGAGCATATGGTCCTCGGGCCCGTCGGAGGTGACCAGCGGGACGCTCACCCCGCAGCCCCTGAGCAGGTCCACGAGATGGCGCAGATAGTTCTGGTCGGAGCCGTAACTGCCGTACTCGTTCTCGGCCTGCACCATGATCACCGGGCCGCCGAGCGTGATCTGCCGCTCCACGACCTGCGGCAGGAGCCGGGTGAACCAGCGCTCCACATGCCCCAGATACTCGGCGTCCTCCGTGCGCACCCGCCGCCCGAGCCGCCCGGTCAGCCAGTGCGGCAGCCCACCGTTCTCCCACTCGGCGCAGATGTACGGACCCGGCCGCACGATCGCCCACAGTCCCGCCCTGCCCGCGGCGTCCAGGAAACGGCCCACCGCATCCGCGTCGGCGTACCGGCCGGGCTCCGGCTCGTGAAGGTTCCAGGGGACATACGTCTCGACGCAGTTGAGGCCCATTGCCCGCAGCATCGCCAGCCGGTGGTCCCACTGCTCCTCGTGCACCCGGAAGTAGTGCAGCGCGCCCGACAACAGCTGTACGGGCCGCCCGTCCATCAGGAAGTCCGTATCACCCACCGTGAACTCAGCCACGTATCGCCCCTCACCTAGGCCCTGTCCGGCCGATCAGGCCGGACAGGGCCTGGTCACGTACCGCGACCAACCATCGCCCCCTGGCGGCGAGCCGGTCCATGGACAAAGATCGGCGCTGTTTGGACGCAACTCACGCACCCGGAGCCCGGGGAAGGGGAGAGAAGCGGATGTACCACACCTGGATGCGCTATTTCACCCCGAGCCCCGTCCATCACCGCCTCGGCCTGGCCTGCCTCGGCGTCGGCCTCCAGCACGGCGTCCTGCCCACCGTCGGACCCCGCACCCTGGACCACCATGTCGCCGTCGTGATCAGCGCGGGCAGCGGCTGGTTCCGCGCTCCCGACGGGCGCCGCACCACCGTCACGGCACCCGCGCTGATCTGGCTCACTCCCGGCGTGCCGCACCACTACGGCCCCGACCCGGCCGGCGGCTGGGACGAGAGCTTCGTCGACTTCACCGGACCCGCGACCGCCACCTACACCGAATTGGGCTACATAGAGCCCGAGCGGCCCGTCGTCCCCCTCTCCGACGCCGCGGGCGCCCGCGCCGCAGTCGGCCGCATCGCACGGGCCGCGCGCCGCGGCAACCCGCTCCTGGAGGTCGAGACCGGCGCCGCCGTCCACGAGCTGCTCGTCGCCCTGCGCCGCGCCCGCGCCGACACCAACGCCGAGGGCGACCCCGTGCTTACCGCGCTGGCCCGCGACGCCTTCCGGCCGCTCTCCGTCACCGAGCACGCCGCCCGGCACGGCATGACCCCCGCCGAACTGCGCACCGCCGTGCGCCGCGGCGCGGGCTGCAGCCCCAAGGACTACCTCCTCGGCATCCGCCTCGGCCGGGCCAAGGAACTGCTCGCCGCCACCGAACTGCCCGTCGCCGCGGTCGCCCGGCGGGTCGGCTACGAGGACCCGGCGTACTTCTCCCGCCTCTTCACCCGCCGCGTCGGCACCGCGCCCATCCGCTTCCGCGAGCAGCAGGGCCGCAGCGTCCCCGGCGGCTGGAGCAACCAGATCCCGGACCCCGACCACCCGCCGACGATCACCACCTGATCACCGGTGACCACCAGGTGATCGCCATGTGATCCGCACGCCCCCGGCCACGTAAGCTCGATGACCATGACCACGAGGGACATCGACGAGGGCGTACGCGCCGAACTGAACCGTCTGCGCGAGAGCATCGACAACATCGACGCGGCGGTCGTCCATATGCTCGCGGAGCGCTTCAAATGCACCCAGCAGGTCGGCCATCTCAAGGCCGAGCACCATCTGCCGCCCGCCGACCCGGACCGTGAGTCGCGCCAGATCGAGCGGCTGAGGCAGCTGGCCGAGAGCGCGAAACTGGACCCCGCCTTCGCGGAGAAACTGCTCAACTTCATTATCGCCGAAGTGATCCGGCACCACGAGACGATCGCGGCCGGCCCGCCCCCCTCGTCCGACTCCTGAGTCCCCCCGGGGTCCCGTGCGCTGACGGCGAAACCGATACCCCGTGTGCGGGGCAGGTCCCATCAGGCAGCATGGCCCCATGCCCGTATTGACGCGCGACGAAGCGCAGACCCGAGCCCAGCTCCTCGACGTCCACCGCTACACGGTCGAACTCGATCTCACCGGCGGGGAAGAGACCTTCGACTCCCGGACCGTCATCCACTTCACGGCCCGCGCCGCCGGGGACACCTTCGTCGAGCTCAAGCCGGCCGTCCTGCGCTCCGTCACCCTCGACGGACAGCCCATAGACCCAGAGTCACTCGCCGAGAACCGGCTCGCGCTCACCGGCCTGAGCGCAGGAGACCACGAGCTGCACGTCGATGCCCAGATGCGCTACTCCCGCACCGGCGAGGGCATGCACCGCTTCACCGACCCCACCGACGGTGAGGTCTACGTCTACACCCAGATGTTCATGGAGGACGTCCAGCGCGTCTTCGCCGCCTTCGACCAGCCCGACCTCAAGGCCGTCTTCGAGCTCTCCGTAACCGCCCCCCAGGGCTGGACGGTCCTCGGCAACGGCGTCGCCACGCACCAGGGCGACGGCAGGTGGACCTGCGCCCCCACCCCGCCGCTCGCCACCTACCTCGCGGCCGTGGCCGCCGGCCCCTGGCACTCCGTACGCACCGAGCACGCCGGACTGCCCTTCGGCCTCCACTGCCGCCGCTCGCTCGCCCCGTACCTGGACGCCGACGCCGACGAGATCCTCGAGATCACCCGCCAGTGCTACGACCGGTACCACGAGAAGTTCGAGGAGCCCTACCCCTTCGACTCCTACGACCAGGCCTTCGTGCCCGAGTTCAACGCCGGCGCGATGGAGAACCCGGGCCTGGTCACCTTCCGCGACGAATTCATCTACCGCTCAGCCGTCACCGACACCGAGCGGCAGACCCGCGCCATGGTCATCGCCCACGAGATGGCCCACATGTGGTTCGGCGATCTCGTCACGCTCAGGTGGTGGGACGACATCTGGCTGAACGAGTCCTTCGCCGAATACATGGGCTACCAGACCCTCACCGAAGCCACCCGCTTCACCGACACCTGGGTCGACTTCGGCATCGGCCGCAAGGCCTGGGGCTACGACGCCGACCAGCGGCCCTCCACCCACCCCGTCGCCCCCGACCCGGACGCCGTCCCCGACACCGCGTCCGCGATGCTCAACTTCGACGGCATCTCCTACGCCAAGGGCGCCTCCGCCCTGCGCCAACTGGTCATCTGGCTGGGCGAGAAGGACTTCCTGGCCGGCATCAACACCCACTTCGCCCGCCACAAGTTCTCCAATGCCACCCTCGCCGACTTCATCGACTCGCTGGCGGGCGCCACGGACCGCGACGTGCCCGGCTGGGCCGAGGCCTGGCTGCGTACGACCGGCGTCGACACCCTCACCCCGACCGTCTCCGAGTCCGAGGGCACCTGGTCGCTCAAGGTCGCCCGCGACGGCAGCCGCCCGCACCGCATCGCCGTCGGCGCGTACGACAACGACCCCGTGCACACCGGCCGGCTCGTGCTGCGCGACCGCCTCGAACTGGACATCCCGCAGAACGGCAGCGGCCCCCACCCCGGCCGCCGCCCGGCCCTCGTCCTCCTCAACGACGGCGACGCAAGCTACGCCAAGGTCCGACTCGACGCCACCTCCTGGGACACCGCCGTACGCTCCCTCTCCGGCATCCCGGACCCGCTGACCCGCACCGTCGTCTGGAACGCCGCCCGCGACATGGTCCGCGACGGCGAACTCGTCCCCGCCGCCTACCTGGAGGCCGCCCGCGCCCACCTCCCGCGCGAAACGGACCTCGCCGTCGTCCAGGGCGTCCTCGCCTTCGCCGCGACCCAGCTCGCCGACCGCTACCTCCCCGCCGACGAGCGGCCCGCCGCGCTCGGCGCGATCCGGGGCATCTGCCGCGATCTGCTGCGCCGCACCGAGGACGGCAGCGAGCCCGGCCTGCGGCTGACCGCCGTACGCCACTTCATCGACGCGGCCGCGCAGCCGGAGACGCTCCAGGAGTGGATCGGCGACGGCAGCGTCCCCGGCGGTCCCGAGCTCGACCCCGAGCTGCGCTGGCGGATCCTGTACCGGCTCGCCGTCCTCGGCGCGAGCGACGAAGCGGCGATCGCGGCCGAACTGCACCGTGACCCGAGCGCCACCGGCCAGGAGGGCGCGGCCCGTTGCCGTGCAGCGCTGCCCACGGCGGAGGCGAAGACGGCGGCCTGGCAGCGGCTGTTCACCGACAACTTGCTGTCCAACTACCTGTTCAGCGCCACGGCGCAGGGCTTCTGGCAGCCCGAACAGGCCGATCTGGTACGGGAGTACGTCGCCCGCTACTACCCGGACTCGGTGGCCCTCGCCGCCCGCCGCGGCCCGGCCATCGCGGAGGCCGCGGGCCGTTACGCCTTTCCGCTCCACGCGGTGGACGAGGAGTCGCTGACCCTGGGCGAGGAGTGCCTGCGCAACACGGACATGATCCCGGCCCTGCGCCGCAAGCTGGTCGACCAACTGGACGACCTGCGCCGCGCACTGTCGGTGCGAGCGGGCTAGCACGCCTCAAGCGCCGGGGGCTGGATGTGCGGCTCGGCCGCACATCTCAGCCCCTCCGGCGTTTGAGGAGCGGGGTATGGGGCGGAGCCCCAGTTCGGGAAGGGGCGGGTAGGGGACAAGGCCCGCCGCAGGCGCCACCCGCCCCCACCCCGCCCCCACCCCACCCCCACCCCCCAATACCCCTTTCGCGTCCGGATCGTTGAGCAATGCGCGCACCCCGCCCCCGCGCTCAACGAAGGACCCGCATGAGTACGCCGCCGCCCGGCCTCCCCGCCCTCGCCGGAGGTACCGCAGGCCCCGACGCCCTGCGGCCCCTGCTCGCCGTCGTGCTCGACGCGCTCCGCGACGGCGCGGCGGACCGCGGCGGCCCGCTGCCGAGCGGCGGCCCGGACGCCGTAGCCGCCAGGGTGCGCGAGGCCGTCGAGCCCGTGCTCCCCGACCACGGCACCGGCGCCGACGAGGCACTGCGCACCCTCGTCCGCACTTTCGCGCACGGCGCCGCCGACCCCGCCGACCCCCTGTGCGCAGCCCACCTCCACACCTCCCCCCTCGCGCTCGCCGTCGCCGCCGATCTCGCCGCGTCCGCGCTCAACCCGTCCCTGGACTCCTGGGACCAGGCCCCGGCCGCGTCCGCGCTGGAGGCCCTGGTGAGCAGGGCACTGGCGAAGGAGGTCTACCCGCACGCCCAGGACCCTGACGCCCTGGTCACCACCGGCGGTACCGAGTCCAATCTGCTCGGCCTGCTCCTCGCCCGCGAACGCCACGGCGCGGTCCAGGTGATCTGCGGGTCCGCCGCCCACCACTCACTGCACCGCGCCGCCTGGCTGCTCGGTCTGCCCGAGCCGGTGACCGTACCCTCGCCCGCGGGCATCATGGATCTGGCCGCGCTCGACGAGGCCCTCACCGATCTGCCGGGCCCGCGCCTCGTCGCGGCGAGCGCCGGGACCACCGACACCGGGCAGATCGACCCGCTGCCCGAGATCGCCGGCCTGTGCGACCGCCACGGCGCGGAGCTCCACGTCGACGCCGCGTACGGCGGACCGCTCCTGTTCAGCGAACAGCACCGAAGCAAGCTGAACGGCCTCGAACGCGCCCACTCCGTCACCCTCGACCTGCACAAACTGGGCTGGCAGCCGGTCGCCGCCGGCCTGCTCGCCGTCCCGGACCGGACACTCCTCGCGCCCCTCGCCGTCCGCGCCGACTATCTCAACGCCGACGACGACACCGAAGCGGGCCTGCCCGATCTGCTCGGCCGCTCCCTGCGGACCACCCGCCGCCCCGACATCCTCAAAGTCGCCGTCACCCTCCGGGCGCTCGGCCGCACCGGCCTGGCCGCGCTCGTCGACCGCACCTGCGCCGCCGCCGGACAGCTCGCGGACCTGATCGAGCAGCAGCCGCAACTTCAGCTGTACGAACGCCCCACCCTCACCACCGTCCTGTTCCGGCCCGCGGCGGCCACCGACGAACAGACCGCGGCCATCCGCCGCACCCTTCTCACCGCGGGTCGCGCCGTGCTCGGCCGTGCCCGCGCTGACGGCCGCCTCTGGCTCAAGGCCACCCTCCTCAACCCCCACGCCACCCCCGGCGACCTGACCGCTCTGATCCAAGAAGTCCTGATCGAACTCGTGGAAGGCACCCCCCGATGACCGGCACGCCCGCACCAGAACAGGACCAGCCCCACGACCTCGTGGGCATCGGCATCGGCCCCTTCAACCTCTCCCTGGCCGCCCTCGCCCACGGCGTCCCCGGCGGGCTCGCCGCGACCTTCTACGAGCAGCGGCCCACATTCACCTGGCACCCCGGTGTGCTGATCGAGGGCGCCACGCTCCAAGTCCCGTTCCTCGCCGACCTGGTGACCCTCGCCGATCCGGCCAGCCCCTGGTCGTTCCTGAACTATCTGCGCTCCCGGGACCGGCTCTTCCCCTTCTACTTCGCCGAACGGTTCCACATCCAGCGCGCCGAGTACGACGCGTACTGCCGCTGGGTCAGCGACAGTCTGCCCGGGCTGCACTTCGGCCATCAGGTCGACGCCGTCCGCTGGAACCCTGAACGGGACCTCTTCGAAGTGGACTTCACCCAGCTCGACACCGAGGGCGAGGCGCAGGCCCTGGGCCGCGCCTACGCGCGAAACCTCGTGCTCGGCGTCGGCACCGAGCCGTACGTCCCCGGGCCGCTGCGGCCCCTCGCCGAGGCCCCCGCCGTCCCCGTGATCCACTCCTCGGACTATCTCGGCAACCGCGAACGCCTCCTGGCCGCCGAGCACATCACGGTCATCGGCTCCGGCCAGTCCGGCGCGGAGGTCTTCCTCGACCTGCTGCGCGCCCGGCCGGCCGGGGCCGAGAAGATCCACTGGCTGGCCCGTACGGAAGCCTTCGCGCCGATGGAGTACTCCAAGCTCGGCCTGGAGCACTTCACCCCCGACTACACCCGCTACTTCCACGCACTGCCCGAGCAGACCCGCGACGCTCTCGTCCCGCGCCAGTGGCAGCTCCACAAGGGCATCGACGCCGACACCATCGCCGCCATCCACGAAGAGCTCTACCGCCGCACCCTGCACGGCGGCTGGCCCGACGCCGTCCTCACCCCCGGCGTCACCGTGCGCACCGCGGGCCGCGTCGGAACCACCAAGGTCGAGCTGCATCTGGAACACGCCCAGCAGGGCACCCGCTCCCAGCTCACCACCAACGCCGTGGTGCTGGCCACCGGCTACCGCGAGCGGTCACTCGACCGGATGCTGGCCGGCCTCGACCCGCACATGCGCCGCGACGCCTCCGGCCGCCCCCGCGTCGACGCCCGGTTCCGACTGCTCCTGGACCCCCCGGTGACCGGCGCGGTCTACGTACAGAACGCCGAGCGCCACACACACGGCGTCGGCGCCCCCGACCTCGGCCTCGCCGCCTGGCGCAGCGCCGGCATCCTCAACTCCCTCACCGGCGAGGAGCACTACCCGCTGCCGCGCCGCACCGCCTTCACCAGCTTCGGCCTGCAACGCGAACAGGCCCGCCCGGCGCATGCGCCGGCGAGCCTGCTCCCGCTGGTGGACCACGCCTGATCAGAAGACCGGCGTACCCTCACGAGTCAGCTTCCAGCCCACCGTGGCGAACTGCGCCGGGTCGACCGTGCCCTTCGCCTTCACCCAGTTGATGATCGTGTTGCGGATCTCCTCCGAATTCGCCCACAGCTGCTGGGAGCGCGCGACATGCGGGAAGTTCCCGCCGCCGCTGGCCCGGTAGTTGTTGACGGCCAGCACGAACTGCGCGGCAGGATCGATCGGCTTGCCGTCGAAGGACAGCTTCGCGATCCGCGAACCGGCCGGCTTGGCGATGTCGATCTCGTACGTGACACCCGAGAGCGCGTCGTAGTTGTAGTCCGGGGTGTTGTCCGCGTTGGTCAGCTTGGCGGTGTCGACCGGAGCGCCCGCCGGTGTCTGCACGAAGTAGCGCGCCGAGAACTCCAGATAGTCCTTGATCTGCGCTCCGGTCAGCAGCCGGGCCTCAAGGGTGTTCTCGAAGACATAGAGTCCCGCCGCGTCCCTGATGGTCACCTGGCCCGCCGGGATCGCGGCCGTACGCGAGAAGCAGGAAGCCTGCGAGAGGACGGGCAGCGCGGCGTACTGGCCGCCGGCAAGCGCACCCTTCACCGTCTCCGCCTGGACATGGTTGATCAGGTCGATGATCGGCTCGTCCTTCCACGGCGCGTCGGCCGTGGTCATGCCGGCCGTGGAGGTGCCGATGACCTGGTTGACGTAGGCCACGACCTTCTTGTGCTCGTCGCCGAGCAGGCAGGTGATCTTGGGGTCCTCGTCGGCCGTGTTGGAGTTGAGGACCTGCGCGCCGACCTTCTCGACCGTCCAGCAGTCCTTCTCCCACACGAGGTCGAAGTCGAACAGGGTGAGGCGCTGGCCCCACTTGAGCGGCTCGGAGAGCACGACCTTCTGGCCGGTCTCCTTGTTGGCGACGAAGTACTCGGCGATCTCGGTGTGCGCGTGGCCGACGAGTATCGCGTCGATGCCGGGCACCTGCTCGGCCACCAGACCCGCGGCGTTCTCGATGTAGGGCAGCTGGTCGCCGTAGGAGGACGTGCCGCTGGAACCCGAGTGCGCCGAGACGATCACGACGTCCGCACCCATGGAGCGCAGCTTCGGCACCCACTTCGCGGCCTGCTCCTCAAGGCCCGGGAAGACCATCTTGCCCTGGACGTTGGCCTTGTCCCAGATGGCGATGCCGGGGTTGGTCAGGCCCAGTACCGCGACCTTGACGTCACGGCCGTGCGGGGTGCACAGGCGGTGGATGCTGTACGGCGGGAAGGCCGGGCGGAGCGTCTTGGCGTCCAGCGCGTTCGCACCGAGCAGCGGGAAGTCGCACTGCTCCTCGAACTTGCGCAGCACGGGGATGCCGTAGTTGAACTCGTGGTTGCCGAGCGCCGCGGCGTCGTACCCGATCGCGTTCATGGCCTGCGCCATCGGGTGCACGGGACCGCGCCGGGCCGTGATCGGGTCGACCTTGGCGTAGTAGTACGAGAGCTGGGTGCCCTGGATGGTGTCACCGGCGTCGATGAGGAGCGTGTTGCGGCGGCCCTTCTCCTCGCGGATCCTGTTCACCAGCGTGGAGATCTTCGCCAGGCCCACGTCGTTGTGGGTCTTGTCGTCGAACTCCTTGTCCGTGAAGTAGTCCCAGTTGAAGACATTGCCGTGCAGGTCAGTGGTGCCCATGACGGTGAAGGAGTACCGCTTCGGCGGACGTGTGCGGCCCGTCGCCGCGGCGGGGGTGGCAGTGGCTCCGGCAAGCGCGACACCGGCGCCGGTAGCGGCGGACGTACCCAGGAACGTCCTTCGATCGAGCGGCATTTCGTCTCCCTCTTGAGATGGCACAACGCGCGTAGATTCTGGCGCAGGAACCACGTCCCGCAACACCCCCTGGGGGTTTCCATCTGGTGACCACCCGTTGTCGGACCCGGATGGGAGAGTGGTTGTGACGACCGCGACACGAGGGAGCCCGCCCGTGACCACCGACGCACCCACCACCGCCGCTCCGTACGGCACCCCGGAGACGCCACGGGTCGCCGTCCGCGGCGAGGCGCGGCTGGAGTTCGACCCGGAGATCGCCAGGATCGGCGTCACGGTCAGCGCGCGCGGCACGGACCGGCGCAGCGCCCTGGAGGACCTCACCCGGCGCAACTCCACAGTCCTGGACCTGATCAAGTCGTACGGCGAATCGGTGGAGAAGCTGGAGACCGGCGCCTTCTCCATCACGCCCGAACTGACCCGGCACGGCCGGGGCGAACGCGTCCGCGCGTACTACGGCCGGGTCCACATCACCGCGGAACTCAGCGACTTCACGGCGCTCGGCGAACTCACCACCCGGCTCGCGGACCTTGAGCTGACCCGCGTCGACGGCCCCTGGTGGGCCCTGCGCCCGGACTCCCCGGCCCACGGCGAGGCCCGCCGCCAGGCCGTGAAGGAGGCCGTTCAGCGGGCCCGTGAATACGCCGAGGCGCTGGGTGCGCGGCTGGCCGCCCTGGTCGAGCTCGCCGACCTGGGCGCGGAGAACGCCGTGCCGTACCAAATGCCGCAAGCCCCCGGTGCCATGCGCATGGCCGCGTACGGCGGCACCGAATCCGCCGAAATCGCGCCCGCTCTGGACCTGGAGCCACAGCGTCAGACCGTCTACGCGCAGGTCAATGCCCGCTTTACGATGACGCCGCCACAGCTGTGACGGAGTGTGATCAGAGGGTCAACTGAGGGGTGGGTTCCGGTGGCCCGGAATGCTCATCGGAGCACCCCCGCGCACAATTAAACACTTGTCAATAACCCTTCACGTAAAGGTTGTTGAGTGGTCATGCGAGGCCAATTCTCTACCGGCCGGTAAGCCCTAGGCTCGACATATGCGCCGAGCAAAGATCGTCTGCACTCTTGGACCCGCCACCGACTCGTACGACCAGATCAAGGCACTGGTCGAGGCCGGAATGGACGTCGCCCGCTTCAACCTCAGCCACGGCACCTACGTCGAGCACGAGGAGCGCTATCAGCGCGTTCGCAAAGCGTCCGACGAGTCGGGCCGCAGCGTCGGCGTCCTGGCCGACCTTCAAGGTCCGAAGATCCGCCTGGGGCGCTTCCGTGAAGGTCCCGTACTGCTTGAACGCGGAGACGAGTTCACCATCACCGTCGAGGAGACCGAGGGCGACCGCCACATGTGCGGTACCACCTACGCGGGCCTCGCCTCAGACGTCACCATCGGTGAGCGCATCCTCGTCGACGACGGCAAGGTCGCCCTGGAAGTGACCGCGGTGGACGGCCCCAGGGTCCGCACCACCGTCGTAGAAGGCGGCATGATCTCCGACCACAAGGGCCTCAACCTTCCTGGCGTCGCCGTCTCCGTCCCCGCCCTGTCCGAGAAGGACATCGAAGACCTCCGCTGGGCGCTGCGCATCGGCGCCGACATCATCGCGCTCTCCTTCGTACGCAACGGACGCGACATCGAGGACGTCCACCGCGTCATGGACGAGGAGGGCCGCCGGCTCCCCGTCATCGCGAAGGTCGAGAAGCCGCAGGCCGTCGAGAACATCGACGACATCGTGGCCGCCTTCGACGGCATCATGGTCGCCCGCGGCGACCTCGGCGTCGAAATGCCCCTGGAGCAGGTGCCGATCGTCCAGAAGCGCGCCATCAAGCTCGCCAAGCGCAACGCCAAGCCGGTCATCGTGGCGACCCAGATGCTCGACTCGATGATCGACAACTCCCGCCCCACGCGCGCCGAGGCATCCGATGTCGCCAACGCCGTCATCGACGGCACCGACGCGGTGATGCTTTCGGGCGAGACGAGCGTCGGGAAGTACCCCGTCGAGACGGTGAAGACGATGAGCCGCATCGTGGAGGCGGCCGAGGAGGACGTGCTCGCCAAGGGCCTGCCGCCGCTGACCGAGCGCAACAAGCCCCGCACCCAGGGCGGCGCGGTGGCCCGTGCGGCCGCGGAGATGGGCGACTTCCTGGGCGCGAAGTTCCTGGTCGCCTTCACCCAGTCCGGCGACACGGTCAAGCGGCTGTCCCGCTACCGCTCCCCGATCCCGCTGCTGGCCTTCACACCGGACGCGGCCACGCGCTCCCAGCTCAACCTCACATGGGGAGTGGAGACCTTCCTCGGCCCGCATGTCGACTCGACGGACGCGATGGTCGCCCAGGTCGACGAGGAACTGCTGAAGATCGGCCGCTGCCAGAAGGGCGACATCGTGGTGATCACGGCCGGCTCCCCGCCCGGAGTCCCGGGCTCCACGAACCTGGTACGGGTGCACCACATCGGCGAGGACGACAGCCCCGCGTAGGCGGCTGGTTGGGTCTGTCGGGTGGGGGGTGTGGTTAGTACTTCGGCCCGACGTGCAGGTCCATGAGCGCGACGGAAGCGCGCTTGGCGACGGAGATGTTCTTCGTGTTGGCCTGCTTCCACTCGACGCCAACGTTGTCGAGCGCACCAACGTAGAGCTGCCGGATGTCGTCCGAGACGTTGGTGAAGAAGTACCGCGGATACTCGTAGCGTTTCTGCTCGCCGTTGACGAGGCGGCTGGTCCAGTTCGTGATCCGACAGCCGTCGGAGTGGACCAGGCCGCGGATGAATTCCCAAGGCTGCGCGTCGACGATCTCGTGTTGCCACGGTTCGAGCGCGATCTTCCGCTCGTGCTTCTTGCCCGGCCCATGCTGGGGGAAGAGACACGGCCAGTGCCTGCCATAGCTCGTGACCATGACGTAGCCCTGCTTCTGCAAAATGCAGCAACTGCCCTCCGGGCGCACGGCCAAGATGGCGGACCGGCAGCTGTCGATAAGCCCGGGCCACGCGTCGGCGCACGCGATTCGCAGGTGGTATCCGCCGCGTGGGTGGGCGCTGATGCAGCCATCGCCAAGGTAGAGGCCCAGGAGATAGGAGTACGCGGCGGCATCGTCAGGGACTCCGCGATCGGGCAGGCATCTGGGGCACGGTGGGGCTTGCATGCGCGGCAGGGGTTCGATCCGCGTCCGCCACTCGCGGATTGCGGCGCGCGATATGCCAACCTGCTTGCTTACCGAGTTCAGGCTGCACCCTTGGGCGATGAGTGACAGGGCTCGCTTGCGAGTATCAACGTCGTACATGCGGCCGAGCCTGGCCGGATTTTCAGGGCCTAGGAGCGGAACGGCGACACGATCACACGTTCACGTGAACCTCGACTATTTCAACGTGACCTTGGAACCGAAGGAAAGGTGCCCCGGGTCGGACTCGAACCGACACTGTATGGGTTTTGAATCCATTGCCTGCTGCCAATTGGGCTACCGGGGCTCACAGAATCAAAGGTTTCCCCTGACCTGCCGCAGCAACACCTTACCGCAGCTGGGTAGGCTCATGGAGAGCTGTACATGCCCTGAACGAGGAGCCCAGCGTGACCGCCCCCGACTCGCCCCAGCCCGCCGACGACGACAAGTCGCATGTCCCTCCGCTGACGACCCGCGTCGTGATCGCCGAGGACGAGGCCCTCATTCGCCTCGACCTCAAAGAGATGCTGGAGGAAGAGGGCTACGCGGTCGTCGGCGAGGCCGGAGACGGTCAGCGGGCCGTCGAGCTCGCCCGGGAGCACCGGCCGGACCTCGTCATCCTGGATGTGAAGATGCCCGTCCTGGACGGGATCTCCGCGGCCGAGGAGATCGCCGAGGAGTCCATCGCCCCGGTCCTGATGCTGACCGCGTTCTCGCAGCGCGACCTCGTCGAGCGGGCCCGGGACGCCGGTGCGATGGCGTATCTGGTCAAGCCGTTCAGCAAGAGCGACGTGGTCCCGGCCATCGAGATGGCCGTCTCCCGCTTCACGGAGCTCAAGGCGCTGGAGCAGGAGGTCGCGGACCTCTCGCAGCGGCTGGAGACACGCAAGCTCGTCGACCGCGCGAAGAGCATTCTGCAGACGCAGTACGGGCTCACCGAGCCGGCCGCGTTCCGCTGGATCCAGAAGACGTCGATGGACCGGCGGCTGTCGATGCAGCAGGTCGCGGAGGCGGTCATCGAGGACGCGGAGGAGAAGAAGGCCGCGCAGGGCCAGTAGGGCAGACGGAAGGGCCCGCACCCCCTGACCGGGGTGCGGGCCCTTCCGCTTGTCCGTACCGGGCAACTCGCCCCCGGACCGGGTCCGCCCTTCGGGCGGACGGGGGTCCGGGGGCGGAGCCCCCGGTTACGGCTCAGTCCTCGCCGAGGTACGTCTTGCGGACGGACTCGTCGTGGAGCAGCTCCCGGCCGGGGCCGGAGAGCTTGATGCTGCCGATCTCCATGACGTGAGCCTGGTCGGCCAGGGAGAGCGCGGCCTGGGCGTTCTGCTCGACGAGCAGAATGGTGGTGCCCTGGGCCTTGAGCTCGACGATCGTCGCCATGATCTTCTGCATCATGATCGGGGACAGGCCCATGGAGGGCTCGTCGAGCATGAGCAGCTTCGGCTGGGACATCAGCGCCCGGCCCATGGCGAGCATCTGCTGCTCGCCGCCGGAGAGCGTGCCCGCTGCCTGCTTCCTGCGCTCTCCCAGAATCGGGAAGAGGTCGTAGGCGCGCTGCATGTCCTTCTCGATGCCCGCCTTGTCGTTGCGGAGGAAGGCGCCGAGCCGCAGATTGTCCTCGATGGACATGCGCGGGAAGATGTGCCGCCCCTCGGGGGAGTGTGCGAGCCCGAGGGAGACGATCTGGTGGGCCGGCACCTTCTTGAGGGACTTGCCGTTGAACTTGATCTGGCCGCCGACGGGCTTCAGAAGGCCCGAGAGGGTGCGCAGCGTGGTGGTCTTACCGGCGCCGTTGGTGCCGATGAGGGTGACGACCTCGCCGGCCTCGACGCTGAACGAGATGCCTTTGACGGCCTCGATCTTGCCGTAGGCGACGCGCAGGTCCTCGACTTCGAGAAGTGCGGTCATCAGTCGTTCTCCTTGCCTGCGGATCCGGTGGTCCCGGTTTCAGCCGCTTCCACTTCCGCTGCTTCTTCCTCGCCCGGGGCGCCCTCGAAGGGCTCTCCGAGGTAGGCGGCGACAACGCGTTCGTCTCCCTGGACGGTCTCGCTGTCGCCCTCGACGAGCTTCTCGCCCTGGACGAGTACCGCGACGCGGTCGCACAGGTTGAAGATGAAGCGCATGTCGTGCTCGATGACGAGGACGGCGATGCCCATGTCCCGGATGGCGAAGACCAGTTCTTCGGTCGCCCGGGTCTCCTGCGGGTTCATGCCGGCGGTCGGCTCGTCGAGGAGGAGCAGACCGGGGTCGCTGGCCAGGGCCCGCGCGATCTCGAGCTTGCGCTGCTCGCCGTAGGGGAGGTTGCGCGCGAGGTGCTCGGCCTTCTCGGCGAGGCCGATGAACTCGAGGAGTTCCATGGCCCGTGCCTTGGACTTGGCCTCGGCCTTGTGGAAGCCGGGGCCGCGCAGGAGCGCGGACCAGAGGCCTTCCTTGGTACGGGTGTGGCGGCCGACGAGCACGTTCTCCAGGACGGTCATGTTGCCGAAGAGGCGGATGTTCTGGAAGGTGCGCGCGACGCCCGCCGCCGTGACCTTGAAGGACTTGGCCGGCAGGACGGTGCCCTTATAGCGGACTTCGCCCTCGGTGGGGATGTAGAGACCGGTGAGGCAGTTGAAGAAGGTGGTCTTTCCCGCACCGTTGGGTCCGATGAGGCCGACGATCTCACCGCTGTTGACGGTGAGGTCGACGGAGCGCACGGCGGTGAGGCCGCCGAACCGCATGGTGACGCCGCGGGCGTCGAGGACCGTCTCGCCGGGCGCGGTGGCCGGGGCGGTGCCCTTCGTGGTGGTGTCCGTGGTCATGGATCAGACCCCTGTCTTGCTGAGGACTGCGGGCGCTTCCGCGGACTCGTGGAACTCGAGCTGGCGGCGCCGGTTGGGGATGAGTCCCTCGGGCCTGAAGCGCATCAGGAGTACGAGCGCGAGGCCGAAGGCGAGGAGCTGGTAGTCGCCGAGGAACTGCAGCTTGGCGGGGATCAGGTAGAGCAGCGCGGCGCCGACGAGCGGTCCGCTGATCGTGCCCATGCCGCCGAGGACGACCGCGGCCAGCAGGAAGGCCGAGTTCGGCGGGACGACGTGGGCGAACTGGTACTGCTCGGGCGTCACGGTGTAGGTGACGTGTGCCTGGACCGTACCGGCGAGGCCGGCGAGGGTCGCACCGAGAGCGAACGCGATGAGCTTGACCCGGAAGCCGTTGATGCCCATGGCGAGCGCCGCGGTCTCGTCCTCGCGGATCGCGATCCAGGCGCGGCCGATGCGGGAGTCACCGCTGCGGCGGAAGACCACCACGACGATCAGGGTGATCAGCAGCATCAGGAAGAAGTAGTTCGCGAACCGGCCGATGGTGACGCCGAAGATGCTGTGTTCGATTCCGAAGTCGAAGCCGAACATCTCCAGGTTCGGGATCGACGAGATGCCGTTGGACCCGTTGGTGATGTCGGGGCCGGAGGTGCCGTCGAGGTTGTTGACGGTGATCCGGAAGATCTCACCGAAGCCGAGCGTCACGATCGCGAGGTAGTCGCCGCGCAGTCGCAGGGTCGGGGCGCCGATGAGGACGCCGAAGACCATGGACGCGGTGGCGCCGACGAGGACCGCTCCCCAGAAGGGGAAGTGGACGTCGAACGGAGAGGACGGCGATCCGGAGACCATGGCCGCGGCGTACGCGCCGACGCCGAGGAAGGCGACGTAACCGAGGTCGAGGAGTCCGGCGAGGCCGACGACGATGTTCAGACCGAGGGCGACGGTGGCGAAGATCAGGATGTAGACGCCGATGGTCGCGTACTGGTCGTCGGACTGCGTGAAGGGGAACGCTGCGGCCGTGGCGAAGGCGCCTGCCATCGTCACCGTGCGGTGCCGTGCGGTGAGCACGGACAGCTGGCTGACGAGGCCGGCCTTGAAGAGGGAGGCGAAGCCGAAACCGGCGGTGATGAGGAAGCCGATGAACAGCTCGTCGTACTCGGTGCCGATGCCGTACGTGAAGACGACCAGGCCGAGGCTGAGTGCCGCGACGATGAACAGGATCTCGACGTAGGAGGACATCTTGCGGGGGGCCGGTGCGGTGCCGCTCGCGAAGGCCGCCTTGAAGGTGGCGAAGGAGGTGCGGGCGTTGTGCCGGAACTGGTCCCAGCCGGCGTCGTCGGGGTCTGCCGGGTCGGGCGCCGGGCGCTCGAAGGGCAGCGCGAGGGCGCCGATGAGGGTGGCCAGGGTGGCGATTCCCGCGATGAAGCCGCCGGGCTCAAGGTTGGCGAGGCCGCCGAGCTGGTAGCTGATGGCGATCAGCGTGAACCAGGTGGTGGAGAAGGCGGCGAGCGCGGCGAGCCTGATGGAGCTGTCGGCACCCGCGGGAGTGAGCCACTTCAGGCCCTTGACCCCGTACGAGGAGAGTCCGAACAGGGTGGTCAGGGCGCCCGCGACGAGGACGAGCCACTGGAGTCCGCCCGGGTATCCGTAGACGGTGAGGTCGCCGGGGAAGGCAGCGGTCCAGGTCCAGGCGAGGAACGCGGAGATGACGGTGAGAGCGCCGCCGCCGGTTGCCATCGCTCGCGCGATGGTCGGAGGGAGGGCGATGAGGCCCGTCTCTGCGCTGTCGGCCGGGGTACGCGGAGTGTCCGCGGTCGTGGTCTGTGTCGTCATCGGTGTCACGCCCTGTCCGCGACGCGCTCGCCGAGGAGGCCCTGTGGCCTGACGAGGAGCACGACGATGAGAAGTACGAAGGCCCAGACGTCGGCCCAGGACTGGCCGCCGAGCTGCTGCATGCCGGGGATTTCATTGATGTACGCCGTGGCCATGGTCTCGGCGACGCCCAGGGCGAGACCGCCCAGCATGGCGCCGTAGATGTTGCCGATACCGCCGAGGACGGCTGCGGTGAACGCCTTGAGGCCGAGGATGAAGCCCATGCGGAAGTTCACTTCGCCGTACTTGAGGCCGTACGCGACGGCTCCGACGGCGGCGAACGCCGCACCGAGGGCGAACGCGACCACGATGATGCGGTCGGTGTTGATGCCCATGAGCTTGGCCGTGTCCGGATCCTGGGCGGTGGCCTGCATACCGCGTCCGGTGCGGGTCTTCATGACGAAGAAGGCGAGGATCGCCATGCAGATGGGGGCAGCTATCAGCAGGAAGACGTCACCGGTCTGGATGGTGATGCTGCCGAAGTGGAACGGGCCGCCGGGGATTTCGGGGAAGGTACGGGAGGACTTCGCCTCGGGGTACCAGGCCCACACCGCCTGCTGAAGGGCCAGGGAGAGGCCGATGGCGGTGATGAGCGGGGCGAGGCGGGGTGCGGTGCGAAGTGGACGGTAGGCGAAGCGTTCCGCGCCGACGGCGATGGTGGTGGCGACGATGATCGCTCCGACCAGCATGAGCGGCAGAGCCAGCCACATGGTGGTGCCGGTGGGAAGGATGAGCCAGACCGTGAGGGCCCCGAACCCTCCGGTCATGAAGATCTCGCCATGGGCGAAGTTGATGAGCTGGACAATGCCATAAACCATCGTGTAGCCGATGGCGACGAGCCCGTACATGGATCCCAGTAGCAGGCCGTTGACCAGCTGTTGCGGCAGTTCGTGCACCGCAGGTCCTCCGAGTCTTTCGACGGATGTGACACCGCGCGGGGCGCTTGTCTTGCGGCGCCCCGCGCGGCATATGAGGTGTTACGGACTGACGGTCAGCCGGCGAACGTGCCGGACTTGACGGCCTTCCAGGCAGTGCCCTCGTACTTGTAGACCGTGAGCTGCTTGTTGGTGGCGTCACCGAACTCGTCGAAGGCGACCTTGCCGGTCACACCGTCGAAGGAGACACCCTGCAGGGCCTCGATGACCTTGGCGCGGGCGTCCGAGGGAAGCTTGCCGTCATTGCCCTCGACGACCTTCTTCACGGCCTCGATGATCGACCAGGCGGAGTCGTACGAGTAGCCGCCGTAGGCCTCGTAGGCCTCCTTGTAGCCGGCCGCCTTGTAGTTGGCCACGAAGTCCTTGGCCGAGGGAAGCTCCTCGACCGGCGCGCCGACGGAGGTGGCGAGGTCGCCCACGCCCTCCTTGCCGGAGAGCTTGATGAAGTCGGCACTGTAGATGCCGTCGCCGCCGGCGAGCGGGATCGCGGCACCCGACTTCTTGATCTGCTTGCTGAGCGGGCCGGCGACCGGGTACTCGCCGCCGTAGTAGACGACGTCCGCGCCGGAGCTCTTGATCTTGGTGACGACCGCGGCGAAGTCCTTGGTGTCCGGGTTCACGTGCTCTTCACCGGCGACCGCGCCGCCGAGCTTGGTGAACTCGGCCTTGAAGGTGGCGGCCAGACCGGCGCCGTAGGTCTTCTTGTCGTCGATGACGAAGACCTTCTTCTTCTTGGCGTCGTTGAAGAGGTACTGCGCTGCGAACGGACCCTGGATCGCGTCCGTGGTCGCGGTGCGGAAGTACGACTTGTACGGGCGAGCCTTCTCGCCGCCGTTCCACTTCGGCCCCTGGGTCAGGGCCGGGTTGGTGTTGGCGGGCGAGACCTGGGCGAGCTTCGCGTCGTCGAAGACCTTCTGCATGGACTCGGCCACGGAGGAGTTCAGCGGGCCGACAACACCGAGGACGTCCTTGTTGGCGACGAACTTGGTGGCGTTCTGCTGTCCGGAGGACGGCTGAGCCTGGTCGTCGAAGGCCTCCACCTTGAAGGTGATGCCGTTGACGTACTTCTTGGCGTTGGCCTGCTTGGCCGCGAGATCGACAGAGTTCTTGATGCCGAGACCCAGAGCGGAGAGCTCACCGGTCAGCGGGGCATCGATGCCGATGACGACCGTGGTACCACCGCCGCCCTCGGCCCCACTGTTTTTGTCGTCGCGCGAGCCACAGGCGGTGAGCGACAAGGCTCCCGCGGTGAGCGCAGCCGTGATGGCCATTAGCGAACGTTGACGCACGATCAGTCCTTTCACCTGGCACGGCCGCCCCCCATGGGACGTACCGAGTCGAGCGCTTGAACCGAACTGAAGGTAATCCGGTGGCGCGGTGACTGGCCGTGACTCTAAGCGCGGTATTGGGGGAGGTGGAGTGGTCTGGGCAATGATGTGACGCTCTTGTTATGCCGCGACGTAATGGATAGCGGATTTTCGAGGGTGGAACGGGGGAATTCAGGCCGGTTCGTCTTGTCCGGATGCTGAGAACGTGCAGGACCGTTCGCGGGTTTGAGTCCTGACATCTGGCCTTGATGGCACGCAGTGCCAACCGCTCTGGCCAGGTCTCGGGCGTACCGATCGCCCGGAATGTAACTGTGCTCTTGCATTGCGCGGGCATTACGCAGTGTTACGTCAAGGAAAGGAAGCCCGGCATTCCGTGCCACTGTTCGGCAATCCGACACGTGAACCGTAACGAGTACTTTGCGTGGCTTTCCGGAACTCACGGTGAACGGTGTCGCAGGATTGCTCGACACCCACAGACCGGCCGAGGTCTGGGTAATCCGTTCCACCGTGACCGGGGGACCTGTGGTCGTACTGAACGTGACGGTGAAGTCGAACGAGTCGTTTGCCGCGACCGGCCGGGCGGGTGCCCCGTAAGCCAGCGCGACCGCCTGCGCCGGCCAGGGCGTGGGCGGCGGCGGGGGAGGCGTCGGCCGGGTCACGTAGAGGTACGACGCTCCCGCGGCGAGGATCCCCGCCAGAGCGGCCGCCAGGAGCGCGGGGCGATGTCGCGCCGCGAAGTCGGCCGCCCGGCCGTTCGCGAGCAGAACCGGGGAGGGAGTGAAGTCGTCGTCCGGCGCGTACGTGCCATCGCCCGGCTCCACCGGGCCGACTCCGCTCATTGCCAGGGACCTGACGTCGGCATCCCGCCACGGTAGCGCTCGGTGCACCGGGCTGCGGCCTGACTGTCAATCAACTTCCGTGCGGCAGCCTGCCCTTGGCGCCTCTGCTCGGCGCGGGCGGCGGCCGTCACGTCCAGCAGGATCCGGTTCTGCCCGTCGGACAGACCCATGGCCTGATAGTCCAGGTTGGACTGCTTCCCGCCGTCGAGCACGACCCGTGCCCAATGGGATATCAGCTGCTCGCACAGCTCTTGGGGGGACGTCGTCCGAGGCGAGGGAGATGAACGGCCCTCGCCGCGCGAGCCGCCCCCGCAGCCGGCGAGGGCGGCGATCGCGAACGCCAGCGCGCACACGAGCAACAGCCCGCCCCGGGACGGTGGTCCTGGCCTCATACGAGGAACGCTAGACGCCGGCCCGGGGCACGACAATGGCCGGGACGCTCAGCCCCCGGCCGGACCCGCGGCATCGCGCAGCAGACAGGTCAGCCGGGCTGTGCAGACCCGCTTGTCCTGCTCGTCGGAGATGACGATCTCGTATGTCGCCGTGGAGCGGCCGCGGTGCACGGGTGTCGCCACGCCCGTGACCAGACCGGACCGGACGCCACGGTGATGCGTGCAGTTGAGGTCGACGCCGACGGCGATCTTGGTGGTCCCGCCGTGGAGCATCGAGCCGATCGACCCGAGAGTCTCCGCGAGGACGGCTGAGGCGCCGCCGTGCAGCAGTCCGTACGGCTGGGTGTTGCCCTCGACCGGCATCGTGCCCACGACCCGCTCCGCCGAGGCCTCGACGATCTGGACGCCCATGCGATTGCCCAGATCCCCGGCGGAGAAGAGCGCGGGCAGGTCGACCCCGAGCGCTGCGTATTCGTCAATGACCTCTTGCGGGAACTTCACGGTTGTCTGCTCGCCCATGGGGGTCCGGCTCCGATCTCAGTACGTTGCGTGCTGTGTGCACCGTCTTATCAGATGCCTGAGCGAACGCTTAGGTGGGAGGTGCCATTCCCGCGAGCGTGCCTCGCACGCGCGCGTGGTTCGTCACTGTGCGCGCTCGAAGCGGATCAGCACGGACTTGCTGGCCGGGGTGTTGCTGGTGTCG
The DNA here is from genome assembly GCF_045207475.1 of Streptomyces sp. NBC_00885. NCBI lineage: Bacteria > Bacillati > Actinomycetota > Actinomycetes > Kitasatosporales > Streptomycetaceae > Streptomyces > Streptomyces sp. NBC_00885. Next base: position 6,584,625 of record NZ_CP108796.1, read on the forward strand.
GCCGTGGAGTCCAGAGGGATGAGCACATTGGTCTCCGGGTAGTACGCGGCCGCGCAGCCCCTGGCAGTGGGGTAGTGCACCACCCGGAAACCGGTGGCTCTGCGCTCCACGCCGTCCTTCCACTCGCTGACCAGATCGGTGTACGAACCGTCCTCGAGGCCCAGCTCCTGAGCGTCCTCCGGGCTCACCAGGACGACCCGGCGGCCGCCCTTGATGCCCCGGTAGCGGTCGTCGAGACCGTAGATCGTGGTGTTGTACTGATCGTGCGAGCGCAGTGTCTGCAGCAGCAGCCGGCCGGCGGGCACCTCGGGGAACTCGACCGGCGCCGCCGTGAAGTTGGCCTTCCCCGTGGCGGTGGGGAAGCGGCGCTCGTCACGCGGGGCGTGCGGGAGCGTGAAGCCGCCGGGGCGGGCGATCCTGGCGTTGAAGTCCTCGAAACCGGGCACCACGCGCGCGATGCGGTCGCGGATCGTCCCGTAGTCCTTCTCGAAGTCCTCCCAGGGCGTCGTGGAGGAGGGGCCGAGGACCGTGCGCGCCAGCCTGCTCACGATCGCCGGTTCGGAGAGCAGAAGGGGGCTCGCCGGGGTGAGGTTGCCGCGCGAGGCGTGCACCATGCCCATCGAGTCCTCGACGGTCACCACCTGCCGGCCGCCGGCCTGGATGTCCTTGTCGGTACGGCCGAGGGTGGGCAGGATCAGCGCCCGGGTGCCCGTCACGGTGTGCGAACGGTTCAGTTTGGTCGACACATGGACGGTCAGGCGGGCCCGCCGCATCGCCGCCTCGGTGACCTCGGTGTCGGGAGTCGCCGCCACGAAGTTGCCGCCCATGGCGAAGAAGACCTTCGCCTCGCCGTCACGCAGCGCCTGGATGGACCGTACGACGTCGAAGCCGTGGTGGCGCGGCGGGGCGAAGCCGAACTCCTTCTCCAGGGCGTCCAGGAAGGCGGGCGCCGGCCGCTCGAAGATGCCCATCGTGCGGTCGCCCTGGACGTTGGAGTGCCCGCGCACCGGGCAGACGCCCGCGCCCGGGCGGCCGATGTTGCCGCGCAGCAGCAGGAAGTTGACCACCTCACGGATGGTCACCACGGCGTGCTTGTGCTGGGTCAGGCCCATCGCCCAGCACACGATGGTGCGCCTGGACGAGAGGACCATGGCGAGGGCACGCTCGATCTCGGCCCGCCGAAGGCCGGTCGCGGCCAGCGTCTCGTCCCAGTCGGCGGCAGCGGCGGCCGCGGTGAACTCCTCGTACCCATGGGTGTGTTCGCGCACGAACTCCTCGTCGACCGCGCCCTCGGTCTCAAGGATCAGCTTGTTCAGCAGCCGGAACAGAGCCTGGTCGCCGCCGATGCGGATCTGCAGGAAGAGATCGTTGAGAGCGGTCCCCTTGAGCATGCCCTGCGGCGTCTGCGGATTCTTGAACCGCTCCATACCGGCCTCGGGAAGCGGGTTCACCGAAATGATCTTCGCGCCCGCGTTCTTGGCCTTCTCCAGGGCGCTGAGCATCCGGGGATGGTTGGTGCCCGGGTTCTGCCCGGCCACGATGATCAGATCCGCCTGGTGGAGATCCTCCAGCGAGACGCTGCCCTTGCCGATGCCGATCGTCTCGGTCAGGGCCGAGCCCGAGGACTCGTGGCACATGTTGGAGCAGTCGGGGAGATTGTTGGTGCCGAACTCGCGGGCGAAGAGCTGGAACAGGAAGGCGGCCTCGTTGCTGGTTCGGCCGGAGGTGTAGAAGAGCGCCTCGTCGGGCGAGTCCAGCGCGGTGAGCTCCTCGGCGATGATCGCGAAGGCCCGCTCCCAGCTGACCGGTTCGTACTGGTCCGCGCCCTCGGGCAGGTACATCGGCTGGGTGATACGGCCCTGCTGCCCCAGCCAGTACCCGCTGCGCGATGCGAGGTCCGCGAGGCTGTGCGCGGCGAAGAACTCCGGGGTCACCCGCCGCAGCGTCGCCTCCTCGGCGACCGCCTTCGCTCCGTTCTCGCAGAACTCCGCCGTGTGCCGCTTGTCGCCCTCCGGCCATGCGCAGCCCGGACAGTCGAAGCCGTCCTTCTGGTTGACCTTGAGGAGGGTCTGCGCACTGCGGCGCACCCCCATCTGCTGCTGAGCCATGCGCAGCGTGTGCCCGATGGCGGGGAGGCCCGCGGCCGCGTGCTGCGGGGCCGCGACCTGTGGCGCGTCCTGGACCGGATCCCCTGCGGGCGGCTTGCTGGCCATCGCGCTCTCCCTCGAGCCTGCGTGTGCTGTGTACGTCCTCGATCCTGTCACGCTCTTCCCACGGTCGGGAATGTCAGTGGTACGTGGCAGGATCGTGGACGTGGCTGAGACAGCATCGAAGAAGACCGCAGACAACCGACCGCGCCTGCTCCTCATGGACGGGCATTCCCTGGCGTACCGGGCGTTCTTCGCGCTGCCCGCGGAGAATTTCACGACCGCGACCGGCCAGCCGACCAACGCCATCTACGGCTTCGCGTCCATGCTGGCGAACACGTTGCGCGACGAGTCGCCCACGCATTTCGCGGTGGCGTTCGACGTCTCCCGCAAGACGTGGCGCTCGCAGGACTTCCCCGAGTACAAGGCGAACCGCTCCAAGACCCCCGACGAGTTCAAGGGCCAGGTCGAGCTGATCGGCGAGCTTCTCGACACCATGAACGCCGTACGGTTCGCGGTGGACGGCTTCGAGGCCGACGACATCATCGCCACCCTCGCCACCCAGGCCGAGGCCGCCGGCTTCGACGTGCTGATCGTCACCGGCGACCGGGACTCCTTCCAGCTGGTCAGCGAGCACACCACCGTGCTCTACCCCACCAAGGGCGTCTCCGAGCTGACCCGCTTCACCCCGGAGAAGGTCCTGGAGAAGTACGGACTGACCCCCCAGCAGTACCCGGACTTCGCCGCCCTGCGCGGCGACCCGTCGGACAACCTGCCCGGAATCCCCGGCGTCGGTGAGAAGACCGCCACGAAGTGGATCAGTCAGTTCGGTTCGTTCGCCGAGCTGGTGGAGCGTGCCGACGAGGTCAAGGGCAAGGTCGGCCAGGCGCTGCGCGACCACCTGGAATCGGTCAAGCTCAACCGCCACCTCACTGAGCTGGTACGGGACGTGGAGCTGCCGAAGTCCGTCGCGGACCTGGAGCGCGCGCCGTACGACAGGACCGCGCTGAAGGGGTTCCTGGAAGTACTGGAGATCCGGAACCCGAGCCTTCGCGAGCGGCTCCTGGCCGTCGACCCGGGCGCGCAGGAGGACGAGGCTCCGGCTCCCGCCGCGGGCGTCGAGCTGGACGGCACGGTCCTGGGCACCGGCGAGCTCGCCGCCTGGCTCCAGGAGCACGGCACCCAGCCGCTCGGCGTGGCCACCGTCGACACCTGGGCGCTGGGCACCGGCAGTGTCACCGAGATCGCGCTCGCCTCCGCCGCGGGCCCGGCCGCCTGGTTCGACACCACCCAGCTCGACGAAACCGACGAGCGCGCCTTCGCCGAGTGGATCGCGGACGCGGACCGGCCGAAGGTCATGCACAACGCCAAGAACGCGATGCGGGTCTTCCCCGAGCACGGCTGGAGCATCGACGGCGTCACCATGGACACCGCGCTGGCCGCCTATCTGGTCAAGCCGGGCCGCCGCTCCTTCGCGCTGGACGCGCTCTCCGTGGAGTATCTGGGCCGCGAGCTCGCCCCCGCGGCGGCCGACGGCCAGCTCGCCTTCGGCTCGGAGGACGAGCAGGCCGAGGCCGACGCCCTGATGTCCCAGGCCCGCGCGGTCCTCGACCTCGGTGACGCCTTCACCGAGCGCCTGGCCGAGGTCGGCGCGGCCGAGCTGCTGCACGACGTCGAACTGCCCACCTCCGCCCTGCTCGCCCGCATGGAGCGGCACGGCATCGCCGCCGACCGGCCCCATCTGGAGGCCATGGAGCAGCAGTTCGCGGGTGCCGTGCAGCAGGCCGTGAAGGAGGCGCACGCCTCCGTCGGGCACGAGTTCAACCTCGGCTCGCCCAAGCAGCTCCAGGAAGTCCTCTTCGGCGAGCTGAATCTCCCCAAGACCAAGAAGACCAAGACCGGTTACACCACGGACGCGGACGCGCTGGCCTGGCTGGCCACCCAGACCGAGCACGAGCTGCCGGTCCTCATGCTGCGCCACCGCGAGCAGGCGAAGCTGCGGGTCACCGTCGAAGGCCTGGTCAAGACGATCGCGGCGGACGGCCGGGTCCACACCAGCTTCAGCCAGATCGTCGCCGCGACCGGCCGCCTGTCCTCCACCGACCCGAACCTGCAGAACGTGCCGGTGCGCACCGACGAGGGCCGCGCGATCCGCCGTGGCTTCGTGGTCGGCGAGGGCTTCGAGTCCCTGATGACCGCGGACTACAGCCAGATCGAGCTGCGCGTGATGGCGCACCTGTCGGAGGACGAGGGCCTGCTGGAGGCGTTCGCCTCCGGCGAGGACCTGCACACCACCGTCGCCTCACAGGTGTTCAGCGTGGACAAGTCCGCCGTCGACGCCGAGATGCGCCGCAAGATCAAGGCGATGTCGTACGGACTGGCCTACGGACTCTCGGCGTTCGGCCTCGCCCAGCAGCTGAACATCGAGCCGGCCGAGGCACGCGGCCTGATGGACACCTACTTCGAGCGCTTCGGCGGCGTACGCGACTATCTGCACCGCGTCGTCGTGGAAGCGCGGGTGACCGGCTACACCGAGACGATGCTCGGCCGCCGCCGCTACCTGCCCGACCTGAACAGCGACAACCGCCAGCGCCGCGAGGCGGCCGAGCGGATGGCCCTCAACGCTCCGATCCAGGGCACCGCGGCGGACATCGTCAAGGTCGCGATGCTGAACGTCGACCGGGCGCTGAGGGAGGCGAAGCTCTCCTCCCGGCTGCTGCTCCAGGTCCACGACGAAATCGTGCTGGAGATCTCGCCGGGCGAGCGCGAGAGGGTTGAGGAGCTGGTCCGCAAGGAGATGTCCGCGGCGGTGTCGCTGAGCGCGCGGCTGGACGTGTCGGTGGGAGTGGGCCCGGACTGGGAGTCGGCGGCGCACTGACGTCGGGGCCGCGCGGGCCTTCCACCGGGGCTCCGCCCCGGACCCCGCGCCTCAAACGCCGGCGGGGCTGAGATGTGCGGCAGGGCCGCACATTCAGCCCGTCCGGCGTTTGAGGACATGCGGCCGAAGGTCGCATACGGGGTCTGGGGGCCTGCCCCCAGTTCGGGAAGGGGCGGGGTGGGGACAAGGCCCGCCGCAGGCGCCGCCCGCCCGCCCGACTCCCGCGCCGCCCGCCCGACCCGCGCCGCAGCCCGAGCCCCTCAGACCCGCTCCACCGCGCGCCCGCGCCACCGCATCCCCGCCCCGTACACCACAAGCCCCACCGCCAGCCCCGCCCCCGCCCCGAAGCACGCCGTCGGGATGATGTCCAGGGGCGAGTCGGCGTGCCCGTAGTACGCGTACCAGCGCGCGCACCGCTGGATCACACCGAGCAGCACGCACCCTGCCAGCAGCGTCGACGCGAGCCTCCGCCCCCGTGCGTCGAGCAGCCGCACCGACGGGGGCGCCGTGACCGGGGGCTGCCGACGCAGCGCGGACGCCGCGAACCACACCAGCGCCACCAGACCCAGCACCGAACTGCCGTACTGCGCATACGAGTAGAGGGGCAGCCCGGCCACCGACTCGTTCAGGACCGGCAGCAGACGTGTGCCCCACTCGCCGTGATGGGTGAAGGCGTCCCACAGGACATGCGTGCTCGCACCCAGCACCGCCGAGACATAGAACCGCAGCGCCATGCCCACGGGCCGCCGGTCCGTGCGGGGCTGTGCACCCCCGCGTACAAACGCGTGAACACGCCCCTGCCAGGCGGCCGGCAGCAGTGCCAGCAGTGGCTCACGCACCATTACCCACACCGCCACCAGCGCCGCCGTGATCGCCACGTCCACGGTCAGCACCCCGAGCGGGGCGTGGGTGAACGTCCCGAACTCCATCCCGCCCGGGACGGCGGTGGCCGCGAAGTACGTCATGTCGGGGGCGAACGAGCCCATCACGAGCGCCGAGGCGAGCAGCGGTCCGCGCGCGGCCCCGTCCTTGCGGATGCCCGGCAGTACCGCCGCGGCATGGCTCAGCGTGAACGGCATGGTCGTGCCCCCTGGAACCCTTTGGACCCTTGTCGACCCTTATCGATCAACGACGCCAGTATGCGTGATGCTCGAACTCCGGAGTCGAACTCCGGGTTCGAACGCACTGCGGGCGACCGGCAGGTGGCGAGCTGGTGAAAACCGGTCAGGGGCCGGTGCCCTGGGGTGTCTAGTTGCCGTAGGGTCACCTGAGTCCGGCGCTGGGGAGCGCGGACGCCGCGACGGGGAGGGAACAGACGTATGGCAGCGCAATTCGGCCGCCGACTGCGCAGGGGAGCCACCACCACAGCCGTGGCAGCGGCCGCTGTGGCCGCACTCTCCGCCTCAGGGGCACCCGGCATCACGCATGCCACCACGGGCGACAGCCAGGGGGCTTCCGACGCCACCCCGCCGCCCGGCACCCCGGTCACCGGCAACTCCCCGTACTACACGGACCTTCCGCCGCTGAACACCGCCGACAAACCGGGCACTTCCGGGGATCTTCCCGTGACCGGTCCGGCGGAATCGGGCATCCCGGCCACCGTCCTCGCCGCGTACAAGCAGGCCGAGCGGACCATAGCCGGCTCCGATCCCGGCTGCCATGTGCCGTGGCAACTGCTCGCCGCGATCGGCAAGGTGGAGTCGGGCCAGGCGCGCGGCGGCAATGTCGATGCCAACGGCACCACCCTCTCGCCGATCCTCGGGCCGGTCCTCAACGGCGTCGGCTTCGCGAACATCTCGGACACCGACAACGGCGTGTACGACGGCGACGCGACGCACGACCGCGCGGTCGGCCCGATGCAGTTCATCCCCTCCACCTGGGAGAGGTGGGGCCAGGACGCCAACGCCGACGGCCGCCGCGACCCCAACAACATCTACGACGCCGCGCTCGCCGCCGGGCGCTATCTGTGCGCCGACGGCCGGGACCTGGCGGTCAAGTCCGAACTCGACCGGGCGATCCTGGGCTACAACCACTCGCAGGAGTATCTGCGTACGGTCCTGTCCTGGTTCGAGTACTACAAGCACGGCACCCACGAGGTCCCGGACGGCACCGGCGTGCTGCCGATCTCCAACGGCCCCGGCAGCGACCCGGAGACCACGCCCGGCACCACCCCCACGCCCAGCGGCACCCCGACGCCGACGCCCACGCCGCCGAAGCCCGGCACCACCCCCAAGCCGACCCCGACCCCGACCCCGACCCCTACGCCGACACCCACGCCGACCCCGTCGCCGGTGGCCCGTATCGAGGACGCGGGCACCGGTGAGCTGAGTGCCATGGCCGGCCACGAATTCACCGAGCGGCCCACGGTGCGGGTGAAGAACACCGCGGGCAAGGCCGTCCCCTTCCAGGCCGTCCGATTCGAGATCGTCGGCGACACCGACACCCGCTTCACCGGCGGGAAAGCGGCTGTGATCCTCTCCACCGGCGCCGACGGCACGGTCACATCGCCCACCCTGTACGCGGGCGAGAAGACCGGCTACTTCACCGTCCGCGCGACGGTCGAGGGGGGCAGGGTGCTGCCGCCTGCCGACTTCACCGCGACCGTCACCGTCCGGGCGGCGGACGCCATCGTGAGGACCGACGACAAGGTCCTCACGGCCGCCCCCGGCACGGAGTTCGCGGACACCTGCGAGGTCAAGGCCACCTACAAGGGCGCCATCGCCGCAGGCGTCGCGGTCACCGCCACCATGATCACCGCCGCGGACAATCCGGCCGTGAACGACAAGGGCCCGTACTTCAAGGACGCCGAGGGCAAGGTGATCCGTACCCTCACGGACCTGACGACCGACGCCAACGGTGTCCTGAAGCTCCCGAAGATCTTCGCGGACGACCAGACGGGCACCTTCCTGCTCCGCCTCACCACAGCGGGCGGCGCAAGCGTGACCATCGAGCTCAAGGTCGCCGCGCCGGCGGCCTGACCCAGCAGCACTCCCGCACCGCCCCTGTGCCGCCCGTCGGCACAGGGGCGGTGCAACGTGTTCTCATCTCGCGGCTCGATTGCTACGGTGCCCCCGCCCTGACGCCGTATCAGATCCGTCCGGATCCGAGCCCCCGGGAGGCCGAGCATGCGCGCCCTCGTCGCCGCCGCCATCGGGCTTGCCGCCGCCCTCGTCCTGGTCGTCGCCATCTCGGCGATCGGTGCGCCGCCCGGCGAGACCTCTCCGAAGCCGCTGCTGACCAGCGTCCCCGGCCCCAAGAAGTAGGGGGAGGGGACCATGCGCCGCAGAGCGAGCCTCGTACTCCTGGCCTTCGCCGTCTTCTTCACCGCGCTGTCACCGCTGCTGCGCTGGTACGCCTTCCCGCGGTTGGTGAAGATCCCGCCCAGCCAGTACCAGGAGATGGTGCTGGAGGCGAAGCCCGCGACCCTCCTCGACTACGGCACCCTCCAGGCGAAACAGGTCGCCAAGGTCACCATCGTGCAGACCCTCAAGGGCAATGTGGAGGAGTCCGAGAAGATCGAGCGCAGCGCGGGCCGCGATGTCGTCGTCTGGGACTCCCTCTCCTATGTGGTGGGACCCGACGGCAAGATGGTCTCCCAGATTCCCGAGCGCTACATCTTCGATGCCCACAGCCAGGCGCCCGTGCACGCCACCGGGGAAATGGTCGACGGGGACGCGGTGCGGCGCGAGGGCATCGAGTTCAAGTGGCCCTTCCTCACCGAGAAGCGGGACTACGAGTACTTCGACGCCCAGGCCCGTACGTCCGCGCCCATCCACTACAAAGGGACGCGTACGTTCCGCGGGCTCGAGGTCTACTACTTCGAGCAGACCATCCCCTGGACCAAGGTGCCCTACCCGAAGAAGATGCCCATCCCCGGCGTCGACGCGACCACACTGGAGAAGCAGACCGGGACCACCCGCTGGTACACGACGAAGCGGATGTTCTGGGTCGACCCGGTCACCGGCGGTCCCGTCAACGGCGAGGAGATCCACCAGGAGGAACTGCGCGGCGGCACCCTGCTGGGCGGGCGGGACAAGGTCACCGCGTTCGCCGGGCATGTGAAGATACGCCCCGACTATGTGGACTACACGGTCGACCTGATCAAGTCGAACCGCCGGATGGTGCTGCTGATGACCTCGTATCTGCCCTGGGGCTTCGTGATGCTCGGCACCGGGCTGCTGGCGCTCGCCCTGCTCCTGGAGGCCCGCAGCCGCCGGCCCCGGGCCCCCGCGGCGGACCTCGATCCGGAGCCGGTCCCCGCCTGACGCCTCAGCTCTCCCGGTTGAGGCGGGCCTTGGTGTACCGGGTCGGCTCGGCCGTCGAAGGATCCTCCGGCCAGGGGTGCTTGGGGTAGCGGCCGCGCAACTCGGCCCGTACGGAGCGGTATCCGCCCCTCCAGAACGAGGCCAGGTCCGCGGTGACGGCCGCGGGCCGTCCGGCGGGCGAGAGCAGATGCACCAGCACCGGCACGCCCGAGACCGTGGGCGTCTCGCGCAGGCCGAACAGCTCCTGCAGCTTGACCGCCAGGACCGGCTGCTCCCCGCCGTACTCGACCCGGATCCGCGATCCGCTCGGCACCTCGATCCGCTCGGGCGCCAGCTCGTCGAGGCGCGCCGCGTCCCCGCTCGCCCACGGCAACAGCCGCTGGAGTGCCTGTGCCGCGTGGATACGCCCGAGATCGGCCCGCCGCCGGGCTCTCGACAGTTCCGGTTCCAGCCACTCCTCGGTACGGTCCAGCAGCGCGGCGTCCGACACGTCCGGCCAGGGTGTGCCCAGAGCCCGGTGCAGAAAGGCGAGCCGCTCGCGCAGGCCCTCCGCATCGCGCGTCCAGCGCAGCAGTCCGAGCCCCTCGCGCCGCAGCCCGTCGAGCAGCGCCGCGCGTACGAGAGCGGGGTCCGGATCCTTCAGAGCGCGAAGGGAGAGCTGGACGGCGCCCAGCCGTTCCACCTCGCGTGCGACGACGTCGCCGTTCTCCCAGTGGACCTCCTCGCCCGCGACGAGCAGATGCGCGGCGGCACTGCGGGCGGTGTCCTCGTCGATGACGGCGGCGAGCCGCACCCGCGCCGACGCGGCATGCGCGGGCCGGTCCGCGACGGCGACGGCCAGCCAGGGCGCACTGCGCAGCGCCGACCCGCCGCCGAGCTCGGCCCCGGTCCCGGAAGCCATGAGGAAGGTGCCTTCGCCCTGGGCGCGCGCGACGCGCTCGGGAAAGGCGAGTGCGCCGACGAGCCCGGCGACGATGTCGTCGGTGTGCCCAATCGCCGGACGGGTCTGCTGTGTTGTGCCCTCGAACGCCGGGCCGGCTCCCTCGAGCCCCGACGCCAGGCGGCCCGCCTCCGCCCGCCACCGCGCCGCATACGCGTCGCCGCCCCTGCGCGCCGTGCGCCACACCGCCGCCAGATCGTCGCCGTACTCCCTCGGCGGCTCCTCACTCAGCAGCGCCACCACCTCGGCGGCCCGGCGTACGCCCACCTCCCGAGCGCCGTCGAGCAGCGCACGCGCCAGCCGGGGATGCAGGCCCAGCCGGGCCATCCGGACGCCTCGTTCGGTCGCGCGGCCCGTCGCGTCCACCGCGCCGATCGCCGTCAGCACGGACCGTGCCGCGGCCATCGCACCGGCCGGGGGCGGGTCGAGAAGCGCCAGGCCCTCGGCCGACGGGTCGCCCCAGCAGGCGGCCTGAAGGGCGAACGCCGTCAGGTCCGCCACCTTGATCTCAGGAGAGGGGAAGCGCGTGAGCCGGGCGTCCTCGGCCTCGGACCAGCAGCGGTACACGGCGCCGGGAGCCTCGCGCCCGGCCCGTCCCGCGCGCTGGCGGGCCGCCGCCTGTGAGGCCCGTACCGTCGTCAGCGCGCTCAGCCCGCGTGCGTGATCGGTGCGCGGCTCCCTGGCCAGACCGGAGTCGACCACGATCCGTACACCCGGCACGGTCAGCGACGATTCGGCCACCGAAGTCGCGAGCACGACCCGGCGCCCGGAGCCGCCGGACAGCACCGCGTCCTGCACCGTGGCGGGGGCCCGGCCGTGGACCTGGAGCACCTCGGCGCCGACACCGTTCAACTGGCCCGCCACCCGGCCGATTTCGCCGACGCCGGGAAGGAAGCAGAGCACATCGCCCGTACGCTCGGCCAGCGCTCGCCGCACCACGGAAGCCACATGCGTCAGCAGCGCGGGGTCGACCCGCATCCCGTGCGGCGGCCGCACGGGCCGGCCAGGAGGCGCCCACACCACGTCCACCGGATGCGCGACGCCCTCGGCCTCCACCACCGGCGCATCGCCCAGCAGCCGTGCCCAGCCCTGCGCGTCCGTCGTCGCCGAGGCCGCCACCAGCCGCAGTTCCGGCCGCAGAGCGGCTCGTACATCCAGCAGAAAGGCGGCCACCGTGTCCGCGTCCAGATGACGCTCATGGCATTCGTCGAGGACCACCGCGTCGACCCCGGCGAGCTCCTGGTCGCGCTGCAGCCGCTGGAGCAGCACACCGGTGGTCACCACCTCGACGACCGTCCCGCGCCCCACCACGCGCTCCCCGCGCACGGTGAAGCCGACCTTGCCGCCCACCCGCTCGCCCAGCAGCCACGCCATCCGGCGCGCGGCCGCGCGGGCCGCGATCCGCCGCGGCTCGGCCACCAGGACGCGCCGCCCGGGGCCGCCGCCGACGAGACCCGAGAGCACCAGCGGTACGAGGGTGGTCTTACCGGTCCCCGGCGGCGCACACAGCACCGCGCACCCGTGCGTGTCGAGCGCATGCGTGAGCGCGGGCACGGCGCTGTGTACGGGAAGGCTCGCGAGGGCGTCGTCGCGGATCACCGGGACACCCCTCAGTCACGCTCGCAGACGAAGATCGCGGTGCCGGGGATCAGATTCCCGCGCAGCGGGGACCAGCCGCCCCACTCCTGGCTGTTCCAGGCGGGCCACTCCGGCTCGACCAGATCCAGCAGCCGAAAGCCCCCCGCCACCACGTCCCGCACCCGGTCGCCGATCGTCCGGTGGTGCTCCACATATACCGCGCGCCCCTGCTCGTCCTGCTCGACGTACGGGGTGCGGTCGAAGTACGAGGCGGCCACCGAAAGACCCTCGGGACCCGGCTCGTCGGGAAACGCCCAGCGGATCGGGTGCGTGACCGAGAAGACCCAGCGCCCGCCCGGCCGCAGCACACGCCGTACCTCTTGGAAGACCTTGACCGGGTCGGCGACGAAGGGCACCGCCCCGTAGGCCGAGCATGCGAGGTCGAAGGAGCCGTCCCGGAAGGGCAGGGCACCCGCGTCCGCCTCGACCAGCGCGATGTCGTCGCCGATCCGCAGCGCGTGCTGGAGCTGGCGGTGGGAGAGGTCCAGGGCCACCGGGCGCGCGCCCTGGGCGGCCAGCCAGCGCGAGCACTGTGCCGCGCCCGCCCCGATCTCCAGGATGTCGAGCCCCTTCAGCGACCCGGCGGGACCCAGCAGTCCGGCGTCCGCCTCGTCGAGCCCTTCGGGGCCCCATACAAAGCGGTCGTCTCCCAGGAACGCCCCGTGCTCGGTCTGGTACTCATCGGCGTTGCGGTCCCACCAGCCGCGGCTCGCGCGGCTGCTCTCCGCGTCGCCGGCGATACGGCGAGTCGCTTCCGGCTCAAAATCTTGGAACATCGTCACCGTCGTTGTAGTTTGCGTTCAGCGCGGCAAGTGGCGGCCGGTGTGGCCTTGGCACTGAACCGAACGCGGCCCTGCCGCGTGGTCAGTTGTGCCGGTTATGCGGCATTCCGCACCGGGTGTGCGCCTTCGCGCATTGACCGTGTCCGGCTGCCCCCGTATGCTACAAGTTGCGCTGCGGGCCTGCGCGCCTCAGACAGAGCAGGCCGCGCTCGCATCTGTATGTATGTCCCCTCGGTTCACGAGGCGCCCCTCTTATCCGGAGAGGCGCTTCCCAGGCTGTCCGGCTTCTGCAGCTGCGATACGGGCTCTCGGCGTAGCAGTACCTACGACTCACTGTCCGTACCGGAGCCCTTTCCCACATGACGAGCAGCACCGAGACCACCGCCACCACTCCGCAGGTAGCGGTCAACGACATCGGTAACGAGGAAGCTTTCCTCGCCGCGATCGACGAGACGATCAAGTACTTCAACGACGGCGACATCGTCGACGGCGTCATCGTGAAGGTCGACCGGGACGAGGTCCTGCTCGACATCGGTTACAAGACCGAAGGTGTCATCCCGAGCCGCGAGCTCTCGATCAAGCACGACGTCGACCCGAACGAGGTCGTCAAGGTCGGCGACGAGATCGAGGCCCTTGTTCTCCAGAAGGAGGACAAGGAAGGCCGCCTGATCCTCTCGAAGAAGCGTGCCCAGTACGAGCGCGCCTGGGGCACCATCGAGAAGATCAAGGAAGAGGACGGCATCGTCACCGGCACCGTCATCGAGGTCGTCAAGGGTGGTCTCATCCTCGACATCGGCCTCCGTGGCTTCCTGCCGGCATCTCTCGTCGAGATGCGCCGTGTCCGCGACCTCCAGCCCTACGTGGGCAAGGAGCTCGAGGCGAAGATCATCGAGCTGGACAAGAACCGCAACAACGTGGTCCTGTCCCGCCGCGCCTGGCTCGAGCAGACCCAGTCCGAGGTTCGCCAGACGTTCCTCACCACCCTGCAGAAGGGTCAGGTCCGCTCCGGCGTCGTGTCCTCGATCGTCAACTTCGGTGCCTTCGTGGACCTGGGTGGCGTCGACGGTCTCGTCCACGTCTCCGAGCTCTCCTGGAAGCACATCGACCACCCCTCCGAGGTTGTCGAGGTCGGCCAGGAAGTCACCGTCGAGGTTCTCGACGTCGACATGGACCGCGAGCGCGTCTCCCTGTCGCTCAAGGCGACGCAGGAAGACCCGTGGCAGCAGTTCGCCCGGACGCACCAGATCGGTCAGGTCGTCCCGGGTAAGGTCACGAAGCTCGTTCCGTTCGGTGCGTTCGTGCGCGTCGACGAGGGCATCGAGGGCCTGGTCCACATCTCCGAGCTGGCCGAGCGCCACGTGGAGATCCCGGAGCAGGTCGTCCAGGTCAACGACGAGATCTTCGTCAAGGTCATCGACATCGACCTCGAGCGCCGTCGCATCAGCCTCTCGCTGAAGCAGGCCAACGAGTCCTTCGGTGCCGACCCGGCCTCGGTCGAGTTCGACCCGACGCTGTACGGCATGGCCGCGTCGTACGACGACCAGGGGAACTACATCTACCCCGAGGGCTTCGACCCGGAGACCAACGACTGGCTCGACGGCTTCGAGACCCAGCGCGAGGCGTGGGAGACCCAGTACGCCGAGGCGCAGCAGCGCTTCGAGCAGCACCAGGCTCAGGTCATCAAGTCCCGCGAGGCCGACGAGGCCGCTGCTGCCGAGGGTGCCGCTGCCCCGGCCGCCGGTGCGGGTGGCGCCAGTGCGGGTGTCACGGGCGGTTCGTACTCCTCGGAGTCGGACGACAACTCCGGCGCCCTGGCGTCGGACGAGGCCCTGGCTGCCCTGCGCGAGAAGCTGGCCGGTGGTCAGAGCTGACGCTCTGCCCCAGCTGGTGACTAGCTGAAAGTAAGGCCCGCTCCCCTTGGGGAGCGGGCCTTACTGCTTTATGGCGTGACCCCCTGGGGCGGAACTGCGTCTCCCCGGCGATGTGTTCGGCGATGTGTTCATCGCGTGAGGCGGGAATGCCCGTGCGTCACCGGGCGTTCTTCTCTACGAACACGAGGAGGAGCGGTAATCGTGCTTGATCCGCAGGGTTTGTACGAGTGGGAGCCGAAGGGCCTCGCCGTCGTCGACATGGCGCTGGCGCAGGAGTCCGCGGGGCTGGTCATGCTGTACCACTTCGAGGGATACATCGACGCGGGAGAGACCGGCGAGCAGATCGTCGACAACCTCCTGGACACACTGCCGCACCAGGTGGTGGCCCGCTTCGACCACGACAGGCTGGTGGACTACCGGGCCCGCCGCCCGCTGCTGACGTTCCGGCGGGACCGCTGGAGTGCGTACGAGACCCCGAGCCTGGAGGTCAGGCTCGTCCAGGACGCCACGGGCGCACCGTTCCTGCTGCTGTCCGGCCCCGAGCCGGACATCGAGTGGGAGCGCTTCGCCGCGGCCGTCGGACAGATCGTCGAGCGGCTCGGAGTGCGGCTCGCGGTCAACTTCCACGGCATCCCGATGGGCGTCCCGCACACCCGCCCCGTCGGCCTCACGCCGCACGGCAACCGCACCGACCTCATGCCGGGCCACCGCAGCCCCTTCGACGAGGCCCAGGTGCCGGGCAGCGCGGAGTCGCTCGTCGAGTACCGCCTGATGGAGTCCGGCCACGACGTCCTCGGTGTGGCGGCCCATGTGCCGCACTATGTCGCCCGCTCCTCCTACCCGGACGCCGCCCTGACCGCACTGGAGGCGATCACGGCCGCCACGGGTCTCGTCCTGCCGGGCGTCGCGCATTCGCTGCGTACGGAAGCGCAACGCACCCAGACCGAGATCGAGCGCCAGATCGGTGAGGGCGACGAGGAGCTGGTGGCCCTGGTCCAGGGCCTTGAGCACCAGTACGACGCGATGGCGGGCGGGGAGACCAGGGGCAATCTGGTCGCGGAGCCCGTGGACCTGCCGTCCGCCGACGAGATCGGCCGCGAATTCGAACGCTTCCTCGCCGAGCGGGAGGGCGACGCGTAAACGGCTCGCGTAGGCTGCGGGCCATGCTGAAGGTGGGCCTGACGGGCGGAATCGGTGCCGGCAAGAGCGAAGTCTCACGTCTCCTCGAGTCGTACGGAGCCGTGCTGATCGACGCCGACAAGATCGCTCGCGAGGTGGTGGAGCCCGGGACGCCCGGGCTCGCGGCCGTCGTCGAGGCCTTCGGCCCGGAGATTCTCGACCCCGAGGGCGCGCTGGACCGGCCGAAGCTCGGCTCGATCGTCTTCGCCGACGCCGACCGCCTGGCGACGCTCAACGCGATCGTCCACCCGCTGGTCGGCGCCCGCTCGATGGAGCTGGAGGCGGCGGCCGCGCCGGACGCGGTCGTGATCCACGACGTACCGCTGCTCGCCGAGAACAAGCTGTCGCCGCTCTACGACCTGGTGGTCGTGGTCGATGCCGCCCCCGGGACACAGCTGGACCGGCTGGTGCGGCTGCGGGCAATGGCGGAGTCCGAGGCGCGTGCGCGGATGGCCGCGCAGGCCACGCGCGAGCAGCGCCTGGCAATCGCCGATCTGGTCATCGACAACGACGGGCCGCTGGAGCAGTTGGAACCGCAGGTGCGAAAGGTCTGGGCGGAGCTGACGGAGCGGGCTGCCGCCCCCGGGCGCGACTCCCGCTAGGCGTCCTCCATCAGGGCGCGGGGAAGGCATTTGATCGGAATACCGCTCCCGGAGGCGGTGTTGGAACCGTGCAGTGAGGGGAAGGATGCGACCGTGCCCAAGAGCAATCCGGAGACGCACGTCATCGACTACCGCGCGGCAGAGCAGTTGCTCGCCGCGAGGGATCCGCGCGGCGCCGTGAAGTTGCTGGACTCGGTGATCGCGGCCCACCCCGAGAACACGGCGGCCCGGCTGCTGCGTGCCCGCGCCTTCTTCGCCGCCGCCCAACTGCGTCCGGCCGAGCTTGAGTTCGAGCTGGTCCTGGAGCGCGAGCCGGACAACGCGTTCGCCCACTTCGCCCTGGCCCGCACCTACGAGCGAGCAGGCCGTCCGGAGCAGGCCATGCGCCACTTCCGGCTGGCGGCCGCGCTCGACCCGAAGCCGGAGTATCTGAAGGCGGCACGCTTCGACGGCGAGGCGTGAGACGACAGGGCTCCGAAGGACACCTCTAATGTCCGTGTCGCGGGCGGCGGGGGTTGCCGTGGTCCGGTTCGTAGGGCGGAATGTCGCGGCCCGGCTGCCAGTGCGGGCCCTGGCGGATGTGGTGCAGGACCACGGACAGGTCGACCACGGCGATCAGCAGCACTACGCCGCAGGCCGCCGCCCAGCCCGGGTGGTCCGTGAGGGTGAAGAGCGCGGTGCCCGCCGCGGCCCAGATCAGACCCCATACACTCAGCCCTAGTCGCAGCCGCAGGGGACTGCGCGCAGTCGTCGGTTCACTCCCAGTGCGCATGGCCATCGCATCTCCCACCTCCTAGGATGCACCCGCCCCGGGTCCCGTCCTGGGCGCATTTTCCGCACAGCCGACCCGGAGGGGAGACGGCACAGGTGACAAGCGGACACGTGGGGCTGCCGGAATCGGACGAGCTGGCCGACGTGCTGCTCGATCTTGCGGTGCCGCACGAGGACATCAACGAACTCCTCGCGCTGCGGGGCCGGATGACGACGGACCCCGGGCTGCGCAGACTCCTCGAGACTGGCGTCCACAAGCTGGTCCAGGACATGGGCAGGCCCGGCGGTGGCGGGGGGTCGCCACGGATTCCCGAGGGCTCGGGCGCGCCGGCCCGTTTCTTCCCGGTGTACGTGCTGGTCGCGGCGCTGCCGTACGTACGGGCGTACCACCGCGGGCGCTACGTCCCGGACGACATCTCCCGGCGCACGCTCGCCGATCTCGGCCGGCACATGGCCGTCCACCGCAGACGCCACGGAGTGGGCGGACTGTCGATCCCGGGCTGGCTTGCCCTGCACTTCCGCGGCGAGATCTACCAGTTGGGGCGGCTGCAGTTCCAGCGCTCCCGGCTCGGCAGCCGCACCGGCGAGGCCGTGCGGGCGGCCGGACTGCCGCTCGGGCCCGACGACGTTGCCCTGGATGTGCATGTCCCCGGCTTTCTCGGGCCGATCACCCCCGGGGCCTGCGACCGTTCCCTCGCGCTCGCCAGGGAGTTCTTCGCCCGCCACTTCCCCGAGGAGCCGTACCGCATCGCCATGTGCCACTCCTGGCTGCTCGACCCGCAGCTCGCCGAGTATCTGCCGGAGGACTCCAACATCATCGCCTTCCAGAACCGCTTCCGTACGACGCAGAAGATCAAGGAGGCCGACGACGGCGATCCGGTCGGCTTCGTGTTCGGCGACCCGAAGCTGCCGCTGGACAAGCTGCCGCGCCGCACGACGCTGGAGCGGGCGATCGGCGACCATCTGCGGGCGGGCCGCCACTGGTACCAGGGGCACGGCTGGTTCGAGATCTGAGCCGGGACGCGAGCCGTCCAGGGCCCCAAGGAGGCTGCGGGGACCCGGAGTTGAAGATTTTCACGTTGGGGCCCGGGGGAGCGATGAATCCTGGGGCCCTTCGCCGTCTACCTCTCGAAAGCACCTCGGAACGCTTACCGGAGGAGACCATCATGTCCGTCACAGCCGCCGCCGCCAGCTCGAACACCGCCGCTGCCACCACATCCGGAACCACGCTGAGCCGCCGGTCGCACCTCGCGGTGCGCACGCTGCAGATCGTGCTCGCGCTGTTCATGGCCGTCCCGAGCGCCGCGCCCAAGCTCATCGGCCACTCCTCCGCGGCAGAGTCCTTCGACAAGATCGGTTTCGGCGACTGGTTCATGTATCTGACGGGCGGTCTGGAGCTGGCGGGCGCGATCGCGCTGGTCATCCCGATCCTCTCCGGTCTTTCCGCGCTCGCCTTCATGGGCCTGATGATCGGCGCCTTCATCACCCAGGTGACCGTCTTCGACGGTCAGTACGCGATCACACCCGTCATCCTCTTCGTCATCTTCGGCGGGATCGCCTGGGTGCGCCGCAATCACACGGCGGAGCTCGTCGCCCTCGTCCGCAAGCGCCTCTGAGCCCGATCAGGATCGGGCCCTGCGCAGGAAGGGCCGCACCCCGTCAGGGTGCGGCCCTTCCTGCATTGCCGGGGCACCTGTCTGTCGAGGGCTAGAGCTCGACTCGGGGGGTATACCAGACATACCGTAGTAATAGGACCCGGCTCGGACGCTAGGGGGTGCCCTGATGGTCGAAGAGCTGGTGGTTGCGGGCGTAGCCGTCGCGTCCGGAGCCGCGGTGTACGCGATCGCGGCCGCCAAGGTGATCAAGCAGTACGAACGGGGTGTCGTCCTTCGCCTCGGCCGGCTGCGAAGCCAGGTGCGCGCCCCGGGATTCACCATGATCGTTCCGATCGTGGACCGGCTTCACAAGGTCAATATGCAGATCGTGACGATGCCGGTGCCCGCGCAGGACGGCATCACCAGGGACAACGTGACGGTGCGCGTCGACGCGGTGATCTATTTCAAGGTCGTGGACGCCGCGGACGCGGTGGTCCAGGTGGAGGACTACCGGTTCGCCGTCTCGCAGATGGCGCAGACCTCGCTGCGGTCGATCATCGGCAAGAGCGATCTGGACGATCTGCTGTCGAACCGCGAAAAGCTCAACCAGGGCCTGGAATTGATGATCGACAGCCCCGCCATGGGGTGGGGCGTGCAGATCGACCGGGTCGAGATCAAGGACGTGTCCCTGCCCGAGGCCATGAAGCGCTCGATGGCGCGGCAGGCCGAGGCGGACCGTGAGCGGCGGGCGAGGGTCATCAACGCCGACGCGGAGCTGCAGGCGTCCAAGAAGCTGGCAGAGGCGGCCGGAGTGATGTCCGCGCAGCCGGCAGCGCTCCAACTCCGGCTGCTGCAGACCGTGGTGGCGGTCGCTGCGGAGAAGAACTCCACGCTGGTGCTGCCGTTCCCGGTGGAGCTGCTGCGCTTCCTCGAGCGCGCCCAGCAGCCCGGGCAACAGCAGCCCGGGCAGCAACAGCCTGCGGCCGAGCAGCCCGCCCAGGTCACCAAGGGGGAGCAGGAGGAGCCGCCTGCAGTCGAGGCGGGGCCCGGCGAGCCCTCGTCCGGTGAGATCGAGGCGGGGTCGGCCGAGCCGCCGGCCGTGGAGTCGGGAGCCGAGAGGGTGCCCGAGGCGGAGACGGAGCCCGGAACCGCCGCGGATCCGGGGCCCGTCGAGCTGCCGCTGCCGCCTGCGGCATGACCGGGGCGGGTTCGGGTCAGGAGTCGTCGGAGTCCGTTGTCAGACCCCCGCCGTAAGGTCGTAGATCAGTGCTTCGGTACGTCGCTGCCGTCGCTGACGACCTGCGGGAGGGAGGTGACCCATGACGTCCGGCATGCCGGATCCGCATCCGTATCGCCCGGAGACGCTGCGCACCTGCGCCGTGCTCTTCATCCCTGCGGCCCTGCCGCGCGAGGGCAGGGTCGCCTTCTGGGACCCGGAGAGCGACCGGCTCCAGGATGCGACCGACGAGCTCACCGTCGTACGCCGCGACGGCACGGACATCCGCAGCGCTCCCGTCCCCGCCGTGCTGCTGCCCGTCGCCGAGGCCCTGCCGCTGCTCACCCGCGCCCGCCACGATCCGGCCGCACACCCCGCCGCCGCCTGCTGGGGCGCAGCCGCTCTGCACGCTCTCCATCTGGCGGCGCGCGGCAGGCTGCTGCCCGGGCTGACCGCGACCGATCATGACGCGTGGCGCGCGGGGCCCTTGGACGCGGACGACATCGCCCAGCTGCGGGCGATCGCCGCCGCCATGCCGTACGAAGCGCATGCGGCCCCCGTCGCCGGGCCGACTCCGCCGCGGCTGCACGAGCCCGAAGCGCTGGTGCGGTTCTTCTTCGACGCGGTGGCCGACATCCTGCCGCGTACCCCGGCCGCCGCGTACGCCGCGGGGGCGCCGTTCGCGGCGGCGGCTCCGCAGCATCTGCCCCGGGCGCGGGAGTGGGCCGCGGAAGCCGCCGCGGGCATGGACGCGGGCGTGCGGGTATCGCTTCGCCTCGACCTGTCCGCGTACGACCTCTTCGACACGGCGGACCCGCCGGTCACGACACACGGGTCGGACGACGAATCGGAGGACGCCGCGGCGGAGGACGGCGCCCGGCGCAACGCGGGTGCGGCCCTTGTCCAGGTGCACAGCCTCGCCGACCCGACGCTCGTCATCGACGCGGCCCGGCTGTGGGCGGGCGACGGGGACGAGAACTTCGGGCCGCGCGCCCGGATCGACGCGGTGCTGGCGCTGCGCCGCGCCGCCCGGGTCTGGCCGCCGCTCGCCCGCCTGCTGGAGCGGGCAGTGCCCGACGTGCTGCCGCTGACCGAGGACGAGCTGTACGAACTGCTCGGACCGGGGGCGGCGCGGCTGGCCGCTGCCGGGGTCGCTGTGCACTGGCCCAAGGAGCTGGCGCGTACGCTCTCGGCCGCCGCGGTGGTGCGCCCGGCGCCCGGCTCGGCGACCGACGGCACACCGTTCTTCGACAGCGAGGAACTTCTCAAGTTCAACTGGCAGCTGGCGCTCGACGGCGATCCGCTGACCGAGCGTGAGATGGACGCACTGGCCGAGTCGCACCGCCCGATCGTGCGGCTGCGGGACCAGTGGGTCGTGGTCGACCCCGATCTCGTACGCAAGGCGCGCAAGCGGGAGCTCGGGCTGCTGCAGCCCGTCGACGCGCTGGCCGTGGCACTGACCGGCACCGCCGAAGTGGACGGCGAAACGGTGGAGGCGGTGCCGACGGGGGCGCTGGCGAGCCTGCGCGACCGGCTCGTCGCGGCCTCGACCCCCGTCGCGGCCCCCGCCGGCCTCGCCGCCACCCTGCGCGACTACCAGCTGCGCGGTCTGGCCTGGCTGGACCTGATGACCTCGCTCGGGCTCGGCGGCTGTCTCGCGGACGACATGGGTCTGGGCAAAACGGTCACGCTGATCGCCCTCCACCTTCACCGCGACCGCGAGGCACCCACGCTGGTGGTCTGCCCGGCCTCGCTGCTCGGCAACTGGCAGCGGGAGATCGAGCGCTTCGCCCCCGGTGTGCCGGTGCACCGCTTCCACGGCGCCGACCGCACCCTGCCCGGCCACGACGGCGGCTTCGTCCTCACCACGTACGGCACGATGCGTACGAGCGCGGAGCAACTGGCCGCGCACACCTGGGGGATGGTCGTCGCCGACGAGGCGCAGCACGTCAAGAACCCGTTCTCCGCGACCGCCAAGGCGCTGCGCACGATCCCGGCCCCCGCCAGGGTCGCCCTCACCGGCACGCCCGTGGAGAACAACCTCTCCGAGCTGTGGGCCCTGCTGGACTGGACGACCCCGGGGCTGCTGGGCCCGCTCAAGGCCTTCCGCTCGCGCCACGCACGCCTGGTGGAGAACGGCGAGGACGAGGGCGCGGTCGAGCGGCTGTCCCGGCTGGTCCGCCCCTTCCTCCTGCGCCGCAAGAAATCCGACCCGGGCATCGTGCCCGAACTGCCACCGAAGACCGAGTCGGATCATCCTGTCGCGCTCACCCGCGAGCAGGCTTCCCTGTACGAGGCGGTGGTACGGGAGGCGATGGCGGCGATCGAGGGCGCGGAGGGCATCGCCCGGCGCGGCCTGGTGATGAAGCTGCTCACCGGGCTCAAGCAGATCTGCAACCATCCGGCGCAGTTCCTGAAAGAGGACACGGCGAGGCTGTCGGGCCGCTCCGGCAAGCTGTCCCTCCTCGACGAGCTCGTGGAGACGATCATGTCCGAGGACGGCTCGGTCCTGGTCTTCACCCAGTACGTCTCGATGGCCCGCATCCTGTCGGCGCACCTGACCTCCCGGGCCATCCCGTCCCAACTCCTGCACGGCGGCACGCCGGTAGCCGAGCGTGAGCGCATGGTGGACCGCTTCCAGTCCGGCGAGGTTCCGGTCTTCCTTCTGTCCCTCAAGGCGGCGGGCACCGGACTGAACTTGACCCGGGCGGGCCATGTCATCCACTTCGACCGCTGGTGGAACCCGGCCGTCGAGGAACAGGCGACGGACCGGGCGTACCGCATCGGCCAGACGCAGCCCGTGCAGGTCCACAGGCTGATCGCCGAGGGCACCGTGGAGGACCGCATCGCCGAAATGCTCGCGTCCAAGCGGGCCTTGGCCGACGCGGTCCTGGGCTCCGGGGAGGCGGCGCTGACCGAGCTGACCGACCGTGAGCTGGCCGACCTCGTCTCGCTGCGGAGGCAGTCATGACACCGCGCACGCCGGCCCGGTTCGCCGACTCCCGCCACGAGGACCGCCGGCGGACGTTTCCCGCCCTTCAACCCCTCGAAGGCGAGGATTTCGCGTCCAGTTGGTGGGGCAACGCCTGGGTGGAGGCGCTGGAGGACACGGCCCTGGACCGCGCCCGCCTCACCCGCGGCCGTGCGTATGCGCGCCGTGGCCATGTCGACGCGATCACGGTCACGCCGGGCCGGGTCATGGCGTATGTCCACGGCACCAGACCGCGCCCGTACCGCACGGAGATCCGCCTGCGCACGCTCACCGACGGGGACTGGGACGACTTCCTGGCGACAGCGGCGGCCCGGCCCGACCACATCGCCGCGCTGCTCGACAAGGATGTGCCGCACGCCCTGGCGAGCGTGGCGGACCTGCTGCCCACGCCCGGCGACCTGATTCCCGACTGCTCCTGCCCGGACGACGGTTACCCCTGCAAGCACGCGGCCGCGCTCTGCTACCAGACGGCGAGGCTGCTCGACGAGGACCCGTTCGTGCTCTTCCTGATGCGGGGCCGCGGCGAACGCGAAATCCTCGCCGACCTCTCCCATCGCAACGCCACCCGGTCCGCGGCCGAACGGACCGGAGCCGCCTCCGGCACCCCCGTGCCGACGGTCCCGGCGAGCGAGGCCCTTGCCGCCCGACCGCTCCCGCCCCTGCCGCCGCCGTTCGCCCCGCCGGCCCACCCGGGCCGCCCCCCGGCCTACCCGCAGACACCGGGCGCGCCCGACCCCCTGGCCCTGGACCTCCTCGCCACCGAGGCGGCCGCCCGCGCCCACACCCTCCTCACCACCGGCACCGACCCTCTCGCCCAGCTCACCCAGTGGCAGGACGCGGTCCGCCTGGCTGCCGCCCACCCCGGCTCCGGCCTGACCGCGTCGACCCGCGCCCTCTACCGGGACCTGGCGGTGGCCACCGCCCACACCCCCACCGATCTTGCCCGCGCGGTGGCCGCCTGGCGGCAGGGCGGCCAGGCGGCCCTCGCCGTACTCGAAGAGCCCTGGGACCCACCGGCGGGCCCCTTCGACCGCGCCCGCCCCGCCCTGATCGCGGCGGACTTCCCGCACTTCCGCCCCTGGCGCAACCACCTCTCCACCCGGTCACTCCAGCTCCGCTTCGGCCGCGACGGCCTCTGGTACGGCTACGAGTCCGACCCGGACCGCCAGGACTGGTGGCCGCGCGGCACGCCGGACGCCGACCCGGTGGGAGCGCTCACCGCACTGCTCGGCAGGTGACTCGGCTTCCCGACCGGAACCGCAACCGGCAGAATGGCGCTCCCGCATGCGCCGCACCCTCCAGGCGGACCCCCGAGGCGGCGACCGAATTGCGAGCCCCGCTCGACGGGTTGGCGCCACCGCCCGCGCAGCAACCGGGCCATTCGTAATCCGTTCGACGATGCCGGCTCCTGCCTGACAGGCTTCACGTCATGCGTACCAAGCGACGGGGACGCTTCACGGCGGCCGACTTCTAGATCGGCCACGCCGGAAGTACCGGCGGGCCGGCCGAGGTCTGCCCATGTCCTGCACTGTCCATCACGTCCCCCTCAAACATCGCGCCACGAGCTGGTCCACCCGCCCCGGCCCGTGGACGGCGCACGCCATCACGGAACTCCGCTACTCTCACGCCGAGTTGGACGCGTCCCGCCGCCTCGGCCGCCGCCCCATGCCGCGCCGTGTCGTCCGCGGCTTCGCGTCGTACGAGTACCCGCGCGCCATCGGTGTGCCGGTCTCGGGCCGCGCCTATCCGGAGGCCGCCGCCCGCGCAGCGAAGCGCGATTTCTGTACGTCGGCGGTCAAGCGCCTCCGTGCCGCCAACGATCTGCTCGAAACCGCGGAAGACCTCGACCACCCGCCGACCCGCCATCGCCACGGCTGTATCTGGGACGGCTAATGCCGGCTCCGGCTTGTCACTGCCGGGCCCGCCAGATCCTGTCCGGTCGATCAGGCCGTCAACGAGCGGCGTCTGACACGGTCAACTGGCAAGGCTGTCGGAAGGCCCGGTGTCCGCTCGCCGCCGCCTCTCTCGGGCGTGCCGGAGACGAGCCGCACACTGAGGCGGTCCGCGCCCCCGCGCCCCCGCCTTGGCAAGGCTCCGGGGCTGTGAAACGCTCGTTTTATGGCATATCCGTCCCGCGTCTGCACATCGATCTCGAACGGGTGATCCCGGCTGCCTGCCGGGGGTCCCCCCGGATCCACGCTCCCGTTCGGGAGTAAGGAACAGCCATGAGCACGACCGAGCACGCTCACCACAGTGACCCCACCCTGTACCGCACTCCGGCGGACGCCGTCGCCGCGCCCCCGGAGAAGCTCGCCTATCTCGTCGGTTTCGACCCGAGCGCACAGCGCGCGGACGCGTTGTTCACCGTCGGCACCGACCCCGAATCCCCCGTATACGGCCGCGTGACCTCCCACGCCGAGCTGCCAGGCGTGGGCAACGAACTGCACCACTTCGGCTGGAACGCCTGCTCGAGCGCGCTGGCGCACGCCGGTCATCAGCACGCTGCGCGGCGCTACCTCATCATCCCGGGACTGCGCTCCTCCCGGCTGCACGTCTTCGACACCAGCCCCGATCCCGCCCGCCCGCGACTGGTCAAGGTGGTCGAGCCCGAGGAGTTGGCCGCCAAGGCCGGATATTCGCGTCCGCACACACTCCACTGTGGCCCCGACGGAGTGTTCCTGTCCTGCCTGGGCGGCGCGGGCGGTGCGGACGGGCCTGGCGGCGTCGCGCTGCTGGACCACGAAAGCTTCGAAGTGCTGCGAGCCTGGGAGAGCGACCGCGGACCGCAGTGGTTCGCCTACGACCTCTGGTGGCATCTGGGCCAGAACATCGCCGTGACCAGCGAGTGGGGGACCCCCTCGATGTTCGAGGACGGCCTTGTCCCCGATCTTCTGCTGGGTCGCCAGTACGGCCATTCGCTGCATTTCTGGGAGCTGGACTCCGGTCGGCACCTGCAGCGGGTCGATCTGGGGGATGAGAACCAGATGGTGCTGGAGCTGCGTCCCGCGCACGACCCCGAGGCAACGTGGGGGTTCGCACACGCCGTGGTCAACGTGGAGGACCTGTCGGCGTCGGTGTGGCTGTGGAACCGGGAGGGCGAGGACTTCGTGGTCCACAAGGTGATCACCATCCCTGCCGAGCCCGCGCAAACGGAGGACCTACCTCCGGCGCTCCAGCCGTTCGGCGCCGTGCCCCCATTGATCACCGACATCGACCTGTCGGTGGACGACCAGTGGCTGTACGTATCCGCATGGGGAACCGGCGATCTGCACCAGTACGACGTGAGCGACCCGTTCCACCCGAGGCAGACCGCGTCCGTGCGTCTTGGCGGCATCGTCAGCCGACAGCCGCATCCCGCCGAGCCGGACATTCCGCTGACCGGCGGAGCGCAGATGGTCGAGCTCAGCCGCGACGGGCGGCGCGTGTACCTGACGAACTCCTTGTACGGCACCTGGGACGCGCAGTTCTATCCCGCGGGCATCGAGCCGTGGATGGTCAAACTCGACGCCGACACCTCGCACGGCGGGCTCTCCGTCGACAGCCGCTTCTTCCCGCACGGCCCGGACTTCCTGGGCTTGCGCGTGCACCAGACGCGCCTGCAAGGCGGCGACGCCTCGTCGGATTCGTACTGCTACCGCCGCTGACCGCTTGTGCGCGGCGGTTGCCGCCGCGGTGGCGGGGCCACTGCCAGTCATGTGCCGGCGCCTGGGCGTTCCGGGCGGCGGACGGCATGGCAGGAGCCCTGGATGCCACGCCGGTTTCGACGTCGGCTGGGCAAAGGCCGCGACGGGGCCTCGCCGAAACGGCTCCTCATTCCGTAGTGGAAGTACGGAGCCGGTTCGCCCGGGCACTGCACACGTAAGCCCGCCCTCTCGGAGGGAGGGGACATGCTCTCCGTGCTCTACGCAGCAGGCTCGCACACTGACGACGGGACCGAGTGGCAGCTGCCCTCCACCGAAACGCTGGTGGCCGTGGTCCTGGTGGCTGTGGCCACTGTGGTGGGCGCCTGGCTGGCGCGGCGCGGATCCGGCCGGTCAGCGCTTCTGCTGGCCGCCGCGTCAGGGATTTTGCTGATCATTGCCGTCCTCGATCTTCTGCCCGACGCGTGGGACGAGGCCCATGCGGCTGGCGTGCCGCTGTGGGCGGTGCCGGTCACCGCGCTCGCCTCGTACGGGCTGATGGGCGCCGTGGTCCGTATCGGCTGCCGGAGCGAGCCGGGTGGTGCGGGCGGCATCGGCGCGGCATCAGGGCTCGCTCTGCACCGCTTCCTGGAGGGGGCGACTTTGGCGCTGACCGCCTCGGTCGCCGTGCTGGCGGCGCTCCTCGTGCACGCGGTCGGCGAAGGCCTGGCGCTGGCCGCTCTGCTGGGGGTGCAACCGAGGCGGCGCGTGGCTCCGTGGATCGGGCTGGCCTGCTTGAGCCCGGTCGCGGGAGCCTTCGTGACGAGCGCTTTGCCCATTCCGGACGGCATCATGCCGCTGCTGCTCGCCTTCGTTGGCGGCGTACTCGCGCAGGCGGCGTGGGTGGCGGTCAGACTCGCCCATCAGCAGCGGCCCGCGGACCGGCGAGTCCTCGGGATCCCGGCTGCGACGGCGATGACTCTCGCGGCCGTCCTCACCGCACTCGTCGTCCTTGTCGGGGCAGCCAACCGCTGAACGCGAGCGGTCGCACGCAACCCCCAGCACAGTTCGTAGCGGGCAGGTGCGGAACGCGGAAGGTTCGAGGCAAGCAAATGCCCTAGGACATACGGTAGTTGGGCGCTAGCGGGAGGCCGCGAACGGAACGAACGCTGCCCATGAGCCGTCTGTGAAGGCGAGTTGCGCGCCTGCCTTGTCCTTGGAGTCCCGGACGTGGACGGTGCCGGGGGCGGAGGCGACCTCGACGCACTCGGGGCCGTCGCTGGTGCTGTAGCTGCTCTTGAACCACGCCAGCTCGGCGACACTCTCGACAGAAGGCTTGCTGATCATGCCTCTCCCAGCACTTTCTCGATGAATGCCAGTGACTCCCGTGGCGTGAGAGCCTGCGCTCGGATGATCCCATACCGCGCCTCAAGGACACGGACCTCTTTACGTTCGGCGGTCACGCGGTTGAACAATGCTGCCTCCGAGTGCGCCACTTTGTGGCCGTTCCGGGGGTCCAGTAGGAGGAACGAACCGCCGCCCAGGCCCGCGTGGTCATCACGGTCCGTCGGCATCACTTGGACTTCGACGTTCCGTAACTGCCCCACATGCAACAGTCGTTCGAGCTGCCCGCGCATCACCATCCTGCCACCGACCGGGCGGCGCAGCGTCACCTCTTCCTGGACAAAACTCAAGAACGGCGCGGGCCGCCGCTCGAAGATCTCCTGCCGGGCCATACGCGCGGCCACATTCCGCTCGATGGCGTCCTCGTCCAGCATCGGCCGGTGCATGCGGTACAGCGCCTGAGCGTACTTCTCGGTCTGAAGGAGCCCGTGAACAACGGCGCTCGCATACGCGCCCAACTCGGCCGCGTCCGCTTCCAATCGCGCAAGATCCCGCACCTTCTTCGGGTACCGGGCCTGTGCCACCTCCTCCTTGAACGCCGCCAGGATCCCGCCCGCCCCCAGCGCCTCGTCCGCCCTGTCGAGGAACTCCGGTTTCGCGATGCGGCGTCCGCGCTCGACCGCCGACACCTGGTGCTCCGTGTAACCGATCGCCTTGCCGAGCTCGGCCTGCGTCAGGTGCGCCCGTTCCCGCCACAGCCTGACCTGTTTGCCGACGGTCTTGAGGAGTTCCGCCGTCCCCTCGTCCCAGTCCGGCTGCTCTTCCGCTTCGTCGTTCATCGACCCTGTCGCATCCGCCATGTCGTCCCACCTCCGACGTGCCCATGCCCAACGCCGCCCTGCGCGCCGCGTCACGCCCGACAACCGGACAGCACGCCTCCGAGCTTGGACAATCACGCTGCGTACCGACAACGCTCCTGTTCAGGTTATGCACGCTCGGCCACGCTGAGTGACGTGAATCACCAAACCGTCAGCACTGAACTCGCCATCCCCACACACCGCTTCACGGTCCGGCTGAGCGCGACCCGCCGTGGCGCCCGTCTCGCCCGGCGTCTCGCCACTCAGCAACTCGACGCCTGGGGATGGCCGTACGACTCCGATTCCTCCCGGACGGCTGCTCTCCTCGTGGCTGAACTCGCCGCGAATGCCATCACGCACGGTCGTGTCCCTGGCCGGGATTTCCGGCTGGGGCTCACTGTCGTCCCTCCTGGCGTGCTGCATGTGGAGGTCAGCGATGCCCGCCGCGACTGCGTGCTGCCCGCGCCGGGTGACCTCGTGTCCGTACCTCTCGACTCCGAGGGTGGTCGCGGCCTGCTTCTCGTCGATGCCCTCGCTGCCGACTGGGGCACCGACCCCAGCGATCCCGTCTTGAAGACCGTCTGGTGCTCGATCGCCCTGGGCCCGAGTGTCACCGGGACCCC
The DNA here is from genome assembly GCF_045207475.1 of Streptomyces sp. NBC_00885. Taxonomy (NCBI): domain Bacteria; kingdom Bacillati; phylum Actinomycetota; class Actinomycetes; order Kitasatosporales; family Streptomycetaceae; genus Streptomyces; species Streptomyces sp. NBC_00885. The sequence goes on from NZ_CP108796.1 coordinate 6,613,945, forward strand.
GCGGGTCACAGGCCCTTCGCCCACCTGACCAGCGCCGCGAAGTCCTCCTCCCGCAGACCCCGCCTCGGATGGATTCGCAACAGCAGCGCCGGCGCGTCGTGGTGGGCCGCGACGTGCGCCGTGTCCAGGTCCGTGATCATGTCGTCCACCCAGGCGAACGGGCGGCCGGCCGCCCAGTCCAGCAGCGGCCGGGTCTTCCAGTACAGGCCGTCCGGGTCCTCGGCGAAGAGTTCCGGCCACTCGATCACCGGGAGATCGGCGGGAAGGCCGACGCCCGGGGCGATCATGGTGTTCGCCTCGTGCATCCAGGTTGTCGCCCAGGCCAGTTCGAAGGGGAGGCCGGTCAACCGTGGCCCGTGGGCGGGGTTCAGATGGATGCGCAGGCCACGGCGGTGGCTGCGGGAGCCCGGGGGCTGGTGGGAGAGCCAGTACGAGGGGTGCAGGCGGTGCGTCGTATAGCCGCGCAGGCGGGGGAGGCGCGCAGCGTACGGGTTGAGGGGGCCGTCGACGTCGAGAAGGAGCAGCGGGCGATCCGTCATGGGGGAGAACTGCCCTGTGCAGAGGCCGATTACGACAGGTGGCCCATGCAGCTCCACAACGCCGCTTGTCTAGGGTGGAGCCATGGCATTCCATGATCCGACGAGCGAGCTGATGGCCGACCCCTACGGCGTGTACGCGCGGCTTCGCGAGGCCGGGCCCGTCCATCGCATCGCCGGGACTGACGGGCTGCCGGCCTGGTTGGTCACCCGCTACGACGACGTACGCCAGGCACTAGCCGATCCCCGGCTCTCCCTGGACAAGCGCAACGCGGCACCCGGCGGCTACCGGGGGCTCGCGCTGCCGCCGGCGCTGGACGCGAACCTGCTCAACATGGATCCGCCGGACCACACCCGCATCCGGCGTCTCGTGTCCCGGGCGTTCACCCCGCGCCGCATCGCGCAGTTGCGCGAGCCGATCCGGAAAACAGCCGACCAACTGCTGGACGCCATCGGCCCGCACGGCCGCGCCGATCTGATCGTCTCCTACGCCGCGCCCTTGCCGATCAACGTCATCTGCGACCTGCTCGGCGTGGCCCCGGAGGACCGACCAGATTTCCGGGCATGGACCGACGCTCTGGTCGCCCCGGACCCTGCAGAGCCTTCCCGGGCGAAAGAAGCGGTCGGCGGCCTGCTGGCGTTCTTCACCCAACTCATCGCCCGTAAGCGCGCGGAGCCGGCCGACGACCTGCTCTCCGCCCTGATCGCCGTGCGCGACGAGAAGGACCGGCTGAGCGAGGACGAGCTGATGTCCCTGGCCTTCCTCATACTGTTCGCCGGATACGAGAACACCGTCCACCTCATAGGCAACGCCACCCTGGCCCTGCTCAGTCATCCCGACCAGATGGCCGCTCTGCGCGCCGAGCCTGGCCGACTGGGCGGCGCCGTCGAGGAGTTGGCCCGCTACGACGGACCCGTACCGCTGGCCATCCGCCGCTTCCCCACTGAGGACATCGCCATCGGCGGCGTCACGATCCCGGCGGGTGAGACGGTCCTGCTCTCGCTCGCGGCTGCCCATCGTGACCCGCACCGTTTCACCGACCCCGACCCCGACCGCCTCGACATCGACCGCGACGCCACCGGTCACCTCGCGCTCGGCCATGGCATCCACTACTGCCTGGGTGCTCCCCTGGCCCGGATGGAGACCGAGATCGCTCTCGCCGCGCTCCTGGAGCGCTTCCCCGGCCTCACACTCGACACCCCGCCGGGCGGACTGCGGTGGCGGCCCTCGATGCGTTCCCGAGGGCTGATCTCCCTGCCCGTGCGCTACTGAATCTCAGAAGGCGCTACTGAGTCTCAGGGCCTCCGGTCTCACGAGTTGGCTTCAACAACCCTCGTGCTGCACCAGAGGCCCTGGCTTCATGCAAGCCCCAGGCCGAGATCACCTGACCCGGCACCAAGTTCGATCAGAACCGTCCTCATGATCGAAAGGAGACCACGGGACTGAAGAACGCCTACGCGGTGCAGATCGTCGTCCGTCGCGACGGGTGGTCAGCACCAGCCTCCGCCGAGGTAGGAGAACGCCTTCCAGGCGGCCCTGGTCTTGGTTCCGGCGATGCCGTCGATGCCGCCGGTGTCGTAGCCGATGTAGGTGAGGAAGCGCTGGAGGCCGCGGATGGTATTGGGGCCGACGACGCCGTCGACGGTTCCGGCATTGAATCCGCGGTCGTTGAGGAAACGCTGCCAGGCTTTCCAGCTGTTGGAGCCGAGCTGGCCGTCGATCGCACCGGGGCTGAATCCGGCGTCGCGGACGTAGCACTGAACGCTCTTGGCTTCGGTGGTGGTGAGGCCGAGGTTGTTGACGGCCTGGATGGTGACGGTCTGCGTGGGGACCTGCTGGGCGGGTGCGGCGGTGGCTGTGGTTGCGCCGGCGAGGGTGCCGATGCTGAGGGCGGCGGCTGTAAGGGTCCCTAACAGCGCTTTCGTGAGCGTGTTCGATGTCATGTGCGTTTTCCCCCAATACGAGAGTGACTGGGACGTCGACGACGCTACCGTCGGCCGTTTGTGAACCAGTGGTGCCGGTTGTGAGGGTTTCGATGGGTCTGGTCAAGCGGGCAACCAAACAGTGCGCCGAGACGCGTAATTCGTCCGGAAACAACCCGCGCGAGCGCATTCCTCGACCCGTACGCGGGCAGAGCCCGATCAAACGACTGGGAGCCCCCAGGACGTCAGAGGGAGGACCGGATGGTTACCGCGGACGCCGGCCGGCCCGCCGATCTTGTGATCGAGGGGTGCATCGCCCTCGTACACGGCGAGCAGGGCGAGATCTACTTCGTAGAGGACGCGGCCGTCGTCGTCCGGGGCCCGGTCATCGGGGCCGTCACCTCCGCGCGGGCCGCCGCCGAAGTCCCGGCCGTCGAGCGCATCGACGGCCGTGGACAGCTCGCCATGCCGGGGCTGATCAACTGCCACACCCACTCGCCGATGGTCGCCCTGCGCGGAATTGCCGAGGACATGCCGGTGGAGGAGTGGTTCAACGACTGGATCTGGCCCATCGAGTCCAACCTCACCGACCGGGTCGTCGAGCTGGGGGCGCGGCTCGCCTGCGCCGAGATGATCAGGGGCGGGGTGACGACTTTCGCCGACCACTACTTCTCGATGGACAAGGTCGCCGCCGCGGTGCAGGACAGTGGGCTGCGGGCCAGTCTCGGCTGGGCGTACTTCACCAGCCAGGGTGCCGAGGGGCGCGAGCGGTCGCTCGACTTCGCGCTGCGGATGCGGGGTGCGGCCGACGGGCGGATCACCACAGCACTGGCTCCCCATGCCCCGTACACCGTCGACGACGACGATCTCGGGGCCACCGCCGCGCTCGCGCGAGAGCACGGGCTGCTGGTGCACATCCACGCCGCCGAGAACAGGGCGCAGACCGACAACAGCCTTGCGCGGTGCGGGCGTACGCCCGTCGAGGTGCTGGAACGGGCCGGCCTGCTGGATGTGGATGTGCTCATCGCACACGGAACCGGGATCACCGAGAAGGACCTGCCCGTGCTGCGGCGGGCCGGTGGGCGGATCGCGGTCGCCAGCGCGCCCAAGGGGTATCTCAAGTTCGCCTGGGACACGACGCCGATCCGTGCGCTCGCGTCCGCCGGGATTCCCGTCGGGCTCGCCACGGACGGGGCTGCGTCGAACAACACCCTCGATGTGTGGGAGAGCATGGCGCTCACGGCGCTGGTGCAGAAATCCGTCGAGGGTGACCCGGGCTGGCTGACCGCCCGGCAGGCGCTCTATCACGCCACCACGCAGAGCGCGCGGGCCATCGGGCTCGGAGAACAGATCGGCGCGCTCGCGCCCGGGCGGCGGGCGGATCTGATCCTGGTGGATCTCAGCGGGCCGCACACGCAGCCGCTTCACGACATCGCGGCGACTCTGGTACACAGCGCACGCTCCGCGGATGTACGCACCACAGTCGTCGACGGGCGGGTGCTGATGCGGGACCGGCGGCTGCTGACGGTCGACGTGCCCGCCGTCGCGGCCGAACTCGCCGAGCGGCTGCCTGCGTTGACCGAACGCCGCAAGTGCTGGCGTGTCCAGGACTACAACGGGTAGTCCGCGCCACGCGGGAAAGTTCGATAAGCCGTCCACTCGATTGAGTGAAAGAATGATGTGCCATAACCCGAATGGCCTCATGGGCGTTGGTTCGGGTGCGGGCGAGTGCCCGCGAACTTCTCCTGAAGGCAGAAAACCCATGAGGCAGGTTCACCGAAGGGCTCTGGCCACCGTAATGCTCACGGGTGGCGCGCTCGCCGTGGCCGGGTATGCGCACGCCGACTCCAACGCGGACGGCGGTGCGGCTCGTTCGCCCGGGCTGCTGACCGGCAACACGGTGCGGCTTCCGGTGAATGTCCCGGTCAACGTCTGCGGGAACACCGTCAATGTCGTCGGAGCGCTCAACCCGGCCGCCGGGAACTCCTGCGCCAACACCCCCGGCAAGCCGCCAGTCCGCCCGCGGCCCGCCACCCCGCCGAAGCCCGCCGCGCCCCGCACCTCTACACCACCCCAGACGCCTGAACCCCCGGTGCGCCTCGCAGACACCGGCGCCGGACCGGGGGTCGCGCTCGTCGCGCCCGCGGGTGCCGCCCTGCTGCTCGGCGGCATCGTCCTCTACCGCCGCGCCCGATCCGCCGACACCCGCTAAGGCTCAGGCCGGGACCAGGACGCGAGTACCCCCTCGATCACCGCCGCCACCCGCGCCCGCGCCTCGTGGCGGGCGACACCAGACATCAGCAGGGCGTCGTACTCCGTGTCGAGATGCCGTACGGATGCCCGCACCGCGGCCGTGAGCGCCCCCTCCTCCAGGGAACGGCCCGCCGCGGTGCGGCCCACCCTCCCGCTGCCGCGTGCCGAAGCGTGCGCCGCGACATCCTGGGCCCGCGCGGGCGGACAGCCCGGGAACAGCCGCAGGATCTCCGCCGCGAACGAGGCCGTGAACCGCACATCCTCGGCAGCCCGGCGCACCGCGTCCCGCTCCCGGCGCCGCGCCCGGGCGTCCGCGTCGGCCAGGCACGCCGACTCGGCGCGGGCCAGCGCCGCCTCCTCGACGAGCAGCCCCTGGCGTTCGTACCGCTTGCGGCGGCGGCTGAAGCGGACCACGACCGCGCACAGCGAACTCGCCTCGCGGGCACGCCGGGTGAGTGCCGCGCTGCCCCGCGGCAGGAATACGAGATGAGCGAGGTCGGCGCAGTCCAGGCAGATGGGCGCGTTGAACTCCAGCAGATGCATGGGCAGCGGCCCCTCACGGCACTCCGCGCAGTGCCGCCCTTTCAGCGGCTGGATCACGACCAGGTCCATGTACGCTCCGCTCCCATGACGCTCCGCTGTGCCGTACTCGACGACTACCAGGATGTCGCGCTCTCCATGGCCGACTGGGCCGCCCTCGCCCCCGCTGTCGAAGTCCGGTCACTGCAAAGCCACTTCACCTCCGAGGACGAGCTGGCCGAAGCCGTCGGCGACTGCGAGATCCTGGTCGCGATGCGCGAGCGGACCCCCTTCCCCGAGTCGCTGTTCGCCCGCCTGCCGCGCCTTGAGCTGCTGATCACCTCCGGCATGCGCAATGCGTCGATCGACCTCGACGCCGCCGCCCGGCACGGTGTCACCGTGTGCGGCACCGCCAGCAGCTCCGAACCGCCCGCCGAGCTGACCTGGGCGCTGATTCTCGGTCTTGCGCGCCATGTGGTGGAAGAGGGCTCGGCCCTCCGTCAGGGCGGCACCTGGCAGTCCACGATCGGCACCGATCTGCACGGCCGCCGCCTCGCGCTCCTCGGCCTCGGAAAGATCGGCGCGAAAGTCGCCCGCGTCGGACAGGCCTTCGGCATGGACGTCATGGCCTGGAGCCAGAACCTCAGCCAGGAGCGGGCCGCCGAGACCGGAGTCGTACGCGCCCGTTCCCTGGACGAGTTGCTCGAAGCCGGTGACGTCGTCTCCGTACACCTGCAGCTCAGCGACCGCACCCGCGGGCTGATCGGCGCGAGCGAGCTCAAGCGGATGCGGCGTACGGCCCTTCTCGTCAACACCTCGCGGGCCGCCATCGTCGACCAGACGGCGCTCGTCCGCGCGCTGCACGACGGCTGGATCGCCGGAGCGGGATCGGACGTCTTCGAGCACGAGCCGCTGCCCGCCGACGATCCGCTGCGCACCGCGCCGAACTTCCTCGGGCTGCCGCACCTCGGCTACGTCACCCGGCGCAACTACGAGGGGTACTTCCGGGGGGCCGTCGAGGACATCGCGGCCCATCTCGCAGGCCGGCCCGTCCGGATGCTCAGCGCACGCCCGGCGCCGCCGCACCGATGAACTCGGACAGCGTCTCGCGGGCCTGCTCCGAACGCTGCGAGCGGTCCGCCTCGTCCGGTGCCTCGTGCATGCAGTTCGTCACCTCGAAGGCGGACGCGGCCAGTTCGAGCGCCTGGGCGTCGTCGCAGACCAACTGGACGCGGATCAGCGCCTGATGGGCGGTGGAGCGCAGCCGGTAGGAGTCGATGCGCGCCCCCTCGGCCACCGCGCTTCCCGGTGACTCTTGGGCCCGGTGCCAGCGGTCGTTCTGGCCGCGCCGGTAGTCGACGAGCGCACCGGCGAAGGCGCTGTAGGCGGAGATCCGCTCCTGGCGCAGCTGTTCGGCGCGGCTGAGGGCGGCGGTGCGCTCGGCCGTGTGGCGCTGGAAGAAGTGCGTGGCCACCGAGCCGAGCAGCGTGCCGATGACTGCGATGACGGCTGTCTCCATGGTGCGTACTCCCCGAGGGATCTGAGCCGGTGACGAAGGTGAGGGATGAATAATCGTTCGAGTGGGCGTGAGCCGTCTTGGTACCTTGATCGACGTGGCGAAACTCAATCAGATCATCGCAGTCGAGAAAGGCGTCAAGTCCAAGGCGCACCAGGACCTGACGGCCGCCCACCACGGGCTCCAGAAGCCCGCGCTGCTGGCCGGAATCTCGCGTACGTACCAGGCCAAGGACGAGGAGGGCGAGCAACTGCCGCCCGAGTCCACGCGAGTCCAGGTCAAGGCCGAGGACGTGCTGCGCGAGACCGCGAAGACGCTGACCCGGCTGTTCGACGTGACCGCCACGAAGGACTGGGCCAACTGCGCGGCGCGTGCCGATGTGACCGTGGACGGACGCGTTCTGGTGAGTGATGTGCCGGTCGCGTATCTCCTCTTCCTGGAGAAGCAGCTCACGGACATCAACACCTTTGTGCGCAAGCTCCCGGTGCTCGACGCCTCGGAGTCGTGGACGCAGGACCCGTCGACGGACGCCTGGAAGACCGAGGCGGTGCGCACGCTCCGCACGAAGAAGGTGCCGCGCAACCACGTGAAGGCCGAGGCGACGGAGAAGCACCCGGCGCAGGTCGAGGTGTACTACGAGGACATACCGGTCGGTTACTGGACGACGGTGAAGTTCTCCGGAGCGCTGCCGGCCCGGCGGACCAACGAGTTGCTGGAGCGGGTGGAGAAGCTCCAGCAGGCCGTGAAGTTCGCCCGCGAGGAGGCCAACGGCGCGGAGGTCACCGACCAGCGGGTGGGTGACGCCGTGTTCGGCTACCTGTTCGGGTAGCCTCAATGACTCCCCGTCCGCCTGTGTGCGGGCGGGGTGCGCGAGGAGCGCAAGCTGAAACTGAAGCTTGTCGTGACTGAGCGGTTCCAGTGGAGGTTCGAGTCCTCCCCGCGGCATTTTCCGTAACGACGGGCCGCGGTAGCCCAACTCGGCAGAGGCAGACCGCGATCAATCTCAGACTATTGCTCCAGACTCAGCATTCGCCGCCGATCGCCGGATCGACCGGGCCCAGGCCCCGGTGCGTCGAAATGCCGGTTCAAGTCCGGCCCGCGCAGCTCGATGTGCGGTGGTCCAAAGGCAGGACGCGGCGACATGATGACTGACCTGGGTTCTCAAGCGTGCCGGCGTGCGACATGGGCGGCATCACAGGGCTCGGGGGCCGGCTACGCCCCCGGGCCCGCTCCTGTTTCCGGTACGTTGGGCCCGTTTTGGCGACGTGGCTGACTGGAGGATTCCATGGGCTTCAAGGACAGAACGCGCACGGCGATGGTCCTGGTCGGGTGCCTCGCGGCGATCGCGACCGTGCCGTCCGCGGCGAACGCCACGCCCGGCAGCGGCGTTTCGGGCACGATCCTCGCCCAGGGCGTCTCGGACGGGACCCTCAAGCTGAAGGCCAAAGGGAAGACGGATGTGGTCGTACGGACGATCACGATCGCCCCGGGCGGCTCCACCGGCTGGCACTCGCACGCCGGGCAGGTTCTCGCCGTCGTCAAGTCCGGGACGCTTACCCGGACTCTGGACGACTGCTCCGTCGAGGTCACGACTGCCGGCAAGGCCTTCGTCGAGCCGTCCGGGCCGCGGCACCGGCACATCGGGCGCAATCTGGGCAGCGAGCCGCTGGTGCTGTATGTGACCTATCTGCTGCCCAAGGGCAGCCCGTTGTCGAACGACGCGGACGCGCCGCCGTGCGCCGGTAAGTAGGCCATGAGATTCGAGGCGATCACCTGGGAACGGCTGGACGGGGCCATCGCCGACAAGGCGATGGAGGCCAAGGCCGAGGACGGTGGTTCCCGGCTGCGGATCGGCATCGACGGAGCGCCCGCCGCGCACACCGGGGAGCTTGCCGGACGGATCGGGGAGGCGCTGCGCGTGCGCGGGCGCAGCGTCCTCGTCGTCGGGACCGAAGGGTTCCTGCGGCCCGCCTCGCTGCGGTTCGAGTACGGGCGCGAGGACCCCGAGACGTACTACAGCGGCTGGTACGACACCGGGGCGCTGTGGCGGGAGGTCTTCGGGCCGCTGGAGGCGGGCGGCAGCGGGCGGGTGCTGCCCGATCTGTGGGACCCGGTGAGCGACCGGGCCACCCGCAGCGCGCACATCGAACTCCCGCCCGGCGGGGTGCTGTTGCTGCACGGTCCTTTCCTGCTCGGGCACTGGTTCCCGTTCGATCTGAGCGTGCATCTGCGGCTGTCGCCCGCGGCGCTGCGGCGGCGTACGCAGGAGAGCGAGCGCTGGACACTGCCCGCCTTCGAGCGGTACGAGGACGAGGTGGGACCCGGGGACGTGGCCGATGTGCTCGTACGGGCCGATGATCCGCGTCACCCCGCATGGGGCGGCCTGCGCTGATCCGGCCTGCCGCCGGTCAGCGTCACCGCATCCGCGCCGGCCCGGCAGCCCTCGGCCGCGGCCGTCGCCGCGTCCGCACCCGCGAGCCGGGCGGCGAGGAACGCGCCCGTGAAGGCGTCGCCCGCGCCCGTCGAGTCCACCGCTTCGGCAGGGACGGACGGGACATGGGCCGTGACGGTGCCCGACTCCGCGATCAGGGCACCGCCGGCACCCAGTGTCACGACGGTGAGCGGGACATGGCGGCTCAGCTTCGCGGCGGCGTCCGCCGGGTCCGGCAGGCCGGTCAGCAGGCGGGCCTCGTCGGCGTTGGGAACGAGGATGTCCGCACCGGAGAGAGCCGCCAGCATCCGGTCCACGCCCAGCACGGAGATGAAGCCCGCCGATGCCGGGTCGACGCTCACCGGGATGCCGAGCGCCCGCGCCGACTCCAGGGCGAGCAGGGCCAGTCGGCGGCTGGTGTCGGCGAAGAGCAGATAGCCGGACAGATGCAGATGACCGACCCCGCCGAGCAGCGACGGCGACCAGTCGGCGGGGGACAGGCGCAGCACTGCGCCGCTGTCGGTGAGGAAGGTCCGCTCGGCGCTCTCGTCGACGAGGGCGATGACCGTGGCCGTCGGGGCCTCGGCGTCCGGGACGAGGAGCGGCCCTACGCCGGCGGCCCGCAGCCGCGCGTCGTGCCAGCCGGCCTCCTCCTGGCCGACCCGCGCCAGCAGCCGTACGTCCCGGCAGCCCCAACGCGCCGCCCAGCAGGCGACGTTGGCTCCCGCACCGCCCGGCAGGATACGGATCGCGGCCGCCGTGTCCGTCCCCTTGGCGAGCGGCGTCCGATGCCGGGCCACCACGTCGGTGACCACATCTCCGATGACGAGCAGGGCATCGGCGCCCGCGGCCCCTGGCACCGTCACAGCGCCGCCGCGATCCGCGCCGCCAGCCGCACATTCCCGCGCACTGCCGCCACATTCGCCTCCAGCGAGGCCCCCTCCGTGCGCCGCATCAGATAGTCGAGCAGGAAGGGCGTCACGGCCTGGCCCCCGATGCCCCGCTCCCGGCACTCGTCGAGCGCCTCGGCCAACACCCGGTCGTGCAGCACCGGATCCAGCTGCTCCGTCTCCGGGACGGGATTCGCGACGATCAGCGCGGCGTCCGGCCCGCCGAGCGCGTCCGAGGCACGGATCACGTCGGCCACCTCCTGCGGTGTGCCGACGGTCCAGTCGACCGGCTGTCCGGAGGAGGTCAGATAGAAGCCGGGGAACTCCCGCGTGCCATATCCGAGAATCCCGACGCCCAGGGTCTCCAGCCGCTGCAGCGTCGCCGGAACGTCAAGCACCGACTTCACGCCCGCGCACACCACCGCGATCCGGGTCTGTGCGAGCAGCCGCAGATCCGCCGACTCGTCCTGCGTCTCGGTCCACTCGCGGTGCACGCCGCCCAGGCCGCCGGTCGCGAAGACCCGGATCCCGGCCCGCGCCGCGAGGAACGCCGTCGCCGAGACGGTCGTCGCCCCGCTCACCCCCGCAGCCAGCGCCGGCGCAAGATCCCGGTGCCCCAGCTTGCGTACGTCCTCGTCTCCCGCGACCCGCTCCAACTGTCCTTTGTCCAGGCCGATATGGACAGTGCCGTCGAGCACGGCGACCGTCGCGGGGACGGCGCCCTCGGAGCGTACGAGCCCCTCAAGCTCCTCGGCGACGGCCAGATTGCGCGGGTGCGGCAGCCCGTGCGCGATGATCGTCGACTCCAGGGCCACGACGGGCCGGTGCGCGGCGAGCGCTTCCTGTACTTCCTCGGTCACTTCGGTCAGCAGCATGTCCCCATCCCTGGCACAGGAGTGCGGCGTCCAAACCCGTGGCCGGGAGGCTTGCTGTGGGAAGTTCCCTGTCAGCTGTGAGCCCCGGCTGCCGGTGCCCGCGCCTCGTGGCCCTGGGTCAGCTGAGCGCCCTGCGTACGGCCAGGGCCGCCATCGGCAGCAGCAGGCAGGCGCCGACCACGTTCAGCCAGCCGTAGCTCGCCTGGGCGACGATCAGCCCGGCCGCGGCGCCGCCGATGCCCGCCGAGGTGTTCATGGTCAGGTCGGACAGGCCCTGTACGGCGGCGCGGGCGGGCTGCGGCACCGAATCGGTGAGCAGCGTGGAGCCGGAGACCAGGCCCGCGGACCAGCCGAGACCGAGAACGAAGAGCCCGGCGGCGGTCTGGCCGTGGCTCGCCCCGGCCGTGCCGGCGAGCAGTGCGGCCAAGGAGAGCAGCCCGGCCGCCAGACCGATCACGGCGAGCCTGCCGATACGGTCCGCCAGCCAGCCCATCACCGGTGAGAACGCGTACATGCCCGCGATATGGGCGCTGATCACCAGGCCGATCAACTCGATGCCCGCGCCGTGGTGGCTGAGCGCCACCGGGGTCATCGACATGATCGACACCATCGCGGTGTGCGAGGCGGCGACGGTGACCAGCGCGAGCCGTGCCATCGGCGACTCGCGGACCGCCCGCATCCCCGCCCGCAGGGAACGCCCCTCGGGGGAGCGGTCGGCCGGGGACAGCGCCCGCGCCGTCAGCAGCGGATCGGGGCGCAGCAGGACGAGCACCAGAACCGCGGAGACGAGGAACACCCCGGCCGCCCAGACGAAGGGGCCCGCGGCCGCCGGTATGCCGAGCCCCGAGACGCTGCGGCCCGCGGGCGCGGCGATATTGGGGCCGAGTACCGCGCCGATCGTGGTCGCCCAGACGACATTGGAGATGGCCCGGGCCCGCCGCTCGGGCTCGGCCAGGTCGGCGGCGGCGAAGCGCGCCTGAAGATTCGCCGACGAACCGGCGCCGAAGGCGGCCATGCCGAGCAGCAGCAGCGGAAAGTTGTCGACGACGGCGGCCAGCACGACCACGACCGCGCCCAACGCGCCCAGCAGATACGCCAGTACGAGCCCGGGCCGTCGCCCGCGGGCAGTCATCAGCGCGGCCAGCGGCATGGACAGCACCGCGGTCCCGGTCACGGTCGCGGTCGGCGCGAGACCGGACAGCGCCTCGGTGCCGCTCACCTGCTGCGCCAGCACGGTGGCCAGCGCGATGCCGGTCGCGACGCCGAGCCCGCCCAGTATCTGGCTGGCTATGAGCACGGCGGTGATACGCCGCCGCAGCGCGGGCAGCTCGTCCGCCGTCACCGGTGCGAGCGGGGCGGCCTTGTCGAGCGCCGTCACCGCGTACGTCCAGGCTGGGGAGCGTGAGCGAAGACGTCCGGTGTTTCGGATATGTCGGGTGCGTCAGGGCTGGTGGTCACTGGCGCAGTGTGTCAGCCCGTACGCACGTCCGAAACCGTGTTCTGCTCGGGTCCGCCTCGGCCGCCGGAGGGCGAGGCGGGCGGCGGCCGGGGCGGGCCGTGCCCGCCGGCTCAGAACAGCGGCTCGGGCAGTACGCCCTCCAGGGCCAGCAGCCTCCGCTTGGTCTCCAGGCCGCCCCCGAAGCCTCCGAGCCCCCCTCCCGTCTCCACCACCCGGTGGCACGGCACCACGACCGGCAGCGGATTGGACCCCATCGCCGCGCCCACCGCCTGCGCCGCGCCCGGCTCGCCCACCCGGGACGCCAGGTCGCCGTACCCGACGACCGCGCCGTACGGCACGCTCTTGGCCAGCTCCCGCAGCACCTGCCGGTTGAAGCCGCCGGACAGCGACCAGTCCAGCGGCAGATCGAACTCCCGCAGCCCGCCCGTGAAATACGCCTCCAGCTGACGTATCGGCTCGGCCAGCAGGCCTGTCGCGTCCTCGACCGGCTCGGCGGCCAGTCGCCCCGCCAGCCGTGCGAGCGCTCTGTCCCGTACCGCGGGGTCCGCATGGAAGACCACGCTCACCAGACCCTCGTCGGTCGCGGCGAGCAGCAGCGGTCCGATGTCCGTGTCCACGACGGTCCACTCGAAGCTCTTCATGCCGACCACCGTACGACCGGCCACTGACAACGCCGGTTCGGTCCAGCGCGTCCACACCCGCCGTGAGAACCTGAACGGATCCACCCAGAACGCATCAGGTGACGGTTTCCGAGTCGACAAATCTCTGTTCAAATGTTTGCTAACCATTGCGGGAGCCCTACTCTCGCCCCCACCGGACGTTCCGTCAGGGATCGCGGGGATCACAAGGAGCGAAGGGCGTAACCGGATGCAGGGGACTGTCGACGGATTCAGCTATGGCTTCGTCACGCCCGTGGCGGCCTACCTCATGGCATGCCTCGGCGGTGCCCTCGGCCTGCGCTGCACCACCAGATCCGTCCGCAACCGGCGCTCCTTCAAGCCGGGCTGGCTCGCCCTGGGCGCCACCGCGATCGGCTCGGGCATCTGGACCATGCACTTCGTCGCGATGATGGGCTTCACCGTCGCCGAGGCCCCCATCAGTTACGACAGAACGACGACATTCGCCAGCCTCGCCGTCGCGATCGTCATGGTGGGCATCGGGATCTTCATCGTGGGCTACCGCGGCGCGACCCCGATGGCGCTGGTCACCGGCGGCACGATCACCGGCCTCGGGGTGGCAACCATGCACTACCTCGGCATGGCCGGTATGCGCCTGGACGGGCAGCTCGAGTACGACACCCTGACCGTCGCCCTCTCCGTGGTGATCGCCGTCGTCGCCGCCACCTCCGCCCTCTGGGCGGCCGTGTCGGTCCATGGCTTCCCGGCGAGCCTCGGCGCCAGCCTCGTGATGGGCATCGCGGTGAGCGGCATGCACTACACGGGGATGGCGGCGGTCAGTGTCCACCTGCACACCGCGGCCGGCTCCGCGGGAGGCGACGAGCCCGCCACGCTGCTCGCGCCCATGCTCGTCGGCCCGGTCGTCTTCCTGCTCCTCGCCGGAGTCGTGGTGATGTTCGACCCGCTGCTGGTGATGGGCGAGCCGGACTGGAGGCCCCTCGACCCCGCCGCCATGCGCCCGGGAGTGCCCGCCCAGCGCACCAGGACGGCGAACGGGCAGTCCACGGCCTGGGCCGCCGACCGTTCCCCGCGCCGCGAGCCCTCGCGCTCCCGCCAGGGCTCCCGCGACCGATGGCCCCGGTGACCCGCTGAGCGCCTGATCCGCTCCCGGCTGTCAGTGGTGGGTCGTACGGTGGTTCCATGCGGCCCGTTTCCCAGATCGAACGCACGGTGGCGCCCTTCGAGGTCGTCAGTTCCTACCAGCCCAGCGGTGACCAGCCGACGGCCATCGACGACCTGGAGCGGCGTATCCGCGCAGGTGAGAAGGATGTCGTCCTGCTCGGCGCGACCGGCACCGGAAAGTCGGCGACCACCGCCTGGATGATCGAGAGGCTTCAGCGCCCCACTCTGGTGATGGCGCCGAACAAGACGCTTGCCGCCCAGTTGGCGAACGAGTTCCGCGAGCTCCTGCCCAACAATGCGGTGGAGTACTTCGTCTCGTACTACGACTACTACCAGCCCGAGGCGTACGTCCCGCAGTCGGACACCTACATCGAGAAGGACTCCTCGATCAACGAGGAGGTCGAGCGGCTGCGCCACTCCGCGACGAACTCCCTGCTCACCCGGCGCGACGTGATCGTGGTCGCCTCCGTCTCCTGCATCTACGGCCTCGGCACCCCGCAGGAGTACGTCGACCGGATGGTGTCCCTCAAGGTCGGCGACGAGATCGACCGCGACCAGCTGCTGCGCCGCTTCGTCGACATCCAGTACACGCGCAACGACGTGGCGTTCGCGCGCGGCACCTTCCGGGTCCGCGGCGACACCATCGAGATCTTCCCGGTCTACGAGGAGCTCGCCGTCCGCATCGAGATGTTCGGCGACGAGATCGAGGCGCTGTCCACCCTCCACCCGCTCACCGGCGAGATCATCAGCGAGGACCAGACGCTGTATGTCTTCCCCGCCAGCCACTACGTGGCGGGCCCGGAGCGCATGGAGAAGGCCGTCAACGGCATCGAGAAGGAACTCGAGGAGCGCCTCGCCGAGCTGGACAAGCAGGGCAAGCTGCTGGAGTCCCAGCGGTTGCGGATGCGTACCACCTACGACATCGAGATGCTGCGCCAGATCGGCTCCTGCTCCGGAGTCGAGAACTACTCGATGCACTTCGACGACCGCGAGCCCGGCACCGCGCCCAACACCCTCATCGACTACTTCCCCGAGGACTTCCTGCTGGTCATCGACGAGTCGCATGTGACCGTGCCCCAGATCGGCGCGATGTACGAGGGCGACGCCTCCCGCAAGCGCACGCTCGTCGACCACGGCTTCAGGCTTCCCTCCGCGCTCGACAACCGCCCGCTGAAGTGGGAGGAGTTCCAGCAGCGGATCGGCCAGACCGTCTATCTCTCGGCCACCCCCGGCAAGTACGAACTCTCGCGCGGCGACGGCTTCGTGGAGCAGATCATCCGCCCCACGGGCCTGATCGACCCGGAGGTGGTCGTCAAGCCCACCGAGGGACAGATCGACGACCTGGTGCACGAGATCCGCGAGCGCACCGAGAAGGACGAGCGCGTCCTGGTGACCACCCTCACCAAGAAGATGGCCGAGGACCTCACCGACTACTTCCTCGAACTGGGCATCCAGGTCAGATACCTGCACAGCGACGTCGACACCCTGCGCCGCGTCGAGTTGCTGCGCGAACTGCGCTCCGGTGAGTACGACGTCCTGGTCGGCATCAACCTGCTGCGTGAGGGCCTCGACCTCCCCGAGGTCTCCCTGGTGGCCATCCTCGACGCCGACAAGCAGGGATTCCTGCGCTCTGGCACCTCGCTGATCCAGACCATCGGCCGCGCGGCGCGCAATGTCTCCGGCCAGGTCCACATGTACGCGGACACCGTCACCCCGGCGATGGCGCAGGCGATCGACGAGACCAACCGCCGCCGGGAGAAGCAGGTCGCCTACAACACCGAGCGCGGCATCGACCCGCAGCCGCTCCGTAAGAAGATCAACGACATCGTCGCGACCATCGCGCGCGAGGAGATCGACACCGAGGAGCTGCTCGGCACCGGCTACCGGCAGGCGAAGGCAGAGAAGCCCGGCAAGGGCGCCAAGGCCCCCGTCCCGGCGCTCGGCAAGAGCGCGGGCCGGAAGGGCGAGGTGCTCACCGACCGCCCCGCTGCCGAACTGGCCGGGATCATCGAGGAGATGACCGACCGGATGCGGGCGGCGGCCGCCGACCTGCAGTTCGAGATCGCCGCGCGGCTGCGCGACGAGGTGGGCGAGCTGAAGAAGGAGCTGCGCCAGATGAAGGAGGCGGGCCTTGTCTGACCTCCGCACCCGGTGTGTGTTTCAAGAGCGACACAAAAACGAGCCAATTGTGATGCGCCAGTGGCGCCCTTGCGTAGGGTGCTCAACAACCGCACATATGGGCGGCAGCTATTCGGGAGAAGGGGACAGCGCGTGACGGTCAACATGACCAAGGGTCAGGCCATCAGCCTGCAGAAGAGCGACGGGGGCACCCTCACCGCGGTGCGGATGGGGCTCGGCTGGCAGGCGGCGCCGCGCCGCGGTCTGTTCGGCTCGCGCACGCGCGAGATCGACCTGGACGCGTCGGCGGTGCTGTTCGCCGACAAGCAGCCGGTGGACGTGGTCTTCTTCCGCCACCTCGTCAGCGACGACGGTTCGGTCAAGCACACCGGCGACAACCTGGTCGGCGGCGCGGGCTCGGGCGGCGACGACGAGGCGATCCTCGTCGACCTGCAGCGGGTGCCGGTCCACATCGACCAGATCGTCTTCACGGTGAACTCCTTCACCGGCCAGACGTTCCAGGAGGTGCAGAACGCCTTCTGCCGCATCGTCGACGAGACCAACGGCCAGGAGCTCGCCCGCTACACGCTCGACGGCGGCGGCCAGTACACCGCGCAGATCATGGCGAAGGTGCACCGGGCCGGCGGCGGCTGGCAGATGACGGCTCTGGGCAACCCGGCCAACGGCCGTACCTTCCAGGACCTGATGCCGTCGATCCTGCCGCACCTGTAGGCACGGCTCGTACGGAAGTCGTACGGAAGGCGCGTACGGAAGACTCGCAGCTCCCGGAGGCAACAGGCCGCCGGGAGCTGCACACTTACCACCACCGCACAGCACTGAGGGGACAGAGCGATGACGGCCGAGCTGGTCCGGGGGCAGAACCACCCCTTGCCCGACACCCGCCTGCAGATCCGGGTGTCGGCCGGCCACCCGGTCGTCGCCTGCGCCACCTGCTCGGACGCGCAGGGGACCGTACGCGACGAATGGATAGCGCACCCCGGCGTACCCACCGTGCCCGGGGTCGAGGTGCCCCGAAGTGCCACCGAGGCGCCGCGGTTCACCGTCGACCTGGACGCGGTGCCCGAGGCGGTGCACCAGGTCAATGTGCTGCTCGCGCTCCCCGAAGGGGCAGGCGGCCCGGCCCACTTCGGCGCCACCGCGGCTCCCTTCCTGGCTGTCACCGGCCGGGACGACGCCGAGCTGGCCAGCTTCACCATCACCGGTCTGGACATCGAGACCGCGCTCGTCGCCGTCGAGTTGTACCGGCGCCAGGGCGCCTGGAAGGTCCGCGCGGTGGGCCAGGGATACGTCGGTGGGCTCGCGCAGCTGCTGGCCGACCAGGGGCTGGCCAAGGCCACTGAGACGGCCGCGGACATCCAGGGGGCGGCGGGCGCACAGCGCGCGCCTCGGGCCGAACCCGCGCAGTTGCGGACGAGCGCCGCCGACGGCGCGTATCTCAGGCCCGACCTGGCGCGGCCCGACCAGACGCCCGCGCCCGGCCCCGACGCCACGCGCCCCGACGGCCTCACGACCCCCGGCCGGCAGCCGGCCTCCACGGGCCCCCAGCAGACGCCCACGCCCGATGCCCCGCAGACACCGGGCGGGCCCGTCAACTACGCGCACCCGCGCCGCCAGTCGGTCGCGCCCCCGCCGCCGCCCCCGGCTGCCCCGCCCGCCCGGCCCGGGCAGCCCGCCGCGCCCGTCGCGGGCGATGCCACCGGCTGGTCCATGGAGGAGCGGCTCTACAACCAGATCTGGGGCATGTTCGAGGACATGGCCCGCAGCGTCGCCGCGTATCGCAGCGCCGTCGACTTCGCCGAGACCCGGATGGACCAGGAGCTCGACCAGGCGCTTTCCGACCCGCGCAGCCGTATCGGGAGCGCCGGGGACGCGGCCCGCGAGGCGGCCCGCGTCAAGTGCGAGCAGCTGACCGACCAGGCCCGCCAGGCCCTCGACCGCGACCTGGCCCAGCTCAGCGCCGAGTCCGATGTCGTCGAGCCCGCGCTGCCGCCCGCCTTCGCCCGCTGGGACAACCCCGCCTGGCACGCGTACCGCGTCCCGATGGAGGTCCCGATGGCGCTGCGCCTCGGCGATCTCCGTCTGCCCGAAAGCCCGGAGTTGCAGATTCCGCTCCTGGTGCGGCTGCCGCTGGAGCGCGGGCTGTGGGTGGACAGCGGACGCACCGGTTCCGAGGCCGCGATGACGCTGGACGAGGGGCAACTGCGCAGGCTCGCCATGGACAGCGCGGTCGCGCACGCGGCCCGGCTGCTCGCGGTCTATCCGCCCGGCGACTTCACGGTCCATGTCATCGACCCGGCGGGCGCGGCGACCGCCTCGCTCGCCCCGCTGGTCGACACCGGGGTCCTCGCCGGGCCGCCCGCAGCCGGCGCCCAGGGCGTGAGCGCCACGCTGGCCACGCTCACCCAGCGGGTGGACCTGGTGACCATGGCGGTCCGCGGCGGCGCGGCCGACGCGCTCCCGCCCGACCTGGACACGGCGGAGCAGCTGCTGATCGTCAACGACTTCCCGCACGGCTTCGACGACCGCGCGGTCACCCAGCTCCGCTATCTCGCCGACGAGGGCCCGGCCGTCGGCGTCCATCTCCTGATGGTCGCGGACCGCGAGGACGCGAGTGCGTACGGCCCGGTCCTCGACCCGCTCTGGCGCTCCCTGCTGCGCATCACCCCGGTCCCGGACGACCACCTGGCCGATCCGTGGGTCCGCCACGCCTGGACCTATGAGCCGCTGACGGTCCCGCCGGGCAGCGACGTGCTGACTCAGGTGCTGGGCAAAGTGTCCGCCGCCCGCCGCGAATGGGGCCGCTGACCTGCGTACTTGAAGCCCGCTTTACCGAGCCCTTTACCTTCCCTTGGGTATTCCTGTACTCTTCTTTGGGCGGAGGGGAGTACTCCCGGATGCGGCGTTCCCGTCAGTACGGACCGGTATCGGTCCCGGGGCGCCGGCCCGCGGCGGGAGAGACCGCCCGGGCGGAGGAGACCTCCGGCAGCGACGACGCTGATCAGTAGCCGTACGACGCCGGAGGCGCAGTGGACGTTTCATGGAACCTGTGGGTGCTGACCATTCTTGGTCTGAGCGCCCTGATCGCAATCGACTTCTTCATCGGGCGCAAGCCGCATGACGTGTCGATCAAGGAAGCCGGGATCTGGACCGTCGTCTGGATCGTCCTGGCCGCCCTCTTCGGCCTTGGCCTGCTGGTGTTCGGCGGGAGTCAGGCGTCGGGCGAGTTCTTCGCGGGCTTCATCACCGAGAAGTCGCTCAGCGTCGACAATCTCTTCGTCTTCGTCCTGATCATGGCGAAGTTCTCGGTGCCCTCCCACCTCCAGCAGCGCGTACTGCTCGTCGGTGTACTGATCGCCCTCGTCCTGCGTGCCATCTTCATCGCTGCGGGCGCCGCGATCATCGCCAGCTTCGCGTGGGTCTTCTACATCTTCGGCGCGTTCCTGATCTACACGGCCTGGAAGCTCATCCAGGAGGCGCGCTCGGACGACGGCGAGGAGGAGTTCGAGGAGAACCGCCTGCTGAAGTCCATCGAGAACCGCTTCGGGGTGGCCGACAAGTACCACGGCACCAAGCTCTTCATCCGCAACAACGGCAAGCGGGTGCTGACCCCCCTGATGGTGGTCATGCTCGCCATCGGCACCACCGACGTGCTGTTCGCGCTGGACTCCATACCGGCGATCTTCGGCCTGACGCAGGACCCGTACATCGTCTTCACGGCGAACGCCTTCGCGTTGATGGGTCTGCGCCAGCTGTACTTCCTCATCGGCGGACTGCTCCGGAAGCTGGTCCACCTCAGCTACGGCCTGTCGGTGATCCTCGGCTTCATCGGAGTCAAGCTGGTGCTCCATGCCCTGCACGAAAGCGGGGTGCATGTCCCCGAGATCTCGATTCCGTTCTCGCTGGCGGTCATCTGCGGCGTGCTGATCGTCACCACGATCACGAGCCTGATCGCCTCCAAGAGGCAGGCGGCACGGGACGCGGCGGACTCGGCCCAGGGGGCCGAGGCGGAGCAGAAGGACAGCGTCGAGGCCTGACGCCTCTCGCCGGGTGACGTTCGCCCGGAGGCTCTCGCCCGGCGGGTGCGGACTGCCAACGCCGTTGCGCACCCGCCGGGTTCGCCGGCTCTCAGTACGTCACGGTGATCCGGCGGGCGGGACCGTCCACGCGGACCAGCCCACCGTAGGGGATGACGAGCTGCGGGTCCGTGTGCCCGAGGTCCACATCGAAAACGGCCATTGTCCGCGGGGCGTACGCGGCCAGCGCCCGCAGTACCGCCTCGCGCTGCCCGGAGGCGTAACGCGCCGCCGAGGCAGGGTTGTTCGGCAGTGCGAACGACCAGGTCTTGGGACGGCCCATCAGCAGCGCGGGGAACTGTCGCAGCAGGCCGCGCTCGCCCATGTTCCGCAGAATCCAGAACACCTCCTCGGCGCGCGGCAGTTCCTCCGATGTCTCCAGAAACAGCACGCAGCCCTCGTAGGCGGCGGGGTCGGGCAGGATCTCCCGGTCCGCCATCAGCAGCCAGGAAAGAATCTCCAGATTGCCGCCCCAGCTACGGCCTTCCACCACCTGCCGCGGCCCGTGCCAGCTCCAGCCGCTCCCGGGCCGGGTCTCCGGCTCCGCGGTGAACGTCGCCGGATCGGCCCAGTCGCGATCCACATCGCCGAACCGCTCGGCGGGGCGCAGCTCGTAGGGCCCCGAAGTGAACAGCGCGGCCCGCAGTGACTCGGTTGTCAGCTCAGCCATCGCTCCGGGCCGGCCCAGCTCCGTCATCACGCTCGCGCCGTGGTAGCCGACGATCCCGGTGTTCCACAGCCAGACCAGCAGATTCGTGTTGTCGCTGAAGCCGAAGAAGGGTTTGGGGTTGTCGCGGATCAACTCCCGGTCCAGCAGCGGCAGCACGGTGATCTGGTCGTCTCCGCCGATGGACGCCATCACCGCGCGGATGGACGAGTCCCTGAAGGCGGCGTGGATGTCGTCGGCCCGTTCCTGCGGTGTCGCCCCCATCTTCCGGGTCGCCGGGAACTCCACCGGTATGAGCCCGAAGTCCTTCTCCAGCCGCTCGAGTCCGAGCTCGTACGGAAGGGGCAGCAGCCCGGGCAGACCGCTGGACGGCGAGATCACGGCGATACGGTCGCCGGGACGGGGTTTCGGGGGACAGGCGGGCTCCGTCATGATCGGGAGGGTAATCGGGCGGAGACGCCCCAGGACATCGGTTTACGGACCGCGACCGGCGAGGATCATGTGAGACCCAGAAGTACACGGCCCGAGCGGTCGCCCGCGCCCGCGCTGCGGCTCGACCGGGCCGCGGAGCCGCCGCGGGCTGCCGTACTGCTGCTGCACGGCGGCCGGGCCGACGGCCTGGAGCCGCCCCCGGTATGGAATCCGCCCGGTGCCCGGATGCGCCCCTTCGCCCGGGCGATCGCGCGTGCCACTGACGGCCACGATGTCGTGCTCGGACAGGTCCGCTACCGCCACCGCGGCTGGAACGGAACGCGCGCCGACGCCGGGCATGACGCACTGCGCGCCCTGGACGAACTGGCTTTCCTGACCGGTCCCGTGCCCGTCGTCCTCGTCGGCCACTCGATGGGCGGGCGGGCGGCCCTGCATGCCGCGGGCCATCCCCTGGTCGAGGCCGTGGTCGGGCTCGCTCCGTGGTGCCCGGAGGGAGAACCGGTGGAGCACCTGGCCGGGAAACGCGTCGTCCTGGTGCACGGGGACCGCGATCGCGTGACGAACCCGCGCGACTCCTGGCAACTCGCGGACAGGGCGCGCGCCGCCGGAGCCGAGTCCTGCGCACTGCGGATGCCCGGCGGCGACCACGCCATGCTCCGCGGAGCCCGCACCTGGCACACGCTCGCCGCGCGTCTGGTCACCGGGCTGCTGCGTCTCGAGCCACTGCCGCCGACGGTCGCGGACAGCTTCGCCACCCCGTAGGGGGTGGCCGGCTACCAGCCGCGCTCGCGCCACTGAGGCAGCTGCGGCCGCTCGTCGCCCAGTGTCGTGTCCTTGCCGTGGCCCGGGTAGACCCAGGTCTCGTCCGGCAGTTGGTCGAAGAGCTTGGTCTGGACGTCGTTGATCAGGCTGGCGAAGGCCTCGGGGTTCTGGTGGGTGTTGCCGACGCCACCGGGGAAGAGACAGTCGCCGGTGAACAGGTGCGGGGGACCGTGCGGGTCGTCGTAGATCAGGGCGATGGAGCCCGGGGTGTGGCCGACGAGACGGCGGGCCGTCAGCTCGACGCGGCCGACCCTGATCGTGTCCCCGTCCTCGACCGGTACGTCGGTCGGGACGGGGATGCCCTCCGCGTCGTACCGTCCGGCATAGGTGCGGGCGCCGGTCGCTTCGACGACCTGGGCCAGCGCCTGCCAGTGGTCGGCATGGCGGTGGGTGGTGACGACGGACGCGATGGAGTCGTCACCGATCAGATGGAGCAGGGTCTCGGGCTCGTTGGCCGCGTCGATCAGCAGCTGCTCGCCGGTGGTCCGGCAGCGCAGCAGATAGCTGTTGTTGTCCATCGGGCCGACCGCGACCTTGGAGATCATCAGGTCCGTCAACTCGTGCACGTCAGCCCGGCCGCCGACCTTCACCACTCCGCTGTACGTCATGGAATCAGCCTATAGCGGGGGCAGCTTCGGCAGCAGGGCTCCGGCTGTGTCCAGGCCCGTCCCCTCGCGCCGTCCGGCGAGCCAGCCGAGCAGGGCGGCGGCGGGGCCGGTGACGGTGACGGGAGCACCTTCCGTTCCGCCCGTGTGCCACTCGCCGGCGTCCTTGGCGCCCGGTTCCCTGTCGCTCGCGACGATCCGGGTCGGCGGGACGTCCGGGCGGCCGGAGAAGCGCTCGCTGAGGAAGGAGATCTCCCGGTCGGTGAAGTCCGGGGGCAGATCCTCCAGCTCGTAGCCGATGCCCAGATCGACATGGTGGAGCTCGACCTCGACGAGGCGGCGGAAGGGGACGCGAGCCGCGGCATCGGTGATGCCGTTGCGCAGCTCGACGGTTCGGCTCCAGTCGGCGGGGACCTCACCGGCGGCCTGGAAGGCGGCGGCGGTGTCGCGTACGTCCGCGAGCTGTGCGGCGGGCGGGCGGGGCGCGTCGCGCTCGATGTCCGCCTCACGTGCCTCGCCGCTGACATACATCGGGCGGCCCGCGAGAACATTTACGAGCGCTTCGGCGTTACGGGACAGGTGGGCCAGTACGTGGCCGCGGCTCCAGCCCGGGAGCCGGGACGGTCCGGCCACGGCCGCGTCGTCGAGAGCGGCGGCTGCGGTGAGGAGCCGATCGGTGGCTTCGCGTACAGAGGCCAGGTCGCGCAAGGGATCGATCATGGGGCCGACGATAGCCCGGCCACTCGATCGGGTGAAGTCGTCAGAGCGTGGCCGTAAATCGAATGCGCGTGCTATAGGCTCAGTGGAGGCATCCTGGTTGGTGCAGTCATTTCACAGCTTGGAATCCAAACGTTCCGGCGGCCCCCATAGTCTGGCGACGGGGGCTGTGCCCCCGCTTCTCTCAAGAAAGGTGCGGACCGGCGTGGCCGACCGTCTCATCGTCCGTGGCGCTCGCGAGCACAATCTCAAGAACGTCTCGCTCGACCTCCCGCGTGACTCACTCATCGTTTTCACCGGGCTCTCGGGGTCGGGCAAGTCGTCTCTCGCGTTCGACACGATCTTCGCCGAGGGGCAGCGCCGGTACGTCGAATCGCTCTCCTCGTACGCCCGGCAGTTCCTCGGTCAGATGGACAAGCCGGACGTCGACTTCATCGAGGGCCTGTCCCCGGCCGTCTCGATCGACCAGAAGTCGACCTCGCGCAACCCTCGCTCGACGGTCGGCACCATCACCGAGGTGTACGACTACCTCCGCCTCCTCTTCGCCCGTATCGGCAAGCCCCACTGCCCCGAGTGCGGCCGTCCCATCTCGCGTCAGTCGCCGCAGGCCATCGTCGACAGGGTGCTGGAGCTGCCCGAGGGCAGCCGCTTCCAGGTCCTCTCTCCCCTCGTGCGCGAGCGCAAGGGAGAGTTCGTCGACCTGTTCGCCGACCTCCAGACCAAGGGGTACAGCCGGGCGCGGGTGGACGGACAGACGATCCAGCTCGCCGAGCCTCCGACCCTGAAGAAGCAGGAGAAGCACACCATCGAGGTGGTCGTCGACCGCCTCACCGTCAAGGAAGGCGCCAAGCGCCGGCTCACCGACTCGGTCGAGACCGCGCTCGGGCTCTCCGGCGGCATGATCGTGCTCGACTTCGTCGACCTCCCGGAGGACGACCCCGAGCGCGAGCGGATGTACTCCGAGCATCTGTACTGCCCCTACGACGACCTGTCCTTCGAGGAGCTGGAGCCCCGCTCCTTCTCCTTCAACTCGCCCTTCGGCGCCTGCCCCGACTGCACCGGCATCGGCACGCGCATGGAGGTGGACCCCGAGCTGATCGTCCCGGACGAGGAGAAGTCCCTCGACGAGGGCGCGATCCACCCCTGGTCCCACGGCCACACCAAGGAGTACTTCGGGCGGCTGATCGGCGGGCTCGCCCAGGCGCTCGGCTTCTCCACCGACATGCCCTGGGCCGGGCTGCCTCAGCGCGCCAAGAAGGCCCTGCTGTTCGGCCACAAGACCCAGGTCGAGGTCCGCTACCGCAACCGTTACGGCCGGGAGCGGGCGTACACCACCCCCGCGTTCGAGGGAGCCGTGCAGTTCGTCAAGCGGCGGCACACCGAGGCCGAGAGCGACTCCAGCAGGGAGCGCTTCGAGGGCTATATGCGCGAAGTGCCCTGCCCGACCTGTGAGGGCACCCGGCTCAAGCCGATCGTCCTCGCGGTCACGGTGATGGAGAAGTCCATCGCCGAGGTCTCCGCCATGTCCATCAGCGAATGCGCCGACTTCCTCGGCCGGCTGACGCTGAACGCGCGGGACAAGAAGATCGCCGAGCGGGTCCTCAAGGAGGTCAACGAACGACTGAGGTTCCTCGTCGACGTCGGCCTCGACTACCTCTCGCTGAACCGTGCGGCCGGCACGCTCTCCGGCGGCGAGGCCCAGCGCATCCGGCTCGCCACCCAGATCGGCTCCGGCCTGGTCGGCGTGCTGTACGTCCTGGACGAGCCGTCGATCGGACTGCACCAGCGCGACAACCACCGGCTCATCGAGACCCTCGTACGGCTCCGCGACATGGGCAACACCCTCATCGTCGTCGAGCACGACGAGGACACCATCAAGGTGGCGGACTGGGTCGTCGACATCGGCCCCGGCGCCGGTGAGCACGGCGGCAAGGTCGTGCACTCCGGCTCGCTGAAGGACCTGCTGGCCAACAAGGCCTCGATCACCGGTCAGTACCTCGCCAAGAAGCGGTCCATCCCTACGCCCGACATCCGCAGGCCCATGGATCCGGGACGGCTGCTCACCGTTCACGGCGCCCGCGAGAACAACCTGCGCGACATCGACGTCTCCTTCCCGCTCGGCGTGTTCACGGCGGTCACCGGAGTCTCCGGCTCCGGCAAGTCGACGCTGGTCAACGACATCCTCTACACCCACCTCGCCCGCGAGCTGAACGGCGCGAAGTCGGTGCCGGGCCGCCACACCCGGGTCGACGGCGACGACCTCGTCGACAAGGTGGTGC
Source organism: Streptomyces sp. NBC_00885 (assembly GCF_045207475.1). NCBI lineage: Bacteria > Bacillati > Actinomycetota > Actinomycetes > Kitasatosporales > Streptomycetaceae > Streptomyces > Streptomyces sp. NBC_00885. The sequence continues at coordinate 6,639,880 of NZ_CP108796.1, forward strand.
ATGTCGACCAGTCGCCCATCGGCCGTACTCCGCGCTCCAACCCGGCGACGTACACCGGTGTCTTCGACCATGTCCGCAAGCTCTTCGCGGAGACGATGGAGGCCAAGGTCCGCGGCTACCTCCCCGGCCGCTTCTCCTTCAACGTCAAGGGCGGCCGCTGTGAGAACTGCTCGGGCGACGGCACCATCAAGATCGAGATGAACTTCCTTCCCGACGTGTACGTCCCGTGCGAGGTCTGCCACGGAGCGCGCTACAACCGGGAGACCCTGGAGGTCCACTACAAGGGCAAGTCCATCGCCGAGGTGCTGGACATGCCGATCGAGGAGGCGCTGGACTTCTTCGAGGCCGTCCCCACGATCTCGCGCCATCTGAGGACGCTCAACGAGGTGGGCCTCGGCTATGTCCGCCTCGGCCAGTCGGCGCCGACGCTCTCCGGCGGTGAGGCACAGCGCGTCAAGCTGGCGAGCGAGCTCCAGAAGCGCTCCACCGGGCGCACGGTCTACGTCCTGGACGAGCCGACGACCGGTCTGCACTTCGAGGACATCAGCAAGCTGATCAAGGTGCTGTCCAACCTGGTCGACAAGGGCAACACGGTCATCGTCATCGAGCACAATCTGGACGTCATCAAGACCGCGGACTGGGTTGTCGACATGGGCCCCGAGGGCGGCAGCGGCGGCGGCCTGGTCATCGCCGAGGGCAGCCCGGAGCAGGTCGCGGGAGTGCCGACCAGCCACACCGGCAAGTTCCTGCGGGACATCCTGGACGGGGAGCGGATCAGCGACGCGGTAGTGCCGGCGGCGCGCAAGGCTCCCAAGACGGCGGCGAAGAAGACCGTCGCGGGGAAGAACGCGGTCGCCGCGAAGAAGAACGCGGTGGCGGCGAAGTCGGCGCCGGTGAAGAAGACGGCGACGGCACGGACGGCGAGGGCGCGCAAGGCCTGACCGCGGAGTGCGCGGGTCGCCTGCGGCGGGCTTGTTCCCCGCCCCGCCCCTTCCCGAACTGGGGGCAAGCCCCCAGACCCCCGTATGCGACCTTCGGCCGCATGTCCTCAAACGCCGGACGGGCTGAAATTTCCGCCGGTCGGCCTGAGCATTCAGGCCGACCGGCGGAAATTACAGCCCCGCCGGCGATTGAGGCGCGGGGGTCCGGGGGCAGTGCCCCGGGTGGGGCTAGATGTACTGCCCAGGGACGTTGGTCAACCTGGTGATGGGTGGTTTGCCGCTGGTTGCGGTGTGGGGGCGGTGGTGATTGTAGTGATGGAGCCAGGCCGGCAGGGCTTTGCGGCGGGCTGATTCGCTGGAGTAGAAGCGGCCAAGAGCCCAGCCGTCGGCCAGGGTGCGGTGGAAGCGTTCGACCTTGCCATTGGTCTGTGGCCGGTAGGGCCGGGTCTTCTTCGGCGTGATTCCCAGCTCGGTGCAGGCCTGTGTCCAGTGCCGGGAGCGGTAGGCCGAGCCGTTGTCGGTGAGCACCCGCTCGACCCTCACGCCGCGGGCGGCGAACCAGTCGACCGCGCGTCGCAGGACACCGACCGCCGTGGCGGCTTTCTCGTCGTCGCAGATCTCGGCGTAGGCGACCCGGGAATGATCGTCGACGACGGTGTGGACGAACGCGGTGCCCAGCAGCGGTCCGCGGTACTTGTTGCGGGGCCTGTCCGGGGTCGCGGCGCGGTTCCTGCGGCCCTGGACGCGTCCGACGTAGCGCCAGCCGCCGCCGTCGGGAACGTTCCCGAGCTTCTTCACGTCGATGTGGAGCATCGCGCCGGGATGGTCGTGTTCGTAGCGGCGGACCGGCTCGCCGGTGGCGCGGTCGATGTGCGAGAGCCGGTTGATCCGGCACCGGGTCAGGACCGCGTGCACGGTGGAGGCAGGCATGCCGAGCCGTCCGGCGATCTGGACCGGGCCCAGACGCTGCTTCCAGCGCAGGTGCACGATCTTGCGGACCTGCGGCTGCGTGGTTCGGGCAGGACTGCGGTGCGGCCGTGAGGACCGGTCGCCCATGGCCTGGGCACCGGACTCGGCGTAACGGACGGCCCACCGCTTCGCGGTCGGCCAGGACACGTCATAACGCTCGGCCGCACGAGCGACCGGCCACCCGTCATCAACAATCAGACGCGCCAGGCGAAGACGGGCACGAGGAGTCAAAGCAGCGTTAGCGTGAGACACGAAGGCCTCCAGGTTGGCGGAGCGGTTCCTAGACAGCTCCACTCCACAACCGGAGGCCTTCGCCATCTCACAGATTCAGACCGTGTCGTCGCACAAACTCAACCAACCTGCCCGGGCAGTACAGCTAGAACAGCTCCGACGCATACGGCGGCTCCGCCCCCGTGCGGGAGCAGGTCACCGCTGACGCCCGGGCCGCGAAGTGCAGGACCTCGTGCCAGCCGTCCGCGTCCAGCGCCGCCATCGCGTCCGCGGTGAGGGCGTCCCGGGCCGCGAGGCCGTGCAGCAGCGCGGCGTTCACCGTGTCGCCCGCGCCGATGGTGTCCGCGACCGCCACCGGGACGGCCGGGACCGAGACCTCCAGGCCGGACCTCGTCCGGACCGTCAGACCCTCCGAGCCCGCCGTCAGCACCACCGCCCCGGGCCCCTGCGGCACACCGCCGAGCCACTCGGCGTCGTCCTCCGACAGCTTCAGCAGCGACACGGACGGCAGCCACCCGGCGAACCGCGCCCGGTAGGCATCCGCATCCGGAATCAGACCGGCCCTGATATTCGGGTCGAGCAGGGTGAAGACCCCGCGCCCCGCCTCCCGCCGCAGCAGCGCCTCGTACGCACTGGCGCCGGGCTCAAGCACCAGCGAGCAGGCCCCGAATGCCACGGCCCGTACCGAATCGGGCAGCTGAGGCGGCAGCTCGAAGAGCCGGTCGGCGCTGCCCTGCGTATAGAAGCCGTAGTGGGCGGAGCCGTCCGCGCCTATGGTCGCGACGGCCAGCGTCGTCGGCTCGGGGCCACGCTGTACGAGGGAGGTGCTGACCCCCGCCGCATGCAGCCCGTCCAGCAGCGCATCGCCGAAGCCGTCCGTCGAGACCCGCGAGCAGAAGCCGACCGATGTGCCCAGCCGCCCGAGCGCGACAGCCGTGTTGTACGGCCCGCCGCCGAGCCGGGGCAGCAGCGCGGGCAGGGGGACGCCGTCCCCCTGCGGGACCAGATCGATCAAGGACTCTCCGGCGACGACGATCACGGGCCGAACGTAACCCATCGCCTCCCGGGGTGACAGGGAGCCCACCGGCAGGGCCGCCGATCTCCGTCGGTATCGTCGGGTCTGTCACCGACGCCCCGATCGACCGATGCCTGTGGAGTTTCCATGTCCGGCCAGTCCGCCGCCCGCCGTACGGTGCTGAAAGGCGCCGCCCTCGCCGGCGCAGCCGGGCTGGGGGTCGCGGCCTGCTCCACCGAGTCGAAGCTCGGGCACGCCGAAAACCCCACGCCGACCGCGCCCGTCGAGCTCGGCGCGGCCGATGCCGTCCCGGTCGGCGGTGCCAAGCTCTATCGCGAGCAGCGGCTCGTCGTCAGCTGCCCGGCCAAGGGCCAGTACAAGGCCTTCAGCGCGCAGTGCACGCACGCGGGCTGCGTCCTGGACAAGGTGGAGGGCACCGAGGGCAACTGTCCCTGTCACGGCAGCCGTTTCGATGTGACGACCGGCAAGGCTGTTCAGGGCCCGGCGACCGTGCCGCTTCCCGAGGTCCCGATCAGGGCCGAGGGCGGCAAGCTCGTCGCCGGTCCGGGCGCGTGAGCGCTCTCACTCCCAGTCCCAGTCGATCCCCAGGATTCCGGGCCGTACGCCCTGCTCCACCAGATGCACCGTGCGATGGCGCCCGCTCAGGGTGAGCTCCGTCCGTGCCCCGCGGGGGGCACCCGTCGTGGCCTGCGCGAATCTGCGGCAGCGCACCGGCAGCGCGCCCTCGTCGAAATGCACCTGCAGTACGTACTGCCCGCCCGCGAAGCTGAAGCCCCGCACATACTCGCCGCTCGGCCCGCCGGTCCCGTCCTTGAAGCCGTAGCCGAAGAGGTACGTCTCACCAGCGCGCAGCCGGGCGTCGAAGAGCAGCTCCGCGACGAGCACCCCGGTCTCGCGGTGCCACCGCACCCTTCCCGTGCGGCAGTTTTCCAGCGCGCTGACCTCCACCCGCTCCGGATCGCAGCCGGGGTCGCCGTGGTGGATGGCCAGATAGCGGTCGGTCCCGTCGCGGTGGGCGCGTACGACATGCGCCGAGTCGCGCCCCAGCAGCTCGCGCCCCGCCCCGATCCGCACCCGCTCGTGGTGGCCCACCGTGTGCAGCCCGCCGTCGGCGGGTGAATCCAGATCGGCGAGCAGCTGCTCGACGGCGCCGGAAGCCTCCACCAGCGAGCGGTAGGAGCGCGCGGCGGGGCGCTCGACGTCCGTGCGCGCGCCGCCCTCGTCGGCATCGAGCAGCCTGATCAGCGAGTTCCCGGGCAGTTCGAGCACGTCCTCCAGGGCGCGTACGGCGCGCAGTGACTCGGGCCGCTGCGGACGCCGCGCGCCCTGCTGCCAGTAACTCAGACTGGTCACACCGACCTTGATGCCGCGGTGCGCGAGATGGTGCTGGACGCGCTGGAGCGGCAGCCCGCGCACCGCGAGCGCGGCGCGCAGCGCCAGATGGAAGGGGCCGGTGTGCAGCACCTGTGCCAGATCGGCCTCGGTGTGCCCCATGGTTCCTCCAGCGGCCTTCGGGAAGCGAGTGAAATGTTCACGGTGGAGTGAGCCGCTGAGGGTGGGCGGCGACGGGCGTCCAGGTGGAACGGGACGGAAGGTGTTCACATCCCGGCCGTGGCATTCACAGCGCCGTGTCACCCCGCATTGAAGCGCGTTGACCTGCCCTCGACAAGGACTGATGCCGAACCGCAGCTTCCGGACACGCTCCTCCATCCCCACTCCGGCGTGGGGTTCCAGGGCGGGGTCCCGGCACACACCAGGGGCCCGCACTGTCACCCCCCGCCAGTAGGGTGGAGCGCATGGCAGACCCCTCCAGCTACCGCCCCAAGCCGGGACAGATCCCCGACTCGCCGGGGGTCTACAAGTTCCGCGACGAGCACCGCCGGGTGATCTACGTCGGGAAGGCGAAAAGCCTGCGCCAGCGCCTCGCCAACTACTTCCAGGACCTGGCGAGTCTGCACCCGCGCACCCGCACCATGGTCACCACGGCCGCCTCCGTCGAGTGGACCGTCGTCTCCACCGAGGTCGAGGCGCTCCAGCTGGAGTACTCCTGGATCAAGGAATTCGACCCCAGGTTCAACGTCAAGTACCGGGACGACAAGAGCTATCCGTATCTCGCGGTCACCCTCAATGAGGAGTTTCCGCGGGTCCAGGTGATGCGCGGCGCCAAGAAGAAGGGCGTGCGCTACTTCGGTCCGTACGGCCATGCCTGGGCGATCCGCGAGACCGTCGACCTGATGCTGCGCGTCTTTCCCGTCCGTACGTGCTCCGCGGGGGTCCTGAGGAACCACCAGCAGAAGGGACGCCCCTGTCTGCTCGGCTACATCGGCAAGTGTTCCGCACCCTGTGTAGGCCGGGTCACCCCCGAGGAACACCGCGAACTGGCCGAGGAGTTCTGCGACTTCATGGCGGGCCGCACCGGCACCTACATCCGCCGCCTCGAGAAGCAGATGACGGCGGCCGCCGAGGAGATGGAGTACGAGAAGGCGGCCAGGCTGCGCGACGACATAGGTGCGCTCAAGCGGGCTCTGGAGAAGAACGCGGTCGTGCTCGCGGACGCCACCGACGCCGATCTGATCGCCGTCGCCGAGGACGAGCTGGAAGCCGCCGTGCAGATCTTCCATGTCCGCGGCGGACGCGTCCGCGGCCAGCGCGGCTGGGTCACCGACAAGGTCGAGGCCGTCGACACCGCGGGCCTCGTCGAGCACGCGCTGCAGCAGCTGTACGGCGAGGAGAAGGGCGACGCGGTCCCCAAGGAAGTCCTCGTCCCGGCGCTGCCCGAGGACACCGGCGCGGTCAGCCAGTGGCTGAGCGAGCGCCGCGGCTCGAACGTCTCGCTGCGCATCCCCCAGCGCGGCGACAAGAAGGACCTGATGGAGACGGTCCAGCGCAATGCCCAGCAGGCCCTCGCACTGCACAAGACCAAGCGCGCCAGCGACCTGACGACCCGCTCGCGCGCCCTGGAGGAGATCGCCGAGGCCCTCGGCCTCGACTCGGCGCCGCTGCGGATCGAGTGCTTCGACATCTCCCACCTCCAGGGCGAGGACGTCGTGGCGTCCATGGTGGTCTTCGAGGACGGCCTGGCCCGCAAGAGCGAGTACCGCCGCTTCCAGATCAAGGGCTTCGAGGGTCAGGACGACGTCCGGTCCATGCACGAGGTCATCAGCCGCCGCTTCAAGCGCTATCTGGCCGAGAAGGACAGGACGGGGGAGTGGATCGGCGAGGACGCCCCCGAAGACGCCCCGGAGGACGACCGCAAACGCAAGCGTTTCGCGTATCCGCCGCAGCTTGTCGTGGTCGACGGCGGACAGCCCCAGGTGGCCGCCGCCCAGCGTGCACTCGACGAGCTCGGCATCGACGATGTCGCCGTCTGCGGACTGGCCAAGCGCCTGGAGGAGGTCTGGCTGCCGCACGACGACGACCCGGTGGTCCTGCCGCGCTCCAGCGAGGGGCTGTATCTCCTGCAGCGGGTCCGTGACACAGCTCACGACTTCGCCATCCGCTACCAGCGCTCGAAGCGGACCAAGCGCATCCGGATCAGCCCGCTCGACGCCGTGCCCGGTCTCGGCGAGACCCGTAAGCAGGCGCTGATCAAGCATTTCGGCTCGGTGAAGCGGCTGAAGCAGGCGACAATCGAGCAGATCTGCGAGGTTCCCGGCATGGGTCGCAAGACCGCGGAGTCCGTGGTCGTGGCCCTTGCCCGGGCGGCCCCGGCCGCCCCTGCCGTGAATACGGCAACAGGAGAGATCATTGAAGAGAACGACGGGGGAAGCACGACATGACTGAGCACGACGGAGACGGAGCAGCAGACGTGAGTACGGGCACCACGATCGAGCCCGGCGGAGCCGCGGAGGCGGCCATCCCCGAGCTGGTCATCATCTCCGGTATGTCGGGTGCCGGGCGCAGCACGGCCGCGAAGTGTCTGGAAGACCTCGGCTGGTTCGTCGTCGACAACCTGCCGCCCGCGCTGATCCCCACGATGGTGGAGCTCGGCGCCCGCTCGCAGGGCAACGTCGCCCGGATCGCCGTCGTCGTGGACGTACGCGGCAGGCGGTTCTTCGACAACCTTCGTGAATCCCTCGCCGACCTGGACTCCAAGCAGGTCACGCGGCGGATCGTTTTCCTCGAGTCCTCCGACGAGGCCCTGGTCCGGCGTTTCGAGTCGGTCCGCCGTCCGCACCCGCTGCAGGGCGACGGCCGGATCGTCGACGGCATCGCCGCCGAGCGTGATCTGCTGCGCGAGCTGCGCGGCGACGCCGACCTGGTGATCGACACCTCCAGCCTCAACGTGCACGAGCTGCGCGCCAAGATGGACGCCCAGTTCGCGGGCGACGAGAAGCCGGAGCTGCGCGCCACGGTGATGTCGTTCGGGTTCAAGTACGGACTGCCCGTCGACGCGGATCTCGTCGTCGACATGCGCTTCCTGCCGAACCCGCACTGGGTCCCCGAGCTGCGCCCCTTCACCGGCCTGAACGAAGAGGTGTCGAACTACGTCTTCAATCAGCCCGGCGCCAAGGAGTTCCTCGACCGCTACACCGAGCTGCTCCAGCTGATCGCCGCCGGTTACCGCCGTGAGGGCAAGCGGTACGTCACCATCGCCGTCGGCTGCACCGGTGGCAAGCACCGCTCCGTCGCCACGTCCGAGAGGCTGGCCGCCCGGCTCTCCTCCGCCGGGATCGAGACCGTCGTCGTCCACCGGGACATGGGGCGCGAGTGACCGGACGCAACCTTCGTCTGAGGCGGCTGCGCAGGGCCACGCACGCGCCGACGGGACGGAAACGCGGCGCGCAGCCCAAGGTCGTCGCGCTCGGCGGCGGCATGGGCCTGTCCGCGTCGCTCACGGCCCTGCGCCGGATCACCGGCGACCTCACCGCGGTCGTCACCGTCGCCGACGACGGCGGCTCCAGCGGACGGCTCCGCGACGAGCTGGGCGTGCTGCCCCCCGGCGACCTGCGCAAGGCCCTGGCGGCACTGTGCGGCGACGACGATTGGGGCCAGACCTGGGCCCGCGTCATCCAGCACCGCTTCCAGTCCCAGGGCGACCTGCACGAACACGCGGTGGGCAATCTGCTGATCGTCGCCCTGTGGGAGCAGCTGGGCGACCATGTCCTGGCGCTGGACCTGGTCGGCAAGCTGCTGGGCGCGCACGGCCGGGTGCTGCCCATGTCCGCCGTGCCGCTGGAGCTCCAGGCGCTGGTACGGGGCCACGACCCCGCCCGCCCGGACGAGGTGGACACGGTCCGTGGCCAGGCCACCGTCGCGCTCACCCCGGGCGAGGTGCAGTCCGTGCACCTCGTCCCGCACGACCCGCCCGCCGTCCCGGAGGCCGTCGAAGCGGTCCTGGACGCCGACTGGGTGGTCCTCGGCCCCGGTTCCTGGTTCTCCTCGGTGATCCCGCATCTGCTGGTGCCCGAACTGTTGGACGCGCTGGTCGAGACCAGGGCCCGCCGGGTCCTCTCGCTCAACCTCGCGCCTCAGCCCGGCGAAACAGATGGCTTCTCACCGCAGCGTCATTTGGAGGTTTTGGGACGACACGCGCCTAAACTCGCCCTGGACGTGGTGCTGGCCGACGAGGCCGCTGTGCCCGACCGCGAGTCCCTCGCCGACGCCGCAAAGCGGTTCGGCGCCGCGGTCGAGCTGGCGCCCGTGGCCTCGCCCAATGGTGTTCCGAAGCATGATCCGGAGCTGTTGGCCGCCGCGTACGACCGTATTTTTCGGATGCATGGAAGGATCGGCCCATGGCGATGACGGCAGCGGTGAAGGACGAAATCTCCCGGCTTCCCGTCACCCGGACCTGCTGCAGAAAGGCGGAGGTCTCGGCGATCCTTCGGTTCGCGGGCGGGCTGCATCTGGTCAGCGGCCGCATTGTGATCGAGGCGGAGCTGGACACCGGCATCGCGGCACGCCGGCTGAAGCGGGACATCCTGGAGATCTTCGGCCACAGCTCCGAGCTCATGGTGATGGCGCCCGGGGGACTGCGCCGCGGCTCGCGCTATGTCGTACGGGTGGTGGCGGGCGGCGACCAGCTGGCCCGCCAGACCGGTCTGGTCGACGGCAGGGGCCGCCCGATCCGGGGACTGCCGCCGCAGGTCGTCTCGGGCGCCACGTGTGACGCGGAGGCCGCCTGGCGCGGCGCGTTCCTGGCACACGGTTCGCTCACCGAGCCGGGCCGCTCCTCCTCGCTGGAGGTCACCTGCCCGGGCCCGGAGGCCGCTCTCGCGCTGGTCGGCGCCGCCCGTCGGCTCTCCATCGCCGCCAAGGCGCGCGAGGTGCGCGGTGTGGACCGCGTCGTCGTGCGCGACGGGGACGCGATCGGCGCGCTGCTGACCCGCCTCGGCGCCCACGAGTCCGTGCTCGCCTGGGAGGAGCGGCGGATGCGGCGCGAGGTGCGCGCCACCGCCAACCGCCTCGCCAACTTCGACGACGCCAATCTGCGCCGCTCGGCGCGCGCCGCGGTCGCCGCGGGCGCCCGCGTCCAGCGCGCGCTGGAGATCCTCGGCGAGGAGGTGCCCGAGCACCTCGCGGCGGCCGGACGGCTGCGCATGGAGCACAAGCAGGCATCCCTGGAGGAGCTGGGCGCGCTCGCCGACCCGCCGCTGACGAAGGACGCCGTCGCGGGCCGTATCCGCCGACTGCTTGCGATGGCGGACAAGCGGGCCCAGGATCTCGGCATTCCGGGCACGGAGTCCAACCTCACCGAGGAGATGGCGGACGGCCTCGTGGGCTGATCCACCCTCACCACTCGTTCCACCGGCCGCTGTCGGCATTCACCCGAACGCCGACAGCGGTTTTGTGTGCACTCTTTCGGACGGCGTGGCTGTCTTGACATGGCCATGGGGTGTGATGAGTCTGGCGTCTGTTCACTTTCCTGGCAGACACCAGCAAGGGGGGCCAATGAGACGAAGAGCGAGATCGATCCTCGCCGCCGTATCACTCCTGACAGCCGGACTCGCGGCCGCGCCGCTCGCCCAGGCACAACCCGCGGGCGGCGGCGACGGACTGTCCGTATGGCGCGCCCAAGTCACCAAGACCCAGGTCCCGCTGATCCTCGCGGCGGGCGCCGACGGCCACGAACTGACCGAGCAGGTGCCCGACAAGGGCGCCGCCACCGTGGAGCTCTACCTCACCGACAGGCAGGCCGCCGCTCTGCGCAAGCAGGGCATCGAGGTCACCGAGCACACCGTCTCGTCCTCCGCCGAGAAGCGGGTGGCGGCAGCGGGCGACGGCGTCTTCCGCCCGTACGGCGGGGACAACGGACTAAAGCGCGAGATCCTCGCCACCGCGCAGGCCAATCCCGCCCTCACCAAGGTCGTCAGCATCGGCAAGACCGTCAAGGGCCAGGACATCCTCGCCCTCAAGGTCAGCAAGGGCGCCAAGAAGTACCGGGACGGCTCCAAGCCCTCCACGCTGTATCTGTCCAACCAGCACGCGCGTGAGTGGATCACCCCGGAGATGACCCGGCGGCTGATGCACTACTACCTGGAGAACTACGGTAAGGACCCGCGGATCACGAAGATCGTCGACTCCACCGAACTGTGGTTCGTCATCTCCGCCAACCCCGACGGCTACGACTACACGTTCACCGGCACCGACGAGCGCCAGTGGCGCAAGAACCTCCACGACAACAACGGCGACGGCAAGATCACCCCGGGCGACGGCGTCGACCTCAACCGGAACTTCGCCTACAAGTGGGGCTACGACAACGAGGGTTCGTCCCCCGACCCGGCATCCGAGACCTACCGCGGCACCGGCCCGGCCTCCGAGCCCGAGACCAGGGCGCTCGACGCCTTCGAGAGGCGCATCGGCTTCGAGTACGGCATCAACTACCACTCCGCGGCCCAGCTGCTCCTGTACGGAGTCGGCTGGCAGGTCGCCACCCCGACCCCGGACGACGTGCTCTACCAGTCCCTCGCCGGTACGCCGCAGAACTCCGCGATCCCCGGCTACCGCCCCCAGGTCTCCTCCGAGCTCTACACGACCAACGGCGAGGCCGACGGCCACGCGGCCAACGTCAACGGGATGATGATGTACACCCCGGAGATGTCGACCTGCGGGACCGCCTCGCGCATCGACCCCAACGACCCCTGGAACCCGGCCGACTGCGCGTCGGTGTTCACCTTCCCCGACGACGAGAAGCTGATCCAGCAGGAGTTCGCCAAGAACATCCCGTTCGCGCTCTCCGTCGCCGAGACCGCCGCCCATCCCGATCAGCCCTCCTCCTCGCTCGGTCTGAAGGCCGCGGACTTCACCCCCGACGCCTTCACCACCTCCTACGCGCGCGGTGGCGACCAGGAAGTCTCCGTCGTCGCCCGTAAGTCCGTACGCGACAAGGAGTTCAAGTACCGCGTCAACGGCGGCCGTACGCACGACCAGACACTCAGGCGCTGGAAGGGCGGCGAGACGTACGGCGGCGACGACAACATCCGCTTCGACGAGTACCGCGCCAAGGTCCGGGACGGTGACGTCGGCGACACGGTCGAGGTCTGGTTCACCGGCGAGACCCGGGCCGGAGAGCCCACCGCCAGCGAGCACTTCACCTACACGATCGCGCAGCGGCCGCGCGCCGACACACTGGTGATCGCCGAAGAGGGCGGCACCACCCCGGCGAAGAACACCGCCGCGTACACCAGGGCCCTCGCGGACAACGGCCGCCGTGCCGCGGTCTGGGACGTCGCGACGCAGGGCGTCCCGAGCGCGCTGGGCGTGCTCGACCACTTCAAGACCGTCGTCTGGTACACCGGCGCGGGCCAGCCCTCCGCGGCGACCACCGGCGTCGTACGGGACTACCTCAACGAGGGCGGCAAGCTGATCAACGCCGGTGAGCAGGCCGGCGGCACCATCGACCTGGGCGGCGCGGACTCCAACGACTTCGCCCAGTACTACCTCGGCGCCTACAACCGCGTCGGGCTCAAGTCCCCGCCCTCCTTCGCCGGTTCCGGGACGCTCGCGGGCGCGACGGCGGCGCTCGGCGACGCGAGCGGCAATCCGCTCGACCTGGCCGGGGCGTACACCATCACGTCGGACACCCTCAAGCCCGACCGGTTCCCGCAGTTCGAGAGCGCGTCGGCGGGCACCTATCCGGGGACGCGCACGCCCTTCGAGCCCGCCGCGGGCGACTGGTTCGCCGCGGCGAAGCACCAGGACGACGCGTACATGCGCCTGGCGCGCACGGTGGATCTGTCCGGCACGGCGGCCACCGCGAAGCCGAGCCTGCAGTTCCAGCTCAGCTACGACACCGAGCGCGGTTTCGACAATGTCGTCGTCGAGGCGCACACGGTGGGCCAGGACGACTGGACGACCCTGCCGGACGCCAACGGCGGCACCACCAGCGAGGTGCCCGTCCAGTGCGAGGAGGGCTACTACGTCAACGGCCACCCGTTCCTCGCCCACTACCTGACGGTCGCGGCCGCCGGCTGCACGGCGACCGGCACCAGCGGCGCGTGGAACCGCTTCACGGGCTCCTCCAACGGCTGGCAGCAGGTCTCGGTGGACCTCAGCGCCTACGCCGGAAAGCAGGTCGAGCTGTCGATCTCGTACGTCTCCGACCCGGGCACCGGCGGGATCGGCGCCTTCGTCGACGACACCAGGCTCGTCGTCTCCGGCACCCCGCAGGGTCCCGAGGGCTTCGAGACCGCGCTCGGCCCGTGGGCCGTGCCAGGACCGCCGGCCGGCAGCCCGGGGAACACGGTCGACTGGGCGCGGGCCCAGGCGCTCTTCCACTCCCAGGCCGCCGTCACCACCGAGGACACCGTGCTCATCGGCTTCGGCCTCGAGCACGTGCCCGCTCCGGGCGACCGCAAGAACGTCATCCGGAAGGCGCTGAGGGCCCTCGGCAGCTGACACCGGGAGGCACGCCAAGGCGGCTCCTGCCCCTGCCAGAACCCTACTGAGGGGTAGGAGTCGCCGTGGCGCGCACAGGCCCTCTCGATGTCACTCACAGGCCGCCAGGGGGGTAGGGTCGTAGGCGGTCGGGGACATCCCATACAGCTCGCCGGCGTCGAAACCCGGCGTACCAACGAGGAGATCGGTTCGTGACGATCCGCGTAGGCATCAACGGCTTTGGCCGCATCGGTCGTAACTACTTCCGCGCGCTGCTGGAGCAGGGTGCTGACATCGAGATCGTGGCTGTCAACGACCTTGGTGACACTGCGACCACCGCCCACCTTCTGAAGTACGACACCATCCTGGGCCGCCTCAAGGCCGAGGTGACCCACACCGCCGACACGATCACCGTCGACGGCCGCACCATCAAGGTGCTGTCCGAGCGCAACCCCGCCGATATTCCGTGGGGCGAGCTGGGCGTCGACATCGTCATCGAGTCCACCGGCATCTTCACGAAGAAGGCCGACGCCGCGAAGCACATCGCCGGCGGCGCCAAGAAGGTCCTCATCTCGGCTCCGGCCAAGGACGAGGACATCACCATCGTGATGGGCGTCAACCAGGACAAGTACGACGCGGCCAACCACCACGTCATCTCCAACGCCTCCTGCACCACCAACTGTGTGGCGCCGATGGCCAAGGTTCTCGACGAGAACTTCGGCATCGTCAAGGGGCTGATGACCACGGTCCACGCGTACACGAACGACCAGCGCATCCTTGACTTCCCGCACTCGGACCTGCGCCGCGCCCGCGCCGCCGCCGAGAACATCATCCCGACCACCACCGGTGCCGCGAAGGCCACCGCTCTGGTCCTTCCGCAGCTCAAGGGCAAGCTCGACGGCATCGCGATGCGCGTTCCGGTCCCGACCGGTTCGGCCACCGACCTTGTGGTGGAGCTGCAGCGCGAGGTCACCAAGGACGAGGTCAACGCCGCGTTCAAGAAGGCCGCCGACTCCGGCGACCTGCAGGGCGTTCTCTTCTACACCGAGGACCCGATCGTCTCCTCGGACATCGTCGGCGACCCGGCCTCCTGCACCTTCGACTCCTCCCTGACCATGGTCCAGGAGGGCAAGTCGGTGAAGATCCTCGGCTGGTACGACAACGAGTGGGGCTACTCCAACCGCCTCGTGGACCTCACGGTCTTCGTCGGCGGCCAGCTCTGATCTGCAAGCTGATCTGCAAAGAGAGCACCACGATGTGAGCGACAGGGCTTGGGCCGCGCAACGAAGCGCCGCCCAGGCCCTGTCGCACGTACCAGCCGCAGGAGGAGCCGCATTCTCATGAAGACGATCGACCAACTTCTCGACCAAGGGGTCGCGGGCAAGCGGGTATTCGTCCGCGCCGACCTCAATGTGCCGCTCGACGGCACCACGATCACCGACGACGGCCGCATCCGCGCGGTCCAGCCGACCGTCGCCAAGCTCGCCGAGGCGGGCGCGCGCGTCGTCGTCGCCTCGCACCTGGGCCGCCCCAAGGGCGCCCCGGACCCGGCCTTCTCGCTCGCCCCGGCCGCACGGCGCCTCGGTGAGCTGCTCGGCGCCGATGTCGCGTTCGCGACCGACACCGTCGGTGAATCGGCCAAGGCCGTCGTCGCGGGCCTCGCCGACGGCCAGGTCGCCGTCATCGAGAACCTCCGCTTCAATGCCGGCGAGACGAGCAAGGACGACGCCGAGCGCGGCGCGTTCGCGGACCAGCTGGCCGCGCTCGCCGATGTGTACGTCGGCGACGGCTTCGGGGCCGTCCACCGCAAGCACGCCTCGGTGTACGACCTCCCGGCCCGGCTGCCGCACGCCGCCGGCTACCTCATCGCCACCGAGGTCGGCGTCCTGAAGAAGCTCACCGAGGAGGTGCAGCGCCCGTACGTCGTGATCCTCGGCGGCGCCAAGGTCTCCGACAAGCTCGGCGTCATCGACGAGCTGCTCGGCAAGGCCGACCGCATCCTCATCGGCGGCGGCATGGCCTACACCTTCCTCAAGGCCAAGGGCCACGAGGTCGGCATCTCCCTCCTCCAGGAGGACCAGATCCCGACCGTCACCGAGTACATGGAGCGCGCCGAGAAGAACGGCGTCGAGATCGTTCTGCCGGTCGACATCCTCGCCTCGGGCGAGTTCCCCGACCTGAAGACCAAGGCCCCGGCCGACTTCATCACCGTCGACGCCGACAAGATCCCCGCCGACAAGGAGGGTCTGGACATCGGCCCGAAGTCGCGCGAGCTGTTCGCGTCGAAGATCGCCGACGCCGAGACCGTCTTCTGGAACGGCCCGGTGGGCGTCTTCGAGCACCCCGACTACGCCCAAGGCACCAAGGCCGTCGCCGAGGCGCTGCTCGGCAGCAAGGGCTTCACCGTTGTCGGCGGCGGCGACTCGGCAGCCGCCGTGCGCACGCTCGGTTTCGACGAGAACGCATTCGGCCACATTTCCACCGGCGGTGGCGCCAGCCTCGAATACCTCGAGGGCAAGACGCTCCCCGGCCTCGCCGCACTGGAGGACTGAAAACCGTGAGTGACCGTATCCCGCTGATGGCGGGCAACTGGAAGATGAACCTCAACCACCTCGAGGCCATCGCGCACGTCCAGAAGCTCGCCTTCGCCCTGGCGGACAAGGACTACGAGGCCGTCGAGGTCGCCGTCCTGCCGCCCTTCACCGACCTGCGGTCCGTACAGACCCTGGTCGACGGCGACAAGCTCAAGATCAAGTACGGCGCCCAGGACATCTCGGCGCACGACTCCGGCGCGTACACCGGCGAGATCTCGGGCCCGATGCTGGCCAAGCTGAAGTGCACCTACGTCACCGTGGGCCACTCCGAGCGCCGCCAGTACCACGCCGAGACGGACGAGCTCTGCAACGCCAAGGTCAAGGCCGCCTTCAAGCACGGCCTGACCCCGATCCTCTGCGTCGGAGAGGGCCTGGACATCCGCAAGGCGGGCAACCAGGTCGAGTACACGCTCGCGCAGCTCGACGGCGGCCTCAGCGACGTCCCGGCCGAGCAGGCCGAGTCGATCGTGATCGCGTACGAGCCGGTGTGGGCCATCGGCACCGGCGAGGTCGCGACCCCCGAGGACGCGCAGGAGGTCTGCGGTGCGATCCGCGGGCGTCTGGCGGAGCTGTACTCCGAGGAGCTGGCCGCCAAGGTCCGCATCCAGTACGGCGGCTCGGTGAAGGCCGGGAACGTCGCCGCGATCATGGCGCAGCCCGATGTGGACGGTGCCCTGGTGGGCGGTGCGGCGCTGGACGCCGAGGAGTTCGTCAAGATCGTCCGGTTCCGCGACCAGTGAGTATGCGGTAGCGCGGATCCGTCGTACCCTTGCGGGGGCCGAGTAGGCAGCATGGAAATGCCACCCGGCCCCCGTCCTCCATTTGAGTCCTAGGAAGTTGGTCCAGCCGTGATTGTCGGGTTCTCGATTGCCCTGATCATCTTCAGTGGCTTGCTGCTGCTGCTGGTGCTGATGCACAAGGGGAAGGGCGGCGGCCTCTCCGACATGTTCGGTGGCGGAATGCAGTCCTCGGTGGGTGGCTCCTCGGTCGCCGAGCGTAACCTCGACCGCATCACCGTGGTAATCGGTCTGCTGTGGTTTGCCTGCATTGTCGTACTTGGTCTGCTGATCAAGTTGGACAGCTGACCCAGGCCATCCACGTCCCGGGGTGGGGTGTAACTCCAATCACTGGACGAGCGTTGGGCCTTACGTAGACTGGGGCACCGCGGCGCAGCCGCTGTGAGACGCTGTGCAGCACCATCACGCAGGGAGTTACGACCGTGGCAAGTGGCAACGCGATCCGGGGAAGCCGGGTCGGAGCGGGGCCGATGGGTGAGGCCGAGCGGGGCGAGTCCGCGCCGCGCCTGCGCATCTCCTTCTGGTGCTCCAACGGGCACGAGACGCAGCCGAGCTTCGCCAGCGACGCACAGGTCCCCGATACGTGGGACTGCCCGCGCTGCGGCTTCCCGGCCGGTCAGGATCGGGACAATCCACCGGACCCGCCGCGTACGGAGCCGTACAAGACGCACCTCGCCTATGTGCGCGAGCGGCGCAGCGACGCGGACGGTGAGGCGATTCTCGCCGAAGCGCTGGCCAAACTGCGGGGCGAGATCTAGAGATTGCGGTCCGGCCGGACACCCGAGGGTGCCCGGCCGGACTTTCTTTTTGACGCGTCCTCCGCTTCTTCGGCGCGTCTTTCGCGCTGCGTCTCTTCGACGTACGCCGTGGTACCCCGCTGATCAATTAGGTTGGAGACGCAGCGGGGCACGCAGGCAGGTACGAGAAGAAGTGGGCTGATGTCCAAGATGAGCGCAGAAGGCCGTACGAGGCTCAACCAGACGCCCGAATGGGCCGCTCTCGGCAAGCACCGCGAGCAGCTGGGACAGACACATCTGCGGGAGCTGTTCGCGGCCGACGAGGCACGCGGCAGCGGCTACACCCTCCAGGTCGGGGACCTTCACCTCGACTACTCCAAGCACCTGGTGACCGACGAGACGCTGGCGCTGCTGCGCGAGCTGGCCGCGGCCACCGGTGTCGGCGCCCTGCGGGACGCGATGTTCCGCGGCGAGAAGATCAACACCACGGAGAACCGGGCCGTTCTGCACACGGCCCTGCGCGCCCCGCGCGAGGCGGTGATCGAGGTGGACGGCGAGAACGTGGTGCCCGCCGTGCACGCGGTGCTCGACACGATGGCAGCCTTCTCGGAGCGGATCCGCTCCGGCGAGTGGACCGGCCACACCGGCAGGCCCATCAAGAACATCGTCAACATCGGCATCGGCGGCTCCGATCTGGGCCCCGCCATGGCGTACGAGGTACTGCGCTCCTTCACCGCGCGCGACCTGACGTTCCACTTCGTCTCGAACGTCGACGGAGCCGATCTGCACGAGGCCGTACGGGACCTGGACGCGGCCGAGACGCTGTTCATCATCGCCTCCAAGACCTTCACCACCATCGAGACCATCACCAACGCCACGTCCGCCCGCGACTGGCTGCTCACCGAGCTGAACGCCGGTCAGGAGGCCGTCGCCAAGCACTTCGTCGCACTGTCGACCAATGCGGAGAAGGTCGGCGACTTCGGTATCGACACGGCCAACATGTTCGAGTTCTGGGACTGGGTCGGCGGGCGCTACTCCTACGACTCCGCCATCGGGCTCTCGCTGATGATCGCGATCGGCCCGGACCGCTTCCGGGAGATGCTCGACGGCTTCCACCTCGTCGACGAGCACTTCCGCACGGCACCGCCTGAGACCAACGCGCCGCTGCTGCTCGGCCTGCTGGGCGTCTGGTATGGCGCGTTCTTCGACGCGCAGTCGCACGCGGTGCTGCCGTACTCCCACTACCTGTCCAAGTTCACCGCGTATCTGCAGCAGCTCGACATGGAGTCCAACGGCAAGTCCGTGGACCGCGAGGGCAACCGCGTGGACTGGCAGACCGGACCTGTCGTCTGGGGCACGCCGGGCACCAACGGGCAGCACGCGTACTACCAGTTGATCCACCAGGGCACCAAGGTCATCCCGGCGGACTTCATCGGCTTCGCCAGGCCCGTCACGGATCTGTCGCCGCGTCTGGTGGCCCAGCACGACCTGCTGATGGCCAACTTCTTCGCGCAGACCCAGGCGCTCGCCTTCGGCAAGACGCCGGACGAGGTACGTGCCGAGGGCGTGCCCGAGGAACTGGTGGCGCACAAGACGTTCCGGGGCAACCACCCCACGACGACGATCCTCGCGGACGAGCTCACGCCGTCCGTCCTCGGGCAGCTCATCGCCCTTTACGAGCACAAGGTGTTCGTCCAGGGCGCCATCTGGAACATCGACTCCTTCGACCAGTGGGGCGTCGAACTCGGCAAGGTCCTCGCCAAGAAGATCGAGCCGGTACTGACCGCGGGGACGGGCGGCGAGCAGCTGGACAGCTCGACCGCGACGCTCGTGGCCAAGTACCGCACGCTGCGCGGTCGCTGAGCCGATGACGGGGGAGGGCGCGGTGCGGCTGAGGCCGCCGAACAACACGCTCGACGAGCGGGTGGTCGGCTGGTGGCGGGTCCAGTGGCTGCTGGCAACGGCGGTCCCGGTGCTGGTACTGGCCGTGCTGGGCGTGCTCATCGCGCCCGCGCGGCCACCGCTGCTGACGGTCGCCGCGGTGGTGGCGGTGCTGGGTCTGGCCGGCGCCGCCTCCTTCCCCGCCTGGTGGTTCCGGGTACACCGCTGGGAGGTCACGGACGAGGCCGTCTACGTCCGTACGGGAGCGCTCTGGCAGGAGTGGCGGATCGCGCCCATGTCCCGGATCCAGACCGTCGACACGGTGCGCGGCCCGCTGGAACAGGCCTTCCGGCTCGCCACGGTCGTCGTCACGACCGCGTCCTCCAAAGGCGCGATCAAGATCGAGGGGCTCGACCATGAGCTCGCCTCCCGGCTCGCCGAACAGCTGACCCGGATCACCCAGGCCACACCCGGGGACGCGACATGAGCTCCCCGGACGGGGACTGGCAACGGCTCGAGCGGCGCACGGTCCTGGTCGCCGCGTTCGTCATGGCGGGCGTGGCCGCGGGCGCCGGGCTGCCCACCGCACTCGGACTCGCGGGCGACATGCCGCTGTGGCAGGCGTTCGCCTGGGTACTGGCCGGGGCGGTGCCGATGATCGCGGCGGGCGCGGGCGCGGACTATGTACGGTGGCGCCGCACCCGCTACCGCATAGGTCCCGAGCGCGCCGAACTCCACACCGGACTGCTGCTGGTCAGACGCCGCTCGCTGGCCCGCGAACGCATCCGCAGCGTCGATCTGGCCGCCAATCCGCTGCTGCGCGTCCTCGGTCTGGTCAAGGTGCGCATCGGCACCGGCGAACACAGCGGCGGCGAGTCCACGCTGGAGCTCGACGCTGTGGACAAGGCCGAGGGAGAGCGGCTGCGCAGGGAACTGCTGGCCCGGGCGGCGCCGGAACCCGGCATACGCGAGGGCGAACTCGCCGCACTCGACCCGGCCTGGCTCCGCTACGCCCCGGTCTCCTTCGTCGCCCCGCTGCTCGGCGGCGCGGCCGCCGGCGGTGTGATGCAGGTCAGCGAATGGTTCGGGGCGCAGGGCAAGGTCATCGACTGGGTGGGGGAGCGTTTCCGGGACACCTCCGTCCTCTGGACGGTCCTGGTTCTTGCCGGCGCGGTCCTGGTCGCGGGGATCGTCGGCGCGCTCGGCCTCTGGATCGAGATGTGGTGGAACTACCGCCTGGAGCGGGAGCCCGGCGGCACACTGCGGGTGCGCAGGGGCCTGTTCACCGCCCGCTCGATCTCCATAGAGGAGCGCAGGCTGCGCGGTGTGGAACTGGTCGAGCCGCTCGGCGTCAGGCTGCTCGGCGCGGCCCGTGTCGACGCGATCGCCACGGGGCTCGTCGACGACGAGCAGGACAAACACGGTGACCTGAAGGTGCTGCTGCCTCCGGCGCCGCGGGCGGTGGCGGACGAGGTGGCAGCGCGGGTGCTGCGCGAATCCGTCGCCCCGACGAGCGCGGCCCCGCTGACCGCGCACCCTCGGGCCGCGCGTACCCGCAGGCTGAGATGGGCGCTGACGGCGGCGCTGCTGCCCCCGCTGGTGCTGACGGTCCTCGGTGCCTGGCTCACGCCCGTCCTGCTGTACCTCGCGGCGGCGGGCGCGGTGGTGGGGCTGCCGGTCGCAGTGGTCCTCGCGCTGGACGCGTACCGCGCTCTGGGGCACGGCATCAGCGGCGCGTATCTGGTGGCCCGCTCCGGCACCGTCCGCCGCGCGACGGTCGCGCTGCAGCGGGGCGGGGTCATCGGCTGGTCCGTGAAGCAGTCGGTCTTCCAGCGCCGGGCCGGAGTGCTGACGCTGACGGCGACGACGGCCGCGGGGTCGGGTGCGTATTCCGTCTACGACGCGGCGGAGGACGAGGGCCTGGCGTTCGCCGCGGAGGCGGTGCCGGGGGTGCTTGAGCCGTTTCTCGTCGCCGTACGGGAGGACGGGGCGGCGGGGTGCGGTGCGGCCGAGGGCGGCGCGACCATTCCCGTATGACCGCGGGTCTGCCCGAAGGGGCGGGTGGCGCCTGCGGCGGGCTGTTCCCCACCCCGCCCCTTCCCGAACTGGGGGCAAGCCCCCAGACCCCTGCGCCCGCTTCGCGGCGCGAACCGGGGGCTCCGCCCCCGACCCCGAATGCGACCTTCGGCCGCATGTCCTCAAACGCCGGACGGGCTGAATGTGCGGCCCAGCCGCACATTTCAGCCCCGCCGGCGTTTGAGGCGCGGGGGTCCGGGGGCAGCGCCCCCGGTTACGGCGACGCCGGCGGGTACAGCCCCCGCGGCAGCCCCGACGCCGCCGCCGCGTCCAGCAGCCACAGTGTCCGGCTGCGGCCGTGCGCCCCCGCGGCCGGTGCCTGGACCTCGCCCGCTCCCGAGAGGGCTATCGTCACCGCCTTCGCCTTGTCCTCGCCCGCCGCCAGCAGCCAGACCTCGCGTGCCGCCCGGATCGCCGGGAGCGTGAGCGAGATACGCGTGGGCGGGGGTTTGGGCGCGCCGTGGACGCCGACCACCGTGCGGGAGGACTCGCGGACCCCGGGCAGCTCGGGGAAGAGCGACGCCACATGCGTGTCGGGTCCGACGCCCAGCATCAGGACGTCGAACGTCGGCACCGGACCGTGGTCCTCCGGGCCCGCCGCCGCAGCGAGTTCGGCGGCGTACGCGGCGGCCGCGGCATCCGCGTCGCTGCCGTACGGGCCGTTTGACGCGGGCATCGCGTGCACCCGCGCCGGATCCACCGGCACGCTGTCGAGCAGGGCCTCACGGGCCTGTGTGACATTGCGCTCCGGGTCGCCCTCCGGGAGGAACCGCTCGTCTCCCCACCACAGGTCCAGCCGTGGCCAGTCGATCGCGTCCCGGGCCGAGGAGGCTCCGAGCGCGGCCAGCAGGGCGTTGCCGTTGCGGCCGCCCGTCAGGACCACCGACGCCGAGCCGCGTGCGGCCTGCGCGTCCACGATCCTGGTGATCAGGCGCGCCGCCGCGGCCTGTGCCATCAGCTCCTTGTCACGGTGGACGACGAGCTGCGGTGCACTCACTTCGAGGCCGCCTTCTTGGCCGTGGCGGCCTTCTTCGCGGGTGCGGACTTCTCGGCGGACTTGGCCGACTTGGGTGCGTCGGCCGCGTCGTCCTCCCCGTCGGCCAGCCTGTGTACGCCGAACCGCAGTGCCGAGGCGTAGGTGTCGTCCGGGTCGAGCCGCCGCAGTTCCTCCGCGATCAGCTCGGCCGTGTCGCGCCGCTTGAGCGCCACCGCCCGGTCCGGCTGCCCCTGGATGGACAGCGTCGCGAGCGAGCCGTCCGCCCTGTCCAGCACGATCTGCCCGGTGCTGGTCTCCATCCGTACGGCCGTGAGGCCCGGTCCGGAGGACTGCGACCGCTTCACCGGTACGTGCAGCCGGTCGGCCAGCCACATGGCGAGCAGCTCGCAGCTCGGGTTGAACTCCTCGCCCTCCACCTCGACCGATGTGACCTCGCACATCACCTGGTCCAGGGCGGCCGCGAGCATGGAGCGCCACGGCGTGATCCTGGTCCAGGACAGATCGGTGTCGCCCGGGGTGTAGGCCTCGGCGCGGGCCGTCAGTTCGTGCACCGGCTGTTCGGAGGCGTACGTGTCCGTGACCCGGCGCTGCGCCAGCGTGCCCAGCGGGTCGTTGGCCGGATCGCTCGGCGAGTTCACCGGCCACCAGGCCACGACCGGTGCGTCGGGCAGCAGCAGCGGCAGGACCACCGACTGGGCGTGGTCGACCACCTCGCCGT
Source organism: Streptomyces sp. NBC_00885 (assembly GCF_045207475.1). Classification (NCBI taxonomy): domain Bacteria; kingdom Bacillati; phylum Actinomycetota; class Actinomycetes; order Kitasatosporales; family Streptomycetaceae; genus Streptomyces; species Streptomyces sp. NBC_00885. Next base: position 6,662,673 of record NZ_CP108796.1, read on the forward strand.
ACAGCCGCAGCACCACCGTCTCGCCGGTGCCCGCGTCCGCGCCGACGCGCACCTCGGCGTCCAGGCGTGCCTTGGCCCGGTCGCGCGGAGAGCGCGAGACGCGCTTGATGACGACGAGGGTGCGCGAAGGGTGTTCGCGCGAGGCCTCGTTGGCGGCCTTCAGCGCGTCGTAGGCGTTCTCCTCGTCGGTGACGATGACCAGGGTGAGCACCATGCCGACGGCCGGGGTGCCGATCGCCCGGCGCCCCTGCACCAGAGCCTTGTTGATCTTGCTGGAGGTGGTGTCCGTAAGGTCGATCTTCATGGCCGACGCCAGCTCCGTCCGTCTCGTGCGAGCATTTCGTCCGCCTCGACCGGGCCCCATGTACCGGCCTGGTACTGCGCGGGCTTGCCGTGCCTGTCCCAGAACTGCTCGATCGGGTCGAGGATCTTCCAGGAGAGCTCGACCTCGGCCAGCCTCGGGAAGAGGTTGGAGTCGCCGAGCAGGACGTCGAGGATGAGGCGCTCGTACGCCTCGGGGCTTGATTCGGTGAAGGACTCGCCGTACGCGAAGTCCATCGAGACGTCCCGGACCTCCATCGAGGTGCCCGGCACCTTCGAGCCGAACCGCATCGTCACACCCTCGTCCGGCTGGACCCGGATCACCAGGGCGTTCTGCCCCAGCTCCTCGGTGGCCGTGTGGTCGAAGGGGGAGTGCGGGGCGCGCTGGAAGATCACCGCGATCTCGGTCACCCGGCGGCCGAGCCGCTTGCCCGTACGGAGATAGAACGGGACGCCCGCCCAGCGGCGGTTGTCGATCTCCAGCTTGATGGCCGCGTAGGTGTCGGTCTTCGACTTGGGGTCGATGCCGTCTTCCTGGAGATAGCCGACGGCCTTCTCGCCGCCCTGCCAGCCCGCGGCGTACTGCGCGCGCACCGTGCCGGTGGCCAGGTCCTTGGGCAGCTTCACCGCGCCGAGCACCTTGGTCTTCTCGGCCGCCAGCGCATCCGCGTCGAAGGAGGCGGGCTCCTCCATCGCGGTCAGCGCGAGCAGTTGGAGCAGGTGGTTCTGGATGACGTCACGGGCGGCGCCGATGCCGTCGTAGTAGCCGGCACGGCCGCCGATGCCGATGTCCTCGGCCATGGTGATCTGGACATGGTCGACGTAGGAGCGGTTCCAGATCGGCTCGAAGAGCGTGTTGGCGAAGCGCAGCGCCAGGATGTTCTGGACCGTCTCCTTGCCGAGGTAATGGTCGATCCGGAAGACCTCGTTGGCCGGGAAGACCTCGTGTACCACCTGGTTGAGCTCCATGGCGGAGACCAGGTCGTGGCCGAAGGGCTTCTCGATCACCGCGCGGCGCCAGGAGCCGTCCGTCTGGTCGGCCAGCCCGTGCTTCTTGAGCTGCTGGACGACCTTGGGGAAGAACTTCGGCGGCACGGAGAGGTAGAAGGCGAAATTGCCGCCGGTGCCCTGAACCTTGTCGAGGTCCTCGATGGTGGACTTCAGCGTCTCGAAGGCGTCGTCGTCGTCGAAGTCGCCCTGGACGAAGCGCATCCCCTGGATGAGCTGCTGCCAGACCTCCTCGCGGAACGGCGTACGGGCATGTGCCTTGACGGCGTCGTGGACCTCCTGGGCGAAGTCCTCGTGCTGCCACTCGCGGCGAGCGAAGCCGACGAGTGAGAAGCCCGGCGGCAGCAGGCCGCGATTGGCCAGGTCATAGATGGCAGGCATCAACTTTTTACGTGACAAATCGCCCGTAACGCCAAAGATGACCAGGCCCGACGGCCCCGCGATACGCGGGAGCCGTCGGTCTGCGGCGTCACGGAGCGGGTTGGCTCCGCCAGTACCGGACAAGGTGGTCAGCCCTCCGAAGGAGCGAGGCGCTTGAGCTCGGCCTCGGTCGACTTGAGCAGGTCGTTCCAGGACACGGCGAACTTGTCGACACCCTCGTCCTCGAGGACCTGGACGACATCGTCGTAGGAGATCCCGAGCTTCGCGACCGCGTCGAGGTCGGCACGCGCCTGGTCGTAGGTGCCGCGCACGGTGTCACCGGTGATCTCGCCGTGGTCGGCGGTGGCGTCGAGGGTGGCCTCCGGCATGGTGTTCACCGTGCCGGGCGCGACCAGGTCGTCGACGTACAGCGTGTCCTTGTACGCCGGGTCCTTGACGCCGGTCGAGGCCCACAGCGGACGCTGCTTGTTGGCCTGAGCCTTGTCGAGCGCGGCCCAGCGGTCGGACGAGAAGACCTCCTCGTACGCCTCGTACGCCAGACGGGCGTTGGCGACGGCCGCCTTTCCGCGGGCCTCCTTCGCCTCGGGCGTGCCCAGGGCGTCCAGACGCTTGTCGATCTCGGTGTCCACGCGGGACACGAAGAAGGAGGCGACGGACTGGATCTTGGACAGGTCCAGGCCGGCGGCCTTGGCCTTCTCCAGACCGGCCAGGTAGGCGTCCATGACCTCGCGGTAGCGCTCCAGCGAGAAGATCAGCGTGACATTGACGCTGATGCCCTTGCCGATGACCTCGGTGATCGCCGGCAGACCGGCCTTCGTCGCCGGGATCTTGATGAGGGTGTTGGGACGGTCCACCAGCCAGGCGAGCTGCTTGGCCTCGGCGATGGTCGCGGGGGTGTTGTGCGCCAGGCGCGGGTCGACCTCGATGGAGACCCGGCCGTCTTGGCCGCCGGTGGCGTCGAAGACCGGGCGCAGGATGTCGGCGGCGTCGCGGACGTCCGCCGTCGTGATCATGCGTACGGCTTCCTCGACGGTCACCTTGCGCACGGCGAGGTCGGTGAGCTGCTGCTCGTAACCGTCACCGTGCGAGATCGCCTTCTGGAAGATCGACGGGTTGGTGGTGACGCCCACGACGTGCTGCTGGTCGATCAGTTCGGCGAGATTGCCGGACGTGATCCGCTTGCGGGACAGGTCGTCGAGCCAGATCGCGACGCCTTCGTCGGAGAGGCGCTTGAGTGCGTCTGTCATGAGAGTTGCATCTCCTACTTGTCGTATACGGGCGTCAGCGCGCCGCGGCCTCAAGAGATTCCCGCGCGGCGGCGGCCACCGCGTCGCCAGTGAAGCCGAACTCACGGAAGAGAACCTTGCCGTCCGCCGAAGCGCCGAAGTGCTCCAGCGAAACGATGCGACCGGCGTCACCGACGAAACGGTGCCAGGTCAGACCGATGCCCGCCTCGACCGCCACGCGCGCCTTCACGGCCGGCGGCAGCACCGAGTCGCGGTACTGCTGGTCCTGCTGCTCGAACCACTCGACGCACGGCATCGAGACGACCCGGGTCGGGATGCCCGCGGCCTGCAGCTGCTCGCGCGCCTCGACGGCGAGCTGCACCTCGGAGCCGGTACCGATGAGGACCACCTCGGGCTTGCCGCCCTCGGCGTCGAACATCACGTAACCGCCCTTGGCGGCTTCCTCGTTGCGCTCGTACGTCGGCACACCCTGGCGGGTCAGCGCGAGGCCGTGCGGGGCGCCCACGCCGAACTCCTTGGTGTAGCGCCTGAGGATCTCGCGCCAGGCGATCGCGGTCTCGTTCGCGTCGGCCGGGCGGACGACGTTCAGGCCCGGGATGGCGCGCAGCGAGGCCAGGTGCTCGATGGGCTGGTGGGTCGGGCCGTCCTCGCCGAGGCCGATCGAGTCGTGCGTCCACACATGCGTCACGGGCAGGTGCATCAGCGCGGCGAGCCGTACGGCATTGCGCATGTAGTCGGAGAACACCAGGAAAGTGCCGCCGTAGATACGGGTGTTGCCGTGCAGCGCGATGCCGTTCATGGTCGCGGCCATGGCGTGCTCGCGGATGCCGTAGTGGATCGTGCGGCCGTACTTGTCCGCGCCCGGCAGCGGGTTGCCGTCGGGCAGGAACGAGGACGTCTTGTCGATCGTCGTGTTGTTCGAGCCCGCCAGGTCGGCGGAGCCGCCCCACAGCTCGGGGATGACCGCGCCCAGCGCCTGCAGGATCTTGCCGGAGGCGGCGCGGGTGGCGACACCCTTGCCGGTCTCGAACTCCGGCAGCTTCTCCTCCCAGCCCGCCGGCAGCTCGCCCGCGCGGATCCGGTCGAACTCGGCGGCGCGCTGGGGGTTGGCGGTACGCCACGCGGCGAAGGTCTTCTCCCACTCGCCCCGCGCCTCACGGCCGCGGTCGAGCGCCTCACGGGTGTGCGCGAGGACGGCTTCGGAGACCTCGAAGCTCTTGTCCGGGTCGAAGCCCAGGACGCGCTTGGTGGCCGCGACCTCCTCGTCGCCGAGCGCCGAGCCGTGCGCGGCCTCGGTGTTCTGCGCGTGCGGGGCGGGCCAGGCGATGATCGAGCGGGCCGCGATGAAGGAGGGGCGCTCCGTCTCGGCCTGCGCCGCCTTCAGGGCACGGTAGAGACCTGCCGGGTCGAGGTCGCCGCTCGGCAGCTGCTCGACGCGCTGGACGTGCCAGCCGTACGCCTCGTACCGCTTGAGGGTGTCCTCGGAGACGGCCGTCTCCGTGTCGCCCTCGATGGAGATGTGGTTGTCGTCCCACAGCAGGACCAGGTTGCCCAGCTTCTGGTGCCCGGCCAGCGAGGACGCCTCCGCGGAGATGCCCTCCTGGAGGCAGCCGTCACCGGCGACGGCCCAGATGGTGTGGTCGAACGGCGAGGTGCCCGCGGCGGCGTCCGGGTCGAACAGGCCGCGCTCGTAGCGGGAGGCCATGGCCATGCCCACCGCGTTGGCGACACCCTGGCCGAGCGGGCCGGTCGTCGTCTCGACGCCCGTCGTGTGCCCGTACTCAGGGTGGCCCGGGGTCTTGGAGCCCCAGGTCCTGAAGGCCTTGAGGTCGTCGAGCTCCAGGCCGTACCCGGCCAGGTAGAGCTGGATGTAGAGCGTCAGCGACGAGTGCCCGGCGGACAGCACGAAGCGGTCGCGGCCGGTCCAGTCCGCGTCGGCGGGGTCGTGCCGCATCAGCTTCTGGAACAGCACGTACGCGGCGGGCGCGAGGCTCATGGCCGTACCGGGGTGGCCGTTGCCGACCTTCTGTACGGAATCCATGGCCAGGACGCGGACGGTATCGACGGCCCGCTGGTCCAGATCGGTCCACTCGAGGTCTGTGGTGGTCGGCTTGGTGCTCACCCTGGGTCAGGGCTCCTCTCCACATGTTCGTATCCCGGCGACGACGGAATCACCGGGCTTGCGGCCACCCGGTCTCAGGACCCGCGGCGGTGTCGAGCCTACCCCCGGAGGAACGCGCAGCTTTTCGAGTGCCCGCCATTCAAAACGCCGGACACAGCCAGGGTGCCGCGACAGCCGGGTCCCCGCCTGTCGGCGATGTATACGCGCGCCGCCGGCCCGCCGCTCAACACGAGGCCACCCCCGCGAAGATCGGTGTCTGGGCAACGTCTAGAGTGGCGTGGTACGCGCAAGTCTTTACCGGTCTTCACTCCGGGAGCTTGCTGGGATTTTCTCTGTCAGGGGTGTGCGTGACGGCCGTCGAGTCCCGACCCGCAGGGGTCGTCTTGACTCCCAGCCCGGGGGGCCATCGGCCGTTCGGGGCCCGCGTCAAGGCATTCGTGGCGCTGACCAAGCCGCGGATCATCGAACTGCTGCTGATCACCACCGTTCCGGTGATGTTCCTGGCTGCGCAGGATGTGCCCGACCTCTGGCTCGTGCTCACGACCTGCATCGGCGGCTACCTGTCCGCGGGTGGCGCCAACGCGCTGAACATGTACATCGACCGCGACATCGACGCGCTGATGGACCGTACGAACCAGCGCCCGCTGGTCACCGGAATGGTGTCGCCCCGCGAGGGCCTGATCTTCGGCCTCGTACTCGCCGTCGTCTCCACGCTCTGGTTCGGGCTGCTGGTCAACTGGCTGTCCGCCGCCCTGTCGCTCGGCGCGCTGCTCTTCTACGTCATCGTCTACACGATGATCCTCAAGCGCCGCACCGCACAGAACATCGTCTGGGGCGGCATCGCGGGCTGTATGCCGGTCCTGATCGGCTGGTCCGCCGTCACCAACTCGATGTCGTGGGCCGCGGTCATCCTCTTCCTCGTCATCTTCTTCTGGACACCGCCGCACTACTGGCCGCTGTCGATGAAGGTCAAGGAGGACTACGCGCGCGTGGGCGTTCCGATGCTCCCCGTCGTCGCCTCCAACCGGGTCGTCGCCCGCCAGATCGTCTTCTACAGCTGGGTGATGGTCGCGGTCTCGCTGCTGCTCACGCCGCTCGGCTACACCGGCTGGTTCTACACCGCGGTGGCGCTGGCGGCGGGCGGCTGGTGGCTGTGGGAGGCGCACTCCCTGCAGAACCGCGCCAAGGCGGGCGAGACGGGCGGCAAGCTCAAGGAGATGCGGCTCTTCCACTGGTCCATCACCTATGTGTCGCTGCTCTTCGTCGCCGTCGCGATCGACCCCTTCCTGAGCTGATTCCGGCGCTGGCACATCCGCCCTACCGCCGAGTAGCATCGCGGCATGGCAGACACCAAGCAGGCGAAGCAGGCAGAGCGTAGGGCGGCCAGGCTCGCCAAGCAGATCGGCGCGTTCTCCAAGGCGCACGGCGGGGCCGAGGGGCAGCTCGCGTACATGGGCCAGATGGGCACCCGCATCGTGCTCGTCGGTGAGGACGGCGGCTGGGGCGACCTCGTCGCGCCGAACCACTCCGTCGCCGAGGCCGCGGCCGAGAAGGCCGGGATCACGCTGCACGAGTCGTTCGACGGCGAATTCGCCGCGAAGGTCCGCACCGGTCCGTACGAGTGGAGCCGCATGGCAGGCATCCAGCTCGGCGGTCCGTCCAACGGCTGAGCAACACCTCGTCGGGGTGTCACCCGTTAGGACTGTGGAAACACGGTCCACGACTGGGAGCCCGGATGATCGACACCCCGACCCTCGTGGACCAGTACTGCCACGGCGTGCTCCGTACCGAGCTGGGTCTCGGCACCTTCGAGGCGCACCTGGGCAGGACCGCCGGGCCGCCCGCGCCCGGCACCACGTTCTTCGACACCCAGACCGGCTTCGCGGTACGGCGCTGGTGCCCGCCACTGCTCGGTCTTGAGCCGCACTGCCCGCCCGCCCACTATCTCGCCCGCCGCCGCGAGCTGGGGGTGCTGGAGGCGGGCAGACGGCTGCTGAGGGGCAGCGGGATCTCCACTTATCTGGTGGACACCGGACTGCCCGGGGATCTCACCGGGCCCCCCGAGATCGCCGCCGCGGGCGCGGCCGAGGCACGGGAGATCGTCCGCCTCGAACTGCTCGCCGAACAGGTCGCCGACACCTCCGGCACCGTCGACAGCTTCCTCGCGAACCTCGCCGAGGCCGTGCACGGCGCGGCAGCCTCCGCCGTCGCCTTCACCTCGGTCGCGGCCGTCGGGCACGGGCTCGCTCTGGCCCCGGAACCGCCTGGCCCGGGGGAGGTGCGCGGGGCCGCAGGGCGCTGGCTGGCCGCTCGGCAGGTCGGCGGCAGACTCACCGATCCGGTGCTGGTGCGGCATCTGCTGTGGATCGCGGTCGCCTCGGGACTGCCGCTCCAGCTGCACGTCGGCGTGGAGGACCCGATGCTGATGACCGGCTTCGCGGCAGCCTCGGCGGGGCTCGGCACCGATCTGGTGCTGCTGCACGGCTATCCGTACCACCGTCACGCCGCACATCTGGCGAGCGTGTTCCCGCACGTGTACGCCGATCTGGGGCCCGCCCTCGTGCATACGGGGGCGCGGGCGGCGGCCGTGCTCGCGGAGATTCTGGAGCTCGCGCCGTTCGGGAAGCTGCTGTTCTCCAGCGGTGCGCGCGGGCTGCCCGAACTGCATGTGGTGGGCGCGCGGATCTTCAAGGAGGCGCTGGCGCGGGTGCTCGACGGCTGGGTCGGCGACGGCGCCTGGTCCCGTACAGACGCGGACCGGGTCGCCGGGATGATCGCGGCGGGCAATGCCCGCCGCGTCTACGGACTGCCGGACAACGCGCCGTCAGGCATGCGATAGCGCGGAGTCGGCCTGGACCGGGAGCTGCGTTGCAGTCGTCTCCGGACGCTCGCGCAGGCTCAGCGCGAGCCGCACCACCGCGATCCACATCAGCGCGGAGCCGAGCATATGGGCGGCGACCAGGGCCTCGGGGACATGCGTGAAGTACTGGACGTAACCGATCACCCCCTGCGCGAGCAGCACGATGAGCAGATCGCGGGCGCGTGCCCGGGTGTCGTCGGGGGCGTCGACCACGCGCAGCACCAGCCACATCGCGACGGCCAGCGCACAGACGACCCAGGCGGCGATCGCGTGGACGTGCGCGGCGTCCGCCCAGTCCCAGGGCATACGCGGAACATCGCTGCTGTCGCCCGCGTGCTTGCCGGAGCCGGTCACCGAGGTGCCGAGCGCGATCAGCAGCGCGGAGGTGACGACGATCGCCCAGGACAGCTTGCGCACTGGGCGCGGGACGCGCGGGCGGGCTGCGCCGTCACCCTCGCCGGCCCGCTGCCAGGTGACCGTGGCGACCGTGAGGAGCCCGGTGGCGAGCAGGAAGTGCCCCGCCACGGTCCACGGGTTGAGGCCCGCCCACACGGTGATGCCGCCGAGGACGGCATTGCCCATGACGATCCAGAACTGCGACCAGGCCAGCCGGGACAGCCCGCGGCGCACCGGCTTCGCCGCGCTCGCCGCGACGATCGCCCAGCCGACGGCGGCCGACAGGACGTACGTCAGCATCCGGTTGCCGAACTCGATCGCGCCGTGGAGACCCTGCTCGGGCGTGGCGAAGAGGCTGTCGTCCGTGCACTTGGGCCAGGTGTCGCAGCCGAGGCCGGAGCCGGTCAGCCGGACCGCGCCGCCGGTGACGATGATGACCACGCTCATCACGACGGCACTGAGCGCGGCACGCCGGACGGTCTGCGGGGTGGGCGTCCAGCGCTGGGCGATATAGGCGAGGGGGGTTTGCACGGGCCCTATCGTAGGCCGGGCCTTGTGCATGCCGGGGGTCCGGGGGTGTCCCCCGGGAAAGCACAGTCACGAGGGGGGTGCCGGTGTGTGCGTCCGGCGGTAGCGGGAGCCGTCGAGGCGGTCCTCCTCCTCCCACCACACCGCGATCCGCCATGGCACCGACGGCGGCGGACGATCGGGCGAGTGCAAGAACGCATCCGTCAGCTCCGCCGCGACCGCCTCGGCGCTGCGGTCCGTCACCGCGTCCGTGCCGCGCCAGGGGTGCCGCATCGGGGTCCAGGACCCGTCGGCTCCGTCGCAGACGTCGAACCGCCACACCGCTCGCCAGGACCGCGCCCGCAGGATCCGCCGTACCTCCGTGCCGTCCAGCTGGAGACCCTCGGCGATCGCGTCCGGCTCGATGCCCTCGATACGCGCCGCCACCACCGCGAGGGGCAGCAGCCGCTGCGGAAGCAGCCCCTCCGAGCGCAGCCGCGTCAGCCCGCCCTCGAAGGGGCAGCGCCGCAGCCTGCGCTCCAACTGGTCGCTCAGATGCTCCAGCGCGGCCGCATGCGTCGGCTCGCCCGCGTCGGGGGCCGACCACAGGGCATGGAACTCACGCTCCGCCCGCACCGTCCAGGCCGCCGCGTCGGCCGGCTGCCCCAGCTCCTCGAGACGGTCGCCGAGGAAGACATGGGCCTGGGCCAGGCCCTCGCGGTTCCGCGGGTCGGTCCGGTCGAGGCGCTCCCAGACCTCGATGGCACGCAGCGTGGCGGCGAGAGCGGCGTGGCCGTCCGCGTGGTCTTCGGGGGAAGGCTGCTCGCCGTCCGGGTGGAAGGCGTACCGCGGCATGCCCAGCTCGTCGCTCAGCGGCTCGGCGAGATAGACGGCCTGGCTGATCAGTGCCCTGGCATACCAGCGGGCGTGCTCGTCGTCGTGCCCGGCGGGCTCCTCGCAGCGCCGGACCGCTTCGCGGATGGCCTTCACGGCCTCGGCGCGGCGGCCCGTGTCGAAGTGATGCCGGGCGAGATCGCCGTATCGCAGGCTGAGCCGCGCGGTGAGCGAGAGGTCGTCCTCGGCGTGCGGGGCGAGCGCCGCGATCAGATCCGTCAGCATGCGCTCACGTTCGCGGCGTGAGACGCCCGCCCTGCGGGACCTGACCTTGGTCCATTCCGCGTCCAGTCGCAGTGCGGCAGTCCGCTCCATCGACGCCTCCCACCGTGCGGATCTTGGCAGGCTCATACTGGCGCGTGAGTCAGTCCCGGCGGAAGACGCGTGAGTCGGCGGATGCCGCGTGAGCTACTCCCAGCGGAACAGCCGGGCGGCCGCCCCGAGTCCGAGCACCGCCCAGAGGGCGAGGATGCCCAGATCGCCCCACGGCACTCCCGCGCCGTGCTGGAGCACATCGCGCAGTCCGTCCGAGAGCGCCGAGATCGGCAGCAGCGCGAGCACCGACGCGACCGCGTCCGGGAACCTGTCCAGCGGCACGATCACCCCGCCGCCCACCAGGAGCAGCAGAAAGACCAGGTTGGCCGCGGCGAGCGTCGCCTCTGCCTTGAGCGTTCCTGCCATCAGCAGACCGAGGCCGGAGAAGGCGGCGGTACCGAGGACGAGGAGCAGCAGTACGGCGGAGGGGTTTCCGTGCGGCGACCAGCCGAGCCCGAAGGCGATGACCGTCAGCAGGACGATCTGCAGCACCTCGGTGACCAGTACGGAGAGGGTCTTCGCAGCCATCAAAGCCCAGCGGGGAAGCGGCGACGCTCCGAGCCTCTTGAGAACTCCGTACCGCCGCTCGAAGCCGGTCGCGATGGCCTGGCCGGTGAAGGCGGTGGACATCACGGCCAGCGCGAGGACCCCCGGTGCCAGGAAGTCGACGGGCTCGCCGCTGCCTGTGTCGACGACATCGACCGTCGAGAAGAGGACGAGCAGCAGCGACGGGATGATCACGGTGAGCAGCAGCTGCTCGCCGTTGCGCAGCAGCATCTTCGTCTCGAACGCGGCCTGCGCCGCGATCATCCGCCCGACCGGAGCGGCGCCGGGCCTTGGTGCGTACGTACCGGCGCTCATCAGCGCAGCTCCTTGCCGGTCAGTTCCAGGAAGACGTCTTCCAGGGTGTGGCGCTCGACCGAGATGCCGTCGGGCATCACGCCGTGCTGCGCGCACCAGGAGGTCACGGTCGCCAGCAGCTGCGGGTCGACCTGGCCGGTGATGCGGTACGCGCCCGGGGTGAGCTCGACCGCCTCCGTGCCGTCGGGCAGTGCCTTGAGCAGCGAGCCGACGTCGAGGCCGGGCCGCCCGGTGAAGCGCAGGGTGTTCTCGGCGCCGCCCCGGCAGAGCTGTTCCGGGCTGCCCTGGGCGATGACCTTGCCCGCGTCGATGATTGCGACATCGTCGGCGAGCTCTTCGGCCTCGTCCATGAAGTGCGTGGTCAGGACGGTGGATACGCCGTCCTGACGCAGTTCGCGCACGAGCTCCCAGGTGGAGCGCCGGGCCTGCGGGTCGAGCCCGGCGGTCGGCTCGTCGAGGAAGACCAGCTCGGGGCGGCCGACGACGGCCATGGCCAGGGCCAGGCGCTGCTGCTGGCCGCCGGAGAGGCGCCGGTAGGTGGTGCGGCCGCAGCTGCCGAGGCCGAGGCGCTCGATGAGCGCGTCCACGTCCAGCGGGTGGGCGTGGAGTTTCGCCATGTGGCGCAGCATCTCCTCCGCACGGGCGCCCGAGTACACGCCGCCGGACTGAAGCATCACGCCGATCCTCGGGCGCAGCTTCGCGGCGTCGGCGACAGGGTCGAGGCCGAGGACGCGCACTGTGCCCGCGTCGGCGCGGCGGTAGCCCTCGCAGGTCTCGACCGTGGTGGTCTTACCGGCTCCGTTGGGGCCGAGGACGGCGGTCACGGAGCCCCGGGGGACCTCGAGGTCGAGGCCGTTCACGGCCGTCTTGGATCCGTACCGCTTCACCAGGCCCCGGATCTGGACGACGGACTCGCTTCGCATGCGGAGGAGTCTAGGCGGGGGTGGAGGACCCCCGGGAGCGGGGGCCGAGACCCATGGGACGGCTGTGACGTGAATGGCCTGAACCGGCGCCGGCGCGTACGGATGTCCGGGCAGCGCCAGTGAACTGTCCACCACTTGGAGCATCGCGGGCGCGGCGGATCCCAGGCTGTGCCCGACCGCCCGGCAGGGCAGGTACGACGGCCGGCTCTACCTCGGATTCGTGGCAATTTCCGGCAAGACCCCGGTGAATTCGATCAAGGTCACCGATCGTTTCGATCTTGCAGGCTGAATTCGCGGGAATTGCCTGGTCAGAGACTGTCCGGCAGGAGCCGGGCGGGCTCTGTTCTTAGGTGACCCTTAGTGATGAAGCGCACCGGCTCACGCCTTGGACGGCAGTTGTCACGCTCAGAGGAATTACGCAACAATGGCGTTGTGAAAAACGTTGGCGAGGCTCCGCAGGAGGAACTCGCGACCGGTGAGCGCTCCACGCGCAACCGGGTCGCGCGCTCCATCCTGGATCACGGCCCGTCCACCGTGGCCGACCTCGCGGGACGCCTGGGCCTCACCCAGGCCGCCGTCCGCCGCCATCTCGACTCGCTCGTCCACGAGAACGTCATCGAAGCCCGTGAACAGCGCGTCTACGGCGCACGCACTCGCGGGCGGCCCGCGAAGGTGTTCGCCCTGACCGACTGCGGTCGGGACGCCTTCGACCAGTCGTACGACACGCTGGCCGTCGACGCGCTCCGCTGGATCGAGCGGACCGCAGGTGGAGGGGCAGCCGGCGAGGCGGCCGTGGCCGCCTTCGCCCGCGACCGGCTCGAAGCCCAGGCCGAGGCCTATCGCACGGCGGTCGACGCCGCTCCCCCCGAGGAGCGCACCGAAGCCCTGGCCAAGGCCTTGAGCGTCGACGGGTACGCTGCTACGGCGCGTAGCGCACCGGTCGGCGAACAGCTCTGCCAGCACCACTGCCCGGTCGCCCATGTCGCCGAGCAGTACCCCCAGCTGTGCGAGGCGGAGACCGAGGTCTTCTCCCGCCTCTTGGGAACCCATGTGCAGCGTCTGGCCACCATCGCCCACGGCGACGGCGTCTGCACCACGTTCATCCCGCACAGCGCCCCACAGACCACCACAGAATCAGCATCCACAAGCACGGCCGGGAGGAACCCCGCATGACTCTCCCCACGGAGACTGCCCACCCCGAACTCGAGGGCCTGGGCACGTACGAATTCGGCTGGGCCGACTCCGACGCGGCGGGTGCCGCTGCCAAGCGCGGCCTCTCCGAGGCAGTCGTCCGCGACATCTCGGCGAAGAAGAACGAGCCGGAGTGGATGCTGAAGCTGCGCCTGAAGGGCCTGCGGCTGTTCGGCAAGAAGCCCATGCCGAGCTGGGGCTCGGACCTGTCGGGCATCGACTTCGACAACATCAAGTACTTCGTGCGGTCCACGGAGAAGCAGGCGGAGTCCTGGGAGGACCTGCCCGAGGACATCAAGAACACCTACGACAAGCTCGGCATCCCGGAGGCGGAGAAGCAGCGCCTGGTCGCCGGCGTCGCCGCCCAGTACGAGTCCGAGGTCGTCTACCACCAGATCCGTGAGGACCTGGAGGAGCAGGGCGTCATCTTCCTCGACACGGACACCGCGCTGAAGCAGCACCCGGAGCTCTTCCAGGAGTACTTCGGCACCGTCATCCCGGTCGGCGACAACAAGTTCGCCTCGCTGAACTCCGCCGTCTGGTCCGGCGGCTCGTTCATCTACGTGCCGAAGGGTGTGCACGTCGACATCCCGCTGCAGGCCTACTTCCGTATCAACACGGAGAACATGGGCCAGTTCGAGCGGACGCTGATCATCGTCGACGAGGACGCCTACGTCCACTACGTCGAGGGCTGCACCGCCCCGATCTACTCCTCGGACTCGCTGCACAGCGCCGTCGTCGAGATCATCGTCAAGAAGGGCGGCCGCTGCCGCTACACGACGATCCAGAACTGGTCGAACAACGTCTACAACCTGGTCACCAAGCGCGCCGTGGCGTACGAGGGCGCGACCATGGAGTGGGTCGACGGCAACATCGGCTCCAAGGTCACCATGAAGTACCCGGCTGTCTACCTGATGGGCGAGCACGCCAAGGGCGAGACCCTGTCCATCGCCTTCGCGGGCGAGGGCCAGCACCAGGACGCCGGCGCCAAGATGGTCCACATGGCCCCGAACACCTCCTCCAACATCGTCTCCAAGTCGGTGGCGCGAGGCGGTGGCCGTACCTCCTACCGCGGTCTGATCGAGATCGGCGAGGGCGCGCCGGGCGCGAAGTCCAACGTGCTCTGTGACGCGCTGCTGGTCGACACGATCTCCCGCTCCGACACGTACCCCTACGTGGACGTGCGCGAGGACGACGTGTCCATGGGCCACGAGGCGACCGTCTCCAAGGTCTCCGAGGACCAGCTCTTCTACCTGATGAGCCGCGGCATGACGGAGTTCGAGGCGATGGCGATGATCGTGCGCGGCTTCGTCGAGCCGATCGCCAAGGAACTCCCCATGGAGTACGCGCTGGAGCTCAACCGGCTGATCGAGCTGCAGATGGAGGGGTCGGTCGGCTAGGTCCCGCCCGCCCTCCCCAGCAGCGACTGATTTCTTACGCAGAGGCAGAGAGAGAGCACGACGACAGCCATGGCTGAGGCTCAGAACATTCCGGCGGGGTCCACCACTGCCGGCTCGATCGCGGTGGCCGCCGAGTCGACCGTCGCCACCCGCATGAGTGCGCCGCCGTCCTTCGACGTGGCGGACTTCCCGGTCCCGCACGGCCGCGAGGAGGAGTGGCGTTTCACTCCGCTGGAGCGGCTGGCCGGTCTGCACGACGGCACCGCCGTCGCGAACGGCACCGGCGTCAAGGTCGACATCGACGCGCCCGAGGGCGTCGTCGTCGAGACCGTGGGCCGGGACGACGCGCGGCTCGGCAGGGCCGGCACCCCGGTGGACCGCGTGGCCGCCCAGGCGTACTCCTCCTTCGAGAAGGCCTCGGTCGTCACCGTGCCCAAGGAGACCGTGCTCACCGAGCCGGTCCGGATCGCCGTGCACGGCGAGGGCGGCACCGCCTTCGCCCACCAGGTCATCGAGCTCGGCGCCTTCGCCGAGGCCGTCGTGGTCATCGACCACACCGGCGACGCGGTCCTCGCCGCCAATGTCGACTACCTGCTCGGCGACGGCGCGAAGCTCACCGTCGTCTCCGTCCAGGACTGGGACGACAAAGCCGTCCACGTCTCCCAGCACAATGCGCTGGTCGGCCGGGACGCCTCGTTCAAGTCGATCGTGGTCACCTTCGGCGGCGATCTCGTACGGCTGCACCCGCGGGTCTCCTACGCGGGCACCGGCGGCGAGGCCGAGCTCCTCGGCCTCTACTTCACCGACGCCGGGCAGCACCAGGAGCACCGGCTCCTGGTCGACCACAACGCCCCGCACTGCCGCTCCAACGCCGCATACAAGGGCGCGCTGCAGGGCCAGGACGCTCACGCGGTGTGGATCGGCGACGTCCTCATCGAGGCGAAGGCCGAGGGCACGGACACCTACGAGATGAACCGCAACCTCGTCCTCACCGACGGCGCGCGCGTCGACTCCGTACCGAACCTGGAGATCGAGACCGGCGAGATCGTCGGCGCCGGTCACGCCTCCGCCACCGGCCGCTTCGACGACGAGCAGCTCTTCTACCTGCAGTCCCGTGGCATCCCCGCCGACGAGGCCCGCCGCCTCGTGGTCCGCGGCTTCTTCGCCGAGCTGGTCCAGAAGATCGGCCTGCCCGACGTCGAGGAGCGCCTGCTCGCCAAGATCGACGCGGAGCTGGAGGCGTCCGTCTGATGGCCGCCTTCGTCCGAGCCTGTGGGCTGAGCGAGCTGGAGGAGGACACCCCGAAGCGGGTGGAACTCGACGGCACGCCGATCTCGGTCGTCCGGACGGACGGCGAGGTCTTCGCCATCCACGACGTCTGCTCGCACGCGAATGTCTCGCTGTCCGAGGGCGAGGTGGAGGACTGCCAGATCGAGTGCTGGCTGCACGGCTCCAGCTTCGACCTCCGCACCGGCAAGCCGTCCGGCCTCCCCGCGACGCGCCCCGTCCCCGTATACCCCGTCAAGATCGAAGGGGACGATGTGCTCGTCTCCGTCACCCAGGAGTCCTGAGTCACCCATGGCAACGCTTGAAATCCGCGACCTGCACGTTTCCGTCGAGGCCGAGAACGGCCCCCGGGAGATCCTCAAGGGCGTCGACCTGATTGTGAAGCAGGGCGAGACCCACGCCATCATGGGCCCCAACGGCTCCGGCAAGTCGACCCTCGCCTACTCCATCGCGGGCCACCCCAAGTACACGATCACCAGTGGCACCGTGACCCTGGACGGCGAGGACGTCCTTGAGATGACCGTCGACGAGCGCGCCCGCGCCGGCATGTTCCTGGCCATGCAGTACCCGGTCGAGGTCCCCGGTGTCTCGGTCTCCAACTTCCTGCGTACGTCGGCGACGGCGATCCGCGGCGAGGCCCCCAAGCTGCGTACCTGGGTGAAGGAGGTCAAGTCCGCCATGGAGACGCTCCAGATGGACCCGGCCTTCGCCGAGCGCAATGTGAACGAGGGCTTCTCCGGCGGTGAGAAGAAGCGCCACGAGATCCTTCAGCTGGAGCTGCTCAAGCCGAAGATCGCCATCCTCGACGAGACCGACTCCGGTCTGGACGTCGACGCGCTGCGCCAGGTCTCCGAGGGCGTCAACCGCGTCCACGCGAGCGGTGAGGTCGGCACCCTGCTGATCACCCACTACACGCGCATCCTGCGCTACATCAAGCCCGACTTCGTGCACGTGTTCGCGAACGGTCGCATCGCCGAGTCCGGCGGCGCCGAGCTCGCCGACAAGCTCGAGGCCGAGGGCTACGAGGCATACACGAAGGGTGGCGTATCCGCGTGACACAGCTGCCGGGCCTCCTCGACACCGAGGCGATCCGCAAGGACTTCCCGATCCTGGACCGCTTGATCCACGACGGGAAGAAGCTCGTGTACCTGGACAACGCGGCGACGTCCCAGACGCCGCGCCAGGTGCTCGATGTGCTGAGCGAGTACTACGAACAGCACAATGCCAACGTCCACCGCGGTATCCACGTGCTCGCCGAGGAGGCCACGGCGCTGTACGAGGGTGCCCGCGACAAGGTCGCCGCCTTCATCAACGCGCCGAGCCGCGACGAGGTGATCTTCACCAAGAACGCCTCCGAGTCGCTCAATCTCGTGGCCAACATGCTCGGCTGGGCGGACGAGCCCTACCGCGTGGACCACGAGACCGAGATCGTCATCACGGAGATGGAGCACCACTCCAACATCGTCCCGTGGCAGCTGCTCGCGCAGCGCACCGGCGCGAAGCTGAAGTGGTTCGGCCTCACCGACGACGGCCGTCTCGACCTGTCCAACATCGACGAGATCATCACCGAGAAGACGAAGATCGTCTCCTTCACGCTGGTCTCCAACATCATGGGCACGGTCAACCCGGTCGAGGCGCTCGTGCGCCGAGCGCAGGACGTGGGCGCGCTGGTCCTGGTCGACGCCTCGCAGGCCGCGCCGCACATGCCGCTGGACGTACAGGCACTCGGCGCCGACTTCGTGGCCTTCACCGGTCACAAGATGTGCGGCCCGACGGGTATCGGCGTGCTGTGGGGCCGCCAGGAGCTGCTGGAGGACCTTCCGCCGTTCCTCGGCGGCGGCGAGATGATCGAGACCGTCTCGATGCACTCCTCCACCTACGCTCCCGCGCCGCACAAGTTCGAGGCCGGTACGCCCCCGATCGCCCAGGCCGTCGGCCTCGGCGCGGCCGTGGACTACCTCACCGCGATCGGCATGGACAAGATCGCCCAGCATGAGCACGCCCTCACCGAGTACGCGGTCAAGCGTCTCCTGGAGGTCCCCGACCTGCGGATCATCGGCCCCACCACGGCCGAGGAGCGCGGCGCGGCGATTTCCTTCACCCTGGGAGACATCCACCCGCACGACGTGGGCCAGGTTCTCGACGAGCAGGGCATCGCGGTCCGGGTCGGCCACCACTGCGCGCGGCCGGTCTGCCTGCGGTACGGAATTCCTGCGACCACGCGGGCGTCGTTCTATCTGTACTCCACGCCGGGCGAGGTCGATGCCTTGATCGACGGCTTGGAGCACGTCCGTAACTTCTTCGGATGAGGGACTGACGCGTGAAGCTGGATTCGATGTACCAGGAAGTCATCCTGGACCACTACAAGCACCCCCACGGGCGTGGTCTGCGCGATGGCGACGCCGAGGTGCACCACGTCAATCCGACGTGCGGTGACGAGATCACGCTCCGCGTGAAGTACGACGGGACTCGGATCGAGGACGTGTCGTACGAGGGCCAGGGCTGCTCGATCAGCCAGGCCTCCGCCTCCGTACTGAACGAGCTGCTGGTCGGCAAGGAGCTGGCCGAGGCGCAGAAGATCCAGGCGACCTTCCTGGAGCTGATGCAGTCCAAGGGCCAGATCGAGCCCGACGACGCGATGGAGGAGGTGCTGGAGGACGCGGTCGCGTTCGCCGGCGTCTCGAAGTACCCCGCCCGGGTGAAGTGTGCTCTGCTGAGCTGGATGGCGTGGAAGGACGCGACGGCGCAGGCGCTGTCCGAAGGGAAGACGGCATGACTGACAACGAGACCGCCACGATGAAGCCGGCTTCCGAGGAGGAGGTCCGCGAGGCGCTGTACGACGTCGTCGACCCCGAGCTGGGCATCGACGTCGTCAACCTCGGCCTGATCTACGGCATCCACATCGACGAGTCCAACATCGCCACCCTGGACATGACGCTGACGTCCGCGGCCTGCCCGCTGACCGATGTGATCGAGGACCAGGCGAAGGCGGCGACGGACGGCATCGTCAACGAGCTGAAGATCAACTGGGTCTGGATGCCGCCGTGGGGCCCGGACAAGATTACGGACGACGGGCGTGAGCAGCTGCGCGCGCTGGGCTTCAACGTCTGAGCCGGACTCTCCCGAGACAGATCCTCGAAACGGCCATGCCCGCCAGGCACACTGGCAGGCATGGCCGTTTCGCTGTACACCGTCGTCATCGACGCCCACGATCTGCCGGCGCTCGCCCGCTTCTGGAGCCAGGTCCTGGACTGGAAAGTGGTCTTCGAGGCCGAGGACGAGATCACCATCGGCGCCGACGAGTTCTCCCTGCCGGGGATCACCTTCGTGCCCGTCCCCGAGGGCAAGACCGTCAAGAACAGGCTGCACATCGACCTCACGCCCGACGACCAGGCCGCCGAGGTCGAGCGGATCATCGGGCTCGGGGCACGGCGGGCCGATGTCGGGCAGGGGCCGGAGGCGACCTGGGTGGTGCTCGCCGACCCCGAGGGCAATGAGTTCTGCGTACTGCGCCCGAAGAAGACCCTGCTCGACTAGGCCGTGTTTTAGAACTCCCGCCTGGCCCGCGACGCCTGGCACGCACACTCGCTGCGTTGTCGGAGTCATCCAAGTACGTCCAGTACGAGGATGATCCTCCGCCTTGCGATTGCACGCACCAGACGCCGCGAGCCCCGCCCTACGGGCGGACGGCGCTAGTTCTAAAACACGGCCTAGTCTTCTGAGTCGGGAATTCTGTTCAGATATGAGGCGAGGCGTTCGAGGATCTCGTCTGCGGTCTTCGTCCAGACGTAGGGCTTCGGGTCGGTGTTCCAGGCGGCGATCCAGTTGCGGATGTCCTTCTCCAGGGCCGGGACGGACTTGTGGACGCCTCGCCGTATCTGCTTGTTGGTGAGTTCGGCGAACCACCGCTCGACGAGGTTCAGCCAGGACGATCCTGTGGGTGTGAAGTGCAGGTGGAAGCGGGGGTGGGCCAGCAGCCATTTCTTGATGGCGGGCGTCTTGTGGGTGGCGTAGTTGTCGCAGACGAGGTGGACGTCCAGGCCGGCTGGCACCTCTTTGTCGAGCTTGGTCAGGAACTTCCTGAACTCCTCGGCCCGGTGCCGGCGGTGCAGGGAGCCGATTACCTTGCCGGTGGCGACCTCGAGAGCGGCAAAGAGTGTGGTGGTACCGGCGCGGACGTAGTCGTGGGTGGCCCGCTCGGGAACCCCGGGCATCATCGGCAGCACGGGCTGGGACCGGTCCAGGGCCTGGATCTGCGACTTCTCGTCCACGCAGAACACCAGAGCCCGTTCGGGCGGGTCCAGGTAGAGACCGACGACATCGTGGACCTTGTCGACGAAGTACGGATCGGTCGACAGCTTGAAGGTCTCCGACCGGTGCGGCTGCAGGCCGAAGGCCCGCCAGATCCGGGACACCGACGACTGCGAAAGGCCCATCTCTTTCGCCATGGCCCGTGTCGACCAGTGCGTCGCGTTCTTCGGAGTGGATTCCAGCGTCTTGGTGACCACCGCGGCCACCTGCTCGTCGGTCACCGTCCTGGGACCACCCGGACGTGGCATGTCACCCAGACCGGCGATCCGGTACTGCACGAACCGGGCACGCCACCGCCCCACCGCATGAGGCGTGGAACCGAGTTGGGCCGCCACGTCCTTGTTCGAGGCACCCGCGGCGCAGGCCAGAATGATCCGACACCGCAGTGCCCACGCCTGCGGCGTGGAACGACGCCGCACCCACCCCTCCAGCGCGGCCCGTTCCTCATCCGACAGCATCAACTCGGCCTTCGGCCGCCCCATCCCCGCCATAGAGCAAGCCTACACATCTGAACAGAATTCCTGACTCAGAAGACTAGGCGACGGCCTAGTACGCGGACGGCACGGCGGCGGCCTCGGCGAGGGTCGGGGCCAGGTTCTCCGTGCGGATGCGGCGGTCGATGTAGAGCAGGCTCGCGATCAGCTGCGGGAACGCGGCGACCACCACCTGCCCGATCAGCTGGCTCACCAGACTCAGCACGAGAGCTCCGCCGAGGTAGACCATGACCTGTGATCCGGTCGGGTCGGGGCCGAGGTCCGAGCCGATCGCGCCGGGGAGCATCTGGACGAGGCTGAGCGGCAGTTGGATGACATAGGCCGCGATACCCGCCATCACGCCGGTGAGCAGCGTGATGCCGAAGATCCGCCACCAGTCGCCGCGGACCAGCTTCGACGAGCGGCGCATCGCCGCGAGTGCGCCCTGGCCCTCGAAGACGGCGGCTGCCGGGGCGAGGGAGAACTTGACCCACAGCCAGACGGCTAGCGGCGCGGTCGCCATGGCGCCGACGAACGCCAGCGGGGGCACGATCAGCGGCCCCGTGCCCGAGGCCAGGAGCGCGATCATCAGGCCGACGAAAGCCGTGAGGAACAGGGCGAGCGGGATCACGGACACGAGGGCGATGAGGAACACCGTGCCGATCACGGCCGGTACGCGGGCCGCCGCCCGCCGCCAGACGACGCCGAACGTGGTCGGCCTGCCGAGCACCGCGTCCTGGAGGATCGCCGGAACGGAGGCGTACACCATCGCGGTGGCCAGCAGGAAGGTGATCGCGCCGATGCCCCAGACGGCGAGGAAGGCGAAGAGCAGCGGACGGATGTCGTCCCATACGGGAGGCTCGTCGCGCGTCGCGTCGTAGATCGCGCGCAGATGGTCGCCGACGATCGCGTACATGATCGCCAGTGCGACGCCGACGGCGACCGCCGCGGCGCCGTAGACGGTCGCGGCTATGCCGAACAGCTGCTTCCAGTAGCGACCGATCGTGCTGAAGGCGCCGCCGAGGATGTCGCCGAGACCGAGCGGGGCCAGCGGGATCACCCCGGGCCTGGGCGGCGGGGGCATCCAGCCGCCCCACCCCGGAGGCGGTCCGGGCGGAGGTGTGTTTCCGTATGCCACTGAGGTGTCTCCCGCGCGTCGTCGGCCCGGGCGCTGTGGGCCCCGGTGTGTTCTGCCTGGTCGGACGGGACACCGTAGCGGGGTGGGGCGGGCCGGGTCACCGTGCCCCCCGCTTCGCCTTTCTCGTCTCGGCGCTCGCCTCGCGCAGCGCTGGCGCCGCCTGCTCGAAGTAGCGGACCAGGACGCGCAGTTCGTCGGGGCTGAAGCCCGCGAAGACCTCGGCCATCCGGCGGCGGGCGGCGCCGAACGCCGCCTCGTCCTGTTCCGGGGTGAGGGGCACGGACTCGACCACGACCCGGCGGCGGTCGTTGGCGTCCGGGCCGCGGCGGACCCGGCCGGCCCGCTCCAGCCGGTCGACGAGCCGGGTGGTGGCGCTCTGCGAGAGGCCGATGCGCTCGGCGAGCCCGCCGGTGGTCAGGGGGCCCGCGAGCTCCAGTGTGCTGAGGGCGTACACGTCGGTGGGGTTCTGGCCGAGGGTCTCGGCGGCGGCCTGGCCGTTCAGGACGACGGCGGTCAGATAGGAGCGGTGGATGCGTGCGAGCTCGTCCTGGTCGGACATCGTCCGCCGCCTTTCGTCGGGTCTCGCCCTGCCGGTTGCTTGCGCCCGTACATATATATTGCCCGATCCGCCGATGTGTACGAGCGTACGCAACGATGTGTACCCTCGTACACATGGGATACGGACTGCTGGCCGCGGCGATCGCGGCGGAGGTGGCCGGGACGACGGCCATGAAGTACAGCGACGGCTTCACCAGGCTGTGGCCCTCGCTGCTCACGGTCGCGGGCTATCTGCTCGCCTTCACCCTGCTCGCGCAGACGCTCAAGAGCTTGTCGGTGGGCACCGCGTACGCGATCTGGGCAGGCGTCGGCACGGCCGCCGTCGCCGCGATCGGCATGCTCTTCCTGGGCGAGTCGACCAGCCTCGCCAAGCTCACCGGGATCGCCCTGGTGATCGTCGGGGTCGTGGTGCTCACCCTGGGAGGTGCGCACTGATGGCGCGGCGGTACGACCCCGAGCGGCGCGGACGCATCATCGACGCGGCGATCCGGGTGGTCGCCACGAACGGCATCGGGGGACTCAGCCACCGCACGGTCGCGGCCGAGGCGGATGTTCCGCTCGGCTCGACGACCTACCACTTCGCCTCCCTGGACGAGCTGATGGTCGCCGCGCTGCGCCGGACCAACGAGGGATTCGGGGCGGCGGTGCGGGACAGCGGCGCGCTCGCCGACCCCGGCGCCGATGTCGCCGAGGAACTCGCCCGGCTGATGGGGGAGTGGCTCGCCGGCGAGCGCACCGGTGTGGAGCTGGAGTACGAGCTCTATCTGGCGGCCCTGCGGCGGCCCGCGCTGCGGCCGGTCGCGGCGGAATGGTGCGAGGGCCTCGCCGAGATCCTGGCCCGGCGGACCGATCCGGTCACGGCGCGGGCGCTGGTGGCGCTGATGGACGGCATCTGTCTGCAGGTCCTGCTGACGGACACGCCGTACGAGGCCGAGTACGCGCGGGAGATGCTGGCAAGGATCATCGGGGCGCGGAGTGCCTGACGGCGGGCCCCCGACCGGGACGTGAGACCGGTTCGCACCCGCCCGCCCTCGCCGGTTAGGTTCTCCTCATGACCGACACCACTGCTCCTCGCACCACCGGCGCCGTCGCCGCCGGGCTCGCCACCCTCACCACCGACGGCACCGTACTCGACACCTGGTTCCCCGCCCCCGAGCTGTCGGCCGAGCCCGGCCCGGCCGGGACCGAGCGGCTGACCGCCGAGCGTGCCGTCGAGCTGCTCGGCGAGGGCGCTGCCAAGGCCATCGGCCCGGACGCCCGCCGTGGCGTCGAGGTCGTCGCCGTCCGTACGGTCATCGCCTCGCTCGAGGACAAGCCGCTGGACGCCCATGACGCATATCTGCGCCTGCACCTGCTGAGCCACCGGCTCGTCCAGCCGCACGGCCAGAACCTGGACGGCGTCTTCGGGCTGCTCGCCAACGTCGCCTGGACCTCGCTCGGCCCGGTCGCCGTCGACCAGGTCGAGGCCGTGCGTCTCAACGCCCGCGCCGAGGGCCTGCACCTCGCCGTGACCAGCTTCGACAAGTTTCCGCGGATGACGGACTACGTCGCGCCCAAGGGCGTGCGCATCGCCGACGCCGACCGCGTCCGCCTCGGCGCGCATCTCGCCGAGGGCACGACCGTCATGCACGAGGGCTTCGTGAACTTCAACGCTGGCACGCTCGGCACGTCGATGGTCGAGGGCCGCATCTCCGCGGGCGTCGTCGTCGGCGACGGCTCCGACATCGGCGGCGGCGCGTCCACCATGGGCACGCTCTCCGGCGGCGGCAACGTCCGGATCGTCATCGGCGAGCGCTGCCTGATCGGCGCCGAGGCGGGCGTCGGGATCGCACTCGGTGACGAGTGTGTGGTCGAGGCGGGGCTGTACGTCACGGCAGGGACCCGGGTCACGATGCCCGACGGCCAGATCGTCAAGGCACGCGAGCTCTCCGGCGCGAGCAACATCCTCTTCCGCCGGAACTCGGTCACCGGGTCGGTGGAGGCGCGTCCGAACAACGCGGTGTGGGGCGGGCTCAACGAGGTCCTGCACAGCCACAACTAGCCAGGGGCTCTGTCCGGGGGCTCCGGCCCCCGGACCTCCGGCTCCTTGGTCAAACGCCGGAGGAGCCGGTTTCCAGCTCCTCGTACGCCGCACGCAGCTTGTCGAGCGCCTCGCGCGCCGGGGGCCGCAGCGGTTCGCGGACCGGGCCCGCGTCCAGGAGGGCCTTCGCGGTCACCGTGCCCGGCAGGCCCGAGGCCATCATCAGTTCGGCCAGCGGGAGCGTGCGGCCGTTGAGGCGGGCGGCCTCGGCTGTGTCGCCCTTGTCGTACGCGTCGAGCACCGCGCGCATCCGGCGCGGTGCGACGTTCGCGACCGTGCTGACATAGCCGGCGGCGCCCACCGCGTACAGCGGCAGGTTCAGCTCCTCGCAGCCCGAGTAGTACGCCAGCGAGGTGCGGGTGATCACCTTGGCCGAGCCGAGCAGGTCGTACGCGCAGTCCTTGACGGCGACGATCCGCGGATGGCTCGCCAGCCGCAGCATCGTGTCGACCTCGATACGGGTGCCGGTGCGCCCGGGGATGTCGTACAGCATCACGGGGAGTTTCGTCGCGTCCGCGACCGTGCGGAAGTGCGCCTCGATCGCGTCCTGGGGCGGGCGGCTGTAGTACGGCGTGACCACCAACAGGCCGTCCGCGCCCGCCTGTTCGGCCGCGCGTGCCAGCTCGACCGTGTGCCGCGTGGACGCGCTGCCGACGCCCGCCACGACGGACGCGGTGTCACCGACCGCCTCGCGAACCGCGCGTACCAGCGCCGTCTTCTCGGCATCGGTCGTGGTCGGGGACTCGCCGGTGCTGCCGTTCAGGACCAGTCCGTCGCAGCCCTCGGCCACCAGATGGACCGCGTGGCGGGCGGCCGTCTCCAGGTCCAGCTCTCCGCTGGCGGTGAAGGGCGTGATCATCGCGCACAGCGCGCGGCCGAAAGGGCGTGAAAGGGTCATGTTCCGCAGTGTCGGCCCGCTGGATGGTGAAGGTCCACTTAGATCTGCTTGGGGTGAGGGGCAAGCAGAGCTGAAGAGTTGGCACTCGGCGGTCCGCCCGCACCACCTGAATGAGCAAGCACGGCACGGGCGTTCACCTCTGACATGATCGGGTGCCTGGTGAGGCAGACCGACATGGGGGCATGTGCTGTGAGACGGACCGGAGTGGCGGCGGCGGTTGCGATGGCGGCTGTGGTGCTGGGCGGCTGTACGAGTGAGAAGGAGCCGCCGAGGGGCCCGGCGGACCCCAGCTGGGAGTGGCGGGTGAAGGCCGACTCGCTGTCCGCGTCCCCCGGCCCCCAGTACGGTGCGCTGCCAGGGGCTCCGAGGCCCGGTGCGACGCCCACGCCGACGGCGTGCCCCGCCTCGGGTGTGGTGATCACCAGTGGTGAGGTGAACGCCGCGATGGGGCGCCGGGCCACCGTGATCACGTTGAGGAACTGCGGGCGAAGTGCGTATCACGTCAACGGCTATCCGCAGGTCGGAGCCCTGGACAAGGACCGCGAACCGCTCACACTGAAGATCACGCACGGGGAGGCGGACGCGGGCAGGGTCCGGGGCCCGGAGCCGATCACGCTCGCGCCCGGGAAGAGTGCGGTGTCCGTGCTGAACTGGACGAACCGCGTCACCTCCCTCGACCCGCCGAAGCCCGGCGCGTATCTGGTGATCGCGCCGTCCGCGGACGAGGAGAAGCAGACGCTGGCCTTCACGCTCGACATGGGCACCGCGGCCGAACTGGACGTCACGGCCTGGGCCGTTGACCCCGGCCAGGGCTGATGGCTGACCGGTCGCACGCCCGCGCCGGACTTCCGCGCGGGCGTGTGACCGGCCTACTGCCTACGGGCGGAAGCGCAGGACCTGCGGGTCGTGGTCGCTGTTCTGGTCCGCGAACTCGGCGTTGATGTGCACGCTGTCGTAACTGAAGTCGCCGATCGCCGGGCTGGTCAGGATCTGGTCCAGAGCCTGGCTGTTGCCCTGGAAGACGTACGAGTAACGCTGCGAGCGCGGCAGGGACTTGACCGCCGGGTACAGCGCTCCGCCGTCGGTCAGCGCCTTCGTCGTCGCCGAGAACTCGAAGTCGTTGATGTCGCCCAGGACCAGGACATCGGCGCGGCAGTCGGTCTTGATGATGTCCTTGACGAAGGTGTTCACGGCCTGCGCCTGCTGCAGGCGCTTGGCCTCGGAGGACCGGTTCGGCGGCTGGTGGTGCGAGACCAGGCTCTCGTCGCCGCCCTTCGAACCGAAGTGGTTGGCGATCACGAAGACCGTGCGGCCACGGAAGGTGAACTCACCGGCCAGCGGCTTGCGGCTGTTCTCCCAGGCGGTGTTCGCCGGGTCGATCCTGCCGGGGGAGAGCGTCAGGGCCGCGCGGCCCTTCTCCCCCTCGACGACGGCGGTCGCGGTCTTCGCGTCGCCGCCGGCACGGTCCGTGAAGGAGACCCGCTCGGGGTTGAAGAGGAAGACCTGGCGGATGTTGCCGCCGGGCTCGCCGCCGTCCTTGTTGTTCTCGGGGTCGATGCTGCGCCACTCGTACGCCGGGCCGCCGGCCGCCGAGATCGCCGCCGTGAACTTCTTCAGAGTCTCGCCCGCCGTGACGACGCCGGTGTTCTTGGCGCCGTTGTCGTCCTGGATCTCCTCCAGAGCGAGGATGTCGGGCGAGGCGAGGTTGTCGACCACGGCCGCCGCGAGCGCGTCGAACTTCTCCTGCGGGTCGCTCGGGTCGAGGTTCTCCACGTTGTACGTGGCGACCGCGAGCTCGCCGCGGCTCTGCTTGCGCGTCGACTCACGCTTCAGGCCCTGGTCGGTGACCGTGCCGAGCGTGCGCGCGGTGATGGTGTAGCCGCCGAACTGGTTGAAGTCCAGGGGGCCTTCGGTCGTGCCGGAGAGCACATCGCCGACGTTCGCCTTGGGGAAGGGCTTCTCGGCGAGCGGCGCCAGCTGCTGGATCTGGAGCCGGCCGGTGTTCTGCGCGGTGTACGAGCCGTAGAGCGTGCCGCCGCGGGGGGTGCGGTGCTCGGACGGCTTCACCGTCACCCACAGCTCGGCGTACGGGTCGGTGGCGCCGACCACGCGGGAGGTGCCGATGCGGACGTCGGTGCCCTCCAGGGACTCGTAGTAGTCCAGGGCGTACGTGTCGGGGTCGAGCGGGAGCGCGTTGATGCTGTTGCCCGCGGCGGCGTCGCCGGCGGGGGCGTACGCCGAGGGCACCGTCCGGGCGGAGACCGTGACCGGCGCGGGCAGCGCGTTGCCGGAGGAGACCACGGTGACCGCGGGCTTGGCGATCTGGGTGAGCGACTGGTTGCCGGAGTTCGTGCCACCGGGGATGTACTCGCCGACCGTGCCGGAGACGAGCACGCTGTCGCCGACCGCGACGGTCGGGGCGGAGCCCGTGTAGACGAAGACGCCCTCGCTGGTGGCCGGGTTGTCGTCGGCCTGCGGGTCCTGGAACCAGAAGCCCTTGGAGCCGTAGGTCCGCACGCCCGTGACGATTCCGGGGACCTCGGTCACCTGCTGGCCGGCCAGCGGGGATATCCGGGTGGCGCCCTGGATGTCATGGATCCGGACCCCGGCGGCGGCGGAAGCGGCGGAGGAGCCTGCGAGCAGGCCGGCGGCCAGCGCGACGGAGACGACGGCCGCGACGGCGGCGGTTCTCGGTACGACGGAGGAAGGCATCAAAGGTTCTCCGGATGTGAGGGATGAGGGGTGGTGCCAAAGTTCTACGCGCGTCAATCTCTTTGCTGAGCGGGGGAGTTGTCAAGAGTCGCCGGGTGTACGGGAGGGGACGGAACAGTGAACCCGGGCGCGGGCGGGTGGCGTCGGGGCCGGCCGCCCCGGGTCTTGGCCGCTGTCCCGCGCGCAGTGTCCGGGCGCGGCGAAACCCGGTGAAATACGTCTACGCTGGGTGCCGCCCGGACCCCGTATGCCCGCGAGGAGAAGCACCAGATGCCCGAAGACCGCCCCACCCTCCCGCCGGTTCGGCTGCACTCGGAAGCTGAGCTGGCGCGGGACGCGCTGGCCACGCCGCTGCTGACCAGGGCCGTTCGGCTCGCCCGCTGGACGGGGCCGGACACGCGGGTCGGCGCGGGTGGCGAACTCGTCGACGAGCAGTTGGCCGCGGCCGCAGAAGAGCTTGGCCTCGGGGCCGAGGACGACGGCCCCGCGTATGCCAGTGAGGCATGGCGGGCAGCCGTCGACACCGGGCTCGTCGAGGTCCAGGACCCCGCCGACGACGACGCCGAGCACGGCACGGCGACGGCGGGCGAGAACCTCGCGGTGATCACCTCGGGCTCGCCTCAGGACATCCTCGCGATCTGGCTGGACGCGCTGGAGGCCGTGCACGCCGATGCCGTCGCGCCGCTCCTCGACGACCTGGCCGACGCGATCCGCGAGGACGGCGAGATCGACTACGAGGCGCTGGACTGGGACCCGGACGCGGAGGCCGAATTCCTCGACGGGGTCCTCGGGAACCTGTATCTGCTGACCGTCACGGAGCACGGCGCGGGGGACGAGCCGGTGCCGCTGCCCGCGCTCGCCGCGTCGATGATCGTGCCCGACGACATGGGCGAGCCGACCGACGACGTCCTGGAGCAGGTGTCGGTGGCGATGATGCGTCTGGACGACCAGTTCCGGCTGTTCGAGCCGGTCGGCCTGGTCGAATACCGGCCCGTGGACGAGGCGTTGATGGCGGAGGAGGGCGAGGAGCCCGCACCGCCCGTGGACGACGAGGACGTCTCCCGGTACGGGCTGGTCAAGCTCACGCCGCTCGGGCTCTACGGCATCAGGGCGCGGATGCTGGAGGCGGGGATCGACGCGCCGGCGGTCGGGGAGCTGGCGGGCAAGGGCGCGGACGTGCTGCTCGACGGGCTCGCGCGCTACCCCGAACTGGCGGCGCGGGCCGAGACGGAGCAGTGGCTCGCCCGGCGTGAGCCCGCCGACTCGGCGCGCGATCTGCTGGCGGCGGCACGGGGCGCGGACGCGGGCGCCCCGCTGCGGCGGCTGCACTGCCAGCAGGCGCTGACCCTGGTCGGCCCGCAGGCCGAACCGGCGGTCCGGGCGGTCCTCGACGACGTGGAACTTGGCGGCCTGGCCCGGGTCTGGCTGGCGGAACGCGGCGCTTCGGGCGTGCCGGCGCCGCCGGAGTCGATGATCTTCTGGCTGGCCATCGACACGATCGCGGCGCAACTGGACGCGGCGGACGGGGACCTGGAGGAGCTCCAGGGCCTGGTCGAGGGCCTGGTGGGTCAGCACAGCGGCTTCTTCGACGCGGCGTGGCGGGTGGAGCACCCGGGGACGGCGGATGTGCTGGAGGCGATGGGGAGGCTGCACCCGGACAAGCGGGTGGCGAAGGAGGCACGCAAGGCGGCGTTCAAGGCGCGGTCGCGGTCGGGGGGTTGAGCTTTCCCCACCCCGCCCCTTCCCGTAACTGGGGGGCAAGCCCCCAGACTCCCGGGGGAGGGGACAGGGGGCTGACGCCCCCGGGCCCCGGTGGCGCGCACGCTTCGCGGCGCGATGCCAGGCCTTCGGGTGCCCGTACGGCCTTCGGCGTGCGCTACCCCCAACGTCCCGGTACGGCGTGCGATGGGGCAAGCTCTGAGCCCCGCGCCCCGGGGGGCGCGCTTCGCGGCGCGGTGGGGCTCCGCCCCAGACCCCCCGCATGCGACCTTCGGTGGGCGTGGCGCGGTGGGGCAAGCCCCGAGCCCGCGGGAGGCGCACGCTTCGCGGCGCGATGGGCGCAGGCCTCCAGGTCCCCGTGCGGCGCGTCGGGCGTGCGCCGTGTGCCCCCACGTCCCCGTACGGCTTCGGGCGTGCCCGGTGCCATGGGTGAGCCCGGAGCCACCGCGCCCCGAGGGCGTGCGGCGCGCGGTGGGGCTCCGGCCCGGACCCGTGGGCGATCACCGGCCGATCGCGGCGCGGGGTCCGGGGCGGAGCCCCGGTTCAGGCGGCGAACCGCCGGGGGAGCGTCAGCACTCGTACCGGGTCGTGTGCTTGAACGACGACGTCGCGCCCTCGAAGCCGTACGTACCCCGGTACGCCGGCGGGTTCTGGTACTCACCCACGATCGTGATCGTGTTCGCGCACGAGCCCTGGCCCGCCCGCTCCGCGTCCAGCCGGAGCTGGTCGCCGATCGTGCCCCCCGTGATGTTCCACGGGGCGCCGCAGATGCCGGAGGTGATCTGGCCGCCCGTCACCACGTGCGGGTAGGTGTTCGGGTTGTACTTCAGCTCGATCGCGAACGTCACCTGGCCGTTGTGCAGTTCCAGCTTCGCCGTCGCCTGGAGCGCCTCCGCGGAGACCTCCAGCGGCCTGGCGAACGCCTCGTCGCGCGTCTTGACCTCCGCGCCCTGCGGGTTGAGATAGCGGTGCTCGGCGTGAGCCTGCGCGCCGCCCTTCTGCTTGCGTGCCTGCGTGGTCATGGTGCCCCCTCCCGTCAGGCCAGCTGCTCGGCGATTTCGACGCGCAGCAGCGCGCGGACGTTCTCGATGTGGTTCGCCACGGTCACGACCGACGAACCCGCGAACAGCAGACCGACCGCGACATTGTCGAAGGAGGTCACCAGCGAGCCGGAGTCGCCGCCCGCCGAGATGTTCGTCGTGAGGATCTGGTCCTTGAAGCGGGCCGTTCCCGCTGTGCCGTAGTTGACGTCGATCGTCGCGTCGACCGCCACGATCCGGCCGAAGCTGACGTTCGTCGTGCGCCCGGTCTTCTTGACCAGGTCGCCGACCGCCACATTCGCCCTGCGCCGCCAGGCCCGCGGCGCCGCGCCGAAGTACTGCTCGCGCGTCGCGTCCTCGAATTCGACCTTGCCGAGCGCCGCGTCGACGACGTTGTTGTGCCGGTCCAGCGGGATCTGAGGTGCGAACTGGATGGTGATGAACCGGTCCAGCGTCGCGATCCGGTCCGCCGGGTCCTGACCTCCGTCGAACACACCGGGCTGCACGATCGGGCTGCCCAGCTGCGCGCGGTTGGAGTCGGCGAGCACGTGGTTGTTGCTGAGGATGTAGAACTTCCCCGGCACGCCGAGCCCCGGCCCCGGCGGATCCGTCGTGGCCCCGGGCAGGAAGTCGTACACCACGCTGCCGAGCGTTCCGGCCGTCACCCGTACATTGCCCACCGAGATCCCGGAGGGCGCGGGCCGCAGCCGGCGCCGCAGGAGCTGGGGCTCCAGGGTGCCCATCTCGCGGAGCTCTTCGAGCAGCGGCTGCGACAACTGTGAGAGCTGGTCGGCGGCACTGCCGTCGGGCCGGTACGCAGCCTCCGGCTCCACTCCGCGACGCGGCTGCTGCCGTTGCAGGCGCTGCGCGGAGACATGACCGACCGCGATCACATCGGTCGGCGTTCCGTCGTCCATCTGCCGTGGGACGACATCCCGTTCGGGCAGCATCGACTCCGGGACCTTCTGGGTCACGAAGACGAGCACGGCCTCTTGGCCCGTCGCGCGTCCGTCACTCCATTTCACGCCGTGGCCGAAGCCGACGACGTTGGCGAGCGGCGCCTGCGGTCGCAGGAAGTCGCTCATCGCCTGCTGCCGCGAGCTGTCACTGACCTGCCCGCCGGTCGGTCCTCGCATCATTTCGGGCTGGCTCGTCACGCCAGTCCACCTCTTCCCCTGGTCCGAAGGGGTTCCCTCAGCGCTCCTGGTCGTGAGCGGTCACATCACCGATGGCGAGCACGCGCACCGGTACGCCCTCGAGCTGTGCGGGAACCACGTCTTCTGCCCGGAGCCGGTCACGGGGCACTTTGCGGGTGACGAAGACGACGATCACGTCCACGCCCGAGTGCTCGTCCCTCCCGGTGCCGACACCGGTCACATTGGCCAGCCGCATGAGCCGGCTCTCATGGAGTTCGCGAGCCCGTTTCACGTCCATCCGGGATGGCTCGCCTCCCCCCGCAGGTGGTGCAGGTGCACGGCATGTCTATTGCCAGGGCACTCGGGGGTCAAGGAGTACCGCACTAAATCATGGGTTTGGTTATGATCCGTTCCTGATGACCTTCTTTACGAAGATTATTCGGACGAGTCGTCAAGTACGCGCATACGAAGCCGAGTTGAGGTCGCCCGCCGTCCCGCGGGCATTCATGGACGGCGTGGACTCCCGATGTCGGCCGGAGTTAAATCGCCGTTCAGGCACGCGCGGAAGTGTGTGCCCGTCATCAGCCAGCCGGATGTGTTCCTTCAGGAGTACTCGATGCCGCTCACCCGCAGGGAATTCACCAAACAGTCCGCGCTCACCGGCGCCGGCGTCGCCCTCACCGGCGTCGTCGGCTCGCTCGCCACCGCGCCCGGCGCGCTCGCCGCGGAGGACACCGCCGAGACCGCCGAGACTGCCGGTCACGGCCACCACGAGCCCGGCTACGGGCCGCTGATCCCCGACCCGAAGAAGATCCTCGCGCTGCCCGCCGGATTCAGCTACGAGATCATCACGCACAGCGGCGTCACCAAGCTGGACTCGGGTGAGTTCACCCCCTCCAACCACGACGGCACGGCCACCTTCGACGGGCCGCGCGGGGTGACTCTCCTCGTCACCAACCACGAGCTCAAGGGCCCCCGCTCCGGCTGGAAGTACCCGGTGCCGCTCGCCGAGGGTCTGGTCTACGACCCGGCCGCGTCCGGCGGCTGCTCGGTCGTCGAGGTCCACCGCAGCGGCGAGGTCGCCCAGTGGGTCGGCATCGCGGGCACCTCCACCAACTGCGCCGGCGGCCGCACCCCGTGGGGCACCTGGCTCACCTGCGAGGAGACCGAGGACCTCGCCGGCAAGAACGGCATGACCAAGGACCACGGCTACGTCTTCGAGGTCGACCCCTACGACCGGCGCGTCAACCGTGACCCGAAGCCCGTCAAGGCCTTCGGACGGTACGCCCACGAGGCCGTCGTCATCGACCCCAAGCGCGGCCACGCCTATCTGACCGAGGACGCCTCCGGCCCGAACGGCCTGCTCTACCGCTGGGTCCCGCCGGAGGGTTTCCGGCACGGCCGCGGACACCTCCGGCACCTCGCCGACGACGCGGGCGTACTCCAGGCGACCAAGTGCTACGACTCCGGCGGCCGTTTCGTCGACGACCTGTCCCGCGCCACGAAGATCGGCACGGTCTACGGCGTCGACTGGGTCGACGTGCCCGACCGCGACGGCCGCACGATGCCCGTACGCAAGCAGTTCGCGGACAAGGACATCACCCGCGCCCGCAAGCTCGAAGGCATGTGGTGGGGCGACGGCGGCGTGTACATCGTCTCCTCCTACGCCCGCGCGGAGAGCCCCGGCACGGCGCACGACGGCCAGGTCTGGTTCTACGACCCCAAGCGCCGCACCCTCACCCTGAGGGTGCTGCTCGGCGTCAACCCCGACCCCTCCAAGGACGGCGCGCTCGACGGCCCCGACAACATCACCGTCTCCCCGTACGGCGGCCTGGTCATCGCCGAGGACGGCGAGGGCGTCCAGCATCTGTTCGGCGCGACCGAGCGCGGGCGCACCTATCCGATCGCCCGCAACGAACTGAACATCGGCACCGAGGAGGAGCCGGAGTTCAGCGAGTTCACGGGGGTCGTCTTCTCGTGCGACGGACGGACGCTCTACGCCAACATCCAGACCCCGGGCATCATGCTCGCGATCACGGGGCCCTGGAAGCGCCACGCGCAGCGCGACTAGAAACAGGCGTCACACGACGCCGTGGTACGCCCCTACCGTCTTCGCGGTGCGGGCGTACCAGCCCGCCGCGTCATCCCGCCCGCGGCCGTAAAAGCCTTGGCGCACCCGAAGGTTGCCCTCCTAGAGTGATCCATGTCCGAGGGGGAAGGCAGAGCCTTTCCAGGACATCACAAACTCATGCACCTCCCGGTGCGCAGGCTGCGGCTACTTCCTCCAACGAAATCACGCCGCCGCCATCTTTGAACTCGGGAGGCTCAGCATTCGGGATGCCCGGTGCGCAGGCAACGGTTACTTCTCGGACCGGGAGGATGCGGGTTCGAATCCCGCCCAGCCACGGTTGGTGGAGCAATCAGGAAGCTCGCCCGGCTACAGTCCGTCGCCGACCCCTGATCTCGGGCACCCCTTTTGCTGCGCTTCCCCCAAGAATTCGGGGGAATTCACATGGCACGCTTCAATACCCGCACCGCGAAGGCGGGAGCGACCTCGCCCGTCCGCTCGACCGGCCGCACCCTGCGTACCCACCAGGGCGGCACCGGCTCCGAGCGCGATGCACGCTCCGAGCTCTTTCTGCTCGCCGTCGCCAACTTCGTTTCGCAGCAGACCTTTTACGAGTCCGCCGGCAGCCGCGACGACCGATTCACCCGTCTTGTGCGCAAGCTCGCCGTCGAGGACCCCGCGTGGACCGCGGGACTGCTCGGCTGGCTGCGCGGCGAGGGCAATATGCGAACCGCCTCCATCGTCGGTGCCGCCGAATACGTCAAGGCGCGCCTCGACGCATCCGCGACCGCGGGCCCGACGAACCGTCAGGTCGTCGATTCCGTACTGCGCCGCGCCGACGAGCCCGGCGAACTGCTCGGCTACTGGACCTCGCAGTACGGCCGCAATGTGCCCAAGCCCCTCAAGCGCGGCATCGCGGATGCCGTGGCGCGCCTTTACAGCGGGAAGTCGCTGCTGAAGTACGACACCGCGTCCAAGGGCTATCGCTTCGGCGACATCCTCAATCTGGTGCACGCGGCGCCCGATCCCGCGAAGCCGTGGCAGGGCGCGCTGTTCCAGTACGCCCTCGACCGCCGGCACAACCCGGACAGCGCCGAGCCGCCCGCCTCGATCCGTACCCTCACCGCCCACCGGGCGCTGATGGCCCTGCCGGTCGCCGAGCGGCGCGCGGTGATCACCGCGCCCGGCGCCGCCGAGCGGCTCGCCGAGGCGGGGATGACCTGGGAGGCGCTGGCGGGCTGGCTACAGGGACCGATGGACGCGGCGGCCTGGGAGGCCGTCGTCCCGTCCATGGGCGCGATGGCACTGCTGCGCAATCTGCGGAACTTCGACCAGGCCGGGGTCTCGGACAAGGTCGCGGCGCAGATCGCAGCGCAGATCTCGGACCCCGAAGTCGTCGCGGCATCCCGGCAGTTCCCGTTCCGCTATCTCGCGGCGTACCAGCACGCCCCGTCGCTGCGCTGGGCCTACGCACTGGAGAAGGCGCTCGGCCACTCGCTGGCCAATGTGCCCGCGCTGCCCGGCCGGACGCTGATCCTTGTCGACCGCTCGGGCTCCATGTGGTCGCGTCTTTCGGACCGCTCCGAGCTCAACCGGGCGGACGCCGCCGCGGTGTTCGGCGCGGCGGTGGCCATGCGGGCCCAGAGCGCGGACCTCGTCGAGTTCGGCACGGACAGCGCGCGGGTGAAGTTCCGCTCGGGGGAGTCCGTACTGAAGGTCCTCGGGCGCTTCGGCGGGCTCGGCGGCACCAACACCACCGAGGCCGTCCGCAAGCACTACAAGAACCACGACCGGGTGCTGATCGTCACCGACGAGCAGGCGGCGTACAGCTACTACGGCGACCCGACCGAGCAGGTCCCGGCGCACATCCCGGTCTACACCTGGAACCTGGCCGGGTACCAGGCGGGCCACGCGCCCTCGGGCAAGCAGAACCGGCATACCTTCGGTGGCCTCACGGACGCGGCTTTCCGGATGGTGCCCCTCCTTGAGCGGGGCCGGGAGGCCGACTGGCCCTGGGCCTGAGTGCGGCAGGCTGCCGGGTGTGTTCTTCGACACCGTGGTGGTGTGCTCGGTGACCGGCGGTACGCAGGCCGGGCTCGTCGAGGAATTCGGGGCTCTCGAACACCGCCTCACTCATCGGAGTGGAGCGCGCACCGAGAGGCACGGACATCGAGCCGGAGCCCGAACGACCTGGTCAAACGCGGGGAAATCGGCGCCGGACCGGGGGTGTTTCCTGCCCGTCTCGGCGGCCGGCCGGCGCTCAACGCCGACAGCGCGCGGTTCCGACGTGGCGTGGCGGGCCCCCGAGGGCCCATACTCCAGGTAATGACAAAGTCAGCCGGATCCCGCCGCTATTTGCCCTCCAGTCCCTTCAACAAACCGGCCGCGGCCGCCCCGCCGATTGAGCAGTACGAAGTGGGCGACCGGGTCTCGCACGACCAGTTCGGGCTCGGAAGAGTCATCGCAGTCGAAGGAGACAACGCCGCCGTGCTTGTCGACTTCTCGGGGCGCCAGGGAAGAATCCTGAGCCCATACTCCAAGCTGGCCAAACTCTGAAGACCGTGGCCGCCGGGCCCGCCATCACCTGAGAATCGGTGGCGGACCCGGCGGTGGCGGTTGCAAGGGGCTGTCTTGGTCACAGCGCCTGGGCGGCGGGCTTGACCATGCCCCGCACCGTGCGGGACTTCACGAAGTCGCCCATCGCGGTCATCTCCCACTCGCCGGAGAACTGCTTGATCAGCTTGGCCATCATCACGCCGGTCTGCGGCTCCGCGCCCGTCAGATCGAAGCGGACCAGCTCCTCGCCCGACGCCGCGTCGATCAGCCGGCAGTAGGCCTTGGCGACCTCGGTGAACTTCTGTCCCGAGAAGGAATTGACGGTGAAGACCAGACCCGTCGCATCGGCCGGGAGACGGCCCAGATCCACGACGATCACCTCGTCGTCACCCGCACCCTCACCGGTCAGATTGTCGCCGGAGTGCTTGATCGCGCCGTTGAGGATCGACAGCTTGCCGAAGTAGCAGCTGTCGATGTGGTTGCGGTTCGGGCCATAGGCGATGACGGAGGCGTCGAGGTCGATGTCCTTGCCGCGGAAGGCGGGCTCCCAGCCGAGGCCCATCTTGACCTGGGAGAGCAGCGGGCGGCCGCCCTTGACCAGCGAGACCGTCTGGTTCTTCTGCAGGCTGACCCGGCCCTTGTCCAGGTTGATCTTCCCGGCGCCGGGGGCCGGAGCCGCGGGGGGAGCGGCCGGCGGGGGCGGCATGGGCGCGGCGAGACGCGGATCGACGGACGGGGCGGCTGCGACGGGTGCCGGGGCGGCGGGAGTGGGGGCCGAGGGGGCGGCCGCGGGCTCCTCGTCGACGGAGACACCGAAGTCCGTGGCGATGCCCGCCAGCCCGTTCGCATAGCCCTGGCCGACCGCACGGGCCTTCCAGACGCCGTTGCGCCGGTAGATCTCCACGACGACCAGCGCGGTCTCGGTGCCGAGCTGCGGCGGGGTGAAGGTGGCCAGCGCGCTGCCGTCGTCGGCATTGCGGATGGTGGCGGTGGGCTCGATGCCCTGGAAGGTCTGGCCGGCGGCGTCGGGGCTCGCCGTGACGACGACCTTCTCGATTCCGGGCGGGACTGCGGAGGTGTCCACCACGATCGCGTCGGGGGCGGTGCCCCCGCCGGAGCGGTAGCTGACGCCGGGGCCCGCCGGCTGGTTGTAGAAGATGAAGTCGTCGTCGGAGCGCACCTTGCCGTCGGCGGTGAGCAGCAGGCCCGATACGTCGAGCCGCACCGGGGCGGCGACGTCCACCGCCACGCGGGCGGCGGAGAGGGGGATGTTCGAGCCGGGGGTCATAGCTGTCATGCCAGATGTAACGAGCGAGGGCGCTTTACCGTTCCCTTACCTTTGGGCCGACTCTCGATTGATCTCGCGCGCTATCGGTTGCGCGGATGGTTGCGGGCCGTCCGTTCGTTGCCGAATTTGTACGCCCCGGTCCAGCGGGCCATCACCAGTTGGGGGTCGCCCGAGCCCACCTCGGCCAGGAACTTCTCGGCGCGAGCGCCGCGCAGCGTCCCGGCCGCGCGGCCGCGGTGTGTGATGACAACGCTGCCGTCGCCGTGCTGTGCGTAACTGAATCCGAAGGGCTTGGCCATGGCCGACATCCTGGCCGGGGCGCGGACCCTCGGCACCTGAATTTTCTTCCCCGCGTGTCTTCTTCCCCGCGTGGTGCCGGGCGCGCCCGGTCAGTACGGCCACCGGGGCGGGTTGGTGGTGAAGTGGCCGCCCAGATGCGCGTGGTCCGGGTTGTCCGGGT
This sequence comes from Streptomyces sp. NBC_00885, assembly GCF_045207475.1. Classification (NCBI taxonomy): domain Bacteria; kingdom Bacillati; phylum Actinomycetota; class Actinomycetes; order Kitasatosporales; family Streptomycetaceae; genus Streptomyces; species Streptomyces sp. NBC_00885. Next base: position 6,700,823 of record NZ_CP108796.1, read on the forward strand.
CGAGTTCGCCCTGTTCGGCGAGGAGTTTGTCTGCGTACTGCTCCGAGTCGTCCTGCGGCTCGTAGCCCAGCGAGCGCGCCGTCGACAGGTCCCACCACAGGCGGGTGTTGGCGGACGAGCCGTAGACGACGGTGTGGCCGACACTCTCGGCGGTGAGCGCCGCGTGGAAGAGGCGGGCGCAGTCGCCGGGGCTCAGCCAGACCGACAGCATCCGCACCGACGTGGGCTCCATGAAGCAGGAGCCGATGCGGACTGAGACGGTCTGAAGGCCGTGCAGGTCCCAGTACAGCTGGGCCAGGTCCTCGCCGAAGCACTTCGACAGACCGTAGAAGGTGTCCGGGCGGCGCGGGGTGTCGACGGGGATCAGGGGGTCGTCCCCCTGGGGGCGCGGGGTGAAGCCGACCGCGTGGTTGCTGGAGGCGAAGACGATGCGCTTCACGCCCTCTTCGCGGGCCGCCTCGTAGAGGTTGTACGTCCCTTCGATGTTGGCGCGGAGGATCTTCTCGAACGGGGCTTCCAGGGAAATGCCGGCGAGGTGGATGATCGCGTCGACGCCCCGCACCGCCTCGCGCAGCGCCTCTTTGTCGGCGAGGTCCGCGGTGATCGCGTCCGGCACGCCCTCTATGAGGGTGGCGTCGAAGAGCCGGAGCTCGTAGCCGTACGCGGGCAGGAGTCCCCGCATCAGCGTGCCGAGGCCGCCGGCGGCGCCGGTGAGCAGGACGGTGCGTGCAGCGGGCATGGATGGTTCTCCTCGAAACGCTTAGGTCCCTGGATGACATTCACATCCATGGACACGCTAGGGAGTGGTCCGAACACCGTCAAGTGTGGCGCGGACGGGTCAACTCCGCCTCTGAGTTGCGACTTTTCGTCTTGACCCGCCCTTCGCGGCTGCCTTAGCGTGAACTCGTTCAGGAATATGGACATCGATCAGAATTGTGCACGGGTCGCAGGCTCGGTGCACAGCCCAGGGAGCGCCCGTGACCTCAGCCCCGCTCGCCGCCCGGCTCACCCGGGTCCAAGGACCGCTGTTCTTCCCCGTCACCGCGTACGGACCGGACGGCGCCCTGGACCTCGATGTCTTCCGCACCCATGTCCGGCGGGGCATCGACGCCGGTGCGGCCGCGGTCTTCGCGTGCTGCGGCACGGGCGAGTTCCACGCCCTGACCCCCGAGGAGTTCGGCGCATGCGTCGCCGCGGCCGTCGCCGAGACCGCGGGCGCGGTGCCGGTCGTCGCCGGCACGGGCTACGGCACCGCGCTCGCCGTCCGCTTCGCGGAGATCGCCGAAGCCGCGGGCGCGGACGGACTGCTCGCGATGCCGCCCTATCTCGTCGTCGCCGACCAGCCCGGACTGCTGCGGCATTACACCGCGCTCGCCGGAGCAACCTCCCTCGACGTCATCGTCTACCAGCGCGACAACGCCGTCTTCACCCCCGAGACCGTCGTCGAACTCGCCCGGGCCGACGGCATCATCGGCCTCAAGGACGGCTACGGCGACCTCGACCTGATGCAGCGCATCGTCGGCGCCGTCCGCCGCGACCTGCCCGACGAGGACTTCCTCTACTTCAACGGGCTGCCCACCGCCGAACTCACCGGCCTCGCCTACCGCGGCATCGGCATCACCCTGTACTCCTCGGCCGTCTTCGCCTTCGCGCCCGACATCGCCCTCGCCTTCTACCGCGCGCTGATCACTGGTGACGACAAGACCGTGGGCCGGCTGCTCGACGGCTTCTACGGGCCACTGGTCGACCTGCGCAATCTCGGCCGCGGCTATGCCGTCTCCCTCGTCAAGGCGGGCGTACGGCTCGAAGGACTCGACGTCGGTGACGTACGGCCGCCGCTGAGCGAACCCCTCCCCGCGCACGTCACCGCCCTCGCCGACCTCATCGAGCGGGGCCGCGCGCTGCTGGAGGACGGCGCGTGAAGACCGCCGCCTTCCTCTACCCCTGGGACGTCGTCGGCGACCCCGACGCCGCGGCCCGCGTCGCCGACCTCGGCGTCCAGCAGGTCACCCTCGCCGCCGCCTACCACTCCACGCGCGCCCTGACCCCGCGTCACCCCCGGCACCGGATCGTCACCGCGCAGCACGCCGCCGTGCTCTACGAGCCGGACGAGGAGCGCTGGGCGGGCCGCGAGCTGCACCCGTACGCCGCGGGGGACTGGGCGCTCGGTGACGCGTACGGGGAAGCGGCAGCGGCCCTCGCGGACGCCGGGCTCGAGGTCCACACCTGGGTGGTCCTCGCCCACAACTCCCGCCTGGGCGCAGACCATCCGGACACCTCTGTCGTCAACGCCTACGGCGACCGCTACCCCTGGGCGCCGTGCATCGCCCAGCCCGCTGTCCGTGCACTGCTTGTGGACCTCGCGGCCGAGGCGGCGACCCGGCCGGGTGCCCGCGGCACCGAGCTGGAGTCCTGCGGCTGGTACGGCCTCGCGCATCTGCACGCCCACGACAAGACGGCGGGCGTCGCGCTCGGTGAAGCGGCGCAGTATCTGATGTCCCTGTGCTTCTGCGGCTCTTGCCGGGGCGGTTACGCAGAGCTGGGCCTTGAGGCCGAGCTGCTGGCCGCGGCCGTACGCGACGCGCTCGAGCCCGTATGGGCGGGTGCGGCGCCGGCCGACGCCGGGATCGAGAAGCTGGTAGGCCGCGAACCGGCCGCGGCGACACTGGAGTTCAGGGCACGGACTGCCCGCACGCTCCAGGAGGCCGCCGTCACCGCGGTGCGGGCGGCGGCCCCCGACGGCTTCCAGGTCCTGCTGCACGCCGACCCGGTCGCCCACCACTGCGGCGCCAACGCGGGCGTCGACCCGGCACACATCCTGTCCGTCGCGGACGGCGTGGTCGTGCCGTGCACGGGCGGGCCTGCGCTGCTCACGCCCTTCGCGGAACAGGAGGCGCCCGGGGCGGTGCTCGCGGCGAACCTCACGGTCGTGAGCGGGCTGGGCGGCAGCCCGGGGACGCTGGGGGAGGACGCGGCGCGGGCGGCGGCTCTGGGAGCGAACGAACTGCGGCTGTACCACGCCGGATTGGCATCGGACGCGGACCTGGCGGCGGTGGGGGCGGCGCTGTCGCGGCTGGGCTGAAGAGGGCTTCTTTCCTCACCCCCCTTCCCGAACTGGGGCAAGCCCCCGACCCGTACGAGGAGGACGCAGCATGACCGAGCCCCGACTCCCCGCCCTGCGCACGGCGCTCGCCGATGTCGTGGCCATCCCGGTGACGCCGTTCGCCGTGGACGGCAGCGTCGACGAGAAGGCCCAGCGAGCGGTGCTGCGGCGGCTGCTCGACGCCGGGGTCACCACCCTCACGCCGAACGGCAACACCGGGGAGTTCTACGCCCTCACCCCCGACGAGCGCCGGCGCGCCGTCGAGCTGACCGCCGAGGAGGCCGCGGGAGCCGCGACGATCGTCGCCGGGGTCGGCCACGAGGTGCCCACGGCCGTCGCCGCCGCGCTGCACGCGCGCGACGCGGGCGCGCAGCTGGTGATGGTGCACCAGCCCGTGCACCCGTACGTCTCGCAGGACGGCTGGGTCGACTATCACCGGGCGATCGCCGACGCCGTTCCCGGACTCGGCGTCGTCCCGTACATCCGCAATCCCCTCCTCGCGGGACAGGCGCTGGCCGAGCTCGGTGACCACTGCCCCAATGTCGTCGGCGTCAAATACGCGGTCCCCGACGCGGCCCGGTTCGCCGCCTTCGCGCGCGACGCCGGCCTGGACCGCTTCGTCTGGGTGGCCGGACTCGCCGAGCTGTACGCGCCCTCCTACTGGTCCGCCGGGGCAACCGGCTTCACCTCGGGGCTCGTCAATGTCGCCCCCACCGTCTCGCTCGCCATGCGCGACGCGCTGCGCGACGGACGCTACGCGGACGCCATGACCGTCTGGGAGCGGATCAGGCCCTTCGAGGAACTGCGCGCGGCCCACCAGTCCGCCCACAACGTGACCGTCGTCAAGGAGGCTCTCGCCTCGCTCGGCCTGTGCCGCCGCGAGGTGCGCCCGCCCGGCCATACCCTGCCCGCACAACAGCGTGCCGAGGTCGCCGCCCTGGTCGCGGGATGGGACGCATGACCGCCGAGCGCCCCGAGGAACCGAGCCCCGAACAGCTGCGCAGCCACCAGTGGTACGGCACGGACGGGCTGCGCTCGTTCAGCCATCGCGCCCGCACCCGCCAGCTCGGCTACCTCCCCGAGGAACACCTCGGCAAGCCGGTCGTCGCCGTCCTCAACACCTGGTCCGACATCAACCCCTGCCATGTCCATCTGCGTGAGAGGGCCCAGGCCGTCAAGCGCGGCGTGTGGCAGGCGGGCGGCTTCCCCCTCGAATTCCCGGTCTCCACGCTCTCCGAGACCTTCCAGAAGCCGACCCCGATGCTCTACCGCAACATGCTGGCGATGGAGACGGAAGAGCTCCTGCGCTCCTATCCGGTCGACGGCGCGGTACTGATGGGCGGCTGCGACAAGTCCACGCCCGCGCTGCTGATGGGAGCCGCCAGCGCAGACCTGCCCGCCGTCTTCGTACCGGCGGGGCCGATGCTGCCGGGCCACTGGCGGGGTGAAGTGCTCGGCTCCGGCACGGACATGTGGAAGTACTGGGACGACAAGCGGGCCGGACTGATCGGGGACGCCGAGCTGGCCGGGCTGGAGAACGGCCTGGCCCGCTCGCCGGGCACCTGTATGTCCATGGGCACCGCGTCCACCCTGACCGCCGCCGCAGAAGCGCTCGGTGTCACCCTCCCCGGCGCGTCCTCGATCCCCGCCGTCGACTCCGGGCACGAGCGGATGGCGGCCGCGTCCGGCCGCCGGATCGTCGAGCTGGTGCGGCAGGACCTGAAGCTGTCGAGGATCCTCACGCGGGAGGCGTACGAGGACGCGGTGGCCACCGTCCTCGCCCTCGGCGGCTCGACGAACGCCGTGATCCACCTGATCGCCATGGCGGGACGCTCGGGGGTGCGGCTCACGCTCGACGACTTCGACCGCATCGCCCGTACGGTGCCGGTGCTCGCCGACCTACGGCCCGGTGGCCGGTATCTGATGGAGGACTTCCACTTCGCTGGCGGACTCCCGGCGTTTCTGGGGCAGTTGACCGACGTACTGCATCTGGACCGGCCCACCGTCGCGCATCCGACCCTGCGCGAGCAGCTCGCGGGTGCCCGCGTCCACAACCCCGACGTCATCCGCCCGCGCGACAACCCCCTCGCCCAGGAGGGCGGTGTGGCGGTGCTGCGCGGCAACCTCTGTCCCGACGGCGCGGTCATCAAGCACATCGCCGCCGAGCCCCGGCTCCTGAGGCACACGGGCCCCGCGGTGGTCTTCCCCGACTACCGGACCCTGCAGCGGACCATCAACGACCCGGGACTCGGCATCACCGCCGACCATGTACTGGTGCTCCAGGGCGCGGGCCCCAAGGGCGGCCCCGGCATGCCCGAGTACGGGATGCTGCCGCTGCCCGACCATCTCCTCAGACAGGGCGTACGGGACATGGTGCGGATCTCGGACGCCAGGATGAGCGGCACGAGTTACGGCACCTGTGTGCTGCACATCGCGCCCGAGTCGTACGTCGGCGGACCGCTGGCGCTGGTCGAGACCGGCGACCTGATCACCCTGGACGTCGCGGCGCGCACGCTGCGGCTGGAGATCACGGACGAGGAGCTGGCGGGGCGCAGGGCCGCCTGGACGCCGCCGCCCGAGCGGTACGAGCGGGGGTACGGCGCGCTCCACAGCGAGCAGATCACCCAGGCGGACACCGGCTGCGACTTCGCATTCCTTGCGAAACCGGGCAAGAACCCCGATCCGTACGCGGGTTGACCCCGCCGGGAACAAGGCGGTGCCGGGCAAGGCCCGTGCCGCCGCGGGAGGTCAGGACTTCAGGGCCGCGGCCATCATCTTCTGCGCGATGGGCGCGGCCAGCCCGTTGCCGCTGACCTCGGAGCGGGCCGCGCCCGAGTCCTCGATCAGGACGGCGACCGCGACCTCCTTGCCGCTGCCGGAGTCCTTGGCGTACGAGGTGAACCAGGCGTACGGCGTCTTGCTGTTGTTCTCGCCGTGCTGGGCGGTGCCGGTCTTGCCGCCCACCTCGGCGCCGTCGACCTTGGCATTGGTTCCGGTGCCGTCCTCCACCACGGTCACCATCGCGCTGCGCAGCTGCGCGGCGGTGGACGAGGAGACGATCCGCTGCGATGCCGCGTCCTCGTACGACTGAAGCGTGTTGCCGTCCGCGTCCACGACCTTGGAGACCATGTGCGGCGCCCGCATGACGCCGTCGTTGGCGATCGCCGCGGAGACCATGGCCAGCTGCATCGGGGTCGCGGTCACATCGAACTGGCCGATGCCGCTGTAGGCGGTCGAGGGCTTGTCCATCCCGGTCGGATACACACTGGGCAGGGCCCGCACGGGGGAGTCCTGCTTCTTGTCGTTGAAGCCGAACTTCTCCGCCATCGCCCGGACCTTGTCCTGGCCGAGGTCGACGGCCAGCTTCCCGAAGACGTTGTTGCAGGAGTACTGGAGCGCGGTGCGCAGGTTCGCGTTCTCGCAGGGTGCGGACTTGTTCTCGTTCACCAGGACCCTGGTCGTGCCGGGCGGGGTGTACGGATCGGGGCTGTCCGTCTTCGTGTCCACCGAATCGTAGAGACCGTCCTCCAGGGCCGCCGCCGCGACCACCAGCTTGAAGGTCGAACCGGGCGGCAGCGGCTGCCGCAGCGCGCGGTTGACCAGCGGCTTGTCCTTGTCGGCCAGCAGCTTCTTCCAGGCGTCGCCGTCCGTCGTCCCGCTGATCTTCGAGGGGTCGTACGAGGGCGTGCTGACCATGCCCAGGATCTTGCCGGTCTTCGGGTCGATGGCGACGGCCGCGCCCTTGGTGTCGCCGAGTGCCTCGTAGCCCGCCTTCTGCACTGCGGGGTCGATGGTGGTGAGCACGTCGCCGGGCTCCTGCTGCTTGCCGGTGAGCGCGTCGACGGGGTTCTTCAGCCGGCTGTCAGTGCCGTCCAGGACATGGCTGTAGATGCCTTCCAGCTGGGTCGCGCCGTATGCCTGCGAGCTGTAACCGGTGACCGCCGCGTAGAGCGAGCCGTCGGTGTAGGTGCGCTTGTGGGCGAGGTCGCTGCCCTCCGTCCTCTTCGAGCCGGTGATCGGTGACCCGGCCACGATGATGTCGCCCAGCGGCTGCGCGTACTGCGCGATGATCTTCCGCCGGTTGTGTTCGTCGTCCGCGAGGGCCCGGGCTTCGTACGCCTGCACCCAGGTCGCCCGTATCAGCAGGGCGAGCACCAGCAGCAGCGAGAAGACCGCGGCGTTCCTGATCGTCTTGTTCATCCCACAGGGGAGACGCCCGGGCGGGACGTGCCGTTCCTGCTGGCCGGGCTTCTCAGGGAATCCTCATCCGCCGGCCGGCCTCAGCCCGGTGAGATGAACCCCGACTCGTACGCCGCGATCACTGCCTGGGTACGGTCCCTGGCGCCGGTCTTCGCCAGGACCGAGGCCACATGCGTCTTGGCCGTCGCGGGACCCACGCCCATCCGCCCGGCGATCTCCGCGTTCGTCAGCCCGGTCGCCATCAGCCGCAGCACCTCGGCCTCGCGCTCGGTCAGCCGCGCCGCCCACGGCGGGAGTGCGGCGGTGCGGCGGCCGCCGTATTCGGCGGCCAGCGAACGCACGGCCGCGGGGAAGAGCAGCGAGTCGCTGCGGGCCACCAGACGGACCGCCTGGACGAGCTCCTCGGCCGCCGCCCGCTTGAGCAGAAAGCCCGCGGCCCCGGCGCGCAGCGCGTCGTACACATAGGAGTCGTTCTCGAAGGTCGTCACCACGAGGATCCGCGGCGGATCGTCCAGCGTCGCCAGGATCTGCTCGGTGGCCCGGATGCCGTCGATCTCCGGCATCCGTACATCCATCAGGACCACGTCGGGCCGCAGCTCACGGACCACCGGCACCGCCTCCGCGCCGGTCGACGCCTCGCCGATCACCTCCAGGTCGGGCTCGGCGTCCAGGATGACGCGCAGCGCCGTACGGACCATGCGCTCGTCGTCGGCGAGGACGACCCGGATCACGCTCACCGGTCACCGCCCAGCGGCAGCCGCGCGGACAGCAGCCACACCGTGCCCCGCGCTTCCGCCTGCGCCCGTCCGCCCAGCAGCGCGGCCCGCTCGGCCATGCCGCGTACTCCGCGGCCGCCTCCCGGGCGGGCCACCGGCGCCCTGTCGGGCAGCGGATTCTCCATCGTGATCTCCAACTCCTCGCCGCACAGGGCGATCCACAGGTTCACCGGGGACGCCCCGGCATGGCGCAGGGCGTTGCTCAGCCCCTCCTGGACGATGCGGTACGCCTCGCGCGATACGGGCGCGGGGACGGCGGCCAGGTCGCCATCGGCGCTGAGCGACACCGGGACGCCACTGCGCGCGAGCAGTCCGTCCAGGGTGTCCAGGGTCGGTCCGTCGAGCTGGGTGAGCTTGTCGTCGTCCTGGCGCAACAGGCCAAGTACGGAGTCGAGTTCGCCCACCGTGCGCCGGGTGGTCTCCTCGATCGCGGCCAGTGCCTCCCGTACGAACTCCGGGTCGCTGTCCAGGACCCGGCGGGCCGCACCCGCCTGCAGGGTGACGGCGCTCAGGGCGTGGCCCACCGAGTCGTGCAGCTCGCGGGCGAGCCGGTTGCGCTCGGCCAGTTCGGTGGCCCGGCGCTCCGCGGCGGCCAGCCGGTCCGCGGGTGTGGGGCCGAGCAGGACCGGCGCCTGGCGGGCCAGCAGAGCCCCGGCAGCCGCCGCACAGGCCGCGAGCGCGATCAGCATGGCCATCCCGGCGAACGGGAACAGGACCAGCTGCCAGGCAGGGTAGAGGGGCAACTCGAGCCGGCCCCGCAGCGCGGGGAAGAACGGAAGCACCATCAGGCTCACGGCGAACGGCGGCAGCGCGAGTGAGGCGCCGCTGATCAGCGCGCCGATTCCCGCATGCAGCGTGAACCAGCCCGAAGCCCGCAGCCGCGCGTCCCGCGAGCGTGCCAACCCTTCCGCGAACCGCTCGGCGGGCACCCCGCACAGGGCCTTCGCCAGGGCGACCGCCAGCGGTCTGGTGAGCGGGAAGAACAGCGCGGTCACCGCGGCCATCGGCAGCGCGATGCCGTACGCGCCGAACTGGAGGGCGAGGGAGTCGGTGAACATGTCCTTGGCACCGACGAGCGGGCCGACGATCACCGTGCCCACCAGCCAGTACGGCATCAACAGGGCGCCGCCCAGGATCAGATGGAGCCAGCGGAGACTGGCCCGCGTCCCGAACAGCGCCCGGGCGGACGCCCCCAGCACTCTCCTCACGCGCCGCGCCGCCGCACGAACGAGGCCGTCCCGATGATGACGAGCAGACCGACGATCATGCCCACAGCGTAGGTCAGGGCCATCAACCCCGATGCCCGCTCGCCTTCTTCGGCGCCCGGCAGCACCGCGGCGATCAGCAGCCAGATGCCCCAGCAGCCCACCGCGCCCGAGCCGAGCCAGGCCATGGCCAGCGGAGTCCTCACCCGCAGTGCGGGGACCGGGCGGAAGGCGAGCAGCAGCGCTCCGGCCAAGGCTGCGGCCACGAAGAGGGCGTTTACTCCTTCAAGCACGTAGAAGTCGGCGGTGCGCTGCTCGATCCGCGTCGCGGAGAGGCCGGCCGTCGAGCCGCAGGCCCACAGCAGGTGCATCGTGGCGGGGAAGAGCGCGAGCACGGCGGCGGCCATTGCGGTCACCTTCAGCGTCCGCCCGGTGGCGGCCTCGGGCAGGTCCCAGACCACCCCGCGCCACACATGGCCCCAGCGCTCGCGGGCGTACAGCACGAAGAGAGTTCCCAGAGCCAGGCCCTGGACGATGAAGCCCGGGTAGACGACCCCGAAGACCCAGTCGTCGAGGAAGGGCTTGTCCCCGGTCCGCTGCGGCTGGGCTCCGGTGACGGCGTGGGTCAGCAGCTGAACCGGGAAGCCGACCATGATCGGGAGGAGCAGACCGCCGGCGATCCACACGGGTGTGGCAAGCAGCCAGGCGGGGACACGGCGCCCCCACGCCTGGGTGAGCAGCAGCGCCAGGACGATCACGGCGCCGTCCATCAGGACGGTGACGCTGTTGGCGACGGCCATCAGGGCGCGGTGCTCCAGCAGCACACTTCCGTCGGGGATGCCGATCCTGCTGCCGGAGATCCACGCGATCTTGAGCGAGAGATACGGGACGCAGGAGGCGACGGTGAGGGTGCGCAGCACCCTGTGCGCACGCGGGACGCGAAGCGGGACGTGGGCCCCGGAGACGGGAGCGAGCGTTGTCCGTGTCATGGCGACCACGCTCCCGGCAGGGCCCTGCCGGCGCCTCCTGCGCTGCGACGATTCGCCTCCGCCGTACGGCGGAGATGGCTCAGCCCGCCAGGGTGAGAAGCAGCTCGTCGGTCTGTTCTCCTCTGGCGTGCGCGAAGCCCCGGTCCTTGCCGGTGACGGTGAATCCGCACTTCTCAAGGACCCGGATCGAGCCCGCGTTGTCGGCGGCCGCGCGGGCGTGCAGCGGACGCGTAGGTACGAGTTCGAGCAGCGCGCGCAGTGCGGCGGTGGCGACGCCACGGCCCCAGTAAGCGCGGTCGATGAAATACGTGACCTCGCGCTCCTCGGGCGGTCCGTACACGGCGGTGTGGCCGACGACCGCACCGTCGGCCAGCACGGTTCTTATGACCGCGTCCGAGGCGCGGATCCGTGCCCAGTGCGCGTCGAAAGCGGCACGGTCGGTGGGGTCTTCACAGGTGAAGGCCGCGATCCGGTTCGACTCGGGATCGCTCATGTGCCGGAAGAAGTGCGGCAGATCGCTGTCGAGCACCTCGCGCAGGGCGACGGACAGGGTCATTCACAGCCTCCGGGTGGCGAGCGTGAGCCGGTCGCGGGCGTCGAAGAGCGCGTCCTTGATCATCTGCTCGTGGCCGGGGGTGAGCCGGGCCACCGGCACCGAGCAGCTGATCGCGTCGCGGGCCGGGGTGCGGTAGGGAATCGCGATGCCGAAGCAGCGCAGCCCGAGGGTGTTCTCCTCGCGGTCCACCGCATAGCCCTGCTCGCGGATCAGATGCAGCTCCTCGATGAGCTTCTCGCGGTCGGTGATGGTGTGCTCGGTCAGCGAGGCCAGGGTCTCGGGCAGCATCTTGCGCACCTGCTCGTCGCTGTGGGTGGCGAGCAGCGCCTTGCCCAGCGAGGTGGAGTGGGCGGGCAGCCGGCGGCCGACGCGGGTGAAGGGGCGCAGATAGTGCTGCGACTGCCGGGTGGCGAGATAGACGACATTGGTGCCGTCGAGCCGGGCGAGGTGGATCGTCTCCGTGGTGTCGTCGGAGAGCCGGTCCAGGGTGGGCCGGGCGGCGGAAACGACCTCGTCGCCGTCGATGTAGGAGGTGCCCACAAGCAGTGCCCGTACGCCGATGCCGTAGCGCGTACCCGTCGCGTCCGTCTCCACCCAGCCGAGCTCCACCAAGGTGCGCAGCAGCATGTAGAGGCTGGACTTGGGGTAGCCGACGGCCTCCTGGACGGCGGCGAGGGAGTGCATGCCGGGGCGCCCGGCGAAATACTCGAGCAATTCCACCGTCCGCACCGCGGACTTGACCTGTGCCCCACCGGAATCGGCAGTTGTCATTGCTCCTCGCCCCTTCTTGACCGCGCAGAACGCCCGGAAATAGAGTCCCCACAGATTCATCATCAGGAACTTTGTTCAGAATACCGAACAAAAGCCCTGATGGGTGGCAGTAGAGCGGGAAGGAAGCCGCGGTGGCAGCAGCACCAGTCTGGAGTGTCGACCCCCGAACCGGGAACCCGCGTGAGCAGGTTGCGGTGGAGTCCACGACCGAGGAGATCGACCGCGCGGTCCGCGCCGCACACGCCGCCCGCCCAGCGCTCGCCGACCGGAGTGTACGCGCGCACCTGCTGCGCACCGCCGCCGACCTCCTCGACGAGGCGCGGGGGCACGTCATCGAGGCCGCCGACGCCGAGACCGCGCTCGGCCCGACCCGCCTCACCGGCGAACTCGCCCGCACCACCGCCCAGTTGCGTGCCTTCGCCGACATCGTCGACGAGGGCGCCTATCTCGACATCCACATCGACCACGCGGACGGCAGCCGCACGCCGCCCTGGCCGGACCTGCGCCGCTACAAGATCCCCCTCGGCGTCGTCGCCGTCTACGCCGCGAGCAACTTCCCGCTCGCCTTCTCCGTGCCCGGCGGTGACACCGCCAGCGCGCTGGCGGCCGGCTGCCCCGTCGTCGTCAAGGCACACCCCGACCACCCCGGCACCTCCGAACTCTGCGCGTCCGTCCTGCGCAGGGCCGCTCAGCACGTCGGCCTGCCCGAGGACGTCGTGGCCCTGGTGCACGGCTTCGAAGCGGGCGTCGAGCTGGTGCGCCACCCGCTGATCACGGCGGCCGGCTTCACCGGGTCCGTACGTGGCGGACGCGCGCTCTTCGACGCCGCGGCCGCCCGGCCCGCGCCCATCCCCTTCCACGGTGAACTCGGCTCCCTCAACCCCGTCGTGGTCACCGAGGCGGCGGCCGGGGAGCAGGCAGAACAGCTCGGCGCCGGGCTGGCGGGCTCGATGACCCTGGGGGAGGGCCAGTTCTGCACCAAGCCCGGCTTCGTCCTGGCCCCCGCCGGTGACGCGGGCGACCGGCTGCTGAAGTCCCTGACGGACGCCGTCAGCGAGACCGAGCCCGGCGTCATGCTCGACCACCGGATGCGCGCGGCCTTCGTCGACGGCGTACGGGAGCGGGCGGCACTGCCTCAGGTCGAGGCCCCCATCACCCCGGGAGCGGGCGGCGAGCACACCGTCAGCGCGGGCTTCCTCTCCGTACCGGCCCGGCTGCTGGCCACCGAAGGTCCGCACGACCTGCTGCTCGAAGAGTGCTTCGGGCCGGTCACCGTCGTCGCGCGCTACGAGTCCGACGCCGAGATCACCGCGGTCCTCGGCCGCCTCCCCGGCAACCTCACCGCCACCCTCCACCTCTCCGACGGTGAGGCCGCGGGCGAGGGCCGGGGAGCCGAGCTGCTCGCCGAACTCACCCCGCTCGCGGGCCGCGTCCTGGTCGGCGGCTGGCCCACCGGCGTCGCCGTCGCCCCCGCCCAGCACCACGGCGGCCCCTACCCGGCCACCACCTCCACCTCCACCTCGGTCGGCGCGACCGCGATCGAGCGCTGGCTGCGCCCGGTGACGTACCAGACGACGCCTCAGGCACTGCTTCCGCAGGAGCTGCGCGACGACAACCCGCTCGGTCTGCCGCGTCGGGTGGACGGCCGCCAGGAGACTCCGCGAAGCTGAGCGCTGTGAGCGACCAGATCGAACTGCCCGAACTCCCCTTCCCTCTGCGCCCGTACGGCCCCGACGCCAACTGGTCGTACGAGAAGGGCGTGCTGACCGGCTGGGCCGGAGCCCGGCAGGACCGTTTCGTCCCGCCCGCGGGCGATGCGCTGGAACCGGCATCCGACGCGCCGCGCCTGCTCGGCGCACCGGAGGGCGACTTCCAGCTCATTGCCCGCGTCACGGTCGGCTTCGCGGGGGCCTTCGACGCCGGCGTGCTCTATCTGCATGTCGGCGAGCGGGAGTGGGCCAAGCTCTGCCTGGAACTCTCCCCGGACAAGCCCACCATCTGCACGGTCGTCACCCGCGGCCACTCCGACGACGCCAACTCCTTCGTGGTCGACGGGGACAGCGCGTGGCTGAGGATCAGCCGCACGGGCAAGGCCTTCGCCTTCCACGCGTCGACGGACGGCGAGCGCTGGACCTTCGTACGGATCTTCGCGCTGGGCGCCGAGGAGCAGGCCGGGGCCGCGCTCGTCGGCTTTCTGGCGCAGTCCCCGGTGGGCGAGGGCTGTGTGGTGACCTTCGACAGGATCGAGTTCCGCGAGGGCTGGCCCGACGGGCTGCGCGACGGCAGCTGAGGAGCAGCGGCCTCGGCCTGTCGCCGGGACACCGGGGAATGAGCCGGTCACGCACTGCGTTGACTCCGCAGCGGAGGATGCCTCCGTACAGCCCTGCCCCCCCCGCCCGACCCTGGAGTGAATGAAGCATGCGCGTCGAGATCTGGAGCGACATCGCCTGTCCCTGGTGCTACATAGGCAAGGCCCGTTTCGAGAAGGGGCTCGCGGCCTTCGCCCACCGTGACGAGGTCGAGGTCGTGCACCGCTCCTTCGAGCTCGACCCGGGCCGGGCCAAGGGCGACACCGCCCCGGTCATCGACATGCTCGCGCTGAAGTACGGACGGACCCGCGAAGAGGCCCGGTCGATGGAGGAGCAGGTCGCCGCCAACGCGCGCTCCGAAGGGCTCGGCTACCGCACCGAGGGCCGTGACCACGGCAACACCTTCGACATCCACCGGCTGCTGCACCTGGCCAGGGCCCGCGGCCGTCAGGACGAGCTGCTCGACCTCGCCTACCGGGCGAACTTCGCCGAGGAGCGGTCCGTCTTCGACCCCGAGATCCTGGTGGACCTCGCGGTCGAGGCGGGTCTGGACGCGGACGAGGCCCGGGCGGTCCTCGCCGACGAGGACGCGTACGCCGACGACGTACGGGCCGACGAGCGCGAGGCCGCCGAGCTGGGCGCGACCGGGGTGCCGTTCTTCGTGCTGGACCGGCGCTACGGGGTCTCGGGCGGCCAGCCGGCCGAGCTCTTCACCAAGGCGCTGGAGCAGGCGTGGCAGGGCAGGGCCATCACCCCGATCGGCGCGGACGCGGCGGCCTGCGACGCCGACGGTTCGTGTGAGGTTCCGCAGGCCGGAGCCCATACTTAAGCGCTGCTGAGGGGTGTGTCTCAACGATTCGCGATTGACCTGGCGTTGAGGGCGCCGCAGGGTGATCTCATGGAGACCTTGGGTGGCGCCGAGTTCGCGCCGCAGACGACGTATCTGAACACCTCCACCGGCGGGCTGCTGCCGCGCCGGACCGTCGAGGCGGTGAAGCTGCTCGCCGACGAGCTCGCGGCAGGGCGTCCGGGCGGCGCCGGTGAATGGTCGGAGGTGACCGCCGCCAGGCAGTCCTTCGCCCGGCTGAGCGGTGTGGACGAGGGGCGCGTCGCCGTCGGAGGTTCGGTCTCGGTGCATGTCGGGCTGATCGCGTCCTCACTCCACCCCGGCGCTGAAGTCCTCTTCCCGGAGGGGGAGTACGCCTCGGTCATCACGCCCTTCACCGTGCGCGGCGATCTCAAGGTGCGCTACGCCCCGCTGGAGCAGCTGGCCGACGCGGTGGGTCCTGGCACCTCGATGGTGGCGTTCTCCTCGGTACAGTCCTCGGACGGCAGGGTCGCCGACATGCCCGCCATCCGTGCCGCCGCGGCCGCGCACGGGGCCCGTACGCTCGTCGACGCCAGCCAGTCGGCGGGCTGGCTGCCGCTGGACGCGGCCGCCTGGGACTTCACGGTCACCGGCGCCTTCAAGTTTCTGCTCTGCCCGCGCGGTGTCTCGTTCCTGACCGTGACCGAGGAGGCCCAGGAGACCCTGGTGCCGATCCACGCCGGGACCTTCGCCGCCGAGGATCTGTGGGCCACCACCTACGGGCCGATCGAGGAACTGGCCCACTCGGCCCGCCGGTTCGACGAACCGCCCGCATTCCTCTCGTACCACGGCGCCAAGGAGTCCCTCGCGCTGCTCGAAGAGACCGGCATCGACGCCGTACACGCGTATGACACGGCGCTCGCCCGGCGGTTCAGGGACGGCCTGACGGAGCTCGGGCACCGGCCGGTGCCCGGCGATTCGGCGATCGTGGCCGTGCCGGGGATCGGCGACCGGGTCCCCGGTCTTGCTGAAGCGGGAGTGATCGTCTCGGAGCGGGCGGGCAATCTGCGCGCCGCCTTCCATCTCTACAACACGGCCGCCGACGTCGACTGGGCGCTGGACGTGCTGTCCGGCTGAGACCGGCCGGGGCAGTCCGCGGTCTCCGTGCAGAGATTCCCCTCGACCTTCCCGAGGAGCCGGGTCAGCTCACGGCGCTCGTCGGGGTCGAGCCCGGCGAGGGTGTGCTCCTCCAGGTTCGCCCAGGCCGCCTGGACCGCGGAGTGCAGGCCGCAGCTGTCCTGGGTCGCCTCGACGAGCACCGCGCGCCGGTCGCAGGGGTCGGGGCGGCGGCGGACGTGTCCGGCCTGTTCCAGTCGCTGGAGCATCTTGGTCACGGTGGACGGGTCGAGCTCGACGGCCTTGATCAGCTCCGACTGGCGCACGGCGCCGGCGTCCCACAGATGCATCATGACCAGTTCCTGCCCCGGGTAGAGCCCGGCTCCCCGTAGCAGCTTGCCCGCCGCCATGCGGTGCAGCCGGGCGACCCGGGAGACGGCGAGGCTGACGGGCCCGCCGAGCGCGACGGTCGGCAGCGACCCGGTGCAGACGTCATCGGCCGCGGTCTCGGGCGACTCGGTACAGACGGGATCGGCCGCGGTCTCGGGCGTCATCGGGGCCTCCTCGGCAAGGGTGCGACTGTCACATGGACAGTGTCTCCGAGAATTTTACCTTGGTCGGCCAATTAATGGTCTACAGTGGCATCCGGCGACAATACTTGGCCGACCATATAACTCTCTGGGAGTACCCATGACCACCGCGTTCGACCCCGTAGAACTGTCCGGCACGCAGCTCGCGAACCGCATCGCCATGGCGCCGATGACCCGCAGCCGCGCGTACGGCGACGGCCTCACGGTCACTGAGTCCACCGTCGAGTACTACAGCCAGCGCGCATCGGCCGGGCTGATCGTCACCGAGGGCATCCAGCCCTCCGTACTCGGCCAGGGGTACCCGAATACTCCCGGTCTGCACACCGACGAGCAGGTCGCCGCCTGGCGCAAGGTCACCGACGCCGTGCACGCCAAGGGCGGCAAGATCTTCGCCCAGATCATGCACGCCGGACGCATCGGCCACCCGGTGCTCTGGCCGGACCAGGAACTGGTCAGTGTGGCGCCCTCGGCCGTCGCCCCCGCCGGGCAGCTGTACACGCACGAGGGACCCAAGGACTTCATCGCCCCGCGCGAGCTGGGCGCCGACGAAATCCCGGCCATCATCGAGGAGTTCGTCGAGGCGGCCCGTAACGCCGTCGCCGCCGGCTTCGACGGTGTCGAGCTGCACGGCGCCAATGGTTATCTCATCCACCAGTTCCTGGCCCCCAACACCAATCTGCGCACCGACGAGTGGGGCGGCTCCGTCGAGAACCGCATCCGCTTCGCCGTCGAGGTGACCAAGGCCGTGGCCGAGGCGATCGGCCCGGAGCGGACCGGACTGCGCGTCTCTCCCGGCAACGCGTACAACGACATCGCCGAGACCGACACCGAGGCCGTGTACCCCGCCCTGATCAACAAGATCGAGCCGCTGGGCATCGGCTATCTGCACATCGTCGAGATGGTCCCCGGATACCGGGAGATCACGCTGGAGCTGCGCGAGAAGTTCAGCGGCACCCTGATCCTCAACCCGGCGACCGAGGGCCCGACCGACCACGCGGCGCTCGGGCTGATCGAGGACGGGACCGCGGACATCCTCGCCTTCGGCGCGCTGTTCCTGGCCAACCCCGACCTGCCGGTCAGGCTCAAGTCCGAGGGCCCGTACAACACCCCGGACACCGCCTCCTTCTTCGGCGGCGACGACAAGGGCTACATCGACTACCCGGCGCTGAGCGCGAACTAAAACCCGGCACGGCACGAGGGCGGGGCCGGTCCCATCGGACCGGCCCCGCCCTCGTGCCGTGCCGAGATCAGCGCACGGGTCGTACGGTCAGCGCACCGGTGTGAAGTCGCGCGCACCGATGAAGGAGGGCCGCGGCACCGGCGCCGCGAAGGGCTCCTGAGCCGCGTTCTCCACGCTGTTGAAGACGATGAAGACATTGCTGCGCGGATACGGGGTGATGTTGTCCCCGGAGCCGTGCATGCAGTTGCAGTCGAACCAGGTCGCGGACCCGGCCCGGCCGGTGAACAGCCGGATGCCGTGCCGGTCGGCGAAGCGGGTCAGCGCCGCGTGCGACGGGGTGCCCGCGTCCTGCATCTGCAGCGACTTCTTGTAGTTGTCCTTCGGCGTCTCGCCCGCGCAGCCCAGGAACGACTTGTGCGAGCCGGGCATGATCATCAGCCCGCCGTTGGTGTCACGGTTCTCGGTCAGGGCGATCGAGACCGAGACGGTGCGCATGTTCGGCAGTCCGTCCTCGGCGTGCCAGGTCTCGAAGTCCGAGTGCCAGTAGAAGCCCGAGGCGCCGAAGCCCGGCTTCACGTTGATCCGGGACTGGTGGACATACACGTCGGAACCGAGGATCTGCCGGGCCCTGCCCACCACCCGCTCGTCGCGCACCAGCGAGGCGAAGAGCTCGCTGAGCCGGTGCACCTCGAAGACCGAGCGTACGTCCCTCGACTTCGGCTCGATGATCGAGCGCTCATCCGCCCGTACGGCGGGATCGGCGATCAGCCGGTCCAACTCGCCGCGGTACAGGACGACTTCGTCCTGCGAGATCAGCTCGTCGACCGTCAGGAAGCCGTCCCGCTCGAAGCCCATCAGCTCGGACGGGACGATCGGCCCCGGCGCGCCGGGTGCGGACCAGACGACCGGGTCCTGGCGCGGGGTCATCACCTCGCCCACGCCACGGGTCGGGTACAGGTCGGCGCGTACAGCGGCGGTGGTCATTTCTCAGCCCTCCTCGGACTCGGTCAGCAGCGGATAGACGCCGTTCTCGTCGTGGTCCTCCCGTCCGGTGACGGGCGGGTTGAAGACGCAGACACAGCGGAAATCGGTCTTGGGACGCATGGTGTGGCGCTCATGGCCGTCCAGCAGATACATCGTGCCGGGCTCGATCCAGTGGGTCTCGCCCGTCTCGTCGTTGGTGAGCTCGGCCTCGCCCTCGACACAGAGCACGGCCTCGATGTGGTTCGCGTACCACATCGACGTCTCCGTACCCGCGTAGAGCGTGGTCTCGTGGAGCGAGAAGCCGACCCTCTCCTTGGCGAGCACGATGCGCTTGCTCTCCCAGGTGCCGGAAGCGGCCTTCACATGGCGATCGGTGTTCTCGATGTCCTTGAACGATCGGACGATCACGGTGAGTCGTTGCCTCTCTCGTACGGGGTGTCAGGCGGTCTCGCGCACGGACCGGGCCAGGATGCGAAGGCCCTCGTCGAGCTCATCGGGCGAGACCGTGAGCGCGGGCAGGAGTTTGACCACTTCGCCCTCCGGGCCCGAGGTCTCCAGCAGCAGTCCCAGCTCGAAGGCGCGGGCGCAGATCGCGGTGGCGCGCGACTTGTCCGCGAACTCCAGGCCCCACACCAGACCGCGGCCCCTGAAGCTCACCCCGTCCTCGGGGCTCTCGGCGAGGATGGCCAGCAGTGCCTGCTCGACCTGCTCGCCGCGGGCGAGGGTCTGCTTCTCCATCTGGCCGTCGGCCCAGTAGGTCTCCAGCGCGGCGGCCGCGGTGACGAATGCGGGGTTGTTGCCGCGGAAGGTGCCGTTGTGCTCGCCCGGCTCCCAGATGTCCAGCTCCGGCTTGAACAGGCAGAGGGCCATGGGCAGTCCGTAGCCGCTGATGGACTTCGACAGGGTGACGATGTCCGGCGTGATGCCCGCCTCCTCGAAGGAGAAGAAACCACCGGTGCGGCCGCAGCCCATCTGGATGTCGTCGACGATCAGGAGCATGTCCTGGCGGTGGCACAGCTCCTGGAGCGCGCGCAGCCACTCGGGCCGGGCGACATTGATGCCGCCCTCGCCCTGCACGGTCTCGACGATGACGGCGGCGGGCTTGTTGAGGCCGGAGCCCTGGTCCTCCAGCAGACGCTCGAACCAGAGGAAGTCCGGGACCTGGCCGTCGAAGTAGTTGTCGAAGGGCATGGGCGTGCCGTGCACCAGCGGGATGCCTGCGCCGGCCCGCTTGAAGGCGTTGCCGGTGACGGCGAGCGAGCCGAGCGACATGCCGTGGAAGGCGTTGGTGAAGGAGACGACGGACTCGCGTCCCTTCACCTTGCGGGCCAGCTTGAGCGCCGACTCGACGGCGTTGGTGCCGGTCGGGCCGGGGAACATGACCTTGTACGGCAGGTCGCGCGGCCGCAGGACCACGTTCTGGAACGACTCCAGGAAGGCGCGCTTGGCCGCCGTGGCCATGTCCAGGCCGTGGGTGATGCCGTCGCGCTCGATGTAGTCGATCAGCGCGCGTTTCAGCACCGGGTTGTTGTGGCCGTAGTTGAGTGATCCGGCGCCGGCGAAGAAGTCGAGGTAGGTGTGGCCGTCCTCGTCGTGGAGGTAGCTGCCCTGCGCACGGTCGAACACGGCGGGCCAGCCGCGGCAGTAGCTGCGCACCTCGGACTCCAGGGTCTCGAAGACACTCAGGGCGGGCGGGGTGATGGTCACAGCAAGTCTCCAGGTGTGGGGGGGTGTCAGGCGGAGAAGGGGCCGATGCGGTACAGGACTTCCGGCTGGTGCGTTCCCTCGGGAAACAGCCCGCCGTCGAAGAGGACTTCGCGGGCAAGGGGCGCGTCGTGGCGCTTCGCGTACGAGGTGAACAGCCGGTCGGACGCGGTGTTGTCGGGCGTGACGGTCGTCTCGACCTCCCGCACCCCGCGCCCTGCGGTCACTCTCGCGGTCAGCGCGTCGAGCAGCACACCGGCCAGTCCCCGGCCCCGGTGCGCGTGGTCGACGGCGACCTGCCAGACGACCAGAGCCTCGGGGCGGTCGGGGCGTACATAACCGGTGACGAAGGCGATGGGCTCGCCGTCGGCGCCGCGCGCCACCAGGGAGGTGGCCGCGAAGTCGCGACACCACAGCAGATAGCTGTACGAGGAGTTGAGGTCCAGGACCTCGGAATCGCGGGCGATGCGCCAGATCGCGGCTCCGTCCTCCACTCGTGGGGTGTCGATCTCCGTGAATTCGCTCTGGGGGTTGGCTCGTACAAGGTCTTCTTGTGCGGCGGTCATGTCGAGGAAATTTACCCAGCTAATTTCGAAAATGCATTGAGGTAAGGGGTTGGGTGAAGCGCTCGGCTGTGTTATCGCGCGGGCGCGGACACCGCGGTCGCCCGGTGGACTTTTCGGACGATTTGTTCGGCAAATAAGGGGCGAATCGGGTGGGCTTGTGGAGTCGGTCACATATCCGTAACCACCGTGAGACCCGTCCGAATTACGGCCTTCGACCCTGACGAAATCTTGGTGTTTAGTCTCGGGAAACGGGGGCAGACGAATACGGGAAGCTGCCCGTAATAAAGCAGCTTCCGGAATTTCGAATTAACGCCGACTTTGCTGTCCGGGGAAATGTCGTTCACCGCTGTCCCCACTGCCGGGCCACGCGGCGCGTGAGCCTCGTACAGTGCTCGTATGAGCGATCAGACGGTGCTGCATGTGAAGGGGCGGGTGCTCGTCGGACCCGAGGAGGTGAAGGACGAGCTCTGGGTGGTCGACGGCCGTATCTCGTACGAACGGCCGCGCGCCGAGGCCGTCACCGTGCGCGGCTGGGCGCTGCCCGGGCTGGTCGACGCGCACTGCCATGTCGGGCTCGACCACCATGGCGCAGTGGACGAGGCGACCAGCGAGAAACAGGCGCTCACCGACCGGGACGCGGGCACGCTGCTCATCCGCGACGCCGGATCCCCGGCCGACACCCGCTGGATCGACGACCGCGAGGACCTGCCGAAGATCATCCGGGCCGGCCGTCACATCGCACGCACCCGGCGCTACATCCGTAACTTCGCCCACGAGATCGAGCCGGACGACCTGGTCGCCTACGTCGCCCAGGAGGCCCGTCGCGGCGACGGCTGGGTCAAGCTCGTCGGCGACTGGATCGACCGGGACGCCGGCGATCTGACCGCCTGCTGGCCGCGGGAGGCCGTCGAGGCGGCGATCGCCGAGGCGCACCGGCTCGGCGCCCGGGTGACCGCGCACTGCTTCGCCGAGGACTCGCTGAGGGACCTCGTCGAGGCGGGCATCGACTGCATCGAGCACGCCACCGGGCTGACCGAGGACACGATCCCGCTGTTCGCCGAGCGGGGCGTCGCGATCGTGCCGACCCTCGTCAACATCGCCACGTTCCCGGCGCTCGCGGCGGGCGGCGAGTCCAGGTTCCCGAAGTGGTCCGCCCATATGCGGCGGCTGCACGAGAACCGTTACGACACCGTGCGCGCGGCCTACGACGCCGGCATCCCGGTCTTCGTCGGCACGGACGCGGGCGGCTCGCTGGCCCACGGTCTGGTCGCGGCGGAGGTTGCCGAACTGGTGAAGGCGGGCATCCCGCCGATCCAGGCGCTGTCGGCGACGACCTGGGGCGCGCGCGAGTGGCTGGGCCGCCCGGTGCTGGAGGAGGGCGCACCGGCGGACCTGGTGGTGTACGAGGAGGACCCGCGGGCGGATGTGAGGGTGCTGGCGGGGCCGCGGCGGGTGGTGCTGAACGGGAGGGTGATCGGCTGAGGGGGTCCGCCTGCGGCGGGGCTTGTTCCCCGACCCGCCCTCCCCCTACGGCCTGGCGGCCGTGGGAGGTACCCCCATCCCGAACTGGGGGCAGGCCCCCAGCCCCCCGACGGGGCTTCGCCCCGAACCCCGTGCGGGGGCTCCGCCCCCGGACCCCCGCGCCTCAAACGCCGGCGGGGCTGAGTTTCGCGTCCGAGACCACGCCTCAAACGCCGGCGAGGCTGGATGTGCCGCTCGGCCGCACATCCAGCCCGTCCGGCGATTGAGAACATGCGGCCGAAGGTCGCATACGGGGTCTGGGGCTTGCCCCAAGTTCGCGCCGCGAAGCGGGTGCGGGGGTTCGGGGGCGGAGCCCCCGCAAGGGGTCTGGGGCGGAGCCCCAGTTCGGGAAGGGCGGGGTGGGGAACAGGCCCGCCGCAGGCGCCCTCGCACCCCGCACCCCCCTACCCCCCCACCACCGTCAACGCCTGGTCCAGCGCCTGCAGGAAGCGGTTCGTCGTCGCCCGGTCGCGGACCGCCAGCCGCAGCCAGCCGGGGCCCAGGCCCGGGAACGTGTCGCCGCGGCGGGCCGCGAAGCCCAGGGCGCGCAGGCGTACGCGGACCTCGGCGCCGCGGCGGACGTGGGCCAGGACGAACGGGCCCTGAGCCGACGCCACCACCCGTACCTCGTCGAACTCCGCGAGCCCCGCCAGCAGATGCGCCCGCTCCGTCGCAAGCAACTGCGCCGCCTGCTCCGCCTCCTTGAGAGCGGCGGGCTCCATGCACGCCTCGGCCGCCGCCAGCGCGGGCGTCGACACCGGCCACAGCGGCTGCGCACGCTCCAGCGCTGCGATCGTGTCGGCATCCGCCAGCACGTACCCGATGCGCAAGCCCGCGAGCCCCCAGGTCTTGGTGAGGCTGCGCAGCACCACAAGCCCCGGGATGTCGGTCCGGCCCGCCAGCGCCTCGGGCTCGTCCGGCACCGCGTCCATGAAGGCCTCGTCCACCACCAGCAGCCGCCCGGGGCGGGCGAGTTCGGCGATGTCGTCGGCCGGGTGCAGTACGGACGTGGGGTTGGTGGGATTGCCGATGATCACCAGGTCCGCCGTCTCGGGCACGGCCGCCGGATCGAGCCGGAAGCCGTCCTCCTCGCGCAGCAGCAGCCGCGCCACCTCGTGCCCCGCGTCCCGCAGCGCCGCTTCCGGCTCCGTGAACTGCGGGTGCACGACCAACGGGTGACGTACCTTCAGGGCGCGCGCGAGCAGAACGAACGCCTCTGCCGCCCCCGCCGTCAGCAGCACCCGCTCCACCGGCAGCCCGTGGCGCCGCGCGACCGCCGCCCGTGCCGCCCGTCCGTCCGGATACGCGGCGAGTCCGGTCAGCGAGTCCGCGATGCGCGCGCGGAGCCAGTCCGGGGGAGTCCCGGTGCGGACATTGACCGCGAGGTCGATGAGACCGGCGTCCCGTACCTCCGCGTCACCGTGGTGGCGCAGGTCGTGTGCGTCAGTGTGCGTGTGCATGGCTGCCGTGTTGGTCGTGACGTGGGCCGTGGCCGTGGCCGTCGTCGGAGGGGTGGAAGTGCGGCCGCTGCGGAGCACCGACCTTGTCCTCGAAGCCCGGCATCGCGATCCGGTAGACGCACGAGTCGCAGTTCATCCGGATGTCGCCTTCGACGGCCTCGCGGTAGCGGTCGAGCACCAGGTCGAGCAACTCCTCGGTCGGGCCGATCACATCGGCCGAGACGACCTCCACGCCGGGGTGCGCCTCCGCCCAGCCCTGCGTCTGCTGACGCACCCGGTCCGGCAGAATCCCGGTGAACAGGAAGTACGGCAGCACCACGATCCGCCGGGCGCCCAGCTTCACGCACCGGTCCAGACCGCTGGGAACATCGGGCGCGGCGAGCGAGACGAACGCGGTCTCCACGCCCGCGTACCCGCGCCCCTCCCACAGCAGCCTGGCCGCCTTGTGCACCTCGGCGTTGGCGTCCGGATCGGTCGAACCGCGGCCCACCAGCAGCACCGTCACATCCGCGCGGTCCCCGGGCCTGCGGGTCGCGGAGCCCAGCGCCTCGTCCAGCCGCCGCTCCAGGACGCGCAGCAGCGAGGGGTGCGGGCCCAGCGGACGGCCGTAGGTGTACGAGATCTGGGGGTGGCGCTCCCGCTCGCGGGCCAGCGCGGCCGGGATGTCGCCCTTGGCATGCCCCGCGGACACCAGCATCAGCGGCACCGCGGCGAAGCGGGTCACTCCCCGCTCGACCAGTTCGGCGACGGCCTCGCCGAGGGGCGGCGGGGACAGCTCGATGAAGCCGCCCCCGACGGGGAGTTCGGGCCGGCGCCGCCCCAGCTCCCGTACGAAGTCACGGAAGGCCTCGGCCCCGGCTTCGTCACGGGTGCCGTGACCGGCGATGAGCAGTGCGGGCGGGGTGGTCACGCAATCTCCTTGGAATGGGGGTGGTACGGCAGAGCATTCCGCGTGGCGACGGTTGCGGCGAGGGTACGGCGGGGACCCGTCCTCGGAACATGCGATTTCATGGCGTGCGCGATCGTGACGTGCTTGGTCGTGACGTGCGTGATCATGACTGCCAGCGGTAGCCCCGCGGGGTCACCATGCGGCCCGCGACCTCTCGCGTCGCCGTGTTGCCGACCGTCACGACCGTCATCATGTCCACCGTCGCCGGATCCAGTCCCGCCAGTGTGGTGACGCGGCTGGATTCGTCCGGCCGGGACGCGTTGCGTACGACACCTGTGGGTGTGCCCGGATCGCGGTGCTCCGAGAGGATCGACAGCGCCTTGGGAAGCTGCCAGTCACGCCCGCGGCTACGGGGGTTGTAGAAGGTCACGACGATGTCCGCCTGTGCCGCAGCCCGCACCCGGCGCTCGATGACCTCCCACGGCGTGTGCAGATCCGAGAGGCTGATCGAGACATGGTCGTGCCCGAGCGGCGCGCCCAGGATCGCGGCGGCGGCCAGCGCCGCGGTCACCCCCGGCACGCCCACCACGTCGATGTCGCCGGACGCCTCGGCGAGCGCCGGTGAGGCCATCGCGTACACGCCCGCGTCACCGCTGCCGATCAGAGCGACCGCATGACCGGCGCGGGCCTCGGCGACGGCCGTACGGGCCCGCTCCTCCTCGGCGCCCAGGCCGGATTCGACGATCCGGGTGCCGGGCCTGAGCAGATCGCGGATCTGGTCGACGTACTGATCGAGCCCGACCAGGACGGAGGCGCGGCGCAGCTCCTGCGTGGCGCGCGGGGTGAGCAGATCGCGGGCGCCGGGACCGAGTCCGACCACGGCGAGGCGGCCACGCGGCGCCCGGCGCACCACGGCGCAGGTCGCCATCGCGGCCCGGCCCGCGGGGCTCGACTTCCGCTTCGCGACGAGGAGTTCACCGCCCTCCGCGAGCGCCGCGGCCTCGGCGACGGACGGGGTGCCCACGGCGGCGAGCGGCGCGCCGGACGGGTTCGGCACGGCGATCGACGCGAGCTTTTCGGGCGCGTACGTCACCAGTGGCACGCCAAGATGCTCCGCCGCCCCGACGATCCCCGGCTCCTGTGCCTTCGCGTCGACCGTCGTCAGCGCGGCGACACTACGCGCCGAGAGTCCCGCATCGCGCAGGGTCTCCTCGACCAGGCCGAGGACCTCGTCGAGGGGTGCGTCCTTGGAGGCCCCGACCCCGACGACGAGCGACGGCGGCCGCAACACGGCCTCCCGCGAGCCCGGTTCGACGACCCGGTCCGTCACCCGCAGAACCACCTCGCCGTCCCCGCCCACATGTCCCGGCAGCGGCGGCAGTGGCCACACCGCGTCGGCCCGCAGGGCCACCGGTTCGCCGTCCAGCACCGCCCGGGTCACCGACGCGACCGCGCCCTCCACCGGCCATCCCAGAGTGTCCAGACCGGGAACGTCGGCCGCGTCCGTCGCCGTCGTCACCACCGGGGCGCAGCCGAGAACATCCGCGACCTGCGCCGCCAGCTCGTTCGCGCCGCCGCCGTGGCCACCGAGCAGGGACACGGCGTACCGCTGCCCCTCGTCCACGCACACCACGCCGGGGTCGGCGGACTTGCCCGCGAGCAGCGGGGCGATCAGCCGCACGACCGCGCCCGTGGCAAGGAAACACACCAGCTGATCGCACTCGGCGAACGCCACCTCCACCGACCGGCCCACCGGACCCTCGTACACCCGGGTGCGTCCGGGCCAGGCAGCGGCCAGCCGGTCGCGGGCGGCGGCACCCGCCGCCGTCGCGGAGATCAGGCCGATCACTGAGCCGCTCCCTGTGCGCGAAGTGCCTTGCGGGCGGCCGGATCCGCCTTCCGGAAACCATGGAAGTGACCCGGGTGGTAGAGATGCGAACGCGTCCCCGCGGCCGCCAGCGCGGGCCCGACCAGGAACAGGGTGTGCTTCCAGAGCTTGTGCTCCTTGACGGTCTCCTCCAGCGTGCCGATCGTGCAGCGCAGGATCAGCTCCTCGGGCCACGTCGCCTGATACGCGACGACCACCGGCGTACTCGTCGGATAGCCGCCCTCCAGCAGCTCCTGCGTCAACTGGCCGGATCTCGCCGCCGACAGGAACAGCGCCATCGTCGTGCCGTGCCGCGCGAACTCGCGTACCTCCTCGCCCGGCGGCATCGGCGTCTTGCCGCCGCCGAGCCGGGTCAGGACCACCGACTGCGCGACCTCCGGGATCGTCAGCTCGCGCTGCGCGATCGCGGCGACCGCCGAGAACGACGAGACACCGGGCACGATCTCGACCGCGAGACCCAGCTCCACGCAGCGGTCGAGCTGCTCCTGCGTACCGCCCCACAGCGCCGGGTCGCCGGAGTGGATACGGGCGACCCTCAAGTCCCCCTCGTACGCCCGCTCGTACACCGCGACGACGTCCTCCAGCGACATCGCCGCCGAGTCGAGGATCTCGACCCCCTCGCGCGCGTGGTCGAGGACGTCCGCCTGCACCAGGCTCGCCGCCCAGATGACGATGTCGGCGTCGGCGATGGCGCGCGCGGCCCGGAACGTCAGCAGATCGGCGGCGCCCGGGCCGGCGCCGACGAAGGTCACCTTCCCGCGGGTGTCGGCTTCGGCCATGAGCGGCTGTCCTCTCGTGTCATTCGGGTGGATCCGGTGGTCCTTGATGTGCCAGGGAGCAGGTCAATCCGCTAGCAAGGGCGCATGGCGGTGTTCGTCGCGCTCGGCGCGTTCCTCATGACGCTGTTCGGCGGCTGGACGGCCGGACGCGTGACCGACCGCCGCCATCTTGTGCTCGGCCTGGCGGGCGGGCTGATGCTCGGCGTGGTCGGCCTCGACCTGCTGCCGGAGGCGCTGGAGGCGGCCGGGAACGAGGTGTTCGGGGTGCCGCAGGCGCTGCTGCTGTTCGTCGGCGGCTTCCTCGCGGCGCACCTGGTGGAACGGCTGCTGGCGGTGCGCCGGGCGGCACACGGCATCGACGACAGAGCGCCGCAGGTGGGCCTGACGGCGGCAGCGGCGATGGTCGGCCACAGCCTGATGGACGGCATCGCGATGGGCGCGGCCTTCCAGGTGGGCGGTGGCATGGGGGCGCACGATCACCAGCCTGTACGGGAACACCCGCAAAAAGGCGCTCGCGATGCTCGTCGCCGACGCGCTCGCCCCCGTCGCGGGCGCCGCCTCCACACTGCTCTTCACGCTTCCGCAGGAACTCCTCGGCAGCTACCTGGGGTTCTTCGGCGGCGCTCTGCTCTACCTCGCCGCGGCCGAAATCCTGCCCGAGGCGCACCACGCCCACCCCGCGCGCTCCACCCTGCTGTGCACGGCCGGGGGAGTCGGCTTCGTCTGGCTGGTGGTCGGCCTGTCCGAGTGACGGGTTCACAGCTTGCCCCCACGGCCGCCGTCCCGCGGCGCCGGCGCGATCAGCGTCGACAGATACGGCAAGGGGCCCTCGGCAAGCTCGGCGGCGGGCCGGATCGACTCCTCCGGCAGCCCGAGCGCCGAGCCCCACACCGCGCCCTCGGTACGTCCCGTCTCCCGCAGGGCGGTCGCCACCTCGGCGGCCAGCCGCCCGAACTTGTACGCCACCACCGTCCCGGGCCCCTCCAGGGCACCCTTCAGAACGGCCGCGCCGGCCGTCACCGGCACCAGGGTCAGCGGCTCGGTGCCCTCGGTCAGGACCGCGCCGCTGCGGGCCGCCAGATCCTGCATCGCGGTGATGCCGGGCACGGTCCGAACGGCCGTCCCCGGGACCAGTTCGCCGATCGTTTGCGCGAGATAGGTGAACGTGGAGTACACGTTCGGGTCGCCGATCGTCGCGAAGGAGACGACGTCATGAGCGCGCAGGAGTTCGGCGACGCGCTCGCCTGCGGCGTCCCAGGCGGCCTCACGACGGGCCCGGTCGGTGCGCTCGTTGAGCGCGAAGACGACCCGCACGACCTTCTCGGCGCCGACGTAGTGCAGGACGGTCGCCTCGGCGCGGCCCCGCTCCAGCGTGTCCATCACCGGTACGACGACGACATCGGCCTCCTGAAGCGCGCGCACGCCCTTCACGGTCACCAACTCCGGGTCGCCCGGCCCCACTCCGACCCCGATCAGCCTGCTCATCGCGCACACCCCTCAACGAATCGGCGGGCGACACCGGGCGCGGAGGCCCAGTGCGTATGCAGATAGCTCGCATGCACGCCCCGCTGGACGAACCCCTCGACGCGGCGCTCAGGCCGGTGCATGCCCCAGGCGGGGTCGGGTCCCGCGGCGGGCTCGATGACGGTCCGGTGGAACTCGTGCCCGCGCATCCGTGTCCCGGCCGCGGCGAGGACGCTGTCGCTGACGGCGACGGCCTCGCGGTAGCCGAGGGTCAGCCGCTCACTCATCCGCGCCTCGGCGTCCAGCACGCCGCACATCGGCTGCCCGTCCAGCGAGCGGGCGAGATACAGCAGCCCGGCACACTCGGCGGCGAGGGGCGCGCCGGAGTACGCGAGGTCGGCGACCGCTTTGCGGAGGGGTTCGTTGGCGGACAGTTCGGGGGCGTACACCTCGGGGAATCCACCGCCGATGACGAGTCCGGCGGTGTTGGTGGGCAGCTGCTCGTCCCGCAGGGGGTCGAAGGGGACGACGTCGGCGCCGGCGGCGGTGAGGAGTTCGGCGTGCTCGGTGTACGAGAACGTGAAGGCGGGCCCGGCGGCGACGGCGACGACGGGCCGCCTGCTTTTCAGCCCCTCCGGCGTTTGAGAAGCGGGGAGGGTGGGGGTCCCCCCGGACGGAGTCCGGGGGACGGCGGCACCCGCGTCCCACGCCGCCGCACCCAGCCGCGGAGCCGACCGCGCCAACCCCAGCAACCCCTCCAAGTCGCAGCCACGCCGAACCTGTTCGGCCATCGCGGCAACCGCGTCCACCGCCTCCGCCCGCCGCTCGGCCACCGGCACAAGACCGAGGTGCCGCGACGGCGAGGCAACCTGAGTCACCCGCCGCAGCACCCCCAGCACCGGTACCCCCGACTCCTCCAGCGCATCCCGCAGCAGCTCCTCGTGCCGGTCCGACGCGACCTTGTTGAGGATCACGCCACCGATCCGCACCTGCGGGTCCCACGACGCGAAACCGTGCACCAGCGCCGCCACCGACCGCGACTGCGAGGACGCGTCGACCACCAGCACCACCGGTGCCCGCAGCAGCTTCGCCACCTGGGCCGTGGAGGCCAGTTCACCCGCGCCCGCCGCGCCGTCGTAGAGCCCCATCACGCCCTCGACGACGGCCACGTCGCACCCCGCGGCGCCGTGCGCGAACAGCGGTTCCATCAGTTCCGTACCGCACATGTACGCGTCGAGATTGCGTCCCGGGCGTCCCGTCGCGAGCGAGTGGTAGCCCGGGTCTATGTAGTCCGGGCCGACCTTGTGCGGGGACACGGTCAGGCCCGCCGCGACGAAGGCCGCCATCAGGCCCGTCGCGACGGTGGTCTTGCCGCTGCCCGACGACGGCGCGGCGATGACGAGACGTGCTACCACTCGATGCCCCGCTGCCCCTTCTGACCCGCGTCCATCGGGTGCTTGACCTTGGACATGTCGGTGACGAGGTCGGCGAAGTCGAGGAGTTCGGCGGGCGCGTTGCGGCCGGTGATCACGACATGCTGGGTGCCGGCGCGGTCGCGCAGCACCTCGATCACCTCGGCGGGGTCCACCCAGCCCCAGTGCATCGGATACGCGAACTCGTCCAGGACGTAGAACTTGTACGACTCGGCGGCCAGGTCGCGCTTGACCTGTTCCCAGCCCTCGCGCGCCTTCTCCTCGTTCGACAGCTCGCCGTCCGCGGGGGCGCGCTGGATCCAGGACCAGCCCTCGCCCATCTTGTGCCAGTCGACCTTGCCGCCCTCGCCGCTCGCGCCGAGGACCTTCAGGGCGTTCTCCTCGCCGACCTTCCACTTCGCGGACTTGACGAACTGGAACACCCCGACCGGCCAGCCCTGGTTCCAGGCGCGCAGCGCCATCCCGAAGGCGGCCGTCGACTTCCCCTTGCCGACGCCGGTGTGCACCATCACCAGCGGCCGGTTGCGGCGCTGGCGGGTGGTGAGCCCGTCCTGGGGAACGACGGTCGGCTGTCCCTGCGGCATTAAGCGGCCCTCCTGGTTGCGGTGACGTCCCTGACGAGTCCGGCGATGCTGTCGGCGCGCAGCTCGTCCAGGGTGACGGCGGTGCCGCCGAGATCACGGGCGAGTTCCCCGGCGAGCCCGAGGCGCACCGGCCCCGACTCGCAGTCCACGACGACGGAGGCCGTGCCCTCGGCGGCGTGCAGCCGCGCGGACCGCGAGGCGAGCGCCACCGGATCGACGCCGCCCGTCGCGCGGCCGTCCGTGACCACGACGAGCAGCGGCCGGCGCGCCGGATCGCGCAGACGCTCCACGCGCAGGACGTCGTGCGCCCGCAGCAGCCCGGCCGCCAGCGGCGTCCGGCCACCCGTGGGCAGCAGTTCGAGCCGGGCCGCGGCCGCGTCCACCGACGAGGTCGGCGGCAGCGCCACCTCCGCGTCCTTGCCGCGGAAGGTGATCAGCCCGACCTTGTCGCGCCGCTGATACGCGTCGAGCAGCAGCGACAGCACCGCGCCCTTGACCGCGCTCATCCGCTGCCGCGCCGCCATCGAACCCGAGGCGTCCACCAGGAACAGCACGAGGTTCCCCTCACGCCCCTCCCGGGTGGCCTGCCGCAGGTCGTCACGCCGGACCACCAGACCGCGGCCGCTGCGCCCGCGCGCCCGCTGGTGCGGGGCGGCCGCCTGCACGGTCGCCGCCAAGTGCAGCTTGGTGAGCGCCCCTCGGGGCCGCCGGGCTCCCGTCGTCCGCCCGTGCTCGGTCCGCGCCCGGGACCTGCGTCCCGCCGCGCCCTCGCCGAGCCCGGGCACGCTGAGCACCTTCGTACGGAACGGCTCCGTGGCTCGTACGGCCTGCTGCTCACCGCTGCCCGCGGCCTGCGGCTGATTCCCCTCGGCCTCCTGCGCCTCGGCGGGAGTGTCACCCTGGCCCGCGTCGCCCTGCGGCGGTGTGCCGGGACCGTCCTGCGGCGGCTGCCCGCCACCCCCGCCCGGCCCGTCCGGATCGGTGTCGGGATCGTCGTCGCCGAACTCCTCCAGCGTCTCGTCGAGCTTGTCCTCGTCGAGACCGGGCGCGTCGAAGGGATTGCGCCGCCGCCGGTGGGGGAGGGCCAGCAGCGCGGCCTGGCGCACGTCCTCGGCCAGTACGTCGCTCCGCCCCGCCCACGCGGCCAGCGCCGTGGCTGTGCGCGCCATCACGATGTCCGCGCGCATGCCGTCGACCTCGAAGGCCGCGCAGGTCGCGGCGATCTGCCGCAGCGCTCCGTCGCCGAGCCGCACCTCGGGCAGCAGCGCCCGCGCGGCCACGATCCGCGCCCGCAGTGCCGTCTCGTCGTCCGCCCAGCGCCCGGCGAAGCCGCCGGGATCGTCGTCGTACGCGAGGCGGCGGCGCACCACCTCGACCCGCTGGTCGGGCTCGCGGGAGGCCGCGACCTCGACGGTGAGCCCGAACCGGTCCAGCAACTGCGGCCGCAGTTCGCCCTCTTCGGGGTTCATCGTCCCGACCAGCAGGAACCGAGCCGCATGCCGTACCGAAACGCCTTCACGCTCGACGTACGAGGCGCCCATGGCGGCCGCGTCGAGCAGCAGGTCCACCAAGTGGTCGTGGAGCAGGTTCACTTCGTCGACGTAGAGGATCCCGCGGTGCGCGTCGGCGAGCAGCCCCGGCTCGAAGGCCTTCACGCCCTCGGCGAGCGCCCGCTCGATGTCGAGCGCGCCGACGAGCCGGTCCTCGGAGGCCCCGACGGGCAGCTCGACCATCCGCGCGGGGCGCGCCACGGCGCCGCCCGCCTCGTGAGGCCCGTCGGGACACGCCGGGTCGGGGGAGGCGGGGTCGCAGGAGAACCGGCATCCGGGGACGACGGGGACCTGCGGTATCAGCGCGGAAAGGGCGCGTACGGCGGTCGACTTGGCGGTCCCCTTCTCACCGCGCACGAGCACACCGCCGACGGCCGGCGAGACGGCGTTCAGCAACAGCGCGAGCCGCAGGTCGTCCTGCCCGACGATGGCGGTGAAGGGGTAGGGGGTGCTCATGCGGTGCTCTCCTCGATGGTGTTCGGGCGGTGGGCTTGATTGGGGGGAAGCGGCGGGGCCGGGGGCGGGAAAGACCTTCACGCGTCCCCCTCCAGCTCGCCCTCGAGCTCCAGGTACGTCGCCCGCAGCCGCTCCAGCGTCCCCTCGTCCGGTTCCGCCCACAGCCCCCGGTC
Organism: Streptomyces sp. NBC_00885; assembly: GCF_045207475.1. NCBI lineage: Bacteria > Bacillati > Actinomycetota > Actinomycetes > Kitasatosporales > Streptomycetaceae > Streptomyces > Streptomyces sp. NBC_00885. Next base: position 6,733,877 of record NZ_CP108796.1, read on the forward strand.
CGCCGCCTCCAGCAGCCTTTCCGTGATCCCCCGCAGCGCCCAGGGATTGGACTTCTGCATGAACTCCCGGTTCTCCGGATCGAAGACGTACTCCGCCGACAACTTCTCGTACATCCAGTCGTCGACGACACCCGCCGTCGCGTCGTACCCGAACAGATAGTCCACCGTCGCGGCCATCTCGAACGCGCCCTTGTAGCCGTGCCGCCGCATCGCCGCCATCCAGCGCGGGTTGACCACCCGCGCCCGGAACACGCGGTGCGTCTCCTCGCCCAGGGTGCGCGTCCTGATCTGGTCCGGGACCGCCGAGTCGCCCACGTACGCCTCGGGCGACTCACCCGTCAGATGGCGCACCATCGCGACCATCCCGCCGTGGTACTGGAAGTAGTCGTCCGCGTCGACGAGGTCGTGCTCCCGCGTGTCCACGTTCTTCGCGGCGACCGCGATCCTGCGGAACGCCGTCTCCATGTCCCCGCGCGCCGCACGCCCGTTCAGCCCGCGCCCGTACGCGTATCCGCCCCACACCGCGTACACCTCCGCGAGGTCCGCGTCGGAGCGCCAGTTGCGTGCGTCGATCAGTGGCAGCAGACCTGCTCCGTACGCCCCGGGCTTGGAGCCGAAGATCCGCGCGGTGGCCCGCCGCCGGTCCCCGTGCAGGGCAGTGTCCTCGTCCGCGTGCGCCCGTACGTAGTTGGAGTCGGCCGGTTCGTCCAGCTCGGCCACCGCCCGTACGGCGTCGTCGAGCAGCCCCACCACATGAGGGAAGGCGTCCCGGAAGAAGCCGGAGATGCGCACCGTCACATCGATGCGCGGCCGCGCGAGCTCCTGCAGCGGCACCACCTCGAAGCCCGTCACACGCCGGGACGCGTCGTCCCAGACCGGGCGGCAGCCGAGCAGCGCCAGGATCTCGGCGATGTCGTCGCCCTGGGTGCGCATCGCCGAGGTGCCCCACACCGTCAGGCCCACCGACTTGGGGTAGGCGCCGGTGTCCGTCAGGTAGCGCGCCACCAGTGAGTCGGCGAGCGCCTGGCCGACCTCCCAGGACAGCCGGGACGGGATCGCCTTGGGGTCGACGGAGTAGAAGTTGCGCCCGGTCGGCAGGACGTTGACGAGGCCGCGCGTCGGCGAGCCGGAGGGGCCCGCGGGCACATAGCCGCCGTTCAGGGCCCGCAGGATGTTGCCGATCTCGTCGGTCGTACGGGCGAGGCGCGGCACGACCTCCTCGCAGGCGAAGCCCAGTACGGCGACGGCGGCGGGAAGTTCGGTGCCGAGCGTGTCGTGCACCAGAGCCGCGCAGTCGTCGGTGCACCAGGCGCGCTCCTCCATGCCCTCGGCGAGCCGCCGGCACAGCTGCTCCAGCAGATCGATCGCGTCGGCGCCGGTCCGGGCCGGACCCCCGACCAGCGCGGTCAGCTCCACCGGGACCTTGACCGGCGCGCCCGGCTCGGCGAGCAGATCCTTCTCGACGAGCCCGAAGTGCTCGGCGAGCGCGGCCCGCAGCCCCGGCAGGGCGCCCGCCTGCCCGCCCCACACCTGCGAGGCGCGCAGCACGGCCAGGACGAGATTGACCCGGGCCTGAGACTCCGGTCCGCCGCCCAGGATGTGCAGGCCGTCCCTGATCTGGACGTCCTTGATCTCGCAGAGGTAGCCGTCGATGTGCATGACGAACTCGTCGAAGTCGCCGTCGTCCGGCTGTTCGTCGACATGCAGGTCGTGGTGGAGCTCGGCGGCCTTCACGAGCGTCCAGATCTGTGCCCGTACGGCGGGGGCCTTCGCCGGATCGAGATCGGACACGAGCGCGTACTCGTCGAGGAGCTGTTCGAGCTTCGCCAGATCGCCGTAGGTGTCCGCGCGCGCCATCGGCGGCACGAGATGGTCCACGACGGTGGCGTGGCCGCGGCGCTTGGCCTGGGTGCCCTCGCCCGGGTCGTTGACGATGAAGGGGTAGATCAGCGGCAGTTCGCCGAGCACGGCGTCCGGGCCGCAGCCCGCCGACAGGCCGAGGCCCTTGCCCGGCAGCCATTCCAGGGTGCCGTGCTTGCCCATGTGCACGATCGCGTCCGCGCCGAAGCCCCCCTCCGATGCCGCGGCCTCCAGCCAGCGGTACGCCGCCAGGTAGTGGTGCGAGGGCGGCATGTCCGGGTCGTGGTAGATCGCGATCGGGTTCTCGCCGAAGCCGCGCGGCGGCTGGATCATGACCACGACGTTCCCGAACCGGAGCGAGGCCAGCACGATGTCGTCGCCGTCGACATAGAGCGAGCCCGGCGGCTCGCCCCAGTGCTCCAGCATCGCCTCGCGCAGCCCGGGATCCACGGTGTCGAACCAGGCCCGGTAGTCGGCGAGCGGCACGCGCGCGGGGGCGGCGGCCAACTGCTCCTCGGTCAGCCACTCGACGTCGTGGCCACCGGCGTTGATGAGCCGGTGGATCAGCTCGTCGCCGTTGTCCGGGTGGCCTTCGACGGAGTAGCCGGCATCGCGCAGGGCGTCCAGGACCCGCACCGCCGAGGCCGGGGTGTCCAGGCCCACCGCGTTGCCGACGCGTGAGTGCTTGGTCGGGTAGGCGGTGAACACCAGCGCAAGCCGCTTCTGCGCGTTCGGCTTGTGCTTCAACTCCGCGTGGCGCACGGCGATTCCGGCGACCCTCCCGGCCCGCTCCGGGTCGGCGACGTACACCGGCACATCGTCGGGCCCCTGTTCCTTGAAAGAGAACGGGACCGTGATCAGCCGCCCGTCGAACTCCGGGATCGCCACCTGCATCGCCGCGTCCATCGGGGACAGCGCCGCGTCCGACGCCTCCCAGAGCGCCCGCGAGGACGTCAGGCACAGACCCTGGAGCACAGGGATGTCGAGCTCGGCGAGCGCCCCGATGTCCCAGGCCTCGTCGTCGCCGCCCGCACTGGCGTCGCTCGCGCGCGTGCCGCCGGCGGCGAGCACGGTGGCGATCAGCGTGTCGGCCCTGCCGAGCAGCTCGTACAGACCGGGGTCGGCGCCGCGCAGCGAACCGCAGTACACGGGCAGGGCGTTGGCGCCCCGAGCCTCGATGCGGTCGCAGAGCGTGTCGACGAAGGCGGTGTTCCCCGAGAGCTGGTGGGCCCGGTAGAAGAGCACGCCCACGGTCGGCCGGCTCTCGATGTACGCGCGCGTGCCGTGCACGCCCCACTCGGGCATCTTCTGCGGCTCGGCGAAGCCATGGCCCGTCAGCAGCACGGTGTCGGACAGGAAGCGGGCCAGTTCGACGAGGTTGTCCGGACCGCCCTCGACCAGATAGCGCAGCGCCTCGGCCACCACACCCGCGGGCACCGACGACTCGGCCATCAACTCCGCGTCCGGCACCGTCTCGCCGCCGAGCAGCACCGTCGCAATCCGGGCCGCCTTCAGCGCGGCGAGACCGTCCTCCCAGGCCCGCTTCCCGCCGAGAAGACGTACTACGGCGATGTCGGCGCCCTCGATCAGCGCGGGCAGTTCCTCGGTCACGTCGACACGGGTGGGGTTGCCGATCCGGTAAGGCGCCCCGGAGGCCCGGGCCGCCAGCAGATCGGTGTCGGCGGTGGACAGCAACAGCACGGTGCTCATGGCGCTCCCGGTGGAATGAAGGGCAGTCCCGACGGAGCGCCCGACTCGATGAGCCTCAACAGCGCGTCCGTGTCCGCGTGTTCTTCGATCAGATCGCCGAGGCGTTCCAGCTGCTCCTCGCGCAGCGCGCCGAAGCTGGTGTCCGGCGCCGGTACGAAACGCCGTCCCGAGGCTGCTGCCACCTCCCGCAGAAAGGCGCGCCTGAAGCGGTCGCTCTCCAGCGAGCCGTGCCAGTGCGTGCCCCACACCGACCCGACCCGGCAGCCGTCCAGGCTGTGTCCACTGTCATCAGAGATGAACGCCTCTCCGCCCAGCACTTCGGCGACCCCGTGATGGATCTCGTACCCCTCGACGCTCTCGCCGAGCGCCGTGCCCACGGGCCGCGCGAGGGTCTTGTCCCGGGCGAACCGCACCCGTACCGGCAGCAGCCCGAGCCCGTCTACGGCGCCCGCGCGCGACTCCACCTCGTCCTCGATGTGCTCGCCCAGGAGCTGGAAGCCGCCGCAGATGCCGAGCACCGGCCGCCCCTCGGCGGCCCGGCGCGCCAGAGCGTCCGCGAGCCCGCGCTCGCGCAGCCACGCAAGCGCCTTGATCGTGCCCCTCGTGCCCGGCACGACCACCAGATCGGCGTCGACGAGCTCCTCGGCCCGGTCCACGAAGCGCACGACGACGCCGGGTTCGGCGGCGAGCGCGTCCACGTCCGTGAAGTTCGACATCAGCGGTACGGCGCACACGGCCACGCGCAGCACGTCCTCGCCGACGGGCGGCGCGACCATCGACTCCCGTACCGCGCCGCGCAGCGAGACCCGCAGCCCGTCCTCCTCGTCGATGCCGAGACCGTGCGCGAAGGGCAGCACGCCATAGGTGTGCCGCCCGGTCAGTCCGTACAGCATCTCCAGGCCGGGTTCGAGGAGCGTCACATCGCCCCGGAACTTATTGACCAGATAGCCCGCGATCAGTGCCTGGTCCTCGGGGGCGAGCAGTGCGGTCGTACCGAAGAAAGAGGCGAAGACGCCGCCGCGGTCGATGTCTCCGACCACGAGCACCGGCAGGCGCGCGGCCCGTGCGATGCCCATGTTCACGATGTCCGTACGCCGCAGATTGATCTCGGCCGGACTGCCCGCCCCCTCGCAGATCACGGCTTCATACGTGCCCCGCAGCTCCTCCAGGCACTCCACGACGGTCCCGAACAGGGACTCCTGCCGCCCGCCGTACAGCGTTTTCCCGGGGGACGACCCCCCAGCCCCCCCGAAGAACCCGCGGGCGCTGAGTTCACCCACCGGCCTGCCCATCAGCACGACCTGACTGGAACGGTCGCTGCCGGGCTTGAGCAGCACCGGGTTCATCAGCGCGCTCGGCTCCACACGGGCCGCCTGCGCCTGCATGGCCTGCGCCCGTCCGATCTCCGCGCCCTCGCGCGTCACGAACGAGTTGAGCGACATGTTCTGCCCTTTGAAGGGCGCGACCTTCACCCCCTGCCGCACCAGCCAGCGGCAGATCCCTGCCGTCACGACGCTCTTGCCCGCGTCGGACGTGGTTCCCGCGACCAGCAGTCCGCCGCCCCTGTGCCCGATCATCCCCGCCCCTTTCCCGCGCGCCGTGCACGCAGCGCATGCCCCGCGAGGCGCCCTGCCGCGCAGGTCGCGAGTGTCAGCCAGCCGACGCGGCGCGAGAGCCGCACGGCACGTTCGATGTCGCCGAACTGGACAGGGCGGCCGTCACCGTTGAGTACGGGACGGTGCTCGACGCGTCCGGCGTAGGAGAGCGTTCCGCCGAGCCGTACGCCGAGCGCACCGGCGAAAGCCGCCTCCACCGGGCCCGCGTTGGGGCTCGGATGTTTCTTCGCGTCGTCCCGCCAGGCCCGGGCGGCTCCGCGCGCGTCCCCGCCCGCGAGCACCGCCAGCGCCGCGGTGAGCCGGGCGCCCGGCCAGCCCGCGACGTCGTCGAGCCGGGCCGAGGCCCAGCCGAACCGCCGGTAGCGGGGCGACTTGTGGCCGACCATCGCGTCCAGGGTGTTGACCGCCCGGAAGCCGACCAGCCCCGGCACACCGGCGAGCGCCCCCCAGACCAGCGCGCCCACCACGGCGTCCGAGGTGTTCTCGGCGACGGATTCGACGACCGCTCGCGCGATCTGCTGCTCGTCCAGGGCCTGCGGATCGCGCCCGCACAGATGCGGCAGCCGTTCCCTGGCCACCTCCACGTCCCCGGCGGCCAGCGCGCCACCGATGGCGCGTGCCTCCCGGCCCAGCGAGGTGCCGCCGACGACGGCCCAGGTGGCGGCTGCGGTCAGTGTGAAGGACGCGGCCGAGCGGCCCCGTACTCCATGGCTCAGCAGTGCGGCGGCAGCGGCGGCGCCTCCGGCGCACACCGCGGTGTGCAGCGCGCCCCACCCCCGGTGATCACGCCACAGCACACGCTCGACACCACCCGCGGCCCGCCCGAACGCGGCGACCGGATGCCCTCGGCGGGGATCGCCCAGAAGCAGGTCACCGGCCAGGCCGGCGGTGGCGCCGTACACGAATCGGCGGTCGGCACGCATGGAATCAGGCCGTCGTTCCGCCTCGTTGGAACCTCGTACTCACCGCAGGAACCGAACCGCAGCCGCGCATGGCGATATGTCCTCACTCAGGGTGTCCGCGCCCTGGTTCGACGTGACCGGCGGTGAGAGTTCCTGGCTTCCGGGGGAGTGTTCCCCCGTGACAGTGGCGGGACCGCGCCGGATTCGCACCGGCTTCCTCTTCTGCCGCCGTAGATGGCCCCGGCAGTCCACCACGCTGCGAGAACGGGCGTCAACTGGCCTTTGACCTGCACGGGAAGAGTGTGTTGGGGCACACACGCGAGCCGGGTCACCCGATGGGGTGACCCGGCCCGGACCCGACGTATCCGAAACGGCTGTCAGGTGACGATCAGATAGATCCCGTACGCCACGGCAGCCGCGCAGAGCGCGAAGCACGCGTACGCCCCGGTGCGCGCCAGAACCGCGGAGCCGCCGCTCGTGGCCGCCGACTCCTGCTTGGTCAGGCCCACCACGCCCAGGGTGAACAGACCCACCAGGGCGACGGTGGCGACGAGGCTCACGCCGAAGACGGAGCCGAGTGCTGCCCAGTCGATTTTCATGCTGATCTGTCCTTACACCGTGGCCGGACGCGTCGGCTCTGAGCCGCTCGCGGGGGCCGGAGCCGGGATGGTCGACTTGATGTCCTGCGCGGGCGTGCCCGCCGGCGGCGGGGTGACGGCCGCGATGGCGGCGGTCACGACGCCCGCGGGTTCGGCGTCCGTGTCATTGACGTTGGTGTGGTCGACCACCTGGCGGCGGGAGACGAACCAGATCGCGGCGCAGGCGCCGATCAGGAAGGCCGCGACGACCGCGACGCCCCAGTCGCCCTGCTTGGTCACGAACTCCGAGCCCGCGGCGACCAGAGCGGCGGCGGGCAGCGTCAGGCCCCAGGCGACGAACATCCGGGTGGCGGTGGACCAGCGGACCACGCCGCCCTTGCGGCCCAGGCCCGCGCCCATCACGGCGCCGGAGCAGGAGTGCGTCGTCGACAGCGAGAAGCCGAGGTTGGAGGAGGCGAGGATGACGCTGGCGGCACTGGTCTGGGCGGCGAAGCCCTGCTGCGGCTGAAGGTCCGTCAGGCCCTTGCCCATGGTGCGGATGATGCGCCAGCCGCCGAGGTAGGTGCCCATCGCGATCGCGAGACCGGCGGAGAGGATGACCCACATCGGGGGGTTGGAGCCGGGCGAGAGCACGCCGCCGGCGATGAGCGCCAGCGTGATGATGCCCATCGTCTTCTGGGCGTCGTTGGTGCCGTGGGCCAGCGAGACGAGGCCCGCCGAGGTGATCTGGCCGGCGCGGTAGCCCTTCGCGGTGGCCTTCCCGTCGGCGTTCTTGCCGATCTTGTACGTCAGCCGGGAGGCCAGGAAGGCGGCGATGCCGGCCACCAGGGGGGCGGCGATCGCGGGGATCAGGACCTTGGTGACGACGGTGCCGCCGTTGACGCCGCCGATGCCGACCGAGGCGACCGTGGCGCCGATCAGTCCGCCCATCAGGGCGTGCGAGGAGCTGGACGGCAGACCGATCAGCCAGGTCATCAGGTTCCACAGGATGGCGCCGACGAGCGCCGCGAAGATCACTTCCGGAGTGATGCCGGACTCGGTGACGATGCCGCTGGAGATCGTCTTGGCGACCTCGACCGACAGGAACGCACCGGCAAGATTGAGCACGGCGGACATGGCCACCGCCGTCTTGGGCTTCAGGGCGCCGGTCGAGATGGTCGTCGCCATCGCGTTGGCGGTGTCGTGGAAACCGTTTGTGAAATCGAACACGAGAGCTGTCGCGATCACGATCGCTAGCAGCAGCGTGATGTGTTCCATTTACCCAGGCAATCTCTTGACGTCAGTGGCGCGGTGAACGTATTTAACCTGGATGAACGGAAGATGAACTAGGGGGGGCGTCGTGGTGTTCTGAAGTGAGGATTTGTCACTCTGCTTGTCGGGGTGGCGGCAGCGCCGCTGAAATACGGCTTTCAAGACGATTTGCGTGATCTCCGTCACCCGTCCGTCCCTGTGGCATCCGGCCCCGCCTGACAGGATCGCCGCATGACCGACCAGGTACGGCAGGACGCGATCGAGCGGGCGTGGCAGGACCTCGTGGCCACGGCCCGCCGTACGGCTGCGGAGGGCCTCGTGGTGGGCACGTCGGGCAATGTCTCGGTACGGGTCGGGTCGCTCGTCCTGGTCACCCCGAGCGGAGTCCCCTACGACCGGCTCACCCGCGAGGACGCCGTCGCCGTCGACCTCGACGGCAATCAGGTCCTCGGCGACCTCGCCCCCACCAGCGAGCTGCCCCTGCACCTGGAGCTCTACCGCAACACATCCGCCGGCGCCGTGGTCCACACCCATGCCGTACACGCCACCGCCGTCTCCACCCTCGTCCCCGAACTCCCGCTCATCCACTACATGGCCGGGGCCATGGGCGGGCCCGTCCGTGTCGCGGAGTACGCCCTGTACGGAACCGAGGAACTGGCCCGGAACATGCTCCGAGCCCTGCACGAACGCACCGCCTGCCTCCTGCAGAACCACGGAACCGTCGCCTACGCGGACTCCCTCGACCAGGCCTACGACCGCACCGCCCAGCTGGAGTGGATGTGCCGCCTCTGGCTGACCGCCGCGTCTGTGCCCGGACACGCGCCCACCCTCCTGACGAGCTCCCAGCTGAGTGAGGCCTCCGAGAAGCTCCGCAGTTACGGGCAACCGGACACCCCCTGACACCGACGGCTCCCTCCGCTGGCAGGGCGGCACGCGGGTGCCGACACTGGAACGGTGCGCCCGCTTACCGCGACGGCAGCAGCCGTCACCACACTGATCGGCGTCGGCGCGGCCGTGATAGCGGCCGGCCGCTACGCAAGCGACGCCGCGCTCAAGACAACGCCGGGACGCCCGCTGCCCGGCGACCCGCGGCTCACCGTGCACTCCACGGCCGCCGGTCATGTGACGCTCACCCGCAGCCTCGCCACCCAGCGCCCCGGCCGGTACGGAATCGAGGGCGAGGACGTCCACGCCGTCATCGGGGCCGTACTCGACGAGGTGCCGCGCCGCGCCGACACCGTCGTACGCCGGCTGGAGCGGGTCAGCCACGGCAGCCTCGAGCCCGGCACCAAGGTCCGGCTCACCCCGCGGGTCTACGACGGCGACCCGGCCGGCGCACTCGGGCTCGACCACAAGGACGTCGACATACCCGGCGAACTCGGCACGCTGCCCGCCTGGTTCGTGCCGGGTCCCCGCGAGACCTGGGTCATCACGGTGCACGGCCTGGGCGCGACCCGGGAACATCCGCTGAACCTCCTGCCGTTCCTGCACACCCTGCGTTTCCCGGTGCTCAACCTCGGCTACCGCGGAGACCCCGGCGCACCCCCGCCGCCCGACGGGCTCGGGCACCTCGGCGACTCCGAGTGGCGCGACCTGGACGCGGCCATCCGCTACGCCGTGAGCCAGGGCGCCGAGCGCGTCATCGTGCACGGCTGGTCCACCGGCGCGTCCATGGCCCTGCACGCCGCCGCCAACTCGGCCCTGCGCGACCGGATCAGGGGCCTCGTCCTGGACTCCCCGGTCCTCGACTGGGAAGCCACGCTGCGCAGCCTGGCCGCCGCCCGCGGCACACCCGCGCCCCTGCTGCCGCTCGCCGTCAGGGCGGCCCAGGGCAGGACGGGACTGCACGGCGACCGGCTGCTCGAAGCCGCCGATCCCCAGGCCATGCGGGTGCCGACCCTGATCTTCCACGGCCCCGACGACGCCCTCGCCTCCTGGCAGCTCTCCCGCGAACTCGCCGCACGCCGCCCCGAACTGGTCAGCCTGCACACCGTGCGGAACGCGCCGCACGCCGCCATGTGGAATGCGGACCCGGAACGCTACGAAGAGGCCCTGCGCCGTTTCCTCACCCCCCTGATGTAGCGCCCTGCCGTCCCTCGGAGGTGTCCGGCGGCCCCTTGAGACGACCCTGCCGGGAGGGCCGCTCAACGAACCGAAGAGGTTCCGTTTGGGCTTTCGGGCTGTCAGCGGGAAGACTGCTCCCCGTGACGTCCCGAAAGCCTGAAGAGCAATTGGCGCGCAACTCCAGACTCCGTCTTGTCCGCCCGCGATCGCTGGCCACCGCACGGCGGGCCGTGACGACCCGGGGTACCAGGCCGGCACCCCGGCCTCCCGAGGGCACCCCTGTCCCCTCGGAACTGGCCCGACAGGCCAGGACAGTCCTCGCCGACGCCGTCCGCATCGCCCGCTGGGCGGCGGTCGAGAGGGACCCCAGCACCGCCCAGCTCACCGGGCGGACCCAGGAACGGGCCGCCGTCGCACTGGAGTTGACCCCGCTCCAGGTGCGCGCCGGCTGGGACCGTGCCCGACTGGCCGGACTCGTCGAGCTGCACGGCGACACGGCCCGCCCCGGCTGGCGGCTGCACGCCTGGGACCGCGACGACATGGCCGTACTGCGCGGCTGGGTCGCACTCTTCGACGCCTGGTCGCTGGTCCACCCGGCGCCCGAGGACGTCGCCCCCACGGCGGTGGCCGAGGTCGTCGAGGCCGTGCCCCAGGTCCTTTCCCTCCTCCAGCTGTCGGCCGGCCCCGTGCTCGTAGGGGTGCTGCTCGATCTGCTTCAGCAGCGGGTCGCCGAACTGCGCGAGGAGCGCTGCGAAGTCCCCTACGGCCCGCAGCCCGAGCACTCCGGCGCCGACGCCGACCGCGGGTCGGACTCCGAACCCTTCCCTGAACCCGTCCCCGAGCCCGATTCCGAGCCCGACTCCGACGCCGGTTCTCCCGTACCCGTCTCCCTCCTGCTCGACTGGGCCCTGGAAGGGCTGTCGGCCGTCGGCGCGCTCACGCTCGACACGGGCCGCTCGGCCACCCTGACCCCGCTCGGCAACTGGGCGGTCTGGGTCAAGCTGGAGCAGATCTGCGTCGCCGCCCAGAGTCCGGCGGGCAATATCGAACAGTCCGCCGGGGACATGCTGCGCGGCTGCGCCCGCCTCACCCCCGGCCCTGCCCGCGCCGAGTACCGCGCCTGGCTCGCCGCCCGCACCGTCTCCAGCGCCGTCACCGAACTCCTGGGCGTCGCACGCGGAGAGGACGCCCTGCTGCGCGGCCTGGCCTTCGAGGCGCTGCGTGTCGTCGGCGCCCCCGCCGAGGCCGAGGTCCGCGCCGCCGCCGACGAGCCCTCGCTGCGCCCCTACGTCCTGCTCTGGCTCGCCGAGCACGAGGGCGCGGACCCCGAGGACGCCGCCGACGTCCTCACCCGCGAGGAAGCGACCTGGCTCTGGGTGGACACCGCGGCGGCCGTCGCCGACCACGGCGAGCCCCAGCTGCTGCTGCGCCATCTCGACTCCGCGGTCCAGGGCACGGTCCCCTCGCTGCTCGACGAGGTCCGGGCCGGGGGCCACCCCCGCACGGTGCAGGTCCTGGTCGCCCTGGCCGCCGCGCACCCCGATCCGGCCCTCGCGAAGGCCGTACGCCGGGCGGCGTTCCAGGTCCACACCGGCGGCGCGTAGCCGTGCGTCGGGGGCGGGGCTATGCCCCCTCCGCCCCCGGCGCGTACGTCCCGAAGCTCCACACATTGCCCTCGATGTCCCGCGCCATGTAGTCCCGCGCCCCGTAGTCCTGGTCGGTCGGCGGCATCACGACGTCCGCGCCGTGCTCCACGGCCCGGCTGTGGTGCGCGTCGACGTCGTCGACATGGACGAACACCCCCATCGGCCCGCCGCCCTCCATCAGCTTGTCGAACTCGCTGCCGGTGCCCTTGCTGCCCAGCATCACCATGCCGTTGCCGAAGGTCAGTTCGGCATGCACCACGGCGCCCGCCTCGTCCTCGTACACCGCGTGCTCGGTGAAGCCGAAGGCCTCGGTGAGCTGTTTGATCGCGGCCTTCGCGTCGGCGTACCTCAACGTCGGACAGATACTTGGTGACTGAGTCATCTCGATCACTCCTCAGGCTCGACGGTGGAAATGTGATCTGCATCTCAGTCTTGCAGTCGCCACTGACAGTCGGCCGCAGGCGTTGCACCGGGCCATGTCGCCGTTGGCGAAGCCGTCGCAGTCCGCCCCTTCTGTCTCTGGGGCCGCAGCGGCGAAAGCCGGCGCAAAACCACTTGCAGGGCCCCGGTAGACTGGCCCGTATGGCAATTCTCCTTGCGCATTAGGCGGCGTCGAAGCTCGCGCGCCCGTCCCTTCCGCCGTCCATACCGCCCTGGAGTCTTTCCGTGATCACCGCTTCCGGCATCGAGCTGCGCGCCGGCGCACGCGTTCTCATCGAGTCCGCTTCCTTCCGTATCGCCAAAGGTGATCGCATCGGCCTGGTAGGCCGCAACGGAGCGGGCAAGACCACCCTCACCAAATGCCTTGCGGGCGAAGGCATCCCCGCGGCCGGCGCCATCGCCCGCTCCGGCGAGGTCGGCTATCTCCCGCAGGACCCGCGCACCGGCGACCTCGACACCCTCGCCAGCGACCGCATCCTCTCGGCCCGTGACCTCGACTCCGTACTGAAGAAGATGCGCGAGAACGAGGACCGGATGGCGAACGGCAAGGGCGCCACCCGCGAGAAGGCGATGAAGAAGTACGAGCGCTTGGAGACGGAGTTCCTCACCAAGGGCGGTTACGCCGCCGAGGCCGAGGCCGCCACCATCGCCGCCGCGCTCGGCCTGCCCGACCGGGTCCTCGGCCAGCCGCTCCATACGCTCTCCGGTGGTCAGCGCCGCCGCGTCGAGCTCGCGCGCATCCTCTTCTCGGACGCCGACACCCTGTTGCTCGACGAGCCCACCAACCACCTCGACGCCGACTCGATCGTCTGGCTGCGCGACTACCTCAAGACCTACCGCGGCGGCTTCATCGTCATCTCCCACGATGTCGACCTCGTCGAGACGGTCGTCAACAAGGTCTTCTACCTGGACGCCAACCGATCCACGATCGACGTCTACAACATGGGCTGGAAGCTTTACCAGCAGCAGCGCGAGGCCGACGAGAAGCGCCGCAAGCGTGAGCGGCAGAACGCCGAGAAGAAGGCGGCGGCCCTCAACTCCCAGGCCGACAAGATGCGCGCCAAGGCCACCAAGACGGTTGCCGCGCAGAACATGGCCAAGAGGGCCGAGCGGTTGCTCGCGGGGCTCGACGAGGTCCGCGTCTCCGACAAGGTCGCCAAGCTGCGCTTCCCGGAGCCCGCACCCTGTGGCAAGACCCCGCTGACCGCCGAGGGCCTGTCCAAGTCGTACGGCTCCCTCGAGATCTTCACCGATGTGGACCTCGCGATCGACAAGGGCTCCCGGGTCGTCATCCTCGGCCTCAACGGCGCGGGCAAGACGACGCTGCTGCGGCTGCTCGCGGGCGTGGAGACCCCGGACACCGGAGCGGTCACCCCCGGCCACGGCCTCAAGCTCGGCTACTACGCCCAGGAGCACGAGACGCTGGACCCGGAGCGCACGGTTCTGGAGAACATGCGCTCCTCCGCGCCGGACCTCGATCTGGTCCAGGTGCGCAAGACGCTGGGCTCGTTCCTGTTCTCCGGCGACGACGTCGACAAGCCGGCCGGTGTGCTCTCCGGCGGTGAGAAGACCCGTCTGGCGCTGGCCACCCTGGTCGTATCGTCCGCGAACGTCCTGCTCCTGGACGAGCCGACCAACAACCTCGACCCGGCCAGCCGCGAGGAGATCCTCGGCGCGCTGCGCACCTACAAGGGCGCGGTCATCCTCGTCACGCACGACGAGGGAGCGGTCGAGGCGCTGGAGCCCGAGCGCATCATCCTGCTGCCGGACGGCGTCGAGGACCTCTGGGGCGCGGACTACGCGGACCTGGTGGCGCTGGCCTGACCGGTCCCGGACCGGTGCCTCAGGCGCGCCGGACCGGCCTTTTGCGGTCCGGCCGGCTCTGATCCACTCCGTATGGATCATTCGGCCTACGCGTGATCCATCATCTGAGTGAGAACGTCTCGTACCCCGGCGTGGCACCGAGCGGATCAGCACCGTCCGGTGCTCTTCCCCGCCCGTCCCGCTTGCGCGGCGCTGACCTGCGACTTCTGCGGGGAATCCGTGCGGACGTGCGGACAGCCGCACGCGGAATTGGGGATTCCGCTCGTGTCGGCCGCTTACCTGACACCAAAGCTTGTCGTACGGACCTTGCCGAATGGGTGGCCAGGAAGGCCCCGAGGGGTGATCATGAGAGTCCAGAGCGCACTTCCCATGAGGAGGCACGGGTGGCCGAGACTCTGAAGAAGGGCAGCCGGGTAACCGGCGCCGCGCGCGACAAGCTCGCGGCAGACCTGAAGAAGAAGTACGACTCCGGTGCGAGCATCCGGGCGTTGGCCGAAGAGACCGGCCGCTCCTACGGATTCGTCCACCGGATGCTCAGTGAGTCCGGAGTCACGCTGCGGGGACGCGGCGGAGCGACGCGAGGCAAGAAAGCTTCGGCCTGACCGTCGAGGCTCCTCCGGTCCACCGGTTTCCACGGTGGCCACCCGGTCGGTCGCAGGGTCGGCCGGGTGGTTACTGTGCAGTCACTTAACTTCGTATGCAGTGACTGCACCCGAACCGGAGGCGCCCCATGACTTCGCTCGACTCTGTGCTCGACAAGGACGGCGTACGGCTCACCGTCGAGGACGCGGTTGCCACGGTGACCCTGACCAACCCGGACAAGCGCAACGCCCAATCTCCCGCTCTGTGGCGGGCGTTGGCGCAGGCGGGTCGGTCATTGCCGGGCGACGTGCGGGTCGTGGTGCTGCGCGGCGAGGGCAAGTCCTTCTCCGCGGGGCTCGACCGGCAGGCGTTCACGCCCGAGGGCTTCGACGGCGAGCCGTCCTTCCTCGACCTCGCACGCGGCTCCGACGCGGAGCTCGACGCGGTCATCGCCGAGTACCAGGAGGCGTTCACCTGGTGGCGCCGCAGTGACATCGTCACCATTGCGGCCGTCCAGGGTCATGCGATCGGTGCCGGATTCCAGCTCGCCCTCGCCTGCGACCTCCGGGTCGTCGCGCAGGACGTGCAGTTCGCCATGCGCGAGACCAGCCTCGGGCTCGTCCCCGACCTCACGGGCACGCACCCGCTCGTCTCGCTCGTCGGCTATGCCCGCGCGCTGGAGATCTGCGCCACCGGCCGCTTCGTCCACGCCGACGAAGCCGAGCGCACCGGCCTGGCCAACCTTGTCGTGCCCGGTGACGAGCTCGACAGCGCGGTCGGCGACCTGGCGGCGGCACTGGTCGCCGCGCCTCGGGATGCGGTGATCGAGACCAAGGCACTGCTGCAGGGTGTGAGCGGCCGCTCCTACGCGGAACAGCGCACCGCCGAGCGGGCGGCGCAGGCGCGCCGGCTGCGCGATCTGGCCGGCATCGGCGACTGATCCGCCGGTCCGCCCGGCCCGCTCACGGTCCGCCGTGGGCGCGGCCCCGGTCACGCCTCCACGGCCGTGACCAGCACCGACACCGGGCGGCCGTCCGTGAGCGCGGCCGTCACCACCTCGCGGACCGCCCGGACCACCTCCAGCGGGCGGTGACCCCTCGCCGTCGCCACCTCGACACGGACATGGTCCGGGGCGAGATGCACAGCCGTACCCAGGGTCGCCGTCAGATGGGCCACTCCCGGGACCCCGGACGTGGCCCAACCCGCCGGATCCTTCGGGGCGGCGGGCTGTACCCCGGGTGGGGGAGCGGCCTGCGGGGGTTCCGGAGCGGCGTCCAGTACGTCCGTCACCCGCAGATCCACTTCCGCGACCCTCAGATCCAGCAGGTCCGCCGCGGCAGTGAACAGCGCCGCACGCAGCAGGGACGCCGTCACCGGGAGCGGCTCCCAGGCCACCGCCGCGAAATCCGCCTCGATACGCAGCGGCCCCGGCGGCAGCGCGCTCGGCGGCGGCGGTACGGAGGGCAGGCCCGCCGCGTCGGGATCCGCGAGCGCCAGTCTCAGCCTGCCCGGAACCACCCCGGGCACCTCGGCCGCGGCGCGCCGGAGCACCGCGTCGGCCGCCTGTTCCGCCAGCCATGCCCCGTCCGCGGCCCCGCCCAGCGGAAGCAGCCTGCCGAGCCCGAGCCGTCGCCGTACTGCATCAGCGGTGGTCATTGCTCCAGCGTGCCGCATCCCCGGCGCGAGAGTGGGCAAGCGCACTTAATGTGGACAACGGAGTCCAACCCGCCCGGAAAGGATGCACGGCGATGACCGACACCGCTCAGCGGAACCGGCCCGAGAACCCCAACGAACCGTCGGGCTCGGGCGACGAAGCCAGGAGAACGTCCACGACCAAGCGCGGCGGCGGCGATCCCGCGTCCCGTGGTCGTACCACCATCGCCGACGGCGTCGTCGAGAAGATCGCCGGACTCGCCGCCCGCGATGTCCTCGGAGTCCATGCGATGGGCAGCGGCATCTCCCGCACCTTCGGCGCTGTCCGCGACCGGGTTCCCGGCACCAGCAAGTCCAGCGCCACCCGCGGTGTGAAGGCCGAGGTCGGCGAGGTGCAGACGGCCCTCGACCTGGAGATCGTCGTCGACTACGGCGTCTCCATCACCGAAGTCGCCCGCGCGGTCCGCGAGAACGTCATCGCCGCGGTGGAACGCATGACGGGACTCGAGGTCGTCGAGGTCAATATCGCGGTCAGCGATGTGAAGCTGCCCGATGAGGAAGAGGAAGAGCCGGAGCAGCGTCTCCAGTAGAGGAGCCCACGATGAGCATGGCTGTGGCCGGCATGATTGCCGGCATGGCACTCGGCTTCGCCGGATACTTCGGCGGGTTCGGTGCCTTTCTGCTGGTGGCCGCACTGGGGGCGGTCGGCTTCGTGGCAGGCCGGTTCCTGGACGGCGACCTCGAACCCGGCGACTTCTTCCGCGGTCGCGAGCGCGGCGACCGGCGGCGGTGAGTCGCGGTGGCCGCCGACCGCGTCGAAGCCGCGGAGCGCGGGGCGACCGCGATCGCCGACCGGGTCGTCGCGAAGATCGCCGCGCAGGCGGCGCGGGAAGCGCTCGACGTCGTACCGGAGGGCAGCACGGCGCCCCGGGCCACGGTCACCGTGCACCATGACATGGCCCGGGTCCGGGTCAGTCTGGAGCTCGGCTATCCCTCCGACATCGGCGGTCAGTGCGGGGCCGTGCGTCACCGAGTCGTACAGCGGGTAAAGGCGTTGGCGGGGATGGATGTGCCCGAGGTCGCGGTGCTGGTCGAGCGGCTGCACTCGGTGCACTCGCGCAGGGCGGCACAGGGGAGGATCCGATGAGCGAGCCCGCAAGGCCCGTACTCGAACTGGACCAGTCGGCGTCGGCTGCGGCCTATCACTCCTCCGGGCAGGCCGAGGGCGACGGAGGCAGGGCAAGGCGCTTCTGGTCCGAGCGCAGGATTCCGGCCGGACTCGTGGCCCTCGTGGTGCTCGGTGGCGCGGGACTGCTGCTGTACGACATCGCGGCGGTACGGGCCGACCGGCCCGCCATGCACTGGCGCCGGGTATTCGCGGCGGACCTCGGGAAATGGCGGCTGGACGAGCTGGGGGTGCTGGCCGTCGCGGTGGCCGCGATGGTCCTCGGCCTCTGCCTCATCGTCATCGCCGTCACGCCCGGACTGCGGGCGCTGCTGCCGATGCGGCGCGACGCCGCCTCCGTACGGGCGGGGCTCGACCGGGACGCCGCGGCGCTGGTACTGCGGGACCGGGCGATGGAGATCTCCGGGGTGCAGTCCGTACGGGTCCGGATGCGGCGCACCAAGGTTTCCGTGCGGGCCCTTTCGCACTTCCGTGAGCTCGACGACGTACGGGCGGATCTGGACCTGGCGCTGGCCGGCGGCATCAAGGAACTCGGCCTCGCCCGGCCGCCGGCTCTGACCGTGCATGTCGCCCGGCCGTCGGCGAAGAAGAGGTGAGGACGGATGCTCGGGGTCGTCAATCGCGTACTGCTCGCTCTGGCGGGTCTGGTGCTGCTGTGCGTGGGCGGCGGGGTGCTTGCGGCGGGGGCCGGTTGGGCGGTGCCGTCCTGGTGGCCCTGGGACGGGCCGAACGACGTACTGCTGAGCAGAGCGGACCGCTACCGCTGGCGTGACGAGGGCTGGTGGTGGCCCGCGGTCATCGCCGCGCTCGCGGTGCTCGTGCTGCTCGCCCTGTGGTGGCTGATCGCCCAACTGCGGCGCGCCCGGCTGGCGGAGGTGCTCGTGGACAGCGGCGACGGGGAGGGCGCGCTGCTGCGGGGGCGGGCGCTTGAGGGCGTCCTGGAGAGCGAGGCGGAGTCCCTGGAGGGCGTGTCCCGCGCCCACGTCACCCTGACGGGCCGCCGCAGCACACCGTCGGCGCGGGTCGCGCTGCTGCTGGAGCCGCACGCGTCCCCCGGAGAGTCGCTGCAGCGGCTGACGGAGGAGGCGGTGGGGCACGCGAGGGACTCGGCGGGGCTGGAGGTGCTGCCGGCGGAAGTACGGCTGAGGGCGGCGAAGCACGGTGCGGAGCGGGTGAGCTGACGCGGGCCCTCCCGCCCGGAGCGCGGGGCACCGCCCGCCCGCGGACCGTCAGAAGCCGCGCCGCGCGCCGCCGTCCACTGGGAGCATGACGCCCGTCAGGTACGACGCCGCCGGTGACAGCAGGAACGCCGCCGTGTTGCCGAACTCCTCCGGCGTGCCGTAGCGGCGCAGCGGGATGCGGGACTCGTTCGACGTGCGGGCCGCCTCCGCGTCGCCCGACAAGGCGTCGAGTTCGCGGACGCGGTCCGTGTCGATGCGTGAGGGGAGCAGGCCGACGACCCGGATGCCCTGGGGGCCCAGTTCGTCCGCCAGGGACTTCGCGAAGCCCGCGAGGCCCGGGCGGAGGCCGTTGGAAATCGTCAGGCCGGGGATCGGTTCGTGGACGGAGGCGGACAGGACGAAGCCGATCACGCCGCCCTCGTCCAGCGCCGCGGCCGCCGTGCGGGCCAGCCGTACCGCGCCCAGGAACACCGCCTCGAACGCCGTGAGCCACTGCTCGTCCGTGTTGTCCGCGGCGAAGCCCGGTGCCGGGCCGCCCACGCTGATCAGGATGCCGTCGAAGCGCCCGAAGTGTGCCCGGGCCGCGGCGAGAAGGCGTTCCGCGCCCGCCGGGTCGGCATTGTCCGCGGCGATGCCGATGGCGTTCGGGCCCAGCTCGGCCGCCGCGTCCGCGACCGACTGCTTGTCGCGGCCGGTGATGACGACCTTCGCGCCGTCGGCCACGAGCGCCCGCGCCGACGCGTTCCCCAGCCCCCGCGACGCACCGGTGACGACATAGACGCGGTCCTTCAGTCCAAGATCCATGGGCCTATCCTGCCGTGTCCTCCCCGGCCAGCGCGAGGGCCGAGACGACCAGCCCGATATGGCTGAATGCCTGCGGGAAGTTCCCGACCTGCCGGCCGGCCACGGGGTCGTACTCCTCGGCCAGCAGCCCGACGTCGTTGCGCAGCGCGAGCAGTCGCTCGAACAGCTCCCGCGCCTCCTTCACCCGCCCCGTCAGCCGCAACGCGTCGACCAGCCAGAACGAGCAGGCCAGAAACGCTCCTTCGCCCCCGGGCAGCCCGTCCACCGTCCGGCTGTCGGTGCTGTAGCGGCGTACGAGACCGCCCGTCCCGAGCTCCTCGCGCACCGCGTCCACGGTCCCGATCACTCTCGGATCGTCCGGCGGCAGAAAGCCGACCCGCGGAATCAGCAGCGCCGCCGCGTCGAGTTCGACGGAGCCGTAGGACTGCGTGAAGGTGTTCCGTACCGGGTCGAACCCCTTCTCGCACACCTGCCGGTGCACCTCGTCGCGCATCGCGCGCCACCGGTCCGCGTCGCCGTGCAGCGAGCGATGCCTCTCCAGCGTGCGCACGGCACGGTCCGCCGCCACCCACGCCATCACCTTGGAGTGCACGAAGTGGCGCCGGGGGCCCCGTACTTCCCACAGCCCCTCGTCCGGCTCGCGCCACTTGGACTCCAGGAAGCCGAGCAGGCTGAGCTGCAGCTCCCAGGCGTGCTGCTCCGCGGGCAGACCCGCCTCCCGGGCCACGAAGAGGGCGTCGAGCACTTCTCCGTACACATCGAGCTGCAGCTGCTTGACCGCCTCGTTGCCCGTGCGGACCGGCGCGGAGCCCGCGTAGCCGCTCAGCCACTCCAGCTCCGTCTCGGGCAGCCGGCGCTCTCCTGACAGCCCGTACATGATCTGCAGATCCGCCGGGTCTCCGGCCACCGCCCGCAGCAGCCAGTCGCGCCAGGCCCCGGCTTCCTCCTGGTAGCCCGCCATCACCAGCGCGCCCAGCGTGAGGGTGGCATCCCGCAGCCAGCAGTAGCGGTAGTCCCAGTTGCGTACGCCGCCGAGCTCCTCCGGCAGGGAGGTGGTGGGCGCGGCGACGATCCCGCCGGTCGGGGCGTAGGTCAGCGCCCGCAGCGTGATGAGCGAGCGGATCACGGCCTCGCGGTACTGACCTCCGGTGCGGCAGCGCCGGGACCATTCGGCCCAGTCGTCCAGGGTGCTGCCCAGCGCGTCGTACGGATCGACGAGCGTCGGCCGCGGCTCGTTCGAGGGATGCCAGGTCATGACGAACGCCACCGACTCACCCTCGCCGACCGTGAACGACGTGCGGGTGCTGAACTCCTGCCCCCAGGTCTTGACGTCCGGCTCGCTGCGCACCCAGACGGAGTCGGGGCCCGCGACCGCCAGATGGTGACCGTCCGTCCGCCGCATCCACGGCACCACGGAGCCGTAGTCGAAGCGCAGCCGCAGCGTGCCGCTCATCTCGACGGAGCCGCTGACGCCCTCGACGATGCGGACGACATCGGGAGACGTGTCGCGCTGCGGCATGAAGTCGATGACCTTGACCGTGCCGGTCCGTGTCTCCCACACCGACTCCAGGACGAGCGATTCCCCGATGTAGCTGCGGCGGGTGCAGGGACCCGCGCCCTTGGGCGCGAGCGTCCAGTGGCCGTTGTCCTTGTTCCCGAGCAGCGCGGCGAACGCGGCCCCGGAGTCGAAGCGGGGCAGGCAGAGCCAGTCGATGGAGCCGTTGTTGCCCACCAGCGCGGCGGTCTGGAGATCGCCGATGAGGGCGTAGTCCTCGATGCGTAGCGTCACGCATTCGCGTGTTCCCGCCCAGCGCGGTGATTAAGCAGGCGCGCAGCCGGGCCGGGGCCGCGGTCAGGCGTTCGCGGGGGCCGGCTCCGGTGCGGTTTGTGCCGCGGCGGCCTCGCGGTCGCGCTTCTCGCGGCGTACGAGAATCACCCAGCCGACGGGTATCGACGCGGTGAACAGCCACCACTGGACGGCGTACGCCATGTGCGAGCCGATGGAGTCGTGGTCGGGGTCCGGGATCAGTTCCGGGCTGCTGCCCGCGGGCTCGGGCGCGGTCTGCTCCAGATAGCCGCCGAGCACGGTGCGGCCCAGCGCCTTCGCCTGCTGCGCGCTGCTGATCAGCATGATCTGGCGGGGCGGCAGACCGGCGAGGTCCTTGATGCCGCTGGCCTTCGTCGTCTCGTCGGCCTTGAGCCGGCCGGTCACGGTCACCGTCCCCTTGGGGGCGGGCGGCACGGAGGGGAAGGCCTTCTGGTCGGCCGCGGTCGGGATCCAGCCGCGGTTGATCAGGACCGCCCGGCCGTCGGCGAGGACCAGCGGGGTCAGGATATGGAAGCCGATGCGTTCGTCGGCGGAGGTGCGGCGGCGTACGACGACTTCGTGCGCGGTGTCGAAGGTGCCGGTGGCGGTGACCCGGCGCCAGTAGTCGGCGCTCGGGACCCTGTGTCCGGGGGAGGTGAGCTCGGTCACGGGGACGGGCTTTGCCCGGAGGTTCTTCGCGATGAGTGTGTTCTGCGCGACCCGGTGCTGATGCCGGTGGAGCTGCCAGAAGCCCAGCTCGATCATCGTGGGGATGAGTACGAGGCCGATGAGGGTGAGGATCACCCACTGGCGGGACAACAGGAAGCGGTACACGGCTTCGACCGTACCCGCTGCGGCGCCGGGGCCCGGAGCGGGGGTCCCGCCCGGGCCCGCGAACGCCGCCGTCGCGGGGACCGGAGCACGTCGAGCCGCGGCAGGGTGCTCAGCGACCGGGGCGCAGCCGGGTCAGACCTTGTCGACGATGCCCGCCCTCCCCTCCGCGCGGGCGCAGTGCCCGCCGCAGTACCAGTGGCCCTCGACCTCGACGCCCTGCCCGATGATCTGGACCCGGCAGTGCTCACAGATGGGCGCCATGCGGTGAATGGCGCAGGAGAAGCAGTCGAAGACGTGCACTCTCCTCTGTGAAGAAACTGGTACCTCATCGTGGGGCGGTTGACCTGCAACTATGACAAACAGTGAATGGCTTGAGTACTGGCTTTCACGGGCTCCGATGCTGTCAGAGGAAGCTCTGGACGACATCCACCACATCCTTGCGACGGCGGAAGGCGAGGAAGACTGATGAGCTCAGTGCCCACCGATCGAACTCCCCAGGATGCACGGACCAAGGGTGTGCCCAAGGTGCTGTCTGTACGAACCGACACCGGAACCCTGGCCGATGATCTAGCCACCCTGCTTGAGACGGGCCGCACAACATCTGAGGCGACCCGATGGGCACTTGGCTGGGCAGCGCACTGCTTGCGACACGCCTGGGATCAGGGGGTGACCCCGCGTGGCACGATCCCCGACATGCGGGCCCGGTACCGGGCGCCACGCAAGCCTGTATGACAACGGTATGACGCAGGTCAGAGGGCGTGCACACCACAGAGCTTGCGAAGCGCCAACACCAGGGCCAAGAGGCCCCGCCGATACGACGACGGCCCTCCCTTGGGATACAAGGGAGGGCCGTCGGGCTGCACTTGCTCAGTGACGAACGGGCGCCGAGCGGCTGCCGTGTGACACCCGTAGGCCCGGCTGCGGCCACTGGTACAGCCGAGACGTCACCGAGGTGTCCCCGCTCAGGTCCACGGACACTCGATAGAAGACCCTGCCGTCAGACCAGTCCTGTCGGGCCTCCACCACCGCGTACCGCCACCGCCCGTGTGACCACACGCTGAGCGCTGGACGGTCGCCCTTCGGCCACACCGTGATCTTTGGCTCCGGCCCGTCCTGAGGGCGCCACGGGTGCGCCTCCGTCGGCTCAGGGATCGTCTCGTCGCTCACACTCCGAGCGTAGACACAGACCTCCGCATTGCTGCGCCCGGCAGACACGACGACGGCCCTCCTCAAGGGGTACATGAGGAGGGCCGCCAATTGCCAGTGTAGGGGCTCAGACGATCTGCCCCTTGGCGAAGGTGACGAAGTGAGTCCACTCATCGGCGGGGAAGGTGAGGGCCGGGCCCTCGGGGTTCTTGCTGTCACGGACGGGCACCAGACCCGAGGCGGCAGCGACGGAGGGAGCCCACTCAAGGCAGTTGCCTCCTTCAGGACTGCTGTATGAGGACTTCACCCACTGAAGGGGCGGGATCGTGTTCACAGTGTCTCCATCTGGTCTCTGATGAGGTCCGCGCTATCCCGTGCTGATAGTGCCTCGCCCGTGAGGTCATCGTAGGCTCGCGCTGCCTTACGAACGTGCTCCGGATCCTCAATGATCGAGGCCGTACGGTATGCCTCAACACAGACCATCGTCACGTGATTTGGTCCGGTCAGGAAAGACGTGGGGCCATCAATGAGTAGGTGGGCCTCCGCATCTAGCGGAAGGACCTGAATCCGGGTCGTACGGCCCTCGCCGTACGCCAGGAGCGCGGCTAACTGATCCCGCATCACGTCGGCTGGTGCAATCCGGCGCTTGATCACCGACTCACAGAGGACGGCCCTAACATCGGGAGGAGCCGACCCCCTGAGGATGTCCTGACGGGCGAGACGCGCCCCCACCTGTGCCGCGATCTCCTGTTCGCTGGCCCGAGGATCGCCAGCCCGCAGAAGGGTGCGCGCGTAGCCCCCTGTCTGAAGCAGGCCCGGCACGATGGTGGGGGACCACTCCCACACCGAAACGGCTGCCCGCTCAAACGCCATCCGACGCCGGTACAGCTCAGGGAAGGACTGGGCGGCCGTCTCCTCATACAGCCGCTTGAACCGGCCATCCGTCTTAAAGATCTGATCGAAAAGTGCTGGTAGTTCGGGCGGGATTGGACCCGCAGTGTTCTCAAGGCGGCTGATTGTGCTCTTGGAGGTCCGAGCTTTCCTGGCTAGCTCAGTCTGGCTTAGGGGCCCGCCGAGACCACTTACATAGAGCTGTCTGGCGCTCTTTAGCTCGTCGGCGAAGAGCTGACGCGGACTCATGGAGTCCTCGGAGTTGTGTTCTAAGAGCATTAGATCCCCCCTGACCATGTCTCTGGTCGCCCACGACTGGCACCGCATCCCCACTGGTCAGAAGTCTTGGCATATGACGGGCTGACCAAACAGCAGGTCGGGACGCAAACCACTGGTCAGGTTACTCGCGTTGGGTCCACGGTGGGACACACACGGTGACAGAGACCGAAGGACAGCATCATGAGCCGGACTGAGGACGAACGGCCGCTCCTGCCGAAGCGGAAGCGCCCTGCCCCGACGGGCCAACATGGCCGGGGCTGGCCTCCATGCTCCTGTGGGCAAGCCGTTTGTCCGGAGGTGAAGGCCCGTCAGGGAGCCAAGGTGAAGCCCTCTGAGCTGTTCCGGGCTGACCTCAATCCCCACTTGGACTGACTCATGGAAGAACACGCAACACGCTGGAATTGCATCTACTGCAATCACAAGAATCAACAGCTAGAGGCGGCCGTGAAAAGTGGCAACGAGGTCTTGATTGCGGACCTTAGTGCCTCCCTCCAAGCCCACCTAGGTCGGAGTCACGTTCCTGAGGCTATCGAGCAGTGATCCCCTTACCAGCAGCCCTCACGGCTGATCCCCCTACGACCGACGACAGGAATCACTGGGTCGCCGGCATGTGTTGGCTGTACTGCCGACGCTCCGGAATCCAAGTCCTCTGGATAGGCCCGGCTCACGCGCCGGGCGGCACGGCTCCCATGTTCGCTTGTGTGGACTGCATCTACGAACTAGCCCGCATGGTCGAGCAGCACAACGCTCAGCGTTACGGATGCTGAGCACCCCTTAGACGGCAGCCCCCTACTGGACGGCACCCATCCAGAGGTTCCCCCACCTCTCCCGGTAGGGGGCTGCTCTCCAGACTCCCACCCCGGTGGATCTCACACCCTTGGACCGGTCGAGTGCGCCGGGGTGGGGCACTAACAACCAGGAGGACAGCACTTCATGACCGCCTTACTGGAAACACCGACCAAGACCGCGCCTAGCGGCGTCACCTTCCTTGAGCTGGAGATCACCCAACGGTGTCAGCTCACATGCTCGTCGCACTGCTACGCCAAGGCCGGGCCCACCAAGGGGCACGGCAGCATGACCGGCGCCGACTGGCGGCGGGTCATCGACGAGGGAGCAGCCATCGGCGTAGAGAAGGTGCAGTTCATCGGTGGAGAACCCACCATGCACCCCGAGTTCGCCGACCTCGTCCGGCACGCCCTAGACGCCGGGCTCTCCGTCCAGGTCTACAGCAACCTCTACCGGGTCCAGCTCGAACACTGGGCCCTATTCGAGCTCCCGCGCGTGAGCCTCGCCACCTCGTACTACAGCGACGAGGCCGCCGACCACGACCGCGTGACCGACCGGAAGGGCTCCCACGCCGCGACCCGCGCGAACATCATCGAGGCCCTACGCCGGAGCATCCACGTGCAGGTGGGCATCGTGGACGTGCACGATGGTCAGCGGGTCGACCAAGCGCGCGCCGACCTCGAAGCGCTCGGCGTGACCGACATCAACACCGACCGAGTTCGCGGCGTCGGCAACGCCGCGAAGGTCATGATTCCGTCCACGTCGGAGCTGTGCGGGAACTGCGCCCGCGGCCGGGCCGCGATCATGCCGGACGGGCAGGTCACCCCGTGCGTACTGGGGCGGTTCCTCCCTGCCGGTAACGTGAAGACTCAGGGCCTCGCGGGCGTGTTCACGTCTCAGCGGTGGGCAGAGATCGCGGCAGCGATCCCCCCGCGCCGGGGGGCCGGATGCACGCCCGATGAGGACTCGTGCATGCCCTCACCGGGCGCGACGGGGGCGTGTACTCCGGCGGACTCGAACGACTGCGACCCGTCCCGCACCCCGGCTTGTAATCCCAAGTACAACTAGGAGGAGCCGCCCATGGATTGGGAGACGCACGCGCGACGTTTGGCGGCGGATACCGTCAGGCCCGAATCCCGTTGGTGCGAGCCGCTGGCCACCACCCCAAGGCACGTGTTCGTGCCCCGCTGGTGGGAGAACAAGGGCGGCCGGTGGCATCTGCGGATCGGCGCGGACGACCCGGAGGCGTGGATGCAAGCGGCCTACGCCAACGACACGTTGGTGACACGGGTCGGGCCGCTGCACGCCGACCACGCCGAGCCGGGCACCGTGACCGAGGGGCACCCCACGTCGTCCTCAACGCTGCCAGTTCTGGTCGTGGACATGTACCGGCACGCGATGATCTCGGACGGCTCGGACTTGTTGGTGACGACCGGTTCCGCGTACGGAACCGCGCTTGCTTGCCGGCGGCTCGGGGACAGGCAGGTGACGAGCGTCGATGTGGACCAGCACCTTGTAGAGGCCGGGGGTGAACGGATGGAGTCCATCGGACTTCACCCGCAGACGGCCGTCTGTGACATCACCGGCCCCCTGCCTGGGGAGTTCGACCGGATCGTGTCGACGGTGTCTGTGCGGCCCATGCCGGCGTCGTGGCTGGCCGCTCTGCGTCCCGGCGGGCGCCTGGTGACCACGCTCGCGGGGACGGGGCTGATCGTCACAGCCGACAAGACCGAGGACGGCGGCGCGATCGGCCAGACCTCACAGAACCGGGCGGGCTTCATGCGCACCCGCCACGGCGGGGACTACGCGCCACGTCGCACGGATGAGCTGTGGGAGAAGGTAAAGCGGGCAGACGGTGAGGAGGTGACGACGAGCCGGTATCCACTGCTGTACGTGCCGGACGCGTGGGACATCATGTCGATGCTCGAACTCACGGCGCCGGGCATCGACCACCGCACCGCCACCGATGGGGACACGCGCACAGTGTGGATGCTGCACCCTGACGGCTCGTGGGCCCGCGCCACGGCGACCGGCTTCCTGGATTCGCCGACTGTGCACCAGGGAGGCCCTCGGCGGCTATGGGAGGAGTTGGAGAGCATCCGGCACCGCCTCAACCGCGAGGGCGGATTGCCTGTGTACGGGGCGCGGGTTCGGATCGACCCGGACGGCGCGCTCACTCTCTCGCGCGGCGGATGGACGGCAACCCTGTGACCTGACCGCCAAAACCAATCATCTGCTCCCCGCGGCTGGGTCCACAACTCCCATTCCCGGAATGCGACCTGGGACAGAGCGAACACACCTTTGGCTCGCGGAACAACTCACAGCCGGTGCAATCAAGCACGACGAATTCCGGAGCGTCATCCTGCCAGCACAAATCCATTGGAAAAGAGCTAGCGGAGCAGTTAACGGAGACCCGGAAGGCTCTGATTCGGTATTTGGAAGGGGTAGACCTGGAAAAGGCGGCCTCTCCCATCCGCGAGGCCGCTCTCACAGAGCTGGAGTACACGATCTAATGCCCTGAGTCAGACGTTCTTC
This sequence comes from Streptomyces sp. NBC_00885, assembly GCF_045207475.1. NCBI lineage: Bacteria > Bacillati > Actinomycetota > Actinomycetes > Kitasatosporales > Streptomycetaceae > Streptomyces > Streptomyces sp. NBC_00885. Next base: position 6,761,474 of record NZ_CP108796.1, read on the forward strand.
GTTGACCGCTCGTACCTCCGACCGAAGGAGGTACGAGCGGTCAGTCACCCGTTCGGCATGTTCCGCGTGCGGTCTGCGCAGTCACGAGGTTGTCTTGTAGAGCGCATCCATCCGCCGTGAGGGAACCCTGCGGTCTTAGCGAATTGCCGCACCAACGAAACACAACACGCGGCCGACTCCCAGCAGAGGCGTACTGCAAGCATGAATAAGCGAGAACTCAAAGAACTCTGGTTCCGTGAGGGAGCACCACTGTTCCGCCGGGCGCTTGAGCAAATTGAACTTGCGGACAAGCTTCCAAGCGAAAATGATTATTACGCGTGCCCTAGTTGCCTAATCGCCCTCCCATTCGGCGCGATTGCAGCAAACGCGCTCACTCTTGAACATGTTCCGCCCGAGAGCCTGGGCGGAAAGGAAATGCTCCTGACTTGCGAGCCCTGCAACAGTAAGTCAGGGGCTAATTTCGATTCCCAAGCGAAAAAGCGTGCTGCGACGCAAGACCTACTCATGGGGTCGTATGAGACAGGACCTATGGGCGCCACATTTACGGTTGGGGGCACCTCCGTGAGGGGGGAGGTATCGCGGGTTGGGAATAGCTGGTTGCTGCAAGGCGTTCCCAAGCAGAACAATCCAGCAGCAATTGATGCCCTCAAAGACAAGCTCGACACGGCATCGGAGCGGGGAGAAGGCCCCTCCATTTCGTTCGCTCTTAGAGATCGATTCTCGCCGTCTCGCGCTAACGTGTCGTACTTTCGGTCAGCCTACTTCGCAGCATTTGCCGCTCTGGGATGGCGTTACATCCTCCGTCCGGCACTGGCACCAATCAGAGAACAGTTCCAAAACTTTGATGAGCAAACCTTCCCAAAGCTCATTGGCGACGATCCGAACTCTGATGACAACACCAGAAAAATCATGGTGGTTGAGAGCCCAGAAGATCTATGTAGCGTGGTCGTCGTAATTGGCCGCTACTCAGTATTTCTGCCCGACCCTTGGGGCACACTGACCTGTGATCAGCTAGAGGAATCAATTACGCGACTGCGCGACGAGAATGGTTGGATAAGAGGGCTAGATCTCAGGGGGCAAAGTGCACCCTGGCCGCGCAAGCCAATGTACCTGTTGGATAAGGCAATCAAGTGACGTGGTGGTCCAGGGGGCGGCATGCCGCAAGGTGTGCCGGCCCCACCATGTACTAAATGACGGGCGGGTTGACCGGGTTACCGGCAGCGTCGCGCAGAGTCATATCGACTAGCACAGGCTCACCGGTCGCCCTATTGCGCTGACGCTTGATGCCATCTCCCCGGCAGTCGAGTCGAACCAGCGAAGAACCTCTGACCCAGGACACTAGAGCCGAGAAGGCCGAGTCAGCGAGGGCACCCCTCCGTGGGGGTGCCTTCTGCTGTGTCAAGTGACTTTCGACGGGGGGCATAACCAACCCCGTCACAAATAACGTACGCGTCCTCTGAGCCACATCAGGACACAGCGGGTCGGAAGTGTGAGCCAGCCGACAATAATGTTGTTACCTCACCCAAGTGATGCATCAATAGGCGTCCGGTTCGACCCTCTTGAAGGGGCTTGGAGTGTCCGCGGTGAGGTCTGCCGGCCACTGGAGGGCCGTGAAACGGGTCGAGGGCGACTAGGGCTTGTGCCCTTGTGAAAGATGTCAAACCCGTACACGATTGAAGGAAGGCGCCCCTGCGGTCCTCGTGACAGCATTTTCGTTATATTACCCCCGTATTCATGCATCACATGGGGTGCGGTAACAATAATTACTTGTGCGCTTGTGAATGATAATGATGCATCACGTAATCGGTGCATAAATGCGAGCGCCAATTGAGCATCAGGTGACGTTGCGTCAGGTAAGTAGGTACGCGACTGCTTGGTGAGTCGCTATGTCCCTCGGTGCCCGAATTGCAGACCGCCGGAAGCGGTTATGCAGCCCCTTTGCGCGGTCAAGGGGGAGTCGAGGAATGCGCCGAGTATGTCTCTTATGCGGCTTATAAAGATAAAGCCCAGGCAAAGACTTGCGTTGCTGGGATGCGGGTATTGTGTCCAGTTATGTCCCACGACTCTTGGGCTCGTAAGCGCTTGACCCCTCCTTATGTCTTTACGCGCACTCATGCCAAGCCACTTGCCATGCTGGGACAGCGACTTGCGTTGCTGGGATAAACGTGAAACAAACGGATCAGTTCAACCGGTCGCACCACAGCAGAGCGGCCCCGGAGTACCAGCCCTAAGGGCAGGCGGAAACGGGGATCACGCACAGACGCTGAATCGGTGCCCGAGGGCGAGTGAATGCAAGTGACATGAGCGGCAGTGCTCCGGATGCGAATGCAACGGGTGATGCCGGAACAACGTTCCTTGATAACTGGATAGCGAGTCTGAGAGACAGTCTGCGGACTAGTCACCTCTTGAGCGCGAGTATGTAACGCGCTCTCTGAACGGGCCTGTAGGTCTCGTGAGCCAACCGGCGCACCGTAGGTGCGTGTCAGGCACTCACCGGAAACCACAAGCCTTCTGAGAGCGTCTGACGGGGTCTTGCCTGCCGTGGCAAGGGCTAGCGAAAGCGCAGTGATGGGGGCGGCTTAGAAAGCGGCTGAAACCAGGCTCGGTGTCCTCTCACTCTCCGAGTGAGCACCCATAGGGCGGGCCTGCCAAGCCCAGACCCATAACCGGGATTGGTCTTCCGGGATGAATAGACCTACATGCCTAGCGAACGTGGCGCGAGCCAAGCTGTGAAAGCCGTTGTGCGGTACCTACGGAAACCAACCAACACAAGCGGAAACAGTGCGACTCACAAAGCGGGAGTGAAGCGCGTATGCACAACTGAGATTGCCTACGGTTCGCACGTTCAACACGACGTATCCGGCGCACGGATGAACGGGCACAGTGACTGATACTCACTGGCCCGTCAGAGTGCGCTTTAAGCGTCTGAGAGCGAGTGAGCCTAGGGGAGTGTCGGTTATGCAGTCTCGACACTTGCAAGGGCCCGTAACGGGCCGTACTGCGATCCCTAAGGGGAATCAATGCCAGTAGCCATAGAGGCGCCACCCAGAGTGCGCGAAAGGGGCGCCGTTCCCGAAAAGTTCTCATTCCATCGGGAGTACGTGAACCATGACCGCTTCCTTATCCGGGTAACGGATGAGCGGGGCACGGATTCTTTCGAGGTCCGGGCATGGGGAAACATGATCGATGCGGTAAAGACCTTCACGCACTGCCTTTCGGTGCATCGGGTCTCCGTGCGGCAGGTATCTGACGTTTACCGCACGGGCTATGCCCTGGTGAACGGTCAGAACGTCCGTGTAATTCCGATTCCGTGAGGCGGTGAAAACGTATGTGGAAGCCGTTCGTGGCGCTCTTTCTGGTGGCGCTGACAGTGTTAGCGCTGGTCATAACCCTGGCCTAGCCCTTTCGTAGGGGAGTCGGGTGCACGGCGGATTAGGGGTACTTCTCCGTGCACCCTCTCACCCATTACGAGAGACGTAATGGAGCAAGGGGAGGAACCTAAATGAAGGTTATTCCGGGCATGTACGCGGACGGATCGGGCGTGTCGTATCAGCTCATCCTGTCCGGACACAGGCAGTACAACGTCAAGTGGATGTACGAGGCGGATCACGTAATCGTTGACATCTGCGACAAGCACGAGAACCCGAATGCGAAGTTCACTGAGCACAAGCGCGTGAGCATTCCGGGGGACTACAAGGGTAAGCCGTGGCGTGAGATTGCCGTAGGCATGCACGAGCATCTGAAGGTTGTTTGCAGCGGCCTCACTCGCGATTGGGAAGGGTTCGCGGGCATGGACGAATTCCGGGAGGAATGGGCCATGCATACCTTCTGGGAGCGTCAGAAGGTGAGTTACAAGAGCGTCCGGGGCGGAATCGTGCTGGGTGTTGTCAAGGGCACTGAGCGGCGCGGGACGGGCCGTGTGGTCCTGGTCCGAGTCACCTCCCGTACCAATTCTCTGTATCGGTGCGGTGAGGTTATGGAGATCTCCCCCACTAGCCCGTGGCTCAAGTCTCGGGAGGTCTGACCATGCCTGAGTACACGCGCTTTTTTTGGTATGAGCCCGCCGATTTGGTGGCGTGTGAGGACCACATGACAGACGCGCTTGTCGGTTGGTTTCCCGAGACTGCCGACAAGGTTGGGTGTGCCCTCTGGGGCGTGTACGAGATAGACGAACTAATTCCCGCACTGCTGGAGAGCGGGGAAGTGTTGGACACGCAATTGAAGCGTCTGGGGGTCCGTATGGGCCCGGTAGGGCACAACTGCATGTCTTTGCACTGACGTAGTGGGCAGTCACGAAGGCACGGTGGATTAGGGGTACTCTCCCGTGCCTTCCTCTGTCTACTGCGCCGCTAGGGCGCGGTAGTTGAGTGATGGGAACATGCATGACTGCGTGGATTGAAGCGGGCCGCAAGGCTCAGCGCTACTTGGGTACGTCGGTCCTCCCGCAGTACCTCAAGCGGGGGGACATCATCACGGGCTTTCACCTGGAGCCCGTAGAGGTCGTGGAGGGTCCGGCTGAGCCGCACCCGACGCATGAGGGCTGGTGGACCGTGCAGAAGTCCACGCCCTACGGCGTGGGTTGGTACGTCATGACCGAGGGGGCAACTGCCAGCGTGGGGCGTATTCCGCTGGCCAACAGTGACCGTGGCCCACAGTCGGCCCTACTCGGGAACTGGACAACTCCTTGTGGCTGCGTGGTCAACAAGGGTGAGCACTGCGAGGAGTGCGGCCCTTACAACGGCGCTAGCCCGTTGTGCATGAACACATGGAAGTACACGCAGCGTTCGCGCTGAATCGGACAGGCGCACTTCGTTTACAGAGGTAGTGCGTGCGCCGGCAACGCGTAACCGCACCAGCATGTCAGTTGGGCACGGAGGTCTAGGGGTACGTCTCCGTGCCTTTCGCATGTCCGCTCACAGGAGCGGAGGACGGGAGACAAGCAATGCAGACGTACGTCAAGCGCCATGCCTGGGGACAGGCCGAGACTCGGCCGATCGGTGAGCCGATCACGCACAAGGGGGAGTCTCCGGAATCCCTTGTGGGTCGTCGGGTGAACGTCCGGCCGTACTACCACGCACCTACAGGCCGCGGTTCTCTTGCCCCCACGCGTTCGCCATTCGTGTTTGAGGCTTACGTGACCGAGGCGCAATCGGAAATGGTCAAGGTTCGGTATGCGTGGGCGACGGACACCGCTCCGTGGTCGCGTGAGGCCGTTTTCTACCCGCACGAATTGCACAACGTGCACGAGTGCGAGTGTGCGGGATGCAAGGGCGAAGGAATCCAGGAACTGAGGGGCGCGTGAGCCACAGCTAGCGACCCAATATCGGGGGCAGAGAAGTGCAGCCGCTTACGCAGGGCCATTGCCACTCCGTCCCCGGTATCGGGCCTCTAGAGACACACTCAGAGGCTTAGGGGAAGGTTCACGAATGGCAGGACGAGCGATGCTCACACTCGAAACGATCCGGGCAGCACACAGGGGGCTGTATGAACTCCAGTCCCTTTCCATCGCGTTCCTTGACGGGGACGTGATTCTCACGGGACGAGTGGTTGGCATCGGCAGACGGATTTCTGCACGCACGGACATGCGGTTGCACGAGGACATTCACGCAAACCGCGTGCTGTCCATGGAAGTTGTCTAGGAAGGGGGAACCCATGCCCGAATGGCAGCAGGGTGGTTACGACGGCGTTTTCTACCTGGGTAAGGAGGGGACGGAGGAGTACGGCGGTTACGTCGTCAAGGTGGACAGTGCGCCGAACCCTGAGCAGTGGTTCGCGTACGAGTACGACACCGAGAAGCGCACAACGGTATGGGTCGGTTGGGCGCCAACTCGTGAGGACGCGCAGACGGCTGTTAAGGCTGAGTTCCTGTGCGAGATATACCGCAACAAGGAAGGCGGGCATTGCCCGTATCCGGGGGTGATCGTCCGCACCATCCTTTACAAGGGTGAGCGACTGCGCACGGTCCTTTGTGGGGAACACGCGCACGTCTTGAACAACTGGGAGTCGTTCCGATTGGAGGACTACCGAGCCCGGTACGGGGTCATCCCCAATGACCCGATCATCGGGGGGCGCATCACTCCTCCGCTCGACCTCCCGTCCATTCGTGAGGCTGTGATGAAGGCGGCCACGATCACGGAACGGAACATGTGGATTGCGCTTAACCGCGTGGTCGGTCCACTGGCCGAACTGCATTACTGGCGGGGGCACTTCGCGCGGTACTCGCTCGACCTGAACAAGAGGTCATGCATCGATGCGCGGGGACAGTGGAAGCGGGCACAAGAGCACGCACAGGGCATGTACGCGGTCTACATGCGGGAGGACCACGGACAGGAAGACGCCACGCTCACGAATGAGCTGCTGCGGCTCATCGAGCGTGAGGCCGTCGAATACCTCAAGAGCAAGAAGGGCGGCAAGTGATGCGCCGTTCGTCTCAGACGATCCCAATGAATCTCCGGTTCTACTTGTACGCCAGTGAGCCGGGGGCGTTCTACAACACCTATCCGAACGGCTCGGATTCGCGCCCGGTGCCTGTGGAATACACACTGGGCGCGCGGGAGGAAAACACCCGTAAGCGGGATGCCGCTTTCGCGGAATGGCAGGAGGTTGACCCGGAGGGTTACCGCCTGTGGCACCTGGCCACCGTTGCCATGCAGGGGGGCGATTCCTCCGAACTGGCCGACGGCTGGTCACTCATGATGGTCCAGCGTCACAGTGCGTTGATCGTGGACCCGTGTAAGTACTGCCGTCAATGCAGAGGACGCAACTCCGCTCGATAGCGGCGCAGTTTGGGGCACGGACGGATTAGGGGTACTCCGCCGTGCCCTTTGCTTCGTCTCTAGCGAAGGGAAAGCCCATGGTGCAAATGACATGCGGTGCGTGTGATGGCTTGGTCCTAGTCACCGTGAAGCAGTGGAGGCAGGAGAACACCGTTCCCTGTCCGGCCTGCCCGGACGGGGGCGTTGACCTCGTTCACGCACGCCGCCACGCAGACGACATCTAATCGAGCGAAAGGAATACGCAATGACCGAGCAGACTCCTGCAATTTCCCCCGTGCTCAAGCAGGGGGACAACAAGCGGAATAGGGACGCAGCTGGAAAGGCCGTGGCGGTCGGCCACTACAACGGATGGACGCTCGTAGGTCCGTACAACGGAAGTGACACCCGGTCGCACTGGCGGTGTGAGCTGGGGGGCTCAAAGTGTGTGGTCATCGAGAAGTTTTACAGCCACATTCGGGGACGCAAGGACAAGGACGGCAACTGGAGGCCGAGCCCGCGTCACAAGGACTGCCTTCCGACGGCGGAGCGTGGGGCCGCTCTGACGGCTTGGCGTAAGCGCAACGCCCTTACCAAGGAATGGCTGGAGCGCCACACCGCCTCCTCCTAGTAGTCGGTGAGCTTGGGGCATGGCGGGTAGGGGTACGCCTCCATGCCCTTTGCTCATCGCCTAGCGGAAAGGACGGTAATGACTCACTCGCACATTGCGGTTGGCCTGGATTCCATCGGTGCCGTACGCGTGGACATCCTTTGGACGCCTGGAAAGGAGGGCGTAGAGCTGCGGGTTAAGGACCCGTTGACGCTTGATGAGTACGGCACTTGGGAGGCGCCGAGACTGGCAATCATGCCGTACACCCCGGAAGCCGGAACGCTGCACTCTGCGGCTCGGTGCATGCTCGGGGCGCTCCAAGCGCCCCCGTTCTGGGTGGAGTTCGCTTACCGATTGGCATGCCGGAACGGGCTCAAGTGGGTCCCGGAAAAGTTGGCGTAAGCCGGAAAGGGAGAGAGATGAGAAAGCCTGAGTTCATGGTTGGTGATCGGGTCTCGCACTTCCGCGAGCCCGGCAACGTGGGCAAGGTCATCAGTGTTGAGAAGCGGGGACTTTGGCCTTTCCGACGCTGGGTCTACTGGGTCCGGTGGCGGCATGGTGTCGGGCCTGTGCCGCTGTCTTACGGGCTCTGGCCCGTGTACGTGACCGACGCTCAGCAGCTCGGGCACGGTGAGGCCGCGTGAGTGGCGTCAAGGCTTGGGCCCTGGACGTACAGGAGGCCAAGGAGCGCGCGAGGGCTGCCGCCGGCACCGCGGATTTGTGTGCGCGCATGGACGCCTTCCGGGACCTCTGCGGCGAGCTGGGCGAGACGGCCAACGCGTATGCCTGCCCGCTTCTGGCCGCTCGCGCTCTGGTGGGCGAGGCCGCCCGCGCATTCGTGGCCGAACAGAGAAAGGGAAAGCGAGTGAGCACGGAAACGCTGTTTCTCGACACGTCGGAACTCAGAGCGGGGGACGTCGTGTGTACGCATGGAATACGGGCCCTGCTGGAAGGTGAACCGAACACGTTCACGTCGGGAAACTCCGGGACCATTCGCGCGGTCTACGCGTGGCAGGCACGCGTAATCAACTTGGACGACGTGAAGCGGGATGGACTCGTTCCCCTCGGGTGGCTGTACCCGGACGTATGGGGCAAGGGCGAAAGGGGCGGGTGGGGAAAGGACTGGAACGCCGTCCCCACATGGACCATTCAAGGAAATGACCTCGCTCGGTGGAGTGTCGAGCGTGAGTCGGAAGGGGCTGAGTGACGTGATTCAGATGGACGCCGGAATGCAGGAAGAGGCCGCCCGCTATCACGCGGTGCTGAGCGAACACGAAACCATCCTCCGGACCGCGCTTCAGGTCTATGTGGAACGGATGGAAGAGGCCGCCAAGGAAGCTCAGGCGGCTTACGAGGCCGGGCAGGCGGATCCGGAAGTGAAGGCCCAGCAGGACGAGTCATTCGTGACGAACTTCGGATACAAGCACTCGGCGCAGATGTTCCGCGAGAGTGCCATGTCCGCGCGCAAGGCGTCGGACGACATTCTCAACGCCGTACTCGGTCCCGACGAGGACGACGAGCAGGGCTGAGCCTCTTTGGTGAGGGCTGGGACAGGGGTACGTCCAGCCCAATCCATGGACGCTCACACGCTCAGTGTGGACGTGCCAACACAACAGAACAGGGAAGGATGGGATGGACGAGAAAGCGAGATATGAGCCGATGGCATACGGGCCCATCGGCGCGGCCGTGAAGGCCGCTATGCCCCACACTGAGGCCGACCCCATCGGCGTGCACGCGGCTGTACTTGCGCTGTACTCCGCTGCCGTCAACGGGAAGCTCACACAGCCGGACGGGCGCCCGGTAGTGGTCTGGACGGCCCTTGCCGGACGCTCGATGGTCGGTCGTAAGGGTTTCGCCCTGGCAACGGCTGAGACCATTCTCAACGACGCTATCGGAGAATGGCTTGCCCTCCGCCGGCAGGGCGGTATTTCCTCGGGCCCGTCGCTCGTGCAGACCCTTTACGAGACGGAACAGGACTCCCTTACCTCTGAGGGTGGGTTGGACGGCCGGACGCTCGTCATTGACGAGGAATGGCCGACCACGCTTCAACTCACGAAGCGTTGCCCGAAGTACAGCGGCGTACTCCGTACGTCCTGGGACGGAAAGCGTGTCTCCAACGTCACCAAGAAGGACGGTAAGCGCGTAGAGATCACCGTGAACGAGCCTTCGCTTGGCTTCCATGTTCACATTCAGCCCGCGCTCTGGGCTAAGTTCATCAGCGCGACTGAGGCACAGGGAGGCTCGTACAACCGGATTCTCCCGGTCATGGTCGAGCGCTCCAAGCGTCTCCGTCGACGGGACTTCAAGGGCAGCCCGCTCGATGAGATCAGGGTCAGTGGCTCGCTTCGCTTGGCCTATGAGTGGGTGCAGAAGGAGCCCCGACAGATGGAGTTGAGCGACGTGGCAGCGGACCGGTTTGACGACATCAGCGCAGAGTACGAGGACGCTCTTGAAGAGCTGCCCGAGGACGTATCTTGCTACATCGAGCGTTCCGGGGAACAGGTCATGCGCGTTGCCTGTGTCCTCACCGCGTCCGAGCGAAAGACCGCGATCACGGTCAAGGCGCTGGACGCTGCAAAGGCGTTCGTGGACTACTCCATAGCCTCGGTGAAACAGCTCATCTCACAGAGCAACGTCACCAAGTCCCGGACGATCCAGCCCCTTGACGCCAAGATCCGACAGAAGCTCGAAATGTACGGCGGGGAGATGACGAGCACGCAGCTCTACCGAGCGCTCTCCTCTCGGTATTCGGCTGCTCAGATCCTCAACACGGTTGAGGACATGGCAGACGTTCAGGTTGTTGAGCAGCGGCAAAACCGTCCGGGTGCGAACCCGGTGATCTTCCGGTTAGTGCCAGTCCTGCCGGAACCGGTGGCCGAACCTGAGCCTGAGCCCGTGAAGGTCCCGGTCAAACGTCGTCCGCCTGCCCGCAAGGCGCAAGCGAGGAAGGCCGCACCGAGTGTGGCCAAGAAGGCCGCGGCTCCTGCGAAGAAGGCCACCGCGGCTTCCCCGCCGGCACGTCCCAAGGCTGCCAAGAGGACCGCAGCCAAGAGGGCAGCACCCGCGAAGAAGACCCCTCAGCCTGTCTCGGGCTGAGTCGAGAAGGAGGAAGAAGACATGACCACAGACCTCAAGGACACCCTTGCAGGGCTGAAAGTGGGCGACTACGTGACCGCTATCGGCGTGGACACGCGCGGCCACTCCGTGACGCGTACGGGAACCCTGCTGAGTCCGCCGAAGGAGGTCACCGCTACGCGGAACGGCAAGAGGGCGAAGGGAGTTCGGGTGTGTGTCGGGGCCGCTGGCGTGGACCCCTCACGGTCCACCTGGACCACCCTGTTCCCGGACTCGGGCACGGTCGACCTGGCCAGGGAGCCGAAGGCAGACGAATGGTCGAACACCGAGCTGCGGATGGTCCCCGGCATCCGGGCGGCCAACCTAAATGCACGGATCTACTTCGGGGGAAAGGGCGGGAAGCGTTCAACCGAGCCCCGTGAGCCCGTCGTCCTGGCTGAGGTGACCTACACCGGTGAGGGCAAGTACGAGATCTGCGACGCTGACTCTGGAGACGTGCTGCATACCTGCACCCTTCAGTCTCAGATCTGGTGGTTGCCTGCCCCCGTGGGTAAGGAGCCGCAGGCGGTCGGGACTGAGGACCAGGAGCACAACGGGCACCAGGAGCAGGGGCAGGACGTGACCGAGTACGGGCAGCCCGTCTATCACGTCGAGACCCGGAAAATCGTCGGATACCTCAGGCCGGATAGGTTCACGCCCATTGAGGACGTGCGGGCTCAAGACGAGCCCGAGTCATGAGCGCCACTGGGACAAGGGGACGAAGGACTGTGTCACCCGCCTACATGCCCAACGCTCGCCGCGTAACTTCCCGTGCGGTACAGGGCCGTTACGTTCCCCTCACTCGGAAGTGGTCAGAAGGGAAGTGGAGGGAGTGAAACGAGCTTGAGAGGGAGAGATGAGTATGACAACCTCCCGTAACGGATGAGCGCTCCAAGGCGCTGAAGAGATAGAGGGCTCGGTTTCCGTGTAGGGGTACGACGGAAAACAGCCCAACCCGTCAGACCGAAACAGACTCAAAGTGGAAGGCACAGAAGATGGCTCAGAAGGTTCAGGTCCTCCTTGTTGACGACATCGACCAAAGCGAGGCCCACGAGACCTTGACGTTCGGGCTGGACGGCAAGACGTATGAGATCGACCTCAACGACACCCACGCGGCCGAACTGCGTGAGGTTCTGGCGAAGTTCGTGACGGCTGGTCGTCGGCCGGGTGGTCGAGCTGCTGGCGGAGCGAAGGGCCGGGGGGCTGGGAAGGCTGCCCAGGACGGCCCGACTGCTGACGAGATGCGCAAGTGGGCAGCGGCCAATGGGCACGAGGTCAGCACTCGTGGCCGTGTTCCGCAGTCCGTCCGCGAGGCGTATGCAGCCGCTCACGCTTAAGCGCCCCAAGTCCTCATGAGGCTCAGTCTCGACTTGCAGTAGAACGAAAAAGGCCCCCTCCCGTTTCGGGAGGGGGCCTTTTTCGTGTTTCTCTCTACCCTAGGGCCCTCCACCGCGCCGACGGCTGAGGGTTGAGCTACGGCGAACCGTCCGGACTCTTTGGCGGCACAGCTGCGCGGGGCCGTCATGACTGGCCGATGAATGGTGGAGCCCCGCAGAGTGGCCAAGCCGTCCTATGGGCAGCTTGGCCAGTACGGGACTACCGGATGCGATCACCAGCAGTGCGAGGTACCCATTGGGTGTGGGGACCCCCAGAGCCGATCCGAAGGAGGAACGGCGGATGGGAAGCAGTAAGAGCCGACGGGCGGGAATTGCCGCAGCGACCAGAGCAGCTCAGAAACGGGTCCAGAAATGGTCACACGAGAGGCCGTGGCGTCGTCGCATTCCGTGGAAGACCATCGGCACAGCAGTCGGCCTTATCGCGGTAGTCTTGACTCTGCTGTTCACCGGTGTCACGACCTACTACCAGGCGCGCGTCTCAGCTAACCAGCTAGGCCAGGCTGAGGAGAATGCTGCGCGGGCAACGCGCGAGCAGGCATCTCGCGTCACTTTCTGGACTGACGAATCAGGGGATGGATCGGAGCGCCTTCATCTCAAGAACCGCTCATTGGAGCCCGTCTCTGATGTTTTCATGGCCTTCTATGTCGAAAGTGTGCTGGCCGTCGAAAGTCTTTTTTTCGTCGATTTCAGCATAAGTTTGCCAGCGCTGCCCCCCTGCACCGAGGTGGTGATCAGCAAGGAGCAGCTCCGATCTGTCGGACCTAACGGGCGCGGCCCGGTCCCAAGCGATTCAAGTTTGATCGGCCTCGGCGTGAAGTTCTACGACAGGGACGGCAAAGGGTGGCTCCGCACTTCGGGCAAGCTGGAGCATGCCCCTGCTGATGGGAGCATCGACTGGGCGGATCCTCCGAGCTATGAGTCGAACGAGTATGTGTTGACCAAGTACGCGAGCGGGCAGGTCAAGCGGCCCCTAACGGTGAAGAATGCCTCTCCGTGCGGCTGAGGCCACTCCCGGGTGGAGTGCCAGCGGTTTGTGAGATGAACTTGTGCCGTCCGGACCTGCTCTGACGGGCTACCGCCGACTCGAGTTAGTGTGTCGGGCTACTCACCCGACTCGCCGCGAAGCTCAGCGGCAAAGGGGGAGTCCTCATAAAGGGCTCGCAGGGTCTTGATGTCCTCGTACCGCTGGGCCACTTCGCCGGCACCGAGGAGGCCGACCGTGGACGCCACCAGGGCTTCCCACGGGAGGCTAGGCCAAATCACCTTGAGTAGCGGAACGAGAGCCGCCGATACCGCGAGGAGCCTGACTGCATGTCTCGAAAGAATAACGTTGATACCGCATCACTCCCTGTGCATAGAGGCGGTCAGCCGCCGATGATGTGTGGAAGGAACCACAGATAGAGGGCCGTGAGGGCGACCGTGAACACGACCTTCCCGGTACGTGTGTCAGTCGAGAACCATTCCCGGATGCGCTCAGAGAGGGTGTAGCCCTCCTTGTGCCGGAGGAGGGCCCATGCCTCAACGGCCGTGAGGGACGCCAGAAGCGCCCCCCACAACACGTCAGAATTCATGCAACCTCCTAGCTGAACAGTCGCTTCCAGGTCTCAGGCCCGGGGTAGCCGTCAGCATCCGATCCGGACCAGCCCTGAGCCAGCTGGAAAGCCCTGACCGCCGCACGGTCCACGGCCGTCCAAGTCGGGCCTGCCCCAACCTGGTAGAAGCGGCCGTAGCCCTTCTTGATGAGCCGCTTGCCAAGCTGAGTGACATACGCGTTCTTCGCGCCAGTGCGGAAGTAAGCCGCACCAGGGAAAGGCGGAATCGAGGGCTTCGGCTTGCTCGGCGTGGTCGGCTTAGAGCCGACCGGAGCCGCCTTGAAGATGGCCGCGGGGGAGATTGCACCCGGGTCCCAGTGGTCATTCCCTGGAACATTGCAGTGACCGTAGTGACCGCCGACAGTCAGCCACTTGGCCCGATCGCGCTTGCTAGCGTCTCCGTACTCGGTAGCCAGAGCCATAACGAACTTGTCCGGGACGCCCCACGAACGGATAGCTGCCATGAGCTTTCGGAAGTTCGGGCCCGGCTTCCAGTAGCCAGTGAACGGCTTGCCGGCCCGAGCCAGTACCTCAATCTGAATGCACGCCTTGCCCACACGGTTAGTCCGTGTGGTGCCGTCGTTCTTGAGTGCTCGCGCGCTCTCGTTGAGGGGACCGAACTGGCCGATCCGGTCAGTCGTTGGGTCATAGAGAAAGTGAGGCTCGGCACCAATCTTGATCAGGTAATCGGCAACGCTCTTGAAAGAGGCGTCACCATCGCCGGACTCGGTGGTGTGCCAGACAACACGTGCCGGGGCATCCGGCTTGTCCATGACTCCGCCAATGGAGCCGTCTCCAAGGCGCTCAGCGCCAGTAATCCAGTTGGTTGGCATTAGTCCTCCGTAGGGGTATCCGCCAGCCGGACAACGGCAAGGCGGGCAGGGTCGAGAGAGGTGAGGATCTGAATCAGGCGGGCGTTCTCGGCTTCAATTCGAGAGAGGCGGTTCTTAATCTCGGTAAGATCGCCCGCGAGACGGTCAGCCCTTTCCTTCTGGGCTTCGGCCTCTTCGCGCCACACCTTCGCCGCGCTGGTCTTGTAAGCGGCGAGGACAACCACAGCAGCCGCCACAACTGACGCCAGGGTTCCCGCCATTGGGAAGAGCTGAGAAAGGGTCATCGGGCCTCCTGGGGGCAACACAAAGGCGGCCACGGACAACAGTCCGGAGCCGCCCTGTGTTGGTGGGGTTAGACCTGTACGCGGTCCTCGGAATAGTTGGTGCCGGCGACCGTGGTGAGGCCGGTCAGCCTGATGCGCTCGTTCGTGCCTTCCTGGAACACACCTGCCGTGGCTCCGTGGAGGTAGGCCGCGGTGACATTCACGTCTCGTGCGTCAGCGATCCTGAGACCGTACTGAGGACTCGTGTTGGCCGTACCGCCGTCGTCGGTGCCTACGTAGCAGGAGAGCCCCGTAACGACCACTGGCGCCCTGTTGAGCAGGGTCAGCCCCGCGTATTTGCCTCCGCCTGGTCCACCGTTGCGGCCGTCCCGTCGCACCATCAGAGAGTTGATAAGAAAGCCACCGTTACCGGTCGCGTCCACACGTACTCCGTCATGGCCGCATCGGTCGGTCGAGCAACCAGTCATGAGCATGGGCCCAGAGCCAGGCCAGTTGCCCCAGTTCCCCGTGATGTGGAATCCGTGAGATCCGGTCCACTCGGCTCGGCACCCCATGACGATCGTGTTGGCAGCGTTGACCAGCTTGAACCCGACTGCCCAGCAGCCAATGACCTGACAATCAATTAGGGAGAGGTCAGTGTTCCTCTCCATCACAATGCCGTTGGCGTGGCAATTGTCGACCATCACCGAGTGCAGACGCCAGGAGTACGGCCATTCATTGGCGGCATTCGAGCCAGTGATGATGCCGTTGTTCGGCATCTTCCGGATGCATACATCGCGCATCACGACGTTCTGAACGTTGCCCTTGGCGTAGATGCCGTCAAGGGTGCCGGTGGGGACCTTGGATCCGTCGAGCATCAGATTGAAGATGCGCTGTTCCCCATTGATCGCGGGGTGAGTGCCGTCAGCTTCGCCGATGACCTGGATCACGGCACCAGTGGTGAAGGACGGAAGGGCCTGGATGTAGCAAGGAAAGTCCTCGTCTGCCATGCCAGGGCCGACCATGAGGTTGGAGTGAGACCCCATGAGGGTGACCCCGCGGGGGAGGTCGAGCGGCGCCGACGTGCGGTACACGCCCTTGGGGAAGTAGACGACACCACCGATGCCGGCGGCGTTGATAGCGGCCTGAATGGCCGCAGTGTCGTTCGCGGCTCCGTCTCCCCGGGCCCCGAACTCCGGCGACTGGACGTTGAGCCAGTCGAGAAGGTCAGGTGGTGTGAGAACAGGGATTTGCGACGCTGGCACCCTTCCCGTGGGGTCAAGCGTGGCCAAGCCGCCAGCACTGCCCCGAAGGGTGTCCAGCTCCGCCATGACAGCAGCTCGTGAGCCGTGGGGGTCATCAGCAGTCACGTGGGCGGATAGTCGCTCGCCCACATCCACGGCCTCAAGCGAAACCCTGCCGCCCCCGAGGTCGAGCCACAGACGCTCCGCACCATCAGGGCCGTAGAAGGCTGGGACCATGCCGTTGCCGTCTGCCACGAGCTGACTGATTGGCACGCCCGTAGTGTCGGTCAGATCGGTTACTTGGCTGGCACCCCCAGTAGGGCCATCCCACACGGTTCCACTAGCGCCGGGTACGCGGGCGCCCGCAGAGTCCTCAGCGACATCGGCAGCCGAACCACCAAATAGATTGCGTGCCATGAGGGCCCCCCTTATTCGTTGAAGGCGTTCGCCTCATACACGCCTGAGAAATTGATCGCGGCCTTTGCTGGGAAGGTCCGGAAGTTGTCGAGCCCCTGACCGGGGTTGCTCGGGCTGGGGATGTAGACCGCGAAGGACGCACGAGTAGCAGATGGAGCTACACGGCCGAGGAGGCTTGTGAACGTGGGATAGCCACCACCCCGGGACGGGTTGGTGAGGCACCCGGTGATTGCTTGTCCCGTCTTGCCGATGGCAGGGACAGGAAGCGCCACAGCGTAAGCAACTGCGTTGTCCGAACTCATGTTGACGGCAAGGTTGTTGGTGATCAACGCTGAG
Organism: Streptomyces sp. NBC_00885; assembly: GCF_045207475.1. Lineage (NCBI taxonomy): Bacteria > Bacillati > Actinomycetota > Actinomycetes > Kitasatosporales > Streptomycetaceae > Streptomyces > Streptomyces sp. NBC_00885. Next base: position 6,778,032 of record NZ_CP108796.1, read on the forward strand.
AACCAAACAGTGTTTGGCGCGATCCAGCGCCAACGGCCCGAGTAGCTGATTCCAGATGCAGGCAAATTCGCGTCAAAGTAAAGACTGGGCTTGTAGGTCTGCGCCTTGCCGAGATCGCGAGCAACGACGTAGCCCTCTCGTCCTCGAAAGCCCTCCTGCTGCCGCTCGCCTCCGTCGCTGTCCAGGTCGAGTGACAGAGAGCCCATGGGCAAGAACCGGGCAGAGGAGGCAGCGTTCCAGGGGAAGCTAGCCCGCGGGGCAGGGTTGAACGGAGCCCGGAGAGAGAACGAGACTGACGCGTTGTTCGCTGCGGCATCCACCTCGTACAGCACCATTTCCCAGATGCCGCCAGTTTGGCGCCGGGGAGTGGGCGCAATAGGAGTTGCGGCGGGCGTACCCTGCACCACCGCTAGATTCACAGCCGACTTTGCCATGTCCGCTTGAATGACGATGATGTCCTTGCGGGCGAGGGCGGTTGCGTTGGAAGCAATGGTCACAGCCTTGGTGGCTGTGAGGCTGTAGTAGAAGCCGCCCACCCAAGCCTTGCCAGGGTCTATCTCCACGCTTCGGCCGTTGACAATACGAGCGTTGAAGGGCAGGGCTGTAGCGCTGTAGCTGTTGCCCGTGAGTTGGAAGTCCACGCGGTCTCCGCCCCATAGAGCGGCCATGGCTTGCCACTGCGTCTGAGACACAACGGAGGTTCCGCCATCGGGGCTGTCCGCGTTGAACGGGTAACTGATCTCTGCCACGGCGTCACATCCTTGATTCGAGTCGGCGAAGCTTCTTCTGCATTTCGTAGACGGTCCGGTACAGGTTCAGAGGCTCACCGGAACCCTGCTGGCCGATCTTCGGATTCACGTCCTGGGCATTGCCGCCGTCATCCACGCTGATAGCGACCTCTCGCACGACGTCTGAATACTCGGTGCCGTCCACGGCCACAGTCACCTTGTCGCCAACGAAGTAATCCCTTCCGAACTGGCAGTCGGTAGTGTCGATGGGGTAGATCTGGAAGTTGCCGGACATGACGCCCTCTTCGAGGGCGGTCGTTGCAGCTTCTTCAACCGCCTTCTTGGCTGCGTTGAAGTCGGCGGTGGTCATGGTGGGGTCTGCCTTCATGGGAAGGCCGGTTGTCTTGTCTACCTTCAGCGCGATGTCCCGCCGGTCTATGAACTGCTCGACCTGTATTCCCCATTCGGCCTCGGCCGCAGTGTCAACCTTTTGGTGGTAATAGCGATCCAGTTTTTCCCCAGCGCAACCAACAATGGCTCGTGTGACCTTGGGGGCGTTGAGGGTCCAGATGTACTCACGCAAGTTGCCGAGTTCCGGACTGAAGCGAACCCTCTTGGAGAGGTCCCGCGGCTCGAAAATCTCAAGGTCGAGCTTCTGTGTATCGGCGTTGTAGATGAACCGGTAGGCAACACCGCGGTTCTTGTACCACTCTTCGAGCTTGGCGCCGATGATGTCGAACCTCATCGAATCTGCCATAGCGATACCGAGCGTGGACGCAGTGAGGTTCAGCCCCGCAATCCGCCGGTCAGTAAGAGCACCAGGGCCAAGGGCCCGGTTCAACTCGGTATAGATCATGTTGCCCATAGAGCCGCCGTCCGGCCACTGCCGGGCGGGCAAGGCTGCCTGATACTGCTGACCGACAGGCTTGCTTGGGTCGGGAAAGGCAAGACGACGGTAGGCAAGACTGTTGTGACACTTGCCCGCGATGTAGAGCGAGCCGGGCCCCGTGTGCTGGACCTTGGTCCAGTACTTTTGGTACGTGTCCACCTGACCGGAGAGCAGGGGCTTAGAAACGCCGTCCTGCCAAATGGCAATGCCCCCTCCCTTCTCAATCAGGGCGGCCTGGGGCGTGTCGTCCTTGATCAGGAGTTGCCAGATGCCCTCCTGAGCCAGCCGTACCGTGAAGTCCAGTGAGATCCATTCATCGATCTCGCCTATCCGCTTCAGACTCTTGTCGAACACCTCAACTCGGTAGCCCAAGAGTCCTCCTATACATAACTTGCGTACCGGGGGCGGAAGCTCAGGACCACCGCGGCCATTCCTGCACCGGTTACCACAGATACTGACGCGTTGGTGTCGCCCGGTTCCACGGGCCAAAACTGAGGGGCCGTGTCGAGCTTGTCCCAGTAGTTCAGGCCCTGGTCATCCATGACGGTCTTTTTTCCGGGGCGCGTATCGATCGTCAGGACGCGACCAGGGGCGACGAGATCAGCTCCGCCGGCAGGCGGGGACGCCTTCACCATCTGACCCGTAGGGCTGGTCAGAGTGAAGCTCCTTACAGGGCCGCGCAGTTCCCATACGGGCCAAGCCTCAATGTCTCCGGGGTTTCTGATCAGAAGGGCTTCGCCAGGGCCGCCCATGACACCGCTGCTGATGTTCATGGGGAAGAAGGCCGTGGTTGTGCTGAGTAGTGGGCTACCGGTTCCAAAGTTCCATTGAGCTGTCTGACTTCGGTCCGGGTACCACCACGGATCCATAGCCGTGAAATTCAGGCCGTACTTAGCCCAGGTGAAGCCCGCTGTGTCCGTGGACTCAGCGCCTTCCATGCCGCCCTTGTAGTAGGCATTGAGCATGCGGGTTTCGTTGTCGCCCTCGGTGAACCGCAGCACGCAGTAACCGCGCTTGGGGTTGAGGGCCTGGAAGAGCTTCCGCTTCAGTCCGTTCACCGTGCTGCGGTCGATGCCGTGCAAGTAGACAGGGATCATGACCTCGCGTGCCGCAGCCCGAGAGGACCGGAATATGGAGCCGTCGAGATTCGGAGCGTCATCCGAGAAGAGGCCGAATGGCGGCATGTCGAGCCCCGTTGCTCCGGGCTGCATGATGATGGAGGGCCACGAGGGGCGGTCGAACACGGTCAGGGGGATCTCCTCCCCCTGACCGTTGTTCCCAACGATTGTCACGCTGGTGTGGCCCCATTCGACCGGTACCGGTGCCACTGGTGGATTGACCACTGGTGGAGCTGGTACCACCTTCACCGGAATTGGCATGGGGCCTCCTTACAAGGTGGTGTAAAGGGCCTCCGCTGTCTGAAGGGCCCTCATCACTGCCTGAGGCGTCGGCTCGTTGCGAGCCTCGTGAACGTGAATTTCGTACTTCTTTCCGTTGAGAAGGGCTTCCGTCTCGGCGTTGTTGAAGACGCGTTCACCGCCACCAAAGGCAACCAGCTCACGCCCCCTCTCTCCGACCATTGCGAGGCCAGGAGAAGCGGACATGGTTCCTGTCGCATAGCCGGTATTACCGGCAAGGACGGACTGCCAACGGGCCCCATAGCGGTTCTTCGCGTAGTTGAGCCCCGCGTAAATGTTGGCCAGGGGGTTGACGGAAGTGCCGTACAGGAATGGTCCTGTGCCCTTGAACATCCCGGCGTACGCCCTGTACGTGGGGCCAATGACCTGCATAAGGCCGACCGAGGGGTGTCCAGCCTGCCAATTGGAGTCCCAGCGGTTAACGATGTTCGGGTCTCCGCCGGACTCCATGTTGATTCGATGCAGGACCGTACTCAGTGAGGACCCAGGAAGGCCGAGCATTTGCAGTGCCTGAGCGGCCACGAGACGCCACTTATCTGCACCGTTCCCCTGGGGGAGAGATGCCGTCGTGGCGTCGAAGTCCGGGACGTCGGCACTGACCTTGGCCCCCTTCTTGAAGTCAAAGAGGCCCTTAGTGTTTGGCATGGACTCCTTGGCGTTATCCACGAAGCCGTTGAAGACTCGTCCGGCATAGCCCATCGGGCTATCCTTGATCTCCTTTACGGTATCGACCATCCCGATCAGGTTGTTGTAGGAACCCGAGACGATGTCACCGATATCCCCGAACACATTGCTGAACGCGTCGATTGGGTTTGTGACCGTTTCCCAGATGGCCCCCAGGGAGTCACCGAGCCCGGAATGCAGGTTGTCCCAAACCTTGCTCAGGGTTTCCATGCTGAACAGGTGGCCGAGATAGGTCTTACCTCGGTCGACAATGTTTCCATTGCCCTTCCATACGTCATTCCAGAAGTAGTCAGCTTGGACCGGAGCCAAGGCGCCGCCGAGAATACCGGCAGCCTGACCGACAAGGGTTGGGACCTTCTTGAGGACAGTGAAGACATCCTCAGTCATCCAGTCGTACATACCCCGGAACTTGGCCGCACCCACAGAACCGCCGATGCCGGCGGAGTGGTCGCCAGTGCGGAGAATGCCACCCTGAACACTTCCGCCGAGTCGGTCAGAAGTGCCGTCGAGCTTCATGGTCTTGAGCATGGCCGTGCCCACCGGATAAATGTTCTGAAGGTCAATCAGTTCCTTGGCAGCGTCAAGGTCGAACTTCCCTCCGCCACCACTAGTACCGCGAGCATGACGTGAGATCCTGCCTCGAACCGCAAGGGAGTTCCAAGCGTTGATCTTCTCCTCGCCAATGGCGTTGGCAACCTCGGGACGAAGAACCGCCTCACCTGGAGTGAGCAGAGTCGGAATCTTGTCTGCCCATGGCTGGTAGCCCGGCATGACCCCTGCGTATGACACGTCCGATGGACGCATCACGCCGCCCCGGGCCCTCTTCTTTTTCTTCGAGCCGCCGGAACCGCCTCCACCAGGAGACTTCTTGCCGATCCGGTCGAGAGCCCCGTCAAGGCCGTCACCCTCGTCACGGGCCTTCTTCAGGGCCTTTTCGAGAGCCTTTACGGCATCCGTGATCTTCTTGAGAGACCTGCCGTTGAGGAGCCCGACACGGCCCGCAAGCGAGCCCGCACCGGTGCCCTGACCGATCTTGTCGTAAGCCTTGTCCGCAGCACCCGTGAGCTTGTTGAACTCCTGGATGATGTCCGTCAGTCGACGCCGGTTGAGGTTCGCGGTACGGCCCGATGTGGACGACGACATGGCGCCGTCACCGATCTGGTTCGCCGCTTCCTTCGCAGCGTCCCTCAGTCCATTGACGGAGCCAGTGACACCCTTGACGTCCTTGCCGTTGAGGTTGCCAACCCGAGTGTTGTCACTCGTGATCTCCCTTCCGGCGTCTTCAGCAGCAGACTTGAGCTGACCGAACTCCGCGGTGACCGCATTGAGGTTCTGGCCGTCGAGAGTGGTGACCGCGTTCTTGACCTTGCCCAGTTCCGAGGCAACGTCCTGAGCAGACTTCCTGACGCTCTCTAGCTCCTGGTGGAGCTGGTTGAGGCTCGTGTTGTTGGCTTGCCGCGCCTGTGTCTGGAGCTGGCCCACCGAGTTCTGAGCCGCGTTCGCGGCACCCTGCACGGAGTTCTGACCGTTGCCGGCCAGCGCCGCAGTGATCTGCCGCATGGACTCCCGGTTAGCGTCGCGCAGCTCGTCACGGAGCCTCGCAGCCTCGTCCCGAGCTTCACGGATCTGGTCCTCAAGGGCCCGGATCTGCCTCTGTCCGTCGTTCCCACGGGAGTCACGTCCCATGACGCCGTCCAGGAGCCGCGTGCGAGTAGAACGGTCGTCGCCCTGGCGGTTGGCCGTCCGCTGCTGGCGGTACGCCGCTCGGCCTGCCTGGCGGGCGTCGCGGCGGGAAGAGCCAGAGGCGCGCGCCTCCTCCCGGGCGGTACGAGCTGCGGCACGCTGGCTACGGACATCCCGCCCGCCCTCGTGCGCGCGGACACCAGCTCGTGTCACGGCAGCAGCAGGAGCGAAGAGACGACCTGCCAGGCCCACGGCCTTACCAATCACCTTGGACAGGAGACCCACAGCGAGGATCAGAGGACCCCACTGAACGAGGAACTTTCCGACAGAGGCGGCGAGTTCGCCTAGCCCAGATTCTTTGATCCAGGTTGCTGCCTTGTCGACCATGTCGATGAACTTCTTGAGCGAGTCCAGGAAGAGGCCCAAGAACTTCTCTACGTCGGGGGCGTACTTCTTTGCCATCCCCTGAACTTGGTCAAGTATTCCGTCCTTACCAGCGAGCTTGTTTCCAAGGTCCGTGTACTGGTACTGACCGCCCTTGCCTTCCTCCACGAAGAGGTTTCCAAGCTCAAAGGTTGCCCGCTCCTTCATCTGCTGAAGGCGACCGGTAATGGTCTGGCTGGTCATCTTAGCCGCGTAGCCCTGAGAGCCCTCGCCCGTCTGAGAACCCTTGTACTTCTCTGGGTTCCAGTAGTTGAGCATGGCATTCATGATCTGAGTACCAGAAACACCACCGCCCTTGGCGGCTGGTGTACCGATGACCTTCCACATCTTCTGGGCATTGTCAAAGCCGAGAAGCTGAGCAAGCTCCGACGCAGGCATACCGGATGCGGCAGCGAGCTGCTTCACGTTCTTCGTGGGCGCCCGGTCCATATCCATGATCATGTCCATCGCGTACATGGCACGCTGGAATTGCTGTGGACTAAGATTTCCGGCTCGCGCCATCGAGTCACCGATAGCCATAATCAGGTCAGTGGTCTTGCCAGCAGCCTTGTTGGCTGCACCCGTTCGCGTCCCCGCATCCTTGCTGTACCAGCTCTTATCGCTACCAGCTACAGACCGGATGAGCTTCATCTGATACTCGTGCATCACGTCGATGCTGAATGGAGTATTGATGGCGTAATTCTGGATGGCGGACATCTGGGCCGCAGAGACGGACTTGGAGACTCCCGCAGAGCTGAGGCCAAGCTGACCCAGGAGACGCTTATCAGCGTTCTGGACACCGATAGCCGTCAGCGCGGCACCAGCGGTAGCCAGGGGAGCCAGGAAGCGCGTCGAGAGGATGTTTGCAGCCTCATTGATGGACTGTCCGACCTGATCGAACCAAGTGCCCATCCGCTTCAGGCTGGTGCCCGTCCGGGTGAAGTAGCTCTGAGTCGTGGTGTTGGTCGTATTGATGTTCCGGTTGATGTCCCGGATCTGGTCACGGAGCTGCACCATGCGCCGCTGCTGGTGAGCGATGCCGTCCTGAAGGATGGCCCGCTGAGCGGCAGCCTGCTCCCGGATGGCGGCAATCTGCTGACGAGCTGCTTCACGCTGAGCGGCTATCTGCTGTCTCAGGGCCTCGCGCTGGGCCTGGAGGGCAAGCCGGGCCTGGCGGTCTGACTCCTGGCGCTTCTCCCGCTCTATGCGGTCATGCTCGCGCTGACTCTGAACCTGGAGCTTCCTGCGCTCCCGCTCCAAGCGCTCAGCGGCGGTCTGCCGCTCGCGGGCGGCCCGCTCCTCCTGGCGCACAGTCTCACGGAGAGCCGTACGAGTCTGGGCAGAAGTCTCCTCCAAGAGCTTCTGCTTCTTCTCCTCGGTCTTCCGGTACTCACGGAACCGCCTCCCGGCCTCCTCGCCGAACTCCTTGGTGATCTGCCGTTCGATCTTCCGCAGAGTCTTTGCCGAGTCGACCGCTTCCTTCTCAACGGCTTCCTTGGCCTTCTTCGCCTGCTTCTGCGTTTCCTTCGGCAGGCCGGCAAGACCTTCCTTGACCGCCTTCGAGACTTCCCGTGAGGCTGTAGCACCGAGCTTCGCCATCTCGCCAGAGACCTTGCGGCGAAGCTCCTCCACGTCCTTCTGAAGGACCTTAGGAATGATCTCAATATAGCCAGTACCGACCTTGATAGGTCCGCGTCCTTCAGCCATGGAACCCCCCTTAGAGGCTGTTCAGCCGCCCAAAGAAGGCCGTGAGTTCCTGCGCATCGCTGAACTCTGGGTCTGACCTGGGCTGCGGCTCCGGTTCCCCGGGCCGCGGAATCGGTGCAGGAAACTCAAGGTCGCGAGTGTCCTCATCGGGGACATTCGCCTTGAGGAAGAGGAAGTTGGAAAGCTCAAGCGCGTCCGAGATACGCGCGAGGAAGTAATCTCGCTCAGCCCACTTAGCGCGCTCATCCATGGCCATCAGGAGAGTTGAGCGGCCAGGCTTGCTCAGCAAGGATCGGATGAGAACGCCCACACGACGCAGGGAAAGCCGTCCACGCCACAAGTCCAGGAGGTCAACGCCGAAGAACTCAAGGAAGTCCGCTTCCAGTTCATCAGGGTAGGTCTGGACGACGTAGACGACTGCCATCAGTTTCCCGAGTCTTCGTCCCGTCCCTGAGCCTCAGACATCTTGCGGGCGAACTCGCCGAAGTCCTCAATGTCCGGATGGGTCGCAAGGTACGCGGCCCACTGATCCTCACCAAGGATGAGCTGAGTAGCAACCAACTCGTCATCCGTCATCAGAACCTCAAGAGGGAAGTTCTTCGGGTGGGGCAGCTTGAAGGTGAGCCCGCGGTGCTCGAAGGTGGCAAATGCCTTAGTTGCCTCGGCCTTAGCCGCGGCAACCTTCTTCGAAGGGCTCTTCTTCGCGGCAGTCTTCTTCGTAGTGGTCATGGGGTCTCCTGGGCAACGCGAAAAGCCCCAATGGGGCCGGGTTTTGGGTGAGAGTGCCGGGGATTTTCGCCCTCCCCGGCAGAGGCGGGACATGTTGCAGCTACGTCAGCCGAGAGCGACACTGTTCACAGAGCGCAAGATCGAGTATGAGGTGCCGTCTCGGACAAAGATGGAGGGAGACAGAAATGGCCGAGTCTAACTATCCCGAGTACTGGGAAGATCGCGCTCGACGGCTCCGAAAGGAGCTGGAGGAGCTACAGGAGGAAAAGTGGGAAAAGCGCTCACAGGGAGCGGAATTGAGCTCTTGGAAGAAAGGCAGAATCCACGAATGCCTGCGTGAAGCCGAACAAGCCGAGCAGATAGCGCGAAACATGCGCCACGGGGGACGCCGCCCGGAGAGTGACAGCCAAAGTTCTGCGGCTAATCAAGCCCGCAGGGTAGCGGATGAAATCAACCAGGCGAGTCGCGACATCAAGCGAGGCCAGAGGTACTGAGAGGAGTCGTAAAGCCCCCTCAAGCCGAGGGCTCAGCCGCTAGTGTTCGCGCCTCACGTTTCCTTAGGCGTTCACGATGTCGTCGTTGGTCAGCACGTAACCGAGCTTGCCGGCGGAGTCCAGAGCCTCAATCGTCAGCTCGTACTTGCCGTTCTCGGTACGGGAAAGCTGGACCGCCCCACGGTCCGAAATCATTGCGCGAGGGATCACACAACGGCTCCGAACGGCGCCCTGATTCCAGTCCACGACCAGAGAAAGTTCCTTCAGGTCCGGTGTGGACGCGAGGTCAAGCCGGAAGACGCCAGTGCCAACAGGGGTCGGGTCAGTGGACATGATCTCGACCCACTCAGCGCCCCAGAACAGCTCAGTCGTAACCTCGTTGGTCTCCTGGAGCGTGGCCTTCACGCTGAAACTCGCAGAGGTCACGTTGTAGAGAACCGGGACAGCGGACTGCCAGGCATTCACCGGCTGAGTCTCGATGGCCGGTGTAAGGGTTACGCCCCCCTCATCGACATAACCAAGTGCCTTGTAGCCAGTTGGAGCCGTCATGCCGTCGCCCAACACGACAGGAGGCACGAGGCTGCCACCAGCGGGGGCTACGTAAATCGTGCCGTTCGGAGCGAACCGAATCTTTTTTGCGTCATTCGCCATATGGGATCTCCTCGGGGAAACAAAAAAGCCCCCAGAGAGGGGCTTCAATCCGAGTCCTCTAAGGCTCGGAGGGGTTGTCAGGCTGCGGTGTAGAAGATCGCCACTTGCCCGCAATAGACGTGCTCACGTGAGGAGTCGTCGGGGTCGTACTTCAGAGACTCGATCTCCTCAATGTCCAGGACGAGAGCACCACCAACCGCAGTGTCCGGAAGATCCTCCAACAGCTTCTCTCTCACGAGAAGCGCGAGATCGACGGCTTCCTTACGGTCCATCGAGTAAGCGGCGTACTCAACGTCAATCCGGTCCATCCGGTCCCGGACAACGCGGAAACCGCCCATGTGCTCTAAGTAGATGGCCGTCTGACCAGTGACATGGTTAGTAAGGTCGCCCAGCACCGATCCATCAGAGATTTCCGGGATGGAGTCGAGATATGTGACCAGGAACTCAATTGGGTCAAGCTTCATCGCACCCTCATTTTCAGAAGGGCGCCCTTGAGGTACCTACGGCCCTTGACCCTTCGGCCTCGGGGACTGGTGAAGCCACGCTCTTGCAGCATGGCGTGACGAACCTGGGGGTCGTCCTCGATCACGACGTTGCCGAACCATCCGTCATGGTCGAGCCGTACATACCCCTCGATGCTCTTCTTGATGGCGTTCCAGGGAAGGGACTTGTGGCCCCTACGCGGCGCGTCAGTGATGGCCCTGTGCAGCAGCTCGCCTGTGCGCTTGGCAACCAGCTCCCGGACGCCAGGGAGGGCCAGGGCCTCACGTTGCCAGCCCTGGTGAAGCGTCAGCTTGGTACGGGCTCTCTTGGAGTCGGTCATCGAAGAGCCCTCCATATGGCGAGCTTCAGGTGCCGGCGGGACGTGTGGTCCCACCGTTCGGGCTCCCCGTCGACCTCGTACATGTGGCCGCGGAGCCTCAGCCTGTCGCCCGAGACGACTACGGCCGTGTATGGCAGGAAGACCGTGAGCCGTTCCTGAGAGACGTCACGGGCCGGGCTGGCGGACTCATACGCCTTGTCCGGCTGGACGCTGGCTGAGCCCTCCCAGACCTTGAGGGCCTGGTCCCAGTCCGGACGCGTCGTGTATGCGTTCTTGATCTGTGTGGGAGCCCGCCAGATTTCCACGGAGTCAGTAGCCGAATACACGCGGGCCCTTCCTCTGGAGGGTCATCACGCCAACACCGCGGCGCCTGTAGGGCTTCAGCGCGGCCGTAGAGGTGGCGGAGAGGGACTGACCCGAGGAAGACGCTGCAAAGCTCACTTCGACCTCGCCGACGCGCTCTGACTCGATTCCTGGTGACATAGCCATCCAGCGGATGACCTCAGAGCAGGCAACGGCTCTCAAAGAGGCTGGGGGAGTCTGATAGCCCCAGGAGCCAGTGAGGGTGACTGGGCCAGTCGGCCAGCCGTCCGCGTACACGAGTAGCTGCCCGTTGAACGTCCAGCCAGTGAGGGCCTGGCCGTCGACCTGTACGGCGGAGACGGTAAGGAACGTGAGGTACCGACCGGGGACAGACAGGAGACACCCGCCCTCTGCGTGCAGGGTCAAGCTCTCGTCCTGGCGCCGGTGCAGCTCCCTGCCGCAGTAGTCCTCAATCAGGCCGGTTACGTCCTCAAGGAACGCGGCAATACGGGGGCGCTCGTCATCGGAGACGTGCCGCCCAATGCGGGCGGCCACATCCTCAACTGTTGCCAATGGCATGAGACCTCCCTACGGCCTGTCCCGCTACCGCGACGGTAAGTTGCTAAGAACGGGACCAAGTGTTGAACTGGAACTGATCGGCTGAGACACGTTAGAGTCCGCGCCATTTGGTCAGCGCATCGTGCAGCTGCCGGGCACTGTGAACGTAGCGGAGATCTCCCATGCAGAGCGAAAGCAGAGCCTCCCGTCGAATATTGCGGAAACGGTCATCTGTAGTTGCGGCATCAGCGCTTATAGCTGCGGCGCTCAGCGATTTCACCGGCTCAACTCCAGCATCGGCAGCTGGTATTGATCCGGACACTTGTGTGCAGAGTTACGTCTGGCGGGAAGCGACCCCCGACGACCACGTATGCGTCAAGCCAGAGATTCGCGACTGGATGATGCAGCTGACAGAAGACGGTGAGAAGTTCCGGGCCGGCGGGGGCGCCCATGGGGCGGATACTTGCAGGGAGGGATTTGTGTGGCGCGAGGCGACGCCAGACGACCACGTTTGCGTCGCTCCGGTGGTCCGTGACCGCGTGAGCAAGGACACGTGGTTTGCCTCAAACCACTGGGAAGCTACAGCTGATGGGCCCAACGACAATTCGACCGTCGGATTCCCATTCGTCCTCTACCCTGATCGCGACAACGTTTGGATCAACATACAAAGCATGGCTGGCTCACGCGACAGCCTAGTTGTAGATGCTGACACCGGTCCCGTCATCCGTGGCCTGCCTCGCAGCGGTCCACAGCCTGTAAGGGTTCAGGCCCAAAGAGGCAGGGACAGTCAGTACTTCGTGGTTCTCCGTCGCGGGGACGGCAATGCATTTCAGAACCAATTCCAGTTGATGGATAGACCATCGGGACAGTGCCTGACTGTCGTGCGCAACCAAGATGTGAATGGGTCCGTTGTGTCCAAAGCTCCCTGCAAGTGGGCAGCCAACCAGGTTTGGTCCTTTGAGGGGCGGAAGGGTACCGCCGCTTATAACCTGCGTCTCCTGAGTAGCGGTAAGTGCTTGGACGCGCATACCCCTCCGCCCATGACGGAACCCGCTGCGGGTACTTGGCTGCAGCAGTGGGACTGTAACGGCAGAAAGAATCAAGCTTGGGCCGTCTAAGGGAGATCAGGGGGTTGCCGTCTCCGTAATCGAAATCTTCAGACCGCGAACGAACTTTTCACCGATGGTTGCACCGCGGACGCTGTAGTCCGGGTCTTCCTTGACGGTCGCCATGCCGTACATGGTGTCGAGGCCGATGGTGTCCATCTTCTTGTTGTAGTCGTAATCGACCAGCATTCGGGTGGCGATCCCGTTTACGTTCTGAATGGAGCCGGTAACGGCACCCATCGGCAGGGCCGGGCAAGCCGACGCAATGAGCATCGCGCTCTTGTGGAAGAGGTACATCTCCAGCCCGAAAGCGTTGTGAACGACGATGTCAAAGCCGTAGATACGGCCAACAGTCGCCCGACGCAGAGCGTTGGTGTCGCCCGAGTAGTCGACAGCCACGAACTCGGGGTCCTTCAGGAGGATTGCCTCAACCTCAGGACCGGCAATGAGGAATCGTTCAGAAGCCGGCACCAGCGCAAGGTTCAGGTTCATGCGCGCATCGACCAGCGCAGTACGAATGCCAAGCGCGCGCTGAGTCAGGTTCGCCGCGGTGCCGTTGGCCGCAGGAATCGACACGGTGAGGTCTCCGCCAACTGCGTTCTTCTGCCCAGCGGTTAGGCTCGACCGGTTGATGTTCGCCTTGATGAACGCCGCAACGGTGTCGTCAAAGTACTCAGCGAAGCCGCGAGTCAGCTTGGAAAGAACCTGAGTGCCGAACTGCCTGAGGTCAAGCGCCACGGTTTCCATACCCAGCGCAGTAGCGTTCTGGGCAAGCGTGGTCAGCTGGACCGGGAAACGCGTCTCGTTGATGAATCCGTTAGGCGCCCGGCGGTCCGCGGTCGGAAGAGGGCGGTCTGACGCAGCGGCAAAGACGTTCTTGTCACCTGTGATTGGGTTGGTGACTGGGGACGAGATACCGCCCGCCTGAACCGGAATACCGCGACTCTCGCGGTTGACGTTGATCACGTCACCGACGCCACCAGTGAAGTTCAGCTCAGAGTACCGAGCCGGAATGCCACCGAGGGTGAGCTGACGGTCGAGAATCCCCAGAGCAGCAATGGTGACCTGCTTGGGGTCAAGATTGAAGTGATGCGTGGTAGCCATTCAGCCTCCAAGAGGGCATAACAAAAGCCCCCCAGGGTGGAGGGCTGTGCGAGATAGGGAGAGGCGGCTTAGAGGAAGCCACCGCCGGAAATGAAGTCAGCCAGTTCGTTAGGGTCGAGACTGGAAAACTTGTCGGTGCCACCTCTGTTGTGACCGGCGCCCGCAAGGTGCGGGAACTCCGATCCGGAAGACTTAGGCAGAGACTCAATGAACGACTTAACGGCGTCCGAGTCGGGGCGCTCGTTCTCGCCCTTGAACAGGGCAAGATCAAGGAACTTCAGGTCAGGAAGTTCCGTGCCAACCGTCGCGGCCTGGAGACGAAGCTCAGCGGTGACAAGCTCCTGGGAGACCTCCCCGAGTGCGGACGTCCGGCCCTCGGTGCGGGCGGTCTCAATGGCCGCCTGCTGGGTTGCCTGGAGCTGCTGAAGCTCAGTGCGAGTGCTGTTGAAGTTGCTCTCATTCTGGCGAGACAGGGCCTTCCACTTGTCGCGGTCGGCAATGGCCTCTTCCAGCGTTGGGCCAGCGGGAGGAGTCGGCGGGGTCGCCGCGGGAGTCACAGGAGGATTTCCCTCAGTGGAACCGCTACCAGGCTGGCCGGAGTTGTCGTTCTGAGTCGTCATGTGGGATTCCATTTCGGAAGGGACTCGCCATTTCGGCGGGTCAGTTCTGAGCCTCATGAATCTTGCGGTTTGCGTTGCCGGAATTACCCTGCGGAGGCTTGGTGGCAGGGGAGTTCTGGGGTTCAGGCTGCGGCATGAGCTTCTGAACTTCGGCAGCTGCCTTAGCGTCTTCCTTACGCATTTCACGGAAGGAGTCGATCTGAGCGGCGGAGAAGCCAGCCTCAGCCCACAAGATTTCCTCAGGCACATTGAGGTGCTTAAGCTTGAGCAGTGCATCAATGTGCTGAGCTTCGGTGCGGTACTCGGGGTCACGCCAACGCGTTTCCATCTCGAAAGCGTCCTTACGCTTGTCCCGCTTCACAGCGAAACAGAGGCGAATGACCCTCTCCCATGCCTCACCGAAATGAAGCATGCGTTCCCGCACCTTGGCGACCAATCCCGCTTCCGCCGAGATGATGGCCTCACCCGAAGGGGTGTTGGACGAGTTCACCAAGAAGTAGTGACTTGGCACTCGGGATACGCTCGCAAGATGCTGGACCAGCATGTCAACAAGCGTCACGTAATTCTTGAGATCTGCCGCCTCGAAAGAGCCGAACTTGGCTGCCGGGTCCTCTGCCTGAAGAAGCTTGTCAGCGCCAACGTTGAACGGCTCAATGGGATTGCCGTTGCTGTCTTCCTGTATCTCAAGACCGGTAACGAAACGCTGAGGAAAGGCAGCGAACTCGGACGCCGTGAGCGCGTCCATGACGGTCTTGTTGATCGCATCCTGAATGGGAATGACGTTGGCGAGATCAGAGAAGGGCGTGCCGAGAAGACGAGAGCGGTTCTCGAAACCCACTACAGGGACGACGCCGAGGGGGTTGGGCTTGCGCTCGCCCTGGTCCCACTCAGTGGTGCCGTAGGCCACTTCGTACACGTAGGACTCGGTCCACAAGGTGACCTGCTGCCGTCCCCATGGGTCCAGCTCGAACCGTGCTGCGGCCTCCAGCTCGTTGAGGCTGCCTGGCTTGTAGCAGACAGCCATGCGTTCACAGGAGACCGGTGTAATCGTGGGCTCGCCCTGGCCGTCCGCCCACACCACCACGTACGAGGTGCCCTGAATCAGAGCCTCAAGGTGCACAGCGTTCGAGTAGGCATCCATGCTGGATCGCTGCCAGAAGGCCCGAGCGTCCCTATCCGTGCCCGTCTCTGGGAGACGGAAGGAGTCGATACTCAGACGCTCGTTCGTGGCGTCCACGATCATCCCGCAAAAGTTGTCGCGCCACTGCTGAAAGACGTCAGCAAAAGCGTGCTTGTAACGCATCTGCGAGAACGCAAGCTTCTGTTGCTCGCCCTCGTAATACTGGCTATAGAGCCGAGAGGGAGCACCAGGGCCAGGGAGCTTGCCATAGAGGTACATGAGCCACTGGTCCGGTGATTCCGGCTTGCCTATGAAGGCTGTATGACTTCCTGGGGGAACAATCAATGGGCCTCCTTCAGAAGCCCACTACGCGTGACCTTCTTACTTTCAGTCGTCCATCTGCGATCGCATCGGCTCTGGCCTCCAGGGCGAGAACGCCACAAACTGCAAGGTCGATCTTCCGCTTCGAGCGCGGACTGTCCTTAGTGATGAGAAGTCCCTGAGGAACCTCACGAGTAACGGCATTCAGGACGTGCCGAGTTAGACGGTGGTCCCCGTCGTGCTTTAGATCGCCCACCATGGCCGCAGTGCGGAAGCGCTCAACTGCCTGGACCATGCGAGTCGGCTTGTTCGTCCAGAACTCAAACACGATGTCGTCTCCGTGCTCGATCGCCCAACGGCCGATGTTCTCTTGCCAGTAAGGCGGGTCGGCGTAGAACCACTCAACGCGGTAGGTCTTGAAGGCCGTATTCACGGCTGCCTCTACCGCGAGAACGTCAACTTCCCAGTCATCAGAAGCGCGTTCAGGACGCTCCCAGACACCGAGGACGAACAACTTGGCGTCACGCAAACGCACTCCGACAAGCCCCGTAGCGTCACCGCGGATCGAACCGTCAAAGCCGATGGCTATCTGATCGCCCGGCGTGATCGGGTCATCCTCGCAATAACGGGCGTCCCACTCGGTCTTACTCATCCAGCCGTCAGAGGACTCAGCGATTTGGTTGAAGAAGAAGCGGCAGTAAGTAGAGTCCGGAGTCGTCCTGTCGTAGAGGATGGTTCGCGTCAGGCCGTCGACGTCGGCCCATGTTGCGTCTCCGTACGCCTCTATGAGGGACGCACGAACCGAGGCTTCATCTCGGATGTCTTCAACATCGATCGAGCCCTCAAGGCAGTCGTATAGCCAATAGCTCTGCGCGACCATCTCACTCTCGTGGATGATCTGCGCTACGGAATCCTCGTTGGGGTTATACGCATTGGTGGTGCAGACCCATCGGGAACCGGCCTTGGTCGTCTTCTCGATGTTCCGCTTGATGGTCTGGTAGAAGTCCGGGCCCCCATTGGAACTCACCCAGTGGTGGACCTCATCCATGAGAGCAAACGTCGGGCGGTTACCCTCGTTCGTCCTGCCGGCAGTGGCCTTAGGCTTGATGGAACCCGGTTTGCCACTCTTGAACTGGACGATCGACTTACCGATGTCCAGTCCGTATTCAGCCTCAGCAGGAGACTCCGAGAGCATGCCTCGGATCATGTCTAGGGTCTGGTCGGTCTGATCGAGCGCGGTAGCGCCGATCTGCACAACGGGCAGAGGGACGGTCTTACCAACAGGCAGGCCAAACGCGTCAAAGTGGTTGAACCGACACGGACCTAGGAACTCAACAATGGCCAGAGCGGCAAGGAGCGGGGTCTTCCCCCAGCCCTTCGCGCGACGAAGCGTTGCCGCCGAATACTTCCACGAGCCATCAGGGTTGATGGAGTAGAACCAGAGGACGAAACGAAGTTGCTCAGCCGTAAACGTCCAGGACTCACCGGCCCTGTCTCCGTCTGGCTGGACGATGTACTTCTGAGCCCACCGAATGATCTGGTAGCCCAGCGTCTCATTTGGCCTCGGGACCCCCGCGGGCAGGTTACCTGTCTGCAAGGATCACCGCCTTTTAGGAGCCGTTCAGCAGCCTGTAAAGCTCCTCGTCCAAGTCGACCTCCGGAGGGGCATCAGAAGGCGCCTCGGGTCCGGTCTCATCGGTCTTCTCAAAAGTCATTCGAAGTCGGGCGCGGTCTTCCACCGTGGCGCCCCACTTGGCAACCCGCTGCCGGATCTCACCGGCTAGCTTGAGGTCCCCAAGGAAAAGGCCGTCAACGAGCTTTGTCGTCAGCTCCAGTTCGGCCCAGTCGGTTGCTGTCCATGCCGTTGTCTGCGGGGCCTGGCTCCAGGTCTTCCAAAAGCGTTTGGCCCCGCCGGTCGTGATACCGAGGGCCTTCGGCAGCTCGCGGCCCGGCTGGGTGCCGGCGGGAAGCTGCTGCGCGTGCGGGTGAGCGTTGCGGCGTACGGCGTTGTCCCTGGGGGCTGGGCCTCGCGTCATCGGATCCTCACCCCCGATGCATCAATGCCGTACAGGTCGCCCAGCTCCTCAAGCTCAAAGAGCGCGTCCTGACGCCAACCCCGGGTCCGTTCAGCACGGTTGGGCTCGTCGGCCGCCCTCAGGCGTGGTCCCTCGGGCTCGTCTTGGTGCATCGCTGCATCACTTCCTTGAGGTAACAACAACAAAGGCCCCTCACGGGGGGCCTGGTGGTGGTCTGATCAGCAGGGCTCGAACCTGCGGCCTTCCGGTCCCAAACCGGACGCTCTTCCAACTGAGCTATGACCAGGTGGCGGTACCTTGATCCTGTGGAGGGACCCAAGTACCTGAAGATTGCCGACGACCTTGCCGAGGAGATCCGCACTGGGGCTCTGGGTCCGGGTGAGCTCGTGCCCAGCGAGACGGCCCTCATGGAGCGGTACGGCGTGTCCTCTGGCACCGTGCGCCGCGCCATGGCTGAGCTGCGGACCCGCGGCACCATCGAGACCCGTCACGGTGCAGGCTCGTTCGTCAGGTCAGCCCTGCTAGAGGGCAGCGTGCCCCTGTCGCCGGATCTCTTGAACCAGCTCAGGGAGAAGCACGGCCTGACGCGGGAGGGATTCAAGCGCGCCATGCAGTCAGCGGAACTTTCGATCACAGAGGCGGACTCGGGCGAGTACGCATTGACGTACCGCATCCCTCTTAGCTGACTCGTACGTCCGGCTTCACTCAGCTTCCCTCCGGACAGGGGTAGCGCTGGCGCCCCTTGCGGGGGCGGTACGAGAACGCTGAGCCGACAGGTCTCGAACCTGCGGCTTGACAAGGCTGGTTTGGCGTTGGGCCCCCCTGGGCCGGAGTGGGGCAGCTACCTTCCGCTGTCCGACGTCCCGTCAAGGCCTTCGCGGGCCACCATGAGGAACCTGTCCCGGGCGGCATCGGCAAGATCTCTCGTCAGGAGCAGATCCACACTCGCCAACCTTTCAAGCTCGGGGATCCTGAATGGCCGTTCCCCGTTCTGAACCTCCCACAGATGGACTGCGCCCCCCCAGTCGGCGAAGAGGTCACGGACCGCCTCAGCCTGAGCTGCAACCTCGGCCGGGCCTTCCAACTGCACCGTGTGACAAGCCTTGGCTAGCGCGGCCATTAGTTCCGCAGGCACGTGCGTGGCGTACATGATGCTGTGGTGAACTATCGCCAGAGACCGCGGCTCTAGCTCCAGGTACAGCCCATGTGCCGCGTTGATGAGTGTCGTATAGGCATCCCGTCTGACTTGACGGCGCCAATGAGCATGCTGGGAGCGCTCCTGGCTGCGGCCAGCGACCACCGCGGAAACGATGGCGCCAGCAGCGCCAACAGCCGCACCCAGCAAGCCCGCCGCAGCGCCGACGATAGCCACAACTCCCGTATCCACAGTGGGTATTGTGCCCGGTGAGCTGACCGACAGGACTCGAACCAGCATCTTCCGGTTTTGGAGACCGGTGCTCTACCAGTTGAGCTACGTTCCATATTTGTCCAAGGGCGGTGCCTCGGTATCGGAAACTTCGGGCTTTGCCTCCGGCTGGGCTTCAGCTGCTGCGGTGGGCTCGACCTCCGCTGCTTCGGGCTCGGGCTCTGACTCGACCGTGGGCGCTTGCACTGCATTGTGTTTCCGGCAATGAGCGCAGGTTGCAAAGTCATGGCGAAGGAGTTGCGTTCTAATCGTCGTGCATTGGTCCCATACGTGGAATCCGCTACTTACCACGACCGCCGCAGCGAAGAACAGAGCCAAATAATCTAGAGCCGTGCCAGCCAGATCAATTGTTATAGAGAAGAGAGCGAATACTAGGCTTGTGAATCCCACGTATATCGCCGAATCGTAAATCATTGCACTGAAATACGGTTCACGTTTTCTGGTCAATAGCGGCCCAGCAAGTAGGACGATCACGCCAGCCAATAGAAGATAGAGGCTCAAGTTCGATAGAGCGAAACTGCTGCCGGTCGAAGTGCTTCCCACGTATAGGGCGCTCCATGCCGTCGTGCCCACGGCTCCGCCTAGCAAACACGTGTCAAATTGACGATTGCGCTCCACGACAGAGGACTGCATCTCCAGGGTGATCGCGTCAGATTCGTCAGGATAGACCAGCGTCCCGACGGAATCCGTCAATGCGCCTTTCCATTCGCCCTTGCAGCGACGAAACCGTCCAAAATAGAACAGCGCCCATGCAGCATGGAACACGAAAATTACGCACAAGAACGCTACGATTACCCAGGACATGACTTCGCCGTCCACCGAGTTCACCGCCGCCGTTCACCTGGGCATGGCGTTGCCGGGCACTTCCCTGCTATCAGCGTGGGCTCATCGTGCCGACAGTAATACAGAATATTCCCAGCATCTTCCGGAGTTGGCCATTTGGCAACCCCGATCTCGCCCCGTGATTTAGCGGACCAGGTCGCATTGCGTAGGCTCGACATCCGCGACTGAAGCCTGATTGAAAGCAGCGAGTCCGGGTCGGGGAGCCGAGCGGCAACCTTTTCCGTCCACGCTTCTACATCTTTGGCTCTGCTGAGAACGAAGTCGAGTTCCCCCGTATCTTCATCGCCTTTCCTTCGCACCTTAAGGATTTCGTTGCGCGTGGCATCGATCTCTCCGATGGCGAAGCGCGCCAATTCTTCAAAGGGATCAGAGGAGTTGGCCATGACTTTCCTCCTGCTGCAACGCAGCGCGGCCGACCAATCACTCTATGCTAAGCCTACGTGGGTCCATCTGCATCCTGAGATCTCTTGCTCCGCCCGGCTTGGGTGGTGTATCCCGGGCCGCAGTCTTTCGTGCTTCGCCGCACCGGCACCTGCGTGTGTGCAGCCGGATTCGAACCGACGTTGCCCCCTCTCCGGGGGAGTCCTGAGCCGCTAGACGATGCACACCGCGCCTCCGTCCCCTGATCAGGGGGAGTTTCAGCGCACTGCGGGAGCTACCCGCATGGTTGACTCACCTGGATTCGAACCAGGGACTACCGCCTTATCAGGGCGATGCTCTAACCGGACTGAGCTATGAGCCACAGAGCTGACGACACGGGACCTGCCCCCGTCTGTATCGACCGGCCAGCCGATACCGGCTCTTGTTCGCTACCGTCATTGGTCGGCCCTGCTGGAGTCGAACCAGCGACCTCCGGGGTTTCAATCCGGTGCTCTGCGCGCTCTGAGCTAAGGGCCGATTCCCCTGCACAACAAGGGCATTAAGGCTTGGTTCTGTCCCTCTGCGTCTTGGCAGAGTGGCAGGGCCGGCAAAGGGTCTGGGCATTGTCCAGAGTCCATGTACCGCCCTTGGCGATAGGAGTGATGTGGTCCACCTCCAGGCCCTCACGGGCCCCGCAGCGGACACAGGCGAAGCCGTCGCGAGCGAGGGCCCTTGGCCGAACACGCCTCTCCCACGCGCTGTCTCGCAGCTGGTTCCTGGCGCTGGGTCTTGCCCAGGCGCGCTCAGGCGGAGCGTGAACACCGCAGCGGCCCGAGCGGACCGTGCGAGAGGTACAACCCTGGACGTAGCAGATCGAAGCAGCACGAGGCATCGCCCCCACCTCCCGCTTCTTGATCAGGTCGTTACCGCAACTTAGGATCGCCTTAGGTCTTGCTGGCGTAGTAAAGGGTGGCCCCGGTGGTTGCTGATCTGGCACCGGGGCCACCGCCCCTCTGGCGCTCTACCTGGAGTGAAGTCGACAGGGAGCCTCCACCAGAGGGCGGCATGGTTTTAGACATCGTCTAAAGGGCTGGGTTTGGAGTTGGTCATTCCTCTTATGTCATACGGTTTGTGTCAGTAACTCTTGGTTACTAGACTTCCTATACGTTGTTTGCTGTAAGTAGTGTTCTTGCTTGTGCTCTCACTAGGTATGTACGTGTCCTGAGGCCCGAGAGGGGACAGCGGTAGCGGTGACTGAGACCTAGATCACACCGACAGATGCGCAGATGAGTCAGTAGTTCCGAGCCGAGTACGCTTCGGCTGCCCCTGTGCGCGGTCCGATGGGATTGCTTAAATTGTTAATACCTCAACCCAGCCTCTGAAGGAATCACGTGATGGTTCTCCCTGACAACCTGACCCTGTTGAAGCTAGAGGCGGCGGGTAAGACACACGACCAGATCGCGGAAGAATACAAGGTCACGCGACAGGCCGTCACCTACCGGTTCAATCAGCTTGAACGCTACAAGAAGGGGCCCAAAGCCCTTCTGCTGTCCATCCTGCCCTGGGACATTTCTGAACGGCCCGATAAGAAACGTCTCTCGAATCAGGTTGGCTTTGAAGGGCTTCGGAACTTCCTGAAGAAGCGCACGGGTCAGGATCTGTCACCGCGAGGACAAGAGTCTCTGAGGGCATTCCTTGGGCACATGGAAGCTGGAGAAGTTCTGACACTTGACGAAGAACTGGGCTTCGTCTACGTGGAACGCGTCAGCGACGACGGCAACCTTGTGATCCGATGGCCCGAAGGCGAAGAGCGCGAAAAGCCGTCACCCAAGGTTGTGGAGATGCTTACTTGGAGACAAGACGAAAAGTAGATGCAGAAACGACGCAACGCCCCTCGTGAACATCGCGAGGGGCGTTTCTGTTTGGAACTAGTCGAGCTTGCGCTCATCTGAACAGCTCCACCATGCTCCGAGCATGAACAGACTGGTGCATCCTGTAGCGGCATACAGCTCTGCCATGTCTTTGTTAATGGTGCTCAACGAATATCCCGTGTCGCTCGCTACTTGTTTCAGATTGCGGCCGCTCTCCAACTTACGCAGAATCGCGCGAGACCGCTGAGTGGTAACGGTGCCCTCGGCTATACGCGCTCGTTCACCCATCCACGGACTTGCTCGCTCCCATTGGTGGTCAAACACGGTTGCCAGCAAGGCGAGCATCCCGGGATGAGTGACTTTGAAACCAATCTGCGCGTTCGGAGGGTCGTCGCGGTAGTCGGAGATGACAGCAATCGTGCCGTCGACAAGAACGATGCGGATGAACTCACCTGCAAGCGTCCTCACTTGAGCGCCATGGGCGCTGACAGCTTTGGCGTACTCCTGCTCAGGTTGCCGGAAGCGAGCAGTCTCGTGATAGATGGTGCGCTGTGTGACTCCGCGTTTTAGGTTCTCGATATCCCGTTCACTGCTGATCTTAAGGTTGCTCACCGGTCGAGGAATAGGCTGGGCTGTGAAGACATGGGAAGTGGCTGATGCCAGGGACTGAGCGAAAATTGCGTTGGCTGCATCAGCGTTGGGAAGAAACTCGATACCGCCGGCATCGAGGACTGCTGTGCTCTCCATGGAGGCAAACGCTGTGTCAAGTTGCGCCATCCGCTCAAGGTGGTGGGCGACGGCTGCGCGTTCCGCTGCGTGATGTGTACGCCGGGCATGAGCCGGGTCGCCCAGCACGTATCGGCCGCTGTACGACTCAAGGACAGCGACGTCGAGTCTCACCAACTCGGTTAGGCCAGGCTGCCCTTCAGGGAACGTCTCTCTCTGAAGCAGGCGAGGAATCAGCAACTCCGCTTCTGGGGACAGCGTGAAAGCGGGGTACGCATGGGAAGCTTTGTCTGGTTCATGCACGTTTGCTCCCACATCTTTCTGTAGTGCACATGAGTGCACGCGCTATCGCTTGCCTCTAAGGGGCCTCTCGTGTCCTGATCTAGACACAGGGGGCTGACATCTAGCCTACAGACCGTGAGGAACGCGCTCGCTCGAACGTTCGAATCACGGGTACAGTCGGAGGCTGAGAGGTTTCAGCCGCAGGCTGAGCCCCCTAACGGGGGCCACGCATGCGGAGAGGACAGTTCCCAGTCTTTCACGCTGCGTCAACTTGATTCGGATGACAGGGAGTTGCACGCAAATGAACAAGCTACTTAGCCGGAAGCGATTCGCCGCCCTTGTCCTGGGGGTGGTGGCGCTGGGAACGGTCTGGGCGGGGCAGCTGGGCGGGACCGAGGCCGTTCGGGCAGATCCGAACTGGGGTGTCGTGGCGGCCTCGGAGTCCACCGGAGACGGACCAGGTGAGGTAACGCCCGCGGTGGCTCAGGACCCGACATGGGGATGACGGGTCAGCAGTAGCGAAGAGCGCTCATTGGGTGACGGGCTGCGGCTTGCTCGAATCACCCTATGGGGTTGGTGCATCGAGTTCGAAGAGACACAGGCGGCGGGGGCGTTCTCGTGCTCGCCGCCTTGTTTTTCTCTTTTTTGGGGGAGGGCTAGGGAGTCACATGCACAGGGGTGGGGGAACCATAAACCGGCGCAGTCGCGGGGATTTGCTGAACTCGATCCGAAACGCGCCGAGCAGAGTGCAGGAGATCTACCGCTCAGATTTTGCACTCATCAAACGGGTTGCGGTCAGATCAGGCGGGTGCTACTTCATTGTTGTCGAGAGTGACATCACCACGTCCGAGGATGAGATGGCGTTGAGCCAACTGACTTGCACTCTCGGGGGTGCGTGGCGGGATCGAATCCTGGAGACGGATCACTTTGAGTACAAGCACCCGGAGTTCCTGTGGTCTTCCTCTTTCTCCATCCACGTAGTGCACCCTGAATGCCCATCAGATGGATCTAGGAGGAGACCCATTGACTGATCGACTAGCCCGCGTTGCCCAGATGACCCGCTCTGTGAGTCAAGCCGAGCAGTACCTAGACAAGTGCGCGTACGCCTACTTCCTCCGCCGGGTTGAGGGGGTCTCCCCCCGCCCGGCGGCCTGGTCCCACCAGGGGACCGCTTTCCATTCGGCCTGCGAGGCTTTCGAGCTAAGCGGCCGGCAGATGACGGCCGAGGATGCCGTAGAGCTGTTCAGTACCGAGTACAGCGATGCGGTGAACAAGTCGCTCGACAAGGAGCCGGACACCGACAGGTGGATGACGGCAGGCCCTGACGGAGTGTCGGACATCGAGGCCCGGTACGTCTTGGGGCGGCAGCAGACGGCCGCCTATGTGACCTGGGCCAAGGACAACGGTCCACAGCTCTGGAAGGCCCCTGATGGGGTGCCAGGGATCGAATTGCACTTGACGGCATCGATCGGGGGCATCAGAGTCCAGGGCTACATAGACCAGCTCGTTGCCGAGCCGGACGGTTCCGTGAGGATCAGGGACCTGAAGACCGGCAGCACTAAGAGCCGGTTCCAGCTTCAGACCTACGCGGTTCTGGTGCGGAAGGCGCTGGGCCTGGAGGTCAACGCTGGGGACTGGTATCAGGCTAGGAAGGGCGGACTGACCCGCCCTGTGGACCTCTCCGGGGTCACTGAGGATGAAGTGGGAGAGAGGTACGCAGAGATGGATCAGGCAGTCAAGCGCGCGGAGTTCCCCGCACGTCCGGGCTTCAACTGCCGGTTTTGCGACGTATCGCATGCGTGCTCTTTGCGTCGCTGAAAACTTGCTTTGCTGGGATCGTGTCCCCGGTATAGGCTCGCAGGTAGTCCCACCGCCCATCCTGGGCTTTTTTAAAGCCAGGCAACTTGCTTTGCTGGGATCGGCGGTGGGTTTCAAGGAGGGGGCAGCATTGTTTTCATTGGCGCAGTCGGTAGGCATTCGGGGCGCAGCTGGCGAGCCCATCCCCAACGCTTTCAAGTCCCTGAAGCGGCTAGAGGTCGAGTTCCGGCGGGCGGAGTTGTCACTAGTAGTGGCGGGGCCCGGCACGGGTAAGAGTCTCTTTGCGCTTTTCCTGGCCACGATGGCTAACGTGCCAGTCCTGTACTTCTCCGCAGACTCCAGCGCGGCAACTCAGGTGACCAGGGCCACAGCCATGATTACCGGCGATGACTCCAGAGTCATCAAAGAGGCGCTGATAGAGGGGAAGTTCTCGGAGTATGAAGACGCTCTGGGGAAGCGCTGGTGGACTCGATTCAACTTCTCTGCGCGGCCCACTCAGCGTGAGATGGAGACCTACCTCCTGTGCTATCTGGAGGTCTACGGGTGCACCCCTCATCTGTTGGTGGTGGACAACGTTACGAACGTTGACACCGGCGTTGTGGGAGACGCTGAGAGCTATACATTCGGGCTTGAGGGCCTGTGTGAATACCTCTCCGAAATGGCGAGGGAAACGAATGCTCACGTCCTCGGTCTGCACCACGTGACGGGTGAGCACTCGGACGGACTCAAGCCGATTCCGTTGAGTGGCGTCAAGGGCAAGGTGCATCGCGTGCCGTCTCTTATTCTCACCATGCACAAAGAGGTTGACGGCATGAATAGCCGCATCCTTCACGTGTCTCCAGTGAAGAACCGAGAAGGGTTTGAAGACTCGTCCGGGGGCACGTTCGCTAGCTTCCGGCTCAACCGGTCGAATCTGCGACTGGAGGAGCTTGACGAGGAGCTTCCGACATCTCTTGCTGCCTAAGAACTTGCGTTACTGGGATTGGGGGGTCGTAGGTTGAAGACGGAAGGTAAGGAAATGCAACAGGGGCTCAGGGGCGGGTTTCGGGCAGAGCGAGAGTTCGCGTTCCGGCTGGCCGAGAGGTTCCCTGAACTGGACACGTCCGAAGTGGACACCGAGGGTGTGGCAATCGTGGTTGAGATTGACACCCCGAGACGTCTCAACCTCTACCAGCTATCTAGGGTGCTCATCGGTGCAGCCAACGGCGGTGTCAAGACGGCCGTCATCGACTTGAAATCCAGGAACATCACGATAGCCATCCCGCTGTTCAATCTGTTCGCCCTGGTGGACGAGAACGCGCGCCTTAAGGACCTTCGCAAGCTGGAGGCTGTCATCAGGACGGGGGGCTGATGACAGCACTCCGCAAGGGTCTAAGGGAGTGCACCAAGTGCGGGAGGAACAGATCTGAGAGGTTCTACACCTCCTCTCGGGGGAGGGTCTGTTCCTCCTGCCGGAAGGCCGGTCGTCGGCAGGCAGCCCGTAACGCGCGAATCCAGGCAACCTATGGGCTGTCTGCTGAGGACTATCAGCGCCTTTTCGAGGCGCAAAGCGGCAAGTGCGCGATCTGTCATGAGACACGCAAGACCAATTTGGCCGTGGACCACTGTCACAAGACGGAGGCGATTCGCGGCCTTCTTTGTGCCCGCTGCAACAGCCAGCTTCTAGCACGGGGGGCTAGGGACCGGCCGGAGATTCTACGTCGCGCAGCGGATTACCTAGAGAACTATCCGGCTTGGAAGATTCTCGGACCTCGCTACACATACGACAAGGGGAGCGGCAATGGATGAGGTCAAGAGGAATACGGGCATCTGATGGCGTCCGAGGAGGGCGGCCAGGGGCCGTCATGGTCGCGTAATTGGGTTGGGCACCACCACACATGGATGGGCGCCTACCGCAAGTACGACTTTCCGGTAACCGTGAGGCGTATCGGTGAAGACAAGCCCGCAGAAACCGCCAATCGCTGAGGTACTGGCGCACTACTACGGGCTAGACGTGAAGGTATCAAGGGGACGACAGAAAGTCTGTTGTCCCCTTCATGCTGATGACAATCCGTCAGCCTCTGTCGATGTGGACGGCAACCGCTGGAATTGCTTCGTCTGCAACCTCAGCGAGGACAGCTATGCAGTGATCATGAGGGAGAGGAGTTGTGGCTTCATTGAAGCCCAAGAATTCGCATGTGCCGAATTCGGTGGAGATAGCCAGGGCCTATCACAAGACGTACAGCGGCAGCCCAGCCGAGCAGTACCTAATGGCTCGGGGTCTGGGGGAGGCCGCCGGCAGGTTCGGCCTGGGCTACGTCCGTTCGGCTCAACCTGGTCATGAGCGGTATGCGGGGAGCCTCTGCATTCCGTACCTCCGCCCGGCTGGTGGAGCCGACGGCGTTGCAACAAACCGCTTTCGATGCATTGCGGACGAGTGCGTAAAGGACTCTGACGGCTCGTATTTCTTCCACAAGGACATGAAGGAGAGGCACGACCACAAGGGCGGGAAGTACATGAGCCTTCCCGGAGACCCGCCGAGACTGTTCAACACCGGTGCGCTTATCCAGACAAGCCCGGCGCTGGTTGTGGTTGAAGGCGAGTTCGACACGATGTCTTGGGAGTTGGCCGGCATCCCCGGTGTAGGGGCGCCTGGTACCGGCACATGGCGCGATTACTGGACGCCTGCACTCCTGGGCTACGAGTCCGTTTTTCTCATCGCAGAGGACGGGCCTGGAGAGACGTTCATGGATGAACTTGCGGGCCAACTGCCCAATGGCAAGGTCATTCGGATGACCGATGACCGGGACTCGAATTGGGTCTATCACAACTTCGGGCCCGAGGCCCTGAAAGAACGGATCGGACTGTGAAGTACAAGGCTGGCGACAAGGTGATGGTTGCACGTCCGACTCAGCCGACTGCTCGAACAGACGAGTATCAGGGATTCCGGGGCGTCATCTACTCCGTGAACTCGCATATCACGGCCCCTTACCCGTATGGCGTGAAGCTGCACGTAAACGGCCGGGCCAAGTTTCTGAACATGGCAGAGGACGAGTTGATGTTTGCCGCTGGCTCGATAGCTGACAGCGGCAGCTCCACCGTGGACCATCCTGCCCATTACACGTGGCTTCCGAATGGAATTGAAGTCATCGATATCGCGGAGCACTTGAACTTTAACCGGGGCAATGCCGTCAAGTACATCAGCCGGGCAGGCCGCAAGGCCACCTCCGCGGAACTGGAAGACCTGAGGAAGGCCCGTTGGTATGTCGAGCGGGAGATTCAGCGAGTGGAGAAGCGTGACGGCACGTCCAGCTAATTATGTCCCCTCACAAGGTGGGGTGGGCATTACAAGAACGGGGGTGGGCGCGTGAAGCGAGTTGTGGTCATCTCTGACCTGCAAGTCCCGTACCACGATCCCAAGGCACTGAATAACCTAGTCACCTTCATCGGGGACTATCAGCCCGATGAGGTGTACCAGATCGGTGACCTGAACGACTACGAGACTCCTAGCCGCTGGAACGAGGGAACGCGGTACGAGTATCGGCAGCAGGTCAAGAGCGATTCTGAGACCACGAAGCGCAAGGTTCTTGAGCCGATTCGAAAGGTCTACGCGGGACTCTTCGGGATCCTCGAAGGCAACCACGATCTACGGCCGCGGACATACCTCAGCGCCAAGGCGCCGGCACTGGCCGAGTACGCCGACGAATTCCACTTCTCCAAGCTGTTGGATTTCGACGGCTTCGGCATCGACCTGACTCCGCCGTTCCACCGGGTGGGGCCGGATACCGGGCTCATCCATGGGCACGAGATCAAGGGCCTTTCCAGTATCGCCGGAACGACGGCTTACGCGCATGCCAGCAAGGCCGTGATGAACCTGGTGATGGGGCACACTCACCGGCTTGGCGTGCGACGTCAGGGCCCAAGCCATCTCGGGGGAATGCGCTGGGGCTTTGAAGTCGGGCACATCATGGACCCGCGTAAGGCTCAATACCTTGGTCCTGGCGCGGTCGCGAACTGGCAATCGGGCTTCGGAATTCTATACGTCGGAGACCACGACGTATCGCCGTATCCAGTCGATATCCGACGAGACGGGTCCTTCGTAGTTGAGGGAACAAGGTACGGAGAGATCACGCGGGGCGCTGGGGGGCGCTTCGCAAAGCGGGGGGATGCAGCATGACCGAAATTGACTGGGAAAACATGGCGAAGGTGGCGGATAAGGTTGCCGCTTCCGTTGCCCGCTCGTGGAGCGTGGTGGAGAAGGACGACGTAAAGCAAGCAATTCTCTTGCACGCCTACGAGCGCCGGCCGATGCTCGAAAAGCACTACGAGAACGAAGCCTTCATCTGGCAGTTCTGCCGCAAGGTCGGAACTCAGTTCGCCTCTGCCGAGCGAGATGCCAGGGACGTGCAGGACGGCCGTTACTACTACACGCCTAATGAAGCAAAAATGGCCCTCTCCACCTTCGTCTACTCCGATGAAGAAATGGGGGGAATGGTCGGCCGAGAGGATGACCTTCTTGCCTGCCGAATCACTGACAGCCTGATGTCGGCCCGCCTCGATGCCTCTATAGCCCTCAACCGGCTTCCTCAGCAGACACGAGCCGTTCTGATGAAGCGGTACGTATACGGCCTTCCTCCGGAGAACGATACGGAGCGAAAGGCCAGCAACCGAGGGCTTGATGTCCTCGCACGTCAGATGAACCGGGATCTCCGAAAGGTGACTGCATGAGCTTCCCGAATCCGTTCGATGGCGCCTCCCCGTGGGGCGAGCCGGAAACTCCAAAGGAGAACAAGCCTATGACCAATGCCGTTGCCGCTGGTACCCCAAACCCATTCAAGATCGGCATTACCCTCAAGGCAGCCGCGGGCTATGACGCGGAATGGCTCACGCCTGTGGTGTTCGGCGCCACGGCGGACGAGACCGCTAAGCGCGTTCGGGAGCTGGTGCAGGCGCTTGCCGACAACGGCGTCATTGAGCTGGTATCCAGCGCTGCCGTGAAGATGCGGGACACCCACCAGCCTCCGGCCGGCAGGGGTGGCAACTCCGCTCCGAAGACCTTCCAGGGCGGCAAGGTCCAGTCGGCCGCTCCTGCGGCCCCTGCGGGGGACAACTGCCCGCACGGCCGGACTCTGCGTGAGGGCCAGGGGGCGAAGGGAGCGTGGGCGGCCCTGTTCTGCAATGCCCCGAAGGGCAGCAACTGCGATCCGCTGTGGCGACAGAAGGACGGGTCTTTCTCCTAAGAGAGCCAACCGCTTTTACGTAGGCACCTGACAGGGGGCCGGGGTTTTCCTCGGCCCCCTTTCCTTTTGGGGTCCTACGTAAACCTTTCGAGCCTGTACTTCTGGCTCGGCTTCTGTTGAGCCATAGCTCTATGGATTCTTTGGCGGTTCGCCGTCGCTAACGGGGGGCGGGGGGATTCTCAGACTACTTGACCTTTACTGCTGCCAGGGGGGAGCGGGAAAGGGATACAACAACGCGGGGTTTGAAGTCGTGGGCGTGGACATCTTTCCTCAGCCTCGATACCCATTTGAGTTCGTACGAGCCGAGGCAATTCAGTTCCTCCTCACGTACGGGCATCGTTTCGACTTCATACATGCTTCGCCGCCATGTCAGCTCTATAGCAAGACTCAGCGCATCATGCAGAACGAGCACCGGGACCTATTGGGGCCGACCCGTACAGCTCTAGAGGCTGTCGGAGTCCCGTGGGTGATTGAGAACGTCATGGGTGCAGTGGACGAAATGAGAGACCCTGTGCTTTTGTGTGGCGCCTACTTCGGGCTCAACACCTACCGGCATCGGCTCTTTGAAACGGGGGGTTGGGACTTGCCGCAGCCTGAACACCCCGCCCACACAAGACGGCAAACAAAGATGGGCCGCAGACGGAAGCCCGACGAGATGGGCTATTACGTCGGCAACTTCATCGGCGTTGATGACGCCAAGGAAGACCTTGACGTTCCTTGGATGTCCCGCGAGGGAATTCGTGAGTGCATCCCGCCTGCCTACGCGGAGTACGTAGGAAAGGCATTCATTGAGCAACTGGACTAGACGGGGGAGGTCTCTTGAAGCAGCTCGCTTATCGGCTGAAGGGTCAGCCGATCTCCATTCGGGTTGTCGAGACAGAGAGGGACCTCCCCGGGTTCGAGGAGTTCATCTCTCGGCATCGCATCCTCGGATTCGATACAGAGACGACGGGGCTCGACTGGTGGGCTTCTGACTTCCGGTGCCGGCTGGCGCAGTTCGGGACGGGAGCAGATTCCTGGGTCATCCCCGTGGAGAAGGGCTCTGCTTTCGCTGAAGCGGTCCGTAGGGCCCTCCTCAGCCTTGAATGGCTGGTTGCCCACAACGGGACCTATGACCTTCACGTCGTGGAATCCACGCTAGGAATCCCCATGGAGGAGCTTGCTCCGAAGATGTGGGATACCAAACTCTTGGCTCACCTTGTTGACCCGAGGGCCGTGAAGGAAAAGGGCCCTGGTCTGAAGCTGGAAGAACTGACAAAGTTCTACGTCTGCGAGAAGACCGCCGAAGAGGTCAAGGGCTCTATTACCGCTCTGGCCAAGAAGTACAAGACCACGAAGGAGAAGATTTGGAAGCTGGTCGAGTTGTTCGATCCGGACTTCTTGCTGTACTCGGGAATGGACCCGGCTCTTGCATACCGACTCTTCCAGATCCTCTATCGGCTGGTTCCGGCTCGATCTAAGGCACAAGGACTCATTGGCTGGGAGCACCGGCTTGCTCATGTGACTGCCAAGATGGAGCGAACCGGCTATCTCCTGGATGTCGAGTACGCCGAAATGCGGTGCGGGGAACTCACGGCGGAGCAGGAGAGATGGGAAGCTGTTGCTAAGACGTTTGAGGTCGAGAACGTCAACAGCAATCAGCAGTTGATCGAAGCCTTCACGCGTTTCGGTGTGAAGCTCACCAAGAGGACTAAGCCCAGTAAGAATCATCCCAATGGCCAACTGGCCATGGATGACGACGTACTCACTGGACTGAAGCATCCTTTGGCGGATGCGGTGGTGCAGGCAAAGAAGGCGGGCAAGTGGCGGAAAACGTGGTTTGAGAGGGCGCTCAAGGGTCGGGACGCCAACAACCGCGTACACGCCTCCATCAATTCACTACAGGCCCGTACCTCTCGGATGAGCATTTCAGGGAGCATTCCGGCGCAGACATTCCCCTCGGGGGACGGCTACGTACGGCATATGTTCCTCGCCGATGAGGGGCACGTCTCGTGCTCCATCGACTTCGGCAACATGGAATTGCGTTACCTGGCTGCGTTCTCTCGTGACCCAACGATGTTGAACGCATTCCTTAACGGCCTGGATCTGCACCAGATCACCGCTGATGCTGCCGAGGTCGCTCGGAAAATCGGCAAGATGGCGAACTTCCTCACGGTCTATGGGGGTGGCTGGGCTGCCCTCATGGAGCAGGCCCACGTCGATGAGGAGACGGCTCGGAAGGTTCTGGACGCCTTTGCCAGGACGTATCCGGGGGTCGGTGCGTTCGGTAAGCGTCTGGCGGACGAAGCCCGTAGAACCGGCTTTGTCTATACAGCCACGGGAAGGCGCCTGCCGGTTGACCCCGGTAAGTGGTTCCGGGCCCTCAACTATTTCGTGCAGGGCGGCTCTAGGGATGTAACCGCTAGGGCCCTGCTGGAGCTTGATAAGGCCGGATTCACGCCGTACATGCGGCTGCCTATCCATGACGAGATCGTTTTCAGCTTCCCGGAGAAGGAAGCCGTGGAGATGTCTCGTGAGGCAGCAAAGCACATGCAGTTCCCAGTACAGGGGCTCCTGATTCCGGCTGATGCGGAGATCGGTGGGCGCTCTTGGGGGAGCGTCCTGGAACTTGAAGACAGCAAGCACTGAGGAGACATGATGGGCGATAGCGAGCAGAGCGAGAACGGACAGGTCTCCGAAGCCGCGGGGACCTTGGAGGACCTGATTTCCGGCATCGAGACCCAGATGAACGCGGCCCGGCTGCAAAAGCAGGGTGCCTTTGCCGTCACAGCGGCCCGCATCTCGGGGACAGTCCTCGTTGAGGCGATGGCGGCCGGGGTCCCTCACGAGCTTGCTAAGGAGATGGCGGCCGACACGTGGAATTCCATCATGGGCTTTCAACCGCCCATCGTGGAGGACACAGAGGCGCAGGGCTGATCCGTCTACTCGTTACTGGCTCGCGCACGTGGACTGACGCCGACCTCCTACAAGGGGTCATTGGGGAAGTGCTCTGGCTCAGGAGGCTCAGGCCCCGTGATCTTCTGCTGATTCACGGGGCCTGCCCTCGGGGGGCCGATGCGATGGCCGACCAGTTCGCGCGAGACATCGGGATGAGCGTCCGCCGGCACCCGGCTGACTGGGACAACTACGGCAAGCGAGCCGGGTTTCTGCGGAACGCCAAGATGGTTCGAGCTGGAGCCGACTTGTGCTTTGCCTTCATCAGGGGTGGCAGTGCGGGGGCTTCCATGACTGCCGACCTAGCC
Organism: Streptomyces sp. NBC_00885; assembly: GCF_045207475.1. Lineage (NCBI taxonomy): Bacteria > Bacillati > Actinomycetota > Actinomycetes > Kitasatosporales > Streptomycetaceae > Streptomyces > Streptomyces sp. NBC_00885. Next base: position 6,811,216 of record NZ_CP108796.1, read on the forward strand.
ATGAAGGCAGGAATACCAACTGAAGTCTTCAAACAGGGGGATTGATGTCTGCCGAGATGGGAAAACGCTGCGAGCCTTGGCAAAGGGATCTGGGGGGCCTGCCCTACGTTTCCATCGTTCCGGACCGAACTCCGGCTCTCAAGTATCACGTTGGTCTTGCCCGAGCCAAAGCCGCTGTGGCTTGGGAGCGGCCTTCTCGGTACAACCGCGATACCCGGCGGTTTGAGTACCGAGGCGTTCGCGGTGGCGAGATCTACGAACGGGATGGGCACTCCTGGAAGCTCCTTCACCGAGTGGAAGCGGGGACCATTCCGGAAGACCTGCCTTGGAGGAACGGCGGGGGTGGGCTGTGCGACGAAACGGAGATGGATTGTGAGTGATCTGGCCAGCCTTCCCCGCTTCCTCCCGAGCCCTCTGCTACAGGTGCCTACTCCGCCTAGAGGCGGCTGGTGTCCATGACATGTGAAGAGTGGCTAGACAAGTGGCTAGCCCGGGCCCCGATCCTGACTGAGGACCAGGTCGACGAGATCCTTGAACTAATGAATCTGAAGGACAGAGGTGAAGTCGGGCTGAGCTTCATGGCCGCTACGCTGACTGGGTAGACCCCCGGCTGGCAGAGCGCCGTCAGCTTGCCAGCGCCCTCCCTGCCCTCAACGATGCCGCGTATGACACGTTGCGAAGTGTGTGGGAACGACTACGAGCTTGCGTTCACCGTTGAGACCCAGGACGGTGCGCGGCACGTTTTCGATTCGTTCGCCTGCGCCATTCACCGCATGGCGCCCATCTGTGAGCACTGCCGGGTCCAGATCATCGGACAGGGCGTCGAGGTCGAGGGCCACTGGTACTGCGGGGCGCACTGCGCCCGCGCAGAAGGGAAGACGGGCATCGTGGACAAGGTAGGCAGCGTGACCGGATAGACCAGGCAACAGAAGGGCCCCTCCCGCGTGGGAGGGGCCCTCAGTGTTTGTCAAGCCGCGAGGAAGACGGGCTCCACTCGTGCGGGGTCGAATCGACCACCGCGGCTCTTGGCCGGGTGGATGAGCACGGCCCGCAGGACCTTCCGAACGATGATCCGCTGACGCTCGATGGACAGGTTCTCCCAGCCGTTCGTCAGCAGTTCTTCCGTGATGGAACGCGTGCCGACCGGGACCGAGTGGTACGCCCTGTCCGCCAGCAGCTCGTTCTTCCGGGCGTTCAGATCATCGAGTGCCGTGACGTACGAGGCGGCACGGACCTTCTTGGCCTTCCAGAGGTCCTGGAGTTCCGCGATCTCCTCCTCCACGTCCCTGAGCGCAGCCTCACCCGTCCACGGCTCGGCCGTCTCCGGGACCTGCTTCCGCTTGCTTGCCCTGAGCACCTGTGCCCAGACGAGTTCCTGAATCAGGGAGTCGAGCCTCGGGCCGTCGATCGCGAGCGCGCCGCAATGCTCGGGGCGCTGCTTGTTGCAGTTGTAGTTGTAGCCGGGCGTCCGCTCGCCCTTCTTCCACTTCGGGTGACCTTTGAGGCCGCCCCCGCACCTGCCGCATCGGGCGATGGCGGTCAGCAGGTAGCTGACGTTTGACTCGCTGGGGGTCGGCGTGGAGCCGGATGCCTTGATCGCCTGCACCAGGTGCCAGGTGTCGAGGGTGGGGAACAGCGGCTCCCAGTCACCCATGACGATTTCGTTGTCATCGTCGTAGATGATCTCTTCGTTGTAAGTGCGTACACCCCAGTTTCGCGGAGCAAGGATCATCGCTTTGGTGCCACCCCAGGTGAAGTGCTTCCCCGTGGCGCTGTTGATCACGTTCTCCTCCGCGAGCCACTTCATGACCGTGGCCACGCGATCCCCGGCGATGTACTTCTCCACGGCCTTGCGGCGGATCGGTGCGGCCTTGGGGTCAAGCTTGCTCGGGTCGCTCTCCAGCCAGCCGAATGTCAGTCCCATCGCGTGAGACTTCCCCTTCCGGGCCTTGGCGACGTTGGCGCGGACCACTCGTCGGCGCGTGTCCTCGGAGGACTTGTTCGCGATGTTCACGAACAGGCGGGCCGAGAATCGACCGTCCGAGGTGGTGAGGTCGAAGTTCTGTCCCGAGAGCGTCTTGAAGGCCAGGGGTTCCTTCGAGGTCTCGTAGATGTCGATGACCCGCTCAAGATCCCGCGGCTGCCGGTACACGCGGTCGATGTCGTAGGCGAGGATTCCGGAGATCCGACCGGCCTTGAGGTCCCTGACCATCTGCTCGAAGTCGGGGCGCTTGACGTTGCGCTTGAAGGCGCTGAGGTTGTTGTCCTCGTACCACTTGATCGGCGCACCACCGGAGAGGCTTTCGATGTCCTCGCGCTGGCGTAGGACGCCCCTGCGCTCCTCCTCAGCTGCTTGCTCGGGTGTGAGGAGCCCCGCCTTCACTGCTCTGCGGATCTCGGCAAGATCCGCATCGGAGATGCGGCAGTACCCCCCAACAGGCTTGGTCAGCACTGAGTCCCCTCCCGCTAGCGTGCGACGCTTGATGCTGAGGAGACTCTAGAGTCGAGTAGTCAACTGGGTCAAACAGGAGTACCGCGCCCTGCGCGTGCACCTCGAAGGACATGCCGTAGTCGTTTCCGCAAACCTCGCAACGTGCCATGCGCCACAGGGTGGGACGCGAGGCGGCCGTGGTGCGAGCGGGCAGCGGGCGAGTCGCCTCCGGTTCACTCCGATGCGGGTGCCGGGGCCACGTCCCGCAACAGCTGGGTGAAAGCCACCTCGTCGATGACCGGTGTGCCGTACGCCTTCGCCTTGACCGTCTTCGACGTCGAGGCCCCGGGATCGTTGGTCACCAGAAGGCTCGTCAGCCGGGACACGCTGGTGGCGACATGCAGGCCCGCCTCGATCGCCCGGTCCTCCAGCAGTTCGCGGTCGACGGAGGTGTCGCCGGAGAAGGCCACCCGCATGCCCTGCACGAGCGCCCCGCCCACCTCGTACCGCCCCGGGTTGGGGTAGGGACAGGCGGGGCGCTTTCGCGAGGGCCGCCAGCTGCTGTGCCCGTACGCGCTCTGGCCGTACGAAGCCTGGTAGCCGATCCGCGGAGCCGCGGGCGAGTCCGACCACTCGGTCAGCGGACGGCATTCGAGCAGCGGCAGCCGCACCCCGTCACGCGCCGCGGTGTGCAGACTCGGCCGGAACGCCTCGGCCAGCACGCGTGCGTCGTCCAGGGCGTGGTGCGCCCGCTGCTGTACGACGCCGAAGTGCGCGGCGAGCGACTCCAGCTTGTGATTGGGCAGCGGCAGCCGCAGCTCCTTGGAGAGCGCGATGGTGCACAGCCGCTGCCGCGTGGGGGCGGTGGCACTCGCGCGCGCGTACTCCCGGGAGATCATCGACCAGTCGAAGATGGCGTTGTGCGCGACGAGGACCCGGCCGTCGAGCCGCTCGGAGAACTCTTCGGCGATATCACCGAAAAGCGGTGCGCCTTCCAGCACATCGCTCGTCAGACCGTGGATCCACACCGGACCCGGATCCCGTTCCGGATTGACGAGGGTGTACCAGTGGTCCTCGACATTGCCCCGGGCGTCGAGACGGTACACAGCAGCGGAGATTATCCGGTCGTCGCGAGCGAGTCCGGTGGTCTCCACGTCGACGACCGCGTATCCCTGGGGATACGCGGCCGGCCACGCTGTAGCTGCGGTTGTACGGTCGTCGAGCATGGTCACAGAGAATACGGGCCCGCACTGACAACTTCGGATGGGCCCGGTCCGCCGGCCGGCCGGTCCGGCGCGGCGGCGAGGTGCCCGGCAGTGCGCTGTTCCAGGCCACCCCCGTCAACGGGCCCCGGCGGCAGGCGAGATACGGTCCCGGCCGCCCGACGGGGTGTCACCTGACCGTGTGTCGCGCGGGGGCCAGGCCGTGTCTGACAAATAGCGCCGTCCGCCCGCAGGGCGGGGTGCGCGGCGTCCGGTGCGTGCAATCGCAAGGCGGAGGATCGTCCTCGTACCGGACGTACTTGGATGACTCCGACAACGCAGCGAGTGTGCGTGCCGGGCGTCGCGCACCAGGCGAGATTTGTCAGACACGGCCTAGCAGCGCGCTCACCAGTGCCCTCGCGGAGGCGGTGAACAGCTTCTCTGGGTCGGCGGGCCTCGCCAGCGCGCGGGCCAGCGCCGGGTCGTGCTCCGCCGTCCGCGCGTCCCACAGCTCCTGCTCCCCGGGCGACTGGACGGGCGAGCGTTCCCGGTTGCGCTCGACGAGTACGAAGCCGACGACCTGGAACTGGACGGCGCGCACCGCCTCGGCCGCGCGCGCCCCGCGCAGTCCCGCGGCGTGCACCTCGTGGACGAGCGCCTGCTGCGCGGGCAGGAACATCCGTTCCGTGAGCCCCCGTTCATGGACCATCGCGATCAGATGGGGGCGTTCGCGCAGCTCACGGCGCAGCCGCCGGGCGACCGAGACGATGCGCTGAGCGGGCGTACGGCCGGCGGGCCGGATCGCGCCCATCTCCTGAACCGTCCGCTCCACCAGTGCGTCGAGCAGCGACTCGCGATTGCCGACGTGCCAGTAGATCGAGGTGACCGCCGTGCCCAGCTCGGCGGCGAGCTTGCGCATGGTGAGGGCCCCCGGGCCGTGCTGCCTGACGAGCGAGGCGGCGGCTTCGAGCACCTCTTCGCGGGTCAGCGCGGTTCTCGGCATGGTGCCCCCAACTCCGGTACGTGCACGGCTCTTTACCCTTCATCGACCTCGGTGTAACTGTGTTACAGGCCGACTGACGAAGGGCGGTACGACATGGCACGCGTACGGTACGGCGCGCGCACCGAGGCGGAGATCGCCGCGGCCCGCGCATCCAGCTCCCGGCTTCCCGACATCTGGTCCACCGGCGTCGTGGCGGTCTGGGAGAGCGACCCCGACGCGGTGGCGGCCGTACTTCCGCCGCCGCTCAAACCCACCGAACGGCCCCTGGTGCGGGCCAGTATCAGCAAGGTCGACCTGTCCGGCCATCCGCTCGGCGCCGGCTCCGTGGCCGTCGCGGCGCTCCACGACGGACGCGAGGGCTGGTACCCGCTCGTCATGCCGATGACCCACGAGCGCGCACTGGTCGGCGGACGGGAAGTCTTCGGCGAGCCGAAGAAGCTGGGCGAGGTCGGTGTCGAGCGCGACGGCCTGGTCGTACGGGCCGTGCTCGCCCGGCACGGTATCGCCTTCGTCGAGGTGCGCGGAGCGGTGGACGGCCCGCTGCCACTGCCCGAAACGGCTGAAAAGCTCGACTTCTACTTCAAGTTCCTGCCCGCGGTCGACGGACAGGGCTTCGACGCCGACCCCGTCCTCGTGCACTGCACGCGCAACGAGAAGTTCCGCAAGCTGGAGAAGCTCACCGGCGATGTGGTGCTGCGCGAGTCGATGTACGACCCCGTCGCGGACCTGCCCGTACGCCGTGTCGTCGAGCTCACCATCGGCGAGAAGACCACCGACCAGAAGGGCCGCGTCGCCGAGCGGGTGAGCGCCCAGGCGCTGCTGCCCTACATCCACCAGCGCTACGACGACCCGCAGCAGATCCTCGACGCTCCCCCTGCGGGGAGCGCCTGATGCGGCTGAGACAGGGACAGGTCGCCGTCGTCACGGGCGCGGCGAGCGGTGTCGGGCTCGCCATGGCGCGGCGGTTCGCGGCCGAGGGCCTGGGGGTCGTTCTCGCGGACGTCGAGGAGCAGGCCCTGCACAAGGCGGCGGACGAACTCACCGCGGACGGGGCGCGGGTGCTCGCCCACACCGTCGACGTGGCGGACCGAGCCTCCGTCTTCCAGCTTGCCGACGCCGCGTACGAGACCTTCGGCGCCGTTCATGTGCTGTGCAACAACGCGGGGGTCGGCTCCGGCGCCGAGGGCCGGATGTGGGAGCACGAGCCCAATGACTGGAAATGGGCCTTCGCCGTCAACGTCTGGGGTGTCTTCCACGGCATCCAGGCCTTCGTGCCGCGCATGATCGCGAGCGGTGAGCCGGGCCATGTCGTCAACACCTCGTCCGGCGACGGCGGGATCGCGCCCCTGCCCACCGCGTCCGTGTACGCGGTCACCAAGTCGGCGGTGGTGACGATGACGGAGTCGCTGTATGCGCATCTGAAGGCGGAGCACGCGCGCGTGGGCGCCTCCGTCCTCTTCCCGGGCCCGCACATGCTGCGGACCGGACTGTGGGAGTCGCACCGCAACAGGCCCGAGCGGTACGCGAAGGAGCGCCCGCGCAAGACGCCCTACCGCAGCCTGGACCAGTGGGAGAAGGCGATGAAGGACGCCGGCCACGAGGTGAGGTTCACCCCGGTCGAGGAGGTCGCCGACTTCGTCGTGGACTCGATCCGCGCGGACCGTTTCTGGATGCTGCCCGCGAGCGAGCACAGCGACCGGCAGATCCGCGCCAGGTCGCAGTCGATGCTCGACCGCGCGGACCCGTCGTACCTGGAAAGCTTCATTCTCGACTGAGGGACACCTGATGTCAGAGTCAAGGTCAGACCCCTACCTCATCATTTCCTCCGACTGCCACGCCGGGCTGCCGACCGAGCGGTACCGGCCCTATCTGGAGTCCCGCCACCATCGGGACTTCGACGCATTCCTCGCCGGGCAGGGCCGTCGCCGTGAGGAGATGACCCGGCTCGGCGTACGCAACGAGGCCTTCGCCGACAAGTGGTTCAGCGACAACGAGGAAGGTCTCAAGGGCGGTTGGGACACCGCCCAGCGGCTCAAGGAACTCGACGGCGACGGAGTGGCGGCCGAGGTCGTCTTCCCGGACGCGGACGCCGTCGACAGCCAGACCGCCGCGCCCTTCGGAGTGGGGCTCGGCCTGAGCGGCGACCAGGACCCCGAACTCGGCATGGCGGGTGCGCGGGCGCACAACCGCTGGCTGGCCGAATTCGTCGGCCAGAACCCGGAGCGTCACTGCGGGGTCGCCCTGCTGCCCATCACGGCGGAGCCCGCGAAGGTCGTCGCCGAGATCCACCGGGCCAAGGAGTCCGGGCTCGGCGCGCTGATGATCCCCTCGATGTGGGTCGACAAGGAGCCGTACCACGACCGGCGTTACGACCCGGTGTGGGCGGCCGCAGCGGAGAGCGGGATGCCGGTGGTCACCCACTCCGGCGCGGCGCCCCGCCACGAGTACGGCGACCACCTCGGCATCTATGTCTCCGAGGTCACCTGGTGGCCCGCGCGGCCGCTGTGGTTCCTGCTCTGGTCCGGCGTCTTCGAGCGCCACCCGGGCCTGAAGTTCGGCGTCGCGGAGTCCGGCTGCTGGTGGCTTCCCAACCAGCTGTGGTTCATGGACCGGCTCTATCTCGGCGCGCACGGCGGCAAGAAGCTCTCGCCCTTCGCCGAGCTGAAGCGGCCGCCGAGCGAGTATCTCGACCGGCAGATCTTCATCTGCGCCACCAACACCAAGCGGCGCGAACTCGCCCAGCGCTATGAGATCGGCGTCGACAACATCCTCTGGGGCAGCGACTTCCCGCACCCCGAGGGCACCTGGCCGGCCACGCGCGCGTGGCTCGCGAAAACCTTCCACGACATTCCCGTCGCCGAGACCCGCCGCATGCTGGGCCTGGCCGCCGCGGACGTCTTCGGCTTCGACACCGGAAAACTCGCCCCGATCGCCCGGCGCATCGGCCCGACCCCGGCCGAACTGGGCCAGTGCGAGGACCAGTCGGCCGTCGAGGCATCCTGGGCGAGGTCACGGGAGGTGGGCCGCCACTGGCTGACCGAGCACGACTTCCCTGTCCTGGGGGCCTCGTCATGAGAGACGGAGCCGACCGCTACACCGTCATCTCGGCCGACTGTCACGCCGGGGCCGATCTCCTCGACTACAAGCCGTATCTGGACAAGAGGTACCACGACGACTTCGACGCCTGGGCGGCCGCCTACGTCAATCCGTACGAGGATCTGCTCGCCGACACCGCCGACCGCAACTGGAATTCGCAGCGCCGCCTCAGTGAGCTGGAGGCCGACGGCATCGTCGCCGAGGTCGTCTTCCCCAACACCATCCCGCCGTTCTTCCCCAGCGCCTCGCTGATGGCCCCGGCGCCCACGCGGGAGGAGTACGAACAGCGCTGGGCCGGGCTGCGTGCCCACAACCGCTGGCTCGCCGACTTCTGCGCGGCGGCGCCCGGGCGGCGGGCGGGCGTGGCACAGATCCTTCTCAACGACGTCGAGGAGGCGGTCCGCGAGATCCGCCGCACCAGCCGGGCGGGCCTCACCGGCGGAATCCTGCTGCCGGGCACACCACCCGGCTCGGGCCTTCCCGAGCTGTACTCGCAGACCTACGACCCGATCTGGGCGGTCTGCGACGAGCTCGGCGTACCCGTCAACCACCACGGCGGCTCGGCGTCCCCGCCGCTGGGTGAAGAACCGGCGGCCCGCGCGGTGTTCATGGTGGAGACGACCTGGTTCTCGCACCGGGCCCTGTGGCATCTGATCTTCGGCGGAGCCTTCCGCCGTCACCCGCAGCTGAAGCTGGTCCTCACCGAACAGGGCTCGGGCTGGATCCCGGGCGTGCTCGACATGCTGGACTACTACCACGCGCGCCTGGTGGCCGCGGCGACGAGGGCCGCCACCGCGGAGTCCAAGTTCGGCGCGGGGCTTGCCGCTTCGATGGGCAGGGGCCCGAGTGAGGTCTGGCGCGAGAACTGCTTCGTCGGCGCGAGCTTCATGCGCCCGCACGAAGTGCCGCTGCGCGACCGGATCGGCCTCGACAAGATCATGTGGGGCTGCGACTATCCGCACGACGAAGGCACCACCCCCTACTCCCGCGAAGGCCTCCGCATCGCCTACGCGGGGCTGGAGAGGAACGAGGTCGCGGCGATGGCCGGCGGCAACGCCGCCCGGGTCTACGGCTTCGACCTCGGCGTCCTCGACCCCATCGCGGCCAAGGTCGGCCCGACGGTCGAGGAGATCGCCGAGCCCCTGACCGAGATCCCGGCGGCGGCGACCAGCCCCGCGTTCGCCCGGGGCGGGTCGGTGCGCGTCTGGTGAGAGGTGGGGTGAGACCCTCCCGTGGTGACCGACACACCGCACGACGAAGCCCACGGCGGGGCTCTCGGCGCGCGCCTCAACTGGCTGCGTGCCGCGGTCCTCGGCGCCAACGACGGCGTCGTGTCCACCGCGGGCCTCGTCGTCGGCGTGGCAGGCGCCACCGACTCGCGCGCCGCCCTCCTCACGGCCGGCCTCACGGGACTGCTCGCCGGATCGATGTCCATGGCGGCCGGCGAGTACGTCTCCGTCTCCACCCAGCGCGACTCCGAGAAGGCGGCCCTGGCCGTGGAACGGCGCGAGCTGCGGGAGCAGCCGGAGGAGGAACTGGAGGAGCTGACGGGCCTGTTGGTGGCCCGCGGCCTCTCGCAGGTCGTGGCCCGCGAGGCCGCCGAGCAGCTCACCGAACGCGACGCCCTGCGCGCCCACGCGCGCGTGGAGCTCGGCATCGACCCGGACGAGCTGGCCAACCCGTGGCACGCGGCCGGAGCGAGCTTCCTGGCGTTCACCGTGGGGGCGCTGCTGCCCCTGCTGGCAATTGTGCTTCCGCCCTCGTGGCTGCGCCTGCCGCTCACGGTCCTCTCGGTCCTCGCGGCCCTGACCCTCACGGGCTGGTGGAGCGCCCGCCTGGGCGCGGCATCGGCGGGGCCCGCGGTGCTGCGGAACGTGGGCGGCGGAGCGCTGGCCATGGCGGTCACGTATGGCGCAGGATCGGTGCTCGGCGCGGTGGGGGTTTGAGCGGCGCCTTGGCAGAAGTCACCAACCACAGCTGACAGGTGGTCTCACATACTTGTCGGTAACACCATCTAGCCGTAGCCCCGCCCCGCCTCTACGGTGCTCGCATGTCGAACCTGCCCGATGTCGTGCTGTGGTCGATACCCGCCTTCGTGCTGCTCACCGTCCTGGAGATCGTGAGCTACCGGATCCATCCCGACGGGGACGCCGCAGGCTACGAGACCAAGGACGCCGCCACCAGCATCGGTATGGGGCTCGGCAGTCTCGGCTTCGACTTCCTCTGGAAGATCCCCATCGTCGCGATCTACACGGCGGTGTACGAGCTCACCCCGGCCCGCGTCCCCCTCCTGTGGTGGACCGTTCCGCTGATGCTGCTCGCGCAGGACTTCTTCTACTACTGGTCCCACCGGGGCCACCACGTCATCCGGATCCTGTGGGCCTGCCATGTCGTCCACCACTCCAGCCGGAAGTTCAACCTCAGCACCGCGCTGCGCCAGCCCTGGACGAGCCTGACCGTCTGGCCGTTCTATCTGCCGCTCATCGCGTGCGGAGTGCATCCCGCCGCGCTCGCCTTCTGCTCATCGGCCAACCTCGTCTACCAGTTCTGGGTGCACACCGAGCGGATCGACAAGCTGCCGCGGCCCTTCGAGTACGTACTGAACACGCCCTCCCACCACCGGGTGCACCACGCCTCCCAAGGCGGTTACCTGGACCGGAACTTCGGCGGGATCCTCATCCTGTGGGACCGGCTGTTCGGGTCCTTCGCGCCGGAGACCGAGCGGCCCGTCTTCGGGCTCACCAAGAACATCGAGACGTACAACCCGCTGCGGGTCGCGACACACGAGTACGCGGCCATCGCGAGGGACGTACGGGCCGCGAGCACCTGGGGTGAGCGGGCCGGGCGCGTCTTCCGCGGGCCGGGCTGGCAGCCCGCCGCCACGCGGCCGGCTGGCGCACCGTTGGCGGAGACGGCCGCGGAGCCTGCCGCGTGAGCGCACCGGAAGGCGTCGGCGCCCGCGAGCCGGTCCGACGGCAGGCGGCCGCGGAATCCCACTCGGGCCGCGAGGCGCTCGCCCGTGTCCTGCTCATCGCCTTCGGCCTCGCCGTCGCCGTCGACCTCGGGTCCCTCCTCGCAGGCGCCGAAGCCGGTCACCAGATCGCCAAGCCCCTGCTCATGCCGCTGCTCGCGGGCCATGTGTACGCACGGGGCGGGCGGCGGATGCTGGTCGCCGCGCTGCTCTGCGGCTGGGGCGGGGATGTGTTCCTGCTGGCGTCGGCCGACATCGCCTTCCTTCTCGGTATGGGGTGCTTCGCGGCCGGGCACGTCTGCTACCTGCTGCTCTTCGGGTGGGGACGTACACACCCCGCGCTGGGCATCGGCTACGGCATCGCACTGGTCGTGGCCGTTGCCGTGCTCTGGCCGGACCTTCCGGCCGATCTGCGCATTCCGGTCGCCGGATACAGCGTGCTGCTCACCGCCATGGCCTACCGCTCGTCGCGGCTCGGGCTCCTGGTCGGGCTCGGCGGGGCGCTCTTCCTGCTCTCCGACATGCTCATCGCCACCGGTGTCGCCGACTGGCCGCAGCTGCCGCGCCCCGACTTCTGGATCATGCTGACGTATCTCGGCGCACAGGTGCTGCTCGCACAGGCGTACCGTGAAAGCCCCGTTGTCCGTTCCACTGTCTGATCAGCAAGGACCTGCCCCATGCGCGCCACCGTCATCCACGCCCCGCACGACATCCGCGTGGAGGAGGTGCCCGACCCCGCGATCCAGCAGCCGACCGATGTGGTGCTGCGCGTCCTGCGCGCCTGTATATGCGGCAGCGACCTGTGGGCGTACCGCGGTGAGGCGGCCCGGCAGCCGGGGCAGCGGATCGGCCATGAGTTCCTGGGCGTCGTCGAGGAGGCCGGTTCCGCGGTCACCGGCTTCGAGCCCGGCGATCTGGTCGTCGCTCCGTTCGTCTGGTCCGACGGCAGCTGCGAGTACTGCGCCGAAGGTCTGCAGACCTCCTGCCCGCAGGGCGGCTTCTGGGGCTCGATAGGCGCCGGGGGCCAGGCCTCCGACGGTGGCCAGGGCGAGGCCGTGCGCGTTCCCTTCGCCGACGGCACCCTCGTCAAGCTCCCCGCGGACGCCGCGTCCGACGACCGGCTGCTGACCGCGCTGCTCGCGCTCTCCGACGTCATGGGCACCGGGCACCACGCGGCGATCGGCGCGGGAGTCACCAAGGGTTCCACCGTCGCGGTGGTAGGCGACGGCGCGGTCGGCCTGTGCGGAGTGCTGGCCGCCAAGCGGCTCGGCGCCGAGCGGATCATCGCGCTCGGCCGCCACGAGGCGCGTACCGACATCGCCAGGACCTTCGGCGCCACCGATGTCGTCGCCGAGCGCGGCGACGCGGCCGTCGCAGCCGTCCGCGAACTGACCGGCGGACAGGGCGCGCAGGCCGTGATCGAGGCCGTCGGCACCGAGCAGTCGATGCGTACGGCCGTCGGGATCGCCCGCGACGGCGGCGCGATCGGCTATGTCGGCGTGCCCCACGGCAGCGGCACCGGCCTGGACCTGGGCGTCATGTTCGACCGGAACATCGCCCTGCGCGGCGGTGTCGCGCCCGTGCGCGCGTACATTCCCGAGCTGCTGCCCGACATCCTGGACGGCACGATCGACCCGTCGCCGGTCTTCGACCTGTCGGTCGGCCTCGACGGTGTTCCCGCGGGCTACCGGGCGATGGACGAGCGCACCGCGCTGAAGGTCCTCATCAAGCCGTGACACAGCGCGGAGGGCCGGACGCGACCCGCGCGTCCGGCCCCCCGAACTCCTCGGCCGTCAGCGGCGAACCGCGTCCAGCGCGTCCGCGACACCGGTGCCGTAGAAGCTGTTCTTGCGGGTGCCGCCCTCGCACACCGCGTCGATGGTGCCGTCCCCGTTGATGTCGTACGGGTTCGTGCAGGCCGTGTCGTCCGCCTCCGCGTACAGCAGGGCCTTCACCGCGGCCGCCGACGCGTGCGGGTGCTGCGACTTGATGAGCGCGACGACGCCCGCGACATGCGGCGAGGCCATCGACGTACCGGCCTTGTAGCCGTACTTGCCGCCCGGCAGCGTGGACAGGATCCGGCCGTCGACGGCCGGCGCGTCCGGCTTCTGGAAGGCGGTCGAGTCACCGCCGGGGGCGGAGATGTCGATGACGCCGAGACCGTAGTTGGAGTACGAGGACTTCAGGTTCTTCGCACCCAGCGCCGAGACGGTGACGACCCCGGGAATCTGGGTCGGAATGTCCAGGCACTCACGGGGGTTGATGACCCGCGTGCCCGGGGTGGTGTCGTTCGGGCTCGTCGTGTCGGTGAGCTCGTCGGCGGCGAGGTCCATCTTCGAGTTGCCGGCCGCGGCGACGTTCACCACGCCCTTGTGCTCCGCGTAGCCGATGGCCCGGCGGTGCGCCTCGACCAGAGCCCCCTGGTCGAGGTCGTTCTTGCAGTTGAACAGCCACGGGTCGGTGTAGTAGCTGTTGTTGGTCACATCGACGCCGTGCTCGGCGGCCCACACGAAGCCGCAGACGACGGCCTCGGTGTAGAAGAAGCCGTCCGTGGTCGCCACCTTGATGCCCGAGACCTTGACGCCCGGGGCGACACCCGTGATGCCGACGCCGTTCTTGGCCGCGGCTATCGTGCCCGCGACATGCGTGCCGTGGTCGCTCTCGTTGGCGGCCGGCCGCCAGGAGCCGGGAGTCGTGTCGGGCTTGCCGCTCACACAGTTGGCGGATGCCGCGACGTCGAAGTTCGGCGCGAGATCGGGGTGGGTGTCGTCGACACCGGTGTCGACGACCGCGACCGTGACCTTCTTGCTGCCCAGCGTCTTCTCGTGTGCCTTGTCCGCCTTGATGGCGGGCAGGTCCCACTGGAGGGGCTCGAGCGGGTCCTGACCGGCGTCCGCCTGCGCGGCCGCGGTCTTCGCCTCGTCGGCGGTCAGCGGGCGCTCGGAGTCGATCGCCGTGTCGCTCGCGGGGGCGATCGGCGCGGTGCGCGTCGCGCCCGCCGAGGCCACGCCCCGGACCTGACGGATCGTCTTGGCGAAGTCGGGGTTCTGCGAGTGGACGACGATGACGCCTATCTGGTCGTAGGCGATCACCACCGTGCCGCCGGCCTTGGCTATCGCCTTCTTCACCGATGTGGCGGCGTGGTGCCCGCCCTTGACGTTCACGACGTACGACAGCTTCGGGCCGTCGGTCACGACCGCGGCGGGTACCTCGTCCGCCTGAGCCGCCGACGCGGCCCCCGCGGGAAGGAAACCGAGCGAGGCCGTGAGCGCCAGACCTGCAGGCAGAGCGAGTGCGCGCCGCCGTCTGGATCCCAGATGAGCCATGGGTTCTCCACATCATCCGTGTCAACCGCCCAGACCCCTGTGAATGGGCGGGTACATGACCAGCGAAGCTATCGCCGATCATGGGCCGCCATCAATGAGTTCCTGGAAGAAATCGGTAAGAAAAAGGCCGATGTTGAACCGGCCCGGCGTGCTCTCCGTGCCGTTGTCAGGGGGTGGAGCAACATCAAAACCACCCCCGACCAGTGAGGTCCCCATGTCCAACCCCACCGCACCCGCGTCGCGAGGAGATTCCGTGGCCACCGATGCACCGCCGCCCCAGGGCGGTACGGACACCAGCCCCGTTCAGCCCACGACAGAGTCGTTCGTCGAGGTGCAGGAGAGTGCGGAATTCGGCGAACTGCGCCGCACATACCGCTCCTTCGCCTTTCCCCTGACCGTCGCCTTCATCGCCTGGTACCTGCTCTACGTTCTGCTGTCCAACTACGCCGGCGGCTTTATGGGCACCAAGCTCTTCGGCAACATCAATGTCGCCCTCGTCTTCGGACTCGCCCAGTTCGCCACCACGTTCCTCATCGCCTGGCTCTACTCGCGTCACGCAGCCGAGAAGCTCGACCCCAAGGCCGAGGCGATCAAGTCCCGTATGGAGGACGACGCATGAGCGCCGCGTACGCCGCGTATCCCACGGTCCAGCTCGCCGCCGAAGAAGCGAGCGAACACCGGCCGCTGATCATCACGCTCTTCGCGTGCTTCGTCGTCGCCACCCTGTTCATCACCGTGTGGGCCGGACGCCAGACCAAGAACGCCGCCGACTTCTACGCGGGCGGCCGCCAGTTCACCGGTTTCCAGAACGGTCTCGCGGTCTCCGGCGACTACATGTCGGCCGCCTCCTTCCTCGGTATCGCGGGCGCCATCGCCCTCTTCGGCTACGACGGATTCCTCTACTCGATCGGCTTCCTGGTCGCCTGGCTGGTCGCGCTGCTGCTGGTCGCCGAACCGCTGCGCAACTCCGGCCGCTACACGATGGGCGACGTCCTCGCCTACCGCATGCGCCAGCGCCCGGTCCGTACCGCCGCAGGCACCTCCACCATCGTCGTCTCGATCTTCTATCTGCTGGCGCAGATGGCGGGCGCGGGCGTGCTGGTCTCGCTGCTGCTCGGCATCACCAGCGACGCGGGCAAGATCGCGATCGTCGCCCTGGTCGGCGTACTGATGATCGTGTACGTGACCATCGGCGGCATGAAGGGCACCACCTGGGTGCAGATGGTCAAGGCCGTGCTGCTCATCGCGGGCACCGTGCTCATCACCTTCCTGATCCTGCTGAAGTTCAACTTCAACCTCTCCGACCTGCTCGGCAAGGCGGCCGAGAACAGCGGAAAGGGAGCGTCCTTCCTGGAGCCGGGGCTCAAGTACGGCAAGACCGGCACATCGAAGCTGGACTTCATCTCGCTCGGCATCGCGCTCGTGCTCGGCACCGCGGGACTGCCGCACATCCTGATCCGCTTCTACACCGTGCCCACCGCCAAGGCCGCGCGTAAGTCGGTCAACTGGGCGATCGGCATCATCGGCGCCTTCTATCTGATGACCATCGTGCTGGGCTTCGGCGCGGCTGCCCTGCTCAAGCCGGGCGACATCATCGCCTCCAACAAGGCGGGCAATACGGCGGCGCCACTGGCGGCCCTGGAGATCGGCGGCGGCTCGGGCTCCACGGGAGGTTCCGTCCTGCTGGCGGTGATCTCCGCGGTCGCCTTCGCCACCATCCTCGCGGTGGTCGCGGGCCTGACCCTGGCCTCCTCGTCCTCCTTCGCGCACGACATCTACGCGAACGTCATCCGCAAGGGCAAGGCGACCGACAAGGAAGAGGTCCGGGCGGCACGCTGGGCGACGGTCGCCATCGGCATCGTCTCGATCGCGCTCGGCGCGATGGCACGCGATCTGAACGTCGCCGGTCTGGTCGCCCTCGCCTTCGCGGTCGCCGCGTCCGCGAACCTGCCGACGATCCTCTACAGCCTGTTCTGGAAGAGGTTCACCACGCAGGGCGCCCTGTGGTCCATCTACGGCGGTCTGACCTCGGCCGTCGTGCTGGTGCTCTTCTCGCCGGTCGTCTCCGGCAAGCCCACCTCCATGTTCAAGGAGGCGGACTTCTACTGGTTCCCGCTGGAGAACCCTGGCATCGTCTCGATCCCGCTGGGCTTCCTGCTCGGCTGGCTCGGCACCCTGCTGTCCAAGGAGGAGCCCGACAAGGGCAAGTACGCGGAGCTCGAGGTCAAGTCCCTCACCGGCACCGGAGCCCACTGAGCCTCAGCAGGACGGCATCGTACGAGTCCGTGCCGCGGCCGCGTCGTAGAGTCCTACGACGCGGCCGCACCGCTCCTCGTGACAATCGGGCCCCGTCTGTTGTCGGTGCCCTGGCGTAGGCTCGGTAGCAATAAGATCCGCTGAACCGGGGAGGGGGCCCACTGTGCTCATCGACACCTATGGCCGTGTGGCCACTGACCTGCGTGTTTCACTCACAGACCGCTGCAATCTGCGGTGCACGTACTGCATGCCGGAAGAAGGCCTGCAGTGGCTCGCCAAGCCCGATCTGCTCAGTGACGACGAGATCGTCCGGCTGATCCGTATCGCCGTCACGGATCTCGGCATCACCGAGGTCCGCTTCACCGGTGGGGAGCCGTTGCTGCGGCCCGGCGTGGTCGGGATCGTGGAGCGCTGCGCCGCTCTCGCACCCCGCCCCAAGATGTCCCTGACCACCAATGGCATAGGCCTCAAGCGCACCGCGGCCGCCCTCAAGACCGCGGGCCTGGACCGGGTCAATGTCTCGCTGGACACCCTGCGTCCCGAGGTCTTCAAGACCCTCACCCGCCGGGACCGCCACCACGACGTGCTGGACGGCCTGGAGGCCGCCCGCGAAGCGGGCCTCACCCCGGTCAAGGTCAACACGGTCCTGATGCCGGGCCTCAATGACGACGAGGCCCCCGAGCTGCTGGCCTGGGCCGTGGCCCATGACTACGAGCTGCGCTTCATCGAGCAGATGCCGCTGGACGCCCAGCACGGCTGGAAGCGCGACGGCATGATCACCGCGGGTGACATCCTCGAGTCGCTGCGTACGCGCTTCACCCTCACCGCCGAGGGCGAGCAGGAGCGCGGCTCCGCGCCCGCCGAGCGCTGGATCGTGGACGGCGGGCCGCACCGCGTCGGGGTCATCGCCTCCGTCACCCGCCCCTTCTGCTCCGCCTGCGACCGCACCAGGCTCACCGCCGACGGCCAGGTGCGCAACTGTCTGTTCGCCCGTGAGGAGACGGACCTGCGGTCCGCCCTGCGCTCGGACGCGCCGGACGAGGAGATCGCCCGCATATGGAAGCTGGCGATGTGGGGCAAGAAGGCGGGCTCGGGCCTCGACGACCCGTCGTTCCTGCAGCCCGACCGCCCGATGTCAGCGATCGGCGGTTAGGGCCTGTCGTTCGGATCAGGCCCTAGCCTCCGGCGCCCGGATTGCGCTCCCACTCCTCCAGCGTCACGACATCCTTGAGAAAGCCGCGCAGGCCAAGGAAGTTGGACAGGTGCTCGCGGTGCTCGTCACAGGCGAGCCAGGTCTTGCGGCGCTCCGGAGTGTGCAGCTTCGGGTTGTTCCACGCGAGCACCCAGACGGCCTCGGCGCGGCAGCCCTTCGCGGAGCAGATCGGGGTCTCGTCACTCACTCTTACGTCCATACCGAAATGGCCACCACATGGCGACGCCGAGCAGCCACGGGGGGAGCTGCCCGGCGTCGGTCCGTCGCTCCGACGGGGGATGCGGAGCGCCTACGAAGTATGTCACGGGGAGTGGGGTGAGGTGCACCGGAACTTCATGATTGATCTGAGCTTTTCCTGAGCTTCGGGAGCCCCCTGGAATCAGCTCTGCTCCCGCCCCTGGGCCTCTTGCCGGGCTCCGTCGGCTTCCGGCTCTCCTTCCGCGGCGGTGGGCGGGGAGACCGGCGCGATCACCGGCCGGGACGGTGCGGGGACGAAGGTGGCGGGTGCTGAAGGGGCGTTCTCCCGGCCCGCGTTGGCGATCACCACGGAGATGTACGGGAGAATCCCGCCGAGCACGAGTGCCACGATCGCCACAGGGCGTTCCACATTCCACAGGACCGCGGCAAGGATCACCGCCACGGTCCGTACCGACATCGAGATCACATAGCGGCGCTGCCGTCCGCGCACATCGTCCGCGAGGCCCTGGCGCGCTCCGGTGATCCGGAAGACCTCCGTGCTGCCGTGCTTCCGCATCACGTTCCACCACCCGATTTCCGCGTCGGACACTCCCCGGTCCTGACGCCTTCCACCGTACGCCGCGCATCGGACACCTACGAGACCGGGGCGGGCCCCACCTGCGTGGTCGCGACTGCGCCGTGATGCGTACGGCTGTGCCCGACATGCGCCGTACGGCGGGCGGGCCGAGACTGAGGCGTACCCGCTCACGCAGAGTTGTACGAGGAGGCAGCCATGGGCTGGTTGTGGGCGATCATCGTGGGATTCGTGCTCGGTCTGATCGCCAAGGCGATCATCCCGGGCAAGCAGCACAGTCCGCTCTGGCTGACCACCATCTGCGGCATCGTAGGCGCCCTGATCGGCAATGCGCTGGCGCGTGGGTTCGGCATCGACGAGACCAGTGGCATCGACTGGGGGCGTCACGTACTCCAGCTCGCGGCGGCCGTGGTGATCGTGCTCCTGGGTGACATGGCCTACACCGCCGTACGGGGCAACAGGCAAAGAGCCTGAGCGCCGGCAAGGGCTCCGCCCCGAACCCCGCAGCGGGAGTTCGGGGCGGAGCCATCGGCGCAGCCGGTCAGCCGGCGGTGACCTCGACCGCGGCAAGGTTCTTCTTGCCCCGGCGCAGCACCAGCCAGCGCCCGTGCAGCAGATCCTCGCGCGCCGGCACCGCGTCCTCGGCGGCGACCTTGACGTTGTTCACGTAGGCACCGCCCTCCTTCACGGTGCGGCGGGCGGCCGACTTGCTGGCCACGAGCCCCACCTCCGCGAACAGGTCCACGACCGGTGCCAGCTCGGCGACCTGGGCATGCGGCAGCTCGGAGAGCGCCGCCCGCAGCGTCGGCTCGTCGAGCCCGGTCAGCTCGCCCTGCCCGAACAGCGCCTTCGAGGCATTGACGACGGCCGCGCACTCGTCCGCGCCGTGCACGAGCGTCGTCAGCTCCTCCGCCAGCGCCCGCTGCGCGGCACGCGCCTGCGGCCGCTCCGCGGTCAGGGTCTCCAGCTCCTCGATCTCCTCACGGGACCTGAAGCTGAAGATCCGCAGGAACTTGGAGACGTCCCGGTCGTCCGCGTTCAGCCAGAACTGGTAGAAGGCGTACGGAGTCGTGCGCTCCGGGTCGAGCCAGACCGTGCCGGTCTCCGTCTTGCCGAACTTCGTACCGTCCGCCTTGGTGATCAGCGGAGTGGCCAGCGCGTGCACCTCGGCCTCCGGCTCGACCCGGTGGATCAGGTCGGTGCCCGCGGTCAGATTGCCCCACTGGTCGCTGCCGCCGGTCTGCAGCGTGCAGCCGTAGCGCCGGTTCAGCTCCAGGAAGTCCATGCCCTGCAGGATCTGGTAGCTGAACTCGGTGTAGCTGATGCCCGCGTCGGAGTTCAGCCGCCGGGCGACCGCCTCCTTGGCGATCATCTTGTTGACCCGGAAGTACTTGCCGACGTCCCGCAGGAAGTCGATCGCCGACAGGCCCGCCGTCCAGTCCAGGTTGTTGACCATGGTCGCGGCGTGGGCGCCCTCGAAGTCGAGGAAGCGCTCGATCTGCCCGCGCAGCCGCTCCACCCAGCCCGCGACGACCTCCGGCGCGTTGAGCGTGCGCTCGGAGTTCGGCTTCGGGTCACCGATCAGACCGGTGGCGCCGCCGACCAGACCCAGCGGGCGGTTCCCCGCCAGCTGGATCCGGCGCATGGTGAGGATCTGGACCAGATTGCCCAGGTGCAGGCTGGGCGCGGTCGGGTCGAAGCCGCAATAGAAGGTGACGGGACCGTCCGCGAACGCCTTGCGCAATGCGTCCTCGTCAGTGGAGAGGGCGATCAGCCCACGCCACTGCAGTTCGTCGACGATGTCCGTCACGTCTCTCGCGTCTCCTTCGATGTGCCATTCGGTGTGTCCAGGGACGAGTACGAGGTTATACGCCCTGGCTGACCGAACTCATATTGAAATCCGGGATGCGCAGCGCGGGCATCGCGGCCCGGGTGAACCAGTCGCCCCACTCACGCGGAAGCGTCTTCTCGCTGCGTCCCGCCTCGGTGGTCCGCGAGAGCAGATCGACGGGCGACTCGTTGAAGCGGAAGTTGTTCACCTCGCCGACCACCTCGCCGTTTTCCACGAGGTAGACGCCGTCCCTGGTCAGCCCGGTCAGCAGCAGCGTCGCCGGGTCGACCTCGCGGATGTACCAGAGACAGGTCAGCAGCAGCCCGCGGCCGGTCGCCGAGACCATCTCGTCCAGCGAGCGCTCGCCGCCGCCGTCCAGGATCAGATTGCCCGCTCCGGGCGCGACGGGCAGGCCGGTCAGGCCGGCACTGTGCCGGGTGGTGACCAGGTGCTCCAGCTTTCCGTCGCGTACCCAGTCCGTCTTCGACAGCGGCAGACCGTTGTCGAAGACCGACGCGTCGTCGCCCGACGAGTGCGCGATCACGAACGGTGCGGATTCCAGACCCGGTTCGTTCGGGTTGCTGCGCAGGGTCAGCGGCAGCGGCGAGAGCGTCTCGCCGATACGGGTGCCGCCCCCCGGCTTGGAGAAGACCGTACGGCCCTCGGCCGCGTCCCGGGCCGTCGACGACCACAGCTGGTAGATCAACAGATCGGCCACCGCGGTGGGCGGCAGCAGCGTCTCGTACCGGCCCGCGGGCAGATCGATCCGGCGCTCGGCCCAGCCGAGCCGGCCTGCGAGCTCCGTGTCGAGCAGCGCGGGGTCGACGTCCTTGAAGTCCCGCGTCGAGCGGCCCGCCCAGGCGGAACGGGAACGGTCGGGGGACTTGGCGTTGAGCTCCAGCGTGCCGTTGGGCTGGTCGTGGCGCAGCCGCAGCCCCGTCGACGTACCGAGGTAGGTGGAGGTGAGCTCGTGGTTGGCGAAGCCGTACAGCTCACGCCCGCCGGCCCGGGCGCGGGCGAACGCCTCGCCCAGCGCGGGCGCGAAGTCCGCGAAGACGGCGGAGGAGGTTTCGTCGGGCGCGTCGGTGAAGTCGGGGGACGCGGGGCGTCCTTCGACGAGGGGCTGAGCGTCCTCGGCGGGGGCCGCCCCGCGCGCGGCGGCCTCGGCGGCACGTACGAGCGGCTCCAGGTCGTCCGCGGTGACGGCGGAGCGCGACACGACACCGGACGCGGTGCCCTCGGAGCCGTCGACGGTGGCGACGACCGTGAGGGTGCGGCCGCGGGTGACGCCGTTGGTGGTCAGGGCATTGCCCGCCCAGCGCAGATTGGCGGAGGAGTGCTCGTCGGCGATGACGACGCAACTGTCGGCGGTGGACAGTTCGAGGGCCCGCTCGACGATCTCGTGCGGCTTGCTGGTGCGGCTCATCGACCGGCCTCCTGAGTCGTGTTCAGAATGTTCACGCCGCGGAACAGCGCGGACGGGCAGCCGTGGGAGACCGCAGCGACCTGGCCCGGCTGAGCCTTGCCGCAGTTGAAGGCGCCGCCCAGGACATAGGTCTGCGGGCCGCCCACCTTCTCCATCGAGCCCCAGAAGTCCGTCGTCGTCGCCTGGTACGCGACATCGCGCAGCTGACCCGCCAGCTTGCCGTTCTCGATACGGAAGAAGCGCTGCCCGGTGAACTGGAAGTTGTAGCGCTGCATGTCGATCGACCACGACCGGTCGCCGACCACATAGATCCCGCGCTCCACCCCGCCGATCAGATCCTCCGTGGAGAGCCCGCCAGGATCCGGCTGCAGCGACACGTTCGCCATCCGCTGCACCGGCACATGACCGGGGGAGTCCGCGAACGCGCAGCCGTTGGAACGGCCGAGGCCCGTCAGCTTCGCGATCCGCCGGTCGAGCTGGTAGCCCACCAGCGTCCCGTCCTTGACCAGGTCCCACGACTGCGCCTCGACGCCCTCGTCGTCGTAGCCGATGGTCGCGAGCCCGTGCTCGGCGGTCCGGTCACCGGTCACATTCATCACCGACGAGCCGTACGCCAGCTTCCCCAGCTTGTCGAAGGTGGCGAAGGACGTCCCCGCGTAGGCCGCCTCGTACCCCAGCGCCCGGTCCAGCTCGGTGGCGTGGCCGATCGACTCATGGATGGTCAGCCAGAGATTCGACGGGTCGACGACCAGGTCGTAGCGCCCGGCCTCGACGCTCTGCGCGCGCATCTTCTCCGCCAGCAGCCCCGGGATCTGCTCCAGCTCGGCGTCCCAGTCCCAGCCTGTGCCGGTCAGATACTCCCAGCCGCGGCCCACCGGCGGGGCGATCGTGCGCATCGAGTCGAACTCGCCCGTCGACTCGTCGACCGCGACGGCCGTGAGCGCCGGATGCAGCCTCACCCGCTGCTGGGTGGTGACGGTGCCGGCCGTGTCCGCGTAGAACTTGTTCTCCTGCACGGTGAGCAGCGACGCGTCCACATGCGCCACGCCCTCCGCCCGCAGCAGCCGGGTGCTCCACTCCGCGAGCAGCGCCGTCTTGTCCTCGTCGGGTACCTCGAACGGGTTGATCTCGTACGAGGAGATCCAGATGCGGTCCGCGTGCACCGGCTCCTCGGCCAGCTCCACCCGCTCGTCGGAGCCGGCCGCGGCGATCACCTTCGCCGAGAGCTTGGCCATCGCGACCGCCTGGCCTGCGACCCTGGCGGCCGCGTCCATGGTCATGTCGACCCCTGAGGCGAACCCCCAGGCGCCGCCGTGCACCACCCGCACCGCGTACCCGATGTCGGTGGTGTCGGACGATCCGGCGGGTTTGGCGTCGCGCAGCCGCCAGGCCGCACTGCGTACGCGCTCGAAGCGGAAGTCGGCGTGCTCGGCGCCGAGCGCACGCGCCCGGGCGAGTGCCGCGTCGGCGAGGGCCCGCAGCGGCAGCGCTGTGAAGGCTTCGTCGAGGGAATGAGGCACGGATGTCTCCTGTCGTTGAGACGGTCGTTCCGATCATGTCGCGCCGGAGGGGCCCTTGCCCAGCGCCATTCTGTAGGGACCCGACAGTGACTGGATGAAGGCGCTGTCAGGGCCCGATTCTCCGCGGGGGGTGCGGGACCGATAGGTTTTCGAGTACCAGACCGCTATCGAAAGGGTGATCCGTTGAGCCGCTCGGTTCTCGTCACCGGAGGAAACCGGGGCATCGGCCTCGCCATCGCCAGCGCGTTCGCCGAGGCCGGCGACAAGGTCGCGATCACCTACCGCTCGGGCGAGCCGCCGGCCGGCTTCCTGGCCGTCAAGTGCGACATCACCGACTCCGAGCAGGTGGAGCAGGCCTACAAGGAGATCGAGGAGAAGCACGGTCCCGTCGAGGTGCTGGTGGCCAACGCCGGTGTCACCAAGGACCAGCTGCTGATGCGGATGTCCGAGGAGGACTTCACCTCCGTCCTCGACACCAACCTCACCGGCACCTTCCGGGTCGTCAAGCGCGCCAACCGCGGCATGCTGCGTGCCAAGAAGGGCCGTGTCGTGCTGATCTCCTCCGTGGTCGGGCTGCTGGGCTCGGCGGGACAGGCCAACTACGCCGCCTCCAAGGCGGGTCTCGTCGGCTTCGCCCGCTCGCTGGCCCGCGAACTCGGTTCGCGGAACATCACCTTCAACGTCGTCGCGCCCGGTTTTGTCGACACCGACATGACCAAGGTGCTCAACGACGAGCAGCGCGCGGGCATCGTCTCGCAGGTGCCGCTCGGCCGTTACGCGCAGCCGGAGGAGATCGCCGCCGCGGTGCGCTTCCTCGCCTCCGACGACGCCTCGTACATCACTGGAGCCGTCATCCCCGTTGACGGCGGATTGGGCATGGGTCACTGATCACATGAGTGGAATCCTCGCCGGCAAGCGCATCTTGATCACCGGTGTGCTGATGGAGTCCTCCATCGCCTTCCACACCGCGAAGCTGGCACAGGAGCAGGGCGCCGAGGTCATCCTCACCGCCTTTCCCCGGCCCACGCTGACCGAGCGAATCGCCAAGAAGCTGCCCAAGCCCGCCAAGGTCATCGAGCTGGATGTGACCAACAGCGAGCACCTGGACCGGCTCGCCGACCTGGTCCGTGAGGAGCTCGGCAGCCTCGACGGTGTCGTCCACTCCATCGGCTTCGCGCCGCAGGACGCCCTCGGCGGCAACTTCCTCAACACCCCGTTCGAGTCCGTCTCGACCGCGATGCATGTCTCGGCGTTTTCCCTGAAGTCGCTGACGATGGCCTGCCTGCCGCTGATGCAGGAGGGCGGTTCGGTCGTCGGCCTCACCTTCGACGCACAGTTCGCCTGGCCGCAGTACGACTGGATGGGCCCGGCGAAGGCGGCGCTGGAGGCCACCTCCCGCTACCTCGCCCGTGACCTGGGCAAGCAGAACATCCGCTGCAACCTGATCTCGGCCGGACCCATCGGCTCCATGGCCGCCAAGTCCATCCCGGGCTTCTCGGAGCTCGCGGACGTGTGGAACCACCGCTCCCCGCTGGAGTGGAACATGGCGGACCCGGAGCCGACCGGCCGCGGTGTCGTCGCCCTGCTCTCGGACTGGTTCCCGAAGACCACCGGCGAGATCGTCCACGTGGACGGCGGCGTGCACATGATGGGCGCCTAGCCTCTCGTACGACCCCTTCGTACAGCCCTTCCGTACGGCATCGACGCCCCGTCCCCCGCAGCGCGCGGGGGACGGGGCGTCGCCCGTTCGGCCCCCGAAGCCGCGCGGTACCGCGCCCCGGCGGTGAGGCTTGAGGGGCAATCCCCCTTGTGGTGCAGCCGCGGCCACCCTGCCGCAGTACGGCCGAGGAGGTCTCGATTGTGGTGACGACCTGGCGCTCCGCGTTCGTACCGGCCACGGTGACCGTCCTCGTGTGGGCGGCGCCGGCCGCCGTCTGTCAGCCCCACCGCCAAGAGCCGGAGCCCCCGCCCCGGCCGCAGAGGTACGAAGCCGACTGCCGCACCGTCATAGAGGGCTCCCGGGCCACCGCCTACTGCCACAATCCGTACCCCTCCATCGACCGGGTCCGGCTGCATGTCGAGTGCGAGCGCTGGTGGGACATCGACGCGGACAGCGCGCCCGTCGTGGTGGGCCCCGCCGGCTACGCGGAACTCGGCGACCGCTGCTGGAAGGAGATCGGCGCCGTCTGGGTCAGCCATCAGCTCCTGCGGGAGTCCGCGGGCACATGAACGGATAGCCCGCCGCCTCGGTCGCCGCCGTCTCGCCGTCGCCCTCGCGGATCGCCTCGACCATCCGCGCGTGATCCATGTGGTGCTCGGGGCGCAGCTCGTGGCCCACGTCGTCGCGGAGCCAGTCGCGCAGCAGATCGCCCAGGTCCGCGTAGAGCTCGCTGAGCACCTCGTTGTGCGAGGCCGCGACCACCGCGAGATGGAAGGTCGCATCGGCGGCGACGAACCGCTCCGCGTCTCCCGAGGCCCAGGCCTCCTCGCGCCGGACCAGAAGTGTCTCCAGTTGCTTCAGGTCCTTGGCCGTACGCCGCTGCGCGGCCAGTCTGGCGGCCGAGGACTCCAGCGTGGAGCGCAGCTCGGCGATGTGCCGCGGGTCGGCGTCGGCGAAGCGGCGGTGCATGACGCCGGCCAGCTCGCTCGTCGCCACGACATACGTGCCTGAGCCCTGGCGGATGTCCAGAAGGCCGTTGTGGGCGAGCGCGCGGACCGCCTCGCGGACGGTGTTGCGGGCCACGCCCAGCTGCTCGACCAGTTCCGGTTCGGTGGGGATGCGCGAGCCCACCGGCCACTCGCCCGAGGTGATCTGGTTCCGCAGCTGGGCGATCACCTGGTCGGAGAGCGCGGAACGCCGGGGAGAGGTCAGCGCCATGGTGCTCCTTGCGTACGAAAGTGGTGAAGGATTGGACAACCAATCATCCCATGATTCTATGATGGCCTCATGCAGGACGAGACCCCGAGCCAGACCCTGACCGAGCCCCGGGCCCAAAGCCCCGCCCTCACCGACCGTACCGCCGTGGCCGCTCCGGACCGGCGGCCCGCGGTCTGGCTCACCCGCCTCGTGGTCGTCGGGATCGTCCTCGCGGCTCTCAATCTCCGCCCCGCCATCACCAGCCTCGGCGCACTCCTCGCAGAGGCCAGAGTCGGACTGCACATGAGCGGCAGTGTGGCCGGCGTCCTGACCTCCGTGCCGCCGCTCTGCTTCGCGGTCTTCGGGATCGCGGCACCCCGGCTCGCCCGTCGCTTCGGCCCGGGCGCCGTCGTCTGCGCGGGCATGGCGGCCATCGCCACCGGCCTGCTGATCAGGCCCTTCGCCGGCGGTACGGCGGGCTTCCTGGCCGCCAGCGCGCTCGCCCTGATGGGCATCGCCGTCAGCAACGTCCTGATGCCGGTGATCGTCAAGCGGTACTTCCCCGACCGCGTCGGCTCCATGACCGGGCTCTACTCGATGGCACTGGCGCTCGGCACTTCCGCCGCCGCTGCCGCGACCGTGCCCATGACCGAGGCGCTGGGCGGCAGTTGGCGCGTCGGCCTCGGGATCTGGGCCGTCCTTGCCGTCCTCGCCGTACTGCCCTGGATCGGCCTCGCCCGCGACGGGGGCGCGGCCGATCGGAGCACGCTCGCCGCACAGGCCCACGACTCCCCGGCGCCCCGGATCACCCGCAGCCCCACCGCCTGGGCGCTGGCCTGCTTCTTCGGCCTCCAGGCCACCGGCGCGTACATCACCATGGGCTGGATGCCGCAGATCTTCCGCGACGCCGGGGTCCCGGCGGGCACGGCCGGGGTGCTGCTCGCCGTGACCATGGTGATGGGCGTACCGCTCGCCTTCGTCATCCCGCGGCTCGCCACCCGGATGAGGACCCAGGGCCCGATCGTCGTCGCCCTCGGCCTGTGCGGGCTGACCGGCTACATGGGTCTGCTCTTCGCACCCGCCGCCGGAGCCTGGGCGTGGGCGCTGCTGCTCGGCATCTCCAACTGCGCCTTCCCGCTCGCCCTCACCATGATCGGCTTGCGCTCGCGCACCGGCGCCGGGGTGGGGCGCCTGTCGGCCTTCGCGCAGTCCACCGGCTATCTGATCTCCATCCCCGGCCCGCTGCTGGTGGGCGTGCTCTACCAGCACAGCGGCGGCTGGGACCTGCCGATCGCGCTGATGGCGGGGCTGATCGTGCCGCAGATGGCGGTCGGCGTCCTTGCCGGGCGGGACCGGACGATCGAGGACAAATGCTGAGGTGCGAGACTGGTTCCATGCCTGTGCTCGACCCGAACCCCCAAGACGGCCAGAAGAAGCTCCTCTACGTCTTCGGAGCCATGATCGCCATTACCGTCGTGATCGCGATCATCGCCTCCATCGCCTCGCCCTGACCCGGGAGTTGGCCGCTGCCCGGCGAGAGCTCCGGAGGCGAACCGAGCCAGAAGAGGGGGCTAGCACCACCATCCCCTAGGGGGTCAGGCTCAGGGTGAAGTGGGTGGGTCACCGGATGGGCCGAGGACCCCATGATCCGTAGGTTTGAAGCATCGAACCGCAGACCTACGGCGTCACGGAGGCGGCCATGTCGGCCCACACGCACACCCGGCCCCACCCCAAGGCCACCGGCGGCGTCGACATCCGGCTGCCGTGGTGGGCCCTCGCCCTGCCGATGCTCGCCTTCGCCGTACTGCTTCTGCTGATCGCCGACCCCGCCCAGGCGCAGGCCGCGGGCGGCGAGCCCGCGGTCGGCCAGATCCTGGAGCGTATCCAGCAGACCCTGTCCCGGTGACGTATTCACCCATGACGGGGGAGCACGCCAACACCCTGCGCCCGCTGGCTCATTTCATGCGAAGCTGGGGAGCATGAGCGACGCCGTGTCTTCCGGGGGGACAGCCCCCGGATCTCCCGAATCCCGCAGGATCGTCCTCCTTAGGCATGCGAAGGCGGACTGGCCGCAGGTGTCCGACCACGACCGCCCGCTCGCCGAGCGCGGCCGTCAGGAAGCGGCGGTGGCCGGCCGCAAGCTGGCCGATACAGGTATCGCCTTCGACCTGGCCCTGTGCTCGACCGCGAGCAGAACCCGCGAGACCTGGAAGCTGGCGGTCCACGAGCTGCCGCATCGCCCGAAAACGGTGTACGAGGAGCGGCTGTACGACGCCTCCCTCGGCGAACTTCTCGCGCTGCTGAACGAGACCCCCGACGAGGTGAACGAGCTGCTCGTCATCGGCCACAACCCCGGGATGCACGCCCTCGCGGACGCGCTCGCGGGCAAGGCCGAGGGCGAAGCACCGGCCCGGATGACCAAGACCGGCTTCCCGACCGGGGCGTTCGCGGTGGTCGGCTTCACCGGCTCCTGGAAGTCGGTGGAGCACGGTGTGGGCACGCTGCTCGACTACTGGGCGCCTCACGAGTAACAGCCCCGATCCGACAAACGGCCCCGGCGCGAGTCCTCGCACCGGGGCCTTCCGCGTGACGAGTCAGTGCTCCGCGCCCGGGTCGTCCGCGGCCTCGACCTCTTCGCGGGTGATGCCCAGCAGATACAGCACGGTGTCCAGGAACGGCACATTGACCGCGGTGTGGGCGGCGCGGCGGACCACGGGCTTGGCGTTGAAGGCCACGCCCAGACCGGCCGCGTTCAGCATGTCCAGATCATTCGCGCCGTCGCCGATCGCGACGGTCTGCGCGAGCGGCACACCCGCCTCCGCGGCGAACCGCCGCAGCAGCCGCGCCTTGCCCGCACGGTCCACGATCTCGCCGGTCACCCGGCCCGTGAGCTTCCCGTCCACGATCTCCAGCGTGTTCGCCGAGGCGAAATCGAGCCCGAGGCGCTCCTTGAGGTCGTCCGTGACCTGCGTGAACCCGCCGGACACGACGCCCACTTGGAAGCCGAGCCGCTTGAGCGTACGGATCAGGGTGCGGGCGCCAGGAGTCATCCGCACCTCCGCGCGCACCTTGTCCACCACCGAGGCGTCGAGCCCGGTGAGCAGCGCCACGCGCGCGTGCAGCGACTGCTCGAAGTCCAGCTCCCCGCGCATCGCGGCGGCCGTGACCTCGGCGACCTTGTCCTCACAGCCCGCGTGCGCCGCGAACAGCTCGATGACCTCGTCCTGGATGAGCGTCGAGTCCACATCCATCACGACCAGCCGCTGCGCACGACGGTGCAGCCCCGCCGAGACGACGGCGACATCGACCCCGATCCCGGCGGCCTCGGTCGCCAGCACGGTCCGCAGCGCCTCGGTCTCCGCACCGGACACCGCGAACTCCACCGCGGTGACCGGATACTTGGCCAGCCGGAAGATCCGGTCGATGTTCCCGCCGGTGGCGGTGATCATCGCCGCTATGGCGGCGGTCGACTCGGCGGTCAGCGGGTGCCCGAGGACGGTGACATGCGAACGTCCGCTGCCACGGGGGCGGTTGTCGCCGGTGCCCGAGATGATCTCGGCCTGCAGCTTCAGCGACTCGGCCCAGCTGTGGACGGTGGCCCGGAGCTCCCCCTCGGTGGCGACACCGTCGGTCGGCGCGGTGACGAGGGCGCACAGCACGATGCGGCCCCGGGTGACGACCTGCTCGATGTCGACGACATCGACGGAGTAGGCGGCGAGGGTGTCGAAGAGCCCGGCGGTGATCCCGGGACGGTCCTTCCCGAAGATCTTGACGAGGAGGGTGCGTACGTCGGAGGTCTGCGATGCGCTCATGGTGCTTCCACCGTATCGGGCGCGGGCGCGGACGAGACGGGCCGTCCCGCCTGCCGGACGCGGCGGGGGTCCGGGAGCGGGCTGGGCCGCGAACCCCCAGGGCGCCGGTTTCGGGGCGCGGGAGTTTGTTCCCCCACCCCGCCCCTCCCCGAACCGGGGCTGCGCCCCGGACCCCTGGGGTTACGTGGGGGCTGACGCCCCCAAACCCCCGAAGCGCCAGCTTCGCGGCGCGGGCGACCAAGCGGCCACCCGGCAAGGGGGCCGTGGAGCGGGTGGAGTCGGGACGTAGAGCGTGATTTGTGGCGCGTGGACGCCCGCACCGCACAGCACGCCAGAAACGCGCCGTAAATCGTGCAGTCCCGGCTCTACCCCGGAGCGGACCCCAAACGGCGCGCCCACGGCACCGGGGAACCCCGCGACCCGTACCGCCGGACGGCTCCCCGCGGCGCGGGGCGGCCCCCAAACGGTCACCGACACCGCTCCGGGCACCCCCGCGACCCGCACCCCGGTGCGACCTCAGCGGCCCCCCGCCGGTGGGCGCGGAGGGGGTGGGCCGTCCTCCGGGGGCACCGGTGGACGGGGGCGCGGGCGTGGTGGAGGCGGGGGAGGGGGCGGGAAAGGGCCCGCCATCGTCGGCGCGCCGTGGATCTCCGGCGGAGGACGGAGATACGGGTTCGTGTCGTCGTTCGACGGCCGGTACGGCGGCGCCGGACGGTACGGCCCCGGCACATCCGCCGCCGGCGCCGAACGCCCCGGCGCCGCCATCTCCGCCACGCCGCCACCCCGCGTCACGTACACCAGCACCGCCCCCAGCCCACCGGCCCCGGCCCCCCACACCGCCCCCAGCAGCAGAGCCATCCCCAGCGCCCCGTGCAGCTCGATGCCCGCGCCGAACGCGTCGAAGCCGAGCACCGACAGCGACGCGTCCGCCGAGACATCGGTCAGCCACACCAGCAGAGGCAGGGCCAGGGCCGTGACCAGGCCCAGCCGCACCGCGCACCGTCCCGCAAACTCAAAAACGCCGCCGCCCCCAGGCGTACGGGCCGCCGCCAGCACCCCCGCGTACAGCATCATCACCGCAGCCGCCACGGCCAGCAGCCACACCCGCCCGTCCAGCTCGGCCAGCCTGCCGACGGTCACGGGCTCGTCCGCGGACACCCTCAGCAGTTCGTCGAGGGGATCCGGCAGCAGTTTCGCGAGCTCGCCCGTCGCCTTGCCGTCCCACGGCACGAACAGCCCCAGCGGCACACCGAGCCAGACCCCGTTCGGCGCCCCGAGCAGCGCGGCGCCCGCGATCCTTTTCGGGTGGTCGTCGCCGATCGCCGCGTACCCCGCAGCCGCGTACCCCGCGAGGACCGCGACCAGCAGCACCGACACCAGCGCGGACGCCGCCGGGCGTACGTTCCGCCGCACCGCCGCGGCCAGAGCCCCGCCCGGCAGCGGCGAACGGCGCGAGGCGAGCAGCGCGACGACAAGCACCCCGAGCACCCAGAACAGCGCGCCCGCCAGCGAATCCGCGGTGTTCACGCTGTACCCCACCGCCGCCTTCGCGTCCACCAAGTCCCCGAGCCGGTCCGGCAGCAGCCCTCCGATGTCACCGATGTCGCCGAGCCCCGGCACCTCGATGCCGCCGTCGCCCCCGCCCCCGCCGCCCGGCAGATCGGCAAGACCCAGCTCCGCTCCGTCGATCGTGATGACGTCGTGACCTGCCCACGCCAAGCCGCCGACCGTCGCGACGAAGAGGATCACCACCCCGCCCGCCCGCGCGGCGAGTTCACTCCCCGAGATGCAGGGCCCCGCCCGCCGCAGCGAACGTAGAAAGAGGTACGCAAGGAACAGTGCCCCGACGAGACCGATCCCAAGTGGCGTGATCTCGACGGCCGTCCGCGCCTGCGCGCCTTCCAGCCCGAACGCGGACACATCGCCTGTGGGAGTGACCGATCCGCCCACCGCGAGCACCACCACCGCCGCGGTCATCGGCCCGAGCGACCCCGCCGAATCCGCTCCCAGCAGATGCAGTCCGAGCGCGGCCGCGCCCGCCATTGCCACGAGCGCCCAGCTCACCGCGGCAATCGACGCCAGCAGCACATCGACCCATGGCACCCTCTCGCCACCGCCGCCTGCGTCCATCGGACCCCCCGATCCTTGCTGGGTTTGCCCCAGTTACCCCCATTCGCGCATGATCCGTACGCACTCATGGGCGCTTACCATGCTCCGTGCGCGTTTCTCCTCCGTCAACGGTCATCCCGGACACGGTCTTCACGCAGCCCGGCTTTCGGATGCGGGACGACGCCTGAAATAGTTCCTCACGATGTTCGCCATCCCTAGACTCCCAGTGATGGGGGTAACTCGGGGGACAACTAGTGGGGCATGGAGTGCCGGAACTCGTACTGGAATTGAACGGAAGGACCTGGACTCTCGATCCGTCCAGGTCATACACCCTCGGACGTGATCCGCAGGGCGACCTGGTGATCGACGACGCAAGGGTCTCGTGGCGGCACGCCAGCATCAGCTGGGGCGGCCGCAGTTGGGTGATCGAGGACCACGGCAGCACCAACGGCACGTACCTGCAGGGCCAGCGGATCCATCAGATGGAGATCGGCCCCGGCTCGGCCGTGCACCTGGGCAATGCCACCGACGGCCCCAGGCTGAACCTCTCGGCCGCGGCGGCCGGCGCCTACAGCGCCCAGGGTGCCGCGCCCCAGCAGACACCGCAGCAGCAGCAGGCCCCGGCCCACCAGGCCCCGGCCCAGCCGCAACAGGCCTGGCAGCAGCAGCCGCAGGCCGCTGCCCAACAGCCGCAACAAGCCTGGCCGCAGCCCAAGGCGCAGGTCCCGCACCAGCAAGGACCCGGCGGTGCCGGCGGTGTCGCGGGGGCCCCGCCGGTGTACGGGGACCGCAGCCCGACCACCTTCCACCAGCTGTCGCTGGGCCGCGTGATGCGTATCGGTCGTGCGCTCGAGAACGAACTGGTCGTCTCCGACCTCCAGGTCTCGCGCCACCACGCCGAGTTCGTGGCCACGCCCGACGGCCGCTTCGAGATCCGGGACCTTGGATCCCACAACGGCACGTACGTCAACGGTCAGCCGATAGCCAAGTCCGGCACGGTGCTCATCGGCCCCAACGACATCGTCGGCGTCGGCCACTCGACGTTCCGTCTCGTCGGTGACCGGCTCGAGGAGTTCGTCGACACCGGTGAGGTCTCCTTCTCCGCCCGCCACCTCACGGTGACGGTCGACGGCGGCAAGCAGATCCTGCGGGACGTCTCCTTCGGCGTACCGGAGAAGTCGCTCATCGGCGTCATCGGTCCCTCGGGCTCCGGCAAGTCCACCCTGCTCAAGGCGCTCACCGGCTACCGGCCCGCCAACCAGGGCGACGTCCTCTACGACAACCGCAGCCTCTACAAGCAGTTCGCCGAACTGCGCCAGCGCATCGGTCTGGTCCCGCAGGACGACATCCTGCACAAGGAACTCACCGTCCGTAAGGCGCTCAAGTACGCGGCCAAGCTCCGCTTCCCCGGCGACACCGCCGAGGCCGAGCGCGAGGCCCGTATCGACGAGGTGCTGCGCGAGCTCAAGCTCGACATCCACAAGGAAAAGAAGGTCACTTCGCTCTCCGGCGGCCAGCGCAAGCGCGTCTCCGTCGCCCTGGAGCTGCTGACCAAGCCGTCGCTGATATTCCTGGACGAGCCGACCTCCGGCCTCGACCCGGGCATGGACCGCGATGTCATGCAGCTGCTGCGCGGCCTCGCCGACGACGGCCGTACGGTCCTGGTGGTCACCCACTCCGTGGCCGAGCTGGCGCTGTGCGACAAGCTCCTCGTCATGGCCCCCGGCGGCGCGGTGGCGTACTTCGGTCCGCCGGAGGAAGCGCTCAACTTCTTCGGCTACAGCACTTGGGCCGATGTCTTCTCGGCGTTCGAGAACTACCGCGACTACGACTGGGCGGGCCGCTGGCGCGGCTCGCAGCACTACCAGATGTACGCGGCCGACATCGACGCCGTCGCCGCGCAGTCGGTGCACATGCCGCCGCCGCAGCAGATGCGCCCGCCGAAGCCGCAGAGCTGGGGCTCCCAGCTGTGGACGCTGATCCGCCGCTACTCCTCGGTCATCGCGTCCGACAAGGGCTTCATGGGCCTGATGGTCATCCTGCCCGCGGTCCTCGGCCTGGTCAGCGTGGTCATACCGGCGAAGTTCGGCCTCGCGCCGCCCACACCGCCGAGCAAGTTCAACGGCGACGCGGGCACCATCATGCTGATTCTCGCGGTCGGCATGTGCTTCTCGGGCGCGGCCAACTCCGTACGAGAACTGATCAAGGAACGGGTCATCTACGAACGGGAACGGGCCACCGGCCTGGCCCGCTCGGCGTACCTGATGTCCAAGGTGATCGTCCTCGGCGTGATCACGGCCATTCAGGGTGTCATCATCTGCGCCATCGGCTTCGCCACCCGCGAGCTGCCCGCAGAGGGCCTGATCATGCCGCCGGCCGTCGAGATCTGCCTCGTTGTCATCGCGCTGGGCTTCACCTCGATGATGTTCGGCCTGGTCATCTCCTCGCTGGTGAAGACCGCCGAGAAGACCATGCCGCTGCTGGTCATGTTCGCCATCGTCCAGGTCGTCTTCACCGGCATCCTCTTCCAGGTCTACGGTTCGCCCGGCCTGGAGCAGTTCGCCTGGCTGATGCCGTCCCGCTGGGCGATCGCCGGTGCGGGCGCGACGCTCGACCTCTCGCACCTGATGCCGCCGTGGGACCCGAACAAGCCCAACGACCTGGACCCCCTGTGGGAGCACTCGGCAGGCCAGTGGGGCATGAACATCACCATCCTGCTGGTGATCGCGGTCATCTGCGGTGTCGCGGTCGGGCGGCTGCTGCGCCGCCACGAGCCGGAGGTCATGCGCAAGTAAGCGCCATCCGCCAGAGCGCCATCAGCGATACGCCGAAGGGCGGCACCCCGCACTGGGTGCCGCCCTCCGGCGTCTGCTGAGCTTCGCGTCAGGTCGGCTCAGTAGGCGCTGTTGACGTTGTCGATCGAGCCGTAACGGTCGGCGGCGTAGTTGGCCGCGGCGACGATGTTGGCGACCGGGTCGTACTGGCTGTGCTTGGTGCCGGCGACGTGGTACGCGTCGAACGTCGGCTTGATGACCTGCAGCAGGCCGATCGACGGGACGCCGTTGATCGCGTTGATGTCCCAGTTGTTGATGGCGTTCGGGTTGCCGCTGGACTCACGCATGATGTTGCGGTGCAGCCCGTTGTACGTGCCCGGGATGCCGTGCTTCTTCATGATGGACAGCGACTCCTTGATCCAGCCGTCAAGGTTGTTGGCGAAGATCGGCTTGCGAGCGGCGGCACGGCTGGCGGCCTGCTGCTTCGCGCGCTTCTTCGCTGCGGCCTTCGCTGCGGCCTTGGCGGCGGCCTTCTTCTTGGCCGCGGCTTCGGCCTTCTTCTTCGCGGCAGCGGCCTTGGCCTTGGCGGCAGCGGCGGCCTTGGCCTTCGCGGCGGCCTCAGCCTTGGCCTTGGCGGCAGCGGCGTCAGCCTTGGCCTTGGCAGCGAGGGCCGTCTGCTGCTTGGCGACGCTCGTCTGGGCGACGGGGGTGGAGGTCAGGGCCTCGGTCTCCGTGCCGGCGGATGCGTTGCCCGGAACGAGGGAGAACGTGACGGCTGCAACGGCGGCGGCGGCGATGCCGGCGATCGAGACCTTGTGAGTCTTGGTCAGGCGGGTGCTGGACGCGGACATACAGTCGTACCTCTTCGAATAGCGGAAGTCGCATCAGGCCGGGGCGGCGCTGCGCTCCTCGGCGGGCGACGGCTGCAATTCTTAGCGCCAGCAAAATGCTGTGGCAAAGGTGTGACGTACTATCCGCAATAGTGGATCAGGGTGTCCGAATGGTGCCGTTCCTCCTGCATAGTTCCCGCTCACGCGTCCTTTATATATCCACTAGAGACGTTCGTAAGTGATCTGCGTCCTATGTGCGGGCTCACATTGGGCGGATAACGGTTTCACCAGGTGTTGCTTCAGCAATTCAAAGCGTGAGGAGTGTCGTTGGAAGAATGAGGTGGATGTCGCCGAACTCGTGCCAGAGATAGAGACTCCGGAGCGCCTCGGTGTACGAACGGCCCAGCGCCTCGCGCCCGGCGATCGCCTCCAGCATCAGCAGATGCGAGGCCTCCGGCTCGTGCAGCCCGGTCAGCAGCCCGTCCACGGCACGCACCCCGCGCCCCGGCGTGATGACCAGGTCCGTCCAGCCCGCGACCGCCCGCACCACGCCGCCCTCGTCCACGGCCGACTCCAGGGCGCGTACGACCGTCGTGCCGACCGCGAGGACCCTCCCTCCGCCCGCCCGCGCGGCGTTCACCAGACCCGCCGTCGTCGCCGGCACCTCGAAGCGCTCCGGATACGGCGGCTCGTGCGCCTCCGCCGAGGCCACCCCCGTATGCAGGGTGAGCGGAGCGAACTGCACACCACGGCTCACCAGCTCCGCCACCAGCCCTGCCGTGAAGGGCCGCGCCGCGCTCGGCATCTCCGCCGAACCCTCGCCGCCGTGGGAGGGGAGCGCGAAGACCGTCTGATACGCGGACAGGGGCTGATCCTGTGCCGTGTACCGGTAGCGGATGGGGCGGCCGTACCGGTACAGCAGTCCCGGTACGGCCGCGGACACCTTCGCCCACCACAGCCGGTCCGCGCCGGGGACCAGAGGCGCGTCCAGTACGAGGTGCTCGCCCCCGGGAAGACGGACGACGGCCCCCACAGGGCCCCCGGCACGCCTCACGGTGCTGCCCGAGCCGTCGGGGCTGCGCAGCTCCACCGCCCAGCGCCCGTCGTCACCGCGGGTCGAGAAGTGCACGACGACCGCCTCGCCGCCGACCCTCCCGTTGACGGCGGCGGGCAGTGTGGTGGACGTGTTGACCACCAGGACGTCACCGGCCCGCAGCTGCCCGGGCAGGTCCCGGAAGGCGTGGTGGGACACCTCCGTCCCGCGCGAGACCATCAGCCGCACGTCGTCCCGCCCGGAGCCGCGCACCTCCGGGGGCACGCGGGCCGAGAGCTCGTCGGGCACCACCAGGGCCTCCAGCACGGCGGCGCCTCCCGTTGTCGGCCCGGCTTTCATCGAGCCACCTGGAGCAGCGCGGGGGCGGTGTAGCGGCCGCTCACCGGCCGTTCGTCCAGCAGGCGCAGGAAGCCCGGTACCACCGAGTCGGGCGAGGGGCGCGGATCGTCGTCGCCGGGCACGGCCGCGGCGTAGAGGTCCGTCTGCATGTCACCCGGGTCGACCGTCCACACCCGCAGCTCCGGCTCCTCGACCGCGAGGACCGCCGCGAGATGGTCGAGCGCCGCCTTTGACGCCCCGTAGCCGCCCCATGTCTCGTACGCCTCCGCCGCGGCGTCCGAGCTGACCGCGATCACCGTGCCCGCCTCGGCCGCGCGCAGCAGCGGCAGTGCCTCCTGTACGAGGCCGAGCGCCGCCACCACATTCGTCTCCAGGGCCGCCCGCAGTCCGTCCAGCGGCAGCGCCTCCAGCCGCACCAGCGGCTCGGCGCCCAGCGCGCTCGCGTTGCTCACCAGCAGATCGAGCCCGCCGAGCCCGCGGGCCGCGGCCACCAGCTCCGTACGGTGCCCGGCATCGGTGACATCCCCCGCCACCGCCACCACCCGCGTCCCGTACGCCGTACCGATGTGACGCGCGCTCTCCTGAAGGACACGCGCGGTCCTGGCCCCCAGCACCACGTCCCAGCCGCGCTCGGCCAGGGCCTCCGCGAGAGCGCGCCCCAGTCCCTTGGAAGCTCCAGTGATCACCGCTACCGGCATGATGTCCATCCCCTTGTCCGGCTCGTGCGCCGTTCCGCTTCGATGTCCCCAACGTAGGAACGCGGCCTGGCCCGCCGCCTCGTGCGCGGGGCCCCACCGGACAAGGCACTTCGACCTACGACCTCAGTCCTGAGCGGCCCCGTCCCCGGGCCGATACGCACTGTCACACCCCGCCGGTACGGTGAGGTCATGAGCCATCGACCCAGCTCGGGCCTGGCAGCCGTGAGCACCGCCCTCCTCGCGATGAGCAGGCATCTCGAGGTGCGTGACGTCCTGAAGACGATCGTGGCGTCCGCGCGCGAGCTCCTCGACGCCGAGTACGCGGCGCTGGGCGTGCCCGACGACCACGGAGGCTTCGCGCAGTTCGTGGTCGACGGCGTCACCGACGCGCAGTGGAAGGCGATCGGCCCGCTCCCGCGCCAGCACGGCATCCTCGCCGCGATGCTGCGCGACGCGAAGACCGAGCGGCTCGCGGACGTCCGCACAGACCCCCGCTTCGAGGGCTGGCCGGCCGCACACCCGGACATGTCCGACTTCCTCGGCCTGCCCGTCAAGGACGGCGAGGAGACGATCGGCGCGCTGTTCCTCGCGAACAAGAGGTGCCCGAAGCCGCAAGGCAGCTGCGGCTTCACGGAAGAGGACGAGGAACTCCTCTCGATCCTCGCCCAGCACGCGGCGATAGCCCTGACCAACGCCCGGCTCTACGAGCGCAGCCGCGAGCTCACGATCGCCGAGGAGCGCTCCCGCCTCGCCCACGAGCTGCACGACGCGGTGAGCCAGAAGCTCTTCTCACTCCGCCTCACCGCACAGGCCGCGGCCTCCCTGGTGGACCGCGATCCGGCTCGCGCCAAGGGGGAACTGCAGCAGGTGGCCGTGCTCGCCGCCGAGGCCGCGGACGAACTGCGCGCCGCGGTGGTGGAGTTGCGCCCCGCCGCCCTCGACGAGGACGGCCTGGTCAACACCCTCCGTACGCATATCCAGGTCCTGGACCGCGCGCACAGCGCCAAGGTCACCTTCGACAGCCGCGGCATCCGCGCCCTGCCGGCCGCCCAGGAGGAGGCTCTGCTCCGGGTCGCCCAGGAGGCGCTGCACAATGCCCTGCGGCACTCCGGCGCGGGCGAGGTCGATGTGGCGCTGGTCCGCCGGGGCCAGGGCACGGTCCTCAGCGTCACCGACAACGGCAGGGGCTTCGAGCCGACGGCCGTCCGCCGCGCGGGCCGCCATCTGGGACTCGTCTCGATGCGGGACCGGGCGAGCGGCGTCGGCGGAGTGCTCACCGTTCAATCAGCGCCCGGAAAGGGCACGACGATCGAGATGGAGGTCCCCGGTGGCTGACAAGACGATTCACGTCCTCCTGGTCGACGACCACCAGGTGGTCCGCCGCGGCCTGCGCACCTTCCTCGAGGTCCAGGACGACATCGAGGTCGTCGGCGAAGCGGCGGACGGGGCTGAAGGTGTCGCCCGCGCCGAGGAGTTGAAGCCGGACGTCGTCCTGATGGACGTCAAGATGCCCGGCATGGACGGCATCGACGCGCTCCGCAAAATGCGTGAACTGGCCAACCCCGCCAAGGTGTTGATCGTCACGAGCTTCACCGAACAGCGCACGGTCGTCCCCGCGTTGCGCGCGGGCGCTTCGGGCTACGTGTACAAGGACGTCGACCCCGAGGCGCTGGCCGGCGCCATCCGCTCGGTCCACGCGGGCCATGTGCTGCTCCAGCCGGAGGTCGCGGGCGCTCTTCTGTCCCAGGACGACCAGGGCAGCGGGACGGGCCGCAGCACCACCCTCACCGAACGCGAGCGCGAGGTCCTGGGCCTGATCGCCGACGGCCGCTCCAACCGGGAGATCGCCCGCGCGCTCGTCCTGTCGGAGAAGACCGTCAAGACGCACGTCTCGAACATCCTGATGAAGCTGGACCTGGCGGATCGCACGCAGGCGGCGTTGTGGGCGGTCAGACATGGTCTGACGGACTAACCGGACCGTCTGACTCCGATCCGAGATTCATACTGTCGGGTGTATGTCACCCGTCCGGCGCATCCTGATCGACTCGGCGGCGTTCTCCATGGCGTGCTGCGGCGGCCGGCCGCAGCGAATGCTCAGGAGGATTTCGAAGTGAAGAACGTCAAGAAGGCCGCTGCCCTCACCATGATCGCCGGCAGCCTGCTCGCCGCGGGCGCGGGTGTCGCCTCCGCCACGGACGGCGCGTACGCCGACGCCTACGCAGTGAACTCCCCGGGTGTCCTCTCGGGCAACGTGGTCCAGGTCCCCGTCCACGTCCCGGTGAACGTGGTCGGCAACACGGTCAACGTGATCGGCGCGCTGAACCCGGCGTTCGGCAACGAGGGCTACAACGGCTGACGGTCCGGTACCCCCGCGCCTCAAACGCCGGACGGGCTGGAATGTGCGGCTCGGCCGCACATTTCAGCCCGTCCGGCGTTTGAGGACACGCGCGAAGCGCGTACGGGGGTCTGGGGGCTTGCCCCCAGTTCGGGAAGGGGCGGGGTGGGGAACAAGCCCGCCGCAGGCGACCCGCACCCATCCCCCCACCGCGAGGCCCTCAGCGCTCCCGCTCCCGCTCCTCCACATACGCGTTGTACGCCGCCACCTGCGCCCGCCTCGCCACCCGCTCCACCGGCCGCAGCGCCTCCCCCCGCGCCGCCATCTCCGACGCGCTCACCGCTCCGCCGTGCCCGTTCTCGTACGCCACCGAGATCAGCAGCCCGATCCGCTGGGCCAGCTCCAGCACGCGTACCGCCCGCGGCGGATATCCGGGGGCCAGCGTCTCGCCGACGCCCCGCGACGCCCGCGCCCGGTACGCGTCGATCGCCGCCTCCGCCACCGGACCCGACGCCGCCACGTCGAGGCGCGACAGCACCTCCGTCGCATCCCGCAGGGCCTCCGCGAGCTCCCGTTCCGCCTCCCCGAGCGAGGGCACGTCCGCCGGTGGCGCCTCCCGTACCGGCAGGCAGTGCCAGACGACCTCGACGTGCACATCCCCCGCGGGCCCGGCCTCGTACACCTCGGGCACAAGCCCGTACGCCGCGCCCGAGGCGACCACGGCCTCCTCCGCGTCGAACGCCCGCGCGTTGAAGTCGGGTGGTCCACTGAGCCCCAGCGGATGCCCCGGCGCGGGCAGCGCGACCCGGTACCCGGTCACTCCGAGCGCCCGCATCCGCCCCAGCGCGAGGGTGAGCCCGACGGGGCCCGTCTCGCCCGGCAGACCTTCGACCCGGTGCACCGCGTCGTCGCCGACGATCGCGAGCGCCGCGTCGTCGGGTGATACAAATCCGGCCAACAGGGCGTTTCCCCATGCGGCCAGCCGTCCTGAGCGTGGTTCGGAAAGCATGGACCCAGCCTAGGTACCGGACCGGGGGGCAGGGCTACTCGGCCGGTGGCGTAGGTTTTCCCTGGGAGCTGTGCCCACAGGTGCATAAACCGCCCCCAATACCTCAAGACGATTGCATGGGGAGACAACGCGCTCATGAGCGATGTACTGGAGCTGGTGGACGTATCCGTGGTCCGCGACGGACGCGCTCTGGTGGACGACGTCTCCTGGTCGGTCAAGGAGGGCGAGCGCTGGGTCATCCTCGGCCCGAACGGCGCCGGCAAGACCACGCTCCTCAACATCGCGTCCAGCTACCTCTTCCCGACCACCGGAACGGCGACGATCCTGGGCGAGCGCCTCGGCGCCGTCGACGTCTTCGAGCTCCGCCCGCGCATCGGCATGGCCGGCATCGCCATGGCCGAGAAGCTGCCCAAGCGCCAGAGCGTGCTCCAGACCGTCCTCACGGCCGCCTACGGAATGACCGCCACCTGGCACGAGGACTACGACGCCGTCGACGAGGAGCGCGCCCGCGCCTTCCTCGACCGCCTCGGCATGACCGAGTACCTGGACCGCAAGTTCGGCACGCTCTCCGAAGGCGAGCGCAAGCGCACCCTGATCGCCCGCGCCATGATGACCGACCCCGAACTGCTGCTCCTCGACGAGCCTGCCGCCGGTCTCGACCTCGGCGGCCGCGAGGACCTGGTGCGGCGGCTCGGCCGCCTGGCCCGCGACGAGTTCGCCCCCTCCATGGTGATGGTGACGCACCATGTCGAGGAGATCGCCCCGGGCTTCACCCACGTCCTGATGATCCGTCAGGGCAAGGTGCTGGCCGCCGGTCCGATGGAGACCGAGCTCACCTCGCGCAACCTCTCGCTCTGCTTCGGCCTCCCGCTGCTCGTCGAGCGCAACGGTGAGCGCTGGAGTGCCCAGGGCCTCCCGCTCGGCTGACCGGGCGTCCGGCAGGAGAGGTTGACCCGATCCCGCCCCCGCTGTCGCCCCCTGTCCCGACCACGACCGCCGGACCTACCATGACCATGTGGAAATCGACGCATGGGTGTGGTGGCTGATCGGCGCGGTCGGACTGGGCATTCCGCTTGTCCTGACGGCGATGCCGGAATTCGGAATGCTGTCCGCCGGAGCGGTGGCCGGGGCCATCGTCGCGGCGCTCGGCGGCGGCACGGTCGCCCAAGTCCTCGTGTTCGCCGTGGTTTCCGTCGCACTCATCGCCGTCGTACGGCCCATCGCGACCCGGCACCGCGCCCAACAGCCCCAGTTCGCCAGCGGAGTTGACGCGCTCAAGGGCCGCCAGGCCGTCGTGCTCGAACGAGTCGACAGCGGCGGAGGCCGTATCAAACTCGCCGGTGAGATCTGGTCCGCGCGCGCACTCGACGCGGGGATGTCCTTCGAGGTGGGCCAGCAGGTCGACGTCGTGGAGATCGACGGAGCCACCGCCGTGGTCATGTGACAAATGAATGCCGAACGCCCCCCATACCAGCCCGTGTTCTGGGAAACTCGATCATCAGAATTATCCGGCAGCGAAGGGCACAGGGAACGCGATGCAACCGATCATCATCGTCCTGATCATTCTGGTGGTGCTGGTCTTCATCGCCCTGATCAAGACGATCCAGGTCATCCCGCAGGCCAGCGCCGCCATCGTCGAGCGCTTCGGGCGCTACACCCGCACCCTCAACGCGGGCCTGAACATCGTCGTCCCGTTCATCGACTCGATCCGCAACCGCATCGATCTGCGTGAACAGGTCGTCCCGTTCCCGCCCCAGCCGGTGATCACGCAGGACAACCTGGTCGTCAACATCGACACCGTCATCTACTACCAGGTGACCGACGCCCGCGCCGCGACCTACGAAGTCGCCAGCTACATCCAGGCGATCGAGCAGCTCACCGTCACCACCCTGCGCAACATCATCGGTGGCATGGACCTGGAGCGGACCCTCACCTCCCGCGAGGAGATCAACGCGGCCCTGCGCGGCGTCCTCGACGAAGCCACCGGCAAGTGGGGCATCCGCGTCAACCGCGTCGAGCTCAAGGCGATCGAACCGCCCACCTCCATCCAGGACTCGATGGAGAAGCAGATGCGCGCCGACCGTGACAAGCGCGCCGCGATCCTCACCGCGGAAGGCATCAGGCAGTCCGCGATCCTCACCGCCGAGGGCGAGAAGCAGTCCGCGATCCTGCGCGCCGAAGGTGAGGCCAAGGCGGCCGCCCTGCGCGCCGAGGGCGAGGCTCAGGCGATCCGTACGGTCTTCGAGTCCATCCACGCCGGAGACGCGGACCAGAAGCTCCTTGCCTACCAGTACCTCCAGATGCTCCCGAAGATCGCCGAGGGCGACGCCAACAAGCTCTGGATCGTGCCCAGCGAGATCGGCGACGCCCTCAAGGGCCTCTCCGGCGCCATGGGCAGCTTCAACCCGATGGCCGGAATGGGCGGCGGCTCCGGCTCCGGCAAGTCCGGCGGCGGCAACGGCACGGAGCGCCGCGAACAACCCCCCATCGACTGACCCCGACGCCCTCAGGCATGATCGGTGCACCCGGCACCGATCATCGAGGGGCACAGCGTGACCATTTGGGAGATGCTCGCCGTCTTCGCCGCGGGCATCAGCGCCGGCACCATCAACACCATCGTCGGCTCGGGGACACTGATCACCTTCCCGGTGCTCCTCGCCACCGGCCTGCCCCCGGTAACCGCCACCGTCTCCAACGCGCTCGGCCTGATCCCCGGCTCGATCAGCGGGGCCATCGGCTACCGCGCCGAACTCACCGGCCAGCGCAGCCGCGTCCTGCGCCTGAGCATCGCCGCAGCGATCGGCGGCCTCAGCGGAGCCGTACTGCTCCTGATGCTCCCTTCCACGGCCTTCGAGACGATCGTCCCCGTCCTGGTCGCGCTCGCCCTGGTCCTGGTGATCCTCCAGCCGCGCATCACCAAGGCCGTCCAGCGCCGCCGCGACCGCAAGGGCACACCCACCAACCCCGACGGCGGCCCGCTGCTCTTCGTCGGACTCATGCTCGCCAGCGTCTACGGCGGCTACTTCACCGCGGCCCAAGGGATCATCTACCTCGCCCTCATGGGCATGCTGCTCGACGACACCCTCCAGCGCCTCAACGCC
Organism: Streptomyces sp. NBC_00885; assembly: GCF_045207475.1. Lineage (NCBI taxonomy): Bacteria > Bacillati > Actinomycetota > Actinomycetes > Kitasatosporales > Streptomycetaceae > Streptomyces > Streptomyces sp. NBC_00885. Next base: position 6,855,181 of record NZ_CP108796.1, read on the forward strand.
ACCAAGAACGTCCTCGCCGCCGTCGTCAACAGCATCGCCGCGCTCTTCTTCCTCTTCGTCGCGGACTTCGACTGGACGGCGGTCGTACTGATCGCGGTCGGCTCCGCCATCGGCGGCCAGCTCGGCGCCAAGATCGGCCGCCGTCTGCCGCCGACGGCGCTGCGCGCGCTGATCGTCGTGGTCGGCACCTTCGCGATCATCCAGCTCCTGCTGCGCTGACGCGCGAAAACCCGCCCCCGACAGGGAGCGGGCTTTCGTACGTCACCACTTACGCGGCGGGCTGCGCCAGCCACTCAGGCAGCGCCGACCGCTCACCGGCCCGCAGCCCCAGCAGCATCGCGTCCGCCGGAGACGGTACGAACGGCTCGTGCAGCAGCGGCATCCCCGCCTGCTCCGGCGTACGGTCGGCCTTGCGGTGGTTGTCCTCGGCGCACGAGGCCACCGTATTCAGCCAGCTGTCCTGACCACCGTGCGACCGCGGCACTACATGGTCCACGGTCGTGGCGCGCCTTCCGCAGTACGCGCACCGGTGCTGGTCCCGTACCAGCACACCCCGCCTGGACCACGGCGCCTGTCTTCGGAACGGCACCCGGACATACCGGCAGAGCCTGATCACCCGAGGCACCGGAAGATCAACGGCGGCCGCACGCACACGGAGTCCGGGGTGGGCCTGCTCGACGACGGCCTTGTCCTGCAGCACCAGAACCACCGCGCGGTTGAGTGTCACCGTCGACAGCGGCTCGAAGCTCGCATTCAGTACCAGCGTGTCCCGCATCTCGCCCACCTCCCGTTCGCCGGCCCAACCCGTTGCGGGCCTTGGGCTTGGATCAACTCTGGCCGGGCGCGCCGAGATGGACAACGCAATAAAAGATGCCCTGCCCTGATCTCTCCAAGACCAGGGCAGGGCAAACAACAAACGAACGATCAGCTCTTCGAAGGACCTTCGTACTCCGCCAGCAGCTGCGCACGCGCAATCGTGTGGAAGCGGAGATTGAAGCCCACGGCCGCCGGCGAGACATCCGCACCGGGGCCGAGCTTCGCCTTGTCCACCGCGTACACCGTGAACACATAGCGGTGGTTCTCGCCCGCCGGGGGAGCCGCGCCGCCGAAATCCTTCGACCCGTAGTCGTTACGGACCTGAACGGCGCCCTCGGGCAGCCCCTCGAACTTCCCGCTGCCCGCACCGGCCGGCAGCTCGGTGACCGATGCCGGGATGTCGAAGAGCACCCAGTGCCAGAACCCGCTGCCCGTGGGCGCGTCCGGATCGAAGCACGTCACGGCGAAGCTCTTGGTCTGTGCCGGGAAGCCCTCCCACCGCAGGTGCGGCGAGGTGTTGCCCGCCGCGTAGACCTGGGCGTCCTTCAGCACCGACCCCGGCGCGATGTCATCGCTTACCACCGTGAACGACGGCACCGCAGGATGGAAGTCGTGCGGAAGGGGCGCCCTCTTGAGCTCGGTCACGTCTGAACCTCCGATTCGGCTGTTCTGTCTGCTCTGCGTGCTCTGCCGAATCCGAGCCTAGAGCCAGTTACGGCGCCCGCCGACATCCGCCAGCCACTGGTTGAGGAATCCGGCCCAGTCGGTCGACTGGAAGTCGTGGTGCCCCACCTTGAAGGCCTTGTACGAGTCGCTGCCCTCGCTGAACAGGCCCGGCTTCTTGTCCATTTCGACGATGACGTCCATCTCGCGGTCGTCCGCGACGAAGGTCAGCTCGACCTGGTTCAGCCCGCGGTACTGCTGCGGCGGGAAGAACTCGATCTCCTGGTAGAACGGCAGCCGCTGCCGCGTCCCACGGATGTGCCCGCGCTCCATGTCCGCGCTCTTGAAGCGGAAGCCCAGCTGGATGAACGCGTCCAGGATGGCCTGCTGCGACGGCAGAGGGTGCACGTTGATCGGGTCCAGGTCGCCCGAGTCCACGGCCCGCGCGATCTCCAGCTCCGTCGTCACACCGATGTTCATCCCGCGCAGCTGCTGCCCCGCGATGCTGGTGACCGGGGTCTCCCACGGAATCTCAAGACCGAACGGCACCACATGCACCGCTCCGGCCTTCACCTCGAACGCGCCACCGAGCCGCTGCTTGGTGAACTCGATGTCCTGCTTGACCTCCTGGTCACCACCCTCGACCTCGACCCGCGCCTGCAGACCGACGGAGAGCCCCTCGATCTGCTGGTCCACCGAGCCGCCCTGGATACGGACCTCGCCCTGGACGACACCGCCCGGTACGACGTTCGCCTCGGTGAGCACCGTCTCGACGGACGCGCCACCGGCGCCCAGGCTCGCGAGCAGCTTCTTGAACCCCATGTCCACTCCTTCTTCGTCCTGACCACTACATACGCGCGACGACCGTAACCGGTTCCCCGGTACCCTCGGACGCCATGATCGAGAGCCCCGACCGTACGCCGCTGCCCCGGGAGTTCTTCGACCGCCCTGTGCTGGAGGTCGCGCCCGAACTCCTTGGCTGCACCCTGGCACGCCTCACCGACGACGGACCCATCGAGGTACGGCTCACCGAAGTGGAGGCGTACGCGGGAGAGCTCGACCCGGGGTCCCACGCGTACCGCGGACGCACCGCGCGAAACCAGGTGATGTTCGGCCCGCCGGGTCATGCGTACGTCTACTTCACCTACGGCATGTGGCACTGCCTCAATGTGGTGTGCGGCCCGGAGGGCAGAGCGAGCGGGATCCTGCTGCGCGCCGGCGAGATCCTTGTGGGCGCCGACCACGCCCGCAAACGTCGGTTCTCGGCCCGTCATGACAAGGAACTCGCCAAAGGCCCCGCACGCCTGGCCACGGCCCTCGATGTCGACCGCGCCCTGAACGGCACCGACCTCTGCGCCGGAGGCGACGCCCCGCTGTCCCTGCTACGGGGTACCTCGCCCGACCCTGACCTGGTGCGCAGCGGCCCCCGCACGGGGGTGGGCGGCGACGGGGCACACCACCCCTGGCGCTTCTGGATCGAGGACGACCCCACGGTCAGTCCTTACCGGGCCCATATGCGGCGGCGCAGGGCAACTTGACTCTGGTTGGCGCGACGCCTAACGTAGCCCGAGCCGCTTGAAACGGGCCCTGCTGTTCAGCAACCCGGAGCGGCCATCCACTCCTTGACGACGAACCCCAACCGGGTGCGATTTCGGCATGCCGAAATTCAAGCCCAGTGACTCAATTATGAGTCGCCAGGGGAATCGGCTAAAGTAGTGAACACGCCGAAAGGCAAAGGCCTTCCAACGGCCACTGGAATCGAATTCCTCACCGGAAACGGAACGGAAAAAGAGTCTGGTAGGGTTGGAAACGCAAGACCGAAGGGAAGCGCCCGGAGGAAAGCCCGTGAGGGTGAGTACGAAGGAAGCGTCCGTTCCTTGAGAACTCAACAGCGTGCCAAAAGTCAACGCCAGATTGACAACCCCGGCCCATTTCGGTGGGTTGAGGTTCCTTTGAAAGTCCTGTCGGCCCTTTTGTGGCGGGCAGGCAATGACACAGCGAGGACGCTGTGGATGACCGGTCTTATTCCGACCGGTTGTCCCGCTCTTGTGGTGTTCGACCCGATTACGGGTAAACATTCATGGAGAGTTTGATCCTGGCTCAGGACGAACGCTGGCGGCGTGCTTAACACATGCAAGTCGAACGATGAAGCCCTTCGGGGTGGATTAGTGGCGAACGGGTGAGTAACACGTGGGCAATCTGCCCTTCACTCTGGGACAAGCCCTGGAAACGGGGTCTAATACCGGATACCACCTCCCGAGGCATCTTGGGGGGTTGAAAGCTCCGGCGGTGAAGGATGAGCCCGCGGCCTATCAGCTTGTTGGTGGGGTGATGGCCTACCAAGGCGACGACGGGTAGCCGGCCTGAGAGGGCGACCGGCCACACTGGGACTGAGACACGGCCCAGACTCCTACGGGAGGCAGCAGTGGGGAATATTGCACAATGGGCGAAAGCCTGATGCAGCGACGCCGCGTGAGGGATGACGGCCTTCGGGTTGTAAACCTCTTTCAGCAGGGAAGAAGCGCAAGTGACGGTACCTGCAGAAGAAGCGCCGGCTAACTACGTGCCAGCAGCCGCGGTAATACGTAGGGCGCAAGCGTTGTCCGGAATTATTGGGCGTAAAGAGCTCGTAGGCGGCTTGTCACGTCGGATGTGAAAGCCCGGGGCTTAACCCCGGGTCTGCATTCGATACGGGCTAGCTAGAGTGTGGTAGGGGAGATCGGAATTCCTGGTGTAGCGGTGAAATGCGCAGATATCAGGAGGAACACCGGTGGCGAAGGCGGATCTCTGGGCCATTACTGACGCTGAGGAGCGAAAGCGTGGGGAGCGAACAGGATTAGATACCCTGGTAGTCCACGCCGTAAACGTTGGGAACTAGGTGTTGGCGACATTCCACGTCGTCGGTGCCGCAGCTAACGCATTAAGTTCCCCGCCTGGGGAGTACGGCCGCAAGGCTAAAACTCAAAGGAATTGACGGGGGCCCGCACAAGCAGCGGAGCATGTGGCTTAATTCGACGCAACGCGAAGAACCTTACCAAGGCTTGACATATACCGGAAAGCATCAGAGATGGTGCCCCCTTGTGGTCGGTATACAGGTGGTGCATGGCTGTCGTCAGCTCGTGTCGTGAGATGTTGGGTTAAGTCCCGCAACGAGCGCAACCCTTGTTCTGTGTTGCCAGCATGCCCTTCGGGGTGATGGGGACTCACAGGAGACTGCCGGGGTCAACTCGGAGGAAGGTGGGGACGACGTCAAGTCATCATGCCCCTTATGTCTTGGGCTGCACACGTGCTACAATGGCCGGTACAAAGAGCTGCGATGCCGCGAGGCGGAGCGAATCTCAAAAAGCCGGTCTCAGTTCGGATTGGGGTCTGCAACTCGACCCCATGAAGTCGGAGTTGCTAGTAATCGCAGATCAGCATTGCTGCGGTGAATACGTTCCCGGGCCTTGTACACACCGCCCGTCACGTCACGAAAGTCGGTAACACCCGAAGCCGGTGGCCCAACCCCTTGTGGGAGGGAGCTGTCGAAGGTGGGACTGGCGATTGGGACGAAGTCGTAACAAGGTAGCCGTACCGGAAGGTGCGGCTGGATCACCTCCTTTCTAAGGAGCACTTCTAGGCCGGCTCTGCCGGTCCAGAGGCCAGTACATCGGCGTACGTCCGATGCTGGTTGCTCATGGGTGGAACGTTGACTATTCGGCAGGTCTGACCAACTCGGTCTTCCAGTACTGCTCTTCGGAGCGTGGAACGGAGCCCGGGGCGGGAGACCTGCCGGGCGCGCTGTTGGGTGTCTGAGGGTACGGACTGAAACGTCTGGACCTTCGCGATGCCGGCCCCGGTGAACTCGCCCTGTTGGGTGGGGTGGTGGGTGGCTGGTCGTTGCTTGAGAACTGCACAGTGGACGCGAGCATCTGTGGCCAAGTTTTTAAGGGCGCACGGTGGATGCCTTGGCACCAGGAACCGATGAAGGACGTGGGAGGCCACGATAGTCCCCGGGGAGCCGTCAACCAGGCTTTGATCCGGGGGTTTCCGAATGGGGAAACCCGGCAGTCGTCATGGGCTGTCACCCGCTGCTGAACACATAGGCAGTGTGGAGGGAACGAGGGGAAGTGAAACATCTCAGTACCCTCAGGAAGAGAAAACAACCGTGATTCCGGGAGTAGTGGCGAGCGAAACCGGATGAGGCCAAACCGTATGCGTGTGATACCCGGCAGGGGTTGCGCATGCGGGGTTGTGGGATCTCTTTGTCATCGTCTGCCGGCGATGAGACGAGTCAGAAACCGTTGATGTAGGCGAAGGACATGCGAAAGGTCCGGCGTAGAGGGTAAGACCCCCGTAGCTGAAACATCAGCGGCTCGTTTAAGAGACACCCAAGTAGCACGGGGCCCGAGAAATCCCGTGTGAATCTGGCGGGACCACCCGTTAAGCCTAAATATTCCCTGGTGACCGATAGCGGATAGTACCGTGAGGGAATGGTGAAAAGTACCGCGGGAGCGGAGTGAAATAGTACCTGAAACCGTGTGCCTACAAGCCGTGGGAGCGTCGCGCGCAGAGTTTACTCTGTGCGTCGTGACTGCGTGCCTTTTGAAGAATGAGCCTGCGAGTTTGCGGTGTGTTGCGAGGTTAACCCGTGTGGGGAAGCCGTAGCGAAAGCGAGTCCGAACAGGGCGGTTTAGTAGCGCGCTCAAGACCCGAAGCGGAGTGATCTAGCCATGGGCAGGTTGAAGCGGAGGTAAGACTTCGTGGAGGACCGAACCCACCAGGGTTGAAAACCTGGGGGATGACCTGTGGTTAGGGGTGAAAGGCCAATCAAACTCCGTGATAGCTGGTTCTCCCCGAAATGCATTTAGGTGCAGCGTCGTGTGTTTCTTGCCGGAGGTAGAGCACTGGATAGGCGATGGGCCCTACCGGGTTACTGACCTTAGCCAAACTCCGAATGCCGGTAAGTGAGAGCGCGGCAGTGAGACTGTGGGGGATAAGCTCCATGGTCGAGAGGGAAACAGCCCAGAGCATCGACTAAGGCCCCTAAGCGTACGCTAAGTGGGAAAGGATGTGGAGTCGCAGAGACAACCAGGAGGTTGGCTTAGAAGCAGCCACCCTTGAAAGAGTGCGTAATAGCTCACTGGTCAAGTGATTCCGCGCCGACAATGTAGCGGGGCTCAAGCGTACCGCCGAAGTCGTGTCATTCCAGCATGAGGGCCAACGCCCGCTGGGATGGGTAGGGGAGCGTCGTGTGCCGGGTGAAGCCGCCGCGTAAGCGAGTGGTGGACGGTACACGAGTGAGAATGCAGGCATGAGTAGCGATACACACGTGAGAAACGTGTGCGCCGATTGACTAAGGGTTCCTGGGTCAAGCTGATCTGCCCAGGGTAAGTCGGGACCTAAGGCGAGGCCGACAGGCGTAGTCGATGGACAACCGGTTGATATTCCGGTACCCGCTTTGAAACGCCCAGTATCGAGCCCATTAATGCTAAGGCCGTGAAGCCGTCCTGGAGCCTTCGGGCGAAGGGGAGTGGTGGAGCCGCCGGCCCAAGGTGGTAGTAGGTAAGCGATGGGGTGACGCAGGAAGGTAGTCCAGCCCGGGCGGTGGTTGTCCCGGGGTAAGGGTGTAGGCCGTGTGATAGGCAAATCCGTCACACATTAAGGCTGAGACCTGATGCCGAGCCGATTGTGGTGAAGTGGATGATCCTATGCTGTCGAGAAAAGCCTCTAGCGAGTTTCATGGCGGCCCGTACCCTAAACCGACTCAGGTGGTCAGGTAGAGAATACCGAGGCGTTCGGGTGAACTATGGTTAAGGAACTCGGCAAAATGCCCCCGTAACTTCGGGAGAAGGGGGGCCATCACTGGTGAGAGGACTTGCTCCTTGAGCTGGGGGTGGCCGCAGAGACCAGCGAGAAGCGACTGTTTACTAAAAACACAGGTCCGTGCGAAGCCGTAAGGCGATGTATACGGACTGACGCCTGCCCGGTGCTGGAACGTTAAGGGGACCGGTTAGTCACATTTCGGTGTGGCGAAGCTGAGAACTTAAGCGCCAGTAAACGGCGGTGGTAACTATAACCATCCTAAGGTAGCGAAATTCCTTGTCGGGTAAGTTCCGACCTGCACGAATGGCGTAACGACTTCTCGACTGTCTCAACCATAGGCCCGGTGAAATTGCACTACGAGTAAAGATGCTCGTTTCGCGCAGCAGGACGGAAAGACCCCGGGACCTTTACTACAGTTTGATATTGGTGTTCGGTTCGGCTTGTGTAGGATAGGTGGGAGACTTTGAAGCAGCCACGCCAGTGGTTGTGGAGTCGCCGTTGAAATACCACTCTGGTCGTGCTGGATGTCTAACCTGGGTCCGTGATCCGGATCAGGGACAGTGTCTGATGGGTAGTTTAACTGGGGCGGTTGCCTCCCAAAGGGTAACGGAGGCGCCCAAAGGTTCCCTCAGCCTGGTTGGCAATCAGGTGTTGAGTGTAAGTGCACAAGGGAGCTTGACTGTGAGACCGACGGGTCGAGCAGGGACGAAAGTCGGGACTAGTGATCCGGCGGTGGCTTGTGGAAGCGCCGTCGCTCAACGGATAAAAGGTACCCCGGGGATAACAGGCTGATCTTCCCCAAGAGTCCATATCGACGGGATGGTTTGGCACCTCGATGTCGGCTCGTCGCATCCTGGGGCTGGAGTCGGTCCCAAGGGTTGGGCTGTTCGCCCATTAAAGCGGTACGCGAGCTGGGTTTAGAACGTCGTGAGACAGTTCGGTCCCTATCCGCTGTGCGCGTAGGAGTCTTGAGAAGGGCTGTCCCTAGTACGAGAGGACCGGGACGGACGAACCTCTGGTGTGCCAGTTGTCCTGCCAAGGGCATGGCTGGTTGGCTACGTTCGGAAAGGATAACCGCTGAAAGCATCTAAGCGGGAAGCCTGCTTCGAGATGAGGACTCCCACCCCCTTTGAGGGGTTAAGGCTCCCAGTAGACGACTGGGTTGATAGGCCAGATGTGGAAGCCCCGCAAGGGGTGGAGCTGACTGGTACTAATAGGCCGAGGGCTTGTCCTCAGTTGCTCGCGTCCACTGTGTGGTTCCCGGGTTGCGAACAGTCGCACCGGTTGAACCAGTTTCACTAATTAATTTACTTAATTGAAAAGTGTGCTTGTTCGCTAGAGCCCGATAGGGTTTCGGTGGTCATTGCGTTAGGGAAACGCCCGGTTACATTCCGAACCCGGAAGCTAAGCCTTTCAGCGCCGATGGTACTGCAGGGGGGACCCTGTGGGAGAGTAGGACGCCGCCGAACAATCTTTCAAGGACCCGTGGTCCAGCGTTCACGCTGGACCACGGGTCCTTTTTGTTTTGCCCGCTTTTTCGTAGCGCGTCCGATGGCCGGCTGCGCGAGAATGACTGCAGTACCCGAAGACAGGAGTTACGCCGATGTCCACCAACTCTCCCGACGACCGTCCGGAGCGCGAGCCGCGTCGTAGGGACGGTGGTGACCGGGGCGGCTTCCGCGGCGGCCGTGACGACCGGGACCGTGGGCCGCGGCGTGACAACGACCGTGGTGGCTACCGCGGTCCGCGCGACGACCGTCGTGATGACCGCCCGCGCGATGACCGTCGTGACGAGCGTCCGAGTGGGCCGCGTCGTGATGACAGGCGTGATGAGCGTCCGTCGTTCCGTCGTGATGATGACCGTGACCGTGGTGGTTACCGGGGTGGGCAGCGCGACGACCGTGGTGGCTCGCGTCCGAGCAGCGGTGGTGGTGGCGGCGGTTTCCGGCGTGACGACCGTTCCGGTGGCGGCGGTGGCTATGGGCGTCGTGATGACCGGCCGAGCGGGCCGCGTCGCGACGACGACCGTGGTGGGCGTCCCAGTGGAGGTGGCGGTTACGGACGTCGTGACGAGCGTCCGAGTGGGCCGCGTCGTGATGACAGGCGTGATGAGCGTCCGTCGTTCCGTCGTGATGATGACCGTGACCGTGGTGGGTACCGCGGTGGGCAGCGCGACGACCGTGGTGGTTCGCGTCCGAGCAGCGGTGGTGGTGGCGGCGGTTTCCGGCGTGACGACCGTTCCGGTGGTGGATACCGAGGACCGCGCGACGACCGTCGTGACGAGCGTCCGGGCGGGTTCCGCCGTGACGAGCGTCCGAGCGGGCCGCGTCGCGACGACGACCGTGGTGGGCGTCCCAGTGGTGGTGGCGGTTACGGACGTCGTGACGAGCGCCCCAGTGGTGGTGGCGGTTACGGGCGTCGTGACGAGCGCCCCAGTGGTGGCGGTGGCTACGGACGCCGTGACGAGCGCCCCCGCGATGACCGTCGGGACGAGCGGCCGAGTGGGCCGCGTCGTGATGACAAGCGTGATGAGCGTCCGTCGTTCCGTCGTGATGATGACCGTGACCGTGGTGGCTACCGCGGTGGGCAGCGCGACGACCGTGGCGGCTCCCGCCCCAGCGGCGCCGGCTATGGGCGTCGGGACGAGCGGCCGAGCGGCCCGCGTCGCGATGACGACCGCGGTGGACGTCCCGGCGGGCGCCCCAGCGGCGGTGGCGGCTACGGACGCCGTGACGAGCGTCCGAGCGGCCCGCGTCGTGACGACCGGCGCGATGACCGGCGCGACGACCGCGGTGGGTACCGCGGCGGACAGCGTGACGACCGTGGTGGCTACGGACGCCGTGACGAGCGCGACCGTGACCGCCCCGACCGCGAGCCGATCAAGCGGCTGCCGATTCCCGACGACGTCACGGGCGACGAGATCGACAAGGACGTACGGCAGGAGCTCCAGAGCCTGCCGAAGGGCCTTGCCGAGGACGTCGCGAGGAACCTCGTCATGGTCGCCAATCTGATCGACGAGGACCCCGAGCAGGCGTACGCCTACTCCAAGGTGGCGTTGCGGCTCGCCTCGCGTGTGGCTGCCGTGCGCGAGGCCGCGGGCTTCGCCGCGTACGCGAACCAGAAGTACGCGGAGGCGCTGGCCGAGTTCCGGGCGGCCAAGCGGATGACCGGCAGCGTCGAGCTGTGGCCCGTCATGGCGGACTGCGAGCGCGGACTCGGGCGGCCCGAGCGGGCGATGGCGATGGCCGGTGAGCCCGAGGTGCAGAAGCTCGACAAGGCGGGTCAGGTCGAGATGCGGCTGGTCGCGGCCGGTGCGCGCAGGGACATGGGGCAGATCGAGGCCGCCATCGTGACCCTGCAGAGCCCGGAGCTGGCGTCCAGTTCCGTACAGCCCTGGACCGCGCGGCTGCGCTACGCCTATGCCGACGCTCTGCTGGCGGCCGGGCGTGAGGGCGAGGCGCGTGAGTGGTTCGCCAAGGCGCTCGAGGCCGACAAGGACGGGGCGACCGACGCGTCGGACCGGCTGGCCGAGCTGGACGGTGTCGAGTTCGTTGACGCCATCGACGAGGGTGACGCGGACGCCGAGCCGGAAGCCGATGCCGATGACGAGTCCGATGAGGAGTCCGACGTCGACTCCGATGAGGAGCCGGGCGACGTCGAGGGCGACAAGTCCGAGTAGCAGGATGTAACGAGAAAGGGCGGCACCCCAGCGGGTGCCGCCCTTTCTTCGTTTCAGTCCAGCGTCAGGCTCCGCAGGACCAGCCCCGTCGCCGGCTTCGGGCCGAAGGACGTGGACTTCCGGGGCATCGTGACGCCTTCGCGGGCGAGGTCCCGTACGACGTCCTCCGGTACCGGATGCATCAACACCGCGGTCCCGCCCCGGCGTTCGGCCTGGGTGACGGCCGCCTCGGTGTCGTGGATGTACGCGATGTACTCCGGGGTGTCCGGGATCCGCCAGATGTGGTCCAGGAGCGTGGAGTGCAGGACGGTCGCATCGAGCGTGCGCCAGGCTTCGGGGCGGTCGGCGCGCACCGTGCGGGAGAGCAGCTCCGGGTCCGGGCGGTCCAGGAGGTGGAAGGCGCCGTCGCCCGCGAGCAGGAAGGCGTTCCCCTCCGCAGCAGCCTCCCCGAGCGTCTCCAGCGCCTGCGGGAGCGGTACGTCCAGGCGCCGGGCGCGGAAGGAGCCGCCCACGGCCGCCAGTGCTTCGGAGACCGGGAGGCGGTGCAGCACCCGGTGGATGGCGCGTACCCGCAGCGGGTAGCGGGCCGTGTCGATCAGCAGGACGAGACCGTAGTTCCAGGGGCCGGGCGTGGGGTGTTCGGCGCGCAGCCGCAGATAGGTCGCCCAGCGGTGGTGGCCGTCGGCGATCAGGGCCTGGCGTTCGGACAGGTCGGAGCGGATCTCGGCCAGATCGGCGGGGTCCGTCACCGACCACAGACGGTGGCTGAAGCCGTCCTCGGTGGTGGTCTCCAGGAGTGGGGAGCGCAGGACGGTGCGTTCGATGACGGCGGTCGCGCCGGTCGGGCTGCCCACGCTGCGATACGTCAGCAGCAGCGGCTCCAGGTTGGCGGCGGTCGTACGCATCAGGGCCGCGCGGTCCGCGACGATGTCCGGCATCACGTCCTCGTGGGGGAGAACGACGCCCTCGGACGGTTCGGACAGGGCGAGCGCGCCGATGACGCCTCGCTGCAGGAGCTCGCCCTGGCGCTGCTCGTACACGTACAGCGCGGGCTCCGGGTCCGCGGCCAGGATGCCCTCGGTCAGCCAGCGTGCGAGGGTGTCGGCGGCCTTCTGGTTGCGGTCGCCGGTGGAGTTCGCCTGCGGGAGGATCAGCCGGACGATGTTGTGGGGGTCCGCCGACTCCAGGTGGTGCAGGCCGTCGGGCCTGACGACGACGTCGTACGGCGGCGAGGTCACGGCGGCGAGGCTGCCGACCCGCTCGGGGACATAGCGCAGCCCACGGAACGGGATCAGGTGCAGACCGTCGTTGGCCGCGGGACCTTCGGTGTTCATTTGTGCATCGTATGTGGGCTCCGGGGATGAGCGATGATCGGGTCAGTGGCCCCGAACGAGGAGCGTATGCGAATGAGTCAGCAGCACAGGACCCGGCCGAGCGGGAGTGGGACGGCGCTGAGCGAGGCGTACGACACGGCGCTGCTGGATCTCGACGGCGTGGTCTACGCGGGCGGTGAGGCGATCGCACACGCCGTGGACTCGCTGCTGACGGCGCGCGAGGGCGGGATGCACCTCGCGTATGTGACGAACAACGCGCTGCGGCCGCCCGAGGCTGTGGCCGAGCACATCACCGAGCTGGGTGTCCCGACCGATGCGGCGGATGTCATCAACTCCGCGCAGGCGGTCGCCCGGCTGATCTCCGAGCAGGTGCCGGCCGGGTCCCGGGTGCTGGTGATCGGCGGGGAAGGGCTGCGGGTCGCGCTGCGCGAGCGGGGTCTCGAGCCGGTGGAGTCCGCCGACGACGATCCGGCGGCTGTGGTGCAGGGGTACGGCGGGCCGGATCTGACATGGGGGCGCTTCGCGGAGGCGTGCTACGCGATCGCGCGAGGTGTGCCGTGGTTCGCGTCCAACACGGATCTGACGATTCCCAGCGCCCGGGGCATCGCGCCCGGAAACGGCGCGGCCGTGGAGGTCGTACGGATAGCGACGGGCGCGGAGCCGCAGGTGGCCGGGAAGCCGCTGCCGCCGATGCACAAGGAGACGATCCTGCGGACGGGCGCGCGCAGGCCGCTGGTCGTGGGCGACCGGCTGGACACGGACATCGAGGGCGCGTTCAACGGAGGCGTCGACTCCTTGCTCGTACTGACCGGGGTGACCGACGGTGCGCAGCTGCTCGCCGCGCCGCCCGAGCACCGGCCGACCTATGTGGACGCCGATCTGCGCGGGATGCTGACCGGGCAGCCCGAAGTGGCCGAGACGGATGGTGGATTCGTGTGCGGAGGGTGGACCGCGTCCGTACGGGACGGTGCGCTCGCGCTCGACGGGCAGGGTGAGCCGCTGGATGGGCTGAGGGCGCTGTGTGCGGCGGCCTGGACGCAGGCCGGGGACGGGGTGTGCACGCTGGACGCGGGCAAGGCGCTGTCCAGGCTGGGGATGTAGGAACGTCGGCGCGGGAATCGGGGGTGCCCGCCCGGGGGTTGAGCTGTCTGCGGCTTCGCGCCTGTCGCGATGGGAGGGTAGGCTAACCTAACCTCGTGTTGGTCGACAATCCCCCCGAACAGAGCGCGGAGCCGATATCCGCGACCGAGCCCCGCAAGCGCCATGCCCTGCGCGCCGCCGGGTTGCTCGTGTCTCTCGGCGTCCTGCTGCTTGTCTGCGTCGCGAGCATCGCCGTCGGTGCCAAGTCGATTCCGCTCTCCGAGGTGTGGCACGGGCTGTTCCACAACGCGGGCGTCGGCAACGACGTGATCATTCACGATGTCCGGGTGCCGCGGACCCTGCTCGGACTGATCGTCGGCGCGGCCCTCGGGCTCTCGGGCGCGGTGATGCAGGCTCTGACACGTAACCCGCTGGCGGAGCCCGGCCTGCTGGGCGTGAACGCGGGGGCGTCGGCCGCGGTGGTCTCCGCCGTCAGCTTCCTCGGCGTCACCTCGCTGAGCGGATATGTCTGGTTCGCGTTCATCGGTGCTGCCGTCGTCTCCGTACTCGTGTACGTCCTCGGCGGCAGCCGCGGCGCGACTCCGGTACGACTCGCCCTCGCCGGAACCGCGGCCACCGCCGCGCTCTACGGCTACGTCAACGCCGTAGAGCTGCTGGACTCGGCCGCGCTCGAACGGCTCCGGTTCTGGACGGTCGGCTCGCTCGCATCGGCCGACATGGAGACCATCCGCAAGATCGCGCCCTTCATCGGCATCGGCGTGGTGCTCGCTTTGCTGCTCGCGCGGCCGCTCAACGCGATGGAGATGGGCGACGACACCGCCCGCGCGCTCGGCGCCCATCTGAACCGGACGCGCGCACTGGCGATGCTCACCGTCACCCTGCTGTGCGGGGCCGCGACCGCCGCCTGCGGGCCGATCGTGTTCATCGGGCTGATGATCCCGCATCTCGTGCGCTCCCTCACGGGGCCCGACATGCGGTGGATCCTGCCGTACGCCACGATCCTGTCGCCGGTCCTGCTGCTGGGCGCCGATGTCATCGGCCGGGTCGTCACCCGCCCCGCCGAGCTGCAGGTCGGCGTCGTCACCGCGCTGATCGGCGGGCCCGTCTTCATTCACCTTGTACGCCGCAAGAGGATGGCCCAGCTGTGAAAGCCGTGAAAGCGATACGCACCCCCGGCGGGCTCTCCCTGCGGTTCGATCCGCGGTCGGTTGTCGTATCCCTGCTGCTGGCCGCGGTCACCGTGGCAGCCGGAGTCGTACTCATCGGCAGCGGCGACTTCCCCATCTCGCCCGGCGAGGTCGTAGCCACACTGCTCGGGAACGGCACCCAGGCCCAGGAGTTCATCGTCCAGGACCTGCGGCTGCCGCGTGTGCTGGTCGGGCTGCTCGTCGGCGCCTCGCTCGCCCTCAGCGGCGCGATCTTCCAGTCCATCTCCCGCAATCCGCTGGGCAGTCCGGATGTGATCGGCTTCGGGCAGGGCGCCACCGTCGGCGCGCTCTCCGTGATCGTCCTCTTCGACGGCGGAGCGCTCGCGGTGGCGGGCGGCGCGGTCGTCGGCGGAGTGGTGACCGGTGTCGGGGTCTACGTCCTCGCGTGGAAGCGCGGTGTGCACGGCTATCGCCTCGTCCTCGTCGGCATCGGCATCGCCGCCATGCTCACCGCGGTCAACCACTATCTGGTCACCAAGGCCAGCCTGGTCGAGGCCACCCAGGCCACGCTGTGGATGACCGGCTCGCTCGACGGCCGCGACTGGGCGCAGGTCTGGCCGCTGCTCGGCGTGTTCGCCGCGGTCGTCCCGCTGATACTCATGCACGGGCGGCCGCTGCGGATGCTGGAGATGGGCGACGACGCCGCGTACGCCCTGGGAGTGCCCGTCGAGCGCACCCGCCTGGTGCTCATGGGCTCGGGCGTCCTGCTCATCGCGGTCGCGACGGCGGCCGCCGGGCCGATCGCCTTCGTGGCCCTGAGCGCCCCGCAGCTCGCCCGCCGGCTGACCCGCTCGCCGGGGCCGAACCTGGCAGCCGCCTCCGTGATGGGCGCCGCGCTGCTGCTGATCGCCGACTGGGCCGCCACCACCGGCTTCGGCGACCGCCAGCTGCCGGTCGGCGTGGTCACCGGGGTGCTGGGCGGCTGCTATCTGCTCTGGCTGCTGGTCACCGAACGCAAGGCGGGCCGCATATGAACCCCGTGAACCACGAATCCAGGAGTACGCCCGCCATGCAGCGCCTCACCGCGGAATCGGTCACCCTCGGCTACGACCAGCGCGTCATCGCCGAGAACCTCTCGGTGGAGATCCCCGACAACTCCTTCACCGTGATCGTCGGCCCGAACGCCTGCGGAAAGTCGACACTGCTGCGCGCCCTGTCCCGGATGCTCAAGCCGTCCCACGGCCGCGTCCTGCTCGACGGACACTCCATCCACTCCCTGCCCGCCAAGAAGGTCGCCAGAACGCTCGGCCTGCTGCCGCAGTCGTCGATCGCGCCGGACGGGATCACCGTCGCCGACCTGGTCGCGCGCGGCCGCTATCCGCACCAAGGGCTGCTGCGCCAGTGGTCGGCGCAGGACGAGCGGATTGTCGAGGAGTCGATGGGCGCGACCGGAGTCGGTGAACTGGCAGAGCGCTATGTCGACGAATTGTCCGGCGGCCAGCGCCAGCGCGTATGGATCGCGATGGCGCTCGCCCAGCAGACGCCGCTGCTCCTGCTCGACGAGCCCACGACCTTCCTCGACATCCAGCATCAGCTGGAGGTGCTCGACCTGTGCGCCGAGCTGCACGAGACGCAGGGGCGCACACTCGTCGCCGTACTCCACGACCTCAACCAGGCCGCCCGCTACGCGACGCACCTCATCGCCCTGCGCGAGGGGACGGTCGTCGCCGAGGGCGCGCCCGCAGACGTGGTCACCGCCGAGCTCGTGGAACGCGTCTTCGGGGTGAAGAGCCAGGTCATCGACGACCCGGAGTCCGGAACGCCGCTGGTGGTGCCGGCGGCACGGAGGCGCGTCACCACCGCGTCGTAGCGGCTGCCCTCGTAATGGCTACAGCAGCGTCCGCAGACGCAACAGATCGCGGAAGCCCGCTTCGAGCCTGACCCGGCCCGAGGCCCAGGCCTTCGCGAAGTTCAGCTCGCCGTTCACCATCGCCACCAGGTCGTCGCCGCTCATCGCGAGGCGGATCTGCGCCTTCTCGAGCGGTGGCCCCTGGATGGTGTCCTTCACCTCGATCCGGCCGTCGTCGAGACGGCCGGTGAAGGTGATGTCCAGGTCCTTGATGTGGCAGCTGAGGGAACGGTCGAGCGCGGCCGCGCCCCGCACATCGCCGTCCGCCTGTGCCAGGTTGTCCGAGAGTTTGTCGAGTGCGCTGCGGCACTCCTGCGTCGTCGCCATCGTGATCGACCGTACCGCAGGGCTTCGCGGTAGCGTCTGGGCATGAGCGACTCGATGCCCAGGCCGCAGGTCGAAGGGCAGGGGATCCACGCGGAATCCACTGCCCCTCAGACGGATGAGCCCGCCGCGCCCCAGGCGTACGAATCTGCTGCGCCCCAGCCGTACGAGCCCGCCGCGCCGGCGCCCCTGGGCGTCCAGCGCGTGCCCACCGGCAACGCAGGGGTGGACGCCCAGCTGGAGCGGCTGGCCGACGCCGACCACCTCCCTGCGGACGGACATCTCGAGGTGTACGAGGATGTACACCGGGGGCTGCGGGACGCGCTGACCGCGCTCGACGCACGCCCGGCGCCCGCACCCGCGGGGCCCTTGCCCTCGCCTTCGTACAACCACAGGAGCTGAACGGAACGTGGCAGGAGTGGCCCGCCGCCGTCTCGACGCCGAGCTGGTACGCCGCAACCTCGCGCGCTCGCGCGAGCACGCGACCCAGCTGATCGCCGCGGGGCGGGTGACCGTCGGCGGCAACACCGCGACGAAGTCCGCCACCCAGGTCGAGACCAGCGCGGCCATCGTCGTCGCCTCCGACGACAGCGACCCCGACTACGTCTCGCGCGGCGGCCACAAGCTCGCCGGCGCGCTCGCCGCGTTCATGCCGCTCGGGCTCAAGATCGAGGGACGGCGGGCGCTGGACGCGGGTGCGTCGACAGGCGGCTTCACGGACGTACTGCTGCGATCGGGAGCCGGACACGTCGTGGCGGTCGACGTCGGCTACGGGCAACTCGCGTGGTCTCTTCAGAGTGATGAACGCGTGAGCGTCAAAGACCGTACCAACGTGCGTGAACTGACATTGGAGTCGATCGACGGAGTGCCGGTGGACCTTGTGGTGGGCGATCTGTCGTTCATTCCGCTCGGTCTTGTGCTGCCCGCGCTCGCGCGCTGTGCCGCGCCCGACGCGGACCTGGTGCTGATGGTCAAGCCGCAGTTCGAGGTGGGCAAGGACCGCCTCGGCAGCGGCGGGGTCGTCCGCAGCCCCGAGCTGCGCGCGGACGCGGTCAAGGCCGTGGCGCGCAAGGCCGCCGGGCTCGGTCTCGGCGTGCAGGGCGTCACGGCCAGTCCGCTGCCGGGACCCTCCGGAAACGTCGAGTACTTTCTGTGGCTCCGGGCCGGAGCGCCCCAGCTCGATCCGGCGGATGTCGACCGTGCAGTGGCGGAGGGACCTCGTTGACAACCACATCAGCAGCGACACCAGCGCGCACCGTTTTCCTGCTCGCGCACACCGGGCGCCCGGCGGCGATCCGCAGCGCGGAACTCGTCGTCCAGGGGCTGCTGCGCAGCGGTCTCGGCGTACGCGTACTGGCGGCGGAGGCGGCCGATCTGCCGCTGCCGCCGTCAGTCGAGACGGTGAACGAGGCGACCCCGGAAGTGCTCGACGGCTGTGAGCTGCTGATCGTCCTCGGCGGGGACGGAACGCTGCTGCGCGGCGCCGAGTTCGCCCGTGCGTCCGGGGTGCCGATGCTCGGAGTCAATCTGGGGCGGGTCGGCTTTCTCGCGGAGGCCGAGCGCGACGACCTCGACAAGGTCGTCGACCGGGTCGTCACGCGCGCGTACGAGGTCGAGGAGCGCATGACCATCGATGTCGTCGTGCACACCAACGGCGATGTCGTGCACCGGGACTGGGCGCTGAACGAGGCGGCCGTGCAGAAGGTCTCGCCCGACCGGATGCTGGAGGTCGTGCTCGAGATCGACGGGCGGCCGGTGACCGGCTTCGGCTGCGACGGCATCGTCTGCGCGACACCGACCGGCTCGACGGCGTACGCGTTCTCGGCGGGCGGGCCGGTGGTCTGGCCGGAGGTGGAGGCGCTGCTGATGGTGCCGATCAGCGCGCACGCGCTGTTCGCCAAGCCGCTGGTGACGTCTCCGACGTCGGTGCTCGCGGTCGAGGTGCAGCGGAACACTCCGCACGGGGTGCTGTGGTGCGACGGGCGCCGGACCATCGAACTGCCGCCCGCGGCACGGGTGGAGGTGCGCCGGGGGGCGGTTCCCGTGCGGCTGGCCCGGCTTCATCACGCGTCGTTCACGGACCGGCTCGTGGCGAAGTTCGCGCTGCCGGTGTCGGGGTGGCGCGGCAAGCCGCACTAGACACCAGGCATGGGCGGGGCACGCGGTTCTTCCCGGTCGAGTGCTGTGTCCTTCCGGGGGGCAACCCCCGAACCCCCGGCGATTTACGTGGTCTCGGCCCGGGAGAGTGAATCGGGACCCGGGGTCCGTCGCACGGCGGGCCCCGGACCTCGTAAGGTCGTGTCCGTGTTGGAGGAGATGCGGATACGGTCGCTCGGGGTCATCGACGACGCTGTCGTCGAGCTTTCGCCCGGTTTCACCGCGGTGACCGGCGAGACGGGCGCGGGCAAGACCATGGTCGTCACCAGCCTGGGGCTGCTGCTCGGCGGGCGCGCCGACCCCGCGCTGGTGCGGATCGGCGCCAAGTCGGCGGTGGTGGAGGGGCGGATCAGCGTGTCCCCCGGTGCCGCCGCCGCGCTGCGGGCCGAGGAGGCCGGGGCGGAACTCGACGACGGCACCTTGCTGATCAGCAGAACCGTCTCGGCGGAGGGGCGCTCGCGCGCCCACATCGGCGGACGGTCCGTGCCGGTGGGCATGCTGTCCGAGCTGGCCGACGAGCTCGTGGCCGTACACGGCCAGACCGACCAGCAGGGGCTGCTGCGACCGGCGCGGCAGCGGGAGGCACTCGACCGGTACGCGGGCGACGCGGTCACCGGGCCGCATGCCAAGTACGCGGCCGCGTACCGGCGGCTGCGGGCCGTCTCCGTGGAGCTGGACGAGCTGACCACGCGCGCGCGTGAGCGGGCACAGGAAGCCGATCTGCTGCGCTTCGGTCTCAGCGAGATCGAGGGCGTCGAGCCGCGCGCGGGCGAGGACGTCGAACTCGCCGCCGAAGCCGAACGGCTCGGGCACGCCGAGGCTCTCGCCTCCGCCGCGTCCGTCGCCCACGCCGCGCTGGCGGGCAATCCCGAGGATCCGGAGGGCGTCGACGCCACGACGCTCGTCGCGGGCGCGGGACGGGCACTGGACGCCGTGCGCTCCCACGACCCGGCGCTCGCCGCGCTCGCCGACCGGATGGGCGAGATCTCCATCCTGCTCGGCGATGTGGCCGGAGAGCTCGCCGGGTACGCGGACAATCTGGACGCCGATCCGCTGCGCCTCGCCGCGGTGGAGGAACGGCGGGCGGCGCTGACCGCGCTGACGCGCAAGTACGGCGGGCACGGTGAAGGCATTGCCGCCGTACTCGCATGGTCCGAACAGAGCGCCGAACGCCTCACCGAGCTGGACGGCGACGACGACCGGATCGGGGAGCTGGCGGCCGAGCGCGACGCTCTGCGCAGCGAACTGTCGGGCCTGGCACAGGCGTTGACCGACGCACGTACGGAGGCGGCGGCGCGGTTCGCCGAAGCGGTCACCGAGGAGCTGGCCTCGCTCGCGATGCCGCACGCGCGCGTGTCGTTCGAGATCCGCCAGAGTGAGGACCCGGAGGGCGTCGAGGTCGGGGGCCGTACCGTGGCGTACGGCCCCTCCGGCGTCGACGAGGTCGAACTGCTGCTGGCCCCGCACCCGGGCGCGCCGCCGCGGCCGATCGCCAAGGGGGCTTCGGGCGGTGAGCTCTCGCGCGTGATGCTCGCGGTCGAGGTTGTCTTCGCCGGAACCGACCCGGTGCCGACGTATCTCTTCGACGAGGTCGACGCGGGCGTGGGCGGAAAGGCGGCGGTCGAGATCGGACGCCGTCTGGCGAAGCTCGCGAAGACGGCGCAGGTGGTGGTCGTGACACATCTGCCGCAGGTGGCGGCGTTCGCCGACCGGCAGCTGCTGGTCGAGAAGACCAACGACGGGTCGGTGACCCGGTCCGGAGTCACGGTCCTCGAAGGGGAGGACAGGGTGCGCGAGCTGTCGCGGATGCTGGCGGGCCAGGAGGACTCCCAGACGGCTCGGGCGCATGCCGAGGAACTGCTCGCCACGGCGCGGGCGGACGGTCGATGAGGCGCGCGGCCGCTTTCGCCACCGCCTTCGGGGCGACCCGGTCCGTGTACGAGGTGCTGCGCAGACGGGCGCCCGGGGACCCCGCGCAGTGGCAGCGCAAGAACTACGCGGGCCGCACGGTCGACCTCTACGCCGGGCCGGCCGCCGCGGTCGGGGCCGCGGTCGGGGCCGCGTCGGCGGCTTCGGGGCCGACCGCTGTCGCGGTGGTCGCGGCGGGGGCGTGCGGGGCGTACGACGACCTGAAGGGGGACCACCGACGCGGCTTCAGGGCGCACCTGAGCGCGCTGGGGCACGGCGAGGTGACAAGCGGGGCCGTGAAGCTCTTCGGCATCGGGGCGGCGGGGCTCGCCGCGGGGGCGCTGCTCAAGGAGCGGCCCGTCGACAAGCTCCTCGCCGGGATCGTGATTGCAGGCACCGCCCACCTGGTCAACCTCGTGGACGTCGCGCCGGGACGGGCCGCCGTCGCCGTGCTCGGGATCGGCGCGCCCGGCCTGCTGCGTCGCGGCACCGCCGGTGCGCTCGCCGCGGCGCCCATGGGAGCCGCCGCCGCGATCGTCGCCGAGGACCTGGGCGAGCGGACCATGCTCGGCGACAGCGGGGCGCACGCCCTGGGCGCGGCACTCGGCGCCGCGATCGTCGCGGGCAACGGCCGCGCCGGGCTTGTCGTTCACGCGGCGGGCCTGATCGCTGCGGCCGTGTACGGGGACGAGGTCAGCAGGCTCGCGGGATCACCCATGTGAGTGACACCGCGCCCCGCGCCGCCCGGCCGGGACACGTCAACGACACCCCGACAGTGCCGGAACGTGCGTGCGGGCTGGCATCCTTGGCGCGTGACACAGCTGCGTACGGTCCAGGTGCTGGGCGGCGGCAGTGCGGGCAGCAGCGCGCATGTCAGGTCGCTGGCCGCGGGGCTGGTGGCGCGGGGCGTGCGGGTGACGGTGTGCGCCCCCGCCGAACTGAAGCACCTCTACGACTTCCCCGGCGCCGGGGCGCACTTCGCCGCCGTACCGCGGCGGAGCGATCCGGCGGCGATCGGGGCGTTGCGCGCGGCCTGCGCGAAGGCGGATGTCGTGCACGCGCACGGGCTGCACGCCGCCGTACGCGCCACGCTGGCGCTCAGCGGGCAGCGCGTGCCGCTCGTCGTCACCTGGCACACCCGCTCGCACGCCGAGGGCGCGCGCGGTCAGGTGCTGCGGCTGCTGGAGCGAAGGGCTGCTCGGGCGGCGGCGGTTGTGTTCGGCACCTGCTCCGAACTGGTCGACCGGGCCCGCCGGCGCGGCGCGCGCGACGCCCGCCTCGCACCGGTCGCGGCGCCCGCCCCGCGGGGGCGTCCGGACCGCGGCGCGGACAAGTCGCGGGCCGAACTGGGCGCGGTGGACCGGCCGTTGCTGATGGCGGTGGGCAGCCTCGTGCCGCACCGGGGGTACGGGACGCTGCTGGACGCGGCAGGGCTGTGGCGCGGCCTCGACCCGATGCCGCTGGTGGTGATCGCGGGGGAGGGGCGGGAGCGGGGTGCGCTCCAGCGCCGCATCGAGACGGAGGGCCTTCCGGTACGGCTGGTGGGCCGCAGGGACGACATCGGCGACCTCCTCCCGGCGGCGGACGTCGCCCTCCTCCCGAGCCGCTGGGAGGCCCGCTCCCTGCTCGCCCAGGAGGCCCTGCGCCTGGGCGTCCCCCTGGTCGCGACGGCGGTCGGCGGCATCCCGGAACTCGTGGGCGACGCGGCGGAACTGGTCCCGTACGGGGACGCGGCCACGCTGGCCGACGCGGTGGCACGACTGCTGGCGGACGAGGGGCGACGGGGGGAACTGGCGGCGGCGGGGCGGGTGCAGGCGGGGACGTGGCCGACGGAGGACGAGACGATCGCGCAGGTTCTGAGCGTGTACGACGAGGTGGTGGCGGGGCGCTGAATTCTCCCCACCCCGCCCTCCCCCTACGGCCTGGCGGCCGTGGGAGGTACCCCCATCCCGAACCGGGGCTCCGCCCCGGACCCCTGGGGTTACGTGGGGGCTGGCGCCCCCACACCCCCGAAGCGCCCGCTTCGCGGCGCGGACCCCAGGTCCCCAGGGGGGAACTTGGGGGTTGGCGCCGCCACACCCCCGAAGCGCCCGCTTCGCGGCGCGAGCCAACCACCTTCCGGCGCGTCGGCTCGGTGCCGCCACATCCCGAAGCGCCCGCTTCGCGGCGCGAGCTGACGGCCTCCGGCCGCAGGGGGAAGCGGGACGCGGGGGCTACGCCCCCACGCTCCCCATGCGCCCGCTTCGCGGCGCGGACAGGCCGCCTCCCGGCGGGCGGGCCTCGCGGCGTATCCAGCCCCGACGGCCACCCCGCGGCACCGGGCGCCCAGCACCCCGTGCCTCACCCCACGTGCCGTCTCGCCCTCAGCGCCAGGCTCAAGGCCAGTACCGTCTGCGGGTCGTCCAGGTCCGTGCCCAGGAGTTCCGAGATGCGGGCAAGGCGGTTGTACAGCGTCTGGCGGTTCAGATGGAGCTCGCGGGCCGTTTCCGCCTTGCGGCCCGCGTGGGCCAAGTACGTCTGCAGCGTCGGGAGGAGCGGCGGGCGCGAGGACGCGTCGTGGTCGCGCAGGGGGCCGATCGCGCGCTCCACGAAAGCCGACAGGTCCGGGTGGTCCCGCAGGCGCCAGAGCAGGAGGTCGATGTCCAGGCGGCGGGCGTCGTACCAGGGACGGTCCGAGAGGCCCTGCGCCGCCGTCGCCGTTTCCGAGGCGTGGCGCAGGCCGGCCGATGCCGCCGCCCAGCCGCCCGCCATGCCGACGACCACGACCGGCGGGTGCGCGCCCGCGCGTTCCAGGCCGGCTCGTTCGACGCCCGCCCGCAGCGCCGCGGCGACCCGGTCGGCGACGGCCGTGCGTTCGGACTCGGAGCGCAGGCCGAGCAGGAGCGGAACCCGGCCCTCCACGGGGCGTACGCCCAGCAGCACCGGTACGCCGACCGCCGACAGCTCCTCCAGCACCGCGCGGGCGAGCAACGCCCAGTTCCCGGACGGCGAGAGCTCCGCGGCCAGGCGCATGACGACCGGCAGCAGCGGTCCCTCGCCCGGCTTGAAGCCAAGGACCTTCGCCTGGGCCGGCGCGTCCTCCGCCGTGATGCGGCCCTCCGCCAGGTCCGTCAGGAAGTCGCCGCGGCCGCGCGCAGCCAGCTCCTCCTCCTGGCGGGCCTGCATCAGGACGACCGCCAGCAGCCCGGCCGCCCGCTCCGCCGCCATCCGGTGCACCGTCAGCAGCGGGGAGCCGACGGCCAGCAGGACGAGCCGCGCGCGTACCGACGCGGCGCCCTGACCGCCGCCGGGGACGTCGACCAGGACCGTCCCGGCCGGCGGCGACTCCCGTGCCGCACGCTGGCTCCGCAGCCTGTCCCAGACCTGGAGCGGATCCGCCCCGGCCCGTCCCGAATCGGATCCGGCCGCAAACAGGAGCTGTCCGTCCGCCGTCTCCAGGAAGACGGGGTTCGCGGTGAAGTCGGCGAGGATACGCAGCACTTGGGGCACCCCGCCCCCTTCGAGCAGCACCTCCGTGCAACGCCGGTGCACTTCCTCGGCCTGCCGCAGCAGTGCGTAGTGCCCGTTGACGATCTCGGTGTGGACCTCCTCGGTCACCGAGACGAAGGGGACCTCCCGGTGCAGCTGCACGAGCGGCAGTCCGACCGCCCGCGCGGTCTCCACGATCACCGAGGGCAGCCGGCTGAAGCGCGGCCCCAGCTCCACCACGAGCGCGGCGATGCCGCGGTCCGCGAGCCGGCGTACGGAGGCCCGCTGTTCGGCGGGCCGGGTGCCGAGCCCCATGCCCGTGGTGAGCAGGAGCTCGCCACCCTTGAGCAGGGAGGCGATGTTGGGCGCCTCACCGGCATGCACCCAGCGCACCGTCCGCTGCAGCCGGTCCGCGCCGGCGACGACCTCCGGAAGTCCGGCGCGCAGTCCGGGCAGTTCCAGTGCCTGCTGCACCGTGATGCCACCTTGGGTCTCCACTGACTGTCGCCTCGCGCTTTCACTCGGGCCGGACCGGCGACGCGGACGCTACCGGGGCCGGTGCGTCCGCGCACATAACCAGGGCCCCGCGGGCAGTCGTCATGCCCCGTTCGGTGACGCTGGTTTGATGTTGTGGTTGAGCCGGAACACGTTCTCGGGGTCGTACTCCGCCTTGACCGCGGCCAGGCGCTTGTAGTTGTCCTCGCCGTAAGCCGCGACCACCCGCTCCTGTCCCTCCTGCCCGATGAAGTTCAGATACGTCGCGCTCAGCGACCAGGGCTTCACATCGGCGCGTACGTCCCGCACCCACTGCTTTGCCCGCTCGTCGTCGTCGGGGCTCTCCCAGACTCCGAAGGGATGCACGGCCCACGGCGCCTCGCGCCAGGGCACCGGATAGTCGGCAGGACCCCTGGCCACCGCGCCGCCCATCGGGAACAGAACGTGCTGTGTGCCGGTGGGTACGGGCATGTCGGCCGCGCGGGAGCAGTAGACGTCGACGGCCTCGTCCGGGAAACCCGCCATGAACTCCGCGGACCAGTAGTTACGCATGAGCGGCGGGTCGTCGAGCATGCACTGCAGGTCCGCGTACGGCAGTTCGGCGATGACTTCGGCCTCGTGGCCGAGACCGAGCATCGGCTCGCTCACATCACGGGCCTCTTCCTCCCAGCCCGCGTACGTCACCAGCACGGCGAGCACGAGCCTGCCCACCATGTGCTCGGGAACGAACGGCTCGGGCGGCCCGGTGAGATAGAGACAGCCGCCGCCGACCTCGTCCGGCGCGGACTCGATGAAGTCACGGTAGGCGCGCACGACTTCGGGTCCGGCCTCGGGCTGGAACAGCAGCATGACCATCGACATCGCCGGGAGCGCATGCAGTTGCAGGGTGATGGCCGTGGCCACGCCGAAGTTGCCGCCCCCGCCGTGCAGCGCCCAGAACAGCTCCTGGTTCTCGTCCGCACTGGCGTGGACGGTGTCGCCGTCGGCGGTCACCAGCTCCACGGCGATGAGATTGTCGCAGGCCAGGCCCCACTTGCGCTCCAGCCAGCCCGATCCGCCGCCCAGCGTGAAGCCACCGACCCCGGTGGTGGACGCTCGCCCGCCGGTGGTCGCCAGAGCGTGGGGCTGGGTCGCCCGGTCGAGATGGCTCATGGTGGCGCCGCCGCCGATCCGTGCGGCCCGGGACTGGGGATCGACGACCACGGTGTGGATGCGGCGCAGGTCGACGACGATTCCGCCGTCGGTCACCGCCATGCCCGCGACGCTGTGGCCGCCGCCGCGGACGGCGATCTCCAGATCGTTGTCGCGGCCGAAGCGGACCGCCCTGGCGACATCCGGTCCCGTCTCGCACTGGGCGATGACGGCGGGACGCCGGTCGATCATGCCGTTGAAGATGGTGCGAGCGTCGTCGTACCCCGCATCACCGGGGGTGTACGCATCGCCGGTCAGTTCCCTGCGGAGACCGGCCAGCGCGGCCTCCGTGATGTCATGGGGCGCCATAGTGGCCCCCTTCCGAGGGCGCGACAGGACATTTTCATCGTAGTCCCGACAAGGAGGACATGATCGGTCGAGCCGCCCTGCCGCGCTCCTGGTCCTGCCGCGCTCTTCGTCGTGCCGCGTTCGTGCCGCGCTCCTCGCGCTCTATCCTCCGTACGCGCCAGAGGCCGTCAGCCGCAGCGCCGTGTCGATCAGCGGGACATGGCTGAACGCCTGCGGGAAGTTCCCCACCTGCCGCTGCAGCTTCGCGTCCCACTCCTCGGCAAGCAGCCCCAGGTCGTTGCGGAGCGAGAGCAGCTTCTCGAAGAGCCGCCGCGCCTCGTCCACCCGGCCGATCATCGCCAGGTCGTCCGCGAGCCAGAACGAGCAGGCCAGGAACGCTCCCTCGTCGCCCTCCAGACCGTCCACACCGGCGTCCTCGCCCGCGGTCGGGTAGCGCAGGACGAAACCGTCCTCCGTGCCCAGCTCCCGCTGGATCGCCTCGATCGTGCCGATGACGCGCTTGTCGTCCGGCGGCAGAAAGCCCATCTGCGGAATCAGCAGCAGGGAGGCGTCCAGCTCCTTGGAGCCGTACGACTGCGTGAACGTGTTGCGCTCCGGGTCGTACCCCTTCTCGCAGACATCGCGGTGGATGTCGTCACGCATCTCGCGCCACCGCTCGATGGGACCGTCCGCGTCGCCGGACTCGATCAGCTTGATCGTCCGGTCGACCGCGACCCACGCCATCACCTTCGAGTGCACGAAGTGCCTGCGCGGCCCGCGCACCTCCCAGATGCCCTCGTCGGGCTGGTCCCAGTGCTTCTCCAGGTAGCGGATCAGCTTGAGCTGGAGCAGCGAGGCGTAGTCGTTGCGCGCCAGGCCGGTCATGTGCGCCAGATGCAGAGCCTCGGTGACCTCGCCGTACACATCCAGCTGGAGCTGGTGCGCCGCGCCGTTGCCGACGCGTACCGGAGCGGAGTTCTCATAGCCGGGCAGCCAGTCCAACTCGGCCTCGCCCAGCTCCCGTTCGCCCGCGATCCCGTACATGATCTGCAGGTTCTCCGGGTCGCCCGCCACCGAGCGCAGCAGCCACTCGCGCCAGGCGCGGGCCTCCTCGCGGTAGCCGGTGCGCAGCAGTGAGGAGAGGGTGATCGCGGCGTCGCGCAGCCAGGTGTAGCGGTAGTCCCAGTTGCGTACGCCGCCGATCTCCTCCGGCAGCGAGGTCGTCGGCGCGGCCACGATCCCGCCCGTGGGCGCGTAGGTCAGCGCCTTCAGCGTGATCAGCGAGCGGACCACGGCCTCGCGGTAGGGCCCGTGGTACGTGCAGTGCTCGACCCACTCCCGCCAGAAGTCCTCGGTCGCCTCCAGCGAGCCCTCCGGGTCCGGCAGCGCCGGCGGCTGGTGGTGCGAGGGCTGCCAGCTGATCGTGAACGCGATCCGCTCGCCGGGGGCGACGGTGAAGTCGGAGTACGTGGTGAGGTTCTTGCCGTACGTCTCCGTGGAGGTGTCCAGCCAGACCGAGTCCGGTCCGGCGACGGCGACTGTGCGCCCGTCGACCTTGTGGACCCAGGGCACCACACGCCCGTAGCTGAAGCGCATGCGCAGTGTGGAGCGCATCGGCACGCGCCCGCTCACGCCCTCCACGATCCGGATGAGCTGGGGCGCGCCGTCACGCGGCGGCATGAAGTCCGTCACGCGGACCGTGCCGCGGGGCGTGTCCCACTCCGATTCGAGGATCAGCGAGTCACCGCGGTAGCGACGCCGGTCGGCGGCCGGAGGCCCCGCCTCCGCGGAGTGCGCGGGACCGAGCCGCCAGAAACCGTGCTCCTCGGTACCGAGGAGGCCCGCGAAAATGGCATGCGAGTCGAAGCGGGGTAGGCACAGCCAGTCCGCTGTTCCGTCCCTGCAGACCAGTGCTGCGGTCTGCATGTCTCCGATAAGTGCGTAATCCTCGATGCGCCCGGCCACGTGCATCTCCAGTCGAACGGCCACGTCCGCCCCGCGGGGCGCTTACTGCTGTCAAGGGTCGTCGACGAGCGCGGTGTTCCGGTCGACGGATGATGGTGTCATGTGACGTCCCACCCGTCGCCCTCCACCACCCTGCTCGATGCGCTTCGCGCGCCCCTCTGCATCGCTCGGCGAGCGAGTGTCCGAGCAGGATACGACGCACAGTAATGATCTGCGCGCCCGTCTCGGCAACACAACTCAGCCGAACGAGTGAGCCAAGGGTGAGTCCTGGTGAGCGGGGTACGCAAGTGGCGACGCGTGGCCGGAAGCAGTCTCCCGTCGGCGCTGATACCCTGGTACCCCGTGGACCGGTGGCCGTCCTGTGCGAATCAGGGGCCCCGAAACCGCAGCGACGGCACCCTCCGGACGACCGGAAGGCACGCCGGTACGCACCTCACCTCGCGACCACGGGAGCCCCCTCTTGGCGATGCCGCCCAAATCCATGACGACCAAGCACATCTTCGTCACCGGGGGTGTCGCCTCCTCCCTCGGCAAGGGCCTCACGGCCTCCAGCCTGGGCGCGCTGCTCAAGGCGCGGGGCCTGCGAGTCACCATGCAGAAGCTCGACCCGTATCTGAACGTCGACCCGGGCACGATGAACCCCTTCCAGCACGGTGAGGTGTTCGTCACCAACGACGGTGCCGAGACCGACCTGGACATCGGCCACTACGAGCGCTTCCTCGACGTCGACCTCGACGGCTCGGCCAACGTCACCACGGGGCAGGTCTACTCCCAGGTCATCGCCAAGGAGCGGCGCGGGGAGTACCTGGGCGACACCGTCCAGGTCATCCCGCACATCACCAACGAGATCAAGCACCGCATCCGGCGCATGGCGACCGACGACGTCGATGTCGTCATCACCGAGGTCGGCGGCACCGTCGGCGACATCGAGTCACTGCCGTTCCTGGAGACCGTCCGCCAGGTCCGCCACGAGGTCGGCCGGGACAACGTCTTCGTCGTGCACATCTCGCTGCTGCCCTACATCGGCCCCTCCGGCGAGCTCAAGACCAAGCCGACCCAGCACTCCGTGGCCGCCCTTCGGAACATCGGTATTCAGCCAGACGCGATCGTGCTGCGGGCGGACCGCGATGTTCCGATCGCGATCAAGCGCAAGATCTCGCTGATGTGCGACGTGGACGAGGCGGCCGTGGTCGCGGCCATCGACGCCAAGTCGATCTACGACATCCCCAAGGTGCTGCACACCGAGGGCCTGGACGCCTATGTCGTACGCAAGCTCGACCTGCCGTTCCGCGATGTCGACTGGACCACGTGGGACGACCTGCTGGACCGGGTGCACAACCCCGACCACGAGGTCACGGTCGCGCTGGTCGGCAAGTACATCGATCTCCCCGACGCCTATCTCTCGGTGATCGAGGCGCTGCGCGCCGGTGGCTTCGCCAACAAGGCCCGTGTCACGGTCAAGTGGGTCACCTCCGACGACTGCAAGACCGCGGCCGGCGCCGCCAAGCAGCTCGGTGACGTCGACGCGGTCCTCATCCCCGGCGGCTTCGGCGACCGCGGTGTGAACGGCAAGGTCGGCGCGATCACCTACGCCCGCGAGAACAAGATCCCGCTGCTCGGCCTGTGCCTGGGCCTGCAGTGCATCGTGATCGAGGCCGCGCGAAACCTGGCCGAGATCCCCGAGGCCAACTCCACCGAGTTCGACGCCGCCACCGCCCACCCGGTGATCTCCACCATGGAGGAGCAGCTGGCCTATGTGGAGGGCGCGGGCGACCTCGGCGGAACGATGCGCCTCGGCCTCTACCCGGCGAAGCTCGCCGAGGGCTCGATCGTCCGCGAGGTCTACGGCGACCAGCCCTATGTCGAGGAGCGCCACCGCCACCGCTACGAGGTGAACAACGCCTACCGCGCGGAGCTGGAGAAGAAGGCGGGCCTCCTCTTCTCGGGCACGTCCCCCGACAACAGGCTCGTCGAGTACGTCGAGTACCCGCGCGAGG
Source organism: Streptomyces sp. NBC_00885 (assembly GCF_045207475.1). Lineage (NCBI taxonomy): Bacteria > Bacillati > Actinomycetota > Actinomycetes > Kitasatosporales > Streptomycetaceae > Streptomyces > Streptomyces sp. NBC_00885. The sequence continues at coordinate 6,885,429 of NZ_CP108796.1, forward strand.
TTCACCCCTACCTGGTCGCCACCCAGGCGCACCCGGAGCTGCGGTCGCGCCCGACGCGTCCGCACCCGCTCTTCGCCGGTCTGGTGAAGGCCGCGGTGGAGCGCAAGACGGCCAAGTAGCGCACAGGCGTTACGGTTGACCGGGGCCCGGGCCTCGGGGTCTGGGGGCATCCCCGCACAAGGCCCCGCGGGCGCGTGCCCCGGTTCTGCATGTACGTGGCGGGAGGACGTTTTTCATGACCATCAAGGACACGCCCGAGCAGTGGCAGGTCGTCGCGACCGCGACGCCTTTCCGGGGCAACAAGACCAGTGTCCGCACCGACGACGTGGTCATGCCCGACGGCACGGTGGCACGGCGCGACTACCAGGTCCACCCCGGTTCGGTGGCGGTGCTCGCCCTCGACGACGCGGGCCGTGTGCTCGTACTGCGTCAGTACCGTCACCCCGTGCGCCACAAGCTCTGGGAGATCCCGGCCGGCCTCCTGGACGTGCCCGGGGAGAACCCGCTGCACGCCGCACAGCGCGAGCTGTACGAGGAGGCGCACGTCAAGGCCGAGGAATGGCGGGTGCTGGCCGACGTCTACCCCACGCCGGGCGGCTGCGACGAAGCCGTACGGATCTTCCTCGCCCGAGATCTGTCGGAGGCCGAGGGGGAGCGCTTCGAGGTCTCCGAGGAGGAGGCCGACATGGAGCTCGCGCGGGTACCGCTCCAGGAGCTCGTGCGCGGTGCACTCGCGGGCGATCTGCACAACAACTGCCTGATCGTGGGCGTCCTCTCGCTGACCGCCGTACTGAATGGCGAGGGCTTCGACTCGCTGCGCCCGGCCGAGGCTCCCTGGCCGGCCCGCCCCTTCGAGGCCTGAACCACCCCCGGCATCCGCTCCGGTCCGACGATCTGCTGATCCGATCGGGCGACGCCCCCGCCATGCTCCGCACGGTTCGTAGCAGAGCGTGAACTACGCTCGGAACGCCCGTGCGGAGTCCCTGCGGGCTCGGCTCGTGCGCGGACTGGACGGGAGCGTGGCCCGTGGCGGATCAGGCGGTGGACGTGGGCGGCCAGGCCGGTGCGTCGGGCAGCCAATTCTTCGGTCGCCAGCGGGAGTTGAAGGCCCTGCGGGCCGACATCGAACGGGCCGGCCTGGACACCATCTCCGGCCGCAAGGCTCCGCGTGCCCGGGTGCTCCTCATCGCCGGGCGGCCGGGATCGGGCCGGACCGCACTCGCCGATGAACTGGCGCGCAGACTCGCCGACGACTACCCCGACGGGGTACTGCGCACCCGGCTGACCGAGCCGGGCGGACGACGGGTCCCGATGGAACAGGCGGCCCGCGCACTGCTCGACTCCCTCTCCATCGCATCGCCGCCCGGCGCGGACGAGGACGAGCTGACCGAGATGGTCCGCGAGGCGCTCGCCGTACGCCGCACGCTGCTGTTCCTCGACGACGCCGGGGACGCCGAACAGGTCGACCCGCTGCTGCCCGACAACTCCGACTGCCTGGTTGTCGCCGTGGCCCAGGGCCCGCTCACCGGCATTCCCGATGTAAGGCCGTGCACCCTCGGCGGCATGGACGCCAAGTCCGCGATCGAACTGCTCGGCACCTTCACCGGCTCGGTGCGGATCACCGTGGATCCGCAGGCCGCCGAGTCCATCGCCGAGGAGTGCGGCGGGCTGCCCGCCGCGCTGGTCCTGATCGGCGGCTGGCTTGCCGCCCGGCCGCGGGCGTCGGTCGCCGATGTGGCCAAGCGGCTGCGCGGCCTGCCGGACGCGGGGGAGCAGCCCACGAGTGCCCGTCCGCTCGCCCGCGCCTTCAGGCTCGTCTACGAATCGCTGCCGCCGTCGGCCGCCGGGATGCTGCGACTGCTTGCCCTCGCACCGGGCGGGACGGCAGACGCCCACACCGCGTCCGCACTGGCCGGCTGCTCGGTACAGACCGCCGGCACGACGCTGCACGAACTCGCGGCCCACGGTTTTCTGCACACACTCGCGGGGCCCTCGTCGGCGCCGGGGGACGTTCAGTACGAGGTGCCGGGCGCCCTCGCGCCGCTGCTGCGCGCGCTGATGGAGGCGCAGGACCGGCCGGCCGAGGTGCAGCTGGCCCGCGCCCGGATGCTGGAGCGCACCGTACGACAGCTGCAGGCCTGCCGTGCCGTCACCGAGCCGGACGGCTCCCCTGCCGTCAAGAAGCTGGCCGGGATGCCGCGCGCGCTGCGCTTCGCCAATGCGGCCGCCGCGGCGCAGTGGCTTCGGCTGCGACAGCCCGCGCTGCTGGCCGCGGCGCGCATGGCGGTCGAGGACGGCGATCTGGACACGCTGGCGCGACGGCTGGTCGCCGCCCTGGTCCGGGCACTGGCCGCACACCGCGGCACCGAGGCGGCGGCGCCGGAGCTCTACGGTCTGCACCAGCTGGTGCTCTCGGTCGCACAGCGCCGCGGACTGCACCGGGAAGAGGCCGCGGCCCTGCTCAATCTCGCCGATCTGGATGCGCAGACCGGCCGTACCAAGGACGCACTGGTCCGCTACCGGGCCGCTCTGGACGCCGGACGGGCGGCACATGACCCGTACGCGACCGGCCGCGCGATGGAATCCGTAGGCGCCGCCCACCAGGACCTCGGGGACTGGCAGCGGGCCGCCGACTGGTACGGGAGGGCGCTGGCCCAGCGCCAGACGCGCGGCGAGCGGGCGGACGAGGCAAGGCTCTACGGGAGGCTCGGCACCGCGCACACCTATGCGGGCCGGTACGGCGAGGCCCTGCGCAGCTGGCGGGCCGCCGCCGCCGGATACCGCAGGCTCGGCGATCTCCCGTCTCAGGCGCGGGCGTTGAGCGAGGTGGCCCGCGTACAGGAATACGCCGGCAGGCCGGAGGAATCCCTGCACACCTGCCGCGAGGCGGTCGAGTGGGCGCGGCAGGCCGGGGACGCCCGGCTGCAGGCAGCGCTGCAGCTCAGGCTGGCCGACACCCTCGACCGGCTGGGCGACCCGGCGGCGGCCCGGCTGCACCGTGCGACTGCGGGAAGACTGCTCGGAGAGGAAGGTTCCGCCTACGAAATCCGCAGCACTTCAGCCAAAGATTGATGTTTTGTAAGGCTAGACAGCTAGAAATCCTTCATTAGACTGGCTCCGCCACATGTTCTCGTGGTGTCCTCCGGTGCGCCGTGCGTATCCGGGTATGTATGGCATTGCCCCCGTATCCCCTGAGCCAAGGACCGTGATCGACGTGAAGGTCGGCATCCCCCGCGAGGTCAAGAACAACGAGTTCCGGGTGGCCATCACCCCCGCTGGTGTGCACGAGCTGGTGCGCCACGGCCACCAGGTCTTCATCGAGCAGGACGCCGGTGTCGGCTCCTCGATCACGGATGGCGAGTTCGTCGCCGCGGGTGCGCAGATCCTGCCCACCGCCGACGAGGTCTGGGCGACGGCCGACCTGCTTCTGAAGGTCAAGGAGCCCATCGCCGAGGAGTACCACCGCCTCCGCAAGGACCAGACGCTCTTCACCTACCTGCACCTCGCCGCCTCCCGTGAGTGCACGGACGCCCTGCTGGAGTCCGGCACCACCGCCATCGCGTACGAGACGGTCGAGACCGCGAACCGCGCGCTGCCGCTGCTCGCCCCGATGTCCGAGGTCGCGGGCCGGCTGGCCCCGCAGGTCGGCGCGTACCACCTGATGCGTTCGGTCGGCGGCCGCGGTGTGCTGCCGGGCGGTGTCCCGGGCACGGCGGCCGGCGAGGCTGTCGTCATCGGCGGCGGTGTCTCCGGCTGGAACGCCACGCAGATCGCCGTCGGCATGGGCTTCCATGTGACCCTGCTCGACCGTGACATCAACAAGCTGCGTGAGGCCGACAAGGTCTTCGGTACCAAGGTGAAGACGATCGTCTCCAACGCCTACGAGCTCGAGAAGGCCGTCGTCGAGGCCGACCTCGTCATCGGCGCGGTTCTCATCCCCGGCGCCAAGGCGCCGAAGCTGGTCACCAACGAGCTCGTCGCCAAGATGAAGCCCGGAAGTGTACTTGTCGACATTGCAATCGATCAGGGTGGCTGCTTCGAGGACTCGCGTCCGACCACCCATGCCGAGCCGACCTTCGCGGTCCACGACTCGGTCTTCTACTGCGTCGCCAACATGCCGGGCGCGGTGCCGAACACCTCCACGTACGCGCTCACCAACGCGACGCTTCCCTACATCGTGGAGCTCGCCAACCGCGGCTGGGTCGAGGCGCTGCGCCGCGACCCGGCGCTCGCCAAGGGGCTCAACACCCATGACGGCCAGGTCGTTTACGGCCCGGTCGCCGAGGCCCACGGCCTGCAGAGCGTCGAACTGAGCGCACTTCTCGGCTGACAGTCAACTCGCGCCGTCAACATCATGCCAACGGCCGGACCTTGCCGAGCAAGGTCCGGCCGGACGTGTATACGAGCACTTTGCGACGCTCGTTCAACTCGCCTCGAACGTAACCCTTTAACCGTTTCGCGCACCCACGAAACCTGACGCCCAGGTCACGCCGTGAGTCCTGAGCACCCTTGACAGAAGGGTGTTCGGTTGCCGACACATCGGGCCGGGTCCGGCGGATTGTGTTGCTGCGGACCGGTGACACGCCATAGAGTCGCAAACCGTCGGCATGGTGCCACGCTGACCTATCGATAAAGTCCTGGTCACGTCCAAGGAGGTAAGACGACTTGTGAATGAGTCGACATTTACTCCCGGGGGTGGTCAACCAGGGATGCCTGCGAGGGGCCGGGTCCCGTCAACAGAGCAGCCCGGGCCCGAGGCTGTCGGCTCCGTCGCTGTCCGAACCTTCGAGACGCATCAGCACACGACGCACCCGACGCACATGACGACAGCCCACACGATGAAGATGATGGACGGCCAACACGTGAACGCCATGGCCGGCAACGAGAGTGGCCGAGAGTCCACCCACTTCGCCGCCTACGAGGAAGTCCCCGAGGGGCACTTCTACGACCCCGACGCCGAGTACGAGCCCGATCCCGAGTACGCGGCCACCCTCGCCCCTGACGCCGCGCGTCAGCGCCGCGAGCGGATCGGCCCCACCGGGCGGCCGCTGCCGTACTTCCCGATCCCGGGTCCGCTGACCTCCCACGGTCCCGCGAAGATCATCGCGATGTGCAACCAGAAGGGCGGCGTCGGCAAGACGACGTCGACGATCAACCTGGGCGCCGCGCTCGCGGAGTACGGACGGCGAGTGCTGCTCGTCGACTTCGACCCGCAGGGAGCCCTGTCGGTCGGCCTCGGTGTCAATCCGATGGAGCTGGACCTCACCGTCTACAACCTGCTCATGGAGCGGGGCATGTCGGCGGACGAGGTACTGCTGAAGACCGCGGTCCCCAACATGGACCTGCTGCCGAGCAATATCGATCTCTCGGCCGCGGAAGTGCAGTTGGTGAGCGAGGTCGCGCGCGAGTCGACGCTGCAGCGTGCGCTGAAGCCGCTGATGTCCGACTACGACTACATCGTGATCGACTGTCAGCCCTCGCTCGGCCTGCTCACCGTGAACGCGCTGACCGCGGCGCACAAGGTGATCGTGCCGCTCGAGTGCGAGTTCTTCGCGCTGCGCGGTGTGGCTCTGCTGACCGAGACGATCGAGAAGGTCCAGGAGCGGCTCAACCCCGACCTGGAGCTCGACGGCATCCTCGCCACGATGTACGACTCCCGTACGGTGCACAGCCGTGAGGTCCTGGCGCGGGTCGTCGAGGCCTTCGATGATCACGTCTACCACACGGTGATCGGCCGGACGGTGCGCTTCCCCGAGACGACGGTCGCCGGTGAGCCCATCACCACGTACGCATCGAACTCCGTGGGCGCCGCCGCGTACCGTCAGCTCGCCAGGGAGGTGCTCGCCCGGTGTCACGCCGAGTGAGTCTGCCCGGGGCGGACGAGCTGTTCCGTACGACCGGGGGCATGGCCCTCCAGTCCTCGTCCCCGCGCAGGCAGGCCAACGGCGAGCCGAGGGTGCCGGCGCCGGCGGGGGAGAGCGATCCGGTCGGGGACGGTGCGGCCGAGCCGTCCGCCTCGGCGTCCGCGTCCGCTTCCTCGGAGGAGCACTCCGCGGCCGAGGCGGACTCCGCAGCGGAAGGGCGCAGCCGGACGGCGGAGGCCGAGCCTTCCGGCGGGGCGCCGCGGCGCCCGCAGGAGGCGTCCGCCGCTGCAGCAGCTCCGGCCGGGCAGGCGCGGCGCCGCGGCGGTGGCCGTGGCGCGAACCGCCGCCCCAGCGGGCGCGAACGGCACGACGAGAAGATCACGGTCTATGTCTCGGCCGAGGAACTGATGGACCTCGAACACGCGCGGCTGGTGCTGCGCGGCGAGCATGGGCTCGCCGTCGACCGGGGGCGTATCGTCCGCGAGGCGGTGGCCGTGGTGCTGGCGGATCTTGAGCAGCGCGGCGACGCGAGCATTCTCGTACGACGCCTGCGCGGGCGCTGACGGTAGCCTGCGCGCTGCCCCGCCTGCTCCTTTTGCCCCTGGACCACGATGCCCACGACCGACGACTCCGCCCCGCCGCCGCCCCGCCGCTCGCTGGGCCGCGGCCCTGGCGCGGACCGGGGCGGGGGGCGTGCGCCGGGGGAGGCGACGGTGGTTTCCCCCACCACGCCCCTTCCCGAACCCGGGGGCGAGCCCCCGGCCCCGGTCCGCCCGCGTCGCGTCGACACCCGCCCCGACCGCCCGGAGCCGGCCGGCGAGGCTCCTGCCGAGCCCAGTGCGTCGCCGCTGGAGGCTTTCGCGGAGGCCGCGAGCGGGGCTGAAGCCCCAGCCGATCCCGGTCGCCTGCTTCGCGGCGACGGCGGCCCTGCCGAGGCCGATCTGGACGCGGGCGAGCCCGCGGATGGCGGCCGTCCGGTCGAGGCGGAGCCTGCGCCCGGTTCCGGCGGTGCCGAGGCAGGGGAGGCCGGTCCCGTCGGCGCGCCGGAGGCGGTTGGCGAGGCCCCGGCTGAGCCCCGTGCGCCGCTTCCCACTGAGGTCGAGCCCGTCGCTGCGCAGGACGCTCCCGGTTCCCGCGGGAACTCGGCCGCGCAGGCCCGGCCCGCTGGTGAGCCGGAGGCCGCAGAGGGCGGCGCCTCCGATGCGCCCGTCGTCGACGACGGGCGGTTCAAGGTGCGGCTGGCGAACTTCGAGGGGCCCTTCGATCTGCTGCTGCAGCTCATCTCCAAGCACAAGATGGACGTGACCGAGGTCGCCCTCTCCAAGGTCACCGACGAGTTCATGGTGCACATCCGCGCCATGGGCAAGGACTGGGATCTCGATCAGACCACCGAGTTCCTCGTCGTCGCCGCCACCCTGCTCGACCTCAAGGCAGCCCGGCTGCTCCCCTCCGCCGAGGTGGAGGACGAGGCCGATCTCGCGCTGCTCGAAGCGCGTGACCTGCTCTTCGCCCGGCTGTTGCAGTACCGCGCGTACAAGCAGATCGCCGAGATCTTCAGCGGGCGGCTGGAGGACGAGAGCAGGCGGTATCCGCGTACCGTCGGGCTCGAACCCCATCACGCCGAGCTGCTGCCCGAGGTCGTCATCAGCATCGGCGCCGAGGGCTTCGCCAAACTCGCCGTCAAGGCCATGCAGCCCCGGCCCAAGCCGCAGGTGTACGTCGACCACATCCACGCTCCCCTCGTGTCCGTGCGCGAGCAGGCCGAACTGGTCGTCGCGCGGCTGCGGGAGGCCGGGCAGGTGAGTTTCCGGGAACTCGCCGCCGACGCTCCCGACACCCTCACCGTCGTAGCCCGCTTCCTCGCCCTGCTGGAGCTCTACCGGGAGAAGGCCGTCGTCCTGGAGCAGGAGGACGCCCTCGGGGAGCTCATGGTGCGCTGGACCGGCGGTGAGGGCGCCGATCTGCCCACCGTGACCGACGAATTCGATTCTGAGGTTCGCGAGAACCAGGAGGAGGAGAACGCGTGAGTGATCTCAAGCCCGCGCTCGAAGCGGTCCTCATGGTCGTCGACGAGCCGGCCACCGAGGAGCACCTCGCCAAGGTGCTGGAGCAGCCGCGCCGGGCCGTCGCCGACGCGCTGCGCGAGCTCGCGGACGAGTACACGGTCCAGGGCCGCGGATTCGAGCTGCGGCTCGTCGCGGGCGGCTGGCGGTTCTACTCCCGCGCCGAGCACGCCGACGCCGTCGAGCGCTTCGTCCTCGACGGCCAGCAGGCCCGGCTCACACAGGCTGCTCTCGAGACCCTCGCGGTCGTCGCGTACCGTCAGCCGGTCAGCCGTTCTCGCGTCTCGGCCGTACGCGGAGTGAACTGCGACGGCGTCATGCGCACCCTCCTTCAGCGCGGTCTGGTCGAGGAGGCGGGCGCGGAACCTGAAACAGGTGCGATCCTGTACAGGACGACGAACTACTTTCTGGAGCGGATGGGCCTGCGAGGCCTGGACGAGCTCCCGGAGCTCGCGCCCTTCCTCCCCGAGGCGGAAGCGATCGAGGCCGAGACACAAGAGGGTGTGCCGTCGTTCGATCCGGACGCACCGGACACCGACGCAGACGACAAGACGGAATTTTGATGCGAAGCAGCGGCAGGAACAGCGGAAGCGGCAACCGGGACTCCCGGGGCGCAGGCGGGAACCGGGACTCCCGGGGCGCCGGCGCCACGGGGCGCGACGACAAGCAGGGGCAGCGCCCCCGCCGCCCCCGGCCCGAGGAGCGCCGCTACGACGTGGGTGGTTCCGCCGAGGAAGCCGGCCCCCGCAAGGGCCGTGGCGCGGCCGCGCGCGGCGGCGCCAAGGGCGGCCCGAAGCCCGCGCAGAAGCCCCAGGGCACCCGGCGCGGCAGCGCCCCGTCCCGCCCCCGTGAGCTCGACGCCAAGATCGAGCAGCGCAACCGGGACAGGTACGCCGACAAGCCGCAGGTCAAGACCCCGAAGACCTTCCCCGGTGCCGAGCAGGAGGGCGAGCGGCTGCAGAAGGTTCTCGCCCGCGCCGGCATGGGCTCGCGCCGCGCCTGCGAGGAGCTGATCGACCAGGCCCGCGTCGAGGTCAACGGCAAGATCGTCGTCGAGCAGGGCATGCGCGTGGACCCCGACAAGGACGAGATCAAGGTCGACGGGCTGACCGTCGCCACCCAGTCGCACCTCTTCTTCGCGCTGAACAAGCCCGCCGGTGTCGTCTCGACGATGGAGGACCCGGACGGCCGCCAGTGCCTCGGTGACTACGTCACCAACCGTGAGACGCGTCTCTTTCACGTCGGCCGGCTCGACACCGAGACCGAGGGCATCATCCTGCTCACCAACCACGGCGAGCTGGCCCACCGGCTGACCCACCCCAAGTACGGCGTGAAGAAGACCTATCTCGCCGCGATCCAGGGCCCGCTCCCGCGCGAGCTGGGCAAGCGGCTCAAGGACGGCATCCAGCTCGAGGACGGCTACGCCCGCGCGGACCACTTCCGGGTCGTCGAGAACACCGGCAAGAACTACCTGGTCGAGGTCACGCTCCACGAGGGCCGCAAGCACATCGTCCGCCGCATGCTCTCCGAGGCCGGTTTCCCGGTCGACCGGCTCGTACGGACGGCCTTCGGGCCCATCGGCCTCGGCGACCAGAAGTCCGGCTGGCTGCGCCGCCTGACCAACACCGAGGTCGGCATGCTGATGAAGGAAGTCGGCCTGTAGTCGCAGCAGTTCTCGCTGTCGTTCTCGCACCACTTCTCGCACGAAGCCCGCGGTCATCTCAGGCCGCGGGCTTCTCGCGTCTTGTGGGACGGGCCAGTTGGCCTTTATAGTCAACATGACTATAAAGGAGGCGGGCGTGAGTCTCGCGGACATCCTCGAACCCCTGCAGCAGCCGCTGTTCACCGTGCTCGACACCCCGGTGAGCTGGACCGAGGTCCTCGGCTTCGGCAGCGGCGCGCTCTGCGTGTGGCTCGTCGCCCGCCAGCACATCGCCAACTGGCCGATCGGCATCGCCAACAACCTCTTCTTCATCCTGCTGTTCACCCAGGCCGGCCTGTACGCCGACGCGGGCCTGCAAATCGTCTTCATCACCCTCGCCGTGTACGGCTGGTGGACCTGGACCCACGGGGGTGGACCAGGTCCCGACGGCCTCCCGGTACGGCGCACCAGCCGCACCGAGTGGACCTGGCTGCTCGTGGCGGGGGTGGTGGGGACCCTCGGTCTGACGCTCCTTCTCGACCGGGCCACGGACTCGGGCGTCCCCTTCTGGGACGCGCTCACCACCGCGCTGTCGCTGATGGCGACGTACGGGCAGTGCCGAAAGCGTCTGGAGTCCTGGTGGCTGTGGATCGCTGCCGACGTGGTCTACATCCCGCTCTACGCGTACAAGGAGCTCTACCTCACCTCGCTGCTGTACGCCGGATTCATGACCCTCTGCGTCATCGGTCTGCGCAAGTGGTCGCGTGATCTTCCGACCGGGCAGCCGGACCTGGCGGTGGTACGGGCATGAAGCGCTACCGGCACGGGCTGGTCCTCGGCAAGTTCTATCCGCCGCACGCGGGGCACCACCATCTCGTACGCACGGCCAAGGACCGCTGCGAGCGGCTGACCGTCCTCGTGTGCGCCGCCTCGGTGGAGTCGATCCCGCTGCAGAGCCGCGTCGGCTGGATGGAGGAGATCCACCAGGACGTGTGGGTCGTCGGGGCCGTGGACGACATCCCGGTGGACCTCACGGACCCGGCTGTCTGGGACGCCCACATGGCGATCTTCAAGGAGGCCGTTTCGGACTGGGGCGACGCCGTGGACGCCGTCTTCACCTCGGAGTCGTACGGGGACGAACTCGCCCGGCGCTTCGGCGCCGAGCATGTCTGCGTCGACGCGGACCGCTCGCTGTTCCCCGTCTCCGGGACCGCCGTCCGCAAGGACCCCGTCGGCTGCTGGGACTACCTGGAGCAGCCGGTACGGGCCTGGCTCGCCCGCCGCGTCGTCGTGCTCGGGGCGGAGTCCACCGGCACCACCACCATGGCCCGCGCGCTCGCCGAGCACTACCGGCGGCGCGGCGGAGTCTGGTCGAGCACGCGGTGGGTGCCCGAATGCGGCCGCGACTACAGCGAGGAGAAGCTGGCCGCGCTGCGTGAGAAGTGGCCGGAAAGCCAGTGGGAGGACGTGGAGTTCACCTCCGAGGAGTTCCCGGTGATCGCCGAGCGGCAGAACCGCAGGGAGAACCGGCTCGCCCGCAACGGCTCGCCCGTGCTCTTCTGCGACACCGACTCCTTCGCCACCGCCGTCTGGCACGAGCGGTACGTCGGCGGGCGCAATCCCCTCGTCGAGGAGATCGCCGGCCGCGTCACCCACCACCTCTGGCTGCTCACCGACCACGAAGGCGTGGCCTTCGAGGACGACGGGCTGCGCGACGGCGAGGAGCTGCGCCCCTGGATGACCGGGCGCTTCAGGGACGAACTCACCCGAACCGGACGCCCGTTCATCACGCTGAGCGGACCGCACGAGGAACGCCTGGCCACCGCCGTCGCCGCCGTGGACGCGCTGATCGACGAGGGCTGGGACCTCGCCTCCCCGCTCCCGGAGAAGCGATGACGAGGAGCAGCTGATGGAGGGCTACGACCCGGGCGCCTTCCCGCCCTTCGCGGTCACCGTCGACCTCGCCGTCTTCACGGTCCGCGAGGGACGGCTGCATGTCCTGCTCGTCCAGCGCGGAGAGGACCCGTACAAGGGCGCCTGGGCGCTCCCCGGCGGCTTCGTACGCCCCAGGGAGTCGGCCGGGCAGGCAGCGCGCCGTGAACTCGCGGAGGAGACCAGCCTGTCGCACGAGACAGTCGCCGACCTTCATCTGGAACAGCTGCGGACCTACAGCGACCCCGACCGCGACCCCCGGATGCGGGTCGTGTCCGTCGCGTACACCGCGCTCGTACCGGACCTGCCCGAGCCGCGCGGCGGCGGAGACGCGGCCCACGCCCAGTGGGTGGACCTGCCGGCCGCCGAGCGCCTCGCCTTCGACCACGACCGGATCCTCGCCGATGCGCACGAACGCATCGGCGCCAAGCTCGAATACACCTGCCTCGCCACCAGCTTCTGCCCGCGCGAGTTCACGCTCGGCGAGCTTCAGCAGGTGTACGAGACGGTCTGGGGCGTCGAACTCGACCGCCCCAACTTCCGGCGGAAAGTCCTCACCACGCCCGGCTTCGTCGAGCAGGTCGAGGGCCCGCCGCGCCGCACCGGCGGCCGCGGAAAACCGGCCGCTCTGTACCGGGCGGGTGCCGCATCGGCACTGCACCCACCACTCCTGCGACCGGAAGGACGGCAGGCATGACCGCCATCAGGACCACGAGGACCATCACCAAACAAGCGGCCACCGGCACGCTGATCGGGCTCGCGCTCGGGGATGCGCTGGGCTTCCCGACCGAGTTCAACGATGTGCCGCAGATCCTCGCGAAGTGCGGACCGTGGCGGGAGATGGAGCTCGTCAGGCCCGCGATCGTCTCTGACGACACCCAGATGACGCTCGCCCTGGCGCGCGGCATCCGCACGGCGATGGACCGCGGGCTGCTCGTGGCGCCGCGGCTGATCCGGCCGGTGCGCGAGGAGTTCGTCGACTGGTACCACTCCCCGGAGAACAACCGGGCGCCGGGCCGCACCTGCATGGTCGCCTGCCAGAAGCTCGACAGCGACCGGCCCTGGCAGGAGGCCAGCCAGATCGGCTCCAAGGGCTGCGGCGCGAACATGCGGGTCGCGCCGGTGGGACTCGTACCGGGGCTGAGCGGGGAACAGCGGGCGGGAGCGGCGCAGTTGCAGTCCGCACTCACCCACGGCCACCCCACGGCGCTCGCGGCGAGCGACCTCACGGCACGCGCGGTGTTCCTGCTGGCGCAGGGGGCGGAGCCGATGGGGCTGGTGGGCCAGCTGCGCTCGTACGCGTACGAGATGCGCGGCCACTACTACCACCAGTGGCTCGGCAATCTGTGGACCTACTCCCACGACCCCACTCCCGAGGCGTTCATCGCCCGCGGCTGGGACGAGTGCGTTCAGGTCCTGGAACGGCTCGCGATCGCGGTGCGCACGGCGAATCCGGAGACGGATCCGTGCCTGGCCACGGGCGACGGCTGGATCGCGGAGGAGGCACTGGCCACGGCCCTGCTGTGCTTCCTGCTCTTCCCGGAACAGCCGGTGATGGCGCTGCGCCGCGCGGCGTGCACGAGAGGCGACTCGGACTCGATCGCGTGCCTGGCGGGGGCGTTCGCGGGGGCACATCTGGGGGCGAGGGCATGGCCCAAGGAGTGGTCGGAGCGGATCGAGTACCGGAGCGATCTGATGTCGCTGGGGGCGCTCTGGGATGCATGACGCATGGGTGCCATCCACGTCGTGGCCGCTCTTCGGCTGGGGCAGGCGGTCGGGTGGTTCGTCAACCACGACAAGCGGCAGGCGGAGTGCGCCGGCCGGGCAGGGCTGAACGTGGCCTCACCGAGCTGACGCCCTGCGCGTGCGGACGAGGAAGTTCTCCACCTGCGCCCGGTCCGGCCCCGGTGGGAGCGGGGACGTCGGGACCGCCGCCGCGGCCTCGTCCGCGAGGCGCGTCATCCAGGACTCGACCTGAGGCCACGCCACCTCGCCCCGCTTGACCGCGAGCAGGCTCTCCCGCTCGTCGCCCACGTCGATCACCAGCTCGCCCGTACGCAGAAGATCGCGACAGGAGCCGAGCAGCCGCAGCAGGTGCATCGCGTGCTTCCAGCGCGGCGCGCCGTGTTGCCGGACATCTGCCTCCAGCTTCTTCCGCCGGCCGATCGCATAGCGCATGAAGGTCTGGTGAGCCTGGCGCGACAGGAACGCCCCGCGCAGGGCGAGCAGTTCGCGCCCGGTGTCGTCGATGTGCTCGACGAGCGGGGAGTGCAGGCACTCCAGCACATTGGGGTTGACGCGCAGAGCCAGTTCGCAGAACCGCTCCAGCTCCCAGCCGAACTGCTCCTCGGCCGGGCCCTCCACATGCGTCGGCGGCTTGTCGAAACGCCAGAAGAGCGGCGTGGGGGCGAGGAAGACGCCGCGGCGGTCGGTGTCGCTGTCTTCCGTCGCGAGCCCGAAGGCGCGGGAGCCCATGACGCAGGAGTAGATCGTGTGGTCGCGCACCAGGTCCTCCGGGGTCATGCGCGAGAGAGTACGTGAGCCCTTCAGGTCAGCCGGATGGTGTCCCCCGCGACGGTGATCTGCTTCGGCGGCAGCGGCCTGGGCGCCGGGCCGCCGACGACCGCGGCGTCCGCGATGGCGTATTTGCTGCCGTGGCAGGGGCAGTCGATGGTGCCGTCGGCGACCTTGTTGACCGTGCAGCCCGCGTGCGTGCAGATCGCGGAGAAGGCTTTGAAGTCGCCCGCCGCCGGCTGGGTCACCACCACCTTCTGCTCGGCGAAGACCTTGCCGCCGCCCACCGGGATCTCGGAGGTCTTGGCGAGCTCCTCGCCCGCCGGAGTACCTGAGCTCTCCGGCGGACCGCTCGTGCTCGTGCCCGTGCCCGGCGCGGTCGGCGTCGGCTGTTCGGACGCCGGGGTACCGCCGTCGTCCCCGTACTCACTGCAGCCCGCCACCAGCGCGGCCGCGCCGGCCGCCCCCGCTGCCAGTACCGTCCTTCGTCGCGCTTCCATGGCCGTGTCTCCCTATGCCGTGACCCCGACCGTGCGGAAGAACCACAGCGCCGAGGTCAGCCAGATCACCGTGAGGGCCGTGAAGACCGCTCCGCCGACGATCGGCAGCAGCCAGCCGGGCAGCCGTTCCGCTCGCAACAGGAGCATCTTGGCGGTGAACGCACCGAAGAAGAAGCAACCGAGCAGCGAGTGCCACATCGCGCGCGTGCTGTACGTCTGATAGCCCAATGCGTACAGGCAGTGGACGGCGACGGGCACGGCCAGCAGGAACGCGATCCGCCCCGACCAGCGGTGCAGTGCGGGCGTCCAGGAGGCCGCCCGGACGCCCGGCAGCCGTCCGTACATCGCGAGCGCCGAGACGATCTGTGCGAGGGCGAATGCAAAGGCCGCCGTACCGAGCCAGGACTTCACGGCCCCGGTGCTGCTGAAGCCGGCGAGATTGAACGCCGTGCCCGCCGGGTCGTGCACCTTTCCGTACGCCCCGAGCCCGACCGCGACCGCGGCGGCCCCGAGCGCAGGAACGATGAAGCGGGCGGCGCCGGGGCCGGCGTGGCCGCTCGGGCCCGCGGGGAAGGAGGTGGTGCGGGCGGTGGGATCGACGGGGGGACCGAAGCTCATGACGCACCTCAGTTGTCGGGCTCAGGGGACGACGGGGCGGGCGGTGAGCCGGGTGCCGTCCACCGTGACGGCGCCGGACGCGGGGTCGATCCGGGGTGCGGCGGCGGGCTTGCCGTCCCGGTTGAGGATGCCGACCTGGCGGCCGTTCTGGAGGACGATCCAGCCGCCGACGATCTTCGCGCCGCGCACCTCGGCGGTGGCGCGGTACAGGCCGGACGGCTTGACGGCCGGGGCGGCGGTGAACTGCCGGGTCCGGTCGCCGACCGTCACCTTGCCGTCGATCTTCCCGGCCCGCAGGACACCGTCGAGCCGGGCGCCGTCCGTGCCGCTCAGCGCCATGCTGCCGTCCTCCTCGACATCACCCTTCAGCCAGGACTCCCGGCTGCGGCCGTCGCAGAAGTATCCGATCGCCTTTCCGTCGCGTACGGATACGGCGACGGACGCGGTGTCGTCGGCGGTACGGCCCGCATAGTCGGCATCGGCGGGCAGGGTCGCGGTGGGGGAGGGGGACGTGGGCGGTGCCGTACTCGGCGCGGCCGGGGTCGGCGTCGCCGTGACATCGTTGGACGAGGATGTGGGGCGCGTCCCGGTTGTGGCGTTGAGCGACAGCATGAAAATGCCCAGCAACAGCCCGGCCAGCAAGGTGAACAGTGGTCCTGAGGGCTTCACGGACGGCCTCCCCAAAGTGGTGGGGCGTGCGCAGACCCCCATGCAACTGCACCCGCGGCGCCGCGTCCAGCGTTACGCTCCCTCACGCCCAGGGAGTGAGCTCCCGTGCGTGCCCGTCCGCATCCCGGCACACGGTGAACACGGCGGTGACGGCCGCCCGTTCGATGGGCCCGTACACATGCGGGAAGAGCATGTCCTCGGAGCCCTCCCAGCGGACTTCGGCGCTCAGCCCGGCCTCGTCGATCTGGAGGACGAGCAGGTCGGGCACGTCGCGGTAGAGGCCGTCGGCGATGGCGAGGGCGGCGGGCCCGTCCGGCGAGCAGTGCACGAAGCCTTCGCCGGCGAGAGAGGCAGGGGCGTAAGGACGGTCCATGTCCGCCGTCCATTCGTCCACGGGCACGACGTGAAAGAGCATGCCGCCAGTTGTAGCGCACGGCCGGGCCGCGCAGGGCCGCCCCGGTGCATCGTCTCGGAGGGCGGTCGAGGCGGCCCTGTCCCCGCGCGCCTGACTACGCTGAATGAAGCACTCGCACAGTAAGGAGCACGATGTGGCGGTACGAGCGGTCCGTGGAGCCGTCCAGCTGGAACGGGACGACGCCGGACACATGGACGAGCAGGTCAGCGATCTGCTCACCGCCGTGCTCGAGCGGAACGGACTCGTCGCGGACGACCTGATCAGCGTCTGGTTCACGGCCACGCCCGATCTGCACAGCGACTTCCCGGCGGCCGCCGCGCGCAAGCTCGGCATCGTCGACGTACCGCTGATCTGCGCGCAGGAGCTGGACATCGTCGGGGCCATGCCCCGTGTCGTACGGATACTCGCGCATGTCGAGTCCGACCTGCCCAAATCGGAGATCGCGCACGTCTACCTCGGTGCCGCGGCCGCCCTGCGCAAGGACATCGCCCAGTGAGAACCGCCGTCGTCATCGGAACCGGCCTGATCGGCACGTCGGCGGCCCAGGCCCTGGCGGGCCGCGGCGTCGCCGTCCACCTCGTGGACCACGACCCGGAGCGGGCCCGTACAGCGGCCGCGCTCGGCGCGGGGACCGACGAGCCACCGGAGGGGCGGGTGGACCTCGCGATCGTCGCCGTACCGCCGGCGCATGTCGCCACCGCGCTCGCCGAAGCGATGGGCGCCGGGGTCGCGCGCGGCTACCTCGACGTGGCGAGCGTCAAGGGCGGCCCGCGCCGCGAGCTGGAGGCCCTGGGCCTCGACCTCAGCGCCTACATCGGCACGCATCCGATGTCGGGCAAGGAACGGTCCGGTCCGCTCGCCGCCACCGCGGACCTCTTCGAGGGCCGCCCCTGGGTGCTCACGCCCACCCGCGACACGGACACCGAGGTCCTCAACCTCGCCCTCGAACTGGTCGCGCTGTGCCGCGCGGTCCCCGTGGTCATGGACGCCGACGCCCACGACCGGGCCGTCGCCCTCGTCTCGCACACCCCGCAGCTGATCTCGTCGATGGTCGCGGCGCGGCTGGAGGATGCGGACGACACGGCGGTACGGCTCTGTGGCCAGGGCATCCGCGACGTCACCCGGATCGCGGCGTCCGACCCCCGCATGTGGGTCGAGATCCTCTCCGCGAACCCGGGCCCGGTGGCCGACGTACTCGCCGGTGTCGCGGCCGACCTGGACGAGACGGTCCAGGCGCTGCGGGCCCTGCAGTCCTCGGACGAGTCCAAGCGCCAGGGCGGCGCCGAGGGCATCGAGGACGTCCTGCGCCGCGGCAACGCGGGCCGCGTCCGGGTCCCGGGCAAGCACGGCCAGGCTCCGGCGTCGTACGAGATCGTGGCGGTCCTGATCAGCGACCAGCCCGGGGAACTGGCCCGGATCTTCGCGGACGCGGGCCGCGCGGGTGTGAACATCGAGGACGTCCGGATCGAGCATGCGACGGGCCAGCAGGCCGGCCTGGTGCAACTGATGGTGGAACCGGCGGCGGCGACGGTCCTGAAGACGGCACTGCGGGAACGGGGCTGGTCGATCCGGCAGTAGCCCGGAGCGGGCTGGATTCTCCGGTGCCGCCATACGTGTGTAAAGGCGGGCCTCAAGTACTCGGTAACCTTGTTCAGGGCCCACCGGCAATTCCGCCTGCCCTCTCCGCGTACCAGGAAGGTGTCCGACACCGTGGAATCCGTGATCGTCGCCATTGACGGCCCCTCCGGCACGGGCAAGTCGAGCACCTCCAAGGCTGTCGCCGCCGCCCTGGGGCTCAGCTACCTGGACACCGGAGCCCAGTACCGGGCGATCACCTGGTGGATGATCAGCAACGGCGTCGACACCCAGGACCCCACGGCGATCGCGACCGCCGCCGGCAAGCCCGCCATCGTCTCCGGCACCGACCCGGCCGTCCCCACCATCACGGTCGACGGCGAGGACGCCTCGGGGCCGATCCGTACCCAGGACGTGACCTCCAAGGTGAGCGCGGTCAGTGCCGTGCCCGAGGTGCGCGCCAGGATCACCGAGCTGCAGCGTTCCATCGCCGCGGCCGCCGAGAAGGGCATCGTCGTCGAGGGGCGCGACATCGGCACCACCGTCCTGCCCGACGCGGACCTGAAGATCTTCCTGACCGCCTCGCCCGAGGCCCGCGCGGCACGCCGCAGCGGGGAGCTCAAGGGCTCCGACGTCGCAGCCACCAGGGACGCCCTGATCAAGCGGGACGCGGCCGACTCCAGCCGTAAGACCTCCCCGCTCGCCAAGGCGGACGACGCGGTCGAGGTGGACACCACCGACCTGACCCTGCAGCAGGTCATCGAGTGCGTCGTCACCCTTGTCGAGGAGAAGCGGGCCGCACGGTGACCGAATCGTCCGCCAAGGGCGTACCGTCCGAGAGGGGCGCGGCAGTCGGGCGTGGCATGGGCATCGGGCTCATGTACGGGCTGTGGCGGCCGCGCGTGCTCGGTGCCTGGCGGGTCCCGGCGAGCGGCCCGGTGATCCTGGCCGTGAACCACTCGCACATGATCGACGGGCCGATGCTGATGGGCACCGCGCCCCGGCCCGTGCACTTCCTGATCAAGAAGGAGGCGTTCGTCGGCCCCCTGGACCCGTTCCTGCTGGGAATCGGTCAGCTGAAGGTGGACCGTACGAGCGCCGACCGGACCGCCATCACCAACGCGCTCGGCGTGCTGACGGGCGGCGGCGTCCTCGGGATATTTCCCGAGGGCACCCGGGGCGAGGGAGACTTCGCCTCGCTGCGCGCGGGGCTCGCCTACTTCGCCGTGCGCTCCGGCGCCCCGATCGTCCCGGTCGCGGTGCTGGGAAGCACCGAGCGCCGCGGACGGTTGATACGGGCACTGCCTCCGCTGCGCAGCCGGGTCGACGTCGTCTTCGGCGACGCCTTCGCGGCGGGCGACGGCAGCGGCCGCCGTACGCGCAGGGCGATGGACGAGGCGACCGTACGCATCCAGGAGCGGCTGACCGCCCACCTGGAAAACGCCAAGTGTCTCACCGGGCGCTAGGTAAGACTTGAGTAGTGGATCGCGCGACAAGCGGTCCATCGATGATGCAACGTAACGAGGTAAGCACTTCATGAACGACCAGATCCACTCCGGCGACGAGCACGAGCACGGAGCGCTTGGCGACGCCGAGTACGCGGAGTTCATGGAGCTCGCCGCGGAAGAGGGCTTCGACGTCGAGGACGTCGAGGACGCGATCGGCGAGGCCGGTCACGGCCCGCTTCCCGTCCTCGCCGTCGTCGGCCGCCCCAATGTCGGCAAGTCGACCCTGGTGAACCGCATCATCGGCCGCCGCGAGGCAGTCGTCGAGGACAAGCCCGGCGTCACCCGCGACCGTGTCACCTACGAGGCCGAGTGGGCGGGCCGCCGCTTCAAGCTCGTCGACACCGGCGGCTGGGAGCAGGACGTGCTGGGCATCGACGCCTCCGTCGCCGCCCAGGCCGAGTACGCCATCGAGGCGGCCGACGCGGTCGTCTTCGTCGTCGACTCCACGGTCGGCGCGACCGACACCGACGAGGCCGTCGTCAAGCTGCTCCGCCGGGCCGGGAAGCCCGTCGTGCTCTGCGCCAACAAGGTCGACGGACCCAGCGGCGAGGCGGACGCCACCGCCCTGTGGTCGCTGGGCCTGGGCCAGCCGCACCCCGTCTCCTCGCTGCACGGCCGCGGTACGGGCGACATGCTCGACGCCGTCCTGGAGGCGCTGCCCGAGGCCCCGGCCCAGACCTTCGGCAACGCTGTCGGCGGCCCGCGCCGTATCGCCCTGATCGGCCGCCCGAACGTCGGCAAGTCCTCCCTCCTGAACAAGGTCGCCAACGAGGACCGCGTCGTCGTCAACGAGATCGCCGGCACCACCCGCGACCCGGTCGACGAACTCATCGAACTCGGCGGCATCACCTGGAAGTTCATCGACACGGCCGGTATCCGCCGCCGCGTCCACCTCCAGGAGGGCGCGGACTACTACGCCTCGCTGCGCACCGCGGCCGCCGTCGAGAAGGCGGAGGTCGCCGTCGTCCTGATCGACGCCAGCGAGTCCATCAGCGTCCAGGACCAGCGGATCATCACGATGGCCGTCGAGGCGGGCCGCGCCCTGGTCATCGCGTACAACAAGTGGGACACCCTCGACGAGGAGCGCCGCTACTACCTCGAGCGCGAGATCGAGACCGAACTCGCGCAGATCTCCTGGGCGCCCCGGGTCAATGTCTCGGCCATCACCGGCCGCCACATGGAGAAGCTGGTCCCGGCGATCGAGACGGCGATCGACGGCTGGGAGACGCGTATCCCGACGGGCCGGCTGAACGCCTTCCTCGGCGAGATCGTGGCCTCCCACCCGCACCCGATCCGCGGCGGCAAGCAGCCCCGCATCCTCTTCGGCACCCAGGCGGGCACCAAGCCGCCGAGGTTCGTGCTCTTCGCCTCCGGCTTCCTGGAGCACGGATACCGGCGCTTCGTCGAGCGCCGACTGCGCGAGGAGTTCGGCTTCGAGGGGACCCCGATCCACATCTCGGTGCGGGTGCGCGAGAAGCGCGGCCGCAAGAAGTGACGTACGAGAAGTGACGTACGAGAAGTGACATGAACGAAGGCGCTGCCCCGGACCGGGTGAACGGTCCGGGGCAGCGCCTTCGCGTACGGCTTGTGCGTCACGTTCCTTGGCGGGGGCCCGGCGGCAGGGCGGCCGGCACATGCGTCCCGTGGTGCGCACGGCTTGACTGGTACGGCTGCCAGCTGCCCAGATGTGTCTGGTGCACCGGGTGGCTCTGATGGCTGCCGGGCCCGCCACGGCTGCTGTGCAGTCCGGCGCCGAAGGCCTTGAAGTCGAGATCCTCCTCCCCGCTCCGGTCGCCCGGCAGGGCCTTGAAGGCCCTGCGGTACTCGGAGTACAACGCGTCGTAGATCGGCGTCGACGAGTGGCCGGACGTCGCGTCGTACGAGGGGCGCATGGCGGGGATCTGACTCTGATACGGCTGGCGGGAGGCGTCGTATGAGGAGTGCACGTACCTGCAACGACCCGGCCGTCGGACGGATGCGGGCTGCGTGGAGCTGCATTCTTCCGGGGGAGGCGCAACGTGCGCCGGGGGGTGCGTTTCCGCACCCCCCGGTCTTCATGCCCTCGTCAAACGTCTGTCAGGTGCCCGCGAGCGGCATCGTCGCCGCCACCAGACGGCCGCCCGCCGCAGCCCTCTCCAGCGCGTCGCGCAGCAGATCCTCGCGCGGCTGCTGGCCGATCGAGCCGACCGGTGCGGCGAACACCAGCACCGTGTGCGACTTGTTGGCGGCCGCACGCCAGCCGTCGGTCACCTGGAGGGGCTGATGGGCCTGCCACCAGGCGACCGGGCTGCCGCCGCCGGTGCCGGGCTGGAGCACGGCGTGCAGCTGGCCCATGGCGACCAGGATGGACCAGCCGTGCAGCTGAGTGGTCGGCCGGTGGCTGACCTCGGAGATCGGCACGAAGCCCTGCTCGATGAGCAGCGGGAGGAAGTCGTCACCGCCGTTGCCGGTCGTGCCGGGCCGGGCGATCGGAGCGGTCGGTTCGACGACCAGGGCGGGGTGCAGTTCGCCGTCGATCAGTACGAGACCGCTGGTGATCCCGAGCACGGCCTGCTCCGGCCGACCGGCCGGCCGGGGGGCGCCGGGGTGCGGTGGCTCCTCGCCGGTGATGGACCTGACGGCACCCTGCAGCTGGTCCTCGGCGACCTGGACGACCTGTGAGGGGATGCAGGTGGCGTGGGCGAAGGCCAGAACGGCGGTCTCCTCGCCGACGAACAGGACGGTGCTCGTGCGTTCCTGCTCGGAGTCGCCGGGGGTGCGGCAGGAGGTGCAGTCGTAGCTGCCCGGGGCGTTCTCGCCGACGAGCAACCGGTCGGCTTCTTCGTCGCCGATCTCGGCGCGGACGTCCTGGCTGACGTCGAGCATGCGCGGCACGGGTGACTCCTCGGACTTGATCGGTGTGTGCCGGGCGGGTCCCGGCTCATAAAGAACTCAACGGGCGATCTGTGGCCGGAGTCACGCACGGAGAGGAATGGAATCGAACCATCCGACGCAAGCGGTGAGACAGCGGGCGGAATCGACTACTCACCGTCAACGGATGCTGTGTGCACGGAAGTTGGGCCCGTGAAGCGGCTCACACATAGGCTCGCCGGCAGGTCGACAAATCATGAAATCAGCGAATCAAGTGGGTGGCCTGATTTC
Organism: Streptomyces sp. NBC_00885; assembly: GCF_045207475.1. NCBI lineage: Bacteria > Bacillati > Actinomycetota > Actinomycetes > Kitasatosporales > Streptomycetaceae > Streptomyces > Streptomyces sp. NBC_00885. The sequence goes on from NZ_CP108796.1 coordinate 6,907,870, forward strand.
GCCGCTACTTCAGGTAACGGGCAACTGGCCTGGAATGACAGGGGATTGGTTGATACCGGAGTGCTGCGCTGCCTAGATTCCTCCGCCGTGTGCACAGAGCACCGCCCGGGACAGCCCGCCCGGCCGCACAGCCAGTGCGGCCACGACAGCACCAGGCACCACCACCTCAGGCGGGCTGGGCGGAGCGGACACAGGCGCCGGATGCGCCGAGGGCCGCACCGCCCGGAGGGACCCCGGGTCCTTCGAGAGGAATTTGATGTTCACGAGTTCCCGTTCCCTACGCAGGCGTGACACGGCGGCGCTGGTCGGCGCCGCACTGGTGGCACCCCTGGCACTGTTCGCCGCGACCACGGGCGAGGCCCGGGCGGCGGACACCGGAGTATGGGACCGCATCGCAGCGTGCGAGAGCGGCGGAAACTGGCACATCAACACGGGCAACGGCTACTACGGCGGGCTGCAGTTCTCCGCCGGGACCTGGCGTGCCTACGGCGGTGGGGCGTACGCGTCCACCGCGGACCGGGCGAGCAAGGGCCGGCAGATCGCGGTGGCGGCGAAGGTCCAGCGGGCGCAGGGGTGGGGCGCGTGGCCCACCTGCGCCGCGCGGGCGGGGGCGTACGGGAAGGCGCCGGCGGCGCCCGAGTCCGCCTCGCACACGTCTTCGACCCCGAAGTCCTCGACCCCCAGGTCCTCGGCCGGTAAGCCGTCCGTTGCGGCAAAGGCGCCGCAGCGGGCATCGGGCCACACCGACCGCGGCAGCTCCCGCGGCGACTACACCGTCCGGCGCGGCGACACCCTCAGCGGGATCGCGGCGTCGCACGGCACGGACTGGCGCTCCCTGTACGCCGCCAACAAGGCTGTCATCGGCGGCGACCCGAACCTCATCGTGCCCGGGCAGAAGCTCGCGCTCTGAGGTGTGCTCCGGCAGCCCCGCCCGGGTCCGACCGGGTGGGGCTGCCCGCAGCCCGGGCGCGGCACCGCTCCTCGCCCGGCCGCGCTGCCTAGCGTGGCCCGATGTCGAAGATCAGATTGTGGCCGGCGGCGCTGGTGGCCGTACTTCTGGCCCTCGTACCACACAGCGGTGCCTACGCCGCGACGACCGGCTGTGCCTCGTCCGGATGGCCCTGGAGCTGTGTCGCCGAGTGCGAGAGCAGCGGCCGGTGGGACGCCAACACGGGCAACGGCTACTACGGCGGGCTGCAGTTCTGGCAGCCGACCTGGATCGAGTACGGCGGACTCGTGTACGCGCCGCGCGCCGACCTCGCGACCCGGCGGCAGCAGATCACGGTCGCGGAGGATGTGCTGCGTACACAGGGTTGGGGAGCCTGGCCCGTCTGCTCCGCGAGATACGGCCTCCACGGCCGCGTCCACACCGTCCAGCCGGGCGACACGCTCTCCTCGATCGCGGTGCGCTTCAGGGTCAAGGGCGGCTGGCCGGCTCTCTACGCGGCCAACAAGGCCGTCGTCGGGAGCTCGCCGGACCGGCTGCAGGTGGGCATGATGCTGGCTATCGGGGGGTGAGTTCGGCGGGCTCTCCGCTGAACGCGAGCGTGCCGCGGCGCAGTTCATGGACGAGGACCGGCCTCCCGCCGTCGCCGATTCCGGGCGGCAGGCGCTGTTCCGCGACGACGACGGCCGCGTCGAGGGCGCGCAGCAGTTCGTACGTACGCGCCGCGACGGGCGGTGACATGCCCTGGGCGGGCTCGTCGAGGAGGACGACGCGGGCGGGCATCAGCAGGGCGCGCGAGACGGCGAGCATGCGCTGCTCCCCGCCGGAGAGTGTGCCCGCGCGGTGGGCGAGGAGAGGTCGCAGGGCGGGATAGCCGTCGACAGCACGGGCGAAGTCCCCGTCCGGCGCGGCGAGTTCGAGGTTCTCGGCGACGCTGAGGGTGTCGTACACGGCACGCAGATCCGGTACGAAGCACAGCCCGCGGCGAGCCCGTTCGTGGGGGTGCAGGCCGCTCACGTCGGTGCCGCGCCACACCACCCGCCCGGCGGACAGCGGCACCGTCCCCGCCAGGGCGCGCAGCGCGGTGGTACGGCCCGAGCCGTTGCGCCCGATCAGGACGGTGAGGGCGGCCGCGGGCACGGGGAGGTTGACGCCGTGCAGAGCCTCCAGGGGGCCGTAGCGTACGCGGGCGGCGCGCAGCTCGATCTCGACGGTCATCGCACGATCCGCCCCGCCTCCATGACATGCACGGTCTGCGCGATGCGTGCGACGAGATCGAGATCGTGCTCGACAACGAGCACGGCCATCCCGTCCGCGGCGAGCGCGCCGAGAATCCGCGCGAGGGCCTCCCCCTCGACGGCGTCGAGCCCGGCGGCAGGCTCGTCGAGCAGCAGCGTGTGCGGCCCCCCGGCGAGCGCACGCCCCAACTCGACCCGCCGCAGGGCCCCGGTGGACAGCCCGGCGGCGGGCAGATCCCGCACCGGCCCGTCGAGCCCGAGCAGCCGCAGGACCGGCCCGACGGCGGAGGGGTCTTGCCGGTGCCCCTGCTCGGCGCCGATGCGTACGTTCTCCTCGACGGTCAGCGAAGCAAAGACGGCGAGTTGCTGAAAGGTCCGGGCAATCCCGAGCCGCGTTCGCGCGTGCGCGGCCAGCCGGGTGATGTCGACCCCGTCGAGCTCGACCCTCCCGCGATCGGGCCGCAGCGTTCCGCAGAGACAGTTGAACAGGGTGGTCTTTCCGGCGCCGTTGGCCCCGACGAGGGCGGTGACCTGGCCGGAGGGAAGGACGAGATCGACGCCGTCGAGGGCGGTGAAGTCGCGGTACCGCAGCCGCACTCCGCGGGCGGCGAGGGTGTGCGCGGGGGGTGGACGCGTGGCTCCACCACGGGCCGGGCGGCCGGGCTTTCCGTCGCCGCTGCCGCGCTCTGGGCTCCCGGCTTCGCCGCCGGGCAGGGCTTCGCCGGAGCCTTCGGGCTGTGCGGCCGGGCCACGTCCCCTGTGGCCGGTCGACGAGGCTCCCGTCCGGGCAACCAGCGTCGTCGCATGCGCCTGGCCGTGGCGGGAGGCCGTCAGGCCCAGGCGTCCGAAGGTCCGGTTCGGGGCGTCCGGGAAGCGGCCGATCAGGACGGCAAGGATGCCGATGACCGCCGCTGCCACACCGCCGCGGGCGCCCGCGTCCAGGCCCACCAGGAGTGCTGCCGCCACCAGCGGGCCCACGAGGTTGTCCGCGCCCAGGACCACCACCGCGGCGAACCAGAGCAGTCCGCGTACCGGGTCGTACGCCTCGGGGTCGAAGGCACGCACGCCCATGCCCAGCAGGCCCCCGCCCAGGGCCGCGAGAGCCGCACCGAGGACGAAGGCCAGGAGTTTGAGGGACGCGACGCGCACACCCGCCGCCGACGCGCCCGGTTCGTGGTCGCGCAGCGCCGCCAGTGCGCGGCCCGTGCGGCCCCGCCGCAGTGCCGCGACGGCGAGCAGCGCGCAGGCGAGGACGGCCAGTTCGACCACGTAGTACGCACGGTCGGACATCAGGCCGGTCGGGCGGGACAGCGAGAGTCCCGCCGTCGCGTACGGCTGCGCGAAGACGAAGCGGCTCACCCCCACGCCCACCGCCAGCGTCGCGAGCGCCAGCGCCAGGCCGTGGCGGCCGATCGCGGGCCACCCCGTCAGCAGTCCCAGGGGCGCGACCAGCAGGACCGCGACGACCAGCGCGAGCAGTTCGGGCATCGCGGGCAGACCCGGGAAGCGTCCGGCCGCCAGCAGCGCCGTGAAGAGCGCACCGAGGCCCGCGTACGCCGCCTGGCCCAGTGAGATCTGTCCGCCCCGCCCCGTCACGACCACCAGCGACAGCAGAATGACCGCCAGCGCCGGGACCTGGATCGAGGTGTGCAGGTCGGTGCCCGCGAAACCGAGTGGGAGCAGGAACAGGATCCCTGCCACCAGCCAGACGACGCCGGGGACGCGTACCGCGGGCGCCGCGGCCCGCGCTACCGTGCTCTGCGCCCCCACCCCCGGCAGCATCAGCGCCGCGATCAGCAGTGCCACCACGAAGAGGTTCGCCCCCACCGCCTGGAGCAGCGGCTCGCCCCACCCCGAGGGATGCAGCCGCGTCAGCTGGGCCTGCGCCACGCCGATCGCGAGGGCCGCCGCCACGGCCACCGCGAGACTCCGCATCCGGGCCACCACCGCGACCGCGATCACCTCGACGACCAGCAGCGGCAGCCCGTAGGGATCGAGGCGTACGTACGGCGCGAGCAGCACACCCGTAAGACCAGCCGTGAACGAGCCGAACGCCCAGCCCACCGCCGACACCCGGTCGGCGTCGATCCCGCCGAGCGCCGCGAGCGGGCGGTTGTCGACGACCGCGCGCAGCTCACGGCCGAATCGGGTCCACCGGGTGACCGCCGTGACCAGCACGGAGAGCAGCAGCACGGCACCGAGCTGCACCCACGGATCGTCCGGCAGCAGCTCGGGCACATCCGACCGCGCCCCGTTGCCCCACAGCAGTGCCGCGCCCCCGACAAGCAGGACGAACACACCGATGGACGCCACCAGAGCGCGCGCCGGGTCCACGTCCAGAACCGCGATCGGGCGGAAGACGAGCCGGTCCAGGACAAGTCCGATCCCCGGAGCGACGACCAGCAGTGTCACCGCCGCGGCGAGCGGCAGCGGCCAGCCCCACTCCACCGCGAACTCCCGCAGCACATACGCGCAGACCATCGCGATCGCGCCCTGCGCCAGATTCAGCACACCTGTGGCCCGGTAGGTGACGATCAGCCCGATTCCCGTGAGCGCGGCCGCACTGCCGACCGCGAGCCCCGCGAGGGTGAGGTCGTACGTCAGCGAGCTCATGTGTTCAGACCTGGGGCTCGCACACGGGGCACGGGTCCAGAACTCTGTCGCCGACCGGCTCCGCCTCCGGCTTGCCCGCGACCAGCGGGCAGTCGGGCCGGTGCGCCAGTGTCCCACCCGGTACGCACACCACCGGCCCGTCCGACGAAGGGGGTTCGAAGGGCGGCACGTCCGGGGACGGTACGGCCACCGCCGGAGCCCCGGTCTCCTCCCGGCGCGTCCCGGCCATGCGCCCCGCCGCCGCGAGCAGCACCGCCCCGGCCACCAGCAGGGCCGCACCCGGCACCGTGCAGGAGGCCAGATAGGGGATCTGCCGCTCGGCGAAGCGCTCACCCGACACCCCGTACCAGCCGATCACGGACAGCACGGCTCCTACGGCGGCCGCCGCGAGCCCGCCCCACCACAGCAGTCGGGACGTCGGCATCGCGTGGCCCTCCCGGTCTGGTGATGGTCTGGTGATGTACGGCGATTCCTTGCACTATGCCCTGAACCGACAGACGCTGGAAGCCGACAACCGGTGGTGAGCCAGATGGTCCATGTCAGGCACCCGAGAACCGCGGCATGGGCGGCCGCCGCGGTCCTGATACTCGTACCGGCCGCGGCAGGATGCTCGGACGACAACGGCGGCGGGTCCAAGGCCACGCCGACCCCGTCCGCGACGGCCCTGCCCTCCAGCAGTGCACCGGCCGCCAACGGCCCGGCCGACCCCGCGGCCGCGAAGGCGGAGATCGAGAAGAACTGGACGACTTTCTTCGACCCCAAGGCGGCCACGGACGCCAAGGTCAAGGTGCTGGAGAACGGTGCGCTGCTGCGTCCGCTGCTCGCCGCGTTCAGCGGCGACAAGAACGCCGCGCAGACCTCGGTGAAGGTCACGGACGTGCAGTTCACCTCGCCCACCGACGCCACGGTCACCTATGACCTGCTGGTCGCCGGTACGCCGGCCCTGCCAGGCTCCAAGGGCGTAGCCGTCTACCAGGACCAGACCTGGAAGGTCTCCGTGAAGACCCTGTGCGCCCTGGTCAAGCTCAGCGGCAATGCTGCCGCGCCGGGCTGCTGAAGGCCTGCTGCTCGCGGCTCTCCTGACCGGGAGCGCCGCCTGCGGCAGCCGCTTGCCCGAGAGCGCCTTCGAGAGCCCGTCGCCACCCGTACGCAGTAGCGCTGCCCAGCCGATCCGGATCGGCATCATCAGCAGCGCCACCAGCCCGGTCGGCGGCGCCGCCTTCTCCGGCCCGGGGGAAGGGGCCAAGGCCTACTTCGACAGGCTCAATGCCAAGGGCGGCATCGACGGCCGCCGTATCGAGGTGATCACCTGCGACGACGGCGGCAGCGGCGTCGGCAACAACGAATGCGTGCACAAGCTGGTCGACGAGAAGAACGTCTTCGCGCTCGTCGCGACGACCGCGCTCGACTACGCGGGCGCACCCCTCGTCGCCAAGGCGGGCGTCCCCGACATCGGCGGCCAGCCGATCGGTCCCGCGTACGACACCTATCCGCATCTGTACGGGATCTACGGCAGCCTCGCCCCGCGCACCGGCGACGCCCCCGGCTGGAACGGCACGCTGTACGGCGGCACCGAGGTCTACCGCTACTTCAAGAACACCCAGGGCGCCCGTACCGCAGCCGTCGTCTCCTACAACCAGGCCTCTTCCGCCGCGTACGCCCGGCTGATCACTCAGGGGCTGAAGGCCGAGGGCTATCGCGTCGTCACCGAACAGGTCGACTTCGCGCTGCCGAACTTCCGCGCCGTGGCCGCAGACCTCCAACAGCAGGGCGCCGACCTGGTCTTCGACGCGATGGACACCCACGGCAACGCCCAGCTGTGCGAGGCGATGGACGCCGTCGGCGTGCAGGTCACCGCCAAGGTCACCAACGTGCAGAACTGGGACTCCTCGGTACCGAAGGACTACAAAAACGCGCCGAACTGCCGAAACGCCCTGTGGGTGACCGGATCGAGCCGCAACTACGAGGACGCCGATCAGCCCGCAGTACGTGAATTCCGCGAGGCGATGAAGGGCCGTCAGCTCTCCCAGTGGCAACTGGAGGGCTGGGCCGCCGCCATGTGGTTCACCGACGCGGCCCGCTCCTGCGCGGCGGATCTCACCCGCGACTGCGTCGAACGCTTCGTCAACCGGCCCGAGCCGTACACCGCGCGCGGCCTGCTGCTGCCCGTGGTCTTCGAGAAACTGGCCGAGCCGCCGAAGACCCGCCACACCTGTCTGTCCGTCGCACGCTGGCAGGACGGCAAGGGCTGGGTCACCGAGGGCGACATGACCAAGAACTGCTTCACCGTGCCCCAGCTCCCCTATCGGCCCTAGCGGACGAGTACAGTCCGTAACTGCACAGACGAATAACGGGGGTCGCTACGGCGTATGCACATCTCTTTCCTGCTCCACAACGCGTACGGCATCGGCGGCACGATCCGCACGACGTTCAACCTCGCCCGGGTCCTGGCCGAGCGTCATGACGTCGAGATCGTCTCCGTGTTCCGTCACCGCGACGACCCCATGATGGGCGCGCCCGCCGGCGTCACCATGAAGCACCTCGTGGATCTGCGCGCGAAGAGCCCCGGCTACGACGGCGAGCACCCGGACTACAAACGACCCGCCCGCGTCTTCCCGCGCGGCGAGGGCCGCTACAAGCAGTACAGCCGCCTCACCGACGCCCGCATCGCCGCCCATCTCGGCTCCCTGCGGGCCGATGTCGTCGTCGGCACGCGCCCCGGGCTCAATGTGCACATCGCCCGCCAGACCCGCCGCGGCCCGGTCCGCATCGCCCAGGAACATCTCACGCTGGACAGCCACGGCCACCGGCTGCGCCGCGAGATCCGGCACCGCTACCCGCTCCTGGACGCGGTCACCACCGTCACCGAGGCGGACGCGCGGGCCTATCGCGCCCAGCTGAAGCTGCCCGGCACGCGGATCGTTTCCGTGCCCAACAGCGTGCCCGCACCTACCGTCGCGCCCGCGGACCACGAAAGCAAGTGGATCGTCGCGGCCGGCCGGCTGACCAAGGTCAAGCGGTACGACGTGCTGGTCAAGGCCTTCTCGAAGGTGGTCGCCGCGCACCCCGACTGGCGGCTGCGGATCTACGGGGGCCCGGACGCGACGGGCAACGAGAAAAACGCGCTGCTTGCCCTCGTCGAAGAGCGCCAACTGCACAACCACGTCTACCTGATGGGGCCCGCCAACCCGCTGGAACCGGAGTGGGTCAAGGGCTCGATCGCCGCCGTCACCTCCAGCCTGGAGTCCTTCGGCATGACCATCGTCGAGGCGATGCGCTGCGGCGTCCCCGTCGTCTCGACCGACTGCCCGCACGGGCCCGGCGAGATCATCGAGGACGGCGTCGACGGCCGTCTCGTGCCGGTCGGCGACGTGGACGCGATCGCCGACGCCCTCATCGCGCTGATCGAGGACGGCGAACTGCGCCGCCGCACCGGACAGGCGGCGCTCACCGCCTCCGCCCGCTTCGACCCGGCGCCGGTCGCCGAGCGCCACGAGGTCCTGTTCACCGAGCTCGTCGGACAGGGAGGGCGCGGATTCTGGCGCGGCGCGGTACGCGACACGCTGCGCCGCGGCAGGAGTGCGCTGTACGACGGCATCTACTCCGCGCGCTACCGGGCGGCCGACGCGATCCGTAAGGGGAAGAAGTCCTGATGACCACGGACACCGAGCGGCGAACTCCGCGCGCCGACTGTCTCGCCGACGCGGCGGGCGCCATCACCTTCGCCCTGGCGGGCGGCATCACGACCGACTCCGAACTCGTGTTGAAGCGGCGAGGCGGCGAGGGGGAGCAGGACGAGACGCGCCTGCCGCTCACGCCGTCGGGTGACGGGACGTCGCGTGCCGTACTGCCCGGGACGGTCGAGTTGGCCGAAGGCCACTGGGACGCGTATGCCGGGGACCGGCCTGTCGAGTCCGGCATCCGGGAGGTCCGGGCACTTCTCGACCGCACGCCGGACACCGGCCGGATCGCCGCACGCGTCCCGTATCCCACGGCGGGAGGCAGCCTCGCCCTGCGCTGCTGGGTGCGCGCGCCGCACGCCGAGGCCGGGGACATCGGCCTGGTGCCGGAGCACTGCGCGATGACGGTCGAGGGCCGGCTGTACGGAGCCGAAGTGGGCGGGGGAGCCGCCGCCGAGGCCCGCCTGCGCGGCGGCGATCTGGTGCACCGGGTCCCGGCGACGGGCGAGGACGCGACCTTCGGCTTCACACTGCCGTTCGCCCCGCTGGCCGAGGCGTCGGGCGGCAAGGACCAGTGGTGGGACCTGTGGCTGGTCCCGGCGGCCGGGGCCGCGGCGGTGCGGGTGTCCCGTGTCCTCGACGACGTCTGGGACAGGAGGAATGTCTTCGTGTACCCGAAGCAGCGGACGGAGACGGGGCAGTTCGCGGAGCCGTGCTACACGATCGACAACGACTTGTGCGTGCGCCTCACTGCGGCGCGCTGAGCTGGTCCGCTGCGCGGGGCTTGTTCCCCACCCCGCCCATTCCCGTAACCGGGGGCGCTGCCCCCGGACCCCCGCGCCTCAAACGCCGGCGGGGCTGAGTTTCGCGTACGGGGTCTGGGGCTTGCCCCAGTTCGGGAAGGGGCGGGGAGGGGACAAGGCCCGCCGCAGGCGCCACCCACCACCGCCCCCACCTCGCGGACAGAAACCGTCCGCAACCCCTGCCACACTCGACCCCATGCTGGAGACCTCCGCAAGACTCCTCCGCCTGCTCTCCCTCCTCCAGGCCCACCGCGAATGGTCTGGCGCCGATCTCGCCGACCGGCTCGGCGTCACCCCGCGCACCGTGCGGCGCGACGTCGACCGGCTGCGCGAGCTCGGCTATCCGGTGAACGCCAGCCCCGGCACCGGCGGCGGCTATCAGCTCGGCGCGGGGGCCGAGTTGCCGCCGCTGCTGCTCGACGACGAGGAAGCGGTGGCCGTCGCCGTCGGCCTGCGTACCGCCGCCGGCCAGGGCATCGAGGGCATCGGCGAGACCTCCGTACGCGCCCTGGCCAAGCTGGAGCAGGTGCTGCCGAACCGGCTGCGCCGCCGCGTGGGCGCGCTCAACGCGTTCACCGTGCCGATGATGCGGGCCCCGCAGGCGCAGGTCGACCCCTCCGTCCTCACCGAGCTGGCCAACGCCTGCCGCGACAGCGAGCGGCTGCGCTTCGAGTACCGCGACCACGGCGGCTCCGCCACCCGCCGCAGCGTCGAGCCGCACCGTCTGGTGTGCACCGAGCGCCGCTGGTATCTGGTCGCCTGGGACCTGGACCGCGCTGACTGGCGGACGTTCCGGGCGGACCGGATCACCCCGAAGCCACCGCACGGCCCGCGCTTCGCCCCGCGCACCCCGCCGGCCGAGGATCTGGCCGCGTATGTCTCGAAGGGTGTCTCCACGCACGCCTACGCCGCCCAGGCGGTCATCCGGCTGTACACCTCTGCCGAACTGGCCGCCCAGGTCGTCGGACCGTCCGCCGGTGTCCTGGAGGCGGTCGACGAGAAGACCTGTCTGCTGCGCACGGGGGCCGCGAGCCTGGACGTGCTGGTGATCCATGTGATGCTCATGGGCTTCGACTTCGAGGTGGTCGAGCCCGAGGAGCTGACCGAGCACATCAGGACGGTCCGGGACCGCCTGTCCCGGGCTCTCGACTGATCTCTCCCGCCTCCGCCACATCGCGCTCGATGGCCGCGAACTCCGGGTGGTGCAGATCGAAGGCGGGCGACTCGGTGCGGATACGGGGGATGGTGATGAAGTTGTGCCGGGGCGGCGGACAGGACGTCGCCCATTCCAGCGAGCGGCCGAATCCCCACGGGTCGTCCATCTCGATCTTCTTGCCGTACTTCGTGGTCTTCCAGACGTTGTAGAGGAACGGCAGCGTCGAGAGGCCGAGCAGGAACGAGCCGATGGTCGAGATGGTGTTGAGGACCGTGAAGCCGTCGGCGGCCAGATAGTCGGCGTACCGCCGGGGCATGCCCTCGGCGCCCAGCCAGTGCATCACGAGGAAGGTGGTGTGGAAGCCGACGAACAGCGTCCAGAAATGGATCTTGCCGAGCCGTTCGTCGAGCATCTTGCCGGTGAACTTGGGCCACCAGAAGTGGAAGCCGGCGAAGGTCGCGAAGGCGACGGTGCCGAAGACCACGTAGTGGAAGTGCGCGACGACGAAGTACGAGTCCGTGACCTGGAAGTCCATCGGCGGCGACGCCAGGATGACGCCGGTGAGACCGCCGAAGAGGAAGGTCACCAGGAAGCCGACCGCCCAGAGCATCGGCGTCTCGAAGGACAGCGAGCCCTTGAGCATCGTGCCCGTCCAGTTGAAGAACTTCACCCCGGTCGGGATCGCGATCAGGAAGGACAGCAGTGAGAAGAAGGGCAGCAGCACCGCTCCGGTGACGAACATGTGGTGCGCCCACACCACCACCGAGAGTCCGGTGATCGTCATGGTCGCGCCGATCAGGGTGATGTAACCGAAGATCGGCTTGCGCGAGAAGACCGGGATGATCTCCGTGATGATGCCGAAGAACGGCAGCGCGATGATGTAGACCTCGGGATGGCCGAAGAACCAGAACAGGTGCTGCCACAGCAGCGCCCCGCCGTTCTCCGCGTCGAAGACCACCGATCCGAAGCGCCGGTCCGACTCGAGTACCAGCAGCGCAGCGGCCAGTACGGGGAAGGCCATCAGCACCAGGATCGTGGTGAACAGGATGTTCCAGGTGAAGATCGGCATCCGGAACATCGTCATGCCGGGCGCGCGCATCCCGACGATGGTGGCCAGGAAGTTCACCGAGGTCAGGATCGTGCCGAAGCCGGAGAGGGCAAGGCCCATGATCCACAGGTCGGCGCCGATGCCGGGGGACCGCTCCAGGCCGTTGAGCGGCGCGTAGGCGGTCCAGCCGAAGGCCGGGGGACCGCTGGGCACCAGCAGGGAGCCGACCACCATCAGCCCGCCGAAGAGGAACAGCCAGTACGAGAACATGTTCAGCCGCGGGAAGGCGACATCGGGCGCGCCGATCTGCAGCGGCACGATCTCGTTGGCGAAACCCGCGAAGGTCGGGGTCGCGAAGAGCAGCAGCATGATCGTGCCGTGCAGCGTGAAGGCCTGGTTGAACTCCTGGTTGCTCATCAGCTGCAGCCCGGGACGGGCCAGCTCGGCGCGCATCATCATGGCCATCAGGCCGGCGATGAGGAAGAAGACGAACGAGGTGATCAGGTACAGGTGCCCGATCTTCTTGTGGTCGGTGGTGGTCAGCCAGTCCACCACCACCCGGCCCGGATGCCGTTCCCGCGCCGGCTCGGCCTTTGCCTCGGCGGTCTGCGTACCCATCCCTGCCCCCTCGCTGTCCGCGGCTCGGGCTTCGTGTCTTCGGTATCGGGCTGGGGCCATGATGCTCGCCGCCCTGTCCACTCCAACAGGGTGTGTCCCCGGCGGGATGTGTCCACAGCGGCGAGACCGTTCGAACACGAGGGTGGATTCTGCAAGGAACCGGTGAATTCTCCACAGTTCGTCAATTCACCCTCGGGTGCCTGCCCCGGGCAATTCCAGAGCGGAATTTAGCATGATCGACAAGGCGTGTGGAATTACCGCGCGGGTGGCGTGGAACTGCTCGTTCGAGTGACAGAGTTTGAGCTGAACGCGTGTCGGGATCCTGTGACAGAAGCGTGACCGGTGGCGTACACGAGGCTGCTGAAGCACGCCTTGTCCCGGCTTCCGTCACCGTCCGCTCCCGCCTACGGTGGGTGTCATGGCACCGATACCGACCCCTCCCGAACAGCCCGACGACGCCCCCTCGTCGTATGTCGGCCTCGAAGCCGAGAGCGCCGGGCAGTTGGCCCGCGAGCGCGGCTGGACCACCGTCAGAGCACTGCCGCCGGGCGCGATCATCACCATGGAGTATCTGGCGGGACGGCTCAATTTCGAGGTGGAGGGCGGCACGGTCATCCGCTGCTGGCCGGGCTGACACGACCGCGATACCGACGACCGCATGCGAAGAAGGCCCCGACCGTCATGGTCGGGGCCTTCGCCGTACGCAGCCGAGCGGCCGGGCTTCAGCCGCCCGTGACGGGGCGTGACGTGGGCGGGCGGCGGCTGCCCGAGGGCGTGACCGGCATCCGCTCGGAACGCACCGTGTGCGGTCTCTGACGGTCGAGTTGGGTGGCCGTGCGCGCGGTGGGGCGGCCGCCGACGGCGACCACCGGCTCGCGGGCCGGCTCCTGCTCTCCCGAGGGCCCACGCTGCGGGAATATCCCCGGCGTCAGGCCGCCGGCGGCGACCGGCAGCGAGGGAGCGAGCCGGCGGCGCGCACGCCACTGCTCGCGCAGCGAGAGGATCCAGGCTTCGGCCGTGCCGATCAGGGTCTCGCACCAGGGCAGTGCGAGCAGGATCAGCAGCCCGGCCGCCCAGCCGAGCAGCACATCGCTCAGCCAGTGCGTACCGAGGTACACAGTGGTCAGGCCGACACCCAGGGAGACCACTGCCGAGAGCGCCGACAGATAGCGCCGAGCACGCGGAGTGGTGGCCAGATACGCCAGGATTCCCCAGGTCACGACCGCGTTCGCGGTGTGCCCGGAGGGAAATATATCGCCGCCGGCGAAGAGCTCGGCGGAACCGATCTGCGTCGCGTAGTGGGGGCCGAGGCGGCCGAGACCGATCTTGACGGCGCCCACCGTCGCGTTGAGCAGGAGCAGGGCGGCGCCGAGCGCGAGGAGGGGGCGCAGCGTGTGCTGACGCCAGGAGCGCCAGCCCAGCCAGGCCGCGACCATCACGGCTGTGGGCCCGCGCTGGCCGAGCACCACGAAGTAGTCGAGAAAGGCGTGGAGTTCCGGCCACTGCTGGTAGGGCCGGAAGAGCATGACCTTCCAGTCCAGGGTCACCAGCCAGGTCGGGGCGAGCACCGCCACGACGATGGCGAGATAGAACGCCAACGTCCCGCCGAAGAGCGTGAGACGGGTGCGGCTCATCCGCGGGATCTCTATCTTCGGCGGTTCCGGCTCTCGGTCCAGGCGGGCAAAGATGTCGGTACGCACCCAATCGACGTTACAGCGAGTGAGTGTGCGGCTAGGCCGAACCAGCGGCTTTGTGATGACGATGTGATGTGGACTATCTCTCAGCTCGGGATTTATTCCGGGCCAATTCGGAAATCCCGCAAGCCGCCCGTCATATTGCTCAGGAGCGGGTCACGCCGGGGTCTTTCGGCCCCGCAAATAATAGTTCACCGCCGCCCCGTGCGGAATTTTCCCCCCGTTCGGACCATCCAAGATTCACTTCCGTGCCGGGCGTGGCGTGGCGCACGCCACACGTCCGTGTTCACAGAGGTGAGAGCTTGACCACGCGCCGGGCGCCCGAACTCGCGTACTCTGACGGCTCACTCGCCCGTCGATGCCGGACCGCCCTGTGGGACAGCAGCACCGTCCCGGGCTGGCCCGCCGAGCGCGAGGGACTCATTGGGAGGTACGTACATGTCCGGGACGACCACGGCCGGAGCACGGCTGCGTGCCGCCGGCGGCGGTGCCAACCGCTGGGTCGTTCTTGTCGTCCTCTGTATCAGCCTGCTGCTGGTCGCGCTCGACGCGACCGTGCTGCATGTCGCCGTCCCCGCCGTCACGGAGGATCTGCGCCCCACCGGGGTCGAGCTCCTGTGGATCGTGGACGCGTATCCCCTCATCTGCGCCTCGCTGCTGATCCTTTTCGGCACGCTCGGTGACCGCTTCGGCCGTCGCCGTGTGCTGTTGATCGGTTACGGGATCTTCGGCCTCGCGTCGGCGGTCGCCGCACTCGCGACCACCCCGGAAGTGCTGATCGGTGCGCGAGCCCTGCTCGGCGTCGGCGGCGCGATGATCATGCCCGCGACGCTCTCGATCCTCCGCGCGGTCTTTCCCGACCGGCGCGAGCGTGCCATGGCGATCGGCATATGGACCGCCGTCGCCGCGGTCGGCGCCGCCACCGGCCCAGTCCTCGGCGGCTTTCTCGTCGAGAACTTCTGGTGGGGCTCGGTCTTCCTGATCAACATCCCGCTGATGGCGCTGATACTGCCCGTCGGACGCTGGCTGCTGCCCGAATCCCGCGGAGGCGCCGACGGGCCCTGGGACGTGCTCGGTGCGCTGATGGCCGCGGGCGGCGTGCTCGGCGCGGTCCTCGGCGTCAAGCGCCTGGGCGCCGGTGACAGCGTCCTCGATGTCAAGGCCGTGGGGCCGCTGCTGCTGGGCGGTGTGCTGCTCGCCCTGTTCGTACGCCGCCAGAAGCGCCGCGAACACCCACTGATCGACATGCGGATGTTCGCCAGGGCCACGTTCTCGACCTCGGTCGGCTGCATCATCCTCGCGATGCTCGCGCTGGTCGGCCTGGAGCTGATCGCCGTCCAGTACCTCCAGCTGGTGCTCGGACTCAGCCCGCTGGAGACCGGCCTGCGGCTGCTGCCGCTCACCTTCGCCGCGATGGCCGCCGGAGCCACCGGCTCCCACACCCTGCACCGGGTCGGCCCGCGCCGGATGGTCGCCTGGGGCTTCGTCCTGACCGCGGCGGCCGTCCTGCTGCTCACCCTTATGGGGCAGCACGACCGGCCCTGGTTGTTGACCACCGGGTTCGTCCTGCTCGGCTTCGGACTGCAGACGACGCTCTTCGGGGCGTACGAGTCGATGCTCAGCGAGGCCCCGCCGGACCAGGCGGGCGGGGCCGCCGCGATTGGCGAGACCTCCTACCAGCTCGGCGCCGGGATGGGCATCGCTCTGCTCGGCAGCGTCATGAACGCCGCGTACGCGCCCGCGCTGACCTCTCTGAGCGGCGTCCCCGGCTCGGCGGGCTCGGCCGCGTCGAACTCCCTGGGCGAGGCCTATCAGGTGGCCGACCGCCTCGGCGGTTCGAGCGGCGAGATGCTGCGCTCCACGGCCCGCCACTCCTTCGTCACCGGTCTCCATGTCACGCTGCTGGTCAGCGCCGGTCTGCTGCTGCTCGGCGCGCTCGCCGCGCTGCGGCTGCCGAGGGTCATGGAGTGCGCGGCCGCGGCCGAGAAGTGCCCGGCGCCGAGGCGCCCGGAGGTCTCGCTCCCGGCGAGCCGTGAGCCCGCCGAAGCGACCGGGTCTGGACGCGCGGCACACTGAGTCGTAACGTCGGGCGGAGCCCGTAACTAACACTGCTAGTTTTCGTGTTCCGCTGTGTGAGCGCCGTCGGAGGCCATGTCATGTCCGCACCCTCGAAGCCCGCGCCCTTCGATCCGAGCGACCCCCTCGGCATCGACGATCTGCTCGACCCCGAGGACCTGGCGATCCGCGACACCGTCCGCAGCTGGGCCGCCGACCGCGTCCTGCCGCACATCGCCGACTGGTACGAGCGCGGCGAGCTCCCCGGCATCCGCGAACTCGCCCGCGAACTCGGCTCGATCGGCGCCCTCGGCATGTCGCTCAAGGGCTACGGCTGCGCGGGCGCCACCGCCGTCCAGTACGGCCTCGCCTGTCTTGAGCTGGAAGCCGCCGACTCCGGCATCCGCTCGCTGGTCTCCGTCCAGGGCTCGCTGGCCATGTACGCGATCCACCGCTTCGGTTCCGAGGAGCAGAAGCAGCGCTGGCTGCCCGGCATGGCGGCGGGCGAGATCATCGGCTGCTTCGGCCTCACCGAGCCCGACCACGGCTCCGACCCGGCGGGGATGCGCACCTTCGCCAAACGCGACGGTTCCGACTGGGTGCTGACGGGCCGCAAGATGTGGATCACCAATGGTTCGGTGGCCGGTGTCGCCGTGGTCTGGGCGCAGACCGACGAGGGCATTCGCGGCTTCGCCGTGCCGACCGACACCCCCGGCTTCTCCGCACCCGAGATCAAGCACAAGTGGTCGCTGCGCGCGAGCGTCACCAGCGAACTGGTCATGGACGAGGTGCGGCTGCCCGCCGACGCCGTACTGCCGGAGGTCACCGGCCTCAAGGGGCCGCTGGGCTGTCTCACGCACGCCCGCTACGGAATCGTCTGGGGCTCCATGGGGGCCGCCCGGTCGAGTTTCGAGTCGGCCCTGGAGTACTCGAAGACGCGCGAGCAGTTCGGCAGGCCGATCGGCGGCTTCCAGCTCACCCAGGCCAAACTCGCGGACATGGCCGTCGAACTGCACAAGGGCATCCTGCTCGCCCACCATCTGGGCCGCCGCATGGACGCCGGCAAGCTCCGGCCCGAGCAGGTCAGTTTCGGGAAGCTCAACAATGTGCGCGAGGCGATCGAGATCTGCCGCACCGCGCGCACGATCCTCGGTGCGAACGGAATCTCGCTGGAGTACCCCGTGATGCGTCATGCGACGAACCTCGAATCGGTGCTCACCTACGAGGGCACCGTCGAGATGCACCAGCTGGTGCTGGGCAAGGCGCTCACCGGCCTCGACGCCTTCCGGTGACCGGGCAGCGGCCGACGGACGCCTTGCTCAGCTCTGGTTGAAGAAACCGTCCTGCCCGCGACCCGCGGCTTCCCCGCTGACCACCTGGGTGTCCACAGGGCTCAGCAGGAAGACCCGGGTCGCGACGCGGTCGATGGAGCCGCGCAGCCCGAAGGTCAGCCCGGCGGCGAAGTCCACGACGCGCTTGGCGTCGGAGGGCTCCATGGCCGTGAGGTTCACGATGACCGGGACGCCGTCGCGGAACAGCTCACCGATACCGCGGGCGTCCCGGAAGCTGGAGGGCGACACCGTGGCGATCCGCCGGCCCTCTTCCTGGGCGGCCTCGGAGGCAACGCGCACCCGCGGGTCGGTGACCCACGCTTCACCCGACTCCGCACCCTCGGCGTACTCGTCGTCGTAGTAACGCTCGTCGCTGTCCTCGACGAGTCCCAGCCAGGCGCTCGCCTTGCGCACAGATCCCATGGACGCCTCCTTTCACTGCGGTCCGCTCACTGCGGTCTTCTTCCGTTCCGCGTCCCTATCGTCGTCCATAATGCGGATCGCGCGCCAAGTAGATAGTCGCCGCGCAGGGGATTCGTGACGGTACTGGTGCAGAACATGTGGCGGTTCGTCAAGATTCCTGCTGCGTACGGGGCGTGGCGAGCCCAAAATATGAAAGTCGGGCCAGACGGGTGATCGTGGGGCGTACGGGTGAACGGATTGCTCGGTACGATGCGCACCGCACTGTCGAACGACTCCCGGGGGACCGTCGTGTTCGGAATCGTCAGGCCATGCACACACCGGCTCAGCGAGGGGCTGAAGACCGAGTGGATGGCCCATCTCTGCGGGCTCTGCCTGGCACTTCGTGCCGATCACGGCCAGTTCGCGCGGGTCGTGACCAACTACGACGGCCTGATCGTCTCGGTTCTGACGGAGGCTCAGACCGAGCGCACCCCCGCCTCCCGGCGCACCGCAGGCCCCTGCCCGCTGCGCGCCATGCGCACCGCGCCCGTCGCCCTGGGCGAGGGAGCACGGCTGGCGGCCGCCGTCTCGCTGGTGCTGGCGTCGGCGAAGATACGCGACCACGTCGTGGACCGGGACGGGGTGTTGGCCCGCAGGCCCGTGGCCGCCACCGCCCGCAGGATCGCCGCCGGCTGGGACCGCGCGGGCGCCCGCACCGGCGCGGAGCTCGGCTTCGACACGGCGGTGCTGCTCGACGCGGTCGACCGCCAGAGCGGTATCGAGGCGCTGGCCGGTCCCGGTACCCCGCTGCTCACGGTCACCGAGCCGACGGAGACGGCGACCGCGGCCGCCTTCGCGCACACCGCCGTACTGGCCGGGCGGCCGGAGAACATCGCGCCGCTGGCCGAGGCCGGAAAGCTCTTCGGGCGGCTCGCGCATCTGCTGGATGCCGTCGAGGACAGGGAAGCTGACGCGGCGTCGGGTGCCTGGAACCCGCTCACGGCGACCGGCACCTCGCTCGCCGAGGCCCGCAGGCTCGCCGACGACGCGGTGCACGGGGTGCGCCTCGCACTGCGCGACGCGCGATTCGTGGACGACACGCTGGTGCATGTACTGCTCGCCCACGAGCTGCGGACCTCCGTGAACCGCGCCTTCCGCACCACGACCTGCTCGCACCAGGGGTACGGGCCGCCGCAGGACCCGCACAACCCCTACCAGGGCGGCGGCCACGGGCCGCACGGCCAGGGACCGTACGGCTCGAACAACCCCTACGGCGGGGGCAACCCGGGAGCGCCTGGTGGACCCGGCGGCCCCGGCGGGCTGCCTCCGCAGTTCGGCAGTGAACCGCCGGTGCCCAAGCGGCGCGGCTTCTGGGCGGGCTGCGCGGTCTTCACCGGGCTGTTCTGCACCTGCCAGATCTGCTGCGCCAAGGAGTACGAGGGCCCCTGGTCCCGCAAGAAGCGCGAGGGCTGCTGCCGGGACTGCGACTGCGACGGCTGTGACTGCTGCTGCCCCTGCGACGGCTGCTGACCAGGCGGCGGAAGGGCGAATTCCGGCCGCCCCCGCGAGTGGCGCGAGGGTGGCGGCAAGGTGCGGCGACTGCTCCCCACAAGGACGGTCCCGGCGTCGATGGCAAGTCGCTCACCGGCCGAATCCGTCTCGGCGTCAGCCGACGTAACCGTCCTGGGAATCGGTGCGACCTCGTACGACGGTGAACGGAACCTTCTCGGCGGCTGACCCGTCTTACGGGCGGACACGTACGGCACAGCCCCGGCAGCCACCGAGCTGCCGGGGCCGTCCGTCGTGCGTGAGGGAGCGGCCGAAAGATGCCCTTGCGCGGGATGTTGGCGCACCGAATACTCCCGAACAGCGCTTGTCAGGAACACGTCGTGTCCGGAAGCCGAACACGTCCCCCGTGTTTCATGACTGCGCCTCACGGGCCCCGAACCCCACAACGGGCCCCCGATTCCCCTCTGGAGGAACGACAAGTGAGGAACAAGCGCACCACCCCACGCAGTGGCATGGCGAGACGTTTGCGTCTGCTCGCCGTCACCACTGGCCTGATCACCGCCGCCGCGCTGGCCGTCCCCGCCGCCAACGCCACCCAGGCGCAGACCTTCAGCGCCAACCAGCTCAGCGCCGCGAGCGACGCCGTACTCGACGCGGATGTGGCAGGCACCGCCTGGCTCATCGACAAGACGACCAACACCCTGGTCGTCACGGCCGACAGCACCGTCTCCCAGGCCCAGATCGCCAAGATCAAAAAGGAAGCCGGGGCCAATGCCGGTGCGATACGCATCGAGCGCACCGCCGGCAAGTTCTCCAAGCTCATCTCGGGCGGCGACGCCATTTATGCCACCAGCTGGCGCTGCTCCCTGGGCTTCAACGTCCGCAGCAGCAGCGGCACCTACTACTTCCTGACCGCCGGTCACTGCACCGACGGCAACCCGCCCTGGTACACCAACTCCTCGCGCACCACGAGCATCGGCCCCACGGCCGGATCCAGCTTCCCGGGCAACGACTACGGCATCGTGAGGTACTCCAACACCTCGCTCTCCCACCCGGGCATGGTCGGCAGCCAGGACATCACCAGCGCGGCCAACGCGACCGTCGGCATGTCCGTCTGCCGCCGCGGCTCCACCACCGGCATCCACTGCGGCTCCGTCACCGGGCTGAACGCCACCGTCAACTACGGCGGCGGTGACATCGTCTACGGCATGATCCGCACCAACGTCTGCGCCGAACCGGGCGACAGCGGCGGCTCGCTCTACTCCGGCAGCCGGGCCATCGGCCTGACGTCCGGCGGCAGCGGCAACTGCTCCTCCGGTGGCACGACGTTCTTCCAGCCGGTGACCGAAGCGCTCAGCGCCTATGGGGTCAGCGTCTACTGACGCACCACTTGTGCAGTTGGCAGCAGTCGAGCCCTCGTCCGTATAACAGGACGGGGGCTCGACGTCGCGCCCCCATTTGAGAGGATGTGAGGGCGGTCGGGCGTGGAGGGACGGGGGTTGCGGTCAGTGAAACGCATCGGAGTGACCGGCCACAGAGGAATCCCTCCCGAAGCGTACGGCCATATCCGCGCCGGAATGCGCGCCGTTCTGTGCGGCCATCAGGGTTCGATGGAAGCCCTCTCCAGCCTTGCGGCGGGCGCCGACCAGCTGTTCGCCGACGTAGCGCTGGACTGCGGGGCCGAGTTGACCGTGGTGATTCCCAGCGGGGACTACGAGGACGGCTTCACCGTCCCCGGGGAGCTGGCCCGCTTCCAGCACCTCAGAGGCCTTGCCAGCCGGGAGATCCAGCTGGCCTTTCCGTATTCCACCGACGAGGCCTATTACGCGGCGGGCGCCTATATCGCCGACAACTGCGACCGGCTGCTGGCGGTCTGGGACGGCCACCCCGCCCGCGGCCTCGGCGGCACGGGCGACATCGTCCGTTACGCACGAGACCGGGGCAAGCCCGTCACGGTCATCTGGCGTGACGGTCTGGAGCGCCTGTGACTGGAGTGGCCCCTCAACTCCGGTGTCTGACCAGCCAGTCCGTGTGCTGTGGGGATACGATGCGCTCGGTCTCGTAGACCGCTGACGGCCACTCCACCTCACTCACAGACGTCTCCATCGCCGTGTGCATCGTCGCCAAGTCCTGTTCGACCAACGAGTGTGCGGCGATGAGTGGTTGATGGCGACGGATCTCGCTCCACGCCAGACACGCGGCCGCCGCTGCCGACAACAGGCCCGCCAGATCGACCGATTCGGCGAGCGAGAAGGTCCTCAGCAGGGCGAGGAAGAGCGCGAGCATCGTGAGCAGTCCGATGGACGCGGACCACAGAAGGGTGGCGCGGCGGGATATCTCCGTGCGCCGGTGGTACCAATTGCGCTGTTCAATCAGGCGGTCCCTCACAAAGGTCTCCTTGCGCACACTGAATGACTTGGCCCTCAACTGCCGCATAGGTGTGGTGATCAGCTCCCCGGCGGCCACCTTGGGCACGCTGGTGCGGGGGTCCTCCCAGCCGACCTTGGTCAGCTCCCGCAGTCCCTCCTCCAGCCTCACGGTGAACAACGCGTCGGCGTCGGTGGAGTGCGAGTCGAACGGCGCTCCATGGACGGAGTACCGCCAGCACAGGGACTTGATGAACTCCGCTGCGGAGCGGTTGAGTTGCCAATGCGACTTTGCTCTGCGGCGCGATGAGCGATAGCTGAAGATCAGCACTCCGGCGTATGCCAACGCGCTGAGTGCGCCGGGGAGTTGGAAGCTGGAGCCCAGCTTGAGCGACGACGGCAGCGCGGCCAGAGCGGCACCCGCCACCAGCAACAGCAGCTGGTAGCGCGTGGCGCCCACGGCCTCACGCTGGCGCGCGATCGCGATGGAGTCGGTGTGGTGGTAGAGAACCGGCAGATCAGTGTTACGGAAGACCATGCTTTGCAGTGGGCCGGAAAAACCGGTCATGTGCACCCCCGTCTGCAGTTTTGTCTTCACCCTTTAGGCGGAATGGCTTGTTCCGTGCCGTCCTGCGAGAATGCGCCGCAACTCTTTTGTTGCGTATCCACGTGCTGAGTTGCTGCGAGTGGCCATGAGAGTAAAGTCGTGCCGCCGGCATCGCAACGGTGCATGGTATCTGTGCTGGACACAACATCAAGGACGGCCCCCATGACGTTTCAGACCTCTGCCTCCTTCGCCGCTGCGAAGAAGAACCGTGTTCCACTGGCACAGATTGATGTGCGTGGCACCGATGCCGCGAGCAAGCTGGCCCGGGTCCTCCCGGCCGCCACCGACCGCTCTCTGCGTGCATCCACCTTCAACTCGGCGCTCTAGACTGGCGGAATGACAGGACCCCTGGTCCCATTCCGCGAGATCGTTTTGAAGGTCCACAGCAGATGTGATCTTGCATGTGACCATTGCTATATCTACGAACACGCTGATCAGAGCTGGCGTACCCGCCCGAAGGCAATCTCTGACGAAGCGATTTCCTGGACAGCTCTGCGACTGGCCGAGCATGCCAAGAGCCATGCCCTGCCCTCCGTGTCAGTGATCCTGCACGGAGGGGAGCCTCTTCTGGCGGGGCCCGCGCGACTGCGACGCGTCTGTGAGGAGCTCACGAGAGCACTCGACCCCGTCGCCGGACTCGACCTTCGTATCCATACGAACGGCCTACAGCTGACCCGCTCGTACCTCGACCTCTTCAGCGAGTTCAACGTCAGGGTCGGGATCTCCCTCGACGGCGACAAGGCCGCGAACGACCGCCATCGCCGCTTCGCCGACGGCCGCACCAGCCACCCCCTGGTCCTCAGAGCCGTCGACCTGCTCAGGCAGGACCGCTACCGCCATCTCTACCTCGGTCTTCTCTGCACGATCGACGTGGCCAACGACCCGATCGCCGTGTACGACGCGCTCACCGAGCTGGAACCACCGCGGATCGACTTCCTCCTGCCGCACAGCACCTGGGACGACCCGCCCGCCCGCCCCGACGGCTCACCCACCGCGTATGCCGACTGGATCCTGGCGATCTTCGACCGCTGGAACCAGCAGGGCAGGAACGTGCCGGTACGGCTCTTCGAGTCCGTGCTCTCCACCCTCAGCGGCGGCCCCAGCCTCACCGAATCCCTCGGCCTTGCCCCCACCGACCTCGTCGTCGTGGAAACCGACGGCACCCTGGAGCAGGTCGACTCCCTCAAGAGCGCCTACGAAGGCGCGGCAGCGACCGGATTCGATGTCTTCACCCACCCCTTCGACGCTGTCGCGGCCCACCCCGGTGTCAGGGCGCGCCAACTGGGGCTCGCGGGGGTCAGCGCGACCTGTCGGCAGTGTCCCGTCGTACGGTCCTGCGGCGGCGGGCTCTACACCCACCGCTACAGCTCCCGCAACGACTTCGACAATACCTCCGTGTACTGCACCGACCTCGAAGCGCTGATCCGGGGCATCGAGCAGCGCACGGCCGCGTCGACGGTCTCCCTCACGGTCACGGACCCCGGCGTACTCATGGCCGAGCACCAGGACCTGACGCGCGTGCTGCTCGCGGACGTCCATGCGGAACTCGACGGGCGCGGCGGCGAAGCCTGGGACGAGGCCTGGGAGCTGGCGTCCGCTCTGGAAGGGCGCTTTGACGCGCTCGACGCGGTCTACGGCCATCCCTACACCTACACCTGGCTGCAGGCCTGCCTGGCCGCCCTGCGTGACGGGCTGCCCGAGGCGCCCGCCCTCGCTCTCCGGCTGCCCGAGTACCTCGCCGCAGCAGTGGTACGGGGCGGGCTCGACGTCCTCGTCCGAGTGCCCTACGAGGGCGGCACGCTCCGGCTGCCCACGCTCGGCGAACTGCGGCTGACGGGCCTGGACCGGCGGGGCTGGGCCGAGGTACGGCCGGCCGGCGACGGGCTCCGGGTACGCGTGGACGGGCGCGAGCCGCGCCACGTGGACACCACCGGGGAGAGCGCCGACTGGCGGCCCGTCCGCACACTCACCGCCGAAGGCCAGCCCGCGCTGCGGCTCGACGACCTCGACCCGTACCGCGACTGCTTCGGCGTCCCGGTACGCGAGCGCCTCGGCTCGCCGGAGGCGGCCCTGTGGGGCGCGCGGCTGGCCGAGGCATGGACCCTGCTGCGGCGGGCCGCACCGGAGCAGGCGACCGACGCCGCGGACTGTCTGACCACCCTGACCCCGCTGGCCGCGGGCGAGCCGACGGTGCGCCTGCACGGCTTCGGGGCACTCGGTATCGCCCTGCCCGCCACGCCCGAAGAGCTCGCTCCCGCGCTGCTTCGCGGATTCCGGCGGGCCCGGCTGCACGCGCTGCTCGACGTCACGGATCTGTACGCGCAGGACGGCTGGTGGCGCCACCCCGCGCCCTGGCAGGACGAACCGGTGGTGGTGTCCGAACTGCTGGCGGGGGCGTACGAGCGCGTGGGGCTCGCGGCCTTCGAGCCGGACCTGGCCGAGGAGGCCAAGCGCGCGCTGGAGACCCTGGGGCGGGCGGCGGAGCTGACCGTCGGCGGGCAGCGCCTGCTGGACGAACTCTGGAAAGAGGCCGGCCGTGGGTGAGGGCGGGCTAGGGGGTGTCTTTCGGATCAGGCCGGATCAGCGAGCGTGCGTGCCAGGGCACGCGAGCCCGGCAAGATCCGAAAGACACCCCCTGAAAGGGGCACTGGCGCCGTCCCTGCGGGGACTGACGCGGTCCTTACGGGAGCTGGGCGTACAGGACGGCATGACGCTGCTCGTCCACGCCTCCCTGCGCGCCACCGGACTTCAGGCGGAACCTCTCCGTGACGCGCTCCTCGAAGTAGTCGGCGAGGACGGCACGCTCGTCGTGCCCGCCTTCACCGCGGACAACTCCGACACCTCGCCCTCGTACCGGGCCCGCGTGCGCGGCATGACACCCGAGCAGTCGGCGGCCTTCCGGGCGGAAATGCCGGCCTTCGACGCCGCGACGACGCCCAGTCAGGGCATGGGCCGGTTGGCCGAGTCCGTGCGGACCGCCGAAGGGGCCGTGCGCAGCGCTCATCCGCAGACCTCCTTCGCCGCGCTGGGACGTCGGGCCGCCGAATTCCTCGCCGTACATCCGCTCACCTCGCATCTCGGCGAGGACTCGCCGCTGGGAGCCCTGTACCGGGCGCGGGCCCAGGTGTTGATGATCAATGTGGATTTCGATGTCTGCACCGCATTCCATCTCGCCGAATACAAGACCCGTGCTCCCGCCCGGACCTACCGTTGTGTGGTGCAGCGACCTGGTGGGGGTAAGGAATGGACTGAGTACGAAGACATCGAACTTGACGACAGCGATTTCGGTGCGATCGGCGCGGCCTTCGCGTGGGGTATGGAGCAGAAGGGACAACTGGGGGGAAGACCGGCAAGGTTCTTCTCGATCAAGGAAGCGGTCGACCATGCGGAGCGCTGGATGACCGAAAAGCGGTGTTGATTGACTGAACGTCGGGGGGATGGAGTGTGTCGGGCTCCGGAATGATTAATTCGCTCGCATCTCTCATCGATGCTGGGTGTGAGGTCGGGCGTTCAGGCAGGACGGGGGTCGTGTGTCGGATTCAGCGCAACGGGCGGCGGATCATAGGCCGTACTTCTTCTTGAGTTATGCGCATACGCCGAGGTACGGGGCTGGGGGCCCGGACCCGGACATGTGGGTGGAGCGGCTCTTTCGAGATCTGTGCGGCCATGTGATGGCCATGACCGATCTGCCGGCCGGCGCGCCGGCCGGGTTCATGGACCGCGAGATCCGCTCCGGCGAGGGCTGGTCGGAGCGGCTGGGTGAAGTTCTGGCCACCTGCCGGGTGTTCGTCCCGCTCTTCTCGCCGCGGTACTTCGCCAGCGAGATGTGCGGCAAGGAGTGGTACGCCTTCGCCCAGCGGGCGATCTACCACCAGGCGAAGAGCAACAGACCCGCCGAGGCGATAGTGCCCGCCCTGTGGGTGCCCATGCCGCCGGAGCACCTGCCGGGCCCCGCAGAGCGGTTGCAGTTCAACCACCGTGCCTTCGGCGACCGCTATGTCACCGACGGGCTGTACGGACTGATCAAACTCCGGATATTCGCAGAGGAGTACGAGGCTGCCGTCTATGAACTTGCCAAACGCATCGTCAGCGTCGCCGACACTACGCGCGTCGGCTCCGGCAGCCCGGTGGACTACCGGCAGGCGCCCAGCGCCTTCGGCAAGCCCACCGGCGGCCCCCGTCCGATGCATGTGACGGTTGCCGCGCCGACCAGCCACGACCTGCCCGAAGGCCGGGCTCCCGACTACTACGGCAAACAGTCCCAGGACTGGAATCCCTACCACCCCGACTCCGCGAGGCCGTTGGCCTATGTCGCCCAGGACCTGGTGCGCTCGCTCAACTACCAGGCGACGGTCTCCTCGTTCGACCACGAGTCGCCGCCCGACGCCGGCCAGCCGCCCACCCGGCCCGAGATACTTCTCGTCGACCGCTGGGCTCTGGAGGACGAGGACCGCCGTCAGCGCCTCGCCGCCTTCGACGCGGAGCCGCGGCCCTGGGTGAGCGTGATCGTCCCCTGGAACCGTGACGACCCGCAGAGCCGGGCCGCCGAGGCCGAGTTGGCCGAGAAACTGGAGCGGACCATGCCGCATCAGCTGCGCCACGGCAGGGCGGCAAGCCGGGCCGCCGCCAGAGGAGTGCTCAGCATGGAGGCTTTCGGCCAGATCCTGCCCCAGGTGGTGGAGTCGGCCGCCCAGGAGTATCTGCGGCACGCCGAGGTCTTCCCGCCCGCGGCGCCGCCGCCCCCCGGAGCCCGTTCGTCCGAGCGGCCCCGGCTGCGCGGTCCGATGGCCGAGTACGGCACCACTCACTACGTCCCGAACACGCGTGGAATCGCCCCCGATGCGGAGGACACGGATGACAGCCAGTCGTGACGGGCGCATCGTCACCTTCTATTCGTACAAGGGAGGTACGGGCCGCACGATGGCCCTGGCCAACGTGGCCTGGATCCTCGCCGCGAACGGCAAGCGGGTCCTGGCGGTCGACTGGGATCTCGAAGCCCCCGGCCTGCACCGCTTCTTCCATCCCTTTCTCGACCCCTCCACGCTCGGTGCCACCACCGGGGTCATCGATCTGATCACCGAGTACGCCTGGGCGGCGACCAGCCCCGAGCCGCGTCGCGACGACTGGCACCGTGACTACGCGCGCATCCAGCCGCACGCCGTCTCGCTCACCCCCGAGAGCCTGGGCTGGGAGTTCCCCGACGGAGGCACGCTCGACTTCGTCTCCGCGGGCAAGCAGAACCGCGAGTACTCCGCGACCGTCTCCACCTTCGACTGGGACAACTTCTACGACCGTCTCGGCGGCGGCCACTTCTTCGACGCGCTGCGCGAGGACATGAAGGCCAACTACGACTACGTCCTCATCGACAGCCGTACCGGCCTCAGCGACATCGCCGACATCTGCACCGTCCATCTGCCTGACGTGCTCGTGGACTGCTTCACCCTCAGCGACCAGTCCATCGACGGCGCCGCCGCGGTGGCCCGGCAGATCGACGAGCGCTACGGCGGCCGCGGCATCAAGATCTACCCGGTCCCGATGCGGATCGACGAGGGCGAGAAGGAGAAGGCGGACGCCGGACGGGCCCTGGCCCGGCTGAAGTTCGACCGGTTTCCAGGCGGTCTCGCGGGCGAGGACCTCACCGCCTACTGGGGCGCGGTGGAGATTCCGTACCGCCCCTTCTACGCCTACGAGGAGACCCTCGCCACCTTCGGCGACGAAGCGGGTCTGACCAACTCCCTGCTCTCCGCCTTCGAACGGCTCACTTCGGTCGTCACCGAACAGCGGATCACCTCGATGCCCGCGGTCGGCGAAGAGGTCAGACTTCGCATCAGAGACGCCTTCACGCGCCGCCGCCCCGCCCTGCCCGCCGACCTCTACCTCAGCTACGTGGCAGAGAACCGCATGTGGGCCGACTGGGTCGAGTACCAGCTCACCCGGGCCGGGTTCCGGGTCGTGCCGCGCGATGTCTCGGCCGAGCGGGATCCGGCCGACGCGGCCGAAATCGCCGCCGAGAACGCCGCGCGCACTGTCGTACTGCTGTCCAGCGCCTATCTCAAGTCCTCCCGGGCGGTGGAGGTCTGGTCGCGCGCCGCGGCCGAGGACCCCGGCGGCGGCCGGCACCATCTGCTGCCGATCCGGGTCGGGGACGTGCGACTCACCACCCCCTACATCGACCGCAACCCGGTCGATCTCTTCCGGCTCGACGAGGTGCACGCCACCACCGCGCTGCTGCGCGCACTCGACCGCCCGGTCCAGCTGCCCGACAGCGCATCGCCGGGACCGCGATTCCCCGGCACGGTGCCCAAGATCTGGAACGCGCCGCCCCGCAACCCCGGATTCACGGGGCGCTCGGTGGTGCTGGAGCGGATGCGCGACCAGCTCGGCGGCGGCATGGCGGTGGCCGCGGTACTGCCCCAGCCGCAGACGCTGTACGGGCTCGGCGGCGTCGGCAAGACGCAGGTCGCCCTGGAGTACGTCCACCGCTTCATGGCGGACTACGACCTGGTGTGGTGGATCTCCTCCGAGCAGCCCGACGACGTGGTCGCGGGTCTCGCCGAACTCGCCGTACGCCTGGGCGCCCAGGGCGGCGAGGACATGGCGGCCGCGTCCCAGGAAGCCATCGATCTGCTGCGGCGCGGAGTTCCGTCCTCGCGCTGGCTGCTGGTCTTCGACAACGCCGACGACCCCGAGCAGCTGAAGAGGTTCTTCCCGCCCCAGGGACCCGGGCACATCCTCGTCACCTCCAGGAACCAGACCTGGTCGCAGTACGGGGACGCCCTGCCCGTCGACGTGTTCCTGCGCGAGGAGTCCATCGAGCACCTTCAGCGGCGCGCCCGCGGGCTGAGCATCGAGGACGCGGACCAGGTCGCCACCGCCGTCGGCGATCTGCCGCTCGCCGTCGAGCAGGCCGCAGCCTGGATCGCGGAGACCGCCACACCGGTCGCCGAGTATCTGGAACAGCTCAAGGACCAGGCAGCGAGCGTCCTCGCGCTCAACCAGCCCGCCGGTTACCCCGAGCCGGTCGCCGCGACCTGGAACGTCTCCATCGAGCGGCTCAAGGAACGCTCACCGGCCGCGGTGCGCCTGCTCCAGCTCTGCGCCTTCTTCGCGCCCGAGCCGATCTCCGCGAACCTCCTCTACAGCAAGGAGATGATCGACGCGCTCAAGCCGTACGACGCCTCCCTGCAGGAGAAGCTTGTACTCGGCCGGGTCATCCGCGAGATCGGCCGGTTCGCGCTGGCCAAGGTCGACCAGGTCTCCAACTCCATCCAGGTGCACCGGCTCGTGCAGGCGGTCATCCGGGCCCAGCTGACCGAGCAGGAGCAGCAGGACGCACGGCACGCCGTCCACCGCGTCCTCGCCGGCGCCCGGCCCGACGACGACGAGCCGATCGACAACCCCGAGACATGGCCGCGGTTCGCCACCATCTGGCCGCATCTCGGCACCTCCGAGGCCCGGTTCTGCAAGGAGCCGGAGACCCGGCGGCTGCTGATCGACCGGGTGCGCTACCTGTGGAAGCGCGGCGACCTGAACACCGCGTACACGCTCGCCGAAGAACTGCGCGAGAGCTGGCGCGAGATGCTGGGCAACGACGATCTCCAGTATCTGTATCTTCGCTTCCACCTCTCCAACATCCTTCGCTCGCAAGGGCGTTACGTGGAGGCCAAGGAGCTGGACGAGGTAACCCTGGAGCGCCAGCAGGCGGTTCTGGGCCAGTCCCATCCGCACACGTACATGACCACCAGCGGTCTCGCGATGGACCTGGGCACGCTCGGCCAGTACGGCAGGGCGATGGAACTGGCCACCGAGGCACACGAGGGATTCAGCCAGATCTTCCACGAGTCCCATCCGCGTACGCTCGCCGCCGCCAACAACCTGGCGCTGAATCTGCGCATGGTCGGCCAGTACGCCAGGGCGCGCGAGATCGACCAGGAGGTCTTCGACCGGCGCACCGAAGTCCTCGGCCCGGAGCATCCGTACACCCTGTCCTCGGCGATGAACCTGGCGCGCGACCTGCGTGAGGTCGGACGGTACGAGGACTCGGTCTCGCTGCTCAGCCGGACGTACGAGCTCTACAAGGAGCAGCTGGGCCGGACCTTCCCCGGCACGCTGGCCGCGGCCAAGAGCCTCGCCGTCTCGCTGCGCAGGGCAGGCAGGCTGGAGGACGCGCGCCGGCTGACCACCGCCACGCGCAACCGCTATCGCGCCAAGTACACCTCGGCCAACCCGGACTCGCTGGCCTGCGATCTGAACCTCGCGGCCGACCTGTTCGCGGCCGGGGAGCCGGTGGCCGCGCGGGACCTGGCGCAGGAGGTCGTCGACCAGTACCGCAAGGTGCCTGGCGAACGGCATCCGTACACCCTCGCCGCGAGCAACAACCTCGGCATCTTCCTGTGGGGCTGCGGCGATGCGGAGGCCGCGGAGGCGGTGCTGCTGAAGGTGTCCAGGACGATGCGGGAGGTCCTGGGCGAAAGCCATCCGCACGCCCTGTACGGCACGATCAACCTGGCCAACGCCCTTGCCGACCTGGGCGGTCTGGAGGAGGCGCTGGAGATCGAACAGCGGACGGTGACCCGGCTGCGGGAGGTGCTGGGGCAGCACCATCCGGAGGTGCTGGGCATCGCGTCGAACATGTCGGTCACGCTCGGTCTGCTCGGCCGCAAGGACGAGTCGGCGCAGCTGAGGGCGGAGACGGTGGAGGAGCTGCAGCGGCTGCTGGGCGAGGACCACGCACTGACGCGAATCGCCCGCGACGAACGCCGCGTCCACCGCGACCTGGAGCCCCTGGCAGTCTGACCGGGCTCCGCCCCCGGACCCCCGCGCCTCAAACGCCGGCGGGGCTGAGTTGTTCAGCCCGTCCGGCGTTTGAGGACATGCGGCCGAAGTCGCATACCGGGGTCTGGGGCGGAGCCCAGTTTCGTGCCGCGAAACGGCGCGGGAGTCTGGGGGCGCAGCCCTCAGTTACGGGAAAGGGCGGGGTGGGGAAAGGTCACCCCTCCAGCAACCACGTCAGCACCCGCGGCAACGCATGCAACGCATCAAAATGCGCCGCCGCCGGTTCGAGCACCGCCGTCGCCCCCGGAATCCGCTGCGCCAGCCACCTCGAGTGCCCCACCGGCGAGAACACGTCCTTCTCGCCGTGCCACAGCATCACCGGCCCCTTGATGTCCGCCGGGTCGAACCCCCAAGGGCTGCAGAACGCGAGCGCATCGTCGATCCACCCGTACGCCGAAGTGCGCAGCGCCTCCTGGTAGTTGCGAAGCAGCATCGACCTGACGCCCGCATCCGCCACCACCATCCGGTCGGAGTCCGTCAGTTCTCGGCGCAGATCGTTGAGGAGCCGTATCGGGTCCTTTCTGATCTCCGCGGACCGCAGGATGAACCGCTGGATCAGCCCCGCCGGATCGTCGGACGCCGTGGTGTATTCCAGGACATTCGACGCGGCCATGCCCTCGAACCAGTCCAGCCCGTCCGCGTCCCTGGGCGCGAGCGTCACCAGCGCGGCGGTGCGGGTGATCCGTTCCGGAATCAGGGCCGCGCAGGCCAGCGCGTGCGGCGCCCCGCCGGAGCGGCCCACCACGGCGAACCGGTCCAGGCCGAGCTCGTCGGCGATCGCCTGTACGTCCTGGGCCACATCGGCGACGCTGCGGCCCGCGAGCCGGTCCGAACCGCCGTAGCCGGGGCGGTCGTACGCGATCAACTGGGTGCCGCGCTGGTACAGGACCATGCCGCGCGGCGCAGGGCCGAGCCGGCTGCCCGGGGTTCCGTGCAGCAGGAAGACGGGTCTGCCGCGCGGATCCCCCAGCCGCTGAACCATCAGATGCCGCCCGTCCGTCGCGCGCACCCGACGTCGCAGCACTCCCGCGCCCCCCTCCGTAGTACGTGCCGGTCCACGCCAGTACGTGCCCTGTGCAGACAGGCTGAGCCAGGCATTCCCTGCCCATTCGATGATTACCCATCAGGGTCCTGACCGGGACTCCCTTTGACGTCATTTGGGGGTTACCGTCGAAGAGAAACGTGCATGCGCGTACACATCGCACCCCAGGGGGCCGTGATGGTAGAGGCACTGGTGGCGGCCGCAGCGACCGTCGCGTCCGCGGGCGTCGTCTATGTCATGGCGGCGGCCCGGGTCGTGAAGCAGTACGAACGAGGTGTGGTCTTCCGGCTCGGAAGGGTCCGATCTTCCGTACGCGGCCCGGGTTTCACGCTGATAGTCCCCTTCGTGGACCGGCTCCGTAAAGTCAATATGCAGATCGTGACGATGCCGGTGCCCGCGCAGGACGGCATCACCCGGGACAACGTGACGGTGCGCGTGGACGCGGTGATCTACTTCAAGGTCGTGGACGCCAGCGAGGCCATCGTGCAGGTGGAGGACTACCGCTTCGCGGTCTCGCAGATGGCGCAGACCTCGCTGCGGTCGATCATCGGCAAGAGCGATCTGGACGATCTGCTGTCGAACCGCGAAAAGCTCAACCAAGGCCTGGAGTTGATGATCGACAGTCCCGCCATGGGGTGGGGCGTGCAGATCGACCGGGTGGAGATCAAGGACGTGTCCCTGCCGGAGACGATGAAGCGCTCGATGGCGCGGCAGGCGGAGGCGGACCGTGAGCGGCGGGCGAGGGTCATCAACGCCGACGCGGAGCTGCAGGCGTCCAAGAAGCTGGCAGAGGCGGCCGGAGTGATGTCGGACCAGCCGGCGGCGCTCCAACTCCGGCTGCTGCAGACCGTGGTGGCCGTCGCTGCGGAGAAGAACTCCACGCTGGTGCTGCCGTTCCCGGTGGAGCTGCTGCGCTTCCTCGAGCGCGCCCAGCAGCCACAGCAGTCGCCACAGCAGTCACAGTCGCCCCAGCAGCCACTGCCGTCGCGGGATTCCGGCCCTGCGCAGTCGGGAACAGGACAGGACTAGTCCTCACGCCCCGCCCATGAGCCGATTGCATGCGGTGTTCGCACATCGGAACCGCCCAGTGTTGACGCCTCCTGTGAAGGCACTGTGAACGCACCTGTGTTGTCGTGTGCCCGTCCTGAAGTCGACCTTGTGTCCTACCAGTCGGTATCGGAATAGTGGGCGCCCCATCCTCCGTGTCCAGGTACCCCACTTGCCCGGATGCGGCCCCACAGGAGGTCGATGTTGAAGCACCGACGGATACCCAAGAGAAAAGCGGCGATTGCCGGCGGCGCGGTTGCCGCCCTGGTGGCCGCGGGCGTCACCTTCCAGAGTGCGAACGCCAGTGACGACACTGAGAAGTTCGCCGTCAAGCCGCTGTCTGCGGTTGCGGCCGGAAATCTTGCCTCCACCCTGAGCAAGACCCTGGGCGGCGACGCCGCAGGCACGTACTACGACGCCGACACCAAGGCGCTCGTCGTGAACGTCCTCGACGAGAAGGCGGCCGAGTCCGTACGCGAGGCGGGCGGCAAGGCCCGGATCGTGGAGAACACTCTCACCGAGCTGAAGTCCGCCCAGCAGACTCTCACCGCCAAGGCCACCATCCCCGGCACCTCGTGGGCCGTCGACCCGGTCACCAACAGGGTTGTCGTCACCGCCGACCGTACGGTCAAGGGTCCCCAGTGGAACAGGCTCAGCGAGGTCGTCAAGGCTCTGGGCGGCAAGGCCGAACTGAAGAAGTCCGCGGGGGAGTTCAAGCCCCTGATCGCGGGCGGTGACGCCATCCACTCGGGCGGCGGACGCTGCTCGCTCGGCTTCAACGTGGTCAAGGACGGCGAGCCGCACTTCATCACCGCGGGACACTGCGGGAAGGCCGGCAGCGAGTGGTCCGACTCGGCGGGCGGTGCCCCGATCGGCTCGATGGTCGATTCGCAGTTCCCCGAGAACGACTTCGCGCTCGTCAAGTACAGCGGCAGCAGCGAGCACCCGAGCGAGGTGAACCTCTACAACGGCAGCGCGCAGGCGATCACCAAGGCGGGTGAGGCGACCGTCGGCATGAAGGTGCAGCGCAGCGGCTCGACCACCCAGGTGCACGACGGCGAGGTGACCGGGCTCGACGCCACCGTGAACTACGGCAACGGTGACATCGTCAACGGCCTCATCCAGACCACGGTCTGCGCCGAGCCGGGCGACAGCGGCGGCTCGCTCTTCGCGGGCGACACCGCGATCGGGCTGACCTCCGGCGGCAGCGGCGACTGCTCATCGGGCGGTGAGACCTTCTTCCAGCCGGTGACGGAGGCGCTGTCCACGTTCGGCGCCGAGATCGGCTGACGCGACAGAGTGTCCGCAGGGCTTCGCCCCGGACCCCTTGCCGATCGAGGCGCGGGGTCCGGGGCGAAGCCCCGCTTCACGTCGTCGGCCTGCGGCTCCGCAGCAGCGCCAGCCCCGTCGTGACCAGTGCCCCTCCCGCCGCCCATGCGGCGAGGACCCACATCGGGCCCGTCATGCCGCTGCCCTTGAAGTACGCGATCGAGCGCGCCGAGAAGGTGCCCGCGCCCGGCGGCAGCGCCGGTCCGATGGCCCGCCAGAACGGCGGCAGCAGCGGATAGGCATACGCCCCGCCCGCGCTCGGATTGCCGAAGACGACCACCAGCAGGATCGCCAGACCGATACCGACGATGCCCGCGAGGCCCTGGAAGGCCAGCGTGATCGCCCCGACCGCGAAGACCAGCAGCGTGCCGAGCCCCCACAGGGCCATGATGCTGCCGGGCAGGGCGTCCAGGACCGGGCCCGCGATTACCGTACCCAGCAGGCCGGCGGCGATCGAGTACAAGAGCAGCGCACCCAGT
The DNA here is from genome assembly GCF_045207475.1 of Streptomyces sp. NBC_00885. NCBI lineage: Bacteria > Bacillati > Actinomycetota > Actinomycetes > Kitasatosporales > Streptomycetaceae > Streptomyces > Streptomyces sp. NBC_00885. The sequence goes on from NZ_CP108796.1 coordinate 6,942,668, forward strand.
CTGATCAGGGCACGTGCCGTATTGGCTGGCCGCGCGCCATGGCTGATCGCGAGGATCGCGGCGCACAGATAGCCGCCCACGCACCAGCCGATGGCCAGGTAGAACGAGGAGAGCCCGCGGGCGTCGCCGCCGGCGTTGGGGACCACGTCCACGACGGCCACCGTCCGCCGCTGCGCTCTTTCCGTCGTGGCGATGACCTCGGTGAGAGCCTGTGAGAGCGAGGCGCCCGCCGCGCCGGCGACCAGGAGTCTGTCAGCGGCGCCCTGCGGGTCGACGATCAGCGCCCCGTCGACGTCGCGGTTCTGGATCTGCCGCACCGCCGTCGCCTCGTCCTCGACTGCCCGCGGGTCGAGCGGATCGCCGGGCAGCGCGGAGAGCCGCTGTACGGCCTGGTCGGTGATCTGCGCCGCGGGCGTGACGACGGCGAGTGGGATCTCGTGCGGCTTCGGATGGTGGAAGGCGCCGATGTACGACGTGATGAAGGCGAGCTGGAGCGCCAGCACCCCGATGACCAGGACCGCCGCCCGCACACTCACCGCGTCCTTGAGCTCGTCGACGAAGCCGGTGCGCGGGCCGTCAGATGTCCGGTTCATGGGCCCCACGCTCCGTGTCGCCCGGTGTTTTCGCAGGTGGGACGAGGCCGAATGGCTGAGGTGGCGGGCGCGTGACACGTGTCGTACGAATGTTCGAAACTTGGTCTATGGTGGGAGGTGGGGGAGGTGAGACGGACTGATCCAGGAGGTGCAGGTGCCCGGGTTCACGCATCTGCACACCGTTTCCGGGTTCTCCCTGCGGTACGGGGCCTCGCACCCGGAGCGGCTTGCGGAGCGCGCCGCCGAGCGGGGTATGGACGCCCTCGCGCTGACCGACCGCGACACCGTCGCGGGCGCGGTCCGCTTTGCCAAGGCCTGCGCGAAAGAGGGCGTGGGAGTGCGGCCGCTCTTCGGTGTCGATCTCGCGGTGGGGGAGCGGGCGCACAAGGAGGGGCCCTCCGAGCGGCGGCGCACCCCGGTGCGCGGCGGCGCGTTCGTCGACGAGTCCGCACCCCGTACGGTCTATCTCGCCCGGTCCCGCGAGGGCTGGGCCGAACTGTGCCGGCTGGTGACCGCCGCCCACGCTGCCGGCGACGGCAGCCCGCTGCTGCCCTGGGCCGACAACCACGGCGACGACCTGACCGTGCTGCTCGGACCGGCCTCCGAGATCGGCCGTGCGCTGACCGCGGGACGCCCCGACCGGGCGGCCAAGCTGCTCGTGCCCTGGCGGGAGTGCTACGGCGACAGCCTGCGTCTGGAGGTCGTGCACCACGGCCTCAAGGGCACCGGGCCGGGCTCGCTGCGCCAGGCCGCCCGCACGCTCGGCTTCGCCGCCGAACAGGGCGTACGGGCCGTGCTCACCAATGCCGTCCGGTACGCCGACCAGGGACAGGGCCCGGTCGCCGACGTCCTCGACTCGGCCCGCCGCCTGGTCCCGATCGACCCGCACAAGGGCCTCGACAGCGGTGAGCGCTGGCTCAAGGAACCGGCTGCGATGGCCCGTATCGCCGAGCGCGTCGCCGAGGCCGCCGGCTTCCGCCGCGACACCGCGCACCGGCTGCTCGCCATGACGGAGGAGGCGGCGGCCGCGTGTCTGGTCGACCCCGAGGACGATCTGGGGCTCGGTTCCGTCCACTTCCCCGAGCCGCATCTGGTCGGCGCCGGGCGCCGTACCCCGCAGCGGGTGCTGGCCTCCCGGGCTGCCGCCGGAATGGTGCTGCGCGGCTATGACGGCCGTCGTGAGTACTGGGAGCGGATGCACCACGAGCTGGACATCATCGCGCACTGGGGCTACGCCTCATACTTCCTGACGGTGGCTCAAGTCGTCGACGACGTAAAGAGGATGGGGATCCGGGTCGCGGCGCGTGGCTCCGGCGCCGGGTCGCTCGTCAACCATCTCCTCGGCATCGCGCACGCCGACCCCGTCGAGCAGGGGCTGCTGATGGAGCGCTTCCTGTCCAAGCGGCGTTCCGTACTGCCCGACATCGACATCGATGTGGAGTCCGCCCGCCGGCTCGAGGTCTACCGCGCGATCATCGGCCGTTTCGGCGAGGAGCGGGTCGCGACCGTCGCCATGCCCGAGACCTACCGGGTGCGCCATGCGGTACGGGACGTGGGCGCCGCGCTCTCCATGGACCCGGCCGAGATCGACAAGATCGCCAAGTCCTTCCCGCACATCCGCGCCCGCGACGCCCGCGCTGCCATGGAGGAACTGCCCGAACTCCGGGCGCTGGCAGGGGAGAAGGACAGATACGGACGGCTGTGGGAGCTGGTCGAGGCGCTGGACGCGCTGCCGCGCGGGATCGCCATGCACCCGTGCGGGGTGCTGCTCTCGGACGCCGCCCTCCTCACCCGTACGCCGGTGATGCCCACCAGCGGCGAGGGCTTTCCCATGTCGCAGTTCGACAAGGAGGACGTGGAGGACCTCGGGCTGCTCAAGCTCGATGTCCTGGGGGTGCGGATGCAGTCGGCGATGGCGCACGCGGTCGCGGAGCTGCGGCGCACGACGGGTCAGGTGCTCGACCTCGACGACCCGGAGCAGGTGCCGCCGGGCGACCCGGCCACGTATCGGCTCATCCAGTCCACCGAGACCCTGGGCTGCTTCCAGATCGAGTCGCCGGGCCAGCGGGATCTGGTCGGCAGGCTGCAGCCGTCGGACTTCCACGATCTGGTCGTCGACATCTCGCTCTTCAGGCCGGGGCCGGTCGCCGCCGACATGGTGCGGCCGTTCATCGAGGCCCGGCACGGCCGGGCGCCCGTCCGCTATCCGCATCCGGACCTGAAGGGGCCGCTGGAGGAGACGTACGGAGTGGTCGTCTTCCACGAGCAGATCATCGAGATGGTGAACATCATGACCGGCTGCGGTCGCGACGAGGCCGACCGGGTACGGCGCGGGCTGTCCCACCCCGAGTCGCAGGGGAAGATCAAGGTCTGGTTCGCCCAGCACGCGGAGGCGAAGAGGTACGCGCCCGAAGTGATCGCCCGCGCCTGGGAGATCATCGAGGCCTTCGGCTCGTACGGCTTCTGCAAGGCGCACGCTGTGGCCTTCGCCGTACCGACCTATCAGTCGGCCTGGCTCAAGGCGCACCATCCGGCGGCCTTCTACGCCGGGCTGCTCACGCACGACCCCGGGATGTATCCGAAGCGGCTGCTGCTGGCGGACGCGAGACGGCGCGGGGTTCCGGTGCTGCCGCTGGATGTGAACCAGTCGGCGGCCGCTCATCGAATCGAACTGGTGTCTGGTTCTCCTGATCGGTGGGGCCTGCGGCTCGCACTCTCGGACGTCCATGGCATCAGCGAGGCCGAGGCGGCACGGATCGAGGCCGGGCAGCCCTACTCCTCACTGCTGGACTTCTGGCAGCGGGCCCGACCGGGCCGACCGGTCGCCGAACGGCTCGCGCAGGTCGGCGCGTTGGACGCCTTCGGCGCGAACCGCCGCGATCTGCTGCTGCATCTCGCCGAACTCCACCGCGGACAGCGGGGTTCGGGCAGGTACGGCAGTCAGCTCCCCCTGGGCGACGGGCAGAAGACCGCCCCCGTCGGGCTCCCCGACCTGGGCGACGCGGAACGCCTCAGCGCCGAGCTCGGCGTCCTCGGCATGGACGCCTCCCGCCATCTGATGGCGGATCACCATGCCTTCCTGAAGGAGCTGGGAGTGGTCTCGGCACACCGGCTGCGCTCGGCGGAGCACGGGCAGACGGTGCTGGTCGCGGGTGCGAAGGCGGCCACCCAGACCCCGCCGATCCGGTCCGGCAAGCGGGTCATCTTCACCACGCTCGACGACGGCACGGGCCTGGTCGACCTCGCCTTCTTCGACGACAGCCATGCCGCGTGCGCGCACACCGTCTTCCACTCCTGGCTGCTGCTGGTACGCGGAGTGGTGCAGCGGCGCGGACCGCGCAGCCTCAGCGTGGTCGGCGCGGCGGCCTGGAATCTGGCGGAACTGGTGGAGCTGCGGCGTACGGGCGGGCTCGACGCGGTCGCGGCACGGCTGGCGGAGCCCGTGCCCGCGGAGGATGAGGCTGAGACGGACAGCGGCCGCCGTATCCAGATGTCGACGGGTTATGAGATGAACCCCTGGGCGGACCTCCAGCCGCCGGGCGAAGGGACCCCCACCGGGCGGAAGTTGTGGCACCAGAGTCCGGGGAGCGCGGGATGATCCTCTACGTACGCTTCCGGCCCGCCCCGGCGCTCGGCACCGGCGGGGTCGAGGCGGCCCTGCCGTCCCTGCTCGGCCTGGCCGAGGACATCAGCCCCGTCGTACAGGCGCTCCCGCCCGACGCCGCGCTCATCGATGTGCGCGGCGCCGAACGGTACTTCGGTCAGGACGCGCTCCAGCTCGCCTCGCTGCTGCGGGTGCGGGCGCTCGCACACTGCGGGGTGGACTGCGCGATCGGAGCGGGCCCCGGCCCGATGCTGGCCAGGATGGCGGCACGGGAGGCCACGCCCGGGACGACCCTGGTGGTGACGGACGCCGGGACGGCCGGGTTCCTGGCCGGCAAACCGGTCGCCGCGCTGGACGGCGTGGGGACGGCGACGGCCCGCACCCTGTGTGCGTACGGCCTCGACTCCGTCGGCAAGGTCGCCGATGCGCCGCTCGCCGTGCTCCAGCGGATCGTCGGCGCGCGGGCCGGCCGCGAGCTGTGGGAGCGGGCACGCGGCATCGACCGTACGACGGTCGTCCCGAACGCCGCCGCGCGCTCGGTCGCGGCCGAACGGGCCTTCTCGCGCGACGAGCTGGACCCCGTACGTCACCGCAGGGCGCTGCTCTCGATCGCCGAGGAGCTGGGGCTGAGGATGCGCGGCGAGGGCCAGGTGTGCCGCGCGCTGAGCCTGACCGTGCGGTACGCCGACCGGTCCACGACCACCCGGGCGCGCACCCTGCGCGAGCCGACCGCCCACTCCGCGGCGCTCACCGATGCCGCGTACCGGATCCATGAGTCGCTCGGCCTGCAGCGGGCCCGGGTCCGGAGCCTCACCCTGCGGGCCGAGGACCTGACACCCCTCGAACGGGCCGCGCGACAGCTGACGTTCGACCCCGCGGACGAACGGGCGCGGCGGATCGAGGCGGTGGCTGACCGGGCGCGGGCGAGGTTCGGGCCGCGGGCGGTCGTGCCGGGCTCACTCGCAGCGTGACGCACAAGCCGCGTAACGCGTGTACAGAACGCGGCTTATTGACACGGATTCAGTTTTTACTCGCGCGTAACTTCCATTCTTGGGTTACCCGTGCGTAATTTGACCTGAGCGAGCCGCAAATCCAGCCATCGCACCAGCCATCGCTACTCCCTTGAGCCGCAAGGAGACTGCCCGATGCTGCCCTGGAAACGTGCCTTCAGACCGGTCGCCGCCTTACTTCTGGCCGTGTCTGTCGCCCTCACCCCCGCCGTCGCTGCCGCCGATTCAGCCGAATCGGCTCCCCACAGCGGCTGGAACAACTACTCCTGCAAGCCCTCCGCCACCCACCCCCGCCCCGTCGTTCTCGTCCACGGCACCCTCGGGAACTCCGTGGACAACTGGCTCGGCCTCGCTCCGTACCTGGTGAACCGCGGTTACTGCGTCTTCAGCCTGGACTACGGGCAGCTCCCCGGCGTGCCCTTCTTCCACGGCCTCGGCCCGATCGACAAGTCGGCCGAGCAACTCGACACGTACGTCGACAACGTGCTCGCCGCGACCGGCGCGTCGAAAGCGGACCTCGTCGGCCACTCCCAGGGCGGCATGATGCCGCGCCACTACCTCAAGTTCCTGGGCGGGGCGGACAAGGTGAACGCGCTGATCGGCCTCGCGCCCGACAACCACGGGACGACACTGGGCGGGCTGGCCAAGCTGCTGCCGTACTTCCCGGGCGCGGAGGACCTGCTCAACGCGGCCACCCCGGGGCTGGCGGACCAGATGGCGGGCTCCGCCTTCCTCACCAAGCTCAACGCGGGCGGCGACACCGTGCCCGGCGTGCGCTACACGGTCATCGCGACCCGGTACGACCAGGTGGTGACTCCGTACCGCTCGCAGTACCTGGACGGAGCGAACGTACACAATGTCCTGCTGCAGGACCTGTGTGCGGTCGACCTGTCGGAGCATGTGGCGATCGGGCTGCTCGACCGGATCGCGTTCCACGAGGTGGCGAACGCGCTGGACCCGGCGCATGCGTCGCGGACGAACTGCACGTCCGTCTTCTCCTAAGAGCACGTAACTGCGGTCCGTCCCCTTTCATGGGGGCGGACCGCAGTCATGTCCCGTCTCTATGCCCTAGCGGGAGTGACGGCTACGGCGGACGGAGCCGAACATCGCGGCGGCACCGAGGGCGAGGGCGGCGGCACCGCCGATGGCGATGTACGGGGTGCTGCTCTCGCCGCCGGTCGCGGCGAGGTTCTCGGACCCGGCGGAGCCGTTGGCTTCGGGAGTGTTGTCGGCGGGAGTGGCCGGAGCCGTCGTGGTCTCCGGAGCCGTCGAACTCTCCGCGTGATCGCCCCCGTGACCGCCGTGGTCGACCGTGGACTTGTCGGCCTCGTCCGCGATCTCCTCGTCGGACGGAGCGGACGCGGTCGGCGCGGGCGCAGGGCCGGTGCTGGCGTTGTCCTGCCCGAACACCACGTCGGAGCAGGTGTAGAAGGCCTCGGGAGAGTCCGAGCGCTGCCAGATGGAGTAGATCAGGTGCCGCCCGGACTTGTTGGGGACGATGCCGTCGAAGACGTACTCACCGTTGACCAGCTTGGGGTCGGTGACCTTCGCGAAGGGCTTGGTCTCCAGGTCCGACCACTTGAGGGGCTTGCCCGGGTCGTACCCGTCCTTCGTGAGGTACAGCTCGAAGGACCCCTTGTGCGGGGCGGTCGCCTTGTAGTGGAAGGTGTGATTGCCCGAGGCGAACGTCGAGGCCGGCCAGTCGGCGCGCGGCAGGTCGAGCCCCTTGTACTTGTCACGGCCCGCGCTGCACAGCTTGCCGTCCGGTATCAACTGCTGGTGATTGCCGGCGGCGTTGGCGATGTTGACTTCGTTCCAGTCGTAGAAGGCCTGCGTCCCGCTGGCGGCGACCGCGGCCTTGCACGCCGCGGACTTCGGACTCTCGGGCCCCTCGGCGAAACAGGCGGACACCCGGCTGACCGGGTCGGTCATCGACCCGTGCGCGAAGGCCGGCCCCGCAGCCACCCCGGCAAGCGCGAGGGGCGCGAACCCGAGGGCGGCGAGGGAGATGGCCTTACGGCGAGCGGTCATGGTGACGTACTCCTTCAACAGCGGCATATGGGGGGACCCGCGGCGGGCCCGACCGGGCGGCGCGGCCCCCCGAAGGACATCTGCACCGACCGCTCGAACCGGCCCCGACGACGAGCAAGCTAGCTGCTCGGAAGGGGGAAATCGCCTGCTGGGAGGGGGTGATGGCGATACTTATGGTGGCTTTAAGGGGGTGCTAAGTGGGGGCTCAGGAAGGGGGGTGTTGAGGGGGCCCGTCCCCCTCGTGAAGGCCGGTCATCGTCCGTGGCCGTCCGGGGAGGGCCGCCTCGCCCGTCCCCCGCCTCCGCTTTTGCCTCTGAGGCGCCTCAAATAGCTTTGCGCTGGTCAGATCGTATGATCCCCTGCGCAGAGAACAACAAAGGGGAGGGGCTGCGATGAGGCGAAGCATGCTCGCTGCGGGGGCCGTCATGGTGGTGGCGGGACTGGGAATCGGTGCGTCCGGGGCCGAGGCGGCGGGACAGGCGCTGGCCGGCGGCGGCGAAGGGGCGGCCTATTCGCTCGGCTTCCGGCAGGTAACCGTGGGCAAGGGTTACTGGTTCACCTGCCCCACCTTGGAGAACACGTCGTCCGCACCCATCGAGGTGATCGACGTGGAGCTGATCGGCCCGCCGGCCGTATGGAAGACCGGCCCTGTCCGGGCCGTCAGCCTGACTGACGTCGGTGTCCTGGGGCTGGGCGCCTACGACGAAACGTTCGCCAAAGAGCCCGGCATGAACAAGGACTACTCCACCAAGCCCGTGCGCATCGCCCCCGGTGAACTGAGCCCCATCCACTACTACCTTCGGGCCGAGCCGACGACGGCTCCGGGCACCGGGCGCGCCGAAGGATGCCGATTCACCTACCGCTCGGGACAGCGTGTGTATGTCGAGGACCTCGAAGCTGACTTCTCCCTCGACCCCAAGGACGCGTCTTAGCAGGCGCTCCGCATGGCCCACCACGTATGAGGGGGTGGAGGACCAGTCGTCCAACAGCACTGGCTGTACGGCTCCATGGGGGTCCCGCCCACCCTGGTGCCCGAAATATCGTCAGCCTTCGACGTCTACTCCGTAGCTGCGTGCGAGGGCGTCGAGGCCGTGGTCGAAGCCCTGACCGACTGCGCGGAAGCGCCAGACCGGGCCACGGCGATAGATCTCCGCGAGCAGCATGGTGCGCTCCGTCGTAGCAGCGTCCAGGGCGGCCTGGGCGAGAGGCGCGGCACTGTTTCCAGGTCCTGTCGTGATCTGGATCGGGCCGATGTCGCCGAATGTCACCGTGCCGTCGATGGCGGCGGCGATCACGACTCTACGAACCGCCGACGGCAGTGCGGCGAGGTCGGTGGTGATGGTCTGCTCTGTCGGCCCGTCGGTGAGGAGTCGCAAGGTCCCATCGGGGCTTTCCGGTGCCGCGTAGAAGACGAAGTTCTCATCGCACGAGACCTGATCGTCATCGTCGACCATGAACGCGACGAGGTCGATCTCGCACGTCGTCTGCTGGCCCCAAGCGGCGGTGACGTTCCATCGGGATGCCCGAAACTCGCCCGGAAGATCGACGACGCCCCCTCTCGGAAGTACATGTGGAGCCTGCCGCCGTTCGGCCGGGAGGAAGGACTCGGCGGTGGGTGCGTCGAGCCAGTTGGCGTCATAGGTGGGGATTTCGAGCGCGGCGATCCGCGGCATACGGCGGTCGGTGTCACCGCCGAGAAGGAGCACTACGTCGGTGACACTGGCAGACAGATTGATCGCTGCGGCTCCGCCCAATTCGACGACTCGGACGCGGGCCGCTGCCGCGTTCGGGTGCGTTCCGCCCAGCACGAGTACACGTCGCCCCGCAAGCGGTCCTCCCGCTTTCATCCTCGCTGGTGCCGGGCTTGGGGCGCGACCATCGTCTTCTGGCCCGCGGGCGGTTGGAACGTGCGCCGTCTTCTCTGGCGGCGCCGGAGCGGCGGTCTGTGCCGGAGCCGGCTCAGTCGACGGAGTGCCGGCGTGCTGTTGCTCGTGGGGTGTTCCTGAACGTACGTTGCCCAGCAGTCGGAGGAAGGTGTGTTCATCGATGACGGGCACGCCTTCCGAACAGGCGCGCCGTGCCTTGGCGGATCCGGATGCCTGGTCGTTGGTCACGAGGACGCTGGTGTGCCGACTGACGGAGGACATCACGTTCATCCCGGCTGCGACCGAGCGGGCAATCAGCTCGGCTCGGGACGTGGCGGTGTCCCCAGTAATAGCGATCTTCATGCCCTGTTTCAGTGGGCCGCCGGGAGAAAGCCGTCCCGGATTGCGGAAGGCGCACGGTGTTTTGGGTGGCTTCGGCATGAACTGTGAGTCCTGCCGCGGCGGACAAGTCACGAGAGGTAACGGCAGATCGAGCCGGGCTGCCTCCCGGAGAGATGCGCGCAGCACGCCGGCAAGAACGCGTGTGTCGTCCAGCGCATCGTGTGCGTGGAGCTGCGTGACACCGTAATGGGCAGCCAGTGTGCCAAGGCGCAGGTCGTCGGTCGGTGGATCCACTCTCCGGTTCAGCGCCAGGGTGCACAGCCGCTGGGAGACCGGCAGCCACATCCGCGCTCGGGCGAATTCGTGAGCAAGGAAGTCGTAGTCGAACTGCGCGTTGTGGGCGACCAGTACGCGGTCCTGAAGCATGGCCCCGACCTGTCCGGCGATCTGCTCGAAGGTCGGGGCGCCCTGCAGTCGCTCGGCGGTCAGCCCATGTACATGCACCGGCCCGGGGTCGCAGCCGGGGTTCAACAGGGTTGAGAACTCTCCGGTTTGCTCGCCGTCCGGGCCGATTGTCACGACCGCGAGGGACAACACGCGATGCTGGCGCGGCACGAGGCCCGAGGTCTCGACGTCTACCAGCGCCCAGTCGAATGCATAGTCACGCAAGTTGGGCACATGGCTGGGGATGTGAGCGAGACTCATAGTGGCAAGGATCGTGTGATATTCACCCCTCCTTCAACCCGCATGACCATTTGTCCGCATTCTTAACCTCGATTCTTCAGCGGCCGTGATCGTTTGATCGGGCCGTCCGATCGCCCCGTTTGTCCCGCGTGATAGCGGGTGGGGCCTTCGCGTGTCGCTGCGGCTGCGCCGGGGTTCCACGGCCCCCGGAGTGGTGCGGGTGTACTCCTTCCCATGTCTCGCCGAGGGTGGTGGGCCGGTCGTCAGGTGACGGCGCGCGGCGCGGCCAGTCGTTGCCAGCAGATGGTGAACGCCTCCGCCCAGGGCCAGGTGGGGTCGATCCGCAGCCAGCGGCGGCGGGCGTGGTCGGCGAGTCGGGCGGGCAGGTGGTAGAGGCGGAAACGCATGGTGTCCGGCTCAGCGTCGGCCAGGTCGTCGATGTCGTGCAGGGCCAGCAGCCGCAGCCACGCGTCGAGATCGGCGGCGATGTGGCGCGTGGCCGAGCGAACCCGCCGCGCCCATGCGGCCGTGCCTGTACCACCTTGCGGCGCCAGGGGATCAGCTGACGAGGGTCCTTGGCCAGGGCCTGAATCAGGCTGTGCTCGGTCGGCGTCACCTCCCGTGCCTGCCCGTCGCACTCTCTGACCGGCCTGGAACGAGCCTCACTCTACGCAATTATTCGATGACTCCATGTATAGAGTAGAGATTCTGGCTCAGCCCGGGACTTCGCAGACCGAGATACTCGCCGGGCGCCCATCCGTCCGGGAAGGGAACAACATGATCCGTAAGCTGGCTGCGGAACTGCTGGGAACAGGACTGCTCGTATATTTCGCCGTCGGGGTGGCAACCCTATCGTTCGGCTTCGGGACTGCGGGGAGCAGTTACGCCGCTGGTGTGGTCGCTACCGCGCTCGCGTTCGGTCTCGTCCTATTGGCACTGGCGTACGTGCTCGGGCCTGTCTCCGGCTGTCATGTCAACCCGGCCGTCACCATCGGAGCCCTGTTGACGGGTCGAATTCCGCTGGTCCAGGCGGTCGGTTACTGGGTTGCGCAGTTCATCGGCGGCATCCTCGGGGCTTTGCTCCTGTGGGCCACGTTCGCCGGTTCACCCAGGTACAGCCGTTCGGTCACCGGCCTTGGGGCCGACGGCTGGGGTGCCGCCAGCGCTATCCACATCAATGGAGGCGGCGCCTTCCTGACCGAGGTGGTGCTGACCGCTCTCTTTGTCTTCGTCGCCCTCGGCGCGACCGATGAGGCCGCGAATGCCACCGTGGCAGGGCTGACAATCGGGCTGGCGCTCGCCGTGTGCCACCTCATCGGGATTCCGATCACTGGAACGTCGGTGAACCCGGCCCGCAGTCTCGGTCCTGCCCTCATCGTCGGCGGGACGGCCCTTTCCCAGGTCTGGCTCTTCATCGTCGCCCCCCTCGCGGGTGGCATCCTGGCGGCCGGCCTTTACCGGCTGATCTTCCCGAAGTCCGAACCCGTCCCGCATGAAACCTTGGCTAGCGGCGTTGAATAAAAGGGCGATGCCCGCCGCCACGGAGTCAATCAACGCTGGTTGTGCAAGTGGAGGTAAAGGCCGGCTCACCGAAGCGCATCGAGGATGCGGTTGCGCAGGGGGTCCTTCTCGATGGTGTCTGCGTGGTGCCAGGCGGCGGCAGTGACTTCTTCGGTTTGAAGCTGGATGACGTCGGCCGAGGTGCGGAAGTGGAATCGGAAGTCGAAGTGCTGGTGGTCGAGCTCGCCCTTGGCGGGGTTGGCGGGGATGTGGTGGGCGTCGATGTCTAGGGGGCGGTGTCCGGCCGGGAGGACGACGGATGCGGGGATGCCGGTTTCCTCGGTCAGTTCGCGCTGTGCGGCGGCGAGGAGGCTGGTGTCGTCGGGTTCGAGGTGGCCGCCGGGCAGGAGCCAGCGGTTGAGGGCGCGGTGTTTGATGTGAAGTACGCGGCCGGTGGGGTCGGTGAGGATCGCTCCGGCGGTGACGTGGCCGCGGAACTCCTTGCGGCAGGCGAGGTCGGCTGCGGCGTCGAGGAGTTCGGCGATGATTGCGAGTTGCCACTTCTCGTCGGGGTGGGCGTCCAGATAGTCGTCGAGGGTTTCGCGAATGTGGTCGGGCGTGATGGGCACGGGTGTCCTTACCGGTTGAAGTAGTCGAGCCAGGTGGCCGCGATGGCGGCGCGGTCGGTGGGGCTGATCTCGTGCATGCCGGGGGCGAGTCCGCCTCGGGCGAGTGTGGTGGAGGCGGCGAGTATCTCGGCCTGGACGAGGAAGATGAACGGGCCCACGCTGGCGCCGTGCAGGAAGTTGACGGCGTTGCCGCCGTTGAGCAGGTAGAAGTAGTGGCCGGTCGTCAGGTAGCGGGTGACGTGTTCACCGATGTGGGCGCGCTCGTACACGTCTGGAAGGCCTTCGAGTTCGAGTTCGTCCTCGCTGCTGGTCACGGTGGCGACGTAGGCGCCGTTGCGCAGTCGGGGGAAGTCCTCGCCGCGGAGGGAGAGCGCCCCGGTCGCGCACAACACGAGCCCGGCGTCGGTCAGTCCGGCGTCGCGGTCGCGGGCCACGGTGAAGCCCTGGGAGAGTGCCTGGGTTCGGCGCACGGGATCGATGTCGTACACCGTGACCCGTACGCCCTTGGCGTGCAGCAGGCGGGCGATGCTGGAGCCGAGCTTGCCGAAGCCGATCACGAGCGCGGTTCGGCCGTGCAGGATGTCGCCCCGGCTGCGCATGAGTGCCTCGGTCGAGAACACGACCGACTGGCCGACGAGGAAGTTTTCGGGGTCCTTGAGCGGGGAGCGGGCGACCGAGACGACCGGGCAGGGCAGCTTGTCGAGGTCGGCGTAGCGGCGATGGCCGTTCTCGGTGTCCTCGACCACGCCGAGGATCTGCCCCGAGAAGCGGTCGCACAGCGCATCGAGCGACGGGGCGAAATAGCCGCCCACGTCGAGGAGGACGACCGAGCGGCCTGCGCCTCGCGCCTCGATGTACCGCACGGCGCGATGGGGGTCGGCGAACAGCTCACGCGACAGCGTGTCGCAGGCGTGCCCATCCGCCTCGATCTGGCGCAGCGCCTCGGCGTGCACGGACTTCGGTTTGGGTAACACCGCACGCAGCTCGGTCACACCCGCCACGCCCCGCACGAACGCCGGACGTTCCGGCAGCAGGTGCGTGATCAGAAACGCGGCAGGCCGCTCGGATGGGGCAAAACGCGCTGCGATCCGGTCGAAGTAGGCATCCAGGCGGGCGCGTTCGAAGGCTTCCATTCAGCGGGCTCCTTCTAGCGCGGGCGGCAGTTTGAATGCGAGCCATACGGTCTTGCCGACGGTGTGCTCGACGACTCCGTAGTCGTCGGCCAGTTCCTTGACCACGCGAAGCCCGCGCCCGGTGGTCTCGTGAACGCACGGGGAACGGACCTCGGGGTGCCCGTCACCGCTGTCCCGTACCTCGATCCGTAAGAGGTCACCGTCCGTTGTCAGCTTCACGCAGAACTCCCGGCCCGGTGGTACTCCGTGAAGCAGGGCGTTCGTGGCCAGTTCGGAGACACACAGCCGTATGTCGTCCTGCCGATCGGCGACGCCCCACTGTGGCGGTGCCGATAACAAAGGCGCGCGCAGCGCCGACGGAGATGCGGGATCGGGGGAATCTCTGCTGCCGTGAGAGGGGCACGGTGAACACCACCTTGATCCGGGGCTGTAGGCTCCCGAGAACCGTACTGCTATTCACGAAAAGTGGCAAGCTTGGCCAAAGTGGATACGGTGGGTGATGCGCTTACTGTGTAAAGCAGCAAGGTCGGGAGATCGTCACCTGTGCAGGAGGACGCCGTGGGCACCAGCGACTGGGTCAGCACCTCGATGCCGTATCTCACGCCACGGGGAAAGGGGCAGCCCGATGCCTGGGGGGCCGAGGCAGGCAAGAGAGGCAGTCAGCGCATCCTTCACGCGGGCGAGGTGGCTGCGCCGGCCGAGGTGGCGGAGGCGCTGGGGGTCGCCGAAGGGGATGCGGTCGTCGTGCGTCGGCGCATGATGTTCTTCGACGGCCAGCCGTGCGAACTGACGGACACCTACTACCCCTTGGACATCGCCGGGGGGACCCGTCTTGCCGGGACGGCCAAGATCCCAGGGGGTGCGGTCACGCTCCTCGCCGAGCTCGGGCACGTTGGCGTACGCGTCCGTGAGGACGTGATCGCTCGGATGCCCCATGCAGAAGAACGGGAGGCCTTGCAGACCGAGCCGGACACCCCTGTCCTGCAGCTGACTCGGACCACACTGGACAGCGACGACCAGGCGATTCAAGTGGACATGATGACCATGCCCGCCGACCGTCAGCGGCTGCGATACGAGCTCAGAATCGGATGACAGTGCCCACGACCGAAGCGAACACGTTCGACCACCGCTCCCTGCACGAGCGGATCGCCGCCGACCTGCGCGACGAAATCATGAGCGGCGACCTCGGCCCCGGGGCCAAGCTGCCATCCACAGTGCAGCTCAAAGCCAGGTTCGACGCCTCGAACGCCACCGTGCAGAAGGCATTGCAGCTCCTCAAGGACGAGGGCCTGGTCATCGGACGGGCAGGCGCGGCCGTCACGGTCCGCGAACACCGGCAGCGGACCATGCGGCCCGCGTCGTACATGGCTCCGGCGGAGCCAGGTGCGCCGTACCGCTGGCTCACCGAGGCCGCGAAGCACGGCGCGCCTGCGCGGAGCCGACTGCTCGACGTCGGGGAAGCCGTGCCCCCTGCGGACGTCTGCGCCGCCCTGAACCTTCCGGAGGGCGGCACAGCCCTGATGCGTCGCCAGGTGCTCCTGCTCGGCGACGAGCCGGCTGAACTGGTCACGTCCTACTACCCCGTGGAAATTGCCCGGGGTACCGCGTTGATGGAGCGCCGCAAGATCAAGGGCGGTACGCCAACTCTCATTGCTGAGCTCGGATACCCGCCGAGGCAGAGCGTGGACAGGATCTCCGCGCGCGTTCCCACGCAGGAGCAGTACACGGCACTTCGACTGCCCAGCGATCTTCCCGTCCTCCGGACCCTGCGCGTGGTGTACAGCGACCACGACCGCCCCATCGAAGCCACGGTCATGGTCAAGGCAGGACATCTCTACGAGCTGCAGTACGAGTTCACCCCGGAGTGACAGGCCAGCGGGCACCTTGAACTCCTGCGAGCATCTCGGCACAGGCCGGGGCATCCCTGCGATCGAGGCAGAGACTAACCAGGCGAGGGAGCCCCAGCGCGCTCGTACCGCAGGAGCACAACCCCGTTACCGAACGCCCGCGTCTCCGCGAGCCGGAGCGTCGTCCTCGCGTCCGACGTCGGGAACAGGGGCCTGCCCCGGCCGATGAGGACCGGGTGGATGTAGACGCGGTTCTCGTCGATCAGGTCGCGCTCCATGAAGGTCGCCGCGAGGTCCGCCCCGCCGAGGGCCAGGTCGCCGCCCGGCTGGGACTTGAGGGCCATGACCTCGTCCACGACGACGTCCCGCACGATCGTCGTGTTCCAGTCGGCCCGCTTCAGGGTGCGGGAGTACACGATCTTCGGCATCTCCCGCCAGATTCCGGCAAACTCCGCCATGGGAGCGGTAATTGACGGGTCGGCGTCGGCCGTGGGCCAGAACTCCGCCATGAGTTCGTAGGTGAAGCGGCCGTGCAGGAAGGCGCCCATCGTCCTGAGCTGGTCGTTGAAGTGGCGGTGCAGCTCGTCGTCGACGAGGTGCCAGTCGATCTGGCGGTCCGGGCCCTCGAAGAAGCCGTCGAGGGACACCGACATCATCAGGATGATCTTTCGCATCGCGGTCCTCACCGGAGTCGTCAGCGGCCGGTCCACCGGCTTCCACCGCTGGTCACGGCCGGGACGATACGCCTCCGGGCTCATGGTGGGACGTATTGAACGAGTGCGGCGGATGACGTTCGGGGGCAACGTGCGGCCGCCGGGGCGCGTCCTTCTGGGCGTGATCGAACTCCTGACCCCCTCCAGCCCTGACAATGACGAAGAAGCCCTGCTGTCCGGACCGCTGTGGCGCCACGCCCTGTGGGTGGCGGGCATCACCGTGCTCGGAGTGGGCCTGGGCTGGGCAGGCGCCTTGTTCCATATCGGCCCCGAGGAGTACGGGCTGCCGCCCGCCGCTCCGGGGCCCAAATGGCCGTATCTGGTCGCCTGGACCGTGACCGGCCTGGCGGCGGCAGCCGTACTGCGGGCTGCCGCCGCCAGGGTGCCGGTCTACTCCCCGGGTGGGATCGCGGTCGTGCTCACCATGCTGGGCACCCGGCTTTCGCTGGGCTGGCGGCCGGAGGCACCGGTGCTGGGTGCGATGGCCGGGGCCGCACTGACGGCGGCGGCCATATGGTGCGCGCTTGCGCTGCGCCCCGGATCTCGTCGCAACCTCGGCGGGGGAGTTACGTCCGGCGGGTGAGGACGGAAGTCGCCTTCCGGACAGGTGTCCGGGCTTCGCGTCAGGCTTCAGACGGGCAGGGCGGCGAGCCAGTCGGTCAGGATCCGGTTGACTTCGGTGGGCTGCTCCTGCTGGATCCAGTGGCCGCAGCCGTCGAGGATGTGGGAGGCGGTCAGGCCGGGCAGCGTAACGGGGTACGCCTTGATCGCGTCGGCCAGCCAGGTGGTGGAGGCGTCCTGGCTGCCGCCGATGAACAGGGACGGCTGGGTGATGGAGGCGCCGTCGAAGTCGGCGAGGTCTTCCCAGTCGCGGTCCATGTTCCGGTAGCGGTTGAGCGCCCCGCTCAAGCCGGTCCGCTCGAACTCCCCGGCGTAGACGTCGAGGTCGCTATCACTGAGCCAGGCGGGCAGCCGGCCGACGGGGAACCGGTCCCTCAGCGTCCCGCCCCGGCTGACGAAGTGCGGGCCGGGCGCGCCGGGTGCGGGCATGGTGTCGGCGGACAGGGCGGCGTAGAAGCCCGCGAGCCAGCCGCGCACGTCGGGCTCGATCTCGGCCTCGGCACGACCGGGCTCCTGGAAGTAGGAGACGTAGAACTCCTCTTCGCCGCCCATCCGGTGGAAGAGCTCGCTGGGCCTCGGTCCGCCGCGCGGGGCGTAGGGAATACTCAGCAGCCCCACCGCGCGGAAGACGTCCGGCCTGATCAGGGCGGAGTTGGCGGCGATGGCCGCTCCCCAGTCGTGGCCGACGATCACCGCGGACTGTTCGCCCAGGGCGTGCACGACCGCCGCGTTGTCCGCCACCAGATCAAGCATCCGGTACACGTCCGTGCCACCGGGCTTGGAGGAACGGCCGTAGCCGCGGACGTCGATGGCGACCGCGCGGTACCCGGCCGCGGCCAGCACCGGCAGCTGGTGGCGCCAGGAGTACCAGGACTCGGGGAAGCCGTGCACGAGGAGCACCAGCGGCCCGGTGCCCTGCTCCACCAGGTGGATCCGGCCCGTGGGCGAGGGGACCAGCCGGTGAGTGACCTCCGTGGCCTGCCAAGTGGCCTGCTGCGCTGACAACCGCGTCGACTGCTGCGACATGAATCCTCCGGGACTCTCGATCCGCCGTCTGCCAAGATCCTGTTCCCGATCATGCGGGGTTCGTCGCGGTCGTCGCGAGTCTTGTTGCCGCTTCGGCAAACGCATCGGATCGTCAGCCCGCGCTCTTCTCCCCGGTCCTCGCCTCCCACTCGCGTCCGATCCCTCGAAGCAGCGCCGGATACACCCCCAGGTACCGGAAGGGCTTGATACCCAGCATGTATATGGCGCCGAACACCCCGTTCGGTTTCACCAGGACGGCCATCTGGCCGCGGTAGCCACCGGCCCCGTCCGGGACCCAGCCGATGTGCATCACCCCATGCATGGTCCGGTTGGCTGTCTCGGCCGCCCACTCGTCATGTGTCTGGTAGACGGAGGCGAACGGAAGTGCGTTGAGGTCCGGCCCGCGGGGGCCCTCGCGGAGGTCCACCGGCAGCCGGTCGCGCAGCGTCGGCACCCGGCCGCCGAGGCCGTCGGCGGGCTTGTCCCAGCCGAGCAGGGCCCCGAGCTTCCAGCGGAGTGCGAAGAGTATGCGTCCCACGGGAGAGGGGACGGGATCCCCCTTGCCGCCGGCGAACTGGTCCACGAGCCGTGCGAGGTCGTCGGGGCCGCCTGGTGTCGGCAGTGCCCACACGTCCTCAATGCGGAAGTCACCGGCGATCTCGTGGATCCGCCAGGCACGGGAGGTGTGGGCGGTTTTCGGGAGTCTCATGAGCAAGCCCCTATCTATACGAT
This sequence comes from Streptomyces sp. NBC_00885, assembly GCF_045207475.1. Classification (NCBI taxonomy): domain Bacteria; kingdom Bacillati; phylum Actinomycetota; class Actinomycetes; order Kitasatosporales; family Streptomycetaceae; genus Streptomyces; species Streptomyces sp. NBC_00885. The sequence goes on from NZ_CP108796.1 coordinate 6,960,998, forward strand.
GCCGTATAGAAGAAGGCTAGCACTCATCTATACGGCACCGTATAGATGAGGGGAGACGGGAGCGGAGACACATCATGGGCACGACCCGCACGCCTCGCGGCAAGTGGATCGAGGAGGGGCTGCGGGCGCTCGCCGCAGGCGGCCCGGAGGCCGTCCGGATCGAGTCGCTGGCGCAGGCGCTCGGCGTCAGCAAGGGCGGCTTCTACGGGTACTTCCGCAACCGGGGCGCGCTGCTCACCGAGATGCTCGACACGTGGGAGCGCGAGGTCACCGAGGCGGTGATCGAGCGGGTCGAGAGCGGCGGCGGAGAGGCCAGGGCCAGGCTGGACCGGCTGTTCACGATCGTCGCCTCGTACGGCGACGGCCCGACGACGGGCGTGGCGGCCGACCTCGCGATCCGCGACTGGGCCCGGCGCGACGAGGCCGTCGCCGAGCGGCTGCGGCGCGCCGACAACCGGCGCATGGACTACCTGCGTTCGCTGTTCGGCGAGTTCTGTCCCGACGAGGACGACGTCGAGGTCCGCTGCATGCTCACCTTCTCGGTGCGGATCGGCAGCTATGTCATCGCCGCCGACCACGGCGGCCACAGCCGCGCGGAGGTCATGGCCCTGACCAGGAACTGGCTCCTGCGGTAGTCGTCTTCGCGACGACGGCCTGCATCCCTCCCGACAGGCATCGTCAGGCAGCGGCTCCGTCAGCCTGCGAAGTTGCACAGAGATCTGCGGTCGCCAGCGCCTTGTTGCGGCGCACCGAGGACCAGAAGGACCAGGCGATCAGCACGACGCCGACGAGACCGGTGATGACCTCGTTGATCTCGTACTGGATGGTGACGAGGAGGATCACGGCGAGGGCGCCGATCGCGTAGTGCGCGCCGTGCTCCAGGTAGACGTAGTCGTCCAGGGTGCCCTGGCGGACCAGGTAGACCGTGAGCGACCGGACGTACATGGCTCCGATGCCGAGGCCGAGCGCGATGACCACCGGGTCGTTGCTGACCGCGAAGGCGCCGATGACGCCGTCGAAGGAGAACGACGCGTCGAGGACCTCGAGGTACAGGAACATGAAGAAGGCCGCCCTGCCGACGAGTTTGACGGCCGAGACCGGCTTGCCGGCCTTCCTGGCCTCCTCCTCGGCCTCGTGCTCGCGCTCCTCCTCTTCCTCGAGCTTGTTCTCGAAGTAGCCGGAGAGACCACTGACGACCATGTACGTGATGAGGCCGGCGATACCCGCGGTGAGCACCGTCCCCGACTTGTCGACGTGCTCCCCGCCGTACTGGTGGGCGTGGACCGCGAAGGTCGCCGCGGTGGCCAGCAGGACGATCAGCGCGATGCACGCCGAGAGCATGTCGACCTTGCCGAGCTTGGCGAGCGGCCGCTCGAGCCAGCCGAGCCACTTGATGTCCCGGTCCTCGAAGATGAAGTCGAGGAAGATCATCAGCAGGAAGATGCCACCGAAGGCGGCGATCGCCGGGTGGGCGTCGGTGACCAGCTGCTCGTACATGTCGTGGTCGTTCAATGCGAGGTCGACGGCCTTGATGGGCCCGATCTTCGCGGTGACCGCGACGATCACGACCGGGAAGATCAGCCGCATGCCGAAGACGGCGATCAGGACACCAATGGTGAGGAAGATCTTCTGCCAGAACTCGCTCATCTTCTTCAGCACGCCGGCGTTGACCACCGCGTTGTCGAAGGACAGCGAGATCTCGAGAATCGAGAGGATGGCGACGAGCCCGAAGGCCGCCCATCCTCCGTACAACACCGCAGCGACCAGGCCGAGCGCAGTGACTGCGAACGACCAGCCGAAGGTTTTCAGTACCACTGGCTACCCAATCGTTGTGTACGGGTCCCCGTTCGCACGGGCTTCCCCGGGGCCGCACGCGGCTATGTCCCGGGGAACTACCCGAGGCCGGGACGTCAGGAATCGGCTTTCACCGCGAGAACCGGGCACAGCGCGCCCAGGAGGATCCGCTGCGCCGCGGAGCCCATGATGAGTTTGCCGACCGGGCTGCGGTGCCTCAGCCCGATCACTATCAGGGAGGCTTCGGACGACACCGCCACGTCGAGGATCTCTTCGTCGGCGTCGCGCCCGCCGACCACCTGGCGAATCTCGAAGTCGACACCCAGCTCGGTCAGTTCCCGCCGGACGTGGTCGAGGTCCTTCTGCTCCGCGAAGGCGCGGTCGGCATATGCATCGCCTCGCGTTGTGTTCACCACCAGCAGGGTCTCGCCCTTGGTGCGGGCCTCGTCGATTCCCGCCCGCAGGGCGGCCTCGCCTTCCGGCGTCGGTACATATCCGACCAGTACGGTCATGGCTGGCTCCTTCTCAGGCACGTCGCTCGAGGGCCGGACGCACGATGTACCGGCGGACCAGCGGCCAGGCCAGCAAGAGCACGATCACCGTGTAGATCACGTAGGAGACCGGCCCGCCCAGCAGACCGGACAGGTCACCGCCCGACAGCTGGAGCGAGCGCCGGCCCTGCAGTTCTGCGCGCGGGCCGAGGATGACGCCCACGATCAGCGGCAGCACCGGCAGCCCGAATCTCCGCATGGCGAAACCGAGGAGGCCCAGCAGCAGCAGGAGGAACAAGTCCAGGGGCTGTGCGTTGACCGCGTAGGCGCCCATCGATGCGAAGAACACGATTCCCGCATACAGGTAGGGGCGGGGGATGCGCAGCAGCCTGGCCCAGGCAGGCGCAAGTGGAAGGTTCAGCAGGAGCAGCAACAGGTTGCCGATGAAAAGGCTGGCGATCAGCGCCCAGACAAGGGTCGACTCACGCTCGAACAGCAGCGGGCCAGGCTGGATGCCGTACGACTGGAACGCCGCGAGCATCACCGCGGCGGTCGCGTTCGTCGGCAGCCCGATGGCGAGCATCGGCACCAGGGTGCCCGCCGCGGAAGCGTTGTTGGCGGCTTCGGGGCCCGCCACACCCTCGATCGCCCCCTTGCCGAACTCCTCGGGGTGCTTGGTGAGTTTCTTCTCCGTGGCGTACGACAGAAACGTCGGGATCTCCGCGCCGCCGGCCGGCATGGCCCCGAGCGGAAAACCGTACGCCGTGCCGCGCAACCACGGCTTCCATGACCGTTTCCAGTCCTGTCGGCCCATCCACGGCACGCCGACCGGGATGACCCCCGCGGGCTTGCGCCGCAGATGCGCGGCCACCCACAGGGCCTCGCCGACGGCGAAGATGCCGACGGCGACCACCACCACATCGATGCCGTCGGCGAGTTGGGGGATGCCGAAGGTGAGTCGCTGCTGTCCGGACACCGAGTCGATTCCGACGATGCCGATCACCAGTCCGATGAGCAGCGAGGCGAATCCGCGGACGCGGGACGCGCCGAGCACCGCGGTGACCGCGATGAAGGACAGCAGCATGATCGCGAAGTAGTCCGGTGCGCCGAGGCTGACAGCGAACTGCACCACCAGCGGCGCGACCAGTACCAGCAGCAGGGTGCCGATCGTTCCGGCGACGAAGGATCCGATCGCCGCTGTGGCGAGCGCCTGCGCCGCCCGGCCGGCCTTGGCCATCTTGTTGCCCTCGATGGCGGTGACGACCGAGGACGATTCGCCGGGGGTGTTCAGCAGGATCGAGGTGGTCGACCCGCCGTACATGCCTCCGTAGAAGATGCCGGCGAACATGATGAATGCCCGCGTGGGCTCCATTCCGTAGGTCACGGGCAGCAGCAGAGCCACAGTCATGGCCGGGCCTATACCGGGGAGGACTCCGACGGCCGTGCCGATGGTGACGCCGATCAGCGCCAGCAGGAGGTTCATCGGGGTGACGACGTGCGCGAACCCCTCGAGCAGATGATTCAGGTTGTCCATCACAGGATTCCTTGCAGCACGCCGGCCGGGAGATTGACGCCGAGCCCGATCGCGAAGGCGTAGAAGGTGATCAGCGACAGCGCGACCGAGATCGCGAGGTTGCGCACGTAGTGCCGGTTGCCCAGGGCGAAGGCCGTTCCCCAGAAGAGGACGGACCCGCTGATCACCCAGCCGAGGGGTTCGATCAGCACCGCATTGACGGCGAAGGCGCCCATCATCAGCAGCACCGTGCGCCAGTCGATGGGGGTCGTCAGGTCGACGTCCTCGCCGGCCTCCGGTTCGCCGCGACCGCCTCGCGCGACGTCGATGACGTACACCAGCGCGACCACGAGAAGAAGAACGCCGAGGATCACCGGCAGCGTGCGCGGGCCGAGCGGATCGGTGCTGCTTGTCGCGTTTCCGGTCCGGACGGCGTCGACGATGACGAGCACCCCCACCAGGGCGAGGAACGCGCACACTCCGTACTGTGCGCGGTCCCCGCCCGGTGACGGGCGGTGACTCGTTTCGTCCCGCTCGTTGACGTGCAGGCTCATGCCAGGCCGAGTTCGGTGAGGATGGCGGCGACGGCCTTGTCCTGTTCCGTCAGGTAGGTGGCGAACTTGTCGCCTGCCATGAACGCGTCGGTCCAGCCGTGCTTGGTCAGCTCGTCCTTCCACTCCTTGGAGTCGTGCATCGCGGTCAGCGAGTCGATCCAGACCTGCTTGTCGGCGTCGCTGATGCCCGGCGGGGCGACGATTCCGCGCCAGTTGGTGAAGACGAGGTCGATACCCTCAGACTTCAGCGTCGGGACATACCCAAGGGCTTCGACCCCCTTCTCGCTGGTCACCGCGAGCACCCGCACCTGACCCGCCTCGATCTGGTCGAGGAACTCACCGAAACCGCTGGCACCGAAGGCGATCTTGTTGCCGAGGATGGCCGGGAGCAGCTCGCCGCCGCCGTCGTAACCGATGTAGTTGACCTTCTTCGGGTCGATACCGACCGTCTTGGCGAGCTGCATAGGCAGAAGATGGTCCGGCCCGCCGGGCGACGAGCCGCCGCCGACAGCGATGCCCTTGGGGTTCTTCTTCCACGCGGCGACGAGATCGCCGATCGTCTTGTAGGGCGAGTCCTTGGGCACGACAATCGCGCCCGCCTCCTCCATCAGCTTGGCGATCGGTGTGGTCTGCGAGAGCGTCGCCTTCGACTTCGCGGCGTACGACGCGCCGACGACTCCCAGCCCCATCTGCATGGCCAGCTTGCCATTGCCCTTTTCGTTCACCGTGCGCTGCAGGCCGACCGTGCCGCCTGCGCCCGGAAGGTTGAAGACCTGGATACCGGACGCGATCTTGGTGTCCTCCATCACCTTGGCCGCGGTCCGCGCCGTGGTGTCGTACCCGCCGCCCGGGGTGTTGGGGACCATGATCCGCAGGCCGGTGACGGGCCCGTCGCTCTTGCCCTTCTCCTGCTTCTGCCCAGTGGCGCCGCAGGCACTGACAGTGAGAATCGACACGGCGGTCAGGGCACCGACGAGGGCGGCTCTTCTTGCTCTCATGGCTGGTCTCTTTCGCTTCGGGCACTCGGACGCCATGATTGTGCGACTCGGCAGACACCCCGTCTGCGTTGTGTCAGCATTGAAGGTTGAGTTCATTGTGGTCGTGAAGTTTCGCCGCCATACACTCGCCGGCGAGCTGCTGGTGCTGCAGCTCGCCATCATCGTGGCGGTGCTGGTGGCGGTCGCCGCGATCTCACTGGCTCAGTCCGAAGCGACCTTCGAACGGGTGGAAGGACGCCGGGTCACCGCGCTGGCAGAACAGATGGCCGGGAACCCCTTGGTGCGCAGCCAGCTCGACCGGCCGGCACCGGGAGAGGTACTCGCCCCCCTGGTGCAGACCACCCTGACCCAGTCCGGCGTTACGTCCGTGGCCGTCGCCGACGGCAGCGGCAAGATCGTCAGCTCCACGAATCCCACGACGGTCGGTGACCGGATGTCACTCGGTCCCGGCGTCGCCGAGGCCCGCGGCTGGTCCGGCGAAGTGACGCTGGACGGCTCCAGCCACATGGCGGCCCAGGTCCCGGTGATCGGTGCGGCTCAGCACAACCTCGGCCGCCACCTGGGGACGGTGATGGTCAGCGAGGCGTCACCGACGGCCTGGCAGCGGCTGAGCAACGCGTCGTCGTATCTGCTCGCCTACCTCGGCATCGCGAGCGGCATCGGCCTGATCGGATCGTGGCTGCTGGCCCGGCGTACCAAGCGCCAGACCCTCGGACTTGAGCCCCGCGAGATCGCCGGGCTGGCCGAGCACCGCGAGGCGATGCTGTACGGGATTGCCGAAGGCGTGATCGCCCTCGACCCGCAGTTGCGGCTCACCTTGGTGAACGCGGTCGGCAGGCGGTTGCTCGATCTGCCCGAGAACTGTGTGGGGATGAGTCTGGCCGACCTCGGGATCGAGGGCCGACTGCACGACGTGCTGGCCGGTTCCCCCAGTGACACAGCCGGACGACGCGACGAGGTCGTCATACGCCGGGGCCGGGTGCTGGTGATGAACCGGATGACGGTCACCAAGGACGGCCGCCGGCTCGGCTCGGTCACGACCCTGCGGGACCGTACCGAACTGGCCCAGCTGGAACGCGAGATCGGATCGTTCCGCAGTTCCGCCGAGCTCTTGCGCGCGCAGGGCCATGAGTTCGCCAATCAGCTGCACACGATCTCCGGACTGATCCAGATAGGCAAGCACGACGATGTGGTGCGGTACGTCCGCGCGCTGAGCAGGCACCGCCAGTCGCTGGACATGACCGTGAACAGGCGAATCCGCGACATGCCAGTCGGCGCTCTGTTGATGGCGAAGTCGTCACTTGCGGCGGAACGCAAGGTCGCGCTGCGTGTCTCGGAGCGTACGTCGCTCGACCGGCTGGCGCCGGAGGACTCCGCGGACGTGGCGACGGTACTCGGCAACCTCGTCGACAATGCCGTCGATGCCGCCGGGGCGGGCGACGACCACGGCCACGAGGCCTGGGTGGAGGTCGAACTGCGGCAGGACGCGTCCAGCGTGGAGATCGTGGTGCGCGACTCCGGCCCCGGAGTAGCGCCCGAACTCGCCCACGAAGTGTTCTCACACGGGTTCACCACGAAGGCCGCCCAGGAGGGGGAGCGTGGCATCGGACTGGCGCTCACCCGGCTCGTCTGCAAGCGCCGCGGCGGCGAGGTCGCGGTGGCCAACACGCCCGACGGTGCCATGTTCACCGCTCGGATGTCCGTCGGCCACCTGGCCGACGCGGTACCGGAAGGAGCCTCCTGATGATCGACGTGCTGGTTGTCGACGACGACTTCATGGTGGCGAAAGTCCACCGGGCCTTCGTCGACCGCGTCGAGCCGTTCCGGGTCGTCGGCACGGCGAACACCGGCGAACAGGCGGTCACAGCCGTCGGCGAGCTGCGCCCCGACCTGGTCCTGCTCGACCTGTATCTTCCGGACATGTTCGGACTGGATGTCATTCCACGTCTCCGGACCGCCGGCCATGACTGTGACGTCATGGTGATCACTGCCGCGCGCGAGGCAGCCGCGGTCCGCCGCTCCGTCCGCCAGGGCGTGGTCAACTACCTCTTGAAACCGTTCGAGTTCGAAGACCTGCGTCCGCGCCTCGAACGATACGCCGCCCAGCGCAGCAGCCTGCTCGCCTCAGTCGTCAGGGACCAGACCGACGTGGACCGGGTGCTGGCCGGGACCGCCCTGCCCTCATCGAGCCCTGCGCTGCCGAAGGGCATGAGCGTAGAGACCGCGGGACTCGTCGAGCGGACGCTGCGCGGTATCGACGGATCGCTGTCCGCCGCCGAGTGCGCGGCCCGGGCCGGCATTTCCCGCGTCAGCGCCCGCCGTTACCTCGAACACTTCCAGTGCACGGGCCACGCTGAGGTGTCCTTGCGGTACGGAGCCGCGGGCAGACCCGAGCGCCGCTACAGCTGGCGCTTCTGAGGGCCCCGCGTGGGCGGGCCGTACGACCCGTCCGCTACCGCAAGCAGCTCGCCTAACGACCGGTCCGATCGAGGAGGTCGGTCAACTTGCCCCGGTGGGCGAGGACTTCGAGCTCGTCGAGGGCGTCCACCGCACGCTCGGCGGCGGCCGGGTCGCGGGCGGCGAGGCCGCTCTCCTCGAACTCGTCCTCGTCCAGCCGCAGCACCTGGGCCCCGTCCGCCGACACCCACAGATCGAGGTCCAGGTCCTCGACGACCAGCTCGTCGCCGTCCAGGACGGCTGGGCGGGTGATGTCGCAGTACCAGCCCTTCAGCGCGCCGTCGCCCGAGCTGACCTCCTTCACCGAGTACCAGCGGTCCCGCCAGTAGTGCTCGGTGAACACATCGCCCGCCTCGAAGCGTACGAAGCCGAAGTCACGAGCCTGTTCGCCCGCCCACGGCGCGCGCACCGTCACATGGGTACCGTCGTCCGCGAGCAGCTCCGCGGCGTAACGGATCTTGGTCCGGCCCGCCTTGACCAGGACCACCTCAACCGAGCGTGCGGACATGCCGTACCTCCGTCGCGCAGATCTCGTAACCGAACCACTTGTTGATCGCCAGCATGGGGCCATTGTCGGCGTCATTACTGGTGAACGCTTCTGTGTAGCCCGCCGCGCGGGCGCGGCGCAGGGAGTCGGTCTTTGCGAGCTTCGCGAAACCCCGCCCGCGATGAGCGCGCAGCGTGCCCGTCATGCCGGACATATAGCGGGTGCCGCCGTCCGACTGGGCCGCTGTGAAGGCAGCGACCTCGCCGTCCACCAGCACGACCGAGCTCAGCCCACGGTCGAGCAGCGGGTTGTTCCAGGTGTGGCTGATCCAGTCGTCGTAGTCGTCGAAGTCCGCGCCGATGTCGCTGGGCTCGTCCGACGTGGCCTCGGCATCGGCCCTGAACATCGGCCGCGGGTCCGCCTCGAAGTCTGCGGCGGTACGCAGCTCGACGCCCGCGGGCAGCTCAGGCAGCGGCGGCAGCGTTCCGTTCGCGAGGTCAAGACGCTGGAAGTGGGCCGGACGGGTCGGCCGGTAGCCGTGTTTCTCCGCGAAGGCGCGGGACTCCGGCTCGTCGATCACCCAGGCGTAGACGGTCCTCGCGCCTTCGGCCGCCAGATGCTCCTCGGCGGTGCGCAGAATCAGCGCCCCTGCTCCCTGGCCACGGTGCTCCGGGTGGACGTGCGGAGTGACGAACGACTGACCCGGCTCACTGGACTCGTACGCGATGCCGGCATGGGCCGTGCCGATGATCTCCCCGTCCTTCTCGGCGATCAACAGCCTGTACTTCTTGGCCGGGTTGGCGGACTCCACACCGAAGGCCACGGCTTCGGGCGTCGTCACCATGTACGGGAGGGCGGCATGCCGGACGCGGGACACCGACGCGGCGTCATCGGGGCGGAAATCACGGACGATCAAGGTCATGGGGAGGGACGGTACGTGCCCGCCGGGTGGCCTCGCCTCTCAATTTCCGGCGGTGAGGGAGAATCAGCTGGTGACCTTGAAGATCGCCATTGATGCCGATGCGGACCTCGCTCCGTACGAACAGGTGCGTACCCAGATCTCCGAGCAGGCGCGGTCCGGCGCACTGCCGGTTGGATACAAACTGCCGACCGTGCGCGGGCTCGCCGAGGAGCTCGGGCTCGCCGCCAACACCGTCGCCAAGGCGTACCGCGCGCTGGAGACCGACGGAGTGATCGAGACCCGAGGCCGCAACGGCACGTTCATCGCGGCAGCGGGCGATGCGGCCGAGCGCCGGGCGGCCGCGGCCGCGGCCGCCTTTGCCGAGCAGGTGCATCGCCTCGGCCTGACGCAGGAGGCGGCTCTGTCGGCGGCGCGGGACGCGCTGCGGGCGGCGTACGGCGGCTGACCGCGTGCCGCTGGGGCTCCGATTCCGGGTCTCTCAGAGGTACAAGCCCGCGTCCGCGCCGTCGTGCTGGAGGGGGACCGACGTGGGGCTGTGGCCGCGGCGCAGGGCGTACAGCTCGGCCAGCGTCGCGCCCTCGCGGCCGACTCCCTCCTCCGTGCCCAGCCAGCTCACCGACTCCTTGCGGGTCAGCGCCCCCACCTCGATCCGGGCCAGACAGCGGCCCGGTCGGACCACCGCCGGGTGGAGCCGTTCCAGATCCTCGTTGGTCGTCACGCCCACGAGGACATTGCGGCCCTGGCCCAGCAGACCGTCCGTGAGATTGAGCAGCCGGGACAGCGCCTGGCCCGCGGTGTGCTTCGCCTCGCCGCGGATCAGCTCGTCGCAGTCCTCCAGGAGCAGCAGTCGCCAGCGGCCCTTCGAGGTGCCTTCGTCCTCGCCGATCGCGATGTCCATCAGGTAGCCGACGTCGTTGAAGAGCCGCTCGGGGTCGAGTACGCAGTCGACCTGGCACCAGTCCCGCCAGGAGCGGGCCAGCGTGCGCAGCGCGGAGGTCTTGCCCGTGCCGGGCGGGCCGTGGAGCAGGAGCAGCCGTCCTGCGATGTCGTCCGGCGTGACCTTCATCAGCCGGTCCATCGCATCGGCCACCGGCGCCGTGTAGTTGGGCCGGACCTCGTCCCAGGTACCGGCGGCGATCTGGCGGGTGGTGCGGTGCGGGCCGCGACGCGGCGAGACGTACCAGAATCCCATGGTCACGTTCTCCGGCTGCGGCTCCGGTTCGTCGGCCGCGCCGTCCGTGGCCTGCCCCAGGACCTTCTCGGCGAGCTCGGAGGTGACCGCTGTGACGGTGACGTCCGCGCCGCGGTTCCAGCGGGAGATGAGCAGAGTCCAGCCCTCGCCCTCGGCGAGCGTGGCGCTGCGGTCGTCGTCCCGCGCGGAGCGCAGTACGGATGCTGCCGGAGGCAGCAGGGTGGCGCCGGGCCTGACACGGTCGATGGTGGAGCTGTGGGAGTACGGCTGCTCGCCCGTCGCGAAGCGGCCGAGGAACAGCGCGTCGACGACGTCCGAAGGTGAATCGCTGTCGTCGACGGTGAGCCGGATCGGCAGTGCGTCCTGAGGCTTTGCAGACATGCGCCCATGATCCGGCACGGGACCGCCGCGCGCACGGTGTTTTGACCGGTGGCGCGGCCCGGGCAGCGGGCTCCGGCATCAGCCGGGGGTCCCGCGGATCAGCCCGACGGCCCGGCGTGTGCGGCGCACTACGGCGTACCCCTTGGTGAGGGCACGGTGCTTGGCGAGGTTCCGGGCGATCGACCTCCCCTCGACGAGCTGCTCGAACTCCTCGATGCCGGTGGAGCGCCGTACGGTCACCCGCTGGATGGCGTACGACCCCTGCCGGGGCAGGGCGAGCGCGTTGCCCACGGCGAGCGATTGCGCGGAGCCCGCCGCCCGGACCGCTCTGCGCACCCGGCGGTTGGAGTAGCCGTACGGGTAGGCGAAGGACGCCGGAGCGGTGCCCAGTTCGTCCGCGACGATGTCCCGGCAGCGGGCCGTCTCGTCGTGCAGCCGGTCGTCGTCGAGCTGGTCCATCTGCGATGGGCGTCGGCCGCCGATCTCCCCGCCCGCGGCGGCCGGTTCGCGCCCCTGGTCCCCGTCGAGCATGGCGTCGATCGCGCCGCGCCCGGGCCGACCTTGCCCCCCGAGGCGTCGGATGCATCGGTTGCCGACCCTCCGTGCTGCGCAGCTCGTACGTAACCGTCAAGAAGCCCTCACGCAACATTCTTGGCATGGACACTTCCGGTGAAGTATGCCCGCTGCTACGAAAGTTGAGGCAGAGATCCTGCTAAAGGGAGGTTCCATGAAACTGTCCCGAATCGCGGCATTCTCATCCTCACTCCTCCTCGGCGCCGTCCTCGCTCTCACCGGAGCAGGACAGGCACAGGCCTCGGACAACGCCCTCGCCCTTGACTACGTGGCCCTGGGCGACTCCTACTCCTCAGGCGTCGGCGCCGGCAGCTACGACAGTGCGAGCGGCTCCTGCAAGCGCAGCACCAAGGCCTACCCCAAGCTCTGGGCGGCCGCGCATTCACCCTCGTCGTTCGCGTTCACCGCTTGCTCGGGCGCTCGTACGGGTGATGTCCTGGCCGGTCAGCTCGGCCCCCTCAGCTCCGCCACCGACCTCGTCTCGATCACCATCGGCGGCAATGACGCGGGCTTCTCCGACGTCATGACCACCTGCGTCCTGCAGTCCGAGTCCAGCTGCATCAACCGCATCAACCAGGCCAAGGCCTACGTCGACACAACCCTGCCCGGCAAGCTCGACTCCGTTTACTCGGCCATCAGTTCCAAGGCACCGGCTGCCCGCGTCGTCGTCCTCGGTTACCCCCGCTTCTACAAGCTCGGCGGAAGCTGTATCGCAGGACTCAGCGAGAACGAACGGGCGGCGATCAACGGCGCCGCGGACTATCTCAACGCCGCCACCGCGAAGCGAGCGGCCGACCACGGCTACTCCTTCGGTGATCTCACCCCTGCCTTCTCCGGACACGAGATCTGCTCCGGGTCGGCCTGGCTGCACAGCCTGAACTGGCTCAACATCGGCGAGTCGTACCACCCCACCGCCTCCGGACAGTCCGGCGGCTACCTGCCCGTTTTCAACTCACGCGCCTGAGAACGGCGTTCGTGGCGCCGGCGGTGTAGGAGTCCTCGTCCGTCGGGCTCTCCTGCTCGCAGGTGACCGAGAAATCGATCCAGTTGGAGCGTGCCTCGACCGGACTCCGGACTTCCACCCGGATCCGGTCGTGGTGCGTCTCGCCCTGTTTGTACGTCAGCTCGACGTGATTGACCTGTTTCTGCTTCGAACCCCCGGCCTCGAAGTCGAGCGTCTTCCACTCCGGGTCGGAGCTCTCGCCGCTCTTCGTCGCCCAGCGGTAGTCGACGGAGGCGGGGGTGCGGCCCACGGTGATCGTCGCCCGGAAGGCCGGAGCCTGTGCCTCGGGCGGCGGACAGGTGCCCGAGTAACTGCCGTGCACCGTCTCGGCGTAGACCTTGACGGTCTGCGGCGGGGTGTACGTACCGCCGTTGCCGCCCGAGTTGTTGCCATTGTTTCCGCTGTTGCCGGTGGTGTCATCGTCCGTCCCGCCGCCTCCGGGGGCGGTGGCCGTATTGCCGGGGCTCGCGCTCGAACTCCCTGTCGCGGGACTCACGCTGCCGTTGTTGTCACCTCCGCCCTGGTTTCCCTTGCCGTTGTTGACCAGCGCCCAGGCCAGACCACCGACGGCCAGGAGGAGCGCCGCCACCCCGGCGACCAGCACCACCGTCGCACGCCGCGCACGATCGGGCGGCACACCGGTCGTGGCCGTGGTGACCGGACCGGGCACGGGTGTGGGCGGCTGGGGGAGCGGATGCGCGACAGGTGTCGGGGACGTCGACGAGACGGTGGGGCTGTACGGCCCCGGCGCCACCGGAGCCGTGGACGCCGTGCCTCCGGCACCCACCACCCGCAGCAGGCGCTCGGCCTCCCCGGCCGAGAGGCGCTGCGCCGGATCCTTGCGCAACAGCCCCGCTATCACCGGCGCGAGGGCCCCGGCCCTGCGCGGCGGCGGCAGTTCCTCGTCGACGACGGCACGCAGGGTGCTCAGCGGGGTGTTCTGGCGGAACGGGGAGTTGCCCTCGACCGCCGCGTACAGCAGCACGCCGAGCGACCACAGGTCCGACTCGGGCCCCGGCGTACGTCCCAGCGCCCGCTCGGGCGCGAGGAACTCGGGGGAGCCGATCAACTCGCCCGTCATCGTCAGATTGGAGGTCCCCTCCACCATCGCGATACCGAAGTCGGAGAGCACCACACGGCCGTCGTTGCCGATCAGCACGTTCCCGGGCTTCACGTCACGGTGCAGTACACCCGCCTCGTGCGCGGCGCGCAGAGCGGCGAGGATCTCCGCGCCGATGTGCGCGGCGCGCTGCGGGGCGAGAGGGCCCTCCGCGTCCAGTACGTCGGACAGGGCGAGCCCGCGCACGAGTTCCATCACGATCCAGGGACGGCCGTCCTCGGTCGCCACGTCGTAGACGGTCACCACATTGCGGTGCGAGATCCGGCCCGCGGCCCAGGCCTCCCGCTCGAGACGGGCGTACAGCCGCTGCTCGTCCGCGGCGGCGAGCCCGGCCGGGGCCCGGACCTCCTTGACGGCCACCTCGCGGTTCAGCACTTCGTCGCGGGCGCGCCACACCACGCCCATCCCGCCCTCGCCCAGGGGGCTCAGCAGGCGGTAGCGCCCTGCCACCAGCCGCGAATCGCCCGGCACTTCGCTCACAGCGAGCCCCCATCGGTAGCAGAGGAACTACCCCAAATTACCTCACGCAAGGGCTGTTGCCGCCCCCCTGAGAGCCAATCCGCATCCGATGGCGAGCACGATGCAGGCCGTGCCGAGGGGGAGCGCGCGCTGGGCGGTGGTCAGCAGCCGCCCCTTGCGGCGGCTGCGGTCGGCGAGCAGGCGGGTGGCGCGTTCGCCGAGCCGCACCGCCGCGAAGCCCGCGGCGGCGAGGGTGAGGGCGAGCCCGGCGCCGTACGCGAGGACGAGCAGGAGCCCGAACCAGGCCCGCCCGAGGGCGGCGGCGCCCACGAGCACGACGACGGCGGAGGGACTGGGGACGAGCCCGCCGGCGAAGCCGAGCAGGATGGTGGAGCGGAGACCGAGGGAGCGGTGCTCATGGGTGTGGGAGTGGCCGTGCCCGTGCGCATGGCTGTGCCCGTGGTCATCGTCATGGCCGTGCCCGTGCCCGTGGTCGTGAGCGTGGCCACTGTCATGCCCGTGCCCGTGGTCATGACTGTGTCCGTGCGAGTGGCCGTGCGCGTGCGCGGCTCCCCGCGTCCTCCACGCCCTGCGGACGAGCACCGCACCCGCCACCGCCACCAGTGCCCCGCTCGCGACGCCCAGCCAGGCGACCACCGACGGCGCTGCAGCCGAGCCCACCGCTATCAGACCGCCGAGCGCGAACACCCCGAGCGTGTGCGTGATCGTCACCGATGCGCCCAGAGACAGGACGTCGCGCAGGGAGTTGCGCCCGCCCGCCGCCGCCGCGGCCGCCATGACCGTCTTGCCGTGGCCCGGCGCGAGCGCGTGCATCGCGCCGAGCAGCAGCGCGGTCGCCAGTGCCAGGGCGGCGAATCCCGCGGTCAGGTCGCGGTGGGACACCAGACCGGTCAGCGCCTGCGTCCAGCGGTCCGCGCCGCGCGGCAGTACGGACGTGGGGGCCGCCGCCTCCTGCCGGTCCGCCGCCGCGGGCGCGCCGCCCGGCGTGACCGAGACCGACGCGGCCTTGCGGTCGGGCGCAGAGGACAGCTCCCCCTCGGGGTACTTCGTCAGCCGCCCCGACTCCGAGGTCTGCGGTACGTCGGAGGAGGTGAGCGTCATCCGGTCGCCGCGGGCCGTGACCTCCCGCCAGCCCGGTCCCTCGGTCCCGCCCGCCGCCCGGAAGCCGATCGTCTGCCGCCCGCCGGGCAGTTCGGCCGTGAGCCTGCACTCGACGCGCAGCGTCGGCAGTCCGGCCTGCCCGGGGCGCACCTCGGCGCGGCTCGCGCCGGGGGTGAGGGCGACGGTGCGCCGTTCGACCGTGACGCGGCTGTCCCGCGCCGCGTCCCGGCAGCGCGTCCCCGCCCACGAGGACAGCTCCGCGGGGGACATCTCCCGGTCGCCGTCGCGGTCGATCTTCGTACGGGCCTGGGCCGCGGGTATCTCCGCCAGATCCTCTACGTGGTCGACGCCGAGCCGCCCGGGCGCGACGAGGAGTCCGTCGTAGCGGTTGACCGTGAAGTTCCCGAGGGGATGCGCGGCAGCCGTCCCCGCGGGCAGTACGGCGAGCGCGGCACCGGCGACGAGGACCGCCGCGCCGACAGCGGTCGTACGCCTCTTCATGACGCCTCCAGAGCCTTCAGCGCGGCCCTGGCCGCACGTGAACCGGTGGGGGAGAAGCCGGGGTTGATCTTCAGGGCGGCGGCGAGCGACGCACGGGCGGCGTCCGTCCTGCCTGCGGAGCGCTCGATCATGCCGCGGTGGTACAGGAACATCGCGTTGCGGCAGCCGGCCGGTGCCGATGTGGCGAGATACGGAAGTGCTTCGGCGGAACGGCCGTTGACGTGGAGCGCCCAGGCCAGCGCGTCCGCCGTGTGCACGGTCCGCCGCTTGCCCCACTCGGCGCGCGCGGCCTTGAGCGCCTCGGCCCTGTCGCCGTGGTCGGCCAGCGCCAGGGCGGTGTCCAGATCGGTGTCGACGCCGTTGGCGCGTGCCAGCTCGGTCCAGGTGCGGATGAGTTCGTACTGGGCCCGGGCATCGGCCTTCCGGCCCCCCGCCTCGTACAGCTCACCCAGCGCCACCAGCTGCCCCGGCAGCGGCAGCCGGTCCACCACCGCTTCGAGCCCCGGCACCGCGCCCTTGGCGTCGCCGCGCGCGGCCTGAGTACGGGCCCGGCCCTCAAGGGCGGGAAGATACCCCGGGTCCGCGTCGAGCGCCGTCGTGAAGTACCGCTGCGCCGGGGCGTACGCCCCCTGGCTCCACTCCAACTGGCCGAGAGCGGTCGCGACATAGGCCGTGTCGCCGGGGGACGAGGCCGACTTCAGCGCGCCGCCCAGCACCCTCCGGGCGCCCGCGATGTCGCCGCGCAGCTCCAGGACGTACGCGTAGCGCGTGAAGACAGGGATGCCGGGGCGGCGGCCGTCGGCCTGCTCGGCCGCCGCCAGCGCCTTGGAGTAGCTGCCCAATTCGACGAGGGCGTCGATCCGGGACGCCAGTGCGCGTTCGCTGTACGGGTTGACCTTCAGCGCCGCCTCCGACGCGCGCAGCGCCCCGCGGAAGTCGTGCCGCGCCGCCGCGAGCGCGGCACGACCCGCGAGTGCCGTGTCGTTGTCCTGAGGCTGGAGCGCCAGGGAACGGGCAAGCGCCTTGTCGGCCTGCGGATACCGGGTCGGATCACCGCTGGTCCTTGCCTGCTCGACATAGGCGGCACCCAGAGCCGCCCACCCCCGCGCGTCCTTGGGCTGCGCCCGCAGATGCGCCTGGAGGCCGGTGACCCCGCGGGCGAGGTCACCGGTGCCGATCCGTTCGAACGGCGCGTCCGCGACGGGCGCGGCGGTCCGGGCCGCCGGGGGCTCGTCGCCCGCGCCGCCGGACACGACGATGCCCACGGTCAGGGCCACGGCCAGCATCCCGGCCGGCAGCAGCAACCCGGCCACACGTCCCGCCCCCAACCGGGAGCCGGTTTCCCGGCCCCCCGGGTCGCGGCCGTCGGCCGCTGTCGTTCCTGGCGCCCTTCGCAGGGACATCGCTCTGCCCTTTCCTTTCGTCGTTGCGTCGGGCCGGTCAGTAGCTGTTGCGGCGCCGCATGCGCCACCAGCTCAGACCCAGCGCGACCAGCAGCACGCCTACACCCGCTGCGACCCCGGAGGCGATCAGCGTGTTGTCGGTGAACGCGTTGCTGGAGGAGGCGGACGATGCGCCCCCGCTGAGCAGATTGCCCTGAGCGTCCTTGGCCGCGCCCTCCTTGGCGAGCGGGCCGCGCGAGCCCTCCGTCGGCAGCGCGAGATACGGGAAGGCGCCACCGAACTTCTGGTCGTTCTCGTTGACCGCGTCACCCAAGTCGTTCTTCGAGCCGACCAGTTCGCCCTCGACGACCTGCAGCGCGATGTCCAGGACGTCGTCGCTCAGACGTCGGCCGTTGGGGAATCCGGCGTTGTCGCCGTCCAGCACACCCAGCCTCTTGGGCTCGGCGGTCGGCGCGATGGAGGTGTTGAGACGCAGGGCCTCCGCGGGCCGGACGTGCGGCGGCTTGTTGAGCTTGTCCACGCCCGTCAGGAACACCGAGACCAGGTCGTTGCGCGGCTCTGCCGGGGCCTTGATCTTGTAGATGCCCTCGATCAGCTTCGGCAGCTCGGGCTGGGTGACGAACTGGAGGAAGTCACCGTCGTTCCACGGGTGGGACGCGTTGAACTTGTCCTTGTCCTTCACGGGTATGACGACCTCGTTGACCAGCGGCATACCGAGCCGCGACACCTGCGCCCAGTGACCGTTCGCGCTCTTGCGCTGGGTGGTGGACCAGATGCCGACGATCGGCTGCTTCTCCGACTGCCGGATGTACGCGGTCGGCACCTGCAGGGCCACGGAGTTGACGCTGTAGCCCTTGAGCGTGTCGTTGCCGACCTCGGAGAGGTTCCCGCCGTAGAGCAGGTCGAAGACGCGCAGGTCGGCGAAGAAGGGGTCGTCCGCCTGACCCGCGAACGCCGTTGATCCGCCCGCGAGTTTCTGCACGGCCTGGTCGCGCAGGGCCTGGTAGTCGGGCATGGACGCCTTGCCCACGTTCGACGGTGCCACCGGCAGATCGTCGGCGATCTTCGTGGAGTGCATCACATGCTGGTTCTTCAGCCTCAGCAGTTCGATGTCGTACGTCTGCGTGATGTTGAGGTCCGGGTCGTCGATGGTGGTGACAGGACCGGTGTTGTACAGGAAGGTGTTGCCGTTCTTGACGTGGTTCTTGAAGGTCCACCGGTAGATCAGGTCGCCCTGGGCGTCACCGTCACTGTCGATGTGGATGTCGTACTGGGCGTCGTCGGCGAACTTGTAGAAGTTCGGCCCGCCGCCCGGTTCCTCGAACGGCAGCACGTTGGCGACGATCGTGGTGGTGTCGGGCTTGTCCGGGCTGACGAACGCGTACAGGTCCGTGTTGTCGTACTGCGGCTGCCCGGAGATCAGCGGTGCCTCCCGGTGGCTGGAAGCCTTGGCCGTGCCCGGCTCGACCCCGGTCACGCCGGAGGCCACGAGTGCCCCGGCACCCAGCGCCACGCAGGTAAGAGCGGCGAGCCTCCTGGGCCCCCGCCCGCTGCTGCTCATTGCGGTCATCGAATCCGTCCTTCGCGAGTGCTGGTTCTGCTCCGATGCCAGCCATTCGGTGCCGAGGGCAGAACGGATTGGTCGCCAGTCCGAGAAGTTTTGTCGATCTGCTGTCCCAAGTCGCCCTGGAATCACATGGATTCGGTGAGTAGTCGTCAACTCACGTACGGGTGTGGTGAATCCTGCAGGCGGGATACACGAGTGTGTCGGCGGGGCGATAGGGTTAACCTGCCCGGGCCGGGTGCCCTCGTACGGGTGGGGAGTGACATGGAACAGATAGCAATGCGCAGCAGGGCGCGTGTCCCTGCGATCACGTGTGGGAGCGGTGCGACCAGCACGCGTCTCGACCGACATCTCTCGGTGCTGGGCGGTCCCGCCGTCCCGCAGGGCGAGGCGGCCGAGGCGACATCGCTGATGCTCGAGCTCACCTCGCGTGATGTCGCGCACACCCGCAAGAGCAAGAGTGAGCGGGTATCGCTCTTCGCGCCGCTCAAGCGGCTGCGTCGCTCACTCTTCGGCAGCCGCCGCTAGGGGGCGTCTTTCGGATCTTGCCGGGCGCGTCCGCGCCCCCTCCCTCCGCTTCACCCGTGTACGCGAACGCGCTCAGGCGATCACACCGTCCCGGCGCAGCGCCGCTGTCCCGGCATCCGTCATCCCCAGGGCCCTCAGCAGCGCGTCGGTGTGCTCGCCGAGCGCGGGAACCGCACCCATCCGGGCCTCGTCCCCGCCCGGCAGGACAATAGGCGGCAGCAGTGCCCTCAGCGGCCCCGCCGGTGAGTCCACCTCCCGCCACCGGTCGCGCGCCGCGAGCTGCGGATGCGCGGCCAGGTCGCTCACGCTGTTGAGCCGCGCGCACGCGATGCCCGCCGCCTCCAGCCCGTCGATCGCCTCGTCGCGGCTCAGCGACGACAGTCCCTCGGCCACCACCGCATCGGTCTCCGCCCTGTTCGCCGTGCGGGCCCTGTTGGTCGCGAAGACCGGATCGTCCGCCAGCTCGGGCCGGCCGAGTACCTGCTCGGCCAGCCGCCGCCACTCCCGGTCGTTCTGTACGGACAGCAGAACCTGGCCGCCGTCCGCCGTCGCATAGGCGTCGTACGGAGCAATGACGGCGTGCGCGACCCCCGTGCGCGCCGGGGCCTCGCCCCCATGCATCTCGTGGTGCAGCGGGTGCCCCATCCACTCGGCCAGCGAGTCCAGCATCGAGATCTCCACCGGCCCGCCGAGCCCCGTGGTCCCCCGTCGCAGCAGAGCCGCCAGCACCCCCGAGAAGGCGTACATCGCTGCGGCGATGTCGGCGGCCGGAATGCCCGCCTTGACGGGCTGGTCGGCGGTCCCGGTCACGGAGACCAGGCCCGCCTCGCACTGCACGAGCATGTCGTACGCGCGCTTGTGCGCATACGGCCCCTCCGCGCCGTATCCGGAGATGTCCACGGCGACCAGCCGCGGGTGCGCGGCGCACAGGGTGGCCGCGTCCAGACCGAGCCGGGCAGCCGCTCCCTGGGCGAGGTTCTGCACGAACACATCGGCATCCGCGAGGAGCTGGCGCACGATGTCCAGACCGCGGGGGTCCTTGAGGTCGAGGGCGATGGACTCCTTGCCGCGGTTGCACCAGACGAAATGCGAGGCGAGCCCCCGGGCCGCGGTGTCGTAGCCGCGGGCGAAGTCGCCGCCGTCGGGCCGCTCGATCTTGATGACGCGGGCACCGAGATCGGCGAGCTGGCGCGTGGCGAACGGCGCCGAGACGGCCTGTTCGACGGCGACGACCGTGATCCCGTCGAGGGGAAGGGGCTGATGGTTCATAACAGCCGTGCCTACCGTGTACGTGCCACCTTTGTCACCCCGGGCGCGCGTCACCCCCCTCATACCAGGGCGAACTGACCCTCCGGGCCCTCTTCGTGGTGGTCGAGCACGGAGGCCGGCCGCCGGGCCGCGGCGGGCGGCGGAAACACGCCCGGCAGCTCGGTGATCTCCTCCTCCACCTTCAACTCGTCCTGCCTGCCGCGGAGTTCGTCCAGCAGGGCCAGTACGGTGATCAGCTCCAGGAGGTCGGAGGTCCACTCCTGCGGCCAGACGGCGGGCCGTATCGCCTCCAGCGTCCCGGGCTCGGCCGCGGCGGTGCGGCGCTCGAACCAGAGCTCCAGCACGCGAACGCCGGCGACATGGAAGTCCCAGGCCTCGGCGGGCACGGGGGAGATGCGGCCGTCGCCCAGGCTGAGCACCTCCTCCTCGGCGTCGTACGTGATCGCGTCCGGCCGCACGGGCACGGCGGCCCGCACATACGGCCGCCGTCCGCCGGGCAGCCGGGGCCGCTCGCCGCCCCGGGCACCGCGCAGCTGGATGCGCGTCATCTCCCGCCCCAACTCCACGCCGGACCGCCACACATCGGGGTCGGCGGGCAGCGGCACCACACAACCGGCGGCCGACGGCTCGGCGGCCGCGACGATCCAGGCCACCATCTCGTCCACCTCAACCTCGTGTCCGTAACGGCTGCCGAGTGCGGACAGCAGACCCGGCGCGAGATTCGGCTCCACACCACCGGGCCGCCGGTAGAGCGGCCGGATCCGGCCGGGCCGTCCGGCGGGGGAGCGCCCGTCGGGCAGCAGCGCGCAGACGCTGACGGCGGGGCCCGCGGACTGAGCCACCCAGCCCTGCTCCACGACGAACAGCTGCCGCTCGTCGGCCACCCGCCACAGCTCGGGCCTGGCGACATCGATGAGCCGGTGGTCGGGGATCAGCCACTGCTCGTCGAAGGCCCCGTGGCAGACCCGCACCGGCGCCGGGCAGGGCCCGTGCTCCCGCACGAACCTGGCTGTCCCGCTGCTCTGCCCGGGCAGCTGACTGACGGCACTGCGCGGCGTACGCGCCCGGGTGCATCCGAACAGCGCGTCCTGCTCGACGCCCTGCGCCCGTACGACGGCATCCCAGCGCGCCTTCAGGGAGGCGGCATCCGGAGCCATCACCCAGGGCCGCCCCAGCCGCAGGGGTGCTGTGCCCCACGGCATGAGCTCGTCCAGCATCGGCATGCGGAAATGCTAACCGCGGGCCCTGACAGCGCTCACTCCGCGTCGACGGTGACCGAGAAGGAGAAGCGGTCCCCCCGGTACCGGATCCGGGCCACGTCCATCACGCAGCCCTTCTCGTCGTACGTCACGCCTGTGTAGTGCAGGATCGGGCTCAGCAGCGGCACCTTCAGCAGGTCCGCCGTCTGCGGGTCCGCGAGCCGCGCCTCCACCGTGTCCGTGATGCGGCTGATCCGCACGCCCACCCCGTCGCGCAGCACCTTCGTCATCGGCCAGCGCTCCAGGTCCGCGAGGTCCAGCCGCGCCGCGATGTCCGGACGGACCGCGTTCTCCGCCCAGTTGGTCGGCTCACCGCTCTCGCCGTCGCAGCGCAGCCGCCGGTACGTCACGACCTCGGCGTCGTCGGGGAAGTGTTCCGCGAGTTCGCCGGGCACCGGCTCGGGGCCGTGCCCCAGGATCGTTGTGCGCTCGCCCGACTGCTGGGCCACGATCGCGTCGATCGAGCCCAGCAGCCGCCTCGGCGCTCCCCGCCGCGCCCCCGGTTCGATGAACGTGCCGCGCCGCCGGTGCCTGCTGATCAAGCCCTCCTCCTCAAGCTCCTTGAGGGCCTGGCGCATCGTGAGCACGCTGACGCCGTAGTGCGCGGCGAGCTGCTCCTCGGTGGGCAGCCGCAGCGACGCCTCGGGCGATCGGCCCAGTATCGAGGCGCGCAGCGACTGCGAGACCTGGTACCACAGCGGCAGCTTGCGGTTCAGGACCAGCGAATCGGGGGCGAAGGCGGTCACGGCGTACTCCGTACTACGACCGGAAGTGGCGTTCAAGACCCTGCCACACGTCGTCGTACCCCTTCTGCAGATGGCCGGCGTTCGCCGCCTGCCCGGTCGCCGTCACCGGCCAGCGCGTCTCGAACATGAAGGCAAGCCCGTCGTCGATCTTCTGCGGCTTCAGCTCGGCGGCGCTGGCGCGGTCGAAGGTCTCCCGGTCGGGCCCGTGCGCGGACATCATGTTGTGCAGCGAGCCGCCGCCCGGGACGAAGCCCTCCGCCTTGGCGTCGTACGCGCCCTCGATCAGGCCCATGTACTCGCTCATCACATTCCGGTGGAAGTACGGCGGCCGGAAGGTGTTCTCGCCGACCAGCCAGCGCGGCGCGAACACGACGAAGTCGACGCCCGCCAGGCCCGGGGTGTCGCTCGGCGAGGTCAGCACGGTGAAGATCGACGGGTCCGGGTGGTCGTAGGAGATCGTCCCGATCACATTGAAGCGGTGCAGGTCGTAGACGTACGGGACATGGTTGCCGTGCCAGGCGACGACATCCAGCGGCGAGTGGTCGTAGGTCGCGGCCCAGAGGTTCCCGCAGAATTTGTTGACGACCTCGACCGGGCGCTCCACGTCCTCGTACGCCGCCACCGGCGCGAGGAAGTCGCGGGCGTTGGCCAGGCCGTTCGCGCCGATCGGGCCGAGGTCGGGCAGCTGGAACGGCTGACCGTAGTTCTCGCAGACATAGCCGCGGGCGCTCTCGTCGAGCAGCTCCACGCGGAAACGGATGCCACGGGGAATCAGCGCGATCTCGCCGGGGCGGGCCGCCAGCAGCCCGAGCTCCGTGCGCAGCAGCAGACCGCCCCGCTCGGGCACGATCAGCAGCTCGCCGTCCGCGTCGCTGAACACCCGGTCCGTCATGGAGGAGTTGGCGTGGTACAGGTGCACGGCCATGCCGGTGCGCTGGGTCGCGTCGCCGTTTCCGCCGAGCGTCCACAGACCGGCCAGCCAGTCCGTCCCGGGCGCGGGATCCGGCAGCGGGTTCCAGCGCAGCCGGTTGGGGTCGGGGACGGTCTCGGTGAAGGGCGCGCTGCGCACGCCGCCGTTGTCGATACGGACGAACGGAGGATGCGCGGCCGACGGGCGGATCCGGTACAGCCACGAGCGGTGGTTGTGGGCCCGCGGCTCGGTGAACGCGCTGCCGCTCAGCTGCTCGGCATACAGCCCCAGCGGGGCGCGCTGCGGTGAGTTTCGCCCGTGCGGAAGCGCGCCAGGCACGGCCTCCGAGCTGTGTTCATTGCCGAAGCCGGCCAGCTGCCCAAGGCTCTCGGCCGTCTTCCGCGCCTGCTCGATGCCGCTCATCGTCCGCTCCCGGTGCTGAAGGAATCCTATGGACAACCGTAGGATTGCGGGACCGCCCCGTCAACGGGAACAGGGCGGCATGATGAACCGCGTGTCCCACGCCCACCTCCGACGTACGCCCGTGCAGCAGCGCAGCACCGAGCGGCTCGCCCGGATACTGGACGCCTGCGCCGAACTCCTCGACGAGACCGGATACGAAGACCTGTCCACCCGGGCGGTGGCCGCCAGGGCCGGGGTTCCGATCGGTTCCGTCTACCGCTTCTTCGGCAACAAGCGTGCTCTGGCCGATGCTCTGGCCCATCGGAATCTGGACAGTTACACCGAACGGATCAGCGGACGTCTCGCCGGGCTCGGGGAGGGGGACTGGAGGGGCGCGCTCGATGCCGTACTGGACGAATACCTGGCGATGAAGCGGACCGTTCCCGGCTTCGCCCTGATCGACTTCGGCTACCAGATCCCGGTGGGCGCCCCCGCCTCCGGCGCGAACCACCAGGTCGCCGACCGCCTCACCGAACTGCTCGCGGCCCATCTGGACCGCCCGGCGGATGCGGGGCTGCGCAGGGCGATCCTGGTCTCGGTCGAGGCGGCGGATGCGTTGCTGCAGCTGGCGTTCAGGGTGGAGGCGTCGGGGGACGAGGGGATCGTGGGGGAGACGAGGGAGCTGCTGCGGGCGTATCTGGCGCGGGTGCTGGACCGGTAACCGGGGGCGCTGCCCCCGGACCCCCGCGCCTCAAACTCCCCCAGACTTCGTCCGGGGGGACCCCCACGGGGCTGGATCGTGCGGCTGGGCCGCACCTCCAGCCCGTCCGGCGTTTGAGGACACGCGCGAAGCGCGTACGGGGAGGTTGGGGGTCCCCCGGACGGAGTCTGGGGGAGGGCGGGTAGGGGAACAGCGCCGCAGGCAACCCGAACCGCACCGACCCCTCCCCTCCGTCCATACCGGTCGGTATGCTCGGGTGGACACCGCCGTCGCCCCAGGGAGGGCCCATGCCCCGCACAGCCCCCACCCGTACCGCCCTGCGGATCTGTCCCCTCTGCGAGGCCACCTGCGGGCTGACCCTCACCATCGAGGGCACCCGCGTCACCGGCGCCCGAGGCGATCGTGAGGATGTCTTCAGCAAGGGCTTCATCTGTCCCAAGGGCGCCTCCTTCGGTGAGCTCGACGCCGATCCCGACCGGCTGCGCACCCCCCTCGTGCGCGAGAACGGGGAACTGCGTGAGGCCACCTGGGACGAGGCCTTCGACCTGGTCGCGGCCCGGATCCGGCCGCTGATCGAGGAGCACGGGCCCAACGCCGTCGGCGTCATCCTCGGCAATCCGAACGTCCACACCATGGCCGGCGCCCTCTACCCGCCCGTACTGCTCACCCTGCTGCGCACCCGCAATCTCTTCACCGCCAGCACCCTCGACCAGATGCCCAAGCACGTCTCCAGCGGGCTCCTCTTCGGCAGCGCCGTCGCCATCCCGGTCCCCGACCTGGACCGCACGGACCATCTGCTGCTGCTCGGCGCCAACCCCCTGGACTCCAACGGCAGTCTGTGCACCGCCGCCGACTTCCCCGGCAAGCTCAAGGCGCTGCGCAAGCGCGGCGGCACGCTGACCGTCGTCGACCCGCGCCGCACGCGCACCGCGCAGCTGGCCGACCGGCACGTCGCCATCCGGCCCGGGACCGACGCGCTGCTGCTCGCCGCCGTCGCCGCCGTCCTCTTCGAGGAGAAGCTCACCGACCTCGGCGCGCTCGAAGCGCATGTCGAGCAGGTGGCCGAAGTCCAGGAAGCGGTACGGGAGTTCACCCCCGAGGCGGTCGCCGCCGCCTGTGACATGGACGCCGAGGAGATCCGTACGATCGCCCGCGAGCTCGCCGCCGCGCCCACCGCCGCCGTCTACGGCAGGGTCGGCAGCTCCACCGTCGAGTACGGCACCCTCACCAACTGGCTGGTGGATGTGCTCAATGTGATCACCGGCAATCTCGATCGCCCCGGCGGCGCGCTCTTCCCGCTCTCCGCCACCGACCGCGCGCCTCGCCCCGCCGCACCCGGCAAGGGCTTCGCGCTCGGCCGCTGGGCGAGCAGGGTCAGCGGACACCCCGAGGCCAAGGGCGAACTGCCCATGGCCGCGCTGGCCGAGGAGATCGACACCCCGGGCGACGGCCGCATCCGAGCGGTCATCTCCATCGCCGCCAATCCGGTGCTCTCCGCCCCCGACGGCGACCGCCTCGACCGCGCGCTGGCCGGGCTCGACTTCATGGTCAGCGTCGATCCGTATCTCAACGAGACGTCCCGGCACGCGGATGTGGTCCTGCCTCCCCCTCCGCCGTCCCAGAGCTCCCACTTCGACTTCGCGTTCAACGCCTTCGCCGTCCGCAACCAGGCCCGCTACACCCCGGCGGTTCTCCCCCTGGAGGAGGGGCGGATGGGCGAGTGCGAGATCCAGGCCCGTCTGGTGCTCGCCGTGGGCGGGATGCACGGCGCGGAGCCGAGCGCCGTCGACGACATGGTCATCGAGAACACCCTCACCAAGGCGGGAGCTCCCAAGGAACTGGCCGAGCAGCTCACCGGTCGCACCGGGCCGGAGCGGCGGCTCGACATGATGCTGCGCCTCGGCCCGTACGACCTCACCCTCGACAAGCTGCTTGAGAACCCGCACGGCGTCGACCTCGGCCCGCTCCAGCCGCGCATCGCGCAGATCCTCAAGACCCGCAGCGGACGCATCGAGCTGCTGCCCGGCCCGATCGCCGCGGATCTGCCCCGGCTGCGGCGCGCGCTGGCCGAGCGGCCCACCGCCCTCGTGCTCGTCGGCCGCCGCCATCTGCGCTCCAACAACAGCTGGATGCACAACGTCGCCACGCTCAACGGCGGCTCCAACCGCTGCACCCTGCAGATCCACCCCGCCGACGCGGCCCGGCTGGGACTCGATGACGGCGCCCCCGCCCGTATCACCGCCGAGGGCGGCCAGGTCGAAGCGCCGGTGGAGATCACGGACGCGGTACGGACCGGAGTGGTGAGCCTGCCGCACGGCTGGGGTCACGACCGGCCCGGCACCCGGATGTCGGTGGCGGCGGCGCGCCCCGGAGTCAATGTCAATCAGCTGCTCGACGGCTCACGGCTCGACCCGCTGTCCGGCACCGCTGTGCTCAACGGATTCCCCGTCGACGTTTCACCGGTGCGATGACCTGGGGTTTTGCTCGTATTGCTCACGCGTCAACATCTTGTTAACGGCTCTTGGCGACACCTAACGTCATCCGAACCGCCCCTCCGGTGGGAGTTCAAGGATGAACGTTAGGTGTCCCCATGCTGACAATCCTCGGCTTCGCCATGATTGCGACCTTCCTGGTCCTGATCATGATGAAGAAGATGTCGCCCATCGCGGCGCTGGTCCTCATCCCCGCACTGTTCTGCGTATTCGTCGGGAAGGGCGCGCACCTCGGTGACTACGTCATCGAAGGCGTCGGGAACCTCGCCCCCACCGCGGCGATGCTGATGTTCGCGATCGTCTACTTCGGCGTGATGATCGACGTCGGTCTCTTCGACCCGATCGTGCGCGGCATTCTGCGCTTCTGCAAGGCGGATCCGCTGCGCGTCGTGGTCGGTACGGCGGTGCTCGCCGCGATCGTCTCGCTCGACGGCGACGGCTCCACCACCTTCATGATCACCGTCTCGGCGATGTACCCGCTCTACAAGCGCCTCAAGATGAGCCTCGTCGTGATGACGGGCGTCGCCGCCATGGCCAACGGCGTGATGAACACCCTCCCCTGGGGCGGCCCCACCGCCCGTGCGGCGACCGCGCTGAAGGTGGACGCCGGCGACATCTTCGTCCCGATGATCCCGGCGCTCGGCGTCGGACTGCTCTTCGTCTTCGTCCTCTCCTATGTGCTGGGCCGGCGCGAGCGCAAGCGCCTGGGTGTCCTCACCCTCGACGAGGTGCTGGAGCCGGAGACCGAGACGGTCCTGGTCAAGGCGGGCGGCGGCGGGCAGGCCGCGTCCACAAGTGCCGGTACCGGTGCGGGGGTTCCCCAGCAGGACGACAGCGACGAGGGCTTTCAGGGCCTCGACCCCAACCGCGCGACCCTGCGGCCCAGGCTGTACTGGTTTAACGCGGCGCTCACCGTTGGCCTCCTCACCGCAATGATCATGGAATGGCTGCCGATCCCGGTACTGTTCCTGCTCGGCGCCGCGCTCGCCCTGACGGTCAACTACCCCAAGATGACCGACCAGAGGGCGCGGATCGCCGCCCACGCCGAGAATGTCCTGAACGTCGCAGGCATGGTCTTCGCCGCCGCCGTCTTCACCGGAGTCCTCACCGGCACCGGGATGGTCAAGCACATGGCCGACTGGCTCGTCGGCGCCATCCCCGAGGGGATGGGCCCGCACATGGCACTCGTCACCGGCGTTCTGAGCATCCCGCTCACCTACTTCATGTCGAACGACGGTTTCTACTTCGGTGTCCTGCCCGTCCTCGCCGAGGCCGGCTCCGCACACGGCGTCTCCTCGCTGGAGATCGCCCGCGCCTCGCTCACCGGCCAGGTCCTGCACATGTCGAGCCCGCTCGTCCCCGCCGTGTACGTCCTCGTCGGCATGGCCAAGGTCGAATTCGGTGACCACACGCGGTTCGTCGTCAAGTGGGCCGCCCTGACGTCGCTGATCGTGCTCGGCGCGGGAATTCTCTTCGGCATCATCTGATGCCTTCCAGCGGCTGACCCGCCCCGACACCGCCTCCTTCGCTTCGCGCGGGAGGCGGTGTCGGTTTCGCGGACCCAACCTTCGCGCGACTCATTCCCTGACCGGGAGTAGTCGGCTAGTTTCAGGCGTCTCAGTCGCTCCCCTCTTCCTCCGGCGGAACTTATGAGTCGCGCCATATCCCTGCGCAGTGTCAGCAAGAGGTACGAACGCTCCAACCGCGCCGTCGACCGTTTCTCCCTCGACATCGAGCCGGGAGAGTTCGTGGTGCTGCTCGGCCCGTCGGGCTGCGGAAAGTCGACCGTCCTGCGCATGATCGCGGGCCTCGAGGACATCACCGAGGGGGAGTTGCTGCTGGACGGTGAGTACGCCAACCACATCCCGCCCCGCGAGCGCGCCATGGCGATGGTCTTCCAGAACTTCGCGCTCTACCCGACCATGACGAACCGCGAGAACATCGGCTTCCCGCTGCGGCTGGAGAACCCGCGTGCGGACAGCGGCCCGCAGATCGAGGCCACCGCCCGCATGCTCGGCATCGAGGACGTCCTGGACCGCTACCCCAGCCAGCTCTCCGGCGGCGAACGCCAGCGGGTCGCGATGGGCCGGGCCATCTCCCGACGGCCCTCCGTCTTTCTGATGGACGAGCCGCTGTCCAACCTCGATGCGAAGCTGCGCAACCATCTGCGCGCCGAAATCTCCCAGCTCACCTCCGAGTTGGGGGTGACGACCGTGTACGTCACGCACGACCAGGCCGAGGCGATGTCGCTCGGCGACCGGGTCGCGGTGATGCGCGGCGGCGTACTCCAGCAGGTGAGCACTCCGCGCGAGACCTATGCCCTGCCCGCGAACGTCTTCGTCGCCGCGTTCATCGGCACGCCGCGGATCAATCTGCTGCAGGCGGTGGTCTACGCTCCGCTGGACGGCCGGATGTCGATCGATCTCGGCAAACAGCGGCTTCCGCTGCCCGAACCGCTGAGCACCGACCACCAGTTGCTCCGCATCCAGCAGGGCCGGCAGATCATCGTCGGCCTGCGCTCGGAGGCCACGCGGATAGCCCCGCCGAGCCAGGCCCGCCCCGGCGAGGTCGCGCTGACCGGGATCGTCGAGCACATGGAGTACCAGGGCCATGAGGCGCTCGTGCACTTCAACACCGGCTCACAGGCCGCCGTGGTCGCCGACCTCGAGTCGCCCAGGCCGCAGGGCACCGTCCGCAGGCGCCGGACCCGCAGCGGCCCGAGCGTGCTGACCCGTCTCAAGAAGCGCGCGGTCGCCCATGTCTCGGGGCCCGTGGTGGCCCTGGACGACCCGGAGCCGCGGCCGGGGACCATGACCGCCGAGCGCCCGTCCGTGGCGGCGAGCGATCTGGTGGTGCGGACCGGGCCCGATGTGCGGCTGCGCACCGGCGCGCAGGTGCCGCTGCTCGTCGATCTCGCGCACCTCTATGTCTTCGACCATCACGGCCGCAGGATCTGCCCTGCTCCGACGGACCTCCCGGGCCTGGACGCCTGAGAGGCCCCCGCTACGCTCCAGGTGCCCTGGCGTCCAAAAACTAACACCGCTAGTTTGTGGGTGCGGACGACTGACGGCAGCTTCTGGAGGAGTGCGATGAAGGCTCACGACGGGATGTACATCGGCGGCCAGTGGCGGCCCGCCCGGGGTCCGGACACGATCGCGGTGGTGAACCCGGCGGACGAGCAGGTCATCGCCCATGTCCCGGCCGGTACGGCGGACGACGTCGACGACGCCGTGCGCGCGGCCCGCGGGGCGCTCCCCGGCTGGGCCGCCACCCCGCCCGCCGAACGCGCCGCCCGGATCGCGGCCCTGCGCGATGTGCTCGTGGCCCGCGCGGACGAGATCGCCGAGACCGTCACCGCCGAGCTCGGCTCGCCGCTCCAGCTCTCGCAGACGGTCCACGCGGGCGTGCCGGTCCTGGTCGCCGGTTCGTACGCGGAGCTGGCCGCCTCGTACTCCTTCGAGGAGAAGGCCGGGAACTCCACCGTGCTGCTGGAGCCGGTCGGCGTGGTCGGTGCGATCACGCCCTGGAACTACCCGCTGCACCAGGTCGTCGCCAAGGTCGCCCCGGCGCTCGCGGCGGGCTGCACCGTCGTGCTCAAGCCCGCCGAGGACACCCCGCTGACCGCGCAGCTCTTCGCCGAGGCCGTCGACGAGGCCGGGCTGCCCGCAGGCGTGTTCAACCTGGTGACGGGTCTCGGCCCGGTCGCCGGGCAGGCACTCGCCGCCCACGAGGACGTCGACCTGGTCTCCTTCACCGGCTCGACCGCAATCGGCAGGCAGATCGGCGCGACCGCGGGCGGCGCGGTCAAGCGGGTCGCCCTGGAGCTCGGCGGCAAGTCCGCCAATGTCATCCTGCCGAGCGCCGACCTGGCCAAGGCCGTCAAAGTCGGCATCGCCAACGTCATGTCCAACTCCGGCCAGACGTGCAGCGCATGGACCCGGATGCTGGTCCACAAGGACCAGTACGACGAGGCGGTGGCGCTCGCGAGGGCCGCGGTCGCCAAGTACGTACCGGGCGAGCGGATCGGCCCGCTGGTCAGCGCCAAGCAGCAGCAGCGCGTACGCGGCTACATCGAGAGGGGCGTCGCCGAGGGCGCCCGCCTGGTCGCCGGCGGCCCCGAAGCCCCGCGTGAGACGGGCTACTACGTCAGCCCCACCGTCTTCGCCGATGTCACCCCGGAGATGACCATCGCGCAGGAGGAGATCTTCGGCCCGGTCGTCTCGCTGCTCAAGTACGAGGACGAGGACGACGCCCTCCGTATCGCCAACGGCACCGTGTACGGGCTCGCGGGCGCGGTCTGGGCCGCCGACGAGGCCGAAGCCGCCGCCTTCGCCCGGCGGATGGACACCGGGCAGGTCGACATCAACGGCGGCCGCTTCAACCCCCTCGCACCCTTCGGCGGTTACAAGCAGTCGGGCGTCGGCCGGGAGCTGGGCGCGCACGGTCTGTCCGAGTACCTCCAGACCAAGTCCCTCCAGTTCTGAGCCGGGAGTCCTACGCATCATGGTCCGCGCCGCCGTACTGCCCGCCGTCGGCTCTCCGCTGGAGATCACCGGCATCCACCTGCCCGAACCCGGCCCGGGTCAGGTGCGGGTCCGTCTCGCCGCAGCCGGGGTCTGCCACTCCGACCTGTCCCTGTCCAACGGCACCATGCGGGTGCCGACGCCGTGCGTCCTCGGTCATGAGGGCGCGGGCACCGTCGTCTCCGTCGGCGAGGGGGTCACGAATATCGGCCCGGGCGACGGCGTCGTCCTCAACTGGGCGCCGTCCTGCGGCAGTTGCCACCACTGCTCGATCGGCGAGGTGTGGCTGTGCGCCAATGCCCTCGCGGGCGCGGCGAACGTCTACGCCCGTACCGGCGACGGCGCGGAACTGTACCCCGGCCTGAACGTCGCGGCCTTCGCCGAAGAGACCGTCGTCGCCGCGAACTGCGTCCTGCCCGTCCCCGACGGCGTCCCGCTCACCGACGCCGCCCTGCTCGGCTGCGCGGTCCTCACCGGGTACGGCGCGGTCCACCACTCCGCCCGTGTCCGCGAGGGCGAGTCGGTCGTGGTCTACGGCGTCGGCGGGGTCGGCCTCGCCACGCTCCAGTCCGCCCGGATCGCGGGCGCGTCGACGATCATCGCGGTCGACGTGTCCGAGGAGAAGGAGTCCCTGGCGCGGGGGGCGGGTGCGACCGAGTACGTCCTCGCCTCCGACACCACCGCGAAGGAGATCCGCACGCTCACGGGCGGCCAGGGCGCGGATGTGGCGATCGAGTGCGTCGGGCGGGCCGCGACGATCCGCACCGCCTGGGAGTCCACCCGCCGGGGCGGCCGCACGACGGTCGTCGGCATCGGCGGCAAGGACCAGCAGGTCACGTTCAACGCGCTGGAACTCTTCCACTGGGGCCGCACGCTGTCGGGCTGCGTCTACGGCAACAGCAACCCGGCGGTCGACCTGCCGGTTCTGGCGGAGCATGTGCGCGCGGGCCGGCTGGACCTGGCGGCCCTGGTGACGGACCGGATCGGCCTGGACGGGATCGCGGATGCGTTCGCCAACATGCTGGCGGGCCGGGGCGGGCGTGCGCTGGTGGTCTTTTAGGGGTTCTCGCCCCACCCCGCCCCTTCCCGAACTGGGGGCAGGTCCCCAGCCCCCGGACGGGGCTTCGCCCCGGACCCCGTATGCGACCTTCGGCCGCATGTCCTCAAACGCTGGACGGGCTGGATTGTGCGGCCCTGCCCCACATCTCAGCCTCGCCGGCGTTTGAGGCGTGGTCCCGGACGCGAAATTCAGCCCCGCCGGCGTTTGAGGCGCGGGGGTCCGGGGGCGGAGCCCCGGCAAGGGGGTCTGGGGGCTTGCCCCCAGTTTCGGGAAGGGGCGGGGTGGGGGAAAACCCACCGCCTGTCAGGCCGGCCCAGCTGCGGGAGGCGGCGGATCAGTCCTGACGGCCGCCGGCCTCGGACACCCCGGCATCCCGCGCGCACGTCGCCGTGTCCGCCGGCGCAACCGGCGCGTCCGCTGAGCCCGACCTCCGGGCCCGGGAGCGCGAGACGGCCACTCCCGCCAGGCACAGCGCCCCGCCCGCCAGGGTGAGCGCGGCCGGCACCTCGTCCAGCGCCAGCCACGACATCAGCACGACCAGCGCCGGCACGGCATAGGTCGTCGCGCCCATCCGCCCCGCGGTCGTACGGGCCAGCGCGTAGGCCCAGGTCGTGAACGCCAGCGCGGTCGGGAAGACGCCCAGGTAGACCATGTTGAGGGTGGCCGACAGCGGAGCCCGTTCCGCCTGGGAGACCAGCTGTCCGACGAACGGCAGACAGGCCACCGCCCCTACCAGGCAACCGAACGTCGTCACCTGCAGTGCGCTCGCGTGCGCCAGCGCGGGCTTCTGGCTCACCACCCCGCCCGCGTACCCCACCGCCGCCAGCAGGCACAGCAGTACGCCCAGCGTTGAGGCGCTGCCCTCGCCCGACATCGAGAGGCCGACGGTCACCGCCCCCGCGAACGACACCGCCATCCCGGCCAGCAGCCTCGGCGGCAGCGCCTCACCGAGCAGCCGGGCGCCGAGCAGCGCGATGAGAATCGGGCCGATGTTCACGACCATCGCGGCCGTGCCCGCGTCGACCTCCTGCTCGCCCCAGTTGAGCACCACCATGTAGACGCCGAACCACAGCAGCCCGGATATGGCGATCCCCGGCCAGGCGGCCCGCGGCGGCAGCCCCTCGCGCCGGACCAGCAGGACGCAGCCGAGGGCGAGAGACGCGGCGAGGAGCCGCCCGAGGGCGAGCGCGCCGGGGGAGTACACATCACCGGCGCTGCGGATCGACACGAAGGCGGAGGCCCACAGGACGACGGTGACGCCCGCGGCGGCAAGAGCGGGCCACTGCGCACGAGCGGGGCGTGGGGAGTGCGTCATGCACCGACCGTACGGCGTCGACTGTTCGGCGTTCACCGCAATGTCCCTGGCTCGATGCCGAGCAGCTCGGCCAGCGCCCGCTCGCCGTCCGCGGTCACCTTCACCGCGCGCTCGGACCCGATCCGTACGCACCAGCCCGCATCCAGGGCGTGTCGGCACAGCTCCGCTCCCGCGAGCCCCGCGAGATGGGGTTTGCGCTCGGTCCAGTCCAGGCACGACCGTACGAGCGGACGCCGCCCCTTCCGCTCCAGCGTGAGCCCCAACTCGCCGAACCAGGCGATGCCTTGGGCAGTCAGCGCGAAGCCGTTGTCCTGGTGCAGCAGCCCGCGTGCGGTCATGGCCTGGGTGATCGCGATGCCGAGCCGTCCGGCGAGATGGTCGTAACAGGTGCGTCCGCGGGCCATGGCGCTGCGGGTACTCGCCGCCCGCAGCGAGGCGGGCGGCGAGTCGGGGGCGGGTGGGGTGTGCGCGGCCAGCTCCTCGACGAGACGGGCGACGCTCTCGCCCGCGAGCCGCACATACCGGTGGCGCCCCTGGCGCTCCTCGGCGAGCAGTCCGCCGGCGACGAGCTTGCCCAGATGCTCGCTGGCGGTCGACGGCGCCACGCGCGCGTGCCGGGCGAGTTCGCCCGAGGTCCAGGCACGGCCGTCCAGCAGCGCGAGACAGAAGGAGGCCCGGGTCTCGTCGGCGAGGAGCGCGGCCAGTGCGGCAAGGTCTCTGGACTGCATGTGTCCAGGATGGCCCCATCACTGTTCGGCGGCCGCCGAACAGTGTCCGTCAGGCGCGCACCAGGGCCTCGTACTGCACGGACAGACCGTCGATGAGCGCCCGCAGGCCCGTCTCGAACGCGCCCTCGTCCACCTTCTGCTGCCTCTCGGCGAGCAGATGTGCCTGCCCGAGATGCGGATAGTCGGCCGGGTCGTACGCGGACTCGTCGTCGACGAAGCCGCGGGCGAACGAACCGAGCGCCGAGCCGGTGATGAAGTACCGCATCAGGGCGCCGATATGGGTCGCCTGGGCCGGTGGCCAGCCCGCGCGGACCATCGCGCCGAAGACGGCGTCGGCCACCTTGAGCGCCGCCGGGCGGCGGCCCGGGCCGCGGGCGAGTACCGGCACGGTGTTGGGGTGGTCGGTCAGGGCCGCGCGGTAGGAGACGGCCCAGTCGTGCAGCGCGGTGCGCCAGTCGCGCTTGTCGCCCTCGTCGAACATCGACAGGTCGACCTGGGCGCTGACCGCGTCGGCGACGGCGTCGAGGATCTCGTCCTTGTTGCGGAAGTGGTTGTAGAGGGAGGGGCCGCTGACTCCGAGTTCCGCGGCGAGCCTGCGGGTGGAGACGGCGTCGAGGCCCTCGGCGTCCACGAGCGCGCTCGCCGTCTCGACGATGCGCTCTCGGCTGAGCAGGGGCTTGCGCGGGCGGGCCATGCGGCACATGGTAGGGCCTGCCAACGGGAAACTAGCAATGATAGTTAAAATGGGAACGCCGCCGAGTGGGGCCGTGCCGAGAGCGTCGACGAGTAGGTCTGAGTACGCGTGTAAGTACGGGAGCGGATGTGGCACGGCCCACGCCGACCGATGCTGACGCCTATGAGTGAGACACAGGTCAAGCAGCAGAACACCGCGGCCTTCTACGGACAGTCCGTCGCCTCCTTCGCCGTCGCGCTCGGCGCCGTCGGCCTCGGCATCCTTTATCTCGACGCCGACGTCTGGGTGCGGGGCTTCCTCGCCATCGCCGTCCTCTACCTCACGACCTCGGCGTTCACCCTGGCCAAGGTGATCCGGGACCGGCAGGAAGCCGGGCAGATCGTCAGCCGGGTCGACCAGGCCAGGCTCGAGAAGCTGCTCGCCGAGCACGACCCCTTCCAGAAGAGCTCTAAGCTCTAAGCGCTTGCTCACCCTCGGGGTATGGTGTGCCTTCTGATGAACGGAAGGGGCGAGCGATGAGTACGGCGGAGGACACGGCCGACGAGGACATGCCGTGGGGCGAGGTCACGCCCGAGGCGGCGAGAAAGCTGCTCGTCGCCGCCGTCGAGGCCTTCGCCGAGCGGGGCTATCACGCGACGACGACCCGGGACATCGCGGGCCGCGCCGGAATGAGCCCCGCCGCGCTCTATATCCACTACAAGACCAAGGAAGAGCTGCTCCACCGGATCAGCCGGATCGGGCACGACAAGGCCCTGGAGGTCCTGTCGACGGCGGCCGACACCGCCGGTACGCCCTCCGAGCGGCTCGCCGCGGCCGTGAGTTCCTTCGTCCGCTGGCACGCCGGACGGCACGACACCGCACGCGTGGTGCAGTACGAGCTCGACGCGCTCTCCGGCGAACACCGCGACGAGATCGTCGCGCTGCGCCGCCGCAGCGACGCCGTCGTCCGCGGAATTCTGCACGAGGGCGTCGAGTCGGGGGAGTTCGACGTCCCGGACGTGCCCGGCACCACGGTCGCCGTGCTGTCGCTCTGCATCGACGTGGCGCGCTGGTTCAACACGCGCGGCCGCAGGACGCCCGACGAGGTCGGCGAGCTGTACGCCGACCTCGTCCTGCGCATGGTCTCCGCCCGCAAGAGCCAGGACTCGTAGGAGCCGGCAGGTCTCAGAAGAAGTAGCGGGACACCGACTCGGCCACGCACACCGGCTTGTCGCCGCCCTCGCGCTCCACCGTGACGAGGGCGGTCACCTGCACACCGCCGCCCGCCTCCTCCACGCTCTGCAGCACCGCCGTCGCGCGCAGCCGCGAGCCCACGGGTACGGGGGAGGGGAAACGGACCTTGTTCGCTCCGTAGTTGATGCCCATCTTCATGCCCTCGACGCGCAGGACCTGCGGGACGAGCGCCGGGAGCAGCGACAGCGTGAGATAGCCGTGCGCGATCGTCGTGCCGAAGGGGCCGGTCGCCGCCCGCTCCGGGTCCACGTGGATCCACTGGTGGTCACCGGTCGCCTCGGCGAAGAGATCGATCCGCTTCTGCTCGACCTCCAGCCAGTCGCTGTGCCCCAGCTGCTCGCCGACCCCGGCGCGCAGCTCCTCGGCGGACGTGAAGATCCTCGGCTCGGCCATGTCCCTGCTCCCTGCGTCTCGTCTCTGCGGAACATCAATGTCTAAGCGCTTGCTCAGCATGGTTGGGCGGACAGCTCCTGTCAACGACGGGCCCAGTAGGCTTCGAGGAGTGCCACAGATTCCCGAGAAGATTCACGAGCTCACGGTCGGCCAGCTATCCGCGCGCAGCGGCGCCGCCGTGTCAGCCCTGCACTTCTACGAGTCCAAAGGGCTGATCAGCAGCCGCCGGACCAGCGGTAACCAGCGCCGCTACAGCAGGGACGCGCTGCGCCGCGTCGCCTTCGTACGCGCCGCGCAGCGGGTGGGTATTCCGCTCGCCACGATCAGGGACGCACTGGCCGAACTGCCCGAGGAGCGCACACCGGACCGCGAGGACTGGGCGCGGCTCTCCGAGGCGTGGCGGGCGGAGCTCGACGAGCGCATCAGACAGCTCGGCCGGCTCCGCGACCATCTCACCGACTGCATCGGCTGCGGCTGCCTCTCCCTGCAGACCTGTGTCCTGTCCAACCCGGACGACATCTTCGGCGAGCGGCTGACGGGCTCCCGGCTGCTGCCGGAGCGCGGCCGGCCCGCGAAGGACCGTGCCTGAGCATGAGGCAAAGGCGGGCCCGCACCCCCGTGACGGGCCCGCCTCTTCCCCAGGGGGTGTCCGGCGGGACTACTCGTACTCCGTGCCGCCCTTGCGCGTCAGATACGCCGGGCTGACCGCCTTGGCGATCGCCCGGCCGCCCAGCACCGGGCTGTAGCGCTCGGTAGCGGGACGGATCACGACGCCTTCGCGCAGATGCAGTTCGCGCCCGGACACGGTCTCCCGGCCGCTCGCCAGTTCCAGCACCGTGTCGATGTCGAACGGACCTGCGAACAGCCGTGGCACCAGCGGCAGTTCGCCCTCCAGCAGCCCAGCCGTCTCCAGCCAGCGGACCTGGCCGTCGATCTCGGCCGACACGTCGAAGACGGCGTAACCGAGCGCTTCGGAGCGGGCGTTGGCCCCGTAGGCGAGGTCCTGCACCCCGGCGCCGTACACCTCGCCGAAGATCCCGACCCGGCTCGCCCCCAGCTTCTCGGCAAGGCGTGCCGCGACCGCCGGGACGTCATGGCCGAGCACCGCGCGCCAGTACAGATTGCGCGGATCCTCCGTGAGGGCAAGGCCCTTGGCGCCGAAGCCCTTCGACGAGACCTGAACACGCCCCTGCCCGTCGCCCGTCACGCTGTACGTCAGCAGACAGGCCGAGCCGTGCAGCTTTGCGGGGGCTCCGCCCCCGCACCCCCGCGCCTCAAACGCCGGCGGGGCTGAGTTTCGCGTCCGGGACGACGCCTCAAGCGCCGGCGGGGCTGGATTTGTGCGGCTGGGCCGCACATTCAGCCTGTCCGGCGTTTGAGGACATGCGGCCGGAGGTCGCATACGGGCCCGGGGGCGAAGCCCCGCCAGGGGTCTGGGGGCTTGCCCCCAGTTCGGGAAGGGGCGGGTAGGGGAAAAGGCCCCGCAGGGCCCGGCCCGACCGTTCAGGCCACCGACGCCAGTTCCCTGCGCCCCGCCCGCTTCGCCGCCGCCACCGCATCGGACGTCAGTACGGGCTGCGGCACGACAATCCCGCAGCCCGTGCAGACCGGCCCGACCCAGGGCTCGTTCGCCAGATCCTGCCGCCACACGATGTGCGTCCCCCCGCACACCGGGCAGCCGTTTCCGGGTTCGGTCTCCAGCGCGGATATCAGCCGGCGCAGGACCTCGTCGAGCGGTGCCGACGGATGGGCGGCCG
The DNA here is from genome assembly GCF_045207475.1 of Streptomyces sp. NBC_00885. Classification (NCBI taxonomy): domain Bacteria; kingdom Bacillati; phylum Actinomycetota; class Actinomycetes; order Kitasatosporales; family Streptomycetaceae; genus Streptomyces; species Streptomyces sp. NBC_00885. The sequence continues at coordinate 6,999,562 of NZ_CP108796.1, forward strand.
GGCTGTCGCAGCGGGCGACCCCGTTCCCGCCCCAGGTCCGCCGGTGCCAGTCGTCGATCGACGCCGGCCGTCGCAGTCCGTCGTGCTTCTCGCGCTTGCGGCGGTCCGCGAAACTCTCCTCGTACGCGAGCCAGACGGCCCGCGCCTGTTCCAACTCGTCCAGCGCGGCCACCAGCCGCACCGGATCGGGGGCCCGGTCCTCGGGCTCGATGCTGTGCCTGGCGCACAGATGAGCCCAGGTTGCCCGATGCCCGTAAGGGGCAAATCGCTCCAGGCACTTGCGCAGCGAATAGCGTCGTAGCGCCAGATCACACCGCGCATCGCGCACCTGTCTCGCAAGACTGCGGAAACCTGCCATCGCACTGCCACCTCCGTCGCTGGTACTTCGGCGTTGAGGAATGGACGTACGAGTACCCGATCCGGCTCCATCGAAAATTCGATGGGTGTCATCACTGTCCGGTGGTGGTGATCACGCCGGTTCGTCCGGATCGCCCCGGCGGGCGGCCCGCGATGCCGTTGGCCAACTGCCCCACTCCGCACGGCGATTCGCAGAAGGTGACGCATGTTCACCTTACTTGCGCGTCTTACCGCCAGTAACCTCCGGCGCATCGGCCTCCCCGAGGAGCACCCATGCGACGACGCATCGGAAGACTCGCACCTGCCACCGCCGCCGCGGTGTTCGCGCTCGCCGCCGGTCTGCTGGCCCCCCTGCCACAGGCCGCGGCCGTCGCCACCGCAGCCCCCACCGCAACCGCAGCCGACGGCGATCTCTGCCAGGGCCGGTGCGCCGACATCCTGCCTCCCGGGCAGAACGGCAACGCCACCCTCGCCGACATCCTGGTCCACAAGGTCCTCGGCACCCGCCCCGCCCACAGCTCCGACCAACTCGGCCGCTACGACTCCCTGGTGGGCGGCTACGGCGGTCTCACCGACGCCAAGCTCAACGACTTCTTCAACGACTCCTCCTTCGGCGTGCCGGACGGTCAGGCCGAGTCCGTCACCACCCCCCGCCCCGACGTCACCATCACCCGGGACAAGAAGACCGGCGTCCCCCACATCAAGGGCACCACCCGCTACGGAACCGAGTTCGGCGCCGGATTCGCCGCGGGCCAGGACCGCCTGTGGATGATGGACCTGTTCCGGCACATCGGCCGCGGCGAACTGACCCCGTTCGCCGGCGGCGCGCTCGCCAACCAGGGCCTGGAGCAGCAGTTCTGGCCCTCTGCCCCCTACACCGAGGCCGACTACCAGGCTCAGATCGACCAGATCCGGGCCACCGAGGGCGCCCGCGGCGAGCAGGCCATGGCCGATGCCCAGGCGTATGTCGACGGCATCAACGCCTATCGCGTGCAGTCGAAGAACGGGCGCTACTTCCCCGGTGAGTACGTCCTCACCGGGCACATCGACGCGATCACCAACGTCGGGGAGATCCAGCCCTTCAAGGTCACCGATCTGATCTCCATCGCCTCAGTGGTCGGCGGCCAGTTCGGCGGCGGAGGCGGTGGCGAGGTGCAGGCCGCGCTCTCCCTGCTGGCTGCCCAGAAGAAGTACGGCGTGGTGGAGGGCACCAGGGTCTGGGAGTCCTTCCGGCAGCGCGAAGACCCCGAGGCCGTGCTCACCGTCCATGACGGCACCAGTTTCCCGTACGCCCAAAAGCCCGCGAACCCGCGTGGCACGGCACTGCCCGACGCCGGTTCGGTCGTCCCCGAGCAGCTCGTATACGACAGAACCGGCTCTGCGGGGACGGGAGTCAAGTCCCCGCTGCGGGCGCCCGCGGCGCTGAAGCCCGCGCAGGGCATGCACGACGACGGAGTGATCGAACCCGGCTCGCTCGGCGGCAGGCGCGGTATGTCCAATGCGCTCCTCGTCTCCGGCAGGGCCACCGCGAGCGGCCACCCCATCGCCGTATTCGGTCCGCAAACCGGCTACTTCGCGCCACAGCTGATGATGCTCCAGGAGCTGCAGGGGCCCGGCATCTCCGCGCGCGGTGTCTCCTTCGCGGGCGTCGGCATGTACGTCCAGATGGGCCGCGGCAAGGACTACGCCTGGTCCGCCACCTCCGCCGCCCAGGACATCACCGACACGTACGCCGTCGAGGTCTGCCAGGACGACACCCACTACCTCTTCCGGGGCGTCTGCACCCCGATGGAGAAGCTGGAGAAGACCAACTCCTGGAAGCCGTCCGTCGCCGACTCGAACGCCGCGGGCTCCTACCGGCTGCAGGTCTTCCGTACCCGGTACGGGATCGTCACCCATCGCGCCACGGTGGGCGGCAAGCGCGTCGCGTACACCTCGCTGCGCACCACCTACCGCCACGAGGCCGACTCGATCATCGGCTTCCAGATGCTCAACGACCCCTCGTTCGTCACGGACCCCGCGTCCTTCCAGCAGGCCGTCCACAACGTCGACTACGCCTTCAACTGGTTCTACGCCGACTCCCGCACCGCCGCGTACTACAACAGCGGCATGAACCCCGTTCGGGCCGCCGGCGTCGACCCAGCGCTGCCCGTCGCGGCGGAGCGGGCATACGAGTGGCAGGGCTACGACCCGGTCGCCAACACCGCCGCGTACACGCCCTTCGCCCAGCATCCGCAGTCCGTCGGCCAGGACTACTACATCTCCTGGAACAACCGGCAGGCCAAGGGATACGCCAGCGCGGCCTTCGGCTTCGGCGCCGTGCACCGCGGCGATCTGCTGGACGACCGGGTGGCAGAACTCGCCGCGGACGGCGGGGTGACCCGCGCCTCGCTCACCCGGGCGATGGCAGAGGCGGCGCTCACCGACCTGCGCGGGGAGCAGCTGCTGCCCGAGCTGCTCGCGGTGCTGCGCTCGGGGCCAGTGACCGATCCCCAGCTGAACGCGGCGGTACAGCGGTTGGAGGCTTGGCGGGCCGCGGGCTCACAGCGCAGGGAGACCGCGCCCGGTTCGCACACCTATACCCATGCCGACGCCGTCCGCATCATGGACGCCTGGTGGCCGCTGCTGATCGAGGCCGAGTTCAAACCGGGTCTCGGCGCCGACCTGTACACCGCGCTGACCGGGAGCCTGCCGACCGACGAGTCCCCGGCGGCGGCCCATGGCGCGACCGGCGCGCACAGCGGCTCCTCCTTCCAGTACGGCTGGTGGGCCTTCGCCGACAAGGATCTGCGCCAGGTGCTGGGCCGGCCGGTCCAGGGCCCGCTGGCCACGACGTACTGCGGCGGCGGGGACCTCGCCGCCTGCCGTGACGCGCTGCTCGCCACGCTGAAGCAGGCCACGGCGAAGCCCGCGACCGAGGTCTATCCCGGCGACGGAAGCTGCAAGGCCGGGGAACAGTGGTGCACGGACGCGATCATCCACCGGGCGCTGGGTGGCATCACCCACCCGGCGATCAGCTGGCAGAACCGGCCGACCTATCAGCAGGTCGTGGAGTTCCCGTCCCATCGCTAGACGCAACAGCCGCGGGTCGCACGGACGTTGAGAACGCTCAGCGTCCGATGCGGCCCGCGGCCAGGATCACCCGCGCCAGCTCCTCGTGACAGATGTCGCTGTGCGCACCGGCGGGAGGCCCGCCGCGACGCACCACCGAGGCCGTGTCCACGCTGACGCAGCCCGAGCCGGGGATCCCCTGCCGAAGCGCCTCCTCCAGCGTCAGCCTGACCAGCGGCTGCACGGCCTGGATGCCGTCGTGCCCCATCGCCCACCACCTCTTGTCGAGCCCGACCACGTTCGCGTCGTCCCCGGCCAGGCTGGAAGCCAGCGGATAGATCACGCCGAGCGCGCTGTCGTGCCGCGAATAGCAGGCCACCACCGGCCCGTCGACCCGGTGCTCCATACCGCGCAGGGTGCCGCCGCTGTGTGCCGCGTGCGGCAGGCTCTGCGCGAACGCATAGTGCGAGAAGGCTCCCTGGAGGAGCGTCAGCGACTTCACGTTGTTCGCTCCGTGGGGCAGCCCGCGCAGGGCGTAGGAGACCAGCCGCGCCCCCTGGCTGTGCCCCACCAGATGCACCCGCACCGCGGGGGACGACCGGGCGAGCTGCCCCAGCAGCGGGCCGAGACCCAGCTCGCCGACCCTCCCGGCGCGCCGCTTCATCGCGTAGTACGTCGTCTGCCGCAGCAGTTCCTTCGCGCCCTTCCACACCTTCTTGAGCCCGCCTCCGATGGCGAAGGACTCGACGGCGGGCTCCTTCTCCGTCACCTCCACGCTCTCCTCCAGCGCGAGCGCGAACCTCCGGCACATCGTCAGGGAATCCTCGAACAAGACGGCGGGCGGGCCCTGTTCGTCGTGGGGCAGATCGTCCGTGAAACAGCTGCCGCCGACTCCGCCGACCGGTGCCTCGGCCAACTGCCGCGCCAGTGAGCCGAACTCGGCGAAGGCGGCTTCCGACTCGGGCTGCGCGTGGAGCAGTTGAGCGAGCCGTCGCACCGTCCCGTCGTGCCCGGGAAACAGCTCGACCAGGGCGTCCTGCGTCGCCTTGTCCAGTGCGGAGTCCAGTGGGGGAGCCGTGGCGGACGGCCGGAAGTCCGGAATCGGCTCGTCCGTGAACTTCATGGACGGCCACACCACACCCACGTATCCGAGCCGTACCCCCTCGCCCGTCAGCCCCGGGAAGGGCGCGAAGAAGGCCGAGTACAACTGGTTGGCGACGGACGGCGAGTTGTTCCACCCGTGGGCGAACATCACCAGATCGGTGACGTCCATTTCAGCCAGACTGTCGCGCTGCGCGGCGTTCACGTCGCCGTCCTCGTCGAAGGTGACTTCCCGGTACGGCTCCACGCTCATTTCCGGCATGACCGGCCCTCCCCGTTTTTGTCCGCCGATGCCCCAGCATCCTGCGCGAAGGGAGGAACGGCCATACCTACGACCGTGCTCGATCGCGCCTGGTCCCCGTCGGTCACAGGCGGTCGGTCAGAGGCGGTGGGCCGTGCGTACTTGGTGGAGATGGATCAGTGCGTCGCACGTGGTGCCCAGCCGTACCGGCTCGCCGATGGTCCGGGTCTGGCGTACCACATTCAGCCAATCCCGCGCGAGCGGTGGTGCGTTACGCATGTCGACGTAGTAGTCGCCGCCTCTCTTCGGTGGGGCTTGCCTCAGTACCGCAGGTACGTCCTCCGTACGGCCCTGAACGCGGCGAGATCGCCCTGCCACGCCGCCACCACCTCGTCCGCCCCCGCACCCGCGTCGATCATCGTCCGCACCCTTGCCGACCCCGTCAGCTTGTCGATCCAGTTGTCGGGCCGCCAGGCGAAGCCGTTCCACACCCGCTTCGCCGTCACCAGCAGGCCGATCCCGGTGCGCACGGGGTCGTACGACGTGCGGTCGTGGACATGCAGCTGGACCCCGCCGACCGTCTTTCCCTGGAACTTGGAGAACGTCGGAGTGAAGTACGCCTCGCGGAAGCGGACACCGGGCAGCGCGAGCGCATTGGCGGCCGCCGCCCAGGCGTGGTTGATGCCTTCCGCACCCAGGAGTTCGAAAGGACGTGTCGTGCCGCGGCCCTCCGACAGATTGGTGCCCTCGAACAGGCAGGTGCCCGAGTAGACCAGCGCGGTGTCCGGCGTCGGCATGTTCGGGCTCGGCGGGACCCAGGGAAGACCCGTCTCGTCGAAGAAGTCCGAGCGCCGCCAGCCCGCCATCCGCACCGTCTCCAGCTCCACCGGACGGGTCAGGAACTCGCCGTTGAACAGCAGCGCCAGCTCGGTGACCGTCATCCCGTGTGCCTGCGCGATGGGCTCGCGGCCCACGAAGGTCGCGAAGGCCTTGTCCAGGACGGGCCCCAGCGCGGCACGGCCCGTCACCGGATTCGGCCGGTCCAGGACCACGAAGCGCTTGCCCGCGAGCGCCGCCGCCTCCATGCAGTCGTAGAGGGTCCAGATGTAGGTGTAGAAGCGTGCGCCGGCGTCCTGGATGTCGAAGACGATCGTGTCCACGCCGGACGTGGTGAAGATGTCGGCGAGGGCCTGCCCGCTCTTGGTGTACGTGTCGTAGACGGGCAGCCCGGTCGCCGGATCGTCGTAGCGGCCCTCGGAGCCGCCTGCCTGGGCGGTGCCGCGGAAGCCGTGCTCCGGGCCGAAGACGGCGAGTAGGTTCACCCGGTCGTCGGCGTGCATGACATCCACGATGTGCTGTGCGTCCCGGGTGATCCCGGTCGGGTTGGTGACCACACCGACCCGCTGTCCGGCCAGGGGCGTGTAGCCGTCGGCGGCCAGCCGCTCGAAGCCGGTGCGGACCCGGCGGCGGCCTGCGTGGGCCGCGGCGGGCGAAGAGGCCGCGGCCAGCGCGCCCACCGCGCCACCGGCGGCCAGCAGACCCCGTCTGGACAGGCTCATCGGGTTACCTCCGTGGTCGCTGTCTGTCATGGCCACGCACGCTAGCGTGCACGGCGGACGTGCGGAACGATTGCGGCAGCGCGGTTCGGCCCCTTGTGCCCGTGGCCGCACGCCCCCTTCCCCCACGACATACCGACTGGTTAGTCTGCTCGCACGGGACGGTACGTGGAGAGGCGGAGCTTGATGAGTGCGGTACAGGGCGCTGGGGTTGTGGTCACGGGCGCGGGCGGCGGCATCGGAGCCGCCCTGGCCCGCCGGTTCGCGGCGGAGGGCGCCCGCGTCGTCGTCAACGACATCGACCCGGCCAGGACCAAGGCCGTGGCCGACGAGATCGGCGCGACCGCGGTGCCGGGCGACGCCTCCGAGATAGTGGAAGAGGCCCGCGACGCACTGGACGGAACCGTCGACGTCTACTGCGCCAACGCCGGACTCGCCTCGCCCGGCGACGTCTTCGCCGACGAGCAGGTGTGGGCAGCCGCCTGGGACGTCAATGTGATGGCGCACGTCCGCGCGGCCCGCATCCTGCTGCCCGACTGGCTGGAGCGCGGCAGCGGCCGCTTCGTCTCCACCGTCTCCGCCGCCGGCCTGCTCACCATGGTGGGCGCTGCCCCCTACAGCGTCTCCAAACACGGCGCGTACGCCTTCGCCGAGTGGCTCCAGCTCACCTACGCCCACCGGGGCCTGAAGGTGCACGCCATCTGCCCGCAGGGGGTGCGTACGGACATGCTCACCGCGGCAGGATCGGCGGGCGAGCTCGTCCTCGCCCCCACCGCGATCGAGCCCGAGGACGTCGCCGACGCGCTGTTCGAGGGTATCGAGGCCGACCGCTTCCTGATCCTGCCGCACCCCGAGGTCGCCGAGTTCTACCAGGCACGCGCCGCGACGCCCGAGCGCTGGCTGGCCGGCATGAACCACATCCAGCAGAAGTGGGAAGGAGCGCAGAGGTGACATCCGTCTACGCGGCAAGGCCATGGCTGGCCCAGCTCACCGAGGCCCAGCGGGCTCCGATCACCCCGCCCGCGAGCGTCGTGCACTCCTTCCGCGCCGCCGTGGCCCGCGCCCCCGAGCACACCGCGCTCGCCTACTTCGACGGGCGCCTGAGCTACCGCGAGACCGACGAACTCTCCGACTCCGTCGCGGGCCATCTCGGTTCCCGCGGAGTCGGGCGCGGCGACCGCGTGGCGATCATGCTGCAGAACACCCCGCACTTCGTGATCGCGCTGCTCGGCGCCTGGAAAGCCGGGGCGACCGTCGTCCCGCTCAACCCGATGTACAAGTCGGCCGAGGTCGGGCATGTCCTGAGCGACGCCGAGGCCACCGTGCTGATCTGCTCGGACCGCGCCTGGGAGTCGTATCTGCGCGACAGCGCCGCCCACTCGCCCGTACGCCTCGCCCTCACCGCCTGCGAACTGGACCTGCAGAGCCGCGACGACGAACGAGTCCTGGGCTTCGAGCGGCAGCCGGCCCCGGTGGACACCCACGACCTGCTGGCCGTGGCCCGGCTTGGACTGAACGCGCCGGAAGGCCGCGAACTCACCCCCGCCGACGTGGCGTTGATCAGCTACACCTCCGGCACCAGCGGCACCCCCAAGGGCGCCATGAACCTCCACGGCGGCATCGTCCACAACGCCGAACGTCAGCGCACCGGCCACCCCGTGCCCGAGGGCTCCTGCTACTTCGCGCTCGCGCCGCTGTTCCACATCACCGGCATGGTGTGCGAGCTCGCCGCCTGTATCGCCAACGCCGGCACCCTCGCCCTCACCTACCGCTTCGAGCCGGGCGTCGTCCTCGACGCCTTCGCCGAGCACCGGCCCGCGTACACAGTCGGCCCCTCCACGGCCTTCATGGCGCTGGCCGCGCATCCCGCTGCCACCCGCGAGCACTTCGCCTCCTTCCGGGTGATCTGCTCCGGCGGCGCCCCGGTGCCTCCCGCGCTGGTCGAGAAGTTCCGCACGGGCTTCGGCCCCTACCTGTACAACGGCTACGGCCTCACCGAGTGCACCGCCCCCTGCGCCTCCGTACCGCCCGAGAAGCAGGCCCCGGTCGACCCGGCGTCCGGCACCCTCTCCGTCGGCGTGCCCGGTCCCGACACGATCGTGCGGATCGTCGACGAGAAGGGCCAGGACGTCCCCCTCGGCGAGCAGGGCGAGATCGCGGTGAGCGGCCCCCAGGTGGTGCCCGGATACTGGCGGCTGCCCGAGGCCACGGCCGAGGCCTTCCCGGACGGTGAACTGCGCACCGGCGACATCGGCTTCATGGACACCGACGGCTGGCTCTATGTCGTCGACCGCAAGAAGGACATGATCAACGCCTCGGGCTTCAAGGTCTGGCCGCGCGAGGTGGAGGACGTCCTCTACACGCACCCGGCGGTTCGGGAGGCGGCCGTCGTCGGGGTACCCGACGACTACCGCGGAGAGACCGTCAAGGCCTACATCAGCTTGCGCCCCGGGGCGAGCGTGGAACCGGCAGAAATCTCCGCGTACTGTGCGGAGCGCCTGGCCGCGTACAAGTACCCGCGCGAGGTGGAGATCCTGCCGGAGCTCCCGAAGACGACAAGTGGGAAGATCCTCAGGCGGGAACTGCGTTTCCCCGGGTAAGTCAAGACACGAGTGAACCGAGTGAACTGAGTGAAAGGCAGGTGGCGGCAATGGCCAGGACGACGGACGGGGACGGCACCCCCGTCCCGCAGAGGCTGCTGGCCGCCGCCACCCGGCTCTTCGCCGAACGCGGCTACGACCGCACCTCCGTCCAGGAGATCGTCGAGGCGGCCGGCGTCACCAAGGGAGCGCTCTACCACTACTTCGGCTCCAAGGAAGACCTGCTCCAGGAGGTCTACGCCCGGGTGCTGCGGCTCCAGCAGGAACGCCTCGACGCCTTCGCCGACGCGGACGAGCCGGTTCAGACGCGGCTGCGCGGCGCGGCGGCGGACGTCGTGGTGACGACCATCGACAACCTCGACGACGCGGCGATCTTCTTCCGCTCCATGCACCATCTGAGCCCGGAGAAGCACAAGCAGGTGCGGGCCGAGCGCCGCCGCTACCACGAGCGTTTCCGGGCGCTGGTCGAAGAGGGCCAGCAGAGCGGGGTCTTCTCCTCGGCCACGCCCGCGGACCTGGTGGTGGACTACCACTTCGGCTCGGTCCACCACCTGTCGACGTGGTACCGCCCGGACGGCCCGCTGACCCCTCAGCAGGTGGCGGACCACCTGGCAGACCTCCTGCTGCGAGCGCTGCGCCCGTGATTTAGAGGGGGCTGGATCTGCGGCTCGGCCGCATATCCAGCCCGTCCGGCGTTTGAGGACATGCGGCCGAAGGTCGCATACGGGGAGGTTGGGGGTCCCCCCGGACGGAGTCTGGGGGAGGGCGGGTCGGGGAACAGCCCGCCGCAGGCGCCCCCCGCCCACCTACACGTACCGCTTCAACTCCCGCCGCGCCAGCGACCGCTGGTGCACCTCGTCCGGCCCGTCCGCCAGCTTCAGCGTCCGCGCCGCCGCCCACAGCTCCGCCAGCGGGAAGTCCTGGCTCACCCCGCCCGCGCCATGGACCTGCACCGCCTTGTCGAGGATGTCCACGACCGCCCGCGGCGTCGCGATCTTGATCGCCTGGATCTCGGTGTGCGCCCCGCGGTTGCCCACCGTGTCCATCAGCCAGGCCGTCTTCAGCACGAGCAGCCGCAGCTGCTCGACCGAGACCCTGGCGTCGGCGATCCAATTCTGTACGACGCCCTGCTGGGCGATCGCCTTGCCGAAGGCCTGACGGGACACGGCCCGCCTGCACATGAGCTCGATCGCCCGCTCGGCCATGCCGATCAGCCGCATGCAGTGGTGGATACGGCCCGGGCCGAGCCGCGCCTGGGCGATGGCGAAGCCGCCGCCCTCCTCGCCGATCAGGTTCGACGCGGGTACCCGTACATCGGTGAAGACCACCTCGGCGTGGCCGCCGTGGGAGTGGTCCTCGTAGCCGTACACCTGCATGGCGCGCCGGACCTCCAGGCCCGGGGTGTCGCGCGGCACCAGGATCATCGACTGCTGGAGGCGGATGTCCTCGCCGTCCGGGTCGGTCTTGCCCATCACGATGAAGATCTTGCAGTCGGGGTTCATCGCCCCGGAGATGTACCACTTACGGCCGTTG